>NZ_JAKQZD010000001.1:0-4689905 GCF_022343575.1 Acinetobacter sp. AG3 | reverse complement strand
GTGAAACCCCTTCATTCAATTTTAAATTCAAAAAAGACTATTTACCCCTACCCTGTAGGTGAAGGGGTCGCCATTCTAACCAAGTTATCCACATCTGTCATGGTTAATTCAATCTAATTCGCTCAAAAAAGCAACCTTCTGTAAATAAATTCAAATTCAAAGCAGTTGTGGATAAGGTTTTCCACAAGCTGTGGATAAATTATCACAGAAAGTTATCCACAATCCATCAAATTAATAGAAACATGGATACTCACAGGGTAAGTTATTATTATTTATCTTAAAAAAGCGGTTTTCCACAGAAAAAATGCTCCCTAATAATAATAAATATAAATTTTAAATTTGAATTTATTTATAAGGATCAGGATTTCTGTGGATAAAGCTTAAGTTATGAATTTAAATTCAAAACAACACGATTTTTAAATTTAAAATTGAGAAATTAAATTTAAATTGTGAATCAGCCTATGGATAACTTTGAGGATATATCTGTGTGTAACTCTTATTTGCATTATAAAATAATAAGTTATGCTGTGAATATATATTTTTAATAATTTATTCAATTTAATCTATATAAAGTTGTTGTCTGGGTAAAAATAAAGCGTCTATATAAAAGAAATGTGTATATTTATTGACAGAATAAAGAATGCACAATACAATCGCGAACCTTTAGAAAAGATCAATTTTGGAGTTTCGATATGAAACGTACATTCCAACCATCTGAATTAAAGCGCAAGCGTGTTCATGGTTTCCGTGCTCGTATGGCTACTAAGGCTGGTCGTCAAGTATTAGCTCGCCGTCGTGCAAAAGGCCGTCATAGTTTAACTGTTTAATTTTTTAGACAGTTGATAGACGACTTGGGTGTTATGTCTCTTTATAGTTTCAGTCCAGAGGTGAGAATCCACTGCGCTGCTGATTACAAAGATGTATTTGATGGTGCGCTTTTTAAAGTGCATCAACCCCATTTTATATTCTTAGCAAAAGTCACCGAACAGCCTAAAAGCCGTTTGGGTATTGTTGTTGCAAAGAAGAAAGTGCGCCGTGCGCATGAAAGAAATCGAATAAAACGTTTAACGCGTGAAAGTTTTCGCTTAAACCAGCAAAATATAGATTTATTGGATATTGTGGTGATGCCTAAAGTTGGTATAGAAGCAGTTCCAAATGCTGAGCTTTTTCAGCAATTACAATTTGCTTGGTTGAAATTGCAGCGCATTGTTAAAAAGCACCATAAAATAGCTCAATCTTCCCCTCAAAAATAGAGGATACCAATGATTCGTTTATTGCATTGGTTGATTCGTTTCTATCAAATTGCGATTAGTCCTCTCATTGGACCTCGTTGTCGTTATATTCCGACTTGTTCTCAATATTCGTTAGAAGCGATCCATACGCACGGCGCATTAAAAGGTAGCTGGTTAGCGACCAAACGCGTGTGTCGTTGTCATCCTTGGGGTGGGTATGGTTATGATCCTGTGCCAAAAAAAACAATTCGTTTTATTTCATTTCAGCAAATAGATTCTCAAACGCTTCATGTTCCTGTACCCTTGCGTGAACGTTTATTGAACCAAAATCACTCTAACCACTTGGGGTAATAGATATGCAACAATGGGCCAGGTTTGCAATCCTTGGGGCCATGTTAGTCACCGCATATTTGCTCATTTTGGCTTGGCAAAAAGACTATGGTCATGACAATACATCGAAGGCTGCGACACCGCAGGCTGTTGTAGCGCATGATGTGTCTGCCGATCTGCCAAAAGGTCAAGCAACTGCGGCCACTAGCGATGTTCCACAAGCAAATATAGCTGCTGCACAACAGAATACAGCTGCACCAGCCACAGCAAATCAACAATTGATTTCAGTACAAACTGACCTTTATCATCTTTGGATTAGTCCTAAAGGTGGTGATATTGTTCGTATTGAATTACTGAATCATGACAAGAGCAAAGACAGTGATCAGCCTTTTGTTATGCTTGAAAGTGATGCAAAACGTACCTATGTTGCGCAATCTGGGTTAATTGGATTGAATGGTCCGGACAGTAAGCCAGATCGTCCAAACTATGCGTTTGAAAAAACTGCTTATACTATTGCAGATGCCAAAGCAGCCAAAGACAAAGATGGCAAGACATCGCAAGTTTTAGCTGTACCAATGGTATTTAAAACAGCAGATGGCGTTGAAATCATCAAAACATTTACCTTTAAACAAGGTCAATATCCAATCGATGTAAGCTATCAGGTTGTCAACCGTAGTGCGCAAAATTGGCAAGGACAAATGTTTGGTCAAATTAAGCGTGATAACTCAGATGATCCAGGAAAAACCTCTCAAGGGATTTTTACACTTGGAACATATTTGGGGGGCGCTTGGGGTACACCTGATGAGCATTATAACAAGCTAAAATTTGCAAACTTTACTGATGAAAAACTCAACACTGAAGCAAAAGGCGGATGGGTTGCGATTGTTCAGCATTATTTTGTAAGTGCTTGGATGCCTGGTCATTTTGGCGGTCAAGAATACACAGCAAAATTGGAATCTCGTAAATCTGCAGATGGTATGAATATCATCGGATTTACTTCTCCAACCATCAATGTTCCAGCTGGAAAAGCAATGAGCATTGATGCAACGTTCTACTCAGGTCCAAAAATTCAATCTGAATTAAAAGACTTGGCTGTTGGTTTAAACCAAACTGTAGACTATGGTTGGTTATGGCCAATTGCAAAATTATTATTTGCTGGCTTACAGTTCTTCCATAATCTTGTAGGTAACTGGGGCTGGTCAATTATCTTATTGACTGTATTGGTTAAGCTTATTCTTTGGCCATTGTCGTCTAAGAGCTATCGTTCTATGGCGAAAATGCGTGTGATTGCACCTGAAATGCAACGCATGAAAGAAGAGTTTGGTGAAGACCGCATGCGTTTCTCACAAGAAATGATGGCGCTTTACAAACGTGAGCAAGTCAATCCTCTTGCAGGTTGTTTACCATTGCTGTTGCAAATGCCAATCTTCTTAGCATTGTATTGGGTATTGATGGAATCTGTAGAGCTTCGTCATGCACCATGGATGCTTTGGATTCAAGATTTATCTGCAATGGATCCTTGGTTTATTTTGCCGTTGATCATGGGTGTAACGATGTTTGTTCAACAAATGTTGAACCCACAACCTACTGATCCAATGCAAGCTAAAGTCTTCAAAATCATGCCGATCATGTTTACAGTATTTATGCTGTTCTTCCCTTCTGGCTTGGTTTTATACTGGATTGTGAACAACTCGATCACGATTCTGCAACAATGGTTTATCAACAAAAATGTTGCTAAAGCCAAAGTCGCAAGCGAAGTGGTTTAATCTTCATAGATTAAGCAATAGCTGAAAAAATCCGCTTAAGATGGTAATCTTAGGCGGATTTTTTTATTGTCAAAGTTTGAGTAATTTAGATGAGCAACCCTGTAAGCCAAACCACAATTGCAGCAATTGCGACTCCACCTGGACGTGGTGGTGTAGGTGTGATTCGTCTATCTGGTCCTAAAGCTTATGCGATTGCACAAGCTTTAACTCAAAAAGCGCTTCCCCAAGCGCGCTTTGCTGGTTTTCGTCAGTTTTTTGATGAAAAAGGTGAGGTGATGGATGAGGGCCTAGCAATTTGCTTTCCAAATCCAAACTCGTTTACTGGTGAAGATGTGGTGGAATTGCAGGGACATGGTGGTCCTGTAATTCAAAATGCACTTCTTGCACGATTGTTCGAGCTGGGTGCTATTGCCGCCAAAGCAGGCGAGTTTTCCATGCGAGCCTTTGAAAATGGCAAAATGGACTTGGTTCAAGCTGAAGCGATTGCAGATTTAATTGATGCGACTTCACAAGCCGCTGCGCGTTCTGCAGTACGTTCTTTGCAAGGTGCATTTTCCAATAAAGTGAATACCGTGTTGGAAAAACTGATTCATTTACGTTTGCATGTTGAAGCGGCGATTGATTTTCCTGAAGAGGAAATCGACTTTTTGGCAGATGGAAAAATTCTTCATCTGCTTGAAGATGTGCAGGCTTCAGTCTCTGCTGTACAACACTCTGCGCGTCAGGGGCAGTTATTACGTGAAGGTCTGCAAGTGGTGATTGCAGGTAAGCCCAATGCGGGTAAATCTTCGTTATTGAATGCCTTGGCTGGAAATGACCGTGCCATTGTTACGGATATTGCAGGAACGACGCGTGATGTACTGCATGAGAAAATTACTTTAAATGGCTTACCCATCACACTCACCGATACTGCGGGCTTACGTGAGACAGGTGATGTGGTCGAAAAAGAAGGCATTCGCCGAGCAATCAAAGAAATTGAGCAAGCGGATTTATTACTTTTGGTTTATGACCTCAGCCAAGGTGAAAATCCTTTAGCACTTGCTCAGCGCTATTTTGAAGATCATTTAGAAACTAAACGCTTGATGTTGATTGGTAACAAATGTGATTTAACTGCGCAATCACCTGAATTAAGTGATTTTCAAGGTTTTCGCCATATTAGTGTGTCGGCCAAACAGGAAATGGGCGTACAAGCGCTTATAGATGCGATTACAGCGCATGCTGGCTTCCATCCTGAAGAAGATACCTTTATTGCACGTACACGCCATTTAGACGCAATGAAGCGCACTCAGCACTATCTTGCAGAAGCACATGAGCAACTTGAGGTCTATCATGCGGGTGAACTGGTCGCTGAATCGTTACGTTTAGCACAGAATGCCTTAGCTGAGATCACAGGCGATTTTAGTGCAGATGATCTGTTAGGGGTAATTTTTGGCTCGTTCTGTATTGGAAAGTAATCCTTTACTCTAACAGCTTAAAAGCGGACATTAGTCCGCTTTTTTTGATGAAAAGTTGTGCTTTTGTAAGCTGAATTTACATCAATCTTAGAATTGTTTACTGTAAGATCAATTACATATTCAACAAAGGCTTCTTTTCATGAAAAAAACTCCTTTATTGCTTGCGATTGCTGTTTTAGTGATGACATCAAATGTTTGGGCGGGTAAAGATGATCATGTGATTATTCAAGAAGCTGCCAAAAACAAGATCACCATTGGACAAGCAATACGTGCCAATGATGAAACAGCTGTCACCTTGACGGGGACAATTGTTCGTCAAATAAAACATGAACATTATGAGCTAAAAGACAGCACGGGCACCATTGGGATCGAAGTGGATGACGATCTTATCGATTTAAAAAAGTTAAAACCGGGTACCAAAGTTAAAGTTGTGGGGGAAGTCGATACCCATCGTTATAAACCCACAGATATAGAAGTGGTTAAAATTGAGATTATTCAATAATTGCTTTTAACCAACATCTAGGCGCACAGCGCCTAGATGTTTGATCAAGCTTTAATTTTTAAATGACTGATCAATAAATAAATACATAAGATACCAATTCCTGCACAAAAGCCTAAAACACCAACCATTAAACCGAAATGATCAGATAAAAAGCCTGCGCTAATGATCGGCACAATGGTGCCAAAATAGGCAATAAACAAATAAGTGGAAACCACAGCTGCCCGATTTTCAACATTGGTCATGTGGTGAATCAATGCAAAAGCACTCAGTAACGTTAAACCATGCCCCATTCCAACCAAAACCACACTCAAAAAGAATAAGAAACTCCAATGCATGGTCATACAGATCGATAAAATAATATAGCTGGAAATCAATAAGACTAAGCCAGTATTCAATGCTTTATGCATATCAAAAGACTTTGCGATAAATTGGACGATCGCAGAAACCATTAAGATACTGGCAATGGTTGCACCACTGACCAATGGCCCATGCCAAGGAATCACATCTCGAATAAAGGAGGGTGCCAATGAGGCAAATAAACTAAATGAGCCAAAAGCACAGAATGCGGTAAAACTGGCGATATAAAACAGTTTTTTAAATTGAGCTTCTGGCAGTTGTAAGTGGGGTGCAATAGAAAATGGCTGCCTTTCAAATCTCATGGTTTTAATCGTAAATAAACTCAACAAACTGATGATTGCTGCAACAATTACGGGTAAATAAGGTGTGACAAGTGGGCGATCAGAAAATTGTGCGATTGCACCACCAATAAAAGGACCCAGTCCAAAGCCAATGACGGTAATAATTGAACTTAACTGTGCGGCATTCTGTTTATGTGAGTCAGGAATGGTATAAATCAAACCTAACATTGCAGAGGTGCTGATCAACCCAGAGGCAATACCAATGATAAAGCGCCCAAATCCAAGCAAATAGGTGGTTGATGCAAACACCGACAGTGTTAGGCCAATCACAGCAAACAATAGCCCGATTTGTAAGGTACGAATAAAACCAAAACTATTACTGCTACGTCCTAAAAATAATAATGTGGTTAAACAACCAAACATATAGGCCACGAAAATATAGGTGATCTGACTTGGGAGTAATTGCCAAAGTTGTTGATAAATTGGATATAAGGGGCTAGCGAGCGCCGTACCAATCGTACCAATACATAAGGCTAGGCTGATCATTAAAAATGAACGCCATGATTGTTGATTCATAAATATAGGACTTCAAATGCAAATGTTTTGCAGATAAAAATGCCAAACCTGTTCAATACAAAGTTCGGCATGGAAGGAATTGAGTATGGAAAGATTAAAACTTAATCAGTAAAGGGTCAATGGAAACTTGAACATTCAAGCATAGATGACTGTGAATTGAGTTATGAATAGCGTTTTAGCAGCTTTAAAAATTCTTGTAATTCAGCTTCATCCACGGCTTGAGCGTCTTTAATCACATGCTCAGTTAAATGCTGCTCAATCAATTCATTCATTAAGCCATTCACGGCACCTTTAATTGCCGCAACTTGCTGTAAAACGCTGATACATGAGCTGCTTTGATCATTCAAAGCTTCTTCAATCGCATGAATTTGTCCTTTTAGTCGTTTCACACGATTGAGGACTTTTTTATCTTGATGTAAATGACTCATAAATTAATCCGCTATTTTATATACTCCCTTATAGTATATTTTAAATTGAAATTATATACTCGGGGAGAGTATATAGGATCATGCCTCATGCAATTCAAAACCATTCAGCGAAAGCATAGCCATCAATTTGATCAAGGTAATCCTTTAGCGCAAAAGAAAATCTTATGGGCGACTATTTTGACCGGATTAATGATGATTTTTGAGATTGCGGGAGGCTGGATTTTTAATTCTATGGCCTTACTCGCAGATGGTTGGCATATGAGTTCGCATATGCTGGCATTAGGTTTGGCTTATGCTGCTTATCGAGCTGCTCGTTATTATGCGCAGGATTCTCGTTTTAGTTTTGGCACATGGAAAATTGAAATTCTTGCTGGCTATAGCAGTGCAATTCTATTAATGGTGGTGGCCTTATTTATGGCCGTCCAGTCGCTAGTGCGTTTATTCCATCCTGTACAGATTCATTATAATGAAGCGATTTTGATTGCTATTTTAGGTTTACTGGTCAATTTGGTTTGTGCATGGTTATTACACGATCATGCTGACCATCACCATCACCATCACCATCACCATCATTCACATACGCATAATGACCATCATGGACATGATTTAAATCAAAAAGCTGCGTTTTTACATGTGGTTGCAGATGCACTGACCTCTGTCTTGGCGATTATTGCTCTTTTTGCTGCAAAGTATTTGGGGTGGGATTTTTTAGATGCTGTATTGGGGATTGTTGGGGCCATTTTAGTCGGGCGTTGGTCATATGGTTTAATCAAAGAAACGGCCCAAACATTGTTAGATGCGGAAATGGATCATCCTATAGTTGAAGACGTACATGAAGTGATTGAGCGTCTAAATGTTGAAGCCCAAATAACCGATATTCATGTGTGGAAAGTGGCTAAAGGCAAATTTTCAGTGATTTTGGCGCTTGAATCCAATGATAAAAATTTAAATGCAGATCAGATACGCCACGCTTTATCTATTCATAAACAATTGGTGCATATTTCTGTTGAAATCAACAAAACCGCGATGTTTAGTTGGGTTTCACGTGAAACCTGAGCAAGAATAAAGTACAGCTTTTTTTAACAGTTCAATGTGCTGTGAATGGTAGAGAACTATTGCAAACAGAGATAAGGATCAATCACAGTTTTTAAACAAGTCAGTTGATGAATTATGCTTTAATGCATCTCAATATTTATTTTGATTTTATCGATTTATGTTAAAGCAATTTATCGCATTGAGCTTAAGTCTGGCTTTTTGTACAGCTGGTTTTGCCAGTGTTGAGACTGTGAAAGCAAAATTAGTGCAGCAGTATCCCAATGTAAAAATTAATAATCTGCAAACAACAGAAATGCAGGGTTTATATAGTGGGACCTTGGATAATCAAATTGTTTATCTCAATGAGGATGCCCAGCATTTATTTATTGGTTCAATGATTCGTTTGAAAGATCAGCATAATTTAACCAAAGATTTAGCAGTTAAAGAAAATACGATAGATTTTAAAGCATTACCTTTGAATGATGCGGTAAAAACAGTCAGGGGGAATGGAAAGCGTCAGCTTGCAATCTTTTCTGACCCAAATTGCCCATATTGCAAGACGCTTGAAGGGAATTTAGCCAAGCTCAATGATGTGACAATTTATACATTTATCTATGCCATCAAAGCACAATCGATTTTGCCATCTAAGCAAGTATGGTGTTCTGCAAATAAAGAATATGCATGGAAAAATTTGATTCAAAATGGGATTAAACCGACAGCACCAGCAAATTGTGCAACGCCAATCGAACGTAATTTGGAATTGGGTAAAAAATTAGGTTTGCATGGAACACCAGCAATTATTTTCTCAAATGGTTATAAGGTGATGGGTGCCTACCCTGCCGAAGAAATTGAGAAAATATGGAAAAATTTTGGATTATAAACAGCACTTAGAATGCTGACAGCGTAAAAAAGCACCCATCGAGGGTGCTTTTATATTGAGGAGAAAATTTAAGTACGTTTGGCAATCATGTTATAGATAAAGAGTACCACTATTGCACCAATGACTGAGGCAATAAATCCAGCTGATGCACCTTTTGGATATAGGCCGAGTAATTGACCTCCATAGGTTGCAACCAATGAACCTACAATACCGAGTGCTGTTGTTACAATGAAGCCAGCTTTGTCATCACCTGGGTGAATTGCACGTGCAATTAAACCAGCAATAAAACCAATCACAATTGCACTAATCAGTGACATCATAATCTTTCTCCTTTTTCTTTATTTTGTCGTGAGTTACTGCATCGAATTAGTTTAATAATCAAATATTCTCTAGTGAAGTAAAAGCGCTTATTTGCTACAAGTTGTTGCATTTTTGTTCACTATGAAAGCTAAAAAAATAAAAAAAGCGACCGAAGTCGCTTAACTCATTTTAGTTAAAATGATGTGGTGAGGTCTCAATTAAAGACCAATTTCCCCGATAAACGGAATATGACGGTATTTTTGATCGTAGTCTAAGCCATAGCCCACAATGAATTTATCTTCAACTTCAAAGCCCAGAAATTTCACATCTAAATCGATTTCACGGCGAGACGGTTTGCTGACTAAAGTACACAGCTCGATCGAGTTGGGATGACGTGTGCTTAAAATTTCCAATACTTTGCTTAAGGTATTGCCAGAGTCAATAATATCTTCCACGACTAAGATATCTTTACCGCGAATTTCGCCGTCTAAATCTTTGAGGATTCTGACATCACGAGAAGATGTTGTACTGCCACCATAGCTTGAAACGGTCATAAAATCGAGTTCGTGAGTCTTGCTGATTGCACGACATAAATCAGCCATAAAAATCACTGAACCACGCAATAAACCAATTAAGACAAGCTCTTTATCGCTATTGGCATAATGTGCATCAATTTTTTTACCAAGTTCCTGAACTTTTGCATGAATTTCTTCAGCAGAAATCATCACTTTCATTTCAATAGTCATGGGAAATACCTAAAAACCTAAACATCAAATTCTAAAATTAAAAAAGGTGTTGACTAGCAACACCCTAAAAGATGACATAATTTTAAAACATATCAGATCAAGATGCATCTTTTTTGACATTTGAAAATGTAAATGCCCTAATTTAAGCCGAAATGATCAATGTGCATCACGTTTTAAAACGAATGCACAAATCACAAAAACTGTACCAATCAAAATCAGTTTTTTCTTTGATTTACGCGGTTTTTGTTTGGTTTTGCTCATAAGCTTTTTGTCCATAAATATAGGTGGCTTGAATATTGCGATCATCCCCCATGGTAAATAAGGCAAATAATGCATCGTCTATGTTTTTAGCACGTTCCTGACGCAGTTGTTGTAGCGCCGTTGCTTTTAAATCTAGCACAACAAAATCGGCTTCTTTACCGATATTGAAATTGCCCAATTGCGCATCCAAATGTAACGCTTTCGCTCCACCAAGCGTTGCATGATAAAGTGATTCCATCGCCGAAAGTTTATCACCTTGGAGTTGTTGCACTTTGTAGGCTTCATTGAGGGTTTGTAATTGGCAAAAGGCTGTTCCTGCACCAATGTCAGTTCCTAAGCCGACTTTGACCTGTTTTTCCCAGGATTTTTTTAATGGGAATAAACCACTTCCCAAAAATAAGTTTGATGTCGGGCAAAATGCAATTGCTGAATCAGTTGCATGCATGCAATCCCACTCATGCTCCTCTAAATGAACACAATGTGCGAAAACAGAACGCTCTCCTGTTAAACCATAGTGGTGATAGACATCCAGATAACCTTTCTGCTCTGGGAATAAGTCTTTGACCCATGCAATTTCATTTTTATTTTCACTAAGATGGGTATGCACATATACCGTTGGATACTCTGCTTTTAACTGCCCTGCTTTTGCCAATTGCTCAGGTGTAGAGGTTGGTGCAAAACGCGGAGTAATGGCATATAGGTTACGACCTTTATCATGCCATTTTTCAATCAGTGCTTTAGAGTCAATATATGCGCTTTCAGCAGTATCTGTGAGTGCTTCAGGTGCATGACGATCCATCATGGCTTTACCTGCGATTAAACGCATCTGATGCTGTTCTGCCGCTTCAAATAAGGCATCGACTGATTGGGGATGTACCGTACAAAAAACCAGTGCTGTCGTGGTGCCATTTTTAAGTAATTCTTGGACAAAAAACTGTGCGATTTTGTCGGCATAGTTTTTATCTGCAAACTGAATTTCTGTTGGAAAAGTATAGGTATTTAACCATTCTAAAAGTTGTTCACCATATGCACCCACCATTTCTGTTTGTGGAAAATGAATATGGGTGTCAATAAAACCAGGCACAATCAGTTGTTCTGGGTAGTGATCAATTTGAATATCATCTGTCAGGTGAGACTGTGCATCTTCCCAAGGGCCAAACCATGTGATTTTGCCTTGCTCTGTGATCAGTAAACCATCTTCGATATAACGAACTTGATCTAATATTTGAGCTGCTTGAGAAACGGTATTTTTAATATCAAGAAAACGCCCACGAACCGCTGTTTTCTGTACAACACAAGACATGTAGAACCTGCAATTTATCCTTTTTTCGATTGATTGTACCTGAAATTTGTATCAGGTGCTGTATGCAGTTTTGCGCGAAAGCATTCTAAAAAATTGAATAACGTTATTTTTTATTGTTTTAGCACAGTGAAGTTTTTATCGAAATATAACTAAAATTAGCGGCTAAAGGCATATTCTATATTGTAAGTTTATTTTGATAGCAACAATCACTACAGTCTTGGAAAATGGTGAAATAAGACAACAATGGATTATAACCGACAGTTAAAACAGCTTATCTATTCATGTCCTGAATTGATGCTTCGATTACAGTATTTGCGAGATATTCATGCACATGCATATTTGAGTGCAGGTGTAATTCGTAACTTGGTATGGTCTATTTTACATCATCAGTCTTATGGATTTGATCAGATTGAAATCGATGTGATTTTCTATGATTTAAATGATCAACAAGGCCTTAAAGAGCAACGTTTGACTGAATTGTTAAAGCAAAAATTTCCCAATAATGAATGGGATGTGGTTAATCAAGCCTATGTGCATTTGTGGTATAAAACAGATGATGGAAGCTCTATCTCTCAATACCAATCCGTATTCGATGCTTTATCCGTATGGGTTGAAACGGCAACCGCAATTGCAGTACGTTTACTTGAAAATGATGATATCGAAATTATTGCGCCGTTTGGGCTAAATGATTTGTTTGAATTAAAATTGAGATGGAATAAACGTTTGGTCAGTTATCCAGTTTTTTTAGCACGGATTCAGGCTAAACAGTTTTTAACCAGATGGGAAAAGCTGCTTGTTGTGGATGATTAGGCGATCAGATTTAAATTAATCAAACCATAGTGAAGATCATACTCCAAGACAACAGATGGCTATTACAACAGATGATTATGCTGATGGATAAAGATCTCATTTCAATACTGTCCATACAATTTAAATCGTTGAATATTATTGTTGATCATAAAAAAGCCTTCCAATTGGAAGGCTTGATCTAGTGTTTATAAGGTTGTTTCATGGTGTTTTTTGCTATGGCGAATAGAGAGCCAAGCGGTAATTGCCAAGACAATCACAATAAAACCTAACGAAATCCAAATCGGCATATGGAAGACATCCAGCATTAACATTTTAAAGCCAATGAAGACTAAGATGATGCCTAGGCCATAAGGCAAGTAATGCATTTTAGACGCGGCACCCGACAATAAGAAGAACATTGCACGTAGACCTAAGATTGCCATTAAATTCGCAGTTAAGACAATAAAGGGATCACTGGTCACCGCAAAAATCGCTGGAATAGAATCGACCGCGAAAATTACATCTGAAGCTTCAACTAAAATTAAGACAAGGAATAACGGGGTTGCCCACAACACACCATTTTGACGAACAAAGAATTGAGCACCTTCTAATTTTGGGGTGATTCGCATGTGTTTACGCAACCACTTGAGAATAGCCATATCTTCGATATTGGTTTCTTCATCATCCTGTCCTTTAAGGAATTTATAGCCTGTATAAACCAAGAAAGCACCAAAGAGATAAAGCACCCAAGAGAATTCTTGAACGAACCATGCACCAATAAAAATAAAGATGGTACGTAAAATAATTGCACCTAATACACCATAGAGCAGAATTTTACGTTGTAAGCCTTGTGGAATCGCAAATGCAGCAAAGATCATCAACCAGACAAAGACATTGTCGATCGCTAATGATTTTTCAAGTAGATAACCTGCAAAGTATTCCATGACTTTGCTATTGGCAATAGAAACACCCGCGGTTTGTTGTAGATACAGCCATAAACCACCACCAAATAACGCTGCAACACTGACCCATGCAATGCTCCAGTAGGCAGCAGTTTTAATTTTGACTTCTTGCCCTTCTTTTTGTTTAAAACCTAAAAAGTCGATCAGTAGCATGACAATAACAATAGCGAAGAACGCTAGATACAGCCATGGATTGCCAATAGTTTCCATAAAACTCTCCGAATCTGGCAATCAGGCATAAAAAAACCTTGACCTGTTGCCAGATGATTAAACATCTGTGTCAACATGATCAAGGTCTTGCCTACATTTGAGTTATGTACATCAATCTCAAATGCTCAGATACCGGCTTTTTTCAAAGCGTAATGACGATATTCTGATAAAGGAGGCTACTCCCCTTGTTCAATATACTGTGTAAGAAATCTTTCATTTCTTAATATCTAGTGAGAATCGCATATTTATTTAAAATGTGCAAATTTTGAATGTATTTTTATGTAGTTTATTTTATGTACAAAATTCTGCGCTGGTTTTTAGCGCAACAAAAGCTTGATTAAGCGTTGAATTATGATGCTGAATAATACGGTCAGCATTGAGAACCTTTGAATCGATTGTGCTATGCGCATCTGAAATTAATATCACTTTATAATTTAAGTCTTTTGCCGCACGGCTTGTGCTATCGATACAAAATTCAGTTTTTAAACCACAGATGATCACTTCTTCAACATTTAAAGACTCTAATTGTTGTGCTAAATCTGTTTGGAAAAAGCAATTTGGCCGTGTTTTTTCTAAAAGGTAATCTGTATTAGGATCAATATTTAATTCAGCGATCAGTTGAGTCATTGGACTATTTGGGGCGAGTCCTGTGTCTGCTAAACCAACATGACGTATCGCAAAAATCGGAATGTGTTTAACACGCGCATATTCAATGAGCTGATTAACGTTTTTCAACAATTGCTCAGCTTGAAATGGAGGATGTTGCGCATGAAATAGACCATTTTGTAGATCAATAACCAGTAAGGCTTGTTTATTGTGATACTCAGACATGAGTTTCTCCGTAAATATTGACCAAATCACGGAGCAAAAAATAACCCCGCTCATTGGCAGGGTTGGTTTCTACATTTTATTTTAAATGTATACGTCCACACTGCCGATGCAGTGTGGTGGTTAATAATTTAAATAAAATGATTGCTTGCATTGCAGTTATTGCCTATATCGGACTTTACGTCCGCACTGGGTTAGTTGTGTCGACGGCGCAGTTCAGCTTGTGCCCACGCAATTGACTGCTTCATGTCTTGTCGTAGTGCTGTGATCTCAGATTGGGTCAAGACTCGAGGCTTTTCTGAAGTGTTCGGTTTTTCCTTGGGTGAGGTGGTCAATGCCATCGAATTGCTCCTTGATACCTACATACACCTTGACTGTTCGCACGATGTCTTTTTTGACCTTAAAGCCAAGTTAACTTTTATCAAATTAAAGTTTTTAACTCAGCATGTCACTTTAAAACTTGTAAAAAGATATTTATATTTTTTGAATAAAATCTTTACGTTGTACAAGCACTAAAGCTAACAGGGTCCCAAGAACAGCGATTATACCGCCAACGATGCCGATATGATTGAGCCCATAATTGGTGGTCACTATGCCACCAAGCAAAGCGCCACCACCAATACCCACATTGTAAAGTCCTGAATAAATCGCCATGGCGACATCAGTGGCATCAGAAGCTAAAGCCAAGGTTTTGGCTTGTTGAGCTAAGCTAAAGCAAATAATCGCCATGCCCCAAAATAAACTCAGTAGACTAAAACTGGTAAAATCAGTGCTCAGTGAAGTCAACAATAACATCGAAACAGCCAGTACAGCACTACTTAACGGTATTGGAAATTTTGGATATTTTTTGGCAAATTTACCAAATAAATAAGAGCCAAAGAAACCCGCTGCGCCATAGATTAATAATAAGGTTGTGGTTTGTGTCGAGCTAAAATGCGCAACATTCAGAGCAAAAGGTTCGATATAACTGTATGCGGTAAATTGTGCGGTAATCACAATAATGGTCAGAGCAAAAACAATTATCAGGCTTGGGCGTTTTAAAAATACCTTTAAACTACTCAGAGAACCTGAATTGACGCTTGGTAAGCGTGGTAATGTTTTGGCTAAGATGACGCAAACTATAGCCGCACCAATTGCAATCAAAGCAAAAGTATTACGCCAACCATAAGATTCACCAATCATTCGTCCAAATGGAATACCTAAAACCATCGCCAATGCCGTACCTGTGGCCAATAGCCCCAAAGCTTGAAATTCTTTACCTTTGGGTGCGACTCGCACTGCCAGTGATGCAGTGATTGACCAAAATAAAGCATGAGAAAATGCGATACCAATTCGACTGATCAAGAGTACATCGAAACTCCATGCAAAATAAGATAATGCATGACTGGCCACAAAAACCATAAATAAGATGATCAGTAAAAAGCGCCGTTCAATATTTTTGGTCAATAACATGATCGGCAATGAAATGGGTGCAACAACCCATGCATATAGAGTAATCATGATGCCAACATCAGTTGCAGGCATCGCAAAGCTTTTTCCAATGTCGCTCAGCAAAGCAACAGGAACGAATTCTGTGGTATTGAAAATAAATGCTGCGAAAGCAAGGCTAATCACACTGATCCATTGCTGGGATTCACTGGGGGCAGATTGTGGTGCTGGAGTTTGGGGAGATAAGGCAGACATGGTCAATATTAAAAGAGGTTAGTGCTAAATTTTAGGCTGAATTGTGGATAAAGTTAAGCTAAGTTTGTTGTATCAAAAATAAAACTGTCAGACAAAATTTAACAATAATTCAAATATAGTTATGGCATTTTGAATAGGCCTATAAATTTAAACGTATATAAGAGTAAATAAAATGTTAGAAATCAGACATAAAGATGATGGTAAAAAAGGTGAATTTTATATTGGTGAAGAAGGTCACCATTTGGCTGAAATGGCGTACACATGGGCGGGTGAAAATATGTTGATTATTGACCATACACTTGTAGAAGATGAATTGCGTGGTCAAAGTGTAGGTCGAAAATTATTAGATCAAGTTGTAGAGATGGCTCGCTCAAAGAATGTGAAAATTATTCCACTCTGCCCTTTTTCAAAATCAGTATTTGATAAAGATCAATCGATTCATGATGTTTTGAAATCTTAAGTTTGCTTTGCTACAGTGGGATTGTGTTATAGAACATCCATGAGAAAGAATATATGCAATTCCAACATGTAGATAATCAACAAAAAGGTGAATTTTACTTTGATAATGAACAAGGTAAGCGAATTGCTGAGATCAGTTATTTATGGCATGGTGAGCATCAGATCATTGCGAACCATACTTGGGTAGATGACTCCTTGCGTGGTCAAGGAATTGCGCGTCAGTTGTTGGATACTTTGGTTGAGTTTGCACGTGAAAAGCAGCTTAAAATTGTACCCACTTGTTCCTATGTCGAAGTCATGTTTAGACGTGATAAAAGTTTTGTCGATGTGAAAGCTTAGCTTTATTGTGTGCCCAATACTCATTGGGCCGTTCAGATTCAGATTCGGTTAGAAGATTAAACATGTTTAAAAAAATGATAATCACTGTATTGTTATTGAGCAGTTCATCGTTCAGTTTAGCAATGAGTTGTTTTGAATTAAATTTACAAACCTATAAAAAAGAGCAAGAAATACAGCCACGTTGGGAGTTGTTAGGCAAATCTAAACATCGTATTTATTTTTATTCAGCGCCCAAAAACATCTGTAAGATGAATGATACTTTTGTGCTTCAAAATGATAATGTCACGGCTTATTCAATCTATAAAGACAGAAAAAAACAACACTGGGTTTATGTGATATTTAATGATCCAAATCAAAATATAGAAGATGATCTGGTTGAAGGTTGGGTCAAGCTTAAGGATTTTAAACTTATTGAAAGTACACCCTCAGTAAATCAATAAAAAAACCCACAAAATTTTGTGGGTTTTCTACACGTTATTTCGACTTATTTTGCTTTTAATGCTGCAATCAATTTTTGATGTAATCCACCAAAACCACCATTGGACATAATCACCACAGCATCGCCCTCACCTGCTTGTGTAACAACGGTACTGATAATGTCATCCAGTGTACGAGCCACAACGGCTTTATTGGTTGCAGCGTCAATGACAGGCTGTAAATCCCAGTCCAGACCTTCAGGTTGATACCACATCACTTCATCTGCAAGACGTGCAGAATGTGCCAAGCCATCTTTATGACTGCCCATACGCATGGTGTTTGAACGTGGTTCAATAATCGCCCAAAGCTTACGCTCACCTAAACGTTTACGTGCACCTTCAAGCGTTGTATCAATCGCAGTTGGGTGATGGGCAAAGTCATCATATATCTCAATACCATTCACTGTATCAAGTAATTCCATTCGGCGTTTCACCCCACCAAAATTCGATAAGGCTTCACATGCTGTTTCAATTGAAACGCCGACATGTTCAGCTGCTGCAATGGTTGCCAAAGCATTGGCAACACTGTGTTGACCTGTCATATTCCACTTCACTTCACCTTTTACTACGCCGTGTTGAAGCACTTTAAAATGTGAACCATCCGTAGAAAGCTGTTCAGCATAAACTTCAGCATTGTTATTGGCGTCAAGTGAAGTCCTTACGACAGGTGTCCAACAACCCATTTGCAACACTTCATCGATATTGGTTTCAGTGATCGGGGCAATAATACGACCTTCACTTGGAATGGTACGGACCAAATGATGGAATTGTTTTTGAATCGCTGCTAAATCATCAAAAATATCGGCATGGTCAAATTCAAGATTATTTAAAATCGCAGTTTTTGGATGGTAATGTACGAACTTAGAGCGTTTATCAAAAAAAGCAGAGTCATATTCATCTGCTTCTACACAGAAATATTTTCCACTACCTAAACGTGCGCTTTCACTAAAGCCTAAAGGTACACCACCAATTAAAAAGCCTGGATTTAAACCTGCTTGATCCAGTACCCAAGCCAGCATTGTTGTTGTTGTGGTTTTACCATGGGTACCTGCAACACCAAGCACATGTTTACCTTGCAAAACATGGTCAGCAAGGAATTGTGGACCTGAAATATATGCTAAACCTTCATTGAGCATATATTCCACCGCATCTATACCACGCTTCATTGCATTGCCTACAATGACAAGATCTGGATGTGGTTGTAAATGACTACGGTCATAGCCTTGCATTAAGGTAATGCCAGCATTTTCGAGTTGGGTCGACATCGGTGGATAAACGTTCGCATCTGAACCGGTGACCTTATGTCCTAAATCACGCGCCAATAGCGCCAATGAACCCATAAAGGTGCCGCAAATACCCAAAATATGCAGATGCATTCGTGTTAACTCCAGTGCTTTTATAGACACATCACTTTGTTGTTGTGGTGTAGCCGTTTCATTTGATTTGAAAGCAACGATAGCAAGGGTTAAGGCGAAAAGATAGTTTTTCTTGTTACGATTTTAAAGGTGGGTTTTTATTGAAAATAATGAACTCTCACTTGGTATTTTTATTCTTCTATCAATGCTAATATCGATTGAACACTCTGAATTATCTATTAAAAATGGATATACATGATTTTATCTTTCTGCTGATTAAAAATATCGCGTATTTTATTTTTTTGCTTATTGTTTCTGCTTTGATAGCAGGCATTGCAAAAATAATATCCATACCTTTAATGGTCGCAGCTGTAATTTTAATCTTCTTCCAATATTTTGCGTTTATTTGGATGGGATACCTCAATACAAAAGACTCAAAAGATCACAAATTAAAAAATGGATTAATTTTTCATCTCATTTGGGTTGCTTTAATTGGTCTATTAAGCTCATTTTATGATGATCAATCGCTATTGAAACAAGTATTCGATACTGTATTGTTGTTTGGTACTTTGGAAATAGGCTCGCTCATTTATTATTTCAAAAAACGTAAAAATATTGCCTTAGCGCTTTAATGTTCAGACATTGAATGTTCAAAAATATATCTTGATAATTTAATTGGTATCAATATGGCTTTATCTCTCCCCCTTTTATTACTAATTATCTCCAACTGTTTTATGACCTTGGCTTGGTATGGGCATTTAAAATTCTTACATGATGCACCTCTGTGGCAAGCGATCTTGTTTGGTTGGATCATTGCCTTACTTGAATACAGCTTTATGATTCCCGCAACACGTCTATTGGCACAACATGGTTGGTCGTTGGGGCAAATGAAAATCACCCAAGAAGTGGTCACACTGTTGGTGTTTGTTCCATTTATGATTTTCTTGTTTAAACAACCATTTAAATTAGATTATTTATGGGCGGGTTTATGTTTGATGGGATGCGTGTTTTTTGTGTTTAGAAGCCAGTAGATGAGCTGTGATGATGTGAATTAAAACGGATTTCACTCAGACAGCATATTCATCTCATGTCCCAATCTTTAGCAATTTTCCTGCTGCTTATGAGTTCGAGATCATATTTATTCTCAAATCAAACGGCTTTTAGGTTGTTCCCTTAAAAAAAATTGACTTCCTACGTCTGTTAAATTTTCGTGAGATGAAAAATCAGTCTATAATAGCGAGCTTCTTGATATTCATTTAAACACTGATCACCAGTATTTAAACTTCCTTACATTCGTTTATGGAATATATGCAATGAATGCGGCCGCTGTACAAGACGCTCCTCTCGTTGGAATTATTATGGGTTCTCAATCAGACTGGGCAACTCTCGAAAACACTGCCAATATGCTGAAACAGCTTGGTGTTCCTTTTGAAGCCGAAGTAGTTTCTGCGCATCGTACGCCAGACCGCTTATTTGAATATGCTGAAACAGCACGTGAACGTGGTATTCAGGTGATTATTGCTGGTGCTGGTGGTGCAGCACATTTACCAGGAATGTGCGCAGCAAAAACAGATTTGCCTGTATTGGGTGTTCCTGTGAAATCTTCAATTTTAAATGGCGTTGATTCTTTGTTGTCTATTGTACAAATGCCTGCAGGTATTGCAGTTGGCACATTGGCAATTGGCCCTGCTGGTGCAACCAATGCAGCAATCATGGCCGCTCAAATTTTAGGTTTAACTCGCCCTGAAATTGCAAAAAATGTTGCAGATTTCCGTGCCGCTCAAACCGATAAAGTGGCAAGTAAAAATATTCCGGGTCAAGCTTAAAAACGGGACACAGGTTATGAATAAAACCATCGGTATCTTTGGTGGTGGTCAACTCGGCCGTATGATGGCGCAAGCTGCGCTCCCATTAAATATCCAATGCACATTTTTTGAAGCTGATGCGGATTGTCCATCTGCAATATTGGGACACGTTTTTAGCACTAAAGCTGAAAATGGGTTACAAGATTTTATTGCCAGTGCAGATGTTTTTAGTCTGGAATTTGAAAATACGCCATTGATTGATGTTGATGTATTAACCAAGCAAAAAGATCTGTATCCGCCACGCCAAGCTTTAGCAATCGCACAACATCGCCTTTCTGAAAAGGCTTTATTTGATGAGCTGGAAATTCCTGTTGCGCCGTATAAAGCAGTCGATTCATTGGAGACGCTTAAGCTTGCAGTGAGTGAATTAGGCTTACCAATCGTACTTAAAACTGCGACAGGTGGTTATGATGGTAAAGGTCAATTTGTACTGCGTTCAGTCGATCAAATTGATCAGGCATGGGCTGAGTTAGGACCAGCAGGATCATTAATCGCTGAAAGTTTTGTGATTTTTTCTCGTGAAGTATCAATTATTGCGGTGCGTGGTATTGATGGTGATGTAAAAACTTGGCCTTTGGCTGAAAATCATCATCACAATGGTATTCTCTCGCATTCAATAGTTCCTGCTCCAAACAGTGCTGATTTACAGCCCGTTGCGCAGGAATACATCACCCGATTGTTAAACCATTTGAACTATGTTGGTGTGTTAACACTTGAATTGTTTGTGACTGAAAAAGGCTTATATGCCAATGAGATGGCACCACGTGTGCATAACTCTGGGCATTGGTCAATTGAAGGCGCAGTATGTTCGCAATTTGAAAATCACATTCGCGCTGTGGCAGGTTTACCACTGGGTTCAACCGAAGTGGTTCGACCAACAGTGATGGTAAATATCATCGGGCAACATCCTAAATCCGAAGATGTTTTAGCGTTAAAAGGTGCACATTTACACCTTTATAATAAAACAGAACGTGAAGGTCGTAAAATTGGTCATATCACCCTGATGCCAAATGATGCTGCTGAATTAACGACTTTATGTCGTCAATTGGCGAAGATTTTACCGAATCCATTGTCATTAAGTGAAGATATGAACATTTAAGCTTGATTTTGTATGTAAAAAAAGCGGTCAAACTCTTGCCCGCTTTTTTCTACTCTGCTGTTCTGTATCATGACGCTCCCCCTATTTTATCGTTAAGCAATGACCCAAAAATGGATCATTTTCTGGGGATATAAAAACAAGAATGATGATAAAAACAGCTTCAATAAACAGAAAAACAAGCATCTATTTTTAAATTCAAAGTTCAAATTTAAAGGGTTTAGAACATTTGAATTCAAAAGTATTAACAGCAAAACCCAAAAAGTTATCCACTTTGAATTTAAATTAACTTGAAGGTGTTTTTTGAATTTAAAACTTTAAATTTAAACTTTTGCTTGCTCGAAGTGAAAATAACGACTGTGGATAAGTTTTGATTCACCAATCCAAAATCCAAATTGTGGATAAAAATAAACACTTGAGCGAGTTTTTATGGGATTGAGTGGAATTTTAAATTTAAAGCTAAGGTTGCTAAAATAATGATGTTTTTTGAATTCAAATTTGTGTGAAAGTTTTGAATTTAAAAAATGATAAGTTTGCTGGGGTGTGGATAACTATATTTAAATTCAAAACAGTGAACTGTGGGTTATGAATTTAAAATCGAAAAATGAATTCAAAATTTACGTTTTTACATCTGTCATTTTATTCACAGACTGCTATGGTATTCACATAATTTAAATTTAAAACCATTTTGTGGATATTATGCGTCATTTAACTTTGATTTGTGGATCTGTTTTGTTGGCAGCATCGCATGCCAATGCTGAATTAATCATTAACGGTCAGGCTGTATCTAGCTCACCAATCACAACAACACCGAATACAAGCTATACACCCAATTCTAATTTTCAAAGCTGTATTGCAAATTTACGTTCGCAAGCAATCAGTTCAGGTGTTAGTGGCACAACCTTTGATCGTTATACGCAAAATCTAACGCCTGATTATTCAGTCATCAGCAAACTGGATTATCAACCTGAGTTTTCAACACCGATTTGGGATTATCTTTCAGGTTTGGTCGATGAAGAGCGGGTAGAGAAAGGCCGTCAAATGCTGGCTCAGCATCGTGAAGTTTTAAACCGTGTCTCAGCAGCTTACGGCGTTCCAGCAGAAACGGTTGTTGCTGTTTGGGGCGTGGAAAGTAATTTTGGTGACATTTCAGGAAAATATCCTTTATTACAAGCGTTGGGAACTTTAAGTTGTGAAGGGCGTCGACAAGGTTATTTCCGAGGTGAATTCTTTGCCACAATGCGTATTTTACAACGAAGTGATTTACGCGAAGAACAGTTAAAAGGTTCATGGGCAGGGGCATTTGGTCATACTCAATTTATGCCTTCAACGTATGAAGAGTTGGCCGTAGATTTTGATGGTGATGGTCGACGTGACTTGGTTTCAAGTACTTCGGATGCTTTGGCATCAACAGCAAACTTTTTGAAAAAACGTGGCTGGCAAACGGGAATGCCGTGGGGCTTTGAAGTAAAAATTCCAGCTGGCGCCTCTGTAGGTGGTGAAAGTCGTCGTAATAAAAAATCGTTGAGCACTTGGGTAAATCGTGGTTTTACTCGTGTTGACGGTACTCCAATCATTCAAGGCAATTTATCCGAAGGCGCTCAGGCCGGTTTAATGATGCCTGCGGGTGCAAATGGTCCAGCATTCTTGGTGTTTAAAAACTTTGATGCAATTTATTCGTATAATGCTGCGGAAAGTTATGCACTGGCAATTGCACATTTGTCTGATCGTTTACAAGGCAAGGGCAGTTTTCAAACCGCATGGCCAACTGACGATGCAGGAACATCTCGTACAGAACGTCGAGAAATTCAAAATTACTTATTGAAAAAAGGCTATGCGATTGGCGATGCAGATGGCTTGATTGGCGATAAAACGCGTCAGGCTATTCAGCAAGAACAAGTGAAGTTAGGGTTGAGCCCAACAGGTCGAGCAGGCCAACAGATTTTAAAAGCTTTTAGAAATGAAGCTGCAAAGAATATGATGCAATAAATATTTGATCTCATTTAAAAGGTCTGCATAAGCAGACCTTTTTTTATGTGGATTATTCAATTGCGAAAGGATCAATTTTGACCGCTTCTAGGACATCTAAAATAACAGCGGTAACATCCTGTGTATGATCACGATCATTAAAAATTTCATAGGCTGTAATGGTTACGTCGGTATCACTAGGTAACTGTTTTTGTTCTTCTTCAATTAAATGTTGAATTGGCAATAAGGTCTGTTTAATTTCAAGGTGTAGAACATCTTTAAACTCGACATTGTCGTCTTCTAGTTCAATGATCTGTTCGTTGAAATAAGGCAGCAGAATCGAATGGAGATAAGGTTGAAGTTCAGTAATATCAAAAATTTCAATATCACGAGTTTGCTCAATCGTGCTGATATGATCATTTACTTCTAAAATAATATGATAATAGCTCACAGTCATCTCCTCAATTTATTGCTTCAGGGATTCACAATAACATGATTTTGCATAAAACTGATTTAAATACATAAATAAATTATGGATTTAAAATTGATAATCATCGCTAAATTTTGCTTATCGTTGTCTTGAGTTTAGCATGGCTAAATCCGCTGTGGTTAATCTAAAATTTTTCAAATCTTGTTCTTTCATCATTGGGTACATGAGTGCTTTAGGATCATTATTGTGCG
Source organism: Acinetobacter sp. AG3 (assembly GCF_022343575.1). Taxonomy (NCBI): domain Bacteria; kingdom Pseudomonadati; phylum Pseudomonadota; class Gammaproteobacteria; order Moraxellales; family Moraxellaceae; genus Acinetobacter; species Acinetobacter sp. AG3. The sequence goes on along the minus strand of NZ_JAKQZD010000001.1, from coordinate 4,665,743 downwards.
CTAAGCCCAAAGCATGCCCAAGCTCATGTGCAATCGTGACACGTAAATCTTCGTCCGATGTAAATTCATAGATATTAATGGTTTTACCATCGAATACGCCTTTATCAAATTGGCGCGGTTGGAAACGACTATTAAAGTGATCCACAGATTGATTGTATTGTTGATTGACAGCGTTGAGTTGTTCAACTTGGCGATTTAATTCATAGACTTTTTGATTATAAATATCTAACTGTTGTTTGAGTTGGTTCTGCTCGATGATCAGTTGATTTTTCTGCTGATCTAACTGCAATCTTGCTGTGGCATCTAAATTTTGATGGGATTGATTAAGGGTATTGATCAGCTGATTATACTGGTCAACTTTATGTTGATAATTGGTTTTTTGCAGATCAAGCTCATCATTGGTGCGATCTAATTCAGCGTGAAGTTGCTGAATTTTTTGCTTTTCACTTTGTGTATATTGTTGGGTATTTTGCAAAATACGCAACTCTTGGTTTCTGGCGCTAGATTCCGCTTGGCGTTCGTCATAAATTAAGTTAATCGTCAGTTTGGCATGATCATCATAAACAAAGAGACTTTTCATGGTCCCTTGATGCCAAATATCCGTGGCTTGTTGTGCCAAATTTTGTACTTGCTGTTTACTGACATGAAAACGTGGATCTACCTCGCCAATACGATAACGTAAGCGAGTATCTAAAGGATGCGTGATACGATCAATGGCAGAATTATGATTCAATTGCGGATACATCATGCGCTGTATCGCAAAATAAGCAGTAAAGGCAATTACACAGAGTAGAATCCAAAAACGCATGATTGATTTAAAAATAATTGTTGTTGTGGATAATTTATCTGAAAATATAAGAATCGCAAATGCTTAAGCAAGTAAAGCTTGCGTGATCAATACAAATATTGATTTCAATTGATGATGTTTTTAGCAGTCAGCTTTAGGTGGAAAGCAGCAATATGAATGGAACGCTGATTTTAGGCTGGATTTCTCTAATCCTTGGTATCGCTTGTTTGATAAAGGCTTTCTACAGCCTATTTCTTATATTTCGATCACGTTTAGTGCTGGACTTAGCCTTAAATCAAAAAATTAAAAATTTTAAAATCAGCAAAAAGGGCGGCTATGCAATTTGGCAAGAGGGTCCATTATTTAAACTTGCACCTATGCTATTGATTCATCCACAAATCACCAATACAGATCTTCAGCAGATTGTGAAGCTATCACCTAGTATTGCAAGAGCCAGTAAAAATGGTTTTTCTCGTGCTTCAATGCTGATGTTTTATTGTGAGTTGGATGTTGGACACTATTGTTTAGAGGTACTCGAGGGTTCGTCATTAAACCCAATCGAAGATAAGATTTCTCAGACCATCACCGATCATTTATCCATGCAAAAACAAGCTGACAGTCTATATAATTTACAGATACGTGAAAGCCTGAGCAAAAAGCAAAGAATCATCATGATCATTTGCATATTTGCAGGATTACTTTTGTTGATGAAAGGATTATTTACCATCATAACGCTAAGTTTGGGCATCGCGATGGAAGGTTCATTCACTTAATCAGTTTATTTAAGCGTTAAACAGGACTTGGATATCAATAAATAAGAGAATAAAAGCAAAAACACTAAGTAATCGATTCATCCAAACAGATCTTTTTAAATAGTCAGGGCTGATATATAAAGCTTTGAATTGTAAAGGATGCAGCATGATATAGCTGATTTTCTGTTTAAATACCGGAGTGACAGATTGTTGTTGCTTTAAAACCACTTGGCGCAGAATAAAAGCATTTAGCCACCAGAGTATAAATAGAATGAGTAAAATAATGCTGATACTCAATGTTAAACGAATCCAAGCATTCTGTTCAAAATAGGCAATTTCAGTATAAAAATGGCTCATCAATACAATGCTGACCAGTAACATGGTGCGATAAAAAGTTTGCCGTGTAAATTCAAGGTGCAAAGGATGATTGAGCTTTTGTTTATCCGCTTTACTCACTATTTTCCCTGCAAAAAATGCAAAACCATGACATAGAATCTCTAAAAAGAGATATAAGCCAATGCTGATGGCAAGCGTTTTATACATGATTAATCGTGTTCAAAAATAGGTCGATATAGTGATGGAGTCACTAAAATCATCAATAAAATTCCAGAACAAACAAAGGCCAGATCGTTAAATATCGCTGCATAACTGGTCATGTAAATCCAGTGCATAAAGGGCATAAAATAAATCAGAAATATTGGGAAAAATGTATAGAGATAAGCTTTTCTTGCCCATTCTTTTTTTAAACATAAACCAAATGTGATGATGAGGATGATTAAACCTGCAATCGACATCACTCCCAATTCCCAAGCTTGCGGGTCTTGGTAAAGTGTTTTATCCAGAAGTTCTAACTCGGGTTCAGTACTGTAAATATCGATGACTGCTGCAATGATAGGCAATATAAATTGCGCTATGATCAAGCTGTAATACACTATATTGGATACAGCAGGAGAGTTTTTCATCATTTGACTCATTATTATTGTGATAATTAAGATAAAAGATTTAGTGAAGATTGGCAATTGATCAATAAGAAAAACCACTCGATGACTGGAGTGATTTTTCGAGCTTTTTTATAGCACAATATCACTGACGAAATGTTGCACCACTTCGGTTAAATCTTTGGAAAGATAGTGTTGTGTATAGGGCTGTTTAAAATGCGCATGGTAAGCCTGTTCCGAGTCGAAGCGTTCCCAAAGTAGTAAACGGGTTGGCTCTTGTTGGCATTGATGCAGTTGAAATAAGCTACATCCCGGTTCTTGTTGAAGAGTGAGCTTACATAATGCTTGTAAGGCTTCACGGGTTTCTAAGATTCTGTCTTTATCTTTAATTTTTAATTCTGCGGTGATGTAAAAACCTGAACTTAACATTGTCTACTCCTAACTCAAATCGTGAGTCAAAAATATTAACTGCTCGAGTTCACTCTAGCTCAAGCATTTTTTGTGCATATATTTCAATTTTATAGTCGACAATACTTTGTTCTTGTTTGAGTCTTTGAATTTCTTGTTTTAATTGAACGGAATGCGCAATAAGAAGTTCTTGTCTTTGTTTTAAGGTTTGTTCTCCTTGTAGCCGAAATTGGGCAAAATCTTGCATTTTTTCTAAAGGCATGCCTGTTGATTTTAAGCGTTTTACCCATTCAAGCCATTCCAGATCAAGTTTGGTATATACACGTCGTCCTGACTGATTACGATGGATATTTTTCAGTAAGCCTATTTGTTCATAATAACGAAGGGTATGGATAGAGAGTCCAGTTTTTTTAGAGATATCAGAGATAAACAAAAGTGACTCCATAGCTTTACGGATAAAAATAGATCATATAAAAAAACCGCTCAATCTCTTGAGCGGTTTTCTAAGATTAAAGTGACAAATTATTTTTTGTCATCTTTAACTTCAGTGAATTCAGCATCTACAACGCCATCATCAGCTTTTTGCTGTTGTTGACCTGCATCACCACCGAATTGGTTAGGATCGAAGCCTTCAGCGCCGCCTTGACCTTGAGCTGCTTCATAAGCACGTTGAGTGATCGGCATAATGATGTTTTGTAAAGCTTCAGTTTTTGCTTTAATCGCATCAACATCATTTTCTTTTGCAGTCACTTCTAACTCAGAAACTGCTGCTTCAATTGCAGTTTTTTCATCAGCAGTGACTTGTTCGCCAAGATCTTTCACAGCTTTGTTTGCAGAAGCAACTAAAGCATCAGCTTCGTTACGTGCTTTTGCAAGCTCTTCAAACTTACGATCTTCTTCAGCATTTGCTTCAGCATCTTTGATCATTGCTTCGATTTCAGCATCAGACAAACCAGAGTTTGCTTTGATCTGGATCGATTGTTCTTTACCAGTGCTCTTGTCTTTTGCTGATACTTTTAAGATACCATCAGCATTGATGTCGAACGATACTTCAATTTGTGGCACACCACGTGGCGCAGGTGGAATATCGCCTAATTGGAAGTTACCCAACAATTTGTTTTGTTGAGCCATTTTACGTTCACCTTGGTAAACTGAAATATCTACCGCTGGTTGGTTATCTGCTGCTGTAGAGAACACTTGAGATTTCTTCGCAGGAATCGTAGTGTTTTTCTCAATAATTGCAGTTAATACACCACCCATGGTTTCGATACCAAGTGTTAATGGTGTTACGTCAAGTAAAAGTACGTCAGTTTTGTCACCAGACAATACCGCACCTTGAATTGCCGCACCAATCGCAACAGCTTCATCCGGGTTCACATCTTTACGAGGTTCTTTACCGAAGAACTCTTGTACTTTCTGTTGAACCATTGGCATACGTGATTGACCACCAACCAAGATCACGTCAGAGATGTCAGAAGTCGAAAGACCTGCATCTTTAAGTGCGATACGGCAAGGCTCAATTGTACGCGCAACTAAATCAGCAACTAAACCTTCTAGTTTGGCACGTGTTACATTCATCACTAAGTGTTTAGGACCAGTTGCATCCGCAGTGATGTATGGCAAGTTAATTTCAGTCGAATTAGATGAAGAAAGCTCAATTTTAGCTTTTTCAGCTGCTTCTTTTAAACGTTGTAATGCAAGTGGATCTTGTTTCAAGTTGAAGTTTTGCTCTTTCTTGAACTCTTCAACCAAATAGTCGATCAATGCATTATCAAAGTCTTCACCACCAAGGAATGTATCACCATTGGTTGACAATACTTCGATTTGTTGGTCGCCATCTAAGTCAGCGATTTCAATGATTGATACGTCAAATGTACCACCACCTAAGTCATATACAGCAACTTTACGGTCGCCTTCTTTTTTGTCCATACCGAACGCAAGTGCAGCAGCAGTTGGTTCGTTAATGATACGTTTAACTTCTAGACCAGCAATACGACCAGCATCTTTTGTTGCTTGACGTTGTGCATCATTGAAGTAAGCAGGAACTGTAATAACAGCTTCTGTTACTGTTTCACCTAAATAATCTTCCGCAGTTTTTTTCATTTTTTTCAAAATTTCTGCAGAGATCTGTTGCGGTGCAAGTTTTTTGTCGTTTACTTCAACCCAAGCATCACCATTATCAGCTTTGATGATTTTGAATGGTGCAATACCGATATCTTTTTGTACTGCTTGGTCTTGATACTTACGACCAATTAAACGCTTGATTGCGAATAATGTATTCTTAGGGTTAGTCACTGCTTGACGTTTAGCAGATTGACCCACAAGAATTTCGCCATCTTTATATGCAACGATAGAAGGTGTTGTACGGGTACCTTCAGCATTTTCAATTACTTTAACTTTATCGCCTTCAAGTACAGCAACACATGAATTCGTTGTACCTAAGTCAATACCAATAATTTTAGCCATAAATCAAATTCCTCTAAATTCTTTTGAATCCCTTGTTTCCTCTTTTTGCAAAGGGGAGTTAAAAGGGATTTTCTTGTTATCCGATATGAGAGCCATTCAAAAATTTTCAAGTCATGATTTGTGAAAATTCATGAAAATATTTTTAAAAAGCTCCTATTTATTACGCTTATTGACCAACCATCACCATTGCAGGGCGAAGTAGTCGACCATTTAAGGTGTAGCCTTTTTGCAAAACTGTGCCAATTTGGTTGGCTTGTGCATTTGGGTCGATCCCGACAGCTTGATGTAAGTCCGCGTTAAAACCATTGGTTGTGTCTGCTTCAACAACACCGAATTTTTCTAAAGTGGTGAGAAGTGATTTCAAGGTCAGTTTTACACCTTCGAGTACAGGTGTTTCTTCATCACCACCTGCGAGAATCGCACGCTCAAGGTTGTCGACAGAATTTAATAATTCTTTCGCAAACTTTTCTAACACGATGTCTTTATGCTTTTCAGCATCACGTTGAATACGTTCTACACTTTTTTGTGCTTCATAAACTGCATTTGCAGTACGTGCTTTTTCGAGTTTTAAGCTCTCTTCAAGATGACTGATTTGAGCCTGTAAAGCTTCAACGGTAACTTCAACCTGTTCATTTTCAGCCTGAGTTTGCTGTTCGGCTTGCTCGTTTTGAATATCTTGGGCTTCTTGATTCTGCTCAGTTGCCATTGATTTACTCCGTTTAAATGGGTTCTTAAACATGTACAGTCCTTATCGGCAGCAGTTTTGCACTGTGTTCATTTTTGAACTGCCATGATCGTTTAATTCATTAATGAATAAGAAATGTGGGCGAGCCGCTAAAATTCAAGCAGTTTTAGACATTATTTAGTAAAATTCAGTGAAAAAAGCTGATCTAAGAGAGAAATCCCAAAATTTAAAGATATTTTTGTTGGAATAATCATCAAATCAATGATTATTTTTTTAGATTAAAAATTTAAATTTATGGGGAATTGATGCGGTTATTGCTCAAAAATGATGAGTAAATTCAAAAATTAAAATTGAATGAATAGATTAAAATACTTAATTCATATGTAAAACCGATTAAACTTATTGAAAATAAGGCTTTGCGAAAAAGCAATAATTTAATTATCATGCTCCATAGATTCTATGGCTGTAGTTTCTTTTTTTAGTTTGAACAACGTTTTCATAGCTTATCCAATCTTCTTGGGTAAGCTTTTTTTTGTCTTGTTAAAAGCCATTAACAATGTAAGTAATGCGAAACTTTTATGGTAAAAGTATATCTTTTATCAGACTGACTTTTGCCTAACCACATTAAATCCCATCAAAAAATCCAGCGAAATGAAACAAGTATAATGAAAAATAAAATCGGTCAATCTAAATCATTGATTTAATAAACTTTGCATAACTTATACGGCAACACCTTAAAAGTCTAACCAAGCTTCAACGAAGTTTGCAGAAAAAATAGCAATCATAGTCAGCACGACAACGCAGTCCTGTGTTGCCGTTTTTTGATAGAGTGATAAAGGAATTTATGATGAAAAAATCAGGTCTTATTTTTATGCTATTGGCTGGTGTTGCGGTCATGAGTACGGCGTGTACATCAAGTGAAACAACCCAAGCACCTGAAACAACCCAATCAGCACCAATGGGTTCTGCAGATCAACAGCAATCAGCACAAACTGCGACTGTAGATCCGACTCAACAAGGTACTGCTGTTGAGGGCGATGCGACGATTCAGCAATCACAACCTGCTCAAGCAACCAATGACCCAAGTTTAGTTGAACAACCTTCAGCTCAGTAAATTTTAAAATAAAAAATCAGGCAATTTATGGATGCCTCCATTGCCTGATTTTTATCAATAATTTAAGCACGATGACAAATAAATTAGAATCCAAACAATAAGTTCTTGGTTGATAAAATAAAGCCATTTTTAGCTGCGCCAACATTGAGCAGAATAAACAGACGAATATCGTCGGAAACGTCTATGCATTATAGATTCAATGTCTTGCTCAGATGCCGAAATACTGTGGACACTCGCAGTAGATGCTTTGACTCGGGATGTGTGAGAAGCCACAATTCAGTCTGGCATTCATCGAGGGTGTCGGTCAAAGCGATCAGATCTCTGCGTTGCTGGGTAAGAAATACCGGCAGTACTCCTACACCCATACCAGCGGCCACCAACTCCATGACTGTGAGAATACTGTTAACGCGATAACGGAGTACGGCTTTGGGATGATGACGTTTGCGCCAGATTACCGAAGGATGCTCAGGTAAGCCATCGTCAGGGACGATCCAGTCGACGGCAGCCTCAACTTGTTGATCGTACTCGATACGATTACTGCCATATAACGCCATTCGGATTGGAGCGATGTGTTTGCCTACGAGATGGAGTGGGGGAGTGTTGGTTGCGCGCACTGCAATGTCGGCTTCACGTCGCGTCAGGCTCGTCAGTTCATTGCCAGTATGCAACTCATACTCCAACAAGGGATGAATATTCGCGAGTTTGTGTAGTGCGGGCGCGAGCAAACCATGTAGGAGGGTATCTGTGGTGGCGATGCGCACTGTACCGGATACCTGCTCTGGTGTGAGCTGTATGGCGGAACGGGCTTGCTCTAACTGTGTTTCCACTTGCTCGGCATGTTCGGCCAGTACTTGTGCTTGTTCAGATGGTAAATATCCTGCCCGTGAGCGTTCAAATAACGGATGCCCTAAGCCACGTTCGATACGACGAATTGCACGAAAAATCGTTGAAGCATCGACGTTTAATCGTTCACCAGCTTTCGCAAGATTAGCCGTTCGTACCAAAGCCAAAATGATTTCTAGATCACGAGCTTCTAGTTTGTATTGCGATTTTGCAATCATTGCTTTCTTATTTGCCTATTTTTATTGTGATATTGCAATCATATGATGAAAGCTATGCATTGGTAAATTGGAAGTTTTTATGGCAAATACAACTTCTTGCGCTCTCTATAGTAGTGCATTGCTACATATCCATTTAAGTATTAAGTGGATAGCCGTGTTGTGGTGCAGTGATTGTTTCTTACTGAGTAATGTTGAATGGAGGAACACACAATGAGCCCCCATCTGATCTTAATCAGCCATGTGCTGTGCCCATATGTGCAACGTGCTGTGATTGTGCTCAAGGAGAAAGGAGTCTGTTTCGAACGTCGTGATGTAGATTTGGCAAACAAGCCAGACTGGTTCAAGGCGTGCTCACCTTTGGGTAAGACACCCGTACTGTTGGTCGATGATGTGCGGATTTCGAGTCGGCCGTGATCTGCGAATATTTAGAAGATACATTGACACCACGTTTACATCCCAACGATGCCTTGATCCGTGCCCAGCATCGCGCATGGATGGCGTTTGGTTCATCAATGCTCAACAGCATTGGCGCCTTCTACAATGCCAAAAATGATACGGCACTGGATGTGCAAGCCGAGTTGATTCGTGCACAACTGGTGCAGGTTGAGGCGGAACTCGTCAACGGGCCTTGGTTTGCTGGAGAACACTTCAGCCTAGTGGATGCTGTATTTGGTCCAGTATTTCGCTACTTCGATGTATTTGATCGCCTCGGTGATTTTCACTTTTTTGATGATCTACCCAAGACAAAAGCTTGGCGCACGGCGCTGGCTGAACGTGCATCAGTGCGAGAAGCTGCACATCCAGACTATCAGGTACTTCTTCGAGAGTTTCTTTGCAAGCGAGATTCGGCCTTATCACGCAGAGTTGATATGTAGTTAGGGACGTGGCGAGATGTGTCACAGCAATCGGCGCAAAAAACCAAACTAAGCTATTGCGCCGTATCTAGTTTAGAGCTCACGTGATTTATACGTAAGCTTTGACAGCAGAAATTTTGATCAGACCTTATTCACCCGCCAATGAACATTCAAAGTTGGTTCGATCTACAGTACAACGCGCCCGTTTAAGCACTGACATCATGGTCGGATCGTAAATACCTTGTCGGGTTAAATCCATACGTCCATCTCGTAACAGCTTTTGATATTTTTCAGTATCTGCTTTACTTAAATTCAAACGATATTTGGCTGGGATGCCTTCTTCTAAACGTTTGACCATACTGAATTGACGCGGAAGCTGCTTAATAAACCAGGTTCTAGAGTCATTGCCAAAAGTAGCTGGGAATTTCTGAGATCTAAACACCAGATCAGCAGTGACATTGAGCACTGGGAAATTGATTAATGCACCTTTAGAGCCAAGCCCTTTTTCCATTTCTAAGGGTTTAAAGGCATAAGCTGGTGCACCCACCATCGGTACTTCACCGGTATTAAACTTCTTAATAAAATTGGAAATATCGGACGGAACAGGAATTGCTCCGACACGTTCAACCATTGCAATTTGCGCTTTGTCATACGCCAATACGGCGAATTTCTTGCCTTTACCTTTTTCAATGGTATTGATGGCTCGATCATTTACAAAGATATAGGCAGGGCCGATTTGACCGATTCCACCAATTTCTATTTCTTCATTGTCTATCGTGGTTTTTAAGCGTTTTACATTACGCTTATCCAAGACAAAGGTAATCGCCTTGAGCGCAATGGCATTGGTTGGAACACCCCCCAACGCGTCAATTGATCCTGCGAATTTATTGTATTGGCGTGCACGCATTGTGGTGATATAGGCCGCATCACATTTACCATTTTTAAAATCTTTATCAGCAAGCTCTTCATTTTGGTAAGCAATCAGCTGGACATCGGTATGCCATGTTTTTGCAGCGAGTGCCCACTCTTCCATCATTTTATAGGATTCACCAGCTTTCCCTAATAAATCAAAAACACAGATTTCTTGTTTAGCTTGAGAGGTGCTTGATATTCCTAATAATACGATTGTAGTAAGGGCAAGAAATTCCTTTTTCATGTTATATCCTTATACTTAAAACGCGTTTTATTTATACTAAATATAGTAATTTTATTTGAATAAAAATAGAGTTTTTACTCTATTTCCGATGAACAAACCATTGAATAGCTTAATTAATGTGATTTGTTTATCTTAGCAAGATATTATTGTGATATTGTTTTGCTTATTGGTGTGGGTTTAGTGGCTCCATTAAAATCTTGTTAATTTTGATCGATCTAGAAAAATAAAATAGATTTCAAGTTTTGTTAATCAATAAAACGTATAAGTAAATCTAAAAAACGTATTTTTAATAATATACAAAAAAACCGTACCATGAACCTGATTCCCATCTCTTTTTATTTATTCTAGTCCATACATTGATCATGAAATTTCAGCAACTGATTTTGCTTTGCTCAGCTATAAGCTTATATAGCTATAGTGGTTTGGCAAATGCTCGCCCTATCGTCATTGGTTATCAAACCAACATAGAACCTGCCAAAGTTGCACAGGCTGATGGCGTATATGACAAAGTGATTGGGGAAAAATTGGATTGGCGCTTATTTAATAGTGGTGCAGAGGTTTTAACTGCATTGGCTTCTGGTTCTGTAGATATCGCACTGATTGGTTCAAGTCCGTTAGGGGCAGCTGTTGCCAATAATTTGCCCATAGAGGTGTTTTTAATTTCTACCGATCTGAAAAGTGCGGAAGCCTTAGTAGTGAGAAATGGTTCAGGCATTAATAGTCCTCAGGACTTGATTGGGAAAAAGGTGGCCACCCCATTTGCTTCGACTTCCCATTACAGTTTATTGGGGGCTTTGCAGCATTGGAATATTAAAACCAATCAAATACGGTTGTTGAACCTAAAACCAGCTGAAATTAATGCAGCATGGCGCAGAGGCGATATAGATGCAGCTTTTGTCTGGTCACCTGCACTTGCCAATATTAAGAAAACTGGCAAGGTTATGACGGATGCAGGGCAGGTTGGGCAATGGGGTTCACCTACATTTGAAGTTTGGGTAGCACGTAAAGATTTTGCACAGAAGCATCCTGAGGTCTTAACAAAGTTTTCTACAGTGACACTGAACTATTACCAATCTTATAACCAGAATAAAAGTCGTTGGACGGCCAATTCAGCTGAAGTGCAAAAAATTGCCAAAATTACCGGCGTAGATGCTCAAGATGTGCCAGCGCTTCTTGCTGGTGCCGCCTATCCAGATCGTCAGGCGCAGTTAAGCACTCAATACCTTGGTGGGCGGACCACACAAAATATTGTCAACTCAGTGAACTTTTTAAAAGCACAAGGTTTGGTGAGAAAGGTTTCTCCAAATTATCAACAGTTTATTAACACGCGTTTTATTCAAACATCGAAATAGAGATCGGAAGTATTCATCATGGCTGTATTGACTGTAGAACATGTACAAGCACAGTATCCGGGTGCTGAACAACCGGTACTGAAAGATGTGTCATTTCAGCTGGGCTCTGAGCAACTGATGGTTGCATTAGGTGCTTCAGGCAGTGGTAAAACAACCTTATTAAATTTGATTGCTGGATTTACTCAGCCACAAGCAGGCACTTTAAAACTGGATGGTGAAGCAATCATTGCACCTAGCCGAGACCGTGGTGTGGTGTTCCAAGATGATGTTTTATTGCCTTGGCAAAATGTAGAAGACAATATTGCTTTTGGTTTAGAGCTTGCAGGGGTTGATAAAAAAACACGTCAAAACCGTGCACAAGCATTGCTTAAATTGGTGAATTTAGAAGGCTTTGGTCAACGCCATATCTGGGAACTTTCAGGCGGGCAGCGTCAACGGGTTGGTTTAGCACGTGCTTTGGCTTCTGACCCTAAAATATTATTGATGGATGAGCCTTTTGGTGCTTTGGATGCCTTTATTCGTGAACAAATGCAGTGCTTATTATTAGATGTTTGGAAGAGTACGTCCAAACCTACTTTCTTAATTACCCATGACATTGAAGAAGCTGTTTTTCTGGCAACAGATCTGATTATTCTTGCACCAAATCCTGGGCGAATTGTGGAAAAGCTGGAGTTGGATTTTGCTAAACGCTATGCCAATGGCGAGCCAGCACGAAGTATTAAATCAGATCCCAAGTTTATTGAAATGCGAGAGCATGTGTTGAGTTGTGTATTCATTCAAAATAATCAGGATCAATACCATGTTGCTCAGAGCGACCAAGCTCAACTGGAAAAGGTGGAGTAATGACAGCACAATTAGACCCTAAATTGATCCCTCGTACAGTTGAATCTCAGACTGTGGCGGTGAAGGTTCCACGTGAAGTCAATATTACTTTGATCAGTAGTATCACGATCATTACTTTGATTGCAATTTGGTGGCTGGTCACCACTTTAGGCTGGATTGATGCTTTATTCTTACCATCACCAACCGCCGTGTTGCAGCGTTTCAATGATTTGTTCAGCAATGGCTATATGAGTATTAGCTTGTGGAGTCATATTGGCGCAAGTTTGGGTCGTATCGGCACAGCGTTGATTGCTGCGGTTATCACTGCGATCCCAGTGGGGATTGCGATTGGTCGCAATAAAATTGTGCGGGGTATTTTAGATCCCATCATTGAGTTTTATCGTCCGATTCCGCCGTTGGCGTATTTACCCTTGATTGTAATTTGGTGTGGTATTGGTGAATTGTCCAAGGTGCTACTGATTTATCTGGCAATTTTTGCACCGATTGTTATCGCAACAGCAACTGGTGTCCGCTCAGTCGACCAAGCCAAAATTCGTGCTGCACAGTCTTTGGGTGCAAGCCCAATGCAAATTATTAAACATGTGGTTTTACCAAGCTCTTTACCGAGCATTTTAACTGGTATCCGTATTGGTCTTGGGGTGGGATGGTCGACTTTGGTGGCAGCAGAGTTGGTTGGCGCTTCAGAAGGTTTGGGCTTTATGGTGCAATCATCTTCACAGCTTTTGGCTACAGATGTGGTGATTGTCGGGATTTTAATTATCGCTGTGATTGCCTTTATTCTGGAAATTGGTTTACGTCGTTTGCAAAAGAAATTGGTCCCTTGGGATAAGCAATCTCAGTAAGTTATTTTCGCTACACTGTTCGATAGCGTGACGCTATATTTAGTTTTAACGATGGATTTTAATACATCGTGAGATGATCGAGGAAGAAATGAACGCTGTTGTTTCAAATATTTTTAAAGTTACCCCATTAAATCCAACGATTGGTGCGCTGATTGAAGGTGTGAATTTCAATCAGCCTTTAACACCTGAACAAAAGGCTTTGATTGAAGCAGCTTTATTGAAACATCAGGTGATCTTTTTTAGAAATCAGTCGATGACTGCACAGCAACATGCGACTTTGGCACGTCAATTTGGTCAGTTACACATCCACCCAATTTACCCAAATATTCCAGAACAACCCGAAATCATGGTTTTAGATACGGAATTAAATGATTTACGGGATAATGCATTGTGGCATACCGATGTGACTTTTCTTGAAGCACCAGCAATGGGCGCAATTTTAAGTGCAAAAAAAGTCCCTGCATGGGGTGGAGATACACTTTGGTCAAGTGGAACAGCGGCGTTTGAAGCATTATCCAAGCCGATGCAAGCGATGTTATCAGGTTTAACTGCAACACATGATATTGCACGTTCATTTCCAGTAGATCGTTTTGGTGGTGATCCTGCCGAATTAGAAAAGCTAGAACAGGCTAAGAAAAAACATCCTCCGATTAGCCACCCTGTGATTCGCACTCATCCTGTCACAGGTCGTAAAGCTTTATTTGTGAGTGAAGGGTTTACCACACGAATCAATGAACTCGAAGCCAAAGAAAGCGATGCTGTTTTGAAAATGTTGTTTGAACATATTCAGAAACCAGAGTTTGTAGTGCGTTGGTCGTGGCAGGCCAATGATGTGGCATTTTGGGATAATCGTTGTACTTTCCACTATGCTGTTGATGATTACCGTCCTCAGCACCGTGTTATGAATCGAGCCACTTTGATGGGTGATAAACCTTTTTATCAAGCAGATTAAGGTTTAACTTGTCGTAAAAACCAATCAAATTTGATTGGTTTTTTATTTTTGAAACAACTGAATCTGAATACAACTTTTTGAAACTTCAATATTTAAAAAATACATTAAAGAAAAAATCATAAAATGAGCTGTTGTTCAAAGTATCGGTATGCTGTGTTTGTCGGTGTTCACAAAATAATTTGAATATTCAAGCTCTGATGAAACTTTGTTGCTGAGCAATAATGTTTAATTATTCATCAAAATTAAACAAATGATCAACATACTAGGCCATAAATATTTATTGCTTGTTGGAAATATCATGTTGATTAATAATAAAAAGCAAATCATTTTGCTGAGTGTGCTGTCTACGCTGTTGGTTGCTTGTAATGATGATAATGATCATTCAAACACTGAAAAACCAGTAGAGGCAAAAGCTTTGGAACTGAATATCTTGCATATTAATGACCATCATTCACATTTAGATGAAGAAAGCATTAAATTTAAAAGCAATGTGGGGACAGGGGATGAAGAGTTTAGTGTTGCAAGTGGTGGATTTGCACGTGTTGCCAGCTTAATTAACCAACTTGCAGTAGAAAAGAAAAATGCTTTAAAAATACATGCAGGTGACGCGATCACTGGCGATTTGTACTATAACTTAACGGATGGGAAAGCAGACGCAGATGCAATGAACACCGTTTGTTTTGATACATTTACGCCTGGTAACCATGAGTTTGATTCTAAAGATGATGGATTAAATAAATTTATTGGTTTCTTGGATCAAAGTTCTTGTAAAGACAAAACCCAAATTTTAACGGCCAATGTCAGTTTTGGTGCATCATCACCACTGTATAAAACCAACCGTATTTTGAAGTCACAAGTGTTTGAAAAAGAGGGGGTGAAATTTGCAATCATTGGTTTAACGGTTGCCAAGAAAACCAAAAACTCTTCGCAACCGAATGCTGATACATTGTTTGCAGATGAAATTGAAACAGCGCAAAAAGAAATTAATCAATATAAAGCGCAAGGCATTAAAAATATTATTCTTCAAACCCATGTGGGATATGACTTAGACCAACAGTTGGCAAAATCACTTACCGATGTGGATGTGATTATTGGGGGTGATTCACATACATTATTGGGCCCTGACAGTCTTAAAAAATATGGCATGACACCAGAAGGTGCTTATCCAACACAGCTGAGAAACAAAGATGGTCAATTGGTCTGCGTTGCACAAGCTTGGCAGTACAGTTATATCGTGGGTGATTTAAATGTGAAGTTTGACAAAAACGGGAATGTCGAAAGCTGTAGTGGGACACCACATGTACTTATTGGCAATAACTTTACCCGTACCGCCAAAGACGCAAAAGCAGTCACCGAAACTGAAAAACAAGCAATACTGACGCAATTTAAAACCGATCAAGTTCCATTTACTGTTGTAACGCCACTACAAAAGACCTTGGATGTTTTAAAACCGTATCAGGAACAAAAGAAAAAATTTGCTCAGGAAATCGTAGGTCAAGCCACAGATAATCTCTGTTCACGTCGAGTCCCTGGTACACAACGTGATATAAATCGTTCAACACTTGGCGATATCTGTAATAAGAATACCCATGTCGATCAACATGGTGGAGATATTCAACAAATCATTGCTGAAGCGTTTTTACAACAAGGAAAGACCTTCTTTGGCGCTGATATCTCATTCCAAAATGGTGGTGGTGTCCGTGAAGATGTTGCTTTAGGGGATGTGACAGTTGGTAAAATTTATAATGTCTTACCGTTCAAGAATACATTGTTGCGTTTAGATCTGACGGGTGCTGAAGTTAAAGCCACCTTAGAGGATGCAATAGATGGTGTGATTACCCAGAATAATACGGGTAGTTACCCATATACCGGTGGTATGCGTTGGAATGTTGACTTTACCAAAGACAAAGGCCAGCGTCTTAACCAAATACAAGTACGTAATGCATCTGGGCAATATGAAAATCTTGATCTCAATAAGACTTACAAAGCGATCACGATTGATTTTCTTGCCAATGGTGGTGACTACTATACCACCTTGAAAACCATTACTGGTGAGCGCCGTGTGAATGTTGGCTTAGACTATGCTGAAGCTTTCCTCAAATATGCCCAAGGTTTGGCTGGTCAGACAGGTCAAAAGAAAATTAATAAATTAGCAACGGCTGAATACAGTACCCAGCTATTTATCGATAAAGCAAAATAAACTGAAACAGACAATCAAAATCCCGCTTCGGCGGGATTTTTTCGTTGGGTCGTTGATGAAAACTGACAAAATCCTATATTGGTGATGAATAAATAATTGCAAAAATCTATGCTTAACTTTAAAATGAGCCAAAATTTAGCCACGATGGCTTAAATAATCACAATGACAAAGCTAATTTTCTTTTCACTTGCCTCAATTTGATCTTGTAACGTTGCCTTTTGACAAGATTGTTTACAACCACTGACTGGTTGCAGGATAACCATAATATCTTGATTGAACCCATCATTTTAAGCAGGGTGCTTAAAATGTGATTTGAATCAGCTGTTAAATTCAATATTCGGGAGAAAAATCATGTTGTTTAACGTATTTCTCATTTTGGGCTTTGAATAGACCCTATACATTTTTAATCGTTTAAATTAAACGAAAATAAACCTTATTTTAAAGAATATACATGTTCTGAGGGATGACTTTGCTTGCAGAAAATGCAAATTGAAAAAAGTTTAGCCTTAGTCATGAAAAGAAAAAAGTGAATATATGAACGAATATATTAATCAACCTTTTGCACAAAATATGCATCAGGTTGACGTAGCGGATTTTGCTGAAATTTCTCCGATTGTAAAACTTTGGGCTTTTCGATTTTTGGTCGAGTTAGGCGGTGCAAAAGAATTTATTTCTGATCATTGCTTTAGTCATCAATGGATTGCAAAAAAGTTAGGTTTTTCTGAAGCATTACTTGCAGATAAGTTCGATGAGCAAGCTGCTTATCAGGAACTCAACCATTTGCATAAAAATAGCCAACAGCAAAATTTATTAAATAATTTTCAGTTCAATGCTGAGTTGCAATATAACCTAAAGTTAATACAGCAATTACTGGATTTAAATGCTGTTGAAAGTACGATTTTAGGTTTTATCGTGATGTTAAACAGTGAACAACTTCTAGATGATATTGCAGATACCATCGGTGAATTGACTGCGTCTAAAACCATACGTGCTTTGGCTGTGGTTTTAGATTTGCCTTATGAAGCAATTCGGCAGGCTTTGTCTGTACAAGGGCGTTTACATCGCAGTGGCTTAATCAGTGTTCAACAACACTATCGTAATTATTTACGTGGGAAATTGAATCTGGTGTCAAACCAATTGGCCGATAAGTTATTGGTGAAAACCAATGATGTGATGGATCTGTTTGTTGGAACCATTAATAAAAGTCAGCCTGCTGAATTAACCTTACAGGATTATCCTCATTTACACACTGAATTGAATTTACTCCTAGCTTACTTAAAGCAAGTCAAAATGAGTAAGCAACAGGGGGTAAATATCTTCCTTTATGGCAGTTCAGGCACAGGAAAGACACAACTGTGTAAGACCCTTGCAGATGAAATGGCGGTGCAACTTTTTGAAATCTCCTGTGAAGATGAAGATGGTGATGCAATTTCAGCCACAGGGCGTTTATGTGCGTATCGTGCAGCGCAGTGCATTTTCGACAGTCAATCTGCTTTATTGATGTTTGATGAAGTTGAGGATGTGTTTAATGACACCGAAAATGGCGTGGGGATGAAAAGCACTGCGCAAAGTCGTAAGGCTTGGGTCAATCGTATTTTAGAGCAAAATCGTACACCAACGATTTGGGTGTCTAATTCTGATCAGCTCGATCCTGCGTTTATACGCCGTTTTGATATGGTGCTTGAAATTAAAGTGCCACCTAAAAAGCAACGCAGAAGCTTTATCGAACAACATTGTGGTCAAGAACTTAATCCTTTGTATCAGGAAGCCTTGGCCAATGTTGAGCAATTATCTCCAGCAATTTTACGCCGTAGTTATCGTGTTGCCAAAGCGGCTCAAATGCACAATGCGCATTTAGTGGTTCAGGAAAGCATGACCAAATTGGTGTCCAATACCTTAAAAGCACAGGGCCATCAAGGCATTAAATTGCAAGATAGTAATGCTTTGCCCAAGTTCTATGATCTGAACTATATCAATTGTAAGCAGAATCTTGCGGAGATCGCATCAGGTATCCAGCAACATGGTTTTGGCCGTTTATGTTTATACGGAGCATCTGGAACAGGTAAAACTGCATTTGCACGATGGTTATCTGAAACCATCAATCGACCATTACTGATTAAGCGTGGTTCAGACTTAATTTCTGCTTGGGTTGGTGAAACAGAACAGAACCTTGCTAAAGCGTTTCATGAAGCCGAAGACTTACAGGCAATTTTATTGCTGGATGAAGTAGATGGTTTATTACAAGATCGCCGCCAAGCAACCCGCTCTTGGGAAGTTTCGCAGGTAAATGAGTTTTTGGTTCAAATGGAAAGCTTTAATGGCATCGTGGTGGCGACAACCAATCGCTTTGATGAACTTGATCAAGCTGCATTACGCCGTTTCGATTTTAAAATGCATTTTGATTTTCTAAATTATGCACAGCGTTTGGCTTTATTGGAAAATGTCTGTACACAACTCAAACTTGATGTTCATGAAGCTGATATAAAAGTAAAACTGCAATCTTTAGATCGTTTAAGTGCTGGAGACTTTGCGGTGATTGTACGACAGTCCTGTTTTCATCCTTTTGAAAATGTGGGTTCTATTCTGCAGCATTTAACAGATGAAATGACTGCAAAATATAAAAGTGCACAAAGTATAGGATTTACCGCATCAAATTGATGCGGTTTTTCTTTTTGAATCCTAATTCAGTTGAATAATGCTTAGATTTTGTGATTCGAGAGTGGAAAACAAAGCATAAAAATAACTTTAATATGAAAAAAATAATGAAAAATGCTTAAAAAATAGATAAAAAGCATAAAAAAATGCTGATTTTGAGGAAAAAACGCACATCCGATAAAAAAGTTTAAAAAAAGGGGTTGTGTTGGTTAGGGAATGCTGTAGAATGCACATCCATCGGCGGTGATGTTAAATAAAACTTCTGATAAATCAGGCACTTGATTAAGTTGTTAAGATTTCGAATTGAGATTTTAAGATGAGATTGGAGTTGGGTTTGTTAGAAAAAATAATTAACATTATTGATTGACTTTTTAGAGATAGAGAGTAGTATAGCCGACCTAGCTTGATGCTGACGAAGCATTGAGAAGATCATTAAGAGAATATGAAGAACAACTTGTGTGGATTTTTACTGATTGATTGATCGAAATATTATCATTGATTGATTGGTTTAAATTACTCGAAGTTTATTTGAGAGAATTTGTCAGTACATTGATGAGCCAGAATTGTGACCTTAAGTCACTAATGATTTTTAACTGAAGAGTTTGATCATGGCTCAGATTGAACGCTGGCGGCAGGCTTAACACATGCAAGTCGAGCGGGGGATGTTGCTTCGGTAACTGACCTAGCGGCGGACGGGTGAGTAATACTTAGGAATCTGCCTATTAATGGGGGACAACATCTCGAAAGGGATGCTAATACCGCATACGCCCTACGGGGGAAAGCAGGGGATCACTTGTGACCTTGCGTTAATAGATGAGCCTAAGTCGGATTAGCTAGTTGGTGGGGTAAAGGCCTACCAAGGCGACGATCTGTAGCGGGTCTGAGAGGATGATCCGCCACACTGGGACTGAGACACGGCCCAGACTCCTACGGGAGGCAGCAGTGGGGAATATTGGACAATGGGGGGAACCCTGATCCAGCCATGCCGCGTGTGTGAAGAAGGCCTTATGGTTGTAAAGCACTTTAAGCGAGGAGGAGGCTCTCTTGGTTAATACCCAAGAAGAGTGGACGTTACTCGCAGAATAAGCACCGGCTAACTCTGTGCCAGCAGCCGCGGTAATACAGAGGGTGCGAGCGTTAATCGGATTTACTGGGCGTAAAGCGTGCGTAGGCGGCTTTTTAAGTCGGATGTGAAATCCCCGAGCTTAACTTGGGAATTGCATTCGATACTGGGAAGCTAGAGTATGGGAGAGGATGGTAGAATTCCAGGTGTAGCGGTGAAATGCGTAGAGATCTGGAGGAATACCGATGGCGAAGGCAGCCATCTGGCCTAATACTGACGCTGAGGTACGAAAGCATGGGGAGCAAACAGGATTAGATACCCTGGTAGTCCATGCCGTAAACGATGTCTACTAGCCGTTGGGGCCTTTGAGGCTTTAGTGGCGCAGCTAACGCGATAAGTAGACCGCCTGGGGAGTACGGTCGCAAGACTAAAACTCAAATGAATTGACGGGGGCCCGCACAAGCGGTGGAGCATGTGGTTTAATTCGATGCAACGCGAAGAACCTTACCTGGTCTTGACATAGTAAGAACTTTCCAGAGATGGATTGGTGCCTTCGGGAACTTACATACAGGTGCTGCATGGCTGTCGTCAGCTCGTGTCGTGAGATGTTGGGTTAAGTCCCGCAACGAGCGCAACCCTTTTCCTTATTTGCCAGCACTTCGGGTGGGAACTTTAAGGATACTGCCAGTGACAAACTGGAGGAAGGCGGGGACGACGTCAAGTCATCATGGCCCTTACGACCAGGGCTACACACGTGCTACAATGGTCGGTACAAAGGGTTGCTACCTAGCGATAGGATGCTAATCTCAAAAAGCCGATCGTAGTCCGGATTGGAGTCTGCAACTCGACTCCATGAAGTCGGAATCGCTAGTAATCGCGGATCAGAATGCCGCGGTGAATACGTTCCCGGGCCTTGTACACACCGCCCGTCACACCATGGGAGTTTGTTGCACCAGAAGTAGGTAGTCTAACCGTAAGGAGGACGCTTACCACGGTGTGGCCGATGACTGGGGTGAAGTCGTAACAAGGTAGCCGTAGGGGAACCTGCGGCTGGATCACCTCCTTAACGAAAGATTGACGATTGGTAAGAATCCACAACAAGTTGTTCTTCATTGATGTATCTGAGGGTCTGTAGCTCAGTTGGTTAGAGCACACGCTTGATAAGCGTGGGGTCACAAGTTCAAGTCTTGTCAGACCCACCAAGTCTACTGATTGAGTTTGAATGAATTTGAAGTTCAAATTACAGAAGATCAGATATATTAAGATCTTAAGCTGGGGACTTAGCTTAGTTGGTAGAGCGCCTGCTTTGCACGCAGGAGGTCAACGGTTCGACTCCGTTAGTCTCCACCACTAATTAAAGACTAAGTGATTACAGAACTTAGTAAGCCGATAGCTTATTAAGTTCTGTGATTTATCACAGTTAACTACTCGCTGACGAGGCGGTAGTGAATCATTAACAGAATATATTTGAGTTGAAATAATTGTTTAAACTCGTTTTAGTTGATGTTAGCAAGTAATTGTTAATGTTGAATGAAATGAGCACTAGCGATAAAACTGAATCAAGCGTTTTGGTATATGAATTAAATTGAAGCTGTATAGTGATTAAATTCACAGGCAACAAATAGAAGTGATTAAGTTCACATTGTTGATCCTCCTTGTAGGGATTAACGACTGTTTGGGGTTGTATAGTCAAGTAATTAAGTGCATGTGGTGGATGCCTTGGCAGTCAGAGGCGATGAAAGACGTAATAGCCTGCGATAAGCTTCGGGGAGGCGGCAAATATCCTGTGATCCGGAGATTTCTGAATGGGGAAACCCACTTACCATAAGGTAGGTATCGCATGATGAATACATAGTCATGCGAGGCGAACGAGGGGAAGTGAAACATCTCAGTACCCTTAGGAAAAGAAATCAATTGAGATTCCCTCAGTAGCGGCGAGCGAACGGGGATCAGCCCATTAAGTTATATGTGTTTTAGCGGAAAGCTCTGGGAAGTGCTACCGTAGAGGGTGATAGTCCCGTACACGAAAGGGCACATATAATGATGACGAGTAGGGCGAGGCACGTGAAACCTTGTCTGAATATGGGGGGACCATCCTCCAAGGCTAAATACTCCTGACTGACCGATAGTGAACCAGTACCGTGAGGGAAAGGCGAAAAGAACCCCTGTGAGGGGAGTGAAATAGATCCTGAAACCGCATGCATACAAGCAGTGGGAGCCGACTTGTTCGGTGACTGCGTACCTTTTGTATAATGGGTCAGCGACTTATATTCAGTAGCAAGGTTAACCGTATAGGGGAGCCGTAGAGAAATCGAGTCTTAATAGGGCGTTTAGTTGCTGGGTATAGACCCGAAACCGGGTGATCTATCCATGAGCAGGTTGAAGGTTGGGTAACACTAACTGGAGGACCGAACCCACTGTCGTTGAAAAGCCAGGGGATGACTTGTGGATAGGGGTGAAAGGCTAATCAAACTCGGTGATAGCTGGTTCTCCCCGAAAGCTATTTAGGTAGCGCCTCGGACGAATACCATAGGGGGTAGAGCACTGTTTCGGCTAGGGGGTCATCCCGACTTACCAAACCGATGCAAACTCCGAATACCTATGAGTACTATCCGGGAGACAGACTGCGGGTGCTAACGTCCGTAGTCAAGAGGAAAACAATCCAGACCGCCAGCTAAGGCCCCCAAATTATAGTTAAGTGGGAAACGATGTGGGAAGGCATAGACAGCTAGGAGGTTGGCTTAGAAGCAGCCACCCTTTAAAGAAAGCGTAATAGCTCACTAGTCGAGTCGGCCTGCGCGGAAGATGTAACGGGGCTAAAACTATATGCCGAAGCTGCGGATGTGCACTATGTGCACGTGGTAGGGGAGCGTTCTGTAAGCCGATGAAGGTGTATTGAGAAGTATGCTGGAGGTATCAGAAGTGCGAATGCTGACGTGAGTAACGACAAAACGGGTGAAAAACCCGTTCGCTGAAAGACCAAGGGTTCCAGTCCAACGTTAATCGGGGCTGGGTGAGTCGACCCCTAAGGCGAGGCCGAGAGGCGTAGTCGATGGGAAATTGGTTAATATTCCAATACTTCTGTGTAATGCGATGAGAGGACGGAGAAAGTTAAGTCAGCCTGGCGTTGGTTGTCCAGGTGAAAGGCAGTAGGCATGCATCTTAGGCAAATCCGGGGTGCTCTATGCTGAGAGCTGATAGCAAGCTAGTTTACTAGCGAAGTGGCTGATACTATGCTTCCAGGAAAAGTCTCTAAGCTTCAGTTACACAGGAATCGTACCCTAAACCGACACAGGTGGTCAGGTCGAGTAGACCAAAGCGCTTGAGAGAACTCTGCTGAAGGAACTAGGCAAAATGGTACCGTAACTTCGGGAGAAGGTACGCTGCTGACGGTGATAGGACTTGCTCCTTGAGCTATTGGCAGCCACAGAAACCAGGCCCCTGCAACTGTTTATTAAAAACATAGCACTCTGCAAACACGAAAGTGGACGTATAGGGTGTGATGCCTGCCCGGTGCTGGAAGGTTAATTGATGGGGTTAGCGTAAGCGAAGCTCTTGATCGAAGCCCCAGTAAACGGCGGCCGTAACTATAACGGTCCTAAGGTAGCGAAATTCCTTGTCGGGTAAGTTCCGACCTGCACGAATGGCATAATGATGGGGGCGCTGTCTCCAGCAGAGGCTCAGTGAAATCGAAATCGCCGTGAAGATGCGGTGTACCCGCGGCTAGACGGAAAGACCCCGTGAACCTTTACTGCAGCTTGACATTGAACTTTGATCTTACTTGTGTAGGATAGGTGGGAGGCTTTGAAGTAGTGACGCCAGTTGCTATGGAGCCATCCTTGAAATACCACCCTGGTAATATTGAGGTTCTAACTCTGTCCCGTTATCCGGGACGAGGACCATGTCTGGTGGGTAGTTTGACTGGGGCGGTCTCCTCCTAAAGAGTAACGGAGGAGT
The DNA here is from genome assembly GCF_022343575.1 of Acinetobacter sp. AG3. Classification (NCBI taxonomy): domain Bacteria; kingdom Pseudomonadati; phylum Pseudomonadota; class Gammaproteobacteria; order Moraxellales; family Moraxellaceae; genus Acinetobacter; species Acinetobacter sp. AG3. The sequence goes on along the minus strand of NZ_JAKQZD010000001.1, from coordinate 4,641,658 downwards.
ACGAAGGTGCGCTCAGCGTGGTCGGAAATCACGCGTAGAGTATAAAGGCAAAAGCGCGCTTAACTGCGAGACCCACAAGTCGAGCAGGTACGAAAGTAGGTCTTAGTGATCCGGTGGTTCTGTATGGAAGGGCCATCGCTCAACGGATAAAAGGTACTCTGGGGATAACAGGCTGATACCGCCCAAGAGTTCATATCGACGGCGGTGTTTGGCACCTCGATGTCGGCTCATCTCATCCTGGGGCTGAAGCAGGTCCCAAGGGTATGGCTGTTCGCCATTTAAAGAGGTACGCGAGCTGGGTTTAGAACGTCGTGAGACAGTTCGGTCCCTATCTACCGTGGGCGTTGGAAATTTGAGAGGATCTGCTCCTAGTACGAGAGGACCAGAGTGGACGAACCTCTGGTGTACCGGTTGTGACGCCAGTCGCATCGCCGGGTAGCTATGTTCGGAAGGGATAACCGCTGAAAGCATCTAAGCGGGAAGCCTACCTCAAGATAAGATTTCCCTAGGACTTTATGTCCTCTAAAGAGCCGTTGAAGACTACGACGTTGATAGGTTGGATGTGGAAGTGCGGTGACGCATGAAGCTGACCAATACTAATTGCTCGTGAGGCTTGACTATACAACACCCAAGCAGTTGTATATGAAGCATCATTTGATTCATAAAAGATCAAACATACTTGATTTAGTTGTAAAGCTAGTTAAACTATTCAACTCAAATGTTCTGTTAAACTCATTTGGTACGAAGTAAGGCATTTAAATAAGACCCGAACAAGTCCATAACAGTTTGCTGGCGACAATAGCAAGAGTGAACCACCTGATCCCTTCCCGAACTCAGAAGTGAAACCTCTTAGCGCTGATGGTAGTGTGGGGTTACCCATGTGAGAGTAAGTCATCGCCAGCTTTTAAATCTAAAAACACCCCGATCTCTAGCGAGAGCGGGGTGTTTTTTTATGCGTGGTGTTGATTAGCGAAATGAAACAGATCTCGTTATATTAAGCTAATTGATCACTGCTTAAGCTTATGCATTGATGAAACTGAACTGATTTTCTGTATTCCTCATCATGATCATTATTGAAGTAAGGGATATAGAAAGAGTCGAGCTATTGAACCAGCCGTTTCTTTATGCTAAAAATTAAAGTATTACGATAAAAACAGTTAATAATATGTTGATTTTCCAATTTTTCTTTACAGATTATGATGGTGAAGAGGTTTTACCCACTCAAAATCAGTATGCATCTATCGATGAAATCATAGAAATAATGCAATCTGTGTTAATCAGGCCAGAAAACTTTTTAGGGATCGTTGATAAAAATGATCGTACTTTACAGTTTATCGTTAATGATGATTATTCATTAGATGCAGATATTCCTGTTCCTGATCAAAAAGGCTCTTATACAAAAACAATAAGTTTGCATGAAGCGGTTAAACTGGTTCAAAAACAAACTGAACTGATTCAAATTGATGCTATTGAAGGAATGGCTTTTATGAAGTGGTAAGTTTTTTACTTTAATTGTTTTTAGTGTATCCAAAATAAAAAACCTCAGACATCCATGCCTGAGGTTTTTTGTATTGGTTCTGAGGTATAACTCCTGTCGTACCTTTCGCTATCCTGCGTTATTGTCCTATCTTATTCTTGTTTTAATGGAAACTTCCTGTTTCCTGATGTGTTTATAGTATTAAAATTTAGCTGTTCTGCCTATACGCATAATTCGGCAGACCATGTAAGAAAAAGCTTACATGATCATAAACGGGTATTCTCTATTAAAAATGGGCATTTAAACCAATATAAGGCCCTTTAAAATTAAACTTCATATCACGGTTATCTAAATCACTGAGTTCGATATTTAAAACACGGTAACCCACTTTGGCACCAAGATCTAAAACAATAGATTTAACAAAATCATATTGAATTTCAGCCTGAGCATCCGTGATTTTTACATCATTGACATTGGTATAAGTCGCCTCAGCTTTTGCGCTTAAACCTGTAAATGGTAGTTTTGCGCCAGCTTCTGCATAAAGGATCGGTGCATATTCATCAACATCAACATTTTGTGAAAATTGCTTTACAGTACCGTTGAGTTTAGTTGCCCCTACACCGACATCAGCTTTTACAATGTTGTCTAAGATTTCATAGTAAAGAATAAGATCTGTATGGTCTAAATCAATTTTAGTTTTAGCAAACTCATTATTAGACTCAGTTTCAGTATCTAACTTGGTATATTTTAATTTTACATTGGGAATGATTGGGATCGGGTGCTCAAAAGCAACAGAGGCTTGAATCGTGCCTTTGGTATCTAAATCATGTTTTGCGTTTAGTCCAGTATAAGGATCTAATAATAAGTTATCTGTCCCCGTTTTGTTGGATAGACTGGTTGTTTTGTGGTTGATTTGAGAATCTCCACCAATACTCCAATAACTAATATCACCTTTAAAACCAATAAAATCAGCTTGAGCAAATGAACTTAGACCTAGGGCTGCGATAAATAAGGGTAATTGAATAGATTTCATATGTCCTTCTTGATGAAATGATTTTTCATCCTATATTTTTGTTACTTAAATACATTTCAATACTGTACCAACTGAAGGCATGATATAGGGGTTTATCAAATTTTGCATTATTAAAAAGATTAAATCGAGGGTGTAGGATGAGTGATTCTATTGATCAAGCAGTGATTGAATTCCCACTTTATGTCGCCAATAAAGCGATTAAATCAGGGCAATGGCTTGAAGTTCATGATAAATTTTCGGGGAAAATTTATGCAAAAGTGGCTTTAGCGGATGCAAAAATTTTAGAAAAAGCCATCAGTGCAGCTGTGAAAGCAGAGAAAGAAATGGCTGCTTTAAAACCATTTCAGAAGCAAAAAATACTGTTACATTGTGTTCAGCGTTTTAAAGAGCTCCGTGAAGAATTAACCCAAATTTTAATTATCGAAGGTGGAAAGCCTAAACTTGCTGCAGCAGCTGAGGTTGAAAGGCTGATTAATACTTTTCAACTAGCGGCAGATGCAGTCTCCACAATTAATGATGGTCATTTAATGCCCTTGGCTGTAACGGCTGCGGCTTCTGCATATCGGGGAATGGTACAACATGTACCGATTGGTGCAGTGTCTCTGATCAGTCCATTTAATTTTCCTTTGAATTTAACAGCACATAAAATTGCACCAGCAATTGCAGCGGGTTGTCCATTTGTATTGAAACCGGCAAGTTTGACGCCAATTTCCGCATTAAAAATCGCAGAAATTTTGGCTGAAACAGATTTACCAAAAGGCGCATTTTCAATTTTGCCTTGTCCACGAGAACATGCTGATGTGTTAGTGACGGATGATCGCTTTAAGCTGCTCAGCTTTACCGGTTCTGATCAAGTGGGTTGGGATATGAAAGCACGTGCTGGTCGTAAAAAAGTAACCCTCGAATTGGGGGGGAATGCAGCTGTTTTAATTGAACCTGATACAGAAATAAGTGATGCATTGATTGATCGAGTAATTGGTGGTGCATATGGTCATGCGGGACAGGTGTGTATTAGTGTGCAACGAATTTTAGTCCATGCTGATATTTATATAGAATTTAGAAAAAAAATCTTAGCAAAATTGAAAAAATTATCTGCGGCAGATCCACATGTAGAAACCACGATAGTGGGTCCAATGATCAAAGAGGCTGAAGCGATTCGTTTAAAAAAATGGGTAGATAAAGCGGAGAAAAAGGGTGCGAAAATCTTAATTGGTGGCACTTTAAAAGGGGTTTTATTCGAGCCAACTTTGCTTGAAAATGTCGATGAATCTCTTGAAATTTATCAAAATGAAGCATTTGGCCCTGTGGCAATTTTAGAAAAATATAAAACATTTGAGAAAGGTATCGAAGTGATTAACCAAGGTCGCTTTGGTTTACAAGCTGGTGTATATACTCAAAATCTCAATAAGATGCTTTATGCATGGGATCATTTACACGTGGGCGGGGTAATTATCAATGATATACCCACCTTCAGAGTTGATAATATGCCATATGGTGGTGTGAAAGATTCGGGTTTAGGTCGTGAGGGGATCCAGTCTGCAATTGGTGATATGCAGGAAGAGCGCTTACTTGTGATCAAACAATAAGTTAATATTCTAAGGAGCTACGGCTCCTTATTTCTTTGAATTTTATATAGAGTTAAAAAATGATAATAAAATTTTTCAATTCATTCTTTTTAATGGTTTTGCTTTGCTTACAGAGTGTGCAAATTTGGGCATTTCAATCTGAAAAACTGGTAAATGATGCACGCTCTCAGATTTTGAAAACACTTTATTATGATCCTGCTTATACTCAGTTGTCTTATCCAATGGGTGATGTTCCATTGATCAAAGGTGTATGTACAGACGTGGTTATTCGCGCCTTACGCCATCAAGGTATAGATCTGCAACAACGTATTCATGAAGATATGAAAGCCAATTTTAAAAAATATCCACAAAAGTGGGGTTTAAAAGCAACCGATCGAAATATTGATCATCGACGGGTTCCAAATATCATGACCTATTTTCAGCGTCAAAGTTATCAAGTGAATGATCAAAAGTATCAAGCAGGTGATATCGTGGCATGGGATTTAGGTAAAGGCTTAACCCACATTGGTATCATTTCAAATAAAACCACAATGTTGTCAAAAACACCTTTGGTTATTCATAACATTGGTTATGGAACACGTGAAAATGACATTTTGCATGAATATAAAATCATTGGGCATTATCGTTTACCCAAGACGGTCAATTAGAAATAGGCAATTCCAAGCAAAATAGCTAAAAATTAACCATGTGCAATAAAAAGTAAAAAAAACCTGAGAAAATAGACACAAATTACAGAAAAAGCGCTGCAAAACGAGTATTGTTACAACATTAAACAGTAATTTTGTTGATGCACTTTAACCGAGAAGTTTGCAAAGTTACTGGTTTGGAATAATAACAAAGCACCCAAAAGGTGCTGTTTTATTCAAACAACAAAATTTAAAATTGGTACTTCTTTTGCTCGCAGATCACAATGAAAAAAAGCAGCATTTGAGGACATCTACAGAATTAGGTGTTTTATGACAGAATCTCGTGAAAACTGGACATCACGATCAGGTTTTATTATCGCAGCTGTTGGATCGGCTGTCGGTTTAGGTAATATTTGGCGCTTTCCCTACATTGCTTATGAAAACGGTGGTGGCGCTTTTTTAATTCCATATTTAATTGCACTTATCACGGCAGGATTGCCACTGTTATTTTTAGACTATGCGACAGGGCATAAAAGTAATACTTCACCTCCTAAAGCCTATCGTGCTTTATTTAAAGGGGGCGAAACTTTAGGTTGGTGGCAAGTCTGTGTCTGTATCATTATTGGTTTGTACTATGCCAGCGTACTGACATGGGCCGGTAGTTATGTTTATTTTTCTGTAGGTCAATTGTGGGGAAGTGATCCTGAAAACTTTTTCTTCAATACCTATTTACAAACTTCAAAATCAACAAGTTTTGATTTTCAATTTGTTGGTCATTTATTTTGGCCAATTGTAGGAATCTGGGCATTAACGTTGATCATCTTATTTGGTGGTGTGAAAAAAGGGGTTGAATTATCCAATAAAATTTTCATGCCTTTACTGTTTATTCTGTTCACGATTCTTGTTATTCAAGCGTTGCGTTTACCCGGTGCAGTTCAAGGTTTAAATGCTTTCTTTACACCAAACTGGGCAGCGATGTGGGATTATAAAGTATGGCTTGCAGCATTTGGTCATACGTTCTTTTCACTCTCTGTTGGCTTTGGGATCATGGTGACTTATGCCTCGTATCTTAAACCAAAAACCAATTTAACAGGCTCGGGCCTTATCGTTGGTTTTGCCAATGCGTCTACTGAAATCCTTGCGGGGATTGGTATCTTCGCGGCGCTGGGCTTTATGGCATTTTCAGCTGGAAAACCTGTAGACCAAGTGGTCAGTGGTGGTATCGGCTTGGCATTCATTGCTTTCCCTAAAATCATTTCTAGTTTAGGGACTGGTGCGGATTTATTCGGTTTACTGTTCTTCTCTTCTTTATTTGTTGCGGGTATTTCTTCAATGGTGAGTATCCTTGAAGTGCCGATTGCAGCGATGCAAGACAAGTTAAAATGGGGGCGTAAAAAAGCCGTAAGCATCATTGGCGGTGGTAGTGCGCTGGTTTCAATTTTCTTATTCTCTAGCGTGAACTCGATTAAACTGGTAGATATCGTCGATCACTTTATCAATAACATTGGGATTATTGGCGGTGCATTATTGTCAATCATTTCGATAGCGTGGTTTAAACGTTCAGCATTGATGGAATTACGTGATCATGTGAATCGTATTTCAACTGTGCAGCTTGGTAAAGGTTGGGATTTCACTTTAACCGTAATCACTTCTTTAATTTTGCTGGTCACTTTATCTATGACCGTTTTTAGCTTGATTAAAAATGGATACGATACCTATAGTTCTAGTATGTTGATGTTCTTTGGTTGGGGCAGTGTGATTTTCTGTGCTGTTATTGCTTTAGTCCTTAGCAAAATGAAAGATCGATAGGAGCGTCAAAATGAATACTTCTGCAATCGTGATGATGATTATTTCAATGGTATTTTTATGGGGTGGGTTGATTTTATCGATCCTACATTTGATGAAAAATCCTGAAGAACTGGATGAAGTTCTGGAAGAAGTCAAAGATCACCATACCCTTTAAACTTGAGCCAAAAAAAGCAGGCGAATGAGCCTGCTTTTTTAATGCGTTTTTTAAGCTGTTTTTTGAATTCGACAATAATAGAAACCATCACCATGATGCGCTTCAGGCAACAATTGACGACCGTGAATTTGTTCTATTCCCCAGTTTGCGTCAATCTTGATTTCTTCAGCATCTGCATGTTCAGCAAAAAATTCGACCATCTGCTGTTCATTTTCAACTTTTAGAATTGAGCAGGTAATATAAAGTAGTGTTCCGCCAACTTTAAGCTGCTGCCACATATGCTTTAAAATTTGCTTTTGCAGATCGACCACTTGCTGAATATCTGTAGATTGACGCAATAAGCGAATATCAGGATGACGACGTAGAACACCAATAGCAGAACATGGTGCATCCAATACGATGCAATCGACCAATTCTTTAGGCACCCATGTTGTAGCATCTGCTGTGATGATCTCAACTGTTGCATCAACATTTAATTCAAGGCGTTCCAAGTTTTCTGAAACACGCAATAAGCGTTTAGCATCATGATCAAGTGCGATTAATTTTTTAGGATTGAAACGTTCTAAGATATGAGCTGCTTTACCACCCGGTGCTGCACAAGCATCGATAATGACCTTGTCATCTAAGTTGGGTAACAGTGTTGCACACAATTGAGCATGTTCATCTTGAACAGAAAACCCGCCTTCTTCAAAGCCAGGTAAATGAGTAATATTGCCCGTTTGTTCCAGAACTATACCAACATCTGAAAGTGTACAAGGACGAGCATCAATCTGTTCTTCATCTAAAATATCAAGATATTCATCACGACTAATTTGACGTTCATTGACACGCAGCGTTAGTGGGGCAACTTGTTTTAAATTTTGACAGATTTCAGGGAGTAGATCAGCCCAATCTTTTTTAAGTCGTTTGAACAGCCAGCTTGGTAAACCATGGGTATTATTCAAAGCCGTTTGAAACTCAGTTGTTTCACGTGAAACACGACGAAGGATGGCATTGACCAAACCACTCATCGGTTCAAAACCTAATTGCTTCGCTGCATTGACAGTTTCTGAAATCGCCGCATGTGCAGGAATACGGGTGCATAAAATCTGGTATAAACCCAAATATAAGCAACTTTCTAGTGCCTCATTGTCTAACGGTTTTGTGAGCAAGGGTAAGGTAATTGCTTTTAAAGAATACCACTGACGTAAACAGCCCAAAGTAAGCTCATGGTATAAACCACGATCACGTTCAGAAATAATATTGATATGTTGGTTTAAAACGGAAGCCAAAGACTGTCCATTTTGAACAGCTAAAAGTGTTTTAACCACTTGTGCGCGCAAATTCAAATTTTTTGCAGATGATTGAATTTGGCTCATGCGAATATATTTCCTACTGAAAGTTTATGGCTTTGTATAATTTGTACAGGGTTAATGGCTTTGCCACCTGGCCATTGTAGGCTAGTCAGACAAATCACACCATCTCCACACAGCACATGTACACCTTGTTTGTTCATTTCGATAATGGTTCCGGGTGCTTCGCCATTGGCTGTAAGGTCTGAAATTTGAGAATTCCACACACGTAAATTATTGCTTTCATCTATTGGTGTAAATGCGACTGGCCAAGGATTGAATGCCCGAATATTACGATCAAGTTCAACTGCTGATTTAGTCCAATCAATTTGTGCTTCAGCTTTTGTGAGTTTATGTGCATATACCGTAAATTGTTCATCTTGCACTTCACGTGCATCTAAATATTGTTGTAATTTTTGTTCTGACTCTAATACCACACAAATTGCTTCAGCGCCTTGGAGCGCAAGTTTGTCATATAAAGTCGCTGAGGTTTCTTGTGCTGTGATTGGGCAAACTGTTTTAAAGATCATATCGCCTGTATCTAGTCCAGCCGCCATTTTCATGATCGTTACTCCGGTTTCAGTGTCACCCGTTGCAATGGCACGCTGAATCGGAGCAGCACCACGCCAACGTGGTAGCAAAGAACCATGAATATTTAAACAACCATAGCGCGGTGTATCTAATATGGCCTGAGGCAAAATTAAACCATAAGCCGCAACCACCAGTACATCTGCACCCAAAGCTGCTAATTCTTGTTGAGCCGTTAAGCCTTCGTCTGTTGATGCTTTGAAATGAAGTGGTTGATAGACGGGTAAGTTATTTGCGAGCGCAAGTTGTTTCACGGCTGAAGCTGTCAATTTTTGTCCACGACCTGATTTACGGTCAGGTTGAGTATACACAGCGACGATTTCGTGATCAGTTTCAATGAGTGCTGCTAAAGCAGAAGCTGCAAATTCGGGTGTACCTGCAAAAATGATCTTCAAAGGTTATGCTCAGATTAAATTTTAAATTGAATTATAGCAAACCTGATTATACGGTGGCGTTTTCAAATGAAAATACGGGTTTTTCTATGTAAAAAATAAAATACGATCAATTGTATATTTTGTTCTGATCACCTATCTGGTTTGGAAATAGTCAGAAGATGTCTTTTACAGCACTCTTAAAATTCGCGTAAATCTAAATTAACCAACATTCATTTTTAAAATAAATATCACTTTTTTATATAAAATTTTTCACTTTAAATTGATAGAAATAGGTCTTATTTTTAACTTAATCTAAACAAACAGATGATTTAGAGATTTAAACTAGAATTATTGTGACCTATTACACAATAAAAAATTGTTAACTGAATAAGCATAGGCAGTTAATCGAAATTTAACAATATGTCAAATGTAAACTAAGTCTCACATTATTTTGTTAAATGTGACAAATTTTGTCACATGCTCGATTTAAGAACAATATGTATTTAATAAATCTTAATGTTTTTTGATTGGTATATAAATTGCTGATTTATAGCTATAAAAATTAAAAAATGTATGGTTATTTTACTTTTTATTTAAAAGTTTAGACCATGTGTTTAAAAAAATAAAATAAGTGAAATATATCTCAATTTTTCTATTGCTTTAAATGTATGTAAATTGTTAAATAAAAAAAATTGTACATTTTATATGCATTATTGAGGCGAAATCAGCGGCTGTAATGCACCTCCTAAAGGAAAAGTAATATGAATAAGATCTACAAAGTGATTTGGAATGCGACTTTGTCGGCATGGGTTGCAGTTTCTGAATTGGCAAAAGGGAAAACCAAGTCTTCAAAAGTCACTGGAATTATTGGGGCAGCAACAGTTAGCTTGATGGTAGCGTTTAGTCCAGAGGCTATGGCTAACACTATAGATATGCAAGCACAAGGAAATAAAAATGATGCAGATTGCGTATCTGGTGGAAATACAACAGTTTATAAAGCTCAAACCAATGGAACAACTGGGGCGATAACCGATGGTTCTGGTACGTACTCTACTGTTGCAGGTTGTAATGCTTCGGGTGGTGGAGTACTAGGTGCAACAGCATATGGGAGCTATGCGAAGGTTACAGGAAAAGGCGGTACTGCTTTAGGACATAATACTGAAGCTGCACAATGGGCACTTGCTGCAGGTGTTGATACTAAAGCAACAGGTGAGTCAAGTGTTGCTCTGGGTTCGGGAGCTGTAGCGTCTAATACTTCATCAATAGCGATAGGTACTGATTCGGGGACTTCTGGTATTGGTGCAATTGCTATTGGACGAAATGCTCAAACATCAGCTAGTGGTAGTATTGCAATAGGTGATGGAGCTACAGCTACTGGTGGCACAACTGATATCAATTCTATTGCAATTGGTAAAGGCGCACAAAGCTGGGGACAAAGCTTTGCATTGGGGACAGGTGCTTCGGCTGATTCATTTACATTTGATATCAATGATAGCGGTGTTGCTGTTGGTGCTCAATCTGTTACTGCTGCTGGAACAACAAAAGGTACAGCAATAGGTGTAAACGCTAAAGTAACTGGTTCAACTGTTGCGGGTACGGCAATAGGCTCTAATGCCGTTGCTTCTATCGATAACAGTGTGGCGTTAGGTTCAAACTCAATAACATCAGCTATTACTGGGACAGGATTTTTAACATCGCAAGCGGCTCCAACTGTTGGAGCCGTATCAGTTGGTAATGGTACAGCAGCTGGTAACCGTCGAATTCAAAACGTAGCAGATGGTTCAGCAGCATCAGATGCTGTGACAGTTGCTCAACTAGACAAAGCTTATGATGATACAAATGGTCGTTTGGCTGGTGCTTTAGGTGTAGGTAGTGGTGCTGCATATAATGCAGCAACCAATGCATATACAGCCCCAACTAATATTGGTGGAACGGGTAAAACAACAATTGATGACGCAATTAAAGCGACTCAACGAAGTGTTACAGGTGGTTCAAATATTGTTGTTACGCCTACAACAGCTGCCGATGGTTCAATATCGTATTCAGTTGCTACAAGTGCAACACCAACATTTACAACTGTTACGACTGGAAATAGTAAGTTAGATAATACTGGCTTAACAATTACAGGCGGTCCAAGTGTTACGAGTAGTGGCATCAATGCAGCTAACACTACGATTAATAATGTTGCTAATGCCACAACAGCTGATCAAGCCGTCAATAAAGGTCAACTTGATACTGTAAGCACACAAGCAAATAAAGCCATAACATTCACTGGAAATGCTAGAAAATCGGGCGATACGACAGATATTAATCGTAAGCTTGGAGATAGTATTGCAATTAGTGGAACAGCAACAACAACTGGTACTTATAGCGGTGCGAATGTTAAAACGGTAACAGATCAGAGCGGTGCAATTGCAATACAAATAGCAGATGCTCCTAACTTTGCAGGAACAGTGACTTCTACAGGTTTGCAGGTAAATGGCGCAAGTGCTGTTACAGGAAATAGTACGATAGGTGGAACTCAGACTGTTACAGGTATAAGTAATTTAAATGGTGGGGCAAATTTAAACAGTCAAAAAATTACAAATGTTGCTGCAGGGACAGCAACAGGTGATGCCGTTAACTTTGGTCAATTAACTACAACCAATCAAAACGTAAGTAATTTGACGACAACTGTTACCAATCAAGGTAATGATATCAGCACATTAAAAGGTGGTTTTAACTTACAAACTAATGGTAAGAATAGTGGTGCGATTAAAGCGGGTGACACAGTTGATATTGGTGTAGCAACACCAGCAGACACTAACCTTACCGCAACCAAGACAGGTAACAATGTCGCATTTGCTTTAAGCAAAGACTTGAACTTAACCAGCGTTACTACAGGTAATACCGTGATTAACAACGCTGGTGTAACCGCGGATAAAGTTACTGTTGGTACTGTGGTGGTTGATAAAACGACTGGGATCAATGCGGGCGGTAAAAAGATTACCAATGTAGCGGCAGGTGATATCAGTACAGCAGCATCAACAGATGCAGTGAATGGTGGTCAATTATTTACGACTAATCAAAACGTAAGTAATTTGACGACAACTGTTACCAATCAAGGTAATCAAATCACGACCAATACATCTGATATCAGTACATTAAAAGGCGGCTTTAACTTACAAACTAATGGTAAGAACAGTGGTGCGATTAAAGCGGGTGACACGGTTGATATTGGTGTAGCTACGCCAGCGGATACCAACCTTACAGCAACTAAGACAGGTAATAATGTTGCGTTTGCTTTAAGCAAAGACTTGAACTTAACCAGCGTTACTACAGGTAACACAGTGATTAACAACGCTGGTGTAACAGCGGATAAAGTGACTGTTGGTACTGTGGTGCTTGATAAAACGACTGGGATCAATGCAGGTGGTAAAAAGATTACCAATGTAGCGGCAGGTGATACCAGTACAGCAGCATCAACAGATGCTGTGAATGGTGGCCAATTATTTACGACTAATCAAAATGTTGCGAAAAACACATCAGACATTAGTACGTTAAATACTACTGTCACTAATCAAGGTAATCAAATCACGACCAATACGTCGAATATTGCAACCAATACATCTGATATCAGCACCTTAAAAGGTGGCTTTAATTTACAAACCAACGGTAAGAATAGTGGTGCGATTAAAGCGGGAGATACGGTTGATATTGGTGTAGCTACGCCAGCGGATACCAACCTTACCGCAACCAAGACAGGTAACAATGTTGCGTTTGCTTTAAGCAAAGACTTGAATTTAACCAGTGTTACCACAGGTAATACAGTGATAAACAACGCTGGTGTAACAGCGGATAAAGTGACTGTTGGTACTGTGGTGGTTGATAAAACGACTGGGATCAATGCGGGTGGTAAAAAGATTACCAATGTAGCGGCAGGTGATATCAGTACAGCAGGATCAACAGATGCTGTGAATGGTGGTCAATTATTTACGACTAATCAAAATGTAAGTAATTTGACGACAACTGTTACCAACCAAGGTACTGATATCAGTACATTAAAAGGTGGTTTTAACTTACAAACTAACGGTAAGAACAGTGGTGCGATTAAAGCGGGTGACACGGTTGATATTGGTGTAGCTACGCCAGCGGATACTAACCTTACCGCAACCAAGACAGGTAACAATGTTGCGTTTGCTTTAAGCAAAGACTTGAACTTAACCAGCGTTACCACAGGTAATACCGTGATTAACAATGCTGGTGTAACCGCAGATAAAGTGACTGTTGGTACTGTGGTGGTTGATAAAACGACTGGAATCAATGCGGGTGGTAAAAAGATTACCAATGTAGCGGCAGGTGATATCAGCTCAGCAACATCAACAGATGCTGTGAATGGTGGTCAATTATTTACGACTAATCAAAATGTTGCGAAAAACACATCAGACATTAGTACGTTAAATACCACTGTTACCAATCAAGGTAATCAAATTACGACCAATACGTCTGATATCAGTACCTTAAAAGGTGGTTTTAACTTACAAACTAACGGTAAGAATAGTGGTGCGATTAAAGCGGGTGACACGATTGATATTGGTGTAGCTACGCCAGCGGATACCAACCTTACCGCAACCAAGACAGGTAACAATGTTGCGTTTGCTTTAAGCAAAGACTTGAACTTAACCAGCGTTACTACAGGTAATACCGTGATTAACAACACTGGTGTAACCGCGGATAAAGTGACTGTTGGTACTGTGGTGGTTGATAAAACGACTGGGATCAATGCAGGTGGTAAAAAGATTACCAATGTAGCAGCAGGTGATATCAGTACAGCAGCATCAACAGATGCTGTGAATGGTGGCCAATTATTTACGACTAATCAAAATGTTGCGAAAAACACATCAGACATTAGTACGTTAAATACCACTGTCACTAATCAAGGTAATCAAATTACGACCAATACGTCGAATATCGCAACAAATACGTCTGATATCAGTACCTTAAAAGGTGGCTTTAATTTACAAACTAACGGTAAGAATAGTGGTGCGATCAAAGCGGGCGATACGGTTGATATTGGTGTAGCAACTCCAGCGGACACCAACCTTACCGCAACCAAGACAGGTAATAATGTCGCGTTTGCTTTAAGCAAAGACTTGAACTTAACCAGCGTTACTACAGGTAATACAGTGATTAACACTGCTGGTATAACCGCAGATAAAGTGACTGTTGGCAATGTTGTTATAGATAAAACAACCAACAAGATCAGTGGTGTAGAAGCAGGAACTGATACGAAAGATGTTGTAAACAAAGGTCAATTAGATGCTTTGGCGGGACAACAAACAGTAACAGATAATTCGGCAGTGAAATACGACAACGCCACAACTAAAGATAAAGTGACTTTAGGCGGTGGCGCTACAGGTACAACGCTGACAAATGTTAAAGCGGGTGATGTTTCTGCAAACTCAACAGATGCAATCAATGGTAGTCAGCTTTATACGACAAACCAGAATGTAGCTCAGAATAGCAAAGACATTGCAACCAATACATCAAATATTGCGACCAATACATCTGACATCACGACCTTAAAAGGTGGTTTTAACTTACAAACTAACGGTCAGAATAGTGGTGCGATTAAAGCGGGTGACACGATTGATATTGGTGTAGCAACTCCAGCGGACACTAACCTTACAGCGACCAAGACAGGTAACAATGTCGCGTTTGCTTTAAGTAAAGATTTGAACTTAACCAGCGTTACTACAGGTAATACAGTGATTAACACTGCTGGTATAACCGCAGATAAAGTGACAGTTGGTAATGTTGTTATAGATAAAACAACCAACAAGATCAGTGGTGTAGAAGCAGGAACTGATGCGAAAGATGTTGTAAACAAAGGTCAATTAGATGCTTTGGCGGGACAACAAACAGCAACAGATAATTCGGCAGTGAAATACGATAACGCCACAACTAAAGATAAAGTGACTTTAGGCGGTGGCGCTGCAGGTACAACGCTGACAAATGTTAAAGCGGGTGATGTTTCTGCAAACTCAACAGATGCAATCAATGGTAGTCAGCTTTATACGACAAACCAGAATGTAGCTCAGAATAGCAAAGACATTGCAACCAATACGTCGAATATCGCAACCAATACATCTGACATCACGACCTTAAAAGGTGGCTTTAACTTACAAACCAACGGTCAGAATACTGGTGCGATCAAAGCGGGAGATACGGTTGATATTGGTGTAGCTACGCCAGCGGATACTAACCTTACCGCAACCAAGACAGGTAACAATGTTGCGTTTGCTTTAAGCAAAGACTTGAACTTAACCAGCGTTACAGTGAACGATGGAACCAATGGTACAAATGGTTCTACAGTGATCGGTAAAGATGGTATCTCGGTTAAAGATGGCTCAGGCAATACTATTGCAGGTGTAGATAACACAGCGTTGACAGTGAAAGATGGTAGTGGCAACACAGAAACCAGCATTAACAAAGCGATCAATACTCTCAATGCATCGCAAGGTGAAACTGACAAGTTTGCAGTGAAGTACGACAAGAATGCTGATGGCAGTGCAAACTATAACAACATCACATTAGCAGGTAGTGCTTCAAGTAGTACTAAAGATGCAACGACAGGCAAGATCACCACAACAGGTGGTACAAGCTTAAACAATGTTGCGAGTGCGGGTGACTACACTAAAGAGGCCAATGCGAGCAAAGGTGTTAACGCTGGTGATTTGAACAATGCAGTTGTTGACGCGACTAATGCAGCGACCAGTAAAGGCTTTGCATTACAAGCAGCAGATGGCGCTAAAGTTCAGAAGAACCTAGGCGAAGCGGTTGAAGTTGTTGGTGCAGATAGCAACATCACTACGAAGGTTGCAAATGGTCAAGTTGCGATTGAGTTAAATAAAAACCTCAATAACTTAACTGGCATTACAGTGAACGATGGCACCAATGGTACAAATGGTTCTACAGTGATCGGTAAAGATGGTATCTCGGTTAAAGATGGCTCAGGCAATACCATTGCAGGTGTAGATAACACAGCGTTGACAGTGAAAGACGGTAGTGGCAACACAGAAACCAGCATTAACAAAGCGATCAATACCCTGAATGCATCGCAAGGTGAAACTGATAAGTTTGCAGTGAAGTACGACAAGAATGCTGATGGCAGTGCAAACTATAACAACATCACATTAGCAGGTAGTGCTTCAAGTAGTACTAAAGATGCAACGACAGGCAAGATCACCACAACAGGTGGTACAAGCTTAAACAATGTTGCGAGTGCGGGTGACTACACTAAAGAGGCCAATGCGAGCAAAGGTGTTAACGCTGGTGATTTGAACAATGCAGTTGTTGACGCGACTAATGCAGCGACCAGTAAAGGCTTTGCATTACAAGCAGCAGATGGCGCTAAAGTTCAGAAGAACCTAGGCGAAGCGGTTGAAGTTGTTGGTGCAGATAGCAACATCACTACGAAGGTTGCAAATGGTCAAGTTGCGATTGAGTTAAATAAAAACCTCAATAACTTAACTGGCATTACAGTGAACGATGGCACCAATGGTACAAATGGTTCTACAGTGATCGGTAAAGATGGTATCTCGGTTAAAGATGGCTCAGGCAATACCATTGCAGGTGTAGATAACACAGCGTTGACAGTGAAAGACGGTAGTGGCAACACAGAAACCAGCATTAACAAAGCGATCAATACCCTGAATGCATCGCAAGGTGAAACTGATAAGTTTGCAGTGAAGTACGACAAGAATGCTGATGGCAGTGCAAACTATAACAACATCACATTAGCAGGTAGTGCTTCAAGTAGTACTAAAGATGCAACGACAGGCAAGATCACCACAACAGGTGGTACAAGCTTAAACAATGTTGCGAGTGCGGGTGACTACACTAAAGAGGCCAATGCGAGCAAAGGTGTTAACGCTGGTGATTTGAACAATGCAGTTGTTGACGCGACTAATGCAGCGACCAGTAAAGGCTTTGCATTACAAGCAGCAGATGGCGCTAAAGTTCAGAAGAACCTAGGCGAAGCGGTTGAAGTTGTTGGTGCAGATAGCAACATCACTACGAAGGTTGCAAATGGTCAAGTTGCGATTGAGTTAAATAAAAACCTCAATAACTTAACTGGCATTACAGTGAACGATGGCACCAATGGTACAAATGGTTCTACAGTGATCGGTAAAGATGGTATCTCGGTTAAAGATGGCTCAGGCAATACCATTGCAGGTGTAGATAACACAGCGTTGACAGTGAAAGACGGTAGTGGCAACACAGAAACCAGCATTAACAAAGCGATCAATACCCTGAATGCATCGCAAGGTGAAACTGATAAGTTTGCAGTGAAGTACGACAAGAATGCTGATGGCAGTGCAAACTATAACAACATCACATTAGCAGGTAGTGCTTCAAGTAGTACTAAAGATGCAACGACAGGCAAGATCACCACAACAGGTGGTACAAGCTTAAACAATGTTGCGAGTGCGGGTGACTACACTAAAGAGGCCAATGCGAGCAAAGGTGTTAACGCTGGTGATTTGAACAATGCAGTTGTTGACGCGACTAATGCAGCGACCAGTAAAGGCTTTGCATTACAAGCAGCAGATGGCGCTAAAGTTCAGAAGAACCTAGGCGAAGCGGTTGAAGTTGTTGGTGCAGATAGCAACATCACTACGAAGGTTGCAAATGGTCAAGTTGCGATTGAGTTAAATAAAAACCTCAATAACTTAACTGGCATTACAGTGAACGATGGCACCAATGGTACAAATGGTTCTACAGTGATCGGTAAAGATGGTATCTCGGTTAAAGATGGCTCAGGCAATACCATTGCAGGTGTAGATAACACAGCGTTGACAGTGAAAGATGGTAGTGGCAACACAGAAACCAGCATTAACAAAGCGATCAATACCCTGAATGCATCGCAAGGTGAAACTGATAAGTTTGCAGTGAAGTACGACAAAAATGCTGATGGTAGTGCAAACTATGACAACGTAACCCTTGGAGGTACAGGTGGAACCACGATCACCAACGTTAAAGCAGGCGCTATTAACGCAACATCAACTGATGCGATCAACGGTAGTCAATTGTACGATGTTGGTAATAGTCTGAAAAATGCAATTGGCGGTTTGACCACGAGAGATGCAACGACTGGCATCATTACGACAAGCAACATTGGTGGCACGGGTTCAAACACAATTGATGGTGCAATCAACAGCATTAAAGATTCAGCAACCAAAGCGAAGACCACAGTTACAGCTGGAGACAACGTTGTTGTGACTGCAGGTACCAATGCAGATGGTTCAAGTAACTATCAAGTTGCGACAGCGAAAGACGTAAACTTCGACAAAGTGACAGTAGGTAATGTTGTTGTAAATAAAGCCAGCAATACAATCGAAGGCTTAAGTAATACTGACTTAAGAGCAAGTGATTTTGCGACTAAAGGTAGAGCCGCGACTGAAGAGCAATTGAAGCAAGCTGTCACGAAAAACATCACTGAAGTTGTAGATGGTAATGGCAACAAAGTGAATATTATTGATCAAGTTGTAAATACGAAACCTGACAATAAAAACCAAGACTCATTATTCTTAACCTACGATAAGCAAGGTCAAGAAACCACAGATCGTCTGACGATTGGCCAAACAGTACAGAAGATGAATACCGATGGTATTAAGTTCTTCCATACCAATGCAGATATGTCGAAAGGTGATTTAGGTACAACCAATGACTCAAGTGCGGGTGGTTTAAACTCTACAGCGATTGGTGTAAATGCAATTGTGGCAACGGGTGCAGATAGTGCTGTTGCATTAGGTCACAATACAAAAGCTGAGGGCAAACAATCCATTGCTATTGGTCAAGGTGCTGAGGCATTAGGTACACAATCAATCAGTATTGGTACGGGCAATAAAGTGAAAGGCAACCATTCTGGTGCGATTGGTGATCCGACCATTGTTGATGGTGCGAACAGTTATTCTGTAGGTAATAATAACCAAGTGCTTACAGATGATACGTTTGTACTTGGAAACAATGTGACTAAAACAGTTGCTGGTTCAGTTGTGTTAGGCAATGGCTCAGCGGCGACAACTAGTGCAGGTGTTGCAGGTTATGCGCTGTCAGCTGCAACAAGTGCAGACAAAACAGCGATTAGCAATACAACATCAACAACTGGTGCAGTAGCAGTTGGTGATGCGGCAAGCGGTATTTATCGTCAAATTACAGGTGTTGCAGCGGGTAGCGCAGATGCTGATGCTGTAAACGTAGCGCAGTTAAAAGCTGTTGGTAACCAAGTTGTTACCACTCAAAACGCACTTGTAAATGGTTTGGGCGGTAATGCGAAGGTCAATGCTGATGGCACCATTACTGGGCCAACCTATAATGTTGCACAAGGTAATCAGTCCAATGTTGGTGATGCTTTAACAGCATTGGATAAAGCCATTGGTTCTGCAGCAACAACATCTAAAACGACTGTTTCTAATGGTCAGAATATTGTTGTGAATAAGAGCAAAAATGCTGATGGTTCAGACAACTATGAAGTATCAACAGCAAAAGATTTAACAGTTGATTCTGTGAAAGCAGGTGATACGGTTCTCAATAATGCTGGAATCTCAATTGGTAATAATGCGGTTGTGATAAACAACACAGGATTAACCATTGCCGGTGGACCAAGTGTAACGGTGGCAGGTATTAACGCGGGTAATAAAACAATTACCAACGTGGCAAATGCTGTAAATGCTACAGATGCAGTTAATAAAGGGCAGTTAGATAGCGCAATTGGCACTGTGAATAACAATGTCAATGAGCTTGCCAATAATGCCGTTAAATATGACGATGCATCAAAAGATAAGATCACACTTGGTGGTGGTACAAATGGTACAACCATTAGCAATGTAAAAGATGGTGCAGTCACTCAAGGTTCTAAAGATGCTGTAAATGGCGGTCAATTGTGGAATGTTCAGCAACAAGTTGATCAAAACTCAACGGATATCAGCAATATCAAAAATGATATTAACAATGGTACTGTCGGCTTAGTTCAACAAGCAGGTAAAGACGCAACAGTTACAGTTGCGAAAGATACTGGTGGTACAAGTGTGAGTGTGGCGGGTACAGATGGCAACCGCGTTGTGACAGGTGTTAAAGATGGCGCAGTCAATGCAACATCAAAAGATGCAGTCAACGGCAGCCAATTGAACACGACCAACCAAGCAGTTGTGAATTATCTTGGCGGTGGTGCTGGCTATGACAACATTACGGGTAGCTTCACTGCACCAACTTACAATGTAGGTGATTCTAAGTATAACAATGTCGGTGGTGCAATCGATGCATTGAACCAAGCGGATCAAGCATTGAATAGCAAAATTGACAATGTCAGCAACAAGTTAGACAACGCTTTCCGTATTACCAATAACCGGATTGATGATGTTGAGAAAAAAGCCAATGCGGGTATTGCAGCAGCAATGGCACTTGAATCAGCACCATATATTCCTGGTAAATATACCTATGCAGCAGGTGCGGCATACCATGGTGGTGAGAATGCGGTAGGTGTGACCTTACGTAAAACTGCAGACAACGGACGTTGGTCGATTACAGGTGGTGTTGCAGCAGCATCTCAAGGCGACCCAAGTGTTCGTATCGGTATCAGTGGTGTAATTGACTAAATCACGAGACAAGGAAGATCGAACGGTCTTCCTTTTTCTTCGCAAATTTTTAAGAGAGAAAAAATGAAAGCATTTAACAAAAAAATTATGTTCAGTGTATTCAGTGGTCTTGTGATGTCATTGAGTCATGCAGCTGAAGTTGAAACATCAAATACCCAAGAAATTCATTTTCCTGAAGTGAAAGACAGTTATTTAAAGCAAGTGAATCGTTATGAATATGATGACGTGGCACGTTTAGATAAAGGTTTAAGCAAAGATCAGATTCGCCATGTTTTGGGGAATCCGCAATTTTCTGAGGGCCTTTTTGCTGTTAAAACTTGGAACTATGTATTGGATGTTCGAGAGCCGAGTTCAAATCAATATAAACGTTGCCAGTTGCGCATAGACTTTGATAAGCACTACCGTTCAGAAAACTTATATTGGAAAGGTGAACAATGCCAAGGTCTGATGGCTTGGGGTATCAATAACCAATCCGCGACAGAACAAACGGCTCTATCCGCTACAGGCCAATCAGCCAGTGTTTTATTCTATTTTGATCATTCAGGTAAAAGTGGGGTAAAAAATCCTGAAGTGATTAGCAAAATTGCTGATCAAATTAAGCAAACTGATGGGAATAGCAAGATTTTTGTTGCTGGTTATACTGACCGTTTAGGTTCATTTCCGTATAACCAAAGGTTATCAGCGGCGAGAGCCAATACCGTTGTAGATTTATTGAAACAACAGGGTATTCCTGCGGATCAAATTCAATTTTCAGCAGAAAATAAAACGGATGTGTATCAGAAATGCAATGGAATGAACAAAAAAATTCAATTGGTTGAGTGTTTAGCACCTAATCGCCGAGTAAACATCACTTGGTAAAACTGAATGCATAATCAAATAAATTCAGTTTAAAAGAAGGTGTTTATTCTTCAAATAGATTGAGCTTTATTGCATGCCAACGCCCGATGAAATTCATCGGGCGTTTTAAATTATTTACTGTTCTGGTTTATTTTGAATAAATCATACATCACCAAATAATATTGATTGCCAATTTAGCCCAGCAGAAACATCAGCAACAAAACATTTTGATTAAACAGAAATAATCTGTGCAAAATGAATGAACGGGCTTCTTTTTGATGCCTTTTATAAAATAAAATTTAGTGAATTTTGTTAAATGATAAATATTTTTTATTAAAAAATAAAAAATTATTCATAGAAGTTTTGTGTTTTATCCAACACGATAGCGTTATATTAAATTCTAATGTTTTATTTATCTATAAAGCTTGTTGGAATATCAATAGACACGTCTTGTTTAAAAAAAGATCATGCTCAAGATCATTGGTTATATGCTAAGTTATAGTATGATGTGTTCATATTTCGACTGATTTATTGCTATATCAGTTTTATTTAGCCAGAGTGAATTGATATTCATTTCAAGCTCAAACAATGTTGGAAATACAAATGCCTGACTATCGTTCAAAAACATCGACACATGGAAGAAATATGGCTGGTGCACGTGGCTTATGGCGTGCAACAGGAATGAAAGATGAAGATTTTGGTAAACCGATTATTGCGGTAGTCAACTCATTTACTCAGTTTGTCCCTGGTCATGTGCATTTAAAAGACTTAGGTCAGCTGGTTGCTGAACAGATTCAAGCAGCGGGTGGTGTGGCAAAAGAATTCAATACGATTGCAGTCGATGATGGTATTGCAATGGGGCATGACGGCATGCTGTATTCATTGCCTTCGCGTGATTTGATTGCTGATTCTGTTGAATACATGGTCAATGCGCATTGTGCAGATGCCATGGTATGTATTTCTAACTGTGACAAAATCACACCAGGAATGTTAATGGCGGCAATGCGTCTAAACATTCCTGTGGTATTTGTGTCTGGCGGCCCAATGGAAGCGGGTAAAGTTAAAATCCGTGGTACAGAACATGCGATTGATCTCGTTGATGCAATGGTGGTTGCTGCTGATGATAGTTTTACCGATGAAGAAGTAAAACAATACGAGCGTTCAGCTTGCCCAACTTGTGGTTCATGTTCAGGTATGTTTACAGCCAACTCAATGAACTGTTTGACAGAAGCCCTTGGTTTATCTTTACCGGGTAATGGTTCAACTTTAGCAACCCATGCAAATCGTCAAAAATTATTTGAAAAAGCCGGTCAATTGATTGTTAAGTTGGCAAAGCGCCATTATGAACAAGATGACTACACCATATTACCGCGTTCAATTGCGACCAAAGCGTCTTATGAAAATGCGATGACGCTAGATATTGCAATGGGTGGTTCAACCAATACCGTATTGCATTTATTGGCTGCGGCACATGAAGCAGGTGTTGATTTTACCATGGACGATATTGATCGTTTATCGCGTAAAGTGCCTGTGTTGTGTAAAGTTGCCCCTGCAAAACAAGATGTCCATATGGAAGATGTCCATCGTGCAGGCGGTATCATGTCAATTCTAGGTGAATTGGATCGTGCTGGTCTATTGGATACATCAGTCTATACCGTACATGAAAATACGTTGAAAGATGCTTTAGATAAATGGGATATTATTCGTACCGAAGATCCAGAGGTTTACGAGTTCTTCCGTTCAGCACCAGGCGGTGTTCCGACTCAAACAGCATTTTCACAAAACCGTTATTATCAAACTTTAGATGGTAACCGTGAAAAAGGTGTGATCCGTAATGCTGAACATGCATTCTCTAAAGACGGTGGTTTGGCTGTACTGTACGGAAACATCGCTGTAGATGGTTGTATTGTAAAAACTGCGGGTGTAGATGATTCGATCCTGAAATTTAATGGTACGGCTCGTGTCTTTGAAAGCCAAGACGCTGCTGTAGATTCAATTCTTGGTCATGAAATCAAAGCTGGTGATGTGGTTGTCATCCGTTATGAAGGTCCACGCGGTGGTCCGGGTATGCAAGAAATGCTTTACCCAACCAGCTATCTAAAATCGAAAGGCTTAGGTAAAGAATGTGCTTTACTTACAGATGGTCGTTTCTCTGGTGGTTCTTCAGGTCTTTCCATTGGTCACGTATCGCCAGAAGCTGCTGAGGGCGGTGTTATTGGATTGGTTGAAGATGGTGATTTGATTGAAATCGATATTCCAAATCGTACAATTCATCTCGCTGTTGATGATGCAACCTTAGCTGCACGCCGTAAAGTTCAAGACCAAAAAGGTTGGCAGCCAGCTGAAGAACGTCCACGTAAGGTTTCAAAAGCATTAAAAGCTTATGCTATGCATACCACCAGTGCGTCGAAAGGTGCGGTGCGTGAAATCTAAGCGTTAAAATAAGATTCCCAAACAAAATAAAAGCACTCATGGATTGGGTGCTTTTTATTGCATTGACCTAACGATTTAAATTTTATCGAGTTTTGGGATATTGATCATTCAGATTCAAATTGTTATAAGTTTTGTTATGACTGGTTAGAATTAATTTTCTCAGCATCACCCGTGAATGAATGGTATGCTTGAGCGAGTTTCAATCAGATTTTCTTTTATTTTTCAGTGCTTATTTCGAGGCTCTACGCATGTCACTGTTACGCCGTTGGTTTGATCCAATCCGATCGAGTTGGTTTTACCAAAAGCCGATTCGTCAAGAGGTGTTATCTACGGAACAGGGACTGAGTATTTATCTGCGTTTAGATGATGTTTATAGCTATCTTGCTGTACAGCAACTGACCCAATTGGAAGATCTTTTAAGTGATGATTTAAAGCCACTTAAAGTGATTATTTCCAATACCGCAGCAGAACCCCCCAATGGCATGACCATAGAAGAATGGCGCAATTATAGTTTAGAAGACGCCAAAATCTTAGCCAATCAACATCGTTTTAGTTATGATGATGAAAAACCAGAACAACCGACTCAAGAAGCATTACAACAAGCGGAAACAATTCTTAGAAATACACCGCTAACCGGTCAAAATTTTCTTTATTTACTCGAAGATGTATTTCATATGCTGTGGCAGCAGCAGTATGGCAAATTGCGTACTTTATTCGTGATGGCCAGTCAGCATCAAAAACCGCAAAATTTTCCAGAACGCGTGTTTGGTCAAAACCCAATTTTAGAAAGCTATTTTGAATTTGGTGGACGTAAATATCATGCAGTGGATGATTTATTACGGTTAACTCGTCGTTTAAAACAACAAAAATTATTGATTGATAACCCTATTTTTCTGATCAATCACATTGAATGGCGTGAGCATTTGATGAGTGATGCAGAAGAGCTTGCTGAAATTCAGGCCATGCATCCTGAACTTGATTTATATATTGCCTTAGAAGACCCGATCAGTTGGTTATTATTGGCATATATCAAAGAAGAACTCGCAAATTATTATAATATTCAGTTGAACTTATTTCCGCTGAGTTATCACGGTCGGGACTTTTTTGATTGGAGTTTGGCGACCCGTCTTTCCAAGCGTTCAGAAGTGAAATTTACCCCGTTCTGTCGTCCGACTGCTGAAAGCACCTTAAATATGGCAAAGCTTTATTACAGCGTAGCAGAAGAGCAACGTGTAGATGTGATGTATGACATTTTACAGGCGGTTTGGACCAAGGGGCGTGATTTATCATTCAAGCCGCATTTACAGCAAATGCAACATGATTTAGGGATTGAAAATCTAACAGATATTGACGTTGAAGCTTTATTAACAGCCAACGATCAGCAATGTGCAGAGAAACATCAGCCTGATTTTCCTGTTTTAGAATTGCGTATTGAAGGAAAGCGTTACGTTTTTAATAGCCTATATCGGGTTTGGATGATTGAAAGTATTTTTAGTAATGTGTTAGAACAGAAGTATAAAGCCGAGAATGAGTTGGAACGCGCTCAACATCATATAGAAGCACAGGATGCAGAAAAAACAGATGATTAAAAAAGAGAAATGTGAATCATTAGAACAAGTACGTGATCGAATCGATCAGTTGGATCAGGAACTGATTGAGCTGATTGCAACCCGCCAATTTTATGTTGATCAAGCTGTCCGATTTAAACGTAATGTAGATGACGTACAGTCTCCAGAGCGTGTACAACAAGTGATTAATAAAGTACGTCAGAAAGCCATAGATGTTGGCACCAACCCTGATTTGGTGGAAATGCTCTATCGGGAAATGATCCAGCATTTTATCCAAAGAGAATTAAAAGAAATCCGTCCATAACGGTGATGTGATTTTAATTTTGCCCATAAAAATATTTATTTTAGAGAACGGTATGAAAAAAATTATTCTAATCTGCATCACAACAATGTTGAGTCAGTATGCACTTGCAGAAAATTGGAAATTTATTGTCAAAGATGAGGATGGTAGTTTTTATCTAGATACCGATCGTATTGTGAAAAAAGACAAAACGGTTAATTATTGGGCTAAGTTTGTTGCTGATGCAGACAGTGAAGAACTGGATATGAAAAAAGGTGACTATACACTTTCTCATAATTTAGACCAATGTGCTGATCGTACGACAAATATCACCTTGGTTGAAGATTATAAAAAAAATGGTCAATTGATCAATAGCGATCCACAAGATTCAGATCCAAGTGATATCGATGATGATGAAATTAATCTGGCATTTTTTAAAGCCGTGTGTAAATAGTTTCTAAATTGTTATTTATTTCAATACTTAAAGCATAATCAGCTTTAAGGCAATTCAGTCTAAGCTGCTTAAAATCCCTTTTATATAAAAGGGATTTTTTTATTGATCACTGTTAATTTATGGCCATCATACTATTTTAATTTAAGGCATTAGAATTTTTAAATCAGCCCTTTATATGCCCCATTCCAATTCTGCATTTGTGATTTTATTGATGACAGTTTGATATTCAAATTTTTTACATGCACACCATAATTGGATAAAATCTGAACCAAAATATTGTTTAAAGACTGCATGTTTTTCAAATAATTGCAGCGCTTCAAGCTGATGAGAGGGTAAGAAATGCTGTGAGTTAATCACTTTTACTTGTTGGATTGATTGAGGTAAATCCAGTGCTGCATGTAAGCCATGCAGTACCCCCGTCAGAATGGTTGCAACACACAAATAAGGGTTGACGTCTGCACCCGCAACACGATATCCCAAGCGTTGATTGTCCTGATCTGAACAGGGGATACGAATCGCAACATTGCGATTATTGAAGCCCCAATTGGCTTCGAGTGGAACATGATTGCCAAGTTGGAATCTACGAAATGCGTTAATATTGGGTGCTAAAATAGCCATGGATGCGGGCATTAAGTCAAGTAAACCTGCAATCACTTTATGCATGATGGGGTTTGGATTTTTCAACTGATCTATTTTAAAAAGATTGTCTTGCCATTGATTGCGTATGCTCATATGAAAGTGCATGCCACTGCCTGCTATTGCCATATTTGGTTTCGCCATAAAACTGGCTTTTAAACCATGTTGCATCGCAATTTGACGAATCATTCGTTTAATACTCATGATGTCATCACACAGTTTTAAAATGTTGTCACTGTGCTGAATATTTAATTCAAATTGTCCAGAAGCACTTTCAGCTACAACACCTGTTAAATTAATATCTTGTCGTTTTGCTTCTAATTCAATTTGTTGAATGACAGTTTGAAAATTATGCGGAGTATCGACATCGAAACATTGGGTAGAAAGCGGATCAGATTGGGGAGAAAACGGGGCATCTTGGATATTTTTAGACAAATAAAACTCGATTTCACCGGCCATCATTGGAAAATAGTGCATCTGATGCAGTGTCAATAAAATTCTTTTTAATATATTGCGAGGCTCAATCACACAATCTGAACCATCATCGGATTTCATGGTTAATAGCAGCTGGGCATGCTGATTGGGTTGATCTGCACAAGGCTTTAGACTGCCCAAGACGGGCATACATAAGCGATCGGGTTCGCCAATATATTTTCCCAGCCCACTTTCTTCAACCACTTGACCATCCAAGCTCATCGCATAAATAGACAACGGAAAATAACAGCCTTTCTGCAATTGGTGGAGGGCATTTACTTCAATACGCTTACCACGAAGATGACCATTGAGATCATGTAAGCAGATATCAATAAACTGGGTCTCTGGATAATCTTCTAAATATTGTTGAATTTCTTTGTTGAAATCATGCATGCCCTGATTTTCTAAGATCAGTGCTGTGGGGAATATTTTTGTAGAATTGGCAAGTGACATATTCATTGTGAATAAATCCAAATGGGGTAAAAAAATTATAGAAAGCTTGTTTACTCTAGTAACGTAAAATGATCGTAAATTCTTTTCTTAGATACTTAGCCAAAACACTCAACATCAAGCCTCAATCATTGCTTGAGGCTCTATCCTAAAAACAGTGATATTTCAAAACAAAGCTTTGGCGTAGCATTGCCTCAGAATATTGAGGTAAAACGACATGATGGGATTTGTAATTGGTGTATTTGCAATTGCAGGCATGATTAAAGGCACAATTGGTCTCGGCTTACCTGCCGTTTCAATGGGACTTTTAAGCCTTGTGATTAGCCCATTCCAAGCCGCAACTTTATTGATCATTCCATCTATGGTGACCAACTTTTGGCAATTGTTTGCTGAAGGTCATGTATGGCGGTTAGTTCGCCGTTTTTATCCCTTACTGTTGGGGATTATTATCGGTTCAATTTGGAGTGTTTTCCCAACTTTAGGCCACTCTAGTGGTGGTTTTCATAGTGAAGCATTACTGGGTGGAATGCTGGCATTGTATGGACTCTATGGTTTATTTTCCAAACGTATGCCAAATCTTGCACCGCATGAAAAATGGCTTTCCCCAATCATTGGATATTTAGGCGGTGCTTTAACTGTTGCCACGGGAGTGGTGGTGATTCCTGTGGTCCCTTATTTACAATCTTTGCAGTTAAAGCGTGATGATTTGGTTCAATCTCTAGGTTTAGCTTTTACCGTTTCAACATTGTGTCTTGCTGTTTTCTTACATCAAAATCCTGTTGAAGATACGCCAATTGATTATCAGTTATCTCTTATTGCTTTGGTGCCTGCATTAATAGGAATGTGGGTGGGAACAAAAATTCGTTATCGTATTCCAGAGCAAAAATTTCGTAAAGTTTTCTTCTGTGGCTTGGTGATTTTTGGCTTATATTCAGTATTGCATCAATTTGGCGTGATCTAGTCTGAGGACAAATGGTCGTGTAATGGCTCTGTCCGCACATGTGAAGCTATGACCCTCTTGGGTAAACTGAAAAAATCAAAGCAGATGATAGCGATTTAGTTAGTTTTAAAAATCAATATCAGCGTGGTGCTTAAGTCTTTAAGCTAAAATCAGTTTCGATTTTTGTGAAATTAAGAATTGGGCAAAGTGTTGATATGCTGTTGGAAGTTCATCAAAATTTTGAGCAGCCAATTGTAGTTGACGTTTTGCCCATTCACCGACTAGTTCAATTTGATCAAATGCATAGAGTTGATTGAGTCGCATTGCTGCCCGTTTGGGCATAATGGCAATGCCGACACCACTCGCAACCACTTGAGCGATCGCAGCAAAATTTGGCAATCTTAAACGATACTGAATTGCACAATTGAGCAATTTGGCTTGGTTTTCAATCGACTGCTGTAGAGAGTGATATTGCATTAAACCCACAAAGGCATAGTTCAGAGTATCGACCAGTCTGAGCTCTGTTCGCTGGCTTAATTCATGATTTGATGGACAAATCAGCACTAACGGATCATCTGAAAAGGCTAAAGTTTGTAATTGATGTGCATTAAAAAAGCTCGAAATTAAGCCGAGTTTTGCATTGCCTTTTTCAAGGGTCTGAATAATTTCATTACTTTCAGCTTCCTGTAGATCAATCTGAATATGGGGGTTTTCAACTAAATACTGAGGAAGTAATAAGGGCAGATATTCACTTTGTGCAGATGAATTACACCACAAAGTCATCTGTGTGCTTAGACCTTTTGCGAAGGGTGACATCGCTTGTTCAAGCTGTTTACTTTGTTGTATTAGACGTAAAGCCTGTTCTGCAAAAGTTTGACCTGCAATTGTGAGTTTGACCCCAGAGGCATGGCGGGTAAAAAGGCTTGTGGCATATTGTTGTTCGAGTTTTTTAATACGTTCACTGGCTGCCTGTAGTGAAATCGACGAGCGTTCTGCACCTTTGGTGAGGCTCCCTGTGTCCACGATATTGATAAACAGTTGCAAATCGAAGAAGTCTAGGCGCATGCGAATCATTAAGAGCTGAAATGAGATCAAAGTATAGCTGAATAATCATACAAATATGCGATATCGTGTAGATTGTTTCAGCGATGAGTAAGACGAGATTTAAATTGAAACAATGAAGGCTTGATCACGACGATATCGTACGATAGTCACTGGATATTTAAAGTGCTTGTATTGGAAAATATATAGGTTTGAAACATAAGTAACTTGATTGATATTGATCATATGCCTGACTTGCCCAATTTGAGTCTAAAACGCAAACCATTGATGAAATCTCAAAACACCCTAGAAAAGATGAAAATTCTAAGCGAGTAAAAAAAGTGAAAACGATTGGTTTATTAGGTGGAATGAGTTGGGAATCTACAGACTTGTACTATCAACAGCTGAATAAAAGCGTTCAACAAAAATTAGGAAAATTACACTCTGCAAAAATTGTTTTAATCAGTGTTGATTTTGCTGAGATAGAAATATTACAGCGTCAAGGTTTATGGGACGATGCAGCACTGTATTTAACAGAGAAGGCAATTCAGTTGGAGAAAGCAGGGGCAGAAGGGATTTTACTGTGTACCAATACCATGCATAAAGTTGCTTCTGCTATTGAAAGCTCGGTCTCAGTTCCATTTATTCATATCGCTGATGCAACAGCAAAAGAAGTTTTAAAACAGAATATTGGCAAAGTCGGTTTGTTAGGTACTCAATTTACCATGGAACAAGACTTCTATAAGCATCGGTTAGAAGAACAAGGCATCAATGTACTGGTGCCTAACCAAGCGCATCGACAGATGGTTCACAATATTATTTATGATGAATTGTGTTTAGGTGTGATCAAGGAAGAATCTCGTCAGAAATACATCCATATTGTTGAGCAGCTAATATTAGAGGGTGCTGAAGGCGTTATTCTGGGATGTACAGAAATTTGTATGCTCATTGGAGATACTCAGTTTTCTGTTCCGCTGTTCGATACAACGTCGATCCATGTGCAAGCTGCTGTGGATTTTGCTTTGTCTTGACCTTTTTGACGCGGGTATTTGTATTAACAAAAAAGCTCCCGAAGGAGCTTTAAATATTATATAAGCAAAGGCTTACATAATTTTCACACCTTGTTGACCCGCAGGGGTAACTTTGAAGATTTCCACTTCAAAAGTGATATTTTTACCTGCGAGTGGGTGGTTGAAATCCACTTCAGTGATGTCTTCACCGACAGTTTTAACCACGCCAAATAGACTTTGTTTGGCTTTGTCTTCAAACTCAATCATATGGCCTTCAACAGGACGTTGTTCGAATTTTACTGTATCGAATTTTTGCACATTTTCAGAATTCCACGGACCGAAAGCATCTTCTGGTGGAAGGCTAACAGTACGACGGTCACCTGCACGAAGACCAAATAAGGCTTTTTCAAAACCTGGCAATAAACTGCCATCCCCGATCACTAAGCTTACAGGCTCTTCACGGCTACGTGTGTTATCAATTTCAACACCACTTTCGATGGCAACAGAAAAATGCAGTTCTACTTTTGAGCCATCCGCAACACGCGTTTCGTCATTGGGGTTAATCATTTGTTCAGTCATTTTGCGCTTCCGCACGTTGAATACGATGCTTTTCTAAAAAGAAGGTATCAATTAACAATAAAATCGTACCGAGAGTGATCGCACTATCGGCAATGTTGAATGCAGGGAAACTACTGCCTTGGTAATGCAAATGAATAAAATCGACCACATAACCTAATGTCACCCGATCAATTAAATTCCCCAATGCACCGCCAAGAATCAATGCGATTGCAGCAGGTAAGATCAGCGTGGTTTTTGGCATACGCATGAGCCAAAAAATAAAGATGATCGATACAACGCCTGCAAGACCTGTGAATAAATAATGCTGCCAACCACCCGCATCAGACAAGAAGCTAAATGCTGCGCCGTAATTATGCAGTAATGTCCAATTTAAGAAGGGCAATACAGGTACAGGCTGAGCATAAGTCAGCTCTGCACTTGCAATGTTTTTTGTCCATTGGTCAATGATAATGGCAAGGACAGAAAGTCCAAGCCACATCAAATTATGCGGATAAAACTGCAATAAGCCCTTTTTATTTTGCGGATTAGGCATATTTTCTCTCTTCGCCTTGACCTGTAGGAAGGTTAATAATACAACGAGAACAAAGCCCTGGATGTGCATGATGTGTATTCACATCTGGAAGAACATGCCAGCAACGTGCACATTTTTCGCCTTCAGCAGCAGAAACTTTAACACGTAGGCCTTCAAGTTCTGTTGCTTCACCTTGCTCAGCATAGTCATAAACAATCGCTTGAGAGGTGATCAAGACAAAACGAAGCTCATCGCCCAATTGCTTCAAGACGTTTTGTAGGTCTGTATTTGCCCAAAGTTCAACTTTAGCAGACAGGTTACTACCAACCAATTTAGCATTACGCGCTGTCTCAATCTGTTTATTAACCGCAGATTTGACTTCAATTAAGGTTTGCCAATCCGCTTCAGAGATCAAGTTGGTGCTTGATGCCACTGGAATATCATACCAATGCGCTGTAAATACATATTTTTCAGTTTGTTCTGGAATCAATGGCCACGCTTCTTGTGCTGTAAAGCTCAAGATAGGGCTCATCCAACGAACAAAGGCTTGAACCAAATGATACAACGCAGTTTGAGCAGAATGACGTGCTGTGGAGTCTGCTTTAGTCGTGTATTGGCGGTCTTTGATGATGTCTAAGTAGAAACCACCCAAATCATTGATACAGAAACTGGTCAAAGCATTGGTGACGACATGGAAGTTCATATCTTCATAAGCTTGTTGAATGGTTTTCTGTACGTCTGCTGCACGTTGTAAGATGTATTGATCCAATGCAATCAATTGATCTACAGGTAACGCATCTGTTGATGGTTTAAAGCCATTCAAGTTTGCCAATAAGAAACGTAAAGTATTACGAATACGACGATAGCTGTCACTTACACGGCTAAAAATTTCGTTACTTGCGGCAATTTCATAACGATAATCGCTTGATGCAACATATAAACGTAAACCATCAGCACCTAACTGCTTGATGATGTCTTCAAGTGGGATAAAGTTACCCAATGATTTTGATAATTTACGACCTTTTTCATCCACGGTAAAACCATGTGTAAGCAGGGCTTTATAAGGTGCGCGCTTATGGATCGCAATCGACGTGAGCAATGAAGACTGAAACCAGCCACGATGTTGGTCAGAACCTTCAAGATATAAATCAGCTGGATCTT
The DNA here is from genome assembly GCF_022343575.1 of Acinetobacter sp. AG3. Taxonomy (NCBI): domain Bacteria; kingdom Pseudomonadati; phylum Pseudomonadota; class Gammaproteobacteria; order Moraxellales; family Moraxellaceae; genus Acinetobacter; species Acinetobacter sp. AG3. Next base: position 4,608,667 of record NZ_JAKQZD010000001.1, on the reverse strand, counting down.
GCAGTTCTGCACGTTCACGCAATACTGCATAGTGCGTTGTACCTGAGTCAAACCATACATCGAGCGTGTCACGAACAGCATTGTACTGCTCAGCATCATCACCGATAAACGCTTTGGCTTCACGATTATACCAACCATCAATGCCTTCTTTTTCGATGAGCTTCGCCACATCTTCAATGAGCTCTGCGGTACGAGGGTGCAATTCATTGGTATCTTTATGTACAAAGAATGGAATCGGCACACCCCAAGTCCGTTGACGAGAGATACACCAGTCTGGGCGACCTTCAATCATTGACTTGATACGGTTTTTACCCCAATCAGGGACAAAGTCGATGTCATTTTCAATTGCATTTAAAGCATCTTGGCGTAACCCATTCGCATCCATGCTGATAAACCACTGTGGGGTTGCACGGAAGATGATTGGTGTTTTATGACGCCAGCAATGCGGGTAACTGTGCTTAATTGGCAGATGCGCCCAGAGTTTGCCAGCATCTGTTAATGCTTCAATGATTTTTGGATTGGCTTTATAAATGTGCTCGCCTGCAAAAAGAGGCGCAGTCGGTAAATATACACCATTACCACTTACAGGGTTTTCAACTTTTAAGTTATAGATTAAGCCAACTTTATAATCGTCCACACCATGTCCAGGTGCAGTATGCACAGCACCTGTACCACTGGTTGCAATGACATGTTCACCTAAAATCACAGGCACTTGGCGATCTACAATCAATGGATGTTGTAATTGTAAGTTTTCGAGCGTCGCACCGACAAAGTCAGCCAATACTTTTGGTTGTTCAAGTTTGTAACGTTCACATGCAGATTCAACTAAATCTTTGGCTAAGATTAAGTTTTGTGTGCCACGCTCAGACTGAACTTCCACCAATTGATAGGCAATATCCGCATGTAAGGCAACCGCTTGGTTCGCAGGTAATGTCCAAGGTGTCGTTGTCCAAATCACGATATCTGTTGGATTGTTAACGTTGACACCCACTTTTGCAGACAAATCAGCAAGATCTACAACACCGAAACCCACATCAATTGCATCAGATTTTTTATCTTCATATTCCACTTCTGCTTCAGCAAGTGATGATCCACAATCCATACACCAGTTCACAGGTTTTAGACCGGGTTCGATATGACCTGCTTTGGCAATTTCACCGAGCGCGCGAACAATATCTGCTTCTTGTTTGAAGTTCATGGTGAGATATGGATTATCCCAGTCTCCAAACACGCCCATACGAACAAAGTCTTTTTTCTGTAATTCGACTTGAGTATATGCATATTCACGGCAGGCTTTACGGAAAGTCGATGCGTCAACTTTTACGCCAACTTTACCGATTTTTTCTTCGACTTTGAGTTCGATTGGTAGACCATGACAGTCCCAACCTGGAACATAAGGTGCGTCAAAATCATCTAAAGTGCGACTTTTAACAATAATGTCTTTTAAAACTTTATTGACGACATGACCTAAATGCAATGAACCATTTGCATATGGAGGACCGTCATGCAGAATATATTTTTTCTTGCCAATACGCGAAGCACGAATCTGCTGATAAATGTTGTCGGCATACCACTCTTCTAACCATTTTGCTTCACGTACTGCGAGATTTGCTTTCATTGCAAATTCAGTACCTGGTAGGTTTAGCGTGGCTTTATAATCCACTGCATTTTCAGAAGTTTGCTTATCGCTCATGCAAGTTGTCATCCAATATTATCAGCACCATTGCTGACGCGTTTTACAATAAAAGTTTAAGTTAAAAAGGAAATTTGGGGGTGTTTTTGCGAAACTCAAGCAAACGCTCGACATCATCATCAATTCCCGCCTGAAGCGCTTCAAGTGATGGGTAATTTAATTCACCATGTAAATAGTCGAGGAAAGTGACTCGCATTAACAGACCATACAGATTAGCAGAAACATTTGGAAAATGTACTTCTAATCGCCATTCTGGATGTTCTTGTTTGATTGCAGGGCGTGTTCCCACATGGCCCGCACCAAATAACGCATCTGTTTGATAGCCAGCAACACCTATTTTATCGGGGTTCTCAGCTTTGACTTTCTGTGTCAATGAGGTACTTTCGCAAATAACATCGACAGCATAAATACCACTTAAACAGGGTTTATGACGGCCAAGTCGAACATTGATGGTTGGAAAATTCAAAGTACGACCAATTTGATCACCATATTGCACACGACCAATCATGCTGTATGGGCGACCCAATAATTTTGCTGCAAGTGATAAGTCACCCGCTTGGAGAACTTGGCGAATACGGGTTGAACTGACACGTTCGCCATTAAATTCAATGGTATTGAGATTGGTGACATCAAAACCATATTGTTTTAAAAATTCACTATTGCCTTGACGGTCTTTACCGAAGTGAAAATCATCACCTAAGATCAAACTTTGCGCATTGAGTTTGTTTTTTAACAGGCTTGCAAAGTTTTCAGCACTTAAGCTACGGAATTGATTATCAAATTTAGCGATAGCAATATAATCAACACCCAATTCAGATAAATATTCTACTTTTTCTCTGAGTGATGAAATCCGTGGTGGTGCTTCATAACCTTTGAAAAACTCTAAAGGTTGCGGCTCAAAAATCATCACCAAGGTTTTTAAATTTTGGGCTTCAGCCACTTCTTTGAGTTGAGAAACCATCGCCTGATGTCCCAAATGGACACCATCAAAATTGCCAATCGTCACAGCGGTTTGGGGCAATTGAAAATTTGGTGCTAAGGCATTTAGACGTAACAGCTGCATGGTTTCAAAATAAGCTTAAAATTTGAAAGGACTATATATTGCCATAATCTCACAGTTTCGTCTTTGTTGTTGTGTTTTTATCCAGAAAAAAATGACTGAGAATACTTTTATATCAGTAAAATTGATTCATTTTATGAAATTAAATCAATTTTATTTATTAAAAGATGCTTTTATAATCAATTTATCTGCTGAAATGAGGATGAAGCGATGAAAAAGCCATTTTACCAACTTGAACAAACAGGTGATGTGATTCGACAGTTTACGCCAAACTGGTTCACCATGACCATGGGAACAGGGGTTGTTGCACTAATCTTGCCTGAATTTCCGTTTGCATCTGATTTTTTATGGCAGCTGGCAACTATTTTGTGGCAGTTTAACACGCTATTGTTTACTGTATTTATCCTACTGTATGTCTTACGCTGGCTCATCTATCCTCAAGAAGCGAAGCAGATTTTTTCCCATCCCGCAATGGCACTCTTTTTAGGTGCAATTCCAATGGGGTTGGCAACGGTATTAAATGGCTTTTTAAAATATGGCATACCCATTTATGGTGATGTTGCGTTCCAAATTGCGCAGTTGTTATGGTATGTCGATGTGGTTTTAGCGGTGGGTATTGGGGTGCTGGTACCGTTTTGTATGTTCCATAAACAAGATCATCAATTGCATACAATGACTGCAATGTGGCTATTGCCAATTGTGGCCTGTGAAGTTGCAGCAACATCAGGCGGCTTACTTTTAGCGCATATGCATGCGAGTCAACAGGCAGTGGCTATTTTATTCGCCAGTTATATGCTGTGGGGGATGTCTGTATTGCCTGCTTTTGGGATTCTCACCATTCTGATGTTACGTTTGGCTGTACATCAATTGCCGAGCAAAGAGTTGGCAATTACAAGCTGGTTAGCTTTAGGGCCAATTGGTACAGGTGCATTGGCACTCTTGGTTCTAGGTGCTCAGGCTCCTCAAGTTTTGGCATTGATTCAGTTAGAAAATTTAGGTGTGTTCTTTCAAAATGCTGGGATTGTGGCAAGTTTTATTTTGCTTGGCTTTGGTGTGTGGTGGGTTGCAATCGCAATTCTAACCACACTCAAACATGCGGCAACCGAGCTACCATTTAATCTCGGTTGGTGGGGGCTAACTTTCCCACTGGGTGTATTTACCTTGGCAATATTGAGTTTAGGTCACCAATTACATCTCAGTTTTATTGTAGATACAGGCTTAGCATTTGCTGTAATTTTAATGATGTTGTGGGTGATGGTGATGAGCAAAACTTTGCGGGGAATGTATCAAGGGAATTTGTTTTTCTCTCCTTGCTTAAAGACTTTTTTAGAACGTGAATAAACAGAAAACCTTATTAATCAGTCTATAAAACAATCATTAAGAACTAATGATAAAATCGCCCAAGCCCAATTGTCTATTGATTACAGTTGGGCTTTTTTAATATTGAAATACAAAATAAATCTTATATAAGCAGTATGATGTTGGTTTGAGAAAATTTAAAAATGGATGAATGTTGCAATCAATGAGGATTCAAAAAGCATTTCAGCCCGTGCTAAAAGAGGTGATTAACGCTTTTAGTCGCAGCTTTGCCGAAGATTTACATAGTATCTATGTTTATGGCAGTGTCGCTCAAGGCATTGCAATTATCGGTCAGTCAGATTTAGACCTTTGTGTTATTTTTAAAAATAAACCTAAAAATTTAAATGAAAAGATTGCTGAAATAAGCGCAAATCTTAAGGTTTTACACCCATTTCTGCCTAAAGTTGATGTCGATATTGGTTTTCTAGACGAGGTTTTAAATAAGCATTCCTTACAAAGTTGGGGAGCATGGATCAAATTCTTTTGTCAGCATATTTATGGAGAAGATTTATCTGCACTTTTTAACGATGTTCAAATTGATCGAGATGTAATTAAGGCGATAAATAGTGGTTATGATGCTGATATACAAGGGTATTTACGCATATTAGAGGCATCTGATCAAACAGCAAAAGAATTAATCAACCTTAAAAAATCTTTAATTAAACGGATAATACGATTGCTTCCTTTGACATTGAACAATATAGAAGGATGGCCATGCAATTTAAACGATACTGTGGCACAAGCGATAGATGTATATCCTGAACAAAAAGCAGCGTTTCAATACTTGTTAAAAGAACTTGATCACCCAAATGTATCGAGTGAGACCTCTCTCCAAGAAATAAAAAACGTTTATTTGTGGATAGATGCTCACATTATATAAAAATAAAAAAAGCAGCCTTTTGGCTGCTTAAAATAGGTTAAATTTATAATTATGATTTATCTTTTAAGCTAAAGAACCAGTTGAGAATCAATGCTGCAAACGTTGCCGTACCAATACCACCCAAGTTGAAATCACCAAATTGAAGGGCAAAGTCACCCGTTCCTAAAATGATTGTTACTGCGGCAACCATCAAGTTTTTATTTTGAGAAAAATCGACTTTGTTTTCAATCCAAATCTTCGCACCCGCAATGGTAATTAAACCAAAGACCACGATTGAAGCACCTGTTAAAATCGCCGTTGGAATGGTATGAATAACTGCGCCAAATTTAGGTGAAAACCCTAAGAAAATTGCAAAAATACCCGCAATAACAAAAACAATCGTAGAATAAACACGCGTAACGGCCATTACACCAATATTTTCACCATAGGTGGTCATACCAGGTGCGCCGACACCACCAGAAAGCGTGGTTGCAATACCATCTGCAACAAAAGCTTTACCAATTTGTGGATCTAGGTTTTCGCCAGTCATGGCACTGACTGCTTTGATGTGGCCCAAGTTTTCTGCCACCAAAATTAAAGCAATCGGCGCAATAATTAACATTGCATTGAGATCAAAAACAGGTGAATGGAAAGTGGGTGTACCAAACCATGCAGCTTGTTGAATCGGCGTGAAATTAATCGGTGTTCCATTTCCCATTACATTTGCAACAATGAAATAGATCAAATAAGCCAATAACAACCCGACCAAGAGCAATAAGCGTTGTAATAGCCCTTTCGTGAATACAGCAATTGAACCCATACACAGTACAGTGACCAATGCCATCCACATATTAAAGTCATTGCCAGCGACACCTTTCACCGTAACAGGCGCAAGGTTTAAACCAATGATCATGACCACTGCACCAGTCACCACTGGTGGCATGAGCTTTTCAATCCATTTGGTCCCCGTTGCCATCACGAGCAAGCCGAACATTGCATACAACACACCACATGCCATGATCCCACCAGCAGCAACAGCTAAATTTGCATTTGGTGTACCTGTGCCTGATGCAGCATAGCCAGTTGCAGCAATCACCACCCCAATAAAGGCAAAGCTTGAACCTAGGTAACTTGGAACACGACCACCCGTAACAATAAAGAATAAGATGGTACAAATCCCTGACATTAAAATGGCAAGGTTTGGGTCAAAGCCCATTAAAAAGGGTGCGAGTACAGTTGCGCCAAACATGGCAAATGCGTGTTGAATCCCTAAAACGACACTTTGCGCAGGAGGTAAATACTCATTGGTACCGACAGGTCTTGCATCAATGCTGCCAGAATAAGGACGCCATTTGGGAAACCAGTTGGACATAAATTGAGCACTCAAAAAACAAATTGGACACATCATACGCTTTCTTTTCGAGAGTTTTAATCATTTTAGTCAAACTAAGCACTTGCATTTATTAGGGAAAATTGATGTTTTGTACCATTCGGTCAAATATTTGAATAATGTTAGTGCGTAAAATCAAAGTATTAAAAAATATAAATATAAAAAAGAAGAATAATTCAGGATTTTGTAACTGCTTAAATTTTTTCCATTCAAATTGAGATTTTTTTGCAATTGTTGATGAATTAGGCATTTTATTTGTGTGAAGTTGCTTTTAAATTAATAGCGAGTTAATTAACATTAGTCAGTGTCAGCATAATTAAATAAGATTATTAATAGTTTGATCTTAATCATCCTTAACATTGATTTAATGTGTTTTTATTCATTTTTTTCCGATATAAAATGAAATCTTCTTTTAGGCCTTGTTGTACATCTTTACCATTTAAATAATCGCTATATTTGATTTTTTTAGATTTTATCTTTGCATCATCATCTAAAAAAATGGAAAAAAAACTTTGTTTTGAACTACGCAACATTATTCTTTTTTTAAAATATATGACATCCTCGTACCCACCAAAGTTAGATTCATTATCTAATCTAGAAACAACAATACATTCTCCACCATCTGCTTTATAAAAATTAGCATATTTAGTAAGTACCACTCCATTTTCATATATAGCGGGTATTGTGATTGACTGTAATAATTTATAAGTTTTTGCTATTTCTTCACCAGTATAGAGTTTTTGTTTTGCCTCGACATTTGTGCTTATCAGAAAGAAAACTATAGTTAAAAGTCTAAAAAATATATGCAAGAGTGTCTCCTTTTAAAAAATTAATTTCTTGTAATTACTCACACCCAGTTTTAACAGCTGTGGTTTCAAGTTACGCCATGTTTTTCCATTGGGATGTAATTCAAAATGTGGGTAATCTGGCCCGTTTTTTGTTTTAAATCGACCTCCCCATACTAAGCCTAATTGCTCCCCAATTAAACCTAATGCCTTACTATCAGCTATAGACTGTTTGCCGTCTGAAAGATAAGTGATTTTACTATTTCTCACGGATACAATATCTATAGCTAAACCATATTGGTGATAGCTTTGTAATGGCCCTGCATTTGTTACACCTCCAGACAAAGAACCTTGAGCAGCAGGGCTTCTGTATCCATCTGTAATAACCCAAGTGATGCCAAGCTGTTCATATGCTGTATTTATCAATTCAATAACATAGGGTTGGTAAGTAGCATGTAACTCAGCAATTCGCGCTAAAGTCCTTTTGTAATGCTTTTCTCCTCCACATGCCTCTGGTAATAAGCCACTAGTATTGACAGGATCAGGTGCTTCCACTTCAGCCACAGGAGATTCTTCTTTGTTTTGAGAAGCATTCTGTTTTACTTTTGGTGGCGTAGACGTCTTATCTTTCTTGCTCTCAACTTTGGCTTTTGCTTGAGTGAGCCCTACTTTACGCTCATAGACTTTTAACTTTTGGTTCTCACGGAGATGATCATCGCTTAGCCCATTAAGCTTTTTAATTTCATCGACCGTATTAGCTGTAAGCTTTGCAATTAAAGTTAATGTATCTTTGTACTGAACCACAATGATCGTGGTTTTTTCTTGCTGACGAGGTTTTGTTTCTACTGGCTTAGTTTTATTTTCAGATGTTGCTGTTTTTTTGGCAGGGATTTTTAGCACTTGCCCAGGATGAATATCTGTATCACTTTTTAAATTATTTATTTTGATCAATTCTGATGTCGTTGTTTGATTATCATTCGCTATTCGAGATAAATAATCACCTTCAGCCACAATATAGGTTGATCTTAGATAAGTACCAGTTGCCACATCCTTTGTAGAAAGATTCAAGCCTTTCAGTAAAACTTTTGGGCTACGAACAATAAAAATTGTTTTTTCTCCAACCAGCTGTATTTTGACTTTAGATTGATATTCCCCAGATGTACTACTCCTGATCCTCACATCAATCATTGTGCCTATTGGTCGTTTAAACCAAACAGATTCACCACTGGTAGGAGTAACATGATCAGATATAAGAGAAGCCCCCACCCAAAGTTGATGGACTAATCCTTGAATAGGTTGTTCTAATGCATCAAGAAATTTAATATTTGCTAAGCAATCCATCATTAAACCTCTTGATCATGCTGGTCATGTGAACGGCATAGGTATTCAAACGCGTCCTCATCGTCAAGACCATCATCTACAGACACGGTCCAATCTTCTTCTGTACCAATGAGAATATCGTAGTCATCATTATGGTCCGAGCTTAGTCTTTGGGTTCGTCCATGCTGATCCAGTGTCCCTGAAACATAGGTGTTATTTTTATTATTGATGAGTTTATATTTCACATTAGAAAAATCAGTCTGGTAAAAAAGATCATAAAAATCCCATTTATTACTAAATAGAGTCTCTTCTTTTAAGATAGGAAGTGTTGGAATTTCAGCTTTAACACGACTTCCCGTTTTAAACTGATGTTGCCCGGCAAAAACTTTAAAATCATTTGGTGTTTTAATTGTTATGCCATTTTTTGAAATGATGATTTGTGAACCACCAGCCATGACTATACCATTTATTAGTTTGTTGATATTATATGTTTAGCATATCTTACAAAAATGAACAATATGACTTTTATCATTGCTATACAACTTGAGGATGGTGTAGTGGTTGCTGTAGATAACAAAAACATTCAATTAAAAGATAAAAATATCAATGATTTTGAGGAATATGACGATGTAAAGTTGTATGGGTGGGATGGCGGTGTTATCACGGGAACGGGTGAAATGTATGTCATTGATAAAGCAATAAGACTTTTTATTAATAATGCTGAATCTGATCTTAAAAAATTACCAGAATGTTTAAATATATCCAGACAAATTCGTGAAATGGAGGTTGGTCAGCATGAGCAAATCCAATCATCCAAATTGCTCTATTCAAGCTTTAGTGATTCAGGTGCAAAAATTTTTGCGGTTGAATGTGATGAAACAGGCGTTTATCGAACTCGTGAATTTCAAAATAACGATGTAATCGTTTGGTTTTTTAACCAAAATATTCAGGAAATAACGCAAGATTTAAACAACTTGTATAGCAATGCACGAAGTTATAGTTCTTTTGAGCAACAAGCAGATGGGTTTAATTATTACCTTCATCCTATTGCAGAAATTTTCTATAAACAAAGTCAAGTCGATACTTGGATGAGTAGCAGTTTTAATATTTGCTTCCAAACAAGAAACCAATGCTTTTCTGCCTATATCCATAATCAAAGAAATGAATTTATCAAGGGTCACTAAGTTGAAGGGGTACCTATGTACCCCTTCAAAGAAACTTGAACTTAACCCGTATTACGTAAACCGGCCGCAATACCAGCAATACTGACCATCAGTGCATGATCTACAGGGGTATGCTCCGCCTGACATTCAGCCAAATATGCACGACGACGCTTCATCAATTCGGCTTGTAATAAATGCAAGGGTAATAAATACGGCTTACGTACTTTCATGGCTTGATCAAGCACATCATTGGAACTTAACAGCTGCGATTCACCTTTCATCGCCAACAGGGTTTGTACTGCATCATGCAAGCGTTGACGTAATTCAGCACCAAGTACTTTTAAGTCTTCATCATCGGTAAGATGAGATTCATAATACAGTGCAATATTTGAGTCGGCTTTAGAGAGAACCATTTCCAACATATCAATTAAGGTTTGGAAATAAGGCCATTCCGTTAACATTTCATCCAATACCGCTTTTTGACCTTGATCAATCACTTGGTTGATCGCTGCGCCAGTACCCAGCCAAGCAGGAAGCATTAAACGAATTTGGGTCCAGGCAAAAACCCAAGGAATGGCACGTAAAGATTCGATCCCACCACTGACTTTACGCTTCGCAGGGCGTGAACCAAGCGGCAACATTTGTAACTCAAGCTCAGGGGTGACGGTGCGTAAATATTTAACAAAATGAGGATTTTCACGCACGGTCTGACGATATACCTGAACAGATAAATCCGTCATGCTGTGCATCAAATCTCGCCATGCTTGTTTTGGCACAGGGGGTGGTAATAATGTCGCTTCTAAGGTCGCAGCAGCATAAATTTCCAAATTTTGTAAGGCAATTTCTTCTAGACCAAATTTAAAGCGAATCATTTCACCTTGTTCAGTCACACGGATTGCACCTGAAATTGAGCCCGGCGGTTGAGAAAATAATGCTTGTTGGGTTGGTGCACCACCACGACTGATTGAACCACCACGACCATGAAACAAGGTCAGTTGAACGCCATGTTGTTTGGCAATTGCAGTCAGCTCTTCTTGCGCACGATACTGGGCCCAGTTTGCGGACATAAAACCAGCATCTTTGGCAGAATCCGAATAGCCAATCATGACTTCGTGCTTAGCTTGGATATGCTGTTTATACCAGTGCATATTGAACAGGGTACTCATGGTACTTGCCGCACCATCCAAGTCTTTCAAGGTCTCAAATAAAGGAACAACGCGTAATGGATGCTCAATTCCCGCTTCTTTTTGCAGTAACAATACCGCCAAAACATCACTTGGATATTCCGCCATTGAAATGATATAAGCACCTAAGCTTTCTTTGGGTTGTTCAGCCAAAGTACGCATGGTTGCAAAGACTTCTTGAACATCTGGGTTTTCAATCAGACTACCTGAAGGCTCATTTAAATGTTTAGGCAATAATGGGCGTTTGCTTTGTAATTCTTGCAATAAGAAGTTCTGACGCGCTTGTTCTGTCCATGTCTCAAAATTACCCAAACCGAGATATTCGGTAATTGCTGAGATGGCTTGACGATGACGGCCTGACTCTTGGCGAATATCCAGTTTAAGCAATTCAATACCAAAACAATTTACTCGATAGATAAAGTCGAGCAATTTACCATTGGCAATCTCAGGTAAATTACATGCCATCAGTGAACGATAGCAAAGTAATAACGGTTGTAATAATTCATCTTTATGGCGAATGATTAAACTGCGATCTACATCTGAATGCTGACCACGTAATTTATCTGCTAACCATTGACGGGTTGCTTTGAGGCGTTCACGGGTCGCACGCAAATATTCACGGTAAGGTTCAGGATGGCTATAACCCAAAGCTTGAAGTAGCTCATTGGAATAGGCTTCAATCGAGAGTTCCCAACGAAGATCTTCAATATCACGCACATAAAGGTCAGCCGCTTTCCAGCGTGACAACCACAAAACTTCTTGAGTAATGTTATGGGTGACATTCGGATTACCATCACGGTCACCCCCCATCCAAGATGCAAAACGAATTGGAGAAATATCCAAAGGCAAAGCTTTTGCACAATTGTCCTGAACGAGGTCATCCAATTCACGGATGAATTTTGGAACCGCATTCCATAATGTCTGTTCAATCGTGGTAAAACCCCATTTTGCTTCATCTATCGGGGTTGGGCGATGCTGACGGATTTCGTCAGTTTGCCATGCAGAACAGATCAGTTGTTTTAAATCGGTTAACACATCTGCACGTTGCTTAGGTGTCAGTTTTTGCTGATCAAAAGTAGACAGGCAATGATTAATGCCATCATATTTTTGGATTAAAGTACGACGACTGACTTCGGTTGGATGCGCCGTGAGAACCAATTCAATTTTTAATTCACAAATTTGTTTATAGAGCGTTTCTGCTGAAATTTGCTGATCTTTGAATTTGCTAAATAAATGATCCAGCACATTGGGTGATGGTGAATTTTCATCGCACTCACTTTGACGACGACTACGCACAACGTGATATTGTTCAGCAATATTGGCAAAATTTAGAAAGTGTGAAAAGGCGCGGGTGAGTGGCAGAATTTCATCATCTTTTAAATTTAAAAATAATTGTTCAAGTTGTTTTTCTGCTTCAATTTGACCATCTCGAGCGCCTTTACCTAAAGCCCGAATTTGTTCAATTTGATTAAACAAATCTTGTCCTGCATGTTCCTTTAGCGTTTCGCCTAAAAGGTTTCCGAGTAAGCGTACATCTTCACGCAGCGGAGCATCAATTTGTTGAACCATTTGTTACTCTCCAGTTCTTGTTATCTCGAATATAACGTGATTCCACCACAATCCAAGTGACTCCCTACAAAAGTATGTAAATGACTGTGCAAGAAGTCGACTTTGACTTAATTTTAATTTGGATATTTAGCTTTAGTTTTTGCCCTTTTGATATCAACAAGCCTATGCGATATGCATTGAGTATGCCTTAAACAACACTTGGGCATTATTTTGGTTTTAAATAATTTCAGTTGGCTTTATATTTCATCATAAATAAATCAATACTTTCGGTGATGATTTGTTGTTTTTCATCTTCCGTAGGAATTTGGCGGATCCCCAATAAAACCTCGTGGTGTCGAACACCCAATAATAATGACAGAATCAGGTTGATTTGTTTTTCAATGTTATCTGCTTGAATAAATTTAAGCGTGCCCGCTTGTTGGAAAAAATCTTGCCAGACTGCACACATTCTTTGATGGGAAGAATTATAAAACTGTAAAGCCAAAGGATTTTTCTCTGCGGCAAGTTCTAACAACAAATGCTCAAGTTTAATGGCTTCAGGTAGGCTAATGACAGTGAGTGCCAACTCGCACGCCTGAAAAAAATGCGCATAAAAATCACTTTGAAGATTGAGTCGTAATGGTCGAGCATCGATAGACGCTTCACAGGTTGCTTCAATGGCGCAGCAAAATAAAGTTTCTTTATCTTGAAAATGGTTATATACCGTCAGCTTTGTGACGCCTGCTTCTTTGGCAATTTGGTTCATGCTTGAACCATGATAACCCAATTTTAGAAATAGCTTTTTGGCGGCTTCCAAAATGTGTTTCCGTTTTTCTAAGTCCTTTGGACGTCCAGCGGTTGTTTGCACAATAATTTCCAAAAAAAAATAGGTTAATTACTCTATACACGATTCACAATTACTGTACCATGCAGTATATTAATTAAAAAATGAGCAAATAAATATACTCATTCTATTTTGCCCGAAAAAATGCATTTGATTAAGAGCCTTGCCTATGCGTAGTTTAAATTTAATGATCACGAGCCTATTGGTATTGTGTAGTGTAACAATAGTGGGGTGTAGCAAACCAGCACCTGAAGCGGAACAAATTCCCTTGGTGATGGTCACCCAGCCTGCAACATCACATGAAGATCAAAAAAGTTATGCGGGGGATGTTCAAGCCCGACAGCAAACAGCATTGGCATTCCGTGTCGGGGGACAAATTACAGAACGCTATGTCGATGTTGGGGCTCGTGTCAAAGTAGGGCAAGTCTTAGCAAAGCTTGATGTGAAAGATGCCCAGCTACAGTTGAACTCAGCCAAAGCACAACTTGAAAGTGCGCAATCTGCGGCCAAGGCTGCAGCAGATGAATTTAAACGCTTTCAGCAGCTCTTACCGATCAATGCTGTGAGTCGCTCACAATATGATTCAGTCAAAAATCAATATGATGCTGCCCAGGCAAGTTTAAAACAAGCCCAATCTAATTATGATGTGAGCGCCAATCAAACAGGTTATAACCAATTGATTGCCAATAAAAATGGGGTGATTACCCAACGTAATATTGAAACTGGGCAAGTGATTTCAGCAGGGCAGGCGGCGTACCAACTGGCGATTGATGGTGATCGTGAAGTGGTGATAGGTGTACCTGAACAAGCCATTGCAGAGATTAAAGTCGGTCAAAATGCATGGGTGACTTTATGGTCTAAACCTCAAAATAGATTTGCTGCCTATGTTCGAGAAATTTCTCCAGCAGCCGATCAATCACGTACATTTATGGTTAAAGTGGCTTTAAAAGAAGGGCAGTCCGCAATTCAACTTGGGCAAAGTGCGCGGGTATTCTTTAATCAAAATATTCAAAATGTATTGAGTGTGCCTTTATCTAGCGTCTCAGCAAATAATAATCAAGCCTATATTTGGGTGGTGAATCCAGACCAAACGATTGCTAAAGTTTCAGTGACTCTGGGCAGCTATGGTCGTGACAGTGTTACTGTCGTGAAAGGGTTAAATCCTGGGCAATGGGTGGTTGTAGGAGGGGTACATTTACTTCGTGAAAAGCAAAAAATAAAACCGGTAGACCGTGAAAATCGTGCTGTAACTGTTCAAAAAGGAGCATGATCATGAGTCCATTTAACGCCTTTAACTTGTCAGAATGGGCACTCAAAAATAAAGGATTAGTACTTTATTTTATGATCCTATTGGGTATTGTTGGGCTATTTTCCTATTCAAAACTCTCTCAGAGTGAAGATCCACCCTTTACTTTTAAAGTCATGGTGGTACAAACCTATTGGCCTGGTGCAACAGCTCAAGAGGTTTCTTTACAAGTTACCGATAAAATTGAAAAAGAACTGATGAGCACAGGGCTCTATGACAAGATTATGGCTTACTCGCGTCCGGGTGAGTCTATGGTCATGTTTATGGCAAAAGACTCATTAAAGTCTAACCAAATTCCAGATGTTTGGTATCAAGTGCGTAAAAAAGTAGGCGATATCAAAACACAGTTACCTTCTGGTGTTCAGGGGCCGTTCTTTAATGATGAATTTGGTGACACCTTCGGCAATATCTATGTCTTAACAGGCAAAGATTTTGATTATGCAACGTTAAAAGAATATGCAGATCGTTTACAGCTTCGCTTACAACGGGTAAAAGATGTCAGTAAAGTCAATCTGGTGGGTCTACAAGATCAAAAAATCTGGATTGAGCTTTCCAACACCAAAGCTGTGCAAATGGGCGTACCAGTTACTGCAATTCAAGAAGCCTTGGCAAAGCAAAACAGTGTGACCAGTGCAGGCTTTTTTGAAACAGGCACTGACCGTATTCAAGTGCGAGTCAGTGGTGCTTTAAAAAGTGTCGATGATTTGAAAAAAATGCCCTTGTTGGTGGGAAATCGAACCATTCAACTGGGTGATGTTGCTGACGTTTATCGTGGATTTAGTGAGCCAGCACAACCTCGCATGCGTTTTATGGGCGAGAATGGAATTGGTTTAGCGGTTTCTATGCGTAAAGGTGGTGACATCATCGCATTGGGTAAAAACCTAGAAACTGAATTTAAAACCTTACAAAAATCACTGCCTTTAGGTATGGAACTGAAAAAAGTTTCAGATCAGCCAGTGGCTGTTCAACGCAGTATTCATGAATTTGTCAAAGTTCTTGCAGAAGCGGTCATTATTGTTTTATTGGTGAGCTTTTTTTCGCTGGGTTTCCGTACAGGTTTGGTGGTGGCATTTTCAATTCCACTGGTGCTTGCGATGACTTTTGCAGGCATGAATTTATTTGATGTTGGCTTGCATAAGATTTCTCTAGGGGCCTTGATTCTGGCCTTAGGGTTATTGGTCGATGATGCCATCATTGCCGTCGAAATGATGACCATCAAAATGGAGCAAGGCTATAGCAGGATGAAGGCAGCTGGTTTTGCATGGACCAGTACCGCATTTCCGATGCTGACAGGAACATTAATTACCGCAGCAGGTTTTTTACCTATAGCTACAGCCGCATCAAGCACAGGGGAATATACCCGTTCAATTTTCCAAGTGGTGACCATTGCCTTAATTGTTTCATGGATTGCTGCTGTGGTTTTTGTTCCTTATCTAGGCGATAAGTTACTTCCAGATTTTAACAAAGTGCCACAAAAAGCACCGTGGTATCAGCGTCTTCTCGCAAGATTACGAAAGCAACCAGAACCTCAGCCCGTGATTCATCATACTGGTGAGCATTTTGATCCATATCAATCTAAATTTTATCAAAGCTTTAGAAAATTGGTGAACTGGTGTGTGACTTATAGAAAAACCGTCATTTCAATTACGGTTGGGGTTTTTGTTCTGTCTGTGGTGATGTTTAAGTTTGTACCCCAACAATTTTTCCCGTCTTCAAACCGTGCCGAAATTTTGGTCGATTTAAAATTGGAAGAAGGTGCATCACTGACTGCAACTGAAGATGCCGTGAAGAAAGTCGAGGCATTTTTATCCAAGCAAAAGGGTATTGATAATTATGTAGCTTATGTAGGAACAGGGACACCACGTTTCTATCTGCCTTTAGATCAACAGATGCCACAAGCCAGTTTTGCACAATTTGTGGTTTTAGCATCGTCACTGGATGATCGTGATGAAATTCGTAAATCCTTAGATACGCAAATTCGCCAATTATTGCCACAGGTACGTATCCGTGTCTCTTTATTAGAGAATGGTCCTCCAGTCGGCTATCCATTGCAATTTCGTGTATCGGGTGAAGACATTGCAATTGTTCGTCAGAAGGCGCAAAAAGTTGCTCAACTGGTGAGTGAAAATCCAAATACCGCAAATGTTCATTTGGACTGGGGTGAGCAAAGTAAAATCATTTCGTTGGTGATTGATCAAGACCGTGCCCGTCAAATGGGTGTGACCTCAGAAGATTTGGCGAATTTTTTAAACAGTTCAATATCGGGTGCAATTATCAATCAATATCGTGAAAAACGTGAGCTGATTGATGTTCGTATCCGCGGTGATCAGGCTGAACGTGTCAATGTTGAAGCATTATCTAGTCTTGCTGTTCCAACAAGTAAAGGCACCACTGTATCTTTGGCGCAAATCGCTACACTTCAATATAAATTTGAAGATGGTTTGATTTGGCACCGCAATCGTTTACCGACCATTACTGTACGGGCAGATATTCGGACCAAGTTACAGCCTGCAACCGTGGTCAATGAGCTGGCTGAAAAAATGGATCAGCTTCGTACAACCTTACCAAGTGGTTATTTGTTAGAAGTTGGTGGCGCGGTAGAGGAGTCGGCAAAAGGGCAAACTTCTGTAAATGCAGGGATGCCATTATTCCTTGCGGTGGTATTTACTTTGCTGATGTTGCAGTTAAAGAGTATCTCGCGCTCATTCATTGTATTTTTGACAGCGCCGCTAGGTTTAATTGGGGTGGTATTATTCCTGCTCTTATTCAATAAGCCTTTTGGTTTTGTGGCGATGCTGGGCACCATTGCATTATCTGGAATGATTATGCGTAACTCACTGATTTTGATTGATCAGATCGAACAAGATATTCGAGCTGGGCAGAATCAATGGGATGCGATTTTGGATGCTACAGTTCGTCGATTCCGTCCCATTATTCTGACCGCCTTGGCAGCGGTATTGGCCATGATTCCGCTTTCTCGGAGTATTTTCTTTGGACCAATGGCAGTGGCTATTATGGGTGGTTTAATTATTGCGACACTTTTAACGTTATTTTTCTTGCCAGCGTTGTATGCGACTTGGTTTAAGATTAAAAAAACTACAGAAAATACATAAATTGTTGAGAATATTAGGTGCGAAAAATTGAAAACTTCAATATAGTAGCACTTAATCTTTAACAGAAAATAACATAGGAAATTTTATTGCATAATAAGTAAATCGGTATGCAATAAATTTGAGGTCAAAAACACCCATGGGGCAAACAAATCCAGAACAGCATCGTAAATTTATTACGAGCTCTTATTTGTTTATGTTTCTTGCATTGTTTACGGTGATTACAGCCGTGTTGGCTTATTGGTTAGCACGTAAAGTAGCAGTGGCAGATAATGCAGAGGTATGGATACATGCGCAAGCGTTGTGGATTATGCGCAATGCTCTCATTTTTTTGATTTTGGCAGCCTTTGCTGCGCTATGGTTTATTCCGTTAATCTTTTTCTATTGGGACAGTTTCATTTGGGTAAAAGCGTGCACTGTGGCTGGTGTGGTATTTAGTGCCATTGCATGGTTATATTTACTCAATATATGGCTCAAAGGTTTTACTAAATATTTACAGAAAAAAGCTGTTTTTTAAAAAAAACTACATTTCACGCTTGTAAAAAATAACATCGCCCCCAATTTACTCTGCATAGAAGTATTATCAAATTTTGTGGAGCATCGCCAATCATGGCTAAACGTGATTATTATGAGGTTTTAGGTGTTGCTAAAACCGCTAGTGATGATGAAATTAAAAAAGCCTACCGTAAGTTGGCGATGAAGTATCATCCAGATCGTAATCCTGACAACTCAGAAGCTGAAGAAAAGTTTAAAGAATGTGCGGAAGCATATGAAATTCTTTCTGACGGTGAAAAACGTAGCATGTACGACCGTATGGGTCATAACGCCTTTGAAGGTGGTATGGGCGGCGGTGGCTTTGGTGGTGGTTTCAGCGCCGAAGACATTTTCAGTCAGTTTGGTGACATCTTCGGTGGCGCTTTTGGCGGTGGTGGCCGTGGTCAGCAACGTGCGCGTCGTGGTTCCGACCTGCGTTATGTCATGGAATTAACACTCGAAGAAGCGGTGCGAGGCGTTAAGAAAACCATTACCTTTACTGCCCCAGCACCTTGTGATGTGTGTGATGGTAAAGGTTCAAAAAATCCAAATGATGTAGAAACCTGTAAGACTTGTCATGGTGCAGGTCAAGTGCGTATGCAACAGGGCTTCTTCTCTGTTCAGCAGACATGTAGTACCTGTCGTGGACAAGGTAAAATTATTAAAAATCCATGCAGCAAATGTCATGGTTCAGGTGTATCAGATCGTCAGCAGACCCTTGAAGTTACTATTCCTGCAGGTGTTGATAATGGTGATCGCGTTCGCTTAACAGGTAAAGGTGAAGCGATCCGTGATGGTCAATCTGGTGATTTATACGTTGAAGTCGTAGTGCGTGAGCACGATATCTTCCAACGTGATGGTGCAGACTTATATATGGATGTACCTGTTAGTATCGCAGATGCTGCTTTAGGTAAAGAACTTGAAATTCCAACATTGGATGGCCGTGTCAGTTTGAAAGTGCCTGAAGGTACACAAACCGGTAAAATGTTCCGACTACGTGGTAAAGGGGTAAAACCTGTACGTAGCAGTATGCAAGGTGACTTACTTTGCCGTATTGTGGTGGAAACACCTGTACATTTGACCAGCCGCCAACGTGAGCTATTGAAAGAACTTCAAGCCACGATGGAAAGTGATGACAATAAATCGTCTCCGAAGAAAAAATCTTTCTTCGATCGTTTATTTGACTAATTGAGTTTAGACCTTTTCATTTAGCAAGCTAAACATTGAAGATGTAAAAACGGAGCAACAGATCTTGTTGCTCCGTTTTTTTATTTTGATGCTTGATCTGATGGTGATAAATCAAATTCGTTGTCATCTGGGGCCGCATCTATTGAATTATCATCTTGGGGGAGTACACCGCGGGATGTGTTGCTGGTGTCGATGATTCCGATGTTGGGGCAGGAGTGGATGTAGGCGTTGTGTCTTCGGCCCAAACGAGTGAAACAGTTGTTGTCATCACCAATCCTAAAATGATTTTTTTGAGTTGCATGGTATTTCCTTTGATATTTGCTTTTTATGATTGCATCCAAGCGCTTTTAGTTTAATAGATCTGAAAAATTTAATTTTTACTTTTTAGTTATTTTTAGCTGTAATTTAATATACATTTCAATAAATTTTTAGATGATTTAAAAAATAATATAGCTGTTAATGTTTAGCGATAAAGCTTGATTTTTATGATGATGATTACAATTGAATTGAGTTATTTTTAAAAAAGACAGGTTGAAGATATTGGACATACCTTCAACCGCTGAAAAATAGGTGCTTATTACTCGATGATCGGTGCATCAATATCTTCAACACGAACTTCTGTTTGAGGTTCAGATGCTGTGCTGCTATTGGATTGAACAAGTGTTTTTTCTTCAGTTGTTGCTGATGTTGTTGTCGGCGCTGATTCAGCCCAAACATTTGTCATCATCATGCCGAGTACTAGAGCGAAAGCCATTTTATTCGAATGCATATTGATCTCCTTATAAGCCATATTCTTTTCATTCGTGGCATGTAGTCTGCTGTGGGATTCTTGCATTTTGATGAAATAAATTTGAAAAGTTGTAAATTTTTCAAAGTTTTACCGATATATTTTATAAAATTAATCTATTTATTCGTTCAGGCTATTCCGGACCAATGAGCGCATCAGATCCCAAAGCAAGCAAAAAGATCACAGTATTTTTTTATATTGAAACGTCGTCTTAGAACCGAGTTTTGTTATAGTAGAGCCAAATTTTCAAATTCAGATTTAGGAAGATCGTATGTCAGCAGCTCCGCGCATTGGTATTGTAGGTGCAGGTGGCCGTATGGGCCGTACATTGATTCAAGCTGTACAACAAGCAGGTTTTCAACTTGCTGCTGCAGTAGAGCGCCCAGAAAGCACATTAATTGGTGCAGATGCAGGAGAGCTTGCAGGAATTGGTGCTGTGGGGATTAAAGTGGTTGGCAACTTGGAAGAGATCCTCAAAGATGTGGATGTGGTAATTGATTTTACTGCGCCTGTTGCAACTGAACATAATTTAAAACTATGCAGTGCTGCTGGTGTTGCAATGGTGATTGGTACAACTGGTTTCTCGGATCAACAAAAAGAGCTATTAAATCAATCTGCGACTCAGACACCGATTGTTTATGCGGCAAATTATTCAGTGGGTGTGAATGTTTCGATTAAATTACTTGAGCTGGCAGCTAAAGTATTTGGCGATACTGTGGATATTGAAATTATTGAAGCACATCACCGTCATAAAGTAGATGCACCATCAGGTACTGCTCTGATGATGGGTGAAGCTGTTGCTGACACACTGGGTCGTGATTTAAAGAAAGTTGCTGTCTATGGTCGTGAGGGACATACAGGTCCACGTGAACGTGAAACCATTGGCTTTGAAACGATTCGTGGTGGTGATATTGTGGGCGAACATACAGTGATGTTTATTGGCGAAGGTGAGCGTGTAGAAGTGACACACAAAGCCACGAATCGTATGAATTTTGCTGCTGGTGCTGTACGTGCAGCCGCTTGGGTTGTCGGCAAAGATGCAAAAAAATACGATATGAAAGACGTTTTAGGCTTAAATGATATTTAAGCTTAAAATCTGATGCGATAGAATTAAAACAATTAGTCAAATTTTGAACATTCAAAAATGAAAAAAACAGTGATGTTATTTGCTTGTGTAATCAGTGCTTTTGGCCTGACTACACAAGCTGCTTTACCAAGCAATGCCAAATTGAGTTTGAATAAAAATAACATTCAGGTATGGACATACAAGGATGCCAGTAATTCTGTGTTGTCTTATAAAGCTGAAACAACATTAGACGTACCGATTGATCGTGCTGTTGCTTTGGTATTGGATGTCAAAAACTCACCGAAATGGGTCCCCAATGTTGCCAAAGCTGAAGTGTTATCTCGCGATGATAAAAAAGGTGAATTCAGCATTTATATGGTTTTAGATTTTCCCTTTCCGTTAAAAGATCGTGATATGGTGGTCAAAGGAACCATGTCTAAAGATGCAAATGGCAGTATTTTTATTAAAAATTCTGCGATTCAGCAAGGTAAAGCACTGAATCCTGATTATGTGCGTTTAAAAGATTATTCAGGTGATTGGACCTTTCAAAAACTGGGTGCCAATAAAGTCAAAGTCATTACCTCTGGACACGCCAATCCAGAAGGCTCTATTCCTGCAAGCTTAACCAATATTTTGGTCGAACAGCAGCCTTATCAGATGTTGCAGAAAATGAAAACAGAATTGGCAAAGAATAAACCCTTTGCAGCTTTGCCTGATATTTTAAAATAGACGTTGTTTGATCAATAATCCTGAAGCAGACCCTATTGACGAAACAACTTTATATTCGAAAAAATAATGCTTAGCAGATCTTTCCATTTAACTATTGAAAGTAACCTTTCTTAAGGTATTGATGTAGAAAGAAAGGTTACTTGCAGTCTTTGTCACGATTGTTAATCGCTAGGCTGAATGGCTATATTGTTGTACAGGTGCTTTATTCATTTTCATTTGAATAAAAACCAGCACTAGCCCTAAAGCTGTGAGTACCGCACCTGCAATAGACACCGCAGCATAACTCATGCCCATACTCAATACTGCGCCACCAGCTGTTGCACCTAAAGCATTGCCTAAATTAAATGCCCCAATATTCACAGAGGATGCCAATCCAGGTGCTTCATGTGCAACAGACATGACACGCATCTGTAAAGGTGGGACCACTGCAAAGGCTGCTGCTCCCCAGACAATCAGTGCCAATGCTGCACCAATTTGAGTTTGAGCCAGTATAGGGAACAGCAACATGCTCACCATCAGTAACAGCAAGAAACTGGTCAATGTTTTGGTCAGTGACAAGTCTGCAAATTTCCCACCTAAGTGATTACCAATTGAAAAACCAATTCCAATCAGTACCAGCATCAAGGTAATAAACATCGGGCTTGCATGGGTGATGTTTTGTAGGCTAGGCGCAATATAGGTATAGAGGGTAAACATTGCACCTGCACTCATCACCGTGGTGAGCAATGCAAGAACCACAGGCAGCCGAGTCAGCACTTTTAATTCTGCTTTGACATCAGGACGTTGACTTGCTTTATCTTCAGGCAAGGCTTTCCATAGTGACAGCATAGTAATCACGCCGAGTAAGGCGATTGCTGCAAATGACATACGCCAGCCAATATTCTGCCCAACCCATGTGGCTAAAGGCACACCACCGATGTTGGCAATGGTGAGGCCCATAAACATGGTGGCAACTGCACTGGCTTGTTTGTCTTTAGGTACGACGCTTGTTGCAACAATGGAACCAATCCCGAAAAATACCCCATGATTGAGACTGGTCAGGATTCGAGCGGCCATTAAGCCCCAGTAATTGGGGGCAATTGCAGCAAGAATATTGCCAATGGTAAAAATAATCATGGCTAAAATAAGCGCTTTACGTCGTGGAAACCGTCCAAACCATAAGGTCATAAACGGTGCACCAATCATGACACCAAGTGCATATGCGGTGATCAGCATACCTGCGGTTGGGATTGAAATATTCAAATTTTCTGCAATTTGGGGAAGAAAACCCATAGGAGAAAATTCTGTTGTTCCTATTGCAAAAGCACCAATCGCCAATGCGAGTAAGGGAAAATTTAATTTCATGAGAAATCTCAAATATACAGCATATTGAAAATGATGGGATGTAACAGTGTTCGGTCAATCATGAGGATGGTCATTTACTTTTCAGCCGCTATTTTAATGAAGTGACAAAATAAAGCTTCGCAAGAAAATAATCTTGCGAAGCAATCTAAGTCATGATCAAAAGGGGGTAAAGCCTGTTTCGAAGCCTAGTAAGTAAAACTTAGTACCCCAACTTTGCTAATCAAAGCCTAAGCCAAGATTTGCGCTGCTTTAAACCACTTTTACTCCAGCAGTGAATTAAACATCCCACTGAGGTGCTAAGTTTTCAGGATCAACCTCACGGCCATTACGTTCCAATTGCGCGATTAATTGCATTTCTTCAGCAGATAGCTGAATCTCTTGTGCTTTTAAGTTGGCGATTAAGTTTTCACGTTTAGTCGATGACGGAATGACAGCAAAGCCTTTCTGCAATGCCCATGCCAATGCAATTTGAGCGCTAGAAGCCTGATGCTGTTTGGCAATTTCAGTTAATGTTGGGTCATTTAAAACTTTGCCATATGCCAAGGTCATATAAGAGGTCACATCAATATTTTGTGACTGTAAAAAATTCACCAACTTATCATTTTGCAAATAAGGGCTAAGTTCAATTTGGTTGGTGGCAATATTTTCAAGTCCTACAGCAGCAATGGCTTGTTGCGATAAGTCGATATTAAAGTTTGAAATTCCAATATGTTCAGTTAGGCCAAGCTTTTTCGCTTCTAACAGGTTATGTATCATTTCTGCAACAGAAATTCCTAGACTTGGCGCTGGCCAGTGAATCAAGGTTAAGTTGACTGCATCAGTACCCAGTTTCTGTAAGCTCTGTTTGAGACTTGGAATAAGTTTGTCGGCTTGATAATGATCTGTCCATATCTTTGTTGTGATAAATAAATCATCACGATGGATATGGCTTTCTGCAATGGCCTGACCGACTTCTGCTTCGTTGCCATAGATTTGGGCAGTGTCTACAGCACGATAACCAACGTCTAAGGCTGTTTTGACCGAGTCAATCACAGTTTGTCCTGTTAAACGGAAAGTACCGACACCAAATTGAGGAACGATGTTTGTCATGCTGGATTTCACTTTATTTTCTGAGATTGAGTGTATTTTGCTACTTTAATTGTTGCGGAAAAATATAGGAATATGCAAAATATTGTTGACTAGAAATCAACAATAAGCAGAGCGCTGACAGCAATGAAATCTACACTCGAAGAATTACAGGCGTTTATTAATATTGTTGATAGTGGTTCGATTGTTGCAGCAGCAACGCATCTTGAACAAACCACTTCAGGTGTAAGTCGAGCCTTGCAACGACTTGAATCTAAACTGAATGTCACTTTATTAGAGCGGACAACACGTAAACTTAAGTTGACTCAAGAGGGGCAATTATTTTTAGCAAAAGCCCGAAAAATTGTGCATGACCTCAATGAAGCAGAAGATGCTTTATTAAAATCTGACAGTGATACATCTGGGCTGATTCGCGTGGATTCCGCGACACCTTTTGTATTGCATGTGATTGCACCGTTGATGCAAGAGTTTTCTCAGTTGTATCCTGAGATAGAAATAGAGTTAAACAGTAACGATCAGATCATCGATTTATTAGAACATAAGACAGATGTTGCAATACGTTTTGGGGATCTTAATGATTCGAGCTTACATGCGCGTTTGTTATGTAAAAGCCGATTATATATCGTTGCCAGTCCTGAGTATTTAGCCACACATGGTTATCCAGCAACACCGCAAGATATTTTAAATCATACGCAAATTGGCTTTAGCAAAGTCAGCCGTTTAAATACTTGGCCGATTCGAGTCAATGGAGAAAGGCTTACTGTCAAACCAAAAATCAAAGCATCCAGTGGTGAAACTGTCCGCCAACTGTGTTTACGCGGGCATGGAATTGCGAGATTGTCTGAGTTTGAGATTTTAAAAGATATAAAGCAAGGACGCTTGATCGCTCTATTTGAAGATCAAATAGAGCTTTATGAGCAACACATCCATGCGGTGTATTATCAACAGGAACATTTACCAAAGCGTGTCCGTTTATTTATTGAGTTTTTAACGCAAAAGCTGTCAAAGTTTCGATAGTCTTTTGTGGTGGTAAATCCAGACTCAGTAAAGTTTGGCTACTGGGTTGTTGTGGATTGACCAATTGGATTTCAAAATGATCAGTTGCTGTCTGAAGGCATTTGAACTGCAAGTCTTTTTGCACTGGGATATTAATTTTCATCCGTTGATCACTACTGGTATGGTAGCGGTAGTTTCGCACAGCAGCAGTCTGATGTAGGGTGGGTTCTAGATGATCAAGCTGATACTCAGCTAAATTTTGAGTTTTTAAAAAGCCTTCAATCAAAGATTTACATACAAAATGTTGTTTCTGAGCAGCTTGATTGGCCTGCTGAGGCTGACAAGCCGTTAATCCAAAGACAATACTGATTAAAGCGATCGTTCTCATTTTTTTCTCCTTTCAAATCAATTTGTTTGTAAAAATTGGCTGTGAATGAAGCATAAATCTGTTAACTTTATAGATACAGATACAACAAATATTAAAATTTGAGTACAGATATGGCGTTTCAATATCAAACATTAGCACAACAAATTGCACAGAAAATTTATTGTGGTGAGTTGGCCGTTGGGCAACGACTCAGTTCTTTGCGAAAATTTGCAGCATTGCAAAATATTAGTCTTAATACAGCAAAGAGTTGTTATGAATTGCTTGAAGCGCAAGGCTTGATTTACGTCAAAGAAAAGTCTGGCTATTTTGTTCAATCGCAGCAAAAAGCCCCGCAGATTGCTGTACCTGACCATCCTGATTTTAAGTCGAGAGCGCGTGAGGTTTCAAATCTAGACTTACAAATTCAAATTCATGAAGCAGCAATCAATAATAAGCTGATCCATTTAGGTTCGATTCAGTTATCGCCTAATCTAGTTCCTGTAGAGGCCTTACGCCGTTCAATACAACGTGCTTTAAAGCACAGTAAACCAGAAGACTTTTTATATAATGACCGCCAAGGGCACCTTCAGTTAAGAGAGGCTTTGTCAGCACATTGGGCTGAAGATGGTTTTTATATTGCCAAAGAAGATATTTATATCAGCAATGGTTGTATGCCAGCATTGTCTGTGATGATTCAAAGCCTGAGCCAAATTGGTGACAGTGTGATTGTGCCCACACCAAACTATAATGGTCAGTTGCAATTGTTGGCGTTGCTCAAACGAAAAATTATTGAAATCCCTGCCAATACCGAAGGTTTTGATCTGGATCGTTTAGAACAAGAGATGCAAAATTCAGCTGCAAAAGTCTGTTTATTAACCGCCAATTTTCAAAACCCTTTAGGCTTCTGTTTGACTAATGCCGAGAAAGAAAAAATCGCACAGCTGGCAGCGAAGTATCAGTGTTACGTGATTGAAGATGATATTTATGCTGAATGTAGCTTTAATGCCAAACGCCCTTTACCGATTAAATATTGGGATCAACAGGGCTATGTGGTTTATTGCGGATCGGTTTCCAAGTCGTTGTCGACCTCTTATCGGGTCGGTTGGTTCTGTTTACCACAACGTTTACAGCACTTACATGCCAAGTTGATTTTACAAAATGTTTCGGTCAATACACCATTGCAATTGGGGCTTGCTGATTTGATTTATAGCCGAGCCTATCGTCAGCATTTGAGTGAGTTACGCCCTAAGTTGATGGCTCAAGTTGCGCAATATTTACAGTTTATTCAACATGCTTTTTATGGGGTAGAGATCCGTTTAAATCAACCGCAAGGAAGTTATGCCTTGTGGTTACAGTTCCCAGAGCAGATTGATAGCTTGGCGTTGTATTATTATGCACAGCAATACAGTATCAATATTGTACCAGGGATTATTTTTGGTGAGGATCACCGTTATAACAACTGTATTCGTTTAAATGCAGGCCATGAATTGTCTCAGGAAATTCAGGATGCAATTATGTTATTGGCAGATTGGGTCAGGGGTGAATTGTTAGCCAAGAGTGTGGCTTAAACTGATTTGTGAGCAAACGCATACCACGACAGGCTTATTCCATTCACGGTTCTTGATAAACCGTGATGGATGGTCAGACTTAAATTAGAAATCCGCTTTTAATACGATACGATAACGGGCTTTTCCAGAATGAAGTCGCTCCAAAGCCTCATTAATTTTTGACATTGGATAAACTTCAATTTGTGGTGCAATATTTTTGCGTGCTGCAAATTGTAATAATTGGCGCAATGCAAAAGGGGAGCCTGTTGGTGAACCAGTCACTGATTTTGCACCGCCAATCAGTGCGCCCGCAGGAATCGGCATCGGTTCGAGGACTAAACCTAGCATATGAATTGTGCCATTTGGTGCCAGTGTATTGAGATATGCTTTCCAGTCCAAACTCACATTTACCGTACACAGCAATAAATCAAATTTGCCAAGTTGCGCTTTTAAAGCATTGACATCGCGACTATTGACCACATGGTCTGCACCCATCGCTTTAAGTTCATCTGTTTTGTCCAAACTTGATGTAAAGGCAGTGATCTCACAACCCCACGCTTTGAGTATTTTAATGGCCATATGACCTAAGCCACCAATCCCAATGACACCAACATGGTGAACTGCTTGAATTTGATGTTTTAAGATTGGGTCAAAAACAGTGATACCACCACACAATAAAGGGCCAGCACTTTCAGGATTTAAATCTTCAGGAAAAGGAATAATCCACTGCCAACCTGCACGAACCTTATCTGCAAACCCGCCTGCATGACCAACGATAGTTGCAACTGAACCCCCTGAGCAAAGCACTTGTTGACCACTAACACATGGATCACAGTGCTGACAACTTTCCGCAGTCCAGCCGATACCAACACGTTGACCGACTTTTAATCCTTTCGCCTCTGAACCCAGTTGAGTGATGGTACCGATAATTTCATGACCGCCAACCACTGGAAAAACTGAATTTCCCCATTCATTGTTAATCACTGAAACATCGGAATGGCATAAACCGCAATATTCAACTTTGACTTCGACTTGATGAGGCTGTAATTCACCTGCATCAAATTGATAGGGCACAAGTGCTGCACCTGCCTCTAAGGCAGCATAAGCATGAAACGTATTATTTGACATGTGAATCCTTCCTGTTTGCTCAGTTAAACTTTTAGCGGGATATACAATCATTTTCATGGTCATTGACCATACCCACTGCTTGCATAAAGGCATAGCAAGTGGTTGGACCAACAAATTTAAAACCATTCTTTTTTAACGCTTTGGAAAGCTTTTGACTGGTTTCGGTTTGTGCAGGCGCTAATTTATAATCAGGGACATCATTGAGTTGTACTTGCTGGTCGACGAAATCCCATAACCAGTTCACCATATCAATCTCTTGAGCTTTCATGTTTTGCCATGCAATAGCATTGTCACGAATTGCCGTTAATTTCCCAATATGGCGAATCAGCCCAGCATCCTGACATTTTAGCGCAAGCTCTTGTTCAGTAAAATTGGCGATGGTTTGAATCGGGTGGTTAAAAAATTGGGCGCGATAGCTTTCACGTTTTTTTAAAACAGTAATCCAAGATAAACCCGCTTGTTGCCCCTCTAGGCAAAGCATTTCAAATAAATGCTGTTCATCTCGATTGGACTTACCCCACTCTTGATCATGATATTCAATATAAAGAGGATCATCTGAACACCAACCACAGCGTTTATTTGTCATAAAAGATCTACCATTGTTCTGATTGATTTAAGTTTTAATTGTCTAAAGTTTAAATTCGACCCATTGATCTTGTTTGTTGTCCCAATAGGAAAGTTGCGCATGTTGTAAATCTTTAAAACTTACCCAAATATCTTTACCCGCTTTGTCTGCAAAGCCAGTACTGATCATTAATGCTTCATCGGTGATTTCCATAATCCAGCCTTGATGATTTTGTCCATTGAGGGCAATTTTTTGTTGATTGCCTGATTCTGCAAATTCAACTAAACGCTCAAGCAATGCTTCTGACATGGAATATTCCTAAATTGATTCAATCTAAAATTAACGTAAATAAGGGTAGGGGTTGACTGCACCTTGGCCTTTACCCCTTAAGTATAGTCCATAGTGCAAATGCGGTGCAGTATGTCGTGCATTTCCCGTATTGCCCACATAGCCGATTAACTGACCTTTTTTAACGTAATCGCCTTCTTGTAGACCACGTTTGTGATCGTTTAGATGAGCATAATAGTGATAAACCCCACCTGGTCCGATGAGCCAAATCACTTTACCCCCCAGATTATTGCTCTTTAAGCTGGCAATCACACCTTCAGTACTACTATAAACTTTGGTTCCACGTGAAGCCATGATGTCAATTCCTTCATGTGCTCGCCCAGCACTGCGAGATGCACCCCAAGTATCTGTGAGGTTTTGTGGTTTTACTCCATCTACAGGAATTGCCAATCGGGTTGGCATTGACATTGCTTTTAGGCGGTTAATTTGAGCTTGTGGAAGCTGAGGCTTAGATGAGCTTGGCTTTTTAGGTGCAGTAGTACATGCAGTTAAAATAATGGCAAGCAAGGCCATCAAGTAATATTGGATGCTACGTGACACGAGAAATCCTTTTTTTCAAGTTTCAAAAGGGCAAATTAAAATTGAAATATGCTTCGAATACCCGTGTCTGACTATGTCATATTTTTACTGCTGAGATCAATTTTTTCATGGCTGTAGGGATGCCCATTTGTGTAGCTTTTTGTGGTGTTAACCATTCGCCCCCAAGTTCAGCCTGGAGGTATTCTTTTTGGTCTGATTCAACTCGAACAATATGCGCATTTAAAATCCATGTGAAATGGGTAAAGCTATGCGAGATTTGGACAGGTTCAACAGTTGAAATAAGTTTTAGACTTTGACAAAGCTGTTGAAACGCGAGCTCATTTTCAAAAATCGGTAAACTCCATAAGCCTCCCCATAAGCCACTGTTGGGACGCTGTTCCCATAACCATTGTTGATCTGACTCAATTAATAACACTGTGGCTGTTCTAACGGGAACAGGCTTTTTAGCTTTCTTATAAGGCAGTTCAGTTTCTAGCCCTTGTTGATGGGCTTGGCAATGTTGTTGCATAGGGCAGTATAAGCAGAGTGGCTTTTTTGGCGTACAAATGGTTGCGCCCAAATCCATAATTGCTTGGGTATAGTCGTGGTTGCGTTCAATTGGGCATAAGCTTTCTGCCAGTTGCCACATGGCTCGTTCATGGATGGGTTTACTCAGGTCATCTTCAATGGCAAAGAAACGGGCCAAAACACGTTTTACATTGCCATCCATAATGACGCCATATTGGCGTAAGCCAAGCGACATCAGTGCGCCACCAGTAGAGCGACCAATACCTGAAAGTTCCACCCATTGTTCTAAGCTTTGTGGAAAATGCCCTTGCTGGCTGACCACGCCTGCTGCTTTATGCAAATTGCGTGCACGGGCGTAGTAGCCTAATCCTGCCCAATACGGGGCAACATCATCCCATGAGGCTTTACCCAAATCATCGACAGTTGGAAAGCGTTGGATAAATTTATCAAAATATTGCAGTACAGTTTTGACTTGTGTTTGTTGCAACATAATCTCAGACACCCAAACTTTGTATGGATCATCAGCCACTTGCCACGGTAAATCATGGCGCCCGTGTTGATCAAACCAAGTCAATAGCACATCTGAAAATGAAAATTGCGACATAACAATCTAGCGTAAAAATTGGATGCTCAGTATAACCAAGATAAATTTATTGCGGAAAATTATCTTAAACTTGAGCAGCAATCTGCATAAAAAAAGACGCCAAAGCGTCTTTTCAAAAGCGTTTATAGCCACAACTTAGTTTTCGTTGACGATACCCCAACGCTTATCCAGTTTAAGCGGTTCGTTTTTATAACGTGGGATAATGTGAATATGGAAATGTTCACTTTGATCTTCACCAAACACATGACCATCATTAAAGGCGATATGGAAACCTTCAGGTTGATGGCGAATCTTAAGCTCGTTACGTGCCAGTTCCAATAAAGAGGAAAGGCTTTTACGTTCTTTCTCTGAAACCTCAAAAAAAGAAGCAATATGGCGCAAAGGAATAATCACTGAATGACCTTTAGACAAAGGGTTATGTTCAGGCAAAATTGCACCAAATTCATTTTTATCAATGATATCAAATTCTTCAAAGTCACAATAAGGACATACTTTTTCAGTCATTTCTAATCCCTCGTTTTGTTGTCTTAATCAACGTAGAACATATTTTAATTAAGCCAGAGTAGGTTAAGCCAAGGTGCGATCTAATAAATCATACATTGCTGCTAATCCTGCTTTTTCTGCTTCGGCGTTATAACCTAGATCTACGCCATTGGCTTTTGCTTTTTCATCTGCTTGTGGGTTACTAAAGCCATGTTTAGCATCTTTCAGGATGATCACTTCATATTTTACCTGAGCATGCTGCATTTCTTGTTTAAACGATTCGACATCTGCCAAAGACACCATGCTGTCTTTTTCACCATGTAGCACTAACACTTGCGCTTTAAATTTTTCTGCTTCCGCTGCTTTTTGCGCAGATAAATTTGCATGGAAAGTAATCGCAGCTTTTAAGTCAGCACCTGAGCGTGCCAAATCTAATATTACTTTACCACCATAACAGAATCCAATCGCAGCCAAACGCGTTGCATCGACTTCTGGTTGTGCTGCTAAAGCAGCCAAAGCCGCGGCTGAACGCTCAACAATGGTTTGCTCATGTTGGAAGGTTTGCATCATCCACTCATGGGCTTGAGTCGCAACAGCCGTGGTTTTTTTATCGCCATACATATCAATTGCCAGCGCAGCAAAACCATGTTGTGCCAACTCTCGAGCACGTTGTTCAGAATACTCATTTCGGCCCCACCATTCTGGACCAACAATCACACCTGCAACTGGTTGTGCGGATTCAGGCGCAGCAAAATAACCGATTAAAGTTGTTCCATCTTTTGCTTGGTATTGAATTTCACGAGTTTTGATTGCAAGAGCCATCTGTTAATCCTTGTGTATCGGCGAGAATGAGATTGATTAAAGCATAAATATATAAGATTCAAATGACTAAATTTCGAATATTTACAATAGAAATGTGAAAATTTATGAATGAAAAAGGTCGTTTTCAAATGAAAAAGAGAAGAACCCAGGTTCTTCTCTTTCATGAAAATTGATCAGGAAAAGCTAAACTTTTCCTCTCGAAATAAAACCAACAATCGCGAGGATTACCGCGACAACGAGAAGAATGACTGCGAAGTCTTTAGACATTCCCGCAACACCACCAAAACCAAATAAACTTGCGATTAAGGCGATCA
Source organism: Acinetobacter sp. AG3 (assembly GCF_022343575.1). NCBI lineage: Bacteria > Pseudomonadati > Pseudomonadota > Gammaproteobacteria > Moraxellales > Moraxellaceae > Acinetobacter > Acinetobacter sp. AG3. Next base: position 4,576,091 of record NZ_JAKQZD010000001.1, on the reverse strand, counting down.
CAGCGAAAATAATTGCCCAACGAAACATAAGATTCATCTCCATATTTTTGTTATGTATTTTCAGTATAGGCAGAAAAATCTGAGGGACTTGTGAAGTTGTGTTTAAAAAGTGTGATTAATAAAGCAATATGTAAAGGTTTGTTCTGTTTTAAATTTTCTAATTTCTGCTTATATACTGATATAATTATTTCGCCTTAAATGACTTTAATGTTATGCCATGACCTTTGAGATCCGCCCCCAGTTTTGGAAGAATTATACACTGTCTGAGTTAAATCCGACCGAGTGGGAAGCGTTGTGCGATGGTTGTGGGTTGTGCTGTTTGGTGAAATTAGAAGATGATGACACACATGAAATAGCCTATACCAAAGTGTCTTGTAAACTCCTCGATTGTGAAACAGCACAATGTTCTGACTATCCTAATCGTTTAGATTATGTACCCGACTGTATTCAATTAAGCCCTGAAAAATTAGCCAATATTCATTGGTTACCTTCAAGTTGTGCATATCGTCGGGTGAATGAAGGTAAAAATTTACCGGCATGGCACTATCTGATCACAGGCTCAAGAAGCAATGTGATTAAAGCCAGAAAATCTGCTGCTGGGCGTTGTATCTCCGAAACAGAAGTCAATGAAGAAGAAATTGATGAATACATTGTAAGATGGGTGCGGTAAATCATTTGAATCAATTATGAATTGATAATCATTATCAAATAGTAATATGATAACCAAGCCTTCCAGTTTGATGTGTTTTTAAAATGTTTGCTTTATCTTGGTTATTCAAAAAAAGTACATTCTGTTTATGTGCAATCAGCCTGAGTTTCGGTATTCACTCTAATGTTTATGCAAAACCAGATTTGCAAGCTTTAGGGCCAAATATTGCGGAACAAGGCTCCAGTTATTATCAATTTCAAGTAAAAAATTTTCAATCCGCAGATCAACAACGGCATTATAAAGTTTGGGTCGGTATCCCTAAACACATCAATAAAAATAAGATCTTACCCGCTGTTTATATGTTAGATGGCAACTCTGCTATGGCGCGTTTAGATGAGTCACTGTTAAAAAAACTATCCGAACAAGACAGCCCCGTGTTGGTGGCTATAGGCTATCAAACCCAGTTACCGTTTGAGTCCGCTTCACGGTCTGTAGACTACACACCTGCTGATGAATCTGGAAAAGTGGCGGCTGACCCACGTAATCCTGAACGTATGGCAGGCGGAAGTGCACAATTTAGACGGGTGCTGTTTGAAAAAATTATGCCGTGGGTCAATACGCAAGTAAAACTGGATAAGCAACGTACCGCATTGTGGGGACATTCTTATGGTGGTTTATTTGTTTTAGATACCCTTTTAAATAGTCAAAGTACAGATAATAAGTTTTCACACTATTTTTCAGCCAGTCCATCTCTCACATGGGCAGATTCTCGATTACTCAAAGCCGTTGAAAAAGCCCCGCCTGAGCAACTAAAACACAAAAAATTATGGGTGATGGAGGGTGACATCATTCAGTCTACAACGAGACCAATCAGCCCAAATGCAGATCGGGATATGATTCAAAATAACCGTCAATTGGTTTTAGATTTGGCCAGTAAAGGCGTAGATGGCAAATTAATGCTTTATCCACATCTTAGTCATGGTCAAGTATTTCAGGCATCATTAATGGATGTTTTGCAGAATCGATTATTTTAAAGCTGAAAGTGCAATATTGATGATTTTCCATAGTAGACTAAGGACAGCATTCATCAATTAAAAAAGCAGTATGTCAGACACTCAAATTCCGCTTCCAGAACGTTTACGTCCACGTGATTTGTCTGAAATTATTGGGCAAGATCATTTACTCGGTGTTGCAGCACCACTCCGTCAAATGATTGATCAAGGGCATTTACCCTCGATTATTTTTTGGGGGCCGCCTGGTGTTGGAAAAACCACCATCGCATTGTTATTGGCTCAAGCAGTCGATCGTACATTTATTAGCTTATCTGCCTTAAATACAGGGGTAAAAGAGCTCCGTGAGGTGATTGCTGACAGTGGTGACTTATTAACACCGGTGGTGTTTATTGATGAAATTCATCGTTTTAATAAGTCGCAACAAGATGCCTTATTGAATGCGGTTGAAAAAGGCAAAATTACCCTGATCGGTGCGACCACTGAAAACCCTTCATTTGAAGTCAACAGTGCTTTGCTGTCTCGTTGTCAGGTGTATACCTTAAATGGATTAAGTAATGAGGCGATTCAAGAACTCATTTTACGCGCGATTCAACAAGATAAATTTTTAAAAGACCGCCATATCCAGATTGAAGAATTTGATGCCTTGGTTCAGTTTGCTGCGGGTGATGCACGTAAGGCACTTAATTTAATCGATTTAATTGCCAGTACCTTTGAGTCCGATATTGAAAATATTGTGACCAATGCGATCGTGGTCAAAGTTGCGCAACAGAACATTGCACGCTATGACAAATCAGGTGAGCAGCATTATGATCTTGTGTCTGCATTTATTAAATCTATTCGAGGTAGTGATCCTGATGCAACGTTGTATTGGATGGCACGTATGCTTAAAGGCGGTGAAGATCCGGTTTTTATCGCTCGTCGTATGTTGATCGCTGCTTCAGAAGATATTGGAAACTCAAATCCAAATGCCTTGCTTTTAGCGGGCGAATGTTTCCGCTCGGTTCAAGCGATAGGCATGCCTGAGTGTCGAATTATTTTAGGCCAATGCGCAGTTTATCTGGCAACCAGTGCAAAGAGTAACAGCACTTATTTGGCGATCAATAAAGCCTTAGAACTTGCAGAAAAAACGTCCAACCTACCTGTGCCACTCCATTTACGTAATGCACCGACCAAGCTTATGAAACAACAAGGCTATGGTGTGGATTATCTTTATCCTCATAACTACCCTGAAAATTTTGTGCTACAGGAATATTTACCACCTGAATTGAAAGGCACAAAATTATATGAGTCTGCTCGTAATAAGCGTGAAGTTGAAGGTGAGCGTTTACAGCAACGTCGTTGGCAACAAGAACAGCAGCAACAGTAGTTGTGACGTTTATTTGCTTAGGCATCTTTTAAATAGATGTTCTATTTTATATAAAGGTTTAAAATATCGGCAAAATTTAAATTAGGCTGACACCATTTTAGAAATACGCTTAATCAAAGTGCTTCTAAATGGTTTAGAAATTTTATGAAATTATCCGTTTTATCTTTTGCTGTTTTAATTTCTTTACCGATGTTGAGCCATGCTGAACTTGCAAGTAAAATTTCGACCCAAAATCAGCCTAAACTTGCTTCGCAGCAGCTTAAAACACTTTATCAACAAAGTTTTGTTCAGCAAAAAACAATCCCTCAAGGCTGGCGTATTCCTGGCAACAATGCCGGCAACGTCTATGTTGAAAATGGGATACTTCATATTGATGGTCGAGCAAATTCAGTCAGTCCGACCTCAATTTTATTACCGCAAAATCTTGAAAAACAGCAAAATTATCGCATTGATCTCGAATTTACTTTAGACCAAGCTGTCAATAACTCGCGTTGGGGCAGTGTGATTTATGATGTCACAGAAACTCAGGGGGTGATTCCAAGCAGTTATTATCAATTTACCCTCAGAACAGACACCACTGCAAAAAATGGTACGGAGTTTGGTCGGCATAAAAGTAACGGGCAGTGGGAGGTCTCTGAAACGAAAGCGTTTTCGGAGAACATCAAAGCAAATCAATGGTATAAAGCCAGCATTGTGGTGTCTGGGCAACGGGTACAACACTATTTAAACCACCAGTTAATGCAAGATGTAGAACTTGACCAAGGATCTGCCAAAGGCGGCATCGGGCTTTCAGCAACAGGCCTAGTCTTAAAAGTTAAAAATATTCAAGTCTCTGAACAAACCAGTGCGTTGCCAGACTTAGCCAATAAAGTCACCCAAGTGCAAGAAATTCAAACTAATGTTGCTTTGGCACCGACGCTGATTCAAAAAGTTAAAACTACCAGCAGTCCATTAAATTCAACCAATCAGTTATATTATCAATTAGATGCCAATTTAAACTTGCTTGATCAGACAGGGCAGGTGGTTGAAACATTACAACAATATTTGGTGAATCCGCAGCGCAATACCATTCCTGTTTTAGAAATCAAAGATCCCAAAAGCATTGAAGCCTTAAAATTACTCTCTAAATCTCACGATATGAGCGATATTACTGTATTGTCCAAAAGTGATGATTTACTCAAGTCTGCGCATCAAATTGTACCTACGCTTCGAACAGCATTAGATTTAAGTCGCGAAAATTTAAAGGAGAGTCATGTCGGTCTTTCTGAAATTATGCGTCGTACTAATCAGGCTTATGCACGCATCGTGGTTCTTCCGCATCGCCTTGCCAACAAATCGAGTGTCAGCTTTATTCAACGTCATTTAATGACAGTGTGGGTTGATACACCAGCACATGATCCACAGGATGTCGCCAGTATTTTGACTTCAGGTGTGAATGGGATTATTACAACGCAAAGTACGCTATTTGCCAGTGTCTTAAAACAATTTCCAAAAAATACTTTATTGCGTAAACCCTTTATTATTGGGCATCGTGGTGTACCCAGTTTAGAAGATGAAAATACTTTAGAAAGTGCAAAACATGCAGTTGCTTTGGGAGCAGATATTGTTGAAAACGATATTTATTTAACCAAAGACCAGCATCTTGTGGTGATGCATGATGCAACAGTGGATCGTACTACGCGTTCAACAGGTAAAATTGAAGAAATGAGCCTTGCGCAGGTTCAGCAATTAAAATCTAAAAACAAAGCTTATCCAATACCGACCCTTGCAGAATATTTCACTACATTTAAGCACAATCCAAACTTTGTACTAATGATCGAAATGAAAAGTGCCAATCCAGCATTGGTTGCAAAAATGCAGGATGAAATTAAAAAGTACCAAGTTGAAAATCAAGTCGTCACGACCTCATTTAATGCAGATCAAGTTGCGCGTGCACAGTCACAATTGTCTGAGATACCACGAGGGTTATTGGTTGGAAGTATGCCCAATAGCCGCAATACTTTAATTGCCGCCAAACAAATCAATGCCGATGTTCAGAAATATAATTCAACGTATAACCCTGCTTATCGTGCTGATTTGATCAATCTTTTAGAAACGACCAAGCACCGTGGAATCAGTTTTTGGCCTTGGGCATTGAATGATGAAACATTTAAAAAATTATATATTGCAGGGACCTACGGGATAACCACCAATTCTGCGCAACTTTATGCAAAATACATCGTTGATATTCAAGCACCAAAAAATGTCAAAGTAAAAGTTGAACAGCCAGTATTACTCAATGCGCAATTGGTTCAGCAAGATGGTGTGAAACTCAATCAACAACTCAGTAATTTTGTGGTTTTATCAGGTTCTGCAAAACATGAGATTAAAAATGGTCAGTTGAGTTTCTCTGAAAAGGGTACTGCATATGTTTTGGCTGGTTATAAATATCAGATCGATGCACAAAACTACTATCAAATCTTTTCAGCCCCTATAAAGGTCATCATCCAATAGCTTATTTTATGGCATCTGTTTGAAATGGGAGTTTTACATCTTTGGGGAAATTTGGAAAAAGTGTAAACAGCATCTGAGGATTATTCTTTAGTCCTGCACCGTCCAGATAGGTCCATTGATGTGATTGTAGTGAACGAATGGCGACCATAAATGAGGGCGATGCTGCTTGAATTTGACCCGCAACTTTCATGGTGATGGTTTTGGGTACAAAGCAAATTTCTTCATGATCTACGATATAGCTATAAAGTGGTGGCTTTGATTGTACATTGACAATTTCTACCTGTGATTTGGCAAGCAGATTTTGAGCGTATTGAAGCAACTGCTGATAAGCTTCTGCACCACCAACATAATTGATCAGAGATGGATGGGTTTTTTGTTGCATAAATGAATAATCATTTTTCTTTAAATCTTGTCCTAATTGATCTAAGTCAGGCGCAATAATTTTAGGATAATCTTGCTGACAGCTTAACTCTTCCGCCTGTGCAGGATTTAAAATGATCAAGAATAAAATGACAGCATAAATTGTTTTTATCATGTTGGATTAAATCTGAATATCGTTTGTTTTGAGTATATAAGTTTCTTAAAAAAAGTTCATCAGCAATCCAAGCTTACCGATACTCGCTCATCCAACAGGAGATTTTGTCACTCGTCTCTGTTCATCTCTGAAAAGTTAGGTAGCGTCTACGCAAATTGATTTAATTAAAATTATGAATGAAGAAAAATTATATTCTAGTCTATGTGTTTCTAAACAGGTTGAGGATATACCCAATAACGATACACATAAAAAAACCGAGTCATTCAACTCGGTTTGAAGCCCTTGGTTAACTTTAACCTCTACCACTTATAATTAATTTTGCCGTAATAGAACGCACCATTAAAGCCAAACGGTGAGAACTGGCTGTATTGCAAACTTCCGCCAGTAGGTTTGTTGATGTCATAAACATCTTTATCAGGATAAACATTGGTAATGTTGTCTCCCCCAACAGTAAATTTCCAATTGTTTAATTGGTATGTCAGTGCTAAATCCAACAGCCATTTTGCAGAAAATTTCTGATCACTGGCAGCACCTGAGTTACTGTAAGTTTCGAAGCTTCCATAACGTGTGATATTGGTATTGATACCAAAATTTCCAATTTTATAATCATTGGCTAAACTGAACTTATGTTCAGGCGTGCTTCCTGCCAATAGACCATATTGTTCACGACGATCTAAACGGGTGAGGTTGACACCCAAGGCATTTAAAATCTCAGGGTTTTTATCGACATCGGTGACTTTATTGCGATTAAAATTATAAGCCAAAGATGTAGTTAACTCGCCATAAGGCAGGTTTTGCCATTGGTAATTGGCAACTAAATCTACACCACGAGTGCGGGTATTACTGGCATTATTAAAGAAACGAACCGTGCTGAAATTGGTATCGGTAATCCCTTTAGATACCAAATAAGCGCGAACAGCGGGGCTGCTGGCATTGATATTTGAAGATAAGCTAATGCGGTCATCAATATCAATTTGGTAGGCATCCAAAGTCACATATAGGTTTTTAGTCGGGGTAAATACCAAGCCAAGGCTATAGTTCTTTGATTTTTCAGCTTTTAAGTCTTCTGCGCCGAGCAATTGTGCAACTTGTGAAGAACTTGGAAATGTTCCAGCCTCAACAAACTGTCCATTGACCAATTGCGAAGAAGTTTGGGTGAAATATTGTTGTGCCAGACTCGGTGCTCGAAAGCCTGTAGAAACTGAGCCACGTACCGCAACCTGAGGTAAAAGCTTATAACGTAATGAAAGAGATGCATTATTTGTATCCCCGAAGTCATCATATTTCTCATAACGATAGGCTGTAGATGCTGAAAGTTTTTGGGTAATATCTGTTTCTAAATCGAGATATCCTGCATAACTGTCACGTGTCCATTTCCCAGCATCTGCTTGGCGAAAGCCTGATAAACCTGAAGAACCACTTTTATAATAAGAGGCCGGATTGCCTGCTTTAATTTGATATTGTTGATTTAAATATTGGGTGGTGTTTCAAAAAGTATGCTGAAACAAAGCAGGTTGAATTTTGATAAAATAGAGAAATGCGAATAACTCTAGAAATCAAATGTCCAACCTGCCTCAGTGACAGTATAAAGAAAAATGGCATCAAAGTAGATGGGAAACAAAACTATCAGTGCAAAGACTGTAAACGTCAGTTTATTGGTGACCATGCTCTGAGCTATCTAGGATGTAATTCAGGCATTACTCGAAAAATATTACAGTTGATGGTCAGAGGTAGTGGTATACGAGATATCGCTGAAGTTGAGCGAATCAGTATCGGTAAAGTTTTACGTACTTTAACCGAATCGACCTACCAAATTCAGCCTAAACAAAGTCATTATGAGTCTCTTGAAGTTGATGAGTTTTGGACTTTTGTGGGAAATAAAAATAATAAACAATGGCTTATTTACGCCTACCATCGAGAAACAGGTGAGATTGTTGCTTATGTTTGGGGTAAAAGAGACTTAGCTACAGTTCAACGATTGAAGACAAAGCTTAAACAATTAGGTATTCACTACACCCGAATTGCAAGTGATCATTGGGACAGTTTCATAACTGCTTTTAAAAACTGCAAGCAAAGTATTGGTAAATTTTTTACTGTAGGTATTGAAGGTAATAATTGCAAAATAAGGCATCGAATTAGGCGCGGTTTTAGAAGGAGTTGTAATTTTTCAAAAAAGATTGAAAACCATTTTAAAGCTTTCGACTTAACCTTTTTTTACATCAATAATGGCTTCATTTAATGTCAGCATACTTTTTGAAACACCACCAAATATTGAGCACCAAACGCCACATTTAATGGACTTGTAAAAGCAGAGATCTCAAATTCTTTTGACAGATCAATATTATAAACAGCTTGAGTATTCTTTAACTGTCCATTATGGAATGAATTTGGTGTTGAACCTGTATCTTTGTATAGATCGACATTGATGGTTTTTGTATTTACATCATATTGGTTTAAGCCATAATTGGCTGAAACATCATAGCGCCAATCTGCGACTTCCCCACGTAAGCCTGCAACGGCACTAAAGTCATCTAATTGACCGCGAATCAGCGGTAAATAACCATTTGGAAATAATGCAGGCACATTGTTCGAGGCATTACTCAAACGATAGAATCCAGCAGTTTCTGCATTACGATGGCTATAGGTTGAAAAGCCATATAATTCAACAGTATCACTGAGATCAAAACCAGCATTAACAGAAGCTTTTACCTCATCAGATTTTGGATCACCAAAACGAAAAGTTCTTTGTCCGTATGTAGTAGCGTTTGGATCACGAAGGTCTAAACCTGCGCGATTGGTTGCTTCATTGTCCTGCCATTCACCGGAAAAAATGGCATAACCATAATTGCCCAGTTGAGTACCGCCCGAGACATAGGATTGTTTTTGTTCACCATCACCTTTGTCATAAATATCGTAGCGAATACCTGCATCACCTGTTTTAGGATCAGACTTTAAGATAATGTTGACGACACCAGCAATTGCATCTGAACCATAGCGAGCAGATGCACCTTCTCTAAGTACTTCAATACGGCTGATGGCAGAAATCGGAATGGCATTTAAATCGGTCGGTGCTGAACCACGTCCAATGGTACCCCCAAGGTTAATAAATGCCCCAGTATGGCGACGTTTGCCATTCACTAAGACCAAAACTTGATCAGGAGAAAGCCCTTTTAGTTGCACTGGGCGAACGAGTTCTGTTCCATCGACAACGGTTGGACGAGGAAAGTTAATCGAGGGGATAATTTTAGCCAGCGCCGTACCTAACTCACTTGAACCTGTACGTTCTGTCAATTCCGCTGCACTAATCACATCAATCGGTTGTAAGGAATCTGTTTTAGAACGTTTTAGCGAACGTGTACCTGTGACAACAATGGTATCAAGTGTTTTAACTTCTTGGTTGGCTGGAATCTGTTCCGCAGCATAGGCGTGTGGATACAGAAATGTAAAAACTAAGCTGGCGGTCAGGCTTAATGAATATCGTTTTGATAATGTACGCATAACTCTATTTTGTAGCTCTTTTTGTAACGGTTTGTTGTGATCATAGTGAGCTTGAGATTATTTAGAAAACAACTTTTAAAAATATAAATAGAATAAAATCTGCAAAGTGCCTTGTTATTTAAAGTGATCTCAGTTTTGAAATCTAGATTTTAGCATGCGATGTTTTATAGGAAGTTTGATGCACAATCTTTTGAAATTATTGATAAACCATATAATTTTAAACGGCTCAGTGATGAGGCGATGATATTGAATCAAGTTGATGAAATATAGTGATGATCAACAATTTACATCAGCAAAAGCCCAGTTTGATCAGTTTATATTTGCTTTAATGCAAAAGGGCTACCTTAAATTGATAGCCCTTTTCACTTTATTCAATCAGCTTAGCGTGGAGGAAAACCCGCTTCTGATAATGCGTCAACCACTTGTTGCTGTGTTGCTGTTGTTTCAACTTTAACGCTGTGACTTGGTGGATCGGCAATCACCTTGGCATTTTCATCTACAGATTGAATTGCTTTGGTTACACCACGTGCACAACCACCACAGGTCATATTTTCAATATAAAATTCCATATCTCACCCTGCTCTAAGAAGACTTAAACTTAAGATAAACCTTACCATAATTGTAAGGTCAAGTTTTAATGTTTAAAGTTTCATCGCAACGCTTTTTCAAAAATAATTTACAGTATTTTTTAAGTCGTCGATTGCTGAATTTTTTACGAATGCTAAATGCCAACATAGGCGAATGGTTTATATACAGAATTTATGCTTTGATAGTAAACTCTGCATTGAAATTGTGAATGATAAGAACATGATGATGAATAAAGAGCATTTATATTCAGTGATTTACCAAGACATTCAAGATGCTTTCGCTGAGATTCAGCAGCTTACACAAGATCAGCATTTATGTGCTATTGGTTTGGGAATGGTTGAGGATTTCTGTGGTTTCTTTTATGTAGGATGCACATTAGAACAATTAAAAACCTTTGAAGACGTCTATGAAGCGTGGTGGATTTCAGAATGGAGTTGTTCAAGTACTGCCAATAATCGTGTTCACGATGCAATCACGGCTTTGTATCAGGACTTGGGAGAGGATTATACAGATGAGCAATATAGTGAATTGCAAGCGCACTATCAAAAGACCATTATTCAAGCATTACAAGATTTAAGAATACAAGGAAAATTAAAAAACCAACACGGTGAAGAAATTATTGTCATTATTCAATATGCAGACTCCTCCGATGAAGATTTTGAGGACATCAGTTTTCCACAAATTAATCCTGAGTTTTTAGTACCTTTGTTTGAAAACCGCTTTCAGAAAAAAGCTGGTGAAAATTTATATGATTACCTATTAGAAAAATCAGCATCTTAAAATAACAAACCGAGCTAAAAAGCTCGGTTTTTGAAGAATCAGTATCTAAAAATTAGATATCTGAAAGATCTACACCAATACGAGTAGCCACTTCTTCATAAGCTTCAACAACACCACCTAAACCTTGACGGAAACGGTCTTTGTCGAGTTTTTTCTTGGTGTCTTTATCCCATAGACGGCAACCGTCTGGAGAGAATTCGTCACCCAATACGATACGGTCATGGAACACGCCAAATTCAAGTTTAAAATCAACAAGAAGCATGTTGCCTTGAGCGAATAAGTCTTTCAGCACAACATTGACTTTTTGAGTCAATTCTTTCATTTGTGCCAATTGTTCAGCATTTGCCCAACCCAATGCAATTGCTTGAGACTCGTTCACCATAGGATCGCCTAAAGCGTCATCTTTGAAGAACAATTCAAATGTTGGTGGAACAAGCTCTAAACCTTCTTCGACACCCAAACGACGGCATAATGAACCTGCAGCATAATTACGCATTACACATTCAACAGGGATCATTTGCAATTTTTTCACTAAAACTTCAGTTGGAGAAAGAAGTTTTTCGAAGTGTGTTTCAATACCAGCTGCAGCCAGTTTTTCCATGATAAAGGCATTAAAACGGTTGTTCACCTTACCTTTACGGTCTAGTTGCTCTATTTTTTCGCCATTAAATGCAGAAGCATCGTCACGGAAAACTAGAATTAGATGATCCGCGCTATCTGTTTCATAAACAGATTTCGCTTTACCAGTATAGAGCAAGGTTTGTTTTAACATGGGGGAACCTTTTGCAAAAAAAAATTGCCTAGAACGACTAGGCTGGCCAGTTTTGGTAAATCTGGGTTAATAGTTCTGCAGCTTTTTCTTTGTCTGCAAAGCTATTATCGGCGTTAAACACAGCAAGTGTGTTACTTGAACCTACAGAATTAAGCTTCAATACATAAGTTGAATTATCGATTTTTACAGTTGCCTCATTGGCATTTTTGCTTTGGCCGATAACCTTATGATTTAAGCTACTGAGGGTCGCAAGTGCGTACTGCCAAATTGTAGCAGAATTTCCATCAATTTTGATCAGTGGATTGCCATTTCCATCAGTTAAAATTTGAGGACGACCAACACTTTCAGTTGATACAGAAACTTCATCAGCAGGTGCACTGATTTGAGCAACATCTGGACGAGGAACCTCGTAACGGTTGCCTCGTTTATTTTCAAATTTTGGTGCATGCTGAAGTGCAAGAGGGTCAACAATAGGAGCTGGATACATTGGCGTTGCAGGTCTAACTGTTGAACCTTCAGGGTAGCTAAGTGGCTCTACAGTGGTCGTGTTTTTATAATCTAAAGAACCATTGCTGATTCCAAGGGAACTACAACCCGCCAAGCTTAAAGCTGAAATGGCAAGAGTTAAACCTAAACGTAATTGCATAATACTAAGCTCTTATTAAATGAGACCCACTGCTTTGAGTTCTTCACGCAGTGGTGCACGGTATTGTTCTGCTAGGGGAGTTAATGGTAAGCGAATGCCAGTACCAATTAATTCCATTTCATGAAGTGCCCATTTCACTGGAATTGGGTTCGATTCGCAAAATAGAATATTGTTTAATTTTGCAACTTGGTCATCTTTGCTTTTCGCTGTTGCAGCATCACCTGCAATTGCAGCGGCACAAAGTTCGCTCATGATTTTTGGTGCAATATTTGCTGTCACTGAAATATTGCCGTGGGCGCCTAACTGAATCAATTCACTCGCAGTCGCATCATCACCTGAATACACCACCATGTTTTTGCCTTTTAAGCCATCAATCAGCTCTTTACCACGGGGAACATCGCCAGTCGCATCTTTAATTCCTACGATTTGAGGAATATCTGCTAAACGAATCGCGGTGTCGTTGTGCAGATCTACACCAGTACGACCAGGTACGTTGTAAAGAATGATAGGTAAATCAACAGCTTCAGCAACAGCCTTATAGTGTTGGAATAAACCTTCTTGCGTTGGTTTGTTATAATAAGGGGTAACTAAAAGTGCGGCATCTGCGCCGAGTTGTTTGGCTTCTTTGGTGAGTTCAATCGCTTCGTGTGTCGAGTTTGCACCAGTACCGGCAATAATTGGAATACGTTTATTGGCAACACGGATAATTTCTTTAATTACTTCTGTGTGTTCTGCCATGCTAAGAGTAGATGCTTCGCCAGTTGTACCGACAGCAACAATACTATTAGTGCCTTGTTCTATGTGCCACTCAACGAGCTTCTCGAGACCCTTCCAATCTACGCTGCCATCTTCAAACATAGGGGTGACGATTGCGACAATTGAGCCTTGAATGGTCTGTGCTTGCTGAGTCATTTTAAAAAAATATCCTATTTTTCCATCCACATGCGTTTGAGTAAACAAGGATTGGGATGGTTGCAGTATTTTGATTTGAGCGTGAAACAATCATCTTAAAGATTGCCTAATGCTTATGCAAATTATGACTGATTCAGCGTGTCAGAACAATATGCTTTAGTCAAAGCTTGGAAATTCTTTAACAAAAGCAACAAATCACTCACATTTCCAAGCAATTTTTTTTAATTTTCAGTTTTTTATCAAACTTGAACAGCGTGCAGTTTTAATCCCAATGCTGGGTAAAATCTATTCGCGCTAGAAAACAATTTTCTATTGGGCGGCGGAGTCTCGCCGTTTAGAATCTAGCGAACCGTTCTAGATGATTTCACGATTGATTTTGATAAGACGCTCGCAAATGTAGGCTTTTTTATTGTATGTTGAGTCATCGAGTGTTTAAATTTTTACGATTAAAATAATAGTCATTTGGCCAATATAAGGGTAGGGAAATGTTGCAATCTGAGCGTAGTGCCTTGATCGTTGTTGATGTACAAAATGGTTTCACTTCAGGGGGAAATTTAGAAGTTGCTCATGCTGAGCAAATCATTCCAACCATCAATCAATTGGCACTACATTTTGACAATATCGTACTGACCCAAGATTGGCATCCTGAAAACCATATTTCATTTGTTGAGAATCATCCCAACCGTAAAGCTTATGAGCTGATTCAATTAGATTACGGCCCGCAAGTATTGTGGCCATCACACTGTGTACAAGGGAGTAAAGATGCTGAATTTCATCCTGATCTAAACATACCAACTGCACAACTGATCATTCGTAAAGGCTTTCGTTCTCAAATTGACAGCTATTCAGCCTTTATGGAAGCCGATCATAAAACAACTACAGGTTTGGCGGGCTATCTTAAAGAGCGTGGTATAGATACGGTGTATATCGTGGGGATTGCAACAGATTTCTGTGTCGCATGGACGGCCATGGATGCCGCCAAATTAGGCTTTAAAGCCTTCGTGATTTCGGACGCGACCAAAGCGATTGATTTACATGGTTCTTTACAACACGCATGGCAGGAAATGCTGGCTGTCGGTGTAAAACGCGTGATCTCAAAAGAGATTTTCAACGCAGCATAAGCATCAAGACTTGCATCATTTGAGAAATATTACTGCTTTAGAACATCTTGTTTTAAGATAAGCCGAAATCCTCAATCTGCTTGGGTAGGGACAATGTCAGCAATTTTACGTTTTAGTCAGTTTGTACAAAAAACTTTTGCCCTATGGGTTGTGGTCTTTGCTTTTATTGCCTTATGTTTTCCAGCAGCATTTGTCTGGATGAAAGCATATATTCCATGGGTTTTAGGGATTATCATGCTGGGGATGGGCATGACCATGACCGTGGACGAATTTAAGAATGTCTTGTCAAATCCCAAAGCAGTTGTGATCGGTGTCGTTGCACATTTTGTGGTGATGCCTAGTGTGGCATTCTTTCTCTGTAAAGTTTTTAATTTACCACCCGAAATTGCGGTAGGGGTAATCCTTGTCGGCTGTTGCCCCGGAGGGACAGCATCCAATGTCATCACCTATATGGCCAAAGGAAATACTGCTTTATCCGTCACATGTACATCTGTTTCAACGTTTTTAGCGCCTATTTTGACACCTGCAATATTCTATGTGTTAGCCAGCCAGTGGATTCCGATTGATGCGGGTTCAATGTTTATCGATATTCTTAAAGTGGTGATTTTTCCAATTATTTTGGGCGTGATTTTAAGAAGCCTATTTAAACAAAAGACCGAGCAATATATTCAAGTGATGCCTTTGATCTCTGTGGTTGCCATTGTAGTGATCGTGGCAGCAATTATTGCAGCCAGTAAGGCTTCAATTTTGCAATCGGGCTTGCTGATTTTGGGTGTGGTGATTTTACATAATGGTTTAGGCTTTTTATTAGGGTATTGGGCAAGTCGTCTATTCAACTTATCTTATCCTGACTCCAAAGCTGTTGCGATTGAAGTGGGAATGCAAAATTCTGGTTTAGGTGTGACCTTAGCGGCGATACATTTTGCTGCATCTCCAATAACCGCAGTGCCAAGTGCTATTTTTAGTTTATGGCATAATATTTCTGGACCTGTTTTAGCCACCTATTGGGCAGCGAAAGCCGATAAAATGGCTGAAAATAAACAATAATACTATTTTAAAATTTACGTTTCATTTAGAGAGCCTTGGCTCTCTTTTTATTTATAGTGCTTATTCATGCGCTAACTGTTTTAAAAATTCATCCTCAGTGAGCACGCTAAAGCCATGTTGTTCGAGTAGGGCTGCAGTAACCCCTTTGCCTGATATTTTATGCCCTGAAAATGATCCATCATAAATCATCTGTGAACCACAAGAAGGACTGTTGGCTTTTAAAATAATATGTGTAACTTGATGGTATTGGGCGAGTTTTAGGGTTTTTTCTGCACCTAGAATAAATTCAGCCGAAACATCATCACCATTGGCGTCTTTTACTTTGGCTTGTCCCCTTAAAACCTGATAACCATCACCACCTACGATTTCAGCAGGCTGTCGAGGTGTACTTAAGCCGCCTGAAACTTCAGGACAAATCACCACGGCTTGTTGAGTGTCTAGCAGTTGTTTAAGCTTGTCTTGTAGGCAGTTCTTGGCATCGTAGCGAACATTTTCACCTACAAGACATGCACTAATCAGATATTTTTTCATTATCTTGAGGTTAATTCGAGTTGCATTAAATCCATACCAATATCATATAAATCTGTTTTAAAGTCGATGCTTAATTTCTCTGTAAAAGCAAAATTTTGATAGAATTTTTTTGCACGGGTATTGGTTGTTAATACTTCCAAAAATACAGAAGCTTGTTGATGTTCACGTGCAATATCAATCGCATTTTGCATAAGCGCAGATGCAAAATTTTTCCCAACCGCTTCTTTACGCAAGTAAATTTTCTGTAATTCTGCACCAATAATATCTAAATGTGGTTCATATTGGTTGAGCTTTAACTTGGCATATCCAATAATTTGCGCTTGTTCATTTTCAAGCAATAACCAAATTTGATCAGGATCTTGCAGAGATTCGGACAAATTTTCTAAACTAAAATTTTGATCGAGAAAATTTTGTAGGCCTTGTTCTGACCAAAGATCAGCAAAATGTTGGCGATATGTGGTGCAGGCAAGCTGATTGAGTTGCTTGAGATGGGTTGGTGTGGCTGGATAAATTTTCATTATATTTTGGCATCAAATGACGCTTTGCTATACCTTGAATTTGTATTCAATCATGGATGAATTTCATGGGATAATCTTAGCTGATTATTCGGCTTCAGGAAGTGTGACTAGCGCTTTCCAAGAAAGATCTATTTCGCAGAGCTTTCTACTATGACCAACCAAAACCATCTTATCGCTTAGATCTTAGAAGCTGGCTTCAATCCACGCTATCGCCCATTAGACTTACCATTTCATCTCACTGTATAGCAAAAGACCACAACCAAGATTATTAGTTTAGATACGTAATATATACATTATGGTAAATGGCATCTAAGCCGTGTGATTAAATAAAATCCAGCACTTCATTAACTGGGCGACGTGGTTTTTGTGGCCAGTTTTCGGGGAGGGCTTTACCTACAGAAAGAAGTAGAAGAGGGATTTCATTATCAGATAAGGAAAATTCTTTGGTCACAGCCTGAGCATCGAAACCGATCATGGGTGTTGAGCCTAGGCCTAGTGCATGAGCTGCATAAATGAGTGCTGTCGCACCAATACTCCCAGTACGTATGGCCTCATCACGTTGACGCTGCGGTTGCTCAAAATACAGACCACGTGAAGCATTTTCTAGCACGGATAGCATTTCTGCTGGCATGATCCCAGCTTCTACTGCTGGTGTTAGACGCTCTGGCAGTATGTGGTAATCAATTAATTGACCACAAATGATGAACGTCACAGCAGCATCAGTAATTTTAGGCTGATCCCAAGCAATTTTACGTAGCCGAGCTTTGGCTTCGGCTGTGCGTACTGCAATAAAATGCCAGTTCTGGAAATTAAAAGATGTGGGTGCAGTCGTGGCGATTTTTACCAGTTCATAAATTTGCTCATCACTCAAGGTGATGCTTGGGTCGTATAGGTTAGTTGTTGTACGACTCATGATAGATTTGATAATGTCGTTAGTCATGATGATTCCTCTCATTGGGGAGCTGAACATTTTTTAATTAATTATGTATCGAACGATATAAATGTAAGTGCGGTTGCTCAAGTTGTCAATAACTTTTATATCGATTAGTATATAAGTGGGTAGAAGTAGGAGCTTTTAATGGCTAAAATGGGCCGTCCCCGTGCGTTTGACCGAGATGAGGCGATTCTACAGGCGATGCATTTGTTTTGGGAGTATGGTTATGAATCGACTTCATTAGCTTTATTAAAAGAAAAGATTGGGGGGGGGATTACAGCTCCTAGTTTTTATGCAGCTTTTGGTTCAAAAGAGAAATTGTTTCAGGAAGTCGTTGAACGTTATACAACAACTTATGGTCAGGTCAATCTCAGCTTATGGGATCAACATCTACCACCTCGTGATGCGATTGAATTGGCTTTACGACGTTCTGCCAAAATGCAGACAGAGAAAACACATCCTAAAGGATGTTTTATTGTAATTGCAGCAAATACCTGTTCACCTGAACATCAGCATGTTCAAAGCTTATTGGCTGAACAACGTGCACTTACACGAGCGGGATTTGAACAATGTATTCAACGTGCAGTTGATTCAGGTGAGCTTGTAGCCCAAACCAAGGTTGAAGCCTTTGCTGCGGTATTTAATGGTTTTCTACAAGGGATTACGGTCTTGGCTCGTGATGGTTTATCTCATCAAGTACTCCATGATGCAATCACTGAAATCATGCGGAATTGGGAAGAGCACACAACTCGTTAGGTCTTCTAAAGTCCCAATTTACTTCAGTTTTATTGACCTATTATCCATATGAGTTGTCCTTATTCATTTATGGATGAGTTTCATGGGATAATCAATCCGAAATAGGGAAAATGAATCTTGTTATGAGTGTGTATGTCGATCGCGCAAAAGTTCCTTTTAAAGGCCAAGAATGGTGTCATTTGATGGCAGATACACTGGAGGAATTACATCACTTTGCGCAAATGTTGGAAATCGATGCCCGTTTATTTCATCGCTCAGCCTCTTATCCGCATTATGATATTACCCTGCAAATGCGTGTGATGGCGATTGCTTATGGCGCAATTGATGCCGATCGAAAAACCATTATTGCTTGTGGAAAGAAGCTGAAGTTACAACTCAACCAATCTTTATAAAGAATTGGTTTTTTATTTAAGCTTGATAAAACCGAACCTCCAGAAAAAGACTTTATCGCGATTAAGTCTTGTCCTTATGAGAAGCACCAGAGTAGAATCTTTTATGATGAAAAATTATGAACAACGATTGTGATTAATATATGACTTTTAAAGACGGCTCAACAGAAATATCGCAAGACGAGATTATTATTCTGGCTGAAACTTTTCGACTTTTAGGAGATGCCTCACGTCTCAGAATTCTTTTATTCTGTATGCGTGGACCTAGTCCAGTTGGCGATATTTGTGAAGCACTCGATTTGTCGCAATCTTTGGTTAGTCATCATTTACGTTTATTACGTTCAGCACGCTTGGTGAAAAGTGAGCGTCAGGCCAAACAAGTCTTATATGAAATCGCTGATACGCATGTCAGTCATGTTTTGTCTGATATGGCAAAACATATTGCAGAAGAGCAGTGTGGTTAAATTTTCTATTTTTTAAATCGATTATTAAAAGCAAAATGTGGATGCCACAAGGCAACAATCAATGACCTTGTGGCAATTTGTGCTTGATCCATATTGATCTTAATGACTATGTCCAGCATGAGGATCAATTTTTGTCTGTTTTTCAAGGCTACAGCTGCTATCACCTTGCCAATCAATCGCGACAGTTGGATGTTCAATA
Organism: Acinetobacter sp. AG3; assembly: GCF_022343575.1. Lineage (NCBI taxonomy): Bacteria > Pseudomonadati > Pseudomonadota > Gammaproteobacteria > Moraxellales > Moraxellaceae > Acinetobacter > Acinetobacter sp. AG3. Next base: position 4,556,880 of record NZ_JAKQZD010000001.1, on the reverse strand, counting down.
TCAAATTTGGTTTTTAATTCATGTTCAATTTGTTCGGTGAGTGTCTTGATATCAACACCTGCTTCAGGTTGGACATGTAATGTTGCCATTGCTCTTCCTGAAGTAATCATCCATACATGAATATGGCTAATTTTCTGAATGCCTTGAACGGATTTTAATAAGTGAGTGGTGATATCTGTTGTATTCGCATTGGCAGGCGCACCTTCTAACAAAATATGAATGGTTTGTTTAAACAAAGACCATGCACTGCGCAATACAAGTAATGATACAAGTACAGACAAAATCGGATCAATCGGTGTCCAGCCTGAGTACCAGATGACGATTGCAGCAATAATTGCAGCAACAGAACCCAATAAGTCACCCATCACGTGCAGAATTGCACCTTTGATATTTACATGATCCGTATCATCTCGTGTGAGATACCATAAAACAAAGATATTCACCAACATACCAACAATTGCGACGATAAACATCGGTCCTGCAAGTACGGGTTGAGGTGATTGAAAGCGTACAATTGCTTCATAGACGATCCATCCAACAATTCCAAACAGGGTTAGAGAATTGATCAGGCCTGCAATTACTTCAAAGCGCATATAGCCGAAAGTACGTGATTTATCCGCAGTACGACGCCCAAAGCGAAACGCTGCATATGCTAATCCTAATGCAAGTGCATCCGTCATCATATGGCCTGCATCAGCTAACAGTGCCAGTGAACCAGATATGATTCCCCCAGCAGCTTCAACAAGCATAAAACTGAAAATAATGAAGAAAGAAATCAGAATTTTTCTTTCATTTCCTGTAGTTGCTTCTGGTACATGTGCGTGGTTGTGATCACTATGGCTATTATGGGGATGATTATGATTATGTCCCATAAGGACCTCTGAATTGGATTATTTACATATGAATATATGTTCATATGTTTGTTTTGTCAAATAACTTCATGTTAATTTTTTATTGCATTGTGAATCAAAATTTCAAAAAACTGATGCCATAAGGCACTTAGGTTTAATAAAACAGAATGAAGTTTTAAAGCGGACTGATTCAGTTTCGGGCTTATCTACTTTGATGCGAAGTAAAAAAGAAGGCTATTTTTCGCTCAGGGATTTTGTCAGTTCAAATTTAGAAGGATTGTTCTGGTTGAGGTTATTTAAATTGATGTTTCTATAAAAATTAGGCATAAAAAATCCACACATTCATGCAATTTTAGCGCATGCTTTGTGTGGATTACTTAAGCTATTGATATATGTATGAAACTTAATTTATTTCATACACATATGCTCAATGAGTAACTGATTGATTATTCAACCGTAACTGATTTTGCTAAATTACGAGGTTGGTCTACATCAGTACCACGTAATACCGCAACATGATAAGACAGTAACTGTACTGGGATACTGTAAGCAATCGGCGCTAACCAAGTATTGACCGTTGGAACATAGACAACATGTTGACGATCTTTAGCCACGATACCGCTATTTTCATCTGCGAAAACAAACAGCTCACCACCACGTGCTTGGACTTCTTCCATATTGGATTTAAGTTTATCCAGCATGTCATCATTCGGTGCAAGAATCACCACAGGCATATCATTGTCGACCAATGCCAGTGGGCCATGTTTCAATTCGCCTGCAGCATAACCTTCAGCATGAATATATGAAATTTCTTTAAGTTTTAATGCACCTTCAAGCGCAATTGGGAATTCTGTACCGCGACCCAAGAACAAGCAATGCTGTTTCTCTTTAAACAGAACAGACAAACGTAAAATTTCTGTATCATTTTGTAAGGTATCCAAAATGACTTTAGGGATATGCCACAGCGCCGAAGCGATTTCATCAAGACGTTCAGCTGAAATGGTTTGCTTAACCTGACCAAGTTTAAGGGTCAATAGCATCAAAGCTGCGAGCTGTGTGGTGAACGCTTTGGTTGATGCGACCCCAATTTCAGGACCAGCCAAGGTTAATAAATGATGATTTGTTTCACGAACCATAGACGAGGTCGCGACATTACAAATCGTCATGGTGTAGATATTTAAGCCTTTTGCTTTAGCACGCTTTTGTGTATCACGTAATGCAGCCAAGGTATCTGCAGTTTCACCTGATTGGGAAATACAGACATACAAGGTGTTATCTACAATCACAGGCGAGCGATAACGGAACTCGCTGGCAATTTCGACTTGGCAAGGCAGATCAATCAGCTGTTCAAACCAATATTTTGCAATCATTCCTGCATGGTAGCTGGTACCACAAGCAAGCACCTGAATTTGCTGAACATTTTTAAAATCTATGTTTGCATTTTGTAAGAAATCTTCTCGTAGTGTATTGCCATTTAAAGCTTGAGAAATCGTTTGTTGAATTGCTTCAGGTTGCTCAAAAATTTCTTTGAGCATGTAGTGTTTATACTCACCTTTAGAGGCATTACTCACGGTTGCATCCAGCTCTTTCACTGGACGATCAACCAATTGATCATTAACAAAAACTTCAATCGTTTCACGAGTTAAACGCGCAATATCACCTTCTTCAAGATAGATAAAACGGTTGGTCACAGGCAATAGTGCCAATTGGTCTGAACTAATAAAGTTCTCACCGATACCGACACCAATGACTAAAGGTGAGCCTTCACGAACAGCAATTAATTCATCTGGGTAATCGGTATGTACAATCCCCAGTGCATAAGCGCCTTTCAGTTGAGGTACGATTTCTTCAACGGCTTTTAATAAATTTGGTGATGATTTCAGTGCTTCAGTAATTAAGTGAGCAACGACTTCAGTATCGGTTTGTGATGTAAACACATAACCCAAAGCTTCAAGATCATCTTTAAGCTCTTGGTAGTTTTCAATAATACCGTTATGTACCACTGCAACATGGCCAGAAATATGCGGATGGGCATTATTTTCAGTTGGTTTACCATGGGTTGCCCAACGAGTGTGTGCAATACCCACAGAACCTAAAATATTCGACTCTGCAACCGCACCTTCTAAATTTGCAACTTTACCGACACGACGTTCACGTAAGATTTGCCCCTGATCAACCAGTGCAACACCCGCAGAGTCATAACCACGATATTCAAGACGTTTTAGGCCTTCAATTAAAATATTTGTAATGCTTCGTTCAGCAACGCCACCAACAATACCGCACATAATAATATCCTCTTATTTCTTGACCTTTTGGGGACGTTGATAATTTTCTTTCGAAATTTGTTTTGCACGTTCAAATGCAAGACTGTTGTCTGCTACATCATGGGTAATCACTGAACCCGCACCTGTGGTTGCGCCATGACCAATTTTAATCGGTGCAACCAGTGAGTTGTTGGTTCCAATAAAGGCATTATCACCAATGATGGTTTTGTGTTTATTGGCACCATCATAATTACAGGTAATTGTACCTGCACCGATATTTGAACCCGCACCAATTTCTGCATCACCTAAATAAGTGAAATGATTGGCTTTTGAACCGAGACCAACAGAAGAGTTTTTCACTTCAACAAAGTTACCGATATGAACTTCATCTGCCAATTTTGCACCTGGACGTAGTCGTGCAAAAGGACCAATGTGTACATCTGCACCAATTACTGCATCTTCAAAAACACTATACGGTTGAACTTTGGTTCCTGCCGCAATTTGGGTATTTTTAATAATACATCCCGCACCAATTTCAACGCCATTTCCGAAAGTACATTGACCTTCAATAATCACATTAATATCAATACGAACATCAGAACCCGCCGTGAGTTGACCACGTAAATCAAAACGTGAAGGGTCCATCAAATGCACGCCTTGTTGCATCAGTAATTTAGCTTGATAGTTTTGGAATTCACGTTCTAATGCTGCAAGTTGAATACGATCATTTACGCCTTCAACCTCAAAAGCCAATTCTGGTTGAATGGATGCGATTTCCATACCATCCGCTAAAGCCATTGCTACGATATCAGTGAGGTAGTACTCGCCTTGAGCATTGTCATTGCTGAGTTTCGGTAACCATTCATGTAATTTGGCATTGCTGACACAGTAAATACCTGTGTTGATTTCTTTAATTTGACGTTGTTCATCAGAAGCATCTTTATGTTCAACAATCGCTTGGATTTTTCCATCCTTACGTACGATACGACCGTAGCCTGTAGAATCTTCAAGCGTTAATGTGACTAAACCGATGCCTGTTTGACTGGATACATCAAGCAAACGTTGTAGGGTACTTTGTTGTACGCAAGGCACATCACCAGAAAGGATCAAAGAAATGCCGTCTTGGGGTAAAACAGGTAAAGTCACTTTAACGGCATGACCCGTACCAAGTTGTTCTGTTTGCTCTACCCATTGAATATTTTCATGTGCAAATGCATTTTGAACTAGATCACCACCGTGACCAAAGATTGTAATGATATTTTTTGCTTGTAATTGTTTTGCTGTTTCAATCACATGACCGAGTAGTGGGCGTCCTGCTAACGGTTGGAGTACCTTGGGTAAACTAGAACGCATACGTGTTCCTTTACCTGCAGCAAGAATGATCACAGTTGTAGACATATCACACCTAACAGATCTGGCTTAAGCCATTTTAAAATATAAATAAATCACGATACATATTGCTGCCCAGAGGCCTGCAATAATATCGTCAAGCATGATCCCAAAGCCACCATCAACTTTTTGGTCAATGACACGAATAGGCCATGGTTTCCAGACATCAAATAAACGGAACAGTGCAAATCCAACCAGTGCCCAAATCCAATTCATTTGCCCTAAATAAATCAAAGGCAGGAAGGTGATTGATTGCCCAGCAAATTCATCCCAAACAATACGCCCATCATCATGTACATGGATAATCTCTGCGGTTTTCCCACAAATCCAAATACCGACCAATGACATGATTATGATGGCCAATATGGAGCCATAAAAACCAATTGCAAGCCAAATCGGAATAAACAAAAGCGCAAACGCTGAGCCAAATGTACCTGGTGCTTTAGGTGCTAAGCCTGAACCAAAGCCCACACCGCATAACACAATAAAGCGTTCAGCCCATGTCATACTTTTAAAGACAATCGGAGGTTTATGCAAAGTGTTGGTACCCTTGAAGTTGAAGTGGATGGTCTAAGCCATCTTTCTCAAATACAATCCCAGATTTTTGTGTAACTTGGCCGATGATTGTAGTGGTTACATTTGGTTTTAATTGCAAAAGTTTAGCATAATTTTGCATAGTTATTGTAAAGCATAACTCATAATCATCTCCGCCCGCTAAAGCATATTTCCATTGCTCATTGTCGCTGAGTTGCCTTAAAGCTGGCTGAATCGGGAGTTGATTTAAATTTATTTTTGCACCGACACCAGAGGCGTCTAAGATATGCCCGAGATCTTGAGCAAGCCCATCTGAAACATCAATCATACTGGACGCCAAGTCTTTTAACATGGCGCCTAGTTCGCAGCGCGGTGTTGGGTAATCTAGACGTTGTTGTAGTGGATGTCCTAAATGTTTTAGCCCAAAAGCGGCATCACCAATCGAGCCACTGACTACAATTAAATCATCGACTTGTGCGCCAGAACGGGTAATGGCTTTGCCTGTTTCAATCCAGCCCAGTGCGGTGACGGTAATGGTGAGATGTGGACTTTGCGTGGTATCACCACCAATTAAACGTACGCCAAATTGATCGCAACAATCATATAAACCCTGACTAAATTGTTTTAGCCAGTCATGATCAATTTGGGATAGGCTCAATGCGAGTAAAATACTGTGGGGTTTTGCACCCATTGCAGCAATATCTGACAGATTGACAGCAACAGATTTCCAGCCAATGGCATGTGGAGAAGTTTCTAAGGGAAAATGTCGACCAGCGACAAGGGTATCTGTGCAAATCACCAATTGATGATTCAAAGGCGGGGAGAGCAGAGCTGAGTCGTCACCGACGCCTAAATCAACATCAGTTTGCTGCTGACGATTAAAATAGGTCTCAATAATTGAAAACTCAGCCATGTAAAAACAACTTATTTACTTTGTTGCTTTTCTGCTTCACGCAGGCTTGTTGCTAAACGATCTAATACACCATTGATGTATTTATGACTGTCAGCACCACCAAAGTGTTTTGCCAGCTCAATGGCTTCATCGAGTACAACTCGATAAGGGACTTCAAGATGGTCTTTGAGTTCGTATGCACCTAAACGTAATGTAGCAAGTTCTACACCGTCTAATGCACTCAGTTCACGATCCAGAACAGGAACAAGTAAAGCATCCAATGCTTCATGGTTTGCGATCACGGCTGTGAGCAACTCATGATAATAGCCGAGATCCACTTTATGCATTGCGTTTTCAACACGGGTACGTGCTTCAATTTCATGCACTGGGTTGTGGCTCATTTGCCATTCATAAATCCCTTGTACAGCAAAGCGACGTGCTTTACGTTTTGCTGCATAAGTAGCTTGGAGTGTTTGCGACATGCTTTAAATTGCCTTTAACAGGTTAACCATTTCAATAGCAGTAAGGGCAGCTTCACCACCTTTATTACCTGCTTTTGTACCAGAGCGTTCAATCGCCTGTTCAATACTATCCGTAGTCAATACACCATTGATTACAGGTAGGCCAGTATCTAAACCAACTACACCTAAACCTTTGGCACATTCACCTGCAACGAAGTCGAAATGTGGCGTACTACCACGAATCACTGCGCCAAGTGCAATCACTGCATCGAATTTACCAGAAGCTGCTAGTTTTTTAGCCACAACTGGAAGTTCCCATGCGCCCGGTGCATGAACGACAGTGATATTATCGTCGCTTACACCATGACGATGCAATGTATCAATTGCACCTTCTAATAAATGTTCAACAACAAAGCTGTTAAAACGACCAACTAAAATCGCGTAACGGTCTTCGCTCGCGAGATGTAATAAACCTTCAATTCGGCGAATCGCCATGGCAACCTCGATAATTTAACAGATAAGTGGTTGTACCGACTGCTTTTATTTCCCGACTAAAAACCTAATTGAGTAATAAATGCAGTCTGATTAAAAATTATTGACCAGTTTTTTGGTCAGCAGTGATGTATTCCACCACTTCTAAATTAAAGCCTGATAATGCATTGAAACGTAATGGTGAGCTGAGAAGTTTCATCTTTTCAACACCAAGATCACGTAAAATTTGTGCACCAACACCAATTGTTTGGTATTGCTGTGAAAGTGCAGCATTTGATTTTGTTGGTTTTGGCTTACCAAGTTCTGCCAAAGCAGGGCCTAAGTCAGATAGATGACGTTGACCAATCCAGACCAAAACCCCTCGATCACTGTCGGCAATCGTTTTGAGTGCTTTATCAAGGTTCCAAGCAGGCTCACCATCTTTTTTATTGAGTTTCAATAAATCACGTACAGGATTGAAACCATGTACACGGACAGTCGTCACCCCTTGTTTTGGTTCACCTTTGACCAAAGCCAAATGAATGTCTGGATTACCAATTTCACGGTAACGGTATAAATCAAAGGTACCGTATTCAGTATCTATACTTTGTTGATCCAAACGTTCTACAGTTTGTTCATTGGTCATACGATAATGAATCAGATCAGCAATTGTACCAATTTTTAAGCCATGTTTCTCAGCAAATACTTCAAGATCTGGACGACGTGCCATCGTGCCATCTTCATTGATAATTTCACAAATCACCGATGCCGGCTCTAAACCCGCTAAACGAGATAAGTCACAGCCAGCTTCTGTATGCCCAGCACGGTGTAATACACCACCTGGTTGTGCCATCAATGGGAAGATATGTCCAGGTTGTACAATATCAGCAGGTTTGGCATGAGCAGCAACTGCAGTTTGAATTGTATGGGCACGTTCTGCGGCAGAAATACCAGTGGTAATACCATTTGCAGCTTCAATAGAAAGCGTGAAGTTTGTACTGTGTTGTGCGCCATTATGGTCGACCATTAATGGTAGATCGAGTTGCTTACAGCGGTCACGACTTAGTGTTAGGCATACAAGACCACGAGCATGGGTGATCATAAAGTTGATGTCTTCAGGGCGTACGTGTGTTGCAGCAATGACTAAATCGCCTTCATTTTCACGATCTTCGTCATCCATGAGGATAACCATTTTACCTGCACGGATATCTGCTACAAGCTCTTCAACAGTATTGAGCGGCATCAACCTTCACCTTTTTGTTCTGTCGTATGACATTTTCATTGAGTACATTCGGAGCATAGTCTAACGTGTTTTTACGTATTTTGCCTATGCTTATCATCTTCCTTTGAGATAGATAGTTATACACAAGCTTGTAGGGCAATGAAAAGAGAAGAAAATTGATTTATCGTGATTTAGTATAAAGATCAGGCACTCATTTCGAAAAAAATAAGATTAACTTATCGGAAATTGAGCGTAATAAAAGAAAAACCCTCGCACTTTAAAAAAGAGGAGGGTTAATAGATGGTAAATACTTAATTCTCTGAGATTGCTTCAGAATTCGGTGTATTTTTCTTACCTTTTAAAATCTCAGTACGAATATTTTGTGCAAGTTCAGCGCAGTCATTATTCATACCATTGATCATAAATGAGTGACGGGTCAACACATTGGTTGGATTTGGTAAGGCAACCAATTGATAACAATCACCAATATGCTTGAGTTGATCATTGCTTAAATACAATGCCATTTCTTTGGCAATTAAATGATTCACCAAGCGTTCAGCCGCTTGAGATGCATCAAGTTGCATCGCTTCTACTGAGGTGGTAACCGCACAACGTGTCTGTAACACAAAGCGCTTGTCTTCACGGTAACGTTTATACAGAACTTCTGACAATAATTGAAATACCGAACCAACCATTAATATAGATTGTGCTGCATTGGGTTTTTCAGCATCAATACTCAGGATTGCACCATTCTGATTAAATTCTTGATGAATGGTGAAATCTTTTGCATTCAATTTGAAATGCTGTGCGCAAAGTTCAATACTTTTATTCAGAAAAATCTGACATAAATTAAAATAAGGCAGTGAAACCGACTGGTTGACCGTATTCATCAGTTGTTTTGGATCATAGTACTGAATATTCAGCGCCAAAATCTCTTGGTCATTTTCCAGTGTTGTGGTTACAGGCGTTTTGGGTTCAGGTTTTGCTTTGGCTTGCGCTTGTTGTTGAGCTTGGGCAATCGCAATCGTGCGGTTGGCTTTCTCCGCTTCAAGTGCTTCAGTCAGTTGTTGAATTTCGTGTTTTAAGCGGGCTTCATTGTTGATGCGAGCCAAAAATTCACTGCGCGTTGGGCGAGCGATGGCACGGTAGGCCAACCATAAAAAGGTATGAATTAATAAGGACACTAAAATAGCCAGCCATTGGGTCCGTAAAATTTCACCAATACTTGGCTTGATCAAGGTAATTTCAATTGTGCCGACTTTTTTCTCGTTCTGTAATGCATCACGAACAAAAACTTCACCTTGACGAGTTTTTGCCATACCACTGGTTGCCAGCACTTGTTTTTTAGCATCCAGTATTCGAATCGAAGCCACGCTTGGATTGGTCGCATAGCGATTTGCCAACAGCGCCAATGACACCGTATTTGCGGGTTCGAGTTCAGATAGGCTGTCCGTGACCAATTGGCTGGTCATGAGTTGGCCTTGGCTGGCACGGTTTTCATTTAACTGATGTGTTGTTGCAACTACCAATAAAAAGGTATGAAATGCAAAACTTACAATAAGTAGGCTAGCAAATAGCCCTTGTCTTGGCGCATTCAACGTAAACTTCCAAAGCAAAAAATTTCGATTTCGATTATGATTCTTCCAATTGTTGTAGCTCAGACCCGAGTCAATTCATGCGAGAAATCATTCTTATTTCATTTTTAGGACCTGACCAACCCAATCAGTTTACTCGATTAATGCAAGTGTTGTCCGTACATTCTTTGCAAATATTAGATGTAGGACAGGCGGTCATCCATAATCAATTGACTTTAGGTATTGTAGTGTCGTCAAACGATCAAACTGCAACAGCTTTAGCCATGAAAGACATCCTTATTTTAGCACATGATATTGGTTTAACTGTTCGTTTTAAGCCGATTTCAGGCGCAGAATATGACCAATGGGTGAGTGAAGGTGGGCGCACACGTTATATCGTGACCGCTTTAGCACCAGAGCTCACAGCCGAACATCTACAAGCGGTAACCAATATTGTTTCAAGTCAAGGTTTTAACATTGAAACAGTGACGCGCTTGTCGGGTCGTCCCGAACGTAATGGACACCAAGATGGGCTGAAACGTTCATGTGTTCAATTCGGTTTGAGTGGGCAAATGCTGGATGCACAGGCGATGCGTGCCGCATGTTTACGGCTTTCTGCTGAATTAAATATTGATGTCGCGGTGCAGGAAGACAATGCCTATCGCCGTAATCGTCGCTTAGTCTGCTTCGACATGGACTCAACTTTGATTGAGCAAGAAGTGATTGACGAACTTGCTAAAGAAGCAGGGGTGGGCGATAAAGTCGCTGAAATCACTGAACGTGCAATGCAAGGGGAGTTGGATTTTCAACAAAGTTTCCGTGCACGCGTTGCGTTACTTAAAGGCCTTGATGCCACAGTATTGCCTCAAATTGCTGAACGACTAACCGTGACAGAAGGTGCCGAGCGGTTAATCTCGACACTGAAATCATTGGGTTATAAAACTGCGATTTTATCTGGTGGTTTTCAGTACTTTGCTGAATATCTACAAGAAAAATTGGGCATTGATGAAGTGCATGCCAATATCCTCGATGTTGAAAATGGTGTCGTGACAGGTGAGGTTAAAGGCCATATCGTTGATGGCGCGCGCAAGGCGTATCTATTGACTGAGTTGGCTGGGAAAATGGGGATTTCACCTGAGCAAGCGATTGCGGTTGGAGATGGTGCAAACGATTTACCGATGCTTTCAATTGCAGGGCTCGGAGTCGCATTCCGTGCGAAACCTGTGGTTCGTCAAAATGCCAATCAAGCCATTTCAAGTGTAGGTCTAGATGGTGTGCTTTATCTTTTAGGCGTGCATGATAAAGATTTGTCCCGTGCTTAAATGACATGGGTTATATTGCAGAATCATGACAAATAGCGACTTTAAGTCGCTATTTTTTATTTGAAAATGAATCACTTTGCTGCCATTCGCGCTCAATAAAACAGCTTGATAAAAATATTCGTTTTAGAACTTAAAAAAAGTTTTTCAGGGATTAAAAGCTGTGTGTATTTTTTTGTAATGACACTGCATGATTGATGGTAATTAGATTGTGAGAAAAACAGGATTCTTAAAAAATGTAATGACAAATGAATGTTGCGACAAAGTGTGTCGTTTAAGCAGAAAACAGCGCTTTCCTTCTCTTAAAAACTATACATAATGCAAAGCATAAGCTTCTATAAGGTGATTTAAGAAAAATTATAAAGCTTGAAATTGTTGTGAAACACCTATTTAAACGGTTTTTTTATAAGGCATCATTTTGACGGAGGTTGTTATGGTATCAACAACATTTGCAACATTGATTGGATTCGGTCTAATTGCTGCAGCGTTGGCTACCGTTTTCTTTTCCCCTTATCGTCATTGGTTAGGGTTTATGTTTGCAGGCATGATCTTCTGGGGCACCTTGGAAGCAATGCGTTATAGTGTACAGAACATCTTTGATATTTCGGTCGCATATAGCTATTTAACCGCGATTATGTTGGCGATGTCAGCATTGATTGCACTCTTATTGCGTGAAGACAGTCGTGCACAAAAAGCATTGGCAAATCGCCAATATATTGAACATACCCCAGTCTATGAAGATGAATAAGTTTTGAGTGAAAACTTCAGTCAATATGAACGCTAAGATAACAATAGTGACTTTAATTACACGAAAAAAATCAATTTAGACATTCCAAGGTATATCATAATGGTATACCTTTTTTTCAGTTTATACTTTGCTCTGAAAGCCATGTCTACGCAATGACAAGTTATGTTAGGATGAGCAAATTCGAATCTAATTTAAAAAACAACAGGCTTAAATGTCATGAAACTTTCTGCAATTCCAGTTGTGAAGTTACCAATCGTTGATGCAAGTACAGATCCACTGGATTTGCTTGTATTGGGTTTAGCACTTCGTATGAAACAATTGGCTCGTACCAGTCCAAAATTTATTGAATTGACCCATGACCGTCAGTTCCGTATTCAGATTGGTACCGACTTGGGCGTGGCGCGCCAAATTATTGTGAACAATGGTCAAATTGATACAGTTTCAGGTGCTGAACAAAAAGCTGATTTTGTTTTACAGTTTGCTGACAGTGAGCAAGGTGTAAAAACTTTGGTAAAAGGCGATCCAACGGCTTTTATGACGGGTATGCAAAACGGCAGCATCAAAATGGAAGGCGATTTCAGTTTGTTGGTTTGGTTTAACCAAGTGGCCAAACTGATTCCACCAAAAGTTCCAAAACCAGTAAAAGACAAAATTAAATTGGCACGCCAATTCTTAAAAGAGAAGATTGGACGCTAAGCGAATCGAAAATCTTAAAAAGCCCGATCTGATCGGGCTTTTTAAGATTTAAACATTGGTGTTAAGCTCAAGCTTTTGATTATTCAGCTTTTAATTATTCAACTTCCAAGTTAAAGGTCACAGGCCCATCATTGACCAAATGCACTTTCATATCCGCTGCGAAAATACCCGTTTCAACATTTTTAAATTGTGATCGAGCATAATCAACCAATTGTTGATACAGTGCCTGAGCTTCAGCGGGCGGCATGGCTGGCCCAAAGTCTGGACGCAAGCCTTTTTGCGTTTGTGCCATTAAGGTGAATTGAGAGACCAATAAAATCCCGCCATTGGCTTGGCTGACATTCCAGCCCATTTTGCCTTGCTCATCATCAAAGAAACGATATTTCAAAATTTTATCAATTAATTTTTGACCTTTTTCAAAATTATCTTCCTTCGCTAAGCCTAGAAAAACCAAAATTCCTTTTTGAATTTCTCCCGTGGTTTCACCATCAACAACAACTTTGGCTTCTAACACTCTTTGTAATAATGCGCGCATATAAACAATAAGACTAAAATACGATAGCACTATTCTAACAGGGAAAACCCAGCAAGATGATGCGAGTACGCTATTGGTGAAAAGTTGAGGCTATTGGTAAGTTTTTGAATAAGAATAGAATTTATAAAACTATCATGTGAGTAGATAAATTGAAAAAATAATTCTGCTGAGATTTCTGTTCAGCCTAACTGAAAATATAGTTCATCACTTATAAATGATTACGTTATCTCAGTGAAAAATATGCTTTAATAAAAACAGCATAGCGAAATTAAAATAGATATGGCGCCAATCATCCAATCCTTGCTCGATACAGATTTATATAAATTTACCATGTTACAAGTGGTGCTACATAAATTTCCTCAAACGCACAGTGTGTATCATTTTCGCTGTCGTAATCTAGATGCTACGGTTTATCCCCTGACGGATATTCTGGATGATTTGAACGAGCAGCTCGATCATCTCTGCTTACTCAAATTCCAAGAAGATGAATTGCAATATTTACGCAGTATGCGTTTTATCAAAAGTGATTTTGTCGACTATTTAGAATTATTCCAACTCAAACGCCGTTTTATTAAAGCGGGTATTGATGAACAAGGCCGTTTAGACATTTGGGTTGAAGGCCCAATGGTTCAGGCGATGATGTTTGAAATTTTTGTTCTGGCGATTGTCAATGAACTTTATTTTAGCCGGATTCGTAATGATGACATTTATGTTGAAGGTGAACGTCGTCTACAAGCCAAAGTTGAATTATTAAAGAAATTTGAACAGCAACAAGGCACTCAAGCTCCTCCATTTTTAGTCTCAGATTTTGGTACTCGTCGTCGTTATAGTCTAGATTGGCAAAGACATGTAATCCAGACCTTCCATGCAGCTGTACCCAATGTGTTTAGAGGTACCAGTAATGTCCTCTTGGCAAAAGAATTAAATATTCATCCCATTGGAACCATGGCGCATGAGTTTCTACAAGCATTCCAAGCGCTAGATGTCCGTTTAAGAGATTTTCAAAAAGCAGCTTTAGAAACATGGGTACAAGAGTATCGTGGTGATCTGGGCATTGCCTTGACTGATGTGGTCGGTATGGATGCATTCTTACAAGATTTTGATTTGTATTTTGCCAAGTTATTCGATGGCTTACGTCATGACAGTGGTGACCCATTTGAATGGGGCGATAAAGCTTATCAACACTACCGAAAACTGAAAATTGATACCAAAACCAAGATGCTAACCTTTAGTGATGGATTAGACATTGAGCGTGCGTGGGCGTTATATCAATACTTTAAAGATCGTTTTCAAGTCAGTTTTGGTATTGGTACCAATTTGACCAATGATATGGGGCAAACGCCACTCAATATTGTGTTAAAACTGGTGGAGTGTAATGGTCAATCTGTGGCGAAAATTTCAGATAGTCCCGGAAAAACCATGACGGATAACGATACTTTCTTGGCTTACTTACGACAGGTCTTTGAAATACCTGAAGTTGTCGAAGCAGTGAAAATTGATATCTGAATTTTTGCTAAAAGAATGTGAAAAATCAGCATATTGGTAAAAAACACTGTGCTAAGATCATTTGTGCTCAAGGTCTTAAAATAGAAAAACGTATGACTACATCAGCCTTTAACTTCGAATTACTCATAGAAGCAGAACAACTTGTGCCATTTTTAGGGCATGACAAAATTCGTATTGTCGATCTAAGTCGTAGCTCTGTGTATGAACAATTACATATTCCACATGCCTTACATGTTAAACCACAACTGTTGGTTCGACAGGAAGAACAAGCTTCAGGGTTATTGCCTGATGAGGACGGTTTAAAAGCGCTGATTGAGTATTTAAACATCTCTCCCGAACATCATGTTGTGGTCTACGATGATGAAGGTGGTGCTTGGGCTGGGCGTTTGATTTGGAATTTACATTGCCTTGGTTTTTATAATACTAGCCTCCTCAATGGCGGAATTCATGCATGGTTGGCAGCAGGCTACCCGACTTCGGCTGAAGCGGAAAGCTTTAGCAAAGTTGAACCCTTAGTTACTGTCAATTTACAACATCTTGATCAACACCGAATTGAATATGCCAAACTGTTGCAAAAGGTTGAACAGCAAGCGATTCAAGTTTGGGATTGTCGAACTTCAGAAGAATATACGGGACAGCGTTTGGCAGCGCGACGCGGCGGTCACATTCCAAGTGCACAACATTTTGAATGGAGTACTGCAATTAATCGTCAAAATCATTTAAAATTGCATCCTCTAGAACGCACGCAACAACGTCTAGAACAATTAGGCTTTCAATTTGACCAGCCTGTGGTGGTGTACTGTCAGTCACATCATCGTTCTGGTCTGGCTTATATCTTGGGTCGGTTATTGGATTGGAATATTCAAGCCTATGATGGTGCGTGGAGCGAGTGGGGCAATCGCCTCGATAGTCCAATTATTACTGGAGAATCACCTGCGTGAGTCTTACATCAACGTTAAAAAAACAAATTTTTATCCAAGCACAAAAAGTCATTCCGCAACAGCAACTCAGCCGTGTTGTTGGTAAAGTTGCAGCCAGTGAAAATCCAATTGTTAAAAATTTAGCGATTCAAGCATTTAAAGCACAGTACGGGATAGACCTTTCTATTGCTGAGCAAAGTGATGCTTTAAAATATAAATCATTCAATGAATTTTTTACCCGTGCTTTAAAAGACGGCGTCCGAGAAATTGACACAGATCAGACCAGTATTGTCTCTCCAGCAGATGGTGCAATTTCTCAGTTGGGTAAAATTAAAGATGGTGATGTATTTCAGGCCAAAGGCCAAAGTTTTTCTGTAGACAAACTGATTGGCGATCCGCAATTGGCTGCACCATTTATCAATGGCGAATTTGCCACGGTTTATTTGTCACCACGTGATTATCACCGTGTTCATATGCCATTTGCAGGAACGTTGACCGAAACCTTGTATATCCCAGGTGAGTTATTTTCTGTAAACCAAACGACAGCAGAGAATATTCCAGGTTTATTTGCGCGTAATGAGCGTATGGTATGTTTGTTTGATACTGAATTGGGACGTATGGCGGTTGTTCTCGTGGGTGCAATGATCGTGGCAGGAATTGAAACTGTGGCGACTGGCAAAGTAAAACCAACAGGGCGTTTAGAGTTAAACCAGCATGATTTAGCCTTAGAAAAGGGTGCTGAGCTTGGACGTTTTTATTTAGGTTCAACCGCAGTTGTATTGTTTGAACAGAATAAAATCACTTGGGATGAACAGTTTAAAGCCAATTCTATTGTGGTGATGGGTGAAGCTTTAGGGCATCAAATATAATAGAGATCAATGGATTGTTATATTTTACAAATGGTTGATTGAGTTTGACTCTGTATCACTTTGAGTAACAGAGTCAAGTTCACAAAGCCGAATAAGATTTGATGTAAGCCAGTTATAAGCGGTTCTTTTCGGCCTTAAAAGAAACGACTTTCCATTCAGAGACTCGTCCATCTTGTCCAAATTTAATCTTCCATTCCTTCCACCAGATATTGGAATAACTACACATATATTGGATCACAACACCTGGATTCATTTCTTGTCCACATTGTTCGGTTGTTATTCCCATATCGGAACGTATCCAATAAAAAAATAATTGCCCTCCATCCTTGTCAACGCCAGTCGTATAAGGCTTTCCCCATACTGGTCCGTATTTTCCTTCACGAGTGGTATTCATCATCTCATTTGCGGTTTTACCTGTTAGATCGTTATAAGAGAGTTTTGCTATGGTTGTAGCACACCCACTCAGTAATAATCCTAAAACAGCTGCAATAGAAAATTTATATTTATTCATTGTAATGTCCATTTTTGGTGTGTTGATATTTATGAATAGATTTTTATAAAAATAGCCGATGATAAAATAATGCTTAAAATCAGATATATTTCTCAATATATTTCACGAGTGTGACTTGGTCAACATTAATATAAGTAGGATTTATTTTTATAATCTAAAGTCATTTATTCAACTTGATCTCGAATTTTATGATGAAGACATACAGCACACGTCTAAGAATAGATTTTCGTTATGGCATAAGTGCTTTTTGAGGAAAACGATTTTAAAAGTTGGACATCGATTTTTTAGTATTAATTTCCAAATATACTTTTGCCGAGTCAAAGCATCTTTCCAATGGTAAATACACAAGCAGTGTGAGCTATTTGGTGGTTCTTTCTATGTAATAGCAACCTGATAAAAATGTGCGGCTAAATCTGGAATAGATTTTAGATTAATTTCGATGCATTGAAATAAGACAGCTTTAAAGCTTGTGCATCTGCTAAAGCATTGTGTGGGTTTTCAGAGGCAACATGGGTTTCGATTGGATCCTGCATCCATAACTGCATGGTCAGCGGAGGTGTTCGGATACATTTTCCTGCAGAAAGTACCAGACTACGGGTAAACAAGGCAAAGTCTTCTGGCCAATCTGCCACAATTTCAAGACTAGAATATTGAGATAAATAAAGCTGTAAGTGACTTTGAAATTGCGCTAATGAAATCGGTTTTTGATTTAAACGAGGCATGACATGGTCTTTAACCCAAGTAATTGGGTCAGCGCATTCTAAAACTTCATAAAAATGTTGATTATTCTCGTCAACCAATGCCAGTGAAATTAATTCACCGCCAAAGCCATTAAACTCACAATCTAGAAATAGTTTCATTCGAATTAATCAAAAAATCAAATATTAACCTGCAAAATCAAGGCGCTCTTTGGGGAAAACCACTCTAAAAATAGACCCCCGATTTTCTTTAGAATCAATTTCTAAATACGCATTATGTTGCATTAAAACATGCTTCACAATGGCAAGCCCTAAACCTGTTCCACCTGTTTGGCGGCTTCGTGCACTGTCTACACGATAAAAGCGTTCGGTTAAACGTGGAATATGTTTTGGGTCAATCCCGATCCCAGTATCTTCAACAGTGAAATAACCATGTTCACTGTCATCATGCCAGCCGATTGTAACAGTGCCACCTTTAGGGGTGTATTTAATCGCATTGGTGATTAAATTACTAAACGCACTGGCAAGCTCTGCATCAGAACCAATTAAGTCACAATGACTGTCGATATCTAAATTTAAAGTATGGCCATAATCGACATTGTAGGCTTGGGCATCATCAAAAAGTTGATTCATCAAATTCGGCATATCGATGATTTGATTTTTTGCGACCTGTTTATTGCCTTCCAAACGTGAAAGCAAGAGTAAGTCATTGACCAAGGCATTCATTCGACGTGTTTGCGATTGCATCTGTTCAAAGGCACGTTTCCAGCGCGGATTTAAATCTTCTTGGTCGGTAAAGGTTTCGATATAGCCACTGAGTACAGTTAGCGGAGTACGAAGTTCATGTGAAATATTGTCGACAAAGTCTTTGCGCATTTGTTCCAGATTATGTACACGTGTGACATCGTAAGCGACGAGCAATCGGCTTTCACTGCCGAAGCGTGTCAGTTTAATCTGTACATAATGCTCTTCATAAACCGAAGATTTTATTTTAATGCCATCTGGAGATTGGTCGATATTATTAAAATATTCAATAAAGCTTGGCTGGCGGATAATGGTCAAGATATTACGACCACGATCTAGCGGTTGAATGCCCAACAGTCTTTCCGCAGCAGGATTCCACCATTCAATTTGATGTAATTCATCGGTTAAAACCACAGCTTCAGCTAAAGCTATCAGTGAGGATTGAGCACGGTCAATCAATCCGACCATTTCAGCTTGAACAACCCGTTCTTGGCGTTGAGCACGATAAACATTAAAAAGCAGTGCCCCCCAAATACCTTCTAGATTGGGCGGAGAATCGTAAGGACGATTTGAAATCCACTCATTGACCAAGTATAAAGAGCGTAATTGAAACAGAAAAAAAACAGCAAAACCGATGGAAATACAAATCCAAAAATACCCTATCCCTAAACCAATAAATCCGCCAATGATGAGTAAAAAACCAAGCAGGCGTAAATCTTGTTTTGCAAACTCCCATAAGCTACTGTAACGGAATTTTTTATGTTCTCGTGCAAGATCTGGGACGGGGTAGGGTTCATACATAGAAATTTATTTACCTTGAGAATGCTTAACCTAAAGCAACATCTGCACGGGTAGAGAAGCGATAACCCGTTCCACGTACAGTTTGTACGTAGCGATCAGCACCATAAGGTTCAAGCACTTTACGTAAGCGACGGATGTGTACGTCTATGGTACGGTCTTCAATATACACGTTACCACCCCATACCTGATCAAGTAACTGGGCACGTGTATAAGCACGTTCAGGATGTGTCATAAAGAATGCCAATAAGCGGTATTCTGTTGGACCCATTTCTAAAATATTATCACTAAAACTGACACGTTGGCTTACTGGATCAAGTATTAATCCATTGGCATCAATGGTTTTTTCGCCACTGAGTGCATTGGCACGACGAAGGACAGCTTTGATACGCGAAACCAATTCACGGGTAGAGAATGGTTTGGTCATATAGTCGTCTGCACCAGCATCAAGACCTTGAACTTTATGGTCTTCTTCGCCACGTGCTGTCAACATGATGACTGGAATTTCTGCCAAATTTTCATCACGTTTTAAGCGACGACATAAGTCTACACCGCTCACACCGCCAGGCATCATCCAATCGAGTAAAATCAAAGATGGTCGTTGGTCAACAATCATTTGATGGGCTTGTTTTGCATCTTCAGCTTGCAGGCATTGAAAACCTGCCATATCCAATGAGGTATGAATCATTTCTCGAATCGGAAGTTCGTCATCGACGATTAATATATAGTCATCTTTCACAACGCAATATCCTATGTATGAACGGTGTACCGTCTTTTATTTATGACAGGCTTATTACAAAGATTAATTATGACAGTATCATTGCAAAAAGAAGATGTTGACGAATTTTTGCAAAAAAATGTGACAAATAATCGTCGATATGATGAATAATCCATGACATTTTTAAATAAATGTTCCATTTTGAGAAAAGAAATTTATTTAAACTGAACATAAAAATACGCTATTTGACAGTTTTGTGACGATTTTATGACAAGATTGTTCAGGCTAAAAAGCTTATTTAGATGAAAATGAATCAATCAGCGATATAAATACAATTTCACATGCTGAGACAATTTCTTCAAGCGATTGTTTAAATCCACCCATGACCCAGCGCACTGCAATTTGAGTCACATAGCCATTTAAACCTGTGGCAACCAAGGAAATTTCTTGTTCACTGCGTTCAATATGCGGCATCATCAGGGTAACAAAAGAGTGAATTAATCGGTCAAAACGGCCCATCGTTTCATGGATCGTGGCATGATTATGCAGTTCTTGAACCAGCATGGCATCGATATAAATAATACGCGCCACACGTGGATCATTTTTTAACATGGTAAAAATTGCAGTTAAGCCACCACGGATCATATTTTTAGGATCAGGTGCTGCTTGCATGACCCCTTGCATCACGGTTTGTTGTAATTGTTCAATCAGTTGTAGAAAGATGACTTGGAACAGTTCTTCACTTTTTTTGAAGGACTCATAAAAATAACGTTCAGTCAGCTTGGCTTCATTACAAATATCTTTGACGGTGACAGAAAAAAAGCCATGCGTACCATAAGCTTCAATCCCTGCTTCGATTAACTTTTCTCGACGTGCAAGTTTCCGCTCAGATAAGGACATGCCTTTAAATTGACGCTCTTTGGCAGCTTTATTTATAGTTTTCTTTTCAGTGGAAAGTGGCTCATTCATTGTAAAAAATTACTCGTGTCATATTTGATTGTCACAAAGAAGCGCTTATTTTAGCAATAAAAGCCATTGAAACCTATTCTAGAATTTTTGTATAAAAAAACATCGGCTAAATCATAATATAATATTGACAATAATGATTGTCAAAATTATATTGAGCAAGTGAGCTGCACATCACTCTGAATGCTTTGTGCGGGTTTAAAAAAGGATAGACAATGAAAAATTTTAAAAACAAAGTCGCTGCAATTACTGGTGCTGGCTCTGGTATGGGACAACAACTTGCTATTTTATTGGCAAAAGCAGGTTGTCATTTATCCATTAGTGATGTGAATGAAAAAGGTTTAGCTGAAACCGTTGAACTGGTTAAACCATATAATGTTCGTGTGACCTCAAAGAAAGTGAACGTTGCCAAAGTTGAAGAAATGCGAGCTTGGGCTGCGGATACGGTGCAAAATCATGGTTCTGTAAACATGATTTTTAACAATGCTGGTGTGGCTTTAGGTTCTACCGTGGAAGGTGCATCTTATGACGAACTAGAATGGATTATGGATATCAATTTCTGGGGCGTTGTATACGGAACAAAAGAATTTTTGCCTTATATCAAAAAAACAGGTGATGGGCATATCATCAACATTTCGAGCTTGTTTGGTTTAACCGCGCAACCGACCCAGTCTGCATATAATGCATCTAAATTTGCGGTACGTGGTTTTACTGAATCATTACGTCAAGAATTAGATATCGAAAAGTGTGGTGTATCAGCGCTATGTGTTCACCCAGGCGGCATTCGTACCAATATTGCAAATGATGCGCGTATGAATGACAGCTTACGTTCTTTGGGAATGAACCCTGACAAATCAGCAAAAGCATTTAATAAACTATTACGTATGCCACCAGAAGATGCTGCTCAACAGATGTTGGATGCTGTCCTAAAAGACAAACGTCGTTTACTTATTGGAAATGATGCAAAAACTTTGGATTTAATTCAGCGTATTTTACCGACTGGATATCAAAAAATTACAGGTTTTGCGACCAAGTTTAGTAAAAAGCTAGAACCAAAATAATTGATTTATAAAATGAAAAAACCGTCAAAGCTGAACTGAACCCTATAAGTTGGACACAACTTATAGGGTATTTTTATGAAATACGATTTAAAGTTTAAACAAGCAGTCATTGCTTATTATGCTCAAGGTCATTCTAGCTTATCAACAGCCAAGCATTTTTCGATTAGTGATAAGGATGTCTCTAAATGGTTGGCTCAATTCGATTTAGGTGGAATTGATGCAATAAAGCCAAAACAGAATAAGACAATTTATACAGCTGAATTTAAATATTACGTATTAAAAACTATGCAGAATGAGCGATTAAGTTTATCTAATACTGCTCTTCGTTTTGGTATTTCTTCCCCGAGTTTGATCAGTGTATGGCGTAAAATCTATCAAACCGATGGTATGCTTGGACTAGAACCAAAGTCTAAAGGAAGAGTATCCATGTCTAAAAATAAACATAAATATATTGTTGATAAACCAGATCATGAAAAAACAACTGCTGAACTTCAACGGGAACTACTCTATTTACGTGCTGAGAATGCCTACTTAAAAAAGCTCGACGCCTTGCTGAATCCACCCAAAAAGGACAACAAGCAAGGTTGATTGATCAGATGAGTACTGAGTTTGCTTTGCCATTGCTTT
Source organism: Acinetobacter sp. AG3 (assembly GCF_022343575.1). Taxonomy (NCBI): domain Bacteria; kingdom Pseudomonadati; phylum Pseudomonadota; class Gammaproteobacteria; order Moraxellales; family Moraxellaceae; genus Acinetobacter; species Acinetobacter sp. AG3. The sequence goes on along the minus strand of NZ_JAKQZD010000001.1, from coordinate 4,534,506 downwards.
TAGATATTGCTGAGTTATCGAGGAGTAGTTTCTACTATCATAAAGCCAAGCTAAATGCCGTAGATAAATATGCAGAACTCAAGCAACGGATTTGCCAAATTTATGATGAGCATAAAGGTAGATATGGTTATAGACGAATCACTTTAGCCTTGAAGCAACAAGGTCTTCATCATAACCATAAATTGATTGCTAGGTTGATGAGAGGCTTTGGTTTAATTTCACTGATTCGGCGTAAAAAGTACAATGCTTACAAAGGTACATCCAATAAAATAGTCAAAAATAAACTCAAACGTAACTTTGAAGCGAAGCGACCCAATAAGCGTTGGCTGACAGATATAACCGAATTTAAAGTTGCTGATACGAAGTTATATTTATCTCCGATCTTAGACTGCTATAACAATGAGATTGTGAGCTATACACTTTCAAGACGTCCAGTATTTCAACTTGTTAAAGATATGCTTGATCAAGCCATAAGTCATTTACCAAACTCACGAAAACACAAGCTTATGCTTCATTCAGATCAAGGTTGGCATTATCAAATGAGCCAATTTAGGAGTACGCTTAAAGCGAATAAGATTAAGCAAAGTATGAGTAGAAAAGGGAATTGTTGGGACAATGCTTTGATGGAGAGTTTCTTTGGTACATTAAAATCAGAGACGATTTATCTAGAGAAACCAGAAAACATTGAGGTCTTAGAGCAACAAATTCATGATTACATCCATTACTATAACCATGAGAGAATACAAATTAAACTAAAAGGATTGAGCCCTGTTCAATTCAGAACTCAATCCAGTGTTAACTAAACTGTCCAGGATTTGGGGTTCAGTTCAAGCTGACGGTTTTTTCATTTTATACATTGTGAAATAATCTGTTGAATTAAAACTCAATATCCATTCATTTAAATTAAAATCTCAATGGTTTTCTTTTTCCAAACAAATTGATAATACAAACCTTGCATAAGACATAGACTGAAAAAGGTCAGTGCAAGCGCATACCAAATGCCTTGTAAACCAAACCACTGGCTAAATAAATAAGCACATGGAACTTCAATGAGCAGAATGGATAAAATATTAAAAATCATAGGAACAGTTACAGTTCCGCTGGCCCGCATGATTGAGGCAAAAATTGCACTTGCACCAAAAAATATAATCGACCACAGCACGATAAATAGTAATTGTTGACCCAATTCAATCACTGATGGATCTGTAATAAACAACGCCATCAAATATTTTGAACAAATATAGGCCAAGAGTACCAATGAACCTGTAATCACAATATTACTCAGCAGCGCCGTTCGCGTCACTTTTGCCAACAGCTCAGATTTCCCAGCACCAATCGCTTGAGCGGCGAAGATGGAACCCGCAATGGCAATTGACAAAGCAGGGAATTGGATATAGTTGAGCACTTGGTTGACGGCGCCATAGGCCGCTGTCGCATGTGCACCATGTTGGTTAACCAGTCCAATCACCACCAGACCTGCGACCGAGTTGGTCACCATTTGAATACCTGTCGGCACACCCAAGCGCAAAATACTGCGACTAAATTGTGGGTGATAGCGGATATGTTGGATTAACGCTGAATCTGGTCTTAAAGCATGATCTTTTTTATTCAAATAGATATAGAGGAAAGTTAAGGTCGAAATAAAGCCTAAGCCACTGGCAATCGCTGGAGCAATAATGCCAAGCTTAGGTAGACCAAAGTAACCGCCAATCAAGGCTGGGGTTACAATGACGCCCACAATGATCGTCAGACTTGAGGCCATCAAGGGTGTAGTACTATCACCCACACCACGTAAAATAGAGGTGTAGGTGATATAGATGAATAGAAAAGGGCTACTCATTAACATCCATTGAACATAGGGCAGTGCAAGATGCATGATTTTGGGATCTATACCCAAAAGCAATAGAATTTCTTTGGCAAAAAACACCCCTAAAAAGGCAATGATTGATCCACCAATCAGGGTCATAAATAACAATGCGCCAACAATGGTACGCACTTTTTCGATATCTTTGGCGCCCCACGCTTGTCCAACCAAAACAGTTGCACCTGTAGATAGACCAATCACAAAAGCCAGCAATAAAAATAGAATCGGGAAAAATACCGAAATTGCGGCAATCGCTTCTACACCGAGCATCTGTCCAACAAAAATGGTATTAATTGTTCCAGACAGATTTTGCAGAATATTGGTTAGAATCAGTGGGCCAAGGAAGATTAAAAAAACCTTCCAGAATTTGGGTTGGTGAAGCATATCGGGACGAGCTGGCATCTTTTATTCTACTGTCTATTTCGAGTGTCTTTATCTTATTGATAATATAACAAACGCTGGGTAAAAAGCCTGCGTATTTGAGTAACTCAGGCTTTAATTTTACAGAGATGATCTGTATGGGTTGGGATTAAATTTGATTTAAAATTTCACAGGCCTGAATCAAAGTTTGCTCCTTTTTAGCAAAACAAAAACGTACTAAACGTAAGTTTTCAGGAGCTTGCTTATAAAAAACAGAAACTGGAATCGCCACAATTTTATGTTCTTCCGCTAAGAATTTACACATCTCAACATCATTTAAATCTGGGCGAATTTGGCTGTAGTCAACATTTTGAAAGAATGTGCCTTGAGAGGGAATTAAACTGAATTTTGAATCCGCAATACCTGAAATAAATAGGTCACGCTTTTGCTGATAAAAGCTTGATAGCCCGTCAATATGTTCAGGATGCTGTTGCATAAAATTGGCAAGTGCCATTTGCACGGGGGCTACCCCACAGAAGTTGGCAAATTGATAAATTTGACGAAATACTTTCATGAGCTCTGGTGTCGCAATGCAATAACCTGTTTTCCAACCCGTGACATGAAAGGTTTTACCAAAAGAACCGACTACAAAACTACGATCTCTGAGTTCTGGAAATGACAATGCCGAATAATGTTTTTCGCCGTCAAAAATTAGATGTTCATAGACTTCGTCTGAAAGCACAATAATATTTTTATCTTGAATCAGTTCAATTAAATTTAGCCAGTCTTGTTTAGACCAAATCGCCCCAGTTGGATTGTGTGGAGTATTTACAATGACCATACGGGTTTTATCTGTAATCGCAGATTTGACTTGATTCCAATCTACAGAAAACTCAGGCGCATTGAGTGGGATATGAATGGCTTTACCACCGACCAATTGCACGCTCGGAGCATAACTATCATAGCTTGGATCAAAAATAATCACTTCATCATCTTGGTGGATGATGGCTTGTATTACGCTAAAAATCCCGATCGTTGCCCCCGGGGTGATGGTGATTTCGGTTATGGGATCGAGTTGTAATTGATCCCGTTTTAAAAACAGTTGAGCCAGTTGTTCTCTTAGCGCTAATAAACCATCGCCAGCTGCGTATTGGTTAAAACCGTCCAATGTAGCTTGGCTCAGTGCTTGTAGTAACGCTGGTGGTGCATCAAAGTCTGGAAAACCTTGTGACAAGTTAAGGGCGTTAAGACGATGTGCCATAGCGGTCATGATGCTAAAAATGGTGACGCCTTGTGCAGGAAGTTTGGAGTGGATTTCGATCATGACCAGACTGATTTTATAAATGCATTGGTGGCAGTTTAGCAGGTCGTTTTAAGGAGCTGAATAGGATTAAGTAATCTATTGGTTAGGGGGCGATGGGTATTCAAGGAAGATAAGGTTAGATTTTTAGATGAATGTAATTTTTTATTACAAAATATATTGGGGGAGTTAAGTTGGGATTTTGGCTTTATAGCTCCTATTATATTGATAATGAGGGTAATGTTTGACTTCGCATAACGCCCATTATGTTAAATGGGGCTAAAATCATTTTAGCTACATTGCTATTCAAAATAATGAAAAAATATAAGATGCTGTAAATGAGGATTTGATAATCACTATAACTTTATACTAAATGAGGAAAGTTAAATAAAATGAATAATCGTATTTTATATGAAAATGGAATTCAAGCATTTGATAATGGAAACATTGCCTTAGCTAACGAAATTTGGAAATCACTAGCTTTAAATGGTGATGCTGATGCTCAGATTAAAATGGGAGATTTGTATTTTCGAGATCCTGGTCTTACAAAGGATCATGCAGAAGCATTGTTTTGGTATAGAAAAGCTGCCGCGCAAAAAAATGCTCAAGGCTTACTTATGATTGGTTACTTTTTCCAACATGGATTGGGAGTAGATCAAAATTTAGATCAAGCTATTGAATGGTATAAAAAAGCTGCTGAGTTTGATAGTGCAAAAGCCTGCTTTAATCTTGGAATAATTTACAATAATCGGCTTATTAAAATGGCACCATTCACATTTGGTAATCAAGAGGATGCTTTAGAAGCTGTAGCTTGGTTTCTTACAGGTGCAGAACTTGGACACCCTGAATCACAATCTATGATAGGGCTTCAATATTGTGGAGTTGGCCATTTAAAAGAAGATTTTGGAAAAGCATTACATTGGTTACGTCTAGCTGCACCGAAAGTTCCTGAAGCTATGGGAGCATTAGCAAATCTTTATGCTCATGGAAAAGGTGTATTAGTAAATAAGAAAATTGCATTTGTTTTATATAGGTTAGCTTTTTTTAATGCAAAATATCAACAATCTGCTGCTGGTCAAAGTAGTATTAATGACTATGAGATTTTAATGGCATCAATGTCAGAAGAAGAAATTGAATTAGGCATGCAACAATATCATTCAATAAAAAATGAAAAAAATGCACTTGAGACTCTAGGTATTTAAAAGTTTTGTATAACTAATATTCCCTAAAATTAACATAATACAGCTTATACGAAATACTTAAAGTTTTCCTTTTCGCATTAATATCTTAGCAAAAGCCGTTCCAGAATTCAGTGCACTGGAACGGCTTTTGTTTGATTTTTCACGTTCCACGCTTTTTTAATCAAAATCTAAAATTATAGACAATAAAAAGTCCGACACTCTGTCAGACTTTTCGTATTAATACTAATTATAAATAATCTAAAGATTTACTAGCTATTTCACTATATCGATCACTTAAAGTCATGCTATCTCATAAATTCGATCATTACATCACTTTCAAAAATACCGATTTAAAATATTTATTGATGATTCTTTAACTCTTTTAGCATCGCATCACGAAGAATCTCATTCATACGTGTTTGATAGCCTTTCCCTTGTGCTTTAAACCATGCAAGAACATCTGCATCTAGACGAATAGAGGTTTGTTGTTTCACTGGGCGATAAAACTTCCCATGACGGGCAGCATTACTCCAGTCAGTAATTTCAGGAATATCAGAAAGGTCTATTTGTTCATCAGAGATTTTGCCTCTTGCAACTAAACGTTGGATTTCTGCTTCACGTTTGTCTTTGAACTTTTCATTAAGTTCTTCTTTTGTATATCTAACCATGCTCATATTTTCTAATCTCCGCTTTAGTGGCATCTCTAGCACTGATTAAACGAATGATTTCAGTGTCATCTTCTAGCCTAATGGTATGGGCAACCAATACAAGCAATACACCATGAATCATACCTATAGTTTGCCAACGTTCTTCACCATCAACAAACCTTTCCTGCTGTTCAATTCGTAGAGGGTCATCAAAGACTAACGTTGCAACTTCAAAGGAAATACCATGTTTACGTTGATTCTTTTGATTTTTAACCTCATCCCATTCAAAAGATTGTTTCATATAAAACATTCAAATTTGTATATACACTAATGTATCATAAAATAAGACTTGAGAGTATAATTTTTAACCAAATTTGTTAGTGATAGGCTTCAAAATAGGAGAGGAAAGAGTAGAAGTGTTTCAATATTGATTTTTGATTCTATTTTAGAGAAGCATTTTTTTAACATTTCACATAAGATCATCTATTAAAGAAAGGCTCTTATAGACCCTTCCTTTAATTAAAAATTGACCAAGATTGAGTTCGCCTTCACAACCAAAAATAGCAAATCCTCACTTATTCTCCTTCAACCTCCAATTCTGCTGTCACATCTACATTTGTTGGCTCTATAGAGGAACGTACAGCGGGTGCTGAATAAATCACGTTGGGTTTATGTTGAGCATTAAAGACCAACTGAAAAACATCTGGACGAGAATAATGCCCAACAGGATCTGCAGCATTTTTGGCAAAAATAATATGATTAAGATCAATGTCAGCGATTAACAGGCCTTCTTCATCTTCGGCAAGTGGAGTGACAAGATCACCACCATCAGGGCCATAAATTCGTGATGCACCACCACCAGTTTTTAGTAACTGTTTCTTTGTTTCATCTGTACATAAAGCGTCAATCATTTCCTGAGAAACCATCGCACAAGATGCAAGCACAAAACATTGTCCTTCAGCTGCATACAGACGTGAAGCAGCATTGTTGACTTCTGCGCCGAGTGCGGCAGTCATATCAGTATATAAGCTAAAACTAGGCCATGCTGCGATATGGATTTGTTCGTGCTGCGAATACATTGCATAACGGTTTAAGGGCTGTAAATGTTCCCAGCAGCACAGCGCCCCAATGCGACCAAGTGCAGTGTCATAGACTTGCAGAGAACTACCATCACCTTCACCAAATAAGGTGCGCTCTACATGGGTGGCTTTTAATTTTCGACGTACAGCGATGGTTTCCCCATGATGATCAATAATCCATTGGGAAATATACAGACTGCCATGATCACGCTCACTCAAGCCTAAAACCACATGCATATTATGTTTTTTTGCAGCATCCGCAATTTGTTTGGCTTGGTCACTGTTAAGCTCAAGTGAGTTGAGATGGTATTGATATACCCATGGCATATTTGCAGCGGGAGAATCTAACCATAAAAACCATGGGTAACCAGGAATCCAAGTCTCTGGAAATGCGATAAGTTCAACCCCTTTTTCTGCTGCTTCGGCAATAATTTTGATGGTTTTGTCTACGCTTCCTTGTAAGTCGAGAAATGCAGGAACCGCTTGTACACAAGCGACTTTAATTGAAGTTTTCATGAGTAATCCTTTCTCAATAACTAAGCAATATTGCACTTTTGGTTATAAAGCCAAAGATTGATCAGGGGGTATGCTGAGCAGGCACAAAAAATAGATCTATACGGAACTAAAAATCCTAATAATGATTCCAAATTTAAAAGAGATAAATTTTGCTTGATCTCAAAATTAGGGGGTGCTGAGTTGAAGGTTTACAAATTATGCTAAACGGATTAGCTTTATTGTATAAGCGTCTAAGAATAAGAGAGACAATGATGTTTAACTATGACACAAGGCGTGTCAAAAATAAGCTGCAACGTGACTATTGGCAGGATGCGATTAGTCAAGTATTTGTACCATTAACCTGTAATGTTTCTGTGCAGGATGGCTTTTTTGGTGCTTTGTCTGCAAAACATATAGGCAATATTCAACTGGTTGAAATCAAAGGCTATGGTCAACATGTTGAACGGCATGCCTCCAATATCAGACATAGTCATCATGATGAGATTTTATTTATCTTCCTGATAGAAGGCCAAATGGGTGTTCAGTATCATGGTCGTGAACAATGCCTCAGCAAAGGGCAATTTATTTTTCATGATACCCAGCAGCCGTATGATTTGTATTTGAATGGACAATTCAATCAACTAGTGCTCATGTTCCCTCGTGAACAATTTCAACAGTATTTTGGGCGACCTGATCAGTTGTGTGGTCATGCTTTTGGTGATGGGCATCCACTGAAAATTTTATTATTAAATTACGCTCATGATTTATTTTGGTTCCCTGAGCAGGCTTCAACAGAACTTCAGCAGGTGGTACTGCATAAATTTTTTGATTTACTCCGTTATGTGGTTCTTGATCAGATCAAAGACAAAACGCCTCGATCCAGTAGCCACAGCATGCTCGTACAGGTCAAGCATTTAATTCTGGAGCACTTAGACAATAGTGGGCTTAGTATTCATGATATTGCTCAAGATCTTCGTATTAGTTCGCGATATATCAGTAAACTTTTTCAACAGAATGAAACCACATTTGGCCGTTATGTGATGCAAAGTCGTCTGCAATTAGCCAAGAAGATGTTGATACAGACCAATGAACATACGCATAAAATTAATCAAATTGCCTATCAATGTGGATTTGATGATATGTCGAAATTCTCACGTGAATTTAGAAAACATTATGGTATATCACCGAGCATGATGCGTAAGATTAACTAAATAGAACTACAAAAGAGTGAGAAGTAAAATTACCGGTAAGATGGTTACTAGACTTGTTATTTTTAAGCCCACAAGTTTAAGGCCATAAGGTCAAAACTGAAATTTCATTCATGCGTTTCAGAGCAATTTTAGATGGCTTAAACGCACTTTAGCAGTGATTTTAAGCGCTGAATCAGATCATGTAAATTTCATATAATGATTAGATGAATTATTTTGATTTTTATAAGGCGTTATTAATCTTTATCAGCAATGCAAACCATAAAGCAATATTGTTTATAGGGGCAAAGTGGGTTGACTTGTTGTAGGATCCTTACTATAACTTATTTATAATAATTTTAGCGATACTAAAATAATGGAAAATAAATCAATCACATATAAAACTTTATGGGTCTTTGCACTCATTCTAAGTTTAGGATTCATTATCTCAGCAAGTGTCATGGGCTATGCACTTAAGCAGTTTAATGGTGAAAAAAATTCAATAGTGGTCAAAGGGTTGGCTGAAAAACCCATACAAGCAGATCTAGCGCGCTGGGAGATTCATCTGCAAACCAGTCGTGCTTCAGACAGTGTTTCAGCGGCCTATCAATTGTTAGATCAAGAAGTAAAAGCACTACAAGATTTCTTTGTTGAGCACGGGTTTAAGGCAACAGAAATGAAACTGGGCAATAAAAGTTCTCAACCCTATTATGAAGAAGTGAATCAAGGCGAGGGAAAATTTACCCGCGAGTTTAGAGGCTATACTGCGATGCAATCGCTAGTGATAAATAGTCGTGATATTCAAAAGATTGAGAAAGCCGCAAAAGATGCGTATTTATTAGATGAAAAAGGCATCTCCATCGAGCAAAAACCACAGTATTTGGTGTCGAATCTAGAAGAAATAAAAATGTCATTGATTGCCAATGCAACTAAAAATGCGCATAGCCGTGCCAATGAGTTTGCAAAAGTCGGTGGGGTAAAAGTCGGTGCGATGCGTTCTGCAAGTCAGGGTGCGTTTTATATTTTACCTGAAAGTGGTTCTGATGATGATAGCGATTATGGCGGTGCTTATGACAAAGCCACCATTAATAAAATTGCGCGTGTTGTCGTGACCATCAATTATGCGATTGATTAAGAAGTAATTAATCATTTAAAAGGAGTGTTAATTTATATTGTTTAAATTTATTTCGGATGGCAGAGTTTAAGTAACGCAATTTTCCATAAAAATGGTTTGAGTTTTTGTTGGGATTCAATAATTTTAAATGGAAGAAATTCAATAAAATTTATTATATAATTTTAAGCGTTAATATAACTTGACTTCTAATATTCTTTAGGTTTTTTAATATTATTTAGGTTAAAAATGAATAAAATTTATTTATTTTTTTGGGTGCTTATTTTTTCTAGTCAGATATTTGCTTTAGATAAACTACCTATGACCCATTCTGGTTTAGAAAAATTAAAAATGCAGGAAATTGGATTCGTAATTAAGAGTTTTTTACCGAACTCGAATGTTTCTCGAATAGATTGGGATTATAAATCTAATGATCAATCTATAATTTGGCTTCATAAGCCTTACCTTGAGCAACGACTTTATGACGGGTCTATAGAGTCAGTACGCAAAGGGGTTTTTAGATCTCATGTAATTGGGGTTCAGACGACTTATTTACAGGATAGAAAGTATGAGTTACCGTGGTCAGTGATTTACATAGGTAGTATAGCTAAATTTGGTATAACAGAGATCCAGTTTCATCCTAACTTACCAAACATTGATATCATCGATTCTGGTCAATGCTTTGGAGTTGAATATACAAATTGTGATTTTAATCCAATACAATCTCTAAAGAATGTTGGTGTTAATAGTAAAATGATTTGTCGAGATGATAGTGCAAGCGGTTCAAACTTTAAAAAAGTATATTTACTAACAGCAAATGGTAAAAAGCCGACTTATGCTCTTTATTCAATGAGTACTGGTTCAGGAGGTTCTACTAATGATTTTAGTCTTATATTGCAGACAACAAAAGATGATGTATGCAATTTAGTGAACGACTGAAAAATAATATACTATGATGGATTGGAGCGCTTTGCTTAATTAAGCAGAAAGTTCGGATCCATTTTTTACGTGCCACATTTATTATTTCAAGAATATTCTACGATATTAATTAGAAAGTATAAATTATCCAATTTTTATATTCTTAAATCGCAAAATCAATCACAGCACGAATCACACCTAAACTTAGACCAATAAATGCACCCACCACAACACCATTAACACGGATCATATGTAAATCACCGCCTACCTCATTTTCAATCTTGGCGATCATTTCGGTAGAGTCCCATTCATGGATACGTTGACTAATAAACTTAATCACTTTCTCACTATATTGGTCACTTAAATTGATGGCAATTCCGCTGATTCGATCATTCAGTAATTCACGTACAGACTGATTTTGCATCAAGTTTTCACCAAGCTGTTGAATGGCGATACGTAAATTCATGGCAATACCCGAGTCTGCTTTAAGCAAGTCAGATTTAACCGCATCACATAAAATCACCACAGCACCAGTAATAAAGTTGAGTACGGGTTCGCTGTCTAAAAGGGCGTTCTTGGTTTCATTTAAACTTATGCTGGCATGACTATTGTTATCTGCCAATTGCAACATAAGCTCATGTGCAGCTTCTTCAATTTTTTGACGAATAGGATGCTCCTGATCAGCAAGCATGGATTCCACTTTTTCAATTACTGAATCAATGGTGCGTTGCTCAACATCAATCCCAATCCAGCTGGCACCTTTGGCAAGGCGTGAAACACCAAGTTCTTTAAACATAGTTTGGGTAATTTCACGGGTTTTTTCAGGATGGGTCATCATCCATTCATGAGCAATATCCAGTCCACGTTGTAATACATCTTGATGGAAATCATTTTCTAAAACTGCACGCAGCATTTCACTTGCCAATTGGTTCATTCGAGTATTTCGAACCCATTGCACACTGTTGTTTTGAATAAAGCGTCCAATTTGGTCTTGCCCGACAAATTCGAAAATTTTTGGAACCGTTTGCTGAATCACATCCACCACTTGACCGTTATTTTTAGGATTGGCCAGCCATTGACCCACAGCAAAACTAAGATCAATACTTTTTAAACTACGTTCAACAATTTGTGGGGAGAGAAAATTTTCTTGGACAAATTTACCCATCGATTCCGCAATACGTGCTTTATTACGTGGAATGATTTCGGTGTGATCTTTGAGGAATTTAGGAATGGGAATTTTCCCAAAGGGATTACGAAACAACACGGTAATCGCATACCAATCGGCTAAGCCACCGACCACGCCAGCTTCAGCACCCAGCATGAGAATATGAATAAACCAAGCATACTCAGGCATCAGTTTGGCGGAAATGATCAAAGCAAACCATGCGACAACAGCCACCACCAAGGCGATGGTCGCAAAGCGTTTGCTTCGATCTAAGTTTGGAATTTCATTGAGAACTTCACTTTGTTCAATTCCGCTCATTCATTTTCCTAAATCGATTTCTGCATTTTTATTTCGTTGATGTTACCGCATCAGGCTGTGGTTGCAGTACTTGTCCTGTCGGACTAACACCATATTTTTGTCCTAAAGATTGCAAAATCAGACGAGCGTCAAATGCATCATTCGGTGATGATTTTTTATCTTTATAACATTCTATCGTATAGGAAATTTGCACAGGGTCAATGGTCACCACTTGTGGCATATCATAAAATGGGTCATTCCAGAACACTGGATGACGACGATAGCCCCAGCCATATGGATAGTAGTTTGATGATGGGTAAACTACCGCTTTACGAGGCGGTTGCTGAGTGCGATTACTTGGGTCATCTAAAACCTTGAAGTACGTAAATCCATTTAAAAGCGTGGTTTGTGCGGCTTTAACAAGATTAATTTCTTCAGCTGTCCCAAAACTCATATTGCTATTGCCTTGGAAGCTGATGCGATAGCTATGATCGTTAAGTGGAACCGTAGTGTATTGCCCAAGTTGGTCAAAGGTACGTGGTTTGCTTGGTGTTGTCGCACAACCTGTGATGGTGAGCGCCGCTGCAATAGTTAGACCAATGAGTACTTTGTTCATGTGTCTCTCCTTTCCATTCTTCTGGATGGAATTTGATGAATTTATAATCCTCAGTATATTGTTCTAAATTGATGGACTGACAATGAATTTCAAGAAGAATTTTGTTAATTCAGGATGATACCCAGCAAGATAAATGACTGTTCACGTAAAATTTAAACAATAAGCACGGTATTATGCGTATTTGATCCATGATAAAAAATAAAGACTGTTAAGAGTGAAGGCTGTTGAGAGAGGGTTAAATGAGTATTCAAATCAAAGGTTATATTGCAACAAGCGCAGATGGCTATATCGCAACACCAGATGGTTCTGTAGCCTTTTTAGCACCATTTCAAAGTATTGACTGTGGATATGATGATTTTATCCAAGATATCGATATTGTGATTATGGGGCGTAAAACCTATGAAGTGATTTGTTCTTTTGCTGAGGCGTGGCCTTATCCAAACCAGAAAGGATTTATCGTCACTTCTAATCCTGATTTAGCTTTAACTCATGCCTCGCTTTCGCGGTGGAACTTAGCTGTGGATGAACTTGTTGAGCACCTTAAACAGAATTATAACGGCAATGTCTGGATTGTCGGTGGAACACAATTGCAGAATACCTTTATTGAACAGAAGCTGCTCAATACTTTAGAAGTTTTTATCATGCCTGTTCTTCTTGGAAAGGGCATACCGCTATTTCCAAGTTTTGACTCGCATGAACAGCAGTTAAAGTCCATACATGCAGAAATGATTGAAAATACCATTATTAAACACAGCTATGTTTTCTAACGCTTGTTGTTTCTGATGGATCAGCATGCTTTGATGCGCTGGTCAAACAGCTTATGCAAAATGTTTCTGCATAAGCTGTTTAGATAAAAATAAATAGGATTAAAAATGACTATTCGGCTGTTTTAAAAATTCAATTTCTTCTGCCGTTGAGCTTCGCCCTAAAATTTGATTACGGTGAGGATAACGCCCAAAACGATCAATAATCACTTTATGCTTTTTCTCAAAATCTAAATTGAGTGGATTGCCCAGCTCTTCAAAAAGTTGTAAAGCTTGGATATGGATAATTTTTGATTCACTATGCATAAATGGCATATACAGGAATGAACGCTGTTCGGGGCTTAATTGTTGATCTAAATTCAGCTGAATTGCTTCTTGTGCTAGCGCAAGTGCCAAGGCATCTTGTGCAAAAGATTCAGCATGATCTCGATACAAATTACGCGAGAATTGATCTAAAACAATAATTTCAGCCAAGCGACCTTCTGCTGTGGCACGCCAAGTCCATAGCTCACAATGTTTGGCTTGATCCAAGGTATGTGCAAATCTTTGGTGCAAAGTTTGATCGAATGCGTCACTTTTTGCGAACCAAAATGGTTGAGTTTCTTCACTAAACCAAAAATCGATAATTTCTTGATAATTCATAGTAGTTACAATTCTTTAGTGGTAATTTTTCTATAAAATCACAAATTTTAGATGTCTTGTAGAGGTAGTTTGTGTTAAAAACTTTTCCGAAATAAAGTGAATAATTCATTTAAAACAACGATGCTTATACGTGTATATCGATAAATAACGTTATACTGCGCGCATCAAAACATTTTATTTTAAAAAATTCTTTAAGATAAGCGAGTAAGTATGAGTCAACCCGAAACGATTTCCCAATCTTTAGTACCAAATTGGGTGGATTCTACCTTATTCAGAGGCATGTTACGTGGCATCGAACGTGAAAGCCTGCGTATGCAAAGTAATGGCTTTTTATCACAGGCTGATCATCCTCAGTCTTTAGGCTCAGCCCTAACACATCCGCATATCACCACAGATTATTCAGAAGCTTTGATGGAGTTTATTACACCTCCCAAAGAAAGCATTCCTGAAGCGTTAAGCTTTTTAACAGATGTGCATGCTGTTGTGCATCGCCATTTAGAAAATGGCGAAAAGCTGTGGACTTTGTCCATGCCATGTATGCTGGATGACAAAGAAGAAAATATCCGTTTGGCACAATATGGCACATCCAATATTGGTCAATTCAAAACCTTATACCGTCATGGTCTCGGCATTCGTTATGGGCGCCGTATGCAGACGATTTCGGGTGTACATTATAATGTGTCTTTCCCAGATACGTTATTTGAACAATTACAACAACACGAAAGCAATGAAGCGCTTAAAGCATTAAGCCTGCAAGATTATCGCAGTCATCGCTATCTTGGGTTGATCCGTAACTTTATTCGTTTAACTCCTCTTGTGATGTATTTGGTAGGTGCCAGCCCTTCAGTCTGTAAATGCTTTATGACAGGCCGTGAACATCAATTGTTGCCTTTAATCAAAGGCACATTATTTCTACCTTATGCCACAGCATTGCGTATGGGGCGTTTTGGTTATCAAAATTCTGCACAAAAACAATTGGGTATTCATTACAACAATTTAGAAAGTTATGTGGCTGAATTACAAAAAGCGGTCAATTCACCTTATGCGCAGTTTAGTCATTTAGGTTTAAACGATGCCAATGGTCAGCCGATTCAAATTAATGATCACGTCTTACAAATTGAAAATGAATACTACAGCTTAGTCCGTCCAAAACAAGTGCCACAAGCAGGGGAAACGCCATCTCAGGCCTTGTCAAATCGTGGGATTGGCTATGTTGAATTACGCGCGGTAGATGTAAATCCATACAGTGCGATTGGCATCGATGAGGATACAGCAGGCTTCTTGGAAGTGGTTGCGTTGTATTGCTTACTTAAAGAAAGCCCAGATTTATGGGATGAAGAACAAGATATTATTGAGCAAAATCAGGCTGAAGTGGTCAATCGTGGTCGTGCGCCAAATGCGAAAATCATTGAAGCGGGTGTTGAATATCCATTACTTGAGTGGATTCAACAGCATGTCACCGCCATGCAACCACTTGCAGATCTACTCAACCAATCCTATGCAACAGATTTATATCGTCAAGCATTGACGGTGATGCAAACACGTATTGATGATGTGGACGAAACACTATCAGCACATGTGATTGCCGATACTGTAGAGCAAGGTGGTACATGGAATTTTGGTGGCTATATGGCCAATCAACATATTCAAAGTTACGAACAACATGTATTAAGTCCGGAAACTTTAGCGTATTTTGAGGGACTTACTCGAACATCTCTCGCAGAACAACAGCAACTTGAACAAAATACAAGTATAAGTTTCGAGGATTATCTGAGTAAATTTAGATAAAGCATTGATTAGATAATGAGGAAGTTCCATGCAATGGCGTAGTTATCGCTTCGTAAGTGGTCTTTTATTTTTGGCAAGTGTGATTGGTATGTCATTTGCGCTCTATTTAGAGCATGTACAAGGGCTTGAGCCATGTCCACTATGTGTATTTCAACGTATTGGATTGATTGGTCTAGGGCTAATTTCATTGATTGCCTTTTTGCATAACCCAAAAACAAATGTATTTAAACGCATTTATAGCGTTTTGGGTTTAGCTGCGATTTCTTGGTCAGTTGGTGTTGCCGCTCGTCATGTATGGCTACAGAATCTACCCAAAGATCAGGTCCCGAGTTGTGGTCCCGGTCTGGACTATTGGGTCAACACTTTGCCTTTAAAGGCTGTGTTTGAAAATGTGCTTAAGGGTTCTGGCGAATGTGCCATGGTCGATTGGACTTTCTTAGGACAATCTTTACCTGTTTGGTCATTACTGTTTTTCAGTGTATTGGCATTGATCAGTCTGTGGCAGTTGTTTAGAAAGTACTAATTTAAAAACATTAAGAGCCAGTCTAAACTGGCTCTTTTTTCATATAAACTTCAATTATTTATAAATCAAGCAAAATCATGAATCATAAAATAAATTTAGCCGGGATCGGCATACTGGTCTGTTTGACTACAGCACAAGTCTCTGCAAAACCAGCCAGCAAAGTGGTCAGTAAAGATGTGTCTTGTCAGTTTAAATCTAAATTTGATGACACCATTCCAGCCGATGTTTCCTATATCAAATTGGGTGCTCAGCCATTTAAAAAATTTATTGTCGATCCAGATTATTTTTCAAGTCGAATTGAAGACTGTCAATTACATGGTGGCAGATACTACGTATTGTCTGTGTCGCAGAGCCATCCTGCTAGAACGCTTGCTCAGTCGTTGATTGAGGTGACGCAATTTGATTTAACAGGCAAAAAGCTCAGCCAAAAATTTTATAATAAAGCTTGGACTTGTGAATTAAAACAAGGTTTTATTGTAAAAAATCAACGCTTATTGATCGATACCCTATGTGCAGAAAAATCAAACTTTGATGAATATGGTGACATGGTTGATCCTCAGCAGAACAAGTCTTATCAAATTGAAGTGAAATAGCAAAAAAGGCTGATTGAAGATCAGCTTTTTTTACAATTAGGTCTCAACAATCCCTTGCATACTTTCTAATTTAATCAAATATTTGCGAATTTGTTCTTCTGCCAATTCGTCATGGTGCGGATAAAACCATTTGGCAATTTGTTCCGAAACCAAAGGATGATATTGAATCTCAAGATGGTTTAAGCCATAAAACACAGCTTTATGCGATTCAGGTAATTTCAACTGAAAACGTGGGTTTGGGTGTTCACCCAAGGCACTTTTAACACTGACCAGATAGTCGCCAATCACTTTTAAGGTGCGGTTTTTGCGGTTTTCAAATTCCAAGGTACCTGCAATTAAAAAGGTATTGATATGCGACGGTAGCGGAGCTGGTTTACGGTTGTCATCCATCAAACCAATACGGGCATTGTTATGCTCCCAGTCATCATCTCGAACACTTCCATAACGCAAGTCTAAGATGCCATTACTGCGGATATTGACGATATGGCTGATCATTTTAACAATCGGGAAATTACCCACTTTCTCTTGCATGGCAAATCCGAAACGTTCTAATAACGCACCATGATGCGGAGAACCAATACAAACCAGATTCTCAACCATGTGGAACCACTGGTGCATGTTTTGTTTGCCATAGAACAGCGCACTGCGAGAAACCAAGCCACCCATACTGTGCCCAATTAAATCAATACTGGTAATGCGAGGGTTACGTTTGATTAAATCTTCTAAAAGATTTGCCAATGAGCGTCCATTGGCTGAAATTCTACGTCCAGTATTGTAGTGAAAATACAACATGGTGTTGTGATCACGTTGCGCCAAGAGTTTCTCACCAATACCGCCATTGTTACGATTGGTCCAGTCTTGATAATTCATACATAAACCGTGAGAGAAAATCACCACACGGCCAGCCAAGTCGCCTTGCTGTAATGACCCATAATGATCATAGAGCACAGGTGACAGTGCGAGCGGATTATGGGTTGCCAACAAATAATCGCCCAACACCCCATTTAAAACACTGACTAAAAAGGTCATGTGAGAGGTCAATGGCTTATCATGTAAATTTGGGAAACGTTCAATGGTTTTACGTAAAATTGGGGCAATCAGGTGGCTACCATAATTTTGCAATGCGTGATAACCAAATTGATAGAATTTATCGACAATTGGACGGGATTGGAATCGTTTGGCTTTTTGTTTACTTAAGCCAAAAATACTCAGTAACATTTCACGTTGGATCGACTGGATGAAGTCTTGAACCATGCCACTGAGTGGCGTACTCACTAACTGCGCTAAACCTTCTAATACGTCGGCCTGACTTGGAGGCGAACGATCCCACTTACAATAGGTTTCGTGTAAAGGGGTTAAGCTTGGCATTGTTATTTCCTCATCCATATTGATCTGGAACAAAGACTTTATTTTTGCTGTAGATCAATGTATAAATCCCTAGGCAATCATCTTATCTTGTTCATCCTGAACGCTATTTAAAATACCGATAATTGCGATTAAGTTTTAGTTTTTTGTCGGACAATATCCTGACATATACAAATTAAAACAATAATGTGATTTGAATCACATTAAAAACTAAAACATTGGTGGTAAAAAAGCAAACTATTTTCAATGAATATTATTTATTTACATGGTTTTAAAAGTAGTCCTTTATCAATAAAAGGGCAACAACTAGATGATTATTGTCGATGTTATTCATCGCATAGTGTGTATTTGCCTGATTTAAACCAGCATCCGCAACAGGTTTTAGATCAAATTTCAGCGCTCATTGAAAAATTGCCTGATGTTGCACTGGTGGGGAGTAGCTTTGGTGGCTTTTATGCGACACAATTGGTCGCAAAATATGGTGTGCCTGCTGTTTTAATTAATCCAGCTATGCGACCATGGCAATTGTTCAGTAACTTATTTGGAATTGAACAGATTCCCTATAAGATCAATGAACAATGGACTTTAGATCGTTTACAACTTGACTATTTGGAAGCGATTGCCGTGCCATTTGTACAAGATGCAGACAAAATACTGGTCTTATTGCAACAAGGTGATGAAGTTTTAGATTATCGTGACGCTGAACGGTATTATAGTGCAGCTCCACACACATCATTGATCATGACAGAAATGCATGGTAATCATGCGATGGAAGATTTTGCAGATAAAATACCCATGATTCTGGAATTTTTATCATACTCCGTAAAATAAAAGGAAAAAACTCAACGTGTCTCAATATACGGCCCAATCACTTGAAGTATTATCTGGTCTAGATCCTGTACGTCGCCGTCCAGGTATGTATACCGATACCACTCGTCCAAACCATTTGGCGCAAGAAGTAATTGATAATGCTGTCGATGAGGCACTTGCAGGACATGCCAATAAAATTACTGTCACGGTATATAAAGATGGTTCGTTGTCGGTCGAAGACAATGGCCGTGGTATGCCAGTCGATATTCACCCTGAATACGGACAAAGCGGGATTGAAATTATCCTGACGAAACTGCATGCAGGCGGTAAATTTAGCACCGATAACTATCAGTTTTCGGGCGGTTTGCATGGTGTAGGGATTTCCGTGGTCAATGCCTTGTCTGATCGTGTTGAGGTTGAAGTTCAACGCCACGGCAATCTTTATAAAATGGCGTTTGAACATGGTGAACCTGTTGCGCCTTTAGAGGTTTTAGAAGGCAAAGCGCCAAAACGTGCTACGGGGACAACAGTACATTTTTGGCCAGAAGCGAAATATTTTGACTCACCTAAATTTGCTTTAAAAGCGTTAAAACATAATCTCAAAGCCAAAGCAGTATTGGCTGCTGGTCTACAAATTAATTATATTGACCAGATTAATGACGAAAAAATTGAATGGCAGTTTGAAAATGGTCTCGTCGACTATTTGATGGATGAATTACAAGATCGTGAAATCATTCCAGATCCTGCCTTTGTTGCAACGGGTGAAGCTGAACGCGCCAGCGCTGAGTTTGCAATTTGCTGGAATGCTGAGGGTGGCGAACAAATTCAGGAAAGTTATGTGAATTTGATCCCAACGGCACAAGGGGGAACCCATGTAAACGGGTTACGCTCAGGTGTTACCGATGCGATGCGTGAGTTTTGTGAGTTACGTAACTTGTTGCCACGTAATCTGAAATTATCTGCTGAAGATGTTTGGGACGGGGTCAATTATATTCTGTCGCTTAAATTCCAAGAGCCACAATTCTCAGGGCAAACCAAAGAACGTCTTTCAAGCCGAGAAGCATCCAACATTGTTTTAAATATTGCCAAAGATGCTTTTGCACTCTGGTTAAATCAAAACTCTGAAGTGGCCATGCAATTGGCTGAGATTGTGATTGCGAAAGCGGGTCGCCGTTTAAAAGCAGCCAAAAAAGTTGAACGTAAAAAGATTGTTGCCGGTCCTACCTTGCCCGGAAAACTATCAGATTGTGTGGGTCATACCCTTGAAGAATCTGAACTGTTTATCGTCGAAGGTGACTCTGCCGGTGGTTCCGCAAAACAAGCCCGTGATAAAAACTTCCAAGCGATCATGCCGATTCGTGGGAAAATTTTAAATACTTGGGAAGTGTCTTCTGACGAGGTGTTGGCCTCTCAAGAAGTGCATAATATTGCGATTGCGATCGGTGTAGATCCGGGCAGTGATGATCTTTCCGAATTACGTTATGGCAAAATTTGTATCCTTGCCGATGCCGATTCAGATGGTTTACATATCGCGACCTTGCTTTGTGCACTCTTCGTCAAGCATTTCCCTGCAATGGTCGATGCTGGGCACCTATATGTTGCAATGCCACCACTGTTTCGTATCGATGATGCCAAAGATGTTTATTACGCGCTTGATAACGAAGAGTTAGAAGCTATCTTAAAGAGAGTTAAATCTAAAAACCCGCAAATTACTCGATTTAAAGGTTTGGGTGAAATGAACGCCAGTCAATTGCGTGAAACCACCTTAGATCCAAATACACGCCGTTTAGTGCAGTTGGATTTGGATGACACGCATCACACAACAGGCTTACTGGATAAATTACTTGCCAAAAAAAGGTCAGGTGATCGTAAAGACTGGTTAGAGCAAAAAGGTAATTTAGCTGATTTGAGTGTTTGATTGCTGAACTTATGCATATTTAAAAAATGATGCCCCAGTGCATCATTTTTTTTGGTACCTCTTAAATATCGCATTGATGCAAACAGAATTATATTGATCGTAATACAAATTATTTTTGTATTGCCTTTCTATTTTTTCTCCTATTCTTTTACTTCTGCTCCATCCATCTTAGGGATTGGATCATCCTGCCAAAAGCGTTTGGTGCTTTAAAGCAGAATTTATCCCGAAAGCCCTAAAAATTTAATTTTGGGTAAATTTTTTGCACTCTCATCGCTCATTTTAAACAAAAAAAATCGCACTTAATTTGACCAGTGTGGCTTTTAATCTCGCATTTTCACTTGCTAAGTGCTGGCTATATCCAGTGATGGAAAGGCATTTAATGCCTATTAATGTATCTTCACCTTATATAAAAATAATAGCAGTTAATATTTTGATTTTATTATTTTTTATCAGGAAAAATATTCAACGATAAAATCACAAATTCTCCACTTGGCATAAAAATTGAATTAAGCCTGTCAGGTAAAAGCAAAATCGCGCATTCAAAAATGCACCAAAAGGTTTGGAGAGAAAAAGATGATGTTCCAACAAAAAATGTTTTCAAAAACACTTCTCGCTGTGGCAATGATGGGGAGCATTGCGCTGACGGCTTGCTCAAAACCCGCAGATAAAACGGAAGCGAAACCCGCAGCAGAAAATAAATCGGCAACTGCTACAGGCGGTGACACAATTAAAGTAGGCATCTTGCATTCATTGTCTGGAACCATGGCAATCTCTGAAACGTCGCTTAAAGATACGGCACTGATGGCAATCAATGAAATTAATGCCAAAGGTGGGGTGATGGGGAAAAAGCTTGAGCCCGTTGTCGTCGATCCTGCATCAGACTGGCCATTATTTGCTGAAAAAGCCCGCCAGTTAATAACTCAGGACAAAGTCGCTGTCATTTTTGGCTGCTGGACTTCAGTTTCTCGTAAATCAGTGTTACCAGTTGTAGAGGAGCTCAATGGTCTGTTGTTCTATCCAGTGCAATACGAAGGCCAAGAACAGTCTAAAAATATTTTCTATACAGGCGCAGCACCTAACCAACAAGCGATTCCTGCTGTTGAATACTTGATGGGTGAAGAGGGAGGTAAGGCACAACGTTTTGTCTTATTAGGTACTGACTACGTCTACCCGCGAACCACCAACAAAATTTTACGTGCATTCTTAAAGTCTAAAGGTGTTGCCGATGCAGACATCATGGAAGAATACACACCATTTGGACACAGTAATTATCAAACCATCGTCGGCAATATTAAGAAATTCGCCGCAGGTAAAAAGACTGCGGTTATTTCCACCATCAATGGCGATTCTAACGTACCGTTCTATCGTGAATTGGGTAACCAAGGCATAAAAGCTTCGGATATTCCTGTGATGGCTTTTTCAGTCGGTGAAGAAGAATTACGCGGGATCGACACCAAACCACTGGTCGGGCATTTGGCATCTTGGAACTACTTCATGTCTGTGAAAAATCCAGTGAATACCGAATTCGTCAATAAGATGAAGCAATATGCAGTGGAATATAAGCTACCCAATGCCAGTAAATTGGTGACCAATGACCCAATGGAAGCCACCTACGTTGGTATCAATATGTGGAAACAAGCCGTTGAAAAAGCGGGAACAACGGATGTGGACAAAGTCCGTGAAGCGATGGCAGGTCAAAGCTTTAAAGCACCGTCAGGCTATACCTTAAGTATGGATGCTACTAATCATCACTTACATAAGCCAGTGATGATTGGACAAATTCGTGGTGATGGGCAATTTGATGTGGTTTACAAGAGCCCGCAACCGATCAAAGCGGAACCATGGAGCCCGTACATTCCTAAATAAAGACTTTACGACCCCAAAAGCCCGCTATATGCATAGTGGGCTTAACTGATGACTCAACTTTAAAGGTCATTGTATTTAAACAAAAATAGGGGGAGTTGCACATGTCACTTAGACTGAAACTCGCAGCACTTTTTTTTACGATCTCTCAATTATTTCTTATTCAACAGATTTTTGCTGAATCTGTGCATAGTGCGCAATCGTCATCCGCTCAGCCAGCGGCAAGTCATGATGATGCCATTCAAAAATTTGTACGTGCAGATTTTGCAAAGCGTCGAGCGATGCTGAATCAATGGCCAGCAAGTATAGACGAGCTTGATAAGCTGGTGGCCTATGTCGAAAACGACGAACTTTATACCGACAGTTCGGGCAATACCTACATCATGAAAGCTGGCGATAAACTGTTCAGTTATCCAGATGAACAGGCAATTACTGATTGGCCAGGTGATTTAAATCAAGTGACGCTGGTCAACACTTTGCATAAAGCCTTGAGCTTTGGTCAGGCGAAGATCAAGTTACAGTCCCCAGATGCATCACAGCGATTGGCTGCGATTGATATTTTGGAAAATAATTTAGATGAACTGGATATCAAGGTCATCAACCAACTTTATCTCAATGAAAAAAATAATAAAGTGAAGGCACGTTTAGCCCAGTTAAAAGCACGAATTGATTTTAATAGTCCAGATACGCTCACCAAAATTCAGGCGGTTAAAACGCTAAAAGATTCTAGTCGTCCTGATGTTCTGGCGATTATCGAACAAACGTTAACACAGCCAAACTTAAATCCAGAATTAAAGGCTGCATTGGTCAGTGCGCAAAGTAGTATTAAAACCCGTATTCAAGCCAGTGAGTGGACAGGACATGTTTTTTCAGGCCTCAGTACCGCAAGTATTTTATTGCTCGCAGCATTAGGACTGGCAATTACTTATGGCTTACTCGGTGTGATCAATATGGCACATGGCGAGTTGATCATGATCGGTGCTTATACCACTTATGTGGTGCAAAGCTTCTTTAAAACCCATATGGGTGCTTATGTGGATTGGTACCTGATTGCAGCAATTCCAGCAGCATTTTTAGTCAGTGCTTTGATTGGCATGTTGATAGAACGAACCGTGATTCGCCCGTTGTATGGCCGTCAGTTAGAAACCCTGTTGGCGACCTTTGGTGTCAGCCTTATTTTGATGCAATTGGTACGGATGATTTTTGGTGCGCAGAATGTGGAAGTATCAAATATTTCATGGCTGTCAGGCGGGATTTCGCTTACACCTAGTTTGATGCTGCCGTATAACCGTATCGCGATCATCGTCTTCACCATCGCTGTATTACTTTTACTGGTTTACCTGCTTAATAAAACCCGATTTGGTCTATTCGTCCGTGCAGTCACGCAAAACCGTCAGATGGCGCGTGCTGTCGGTATTCGCTCTGCACGAATCGATATGATGGCCTTTGGACTGGGTTCAGGACTTGCAGGGCTGGCAGGCTGTGCCTTGGCACAAGTTGGCAATGTCGGACCTGATCTAGGGCAAAACTATATTATTGATGCTTTCCTTGTGGTTGTAGTGGGTGGTGTTGGTCAGGTTTGGGGCGCTGTGCTTGCTGCATTAGGTTTAGGTGTGAGTGGAACAATTCTCGAAATTGGTATGGGTGCAGTGCTCGCCAAAATTATTCTCTTGGTTCTTGTGATTCTGTTTATTCAAAAACGCCCACAAGGTTTATTTGCTATCAAAGGTCGTTTTGTGGAGTAAGCCTATGAAAATCACATCATTACTTTCAGATAAACCCTATAGTGCAATCGCCATTGCTGTATGTTTCGCTGTGATGCTGATTCTGCCGTGGTTTCATGTGTTGCCACAAGATTCCGCTTTACACCTCTCAGCATACTGGGTGACTTTGATTGGCAAAATCATGTGTCTCGCCTTGGTTGCACTGGCTTTGGATCTGGTCTGGGGTTATGCCGGCATTCTAAGTCTGGGGCATGGGTTATATTTTGCTTTGGGTGGTTATGCTTTCGGTATGTACCTGATGCGAGAGTCAGCAGGCGAGCAATTGCCTGACTTTATGCGCTTTCTCAGTTGGACTGAGCTGCCTTGGTATTGGGTCGGAACCCAGCATTTCTTATGGGCTTTGGCTTTGGTGATTTTGGTACCAGGCGTGATTGCCTTTATCTTTGGATTCTTTGCATTTCGTTCCAAAATTAAAGGTGTGTATTTTTCGATTATCACCCAAGCCATGACTTTTGCTGCTGCACTGTTGTTTTTCCGCAATGAAACAGGTTTTGGCGGGAACAATGGCTTTACTGGATTTAAAACCATTCTTGGGATGGATATTACCTCTGCTTCTATGCGAGCAACATTGTGTTTCCTTACTGCCTTAGTGTTGTTACTCAGCTTTATCGGCTTACGTAGTTTAATGAATAAGCCTTATGGTCGAGTGTTGGGGGCAATCCGTGATAGCGAAAACCGGTTGCAATATTTAGGCTATCGCACCCTGTGGTACAAACTCTCGGCATGGGTCCTTTCAGCGGTGATTGCCGGAATTGCAGGTGCATTGTATGTCCCACAAGCAGGCATCATTAATCCAAGCGAAATGAATCCTGTGAATTCGATTGAAATGGCGGTTTGGGTTGCAGCAGGTGGTCGTGGCACATTGATTGGCCCAATTCTAGGTGCAGGTCTGATCAATGGAGTTAAAACCTATTTTACCGTTGCATATCCTGAAATATGGTTATTGATCCTTGGTGCATTATTTATCGTTGTAACCATCTTCCTCCCTAAAGGGGTGATTGGATTGCTTGAGCGTTTTAAAAAGGAGGATCACTAATGTCAGAGCTATTGTCAGATTTGGGCTTAAATTCGCAACATGGTGGTCAAATCGGTGAGGGCTATGGTCGTCCTAAAGCTGAAGGTGCTGATTTCAGTCATGGTATTGCGCTTTACTTAGAGAAAGTCAGTGTATGGTTTGATTCTTTCCGTGCTTTAAATGATTTGTCTCTTTACATTGAAGAAGGAGAGTTGCGCTGCATTATTGGACCAAATGGTGCGGGAAAAACCACATTGATGGATGTGATCACTGGTAAAACACGTCCTACCGAAGGTTCTGCCTTTTTTGGTCAAAACTATGATCTTGCCAAAATGAGTACTGAACAAATTGCAGAAGCGGGTATTGGTCGTAAGTTTCAGAAACCGACTGTATTTGAAAATTTTACAGTGATGGAAAATCTGCTCCTTGCTGCACCAAAAGACAAAACCGTAAAAAAAAGTTTTTTTAGCAAGTTGAGTCCCGATGCACAGTTGGCTTTGGATGAATCTTTGCAACAGATTCGTTTACAAGAGTTTATTCAAAAGCCTGCGGGATTGTTATCACATGGACAAAAGCAGTGGCTTGAAATTGGCATGCTGTTGATGCAACGACCTAAACTGATCTTATTGGATGAGCCTGTAGCGGGAATGACTGATGCTGAAACTGAACGCACAGCAGAGTTATGTTTGGAATTAAAAAAGAATCATACCTTGGTTGTGGTCGAGCATGATATGAGCTTTATCGACACCATCAGTGAGAAAGTTACGGTTCTGGCACAAGGCGCCATTCTTGCAGAAGGAACCTTGGCGGAAGTACAAGCCAATGAAGATGTGATTGAAAAGTATTTAGGACGTTAAGGGGAGCAACATGTTAGAAATAAAAGACGTCAATCAATTTTATGGGGGCAGTCACATTCTCCGTGATGTGACTTTAACTGCGCCGATTGGAGAGTGTTCCGTAGTTTTAGGACGGAATGGTGTGGGTAAAACCACCTTATTAAAATGTTTGATGGGAATTTTACCGATTAAGTCTGGGCAAATCTTATTGGATGGCAAAGACATTGCTAAAATGAGCCCTGAACAGCGTGTACGCGCGGGTTTAGCCTATGTTCCTCAAGGGCGTGATATTTTCTCAACCCTGACTGTAGAGGAAAATATTTTGATCGGTATGGCAAAGTTTTCAGGTGCAAAAACCCGTAAAGTCCCCGAGCATTTATATGAAATTTTTCCTGTCTTAGATGAAATGAAACATCGCCGTGGAGGAGATTTGTCTGGTGGACAGCAACAGCAATTAGCCATTGCACGTGCTTTAGCTTCCGAACCGAAAGTTTTGATTTTAGATGAGCCGACCGAAGGAATTCAGCCTTCGATTATTAAAGATATTGGTCGAGTGATTCGCAAATTGGCAGATGGAGGTGAAATGGCAATTGTACTGGTCGAGCAATTTTACGATTTTGCTGAGGAATTGGCAGATAACTATACCGTCATGGCACGTGGTCAAGTGGTAGCACAAGGCATCGGTGGAGAAATGCCTGAAAAGGGGATTCGTGATTTAGTGGCGATTTGATGGTTAATGAGGAATGAAGCTCTCAACTCATAAAATGAATAGTGAGAACTTCATTCTTTTCAAGCCTTGTATTCGATTAAGCTTAAACGAATACACATGAAAATAGTCTAGATTTCTGTATTTTCATTCCACAGAAAATAACCACCATATTGGCTCGACCTGAATTCTCCACCCACAGTTTTACCTTGTTCAGTCAAATAATGTTTACCGCCATCGTTTAAAGTTAAAAAACCTTTTGCTACAAGTTTATCTAATAATTCAGGCGTTTTAAGCTTATGTTTAGCAGCAAGTTTTGAGGAAGTTAATTTACTCGAATTCTCTAATAGCTCTTTTGAATTATCTTCTACTTCTTCTGTTTTGACTTCATCAAGAGAAATTCGAACCTCATCACTAATACGAATGATACGTTGAGCTTCTTCATAGGCATCTTTATATACGTCAGTATCATCTTCTTTATTGATTAAGATCCCCATTTCATTATTATTTACTTGGCTAAATTCATATAAATTTAAGCTGGAAATAATGCAACTTGTTTCATTTAAATAACATTTAGCATGAAGATTTTTGCAGAAACTTACTCGAACATAATCTAATTTTTGCATCCATTTAATTTCATCAGGATGTAAATCGCTTTTCCCATAAATGATCCGAATATCAATTTTTAAACGATTTTTATCCTCTAATAATTCTTTGATACGGTCATTAAGCCGAAGATAAGGGCTAATTAAAATCAGTCTTTCTTTTGCATTTTTTATCAATTCTTCTAAGAAAAAATTTGTACCGCTCGTATTTAGAAATTTTGCCATTTTTCACCCAATTATTATGTATTAAGTAAAGGATATTAAAGCATATAATACAACAAACTAAACTATTTCGAATTCCGAATCAAAATTTTATTGAAGCTCAACTTTCTGATAAGAGCCTGTTGATGAAACATTCATCCCAAAACCACAATCGGCTTGTTCATTTAATTCTTCTACTTCAATAAAATTGCCTAAAGAGGCGTTATAAGTGAAATCGATGTCAATTTGACAATTTTCAAAACGATAGCTTGCTTTCTTGGCATGAAGAGGCATTTCTGTTTCAAACTCGCCAATATTTGGACCATAAATTAGGCTTCGAGCACCCATCCATAGACCAGTGAATTGAATGAGATATTTCTGATCACGTTTTTTAACGGTGATATTGTTCCATTCGCCAAAACCTGCATAACTGGCATATTCTCCTGTTAAGTCATTGTTTGGTTTTGGTATTACTAACTTTTTTAAATTAAATTGACTGGTTTTTGTGGGTTTAATTTGAAACCACGCTCTTGCCCATAAGGGTTGATTGAGTTTGCTATACGTTAAACCCACATTATTATTGGCAATGTCGATGTCATTATCTGAAACCCGAATGCCAGTGTCTTCTTCACCCACAGACTGACAAAAAGCACTCCAAGATGCTTGTCTTTGAAACTGATCAAGCGCTTTTTTATAGTTTCTCTGGTCGTAAAATTTTTGTCCCAATTTACGATATTGACTGAGTTTGGCACAACCCTGTTTTATATTTTGTTCATCGTAGTCAGCAGCATGGCTTGCTGTATTAAGTATCAATGCAAATGGTGCCAATAGACTGATTATCATTTTATTCATCGATATTCGCTCTGAAGTTCAGCAATATTGTTTATGGTTATACAACAGATTTTAAAAAAGCGACAAAAAATTTTTACGATGGATGCTGTATAAATACTGCTCTATTTTAATCAAAATTTAATTGCATCAACACCAAATCACGCCACTTCCCAAATTTTTGTCCGACTTGTGGCATATAACCTGTTTGTTTAAATCCGAGTTGTTGGTGGAGATAAATCGAACCAGTATTTTCGTGGTCAATTGCAGCAACCATAACGTGGATATTGTGCTGTTGAGCATGTTCAATCAATTTCAGCATTAAGCGTTTGCCGAGCCCTTGTCGAGTAAATTCTGGGTCGATATAAACAGAGTGCTCAACGGTATATAGATAACCGTTGATTGCTCTAAAGCTTGCATAATCAGCATAGCCTGCAATGGCATGAGTCGCTGTTTCTTCAGCAACAAAAAGTGGAAATTGCTGTTGTTGTAATTCTAGAAACCACTGCTGGTAATCTGCGAAAGTCTTTAATTGGCTGTTCCATGTTGCTAAACCTGTTGCAATTTCATGATTATAAATACGCATAATCTCAGTTAGGTCAGAAGCTTGAGCAGGGCGGATCTGAAAATTCATGGATACAGGTCAATGGAAAATTGATAGGGGTATTCTAAAAAGAATTATTTTTAAGGGCAATAAAAAAAGCAAAACCGAAGTTTTGCTTTCTAATCAATGGATTTAGCTCAGTCTTAGAAATGATACTTGATTAAAGCACTGACATTATTTTCATCTTTGCCTGGAACACCATATTTGTTGTGCCATACAGAGTGTTCAACACCAAGATATAGACGCGTATCTGGAGAAATGTGTTTACCCGCATTCCATTTCCATTGTGTCGTCCAGTTCAACTCGCTTGAGTGAGAAACTTGATCTTTTTCTGCAGTTGACCAATCAAGGAAACCATCTACAAGGAATTCTTCAGATGCAATTTTAAATGGAATTCCATAAGTAAATGTCAATTGATAGTCATCTTCTTGGATTTCATTATTGGCACGGTAGAAATTTAATTGCGCATATTGAAAATAAGGAATGGCTAAATCAACACCAACACCGTATAGGTAGTTGTTCATGTCTTTACCACCTTCCCAAGTGGTCGCGATTAATACGTCTTTAATTGGGCCTAATTCAAGTTTTTTCCCAGAAACAGCACCTAAGCTAAGACGTGGAGAAACCTCAAAATAAGTATCCGACTGACCATCACTGTTGGTACGGTCAGCAAAAGCAAAGAAATCACCGTATTTAAGTTTTGCAGCATACTCAAAAGTGATGGTAGATTGTTTCTCATCTGGTGTTAATTCATAGTTTTCACCATAAAGACCAGTAATACTAAAATCTTGCCAAACAGGCGCAGCTTGAGCCAAAGTTGCAGTTGAAGCGATTGCGCAGATAGCCGCAATTTGTGTAAGTTTCATGAATTCTTCCTTTCCCCCAAGAAAAGCGCTTCAAGAATACAGATTCTTAAATAAAAATAAAGCGAAAATTAGATGGAATGAAAATAAATATGTAAACATCAAGAGGTGAAATGTTTTAAAACGTGAGTCGCATATTTAAAGCAAAGATTTAAAATTTATATCGATTAAAAGCCTAATAATTAAACATAGTTGATGTTTTTAGTTGGAATTAGTCATTAAAAAATCAATTAAATCATTTAATTATAAAGTAACGTAACAAGATGTCATTTTTCATATTCTTTTCATAAAAAAGTTAAAAATCTACTTGCATATTTTCCAATATGGCCTGATATTGAATGTATAAGAACACCTATCTGCAGATCGTTAAAAGTGTTCATCTTTGCAATAGAGGAGTTACGGTTCCAATTTATTGTAGGTGAAAAGCTGTCTTATACAGCAGGCGCAAAGTGTGCCGTAAATATAAGTTTTGCACTCGTTTTTTGATTAGAAAGAGGATGTTTTTTATGAATATAGAAATCCGTACAGATAAAAATATTAGAAATAGTGATCGTTTAATTACTTACGTACGCGATGAGTTAAATCAAGAATTCCAACGTCATAGCGAACGTATTACCCAGTTTTCAGTTCATATCAGTGATGAGAACGGTGACAAAGGTGGGGCGGATGATATCCAGTGTATGATTGAGGTTAAAGCAGCGGGTTTGAAGCCAGTCGTGGTAAAACATCGAGCGAAAAACATTGATCTTTCATTACACGGTGCGATAGATCGCGTAAAACGTAGCCTAGAGCACGTATTAGAAAAAATTGAAAATCCACGTGGTGGAAAACTAGAACTTGCTGATGCAGATGAAGCATGATCTGATAAAAAGCCCTTCGGGGCTTTTTTATGGTCTTCAATTTTATTGTTCTAAAAGAGTTATGGATTGTCTTCTTTGTCATAAATGAACAATAAATGCCATTTATAAAATAAAAGCGACACGATTAAAATTTTTCAAAGCTATTTTAAAAATATTCGTCATAATGCTGTATAGGAATAGAATAGTGAGATCAACATGTTATCAGCACAACAACAAGTCTTTATACAGGCTTTAGAAGATTTAGACCTTGCTCAAGTCAAACGTTTGCTTGCAGATGGATTTGATCCTAACTTTATGGAGCCTGAAAAAGGGCCAGCTGTTTCAATTTGGTCAGACGGATTGTTTAAATGGTGGGAAAAAATTTGTGATGCTTATGAAGCAGGTGATCCTTTAACAGCAGAACAAAAAGCGCAAGATTTACAACCACATTTAGATATCTTGGATGCTCTAATAAATGCCAAAGCAAATTTTTATTTGTGGGATGCTGAAGAATGCTATGGTCCATTGTGGGATGCTGCAAGCGCAGCCTGTGTACCTGCAATTGACAAGCTTTTAGATCATAAGGTTGATCCGAATACCAAAGATGAAGAAGGTAAAACCATTTTATCTTCGATCAGTGATTTGTTCTTTGATTGTGAATTTGATCAAATAGATTGGTCTCAGGCTTTACCTGAAGAGAAAGAATCTTTAGAGTTACTACGTAGTCGCGGTGCGAAAATGTCCAAAGAATTATCGTAAATTTTGAGTCTTGATATGGCAATTTTAAATAGAATCACATTAGCCCTTGCTTCGAGTCTAAGTATAAGCGCAATGGCAGCAGAATTTTCTTTTGATCGTCCTGGAACAGGTTTCGGAACAGGAATCACGCCAGTGGGTCAATTGGCTTGGGAGCAAGGTCTTCCAAGTGCGACCTATACAGAAACTAAAGTAGATGGCGCAAAAGCAAAAACTGTAACCCTTAATGGCGATATGCTGCTCCGTACTGGTTTAACCTCAAGTATGGAATTACAGTTAGGCTGGCAGGGTCCAGCTTGGACACAAACCAAATACAAAGGCATGAAAGAGGATGACTCTGGCTTAGGTGATGTTTCTATTGGGATTAAAAAAGCCATCGACTTAAAAGATGATAAATTATCTATGGCGATTTTGGCTCAAGCCTTGATTGCAACGGGCAATGATGGTTTTAGTGAAGAAGATGATATTTATAGCATCGGCACATCATTAGCTTACCAGTATAACGATTTGGTCAATACTGGAATCACCATGAACTATGCTGTGCAAGATGGGCATTGGTCAGTTACCGCTGTACCAACTGTTGGTTATAAAATTGCAGGTAATCTTTCAGGGTTCTCTGAGTTTGTTTATTCAAAAACAGAAAGCCAAGACTATAAGTATGGTCTAGGCTCTGGTTTGATCTATGCAGTCAATGAACGTACCCAACTTGATGGAAGTGTGGGTGTCGATTTGGAAGGGCGAGATCGTAGTTATAAAGCTGGTTTAGGTGTGGCATTCTTATTCTAATCAATTCAGTCTGATACATCGTCAAGGAGTAGTTGATCTACTCCTTGATTTGTTTTAAAAGCGAACATTTTTTGAAATGCTTTTAGAACAGTCTTATCTTGTGTATGCTGAGTTTAAAATAAGTAATAAATACAGGAGTATTAGAATGTTAGAACTGTTTATTGGTGATAAAAATTATTCGACGTGGTCGATGCGACCTTGGTTAGTAATTCAGCATTTCAACATTCCATTTACAGAGCATCTTATTGCTTTCGATCACTTTGATGTCGATAGCCAATTTAAACAAAGTATTTTAAAAATAAACCCAACTGGCAAAGTCCCAGCCTTAGTGGACGATGGCTTTTTAATTTGGGATTCGTTGGCGATTTGTGAATATCTGGCAGAAAAGTTTCCTGAAAAACACTTGTGGCCTCAAGATGTAAAACAACGTGCACGTGCAAGATCGATGTCCGCTGAAATGCACAGTAGTTTTATGGCTTTGCGTAGTTGTTGTGATATGAATTTAGATGCTGATTTAAAGCATATTGGGGCACAGCTTTGGCAGGAAAATTTAAAACTACAGCACGATGTAAAACGGATTGAACAATTATGGTCGGAGCGACCACATCCTGACAGTTTTTTATGTGCTGATGAATTTACGATTGTCGATGCTTTTTATGCGCCAGTTGTGATGCGTTTCATCGGTTATGGCATTGCCGTATCAGCGAACAGTCAGCGTTATATCGACAAGATATTAGCGGTCCCTGCTGTACAACAATGGATAGCAGAAGCCCATGTAGAATTTCGATTTGTAGCGTGTGAAGAGCAATATCGTAGCCAAGTTTAATCTAGTGAATACCGCTTAAGCTATTTCATTGATTTGAGCATGATAGAGCTGGACTTGATTGCGCCCGGATTGTTTGGCCCGATATAGCGCTTTGTCTGCGAGATGAATAATTTTGCTGATATTGTCATCATCATTCGAGGTGGCAATACCAAAACTGGCGGTCAGCTGAACATAATGATGATCAAGCGATTCAAGCACTTGGTTTTGAATCGCCAATCGGCAGCGTTCAGCAAGTGCTTGAGCAATGTTTAAAGAAGTTTCAGGCATGGCAATAATAAATTCTTCACCGCCATAACGAGCCACAATATCTGACTGACGAATGTGAGATGATAATAATTTGGCAACCTGACACAATGCTTCATCACCAAAATGATGCCCATATAAATCATTGATTTCTTTGAAATGATCAATATCAATCAAGATAATGGCGTAGTGGGTTTGCTTATTTTGGATATCATCAAGCTTTTCATTAAAAAAACGACGATTATATAAATTGGTCAGTGGATCCGTTTCACTGAGTTTTTTAATTAATGATTCTCTATAGCGCCACTGAGACAGCAAAATTTCACATAAAATCAAACATACAATTAAAATAGTGACTATAAAATACAACATCGTTCCCACCCAGAAGGTATTGTCATGCCGATTATTTTCCAACAGATGTTCATTAAAAATTGGAGCGTACGGAATGATGCGCCAATAGGTACAGAACATCATTGCAATATAGAACAGCAGGGCGGTACTAATTTGCAGATAAATAATTTTTCTATTGAATAAGATTAAACCCACACCAGAAATACACACGAATGCAAAAACAGTGGCTGGACTATAGATACCGACAAGAAAGCCATCAGCAAGCATTAAGATAATAAAAATACTGATGACGATATGGGGGAGGATGGTATTTGCCCATTTTTTATTCTGAAAGAAATAACAAAATGCGATCAGGAAAAAAAGCAGTAGGGTGGAGCCAGCATTGACCATAAGTTGTGAACGAATCAAGGAGATATTGACCCATTGCCAAGTTTCTGGATTGAATAAAATAAAAACTTTCCACGCAATCCATGATAAATGAAGGGCAACAGTCAGGAACAGAATCAAGATACATTTATGTAAACTGCTCCAATTCATAATGATATTTGAATCTAATTGTTGTTTCAGCTTTTGCCAGTAATGATTAAGTCCTATATTCGATACCTTCATTCATAATTATTCCAGGTTTTTTCAGTTTGCTATTCATTAAGTACTGATTAATAATTTTTTAAATTATAGTGATTAAAATTTATTAAAACAAAGAATTGTTATCATTTATTTGTTAATAAAAGAATATTTTATTATTAATATAAAATAAATAGTAGTGTAATTAATTTTTAAATATATAGCTGTTTTAAGATAAAACACCTGTACCCGTATAACAAGCTTTGCGATTGGTTTTCGCAATATATAACGCTTGGTCTGCTTGCTGCAATACCGCATTACTCATGCTGTCATGTTTAGAAACAGATGCACCACAACTTGTTTGAAGTGGAATGACTTTGTTATTGATCTTTAAATCATAATGATTCATTAAAAGTGATAGACGATTTGCGATATGATGAGCTTGATCTTGAGTAACATCACTGAGAATTAAAATGAATTCAGATTCGCTATAACGACCAACAAGATCTGTTTCACGGATATTTTGCAATAACTCTTGGGCGATTGCGGCTAAAGCCTTATGTGCGATTTTTAGAGTGTATTTATTCTTGATTTCACACCAATTATCCACACTGAGTAAAACGATACCAAAATTTGATTCAGTCTGAGGATGTAACTCTTTTAAATAGGTATTAATTGCAAACTGATTATAAATACCTGTATGTGGGTCGATTTCCAGATTATTACTGAGTTGGTTTTTATGGATTAATTTGGCAATAAAAGAATGTTTCAATACTTGATTGAATAAGGAATGAATTTTACGTCGTTTTTCTGAATAAATTTTATTACGCATAATCTAATCCATCCACACTTGGATTTTTATTGTTGATACTTAGAATGTAGCAACTTATTGGCTTAAACTCAAACTAAAGTTGAAGTAAATACTTGAAGGATATATACATAATTTTAAAAAGTGTGATTAACTTTGTAGTATAGGTTAAGAGTCTATTCGGACTGGGAAAATCCCCTAAAAATAAATCTGACAAGAAATATAGTTCCAATGAATTGTATAATTATTATTCTAGTGAATGCTCATTTTGTTTAAATGGATGATTTTATTTTTAAAGGTGAACAACAGTTTGGCTTTTAAAGCGCTTGTTGTTCACCATTTGGTCAATATTGGGATTAATCTTTATCAATTTTATGCGCGAATTCAGCAATATCTGCTAAAGATTGTTTTGCTTCATCAAACCACGGGCTAAACATTTGGAAATTATGCCACATTCCCGTATACAGCTTGTAATTGACTTGCACGCCTGCAGCTTTGGCTTTTTCTTCGAAACGTTGCGCATCTGACAACAGAATCTCTTTAGAGCCAATTTGAACTAAAGTCGGTGGCAGCCCTGCAAAATCTCCAAATATAGGCGAAAGTGGGGGTAAAGAACGATCCATGTTTTTTGGTACGTAAAAATCAATACCAGATTCAAGGGCTTCGATTGACAGTAAAGCATCATGCTTCTGATTATAGCGTAGAGATTCACCTGTTAAAGTCAGGTCTAAGAAAGGTGACATCAGGATTAAGGCGCTTGGGAGTTGTTGCTTATTTTCTTGTTTGATGCGTAGAGCGAGTGCCAAAGCCAGATTTGCACCACAGGAATCACCAGAAACAATAATATCTTTCGCTTGCACACCTTGATCTAAAAGTTGCTGATAAATATCATAAATCGCATCACCTGCTTCAGGAAATTTGCTTTCAGGTGCGAGCGGATAATCTACATGTAAAACTTGCATTTGCGTACGTGCAGCAACTTCAGATAAAAACGCGCGATGGGTTTTGATAGAACCGACAAAAAACGCTCCACCATGAATATGAAAAATCATTTGAGTCGCATGCGCTTGCGGTTTAATTTCTTCTGCCCGAATCCCCGCGATGCGCAAAGAACGAATCTGTACATCTTTACGTTGTGGAAAAACACGTGCAAGTTGTTCTATTCCAAAACGTGCAGTTGCAGGAGGAAGATTGAAACGACTTGGAAATTTGAAGCTAGATTTAAGAATAGATTCTGTAAGATATTGTTTCAGAGCTGAGTTAATCTTCATGTTCCTTCCATATTGTTAAACTTTTGACTTTATTTTTGTTGATTTATCAACATTTGTTACAAGGGTACACTATATAGTCACATTCAAGAATTGCTAATTCGACGTAAATTTTTGATACTATAAAGTGTCAATTAGACTAGGGAAAACAAAACAATGAAAAAAATTGTACTTGCATTAGGCTTATTATCAGCAACAGTTCTTGCAAATGCTGCGGATCCACTCAATGGAACAGTTTGGAAAACAATTGATGACACAACGAAACAGCCCAAAGCAATTGTGAAATTCACTGAACAAAAAAATGGAACATTGACGGCAACGATTCAAAGTATTTTAACGCCAGGTGAAGAAAACTCTTGTACCAAATGTGAAGGTGCTTACCACAATAAATCATTGAAAGGTGTGACGATTGTCAATGGTCTAAAAAATGTTGGTGGTAAAAACTATGACAATGGTACGATTCTAGATCCTAAAAATGGCAAGACCTATAAGCTCAAAGGTGAACTTGCTGGTAACCAGTTAAAGTTACGTGGTTATATGGGTATTTCTGCTTTAGGTCGCAACCAAACTTGGGTGCGTGCAAACTAAGCAGATTGATTCACTACAACAAAAAGCCTGATCTATTGATCAGGCTTTTTGTTGCTCGATGATTTTTATACTGTAAGTTTTAAAGCTTTAATTTTATCTTCATCAAAACCAATTACATATTGGCCATTTTGATCAATCACGGGGCGTTTAATTAAACTGGTGTGTGTGGTAAGCGCTTGAATCAGTGCTTGTTCACTCGACAAAGCCAGTTGTTGTTCTTGCTCACTGAGTTTTTTCCACGTTGTACCTTTTTTATTGAGTACAAGATCTTGCCCAATATGATCGAGCCATTGTTTAACCGTCTCTGCATCTATGCCTTGTTTTTTATAATCATGAAACTCATAACTCAAGCCAAGTTCAGTCAGTAAATCAAAAGCTTTTTTCATGGAGTTACAATTTTTGATTCCATAAATTTTCAACATGTCTTAACCTACTATTCAATTGTTTGATTTGACAGAAAGAGTAGCAAAATTGCCAATATGTACAGTATAAGAATAGATAAAATATTTTAAAAGACATGATTGCTGTCATCAGAATTTAACAATTTGCGCTTAATATTTTATTGAAGCGAGCAGTAGACTGGCTGATTAAATGATTTGAATCTAAAAAATAAAAAAATTGAAACTAAAGAAAATTGAAACTAAAAAAAGAGAAAACCCGCATCTAATCATCCTGATTATGCGGGTCTCATTACAACGTCCAATGTCACATCCTTGAAAAATAAATATTCAAAATACTTATTTCCTTTTCTTCCTACGGCGTCCTATCCTTTTGCTGTCATCCTGACAATGTCCCTGTGCCGTGCGTGTATAATGCGCTTGTTGATATGAAGAAAATATAAGATAACACGACAAAATTTGTAAGTTATTGCCTTGTAATCAGTGAACACTTGTTCACAAAAATGCTCAATTTTTATTTAAAAATTGAGCATTTGGCTGTTTAAATTTGATAATCAATAATCACAGGGGCATGGTCGCTATACCATTCATCTTTATAGACCCAAGCATTGACTGTGCGATCTTTCCAGTCAGGTGAGCATGCTTGATAATCAATACGCCAACCGACATTTTTCGCACGCGCTTGTCCACGATTGGACCACCAAGAATACAGTTCCGCTTCTTTACGGACTTCACGAAATGTATCGACATAGCCCAGTTCATCATAAATATGATCTAACCAAGCACGTTCATGCGGTAAGCAACCTGACGATTTTTGGTTACCTGACCAGTTTTTAATATCGATTCGTTTATGCACGATGTTGTAATCGCCACATACAATGATTGACTTATCTTCATCACGCCATTGTTTTAAAATTTTTCGATATTCTTCTAAGAAGTGATCTTTACGGGCTTGTGCTTCATCACCTGATGAGCCTGAAGGTAAATACAGCGAACAGATGTGCACAGATTTGGCTAAACC
This sequence comes from Acinetobacter sp. AG3, assembly GCF_022343575.1. Taxonomy (NCBI): domain Bacteria; kingdom Pseudomonadati; phylum Pseudomonadota; class Gammaproteobacteria; order Moraxellales; family Moraxellaceae; genus Acinetobacter; species Acinetobacter sp. AG3. The sequence continues at coordinate 4,496,130 of NZ_JAKQZD010000001.1, read as the reverse complement.
GACATCAAATTCCGCGCTAATAAAACGACCTTGGCTATCGGCAAGTTCAAAACCCAAACCATTCTGGATCGATTTAAACGGCAAGCGACTGTAAATCGCTGTACCTGCATAGCCTGATTTTTCCGCAGGGAACAGATGGGTAAACCAACCTTCGGGTTTAAATTTATCGGTCCACTGTTCATGCGTAATACGGCTTTCTTGGATACAGATCACATCTGCATCTGACTTTTCCATCCATTCAAGTAGGCCTTTAGTGACGGATGAACGTAAGCCATTTACGTTAATTGAGACAACTCTTAAAATTTTTTGATCACTTGGATAGCTACTCTTTGGTATCATGCGCAGTCATAACCTCAATGTATGAATTTTGGAGCACCTCATGTCAACGCCAGCTCAGTTTAACCCGCAAGCTTTTATCGAACTCGCATTATCACGTGGTGTGCTTAAATTTGGTGAGTTTACTTTAAAATCAGGCCGTGTGAGCCCTTATTTTTTTAATGCAGGTTTACTCAACGATGGTGAAGCATTATCGCTTTTAGCTCAAGGTTATGCAGATAAATTAACACAATGTAACAACGTTGAAGTGATCTTTGGACCTGCATACAAAGGAATTCCTTTTGTTGCCGCAACAGCTGTGGCTTTGTCACAAGTACATGGTGTAAGTGTGCCTTGGGGCTTTAACCGTAAAGAAGCCAAAGACCATGGTGAAGGCGGTGTATTGGTCGGTGCTTCAGTAGAAGGCAAAAAAGTCTGGATTATTGATGACGTGATTACAGCGGGTACCGCAATTCGTGAAGTTGTCACAATTCTTAAAAATGCAGGTGCGACAATTGCAGGCGTATTGGTTGCGCTAGATCGTCAAGAAAAAGGGCAAGGTCAATTGTCTGCCATCCAAGAAGTTCAACAAGAACTTGAGATTCCAGTGCATGCTTTAATTAGCATGAAAGACTTAATGGATTATCTTGATGCCAAAGGTGAGCAAGATGCTTTAGCAAAAATGGAAGCTTACCGTGTGAAATATGGTATATAAGTTAAAAAAAAGGATAAGATAAGGAGCATAAGCTCCTTATTTTTATGGACTATAAAGGATTAGGTGCCATTTTTAATGTTCATTCTATTGATAATCGTCGTGGTTGCTGTACTTGGCATTATGTTGGTCAAACATATCGACCAACGACGTTGGCAACGTTACCAATTTGAGCGGGATATGTTTTTTCGGCAATATCCATTTCAATGGAAAGGTTTAGAACAGTTTGAGCTGGTTTTAAATATCAACGTGCACGCCCAGAAAAAATTAATCAATGAATTGATGTTAAGAGCATCTGAGAACAGTTATATCAAGAAATCACGTATTCAACGTGAACCTGAATGTTCGAGACAACAATACTCGATTAAAGTCATGATTCAAGATTTAACCATTGGTCACTTAGAAAAGAAATATGCAGACTTATTGGGAGAAAGTTTAGATCAAACCGATTTTGAAATTGGTCGTCCAATAGAGCTGGATGCTGAAATCATTGTGTTTGAAAAAGATGATATCGAGTTGGGCTGTCGTGTCAAACTGGCCTTACCGCGTGATCCACGGACTGCACATCAATACCTGATAGAAAATAGCCAACAACAATTTCAAGAAAAATAAGCTTAATCAGCAGGTGAATTGAGCAAGTAGATACTTTGCTCAATCTGTTTTTGATCTTGCAAGGTGCGGACAATTCGATGGGTTTTAGAATCTTCGACAATAAATTTGAGAGTATATTCCTTTAAATGCTGTTGAGCGACCAAGGTGGCGACCAGTTGGTCATGTTGTCTGAAAATTTGAATCTGTAGTGCCTGATCTAAACAATTTTGAAACTGTAAGTCCTTATAGCCATACACCACAGTTGCATCACTGCCTAAGGGGGTAAAGCGTTCATGTTCTCGGTAAATATCAATCGAATGTGAATGTCGTTCTATGATGGTTAAACCCGCTTTTAACGCATTGATATAGAGCAAACAAGAAATTTGACAGATCCCACCACCCAGATCTTCTGAAATTTTTCCATTGACCAGATTACGTCCTGTTTTATAGCCATTGTTTAACGTCGGGGCTGTTACCAAATGCCAAAATGAAAAGATTTGATTTGGCTCAATGACCAAACCGTTTAAGGCTTCAATCGCAAGATCAATGTTATGGGTTTTATTTTCAAAATAATGATTTATCTTGATGCTTTGTTGGGTTGAAATTTGCTGGTCTGCTTGCCACAGTGCTTGATGTTTTAAGGCAAACTTTAGCTTCGAGAAAAGGTGTTCACGACAATACCTGCGTAATAACTGATAAAGCAGTTTCCATGATTTGGGTAAATATTGCCGCATATTCCACCTGCTTATTCTAATTGTTTACTGACGGTTGTTTTTCTAAAACGACAACCAAGTATGATGCATATTCTTTTAAAAATGAACGGCACATCAAGTTGTCTAAGCTTCTAAACAGTGGGCGTAAAATCGTTGGAATACGATGGATAGGGAAAAATAAAAAGCCCTGACTTTCAACCAGCTTCCATTGAGTGCCAAGCAGCTTTTCAATCTCTGCCAATGTCATTTGATGAGCAGCATGCCAGCTTTGTTGTTGATGCTTTACAGCTTGTCGACGTTTGGCGGAGGGGAAATCAAAAATAAGCTTGCCATTGTGTTTTAATTTTTGCTGTGCCTGATTTAGAAATTGTTGTGTGGTTGCATGGTCTTGATGCATGATCACATGAAAGCTATAAATCACCTCAAGCTGATGATTTTCGATTGGAATTTCAGTCAGAGAGCCTTCAAGAAAAATTTTATGTGGATATTTTTCTCTAGCAACTTTCAGCATTTCAGGGCTGAAATCTACACCATAATCGGCATAATCGAGTAAACGACCTGTACCACAACCGATATCCATACAATGTGTAGGTGCTGTTTTACTGAGAATGCGCTTGAGAAAAGCACGCTCTTGTTGGTCTAAATATTGCCCATAACTGTTGTTAAAACGGTTGTTATCGTAGTCGTGCGCAAGTTTGTTATAGTAATTTTTAATCTCTGAGTCAGGTTGATTCGACATTGAATAACTCTTTTTATTGACGAATAGAAACTAATTCAACTTATAAACTATTTTTTTGAAGATCACACGTTTTACACGCTAAAAACATGCCTATTTTTTCCTGCCGTCCTTGTTCTGTCAACACCCACGGGCGATTCTGCCAAGGTGGAAGATGACGCACATGTTGTTGATGCCCACACGCAAGTTCAGCAACATAATGTTGCTCCTCATCCAAATGAAATCCCACAATGGCTTGTTGCATTTCGATCATCATATTCACAATAATTGCTAAGAGTTTAGCGAAATTTCGGAAAAGTACACCAGATTCTCCGCTATACTGCATTCAATCCAAAATTTTATAAGAGCATCAATATGCGCGTACTTGTTGTGATGGATCCCATCGAAAGTGTAAACCTGAAAAAAGACTCAACAATGGCAATGTTATGGGCGGCTGCACGTCGAGGGCATGAGTTAGGCTATGCATTACAACAAGATTTATATATTGACCAAGGCAAAGCCTTTGGTTTGATTTCACCGCTTCAGGTTTTTGAAGATTACGATCACTACTATGAGTTAGGTGAAAAAGCCAAAGAGTCGCTTGCAACGTATGATGTGGTGTTGATGCGTAAAGATCCGCCTTTTGACATGAATTTTGTTTATACCACTTATATTTTGGAACAGGCAGAGCGTGAAGGGGCGTGGATTATTAACAAACCACAAAGTTTGCGTGATTGTAATGAAAAACTATTTGCGACCCAATTTCCAGACCTACAAGTACCCACTTTAGTGACTTCACAGCAAAGTCTGATTCGTGAATTCTTAAAAGAACATGGTGACGTTATTGTTAAGCCACTGGATGGTATGGGGGGAATGGGGATCTTCCGTTTATATCAAGATGGGGTCAATATTGGTTCAACCATCGAAATTTTAACTGAAAATGGCACACAACCGATTATGGCACAACGTTATATCCCTGAAATTGTAGATGGTGATAAACGTATTTTGATGATTAATGGTGAGCCTGTACCTTATTGCTTGGCCCGTATTCCTCAAAATGGTGAGGTGCGTGGGAATTTGGCAGCAGGCGGTTTGGGTGAAGCTCGTCCATTGACTGAAAATGACAAAGCCATCGCCGCCAAAGTTGGGCCATTCTTAAAAGCCAAAGGCTTGGTTTTTGTCGGATTAGATGTGATTGGAAATTATGTCACTGAAATCAATGTTACCAGTCCAACCTGTATTCGTGAAATTGATGATCAATTTGGTACTTCAATTGCAGATGATTTGTTTAATGTACTAGAAGCAGGTCAGTCAGTTTAATTTAAGCTGGAATACTGCATTCTAAATCTCAACTAAAAAATAGAGTCGTTCGCGGCTCTATTTTTTTGCTGTCGATTGGCTATAAAAATGATAAATCATCGAGAAATATAAAAAAATAACGTTTAATTCCACTTTTTTTAACGGATTAATGATAAAAGTAGTTTAAACTTTCAAATCAGTAGAAAAAAACAATGAAAGGCTTGGTGAAAAAAAGTAAATAAACTTTTCCCCATAGCGGATTGTGATTACAATTGGTTGTTTAAGATATTCGTTAAATATTTATTTTTGCATTGAAGAATTAGACCGTGACCGAACATCAGCAAAGCACACCGAAACACATCATGATGATGGCGGCAGGTACAGGTGGACATGTATTCCCTGCACTGGCAGTTGCAAAAGAATTGCAACAACAAGGCAGCCAAGTGTCTTGGTTGGCGACTCCGACAGGTATGGAAAATCGACTTTTAAAACAACATGATATTCCAATCTATCAAATTGATATTCAAGGTGTACGTGGCAATGGTATTGTACGTAAATTAGCTGCACCCTTTAAAATTTTAAAAGCAACCTTGAGCGCAATGCGCTATATGAAACAGCTCAATGTCGATGCAGTGGCTGGTTTTGGGGGGTATGTTGCGGGGCCAGGTGGTTTGGCTGCACGTTTGTTGGGTATTCCTGTGATTATTCATGAACAAAATGCAGTGGCAGGCTTTACCAATACCCAGCTTTCAAGAATTGCTAAAAAAGTCTGCGAAGCATTTCCAGATACTTTTCCGAAAAGTCAAAAAATTGTGACGACAGGTAATCCTGTACGGTCAGAAATTACCGCAATTTATAATCCTTCTTTTCGTTATAAAGAACGCGAAAACGCGGCTGAACCCTTACATATTTTAATTGTTGGCGGTTCTTTGGGTGCGCAAGCTCTGAATGAATGTGTACCTCAAGCCTTAAAACAATTTGATGTTCCATTAAAAGTATTTCATCAGTGTGGGCAAAATAAACAAGAGACCACACAGGCTTTATATGCGGATGCGCCTGCAAATATACAGGTTGAGGTTCAGCAATTTATTGAAGATATGGCACTGGCCTATAGCAACGCAGATTTAATTATTTGTCGTGCAGGTGCCTTAACGGTCACTGAAGTGGCGACGGCTGGTGTGGCGGCTGTATTTGTGCCATTACCAAGTGCGGTGGATGATCACCAAACTGCCAATGCACGATTTTTGGAGAAAACAGGTGCTGCGAAAATCTGTCCGCAGCAGAGCATGACTCCAGATTCGTTAAAGGATTTACTAACACCGTTGATGAACCGCCAATTACTGATGGAAATGGCGGTAAAAGCTCGTCAACAAGCTCAACCAGATGCAACACAACGTGTGGTTGGTTTAATTCAAGATTTGTAAGTTAGAGTTGATTATGTCTCCAACAAGCCCTGCTGATAAAGCAAAAAACCTAATTAAAATTCCAGAGATGCGCCGTATTAAACATATCCATTTTGTGGGTATCGGTGGCGCTGGGATGTGTGGTATTGCAGAAGTATTGAAAAACCAAGGCTATAAGGTTTCTGGTTCTGACATTAAGGCATCAAAAACAACAGTTCAACTTGAAGAAAACGGTATTAAAGTTTTTATTGGACATACGGCAGACAATATCAAAGGTGCAAATGTACTGGTTGTTTCTACTGCAATTGACCCTGAAAATTTAGAAGTAAAAGCAGCAATTGAAAACCGTATACCCGTAGTCCGCCGTGCAGAAATGTTGGGTGAATTGATGCGTTATCGTCATGGTATTGCGGTTGCAGGAACCCATGGTAAAACCACCACAACCAGTTTAGTGACCTGCATGTTGGCAGAAGAAAACATGGATCCAACTTATGTGATCGGTGGTCTGTTAAACCGTACCGGTGTTAATGCTGCGTTGGGTGCTAGTCGTTTCATTGTCGCAGAAGCAGACGAATCAGATGCATCATTTTTACATCTAGAACCTATGGCGGCCATTGTTACCAATATTGATGCAGATCATATGGATACCTATGGCGGTAGTTTTGATGTACTTAAAGACACCTTTATCAAATTCTTACAGAAAATGCCGTTCTATGGCTTGGCTGTAGTTTGTGGTGATGATGCCAATATTCGTGAAATCATGCCACGTATTGGTCGCCCAGTGCTGACCTATGGTTTTAATGAAGACAATGATATTCGAGCAATTGACGTTGAACAAGTTGGTATGCAGTCAAGCTTTACGGTATTGCGTAAAGGTCGTGAACCATTACGTTTAACCATTAATCTTCCAGGTTTGCATAATATTCTAAACGCACTGGCTGCGATTGGTATTGCAACAGATGAAGGTGTTTCTGATGCTGCGATCGCACGTGCCTTAGAAAGCTTTAGTGGTGTAGGTCGCCGTTTCCAAGTTCAAGGTGAGTTTGAGTTGGATGAAGGCACTGTAAAACTTGTAGATGATTATGGGCATCACCCGAAAGAAGTTGAAGCGACCATTAAAGCTGCACGTGCCAGCCATCCAGATCGTCGTTTGGTGATGATGTTCCAGCCACATCGTTATAGTCGTACTCGTGATTGTTTTGATGATTTTGTAGATGTGTTGTCACAAGTCGATCAATTGTTGTTGTTAGAAGTATATCCTGCAGGTGAGAAACCGATTGTTGGTGCAGATAGTCGTTCATTAGCTCGGAGTATTCGCCTGCGTGGTGAAGTTGAGCCGATCTTGATTGACCCAGTGGAAGGCAATTTGCAGAACGCGATACAAAAAGTGTTACAAGCGAATGACTTGTTATTAACACAAGGTGCGGGTAACGTGGGAGCAATTTCTGTAGAATTGGCTCAAAACCAACTGTATTTAAAATAATTGATTTGGCTTTGTTTAAATTTGGATTTGAATAAAGCCTCGAAATTAAATTGACTAACTTATAAGTTTAAGGATTTAAACGTGTCAAATGCTTCTAAATTCGGCAAAGTAGCGGTGTTGCTTGGTGGGAAATCTGCTGAGCGTGAGGTGTCATTAGATAGTGGTAAAGCTGTTTTAGAAGCATTATTACGTTCGGGTGTGAATGCGGAAGGCTTCGATCCACAAGAACGTAGCGTGACGGAACTTGTGGGCTATGATCGCGCATTTATTGTATTGCATGGTCGTGGTGGTGAAGACGGTCAAATCCAAGGCGCGCTAGAATGGATGAATGTACCGTATACAGGTACAGGTGTTCAGGGTTCAGCAATTGGTATGGACAAAGTTAAAACCAAACAAATCTGGCAAGGTTCAGATTTACCGACAGCACCGTATCGTATTATTTCCAAAGATTCTGATTTAACTGAAGTGATTGAAAGCCTTGGCTTACCATTAATCATTAAGCCTGTACATGAAGGTTCTAGTGTTGGTATGAGCAAGGTTGAAAAAGCGGAAGACCTTGCTGCTGCAATTGAAAAAGCCACAGTACATGATGCTGTGGTGATGGCTGAAAAATGGATCACGGGGCGTGAATATACCATTTCTTTCCTCAATGGTTTGCCATTACCCGTGATTCGTTTGCAACCACCTGCTGATGTTGCATTCTATGATTATGAAGCAAAATATAACCGTAATGACGTGGAATATGGTATTCCATGTGGTTTAAGCGAGTCAGAAGAAAAGAACTTACAAGAATTGTGTTTACGTGCCTTCCAAGCAGTCGGTGCCAGTGGTTGGGGACGGATTGATGCGATGTTAGATGAACAAGGTCATTTCTGGTTGTTAGAAGTGAATACAGTGCCTGGCATGACCAGTCACTCGCTTGTGCCTAAAGCCGCAAAAGCTGTAGGTTATAGCTTTGATGAATTGTGTGTTGCGATTTTAGCGCAAACGCTCACGGAACAAGCACACTAAGTTTATGGCTCAACTTCCTGCTTCGATGCGTCGCAAACGTGCGGCAATTACATCAATACACGATAAGCCGCCAACACGTCAGGAAAAGCTTCTCAACGTGGGAAGCTGGTTGCTTATGGTCATTGCTATTGCTGTGCTATTTGCAGGAATCTATGGTCTGTATAAAGTGATTACCGATGCTCGGGTGGCCACACTTCAAGTGGTAGGTACCACCTCACCAGTAGAGTCACAAGCGATTACACAACATTTGGCGCCTGTTGTTAAAAATAATTATTTCACCTCGGATTTAGAACAGATTCGAGATAAAGCACTAGAAGTATCATGGGTGGATCGTGTTGTGGTTTCACGGGCATGGCCAAATGGTATTCGTGTGTGGATTATGCCGCGTCATGCAATCGCACGTTGGGGAACCGGGCGATTACTGAGTGATGCTGGAGATGTCTATACAGAAGCGGTGGCGAAGAATTATTCAAACTTGCCATTGCTTCATGGGCCGCTCAGCCAATCCAAAGTGATGATGCGTCGCTATAATGAAATTAATCAATTATTTCACCCAGTCAACTTACGTTTAAAAGAGCTTTATCTCACTGAACGTATGACTTGGTTTATGCAGTTTGATTCGGGACTACGGGTGATCGTAGATCAAGATCAAACCATGAGTAAGCTACAACGTTTAAGTCATCTGGCTCAAACTGATTTGAAACCCGCTTGGTCGAATATTTCCGCCATTGATTTGCGCTACCGAAATGGTTTGGCAATTCAATGGAGAAATTCTATTTCACCAAAGATTGTGAATGGTCAATTTGTTGTAACCAGTAATGACATAAGCGTTGCAGGTGGGATGGTTGCACAGCCATAATACGTGGCTTGAAAAAGAGGCATATAGCCAAACATAAACAATGAAGATAATGGTAGCAAAGTGATGAATGAAGCTGTTCCCTCAGTTGTTGCAATTGACATTGGGACACATAAAGTTTCAGTACTGATTGGTAAAGTACATGCCCCTGATAATATTCAGGTTATTGGCATGGCAAGCGCACGCAATAAAGGAATGAATAAAGGCAAAATTGTGAGCCTTGATAAAGTCACAAATGCAATTAAACAAGCCGTTCAAGAAGCTGAAGATATGGCTGAGTGTCGTATTCATTCAGCTTGGGTTTCAATTCCAAGCACCGAATTACAAAGCCATTATGCGATTGGTCGTACACCGATTTCAAATTCAGAACATACCATTACGACAACTGAAGTGGTGCGTGCATTAGAACTTGCTAAAGCCAGTCATATGACAGCCGATCATTACTTAGCAAGTGCAGTGCCTTTAGGTTTTGAGCTGGATGATTCAAGTGAGTGGGTACAGAACCCAATCAATTTATCTGCCAATAGTATGACAGCCCATTATCAATTGATGATGATGCCAATCAGCACTATGCAGAACTTGGATCGTGCAATGAAAGGCGCCAATATTTCGGTTGAAAAAATGGTGGTGTCTTGTTTAGCAACTGCAGAAGGCAGTTTGCTGAAAGATGAAAAAGAATATGGCGTTTGTTTACTCGATATCGGTGCTGGAACGACCAATATTGCAGTCTATATTGAAGGGCATTTGGCATTAGCTCATACCATTCAATGTGGTGGTGAAAATGTCACCCGTGATATTGCCACTGTATTGCAAACCACAACCGAAGAAGCTGAACGGATTAAGTTACTGCATGGTTGTGTCGACATTCACCAAGTTAAACCGGATCATATGATTCAGTTTGAGGCAATTGATGGCCCACAAACCATTAGTCGTATTGAGTTGACTGAAATTATTATCGCACGTTATGAAGATATCTTAGGTAAAGTACGATACGAATTAGAACAACGTAGTGCACTACAAAGTTTGTATCATGGTGTGGTACTGACAGGTGATGTTTGCCAGATTGAAGGCATGGTGACATTGGCTCGTCGTATGTTGGGTATCTCTGCACACTTAGGCAATCCACCGTTACAAGTGGTGACCGATGATCAGAATTTACCATCTTTACGTCGTTCAATGTATGCTACAGCAGCAGGGTTACTTTTGTTTAGTCAAAGTGACATGCAAGAGGCGATTGAAGAACCTGAAGTTCAAGGTGGAAGACCATTCTTTGATCGGATTGTGAATGGTTGGAATGCCTTAAATAACAAATTAAAAGGTATTTTTTAGGTGTGGTTTTTTGGGGAATATTGTTAGGAAGTTGTAAGTGTTCTGTCCAATACTTGACAAGCTCTGCAATGAACAGCATCCTAAAAACAATTTTTATTATTGAAGATCAAGGCAGTATACGGGCTTAAGTGACTGCCAAATTATATTAGGAAATCTAAAGGTCATGGCCTCATTTGAATTTTTAGACGATGGACAAACCGATAACAACGGTCAAGCCCGTTTTACTGTGTTTGGTGTTGGTGGCGGCGGTGGTAATGCCGTACAACACATGGTGCAATCTGACATTAAAGGTGTGAAATTTGTTTGTGCAAATACAGACAAGCAAGCCCTTGATCGCATGAATGCGCCTTTTAAAATGCAACTTGGTGAGCAAAGCACACGTGGTTTGGGTGCCGGTGCTAATCCAGATGTAGGTCAAATTGCTGCTGAAGAAAGCCGTGAGCAAATCCGTCAACACCTTGAAGGTGCCGATATGGTATTTGTGACTGCTGGAATGGGCGGTGGTACAGGTACAGGTGCTGCGCCCGTTGTTGCTGAGATTGCTCAAGAAATGGGTATTCTTACTGTAGGTGTGGTGACAACGCCATTTAACTTTGAAGGTCGTCGTCGTCAACGTTCGGCTGAAAAAGGGATTGAAGCATTAGAACAACATGTTGATTCTTTAATTATTATACCGAACCAACGTTTACTCAGCGTTTATGGTGACATCTCTATGCAAGATGCTTACCGTAAAGCAGATGACGTGTTGCTGAATGCGGTACGGAGTATTTTTGATCTGGTTGTTCGTCCGGGTCATATTAACCTTGACTTTGCTGACTTGAAAACTGCGATGAGTACACGTGGTTATGCAATGATGGGTGAAGGGAAGAGTAGCGGTCCAGACCGTGCTGAAGAAGCGGCACGTTTGGCGATCCGTAGTCCGTTATTGGATAATGTAAATATCATGAATGCCAAAGGGGTGTTGATTAACATCACTGGTGGTGCTGATGTGACTTTACGTGAAACTGAAGTGATTACAGATGTTGTGAACCAAATTGTTGACCTTGAAGAAGGTGAAGTGTTCTTTGGTACTGTATTTGATCCAGACGCACGTGATGAAATCCGTGTCACTGTGATTGCTACAGGTTTAACACGTAATGCCAGTGATGCAACTGAAGCAAAACGCAGAACCCATATCAGCAATGTTGCGCAATCATATAGCCAACAAGCCAGCCACAACACTGTGGTTGATGAAGATGATGTTCCTGCGATCAATAAACGTCAAGAAGATGGTGCACCTGTTGCAGCACCAAGTTCAAGTGGTCGTTCTACGCCAATGAGTATTCAAGATTATTTGAAAAATCAACAGCGTAAATGATTGATAATTATTAAAAATAATTAATATCAACGAAAAAGGTAGTGAGATTCATTACCTTTTTTGTTTTTTATCAATGGCTAAATGTGCTAACGTATAGCGGATTTGAGAATGAAGACCGAATTAGCATGTTGAAACAACGTACCCTGAAGCGAGTCGTTAAAGCGAGTGGCATCGGACTACATAGCGGACAAAAAGTCATGATTAACTTTTTGCCACATGTGGCGGACGGGGGTATTGTATTTCGCCGTATCGATTTAAATCCACCTGTCGATCTGCCAGCAGATGCTATGCTGATTCAAGAAGCATTCATGTGTTCCAATTTGGTCAGTCATGAAACCAAGGTTGGCACCATTGAACATGTCACCAGTGCAATCGCTGGCTTGGGTATAGATAACCTGATTATAGAAGTGTCTGCTTCTGAAATACCAATTATGGATGGTAGTGCAGGTCCATTTATATATTTACTCATGCAGGGCGAATTAGTAGAACAAGACGCACCGAAAAAATTTATTCGGATTCTCAAACCTGTTGAAGCACTCATAGAAGATAAGCGCGCAATTTTTACCCCTCACGATGGTTTTCAAATCAACTTCACCATCGACTTTGATCATCCTGCTTTTGCAAAAGAATACCAATCGGCGACCATTGATTTTTCAACAGAAACGTTTGTCTATGAAGTCAGCGGTGCACGTACTTTTGGTTTTATGAAAGATCTTGATTATTTAAAAGCCAATAATTTAGCCTTGGGTGCGAGCTTAGATAATGCTGTTGGTTTAGATGATACCGGCGTGGTCAATGAAGAAGGTCTACGTTTTGCAGATGAGTTTGTTCGACATAAAATTTTGGATGCAGTTGGTGACCTATACCTACTTGGACATCAAATTATTGCTAAATTCGATGGCTATAAATCGGGACATGCACTGAATAATCAACTTTTACGCAATGTTAAAAGTGATCCAAGCAGCTATGAAATTGTAACATTTGATGACGAGAAGCTGTGCCCAATTCATTTTGTCAACGTGACATAAGTCTTTGTCTTTTAGGCATTGTGTTATAGTGTAACAATAAAAAGTGTGATATCTGTCATATTTTGATCAGTTTTAATCTTAATTTAATCTAATCAGTTTACTTTTTATTGCTTGCCAAACGTAGTAAAGCTTGGCTAAGCTTAGGGTCGCTCACAAAACTAGCGGCATTTTGTAACATTTCAGATGTTGCAGGTTGTATGCTTTTTACAGTTTTATGGCGTTGTGGGGGTGTTTCAGTATTGCTGTTTTGAATACGTAAACGAACTTGCAGTTTTTGTAAATCACGAAGTTCGTTGATTTGTGATAATTGAGAAATATACTGTTTTTGAAGATAACCGAGTTGACTAATCATGGCTTGATTTTCACCGGTGATGGTCAAAATACCGTATTGATAACAGACAACTCGCCAATTCTCAGGTTGAGGAAGTAGCGGTTGAATTAATTTAGTAAGTTTTTGCCATTCGGCAACTTGCTTTGTAAGAAACGATAAGTTTCCTGTTTTTAAGTGTTGTCTTGTTGGTTGAAAGACGTTTTTTGGTTCAGACATACATGGTTCCTACATATTTATGTCCTATCTTAAGCGCTCATTTCGATAGATATCAAGGATGAGATCACTCAAGAAACTTGACTAAGAACAGTTAAAGAGGTTTTTATGCATACGCGACGTATTTTATTGGCTTTTACTTTAGCAGCTTCCGCTGCAACCGCTGCATTTGCAGACTTGGTTCAATCACCAGATCGTTTAGAACAATTATCCAAGACTTTATCTCAAGGCTCTTATAATCCAGATGATTTAGATCTTCCTGCTTCAGCAAAGATGAATATTACTTTACGTAGCCAGGATGCGCCAATCGAGTTAAACAATGCAAGTATCGCTAAAAAATACGGTTCTAGCGCAAACTCTGCTTCTCGTTATACTGCAAACTCTCCATATTCTTGGTTAGTCACTCATCCTCTTCCAGATATGAAGCGTGTAAGCTCTGATTTTGGTGGTCGTACAATGGGTGGTCGTGCCGAACATCATTCTGGTTTAGATCTTTCAGCACCAAGTGGTACACCAATTTATGCAACAGGTCCTGGTATTGTAACCAAGTCTGGTTGGGGTACTGGTTATGGTCAATATGTAGAAATTAACCATGGCAATGGCTATATTACACGTTATGCGCATGCTTCACGTCTAATTGCCCGTGTGGGTGATCAGGTGAAGGCTGGTGAACATATTGCCAACGTGGGTTGTACCGGTCGTTGCACAGGCCCACATTTGCATTACGAAGTAGTGAAAGATGGTCAACGTAAAAATCCATCTTCTTACTTAGCCATGTTGCCATAACGCTAAACATTTGATTGTTGAGCTTATGACTGATGCTCTGTATGCATGGTTGAATTCGTAGTCGCGATGAATTAAATACTGTATTCAGACTATCATCAAATAAAAAATTATTTTGTATAAAAAACCGCCTTTATTGGCGGTTTTTTGTTATTTTAAGTGTTAATTAGTCAACAACTATTTAGTTGCTAAATAATCCTTACAATCTGCATTTGGCTGTAACGATAACTTAACAGGCCTAAAACATGATACATATAATATATAGAAAACTATTCAAGGAGTAAGTGGGAAATGGCGTATTATGGTGATAGCGACGCTCAGGAAACACAAGAATGGCAAGATGCCTTTGATTCAGTGCTCCAGCATATGGGTACGGATCGTGCTGCGTTTTTATTAGAAAAATTATATCAACAAGCAATTTCGAAGCATGTACCTATTCAGCGTCTAAATACCCCTTATTTAAATACCATTCCAGTTGAAGAATCTCCAGCGATGCCAGGCGACCAAGATATGGAGCGTCGTATTCGAGCATTAATTCGTTGGAATGCTTTGGCAATGGTTCTACGTGCCAATAAAACAGGTGATGACTTAGGTGGTCACTTGGCAAGTTTCGCGTCTTCAGCAACCCTATATGATGTCGGCTTTAACCATTTCTTCCGTGCCAATAGCGATAGCTTTGGTGGCGACATGATCTATTACCAAGGTCACTGCGCCCCAGGTATTTACGCACGTTCATTTTTAGAAGGCCGTTTGACCGAAGATCAATTGAGTAATTTCCGTCGTGAAGTGGGTGGTCAGGGGCTTTCAAGTTATCCTCATCCTTACTTAATGCCAGATTACTGGCAGTTCCCAACTGTTTCGATGGGCCTTGGTCCAATCATGTCAATTTATCAAGCGCATATTCAAAAGTACTTGATGAATCGTGGTTTGATCAAAGAAGAAAACCGTAAGGTTTGGGCGTATCTTGGCGATGGTGAAATGGATGAGCCAGAAAGCTTAGGTGCAATCTCGCTTGCGGGTCGCGAAAAATTAGACAACTTAATCTGGGTGGTGAACTGTAACTTACAGCGTCTAGATGGTCCTGTACGTGGTAACGGTAAAATCATTCAAGAGCTAGAGTCACTGTTCCGTGGTGCAGGCTGGCGTGTGATTAAGGTGGTCTGGGGGCGTCATTGGGATCCTTTACTGGACAAAGACACATCAGGTGCTTTAAAAGCCCGTATGGATGAAACGCTAGATGGTGAATACCAACGCTACCAAGTAAAAGGTGGCGCTTATACCCGTGAAAAATTCTTTGGTAAATACCCTGAAGCTGCGGAGTTGGTAAAAGGCTTAAGTGATGAAGATATTGATAATCTGAATCGCGGTGGTCATGACCCATACAAAGTGTATGCCGCGTATGCTGCTGCAATGACCAGCAATGGTCAACCGACTGTAATCTTAGCGAAAACAGTGAAAGGTTATGGTTTGTCTGACGAAATTGAAGCTGTCAACAAAACCCACCAAATCAAGAAAATGCAACACGATTCATTGAAATATGTACGTGACCGTTTCAATTTGCCATTCTCTGATGAGCAACTTGAAGAGCTTCCATTTTATCGTCCAGGTGAAAACTCACCTGAATTGAAATATATGAAAGCACGTCGTGAAGCTTTAGGTGGTTATTTACCTGCACGTCGTAAAGACAGTGAAGTATTGGCGATTCCTGAGATTTCAGTATTTGATGGTGTGCTTAAAGGCAGTGGTGGTAAAGAACAATCAACCACGATGGTTATGGTGCGTTTGATTGCTGCATTGTTAAAAGAAAAAGCCATTAAAGACCGTGTTGTGCCTATCGTACCTGATGAAGCACGTACCTTTGGTCTAGAAGGCATGTTCCGTCAGTTGGGTATCTATGCTGCGCATGGACAAAACTATACCCCAGAAGACCAAGAACAGCTCATGAACTATCGTGAAGCAAAAGATGGTCACATGTTGCAAGAAGGGATCAATGAAGCAGGTGCAATGAGCGCTTGGTCAGCATTGGGTACCAGTTATTCAACCAATAACTTACCAATGATTCCGATGTATATGTATTACTCAATGTTTGGTTTCCAACGTATTGGGGATATTGCATGGGCAGCGGGTGATTCTCAGGCACAAGGCTTCTTGTGTGGTGCAACAGCTGGTCGTACAACATTAAATGGTGAAGGTTTACAACACCAAGATGGTCATTCTCATATCTTGGCAGGTACGATTCCAAACTGTGTAGCGTATGATCCTTGCTTTGGTTATGAGTTAGCTGTGATTGTGCATGATGGTTTACAACGTATGTATGTGAATCAGGAACGTGTGTTCTATTACTTGACGCTCATGAATGAAAACTATGACCAACCTGCATTGCCTGAAGGTGCTGAAGAAGGCATCAAACGTGGTATGTACTTGTTCAATAAAGATGAAAAAGCCACAGTTCAGTTATTGGGTTCAGGCGTGATTCTGCGTGAAGTGATTAAAGCTGGGCAAATTTTACGTGATGAATACCAAATCCATTCCAATGTATGGAGTGTAACAAGCTTCAATGAATTGGCACGTGATGGTATGGCTGTTGAAGAATACAATCGCCTACATCCACTTGAAGACGGTAAAGAGTCTTGGGTTTCTCAGCAATTACGTGACACGGATGGTATTGTTGTTTCAGCAACAGATCATATGCGTGCCTATAGCGAACAGATCCGTGCTTATCTTCCAGATAGCCGTCCATATGTAACATTGGGTACAGATGGTTATGGTCGTTCAGATACACGCAGTAATTTGCGTAGTTACTTTGGTGTAGATGCGGCACATATTGTGGTTGCAACATTGAAAAAACTTGCTGATGAAGGTGAAGTGGATCCACGTTTGGTGAAAGATGCAATCTCTTCATTTGAACTTGATGTTGATCGTCCAGTTGCATGGTTACCGCAAGCGCACCCATCTGTACAAGAAGTTGCTGCTTATA
This sequence comes from Acinetobacter sp. AG3, assembly GCF_022343575.1. NCBI lineage: Bacteria > Pseudomonadati > Pseudomonadota > Gammaproteobacteria > Moraxellales > Moraxellaceae > Acinetobacter > Acinetobacter sp. AG3. Next base: position 4,479,014 of record NZ_JAKQZD010000001.1, on the reverse strand, counting down.
CTGAAGTGACAGAGGAGAAATAATGATGCAAGTTAAAACTCCTGATATTGGCGTTGATAAGGCCACTGTTGCAGAAATCTTGGTGAAAGTCGGGGATACCATCGCTGTTGATGACAGTATCGTTCTACTTGAGTCAGACAAAGCCTCTGTTGAAGTGCCAAGCACTTCAGCAGGCGTGGTTAAAAGTATTGCTGTTACGGAAGGTGATGAAGTTTCAGAAGGTGCTGTGTTGATCGAAGTTGAATCTGCGGATGCAACTGCGACAGAAACAGCAGCACAGCCTGCTCAAGAAGCTGCAAAAACTGAACCTGCTGTAGAAACTAAAGCTGAACCTGTGGCATCTGCTGCACCTTCAGCATCTGCGCCAGCTTCATCTCAAACAGTTGAAGTTCAAGTGCCAGATATTGGTGTTGAAAAAGCTTTGGTCGGCGAAGTTCTGGTTAAAGTGGGCGACGAAATTGCGGTAGATGACAGCATCGTTGTAGTGGAATCGGATAAAGCAACGGTTGAAGTTCCAAGCACAGTTGCTGGCACGGTTGAAAGTGTTGTGGTCAAAGAAGGCGATAATGTTAAAGAAGGTGTGGTACTGATTACAGTGAAAACTGTAGGCGCTGCAACGACTTCGGCGGCAGCACCTGCTGAAGCGCCTCAACAAGCGTCAGCAACACCAACTCAAGCTGCTGCACCAGAAGCATCAGCACCAGCCCAATCGGGTAAAGTTGAAGTTGCTGTTCCTGATCTTGGTGTAGATAAAGCAACAATTTCTGAAATCTTGGTGAGCGTAGGCGATCAAGTTGAAAAAGACCAAAGCCTTTGCGTTGCTGAGTCGGATAAAGCCTCTGTAGAAGTGCCAAGTACGGTTGCAGGTACGGTAACGGCGATCCATGTGGAATTGAATCAGTCTGTAAGCCAGGGCAGTGCTTTGGTGACGATTGAAGCACAGGGTCAGACTGCATCAGCACCGCAAGAAAAACCAGCCGCTCAAGCATCACAAGCTGCATCAGCACCAGCCGCGAAAACGACAGCATCAGCGCCAAAAGCTGAAGTGGCCGTTGCTCAAGCGGGTACTGAAAAGTTATCTAAAGCGCAACAAGCTGAAAATGCCAAAGTTTATGCTGGTCCTGCTGTGCGTAAGCTTGCGCGTGAACTGGGTGTGGTTTTATCACAAGTCGAGGCCTCTGGCCCTCATGCACGTGTGATGAAAGATGATGTTTTTGCTTTTGTTAAAGCCAAATTGACTGCACCACAAGCAGCAGCTCAAACAACTGCTGCACCAGCCGCTTCAGGTTTGCCTGCATTACCAGATTTCAGTGCATTTGGTGGTAGTGAAATTGCACCAATGACGCGTTTACAGCAAGTGTCTGTACCGCAATTGTCATTAAACAATTTTATTCCGCAAGTGACACAATTTGATTTAGCAGATATTACTGAACTAGAAGCTTGGCGCGGTGAGTTAAAAGGGAAATTTAAGCAAGATGGTATTAGCTTAACGATCCTTGCTTTTATTGCAAAAGCGGTGGCGTTCTTACTCAAAGAAGAGCCTTATTTTGCAGGTCACTTGGCAGATGATCAAAAGTCTGTGTTGTTACGTAAAGAAATTCATATGGGAATCGCTGTGGCGACACCAGATGGTTTAACTGTTCCAGTATTGCGTAATCCTGATCAAAAATCGATTAAGCAAATTGCCATTGAATTGGGTGAGTTAAGTAAAAAAGCACGTGATAAGAAACTTTCTCCGAAAGACTTACAAGGTGCAAACTTTACCATTACCAGCCTAGGTTCAATTGGTGGTACAGCATTTACGCCATTGGTGAACTGGCCGCAAGTTGCGATTTTGGGTATCTCACCTGCAACCATGCAACCGGTATGGAATGGCTCAGGTTTTGATCCAAAACTGATGTTGCCATTGTCATTGTCTTATGACCATCGTGTGATTAATGGTGCGGATGCTGCGCGATTTACCAATAAATTGACCAAGTTGTTATCAGATATTCGGAACATCTTGCTTTAAGTTTTAAATTATAGAAGACCTCGCTTTAGGCGAGGTTTTTTTATATGCATCTGATTTTGTTTTATCAATAATTTTTAAATCTGCTTTAAAGTCATCATTCAATATAGTCAATCTGTCAAAAAACTCAGGCACAAGAATATAATTTCTCCTAATTAACATTTTCAACTAAATCAATCGGCGACATCCATGTCGCCCCACGATAGGATAACCATCTAGGGTTCGAAATTAGTGAAGAAACGAAATTGGATTCATCCTCTGCGGGCATTAAAAATGTTTCGGCACGATATTTTTTGAAATTTATCTGAGCTTTAAATTTTTTAATTTTTAAAAATTGAAAATGATTGATAAAGCGTTGTAGAATAGCTGTACTTCATTGGGGAGTAGCCGCTGTTTGTCATCTGCGAGATGATAAATGGGTGATGATCAACATAATTACTCAACAGAGTATGGTCATCATAGCAAAGAACCAATTTAGCTGAAGGTGTTTACTCAGCTATCTTTTGTTGGCAAGACCTTTGATTTATCACTCCGCGTTGAATAGGCGACTATTCATATTGGCTAGCAGGAGGGGTAAGTCATCGGTAAATATTGCTAGCCAGAGACTTTGAAATGTTAAATGCCTTCCTCATCTCTTTAGTGGTTGTCGCTTTATCCGAAATGGGCGATAAAACACAACTGCTCGCATTACTTCTTGCTGCACGTTTTCGTAAACCTATTCCTATTTTATTTGCAATTTTATTAGCAACTATTGTCAATCATGGCGTATCGGCTGTGCTTGGTCAATGGATTACCACAGTCCTTAGCCCGACAGTATTACTTTGGATTGTGTCACTTGGCTTTATTGGTATGGCTGGGTGGATGTTGATTCCAGATGAATTGGATGATGAATCTGAAAGTATTAATAAATGGCAAAAATATGGGGTCTTTGGTGCAACCTTTGTATTATTCTTCCTTGCAGAAATTGGGGATAAAACCCAAATCGCCACAGTGGCACTTGCTGCACGCTTTGACAGCATCGGTTGGGTAACTCTAGGTACGACATTGGGGATTATGTTGGTCAATGCACCTGCTGTATTTATTGGCAATAAATTGGCAGATAAATTACCTATTGCTCTGATTCATAAAATTGGAGCTGCAATCTTCTTTATTATTGGTGTCGCCGCTTTAGTTCAGCATTACTTTTTTTAAGCACAATTTTCCAAGCTGATTGAACATCAATAAAGGCATCTATTTTTAAAGCTGAAAACCCAACTTAATGTTGGGTTTTTTATTATTCTGAGAATGATGACACAAATAATCTTTAAACTTAGGTTGTAGATTTATTGTAACTTTGAAGAAAACCTTATATGTTGTATGGGATAACTAAAGATTTATTTTAAAAAAAGGTTTTGGGGTTTCTGGTATGGCTTTAGATCGCACCACGTCGCAAGTTTTGTTTGATAATGGCACTCATAAATGTATAAGTTTTACCAGTTTGGTGAAAGGTGAAGGTGTACAAGCCAATCAGTTTCTTATTTTAAATAATGAACGTGCAGCAGTATTAGATCCGGGCGGTGATTTGACCTATGTGCCCCTGACCATGGAGCTTAATAAATACACCCGATTACAAAATCTAGACTATGTCATGGCATCTCACCAAGACCCCGACATCATTACTTCAATGCCACGTTGGTTGGTCTATACCGATGCCAAAGTGGTCGCATCTAAATTATGGGCACGCTTTTTACCTCATTTAAACTCAGCATTTATGAGTGACCGTATGAAGGGGGGCTGGTTAGAACGTCTGATCGAATTGCCTGACCAAGGTGGCTCTATTCCATTGGGAGAAACGCACATCATCGTAGTTCCTGCGCATTTCTTACATTCCGTTGGAAATTTCCAGTTTTACGATCCAATTTCAAAAATTTTATTCTCAGGTGATATGGGTGCATCGATTGTTGATGATGCCTCGAAACCAATTGAAGATTTTGCAATGCACATTCCAACCATGCATGGTTTTCATCAGCGCTATATGTGTACCAATCGGGTGATCCGTTTATGGGTGAAAATGGTGCGTCAAATGGATATTGAAATGATTGTGCCGCAACATGGTAAGCCGTTTATTGGTAAAGAGATGATTCATCAGTTTTTAGACTGGATCGAAAATTTACAATGCGGTGTCGATTTGATGGATGAGTCCGTGTTTACCTGTCCGCAATAAAAAATTCAAAAAAGATATTGAGTTTGAGTGCGACTTTTTTTAGGATTTTCTTGCCAAAATTTTAAATTGATAACGAGAATCTTAAAAAAATGTTGTCACAAATCTCAGCACAGGATGCGTGCTTAAGTTGCGGGGCGTGTTGCGCCTTTTTCCGAGTCTCATTTTATTGGGCAGAAGGAGAAGCCATGCCGCCAGATTATGTCGAACCTTTGACAGCCGTGTATTCTTGTATGCAGGGCACCAATCAAAAGCAACCACGTTGTGTGGCATTAAAGGGTGAGATTGGACAGCAAGTCAGCTGTAGTATGTATGAGCAACGGAGTTCTTCATGCAAACAGGTACATGCTGGGGATTCACAATGTGCAAAAGCAAGACAAGGCTATGGTTTAATTCCCCTGATCGAAATAGAAGTCGCTACACCCAGCAATGATGAAGACTTTGATCAGGTGTGTTAACGCTTCATTGGGAAAATTTAGGATATTAAGGCAGAGACTGTAAGTCGACAGTCTACTGTGGTGTTAAATCCACGATAATTTTATATTCAAAGCCCATTTTTATTTCAATAAGATACTGAAAAATAAAGTGTGATCGAGAATAAGATAAATCGGCACAATAAAAAATGAAAATTGAACGGAAATTTGTATATAATAGCTCACGGAAATTACCAGCGAGACTGTTATGTTGACCATCGTTCAAGAAGCGCTAACCTTCGATGATGTCTTATTACTCCCTGCCTATTCTACTATCCTCCCAAAAGATGTCTCTCTAAAGACACGCCTCACACGCGGCATTCAACTGAACATCCCTATGGTTTCAGCAGCAATGGATACTGTGACTGAGTCACGTATGGCGATTGCAATGGCGCAAAACGGTGGTATTGGTATTTTACATAAAAACATGGATATTTCTGCACAAGCTGCAGAAGTTCGCCGTGTAAAAAAATTCGAAGCGGGAATGGTGAAAGATCCGATTACCGTGACACCTGAAACCACGATCCGTGATTTGATGGCTATTACACAAGCCAACAACATCAGCGGTGTACCTGTCGTTAAAGATGGCAAAGTGGTTGGGATTGTAACTGGCCGAGATACTCGTTTTGTAACGAACTTGGAACAACCAGTAAGCAATATCATGACAGGGCAAGATCGTCTTGTGACTGTTCGTGAAAATGAATCGAAAGAAAATATTCAAGCATTATTGCAAAAACACCGTATTGAAAAAGTATTGGTGGTTGATGAAAGCAATGCATTAAAAGGCTTAATTACAGTTACAGATTTCCGTAAAGCGGAATCTTATCCAAATAGCTGTAAAGATGAATTAGGTCGTTTACGTGTTGGTGCTGCAGTGGGTACTGGCGCTGAAACCCCAAGTCGTGTTGAAGCTTTGGTTGAAGCCGGCGTTGATGCGATTGTAGTGGATACGGCGCATGGTCATTCTGCGGGTGTGATCGAGCGTGTACGTTGGGTGAAAGCAAACTTCCCTCAAGTTCAAGTGATTGGCGGTAATATCGCAACGGGTGATGCTGCTTTGGCATTACTTGATGCGGGTGCAGATGCGGTGAAAGTGGGTATTGGTCCTGGTTCAATCTGTACGACACGTATCGTTGCAGGTATTGGTATGCCACAAATCTCTGCAATTGACAGTGTTGCCAACGCATTGAAAGACCAAATTCCATTGATTGCTGATGGTGGTATCCGTTTCTCTGGGGATATGGCAAAAGCGATTGGTGCTGGTGCAAGCACGATTATGGTGGGTTCACTTATGGCGGGTACTGAAGAAGCGCCTGGTGAAGTTGAATTCTTCCAAGGCCGTTATTACAAAGCATACCGTGGTATGGGTTCTTTGGGTGCAATGGCTGGCGCGACGGGTTCTGCCGATCGTTATTTCCAAGACTCGAAAGCAGGCGCTGAGAAATTGGTCCCAGAAGGGATTGAAGGTCGCGTACCGTACAAAGGTCCAATGGGCAATATCGTACATCAAATGATGGGTGGTTTACGTTCATCTATGGGCTATACCGGTTCTGCAACCATTGAAGATTTACGTCAAAATGCAAAATTTGTGAAAATTACCGCTGCAGGTATGCAAGAGTCACATGTGCATGATGTAACGATTACCAAAGAAGCACCGAACTATCGTGTAGGTTAATCTTTTGTAATATTTTGATTGGAAAAAGCCGTCAGTTTATGACGGCTTTTTTATTTTGGTGTAAAGTAGTAAACCTTAAAAATTGATTGTTATACAACACATAATAAGTGGGTAAAAGATGAGTTATTTTGGAACAGACGGGATTCGTGGAAAATTTGGTGAACTCCCAATTACCCCAGAATTTGCACTTAAACTCGGATTTGCGGCAGGGAAAGTATTAAAGCAAATTAGCCCAAAATCAAAACCGATTGTGGTTTTAGGTAAAGATACTCGTTTATCGGGTTATATTCTTGAAGCAGCTTTACAGGCGGGTCTCAATGCGGCAGGTGTTTATGTACATTTGCTTGGACCCTTACCGACCCCTGCAATTGCTCATTTAACCCGCGCATTGCATGCCAACTTAGGGATCGTGATTTCTGCTTCGCATAACCCTTATTTTGATAATGGGATTAAATTCTTTTCAGATGAAGGGAAAAAGCTCCCAGATACGATTCAAGATGCGATTAATCGAGAGCTTGAGAACGATATCATCATTGAAGACACCGCAAACTTAGGTAAGAGTGTACGTGTTAAAGATGCCAATGGTCGTTATATCGAATTTTGTAAATCGACATTCCCATATCATTTCAATTTACGCCATTTAAAAATTGTGGTGGATTGCGCCAATGGTGCAGCGTATAGCGTAGGTCCAGCAGTATTTCGTGAATTAGGCGCAAAAGTTATTGCGCTTTATAACGAACCAGATGGTTTAAATATCAATAAGGATTGTGGTTCAACACATCCTGAAAATTTACAAAAAGCCGTGATTGAGCATCAAGCAGATTTAGGTATTGCTTTTGATGGCGATGCAGATCGTGTGGTTTTGGTCGACCGTTTTGGTAAATTGATTGATGGCGACCATATTCTGTATATTTTAGCAACCCAAGCATCTCAAAAACCGGCGGGTATCGTGGGTACAGTGATGAGTAACATGGCATTAGAATTGGCACTTGAAAAAGCCAAAGTGCCTTTTGTGCGTGCTAAAGTGGGTGATCGCTATGTATTGCAAAATTTAGAAGAAAACAACTGGGTAACTGGTGGCGAACCATCTGGTCATATTTTGACTTTAGACAAGAGCACAACAGGTGATGCAATTATTGCAGCCCTGCAAGTGTTAACAGTATTGGTTGAACAGAATAAATCTTTAGATGAATTGGTTGCAGATTTTAAAACTTTACCCAATGTTTTGGTTAATGTTCGCCTTGAACAAATGTTTGACCCATTTGCGGTGCCAGCATTGGTTGCCGAGTTTGATAAAGTAGAAGCCACACTTAAAGGACGTGGGCGAATTTTAATTCGTAAGTCTGGGACGGAACCGATCATCCGTGTTATGGTAGAAGGCGATAATCTGCAAGAAGTAACTGATTTGGCAAATCATTTAGCAGATGCTGTTCGTCAAAATGCGGCTTAAAATATTGTATCGTCTGTAGAAGGTTTTGCTTCATGCGTGATGTAATTAAAGACTTAAGTGAGCTTCGTCTTACTTATCAAAAAGGTGAACTACATGAGGAGCAAGTGGATGCTCATCCTCATGCGCAGTTTCTCAATTGGTTTAATTTGGCTTTAGAAGCAAAACTGCATGAACCCTATGCAATGTCGTTGGCAACCGCAAATGCACAAGGGCGTCCACATGTGCGTACTGTGTTATTGCGTGGTGCTACCGAGGCTGGTTATGATTTTTATACCAATTATGACAGTCAAAAAGGCTTAGATTTAGCTGAAAACCCTTATGCAGAATTGCTATTCTATTGGCCTGAGTTAGAACGTCAGGTTCGTGTGGGTGGTCAAGTTCAGAAAATATCTGAACAAGAATCTACTGATTATTATCATAAACGTCCGCGTGATAGCCAAATTGCAGCACATATCAGCACCCCACAAAGTGGCGTGATTGAAAGTCGTGAACATTTACAACAGCGTTTTCAAGCGTTGTATGATCAAGTGGCTGAAAAGAATGAATTGGTTAAACCCGAATTTTGGGGAGGCTATCGTTTAGAGCCGACGTATTATGAATTCTGGCAAGGTCGCCCAAATCGCTTACATGATCGCCTCACTTATGAAAAAGTCGGTGGATCTTGGACAATACAACGTTTGATGCCATAAATGCAAAAATTACAAATTAAACAACGACCTTTGATTACACGCCCTGAAAACTTTCAGGGCGTGTTACCCTTTATTGCCGAAATTTTGGCTCGTCGTGGTGTGCAATCTGAACAAGAATTAGATTTAAAACTTAAATATTTACTTGCACCAGAAATGAAAGGTTTGGAGCAAGCCATTCAAATTATTGATCAAGCCTTAGATCAAGAAAAAAAAATTGTGATTGTCGGTGATTATGATGCAGATGGTGCCACCAGTACCGCACTGATGATGCTGGCTTTACGAGAAATGGGGGCCAATGTTGAATACCTCGTTCCAGATCGTTTTAAATATGGCTATGGCCTAACCCCTAAAATTGCTGACTTGGCTTTTGAAAAATATCAGCCTGATCTATTAATTACGGTCGACAATGGAATTTCCAGTCATGCAGGTGTAGCACAAGCGCAGTCACATGGAATGCAGGTGATTATCACCGATCACCATTTAACGACCAAGGAAACGCCTCAGGCTGAAGCGGTTGTTAACCCAAATCAGTTAGGGTGCGAATTTCCAAGTAAGGCTTTGGCTGGCGTTGGCGTGGCATTTTACCTATTGGCAAAGTTAAGTAGCCATCGGGCAAAACTGGGGAAATTGGCTGCAAAAATGCCGCAATATTTGGATTTGGTTGCTTTGGGCACTTATGCCGATGTTGCCAGCCTCGACCATAACAATCGTATCTTAGTGGATGCAGGGGTTAAACGGATTCAACAGAATCAATGTCGTGCTGGGATTAGTGCCTTATTAGACATTGCAGCGCGTGATCCTGTTGAGTTAAAAGCCTCTGATTTAGGTTTTGTGTTAGGCCCTCGTCTTAATGCCGCAGGGCGTATGGAAACCATGGACATCGGTATTGAATGTCTTTTGGCAACCGATACGCAGACAGCTCACGCTTTGGCACGCCAGCTCAATGAGTTAAACTTAGAACGCCGTCAAGTTGAGTCGGAGATCAAACAAGAGGCTTTGGCAGCGCTGGAAAATCTACAGCTTGATCAAGATCATTTACCCGCAGCGCTGGTCATGTTTGAAGAGCATTGGCATCAAGGGGTGATTGGTATTGTGGCAGGCCGTTTAAAAGAGCAATTTCATCGCCCCAGTATTGTATTTGCGGCAGATAAAGATGGGATTCATATCAAAGGTTCCGCACGTTCGATTGATGGTATTCATATTCGAGACAGTATTGAAAAAGTTGCCGAGCAATATCCTGATTTGATTAGTCATTTTGGTGGGCATGCGGCGGCGGCGGGTTTGACCATTCAAAAGCAACATTTTGAAGAATTTAAACAACGTTTTACTGAGTTGGTTGCTCAATCCGATGATGCACTATTCCAAGCGGTGTTGTGGACGGATGGTGAATTACCTGCTCAGGCATTTCAGCTACAAACTGTAGATACTTTGGCGCAATTGGGACCGTGGGGGCAAAAGTTTCCTGCACCGGTATTTGAAGGGCGTTTTAAAGTCATCGATTATCGTTGGTTAAAGGAAGTGCATCTGAAATTGCGCTTAGCTTTGGAAAATGGCCAACCGATTGATGCGATTGCCTTTAATGTACGTGATAAATTCAATTTTGATCCTATGCAAGATATGGTACGTATTGTTTATGAATTGGATAAAAATCAATTTAATGGCAATGTGAGTTTGCAGTTAAGAATGCTGCATTTAGAACAGTAAATTTAGGCGAAAGAAGCGCTTATATAAGCGCTTTATCTATTTGATACCCACTATAATAGTTAATACATCTCATTTTAGAGCGCGTATAGCCTTATCTTACATTCAAAATTTAAATACATTTGTGTAGTTAAGGCCTTTCTCTGCACTGTAAAAAGTAGTGCTTCTAACTAGATTTGCGGATTAAACATCAAAGAAAATTATCTCCCTTCTTTAAGTCATAGATTAATATAGGTTTAACGCTTTTTTATGCCTAAAAGAATCTAGAAAAATGAAAATATGGATTGCAGTGCTTTTTATTCTGATTTCAAATACAGCCTTTGCAAATGTAATTAAATGGAACGAAAATAATATTAATTGGCTGTCTTATGAAAAAGGCTTACAGATTGCTGAACAAGAGAAGAAACCCATTTTATTGGTGTTTTATGCTAACTGGTGTGGCGCTTCTAAGCGATATGGAAAAGTATTTTATGATGATGAGGTTGTAAATCTTTCGAAAAAATTCATCATGATTAAGGTCGATGTGAATGAGGATGAGGATTTAAGTTTAGAGTATGGTGTGCGCTATATTCCGATGACATTATTTTTGGATAGTAAATCAAATATTCAAACTGATATACGTAGTAGTACTTCAGAGCATCCGTTTAATTTAAATGAAGAAAATCCTAATGAATTACTAAGGTTGATGAAAAAAGTACAATACAAGTTAAATGAAGTCTCGATCAAACCTAAAGTTATTTTAATGAATCATTAATTGTTGATTTATTTAATTAGTGATAAAAAAAACCGCTTATACAAGAGCGGTTTTTTAAAGTTTACCAATAATTAGAAGCGGTAAGCAGCGCGAAGACCATAGATATTATCGTCATCTTCAAAATCAACAGAACCTTCTAAGCTGATTTGTTGAGTAAAGAATTTTTTTGCACGAATTGTAAAGCTGTCTTCATCAGTACCATCGGTGCGGCTACCTGAATAAGCCAATCCGACACTGAAAGTTTTATCTAGGTATAAATCTGTACCTACGCTGTAAGCATCGGTATCACCAAAGCTTGCACCACCTTCAAAATTCATGTCATAGCGACCCACTTGAGTGACATATTTAGCACGGATAGTTGGATCTATATCATCATTAAAATCATTGTCATAGCCCGCTAAACCAACCGCAATCAAAAGACCTGGGATTGGCAAGTAACCTACTTCAGCAGAGTAAGTTGTTGTGTCTAAATCATCGACATGATCGGCCTTAGCTGTAGAGCGTCCAATAGCAGCACTTGCATAAAAATCGGTATTTGGAACGAAATATTCAATACCAACACCATAAGCTGTTACATCGTAGGCATCATAATCGATATAGCTAATCCCAGCATTTACGTTGCTTGCGCGATCTAGAAAGGCAGCTTCGTTTAATGGGTTATTTTTAACTTGAACAGGGTTAAAATAATATGTTCCATCAATAGCAAAACCAGTAGATGTATCCCCTTTATCTGGATCAACAATACCGAGTGAACCACCGATTTCAGCTTGGTATGCATGTGCAGACCCAAAAGAACTAGCAAGTAATGCAGCAAATAAAGTTTTCTTAAACATTGTGTGACCCTTTTGTTATAAAAATATTAATTTTTTGTTACAAATCGCATTGTATGTAAATTAATCTCTATGTCAAGGCTAAAGATCTGAAAATTAAAAGTTTGCTGCGCCATGACATAAAAATAATGCTTAAAAAATGGATAACTGAGTCAAGCTTTAAGCAATCCATAACAACAATAAAAATAGCCAATAGATTCGGTTTAAAGGCTTTTAATCGGTCTTTTTTATGTCTTAATTTTTTAAGATAGATCGATTCAAAATTATTTAATTCATTATTTATCAAAATATTATAATTGATTTTGTTCTATCATCTTGCATTAAGACTTATTAAGACATATCTTAATATACATAAATTAATCAATTTGAGAAAAATAAAGATGAAATCAGAGCGACATGATCATTCACAACATGATTTTGAGCATCGTGAACAGCATACCGAACGGGGCTATGGTGGACGACGAGGTCGGTTGTTTGAATCGGGTAAAATGAAGCTTTTGGTTTTACATCTGATACAGCAACAGCCAAAGCATGGTTATGAAATTATCAAAGCCATCAGTGATCTGGTCGGTGGAGGCTATACTCCAAGTTCAGGCACAATCTATCCAACCCTGACCTATCTTGAAGAAATTGGTTTTGTGCATGCTGAAAATACAGAAGGTGATCGTAAGCAATATCACATTACTGATGCTGGAAAATTACATTTAAAAGAGCAGCATGCGCATATCCAACACTTATTAGAGCGTTTAGAAACTCGACGCGAAATTCATGAAAACGACCAATATTTGGATATTCATCGTGCGATGGAAAACTTAAAAACATCATTACGCCTAAAGCTCAAGGGTAAAGATTTTGATGCGGAGCAAGTTAGACAAGTCGCTGAAAAAATTGATCAAGCTGCAGTAGAAATTGGACGTTTATAACAGTGCAATAATGGGGCAATAGAAGGTTTAGGTGAGACATGAGTATTGAGGTACAACAAAAACTGCGTCATGCAAATTTAAAAGTGACCCAAGCAAGAGTGATTGTATTCAAAGCGCTGTTGGACCAAAAAACACAACTGACAGCAAAGCAGATTTATCAGCGGTTATATGTACAAAATAAGCAGATCAGCTTATCGACCATATATCGAGTGGTGAGTGATTTAGAGAAAGTGGGTTTGATTACGCAAAATCTGCATGGCAGAGATGAAGCCAAATATGCTTTGCCTTATTTATCCGAAGTGGAGTCACTCAATATCCAATGTGCCGACCTAACCCAGATCAATAAAGCGTCTTTGATCGCTTCACTGGAACAGGTTTTTCAAGCGTTTGATATTGATGTTTTGGATATTAAATTTAGTACGACATGAGGGTCTGTTGACATTTCATAAATGGCTTGCGTTGTAGGTTAAAATTGAGCAGGCAAGGCAGGAAACGAAGAGAATAGCGAGACTATTTTCGAGGTTCATAACGTAGGCTGAGATAATTTTAGCCACAACCCTTCGGGACTAGCGTGTTTTTTGCCGCTACGTCGTTTCGAAATACTCATTTAGAATGACTAAATTTCGTATCTCGCGCCTAGTATCGTCTAAAAAACACACGTAGTCGCAAACGTAGACGAATTGTCAACAGACCCTTCATTAAACCCAGCGGTATATTTAACAAGTTAGAGAAATCTTATGAAACAACATCAATATTATGTAACTGTTCAACATCTTGCAGATGCGCAAGGTCATCCGTCAACCTACAATGAAAATATCGAATTTAATGTGGGTAATCACGATGATATTTTCCAAATCGTAGAGCGCTTAAAAGCTGCTGAATTTTTTGATGAAGAAACCACTAAAGCGTTTGCGGTAGGATTAAAACTCTTTTTAGAGGTGATGATTACCCACCGTGATCATGTGCTATTTCAAGACTTTGAACCTGCAGTTAAACAATTTATGAAAAACCTAAAGCAGAACGTCAAGAAAAATGCCTGATTTAAAACCAGAGATCAAGATCGAAAATAGACGCGATCAACATAAACCTGCCATGATTTTTGCTGGAATTCCGAAATTACCAGCAAAATATGCAGGGTGGATTATGCCGTTGATACTCTCAGCTTTGATGAGTGCGACCATTTCCATGATTAATTTATGGAAAAATGTGGGGTGGTTCGATGGATTTTTTGCAAAATGGTTTAGCGTCTGGCTATTTTCATGGATGATTGCCTTTCCCACAGTATTAATTTTTTTACCTTTGGTTCGCCGTTTCACAGGCTTATTTGTAGATCTTACGCCACCACCTTCTGCTTAATTCGATCAAGGCTTTGAAGACATCATGATGCGATGACGGGCCTATAAACATTTCAAAGTGAATATTCAACTCGGTAAAGTATTGTTCCCAGATCTTGTAATCAGAAACTGCATAACAAAAACCAAACTATTATTGTCCTATTCATGGTATTCAGCGTATTAAGATAGCTATAGGTCGATGTATATAAAACCGATAAGCTAAATAAAATGAAATTGTAGATGTTGCAATAACGTCCTGAGCTGATGGACAAATTTAGGATAACAAAATGACCAATACCAACTATACCGAGATTTCTAACTCTGATGATTGTGAAAAATATGTGAATCAGTTTATTCAAGATTTTCCAATCCGTTCAGCAGAAATAGGCAAAGGCACCGTCATTAAACGTGCATTACCCAGTCGTCAAAAACGCATGATTGGCGCATGGTGCTTTTTAGATCACGCAGGTCCAGTCGTATTTCCTCAGGGAGATGGATTGGATGTCGGACCGCACCCACATATTGGATTACAAACCTTCACTTGGATGATCGAAGGGACGATGATGCATACAGACAGCATCGGCTCTAAACAATTGATTCGTCCTAAACAAGTGAATCTGATGACGGCGGGTTATGGAATCTCCCATACAGAAGTTGCTCCCGATACTGAAACGAGAATGCATGCTGCACAGCTTTGGATTGCATTGCCTGATGATAAGATCAATATGGCACCGCAGTTTGATCATTATCCAGAATTACCCATTGTAGAGCAGGACCATATTGAATTTACAGTTTTAGTCGGTGAATTCATGAATACCAAATCTCCTGTCAAAGTGCATACGGAATTAGTCGGGATCGATTTTTTTGCAAAAGAATCAACCAAGACACGTATTCCACTGAATCCTCATTTTGAATATGGATTTATGGCATTAGAAGGTGAAGCAACAGTAAATGGTCATGATTTAAATAGTGACAATATGGTGGTGATTGAACCTGGAATTTCACAGATTGAGGTTGAATTACCAAAAGGCTCGCGTTTACTGTTGATAGGTGGTGAACCTTTTGAGTCGCCTATATTACTGTGGTGGAATCTTGTTGGCAGAACACAGGAAGAACTAAAAGCGGCTACAGAACAATGGGCAAATCAGGACGCGCGTTTTGGAACGATCCCTGATTATGATGGTCCACGTTTAGAAGCACCGGCATTCCCAGACAAGATGCGAGCATCGAAGTGATGTGCTGCATTGCGCATTGTCGATTTTTAGACAGGGATTCAAACTAAATAATTTGCGTTAAAGGCGAGCTTGCTCATCCTTTAGCGCAAGTGTTGCGTTTACAAAGTTTTATTTAAACTGGCATTCACTAAAAATTTAAAGATTCAAGGAAAATAAAATGGCAATTATTGCAAATGCAAAGGTAAAAACCTATCCAGAACCATGGTCAGGTGAGGTGGTGAGTGGAAAACATCAACTGATTACCGACAAACCAGAATCATTCGGTGGGCAAGACAAGGGCTTAGCGCCTTATGATTTTATCTGTTCAGGTTTAATTTCTTGTACCATGATTACATTGCGTATGTATGCTCAACACAAAGGTCTTGATTTGGGTGAGTTTACAGTTGAAGCTGATTTTAATGCCAATAAAGAGGGGAAAGAATGGGTCGAGCGTCGCTTGTCTTTTGCCACTCCTTTGTCTGAAGAGTTGCATCAAAAAGTGTTAGACATTTGCCAAAAAACCCCAGTGACCAAGACTTTATTACGTAGTGTGGAAATCAATACCACGATTATATAAAAACGGCTATGTAAAAGATGACCGTTGTCGCTGATCCATAAAAGATATTTTGTATAAAAACAAAATATCTTTTTTTTCTGTCATTAAGATTATACAAAGTTGCTTTTATTGATTATTTACAGGTGTTTGCATAAATTTTGTTATAGAACTTATCTTGATTCAAGGCTTTAAACTCTAAGTCGTCAAAGGAATAAAAAGCAGCCCCCGTTTCACCATCATGGCTCAAGGTAAGGTCATCAAATTTTTTCACTAATTTACTGTTTGATGTTTTTCCTGCAAAGTAGTCAGCGCCCCGAATGGCGATGGTTTTTCCTGTGCAATCTACAATAAGCTGTTTAATAACCGATTGATATGTTGCACCTTGCTCATCTTTAATAGGGTTGGCATATTTTTCATAGATGACAGCTTGCTTAAACGAATCACGAATTTTTTGATGTGCATTTACATCAATAAAGGATTCACCCTTATTCTCAAGAGATCCCAATAACATAAGCTTGGGTTGATATGCATATAGATTTGAACAAATAAAGAAGAAAATTAACGGGATAAGTGACTTCATTTTTATTCTCAGAATAATCAATATTGAATCTAGAGTATAAACAAAGTTGATAAAAAAATGATTTAAATACAGTAATAGAATTGTTGAAAAGTTGAGATCAATTTATAGTCGAAGGATAAAAACTGAGGCAATACAATGATTACATTACATCACCTAGATCAATCTCGTTCACTCCGTATTATTTGGGCTTTAGAAGAGCTGGGGCTTGAATATCAGATTAAGCACTATAAACGCTTGCCTACTTTTGCTGCACCCCCTGAGTTAAAAGCAGTTCATCCGCTTGGAAAGTCACCTGTATTGACCGATGGTGATCTAACCATTGCAGAATCTGCTGTGATTTTGGATTATCTTCAAGCAACCTATGATACAAAAAATCAGTTTAAGCCTCAGAATCCTAAAGACTTAATGCAATATAACTACTGGATGCATTATGCCGAGGGTTCTTTAATGCCTTATTTGTTGATGACCTTGGTCATGACCAATATGCCAAAACATGTTCCTTTTTTAATTCGTCCGATTGCAAAGAAAATTTCAGAAGGCGTCCGTGGCGGCTTTAGCAATCCTCGTTTAAAAGAACATGCAGCCTTTTTGGAAGCTTATTTTAGTCAACATGACTATGCCGCAGGTGAGTTTTCGTTTGCCGACATTCAAATGAGTTTTCCCATGATTGCCATGCAGCAACGAACCAAAAATAAAACCCCTCGACTGGCTGCATATGCTGAACGAATTCAGCAGCGTCCTGCTTTTCAACGCGCTAAACTAAAGAGTGATGATTAAATTTTGTATATCAAGGTGATGGGTGAATGCATTTAATTTTTTTACCAGGTGCATCGGGAAGTACAGCGTTTTGGCAACCTGTTATGCAGCAGCTTTCAGCCGATCATCAAAAAACAGTGATGGCCTATCCAAGTTTTGCTGGGCATCCAGAGCATCCGCATATTGATAGTTTTGACGATTTACAGGGCTATATTCTCGACCAAATTCAACAGCCCTGTATTGTGATTGCTCAATCTATGGGAGGGGTTTTTGCAGTTCAAGCAGCATTACAAAAACCTGAATTGATCAAAGCTTTGGTTTTGGTTGCAAGCTCTGGTGGAATTGATTTAAGCCCCTTTCAGGTTGCCGATTGGCGAGGCGATTACCAGCAAACATTTGCGGTGCCCAATTGGTTTGTCGATCATCAATCCCATTTAGATGATTTATTATACAAAATAGCGTGCCCAGTCCTGTTGCTCTGGGGCGATGCAGATCCCATTAGCCCTGTGGGCGTGGGTAAATATTTGCATGAAAAAATCCAGCATTCCAGATTGCATATCATTGAACAAGGGGAACATGATTTGGCCAATGTACACGCCAATCGAGTGGCTAGATTAATTCACGATTTTATTTCTGATATAAAGTAAAAGATTTAAGCTAAAGTCGCACATGTCTTTTTCATTTATGTTTACCATAATGACAATTGTGCTTCATCTTGCTGATCTGTCAGTTGATATAAACCCACTCCGATTAAACGGAATTGGAAATGCTCAGGAATTTGCATTTCGCTTAATAATATTTGAATGACCTGAACCATTTCTTGTTGCGATTGAAGTGCGGTTTTAAAACTTTTACTGTGCTGTAAAACCTGAAAATTCTTGAGTTTTAACTTAACGGTGACACCGCGAGCCTGCATGTGTTTTTTTTCTAAACTGAGCCAAACACGTTCAATTAAATTGTCCCAATAGATTGAACACTGTTCAAGGCTGAGATCATCATCAAATGTGGTTTCTTTGGAAATTTGCTGACGTTGTCGTTCAGCTTGTATTGGACGATCATCAATACCTTGGGCATATAAAAACAACTGTCTGCCATATTTGCCAAAATGATGGATCAGTATATTTTCTTCAATTTTTTGCAAATCCCCCAAAGTCTCTAAGTTTAAGCTTTTCAGTTTTTCCTGAGTGACTTTACCGACACCGGGAATTTTTTTCAGGGGTAAATCATGGATAAAATGTTGAACTTGGGTCGGTTTAATGATGCAAATGCCATTGGGTTTATTCCAGTCTGAGGCAATTTTGGCAAGAAATTTATTCGGTGCGACACCTGCCGAAGCCGTAAGCCCTGTTTGTTGAAAAATATCGGCTCGAATTCGTTCCGCCACTTCAGTGGCACTGGGAATATTTTGTAAATTTTCAGTGACATCTAAATAAGCTTCATCTAAAGATAAAGGTTCGATAAGCGCAGTGTATTTTTGAAAGATTTCATGAATTTTTACAGAAACATCGCGATATTTTTCAAAATTCGGTTCAATCACATAGACTTGAGGGCAGAGTTTTTTTGCCTGTGACATCGACATGGCGGAGCGTAATCCAAACTGACGCGCTGGATAGGATGCAGCAGCAATCACAGCCCGAGGATGATGTGAGGAAATCACCACAGGTAAGTGTTTTAGTTCAGGACGGTCGAGTAACTCTACAGATGCATAGAATGCATCCATGTCAATATGGATGATTTTTCTCATGAATTACACAGTGTTGAAACGCTGTGTGATTATTCTAACCGATCTTGATTTGTTTCTATTGATGAATTTGAATTTTGTAAAGAATATGCGACAGCTTATGTCATGAATGATCTTGATTACGCTTAATTCAACTTATTTTTCTGTAAAAACTGCTGCCATTGTTCTGCATCACCATAGAACACATTTAAATCGACATTTTTTTCGATGCCTTGAATTTTGCCTTGGTTGCTCTGTTGCCAAAATGTCCATGCACGTTGGTCTTTTAAATCTGGCTTATCTTTATATTCACGAATCCAAATCGGTGTATCTTTAAACTCACCTGTGAGTACCATGTTGTAAAAGATTTTAGAGGTATAAAAAATCGGTTGTTTACCATAATGCTTTTGCAATTGATCATGCATACTTTTGATGTGTTTGATTAATTGTTCTTTGGTATAGATGTTTATGCAACTGCTGTCATATTCCAAGTCCATCACAGGGGGCAAGGCATTGCTTTTATTTGGCACTGTTTTGATAAAATTTTGTGCTTGAATATCACCATCACGACATAAACGGAAGAAGTGATAAGCCCCCACACGTAGACCACGTTCACGTGCTTCTAACCAATACTGCTGAAATTTATCATCTTGATAATCGCCACCTTCAGTGGCTTTGAGATAGACAAACTGATAGTGCTGCGGGGAGATTTTTTTCCAATCAATATCACCTTGATGATGTGATACATCGAAACCTTTAATCGGATAGGCTTCAGCCAAGGCAGCATTATTATGAACAAAAAACAAAGTCCCGAGTATGACGCAGCAGAAAAGTGCGATCGCTAAAACTGAGCTATTGCGAGTGATTTTTTGCTGTTTGTGTTTTTTCGCAGCGTATTTTGACATGGTTTTTCTAAATATCCAGATGGATCAGTTTAACGTGCTTTGGTTCTAAAAAACGATGGCTGGATAAAAATTGCAACACTTAAATTTGCGCATCTTTGGGAATTTGAAAGAATATCAACGCCGTAATGATGTTAATCGCACCTAAGCAAATCAGGGTATAGTGAAATGCTTGTGTAATATGCGCTTCACTAAAATAGCCTGTAAATGCATTGAGTAGAGTACCTGCCAAAGCAATCCCAATACTCATTGATAACATCATAATCATCGATAAAAAGCTATTCCCACTACTGGCATCCTGTTGCGGGAGATCTTTAAGCGTAAGGGTATTCATGGTCACAAACTGTAATGAGTTGAGTACACCAAAAATAAAGAAATGCACTACACCTAACCATGTCGGGGTATCTGCTGTATGTAAGGCAAAACTGGCAATACATGCACCGATCAATAAGGTATTGACCAGTAGAAATGGACGATAACCAGTACGTTGTAAAATCGGGCGAATGATGGGTTTAGAAAATAATGAACCGAGTACAATTGGGGTCATCATTACCCCAGTCATAAAAGGTTCCATTTTAAATGCAACTTGGAGCATCAGCGGCAAAATAAAGGGAACCGCATTCCCACCAAAGCGCGCAAAGAAATTACCGAGTACACCAATGGTATAGATTTTATTTTTAAACAGTCGACTACGAAACAATGCATTTTTATGGGTATGGGCATGATAGGCATAGACCAATGCTGAGATTATCCCTGCGAAAAGTAAGCCTAAGCTCAGGTTTCTGGAGATTTCATTGCTGGCAATATTTTCAATCCCTAATGCCATGCCCACCATTGCGATTGCCAATAGGATAAAGCCACTGAAATCAAAGGATTTTACCGATGCTTCAGCCACATTGGGCATGGCTTTAAAGGTGACAAAAGTGCCTAAAATACCGATGGGTAAATTAATCAGAAAAATCCAGTGCCAAGAGGCATATTCGACCAACCAACCGCCTAAGATCGGGCCCATTAATGGACCGAGTAATCCCGCCAAGCTCATCAAACTCATTGCAGAAAGAAACTGCTCACGAGGGATGATTTTTAACATAGCGAGTCGCCCGACTGGAACCAGTAATGCGCCACCGATACCTTGAATAACTCGAAATACAATAAGTAGATTGAAGTCATTGGACAGTGCACAGCCCAATGAGGCAGCGGTAAAAATTACGATCGCTGCAAAGAAAATATTTCGTACCCCAAAGCGATCTGCCAACCAACCGCTTAAAGGAATACACGCAGCAACTGCCAAGACATAGCTAATCACGATGCCATGCATTTTTAATGGATTTTCTTGCAGGCTTTCTGCCATAGCAGGCAAAGCGGTATTGATAATCGTGGTATCTAAGCCTTGCATGAAAAAGCCGATCGAAACTAAAAAAACCAATAAATAGAATTTAGGTTGGAGTTTACTGTGCGATGGCGTAGTCGTCATAGAACTTAAATAATCCCATTTTGTGAATATTTTAAAACAATCATCTGACTAAATCTGTATGAAATCGTTGCTTTATATTGAATCAGGCGCGATACCCAATTGAATGTTCAAGAAATTGCCATAAAACTGTAATCTGCTTGTCATGGAACTTACACCCATGATGAATACATTAAGCCAAATTAAACAAAAAATGGGCTGTTTATGAACATAAAAGTTTCAGCATTGTGTTTAGCAATGCTTTCTGTTGGCTTAGTGGCATGTAATGATGATAATAAAACAACAGCGCCAACGGTTGAAGAAGCCACCCCTGAAAGCATTAATTTAAGCTTATTGGGGCGTTATGAAACGGGTATTTTTGCTGAAAGTGCAGCAGAGATTCCGGCATATGATGCAACAACAAAACGGGTATTTGTGGTCAATGCTAAAAAGGGTTTAGTTGATGTGTTAGATGTGTCTAAACCCGAAACACCTGTGCATATTGGTGAGCTTTCGGCCCGTGAAGCTTTAGCTGATTCAGAAGTAAATTCAGTTGCAATTAAAAATGGCATAGTGGCACTTGCTGTTCAAGCCAAGCAAAAAACAGATAAGGGGATTGTGGCTTTTTTTAATGCCAAAGATTTGAAATTGATCAGTAAAGTCGAAGTTGGTGCTTTGCCTGATATGCTGACATTTAGCCCCGATGGTAAAACTGTTTTGGTGGCAAATGAGGCTGAACCCAATGATGACTATAGTATTGATCCTGAAGGTTCAATCAGCATTATTGATATCAGCAATATTCAACGACCAACCGCCAGCCTTGCCGATTTTAAAGCATTTAATGATAAAAAAGCCGATTTGATTAAAGCGGGTGTACGTATTTTTGGTCCTAAAGCGACGGTGGCTCAGGATCTAGAACCTGAGTACATCACCATCAGCAATGATGGGAAAACCGCTTGGGCGACCTTACAAGAAAATAATGCCATTGCCAAAATTGATATCGTTGCTAAAAAAGTGACTGATATTTTTCCATTAGGTTATAAAGATCATGGACTTGCTAATAATGCGCTAGATGTCAGTGATAAAGATGGAAAAATTAATATTCAGGCTTGGCCGGGTTTGGTGGGGATGTATCAACCTGATTCAATTGCCCATTATCAAGCCAATGGGGCAAGTTATTTAGTCACAGCCAATGAAGGTGATTCACGTGAATGGTTGAAGGACTCAACTGCATATTATGCTGGAGATCAAAGTAAAGGTTTTGCAGAAGCAATTCGAATGAAGCATTTATTCAACGTCAAAGGTTTCAATAATAAAGGCGATTATCCTGCTCATTTGACCAATCTTGTTGCGGGTGTAAAAGGGGCCAAACTAGACGCCACAGTTTTTGCCTATTGTGGTGCAACAGCGACTGATCCGGGCATGTGCCGTGATGATACACAATTAGGACGTTTAAACATTGCTTGGAATATGGGTTATCAAACCAACACGGATGGCTCACCAAAATTGGATGCCAATGGATTATTGACCTATAGTAAACTTTATAGCTATGGCGCACGTTCTTTCAGTATATGGGATGCACAAGGCAAGTTAGTTTGGGATTCAGGCAGTGAATTTGAGCGTAAAGTTGCTGAGCTATTTCCAAATTACTTTAATAGTGATCATGAAGCGGCGGCTTTTGATGACCGAAGTGACAATAAAGGGCCTGAGCCTGAAGGTTTAGCGCTAGGTACGATTGGTAAAAAAACCTTTGCCTTTATCGGCTTAGAGCGCCAAAGTGGGATTATGGTATACGACATTAGTAATCCACAAAAGCCTGTGTTTATACAGTATTTTAATAATCGTACCTTTAAACAGGATCAGGTTTATAAAGATGCTAAAGGTCAGCCGATCTTAAACAAGGATGGCAAGCAGATTCTGATTGAGAAAAGTGATTTAGGTCCTGAAGGACTGACGTTTGTCTCTGCCAAAGATTCACCAAATGCAAAGCCTATGTTGATTGTGGGCAATGAAGTCAGTGGCAGTACAGCAATTTATCAGATTAATTTAAAATAGCGTTTTGATGTATTCTGTTACGAGTAAAGAGTGCTTTGGCACTCTTTTTTATTGAGACTATCCCTCAGTTTTATGAGGGATAGTTGTAGATGTAATACATGAAGTAGCTTAATTATTCATCTTTATCTACATCGTTAATTTTCAATAAAATTGTATTACTGATCTAAGCCCAACCACTGTCTTTGATGATAAGCGCTATCCCAGAACAACCACTCTAATTCAGCGCCTTTGGTATAAGCCTTATGCATTTTCTCAAGGGTATCTGCATCGCAATGTTCTGCAATACGGTCAATCGTCGCTAAAACATTTTTAACTGCTTCGTTAAACTCTTCACCCGAATAGGTATCGATCCATGCTTGATATGGATTATTGGCAATAGATTTACTCACAATATCTTTTCCAACTTCTGCATAAATCCAGAAGCAAGGCAGTAACGAAGCCAAAACCACAGGATAGCTTTCAGACCAAGCCGTCGCAGTTAAAAAAGCAGTGTAGTGATGGCAGGCAAGGGTAAGCGGGGTATTCTCAAAGTCAGCTTTGCTAATCCCAAAATCTTTCATAAATCCATCGTGTAGGCTACGTTCAACCACAATTGCTTCTTTCGCACCTTGGGTAAATTGGATGATATCGTCAGCATCAAATGCTTTTGCGCCACAGACAGCCAATGCACGACCATAAGCCACCAGATAATGCGCATCCTGAATCACATAATGACAAAATGCTTCTTTGTTTAATGAGCCTGTCGCAAGTTCTTGGTTAAATGGAAGCGCTAAAGTTTTGTTATATAAAGCAAGATTACGTTGCCATACGTCTTGAGAAAAAGACATGTCATTTTCCTATGCAATGATTCAAGTTATAAAATGATTTCAGTTTGCAAGACTATAACAACTCTAAATTGCTTTAGGTATTTGAATGCAGAAAATTCGGCTGTATTTGCATAAAAATATGACAAAGAACTTTGGATAAATGTGAAAAAGTCGTCATAATGTGCGCATTAAAAACGCGATTTTTATTTCAGTTTTCTGATTCAAAAACTATTCTCCGTAGGTCGAATTCCCATGATGAAACATTTTGGTTTCTCAATATTTTTTACGATCGTGTGTTTGGCAATCTCTGCATATTGGGGCTTTACCCATGGTCCAAATGCAGGCGTGCAAGCCATGCTCTCTGCACTGACTATTACGGCAATTCTTGCTGTTATGGAAGTGTCTCTGTCTTTTGACAATGCTGTTGTAAATGCATCTGTACTGCGTAATTGGGATCATTTCTGGAAAATGATCTTTTTAACCGTTGGTATTTTGATTGCTGTGTTTGGTATGCGATTGGTATTTCCTGTTGTGATTGTTGCAGTCACAGCGGATATGGGCATGTTTGATGTTGTGAAAATGGCATTAAATGATCCAATTCAATACTCAGAAAAATTATTGGCACATCATGCTGAAATTGCCGCTTTTGGTGGTTCATTCCTGTTATTGGTATTTTTAAACTTTTTCTTGGATGAAGGCAAAGATACCCATTGGTTTAAATGGATTGAAAAGCGTTTAGCCAACTTGGCCAATGTACCAGCAATGTCGGTATTCCTTGCTTTAGTGGCATTGCTGATTATGGCTGCAAATGTAGATGAAGCGAAACGCCTTGTGGTCACAATGGCAGGTATCTGGGGCATCGTGATTTATATTGGTGTACAAGTACTCAGTCATTTACTGGGTGGCGAGCCAGAAGTGGATGAAGACGGCAATGCTGTGGGTCATGATGCCAATGGTGCACCTACAGGTGTGATCAAAGCGGGTATTGGTGGCTTTATTTACCTAGAAGTCTTAGATGCATCATTTAGTTTTGACGGCGTGATCGGTGCGTTTGCGATTACCTCTGATGTTGTCATCATTATGCTTGGTTTGGCTATCGGTGCGATGTTTGTTCGTTCAATGACAATTTACTTGGTCGATAAAGGTACACTTGATGCCTATATCTACCTTGAGCATGGTGCGCATTATGCCATTGGTGCTTTGGCATTTATCATGATTGCAAGTGGTACAGGTTTACATGTACCTGAGGTGGTAACAGGTTTGATTGGTGTTGCCTTTATTGTTTGGGCAGTGATTGCATCGATTCAATATAACAAGCGAATTGAACAACAGAGTTAATCCTTTTTTAAGAAAAGTGATTACAATACAAGAGCACTTTAACAGTGCTCTTTTTTATGCTCAATGTTTCCACAAAGTTGCCACAATATGCGATGATGTGTTTGATAATTAGCTCGCCAGTTTTGATAAGCCAGTAGATATGATGAATCCTTTAGAACGCCGCTCGACCTTTGCATTAAGTAGTATTTTTGCTTTACGCATGTTGGGGTTGTTCATGATTATCCCTGTGTTTGCGGTGGTTGGTCAGTCTTATCAGTATGCCACACCTGCTTTGATCGGTTTAGCGGTCGGCGTCTATGGCCTCAGCCAAGCACTTCTGCAAATTCCTTTTAGCTTATGGGCAGATCGTTTTAGCCGGAAACCTTTGATTGTTTTTGGCTTACTGCTGTTTGCTTTGGGTGGTGCTGTTGCGGCAATGTCTGAAACCATTTATGGGGTCATTATTGGCCGTGCGATTGCTGGCGCTGGCGCTGTATCTGCGGTTGTTATGGCTTTGCTGGCGGATGTTACCCGTGAAGAAAATCGAACCAAAGCCATGGCTGTGATGGGCATGAGTATCGGATTGTCTTTTGTTGTGGCTTTTAGTTTAGGACCTTGGCTCACCAGTTTGGTGGGGATTTCAGGACTATTCTGGGTAACAACAATCATGGGATTATTGGCAATCCTCATGTTGTTTATGGTGCCTAAAACTACCCGTCATCATAAAAACTTTAAACAAGGTTATCTGCATCAGCTCAAACAAGTCTTAAAAATGGGCGATTTGAATCGTCTGCATGTTTCAGTTTTTGCACTGCACTTATTGCTTACCGCAATGTTTGTTTATGTACCTTCTCAATTGATCAATTTTGCTGGGATTCCTTTGGCGCAACATGGCATTGTTTACTTGCCTTTGTTGGTCATCAGTCTGTTCTTTGCATTTCCGAGCATTATTCTGGCTGAAAAATACCGTAAAATGCGCAGCATTTTTCTAACGGCAATTGCGGGAATTATCGCGGGATTAGTCGTTCTGATTTTTGGTTATGAATCCAAATATATCTTGTTGTTAGGCCTTGGATTGTTCTTTATTGCCTTTAATGTCATGGAAGCATTACTCCCTTCATGGCTGTCTAAAGCAGCACCGATTCAATCCAAAGCAACAGCGATGGGTGTTAATGCAAGTGCTCAATTTTTAGGGGCTTTTTTTGGTGGGACACTTGGTGGGCAATTAATTTTGCTCAATAATACAACAATGGGTTGGAGTGTCTTATCAGCTATTGCTATACTTTGGTTGCTCATTAGTTTTGGGCTAGCTCAACCACGATATTTAACATCAATCGTATTACGATTGCCTGAGGATAAACAAACCGATAATTGGACTTCTCAGTTGTTGTCAATTCGTGGTATTGAGGAAGTTGTGGTTATGTCTGACCAGCAAGTTGCGTATATAAAGGTTGATAAACAGCAAATTGATGATGCTGCGCGACAACATTTAACGCAGTTGTTTGGGAAAGAGGTAGCCATTTAAACATAACTCTTATAAAGTAAAACATAGAATCGAATAGGAAGATAACATCTAATGCGTGGTGTAAATAAAGTTATTTTAGTTGGTACTTTAGGTCGTGATCCTGAGACTAAAACTTTCCCAAATGGGGGTTCTCTCACTCAATTTTCAATTGCGACAAGTGAATCTTGGACAGACAAAAATTCCGGTGAAAGAAAAGAACAAACGGAATGGCATCGTATTGTATTGCACAACCGTTTAGGTGAGATTGCACAGCAGTATTTACGTAAAGGTTCAAAAGTTTATATTGAAGGTTCTTTACGTACCCGTCAGTGGACGGATCAAAATGGTCAAGAGCGCTATACCACTGAAATTCGTGGCGAACAAATGCAGATGCTTGATAATAACCGTCAACAAGGTGAAGGCACTGCTGCTGACAATGGTGGTTATAACCAACCACGTTTCAATAACAACCAGCAAGGTGGTTTTAACAACAACCAAGGCGGTGGCGGTTATGCGAATCAAGGTGGTGGTTACGGCAATGCCAATCCACAAGGTGGCTATGGCAATGGCGGAAACAATGTAAACCAAGGTTTTCAATCGCCTAAACCTGCAGCTGCACCATCAGCACCTACTGCTGCCCCTGCGGATTTGGATGATGACTTACCGTTTTGACACCTACTAGAGACCATGTTTTGTAAAGTTTATAAAATTATTCTTTATTAGCAGTTAGTTACAAAAGAAATTTACAGATACTAGAAATGGTTCTGTAAATTTTTTTACTTATATATTATGATATTTAATACTTAGATATTTTGTTAAATATAACCATGATGTCTGTTAAAAGATTTGTAATGAGTAGTGGTGAGAGATTCGCTGTTCTTTTGAATAGTGATGATGTTCCTATGACTTATCCAAATTTATATACGATCATTCATTTAAGAAATCGTGGTCTATCAATCAATACTATTACAGCTATTCTGGAAGATATTAAGTTGCTGTTTCAGTTGTTGGATAAGTTAGGAATTGACTTGGAACAAAGGATAAAAAGTAAAGATTTTTTAAAACTAAACGAAATAGAAGCTATAGTAAATTTAACCAGTTTCAATCGCAGTCGATTAAGTGGGACAGCTTCAAAAACAAAGATCATAAGTTTTCCAAAAAGTAATAACAAAGAGCGAGCTAGAGCAAAATTGGTTGTTACTCAGGACTATGTATCCAAACAATTAATATATCGGCGGTTAACTAATTTTGCTGAATATATTGGATGGTTTGAGACATATCTACATTCATCAGCAATAACAAGTACAAAACGGTTCTTAAAATCTCGTAGACCCCGCAAGTCCACGGATATTCAGTCTGAATACAAATCTTTTGATAGTGATCAATTACATAAAATTTTAAAGGCAGTTGATCCGGATAATCAGAATTGTATCTGGACTTCAGATTACATTACTTATAGAAATGAGCTGATTACCTATTTGTTTTTATATCTTGGATGCCGTAAAGGTGAATTATTAAATTTAAAAATTACAGATATAACCCTCTCTAAAGGTGGTACATCGTATCTTACTATTAAGCGTAATCCTCATGATGGAAGTGATTCTAGGCTATATCAGCCGTTGGTTAAAACTAGAAGTCGATCAATTGCAGTCAATCTAAACTTAAAGAAAAAATTAGAAACTTATATTTTAAATTATAGATCAACCATACCAAATGCAGAGCTAACTGACTTTTTGATTTTATCAAATAAAGGTCAGCCACTTTCAATCAATGCTTTAGATAAAATCTTTTATGAAATCTCTAAAGCTGTGCTATTCAATGTACATGCACACGCATTTAGACATACTTGGAATGACAAATTTTCTGAGAAATCTCAACTTTTAGTGGCAACAGGTCAAACGACTGAAGCTCAAGTTGAAAATGATCGTGCTTATCTGATGGGGTGGATACCTAACTCACAAAGTTCAAGAAGATATTCAAGACGTGCAGAGAATAAACGTGCTGTAGAGATTTGCTTAGGTATCCAAGAAAAATTTGAGGATGAAAATGAATAAATCAATTCGAACCGATAGTTTAGATAAGTCGAAAAATACTTTTACCTCATTCAAAGGTTATGAGTTTAGTATCGATGATCAGAAATGGGTATTAGATATCAATAAAACTATAGATATCTCTCGGATACGAAATTATGAGTTTTCTGTCCAATCAGATGTGGTCATGACTTTGGTTCATTTTGCTAAGTATAGTTCAAGTTCACATACAGCAAACATGTGCGAATATATTGGTAAATATTTTGATATTACAGGAGAGAATCATTTTTCAATTAAAGGTCTTTTAAATTATAAAAATTTTTATTCGGCAAAAAAAGATGAATACAAAGTAGCTATGCTACGAGTCTTTTTGAAGAAACTATATGATTTAGGTTATTCCTCAGTAGATGATGAAGTTTACGATCTAATGGATTCATGGAGATTGAGTGGCAATGAAAAAGGAGCAGCAGTCCTTTCCCTTGATCCAGATGAAGGCCCATTTAGCCCATTCGAATTTCAAACAATTATCACTAGAACCAATGAATATTTAGCAGAAAATAAGATTTCCTATTATGAGGCTGCTCTAATTCGTGTTTTTTGTGCGACTGGTAGACGACCAATCCAAATTGCAGGATTAAAGATAAAAGACTTATACGTAACGGATAAGTATAATTTTAATGATAAAAATGAAGTTCATATACTTAACATTCCGAGAGCTAAAGTTAGAGGTGGTAGTGGATTCCGATTTGCTTTTAGTGAAGTTGGAATTCGTGAAAGTATCGCTCAAATTTTATTTGAGCATATTCGGGTTCTGGAACAAACATTGAGTAATGCAATTAATCGAGAATTATTAAAACAGGAAGTTGATGAACTACCATTATTTTATGATCTTGAAAAATTAACAGAGTTAGATTGGGGCGATGAAAAGGAAATTTCGAAAATTTTACCGAATGAAATTATTCATTTGCCTACGGTTCAACTAACTCAAAAATTAAAAGATGCGGTAAGAAAGCTTGGTGTTCGTTCAAGGGAAACAGGTAAGCCAATATTTGTTAATGCTTATCGGTTTCGCTATACACTTGGAACAAATGCTGCTAGGCAAAAAGCAGGCGTGAATGTTATTGCAAAGCTGTTAGATCATCATGACACCCAGAATGCACACTGCTATGTAGAAAGTGTTCCTGAAATTGCACAACAAATTTCATCTATCATGGATGAAAGTTTACGCAAATATGCAGATGCTTTTCAGGGAAAAGTTGTAAAGGATGAGATTGAGGCTCAATCACAAATTAAAGATGCGAATAGAATTTCTTCTGTAGAACAAGATTGTGACGTTGGCTCATGTGGTACGAATCAATACTGCAATGATTATGCACCAATCGCATGTTATCTGTGTAGCAAGTTTATGCCTTGGGCAAATGCACCTCATTATTTGGTTCTAGAGCAATTAATTAAAGAGCGAGATGATCTAATTGCGATGGGTTGTAGCCTTGAAGTCGCTGCCGTGAATGACCGTACAATTATTGCCGTTCAGCAAGTTATTGATGCTTGTAAGGAGTTCAACCATGGATAATTTAATATATTTTCCATCTGACAAAATCCAATCTCCTTACTCTGAAATTAAGCGGTTTATTGATTTTGTTAAACAGTTATCAGAATTAAATAAAGATATTAAATTTGATGAGAATTATTGGAAAGGCGAAGTAAATTTTGTCAAAACGGGTATTTCATCCAAAGATAGATCACCTGAAAATCTTTTGCATCATTCAATTCTAGAATTTGCCAAAGCGTATGTTAAGTATCAACGAATTAATAATAAGTTAAAAACTCAAGATACAATTCTTTCAATCCGGGCCATAGAACAAATATGCTTAGACCGATATGGTGAAGTTGATTTAACTAAATTGGTTATTGCTGATTTTGACTTAGCTGCTGAAAATGCAAAGGAAAACTATAAAGCAAGCTCTGCTTATCATGTGGGAAGACACTTAAAGATTCTTTTAGACTTTCTCCGCCAATTAAAAATAGTTGTTTTACCAGAATGGAAAAGTCTAATTAAAAAGCCTTCTGAAAAATCAATTGTGTTAGATGATGAATCAGAGGAACATCGAGCTTCTAAACTTCCTGATGAGGATGCTATTTTTGCTCTAGCTGATATTTTCTCTCGAAAGGATTCAGAGTTGTCAGGTAGAGATATTTTTGTCACCAGTGCTGTGAGCCTGCTTCTAGCTGCGCCTGAACGAGCATCAGAGCTGTTTTTCTTAAAGCATAATTGTATCCATGAGGAAGAAGTCCAAACGGTTTCTAAGAGCAGTTTAGGGCTTGTGGCAGATGGTTCTAATATTGAGAAAGTATTAGGTATCAGGTGGTATGCACAGAAAAATTATGGGTATGACATAAAATACATTCCAAGTGTCATGATTCCAACGGTCAAACGGGCTGTTGAACGTTTGATTAAGATGTCAGAAAAGCCTAGACATTTAGCATACTTGCTTGAGACAAGCGATAAATTTCCGAGACATGAGCTTTGTCCCAAAGTGCCTGATGATCAGTTATTAAAACGTAGTGAAGTGTTGTTGGCAATGGGATTTGATGTGTCGCAATATGATGAAAGTCAAGCAAATAACAGCGGTATAAAATTTTTAAAAACTCGTGAGATTCCTATTCATGATTATTCAGTCTGCCTGAATGATTTAAATATTATGCTGCGAAAGAGACTGCCAGATGGCTTTCCTTACGTACCTTTTAAAACGGGTAATGGCGTACAGGTTAAATGGTCAGAAGCTTTATTTTGTTGTTTCGCAAACCAATTCCATCGTGATAAAGCAACTATTTTCTCAGAATTATGGATGCCTCATATTGATACTTTAAATGAAGACTTATCTCCCACCAAAAAAAAGAAGAAAGGACGTGATGAGTTAGTAAATGTTCAATCCATTTTCCAACGATGGGGATATGGTGGCTACAGTGTGTCTACACATCAATTTAGGCATCTTCTCAATACGATAGCAAATACCAATGGAATGGATAGCATGTTACTCGCTAAATGGTCAGGGCGGGCTGATATGAAGCAAAATCGAGTATATGACCATACTTCGGTTGAAGATCGTAATTATGGCTTAATTGAGATGCAGAACAATGAGGTTGGTACAGTAAATACTGATAGTACATTTACATTCCAAATAGCTACACCTCGAACTCTGCAAGAGCTAAATACCAAAACAACATTGTCTATGCACACTACTGAGTTTGGACTTTGTACACATTCTTATATTGATGAACCCTGCCTAAAGTATAGAAACTGTCTTAATTGTACAGAGCATGTCTGTATTAAGGGGGATGATGAAAAGAAAAAACGGCTTCAAGATCGACTTAGAAAAGAAAAAATCTTATGGGCAAAGGATAAGGAGGCTGTTAGTAAAAATGTTACTGGTGCAACGGTCTGGTTGCACACTAGAGAGCTTACAATTAAACGTTGTGAACAGATGATTGCTCTACTGGATGATCCGAACATTCCCGATGGAACACCTTTGAGTTTGCCCCCTTCTGAAGATGTTACACATCTCGATTTAGCGTATCAAAAAGCAGGTCGTAAACGTATCCCTGTTATTGAGAATACTCAACGTAAAAAGATCGAGGATGAACCGCATTTGCTCAGTCCTGCATTGCAAATGGATTTATGGATTTGATATGGCACAGCATTTAACCGATCATGACATCGAAAATATTGTTGAGCTTCTTGATTATTGGCCTCTAGATGAGAAATTGACTTGGGAGCGGCTATGTCAGGCCATTGAGCTACAGCTCGAACTTGTGCCTGCACCAACTCGTCAAACTTTACAGAAATATGTGCGGGTAAAGAATGCCTATGATCAATGCAAAAAACCCAAAGCTACGGAGGTTAAAAATAATTCAACACAGAAATTACCTGCTAGTTTAAAAATTGCTCAAACTAAAATTGAGGCTTTGGAAGCTAAGAATGCCAGATTGGAAAAAGAGAACGCTATGCTATTGGAACAGTTTGTAGTTTGGCAATACAACGCCCACAAGTATGGACTAAGTATTACTAAGTTAAATGAGCCGATGAGCAAGAAAAGTTCGGATTGATTTTAAGTATAAATAAGATTAATTAATCAGTGAATACTATTTTCTGACTCCGCTAAAAATCAAAGTAATTGACTGAGCGGCTGCTTAAAACTATCATTCCTTTGCTGACCTAAATTGTCAGTCGGTTTTGACAGGCCGTGGCGTATAGCGTACCTGATTCATACTTTTTCAAGTGTGGGTTTATGTGCGAAACCCTCGTGTTCCCCCTTTGCGGTAGAACGGGAGGGGGACGCTTCGTGCGTGCTGGTTCTATATGCCCAGTCTGTCAACCCCCTCTTTGTTCTACCACCATCATTTGACAGTGATTTGGTAGAACCTTTATTCGCATATAGGAATTTATCATGTCTCATTCATTTTTTCTCATCTGTGCCTCGCCACATGTTCAGCCTCATTATTTCAGACAATGGGGAATACAGAGCTAATTCTTAATTAGGTGTATTAAAAACAACATTTTTAAATAGAACAATTCATAAGGTGGATGGCTAAGTCACGCCTATAAAAAATACCTATTTTTATGTCCCCCTTGTGATTGTGAGTTATTGCATTAAACATGTGTGAGAATAACTATGACTGAATTAACGAAACCAAAAATCATTCCAATCGAAAACTACCCAAAGAAATCCAAGCTATTTTTAAAGTGTGTAGTCTTACCGATTGTGATCTTTTTAATTGTTGCCAAGATTTTTTCTTTTGGCGCTTTCGCCTATGTCTTCTTTGGCTTTGACCTATTCTGGTTTGTGATCATTTACTACCTATATCAATACGGAAATACCTACTTTGATGGGATGACCGAGCAGCTCAAACGTCAGGGTGAAACCTTTAATTATCAAAATCGTGGAGTCTGGATTAATAGCCAAGACAAGACCATCATTCTTTTTGATCAGCCTGATCAACGTTTAGTTAAATATCCTTTTGATTACATTACCTCTGTAGGTCATTACAACTTGGTCGAAGATCGCTTCAGAACCACGACTACCGTGATCAGTAACCCGATGATGGGTACACATGTTAATCAGCGTGAACATCGAACACCAATGAAGCGTGAGTTCCAAGTCAATATTGGAACACGAGATCAATTTAAACCTAACTATAGCCTTAAGGTGCTGTTCCCTTGGCGTAGTCCAAAAATGGCAAGTGAAATCCGTCAGTTACTATCGGCTGATCATTATCAATAACAACAATATATAGGATAAGAATCAGATGAAAAAAATAATGCTCAGTATTGTTATGACTACTGGTATGGTCGTAACTAGTTCAACAGTATGTGCTGAAACCAAAAAAGTGAATCTGTCAGCAGGGTTAAACTATGTTCTGTCTCAAGTAGCAATAAAGGGAGATAACAACCAAAGTAACCATAATATGGGGATGCTTTACTACCTAGGTAAAAATGGCGTACCCATAGATCATAAAAAAGCTGCTGAATGGTTCTCCAAGTCAGCCGCTAATGGTTATGCCCCATCTCAGTACGCATTATCGACCATGTATTTAAATGGAGATGGTGTGCCACAGGATGCAGAAAAAGGTATAGCCTTATTGCAAAGTGCTGCACGGCAGGGACAACCTGAAGCAGTCAAGTTATACAATACATTGCAGGCTAAAGCACAACAGCTCAATACCACTCAAACGTCATCAGTACAAACAGCCACAACGGCTATTAAATACTATAATACATCCACGCTTGAGCCTAAAAACTTTAAGCAAGTGGTACTTCCTAACCTAAATACGGATACCATTGCCCGAAGTTTTTATAAAGTGACATCATCCAGAGAAAGAAAAAAAGATGATTATTGGGGAAGTGGCAAATATTACTATGTTAATAAGCCTAGTGACTTGGACGATCTCACTGACGCTGTGATCAGTATCGCCCCTATTTTTACATACCAAAATATGCAGGGCGAAACCCGTTATTTAGTCCCTGTAGAAGTGACTTTAGCAATCGAAGGCAGGATAGAAACCTCACATACTACACGAGGTACTTTGGAATTATATCTCTTTAAAAAGTTGGGCAATGGACAATTCCAAATGGTTTCAAAAACAGCCCAAGGGGGAATTGAAAGTATCGAGGGATATGGTCGAACCTCATGGAACGCCCAAGAGTTTAAGAGGAATTTACAAGCTTTTGGAAACAATACACTAGGAAGCTACACCATTGATGGTTATTACGGTAATGGTTATGGGGAAAGCGTATGGTCACTGCTTCTGTTAAATGAAGAAAGCTATATTGTTGAACAAATGTTTGAAGAAGGAAAAGTTTCAGAACAACCAGAGTATGGCTATTCTTCAGCAATCAAAGTTAAGAAAAACGGACAGCAATTTTATCCATTCCAAATTCATTATAAGGGAAAGGATTTAAACGACAATGATCGGACGGTTACAGTAAATAAAATTGTACTTTATCAGTATGACAGTAAGAGTAAATTATATTCGAAGCAGAAATAATACTCCTAGGCTTGAATAGCTATCTAGATGATTATCCTCCTATTTCTAGGTGCTAGGAATAGGAGGAAGTTATGAGAACGAGGATACGCCAGAGAATATTCAATCAATTAGAAATGATGACGATCGTACTGACTTTTTTATTCATTTGGAAAGTATCTTTCAGGTAGATAAAGTAGGCAATAAGACTAGAAATATGCTCAACTAGCTATTTGTTTTTTTCATATAACGTTCTTATTTCGATTACTAAAAAAACTTTAAAACCTCATATTTTCAAATGCTTTATTTAAAAATATGTTAAATTCCGCATCAATACATTTTTAAATTTAAGTGATAAAAGCACTTTATAATTTGGAGCTTGGTCTGAATGTCAGCTTTAACAAATTTACTTCAATCAATTGAAACAATTAGCCTTACAAATAGAGATAAAGGTACTTCATTTGAGAATTTGATGATTCAATATTTCTTAAATGAACCTAAATATGCCGAAATTTACACAGAAGTTCTGTCTTATTCGAATTGGGTGGAAAAGTACGGTGAAGAGTTAAATATTACTGATAAACGTGACTATGGTATTGACCTGGTTGCGGTAACAATTGATGGTGAATTTCATCCAATCCAATGTAAAAATTACAACACTACAAAAATTCAGAAGAAAGATATTGATAGCTTTTTAGGTGGTTCTGGTAAATCCTATTTTACATATCGCTATATCGTAGCTTCTACGGATGATTGGACTGATAATGCCAAATCGTCTTTAGTGGATGCGCACCCACCTGTTGCGACTATTTCATTATTAGATTTAGAAGGCAGTTTAATTGACTGGTCACAGTTTAATTTTGATTCAAATGTGAGGCCTATATTTCGTAAAAAAAATAGTTTAAGAGATCATCAACGTCCCGCATTGTCAGCAGTCAAATATGGATTAGCTGAGGCAGATCGTGGCAAGCTTATTATGGCATGTGGTACGGGTAAGACCTTTACCTCTTTGCGTATTGCCGAGGAACTGGCAGGTCGTGGCAAAAATGTATTGTTTCTAGTCCCTAGTCTTGCATTACTTAGTCAAACGCTTGATGAGTGGACTCAACAAACATCATTAGGTATCCGAAGTTTTGCAGTTTGTTCTGATAGTGATGTTGGTAAGAAAAAAGATGATGACAATATTGTAGTCGGGATTAGTGACTTAAAATTCCCTGCTACAACCAATCCCCAAAGTTTAGTTAAGGCATTTCGGGCAAGAGATTTATTTAAACCGAATGAAGCGAATGAGGATATGAATGTTGTGTTCTCAACTTATCATTCTATTGATGTGATTGCAGAAGCACAAAAAGTAGGATTCCCTGAATTTGATTTAATCATTTGTGATGAAGCACACCGTACCACAGGAGCAACTTTTGAGGGAGATGATGAATCCAAGTTTGTGCGTATTCATAATAATGATTATGTACAAGGCAAGAAACGTCTATATATGACAGCTACTCCTCGTATTTATGGTGATACAGCTAAAGAAACAGAGGGTGTGACACTTTGCTCAATGGATGATAAATCGCTGTATGGCGAAGATCTATATGTCATAACATTCTCACAAGCAGTAAAAATGGACATTTTATGTGACTATAAGGTAATTGTACTTGCTGTTGAAGAAAGCCATATTAATCGTCAATTACAGGGCTTATTAAAAGACGAAAACAATTCACTAAAAGTTGATGATGCTGCAAAAATTGTTGGTTGTTGGAAAGCTCTCGCCAAACAAGGTTTATATAATCCTGACGGTACAATTGCTAAGCCAATGGAACGTGCAGTTGCTTTCTGTCAGGTAATTGAAAAAGAATATAAAGGCAAAAAACATAAAGTTAGTTCTAAGCAAATCACGGAAATGTTTAGTGCTGTTGTTGAAGCATATCAACAAGCGGAAATGGATCATTTATACAGAACAGAAGAAGATCCATATATTGATCCATCATTAAAACTTAATTGCGAAGTTAAACATGTTGATGGAGGGATGAACGCAACCGAGAAGAAAGAAAAAATCACTTGGTTGAAAGAACCAGCCCCTGAAAATACTTGTCGTATCTTGTCTAATGTGCGCTGTTTATCAGAGGGTGTAGACGTTCCGTCACTCGATGCAGTTCTTTTCCTAACACCTCGCAACTCACAGGTCGATGTTGTGCAATCTGTTGGACGTGTCATGCGTAAAGCTGATGGTAAGCAACTTGGTTATGTCATATTACCTGTAGTGATTCCTGCGGGTGTAGAGCCTGAACAGGCGTTAAATTCTAATGAAGCCTATCGTGTGGTATGGCAAGTGCTAAACGCTCTACGTGCGCATGATGACCGCTTTGATGCGATGATCAACAAGTTAGAGTTTAATGGCAAAGATGTATCTCGCATGGAAGTTATTGCAGTTGCTGATAAGGTTGTTAAAAAGACTAAAAAAGCCAAACCAAAACAAGGCGAAGGTGAAACAAACACTACAGGTTTAAGTGAAGGTAAAAAACAAAGGGCCAAAGCACAAGCCAGAGGAGGTTCGTCTATTGGTACAGCAGAAACTCCAATACCAGTTCAAGAGGAAATGGTCTTTGAAGTAGGTGAGATTGAACGTGCTTTATATGCCAAGATCGTAAAAAAATGTGGTAATCGTCATCATTGGGAAGATTGGGCAAGTGATGTAGCGAAAATTGCTAAAACTCATATCGATCGCATTCAAGCCATTCTTGAAAATCCTGCTAATACGAATGAAATTACGGCATTTAATGAATTTGCTCATGAATTACGTGATGACTTAAACAATAGCGTATCTGATGCTGAAATCATTGAAATGTTGGCACAGCACTTAATCACCAAACCAGTATTTGATGCCCTATTTAAAGATCATAGCTTTGCTGAACACAACCCAATGAGTTTAGCGATGCAAAAGGTGCTAGATGCGCTGAATGAGCATCATTTGGATAAAGAAACAGATACGCTTAACTCATTCTATGAATCAGTCAGACTGCGAGCAGAAGGCATTAATACTGCCGAGGGTAAGCAAAGCATCATCTTAACCCTATATGATTCATTCTTTAAAAATGCTTTCCCACGCATGACTGAAAAACTAGGGATTGTTTACACCCCTGTAGAGGTGGTGGACTTTATTATCCATAGTGTGAATGACGTACTCAAAAGCGAATTTGGAAAAACATTTGCTGATGACAATGTCCATGTATTAGACCCATTTACAGGGACAGGCACGTTCATTAACCGTTTGCTCCAATCAGGCTTAATCCCTTCGGATCGTTTGACCTATAAATACAAAAATGAAATCCATGCCAATGAGATTGTTTTATTAGCGTACTACATTGCTTCAATCAACATTGAAACCGTATATCACGATCAAATCAAAACCATTAATCCTGAAATGGAATACACGCCATTTGAAGGGATTTGCTTAACCGATACCTTTGAAATGTACGAAAAAGAAGATTTGGTAAGCAAGGTTTTAGTAGATAACAGTGCAAGACGTAAACGCCAAAAAGAATTGGATATTCGGGTGATAATTGGAAATCCACCATATTCAATTGGGCAATCCAGCGCAAATGATGATAATGCCAATGTAAAATATCCTTTCCTAGATAATCGTATCGAAGAAACTTACGCAAAATATTCAAAAGCAACTTTATCCAAAGGTTTATATGATTCGTATATTCGAGCATTCAGATGGGCAAGTGATCGTATTAAAGACCGTGGTGTAATCGGATTTGTAACCAATGGTGGATTTATTGAAAAATCAGCTATGGATGGTTTTAGAAAAAGTCTAATGAATGAGTTTTCTTCTCTACATATATTTAATTTGAAGGGTGATATTAGAAAAAATATGCTCAGTAAAGGGCTTGCTCAGGAAGGGCAAAATGTTTTTGGTAATGGAAGTATGGCTGGTATAGCTATTTCAATTCTTGTAAAGAATCCAAATTCTAAGCTGCAAGGTCAAATCTATTATCACAGCATAGGTAATGATCTCACACGGAATGAAAAATTAGAAAAAATTTCCGACCTAGTTAGTATCAATGGTATCTCAACGATTGATGGTTGGGTGACCATTACACCTGATACACATAATGATTGGGTAAACCAACGTGATGATAGTTTTAATGAATTTATTGAAATTGGAAATAAGAAAGTTAAAACAGCAATTAGTTTGTTTAATAATTTTTCACTGGGTGTAGCAACCAATCGTGATGCTTGGGTTTATCAATATTCACAACAAAAATTAGAAGCTAATGTTCATAAATTAATTGAATTTTATAATGCTGAAAACAATCGTATCCAACCACTACTAAAAGCTAATCCTAATAAGGATGTAGGTGAGTTAATCAATATTGATTCAACAAAAATTAGTTGGACTAGAGCTTTAAAAAATGACCTTAAAAAAGATAAAAGATTATCTTTTGAAAGAAAGTCGATTTATAGTGCTACATATAGACCATTTATCAAATCATGGATGTATTTTAATCGTAGATTAAATGAAATGGTTTTACAGATGCCTCAAATTTTTCCAACAGCAGATGCGAATAATTTAATAATTCAACTTTCAGGAATTGGAGCTAGATCAGGATTTTCAACGATAATCAGCAATAATATCTTAAGCTTAGATACAATCGAAAAAGGTCAATGCTTCCCACTCTACCTTTATGAAGAAAACACCGTAAAAGCTAATGATGCTGACTTGTTTAGCCAAGCCGATGCTCAAAACTCAGATGGTCAATATAATCGTAAAGATGCAATTAGTGATGCAGGCTTAAAGCATTTCACAGATGCTTACCCGACTGAAACGATTAGCAAGGAAGATATTTTCTACTATGTGTATGGTTTATTGCACAGTGAAGATTATCGTAGTCGTTATGCTGACAATCTTACTAAAGAATTACCTCGTATCCCTTGTGTGAACAAAGCCGAAGATTTTTGGGCGTTTTCTAAAGCGGGGCGTGACTTAGCACATTGGCATTTAAACTACGAAACTGTTGAGCCGTACAAAGCCAAATTGGACTTGGGTAATAAATCATTGAAGCATTTAGAAGATAAAGACTTCTATGTGACTAAAATGAAATTCCCGAAAAAAGACCAAAAAGATACAGTGGTTTATAACAATGCGATCACTATTCGTGGAATCCCTGTAGAGGCGTATGACTATGTGGTTAATGGTAAGTCAGCACTCGAATGGGTTATGGAGCGTCAAGGTGTTTCTACACACAAAGACAGTGGTATTGTAAACGATGCAAATGATTGGGCAATTGAAACTATGGGTGATGCTAGATACCCATTGGATTTGTTCTTGCGTGTGATTACAGTCAGCTTGGAAACAATGAAAATTGTGAGAAGTTTACCGAAGTTGGATATCTAGAAATAAAAAGCCATTTAGATTTATCTAAATGGCTTTTTACTATTTATTACAGTTCATTGTTTATTCTATGTTGCTGATATACAAATACTCTTATATATTTCAAATATCTAAATGGTCGGTTAAAACCCTACTATTGCTCACACTGTTGTAAACCATTGGTTCGCTCGACAACACAGAAATGTGCATCAGAACAGAACCATGAGGATGGACTGGCTAGTCTTATCACCGATGAGAAGAGCTATTACCATTTGAATGGATGTAACAGTCCCCTTGCTATCATTACTTGGGGGGTACTTGGCTTTTTCAAGATGGTGGGCGTGGGGCTACGGGCGGTTTGGAGAACCGATATTCTCTATATTGTCAAGTGGTTGTTTCAGTTGGTTTTGATATTCTCGTCAAAAAATTATCAGGAAAATCATGTAGTTATGTTGATAATTGTGGAGTTTTTTGTGTTGATTCTCGATGTTGTTTTATGTTATACTAATAGCAGCATTTCAAGAAAAAAGATGGCAATAAATTGCTCACACTGTTGTAAACCATTGGTTCGCTCGACAACACAGAAATGTGCATCAGAACAGAACCATGAGGATGGACTGGCTAGTCTTATCACCGATGAGAAGAGCTATTACCATTTGAATGGATGTGTCCCTTTTTAACCGTTGCGAGATAGCTTTACAAGGACGCAATGGAGAAGAAAGAGATATAAAATTATGTTTTTTAAAGACTTTGTTAAAGAAAATTTTGATGAAAAATTTAAAATTTTCAAACAAAAAAATATTAAAAATTATGATAAAAAATATCATACCAACTATGTTTCAATTAAAGAATTTGAGAATAATTTAAATGTTCAATTAGAGTCTTTAATAAAATTAATTGAAACTCAAAGCTATAGATTTCAAAAACTGTATCCTGTAATTATTGAGAATAAAAAGAATCCTAGTAAAAAGCCACGTTTAATCTGCATACCAACCGTTAGAGATCGTCTAGTGCAGATGATTTTAATTGATTACATTGCCCAGAACTTAAAACATGAGTTAGCTATACTTAAATCTAACGATTTTTCTGTTTCAGGTGTAGGTATATTTCGAGCAAGACAAAAGGCAAAAGATTTAAGAAATACAAAGCCTTTTGTTTTAAAAACAGATATTGCCTCGTTTTTTGATAATTTAGTTCGGTCAACTTTGTTAAAGGAAATACGAGAAAATATATCAACTGACATACTCTATTTGTTTGAATCCATAATTTGCTGTGATCCAAGTATTCCTCATGAATATGCAAAGACGCATAAAAAGCTAATTGAGTCTAAGATTGGGAAAGGTGTCAGACAAGGGATGCCTTTATCACCTTTACTAGCATCATTTTACTTAAATGATTTTGATAATTGGCTTATTAAGCAAAAATATAAACATGTCCGTTATGCGGATGATCTGATATTTTTTCTTGATTCCGAACAGCAGTGTAAAGATGTATTTGAATTAGTTTTCCAAGAATTGAGTAACTTAGGTTTAACACTTCCTGAAATTGATGAAAAGTCAAAAACACAGATTATTCCTGAAAAGGAAACAGTAAATTTTTTAGGATTAGACTTACGATATGAGAATTCAAAATATGACTGGTATATTCCACCTCATGTCATTGAAAATGTTAGAGATAGTCTAAGTCATCTAACGAATATCAATAGTAATATTAAAATGAAGCTAAATTTTAGTAAAACTATAACTAGGATGGAGCAGATAGTTTCAGGCTATCAGCATTGTTATAGTGACGCTGATTCCAAAAATTTAAAAGATTTTAATAATAGACTACAAATAGAAAAAGAAAACGCAATTAGTTTACTATTCCAAGGGTTAGGGATAGATATTAAGACAATACATCCCCAATATATGAAATTCTTGTTAGATAGCAACTAAGAACAATTCTAAGATTTATTCAGTGAGCTATTCAGCGTTACTCGGCTTACTCCAAAATGTTTTGCTACCTCTGTTTTAGTAATTTGAGGATCTCGTAACATAGCTTGGGCCTTTTTAATATCTTTTTTAGACATGGATGGTTTGCGCCCACCTTTACGTCCTCTTGCTCTCGCTGCATCTAAACCTGCTATGGTACGTTCACGAATTAAACTATGCTCAAATTCAGCTAATGCTCCAAAAATATGGAACACTAGCCTGCCAGTAGCAGAGGTGGTATCAATTGCCTCTGTAAGCGATTTAAAGCCTATCTCACGCTGATTTAAGTCAGTAATAATCTCGACTAAATCTTTTAATGAACGGGCAAGGCGATCAAGTTTCCAAACAACCAGAACATCACCTTTTCTTAGAGCTTTCAAGCAACTTATCAATTCAGGACGATCCTTAGTTTTTCCTGTTATCTTTTCCTGAAAAATTTGTTCACAGTCTGCCTTCTGGAGTGCATCTAATTGTGAATCTAGATTTTGGTCATGTGTACTGACCCGAGCATATCCAATAATCATAATAAAACGTACCTAAACTTTACATAGATTTATTATCGCAATTTCTTTACGTTATTTTGAATAAGAAATGTAATTCTAGGATCATGTTTTAAATGTAAAGAAAACGACCATTTAATTAACACTAATTTTATGGAGGTGTCTTTGTGACATATTAGTCGTATTGTGCAGTAAGTAGTTTTGTTAAATTTACAATAAAAAAATTGACAAAATACTTTACGTTTTACTATAATTAATTGTAATATAAGAATATATTTATTTTTAGTATATATATCCGTTTTAATTGATAAAAACGGTCAAGCTTTATCAAAACCCTTTGTGAAAACAAAGGGTTTTTTTATGAATCTCATGATTTGGTTTTAGACAATCACTTTTTCGCAGAAACCCACATGGTAATCACAGCTTTAAACACCAGATTATTTTGTGTGTCTTTGACCTCCACATTGACCAAATAATCACTGCCTTGATTC
The DNA here is from genome assembly GCF_022343575.1 of Acinetobacter sp. AG3. NCBI lineage: Bacteria > Pseudomonadati > Pseudomonadota > Gammaproteobacteria > Moraxellales > Moraxellaceae > Acinetobacter > Acinetobacter sp. AG3. The sequence continues at coordinate 4,435,230 of NZ_JAKQZD010000001.1, read as the reverse complement.
CACTGAAAATTGCGCTCAACAGGCGTGGCAATCGCAATTAAATCAGTTTCAGCCTTCTTTAGATATTCAACTGTCATCCCTTTGGGAATCCAACGATGCGTGGAAGGTACGGTTACATCGGTCATGGTTCCACCAGCAAGTTCAGCCATATTGCACATGGCAATTGCATGGACTGTACCAATATGATTGAGTACAGCACGGTGTTTTTTAATTTTAATTTCAGCATAATTCGTTTCGAGTCGTTCAAAAACAGGTGAAATACTGCTGAAATAAGGCGCTTTTAAGCATAATAATTTTGAAAATGTCCATTTGCCAGCAGGCTTATTTTTAAATCTATTCCACAGTTTTAGGGTTTGGCTCATTGTTGTATTCCTTATTTAGTTTGCAGAATATTATTTATTTTACAGAATATTATTCTAATACAGAATTAAATTCTGTTATTGGCTCGACAGACGATTTGAATCGCGTAAAATGTCATATAGAAAATGCTTAAATAAAATCAAAGGCTGTACATGAATAATCAAAGTTTGTTGGAACGTCGTTATAGTGGACGTCGTGCAGAATTAAAACGTGTGATTTTAACGGAAGCATTAGCCTGTTTTTTAGAATATGGGATTGAAACGACAACAATAGAAATGATCCGTGAACGTGCGCAAACCAGTGTGGGGGCGATTTATCACCATTTTAAAAATAAAGAAGGTTTAGTGGCAGCCCTGTATATTTTAGCCATAGAAGACCAAGCAGAACGCCGTGATCAAGCATTATTGTCTGCACAAAGTCTACAGCAGGGTATCCAAGTGATGACAGCAAGTTATATAGACTGGGTGATGGATTATCCTGATTTCGCTAGATTTTTATATACTGCCAATTTTAGTATTTCTAAAAGTACTCAACGGGATCAGCTAAAACAGCAGAATCATTTACGTAATCAGCACTTATTGGCTTGGATGAAACAACAACCAGATTATGGGGTGATCAAGAACATTCCCCATGAATTATTATTGTCATTTATGGTTGGATCGACAGAAAGTTATTGTCGGGCATGGTTGTCAGGTAAAGTGAAAGCCACGCCAAAAGTTTACCAAGCAGCATTGGCACATGCGGCTTGGTGCAGTTTAGAAAGCGTATATCAGTAACAACAAGGCTGAATAACCAAGCTTGTTAAATCATGGATGCTGTGATTAAAAAATTCGTGAGCTTTGCATATAGTGCGCTGTGACTTGATCTAAGTGATTAAGAATGGTCGCACGATCTTGAGTCTGAATTGCTGTGTCCAGTTGCTGCATATAGCCTAGCAATTGGTTTTTTGCTTTTGCCGCAAATTCAGCAGTAATGGCTTGATCTTCATAGAGTAAAACATAGTTTTTGGCAAAACCATAAATTATAAAAATCGCCGTTTTCTCAAAATCAGACTCAGAATGAGCAATTTGAGATTCACAGTTTATTTTCAGTTGTTTAAAAGCGTCTGTACCAAAAGGAAGGTTTTGGAATTGCTCCAAAAGAATTGAGAACGTCATTTTTTAAAGTCCACTCAAAAAGAAAATCTATAGAGTAAAAGGCGAAAGGTCAAGCAAAGTTTGAAATAATATTTTCGATCAAACCAAGCCAAAAGATTGGAAAAATAAATCTATAAAACCGATTATTTTTATTAAAAACTCCAGTTTTACCGATTTAATAATTTTTCGTATAGTGATTTCACAGATAAGCAATCCCTGAAACCAATTGAAGGAAGACCAAATGAGTTTGATCAATACTGAAGTTAAAGCATTTAACGCAACTGCATATAAAAATGGTGAATTTATCGAAGTGTCTGAAAAAGACTTCTTGGGTAAATGGTCTGTGGTATTTTTCTATCCTGCTGACTTTACTTTTGTCTGCCCAACAGAGTTAGGCGATCTAGCAGACAACTATGCTGAATTCCAAAAAATGGGTGTAGAAATTTATTCAGTTTCTACCGATACACACTTTACCCATAAAGCATGGCATGACAACTCAGATGAAATCAAAAAGATCCAATACCCAATGGTGGGTGATCCAACTTGGGCTTTGGCAAAAAACTTTGAAGTGTTGATAGAAGCCGAAGGCCTTGCAGATCGTGGCACTTTCGTGATTGATCCTGAAGGTAAAATTCAAATTATTGAAATCAATGCTGGTGGCATTGGACGTGATGCACAAGAATTACTGCGTAAAGTGAAAGCAGCACAATATGTGCACGCACACCCAGGTGAAGTATGTCCAGCAAAATGGAAAGAAGGCGATGCAACACTTGCACCTTCAATTGATTTGATCGGTAAAATCTAATCATTGCCTAGGATTAGAATTGAAAAACCAGAAGTTTAACTTCTGGTTTTTTTATTGTTCGCTTGGCTTTATAAAATATAACCATCGTGTTTAGGTGCATAGGCACGAATACCTTCAACTAAATCTTCAATTAATTTTTCCATGACTAAGCGTTGACCTTTGCGTGATGCGTAAACCAACTGTACAACACCGATATTGGAACACCACTCTGGTAACAGATGGATTAAACGCCCTGAAGCAATGTCTCGTTCTACCGTTAAATAGGGAAGATCAGCAATACCTAAGCCATCGAGTACCGCATAATACGCACCCATTAAGTCATTACTTTTGACCCGAGGCTGTAACGGAATATCAATTTCTTCACGTTGCTGAATATGATGTAAATGCCAATGATAGTGCTGTTTATCTGTACCTAATACAATGGTTGGAAATTCACAAAGTTCTGTGACATGTTGAATTTCACGATCGCCTAAAAGTTCAGGACTAATCACTAAACAGTGCGTGGTTTTAATCACATCTCTAACGATAATGCTGGAGTCTTCATTGCTTGAAAAGTTAGTACGAATGGCCAAATCAATATCATCATGCAGTACATCGATACGTCGACTGGTGAGTGCTAATTCAACCCGAACTTTGGGATATTTTTTTAAAAACTGATTTAGAATCGGTCGAATTTGATGTTCCATCATGACCGGTGGGCAACTAATTTTAATCAGACCCTGTAATTCAATTTCTTGTTTTAATAAGACATTCTGAGCATTATCTGCCTGTTCAATAATCTTTACACATTCCTCAAAGAATTCTTGTCCTAGTGGTGTGACTTTAAAATGCCGTGTCGAGCGTTGAATCAGAGTTACATTAAATTTGGCTTCTAAATCCAGAATACGTCGGCTCAGTTTAGACTTGGTGATATTACTGGCTTCACTCGCAGCACTAAATCCACCATGTTTTACCACCAGATAGAAATAATAGTAGTCATCAAAAGAGTGCACAGCTTCATCTCAGGTGTGTTGATGATAAAATAGTATCATTAATAGGAAAATATTTTAAAATTCGTACAAATAAAATGCACAAACAAAAGCGAGGAATGCAAGACTTACATTCCTAGCGACAACAATTATCTTATTTTTGAGAAGTATTTTGTGTGTAGCTGTTGATCAGATTACGATAGTCAGGGATATGGTTACCAAATAGCGTACCTAAACCTTCAATATCATTACGCCAATCACGATGTAGCTCACAAGAGGCACCAAACCAAGTCATTAATTGTGCACCTGCATTGCTCATACGGTCCCACGCTGAGTCACGTGTCAGCGGGTTAAATGTTCCGGAAGCATCGGTGATCACAAAGACCTCAAAGTCTTCTTCAAGGGCAGAAAGTGCCGGAAAGGCAACACAAACCTCGGTGACAACACCCGCGATAATCAGTTGTTTTTTACCTGTTGCTTTTACCGCTTTGACAAAGTCTTCATTGTCCCAAGCGTTGATTTGACCAGGGCGAGCGATATACGGCGCATCTGGAAAAAGCGCTTTTAACTCAGGGACCAGTGGACCATTGGGGCCATCTTCAAAACTGGTGGTCAGAATAGTGGGAAGGTTAAAATAGTGAGCCGCAGCAGCCAGTGCCAAAACATTGTTTTTAAACTTATCTGGGTCAATGTCGCGGACTAAAGAAAGTAATCCAGTTTGATGATCGACTAACAATACCGCAGCATCATCTTTGTTTAAACGAACGTAAGGTTTTCCCATTTTTTATATCCTTGAAGTCACTAAAATTTAAATTGTGCTTAAATACAAAACAAATTATTTTGCATCGATTTCATGTTACGTGGCTTAATCATGATAATTAAGCCTATAAACTGAGATTAATAATCTCATAAATAAGATGATTGATTGAGAACTACACTGAGCCTTGGCTGTTGAATATCCTATATTTGGGATTCAGCGTATTGGTAGATTGCTGTATTGATCACTTTAAAAAACCTAAAATGGATTCATATTAAAGCCTAGAGATAGGAGTATTGAGATGAAAAGAATTATTGGTGTATACCGCAATCAAAATATGCATTGGGTCGGTGATGGCTTTCCTGTAAAAAACTTGTTTTCTTATGATCGTTTAGGTCAAGCGATTAGTCCTTTTTTATTATTGGATTATGCAGCGCCTTATACCTTTGCACCTAGCCATGAACAGCACGGTGTAGGTTCACATCCACATCGTGGTTTTGAAACAGTGACACTCGCCTATCAAGGTGAAGTTACCCATAAAGACTCCCATGGTGGCGGTGGAACCATTAAAACAGGTGATGTGCAGTGGATGACTGCGGGCGCAGGCTTGGTTCATGAAGAATTCCATTCACATGAATTCACTGAAAAAGGTGGAATCTTTGAAATGGTTCAGCTTTGGGTGAATTTACCTGCGGCCGATAAAATGACCCAACCTAAGTATCAAGCAATTTCTGCGCAAGATATTCCTGTGATTCATTTTGATGACGATGCAGGCCACTTACGTGTGGTTGCTGGGAAATACGCTGAACAACAAGGCGCTGCTTCAACCTTTAGCCCAGTCAATGTTTGGGATGGTCAGCTTAAAGCGGGTTATGAGCAAATTATTCATGTGCCAGTTGACCACAATACTTTGGTGGTTGTACTCGAAGGTGAAATGCTACTCAATGGTACACAAAAGGTACTTGATAGCTCGATTGTCATGTTTGAAAAAGATGGAGATGCAGCAATTCAACTTGAAGCGGTGCAAGATGCTAAGTTTTTGGTCCTTACAGGTAAACCACTGAATGAGCCAATCCAAGGCTATGGTCCATTTGTAATGAATAGCAAAGAAGAAATCGTGCAAGCGTTTAACGATTTCAATAATGGCAAATTTGGTGAAATTGTAGCGGAAGCTTAGTTGATGTTGATGAAAGGTATTTGTGTATAACGGATAGCTTGCATGTCTTTAGTCTATGAGTTCAGCCATGTATGAGATATCGAGAAGTCAAAAAGCGGATTGTAAAATCCGCTTTTTTTATATTTAAAATTTTTAGCACCAAAAGGTCAGAAATTTAAAAAAAGAAAAGAGCTTTGCTCTTATCGAACAGAAGCTCTCTTACGCTGTAGTTTTTTTCTTTAGATGATTATGTCTTGTTTTGATTGGGTTGTTTTGTTATTCGCGCATCATAATTAATTAAAAATGTGAAGTAAAGCACAATATATTTCATTTGGTTAATTTATATCCGTTGTTTCAGTATTTTTTGTATGCTGTCATTTTACAAGTGATGCAATTGATCTACTTAAAAAGCAAATTCAAGGTAAAAAAAAGGATCTCTATTCCACACTATAGAGATCCTTTTTATGCTGTAGTTTCTTTTATTGTATGTGTTGTCATAATTATTTGTTTTTATTGTAAATGTGAATTATTTATCGTTTTTATGCTGTAAATAATAATTAATAAATTGGCATTTGTAAATGTTTTTTTAATAAATAGTTAAATTATCTGTATGTTTTTAACAGTATTTTTTTATATATATAAATATCAATCAAGTATAAGCAGGGTGTCGCACAAGAGCTTGGCCTAAAACCACTAAAATTAAATAAACACTGAGGAATGGAGATTTTTCCTAAAAATTTTCCAACAAAAAAAGTTAAAACTGGAACTTTTTAATACCGCGATTTAATCGGCTATAGCTCATAATAAAAAAAATGGTTACGCACGGATAATAACTTTGGATATTGCAGTGATTGGTAGTGGTATGGCTGGCCTGGCCACCGCAAGAATTCTTAAAGATGCAGGTCATAACATTACCATCTTCGAAGCATTACCTGGTCGTGGTATGGATAGTCACAGCATTGAGTTTGAAGGTGGTTTAATTGATGCACCTTTGCGCGTGATGAATCAGCATTTATGGAAAAATACACTGAGCCTTGCAACACACCTCGGCATAAAAACTTTTCCAGTGCGTACCTTTATGGCATGCAGTTGGTTATTTGAAGACAAAACAGAAACTTGGTTGACCACATCACGTACCCGTATTGGTAATTTCCCCATTATCAATAACCGTAAAGGGATTAAGCAGTATGGTTGGCGTTTAGTCAAAGGGATGTTGCAGCTTAAAACCGCCATTTCTCAATTTTTTAAATCTAAAAATCAAGACATTACCCTTGCTGATTTTATCAATCACAATGACATTGAAGAGGTATTTTGGCACGGTGCAGTAATGCCAGTGCTTTATACCATTTGCACCTGTGACCCTAAAACCATTGGTGAATGGCCTGCAAAACCGCTCTTAATCTTTTTAAAGCAATTAACCGATGGTGATGCTTTATTGCGTTTACATGGTGGAACGCCTGCTTTTGTCGATAAATTGATTGAAGGTATTGATATTCATAGCGGTTCTGAAATCACCAAAGTTGAGGAACAGGGTAATGCTGTTCTGGTTGAAAATGCACAAGGTGAGCAATTTCAATTTGACCGTGTGGTGGTTGCAACACCGACCAATAAATTAGAAAACTTTTTAAATAAACAACAATTTGCTGATGATATCGCTTTATTGCAAAAATTTAAGTTTGAGCAAGGCGAATTGGTTATGCATACCGATGCATCTGTGATGCCGCCAAATCGTAAAGATTGGGCTGTGTTGAGCTATATGATGGATCGCAAATTTACCAAACAACAATTTACGGTTTGGCTGAACTCGATTGAACCAAGTTTGGTGGGTAAATCTCCAGTGTTCCAAACATGGCGTCCTGTGACCAGTATCGATCCGAAGAAAGTCATTTCTACAGTGACCTTAACTCGTGCTGTGGTGGATTCTGAAACAGTGGCTTTAAACATCGAGTTACAAGCGCGTCATAAAGTCGCTAATCGTAAAGTATTCTATTGTGGCTCATGGTCATGTGATGGTTTGCCAATTCTTGAATCTGCGGTAACTTCTGCAATGCATATCGCAGAAATTTTTGGTGCACCATTGCCATTTGTTGGATTAAAACCTAAAGTTGAGGTGGCTCCGCAACTTGGCTATTAAAGCCCAGTGAATTCATATAAAGTTTAATGAATTCATAACTGAATAAGTGAATGATTTAAAATGAAATGGCTTCAAGTGATTCAGCAAAAACTTCCAAAACATAAATATGCAATCGATGCAAAAATGTTAGGAGATGATGCTGAGTGTGCTTGGACCAACTTAGGGTATTGGGATGAGACGACATCCTCTTACCCTCAAGCCTGTCAGCAACTTGCTGAACGACTTGCACAAGCGGTACAGCTTACACCACATGATCGGGTACTGGACTTAGGCTGTGGTCAAGGTGCCAGTTTAAAGTACTGGTTAGAACACTACCAAATTCAAGACTTAGAAGCGGTTGAGTTACAACAACAGTGTGTCGATAAAATTCAAAAACAACTCCCGCAGATTAAGGCGATTCACTGCCAATCTTTTTTAAATTTAAATGCGCTTTTCTTTACGCAACCCTTTGATGTGGTGTTGTGTATTGATGCGGCTTACCACAGCGATTTAAATTTATTTTTAAATTCAGTCGTTCCAATTTTAAATTCAAAAGGTCGTTTGGGTTTTCATACGTTGATGCTTTCAGACACAGTTTTAAATTCAAAACAAAAAATGAAATATAAATGGCTACTTAAAGCTGCTGATGTCGATTTAAAATCACTGATGACCGCGACTCAAATCAATCATGCACTGCAACAGCATGGTCTTGAGCAATCCGCGCTTGAAGATATATCCACAGCAGTATTGGCTGGCTTTAGTCAATATATTGCGACACGAGCTAAAACGGAGCGTGGAGGGTTAGATCAAATAAAAATTCAAATGACCGCAAAATTTTGTCAAAGGTTATTTGAAGAGGGTATCGTTCGATATATACAGCTCAGCGCGGTCAAAACATAATTTTTATGATTTATGATGAGATCAAGCAGATCAAAAAATTATAAGAAAATACCTAAGCCAAAAACAACAAAGCCTCACTAAAAAGCGAGGCTAAGTAAAAATGGTGCCGGCACACGGATTCGAACTGTGGACCTACTGATTACAAGTCAGTTGCTCTACCAACTGAGCTATGCCGGCAACGTGGCGAGAATTTTACAGAATATTTATAAGATTGCAAGCCAAAAAATAAACAATTGAATAATCTTTAATATTTATAGTCTTAGCGATCAGGTCTTGTTTAGAAGCTGATAATACAGTGTGCTATGAATGCTTAGATTTTTAGCGAGCAAAGGATTTTATCGCTTTTAACTTGCAGGTAGACAAAATAGTAACGGCGATTAGAGTAATGACAACTAGAGCAACGATTAGTAATCGCTTTAATCTTCCGACTAAAAAGGCTTACGGAGGGGTAAGCCTTGAGTATTTGGGGTTAAATCAATAAATCTTTATCAGTTTTGAAATATAGACTTATTTTCTCCTTAAAATATGATCCAGATCTTGTGCGCATTCTTCTAGGGTGATTGCCATATCTATTTGCATTTGGGGTTTCAATTCGTTTGCGAGTTTTCTCCATTGCTCAATCAATTGGATAGCTTTCTGAATTTTATGCTTATTTACATCTTTGGCAATAGTTGGGGTGTATCCACCACGTTTAGCATTTTTGACTTGTCTTACATAATTGGCGCTGTTATTCATTGTCACTCCCGAATAGCAGTTTTATGCTTTTAACTTGTTTGAATCGCTAATAAGTACCGCATCATGATTATCTTAAGAGAACGTTACATCTATATGATTTTTATTTTGTATTTCACCTCCTTTGAATCGTGCTAGAAGTTCTTTTCACTTGATACTAATTCAAGAAAGTTTGAATTGAAATAGTCAATTGTCTTTTTAGTTGAGTGGATATGTATCTATTTGCTTCAAAAAATAGCTCAAATATCGTATAACTAAGTTAAGCAAAAACTAGAACAATTGAGAATGAAACGATTCAGTATTTTATTATTATTGGTTTCTGTCGCACATGCTGAAGCTCCTAAAGAATGTCAGTTACTTGAACAGACCTCCGAAATGTTAATGCAGTTACGTCAAAACGGTTTATCGTTGGATGATGTTGATTTTAATCCTGAAGCATTGTCTGCAAAAGAACAGGTATTGTTAAAAGGTATGATTGACGATGCAAAGGGTGTACCGATTTATCAAATTCCTTTAACCCGACAAAAAGCCATTGATGATTTTAAACTCAAGTGGCAAGAAGTGTGTCAGTCTGCGGATATTGTGATGCCAACTGAGACGAGGTAAAGGATTTTTTTATTTCGCCTAGAGTGTCATGGTTAAATAGAGGGTGCCATTTCTGAAAGCATTCAATAGCCTATAAAAGACAAAACTTTTAGCGTTTAATCAACTGTGCTTTGTATTTACTTCTGTTTAGGAATGGCATGAAATATCAACCGCCTTATACCATCACATCAAAAATCATTCATCTGATTGCGCAGATCAGTGAGAATATAGGGCGCTTGAGTGCTTTAGAGGAAGTCCAACACAACTTAAAACTGAGAAAAGCCAATCGTATCCGAACAATTCAAGGTTCGCTTGCAATTGAAGGAAATACCCTCAGCACAGAACAGATTACTGCGATTTTGAATGGTAAAGCTGTAATTGCACCGCCTAAAGAAGTTCAAGAAGTACGTAATGCCATAAAAGCTTATGACGCATTTCAAAAATGGCAACCCAGCCAAGAAGTAGATTTATTACAAGCACACCAAATTTTAATGGCAGGCTTGATTGATGACGTTGGACAATACCGTCACGCCAATGTAGGTGTCATGGCTGGTGATCAAGTGGTGCATATGGCTCCGCCAGCGAATCAGGTTCCTCGTTTAATGGCTGATTTACTGGAATGGCTTAAAGATAGCCAAGAACACCCACTCATTCAGAGTTCGGTATTTCATTATGAGTTTGAGTTTATACATCCATTTGCTGATGGGAATGGACGTATGGGGAGACTTTGGCAAACATTGATACTTAGCCGATGGAATACTATTTTTGCAAATATTCCTGTTGAGAGTCTGATTTATCAAAATCAAAAGGCCTACTATGAGGCTTTACAAGCAAGCACAGACCGTACTGATTCTGCAGCATTTATAGAGTTTATTTTGCAGATGATTTTGGATGCGATATTGGACTCAAATAACACCGCTCAAGATAGCGATCATGTTAGCGCTCAAGTTGACGTACAAGTAAGCGACCAAGTTCAGCGTTTAATTTCAGTTATGCAGGAAAAAGAATATAGCTTGGCTGATTTGATGCAGTTATTAAATTTATCTCATCGTGCAACATTCCAAAGGAATTATCTCAATCCTGCGTTAGACGCAAACCTTATTGAACGTACCATTCCAGATAAGCCGAAAAGCCCTAAACAACGATATAGATTGAAGTGAAATGAAGAGTTTTTCTTCAAAGACAATCGATGTAATGATTTGAGGATCTATTCCGTCTTTAGTTCTAGCATTCTTGATTTCATCATCTTAGATAAGTAATCATTCGTAAGCCTTTTTGAGCAGGGTAAGTGATTGGAATAATTTGATTTTGAGTTATATGACTATCTTCTTTTTCTTATCTTATTTGAGATATATTATGTTGGATCAATAATTATTTAAATTAAGGGGATTTAAAATGATTTCTATGGAAAATAGTTTTACTATTATGATAATTGGTATTTTTTTGTTTGTAGGGCTTATTGCAATTTTGGTCATATCGTCAAATCGTTCACACAGCTTCTTAACAACAAAATTACCTAAAAAAACGAAAATAGAGTTACCACAAAAAATTAATTTCCAAGTAGATAGTAATGATAACTATGGAGTAGGGACATTTGCTTTAGATTTAATAACTGGTTTTGGTCATGGTCGTGCTAAAACTGCAAAATATAACTATGAAATTCAATATCATTCATATGCAATACATTTTAATAAGTTGATTGATTTGCAGGCCCTTATTAATGATAAGCTTAATGAATTGGGTGAGTATACTTATCTTACTATTCAAGAGTTGGATAGAAGCCAAAAATTAGTAATTAAACAAAGTAATATAATTTTAAATTATGAAGATAATAAAAAAAATGGAAATATGAAAAAAAATATTGGAGATTTAAAAATAATCACAGAAACTGAAATTAATACAGGAATGGTACTACTTCAAGGGTCTGCAATAGGTGGTTTAGCTGCTTTAGGTAGTTGGACACTTGTGTCGCTTTTTGGAGCTGCTTCAACAGGTACGGCAATATCTACTTTAAGTGGGGCAGCTGCGTATAATGCTACACTTGCTTGGTTTGGTGGTGGAGCTATTGCTGCTGGTGGTGGTGGAATGGCGGCAGGAGCAATGACACTAATTGATATTACTGGTATTTCAATATTACTTTACTGTTCTTATAAATCACACTCGAAAGCTAATGAAATTACAAGTCAAACAGAGTTATTAATTACAGAAATTGATAAGCTTCAAGATAAGAATAAGTATTTAGAAAATTTTGAAAGATCCATTCATAAAGAAATTTTTCTGGTAAAGGAAAAATTTGAAAAAATTAAAAATATTAATAATCATCTTGAAAATATACTTTATCCATATGGAGCTTTGAGTATATTTAGACGGAATATAAAAGAGTTTTTAAACCAAGATTTTTATACTGAAAAAGAATATGAAGAAATGACTCACTTATTCAATGTTGTTGATGAAACTTACAATTTTTTATCAAGAAATAAATAAATTTAGATTATATTAGTAATTCGTTAAATATATTTGAATTACTAAAATAGTATAAAAGGTTCTATGAAATTAATAAATTTCATCTTGTATAAAAATATTAAGGTTTGCTCTTTGACTTTAGTAAGATATTTTGATGGGGCTACAGGTTCTTAGCATAGTGATTGATAAGATCAATGGGAATATGAGTTGAGTTCTAAACGTACTTTTCTTTGAAATATAAAGCTCTGTTCCAACTCAGCTTAATGATGAATATTTGCGCTGATTCAATGTAAGGCATTGAGCTGAAACAGAGAAAAGGGTTTATTTACCTGTCATTATTTTAAAGAAATTATTCTTCAACAATGGCGTGGTAAGTTAATTTTCCATGTGTGGTATAAAGATAAACCTCCTTGATTTCCTGAGCAGAGCAGCCTTTTAAAACAAGATTAAACACATCTCCATAATAGGTCACTTTAGGAAATTTGACGGTCAACGGTTCTACACCAATGAGCTTACAGTTCGGATTATCTACTTCGACTTTATCAAGTACATCTTCAATTTCAGAGATGACTTTTAAACGCGTAACATCATAAACAGTTTGTCTGATGACGTTAAAGTTTGGAGAAGTGTCGATAGGGCGAAACTTAATCTCTAGTGCTTCACTTGATAACAATTTACGCTTGAGTTGAGGCGGTGGAATAACAACATTCTCAGCCCCCTTATAAATACTGTCAGGATCATAGCGATCATGAGCAATTGCAGCAGCCTCAGCTTCTTTCTCTTGCATTTCTTGATAAGAGCCAACTTGAGATTGAGCGTGAGCTGCTTCGTTTGTAAGATCAGGCGAAGACGACTCAGGTATCTGAAAACATGCTGTTAAAGTTGATACAACCGTGAGCATGATGATTAATTTTTTCATGACTAGATTTCCTTGTAATTTGAGCATGGAACATAGACAGATTTATCAATCACAGCTGGTTAAACTGAGTACGTTGAACATACTTAAGGACAGCTAAACCTTTGATATACAACCATCGATCATTAAAATTTTCGGCACGATAATCAAAGACCTAATAAGCGAAGTTATCAATATCAATTAACTTCTGTTCCTTTAATTCTTTACCTTCTCGAATAAGGGCGTTTAGATCACCGCTATAAATAAAATAACGTAATCGATCATTTTTAGGGATGAGTTGCCATTGCTTGCTTATCGCAACAAACGCATTGCAATTGATATTGCTTTCACAACGTCTGATCACGGGAGCAGAGGATGGGGTATTGATCAGTGCTATCACTTGATTCATATCCGCATGACAAAGTGAGGTTATTGAAAAACAGGCAACAACGGCACTGTATTGTAAGAATATTTTGATTTGGCTATTCATAAAAATAGAATCCTGATTCTTGTTGTTAGATATATTTTTAATTGGATGAATTAAACATCGATGTCTGATTTCAAAGGGCGTAGAAATGATTTACTGCGGTATTGGTTTATTCCATCCAGACAGTTTAACCAATAGCTAAAACAGCAACATCAACAAAAAAGCCAATGACTGTAAGTTCCAGCGAGATCTATACACCAATGATTAAAATCAGACGTGCAAAAGTCCTCTTTGCCGAAGTAAGGTAGAAATACAATTCAGCTTAGATTGATAAGATAAAATAGGAATAAAGTGAAATTTTGAAAATAAAGAAATAGTCATGGTTGACTCCTTTTGATTTAGAAAGAGCCTTACCAACTTACTGTCAAATAATGGTGGCAAGACTAGACGGGTTGACAGACTGGTACAAAAGGAAACCAGCGCACGCAAGCGTGCCCCTCCTAGCCTCACCATAGAGGTGTGACTTAAGAGAACGCACAAAACTAGAATCATGTTGTTGTGCGGCTTTTGTAAGCGGTCTGTCAAAACCGACTGGTAATGTAGGCCAGCAAGGGAAGGATAATAGTGCAGGCACTTTTAGTCAAATGTGTGGGTTGAAAGGGGGTTTTGTTGGGATAGGATGAAGGAATCTATGAAGTGAGCAATGTTGATTCAAAGAACTATGATCAATAATTTCCTAAACTAGTATGCTTAAGTGAGTCACGTATTGGTTGGGTAGCTTGGGAAGTACATTTGTGGATGGAAGGTAAGGTATAAAATCAATAATTATGGGGGCGAAAGCTTCCTTTTTTATTCTTTTCATAACGAGAATAGGTTGCTATATTCAAGTTACGTTGAAAATTGATTTTATAATAATGCTATATACTAACCACCAAATAAAATATTTTGCATGGGAAATAACTAAAAAGCGTTCACCTGCAGATGTAGATCGCTTATCACAGTCATTATTTGATGCTCAAGTCGATGTAAACCCTCATCAAATTGAAGCTGCCCTTTTTGCTTTGAATAATCCATTAAGTAAAGGTGTTGTTCTTGCTGATGAAGTTGGCTTGGGAAAAACGATTGAAGCCGCCTTAGTACTTTGTCAATATTGGGCAGAAAGGCGTCGTAATTTATTGATTATTTGCCCTGCTTCTCTGCGTAAGCAATGGGCACAAGAATTACAAGATAAATTTAATTTACCTACCCAAGTTTTGGATTTGAAGACCTGGAATATGGTACGTAAAGATGGTGTCTATGACCCGTTTAAAAATGGAAAGATTTCAATAATCTCTTATCCTTTCGCAAATCGAATGGAATATGCTTTAGCACAAACTCCATGGGATTTAGTGGTGATTGATGAAGCACATAAATTAAGAAATGCACATCGTTTAAGTAATAAAATCGGAAATAGTTTAAAACGTTCTTTGGGGGGTAAGAAAAAGTTATTATTAACAGCTACACCATTACAAAATACATTGATGGAACTGTATGGGCTTAGCACAATTATTGATGAGCATTTATTTGGCGACGAAAAAGCATTTCGTACTCGATATGTGATCGATGGAGATATTCAATCACTTAAAAAAAGAATTCAGCAATTTATGCAAAGAACATTGCGTAAAGATGTTTTGGAATATGTACCTTATACTAACCGGCATGCTTTAACTGTTCCATTTACACCTACTGATGATGAACAAAATTTATATAATTCGATTAGTGCGTACTTACAGCGTGAAGTCAGTTACGCATTTCCGCAACAACAAAAGCATTTAATATCCATTATTTTAAGAAAGCTTTTGGCATCATCTACTCCCGCTGTTATTGCAACTTTAGAGGCAATTCAAACACGTCTTCAGAAATTGTTGGAACGGCAGACTTTGGATGAAGATTGGCTGAGTAACTTTATTGTTGATGAGGATATGGATGAAGAGTTACTAGATGACGATATTGAGGATGGTGCTAATCATGAACAAATTGATACCAGTTTAATTAAATCTGAAATTGAAGAAATTGAGCGTTATATACAACAAGCTTATAAGATTAAAGACGATAGTAAAACATTTGCATTGCTTTCAGCTATTGAGCAAGGTTTTGCTCGTATGTTTGAAATGGGAGCCAAGCGCAAAGCTGTTATTTTTACTGAGTCTAAGCGGACACAAGAATACCTTATCACTTTCCTTGAGGCTCGTGGCTACAGTGGGAAAGTAATCGGATTTAATGGAAGCAATTCATCCCCTGTGAATACAGGTATTTACCAAAAATGGTTAGGTAAATATATGGGGAGTCATCAGGTTACAGGTTCTCCAGCGATTGATAGACGAACAGCGCTTATTGATTTTTTTAAAAATGATGCAGAAATATTAATTGCGACAGAAGCAGCAGCTGAAGGTGTAAATTTACAATTTTGTTCTTTAGTCATTAACTATGACTTACCTTGGAATCCACAACGTGTAGAACAACGGATTGGACGATGCCATCGATATGGACAAGAGTTTGATGTTGTAGTTGTAAACTTCTTAAATGAAAGGAATGAAGCAGATCAACGTGTATTGGAATTGTTGAAAGACAAATTTCAACTATTTGATGGTGTATTTGGTGCTTCAAATGATATTTTGGGTACAGTCGAAAGTGGAATTAATTTTGAAAAACGGATTTCTGAGATTTATGATCAGTGCCGTAGTTCAGAAGAAATTGAGCGAAGCTTTAAGCAGTTAAGGGATGAGCTTGAAGAGCAAATTAATCAAAAAATGCAGCGTACTCAAGAATTATTACTTGAGCATTTTGACGCTGATATTCATGATTTGTTAAAGATCCAAAAAGAACGAGCTGAGCTTCAGTTGGATAAGATTAGTCGTTTATTTTGGCAATCTACAAAATATATTCTTGAAAAATTTGCTAAATTTAATGATCACAATCTAAGTTTTGATTTAACTAAATCTCCAATTTTGAATGCGCCTTCTGGAAAGTATCAACTTATACGCAAAGGTGAGAGAATCCCTGAAAATACATTCATTTATCGTTTGACTCATTCCCTTGGTGAATTTGTTTTAGATAATGCCAAAGGATTACAAACACCTAAACAATTGATTCAGTTTGATTATAGTCAATATGGTCAAAAGGTAACTTTATTGGATCAGTTAAAAGGTCAGAAAGGATGGTTGTCTATAACGGTATTAAGTTTAGATTCTTTTCAAGAAGAAGAGCATATTGTAATCACAGCAATGACCGATGCAGGTAAGGTTTTGGATGTTGACCTCTGTGAGCGTTTACTACAAGTAAATGCTACGGTCTTGTGTAATACGGCAGATCAAATTCCTGATGCTTTTCAGGCTAATGTCGATAAACAATATCAAGTTGTTTTAAATCATGCATTGGAACTTAATGATGAATTTTTCAAAAAAGAACGGGATAAGTTGGATCAGTGGGCTGATGATAGTTTACTTGCGGTAGAAAAAATGCTTGAGGATGTGAAGCTAAAAATATCTAGCCTTAAAAGAGAGTCTCGAAAAGCACCTGATATTGAAACTGAAAAACGATTACAGGAAGACATACAAAAGGCTGAGAAAGAAAAACGACGAATGAGACAGCAGATTTTTGATGTTGAAGATGAAATTGCAGATAAACGTGATGCAATGATTGATGCTCTTGAACAAAGGCTGCATCGTTCAAGTAAAGCTGAAAACTTGTTTATAGTTCAATGGAAAGTTGTTTAAAATACAATTAGATTATTGAGAGTGGTGGGTGGTGAAAATGGGTATTTTGGATAAGTTACATAACTTTGCGACTAAGTGTAATGAATTGTCTTCTAAACTTGAAGAAAAAACAGCAAAGATGGCTGAAAATGCTAAAAATTATGCTGAGGAAGAAAGAGTTAAGGATTTTTATAAAATTAAAGCTGAACTAGTTGAGATTAATAAAAAGCAGAAAGAAGCAGGTATTGAAGAAACAACAATTTTTGATTTCTTTAAAGACCGTCCCAAATATGCAGATTTATTAGAGTTGGAACGAAATAAACAGAATTAAATTTTTAATTCAACTAAGAGCGAATAGAAATTCATCAATTTCTATTCGCTCTATGAGATTTAAGAAAGTTGTTTCTCAAAGAAATTTTTATATACATTGCTCGTATCTAAATCAATAATATATAAGTTATTTGCTGCTCTTGTCAGTCCAGCATAAACAATTTCAGAACTATCATTAGGTTGAATGATCAGAAAAGTGGTATCAGCTTCAAAACCTTTAAAACTATGAGTTGTTGCAATTTTCATTAAACCTGAATTGGCATTAAAATGTCTTTTTTTGAGTTTGCGAAACTCATCTAGTGCTTTTAATTTCTGTTTTGCTGCATTTTTCATATAGCTCGTTAATTTTTGGATTTCAGAGTGAATATGGTTAATATCAGATGGATGACATGACTGTAGTTTTTCTTCTAATTGAGTTTTCTTTTTTAGAAATTTTTCAACTTTGCCATCAAATTTTTTTTGAATCATTTCATATTCAAAAGGTGTCTCAAAAGTACTATCTGTTCTTTGAAATTTAAAATTATTTTGTAGATTTCTCAAAAAGTCAATTTTTGAAGAGAGGATAGTAATATCATTTGGACTAACACTTAACATTTTTAATGTCTTAAAAATAAAGTCATAGATTGCTTGAATACTATTTGCCTGAGGGATTTGTAAATACTTTTTATCTGAAAATGAAAAAGCTAGGTTTTCAATAATGTCATGCTCTAATTGGTCTGGATATTCCTTTAGAAACGTATCTTTATATGCATTACATAGATCAGCAAAAGCTTTATCATCTTGTCTATGTGAAATTTTTAAATTTTTCCAATGACCAAATCCATGTGTAACAGGATAATCCTGCTTGTTAATTAATCTATTATAAATATTTTGATTTTGATCACCAAATAAAACCATCTCCCCATCTTCTGCTAAGAAGTTGGAAATTATGATTTCTAACCACTCTACTTCAAAATCTTGAACTTCATCAATAAAAATAGTTTGGTACTTTATTGGCTTTTCATTAGCTTCTTTAAAAAGATCTGTTTTAAATACTCTTTCAAAAAAAATTTCTAAAACTAGTTTTTCATCTCGGGCATTTTTTTCAATTTCAAATAAGTCTTTACTTGAAAGACCAATAATTTCAGCATTTGATTTTTCTTGAAAGTCTAAGTCAAGAATTTCATTATTTTCAAAGTCTTCTAGATCCTCATCTTGATCACCTGATGTTGGAAATGGAATACCTAAATTATTGAGTTGGGATTTAAAAAAATAATGATAGTTGCTTATTTCAATTGATTTATTGTCAAACTCTAAATTATTAAAGCGAAATGATTTTTTAATTTTATCACGTATTAGGTTTCGAAGAGCTAAGTTATATGTCAACACTAGCACAGTACTATTGTGTCGCTTAAATGCACGAGCAGCTTTTTCGGCTAGTAATGTTGTTTTTCCGCTACCAGCAACACCTCGAATTTTCATTTTTGTATTTGGAACACTATCAAGTAATTTATTTTGATATTTATCAAATGTGTAGTAATGACCTTGTTCTTCAAAATGCTTGGGTGGAATTAAAATTTTCGTAAAATCATCGTAAATATGATCTTGAAATATTGGATTTTTTTTAAGGTTATTTATTTTTTTAATTAAACTAGAGATATCGTCTTGAGCAAACGTATTAAATCTGTCCCGTTCTAGTTGGTATTTTTTTGAATTGTATCTTTGCCCATTTGCTGAATTTATAAGTTGTTTTACTTCATTTATAGGATGGTCATAGAGTGCAGATAATCTATCTTTTGTCGTAGTATGTAAATATACAAAGCATTGAATTGTTTTATAAAAGTTAGAATTTAATATATTTGAAAAACCTAATGAGGGTATATGGAGTTCAAATAAATGCGACTTATATTTGAATGCTTGTTGCATTGGTGCGCTAGTTCTTATTTTTGGATTGTGATTTGTGCGCCAATGATTATTTTTATCAATAAAATAATTTGACATATCCCAGTCTTTGACTTCAATAATAATTGCACCATGTCCTTTTTTTAAAATTAAGAAGTCAGGACGATCTCCATCAAGATAAGGATTGAAATAAACATCAAATGTGTCATCTAATTCTTGTGCCAGTTTATTTAAAAGAAATGATTCTCCTTCAGTTGGTTTGACTGTGAGTTGATCAATAATTTCTAAACTCGGAAAAAAATTAGCCATATGATTGTTTATTTGGTGTAAATTATTAATATATAACATTTATTTTTATTTTTATCAATGATTTGGCAACTTTAAAACTGTGGTTGAACATCTAAAAATACTATAAAATACTAGCCAATTTTGCTTTTGCAAATTTAACTCGCTTCACCAGAACCTATTGATCATAAGGTTTTGAAAAATAGGAAATATTTATGAGTACTCAGTTTTCTGCACTTGTTTCTAAACTCAAAGAGATTTTTCAAATCAATCGTCCTGATTTGGATTTTGGAGTTTATCGTATTTTAAATGCACGTAGTGCAGAAATTTCAGAATTCTTGGATAAGCGTTTAAAAACTAAAGTAGAACAATATCTTGGTGAAGCAAAGTCGAGCCTTGATGAAAATGTTTTAAAAGAATTAGAAGCTGAGCTGAAAGCAGAATTTGGTAAACGTGCGTTTAATGAGCAAGGACAACTTATTGATGCTGAAGCAATTGAAAGTTCATTGGGTCAAAAATATATTGCTTTAACACAAGCTGATGTACATGAAATGACAGATCAGTCTCAAATATATAGCCATTTGCTCACATTCTTTAGTCGTTATTATGATGATGGTGATTTTATTAGCCAACGTCGCTATAAAGGTGATACCTACGCTATTCCTTACTCAGGTGAGGAAGTCATGTTGCATTGGGCGAACAAAGACCAGTACTACACCAAGTCTGGTGAGATGTTTAGCAACTATCGTTTTAAATTGAATGATGAGCGTTCAGTTTTATTTCGCTTGGTGAGTGCAGATACAGCTCGTGAAAACCGTAAAGATAATGACAAAGACCGTCGCTTTATTATTGTGACAGATCCAAAAACCTTTATTCGCATAGATAAAGAAGGTGAAGAGTTTGAGGAAACGATTGTTCCATTCTCCATTCAAAATAATGAACTGACCATTCTTTTTGAATATGTAACTTTGCCTAAAGGTTCGAAACAAGAAACATTAAATACTGAATCATTTAACAAAATTGTGAGTGCAGAAGTTTTAGCTGTTGACTGGCTAAATGATTTAGTACAGCTTGCACCAACCGAAAAAGAACCAAAACGCACAGTGTTGCAAAAGCATTTAAGTACTTATACGCAGAAGAACACAGCAGATTATTTTATTCATAAAGACTTAGGTAAATTCCTACGTCATGAGCTTGATTTTTATATTAAAAATGAAGTGATGCATTTGGATGATGTCGTGAGTACGGATCAATTTATTCAAATTGAACGCCAACTCAGTATTATCAAATGTTTGCGTCAAATTGGTTTAGAAATCATTAGTTTCTTAGCTTCGCTTGAAGACTTCCAGAAGAAACTCTGGTTAAAGAAAAAGTTTGTGGTGAGTGCTGAGTACTGTATTACTTTAGATCGAGTGGATGAGTCGTTGTATGCAGAAATTACAGACAATACAGAACAGTGGCAACAGTGGGAAGATTTAGGTTTTAAAGGTACAGATGTAGGTTGGGGAACGGTTGAATATTTAAAACTACACCAAGCTTTGATGGTGGATACTTCATTGTTTAATCCTGAATTTAAAGCAGAACTTTTAAAACGAATTGATGATTTAGACGCCCAAACTGATGGTTTGATCGTTAATAGTGATAATTTTCAAGCTCTTAATTTAATTTATAATAAATATAAACAACAGTTAAACTTTATTTATATTGATCCTCCATATAACACCGTTCATTCGAAAATTTTATATAAAAATAATTTTGAGCATTCAAGTTGGCTAACTTTGTTGAATCAATCTATTCAATCATCATTGTCATTAATTAATCCTAATTTATTCTCTTTTGGGATGGCTATTGATGATTATGAAGTTAAAAATGCACTTTCTTTAACCAGTGAATTATTCCCTTACAGTGAAATATCTCCAATAGTTATTAATCATCATCCACAGGGATCGGGAGGGCGCTTATCTAGAACTCACGAGTACTTTATTCACGCATCCCCCTCTACTGCACCTGCTTTATTAGGAAAACCTAAAGATGATGCGGAGGAAGATCGTAGCTTTATGCGAAGTGGTACAGGTGAGAATAATTTCCGTCTTGGTCGTTGGAAAAGCTTTTATGCTTTACTTGTAAATTCAGAAAATAAAATAGTTGGTACTGAGCCTCCTCCAGAGTTGGGAGCGAGTTACCCGTTAAATAATACTGTTGAGGGTTATAGAAGAATTTATCCAATTAATTCTCAAGGAGAGGAGCGAGTTTGGAGATCATCTTACCTGACAGGTAAAGCAAGAGTAGAAAATAATGAAATTTTTTTGACAGAAAGAGGATCAGTAAAGCAAAAAATTTTTCATGAAGATAAGAGAGAAGTCTTATTTAGTAATTGGACTGGAACAGAGTTCAATGCTGGTACTCAAGGTACAAATGTGCTCGATCAGCTAGGTTTATCTGGTAAGTTTGATTATCCAAAATCAGTTAAAACTTTAGAGTTGACTTTTTGGATGCAGTCATTCGGGAAGTCCAACTATACAATGATAGATTATTTCGGTGGTTCTGGTACATCTGCTCATGCTGTAATTAATAATAATCGTCAAGACTTAGAAAATCGGACTCGTAAATATATCCTTGTAGAACAAGGGGAATATTTTGATACTGTCATTAAACCACGTATTCAAAAAGTCGTGTATTCAGCAGACTGGAAAGACGGTAAACCAACCAATCCTGAGACTGGTATTAGCCACTGCTTAAAAGTTGTGAAACTTGAAAGTTATGAAGATACTTTAAATAACTTGGAATTAGTACGTAAAGGCACACAGCAAGAGCTTTTAGCAGAGCAACAAGCCTCAGCCAAAACTGAAGATCAAAATGCCTATAGTGACTATCTCATGCACTATATGCTTGAGTTAGAAAGTAAAGACTCTTTGCTTAATGTGAAAGACTTCCTAAAGCCATTTAGCTATCAAATGAATATTACTACGGATAGTGCTGGTGCTTTTGAACGTAAAACTATTGATTTGGTTGAAACCTTTAACTATCTCATTGGAATGAATGTTCAAGAAGCAGATTACCAGTTAGACAAAGGCTATGTGCAAATTACAGGCAAACTGCGTACAGGTGAGTACACGACTGTGTTATGGCGTGACTGTGACAAAATTGGTTATGCAGACCTTGATCAATTACTGGCAAAACTTAAAATTAATCCAAACGATGGTGAGTACCAACTGATTTATATCAATGGTGATCATAATGTGGCGAGTAAGTACACCACTAAAGAGGGCGAGGAAAAGCAACTTAAAGTTCGTTCAATAGAACAAACCTTCCTAAAGAATATGTTTGAGGAGTAATGAATTGTGGCAAAGGCTCCTAAAGCAAAAACTAAAGTAGTTAAAGTCAATTTCCACGAGCAATTGATTTTAAATAAATGGTTATGGTCGAAGTTTAATTCAAACCGTTTGGAAGGCATGAAACAGCAGCTTGATTATCCTCAATTTGAGGGAATCGAGCATGAAGGTGATAATGCTGGTCAAACTAAATTTTTTATTAAACTAACTGAGGATTATTATCAAAAAAATGAAATTGATAATAATGTTTTACGTCGCTATGACTTAAATATTGTTAAGCATTGGCAAAAAATCACTGAAAAACGTAATGAAATTGAAGGGCATGTTTTAAATCTCAAATATTTCCAATATCTTTCGTTGCTTTTTACAGAGTTGTATTTAGATCAATATTTTAATTATCAAGCTGAAATGCTCAATGAGCTGAATATTGAACTTGAACAATATAATGATGATCAGAAAATTGATGCAGATCAATTTCAGCAGTATTTGCCTGAAGACCTAAATAAAATTGGTTACTGGAATGCGACGGGTAGTGGTAAAACACTACTTATGCATGTCAATATTTTGCAGTATTTAGACTATTTCCAACATCAAAATGGCGATAGCACTTACCCAGACCAAATCATTTTGCTTACACCGAATGAAGGTTTGAGTGAACAGCATTTACAAGAGCTGACAGACTCTGGTTTTCAAGCAACTTTATTTGATAAGCAAAAGAGTCGTAATAGCTTGTATCGAGATGAAATTCAAATCATCGATATGAATAAGCTTAGTGATACTGATGGTGATAAAACTGTTGCGACGATGAGCTTGGAAGGTAAGAACCTTGTTTTGATCGATGAAGGGCACCGTGGTACAAGTAGTAGCGCAGGTGCTTGGATGGAGCGTCGTGATATTCTCACTAAAGATGGCTTTAGTTTCGAATATTCGGCTACCTTTGGGCAGGCAGTGAGTAAAGCAGACAATGTTTATAAACGCTTTGAAGATGCAAAAAAACAAAAAGCCAAAATGCTGTATGGTTCGACTGCCATAGGTAAGCTGACAGAAGAACAGCAAAAAAATATTCAGTTGGATGATTTAGATCAGCAAAAATACCGTCGTGAAGCGCTTAGAGAAGTCTATGCTAAAAGTATTTTGTTTGATTATTCGTATAAATACTTCTATGCAGATGGCTATGGTAAAGAAGTCAATATTCTGAACATGAAAGAATATCATGAAGATGATGAGCGTAATCTTTATCTTACAGCTTGCTTACTTTCATTTTATCAACAACAGTATCTTTTTAAAAAGAATCAGATAAAACTTGCCAAGTTTAATATTGAAAAACCACTGTGGGTTTTTGTCGGTAACAAAGTTAATGATGATGACTCTGATATTTTAACCATCGTCAAATTTTTGGCAGACTTCTTGGATTCATCACGTAAGCCTAAGGTGATCGGTTGGCTGCATGACTTAATTACTAATACATCTCGTTTGGTTGATCCTAAAGGAAACAATATTTTTGCCAATCGTTTTGCACCTTTATACGGTCAAAATGCAACTGAACTCTATCAAGATATTTTAAAATGCTTTTTCAATGCGACAACCAATCAACGTTTGAATGTAGTTCGTATTACTGCTAATAAAGGCGAGTTGCGCTTACAAGTTGGTGAAAATACACCTTTTGCTGTAATTAATGTCGGTGATGAAAAAGGCTTATATGACAATTGTGAGGAATCAAGTCAGACACATTATCTAAATGCACGTACTGATGATTTTGCGGAGTCATTATTTCCTACATTAAATAATGATGATAGTGAAACACATCTTCTGATTGGTTCTCGTAAATTTACTGAGGGATGGAGTAGCTGGCGTGTCTCGACCATGGGCTTATTGAACATGGGGACTGGTGAAGGTGCACAGATTATTCAGCTCTTTGGACGTGGTGTGCGTTTAAAAGGTGAGAATTTTTCTTTAAAAAGAACGCCAAGAGAGATTTACAGTAAAGCCGAGTTTAAAGGACAGCATTTAGATTTGATGCAAACCATTAATATTTTTGGTTTACGTGCTGACTATATGGAAAAATTCCGTGACTACTTAAATGATGAAGGAATTATCCTAAATCAAGATTTAGTTACCTTGGATTTTCCAACTAATAAAATTAACGCACCTCGCTTAAAAACACTGACCCTGAAAGATGGCTATAAAGATAATCAAGCCAATGGTTTTAAAGCTCAGTCCAAACTTTCGATGTTTAAAATTCCAAAACAATACGAAGGTAAAATTAAAAAACCTTTTGTTGTTTTGGATTTGTATCCTCGCTTGCAAGCCTTTCATACAGATAAGTCAAAGCGTCAAACAGATGTTAAAGATAAGCGTCAAGAACATGAGATTTCACCAAAAATCATGTGTATGTTTGATTTTGATGAAATTTACTTGCAACTTCAGCAATATAAGTTCCAGCGTGGATATAGCAATCTACAGTTGAATGTTGATGATTTACAAGAATTTTGTCTAAGAAATATCAAATCGTCTATGGAAGACTGGTATAAGCTTTTGGTCGATGGGTCAGAGTTGTCTAGTGATGTAGGTGGAATTAAAAAACAGCAAGCGATTTTAACGGAGCTTTTACAATCCTATATGGATAAGTTCTATCATGCGATTAAGAATGCTTATGAAGGGCAGTTTTATGAAGTTACTGAATTTAGCTTAGATGATAAAGATTTACCTGTGCAAATTTGTGAGCAATATACGCTCACAGCGAAAGAAGGTAAAAATAATGAAGCTCAAGAAGTATTTGACCGATTAGAAACTTTGAAAAAATTGGTGAGTAAAGGTGATGTTGAAAAACTGGTACCTTGGAAAGAAGACGGAAGCTTTAGAGCAATTACATTTGATCGTCATCTGTTTTATCCATTGTTGGATAAAAAGGATGAAAGTCTTCCGTTTACATGGTCGCCAATGTTATTTGATTATGCGAGTCATACTCAAAGTAGTGAGGTAAAGTTTATTGTAGATTTACAGGCTTTTATCAATACACCAGATGCCAATGAACTCTTGAAAGATCATGAACTCTATTTGTTGCGTAATGCTGATAATAAGTATCGTGGACTGGGTTTTGCTTTGGCTGGTAATTTTTACCCTGACTTTTTATTGTGGCTAGTGAACAAACAAACAGGACAGCAATATTTAACTTTAGTTGATCCTAAAGGCATCAGAAACATGAATCATGACGATGCTAAAATTGAGTTCTATAAAGAGATCAAAAATATTGAGGCTAAGCTTGAACATACTGACTTAACATTAAATAGTTTTATTCTATCTATTACGCCAATGAAGGATATTTTGAATAACTCACTTTCTGAAGATGAATTTTCTGAGAAGAATGTTTTATTTATGGTGGGTAATGGAACAGCATATCTTGAGAAAATGTTAAAAAAAATACTTCAATTATAGATTGAAGTATTCTTAATTCTTAAAAATTATAGAAAATTAATTCAATATATTGCTTCTAAGGGGGAGTTATGTCTGGACAATATGAAAAACCGTTGACGATAAAAGAAGCTGTAAATGCTATTCAATCAAATGACTTTTTATTACCTGCAATTCAGAGAAAATTTGTTTGGACAAGTAATCAAATTTGTCAGCTATTTGATTCAATCCTAAGAGGATACCCTATAAATTCCTTCATGATGTGGGAGATTACCGACTCTGAAATTAAAAAAAATTATAAATTTTATGAGTTCTTAACAAAATATTGTCAGCGGTTTAATGAGGAAAACCCTCATATTGAAATTAATGCGAGTAGTAAAAACTTTAAGGCAATTATTGATGGTCAACAAAGATTAACATCATTATATATTGGTTTATGTAGTACTTATGCTTATAAACAGCCAAGAGTATGGTGGCCAACAGCTTATGATGAAAGTTTTTTACCACCACGTAAATTGTATTTAGATTTATCTCAACCTTTAGATGATGATGAGTCAATGATGCACTATAACTTTAAATTTTTAACTGATATTCAGTTTGAACAATTGAATAACTCAGGTATTAAAAATTGGTTATGCCTGCATGATGTACTAAATATGCCTAATGTAGATTTAGCTGATGCCATATTAAAAGTAGTTTTTCCAGAGTTGGCACGTAGAAATTTATCTACAAACAGTTTTGCTTCTGAAACTCTTTTGAAATTGTATATGGCTGTTCATAAAGAACAATTGATTCATTATTTTAATGAAAAAAGTCAAGAAGTTGATCATGTATTAGACGTGTTTATTCGGACAAATAGTGGTGGGACAAAGTTAGCTTTCTCGGATTTGCTAATGTCTATTGCTGTCGCGAACTGGGATGGTGACTTCAGAAAAGAAATTGAGAATTTAACAAATTGGATTTATCAGTCACAAGATTTGGGTTTTTATATTGAGCGAGATTGGATATTAAAAACCGCACTAATGCTGATAGATGAAGATGTCCGTTTTAAAGTAAAAAATTTTACAACTGAAAGAGTACAACAAATTCAAACCCAATGGGAGCCAATAAAAGATTGCATAAAAGAAACTTTTAAACTGATTAGAAAGTTTGGGGTGAATGCTCAATCTTTAACATCTAAAAATGCTGTAATACCAATTTGCTATTATTTATATCAAAAACGTGATGAATTTGGTAAACCATTATATTTAACAATTAATGATTTATCTAAACAAACTGAGCAAAGAGACAAAATTAGCCAATGGTTCTATATGGTGCTTTTAAAAGGAGTGTTTGGTGGTCAAGCTGATTCTATTATTTCAAGTATGAGACGAGTGATTAGAACTAACTTGTTAGAGCCATACTTTCCTTTGGAAAAAATTATTAAGGCTTACGAAGCTACAAATAAAGATTTACGCTTCGATGATGCATATATTGAGAATATGCTGAATATTCAATACGGAGAAATCCGTTGCAGGGCAGTTTTACATCTGTTATTTCCAGAGTTGAAAGCAACAGAAATTTTCCATATAGATCATTTACATCCTCAAAAGCTTTTCACTAAGAAAAATATAACAAAGGTGGAAGACTTTACTGATGAACAAAAAATATTTTACATGAATGCTAATCATTGGAATTCTATTTCTAATTTACACTTATTAAATGATTCATTGAATCTTTCAAAAAGCGATCAGTCTTTAGAGGATTGGATTAAAAATAATAATAGCGGTTTTACAAATAAAGACTTACTTATTGATGATTCTATTTCACTGAGTTTTACATGTTTTGAAGACTTTTATAAAGCTAGAAGACAGGCATTAAAGCAACGGTTTGTTGAAAGAGTCTACATTCAGGATGATCAGCAAGAAACTAAGCCCGTTGATTTAGAACGGGATAATTATGATGATCTGGAAGTTGATGATGATGACTTATTAATTGCCTAGTTATTAAATTTACAATTAAGCTTTATGTAAATAAAGCTTAATTGTCTAAATTATGACGATTAAATTAATAAAGCTTTGCTAGTAATTCATATTCTTTTGAATCTTCTGTTAATGTGACCATTTCAAGATTTTTGTATCTAAATAAAGTCGGCATCTCATGAGAGGTGGTCCCACATGTTTGAACAACTAAAAGCTTATTTATAAGTGATACTCTGCTCTAGTTAAGCTACCTTATTTTGTTGTGGTAGCTGGTCATAGTAAAACTCATCTGGAGTCATTTTGTCCAGACTCGAATGAGGTCGTTTCAAATTATAAAATTCAAAATATGCGTTTAATTGCTTCTTCGCATCCAAAACATTGCTGTAGGCTTTGAGATACACCTCTTCATATTTAACGCTCCGCCATAATCGTTCAACCATCACATTATCAACCCATCGACCTTTACCATCCATACTGATTTGAATGCCATTTGATTTCAATACATCAATAAATGCATCACTGGTAAACTGACTGCCTTGGTCTGTATTAAATATTTCAGGTCGACCATATTTTTCAATAGCTTCATTTAATGTTTCTATGCAAAATGTAACCTCCATACTAATCGATACTCTATGCGCAAGTACCTTGCGGCTATGCCAATCAATCACAGCACATAAATAAACAAAGCCTTTTGCCATAGGGATATACGTTATATCCGTAGACCACACTTGATTACTGCGCTGAATAGCCAATCCTTTGAGCAGATATGGATATTTGCGGTGAGCTTGATTAGCCTGGCTTAAATTTGGTTTGCAATATAACGCATTAATGCCCATTTTCTTCATTAAAGTACGTGTATGACGTCGTCCTATATGATGTCCTTGACGATTCAACAAATCACGCATCATACGGCTACCTGCAAAAGGGTATTGCATATGTAACTCATCCATACACCGCATCAGCTTCAGATCTGATGCACTCACAGGTTTTGGGCGATAGTAATAACAACCACGGGAGACTTTCAGCAGCTGAGCTTGCTTAGATACTGAAATCTGAAGTGAGTCATCGATTAACTTTTGTGGTTGAAGCGGCCCAGTTTCTTCAACACACCTTCTAAAAAATCAATTTCTAATGCCTGCTCACCGATTTTTGCATGTAGTTTTTTTAGATCGATGGGTGGTTCTGTTGGAGCTTTTGATTGATCGAAAGCTTGCGAGGAAGCTGAAATCAGTTGATTTTTCCAGTCGATAATTTGGTTTTGATGAACATCAAATTCAGCACTCAATTCAGCAAGTGTTTTTTCTGCTTTAATCGCAGCAAGTGCTACCTTAGCTTTAAAATCATTTGAATGATTTCTTCTTGGTCTACGTGCCATAAAATACTCCATATATTGATGTTTATAACATCATTTGGGGAGCAAAATATCACTTATAAGTGTTGTTCAAATTTCCTGATCCACCTCTCATGAAACATGTCATAGAAGAAAGATACTGATTCTTTGTACATTTCTTGCTTTAATTTGGAGAAATTTGGTCTGTAGAACTCACCTGAGCCGAGTATTGGGGTGTAGAAAATCTTGATATGATTGATATGAAGACCTGGCAAATGCTGGCTAATAAAATAATTAATCATGTCCTCAAAATTGATTTCATAAAAATCAATTTCTCTATCTTCATCATAGTCATATCTAACATTAGTGATAATGAGCCATGTTTCTAAACTATATGGATGATATATATAGATATCTGCTGAAATGTATTCACCATCTTCATTTTCATAACCACCAGGCAAAGGTCTATAAAAACCATCAAAAGCATTGGTTACGAGTTGAGCTTGAGACTTTTCTGAGTCATCTGCAAAACTTCGAATAGCATCAACTGTGCTTTGATGTAATTTAAATGCTTTGTTAATTATTCCACGGCGTTCATTACTTTCTTGATTAATTTCAGCTCTAGTTTTCACCATAAGGAAGTCCTTGTAAATTTTATATTAAGTGTTATAGGGTATCCTACATTTTTATGCAAGTAGAAGAACTATTTAATTCCATAATTTTGATTTAGGTATATTGATAATCAGCTTATAGTTTTATTTCTTAGCCCATCAATAAAATCAGCCCAATCCTGCATCATTTTAGTTCTATATTGAAGGTGTTGAGCAGAGTTATAAGCCTGAGATACAGCATTACCAACCTTATGCGCCAATTGAATTTCAATTGCATCATGCATATAGCCTTGTTCATGTAAGGTTGTAGAGGCAAGTCCACGAAAACCATGTCCAGTCATTTTGCCGTTATAGCCCATTGTTCGTATTACACAGAGTAAGGCGTTACTACTCATTGGCTTAGCTGTACTGTGATTATAAAAAACGTATTGTTTATTGCCAGTAAGTGGACGTAATCCTTCAATCAGTTCAATTGCCTGTCGAGATAAAGGAACAATATGAGGTTGAGCCATCTTCATTTGATCAGCTGGAATTCTCCATAAATGATTATCAAAATCAATTTCATTCCACTCCATCATGCGAAGTTCAGCAGTGCGCACAAATGTTAAGGTTATTAACTGAATGGCAGTCTTGATCATTGGATTGCCATGATAACGATCCATACGCTCAAGAAAAGGTGGGAACTCCGAAATATCCAATCGAGCCATATGCTTCACTTTACGAGGCTTTAACGCTTCTTGAAGATGTGGAGTTGGATCATTCTCAATCAGTCCTTTACGGATTGCAAAGCGGAAAATACGTCCAGCTAAAGGAATTGAACGTTTTGCCATTTCTTGAGCACCACGAGCCTCAATTTTTTTAGCGCATATAAGTACATCTTTACCTTTGATTTGATCAATTGGCATATTGCCTAAAGCAGGGAAGAGATCTTTTTCAAATACAGACAGATCTCGTAAGTAAGTGGTTTCTTTTATGACGGCTTTACGATCTTCCATCCATTCCATAGCAAGTGTTTTAAAAAGTGTATTTTCATCTGTTTGTAATTTTTTTTGTTTCTTCGCTTCGTTGGGGCTAATCCCATCTTTCAATTTCAATCGAGCTTCATTTCTGGCACGGCGAGCTTGGGCGAGTGTCGTTTCAGGATATGTACCAATACTGAAGATATTCTCTTTTCCATTTAAATGAAACTTCATGCGCCAATGCATACCACCCGAAGGTGTAACTTCTAAATACATGCTTTTTGATCAGAATATTTCGTTTTCTTGTCTGACGGCTTTATTTTTCTAACTTGAGCATCGGTAAGCATTTTGAATGGTATCCATGCAAAGTGGGGGATTGCAATGGATGTGCTGGAATTTAATGAAACAAAAAAGGCCTAAACCCTTAAGATCTAAGCCTTTCCCAACTGCATCGGCATGCAGTTTTTCAATTTTGGCGGTGAAAGAGGGATTCGAACCCTCGATACGCTATAAACGTATACACACTTTCCAGGCGTGCTCCTTAAGCCACTCGGACACTTCACCAAGGCGAGGGATAATAACCAAAAAAAAGATTTCTGCCAAGCAACAATTGATTTAGAGCAAAAAAAATTTCACAGTGATATGATTGCGCAAAAATAGTGTCTAAATTTTTGAAGACGAATCTATGCAAAGTACTGCAAAAAAAGCCGCGTTACCTGCGATCACACTCGCAGCATTAGGGGTGGTATTTGGAGACATTGGAACCAGTCCCTTGTACGCCCTACGCCAATGTTTTCTGACTGCACACATTGCCATCACTGAAGCGACCGTGCTTGGGATCTTGTCACTGATTTTCTGGTGCATGATGCTCACCATCAGCTTTAAATACGTCACCATTATCATGCGAGCAGATAACAATGGTGAGGGTGGTATCATGTCCTTGCTGGCGCTGAACTTACGATCTAATCGTATCGCAGATAATCGCAAAATCTATTTAATTGCCTTGGGATTTATTGGTGCATCGCTGTTTTTCGGTGATGGCATTATTACCCCAGCAATTTCAGTACTTTCAGCCATTGAAGGGCTGAGTATTGCCACACCCATGTTTAATAAATGGTTGATGCCTTTGGCAATCGGGATTCTTACCGCACTGTTTCTGGTACAAAGACATGGTACGGGAACCATGGGTAAGTTTTTTGGTCCAATCACCTTAACTTGGTTTGCCTCTATCGGTTTAATCGGTATTCATAGTATTAGCCAAACCCCCTATGTCTTAAGCATGCTCAGTCCACATTGGGCACTGAACTTTATTTTTCATCAACCCTTTGTGGCCTTTTTAACCATGGGTGCGGTGATTTTGACGGTTACGGGGGGTGAAGCACTCTATGCAGATATGGGGCATTTTGGACGACTGCCGATTCGTTTAGGCTGGTTTATCATTGTGCTGCCTTGTTTGTTATTAAATTATGCAGGGCAAGGTGCGTTATTACTGCGTAATCCAAGTGCGATTGAAAACCCATTTTATTTGCTTGTACCTGAGTGGGGCTTATATCCCATGATTGCCCTAGCCACAGCGGCAGCGGTGATTGCCTCACAAGCGGTGATTACAGGTGTGTTTTCAATGGCAAACCAAGCCATTCAGCTACGTTATTTGCCAAGATTAACTGTGCATCACACTTCGGATGTGGAACAAGGTCAGATTTATTTGCCCTTTATCAACTGGATACTCTACGTTTCGATTCTTTTATTGATTGTGATTTTCCAAAACAGTGCCAATCTTGCCAATGCTTATGGTGTAGCGGTCACCATGACCATGTTATGCGATACGATTTTGATTTCAATCTTGGCATATGGCTTTTGGCGTTGGCCAAAGTGGAAAGTGGCATTGTTTGCTATCCCATTTTTAGTGATTGATAGTATTTTTATTGGGTCAACCTCATTAAAAATCATTTCAGGTGGATGGGTTCCGATCCTGATCGGTGCAATCGTATTTACTATTCTGATGACGTGGAAAACCGGGCGAGAAATTGTCTTTAACCGTTTGGAAAAAGATGCCTTGCCGTTGGATCTGTTTATTAAAAGTGTTAGTTTGAGTGATGAAACACAGTTTGTACCCGGTCAAGCGGTATTCTTAACCGGTAATCCAAATATTGTGCCTCATGCGATGTTGCACAATATCAAGCACAATAAAGTCCTGCATGAACGCAATATTATGGTAACGGTGATTACCCGTGATGTTCCTTATGTGCCAGACCAAGAAAGAATTCGTGTTGAAGTGTTAGATAAGCGCTTCCAACGGGTTTTTGTTTACTATGGCTTTAAGGATCAACCTGATATTCCAAACGCGCTTGAGTTGGCTTATAAGCAGCTTGAAGTTGAATTTGACATGATGCATATCAGTTTCTTCATCTCACGTGATCGTTTGATTCATACTGTGGGTGATGGAATGGCGCCATGGCGTGAAAAACTGTTTATTTCAATGCAACGCAATACCAGCCCAGTGAGTGATTTTTATCAAATCCCGCCAAACCGTGTGGTTGAAATGGGCAGCCAGATCGAAATCTAAATTCATATCAATCAAAAGCCAGAAGTCATTCTGGCTTTTTTTTGCCCATGGGTTTTATGGGTTGGTGTATTACATTGATTCACTTTATTTTTGGCAACGACTTCTTCTCTAACCCAGCAAGTAAGGCCTTTATCATTTGTGTTATTAAGTCTGTAAAAGTAGATAGGCTGATATTGCGCTGAGATAGTATCAAACCCTTTAGAATGCTGAGTTTGAATCGTTTTATTATTCAATCCTCCCCAGCAAATCGCGATACATCAGCATAAAACGACTCCATACGACAAACTGTGTCGCAAGGCTGTCGAACAACACTGCGCAACATGACATAATCATCTTCGCAAGTGCAATAAAGCATCTGTAAGATATTTGATTTTCTAGCATTTTTTGTGAAATAAACAATAAATTGTTACATGGAATGTTGTTTAGTTAAGCACAAATCGTAGAAGCTTTACTCGGTTGAAGGTCGACACAATATCTTTCAGTTTATTGACTTGTTAAGCTATTTAAATTCAAAAACTTAATTTGTATCAGTTTTGAGTGGATTGTTTATTTAACCTTGTTTAGGAAGCCTTTGTTGAAAAATTCAGTAGTTAAAATGGTGTTAGGTGTTGTTGCTACTGGAAGTTTTGCGATTGCGTTTGGCCAAGAGAAAATTTTTCAGTTACTGCCGTTTACCCAAAGTAGTACCAATAACTCTGCGTGTTTAAATCAGTTCTATCGAGAGCAACCACCTGTTTTAATCAAAGAAAGTTTAAAGAAAAACAGTTATCCCTTATGTTTTAATGGGTTTAATGTGATGTATTCGGGTGTTTCTAAAACACCGTTATGGACAGCAGAATATTTATCTCCACAGCGCTTAAGTCAAAAGATTAAACGTGAAGATAATTTCCATGAAGAGCCACGTGTGAACGCTACACATCGTGCATTATTATCGGATTATCGTGGTTCAGGCTATGATCGTGGTCATATGTCACCCAATGCCGATATGCCTAACAAGGAATCACAGTTCGACAGCTTTTCTTTAGCCAATATGGTGCCGCAAGCTGCTAAAAATAACCAACAAGTTTGGCGTGAGTTAGAAGAAGCAACTCGTGCGATTGTCACCAAGCAAAAGAAAGATGTCTATGTGGTCACTGGCCCAGTGTTTTCTGGCAAAAAACTAAAAACCATTGGAAAGGGTGTGATTGTTCCAACCGCGATCTATAAAGCGATTTACTTGCCTAAACACGGGATCATTGGTGCGTACTATGCGCCAAATAATGATTCACTTCAGGTTAAAGTGGTCAGCGTGTGCTATTTAGAAGAACAGTTGGGAATGAATTTATTTCCACAACTGACTGAAGAACAAAAGCGCAATACCTATAAATTGCCTTTGAACGCAAAGCAGGTCAAGGTCAATAAAGAAATTGAGTACTCACATTGGGATGCGGAAAGCCAATGTGCAGAAGAGGTCAGTCAGGATAAAATCACCGCACTGCAAAAGCAGTTCCAACCCAAAAGTGGTTCAACAGCGACATCGGATATCCAATTGCCGAAAGTCGATCCTGAAACCAAAGATGCCTTGGTTAAACAATTGGTTGAAGCGTTGTTGCAATATATTTTACAAATTTTGAAATAATTTAGCGTTGATGGTGCAGTATCTTTTGAGAATCTATTTATACTGTGAATAAGATCGAAAAAAATTGAGAAAATTAAAAATGTTTAAACCGTTTGAGAATGGCACCGAATCACATTCAATTCATGATTTAACCTTAGAAAATCAAACTGATTGTGTCAGTATTTATGGCAATTTACAGATCACCAAAGATCAAGCTGGCTTAAAAGCGGCTAAGCTTTTACAAAGCTATCTCAATGATGTTGTGGCAAGCTTAGAGAAGCAAAGTGACCTACCAGAACAGTTAGCACGTCAAAGCGAAGGTGAAATAGAGAATCCATTTCTTTAAAGAGCATATTTATTTTTAAGCCATTTTTGAATCAGTTACTTTCTAATTCATTGGTTTATATGTATAAAAAACCTGCTGTGGCAGGTTTTTTTACATTGAAAATTTATTTAGGATTGAGGCTCGTTACCCACAACCTTATAAATCAGTGCTCCAATGATTGCACCGACAATTGGCGCCACCCAGAATAACCATAATTGACTCAATGCTGCTGTTTCGGCGAATAAAGCCACAGCGGTACTTCGTGCTGGATTAACTGAAGTATTGGTGACGGGGATACTAATTAAGTGAATCAAAGTAAGTGCTAAACCGATGGCAATCGGGGCAAAGCCAGCAGGTGCACGTTTATCTGTTGAACCGAGAATAACAATTAAGAAAAAGGCGGTTAATACGATTTCAATTAACAAGGCTGAGACTAAAGAATATTTGCCAGGGGATAAATCACCAAAGCCATTGCTGGCGAATCCGCCAGTTCCTGTGAATCCCGCCTGACCTTGTACGATTAAATACAAAACAAATGCGGCCAAAATACCACCGATGACTTGAGCAATAATATAAGGCGCTAAGTCTTTGGCATTAAAACGACCACCTACCCATAAACCCACACTGACAGCAGGGTTAAAATGCCCGCCTGAGATATGCCCTAAAGCAAAAGCGCCTGTGAGTACGGTTAAACCGAATGCCAGTGCAACACCAGCAAAACCGATGCCCAGTTCTGGAAAAGCAGCGGCAAATATTGCGCTACCACATCCTCCAAACACCAGCCAAAAGGTTCCGATAAATTCTGCGAGATATTTATTCATATTGATTCCTAAATTATTTTTTTGAACGGAATGGGGTTATATGACTATTTTTAGATAGTTGATAACCGTGGGGTGGATACAACTTTTATTTTCTGTATAAAGATAATAGTCTAAAAATATGAAAATAAAATCACAAATAAAAAATATTCATATCAATATCGGCTAATGTTCTGATTTTATTTTAAAAAATTATATTTTACAGATATTTGATGCTAAAAAAATGAGTGGTGAGAATGGTGAAATATGCTGTTTCTATCTATAAATTTAATTCACAATTACTTAAATTCTCGATGCTGAATACGCCATTGTTGCGGTGTTAAGCCTGTCCATTGTTTAAACGCACGTTGGAAAGCACTTTGTTCTGAGTAACTGAGAAGCAGGGCAATTTCATGCAGACCTAAATGTGGATCTTGTAGATATTGAAAGGCCAATAATTGGCGGACATCCTGAACACGTTGTTGGTAGGTGGTGTTCTGACTTTGTAGATGACGTTGTAACTGGCGTATCGACATATTCAGTTGTTTGGCAATCGCTTCGATTTGATAATTGTTTTTTTGTAATCCCAATAAAATACTTTGTTGTAAGCGCTCATCTAACTGGGTGGCATTGGGTAAGCTTTCAAGTAAGGCTTGGGCTTGTTGCATCAGCAGTTTTTGCAGAGTTTGATCACTGCGTTTAAAAGAAATCGCAAGTGCGCTGATGGGAAAGATCAGTTCGACTTTTTCTTGTTGAAAGAGTACAGGACACTTAAAGAATGCTTGATATACCATGCTGTTTTTAGGTTGAGGATGAATAAAATTAACCTGATACAGGCTTATATCATCGGATATAAATTGTCTTAAAAACTGAATCACCACGGCCATCGCAATTTCATCAGTAATTTGAGTGGTTAAATGGGTGGGTAGATTTTCCCAACGTACCGAGATGTGCTGTTCATCATAATATTCAACTTTCAGGGGGCTTCCATCATAAATCAATCGATGAAAATCATGGTAGCGGGTGAGTGCCTCTCCAAGCGTGTCACAAGATTGTGCAATATAGGCAATGATACCAATATGTTTGGGTTGTACATACTTAGAGATGTCTAGACCCAACGCAGGGCTTTGTACTTGCGATTGAATGTCATCCAAGATTTCACGCCAAACGGTATAGTCAAAGCGTTCAACATTTTGAATCTGTTGTAATTTGGTTGAGATGTTTAGACCTTTAGCTTCACTAAAAGTATAGAGTAATTGCCCAAGCCCGCCATATATCGAGCCCGCATAGTCCTTTAATTGCATCATTTACACATCTTGTTATTGTGTGATCTACGTCAGCTGTAGTTTAAACATTATACTATTTTAATTTGTCGTAATTTGTCAATGAAAATACTTTTTGATGTCAATACCTATTTCCCAGCATGTTTTATATTCACAATAAGCAAGAGGGATTGATTATGTTAAAAGGTTTTTTAGTCGGATTGGTCGTCGCAAATGGCTTTGAATGGGTGGCGCATAACTATATTTTACATGGTCAACATCGCCCAGGAAAACCTCGGTTCAGTCCAGTACCACGCAGTATGAAATCGCATTGGGAACACCATCGTGAAGTGCGTAAACAAGATTTTCATGATGATGGCTATGTAGAAGGGATTTCAAATTGGCGAACCAAAAATGAAATCGTTTCTTTGGCGGTGGTTGCAGGTGCGGCAAGTTTGATTTTCTACCCGATTTCGAAAGGAATGGTTGCGGCATCGCTTTATAGTGCGTGTAATTATTATTATATCCATCGCCGTGCAC
Organism: Acinetobacter sp. AG3; assembly: GCF_022343575.1. Lineage (NCBI taxonomy): Bacteria > Pseudomonadati > Pseudomonadota > Gammaproteobacteria > Moraxellales > Moraxellaceae > Acinetobacter > Acinetobacter sp. AG3. Next base: position 4,397,012 of record NZ_JAKQZD010000001.1, on the reverse strand, counting down.
ATTTAGAGCCAGATTGGGCGATGAAGAAAATTCCTTGGCATTATGATCACCATATGAACTCGAACCAAGATGCCAACTGGTGTGTCACTAAGCCTTGGTTTGACTACCTGATGGGAACACGGGTGATTTCTTCTGCGGATCTGCAAGAGCAGAATCCTTTAGGTGTGAAACTGCCTCAGCCAATCGCAAACTGGTTATCATCCAGCATAGAAAAATATTTTCCAGCCAAATGGGTAGAGAAAAAACCGCTATTGGTTGAGGACAATACGCAAAAGCTCAATGATTCTGTGGCTTAATTTGGCTTTTTGAACGTTGTTGCTTGTTCTGATCTGTTTAAAACTGCTGTGAAATGAACTGGTTGCGTCGTGTAAAATCTATAATTTGTCGTGATTGGTCAGCGTTTTCGGTATCTTTGGTCAATATTAAGCCATGCGATCAATGTATATTGATTGCACAGCATGTACCCACTGCCATGTTTTAAGTTTTATAGGAGTCTCCAAGACTCCTTTTTTTATACGTGGGAAAAGTAAATATATATAAGATTAAATTTATAAGCACATGTGATCGCGTCATCTTGTACGATGAAGCAATAAAAAAATCCCCTGACGGGGATTGTTTAGATGTGCATAAGATGCACATCACTTTTGGATTTTTGCTTTGCGAGGCTGTGGACATTACTCAGGCTTTAAGCCTTCCGCCATTTCCAATGATTGATCATTATCCAAAAATTTTTCACGCTGTTCTTCTAAAAACTTTTTTGCATCTGGTTCAAACACGTTTAAACGTTTTTCATTGATTAACGTGGTTTGGTGTTTTAACCATTCTTGCCAAGCTTGTTTAGACACTGTGTCAAATAACACTTGACCCTTTGGACCTGGAAAGGGTGCAAAGTCTAAACCTTCTAACTCTTTTTGATATTTACGGCAAAATACTTGTCGAGTCATATCAAAACTCCTTATGCATAAAGTTTTTCTAAACGGATATAAGCGCGTTCAATGGCAGCAGCAACCTGTGCAGGCGCAGTACCACCAATATGATTACGTGCATTGACAGATGCTTCAAGGGTTAAAGCTTTTTCAAACACATCTGCTTGAATTAAATCTGAGAATTGTTGTAATTGCTCAAGGCTTAACTCAGAAAGATCTTTCGATTCTTGCACACCTAAAGCCACGGCTTTACCTACGATTTCATGTGCATCACGGAAAGCAACGCCATTTTTTACAAGGTAATCAGCCAAGTCTGTTGCGGTAGAGAAACCACGTAGCGCCGCTTCACGCATGATTTCAATATTTGGTACAAGTGCAGGAATCATATCTGCAAAAGCCATCAATGAACCACGCACTGTATCAATCGCATCAAACAAAGGTTCTTTGTCTTCTTGGTTGTCTTTGTTATAGGCCAAAGGTTGACCTTTCATGAGGGTGAGCAGACTCATTAAGTCGCCATAGACACGGCCAGTTTTACCACGAATCAGTTCAGGAACATCTGGGTTTTTCTTTTGTGGCATGATCGATGAGCCAGTACAGAAACGGTCAGGAATATTCACAAACTTAAATTGTGCAGAAGTCCAAAGAATCATTTCTTCTGACATACGTGATAAATGCATCATGATTAAAGATGCAGCAGCATTAAATTCAATTGCAAAGTCACGATCAGATACCGCATCTAAAGAATTTTCAGCAACGGCTTCAAAGTTTAACAATTCCGCAGTATACGCACGATCAATAGGATACGTTGTTCCAGCAAGCGCAGCTGAACCTAAAGGCATACGGTTGACACGTTTACGGCAGTCGATTAAACGCTCAGAGTCACGCACCAACATTTCAAACCATGCCATCAAATGATGACCAAAAGTCACAGGTTGTGCAGTCTGTAAATGGGTAAAGCCTGGCATGATGGTGTCAGTATTGTTCGCTGCTAAGCCCAAGATGCCTTTTTGTAATTTTTCCAGTAAAGTCAAAATCGCATCAATTTCGTCACGTACATATAAACGGATGTCTGTGGCAACTTGGTCATTACGGCTACGACCGGTATGCAATTTTTTACCTGCAATCCCGATACGCTGAGTTAAACGAGATTCGATATTCATGTGCACATCTTCTAAATCAATGCGCCATTCAAATTGACCTGCTTCAATTTCAGCTTTAATTGTGTTTAAACCATTGATAATGTCATCACGTTCTTGTTCTGTAAGGACACCAACTTTTGCTAACATAGTCGCATGTGCGATCGAGCCAGCAATATCTTGTTTATAAAAGCGTTGGTCAAATTGAACTGATGCAGTAAATTCAGCAACAAAGGCATCAGTAGCTTCAGAGAAACGACCGCCCCACATGCCTGAAGTTTGGGCTTGTGACGGATTAGAGGAATTAGAAGATGTGGTCATATCGGCTCAGTAGGAAAAAAAGCAGTAGAACTAAACGCAGTATAACAAATTCAGCCTCACTTGCCGAAGTAAAGCGCAATCATTCATCAATAAAATCTGGGCGCGGTTTTTATCAGTCTTATTTTTTTAGCAAAATGGGACATCGCAAGTATTTATTCGAATTATTTATTTCCAGTAATGTGTTGGCTTTTTTATTGGCACTGGCCGAAGCACAATCATGGGGCAATTTAAATCTTTGGCATGTTTTAGAATATATTTTATATATTAATTGGATATTATTGGCCTTTGCAGCTTTTCAGGATGTATTTGAAAAAAGGTTATCGCAATATACCTATTTATCTATTTCAATATTCAGTTTTATCCTTTTACTGGCGATTGTGTTGTGTACAACACTGGTTTTAAATATTATTCATTATTGGGGAACGCATTTTTCTTTACAAAATATTTCCATGCAAGACATTTCGCATAATCTTATTTTGCATGTCAGTTATGGGGTATTACTGGGCGCATTTTGTTTACGCTACTTGTATATCCGTGAACAAGCCGTATTGCAGCAAAATAGTGAATTGAATGCGCGTATTCAGGCCATGCAAGCACGTATTCATCCACATTTTTTATTTAATAGTTTAAATAGCGTGGTGAGTTTAATTGCGATTGATCCCGATAAAGCTGAACAAATGCTGATAGATTTATCCAAATTGTTTAGAGCCAGTTTTCAAGAATTAAAGCTCGTGACCTTAAAAGAAGAAATACAGTTATCTCAACAATATATTGCAATAGAGCAAATTCGTTTGGGAGATCGTTTAAATGTGGAATGGAATATTCAACAACCGCTGTTATTAGATCAGGTCAAAATTCCCTTATTAACCTTACAACCTTTAATTGAAAACAGTATTTTTCATGGGGTTGAGCAAAAGATTATCGATGCCAAGATCGGCATACTGGTTGAAATATTGCAAAATCAAGTCAACATAGTCATTACCAACCCATTTTTACAAGATAGAATAAAAGTACGAGAAGGGCATGGAATTGCTTTAGAAAATGTAAAACAGCGTCTAAAAGCACATTTTGGCGATTCTGTTTATTTTCGGAATTATGCAGGGAATGGATTATTTACAATGGTAATCCAATATCAGTATAAAAATAGATGATTGGGAAATTCATTAAAATAAAGACGATATATTTGGGTAAGGAGGAGCAATGGACATCCTGATTTGTGATGATGAACCGCTTGCAGTGGAACGCTTATCACGATTGGTGTCGCAACTTGGGCATCAGGTTATTGCAACAGCGCAACATGGTCAACAGGCATTGGAAATGGTTCAGCAGTTCGAGCCAGATGTGGTGTTGCTTGATATTCAAATGCCAGAAATGGATGGTTTAAGCTGTGCGCAGCATTTAGCACATTTTAATCCGACGCCAGCCATCGTATTTTGTACGGCATTTGATGAACATGCTTTGCAAGCCATTCAATCTCAAGCAAAAGGATATTTATTAAAACCAATTGCCAAGGATGATTTAGAAACGGTTTTGGAGAGTGTCACTAAACTGACTCAAGCTCAATTAACTCACCTAGAAAAAAAAGAACTCATGGAAGAAAAAGTGCAAAGACAGCAAATTGCTGCAAAAACCTATCGAGGTTTGGAGCTAATTCCTGTTGAAAATATTTACTATTTTTTAGCAGATCAAAAATATGTCACCGTGCGCCATAAAAATGGTAGTGTGCTTATTGATGAAACGCTCAAAGATTTAGAAACAGAGTTCGCAGATCGATTTATTCGTATTCATCGTAATGCTTTAATTTCTCTAGATTATTTAGATGGGTTGGAAATGGTGTCCTCCGGTCAGTATCAGGTACGATGCCGTGAGTTAGACGAGCGTTTGGCAGTCAGTCGTCGTCACTTACCGTTACTGCGCGAACGGATGCAGAATTTATAGTTTGATGGGAAGCTTAAATCATTTTGATAATTTACTTGCATTTTTACGATTGCAGAGTAAGTTTAGAGTGTTTAAAAGTTTGGCAAAGCTGAAATGATGAAAACCTTGAAAATAGCAACTCGCCAGAGCCCGCTCGCAATGTGGCAGGCTGAGCATATTCGTGATCGTTTAGAGCAATTACACGCGCATGTAAAAGTAGAATTGGTTACCTTTGTAACCCAAGGTGACAAAATTTTAGATACACCTTTGGCCAAGATTGGTGGTAAAGGCTTATTTGTCAAAGAATTAGAAGCTGCCTTAATGGATGGTCGTGCAGATTTAGCCGTTCATTCCATGAAAGATGTGCCGATGCAATTACCAGAAGGTTTGGAGCTTGCGGTCATTTGTGAACGTGAAGACCCTTTTGATGCTTTTGTTTCTAACCATTATGCAAAGTTTGATGATTTACCACAAGGCGCAACACTTGGTACATCGAGCTTACGCCGTAAATGTCAGATTTTAAAACAACGCCCTGATTTAAATGTGATTGATTTACGTGGCAATGTTGGAACACGCTTATCCAAGCTGGATGCAGGTCAATATGATGCCATTATCCTTGCCAGTGCAGGCTTAAAACGCTTAGAACTCTCAGATCGTATTCGTCATACACTGCCAGCAGAAATAAGCTTACCTGCGGTAGGTCAAGGCGCATTGGGTTTAGAGTGCCGCTCAGCTGATCAAGAGATTTTGGATTTAATCATGCCGTTAATGCATGTTGAAACCAATGCCTGTGTCCGTGCTGAACGTGCTTTTAATGCTTATCTAGAAGGTGGCTGCCAAGTGCCTATCGCAGGCTTTGCTACCTTGAACGATCAAACACTGTCTTTGGAAGGGCGTGTGGGAAGTGCGGACGGACAAACGCTGTTATGTAGCCAAGTCAGTGGTACGCCAGATCAAGCAGAGCAGTTAGGTGTGCAACTTGCACAAAAGCTACTTCAACAAGGTGCTGGAGAAATACTCAAAGCACTTTATCAAGCTTAGTTTTTAGGCTTCAATGCTATTTATTAATACGCGCCCCATTGATCGGGCTCAGCCATTGACCCAATGTCTGCGCCAGTCTGGTTTTGACGTGGTTGATCTGCCATTATTGGCATTAACACCACGTCCATATAACAACACATTACAACAACTTTATTTACAGCTGTTATCGACTCAAATTATTGTTGTGGTCAGTCCTACAGCTGTTCAGATTGGTATGCAATATCTTCAGCAATCGGGTCTATCACTTGCACAGATCCAACATATTCAGTGGATTGCTGTAGGTAAAAAAACTGCGCAACGACTCTTAGATTATGGGGTGGAAAGCCATGTTCCTGCGGTGGAAACATCCGAAGGCATGCTAAGCTTAGCGCTGTTTAATCAGGTAAAAGAGCTCAAGAGAATTGCGTTTTGGCGTGGTGAAGGTGGGCGTCAATTTATGATGCAACAATGCCAAGCGCGTCATATTGATGTTTTAAACTTTATTTTATATGACCGCGCATTTCCTCAACAAACTCAGGCACAATTTTTAGATTTTGTGACCAAAATTGAGCAATTTGAAAAGCCCTATTGGAGTTGTATCAGCAGTGAAGCCAGTTGGCACAATTGGCTGGCTTTGACCCGAGATCATCAAGAGATTGTGAGTGCTTGTCATTATTTAGTTTTGGGTGAGCGTTTGTATCAATTATTAAGACATGGTAAAAATGCAGCTCAGACCTGTTTGAATAGCACTCAAATTTCAAATTTAGCGCCAGAAACCATTCTACAAACCATAGTGCAGTTGCAAAGGAAGTTATGAAGAAGTTTATTTATGTCTTATTGTTGATCGCTTTAGGATGGCTCATTAAGTTGAGTTATAACTTCTATCATGTTTCACAACAGCTCAATGATATTCAACAAACACTGCATAAAAGTGAACAAAAGAATGCCAGTTTGAATGATCAATTGGTGGCAGTAAAACGACAAACAGATGAACCGACTCAAGAGGTGGCAAAGAAAACCGCTTCGATTCAAACGCCTATTGCTGGTATTCATCCTAGTGTAGTGGTTAAACAGCAACTAGAGTTGGTGCAATTTGCTATGCAACAACAACAGTTTGTGTATGCACTTGAGCATCTTACTCAGTTAAATCAATCTTTAGATCATTATGCGTTGGCAGATGCAGTAAAACAAAGCCTACATCAAACCATTGCGCAAGATATACAGAGTATTCAACACTTTGTGATTGAACGAAATGCCCAGCGAGATCAACTAGAGGCTTTACTTAAACAAGTTGATCAAGCACTCATCACTGAATTGAAAAATAATCAACTAAAACCAGATCAAGATCAGTCGCAATACTTTTGGGAAAAATGGTTTCAAGTCGATATTGTTGAAACAAACACGCCAGCATTGGCAAGCCGTAAATTTATTTTAAAAGAAGTCCAATTAAGATTATTACTGGCGCAACAATTATTAGTCAAAGGGCAAACTGCTGAATATCAAGAGATGCTGAATCAAATGATTCAACAATTAGATATATTACCCGATGCTGCTAGTCAGAAGATTAAGCAAAAAATATTAAAAATGAAGCAAACATCGCAGCCGCCGATTCCTAAGCTGAATAGCTTGGCTGTTTTGGGGTAGATCGATGAAACATATTTTTCTGATCTATGCCTTTATTAGCCTGATTATTCTGGCTGTACTGAGTGTACTGAGTTATACCGCAGGCTCGGGTTATGTCTATGTGCTCTGGCACAATATTCAAGTTCAAACCAATTTATGGTTCTTAACCTTTGCTGGCGTTGGCATCAGTTTTTTGATGCATGTGGCATGGTATTTCCTCAATCGTTATATTCGTAGAGAAAAAAGAAAACTAGAACAAGTACTGAGTTTTAGCACGTTGCACCCATTTGAACAGTTTGGTGTATTGTGGTTATTAGATGGTGAAGATGAACAAGAGCAGGTGATCCAAACGATTTTTGATCAATCTGGTTTATTAAAGCCGATTGTGCAATCCCGATTATTACTCAAACAACTGCATTATTCAGAAGCATTAAAGGCTTTAGAACACAGCTCTCCATCCGCTTTTGAATTGGCGGAAATCTTACGTATCGAAATTTATTTGGCACAACAAGACAGTCAGCAAGCCCTCACCCATTTAGAGTTTTTAAATGGACATGAGCTTTCACCGTGGCTGAATCAACTTTCAGAAAGTTATAAATTGTCCGTGCAAAAATTATGGGGACAATTCGCCCTACAATATCCGTGGCAATATTTACACTCAACTCAATTCGGACAATTAGAAACTGCGACTAAACAGCAGTGGTTAATACAGCTTTTGGGTTGTTATGACCAAGCAAGTTTTGAAGATACTGAACTATTACAGCAAAAATTTTTAGAGATAGAACCACAACTCGATCAAATGCCTTATGAGACAAAAGTGCTTTGGCTAAAAATTATTACTCGCTTGCCTGAACTTGCTCAGCAACAACAGCAGCTGGTGATTCAAATACTTAATGAAAAATTTGACCAAGATGTGTTCCACTTATGGTTCCAGCAACAGTTGCTTAGACAGAATCCAGATTATGAATATTTAGAGCAACAGATTATAAATCTTGAATCTAAATATATGAACATTCCTGTTTTTTGCTTTGCTAAATGGCATATATATATTGCAACACAGCGGGAATATGAAGCAGATCAACTTCTGTCATTATATCCAAATGATATTCTAATGAATTATTTAAGAATCAAGTCCACTTTAAATGGAAATGATGAATTAATTCAACAATTGAATTCAATTTTTGAAAAAGATAGCAATTATATTCAATTTAAAATTTGAGAACCCAGCATGAATCCATTGACACAATTCCCGATCGTTTATGAGCAAAAGGTTGCATGGGGCGATATGGACGCTTTTGGTCATGTAAATAATGTGATGTATTATCGTTATATTGAGAGTGCACGTATTGAATATTTTGATCGTTTAAATGTGTTTGACCAAGATGTTTTAACTGTGGTTGCCTCAAGTCAATGCAAATATTTAAAACCTGTATTTTATCCTGATGTGCTACATATTGGTGCGCGGGTAGAAGAAATGAGAAATAGTGCTATACGCATGCATTATGTATTATTCAGTCAGCAACAACAGCAGATTGTGGCGGACGGAGAAGCAGTTATTGTTTTTGTCGATAAAGTAGCAATGAAAAAAGCATTAATTCCCCAACAGTTGCGAAAAATTATAATTGATTTAGAAGCTACAGTGCATAATGATTTGAAAAATACATAAAAATGCCTCAATTATCATCATTATATTTAAAACATAAGACAGCATATTCTTTTGCATTCGCTTTATTTTGATGTTAAAAATAAGCGCTTTGAGGTAATTATAATAATCTTTTTGTTGTTTTATGTGTTTATTGGGGAATATATGTATTGCTTATTGGAATAAATGAAAATACTATTGCTATGAAGTTATTTTAAATAAGTATTAAGAAATTTACGTGGAGAGTTAATGATGCCTGATATTAGTAATTTATCGGTTGAAGAGTTAAGAAAGTTAACAGCTGAAGCAGAAGCTTTAATTGAAAGTAAAAAAGACCAAGCAGTTGAAGATGCCTATAATAAAATTATTGAAATTGCGCAATCTGCTGGTTTAACTTTAGAACAGTTTATTGAATACGGCGCGCAAAAGCGTAAAAAGACAACGCGTAAAGCTGTTGAGCCGCGTTACCGCAATAAAAAAGATACTTCTGAAACTTGGACTGGACGCGGTAAACAACCACGTTGGTTGGTTGCAGAAATCGAAAAAGGTGCAAAATTAGAAGATTTCTTGATCTAATCTTCATCTAAGTGTCATTCAAAGACCTTAAAATCAAAGAACCAAGCAAATCTGCTTGGTTTTTTTATACGAGTGAATTGGCGTTATGCAAAAATTATGCATAATGTATAAACAAGAGGGCATCATCTTGCATGGAAGAATAAATGAATGATGGTAAAGATGAATGAATAAAAAATCAAAACAGATCACGTGGTGGATTACTGGAGTTGTCGCTTTTTTAATTTTTGTACTTTTGCAAGTCCCTGCAACATGGCTGATTTCTAAATTTTATAAGAACAACCAAACCTTACAAAATGTCAGTGGAAATATTTGGCAAGGGCAAGCAGATTGGCGCAAGGGTAATTTACGTGGTTCCGTTTCGTGGAGAACACGCCCGTGGGATCTGATTTTATTACGTGTGGGCGCAAATGTTGAAGTGCATAGTGGGCAAACTCAGCTCAATGGGGTTGTCGGCTATGGCATTGGTAAAAAAATAATTATTAATCAGATGCAAGGTCAGATTGCACCAGAAACTTTAAAGAATATTGCAAATTGGCAGTGGCCAGCGAATGCAATTCAAATTTCAGATATGACCCTACGTTTTAAAAAAGACACTGGATTTAGTGATGTAGATGGTCAATTGCATTGGGGTGGTGGTGAGCTTCGTTATACTTTTGGACAGCGTCAAGATCAAATGAATATCCCGTCTTTAAATGCACAACTTAAAGATGAAGCGGGTAAACTGATTTTGGATATACAAGATCAACGTAGCCAGAAGATGGCCAATATCAGCATAGATCCAACCATGATGTTAGATGTGCAATTAACCCAACGCATGTTACTCAATGTGCCTTCCTATGATGGAAAGGCTGGTTTAGATACTTTTGTGATTAGTTCTAGACAACCACTCATTCAAGGTGGTTTCTAATGAATATAAAAGAACGCTTTGAAAATATTTCTTGGAAAAAAACAGAGCACCTTGCACCTGTTGTTTTATTTCTTTTAATTTTAGCATTGTGCTGGAAACTGGCTTCGATTTTTTGGTGGGTGGTTGCACCGCCACAAGTCATGCAACCAGAGCAAGTGAGTCTAGGTTCACAACAAATCCAAGTGCCCAATATTTCAAGCTTTTCATTGTTTGAGGAAGTGGGTTCTAGTGCGACTGCAGATGACAGTATTCCGATGGTCTTGCAAGGTGTAGTCGTGAGTTATCCTGCGCGTTTCTCTTCAGCGGTGATTAAAGTCAAAGAAACAGCAGATCGTTATGCGGTGGGTGATCCAATTGAGGGTACCAGTTATCAGTTATCCGAAGTATATTGGGATCATATTGTTTTAAGTCAAAATGGAAATAACAGTAAAGAGTTACGTTTTACCGGGCTGGATAGTTTGTATCAGCCTATGCCAGGGCAATCTACAGATCAAAATACCAGCCCGCCAGCAAGTAATCCTGTGCCATCGCCACAACAAAATTCAAGCCAAAATGCTTTAGGGCAGGCGATTGAGAAGATGAATGAAAATCGGGACGAATACCTAAAGAACATGGGGGTTAACGCAAGTGGCGGTCAAGGCTATGAAGTGACAGATCAGACCCCCGCAGCGCTCCGAAATAAACTGGGATTAAGATCTGGAGATCGTATTCTTTCACTCAATGGACAATCAGTAGGTCAAGGACAGAGTGATGTTCAGCTGCTAGAACAAGCAAAGCGTGATGGCAAAGTAAAAATTGAAATTAAGCGTGGTGATCAGGTGATGACCATTCAGCAAAGTTTGTAAGTGGCTAGGACTACAAATAAAATTAGGATAGATAATAAGTTATGGCTTTTTTGAATCACAATCGACCACTTTGGGCTTTAGTTGCAGCGGCACCAATGATGGTTGCGGTCAGTACAGCAGCACATGCACAGACGTGGAAAATTAACTTACGCGATGCTGATCTCACGGCTTTTATCAACGAAGTTGCAGATATTACGGGCAAAAATTTTGCGGTCGATCCCCGTGTACGTGGTAATGTCACGGTTATTTCAAATAAACCTCTAAATAAAAATGAAGTTTATGACCTATTTTTAGGGGTGCTGAATGTCAATGGTGTGGTGGCTATTCCATCGGGGAATACCATTCGCTTGGTACCAGACAGTAATGTAAAAAACTCGGGTGTACCTTATGACCCACGCAATAATGCACGTGGTGATCAGGTGGTAACACGGGTGATCTGGTTGGAAAATACCAACCCCAATGATTTGATCCCTGCATTACGTCCTTTAATGCCACAATTTGCACATTTGGCGGCCATACAAGGCACCAATGCGTTAATTGTGTCTGATCGTGCAGCGAATATTTATCAACTTGAAACCATTATTCGCAACTTGGATGGTACTGGGCAAAATGATATTGAAGCTGTTCCTTTACAACAGAGTCAAGCTGAAGAGATCATTAAGCAATTGGATGCCATGAGTTCGACAGGCGCATCGAAAGACTTTGCTGGGGCACGGGTTCGTATTATTGCTGATGCACGGACCAACCGTATTTTGATTAAAGGGGATACAGGTACGCGTAAACGTATCCGCAATATGATTGAAATGTTGGATGTGCCTTCTGCGGATCGTTTAGGCGGTCTTAAAGTCTTTAAATTAAAATATGCCAGTGCAAAGAATTTATCTGAAATTTTACAAGGCTTAGTTACTGGTCAGGCAGTCAATTCTAGTTCAAATAATTCTTCTAATAGTAGTTCTAACAACAGCAATAGCAACAGTTTTAACAATAATAACAATTCATCATCGAATACCGGCTCAAGCACTGGAAGCAGTATTTCAACACCAGCAATTAATTTAAACAGCAACTCAAATAACAATAATCAAAATAATATCACCAGTTTTAATGCCAATGGTGTGAGTATTATTGCAGATGGTGCTCAAAATGCGTTGGTGGTTAAAGCTGAGCCACAACTGATGCGCGAAATAGAAGCGGCGATCCAACAGCTTGATGTCCGTCGTCAACAAGTATTGATTGAAGCGACGATTATTGAGGTTGAGGGTAATGATACTGATCAACTCGGTGTGCAATGGGCAATGGGTGATCTAAGTAGTGGTGTGGGTTTAATTAACTTTGATAAAGTGGGTACAAGTTTAGCTAAATTGGCAGCAGGCTATCTATCAGGTGGTGCGGCTGGTTTAGGTGGTGCTGTCGGTCCAGGTGCCTCTCTTGTTTTAGGAGATTATAAAGAAGGTGCTGATGGTTCACGTAGACTATATGGTGCTGTGATTCAGGCTTTAAAAGCCAATACCAAGTCAAATTTATTATCTACGCCATCGATTGTCACAATGGATAATGAAGAAGCGTATATTGTCGTTGGGCAAAACGTTCCATTTGTTACAGGCTCAGTCAGTACTGGGACAGGGGGTACCGTCAACCCATATACATCAATTGAACGTAAGGATGTGGGGGTGACCTTAAAGGTAATTCCGCATATTGGTGAGGGTGGTTCGATTCGCTTAGAGGTAGAGCAAGAAGTCTCTGCAGTTGCTGAAAATAAAGGACAGGCAACGGATTTGGTCACCAGTAAACGCTCAATCAAGACCTCTGTGCTTGCAGATCATGGGCAAACCGTGGTGTTAGGTGGCTTGATTTCAGATGATACTGCCCATACACGCCAATCTATACCCTTCTTGGGTGATATTCCGGGCTTAGGCCGTTTATTTAGAGCGGAAGGCAAATCGAATGCTAAACGTAACTTATTGGTGTTTATCCACCCAACAATAATTGGTGATAACGCTGATATACGCCGTGTATCTCAACAGCGTTATGATCAGCTGTATAGTCTGCAATTGGCGATGGATAAAGATGGTAATTTTGCCAAACTCCCAGCCAATGTGGATGATGTTTTTCAGCAACGACTACCGATTAGCTCAACACCAAGTTCGCAGCCTAAGCTAGTACAACCGCAACCGACAGCACAACCATCAAGCCAGTATCAAAAAGTGCCTACAGGTGCCAAGACAAGTGCAGTACAAGGCAATGCGGTGACTACACCCGTTGCAGAGGAACCAAATGATATCCGTAAGCAGTAGCATTGTGGGCTTCGCGTAACAAGTGCTTCTAATCGCATGCTTTATTTGATATTTAAAATAGCTTGTTAAAGTATTGTGGTGTGTTCTGTTGTGGCGTGGGCAACATAAGGCTTGGTTTTACGCTGATTTAGCACTGTAGAAATGTCATGCTAAGATAGACTTGAATTAGAATGGGAAGATAATCATGACTTGGAAATTACAAGCAATTACAGGTGAGTTAGAAGGGCAGGAAGTCACGATTGACCGTGATATGCTGGTTGGACGCCATCAAGATGCAGACCTGTTATTACAAGCTGCGGAAATTTCACGTCGCCATGCTGCATTCTTATTAAAAGAAGATGCACTTTGGGTTCAAGATCTAAAGTCATCCAATGGTACCTTTGTGAATGATATCCGTATCGATCAAGATAAACTGTTGATGGATGGTGATATTGTTCAATTTGCCAGTGTTAAATTTAATGTACTTGCACCGGTAAAACCTGTTGTTTTGCAAACTGAACAGGCAGCGCCTGAGGTCGAAGTTCAACCGGTTGTAGTTCCAATAGAAACGCCAGTTCAACAACCTGCTGAGGCTGTGGCGACTGCTGAAATTAAACCAGCTGCCCCAGTAGAACGTACAGTGGCAGATCAGATGAATGAACAGGGCATGCCTGAGCTTTCAGAACGAGATAGCAGTGTGCAAATCAACCGTGAAGGTATGCCGTCTGGTGTAGCAATCCCTAAACCTGCGCCAATTCCAGAAGGTGTGGATATTCATGCGGCTACACAGCCAAAAGTAGAGCAGGTTAAAGCACCTGAGATTGTTGCAGAAGAACACGTCGAAACCCAGAAAAATGCAAAGTTAGGTTTGGCAACACTGGTGATTTTGATCATTTTGGCAATTATTGCATGGCTATTGTTTAAATAATTTGCGAATGCGCTACACTCAAGGCATGCAATCGCATGCCTTTGTTTTTTTGTATTTTCGTTTTTAAAAATTAAAACTCGATTTAGGTGTAAATCATGAATGTGGCAAAGCTAGACCAACGTGAACTGATTTTATTTGATTTGGATGGGACCTTGGTTGATTCAGCATTTGATTTATATCGTGCCATGAATTTAAGTCTAGCGCGTTTGAACTTACCCCAAGTCACTGAACAACAGGTTCGGGTTTGGATTGGTAAAGGCACCTCATTATTTTGTGAAAGTACATTGAAGTATTTAAAAGGTGAAGTGGATCCAGTACTGCATCAACAGCTTTTGGATACATTCTTGGAAATTTACAATGCAGAGCCTTGTGTTGATACCAAACCATTCTCTGGAATTTTAGAGTTTTTAGAATGGGGAATTGAAAACAATAAGAAATTGATTTGTGTGACCAATAAACCAGAACAGCCCGCACGAAAAATTCTAGAAGAATTGCAAATGGATCACTATTTTGTCGATGTAATAGGTGGTGATCGTTTTGAAGTGCGTAAACCACATCCAAAACCATTGTTGTATTGTGTTGAAACTTATCAGTCATCAACGGACAAAACTTTGATGATTGGCGATTCAAGTAATGATGTCGAGGCTGCACGCCGTGCAGATGTTGATTGTATTGTGGTCAGCTATGGTTATAATCACGGTGAAGATATTCAACTCTGTCAGCCACAACAAGTGGTGGATGATTTAACAGAGCTTTTGGCTTAACACCGGTATATTTAAATTGTTGCGAAAAAAGGGAAGAGGAATGAATAGCAAACGCACTTTTCGATGGCGTCACTAAGTGAAATGCAGAGACATCCATACTTAGTATTATCGAAAATAGAGAGAATTCCTGATGACAACCTTAGCGCAATTTGAACAACTAAAATCAGCGGGTTATAACCTTATCCCTGTATATCGCCAACGCTTAGCCGATACAGATACGCCATTGTCTGTATTTGCACGGTTAAAACAGCATCAACAAGCTTATCTTTTTGAATCTGTCGAAGGTGGTGAAAACTGGGCAAGATATTCAATTATTGGACTGGGTGAATCAATCGTATTTTCCTGTAATGCAGGACAGCTCACGATCAAATCGGTAGATGGCTCGATAGATACCCAGCCATGTGCAGATCCCTTTCAATATATCCGTGATTTTCAAGCGCAGTTTAAAGTACCCACCCAGCAAGATTTACCCGCGCTGCCTAATTTTACTGGCGGCTTGGTGGGTTACTTTGGTTATGACGCAGTACGTTATATTGAGCCACGGTTAAAGAATGTGCCTGAGGCGGATCCCGTTGGACTGCCAGATTTATGGATGATGTTGTCTAAAACCGTCATTGTATTTGATAACTTAAAAGATACTTTGTTTTTAATCGTACATGCAGATGTTAATGATACAGAGGCTTATACCAAGGCTCAGCAACAGCTGGATGAGATTGAGGCATTATTGGCTATGCCAATCAGCTTGGTTGCCAAAAAACATACCGCTCCGCATTTTGAGTCACTGACTGGGCATGACAAATTCCTTGAGTCAATTGAGAAAGTTAAAGAATATATCCGTGCTGGTGATGTGATGCAGGTTGTTCCTGGGCATCGTATGGTGTCGGATTTTGATGGTGAGCCTTTACAGGTTTATCGCGCATTAAGACATCTCAATCCATCACCGTATTTATTTTTGGTGCAAGGCCAGACCCTTTTAGATCAAAAGCCGTTCCATATCGTAGGTTCTTCACCGGAAATTCTTTCTCGACTCGAAAATGGAATCGCGACTGTACGTCCGCTTGCTGGTACACGCCCACGAGGAAAAACCAAAGAAGAAGATTTGGCGCTTGAAAAAGATTTGCTTTCTGATGAAAAAGAGATTGCGGAACATTTAATGCTGATTGATTTAGGCCGTAATGATGTGGGGCGTGTCTCGAAAATCGGTAAAGTGCAAGTGACTGATCAAATGGTGATCGAACGTTATTCACATGTCATGCATATTGTTTCCAATGTACAAGGTGAAGTGTTGGATGATGTCGATGCTTTGGATGTTTTTAAGGCAACTTTTCCAGCAGGCACGCTTTCAGGTGCCCCAAAGATTCGTGCAATGGAAATTATTGACGAAGTTGAGCCGGTAAAAC
Source organism: Acinetobacter sp. AG3 (assembly GCF_022343575.1). Lineage (NCBI taxonomy): Bacteria > Pseudomonadati > Pseudomonadota > Gammaproteobacteria > Moraxellales > Moraxellaceae > Acinetobacter > Acinetobacter sp. AG3. The sequence continues at coordinate 4,380,734 of NZ_JAKQZD010000001.1, read as the reverse complement.
GTGGAATTTTTGGCGGCGCAGTGGGTTATTTGGGCTGGCATGGCGAAATGGACATGTCGATTGCGATCAGAACCTGTGTTATTCGTGAAAATAAGGTCTATGTACAGGCTGGTGCAGGGTTGGTTGTCGACTCAAATCCTGAATCAGAGTGGAATGAAACCCAAATAAAAGCTCGCGCAGTGATCAAAGCGGTTGAATTATCGTCAAACGGATTGATTTTATGAGTTTTTGAGGTTTTTTTTGCAAAAAACACTTGCAAGGATTCTGAGTTTTGCTAAACTGCACACCGTTCCGATACGAAACGTACGAAACACTAAGAAACGCCGGCATAGCTCAGTTGGTAGAGCAACTGACTTGTAATCAGTAGGTCCACAGTTCGAATCCGTGTGCCGGCACCATCTTAAGGTTTTGTGTTATAATATTGAAGAACAACACTGAAAGTAAGTGTAAAGGTGAGATTCCCGAGCGGTCAAAGGGAGCAGACTGTAACTCTGCCACGAAAGTTTCGAAGGTTCGAATCCTTCTCTCACCACCATTACTTCGATAAGTGGTAATTACCAACATTAAGCGGGAGTAGCTCAGTTGGTAGAGCGGTAGCCTTCCAAGCTACATGTCGCGAGTTCGACCCTCGTCTCCCGCTCCATCGAAGATGATGCTCTTATAGCTCAGTGGTAGAGCACTCCCTTGGTAAGGGAGAGGTCTCGAGTTCAAATCTCGATAAGAGCTCCAGATACAATTTGGTAGATTATTCTACACCAGTTTCTCAAAAGCAGGCTTATTAGTCTGCTTTTCAAGTATTAGGTGTCTAGTTTTTTAGACGATTGTCGATGCTGAGTTGTTTAACTCGTGTTCGACATAAACGAGGAAGAGCAAATGGCTAAGGCTAAGTTTGAACGTAATAAGCCACACGTAAACGTGGGTACAATTGGTCACGTCGACCATGGTAAAACAACTTTAACTGCTGCAATTGCAACAATTTGTGCAAAAACTTACGGCGGTGAAGCTAAAGACTACGCAGCAATCGATTCTGCACCAGAAGAAAAAGCACGTGGTATTACAATTAATACTTCACACGTAGAATACGATTCTCCAATTCGTCACTACGCTCACGTAGACTGCCCAGGTCACGCCGATTATGTTAAAAACATGATCACTGGTGCTGCTCAGATGGACGGTGCGATCCTTGTATGTGCTGCGACTGATGGTCCAATGCCACAAACTCGTGAACACATCCTTCTTTCTCGCCAAGTAGGTGTACCTTATATTCTTGTATTCCTTAACAAGTGTGACCTTGTTGATGATGAAGAATTACTTGAATTAGTAGAAATGGAAGTTCGTGAACTTCTTTCTACTTATGACTTCCCAGGTGATGACACGCCTATCATCCGTGGTTCAGCGCTTGCTGCACTTAATGGTGATGCTGGTCAATATGGCGAATCAGCTGTACTTTCACTTGTTGAAGCGCTTGATTCTTATATCCCAGAACCAGAACGTGCTATCGATAAAGCATTCTTGATGCCAATCGAAGATGTATTCTCTATTTCTGGTCGTGGTACAGTGGTAACAGGTCGTGTAGAATCTGGTATCGTTAAAGTCGGCGAAGAAGTTGAAATCGTTGGTATCAAAGATACAGTTAAAACAACTGTAACTGGCGTAGAAATGTTCCGTAAACTTCTTGACGAAGGTCGTGCGGGCGAGAACTGTGGTGTTCTTTTACGTGGTACTAAGCGTGAAGACGTACAACGTGGTCAAGTACTTGCTAAACCAGGTACAATCAAGCCACACACTAAATTCGACGCAGAAGTATATGTACTTTCTAAAGAAGAAGGTGGTCGTCATACTCCGTTCCTTAACGGTTACCGTCCACAGTTCTACTTCCGTACAACTGACGTAACTGGCGCAATCCAATTACAAGACGGCGTTGAAATGGTTATGCCAGGTGACAACGTTGAAATGTCAGTAGAACTAATTCACCCAATCGCAATGGACCCAGGTCTACGTTTTGCGATCCGTGAAGGTGGTCGTACAGTTGGTGCTGGTGTAGTTGCTAAAGTAACTGCATAACCGCTAATATGTTTGTTCTAACCGAGAGTTTAGGCTCTCGGTTTGTTTATAGGTCAGTAGTTCAATTGGTAGAGCGTCGGTCTCCAAAACCGAATGTTGGGGGTTCGAGTCCCTCCTGACCTGCCATTTTTTAAATAAAAAACTTGATGTCGGCTAAACTGGTCATATAATAAGTCGCGAAACCTACGACGAGTACAAAAATGTCGAATGATAAATCACGTGACGCAATGGGCGGCGCGGCAATTCCTCAAAGCAACAATTCTGCTGAAATGGTGAAGACAAGTTCTCCATTTGATTTTATTTTGTGGATCATAGCATTGGCTTTATTTGGCGGTGCGTTGATGACAAATCAATATCTTCCAGCGTATTGGGCACCTGCAAATAGTGTCTGGGTGCGTATTGGGGTAATTTTAGCTTGTATCATCGTAGCTTTAGGTTTATTATACGCCACCCATCAAGGCAAAGGCTTTGTTCGTTTGCTTAAAGACTCTCGTATCGAATTGCGTCGAGTTACATGGCCTACGAAACATGAAACAGTAACCACTTCATGGCAAGTTCTCCTCGTTGTTGTAGTTGCCGCAATTATTTTGTGGTGTTTTGACTATATCATCGGTTGGTTTATGAAGTTTATTATCGGGTAAGAGAGCTATGAAACGTTGGTACATTATTCATGCCTATTCAGGTTATGAAAAACAAGTGATGCGTTCACTTAATGATCGAATCCAGCGTAGCGCTGTTGCTGATAGTTTTGGTGAAGTCCTTGTTCCTACCGAAGAAGTGGTAGAGATGAAGGATGGTAAGAAGCGTAAATCAGAGCGTAAATTCTTTCCTGGCTATGTGTTAGTCGAAATGGAAATGAATGATGAAACTTGGCACATTGTTAAAGAATGTCCAAAAGTATTAGGTTTCATCGGTGGTACAGCTGAAAAGCCAGCACCAATTACGCAAAAAGAAGCTGATGCGATTCTTGCACGTGTACACAATAAAGGTGAAGCACCTCGTCCTAAGACGATGTTTGAGCCGGGTGAAGAATTACTTGTTACTGACGGTCCATTCACAGACTTTAAAGGTGTGGTGGAAGAAGTTCAGTACGAAAAATCACGTTTAACGTTGACGATTAATGTATTTAATCGACCAACTCAAGTTGAATTGGAATTTCGCCAAGTCGAAAAAACAATTTAATTTGCACTGTTTGAAAGCGCCCGATTTGTTATGGATCGGGCATTGTTGTTGTAACGGTATCGTTACTTGAAATGTTGGGGAGCTCTAAAAGGCGTTTGTACCCAGAGGTAATTTGAAATGGCTAAGAAGATTGACGGCTATATCAAGCTGCAAGTTCCAGCTGGTAAAGCGAATCCATCTCCACCGATTGGTCCTGCACTAGGTCAACGTGGTGTTAACATCATGGCATTCTGTAAAGAATTCAATGCTGCTACACAAAAAGTTGAACAAGGTCTTCCAATTCCTGTAGTGATCACTGTGTACAACGATAAGTCGTTCACATTCATCATGAAAACTCCACCTGCTGCGATTCTTCTTAAGAAAGCTGCTGGTATCCAAAAGGGTTCTGCTGTACCAAACAAAACTAAAGTTGGTAAGTTGACTCGCGCTCAGTTAGAAGAAATTGCGACTACTAAAGAACCAGATTTAACTGGTGCTGATTTAGACGCACGTGTACGTACCATTGCTGGTTCTGCGCGTTCTATGGGCTTGGAAGTGGAGCTATAAGACATGGCAAAGTTAACTAAACGTCAAAAAGCCATTGCTGCAGCTATTGAAGCAAACAAAGTTTACACTTTGGAAGAAGCAGTACAAGTTCTTAGCAGCCTACCTGCTGCAAAATTCAAAGAATCTTTGGATGTTGCGGTAAACCTAGGTGTTGATCCTCGTAAATCTGACCAAGTTGTTCGTGGCGCGACTACACTTCCTGCAGGTACTGGTAAAACTGTACGTGTTGCTGTGTTTGCTCAAGGCGCTGCTGCTGAAGCTGCTAAAGCTGAAGGCGCGGACATCGTTGGTTTTGATGATCTTGCTGAAAGCATTCAAGCGGGTAACTTAGACTTCGACGTTGTGATTGCTGCTCCAGATGCAATGCGTGTTGTTGGTAAGTTAGGTACGATCCTTGGTCCACGTGGCTTAATGCCAAATCCTAAAGTGGGTACTGTAACTCCTGACGTAGCAACTGCAGTTAAAAATGCAAAAGCTGGTCAAGCACGTTACCGTGTAGACAAAGCGGGTATCATCCACGCTGCGATCGGTCAAGTAGGTTTCACTGCTGAAGCTGTTCGTTCAAACGTTGAAGCGCTTATCGCTGACCTTAAGAAAGCAAAACCTGCGACTTCTAAAGGTATCTACATCCAAAAGATCACTTTGAGCTCAACTATGGGTCCTGGTCTTGTTGTTGATGTACAAAACGTTTCTAAATAATTATTTTTCAATAATTATATTGCGATAAAAGAATTTTAAAGTCCTGAGTAAAATTTGAAGTGTTACTTCAAATTTTACGCAAGAAAGAGTGATGACTTCTATTGAGGTTGAGCTTTTCTTCTTGTGGATTGATAAAGCATTGCTTTGTTGATCATCAGGCGGACTTTGAATTGATAGATGTAAATTTATCAGCGTCAAAGACCTCAGGCGAGGGGAGTCTTCGGATTCGCTTCTTAAAATACCAGTCTGAGTAGACGCGGTGGTGTGATTGATTCCTCCTCCGCGTGTAAGTCAAGAGATTGATTTACGAATTGGGAGTGCAGTCCGTGGATTGCATAAATCACCGTTAGGAGGTTTTACAATGGCTCTTCTTATCGAAGACAAAAAACAGATCGTTGCGGAAGTAAATGAAGTTGCTTCTACCGCGTTTGCTGCTGTTGTTGCTGACTACCAAGGTTTAACAGTTGAACAATTGACTACACTTCGTGTTGAAGCTCGTAAGTTAGGTGTTAAGACACGTATCGTGCGTAACACTTTGGCTAAACGTGCTTTCGAAGGTACTCAATTTGATATCTTAGACGAAAACCTTGTTGGTCCAACTATTCTAGCTTTTTCAACTTCTGAAGATGACATGGGCGCAGCTGCTCGCTTGTTTGAAGAATTTGCTAAAACTAACAAAGCATTTGAACTTAAAGCTGCTGCATTTGACGGCAAACTTTATCAAGGTGCTGACGTTAGCGTTATCGCGAATCTTCCGAACCAAGAAAAAGCACTTACTATGCTTGCCAATGTTCTTCAAGCTCCTATTTCGAAATTGGGTCGCCTTATTACAGCGCTCAAAGAGAAAAACGAGTCAGAAGCTGCATAAGCTTAATAAATTTCACACACCATTCAATATCCATTTGGAGTTATTCTCATGGCTTTAACTAACGAAGAAATCTTAAACGCAGTTGCTGAAAAAACTGTTCTTGAACTTGTTGAACTTATCTCTGCTTTCGAAGAGAAATTCAACGTATCAGCTGCTGCTGTAGCTGTAGCTGCAGGTCCTGCTGCTGCTGTTGCTGAAGAGCAATCAGAATTCAATGTTGAATTGACTTCTTTCGGTGCTAACAAAGTTGCTGTAATTAAAGCAGTACGTGAAGTTACTGGTCTTGGCTTGAAAGAAGCTAAAGACTTAGTAGAAGGCGCTCCTTCAAATCTTAAAGAAGGCGTTTCTAAAGAAGAAGCTGAAGAACTTAAGAAAAAACTTGAAGAAACTGGTGCTACAGTTACTGTTAAGTAATTTCGCTAGGGGTCGAATTTTAATTTGACCCCAAAAATTGGCTGATGGCTCTTGGGTCATCAGCCTTTTTGCGTTACAATAATCGGCTCGATTTTAGATTGATTGGTAGAAAAACCATCAATTTTAAAAATAAATAAACACAATCAAACGCTTACCAATATTTTTCCATTTTAAAAATATTGCTAAGCGTTTTGTACCACTGAAATTTGCAGCATTTGTATAAAAGTGGTGGTCATATCGACCTGCGTAATTCCTTCTAAGTTCGTTCTGCAGGCGGACTTAGTTTACTTTCCGAGGACTCCAGATGGCATACTCATATACCGAAAAGAAACGGATCCGTAAGAATTTTGGTAAATTGCCCCAAGTCATGCATGCTCCGTACCTGCTCTCGATTCAAGTCGACTCGTACAGAACATTCTTGCAAGACGGCAAAACACCAAAAAATCGCGAAGATATCGGTCTCCAAGCTGCATTTCGTTCAGTTTTTCCTATTGAAAGTTATTCGGGCAATGCTGCTTTAGAATTCGTTGAGTATAGTCTTGGTAAACCAGAGTTTGATGTTCGCGAATGTATTCTTCGTGGCTCAACCTTTGCGGCACCAATGCGCGTTAAAATTCGTTTGATCATCAAAGATCGTGAAACGAAATCTATTAAAGACGTACGTGAACAAGAAGTGTACATGGGTGAAATGCCACTCATGACTGAGAATGGTACCTTTGTCATCAATGGTACTGAGCGTGTAATCGTATCTCAATTACACCGTTCACCAGGCGTATTCTTTGACCATGATAAAGGTAAAACGCATTCAAGCGGTAAAGTGCTTTATTCAGCACGTATTATTCCTTATCGTGGTTCATGGTTAGATTTTGAGTTTGATGCTAAAGATTTAGTCTTTGTACGTATTGACCGTCGTCGTAAATTGCTTGCGACTGTTGTGTTACGTGCATTGAGCTATAGCAATGAACAAATTCTGAATATGTTCTACGAAAAAGTACCTGTATATCTTGATATGGGTAGCTATCAGATTGACCTTGTGCCTGAACGTCTTCGTGGTGAAATGGCTCAATTTGATATCGTGGACAATGATGGTAAAGCCATTGTTGAACAAGGTAAACGTATTAATGCTCGCCATGTACGTCAAATGGAAGCTGCTGGTTTAACTAAACTTCCAGTTCCAGATGAATATTTGTATGAGCGTATTACTGCTGAAGATATCGTACTTAAAGACGGTGAAGTAATTACTGCTAACACTGTATTAAGTCATGAGATTTTGGTCAGAATTGCTGAAGGTGGTATTAAACAATTTAATATCCTGTTCACCAATGACATCGATCGTGGTTCTTTTGTTGCTGACACTTTACGTGCAGATACAACATCTGGTCGTGAAGAAGCACTTGTAGAAATCTACAAAGTGATGCGTCCAGGTGAGCCACCAACGAAAGAAGCAGCTGAAAACTTATTCAATAACTTATTCTTCTCTACAGAGCGCTATGATTTATCGCCTGTGGGTCGTATGAAGTTTAACCGTCGTTTGGGTCGTCCTTACGAAGTAGGTACAGATCAGAAGTCTCGTGAAGTAGAAGGTATTCTTTCTAACGATGACATCATTGATGTACTGAAAACACTGGTAGAAATTCGTAACGGTAAAGGTGAAGTCGACGATATCGATCACTTGGGTAACCGTCGCGTACGTTCTGTTGGTGAAATGACAGAAAACCAATTCCGTGTTGGTTTAGTTCGTGTTGAACGTGCTGTTAAAGAGCGTTTAAACCAAGCTGAAACAGATAACTTGTCTCCACAAGATTTGATCAATGCGAAACCAGTTGCTGCTGCAATCAAAGAATTCTTTGGTTCAAGCCAATTGTCACAGTTTATGGATCAAAACAACCCGTTGTCAGAAATTACACACAAACGTCGTGTATCTGCGCTTGGGCCTGGTGGTTTGACACGTGAACGTGCGGGCTTTGAAGTACGTGACGTACATCAAACTCACTATGGTCGTGTATGTCCAATTGAAACTCCTGAAGGACCAAACATTGGTTTGATCAACTCGCTTTCTGTTTATGCAAAAGCGAACAACTTCGGTTTCTTGGAAACACCATACCGTCGCGTTGTTGATGGTCGTGTAACAGATGATGTTGAATATTTATCTGCAATTGAAGAAGTAGGTACTGTTATTGCACAGGCCGATTCTGCATTGGATAAAGATGGACATTTAACAGAAGACTTCGTTTCAGTACGTCACCAAGGTGACTTCGTTCGTATGCCACCTGAAAAAGTGACGCATATGGATGTATCTGCTCAACAGGTTGTATCTGTCGCTGCATCACTTATTCCATTCCTTGAACACGATGATGCCAACCGTGCATTGATGGGTTCAAACATGCAACGTCAGGCTGTTCCTACATTGCTTGCTGATAAACCACTTGTGGGTACCGGCATGGAAGCAAACGTAGCGCACGACTCTGGTGTATGTGTGATCGCGAAACGTGGCGGACGCATTGAGTTTGTAGATGCATCACGTGTGGTTATTCGTGTCAACGAAGATGAAATGATCGCGGGTGAAGCAGGTGTAGATATCTACAACTTGATCAAATACACGCGTTCAAACCAAAACACATGTATTAACCAAAAAGTGCTTGTGAGCATGGGCGATAAAGTCGGCCGTGGTGACGTTCTTGCTGATGGTCCATCAACTGATGGTGGTGAATTAGCATTGGGTCAGAACATGCGTGTCGCGTTCATGACTTGGAACGGTTATAACTACGAAGACTCGATTTTATTATCTGAACGTGTGCTTCAAGAAGATCGTTTAACGTCAATTCATATTCAAGAATTATCATGTGTTGCGCGTGATACGAAGTTAGGTGCGGAAGAAATCACTGCCGATATTCCTAACGTAGGTGAAGCAGCGTTATCTAAACTTGATGAATCAGGTATTGTTTATATCGGTGCTGAAGTTGCAGCGGGTGATATTCTTGTTGGTAAAGTGACACCTAAAGGTGAAACACAATTAACCCCTGAAGAAAAATTACTTCGTGCAATCTTTGGTGAGAAAGCGGCAGACGTTAAAGATTCATCTTTACGTGTTTCTTCAAGCGTTAAAGGTACAGTCATCGACGTTCAAGTGTTTACACGTGACGGTATCGAGAAAGATGAACGTGCTCAAGCGATTGAGAAAGCGCAGCTTGATGCTTACCGTAAAGACTTGAAAGAAGAATTCAAAATCTTCGAAGAAGCTGCTCGTGAACGTATTATCCGTTTGTTAAAAGGCCAAGAGTCGAATGGCGGCGGTATGACCAAGCGCGGTGATAAGCTATCTGAAGATGTATTGTCTGGTTTAGAGCTTGTTGATCTTTTAGAAGTTCAACCAACAGATGAAGGCATCGCTGAACGCTTAACTCAAATTCAAGTGTTCTTGAAAGAGAAGAGCTACGAGATTGATGAGAAATTTGCTGAGAAAAAACGCAAACTTTCTACAGGTGATGAGCTTACAACAGGTGTCTTGAAAGTTGTTAAAGTTTACTTAGCTGTAAAACGTCGTATCCAGCCTGGTGATAAGATGGCGGGTCGTCACGGTAACAAAGGTGTTGTATCAAACATCTTGCCTGTTGAAGACATGCCGCATGACATCCATGGTGTTCCAGTTGATGTCGTACTTAACCCATTGGGTGTACCATCACGTATGAACGTGGGTCAGATTCTTGAAACTCACTTAGGTATGGCTGCAAAAGGTCTTGGCGATAAGATCGACAAGATGATGAAAGAGCAACGTACCGTTCTTGAGCTTCGTGATTTCTTAGACAAGATTTATAACAAAGTTGGTGGCGAGCAAGAAGATCTTGATAGCTTAACTGATGAAGAAATCTTGGTGTTATCAGGTAACTTGCGTAAAGGTGTTCCTTTAGCTACGCCAGTATTTGATGGTGCAGAAGAAAGTCAGATCAAAGAGTTACTTGAGCTTGGTGGTATCTCACGTACAGGTCAAACAGTATTGTATGACGGACGTACAGGTGAGCGTTTTGACCGCCCAGTAACTGTTGGTTATATGTACATGCTCAAGTTGAACCATTTGGTTGATGACAAGATGCATGCACGTTCTACTGGTTCTTATTCACTTGTAACTCAACAACCGCTTGGTGGTAAAGCACAATTCGGTGGTCAGCGTTTCGGTGAGATGGAAGTCTGGGCACTAGAAGCTTATGGTGCTGCTTATACACTTCAAGAAATGCTTACTGTGAAGTCGGATGACGTTGAAGGTCGTACTCGCATCTATAAGAACATCGTAGATGGTAACCATTATATGGATCCGGGTATGCCTGAATCGTTTAACGTATTGACCAAAGAGATCCGTTCTTTAGGTATCAACATTGAACTGAAAAATGGTGACTAAACTTCACCATTGAATCTCCCTAAATCCCTCTTTATGAAAGAGGGACTTTCCCCCTTAGAAAAAGGGGGATCAAGGGGGATTAAAATTCAGTGAAAAAACAATATTTGTGACCCAGTCGTAGCCTGAAAAGCGCTTCGACACACGGAGAAAAAAATTGAAAGACTTGCTCGATATCATGCGCAAAAAGACGGATTCAGATGGTCACGCTCCAGTAGAGTTTGACCGTATCCGTATTGGTCTTGCGTCACCAGAAATGATTAAGTCATGGTCTCACGGTGAAGTTAAAAAGCCAGAAACCATTAACTATCGTACGTTTAAACCAGAACGTGATGGTTTATTCTGTGCCAAAATCTTTGGTCCAGTAAAAGATTACGAATGCTTGTGTGGTAAATACAAGCGTATGAAATATAAAGGCGTCATTTGTGAAAAATGTGGCGTTGAAGTAACAACTGCAAAAGTTCGTCGTGAGCGTATGGGTCACATCGAGCTTGCTTCTCCAGTTGCGCATATTTGGTTCTTGAAATCATTACCAAGCCGTATCGGTTTATTACTTGATATGACTTTACGTGATATCGAACGTGTATTGTACTTCGAATCTTATGTGGTTACAGATCCTGGCATGACGCCAATGGAAAAGTACCAACTTCTTAACGATGAAGAATACTTCACTGCGTTAGAAGAACATGGTGACGAATTCAGCGCGAAAATGGGTGCAGAAGCAGTTCAAGATTTGTTGAAAGATATCGATCTTGAAGCTGAAATTTCTCGTTTACGTGAAGAAATTCCGAACACAACTTCAGAAACGAAGCTTAAAAAAGCCTCTAAACGTTTGAAGTTGATGGAAGCGTTCAAAGAGTCGAACAACAAGCCAGAATGGATGGTGATGAATGTACTTCCAGTACTTCCACCTGATCTTCGTCCGTTGGTACCGCTTGAAGGTGGTCGTTTTGCGACTTCTGACTTGAATGATCTTTATCGTCGTGTGATCAACCGTAACAACCGTTTAAAACGTCTTCTTGACCTTGCTGCACCAGACATTATCGTACGTAACGAAAAACGTATGTTACAAGAGTCTGTAGATGCGTTATTGGACAATGGTCGTCGTGGTCGTGCTATTACCGGTTCGAACAAACGTCCGCTTAAATCTTTGGCAGATATGATCAAAGGTAAGCAAGGTCGTTTCCGTCAAAACTTACTTGGTAAGCGTGTTGACTACTCTGGTCGTTCGGTAATTACTGTAGGTCCAACTTTACGTTTACACCAATGTGGTCTTCCGAAGAAAATGGCACTTGAATTATTCAAGCCGTTTATCTTTGCTAAGCTACAAGCTTCTGGCCAAGCAACAACCATTAAAGCTGCGAAGAAAATGGTTGAGCGTGAAACTCCTGAAGTTTGGGACGTTCTTGCATCTGTAATTCGTCAACATCCTGTGATGTTGAACCGTGCGCCAACACTTCACCGTTTAGGTCTTCAAGCATTTGAACCTATTCTAATTGAAGGTAAAGCGATCCGTTTACACCCACTCGTTTGTGCTGCGTTTAACGCCGACTTCGATGGTGACCAAATGGCGGTTCACGTTCCATTAACACTTGAAGCTCAATTAGAAGCTCGTGCGTTAATGATGTCGACCAACAACATCTTGTCACCTGCCAACGGTGAGCCGATCATCGTACCTTCTCAGGACGTTGTCTTGGGCTTGTATTACATCACACGTGATGCAATCAATGCCAAAGGTGAAGGCATGGTGTTTGCGGATACTCACGAAGTAAACCGTGCACTTGCAACAGGTCAAGTTGACTTACATGCGCGTGTAAAAGCACGTGTACACCAAACAGTGATTGATGAAAACGGTAACCGTGAGCATCAAACTATTGTTGTAGATACGACACCTGGTCGTTGCTTACTTTGGGAAGTTGTTCCTGAAGGTATGGATTTCCAACAAATCAACGTTGAGATGACTAAAAAGAACATCTCTAAGTTGATTAACTCTTGCTACCGTAAATTAGGTTTGAAAGATACTGTTATCTTTGCTGACCAATTGATGTACTTGGGCTTCCGTCAAGCAACCCGTTCTGGTGTTTCTGTGGGTATGGAAGACATGTTGATTCCGCCACAAAAACAAGCAATTATCGAAAAAGCAGAAGTTGAAGTTCGTGAAATTGAACAACAATTCGAGCAAGGTTTCGTAACTGCGGGTGAGCGTTACAACAAAGTTGTCGATATTTGGGCGCGTACTAACGACCAAGTTGCCAAAGCGATGATGGACAACTTGTCATTCACGACTGTTAAAAACAAACAGGGTGAAGACGAGAAGCAAAAATCATTCAACAGTATCTACATGATGTCTGACTCAGGTGCCCGTGGTTCGGCAGCTCAGATTCGTCAGCTTGCAGGTATGCGTGGTTTGATGGCGAAACCAGATGGTTCGATCATTGAGACACCGATTAAAGCAAACTTCCGTGAAGGTTTGACAGTACTTCAGTACTTCATTTCAACACATGGTGCGCGTAAAGGTTTGGCCGATACAGCACTTAAAACAGCAAACTCTGGTTACTTGACACGTCGTCTAGTCGACGTTGCGCAAGACTTGGTTATTACTGAGCCAGATTGTGGTACGCTCGAAGGTCTTGTAATGACTCCGTTCATTCAAGGTGGCGATGTCATTGAGCCATTAAGTGTACGTGTATTAGGACGTGTAACTGCTGAAGACGTGAAAAAAGCGGGTTCAGATGAAGTTGTGCTTCCACGTAACACATTGATTGACGAGAAAATTGCGGCGTATCTTGAAGATGCGGGTGTCGATGAAGTTAAAGTACGTTCAGTTGTAAACTGTGCTTCGACTTTCGGTGTATGTGCTAAATGTTATGGTCGTGACTTGGCGCGTGGTCACTTGGTGAATCCAGGTGAATCTGTCGGTGTTATGGCTGCGCAATCAATTGGTGAACCTGGTACACAGTTAACCATGCGTACATTCCACGTAGGTGGTGCTGCAAGCCGAACGTCTGCTGCAAATAGCGTACAAGTACGTAACAAAGGTACAGTTCGTTTCCATAACGTTAAAACTGTTCAACATGCCAAAGGTCACTTGGTGTCTGTTTCACGTTCAGGTGAAATCGGTATCGCTGATGATTTAGGTCGCGAACGTGAGCGTTATAAACTTCCATACGGTGCGTCTATCTTGATTAAAGATGGTCAACCTGTAGAAGGCGGCGGTATTGTTGCAACTTGGGATCCGCATACACATCCATTGGTTACAGAAGTTGCTGGTAAAGCACGCTTCAGCCAAATTTCGGATGGCGTAACTGCAACATCGAAAACTGATGATGCAACAGGTATGACCACTGTTGAAATTTTACCTGTAACAGCACGTCCTGCTTCTGGTAAAGATTTGCGTCCTGCAATCGTGTTGGATACAACCGATGGCGGCGAACAGTTCTACTTCTTGCCACAAAACACGATCGTGACTGTTCGTGATGGTGAGACGATCGGTGTTGGTGACGTTATTGGTCGTGTACCACAAGAAACTTCACGTACTCGTGATATTACCGGTGGTCTGCCGCGTGTAGCTGACTTGTTCGAAGCACGTAAGCCGAAAGAACATGCAATTCTTGCTGAAATCTCAGGTGTTGTAAGCTTTGGTAAAGAAACCAAAGGTAAGAACCGTTTAGTGATTACACCAGATGATGGCTCTGAAATTTATGAAGAGTTGATTCCAAAATGGCGTACCATTAACGTGTTTGAAGGTGAGCATGTGAACCGTGGTGAAACCATTTCTGATGGTCCACAAAACCCACATGACATCTTGCGTTTGAAAGGTGAAGTTGCATTAACCAACTACATCGTGAACGAAGTTCAAGACGTTTACCGCTTACAAGGTGTAAAAATCAACGATAAGCATATCGAAGTAATCGTTCGTCAAATGTTGCGTAAAGTTGACATTACCGACGGTGGCGATACAAGCTTTATCAAAGGCGAACAAGTGGATTACATCCGCGTTGTGGGCGAAAACCAAGCGGTATTGGCTCAGAACAAGTTCCCTGCGAAGTATGAACGTCAATTGATGGGTATTACCAAAGCATCGCTTTCTACTGACTCGTTCATCTCTGCTGCATCGTTCCAGGAAACAACACGTGTGTTAACTGAAGCGGCTGTAACAGGTAAAGAAGATGATTTACGTGGCTTGAAAGAAAACGTTGTTGTAGGTCGCTTGATTCCAGCAGGTACTGGTCTTGCATACCACTTAGAACGTCGTCGTCAAGAAGCAGAAGCTGCAGAGCATGAGCTTGTAAATGATTTCTCTGAAGTTGATCAAGCATTCTCTCAAGCTTTAAACGAAGATTCTTTCTAAGTTAAACAGCTTTTGCAATGAAGAAGACGCCTTAGGGCGTCTTTTTTTATATACTGAGTAGACCTCAGTTACAAACATTAAAAATGGCAATTAAAATTAGAAATATATGGATAGTTTTACTGGCAGTCATGTTCGTTCCCGTCTGTTTGTTGATGTTTTTACCAGCTCAGCCAGAAATGAATTGGCAGCACGATGTATTTCAATTCATCACAGAAAAATTAAAGATTCAAACGGGAAGGTTTGGTCCCTTGGCTTTTTATACGGTATCGGTGACTGCATATTTTTCGCTATTGAGCAGCATTTGGGCCGTTTTTTTATTTTGCATGATTTGGCAAGAAGAGCGTGAAACTACACTTCAAACAACGCTCCAGACAGCGCAGTTTAAGTTGTGGGATGCGGTGCTTGTAGTTGTATGTATTCTTGGGTTTATCTGGTTTAGTTTTTCGATGATGCAATGGCATTTTGCTAAACAAGATATGACCATAGGTTTAAGTCGAAATGGCTATTTATTCCAATCCTTGTATCACTATCAACTTGGCGTTGTCTTTGCTGAACTCTTTTTTATGCTTTTCTTGGTATTCAGCCAGCTGGCAATCTTGATGCTTGTTTATGCAAGTTATCGTTTTCTCAAAGAAAAATTTAAATAAAAAAATTAAGATTCAATATGAGTTATTTGATGATTAACCTATTGTTTTTAAATATTTAACTAGAAAGTGATTGCTAAAAGATAGGCTTTTTTCATAACGCCTTTTTAAAACGATAAATCAACATGAAATTTCCCTCATCCTAGCCTTCTCCCAAAGCGAGAAGGGACTTTCAATACCAATATGATTCATTAAACATGATCATCTTTTGCTTTATGAAAGCGATCTAATAATTTCTTATTAACATGAATGTTATTTAAATTAGATGGTGCATCTTTGATAATCAAAGACTACAAATGGCAACATGAAAATTTAATTTAATCCATAAATTAGTGTTTTCATAAAATCAGTCTTAATCAATTGCATTTGTAAGTTCAGATAGAAAGGATGAATAACATGAAAAAAATAGTAATGACTATGATGTGTGTGAGTTTACCTATTGTGATGCTTACAGGTTGTGAAAACATGTCAGCGAATGATAAGCGTATTGCTTCAGCGGCCCTTGGTGGTGCTGTTGGTGGCGGTGTAGGTAATCATGCAGGTAATGGCGTTGGTGCTGCTGTTGGTGCAGGCGGTGGTGCAGCTGTAGGAAGCAAAGCCAACAATGGTTCAAATCGCAATGCAACCTATAGTGGTATTGGTGCGGGTATTGGCTCAGTCCTTGGTAAGGGTGTTCTTGGCGGTGATGCTGGTGCTGCAATTGGTGGCGCGATCGGTGGTGGTGCTGGTGCTGCTATTGAGCAAAATAAGTAAGCGCCTAAACCCAAGACTCAATAAAAATAAGCGCAACGTATTAGCATTGCTGATTACGTGATGCGCTTATTTTTTTATTCCTATTTTCAAATCTAATGTAAAAGATCAGACCACTTCAGCACTCTTGTTGCATCTATTGATGTTTCGCTTTAGCAAGACTGATTTTAATCTTGTTTAGCGTTTTAAAGGGTGGGGGTTTTTACGACGGATATATACGGTTTTTTGTACCTCAGCAATTCTTAGACCAGAGTCATCAAAAATATTCACGGTATAGTTACGATAGACTGGACTATAGTTTTCAGCTAAATCTTTAACATGTTCGATTTCAATCGCATCTAAACGAATATCTGCATAAACCGTACTACGTCCAGGGGAAAGGAAATTGATGCTTGCGGTTTTATCCCAAACCATATATTTCGGACCCAGATGATGCATTAAAAGAAGCATATAAAATGGATCAACCATTGAATACAAACTACCGCCAAAGTGCACACCAACAATGTTTTGATTGCTATGTGTCAGTGGCATTTTGACCCGAACATGATAGTTTTTTAGATCAATTTTTTCGATTTCAATCCCTGCACCTTTATATGGAGAAAAATGATTCAACATAAATTTGGAAACAAATGGGATTGTCTGTAGTTTTTTGATTAGCGCATTCATGGTCAATTCTAGTTATCGATTTTTAAACCATAATAAAGAACTGAATGGAATGTGGCATTGATCCAAATGCCCTCTACTACGAAATCACAGCCAATGGTAAAACAATAAAAGGTGACTCAATGCAAGTGCAAACTTATTGGATATCCACACAAGATAAGCAAAAACTTTATGCAAAAACATGGGGTAATGCTGAAAACCCTGCATTGGTTTTGGTACATGGCTATCCTGATAATCAGGAAGTTTGGGAACCGATTATTGAACAATTGATCTCAAAATTTTACATCATTACTTATGATGTACGTGGGGCAGGACAGTCTTCTGTGCCGAAACGAATTCGTGATTATGCTTTAGCACGCTTATCTCTGGATTTAGAGTGTGTGGTAAATGAGCTACTGCCCAATCGTAATTTTCATCTTGCAGCGCATGATTGGGGCTCGATTCAGTCGTGGGAATCGGTGACTGAACCCAAATTTAAAAATCGTATTTTGTCTTATACCACCATGTCTGGACCTTGCTTAGATCATGCTGCTTTTTGGATGCGTGAACAGTTCTTGCATGAAAAGCCTAAATTTTTTAAGCAGTTATTTAAATCTTGGTATATCGTTGCATTCCAGTTACCATTTCTTGCACCGACCGTTTGGCATTTCTTTAGTCCACAACGCTGGGGCGCAATTTTAACGCAACTTGAGAAAAAGAAAGGCTTACCGTTAAACCAAAATATTGCAAAAGATGGTGAACATGGTATTGGGCTATACCGTGCTAACTTTCTTCCACGTTTAACTCGACCGCGTCAGCGTTATGCAGTATGTCCTGTACAGGCGGTTGTACTGTTAAGAGATAAATTTGTAAGCCCAGAATTGATTGATGAAGTGCCTAAATGGGCAACAGATTTTGAACGTGTAGAAGTTGATGCAAACCATTGGGCAGTACTTAGCCAACCACAAGAGATTGCACAATATATTCAAACATTTGCACTCAAAAATAGTGAGAGTTGATTCGCTTAAAGTGATGTGAGCTCTTATAAAAATAGGCCATGTTTTCACATGGCCTATTCATTTTATGACCAGTTCGACTAAATTACAGCTTCATTGTAGTGAATCTGATAAAATATCGGCTTTCAAATTTTCGTAAATTTCTCCATGAATGCTGTCGTTATTGCGATTGCCGTGATGTTTATCTTGTCACTGGCACGAGTTTCTGTTGTTTTAACATTGGTTATTTCAGCAATTATAGGTGGGTTGGTTGCAGGTTTAAGCTTGTCAGATACTGTTACAGCATTTAATGCGGGCTTAGGTGATGGTGCAGAAGTTGCCTTGGCATATGCGGTATTAGGCGCTTTCGCTTTGGCACTTTCAAAGTCAGGCTTGCCTGACTTATTGGCCTATAAACTGATCGGCTTACTCGGTATGGAAGCCACGCAGAAACAAGCAACCAAAGTAAAATTCTTATTATTGGGTATTTTACTGATTGCCGCGATTTGTTCACAAAACTTAATCCCTGTGCATATTGCGTTTATTCCTGTGCTTGTCCCACCGTTATTAAAAGTGATGAATCACTTGAAACTCGACCGTCGTGCCGCAGCATGTGTACTGACCTTAGGTTTAGTCGGCACATATATCTTCTTGCCTGTAGGCTTTGGTGCAATTTTTCTTGAACAAATTCTGATGGGAAATATCAACAAAATTGGCGCTGCTTATCATCTGCATGTTGAAAGAAGCATGATGCCTATGGGGATGGCTATTCCTGTATTGGGTATGGTGATTGGTACTTTGTTTGCCGTTTTTGTCAGTTATCGTAAACCGCGTATTTATGTTGATCGTAATGTTGCACCAATTACCACGATTGATTTAGATAAACCACTTCGTGCGGTAAATGTTGAGGTATTAAAAGCTGATGGCATTGCCTTAGAGCAAGAAGCCAAGCAAGAAGCTCCTGTGATTGCCAAGAAAACTATTCTTATGGCATTGCTGGCAATCATTTTAACCCTGATCTCTCAATTGTATTCAGGCTCAATGATTCTTGGTGGATTGGTCGGGTTCTCTGTTCTCTCTGCCGCAGGGATTTTTAAATGGCAAGAAGCGGATGATGTTTTTGTACAAGGGATGCGTATGATGGCATTGGTCGGTTTTATCATGATCTCTGCCGCGGGTTTTGCATCCGTGATGACTCATACTGGGGATATTAATCAGTTGGTCAACGGTGTTGTACATTTGATTGGTGATAATAAAGCGCTAGCTGCTTTCTTGATGTTATTTATTGGTTTATTTGTAACGATCGGAATTGGTTCATCATTTTCAAGTGTGCCTGTACTTGCAGTCATTTATGTTCCTTTATGTGTACAATTCGGCTTCTCTCCGCTTGCAACTGTTGCTCTGATTGGTACTGCGGCAGCACTAGGAGATGCGGGTTCACCAGCTTCAGATTCGACCTTGGGACCTACGGCTGGTTTGGGCGTAGATGGGCAACATGATCATATTTGGGATACGGTTGTTCCAACATTTATCCATTTTAATATTCCATTATTGGTGTTTGGTTGGATTGCTGCGATGGTTTTATAAGCCGGCATTGATCAAACATAAGGAGATTCATTAAATGATTGATGAATCTCCTTTTTTTATGGTTATTTGGTCTAAAATAACTTGTATTTGCAGGAAATTTACTATAAATATTGAGAAAATAAAATAATAGCTGTGATTTGATTTATTTAAAATAACTAACCAATAGATAATATTATCTTGATTAAAATACTTGGTTTTAATTAAATAATCTTGATTAATTAAGTTGGATTTAAAAACCAACTATATTGATATGATTAAAATAAATTTACTTATATAACAATTGTTTGAAAATATATAATAATTCTTGATTTAAATAAATGTTGCAATATTATTAATACCTATGTTTAATGTTTATTAATAACAACGCTGGGGTATTTATAATGTTAAAGCAAACTGCTCTTATTGCATTAATGGCAATTTCTTCTGCTTCATTTGCAGATTGGCAAGTCAAAGTTGGTGGTTCGGTGATTGCACCAACACAAGACACCAAAGTTGCTGGTGTTGGTACTGTGAAAGCAGACCATGAATATGCTTTTACACCTTCTGTAGAATATATCTTTGGTGAAACACCTTTCTCTGCGGAAGTTTTATTAGCGACACCAATTAGCCACGATGTGAAATTAGATGGTGAAAAAGCAGTTAACCTTAAACACTTACCACCAACTGTAACGTTTAAATATAACTTTAAAAACTCTACACGTTTTACACCGTATATTGGTGTGGGTGGTACAGCATTCCTTGCATGGGATGAGGAATCATCTGGGGCATTGGCGGGCACAAAGGTTAAAGTTAAAGATGATTTTGGTTTTGCTGGCCAAATCGGTTTTAACTTCCAACCTGCTGATGCAAAAAACTGGGGTGTTTTCTTTGATGCCCGTTATGCTCAATTAAGCCCAGAAGTGACTGTTAAAGCGGGTAATACCACTGCTGCAAAATTTGATTTAGATATTGATCCAGTTATCTATACTTTGGGTTATAGCTATAGATTCTAAGTTCGCTTTAGAATCATAAAAAACTCGGTAAATTTACCGAGTTTTTTTATTTTTACAGAGCCTTATATATTGAAACAAGAAGCAATAGAAAATCGTTATTTTTAGCTATATAAGCGCTGATTAAATCCATTTAATCTATCAGAACATCAATAAGACTTTGACATGATATGAAAAATTTAATTTTTATAATATTTGTAGGGTTAAGTAGCAGCACTATAGCCAATGCTGCAAGTTTTAATTGTGAGCATGCTCAGACCAAAAGTGAACATGCCATTTGTGAGCATCGCAGTTTAAACGATGCAGATGTCAAAATGGCGACCACCTATACCATTATCCGTAAACTCGTTCCGATGGGAACACGGGGTGTGATACAGGATCAGCAAGTGAAATGGTTACAACTGCGCAATCAATGTCAGGACAATCTACGTTGTTTAACCGATGCGTATCAAATGCGTCAGCAAAAACTAGAGATTTATATGAATCGAGTTTATCAACAAGGCCCATTTTAAAAAAAATTAAATTTGCCTATTGAAATATACTTAAACCACTCCATTTCTAATGCATTCAATAAAAAAGCGTTATGAATTTACGGAGTGATTTTATGAGTGAACAGAACGTACAACACAGTTCAAAAAAGCATAGCTTTCAAGCAGAAGTGGCTCAGCTTTTACATTTAGTGACGCATTCACTTTATTCTAACCCTGAAATTTTCCTACGCGAGCTGATTTCAAATGCTTCAGATGCATGTGATAAGTTACGTTTTGAAGGAATTAACCATCCTGAATATTATGAGAATGATCCAGACTTACATGTTCGTGTAAGCTTAGATAAAGATGCCAAAACAATCACCATCTCAGACAATGGTATTGGTTTAAGCCAACAAGAAGCCATTGATAACTTAGGGACGATTGCTAAATCGGGCACCAAAGACTTTATGTCAAAGTTATCTGGTGATCAAAAAGCAGATGCGCAATTGATTGGTCAGTTTGGTGTAGGTTTTTATTCTGGTTTTATCGTTGCTGATAAAATTACCGTTGAATCTCGTCGTGCAGGTTTAGATGCATCAGAAGGTGTACGTTGGATCAGTGGCGGTACGGGTGACTTTGAAGTTGAACAAATTGAGAAGGCTTCACGTGGAACGTCGATTATTTTGCATTTGCGTGATGATGCGCTGGATTATTTAGAATCTTATAAAGTTAAACAAATTATCAATAAATACTCTGACCATATCAGCTTACCTATCGAAATGCAGAAGGAAGTTTGGCAGGAAGAAGAAGCTGCTGAAGGTGAAGAGAAAAAACAAGGTCATTATGTTAAAACAGATGAATGGGAAGCGATTAACTCAGCAAGTGCTTTGTGGACACGTAGCAAAGGCGAAATTACTGAAGAGCAGTATGTAGAATTCTATAAGAATTTAACGCATGACTTTGATGCACCATTGGCTTGGGCACATAACCGAGTTGAAGGCAGTACTGAATATACCCAATTGCTTTATATTCCAAGTAAAGCACCAAGTAATATTTTCACGCGTGAAGCCAAAGCAGGCATTAAACTTTATGTAAAACGTGTATTTATTATGGATGATGCAGACAATCTGATTCCAAATTATCTACGTTTTGTACAAGGTGTGGTGGATAGTGCTGATCTGCCGCTTAACGTAAGCCGTGAGATTTTACAAGAAAGCCGTGATGTGAAAACCATCCGTGAAGGAAATGCACGTCGTGTATTGACAACATTGGATGCTTTAGCAAAATCAGAAGATCAGGCTGACCAAGACAAATTTAAAACCTTCTATGCTGAATTTGGTTCAGTAATCAAGGAAGGTTTAGGTGAAGACTTTGGTAATCGTGAACGTATTCTAAAACTTTTACGCTTCTCTACTTCGAATAATGATGAGGTTTCAACATCATTGGAAGCGTATAAAGCACGCATGAAAGAAGGGCAAAAAGCCATCTATTATGTGACTGCCGATAGCTTAGCGGCTGCGAAAAACTCACCACAACTCGAATTGTTCCGTAAAAAAGACATTGAAGTTTTGCTTATGGCAGACCGTGTTGATGAATGGGCGATGGAGTTTGTGCATGACTTTGATGGCACACCTATGCAAAATGTCGCAAAGGGTGCAGTCGATCTTGGTGATTTACAAGATGCAGAAGAGAAAAAAGCACTTGAAGCTGCCGCAGAACAGTTTAAACCTGTGGTTGAAAAACTCTCTGATTCATTAAAAGCTAAGACTAAAGAGGTACGCGTGACAACGCGTTTGGTGGACTCACCAGCATGTCTAGTGACCAGCGATGGTGAGCTTTCGCCGCAATTGATTCGTATGTTAAAACAAGCGGGTCAGGCTGTACCTGAATCTAAACCAATTCTGGAAATTAACCCAGAACATCCTTTAGTGAAAAAATTGGAAGGTTCGGCCCAGTTTGATGATTTAGCCAATGTAATCTTTGATCAGGCCGTAATTGCTGAGGGTGGTTTACCTGATGATCCTGCGGAATATGTAAAACGTATTAACAATTTATTGCTTAAATAAGTCGTCATTTGTTTTAACAGAGCCTATCTTAAAGATAGGCTTTTTTATCAATAAGATTAAATGAATAAATTTAAAACAATTCAATGTATAGGCTGTTCTGTATTGCTCAGTTTAGCTACAACAGTAGTGATGGCATATGAACTTCCACCTGTTGAAAAGCGCAATGCAAATACCACAGATCTTTCAGTACATAACGCCATGTTCTTACGACAAAACACACAGGCTGCTGTGATTGGTATATTGAAAAAAAATGGTCAGAAGTATGAACTTGCAGCTAGCGATGGGAAAGAGGGAATGGCGCTACCTATAGCAGTACATCCAAGTCTTAAAATAGACGATGCTTTAGTCGATAAAGAAGTTAGGGCGATTGGGCGAATGACTTACGAAACAATGTATATGCCAAATTCTAGCGACTTTGGTCCCGCTTATAGTTTTACTTTTGAATTGTTTTCAATTGCACCATTGAATTAAAAGGATATAGCAGGCGTTTTATCAACATCAGTGGATAAGTCGAAACTTATCCACAGTTCAGCTTAAAGATTCAGCTGATGTTTAAAATAGCGCTTCTAAACGGACCAAAGCACTTGGGAAATGGCTACGATCTTCACGACGATCATTAAAATAATTTAAATCGCCTTGTACGTAAAACCATTCACGCCAAACAGGTTGTCGCCAAGACACGAAAGGCCCCCAACTGTTGAGCTTAAGGTCATTATTATTATAATAACCGCCAGTATAGATACCGTAGTTAAAGCGATTGTTTTTAAAGAACTGATGTTGACGATAAGTACGGTTATCCCAAGTTAAATCATCGTCTTGTTCATCTGCATACGTCACATAGAATTGGTTAGAAATAAAGGGCTGATTGGGGCGAGCATGGGTTAGCTCTAAGTTGGTTCTCAAATAGTTTTCACTGTCGATGCCATAGCGATAAATTTGTTCCGCGTGAAAAGTAAAATCATTCCCCAGTTTCCAATCCTTTTGGGCCTTTAAACGTGCATAAATATCATCACCTGAACGAATACCAAGGTCTGCATCTAAGTCAAAAGGTAAGCGTTTAGAAAGCTGTGACCAACGTAAAGCAATCGAGCTGTTATCATCGCGAATTTGTTTACCATCCACGCGTTTATCTGGATCACCATCAGCATGATTGTTGTTGATCGCAATATTATTGGAAATTTCATCATCTAATGAATCATCACCAAACACCACACTTAAACGGTTTTCAAGTGTGGGTAATTTTACTTTTCCTCGGATACGTGGATTGACATCATAACCATCATGTTTGTTCCATTGATTATCAACAATGATCCGCAACGTTGCTGATGCTGGATGTGCTGGATCAGTTTTTCCAAACCAGTTATCCATTTTATTGGCTGTGCGGTCTGCCCAGTTGCTAATTTTTTTCTGCTTTTTGTCGGCCCAGGTTTGATCTTCTGTTGCGTCTGTAGAGGGAACAATAACCTGATCAGATTGCTCTGGGAAAATGGTCGGTGTTGAGTCAACAATTTTTGGAATATAGTTGAGCAAGCCGATCTCATTTTCTTTGGTGGTGGCTAAAGAAGGTTGCTGATCAACTTTCCCCGTTTTAGCATTCGCTTCAAGACTGCTATTTACTTCTGCAAATGCAGCGTTCCCAAAAAAACCGCCTAATATTAAGACATAAGGTAGTTTTGAGAAGATTGATATTTTATTCATATGCCCACTTCTTAAACTTTGAGTCATTCAGTTTTTAATTTTCAGTATAACTATGCCTTAAAAAAACACTGAATTTCAATGAAATCGCTATTTTAAGTACAAAAAACATAAATTTATTTAAAATGAAGCGCATTCTATCAGCGATATCGTGAATCAAAGCGTGACTTAAGCTGTTTTTGAATAGATAAGTGCTTTTATTGTACAAAGCCCAATTGTAGTAAAGCTTTTAAGCTAAAAATTCTTTTGCGTATTGAAAGTTCCTTCTCCCTCTGGGAGAAGGCTAGGATGAGGGGGATTTTATGTTGATTTCTAGTTTTAAAAAGGACTTATGAAAGAAGCCTAATATCGTCAATCTATCAAAAAATTTACACAAAAGAATATAATTTCTCTTAATTAATATTTTTAGTAAAATCAATTGAATGGAAAATTTTTTGATTATAAAAAGCTTGCAATGCCACACCTTACATTCAAAGTTTAAATCTTTTTGCGTAGGCGATGCTAAACCTTGCGCTGCAAACAAAGCTGTGCTTTGTTTTTGCTCATGGGCGAGGGGTACGTCCTATACCCCCGCCCAACAGCGACATCCCTGTCGCCCCACAATAGGATAACCATCTATGATTCAAAAGCACAAAAAACGAATTGATAACTAATAGTTTTAAAAAGCTCATACAAAAATATAAGCTTCATTTCTGATCAATCACTTGATGCAAATCACTTGTATTAATAATTAGGTGGTTTGGACTATAGCTGCCATGCACGTTTGAAAACGAGAATGAAGAAAAATTATACGCCGTTGTGGATAACTTTAATTTTATCCTCAAGGCTGATTTTATTATGGGATAAACAAAAACACCTCCAAAAAAGGAGGTGTTGTGTCTTAAAAAATAAGAAAATTAAAAAAGAAACTACAGCGCATGAATTTCGTGGGAACGAAAAATATTTACAGATCTTAGTCTAAGAAAAAGGTGATGAATAGTTCCTTTTCTGCAACGCTGTATTGCAAAAATGGCACGTAAAATTTTAAAAAATGACCCATTAAAAATAAGGCATAGAAATCATTCAATATATTTTTATGATCTGTTTACGTTGGTTTTTTAGCCAATTTCTTAAATATTATGATAGTTATTGAACCATGAAGAAATTCCTTCAAGGAATTTCTTCA
Organism: Acinetobacter sp. AG3; assembly: GCF_022343575.1. Lineage (NCBI taxonomy): Bacteria > Pseudomonadati > Pseudomonadota > Gammaproteobacteria > Moraxellales > Moraxellaceae > Acinetobacter > Acinetobacter sp. AG3. Next base: position 4,355,217 of record NZ_JAKQZD010000001.1, on the reverse strand, counting down.
TTGGCTGAGTTTATTTGTTGGGAACTTCACAAGACTCATCAGCACAAACAGGGCCATCCTGTTGTTCGATTTCAGCATCATTTGCAGTTTCAAGGGCTTTTTCTAACACTTGTACAAAGACTTCACGTGGTTGAGCACCCGCTAAAGCCACACGTTGATCAAAGACAAAGAATGGAACACCTGTTACTTTTAATTGTTCATGAGCAACTTGTTCATCGAATTTTACAAAGTCAGCATATTCTTCAGAGTCTAGAACATCATCAACTTCGATCGGATTTAAACCAATACGAGATGCGACATCTTCAATTGTTTCACGCTCACCAATCGGTAGACCTTGAGTCATATAGCTATAGAAAAAAGCTTCTTCTGCTTCTGAACCTAAACCCTTACTTTGTGCAAGGTGAATGATACGATGGGCATTAAAGGTATTTCCTGAATTGGCATTTTCCCAGTTAAATTGAATGCCTTCTTCTTTCGCCATTGCTGCAATATTGCGTTGCATATCTTCAACTTCAGGGATGCTACGTCCATATTTTTGCGCAAGACGTTCAGAGTTTGAGACTTCTTGACGCGTAGGTGCTTCAGGATCAAGTTCAAAACTGTGCCAATGGACTTCAAGCTCTATACCTGCTTGTTCAGCAGCAGCTTCTAAACGTTTTTTACCGATATAGCAAAAAGGACAAACCACATCTGACCAAATATCTACGCGCATGGGAAAATCTCTACAATCTAATTCTGGATTATGATGGGGTTTGTTTGCATAAATTTAAAGTGAAACTTTTAAGCAGGCTCATTCTAAGGTTATTTAGCAAAGGTTATTTATTGTTATTTTGCATAATTAATATACAAAAAAGAGTCGCTTAGGATATTCTAAGTAATCTATAAGGATGTTCGGAGCTTGGTATGCGTCGACTTTTGATTGTTTTCGGTATCATTTTTCTGGCTGTTATTGGATTTTTCTACTATGACCATACTTCAGTAAAGAATGAAGAAGCCAATCGCCAAGCATTTGATTTGGTGATGACTGAAAAAATGCGGCAACTTTCTGAACAAGCTCAAGACCGCTCTAAACCAGTAAATATTGATATTCATGATAATCGGCTTAAGGGGGACTACAAAACCTTGTCCGAATTTTTACTCAAATATTGGGCCAAGAATATTGATACACGAAACACTTATTTAAATCAGCTCGCAGCGGCCAAATGGGATCATTTTTTAGATGTAAATCGTTTGGATGCTGACCGTAAACAGAACTATGTCGAAACAACACAGATGCTGGTGACTGTACGACAAGCGATGCAGCAATATCAGCAAAAAAATAGACAAAATAAAATTGAGGCTTTAAACGAATTAAAAAAAATAGATTTGCGCAAGGACCTCAAAAAACCATTACAGGATAAGTTCGAACAGAATGCTGAACTTGACCCTGAAAATACCTTAATCCTAAATGAGCTACAAATTTTAGGTAAAGCTGAAACTATGTTTGATCTGTTAAAAAAATATGAGTGGCAAAAGCAAGGCAATCAAATTTTGTTTAAGGAAGATGCTCAAGTGAAACAATTTAATCAGTTATTTCAGGATGTACTGAAATTGAATAGCCAAATCAATCAGAAAAAAGAGCAAAATGCTGAAGTATTAGAAGAAGCCTTGTAAATTTTAGAAGTAAATGAATGAAAAATATAAAAGTATGGCTATTTTTTGCAATATGTATACTGCTATTGCTGGGTGGAATTGGCTATGTCTACCAGACGCCAATTCTCGTTCAGCAGGATTGTAAAAGCGTTGCTTTATATCGTTATCATTTTGCTGTTTATCAAATTGACCGAGATTCCATTCTGGATGTCGATACTTATAAAAAGGTTTATGGATGGAAGCATTTTTTAGGCTTAGCCCCTATTTTATGTGCTGAACAAATTGAGTATGACCAATGTGTCGTGGAGGAAAAGCGAGCGGCTTTAAATGCTGAGCAAGAAAAACAGCAATGGACCCTTGTGCGGGACAATTTATATATCAATCCTCAACGAGAATTGGCTTTAAAGTTTCCTTATGCAAATCGTTGTAGCATATTTCTATCTGAACATGTTTTGCCTAGCAAAAGCCTGTCGATTATGGGTGAGCGTTTTTATCGACATTTGGGTTTTGGTGGTGAAGATGGACCTTCTTTGAATGACACTATAGATTTAGCGAGCTTTAAGCAGTTAAACCCTTCTAATTTGTATAAAGATAAACGGCATGTTTATCGCTACTTTAGCATGCTGGATGGGGGCAGTTTTTCTATTTTAGAGGGTGCAGATGCCAGCAGCTTTGAGTTGCTCGGAGATTGCTATGCAAAAGACAAGCACAATATTTATGAAGAACGTTTTGGCAAACTTGAGGATGCAGATTATGCAAGTTTTAAAACCAAATTTGATGCGGGATGTGTTGCACAGGATAAAAATGGCTATTGGTTTTGGAATGATCGAAAAGCTTGGAAAGATATGAATAGTGAAGAAAAAGAGCGGGTCAAAGCGCTTCAATGAGGTTGATCTCGATTAGCGCTTGGTTTCTTCAACTTTTCCTTGCACTAGAAAAGATATTAATAAGCTTTGAGATTTTTTGAGTTTGACTAATTTTTCTGAAATATGTTCTAACTCCATTTCTAATGTCTCTTTGGCAACTGGGCATAAGGTAAGTTTTTCCTCACCCAAATCGAAACATGGCAATAATAATTTAATGTCTTTTAAATGCATGCCGGCATCATTGAGAACTTTAATTTTTTGAATATCCTCAATGTTTGCTTGATTATAATCTCGATAGTGATTCGCTGTTCGTCGCGGACGAATTAATCCGAGCTCTTCATAATAACGGAGCATACGCGGGCTGACTTGAGTTATCTCAGCAACTTTAGCAAGATTCATAATCGACCTCTTATAAACTGAAACGGATCAGTTGGAAAAAATTTATCGGTGGCTCTATTCAAGCTGTTGAATGAGTAAAACCTTTTTAATCTTTATTTTAGAATTTTAACAGTATTTACCGTTTATCTGAGCTTTAGTGAATCTCGCTATAATTTGTTATAGCCTATTTAATAGACAATATTAAATCTATTGAATCATTTTATTGAATGTATAGGATGATTTATTTTTTAGGTGAAATGTATGAACTTTATCAAAGTTTCGATACTTGCAACGGCTCTTTCTGTTTGGTTACCCACTGTACAGGCAGAAGAAGTTGCCTCATTGCCTACCATTAAAGTGATGGCGGATTCTGAACTGCGTCAAGAAGCTGTAGGTGTTATTCCTTATCAAGAAGATAAGGATGTACGTAAAGCGTTACAGCATCAGATCATTAAAAAAGAGAATGAGATCCAAAATTATGTGATTGGCGATAATTTTACTGTGCTTGATATGCAGCCCAAAGCCTCTGAACCGAATATAAATCAAATTTCTTCACCATTACTCAGAGAGTATGTTTTGGCTGTGGCTGCCGGTTTGCAGTCCTCTGATCCAACGTCAGGTTTGTTTACCATGATGGAGCCACTTTCGATGGGGATGAATCGCGAGAAAGCCTTAGAAGCAGTACGTAATGGAACATTTAAGTTGAATATCGATGCTGACCGTTTAGATTTGATGTTAGGTGATAAATGGCGAAGTGGCTTACCGAAGTGATTCGTTATTTAAAATTTTGATTATTTCATTAAGCCAATCTGTTGATTGGCTTTTTGTTGATTATGAATCTAAAATTTGTGTGAAAAGAATAAGCGCCTAAATAGTGATTTAATTAGAATATTTGCTAGTATATCAACAACTTTACAATAATTGATGAATAGCTATGAGTACTAATTTAATTTCCCATTTAAAAAAGAAATGTGAAGAAGATGACAATGTAAAAATTTTACTGTCGCAATGGGAATTCGATCAAAAGCTTGTAGGTAAAGCTTTAGAGAATATTGGTGGTTTTTATCCACATTTTAGCAATCATAATGCTTCACATTCACGACAGATTTTAGTTAATATTGAACGTATTCTTGGAAACGATATTGAATTATTAAGTGCTACAGATACATGGTTAATTCTAGAAGCTGCATATTGGCATGATGCTGGAATGCTGGTTGATTCGGAAAAAGCAAAGAAAGTTCATAATGAAGAAAATTTTAAAAAAATGCTTCGAGAGATAGTACAAAATAAGAGCTCTGATTTATATGAGTTTGCTAAAGTATTTTTAAACGATAGTTGGCAAGGTGCTATAGCACTAGAAAAGCATCCATTTGATGGAGTGGAAAAATATCGTCAGTTAATTGCTGAATATTTTCGTAAGGAGCATGCGAATAGAATTGGTGATATAGTTTTAGAAGACTATAAAAATTTAGGGATTAATACGCCACGTACAGAGTTGCTACCCACAAGATTATTTCGATATTTAGGAAATATTTGTGTTGGGCATGGAATGAACTTTGACAAAATGATGGAAGTACTTCCTCGTTGCCAAACGGGGCTAGGAACAGAAGATTGTCACCCTCTATTTGTTGCTTGTCTTTTGAGATTGGGAGATTTATTTGATTTGGATGACAATCGTTTTTGCCCTGTAATGGCAAAGCAAGTTAGTAATATGCCTTCCTTAAGTAAACATCATTATGATAAGCACCTCTCTTTGAGAGAGTTTCAACTTGATAAACGAACTGTAAAGCTTGTTGCAGAATGCCCAGATGAAATGTCTTATGTAGAAACTCAAAATTGGTTTGGATGGATACGTGAAGAATTTCAGAATCAAATGTCTCAATGGAACTTAATTGTACCAGATCCAAAATTTGGTTCATTACCTACAATTGAACAATTAGATGTAAAAATTGATGGAAATAAAGAGCTTTTGAACCAAAAGCCAATGAAATTTGGTTTAGAAGAAAAAAATGCTATTCAAATTTTACAAGGTGCAAATCTGTATAAAGATATATCAAGTATTTTAAGAGAACTTATTCAAAATTCAATTGATGCAACTCAAATTAGGATTTGGTTAGAAAACCAAGAAAAATTAAAAGACTTATCTCCTCTAGATTCGGCATTTAAATCTATAATTGAAAATTACCCAATTGAAATAGACTTTTTAGAAAAATCAGATGGCTGGTATTTGTCGATAAAAGATAATGGAGTTGGTTTTAGTTTGGATGATCTAAGTTTTGTTCAAAAAATTGCAGGATCTAATAAAAACTTTTCAAGAAAAAATATAATTTCACAAATGCCAGAATGGTTAAAGCCATCAAGTTATTTTGGAATAGGATTACAAAGTGCATTTTTATTGGCTGATAAAATATCGTTTGAAACCAAAAGTTTTATCACAAATGATACTTTTAGCGTGGAAATGCATTCACCACTTAAAAAAAATAATGGTTATTGTTTTATTAAGAAGCTTCAAGGAATTTCTAGGAAATCAGGGACAAAATTGGAAGTGCCCTTAGATATAGTGAAACTTCAAAATAGCTTTTTTGTGCAGGATAATTATTTGAAAAAATTTGGTTTTATGACCCAATTTGAAGATGAAAAAAGAAATTTAGTATTCTTGGAGATTATAAAGAAAATTAAAGAAATATTCAGTCATGAATGTAATATTAAAATTAAATTTAATTCTGAAGAAGAATTAAAATTAAATGAGATTTTGATTGAAAATGAAAACATTATTGAAGATAGCAGTCTTTTTTTTGATAATTATTATTGGAATAAAAAGCTAAATATAAAGTTATTAATTAGAAAAAGAAGTAAAGCTCAGCTTAGGGGGAATCTAACATTATATTTTAAAGGGCAACTTGCTAGATTAAACTCTTATAGTACTTCATTTTACAAATTTGGTGATTTATATGATATAGGTATTGATTTTTATGGGTTAGATGCGAGTGAATGTTTGAATGTTAATCGAGATTCATGGCTTGGTAGTTTTATAGATAATTTTGAGAAATCTTTTTTTAACTTAATAATAAATGATATTATAGAGAGAAGAAATGGGTTTGAAAATATTGAAGATGAGTTTTTTAATTTAACTAATTTATTGTATGGGAGTGATTTGAATTGCATATCAAATATAAAATTTTTAACAAATAATGGCTTAATGAATATTGATGAGATTGTTGAAAATAAAATATTTTATATAACGAATGAACATTTGCCAAATTATGATCTAATTCTAGAAAAATTTAATATACAAGTTTTTTTAATAGTTAAGAATATAGAACTTTTGGATGCATTTTTAAAATTTGTATCTGGGTTCTTTTTTTATAAAGTAGAAGGTTTTAGTATTATTTCAATAGCAGGTAGAACGAGTATAATTTTTTCGAAAGATGAAATTGATGTGGGAGATGGGGTTGCTATTTATAAAATTGATGGTATTGTCAATTCTATAAAATATTTTTTAGAGACAAAGATATTAAATAAATGTGAACGTAAATATTCAAAAGAAAAATATGATGATTTAAGCTTTCCGATAAGAATCTCTAGGAATATTTTATCTAATAATTTTATTAAATTTGAATATAAAAATGAAGTCATTCTTCCTTTTTATTATTCATATGGATATATTCATTTTATTGCTTATTTAGACTATAAAAAACTAATAGATTCATCTCTAGATAAAGTTATTACAATTGATGAATATTGTAATTTTACTAGATTTTTTAAAGAAGAAATCTCGAAACTTTCAAATGTAAAATTTACAGGAGATTAATTATAAAATCCCCGCATTAAGCGGGGATTTTATATCGTGGTATTTAATTAAGAATTAAACACGTTCGATAATTGTCGCGATACCTTGACCAAGACCGATACACATTGTTGCAAGACCGATTTGAGTATCTTGTTGTTCCATCACGTTCAACAATGTCGTGGTGATACGTGCGCCAGAACAACCCAATGGGTGACCCAATGCAATCGCACCGCCGTTTAAGTTGATCTTGTCTTGCTTGTCATAGATGTTCAAGCCTTTCATTACAGAAAGACCTTGAGCAGCAAATGCTTCGTTTAACTCGATGGTTTGAATGTCTTCCATCGTTAAGCCAGCACGTTTAAGCGCTTTCTGTGTTGCAGGAACAGGACCATAACCCATGATCGCAGCATCACAGCCTGCAATCGCCATAGAGCGAATCACAGCACGTGGCTTAAGACCTAAAGCTTGAGCACGTTCAGCAGACATCAACAACATTGCTGATGCACCATCAGACAATGCAGAAGAAGTCGCAGCAGTTACAGTACCACCTTTAGGGTCAAATACTGGACGTAACGCTTTGAATGCTTCAAGGTTTGCATCTGGACGAATGACTTCGTCGATGTCGCAAAGGATTTTGAAGCCATTGGCATCATGACCTTCAACACCCACGATTTCGTTTTTGAAACGACCTTCCTGAGTTGCAGCCCAAGCGCGACGATGAGATTCAACACCAAACGCATCTTGTTCGTCACGACTAATGCCGTTCATACGACCTAACATTTCAGCAGTTAAGCCCATCATGTTAGATGCTTTCGCATAATGCTTAGATGCTTCTGGGTTAAGGTCGATGCCGTGCATCATACCAACGTGACCCATGTGCTCTACCCCACCGATGATGAATACATCACCTTGGTTGGTTGCAATTTGCGCCGCAGCAGTATGGATTGACTGCATAGAAGAACCACAGAGGCGGTTTACAGTTTGACCACCAACAGTCTTCGGTAAGTCAGCCAATAACACGATGTTACGGCCAATGTTCATACCTTGTTCTAGGGTTTGGTTAACACAACCCCAGATCAAATCTTCAACTTCATTGACATCAAACTGGTTACGAGCAACTAAAGCACGAACCAATTCAGCAGATAAGCTGTCAGCACGTACATTGCGGAACATACCGTTTTTGGTTTTACCCATTGCAGAACGTACGCCATCAACGATGACAACGTCACGTGGATTTAAAGTAGCCATTCACGTTGCTCCTTAACCGTAGAATTTTTTGTTGTTTGCAGCCATGTCACGCAACATTTGTGGCGCTTCATAAGCCTTACCTAAGTGTGCATATTTGTCGCAAAGCGCAACATATTCAGCAACACCTGTTTGGTCGATGTAACGCGCTGGACCACCACGGAATGGAGGGAAACCTACACCCATGATCATTGCCATATCTGCTTCAGAAGCAGTAGAAACAATGTTGTCCTCTAAGCAACGAACAGTCTCGTTACAGAACGCGAGCATCATACGGTCAATAATTTCTTGAGCATCAAACTCGTGCTTTTCAGTTGTTGCCATCGTTGCAACAAGCTCATACGCAGTTGGATCAATAGATTTCGCTTTCTTACCTTTACGATCAAGCTCGTATTTGTAGAAACCAATGTCATTTTTTTGACCAAGACGTTTGTTTTCGTACATGATTTCGATCGCGCCTTTATAGTCAGGCTTCATGCGGTCTGGGAAACCTTCAGCCATAACTTCAGCACCATGCACACCAGTGTCGATACCCACAACGTCGATCAAATAAGCAGGTCCCATAGGCCAGCCGAATTTTTCCATGACTTTGTCAACTTGTTGGAAGTCTGCGCCATCTTTAAGCAGAAGGTCAAACGCACCAAAGTAAGGGAACAATACACGGTTTACAAGGAAGCCAGGGCAGTCGTTTACAACGATTGGTGTTTTACCCATTTTCTGAGCAAGAACAACTGTTGTCGCAATTGCTTCTTCAGATGTTTTCTCACCACGGATCACTTCAACCAAAGGCATCATGTGAACTGGGTTAAAGAAGTGCATACCCACGAAGTTTTCAGGACGAGTCAATGCATTTGCAAGACGCGTGATTGAAATCGTAGAGGTATTTGAAGCAATGATCGTATTTTCACGAACTTTTGCTTCTGTATCACGTAACACAGCTTCCTTGATTTTAGGATTCTCTGTGACTGCTTCAATCACGATGTCAACTTCTTTAAACTCGTCATAGCTTAAAGTAGGACGGATACGTGCAAGTGTTTCACCCATTTTTGCAGGTGTCATCTTTTTACGTTCAACTTGTTTAGTCAACAAGCCATTCGCTTCAGACATACCCAAAGCAAGCTGTGGGTTACCGATGTCTTTCATGATGATTGGTGTGCCTTTGCTTGCCGCTTGGTAAGCAATACCACCACCCATAATACCCGCACCTAAAACAGCTGCTTGGTTAACAGGGTGAGCACCTTTCTCATGTTTTTTAGAGGCTTTTTTCACAACTTGGTCATTGATGAATAAACCGATCAATGCACCTGCTTGTGGTGTAATCGCAGCTTTAGCAAATGCTTCAGCTTCAATTTTTAACGCTTCATCACGTTTTTGGCTTACACCAGCTTGAAGTGAATCAAGAAGAAGTTTTGGCGCAGGGTATTGAGCAGGGTTTGCTTTCGCAAGGACCACACCTTTAGATGAGTTAAACGCCATCATTTGTTCAAGCATGTCTAATTTAACAGGCTCTAATTTTTCTTGACGTTTTGCTTTCCAGTCTAAACGACCAGAGATTGCTTGTTTAACAAGATCAATCGCAGCTTCTTGGAGTTTGTCAGCCGCAACAACTGCATCTACAGCACCGTCTTTCAGCGCAGCATCTGGACGTTTGTTTGCTGAAGTCGCGATCCACTCAACCGCATTGTCAATACCAATCAAACGGCTTAGACGAACAGTACCACCGAAACCAGGAATGATACCCAGTTTAACTTCTGGTAAGCCCACTGTTGCAGCATTTGACATTACGCGGTAGTCACATACCAAACACATTTCAAAACCGCCGCCCAATGCAATACCATTGATCGCAGCAACTTTAGGAATCTCTAGATCTTCAAAAGCGTTAAAAATCTCGTGAACAGGCATTGCCCATTCTACAATTGCACTTTCACCTTGCTTAAAATTTTCACCAAACTCAGTGATGTCTGCACCAACGATAAATGTTGATTTACCAGAGGTAACGATGAGACCTTTCACTTCACTGTTATTTTTTACAGCTTCAATAGCAGCTTTAAAGTCTTCAATCGTTGCACGGTTGAATTTGTTAACCGACTCACCTTGTAAGTCAAAGCGGAATTCTGCAATTCCGTCCGAAAGCAATTGGACGGTAATGGCATTGCCAGCGTGGATCATGCCCTGATCTCCTTTTTTGGAGGACTTCTTAAGTTGATGTTTTGAAGTGTGTATGCAATTCCCGCACACATTTCGACTTCACTAATCTTACGATAACTATATCTAAAAATAACCTAACAAGTTGTATCAAGCCGTGACGCAAGGGTCATCAATTTTTTTTGAGTAGAAGATTAAATTAAGCTTTTAAATTTTAAGAATTTTATATGTTTTTTGCATAAATATTTGAAATTTATTTATTTAATGTAAATTCCTTTGTGCCTTTCTTTACAAAAATGAATAAGAAAAACCATCCATAGTGATTCATTTTTTTTGTCATTTAGGTCAATTGGTGTGAAATTTAATTATTTGTTTAGAAAATCTTTATAATCTATTGAATGTTTTGTATTATATATGTAATATTTGCTTGGTATTTACTCAAAAAAAGAACCCGTTATGAATACACAAAACAAGAAACTCGCATTTACAGCTATTTTTTTATCCTTGTCTTTGGTTGGATGCGGTGGTGGTGGTGACTCTTCATCAGATAATTCGAAACCTTCAACAGCACAAGACAGCTTGGATAATGGAACACGCTATTACGCTGTTAATTATGAATTAGATGATGACTCTGATAACTTGACTATGGAATATTATGAGATTTTCAATAAACAGTTTAAGAGTTCTGACGCTAACAAATTTCTAGGAGAATATATATTAACAGCCAACAAATTATATACGCCACGTGAGATTGCACCGAATACAGTTGCATTAAACTCTATGACTTCATGGACCTCAACCTTAATTGGTAATGTTAAAACGGATCTTAAATTAGAAAAAGTTGATGTCTCAGGAAAAAATATTTTTGATACGGTTTTACCAGGCTATCGTAGTTTAGGTTTCGACAGTGAAAATAATTATAATGAAGCACGAAAATTATTAGCTTCATACGGCAATGATCGTTTTCCACAGGGGAGTAACTGTTATCGTTTTATCTCTCAAAAGAACAACCAAGATTATTTTAGTTTCAAGACAGATACTGAATCGAAGCGAACATTTGAAGAATTAAAAGAAGCAAGTTCTGCTTATGTTGATTTTTTAAATCAACAAGTTAAGCCATTAGACCTAACCTATCGTTATTCAAGTGGTAATTGGCAAAATGTTCCTTGGACGACTATTTATGAAACTGATACGGGCATAACCAGTGATGATTATGTGGCAGTTAAATATCAAGATAAAACATATTTGGCTAATTACGAAAGTGACATTGAATGGACGAGAGCCAAAGAAATTAAACAATGGGAAAAACTGCTAGCCATAGCCACAACAGACAAACAAAGAAGAACAGCAACGTTAAATATTGAACGGTTCAAGAATGGGTGTTTTATATATAACACGCAAGCTGCATCAGCTTTGGCTTCTTTAAGACTTATTGATTGGAATAAATAAGAAAACAACTTAGATGTCTGTCTCATAAAACTTAAACCAAATTTGTAGAAGTGACTACAAATTTGGTTTATTTTTAATAATAATTAATAAAAACATACAATTAGGTCATTATGGCTTTTTGATTTATAGGTTTGTTATAATTTGTAGAAACATTCTCACTTTTTGAGATTTAAAATTCTATCAGCACATGTTGCTTGATTAACCTGATTAATGAAAAGAGTGCTGTATGATTAAATGGATCATATTGGCGATTTTTGTGATTTCTGCTTTGTATATCCAAAATCGCGGTAAAGTGCGACATTCGTTTTATCGTCAATTTTTTGACCATTCAACGATACTCGCACCAATTAACTTTCTCATGTATATGTTTTCAAAAGTGCCGAATCAGCCGTATATCGACACACAACATTTTAAAGATTTAAAAGTGTTAGATGAAAACTGGGAAATGATTCGTGAAGAGGCGCAAGCGTTATATGCCAAAGGTGGAATTAAGGCTTCAAGTACATATGATGACTTAGGCTTTAATTCATTCTTTAAAACAGGTTGGAAACGGTTTTACCTAAAATGGTATGACTCAGCGCATCCGTCAGCAGCAGAGCTTTGCCCAAAAACAACTGAATTGCTGAAAACCTTGCCAAGTATCAAGGCAGCAATGTTTACCGAGCTTGCACCTGATAGTCGATTAGTGCGCCATCGTGATCCTTATGCAGGTTCATTGCGTTATCACTTGGGGCTCATTACGCCAAATGATGATCGTTGCTTTATTGATGTAGATGGTCAGCGTTATTCATGGCGTGATGGTGAAAGCGTGGTCTTTGATGAAACCTATATTCATTATGCTGAAAATACCACAGACCAAAATCGTATTATCTTTTTTGCTGATGTAGAGCGCCCATTAAAAACAAAATTTATGCAGCGCTTTAATCACTGGTTCGGTAAAAAAGTGATGACTGCTGCCAGCTCTCCAAATGAAGCGGGTGATCAAACTGGGGGGTTAAACAAAGTTTTTGGTTATGTGTACCAAATCCGCATTAAAGCCAAAGCCTTGAAAAAAACCAATCGTCAGTTGTATTACTTTTTAAAATGGTTCTTGATGTTAGGGATTTTCTTCCTGATTTTTATTCGACCATATATGTCACAGATCATTGCATTTTTCGAAAAAATGATTTGATTTAAAGCGCCCGTCAGGGCGTTTTTTTTAATAACAAATTTTGACTTGAGTTTAACGCTCGATTTTTTTAATTTACTTTCATAATTTATAAAAGCGCTGGAAAACACAAAATGTTTAAAAATTTAGCCTCAGAAATGATGGGTATGAGTGATATTGGAACAATTATTGAGCCACATGATTTCAATAAAACAGATATTGATGATTATATTTTTCATGAAGATAACGAGAAAATTTTCTTTGTCATCAAAAGTAAAACAGATGAATATTGCTTTACCAATGTAGCCTTTATGCATCTAGATGGTAAAAGTGCCATCAGTAAAAAACGTATGTTGTATCGCTACTTATATAAACACAACCCAATTAAAAATGTACTTTTAGAAACAGCAGGTACCGTGGATTTAGATGCTGAAATCAAGTTCCAATTAGGTGAACAGCATTTTTCTATCGATATTGATAAAAAACAAATCGAGAAAATTCGCGATCTCTATAAAGCATTATTTACGATTGGTGAAACCTGCAAAGAGATCAATCGTAAACGTAATGTATTATTACAAAGCACTGACAATGTGCAGAAAATGTTTAATTTAAGAGAGCTTAGTGAACAGGCAATTTTAAATTTACCTGAAATCATCAATCAGACTGCACAACAAGTTGAAGATTATGCCAATCAGCGTATTCGACAAATTGAGAATTATGATTTTTTTGAAATTTTTGATCGCTATTTAAAAAATTGATGTTTAGACATTTAGTCAAAAATTAAAACGCTCGAAAGGGCGTTTTTTATTATGTAAATTGATGATTTTATAGTCATATTTAACTCGAAATTCAGATAGAATAATATTTTGTATGGGGAAACTTTGAAGAGCGTGATGCAAAAATTTCATACTAAAATTGATTGGTGGATTTTAGGCTTTTTAATCGCAATGACAGGTCTACTGCTTCAATTGCTTTATACCATGTATGCAAAAGGCACTATGGTTGAATATCCTGAGCATACAGCGGTGTATATGTTAACTATTGCTGTGATTTGGTGGCCGGTTTTCAATACACGCTATATCATTGAAAATGAAGCATTGATCATTCATAGTCTATTTTTAAAATGGCATATCCCATTGAAAAATATTCAAAACATCAGCAAAACCAATAATTCGATTTCATCACCTGCCTTATCTCTAGATCGTTTGAAAATCGAATATATGAAAGATGGAAAAATCAAACAAGTCTTAGTTTCTCCAAGAGATCAACAGGCCTTTCGTCAGGCAGTAGAAGTTGGTCGTACTCAGATTTAAATAAATAGAGAATAGCGATCGTTTGTGATAAATATTTTAGAATCATCATAAAGGAATCTATTATGGGCTTTTCTCTACTGTTTATACAGATAAAAAATCAGGAGATAGTCGATGCCGATCGTGATGGACTCGCCAGATTTTTAGCGGAAAATCAATTATATGTTCATACTCAAGTAGGCAGTGGAGCATTAGTTGATCAGAATGAAAAGGCTTTAGCTTTTAATGGTTATTTGAGTGATTTATATTTAGACCCATTAGAGCAATCTGAACCTATTACAGGTGGAATATACCATGCCACGCTAAGTGAAGAAGAATGCATCTTTATTTATGATCTGTGCGTGGCTGGAAAAATGCTGATCGTCAATTCGCAAACTAATCCCATGTATATCATCCCAGCTACTAATCATGATCAACACAATATTCCCGATTTGAACGATGCTGTATGGGTGAACAGTGCAGCAGAAATGTTGCTTGTGCTTTCACAAGGCTTTAATGCATTTAAAGTCTATAAAGAGAAAGTGATGAGACAATATCATGATAAAGATCATCCTCAAGCCTGATTTTCATAAACGGTAAAATAGCTTTTTTATAGACATGAAAGATAAATGATAAGGTCTAAGCAAGGTTATAATAATGTTAATAATCAACTATATGAAAATAAAAACAGTCAAATTTGAAGCAATTTTCACTTGTGATTTTATGAAATATTGGTTAATAATGATTCAAAACAAATAGTCGAGTGAACTGCGATAATGAAAAAAACAATATTTTTTATAATCAATGCTTTAATTTTAACAGCTTGTGGTGGTGGATCGGATGATTCAAAAAGCGAATCAGATAAATTTGATACCCTATATTCATTTCAAGGTGGAGGCATTGACTTACTATTTGGAGCAAAAACTTACCATATTAATGAAAATAAAAATCTCTTGATTCAAGATGCTTCTATAGAAGAAACTTCAAAATATTATCTAACACAAAATGCGATTTCGACATTTACCCCACCACAATTAGATCAAAATACATACTTGCTGGGTGAGTCTGCAACATTTGATGGAACGAAATTACAATATTCCGTGAGTAATTATATTGCTGAACAACCTTTGGTTTTATCTTATCAATATAAGAAAATTGATGTCTCTGGGCAATTGATTACGGATGATATTTATAATCCAATCCGTCAAATGAGGAGTAGTGTGACAGGTCAGATTTTACTTGCAATCTTAGGGTTAGGTTATTCGCCAAATGAAGTATTTCCAAAAGGCTCTATTTGTTGGCAAAGTTTGTCAGCCAATAGTAATCATGAATATATTGAGTTCTTACCGTATATCATTGATGCAAAGGTATTTGCAGATTTAGAAATAGAAGCAACAGGAAATTGGAATAATGTGGCTTGGACGCGATTCAAAGACAAGGAAAACACCCTATATAGCAATGTAAAGCTCACAATAGATGGAAACGACTATCGTGGAAAATATCATCCTCAAAATGAATTTTTTTATCATAAATCTGATGAATTGGCGTGTAATTGGATGAACCGTATCGCCTATAAAGCTGCGAATCAGCCCTTTAAAAAATGAAAAATCAAGATATGTTCCAATAGAAAGCGCAAGTAATTCACTCAAGTAGACTTGAAAAATGGATGATCTAACTACATCATCCATTTATAGTCCAAAGTTAAAAGTCTACTGTGAACGAAAACGCACGTGAAAATATCGAAAAGATTCTAGCCAATATGACGACTTTACCTGGTGTGTATAAAATGCTGGGAAAAGAGGGTGAATTATTATATGTCGGAAAAGCCAAAAATCTAAAAAATCGCGTACTGAGTTATTTTGTCAAAACGATTGAACATCCGAAAACACAGGCTTTGGTTGCACGTATTTATAATATTGAAACCCTTGTCGTCCGTTCTGAAACAGAAGCTTTATTACTCGAACAGAATCTAATAAAACTGCATCGCCCACCATATAACATTATGTTGCGTGATGATAAATCCTATGTCTATATTTTTGTCTCCGCAGATAAACCTTATCCACGTATTGCTTCAGGACGGGGCAAAGGCAAACATCAAGTGGGTAAGTTTTTTGGCCCCTATCCAAGCGCTTATAATGCAAGAGATACACTGTTAGTTCTACAAAAATTATTTAATGTTCGTCAATGTGAAAACAGCTATTTTTCACAGCGTAAACGTCCTTGTCTGCAATATCAGATCAAGCGTTGTACTGCGCCTTGTGTGGGGCTGATTTCAGCCGAAGCTTATAATGAAGACGTACAAAACTCGATTCGTTTTTTAAATGGCGATACCAAAGAACTGAATCAGGAATTGATTCAAAAAATGGAACAAGCGGCAGAAAATTTAGAATTTGAGAAAGCGGTATTTTACCGTGACCGCATGGCCTTACTGCGTGATGTCCAAGCACAGCAAGCTATTTATAAAGTCAAAGGTGAAGCTGATATTCTTGCCATTGCCTATCAAGCAGGTGTGACCTGTGTACAGATCATGCATGTGCGTAATGGGAAAATGCTGGGTGGAAAAAGTTATTTTCCAGATATGTTAGATGATGATTTGGGTCAAATGCTATCTGACTTTATCGCCAATTTTTATTTTCAGGTCGCAGATGAAGTTCCTACTGAACTGATTGTCAATGTAAATGTGACAGACCGAAAAGAACTGGAAGAAGCTTTACATCAACAATTTGAAAAGAAAATTCAGATTAAACACAATGTTCGTGAAACTCGTGCTGAATGGCTTGAGTTGGCTGAGATGAATGTTCAGCATGCGATCAAAGGAAAATTAGCCAATCATTTAGAATTAAATGAGCGTTTTCATCAACTGGAACAAGTCTGTGGACGACCTGTTGATCGTATTGAATGCTTTGATATCTCCCATACTATGGGCGAAGCAACCATTGCATCATGTGTGGTTTTTGATGCAGGTGGCGCACGTAAACGCGATTATCGCCAATTTGCGATTGAAGATATTACTGGCGGTGATGATTATGCCGCAATGCGCCAAGCCTTAACACGCCGTTATAAAAAAGCCATGTTACCCGATTTATTATTGATTGATGGGGGGAAAGGGCAACTTCATATGGCGATGGAAGTTATGCAAGAGCTTGGTTTAGATGCATTTATGGTGGGTGTCTCCAAAGGTGAAGGGCGTAAACCCGGTTTAGAAACACTACATTTTACCGATGGCACGAAGATTCAGCTTCCTGAAGACCATAAAGCTCTGCATTTGATTCAACAGGTCCGTGATGAAGCACATCGCTTTGCAATCACCAAACATCGCGCTAAGCGAGATAAGCGTCGTGGAGGTTCGGTACTTGAGGCTATTCCGGGCTTGGGTCCAAAACGTCGTCGTGATTTACTGACCCATTTTGGTGGGATTCAAGGGGTACTTAAAGCTTCTGAACATGATTTAAAAAATGTTCCCGGTTTAGGCGATGTTATGGCACGAATGATTTATAAAGTGTTGCATGAATAACACTGTTATTATTCTCGATCATAAGTCGTATGCATAATTCAATTTATTGATTTTAAATAAATATTTATGCAGTCTTGGTCTTATATGTTGATATATACAAGCAGCGCTGATCGATTATTTGCAGCTATGATGCGGTAATTGCTTTCAGTGTGGTAACAACAGCGGCGGTAATGGGCAGATCTGATCAATATCAGGAAAACGTTTATTTGGATCGGCTCGGCGTTGTTCAAGCAATTCGTAATAGCAAGATGCGCGTTTAGGATCCTTGGGGATTCCATGCTCCCCCCTGCCGAAAACAAAATAGAGTTTAAATAAACTGTCTTTGCTGCCAAGAGATGCTGCTTTTTTGAAGTATTCAAGCGCAGTTGGAATATCTTTTTCTACGATTAGATAGTCCACTCCAAGAGCGTGGCCTGCATCAGCCAAGTCTTGTGATAGTGCACATTCTAGTGCTAGCCTTCCAATGGCTTTGCCACGACTTCTAATGGGCTCAGGTTGTTGTTGAAATGCACGAATAATGTTTTCGCCTGTTGCTGTTTGTCCATACTTATTCCCCATATCTGCTGCCTTGCGGAAATAGTTAAGTGCTGCCGTCTTATCTTTTTTAACACCCACACCCTGCTGGAGAAAGACACCCATTGAGTAGTAAGCGTGTGCAGACTGCATTTTCATCGCGCTTTCTACCAAATCAAGGGCTTTTCCTTCATCAACAGCTACACCGATTCCACGTGCGTAGAGGATGGAAAGGTTTAGCATTGCTTTATAGTGACCGCGTTTGGCAGCTTGCTGATAGAGACGAACCATTTCGGCATCATTGGCTGGATTATTGGCTTTCTCTAAGGCTCTTGCACGTTGAAACAAGGTATCAGACGCGTCATCGAATGCTGGGTTTTGCTCTTTGCTACAGGTAAATTGCAGTGCGTTCCAGTCTATGCTTTCAGTATTTATGGTTTTTGCTGTGTTGGTCTGTTGGCAGGCGAGGAGCATTGGAACAAGGCAAATCCCGATCCAACTTCGACAATAGTGTTTAAGCGGGTTTCGCCAAAGATTGCGTATATTCATCATAAAATCCTAAATTGATGAAGCTAAAGGGCATCCTAGATCAATATTTTTGAAGTTATCATTGGGTTGTATTTGTTATTTTAAGCGTACGTTTCTTATTTCCTGTTTGGAAATTTCTTAAAGATAAGTACGTTATACATATTGCCTTCAATCCGTTATCTGATCAAGTGAAGGGTGAAAAGTGTTCAATTTGTGCTTATCTTCTATGTGATATGTGTTGATATTCTCTGATTCTAAACAATCAGCCTCGACTCAGATCTGCTTTATTCTGCGCATAGCGCTGTTATACGAAGCACTGAAATATGAATAAATAATAGCAGGCTCAATATCCATTTAATACAATGTGTTAAAACCTTATTCTTGTTGTTGTAGACGTGAGTCAACTGGTTTGGAATATGAATGATCGCTATTGAACCTAAATCGCATTTGCAAAAACAACCATTGACGCATCAGTCACTGATCATTTTCATCTCACGTTAAATATGAAACAGTACAACAAAGATTGGAAAAATGGACAGATCATGTCATTAGAAGCGCTATTTCAGCAGATTGAACAAGAAGAGTGGATTGATATTCCTCAAGGGTGGTTGCAGGGGCGGACCATCTTTGGCGGTCTCGTTGCAGGTATGTTGGTTTATAAAGCAATTGCAACCATTCACGATCCAGTCAAAAAGTTGTTAAGTTGTAGTGTCACTTTTGTTGGGCCTGTTGAAGAAACGCCAGTGAAATTGACTACTGAAATTCTGAGACAGGGTAAGTCAGTTACCACAATTGAAGTCAGACTGTGGCAAAATGAAGCTGTGCAGAGTATTTTAATTGCAAGTTTTGGTAGCCAACGCGATTCTAAAATTCAAGTGTCTTTAGAGCCTCAAGCCCCTGATTTTCCGCCACTTGATCAGATTAATATTGTCCCTAAATATTTACCTTTTCCTGAGTGTGTAAAAAATTTCCAACTGGCTTGGATTGAAGGGGATTATCCAATGTCAGGCAGTAAGCAACCTGATTTCTCGGGTTGGTGTCGTTTTGACCCTGAGCTACATGCCAATCGAACAATGAATATCTCAGACATCATGACCTTAATGGACGTTTGGCCTCCGGGTGTATTGCCGATGTTTAAACTGGCTGCGCCTGCAAGTACACTGACTTGGCAAGTAACGTTTATCCATCCTTTACAAAATCAGTTGAATGATTGGTTTAAGTATAAAGTGATTACAGACTTTGCTGAGCATGGATATGCAACAGAACATGCCTATCTTTGGGATGAGCAAAATCGACTCATTGCGATTGCAAGACAGACGGTTACAGTATTTACCTAGTCGACAGTTTCATGTGAATCGTTTAAAGTACTAACGAAATAGAGCTTTACTCTAAATTATTATTTACCTTCATTCGGGTAAGTAGGGGACTCACTGGCGGTGTCTATGACTACAGGTCGTATCCTGAATATTCCAAATATCTTGACGCTTGCTCGAATCGCGTTAATTCCTGTTTTTTTAATTATTGCCTATTGGCCACCTGCAATTGGAGTGGCTGGACATACTGGTGGTATGACGCGTCATATTATCTTGACTGCAATTTTTGTTGTTGCAGCAGTCACAGATTGGTTTGATGGTTATCTGGCACGAACATTAAATCAAACCTCAGCTTTTGGGCGGTTTTTAGATCCAGTTGCAGATAAATTAATGGTGGCAGCAGCATTGATTGTTTTAGTGCAGTGGCAACCATCAATCACTATGGCATTTGCCGCAATTGTGATTATTTCACGTGAAATTACAGTTTCAGCACTGCGTGAATGGATGGCTGAATTAGGTGCACGTACCAATGTGGCAGTCTCCACGGTGGGTAAATATAAAACAGCCTTTCAGATGATTGCGATCACGGTGTTTTTACTGAATTGGCAGCCGCTTGAAATACTGGCTTATGCTTTGTTATATACCGCGGTCATTTTGACACTCTGGTCGATGTTTATTTATTTAAAAGCAGCGTGGCCTTATTTAAAACAGCCTTAATCTGCGCAATAAAAAGCAGTATAGAGATCAAAGCCTTTCTCTCGTGAAAGGCTTTTTTTGTGCTTGAAAGTCAGTACAATGGAAGGATTGATGAAAACAGATACAAATCGTTAAACATCATCTTGGGCTATATTGAAAATCAATCAAATTACAAGAAACACTGTAACTGGAATATTGAGAAACACGCCATTGCAGGTAAAATTAAGGAATACATATGGCAGCATTGCTCTATTTATCGAATCAAAATTTGTATTTATTGGATGGGAATAAAAGTATTACGGTTCCTTGCCAAGCCATTGACTTATATAAAAAGAATTTAGTTGAGATTCAGCAACGTAAAGATTGGAAAACCAAAGGTACAGGTGCACAGTTTATGGGAGCATCGTCACAAAATGATGAGGTGGATTTAAACCATATTTTCCCCACAGATGTTGCTCTCACTGCTGATCATAAAATGATTTATACCGCTTGTTTGCAAGAAGGCACTTCGATCAATATCAAATCATTGACAGATTTACACGAAACCGAAGGCTTAGTATTACGAAAGAATGATTTTGTGGTGCAGGACATGGCTTATGATGAATCTAAAAAGCGTTTAGCACTATCCGTTAACACCCAGGGTTATGAACGGCATATTTGTATTCTGCCTTTAGACGCCAATCGAACACAGTATTTGACCGAAGGGGATTGTCAGGATTCAAATCCATGTTTTGATCCGCGAGATACCATGCAGTTGTATTATGATTCGTGTGGTTTAGCCTATGGCGAACACCGTATTGCCTATAGCCCCAAAGAAATTTTTCATTTGGATATGGGAACAGGCGAGTTGCAAACAATCGCTTCAAATCCAAAGTTTGATTTCTTTAAACCCAAAATGGATGAGCAGGGCAATTTGTATTTTATTAAACGCCCGTATTCCCGTGATGGCGTTCACCAATCCCCGTTAACAACCTTTAAAGATATTATTTTTGCGCCTTTTAAAATTATTCGTGCGATTGTGGGGTGGTTGGATTTCTTTACTCAACGCTATACGGGTGAATCGTTAAAAACAACGTCTGGAAATAATCCAGCCAAATCGCAACATAAGTCAGAAGAAGAGTTATTCGTTGAAGGTAATTTGATTAAGGCTCAGCAAAATTTAGAACGTAATCAGAAGGCGGGCGAAAAATATCCAGGGATGATTCCAAATTCTTGGGAGTTGATCAAGATGACAGCTTCTGGTGAGATGATTGTATTAAAAAAAGGCGTGATGAGTTTTGCTTTAAAAGACAATTCTATTTTTTATTCCAATGGAAAATATTTGGTTGAAATTGATCAAAACAACAATGAGACCTTACGGGTTGAAGCCAAGCTAATTTCAAAAATTATCTGTTGAGATCCTGTGTTTCCACACTACATTTAAGATAAACCAAAGCTGAAATGAGACTTTGGTTTATTTGCGAACTTGTTTTGAGAAGGAGACAAAGTATCAGGCTTAATTAGTTTTTGATAATCGTCAAAGAGGTATGTTCAAAGCGTGATTTTAGCTTGTCCATATCAGTCAGTGAAAAAGTCCCTTTTTCAGATTCCCGAGAAAGAAATACTGAAAGCGATTGAAAATCTACACGGCTAATCAGTAAATCTTGTATAGAAACAGTCCATTTTTCACCTGAATGTAGTCGCGCAATTTGGTTCGAAATGTGGTTAAGCAGATCCATTTTATTCATCCTGATGCAAGTGATTGGAAATTTTTATCTTGAAAATAAAAACTCACTGAGTTGATCACTTAAAATATTTTTAACCTGTACACATAAGCGTTAAAGCCATCCGAGATGACTATCATGTGACATTAATATTGCATTTTCGTGACAAGTAAACGTGGATATCCGATTAAAATAAATAAACTTTATTTTTTCTCTGCCGAAAAATTCGAATTTGCCAAAATATATTCAATCTCTTCTTTTGCCGCAGTTTGTAGTTTGCTACGTAAAGCATTTAGGCTCTGTTCGATGAGCGTTTCTGCTTCTAACTCAAGACGTAAACGAACACTTTCCAACTCTGAAGTCATTTGCGCATCTGTGATGCGGAATTGCCCATTGGCATAATCTATTGCTGGATAATCAGGATTTTTAGTGTATTTTTCACTATATTCTGAAATTTCAATATCAATTTGTTGACGTAAATTTTGTAAGGTCAATTGTTGATGTTCAAACTGCTGAATTTCATCTTGTTGTAGTGCTAAATTATAGGCGTGCTGTAATGCTCGTTTTTCCGCTAAAGATTTTTCAAGCGCCAATTGTCTACGGATTCGTGCTTCTTCAATCAGCTGGGCTTTTAGCTCAGCATAGGCGTGTTCAACTTGGAGTTGCGCCACTTGCATTTGACGTTGGTCGTTACTTAACCAGTCCTGTACATTTGTTTTAGGGCTAAGAAGGTCACAGATGCGGTTGAGGTCATCTACAAAAGTTTGGCGTACCGCTTCAGGCGTATCTAACCAGCGCTTTTTAAAATCTTGACCGACATTTAATGTCACCACGCATCTCCTTGATATAAAATGAGAATGAAGAATTAAAGTTTAAATGTTTGAGGCGAAACACCCATTCGTCGATAGGCTTTATATTTCTCTCGACCAATTTGTTTTGCTGATTCAGCATTTTCAATAATTTCTATAATGTGACTAAATTGTGTCACTTGTTCAAGTGCTTGATTGTTAAAATTAAACACAATCCAGTCTAAAGACTCAGGTAATCTTGAAGAAATACAGATCGGTGCATCAATTTGATCAATTCCATGCGCAATAAAACTGGTCGGATCAAAGCTCCATAAACGTTCATCCAGTTGTTGCTGCATGTCTACATCAGGGCAATGCAACCAAACTTTGGCTGCATTTCGTAAAATTTTACGACATAAACGACAGGCACTTTCCACCTGTCGCTCAGGGCTTTTTTCAAACAAATAAAAGCTAATTTTAGCCATTCTTTTGTACACGGTTGGCGATTAATTGCATCAACAATGGCACTGGACGGCCTGTTGCACCTTTATTTGCACCAGAATTCCACGCTGTACCGGCAATGTCTAAGTGTGCCCAACGATAGTCACGGGTAAAGCGTTGTAAGAAACAGGCTGCTGTAACTGCACCAGCTTTTGGACCACCAATATTGGCAATATCGGCAAATGGCGAATCAAGTTGTTCTTGATAATCGTCATATACGGGCATACGCCATACACGGTCAAATGCAGTGTGTCCTGCTGCTGTAATTTCTTCTGCAAGTTCATCATCTGGTGTAAATAAACCTGAAACCACTGAACCTAAAGCAACCACACAAGCACCGGTCAGTGTTGCAATATCAATCACCAATGCAGGATTAAAGCGCTTAATATAAGTTAAGGTATCACAAAGGACTAAACGTCCTTCGGCATCGGTATTCAGGATTTCAACCGTTTGACCACTCATGGTGGTTACAATATCCCCTGGGCGAGTTGCATGGCCAGAAGGCATGTTTTCAGCAGCAGCAATTGCGCCAACTACATGAATCGGGAGTTTCGCTTCACAAAGTGCACGAATCGTACCCAGTACAGATGCTGAACCACACATATCAAATTTCATTTCATCCATGCCTAAGCCCGGTTTTAATGAAATACCACCTGTATCAAAAGTCACACCTTTACCTACAAGTACGATTGGTGCTTGATCAGCATTGGCTTTATATTCAAGGGTAATCACTCGTCCCGGACGATCAGAACCTTTGCTTACCGCAAGGAAAGCATGCATACCTAGATCAGCAAGTTGCTGTTCTTCAAGTACCGTTACTTGTAAAAGCTCAGGGAATTCAGCTGCTAAAGCACGTGCTTGTTCTGCTAAATATTCAGGGAAGCAAATATTAGGAGGGCAGTTACCTAAGTCACGGGCAAAGTTTTGACCTTTTTGAACAGCTTCAATAAGCGTGATCTGTTCTGTAGTCAGACTTGATTGCGTTGCAATAAATTCAATATTTTCTAAAGTAAACTCATTCTTCTTCGATTTGAATTCATCATAAGCATATGCAGCTTGCGTCAAATTTAATGCAAATAGATAATGTAACTCAGTCGGTAAAGCCGAAATATCGATACTGATTTTTTGGAATTTTTTTTGTGAAGCTTTGATAATAGTTTGTGCGATTTTTGCTAATTTCGCAGCTTTAATTTCAGAGGCTTTATCTATGCCCACTAAAGTACATTGCGTAACTTGAGTTAGCTTTCCGATAAGTGGTAGAGTTTCGTTTAAACTTGCTTTGAATTGAGTGTCTTCAATTATGCTGTTCAAATCATTGATTTTATATGTTTCTTGAGCTTGTTTAGCGTTTTCAGAATCCACCAGAATAAATAACGACTGGCTAGATGTAGACGCTGAAAATGACGTATTGATCGTAAGTTTCATGTGTTGTCTTTGTGCCTTTTGTACATTTCAAATCATTAAACCATTGAACCACTTCAAATGGTAGAATTTCAATCTAGTTTTATAATTTTAACTTCGGGTAAACTAGCGCTACATCACGATATTACCCTTATTTGGAAGATTAATTTGATTATTCGACGTTACCTTGTCAAACAAGTCGTTTCGACCTCTCTTGTGGTTGTCACATTATTGACAGTCATTATGATGGGTGGGCAATTGATTAAACGATTTGGTCAAGCTGCTATGGGGCGTGTAGATCCGAGTATTCTGTTGAGTATTATCGGTTTTCGTTTACCTGAGTTTTTGACTTTAATTCTTCCTTTGGGTTTCTTTATTGGGTTGATGCTGGTTTTTGGTCGTTTATATGTCGATCATGAAATGGCGGTACTGAACGGGAGTGGTATTAGCCGTATTCAAGTCGCCAGATTATTGATTCCACTGACTGTTATTTACTTGTGTGTACAAAGTGTCTTAATGATCTGGATGTCTCCATGGGGGATCCGTCAATATGAGCAACTGATCTCTACACAAGCGGTACGAACAGGCTTTGATTTAGTTCGGCCACGTGAGTTTATTTCTTCGGGGGCTTATACGATTTATGCAGGCTCTTTATCTGAAGATCGTAAAAATCTAAAAGATATTTTCTTTTATCAACGTGCTGAAAAAGAAGGCAAACCTGATGTCATGATTTTGGCAAAGGAAGCGACACGGATTGAAATTGCCAATGAAACCGCCAGTGTGGTCGATTTAGTCGAAGGTCGCCGTTATGAAATTTACCCAGGAACACCCAAATATAGCCAAACTGAATTCCAATCTTATCGTTTACGTTTAGAAAATAATAAAGAAGCCAAGTTTGAAAGTGATGAAGTCGAGGGGCTATCTTTTGGCAAATTGCTTGAAAATAGAAATGACCCTGTTGTGGCAAGTGAGTTGGGATGGCGCTTATTTGTTCCGTTTTCCATTATTGTCGCCTTAATGCTGGCAACTGCATTGTGTGAAGTCAGCCCAAGACAAGGTCGCTATCTCAAACTTTTCCCAGCATTATTGATTTTTGCCAGCTTAATTGTGGCACTCATGGCAATACGAACCCGTATCAGTAAAGATGAGGTGGGTGTTTGGGCATATCCTGCAGTGTTATTATTCTATGCTGTTGCTGCCGCTCTATTTTCAAGAAAGCAGAAATTAGCACCTAAGATTAAAAAGCAAATACAGCGAGTAAAATCATAATGTTAGCACGTAGAATTGTCGCAAAACATGTGACGAAAACCACCTTGCTCGCCATGTTAGGTGCGACCGCAGTCCTTGCCAGTTTGCAGATCTTGTTCACCTATTTGGGTGAGTTAAGTGATCTTAAACAAGGCTATACGGCTTGGAATGCGTTGCAATATGTTTTATGGGGCGCACCTCGTTATTTGTATGAGATTCTTCCAATTGCAGCCTTGATCGGGGCTGTATTGGGTTTAGGTTCAATGGCTTCCAACAGTGAACTGATTGTGATGCGAGCAGCGGGTATTAGCCTCTGGCGTATTGTTGGTTGGGTGATGCGTTCAGCGATGCTTTTGGTGGTGCTTTCATTTTTATTGACCCAATTCGTAATTCCCTATACCAATGAACAGGCGAAAAGTATTAAAAGCCATCGCAGTGTCGCGGCGCTTGGGGAAGTTAAAGGCTATTGGACACGTGAAGGGCAACGCTTTATTTATATTGATTATGCCAACTCGCAAGGCACGCTAAAACAAGTTCAAGTTGTCGATTTTGACGAAAATTATCGAATGAAATCATTGCTAAATTCGGAAGAAGGGCAGTTCTTCAAAGAAGGTCAATGGAATTTAAAAAACAGTGCCCAAGTCAATTTGTTGGACAATGGTCAAGCTCAAGTTGTCAATAAAAACCAACAGGATTTAGCACTCGCATTGCAACCGAAATATGTGCATATGGTGACCATCAATCCTGAGGACTTAGCCCCTACGCAGTTGTTGAGTTTTATGCAATATATGCATGAATATAGCCAAGTACCGAAGACATATCTTTTGGCTTTCTGGAAAAATATTGGTTCACCATTTGCGTTACTTGCATTGGTGTTGATTGCCTGTTCATTTATTTTTGGGCCTTTGCGCCAACAATCCATGGGTTTTCGCTTAGTCATCGCATTATTTGTTGGTTTGGGCTTCTATTACATACAAGACTTCTTGGGCTATGCGAGTTTGGTCTATGCACCATCGCCAGCTTGGTTTGTATTTTTGCCAATTGTATTGATGTTTGGTATCGGCAGTTATTTGTTGTACAGAGCAAGATAATTTGATGAATCAATTGCTTAGGTCAGTTGAATTTTAACTAGATTAGAAATTTAGATGATGGCAACCCGTTTTTGCCATGGTCTTAGCATAGAGTCTGCCGTAAAAAAACGGTAAGATGTAACGATTAATTTGTAAACAGTAAAGAGTGTAAATCATGACGGATGCAACTGCTGGCAAAATCCCTCACGTTCTAGTGATTATGGATGGTGTGGGTCATCGTGAAGCGGTCGAAGATAATGCGTTTTTAGCAGCAAAAACGCCAAATCTAACCATGATGCAAGAAAAGCATCCGCATAGTTTAATTTCAGGTTCAGGTGAAGATGTGGGTTTGCCAGATGGGCAAATGGGTAACTCAGAAGTGGGTCATATGAACTTGGGCGCTGGTCGTGTGCTGTATCAAGATTTTACCCGTATCACCAAAGACATTCGTACCGGCGATTTTTTCGAGCATGAAGTTCTGATTGATGCAGTAGAAAAAGCCAAAGCGGCAAATGGTGCATTACACATCATGGGGCTGTTGTCAGAGGGTGGTGTCCACTCTCATCAAGATCATATTATTGCGATGTGTGAGCTTGCCTTGAAACGTGGGGCAAAAGTCTATTTACATGCGTTCTTAGATGGTCGTGATACGCCACCACGAAGTGCAAAACCTTCTTTAGAAAAACTCGATGCTGTATTTGCACAATATCCAAATCAAGGGCGTATTGCCACCATGATTGGACGTTACTTTGCTATGGATCGTGATAATCGTTGGGATCGTGTGGAACAAGCTTACCGCCTGATGACTGAAGGAGAAGCTTTACGTGTTGTTGATTCAGCAGTTGAAGGTTTAGAGCAAGCTTATTCAGCCAATGAAAATGATGAATTTGTTAAAGCAACCCGTATTGGTGAAATCGCAAAAATTCAAGATGGCGACAGTGTGGTATTTATGAATTTCCGTGCTGATCGTGCCCGTGAAATTACCAAAGCCTTTGTAGAGCAAGACTTTGCTGGTTTTGAGCGTAAAGTGGTACCACATCTATCCAAATTTGTGATGTTAACGCGTTATCAAGCGACGATCGATGCACCAGTGGCGTATATGCCAGAAGGTTTAAAAAATTCAATTGGTGAATACTTATCTTCTTTAGGCAAAACGCAGTTACGTATTGCAGAAACAGAAAAATATGCCCATGTGACTTTCTTCTTTAGCGGTGGCCGTGAAGATGAATATCCAGGTGAAAAACGGATTCTAATCCCATCACCGAAAGTGGCGACTTATGATCTACAGCCAGAAATGAGCGCGCCAGAAGTCACCGACAAGCTGGTTGATGCGATCAATTCAGGCGAGTTTGACCTTTTGGTGGTGAACTATGCCAATGGCGATATGGTGGGTCATACTGGCGTGTTTGATGCAGCTGTGAAAGCAGTTGAAGCGGTTGATACAAGCCTTGGTCGTTTATATGAAGCTGTAATGGCAAAGCATGGTCACATGCTGATTACCGCTGATCATGGTAATGTCGAGCAAATGCAGGATTATGTGAGTGGTCAAGTCCATACCCAGCATACCACTGAACTTGTACCTTTCATTTATGTTGGACCAAGCTCAGCGACGATTGCTGAAGGTGGCGTTTTAGCAGATGTTGCACCGACTATTTTAAGTTTAATGCATCTCCCTGTGCCGACAGAAATGCAAGGCCGTAATCTAATTACATTGAAAGCATAAAATTATCTCTATTAAAAACTAGGTGCGTGAATGGCTCAAGCTTGGAAATATATTGCTGTATTAACAGGATTGTTGGCTTGTGGAAGCCATTCAGTTTGGGCAGCAGAAAATGCTGCCGCACTTGATTTTGATGGTGATGTCGAAGAAAGTATTGCCGAAGTGCCCATTGAATCGATTGAGCAGTTTGTGCAAATCTACGGCATCGTCAAAGATAATTATGTTCAGGAAAAACCGGATGATGTTCTGTTTCTACAGGCAATCAAAGGGCTGGTGGGTGGTTTAGATCGCTATTCACGTTATTTGAGTCCTGAAGAATATAAACAGTTAATGCAATATACGGAAAGTGACCTTGCGACTGCTGACTTTGAATTGGCTTTTGATAGTCATATTCATCAATGGAAAGTGAAGAATTTACGCGATAATTCAGACTCATTTAAACTCGGTTTAAAAAATGGCTTCACTATTTTTAAAATTGAAAATCAAGAACTTAAAAATTTAAATGCCCAACAAGTCGAAGATTTATTACATGGCTCAATTGGTTCAACTTTTCAGTTGCAACTCAATGAAAAAAGCCCAGCCATCACAGTGGTCAGAAATCGCAAATTAGAAGTGGCAGATATCGAGCCGATTATGTTGCATAATCAGGTTTTAGTTCTTAAAGTCAAAGTCTTTCAACAAGATACAGCCAATGAAATTAAACGTTTAATCGAAGAATACAGCACTCAAAAAGTAAAAGCCGTACTATTCGACCTGCGCAATAACCCCGGTGGTTTACTCTCCGCTGCTGTTGAAACGGCTGATCTGTTTTTAACTCAGGGAACAATTGTTTCTACCAAAAGTCGTTCAGAAGGCAATCAACAATTCCAAGCCTTACCCGGTGATGAGTCGTCCAATACCAAATTAGGTATTTTGATTAATGGTCGTTCAGCATCTGCCGCAGAAGTCTTTACAGCTGCAATGAAAGAGCATCAACGTGCTTGGGTCATTGGTGAAAAAAGCTATGGCAAAGGCGTTGTACAGAAGTTATTTCCATTGCCAAATGGCGCTGCATTACAAATGACGGTTTCGCATTATTATACGCCTAATGGCAATATGATTGATGGGCAGGGTATTCGCCCTAATTTGGAATATCCATGGGCTTTAGATCAAAAAGAAGAAACTTATTTAAATAATGTTGCAGATCAACTATTAAAACATCGTGATAGATAAAGTTGAATACCGAGAAGTGAATTTATAACACTGTAGCCGTTTTATGCTGCTATATCTGACATTCGGCAGTTAAATCACGTTGTGTTGGGCAAGGGGGCGATCTACCCCCTCCTTACCCAACGACGACATCTATGTCGCTATGTTGTAACCATGTAAAAAGCAAAAAATGCTTGAGTTGATATTATGATGAAGAATGGAGGCTACTTTTATTCATCATCATCGGTATCTAAACCAAACTTTTTCAAACGGTAGCGTAAAGAACGAAAGGTCATGCCCAATTTCTTCGCAGCTAAAGTGCGATTCCAATGGGTTTGATTTAATGCAGATAACAGCACTTCTTTTTCAACTTTTTCTAAATATTGCTCCAAACCTTCTTCTGGAATGTTTTGTGCTTTATTCGGCATGACGATAGGCAAGGCTTTGCTTTGCATCAGATCATGCTGTTCGACTTTGTGGACACCACGATGTGGAGCTGGTTGTAGCTGTTGAATATCAATATAGTCTTCATCACTCATGGTAATGGCTTTTTCAATGATATTGCGTAATTCACGAACATTGCCTGAGTAATGTTGTTGCAAAAGAAAAGCTTTGGCTTGTTCAGTGAAAGACTTAGTTGAAATACGCCACTCTGTACAAATTTGCTGAAGAAAATGATTGGCTAAAATTAGAATATCACAATCACGTTCGCGCAATGGTGGCAGGACAATATCCATCACATGAATTCTAAAGAACAGATCATGGCGGAATTTGCCTTGTTCAACGAATGCTTCAATGTCTTGATGTGTTGCACTGATAATACGAAAATCAACTTCGATTTCGCTATCACTGCCTAGAGGACGAATTTTCTTTTCTTGCAATGCTCGTAACAGTTTGGCTTGCATCGCCAATGACAGTTCTGCAATTTCATCTAAAAACAGGGTACCACCATTGGCAGCTTGAATAAGACCCTGTTTGTCTTGAGTTGCACCTGAAAAGCAGCCTTTTTTATGCCCAAATAGCTCACTCTCCATCAGCTCTTCAGAAATTGCACCACAATTAATCGCAACAAAAGGGCTATCACTGCGGTTGCTGAGTAGATGGATGAGGTTGGCAACAACCTCTTTGCCTGTTCCTGATTCACCCGTGATAAATACGGGTGCTTGTGACCGGGCAATTTTTTTAATCGATTCTCTTAACTTACGAATCACCTGTGAATCACCGATGAGCATTGATTCCTCAAGCGGCGCATCGCTGATCGTTTCTCTTAACTGTGGTACATGCAAAGCTTTTTGTAAAAGTTGTTGCAGATGTAATTGGTTAATCGGTTTGCTGACAAAATCAAAAGCGCCTGCTTTCAGCGAGGCAATCGCAATTTCCATATTTCCATATGCAGTTAAGACTGCAATAGGCGTTTTAGGATAATGCTGCGATACATGTTTAACCAAATCTAAACCACTGCCATCAGGGAGGTTTAAATCGGTAATACAGGCATCATATTTATATTCACTAAAAAAATATTTGGCTTGTTGTAAATGGTGTGCCATATGCGTTTTGATGCCCATCCGAGAAAGGCTCATTTGCATTAACATACATAAATCTTGTTCATCATCTACAAGTAAAACCAATGGTTGTCGTGTAGTCATATCCCCAAAAACCTAATCTAATCCATGAGTGGGCATTCGATACGGAAGCACGCCCCTTGTTGTTTTTGCTCTACGTAAATTAGTTTCGCTTGATTCGCTTCGCATATCGTCTGCGATAGGTACAATCCTAAACCAGTTCCATTGATTTCGGTACTAAAAAATGGCTGAAATAATTGCGAAAGATCTTGTTTTGTGACGCCTTTCCCATAATCAATCACATCGATATATACGTGTGATTCATTTTTAAACGTTTGCACTAAAATGTGTTCAGCATTTTGATCATTATGACGTAATGCATTACGCACTAAATTGATTAAAACTTGTCGAAGATGAGAATCATCAAAATAAATCCAAACATCAGATTGGACCTCTAATTTGATTTTTTCCTGAGCATCCCCTAAATCATGGCGTAATAAGTCATCAACAAATTCTTGAAAATTAATTTTCGATGTATGGGTCTTTTTATTTTTTGCCATATCCAAGGTATCTTTAATAATATTGTTGATACGGATGGTCTGTTTGGTAATCATTTGATTTAAAATGGTTTGTTGTTCTGGGTCACTGCTGATAAAGAGATCATTGGCCTGCGCAATGGCAGCAAGTGGATTGCGAATCTCATGGGCAATACTGGCGGACAATTGACCAAGTGCAGCAAGTTTGAGTTGTTGTACCTTTTGATTAATTTTTTGTGCATCTTCGAGGACCAAAAGCGTGAGTGCTTGATGCGGAACAATCAATTTTTGTACGCGAATATCGACTGTATACGAGGACTGATGCGATTCAAATTGGAAGCGTTCTCCATCACGTAACATGGCATCTTTTAAGATTTCATATAAGTCTGGTTGAAAGCTGGATAAATGATATTGCTCATGCGCGTAAAGTGGTGAAATACCCAAAAGTAAACAGGCAGCAGGGTTACTGACGATAATTTTGCACTTTTCATCGAGCACCAAATAACCCACTTCAATCTGTTCTAAAATATAGCGGTTAATGTTCTGTAACTTAAATAATTCAAGCGATTGATAGGTATTTAACGACTCTAAAACTTGGAAGCGATTAATTGCAATCTGCCCAATGCCATAGACCATAAAAAATAAAAAAGCCAATAAGGCACTGTTACTAATATTATTTAAATTTGAAAAATCGAAGAAGCTGCCTAAAAACTGTTGGTAAATAATCGCAATCACAGAAACCAGTGTTACGAATAGCGCTTTATTTTTACTGAGCAGAAAATTCGCGGTAAAAACGGCAATCACGAACAAAATACTGATGGCTAAATTTGGCCCATTAAGGGCAAATACTAAAGTACTTAGAAAGGGAATATCAACAATAAAAAAACCGATAAATTGCCGTCCAACCCCATGCGGGTAGAACTTGAGCAGCATCATTTGTAATGCTGCGATCAGCGTAAATGCGGTTAGAGAATAAAAATATAAGCTGGGATATTGGTAATGTACGGGTTGATGTTCAAGGGTAATCAGAAAAATAATGACTAAGCAAAAGGCAATAACCAATCTATACCCTGAATACAGTGTGCCTAGACGGTAAATTGTTTGATAAATGGGAACCGTTACCGTAGGCGACATAAATCGTACTCAAGATAAATTATTGTTTTAATCAATTTATGGCTTAATTAGACCATAACGTATCGCAAGGTGAGTGAGTTTTACATCACTATCAAGTCCTAATTTTTCAAAGATACGATAACGATAAGTATTGACTGTTTTTACACTGACAAAGAGTTTGTCAGAAATTTCTTGTGCACTGACACAATTTACTACCATCATGGCAACTTGCATTTCACGTTCTGACAGCGCGTCAAAAGGTGAGGTTTGTGTATCGGATAAATAAGAGCTTGCAAGTTGTTCAGCAATATCGGCACTAAAATACTTACCGCCTTGCATGACTTTTTTGATTGCACGAACCATTTCAGTGATCGGCGCGCCCTTGGTAATGTAACCACGAGCTCCAGCTTTCAATAATAGCGATGGATAGGGTTCTTCAGCCAAACCACTCACAGCGAGTACTTTGGTATCAGGTGCGGTTTGTAACAAACGACGGGTAGTTTCTACACCACCAATTCCAGGCATGTTGACATCCAATAAAACCACATTGGGATGTTGTTGCCTTACAATCGTAATTGCTTCTTCACCAGATTCTGCTTGCCCAATGACTTGAATATCGGTCTGATCTTCTAACATTCTGCAGATGCCGGTTCTTACTAATTCATGGTCATCTACCACTAAAACAGTAATCACTTACACCTCCTTAAATTTCTCAATATCGACATTTTTGTTACATAAAGCAAAAAAGACTTGCAAAGACATAACAAAATTGGCAATCCTATTCCTAATATCCATTCAATATTTACGCATAATACGGCGTGATTGAAATATTTGTTTTAATATAGTCACGTTTGAGTGTAAATGTAAGTCATATTTGAGGTAATTAGCAAGTTTGTGAATACCTCCTTGAGGTGAGTAAGTTATCGTGAAAAAACCAAAAAAAACGTTAATGCATGTGCTGAGTTTGTCAGTACTACTCAGTTTGAGTTCTACCGGTTTTGCTGAAATCATTATGAACTCATCGGGGGGGAGCGGACAAGCAACTGTAAATTGGTCTTCTTCAGATGCCAGCCAGTTACTCAATGGTGACTCTCTGGATGATGATGGCGAGGATATTTCTCCAAAAGGCTCAACCACCTTAACCACAACAATTCGTGCGTCAAATGCTGCACCGACAACATTGACCAATAAGTCTGTACAGATTTATGACACCAATACCTATAACAGCCAACCATCGGTAAATGCACGTGCTGCGTTGGTAATGGATGCAAAAACAGGTGAAGTCCTGTTTAGTAAAAATACCAATATGGCGTTGCCGATCGCATCAATTACCAAGTTGATGACAGCGGTGATTACCGCAGATGCTCGTCTAAATATGTCTGAAGACATCACCTTGCAACAAATCGATTTTGCGGGTGCTGGTGGTAAGAATTCAAGTTCAACTTTAAAAGTTGGCGATACCATGAATCGTGCTGAAATGTTACTTGTGGCATTGATGAAATCTGAAAATCCAGCTGCAGCGGCTTTAGCACGTACTTACCCTGGTGGTCGCCAAGCTTTTTTTGCTGCAATGAATTCAAAAGCACGTCAATTGGGCATGAACTCAACCCATTATGTTGAATCTACTGGTTTAGATCCACGTAATGTTTCTTCTGCTCGAGATTTGGGGATTTTAGTCAGTGCTGCATCGCAATATGGCTTGATCCGTCAATTTTCAACAACAGCACACTATGACTTTAATTTAGGTTATCGCGTGTTGAAATCAAATAATACCAATGCCTTAGTACGTAATGGTGGTTGGAATATTAATATTTCTAAAACGGGTTATATCAATGAAGCAGGGCGTTGCGTGGTTATGCATACCACTGTAAATAGTCGTCCAGCTGTGGTGGTGTTATTAGGTGCAAGTTCTTCTCAGGCACGTACCAATGATGCAACCAATTTATTAAATTGGGTCAGTAATTTACCGAAACGTATCTAATCGGTTTTTCACGGTACTTAACCAGCCAAATGACAAAAAGCTCTTCAATATGAAGGGCTTTTTTTATGCTTAAATTAAGCAGATCAATAAACCATGATCAATAAATTGTATTCGCTTATTTTTTAAAATGGGTTACTGTTGAGCAACAACAAGAAATGATGACCTCAGATAATGAATGCAATGCAACATGCACGGATTTCTGCCAAACGTTGGGGCGGCGAAGCAGAAGACTATTATCAAATACATGGATTTATTGATAGCACCAAAAGTTTATGCAGTGATGCCCGTCATCGAATTTTACATACATTATGGGGCGTAAATTCGGTGGTGATTCCTGTGTTTGGAGATAGCCTTCAAAATAGTGCAGGCAAGTCAATTGATATTAAAGACTTGTGTGAGCGAGATCATCTCTTGGTGGACTACCAACAGCGTTTTATTCCAACCTTAAATGATTTTGTTAATGCGATAGATGTTAAACATTTGCCTAAAAACTTTGAACAGCAACTCGAGCAGTTACATCAATATTATTTACAGGATAAAGCGCTTTCACAGCTGATGTTGTCACCTCTGGCTTTAACAGGCAAATTGCATTCTTTGTTAATCACCCACAACAGTTGGTTTATTTACGATATTTTGCCGCGTATTGGGGAATTACCTCCATTGGAAAATATTGTGTATAGCCCAGCAGATTTTTTTAATGCCATGCATTTTGAATTGTGGATGGATAATGGAATGGCAATACCTTTCAGTGCTCAAGGTCTATATCAACGAAAACAGACAATGCAATCAACAAAAAATTAGGGGATTCGTATGGCGACTTATGTGCTACGTGCAAAATACTTTGGCTATAACGATGATGTTTTTTACATCGCGGGAAATCGTATTGCCAATATTTTTGACAATAAACAACAGGCAGAAGCAACCTATAAGCAACTTGAAATTGAGAGTGCGCGTGATTTTGCTCTATATGAAGTTGAATCGCTTTTTGAAGCGGATGAGGCGCAATTAAAACAACTGGATGATTTTGTCTTTGCGCGTTGTGGTGAACATATTCTGGATGATGATGAATTATCTATGGATGTATTACCTGCAAGCTTAAATGATGAGGATACATTTGAATTTGTTCAGCTTGCCGAGATGCAAAAATTTCAGTTGATACAGTTTGATCAAGAAGTGAAATTTTATGGTTTATGGTCGATGAAAAAGCAACAATGGTTTGAAGAGCATGATGAGGGTTTTGCTGGTTTGGTTTATTCAGAAAACTCAGAAGTGCTTAGAAAGAGTGTGGGGAAAATTTTTGCTGAATATGACTATTGTTCTATTCATCTCAATGGAACCTTATCAGAACTTTCAGAGCAACCAGGATTGTTGGAAGCATTGATTGCAACTGAATCAGGTCTAAGTTATGACGAGGCTGAGCAAAAGTTAAGCATAGCTTATTCGAAACATGAAGCTTTATATGCAGTAAATCCTTTACTCAAGCAGCCTTTATTTGAAATCAAGGAAATTAGTCTTGAAGATATTCAACGTATAGAAAAGGACTTGGCAAGACAGTATAGCTATGACTAATATGAAGAATAATGTTGAGCTTGAGCATATAAAAAACCAGTTGCGCACAACTGGTTTTTTTTAGATGTGAATGCTTTATTACATATTTGAAAGAATAGAGTCTTTCACTTGATTCATTGTTGCATCAATAGACAGCATCACTGCATCTTCACATTGTTTAATTGCAGTATCAGGATCTTTTAGACCATTACCTGTCACAGTACATACAATCACAGAACCTTCAGCAATTTTCCCTGCTTTGATATCACGAATTGCACCACCGATAGATGCCGCAGAAGCAGGTTCAACAAATACACCTTCATACATCGAAAGCAGACGTTGCGCTTCTAAAATTTCTGCATCAGTTAATTCATCAAACCAGCCATTTGAGTCACGAACGACCGCTTTGGCATGATTAAAGCTTTGAGGATTACCAATACGAATTGCTGTTGCAACTGTTTCTGGGTTTTCAACAGGACCACCACGTAAGAATGGCGCAGCACCAGAAGCTTGATAACCGACCATGATCGGACGACCTTCAGGGTTTGGACCTGTAAACTTATCTGTTGCAGGGTCATAAACTACTTGTTCAAATGCTTCAACAGGTTGATTCGCAACGGCTTCGGTATAACCCATCCAATGCGCAGTGATATTACCCGCATTACCGACAGGTAAGCAGTGGTAGTCAGGCGCACGACCTAACGCTTCTACGATTTCATAAGCAATGGTCTTTTGACCCTGTAAGCGGTATGGGTTGATTGAGTTAACAATCGTTACCGGTGCTTGGTCTGCAACTTCTTTAACCAAACGCATGCCGTCATCGAAGTTGCCACGAATTTGCATAGTGATCGCGCCGTACATCATCGCTTGTGCCATTTTACCCATGGCAATTTTGCCTTCTGGGATTAACACAAATGCTTTGATACCTGCACGAGCAGCATATGCGGCGGCAGCAGCAGAGGTATTGCCTGTAGATGCACAGATAATCGCCTTAGAGCCTTCTTCTACCGCTTTGGTCACTGCCATGGTCATACCACGGTCTTTAAATGAACCTGTCGGGTTTAAACCTTCATACTTCACATAAATTTCAACATTCTTACCAATAATACCGGGAATATTGTCTAATTTAATGAGAGGCGTATTACCTTCATTTAAAGAAATAGCACGTGTAGTTTTCGATACTGGTAAGCGGTCACGATAGCGATCAACAAGTCCTGTATAGCGATTGGCATTAGACATGATGGTGTTCCAATTGTGTGTAGAGCAAATAAGATATTCTTTTAACCTCTAAGCCCCTACTTGGAGAGGCTGCACCATTCATTGAATGGCGCTTTGCAGGGTATTGCTGCAAATTTAGAGGAGTTTAAAACCCGATTAGTTATCGAGCAATTCTAAACGAATTCGTACGATTTCGCCATGGATAGCAGGTAAGGCTTGAATTTGTGCAATCGCTTCATTCATTTTCGATTCGACGATCGGATCAGTCAAAATCACGATAGGAATCAGATCTTTTAAGCGAGGTTGCTGCATGATGGCATCAATACTGATCCCCGTGCGACTTAAAATTGTTGTTACATCTGCGAGTACGCCAGTTTGGTCTTCAGCATTTAAACGCAAATAATAACCTGTGGTCATCTCATCACTCGACAAGATGTGCAAGTCGGAAAGAGCTTCAAAGGCAAGCTGAGGAATAGTACCTGAACCATCTTCTGTGTAAATGATATCACGGACAATATCAACCACATCTGCCACAACCGCAGAAGCAGTAGGGCCTGCGCCTGCACCTGCGCCATAATACAATGTAGGACCAACTGCATTGGCTTGAACTAGAACAGCATTCTTCACACCATTTACATTGGCAAGAAGTTCTTCTTCAGGAATCAGGGTTGGATGTACGCGAAGTTCGATGCCTTTGCTAGAACGACGTGCAATGCCCAAGTGTTTGATTTTATAGCCAAGCTCTTCAGCGTATTTCACATCTTGTGCAGTAATCTTGGTAATACCTTCGGTATAAACCTTATCGAACTGTAAAGGAATACCAAAGGCACATGATGCAAGAATAGTCAGCTTATGCGCAGCATCAATGCCTTCAACATCAAATGTTGGGTCTGCTTCGGCATAACCAAGTTCTTGAGCTTCTTTGAGTACGTCCGCAAAGGCACGCCCTTTTTCACTCATTTCAGTCAGAATGAAATTGCCTGTACCATTGATGATACCTGCTAGCCATTCAATTTTATTGGCTGCTAAGCCTTCACGAATGACCTTGATAATTGGAATACCACCGGCAACCGCTGCTTCAAAGGCAACTTGTACGTGGTGATCATCAGCCGCTTTAAATAGCTCATTTCCATGTTCTGCCAGTAAAGCTTTGTTTGCCGTTACCACTTGCTTGCCATGTTTAATCGCTTCCATCATGACTTCATAAGCAGGGTGGATACCGCCCATGACTTCAACGACAACATCAACATCAGGCTGGCGGACGATATCTAGCAGGTCGGCGCTCTGTTTAATGCTTGCTGGTAAATTTAGATCTGGACGTGGACGACGCGTACCTACGTGGGTAATTTCAATTTCTCGGCCGGTGCGACGTCTAATTTCAGCAGCGTTTTCTTGTAGTAGTTTAAGGGCACCACCGCCTACGGTTCCAAGACCGAGTATTGCCAGACGAACTGGTTTCACGTCACACTCCAATTATGTATATAAATTATATTAAGCTTAGATCATAGCTAAAAAATGCGCCAGACTCTAGAGTCTGACGCATCTTTATATTGAGCTATAAATAATAGTAAATTTACTGATAAAAATTATTTATTTAAACGGCTTTCAATTTCGTCAGCAGTCATATAACCGCCCAGATATTCACCCTCTGCATTGTAGATCGCAGGGGTACCATTTACACCCATTTTTAGACCTAAAGCATACAGGTCACGAACTGGATTTTTACAGCTTGCTGGTGGAAGCGCAGTACCGGCAATGGCTTGATTAAATGCAGCACTACGGTCTGCACTACACCAGATACTTTCCATCGTCGGTATAAATTGTTCACCACGTGGCCATGCGATATAACGTATTTCAATACCTTTAGCCGTGATTTCACTGATATGTTCATGAAGTTTATGGCAATAAGGACAGCTTGCATCAGTAAATACATAGATCACATGTTTAACCTTACCTTGCGCAGGGTAAACCAAGAGGTCCTTAATATTTAACTCAGCAAGATATTTCTTGTTTTCTGCAGCTTGTATTTTGTCACCAATGCTACTGAGTTTATCGCCACCTAAACGGATTACATCGCCTTGGATCAGGAATTTACCATCAGATGTTGCATAGACTGAGCTCATGCCTTCCATACTGATCCAATAAAGATTGGGCATTTCAGTCGGTTTCGCATCTAAAATTTTGGCTTTAACACCAGCCTTTTTGAAATTGGCCTGTAATGTTTGGATTAGACGTTGTTTTGCATCACGCTCAGTTAAATTCGATGCCTCACCTGTTGCAGGTGCTGTCGCAGTTAAAGTGTCATCTTTTTTTGAGTCTGGATTTTTTGAACAAGCACTCACTGCCATCGTGCTTGCAATAAGACAAGCCAACATCAATTTTGAACGATTCAATTGCATAAATAACTCTTTATGTTTCTTCAGCATGATTTGAGGGAATTAGCATAACAAAATTTTTAATAGTGTACTTTAAAACTTGATTAAGGGATGTAAATTGCCGATATACACGTCATGCTCAGCCATCAAGCACGTGGATGATATTTTTCATGCAGCTGTTGCATACGGATTTGTGCGACATGGGTATAAATTTGTGTGGTCGATAAATCACTATGCCCCAAAAGCATTTGCACCACCCGTAAGTCAGCGCCATGATTTAAAAGATGCGTTGCAAAAGCATGACGTAAGGTATGAGGTGATAGCTCAGCTTGGATCCCAGCTTGTAAGGCATAACGCTTGATGGCATACCAAAAGTTTTGACGACTCATGATGCCACCATGTTGGGTTAGAAATAGATAATCGGTAGCGGATTTATACAGTTGTGGGCGAGATTCAGTTAAATATTTTTCCACCCATTCACATGCCATACCCCCCAAAGGCACCAAACGTTCTTTATTGCCTTTACCTGTGATTCTTAAATAGCCTTGTTTTAAATTGATCAAATCTAATCTTAAATTGAGAAGCTCTGAAACACGTAAACCACAAGCATAAAGTACTTCAAACATGGCGCGATCACGCAAACCTAACGCTGTTGTGACGTCTGGTGCTTGGATCAGTGCTTCAACGTCCTGCTCCGATAAATCTTTAGGCAATGCTCGTCCGAGTTTTGGGGTTTTATGGATTGCGACAGGATTATCTAAACGAATCTTTTGTTCACGTAAAAACTTAAAAAATGAACGTAAAGCAGAAAGTGAACGGGCAATTGACCGAGGGCTTTTACCTTGTTTGGTGAGTTGAATAAGCACATCGGAGATGTCTTCATGTGTCCAATTCGGAAGGTAAGAATTTACACATTCACTACATTGAATTAAGTCCGATAAATAGGCGTTTCTTGTATGCGGACTGACCGTTTGTGCAATTAAATAGTCACGGAATCCCTGTAAAAAGCCTAGATTTTCAGGAATGGCAACAGCAGCAGGAATACGTGGTTTCTTATTTAGCATGGGCTTCGGTGGTGTTTAAAACTTATCTGTTGATGGAATGTAGACTAAAAGAAAACATAAGTCGAATATCGTATTTGAATGAGAATTGTAATCAAACCTTACTTGGTAATTATTCTCATTTGTATGTATAATAGTCTGTCTATCGTGTAAATTTTAGGGTTAATTGCTGTGCGTTTGTCAGACTTGAAAGTAAAGCAAACTGCCATTATCGCAAAGGTCAATCGCACCTCGCAAGATAATGTCAATCAGCCAGATTTAGTGGCGAGTCGTTTAGAAACTCTAGGTTTTGTGCCTGGCACACGTGTACAAGTGATCACAAAAGGTGTTTTTGGTGGTGATCCTATTCTCATTCAAATTGGTTTTACTCGATTTGCGTTACGCAAGATCGAAGCCGAAAAAATTGAAATACATCAGGCATTAGAAGGAGCTTCCGCATGAGCGAAACTTTACGTATTGCTTTAGTGGGAAATCCTAACTGCGGTAAAACTTCACTTTTCAACCATTTAACCGGTACACGTCAAAAAGTTGCCAACTATGCTGGGGTGACTGTTGAACGTAAAGTGGGTACATTTAATTTACCTTCTGGTCGTGCGGTGCGTGTTCTGGATTTGCCTGGAACGTATAGCCTCGATGCAGCCAGTCCTGATGAAGCCATTACCCGTGATGTGGTTTTGGGGAAAATTGCCGGCGAACAAGATCAGCAGGCATTTTTATGTGTGGTGGATGCAACCAACTTAAAATTACATTTGGGACTTGTGCTTGAAGTCATTGAACAAGGCAAACCGATTCTGCTTGTATTAAACATGATGGATGAAGCGCGTCGTCGTGGGATGCAGATCAATACCCAAAAATTATCACAGCGTTTAGGTATTCCCGTGGTGGAAACGGTTGCTGTGCGTAATGCAGGGATTGAAAACTTGATGGGTGCTTTGGAAAATGAAAAATTCCACACACCAAGTGCAGAACTGAGTGATGTTAAGCTTTCAGGTTCCAATCATGAAAAAATTGACCAAATCTTAAAAGATGTGGTGATTTTTTTAGATCATGAAGACAAACGTACTGATTTTCTCGATAAGATTTTTTTACACCCCGTTTTAGGACTTCTTAGCCTTGCGCTGATGATGTTTATTGTTTTCCAAGCAGTATTCGCTTGGGCAGCGCCATTTATGGATGGTATTGAAGAATTTTTTGGCTGGTTTGGTGGCTGGATTGGGCAGTTTATTACCCAACCACTACTTCACAGCTTAGTGGTCGATGGGATCATTGCAGGTGCAGGTAGTGTAGTGGTGTTCTTGCCACAGATTCTAATTCTGTTCTTCTTTATTTTGGTTTTAGAAGAGTCAGGCTATCTACCGCGTGCGGCGTTTCTACTCGATAAATTGATGTTTAAAGCAGGCTTAAGTGGTCGGGCGTTTATCCCACTGTTATCCAGTTTTGCCTGTGCGGTACCTGGGATTATGGCGACTCGAAGTATTAGTGATCCACGAGATCGTTTGGTGACGATACTGGTTGCGCCGTTAATGACATGTTCAGCGCGCTTGCCAGTGTATGCCTTGCTGATTGCTGCATTTATTCCAGCGAAAATGGTTTGGGGTTTCCTTAATCTACAAGGTTTAGTGCTCTTCGGTTTATACATGGCGGGAATTGTGAGTGCGCTCATTGTTGCGACCGTGCTGAAGTTTTTCCAGAAAGATAAATCACAACATGCTTTATTGATGGAATTACCAAGCTACCGTATCCCAGATATAAAAAGTGTATGGATTGGGTTGTTAGACCGTGCCAAGATCTTCTTAAAGCGCGTCGGTGGCATTATCTTCGCTTTATCGATTTTGTTATGGTTCTTGTGTACATTCCCTCAACCGCCAGAAGGCGCGACATTACCCGATATTGACTACTCTTTTGCCGGGATGCTGGGGCATGTGATGCACCCAATCTTTGAACCGCTTGGATTTAATTGGCAAATCTGTATTGCTTTAATTCCAGCGATGGCAGCACGTGAAGTTGTGGTTGCAGCATTGGGTACGGTTTATGCTTTATCTGCAGCGGATGATGATGCAGTCGCTCAAGGTTTATCACATCTGATCAGTCAGGGTGATTTAAGCTGGTCAGTTGCAACAGGTTTATCGTTGTTGGTGTGGTTTATCTATGCACCGCATTGTTTAGCGACATTGGCTACGGTAAAACGTGAAACAGGTTCTTGGAAAACTGTTGCTGGTATGACAGTTTATCTATTTGGTTTGGCTTATTTAATGGCTTTCCTCACTTATCAAATTGCGTCACGTTATTTTGGTCTATAAGCCAGAATCTTGAAGCAAAGGAGCTAGAGATGATTGAATTTTTGATTATTGCGGTATTGGTGATTTGGAGTGCAATTTTTGTATTTAAGAAAGTCTTCCCAAAGTCAGCGTATTCGGTGTTTTCTAAACTGGCTCAATTTTGTCAGTCGCAAGGTTGGACTCGTTTAGCCAAATGGATTCAGCCTGCGATGGTGAGTGGATGCGGTGGCGGTTGTGGTTGCAGTAGTGCTG
Organism: Acinetobacter sp. AG3; assembly: GCF_022343575.1. Lineage (NCBI taxonomy): Bacteria > Pseudomonadati > Pseudomonadota > Gammaproteobacteria > Moraxellales > Moraxellaceae > Acinetobacter > Acinetobacter sp. AG3. Next base: position 4,311,168 of record NZ_JAKQZD010000001.1, on the reverse strand, counting down.
AAACGGACAATCCTAAAAAAGTTGAAGTCCAAGCAGTAAAATGGAAATGATTAGCCTCTAAATTATTACTCTAAAAAGAAAAAAGCCATTCTAGAACATAGAGTGGCTTTTTATTTGTATGTGGGAATAGTTCATAAAAGATAATTTATCTCGTTAGCAGATAGGCATATCTTGAATGATCCAATGCTGCAGAAATCAATTTAATCAGTATGAGCTTCTGTAGGTTTATACAAAGCACTAACTAGACTTTAGCTATGGGTTTCCTCCTCGCCATCATCTTCAAAAGTTCGTGCAATTTTTTCGATATTTAAGCTTTTAGCCATCGCATCAAAAATTTCCTTATAAGCACCATCTTGATGATAAAGATCATGATGTTCACCATGCTCAACGATTTGTCCTTCTTTCATCACATAGGTGTAATCGGCATCAATAATTTGCGAAAGGCTGTGCGAGATCATAATCACAGTTCGGCCTTGTTTAATCTCATCTAAACTTTGTTTGATTTGCTCTGAAGCGATGGCATCTAAACTTGCTGTGGGCTCATCTAAAAAGATAATCGGCGGGTTTTTAAGGAACATTCGAGCAAGTGCGATTCGCTGTTGTTGTCCGCCAGACAATAGCAAGGCATCTGCTTCATAGGCATGCGGTAATTTTAAAATCTGCTCATGAATCGAGGCTTTTTTTGCAGCTGCGATGACTTCTTCATTGCTTGCATGGGGCTTACCATAACGAATATTTTCTAAAATTGAGCCTTGGAAAATATGGTTTTTTTGCAATACTAAGCCAATATTTTCTCTTAAATAGTGTGTATCGAGTTGCTCTAAATCAATCCCATCGAGTTTGATACAGCCTAAATTCGGGGCATAAAATTTATCCAGTAGGCTGATTAAGGTTGATTTTCCCGCACCTGATAAGCCCACTAAGGCTGTGATTTTATTGGGTTGAATAGTCATGTTAATCCGATGTAAGGCTTGATGACCATTTGGGTAGATAAAATCAACATTTTCCAATTCAAATTTGCCATGAATTTGAGGTTTCATTAAACCACTGGCTTCGATTTCATGATCTGCTTCTAAGATACTAAAGAAGCTTTCTGAATAGATCATTGCTGAGTTAATTTCATCATAAATACGATGCAAAGAGCGGATCGGTGCAGACACGTTATTGAACAACAATACATGGTACATGATCATCCCTATACTCATTTGTCCATCTAAAACAAAGTAAGCAGTTAAAATAATGATCAGGACTACACCAACTTGTTCGATAAAGGTTTTTAAACCATCAAAGATATAGCTGGTTTGTCGAGTTTGCATCTGATTTTCAGTCAGTGACTTTTGTAAGTTCAGTTGCTTGGTGGATTCAACAGCCTCTTTATTAAAAGATTTAATCACTGTAATTGAGTTAATAATACTCAAAATACCTTGATTCTTCTTTTCCATGTTATCGCGCAAGGCTCGACGTTTGCCAGAAAGCTTTTGTGATTGTTTAAAGGTCAGCCAAAAGTAAATTGGTACAATGATTGTTGCGACCACACCCACCCAAAAATTGGCATAATACATTAGGGCTAAAGCGATAATTGCACTGGTAAATAACGGTAAAATATCAATAAAAAAGATTTGAACCAGCCGAGTGAGCGAGCTAACTCCACGGTCGATACGGGTTTGTAATTTTCCTGCTTGGTTATTTTTCTGATCGAAAAAGGCCAATCGATAGGTAATAAACTTTTCGATAATGCCCTGAGATAAATCCTGTGAAATTAAAATTCTGAGTTTTTCACCAAATGATTTTTGCCCAAATTGAACAATTGCATTGATGACTTCTTTGGCCAATAAAACCACAGTAATGGTAATGATAATGTGCCATCCATCCGCTAGGCCTTGTCCTGCTTGGATCAGATGGTTAATGCTGTCTACAGCATATTTAAGTGTGAGGGCATTGACCTGAGCGGTGAGTGAGCCAATCAACGTTAACACTAAGGTGACGATGACAAGCCAGCGGTAGGGACGTACAAAGGGGCGTAATTTTTGAAATAATTGCCATAAATTCATAGGTTTTTGCTTTTTATCAGCTTGGTTTTAGTCTAAAGCTGAATAAACGTTGCTACAAGTGATTGCTATGTTTTGAATTGTGAAAGATTTTAATAATGTCTTACACTAGTCCAAATCTTCACGATCAAAATCCTCTTGAAATTGGTCTGCTAATTTAAATCCGAGTTCATTAAGCTTTTCAAAATACTTGAGATAGTCTTGATCTTCCATATCATATGGAAGATCATTCCATAAAAAGTGAACCAGCCATTGATACCAACGTGGTGGTGCTGGGTAACGATGCAAATAGTTGACCTTTTCAGCAAAGCTCATTTTTTGCTGACTCATCCATTCATCTAAATACATCATATGTGATTCTCCGCTTCCCATTCGCCATCCTATAGAATAAGGATGGTATTCTGGTGCAAAAATCCATGGCGGTGGGACTTCGCCATATTTGGCTAAATAGGCTTGGACGCCTTCTATATACCACTGTTCATTTGAATATTTACCCATGATATGACCTACTATTCTTCATATTAAAGTTGTTTAATTTTGATCAAAAATGACTTGTTTCATGTTAAATATTGATTCATTGTTGGATGAACCCGTAGCTCATTTTAGACCATGAATTTAGATTTATTTGAACCTGAAGCACAAGATAATTTACTGCCTTATGATGGGATAGTAAAAGACTTTGGCTTAATTTTTGATCATGAACAAAGTCAAAAATATTTAAACTATTTTCTACAGCATTTGGCTTGGCAACATGATGAAGTTTATTTGCATGGTCAATATTATAAAACTGAGCGCAAAGTGGTGTGGTATGGCGATGATGATTACCAATATCATTATTCAGGTATGGCAAAACAAGCCCATATCTGGAATCCTGCTTTATATCGACTCAAACAGCATATCGAGCAACTCACAGGGCAAACTTATAATTCCTGTTTGGCAAATTTATATGAAAATGGCTCACAAGGCGTGGGTTGGCATAGTGATGATGAGCCATCATTGGAAGCGCCCAACCACAATGTGGTGATTGCTTCATTGAGTCTAGGTGCTACTCGAAAATTCAGTTTTAAGCACAAGTGGAAAGCTAAAAAAGTAGATTTACTTTTACACAGTGGTCAGTTGATTGTGATGCAAGGGCAGACCCAACGTTATTGGAAACATACCCTCGCCAAATCCACACGAATTTTAGCGCCTCGTGTAAATTTGACTTTTCGTTACTTTTATCCAAGTGGATAAAGCTTGTCATCAAATTGTTCAAGTTTAGGAAAGTCTAATGCAGGTAAATTTTCTAAGTTATGTAAATATTGCTGATAATCAAGCAGGATTTGTTGGCGTGCTTCATTAGAAATATAGGGGACATGGTAAGCGGTAAATGGTGGCAACACGTCAAAGCCTGCATAAGCTAAAGTTCCACGTTGGATCGGCAGTAACAAGTCTTCAATTGAACCATGAATCGCATGATCACCAAACATATGTTCACGGCCACCCAAGGTAAAGCTTAACAAGGCTTTTTTCCCCACCATTCCGCCGTGGTTATAAAAACGTTTACCACCATAGAAAATACCAGAAACGAATACGCGATCAATCCAGCCTTTTAAGATGGCAGGTACAGACGTCCAATACATGGGGAAACTTAAAATCACTAAATCTGCTTTTTGTACTTTTTCAATTTCAATCTGAATGTCTGCGGCAATCTGCTTATTTTTACAAGCATGGCGTTGCTCCAAAGCATAATTCATATATTCAGGATGACTCAGTTCTGAGAAATCCTCTCGTGATGCGATTGGATTAAAATTCATGGCATACAAGTCTGAAACTTCTACTTGATGCCCTAATTTTTCCAAGACCTCTACAGCATGATCTTTCATTGCGGTTGTAAATGAAAGGGGTTCAGGGTGTGCATGGACGATGAGAATATTCATAACATTCCTTAATTAAAATTATGCATCATTGTTATTGGCTGGTTTAGATTATTCCTCAATGAAAATGATTCGCCAATTACTCTAATTATTTTTTTAATGGCTTAAAAGTAAACTCAATGGATAAAAAAATTGCACATAAAAAAGCCTATGTTTAAACACATAGGCTTCCTTACTCTGAGGAGGAATTGTTTTCGCAAAAACAATGTCCAAAAAAATCATGGATTACTGAAGAACATAATCATATTATGAGAATATAAAAACATTATCAAGAGATAAAAACATTACAAAATGTTAAATTATCAAGATGATTGCGCTTATGGGTGAAATTCAGATAATTGGTCATTGGCAGAGAGTGCTTGATAGCGTTTTTCAATCTGTGCAGCAGACTCTTGCAAGGTTTCAATTAGTTTTGGGGTGTTGACGTATTCAAAACGATTTTTTGAAGCAAGTACGGTCAATGCTAAAGGCGCTTCTTTACTTGAAAACTTCACCGGGATAGATAAACCAGAAACATTTGGATCAAGTTCACCTTGTGAAAAATAATAACCTTGTTTTTTTATTTTTTTCATTTTATTAACAAAGGTTTCTTCATTTTCAGCAAAACCAACTTCAGTTAATTGTGTTGCAAAGCGAAGGTAATATTCATGAATTTTCTGTTTAGATAAATGCGCCATGATCACTTTAGGTGAAGAGCCCATAAATACGGGACGAGGGCAACCACGACCATAAGAAAGTAAAGTTTCATCACGATACACTTCATGATGAACATCAATACAATAGTCATCATTTAAATGTGTCAGTAAACAGCAAAGCTCTGTACGTTCTGAAATTTCTTGCATAAATGGTTTGCTGATTTGAACCAATGGATCGGTGGTTCTAGAAATATAGTCCATCACAGCAATTTTAGGACCAAGGGTGTAATCGCCTGAAGTTCCATTTAAGCGTTGCAAAATATCAGCCGAAACTAATTCTTTTAAATAGCGATAGCTGGTCGGTTTAGATAAACCAAGCTCTTCACAAATCACATCGACATTAATTACTGGGCGAGACACCGAAAATAAATCCAATACGGTGAGAATTTTGCCAAAACTGGAAAGTGCCATTGATGACCTACTCAATTAGTGAGAATCAAAAAAAAATAATAATGAATGTTACTTTATAACAAATTGTTCAAGAAAAAACAGTGGAATTTGCATTGTAAATGCAAATGATTCTACATTTTTAACTTTAGTGGTTATTTTGAGAAAAAGCACTACATTTGAACACCAAAGTAAATTATATTTAGTTGTATTATCAAAATGAGATATTTTTATTGATTATTTATGTTTTTTTTGAGATTATTGCTGATATGAATATCCAATGGTGAATTTATACTTTTCTAGAAGTATAAATTTTTATCATAAATTGAGTCCTTCTCTACTCAATCGTTGTATTTGAGCAAATGCCTAAATTTGTTCTTCTATTCACATCTTTTTTAAACCACACTGTTTATTTGACTAAGCAGTGCGGTTTTTTGGTCGCTAAGAAAAGAAAATGTGATGTGTACAACAAAGCCTCATAAAAGTGGTGAATATCAGCTTCCTAGATCTTAGAGAGCTAGAGATGACAGAGAAAATCAATGAAATTGAATTTATAGTGAGTTGCTTGCATGTTACTGATCAAACCCTTATTGGCTTTTAGACCCAATAAACTCGATTGGATTTTTGCAAGCAAAACTTTCATTGCAGGAATGCTGGCACTCTATATCGCATTTGAGCTCAACCTGAGCTATCCGATTTGGGCGATTGGTACAGTCTTTGTGATTGCCAATCCTTATTCGGGCATGATGGCATCAAAAAGTATCTATCGAATTTTAGGAACCTTGATCGGAGCAATTTTTGCTATCGCAGTGATGCCTCATTTGGTTAATACCCCTTGGTTATTTACCTTTGTACTGGCAACTTGGGTGGGGATCTGTCTATATCTGTCTTTAATCGACCGATCACCACGCAGTTATGTGGTGATGTTAGCGGGTTATACCGCAGTGATTATTTGTTTTAACTCGATTTATTATATCGAGACGGTGTCCATTTTTGACATGGCAGTGGGTCGTTTCTTAGAAATCTCGTTGGGTGTGGTGTGTAGTGCTGTGGTCTCTGCCACTATATTTCCTATGCATATTGGGCCTGTGGTCGAACTCCGTGTCACTAAAACCATGCAAGACACCAAACAGGCTTTTGACTCAATTTTGTCTGATCCGGCACATACAGACAATTATACTCAGCTCTTGACCAATATCACGCGTGATACAACAGATATTCATAGTATGGCTGTGCATTTAAGTTATGAAACTTCAAAATTTAAAGGCATGACCAAACCACTCCAAGAGTTGCTACATCAAGTGACGATGTTAGTGGCTAACTTGGTCGCAATGTCAGAACGAATCAAGCAACTGGATCAAATTGATTTAACTTATCGTCCGTATCTGCTTGAGTTTCACCAAAAGATTGATGATTTTTTAGAAGGTGAGAATGCCATTCTTGAAGATGAGCTTAAGCACTTACCTGAGCATTTTGATCAAGAATTTCAAACCATCACTGAACATGCAACTGCTAAACAACAGGTGATTTTGGGCAGTCTAAAAATGGATATTCGCCATTTTATTCAAAATGTTCGTGCAGTGAAGTTTATTTGGCAATGTATGCAGCAAGGTAATCATAGCTTACCTGAATCCATTGTACCTTTAACCACAACCTATCCCAGTTTACATCGTGATTATGGCGTTGCGGTACGTGGCGGGATATCGGCATTTTTAACCACCAACATTGCCTGTGCATTTTGGATTTTAAGTGGCTGGAAAATGGGCTTTATGGTGGCAGAAATGGCCGCAATTACAGCATGTATTTTGACCTTTTTAGATGACCCTGTACCTGCGCTAAAAATATTTATCCGCTCCAGTATTTATGCCGCTATTTTGGTTTTTATTTATGCATATGGGATTTTTCCGCATATCACCGCATTTTGGGAGTTAGCCGTTGTATTAGCCCCCTTTATTATGTTCTGTGTGATGTTGTATTTACATCCACCTTTGCATGCACTGGGTTTACCACTGATTATGAGTACGATTATGGGGTTAAATCTGCAAAACCGTTATTTGATGGATCAGATCACCTTTTTTGATGCTTCGATTGCAACCGTGATTGGGCCGATTATCACGGTTTGTATCATGCAAATGGTACGTTCAATGTCCCCTGAGATGACAGTAAAACGGATGTTGGCTTTACACTATAAAGCCATGCGGGAAAGTATTGCGATGTCTTATGGGACAGGCTTTCGAATACATTTACGCAGCATGCTTGATCGTATTGGCGTGTTAAATACCAAATTGATTCAGTCAGAACAGCTCAAAATCGAAATTAACAATGCTTTGATTGAGTCGAGTGCCGCAATTGATTTAACCCGTTTGCAGGAGCTGGCCCAAAAATTGTCGCCTGAATCTACGACGACCAGTGCAATTGTTAAATTACAACGCTTACTTAACCAGTGGTTAAGCGAAAAAGCTGTAACTCAGCCTGATGATAACTTACGACAAGCATTGATTCAGCAATTTGATCAAGTCTTACAAGATGCGCAAGCGGTAGGTGATCAAGATATCCGACAGCGTATAGAAATTTCTGTGAATAATATTCGCAATAGTATTTGTCATATTCATCTGGTTGATGCACAACCTTCAACTGTTTTATTGGGAGCATAAATATGGGTGAGCTCAACATTTATGGTGTTTATGTCCCAATATTTTTAATTCAAGCAATTCTGGCATTCATCATCTGGAAAGTGGTGTGTATTGGTACAGATCGCTTGGTTGAAAAAGAATGGATTGCATTACCTGGAATTTTTAATATTTGTATCTATTTGATTTTGTTATGGTTGATTCATTGGGTATTTATTCAGATGACGACTTAGCCGCTGTAATAGAGCTGATTTACTTTTAAGTTTAATGATTGGAAAATTGAAATGAATACGTTTGATATACGTAAGGCAATCCGGCCGATATCATTGGGTATCGTGGTGATTATTGCGATATTTTGTGCGCTGCATATCTGGAATTACTACAATGCAGAACCTTGGACACGTGATGGGCGTGTCCGTGGTGATGTTATTCAAGTGTCTTCTGATATTGCTGGTTTAGTCACAGAGGTGATGGTTCAAGATAACCAAACCGTGAAAAAAGGGCAGGTGCTTTTTAAAATCGATTTAGCACGCCAAACTTTAGACGTGGAACAAGCAAAATCAGATCTTGCAAAAGCCCAGTCAGGACTGGCTGAAGCAGAAGCGGGACTTGCTGAGGCAAAAGCCAATATTGTCAAGTCAAAAGCCAATATCAATCTTGCAGATAAAAATGCACGTCGATATGCGGACCTGATGAATGGTGCGATCTCTAAACAAGAACAAGATCAAATGTTTGCTACACGAGATCAGTCCCATGCAGAGCATCAGCAATTGCAAGCTGCGGTACAACAAGCAGAAGCCAATATCAAACAACAAAAAGCTTTGATTGAAGCAGCAACCAGTAGTGTGCATTTGGCGCAATTGAATATGCAACGTTCAGAAGTGATTGCACCTGCAGATGGAACATTATCAAATTTTGATTTGCGCGCAGGGAATTATGTCAAAGTTGGGCAAGCTGTTGCCGCTTTACTTGATCGTAAACAGCTCTATGTTGTGGGATATTTTGAAGAAACCAAACTCAATAAAATACATCTAGGTGATCCTGCAACAGTACAACTCATGGGCGATTCTTTGAAATATAAAGGCCATGTTCAAGGGATTGCTTCAGGGATTGAAGACCGCGAACGAACAACTTCATCGGGTCTATTGGCCAATGTAAATCCAACATTCAGCTGGGTGCGCTTGGCCCAACGGGTACCTGTGAAAATTATTTTAGATGAAGTGCCCCATGATTCATTGGCCTTTGTCGCAGGGCGTACCGTGACAGTACATATTTTGGAAAAAGCAAAAAAATAACCAGTATCCATCATTAAACTTTGATCTTGAAGCCCATTGAAAAATGGGTTTTTTTTATAGATTTAGGTCTGCCATAGCGGGCATATTAATTTCCTTAACACAGCTGGCTTGACTGGTGGATAAGATAAATTTGATGGCAAGAATAACATCCTGTAAGGGAATTAACTCATGACCACTCTGTTGTAAAACTTCATCTACAGATGTATTCAGATCAAATTCAGTCGCTAAGTAGCCTAAATTTAATATACTCACTCCAATCTGGTCTTTACGCAAGCTTTCTCGGAGAGCGTGGACAATGCCTCTGAGGGCAAATTTGCTGGCTGAAAAGACCACTTCTTTGCCGTTATGATTATCTAGTCCCCAGGTTGAACCAATCAAGATAATTTTTGCATTTGGAGACAATCTAAGATTCTCAATCAAGGATTGAATTGCCAAAATACAGGATTGAATATTAGTATAAATTAAATTTGATATTTCAATGTCAGTACATTGTTCAAAGTCATAATCTGCTTGAAAGGCTTTTGTCTCCCAGATCCCGACATTGTAAATCAGATAATCTATAGGCTGATTTTGAATTTGATTTTTAACTACATCCCGAGCATGTTCAGGTTTTGATAAATCAGCAGAGATCCATTTGAAATGAGCAAGGTCGCACTGTGGTTGAGAACGTGAAATACCAAAAACCAGATCTTGTGTTTGAGGTACTGCGTGTAAAATAGCTTGCCCCAAGCCTTTGCTTACACCATAGATGACATAGGTTTTTGACATTTTTAATGCTCAGTTTAAGGGGTAATGCCTTCAGGGTTTCGATACCAACTTTCAATAAATAAAGCCGCTGCAATACTATCCGCTGCTAATTTCTTTGCTCGTCCTTGAGCGTGGTAATGATCGAGTTCATCTCGTGCTTCACGTGTAGTTAAGCGCTCATCGACCATTAGGGTTTCAATATTGGTTTGATGGCGTAAACGTCGTGCAAATTTGCGTGCGCGTGTGGATAATTCTGACTCGGAATCATCCATATTTAATGGTAAGCCGACCAGAAATAAATTCGGTTGATGCTGTTTGATGATCTTAAGCAATTCATCCCAATTGGGGATACCATCTTTCATTGGAAAAAGTGCAAGCGGTGTTGCACTTTCAATGATGGAGGAGCCTACAGCCATTCCCGTTTTTTGTGTACCAAAATCAAATGCAATAATCAGTTGTGGGGAATTTAAATCAGGCATGTCCAATCTCAGAAGATAACCAAGTACGATCAATCCCTATTTTACGATAAGCCGCATCCCAACGGTCGGTATAAGGCAAATTAAATACCAAATCCATATCTGAATCACAAATCAACCAATCGCCACGGGTAATTTCATCTTCAAGTTGATTCTTGCTCCAGCTGGCATAGCCCAAGGCAATTTGATAACGACCAACACCTTCATTGTGTGCAATCGCATCTAAAATATCTTTGCTGGTGGTAATACACAGGTTTTCACCCACGGCAATCGAAGAGTGCCAGGTCGGTTGTCCTGTATGAATCACAAAACCCGCTTCAGGACGCAATGGACCACCTTGTAAGACTTCATGCGGATGCACATTATCTGCTTCAATTTCTAAGTCATTCAAAAGTTCTTTGACTTGAATACCTGAAGGTCGATTGATAATAATACCTTGCGCACCATCTTCATCATGACGGGCAAGATAGATTACCGTATTGGCAAAGAAATCATCAGCAAGATCAGGTGGTGCAATCAAGCAGCGATGAGAAAGATATTGTTTTGGCACCGATATGCAACTCCTTTTCAATCCGCTTAAATATTTTTAATTGTTTAAATAAAATCTATACCTATATAAATAGCACAATTAATATCAATAGGTTGTGAATATTTTAAAAGCCTGTAAAAACAGCTCAAGTTTTTCATCAATATGTTTAAAATATAAACAAATGGTGTCTAAATAAAAATACGTATCTCTATAAAAGCGATGCAATAGGGCGAGCGAATAGATAAAAGCGCTTATATTCCAAAATAGGAATAAAAAACCAGTCGCGTGCTGACTGGTTTTTATATGGGTATTCTTTTTTATACGCTAGATTGAAGTATTAAGACGGCTGAAATTTTAATTGTCTTAATTGTTTTGCATGTTGCAAGGTGGTTTCACCAATTTCAATACCGCCTGTCATACGAGCCAATTCTAAAATAAGTTGCTCTTCTTCTAGTGCAACGATGGTACTACTTGCAGGATCTGTTTGTAGTTTTTTCACCAATAGGTGTTGATCGGACTGGGCTGCAACCTGAGCTTGGTGAGTAATACATAAAATTTGAACGTGTTGCCCTAAGCCTGCCAATAAGCGCCCGACAATTTCAGCGGTACCACCACTGATTCCGACATCAATTTCATCAAACACTAAAACTTCTGCTTCGGTTTTTTCGGCATTCATCACTTGCATGACCAATGCAATACGTGACAGTTCACCACCAGAAGCAACACGTGCCAGCGGTTGAGGTGGAATCCCTTTATTGGCAGTAAAGAGTAATTGAATAAAGCTTAAACCTTCAGCAGAAACTTGTTCCAGCGGTTCAAATTTAAATTCAAAATGTGCTTCTGGTAGCGCCAGTTGTTTGACTTGCTCAGTCAGTTGCTTGGCTAAAGGTTCAGCAGCATCACGACGAATCTGATCTAAATGTTGTGCTTTCTCTACAAACACTTGATGAGATTGTTCAACTTGCTCAGCGAGGGTTTCAGGATCTTCAAGTTGATGTAGTTGCTCTAATTCATTTTGCCATGTTTCATATTGCTGTTTGAGTTCATCGGGCTGAATACGGTATTTACGTGCCAAGCGATGAAAGACTTCGAGTTGTGTATTTAGCTCATCCATACGTTCAGGATCAAAACTTTGACGGTCTATAAACTGACGTAAATTTGCCGTTGCGTCATCAATTTCACTTTGTGCGTTGATCAATGAATTGTAAATTTCAGACAGCAGTTCACTTCGTCCAGCATGCGATTCTAAACGTCGAATAATTGAAGAAATTTCTTGGGTAATATTTTGTTCAGATTCATCGAGAACATTTAAGCTATAGCCACAGTCTTGCATGATGTGTTCATGGTGACTTAAACGATCAAATTCTTGTTCGATTTCTTTATAATCAATACGAATGACATCTTCGAGTTCTTCAAGTTGTAATTTTAAAGTGTCAATACGTTGCAGGCGATTGGCTTGTGCATCAATCGCTGCTTGATGTGTACGAATATTTTTTTGCCAAGTGCTATACGCATCCCGCACATCTTGCGCAGGCTGATAAAAATTACTATAACGATCTAACCAATGCTTTGGGTAGGGCGGTTCAAGCAGTTGTTGTTGGCTATGTTGACTGTATAGCTGTACCAAGAGGCGTCCAAGTTCTTTTAATTCAGCGAGGCTACTGGGACGACCATTGATCCATGCTTTGCTGCGACCTGTTGCAAAGATCACCCGTCTTAAATGGATTTCACCAGATTCATCATCTAATTCATGAGTGTTCAGCCAATTTGCTTCAGGACTCTGTGCTTGGTAGCTAAAAACGGCGGTAATGTCGGCTTTTTCAGCACCATAACGCACATAATTGGTATCGGTACGCTCACCTAAACAGGCTGACAACGCATCTAATAATAATGATTTACCCGCACCTGTTTCACCTGTAAGCACGTTGAACCCTTGCTCGATATCAATAGCAAGGTTATCGGCTAAAGCAAAATTGATCAGATTTAAGTGTGTCAGCATAAACGCATCCAAGCTGCGAACGGTGAAGTTCTAAGATAGTGAAGTTTTGTTGTGGTCACAAGTCAGAACGTATTCTAATACGAAGTAATTTTAAGCATTCTAAATAATTTTAATATGAAAATGTAATTTCCTTTGCTTAAGTTGCCAGTAAAAACATGAAAATAGATAAATCTTATTGAATTAAATAAAAAATGAAGCAGGTATCTAGATTTTTTATGACTGATTTTATGCAATAGACATTTGAATCTATTGATTTGTATCTTTTATCAGCCAATATTGAAACAAGACATTTCTTCAGTCTAAGTAGGAAATGAATTGATCATGCATTGGGTGGGCATTCTTGGTGACAAGTATTGTGGTTTTGGGTCTTTATTGTTAGAGAAGCTTAAGCTTTGATCTAAGCGGACTGATAAAGCAGAGCAAAAATAGAAATAGCTTAACCTTAAAAACATAGATTGATTAGTTTGCGGAGCAACATTAAACTACATCGAACATAATTTTTATAAATGCGCATTATCTGGAGAATACGCATGTCAGCTCAGTATGATCATGTATCAGTAGTTAAAAAATCTAATGTATATTTTGGCGGTTTATGTATTAGCCACACTGTGCAGTTTGAAGACGGAACCAAAAAGACTTTAGGGGTCATTCTTCCAACAGAAGAAGCTTTAACATTTGAAACACATGTGCCTGAACGCATGGAAATTATTTCTGGTGAATGTCGCGTTAAAATCGCAGACAGTGAAGAAAGTGAGTTGTTCCGCGCAGGTCAGTCATTCTATGTGCCTGGTAATAGTCGTTTTAAAATTGAAACGGATGACGTTTTAGACTACGTTTGCCATTTAGAAGGCTAATGAAAAAGCTTTGCTTAAAACAGACACTAAATTAGGCAAAGAATTTTTAAGCGAAATCGGTTAAACTAAAGCATCAAATAGAATCCTGTAAAGTTGGCTTTGCAGGATTTTTCATTTCTATCATCATGTTGTTAATGAGGTTGTTCATGGCGAAGTCCGAATATTATTATGGCGTTCATTCAGTGGAGTCATTATTGGAGTTAGAACCTGAACGTGTTTTAACCTTATTTACCTTAAAAGGTCGTGATGATCAGCGTTTACAGCGCATTCTCCAGCTTGCAGAGCCTTTTGGAATCAGTGTCCAAAAAGCAAGTCGCGATAGCTTAGAAAAGTTGGCAGGTCAACCTTTTCACCAAGGCGTGGTCGCAGCTGTTCGCCCACACCCTGTATTAAATGAAAAAGATTTAGATCAGCTTTTAGAATCAACCCAACAACCTTTATTGTTGGCTTTAGACCATATCACGGATCCGCATAATCTAGGCGCATGTATCCGTACAGCGGCAGCTATGGGTGTGGAAGCGGTGATTGTTCCGCGTGACCGTGCAGCAACATTAACGCCGACTGCACGTAAAGTTGCGGCAGGTGGGGCTGAAAAGGTGAAGTTTATTCAAGTCACCAATTTGGCGCGTACGCTTGGACAAATCAAAGAAAATTATAATGTTCGTGTGGTCGGCACTATGCTCGATGAAAAGGCGTTGCCTATTCAGAAGTTTGATTTTACAGGAACACCAGTATGTGTGGTGATGGGTGCGGAGGATACTGGATTACGTCCAATCACCCAATCGCAATGTGATCAAACTGTATTTATTCCGATGGCTGGAAACTTACAAAGTTTAAATGTAAGTGTGGCTACTGGTATGGCGTTGTATGAGGCATGTCGTCAACGTCAACAAAGTGAATGATTTAATTTAAATTATATCGGTAAGATTAGAGAAGCAACATGATGACCTCCCGTACCCAAGGCTACATGTATGTCGCCATTACAATGTGTATTTGGGGAGGCTTTACGATTACCTCAAGACTGAATGCAATTTGGCATATCAGTCCATGGGATATCACAGCATTACGCTTTTCTTTGGCATTTTGTATTCTGATGCCGATTTTAATCTATAAAAAAGACACGGCTTTTCTATTTAATAAACAACCCTTTATTTTGGCGATGATTGGCGGTGTTGCCTATTGTTTGACGTCATATACTGCATTTCACTTTGTCCCTGCAGCACATGCTGCCATTTTTTTAAATGGTTGTATTCCATTGTGTACAGCTTTGGCTGGTTTTTTACTGTATCGCCAACCATTTGATAAACATATATGGATCAGTTTAATTATCATGCTCTCTGCGATCGCTGTAATGAGTTTTTTGATGTATAGCGAAACAGGTGTTGCTTTCGGTATTGGTGATTTACTGTTTTTTATCAGTGCAATTTGGTGGGGGACTTTTACTGTATTATTGCGTCAATGGCAACTTTCCGCATGGCACGCCATGGCAGGTGTTGCGATTTGGTCGGCGATCGTTTATGTCCCAATTTATTTGTTGTTTTTGCCTAAACATTTAGATCAAGTATCTACACCCCATTTGGTCATGCAAACGTTGTTTCATGGTATTTTTGTGGTGATCATTGCGACTTTGGCTTATGTCGAAGCAATTAAACGATTAGGTGCTTTTAAAACAGGTAGTATCGTCACACTTGCGCCCTTTATTGCCGCAATTATCGCCGTACCCTTGTTAAATGAACCGATAAGCCTTGCAATGCTGTGTGGTTTGATTGGTATGGGCATTGGTGCTTTACAACCTTGGCGTTGGTTTACACATAAAGACAGTTTGCAAAAGCAGTTGGACGAGAAGAAATAGATCAAACAGGTTAAATTGATATAAAACTGATTGATAAAAATCTATTTTAAAATGATGAGACACATAATTTACTGCTGTGCCTGTTTTAGATACTGTTGATGTAAAGACTCTAATTTTGCGTATAGATGATCAATATGCCCATCATTGAGCACAATATCATCTGCTAATTTTTGCTTTTTGTTACGTGGCATTTGGGCTGCAATAATTTTTTGAATTTGTTCGATAGATTGGCCATCTCGTTGTGCAGCACGTAAGATTTGCATGTCTTCACTGGCATCAATCAATAGCGTGCGCTGGGTGAGTTCATGTTGGTTGGTCTCAAAAAGCAGGGGAGAAACCAAAATCACATAAGGACTGGTTGCTGCTTGTAATTGTCGAATAATCTCAGCGCGAATCGCAGGATGGGTAATTGATTCAAGTTGTTGTCGTGCCTGTGGGTCTTTAAAAATATGTTCTCTCAATGCACGACGATCAAGTTCACCAGTGTTTAATAGTACCCAATCCCCAAAAACCTCTTTAATTTTTTGAAGCGCGGGTTGTCCTTTTTCAACAATTTCTCTTGCAACAATATCTGCATCAACAACTGTAATCCCTTGGGTTTCAAACCATTGACTTGCTGCGGATTTACCGCTACCAATTCCACCTGTTAAACCCAAGATAAACGTCATTGCGCATTCCTAATACTGTGTTGAAATTATTGACCTAAATATACTTTCATAATTTGCTCACCCCATAAAAATGCAATCCATCCTGCAATTGCAATATAAGGACCAAAGGCAAAAGGGACATTTTCTTTACGAATCTTAAGTAAAATAATACCAATGATCGCACCCACTACAGAAGACAGTAGGATAATTAATGGTAACATCAAGGGCCCCATCCAAGCGCCAAGTGCAGCAAGAAGCTTAAAGTCACCATAGCCCATGCCTTCTTTGCCTGTCACTATTTTAAATAGATAGTAGACAATCCAAAGACACAGGAAACCAATAATATATCCCCAGATTGCAGCACTTGCTGTTGTATAGAGATGAAATGAGTTAATACCTAAACCTATTGCAGCTAAGGTTAAGGTAAAACGATCTGGGAGTAATTGAGTGTCAAAATCAATAAAAGTAAGCGTGATCAGCACCCAAGTCAGTAGCACACCAAAAACCATTTCTAAAGTGGGGCCATAAACAGCAACGACTGTTAATGAACACACCGCAGTTAAAAGCTCAACCAATGGATAACGAATACTAATCGGGTTTTGACACGAAGCGCATTTGCCTCTTAAAACCAACCAACTGATGATGGGGATATTTTGATACCAACGAATTGGGGTTTTACATTTGGGACAGGTAGAGGCTGGTTGACTGAGACTGAGCTTTTCTTCATCAATCACAATCTGTTGTGAACCTGCCAGTAATTGGCATTCTGCATGCCATTCCTGCCGCCATTCTTTTTCCATTATCTTGGGGGTGCGGTAAATGACTACATTTAAAAAACTACCAACACATAAGCCTAAAACACCAACAGTCAAATAGAGTGCTGTTGGTGATTGAATAAAATAATTTAAAAGTTCTTGCATTAAACCACTGAGCCCATTTGGAAGATTGGAAGATACATCGCAATAACTAGACCACCAACAAGTACACCTAAAACAGCCATAATTAACGGCTCCATCATCGAAGTTAAACCATCAACAGCATTGTCGACTTCATTTTCAAAGTGTGTTGCAACTTTATCTAACATCGCATCCAATGCACCAGATTCCTCCCCAATTGCGATCATTTGAATAGCCATAGATGGAAATTTATTAGTGACACGCATGGCAAAATTAAGTTGTTGCCCTGTAGCCACATCTTCACGAATTTTCATTACAGCTTGTTCATAAACCACATTATTGGTGGCACCTGCTGTTGACTCTAAAGCTTCAATTAAAGGGACCCCTGCGGCAAAAGTCGTGGCAAGTGTACGGCTATACCGTGCAATGATGGCTTTATAGACTAGATCGCCAAAAATAGGCAGCTTAAGTGCTGTTCGATCTAGAAAATCCTGAAATTTTTTACTGCGTTTTTTTGCTTCTAAAAAAGCAGCAATGACAACAGCGATAAAGATAATGAGAACAAACCAATATTTTTGCATCCAATTGGACATATTGACTACCATTTGAGTAAAAGCAGGTAAGTCTGCGCCAAAGGAACTAAATAAATCCTGAAATACCGGGACAACTTTCACCATCAGAATCATCGTGACAATGATTGCAACGACAATCACCGCCATTGGATATTTCATGGCTTTTTTAATTTTTTGCTTGAGTAGTTCGCTTTTTTCTTTATAGATTGCAACACGGTCTAACATGGTTTCTAAAGCACCAGATTGCTCACCAGATTCGACCAAAGAACAAAACAAGTTATCAAAATAACGTGGATATTTTCTTAGTGCACCTGCAAAAGTATTTCCCCCTTCAACTTCATTTTTAATCCCCAGGACAATTTCACGCATAGAGGGATTTTCTAGTCCTTCTGCAACGATTTCAAAACTTTGCACTAACGGTACGCCCGCTTTCATCATCGTGGCAAGTTGCCGAGTAAAAATGGTAATGTCTAGGGCTGAAACTCCTTTTTTTAGTAAGCCTTCAAGAATATTTTTCTTTTTTTCTCGAATGGTTTTAATGGTGATCCCTTGTTTTCGCAAGGTGACTTTGGCAAGTGCCATATTTCGAGCAGGTAGCTCGCCTTTGATTTTGATCCCTTTACGATCAACCCCGTCATAAGCAAATGTAGGCATCATTTGAGCTTTTTTAGCTGCCATCATAATTTCCTTGAATATTGATTATATTTATTCGCTGGTCACACGGTTAATTTCTTGTAAAGAAGTTAAGCCATTGATGACTTTAATTAGACCTGAACGTCTTAGATTATCAAACCCCAATTTCTCCGATGCCGCTGCAATTTGAAGTGCATTGCCATCTTCCATGATAATTTTAGAAATTTCAGGTGTTACTTTCATTACTTCGTAGATCCCGACACGACCTTTATAGCCTTCACGGCATTCACTACAGCCCACAGGTTGAAAAATTTGTAAGTCAGGATTGCTTAAGTCTTGTTCGGTAAAGCCCATTTCTAACAGACTCTGCCTAGGGATTTCAACGGGTGCTTTACAATGATTACATAAACGTCTTGCCAATCGTTGTGCAATCACAAGATTGACTGAGGTGGCAATATTAAATGAAGGTACACCCATATTACGTAAACGGGTTAATGTTTCAGGTGCACTGTTGGTATGTAGGGTAGACATCACCATATGACCCGTTTGAGCAGCCTTGATCGCAATTTCAGCAGTTTCGAGGTCTCGAATCTCACCGACCATGATAATGTCAGGATCTTGACGCAAGAATGATTTCAAGGCGACCGAAAAACTGAGACCTGCTTTAAGATTAACATTGACCTGATTAATCCCTTCCAAGTTAATTTCAACGGGATCTTCAGCGGTGGAGATATTTGAACTTTCTGTATTCAGGATATTTAAACCAGTATAGAGGGAAACGGTTTTACCTGAACCTGTGGGTCCTGTAATCAATAACATGCCTTGAGGTTTTTCTAAGGCCTCCATAAATAATGCTTTTTGTTTTTCTTCATAACCTAGTGCATCAATACCCAACATCGCACTGGAAGGATCAAGAATACGCAGTACCAATTTTTCGCCAAATAATGTCGGTAGTGAGTTCACACGAAAATCAATAGCTTTGGTTTTTGAGAGTTTTAACTTAATACGACCATCCTGTGGAACACGTTTTTCTGAAATATCCATTCGGGACATCACTTTTAAGCGCGAGGCCAAACGACTTGCTAATTGTAAGGGGGGATTGGTAATGGTTCTCAGTACACCATCTACACGATAACGCACCCGATAACTTTTTTCATAAGGTTCAAAGTGTAAATCTGATGCTCCCATACGAATCGCATCGACCAAGAGTTTATTGATATATTTAACAATAGGTGCTTCATCTTCAGCAGTATCTTCATCAATATTTGTTGGTTCGTTATCATCAGTTGCAATAATATCAACGTCAAAATCTTCATCACCAAAATTAAAGCTTTCTTCTACTGTAAAGTGCTTTTCTAAATATTTTTCTAATTTATGATGTTCAACAATAATCGGTTCAATATTCAGACCGCAGTTAAAACGAATGGCATCCAGCGCTTCTATATTGGTTGGGTCACTGGTGGCGACATATAAAATATTGCCACGTTGCAGCAATGGAATCACTTTATGTTTGCTAACTAAATTTGAATCAATAAGCTCCTTGGGCAGCATGTCAGGATTAAAGCTGTCCAGATCAAAAATAGGTTCTCCAAATTCTTGGGAGATCATTTCAGCAATGATCAGTGGCGATATATTTAATTTCTCACTAAGATAAGCAACAATACTCACTTTATTTTTTTGAGCGTTACTCAGCGCATCTTTCATTTGCTGGGCAGATAAAAAACCTTCGTCGACTAAGCGACGGATATACCCCGAGAACTTAGGTGAACCATTTTGCATAGACATCCCCAAAACACATTAAATTTCATTTTATAATTGGAATACGAAAATTATACGATGATCCTTAGAAATATCTAGAATTAAACGTATTTTTTATAGAAACATATTTGAAAATAACTTGAGCCAATCAGGCTTTTTAGCATTATCTTTGAAATAATTTATGTTTCTTTGCTTTATATTAAAGTATAACTTTAAATGAGATGACTGAATTGATAAAGAAAAAATACTTTAAAAATATAAATTCCGTGTAGAATGTGCACATTTTCGATAAAAGGTTAGATGTATGTCGGGTTCGACTATTACTCCTTGGGTTGTCGGCAATTGGAAAATGAACCCAATGCAAGCGAATTCGCAACAGCTCATTCAAGATTTAAATCAGTATTTACAACAATCACCGATTACAGAACAACAATGTCATATTGGTGTTGCGCCTATTTCTATTGCATTACTGTCTGTGCAAAAATTACTTAAAGATGCAGATTCACCAGTCAAAGTTGTCGCACAAGATCTTTCTCAAATGGCAGGCACAGGCGCTTATACCGGCGAAGTGAGTGCTGAACTACTCAAAGACAGCCAGATTGATTATGTGTTGATTGGGCACTCAGAACGTCGAGAAATTTTTGGCGATGATGTTACAAAAATTAAAGCGAAATTATCAAATGCTTTAAATGCTGGGCTTCAAGTGATTTATTGTGTAGGTGAAAGCTTAGAACAACGTGAAGCAGGGCAGGCAGAGCAAGTGGTCTTACAACAAATTTGTGATCTCGCAGCGGTTGTAAAAGCAGAGCAATGGCACAATATTGTGATTGCCTATGAACCGATTTGGGCGATTGGAACAGGTAAAACAGCTTCTCCACAAGATGCTCAGGCAATGCATGCAAAAATTCGCGAAGGTTTAACTCAAATTACGGCCCAAGCTCAACATACAGCGATTTTGTATGGCGGTAGTGTCAAACCTGAAAATGCAGTAGAGTTAGCTGCTTGTCCAGATATCAACGGTGCGCTGGTTGGTGGTGCATCACTTAATGCTGAGTCATTTTATAAAATTGCTCAAGCATTTGCTAAAACAGAAGAATAGGAGTTCAGCATGCATACATTTGTGCTGGTTGTACATATCATCTTGGCCGTTTTGATGATCGGGCTTATCCTCGTTCAACATGGTAAGGGTGCAGATGCAGGTGCATCATTTGGTGGCGGTGGTGCTGCAACAGTATTTGGTGCTTCAGGTTCTGCAAGCTTTTTAACTCGTTTAACTGCGATTCTCACGGCTTTGTTTTTTATCACCAGTTTAAGTTTGGCGGTGTTTGCTAAAAAACAAACTTCAGATGCGTATGGTTTAAAATCTGTACAGACCAGCTCTCAAACGGCACCAGCTGCACCAGCCAATACGGGTGAAACTTCACCAACTGCACCAAAAACTGGCGAATAATGCCATTTAGTTCTTTCTTTTTCTGAATGATGCGACTAGAATGCGTCACAGCTGCGGTGGTGGTGGAATTGGTAGACACGCTACCTTGAGGTGGTAGTGCTTTCGGGCGTGGGGGTTCAAGTCCCCCCTTCCGCACCAACAATGAACCAGATTGTTGGTGTTAGCAGCTGAAAAAACATTGATGCGGGATGGAGCAGTCTGGTAGCTCGTCGGGCTCATAACCCGAAGGTCGTTGGTTCAAATCCAGCTCCCGCTACCAATTTAATTAAGATGCAACTTAATTAAAGGTCATCTAAGTTGAAAAATTGAGATGATGTGTGAATTTGCAGTGTTGTTGCGGGATGGAGCAGTCTGGTAGCTCGTCGGGCTCATAACCCGAAGGTCGTTGGTTCAAATCCAGCTCCCGCTACCATTTTGATTAAGGTGCAACTTAATCAAGCAAGAAATACAATGTATCGGTTAATGATAGATTGAAAAAAATAAATTTCTTGTGTATAATTTTGCAACGCTGATGCGGGATGGAGCAGTCTGGTAGCTCGTCGGGCTCATAACCCGAAGGTCGTTGGTTCAAATCCAGCTCCCGCTACCAAGTTTCTAAAAGGGCTCACAGATAGGTGGGTCTTTTTTGCATAGTGAACTTCGGTTTACTGTGCGATAATAGGGGCGATTACGCCCTTTTTTATTGGCTATCGTGTAGTGTGGACATCAATTGGTCAAAAAGACATGCTTCACTATAGTAAGTTTGAATTAGTCCGATGAGCGATTGAATCGCACAAATATGACGAGAGTAAATGAAGCTATCAAATAAAACTCAAGCACTTCAAGATTTAATCACTCCTGCAGTGCAAGCTTGTGATGTAGAACTTTGGGGAATCGAATTTATTCCTCAAGGTAAGCGTTCTTTATTGCGTATTTATATCGACAAAGACGTTGTGGAAAATGCTGAACCAACAATCAATGAAGATGGTGAAGCAGAATTGGGTCGTGGTATTGGCGTACAAGATTGTGTACGTGTGACTCAGCAAGTCGGTGCAATATTAGATGTACATGATCCAATTTCAGGTGAATATGCTTTAGAAGTATCATCACCAGGTTGGGATCGGCCATTCTTCCAGTTGGCACAGTTAGAAAAATACATCGGACAACAAGTTGCATTGCGTTTGATTGCTGCAGTTGAAAATCGCCGTAAATTCCAAGCAAAATTAATTGCTGTAGATTTAGAAAATGAATTCATTCAAGTCGAAGTTGAAAACCAGCAAGTACTTGAGATCGATAGCAACAATATAGACAAAGCGAATTTGATCTTTCAGGATTAATCCAGAAATAGAAATCTGAATAAATAGGTGACTTATGGCTCGTGAAATTCTCACCGTCGTTGAAACGGTTAGTAATGAGAAAGGTGTAAGTCGTGAAGCAATTTTTGAAGCGCTTGAACAGGCTTTAGTTGCAGCGACGAAAAAGAAATTCTACGAAGGAACGAATTCGGAAGAAGCTCAGTTACGTGTAGAAATTGACCGTAAAACAGGTGATTACAGCACTTTCCGTCAATGGGAAGTTGTTGCTGATGAAGATCATGAAATGCCAGCATGTCAAGATGCGATTTCTGATGTTGATCCTGCTCAATGGTCAATTGGTGATATCCGTGAGTTAGAAGTACCATCAATTGATTTTGGTCGTATTGCCGCGCAGATTGCTAAACAAGTCATTGTGCAAAAAATTCGCGAAGCTGAACGTGCTTTAGTGGCGGATGCTTATGAAGCTAAAGTCGGTGAATTGATCTATGGTGAAGTGAAAAAACAAACCAAAGATGGCTTCATCATTGACTTGGGTGATAATGCAGAAGCGTATTTAGCGCGTGAAGAAATGATTCCTAAAGAAATTCTGCGCCCTAAACAGCGTATGAATGCAATTCTTTACAATGTGAACCGTGAAGGTCGTGGTGCACAGCTCTTGTTGTCACGTGCTAAACCTGAAATGCTGATTGCATTAATGAAAAAAGAAATTCCTGAAATTTCTGAAGAAATCATTGAAATTAAAGCAGCAGCGCGTCAACCAGGTGTACGTGCAAAAATTGCGGTTAAAACCAACGATCATCGTATTGATCCAGTCGGTGCATGTATTGGTATGCGTGGTACACGTATCCAAGCGGTACAGTCTGAGTTAAATGGTGAACGTATTGATGTTGTGGTGTGGTCTGATGATCCTGCTCAATATATCGCCAGTGCTTTAGAGCCTGCGGATGTATCTGGGATTGTGATTGATGAAGATGCGCGTACAGCTGACATTATTTTTGCAACCAGCGATCAACTTGCGCGAGCAATTGGTTCACAAGGTCAAAACGTCCGTTTAGCATCAGAGCTTACGGGCTATAAATTAGATATGATGCTTGAAGATGAGTACCGTGCTCGTCAACAAAATGAAGCTCAACAGTATTTAGACATGTTTGTAACACGTCTTGATATTGAAGAAGATCTTGCAATGGCTTTAGTAGAAATGGGCTTTACCTCACTTGAGGAAATCGCTTATGTACCTGCGGAAACTTTCGATGAAATCGAATTAGATGCAGATACAGTTGAATTGCTACAAAGTCGTGCAAAAGAAGCAGCTTTAGCTGATGCGTTAAAGCAACAAGAAGATATTCAGGACCCAAGTCCAGAACTTGTTGCGATGGAAGGAATGACTTCTGAAATTGCGCATGCTTTAGCGGCACGTGGTGTGGTAACAATCGATGACTTAGCTGACCAAGCAACGGATGATATTTCTGATATCGACGGTTTAGGCGCTGAGAAAGCAGGTCAATTGATTATGAAAGCACGTGAATCATGGTTTAACTAGGAGGTAATACATGACGGATAAGTCAATTCAAGAGTTAGCGGTCAGCGTAGGACTTCCTGTTGCAAAGCTCCTTGATCAGGTGCGTGAAGCTGGATTGCCACAAAAACAGGCTGAAGATAAAATTTCTACTGAACAGCAAGATGTTCTCGTGAACCATTTGAAAAAAGCGCATGGTCAAGATACGGGACAAGCAGGACAAATCACGTTGAAACGTAAAACGACAAGTACAGCTAAAGTTGCGAGTACTTCAGGTAAAGCGAAGACAATTAACGTAGAAGTTCGTAAGAAACATACGTTTACTAAGCCAGACCCTGAACAAATCAAAGCAGAAGCTTTGGCGAAAGCTCAAGCAAATGCTCAAGTGACGTCAACTCAAAAAGTACAGCAAAATACTGTAGTGAGTGGAGTTGAAAAAACTGAAAGTTCAGCGAAAGCGAATTTAGAAAAAATGCGTGCTGCTGCAAAACAGCAAACTGCTGCGAAAGAAACACCAAAAGCAGCTGTTGTTGTAAAGCGTAAATCGACCAATAAGCCGATTACCAAAGCAACCGTAAAAACCATTGAAACTCCTGAGCAGAAACGTGCACGTGAAGCTCAAGCAGCACAACTGAAAGCGACAGAAGAAGCAGCTCGTCGTAAGTCAGCAGAAGAAGCTCAACAACGTACCCTTGAGCAAATGCGTCAAATGGCGTCTAAGTATTCTTCTGATGAAACAACGACAACGATTCGTGTCGTTGATGATTCACCGTTGGCTGCTGGTTTGGTTGGTCAAGCATATGAAGATTCATTTGCAAAAGAAGACCGTGAAATCAAACGTGGTACCAATACTGCAAATACACGTTCTCCTAAAAAAGGTGGTCGTCGTGGTCAGGAAGAGCAATCTTTCAGCCATAACCCGCATAAACGTGGTTTAAAAACCAGTCAAGCCAATAAACATGGTTTTGAAAAACCAGTCAAAAAGCAAGTTTATGACGTTGAAATTGGTGAAACCATTGTTGTTGCAGATCTTGCAGCAAAAATGGCAGTTAAAGTTCGTGAAGTGATTAAATCACTCATGAAAATGGGTGAGCTTGTTACTCAGAACCAAGCCATTGAGCAAGAAATTGCAGCATTGATTGTTGAAGAAATGGGTCACAACCCAGTACGTGTATCTGATACACAAGCTGAAGA
This sequence comes from Acinetobacter sp. AG3, assembly GCF_022343575.1. NCBI lineage: Bacteria > Pseudomonadati > Pseudomonadota > Gammaproteobacteria > Moraxellales > Moraxellaceae > Acinetobacter > Acinetobacter sp. AG3. The sequence goes on along the minus strand of NZ_JAKQZD010000001.1, from coordinate 4,285,779 downwards.
TAACCTACTTGAAGCAGCAGAAGAAGCGCGTGGTGCACAAACAACACGTGCGCCAGTTGTAACGATCATGGGTCACGTTGACCATGGTAAGACATCGTTACTTGATCGTATTCGTCGTGCCAAAGTTGCACAAGGCGAAGCGGGCGGGATTACACAGCATATTGGTGCTTATCACGTTAAAACGGATAAAGGAATTATTACTTTCCTTGATACGCCTGGACATGCTGCATTTACTGCAATGCGTTCACGTGGTGCCAAAGCGACTGATATCGTGGTACTTGTTGTTGCAGCGGATGATGGTGTAATGCCACAAACTGCGGAAGCAATTGACCATGCGCGTGCTGCGGGTACTCCAATTATTGTTGCAATCAATAAAATGGATAAAGAATCAGCTGATCCAGATCGCGTGTTGAATGAATTGACAACCAAAGAAATCGTGCCTGAACAATGGGGTGGTGATGTACCAGTTGCAATGGTTTCAGCACACTCGGGTCAAGGTATCGACGAACTTCTAGATTTGATTTCAATTCAAGCTGAAATGTTAGAGTTGAAAGCGTCTGAAGAAGGTGCTGCTCAAGGTGTTGTAATTGAAGCACGTGTAGACAATAGCCGTGGTGCGGTAACGTCTATTCTGGTTCAAAACGGTACCTTGAAAGTAGGTGACTTGGTTCTTGCTGGTGCATCTTACGGCCGTGTTCGTGCGATGACCGATGAGAATGGTCAACGTATTCAATCTGCAGGTCCTTCAATTCCAGTTGAAATTTTAGGTCTTCCAGAAGCGCCAATGGCAGGTGATGAAGTTCTTGTTGTTAATGATGAGAAAAAAGCACGTGAAGTTGCCGATGCACGTATGGATCGTGAGCGTCAAAAACGTCTTGAACGTCAAAGCGCAATGCGTCTTGAGAACATCATGGCATCAATGGGCAAGAAAGATGTGCCGATTGTAAATGTTGTTCTTAAAACTGATGTACGTGGTACCTTGGAAGCGCTACATGTTGCACTTGCTGATCTTGCAACTGATGAAGTTAAAGTACGTGTCATTGGTTCAGGCGTGGGTGCAATCACTGAGTCTGATGTGACCCTTGCTGAATCTTCAGAAGCGGTACTTCTTGGCTTTAACGTGCGTGCAGACAATACCGCGCGTCAAAAAGCAGATGCAGATGGTATCGACATTCGTTACTACTCAATCATCTATCAACTTATTGATGATGTGAAAGCAGCAATGAGCGGAAAACTTGCTCCTGAACACCGTGAAACAATTCTGGGTGTTGCAGAAGTTCGTGAAGTATTCCATTCAAGTAAGTTTGGTGCTGCTGCGGGTTGTATGGTACTTGAAGGTGTATTACATCGTAATAAACCAATCCGTGTATTACGTGATGATGTTGTGGTATTCCAAGGTGAGCTTGAATCTCTTCGTCGCTATAAAGAAGTGGTTGAAGAAGTTCGTGCCGGTATGGAATGTGGTCTTGCAGTGAAAGGTTATAAAGACATCAAAGCACTTGATAAAATCGAAGTGTATGATGTTCAGTTGATTAAACGGAGTCTTTAATGGCGGGTAGTCAACGTCTTAAGCGTATGGCAGATACAGTACAACGTGAGTTGTCAGAACTGATTCGCCAAGAGCTGAAAGATCCACGCTTAGGTGGTCTGGTGACCATCTCTGCGGTGAAAGTTAGTCCAGATCTAGGTTATGCGGAAGTTTACGTTACCGTGATGGGGCGTGAACTTGGCGATGAGCAAAGTGAAGCGGCAAATAAAGAAACGTTAGATGTTTTAAACAAAGCATCTGGTTTTTTACGCCACGAATTAGGTCGTCGTATTAAAACGCGTGTAACACCGCGTTTGCGCTTTCATTATGATAAAACCAATGCCTATGGTAATTATATGTTTGGTCTAATCGCAGAAGCAGTGAAAGATTTACCTGAGCAAAAAGACGAAGAATAAAAGTAATTGAAATAAGAAGCCACCTTAGGGTGGCTTTTTTATGTCTTTTTTATGCTGAATTATAACTTGACGGATGATACGGTAGAACTGCTGTATCGGCTATCACAATCCGAAATTAATTGAAGCACGTTTAGATTATTTTCAACAATCCAAATGGTTTCGCTTTAAGGCATTTTTTGTCAATATCTATCAAACATTCAAAAATCTAATTGTTTGATCATTGGCTAGGTAGCAGAAATTAAACAAAACTTTGCCTTAAACTGTATAGAATGCAGAGATATCAACAAATACAAATAAATATCTCTGAGGAATTGGCAATGAATTCAATGAAAAAAGGTTTGGTTGCACTTACATTGGCAAGTACTTTGGCTTTTTCAGGTTGTGGCTATAACACTTTACAAGCCAAAGATGAGTCGGTAAATGCAGCATGGTCTGAAGTTGAAAACCAATATCAACGTCGCGCAGATTTGGTACCTAACCTAGTCAATGTCGTCAAAGGTTATGCAACCCATGAAGAAAAAGTTTTAACTGAAGTGACTGAGGCACGTGCCAATGTTGCAGGTTTAAAAGTAGATAAAGAAGTATTGAACGATCCTGAATTGTTTAAAAAATATCAAGAAGCACAATCACAAATGACAGGTGCATTATCTCGACTGTTAGCGGTGACAGAAAATTATCCAGATTTAAAAGCCAATGAACAATTCCGTGATTTACAGGTTCAATTGGAAGGTACGGAAAACCGTATCAGTACTGCGCGTACACGTTATGTAGAATCTGTCCAAGATTACAATACTTATGTACGTCAATTCCCTCAAGCAATGACCGCTAAAGTGATTGGTATGAAAGCCAAACCAAACTTTAGTGCTGAAGCGGGTGCATCTAAAGCGCCAACAGTTAATTTTAATTAATGATGTGATTTCATTTCACTGTCTTTAAAGCATGCTGAAAAAGATAGGCTAAGAATATTCATTGTTAAATAAAAGGTGACCTATGATTGAATGGCGAGAAAAATCAGTAATAAAAAACATGAGTACAATATTATTTGTATTTTTGGGACTGATGCTTTCTGTTCAATCGAGTGTCTGGGCTGAAACTGCGACAGCCACAGATGAGCAAGCGGCACAAGATGCGATTGTTTTGGGCAAAGTGGTACCCAATGCCAATTTACCCAATGTGATTGGTTCAAAACCACCAGATACTCAAAACCAAACGACAACTACACAACAAGTACCTCAAAGTCCCGTACAAAACGTACCCCCAGTCGCCAATGATATGGCAGAGGGTGAAACTACTCGAAATATTCCCACACTGAATCAGCCTGTCGTTGATCAAGCTAAGGTTTTATCTGCAGCTGAAAAGCAAAATTTAGAACGACAAATTCGTGATATATATCGCCAAGGCAAATCGCAAATCGGCATTATTATTGTCCCAACCACGGGGCAAGAAGGTATTTTTGATTTCGCAATGCGTGTTGCTGAGCAATGGAAGTTAGGTTCAGCAAAACAAGACAATGGTTTATTGATTGCAGTCGCAGTTAATGATCAAAAAATTCATATTGCAACAGGTTATGGTTTAGAAGGTGTACTTCCTGACATTATGGTCAGTCGAATTATACGCAATCAAATTACACCCGATTTTAAACAAGGACAATATGCTCAGGGCTTACAGGCAGGTGTCAATGAGATTGAGCGTATTTTAAATCTTGACCCTGAAATTGCCAAACAAGCCGCAGATGAGCTAAAAGCGCGGCAAACTCAAGCATTGCAAGAACAAGAGGCCAAGGATCGAACCTTAACCACTGCGATGGTGATTTTGGTGATTGGTATCTTTGCATCATTTATTGTCGGTAATCGTTTAAGTGCAGCAGTTGCGGGTGTGACAGCAACCGCTGCAGGTCTTATTTATGGTTCAGGGATTGTGATGAGTCTGGTTTTGGGTTTTGGTATATTCTTTTTGTTGATTACCTCACTGGCTCAACTGATTTTCCAAATGTTTTTATCTGGTGGTGGGCGTGGTGGAAGCAGTGGAGGGGGTGGTTTCGGTGGTGGTGGGGGTTATAGTGGCGGCGGTGGCGGTTTTGGCGGTGGAGGAGCATCAGGGTCATGGTAACAAAAACAGATACAACAGCAATTGTGACTGAACCGAAGTTACAGGAACAGGTACAACCCAGCTTAAAACGTTGGTTAAAACACGTTTTATATATGCCTGCATCGAAACGTTATTTTTCAAAGCAAGATCAACAAGTCATTGCACAAACTGTGACGCAAGCCGAAGAAGGTCATGTCGGCGAAATACAAGTGGTGATTGAGGGGCATATTCCAAGTCATCAGGCGTATCACCAAAATACTCGTTTAAGAGCACAACAATTGTTCGCTGAATTGGGCGTGTGGGATACTGAGTATAATAGTGGTGTGTTACTGTATTTAAACTTGTGTGAAAAGACAGTCGAAATTGTGATAGATCGTGGTATCCATCAAGTAACAACCCAACAAATATGGCAACAGATTTGCGATGTGATGATTTTAGAGTTAAAAAATAAAAATTATCGAACTGCTGTCATCAATGGTGTCTTAGAGATTGGTCAAATTTTAAATTTATTTTACGGTAACCAATATAGTCAGGTTGCTAATGTTAATGAGTTAACTAATAATCCAATCATTGTGAATTAATCTGGTTTTGGTGACAATAAATGTCACTTTTTTACGTATAATTACGTAAAAATATAAGCGGCAAAAAAAACTTGTAAAGCGTTAAATTCTCTCTAAAATCAAAGAGTCTCGATTGGTTGTTGATTTTTTCCACAAAAAAAACAGCCACATAAATTGCTCTAAAAGCTATAAAAATTTTTAAAACATTGGAGAAATGTAATGAAAGCTCAAAAAGGTTTTACCTTGCTTTATACTCCATAAGTGTTCATATAAAATGAACAATCCATAAGTAAGTCAATATAGACATAAAAATAATAAATTTGATATAAAGAATAAATATTAACTTTTTCTTCTCTCTGTTTTTACTCATACTCAAGAACTAGACTTAATTCAATATTTAGATATTTCATCAACTCCTCAAATTGTTTCGAATCAAAAAATCCAAACAAAACTTCAAATATTGTTAAAGCATGATCATCTAAAATTTCAATCTAATTTCGAAAACTACTCAGCGCTCTATTTACTGAAAATACATGAGGCTTTGTATTATGAAGGTTGATCTGGAACCAGTTTAGATACTTTATCAGCGATTGTTTTTAAAGATGGGCGATTGTTTGCTGCAATTTATTTTACCAAAACTAAGACGTTAAAATACTTTAGCAATGATGCGTGCTGCTCAGAACAGTTACATCCTGCGATTCAAGTTTTTGCTCAGCAGCGTGAAATTCAAAGTATTGTGTTTGCAACAGCTAGAGTAGATACAACTTTAAAATATAATCTTGGTTTGCTTTCTCAATGTGAGGCTTACATAGAAAAGATAAAGAGGGGGGAGTTAATGTGAATTCTTGAAATAATTAATTACCGAATGATATCGACTAAAACATCTGCTAACTTTTGACCATTCTTACGATCAATTAAATGTGCTGACATACCAAATTTATTTGGACCAATATAATCAGCTAAAGGTGTATCTCCGATAAACAAAACATCTTTGGCATGACATTCTAATTTATCAATTAAATATTGATAAATTTGTAACTCTAGTTTAACTGCTACAACTTCATAACTCCAAGCATAGGCATTAAGAGGAGGTAACAATGAAGAAACAACTTTTCCATATGGCATGGCTAAATTTGAGCATAATGCCAATTTAAACCCTAATTTTTTAATTCTTCCAAGGTTGATAGCGTATTTTCATACAGAATAATAGATCGTAATTCTTCGTCTAAATCACGCTCAAGCTCTTGGATAAATTGGTCTGGAATATTTGCTCCTAGTAATGTTATAAGTTCTGTAAAATTTAAACTGTGGGACATAATATATTTGACGTCATCAGGTCTAGGTTTTCGCCCATTCTCCTCAAGTCATTTCATTAAGTTTCTATATGGGGTAGGTTTTCCTCTATATTTACGAGTGTGCTAAATACATCAAAAATTATGATTGATGGCTCAATATGGACTGCTTTTATAGATGATTTCATATTTTATAACCATTTAAATTAAGTTTTACTTCTACTTAAGATTACCATAAATGCATTGCTATAAAAATTTAAGGGAGATATTGCATAACTGAAGCGATGACTCTGTATTACAGAGACAATGCGGGATTTGCACCGAATATTTTAGTGAGTAATAGTCAAAAGGAATTTATTCAAGAGCTAGAATATTAGCTACTGGTGCATTCTTATGTGTAGTTTGATGAAGGTGTGATTAATAGCTCAAGTAAGCTACTTGGTGGTGCGGGAACCTATTTGCAGTTGCAAAAAGACCGTGAGCAATTGTTGAAGGTGTTCCCGAATTGTGAGGAAACGATTAAGTGCATGAAAAAAGGTGAGATTGCTTATAAACCTAGCCTCTTTGGTGCTTGTACTAGCCCTGATTCATGCGAAAAAATTTCATTTACTGCGATTACGAGTTGTCCGGGTTTTGCCCATGCAGTATTTGATGCTGGCAGTGCTGATAAGATGTAAAAACGGTTCAGCGACTACAATGAGACGTGATACACAAGTACAAGCCAGTTTACTGTACGGGCAAATGGGCAGTGACATTATGGCTTTAAACAAAATTATTCAAAAATTAAAATGATCAATATTGATGTTTAAAATATGAGCGCATTTCATGATTATTATACTGCTTTAGAGCGTCTAAAAGTCAATAAGCCAGCAATTCTTCCGAAAGGCTCTGCAATTAATAACGACAACGTAGCAATGGAAGCTGGACATGCGTGGTTCGATTAAGAATAGCAATCACGCTGCATTAATTGATGCAATTGAGCTAGCTGCTCAGGCAGTGGGGCAAAATGTAATTTCGACGGCACAACAGATTGAACAAGCTAAAAGTAAAACTTAAGCTATGAAAAGTGATTATGAGCAGCTTAAAGAAAATTATGAAAAATTGTTAGAAAAGAGTAATCTGCTGTTGCTGGAAAATTTTGAGTTGAGGCAAAAAATAGACTTTTATGATAAAAAATGAGAAAAGGCTCCGATCCTAGAAAAAATTCTATTCTCCCAAATCACTTACTTTCTTTATTCTTTAATACGAGATCAATTTCATTTAACTGTTGATATAAATTTTACTGTCTTAAATCAAGATTAAAAATCTTCCTGAATTTTTTTAATCTCTTCTTTTATCAAATCATCTGCTTGTTTTAGAACTAAACTGCCCTGAACAAACTTATTTGCTTTTTTTAATAGCTCAAGTATGCCTTTACTGTCAAAAAAGTTGTCTTTTTGTAAGTTTGCAGTTATCAATTTTTTATGTATTTTTGATTTTGAAATTAATAATTATTATAAATCATAGTTTTGATAAATCCTTAAATTTTTCTCCTATATTTTATACAAAAGTATATTACCAATAAACTTAATGGTTGCCTTATATTTTAACTCATTAACAATAAAAAAGAAAAACTAACAAGAATTGTCATATTTTCTACTTTCTTATTCTTAAGTTTACAAAATTTGATGATGTTCTAGAATATATACTAACTTAAGTTGTCAGCAACATTGATGTAAAATATCTTATTTTCAAAGCTTCACCATATTTTATTGGTGAGTAAATTCATATCAGTATTCTTTTGGAATAATCACCCAAAATTTATGTTTGGAAATCATTATGCAGAAAGGATTTACACTGATAGAGTTAATGATCGTAGTGGTAATAATCGGTATTTTGGCATCTATAGCTATTCCTGCTTATCAGGATTATATTGCAAGAGCACAGGTGTCTGAAGCTTTAATTCTATCATCGAAATATAAAATTGCTATTAGTCAAACATATAGTCAAAGTAGCGCTTGCCCAAATTTAGCAGAATTAGGGTTATCTTCTCAAACCGATAAAGGTGGAAATTTTGTAAATTCAGTCAATACAACCACTTTCACAGGCTCTATTTGTGCTATTGAGTTGACTTTTAACAGTTCAGGGGTATCCACAGGACTTAAAGGTAAACATCTAATTATCGCTTTGACTAGTTATACTGCAGATTTAGGAGCATCTAATTGGTCGTGTACATCTTCAGATATAGCTCAAAAATATTTACCTAAAGCATGTGTTGGAATTTAGCTATTCTGCATTTTTTATCGGTTGGGTTGGCAAATCCGTATATTTATTCAGACCATTAGCATATACTTTGATGGTATTTGGAGGGACACCATCATAAAAATTACCACTGCGAGGTCTATCACTTTCCACACAAATCCAATCCTCAAAAAAACTCATAAAATTATATGCAGATTGTGAAATATCAAGTTTGTGTGTTTTAGTGAAATCACTCGAGATTTCTACAAACGGTATATCAAAATTATCCTTTGTATCTTGTCCGTGTTTTAAGGTTTTTCGATTAAGCCCATGATCAGAAAAATATACTATGCTAAAGTTTATATTTTCTCTTTTTAACTTACTGTACACATTTTCTATTAAATGATCTGTTTGATAAATAGTTGCTAAATAATCACTTAACTCTTTATCTTGGAATGAAAACCTCTTTGCATTTATTGATAATCTTTCGTTAAAAATATAATGAGATCCTCGTAAATGTAATACAATCAATTTATCTTTATTCGAGTTATCATTCAAAGCATTATAAAAGTACTTTAATAACTCATGATCATTGTGACTATCATCATCTGGTTTTCCTTTATTTAAAAAATAAATAAAATTACTATTTAAGGCTATTTTTGTATTGCTACTATCATGAAAGCCGCTCACATTTTGATTAGATAACCAGTAAGTTTTTAATCCAGATTTTTTTGCTAAAGAAATTATATCATTATTACCAATTGCTATTGTTCGATGTATTGATAAAGTTGTGTATCCAGCTGCAGAGACATAGTTTTCAACATATTTTTTATTTACTCTATCGATAAATGGCGTTGTTTTTACAGGATAACCATATAAAGACATATAGTCTTTCGAAACACTTTCACCTATTATTAAAACATATACGGTATATGTTCTGCTAGTGTTTTTTATATTATAACTGTAGTTATATATATTTTTATTTTTTAAGAAATCTAGTAATCCATTAATAGATAATTCAAAGTCACTTAACGTTTTTAAGAAATTATCCGTAGAGTATATTTTTTCATTTTTATATAAATAGTTTGTGTATGCTATTGATACAGAGATAAAAAATAAAAATATAAAAATAATTTTTTTATTAAATATAATAAATTTTGGTAAAACTGCAGAATAAAGTAGAATAAAGCAGAATAAAGCAGATTTTTTGAATCCAAGAGTTTTGATGAATTCAATTGACTCAATTGTATTTGTTTCAAATATTGATATAATGATTCCATCATTAAATCCATCATAATTTAATAGTGTATTTTTTGATAAAAACAGAATTAGTATTATTGGGAATGAAATGAAATAATAAAATAATTTGCTAAAATAAATGCAAGAGATGAGTAAAAAAATAAAAATAAAATTTAATAGAAAGTGATCATATTGTAAACTAATAATTAAGCTTAAAATAACGACTAAAAAAAAAGAAATATATTGATTATTTAGCATTTTTTACTTTAAACCTAACCCAAGCTATATCAGAGCCTTTAAAGCTAAAAAAATTATCACTAAGATTAAAAATAGGTGGTGAATGGTCACCTGCTATATAAACTTCTAAGCCCTGCATGCTTGGGTCATCTATGAGTTTTGCTAAACTTTGAAAAAACTGATATTGCAACTCATAATTATGGCAAGTTTCACTATCCACTTTTACATTTAGTGCTCTACAATCCAATCCTTTTAAAAATAAGGTATCATCATATGGTGCATGAGTATTTAATGTCATCCAATATACAAAACTTTTATCCGATGATAGGAGTTGTTTTTTTATCTCAGGAAAAATTTTCACATCACAACGTCCAGAAAATGCCTTGCAGTTTCCTGAATTTGATAATTGTTCAAAAAAATATAAATGCTGGAATCCTGCTTTTGGATACCAACTTGAACGATCATATAATATGCTCATTGCTCCATGATTGGCAGAAGTTTTATAACCAAGATTTTTTAATTGATTGGGTAAGCAGTTTCTAAATTCATTTACTGGTAAGTCTCTAAGATTAAAATTGATTGGTTGTTTTTTGCAAAGTTCTCTAAGTTCACCGGCTACAGTTGCTCCAATAAAATTAAATGAACCTTGTCGAATAAATTCAAGTTTATCTATTTTTTGGTAAATTGGTTCGAGTATTTTTTGTTGATGTTCAGGTTTAGTGGTTTCTCCCCACGACTCATTCACTATAAGTAAGATTCTCTTAGGTAAAGGGTGATGTCCCTTAATCTGCTCAAATAAAGGTTTCGTTGAATTCTCGTAGGGTGATGGTTGCAATTTTTTCATATCCCCCCGATTGCTTGAATAAAACTCGATTGTCTAAATTTAATAAAAAATAAAAGTTGGCTACCTATCCATTCACGTTCTATATGGTTATATGGTCGATCTTGTTCTAAGGGATGAATTAAATGTTTAGTAAATAATATTAAAATAATTAAGAAAATAATTAAAAAAAATCAATTTAAACTTATACTGATAACTTTCAAAAAATAATCACGAATTACAAAAAAAACTATCAAAAATACCATTACAGTTAAAAGTAATAGTGTGCGATATTGCACTGGTCCATTAAAAATAAAACTACTTAGGTAGAATAAATCTGTCAGACGTACAAATGGAAAGACCTGTAAAACCTGTAATAATAAATCGACTAAATATATAAATAAAAGAGATATAAATAATAAAATAGAACGAATTTGAGAGGGAGGAGGTAAAAAGAATCCTAATAAAAATAAGTAATCTAAGTTGACTATCGGTCTGCCTAGACCAAAATAAAACATTACAATGATAAAAAATAAGTTACAAAATACAAAATAACCAACTAATTTTATCATCTATATGTACCCTAAAAGAAAAGAGAGCCGAAGCTCTCTTTAGATTAAATATTGAAATTATACACCAGTACAAACTTTTGGTAGATATTTTTGAGCTGCACTAGAAGTACATTTCCAATCAACAGAACCGCCTGCAGCTGACGTTACTAATTCAAGTGTCAAAGTTGAGCCTTGGATTCCTGTTGAAACACCTGTTGAAGCCATTGTAGCTTTAATCGTACAACCGCCTGTAGCAGCGGAAGTACCAGCAGTCTCAACTTTAGCAACATATTTGCCTTTAATTGTTGATGCTGCTGCGATACCAGCTGTACCATTTGTTGGACAAGAGGCATCTTGAGAGTAGGTTTCAGCTACAGTAGTTTTTAAACCTGATGTTAAGCTTAAAGCTTCAGACATTTGCGAACGTGCAATATAATCTTGGTAAGCAGGAATAGCAATCGCAGCTAAAATACCGATAATAGCAACAACAATCATTAACTCGATAAGCGTAAAGCCTTTTTGAGCATTCATAACTTTTCTCCAATGTTTTAAAAATTTTTATAGCTTTATTAAGCAATTTTATGTAGCTATTGAATATCAAAAAAATCAATGGCTATCAGACACAATTAGATTCTAGTAGGAATGTAATGTTTTACAAGATTTTTATTTTTATCTATTTTTTATGTGTAATCTTGTGTAAAAAAGTGACAATTAATGTCAGTTTAATTTCCATTTGCTCGAAATAAGAAAATATTTTTTTCAGTAAGTGACTAAACTTACTTAAAAACAAATGTATTATTTATTTGTTATTGATACTGTTAGAAAGTATTGGTTCATTGAAGTATGGAGTGTATGGGAAAAGATATCTAAGGGATATTTTTCACATTGCTCTCTATTCTTCTGATTATACAGTATGTATAACATTATGATTTCATGCACTGTGAATTTTCTCCTTGAGTAATAGTCGACATATCATCTTTTAAAAGTTGATGCTAAGCATGGAAATAACTATATAGATATAAAGAACTGCGCTTATAATAGGCTCAGTTTTTCTTTTCACTTTTCCTATGCAAGCCATTCCTTATCTTCTTTCAGCCGTATTGCTTTTACTTGCGTGGCTTTTACCTATTCATAAAATGCCTTGGACAACCTTTGGTAGTGAAGCACTTACTTTTCTATCGGCTTTGGTGCTACTTAGTGCTTTTCTAAATAAAGATTTAAAAATTCCAAAACCGCAATTGCTTATATTGCCTGTATTGGCAATTCCATTGATTCAATGGGGCTTTGGCGAGATTTTGTATTTAAGCAATGCATTGCTTTGTACCGCCTATATTGCGATGTTTTGGTTGATGCCAATTGTTGGTTATAACTTGGCAGTAGGTGAAAAGGGTCAAAGAGAACAAGTCTTTAAAGTATTTAGCCTTGTGGTTTTTACGGGTGCGATGCTTTCAAGTTTTATTGCAATGACCCAGTGGTTAGGCGTAAACGAATATTTCAGACCATTGGTGAATCTGCTAAATGGCAATCGTCCCTATGCAAACTTTGCCCAGCCGAATAATCTGGCGACGTTTATGTGTATGGGGGTATTTGCATGTTTATATTTTTATGAAAAGAAAATACTGCCAAATTATATACTTGGCTCATCAACTTTTATTTTTTTATTGACCATTGCATTAACCCAATCTCGTACGGCTTGGGTGGTGTGTTTGTTCACACTGATTTATTTGACGATCAAGCAATTCGGTCAAACTAAACGCTTTGGGTTTATCAAATTACTCGCATGGTCTGGTGTGTTTATTGCGTTGATTACATGCTTGCCGATGCTGAATCAGTGGATTGCCTCTGTATCAACCCAAGATGTAGTACAAGCAAATTCAGTGGTCGAGAGAGCAACATCAGGCTATCTACGGTTAGATATGTGGAATCAAGCCTTAGTCGCGATTTTAGAAAAGCCATGGGTTGGTTATGGCTGGAATCAAACGGGGATGGCACAAATCGCCGCTTTTGATTTATACCCATCACATGAATGGTATAAAACCGCACATAATGTGATTTTGGATTTGCTGATTTGGAATGGTATTCCGATTGGTGGATTGATTATTGTTTATGTCGCATGTTGGTTGTACTGGTTAAATAAAGGCATTAAAGATGCAGTTTCAATCGCAGCGGGATTGATGGTTTGCGCCATTTTGATTCATGCTTTATTAGAATACCCAATTCACTATGCATATTTCTTACTTCCTTTAGGTTTTTTATTGGGTATCATCCAAGCACAATATCCTCGTTTGCCTACAGTGAACTTAAAGTCTTCGGTTACAGTAAGTATTATTGTGATTGGTTTGGTCTTGGTGGGGGTAATTTATCGAGACTATATTTTATATCGTCAACAAAGCGTATTTGTGAATAAGAAAACACCGTTAAGCGCATCACAGCAAGCAGTGATGAATCAGGATATTTTGTTACTGACGCAATTTAAAGAACGTGTCTGGTGGATTGACCTAAATCCATATAGCAAAATGTCGGATCAGCAGTTGCAATATATGGGGCGTATGGTGGCGAACTTAGCTTCTGCATATGATATTCAGAAATATGCACAAGTTTTGGCTTTTAATGGAAAAAAAGTTGAAGCTGAACATCAGTTATGGATTCTGAAGACACTGCATGGGCAAGAGAAATCATATCAGGATCTATTACCTGTATCTGCTGTAGGGAAATAAAATTCTTTTTTACTTTTTGCATTGTTGAATCATAGATGGTTATTCTATCGTGGGGCGACATGGATGTCGCCGTTGGGCGGGGGTACAGGACGTACCTCTCGCCTAAAAGAAGATTTTTGTTACTTTTGATCTTTCAAAAGTAAGACATCGCCTACGCAAAGCTATTTAAACTTTGAATGTAAGGTATGGCAGTGAAGCTTTATATGTTCAACCATGCTTAATGGACCAATACAAGTGATTTGATTCAGGTCATTGATCCAAAATGAAACTTATATTTTGGTGTATGCGCTTTTTGATAAGTTGACTATCGTATTTTGTATTTGAAATAAAAAATCCCCAAGTTAATTGGGGATTTTTTGTGATCTTTCAAAATTATAGTTGGCTTTGAATATAATTTTCGATACCAACACTTTCGCTTAAATCAAGTTGGGTGGTTGTCCAATCCCAAAACTCTTCCTCTTTCTCAAGAATTTCTTGAACCAGATCACGAGTCACATAATCTAAGTTGCTTTCAGCGAGTGCAACTGCTGTTTTTAATGCATCAATGTTTTCTTTTACTTTGCGTACATCACAGTTTAAAACTTCAACTGTATGCTGGCCAATGTATAGCTTGCCTAAATGTTGAAGGTTCGGTAAACCTTCCAAGAAAAGAATACGTTCAATGATCTTATCCGCATGCTTCATTTGGCGAATAGATTCTTTGTATTCAGCCGAACCAAGTTTCTCGATTCCCCAATCATTAAACATACGCGAGTGTAAAAAGTATTGGTTAATCGCAGTCAAATGATGATAAAGCACTTGATTGAGCTGATTAATTACGTCTCGATTGCCTTGCATATGGTTAAAACTCCATTCTAATTTTTTACCTTAACGTGAATTTAAACTGAGTCATTGAAATTTAATGATTAAGGTAATTTGATATGGCTCTATATTAATCAACTTTTTGCAGGGTTACGAGTAGTTTATGGAACGGCAAATGAAAATCGCAATCAAAAACAATAGGGATGTCGTTTTGGCTAAAAGAGATTGATTAAAAAACGAACCCGCTTTGAGTCGAAGCGGGGGAGGAGAATGATCTGGGGATCATTAAAAAACTTATTTATTGTCGTTATAAATCTGAACTTATTTTTATGTTTGAATTTTTTAAATCAAAACTACGCGGCAACAGAAATACGTGCTGCAATCAGCGATAGCTCTTCATTGATAATGCTTTTTGCTTCAGGAGCACAGCGACCACAGCACGTGCCTAAGTCTAATAATTCACGTACTTCACGGTAGCTCTCTGCACCATTTGCCATTGCATCTTTGATATCTTGATCTGTAATACCACGACATAAACAAACGTACATGAAACTCAACCCTAAGGTTAAATGCGATATCTAATATTATTGATAATTGTTATCATTTGTCAATGAAATTCATTTGAAATCTCATTAACCTTTATTGGCTTTTTGAATAAAAAAATACCACCTGATCGGTAGTATTTAATCTTATTTTTTAAATTATTTAAAATCAAATAATTAGTTCTGGCTGCTATTATTGAGGAATAATCACAATACCATCCATTTCAACCAATGCATTTTTAGGTAAAGAGGCAACACCTAATGCTGCACGTGCAGGATAAGGTTGAGCAAAGTATTCGCCCATGATCTGGTTGACCAATTGAAAGTTGGATAAATCGGTAAGAAAAATATTGAGCTTTGCAATATCTGCTAAAGAACCGCCTGCAGCTTCACAGACTGCTTTTAAATTATCAAAAACACGTCGAATTTGTGCTTCAATGCCTTCAACCAATTCCATGCTATATGGATCTAAGCCAATTTGCCCTGAAAGATATAATGTGTTGTCTACTAAAATGGCTTGTGAATAAGTACCAATTGCAGCAGGGGCATTTTCAGTATGGATCACTTGGCGGGACATTGATTTCTCCTTGATTTCAAATCATTTCATCATAAAGCATGAATGGCATGCAAAGTGCATCGAAGATTATCGATAAACATTACAGATCTTAATTTAGCACGCTTTTGCTTTTAGCGTTTCATTAATTGAAACTGGCATAGACATTCGACTAATACGAGGAAAACCAAATTGCATACGTAATTCGCGAATGATTTGCGCAATTTGTTTACGATTATTCACCACGATATTCACATAGGTTTTATCTTCATGAGAGCGTACTGATTCAACCCCAGTTTTTGCTTTACGACATAAGTAAATCAATTCTGAAATTTGTTCATCGGTTAAAATAAGATCAATACTCAAATAAGCATTAAAGTTCACATCTTCTTCTTCTTCCGATGTCCACTGTAAAGACATGATATTTTCAGGATGTAAATGTTGTTCGTGCAATAAGTTATGACAGCGTGCACGATGCACAATTAAACCACGACGGGATAAATGTCCTTGAATCGGATCTCCCAAGACTGGGTTACAACAGTGTGCATATTTTACATCAACACCATCTGTACCTTGGATGAGGCGGTTTGAAGCGTGTTCTTCATTGGCTTTAGAATGGGCAAATAAATGGTTGGCGACCAGTTGTGGTAGTAGATCACCTACTGCAATTTGCTCAAATAAGGTGTCTTTATCGGGTACATGGCGCCATTCTAATAAATCTTTCCAATCCGCTTCAGATAAGTCTTTGGTCGAGCGATTAAACAGTTTTAAAGCACGATTGAGCGCTTGTTGCCCCACTAGGCGTTGTTCATCTGGATCTTGATCTCGCAAGATATTTTGAATCGCACGGCGCGCTTTTTGGGTATTAATAAAGCTTAACCAGTCTGGGTTTGGTGTTGCCAATACATCGGTAATGACTTCAACCACCTGACCACTCACCAAAGGAGTTGAAAGTGGTTTAATTTCACCATTAATTTTGGCACCCACCGCATGGTTGCCTAAAAATAAACTCGCAGAATACGCAAAATCAACGGCTGTAGCACCTTGTGGTAATTCATGTAGCTGTCCATGTGGGGTGTAGACCCAGATCTTTTCTTGATGTAAATAATCAAGTAGATCACTAAATGTGGTTTTTGCACATTCACCACCGACAAGAAGATCTAAATTCTTCATTGATGCTTGAATCGCAGAGCGACAAGCTTGTGGCGCATTTTCACCGAGGACCACACCAAAGCGCGCAGCTTTACGCATCAACTCGGTTTGAATGGTTAAGGACAACGTGGTACGTTCACCTTTGAGTTTGATCATTAAAGACTGATTTCCGCCTGGTAATGGGCGACGGATATGGTCTTCATAGTCGATGACTTGGAAATTTTCACGTAAGGCATCCACCAAGCGATCACAATCCGCGATGCTTTGTAAAACAATTTCAAAAGCATGGCTATGGGTGAGCTCTTGTAAGTCGATTTCATTTTTTACAAAGTGGCGTAACAGTTCAATATTGTTGTTTTTCTTTTTGATGCGCCCTTGAATATTATAATTATTGAGCAACTCAGCTAAGTTTTGTTCCCAAACCGATTGATATTTACAGCGCTCAGGTTTGGTTTTGAGTAAATTTTCTTGTACATCATTGTACATATCGAGATCTAGGTTTTGATAGCACAGATGTTCTAAGTTATCCGCCATCTCGTTCATACCTACAAGCCGTGCCATAGGAACAAAGATATCAAAAGTTTCTTGTGCGATGCGTGCACGTTTATCTGGCCGTAAAGCACCTAGAGTCGTCATATTATGATAACGATCAGCGAGTTTGATAATAATGACACGGGGGTCTTGTAAGGTGGCTTGAAGAATTTTGCGGAAAGACGCAGCTTTATTATATTCTTTATCGCTGGAGTGACTGAGTTTGGTAACCCCATCAACCAATTCAGCCACGGTTTTACCAAATTTTTCAGTGATATCTTCTTTGGTAAAATCTGTATCTTCAATCACATCGTGTAATAAGGCTGCCATGAGCGTTTCGGCATCCATACGCATATGTGCCAAGATACAACTCACCGCAATCGGATGTAAAATATAGGGTTCACCACTTTTACGTGTAATACCATCATGCGCAATATCAGCATAATCACAAGCCACAAGTACTCGCTCGACATCACTTGGTTTTAAGTACGCGTCGATAATTACATTCAACTGTTGCTTGGATTGGCTGACCTGTTGGCCTGGCATAGAACACCTATCTTAAATTACAAATTTGAAATATTTTTCCTAATGCTTTAATGAAAAGCATATTGAGCCGCTTGTCAATTTCTAGACATCAAATATATCTATTTTTTTTAACAAATATTTTGAATTTTGTCGATTGATTGGCAAAACTTTTTGCAAAATAATTGAAATAAAAAAGCCTAGTTGAAAAACTAGGCTTTTTTCAAAGGCTTAGCTTATTGGAAAGAAAAACCTTCAAGATTAAGATTGTTTGCTGATAAAGCAAGGTCAAGACTAGACGTTTGGTAATCTTGATCACGTTGCTTCAAGATATCTTTAGTCACATGACCAATCGCAATTTCACGTAATGCAACAACAGTCGGCTTATCATTGTCCCACTCAACAGTCGGTTCAATGCCTTGACGTGCCAATTGACGCGCGCGTTTGCTTGCCACTAGTACAAGCTCAAAGCGGTTGTCCACATGGTCTAAACAATCTTCAACGGTTACGCGTGCCATAAGAATTCTCGTTTGAATACAAATTTTTTAAATAGACTGTGCAGTATAAAATGCTTTCATCATAGACTCAAGTTTTAATCGAAGCTTATTTAGAAAGCATTTAGATCATAAGTATTTAGATCTAAGATTGTGGTGTAATCAGTTTGGTAATTAAAGCCTGATGACGATTTGCCTGTTGATCTATTTTTAAGCGATTGGCATTAATAACAGATTCCAAATCATGTAACGCTTTATTGAAATCATCATTGATGATGATGTATTCAAAGTTGACATATTGTTGCATGTCTTCCACTGCACAACTTAAGCGATGTTCAATAACTTCAACAGAGTCTGTGCCACGATTTGAGAGACGTTGACGTAAATCAAACTGCGTTGGAGGAAGAATGAAAATTTGTTTAGATTCAGGAAAAAGTTTACGAACTTGCTCAGCACCTTGCCAATCGATCTCAAGTAGCACATCATGGCCTTTTGCCAATTGGTCTTTTACAGTTGCTTGCGCAGTACCATAATAATTACCAAAAACTTCTGCATACTCAATAAAACCACCTTGATTGACTTGATCAAGAAAGTTTTCTTTAGAGGTAAAATGATAATGAACACCGTCGAGTTCGCCAGGTCGCTGACCACGAGTCGTATGTGAAACTGAAACGTGTAAATTGCTCACACGCTCAAGTAGCGCTTTAACGAGAGATGTTTTGCCTGTTCCTGATGCCGCAGAAACGACAAACAATAGACCCGACATGATATTTTTCCTGATATGATAAAATATCTTCTCTATTTTAGAGTAGAGCGAAGACAAACAAAACTGTTTTTACACATTGTTTGTGTTTAATCGATAAAATATATCCAACCATTGAAGTGAGCATTGAGGGTTTTATGGAAATTGTATTGGCTAATCCGCGTGGATTTTGTGCAGGTGTAGATCGTGCAATTGCCATCGTCAATCGTGCGCTTGAATGTTTTAATCCACCTATTTATGTCCGTCATGAAGTGGTTCATAACAAATTTGTGGTTGATGATTTACGTCAGCGCGGTGCAATTTTTGTGGATGAGTTAGATGAAGTGCCTGACGATAATATTGTTATTTTTAGTGCACATGGCGTGTCAAAGGCGGTTCAACAAGAGGCAGAGCGTCGTGGTTTAAAAGTGTTTGATGCAACTTGCCCATTGGTTACCAAAGTACATATTGAGGTCACGAAATATGCACGTGAAGGAACCGAAGCAATTTTGATTGGCCATGAAGGGCACCCAGAAGTTGAAGGGACTATGGGGCAATATGATAAAAAGAATGGTGGTGAAATTTATCTGGTTGAAGATGAAGAAGATGTCGCTTCATTAACAGTACATCATCCTGAAAAAATAGCATTTGTGACCCAAACAACTTTATCTATAGATGATACGGCCAAAGTAATTGATGCTTTGCGAAATAAATTCCCTCAAATTCAAGGGCCTCGTAAAGATGATATTTGTTATGCCACGCAAAACCGCCAAGATGCTGTGCGAGATTTAGCCACACAATGTGATGTGGTGTTAGTGGTTGGCTCTCCAAACTCGTCGAATTCGAATCGTTTACGTGAGTTGGCTGAACGTATGGGGAAACATGCGTATCTGATCGATAATGCAGATGAGTTAAAGCAGGAGTGGTTTAACGTCAATCATAAGATCGGCGTTACAGCTGGGGCATCTGCACCTGAGATTTTAATTAAGCAAGTGATTCAACGGTTACAGGACTGGGGCGCGACAGCACCACAAGAGTTAAATGGTCGTGAGGAAAACATCACATTTAGTCTGCCAAAAGAGCTACGGATTCATGTAACGCAAGCTTAAATTTAAACTTTATTTTTTAAGCAGATAGCTGAGATTTCAGTTATCTGCTTTTTTATGCCTTTTATCCAACTTGTATTGGTTTTGTAAGTATTTAAGTTATGATTTTTAATAGGGTAGCGTTTTGTTGCAATGGGGGGAGCAATGCAAAAAAATCGAGGATTCACCTTAATTGAGTTGATGGTGACGATTGCTGTTTTGGCGGTTATTGCTTCTTTTGCTATACCTGCTTTTGGAAACTTGGTTGCACGTAAACAATTGGATACCATGGCTCGCGATTTGGCGCTGGTTTTTGGGGAAGCCAGAGGGCAAGCAATTTCACTTAGAAAGAATATAACAATTAAATTATCCTGTCCGATATCTAATGAAAAAATAGAATGTCCTCCTGATACAGCAACCACTCTGACATGGGTATCTAAAAAATCAGACGTCGTTTTAACAAGTGATCCCATAGATGTTGTTTTCTCGGGTATGGGGACTGCAAAGCAACGCACAAAAATGATTGATAACCCAAGTTATGATGAAAATACTGGAACCAATATGGATGTAGATCCACCAGTAAACCCAAAGAAAATAGAAGAAGTTATTCCACTTGAATTTACGCTATGTAATAGCAAAATTAAAGAAAGTCGCAAAATAACTATTGCCCAAAATGGGACAGTTGAAGGGATCTCGAAGGGGGCATGTGTATGAGTTATTCATCACAAAGAGGTATTGGGTTGGTCGAGGTGTTGGTCGCTCTCGTTATTTTAGCATTAGGTATATTGGGTTTTGCTGCTTTACAGCTAAGAGCTCTCGATGCTGCACAAGAAGCGACTGAACAAAATATTGCGATGAACACAGCACGTGATCTTGCAGAACGTATGAGGGTTAATCGTACTGCTTTGTCTGATTATAAAACTGCAATAAATAAAAAAACTACGACGGATACATGTGATGGTGTAACGGCTATTACTACACCTAAAAGCTTAGCAATTCCAAAATGCAATACTGCAAGTTTTGCTCTCCAAGATGGAGGAGAGGTGTTGGCCAAAGCAACTGAAAATGGGCAAACCATTATTGTGAATAAATGTGTAAAGAGTGAATTGAATTGTATATATGTAGCCTGGGGTAAAACGCAGATTACTGCAGATGATCTAAGTTCTTGTATTGATACAGCAACAGGAACCTATGTGGTTGATTCAAAGTGTTTAGTTTTGGAGGCATTTTAAAATGAGACTCAGGATTAAACAACAAGGTTTTACGCTATTAGAATTAATGATTTCATTAGTATTAGGCTTGCTTGTAAGTGCTATTGCATTACAACTTTTCTTTACCAGTCAAAAGAGTGCCACAGTACAGCAAGGTATGATGAATTTACAGAATTCCTCATTATTTGGGTTAGGAGGAATGATTGACTCTATTCGATTAGCAAATTTAAATTCATCTCAACCTTATATTGACGATAAAGTACTATATGGTGGCATTGTTTTGTCGGCAAATAATATCTCAAATAATCTGGGTAATGGGACTTCAAATTTTAAAATTGAGACAAATTTACTTACGCGTGGGGGAATTGGAGAATCAAATTTGGATGGTCAAAAAAGTGACCAACTGGTTATTCAATATCGTGTAAATACGGCAAATCAGTTTGATTGTGAAGGTAAAGAGTTAACGGCTATTGACTATGTTGTTGAACGATATTTTCTGCTTGAAGATAAGAATAAAAATGATCCAAACAAACCATTAGCATTGGCATGTAAAGCTGCTCGTTATACAGAGGCTACAGCAAAGACCAATACTTCACTTCCAGAACTTGCAGGGGATGAAGAAAATAAAGGTGCAATCGTTATTCCTCGAGTCGATCATTTTAGTGTGAGGTTGGGTGTGGCATACGATGGTGCAAACTCTGATTGCACGGGTATAACTCAAACAATAAAAGACAAAGATGGTAAAGATGTTAAATCAAATACTAAGCCTGATTCTCAGCTTGATTGTTTTAGTTATATGAACATTGAAGATTATCGAGCACTTACTGGTGAAAAGCCACAAATTGTTTCTGTACAGCTTGGGTTATTGGTTCGTTCAACAGATACGACGGGAAATAATAAGTTCTTCGACCTAGACCATCCGTATCATATTTTAAATGTAAATGGAAAATTGACTAAAAATGATCGTAATTCATTGTATTTACGTAGTGTCGTCACACAAACGATAGCACTAAGAAATGGCTTTGGCGTTGAGTGAGGGCAGAATATGAAAAATATCAATTTCAGAGGTTCTCAACAAGGTTCGGTATTGATTGTTGTGCTTATTATGCTTGTATTATTGACTTTAGTTGGAACATGGGCAATTCGTGGAAGTATTACTTCTTTGAAAATATCAACGAATGCTCAAGCACAAGCCTTATTAAAACAAACCAGTGATTCTGTATTTTTTACTCTAGAAAATAAGACAGATGATGAACTTGTTTTTACCAATATGCGTATTGGTGACGGGATGTTGAATTATACCCTACGTCCTGAAAATAAAGGTAAAGAACTCGTTTTCTGTATTCGTGGCGAGACTAAAGATAACTTTGCAGGAAGTCGTTTGGCAAGCGTTGTGTATTGGGATGGAACAACAATCAAAAATACTGATATGGGGACAAACGGTTATTGTCAGGTTGGGCGTTTGACTGATTTTTTAAGTGGACGAAATGCTGTATTAACTCAAGTAACTGTACGTGCTGCTGAAAATAATCAAGATTGGGAACACTTAATGGAAGGTGATGATAAAGAAAGTTCAAAAGGCACAGGAATTCAAAAGGTTACAATTACTGCAACCTCAATACTCCCGAATCTAAGTGATAGTTCCAAATCTGATATCAATAAATGTCTAAAAAACTATACCAGTTTTGTTGATAATGTAATTAAAAATGAAACAGTAACAGACTGTTTATCTTCGAAAAATGTTCCTTATAGCACTCAAGAAATGGAATATACCATGAAAGCTGTGCGTGCATCGTAATAGGAGAATAGATTATGAAAAAGTATGAAATGAAAAAATCTGACCTAGGTGCATTTGAGCAGAAAGTGCAATTGAAGAATGACTTAAATCAATTTAAGGTGGGTACAGTCTCTGCCAGTATCACAGCGTTAATTTGTGCCAGCATTCCTGCATTTGCAGCAGATTTAGAAATTTATAAAATTCCAGAAGATAACACAGGTACGGCGACATTACTGTTGATGTTAGATACGTCTGGCAGTATGGCATGGAATATGGGGAATACAAATACCGCTAGTGCTGGTTATAGTCGCCTAGACATTTTAAAGAAAGGTTTGAGAGAAGTATTAGGTGGAACACCCACATCTCCCCCAGTTGAAGATAAGGTTGTAATGGGATTATCTGATTTTAGCGGAGATACTGGACGAATTTTATTACCAGCCAAAGTATTAGGGACTGAGGTTGGAGGAACTGTAAATCGTCAAATACAGCGTTGGTATCGAATAGGTACTGGTACTAGTAGTTATAGATATGCAACTTGTACAGAGAATTACCCTGCTGGGGGGTGTAAAGTTTGGGGTGCGATGAGTACTAATAATACAAATCCAGGTACAAGTTCTGCATCAGGTAATTATGGTACAAATAGTTGTGATTTTGGTAGTAGTTGTATTGTTTATTATACAACCGCATCTAAGACGAAAACACATCGTGATGATATGTTTTCAAAAATTAGTGATTTGGTATCAGGAGGAGGGACTCCAACTCCTTATGCTTATGCAGAAGCAGCAGCCTATATGATGGGAACAAGGCCGACGACAAATATATCATTACAAAAATATTTTGTCCGTTCTAATAATAATTACAAACAATGTTCAGAGGTTTCTCCATCAGGCATTTGTATTGGAGATTGGGAGGGTTGGTATAGTGGTTTTTCTACTACAGCAAAAACAAAAGGAAATGCTAGTAGCTTAAGTGGATATTATGGTAATTATTACTGGCACGAATCTTTTTCAGGATTTGCCAATGAGTCCATTGCAGTATCAAAAAATGGTAATGTTTATAAAGCACCAGATTCTATTACAGCCCAATTAGGTAGTAGTAATGCAGCAAAAGCAAAAAAAGAGTGCAGTGGGCAAGGGATTTATTTCCTAACAGATGGTGAGCCAGAGCCAAATGGTACAGTAGCAGGTAATGATGCAGGTACAGCGTATCAGTTAATGAGTAGCACTTTAGGGAATAAAAGCAGTTTATTTAGTTGTGCAAATAGTCAGTTAGGTAAAAGAATTGGTTATAAAAATAATGCTAACTCATGGACATGTATTGGTAATTTTGCGCAAAGCTTATTAGATCCAGAAAAAAATCCGCTTGGATTAAAGATTAAAACAGCAGTCGTTGGATTCAGTTCTAGTTTTAATTCTGATACAAATTCTGATGTTCAAGATGCAAAAGATTGGGGAACAATAGGTGGGGGTAAGTGGTATGTGGGAACAAACTCACAAAGTGTCGTAGATAGTATCAATAACTTTATTAATGAAATTAGTAAAGATATTCCATCAATGAGTACAGGTTCTTCAACAGTACCCATGGATGCACTCAATCCTGAAATTATTCAAAAATATGCATATTTTCCTCAGTTTGAACCAAAAGTTGATCCAGCGGATACACGACAACTATGGTTCGGTAATTTGAAAAAGTATCATGTTGTCAATAATGGTGTCTATGCAGATGCAGCTGGAACGGCAAGCCAAGCTGTTGTTTTAAGAAGTAAATTGCAAGATTTAACTGATATTTGGGCTAAATCTGGTTTCACTTATGCTGAAAATACTCCAGTTTTTCAAAAAGGAGGAGTATTAAGTCAGTTATCATTAGGGCTTGTTACAACTACAAATGATAAAGGCGAATCAACAACAACAGCAGGTCGAAAACTTTTGACCAATTATGTTTATGATGGTTCTAAAGCAGAAGCTGAACGTATTAGCCAAAACTTCGACTTAAACCGTATTGACTATACCTATACAACTGATGCTAAAACAAAAACTGACAGCGCTGTACGTGTTAGAGGTTTAATGACATTACTTGGTTACAATATTAGCTCCAGCACAGAAACAAATGGTTTAAATCTTTCAAATGCAACAGCGAATGTACGACAAATGGGGAGTGTGTATCATTCACTTCCAGTGTTATTGACCCAAGAAGGTAAAGCTGTTGCGACAAGAAATGAAACAACGAAAAAAGTAGAAATTAGTTCAGTTGATCGTAAAGATTATGTCATGTTTGGTACTACACAAGGTTTACTCAGTATTGTTGATGCGACTACAGGGATAGAAAAATTTAGCTTTATACCGAAAGAAATGATTGAGAATCAATCAGAAACTTTCCGTGAAAATGCAGGAAATCTTGCTGGCGGTAAAAATGCACTGTACTACGGTATAGATGGAGAATGGGTAGCTCATACAGTTTATGTGACTAAATCAGATGGGACTTTAACTGTTAATGGTGCAGTTCGAGGTGTCATTGGCGGTTCTAAAGATGATGTTGAAAACCTTAATGGTAAGCAATGGGTTTATGGTGGATTACGTATGGGTGGACGTAGCTACTATTCTCTAGATTTAACTGATATTGACAGTCCTAAACTGAAATTTCATATTGACCCAACTACAGGGAAAGTTTATTCAAAAGAAAATTCCAGTGGAAAGGCTTATAAAGCTATCGAGAATATGGCGCAGAGTTGGTCTAAGCCAAAGCTGGACTACATAAACTGGAAAGGTCAACGTAAACTGGTCATGTTTGTTGGTGGTGGTTACGATGCTGGTGGTGATAAAGGCGATGGTTCATTTGCTAATGGTATCCGTACAGGTTATGCAGGATACGAACATTATAATTATGCACAAGATAATAAAAAAGGCTCAGGTGTGTATATGTTTGATGCGGATAATGGTGATCTCCTGTGGTACACAGACTCATCAACTAAAACAGCTGATACAGGTGTAGAGCACTCTACCAATGCAAGTTTAAAATATAGTGTTGCAAGTGATATTAAAACAGTCGATCGTGATAATGATGGTATTGTCGATCATATTTATTTTGGAGATCTTGCTGGTCAAGCTTTTCGTGTAGATTTTAAAAATGATGGAAATAAAGAAAGCTTTAATTCTCAAGTAAGCCAGATTTTAAATCTTCATGAAACAAATGGTACAAGCCCGCGTTTTTATATGGCACCTGTTTTTACCGCTCACCATAGTGCAGGAAAAAGAGAAGGGGCTAATATCATTGTTGTAAGTTTTGTTTCAGGAAATAAAAGCTCTCCGTTATTAGCAACAACAGATTCACCTACCTCGACAGGAAAAACAGATCCATTAGGTTTGCAATATGATGCATTATATGCAATTTATGATTATGACATCCATCCAGATGGAACCTTTTATCCACAGGAGCACATTAGTGCTAGAACTAGAGCCGACGAAACTGCAACTACAGCCTCTACAACTAGACTGAAATACATTAGTAATGAAAATGTGGTCCGTTCAGATTCTGATTCAGCTTTGGTTAAAGGTGCTCAAGCAAACTCAACTTCGGGTTGGGGGGGGTGGTATTATCCTTTTAAGAAAAAGTTTAGTGCAACACTTACAGACCGAGCGGATGCTGATGCAAGTATAATTAAAGGTTTAACACCACTTATTGCGATGGAAGGTAGTTTGTATGTCACCCAGTATGACGCCTCTAATAACGGCACTTCATCAAGCTGTGGTGCTGGTGTAAAAGGTCATAGTTTTACGCAGCGACTTTGTTTGCCAACAGGCGTATGCCCACAAAATGCGAATTATGTTTACAACTTAGGGGCAGGTATTGTTAACGTAAATGTTGGCCCTTCTGACAATAATGGTAAAAAGACAATCATTGTTCCAGATCCTGCTGATATTGGAGTAGGGTGTGTTGGAGCAGAATGCCAATCAGAGTCAAAGTTTATTACAGCAGGTGGTTCAATTAGATTCATTCCAAACCGATGGTATGAACGTTATGCTAAGGCTGAATAATATGAAAAATTATTCTGCCCAGAAGGCAACTAAAGTTAAGTTTAGTCAAGGGTTCACCTTGATTGAACTGATGGTTGTTATCGTTATTATCTCGATTTTTACTGCAATTGCAATTCCAAGTTACCAGCATTTTACGCGACGAGCTAATGTTGCTCAGGCACAACAGGAAATGCAGAAAATTGCAGAACAGTTGCAACGATATAAATCTCGAAATTTTAGTTATAAGGGCTTTAAAGGTGAGTATTTGTATTCAGGTACTTCAATATTTAATGCAACCAAACAAGAGTTAAATTTAAATTCTAAATACACGATCAATATTGTAGATAATATGACAGGTAATCCTTTATTGACAGATACCTCTGCTTTAGGGCAGGGATGGGCAATAAAAGCTGTGAGTTCAGATATAAAAAATTTTTCATTATTGCTCACAAGTGCAGGAATTCGTTGTAAAAATATTACAGCAGATAATATAACGTATAATGATTGCAATGAGGGGGGAGAAGAATGGTAAGTGAAAAAAAAAATGGATTTACACTGATAGAGTTGATGATTGTTGTAGCAATTATTGCAATTCTGGTCGCAATTGCTTATCCATCATATATCAATTATAAGATTCGAGTACATCGGACGGATGCCCAATCAGAGATGATGGCAATAGCACATAGTTTAAATCAATTCAAAATAACGAATGGAAATTATACGAATGCCACAATTAGCAAAATTTATGGTGGAACTGTAACTCCTGTTTCTGGTGAAGCGTTATATGACTTAGATTTAGAAACTACAGCTTCAACATGGACCTTAAAAGCTAAACCAAAAAATGGGACGCTAATGCAAGGCAATGGTTATATTATCTTAACAAATGATAACCTTAAATGCTGGACCAAAGGCAGCACATGCACCCCTTCTGCTACCACAAACTGGGACGGCAAATAAAAATTAAATTCAAAATTGTGGATAAATAAAATTTGATCTTTCTTTCATGACAAAGATAACGTAAAATATTGCCCTCTATGAAAGGGGTTTGAAATGTATCGATGGTCGGTACAAGGATAATCCGTAAAAACTATAAGGTTCTATCATGGTTGTAATTCGTCTAGCACGCGGTGGTGCTAAAAAACGTCCGTTCTATCAAGTAATCGTAACTGATAGCCGCAATGCGCGTGACGGTCGTTTCATCGAACGTATTGGTTTCTTTAACCCTACAGCTCAAGGTAAAGCAGAAAAACTTCGTTTAGATGCTGATCGTTTTGCTCACTGGGTTGCTCAAGGCGCTCAACCGTCTGAACGTGTTGCTTCTTTAGCTGCTCAAGCTAAGAAAGCTGCAGCTACTGCATAATTAAACCTTTAATTAGGCAGTAAGCCCATGACACCAGCACAGAATGTGCCCGAAGATCGTATTCAGATTGGACAGCTACGTTCAGCATATGGATTAAATGGGTGGCTCTGGGTCTATTCCAATACAGAACCTATGAGCAACATATTTGACTACCTCCCTTGGTACATTGAAACCAAAGCAGGTTGGCAAATTGTAGACGTAAAACGTTGGAAACCACATGGTAAAGGCTTGGTTGTTTCGTTGAAAAGTGTGAGTGATCGCACTGCAGCAGACAGCTTAGTTGGCGCGAATGTTTGGATTTCAAAATCGCAACTGCCTCAAGCAGGCGTGGACGAGTATTACTGGTCTGATTTAAAAGGTCTAATCGTATTAGGTCTGAATGAAGAAGAACAGGAAGTAAATCTTGGTCAAATCCACGAATTGTTTGAAACAGGCGCCAATGATGTCATGGTTGTTCGTGCAACAGCAGATAGCATCGATGGCGAAGAGCGAATGATTCCATGGCATAAAGATGTGGTGCAACGCGTTGATCTCGAAGCTGGTCGTATCTATGTCAATTGGGGCGTAGATTTCTAATCCGATTAGGATTGGCGCAGCAGGAAAATAGAGGAGTCTGCGATGTTTTTTGCAGTCATTACGCTTTTTCCTGAAATGTTTGAAGCGATTACAGCGTACGGAATTAGCGGGCGAGCGGCAAAGCGTGACATTGTACAAGTTCATTGTATCAATCCGCGAGAATTTGCTGAGGGTAACTACAAACGAGTGGATGAACGTCCATTTGGTGGTGGTCCTGGTATGGTGATGATGGCTGAGCCGTTGGCAAAAGCAATCCACCATGCAAAAGAGCTTGCAAAGCAAGCAGGTGCAGTTCATGTTCCTGTGGTGTATATGTCACCACAAGGGCAGACCTTAAATGAACCTGCAGTACAACAATTTGTTGAATATGACGGATTAATTGTGCTGTGTGGACGTTATGAGGGCGTTGATGAGCGTTTGATCCAAAAATATGTTGATCAGGAATGGTCGATTGGAGATTACGTGTTATCAGGTGGTGAACTCCCTGCGATGGTTTTATTGGACAGTATTATTCGACGTTTGCCGAATACCATGTCAGATGAACAATCCGCAGTGCAGGACTCATTTGTGGATGGTCTTTTAGATTGCCCACAATATACCAAGCCAGATCATTTTGAAGGGTTGGATGTTCCTGAAGTACTTAAGTCAGGGCACCATGCCAATATTGAGAAATGGCGGTTTTTGCAACGCTATCAACGCACTTTAGAACGCCGACCTGAGTTGGTGGAAAAAGTTGAGTTGACCAAGCAGCAAAAAAAATGGCTAAAAGATGAGCGAGGGTAGGCAAGCATTGATCATGTTTGTTTCAACGCACGTCAGAAGCTGTACTTCTTATCAGGAATACAACAATTCATCATTGTTGTCCTGCGGAATGTGAGTTCCATAAGAAGTCGGCTTCGAGAAAATACTTATGATTAAGTACTTATATTAGGCTCTTTATTGATCTGAATAACATCAGCAATAAAGGGAAAGATAAACGGGTTGATACGCGATTTAGCCTCTATCCCCAGCGGTTGTGCAGACCTCTTCTGTCCCGCAAAACGGAGATTCCCACAATGAGTGGTAAACATCCTTTAGTTCAAGCAATTGAAAACCAACAGTTAAAAACTGACCTCCCAACTTTTGCTCCTGGTGACACAGTTATCGTTCAAGTAAAAGTAAAAGAAGGTGATCGTGAGCGTCTTCAGGCTTTTGAAGGCGTAGTTATTGCGAAGAAAAACCGTGGCTTGAACTCTGCGTTCACAGTACGTAAAATTTCTAGCGGTGTTGGTGTTGAGCGTGTATTCCAAACTCACTCTCCAATCGTTGCTAAAATCGAAGTGAAACGTCGTGGTGACGTTCGTCGTGCTAAGCTTTATTACCTTCGTGAATTGTCTGGTAAAGCTGCGCGTATTCGTGAGAAATTACCAGCGCGTAAACAAGGTTAATTTTAACTTTGCTTTACAGCTAAAAAATGCGCCATTTGGCGCATTTTTTGTTTCTTGCTACAGTTAAAGGTTAAAGTCCATGTAGTTTTAGGCGATTGGTATGTTCACGATAGACTTGTACTGGATCTGGTGCAAAAATTGCACGCAATCCTAAAATTTGATTGACCTCATCTAAGTGATTCCAACGATAATCATCACGAATCGTTTTACCGAATTTAGCACTACATCTTGAGACTAAGCCATCATTATCACGACCTGCGTTAATTAAGAGGCTTGTGCCAAGTAGGGCAGAATCCAAGTCGAGAAGATTTGTAACGGCGGTATTGCCTGTAAATGAATAGAATTGAATCCCTTTTTCTTGATAAGCCCCTTCACCACAAGCCGTGGTACCAACGCCCATCGGGAATTTACTGTTAAATAGTGCAGAACCTTCAATGGTGAGGCTTTTCCCACCTGCCAACGCATCATGAGGAAGTTCTTTCGGGTTAAGACCTTGCGCCCAGACAATTGCTTTTGAAAATAAATTGACCACACTCACCAATGGACCTTGAAGCGGCGTGCCTTCTATACTTAAGATAACGTTTGCAACAGGGCTACCTTTTTGTGGTGAACCAACAGCAGTCACAGATGCAATTTGCATAGGCATGATGCCTGCGACATAGCGGCTGGTTGGACCACCATGCGAATGTCCAATCAGATTGACTTTTTGACTGCCGGTAATTGCCAGAATCTCTTCCACTTGCTGAGCCAATTGCTCACCACGGACTTCAGTAGAATTAAAGGGTGATACTCGCGTAGCCCATGTATTGGCGCCGTTGCGAGCCAAATCTGGTAAAATTTGATACCAGTAGTCTAATCCTAAAACATCGCCAGCACGAATAAACCCAGCCATACCGTGCACAAATACCACAGGATATTTGGTTTTTGCATAGTCCGAATTTACTTTACTGACAGTCACTTTTTGCGCATTATTAGATGCATATGCGGTTGATAATGTACTCGCCAGCAGTAGACTCGCGATAATACGTCCATATTTCATGTTGAAACTCCATCTATTTTATTATTGGGCGATTTACATACCTCAATTTTAAATGTATTGAGTGTAAAGCCTCGATTCTGATCATGTTTGCAGGAACGCAAACTTTAACTTCTTTGTTTTTTTAAATCTCATATCAAATCAGATTCTGGAATTCGAAATTCAATACGATGTTCAATATAAAATTTGAATCCAGAATCATTTACTATTCAACTATAAAATATACTGAATGAACAGTACATTTTATCGCCTCTCATCGGCAATATTTACAAGCCTTGTAATTTCAGGCGATTGGCATGTTGACGATATTGAGCAAGTGGATTCGGCGCAAAAAATAACCCACGTAGCCCTAAAACATGATTGATTTCATCCATGTGTGTTTGACGGTAATTGTCTCGAATCACTTGCCCATAATGGGTATTGCAACGATTCATCATGCCATCATTGTCTAGATTTTTATAAGACAAAGGCGCGAGTGTAGAAATGATGCCATCCATAACATCAAAAATGTTGGTGAATTGAGCTGTACCCGTCCAAGAATAATGATAAACACCGTTGGCTGTTAGTTTTTGACCATTACCACAGTCTTTGGGAATCGCAGCGCTTGGAAATTTTGCATTAAATTCAGCAGCCCCTTGTTCGCTCACACTTTGTAAAGAGTTATTTAGGCTGAGGGGGAGGGAGGGATTACCTTCGAGAAGTGTAATCACAGGTGCTAAGATATATTGACTAAAAACTGTCAGAAGCGTATTTGCACCTCGGTTACTTAAAATATCATCCGCGATCTTAGAACCTTTAATTGCCCCTGCAACAGCAGTTAAAGAAGCAACTTTTGTGGGTGCAACGATTTCAATATAACGAATTGTTGGACCACCATGACTATGTCCAATTAGATTGACTTTGGGTGAGCCAGTCAGTGCGATGACTTCATCGACTTGCTGTAAGAGCTGTTCACCACGAAGCTGTGTCGATTCCAATGGGGAGACTTGTGTCGCATAAACTTTTGCGCCATTGCGAGCTAAATCAGGGAGGATCTGATAGAAATAATCTATGCCAAAGGATGAAGGCCCTAGACGTGTGAAACCGAACATCCCATGATTAAATACAATCGGATATTTGGTTTTTGCATAGTTTGAACTGACATAACGTGGATTTACAGTTTGTAAGCCAGATGCAGATGCAGTCATCGAACTTAATCCAATGATTAAACTCAGGGCGAAAATATTGATCTTAAATTTCATATTAAAATACTCTTGTTGTTTTTAAGTGAATTGTTGATTGACATGAAGTCTATGTTGCAAGCTAAAATTTGCTTACAACCCTTATGATCTCAAGCGATTGGCATACCATCTTTATCGTTATTGCTCTAAACCAAAGGTGCAAGTTGCATTGAAATCGTGTCAATCCCGAGCAAGTTTTTAGTTTGTGTGCGTCCTCCTTATAGGTCGTTGTTAATATTATTTTCCACTTTGTATCCGCAGACTTGAAGGTATCCCTGAGTCATAAATCTACAGAGATACTTGAGTCTGGCTTGCAAACTCAAGCCATAAAACGTGCTATAACGCATAATCTAAATATTTTTGTTTTCGCTTTTTTCATCATTTTAGCGATGTGCTATGTATTTTATGGCTAATTTGCAAAGGGTAATTTGCCTCCTTGATCATGCACAGTTTCAAAAGTTTGTAATCTGAGTTGCTCTTGTTGGTTTGCAAATTGTTGTGATTTCAATTGTTCTACAGCACGCTGTTTGGCTGAATCACTCAGATTACTTTTGAGGATATTGTCACGCTCAGCAAGGTATTGATTAACTTTGCCTTTCCAATCATTTCGTTGTACATCAAGCGTTTCTAAGCGTTGTGTCGCCTCAGGTCCCACCAGATTGGTACGCATTTGACGGATCTCTTGTGCAGAACCACCACGTGCTTTGATCTCCGCTGTCAGCTTTCTTAAGTCTTCAAGTTGATTAAGTTGTTGTAAATTCTCTTTCCAGTCTTCAGGGAGTTGCTCAAAAAGTTCTTTGAGTTTCTGCGCTTTTTCAGCAGCAGATAATTTTTGATTATCCATAATTTCTAAGCGGTCTACCGTATATCGGTCATAGGTATCTTGTGTGCCAAATAAGCCTTGAATTTCATAATCCGAGAAGAATTTTTTTCTTAAGTTTTGAGTATTGACTAAAATCTGCTGATAATACTTTGCGCTTTCTTTATCTGCGGTGGGTGCTTGTAAATCGCCTAATTTACTTCTGTAATCAATATAACGTGTCCAGAGATCATTTAACTGCGATAGTAGAGGCTCTTTATAGCTGATTTTGGTATAGCTAAGAAAATCGGTTTTGATTTGCTCAATGCTTTTTTCACCATATTGGGTGATGAAATATTCAAAGCAATCTTTGGTCTGTTCATTGACAATTAAACGATTGGAGGCATCTGCACGGATTTGGCAATTAATTTGCGTGTCTTGTTGGCTTTTGCTGGCAAAGCTCAGTGCTTCGGATGCTGGAAGTTGAGTTGAAGCCAATTGCCCCATCTGTTGTTCATGTGCTTTTTCTGAAGCTGGCGGTGTTTCAGTCGATTCTGTATTGGGTTTTAGCCAAAAAATTACGGCTAAAAGAATGATCAAGAGACTACCAATGATGATTCCAATCATTTTTTTAGATAGATCCATCTAATATTCCTACTATTTTTAGATTTTTTATTGAAAAAATAATTTGCCATAGAAATCGAAATTTCAAACAGAAAATTTGTAAAAATAGACGAATGGTTTTTGCTAAAATAGCGCATTATTCTCCGTATCCAGACCAATATGTCTTCAAAAGCTCAGAAAATACCGCGTCGCCATATCAGTGGTGTTTTTTTATTGAATAAGCCTTTAGGCATAAGTTCAAATGCGGCGCTACAAAAAGTGCGATGGTTGTATCGCGCTCAAAAGGCAGGGCATACAGGGGCGCTTGATCCTTTGGCATCTGGACTTTTACCAATCTGTTTAGGTGAAGCGACTAAATTTTCACACTATCTGTTAGATTCGACCAAGCGTTACCAAACGACTGTTCAGCTCGGGCATAGTACGACCACGGGTGATGTCGAAGGCGAAGTCTTACTTGAAAAGGCCATACCTGAATTAAGTGAAGACAGTATTCAACAGGTTTTGGCGCAATTTACTGGTGATATTCAACAAGTTCCGCCAATGTATTCAGCCTTAAAAAAACAAGGCCGTCCTTTATATGAGTTGGCGCGTCAGGGAATTGAGATTGAACGTGATGCACGCCCAATTCATATTTTTGCGATTGAGCTGATTGCGTTTAATCAGCATAGCCTGACCTTGGATATTACTTGTTCTAAAGGAACGTATATTCGAGTTTTGGGTGAAGACATTGCCAAAGCATTGGGAACTTACGGGCATTTAACGTATTTAAATCGAACTCAAACAGGTCATTTTGATTTGATACCAGAATATACCATTGAACATTTGGAAAGCTTGACTGAACAAGCGCGTGAAGCCTTGTTGCTGCCTGTCTATGCACCAATTGATCATTTTCCTAAAGTTCAGGTACCTGAAGGACGTGCGGAATATTTTAGCCGCGGTATGGAAAGCAATATTGAGCATGTTGCCGAAGCTGAAGTCTTGGTTTTTGATGGTGATAAATGTTTAGGCTTGGCTGAAATTACCGATAAAAAGCGTTTAGTGCCTAAACGGGTGCTAAATCTTTAATTTGGTTTCATTGTTAGAAAATAACTCAGTTTAAATCTAAGCCTGATTAAGCCAAAGCAGGATTAAGCCAGAGCACGGTTAAGTCTCCCAGCGTTAATAGACGCCTTTAAAAGATAAGTGAATGTTATGGAATTTGATATCATCCTCAGTTTAGTATTCTTTGCCTTTTGTGCAGGGGCAATTGATGCCGCTGTTGGAGGTGGCGGACTGATTCAAATTCCTGCATTAATGGGTGCTTTACCGCATTATCCTACCGCCACAGTTTTTGGAACCAATAAACTGGCTTCGATTTGTGGAACGGCTTCGGCTGCTTTTTCATACTTAAAACAAGTCAAAATTCAGTGGAAGCTGTTGGCAGTGATTGGTATCACTGCCTTTATTAGCTCATTTGGTGGCGCTGCTTGTGTCTCACTGATCCCTCAGGAAATTTTGCGGCCATTTGTATTGTTTATGTTGATTGTGATCGCAATCTATACATTTTTTAAGAAGCAATTTGGACAAGTCCATTTTCAACAAGAAATCACGCGTAAAATGTTATTGATCGCGGGTGTTGGTGGTTTATTGATTGGCTTTTATGATGGAATATTTGGGCCAGGTACAGGTAGTTTTTTCATCTTTTATTTTATTCGTTATCTGAAAGTTGACTTCTTGCACGCATCGGCGCTTTCCAAAATTGGCAATTTCATGACCAACTTTGCCGCACTGAGTTTCTTTATTCCCACTGGAAATGTGTTATTTCAATTGGGCCTGCTGATGGCTGTTGCCAATGTGTGTGGTTCATTGGTTGGTGTGAAAATGGCACTGAAATATGGCAGTGGTTTTATTCGTATTCTATTTTTGATTTTGGTCAGCATTTTGATTTGTCGCTTGGCCTATCAAATGTTTGTCGCGTAATTTGCTAGATTCTCTGGTTAATTTTTTTTGATACAAAAAAGCTTAAATTTTGTAAGGCTTTTTTTTGATTTGTCTTCTAAGATTGTTGGTTTCTTGATCGAAAAATCACAAACCGAAGCAATGGAAGGTAAATATCAAATAGGATTATAAAAAGAGGGATTTAGATGAATATATTTGAGGCTTTGAGAGAAAGTCATATCATTCAGAAGGATTTGTCAGAACAATTAACACATACCTCAGGCGATAGTCCTGAACGAAGGAAAATTTTTAATTTATTGAAAAATGAATTATTTGCTCATGCGATTGCGGAAGATCGCTATTTTTATATTCCGTTAATGATGACGGATTCAGGTTTAAATATTACCCGTTTGGCACTGGCTGAACATCATGAGATGGATGAAATATTACAATCACTAGAACAAACAGATTTTAGCCACTCTCGCTGGTTGGTTTTGGCGAAACGATTATCTGAAATCATCGCGCATCATATTCAACAAGAAGAGCATTCTTTTTTTCAAAAAGCGCTAAAGATTTTAGATGAAAATCAAAAATTAATCTTAGCAAAGAAGTACCTATCCGAATATAAAAAGTATAAAGCAAAAGACCTTATCCGCTTGGTTGGCTAAGTCTATTGGCTTGTATTTCGTTGACTTGTCTACAAAGGCAAACTAAATAAAATTGAAGCTATAAAGTACCAAGAGAATGATGAGCAGATTGCTGAACGATATTTACTTTTTTAGTTAATGAGATGCTTCTCATTCATCATATATTTACGCTGATCTTCCTCTCTTCCTAAAGATCGCGTAAATATGGTCGAGGTTCTATATGACTGGCAGTGGGTCAGTATTGAGAATGTTTTAGTGGGTATCTGAGCTTTTCGCCGCTCTAAATGTTACCCCTACCGACGCAATCATAATGCAGATTAAAGCAACGGTTTGCCAAGCAGTAATATGTTCATTCAGTAATACCATACCTGAAATTGCGGCAAGTGCAGGAGATAGACTCGATAAAGTACCATAGCTCATTTTGCTTAATTGTTTTAAAGCAAGCAGATCTAAGGCATACGGAATTGCTGTTGCTAAAAGTGCAATCAGCAAAGCTTTGCCCCAGTACTGTGTTTGCAGCAAGGCATCTGGGTTATGTACAGCACTGATTGGCAGCATAACCAAGGCAGATAAGACGATTGCAATACTCAGTGCATGCATACCAATATTTTGTCGTACAACTTTTTGCCCAAAATAAATATAACTTGCCCAACAGACACCTGCACCCAAAGCAAAAGCAGCACCAAGATAGGAAAAATTATGTGCGGTCGCATCTTGCCAAGGCACCATCAATGCAATACCGATGATGGCAAGAAATACCCAAATATAGTCACTTTTTTGTTTAATCGAGAGCAGTGCCAAAGTCAGAGGGCCTAAAAACTCTAGTCCAACAGCAATACCTTGAGGCAATTTGCCTAAAGAGGCATAGAACAGCACATTCATCAAACAGACTGAACCACTATAATAGAGTAGCTCATTCCATCTTAGATAAGGTAAACGCTTGATAATTTTCCATGAACGGAACATTAAAATAATTAAAATAGATGCAAAACATAATCTTAAGGTCACGACGGTAATCGGATCTAAAGCCTCAAATAACTGTTTCGCAAATGAGGCACTGATCTGATAAGCCACCATAGATAAAACCATGAAGAGCACAGCAGTGAGTTGAGAGTTTGGCATATCTAAGGTGAAGAAAAATATTGCACAGATTTTAGCACTTTCTCGGATTTATTTGAGTATTTCGCGAATAGATGAATATTGATTCAACATTTCCCTTTGAGATTCAGCCGAGTCCTCTGTAAGATGGGAATGATTATACTTGCAATGGCACATGTGTTAGGAATAAAAGATGTCAGGAAACACCAATAAAACTGAAAATTTAGGCTTAAATGCGACAGAACTTTCACAAGCAGAAACTTGGTATATCGATGTACTTAAATTAGAACAACAAGGTCTTGCTCAAAATGAGCAAGACGCTCAAGCGCGTGTTGATTTGTTGGTCAATGCCTCTAATCAGAATTTTGCACCTGCAAGTACTTTGTTAGGACAGTGGCATGTTTTAGGCCGTTATGTAAATCAAAGTGTGCAGTCAGCTCTTCTTTTTTTTCAACATGCAGCAAAGCTTAATCATGCATTGGCTCATTTAGAACTTGCTTATCTTGGCTTGAACAATGCAACCGATCAACTGACAAAAGCACAAGCCCTAATGCATTTGCAACAGGCAGTTCAACTGAATCATCCAGAAGCAATTTTTGTTTATGCACAACAACAATTGTCACAGGATCCACAGTCTGCGTACTTATTACTTT
The DNA here is from genome assembly GCF_022343575.1 of Acinetobacter sp. AG3. NCBI lineage: Bacteria > Pseudomonadati > Pseudomonadota > Gammaproteobacteria > Moraxellales > Moraxellaceae > Acinetobacter > Acinetobacter sp. AG3. The sequence goes on along the minus strand of NZ_JAKQZD010000001.1, from coordinate 4,247,334 downwards.
TAAATAATTATTTAAAAAACCAGCATCAAAACAGCCTGAAGTTTTTTGTAGAGTTTTCAGGGTTTGATTCGATCAAAGTACAAAATGAATTGTTAAAAATTGCTGAAAAAGACCATTTTTCCTGTGCTTTATTGGCGTTTAGTTATTTAAAACAGAACAATCTTGATGCTGCTTTAAAATATGCCGATATCGCGCAAGAACATAATGATCCATTTGGCTGCTATGTTCGCGCACTTATTGAACAACAAAGTGCTAAAGCGGATGCAGCAGTTGTGCAAGAGTTTTTACTTAAAGCTGCAAAAAATGGACATATCGAATCTGCTTATTTAGCTGCAGTGACACTGTTAAAAAATTCGGAAAATGCCAAAACTGAGCAAAAGCAGAAAGAATATGCAGCACTCGCTTTTGATTTATTATCGCATGCTGCTGTTTCAGGCAATGTTCCAGCTCAATATTCTTTAGCACAGTGTTTACGCTATGGTATGGGAACTGAGAAAAATCTTGATCAAGGTATTTCTTGGTTAGAACGCGCAGCAATGCAAAACCATCCAGATGCACAGTTTGAATTGTCGATGTTATTGCCTTTAGAACATGAACATCACCTCCCATTATTAAATTCCGCTGCAGAGAAAGGCCATGTTCAGGCCATGCTGTGTATGTCGATTTTTGAGCAACGTCAAAACAATGCAGATGGGGCATTATTCTGGTTAAACAAAGCCAAAGAGTTGAAAGTTCCACGTGCTTTTTTCTTATTGGCACAAATGTATCAGGAAGGTAAGTGTGTAGAGGTTGATTTAACCCAAAGTGCAGATTTGTTTAAACAAGCAGCCGATCATGGTGATATCGACTCTTATTTTGAATTATTTAAAATTTATAAAGATGGAATCGGGGTGCGTAAAAATAAAAAAACTGCTGGCAAATATTTGGATTTAGCCAAAGAAAACCAGCATATTGAAGCAGCTTCAATTGAGTTTTAATCAAAGATTAGTCTATGTCTGAATTATCGCAACACAAGCTCGCGCATGTAGCGACCTATACCCATGAGACAGGTCGCTTGTTTGTGGTAGGCGATATACATGGTTGTTATGATTTGTTGATGCAACAGCTTGAACGGGTTCAATTTAACTTTGAAAAGGATCTATTGATTGCTGTAGGGGATATTGTTGATCGTGGTCCTGACAGTTTGAAATGTTTGCATCTGCTTGCAGAGCCTTGGTTTAAAGCTGTTTTAGGTAATCATGAAGAAATGTGCTTATTGTCGCAGATCGATCCGATGATGAAAGATATGCATGCGCATCATGGTGGAGAATGGTTTTATGCATTAAGTTCGGATCAGCAGCAACAAGTCATCGATCAATTAAACACTTTACCCATACTATTAGAAGTCATTTATCAAAATAAGAAGTATGGCTTTGTGCATGCCGATATAGATCTAAATGATTGGGATGCGTTTAAAGTTGCCACACGTTCTAAAAGTCGCGAATTGGCGTTATGGGGCAGGGGGCGAATTAAAAATAAGCGCTTTATGCGTTATTCAACGGTTGTCGGTGTAGAACAGGTTTTTCTAGGTCATACCGTGGTTGATTTTGTCACCAAGAAGCATAATTGCTATTTTCTAGATACGGGCGCTTGTTTTGGAAGTGAACTAAGCCTTGTTGAAATAGATCAAAACCGCCCGATAGAAAAACAAGTATTTGTCCTGAAGTCATGATTTGATTTCTCTATTGTTTAAATATTTTTAAGCGTTCAGACTCTTCATTGTAGTGAATTTTATATGGCTATTACTTAAATTTGATCTGTGTTGTGGAAAAAATAAGTCTTTAATTAAAAAACACATAGATATAAAAGCATCAACTATAAAATACATAAATATAAGACTTTGAAATATAATGGAAAATATTTATTTCTAATCAAAATCATTCTTTCATTTATCGATATTCAATCAAATTTTTTGTCACCACTTGCTTTGATACAGCAAGTATCAACGGTATTTGATTGAGAAAAATATTGAAATATTTTTAAAATAAAACAGCTATTATTAATAATTAATTCACAGTAATATAAATTATCGTGATGGATATCGCGAATTAAATAACAATAAGGTGACGACGATGATGAGATCGAAAAATTATATAAAATGGTTTCTTTTTGCATGTGCGAGCCTACTTTTGTTGGCTTGTAACTCCTCAACTAAATTTGAAGATAGTCTTACAGCCAAATTTCAATATAGCCCAACAGCGCCAAGTATCGGTGAAGTTGTCAAATTTGATGGAACGAAAAGTACGGTAGATCAAGCAAAGGAGGCCAATGCAATTCGTAGCTATGCTTGGAACTTTGGAGATGGTTCAAGCGGAACAGGTGCTACAGTTGAACATAGTTATACAAAAGTTGGTCAATATACCGTGAGCCTGACGATAACAGACCTAGCAGGTCGGACTGATTCAACTACACAGAAAATAGAAGTAAAACAGGGAGCAACAACGATAAACCGCGAGGTTTTAGTCTCAGCTCAAACGGTTGATGGCGCTTCGATTCCAAATACAAATATTACAATACAGGGGCAAAGTGTTAAAACAGATCAAAATGGTCATGCGACTTTGAATCTGATACTTCCTCAAAACACACAAAAAGTGGTGGCTAAATTTGAAAAACAAGGCTTTATCACGCAGTCAATTGTTTATGATGTTGCCAATTTAAAAGCAATCTCAGCAAATTTATTGGCCATTAAACAAGTTGTTCCTGTGTCTGATATCTCTGCGGCTCAAATGATTCAATCCCAAAATTTGGGTGCAAGCGTTAGTATCCCTGCCAATGCTTTTGTAAAAGCAGACGGCAGTCTTGCTACGGGCGCTGTGACTGTTGAATTTACCCCATGGGATATCACCAATCGTGATTTAAATGCAATGCCTGCCAATGGTGTAGCACGCGATGCACAAGGCAATATTGTGGATCTGATTAGTGCGGGAATGATTACAGCCACATTTAAAGATGCGGGTGGTCAGGAACTACAACTTGCAGTTGATAAAACAGCAGACCTTCAAATGAACCTGCCGATAAAGAGTATCAATAATCAACAGATGAAAGTAGGGACACAAATTCCAATGTGGTATTTTGATGAAGCGAGTGGCTTGTGGATTGAAGAGGGTATTGGGCAGGTGACGACGTCAAATCAATCACCTACAGGCCTTGCAGTACATGCAACAGTGAAGCATTTTTCAACATGGAACTGGGATTTAAAATTTGAAAATGCAGGTTCAGTCTTTGTGCAGTGTCAATCCAATGGTGAAGGGATTCCATGCAATGTGACTGCAAAAATCAGCTTAAATGATGGTTCATCCTTAACCAAATCCAACAGTATTCCTAAAGAAGGATTGACGGTGGTGAATATGCCTTCGAGTGGTTCAATTCATTGGACTGCAAAAGATTTAACAGGCACGATGCTGGGTGAAAAAACTTCGACAACCTCAGGTAATGTGATTATTGATCTTGGAAAATCAGCCACAGATCATTTTGTAAAATGTACACTACCCAATGGGACGTCTGTGGCATGTTTTGGCAAAATAAATGACCAGTTGGATTTTTCAATATCGCAAGATGGCGGTCGGTTCCTCACAGGTATAAAAGACCCAGACGGGCAGTTGGATTGGTCTGCACAAACAGCTTTAATTTTTGAGAGTAATCAGTGGGTACGTTATAAAGGTCAGCAAACTTCAGGTTTAACAGGCAATGTTAATATTATCTTGGCAGATCGTGAAGTTGTTTATGTCAGCAATCAAGGCTTGAGTTTCCCGATGGTCTGTACCAGTATGATTGAGGATCCTTTAAATGGGAGCACTGAGCCCAATGGGAACTGGGAAGTTGTTCCTGAATTAATTGGAAAGTCATGCAATATAGAAATCACGGTATATAACATAGATGGTAGCAATGAGATCTTAACCTATAATGCAATTTATGGAAAACCGATGCAAATTCAATTACCAAATCAATATTCAGGTTTTGATTCAGCAGGAAAAGGTCCTATTACTTATTTAAGTATTTATGCAAATATAGAAGACAGTAATGGTGATTTGGTTGAACGAATTGGTCTTGAACTAGAGCCAGATCCGAATAGCATGATAAAACTAATTATGGGGGCACCTGATTGGTAGGTTTTAGATGAGTGAATTGAAACCACCTTTCGAGGTGGTTTTATCCTTTATGCTGTGCTTTTTGTGTGGTTACGGTGCAACCAATTGACGCACTAATGATCGTGGCTAATGCCAACCATTGAGTCCATAACAATTGTTCATTTAAGAAAATAAATCCTGAAAATGCTGCAATTGCAGGTTCTAGGCTCATTAACGTGCCAAAGCTTAAAGCAGATAAATTTCTTAATGCAATCATTTCCAATGAAAAAGGCAAGGCACTTGCCAAGATCGCCAACGCAATAAAATAAATTAAATTTGAAGGTTCAAAAACCTGTAAAGGCATCCCAGAAAATAAGGCAATTGGCATTAAGCACAACATGCCTACAAACATCCCTAAGCATACAGTATGGTTTCCAGAAACCCCTGAAGGTCGTTGACCTGCAATAATATACAGCGCCCAGCAAGCACCAGCAGCTAAGGCAAAGGCAATACCAATAGGGTTGAGGCTTTGCTTTGCCTGATCAAATGGAAACAGTAAAACCAGTCCAAGTATCGCAAGTCCGACCCAAATAAAATCGAATTTTTGCCGTGCATGAAACAGGGCCACACTGAGCGGTCCAATAAATTCAAACGCTACGGCAATGCCGAGTGGAATACGATGAATTGATAAGTAAAATAAAGCATTCATTCCTGCAAGGGCAATACCATAACTGATGATGGATGACCATTTCACTTGTTTAAAATTGACCTGCCAAATTTTAAAAATCACGGCCAAAATCAATGAGCCGAGCAATAAACGCATAGCGGAAATGGTAAGGACTGGAAATTGATCAAATAATGTTTTTGCTAATGCGCCACTGCTTTGCATACTGATCATGGCAATGAACAATAGAACTAAAGCTTGCAGGTGTGGTGCATTTTTTAAATTTGGCATTGGTTCTGAAATTTAGAGTAAGGGCTTGGAGGAAAATCTCCGCAACAGGCTTTTTATATAAAACAATTTAGATGAAATGCTCATGTAATTTGCAAAGCTTATTGCGCTTTAGATAGTACACTGTCTTTGTAGATTAGGGTGAGAGAAGATGCTAAATAGTTTATTAATCAAATAATTTAACTTAAAAAATGCTATCGGAAAGAAGTGACAGATTTATAAATCCCATAAAAAAACCACAGGCAAATACCTGTGGTTTTTTTAGCTTAAATCGTCTTAGAACAATACGCGAACGCGGATTGTGCCTTCAACTTCATGAAGTGTATCAAGTGCTTCTTGAGATGCAGTTGCGTCTACATCCATTACCAAGTAACCGACATCACCTTTAGTCATTAATGACTGACCAGAAATGTTGATGCCATGCTCAGCGAACAGGTTGTTAATTTTAGATAACACGCCTGGCACGTTTTTATGAATGTGTAGTAAACGGTGTTTACCTTCAGTCAATGGAAGTGCGATTTCAGGGAAGTTTACTGCAGATAAAGTCATGCCTTTATCCGAATAAGCCACAAATTTTTCTGCAACTTCTAGACCGATGTTGGCTTGCGCTTCCATGGTTGAACCACCAACGTGAGGTGTTAAAATCACATTGTCTAGGCCACGAAGTGGAGAAACAAATTCTTCACCATTGGCTTTAGGTTCTTTCGGGAATACGTCAACAGCTGCACCAGCAATATGACCAGATTTAATTGCATCTGCCAAATCTTCAATAACAACACATGTACCACGTGCAGCATTGATGAAGATTGAACCTTCTTTCATTTTTGCAAATTGAGCTTTTGCAAAGAAGTTACGAGTTGAAGGAACATCGGGTACATGCAGTGTAACAACATCTGCATTTGCAAGTAGTTCGTCTAAAGAACCTACTTGACGTGCATTACCCATAGGAAGCCTAGTCACAGCATCATAATAAATGACATGCATACCCATGCTTTCAGCTAAAACTGAAAGTTGAGAACCAATAGAGCCATAACCCACGATACCTAAAGTTTTACCACGTGTTTCAAATGAACCTACCGCAGACTTGTTCCAACCACCGCGATGAGTTGAAGCAGATTTAGCAGGCACACCACGAAGTAAAAGAATTGATTCTGCAAGAACCAATTCAGCAACTGAACGAGTATTTGAGTATGGTGCGTTAAATACAGGAATACCACGAATCATGGCTGCATTTAAATTCACTTGGTTGGTTCCGATACAGAAACAACCCACTGCGATCAATTTATTCGCAGCTGCAAAGACTTCTTCAGTTAATTGTGTACGGGAACGAATACCAATGAAGTGTGCATCTTTAACCGCTTCTTTCAACGCTTCACCCTCAAGCGCAGTTTTACGGTAATCGATATTGGTATATCCGGCAGCATTTAACGTGTCGATTGCGTTTTGATGAACGCCCTCTAACAACAAGAAACGAATTTTATCTTTAGGTAGTGAAAGATGTTGGCTCATTACGGCTCCGCTACAAAGGCCAAATTTAGTCGCAATATGATACCATAGACCTTGTTCTATAGATATTTCGATTGTGACAGTACAGTGGATATTTTATCTACGATTTCTGATAAGCATTATTCAAAAATTAAATGAAATGCTAATGCATTGATTTTTATAATGCTTGAAGCACACTTTATACACAAAGTGTGGATAATGTGAATCAAATCTGTGCTTTATCCTCAGCAGTCATCTAGGTAAAATACTGCTAAAATTAGTGAAGATGCCGATTTTAGCTATAAAAAATGCTGAAAATTTTTCACAGACTGATTTAAAATCTCGAATGTTGTATAGCACAACCTCTTATTTACTTCTTGCTAGGTCCGCAAAACGATGAATGCTCCAGTAACGATAGCACCTGAATTATTGACCCAATTGACGCAAATCGTCGGTGAAAACCGAATTAAAACCGATGCTGACAGCTTAGAAAATTGGGGCAAAGACCATACTAAGCATTTTGATCCTCAGCCATCGGTCATCGTTTTCCCATCGAGCACAGAACAAGTGCAAGCAATTGTTCAATTGGCCAATCAGTTTAATGTTGCGATTACCCCATCGGGTGGCCGTACAGGTTTATCGGCAGGTGCTGTTGCTGCCAATGGTGAAATTGTCGTGAGCTTCGACAAAATGAACCAAATTTTAGAATTTTATCCAGCTGACCGTATGGTGCGTATTCAGGCGGGTGTGGTGACTGAACAGTTGCAGAACTATGCAGAAGAACAAGGGATGTATTATCCGGTTGATTTTGCTTCTGCGGGTTCATCACAATTGGGGGGCAACATTGGAACCAATGCAGGCGGAATTAAAGTGATCAAATACGGGATGACTCGTAATTGGGTACTTGGTCTGACCGTGGTGACGGGTAAAGGTGATGTATTGCGTTTAAACAAAGGCATGATTAAAAATGCTACAGGTTATGCAATGCAACATTTATTCATCGGTGGTGAAGGGACTTTAGGCTTAGTGACTGAAGCTGAAATTAAACTTGAACGCCAACCGCATGATCTACAAGTGATGGTATTGGGTGTTCCTGATTTTGATGCAATCATGCCTGTATTACATGCATTCCAAAGCAAAATTGATTTAACTGCCTTTGAGTTCTTTGGTGAACTGGCGATGCAAAAAGTTTTGGATCGTGGTCATGTACAACGTCCATTTGAAACAGAATGCCCATTCTACGTTTTACTTGAATTTGAAGCGCCGTATGAACCGATTATGGATGCTGCGATGGAAATTTTCGAGCATTGCATGGAACAAGGCTGGGTGCTTGATGGAGTGATGAGCCAAAATCTTGAACAAGTTCAAAGCTTATGGCGTTTACGTGAAGACATTTCTGAAACGATTGCCCCATTTACTCCGTATAAAAATGATATTTCAGTATTGATTACACATGTTCCTGCTTTTATTAAGGAAATTGATACAATTGTTGCTGAAAATTATCCTGATTTCGAAATCTGCTGGTTCGGCCATATTGGTGATGGAAACCTACACTTAAATATTTTAAAACCTGTGAATTTATCTAAAGATGAATTCTTTGCCAAATGTCAGGTGGTAAATAAGTATGTGTTTGAAACTGTGAAGAAATATGACGGTTCAATTTCTGCAGAGCATGGCGTAGGCATGACCAAAAAGCCTTATCTGGATTACACACGGACTGCTGAAGAAATTGAATATATGAAAGCCTTGAAGAAAGTGTTCGATCCAAATGGCATCATGAACCCAGGTAAGTTATTTGATCTGTAATGATTTAAATAGCTCGTTGTACAAGCGCTTCGAGAGAAGCGCTTTTTTATTGCCGAACAAAAGATAAAATAAAGTTACATGCTGGTCGCCATTTATTGCTGAAAATTTGTTATGTTGGTTGCGCTTAAATATTGATAAGAAACTGAAAACTATGCTCATTGATAACATTTTAATTTCTAAACAAAGTTTAGACAGTGATGATCACTATGATGTGATTATGTCCAATATTGATAGCTTAAATGGCTTATTTGAACATTATGTCGAATATGATGAAGTATCCGCAGAGGCTTTATACAGTTATTTTGTCGATTACTATCTTGCTCAAGTGAATAATGGTGGTTTTTCACAATTCGTTTATAACACGGGTTGGGATGCGTTCATGGTGAAACATGTTCGTGAAGGATTAAAAGCTATGAATGCGACTGCGCATTCGGCTCTCTTTGAGCAAAGTGCGGATTTAATCGATCAGTTTTCAGATGAGCAATTAGAACAGTTCTTAGAGGGTGAATACTTTGGTGAAAATGAGCAACGAGATATTCTCAATGCTTTTGATGACCAGTTTTATGCATTGAATGATAGTGAAGATTTGATTGAAATAAATAGTCGATGGTTAAAGCAACATCCAAAGCTACAGGTTGTCGATGAAGATCAGATTTTGGCGATTGTCGAGCAGGTTGCAGCCAAAATTCCAAATTTAGAACAACGTAAACAGCAAGCAGCGGAAAACAGCCCACGTTATTTTAAAATTATTCAAGCTTTATGCCTGCAAGCAGGTCAGGAGCTAGATCGTATTACCATTGGTGATCCATCACATGAGTATAATGGGCAAGAGATCGTTGCTTGGCATTTCCTAACCGATGCAGGGCATTTTTATATGCTGGATCTAGGTGATCAAGCCTTGATGTTTGATGAAAATGATCAAAAAATCATAGCGTTCGATGTTAGCCATATCGCAGATGAGTCATAAAGACACAGTTTTTAAATAGTGTACGTTTAAAAAGCATAGCATTATTAGGCTATGCTTTTAGTTTTAGGGTGATCAGAATGAATCGTTTGAGTTTAATTTCAGTATTTTGTTTAGTGGCTTTGTCTGGCTGTGCAACAACACAAAATTTAATGAATAAAGTAGGTGGTTCAGAGACACCATTAAGTCAGGTTTTAAATGAACGTCCTGATTTGCGTAAGGATCTCGCGACTGTTGAGTTGCGTCAGTATTTTAATAGTGTGGAATCCCCCACCGTTGCCGAGGTGAAGTTGACTGAAACAGGTTTGATGGATGATTCAGTGCGCTCAATTCGTAGTGTGTATAGCTTTAAAAATATTGATGGTCAGTGGAAACGTATAGATATGCAAAAGGAATATCAGTGTTACCGTGGTAAGAACACCAAGACATTCCAAAAGGCAAAATGTCCTTAATGATTTTTTGATTTATGCTTAAAAAATAGATAGAAATGCTGGATAAAAACGTATCAGACTTGGTACGTTTTTTTATTTGGGAAATCACAATAAATGAATATTTTAATTGTAGGTAATGGTTTTGATCTTTCGCATTTTTGACTGATATAAAAAGTTGAATATATAAAATATATAGTCAAACCACCTCATTATTCATACAAGTGATTTCCATCAAGTCATTAATCATAAATAAAGCTTATGTTTTTGTATGAACTTTTAGAAACTGTTGGTTATCAATTCATCTTTTTATCTCTGAAAAGTGAGGCATCGCCTACGCAAAGGTATTTAAACTTTGAATGTAAGGTGCGGCATTGCAAGCTTTTTATAATCAAACAATTTATTTTTTACATGTAATTGATTTAATTAAAAGTATTAATTAATAGAAATTCTATTCTTATGTCTGAGCTTTTGACAGGTTGGCTATAAAGCAAATTATAATGGTAAGTATCCGAATGAATTAAAGCGAATATTGATAAAGCTTTTGAATTAAAAACAAAGGGAAGAAAACCTTGGATTCAAAGAAAATTTAAAAAGCACTGAAATTGATGATATAAAACTTATAGATTTACCCAAAATGTGAACACAATGAACATCCGACAAGAAATTCAAAACTTATTCCAAAATCGAGATGAACATCCACTGTTTTATATCGAAAGCGGTAGTCGCTTATGGGGTATGGCAAGTCCAGACAGCGATTACGATGTGCGTGGTTTTCATCTACCCTCCAAAGCACAATATTACGATTATCGCCAACACCGTGATTTAATCGAGATCATGGATGGCGACTTTGACTTCGTTTCATTCGACTTAAATAAAATGTTTGGGCTTTTGGCAAAAAGTAATCCGACTGTCCTAGAGTGGGTGCGTGCACATATTGTCTATTTCAATCAATTTCCTGAATGGGAGAAATTTAGAGATGGCTTACTTGAACGAATAGACTATAAAGCTCTGTATTATCATTACTTGTCGCTGGCTAAAGGCGGTATGCATGTCATGCAAACTGCAGATAACTTTACCTATAAAAAAGTGTTTTATTCTATTCTTGGTCTGATGTCAGCAGAGTTGGCAACACAGCAAATTATGCCTGAACTCCTGATTACGCAGTTGTTTGATCAAATCGACGCTCATGATCACTTACGGCATTGGGCAGAAGATTATTTAGAAATCAAAAAGCAGCAGAAAGAAAAAGCGCAATTACCTGTCGCGGAACAAGCGCAAATCTTAAAACTGTTAGAAGATAAAATTGAGGCCTTAAATCTAAGGGCGATTGAACCGACCAATGATATTGAAAAATTAAAGCAATATCTCACCGAATATAGCTTTAATTTAAAACAACATTTTTATGGCTAATGCTTTTACTCAATCAGAGAATAGTGACACTATGAAAACCCTTGCCTTTATTCATCGTAATGATACCCGCTTTGCGATAGGGGATTTTTATCCTGTACTTTCTGTATTTTCACACTATGAATTAGGCAATACCGTCTCTCCCTTTCTGTTACTGGATCATTTAGGACCTGGTGTTTTAAAACCGACCAATTTACGCAAAGGGGTGAGTGAACATCCTCATCGTGGTTTTGAAACGGTTACCCTGATTTTTGCTGGTGAATTAGAACATCGTGATTCATCGGGCGGTGGCGGTATTGTTTCAGCGGGTGATGTGCAATGGATGACCGCAGCTTCAGGTGTGGAACACAAAGAGGTCTTTAGTGAGGCGTTTTCAAAAACGGGTGGTTATTTTGAAATGGTACAACTGTGGGTGAATTTACCTGCCAAAGATAAAATGAATCCACCACGTTACCAAAGTTTGCGAAAAGCCAATATTCCAGTGATTGAACTCCCGAATCGTGCTGGAACGGTACGGGTGATTGCTGGGGATTACCAAGGGCAACACGGACCAGCAAAAACGCATTCGCCACTTCAAGTTTTGGATATTGAAATCCAAGCAGGGCATAAGGTCAGATTGCCTGCAGGCGCAGGAGAAACCACACTGGTCTATTTACGAACGGGTAAGGCTCAGTTTCAAGCTGAAGATGAAATATTTGAAGAGCAAGGGCTTGCTGTGATGTCGAGTTTGGAACAAGACTTTGAAATAACGGCATTGCAACAGTGTAAATTGTTGCTGCTTACAGGCAAACCGCTTCAAGAGCCAATCAATGGGCATGGGCCATTCGTCATGAACAACTATACTGAAATTCTTGAAGCATATGACGATATTAAACGTGGCACATTTATCAAATCAACAGTGCGCGATGATGAATAAAGCAAACTGTGAGAATTACAATTCGCTTTGATAATTAATTTATCGATTGTGGTTTGTTCTTGAGTGCAATCAAGCCTTTGATCAGCAATGCAATCCCGATACCCACACATAGTCCCATTAAGAACTTGCCAAATATACCAAAGCCCAGTTCTTTATGGTTGGCTGAGCTAATTGCTTTCGCCGTATCTTCAGCCGAGGCGGTCGCATTGGCTTGACTATCCATCAATGCCACAAAGCCTGTATCTGTTTTACAGCTTCCTATGATAGTGCTTGAGTTTTCAGCATATTTATTTTGAACCAATTGTTCACATCGTGCCTGATCTTCAGCGCTAATTTTAGGTGCAGAACTGATAAAATAAAGTCCTCCACCCACCAACAATAAAATCACGCCAATAATGATCAGCGATATTGGGTTTTTATTTTTCATTTAAATTATTTATATCCGCTTATACAGCATTTAGAGTAGCTTAAGAATAATAAATGTTCAACTTTCACTGAAAATTTGTCTGTGTTAGACTAGTAAAACTTAACCCTGTGTGTACCTCTATGAGCTTTCTCATAGATTGGGTTAAGTTATAAATCTCACAAATATAGTTTCAGCAATTACTTTACCTATTGAATTAGACACCTTGTGAATACGGTGTTGAACTGCCTTTATTCAACGTAAATTCCACAATTTAATATTTATATTTCAGTGCTTGTCATTGGGCGAACGCTTATCTTTAAAAAGTAGTGTGAGCGATGCAAGCCAATAAAGATATGTAGAAAATAATGCAAAATTTAGTGCAAAAAGAACAAACTGCAAGTTTGAGTCGCGCTACGCTTATGTTTCCATTGGCGTTGGTGTTATTTGAATTTTCAGTTTATATCGGTAATGATTTGGTTCAGCCCGCGATGCTCGCAATCACCAAAGAATTTGGTGTGAGTAGTGCATGGGCACCATCATCTATGTCATTTTATCTCCTCGGCGGGGCATGCGTCGCAGGGATACTCGGACCTTTGTCTGACCGATTAGGACGTAAGAAAGTTTTATTGTCAGGTGTTGCATTCTTTGTCATCACCTGTTTATTAATTTTACTCACCCACAATATTGAAAGTTTTCTTGTTTTAAGATTCTTGCAAGGTTTTGGTTTATCTGTGATCGCAGCGGTGGGTTATGCCGCGATTCAAGAAACCTTTGAAGAGCGTGATGCCATTAAAGTCATGGCACTGATGGCAAATATTTCTTTGCTTGCCCCTTTGATTGGCCCTGTTGTCGGCGCATTCCTCATCGATCATGTGTCATGGCACTGGGGATTTATTGCGATTGCCTTTTTAGCTTTTCTGAGTTGGTTTGGTCTAAAAGCCAAGATGCCAGCACGTACAAGCAGTATTCCCAAAAAACCGTTGAGTTATATTTGGGATGATTATATGCAAGTCTTGAAAAATAAGACGTTCATGGGCATGACCCTCGGCTTGCCGATGGTGGCGATGCCTTTGATGCTATGGATCGCATTGTCTCCAGTGATGTTGGTTGAAGAACTGGGGCTCAGCAGTATGCAATATGGTCTGGCACAATTCCCTGTATTAGGTGGATTGATTCTAGGTAATATTGTGTTGATTAAAGTGATTGATCGTTTGCCACTGGGTAAAACGGTTTTAATTGGTTTACCTTTGATGCTTTTAGGTACCGCAATTGTGGTGGTCGGGATCATTTGGCGCGAATATTTTCTTCATTGCGTTATTTTAGGCATGACCTTAGTCAGCTTTGGTGAAGGAATTAGTTTTTCAGTGCTTTATCGTTTTGCCTTAATGTCATCTGAAGTTTCTAAAGGCACTGTCGCTGCTGCTGTTTCAGTATTGATGATGTTCACGTTCTTCTTTGTGATTGAACTGATTCGAATTCTGTATGAGCATTTCCATCTCTGGGCTTATGCGTTGTCATGTTTTGCGTTAATTGCTTTGTGGTTCACTATTCCACGTGGACTATTAAAAACAATTATGCAGCAACGTAAAGTAAATGGTGAGTTTTAAGCTCACTTGAGTTTCCCTCTCCTTGTAAAAGGGGAGGGAGCTTTGCTTCTTAAATAAAACAGGTTAAGGCTGTTGCAATGCTTTTAATTTATGATCAAAAACAAAAGGCCCAAAAGGTAAAATTGAAGCAATTAAACCTAAAATAAACATGTGAATTGACCACTTCTGTTTTCCACAGACAATCAATAACACTGTAAGAAAAGCAAGAAATAACACGCCATGTCCCATGCCAATATATTTCACATAAATAGGCATATCCCAAATATATTTCAAAGGCATCGCAATAAAGAGAAGAAGGAGAAAGGAAATGCCTTCAAGAAAACCAACAATACGTAAAGATTTGATATTCATGGTCACTTAGTCAAATGAGAATGAAGCTTGAGTCTAACCGAATTATCTAAACGATTTGAAAAAAATAGTAAATAAAATCGATTCATTTAAATAGATTGAAGATCGTTCTGGAGAATAAGCTTTTAGTCTCCAGACCAGATATAGCCCAATATTTAAGATCGATTATTGTAATGCTTTGATTGCTGCATCCTGCTGTTGCTGTTCAAATGCAGTGATATAAACACACCCGATATAGGTTTTATGTTCACCTTGATCTACAACGGGATTCGATTCAGCCAAAGTCAGTTTACGCAAAGATTTTTCGATTTCTTTGGTCTCAAGATCTGTTTTTACAACTTTCTCTCCTGAAAAATACGGCATATCTTTAAAGAAAGGGTTTTGCGTGATTTGAAACTTCTTAGCGAGGTCTTTGGTATTTGCATGTTTTAAAACAGCCAACATTCCACCAGAAACCAAACTGATTTGATCTGTAGTTTGACCGAATACCGTAATCGGGACTTTACTGACATAGCTATATTCTTCACCTTGTTTGATCCAGCCATTCTTTTTCAGATCATCCTCAAATTCAAAACCTAAATCATAATAATTTTTCAGTGTCTTTTTACACTCTAAAAATTGCTGTAAGTCTTGATTAAATTGAGAGTCTGCAAAAGCACTGGGCGCAGCACTGATGGTCAATGCAGAGAATAAAAACGTTAGGCAATGTCTAAGTTTCATGTGAAGCCTCTAAATGTCTGGTTATTCTTGCTATTTAATTTCTAATCGAAGTAAGGTTGTTTTTAGTTTTAACAACTCAGGTAAGGTTTCCAATAATAAACTGATTTGTTTAAGTACCAAAAGTAAATTATCTGACAAATTTTCTTGATCACTGATGTGCTGAATTTCAGTGAGCTTTGTTTCAATTAAGGCTTCATTTACAGCGGTTTGGTTAAGCAAAACATCAGTTAAGGTATGTTTGCACCATAACATCAAATCTAAAATCTGCTGATCATGTACATGTTCACGATGGCTACCTAAAGCTGAAACATAACTGAGCTGGCTATGGCTATAGACCAAGTATCGAAAGGCATTGTGAATTAAATCGGGATTTGGATTGGGTTCAGCACTTAAACTGGAAATCATCGTGGATAATTCAATCTGTGCATTATGTGCTGCTCGGCGTGCTTTACGATAATCAATACTGTTGGTGCGGCCTTGTTGATATTGTTCAACAACCGCATCGAAATAGTCTAAGGTTGCTTTACTGCTTTTCCGGATATTGTTTGAAATATCACGGAAGTTCCAGTCTGGCCAAATAAAACTGACCGCAAACCATGCGATTAAACATCCCAAGAGGGTGTCGATAATACGCGGTAAAATAATGGCATAGCCTGCGCCTTTTAAATTAAAGATTAACAAGACCATAAGCGTTGCCATTAAAGTCGCCATGGCATATTTTTTTGAGCGTAGGTAGAAAAAGTACACCCCAAAAATAATGGTAAGGAGTAATTGCCCTTCAATACTGGGGACAAAGTATAAAATGGGAATACCCAAAAGTACCCCTAATACAGTCCCTAGCGTGCGCAGTTTTAAACGACTTTTGGTGGCAAAATAACTAATTTGGCACACAAATAAACTGGTGAGTAAAATCCAATAGCCGTTTTTGGCAAAGGGTAGTAGCGAAATGGCATAGCCCACAGCAAACACAAACGCGATACGCACGGCATGGCGAAATAATGCAGAATTTGGGGTTAAATGTTGTTTAATCTTGAGCCAAAGGTCTGGTAGATCATGGATATCATCATCCAATAAATTGAGATTATCTCGATGTTGGCTATAACTTTGTTGATAATTACGTTGTTCAATACTCAGGTTAACAAATTGATCTTGCACATTTTTCAGATTGTTTAATACCAACAGTAAATTTTTTACTTCTAAATTATGTGGATTGTGTTGAATCCATTCCTGCATTGAGTTTTCTAAATGGGCTAAAGCAATATTGTTGTCTGTATGCGTTTGAAAGATTTGGCGCTTTAAAATTGCCTCGGCAAGTTGCTGGCAATTACGCGCCTGCAAACGTACATTTTTCTGAATACGATAAATTAAATCTGTGCGGCTAAAGTTCTGGTGAATCTTTTCATAGTGCAAATAATTAGACGTAACTTGTTCATGAATATCTTGGGCCAGAAAATATAAATTAAGCCAGTAAATGGTATTTTTATTGGCACGAGAGGCTTTTAATCGGGTCAGTAATGAGGCTTTGGTTTGGTTTAAGTTTTGTACCAACTGACTGTTTTGCAAAGAAAGATCATATAAAAGTTGCTCAACATTGTCGACATTATCAGGATCAAACAGTTTTGCTTTTGACATCAACAGCTCAGAAAGAAGATTAAAGCTATTGGATAAGTTGTCTTGTACAGCCTGTGTCGGTTTCAGTAGATAGAAAATGATAGAGGTCACGCCATACCATAATGTGCCCATGACAAAATAACTGGGCTGTTGATACCACTCAGTATATTCACCCAAGCCAAACATGGTATAGATTGACAAGAGCACGGTACCAAATGAAATGGTGGCGTAGCGTTGCCCCAATGCCCCCATTAAGATAAAAGCTGCGCTGGACAGAGATAAGTAAATTAAAAATAAAAGTTTATAGGGATGTAAAAAATCTAAAATACTACTGACAGTAAAAAACAGCACACAAACCAAGCCAAGATTTCTTAAACGAATACTCAGTCGGTCATCAAAATCTGTGAGTGCTGTTGCAATTGCACCAAGCGTAATTGGAACAATGAGCTGTTCATAACCTAGAAAATACAGTCCAAGCGTTGTTCCAGTTAAAACAATCAAAATCTGTAGGCAATAAATCAAAGTTGAATTTGATTTTATATTTTGAAAGATTTGCTGATAGCTATTCACAGTGTCAATTCAGTGGCTTGGGCGTTTCAATATTTTACTCGTTTCTGAAAAGGCGACACGATTTATTGCATATAGAAATGTAAAAAATAAACGGTAATATTCAACATTTTGTATACAGTTTAACCCTTACTTAAATGCTTAAAAAAACTCAGAATAAGCGATCAAATACTTAAAAATAGTAAAAATGTCAAACCAGCAAAACACTGAAATAAAACAACCTCGTTATCGCAATGCTGAATTAACAGAACGCCGTAATTTAAAAATGGCGGGTTCGATCCATGCCTATGTACGTGGCAATACGGCCAAATATTATGATTGGTTGAAGCAAGCTGAAATAAGTTCGATCCCACAGGGGCCAGCGATTTGGATTTGTGGAGATTGTCATACTGGGAATTTGGGCCCTGTTGCCAATGCTGAGGGTAAAATTGATATTGAAATTCGCGACCTAGATCAAACTGTGATTGGTAATCCTGCCAATGATGTTATCCGTTTAGGGTTATCCTTAGCCACAGCTGTGCGTAGTTCAGATTTACCTGGTGTGGTCACCGCGCAGATGATTGAAGCGTTGTATGCAGGTTATGTACATGCCTTAGCACACAACGGTCGAGGGATTGATAAATTACAGCGACCAGTACTTGTGCATAGTGCGATGCAAAAAGCACTGAAGCGAACCTGGAAAAATTTAGCAAGAGAGCGTTTAGAAGGTTTAACGCCTGAAATAACCTTGGGGAAGAAATTTTGGCCCTTATTAAAAAAAGAACATCTCGAAATTCATCGTGTTTTTAATCAGCCCGATATTCAAGACTTGGTCACAATGATTGGTCAGCGTGATCAATCCGCTCAATTGAAAGTCATCGATTCAGCATATTGGGTTAAAGGGTGCAGTTCTTTAGGCTTATTGCGCTATATCGTACTGATGGATTCATCGAATCATATTGTCAGAGATGGCAAAGGCCTGTGTTTAATGGATCTGAAAGAAGCCACAACAGCACTTGCACCACGTTATTCAAATACACCGATGCCAAAAGACAATGCGGCAAGAATTGTTGAAGGCGCAAGACATTTATCGCCATTTTTAGGGGAGCGGATGCGAGCAAGTAAGTTTTTAGATACTTCGGTTTTTATTCGAGAGTTATTGCCACAAGATTTAAAACTCGAAATAGAAGGGGTCAATGAAGTTGAAGCCAAAGACTTAGCTTTCTATTTGGCTTTTGTGGTTGGTCGTGCACATGCTCGACAGATGGATGATGTAGTACGCAATGCTTGGGTAAAAGAGCTAAAACGTAATCAATCTAAAACTATTGATGCACCATTTTGGCTATGGCGTAGTATTGTCGAATTGATGAGTGTACATGAGGCAGGTTATTTGGAACATTGCCGCCGTTATGCGCTTTCGCATCTAAAATAAACACGATGTGGATAAGCGCATACTTATCCACAATTAGGGTCTGTTGACATTTCATAAATGGCTTGCGTTGTAAGCTAAAATTGAGCAGGCAAGGCATGAAACGAAGAGAATAGCGAGACTATTTTCGAGTTTCATAACACAGGCTGAGATAATTTTAGCTACAACCCTTCGGGACTAGAGTGTTTTTTGCTGCTACGTCGTTACGAACTATTCATTTAGAATGACTAAATTTCATATTTCGTGCCTTGTATCATCTAAAAAACACACGTAGTCGCAAACATAGACGAATTGTCAACAGACCCGAATAATTTAAATTATTGAATCACACCACAGGCAATTCGATCACCGCCGCCACCCAGTGGTTTTGGATGGTCTGAATAATTATCGCCACCCGCATGAATCATAATAGCTAAGCCTTGAATATCGGCCAGTTTTAGACGTGGTGCAATTAATGTTGTTTTGGCATTACCATTTGAATCTACATTAAGTACAGGTAAATCGCCCATATGCCCATCATTCGGAGTGCCATGACCAGTTTTTTGTGGATTGAAATGACCACCCGCAGCTAAAGCCGCGCCCATTTTTCCGTCTTTTTCAGCGGGGGCACATGAGCCTTTTTCATGAATATGGAAACCATGATAACCAGAAGGTAATTGGCTAAGTTGGGTGTTGATGGTTAAACCATTTGGAGAATCTTGCAAGCTCACTGTACCAATTTTTGCACCAATGCCTTGTGCAGAGACCGCATGCATATCCACTGTTTGTAGTGGTGTTTTAAGCTTAGGTTTGACCGTTGTTGTACTACATGCCGCTGTAAAAAGTGCGATACATGTACAAAGTATAGAAGTTTTAAAGAAAGTAGATGTCATCGAACGCATCCAAAGTATTTGATTATGATTAGTCACTATTCAAACAAAGCACGGCCTGATAAACAATGTGAATTAAATGTCTGATTGTATGAATTTATTTAACAGTAAATTTGATTGGCATTGATTATGCTGACTAAAAATAAATAAACAAAATAATCAGCAAAATAATTACGCAGAATATCTGCGATATAAGATCGCTATACAAGGTATATTCGCCAATTAAAGCTTATTGGCGAATATACGATTTACCCATATTGAAATTTTAATTGTCACTTGCCTGGATTGGGCTAAGGTTTTGTGGGCTGATCATCATCAATGTCATAGGCCATCGTGGCATCTGGCATTAGGATTTCTGGCTCAGTGGTTTCATGTAACCACTCACGCCAAATGGCCAAAAGAATTGCAAGAATGACAGGACCAATAAACAGTCCAACCAGCCCAAAACTTGCCAATCCACCAAGTACACCAAACATGATCAACAAGAACGGAATCTTGGTTGCACCTGAAATAACCAAAGGTCGAATCACATTATCAGCAGTACTGACAATACAAACACCCCAAGCCATTACACCGATTGCTTCCATGGTTTGACCTTGTGAAAACAGCCATAATGAAACTGCACCATAAGCAACAGGAGGGCCAAATGGAATCAGTGCCATCAAGAAAGTCACAATGGTGAGTACCATTGGATTTGGAACACCCGCAACAAAATAACTTACACCAGCAAGAAATGCTTGAGCAACCGCAGTTAAACCAACACCATAAACCACAGCACGGGTTGTTTCAGAAATGGTGTCAAGATAATGGTGAATACGTGGGCCAATTAACATTTGTAAGGCTTTACTGACTTGTTCCAAAATGGTTTGACCATCTCGATAGAAGAAGAATAAAGACATGATTGCAAAACCTAGCTTAACCAGATTTTTGGTAATTTCGTTCAAGACGAATTTACCATAGTTCATATGGCCTTGAATCCACAGACCAATGGTTTGCGAAAGGCTGGTAGGATCAGCATTAATTTCACGTACAGTACGGCTGACTTCTTTGCCAATGATGGGAAGTTCACGGATAAAGTCTGGAACAGTCAAATGACCTGAAGATAATTGGCGTTGTAGGTCGAAATAAAGATTTCGTCCTTCATGTTGTAAAATAAAAATGGCAAAAGTCAGTGGAATTCCAACCACCAAAACCACCAGCGTAATCATCAGTGATGCACTGAGGGTTGGTCGATTCGAACCAAACATTCTTAATATGCGTTTGTACATTGGCCAAGTCATATAGGCAATAATACATGCCCATAACACAGGTACAATGAAGTATTTGAGAATATCGTAACCTAAAAAAATAAGGATAAACAATAATCCAAACAATAAGATACGTTGTAAGTTCGAAGTGAAATCTTGCACGAATTACTCTAAAAATTGTGAGTGATTGACTCAATATTAACTGAAAAATAAAGTGTGGCAAATTTTAACCGTACTTTATCTGATCTTTCTTGAATTGGTTTTAGAACCAATCGCTTGGATCGTCTATTAAAGCATCAAGTAAGGGTTGCCATTGTTCTTGAATGGTTAAAAAGTTCTTTTGGGTTTTATCAAAAACGTTTAAACCTTGCATCGCCAATTGGCTATAGGCAGTACGTTCGGATATCCATGCAACAGGTTTTTGTTCGATTTTATCAAAGAATTGCTGAATATCTTTCGAGCTTGAGCTGTTGGCTTTCATTCGATTGGCAACCAGATATACAGAAACTTTGCCTTTACGGATTTTTTTAATGTCTTGGATGTGTTTAAGGAAACGTCGGGTACTGTCGATATCAAAAAATGAGGGTTGTAGCGGAGTGACTACAGCATGGCATTCACTAATCAATTGCTCAGCATGTTCACCAGTTAAAGCACCTGGTGCATCAATCACTAAATAATCTAAGTTTTTAGGTGCATCTCCAATTGATTTTTCATGACGCCAATCCAGACTTTGAATTGTTGCTGCAGTGTCAGGACGTTGCTTTAACCATTGCAGTGCAGATTTTTGTCCATCTGCATCAGCCAAGGCCACTTTATAGCCTTTTTGTGCAAGCGCCGTCGCTAATGTTATTGCTGTAATCGTTTTCCCACAACCGCCTTTTAAATTTGCAACAAGTATTGTTTTCATGATTGATCAATTAAGTCTGTAAGCTAACCTTCACCTTACTTTAGCATTAATTTTTAGCATATAGGTTATACATGACAAAACTTTAGTAGTTGTTTACATTGTGCAAGATATCGAGTTAGAGGAAAAAGCATGTCCATCTGGATGGCGATGTTAATTGGTGCATGTATTGGCATCGTTTTAACCACAATCGTGTTATCAAGTACGCGTAATGGCAAAATCAAAGCAGAGTATGAGCAATATATTGCTGAGTTGGAATTGGAGCATCAGCAGACTTTAGCAAGCGCGCAAAAGCGTAGTGTAAATACCAGTCGTGCTGTGTTGAAAGGCAAGATGGCGGAACAACTGGCACCAATCATGCCTGAGTTTCGTTATTTACCCAGTGATGCCAAGTTCTTAGGGGATCCTATTGATTATGTCGTGTTTGATGGTTATACCGATTTTCGAGATGGTGAAGGTTTGGCTGAAGATATTGAAGTGGTGCTGATTGATATTAAGAGTGGTGGGGCACGTTTGACCAAAGGGCAACAAGCGATTGCTCAAGCAATTCAAGACGGGCGAGTCCGCTTTGAAACGATTCGGATTGATTTTGAAGATTAGAAGGTTGAAGTGTTATTGCATCGAGTGTGTAGATTTTTAGCCTAAATCAAAAACCAAGGTCCTTTTCGACTTTGCTTTAGATCAAGTGAAAAGGACACTGTTTTTAAATTGTGAGTGAAAGTCGAAACGATCTTGTTTTTAACGGGGATTGAGTGAGGTTAAAATTTCTCTATCAAATTTTCTATTAAATTTATCTATTCTCTTCAATGGCGAAAGCTTAGAGCTTGTGTGCTCTGGCCATAAACATACGTCGTCCAATTTTTGGCAGATCCTCAGCATCAAAATAATATTTTTCAGAAAACTTAAAATTGGCGTTTAAAAGTTCAAGTTCGATATTACGGTTTAAGTGACACCCGTCAGCAATGACTTTTTGTATAGGTGTTAAAAGATCTTGCAGTTTTTTTAAAGTGTTATTGTCATGATATTGAACGTGTTCAATTAGATGCAGTGTTCCTTGAGGCTTTAAAACACGATGAATTTCTTGAATGGCTTTGTCTAAATTGGCAATGCTACACATGGTCCATGTACTGACAATATTTTCGACTGAATGATCTGCAAAAGGCAGCTTTTCTGCGCTGGCTTGAATGTGTTGTACATGAAAGGGCGCATCAAATACCCGTTTTTGAGCAAGTTGATAGACATCTCGGTTTGGCTCAAGCGCATACACTTGATCAACCTCTTGGTAAAATGGCAGGTTTAAACCCGTACCAAAACCGATTTCTAAGACTTCACCTCGAACTTTTCCAAGTAATTCTGCACGTCCATCCATCATGCTGGGTGTTTGCATCACTTGATTGAGCAAATGCGGGAAAATACGTTGTTGGTAAAATTTATAAATCATCATTGTATGCAATTATAGGAATATAAGCTAAATTCTAACCAAAGCCTGCTTTGAATATAAGACAAAAATAGGACGAAATCTCTGTATTTTGTTACCGAAACTCGATTTTTATTTTAAGTTTTTATATTAATACTAGGATTATAGATTTTGTACAGTTTTTAAGTGTGGTTTGAGGAGCATGATATGAGTAAAAAGTTAATCTGTGCAGCGTTGATGGCACTGAGTGCTTTTCAGGTCTATGCCTTTCAATCTACTGATTCTTCTAAAGTTTCAAAAGCCAACCCAGCATTTAATATTGCCAATGGTTTAGCACCAATCGACCAACATCAGAAAATTTCCGTTTTGGAACCCTTTCATGGTGAATTTCGGATCCTCGGTTCAAAAGAATATAAGGATGATGAGCAAGCAAAATTTTCCCCAATTGATTATGCAGTAACTCGTGGTTTATTTACTGAGCCTGAAATTGCCCGTCAGATTTCGATCAATCAATATGATCGTTTCTTAAATTGGAAAATGGCTCGACCACCAATTCCTGCTCAATTGGCAACTCAATTGGTCAGTAATATGCATATTATTCCCGCTAACCCTGAAATTGCTCAAAAAATCAAACAGGTAAAGCGTGGTGATTTAGTTCGTTTAACTGGTGATTTGGTTCAAGTGAATGATAAAGATTTGGTGTGGAAATCTGCTTTGGATTGGAATGGTGTCGGTGATGGGGCGTGTAAACTGATTCGGGTAAATTCTATTCAGTGGTTGGAAAAGCAAAATATCTAAATTCAAATTGAGCCACATCAGAGAAGATGATAAGGTTTGCTATAATTTTAGCCAGTTTGAATCATAAAGAGTGTGATAAATGAAAGGTTTAGTGGGTTTTACTTTGTTGGTTTGCAGTTTGGGCTTCGTCGCTTGTCAAAGTTCAAGTCCTACAGTGGAAGGTAAAACACATGAGTATACATTGAAACAAAAGTGCCCAACTTTGATGGATATGAAAGTGGGTGAAGTGCTTGTATTCAATGCACCTGAAAACCCAAGCACAGGTTACCAATGGCAGTTATTACAACCACTTAAAATATTTAAAACAGAAGAAACCTATTTGCAAAATGATAATGAAGAGGGAGCAGTGGGTGTCGGTGGCACCAAGACTTTCCGTTTTAAAGCTGAAAAACCAGGACAAGATTATATTGAATTGGTGCACGTTCGTTCATGGGAATCTTCAAAACAACCTGATCAACAATGGCGTTGTCGTATTCGGGTTGCTTAGGATTTCACTTTAATTGTACTGGTTCAAACATGATCAGCGATTCTTCTCTTGTGCCATTTGATCTGGCACAAGAGAAGATTAAAGCATTAGTTTTTTTATTTTTTATCGGTTAATTGTTTCCAATGATCAAGTTGCTCATCAGCGCTTAACATTTCTCCCATACCTTTGACTGCATCACTTGGATTTTTCAGTTCACCATCTGCAGATTGCTTTTTCTCATCATAGACTTTGGCTTGATTTTCCCAATATTGATAGCGTAACCCTTGAATATAGCGTCCTTGTTCGGTTTTTAGATCCAGTTGTTTAAGCATATTCAGCGCAGATTCAATGCCATCACGTTTGAGCTGACGATCTATTTCTTCGGTAAGAGTGCCATCTGTTGCACGTTTTTTTAGGTCAGCTTCTAAAGCATTATTATTTTCGGTAAATTTCTGATCATACTCTTCAAGTAATGCGATATCGTGAGCATCGTCGGGTGTACTTGGAAAGCTTTTAATCGGTTTGGTTTTCAATTGATCCATGATCTCTTGAGAGGCATCTTTAGGTTCAGATGAATTGTTTTGCTGTGGGCTATCTTTAGGAGAACATGCTGCCATGAAAACGACGGATGTAAGTAAACCTGAAAGGAGTAAAGGGCGAAGTATTAAATTCATGATAAACATTCCTCATTAAAGCGTTTCGATTAGCGCAGTTTCCTAAAGTTATAAACATAGGTGACATAAGGGAAGTCTATTTCATCTTGCGCATGTTTACCCGTATATTCCAAGACAATATGTTCGAATTTGTGTTTCAGCGCGAGTTGCTGTTGTTCTGGCATCGCTGCAATAAAACTGGTGGATAATAAGCGCTTGCTGACCACATTTTCCACGGTTCCAGTTTGTACTTGTGAAAAGACTTTGGCTGTTTCAAGTTGGAATAAAAATTGATTTTCAAACGCCAATTTCCATTGCCCACTATGGTAACGTGGTGTGTCTCCTTCGATCGTTGCGAGCAGATCTGCCAATGCTTTAACCCAATCTATCGTCTCATCGCGCTGGTTCCAGACCAAACCAAGATGACCCTCATGTTTTAAAATGTGGTGAATTTCATTCAAGGTTTCAATATTGGCAAACCAGTGAAATGACTGCGCGCACAAAACAGCATCAATACTTTCAGATTCTAACGGAATTTGATCACTCTTTGCTTGAAGCGTTTGTACATCAGGATGTACTATTTTCAATTGTTCCAACATTTCTGTGACGGGCTCGACAGCAATAATATTGGGCGTTGCTTGTTTGAGGTAAGGGAGAAATTTTCCAGTACCTGCACCTAAGTCAACAACGCTTGAATCTGGGCCTAGGGCTAAATCTTCTTTTAACCATTTGACCACGTCTTGTGGATAATTGGGTCTGACTTGCTGATAAAGTTCAGCAGCAGTACTGAAGCCTTTTTGAGCAGCAGGATGTAGGGAATGTGTCATATTTTGCGCTTTTTTATCTGACTAGACTCTATAAAATATGACACTTGAAGCAATCAATAGGCAAGTGCCTATTTATTTAATTTCAGCCAATGATAGAGCTAGTGCTCGGTGTGCGAATGGATAAGCAAATAATTTTTGAAGATGATCATATTAGAGCAATCTATTTACAAGGCGATTCTGACACTTTAGTCCTGTCATTTGGTGACTTGATTTCTAGAGCTAAAGGACTTTCCATCAATGCTGAAAAGTCTTTGATGAAATATAACTATGCCGTGGTCGGGATTATGCCAAAACAGAAGTCTTGGTTTCCTGCGTCAAGTATGGCTGCATTGTTAGAGTATCTAGATCCCATTTTAAAACAATTTAAAAATATCGTGGGTTATGGCGGTTCAATGGGTGGCTATGCGGCAATCAAATATGCCAAAGCTTTAAAAATGAATCGAGTGGTCGCCATGGTTCCACAATATTCAATCGATCCTTTAGAAGTTGAGGACAAGCGTTATACAGATTTCTATGATGCTGAATTAAATGCGGATATGCGTATTCAGGCACAAGATATCGTTGCAGACTGTGAATACATCATTGTTTATGACCCTTATTTTGAAAATGATAAAGAACATTATTTAAAAATTAAGCCATTGATCCCTCAGTTGCATACGTTACATTTACCGTATACTGGTCATGATGCGATTGCAGTTTTAGCCAACTCTGCGTTACTACATGATTTTATTGAACGTGAATACGATCAAACTTATTTTTATAAGCAGATTCGTGAAGTAAAGAAAAACAGCAAATTTTATTATCGAAGTGTGATTGCTCACTTATTGGGGACACATAACGAGGCTTTGGGTAAAATTCTAAAAGGTACAGATATCCAACTGGATAGTACTTTCTTTGATGCCAGTTTAAAGCAGACCATTACGCGTATTTTATTAACCAATAAACGAGTAGATGAGCAAGATTTGCAGAAACTGGGTATTCAAGTCAATTTTGCTTTTGAAGATAAAACGCAGCTACAAGACAGTTTTGGCAATATTTTAGTATTTAACGTGATCACGCAAAAGCTAGAAAGCTATGATCAACAAGTGATTGATGTGAATGGAAAATACATTATTCCATTGCATGTTGAAAACAATGGTTTGGCACAAGTCGAGATCAAAAAGCAGACCTATTTGATTTGTATGAATGATCGCCGTGTGACCAAATTATTTAAGCAAGATGAAGCGTTATCTTTGGATATGAATCCAATTGTAATTAAAAAAACCACTGACTTTTATGTATTGACCTATAAAAACTTTTATATGAGTTGCGATATTCAAGGTTTGGTGAGTTTTGATGATGAAAGCTTAAATGAGTTTTGCCACTTTAAGGTTGCTTAAAGTCAGCGGTTGAGCTGAAACACCATTTGGTGTCTAACGATTTCACATTTGAGCCATTTAAATAGACAGATACGGCTTTAGTTACATTGCTTTAAATAGGCGATTGGAAATAAAGCGGTATATTTTTTAAATTCATTTTGAACGTCTAAATCACTGACTTTATAGACTTCGCTGGAATGTTGATAAACATCAGTCACTGCTGCCAGAGAACCTTCTTCACCGTCTTTATAATGATAACGGAAGGTTTTTTGCGTGGCATGGAGCAGTTTTTGCTTCATGGGGGGGTGATGAAGGAAGGTATAATTAAACACACGATTTTCCATTTCCAAATAATATCGAGCTTGAATACGGCAACCCTGATTTAATTTAATCAGTTTAAATTCATTTCCCTCAGAACTTCTAAACTCAGCTTCGTCTAAGTTATTTATTGATTGTAAAACATATACTTTTGCATAGACTGGCGAATATAAGCTAAAACCAAGCAGAGCGAGCATAAGTGACGGATAAGCTGTCCAATTCATTGTAAGGTCTTTTTGTTGATTGTTTAACTCACTATAAGGCGTAATCAGGTGTTTTAAAATATAAAAGATCCATGCCAGAGGTCTCTATCAACTCATAAGACGAAGATACCAGTTATCAAGTTTAGAACCTACGATTCGCTCGTTTAAACGTCCCAAAGTCATTAAAACGGACCCCATTTTCTTGCATCACTGGATAGCAGTCTTGAGCAATGGCTTGACGAATATAAAATGGATCACGTACAACAAAATGGTGAATGGCATGTGTGCCAGCAAAATTAAAACAAAAGGCCTGTAAAGGTTTCATCCGCCAATCTGTCCAAACCTGACATTGCTGAACGATATTGCCATCTTCAACATCGCCATAATAATGCATATTGGAACTGGTAAAATGTAGACTTAAGGTGCGTAAGAAGTTTGGTGCTGCAATGCTAACGGCATAAAACTTTGTAGTTTTGTCTGCAAGTCTCCATAAGCTATTTTTAGGTTGCGCTATGCCTGTGGCTTTCATTGCTAATTTGGCAGCATTGATCAATAAGAAACCATGCCATAGGGCATAATGAATATGTCCAAAGGGTGCATAACTCGCAGAAAGCTTTGCTTTTAATTTGAGTTTATCTGCTTGGGATAAATGCTTTTGCGCATGAATATAACGTTTGGTGGTTTTCATCATGGTGATGGGGCGTAAATAGATTGCTAGCATATTGTCACCAGTCATCAGCAAACGTTTTAAGCCCTATTGATCACCATTGTTAATCCCACGTTCTTCTAAGTCTGTTTTAGTGCCCGATGATTTATGATGATGTAAATGTACCTCGCGACGTATCCACGGGTTCACGGTACTTGGACGAAAGGCATAAACGGCTGCCAACATGGCATCATTGATTTTTTTGTTTTTACGGTAATACATTTTGTGAATAAGATCATGCTCTAGTTCATGTAAGAGCGACATCCAAAATGCAGAAAGCGGAATTGCCACATACCAAGGCATTTTCCCTCGAGTGTATTGTGTTATATTGAAAATAATCCCTGTTACAGCTGTTACAAGGATGGCTAGGCCAATTTGGTCTTGGTGCTGAACCAGCCAAGGATGACGTTCACGTAATTGATTTCCAGCTTCCAAAATTGTTTTACGAATTCGGTGGCTACGTTGTTCATCTTCTGGATCAGCAAAAAGTTTAGTTTTGCTTTGTATGGACATTTGTACATCGGAAAGGGGTAAATTCATCTTCGGTTTCCTCTATATTTTTGTAGTACGACAAGGAAGTTTTTTAAAACCAACATTTGTTGGTTTTTATGAGAGATTATCTGATGATTAAAATAACGTCAACGTCAGTTTTAAAAAAAATGACGAAAAAGGTGAGCCAACCAAAACAAGAACGTTCCCAAAAAAGAATGGATAAGATGCTGGCAACCACGCAAGAGTTACTGTTATCCATTGGAATTGAAAAGATTTCGATTCCTGAAATTGCCAATGCATCTGGCGTTCCGCGGACCAGTATTTATCAATTCTTTCCGACGAAATACGATATTTTTCGTCATATTGCACTGACGCATTTAAACGATTTAGTCAAACAACTCGGACAGGCTGCTGTTCGAGTGTTGACGGAAAATCCAAATGCAGCCATAGAAGTATACGGACAGCTACTCTCTGAAAGTATGATTCGTACCACTGCCAAATATTTTAATGAATCTGAAACGGCAAGCTTGTTGATTTTAAGTGGACCTTTTACCCGGCAAGCTTATTTGGAATACCAAATAGAATTAAAAAAGGTCAGCCATGGTGTCCGAAAAGCACTTGAAATGATTAACGTCGATGAATATGTACCACAGGAGCCAGATACATTGACGATTTTAATGGAATTGGTTTTTACTTGTATGAAGCATGGTTATTACAACGAAAGCTATATTTCTGAAGCCATTATTCAAGAGGCCTACCGTATGACCAATGCATACTTATTGGCTTTAAAGAATAATTCTTTTGGTTTTCCAGAAGCATCTGCTTCGTAAGTGTAAAACTGGCGCTCTATCATTAAGGAAAAGCAATGAAAGCTGTATTTTTAGATTATGAATCTTTAGATAAACAGGATTTGGATTTTAGTCTGTTAAGCGCAGCTTTTGATGACTTAATACTTTATCCATCGACCACAGCAGAACAAGTTCTAGCACGGATTCAAGATGTAGACGTGGTGATCAGCAATAAAGTGATTGTGAATGCTGAGGCGATGGAACAATGTAAAAATTTAAAATTGATTTTGATTTCGGCCACGGGGACCAACAATATTGATTTAGATTTTGCGCGATCAAAAGGTATTGTGGTGTGTAATTGTCAGGGCTATGGCACTTCTGCAGTTGCCCAACATACACTGACGTTAATGTTGGCATTAGCAACATCTTTACTTAAATATGAGTATGCAGTTAAACAAGGCGAATGGAACAAGTCGCCAATTTTCTGCTTACTGGATTTTCCAATTGTCGAATTATCTGGAAAAACCCTTGGCATCATTGGTTATGGTGAGCTTGGTCAAGCGGTTGCCAAGTTGGCAGAAGCTTTTGGAATGAAAATTTTGGTCGCATCATTACCCAATCGACCAACGCATAAGGATCGAACACCTTTTGCCGAATTGCTTGCGCAAGTCGATTTTCTTTCTCTGCATTGTCCTCTAACAGAGGAAACACGTGATTTAATTGATACTCAAGCCTTTGATAAAATGAAAAATTCTGCTTTCTTAATCAATTGTGCGCGTGGTGGTATCGTTAATGAACAGGCTTTAGCAGACGCATTAAGACAAGGCAAAATTGCAGGTGCGGCAACAGATGTACTTTCTGTTGAACCGCCGACACAAGGTAATGTTTTACTTGCACAAGATATTCCAAACCTGATTATCACACCGCATAGTGCGTGGGGCAGTGTTGATGCACGTCAACGTATTGTGAATCAAATGCTTGAAAATTTTGAGGCATTTAAGCAGGGTAAAGCGATTCGTCAGGTGAATGGCTAAAGGGCCGAGTTAAAAGCACAATGAAAAAAGGCGCAATTAAAAGGCATCGTTAAAAAAGTACAGTTAAACAGCTATATGTGTTTACTGCTATCAGCTTACATGGGTAGCGCAAGGTGTGGAGATCAACGGATTAAGTGTGTTTAGCTGCTTATCTTGGTACACCAACCTCATCATCTGTTGAGCTTTGTGTATTGGTTGAGTTGGTGTCTTTTGAGCCTGTGGTATTGGCGTTGACATCATGCTCTTGGTTCTCGATTGGTAACGACTGTTTTTTAATTTCAGGTTCTTCTTGCGCATTGTTGGGTAATTGATTTTGAACTGTGGGTTGAACAGGTTGTGTGGTGATCGGCGTATTTTGAACGTTTGTTGTCGTTGCAGCAGTTACAGTATTCGCCGTATTGGGTGTGGTCGAAGATTGGCTTAAACTGCCTTGTTCAATCGGTACATTTAAACTGGTTTTACCCATTACTCGATCTTTGGTTTGCTCAACCTTTTTTACCGCAGTATCTATGCCTTGGCGGGTACTATCACGAGCCTCAGTGGCTTTTTCAGTGGTATATTTTTTGGTATTTTCAATGGTTTCATCCAAAGACGGTTTAATTTTTTGAATCCCTTTTTCGGTCGCATCACCTACTTTTTCAGCGGTATTCTGTACAGCTTCACCGGTCTTATGTGCCAATACTTTAAAAATATTTGGATTGTCGCCATATGGCTGGGTTTGATTTTGAGTATTGGTTTGCGCATAGAGTGATGGTGTTGCAAGTATTGCAGTGATCACACATAGACTTTTGATCATCTTCATGATGTTTTGATCCCTTTATGATGATTGTAGCGATTCGCTCAGTGCTAATTGGGATTATGATACTGTTTTATTTAGATAAAAAGTAAAATGGAAAGAAAAATCCTACAGCAAGAAAACATATGTATACATTGCATACCAAATTGCTGGCAGATGTATAAGAAAAGCTCACCTAAGTGAGCTTTTCTAAATGGGCATTAAATTTAAATTATTTTGTAGCAACTTTAGCGTCTGTAGATACGGCGACTTTAGCGCTACCTACTGGTGTTTTCACATGGGTTTGTGAATTTACTTTTGCACCTGTATTTGCTGGTTTAGGTTTAACTAAATCCTTGGTTTTCTGCCAAGTTTTACTTGTTGCTGATTTGGTTTTGTCTTTTACTTTAACAGCTGCTTCTTTGGTGTTATGACCCGCTTCAGAACTTAGTTTTTTGGTATTTTCCCACGCACCTTTCGTCGCAACTTTACCTTTGTCTATGCCTGTTTCCACACCTGTCCCGACTTTATCAGCAGCATGTTTAGTGCCGTCCCATGCATCTTTAGATACATCACGGGTTTTATCGACACCTTTTTCCACACCTGTCCCGACTTTATCAGCAACATTTTTAGTGCCATCCCATGCATCTTTAGATACATCACGGGTTTTATCGACACCTTTTTCAATACCTGTACCTACTTTAGCAGCAGTATTCTTGGTGCCATCCCAAGCGTCTTTAGACACATCACGGGTTTTATCAACACCTTTTTCAATTCCATTACCCACTTTGTCTGCTGTGTTATGGATACCTTGACCAATGTTGCTTAGAATGCCTCCATTGGTTCCGACTTCAGCAGAAGCATTTGCACTTACATCTGTATTGGCAAAAAGAGGAGAGCTGGCAAGAAGTGCTGTGGCGATCACTGTTGTTTTAAGCATTTTCATAATTAGTTTTATCCTGTACCTGAATGAGTTCAAGCTTGAGTGTTGCCTATAATAATGTGAAATATGTATAAAAATAGTCTTTGAGATAAAACAGCAACAGCTTATCTACAGAGTTTTAACAATAGTGTAAGAATTGTGAATGAATGTTACGGCCAGATGTGTTTGGGGGACTTGAGCGTTTTTACTTTTTAAATTCTGATGCTTATAAGAATATGCGAATGATGATAAAAGCATTTTCTGTAAGAATTTCTAGCTTGTTATTAAAACAAAAACGACATAAGCTTTGGGTTAAATTGTTGATTTAATCATCATAATGAAAAATATAATAATCTTGATATTTCTCATCTTTATATTGAGTTTAAAACCCAGTTTTGCCTGCGGCTGTGGTGATGAGTTGTCTTCCAGGCATCAAATAATGAGTTGGATTGTGATGGGCGTGGTTTTTTTAATTTATTTGATTCCAAGCCTTTATTTTGCAAAATATTTTAAGAAATATCAGCTATCTATTGGACATTTGATTTTGTCTCATGTGCTGATGATTGCGATGCTCTATGCAATGATGAATTCGTTTAAATTGGGTTTAAATCAAATTTATTATTGGTTTAATCATTACCTCCCAAATAGTTTCATATTTGCTGTGATTGGACTCATTGGCGTCCTTGTTTGGATTTATCCCGTGATTTATGTGGCTAAAAGAGCGAAATGATTGTGCATGTTAGCGCTTTTAGCCTCAACAACGTATCAAAGTGAAGTGTTGAGGTTAATTACATTTTTCCAGATTTGATGTTTTAAAGTTGTTTTTAAGTGAGTTGAAGTTTTTAAGCTTTTCAGCATCTTTTGGATCAAAAACAGTTTGTTTATTTTCGACTTCAGCATCTACATTTGAAAATGCAGAGATGAGCTGCTCACCTTTAAAAATCCAATGTTCTGTGGCTTTTCCTGTTTCAAAGTTGCCAGTAAATTCGATGACACAGTTGTCTGTTTGTTTGATGAGTTTGGCAAGGTTATGTTTTGTGCTTGGTTCAGCAGAGATATTTTTATGTTGTTCTAAAACAGTTGGAGCGTTTGGATTGGTGGGTGTAGTTGAGCAGGCTGTGAGGACGATCGCGATTAAAGGTACAGATAATAATATTTTAGAATTCATATGCTTTTGATCTTAAACTTAACTTGATCAATTGAGTCTATACAATGTATTGGGAATATTTAGTTTTAGATTGTTAATTTTTATTGTTATGTTTTCATTTATTTATGCGTTTTGGAAAGCGGAGACTAAAAATAAACCCGCTCGAAAGCGGGTTATAATTTATGTTTCTACTTAGTGCTGTAACACCGAAATATCCGCAACACTTATAAAAAATCGTATAACTGCATAAGTAGACTTAAACAATTTGCTCCCAACGCTGTATCCCGTGATTCTCAAAGAACGTATTCGTCACCTAATGTAAAAGAGGAAACAGCGAATGATTTTCACCCATGCTCTTGATGATAATGGCGTGTTTGGAGTGTGAGTAATTGTGATTTTAAATGATTTAAATCTTCATCTAAACCAAATCTTTGCGCTAAAGGATCAACCAAGTGGCTTGAGTCAAGATGAGTGGTCTGTAAAGACAAATCATTTGAAAAAGACTTTAACTGTTGTCTACGGGATACGCTAGAACATGAATAGCGTCTAAATTTTTCAAGTAAGAAAACTAAACGGCGTGTTTCAAGCGTACTTAGATTATTTGTTATAGAAGGTAAAAGCTCTGAATAGAGTAAAGCCTCAGCAACTGGTTTCACTTCACTAAATGTTGCCGATGATAATGGTTGTTTTAACAACGTATTTAAAGCGTGTTCAAACTCTACCTGATTCATCATATGAGTTAGCCTCTTAACTCCGAAAGGATTGACACGATATATTGAATATTCGAGTGTAATTGTTCAGGAGTCGCATAGTACATTTCAGCATTATTCGCTGATTTTTTAAACGCTTCAAGAGAAAACTTACCATTAAGGTATAATTCTTTGATGTCTTCGATATCTCTATCAGATAAACGAGCAAGTTTTGAAATGGCTAAATCTAAACCAGATACTAAATAAACTTCAACAATACGATTGGCAACTAATGGAATCGCTCTTTCAGGATAGTCAGGGTCGACAGATGCAAGGCTGGTGTTAAAACTACGATCAAACTCTAAATTAGTTTCAAGATTATTATCATCTAAATATTCAACGTTATTATTTTCTAAAAACACAACTATATCGTGTTTCTTTAATTGCTGGATTGCTTGAATTTCAGCATCTATATCATTGCTACCACGAGCATTGGTATGAATATGAAATGCACAACCACCAAAAATAAATGCTTTTACAGCACCATGCGGTAAATTCTTATGATTTTTTAATATGTAATTCTCAAGCTCTTGAAAGAGCTTGAGAATAGCGATAGTAATTGGAGAATTACTATAGATCGTCATACTTAGTGCTGTAACACCGAAATATCCGCAACGCTTGTAAACAAGTCGCGTAACTGTGCAAGTAAACGTAAACGGTTTGCTTTGAGTTCTGCATCATCTGCCATAACCATCACATTCTCAAAGAATGCATCAATCGGTGCACGAAGCGCAGCCAACTTAGAAAGTGCAGTGGTGTAGTCTTTCGCGTCCAAAAGTGGTTGAACCGCAGGTTTGATATTTTGAATCTCGGTATAAAGCGCCTTTTCAGCATCTTCAAGCAATTTAGCTTCAACAATCTCACCTGTAGGTGCAGCTTCTTTTGCCAAGATATTGGCAACACGCTTATTGGCAGCAGCTAAAGCAGCAGCTTCTGGCAAGTTACGGAAATGATTTACCGCTGTCACACGCTTATCAAAATCAAGTGGAGATTTTGGAGAAAGTGCTTGAACAGCCTGAATCACATCAACGGCAACGCCTTGGTCTTCGTACTTAGCACGGTAACGACCTTCAAGGAATGCGACAGCATCGGCTAAAGTCTTCGTATGATCTTTCAATACATCGCCATAAGCAGCCAAAGCAAGCTTGATCAGTTCTTCAATCGAAACATCAAGATTATTTTCAGTCACCAAACGCAAGATACCAATCGCAGAACGACGTAAAGCAAATGGATCTTTCGAACCCGTCGGTGCTTGACCAATCCCGAAAATACCTGTGAGGGTATCTAAACGATCAGCAAGGGCAATGGTTGTACCTGTTTTCGTTTTTGGTAGCACATCGCCAGCAAACTTAGGTAAATATTGCTCACCTAAAGCTTCAGCAACTTCATCATTTTCGCCTTCAATACGTGCATAATAAGTTCCCGCGATTCCTTGAAGTTCAGGGAATTCACCGACTAACTCTGAAGTTAAGTCACATTTTGCAAGCAGTGCAGCTTTTTCAGCATCAGTAGGATTTGCAGCCGTGATTGCAGATAACGCCACAGCCAATTTTGCAATACGTTCAGACTTGTTCCAAAGTGTGCCCAATTGTGCTTGGAAGACCATATTGGCTAATTTTTCTTTACGAGAAGCAAGCGGTTGCTTTTGGTCTTGTAAGAAGAAAAACTCTGCATCAGATAAACGAGGACGTACAACTTTTTCATTACCCTCAATGATTTGAGTTGGATCTTTAGACTCAATATTGGAAACAGTAATGAAATAAGGCTGTAATTTATGTGCTGCATTGACCAAACAGAAATACTTCTGGTTGTCTTGCATCGTGGTAATCAAAGCTTCTTGAGGTACAGCAAGGAAACGTTCTTCAAAGCTTGCACGTAACGCAACAGGCCATTCAACCAATGCAGTCACTTCATCACGTAGGTCAGCAGGAACGATGGCAATCGCATTGACTTCATCAGCCAAAGCTTTAACTTGTTGGTCAATGATCGCTTGACGCTCTTCAAAAGAAGCCACGACATGTGCTGCTTTTAATTTCGGTAAATAATCATCTGAATTTGTTAATGAAATTGCTTCAGGGGCATGGAAACGATGACCATAGGTCAGATTACCCGCTTTATGATCCTGAATCGTTGCATCAATCACATCATTGTCTTTTAACAAGACGACCCATTTCACTGGACGAACAAATTCAGTACGGCTTGCCGCAGAACGCATACGTTTTGCGATGGGTAGATTATCCAGTGCTGTTTGTAAAATTTGTGGAAGTAAAGCGTCAAGACTTTGACCTTTCACATCTTTTAAATAACAAACTTTTTCAACTTTACCTGCTTGGAAAGTTGATACTTGGTCCGCAGTAATGCCTTGACCACGCATAAAGCCTTCTAAGGCTTTGGTTGGTTTGCCTTCTGCATCATAAGCAGCTTGTAGGGCAGGGCCATCAAAACGCTTTTGAGTGTCTGCTTGTGCACCATCAACATTGACAATTTTTAATGCTAAACGACGTGGTGCTGCATAAGCTTCAATTGAATCAAATGCCAAACCTGCGTCTTTTAAACCTTTAACCGTTTCAGCTTGTAACGCATCACGTAAGGTCTTTAAGCTTTTAGGCGGTAATTCTTCACAGCCAAGTTCGAATAAAACTGTATGTTTAGACATTATTTATTCTCCTCAGCTTTTGCTTCTGCTTCAACTTGTGCCTTTAACTGTGCAAGCACTTCGTCACGTAAATGCGGTTCAGCCATTGGGAAACCGAGTTTGGCACGAGCAGCCACATAGCTTTGTGCAATAGAGCGTGCCAAAGTACGCACACGTAAAATATAACGTTGACGCTCAGTGACAGAAATAGCACCACGTGCATCGAGTAAGTTAAAGCTGTGTGATGCTTTGATGACTTGCTCATATGCTGGAAGTGGAAGTTCCGCTTCCATTAAACGGGTTGCTTCAGCTTCATAAAAATCGAAGAGTTCAAACATTTTTTCAACGTTGGCATATTCAAAGTTATAAGTTGATTGCTCTACTTCATTTTGATGGAACACATCACCGTAGGTGACTGTACCAAATTGACCTTTGGTCCAAACCAAGTCATAAACTGAATCAACACCTTGCAAGTACATTGCCAGACGTTCAAGACCGTAAGTGATTTCACCTGTGACTGGGTAGCATTCGACCCCACCAACTTGTTGGAAGTAAGTAAACTGAGTCACTTCCATACCGTTTAACCACACTTCCCAACCTAAGCCCCAAGCGCCCAATGTTGGAGATTCCCAGTTGTCTTCTACAAAACGAATGTCATGTGTAAGCGTGTCAATACCAATCGCTTCTAAAGAGTCTAGATACAGTTGTTGGATATTGTCAGGGTTGGGTTTAAGCACCACTTGGAATTGATAGTAGTGTTGTAAACGGTTTGGGTTTTCGCCATAACGACCGTCTTTAGGACGACGTGAGGGTTGAACGTATGCTGCGTTCCATGTTTCTGGCCCAAGTGCACGTAAGAATGTTGCAGTGTGGAATGTCCCTGCGCCCATTTCCATATCGTAAGGCTGTAATACCACACAACCTTGTTCAGCCCAGTAGTTTTGTAAGGCAAGAATTAAGCCTTGGAATGTATCAATATGCGATATGGCGCGACTCATGCAGCATCCACTATAAGTATTAGAAAAAATTGGTTCTAAGTATAAGGATTTTGGGGAGGTGTGGCAAAGGTTAGTCTATAAATATTGATTCTTATCGTAGATCAACTTATGTACATTTTTTCAGATTTTCTTTTGAGATAAAACTTTTCATTTCTTTGGCCTCTTTTCTTATTTTCATTTCCTCAATGTGCTCTTCAATTTTTGCATCTGGAGCATCGCTATTGATTACGGGTTCCGAGCTTGAATTTTCAGATATTAAAATGAGATCGTCCCTAAAAAAAGCCCAATCTTTTTCTATTGTTGGTGTATTTTTAGAAGTGGTTTTTGCTTTTAAGATGCAGATTTTATCTTTTTTAATCAGCGTAAGTTCAAGTGTGCTTGATGGTTCGCCCGTCATTGCAATTTGCTTTGTTTCTAAAATTACGGGTTCATTTGATGTACTACATGCAGCAAGGAAAAACGAAGAAGTTAAAATGATGAAATGGGTTATTTTGTTCATTCGTAAAAATTAAATAAGTTAAATTATATATTTGATATTAACATAAAAAAATTATATTCATGAACTTTATAAAGGTAAATGGCGCTGCAAAAACTGAATGTCGGAAGTTCATCATGACGATGTCACAATGCTTTATTCAATGTTAAGTAAGTGAATTATTTAGAAATCATAGGGGCGAATTTAGAGGGTGATAAAATGCACAAGATCATTATTGGGCTGTAGCAAAATTAGAAAAGACCAATCAAAACTTAATCTTCAATCCATAGTCCTTTTTCATTGCCAATAACGCTTCTGCATTGCCTTTGGCATCGTCAACAGGGTTATGGGTATGTGCTGTTTTACGCAAATGCTTAAAACTTAGAACGCTATCTTTGACCAGTCCTTTATACAAGCTGCCTAAATTTTGTGAACTAAATCCAAAGGGATTATTGCCAGTAAAATGATGAAAATACCAACAGACAAACATCCAGTCAAAACCATTATTATCACTAATAAAGATAGGGCGATCTTTACTGACTTTACTCACCCACTTGGCAAAGTCTTTCATAACATGCTCAGGATTGTTAAAGCTTAAGGTTTCTTCACGACTAAAGCCTGAAACTGCGAGCGCTTGAGGAATATAATTTTCGGAAATTGGTTTAAGTAAACCGTAGAATTGTTGATGTAAATGATCTTCGACCAACACTGCACCTAGCGCAATCATTGAGTAATCACCGGGAATTGGGCCATCTGCTTCGATGTCCACCATAATATAAGCCATATATTCTCCTTATTTTAAGATATTGTTTTTATGCTGGAAGTCATTATAAATGATGATTTTGATCGCTGACAAACTTTATCGGTATTTTGCTTTTTTAATATTTATAGCTTATAAATTATTGAATAAATTTAAAACATTTTAAATCATTCATTATGCAAAAAGCACAGAAAAACAAACTTTGGCTAAGCCTTCTCCTTATTCTATTAGCGGTTATTTCTATTCCTGCGATTCATCTTTTTAAAACAAAAATCAATGAGCAACAGGGAATTGAGCATATTCCTATAGGCTATCGGGATGATGCCAGTCATCTTAATTTGACAAAAGTGCATAAAATTGTCGATGTAGAAAGTACACCCGAAGCGATTCAACAACAACTTAAAACTTTGCTTAAATATGCAAGTGAACATCATCTAAAAGTTTCGATTGCGGGGGCTAAGCACAGTATGGGTGGGCATACGATTTACCCTGATGGTATTGCACTGAATATGCTGCCCTATAACCATATGAGCTTTGATGAGAAGAGCAATATTCTCACGATTGGCTCGGGTGCAACATGGGAAGAGGCCCTTCAGTATTTAGACCGCTATGGTAAATCAATTGCAGTGATGCAATCTTTTAGTAATTTCTCGATTGGCGGTTCGATCAGTGTCAATGGGCATGGTTGGCAAAAGAATTCACCCCCGATTTCATCCAGTGTTGAGTCATTTACCTTGATGAATGCACAGGGAGAGATTGTAAAATGTAGTCGTACAGAACATCCTGAACTGTTTAAATTGGTGATTGGTGGCTATGGATTATTTGGCATTATTCTCGATGTAAAATTAAAAGTTGTAGATAATGTCGCTTTAACATTCCAATCAATTTCAGTTTTACCTGAAGACTATGTAAACGCGTACCAAAAGATTGTCAGCAATAATCCAGATGTACAATTTGCTTATGGTCGGTTACGTATTTCAGATAAGCATTTTTTACAGCAGGCAACCTTAAACTATTTTGAAAAAATTGATAAAAAACCCTTAGCATTGTCACAACAACAAAGTAAAAACGCTGAAACTAAGCGGATTGTGTTTCGTGGTTCTGTCGATAGTGAATACGGCAAACGACTACGCTGGGATCTAGAAAGTAGCCTGAATTCAGTATCGCCTTATGCGACGTTTAGTCGCAATGAAATTCTCAGTGAAGATGCCGCCTTGATTGAAAATAAAGATATCCATTCAACCGATCTATTGCATGAATATTTTATTCCAAAGCAGCACTTGGCTCAGTTTATTCAAGATCTCAAGCCTGTTTTAAAAACGAAAAAAGTGGATCTACTCAATATCACGATTCGTGAAGTTGAACATGATCATGATGCATTTATGAATTATGCCCGAAAGGATGTTTTTGGCTTGGTGTTTCTGTTTAATCAAAAGAAGACCGCACAACAAGAGCAGGATATGCAACAACTGACTCAGCAATTGGTTGATATTACACTTAAAAACCAAGGCACATTTTATTTGCCTTATCGTTTACATGTAAGTCGCGACAAGATGCGTTTAGCCTATCCGCAAACGGACGCCTTTTTTAGTTTGAAGAAAAAATATGATCCAGAGGAGATTTTTAGTAATCAGTTTTATCTACATTATCGTGAGTCGTGAATGATGGTCTGGAGAATACTTTTAACAAAACCCAATAACAGCACCCTGCAAATACAGAAATTGCATAAAAAAACCAATCGCTCAATAGTTTCCATAGCGGTGTAGGCAATGACCCAGTAAAAACCAGATAGCCAATGATGCTGACAATTAACCACATCAACAGTGAGCCGGCGAAAATACTGAAAAAATTAAGCCAATATTGATGTGCAAGCCAAAGTGAAATGACATAAGCAATTGGAATGACAAGAATGCAATAAATCAGATAAACGATTAGGCTGATACCAAATATTGTGAGTAAAGACTGTATATCATATTGATGATTCATAAAAAGAAAAAACGCGATCAATAGGATTAAGCTCAGACTGGGTGCTAAAAACAAAGCCTTTAAAAT
Source organism: Acinetobacter sp. AG3 (assembly GCF_022343575.1). Classification (NCBI taxonomy): domain Bacteria; kingdom Pseudomonadati; phylum Pseudomonadota; class Gammaproteobacteria; order Moraxellales; family Moraxellaceae; genus Acinetobacter; species Acinetobacter sp. AG3. The sequence continues at coordinate 4,206,007 of NZ_JAKQZD010000001.1, read as the reverse complement.
CGATTTATTGCTATATTGAGCCATGATCAAAACAACAAAGGAATAAATATGATAAGAGCATGCACAATCATGATGGTTTTATCTACAACTATTTGTTCAATATCGGCTTATGCAGAACAGAGTGCTGCTTCACCCGATGTATATAACCAATGTGTTGAACAAACCATCGAAAAACTGGCTTTAGGCAACATCAACAATGCCGTGGTTGAATCATGTAGTAACCAGAGAAGGGCATATTATGAAAAAGAAATTGTCAAAGTTCTCGATCAGATCAAAAAACAGAGTCAGATAAACCATCAGCCAGAACGTTATAACGACATCATGAAATCACAACGCTTATGGAAAGCTTATGTTGATCAGGAGTGCCAAAATGCTGGAAGTTATATTGGTTCACCCATGTATGCGTTTTGCCCAATGCGAGAATATGGGAAAAGACTTGATCAATTGACTGAATATGCCCAGTGAAAAATCAGTAAATGAGAAATATCAGCGAAAAATTTATCCATTTAAGATAGATAATAAATATATCTTATAACCACAACATCGTATAATTCACACTTTAAACCGTGTTAAAGCGCAGGACTGTCGTGTTTCATACGCAACTTGAATGGTTAAATACCTTAAAACCCAATTTTAAAGTTTTACCGCTAAAAGATCGTTTAGTCTGTGGTGTTGGTGCACTGCTTGGATTAGCAGTGTCATCATTGATCAGTTGGTATGTACTCGGTGGATTTAATGCGTGGTATATCGCACCGATGGGCGCGTCCTCAGTATTGCTTTTTGCTGTACCCGCAAGCCCTTTAGCACAACCTTGGAATATGGTGGTGGGGAATACCATCGCAGGTTTAGTCGGCGTGACTTGTGCCATCTTTATTTCCAATCCAACCGAGGCATTTAGTGTTGCTGTTGCATTGTCGATATTCTTGATGATGAGTACAGATTCATTGCATCCGCCAAGTGGCGCAGTGGCGATTACTGCCGTATTGGGTGGTGCATCTATTCACCAGTTGGGTTATCAATTTATCTTTTACCCAGTATTACTCAATTCAGTCTTGCTGCTGGTGATTGCGATCATTTTTAATCGTATGTTGGGAAAGCAATATCCACAAGCTGCACAGCTTAATACACGTTCGAAGGATCCAACCCCGACACAGAAAGTCACCATTCAACCGCAAGATATTCAAGATGTGTTAGAGCAACAGACACAGCTTTTAGATATTAGTGAATATGATTTACAAAAAATCATTTTAGAAGCACAAGCAAAGGCCAATGCAAGGGCAGTACATCAATACCTTTGCCAAGATATTATGAGCAAAGATGTGCTGAGCTTGGATGAACAAGATGATATTCACCAAGCTTTAGATAAGTTTAAACATGTGAATTTGATGAGTTTGCCCGTGCTCAATGCTGATCGGGAATTGGTTGGCACATTGGCATTGTATGAAATTGTAGAGTGGTTTAAACGCGCTGCCGATGCGCGTGCCCCTTGGGAACATTTGGTCAAACAAATTATGAATCGACAAGTGGTCACTGTACAGCCGACACAACCGATTCAAGACTTAGTGCCTTATTTCGTTGAACGCTCTTTTAATTATATCCCTGTGGTTGATCATCAAAAAATGGTCGGGATCATTAGTCGCGCAGATATGATCGCAGCACTACAGCAACAACTCAATAATTCACAATGATACTGTTTAAAAATAAAACCGTTTAAAAATAAAACCGTTTAAAAATGAAGCTGTATAAAAATGATGCGGCATAAAAAAAGCTACAGCAGTTTGGGGGAACTGTTGTAGCTGAAAAGGGTCATATCTTTAAATCGAAGTCAATTAATGGGTTTTCTCTTCATAAATAGTTCGTACAGGGCGTTCATAGCTTTGCGGTTCATTTAACTGCAAGTTTTGTTTTGGCATAATTAACCAAAGCACCAAATACACCAGAATACCTGGAAAAGCTGCACTCAAACATGAAACAATTACGAAAATAATTCGTAGTAATGTGACATTCCAACCAAAACGTTCAGCAATACCGCCCATTACACCGGCGATCATATTGTGTCGGCTTGAACGATATAAACCAGAATTGGCCATTTAAATCTCCTTAAAGTTATTCATCATCATTCATGATTAAAAAATTAAAAATGAATTCATATAAGTAAATAGTGGCGTTTCTGTTTGATTCTTCAAGTGAATCACCAATTAAAATTGTTAAGACTGTGTAACAACGCCAGTTAAATCATTCAAAATAATGTAAAAAGTGTCCAATCCGATCTAGGTGGCGGTGGTGATAAATATGTTTTTTATACTTTTGTAAAAAATACAGCGTTAAGATTTCGAGAAACGGCACAACGCAATAAGATATAGATATACACATTGATTTTTGATGTGTCTGGCACGGTGCAATTGGGTTATTTGGATTTATGTATTTAACTTTTCATAAAGTAATTTTTTTTAGAATTTTAGGCATCAGTATTTGTACAGTACTGAGTGCTTGCGATTCCTCAAAATCAAATGATAAACAACAAGGTGCATCTGACACACAAAATTCATCCAGCGAACTTGCTTTGCAACAAACGCCACCACGTGCCAATGCAAGTGAAGGGAAAAAACTGACCGATCTCGCGGGTCAAGCCACCTTGCCTGCAATGGTAGAAATGAAAGGGCAAGGCCAGCAAAGTGACGTGGTTTCCACAAAAGCTGAGGCATTTGTAGGACGTTATCATGTACAAATGAGTTGTGAAGATCCTTTTGCCAAGTGCGAAAAAGGCAATGCGGAGTTTATTATTAACTTACTCCCAGACGGTACTGCACATCGTACCTTTGTGTATATGGGTAAAATGACCTATGAAAATAGTGATATAAAACCGAACCGTGGTTATCAAAAAAATACTTGGGCCTATGATGAAGTAAATCATGAAATTGTGATTAATCGAATTGAAGGTATTCAGTTCTATTACAACGTGGACGCACAAAATGACTTGGTGATGGATATTGATAAAATAGTCAATGGCACTGAAGAAAATCGACTTTATTTTAGTCAACACCATACTGCACCAACAAAAGCTTATGTGTTAAAGAAATTTGATAATTAATGAAATTAGTAGTTAAAAAATTAGTAGTTAAAAAATTGGTAGCTAGAAAAATTGATAATTAAACAATCTGGTGGGGCTTTAGGGTATAACCCACCAGAATGACACCTTTAAAATTTAAAGTTTTGAAATGAATGATCATCTCAGAAAGCATTTTTTAAATTGAACAAATCTTTAAAAACCAGATAGTAGTTAAACATTGTGTATCGTTTAAAAATGCAATATTAAAACGCTTTGGTTAAACTAAAAATTGCACCGTTTGCTACTGTACGTTTTTCACTTTTAGAGAGCTGATCGGTATTCAAATTGGTACCAACCGCAGATAACTCCGCAGTTAAACCTTCAAGTGTTTTAAATTGATAATTCACCCCAAGCTTCCAATCGACGTAATTGTCGGCATCAACATCAATCAATGCACCTTTATCTTGGATGATGGAATAACCAATACTTGACGTCAGACCAAAACCTGTTTCTGCCAATGGTACTGAATAGCCTAGGGTGAAGTTCCATGCATCACCTGCAAACCCAATATAGTCATCACTATAATTAATATTGGTGAGGAGGCTATCTTTAACCAAAAATACGTTATCAATGGTTAAACGTGCAGAAAACTCATGCCATGCCCAATCTGACCAACCCGGATAGCTAAATCGGTTATAGCTTAAATCTAGAGTTGGTTTAATCTGTTCAAAAAAAATGAATTTAGTGTTATAGCCAATATATGAGGTAAACTCAAAATGTGGTGATGTTGAACCACCGAAGTCCGTATTGGCCGCAAAGATTCCGCCGTATAAACCAGAATCATGTGACAGTACAAAGGTCCCTTGTACTGCAGGATCATTACGAGATTGGGATAGACCACGGAAACGGTAGTCCGTTGTCAGTGCAGCAGAACCACTTAAGCTAAGACCTGATGAATGTCCCGTTTCTGTGGCCACAGCAGAATGAGTCGCCATTGTTGTCAGCATTACCGATAAAATTACTGGTTTAATCATATTGATTTCCTTTTCGTAAAAATTTGGATTATTCCAAAATCCTTTTTTATGTCGATCAACGACGCATTTTTGTTTTTGTTATCTTAAGTAGTGATGTTATAAAGAGATAATAGAATATTCAGAACACATGCCTCAAAAAATCTGAATCGCTTGGGTATAACGATGACTTTTATCCAATTGAGTTAAATTTTTTTAATGATTATTTATGTAATTATTTTTTAATAAAAAATTCTTTTGAACGATAAATTACTTTTTTAACCCTAGATCAATGATCTGCTTTTCACCCATCGTTTTTATTCAATTCAAGTGGTACCCAAGCTGATGTATAGGTCGATATTGAATATCGAACAAATACAGGCCTGAGATAATTTTTCCTTTAATTTGTTCGTGATTATTCTGACCTCAATATTTTTAACATATTAGATGGTCTTTATTTGAAATTTTAAGGTGATTTCGCAAATGATTTTGATCTCTTTACGATTGAGTAACTATGCTATTCAGTCCTTTTTAGTCTTACTTTAAAAAAACTAAAGGCTTGATACTGAATATAAAAATTTAAGCCGATCCTAAGATTGGTTATAACTTTTTTATTTATGGAATGGATTCCTATGTCTATCACAACTATGGAAAGTAGTACGATTCAGGCAATTCCTGAAAATCAACGTCACGGTAACGCACGCGATCTATTTACGATCTGGTTTGGCTCAAACATTATGTTATTGACAATGTTTACCGGCTCATTGGCAGTTACAGTTTTTAATCTGAGTTTCTTTTCCGCCTTAATGGCATTGGTTTTAGGCAATCTTGTTGGTGCGATTTTTGTCGCACTGCATTCTGCGCAAGGCCCACAACTTGCAGTGCCACAAATGATTCAGACACGCGGGCAATTTGGTTTCTATGGGGCTTTGCTTGTTGTTGGCGTCGTGGTGATTATGTACTTGGGTTTTTATGCATCCAATTTGGTGGTTGGTGGTGAAGCGCTACATACAATTTATCAGCCGATTTCCAAGGTACAAGGCATTACGATTATTGCGATTGGGAGTCTGATTGCAGTTATTTTTGGTTATAAACTCATTCATAAATACACCCAAATCCTTGCGGTACTTTCAGGTTTAATGCTGCTTGCTGCTTTTATTCGTGTATTTAGTTCGCAATACTTCCCCCAAGATTTCTTTCAGCTGGGAACGTTTTCAAGCATTGGCTTTATGGGAACCTTATCCATTGCCGCATTATGGCAGTTGGCTTATGCCCCGTATGTATCAGATTATTCCCGCTATTTGCCTAAAGCGACTGGGGCAAAAACTGCATTTTGGGCAAGCTATTGGGGCTGTTCACTCGGCTCACTGATTTCAATGATCTTGGGCTTAACTGTTGCTCGTGCCTATAGTGGTGACTTTATTCAAGGCTTAATTTACTTAACCGGGTCCGGTCTATTCAGTACCGCTTTGATTATCGTCTTTTCTCTCGGGATTGCTGCCACAAACTCGATGAATTTGTACTGTGGTACTTTATCGAGCATCACTATTCTACAAACGATTTTTCACCGTTGGTCACCGCGAGTGCTTGCCAGAACCATAGTGGCATTAAGCTTATTTAGTGTGGCGATGTTCTTATCTGTTTCAAGTTCGGAAAGCTTTGTCGAGAGTTATGTCAATTTTATTCTCTTGCTCATGTGTGTACTGATTCCATGGACAGCCATCAACCTCATCGATTATTACTTTATCCATCATACTGAATATGATGTGCCATCTTTCTTTAAACCGGATGGTGGGATTTATGGTTACTTCAATTGGCCTGCATTAATCTGTTATGTGATTGGGATTTTGATTCAGATTCCATTTTTATCTACACCGCTGTATGTTGGTCCGCTTGCTAAATTATTGGGTGAAGTGGATATCTCATGGGCGGTTGGTTTACTGGTGGTTAGCCCATTGTATTATGTTGTGGCAATGTTATATAAACGCACATTACCTGAAATAGACAATCAACAATTACAGCAACATAGCTATGATTATGTCATCGTTGGCGCGGGTTCGGCGGGGAGTGTGATTGCTAATCGACTAAGTGAAGACCCTAATACCCGTGTCTGTTTGATAGAAGCAGGCGCTGCTGATAATTCGCCACGCATTCAGATTCCAGCAGGAACGATCACGTTATATAAGAGTAAAAAATACAGCTGGAATTTCTTTTCTACCCCACAGAAACGTTTGAATAATCGTCAAATCCATGCCCCACGTGGCAAAATGGTCGGCGGTTCAAGTTCAATGAACAGTATGATTTATATTCGCGGAAATGCCTCTGATTATGACAATTGGGAAGCGAAAGGTTGTGCTGGATGGGGCTGGAAAGAGGTTTTACCCTTCTTTAAACGTTCTGAAAAAAATGTCATTCAGCAAGACTTGGCTTTTCATGGTGTTGAGGGCGAGTTGTTTGTTGATCATCCGAAAGATCCGAACCCATTATCTAAACTCTTTATCCAAGCTGCTACTTTGCTCAATCTAAAAGAGAATCAAGATTTTAATGCTGCATCAAGCGAAGGTGTGGGGATATATGATGTGACTCAACGTGATGGTCAGCGTCTATCCAGCTTTAAAGCATTCGTTCAGCCAATATTGACACGTTCAAACCTTACAGTGGTGACTGAATGCGAGGTTGAGCGTATTCATCATAGTGAGGGGCAAGTACACTCGATTCATGTGCAACGACAAGGACAAAATTTTGATATCAGAATCAATAAAGAGTTAATCCTCTCAGCTGGTGCTTTTGTTTCGCCGTTATTATTGATGAAATCTGGTATTGGTCCGAAATCTGAGTTGGAACACGCCGGTATTGAATGCAAGGTTGATTTACCTGGGGTCGGTAAAAACTTGCAAGAGCATATTGATGGTTTGGTGACCGTTAGAACAAATAGCTCAAAAACACTGGGTTTTTCTGTTGGGGCTTTGGCATCTATACTGCCCGCACCATTCCAGTATGCACTCAAAAGAAAAGGCTGGTTGACCACCAACTATGTAGAAGCAGGGGGCTTTGCAAAAACACCACTGGCAACAGATTTACCGGATGTGCAATTTCACTTTGTTCCGGGGTATCGGAGTCATCGTGGTCGTCTGTTTGAATGGGGGCATGGCTATGCAATCCACACCTGTGTTTTAAGACCAAAGAGCATTGGTGAAATACGTGTGAATGCCCAAAAGCAGATCGAGATTGATTATAACTTCCTTGAAAAAGAACAAGATATGCACGTGCTGATCGAAGGAATTAAACTGGCACAGCGTATTTTAAAACAAGATGTATTTAAGGCGTTCAATGGTCAAGAAATCTTACCCGGACCTGATGTTAAAACTGATGCAGATTATCAAGCTTATGTTCGTGAATATGCTGCAACCGTATTTCATCCTGTGGGAACATGTAAGATGGGGATTGATGCAATGAGTGTGGTCAATCCAAAGCTTAAAGTCGTTGGTTTTAATAATCTGCGTATCGCTGATGCATCCATTATGCCTGATCTTGTTTCAGGCAATACCAATGCGCCATGTATTATGATTGGTGAACGTGCCGCAGATTTTATCCTTCAACAGCAATAACCCACTGGGTAAATTTCCGTGGATTGTTTTAATTGAGTAGTCATACGCATAATTAAACCGTGCGCAATCTTGGTTATTGGGCACGGTTTTATATTGTTTGGGAGGGGGAATGTTATGACTCGTCAAGCAGGGGAGTATTATCTTGCTAGCGATGATTTGGTATTTACTCGTTCGACAAGAAGAATAAAAGCTTTTTAGCTATTCAGTTCGGTCGTGTCATCTGATTGTGATTGTTGGCTTGGTTGTTTTAAGCTAAAACCGACTAAGATCTCAGTCGATATTTGAGTATTGATGCTTCGCCATCATTGAAGGATAAAACAATCCGTTTGATTAGAATGTGCAGTTATCAGAAAAATAATTCAACTGAGCTTATTTAAAGGGGGGTAAATGACTTAAAAATCTGATGGGTTGTGTGGGGTTCGAACCCACGACCAATAGATTAAGAGTCTACTGCTCTACCAACTGAGCTAACAACCCTGAACTTGTTTAAAACATGATTAAACCAGAACAAAAGATGAAGCAAAATTTCGAGAATGGCGAAGCATCTAATAAAGATGTTTGGTCTTGGTCGGAACGTTTGCAGGTTTCGTTTCTATTGTAGTACTTTAACTGTACAGAAAGAAGCCCTAAGAAAGAATGGTGGGTCGTCCGCGATTCGAACGCGGGACCAACGGATTAAAAGTCCGCTGCTCTACCAGCTGAGCTAACGACCCTGAGCGAGATGTGTAAAGCGCGCTGCTTTACCCGATATCAGTGAAAATCGAGAATTTTCTATCGGTATCTATTTACAGGTTGAAACATGAAGATGGTGGGTCGTCCGCGATTCGAACGCGGGACCAACGGATTAAAAGTCCGCTGCTCTACCAGCTGAGCTAACGACCCTGAGCAAGGATGTGTAAAGCGCTGCTTTACTCGATATTTGTGAAAATTGAGAATTTTCTATCGCTATCCATTTACAGGTCAAAACAATTAAGTGGTGGGTCGTCCGCGATTCGAACGCGGGACCAACGGATTAAAAGTCCGCTGCTCTACCAGCTGAGCTAACGACCCTGAACCTTCATCCAAGCTAGGCTTGAATGTGTAGTGCAAGAAAACTAAAAAGTTTTTAAACACCACTTTGTTTTGATGGAGCGTATTTTAGCAAGATATTGATAGAGCGCAAGTAAAAATTAAGAAAGTTTGCAACGTTCGGTTATAAATAACACAAAATGGACTAAAAAAGCCCTGAAATCAGGGCTTTTAGCTTTAGAAGCGGTATTTATAAGCTTCAATATTGGCAAAAACTTCCGCAGTGACATCACAATAGGCATTGGCACTTGGCAGTAAAACCAATAAACGATCAGAGGTTTTTTCAGGATTAAAGGCTTGTTCCTTTAATTTATTTTTCTGATATTTAAATGTACCCGTCGTTTCTACAATTTGCTGGATACGTAAAAATACCGGAACAGCATAGGCTGGTAAGTTCTTTTTAAACTCGGCTGCAAGTTGGCTTAGATCTTGTTCAGTCAGTTCTTCCCCATCATGTAAAGTAATGGCAGCCATACCTGCTCGACCATTGGTATTTGGAATTTCAACGCCGTAAACCACAGCTTCTGTGATTTTAGGGTATTCACTACAAATATTTTCAACTTCGGTGGTTGAAACATTTTCACCTTTCCAGCGGAAAGTATCGCCAAGGCGATCGACAAATTGCGCGTGTCGGAAACCAATATCACGAACCAAGTCACCAGTAATAAAGTAAGAATCGCCCTTTTTAAAAACATCTTTCATGATCACTGACTTGTTCTTTTCCGGGTCTGTATAACCATCAAAAGGGGAGCGCTTGGTGATTTTACCAATCAATAAGCCCACTTCACCTTTTTTGACCTTTTGACATGCACCATGACTGTCACGGATTGCTTCATTTTTTTCTTTATCGAACTGGACGATGGCATAAGGTGTAGGTGAGAAGCCAACAGTATTGTTAAAATTAAAAACATTACTGAAGCCTACATTTCCTTCACTAGAGGCATAAAGTTCTAAAATTTCTTCGATACCAAAGCGTTCTTTAAACTTGCCCCAAATATTTGGACGCATACCATTACCGATCATTTTGGTGACACGGTGCGTATGATCAAGTTCTGAAGCAGGTGCATCCATAAGGTAGCGGCAAAGTTCACCAACATATCCAATCGCTGACGCATTAAATTTTTTGACATCAGACCAGAATGCAGAGGTAGAGAATTTACGACGGATTGCTAAGGCTGAACCCCCTGCAATAGCACCACACCAGCACACCACCATACCTGTTGCATGGTAAAGCGGTAAAGTGCAGTACATCACATCATCTTCACCTAAGTTTAAGACATGACCATATGTTCCATATGCCAAGGTCCAACGACTGTTGGTAAAGACCACAGCTTTAGGTAAACCTGTTGTGCCAGAGGTATAGATATAAAACAAGCCATCTTTCCCTTTGACACTTTGTGTGGTCGAAGGATTGAATTTTGGAAATTGTTGAATTTTTTCAGCAAGATTGATAAAGCCTTGAGGTGCTGTACCCGGGTCTTGCGTTGTATTTTGATCTGCAAACCAATGGATGCGGTCTTGAGCAATGTTTAAGTCTTGACGAATCTCATCTACCGCAGCACGGCATTCTTCACCGACGATCACCGCAACAGGATTGACCAAATTGATACTATGCGTCAGGACTTTACCTGTCTGTGAGGTATTGACTAAAGCTGTTGTTACGCCAATTTTTGCCAGTGCAATCACGGTCGCAATCAACTCAGGACGATTTTCGATCATCACGGTGATCGCATCGCCTTTTTTTATGCCAATAGAAAGATAAAAGTGTGCAATTTGATTGGCCCAGTTATTCAGTTCTTTATAACTATAGCGTTGATCTTCAAATAGTAACGCATCACCATAAGGATTGCGTTTTACAGCACGTTCAAAAGCAAGACCTAGCCCAGCAGGCGTATTGGGTGTTCTGATATAAGCTTGTTTAAGTCCAGTCAGGATATTGGGAAGCTTATTGATGAGCTGTGGTAAGCGCTCTGCGACATCAGTAAATCCGATGAGATCGGCCTGTGTTGTTTGACTCATATCAATCCTATTTATTTTTCGTAATCCAATACAATTTTTAGAGTGTCATTGACTCACATTACATTTGTCTTTTTAATCGTATAAGACTAGTGCAATCAACCTAATCTGACAAATGTCCTGATAATCTCTTCAAAATAGCAAAAAAACCTAGCCATCGAAATGACTAGGTTCTCTTTAATCGCTACATTTTAAGCAAATTTTTAAAAATTACTCATCCGCTGGTGGTGTCGCTTTTTTTGGCGGGCGACCACGAGGGCGACGAGGGCGGGCAGGTTTTTCATCTGTTGCCACATTGTCTGCCTTTTGGGTATCTTCATCTACAGCAGCTTCAGCAGTCGTATCTAAAGCAAGCGATTGTTGTGGCTTTTTCGCCTTTTCAGTTGCAACAACTGCTTTCTCAGCTGACTTAGCCGGGGCTGCTTTAACCACTTGAACTTCCGCAGGTGCTGTTTCAACTGTCGTTTCTACAGGCGTTTCAGCTTGCACTTCTTCTGCTTGAGTAACCACAGGTGCTGCTTCAACTGGACTTGCTTGAGTCTCAGTTTTCACTTCTTCTGGTTGTTGCTCAAGTTCAGCTTGATGCTCTTGCTTTGCTTGTACAGCCGCTTGTTTTGCTAAACGACGACGTTCACGAGGATCATTCGCTACACGGCGATCATTCTCAGGCTTCGGTGGTGTTAAGTCTAAAACATCAGCAGGTTGTGCTTCTGGTGCTGCTTTAGAGATAGCAACATCACGTGTTACAGGCTGCTTGCTTTGTACATCGGTCTTTTCTACCACAGTTAAGGTCGCTGAATATTCTTCAGTAAACTTAACCAAAGCACGATTGAATGTTGGAATTAACCCAAACTGTTCAATCAGTACCGCACAGTCATCACCATAGACATGACGAATCAACGTTCCCACTGTGTACTGATTTAATGTCGGTACTTGAGATGGTGCGATTTTAGGCGTTGCCGCTTTTGCTTGAGCAGCGTCACGTTGTTGACGGCGTTTTTGGCGCGGGTCATTGCTGGCACGTTGCACAGGCTGTTCTGCTTGAACCTCTGCTGCTGCAGGTGCTTTTGCTTCAGTCGTTACAGCCTGACTTTCTACAGCCGGTGCAGTAGCTGGTTGAGCATCTACAGTGCGAGGTGCTTTAGCAACAGTTTCAGCTTTTTCATTGCGATCATGACGCTTCGGCTTGTTGCTTGCTGGCGCAGCAACTTGTTGCGGGTTTAATGCGACAATTTCACTTTGAGCTTGATCAAGGTTAACCACTAAAGCTGTTTCAAGTGCTGCATGCTTCGGGGTGTCAATGAGTTCAACCTTAGGTTGTTTCTCTTGAGGTTGATTATGCTCTACAGGCGCATTGTTGTTTGGCGCTTGTTGTTGCTCATCATTAAACACGCTGCTATCGCGATGACGATTTGGGCGGTTTGGACGTTGCTGATGGTTACGATCACGACGTGGAACAGCTTGTTCAGCATGGTTCGTGTCAGCATTTTGATCATGCTGTTGACGTGGCTGCTTTTGCTGACGACGTTGATCACGTTGTTCCTGACGCTGTTCTTGGCGTTGCTCTTGACGAGGCACCTGAACCACTTCTTCAATCACTTGATGTTGATCAGTGTTTTGTTCGCGTGACTCTTTGTGCTTGTTGCGATTTTTGTTTTTATTGTTGTTGTTACGCGGAGCTCGTTCTTCTTTCTCGCCCTGTTTTTCATATTCACGCGGTTCTTGTTTTTGAACAGGTGCATGTGAAAGATAAGCATTGGTTTCAGCAACAACTTGAGCTTCAATTGCAGCTGGCGCGCTATTGCTATTCACTTGGCCAAATTGACCACGGCTTACAGCACCACCATTAATCATTTGTTCAATGGCTGCAGCTGCATTGTTTGCAGTACGTGATTGGTCAACAGTTGCTGCTTGTTTTTGTACAAACAGATTTTCTAACCAAGCACATGGGCTAGAAGCTGGTTGAGCAACTTGTGCTTGAACCGCTTGCTGAGCTTTTTGAGCTTGAGCAGGTTGTTGCTTTCTGTTTTGCTTATTGTTTTGTGCTTGAGCTGGCGCAGCATTGTGTTGCGTTTGCTCTTCTTCTAAATGCCATTCAGATGACTCATATCCCAATTCTTTTTCGCTTGAACGGGTAGCTTCAGTACGTTCATAGCTAGTTGGCGCAAAACCTTCTGGGTTATATGAGATTTCGTAATGTGGTGTTTCTAAATGTGGATGTGGCAGTACAGTAACACGCACATTTGACGTTTGTTCTAAGTAAACCAGACTGTGACGCTTTTCATTCAATAAGAATGCTGCAATTTCAACAGGCACTTCAACTTGAACTTCACCTTGACGTTCACGTAATGCAATCTCTTCAACTTTACGCATAATTGAAAGAGAAAGAGAACGTAGATCACGTACCATACCTGTGCCATGACAGCGAGGGCATACATAACCTGTAGCTTCTTCAAGAGATGGGCGTAAGCGTTGACGGCTCATTTCCATTAAACCAAAACGTGATAATTGACCGAACTGGATACGGGCACGATCACTTTGTGTCGCTTCACGAAGTTTAGCTTCAACCATACGTTGGTTGCGTTCTTTGGTCATATCGATAAAGTCGATCACCACCAAACCACCAATATCACGTAAACGTAATTGGCGAGCAATTTCTTCAGCTGCTTCTAAGTTGGTGCTAAGCGCAGTTTCTTCTACATCATGTCCGCGTGTTGATTTCGCCGAGTTGATGTCGATTGAAACCAGTGCTTCAGTTTGGTCGATTACAATTGAACCGCCTGAAGGAAGTTTAACTTCACGTTCATAAGCTGTTTGAATTTGACTTTCAATACCAAAATGCGCGAATAACGGTTCATTTAACGTATAGGTTTTTAACTTATCCAATTGATTTGGCATTACCGCTTTAACAAAGTTATAGGCTTCGTTATAGGCTTGCTCTGAGTCAATTAAAATTTCTGCAACATCATCACGTAAATAGTCACGGATAGCACGCGTCACCACACCAGCTTCTTGATGAACAAGCATTGGTGATGGACCAGAGTTTGCTGTACCTTGGATTTGTGCCCACAGGTCTAACAAATGTTGAAGATCAAGTTGCAGTTCTTCTTGTGAACGGCCAATCCCTGCTGTACGAACGATTACGCTCATACCACGTGGGGTATTTAATGACGCCAACATTTCTTTAAGTTCTTCACGAACTGAACCCGAAATTTGACGGCTAATACCACCACCTTTTGGGTTGTTCGGCATCAAGACTAAATAGCGACCAGCAAGGGAAATATAAGTTGAAAGTGCAGCGCCTTTGTTGCCACGCTCTTCTTTTTCAACTTGAACCAAAAGTTCAGTGCCTTCAGTGATGAGTTCACGAATATTTGATGTTTGGCGAGGGTCTGCCTTGTAGTAAGTATTGGCAATTTCGCGCATCGACAAGAAACCTTGACGACCCGCACCATACTCTACAAATACAGCTTCTAAAGAAGGCTCTACGCGAGTGACATGGCCTTTATAGATATTGGCTTTCTTTTGTTCACGTGTACGGTTTTCTAAATCGAAATCGTAAAGACGGTGACCAGTGATGAGTGCAACGCGAACTTCTTCGGCATGTGTTGCATTAATCAACATACGTTTCATGGGTGTAACACCTAATAGTGATTCACACCAACAACTCGCTATCTTTTTTAAGTGAAGCGAACATCTAAAATATTGGATCAATGCTCAAATCACGGATACATCCAATATGATCTGAGTAGTTTACCCACTTGTTTTGAGCAAGGTTGGGTTTGATGCCTGTATTGATGCTGCAATACTTCTTTAATCTTTGCACGATTAAAGTTTTGAGCTCTTCACTGGCACTTAAGTGGTGCATTGGATGACTGATTTGATTCGTCTTTCACTATCACATTGCTCGAAGAGCATCTCAACTTTTGTGAGAGCGTCTTGATACGGAATTATCATCGTACCTTTACAAATTGTGCAGTTCCAATGCCTCAAACACTTATGTCCTGAATAACACTCTACAGCGACTTGCCTGATGTGTATCAGTTTATGTTTAAAAACCAACGTCTGGGTTGGCGACATATATTTTTAAACAAACTGATTTCTGTACTTTAAGTACAATTAAACGCAACAGTTTGTCTTTTTGCCGATATAATAAAGCCTTCGGCGTCGGCATATTCTTTTGGGACCTTTCCGCATCTGTCGTGAATTTTATCGTTTGTGTCACGCTTTCATTTTTAAAAAAGGGTGGCACTAAATTTCACTTACGGTGGTATCCGTGCGCTGACTATAGCAAACCTTGAATCATCTGCCTATGGGCTATATGCTTATTTTGTATGAAAAGCATAGTCTAAATGATCAGTTTTTAATCAAATTTTAGTTTTTTATTGGATCACCTAACTGTATGAATTCTACGCAACAATGGCAAAATGTAACTTGGTTTGAAGTAGACGAGCATCAAGAAGGCCAGCGCATCGATAATTTCTTATTTACTCGCCTGAAAGGTGTGCCGAAAAGCCGTATTTATCGTTTAATTCGTGAAGGTCAAGTGCGCGTCAATAAAAAGCGTATAAAAGCAGAAACTAAGCTAGCGATTGGCGATCAAATCCGTGTTGCACCTATTCGCTTTGAGCAAAAAGACGAAACTGATGCACCTGTATCCGATAAGGTTGCACAAAGCTTACTCAGCCGTGTGGTGTATGAGGATGAAGGTTTATTGGTGGTCAACAAGCCGTCTGGAATTGCCGTACATGGTGGAAGCGGTGTGGCATATGGCTTAATTGAAGGCTTACGCGCGGCAACAGGTAAAAAATATTTGGAGTTGATTCATCGTATTGACCGCGATACTTCGGGTCTGGTGATGGTGAGTAAAAAACGCAGCACATTGAAGGCGCTACAAGATATGTTGCGTGAGCATAAAATTAAAAAAACCTATGCTGCGATTGTTAAAGGTCAAGTGAGTTTAGATCAACAGTTGATTAATCAACCTTTATTGCGCTATGAACTGTCCAATGGTGAACGTCGTGTACGTGTCTCAGAAGAAGGTAAAGAATCTAAGACACAATGGAAAGTTGCCGAGCGCTTTATGCATGCGACACTGGTCTATGCTTCTCCACTGTCAGGCCGTACCCATCAAATTCGTGTGCATGGTTTAAGTATTGGTCATCCTTTAGTGGGTGACGATAAGTATGGTCATGAAACAGAGTATCGTGGACCCAAAGCTCGTCGATTGAGCCTACATGCAATGCGCCTTGAAATTCCTGGTTATCCTGTGATTGAAGCGCCTTTACCTGAAGATATGCAAAGCTTGGTTGCGCAGTTAAGAGCACAAAAGAAAGATTGATTCGATCTCGCTGCTCACTTTATCTTTTACACAAAGGGAACTTGTTTTATGAAAAGTTCCCTTTGTGTTTAAAAATGCGTTAGCTTGTCATGTAAAGGGCATAAGATCTAAACATTAGTCATGCGTAAACTGAGCAAATATTGGAAATAATTCATGCAAAAACCTGTAGAACTTATCATTTTTGATTGGGATGGCACTTTATTTGATTCAGTTGGGCAAATTGTGGCGAGTTTATTGGTTGCTGCAGAAGCCTTTGACCAACCGTTAACAGCTGATGCTGCGAAAAGTATTATTGGTTTGGGTTTACCTGAAGTTGCTCAAGTGTTATTTCCAAAAGTTCCCGAGTTACACACTGAAATTTTGAAATGCTATGGCGATCATTATGTTGAGCATTCCAAAGATGATTTGTGGTTCGCTGGTGTCTCTGAAATGTTGCATGATTTAAAAAATCAAAATATCAAATTGGCAGTTGCAACAGGGAAGAGCCGTCGTGGTTTAGATCGTGTTTTGGCTCAGACCCAGAGTCAGGATTTATTTGAGATCACCCGTGCAGCGAGCGAAACCAAATCCAAACCAGATCCATTGATGTTGGCTGAAATTTTAGATTACACTGGAATTTCGGCGGAGCAAGCCATTATGGTGGGTGATACATCTTATGACTTAGAAATGGCACAGAACATTGCCATGCCACGTGTTGGGGTGAGTTATGGGGTACATGCGATTGATGTATTACAGCGTTTTAATCCGCTGACGATCGCGGATAACGTCGATCATTTACATCAGTTTTTAACTCAACAGCTTAAGGCGAGTGAAGTTGCTTAGATGCTGTTTTTACGCTGTTTGCAGATTGCCCTCAGCGTAAACTTAGATAAAACCAAAGAGATATAATAAGAAAATTGACCATGAGCCGTTCTATTCGATTACTCACTTTATTACAACTTTTACGTGAACAGCGTTATCCCATTACCGCGCAATGCTTAGCAGAACATTTGGAAATTAGTGTCCGAAGTGTTTATCGGGATATTGAAAGTTTACGTGACCAAGGTGTCAATATTGAGGGCTGTGCGGGCTTAGGATTTCAGCTAAAAGAAAACTTTTTACTGCCTCCGATGAGTTTGGATGAAACGGAAGTCGAAGCAGTGTTCTTGGCATTGCATTGGTTAAGGTCAGTGCCAGATCCAGCATTAAAAAATGCTGCACATTCAGTTTTGGCCAAACTCAATGCGGTATTGCCCAAGAATAAACAAGAACTGATTGATGAAACCATGCTTCGGTCTATCAACCATTGGCTTGTGGTTGATGAAAAAGTTGTCGAACAAGTACGTCTAGCAATTCGTTATCAGGTCAAGATAGAAGTGCATTATTTAGATGAAAAACAAAATATCTCTAGCCGTATGCTTTGGCCTTTTGTCTTAGGGTATTTCAATGACAAAATGTTGTTGGCTGCATGGTGTGAATTACGTGAGGATTTTCGAAATTTTCGTTTAGATCGGATTCAAAAATTAACTGTGACCGAAATCATTTACCCAGAGTTTAAGCGCCATCTTTTTCAGGCATGGTGGCAAAAAGAGCTGCAAAAAAAATCCATGCTCAAAAGCTCCTGACAAAAACTGACACAGCCGCCCTTTATATTCAATACACCACTATAAAGGAATGGAAAAAATGGGCTTAAAACTATATAGCAACGCGCAGTCTAGAGGTCTTGTTATTGAATGGTTACTGATCGAACTGGGTGCTGAATTTGAAAAAATTGAGTTGGCTTATCACACTGAAATGAAGTCGGAGTCTTATCTAAAGATTAACCCATTTGGCAAAGTACCCACCTTAGTCGATGGCGATGTGGTGATTTACGAAATGCCTGCAATTTGCGCCTATTTGGCAGATAAGTTTTTTGATCAAGGACTTGCACCAGCATTGGATGATCCAAAACGTGGCTTGTATTTCCGTTGGTTATTCTTTGCTGCTGGACCGTGGGATGCAGCCACGACGGATCGCGCATTAAAAGTTGAGATTACCGACGAGCAAAAAATGCATATTGGCTATGGAAACTTTCAGGACACCTATACGGCTTTAATTCAGGGCTTGGAGCAGGCTCAACCTTATCTATGTGGTGAGCAATTTACGGTAGCCGATGTGTTTGTTGGTTCCATGCTATTTTGGCAATTGAAGATGGCAGAGATTGAAAGCCATCCTGCAATTGAAAAATATCTTAATTCAATCAAAAGCCGAAAAAACTTAAGAAATAATCAAGCACTTTTTAGCGACTAAATCATCAAGACGATGCAAACTTAGCATGATCTCGTGCTGGGTTTGCATTGAGGTTTTTTAGTCACATTCAAGCGCAGAAAAATGATAAAAAGCTTTGGAGATTGGCTTTTGGTGTTAATCCCTCTATTTTTACTTCAGTTAAATAAAACCTGCGGCAACATTAATACAGATCGCCAAAATCGTCGTGTTAAATCCATACGCCAAAAGGATATGGAGAATATTTAAAACGCGCATCGAACGAGATGTAATCGATACATCTGCTGTTTGTGCAGAAGTACCAATGACATAACTAAAATACAAAAACTCAGGGTAAGTTGGTTTAGGTGTTTTTGGAAAGTCCAATCCACCATCCTGATGATTCTCCACTGCCAAGTAAAAGTCATGTGCATAGTGAATAGCAAAAATAGTATGCATAAATAACCATGCAAAAATGATGGTTAAAATTGCTAAGGCGATATGTCCTGCTTTAACTCCAGTCACATCGGGCAAATGTGCCAATTCAATAATAATGGCAATAAAACACATGATGAGTGAGAGCACAACCAACAGCAAAATGATCCATTTGCTGGCATCCTGCTGCTGAGCACGCTTTAAAATATGCGCTTGATTGGTTGCCCAAAGCATTTTTAGGGTCAGGATTAAGTAGACCAGAGTGGCAATATTCCAGCTGAATAATAAATTGGTTGACCACTGCCAGTTTGTACTCAAAGACATCCCCATATACACAACTGCTGTAAGGAGAAAACTAATAAAGAAATATGGACGAGACAGAATACCTGATCGAAGTTGGTGAAATGCACGTCCTACCATGATGAACACCGCCTGAATTAAAAAATGATGGATATTTAAGCAAATAAAATGAGCATTAAGTTCGATTGGTTTAAGTCGTCATATTAAAAAATAAGCTTATGCTCTATGTCTTGTCGCAGCGGTCTTATTCTTGCTCTAAACGATTGATATCCAGATAAAATACCTTGGTTAATAGTTCAATGAATTTTTGTATTGCAACAGAGCCAGCACTTTTTCGATAACTTACATACAAGTCTAGATAGGGAAGCTCAATCTCTAAAGGTCGAATGACAGTGTTATTGTTGATTAATGGCGCAATATAACTTGGCAAAATTGTACAGCCTAAGCCCGCTCCAACTGAGTTAATATTCAATGAAATATTGTCAGCTTTTTGGACGATATTCAATTCAATATGATTGTGTTTGGCAAACTCTAAAATGGTGTTGTGCAAAGTCGTGGATTGTTCTTCAGCAGGAATTATAAAATCGATCCCATTGAGCGCTTTAACAGGGATACGTTCATACTTGGCTAAAGGGTGATCTTTGGGTAAAACAAAAATTAACGGCTCACGGAGCACAAATTTACTTTCGATTTCATCATTATGAAAATTGTGCCTGCTAAAGCTGATATCTAGCTCACCCTTTTTCAATGCGCGCATTTGTTCAAGGTTATTTAAGCTTAATAACTCAATTTTTAGCTCAGGATTTTGTACCCTTAAATTCGGTAAGATATAAGGGAAAATCTTTATTTCGGCCACGGGTACAAACCCAATTCTTAACAATAGCTGTCTGGCTTTGGAGACCTGTCTTGCCATAGCAACAGCCTTATCGGCTTGTGCTAAAGTTAAGCGTGCTTGCTCCAGAAAAACAGCACCTTCTTCAGTAAGTTCAACTTTACGCTTGGTCCGATTTAACAGCCGAACACCGACATCTTCTTCAA
Organism: Acinetobacter sp. AG3; assembly: GCF_022343575.1. Classification (NCBI taxonomy): domain Bacteria; kingdom Pseudomonadati; phylum Pseudomonadota; class Gammaproteobacteria; order Moraxellales; family Moraxellaceae; genus Acinetobacter; species Acinetobacter sp. AG3. The sequence goes on along the minus strand of NZ_JAKQZD010000001.1, from coordinate 4,185,919 downwards.
GATCTTTGATCTGCTGGCTGAGTGAGGGTTGTGCTGTATAAAGTCTCAATGCTGCTTTGCTAAAGTTGAGTTCTTCAGCCACAGTAATGAAGTATCTCAGATGTCGTAATTCCATATAACGCGTCCAAAGAATAATCCAAAAAATGTCTTACTAAGATTTTCAAAGAGTATAATCTATAAACAACTGTCAGGTGAAGACGATTATAGTATTTAGAAAATAAATGAACTTTTCAAAATCATTGTTATTTTAATATAGAAAATAACATGGTGAATAATTGATAAAATATCTTAATTAAAACAAAAAAAATTCGCTAATCTCTAGCCTAGAAGCCATCATCTGTACAAAGTTGCATCAATTTATCTATAGCCCTTACTTGTCATAAGCGTACTTTCAGGAATGGAAAAATTGATATCGATGTCTTAATTGATGTATCTCGTCATCAATCTATAGTGATCCAAATTTATATGAAGGAACACTTGAAAAGTGCTTGATTGCACTGGTTTAAGTTGTTGCAATCTGTCTGATAAACATGATCATGCTGAGGATTACTAGAACCGACTTGCAGATAGGGGGCAAGATCGGTTTCGTCGTCATGGATAGTCAGCTTGATCTGGGTGTTTATGATGATGTTTTTGATATCGCTCTATCTCAAAACACTTAGATGGAAGGCTTCTTTAGTTTCAAATGCAAAATTGGAAATGGATTACCTTCAGCATCAAGTTCCGAACGCGCAATTTGTTGGAAGTTATGTTTCTTATAAAACTCCAAAGCACGAATATTTTGTTCGTTGACATCTACCTCATGCACACCTAACTCAAGGGCTTTTTGAATGAGCATGGAACCGATACCTTGATCAAAAAATTTAGGGTCAATAAATAACATTTCAATCTTTTGATAAGCCAGCCCCATAAACCCAACGATTTGACCTTCACGTTCCACATGAAACAATCGCACATGATCAAAATAATGATGCTGAATGATGAGCGTTTTAATTTGTAAGATATGTTGTTCGTTTAAAAAGTCATGAGTCGCACGTACAGAAGCTTCCCAAATTTTTAATAATTGTGGATGAGACTGCGACGGAGTATTTAGAATATTGGTTAAATTGGATTCCATAAAAGATTCACTCAATTGTGAAAAGCAACAAAAAATAAAGAAAAATCACAGATAGTTTCGCTAATATGAAGCAGGACAGATATAAAAATCAAATTGATGTATTTGATGATAAAAAACAGGACAATAAATGTCAGATTCCAACAAAATTGTTGTATATGCAGCACTTTTGGGCAATTTAGCCATTGCTCTGGTTAAGTTTGTTGCGGCTTATATTACAAATAGTTCGGCAATGCTCAGCGAGGCGGTCCATTCTGTCGTAGACACTTTAAATGAAATCTTATTGCTGTATGGTTTAAAAAAATCACAGCAGCCTGCAAATTATCATCACCCCTTTGGTTATGGGCGAGAGTTATATTTCTGGGCCTTTATTGTCGCATTGTTGGTTTTTGCTTTAGGTGCTGTGGTTTCAATTTATCAGGGTATTCAACATATTCGTCATCCAGAAGTTATACAATCCCCATTGGTCAATTATGTGGTACTCGGGTTTGCGCTGCTTTGTGAAGGCACTTCATGGTTTATTGCGTTGAAAACATTTAAAAAGACCAAAGGTCAAATGGGATATTTTGAAGCTTTTCGTCGCAGTAAAGATCCGACAACCTTTACAGTTTTATTTGAAGACTCAGCAGCTTTAATTGGCTTAATCATTGCATTGCTGGGAATATTTTGTGCTCAGCAGTTTAATTTACCCGTTTTAGATGGTGTGGCTTCGGTACTGATTGGTGTTGTCTTAGCCATCTCAGCCCTGCTTTTGGCAAGGGAAACCAAAGGGTTGTTGATGGGTGAAACAGCAGATCCAAAACTACGTCATAATGTATTGAAAATTGCTCAGGAAGATCCTGCCGTATATTCAGCAAATGGCGTACTGACTGAACAAATGGGTGCACATCAGGTGATTGCTTCTTTAAGCTTAGAGTTTAAAGATAGTTTAACTTCAGATGATATCGAAGCCTGTGTGAACAGAATTGAAGCAAAGATTAAAAGTATTCATCCCGAAATCGTGGCATTATTCGTGAAGCCACAAACACAGCAAGTATGGCTTGAAAGAATGAAAGGGCGTTTAGAGTAATCATGTCGAAACAAGAGCCAATGGTCCGTCTTGAAGATACAACGGTACAAGACAACACAATGCAAAATAAGACTGTTCCATCTCAGCAAGTTCAACAATTGCATTATCGAATTGATACTGAAAATTGTCTGTCACATACATGGTATAAACCTGTATTTAGTGTGATTGGTTCAAATCAGCATAATGGTGAACGGTTCTTTAATGAAATACGTAAACCACAAGGGCGTAGCCGTTGGGATTTGATGAAATGGCTGGGTACCCGAAAATCATATACTTGGAATGTGGATACTCAAAAAGAATCATCAGAATTCTATGCGGCAAAACGTGTATTACCTCAGAATCGACCAGATGCTGATGAGCATGATTGGCAAATCTGGTTTGTGAGTCATGCGACTGTACTGGTTCAAATTGGTCCCTATAACTTTTTAACTGATCCTGTTTGGGCCGATTATGTTAGTCCGAAACATGGGCGTGGACCAAAACGGGTGATTCCTGCTGGAATTGCTTTAGAGCAATTGCCAGAGATTCATGCAGTTTTACTCAGTCATAATCACTATGACCATATGGATTTAGCCTCTTTAAGATGGCTACACAACAAATTTGCTATGCCAATCTATACAGGTTTGGGCAATGCCTGTTACTTGCCTAAAGAGTTCCATGTGATTGAGATGGACTGGTGGCAATCTGCATTATTTAAAAACTTAAAAATTATTTATACCCCTGCACAGCATGGTTCGGGTCGTGGTTTACGTGATCAGAATATTGCATTGTGGGGTGGTTTTTCTGTGGTATCGCAACATGGTCATTTCTTCTTTGCTGGCGATACAGGGTATTCACCGCATTTTAAAGAAATTCAAAAACGTTTAGGCTCACCGCGAATTGCGTTATTGCCAATCGGTGCGTATGAACCAAGAGCGTTAATGAAATATATGCACATGAATCCACAAGATGCTTTTCAGGCGCATTTAGATTTACAAGCCAAACGCTCTTTGGCAATTCATTACCGTACTTTCCAATTGACGGATGAAGCGCGGGAACAGCCTGAGCAGGATTTACAAAAGGCCATGAAGAATTCATCAAAAATGGTTAATCCATTCTACTGTATCCGTGAAGGTCGTAAATTGGTGGTGTAGTGGGCCCTTATTGAGCCATAAAAATTGAGAACACTAAAAATGATAAAAATCTTATCCAGTACTTTGTTATTTTGTTTGGTGATGACTTCAGTCGCTGCAAAATCTATAGACCTAACTCAAGCGGCTAAGGCGGATTGTGTTTCAAATGCGCCTTGTGCTGATGGAGATCAAATGACTATGGCAACAGCCGAAGATAGTCCAGCAGCAGATGATACAGAGAGTATTAAACCTCTCAATGAAAAATATGATTTGGAAACGGGTGATGAATGGAAATTAATTCATCAAAATTCAAATACTCAATTTTTTGAAAGTATCACCACAATATCTGATGGTAATCAGCTTATTCAAGCTTGGGTTAAAAGTGTGAACCCAAAAAGACAATACACGATTAATTATTATCAAGTATTGTGTAAGGATCGGACATTTACACGACTTGAGCAGTTTAAAAGTCAGGACGATAAAAACTATAAACTGGTTAAAAAGGTCGAGCATTATCGTCAAACACAACCTTTTAGTCAGGCCGGTGAAATACTTCCAGTTTTGCAAAAGCTGTGTCAGGATTAGGGTGTATTTACCCAAACTAAAAAATAGTGTTGATTCCTGATTGAAAAATCAAGGGAGATGAATAATGAAAATAATCCAAACTTTATTGATGTTACTGGCATTATCCAGTACAGCTTTTGCTGAGACTCAAAATATACAAATTAATCAAAATAATTTTGAGTTGAAAACAGTGATGAATGAAGAAGAAGCTGATTCTTTACGTAAAGATATTGAATTATATCGAAATAATCAAAAGTTGCTCACGCATACAATTTATTCAACCACGGGTGACTGTAGTATTCTCCAGATTGAATTGGGTGATTATGAGATCAAAGAAAACAATATTATTTTTTATAGCTACTGGGCTTCGGGTGATCGGCAGGGACTCTGGACCTATCCTTATGGTGTGCGTAAACAAACCTATACTGTGGATGCAAAGGGTAAAGTGAAATTAGTCAGTGCTGTACTATATGTTGAAGATATTTTGGGTGATCCGCTTAGCACAAACCCAGATGAGGAATACCTTCAATTTTTGCATACCGCTCCAAAAACCAAGCAACAACAACGTGCACTGAGTGAATATATTCAAACCATGCAAAGTGATTATAAAGGTCGATTTGTGCATGGACAGGAACGGGCGCGCTTAATTCAAGAAGTGAAAAGCAAACTTGCCAAGCAAATTGCCACTGAAACCAAAGGATGGAAAGAGCAGTTTGGTACAAATGTGCGAATGTAAGTTTATTCGGCTTTTTGAGCATTGAGAAGTTGAATTGCGACAATAGACAGTGCAGCCATTGCGGTATTCATGATGAAAGGATTAAAACCCTGCGCAAAATAGTGTGGATAAACGATCGCGACAACCAGTAAAAACAACAGCATCGCGATGATATTTAAATAATGCAGAAGCTTTGATTGTCTAAAAATAAGAAATAATCCACCAAATATTATTTCTCCAAATCCTGAGAGTTCAATAAGTCTAGGAATGGGCAACAATTGAATCCCTGTAAATTGCCAAAATTGTTGCTCTTCGATGACTTTATATATGATTTTAGGGATGAGCCCCTGATAGAACCATAAGACAGCCAGTGAAATATGAATGGTCAATAGGGCATTCTGAAGTGCTTTAAAATTTTGCATCAATGCTATGTTCCAAGAAATGTTTTTTATTTTCAGATGAAGGTAGTAAACACTGTTTAGTTGTACCAAATAAACGATAGCGATTTAAAGCGACTCGGCGGTATAGAAAATCTCGGATAAATTTGGGTATCCCATAACCCATTTTTGATCACCAACATGCTATCAAATTGCTCTGTGGGCATTTGGTAATGTCTTAAGATGTCTTGCCCTAAAGGTGATTGCACCGAAGTTAATTTAAATTGTGCCTGTGTATCATATTTGATTAAAAACTTTGCCCAGCCATTACATAACACACAGATTTCATCAAATAAAATGATGTCATGTTGTTGAATTATCGCTTCAATTTTCTGTTGCATGGCTTTACTCGCGATTGGGAGTTTCTTCAATATAGTGTATTTACACAAAATAAAAAACCGCCCGAAGGCGGTTTCTATTGAATGACTTTATATTGAGCTAGGCTTATTGAAAACCAGGATGACCTTTACCAGGATCGCTATCGCGTGCAGCTTGTGCATCTGCAACAGTTAAGCCCAAGGCTTTTGCCACGCCTTCACCATAGGCGGGGTCACATGCATAACAGTTACGGATATGACGATACTTAATAAAATCAAGTGCATCACCCATCGCACCCGCCGTATTATCAAACAGTGCTTGTTTTTGCGTATCATTCATTAAATTGAATAAAGCGCGTGGTTGGCTGAAATAATCCGAATCATCTTGGCGGAAATCCCAATGATCTGCATCACCACTGATTTTTAATGGTGGTTCTTTAAACTGAGCTTGTTCCTGCCATTGGCTAAAACTATTCGGTTCATAGTGTGGTAAACCGCCATAGTTTGCATCGACACGACCTTGACCATCACGGTGATTAGAATGAACAGGGCAACGTGCAGCATTGACAGGAATTTGTTGATAATTCACACCCAAACGGTAGCGTTGAGCATCGGCATAGTTAAATAATCGCGCTTGCAACATACGGTCAGGTGAAACACTGATACCTGGAACTAAGTTACTTGGTGCGAAAGCCGATTGCTCTACATCAAGGAAGAAGTTTTCAGGATTTTTATTCAGCTCAAACTCACCCACATCAATCAGTGGATAATCTGCATGAGGCCAAACTTTGGTCAGGTCAAATGGATGATAAGGGACTTTTTCTGCATCTGTTTCAGGCATGACTTGAATTTGGAGCTTCCATTTTGGGAAGTTACCATTTTCAATCGAATCAAATAAATCACGTTGATTACTTTCGCGGTCTTTAGCAACAACCGCTTCCGCTTCAGCATCGGTTAAATTTTCAATGCCTTGTTGGGTGCGGAAATGAAATTTGACCCAAAAACGTTCATTGTTTGCATTGATAAAGCTGTACGTATGACTACCAAAACCATGCATATGGCGGAAGCTTTTTGGAATACCACGATCAGACATCACAATTGTCACCTGATGCAAAGCTTCAGGTAATAACGTCCAAAAATCCCAGTTGTTGGTTGCACTACGTAGATTGGTTTTAGGGTCGCGTTTTACGGCTTTATTTAAATCTGGGAATTTACGTGGATCACGCATGAAAAAGACGGGAGTGTTGTTTCCAACGAGATCCCAGTTACCTTCTTCGGTATAGAACTTAAGTGCAAAGCCTCGAATATCGCGTTCTGCATCTGCTGCACCACGTTCACCAGCTACAGTGGTGAAGCGTGCAAACATTTCTGTTTGTTTACCAATCTGTGAGAAGATTTTAGCGCGTGTGTACTGGGTAATATCGTGAGTTACGGTAAATGTACCAAAAGCACCTGAACCTTTTGCATGCATTCTGCGCTCAGGAATCACCTCGCGTACAAAGTTGGCCAGTTTCTCGTTTAACCATAAATCTTGTGCCAGTAGAGGACCACGTGCGCCTGCCGTTAAACTATTTTGGTTGTCTACAACAGGTGCGCCAAAAGCCGTTGTCAGGTGGGTTACAGGACATTTTTTTGAGTCTTGGCTCATTCTATTTCTCCATTTTTAATTAATCATGTATTCATTTTTGAATAGATGGAATAGATAAAGAATATTCGCTATTACATGACATTAACCGTAATTGAAAAACCAATATAGTGAACAATTGTTAAATCTAATTGATCTAAAAATAAATGATTTGTCATTTATTTTTAGAAACAACTTACCGGTCTTTATCTGCTTTAAAATACTGTTGTTTAAGGAAGAGCGAGCAATGTTTTAAAGCGATAACTTTACTTTAGAGTGATTTTTTATATTTGTGAAATTGATAAAAATATTATTATTGATTTGTTTTAGCGATTAATGGGGGAACATAACTTTGCGTGGTGTGAAGTAAGTGATTTTATATAAAACTGCTTGAGCGCATTTTTTACGACGCTGAAAGCCTATATAGAAAGTTTTGAGTAGATAGATCTAGTTTTTTATTAAATTTCGTATAAACTATACTGTGTTTATTTACTACAATGTATATTAAATTTTATTTAACTATTTTTACTAATATAAACAAACATATGTATCTAAAAATTAAATGCCTCCCTCTCTAAGTTGCAAGGGTTAGAGGTTTTTTACTAAAACAAGAATTTATTTGCCAAATATTCTCAATTTTATCATTCGAAATATGGCTCAACTATTTTCTTTTTATAAAACAAACAACAAGATAAGTATGGAGTGTAACCATGAATCATAAGCTTTTTTTATCGCAACTTTCTCAAGATGAGATATTGAAATTGTCTACTGACGAAATTCAACAGCGTATATTGGCTGAACAAGAATTTATAAATAAACAACCTCATAAGAATTTTTTAGCAGCAACACATGGCTCCAAAACTAAAAATGGTGGGTTAGTTAAAGCAAGAATTAATCAACGAGTGAAAGCAGAAGACCACCTTATTGCAGCAGTAGGGGATGAAGCCATTTATCAAGATGGTTCACGCTCTAAAATCATTTCAGGTGCTGGTGAGGAAGGAAAAATCGAAGGTTTTGAGGTAGCGCTTGTTGGAAGCCGTTTGGAAAATGGTGATGAAATTATCGAAAGTCTACAATCAAGTTTTGTATTCCGTTTATATGCGGATCGAGCAATTCCTAAAGACTTTTTGAATCATGATTAATTTCTAAAGGGGAAAATCATGGCTAAAGGTTTTGCGATAGATCACTCTATGACTGATCATGGTGGAATTATTAGGGCAACTCAAATGAGCGCTTCTCAAATGGGGAGCTTGTTTTTAGTTGCTGGTGATGGGCATTTTTGTCCTAAATGTAAGTGTTGGTCGAAAATTATTAAAAGTCACGATCATATTATTTTTGATGGTAAAGCTGTTGCTTATGTTGGTGATCAACTCACTTGTGGGGCAAAAATTTTACCAAAGCAGGATCATGTTGTGGGGGATAGTCAGGGTTCTAGTTTACGTTCCCTTGCTTCTAATTTTCAGCATACTAACTCTCAACAAAATTTAACTAATAACTTAGTAGTTGGTAGTTATAACATGATCTTTCTTCTTAAAGATGGTCAAAATAAACTTCTAACTAAAATGCCTTACACATATGAAGTTGATGGTATATCTAAAATAGAGAGGTGGTCCCACATGTTTGAACAACTAAAAGCTTATTTATAAGTGATACTCTGCTCTAGTTAAGCTACCTTATTTTGTTGTGGTAGCTGGTCATAGTAAAACTCATCTGGAGTCATTTTGTCCAGACTCGAATGAGGTCGTTTCAAATTATAAAATTCAAAATATGCGTTTAATTGCTTCTTCGCATCCAAAACATTGCTGTAGGCTTTGAGATACACCTCTTCATATTTAACGCTCCGCCATAATCGTTCAACCATCACATTATCAACCCATCGACCTTTACCATCCATACTGATTTGAATGCCATTTGATTTCAATACATCAATAAATGCATCACTGGTAAACTGACTGCCTTGGTCTGTATTAAATATTTCAGGTCGACCATATTTTTCAATAGCTTCATTTAATGTTTCTATGCAAAATGTAACCTCCATACTAATCGATACTCTATGCGCAAGTACCTTGCGGCTATGCCAATCAATCACAGCACATAAATAAACAAAGCCTTTTGCCATAGGGATATACGTTATATCCGTAGACCACACTTGATTACTGCGCTGAATAGCCAATCCTTTGAGCAGATATGGATATTTGCGGTGAGCTTGATTAGCCTGGCTTAAATTTGGTTTGCAATATAACGCATTAATGCCCATTTTCTTCATTAAAGTACGTGTATGACGTCGTCCTATATGATGTCCTTGACGATTCAACAAATCACGCATCATACGGCTACCTGCAAAAGGGTATTGCATATGTAACTCATCCATACACCGCATCAGCTTCAGATCTGATGCACTCACAGGTTTTGGGCGATAGTAATAACAACCACGGGAGACTTTCAGCAGCTGAGCTTGCTTAGATACTGAAATCTGAAGTGAGTCATCGATTAACTTTTGTGGTTGAAGCGGCCCAGTTTCTTCAACACACCTTCTAAAAAATCAATTTCTAATGCCTGCTCACCGATTTTTGCATGTAGTTTTTTTAGATCGATGGGTGGTTCTGTTGGAGCTTTTGATTGATCGAAAGCTTGCGAGGAAGCTGAAATCAGTTGATTTTTCCAGTCGATAATTTGGTTTTGATGAACATCAAATTCAGCACTCAATTCAGCAAGTGTTTTTTCTGCTTTAATCGCAGCAAGTGCTACCTTAGCTTTAAAATCATTTGAATGATTTCTTCTTGGTCTACGTGCCATAAAATACTCCATATATTGATGTTTATAACATCATTTGGGGAGCAAAATATCACTTATAAGTGTTGTTCAAATTTCCTGATCCACCTCTGTTATTAAGGTCTATATTGGCAATAATTTAAACAATGCAAATGATCACGGTAACGTATTAATTGCAACGGCTAAGAGCAACTTAACATCGAATGCAATAACTGAAGGAAAAACAAATAGATTAAAAAAGCCTTGGAAGATATCAGACACATTACGACAAGCTATGATTAAAGCTGAAGGGGCTATACCAAGAGAATATCCCTCTCCTGAAGGTGGGAATAATACAATTGGAATTGGGCATAAAATTAAAGACTCAGAAATAAAAAATGGTCGATTTAAAGCTGGTGGTGAATACCCACAACCACTATCAATGGAACAGATGCTTAAACTGAAAGATGAAGATGTTGGTCTAAATGGTGGCAACACTCTCAACCAGATAGTCAATGTTCCTCTGCATCAATATGAAATGGATGCAATTATTGACCTCTGTTTTAATGGAGGAAAAGGTGCATTGTCTGGCACAGCATCAACTTTATACGATGAAAATGGTAATAAACAGCCTGCTGGCACAAATAAGGTTGCATTAGTTGATTTACTAAATAGTGGAAAATATAGTGAAGTACCTAAATATTTAAGAAACCATTTCAATACATCAAACAGGATGTGGTCTCGAGGAGTTCAAAATCGTAGAAATATGGACGCTAGAATGTTTGTAAATGCACAGAATGGCTACATCATGCTCAATGATGCACCAAAAAAGAAATAATTCAGACCTACTTTTTGCGGAAATTTATATGCGTAAAATTAAATTATTTTTTCTATGTATAGCATGCTATCTTACGGCACTTCATGTCTATGCAGAAGAATTACAATACATTAGTGATGGAAGAATCCATTATTATTGCAATGATAAAAAATCAAATTTCTATTTTTCTGCTAAACAACAAGGATCATTTTTAAAAGATTTTAAAGAATATAATATTGATGTGGATTCATTATTGATTAGTAAAGAAGATTCCGAGGGAAACATTACACGATTAGGAAGCAAAAAATCTATACACCAATGTGGGGCTATAAAATTAGTTGTTGAAAGTGGCTTCTATAATGCCAATACTCAGGGAATGTTAGGCTTACTAGATTATCCTCTTATGTCTATTTCTATCAATGGTAAAAGAGTATTTGATAAAAATCCTTTAAATTTATGTGCTTCCAGTGGTTCACGCGCGATATGTCCAACTGATTTTTCTGTGCAATCTATAGAGATAATCAAAGTTTCTCGTGATTTATATCAAGTAACATTCACAAAAGCCTTGCCTGTGAATAATGGTGATAGTTTTAAGTTAAAAAAAGAAATTATAAAGTTAAAAGCCAAATAAGATCTTCACTCAATTATCTTATATTCCAAAATCCATGCCTTAATTTTGCTTAAGTTGGGTTTTATATATGCAAAATAACAGTTTATCCAACTGGTTTATTTAAATAATTTCCACTGAAAAACAGCCCAACCAATAAGGTCTATGTAAGTAACATTATCACAATAAATGCAATATAAAGCATTGATAAAAATAAAATATTACGATTCCATGCCATTCCTAAATTACGGTAATGTAGATCTGCATTTTCCTCAGTATTTGAACTAAGGTATGCGAGAGAAAGCCCGATTAAACTAATACAGGTACAGAGAAAAGCAGCACTTACAAACAAAAGTTCATATAGTGGTCTTTCACAAATATTAGTAAATTTACAAGACTGACTTGCTATATAAATAGAATAAAAAATGCTTGCCGCAATAATAAAAATATTAAGTATTGCGCAATAGTAAGATGAACGACTAAGTTTTGATGATTCTCTGTTAATTTGTTCTGGCTCTTTCATTTTTTTCAAGAAGTTTAAACGAGACTAGACTGGCTTATTTTATTACTTTTTTAAAGAAAGCGTTCTTTCATAGGCAAGATATTATTTAAAAACCAACATACTAGGCGTTATGTAAAATTAAAGTAACTTGATGAGCAGCTGAACCATATCAGCCTCCAAAACTTTCCAATCCTTAAACTCAGGTTCAATCAACAATGTCTGCGAGACAAAACCATAGCAAATTCGTTGTACATTTAGACTCATCTGTTTAAGTTGTTCATCATCCTGAATAAAAGGTTTCAGCATGTTTTGCCACATCTCTACCATCATGGCATAACTTTTTTGATATGTTTCAATACTGGAAACCTGTCGTTCTAATAAGAAAGACTGGGCCCATAAAAATTGTTGTGCTTGAATTTGCTCAAGTTGAAAATGAATGATTTGCTGTAAATAGCTTTGAAAATCTGATTTTGTGGATAAGTCATACACGCTTTGTGCATAACTTTTTAAGACTTCTGCATTGCTTTTTACATGTTGGTGAATAGTTAAAGCAATCAAATCTTCCTTTTTAGAAAAATACTCATAGAACGTCCCTAAACCCACACCAGCAAGATCGGTAATTTCACGAATGGTAATTTTATTGGCAGGATGGTCATGTAAAAGCCGAACAAAACTTTCCATCAACGCTTCTTGCGTGATACGTGCCCTTGATTGGCGGGGTTTACGACGCACATTGATTGCAGGTAAAGCCATAAAAATAATCCGAACATCCTTGAAGGTATTTTCTTCTATACTGAATGCAATTGGTAAAAACAACAAGACAGGAATTCAGGATGAACACAGCAGAGAATTGGCAAACACATGAAATCAGCAATCAGTTTGACGAACTGCAAAATTATAATTTATTGACTACAGATCAAGTCTTACAAGAAATTTTGCAACGTTATGGCAGTCAGGATCAGCAACGCCTAACTGAGTTTTCAAAGATTGCGGGTTCTACTGAATATTATGAATATGCCGATTTGGCCAATCGACATACTCCTGAATTACATAGTTTTGATGCTCGTGGTCGCCGTAAAGATTTTCTAGAATTTCATCCTGCATGGCATAAATGGATGCGGCTAAATCGACAATTTGACACACACGCACATCCATTTAATCATTCACAATCAAGTTCAAAATGGGTCGATTGGGCGGCTCGATTTTTCCTGAGTGGACAAGTCGAGTGTGGCAATCTATGCCCTAATTCTATGACGCTAGGTAGTATTCCCTTAATTCAAAATGAACCTGAGTTGTGGGCAAAAGTTGGTGAAAAGCTCTTATCGACTGAATACGATGAACGTGACATTCCGATTTCTCAGAAAAAATCAATTTGGTTAGGTATGGGGATGACGGAAAAGCAGGGCGGGTCAGATGTGCGCGCCAACGAAACACGGGCTGTTCCTGTAGCTGAGTCAGGACGTGGGCAAGCATATTTACTGACAGGGCATAAATGGTTCTTTTCTGCACCAATGTGTGATGCACATTTAGTCGTGGCAAAAACTGAACAAGATGGATTGGCCTGCTTTTTTGTACCACGTTGGCTGGAAGATGGGACAAAAAATCCGGTTCAAGTACAACGACTCAAAGATAAAGTGGGTAATCGCAGTAATTCAAGCTCAGAAGTTGAATTTAAAAATGCTTGGGGCATTATGATCGGTGAAGCTGGGCGCGGGATTCCCACGATTATTGAAATGGCAAACTATACACGTTTGACCTGTTCAGTCGGTTCAAGTGCGATGTTACGTCAGGCTTTGGTGCAATGTATTGCCTATACCCGTCAGCGTAAGGCCTTTGGTAAACATTTGGCGGAACAACCGTTGATGCAAGCGGTATTGGCGGATTTAGCCTTGGAAACAGAAGCAGCCATGCAATTGAGTTTTCATCTTGCGCATTGCTATGAGAGTGATGATGAATTATCTCTGGCATGGAGACGAATCATGACGCCCGCTGCAAAGTTCTGGGTGTGTAAGCGTACTGTGGAGTTGACGGGTGAGATGATGGAAGTCTTCGGTGGCAATGGTTATGTCGATACAGGAATCATGGCGCGTATTTTTAAAGAAGCCCCTGTAAATACTATTTGGGAAGGCTCTGGTAATGTGATGTGTTTGGATGTATTACGTGCAATTCAACGTGACCGTGAATCAATTGAAGTCTTATTTAAATCATTTGCACAAGTTGCAGCTCAAGATTCAATTTTACAAGATGAATTACAAGCTTTATTTAAATTATTTAGTGGCTTACAAGCAGATGAATTGCAATTTATGGCACGTAGCTTAGTCAGTCGCTTGGTCATCTTGGCACAGGCTATCTTACTGAAACAACATGCACCAGATTTTGTTGCGGATGCTTTTATTGCAACACGTTATAGTGCGTTTTATGGATGCGTGGTCGGAATGTTAGATGCACAAGCTGTAGATGTAAAACGCTTGTTAGATAGAGCTTTAGCTTAATCCCTTCGAAAATGCAAAAAGCGGCATTATGTAAATAATGCCGCTTTTTTTAAGCCACTTTTATCAAAGTTCAAGCTTAGGATGTGTAATCGAAATTACTTTTGTTTTTTAAGCTTTTTTTTGAGCTTTTTCAATTTACCTTCGTGTTTGGATATTTTTTCCAAACGTGCTTTGATTTTCTGTTTTAAAGATTTAACTTGCTTAGACATCATGTTACTCCTTAGTCTGAGTATCCGTTGGCTGATGTTTTTTGATAAAACTACGGATAAATTTTCTTAACTCACGTGCTGCACTGGTATCCATCGTTTCACAGAGTTGTAAAAACTGGTCACGCTCAGCACTGTTAATGCGAATTAAGAGTTGCCCATCTTTTTTATTCACCTTTGTCTTTTTGGGTAATTCAGCCATGACGTATTTATCCCCAAAGGTGATAATCAAAAAAATGTATATACAATATATATGCATTTTTTGAATTCGGCAAATTTATATTGTTGAAAATATTTAATATTTTTGTTTTTTATTGAAAGCTGTTGTAATTAAGCTTTTATTTCTGTAAATAAGTTGTTGTTATCGCAGTTTTTATCTTTTGATAAAAATTTGTTTATGAGCAGAAGAATCAACAGTAGATTACAAGCGGATGCTTTTATTAAAACACCTTATAGTGTGTTTTATGGACGAGTGGCTGAAATGTTAGATGTGCAAGCTGTGGATGTAAAACGATTGCTAGATAGAGTTTTACTGAGTACATCGTGTATGTAGTGAGTGAGCTATTTTTAAAAGAAAACCCATTTATTTATAATGGGTTTTCTTTGTTCATTGAACTCAGCATTTCACAGAATTAATTAGATTTAATCAGCTCAACTCTACGATTTAAAGCTTTACCGTCTTCAGTTGAATTATCCGCAATAGGGTGTGTATCTCCCAAGCCTTTGGCTGTTAAACGGCTTTGTTGAATTCCAGTATTATTGGTTAAAGCCTTAACAACAGCATTTGCACGTTGTTCTGAAAGCGTTTGATTATGTTTGGTATCACCTGAATTATCTGTATGACCATTAATACTCAATTTGAGTTCAGGGTTGTTTTTTAGCAGTTGAATGACTTGTTCAATTTGGGGTTGAGAGTCAGGCAAAATATTCGCTTGATCCGTGGCAAAGTTAACATCAATATTGACTTTATTGTCCTTATCCA
This sequence comes from Acinetobacter sp. AG3, assembly GCF_022343575.1. Taxonomy (NCBI): domain Bacteria; kingdom Pseudomonadati; phylum Pseudomonadota; class Gammaproteobacteria; order Moraxellales; family Moraxellaceae; genus Acinetobacter; species Acinetobacter sp. AG3. The sequence continues at coordinate 4,170,610 of NZ_JAKQZD010000001.1, read as the reverse complement.
AAGCTGTTTTGAGTTGGTCTGAACTTAATGCTTTAGCTGTAATTTCAACAGGTTTAGTTTCTGCGACGAATAGGCCAGCATGTCCATTCCCTGTCTGTGTCAATTGGAACCAAATATTTTTATTCGCTTGACGTATCACAAAGGTCTGTGTCGGGTTATTAAAAACATCTCCCAATCCTGCAACATAATCGACTTGGAATTTTTGTGGGATCTTTTCTAATTCTTGTTGAGGAATTTTACTCTGGGTAATTTGTTTGCCACCCAATTGCTGGATTACATTTTCCAAATTACGTTGCAATTCTAAAAAACTTCCTTCTTTATAATTTTCATTTTGTTGAATGGCTGCACTATATAATTGACCTTCAACATTTTCGATATGTTGACCTGTCCAAAATGGTATTTTCTCAAAATTTACGCTTGTTGCTTCGTGAAACTGATAGCCATTTGGCAAAGAAATATATGGAAACTGACCGAGTGTAATATTTGAAATTGGAATCTTGGAGAGATCAAAAGTGTTCTCTGTAGATTCAGTTTTCACAATTTCAGATGGTACAGAACTCGCACTTGATTCAGTTGTTATGACTTCCGCTTTCTCAGGTTTACTACATGCGATTAAACCAAGTGTAGGAATAACCAATAATAGTAGAAAACTCGATAATTTCTTTTGATTGAACACATGATCCTCCAGTTCTAACTCATTACCCTATATTTTATTGAGCATATTTATATTCAAATTTCTTTAAATACTATAGATAACAATACTCATGAATTACATGAAGTTTTCAATCTGATTTGTAAAATTTTAATTAAATTAAAGATGATCTTCTGATGATTAAAATCAATTTGAGATAAATCTGCAAATTTGCCTTGATGTAATAGGTAAAAAGAGTGCAATAGAAAATAGTCACAAACTTGATCAATACAAATACTTGTATTCTACACAAAAAAGCGTAATATCAGATTCCCACTGATCAAGTGGTATACAGCAAAATAGGTAAAGAAAATGGCAAAGAAAAAAACAATGCCAGAGGTTGTGATTCACAACTTTGTGGCCAAACACATGCATGAAGTCAACAAAAGCCAAGTGTTTGTAGATCGTAAAAAGAATGCAAAACGTGGTTATGATAAACACAAAAAAGGTCGATATTCTGATGATTATCGGCCTTTTTTGTGGACTGCAATTTTTGCTTGAATAATTATAAAAATCTAATAAAAATAAACAATTAAATATTGACTAGACGATTCGATTTCACCATATCAGCCAAACCATGATGCTTAAAGTAATACTCCATCCAGCTCTTGACCATGAGTGGGTTATTCATCGCAATCACTTCTTCTAATAGCTTTTGTGCATCTGTCATTGATACATGACAAATCGCTTTACGCACACGCAGAATATTACTTGAACTCATCGACAAGGTATTGAATCCCATTGCCATAAGTAAGATAGCTGAGAGTGGGTCGCCTGCCATTTCTCCACAAATACTGATCGGTTTTTCATACTTATGACATTCTTGAACCAAACGCGTTAAAGCACGGAGTACAGAAGGGTGGAAGTGTGAATAAACACTGGATACACGTGGATTATTACGATCAACTGCCAATAAATATTGAATCAAGTCATTTGAACCGACTGAGAAGAAATCGACCAATTCAGCAAATTCACCAATTTGTAAAAGTACACTCGGTACTTCAACCATAATCCCGATTTTCGGTTTGGCGAAGTTAACTTGCTCTTCTTCTTGAACCGCAATCCAGTCACGTTCCAGTAAGTAAAGTGCTTCTTCTACTTCACTGACACTGGTGACCATTGGCAATAAAATATGCAGATTGTTTAAGCCGATACTGGCTTTTAACATTGCTCGGATTTGTGAGGAAAAGATTTCAGGGTGATCAAGGGTAAAACGAATGCCACGCCATCCTAAAGCTGAGTTTTCTTCCTCAATTTGGAAATATGGCAGGTCTTTATCCGCACCAATATCAAGTGTACGCATCACCACAGGTTTGTTGGCAAAGTGACTCAGCTGTTGACGATAAATCGCACGCTGTTCTTCTTCGCCCGGGAAGCGTTCACGCAGCATAAATGGAATTTCAGAACGATAAAGCCCTACGCCTTTTGCACCACGTTGAACCCCACGTACCACATCAATCATCAGACCAGTATTTACATACAGCTTTACAGCAACACCATCAGGTGTAATGGCATCTTTGGTTTCGTATTGCTTTAAATCTTTGGCAATTTGTTCTTCTTCTTTTTGGATCTCTTTATAACGTGTACGTAAACGACGTGGTGGATTGACAAAAACCCGGCCTTGATAAGCATCGACAATCATTTCAACATCATCAAGCGTATTTACCGGCAGCTCAGTAACACCCACCACAGTTGGAATACCGAGAGCACGGGCGACAATCACCATGTGTGAGTTGGCAGCCCCTTCAGAGGTTACAATCGCGGCGATTTTATCTACAGGAAGCTCAACCAAAGCAGCAGTGCTGATCTCATCTCCAATTAAAATACTTTCAGAGGTGATCTCTTTATGGCTGGTATCACCTTCTTGTAATGCTGCTAGGATTCGGCGTCCAAGGTCTTTTAAATCAGATACACGTTCACGTAAATAGTCATCTTCCATTTGTGCAAAAAGCGCAACATGGCGTTCAATCACATTTTTAACTGCACCTTGCGCCCAGCTTCCATCTCGAATAATTTCTTTAATTTCAGCAGGTAGGGCATTTTCATCCAACATACGTAAGAACACGCTAAATAAAGCACGTTCCTCCGCCATGAGTGAATCTTGCATTTTGTCATCAAGCGATTGAATTTCATTGCGTACAGACGCAATAGCTTGGTCTAAAAGCTTAAGTTCTTCACTGATATCATCCGCATCACGGTCTGGAACTGAAGCTAAATCTGCCGGAGGGTAAAGGATGATGGCACGCCCAAGTGCAATGCCGCCTGCACCAGATGAACCTTGGAAGGTCTTGTAGTTAGATGAATTGCTGGGTTTACGGAAAACATCAATATTACCCACTGCATGTGCATGAGCAATTACCCCAGAGAGTTGCGCACATAAGGTCACCAGAAATGATTCTGCTGCCTCGCTAAAATCTTGAGGTTCGGTGTTCTGAACCACCATCACGCCCATCACTTTGCGGCGATACATGACTGGAACACCAAGGAACGAGTTATAGATCTCTTCCCCTGTCTCGGGGAAGTAGGCAAACCGTTCATGTTTAAACGCATTGTCTAAGTTGACAATCTCTTCACGTTGCCCCACTAAACCAACCAAACCCTCGCCAAGTTGTAAGGAAACTGTCCCTACAGATTCTTGGTTTAAGCCTTTGGTTGCCATGAGTACATAACGTTGGTTACGTTCATCTAAAAGGTAAATAGAGCAAACATCAACATGCATGGCTTCGGAAACTTGATTAACCATGATTTCCAAAGAATCATGCAAACTGACTGACGCATTGATCTCTTGTACAATACGTCTTAATGTGTCCAGTTGCATGTTCGACATGGATGTATGCTCCTAATTTAAGCTATGTTTTAAAGCGACTTCATCAGTATTATTTATAACAGTACTACCTTGAAAAATCATTCATATTTTGAAGAAATTTCAGCTGTATATTGCGGCATTCGCATACATAACTCCATCATCGCTTTACGATAAACATCTCGTTTAAAATTCACCACTTGTCCAAGCGGGTACCAGTAACTAACCCATTGCCATTGATCAAACTCCGGCGGGTCAGAGAGATTCAACTGAATATGTTTCGTTGAAGCTGTGAGTTTCAGTAAAAACCATTTTTGCTTTTGTCCAATACAAATCGGATCGGAATCCGAGCGAATGTATCGAAGCGGCAAACGATAATGCAACCAGTCATCTGTCTGGGCAATAATTTGGACATGTTCGGGTAGGAGCCCAACTTCTTCTCGTAGTTCTCTAAATAGAGCTTGCTCAGGAGTCTCTCCAAACTGGATACCTCCTTGAGGAAATTGCCAAGCATTGTGTCCAATGCGTTTTGCCCATAAAACTTGTCCAATATCGTTTGCCAAAATGATCCCGACGTTGGGTCGGAAACCTTCTGAGTCGATCATTTGGCTACCTAAAATTTGTTAATTTCATTTGACTTTATATATGGGGACATACACTCTTTTGTCCAACTCGATTAAAGTCAAAGTAATAATGTTTTAAAATTGCTATGATCTTAACGAATTTCTATCGACTAGCGGTGATAGATTTACAATTTTTTTCTTAAATTTCAGTTTAAACGAGTATTTTCATGGAATTGGCGCTGTTTGACTTAGATCACACCTTATTAAATACAGATTCTGACCATTCTTGGGGAGAGTTCTTAGTCAATGAAGGCTTGGTCGATCCAGTCCGACATCGTGCGATGAATGATCAGTTTTATGAAGACTATAAAGCAGGCAAGCTTGATCCAATTGCTTATAATGAATTTGTCTTTGAGTTTCTTACTCAACACGATAATGATTATTTAACTGAATTACATCAGTTGTTTATGCAAAAAGTGATTCGTCCACAAATGCGTCCAGCTGGTTTTGCCGCGATTCAAAAACATAAAGATTTAGGCCATGCGTTGGTTGGTATTACGGCAACTTCAGATTTTATTACAGCACCTATTTTCCGTGAATTTGGTATCAGCGAAATTATTGCGACCAATGCTGAAATAAAAGATGGGAAATACACGGGGAAAGTGATCAATATTCCATGTTACCAAAAAGGTAAATTGGCACGTTTGGATCAATGGCTCGATGGTCGTACTGTCACTGAATCATGGGCTTATTCAGATTCGATTAATGACCGTTTTTTATTGGAATATGCTGACCATGCGATTGCAGTAAATCCTGATGATCGTCTTGAGCATCTGGCAAAAGAACAGGGTTGGGATATCCAAGATTGGTCGATTTGAGCTGGGCTGATTATTGTGATTTAAAGCAGTGTTGATCACTGCTTTTTTATGGCTTGATTGTTTTGTCAAGAATGAGAAGTTTTGTAAATATTTTTATAAATGAAGATTTTGTACTTCATTTATAGTGTAAAAATGCTATGTTGATTTGAGCACTTTTAAAACTGACGGAGATTATATAATGAGCCAGACACGTCCAAGAATGACCAATTTATTTGAACAACTCGGCTTGGATTCTAGCGAAGAAGCAATTCAAAGTTTTATTGAAAATCACCAGTTGGATGCAGATACTCTAATTACAGACGCATCTTATTGGAGTGAGGGACAACGTCAGTTTCTTGCTGAAAAAATTAAATCTGATGGTGAATGGGCATTAGTGGTTGATCAGTTAAATGAGTCTCTACATGAAGACTCAGTAAAGTAAAAAGTTGTGCAATGAAGACTTTATAAGGGAATGAAGGGAAAGATAACTACGACTATCCCTGTGTAATATGTAAATCCCTTATCTTGAGTAACAAGATAAGGGATTTTGATTGTAGGGATTATTTCATCATCTCAATCAATTCCTGCACAGCTCTAGACTGGGTACGTCCAGGATGCCAAACCATACCCAATTGGCGGTTCATTTCAAAACGAATATCAAGTTGTTGTAAGTCTTGATTTAACAAGGTTTTAGGTAGAACAGACCAGCCTAAACCAATGGAAACCAACATCCGAATAGATTCAAGCGGATTATTGCTCATGGTAATTTTTGGCTTTAAACCTTTCTTTTCAAATTCTGCCAAGGTGATTTGACTGGTATAAGTCTGTGCTGCTGGTAATAAGCTTGGGTATTCGATCAGATCTTCAAGCTTAAGGTTCTTTTTTTGTGCCAAAGGATGAAAGGGTGCAACCACGAATACCAAAGGATCATTCCAAATCGTGATATAACGCAAACGCTCATCACCTTGTGGCGGAAGGGTTAAAAATGCCAGTTCTAAATCCCCAGCAAGCACTTGTTCATGCGCTTGTTCAGAGTCTACAAAATGTACATCTAGTTTGACTTCAGGAAAGTGCTGTACATATTTTTTTAAATGCTGTGGTAAATGGTGTAGGCCAATATGGTGACTGGTGCCAATCTTGAGTTTTCCTCGAACTTCACCTTGCTCATGACTCAGGGTATGGTGAATATCTCCCAATTCATTTAACCAGTTTTTTACTTTAGGTAATAATGAATGCGCTGCATGTGTGGCTTGAACACCACGACCTGCAGACTCAAAAAGTTTGACGCCGAAATATTCTTCTAAGCTATGTATGCGTTTGGTGACAGCTGGCTGAGTAATAAACAGATGTTCTGCTGCCATAGAAATCGAACCAGTTTCCATAACTTTGACAAAGGCTTCAAAAGCAGCGAGATTCATAATATTTCCATCCATAAAGAATTTTTATGCGTAATTCATTATTTAGAAAATTTAAGAATTAATCAAAGTAATTTTCAAATTTTTTTATTTTTAGCAAAGTGATTGGTTCTATTCGTGCTTTGGAAAAATTTTAATACAACTTTTTACTGTACAATTTAAGCAAAGCTCATTTATATTCAGCGCATAAAAACAACAAAAGGAAAGCTATTTGAATCAACCAACAAACACCACCATTCACTATTTTCAACAACATACTAGAAATACCTTCTCTAAAACTTGGCTTCGATTTTTTACCACGATACTGATATTTTCTGCTCTAGGCTTAATCTTTGTATATTTTTTCAATATCTATTTCCCCATCATTATCATCGCTATTCTCAGCATAATTTGGTTGAAGCTTCGGTTAAATCGCCTAAGAAAAATGCAAGAGTTGGAGAATTTTAAATTTCCAAATCGTATTTGGCTTGCTTTTAAACAAAGACATCCAAACATTCGACAATCTTCTTATCCATTGATTGAAGAGGGTTTTAAAGACTATTTAGCAATTCATTTGTGGCGTAGGGGAGCTTATGCAATGCCTTCACACTCAGTGGATGCGTTATGGCATATATTGATTGAAGAATTTGATGACTTTTATCAGTCCATGAGCCAACGTTTTTTAGGTTATGAACTGATTCATAAACCGCATGATTTACAAGTAACAGAATCACAGCGAGCTGCTCAAAGACAGCAATTGTTCAATACTTGGCATGGGGCATGTGCTTTACATGGATTGAATCCACAAAACACGCAGGTCTTACCTCGAATTTTTCAGGTTGATGCCCATGTTCGATGGGAGCGGGGTTTAATTTTTAGCTTACCATTTATGATGACAATGTATAGCCAAATGACAAGTTCAACTTCAGATTTTCCACAGGCTTCTGCAACATCGTCATGTTCTTCTAGCTCATGTTCAGGATCAAGTTCATCCAGTGATTCGAGCCATTCACATAGTACAAGTTCTGATTCATCTTCCTCTTGTAGTAGTTGTAGCAGCTGTGGAGGAGGCGGTGGTGATTAGCAGCTCCAGCCACAGAAAATACATCTGATTTAGATTTTAATTTCAGTGCTTTGTGCTGCCTTTTGGTCTCGTTTATTCCAAGCCTTTTCATGGAAAAAGAATGCAAATGCTTGTACAGTCGGTTCAAGTAAACTTAATGTCACAGCCATCCAAAAATTACCAGTCACTGCATAAGCAACCAGCATTGCTACTGTGATATGCATGATGTAATAGCTTAAGGTTTTTTTGAAAACACGTTGATTGCTTTGTAGGAAATTTTGGATACTCGCCATGAGAATCACCACTTATTAATTCAATAGTTAAATAATAATCATTATCAATTGCAATGTAAAAAGGTTTTTTTGATTAATGTTGATTGGATAAAGCGATATTTTATTCTTTATACATTGCATCGTGATTGTTGATATAGGAATTATTGAGTTCTTTTTAAATCATGGATTTGCTTAATTTATGGTTTAGGACGTACATTTATTGGTTTAAGCTCTATTTTTTCTTGATGATTAAGCCAAGTGCTTTTAAAGTCATTGAAAATATATCATTGATTTAAATACTTTATAAAGGTGATTTTAGGAGCATTTATTTGAATAAAATTAATTCCAAAAAGTTTTTAAATTAATAAAAATGATAAATTAGATTTATGTAAAAACGTGGTTATAATTGAGTGAATGAAAGAATTACCCAGTCCAGTGGAGCATTTCGACATGGCAGGCGAAAACCAAAAAGCAAAAACAGAATCAGTAAAAACTTTGTATGACAAATTGTGGGATGACCATCTTGTAACACAACGTGATGATGGTTCAGCATTACTTTATATCGACCGTCATTTATTGCATGAAGTGACTTCTCCACAAGCATTCGAAGGCTTACAACTTGCTGGGCGTAAACCTTGGCGTTTAAGTGCTAACGTTGCAACACCTGACCATAATGTTCCTACATCAACCAAAGAGCGTTCAGAAGGGATTGCTGGGATTGAAGATGATACTTCTCGTATCCAAGTTCAGACCTTAGACGATAACTGTAAAACCTTTAATGTAGTGCAGTTTGACATTAACGATGTGCGTCAAGGTATTGCACATGTCGTTGGACCAGAACAAGGTTTAACTTTACCGGGTATGACGGTGGTATGTGGTGACTCGCATACAGCGACACATGGCGCATTCGGTTGTTTGGCACACGGGATCGGAACGTCAGAAGTTGAACATGTATTGGCAACACAATGCTTAGTACAGAAGAAAATGAAAAACATGTTGGTGCGTGTTGATGGAACATTAGGTCAAGGCGTTACACCAAAAGACGTGGTTTTGGCAATTATTGGTAAAATCGGAACGGCTGGCGGTACTGGGCATGCGATTGAATTTGGTGGTCAAGTATTCCGTGATATGTCGATTGAAGGGCGTATGACTGTGTGCAATATGGCAATCGAAGGCGGTGCGCGTGTTGGTATGGTTGCTGTCGATGACAAAACGATTGAATATGTTAAAGATCGTCCTTATGCACCAACAGGTCAACAGTGGGATGCGGCAGTCGCGTATTGGAATACTTTACATTCTGATGAAGATGCACATTTTGATACGATCGTGGTTTTAAATGGTGAAGAAATTGAACCACAAGTGTCTTGGGGCACTTCTCCTGAGATGGTGATTCCTGTATCTCAAGCAGTTCCAACTTTGGAACAGGCCAAAGATGATGTACAGCGTAATGACTGGACCCGTGCGTATCAATATATGGGTTTAAATGCAGGTCAGGCATTGGCTGATATTCAATTAGACCGCGTATTCATTGGTTCTTGCACCAACTCACGTATTGAAGATATTCGTGCTGCTGCAGAAGTGGCAAAAGGTAAAAAAGTAGCGTCTAGTATTAAGCAGGCCATGGTTGTTCCAGGCTCTGGTTTAGTGAAACAACAAGCGGAAGCGGAAGGTTTAGATAAAATCTTGATCGAAGCTGGTTTTGAGTGGCGTGAGCCAGGTTGTTCAATGTGTTTGGCGATGAATGCTGACAAGTTACAACCGGGTGAACATTGTGCGTCGACTTCAAATCGTAACTTTGAAGGCCGTCAGGGCAATGGTGGACGTACTCACCTTGTCAGTCCAGCAATGGCAGCTGCGGCAGCAATTGCAGGTCACTTTGTTGATGTACGTTCATTCTAATCAGGCTTAAGGAGCAAAGAGATGAAAGCTTATACCGTTGAACAGGGTATTGTTGCACCCTTAGACCGTGCCAATGTAGATACCGACTTAATCATTCCAAAACAGTTTTTAAAATCAATTAAACGCACTGGTTTTGGTGATAACTTATTTGATGAATTACGTTATTTAGATGAAGGTTATCCAGGGCAGGACAATTCTAAACGTCCGAAGAATCCTGATTTTATTTTGAATCAGCCACGTTACCAAGCGGCATCTGTACTTATTTCTCGTGCCAATTTTGGTTGCGGTTCAAGCCGTGAACATGCGCCTTGGGCATTGGAAGAGTATGGTTTTCGCACAGTGATTGCACCAAGCTATGCTGATATCTTTTTCAATAACAGTTTTAAAAATGGCATGTTGCCAGTGATTTTACCTGAATCTGTTGTTGATCAATTATTTAAAGAATGTGCTGCTCAGGAAGGCTATCAATTAACCATTGATTTAGAAGCTCAAGAAGTCCGTACACCAAGTGGTGAAGCTTTTAAATTTGAAGTCGATCCATTTCGTAAACACTGTTTATTGAATGGCTTGGATGATATTGGTTTGACTTTACAGGCTGCGGATGAAATTCGTGCTTATGAAGAAAAAACCAAACAATCACGCCCTTGGGTATTTGCTGAAATTCAAGGTTAATTTTCAGCGAACATTTTACACATAGCGTGAATGCCTAACTCTTGCTAACATGCGAGTATAACAAAATGAATGTTGACTCAGTGAAGTGAGGGTTGGGGTTGAGCAATGACTAAGTTTTTGAGTTGCAGTGTTTTAATCGGTTTAACAAGCTTTATGCTTAGTGCATGTCAATCCACTCAAATGGTTGATTTAATGCGTATCAAGCAAGCTGAAAATAAACATGTCAGCCAAAATTCGGTTTCTGTCTATTGTTCAGGTGCAGAGCATTGTGAATTTGCGCGCTTAAATGATGTGATTATCATGGATGAACGTGCACAACGTGCCAATCGTAGCGCCATTCAAAAGGGTTATCTCAAATTAACGGGTGAGCCTTTAGATCAAAATGGTGTTTATTTAACGATTCCACCTCAGCAATATGAGATGGTGATTCGATTCTATCCAATCACTAAACAGCATGCTGAAGTTTTCCATGTTATTCATGATTTTAAAGCAAATCAAAAATACACATTTAAGATGTATCGCTTAAGGTCACAGGGTTCAGGAAGTTTACTGAATGTTTCTTCACCGACACCGCTATGTGTCGATATGATTCAAGAAAAACGGACAATTCGCCGTTTTTGTCGCCCGCATAATGCGGTGACTGGCGTGAGCGAATTTGTTGAACAGAAGATTTAATCTCACATCAGTATAGATACTGAAAAATAAATGGAACTACAAATGTCTAAACAAATTTTGATTTTGGCAGGTGATGGTATCGGTCCTGAGATCGTTGCTGCTGCTGAAAAAGTACTGACACGTGTCAATGATAAATTTAATTTAGGTTTAACATGGGAACAGGGTTTGTTAGGGGGCGCAGCAATTGATGCACATGGTGAACCTTATCCAGCTGTAACAGCGGAGCAAGCGAAAAAAGCAGATGCAATTTTACTGGGTGCTGTAGGCGGTCCAAAATGGGATAATATTGAACGTTCAATTCGTCCAGAACGTGGCTTATTGAAAATTCGTAGTGAATTAAATCTATTTGCTAACTTACGCCCTGCAATCCTTTATCCGCAATTGGCGGATGCGTCTAGTCTTAAACCAGAGATTGTTTCTGGGTTAGATATCCTTATTGTTCGTGAACTGACGGGTGGCATCTACTTTGGTCAACCACGTGGTATTCGTGAACTCGAAAATGGTGAGAAGCAAGGTTATAACACTGACGTTTATTCAGAGTCTGAAATTAAACGTATCGCAAAAGTTGCTTTTGAAATGGCAAACTTACGCGGTGGTAAAGTTTGTTCAGTGGATAAAGCCAACGTGCTTGAAGTGACTGAGCTTTGGAAGCAGACAGTGACTGCACTTAAAGAACAACAATACCCAAATATTCAACTTTCACATATGTACGTCGATAATGCAGCAATGCAATTGGTTCGTGCGCCAAAACAGTTTGATGTGATTGTGACAGGGAACTTGTTTGGTGACATTCTTTCCGATGAAGCAGCAATGCTAACCGGCTCTATTGGTATGCTTCCATCTGCCTCTTTAGATGAGAATGGCAAAGGTATGTATGAACCTTGTCATGGTTCTGCTCCTGACATTGCTGGGCAAAACGTTGCCAATCCACTTGCTACCATTCTTTCTGTGGCAATGATGCTACGCTACACCTTCCGTGAAGAAGTGGCTGCAAAAGCCATTGAGGATGCTGTAGGGCAAGTTTTAGACCAAGGCTTGCGTACTGGCGATATTATGTCTGATGGCATGCGTAAAGTTGGTACGGCTGAAATGGGTGAAGCTGTCGTTGCAGCGATTGCTTAAATACCTGTTTTAAATGCTTGGTAATAAAAAACACAGCTTAAGCTGTGTTTTTTATTGTTAAATTTTAGCTTTTGATAAAAGTCTATCCATTTTCTCGCCATTATAGCGATGGGTATTAGATTCACTTTAAAACAGCTAACAAGCTCGACCTAAATACTCAACAGATTCAGCAACACCATTTTTTAATAGAAAAATGACTTTACAATTAAAATTGGTGGTGTTTCAAAAAGTATGCTGACATTAAATGAAGCCATTATTGATGTAAAAAAAGGTTAAGTCGAAAGCTTTAAAATGGTTTTCAATCTTTTTTGAAAAATTACAACTCCTTCTAAAACCGCGCCTAATTCGATGCCTTATTTTGCAATTATTACCTTCAATACCTACAGTAAAAAATTTACCAATACTTTGCTTGCAGTTTTTAAAAGCAGTTATGAAACTGTCCCAATGATCACTTGCAATTCGGGTGTAGTGAATACCTAATTGTTTAAGCTTTGTCTTCAATCGTTGAACTGTAGCTAAGTCTCTTTTACCCCAAACATAAGCAACAATCTCACCTGTTTCTCGATGGTAGGCGTAAATAAGCCATTGTTTATTATTTTTATTTCCCACAAAAGTCCAAAACTCATCAACTTCAAGAGACTCATAATGACTTTGTTTAGGCTGAATTTGGTAGGTCGATTCGGTTAAAGTACGTAAAACTTTACCGATACTGATTCGCTCAACTTCAGCGATATCTCGTATACCACTACCTCTGACCATCAACTGTAATATTTTTCGAGTAATGCCTGAATTACATCCTAGATAGCTCAGAGCATGGTCACCAATAAACTGACGTTTACAGTCTTTGCACTGATAGTTTTGTTTCCCATCTACTTTGATGCCATTTTTCTTTATACTGTCACTGAGGCAGGTTGGACATTTGATTTCTAGAGTTATTCGCATTTCTCTATTTTATCAAAATTCAACCTGCTTTGTTTCAGCATACTTTTTGAAACACCACCAAATGGTTTAGTTCATAACTGTGTTAAAACAACAAAACATCGTCAATCAATTGATTTCTAGTCGGTGAAAGACTGTTAAATTACGCTATGATGGATAGTGCAACTAAAAATCCAAAGGCGGTTTTTGGAATCCATCCGTAATTTGTGCAAGCAGTTCAGCAAATTTAATGGTGACTTTGTCTGCATACGGTTGTCCCAATATTTGAATATTGACTGGTAGATTGTCCTCAGATAAGCCTATCGGTGCAGAGGTTGATGGCAACCCAAATACAGTTGCTGGCGAAATCCATTTGAATAACTCAAGATAGAAACGTTTTCTTCCATCGACTTGTAGCGTGCGAAACATCAAAGGTTCTTTATGATTGTGTTCAAACGCTAGAGTCAAAATAGGTGGGCAAATAATGACGTCGTATTCTGCAAAAATTTCAAGACATTTTTGCTTGATATGCAATGACTCTTCATATTTGGCAAGCCATTCTGCATGACTCAGGTTAGCACCTTGTGTAAATCCATAGGCCAAAGGCGGAATGCCTGCTTTACCATTAAGTAATTTGATTAATGGCGTAGATGCCGACATGGACAATCGACTTAGTTTAGGATCTGCAAAAGTCATTTGGCTGATCAATCGAGTGGCGTAGGATTTAAATATTTCATCAAAATCCCAATTTTTTGGACGACCTACATCCACGTTAACCTTGGCAGTTTGCAGGGTTTGCAAAAGTTGATCGTATTTTTTCTTTAGGCGTGAATCGATTGGACACGATTCATCATCCATCCAGAATAATACTTTAAACTCTTGAATGGTTTGTTTTTCAGATTCCTTGAGTTTAAAAGCTCTAAAGTCATCCGCATTTGGCTCGACTAAAACATCTAATAATAAACTTAAGTCCCGTGCTGAACGAGCCATTGGACCAATGACGGCAAGGTCAGGTTGGGATAACTCGTCCTCGTAATTCATGATGTGTCCTCTGAAATCAATCAATCCATAGGTGGATTTATGACCATAGACACCACAAAAATGTGCTGGTGTTCGAATAGAACCACCAATATCACTACCAAGCTCAATCGGTGTAAATCCCGATGCTAGTGCCGCAGCAGAACCACCTGATGAGCCGCCTGTTGTGAGATTTAAATTCCATGGATTATTGGCAGTACCATAAAATTTGTTGTAGGTTTGAATATCTGCACATTTAAAGGGTACATTGGTTTTTGCAAAAGGAATGGCTCCAGCACCGACCAATTTATTGACCGAAACAGCATTTTCGGTGGGGACATAGTGTTGGAATTCTGGATTGCCATCGGTACACGGCATGCCTTTCACTTTAAAGGCATCTTTGATGGTCATCGGAATGCCATGTAATTTACCAAGTGGGGCTTGTCGCTTGATGGCGAGGTCAGCCTGATCTGCTAAAATCCTTGCATTGTCATAATCAAATGCAACACAACTATTGATGTGTTTGTTGTATTTATTAATCCGTTCAATCTGTGATTCCAGCAATTCACGGCTACTGATTTGTCCATTTTGGATGGATTGTACTAACGCAGTTGCATCATCATAAACAAAATCTTTTGGCATTTTCTTTGCTTCCTATCAAACAATTCGGTGGTGTTTCAAAAAGTATGCTGAAACAAAGCAGGTTGAATTTTGATAAAATAGAGAAATGCGAATAACTCTAGAAATCAAATGTCCAACCTGCCTCAGTGACAGTATAAAGAAAAATGGCATCAAAGTAGATGGGAAACAAAACTATCAGTGCAAAGACTGTAAACGTCAGTTTATTGGTGACCATGCTCTGAGCTATCTAGGATGTAATTCAGGCATTACTCGAAAAATATTACAGTTGATGGTCAGAGGTAGTGGTATACGAGATATCGCTGAAGTTGAGCGAATCAGTATCGGTAAAGTTTTACGTACTTTAACCGAATCGACCTACCAAATTCAGCCTAAACAAAGTCATTATGAGTCTCTTGAAGTTGATGAGTTTTGGACTTTTGTGGGAAATAAAAATAATAAACAATGGCTTATTTACGCCTACCATCGAGAAACAGGTGAGATTGTTGCTTATGTTTGGGGTAAAAGAGACTTAGCTACAGTTCAACGATTGAAGACAAAGCTTAAACAATTAGGTATTCACTACACCCGAATTGCAAGTGATCATTGGGACAGTTTCATAACTGCTTTTAAAAACTGCAAGCAAAGTATTGGTAAATTTTTTACTGTAGGTATTGAAGGTAATAATTGCAAAATAAGGCATCGAATTAGGCGCGGTTTTAGAAGGAGTTGTAATTTTTCAAAAAAGATTGAAAACCATTTTAAAGCTTTCGACTTAACCTTTTTTTACATCAATAATGGCTTCATTTAATGTCAGCATACTTTTTGAAACACCACCTTAAAATTAATGTTATAGCTTGGTGTGGCAATGGCAATCGTAGAGCCTACAATCGCATTGCTTCCTGCCATAGGGATATTGATTTGTCTAAGAATGGTATAGCTTAAGGTGTTACTGGTGGTTTGAATTTTATCACTCACCTTATATCCCAAAGCCCGAAAATTTAGGGTACTTTGAATTTCAGCACTGGTTTTACCAATAAATTGCTGTAAATATTGATCTAAATTTGCAGGTCGGGTGTTTAAGCTTTTACATCCAACAAGTGCAACAGATGGCAATAAAAACATACATACATGTATTTTCATAAGTTTCACCTAATCCATAGTTAACTTAATTTAGAAATGATTTCTATTCAGTATAATAAATATACAGCCATATGTATGTAGCTTGGTTGCAGAGCAAACCAAGTGGTATAGATTTTACTAAAAAAGCGTCAAATAGACAGGACTGGTGAAGCCGTGAAAAGATCAGTTGTATTAAAATTTAGAACAAATTAGTGCTATCAACTTTGAAGTAAATGGATTACAAGTGATAAATAGGTATAGGAAACAGATTTTAATGTGTCAGATGTATAGTTGCCAGACGATAAAAGATCGTAAGCAGGAGGGTAAATCTTGTGGATAATGAAAAAGCCACCTAAAAGTGGCTTTTGCTTACACTAAAACTTAGCGTGCACGATATGTAATACGACCTTTTGTTAAGTCATATGGAGTCATTTCAACTTTTACATTATCGCCTGTTAAAATACGAATATAGTGTTTACGCATTTTACCAGAAATGTGAGCAATCACTTCGTGACCGTTTTCTAAACGCACACGGAACATAGTATTAGGAAGCGTTTCGGTGACAACGCCTTCGAACTCGATAAGTTCCTCTTTATTGGCCATAGCCTACCTGATGATCAAATTGGAAAGGCGCAAATTATAGGCAATTTTTTGCAGAAAGACAAGAATATTCGGCATTACAAGGCGGTAGATGACTTGAAAATAAGCGAACATATTGTTAAACAATTTCTACAAAAAAAAGCGGATAAATATTGTCAGTTTGGTCAATCGACTGTAATCTAAATTAAATGTTTTAAGTATAAATGAATAACATACAAGGAAGGGCACTGCGTGAGTCAGCTAACTGATGCTTCGGTTGTTTTACGATTAGGCTATCAAGCGATCCGTCGTGCAGGATTGCCGACAGAAGAAATATTATCAAAGGCTGGGGTAGCATTGGGTCAGGTTGACCAAAATGCTCGAACACCGTTGAATGCACAATTTGCATTTTGGGTCGCTGCGGAGGAAGTCAGTAATGATCCAGATATTGGTTTACACCTCGGAGAGCACTTGCCACTGTATCGTGGGCAAGTAATCGAACACTTGTTTATTTCAAGTGAAAACTTTGGCGAAGGCTTAAAGCGTGCTTTGGCTTATCAACGTTTAATTAGCGATGCATTTCATGCCAAATTGATCATTGATGACGATGGACGTTGTTATTTAACCAATGGTGAGCAGCCTTGGGGTGAGAACATCGTCAATCGTCATTTTTCAGAATGTGCTATTTCAGGGATTTTACGCTTCTTTAAATTTATCACTGAAGGACGTTTTGAACCGATTTACATCGATTTTAATTTCACCAATGGTGCTTCTGATGGTGAGTATTATCGTGTTTATGGTTGTCCTGTCAGTTTAGGGCAAAAAGAGACGCGTCTTTATTTTGATCCTTCAATTTTAGAATATCCATTGTGGCAAGCGGAACCTGAGTTATTGCAATTGCATGAACAACTTGCAATTGAAAAACTGCAAGAGCTTGCACGTTATGATTTGGTGGGTGAAGTACGTCGTGCGATAGGCTCCACTTTGGAAAGTGGTGAAACAACCCTTGAAACTGTTGCTGCACAACTCAGCATTACCCCGCGTCGTTTACGTACACAGCTTTCGGAAGCCAATACCAGCTTTCAACAAATTCTTTCAGATTATCGTTGTCGCTTAGCCAAGAAATTATTGGCCAATACCACTGAAAGTGTTGAGCGTATTGTTTATTTGACTGGATTCTCTGAGCCAAGTACTTTTTACCGCGCATTTAAACGCTGGACCAATGAAACGCCTGTGGAATATAGAAAGCGTAAACAGCGTTAAGTCGTATGTTGCGGGAAATGAACTGAACAGTTTTAATATAAAAAATCCTTCTATTGAGAAGGATTTTTTATATGTAGCCGCAAAAATTATTCAGGCATATTTAACCAGTGTGGTCCTAACGGTGGTTGAGGCAATTCAAATTGTTCTGGGTAATCTGCATGAATAAAATAAAGTCCATCTGGTGGTGCGGTGATTCCTGCCGCTTTACGATCTTGTGCCGCAAAAATTTCATCAATATGATCCACTTCATATAGACCTTGGCCAATCTCAAGTAAGCAGCCCATGATATTACGTACCATGTGGTGTAAGAAGCCATCTGCCTGAATATCGAGAACTAGATAGTTGCCATGGCGAATTAAGCGACAATGTTTGACATGACGTACAGGTTGATTGGACTGACATGCCGCAGCACGGAAGCTTTCAAAATTATGCGTACCTTGAAATTTTTGCGCCGCTTCAATCATCTTATCCACATCGAGTGGATAATAGGCATGTGTCACTTGTTTATGTAACAGGGCTGGGCGATTTGCCGATTGATAGACCACATAACGATAACGACGTGCCTTTGCCTTAAAGCGTGCATGGAAATCGTTATCCATTTCTTTAATCCATTGGATTGAAATGTCTTTGGGCAATTGACTATTTGAACCCATTAACCAGCCACGTATAGGGCGAATCGCATTGGTGTCGAAGTGGGCCACCATATTGGTCGCATGGACACCCGCGTCAGTACGACCTGCACCATGTAAAATAATGGGCTCGTCGGCAATTTTACTGAGCACCTTTTCCATGGTTTCCTGAATACTACGTACGCCAGGCTGTTGAGTTTGCCAACCTTTATATCGCATGCCACAAAACTCAATACCAATTGCAAAACGTTGCATAAATACCTCTATTCAGGATGATCATACCAATGGTCATGCCATTGTTCCGAAGAGGGGTATTGTAAATAAATTTTAACAATTTTGGCATAAAGATCTGCTTGGCTCAATGCATCACTGACTAAAATTTTTGAATCTTTGATCCATTGGCTAATTGCATAGCGTTGATCCATGCCGCCTAGAGGCACTTGAGTCGATAAAATGATTTGGCAGCCATTTTCCTGCAAGCTTTTAATTTTTTGGATAATGCCCGCATTTACGGCTAAATTACCTACCCCATAAGCTTGAATGATTAAGAAATGCGGAGCCTGTTTAGAGAAAATTTCCAGATTATGTTCAAACTGTAATATTTCAGTCGGCACCATCATCCAATTGACGATATTGAGCGATTTGGCTTTTTCGATATGTGAAAGTTGTACCTGAATGACGGAATGATCTACCGCTATTTGCTGTTCGGCTTTGAGTCCTTTAAATGCATCTAAAGCAGTGCTATGGGCTTTTAATGTGGTTCTTGCATGAATCACTTGATGGTAGAAAGCCAAATACACGCCTACAGGAAGTCGAGTGACGGCATCCAGTGCGGTATTTAAATTATCCAGCGCATCGGTGAACTCTCGAGTATTGTCCCCTTGAATATTGAGCAGTGGGTATTGGCTTCCAGTAAGGACGACATGACAGGACTCAGCTAAAAAGCGAGATAAGGTCGCTGCAGCATAACTGAGTGTATCTGTACCATGAATAATGACAAAGTGTTGGAAATTTTGGAGTTGTAGGCTTTGTATTTGTTGAATCAGCATAAGCCAGTCAATGGCTGTACATGCACTACTGTCTTTGATACTGGGCGCCTTAAAGCACTCAATTTTAAACTGAGGTGCTAAGACCTTTTTGAGTTGTGGAATAAACTCAGCATCAGGCATCGGCGCTAAAGGCTCGCCAATACAGCCAAAAGTTCCACCCATGTAAATTAAAGCAATTTTTTTGTTCATAATAAAAAAGCAGCCATTCATGACTGCTTTATCTTAAGACGAATAGATTTAAGAAGCTATTTGATTGAGTAAATTTTGTGATTGTTGGCGTTGTTCAGCGGTATACGCTGCTTCATTTTGTGAGAGTAGCTCACGAACGGAAGCATATGCACCCAAATTTAGATATTGTTGAGCAAGGTCTAAATTTAATTGAACTTCATTCACTTGAGCCAGCTCAGGGAATGAATGGAGTAATGGGTCGTTTGCATCTATGGCCAGACTGGTTTCAGCTTCACTAGGCGTTTCAAGGCTAAGTGTTGCTGTACTATGCACTTGCTCAACTGTTTCAGGTTTTGGATCTAAATCAAAACTAAAAGTAGGTTGTGTCTCTGGTTCAGTAGACGTGAGTTTAAATTCAAACTCACGTACTGGTGTGCTTTCTTCAGTAGCTACTGGCATAATCGGTTCAGCAAAATCAAGTTTGAATTCTGGTGCGATTTCAACTTCTGCTGCTTTTTCAACTGGAATTGCTGTAGGTTCATTTGCTGTAAACGTGAACTCTAACGGCTTAACAGTTTCAGTTTTAATTTCTGGGGCAGGAGGAACTACTTCAAAAGAAAGCTCAGGTGTTGTTGTTGGCGCTTTTTCAGGTGCAGGATCTAAATTAAATTCTAAAGGCTGAACAGGTTGTTGCGGTGTCTCAACTTTCTGCTCAACAAGCGTTGAATGATCGAATTCTAGCGCATCGACTTGTGCCAGATTTTGCGTTTCGGTTTTAGATACAGCGGGTTGTGAAATTGTTTCTGTATTTCCAATCAAGGCATCAAAGGCAGCTGTATTTTTGCTTTCTGGCACGACAGGGCTTGAGGGTTCAAAAGCAATCGATTCAACTGGGTGATCAGCTTGATTGGCTTTTCGTCGTTCTTCGGCTTGAATGACGATTTCGTCTAAGCCCAATGAACGAATATGATTAATCAACTGATTCACTGCAAATTCATCTTTTTGTGCCAGATGCACATCTAAAAGATAAAGATAAAGTTCATGTTGAGCATTGTCTTGGTTTAAAACTTGATTGATTTTTGCTTCAGCAGAGAAATAGTTTTTCTCAGCAATCAGCTTTTCAATATTAGTTTTTAATTCAGGGCTTAATGGTTTTGTTGCTTGTTTAACAATAACTTCATCTTCAACAACAGTGGTCTGTTGTTTTTTTGAGGTACGCGCAGTGCGTGCAACATTTTTCTTTGACGTCTTTTTATTGTTACTTTTTTTGTTATTGGTACTGGCGCTCTCTTTATTGGCATCCTCTCGTTTTTTGAGCACGATCGCCACGACCAAGAGTAGAACAAATGGAATCACATACAACAACATTTTATTTCCCCTTCATTGAGCACAATGAATCAATATTTTGAATATCCTAACTATTTGGTTTTTTTGCATTCTGCTGTTGTAATTGCTGTTGCAATTGAGCGAGCTGAGCATTTAATAATTGAATTCGCTGATTCTTTTGTTGTAAACCTGCTGCAAGTTGGTTCACATTCTTCTGTAATTTAACCGTTTTTTCACGAGAAGTCATAACTTTTGTAGATAATTCAGTAGTGGTCTGATTCAACTGTGTATTTTGCTTTCCTTGACTCTGAGCAGCGGGTTGTTCATTGTCTGCGACTAAACTCATTTCTGCTTGGTCTAAACGATATTTGGCAGAACCCGATTGCTTTTTGGCAATTTCAGGTGCAGCCGTTGCAACTTTATTTTTGCTTTGTGGTATTTGACGATAGCTGGCTGCAAGATTGAGTGCAGCACCACGACGAATACGGTTTACATCACCTTGAATAAACGCATTGGCATTATTTGCTTTAATTTGTCGCATCACTTCTGGAACGCTTTGATTAGTTTCTGCTGCAATCCGAGAAGCAATTTTCCACAGTGACTCATTGGCCTGAACAATATGCTTAGGTTGTTTATCTAATGCTTTATGGGCTTTTTCTTGTTTAAGCGCTTTTTGTGACTCCGCTTTCGATTTCTCTACGCGAGACTCATTCGATTTTGCTTGCTTGGTCTCAGCTTTGGAATCTTTTGGCTTTTGTGATTCTGCTTTTTGCTCGTCTAATTTAGCGGGTGGGGTCTGAGCTTTTGCTGATTGCACTGGTGCTTTTTCGGCTGGTGGCTGAGGCACTTGTTGTATAGTTACTGTCGGTGTTTGTGGCGTATTCTGAGCACTGCTTTGATGATTGCTTTGAAGACTCGGAGTATTGGTTGTAGCCGCAGGCGGTGTGTTTGTCGCAACTGTGGTTGGTTTTTGTTCTGTTTTGAGTGCTGGTGGTGCAATCACATTAATTGCTAAAGTACCAGCTGAATCCGTTGTCGTCGTTGCTTTGGTTGCCATAGCTGGTGGAGTTACGACTTCTGGCGTTGTCACGTGGTATTGCGTGCTGGTTGGTAAATTTAATGCAATATCTTTTTCACTGACGATGATTTGAGGTGTCAGAGGCTTTTCTTTGACTAAAGCATTGCTCATTGGAGCAGGGACGTTGCTACGCCCACGGGTCAATGGGGCTTTGACTTGTTGAATATGGGTCGCACTCCCTTCTTTGACTTTTAATAATATATTTAATTCAGATTCAACAATCGGACGAGAAGAGGTAATCACAATCACCCCAGTGCCATCTCCGGAACGACGAGTATAAAAATTTAAATGTCCAGGTGCTTGCGTGGAAATACCAATATTTTGAATATCATCTGCATCGGCTAATCCGACTTCTATTTTTTCATTTGGATTTGCATTACTAAACTTCATTTCAGCATAAAGCAGATCACCAGACCCTGATTGAACTTGAATCGGGTCTATTGTAATCGCACTCACCGCTTGCGACGTCATGATGGCTAAAATGGCAATTTTTAATTTGTTATATACAGTCATCTCTATCCATTGCTCTGACAAAGTTCAAGGCATCCCCATAATACAATATTTAGCTGTAGTCTATATGTAAAATATTAACATTAGAGTTACATAAATATAGTTACATAAAAAAGCCGATCAAGATAGATCGGCTTTTTCATTGTTTATGAGTTTTTTGTGACTTTAAGCATTTTTATAGTCGATTAAGATACGTAACATACGACGTAAAGGCTCAGCAGCACCCCAAAGTAATTGGTCACCTACAGTGAATGCGCCTAAATACTCTTTACCCATATTTAATTTACGTAAACGACCTACTGGCACAGATAGAGTTCCTGTTACAGCGACTGGAGTAAGATCCGTCATTGATGCATCACGTGTATTTGGAACCACTTTTGCCCATTGGTTAGACTGACGAATCATGTCCTCAATCTCATCAAGCGGAACATCTTTTTTCAATTTCAATGTTAAGGCTTGAGAGTGACAACGCATTGCACCAATACGTACACAGTGACCATCAATTGGAACAATCTGAGCATTACCTAAGATCTTGTTGGTTTCAACTTGACCTTTCCACTCTTCTTTAGATTGACCGCTTTCAAGTTGCTTATCAATATAAGGGATCAACGAACCCGCTAAAGGCACACCGAAGTTTGCTTTCGGGAAACCTTCGCCACGTTGTAATTCGGCAATTCGGCTGTCGATGTCTAAAATCGCAGAACGTGGATCATCTAACAAGTCTTGAGTATTGTTATATAAATACCCCATACCTGTGATCAGCTCACGCATGTTTTGCGCGCCAGCACCTGAAGCGGCTTGATACGTCATCGCCGTCATCCATTCCACCAAATTGTGTTGGAACAGTGAACCCATGCCCATCAACATCAAAGAAACCGTACAGTTACCGCCAACAAATGTTTTAATACCATTGACCAAACCGTCTTTGATAACATTTAAGTTGACTGGGTCGAGTACGATGATTGCTTCATCATCCATACGCAATGTAGAAGCTGCATCGATCCAATAGCCTTTCCAACCTTCAGCTTTTAGCTGAGGAAAGACTTCTGATGTATAGTCGCCACCTTGACAGGTAATAATGACATCCATTTGCTTCAGACTGGTAATGTCCGTCGCTTCCATAAGTGCTGGAGCAGTTTTACCACCAAAAGCAGGCGATTCACCACCTGCGTTACTGGTAGAGAAATAGAATGGCTCAAAATGAGCAAAATCATTCTCTTCAACCATACGTTGCATAAGGACAGAACCAACCATCCCGCGCCAACCGACCAGACCTACTTTCATGTCACTTTGCCTCGGTGCGTTAAAAAATAAAAGGGGGTTTGAGTGTATCAAAAGAGTGTGTAACTGCAATAGCATACACAATGAAAACACAACTATATTGTGCAATATATCTTGTTTATGATACATGCAAAATTGATATTAATTTATGAATCATTCAAAAATTAAGAATATAAGAGTGACAAAATATGATCTGGATAGAAGTACTTGCGTTGATCGTGATTTGGCTAAGTTTCTGGTCACTGATTCCCCGTGATGAATGGTGGTTTAGAGGTGCTGATTTTCCACGCTTGCAGATATTATTTGTTGGTTTGATTGCCTTGGTCTTGATGTTGTTTTGGACAGCGCCGTGGGACTTGGCTCGTGAAGTGATTTTATTTTTATTGATAGCTGCCTTAGCTTTTCAATTAAAGATGGTTTTGCCTTATACCTTCATTTGGAAGAAACAAGTCAAACAGGTGAGCAAAGATCAGCTTAATCCTGATCAGCAAATTTCAGTGATTGTGTCGAATGTGCTGACACCAAATGATCAATATCACTTATTGCTTGAGCAAATTGAACAGCACCAGCCAGATATTGTTTTGACACTTGAAACTGATCAAACTTGGCAAAATGAATTGGCTCAAATTGAAAAAGATTATCCTTATCGTGTGGCTATACCTTTAGACAATCTCTATGGGATGCATTTGTATAGCAAACTCAAGTTGGTCGATACAGAGGTTAAATTTATTCTCAGTGATGAAATTCCGTCTATTCATACCACGGTGATTTTACCATCTGGGCAAGCGGTGCAACTGTATTGTTTACATCCCAAACCACCAAGCCCAACAGAAGCCAAAGACTCGACTTTACGTGATGCTGAATTGCTTATTGTGGGGGATCAGATCAAAGACTTGGATGAGAGCTGTATTGTTATGGGCGATTTAAACGATGTTGCTTGGTCACGCACAACGCGTTTATTTCAGCGTATCAGTGGTTTGCTTGATCCACGTGTGGGACGCAGATATATCAACACCTTCCATGCTGACTATAAATTTTTGAGATGGTCTTTGGATCATTTATTTCACAGTACAGATTTTGCTTTAGTACATATGCAGCGGCTGCCTCATGTGGGTTCAGATCATTTTCCGATTTATGTGGTATTACAAACAGGGCGTATTTTTGAGCAAACTCAAGAAGAGTTAGAGCAAACCGATGCAGATGAAAGGGAAGCGCAAGAGGCAATTCAGGAAGGGATTGAAAAAGCAGAGAAAGAGGAGAAGTTGGTGACTGATGAAATTGCACAAAGTTATAAAGCTGGAACCTGATTGTCTGACAAAAAAATTAAAAAATGGCTGATTTTTGTAAGCAATTACTTACATGGATTTAGGCCCTAAGCGGATAGCATGCAAAGCATATTCGTTTTAATCTTTACTTATCGACACAGGGAATGAGAACGGAAAATCTCACTAAGGAAGACGAAGTCGATGGAGCAATCATCAAGGATTTGATGTTGGAATGGATAACCAAGAAAATAAGAATAAGATGTGAAAGCACAACCTCATGAACCCGAGTTTTGCAGGATGCAGAACTCGGGTTATGCTTTATTTATGGTATATAATTTAGAATAGACAAAATTGAAAATAAAAAAGAGTGGCTATGTTTCTCGCAAAAGTTCAAGAATTCGCTTCAAGTCTTAAACATTTTACTGGTTTAAGTAGTGATGCTTTATTTATCTATGCAGGTTTAATCATCTATTTTATTGTTGCTGCAATTCATAAAAGGCAACTTAAATCAAATCTTGCGATTATCGCCACAGTGGTGTTTGCCTTTGTAATTGAAATCTTTAATGCACGCGCAGATATTTTTGGTAGAGGCTATTGGCGTATTTGGGAAAGTATCCATAGCATAGTCAATATGATTTTTTGGCCTTATGTGATTTGGGCGATGGCACGTTTTCGGGTATGGAAAGGTTAGGTCTTTCTACTTAACCCGCTTATGATTCAGATTGTTTTTATTTTCCATAATGTTGATTTAAGGCGTCCATTTCAGCAGAAATTTTTTGTTGAAGCGCCATTGAACGTTTACCAAGTTGCTTAAATTCATCACTGGGTACATTTGCATTAAAATCTGGGGCTGTTGAAAGCGTATACATTTTCTGACTGGTGATTAAATTATCAATCATCTGTGTGCGTAGACTTTGTACTTCACTACTTTTTAAATTTAATGCCATGATTTGTTGTTGAGTTTTCGCTTGTATATCATTGGCTTTGAGTAAAATCTGCTGGCGCTTTTCAGGTTGGAGCGCAGCTGATTGAAGCTCCGCTCTTAATTGAAGTGCTTGGGTATTTGCGTGATTGACGATCTGATTAAGTTGAGCCAAGTCTGTTGTAATCTCTGTTGCGTTGGCTGTACTCAGTTCAGTCGCTTTGCTTTTCCAATTGCCTTGAGTTGTTGCACTAGACGTAGTTTCTGAGGTTTTGTTTTGGGCGATATCTGCTTTTTGCTCAGAACATGCGGCAAACATCAAACAGGAACTGATCAAACATGAAAAAAGAACTTTATTGGTGATATTCATTGTTTTATTTTCCTTAAATTTGAATGTATTCCGCTTATTATTGATAAATCTTAATTCGCTTTGTTTGATCAAAAAAGTGGGCATGTGTAACTAGACACAGTTCGCCATGAACGATGCTATTTAGACGCGAGATGACCAAAATAAAAAAGGAGATATTTTATATCTCCTGATTGTTAAAACAAAACACTTAAACTTAATAGATTTTCTCGTAGCCTTTTGGACGTGTTTTAAAGCGACGATGAAACCACATATATTGTGTCGGTGCGATCCGCAGTTGATTTTCAATGATTTTATTGACACGAATCGCATCATCCATTTCATCTTCACTGGGTAATGGATCAACAGCAGGTTCAATAAGCACATGATATTTTGGATCTTTGATATCACCATCACGATAAAAATACAGTGGGATTGCGACAGCTTTTGATATTTTCAATAAACGTCGATGCGCTGTTACTGTTGCAGCGGGCGTACCAAAAAAGGGTGCCATCACCCCTTGTTTTAATCCAAAATCCTGATCTGGACTATACCAAATCGCATCACCTTCTTTCAGATGGCGAATCAATCCACGCATATCATCATGATCAATCTGCGCTTTATAAATCGTTGCACGACAACGATAAATCAGCATATCGAGTAAAGGATTATTCTGCGGGCGATACACCACATCAGGTTCAAAAAATTGTGCGCATAAATAACCACCAGCATCAAGCATGGTGCTATGGGTGCCGAGTAACAGTATGCCTTGACCATTTTGTTTGGCCTGTTGGATATGCTCTAGCCCTTGAATGCTGACGCGGTTTTTAAACCATTGTGGTGAGTACCATGCATTTAAGGTTTCAAAGACCCCGACCATTTGATCAACAAAGACTTGTCTTGAATTATCGATGACTTGTTCAGGCGACCATTCTGGAAAGCAGACTTCTAAATTACGTGTTGTTGTTTCACGACGCGATTTCAGTCGGTCAAAGGCAATATTGCCCAACAATGTTGCTAAGCGATACTGAATTGCCCAAGGCAAAATTGCGAGCATCATCAAAAATACAATCGCAATCCAGATTCCCCAATATTTCGGATGTAAAAATGCCCAATAAAATTTTCCAGGCTCGTATTGATGCTTTTTACTCATAGCAGTTTTGTAAATTTTGGGGAAGTTAAAACTGAAAGGAGTGTAGCATGAAGCGGTTTAAAGAAGAAAATTCAAGATGTCATTCACTCTCATTGAGGATACGCAAGGAAGCATGACGTGAAAATAATTCGGTTAATTCAAGGTGATATTACAGTTCAAAAGGTGGATGTAATTGTAAATGCCGCCAATACCTCGTTACTTGGCGGTGGTGGTGTGGATGGTGCAATTCATCGAAAAGGTGGTTCTGCTATTTTGGAGGATTGTCAAAAGATCCGAGCCAGACAGGGTGGTTGTGCAATTGGTGAAGCAGTGATTACCACAGCGGGGTTGTTGCCCTGTAATTATGTGATTCATACCGTGGGCCCCACTTGGCAAGATGGACAGCATGCTGAAAATGAACTGCTTGAGAAAGCCTATCTCAATAGTTTAAGACTCGCTGAGCAACATCAGCTAAAAACACTGGCATTTCCGAATATTTCAACAGGGATTTATCGTTTTCCCAAATCAGAGGCAGCATTTATCGCCATAAACAGCGTGACTAAGTTTTTAACCCAGACGAACAACTTAGAGGAAGTCAGTTTCGTGTGTTTTGATTTGGAAAATTTTAAAATCTATCGCCAGTATCTTGCTGAGATTGATCAAAAGCAAGTGCATGTTTTAGGTATATAATCGCAGTTATTCACTGACTATTTTAGACAACCTTACGATGAGAGATACCTACTTAGACAGTTGTAAGGCAACGCTGATATTTCTTGTGGTGCTCGGGCATTTTCTAGAACGTATGATCGGTTGGAAAGATCCGATTGATCATGTCTTATTAGGTACGATTTATTTTGTACATATGCCTGCTTTTATCTTTATTTCGGGCATGTTGTTTAAAGACAGTAAATGGTTTAAGAATATTCTATTTTTTGTTGCGCTCTATTTACCCTTTCAAATTCTATTTCCTGCATTTGATGCCATCTGGTCAGGTAAATTTCAGCTCAATTGGAATGTGTTTGAACGACCTTATTGGATCTTATGGTATCTGTTGGGCATGATGGTATGGACAACGCTTAGCCATTTTTTGATAAAAACAAAATTTGCACTGCTGATTGCACTGATTCTTGCTTTATGTGTCGGCTTAAGCCCATGGAACAATTACCAATACTCAATCGGCAGAATTTTTAGCTTCTTTCCATTTTTTATTGTGGGTGCACTTTATGGCAAAACCATTGTCGAGAAAATTCAGCAATTTAAATTCACTCAAATTTTAGCTGGATTCATCGTGATGGGTATTGCAAGCTTGGTGTATTTCACCCAAATCAACCCATTTTGGTTATATGGCAGTTTAAGTTATCAGCAACTTAAGGTAAGTATGTTGGATGGTACGTGGATCAGAATAGGCTGTCTTTTGATGTCGAGTTTGGGTATTTTCGCGATGTTTGCATGGACAAAATTATTGAATATTGGCTGTGTGCAACTTGGAAAAAACACCTTGGCGGTGTATTTGCTACATGGTTTTGTGGTGATGTTGATTGCACGTTATTGGCAACTGGATTTTAATATTTTTGTGGAAATTGGGATTTGTATTGGTTTATCTGTATTGACTTGCTGGATGTTACAACAGCAATTTTTTGATATTTTATTAAGAAAATTATCTTTATGGTTAATCAAACCTGTTGAAAAATTCGGTTTAAAGTAGCGAATGGATTTGAAGCGATCCAGAGCATTCGCTGAAAATTTAAAAGCTACACTGTTGGTGTAGCTTTTAAGCATGAGGATCATAATTTTATAAAGCGACAGTTTTAAAACAACGTTTTAAAGTGGATTATTTGGTTGCTGCTTTACCCTCTACTTTTTTTGCTGTTGCTGATTTTTGTGCAGCGGCATGGTGTTTTTGGCTATGACCAGCTTTATGTTGTTTTTGCATTTGATGGGTTTTAACCGCTTGAGTCGAATGCTGTGCTGGAGTTGCTGCCATTGCCGAACCTGCGAAAATTGCTGTGGTGAATGCTGCAACAAGTAATGATGTAACTTTTTTCATGATCATATTCTCACTAAATAATTCGAGATCTGAACTAGATTCGATAATCATATCTTGGTGAATTTGTATGGAAACATCATGAAGTGCTTGTAGCGAAATTCAGTATAAATGAAATGATCATTGGTAAGATGAGTGGGGAATGGTAAGTGCTTTGATTTTTTAAGTTTTATTTAATTTTAATCAGTAAAGTATTGCCGTCATTTTAACTTGTACTAAGCCATTTAAATAAGTGCGTTTATTTTCAAAAATGAAAGAGTTTGTTATATATCATTTCAAGTATTATTTAGATAACGA
This sequence comes from Acinetobacter sp. AG3, assembly GCF_022343575.1. Classification (NCBI taxonomy): domain Bacteria; kingdom Pseudomonadati; phylum Pseudomonadota; class Gammaproteobacteria; order Moraxellales; family Moraxellaceae; genus Acinetobacter; species Acinetobacter sp. AG3. Next base: position 4,141,035 of record NZ_JAKQZD010000001.1, on the reverse strand, counting down.
AATGCTGATTACAGACTTAAGTTTAGCATTTTGATCTTTTACTGCTACTCCACTATTGAAATGTCCCTCACATGAATAAAACAATCAGAAGAGCAACCACAAAGGACTTAATTGCAATTACCCAATTGATTGCGCCTTTTATTGATGAATTTGCAATTAATGACAGTGGGCGACAACTGTTTTGCGTAAGTATGATTGAAAAAATGCTTGAGAATCCTGAAATTCACTATTTTGTTTATAGCGATCATCAGCAGATGATCGGTGTTATTGCGTATAAGAATCCTGCCCATTTGGTTCATTTCTTTATATCGAAAGAGAAGCAAGCTCAGGGAATTGGCCGAACAATGTGGAACTTTATCTTGCAGGAGGTGCAAAAGTCTGGTGTTTCAGTATTTACGGTAAATTCAAGCTGTAATGCACAACCTGTTTATGAACGATTTGGCTTTGTGGTGAAAGATGAAACCATTGAAAATCATGGGTTACGTTATGTTCCAATGTCTTTAAATCTGGTTAATACATAAAGCTGAAAATATGTCTTGTATATTTATAAGATAATTGATCAATGTTGTTGGTTTCAATATCGGCAGGCTCAATAAAAACTCCGCATATTTGCGGAGTTTTTATTTAAAGATTTTAGAAGAATTAACCTTTGGTCATTTCTTCTAATGCATCCCAACGCTCCATTTTTTCAAGCAGCTGTTCATCAATCTCACCAAGTCGTTGCGACGCTTTGGTGGCTGCATCTGCATCAGTCACAAACCAAGAACCATCAGCAAGTTTTGCAGTCAGTTCAGCTTGTTCTTTTTCCAAAGCTTCAATTTCTGCGGGTAACTGTTCTAAAGCGCGTTGATCTTTATAACTCAATTTCACTTTTTTAACGGCTGGTTCAGCAGGTGTCGTAGCAGCTTCCGCTTTAGCAATGGCTTTTTTTACATCACTTTTCTGATCGACAACACGTTGATCTGGACGTTGTTCTAAATAGTCTTGATAGCCACCAATGTACTCATCGATATTGCCTTTACCATCAAATACCCAAGTTGATGTCACAACATTGTCCATAAATGCACGGTCATGTGAGATCAATAACAAAGTCCCTTTATAATCACTCAACATCTCTTCGAGTAATTCTAAAGTCACCATGTCTAAGTCATTGGTTGGCTCATCCATCACAATAAGGTTAGACGGTTTAAGCAATAACTTCGCCAAAAGGATACGGTTACGCTCACCACCTGAAAGTGCTTTTACTGGAGTACGCGCGCGTTCAGGCGAGAATAAAAAGTCCTGTAAATAGCTGTAGATATGACGGCGACCACCATTAACATCGACAAAGTCTGAGCCTTCAGACACGTTGGCCATTACTGATTTTTCAAGATCTAGCGCATTACGTAATTGGTCAAAATAAGCCACTTCAAGCTGTGTACCTGTTTTTACCGAACCGCCATGTTCAAGTTCACCTAAAATGGCTTTAATCAATGTGGTTTTACCTACACCATTATCACCGACTAAACCAATACGGTCGCCACGCAGTACTAACGCAGAGAAATCTTTAATAATTGGTGCATTATCACCAAAAGCCACACTTAAGTGTTCAATATCAAAGACCAATTTACCTGAACGATTTGCCTCTTGAGTCGCCATGCTCACTTTACCTTGTTGTGAGCGACGTGCTTTAGATTGTTCACGTAAATCTTTTAATGCACGTACACGACCTTCGTTACGGGTACGACGTGCTTTGATCCCTTGACGAATCCAAGTTTCCTCTTCAGCCAAGCGTTTATCAAACAGTGCATTCTGCTTTTCTTCAGCTTCCATTTGCTGTGCTTTTAGGTCGAGGTAGCGTGAGTAGTTACCTTCATAACTACGTAACACACCACGATCTAACTCCACAATACGTGTCGCAATACTGTCAACAAAAGCACGGTCATGGGAAATAAATAACAGGGTGAGATTGTTTTGATCGAGTAAGAATTTCTCTAGCCATTCAATACTTTCTACGTCCAAATGGTTGGTTGGTTCGTCAAGTAATAAAACGTCAGGTTGCGTCAACAATGCACGTGCTAAAAGTACACGGCGTTTACGCCCGCCTGATAAATCAGCTAAATCCGCTTCAGGATCTAAGCCCATTTTGCTCAAGATAGAATTTACTTTGGTTTCTAAGGCCCAACCATCGAGCAAATCCAGCTTATGTTGTAGGTTGCCCATACGATCACAAGCTTCCATATCACCTAATACACAAGCATCGCTGGCTTCGTGGTATTCTTTTAGGACGAGCGCGGCTTCTCCTGCACCTTCGGCAACAATATCTGCAACTTTACCCGAATCCATCGGTACATCCTGAGCAAGCATAGAAATCGTAATACCATTTTGTAATGCAATTTCACCTTGATCAGGCAATAAACTTCCCTCAATCAGTTTGAGTAAAGTAGACTTACCTTCACCGTTACGACCAATCAGACAGACTCGTTCGCCTCGTTCTAAATTGAAGTTTGCGCCATCGAGCAGGGCAGGTCCACCAAACGCAAGTTGGACATCCCTTATAGTAATATAGGCCATACGGTTTCCTAAACATCCCACACTGAGGACTAAAAATGACTAAACATAAAAATATTGATGATCAGGCGTCATTTTCCGCACCCATAGAAGATTTGCAAGTCCGAATTGCATTTTTAGATGATTTAGTCGAACAATTAAATGATCAAGTGGCGCAACAAAGCTTGGAAATCGCTGATTTAAAAAAACAAATGCAGTTAATTTACCAACGTGTAGAATCTGCTGATTTGTCAGAAGGTATTGCAGCATTTGACCCAATGACCAATCGTCCTCCGCATTATTGATGCAACGGATGTGAAATATGAGTGGCTGAGGTGTGCTGAATCAGGTGTAAATTCACACATAGCAGTGATATTGGCAAAGGATTTGCATAACGCAAGCGCTAAATTTGTGGGTTAAGATGGATTATGAACTTAAAAAACCTCGAAGCATTTTATTGGGTGGTGACCTTAAACAGTTTTAATAAAGCCGCAACAAAGCTTCAAACGACACAGCCTGCAATTTCTCAAAAAATTACTGCGATTGAAAATGATCTCGGTTTTAAAGTGCTGGATCGCAGTTCTCGTCAAATCAAAGCCACGCATAAGGGCATGACCTTATTTAAATATGCTGAAAAGTTTATGCGACTGGAAACAGACTTGGTGGCTGAACTCACAGAAAGTCAGTATTTAACAGGAACGATTCGTTTGGGGGTTTCAGAAACGATTGTACATACTTGGCTAGTGGAGTATATGGAGCAAGTCCAGCAAGAGTTTCCCAAAGTTTCCATCGAAATCGTAGTGAATTTAACTCCAGATTTACAAGAAGGTGTACGCATCGGTGATTTGGATATGGCGTTTTTACTGGGACCAACTTTGCCTTTTGAATGTATAGAACGTTCATTGTGTGATTTTGAATTAAGCTTTCTAGCATCACCTTCATTTAAAGGTGGAATCGGGCAGATGTCATTGCGGACATTGATGTCGCATACCATTTTAACCTATCCAAGAATTACCTATCCTTATAAAGAGCTCAAAGCCAAAATGAAAGAACAGAAGATCGATGAACCACTATCCATCACAAGTTATTCATTGGTCACATTATTACGTTTAGCTGAACAAGGTTTAGGGATTGCAGTGGTACCTAAACTAACGGCAATCAAAGAAATTTTAGATGGGCGACTTGAAATTCTAGATACGCCAATCCAACTAAAGACATTCCACTTTACCGCAATCTATACACAAGGCAATAACACCGCATTAAAAGAAAAGTTGACGGATTTAGCGGTTTTAACTTCGGAAAATGCCATGAAAAAACTGAATAATAAAATTAGATAATGAACAATAAAACGGCATTTTATGCAGCTTTGGTTTTGATTTAAAAATTGCAAAAATATGAAATATTGATAATGAGAACTTATAGAAACTGATAAACATTCATTATTAAATGATTTTAAAAATAATAAAAACATATAAATTCAATACCTTATGTTTAATGAATTTTGGATAAAGTCTTATTGTGACTGACCTTCGCCTATGCTTTTATTTGAAATACAGATTTGGTTCAGCATAACCAGAAAATCTTAAAAGTTTAAAGGATTAAAGAATTTCGTATTTTAGAAAAATAGATGTTCTTTGTTTCACTTGAAATAGCGTTGATTAAGCTCAAATGGATGAGGAACGCCTACATGTCTTTATTGAAATCTTCTTTTTTGTCTGACCGTCAATGGGCAATTGTTGCATCTATCTTTATGATGGCAACGTCTGCGATGGGACCAGGTTTTCTAACTCAAACCGCTGTATTTACAGTGAAATTAGGTGCTGCATTTGGCTTTGCAATCCTAGTTTCGATCATTATTGATTATGTTGTTCAGCAAAACATTTGGCGTGTTGTTACCTTAACGCAAATGCGCGCTTCTGATATTGCCAATAAAGCCTTACCAGGGAGTGGTTACTTACTCGCATTTCTGGTCATTTTAGGTGGGTTTTTCTTTAGTATCGGTAACATTGCAGGTGCTGCACTGGGCTTAAATGCACTCTTTGGGTTGGATACCAAGGTCGGCGGCGTGCTGAGTGGTGCTTTGGCGATTCTGATTTTTGCCTCCAGAAAAGCCACACTAGCGATGGACAAGAGCATGATTATTTTGGGGTTACTCAAAATCGTTTTGATCGTGATCGTTGCATTTATTGTCATGCCACCTGTGGGGCAAGCCGTTCAACAAACTTTTGCACCTGATCAAATTGATTTCGCCATCATTACAACCATTGTTGGCGGTACAGTGGGCGGTTATATCTGCTACGCAGGCGCGCATCGCTTATTGGACAAAGGTGCTGTAGGACCAGAAAATATTGATGAAGTGGCCAGAGCCGCAACCAAAGGTATTGTGGTGGTCGGGATCATGCGTTATGTATTGTTCTTGGCATTCTTAGGGGTTGTGGTCAGCGGCGCAAATATCGATTTAGCAAGTCACGATGCCAACCCAGCTGCGCAAGCATTCCAATATGCTGCGGGTACATTTGGTTTTAAACTGTTTGGCTTGATTTTTTGGGCAGCGGGAATCAGTAGCACAATTGGTGCAGCCTATACATCTGTTTCATTTATGTCCGCATTTAAAAAGAACTTAACCACTAAACATACCAACTACCTCACCATTAGCTTTATTTCTTTAGCCTTGTTGCTTTACGTGATTCTAGGTGCAACACCTGCGGGCTTACTGATCTTTGTGGGTGGTTTTAATGGTTTGGTATTACCAATTGGTTTAACGATTTTTGTCTATGTTGCGGCATGTCGTAAAGACATGATGGGTAATTATAATTATCCAAAATGGTTACTGGTTTTGGGTGTATTAACCTGCTTACTCACATGGTGGATGGGTTATATGTCATTTACGACAGTATTTAATTACCTCACCAAGCTCTAATCAACTTCACACTCAATTGAAAAGGAATGATCACAATGTATGTCGATTTAAATAGTGACTTGGGTGAAAGTTTTGGCTCGTGGAAAATGGGCAATGATGAGCAAATTTTACCTGTTGTCAGTAGCGCCAATATTGCCTGTGGCTTTCATGCAGGTGATCCGTTGGGAATATTGAAAACGCTTCAACAAGCAGTGAAATTAGATGTCACGATTGGTGCACATGTTTCCTACCCAGATTTGGTTGGTTTTGGTCGCCGTAATATGGATCTGTCTCAAGACGAGCTGATCGCGGATGTGCTCTATCAAATTTCGGCGCTTGATGGTTTGGCAAAAGTTGCTGGTTCAAAAGTGCAATATGTCAAGCCGCATGGGGCGTTGTATAACACCATTGCCAAAGATTCTGTACAAGCCGAGGCTGTGATTGAAGCTATTAAAATGTATAACCCTGCATTGGTACTGGTTGCTTTGGCTGGGTCAAATTTGGTTGCACAAGCACGTCAGGCAGGTCTAAAAGTGGTTTCAGAAGCCTTTGCTGATCGTGCTTATAACCGCGATGGCTCACTGGTTTCACGCCGTTTGGAAGGTGCTGTTTTGCATGATGCTGAGTTTGTGGCAAAACGTGTGGTTGCGATGTTAAAAAATGGTGGGGTTGAGTCAATTGATGGCGTATTTACCCCAATTCAAGCCGATACGATTTGTTTGCATGGTGATACCGCAGGTGCACTAGAAATGTCCGCAGCGATTAAAGCTGAGCTGTTAACAAACGACATTCAAGTTCGTTCATTTTGTGCATAAAACAATAAGGACAAGACACATGTTTAAAGAGATTAAAGTCGATCCAGTTCAGCTAAAAGCTGCATTGGATGCGCGACAACAAATTCGTGCAGGTTTTGACCAACCTACAGCAGGAATGGCTGCTGGGATGACCCAAGTGAATATGATTTCTGTACCTAAAGACTGGGCATATGATTTCTTGTTGTACGCACAGCGTAATCCGCAAAGCTGCCCTGTATTAGATGTTTTGGAAGAAGGCGTATACCACTCTCGATTGGCTACTGACTCAGATATTCGCACTGACTTTCCACGATATCGTGTCTGGAAAGACGGTGAAATGGTTGATGAGCTCACTGATGCGAGTGAGCTTTATAACACGCATCCTGATTTAGTGACTTTTTTAATTGGCTGTAGTTTCTCCTTTGAAACAGCTTTGCAAGAAGCGGGGATTGAAGTACGTCATATCCATGACAAGACCAATGTACCGATGTATTTGAGTAATATCGAATGCCTTTCTGCTGGACGTATTTCAGGAAATATGGTGGTTTCTATGCGCCCCATTCCTGCCCATCAAATAGCTGAGGCTGTGAAAATTACGGCGCGTATGCCGAGTGTTCATGGTGCTCCCGTACATATTGGGCATCCTGAAAGTCTGGGCATACGTGACATCAATCAGCCAGATTTTGGTGATGCCTCACGTATTGAACAGGGTGAAATTCCAGTATTTTGGGCATGTGGTGTAACGCCTCAAGCTGCAATCATGAATTCGAAAATCCCATTTGCCATTAGCCATGCACCAGGACATATGTTGATTACAGACATACCTGATCGTGCGTGGCTGCGTTAAGACAAGAAAGGATCAGTAAATGCGATTTTTATCGGTAAATTCCGACAGTTTCTTGATTGAACTTTCCAGTTTAGAAGAAACTTTGGCGTTATACAGTAAATTGCAAAATTTACACTTGAATGGAATCAAAGATTTAATTCCTGCTGCAAAAACAATTTTAATTTGTTTTAACGAAATTAAGACTGACTTTAAAACCTTGAGTGTTTTGATTGGTACTTTAAATCTTGATTCAGGTTTTGATCGCAATACGCAGGAAGTGATTATTCCGATTCGTTACGATGGTGAAGATTTAGCACAAGTGGCGGAACTGCAAGGCCTCTCTATAGCCGATCTGATTTTAAAACATCATCAAAGCACTTGGGACGTTGCCTTTATTGGCTTTGCTCCAGGTTTTGCTTATATGAGTAGCCTTGATCTACCCTTTACAGACGTTCCTCGTCTAAAAACACCGCGTAAAAAAATTCCATCAGGTTCACTTGGACTTGCTGGACAATACTCGGGAATTTATCCAAAAGATAGTCCGGGTGGCTGGCAATTGATTGGAACAACTTCAGAAAAAATGTGGGATTTGGAGCGTCAAAATCCTGCGCTTTTACGACCAGGAATGCGGGTGCATTTTGAGGATATAACCCATCATCCTGTATCTGTAGATGTGCCCAAGCAAATCACACCATGGCAAGATTTAACTTTAAAACACCCCCTATTCAAAATCACGGCATCTGGCTTGCAAGTTTCGATTCAAGATGAAGGCCGTTTTCAGCACAGCAATATCGGTGTGGGTACAGCAGGGGCGATGGATGTCGCTTCGATGCATTGTGCCAATCGAATCGTAGGGAATCCAATGGATACGCCTGTGATTGAGGTGTTAAATGGTGGTTTAAAAGCAGTCATGCAAAATTCAGCTGTCATTAGCGTGGCAGGTGCAATTTCCAATATCCATGTGAAATTTGCAGATGGTCAAAAAGCAGATTTTGACAGCTATCAGGCGATTGCACTGGATGAGGGAGATGAATTTCAAATTCAAACACCGAGCGCAGGGTTACGCAATTACCTTGCGGTTCGTGGTGGTTTGGATATTCAACCCGTTTTAAATAGCTGTTCTTTTGACAGTTTAGCCATTCTTGGTCCAGCCCCTTTAAAAACGGGTGATGTCATTTACCAAGGTCAAGTCGTCCCATCCAATATCAGCATCAACGAAGTGCCAAAATCCAATCTCCCGTCCCTTGGCGATACGATTGAACTTGATATTGTGATGGGGCCTCGAACGGATTGGTTTGAGCAAAGCAGTATTGAAAAACTGTGCAATCAAGCATGGTTAGTCACCAATGAAAGTAATCGAGTGGGATTACGTTTATCTGGGAAAGCGCCCTTAACACGTAAGATTTGCCATGAATTGGAAAGCGAAGGCACATGTATTGGTGCTTTGCAGATTCCACCCAATGGTCAACCTGTATTGTTTATGAATGATCACCCATTAACTGGTGGTTATCCTGTGATTGCTTCGGTTGCCAAGCATCATTGGGATTTGGTGGCACAAATACCTGCGGATTGCCATATCAAATTTAGAAAAATCGCCGAATTTGTAGATATCGAGAACTAAGATGAACCAGCAAAAATATGTAAATGAAAAATTATTGATTGCCAATCGTGGTGAAATTGCTGTGCGTATTATCCATGCTTGTCGTGATATGGGCATTGCTTCTGTGGCAATGTATGCAGATGACGATATCGGCAGTTTACATGTCGAACTTGCAGATGAGGCATGGGGTTTGGTTGGTGCAACCGCAAAAGAAACCTATTTAAATATTGATGCCATTATTGATATTGCTAAAAAATCAAAAGCCACCATGGTGCATCCTGGTTATGGTTTTTTATCGGAACGGGCTGAATTTGCACAAGCTGTGATTGATGCAGGCTTGAAGTGGGTAGGCCCATCTCCTGAAGCAATTACCAAGTTGGGTGATAAAATTGAAGCACGTAAAATCGCTGCTTCAGTGGGTGCCCCTTTGGTACAAGGCACACAAGACCCATTGAATAATGCAGATGAGGCTTTAGCCTTTGCAAAACAATATGGCTTGCCTATTGCAATTAAGGCGGCATTTGGTGGTGGTGGTCGTGGTTTAAAAGTGGTTTGGAAGCTTGAAGAAGTGAAAGAACTCTATGACTCTGCTGTCCGTGAAGCAAAAGCGGCCTTTGGCCGTGGCGAATGCTTTGTTGAGCAGTACTTAGACAATCCTCGTCATGTGGAAGCGCAAGTGATAGCCGACCTGCATGGGAATGTGGTGGTCTTAGGTACGCGCGATTGTTCTTTACAGCGTCGTAATCAAAAATTAGTTGAGGAATCTCCAGCACCATTTATCATTGACGAGATTTACCAAGAGATTTTAACTTCAGCAAAAAATATTTGTCAGGCTGCTCAGTATGTTGGAGCAGGGACAGTCGAGTATTTATTGAGTCAAAACGGGACGCTATCATTTTTAGAAGTCAATACACGTTTGCAAGTTGAACATCCTGTGACCGAAGAAACAGCGCGCGTTGATTTGGTGGTTGAGCAAATTCAGGTGGCTTTGGGCGAAGAGTTATCGATCAAAGAAACCCCTAAAGCACAAGGTCATGCCATTGAGTTTCGTATCAATGCAGAAGACCCTAGTCGTGGTTTTATTCCAGCATTTGGTACACTAAGTTTATTTGAAGCACCTTTTGGTCATGGTGTGCGTGTCGATACTGGCGTGCGCACAGGCTCTCTGGTTTCCAGCCATTTCGATTCTTTAATGGCAAAGCTGATTGTGACGGGGGAAACGCGTGAAATCGCAATACGCCGCGCAAAACGTGCTTTAAAGCAGTTTAAAATTGAGGGGGTGGCTTCAGTTTTAGATTTTCATCGTGCCGTGCTGAATGAGCCTGATTTTACCGACGAATTTAAAGTACATACGCGTTGGATTGAAAATGACTTTAAACAAGACTTAAAATCAACTCGACGTGCGATTCCTCAGCATCAACAAGCGATGGTTTTAAGCTATATCGAAATTGATGGGAAATTACACCGTCTAGGCCTACCTGCAGGAATGTTTGCTCAAGGTGCAGTTCAGGTGGAGCAACAACCAGCGCAAAGCACAGAGTTAGCACTTCAACCTGAGCACTTACAAGCGCCTATTAACGGGGCCATCATTGCATGGAAAGTCCAAACCGGAGAGCAAGTGAGTGCAGGGCAAGTTGTGGCAATTATGGAAGCCATGAAAATGGAAGTTCAAGTTTTGGCACATCAAAGTGGTCAAATTGAATTGCTGAAAGAAGTCGGGAGCACGTGTCAGGCTGATCAAGTGATTGCAACCATCCAATAATATTTATCTTTAAAATCTAAAGCTTATATATTTAAGTCAGATGGAATTGGGAATTTAGGATTAAATTTCCAATTTTATTTGACCTTTTGTTGAAAGCTGGTTGTAATGCTTGCCACTGTTCAGTTGCAAACTTTTTGACCATGCCGAATAAAGCTGTTCTTCTCGATCTTGAAAATAATATGCCTACAGCCAAAATGCTGCGGGAGATTATTGAACATTACCCAACACTCTATCTTTTCAATTGTACGGGGCAATTCCAGTACTCACTGGAAGATTTAACTGAATTTTCAGACTGGGTGAGCAGTGGTCAGGTGGTGATTTTAGAAGTACCGAATGCATCTGAAAAAGAATATGAATATGCAGTTGTGGTGGGGCAATTATTGGCATTATTAGAGCCAGAGATGCAGATTGAGGTCATTTCTGCGATGCCAAGTTGTTCCTTATTGTTGGATCTGATGCGTAGTGCTGATCTAGCGTGTAGTTTTATTCAAGTCGAATCAACGTTGGAACGTCAACGCAACAAGTACTCGATACCTAGTCTACAAACCATTCAAAATAAGCCGTATTTGCAAATGGTTAAAAAGTATTGCGATGCCTTGGGAGAGATGACAGGCAAACCGAATACCATTGAAAAATTAAAGAATTCTATTGTGAATATTTTACAAGTTGTGCCAGAAAAAGCTCAGCATCTGGTCGGCATGTTAATCAATTTAAAAATTGTCAAACGCTTTGATGATCAGGTGGCTTATCGTAAAAAAGTCTTGAAACAATGGACAAGTCTTGACATCGGCAAGCCTGTTTTAGCACACCCAGTTGAGACTGAATCCGCAGCACAACCCAATATCAAACTTGAAAAAATTGATCAAATTTTAGAAAAATTACGTGTTGATTCAGATCAGGTGTTACAGGAAATGGATCAGCAAGACTCAGTGGGTGCAGTACACCAGGTTTTGTTTAAAAACTTTGCCAAAATAGATCCAGTGCAAATTGAAGTTATTCATAAATTGAATAATTTAAAAACCGATAAACCTAAAGATATTTATGAGTTGCGTGATTTATTGGAGCAAATGTTTCCAAAATCAGATATCCGTTTATTGCTTAAAGAGTTGATTGAAAAAGGCTATATTTATTGGAATGGTCATGAAGTTGTTTATAGTCATGAAATGTATTTAAATTAGGGCGATTTTTAAGCTGCCCAGAGCAACATAAAAAAGCGCTTAGATTTGAATATTTAGCGCTTTTTTATTAAGCCATACACTATAGTTTTATAACTTTGCTTATGCTTATAAATTTGCTACGCCACCATCGACTAAAAGTTCGCTACCGACAATAAATCTAGCTTCATCAGAAGCAAGATAAATAAAGGCATTGGCAATTTCGACTGGATCCGCCAACCTTTGAATTGGCACAAGATTTTCAATACTGGCTTTGAGCTGTTCAACTTCAGCGGGTGTGCTCGCAACTTTGTTGAGGGCAGGGGTTAAGGTTGGCCCTGGTGAAAGTAAGTTAAATCGTATTTGCTGAGCTAAAAGCTCTCTAGATAAGGTTTTGACCAAAGAGCGTAAGGCGATTTTTGAAGCGGCATAAACGCTACTTTTCTCTAAGGCGATATGAATACTGGTCGAACCACATAAAATCACTGAAGCATGGGGCTTGATCATTGGAAGTAAGCGTTGTATCAGGAAAAATGGACCTTTTACATTGGTATCGAAAATCGCATCGAATTGTTCAACGGTCCATTGTCCAAATGCTTCATGGCTAACATTGCCTGCATTGATATAAATCACATCGAATTTAATGGATAATTGTTGCATTTTTTCAATGAAATGATCTTGTGATATTAAGCTTGAGTGATCACATTGGATGCCCAAACTTTGGCTGCCGAATTGTTCTTGTGTTTGTACAATTTGATCTGGATTTCGGCCAGTAAACACAACAAAAGCTCCTTCTTCTATTGCACGTTGTGCTGCTGCAAAACCGATTCCACTGGTTGCGCCAGTAATTAAAACCGTTTTATCCTTTAATCGCATATTTTTCACTAAAATGTCTACAAACTCTTATATTGTGAAAATTTATTTGCCAAAGTAAGTACTTACCAATTGGTGACTTAGTCGTTGTTTGGTTTGAAATAGACTAAACTCAAAGGCTATAAAATGTAGCTTTATGTAAGGTGGAAAAATGACAACACTGCAATATGAGCAAAATTGTTCGATTATGCGATTTGTTGGATTATTTTCGGGAAAATGGGTATTGCCAATTGTCTATCATCTTATTGAAGCACAGCATCCTGTTCGATTTAGCCAATTACAGAAGGCTTTAGCGCCAATTCCACAAAAAGAGTTGTCGAAACATTTAAAACTACTGGAGCAACACCAACTTATAACCAAGCAGATTTACCCAGAAGTACCGCCTAGAGTGGAATATCAAATTACCGAATTAGGACAAACGCTGCAAAGTGCTATTCAGTCATTGGGAAGCTGGATGGAGCTTTATGAAAAAAATATGAATGAAAAATAAGAAATTAAACTGACCTCAAAATCAGTAATTGGCGGTAATTTTAATTTTAAACTTGCGTTTTATATTCAGCTTATGCAACTCTAATATAGGAATTAAAAGGTGAACTATGGAACACACTGGTCTTTGGGTTGCGCTCGTTATTATTGTTTTTGTATTGGGCTCAATTTTTGGCTTACGCGTAAGCCCTAGAGAAAAAGCATTAGGTTTAATGCGAGAGAAAGCACGCAAGATGGGCTTACACCCACGTTTAGTGGCTGCACCAGAGTGGACGAAAATCCCGATGGCAACAGAGTCTCGTGCGAGTATGGTGGCTTATTATAGTGTACTGATTCCAGATGCACGCTTAGCTTTGATGCGCGCCCGTGTAGAAGAGCAAAAGCTTCAAGTGGTCCTCGGTGATGAGAAATTTAAAGATTTTCCCATTGCATTAAAAGGGATTTATGCTATTGATATGCAGGCCAACTGTGTAGGGCTTTATTGGGATGAAGAATCTGACCTCAGAGCAACACAGCTTGATGATATGAAGGCATATTTACTTAAATTGGCTGAAATTTAACTTAATAATAGGAACAGTGGTTTATTATGGCGAACGCTCCTCGGTCCACATCCAAAAGCACAACAGCAAATTCTCCTGATGCTGGGAAAAAACGTGCATTAGTGATTGTGGAGTCGCCTGCAAAAGCGAAAACGATTAATAAATATTTAGGCTCAAATTACATTGTGAAGTCTTCGGTAGGTCATGTTCGTGATTTACCTACAGGTGGTTCAAGTAAATCGACAGAAAAAAAGCCTGCAACGCGTACCAAGTTGACGGATGAACAGAAGGCTGAAAAAGCACAATCCGCTTTAGTCAATCGTATGGGTGTCGATCCTGAGCATGGTTGGAAAGCTAAATATGAAGTGCTTCCCGGCAAAGAACATGTGGTCGCTGAACTCAAAAAACTAGCCAAAGATGCAGATGAAATCTATCTCGCAACGGATTTGGATAGAGAAGGAGAAGCGATTGCGTGGCATTTAAGAGAAGTGATTGGCGGTGATGATAGCCGTTACCATCGTGTCGTCTTTAACGAGATTACCAAAAATGCCATTCAAGAAGCATTTAAGCAACCTACACGTCTAGATTTAAACCGTGTGAATGCGCAACAGGCACGTCGTTTTCTCGACCGCGTGGTGGGCTTTATGGTTTCACCACTACTGTGGGAAAAGATTGCGCGTGGTCTCTCTGCAGGGCGTGTACAGTCGGTTGCAGTAAAATTGGTGGTCGAGCGTGAGCGTGAGATTCGTGCCTTTATTCCTGAAGAATACTGGCAAGTTTTTGCAGACACTCATTCTGCAAAAGATGAAATTCGTTTAGAAGCAGTCAAACAAGGCGGCAAAACATTAAAATTACAAAATAAAGCGCAAACAGATGCTTTATTGAAAATTTTAAAAGATGCTGAATATAAAGTTGCAACACGTGAAGATAAGCCAACGAAGGTCAATCCAAGTGCGCCTTATATCACTTCAACCTTGCAACAAGCTGCAAGTACTCGTTTAGGTTTTTCAGTAAAGAAAACCATGATGCTTGCACAGCGCTTATATGAAGCTGGTTTTATTACTTATATGCGTACTGACTCAACATTCTTGAGTGATGATGCTGTCAGTATGGTGCGTAATCATATTGAAACTGAATTTGGTGCGAAGTACTTACCTGCTAAAGCAAATCGTTATGGGAATAAAGCCAATGCGCAAGAAGCCCATGAAGCGATTCGTCCTTCCAATGTTGCCTTAAAAGGCGATAGTTTGGCAGGTGTTGAGCGTGATGCACAACGTTTATATGATTTGATCTGGCGTCAATTTGTTGCATGTCAAATGACCCCAGCAGAGTATTTATCCTCAACGATTTTGGTTGATGCGAATGGTGTAGAACTCAAAGCCAAAGGTCGTACTTTAGTTTTTGATGGTTTTACCAAAGTGCGTGGTCAGAACAAGTCTGATGATGATGTTTTATTACCAGCAGTCAAAGTGGGTGAAATTCTCAAACTTGAGAAACTTGATCCTTCTCAACACTTTACTAAACCACCTGCACGTTTTACTGAAGCATCTTTAGTAAAAGAGTTGGAAAAACGTGGAATCGGTCGCCCATCGACTTATGCTGCGATTATTTCGACGATTCAAGATCGTGGTTATGTCAAACTCGACAATCGCCGTCTTTTTGCAGAGAAGATGGGCGAAATTGTTACCGATCGTCTAGACGAGAACTTCAATAACCTGATGAATTATGCATTTACTGCAGATTTGGAAGGTCAATTGGATAAAGTTGCAGATGGTGAACGTAATTGGAAAGAACTGTTAGATAGTTTCTATGGTGATTTTAAAAAGCGTTTAACCACAGCACAGGGCGAAAACGGCATGCGCCGTAATCAACCTGTAGAAGTTGAAGCTGTTCACTGTAAAGAATGTGAACGCCCGATGCAGATTCGTACAGGCACGACGGGTGTCTTCCTTGGCTGTTCTGGTTATAACTTACCACCAAAAGAACGCTGTAAAGGGACGTTGAATTTAACACCAGTTGAGTCGTTGGCTATACTTTCTGATGATGACAGTGCTGAAACTGCTGATTTGATGTCGAAAAAACGTTGTCCAGTGTGTGGTACTGCAATGGACAGCTATGTGATTGATGGTGGTCGCAAGTTACATATTTGTGGAAATAACCCGGATTGTGATGGTTATGAGCTGGAAGAAGGCGAGTTCAAAATCAAGGGTTATGATGGTCCAACCATTCCATGTGATAAATGTGATGGCGAGATGCAGTTGAAAACGGGTCGTTTTGGTCCATATTTCGCTTGTATGAGTTGTGACAATACCCGTAAAGTTTTGAAAAATGGTCAGCCAGCGCCACCTCGTGTCGACCCAATCAAAATGGAACATTTACGTTCAGTCAAACATGATGATTACTTTGTTCTACGTGATGGAGCAGCGGGTTTATTCTTGGCGGCAAGCAAATTCCCTAAAGTTCGTGAAACACGTGCACCGAAGGTTGCGGAGTTACGTTCAGTTGCAGATCAACTTGATCCTAAGTATCAATTTATCTTGCAAGCACCTGATCAAGATCCAGATGGTAATCCAACATTGGTTAAGTTTAGCCGTAAAAACCAAGCACAATATATTGGTTCAGAAACTCCAGAAGGTAAACAAACCAAATGGTCTTTGGTCTACCAAGATGGAAAATGGGTAGAAGCTTAATCCATAAATATTTAAAAATGCTGGCCTAGGTCAGCATTTTTATTGCGATTAAAAATTGAGAATATATTCAATGTGGAAAAAGATTCGAGTTGGTATTTTACTGGTCATTCTGCTGATTGTTGCAGTGAACGCATGGCGTGATATGAACCAAGATTGGAGCAAGCCAATCGTTGTTTTATTACATCCAATCAATGCAGATGGTCAACGCTCCACATCAGCCTATATTCAGCAAATTTCAACAGATGATCTTGAGGAAATTGAACATTATTTAGGTTTGCAGTCTCAAGCATTTCGTGGGCAACCGATTTCGTTTCATTTTCAGCTTGGACGTGAGTTAAATACCTTACCACCTAAGTTTCCAGAATCAGGCCGTATCTTGGATACAGTTTTGTGGAGTTTAAAATTTAGATTTTATGCATGGAAACAGCATCAAGGCGAAGATGGCTCACCATCGGTGACCCTGTATTTAAATTATTATGATCCCAAGTTGCAGAAAGTATTGAAACACTCTACTGCATTGGAGCGTGGGCGTATTGGCTCTGTGAATCTATTTGCATCACGAAAGCAAAGTTCGAGCAATAAAGTCGTTCTTGTACATGAGTTATTGCATACCTTTGGTGCAAAAGACAAATATGATTTTATAACGGGGCAGCCACTCTATCCGACGGGCTATGCCAATCCTGAACAACAACCACGTTATCCACAACAACGTGCAGAAATTATGGGCGGCTATATTGCGCTTTCAGAAAGTAAAAGCAAAACACCTGAAGATCTAGAAGATACCATGATCAGTCGACTCACTGCACAAGAAATGGGTTGGGTGAAGTAGCGTATAGAGCTGTGCTGTTTATTGCTTAGATTCTGCTCAAACAAAGCTTTATTCTGGTATAGATGCAGATTTTATACAGACAAACACCTGAATTAGATCAACAATAAAATGAATGAATAACAACCAAGAGAAGAATTATGCGTACTGTAGGAAATGATTTAGTTCGTCATCAACTCCATGAAAACCGTAAATGGTATCTTCTGCTTGGAGCTTTATTGGTGATCTTTGGATTAGTGCTATTGGCTTCACTGGGTATGGCAACATTGACGGTTGTTGCATTGTTTGGTGCTTTAATGATGATCGGTGGGGTTTTACACCTGATTGCAGCATTTAAAATTTTTGATGGTGGCTTCCGCTGGCTTTGGGCGTTGTTTGGTGTGTTGTATATCGCAGCGGGTTATTATGCGTTTAAATCTCCGATTACCACTGCAGTGGTATTAACCAATTTACTGGCAATTGCTTTATTGATTGGCGGTTTTATTCGTATTTTTAATGCGTTTATGTTGAAACCAATGTCTGGATGGGGCTGGACATTATTTTCAGGGCTTTTAACCTTGGCAACAGGTGCAATTATTCTGGCATCACCAGATTCTCCTTTTTGGGTACTCGGATTATTTTTAGGTGTGGATATTTTATTCCAAGGAGTCAACTATCTCACCTTTGCTGCGGCAATTAAACAAATCCCACCTGCGAGTCATTAAGGTTTCATTTAATGTTTTAAATCATATGTGCTTTTAACAAAACGCCTGATCAATGAGATCAGGCGTTTTGTATTTTGGTGTAAATTTTTATGCAACTAGAACAGTATTCAGTTAAATCTTATCTCAATTAACACTCCTAAAAAGCGAGGTGTTGCCTAGATAAATGATTTAAGCGTAGAAACTCAGCTTATTTCGCGACTTTATACTGGCTGGAAATGGCGATACGGTTCCATGTGTTGATTACAATCGCAACCCATTCAATCGCCGTGATTTCATCACTGGATAAATGCTGTGCAGCTTGTTCATAAGCGCTATCTGGAAAATGTTGATTGGCAATTAAAGTGATCTCTTCAATTAAAATTAAAGCCGCTCGTTCTTTTTCAGTAAAGTATTCACTTTCACGCCAAGCACTAATCAACGCAATACGATCCGTTGACTCGCCCGCTTTAATTGCATCTTGGGTATGCATACGAACACAGAAAGCACATTGGTTAATTTGCGAGGCTCTTAATTTGAGCAAATGAGAGAATCCAACATCAAGCCCAGCTTGCTGAACTTTTTGCATAGATAAATTTTCAAGCTCGATGACCGTTTTATATAGTTCTGGGGCAGTCTTACCAAGGTTTACACGTTGCATAGTTGTCATTTCTTTAGTCTTAATTATGAATTTATTAGTTTATCTATACTCGAAAAATCGTTATGTTAATTTTTGAATCTCACCAAAATACATTTGCTCATGTCTAAAGTTTTTGTTCTTGCGCCTGACTCATTTAAAGAAAGTATGACAGCCGAACAAGCCTGTTTTGCAATGCAACGAGGCATTGAAAAAGTCATTGCTGATGCACAGTTTATTCATGTACCTATGGCAGATGGTGGCGAGGGAACAGTCGATGCTTTGGTCGCTGCACGAAGTGGTCGTAAAGTATATGTTGAGGTCGCTGGTCCATTGGCTCAGCAACGAATATCGACCTATTGGGGATTAATTGATGACGGTCAAACAGCTGTTATAGAAATGGCGCTGGCAAACGGTATTCATCTGATCGAGAAGTCTCAACGTAATCCTTTAGTGACGTCAACTCTGGGTACAGGGGAAATGATCAAAGCCGCTTTGGATTTGGGTGTTGGTAAAATCATTATTGGTCTGGGTGGTAGTGTTACCAATGATGCTGGTGCCGGGATGGCACAGGCTTTAGGGGCAAAATTTTTAGATGAAAACAACCATCCTGTAGACGTGGGTGGTGGGCAGCTTCAGCAGATCAAAAGCATTGATATTTCACAACTCGATGCGCGTTTAAAAGCGACTGAGATTATTATTGCCAGTGATGTAAACAATCCATTATGCGGTCCAAATGGAGCTTCTTTTATTTTTGCACCACAGAAAGGAGCAACCGCTGAGATGGTTAGGATCTTAGATCAAAACCTTGATCATTTTGCTGCGTTGGTGAAACAACAGTTGAATGTTGATGTTGCAAATCTACAGGGTGCTGGTGCTGCAGGCGGTTTGGGCTTTGGACTTATGGCTTTTACAGGAGCAAAAATACGCTCTGGTGTGGAAATCGTGATTAAAGAAACCCGACTTGAGGAAAAAATTGCCCAAGCAGATTATGTGTTTACTGGCGAGGGTGGTATTGATTTTCAAACCAAGTTTGGCAAAACACCTTTTGGGGTAGCGCAAGTTGCCAAGCAGTTGAATAAACCTGTGATTGCTTTTGCAGGGCATATCGGTGAAGGCGTCGAGGAGCTTTATGCCGAAGGCTTTAGTGCAATTTTTGGTATTGTTGATGGTGCATGTGATTTAGCAACAGCATTAAAGCATGGTGAGCAAAATTTAGAACGCTGTTGTGAGAGTGTGGCACGGTTGTTAAGACTATAAGGCGGTTTTTATTGTCGAAGCTCCCCCTTTAATCTCTGCTTGGGACGATAAATTTTATTGTCTTGAATTTTTCTTCATTGGTATGTCCTGATTTAAGCGTCAATTCACGACTTGATTCTTGGGTTAAAATGCATAATTTCACTATAGCTCTGCTAAACTAGCAGCCATCCATAAAATGATGAGTGAAAATGAGTTTAGCCAACCTGATTGATGAATTAAACCCTCAACAAAAACAAGCTGCTACGACTGAAACAAAACATAGTCTAGTTCTTGCTGGGGCAGGTTGTGGCAAAACCAAAACCATTGTGGCACGAGCTGCATATCTCATTGATCAAGGCATTCCTGCCAATCAAATCCAAATTTTGACATTTACCCGCCGTTCTGCCAGTGAGATTGTAGCGCGGGTAGAGCTTGCTTTAGGTGATCAGGCCAAAGGGTTACGTGCATCTACATTTCATACCTTTTGCATGTATTTACTTAGACGTGTGCCAAAAGCTTTTGGATTGGATCAATTTTCGATTATAGATCGTGATGATCAATTGATGTTGTTCCGTTTGATTCGTGGAAAGGATGATAAAAAGAATCCCAACGCCTTACCCAAACCACAACAGCTTTGTGATTTATATTCCTTTGCACGTAATACTCGGCAAAAACTAAGTTTGGCTTTAGAAAAGCAACTGCCTGAGTTTTTAGACGATAAAGATCAAATCGCAGAAATCATGAAAGAGTACGAAATCCGTAAGCGGGCACGTAGTTTTCTAGATTACGATGATATTCTCGCCGTGGTTGCGTCTGCTTTGGCACAGTCCGATGGTTTAGCGGATTATGTTGCGGGCTTATGTCAGTACATGCTGGTTGATGAAATGCAAGATACCAATCCTCTACAGTGGGCGATTCTTGAACCATTAAAAGATAAAACATCACTGTTCTGCGTGGGGGACGATGCACAGTCGATTTATGGTTTTCGTGGTGCGGATTTTGAAAATATCCACCATTTTAAAGAGCGTGTGCCAGATGCAGAGATTTTCAAATTAGAAAAAAATTATCGCTCTACTCAAGAAATTTTAGATTTTTCAAACTGGTTACTCGATCAAAGTTCGATTCATTACGATAAAAAACTTGAAGCTTATCGTGGTGATGGCATTAAACCGCGAATGCATGTTTTTCCAAATGAGTTTGATGAAGCAAAATGGATCGCGATCGACATCAAAGAACGGCATTTATTGGAAGGTTCAGCTTGGAATGACCACATGGTGTTGGTGCGTTCAGCCTTTGCTGCACGGCATATCGAGGCTGCTTTTATCCAAGCCAATGTTCCCTACCGATTTATTGGAGGGATGAAGTTACTTGAAACAGCACATGTTAAAGACTTACTGAGCTTATTGCGTGTTATTGCCAATCCATTGGATGATATTGCGTGGATGCGGTTTTTAACCTTATGGAATGGCGTGGGTGATGTTGGTGCGAGTAAGCTGGCGCAACAACTCTTACTTGATGCAGATATTGAAAAAATTACAGAAAAATTAGAAAAGTTTGGGCGTATTCCTGACAATACCTTGCTGATTATGAAGCAAATGAGTGTGCTAAAAACTGAAGTTGAAGCCTGTGTAAAACTCGGTGTAGAGGCTATTCTCAATCAGCTTGAAGAAAATTATGCCAAAAAAGATTGGCATAAACGGGTGGGGGATTTTGATCTGGTCAAGCAATTGGCGTCTAAACATACCCAACTGAGCGAGTTCTTAGAAGAATATGTACTTGACCCTGTTTCAATCAGTGAAATTGAGCGTCAGTCGCAAGATGATGTGGTGACTTTAATTACCATCCATTCTGCTAAAGGCACAGAACAAAAGGTTTGCTATGTGGCAAATGTCTCTGCGGGGCAATACCCAAATGCACGTGCACAAGGCAATTTCGATGAAGTTGAAGAAGAGCGCCGTGTACTTTATGTGGCTTTAACACGCGCGCAAAATGAACTTATTCTAACCAAACAAAATTTAAGTTTTTGGGCACATACGCAAACAGATGAACAAGGTCGTAAGATTGAAAGTTATTTTCTCAATGATTTAACTCGAAATTTATGTAGCACAGAAACCCACTATAGACAGCGAGAGCAAACTGTAAAAAGTGCCTTAATCGAACGTCGGGCGATTAATTTAGATTTTGGTATAGATCTAGATTAAACTATAGCAATCGTTTTTCATTCAAAAAGTAGGTAGGCGAGTGCTTTTTGATGTTTTTTGCCTCGTTTATATTTTAAGGTTGTGAGATGAAAATTTTAGTTCGTAATTTAGAACGTACTGTAACTGAAGCTGAATTGTTAGAGTTATTTAAGCAATACGGTACAGTAGATACTTGTACTTTAGTACTTGATGCGGCAACAGGTAAATCGAAAGGTTTTGCTTTTGTTGAAATGCCACATGGTAGAGAAGCAGTTAAAGCGATTAAAGGTTTAAATACCTTGCGCTTACATGGTCATGGAATTCGTGTAAAAGCAGCGGAAGATAAGCCAGAAGCATAATTGGCAGATAGTCTAAGGAGCATTTATTGCTCCTTTTTTTTATTTTAGTATTTAAATAATCTCGTCAAACCATGATAAAAATAAAAACTTAAATTGATATTCTTGCAAAAACGAGCGCTATCTATTTTATTGACATACAACATGGATAAAATTCATTGTGATTTTTGTTCAATAAAGATTAAGCTAAGACTGTAAAGAATGCCAAAATCTTAGGGAACTTCCATGTCACGTGTAGCTCGCTTTCATGCAGACCGTACCAATCAAAAACTTTATTTTGCTCGTCTTGCATGTATGCAGGGAGAACAAACTGAAAATGTTCAACAAGCTCAAGCACATCGTGAAGCAGCAGTATTTCATTTACATGGCGCGGTTTTAGCATTTCTGCAAGAGTTGGTACGTTATTACCGTTTAAATGATTTTTCCCCAACCTTAAAGTCAATCGAAGAAAATATGGCGGCTAAAGGACAGGTCTCACCAGAAGTTTTAGTGATGCAAAAATTAGCCAAAGAAGGATTTATTGCTGAACTCAAAAGAGCGTATCGACTTTGTCAATATGCACCTGAACCAAGTGCACCAGAACCAGAGGATGAAACATCATCAAACTTAATTATCAAAGTGACGCAAACACCTCAAGCTTGGTTGCCTGATACAAAGATTTTAAGAGAGTGGCACCGAGATTTATCGCAACTTATTGATGGTTTTCGTAATGAAATGGTTGAATTCTGATCTTTTTGATCAGATATACTTGAAATTTTGTTTTAAATGACTATATAAAATATCTACAAGATGCAAAGTGCATTCAGCACCTTGCCCCATGTTGAGCATGGAGGATTTATGTCTATCGAACAGTTAAAAGAGTTATTTGGAAATCAGGAAGCTATTTTGGAGTTGGTACAGCTCGAAAGTGGGGAGCTGGCACTGCGTAATGCAGGTTCTGAAAAAGAGCCATTGGTCACTATTCAATTTAATGAAGAAGTGAAAGCACTACTGGGTGATCAAACACCAGCGATTGCACAACAGATGATTCAGGCTGCATTATTTGCGTTACTTGAAAAACAGGCAGATGAATGGCATGCTGAAGTTGTTGATGAACAACCAAAATTTATGAGCTAGTGATTTCATTTATTCTAGAATAAATACAATAAACGCACTTTCGAGTGCGTTTTTCTTTGTAGGCAAATAACCTGACATACGCAAATGGCGTCAAATTCTAGAAGTTTTAAATCTTTTGTTAGATGGGGTGATGATCCCCCATCCAACATGGTTATCGATACCATTACATAATGGAAGCATCACGACTTTCCAAGGTCTACAAAGAACAGTCGTGTGGTTTTAGCTGCCTTTTAAAAGATCTACGTTTTAAAAATGAGCCGAATTCAATGTGTTGGTTCATGATGATGAGCAATTTGGATCTGGTTTAAAATATGATTACTCATGTTTTTCGCCATTTCCTCTTTTGCATAATAGACTTCACCGACATTGTCTTTACGGATCACTTCAGCTTCTTCTTTATTTTCAGCACAGACTAACACTTGAATTTCTGGATTAAGCAGCTTGGCTGTATCGACAATTTTATGAATATCTACAATATCCATCGGTGAAATCACCAATAGTCGTGCATGTTGGATATGGGCTTGAATCAATACACTGGGTTCAGTTGCTCGGCCAGAAACTGCAGCGATGCCTTTTTCACGCAAATTTTCTACAATTTCACGGTTTTCTTCAGCGATGACCACTTTGATGCCATCATCCATCAATGTTTTGGTAATACGACGTCCGACTTCACCATGACCAACGATCACCACTTGATCACGTAAATAGGCTTGATCAACTTCATCTGGAAGCATTGCCAATGGATCACCGCTACGCTCAAGTAAGCGCGCCAAATGCGAACGTTCACGGATCCAGTTTTGCACAGGTTCGATCGCTGAAAATAGAAATGAATTGAGGGTAATAGAAAATAAAGCACCCGCTAAGATTAAGTTTTGCGCTTCAGGGCTAAGTAATCCAAGTGACAAACCCAAGGTTGCCAGAATAAAGGAGAACTCTCCAATTTGTGCCAAACTGGCGCCGACTGTTAATGCTGTATTGATGGGATAACGGAAAAATAACACCAATGCCATGGCAGCCAGCGTCTTACCAATCATAATAATGGCAATGACTGCTAAAATATGCAGAGGCTGTTCCACAATAATACGTGGATCAAATAACATCCCGACAGAAACGAAGAACAAAATCGAGAAAATTTCGCGTAAAGGCAAGGTTTCTTCTTCTGCACGATGACTAAAATCTGACTCTTTAACCACCATTCCGGCAAAGAACGCTCCAAGTGCCATAGAAACGCCGAAGATTGCGTATGAGCCATAGGCGATTGAAACTGCTGCTGCGACTACGGTTAAAGTAAAAAGCTCTCTAGAGCCTAAACGTGCCACATATTGCATAATCATTGGCACAAGACGTTTGCCAATGATGAGCATAAAGGCGATAAAACCTGTTACTTTTAGCAGGGTAATGCCAAGTGTTAACCAGATGTTTTGATCAGATTCATGTCCTGCAATAGGATGTCCGCCTAAAAGTACGGCTGTTGCAGGCAGTAGAACCAAGACTAAAACCATGACCAGATCTTCGACCAGCAACCAGCCAACGGCAATCTTACCATTCACAGAGTTAAGCAGTCCCTTGTCACCTAATGCTTTGAGTAAAACCACCGTACTTGCACAGGATAAACTTAAGCCAAAGACCAGTGCAGAGCCAAAGCTCCAGCCCCAAAAGATGGAGACTGCCATACCCAGTAATGTCGCAACTGCGATTTGTAAAATTGCACCAGGAAGGGCAATTTTTCGGACTTGCATTAAATCGTTAAGGGAAAAATGCATCCCGACACCGAACATCAAGAACATGACGCCTAATTCAGCAAGCTGATTGGCCAGCGCGATGTCTGCAACAACACCTGGGGTATTGGGACTGATGATAATTCCCGCAATTAAATAACCAATCAAAGGTGGCAGGCGTAATCGTGCAGCGATATAGCCAAAGATCAGGGCTATACCAAAACCAACTGCAAGTAAAATAATCAGATCTACATCATGAGGCACTAAATACTCCTTAAATCTTCAGGAGAAATCATTCAAAAAATCATTTCTTAAGGTAATGACTTTGTATAAAGCCATATAAAATGCACAATCAGTGCCAAATTCGCTAAAGAGTTTAACAAGTCGAAGAAAAAAAAGGCAAAAAAAACGACCCAAATGGATCGTATTTTTTAAGAAAACTAAAATTATTTAATTTTAGCTTCTTTGAAGATTACGTGTTGACGGATTTTTGGATCAAATTTTTTGATTTCCATTTTTTCCGGCATAGTACGTTTGTTCTTAGTAGTGGTATAGAAATAACCTGTACCAGCAGTAGAAACTAAGCGAATTTTATCACGCATGGTTCAGACTCCTTAGATCTTTTGACCTTGAGCACGAAGGTCAGCAACAACCTTTTCAATGCCCAATTTGTCGATAATACGCATACCTTTAGTGGTTAGACGAAGACGTACAAAACGTTTTTCGCTTTCTAACCAGAAACGGTGGTGATGCAGGTTCGGCTCGAACCGGCGTTTAGTTTTGTTGTTGGCGTGTGAGACGTTGTTACCAACGACTGGACGCTTGCCGGTAACTTGGCAAACCTTAGACATGGTGTAACTCCATTGATTTAGCCAACAGCAAATCTGTATGGCCAGTCAAAATAAAACGGATTGAATTCATTCAAGGGGCGTTTTATACCAAAATTCCGCTTAAAAGACAAGCGGAATTCGTCAAAACGCAACATGATCTAATTTGATAGATCATGCCTTGATCAGTTAGCGTAAGAAAGTTTTCTCTAAAATCTTATTTAGGGCTTTGTCATAAGGCGCTAATATGAATTTTAAGCTAAATAGCTTAGGAATAGACATTACTGAACGCTCATGTGATAAACCAAAGAAACCTTCTGGGCCATGATATTTGCCCATGCCAGATGCACCAACGCCACCAAATGGTAAATCGTCTTGTGCGACATGAGTAACTACGGCATTTTGACCGAAATGCCCAGAATGGGTACGTTGAGAAACGTATTCTGCGCGGGCATTGTCAAAGTCGAAATAGTATAAAGCAAGTGGACGCGGTCTGCCATTAATAAAGTCAATTACATCGTCAATTTGATCATATTCCATAATTGGAAGAACTGGACCAAAGATTTCATTCTTCATAATGTCCATTGTCGGTAGAACACCTGTTAAGAATGTTGGGGCAATTTTACGTACACTCGCTAATTCCTCATTTTGGGGATTGATTTCAATCAACTCAGCACCTTGTTGACGTGCATCCTCTAAATAACCTTGAACACGGTTGTACTGCTTATCGTTGATAATGCTGGTGTAATCTTGATTATCACGAATCGTCGGGTACATTGTTGTTGCAGCTTGTTTAAAGCTTTCAATAAACTCGGCAGTTTTTCCTCGAGGTAGGAACATATAGTCTGGTGCTACACAGGTTTGACCAGAGTTCCATAATTTACCAAAAGCAATACGTTCAGCGACCAGATTGAGATCACTTGAAGGGTGTACGATTACAGGTGATTTACCACCAAGCTCAAGAATAACAGGCACTAGATTTTCGGAAGCAGCAGACATCACGGTTTTACCGACATTGGTAGAGCCAGTAAAAATGATTTTATCGAATGCTAAATGTGAAAATGCATCGGAAATTTGACCACCACCATTCACCACCGCAACCAATTCTTGTGGAAATGCTTCTGAGAGTGCATTTTCAAGTACGAAGCCAAAATTAGAAGATGAACTTGAAATTTTAAGTATTGCGTGATTTCCAGCAGCCAGTGCACAAATCAGTGGGCCAACAGAAAGCAATAATGGATAGTTCCATGGTGCAATAATTCCAATCACACCTAAAGGCTGATACTGCACCCAAGCTTTGGCTGGTTGGTGTAAGATAGACACATGGCGCTTAGATGGTTTCATCCATGCTGTTAAATGCTTGCTATAATATTTAATTTGTTCTAAACATGTGAGTAGTTCACCAATTTTAGTTTCGCTGATTGAACGATTGCCGTAGTCTTGATTGATTGCTTCTGCAAATTGATCTTGGTATTTTACCAGAACTTTCTTTAAGCGAGCTAAACGTTCAATACGTTCCTTTGCTGTAGGAACAGGGTAGCGTTGATAAGCGACTTTCTGTTGTTCAAGAATGTCATGCATACGTTGAACTTCAGGTGAGTAAGAAGTCATTGAATTTGTTTTTGTATGACTGTTCATGACAAACACCATTTACGAATAGGTTAATATAATATAATTTTTAGAGTAAATACTCTAAATAGTCAAGTCACTTTATGTTAGCTTGTGCTAACGGTTAAAAATGGTAATAGGATGTCGAGCTCCAAAACTTTGAAAACGAAAGACCGAATTTTGCAGATTAGTCTGCAACTTTTTAATGAGCGCGGCGAACGTGCAGTTACAACGAATCATATTGCAGCAGAGCTTGGGATCAGTCCTGGAAATTTGTATTATCATTTTCGAAACAAACAAGAAATCATCAAAGAATTGATGGAACAATACCAAAAAGAAACTTTAGATATGCTGTCATTACCCGATGACCGTGGAGTCAATGCGAATGATAAAATCCGTTATTTCCAAGTTTTAAGCAGTCAGCTATGGGAATATCGCTTTCTACATCGTGATGTTTATCATTTAATTGAAAATAACGACGACTTTAGAAAAATTTATCCTCGCTTTGCTGGCAAGGTGATGCAACAAGGGCAAAAAATTTATCATGCCTTTGTTGAAGCAGGGCTGATGCAGATGACACCTTCTGAAATTGAAGCACTTATCATCAATATTTGGATTGTCCTGACCAACTGGACAAACTTCTTATATATGTCTGGGCATTTAAGTGATTCCAACCATTTAGATGAAAAATGGATTTGGCAAGCATTGCGCCAGATGGTGTTTTTAGAAGGTCCTTATTTACGTGGTGAAAGTCGTGAAACCTATGAACGTTTGCTAGAAAGCTTCGGTTCTTCGGAATTATTTGCCAGTTTATCTGCGGTAAAACGCGATTGATGCTGAATCAAGATTGAAAGCTGATGAAAAAGCGTTAAAATATTCGGCTGTTTTTTAAATTAACTTATAAGTGATATCCATCAACATGAACATGACTACTGCCAACACAGCACGTCTACTGATTACTTGTGAAGACAAGCCAGGAATCGTGCAAGCTGTATCGAGCTTTTTGTATCATCAGGGCGCGAACATTACTGCGCTTGATCAATACGCAACTGAAGCTCAGGGCGGGCGTTATTTTATGCGTGTTGAGTTTGAACTTGATCATTTGCAATCCCGTCGTGAGAGTCTCATTCAAACTTTCGCAACCAATGTGGCTGAACGCTATAGTATGCATTGGCGTTTGGCTTTGGTGAGTGACATTAAAAAAGTCGGTATTTTGGTGTCTAAAGTTGACCATGCTTTGCTTGAGTTGTTGTGGCGTCATTCACGTGGTGGCTTACCTTGTGAAATTACTCAAGTGGTTTCAAACCATGAAGACTTACGCGAATCAGTAGAAAACTTTGGTATTCCTTTCTATGTGGTTCCTGTCAACAAAGAAAATAAACGTGAAGCCTATACAAAGATCGATGAGTTAATGCAAGGGAATGATTTATTGGTTCTCGCGCGTTATATGCAAATTCTCGATGAAGAGTTTGTACAAAAGTGGGAAATGAAAGTGATCAATATTCATCACTCATTTTTACCTGCTTTTGTGGGGGCAAATCCATATAAACAGGCTTATGAAAAAGGCGTTAAATTGATTGGCGCAACAGCGCATTATGTGACGGCTGATCTGGATCAAGGTCCAATCATTGAGCAAGATGTAGAACGAGTAAACCACGATTTTACTGTGGATCAACTGCGTGAATTAGGCCAAGACGTTGAACGTAACGTACTTGCTAGAGCGGTAAAATGGCATCTAGAAGACCGTATTATTGTCGATGGCAATAAGACTGTTGTTTTTCAATAACATGTGAATATTCATTTAATATGAGTCGTAAAAAAGGATGCTTTATGCATCCTTTTTTTATTTTTAATTTGTAAAATCGATTAAAAACATTGAAAAACCAGTTGCAAATGAAAACACTTCTCATTTATCATTGTTGCACTTTAATTGTTCTATCCGATGAGCTTAATCTACAAACTGAATAATTTTTTGTAGTTTGCTCAATTTTAGGTATTTAGATTCTTATGAGTCAGTCTTCCATTGCACCACTTCAAACGCCACCACCGATGAAGAAAAAAGTCCTTGCTGCAGTGTTAGCAGTTGTTGTCGGGCACGTAGGTGTGTTGTGGGGGGTAAGTCATATGAAACCATTTGAACTGCCTCAAATAAAGAAAGAACCTTTAAAAATCAAATTTTTAAAGTTAAAAGAAGATGTTCCACCGCCGCCACCTCCTCCATCTGAACCCATCAAACCTAAAGTTCAACCGAAACCTATAGAGAAGAAAGTTGAGCCTAAACCTGTGGTTAAGCCAAAAATCATTGAGCAGAAAAAACCTGTAGAAAATGATGATCGAGCAAGAAAGCTTGAAGAACAAAAGCGTTTAGAAGAGCAACAGAAGCAGGATAAGGCACGTCAAGATGAGCAAAAACGTCAAGATGATCAGAAGCGTGCGGAACAGCAGAAACGTGAACAAGATGAACGTGATCGTCAAAAACGTGAGCAAGATGAGCGCGATCGTCAACGTCGTGATCAAGAGCAAAGAAACACGCCGCGTAATGTAAATGAAGGTCAGGTGTCTTGGAGCCGTAGTCCACGTATCGCAAAAGAGCAATTACTTAAACTGATGTCTCCAGAAGATGGAACAAAGGTTGTGAATCTAGAAATTACTGCGGATGCGGGCGGAAATATTACCAATGTTCGTATTCTTCAATCTAGTGGTAATTCAAGTTTAGATAGTTATGTTGTTAAGCAGACTCAATCTGCAAAATTTAAAGCTTATAGAGAAAATGGTGCGGGTGTACCATTTAAAATTAGGCAAGATTTTGCATTGTCGGTCTCTAAAAAGTAAATAATTTTTTTAAGAATTAGGAAATGTGCATATGAACTTTTCAGTTTATTGGCAACATGCTGATGCGGTCAGTAAGACACTGTATTTCGTGTTATTGGCAATGTCTATTGCAACGTGGACTGTGTTCATTTTGCGTATTCTAGGCACGCGTCAACTCAAGCAGGTTGCTCAGGATCACCTTGCTCAGGCTTTAAAAGCATTAAAAGCCAAGCTTGTGCCATTAAGCTTTGATCAACGTAAAGCGGTTGCAGAACAAGCGTTACTACGTCAAATCTCAGCAGAAAAGGCCAATGCTGAAAAAGGTGTTTCAGTTTTAGGAACGATTGCTTCACTTGCACCATTTGTTGGTTTATTTGGTACAGTATGGGGAATCTTCCATGCACTTGTTGCTGTAGGTAAAAGTGGTCAAGCAGGTTTAGCTCAAGTTGCAACGCCAGTTGGTGAGGCATTGATCATGACCGGTCTAGGTCTTGCTGTTGCGATTCCAGCGGTATTGGCATATAACATTTGCGTACGTTTTAACCGTACATTGTCAAATGAGTTGCAAGATCAAGCACATGGTTTGTTAATTGATACGATGTTACAACAAGATTCTTCAACGCAAAAAGTTGAATCTGAATCTACCAATAAAGGTTTAGTTGGAGGTCAAGCTTAATGGCTTTTCAATTGGGAGAAGACAACGATTCTGGCATGAATGAGATGAACCTCATTCCGCTGATCGATATTATGTTGGTATTGATGATCATCTTCTTGGTGACAGCCACCGTTGCTAACCCATCGATACCATTAACTTTACCAAAGACCACTGCTGAAGTAATCGCGCCTCCACCTGAAGCAATTACCATCAGTATCAATCAGAATGGCGATGTGGCTTGGAATGATAAAGTCATCACTTTAGATGAATTGGCTAAACGATTTGATGAAGAAGGTCAAAAGCCAGTAAAACCAGCTGTACAGTTGAGAGCGGATAAAGAATCTCGCTATGATACCGTTGCACAAGTGATGTCTCGTGCAAGTGAAGCAGGATTAAATGATCTTGCCTTTATGAGTGATAATTAATTTAAACAATTACAAATATTTTAAAACCTCCTTTTAAGGAGGTTTTTTTATGTTGATATTTTAACTATTGGGTTACTTCACTTTTGTTGCATAAAGTGAACTATTTCAGTGATCTTAGTCTTTTAAAAGATCTTGAAATTGGCTATGGAGTTTGAGTAATTTTGGCGGAATGGCAAAATTACAATAACCTTGCGCAGGATTACGGGCAAAGAAGTTTTGATGATATTCTTCGGCAGGATGGAAGGTAGGTGCTGGACTGAGTTCAGTCACAATATTTAAGCCATCTGCTTTGAGCTGCTCAATAAATTGTTCAGATTCAAGTTTTTGCTGTTCATTGAAGTAATAAATCACTGAACGATATTGTGTTCCAATATCATTACCTTGACGGTTTAATGTAGTTGGATCATGAATTGCAAAAAAAACCGTGAGTAATTGTTGATAATTGATTTGTTGTTCATCAAATTCAATCAAAATCACTTCAGCATGATTGGTATCCCCATTACAAATTGCTTCATAAGTTGGATTGGGAGTATGCCCGCCAGCATAACCACTGACAACGTGATTGACACCTTTGAGTTGTAAAAATACGGCTTCGGTACACCAAAAGCAGCCACCACCAAATAGAGCCTGTTGCATGTGAAGATCCCTTTATTTTTAAATTATAGAAAAGACGAAACGATGCCAAAGATCATATCGTGAACTTGCTTAGTTTGTCATATAACCATTTAAGCATAGGTACAATACCTGTTTGATTCACTAAACAGATCT
Organism: Acinetobacter sp. AG3; assembly: GCF_022343575.1. Classification (NCBI taxonomy): domain Bacteria; kingdom Pseudomonadati; phylum Pseudomonadota; class Gammaproteobacteria; order Moraxellales; family Moraxellaceae; genus Acinetobacter; species Acinetobacter sp. AG3. Next base: position 4,109,037 of record NZ_JAKQZD010000001.1, on the reverse strand, counting down.
GTTTAAATTGTTGCAAAATTTTAAAAGTGCAATCTATTCGAATTGCTGTTAGAAACTTAAGCTTTTCTATTTAAGGTGAACCAAAAGACATTCAATAGAATGCCTTCTATATTCATGAGAATTTATTCGTCGTCTAATAAATCCATTTGTTTTGCAATTTGATAGAGGTTATTTGAACGGTTACCTGTACGACAAAACATGAGTACTGGTTTTGGAAGCTCGTTAAAGCGGTTGGCAAAGGTTCTGACATCAACTTCTGTGATTTGACCAGCAACGACAGGTAGAAATACATAGTCCAAACCTGCAGCACGTGCAGCTTCTTCTATTTGAGCACTTGTAGGCTGTTCCGTTCCGCCTTCCAAATCAGGACGATTATTCATTACAGACTTAAAGCCTTTTTCTGCCACTTGAGCAATATGTTCTGGACCAATTTGACCAGCAAAACCAACATTTTCACTCATTTCGTCACTCCTATATGATTTAAAATCCAATATGCTATATATAATAGCATTAAGCTCAGAACTGAGTTTGAACGATAAAAGATTTATAAAAGAAATATCTATAAAAGATAACGCAATGGAGTGTGTATGTACGCATATACAGTTGAACCACTATATATTCCCATTGGACAAGAAGTCATAGCGGCGGATTTTTATCGACCTAAAAATCTAAAAAAACCTGCTGTTATTATTATGGCTCATGGATTTGCATGTTTAAGACAATTTAAGTTGGTGAGCTATGCGCAAAAAATTGCACAGGCAGGCTATGCGGTTGTACTGTTTGATTATCGTTTTTGGGGAGGAAGTACAGGCTTTCCTCGTGAACTGATTTCATTGCAAAATCAGTTGGATGATTGGAAAACTGTGGTCAGTTATGTTGCAACACAAAAGAAAATTAATCCAAAAAAAATAGTGCTTTGGGGGACCTCTTTGAGTGGCGGCTATGTACTTAGTCTTGCAAGTGAGCTAAAAAGTGTCCAAGCCATTATGGTGCAAGTGCCTTATGTGGATGGGGCAGAAACTGCAAAATTGTTTCCAATTCAACAGTTACCCAAGGCATTAAAAATATCCAGTCAAGATTATATGGGGGCAAAAGTTGGCATGCTTCCACGAACCTTACCTGTGGTACACCCCTTTGATTTATGCTTTATTCCGACCAAAGATAGTTATAACGGCTATATGTCGATTGTAAATCCAGACTATTTTTGGAGTGGGGAAGTTCCAGCACGGGTATTTTTTAATTTAATTCGTTTTAGACCAATTCAGACTGTCAGAAGTATTAATATTCCTGTGCTATTTATTGCAGCTAAAAAAGACAGTTTTATCCCGATTGAATCTAGTCGGGAAACGGCGACAAATATTGCACCTTTTGTACAATATCATGAATGGGATATGGCGCATTTTGATATTTATCATGGGAAATGGTTGGAAAAATCAATTTTGACCCAATTAGAGTTTTTACATCAACATATTGGAGTGAGCTAGATGATTATTGTATGTCCATCATGTGGCGCAAAAAACCGAGTTCCCGAAGATAAATTAAATGCTCAACCCACTTGTGGTCAATGTCATCAAAATTTGATTACACTTGCTCCTATTGAGTTAAATGAACAAAATTTCAGTAACTTTGTCAGCCATAGTGATTTGCCAATTATGATTGATTTATGGGCAGAGTGGTGTGGTCCTTGTAAAATGATGGCACCGCATTTTGCTGAAGTTGCAAAAAATAACCCTCATGTGGTTTTTGCTAAAATTGATACTGAGGCGAATCCACGGTTAAGTAGTGCATTTAATATTCGCAGCATTCCAACCTTGGTTTTAATGAATAAAACTACGGAAGTTGCTAGAATAAGTGGTGCGTTACGTGCTAACCAATTACAAGAATGGTTAGATCAACAATTGAATGCCCATAAGTAATTCACGGGCTCGGAGTTATTGTGTCAGATTCTCATGTAAAACCTGAAGGTACACTGTCTTTACAAACCATCGCAATGCCAGCAGATACAAACTGGAGTGGTGATGTTTTTGGTGGTTGGATTGTTTCACAAATGGATTTGGCTGGTGCAATTCATGCAGAACGCTTTAGTAAAGGGCGTTGTGCAACGATTTCGATTAATCAGATGACTTTTCTTGTTCCTGTAAAAGTGGGGGATGTGATCAGTTGTTATACCAAGCTTTTAAAGGTCGGTAATACATCGATTCAAATGCAGATCGAAGTTTGGGATAGTCATGACAGTTCTCGTGCTGCTAAACGTGTGACTGCAGGTGTATTTACCTTTGTCGCTGTAGATGTTGCGGGAAATAAACGCCAAATTCCTGAAGATGTAAAGCAGAAGTATTTAGCTTCGCAAAGTGCTTAAATGCTCAAGATCAAAAAATCCCAACATTGTTTGGGATTTTTTATGGAATAGGCGCTTAGATCGTTTGATTTAAATATTGTGTTAAAACATGGTATTGCTGTTGGCGCTTGATTCTGGAACAGCTTGTTGTACATCCCAGTGTTCAACAATTTTTCCATTTTCGACTCTAAAGATATCGACAATTGCAACACCGCGATCTTGTGGATTTTGAGCTGAATGAACGTGTAAAAATACTAAATTTCCTTCTGCGACAGCACGTTTGATTACACTTTTTGCTTCAGGATTTTTTTGGAAATACTGGGTAAAGTGATTTACAAAGGGCGCTTTACCATCTGGAACACGCGGATTGTGTTGAATATATTGGTCACCAATATAACGATCTGCATATGCTTTAACTTGATGCTTTTGAAATACACCTTCATAAAAATCAGTCACAATGGCTTTATTTTGTTGCGCTTGTTGGGTGATTGAATTCACTGCTAATGTGTTGTCCGTTGCAGCAGTAGCAACTTGATTGGAATTTTGGGCACATGCAGTGAGAAACAAAATAGGGCTTAGAATGAGGCTGAGTGCAATAATTTTTCTTGGCGTAGCTGATCGCATGGTTATCCTCTATAGTTCAAGTCTCAATAGTTCAAGATGGTGGTGGAAATAACACCATCTTGATGAGTAAGTAAGCATGAATATAGTGAATAATCGTCACTCATTATTTGTACTTTGGTAAATTTTATACTAACTAAACAGTAAGTTTTATTTACATTTGCAGATTTGTATTTATTTCTTTTTTAGGCGTTCTTTTGACACCCAAGCCCACACCATTTGGCATTCGACAGGCTCTTTGCCAGACTCATCCATAATGGTGACTGGAACCAGCGTTTCACCTTTTTCAGAGCTTTGCATTTCTAAAATTTGTTCTTTGCTCAATGTCGCTGTTGCTGTCATATCACCTTTAGACGGTCGTTTATATTCAATATGCATGCTTTTGATCAATACAATTGAACTATCAGGAACATTCATACCTGTGACAAAGCCTGTTGCTGTTTCAGCAATCAGTGCCATTGCAACAGCGTGTAATTGTCCAATATGGTTTTGCATAGCACGGTGGTTTTTAATTTCCACCACAACTTTTGAATGACTGACTTCTAGGTACTTAATATTGGCTGTGCCCACCATAGGCACAACTCGACCAAACGCCTTACTCCAGAGCGTACTACGAATGCCTTTAGGGAATTTAGAAGTCGCTTTCACAAGTTTAGATAAACGGTTGGTCTGAGTCATGTCTTAACCTATAGTGTTGCTAAAGACCTTAGTCTTTGAAGTTATTAAATTGTAAAGGTACACCGAATTGTTGTTCTTTTAAAAATGCCATAACTTGCTGTAATGTATCGCGCTTTTTATCAGTTACACGTATCTTGTCACCTTGGATAGAAGATTGCACTTTGACACCACTTTCTTTAATGGCTTTATTAATTTTTTTTGCGGTATCTGAGTCAAGTCCATCTTTAAGCTTGATCACTTGCACAATATTTTTACCTGAAGCCGTCATTTTTTGTGGATCAAGGGCTTGAATATCGATTTTACGTTTAAAGAAATGATTTTCAAGCATGCTATAGACTTGTTCACACTGGAAATCACTTTCAGTTGAAATTTTAATTTCTTTGGCTTTTTCATTAATTTCGATTGAAACGTCCTGACCACGGAAGTCAAAGCGTGTCGCAATTTCTTTTTGTGTGTTTTGAACAGCATGATTTACTTCAAAAATCTCTAATTCTGAAACAATATCGAAAGATGGCATAGTTTAGACCTTTACAAATGGAAAGAATATCTGAGATGCTAGGGATGTTTTCTTCATTTGCCAAGTGTTGTTTACATCAAAGGAGTGCACAATGATCCGTAAATTAGAAATTACAACATTTGAGTTCCCAGAAAATGCAGTTATCTGGGATGTTCGTGATGCAAAAGCCTTTGCCGAAGGCCATGTAAAAGGGGCTGTAAATCAGCCTATAGATGGTTTAAGTGCTGAGAGCTTGACTCAAGTGAATTCGGATCAGTCCATTTACATTTTATGTGGTGGTGGAAGTAAAGCGCCTCGAGCTGCTGAAAAATTAGAGAGTTTAGATGATTCTCGTGATTACGTTGTACTTATGGGGGGAACACGTGCAGCACGTGATGCAGGTCTCCCATTAGAACAGGGTTCGTAAAAAAGCGCCGAAAGGCGCTTTTTTATTACACATAATCAATAAAAAAGAATCATGATTGAATCGGTTTAAAATAAGGTTTTTTGGCTTTTACTTTCTTTTGAAAGCGGTTTGGATTTAGTTTTTGCAATAAATTTTGAGGAATTGGGCAAGCTTGATTAAGGGCCAAAGCCACCAAGATTTCACTACATAAGGGCGCAAATAAAAAACCTTTAGAGCCCAGCCCAGAAAATGTATAAACCTCTTTCTCAGCTTCAACTTTTCCCAGTAATGGAAAATAGTCCAGACTTTGAGCTCGTACAGAAGCACGCCCGTGCCATTCATCTACTTTGCAGAGTGATTCTGCGTATTGTGGAAACACACTGTGGATAAGTTCATAGTTATGCACATGGTCTTCAAGCAAAACTTCAGTGTCATCACGATTGGGATAAAAAGAAGCACCTAAAATCAAATGCTGCTCATCAAGCTGCATGCAGTAGCCACCATAACTGTAGGCATATTGCGGATCTAATCGGTGTTTAGCATTGTTGAGCCAACTGACTTGTCCACGGATCGGTTTGAGTATTGGGAACTGCTCAAAAAAAGCATGGCTTTCCTTGGCACAACAGACAATCACATGATCAAAATCACCAAGATCTGCGTGCTGGCTATTTTGTAGTGTTAATTGATGATAATTCGATTGAACAATACTATGAATGTGAGCATGTTTAAATTGAATCAGTGGATGTTCAAGGATTTGGTCTTTGAGTTGCTGGGGATAAATTGAACCCGCTTGAGTGAGCTGTAAACTCTCAAGTGTAGTTTGTGGCTCTAAAGCATCTGCTGTTTGAGCTTTGAGTAAACCTTGAGGATATTGTGCTGCTAAATCCAATAAATGTTCAGCATTTTTTTGTGCTAATTGTTGAACGGCAATAGGACGAAAAGCCTGAAATTTTGGATAGTGCTGTAGGGCGTGTTGCCAAGCCAAGGTCATTAAATGTTCCGAACTTTGCTCGATAGGGCATAGTTTCGGATTTAATAAGGCCAGAGGGTTACCAGAAGCACCTGCTAAAGGCGCTGATTGGTCGTAAATCGTAACTTGATGTCCTCTTTGGGCAAATCCCCATGCGCAGCTTAAACCTGCAATTCCAGCACCAATGATGGCAATGTGGCGTTGATTTAAATTATTTTGAGTTTTCCGTATTTTTTTTTGAATGTTTTGCGCTGCAAGGTCCATTGACTGCGATTGATTTTCTTCGACTGCTTGCTCAGATGGATTCCAAATGGCTTTTAGCATTTCACGTTTATGACCAAAACCACGCGGCCGTGAAATAGTGATTCCATGCTGTTTTAGACCCCGTTTAAGCACACCTGCTACGCTAAATGAGGCAAAAGTTGTTCCAAAATCTGACAGTCTAACAATATTGTTTAAAACTTTGTCTTCCCACATGTCTGGATTACAAGAGGGTGCAAATCCATCTAAAAACCATGCGTTAACTTGTTGGGCTTTTACCATTGCAGGAAATACATCATGTGCATCACCTAACCAGAGATCAATTGAAAAACGCGCTTCTGGAAAGCTTAAACGGTGACAACCAGCGATGGGCAATGGATAGTGTTGAATCAACTGATCAGAAAATTGTTGAAGTTCAGTCCAGACCTTTAACGCACGGGTTAAATCCTGTTTAGACAAGGGGAACTTCTCTACACTGATCACATGTAAGTGGCTATGATTATCTGGACGAACATTGTGCCAAAGTTGCCACAATGCCAAAATATTTAATCCTGTACCAAAGCCAGTTTCACCAACACAGAAGTATTCAAAATCATCTAAATCTGCAAGTCGTGTTGAAAGATCATTACCATTCAAAAATACGTGTCGGGTTTCAAGTAACCCGTTGTCTTTAGAAAAATAGACATCACCAAATTGTTTGGAAATTGGAACTTCAATTCCATCAATACATTGCCAGTCTAAATCGGCAGTTTGAATGGCATTTGACAAAGCAGATTACCTTTTGATAATTAAAATGAAAAAACCTGACATTTCGCAGTATCAGGTTATGGCGTGAAACTTTTTAAGCATAATGTCGAAGCAGTGGCTTACCACTGACGACGACGTTTGGTATAGATATAGCTTGCGATTAAAAAGCCAAGTAAAACACCAACAGCAATGGTCGCAGCACCATATAAGAACATTTGCGCACTTTGTTCACTTTGTAGAACTTGAACTTGTACACCCAGATTGTCATTTTTGAGTTGTAATTCTTGGTTCTGTGAAAGGGCTTCTAAATTGGCCTTTTCAAGTTGCTGTAAACGTGTTGCTTGGTCTTTAACCAAAGCTTTAGCTTTGGCATCTTGAGATGCTTTTTCTTTGCTAATTTGTTCAGCTGTTAACGGTTTATTTTCTTGTGCTTGCGCCTGTGTTTGGGTACTGGAATTTGCGCCTGCTACAGCAGGAATAATACTCGGTTTTGGCGGTGCAACAGGTTGGGCCGCCTGAGTAGGCGCTGCCGTCGTTGCTTGAGTCGCTGAAGATTGAGTAGGCTCAGCCGATACAACAGGTGATAAAAGTACAAAAGAACTTAAAGTCAGGCTAAGTAAGCTTTGGACGACAACGCGCATTATGTTATCCCTTAGGCAATGCTTTATTGAATGGTTTAACATCAATATGACTATAAATCCCTTCTTTTAAGAAAGGTTCTTCTTTTAACCATTCATCCAAAGCTTCACGGCTGTCAAAATCGAGAATTAAAGTACTGCCATAAAAACCTGCTTGTGGATTTTCACGATCAATCGGTATCGCGCCAGCCACGATGACACGGCCTTCAGCATCTAACTTCTCGAGTCGAGCTAAATGTTGTGGGCGTACAGCAAGACGTTTTTCTACTGTACCTGCTTGATCTGTACACGTAATTACAAATAATGGCATGATATTTCTCGATTTTCTAAAACACTTTATTCATCGGTAGATTTAAAGTGTTTTCGTAATATAACAAACTGGATAATAATAAAGGAAAACATGACGATCATGTCACCAAATGCTGTAAATTCACCCCAATATTTTCCACCTGCAAATAAAAATGCGAAGAAAATATGTAAACAAGACATGACAATGAACATTGCAGCCCATGCAAAGTTTAGATTTTTCCAGCCTTTTTCAGTCAGGTTTAAAACAGGACCAAATAATCTTTGAATGAGTGGCTTCTTTTCTTTACCAAAATAGGGAGAGAGTAAGAACGCGCCAGCAAAGGCTAAATTCAAAATTGCAGCTTTCAGGCGAATATAGAAGTCATCACTCAACATTAAGGTGATTCCGCCAAAAATGACGGTCATAAACAAAACAAACCATTGTTGTTTATCCAGACGGAATTTTTGGAAAATGAATAACGCACCATAGACCACAAGCATTGAAATAATCAGACCTGTAGTTGCAACAAGAATGTTGTTGTTATTTACACCACCTGCTGAGCCGATCAATTGTAATAATGGATGATCGGTGTTTTTAGGATCAACCGTTTTGTATAAATAAAAGAAAATTATGAGGGGCACAAAGTCTAAAAGTGCTTTCATGTTAAAGTATCTAGTCTGTTCAGGTTGATGGGATAGTATAAAAGATGCAAGGCATAGATTTACATACTCACAGTAATATTTCTGATGGGACTCTGACGCCAGAGTTATTGGTTCAAGCTGCCATCGAGAAAAGCATACATACACTTGCATTGACGGACCACGATAGCATGGATGGCTTAATACAAGCTGAACAATTTGCAAAAAATCAACCAATTCAAATCATTTCAGGTGTAGAAATCTCTAGTCAATGGTCCAGACCAGAGACTAAAAAAAGTTATGGTGTACATATTGTTGCGCTCAATATGCAAAATCCTGAACCATTACAACAGCTTTTAACGCAACAGAAGAAAATTCGTGCTGAGCGAGCTAAGCAAATCTGTGATTTGCTAATTCCTTTGATTCATCAGGATATTTATGCAGAAGTTGTGGCAAAGGTAGATGGTGAACCTGATCGGATTACTCGGACGCATATTGCCAAGACCCTTGTAGAAAAGGGTTTTGTTCAGCGCGCACAGCAGGCATTTGATAAATACATTAAGGAAGGTAAAAAAGCCTATGTGAAATTTGATGGTTTAGGTTTAGCAGAAACCATTCAAGTGATTCATGAGAGTCAAGGTTTTGCAGTATTGGCACATCCAACACGTTATGATCTATCAGCAACAAATACCCGTTATTTAATTGAAATCTTTGCACAATATGGTGGTGATGCTGTTGAGCTTCCACCCGCAATGGAACCCGCTTCAACACGACAAATGGTCGATCGAATGATTGCTGAACACGGTTTAAAAGTCTCTGTGGGGAGTGATTTCCATGGTGACAATATGCCTTGGATTAAATTAGGCAATATTCCACGTGTCAAAGAAGGGCAAGTTGGGATTTGGGAGAGTTTCCGATAATACACCATGATGATGTATTCAAATACTTAGATTTTGAATGAGATCAGTTTTTTGAAAGGCATCTCATTTGAATGAAACAAAAAATCCCTCTAGAGCAGAGGGATTTGGAGTTGATTATAAAATCAACTTTCTTTAACAGTATAAGGGTTTTCAAAGCCTAGTTTTTTCAAGATTTCAATTTCGAGTGCTTCCATTTCTTCAGCATCATCATCAGAAGTTTCATGGTCATACCCCATTAAATGTAAGGTGCCATGAACCAGCATATGAGTGAAATGCTCAATCGGTGTTTTTTGTTGTTCAATCGACTCTTGTAAAACCACGGGGATGCAAATGACTAAATCACCGATGGGTAATGCATCGAGCATGGGTAAAACTTCTTCTGGAATCTCACTTGGAAAAGACAATACATTGGTGGGTTTGTCTTTTTCACGATATTCAAAATTTAATTTGTGACTTTCATCTTCATCAACACACGCAATTCCGATTTCACAATCTTGGTCTACATCAATATGACGTAGTGTTGTTTCAATGACTTTTTTTACATAGACACGCTTGAGCACCAATTCTGGTGCTTCAAACGCTTGTTGTAACGATAAGCTAAGTTTCAAAAACAGTCCTTAAACATTTTCCTGATTTGCAGCAGTATGTTCCTCATGTTGAGCATCTGCGGCAGAATCATTTTCAGAAATTAAGGCTTCTTGACGTGCTTTACGTTCTGCACGTGCTTCAGCACTTAAACGGTATTGTTCACTGTCCCATCCTTCATAAGCCTCTACAATTTTTTGTACCAGCTGGTGACGAACGACATCACGGGAATGGAAGCGAGTGATGTGAATTTCTTTGATCTTTTCGATAATACGCAATGCGTGAGCAAGACCAGACTGTTGCCCGCGTGGTAAATCGACCTGTGTAATATCCCCAGTGATCACTGCACGAGAACCAAAACCTAAACGGGTCAAAAACATCTTCATCTGTTCAGGGGTGGTGTTTTGTGCTTCATCGAGAATTACAAAGGAATGATTTAATGTACGACCACGCATATAAGCAAGTGGTGCAACTTCAATCACTTGGCGCTCAATCAGTTTTGCAACTTTTTCAAAGCCAAGCATTTCATACAATGCATCATAAAGCGGGCGTAGATATGGGTCGATCTTTTGGCTTAAATCGCCCGGCAAGAAACCGAGTTTTTCCCCAGCTTCAACAGCAGGGCGAACCAAAAGGATACGTTGAATTTCATTACGTTCTAGCATATCTACCGCAGCAGCGACTGCAAGATAGGTTTTACCTGTACCTGCAGGGCCGATTCCGAAAGAAATATCGCTTTGTAGAATACGTTGTACATAACGTTTTTGATTGGCACCACGAGGGTTGATTCGACCTTTACGCGTTTGCAACCAGACATCATCTAAACCGGTATGCTCATTGTCTGAAAGGTCGTCTTGTAACTCACGGTCAGTTTGGCTGCCTTGAATCATCAAATGAATCGTATCAGCACTGATTTGCTGAGAGAGTTCAGCTTCTGCATGCAAACGCTGCAATAAACCTTCAGCTCTCTCAACTGCTTCTAAATCACCATCGATATAGAAGTTATCGTTGCGATGAGAAATGTTGACATTTAAACGTTGTTCGATTTGTTTCAGATGACCGTTATAAGCACCTAACATGCTTTTTAAACGTTCAACTGAAATACCTGGAAAAGCTACTGTACGTCGAATCGCTGCAGTCAAGAGATATCCTTTTTTAAAGTAAAGTCTATACCCTTACATTACGCCACGTCAGGCTCAAGATTCAAGAGTTCTCCATAAACTAAATTTAGGGTCTTAATCTCTGTAACCTCAATCTCTGCAAAGCGTCCGACCCAAGAGGCGTCACCTACAAATGTTACTAAACGTGTATTGTCAGCTGTACCGACCAATAAATTTGGATCTTTATTGGAAACATTTTCAACCAGTACACGTTGAATGGTGCCTAACATCGCATCGGTTTTACGAATACTTGATTGCTTAATCCAGTGTTGAACTTTGGCTAAGCGTTCTTTCTTGACTGCATCAGAGGTGTCATCAGGTAATTCAGACGCTGGTGTGCCAGGACGTTTTGAATAAACAAAACTATAAGAATGATCAAAGTCTAAATCTTGGATAAACTGATAGGTTTCTTCAAAATGTGCATCAGTTTCACCAGGGAAGCCGATGATAAAATCTGAAGATAAATGCATATCTGGACGAGCTTTACGCAGTTTGGCAATTTTTTCGATATAGACATCAATGGTGTGGTTACGCTTCATCGCTTGTAACACATCATTTGAGCCACTTTGTACTGGTAAATGCAGATGTGAAACCATTTGTGGCAGGTCACGGTAGCATTGAATTAAATCTTCATTAAATTCGAGCGGATGTGATGTTGTATAACGTAAACGACCGATTCCTGGAATTTCTGCAACCAAACGTAATAAATCTGCAAAGGTACAAATTTCACCTTCAAAAGTTTCACCACGATAGCCATTTACATTTTGTCCTAAAAGGCTAATTTCGCGAACGCCTTTTTCAGCCAAACCAGCGATTTCTGCCAAGACATCATCCAAAGGACGAGAAACTTCTTCACCGCGAGTATAGGGAACCACACAGAAAGAACAGTATTTCGAGCAACCTTCCATAATTGAAACAAACGCTTTGTAACCTTCAACACGCGGTTCAGGTAAAAAGTCGAATTTTTCAATATCAGGGAATGAAATATCTACAAGTTTAATTTTGTCTTTCTTCGGCTTTTCAATTTGCTCAACATGCTGATCCAGCATTTGTGGTAAACGGTGCAAGGTTTGAGGGCCAAAAACCATATCGACATACGGTGCACGTTTTTGAATATTGTCGCCTTCTTGAGAAGCAACACATCCACCAACACCGATGACGAGATCAGGATTTTTTTCTTTTAATTTGCGCCAGCGACCCAGCTCAGAAAATACTTTTTCTTGGGCTTTTTCTCGAATTGAGCAGGTATTCATTAACAGGATATCTGCGTCACTTGGATCTTTGGTTAAAATGTAACCGTGTGAGTCGCCTAAAAGATCTGCCATACGATGACTGTCATACTCATTCATCTGACACCCTTGCGTTTCGATATACAGTTTTTTTACTGCACCGTCGGCTGGGGTGTGCTGTGGCTGGGTTACAGTGTTTTCTGAGGCAGCTTTGGCACCATTGGGAATGAAGGTTTGAACCGTCATGGAGGCGTCTTTCCTATGAATAAAGGGAATTTTGAATGTGTACTAAGCCTGCTATTTTAACAGACTCATAAAAGGCGCGCCATTTTATAGCATTTAGAGTGAACTCAGGAAAATATTTAGCGGCTATTGCCATTTATTGGATTGTAGGGCATTGAAAATGAAAATTATGAAGAAAAAATAGAGAACAATATTAATGATGAATCATAAGGTTACATAACACAACAGTAGAAATGGATTAGAATAATTAAACTAGGCACAAATAAGTGCATCAGTATGTTAAAGGCACATCATGCAGGTTGAGAGAAAAACGGTGTTAAAGCAGCAACTTAAGCAAAATAAATTAAAACTTTACCTTTTAGGAACAGTTGCATGTACAAGCCTGCAAGTGGCTCATGCTGCTGAAGAGCAGTTTAATGATGCTTTACGCAATGCAAATAATCCAAGTGCTTTAGAACAATATCGTTCTTCAATGCAAAATGATGCTTTGGGCTATTATCCTGAGTATTGGTCACTGAATTCAAATCTCGCTTTTCAACCTTCTGCAAATATTATTAGCTTTGCGCAACGTTATCCTCAATCGGCGATGGCGGAAAAGTTGGCTGCGGATTATGTCGAAGAAAAGGTTAAACAAGCAGATTACGCCAGCGCGCAACCTGTATTGCAATATGTCTCTAATCCAGATCAAGCAGAACGTTGTGCCGTTGCTCAAGTTCGTGCGAAAACTGGTGACGTTTTGGTCTATGCTGAATTTAAAGATGTTTGGTTGGCAACCAATTCTCAACCTGAGTCATGTAATGGTTTAGGCCGCATGATGCTTAGTAGCCCACTCATGACTGCTCAAGATCGTCAACAACGATTATATGCACAACTGAGAGCAGGGCAGTCTGGTCTAGCCATCGCTACCGCACAAACGATTGGCGTTAATTTATCGTTAACCCAATTGAACCAAATCCAAGCGAATCCATTAAATTATTTATGGTCTGCACCAAAAAATAATGTAGAAGATTATGCTTATTTGGTTTATGCATTGGGTCGTGCGGCAGATACGGATTTAACCAGCGCTTTGCAGTCGGTACCTAAGTTGGTTCAGGGTGTACCAGCGGATGTGCAAAAATATATTTATCGTACTGTCGGTTATATCGGCGGAACGACCGTTATGAAAAATAATTTTAATCGTGAAGTACTGCAAAATTTTGATGCAAGCTATGGTGCGCCATTCAGTGCAGAAGAAGCAGAAGTTTATGCACGACAAGCCATTCGATTTGGGGCTTGGGAAAGTGTGATTCGTGCAATAGACAGTATGAGCGTGACACAAAAGCAAGAAGACCGTTGGCAATACTGGTTGGCACGTGCTTCAGAACAACGCAATGATGCACAATCTAAAAGAACCGCCAAAGATATCTATCAACGATTGGCAATGTCGGGTGATGATTATCATAATTTGCTTGCCAAAGATCATTTGGGGCAAAAATATAATGATAGCCCTGCCAGAGAACAGCCTTCAACTGATGATCAGCAACGCTTAAATAGCGATATTCATTTCCGTCGTGCATTTACTTTGCGAAATATTAATGCGCCTGCGACTTATACCAATAGGGAATGGAACTGGGCGGTACGTCAGGCATACTTAAAACATGATGATGGGTTACTGCTTGCTGCGGCAAAACGTGCAACTGATATGGGCTGGTATGATCGTGCAATTTATGCGGCAGAACGTACTGAGAAAAAACATAACTATGTTTATCGTTATGCCACACCTCATCAGTCGTTGGTGGTGAGTCATAGCCGTAATGCGGGTATTGATCCTGCTTGGGCCTATGGTTTAATGCGCCAAGAAAGCCGTTTTGTAACTGCTGCTCGCTCACATGTTGGTGCAGGTGGTTTGATGCAAATCATGCCAGGCACTGCAAAGTTGGTGGCAAAACAAATGGGTGAAACTTATAATCCTGCTGCGCTCAGTGATGCCAATACCAATATTCGCTATGGTACTTTCTATCTGTCGATGATTCATGGTCAATTAAGCAGTAATCCTGTCTTGGCAACCGCAGGGTATAATGCAGGGCCAAATCGCGCGAAACGTTGGCAGCCAGATTATCAAAATCTTTCAGCAGATCAATATACAGAATCTATTCCTCTGAATGAAACACGTGACTATGTCAAAAATGTGATGACCAATGCAGCACATTATGGAATCTTGTTGGGACAAGGGCCTCAAGCGATTGAGAGTCGTATGCCTGTTATTCCAACCCGTGTTTCACAATAAAACTATTTGGACTTGGATGAAACTTTGTTGGTAAATCAATGATTTTCAAAATTTTGCGTAAATTGAAACAATCTTGCTTAGCATGGAGCTTATGCTTTGCGGGATTGTTTGGGCTCAATGTGCAGTTACATGCTGCACCGCAATTACAAGGCTATGTCATGCAAGTCCAGTTGACACCTGCTGTCTGTGCACTTGATTCTTCAAAACAAAAGCAACGCAAATGTCTCGAAGGTTATTCATTGACCATCACAGGTCTGTTGCCTGAAACGACAGAGCGGAATTGCACCACCAATACATCTGCAAGTTTGACCCCTTTACAAGCTAAGGTGGTTGCACGGGTAATGCCTGAGGAAAATGCACGTATTCAATTGTGGCGTAGCGTGGGTGGCTGTGTTCCAATGAATGCGAGTCAATATTTTAGAACTGTGATTAATTTAGCAGATCGTTTGAAAATTCCTGCAGATTTAACCAGCTCTGAAAACAAGAATGTGCAACATAATGCGTTAAAAACTCAATTTGTTAGATTAAACCCGGGAATGAATAACGACAGTATCCGTTTTACTTGTCAAAGTTCATCATCAAACCCAGTGTTAACCGAGGTTCAAGTGTGTTATCGGGTCAATGGTCAGTATAAACAATGTTCAAATCACATTGTTTCAAACTGCCCAAATACATTCTCGATCAAAGGGACTTATTAGTTCTTCTGAGGAATTTTATTTATATTTCCTATCATACTTTTGTTGAAAAGCATTCTCTTTTACATGCAACTGTTAAAGGATTGGAGTACAATCTTTGCCGTTTATGATAATTCGATTAAAACGGATTTAACCGTTTAATCACATTAACGATCCTCATTGGAGATAATTACATGAAGCAACCTGTTCGCGTTGCCGTTACTGGCGCAGCTGGTCAAATCGGTTACAGCTTATTATTCCGTATCGCTAGCGGTGAAATGCTTGGTAAAGACCAACCCGTTATTTTGCAATTGTTAGAAGTTCCATTTGAGAAAGCTCAAGCTGCGCTTAAAGGCGTAATGATGGAATTAGATGACTGTGCTTTCCCATTATTGGCTGGCATGATCGGTACTGATGATCCAAAAGTTGCATTTAAAGATGCTGACTACGCGTTATTGGTTGGTTCACGTCCACGCGGTCCTGGTATGGAACGTGCTGACTTGTTGAAAGTGAACGGTGAAATCTTCATTGGTCAAGGTCAAGCACTTAACGAAGTTGCGAGCCGTGACGTTAAAGTACTTGTTGTAGGTAACCCTGCAAATACAAATGCTTATATCGCAATGAAATCTGCTCCAGATCTTCCAGCGAAAAACTTTACAGCAATGTTACGTCTTGACCACAACCGTGCATTGACTCAAATTGCTCAAAAAGCGGGCGTTGCTGTAGCGGATATCAAAAACCTTACAGTTTGGGGTAACCACTCTCCAACAATGTATGCGGACTACCGTTTTGCAACTGCAAATGGCGTAAGCTTAAAAGACAAAATCAACGATGCTGATTGGAACGCAAACGTATTCCTTCCAACTGTTGGTAAACGTGGTGCTGCAATCATTGAAGCGCGTGGTCTTTCTTCTGCTGCTTCTGCTGCAAATGCTGCGATCGATCATATGCGTGATTGGGCACTTGGCACCAATGGCGAATGGGTAACAATGGGTATTCCTTCTGACGGTTCTTATGGAATTCCTGAAGGTGTGATGTACGGTGTTCCTGTAATTTGTGAAAATGGCGAATACACTCGTGTTGAAGGCTTAGAAATTGATGCATTCAGCCGTGAACGTATGGACAAAACTCTTCAAGAACTTGAAGAAGAGCGCGCAGCTATTGCTGATATGCTTAAATAATTAAAATTTAATCTGTTAAAGATTAATTTTGAAAAAAGCACTCTATTTAGAGTGCTTTTTTTTATGGTTCAAATCAAACATCCAGAAAAAAGATAATTGATGTTAAGCCAACATTTGTTTGTTTTTTAATCACAAATTGAAACAAGAAAATTAAAATCTAGACTATCTTTTAAAATTATTTTCTTATAAGTTAATTGAATAAAAGATGACAAATAAATTTATATAAGGAGGCAATATGCTCAGGACGAACACACCATCCTTAGAATTACTATTTTCTCAACTTGGTTTGGCAAATAGTCCCGCAGCAATTGAGCTATATGTACGCACTCATCAATTGCCAGCAAATCTTTCATTACATGAAGCGCCGTTTTGGAATAAATCTCAACGTGACTTATTAATTAGTCACTTGATACAAGATGATGATTGGGCAATTTGGATTGACGAGTTAAACCAACAATTACATCTAGATGCGTATAAGCTAACAGCCTAATGATTTAGTTTCCCCCAGAGCAACAAAAAAGATGGCCGTTATGGCCATCTTTTCTATTTTGTATCGATCAAATTAGTATTGATCAAAACGAATAACAAATTGAGTCATTTTGAATGAGCATAGCACTGATCAATGTAATTTAGACTGAATCATTTGACTAAACCAAGCTTCATTGCGAACAGGTCTAAATGCAGTGTGTTGTTGCAGTAAGGTTAAATCAAAATCAGTTGTCTTGATATATTTACTCAGCCAGTGACGAGTTAATGCAAATTCATTTTTACTCACAGATGCATAAGCCAACATAAAGTAAATATCAGCATGATGATGTTGTGCCAATGGTTTTAAAATTTGCTGCGTAATCAAGGCATAACGTGATTCTTTGGTCAATTCAAAGTAAATCATATAGGCTTTGGCCAAATGCAAAGAAAGCTGAATGTAGACTGACATTGGCATTTCTTCATATTCAAATCGTGCAGTTTCAAGTAAAACAATGGCTTCTTGCAAGAAATGGATTTGTTCCTGCTTTGAATGACTTTGAGTGACCAGCTGTAAGCGTAAGTCCCCACGTTCAAGTGCAAGTTCAGGTGTATTGCCTGACAAATACAATTGATCTGTTTCCCCAATGCGCGAGATGATTTGTTTTGTATTATCAAACATGTGCTGAATCCTCTGAATTTATGAAGAGTATTATGAGGTCTATTTCAATAATTTAAAGCTTGCCCTATAGAGATACAGCGTTGCAAATTTGAAAACTGAGTATATTACAACACTGTATTGTCGCTTCTTAGCCATGCGGTAATTGATAATCGCTGATGTTTGGCTTCTAGCACTTCATGTAATAAATCACTTTGGAACATGGCAATACGATTAGGCTGGGGATCTATTGTATGCCAAACATTATTTTTATCCTGTAAGTGTAACTTTCCACCCCAGTCATCCTGCCATTCTTGGTGTAGATAATACACCGTAGAAATCATACGGCCATTTTTACCTTGCGGATTATCGCGATGAAGTGCATAGAATTCACCTGCGTTATAGCAGGCAAAATGTGCTTCTACATCCTGAATACCTAAATAAAATGAGTAGTTTAAAATTTGCGAGAGTTGTTTGAGTGCATCAATATGCTGTTGTGCGATCGTGAGCTCTTCATTGATCCACAAGATATGGTCGCTGCGAATATTGCTGATCACACCATTTTGAATTGCTGCTTCACGAAAGCGATTTAAATTTGAAGTACATTCTGCAACCAGTTGAAGTCCATATTCAGCGGAGTAAGCATGATCAATAATGGTAAATCCACGTTGATCTAAATCATCAAGAATTTGATCAACATTCCATGACTTTGGGAGTAGCAGCGCTTCCATAAATTACCAAAAAATAGTGCAATAAAGATATGTTGTTATATTAGAACAAACGATGGACAGTGAAGAAATATTTTTTCGTGTTAAAATGATTATTGAACTCAGGAATTAATCGAAACATGAATTACCGTCACCATTTCCATGCAGGCAACTTTGCCGATGTCATGAAACATGTGTTATTGCTGCAACTTTTGACACGTCTAAATACTAAAGACAAACCATATCGCTATATAGATACACATGGTGGTGCAGGTAAATATGATTTATCTACTTCTGAAGCACAAAAATCAGGTGAATTCTTAACCGGTATTCATCGTCTGGTTAAGCTGGATGAGTCGATTAAACGTAATGCGCCTGAAGGTGTAAAACAATATCTTAAAATTGTTGAAGATATGCGTGCAGGTTCAGGTAAAGGCGCTTATCCAGGTTCACCGTGGTTTGCACTTGAAGGCATGCGTGATATTGATAAAGCGACTATTTTTGAAATGCAGCGTGATGTGTTTCAACAACTGTATTTTAATATTCGCGATAAACGTGCGGGTTTACATGAGCGTGATGCTTATGAAGGTCTTTTGGGGGTTATTCCTCCAAAAGAAAAACGTGGTTTGGTGATGATCGACCCACCTTATGAATTAGAACGTAAAGACTTCCCGCAATTGGTTGAGTTGATTGCCACTGCACATAAAAAATGGCCAACAGGCGTATTTGCCATTTGGTATCCAATTAAAGACCGTGCCATGATTGATCGTTTTGAAAAGAAAATGATGAAAACAGGGATTCGCCGTCAGTTGGTCTGTGAAGTTTGTGTTTGGCCAGATGACACACCAGTCGGGTTGAATGGTTGTGGTTTATTGGTGATTAACCCACCTTGGAAATTCTCTAACGATGCTGATGAGGCATTGCAATGGTTGTTCCCACATTTACGTATGAGTGAAAATGGTGGACATGCTGCTGTTCGCTGGTTAGTGGGTGAATAATCCATTCGATTGGATATCAACAGAAACATGAACGATGGTGTGAATTACAAATTAAGACGAAATACATTGAGTAATTCACATCAATTTCACTTAAAAATGAATGTGATAAAATATTTAAGTGAGATATCAACAGCTCTATAAGAGCCATAGATAGGATTCAAAAAATGACAAATATAAATAAACCAGAAAGCCCAAACTCTTCTAATCAAGACCATGGATTTGATGGCATTACTTTTGAAGTGGAAGAAGAAGAGCATACCCATGAAGGGCAGAAGGTCAAACGTCGCGGAATCTATTTGTGGCCTAACCTGATTACAACATCTGCGTTGTTATCTGGCTTTTACTCGATCATTGCCAGTATGAATGGTGACTTCACTCAAGCCGTTTATGCGATATTCCTTGCAGCACTATTTGATGGTTTAGATGGTCGTGTTGCTCGTGCAATTGGTGCACAAAGTGCTTTTGGTGAACAATTCGATTCTCTTTCAGATCTCTTGGCATTTGGTGTTGCGCCAGCAATTTTGATGTATAGCTGGAGTTTGCATGATCTAGGGCGGATTGGCTTGGCTGCTTGTTTTGTTTATACCGCATGTGCTGCATTTCGTTTAGCCCGCTTTAATGTACAAATTGGTGTGGTCGATAAGCGTTATTTCATCGGTGTGGCAAGCCCATTAGCAGCAATTATTATTATTGCATGGGTATGGGTTGGACAAGATTTTACCTATATTTTTGATTTAAAAGATGTTGCGATTCAAGCGACCAATGCATTTGTTATCATTGCAGTAGGTTTGTTGATGATTTCAAATATCAAATATTATTCTTTTAAAACAGTAGACCGTAAACGTGTTCCATTCTTTGTATTGCCTATAGCAGTTTTTATCCTTGCAGCAATCACTTATAATATTCCTGTAGGGATTTTAGTCATTTCGATTATCTATGCGATTTCTGGTTTTGTGACAACATTCTTAGCGAGAAAGAATACTGTTGAATAAAATGTAAAAAGATAAAAAGATAAAAAGGTAAGGGGGCTTGATATGCGGTTGTTTCAAGATTTCTTAGATCAGTCTAAACAGCTGAATCAAGCTCAAAAGCCTATAGAACTTTGCTGTCATCCCCCACAAGACAGATATAAAATTATTCATCAAAAATTAGTGCTTGCCAATTTACCTGCACCGTTGCATTACCTCAATTTTTTTAGTTTGATTGGACAGCCCAATAGTCCTGTTTTTTGCAATAACAATGAAATCTCAACAACTGCTTTAGATACAGCAACCTTACTGGTCAGCTCCAGCCCCCATATGGTGGGACAATTAAACTCATATTCAATTCAGCATGAATGCCAATTTCACCTTGATGAAAATAGCAATGTGACCTATACATTTGGTCAAAAAGAAAAAGTGTTTGGAAAAATTCCTGATTTTACTGTTCAAAGACAGGATGACGAATTGAGTGTGAATTTAAGCATTACGACAATGCCTTTAATTTCTCATTTTATTCATTTGAAATTTGGATTTGCACAGCACTGGTCTTTGGTTGCGCATTGTAAAGGGACAATTCAATACAAAGATCAAAATTACGAAATTGAACAAAATGCTGTTTTTGAATATATGAAAACAGTGAATTTCCCTTATCTACCTTATGCGCTGTATACATATCAATTGATTCAAGTGAATGATGATCTACAGATTATTTTTATGCATAGTCGTGATCAGATGAATAATATTTTACATTCACGTATCTATATTCGAGATATTCAAAACAATGAAACAAAAATGCTTGATCGACAGGTCTGTTTCAATATTCATCGGGTGTTCCCTAAAGTCACAACAGTAAATCATCAGGAGATGTATTTACCACGCGAGTTTGAATGGCAATATCAAGATGAAAATACCAAAATTGATATTCAAGCTCAAAGCCGTGGTGATTATAAATTTGGCTTAGCTGCAGGTTATGTTGGAAGTTTTGTTTATCAACTACATCTCAATGATGAATACTATCAAGGTGAGGGTGGTTACTGTGAATATATAGATTGCCGCCCTTTAAAATGGCAGGAAATAGATAAAGACAATAAATTATCAAATAAATCGAGCAGTCCTGTGCTGATCATGCTTAAAAAATAGACCAAAAAACAGAAATAAGGCCAATTTAGAAGAATAAATAAGCAAGTGATAGATAAAATGAAAAATAATTAAAAAAAGGGGTTGTGTTGGGTAAGGAATGCTGTAGAATGCACATCCATCGGCGGTGATGTTAAATAAAACTTCTGATAAATCAGGCACTTGATTAAGTTGTTAAGATTTCGAATTGAGATTTTAAGATGAGATTGGAGTTGGGTTTGTTAGAAAAAATAATTAACATTATTGATTGACTTTTTAGAGATAGAGAGTAGTATAGCCGACCTAGCTTGATGCTGACGAAGCATTGAGAAGATCATTAAGAGAATATGAAGAACAACTTGTGTGGATTTTTACTGATTGATTGATCGAAATATTATCATTGATTGATTGGTTTAAATTACTCGAAGTTTATTTGAGAGAATTTGTCAGTACATTGATGAGCCAGAATTGTGACCTTAAGTCACTAATGATTTTTAACTGAAGAGTTTGATCATGGCTCAGATTGAACGCTGGCGGCAGGCTTAACACATGCAAGTCGAGCGGGGGATGTTGCTTCGGTAACTGACCTAGCGGCGGACGGGTGAGTAATACTTAGGAATCTGCCTATTAATGGGGGACAACATCTCGAAAGGGATGCTAATACCGCATACGCCCTACGGGGGAAAGCAGGGGATCACTTGTGACCTTGCGTTAATAGATGAGCCTAAGTCGGATTAGCTAGTTGGTGGGGTAAAGGCCTACCAAGGCGACGATCTGTAGCGGGTCTGAGAGGATGATCCGCCACACTGGGACTGAGACACGGCCCAGACTCCTACGGGAGGCAGCAGTGGGGAATATTGGACAATGGGGGGAACCCTGATCCAGCCATGCCGCGTGTGTGAAGAAGGCCTTATGGTTGTAAAGCACTTTAAGCGAGGAGGAGGCTCTCTTGGTTAATACCCAAGAAGAGTGGACGTTACTCGCAGAATAAGCACCGGCTAACTCTGTGCCAGCAGCCGCGGTAATACAGAGGGTGCGAGCGTTAATCGGATTTACTGGGCGTAAAGCGTGCGTAGGCGGCTTTTTAAGTCGGATGTGAAATCCCCGAGCTTAACTTGGGAATTGCATTCGATACTGGGAAGCTAGAGTATGGGAGAGGATGGTAGAATTCCAGGTGTAGCGGTGAAATGCGTAGAGATCTGGAGGAATACCGATGGCGAAGGCAGCCATCTGGCCTAATACTGACGCTGAGGTACGAAAGCATGGGGAGCAAACAGGATTAGATACCCTGGTAGTCCATGCCGTAAACGATGTCTACTAGCCGTTGGGGCCTTTGAGGCTTTAGTGGCGCAGCTAACGCGATAAGTAGACCGCCTGGGGAGTACGGTCGCAAGACTAAAACTCAAATGAATTGACGGGGGCCCGCACAAGCGGTGGAGCATGTGGTTTAATTCGATGCAACGCGAAGAACCTTACCTGGTCTTGACATAGTAAGAACTTTCCAGAGATGGATTGGTGCCTTCGGGAACTTACATACAGGTGCTGCATGGCTGTCGTCAGCTCGTGTCGTGAGATGTTGGGTTAAGTCCCGCAACGAGCGCAACCCTTTTCCTTATTTGCCAGCACTTCGGGTGGGAACTTTAAGGATACTGCCAGTGACAAACTGGAGGAAGGCGGGGACGACGTCAAGTCATCATGGCCCTTACGACCAGGGCTACACACGTGCTACAATGGTCGGTACAAAGGGTTGCTACCTAGCGATAGGATGCTAATCTCAAAAAGCCGATCGTAGTCCGGATTGGAGTCTGCAACTCGACTCCATGAAGTCGGAATCGCTAGTAATCGCGGATCAGAATGCCGCGGTGAATACGTTCCCGGGCCTTGTACACACCGCCCGTCACACCATGGGAGTTTGTTGCACCAGAAGTAGGTAGTCTAACCGTAAGGAGGACGCTTACCACGGTGTGGCCGATGACTGGGGTGAAGTCGTAACAAGGTAGCCGTAGGGGAACCTGCGGCTGGATCACCTCCTTAACGAAAGATTGACGATTGGTAAGAATCCACAACAAGTTGTTCTTCATTGATGTATCTGAGGGTCTGTAGCTCAGTTGGTTAGAGCACACGCTTGATAAGCGTGGGGTCACAAGTTCAAGTCTTGTCAGACCCACCAAGTCTACTGATTGAGTTTGAATGAATTTGAAGTTCAAATTACAGAAGATCAGATATATTAAGATCTTAAGCTGGGGACTTAGCTTAGTTGGTAGAGCGCCTGCTTTGCACGCAGGAGGTCAACGGTTCGACTCCGTTAGTCTCCACCACTAATTAAAGACTAAGTGATTACAGAACTTAGTAAGCCGATAGCTTATTAAGTTCTGTGATTTATCACAGTTAACTACTCGCTGACGAGGCGGTAGTGAATCATTAACAGAATATATTTGAGTTGAAATAATTGTTTAAACTCGTTTTAGTTGATGTTAGCAAGTAATTGTTAATGTTGAATGAAATGAGCACTAGCGATAAAACTGAATCAAGCGTTTTGGTATATGAATTAAATTGAAGCTGTATAGTGATTAAATTCACAGGCAACAAATAGAAGTGATTAAGTTCACATTGTTGATCCTCCTTGTAGGGATTAACGACTGTTTGGGGTTGTATAGTCAAGTAATTAAGTGCATGTGGTGGATGCCTTGGCAGTCAGAGGCGATGAAAGACGTAATAGCCTGCGATAAGCTTCGGGGAGGCGGCAAATATCCTGTGATCCGGAGATTTCTGAATGGGGAAACCCACTTACCATAAGGTAGGTATCGCATGATGAATACATAGTCATGCGAGGCGAACGAGGGGAAGTGAAACATCTCAGTACCCTTAGGAAAAGAAATCAATTGAGATTCCCTCAGTAGCGGCGAGCGAACGGGGATCAGCCCATTAAGTTATATGTGTTTTAGCGGAAAGCTCTGGGAAGTGCTACCGTAGAGGGTGATAGTCCCGTACACGAAAGGGCACATATAATGATGACGAGTAGGGCGAGGCACGTGAAACCTTGTCTGAATATGGGGGGACCATCCTCCAAGGCTAAATACTCCTGACTGACCGATAGTGAACCAGTACCGTGAGGGAAAGGCGAAAAGAACCCCTGTGAGGGGAGTGAAATAGATCCTGAAACCGCATGCATACAAGCAGTGGGAGCCGACTTGTTCGGTGACTGCGTACCTTTTGTATAATGGGTCAGCGACTTATATTCAGTAGCAAGGTTAACCGTATAGGGGAGCCGTAGAGAAATCGAGTCTTAATAGGGCGTTTAGTTGCTGGGTATAGACCCGAAACCGGGTGATCTATCCATGAGCAGGTTGAAGGTTGGGTAACACTAACTGGAGGACCGAACCCACTGTCGTTGAAAAGCCAGGGGATGACTTGTGGATAGGGGTGAAAGGCTAATCAAACTCGGTGATAGCTGGTTCTCCCCGAAAGCTATTTAGGTAGCGCCTCGGACGAATACCATAGGGGGTAGAGCACTGTTTCGGCTAGGGGGTCATCCCGACTTACCAAACCGATGCAAACTCCGAATACCTATGAGTACTATCCGGGAGACAGACTGCGGGTGCTAACGTCCGTAGTCAAGAGGAAAACAATCCAGACCGCCAGCTAAGGCCCCCAAATTATAGTTAAGTGGGAAACGATGTGGGAAGGCATAGACAGCTAGGAGGTTGGCTTAGAAGCAGCCACCCTTTAAAGAAAGCGTAATAGCTCACTAGTCGAGTCGGCCTGCGCGGAAGATGTAACGGGGCTAAAACTATATGCCGAAGCTGCGGATGTGCACTATGTGCACGTGGTAGGGGAGCGTTCTGTAAGCCGATGAAGGTGTATTGAGAAGTATGCTGGAGGTATCAGAAGTGCGAATGCTGACGTGAGTAACGACAAAACGGGTGAAAAACCCGTTCGCTGAAAGACCAAGGGTTCCAGTCCAACGTTAATCGGGGCTGGGTGAGTCGACCCCTAAGGCGAGGCCGAGAGGCGTAGTCGATGGGAAATTGGTTAATATTCCAATACTTCTGTGTAATGCGATGAGAGGACGGAGAAAGTTAAGTCAGCCTGGCGTTGGTTGTCCAGGTGAAAGGCAGTAGGCATGCATCTTAGGCAAATCCGGGGTGCTCTATGCTGAGAGCTGATAGCAAGCTAGTTTACTAGCGAAGTGGCTGATACTATGCTTCCAGGAAAAGTCTCTAAGCTTCAGTTACACAGGAATCGTACCCTAAACCGACACAGGTGGTCAGGTCGAGTAGACCAAAGCGCTTGAGAGAACTCTGCTGAAGGAACTAGGCAAAATGGTACCGTAACTTCGGGAGAAGGTACGCTGCTGACGGTGATAGGACTTGCTCCTTGAGCTATTGGCAGCCACAGAAACCAGGCCCCTGCAACTGTTTATTAAAAACATAGCACTCTGCAAACACGAAAGTGGACGTATAGGGTGTGATGCCTGCCCGGTGCTGGAAGGTTAATTGATGGGGTTAGCGTAAGCGAAGCTCTTGATCGAAGCCCCAGTAAACGGCGGCCGTAACTATAACGGTCCTAAGGTAGCGAAATTCCTTGTCGGGTAAGTTCCGACCTGCACGAATGGCATAATGATGGGGGCGCTGTCTCCAGCAGAGGCTCAGTGAAATCGAAATCGCCGTGAAGATGCGGTGTACCCGCGGCTAGACGGAAAGACCCCGTGAACCTTTACTGCAGCTTGACATTGAACTTTGATCTTACTTGTGTAGGATAGGTGGGAGGCTTTGAAGTAGTGACGCCAGTTGCTATGGAGCCATCCTTGAAATACCACCCTGGTAATATTGAGGTTCTAACTCTGTCCCGTTATCCGGGACGAGGACCATGTCTGGTGGGTAGTTTGACTGGGGCGGTCTCCTCCTAAAGAGTAACGGAGGAGTACGAAGGTGCGCTCAGCGTGGTCGGAAATCACGCGTAGAGTATAAAGGCAAAAGCGCGCTTAACTGCGAGACCCACAAGTCGAGCAGGTACGAAAGTAGGTCTTAGTGATCCGGTGGTTCTGTATGGAAGGGCCATCGCTCAACGGATAAAAGGTACTCTGGGGATAACAGGCTGATACCGCCCAAGAGTTCATATCGACGGCGGTGTTTGGCACCTCGATGTCGGCTCATCTCATCCTGGGGCTGAAGCAGGTCCCAAGGGTATGGCTGTTCGCCATTTAAAGAGGTACGCGAGCTGGGTTTAGAACGTCGTGAGACAGTTCGGTCCCTATCTACCGTGGGCGTTGGAAATTTGAGAGGATCTGCTCCTAGTACGAGAGGACCAGAGTGGACGAACCTCTGGTGTACCGGTTGTGACGCCAGTCGCATCGCCGGGTAGCTATGTTCGGAAGGGATAACCGCTGAAAGCATCTAAGCGGGAAGCCTACCTCAAGATAAGATTTCCCTAGGACTTTATGTCCTCTAAAGAGCCGTTGAAGACTACGACGTTGATAGGTTGGATGTGGAAGTGCGGTGACGCATGAAGCTGACCAATACTAATTGCTCGTGAGGCTTGACTATACAACACCCAAGCAGTTGTATATGAAGCATCATTTGATTCATAAAAGATCAAACATACTTGATTTAGTTGTAAAGCTAGTTAAACTATTCAACTCAAATGTTCTGTTAAACTCATTTGGTACGAAGTAAGGCATTTAAATAAGACCCGAACAAGTCCATAACAGTTTGCTGGCGACAATAGCAAGAGTGAACCACCTGATCCCTTCCCGAACTCAGAAGTGAAACCTCTTAGCGCTGATGGTAGTGTGGGGTTACCCATGTGAGAGTAAGTCATCGCCAGCTTTTAAATCTAAAAACACCCCGTTCTTTAACGAGAGCGGGGTGTTTTTTTATGGGTGGTGTTTATTAGCGAAATGAAAAGAAAACTGCGAAAGGAAATATAAAAGCTCCATTCTTTAAAATAGAGCTTAATTTGATAGGTAAAAACGTTATTTAAGTTGTCTTCGGGCATGTTTTAATGCTGTTCTTAAGCCTTCTTCCAAGGTTGGATGATAAAAAGGTTTTGCTAATATCTCATCAATTGTCAGCTGTTCTGCAATGATCCAAGAGAGTAAGTGGGTCATATGTTCGGCAGACTCAACAAAAAGCTCAGCACCTAAGAGTTTTCTGCTTTGCTGATCTACATAAACTTCAACAGCACCTTTATTTTTACCTAAAACCAATGCACGACCTTGCTTTTCATAAGAAGCAAAACCTGTAACAAATATTGTGTCTGATTTTGACAACGTGGCAAAGTTTTGCCCAGCAATCCCCATTTCTGGACTACAGAACACAATACCTAAAGGGGATAGGTTATTTAAGTTGTGTATATTGGGAAAATTTAAACAACTTGAAACGACATTTCTTCCTTCATTTGCAGCCTCATGTTGTAAAGGCGTTTGGGTAAAAGCATCGCCAATAATAAATATTGGAAAATCAGCCAGTTGTTTAGTGGTGGGATGAACTGGTAATTGTTTTAAATCTGAGAATGACTGATCAATGTTTTCGAGGGACAAGGTTAATAAGTGTGTAACACGACCAGTCGCATTTAAAATATAGTCAACCTGTATGGCTTTAGATTCATTATTTTCGATAAATGATATTTCAACACCATTTTTAATATCTTGGATTGAATCAGGTAAAACTTCAAATTTAATATTAAGTTCTTTGGATAACTCTGCTTGTGCGATTTCTTGTAAATTAGGGCTACTAAGTACCCCCACTTTTTTGCTTCTTGCAAAAACAGTCGTATTTACGCCTAAGCGGTGCATCGCTTGAGCTAATTCGATTGCAATCACACCACTCCCGATCACGGCAATAGACTTAGGCAGTGTCTCAAGCTCAAATACTTCATCTGAAGTAATCAGTTTATTGCCTATTTTATTTTTCCAATCTTGGTTATAGGTCGGTGTTGAACCTACAGCAAGAATAAATGATTTAGATTGATAATGTTTTCCATCGACCTCAACCGTATTTGCATTTACAAATTTAGCTTCGCCATCAATTTTATGCGCAGTTTCCCAACTTTCTACATCTTTTAGCGTCGCACGAGCAAAGCGGTCACGTAAATTTCTGACATGTTGCATAACTTGACGTGTATCGATCTCTGCTTTTACCTCTAAAGCGACTTCTTTGGCATTTTGAATGTCATACATCCGATTTGCAGTTGAAATGAGAACTTTACTTGGCATACAGCCAACACGGACACAGGTTGTATCCCATGGACCTTTATTGATAATCAGTATGTTAGATGTATATTTGATTGCTTCTTTATATGCACTAATACCCGCAGTTCCTGCGCCAATGATGATGATGTCGTACATATCTTCTCCTCATTTAATTATATTGCAAGAAATATCAATTAAAGATTTAATAGCAATTTATAAAAAATATTCATATAAAGAGTGTCGTCAAATTATATTTTTTCAATATATCACAAGTATTAGATTGAAAAGTTTTGTAGATTTGAGTACATTTCGTGTAAAAGCCATAAAAGTATTTTTAGGGCAAAACTTATACTAAATACAATGGATGAAATTATGATTTACTTAACAAAATTTAAAGAATTAGGGGTTAAAGCAACAGTTCTGGCGTCCTCATTAGCTTTAGTGGCGTGTGGCGGCGGTGGAGGTGGTGGATATTATGGGGATGATAAGAATAATGGTGGAACAGGTACAGGAAATGGTGGTAATGGTTCAACCACGGATACTAAAAAAGTTGTAGAAAGTTTGGGGCTTTCGCTACAAGATGCTGAAGCTAAACCAATTGATGTTGCTTATGACAATTCTAAAGTCTTAATTTCAGTTCAAGCCTTGAACAGTGATAAAGGTGGTGTTGCTGCTAAACTGGTAAATTTATCGATTGCAGATAGTGAAAAATTAGGTGTAACAAGTAAGAGTTCTCAAGTAACGACTGGTGATGATGGTGTTGCGGTATTTGAATTAAATATTCCTACACTGAATGCGAATTCTGGAAAAGTACAGCTGACTGCAACTGTAGATGGAACAACAATTAAACAGGTTTATACCCTTAATATTAAAAAAACAAGCACGATTCAAAGTGAATATAATCTTAAAATCCAACAGGGAGTTGTGCTTAATTTACCAAAAGGTTCAGCTTCTATTACTGCCCAAGTCACAGATAAAAATGGTGGTGTAAAAGCGAATCAATCTGTATCTTTAGCTTTACCTGCTGAAATGCAAGGTAAATTTTCGATTACAAATGGTTCTACCTTAAAAACAGATGAGCTAGGCAAAGCAACTTTTAATATTACTGCGAATAGTGATTTAACGGCAGCTGACATTGCTCAACTTGTATTAACCTCGTCAAGTTTAGATTTTAAATTAGTGGATGAGTTTAAAGCTGAGAGCCAAGCAAAAGCATCAATTACTTTTAAAGATGTTTCTCAAATTGTTCAAAAATTAGAAATTGTTACTCAAGATAGCCCTATCGTTGCACAAGGTGGAACGACGCAAGTTACTGTTGTTGCAAAAAATAGTGATGGTAATCTTTTAACCAATAAAAAAGTAAAATTATCTTTTACAGATAGTAGTGCTGTATATGGTGTAACGATTGATCAGGCAGAAGTGACAACTGATGCGAAAGGCTATGCAGTATTTACCCTTAAATCTGCATCATCGTATCCGATTGCCTTATCTCAACAAGGAATTAACTTAAAAGCGACCTATAGTGATTCCGCAGATATTTTTGCAACAGCAACAGTTAAAGTGACAACTGCTGATACTGGAGCATCAAACCAGCAGGCACTTCAACGTCTTGAAATTGCATCTTCGTATCAGATTAATGCAAAAAATGATTCGATTACCATTACAGTCAAAGGAATTAATAATAAAGGTGAAGCCGCGACTCAAGGTAAGGTCAAACTGAGCCTAAATGCTGAAGCGAATTCTAATGGTGTTACTTTTGATGGAAGTGCAGAACAGGAATTTAAAACAGGTTATGTCACTTACACCTTAAAAACCAATGCTAAAACGCCGGCAGCTGTTGAAGCTTTAGTTGCGGCAGGTATTACTGCAACATTTACCACCGATAATAATGTAACGAACAGCATTAAGATTACAGTAGAAGATGAAGCGAAGTCAGAGGAAGCATTAAGTTATCTTGCAATAGACCCGATTAATGTGGCCTATGATTACACTAAGGATCAAACCATTGTAGTCAAAGTGAAAGCTACAGGTGTAAAAGGTAGTGCATTAAAAGGAGAGACTGTTAATTTAGGATTTTCAACGGCATATTCAGTTTCAGAGTTGCAAAGCCTAGGATTAAGTCTATCCAGTTCTGCGGATGCACTTACGGATGCAACAGGTTATGCAACCTTTACCTATCAGTATAAAGCAAGTGGAAGTCCAACCCAAAAAGCATTAGTTGAGAATGGTTTAGGCCTCATTGCTAAACCAACCAATGGAGTTGGCGCGGCAAGTACAGTCAATCTCAATTTCAAAGCACCAACAGCTCAAGGTGAAATTGATTTAGATCACTTGAATATTGATATGTTGGGTAGCCTCATTTTAACAGCAAATAACGAACAAACATTCGATGTAACCGTTAATGCGTTGGGTACAGATGGTAAGGCGCTGGCGAATCAAAAAGTGTCTATCGGGCTAAATGATGCAGCGACAAGTAATGGAGCGAGCCTCGCTACGGCGGCAACACTTACAACGAATGCCCAAGGTCAAGCAACGTTTAAGATTAAGGTGAAAGCCAATAATATAAGTGAGTTGGCAAACTTGGTTGCAAATGGCCTTACCGTGGCTGTAAAAGGAGTACGTACCGATGGCTCTGCTTATACCGTTACACGTAAAGTTGAGATCTCTCAACCTGTGGTTATCATTCCAGATTTGGCTGCGTTAAGTCTGAGCTATGATGTTCAAACCGTTTCTGTATTGGGTGGAGAAGTCCGTGTTAAAGTAATTGCTAAAGATGAGAATGGAACAATTATTCCAAATACATCTGTCGCGATTGCATTATCAAGTTTAGCGGGTTCTCGAGTTTCATTGTCAGACTCCAATTTAACAACAAATAGTAAGGGTGAAGCTGAATTTACCATTAGAGTTGCTGAAGGTGCTTATGATGCGAGCTTAATCAAGAATGGCATCACGTTTGCTGTTGTGGGTACAAATCGTAATAATGGTGATCGTATTCAGCAGACGGGTTCGATTCAGGTTGCTATCCCTCAAGATTCTGTAAACTTGCGTTTAACTGCTGATAAAAAAGAATTAGAGTTTGGCAAAAGTTATCAAGTTCAAGTTGCAGTTAAAGATGAATTGGGTGCTAATACAGGCTATCCTGTAAATTTAGCTTTAAATAAAGAAGCTTATGATGCAGGAATTCGTTTAAGTAATGATTCGCTAGTCACAGCAGCAAATGGTCAAACACAGATTACGATTACGATTCCAAAAGATATTCCAAGTGCTGCTAAACAAGCATTAATTGATTTAGGTTCTAAAGCAATTCAAATCAAAGGTACGATTAAAAATCCGAAGGGTGTTGATGTTGTATCTACCTTAGAATTTAGTGTTTTTGAGGCAGTGAATCCAAATCATTTAACTATAGATTCTTCTAAGGCAAGTTTAAGTGTTGCTGGTGATAAAACAATTGTTAAAGTGCAATTGCTTGATAACAATGGTCTTCCTGTTAGAGATGAAGATGTAACCTTAGCGGCGAATAATTCTGCGACATTGATTATTGGAACACCAGGAGATGGACACCCAACAAATACAAGTAAACCACAGACTGTAAAAACTGACTCAAATGGTAATGCTTTCTTCTCTGTGGAAGTGGATGGTAATACTGCTGATGGAGACTTGTTATTGGCAAGTGGTATTGAACTCACAGCAAGTAATACCAATACAAATGGTGCCTTAACAACACAGATTTATCGTTTAACGGCATTTAAACCTTCACCAACAGCACCTCAACCTGCGCGTTATAATTTACGAATCGAGTCGAATAAAGCAACACTAAATGTGCGTAATGATCTAGCAAATGTTACGGTGACTTTAGTCGATCAAAATGGTGGCGGTGTTGCGAATAAATATGTCAACTTGAATATCAAAGATTTTGTTCGAAATGGTGTAATTATTGTTGGTGCATCTGGTTTAACAACCGACCAAAATGGACAAGCAGTATTTAAAGTTAAGGTTGATGAAAGTGCACGTAATGCGACATATACTGCAGCAGCATTTGATGCTGATGATTTAAATTTAACAGCGACATTCAGTGAAGTTGGGTATTTAGACGCAACTCAAATTTCACGTATTGATGTTGTGCAGTCAGTTGTGCAGAATCCAGTTGCATCAATTGTCATCGGTGTTAATCCTACAGAAACGGGATCTTCAAATGACGGTGTGTACTACACGAAAAATTTATCAGTAAGTGTTGTCGATTTTGATGGTAAGCCGTTAGCGAATCAAAAAGTGGAAATGGATATTAATCCAACTAATTATGTTAAAGGTCGTTACATTTGGGCGTTAGCACCTGTGCCTGGCTCTGATCCAGTATTAAAATGGGTTGGACCTGGTAGTGGTTATTATAACTTGAACAATCCAAATATTTATTTAAGTAATGGTATTCCAATGAACAATAATGGAACGCCAGCAGATACGACTGATGACTTTCCTGCATTAACAACAATCAATTCAGCACATAGTTGTGCTGTAACCGCGCCATATAGTGCAATTACCAATAATGAAGTAAACAGCATTCCAGTTAAAGTACCAACATTCTTAGGACAAGGGGCTACGGCAACGTATACAACGGATGCTGAAGGGAAATTTGATTTTGTGATTCGTTATCCGAAGATTTATGCTCAATGGCTTAATGTACAAATTGGCGCATCATCACAAGTTGCGACATTACCATTTAGAACGACATATAATTTAGGGCTCGCTTCAGTTGCATCTGATTACAGTACTGATGGGACATACGGACCAAATTTAAACAGTCCTTATGGTATCAATACGACTACATGCCCATAATTCTTATTGATCAAAAAACAGCGCTTCGGCGCTGTTTTTTTATTTAACAGATGTTCCCATACTTACCCCAACCGTAGGTCTTACATTCATTGAACTACATGCAGATAGAAGTAGACATGAGATCAAGATAAGGCCAATAACTTTCATAGAAATATCCAAATTTTAAGTTGTTGTTATTCTAATCCTAATGATAAGACAGCGTGTGTAGTAAAATTATTGTCTTTCATTGATTGAGTTAAAAAATTTTATTCAATTTCATTGTTGGTATTAGATTTTATAATTGGAGGTGTTTAAAAGCCTAACGTTTTAAGCTTTTAAACAGGAGTATACAAATAAGTGATTCGGTGATGTTATGGCGTTGTAAATTGCAAAACACGATTCCCATATTGATCGACTAACTTTAACGTTTTGTCATAGACTTGATAACCTTTCACCTTATTGAGTGCTTCAGTATAGTCAGCCGCGAGTTTCATAGTGTCCTGACAATACATCCGAGTAGAGCCGAGTTGCCCTAAGGTTAAGTGCTGTCCTTTGATGGCGTATGCACCCATAATACGATTACAACCATCTGCACCACTTACCCGTAAATCTGAACCAAATTGAATATTTGGTACGTTGTGAGCATTTGACGTTGCTTTATATTCTGTTGCACCAATATGCGTAAGTGTCCAATTTTTGTTTTGCAACAAACTTAAATTTTGGCTTTGTTGATCGGCGCTTGGTGTAGATGCACATCCAGAAAACAAGAGCGTTGCTGTGATGAATGTGGTTGCGAGTATGGATTTAAACATGCGTATTCTCCTAATTTTAATGATTATATAAACAAAATTGAGTTAAACCATAAAGACGAGCTGACTAAAGCTATACATTATTGAGCATGTTCATCAGGTAAACCAAAACGAATCACTTTAGAAAAGTTATCACTATTTTGATATTTAAACTGAGCATATTCAGCTGTTCTTGGATTGATATGTGCTTTTTTATACCATTCTTTGATTGACCATTGATGATTTAATGCACCCAAATCATAAAGATAATTGGGTAAATAACCTGAAGCCAATAAACGATAATCTGTTGGTAATTTTTCAGGGGAAATCGCCTGAACCATATCAAAAACCAAAGTTGTACAGTTACTGGTTAGGGTGTTGTACCACTTTGGATGTTCTGCCAAAGCGGAAGATTTCAAAAGATACTCTTCAAATAATGCTTTGGTTTCTGCTTTTGGTAGTTGAATCGGGAAAAAATAAACCTGCTCACCTCGAATATTACTCCGTGTATAAACAATATCTTTTTCATCTGCAGCGATTAGACTTAGCTCAAACTGTCTAAAAAACCCACCAATTGCAGAAAAGTTTTCATTTTTTTCTTTCCGAATTTCAATGGAAAAAACGAGTGGGCGCTGATTTAAAAAATCAAAGCTAACCAAGGTATGGGCAATCTGTGGTCCCATCCAATAAGAGGTGATGATATTGACGCCTGTAATCTCATCTAAGTTGTAGCTTCTGGTTTCCCAGCGTTCGTCATATTGATCAGGGGAGTGCCAATTAAAGTTACGGACATTATGAATCGTGACAAGATTACCTTGCTGCTCGTAAGTAAAAATTCTGGAAACTTCTGGACTCCATTGACGATCTTGTTGCGCAGGAATATTAAAGTACCAGACTAAGCTGACAATAAAGGCGATGATATAGATCAAACAGTCAGTTTTTCGGCTAAATATATTTTTAGTAAAATAGATCCCAAGAATACTCAGTGCAAAAATAATCCAAATAGGGATGATGATATAACTGAAAATCTTTCCTAAGGGGTGTTGAATCCAAATCGCGAAACAAAACCACAGGCTGCTCAATACCACAAATAAGCTAAACAAGGAATGGATTATCCCCATTCCAAGTGTATGCAGTATTGATCTTGCTTTTAAGCTATCCATAAGCCACTATTTTTATTCATAAAGTTCAGTGCTATTTTCGGTATGTTGCAAACTCAAAAGCAATAGCTGTTTTGTCATCAACATGTGACTCGCTCGCAACTTTTTTAAATTCCGTTGGAATTTCAGGATAATACGCATCACCTTGTACATCGAGCTCAATGTGGGTGAGCTCTAAACGATCGGCAATGTGCATGGTTTGTTTAAAAATTTCACCACCACCAATGATAAAGATACTGGCAGGTTTTTCTGATGCCAATACATCAGGAATCGCTTGTTCCAAAGCAGCATCTATACTATGGGCCGTTTTAACCCCAGCAAAACTCCAATCCTGATCACGGGTAATTACCCAATTGACACGTTTAGGT
This sequence comes from Acinetobacter sp. AG3, assembly GCF_022343575.1. Classification (NCBI taxonomy): domain Bacteria; kingdom Pseudomonadati; phylum Pseudomonadota; class Gammaproteobacteria; order Moraxellales; family Moraxellaceae; genus Acinetobacter; species Acinetobacter sp. AG3. The sequence goes on along the minus strand of NZ_JAKQZD010000001.1, from coordinate 4,073,456 downwards.
AATGCACGTCCCATCGATTCAAGCGTTTTACGTCCCATCACCACAACACCACCTTGGGTGATTTCTTTGAAGTGCTTAAGGTCTGCTGAAATATGCCATGGAAGATCGTTCGCTTTACCAATGCAGCGTTGTTGATCCATTGCAACGACATGCACAATTTCAAAGTTTTTAAATGTCATAATGAATTCGCTTATTATCCATTGGAAAATTTTCCCTCCTATTGCAAGGAGGGAATAAGGAAAGACTGAATTAAAATATTTAAACAGCTACAGGTGCTTTAATTGCAGGATGTGACTCATAACCTGTAATTTCAATATCTTCAAATTTAAAGTCAAAAATATCCTTAATTTCAGGATTTAACTTGAGTTGGCACAGTGGTAAGGGCTCACGTGTTAACTGAAGTTTTGCTTGTTCAAAATGGTTAACATATAAATGTGTATCACCGCCAGTCCAGACAAAATCACCTACGCCTAAACCACAAACTTGAGCAACCATATGAGTCAGTAGAGCATAGCTGGCAATATTAAATGGCACCCCTAAGAAAACATCTGCACTACGTTGATAAAGTTGGCAAGACAACTTTCCATCCTGAACAAAAAATTGGAATAAAGTGTGGCATGGCGGTAAGGCAACTTTACCTGCTTCATTTGGGTTCCAGCCAGACACAATCAAACGACGTGAGTTTGGATTGGTCTTGATTTCATTGACCAACCAACTGATTTGGTCAAAACCATCATTTTCAAACAAACCATTGTCTTTTTGCGTTGCGCCAAAGTTACGCCATTGATGACCATAGACTGGGCCCAATTCCCCTTCAGGGCGTCCAAAACGGGCAGTCTGCTCAGCGGTAGACCATTCATCCCAAATCGAAACTTTATTGTCTTTAAGATATTGAACGTTGGTGTCGCCTTTTAGGAACCACAGCAGTTCAATCACAATGGAGCGGAAATGAACTTTTTTAGTGGTTAGTAGCGGAAACCCTTTTGACAAGTCAAAACGCATTTGATGACCAAATACAGAACGAGTACCTGTACCAGTACGATCACCTTTGTCACCGCCATCGTCTAGGATATGTTGTAGAAGGTCTAAATACGCTTTCATATAGTGTCCAATTTGGGGCGTCTATACGACATAAATGACAGATTATGTCGCATGATTACCCATTCGTAATGTTTCTGAATAGCTTCAGAGTTTATACTAATCTGAGTTTCTTTTTAAGCTAGATTATTTTCTGTTTTGCATCCATCTAACAGCTAAAACTAAGAGTATTTGAAAATGAGTATAAATTTGAATGAGCTCCCAGCATGTTTACAGCCATATAAAACGCAAATTATTGCGACAAAAAAAGACAGTATAGAAATATCATTAGTGCCGACTGAAAATTTACAGATTTGGCAAAGCAAAGTGGGTGGAGATCCCTATTTACCTGTAGGAAAGCAATATCCGCAGAGTGCGGAGGGGGATGACCTACAATTATTGGCGCAGATCAATTTTGCAGAAGTGCCAGAAAATCAACATTATCCAAAATCTGGAATTTTACAGTTTTTTATCAATCCGCATGATGATTTATATGGTCTCAATTTTGATGATCAAAAAAAGCAAGATGGCTTTCGCGTGGTTTTTTATGACAAGATTGAGCAAGATCTTGCACTTTTACAAAGTGATTTTCCAAGTTTTGCTGAGGACGATATTTATAGTCCTATCGCAGGGCAGTCTGCGATTCAGTTTGAGAAGGCAGAAAGCTATATTGATATGAATAATTTTGATTTTGCTCAAAAAGTCACAGACCCTTATGAAAGAGAAGATGAGGAAGAGTTTTGTGATGAGTACAGTGAAGTTTTTTCTGCAAGCGGTCATCGTTTAGGGGGATATCCATTTTTTACTCAATCTGATCCGCGTGAATACAATGAATCTATTCAAGATTATATTTTGCTGTTGCAGATTGATACAGGTGAAGCTGAAGGTATTGAGATCATGTGGGGCGACTCAGGTGTAGGGAACTTCTTTATTCATCCTGATGATCTTGAAAAAAGAGATTTCTCTAAAGTGGTGTATAACTGGGATTGTTATTAAGCACCGACGGCATAATTTCTAAAAAGCTGATGTTGATAACGTCAGCTTTTTATTGAAAAAATCTTTCTTTGGCATACGATTTTGCTGAATTCATAAAACAAAAGTGTGACTCAATTGACAGTTTAATATGTTGATTAGATTAAGAAAATATTTTAATGATACGGCCGAGCAAACTTTTATTGATTAATTTTTAAACAAACAAACCCAGATGATGAATTGTGTAATGTCAGCAGTTTCAGTAGCTTGAGGCGTTACAAATGAGATTTATTAACACTTACATATTTTTTTACATGTTTTAAGTCTACATTTTAAGAATTGCTGATTACTATTCATGGCTTGTGAAAAGTTGTTATTGGTTTAAACAAGGTGGTTTGAATCAATTCAAAAGGGCAGTTTGAGGACAATGCATGATTTACGACCACAATGTTAATATGAATGAATACGTGAATCCCACGGTTCATATTCAGATTCGATCGGAAAATCAAAATAATAATTTTCGACCAGATGAATACTTAAAAAATAAAGCATTTGAAACTTTTAAAAATCAAACTGAAGCATTTAAGAAAGAAAGCTTAATCGATATTAGCAAATTTACTGAAAAACTTGTCAGTATGTCACGTAGTACTACTGCACATCGTTGTGCAAGATATGTGCGTATAGCGCTTGAATCAGCCGGTGCGCGTTTTTCTGATCATCCTGTTGCCGCTTCAGATTGGGGTTCGACTTTAACTGAGATTGGTTATAAGCAAATCCGTCCTGACTTCGATAATCCTCAAGAAGGTGATATTTATATCATCAACAGTACCAGTCGCCATCGTTATGGTCATATTGCTGGATTTACAGGTTCTCAATGGGTTTCTGATTTTAGACAACGTAGTTACGATGTGTATAAAGACCCAAATGTAACCTATGAATATTATCGTCTAGCTGCTTAGTTTCACAGTCAAAAGCATTTAATCTATTACGGATTAAAAGATAAAAAAGGAAGCTTTTGGAATGAAAGGCTTCCTTTTTTATTGCAATGCTTTTTTACTACAACACCTTTAGTCAAAACGTTTTGCGCGATTTTGATAAATTGACACGATAAATAGACCCAATGCAGCAAAGCCAATGGCTTGAATCGAGGTCAATACTTTATGTTGTGTGGGTAAAAAAGCCATTAAAAGCATAAGTGCAAGCAATGGGTAGATTGAAAATAAAATTTTAAAACCTTGAGCATAGACATTCTGTTGAGCAATTTTTAGCCCCAGCATTCCTAATAAATGCGTAGAGATTCCAATTGCTAAACATATCACGGTAAACGTTGGACTTAACTTCTCAATCGTGGCGCAATAATAAATTATCACACAGGTTAAGATTGAGATGATCACTTTCATTTCACGGCTACAGCGCGCTGAATACCAAAAATCTAACATTATTTAGACGCTTGTTCAGATGAATTTTTATTGAGTAGCGAGAGTGGTGAAAAAATACAAACTGCTAGGGCCATAAAACCAATACCTTGAGCGCCTGGGATTAAAATTTCACCATTGTTCATATTTTTAAAAACCAATGCCAAAACTAAAGCCAGTGGAATCCAGGTCAATAAACGATAAAGAAATCCTGTTGGACGTTGGGCTGCAAAATGAACCTTACAGTAACGACAAATCAGAAAAATAATACCTGTACCTGCAAAAAGTAAAATATTATCAGGGGTTAGAGGCTGGTACCAATATAGTCCAATAGTGACCAGTGCCAATAAAATAAGGAAAATGAGCTTCTTTGCAACCGAGACTTTAGGATCAAACCAAAATTCAAGCATAGTGATTTCGTTTAAATTGAATAATGATAATTTAGCATAAAAAAGGTGAAGCTTAGCTTCACCTTTTTAAACTTAGCCCATAAGGCTTAAGTATTTTTTTGTGGACCCCAGTCAAAAATTTTCTTTTGGTAAGCGTACCAAATTAACCACAATCCAATCAGAATCATTGGGAATGAGAGGATTTGACCTTTGGTCATCCAGCCAAACAGAATATAACCTTGATCTGCATCAGGTTCACGGAAGAATTCCATAAAGAATCGAGCACAGCCATAACCCATTAGAAAAATTGCAGATACGGCATAACGTGGGCGTGGTTTAGCACTATAGAACCATAGAATAAGGAACAGCAGCAGTCCTTCACACAGCGCTTGATAGAGCTGAGATGGATGACGAACCAAATGTAGTGGATCAGTCGGGAAGATCATACCTAGCGCAAAGTTAGGGTCAGAAACTTGGCGGCCATATAATTCACCACCAATGAAGTTACCAATTCGACCAAACATCAAGCCCGTCGGTACACAGGGTGCAATGAAGTCCAGTGTTTCAAACCAAGTTTTCTTATATTTATGACACCACAAAAGCATGGCGATCATTACGCCAAGGAAGCCCCCGTGGAAACTCATACCACCAGTCCAGACTTTAAATAGCCAGATAGGATCTGCTAAAAATTTGCCAAACTCGTAAAATAAGACATAACCAACACGACCACCGAGTACAACCCCAAGTGCGCCATAGAACACCAGATCTGAAACCATTTCAGAGTTCCAGTCAGCACGTTGTTTGGCACGATAAGTGGCAAGGCCCCAAGCACATAAAAATGCCAAGAGATACATCAGCCCATACCAATGGACGTTGAGTGGACCCAGTGATATTGCAACTGGGTCAATATTCGGGTAGGTAAGCATTCCCAATCCTTGATTTTCTATTTTGCACAGATTTTAGCTGAAACATATTAAAAATGTTGTACATTCAATGTGTAAACTTCATGGAATGTATTTTATGTGTATTGTGGCATTGGCTTGGCAAGTTTTGGATGATTTACCTGTTTGTTTAATTTCAAATCGTGACGAATTCTACCACCGTCCAAGCACTCAATTACAGTCGTGGTCGAACAGTCCGATTATTGCAGGGCAAGATTTGCAATCCGGCGGAACATGGATGGGGGTCACACCACAGGGACGTTGGGCAGTGATTACCAATTATCGTGATGGTACTGATAAACAAACTTATCCCACTACACGTGGCTATTTGATTCAAGCTTTTTTAGCGTCAGATCAAACACCGATTCGTTTTGCACAAGCACTGGAAAAACAGCAAAGAGATTATGCGGGTTTTAACTTATTTGTGGGTGATCGACAGCAAGCTGTTTATATGAGTAATCGTGGTGAAGCCCCACAAGTATTATCCCAAGGTGTATTTGTTGTTTCAAATGGCTTGATGTCAGACGATTGGGAAAAAACTAAGCATTTACGTAAACGCTTTACCCAAGAATTTTTACCCATGCTGCAAGTTCCTGCTATCCCTGAACAAGATCTACAATTCGCTGTTTGGGATATTTTAGAAGATGAACGAAAAATTATTCCTGATTTATTACCCAATACTGGAATTAATCCTGAAATGGAAGCGTTGTTGTCTTCAACATTTATTCAAAGTCCAATTTATGGCACACGCTGTTCCAACTTTTTAAGAATAAGCAGTACGCAGATTGATTGGATCGAAAAAACACAACAAGGTGAACATATGGGCGAGTTAGTCGAGATTAAGCGCGCTATTGAAAAATAAAAAGCCATAGCAACTTTCGTCACTATGGCTTTAAAAAAAAATTTAGTTGATTAGCCAGCAATTACACCGCCATCTTTACGAGTAATGACGACCGTTGCAGAACGTGGGCGAGCGGTCTTATTGCTTGGATCTTTTTGTGAGGCAGGCCAGTTACTTGATGGCTTATCAAAGCTAGGTGAGTCTTCACCTGGATGCTGAACATTGATAAAAATGGCTTTGTAGTCGGGTGTCATGGTGACACCTGTGATTTCACATTGTTTTGGACCTGTTAGGAAGCGACGCAGGTTTTCATCAGTGACTTGTTTACCCACGATCGTTTCTTGCCCAGCAGATGTTATTACTTTTGCACCATCACCGACTTTACCAGGCAGTGCAGCAAGCATCATACAGTTGGTGGTATCTGTATAAGCACCATCATCGGTTTGAATCCAAAGGACACCACGTGGGTCAAACCACATACCATCTGGTGAAGATAAATCATTGTTATCATTTAACCCCGATAAGTTGATGTTACTGGCCATTTTTGCTTCGGCACCAAAGAGGTAGATATCCCAAGTAAAGCTTTCAGCTGTGGTTTTATTATCTTTTTCATGGAAGCGGATAATATGACCATTTACATTGCCTTTACCGCCTTCTGGGTCGCTATAGTTTCGTGGATTTGCGGCATCTAATGCATGTGCTGTACCACGGTTCGAGTTATTGGTTAGGGTGACATAGACTTCACCATTCTCTGGGTTCACCGCAACCCATTCTGGACGATCCATTTTGGTGGCTTTGACCGAATCACCGGCTAAACGTGCAAAAGTAGTGACATCGGCTTGAGATCTAAAAGGATAGACTGTATTGCTATCATTTAAACCATTTTTACCGTATGCCAATTCAATCCATTTACCTGTACCATCATTATTGAACTGCGCAACATATAACTTGCCACTGTTCATATATTTATCGCCAGCGCGATAGCCACCATTGACATCTTTTGCATCCCACTTCGCATCAGATACAAATTTGTAGATATACTCGCCACGTGAGTCATCGCCCATATAGAAGGCCAGATTTTCCCCTTCGATTAAACGGCTTGAGCGACAGTCTTCATGTGCAAAGCGACCTAAAGATGTCCGTTTAACGGGGTTTGAACGACTATCGAACGGATCGATTTCAACAATCCAACCAAAGGTATTTGCGCCGTTGCGATAATCTTTGTCTGCTGAGTCAGCGGTAATTGAAGCATTCCAACGGTCATATAAGTCTTGGCTCTCGATAGCCCCAATCGCAGTTTCCCAGCCATAACGTGAGCTGGCACCATCTTTTAAACCATAGCGATTCAGTGCGATGATTTCAGCCGCACTACGTTTTGCATCGTCACCTTTATTACGCACAAAGTATCCAATAAAGTTTTCTTCTGTGGTGAGGTAAGTCCCCCAAGGTGTATAACCATTACCACAGTTATTATGTGTGCCACGTGTTTGCTTTGCTGAGCTTGAGTATTTGGTTTTCACCAAGTCTGAACCCGCAACTGTACCTGCAAAGTCCATGACTGTTGATGCTGTAATACGGCGATTAAATGGAGAGCTTTTTACAATCTCTACTTTTTGTGTAGTTGCATCTTTCTTTAATTCAATGACGGAAACACCGTGTGCATTGACTTCACGAATCACTTCATCTTCTGGGCGACGACCATTTACTTTTGTCGCACCTTTAGGATGTAAGAAGGTTTGATTAATGTATTCATGGTTCATGACCAGTAAGCCACGGTTTGAGGCTTTCGCATCATATTTAGAGCTATTGGAATTTAAGCCAAAATAGCTCATACCATCATGACAATCGCCTGAACGCGCTGTAAAGCTGACCCCTGAAGGAACATTGTTATCATCCCAGTCAGGGATAGTCTGTGTTAATGGATCACCTAAAGCATAAAGCACATTTGCTTCATAACCAGCAGGAACAGTGACGATGTCATTGAGGTTTTTTGCAACAGGGTTAAAGGTGAATTTTTCTGGTTTTTTAACGGTCGTTGTTGGGGTTGAGTTATTGTCATCGTCGTCATTACAACCGACTAGGCTCGATGCTAAAGCGAGAGCCGCTGCACCGCTTGCTGTTTTTGTAATTAAACTACGACGAGAAATCCGTTGTTCTAAAATGTCACGGAAATGCGTGTTATTCGAAGTATTGTTATCTAACTCTTGATTTTCATGATATGGCGTGAGGTCTGTCATACGATTCCCTTTGGCTTTAAGTCTTGATTAAATGTGATTTTGATTCAGCTTAAAAACATACAGAACAAATGTGTAAGATCTCTTACTCTTATATTTAATATTGGTTAAATTTAATATTATTTTAAGAAAGTAATAGGATTGTCATATTTGTATTTAGATAATTACTGTGCTGTTCACTTTCTATAAAAAATAGGTTGTGACTGATTAAGCCTGATATGTATTTGGTGAATTGAATAAACAGGATTAACTTTTAGTTGTTTTTAAAATAGGGATGTTTCATAAAGAGATTTTAAGAATAGACTTCTTTTATAAACGCTTATTTAAAGCATAGATCAACATAAAATCCCCCTCATCCTAAGCTTCTCCCGAGGGGAGAAGGAACTTTCAATACCAATATGATTCACTCAACATGATCATTTTTCGACTTGTGCAATAGATCTAATGTATTTGAATAAAAGGGCAGAGGATTAAGCGATAGACTTGTTTTTATAATTTTTTCTAAAAAAGAGTTTAACATGCTTAAAAATAAAAAATGACCTCAAAAGAAGTCATTTAAATATTAAAAGCTTTTTTATTTTGATCCTTAAGCATCTACAGTTTTACGTTTTTCAATCACTTTACCCAGCAATAAACCCAGCTCAAATAGCATCCACATTGGAATTGCGAGCATGATCATTGAAATCGCATCTGGAGGGGTAATAAACATAGATACGAAGAAACATCCCACCACGATAAAGCGGCGCTTTTCAGCCAATGTTTGAGTGGTGACCAAGCCAACTAAAATTAACACTAAAGTAATGATCGGAATTTCAAAGGTTACGCCAAAGACCAAGAATAATTTTAGGCAGAAGCTTAAATAACTATTGATATCGGTCATTGGCGCGACGGTTTCTGGTGAAACACTGATAAAGAAATGTAGGATGGATGGCAATGCAATAAAATAAGCAAAAGCAATCCCTGAATAAAACAGCACAATACTGCCAAACAACAATGGAAATGCTAGATTTTTTTCTTTTTCGTATAATGCTGGTTTAATAAACGCCCAAAGTTGATAGATGATAAAGGGCATCGCCAACATCAGCGCAATAAAGAAGTTTAACTTAAACGGCGCCATGAAGGTTGCTGTAACATCAGTTGCAATCATGGTTGAGGTTGCAGGTAATTGTTTTCTGAGTGGTTCTGATAGCGCAATATAGGTCTTATTGGCAAATGGCAATAAACAAAAAAATATAGTGATGAGCGCGCCAACAATTTTAAATAAATGCTTACGTAACACCATCAAGTGTTGAGTAATCGGCATCGCATCTAAAGGCGGCGTCTCGGTAGACGAGGCATCATGTACTTGTGGTGCTAATGAGTCGCTCATACAGCCACCTTCAATTGCGGTACTTCTTTAACAAGAACAATTTGTGGTCGAGTTACAGTACAGTTTTGTTTATCTAACCAAGTCTTTGACATATAAATAGTGGGAACCGTAATATCAAGTTTATGATAAGTCGTATGAATTTTTTTATTGTCTGTTATTGCGAGATGACTTTCTTGTTCTACAGCAATCTTTTGTTGTTGTAACTCCTGCATCTGAGCCTGCATTTTTTGTTCAAGTTCTTGAATTTTTTGCATCTCTTGTTGCATTTGTTCTCTAAATTCAGAAAGACGTAATTCACGGTCGATGTCATTTTGGACACTACTAATTGCACGTTTAAATTTGCTATACCATTTGGCAGCAAAACGCGCAGCTTCAGGAAGTTTATCTGGTCCCAATACCAAGAGAGCAATGATCCCAAACACTAACAGTTCTGAAAATCCAACATCTAACATGATCTACGCCTCACCGATTAGTGTTTTACTGTAGAGTTCACATCAGTATTGCTAGTTTGATGTTCTAGTGTACGCGTTTCAGTCAGTGAAGCAGTTGTTGCCTCTTCTTCTTTAATCGATTTCTTAAAATCTTTTACGGCACCACCAACATCTTTACCTAAGTTTTTTAGCTTTGATGTACCAAATAGTAGAATCACAACGATTGCAAAAATAAGTACATGCCAAATCGATAATCCAGCCATAGTTTTAACTCCTATTTATTAACAGCTATAACAACAGTTATCCATGACAAAAAAGTGACACTAATATTTCAATTTAAAGACAGACAATATTTATAAATTATTTTGATATGTTCAACGTCATCTATATTTGGAAAATGCTAGTATGTTCATGATTTGAGAATAAGGTGTTGTATTGTGGCTTTGTTATTTCCAGTTTTATCATTTATCTGTGGGCTGATACTGGCGAATAGCAAATTTTCAGTAAACTTAAAATCATTTATGTCTTTGCTGCTGGCTCGCTTATTTATCCCGATTGTGATTATTTACAATATGGTATTTTATAAATCGGGCAGTATTGCTTTAATTTTATTTGCTTTTTTCTCATGCTTTACGCTTTTCTTTATTTATCTCACGCTGTCTAAAGATCGTTTAGCTTCTTTGTGTTTTAGCTATACCAATATGGCATGGCTCGGCTTTCCAATTGCTTTGGCTATATTTGGCCCAGACAATAGTATGCTGATGATACCGCTCTATATTGGGGTTTCAATTTTTGGAAACTCTTGGGCTGTGACTTCGGTGAGCTCAGCTCCACTATCCAAACGATTGCTTATCAAAAAAGTACTGCAATCGCCACCTGTGATTGCCTTGATCATTGCCGGGCTTTTACGTTGCTTTGATGTGCAACAGTTTCAGACAAATGATTGGATTAATTGGATTTATACTCTGGCTAAATGGAGTATGAGTTTTACCGGTATGTGTGTATTGGGAATGTGGTTAAGAAAAACCAAAGTCCATATCGAGGATTTATTGTCCAGTACTAAGCTTGCAATATTAAAGTTAGTTTGTGGTGTTGTATTGTGCAGTCTGGCTTATTTCTTTTTACCGGTTCCACAGATCCATCAATATATTGGGGTGATGTTTTTACTGTTTTGTTTACCGCCTGCCGCCAATATTGTCGCATTGGAAACCCACTATCAAGGCACTGGCGTTTCAGCAAAATATATTGCTTCGGGAACAATAGTCAGTTGTGTGGTATGTGTTTTATATGGTGCGTTGATTCATTTTTTATAGTTTTATCGGTTTATTTCGCTTCGTTTTAGATAAGCTTTAGCGAGACTCATCGTATTCCTCCTTTGCTCAAAGGCGAGGAGGAATCTAACAAAATCGTATGATTTTAAACGGCTGGTTTTAACTGCTTATTTCAAGCTTGCTTTAAACAATTGCATCGCCTGACCACGATGGCTAATTTTGTTCTTTTCTGCTTTACTCATTTCTGCGCTTGAAATATTTAGCTCAGGTAACCAGAACAGTGGGTCATAACCGAAGCCATTTTCACCTCGAGCTTGTTCGAGTACTTCACCTTGCCAGATCCCTTGGTAGATTTGTGGTAAAGGGTCATCTGCATGTTCAACCAATGCCAATACACATACGAACATTGCTTCAATCGCTTGATCGTCTTGGCGTAAAGGCTTAAGGTTTTCCAGCAATTTTGTATTATTGGCTGCATCATCGCCATGTTCACCTGCATAACGTGCAGAGTAAATTCCAGGTGCTCCACCTAATACAGGAACGCAAATACCAGAATCATCTGCAATCGCAGGTTTACCTGAAATACGGCTTGCATGACGTGCTTTGATAATTGCATTTTCAATAAAGCTTAAGCCATCTTCAATCGCGTCTTCGATATTCAGTCGACCTTGAGGAATCACTTCAACGGGTAAAGCCAATTCAGCAAACAATTTTTCAAATTCAGCAATTTTGCCTTTGTTATTGCTTGCGAGTACCAGTGTTACTTGTGATAACCAATCTTTTGATGACATGATGCAGACTCAAAATTTAAAATTGAGTTATTTTAACTTAATCTGTGTCATAAAATATGGCTAAATTCTCTTGTCCTCTACGCTTTACTGGATGTGTTTTGCTTTTGCACTAATGCGTTTGTCCAATTCTTGTTTTAAATCGAGAACATCCTCATTTTTCATAAAACCTAGTCCAACATTGAGTTTCTGTTTGCTGTTATCTTTCATGATAAAAAGTAAATAGTATTGTCGATCAAGTAAGGTTTTTTTTAGCTCAACTTCATAGATCTCTGGTATTTTAATGTGTTTTTTAATTATCACTCGACCTTTAAAATCAATGCTTTTAATCATGTCTTGGGAGAGGGTTAAAATAGGACGTTGATTGTTAAACATCTGAATAGCTTTATTACTGAAAAAATAAGCAATGAAACCCAATGGCGTAACAAGAAATAGCGAAAAGAGACTTTTTAAGCCGTTCTTCCATTCAAACATTTCCAAGATCAAAAGCACGGTCGCAGCCCAAAAGGGGCAGGCCAAAATTCCAGCAAAAATCGCCAAAGGAATCATTTGTTTGCGTGAAGCATAATATTTTTTCTTTTGCATATCTTTCCATACATAGAAGAACTCGATTTACTTCTCAAAAGCACAAGTGGTGCCTTGATGGAAAATCATTTGCCATATACCGTGATCATTCATAACCCAAATTGAACTGCGTAAAGCCACATTGTATTGAGCTTGAGTTGCCACATTGATTTGATGGCTTTGATAGGTCAGTAAAACGCTATGATCAGATAACGACTGAACTTGAAAATCCTGTGCTTGAATGATGTCGCTATCTGTATCGTTTAAAAGTGCTTCAATCATTTGGGCTTTATGCACAATCCACCCTGATTTGGTAATTTCTTTAAAATCTGGATGTAACCGTTGATCAAGTATTTGAAAGTTTTGACGATCACGATGATGCAACCCGCATTCATATTGAATTAATTGTTTGAATAGGTCTTGCATTGTTAACAGACCCTAAATTGGTAGTAGTAAAAAAAGCACCCGAAGGTGCTTTTATGATCGATGAGAATCAAATTATTGAGCTTGAATCCATTGATCTGCACGTTGTGTTGCAGTACGAATTTGGTCTTGAGTTAAGTTAGCAGCCAAAGCAGTTTTTTTGGTTTGCGACATGTTAATCACTTTATTGTCTAACATACCATCACGTGTAGAAAGCTCATACCACTGATAAGCGCCCATGTAGTTTTTCTTTTGCTCTTCCATCACCGCAAGATTAAAGCTTGCACGGTTATCGCCGTGGCTTGCTGCTTTTTCAAAGTATTGACGCGCAGATGTTTCGCTTTTAGAAACGCCTAAACCATCAGCATACATACGACCAACATTTAATTGAGCCGCAGAAATACCTTGGTCAGCCGCAGCTTTAAACCATGTAAATGCTTGTTTCAGGTCTTTAGATACACCGCCAGTACCAGCCTGGAAATGTGTTGCTAAATAAAATTGTGCAGCAGGTTGGCCAGCTTTGGCTGCTTTTTGCAAATCTGTCACATTCATATGTGCATATTGCGCTGCCATTGCTGATACAGATTGTTGTTGCTGCGGTACATAGTCCGCATGGGCTTGAATACTCACTAGCCCAAAAAATAACGTACTGCCTAATAATAATTTCTTCATAGAGCGCTCACTCGATAAATAGCGACTTCGCCGAACAAATTCGGTATGGCTTTACTTAAAAAGCTACCTTGTTGGTTCCCATTTACAGCGAGTCGATCAATAATTTGAATCTGATTTTCAGCACATAATGCTTCAAAATCACGAAAGGTGCATAAGTGGATATTAGGTGTATTGTACCACATATACGGTAAGGCATCAGAAACAGGCATCTTGCCTTTCAGTGCAAGGAAAGACCGTGTTTTCCAATACGCAAAGTTAGGAAACGTAATAATTGCTTGTTTCCCCACACGCACCATATCGCGCAGAAGCACATCAGGTGCATCTACAGCCTGCAAAGCTTGTGCCATAACCACATAGTCAAAAGACTGGTCGGCAAAGCGTCCCAAACCGAGGTTTAAGTCTTGTTGTATAATATTTAACCCTTTGCTGACGGCAATTGCAATCTTTTCTTGATCGATTTCTAGCCCGTAAGCATGAATTTGCTGTTTTTTGCTCATTTGTGACAATAATTCGCCATCACCACAACCCAAATCGAGCACACTTGCACCAGCATTGATCCATTTTTCTGCAAGCTGTTGGTCAATACGCATTACAAAGCCTCCTTAGGTGTTGAATTAAGGTGTTCAATACCACCTAAAAATGCACGTAAGGATTTGACGTACAAGGGGATAGGAAATAGGAATGAGTCATGGCCCTGCTCAGCATCAATATCCAAATAACTCACAGGCTTTTGATTGGTAATCAAGGCATTAACAATCTCTTGCGAACGTTCTGGGCTAAAACGCCAGTCTGTTGTAAATGACACCACTAAAAAGCGGCATTTGGTATTAGATAGGGCTTTCGTCAGTGACTGTTCATATTCACGTGATGGATCGAAATAATCCAGGGCTTTGGTCATGATCAGATAAGTATTGGCATCAAAGTTACGGCTGAATTGTTCGCCTTGATAACGCAGATAGCTTTCAACTTGGAACTCAACATCGAAACCATACATAAACTTGCCTGATTTTAAATCACGGCCAAATTTTTGTTTCATTGCTTCTTCAGAGAGGTAGGTAATATGACCCACCATACGTGCCAAAATTAAGCCACGTTTTGGATAACTATCGAGTTCTAAATAACGGCCATTGTGAAAATCTGGATCAGATAAAATAGACTGACGCGCTACTTCGTTAAATGCAATATTTTGTGCGGAAAGTTTTGGTGCGCTGGCAATGATGACACATTTTTGTAAACGGTCAGGATAATCCACTGACCATTGTAAAGCCTGCATGCCACCTAAAGAACCACCAATGATTGAATACCAAACATCTATCCCTAAGCGGTCAGAGAGGAGGGCTTGGGTTTTAACCCAATCACGTACAGTCACTAATGGAAAGTCGGGACCGTATGGGCGATTTTCATTTTCAGGGTTAGGTGAAGTGGGTCCCGTTGAGCCACTACAACCTCCAATATTGTTGAGTGCGACCACGAAAAACTTCGAGGTATCAATGGCTTTACCCGGCCCAATACATGCATCCCACCAGCCTGTTTTTTTATCGTCTTCATGGTGATAGCCAGCCGCATGATGATGCCCTGAAAGTGCATGGCAAATCAAAATTCCATTTGATTTATCTGCATTGAGCTCACCATAGGTTTCCACCATGATTTCATAGCGTGGCAATACTCGACCACACTCAAGCTCTAACGGTTCTTCAAATTCAAACTTTTGTGGAGTAACGAGCCCCACTGAATCAGCTGGAAAAGACACTGGAAATGTTCACCTTAAAATTTTAGAAGGTCGATAAATTACGGATATTAGAGATATCTAAGTCATCTGTATGGCTAATAAATTAATGATATTCCATGGTTTTCACAATAGCTTTTATCATTAAAGTTCACTTCAGGATGAGTGATAATGTCGAGTAGAGTCACAATGAGTGTTTTGACTTTGCTGAAGCTCAACGTATTCTTCTTTCGAAAAAAATAAAAAGCTTAAGCTTTATAAGAGAGCGATCTTGTCAAACTTTGCTTCTCATCGCCAAACGTGTTCACTACTCGCCAACACCAGTCTGACCTCAAACAATCATGGATGAAATTTCCACGTCTCTTTTTATCTTTAAATTATTTTTAAAAGATATAAAGCTGTTTGAAGAGATTGCTTGATAACATCAATAAATAAAAGAAAGGATACCACTAGGGGGCATCCTTTCTAAAGTCTTTTAATTGATATCGCTTATACAGCAGCAGCGATCACTTGTTCAGTACTTAAAACACCTTGGTCAATTAAACGATTGGTTGCCGCAATGATTGCTTCAATTGAAGAGGTGACGATATTGTCATGTACACCAGCACCGAATGCAGATTTACCAGTACCTTGAACTTGAAGTTCGATCAATGCCAACGCTTTTGCATGTGCGCCTGAACTGATACTGCGTTCTTCGTAGTTTAAGACATCAATTGGTAATTGAAGTGCATTTAAAATCGCAGAAATTGGACCATTCCCTTCACCACGTAAGCGCTGAGTTTCACCATTGATGACCACATCAAGCTCAATCACTTGGCTACCATTTTCATCTGACAATCTATAATTTTTCGCTGAATAATGTGCATCTTTTGCAGCAACATAGGTGTCTTTAAACAAGGTCCAAATTTGTTGAGCTGAAACTTCAACGCCTTCTTCATCTGCAACTTGTTGAACAATTTGTGAGAATTCAATCTGTAAGCGACGAGGTAAAACCACGTTATAGTTTGACTCTAATAAGTAGGCAATACCGCCTTTACCCGACTGTGAGTTGACACGGATCACTGCATCATAATCACGACCTAAGTCTTTAGGGTCGATCGGTAAATAAGGCATATCCCAAATTTCTTCGTCTTTTTGGAACTCAAAGCCTTTTTTAATTGCATCTTGGTGAGAACCAGAGAAAGCAGTAAAAACCAAATCACCAGCATATGGGTGACGTGGATGTACAGGTAAACCAGTACATTCTTCTATTGTGGCAATAATTTCATTAATGTTTGAGAAATCTAACTCACATGCTACACCTTGTGTGTACATGTTTAATGCAATTGCAGCAACGTCTACGTTACCAGTACGTTCACCATTCCCAAATACACAACCTTCAACACGATCAGCACCAGCCATGATCGCTAACTCAGATGCTGCAATACCACAACCACGGTCATTGTGACAATGTACTGAAATAATCACACCATCACGACGTTGCAAATTACGATGCATCCATTCGATTTGGTCGGCATAGACATGCGGACCTGAAACCTCAACAGTTGCAGGTAAATTTAAAATGACTTTATTGTCAGGTGATGCTTCCCAAATTTCAGTCACTGCATCACAGACATCTTTAGCAACTTCTAATTCTGTTGCTGTAAAACATTCTGGGCTGTACTGAAAAATAAATTCAGTTTCAGGCTGTTTTGCTGCATATTCTTTTACTTTGCTTGCTGCATTGATGGCCAATTTTTTTGCACCATTGACATCAACATTCAATACTTTTTTACGGAAAGTGGGTGAGTTCGAGTTATAGATATGCACAATGGCACGTTTCGCACCTTGTAAGGCTTCAAAGGTACGTGCAATTAAATGATCACGCGCTTGCACCAAGACTTCGATATAAACGTCATCTGGAATATGACCTTCTTCAATCAACTTACGAGTGAAATCAAAATCAACTTGTGATGCTGAAGGAAAGCCAATTTCAATATGTTTAAAGCCGATTTTGACCAACATTTCGAACATTTTGAATTTTTGTTCAATATTCATCGGCTCGAAAATCGCTTGGTTACCATCACGAAGGTCGGTACTCATCCAAATTGGCGCTTTATTGATTTCGTTATTTGGCCATTGACGGTCAGGCAAGTCTACACGTTGGTACATGCGACGATATTTTTTACTTGGATCAGCCAACATCATGAGGGAACTCCTTGTGTAGTTGTTGTTGCTCGTCTCTTGGGTAAAGGCAACTTACTACAAATATAGATTGTGTCTATCTGTTCAATTTACAAGTGTTTTTAAGATGAAAACACAGTAAATTTTCATAAACTTATACGTGGGTAGCACGAGATAAATCTAAACACTGATAACTTACAAATGGTTTAACTTGAGATTAATTCTAAAACAATTATCTTGGAAATAATTTCCTTAATTTGCATAAAAAATATCAGTTGAGAGAAAATTTTCCTTTGAATGACTTAATCTTGAAAAATATATTCTTGATTGATTTCTTTTACGGTAGCAGTTCCCATTAATGCCATGGTAATTTCAAATTCTTCCTTTAAAATTTTAATTACATGGGCGACACCTAAAGCACCAGCAACAGAGAGCCCGTAGATCGCAGGACGGCCAATCAGCACCGCAGATGCGCCTAATGCCAATGCTTTAAATATATCGGTACCACGACGGATTCCACCATCCAAAAGCAAAGGAAAATCATGAGGAACAACTGCCTTAATTTTTGCTAAGGCGATCAGTGGGGAAATACTCGTATTGAGTACTCGTCCGCCATGATTAGAAACGATTAAGCCTTTTACGCCGATTTCGACTGCTTTTTTTGCATCGAGTGGATGTAGCACACCCTTTAAAATTACAGGCAAATGGCTATGGGCAATTATAAATTCGATATCTGCCCATTTGGGTGCAATTTGCATTAAACCGTTGAATACAGGATGTTGATGCTCAGAAATTTCGGGCAGGGGAATGTGGGTGGGTGTATGGGGGTGTTGCATGCCTTCTGGCAATTGAAAATTCACCCGACGTTCACGATCACGAATCCCTGTATGCGGTGAATCTACTGTAATCACAAGTGCTTTAAAATTTTGTTGTTCTGCGAGTCGAACTAAGGCCAATGATTTTTCACGATCACCTTGCCAATACAGTTGGAACCATTTCAGCGGGTTTTCTTGTTTTAAACTTCGCATATCGGTATTGGTGAAAGTGCTCAGTACAATATTACTTCCTAAAACTTCGGCTGCCAGTGCAGCCGCAGCTTCGCCCTCTGGGTGGAACAATTGTTGATGTCCAATCGGTGCAAGAAAAATTGGATGAGGAAAATTTTGTCCTAAAATCTCACATTCGGTCGAGCCTTGAGTTAAGTCATTGAGCAGTCTTGGAATCAGTTGAATATTTTTAAATTGTTGTAAGTTTTCTTGAACACTTTGCTCATCCATCGCTCCACCTTGCAAATAGTGCCAAGTGTTTTCAGGCAGATGCTGTTCTGCTTGTTTCTCGTAATCCGCAATGGTCTGTAAATATGCTGGAATTTGAGTGAGTGGTGCTTGGATTTTTTTACTCATTTATTGATTGTCCAAATTTATACAAAACACTTTCGTTACAATAATGACTTGCAAGCTAAAATTTATAAATCACTCCATTCGCGTAGGAGGTTGTGATAGATCCCCGTAAGACTGATCACTTGCTCATGTGTAGCAGATAGCTCGATGGTCAGCTTTTGAATATTTTGATCTAAGTCAAAGAGAATTCGTCGTTGCGCATCGGACGATACAAAGCTTTGTACCCAAAAGAACGAGGCAATACGTGCACCTTCAGTGACTGGGTTGACCTGATGTAAACTGGTAGAAGAATAGACAATTGCATCGCCAGCTGGAAGTTTTACTTCTTGTGTACCAAAAGTGTCTTCGATCACCAGTTCACCGCCATCATATTCATCGGGATTGGTGAGAAAAACAGTGCAAGACACATCTGTCCTTAAGTACTGATTGAGTTGAGGATGGCGACGGATAGCATTATCAACATGCATCCCAAAATTTCCACCGTGTTGATAACAATTAAACAGCGGAGGTAAAAATGTTTTTGGAAGTGCGGCACTAAAGAACAAAGGATTTGCGTTGGCAGCATTTTGAATGATTTGTCCAAGCTCTAATGCTTGTTGAGAATCTTGAGCCAGTTGTAAATTATTTTTTAAATGCGCAGATTGATAGCCTGTTGTTGCTTTTCCATCTGTCCACTCTGCTTGAGAAAGTGTCTGACGACAATGATTCAGTTCATCCAGACTGAGTAAATTTGGAATATGTAAAATCATGATTTTCTTCCCCAAAAAAGAAACAGCGCCTGATGAATCAGACGCTGAATTTTAACATAGATTGATTAAATCTTAGAACTTATAGTTGATGTTGAATACGCCTTTGCGACCCTCACCAGGCATTGCCCAACCATTGTTGCGGATATGAGTATAGTACTTCTCATCACTTAAGTTTTGCCCCAATAATTGGAAACTTAAATCTTTGTTGTAGCTGTAGGTTACAGAAGCATTGTGAATCACATAATCTTCAGACTTGACCTGCGGCACAAGATTATTCGTCGCTGAACGTGTGCTTAAATACATTTCACCTTGATAGGTTAAGCCATAGCCAGCTTGCCACTGATCATTGAATTGATACGTTGTCCATAAGCTGCCTGAAACTTTAGGCACATTGACCAACTTGTCACCTTTTTGGAAGTCAATATTCGGCGAACCATTGACTTTAGTTTGGTCATATTCTCCTTCCATATAAGCAGCACTAGCGGTGATGTTCCATTTTGGTGTAATTTCACCCGCTAAACCAAGTTCAACACCTTGGACATAGTTTTTACCATCTAATTTTGCATCTGGTTGTCCAGGTATATCATTGGTTACACGGACTTTATCTTGTTCATTGCGAAATACTGCGGCAGACACTAAGAAGTTAGGATTTGCTTGCCATTTTGCCCCCACTTCATAGGCAACTGCATTCTCAGGGTCTGTATTGCAAGAATTTGCTGTGATTGCATTGTTGGTAATAGTTTGAGAACAGCCACCACTTGCAGTATTTTGTACCGGCTTTTGAGCATTAGCATAAGACAAATAAAGACTGGTTGCTGGTGTTGGTTTAAATGTCAAACCAGCATTATAGGAAATTAAATTATCAGACTGTTTATAGTTTTGACCACGAGTTACCGCTGCATTAGTTGTTGAAATAGTATCTGAACGATATTGACCGTCAGTATAATCATTACGCACACCAAGGTTAAGTAACCATTGTTCACCAAACTTTAAAGTATCAAACAAATACGCTGAATAAACATTTAAGTAGCCTTCAGCAACACCTGTTTTACGGAAATTTGTTGGACCATGCCAAAAGTTATCTGGATTGTACACATCCATGTAAAGCGGGTTAGTAATAGAACTACCTGCTGATGAACCATTTGAATTATATAAATAGCCAGCTGTAGTAATCGCATAGTCCTCACGACTAAAGCCTACGCCTGCAACAAGAGCATGATCTATAACCCCAGTTTTAAATTGCACATTGATGTTGGTGTCATTGGCAAATTGCTTATTATGGGTATCACGATAATAACCACGTGGACCAGAAATATAATATGAACCCTTTGGAACAGTAAGCGTAGTTGTACCAGAAGTTACATTACAATTTTTATATCCAGTTTGGTTGGTATTGGTCAGTGCTGTTGGTGATGTGCCATCTGCTAAACAAAATGTTCCTTGTGGTGCAGAAACAGTTGCTTTTTGTTGAATATCACTATAACGAGTAATGGAGTTCAGTTTTGCGTTGGGACTGATCTCGCTTTCTACTTTAAATGTGACAACCTGATTTTCAATATCTTGTTGATCTAAGTTGCTATAGCCATAGTTATTTTTATCTGAAATCCCTTTGACAGGTTTGCCATTATAATAAGGAACGCCGTACTGTGGATCATTTTCATCTTTTTGATATAAGTAAGATAAAGTTGCCTTAGTCGTATCACTGATTCCAAAAGTAACCGATGGCGCAATTCCCCAACGTTTCATTTCTTCATCACGACCCGCATAGGTGTTTTGATGCCCCATTACATTTAAACGAAATGCTAAATCTTCATCTACAACTTTATTAAAATCACCTGTAAAGCGTTTATAGCTATCTGAACCAAAACCTAAAGTAACTTCATTGCTGTCACGATTCTTAGGCGTTTTAGAGACTAAATTGACACCACCACTGATTTGTCCTACACCATTTTCAACAGAATTCGCACCTTTGATGATTTCAACAGCTTCATAGTTGAATAAATCAGAACGGTTGGTTAATGCTGCATCACGTAAGCCATCGACAGTTGTGTTATAGGTTGCATCATAACCCCGTAGGTTGATTTTATCGCCATAACCACCACCACCTTCGCCAGCACCAAAACTAATGCCTGGAGTTGTTGCAAGGGCTTGTTGTAGTGAAAGTAAGCCTTGATCTTTGAGAGCTTTTTCCGTGATGACCTGAACGGTTTTAGCTGTATCTAAAATGGTTTCTGTACGTTTAGTTGAAGATGTTTTTGCTGCTAAATATGCAGTATTTTGTTCTGCTCGAGCTTGAATCGTTGGGAGTTGTACTGTTGTATCTTCAGTTGCTGCAAAAGCTAGGTTGGGTAAAGCAATTGCAAGTGCAACTGTTTTAACTTTTTTGTTTTTTACAGAATATTTTTGAGCCATTTTTTGCGTCCATCGCAGGTTGTATCAAACTTACCCAATACTGCTCAGGAAACTTCATGACGCAATAATGGAGAAATTGTTAAGGTATGTAACCGGTGTTGCGAATTCTAATGATAATTATTTTCATTCACAATAAATATAAATGATTATTCATACGGAAAAACTGTTTAATCTATTAAAGATAATTAAAGAAAACTATAGGGGATATGATTGATGAAGTTTGATCATATTGCTG
The DNA here is from genome assembly GCF_022343575.1 of Acinetobacter sp. AG3. Lineage (NCBI taxonomy): Bacteria > Pseudomonadati > Pseudomonadota > Gammaproteobacteria > Moraxellales > Moraxellaceae > Acinetobacter > Acinetobacter sp. AG3. Next base: position 4,051,384 of record NZ_JAKQZD010000001.1, on the reverse strand, counting down.
AAATTTAAAGTATTTTTAATGAATGGTAAAAAGTAACTATTGGAAATTATAGAATTATTTTTTAGTAAGTATTAATAACGACGGAAGTTATCTTCAATAAAAGACACAACGAGCTAAATTGTAGGTAAAAAAATGGCCCCTATGAAAAGGAGCCATTTCACTTTAATTTTTAAAGTATTAACTATTAATATTTAAAGTTAATTGATAAGACAGCATTACGACCTTCAGCTTCTGTTGCATAGTGAGATGCATAAGCTTTAGTAAAATAACGCTTGTCTGAAAGGTTGTTTACATTAAGCTGTAAATCAACATTTTTGTTGACGTTGTAGCGAGCCATTGCATCATAACGTACATAACCTGATACATACTTAGTATTGGCAGCATCACCATAGACTTTGTCCATACCTAATGCCCCAGCACCAACAGTTAACTGTGGAAGAACTTGATAGGTTGTCCAAAGTGTTGCAGAGTTTTTAGGTACGTTAGGAAGTTGTTTGCCTTTCGCTGGGTTAGGGTATGTACATGTTCCAGCACGATTACATGACGGACCAGGGTTGGTCATTTCACTGTCTAGATAAGAGTATCCAGCCGTAATATCCCATTTGTCTGTAATTTTACCTGTAGCACTAAGCTCAACACCATCAACTTTACTTTCACCACCGTTGGTGTAGGTACCAGCATCTAATTGGATACGAGTATTTTGTTTTTCTGTACGGAATACAGCAGCTGTCAAGTTTAAGCGATCATTGAAGAGGTCCCATTTAGTTCCAACTTCATAAGTACGCGCTTCTTCTGGCTTTAAGTCCATATAAGCTTGTCCGATCGCTTCTGAACCATCACCACCATCAACACCCACTGGGTTAGCTGATGTAGCATAGCTTGCATAGATCGAACCATTTTTCATAGGTTTATATGTCAAACCAGCTTGGTAAGTAAAAAAGTCTTTATTATTTTCTAGTTTAGCGCCTGTTGCATTCGTCACTTGTTCAGTGTCAAATTTGTCCCAACGAACACCTAGGTCAAGTAGCCATTGTGGATTAAATTCAATATTGTCAAGCAAATAAACTGATGTAACTTTTGTTGTAGTTGTGGTGGTATTACGATTGGCAACTGCTGAACCTAACCATTCTTCTTTCGAATTTGGATTTGTTAAAGACGTACACCATGCATCATTGATTTTACAATCGCTGTTGAAACCACCAGTTGTAGTACCTGTATAACCTGGATAAGTAGTTGTATAGCTACCTTTATCTGATTTTTGATCACTATATTCTGCACCAACATTAAACTTATGCTTAATTGCACCAGTGTTAAATTTACCAGTCAATGCAAGTTGATCTGTGAAAATATCTGTGTCAGTAATACGTGAGTTAATACGACGCCAAACTTTATCATTTAGGACATTACCTTTTGAGTCATCTGGTTGAGTCCAAAGATAATCATTCGTTGACTTGTTATACACTGCAGTATTGGTAATGGTTAAATTGTCAGTTAAATCATGTTCTAATTTAATTGTACCAATTTGGTTTTCTTGTTTTTGAAAATCACGATCATGTAAACCATAGTAAATGCCTTGTTTAACATCTACAGGCTTACCAAAAGTTGCTTTTTTCGAAGCATCATAATTATATGGCACACCCGAATCAGGTGTATCATCTGACTTTAAGTAGTAATAACTTAACGTTGCACGAGTCGCAGTGTCTAAGCCAAAAGTAATACTTGGTGCAATACCAGCACGTTTATATTCTGCGCCGTCATGTTGGCCCGCTTTCTCATTTTGGTGTCCCATTAGTGCAATACGAGCAGCAATACCATTACCAAAATCTTTATTACCATCTAGGGTAATACGTTGGTAGTTATCTGTACCACCCGCAACAGAACCCTCTAAAGCATCGCCTTTTTTAGCGACTTTAGAAATCATGTTTACACTACCACCAACTGATCCAGCACCACCAAGTGAAGATGCTGACCCTTTAATAACTTCTACTTGTTCTACTGCAAACATTTCACGGTTTTGTGAAGTGGAATTACGCACACCATCCACAAACATAGAACTTTCAGAGTTATAACCACGAATAAATGGACGATCACCATTTGGGTTACCACCTTCACCAGCGCCAAGGGTAATTCCTGGAACTGTACGAAGTGCATCTGCAAGTGTTGTTACTTGAGTATCTTGAATCAGTTGTTTTGAAATAACAGATACAGATTTAGGTGTATCCAAAAGTGGCGCAACAAATTTTGTATTGGCAGACTGATCTACTTTTAAACCTTGTTCAGTCGTTGCTTGTGCTTTAATTGTTGGTAGTTTTGCGATTTCGTCTTGAGCGATGGCTGACGTTGCAATAACTGAAAGAGATGAAACGATTGCTGTAGTAACAATCTTTTTGCGTGATTTGATAAAAGACATACTTAAACTCACTAAGAGTAGTGCAAATTTGTATGCGAATAATAATGATTCTTATTGTTTATTTCATCTGTTTGAAATTGAATTTGTCGATGGTTTTAAATGTTTATGATGAGAAAATGAATTAAAAATGCATTGAAATTTCACTTAACTTTTTGAATTTTATTTATTTAATTTTATTTCTAGATATTTCAAAATGTAAATAAATTTATTCTAATGTCACTAAAGTATTTGAATTTGGTAAATTCATATAAAAATACAAAATTTTTATTTTGTCATTGAGCCGAAGATAATTTATTAAAAAAAGCGTCACAATGAGAAAATCTGTGACCGAAATAAAATGATTTACACAGGTGTTTTGTATATATTCAAATGTTGTCATATAATGTGGCACTTTTTGAAAAACTGTAATTATTAAATTCTATCGAGGAAGCCATGCAAGTAACTTCTGAAGCGGTTTCGGGCGTTGCCCGTCGTTTAAATGTATCTGTACCGACGAGCCGTATTAACGAGCAGTTTGAAGCTCGCTTGAAACGCACTGCCAAAACTGTGAAGATCAACGGCTTCCGTCAAGGTAAAGTGCCAGTAAACGTTGTACGTCGTGAATACGGCGCTGGTATTTACCAAGAAGTTGTAAACGACATCATTCGTGACACAGTATTTGAAGCAATTCAACAAGAAAAAATCAACGCTGTTGGTATGCCAAACATCGACAAAGTTGAAAACAAAGATGATGCTTTAGTTTATCAAGCTACAGTTGAAGTTTATCCTGAAGTTGAAGCTAAATTTGAAGGTCTTGAAGTATCACGTAAATCATCTGAAGTAACAGATAAAGACGTTGATGCAATGCTTGAAAATCTTCAAAAGCAACGCGCTGAATGGACTGAAACTAAAGGCATGGCTAAAAAAGACATGCAAGTAACTTTCGATTTTGAAGGTACTGTTGATGGTGAGAAGTTTGAAGGCGGTGCTGCTGAAGACTTTAAACTTGTTTTAGGTTCTGGTCGTATGATCCCTGGCTTCGAAGACGGTATCGTTGGTATGAAGAAAGGCGAAGAGAAAGTGATTGATGTAACTTTCCCTGAAGACTACCAAGCTGAAAACTTAGCAGGTAAAGCGGCTCAATTCAAAATCACAGTTAAACTTGTTGAAAAACAAAAACTTCCTGAAATTGATGCTGAATTCCTTAAAATCTTCGGTTTAACTGAAGAAGAAGGCGTTGAGAAATTAAAAGCTGACGTTCGCAAAAACATGGAACGTGAAGTAAAAAATGGCCTACGTAACCAAGTAAAAGGTGCAACCTTTGATGCACTTGTTGCTGCAAATGACGTAGAAGTTCCTGAATCTATGTTGGCTCAAGAAATTGACCGTCAACGTCAACAAATGATTCAACAATTTACTCAACAGTTTGGTGCTCAAGGTGCTAAAGCATTTGACAGCAGCATGCTTCCTGATGAATTGTTCAAAGAACAAGCTGAAAAAGCAGTTAAACTTGGTGTATTGGTAAGCAAAGTATTGGCTGACGCTAAACTTGAAGTAGACCAATCACGTGTTGATGCTTATATCGAAGATATGGCTTCTTCTTATGAAGATCCGACTGAAGTGATCGAATATTTCAAAACTGATAAGCAACAACGTGCTCAAATCGAAGGCGTAGTGTTAGAAGATCAAGTTGTTGATCATATCTTAGCTGCTGCTAAAGTAACTGATGAAGTTGTTAGCTATCAAGATTTGTTAAAAGAGCAACAAGCGCGCCAACAAGGCTAAGTTGTTTGATCTAAAAAAAGGCGCTTTGGCGCCTTTTTTTATGAGCTTAAACATGGATTTAATCATTCCATTCACAATACTTATGCAAAAAATATCTGATATTAAGTTGGGAATATTTTGCATTTTCAGCAATTATCCCTCATATTGTGAACATGAGTGAAGTAACAAGAATTCAGGAATAAATAACGTATGTATGTTCCATCAATTGAAAGCGCTTTGGTGCCAGTAGTCGTAGAACAATCTTCACGTGGTGAGCGTTCTTTCGATATTTTTTCACGTCTTTTACGTGAACGTGTGATTTTTTTAACTGGTGAAGTTGAAGACAACATGGCGAATCTTATTGTCGCGCAAATGTTGTTTTTAGAAGCTGAAAATCCAGATAAAGATATCCATTTATATATCAATTCACCTGGTGGTTCAGTGACTGCGGGTATGGCAATTTACGATACGATGCAATTTATTAAGCCTGATGTAGTGACCTATTGTATGGGTCAAGCTGCATCTATGGGGGCTTTCTTATTAAATGCTGGTGCAAAAGGTAAGCGTTATTGCTTGGAAAATGCGCGTGTGATGATTCACCAACCATTGGGTGGTTTCCGTGGTCAAGCATCGGATATTGAAATTCATGCACGTGAAATTTTATTCATCAAAGAACGTTTAAATCGTTTAATGGCTGAACATAGTGGTCAAGATTACGAAACTGTCGCTAAAGATACAGATCGTGATAATTTTATGACTGCACAGCAAGCAAAAGAATATGGTTTAGTGGATCAGGTATTAAGTAAACGACCTCAAGACTAAACATTTATAGATAAGATTTAAGAATTTGGAGTGAAAATGTCCGATCTTCCTCAAGGACAAAAGCATTGTTCATTTTGCGGTAAAACGCAGTCTGAAGTCGGTAAGCTGATCGCAGGCGAGGACGCATATATTTGTAATGAATGCGTGGATGTGTGCTTAGACTTAGTGCAAACGAGTCAACAGGTGGAAACAGGCGATTGGGCAACACGTCCATTGCCAAAACCACATGAAATTCGTGCGGCTTTGGACCAGTATGTAATTGGTCAAGACACAGCAAAGAAAACACTTTCAGTTGCAGTGTATAACCATTACAAACGTTTAAAAGTATCACAAACAGGGCATAAGCCTAAAGATGCCGTTGAAATTGCTAAAAGTAATATTTTGCTGATTGGACCAACAGGTTCAGGTAAAACATTGCTGGCACAGACACTTGCGCGTTTGCTTGATGTACCTTTTGCAATGGCTGATGCAACAACTTTGACCGAAGCTGGTTATGTTGGTGAAGATGTTGAAAACATTATTCAGAAACTTTTGCAAAAAGCGGATTACGATGTAGAAAAAGCACAAAAGGGCATTATCTACATTGATGAAATTGACAAGATTACCCGTAAATCTGAAAACCCTTCAATTACACGTGATGTGTCTGGTGAGGGCGTGCAACAAGCATTGTTGAAAATGATTGAAGGTACGGTTGCGTCAATTCCGCCTCAAGGTGGACGTAAACATCCACAACAAGAGTTTATTCAAGTTGATACTGCAAATATCTTGTTTATCTGTGGTGGTGCGTTCTCTGGTCTTGAAAAAGTTGTTCAACAACGTCAAGAAAAAGGTGGCATTGGTTTCACGGCAGACGTAAAGAATAAAGACGATAGTAAAAAAGTATCTGAATTATTCCGTCAAGTTGAAGCCGCAGATTTGGTGAAATTTGGTTTAATTCCAGAATTCATTGGTCGTTTACCTGTGATTGCAACACTTGAAGAGCTTGATCAAGAAGCCTTGATGCAGATTTTAACAGAACCCAAAAATGCATTAACGCGTCAGTATCAATATCTTTTTGAGATGGAAAATGTAGACCTTCTTTTTGAAGACTCTGCTTTACGTGCGATCGCAAAAAAAGCGTTAGAGCGTAATACAGGTGCGCGTGGTCTGCGTTCTATTTTAGAAAATGTATTGCTTGAAACCATGTATGACTTACCAAGTCGTTCAGACATTGGTACTGTGATTATCAATGAAGCGGTGATTAATGATAAAGCTGCACCAGAGTTCAAATCTGAACGTCAACCAAAGCATGAAAATACTGAAGTTGAAAAAGTAGATTTGAAGGTATTGGATACAAAATCAGCTTAAAAGCTGGATTCTGATACATCCTCAGTGCAATTCATCTGAAACGTGCGAGTAGCTTGACTATTTGCACGTTTTTTATTTTTAAATGGTCATTGAAATGTTAAGCTGGCTGTAGACAATAGGGTTTATTAAAAACGAAAATAAAAAATACGCGGTGAGGGAAAATCATGCGTTACATCGGTCTAGTCGTTTTGATCAGTTGTGGGTTGGCAGCTTGTCAAAGTCATCAATCTGTTGAACAGCAACCTGCAAAAGTTGTTTCAACTTTAGATCCAATCGATTTCAAAAAAGAAGATTCGTTGGTTCATGAAAAGCTTGAACAATATAAAGTTGCATCATTTTCTACCGGGTCTTGGGTCAATCAAAAACCTGGGCAATACTTTAAGCTGGTTAAACCACAGAATCCTCAAGCTGCAATTGTTTATTTTTATCGACCAGACAGTCGTTGGAATAGACAAGAAATTATTCCAAACAATTTTTTTCTGAATGGTAAGAAAATTCCAAGCTTGATCAGTAATCATTATTACTGGATTGAACTGGCTGAAGGTGACTATAAATTAAGTCTCAGTCGCCCATTAACGGTTTTTCATTTCCAGAAACCCAAAGTTGCTTACTTCTCAGTGGAAGCTGGCGGGCAATATTTTGTCAAATATGAAGAAGAAAAATTTCGCGGTGGACCCAATGGTGAAGCAGGGTTATTACGTGTAGGGCCTTTAATGCAAATGCCTACCCGACAAGGACTCAAAGAAATTGCAATGACTCAACTGAAAACTCCAGGCCTTAATTTCGTGGCTGAAGTGACTGCAGATGGTCGTGTGATCAAACCTAAAGAAAAAATCAAAGGTGAGCCATACAAAGTGAGTGATGATGTGCATTTGGGGCAGCAGTTTAAACTTTGGAACCCAATGACTTGGTGATCTATCGCTAGAGATGCTTGATATAGAAAAGAGAGCGAGGCTCTCTTTTCTTATTTGTTTTATTGAGTATTTGCGGCCTTTTTTAAAGCATCTAGTTTTTTAGTCACTTCTTTAAAGTCTTCAGATGCGTTTTGTACACTTTTAATCAGTTGGCTGTTCATGACTTTCATGGTTTCTTGAGCAACTTGAGGTGTTTTTTTCAGAATCGACTGTCCAATTGCACTTGAATAAAAATCAATTTGAGCTTGAACTTCTTCAGCACTGTATATGTCTTTATAAATCTTAAGATAAACAGGTTTGATTTGATCCCAAGCAATGGTTTTTTTACTTTGCTCATACATTTTGTCAGCAAGCTCATTGGCGACAATTTGTTCTTGTGGGTTGAGCTGATCTTTTTTTACCGTCATTTGAATGATTTGGTAAGCTTGTTGATCCAACTGAGGGCGAATTTGTTGTATGGTTTCTTGTAGCAGTTCATCAATATTCATGACTTTTAATAATTGTTGAACTTGTTGGTCTGAAGCGGGCGCTGCAAAAGCAAAATTTGTGCTGATACATGCGCTTGCAAGTAGTAAGTGTTGGAGTAATTTCATAAAATACCTATATAAGTTCTGGTTGTAATTCACATCATAAAATGGTTGAGTAAAAGCTTATTCAACTTGAAGAATTGGCTTTAAAATCGTTTCCATTTTTTCTTTCAGGGCTTTTTGATTTTCTACTTTTAGCATTTTTTCTTGAGAAAACTTTGCGGTTTCTTGCATGACTTCTGTCATAAGCGTGTTCATCTTTTGATTGATGGATTGTCCAATCGGTGTACTTAAAAAAGCGATATTGGCTTGAACTTCTTCTTCAGTAAAGGTCTTTTTAAATAATGATTTAAACATGTTGAGATATTCTGGGTCAGTCACCAGCTGCTGTTGAATATCACTATACAATGCACTAATTTGTAGTGCTGCATTTTGCTGATCGATATTCAATGTTTGAGCCCCCGTCACTTGGCGAACAAGTGCTTCTGCTTGATCGTCAAAGTAGGGTTGCATATCACGAGTACTTTGTTTGAAAATCTCTGAGATATTGGAGAGTTGCATCAATTTGTCGACACTTTTATCTGTTGCTGGAGATGCAAAACTTGACATTGTGATACAGCATAAACTTAAAGTTAAAACGAACTGCTTAATTTTCATAGGTTTTCCATTATTTATTTTCATCTAAATGATGCAGTTGCTGAATAATTTCTCCAATTTTATTGCGATATTGTTGGATAAATTGAGGGTCATTGACTGCCTTACGAATAGCTGCATTGCTTTCTAGGAATATTTCTGTGTCAATATTGGCAAGTTTTGTGTACAGCTCTTGGCTCGACGTTGTGTCATGCTGTGAGAGCATATCAATTTCTTGAGAACTTAACGATTCTAAAAGAATTTGTTTGGTTTGGGCGATAAATTGTGGATCTCGGAGAATATTTTCTGGTATTGCCTGATAAATCTCTACAATTTGAGGGATGATTTGTTTTTCTTTATCAGTGAGTTCTATTGTACTTGATCCGTTTTTGATTAGATTTTCTGCTTGATTTTGATAAATCCTTTTTGCACTTTCATTGTATTGTAGGCGCCATATTTGATTGGTAATGATACCTGATGCTAGTTGGTCAGCGGCGTCACTATCAGTGTTTGAAGCAAAACTTTGAATAGAGATCAAGCATACAAATAACCCAGAAAAAATAATATATTTTATAAAGTTCATGATCTGACTCAAAATAAAAAGCACTCTAATCATAGAGTGCTTTTTAAGTGATGCTCAAGCTTAATCTAAGCTTTAGATCAGATTATTGTGCAACAGCATCAACCACTGGGATTTTACCAATTTTGGCTTGCCAGATTTTAGGTGCAGTCGCATGAATAGAAGTACCATTGACATCAACTGCAACAGATACAGGCATGTCTTGTACTTTAAATTTATAAATAGCTTCCATCCCTAAGTCAGCAAATGCAACAACTTCTGCTTCACGAATGGCTTTAGATACTAAATAAGCAGCACCACCAACAGCCATCAAATAAGTTGCTTTATTGTCTTTGATCGCTTCAACAGCAGCAGGGCCACGATCCGCTTTACCGATCATACCGAACAAGCCAGTCGCTTCAAGGACTTGACGTGTGAACTTATCCATACGTGTTGCTGTTGTTGGACCAGCAGGGCCTACAACTTCATCACCGACTGGATCTACAGGTCCCACGTAGTAAATGAATTTACCTTTGAGATCTACAGGTAACTGTTCGCCTTTATTCAACATGTCAACCATGCGTTTATGCGCAGCATCACGACCTGTATAGATGGTACCGTTCAATAATAATGTATCGCCCGGTTGCCATGAATTCATTTCTTCCTGTGTGATATTGTCTAAGTCAACACGTTTAGATGTTGACGTATCCCAAGTCACTTCAGGGTAATCTGAAAGTAAAGGCGCTTGAATATGTGCAATACCTGAACCGTCTAACTGGAAATGAGCGTGACGAGTTGCAGCACAGTTTGGAATCATACCGACTGGTTTACCAGCAGCATGGCAAGGGTAGTCTTTGATCTTGATATCAAGCACTGTGGTTAGACCACCAAGACCTTGCGCACCGATACCCAATGCATTTACTTTTTCAAAGATTTCAATACGCAGTTCTTCAATTTGGTTCTGTGGACCACGGCGAAGTAACTCGTCCATATTGATTTCTTCCATGAGCGATTCTTTCGCAAGCATCATGGCTTTTTCAGCAGTACCACCAATACCAATACCGAGCATTCCTGGAGGACACCAACCCGCACCCATCGTTGGTACAGTTTTAAGTACCCAATCTACGATCGAGTCAGAAGGGTTAAGCATTGCCAGTTTAGATTTATTCTCTGAACCACCACCTTTCGCTGCAACAGTAATATCGACTTTATTGCCTGGAACGAGTTTGTAGTGAATTACAGCAGGTGTATTGTCTTTGGTATTTTTACGACCAAAAGCAGGATCTGCTAAAACTGAAGCGCGGAGTACGTTACTATTTTCTAAATAACCTTGGCGTACACCTTCATTGATCGCATCATCTAAGCTCATGGTTAAATCAAATTTAACATCTAAGCCCACGTCAACAAATACGTTAACAATACCAGTATCTTGACAGATTGGACGATGACCTTCTGCACACATACGTGAATTAATTAAGATTTGTGCAATTGCATCCTTTGCAGCTTGGTTCTCTTCACGATCATAAGCACGGCTCATCGCTTGGATAAAGTCTTGTGGATGATAGTACGAAATGAACTGAAGCGCGTCCTTGACCGATGTGATCAAGTCATCTTGTTTGATAATAGTTGTCATATCAAAAATCTCTTGAGCGGGCTGTTAGCTAGCGGGCTAAATTATACGTGATATTGCTTGTTTTGTGGTGGCTTAGATCTAATTTCAGCCTAAAGTTTTATGATTTTATTTAAGAAACTCAGCTTATATTTTGATTGATCAAGTCAACTTTTCTACTTTTTATATAAATGATGATAAAGCCGTATTGAAATAAATTTCAGATTTTACAGGGTGAAAAGCTCTATACTCTATTGAGTCAAAAGCTTGGGCTAAATAACAACAACATGGAAAACTATACGCATCTTGCGGAAAATATTATTGAAATTTATACAAAGCATGCTCGTGCATGGACTGAATTACGCGGGGAATTTCTTTATGAAAAAGCGTGGTTGGATCGCTTTTTAGCTTTAATTCCCGCTCACTCCCATATTCTTGACTTGGGTTGTGGTTCAGCAAAGCCAATTGCAGCTTATTTGATTGAGCAAGCAAATACTGTGACAGGTGTTGATAGTTCTGATGTGATGATTGAAATGGCAAAACAGAATTTTTCTGAGCACACTTGGATTTTAGCTGATATGCGAACTGTAAATTTAAATCGCAAGTTTGATGCAATACTCGCTTGGGATAGCTTTTTTCATCTTACACCACAAGATCAGCGAGATATGTTTGAGATTTTTAATCAATATACAAAAACTGGCGCTGCTTTAATGTTTACCAGTGGACCATCACAGGGTGAAGTGGTTGGAGAGATGTTTGGTGATGCGCTGTATCATGCGAGCTTATCATCCGCTGAGTATCATGAACTATTTAAAAAATATAATTTTGAAGTGATAAAGATGATTGCTGAAGATCGTGATTGTACTGGGCATACTGTTTGGTTAGCCAAGAGAATATAAAATACCTAGATGAAAATAAATTAAGCAATAAATACAAAAATATCTAAAAATTTTAATATTCTCAAATTAAGAGATTCATATATTTTAATTGTGGGTATTGAAGTTATTTTTTAGTTTAATTTCTAAATAAGTAAAAGTAATCTTAGCTAATTTAATGCACTTTTCATGTTTTATTTTTTCACCTATCATTATTTTGTAGTTAAATTAGCGTGTTATTGTAAATTTTAGTGAAAAATCATATTATAATGATAATAATTCTCATTGTTTTTCTTGGTGCAATAATGCCTTTTGTTAAAAAAAGCTTAACTTTAATGATGCTGTCGACGGGAGGACTTTTCGTTTCCTCTTTAACATTTGCAAATACAGATAGCAGTGAAGAACAGAAAAAAAGCACAGCAACGCTTCCCACCATTGTCATTGAAGCAATGAATGATGGTGACCCAATAAAAACATATGTGGACTATAAACAAGCCAATGTTACGAGAAATGGTTTAGATAAAAAAGATATACCACAAACGATTGATACAATTGATGTTTCTAAATATAAGCTGTATGGCGCAAATGATCTGAGTGTTATGTTACAAGGCACGCCGGGCGTTTCAACCAGTTATGATATGCGTGGTGATGGTATTATGCTGCGAGGGTTTAGTGCGGATTCTGGAGATATCTATCGTGATGGCGTGCGTGAAAGTGGACAGATACGTCGCAGTACCGCCAATGTTGAACGAATTGAAATTTTAAAAGGTCCTGCATCTGTATTATATGGCCGTAGTGGCGGTGGTGGTGTGATCAATATGGTCACCAAATATGCAAATTTTGATTCGGGAAGCTCAGTTGGGGCATACGTGGGTTCTTATGATAATGTTGGCGGAACGCTTGATATTAATAAAGTGCTTAATGATAACTGGGCTGTACGTTTGGTTGGTGAAAAGTCCGATACCAATAGTTTCCGTTCTGATATCGGTGCCAATGAGGAAATGATTTCTCCAAGTGTGACTTATCGTAGTGATGATGAAAAACTACTTTGGACGACCGAATTTACTTACGACAATATACATCGAGTTCCTGATCGTGGTCCTTCCTATGAGAACTTGCCTGCTGGGACTTCAATTAAGATGGGGTTTGCTCAATCTGGGGATTATGTAGAAGATATTCTTCAAACAATGCGTACAGATGTTAAATATGAATTTGCGCCAAATTGGAAATTTCATTGGGGCTTAAGTCATCGTGAGTCGGAACAAAATTTTGATCATTTTTATTTAGGCTCTATGTGTACTGCAGATGTGAAGCCAACGAATACAAATAAAGGATGTTATAAAGGTTACGTCAATCAAATTTATTATTGGCAGCAAACAACCAATAAAACCACAACCAATACTTGGGATATAACTGGTGAGTTTAATACTGGGGCGATTAAACATAATGTTCTAGTCGGTACTGACTGGTCTTATGAACAGCGAGAACCTTTACTATCAAATAAAAACAAGGATGGATCATTGATTTATGGATTTGTGAATCCACTAACAGGTGATCGTTTTAGTAACCGTGGCACAGGGCATATTACGACCTCTCACAATTATAATGAAGGAACAAATTATGCGCTTTTCCTTCAGGATCTCATTAGCTTTAATGATCAGTTTAAAATGATGTTAGGTGGGCGATATGATTACTATGAGTCAAAAACCACAAATAAATTAGAGAGTTCAACATCATACCGACAATCACGTGCAGTTAAAGATGAGACATTTAGCCCAAATGTAGGTTTTGTATGGCAACCCGTCCCTGAACAAAGTCTATACGCATCTTATAGTCGAAGTTTTTCACCCTTTGGCGGCAATATGGGCGTCAATGTTATAAATGCAACAGATGATCTAAGTGCATTTAATTATGAGCCGCAATATCTTGATCAATATGAAGTGGGTATAAAAAGTGATTGGCTGGATTCTAAGCTAAACACACAATTATCTGTATTCAATATTAAAAAACATAATATCCGCGCACGTAAAGATCCAGATGATAATAACTCGCCTTATGTTGTTGTTGGTGAAAATGAATCTAAAGGATTAGAGTTTAGTTTTATTGGTCAGGCACTGAATAATATTTATGTTCGAGGTGGCTATGGTTATACAGATGCCAAAATTACTAAACATGATTTAAGACCTGAATTGGTTGATAATAATTTACGCAATGTTTCCAAGCATACAGGCAATTTGTTTGTACGTTATCTTCCTACCGAAAAAATTTATGGCGAGGTTGGTGCAACCTATATGGGGGATTATTATACTTCTGATGAAAATACCACCAAAATGCCAGATTGGACTCGTATCGATGCTGCAATTGGTTATAAAGATGATAAATGGGGGGCGACGATTGCTGTGAATAATTTAACAGATAAAGAATATTGGCGTTCAAACGCTATGCCAGGTACTCCGCGTAATTATTTATTTCGCGTGAACTATTTCTTCTAAGCTTTAATCTCATTGAAAATAAAGCTGTCTAATACCCATGATAGCAATTGAATCGATGGGGATATCAGTATCATAAAGACTGATTTATGAATTTTTCGTCAGTACATTAAATAAACCACCCAATTGATTTGGGTGGTTTTTTTATGTCTAGTAGATCAGCATTAATGTGCAGCTTGTTGTTCTGACTGAATCGCCGTTAATGCAATGGTAAAGACAATATCATCTACCAATGCACCACGCGACAAGTCATTTACAGGTTTATTTAAACCTTGCAGCATTGGACCAACACTGACCACATTAGCAGAGCGTTGAACTGCTTTATAGGTGGTATTGCCTGTATTGAGGTCTGGGAAGATAAACACATTGGCACGCCCAGCAACTTGAGAGTCTGGTGCTTTAGAGCGTCCAACACTTTCAACAGATGCAGCATCATATTGTAAAGGGCCATCAATCAGTAAATCTGGACGACGTTGTTTGGCAATTTCCGTGGCTTTTGCAACTTTTTCAACTTCCGCACCTGCACCTGAAGTACCGGTTGAATAGGAAATCATGGCAATACGTGGGTCAATACCAAATGCTTTTGCCGAATCTGCAGATTGAATTGCAATCTCTGCCAATTGCTCAGCATCTGGATCAGGGTTGATCGCGCAATCACCATATACATAAACTTCGTCTGGTAACAGCATAAAGAAGATTGAAGAGACCAAGGAGTATTCTGGTGCAGTTTTGATCAGCTGGAATGCAGGGCGCACTGTATTGGCGGTGGTGTGCACAGCACCAGAAACCAGTCCATCGACTTGATCAAGTGCCAGCATCATCGTACCGAGTACTACAGTATCTTGCAGTTGCTCACGTGCTTGTAATTCGTTGAGTTTACCTTTGCGTAATTCAACCATTTGGGTCACGTAGTTTTCACGGATCAGATCTGGATCAATAATTTCTAAATCCACAGGGAGTTCAATATTACGTGCTTTGGCGACTTCAAGTACCGCTTCAGGCTTTGCTAACAATACACATTGTGCAATACCACGAGATTGACAAATTGCTGCGGCTTGAATGGTACGCGGCTCATCACCTTCAGGCAGTACAATACGTTTTTTTGCAGCAATCGATTTTTGTACCAATTCATGACGGAATGCAGAAGGAGATAAACGGGGTTTATAGTCACCATTCAACATTTGGGTCAACCATTCTGGATCAATATGGCTTGAAACGAATCGGGTCACTTGATCGGCACGTTCAGTATCATCCACAGGAATTTCATTGCTTAAATTGGCAAGTTGCTGTGCTGTTTCAAAGGTACTGAGTGGTGTGTGTAAAATCGGTAGACCATTTTTAATTGCAGACTGGCAGAACTCTAAAACCAATGGATTTGGCTCATGGTGTTCAGTTAAAACTAAACCTGCGAGTGGAATGCCATTGCTGGTGGCTAAACTACTCGCCAATAACACATCAATACGATCAGAAGCACTGATAATCAGTTCGCCTGCAACGAATTTTTGTAGTTCATGTTCAATATTTGAAGCAATTAAGCTGCTGTGCAATACACGGCGTGTGTTGGCTTTGCCCTGATTAATCCACGTGGCTTGAATTTGTTTTGCTAAGTCTGAGATGCGAGGCACACTCAAGGTGTCACTGAATGGAACTAAGCCAATAATTGGAAATGTTGCTGAGCCGATGTGTGCATGAGTTTTTTGAATTTCAGTTTTAAATTTTTCAGTATCTGCAACTAAACGTAAGCTTGGATCAATGGTCACCGGAATTTGTGCAGATTCTGCAGGTAGACCACGGGTACGCATAAACAGTACGCCTGCATTACGCGATGATGATGCACCACCAAAATTACGTACTTGTGCTTCAACTTTTTCAGCAGTTTGTTCTGGTTTTTCGATATTAGCATTGCTGACAAAGATAACTTTGGCATCCAAAGCTTGCGCCAAAGAGGCATTTAAATCACTGGCAAAAGCATCACGTGCAGTAGGGACTAAGCCTTCTACAATCACAATGTCATGGGACTTTGCAATTTGGCGTTGTAAGCTGACCGCTTCTTCAAGGAGCTCATCTGTTTCACCATCATTGAGCTGTTGTGTGATTTTTGCATAAGCTATCGGTTCAACCGTATCTAATTTTGAGATATGACGGTAAAGCGCAGTGGTGCGGTCTGGTTCAGCGATTAATTCTTGTGAAAATGGTTTTACAAAGCCTGCTTTAACGCCTTGGCATTCCAATGCATAGACTAAACCTAAACACGCAGACGTTAAACCTACGCCTTCCCCAGTTGGAACCAATAAAATTGTTTTCATAGACGATTCTTTAATCAGTAAAAATATGTGAATTCATGGATAAATTGAAGATGAATATCTCAAATCATCTGCTTCACTCAACATCTTTTTGGTGGTGTATACAGTGATCGCAAAACGATATTCATCTACAAGGCTGGTTTATATATTTATGCCAGCTTAAGCGATTACAAAACAGCTTTATATCAAAATCTGGTCAAGATCAATTGTAATAACGAGCTTGAGTATGCTGCTATTTCAATAGGTATACCCAAAGCTCGTTCAAAACTTACGACAGCTTAAGCTGTCGCAATATCAGATTCAGGCTTTTTTGCGGCCTGTTGTACCTCGTGTTCTACAACATGAACAGTTTCTTTAGCAATACGACCTTCTTCATCGGTTGGTATGACCCAAATTTGAGGACCTGTTCCAGCATCAATTCGACCTTCTGTACCACGTTTTAAACCATCATTCTGTTCTTTGCTGAGGTTGAAACCGAAGTGCGGTAAGTAAGCAATGGTTTTTTCACGAATATAGGCAGAGTTTTCACCAATACCGCCAGTAAAGAATAAACCATCGATACGCGGTAAACCGCAACTTAATGCCGCAAGTGATTTGGCTAAACGATAACAGAATACTTCAATCGCCAAAGTCGCATCTTCATTGCCTTGTTCTGAGGCTTCAATCAAGGTGCGCATATCATTTGAAAGATCTGATAAGCCCAGTAAGCCTGATTCACTGTTCAGCATTTTATCAATTTTATAGATGTCCCAGCCCAGATTTGAAGCAAGGAAGCTATGAATACTTGGATCAACATCACCACTACGAGTACCCATGACCACACCTTCAAGCGGAGTCAGTCCCATGGAGGTATCGACACTTTGACCATTCCAGATAGCGCAAGTTGAGCTACCATTGCCTAAGTGTGCTGTTAACCAACCGCCATGTTTGTAGCTACCCGCAAGTTCAGAACCACGTTCAGAAACATAGGCATGACTGGTGCCATGGAAACCATAACGACGAACATTGTGTTGTGTATACAGGAACTTTGGTAAAGCATAACGATATGCATGTGCAGGCATGGTTTGATGGAATGCTGTATCAAATACTGCAACTTGCGGTAATTCAGGGAATAGGCGCATTGTCGCATCGATACCGACTAAATGAGCAGGGTTATGCAGCGGTGCAAGTGGTGTTGCTTCACGAATTTTTTCTACAATTTCAGGCGTCAATAACTCAGCTTTGGTTAAGGTACCGCCATGAACAACACGGTGTCCAATGGCTTGAGGTTTATACTGTGATAAACGACCTAAGATGGTTTCTAAAGCTTTTTCATGGTCTGCATAGGGAATTGAAAGCTCAAGCGGTTGATTGCCTGCCGTGATTCCTTTAATACGTGCATCAGCAGAGCCTAGGTTTTCTGCTAAACCAAAGATTCGATCTTCACGACGTTCAGAAACAAGCGCATATTTGATTGATGAAGATCCGCAGTTAATTACTAATACTGATGTAGACACGTTTGAATACCCGAAATTATAATTTAAAAAAGTCATCCTGATTGATCTGATTATGCTTGTTTATAAAGGGCAAATTAGATCAGCAGTCATGTTGTACCATGTGTAGTTTTTTTGTCCTAGATAGACTTTAGGTGATTAGACTTTTGGACTATCGACCTGATATTGATTAATAATTAATATTTATCAATTGATTGTTAAAAATTATCACTCATTGTTGTTTTAATCTATCTGCATTATATAGTTTCTTGTAAATAATCTTGTCCTATTCAAAGGCAAACTTTGCGTCTTTCTAAAAGACAAATACATATTTTTTATCAAAATTTTAAATTGATTGATGTTTATTACGGTGCATTAAAAATAAAAAACTCAGCACTTATGTTTGAGATAAATGCTGAGTCGAGTTATTCAAGCTTGGAATCAATGACGAATTTGACCATCGCCTAAAACAATCCATTTTTGCGAGGTTAAACCTTCAAGACCGACTGGACCACGGGCATGAATTTTATCGGTAGAAATACCAATTTCAGCACCTAAACCGTATTCAAAACCATCAGCAAAACGAGTCGAAGCATTGACCATGACTGAACTTGAATCTACACGGGTCAAGAATTGACGCGCTAAGCTAAAGTTTTCAGTGATGATTGCATCGGTATGATGTGAGCCATATTTGTTAATATGTTGAATGGCTTCTTCAATTCCAGTCACAATTTTCACTGCCAAGATTGGACCTAGATATTCTTCATACCAATCTTCTTCACTGGCTGGTTTTACAGTATTGCCTAAGATTTTTTGAACATTGATACAGCCACGTAATTCAACGTTTTTTTCTGCATAAAGCTCAGCGATACGGGGTAAAAACTCTTCCGCAATTTTTTCATCAACCAACAATGTTTCCATTGCATTACACACACCATAACGATGTGTTTTTGAGTTTAATGCGATAGGAAGTGCTTTATGTAGATCCGCCTGCGCCTCAACAAAAACATGGCAGTTCCCATCGAGATGTTTAATCACAGGAATGGTTGCTTCATTGGTAATGCGTTCAATCAAGCCTTTACCGCCACGAGGTACGATGACATCGACATACTCAGACATGGTAATCAATTGACCCACGGCAGCACGGTCAGTGGTGTTAATCACTTGTACACAAGTTTCAGGTAAGCCCGCTGCTTTTAAACCATGTTGAATGGCTTCAGCAATTGCTTGATTTGAATTCAATGCCTCAGAACCACCACGTAAAATGATGGCATTGCCAGATTTTAACGCAAGTGAGGCGGCTTCAAGGGTAACATTTGGGCGTGATTCATAAATCATGCCGACCACACCTAAAGGCACGCGCATTTTACCAATCTGAATACCCGTTGGACGGAAAGCAAGATCCGTGATTTCACCAATCGGATCGACAAGGCTGATGACATCTTTTAAGCCTTGTAACATTCCTTTAAAGCGTGTGGGGTTGAGTTCTAAACGATCAAGTAAAGCACTATCCAATTGATTGTCACGACCTTTGCTCATGTCAATTTGGTTGGCGGCCAAGATTTGCGGTTGACTATTTTCCAAAGCAGTATAAATCGCAGATAAGGCATTATTTTTTGCAAGTGTAGTTGCGCCTGCCAAGACACTAGCGGCTTGGCGTGCTTGCTTCCCTACAGTTTGCATATACTGTTCAATTGAGTCTTGCATAGCAGTTTATTTGATCATTAAAAATTTCCCTTTGATAGTAGCAGTCTAAGTAAAGCCAAGGAAGTATTTCACTGAAATAAACTTATTTTGCAGCGTTGAAGCGTTAAATATCTTGCAAAATCTTTTGCCATTTAAACTGGATAAACGGTCAATTTAGCGATTGCGTATAAATCACACATCTGTAAGAATGAAACAATAAGGACATTGATGTGATACAGAATTCATACGTATCACGAATTTGAAAGAATAATGCGGGTCAAAATCTTGCATATTAAAAGAATAAAGCAAGGATGGAGGAAGGATATGAATTCCATTATCCAAATGGACACAGAATCACACCAATCTTTATCAAGCTTTGGTTTTTTCGACATATACCACAAAAACAGTTTTAAGCAGGAGCCAAGAACAACTTGGATTGATGGCTGGAAAATTGAGTATATGGCGATCGCAGATCCACGAACAATTCACAATACACCGATTGTGATTGTGGGCGGAGCGTTCCAAAACTTTAACTCATATAAGTATTGTGTTGAGCAGTTCTTTGAAAGTGGCCCAGTCATTTTGATTGATTTGCCCTCTATGGGCGCCAATCAACAAATCACCAATATCGACTCGGGTTTATCTGCGGGGACATTAGAATTACCTGATCTTTCTCGTATGTTGGGACAGTGGCTTGATATTGTCGCGATTGAAAAGGTTGCCGTGGTGGGGATTTCTTTAGGTTCTGTGATTGCTTCATTTTTTGTTGATCAACGCCCTGAACTGGTCGAAAAAATGATCTTGATGGGGGTGATGCAAGAAACTCGTAAAAGCTGGCGCATGTTGTTAGAAGAATCATTGATGTTGATGAAAGAACAACGTATGGGCGAGTTTGGTCAGGCCGTGATTTTGTATTTAGTCAATCATGCCAAGCTCGATAAAACGCGTATGTCGCCCACAGCCAAAAGATTATTCTTTAAGCAAATGGCTGAATTTTCAAATACTGAACAAGAACGTTATGAAATCAATTGTAATCGTCTATTGCGGTTAAGCCATGTACCGGTTCCTCAAGTGAATACACTGGTGGCATGTGGTCAATACGACAGTTTTACCTTACCGCATGAAAATGCAAACTTTGCTTTGCAATGCCCAGATATGCAGTTTGCAATGATTGCCAATGCCGATCATGTTCCTCAATTACAACGCCGTAAAGAAACCATGACTTTATTCACCACTTACTTAAAAGGTGGGTCGATCCAAGGGCTGGATGGGATTGTCAATTTCACACGGGAACAAATGCAGCATATCGAGCGTCGTGGTGAAAATCGTATTCAAGTACTTGATCCACATCGTCAGTTGACACATCGCCATTCAAATAAAGTGATTCAGGTTGATGTGGTTGATTTAAATTACTTTGGTTTATTGATGCGTCTTGATCATCAACAAGATTTAGCTTTTGTAAATCAACATACCCGTGATTTGGCTTTAAATTTGAGTGATGATGAAGGTGAGTTTGCGATTGAATGTTTGATTTTTGAAACCTCCGCATCTGGTGTTCGCGCACTATTTAAGCATGGTAGCTTTGAAAATGCAGATCGCTTATTACGGTTTATTGCACGCCAGACCCAAGCAGTGCAGTTATGTATAGCGCAAGAAGGCGCAGTAGCTTAAGCCTTTGATATATTGATCTGTTAAAAAAACCAGTCTTTTGACTGGTTTTTTTATTTCTTAGAATTGAAGTATTTAAATCTCGAAGTGTTTATGTTTCGAAGGATTTAAGTCTCGAAATCTCAATACATGATTGCTTTAGCGTTGTGCATCAATCATCCACACCAAATCACCTAGATGCTCTTCAGCATTGTATTCAGTTGAATCTGTATTGAAATAGACACGGGGCTGAATCACTTCAACTTTTTGAAAACCAGCTTGGTAGATAAAATTTCTGACTTGTTCTGGTGTGACAAAGTGAAAAGTAAAAGCACTTCGTGACATGACTTTTAACAGCTTGCTGCTGTTCCAAATCACTTTTGCCAATTTGTTTTTTACTGGTTCAGGGTAAAGGTCGGTGAGATAATGCAGACTGTTAAAGTCTTGCCCATAATGGGCAATCGATTGAATCAATTGTTGTAACAGTTCTTTGGTGAAGTAGTTAATTAAACCTTCACTGATCACGACGAGTGGTCGTTGTGGATCAAATACATCAAAGGCTTTTTTAAAATCCGCTGTAAATAAGTCGACAGACAACACATCTGGGCTCTTGTGATCAATTTGCTTAAGCGCCGCTTGCTTGGTTTTTGCCATATCGGGTAAATCTAATTCACGATAATCAATCAAGGGATAATGTTGTCTAAACCACCAGCCTCTGGGTGACAGTCCAGCGGCTATTTCCAGTACTTGTAAGTCTGGAGACTGTTCAATCAGTTCAGCTAAACGTTCATCCAACATGGTATGACGTTGCTTGAGTGTGGTACGCATACTGCCACCGACGTATTTTTCTCCCCAACTTTCTATTGGGTGGGCAATCATAGCCAAAGTTTTACCTTTGGATGTGGCAAATAAGGGATGAGAAATGCCCATTTGATACCAAATATAGCCTGTGTAATGGGCTGTAAATGAAATATGGCGGTGCTTGGAAAGTTGCTGGTCTGACATAGTTATCCTTAACTTTTATTTTTTCTAATGGGTCATGATGAAAAGCAATTAAAACACGACTAAAAATTTAATTTTGCTTCGTCGTCTTTTTTGATCCTTTGTAACCCTCCTATTGAAAGGAGAATAGCTTAAATCTCTTTAATCATTAAAGGCTTATTAATCATTAAAGGCATAAGACCCCCCCATTGATCATCAAGAGGGGGCAGCAAAATTAAGTCATCTAGCGCAATATCCTATGGATAGCTCTCTATTGGTTTTAAAGTGAATTTTTAAATTCTTCAATGACTTTTTTGACAGCTTGCCATTCATTTCCAAGATCAAATGTTTCATCAATACTGATCTGTGGAATTTTACCACGCATACGTTCTAAACGTGCTTGATTCGGCAAAGGTAGGTTTTCGATCCCAGCCAATGCAATACATGCCGATTCACGGTTATTACACACCAAGCCCATATCACAACCTGCTTCGAGGGCAGCACGGATACGTGCATCTGCTCCGCCTGCAACACAAGCTGCTTGCATGCTTAAATCATCCGAGAACAGCACACCATCAAATTGAAGCTCTTGGCGTAAAATCGTTTGAATCCAGTAAGGTGAAAAACCTGCAGGATTTGGATCTACTTTTTCATAAATCACATGTGCAGGCATCAGTGCATCCAGCTGGGTTTGTAGCTGAATAAAGCTTTGCATATCCTTGTTATAAATGTCTTGGTATTCACGTGGATCAATTGCTGCAGCAACATGAGAATCTGCTTTCACAGAACCATGCCCAGGAAAGTGTTTTCCTGTGGTTGCCATACCCGCACGTTGCATTCCTTTCATAAATGCGCTGGCAAGCGGCACAATATCTTGTACATTTTTTGCAAAGGCACGATCGCCAATCACATCACTAATGTCATTCAGATCTAAAACAGGTGCAAAACTAAAATCAATCCCCACTGCAAGTACTTCAATTGCCATGAGCCAACCACATTGTTCAGCCAGAGTTAAGGCTTTTTCAGGTTGAGTTAAGTAAAGCTCACCAAAATGCCCCATGGCTGGTAGTAGGGTAAAGCCTTGTTTTAGGCGTTGTACTCGTCCACCTTCTTGATCAACGGCAATAAGAATGTCGGGGCGAATTTGGCGCATATGATCGGTTAAAGCGCGAACTTGAGCAGGTGATTCTATATTTCTTGAAAATAAAATCATGCCACCGACTTGCGGAGTTTGTAATAGTTCAATATCTTCTTGAGTAAGTTCTGTGCCTGCAATATCAAGCATCAATGCGCCGATCATAGGAATCCACGGTTGTATTTATATAAACTGGGAAACAATACCCGATTTCTGCAATGATTTGCTACACTTACTCAGTACAGATTATGCTAAAACTACACAACATAAACAGATAAAGTCGTTTAAGATATTGAAACTGTTGAGTTCAGATTGAAAAACGATATAGAAATTGGAAAACCCAAGGAAGTATTAAGAATTTATGAAAATTCAAACTCTCGCTTGCGCTATAGCACTTGCAACAGGTGGTTTATTCTTTACCCATACCATCAATCAGGCAATGGCGGAAACCAATGCTACAAACGTGTCTCAATCGATTCATCCTTCACAAGATCAAGCCTTAGTGACACGTCAACTTGCAACATTGATTGACCGTCAGCATTATTTGAATATGCGTTTAGATGCAAATACATCAAATCGTATTCTCGACATGTATATTGATAGCCTTGACCCAGAGCACACCTTATTTTTAGCTTCAGAAATTGAACAATATAAAAAGCAATATGGTGCAACACTCGGCGCAAAATTAAAAGCAGGCGATTTGTCTGGACCATTTGCGATTCATGCGCATTATCGTGCACGTTTAAAAGAATTCTATGAATTTGAATTGGCTGAACTTAAAAAGACCCAGAACTTAAATCAGCCAAATGAATTTATTGATGCAGATCGTGAGAAAGCTGAATTCTTTGCCAGCAAAGCCGAGTTGCAAAACTATTGGCGTAAGATGCTGGTGTCGCAATTAATCAATCTCACTATTGCTAAGCAAGAAGATCAAGCCAAACAAAAAGCATTGAAAGATGATCCAACATTGGCCAATGGTCAGGATTTGGCAGCATCAGAAGATCTTACACCGGTTCAAACACTCACCAAGCGGTATACCCGCCAACTAGAGCGTATTGGACGAACCAAGAGTGATGATGTACTGGAACGTATCCTCAATGCAATGACCTTGACCTACGATCCGCACAGCAATTATTTCCCACCTGTTGATGCTATGGAGTTGAATCGTCAAACCACCTTACAACTTGAAGGTATTGGTGTTTCGATTCGTCCTGAGCGTGGTAATGAAGACTATACCAAGATTGAAACCATTGTAGATGGTGGGCCGGCAAGTAAGACCGGACAGGTTAAATCTGGTGATCGCATTATTGGTGTTGCGCAAGATGGCAATAAAATGGTCGATGTGATTGGTTGGCCAAGTTCTGAAATTGTCGGCTTGATTCGTGGTAAACGTGGCACCAAGGTGTCAGTGAAATTGTTGGCTGCAGGCGCTTCTATGAGCCAAGCACGAGTTGTGACCATTACTCGTGATGTGATTCAAGAAGAAGATGCGGGTGTGCGTTCACGTACTGTAGAGCTGACACGTGATGGTAAAAAACATAAGTTTGGTGTTTTAGAAATCCCATCTTTCTATCTGAACTATCGTGCACGTCGTGCAGGGACCGAATACCGTTCTGTTTCAGAAGATACCAATAAAGCATTGAAGTCACTTGCAGCACAAAATGTTGAAGGGATTATTATTGATTTGCGTAATAACCCAGGTGGTTCTTTAGAAGAAGTTGCCAAAATGATTGGGCAAGTGATTAAAGAAGGCCCAGTGGTTCAAATCCGTGATGGTAACGGCAATGTGAGCGTGTTTGAAGACACCGACGGTGGTGCGCAAACCTATGCTGGACCTTTGGCTGTTTTGGTTAACTTGGCATCGGCTTCTGCCAGTGAAATTTATTCTGCTGCCTTACAAGATTACGATCGTGCGGTAATTTTAGGAAGTACGACCACGGGTAAAGGGACTGCGCAAGTTCAATTGGATAGTCTTGCTTATGGTCAAGCAACCTTAACGCAACGTAAATTCTACCGTGTGACTGGTGGCAGCACCCAAAACAAAGGTGTGATTCCAGATATCAAACTGGTGGATATTTATGATGAAGAGTTTGGTGAGCGTAAAGCTAAAAATGCTTTGAAATGGGATACGATTCCAACTGCGCCGTTTAAACGTGAAGGATCAATTCAACCCTATGTGGCACAGCTTGGTGAAAAATCAAAAGTTCGTGCGGCAGGTGATCCACAGTTCCAATACCTAGAGACACGTAAAGCGATTGCTCAAGAAACCAAAGATCAGAAACGTATCTCTTTAGATATTGATAAACGTAAAGCAGATTTAGTGGCACTTGAAGCAAGAACATTGGCTGCGGAGAATAAGCGTCGCACTGAAACAGGATTAAAGCCATATTCAAACTGGGAAAGTTACCAAGCAAGTTTGGATGCATTGGCTGAATCAAGAGCGAAAATGAAGGTAAACCAACGTCCGGCATTGCCAGAGGAAGAGACCTTTGTGAATGAGGCTGCCAATGTTCTGTTAGATTTGGCACATCTAACAAGTAAATAACTAAAAATTCTATTTAGGTAAAATAAAAAAGCATATCTCGGATATGCTTTTTTTATTTCGATTCAAAAAATAACTTGACGTTCAATAGGATAGTGATATTTTAAGTAAAACGAACGTTCTTTAAAAAAAGGTGAACCTTCTCGCAATTTTGCGTTGTATATATAGAGGTTGCTTATAACAAAAATAGGTTCATTACTGGAAGTAAATTTTTATGAGTTATATGAGTTATGATAGTAATCTCGTAATAGGTTCTGCATGTATTGCAGTTATCATCTGTTACGTAGCTATTTCATTAGAACAACTCATATTTACCCAACATACCCCTCGTCTACAGAAAATTATCTTGTGTTTAAGTGGCATGGTTTTTGGCTTCGCCATTTGGGCAATGCACTTTGTCGGGATGTTGGCTTGTGATCTACCGCAAGGTTATTCCTTTGATTTAACATTAACTGTGATCTCCTATATTATTGCGGCCATGGCTTCGACTTTTGCGATTTGGCTCACCACTCAAGAGACTTTGCCAATTGTACGGTTGATTTTAGGTGGCGTGTTGATGGGACTGGGAATTTCTGGAATGCACTATATCGGCATGCTGGGGCTAGATATTCCAAATCAACAAGTTGATTATGATGTTATTTTGGTGATGCTCTCTGTCATCATCGCGATTAGTGGTTCAGGATTGTCTTTCTGGCTCGCATTTAAATATAAGAACTCTTTTAATCATAAGATGCTTTATAAAATTGCTGTATCGATCATGATCGCACTCAGTATTGTGGGAATGCATTATATCGGTATGGCAGCAGCAACGATCTCATCGGTGCATGACAATCATTTTGGAAGTCAACTACACGAAGGGCAAGGTATTTTATTGTTTACCATTATTTTTGTAGCGAGTTTAATACTTGTCTCTGCTTTTTGTGTGGCGATTTTAGAACGAAGATTAGAAGAACGTAGTTTACAGTTATTACAAGCCAATAAAGAGCTTGAAGACTTAGCACTTCAAGATAATCTGACTAAACTTCCAAACCGATTATTTCTCGTTGAATACACCGATGCTTTATTTTTAGATTATAAGGACATACAGTCTAAAATTGCTTTTATTTATATTGATTTAGACCGCTTTAAATCTGTTAACGACGCATTTGGTCATCATATCGGTGATGAGCTTTTGGTTAAACTCGCCCAGCGTTTATATCCGTTACTTAAGGATGGGCAAAGACTCACTCGTATTGGTGGAGATGAGTTCATTCTGATTCTGGAAGATTCTAATCGTAATGAAGCTGAAGAGATTGCCGAATTGTTCTTACAAAAAATACAAGATGGTTTTCAAATCTCAGGTAAAGAAATTAATATTTCTGCCAGTATTGGCATCGTATTTTTCCCCGACCATGGGCAGAACCTACAAGATTTATTGATCAATGCTGACTCCGCCATGATGCAATCTAAAGAGCAGGGGCGTAATACTTTTAGTGTTTATAGCAGTTCTTTAGACCAACAACACCAAAGCCGTAGTCAATCTAAACTCATCAATGATTTATATAAAGCAGTCGAAGAACAACAATTTATTCTATTTTATCAACCTAAATTTACAGCGGACTACCAAATTTGTGGGGTAGAAGCTTTAATCCGTTGGAAGCATCCAACCCTAGGCTTATTAGCCCCGAGTATGTTTATTGATGGTGCTGAGCAAACCGGTCTGATTATTCGTATGGGCTATTGGGCCTTAGAGAAAGCATGTAAGCAAATTCAAGAATGGGAAGATAAAAAATATGCTTTTGGTCCCATCGCCGTAAATCTTTCAGCAGTACAATTTGAACATAAACATTTGATCGAAACTTTAGAAAAATTGATTCAAAAATACCACGTCAAAAATGGTAATTTAATTATTGAAATTACTGAATCTACAGCGATGCATCATATAGATGACAGTATTCAAACCTTTGAGAAATTAAGAAATTTAGGTATCCGACTGGCAATTGATGATTTTGGAACGGGGCATTCGAGTTTCTTGTATTTAAAAGATTTACCAGTAGATGAATTAAAAATAGATCGAGAATTTATCCGTAATTTGTGTGAAGGTTCAAAAGAACAAATCATTTTAGAAAGTATTATTCATTTGGCGATTCGTTTGGGTCTGGTGGTGACGGCAGAAGGCGTTGAAACTGAACAGCAGGCGCAGATTCTTAAACGTTTAGGTTGCCAGCAATTACAAGGTTATTTGTTAGGCATGCCGTTACCTGTAGACCGTTTGGAAACCAATTATAGTATGGTTAAAGCCATACCTTAGATATAAAAATATTCAGCCAGCTAAAGACCTACCGCGATCATTCAAATGAGGTTTAAGCTGAGCATAATCGCGTTTTACTTAACCATCGCCACTGTATATTGAGATCTACGTTGATCTTTAAAACCATTTGCTTGTCGTCTGTATCGCTCATCCTCTTTCTGGAATTTTTGCGATGTCTGTGCGATCAAAGTGCTTAATGATATAGCAACAATCGTTAAAACGACGCTAAATCTGATACAATATCGCCAATTTTTGAATTCCCATTTTCCAGTTCAAGTACATATTTATAAATGTGTACATAACTGTGTACATATTGTAGATTTTTTATGTTTAAAGATGAATTAGCGGCGCAAGTCGCTCAGCGACGTACCTTCGCTATTATTTCCCACCCCGATGCTGGTAAAACCACAATGACAGAAAAACTGTTGTTGTGGGGTAAAGCAATCCAAGTTGCAGGTATGGTTAAAAGTCGAAAGTCAGACCGTTCTGCGACATCTGATTGGATGGAAATGGAAAAAGAGCGTGGTATTTCGATTACCACCTCAGTCATGCAGTTCCCTTATAAAAATCATGTCATCAATTTACTTGATACACCAGGACATGAAGACTTTTCTGAAGATACTTATCGTACTTTAACTGCCGTTGACTCAGCATTGATGGTGATTGATGGTGCAAAAGGGGTCGAGGAACGGACCATCAAATTGATGGAAGTGTGTCGTATGCGCGATACCCCGATCATTTCTTTCGTCAACAAAATGGACCGTGAAATCCGTGAGCCATTAGAATTGCTTGATGAAATTGAAAACGTGCTTAAAATCCGTTGTGTGCCGATTACTTGGCCATTGGGTATGGGGCGTGACTTCGCTGGCGTATATAACATCATTGAAAATAAGCTTTATGTATATAAAGCGGGTTTTGGTTCGACCATTACAGATATTGAAATTCGTGATGGCTATGACTATCCAGACATTCGTGAAAAAGTCGGTGATCTGGCCTTTGCTTCATTTGAAGAGTCTTTAGAGTTGGTGCAAATGGCGAATGATCCGCTAGATCCAGCGGAGTTTTTAGCAGGTCGTCAAACACCAGTATTGTTTGGTACAGCGTTAGGTAACTTTGCGGTTGACCATGTATTAAATGCATTTATTCAGTGGGCACCACAACCAAAAGCGCATCCAACACATGAACGTACTGTTGAAGCAACGGAAGAAAGCTTCAGTGGATTTGTATTTAAAATCCAAGCCAATATGGACCCAAAACACCGTGACCGTATTGCCTTCATGCGTATCTGTTCAGGTAAGTATGAGAAAGGTTTAAAGATGAATCATGTGCGCATTGGTAAAGATGTGCGTATCAGCGATGCATTGACATTCCTTGCGGGTGAACGTGAGCAACTTGAAGAAGCTTGGCCTGGCGATATCATTGGTTTACATAACCACGGTACGATCCAGATTGGTGATACATTCACTTCAGGTGAAAAACTTCATTTTACGGGGATTCCACACTTTGCACCTGAAATGTTCCGCCGTGTACGTTTAAAAGATCCATTGAAATCGAAACAATTGCAAAAGGGTTTAAAAGAGCTTTCAGAAGAAGGTGCAACGCAGGTGTTTATGCCGCAAATCAACAATGACTTGATTGTTGGGGCTGTAGGTGTACTTCAGTTTGATGTGGTGGCGTATCGTTTGAAAGAAGAATACAAAGTAGATTGTATTTATGAGCCAGTGAACATCAACACAGTACGTTGGGTTTCTTGTGATGATGAAAAGAAATTTAATGAATTTAAGAAAAAGGCACATGACCAACTTTCTGTCGATGGTGGTGGGCATTTAACTTATCTCGCACCAAGCCGAGTAAATCTACAATTAATGCAAGAGCGTTATCCAGATATTCAATTCCGTTCTACACGTGAGCATTAAGTTCAGCTAACTTATTGCAAAATGTAAAAACAGCTTCCTTGTGAAGCTGTTTTTGTATCAAAATACAATGCTTTTTGTCCAAAGGGATTTATGCAGTGCAATTTTCAAAAAAAATAATTTCAGTGCTTTGCTTAAGTACAATGGTTTTGGTTGCATGTGATTCTAAAAAAGATCAGGACAAAGATGGTTCTGTATTACAACCCAAACAAGAAGCCGCTGAAGTTTTACCCTATTTAAATATTCAAGAAACCAAAGCTGATTATGCCTTACCGTTTTGTGAAAAGAACAATTGCATTGAAATTGATATTCAAACCATTAAAACCCAAGACAATTGGTTAAATCAGTGGATTGCAAATAGTCAGTCCAACGTGATTCAGGCACAGATTGGTTTAAAACAGAATATGACCTTACAACAGGCCATTAATGCTTTTGTCAAAAAGTCAGATACTTGGCAAGAAGAATTCCCGAAAAATAAAGCCTTTGAACTGCATATGCAAACGCGTATGGCTTCACAACGTAATCAGTATGTTTTGTTGCAAGTTTCAGTCAATAGTTTACAAGCGGATGTCAGTATCAAAGAACGACAATACTTTTTTGTTGCTGACCGGAAATTGAAGAAAAGCTTAAGTATTTTAGATGTGATTGATGCCAAACATCAGAATCAACTGAATACTTGGGTCCAAGAAAAATATGCAGAATGGTTGGAAAAGCAAAATAGCGATGTGAAAAAGAATGCGCCTAAAAAGTTATATTGGGGGCAAGCCGATTGGTTCTTTGATGGTGAAGGTGTTGGCTTACATTATCGCGCCAATGAAATTGTCGAAGATGGTACCCAGCTGGATATTTATTTGAGCAAAGAACAGACGCAAAAAATACTCAAGCCTGAAGTGTATCAACGCATGTTCTAAGGAGTATCCTGATCATTCTGCCAATTTTAGCGGGATTCTAAAGCAGAGCGGTTAAGATGATTGGTCCTTGTTGAATTGACTCAGCAATCAATAAACTAGGGCCACGTATTGCAATAACGCTTCAATTTTCATACAAATTTTGATTGAGGATTTGTATAGAGAAGAATAGGCTAATGAATATAGAGATTAAAAAATCTTGGCTTGATTCGTTGGATAGGTTTGTGAAATGTTAAATCAAAAAAGTACTTTAGCGCTTTCAATTCTGGTGATCACTTTAGGGCTAACTGCATGTCAAAAATCTGACTCGAAAAAAGCAGAACCAACAGTTGATCAAAGTGCTGCATCTCAAGTGCCTGATACATCAATGTTATTACAGGGCGATACAGAAAAAGTAAAATTGACACTACCTGAGTGTAATGGCAATACATGCCCTGAGTTTTCTATAGAAAGACTAAAAAGTAATCAGGCTTTTGTTGATGAAACGATTGATCAAGCGATTCTTGATAATCTGGATAAAATGCTGGATATCGCGCAATTGAGTAAAGCAAAAAAAGATGCAGATCAGCAGCAAACGGCTTCACAAGCTTCAGCAAGTGAGGTGCAAGCCAATAAAACCCCTGTTCAGCAATTGCAAGAGCGGGTGCAACCCTATGCAAATTCATTCCTTGAGATGGATAAAGAGCTTAAAACATTAGGGGCAAGTGGCCAGATCACGATTAGTTTAAGTCCTAAAATTTTAAACTCAGATAAACCTTTAGCGACGGTGGTATTAAATACCAGTAGTTATTTAGGCGGTGCACATGGGGCATCTGCGCAAACCTATTTTAACTTTGATTTGGTGAGTAAAAAACAAGTTGGCTTGGATCAAATCATTGAAGCCAATCAAAAAGTTAAATTTGAAAAATTGGCACATGATGCATTTAAAACTTGGGTTATCGATTCAAAACTTGCTGAAAGCGTCAATGAATATGAACAGGCGTGGAAGTTTACATTATCAGACAATTTCTATTTGGGTAAACAAGGTCTGATTTTACAATATGGTGAATATGATATAGGGCCTTATGTTGTTGGCTTACCGCGTTTGATGATTCCTTACGATCAGTTAAAAGGCGTGCTGAAAAGTCAATATTTCCCAGCGGAGATGCAAGTTGATCAGCCAAGCAGCTCTACACCTGTTGCAAGTGGTAAAGCGAAATCCTAATGCCTTGGTCTTTGTTTGATACGCATACGCATTTTGATGTTGCTGATTTTGATCTGGATCGGGAACAATTAGCGTATCAAGCAAAAAAGGTAGGTGTAGAACATTTGATTTTGATTGGGTTTCTATATGAACGCTTTCAAGATTTGATTGACACTCAGCAATTTTTAAATCAGCTAGATAATGCGCCCCGTAGCCATCTTGCGCCGGGGTTGCATCCCTTTTATATCGAACAACACCGTCTAGAGCATTTAAATGCTTTGGAAAATATACTGAAAACTGAAGCGTGTATTGCGGTTGGTGAAATCGGCTTAGACACGTTTCTTAAACAGCATAAACAAGCTGAAATTTTTCAAAAACAACAAGATTTTTTTTCAGCCCAAATTGAACTTGCCCAACAATACGATAAACCCATTCTTCTACATATTCGTAAGTCACATGCTGACGTGCTTGCAATGTTGAAACAGCACCAGTTTAAACATGGTGGTATTGCACATGCTTTTAGTGGCGGGATAGAGGAAGCAAAAGCCTTTATTAAATTAGGCTTTAAACTGGGTGTCACAGGACAAATCACCAATCCAAATGCCAAAAAACTGCATGCAGTTGTACAAGCGGTTGGTGCAGAACATTTAGTGCTAGAAACCGATTGCCCAGATATGACACCACTGTGTTGCCAGACGTCTGACCAGCAGCATACCCGTAATACACCAGTGAACTTGCCATTTGTCTTGGCAGGTTTAGCAGAAAGTTTGGCAATGGATCAAGTAACGCTGGCAGGGATGTTGTGGAAAAATTCACATGAATGCTTACATATAGCGATGTAAATTTGAATAAAAATAACCAATCAACAACACCTAAAATAAATATTTGTCTTAGATTTAAAGAAGTACTCCAAGTAGCCAATAAGAAAGTTAACGCCAAGCTGGAGGTTCAACCAATGGCAAAATATGGTCATATCAATCGTTTAAATTCTCTACAAGACCTAACTGTAGGGGATACAAGATATAAAATTTTTAATTTAAAACAGGTTCAAGCGAGTTTAGGTGATATTTCAAAATTGCCTAAATCACTCAAAGTATTATTGGAAAATTTACTTAGATTTGAAGATGATCAAACCGTGAGGCAAAGCGATATTCAGGCGATTGTCGATTGGCAAAAAAATAAAACTTCAGATCAAGAAATCCAATATCGCCCTGCACGGGTCTTGATGCAAGATTTTACCGGTGTACCTGCTGTGGTAGATTTGGCTGCGATGCGTGCAGCTGTACAGAAAGCCAATAAAGATCCCAATTTAATTAACCCTTTATCTCCAGTGGATTTGGTCATTGACCACTCTGTGATGGTGGATCACTTTGGGACAGATCATGCCTTCGATGAGAACGTCGAAATTGAGATGCAACGTAATGGAGAACGTTATCAATTCCTCCGTTGGGGGCAGTCTTCTTTTGATAATTTTAGTGTGGTACCGCCCGGAACAGGGATTTGCCATCAAGTTAATTTAGAATACCTAGCTCAAGCAGTGTGGCTGGGTGAAAGTGATGGCGAGGTATTTGCCTTTCCCGATACCTTAGTCGGTACAGATTCACACACCACAATGATCAATGGTTTAGGTGTATTAGGTTGGGGTGTGGGGGGAATTGAAGCCGAAGCGGCCATGCTTGGGCAACCGATTTCAATGCTGATTCCAGAAGTGATTGGTTTTAAATTGACAGGGAAATTGCGTGAAGGGATTACCGCAACGGATTTGGTTTTAACCATTACTCAGATGCTACGTAAAAAAGGCGTGGTGGGTAAATTTGTTGAATTTTATGGTGATGGGTTGGCATTTTTACCGCTTGCAGACCGAGCAACCATTGCCAATATGGCACCCGAATATGGTGCAACATGCGGCTTTTTCCCGATTGATGAAATCACTCTAGGCTATATGCGTTTAACGGGTCGTAAAGAAGACCGTATTGCATTGGTTGAGGCTTATTGTAAAGAACAAGGTCTATGGCGTCATACCGGGGATGAACCTGTATTTACCGATGTGCTTGCTTTGGATATGGGAACCGTTGAAGCAAGTGTTGCTGGCCCGAAACGTCCGCAAGATCGAGTGGCATTGCCTGATATTCCACAAACTTTTAGTGCCTTAATGGCGCTAGATCTTAAGCCAGCTAAAGGTGAAGAAAAAGAACGTTTAGCCAATGAAGGTGGTGCGGGTACAGCAATTGATTCAAAACAGTCTGCTTTACAAAATGAAGAGCCGCATTGTGTGATTGACGGTAAGCGCTACCCATTGACAGATGGTGATGTGGTGATTTCTGCGATTACTTCATGTACCAATACCTCTAATCCAAGTGTGATGTTGGCTGCGGGTTTGTTGGCAAAGAAAGCCATCGAAAAAGGCATTCAACGTAAGCCATGGGTGAAAAGCTCTCTAGCACCAGGCTCTAAAGTGGTAACCGATTATTTAGAAGCAGCAGGGCTATTACCTTATTTGGACCAGTTGGGCTATAACCTCGTTGGTTATGGCTGTACCACATGTATTGGTAATTCTGGACCTTTACCTAAACCGATTGAAGACGCTATTCAGTGCCATGACTTGAATGTTGCATCGGTACTTTCAGGCAACCGAAACTTTGAAGGGCGGGTACATCCACTGGTAAAAACCAATTGGCTTGCATCACCGCCTTTGGTGGTTGCGTTTGGTTTATTGGGTACCATTCGTAGTGACATTACCAGCACAGCATTAGGGCACGATCAACAAGGTCAACCAGTATATCTCAAAGACATTTGGCCGAGTCAAATCGAGATTGATGAGGTGCTGCAAAAAGTTAATACAGCGATGTTCCATAAAGAATATGCGGCAGTTTTTGATGGTGATGAAAAATGGCAAGCAATTCAAATCCCTGATTCTGAAACCTATGAATGGGATGAAAACTCAACGTATATTCGTCATCCTCCATTCTTTGACGGTATTGATCAACCCGCGAAACCAATTAAAGATATTCTCAATGCAAATATCTTGGCCGTTCTTGGTGACTCAGTCACAACAGATCATATTTCTCCAGCGGGGAATATCAAGAAAGACAGTCCAGCAGGTCGTTATCTAGAAGCACAAGGTGTCGATCAAAAGGACTTTAACTCTTATGGATCTCGTCGTGGTAATCATGAAGTGATGATGCGAGGTACCTTTGCCAATATTCGTATTAAGAATGAAATGCTCAATGGCGAAGAGGGTGGCAATACCCTCTATATCCCGACAGATGAGAAGTTAGCCATTTACGATGCTGCGATGAAGTATCAGCAAGATGGTACGCCATTGGTCATCATTGCAGGTAAGGAATATGGTACAGGCTCATCACGTGACTGGGCGGCGAAAGGCACCAATCTTTTAGGAGTAAAAGCGGTGATTACTGAAAGCTTTGAACGAATCCATCGTTCAAATCTGGTTGGTATGGGGGTTTTACCTTTGCAATTTGTAGATGGTCAAACCCGTCAATCACTCAACTTAACTGGGCATGAGCAACTTTCGATTTATGGACTTTCTGATGACATACAACCACATGAAAGTTTAGATGTGGAGGTTAAACGTGTCGATGGTTCAATAGATCGTTTCAAAGTGTTATGCCGTATTGATACTTTGAATGAAGTGGAATACTTTAAAGCAGGTGGTATCTTGCATTATGTACTGCGTAATTTAATCGCTTCATAGCCTAATCAATAAATCACGATATATTTCAGTTCTCCAAGCCCTGTATAAAATGCAGGGCTTTTTTTATTGTGTTGGAGCAAGACACACTGTCGATAAATGAGTAAAATAGCGAGGTATTTTTGAGTTGATACTAGACATGACTGAACTTTTCCAAAATGATGAATATGAGCGCCGTTTTGCAGGCGTAGCCAAAATTTATGGAGAAGAGACATTCAATCACTATGAAAAAAGTCATGTCATGGTGATCGGTATTGGTGGGGTCGGCTCATGGGCAGTCGAAGCCTTAGCACGTACAGGGATTGGTGAGTTAACACTGGTCGATATGGATTCAGTGGCTGCTTCAAATATCAACCGACAATTGCCTGCAATGACCTCTACTTTAGGTCATGAGAAAATTGAAGTCATGGCGGAACGTTGCCGTTCAATTAATCCTCGGATCAAGATCAATTTGATTGATGATTATCTCAGCCCTGACAATGTGAAAGAAATTTTAGAAAATGTTCCCGATATTATTCTAGATTGCATCGATGACGTTAAAGCAAAATTTGCACTTATGTTACATTGTCGTTTTAATAAAATTCCTTTGATTGTTTCGGGTGGGGCTGGTGGTAAGCTTGATCCTCTAAAAATTCGTGTTGCTGATTTATCTAAAACAGAACAAGATCCGATGCTTGCAAAATTACGGAGTCAGTTGCGCGCCAAAGGCATTTGTAAGAAACCAAAAGAAAAATTTGGCATTACTTGTGTGTATTCAATTGATAATCCTTTTTCCAGCGCTGATGTATGTGCGAGTGCAGGCTTGCGCTGTGGTGGATATGGCTCGGCTGTGGTGGTGACTTCTAGTTTTGCGATGGTCGCCGTTGCAGAAGTGTTGAAAAAGTTAGATCGGATCAAATAAGCGCTTGGTATTTTTAAGTAAAAGTTTAGATGCATTTAAAAATCATAAAAATTCAGTTAAATTAATCTGAAATAAACGTAATAACAGAGAACAATCAAAATGAGTTTTTTCAAAAAGTTATTTAGAAAGAAAGAACAACAAATACAAATCAATCGAAACCGCTATGCTGAATTTTGGCAATGGTTTGAGCAGCATCAACAGGATTTCCATCGTATTGTGGATGAGTTAAATCAAGATACCATTCAGGCAGATTTCTTTGATAAATTATCGCCTGAATTGGCCAAAGTTCATGGTGGAATTTTTTTCCTTACCGGGATGCTTGACCCACAAACAGCTGAATTGATTTTAACGCCAGATGGTGTTGTGGCGAACATTGTGTTTGTCGAGGAATTGGTGGCAGCAGCCCCTGAAATTCCCGGCTGGAAATTTACCGCACTTAAACCCGCAAGTGATATTGAGCAAACCAGTATTGGTATGCATGGTCATGAGTTTAGTCAAAAAACGCTATCATTTTATTTAAAAGACCATGAAGAATATCCAGATGAAACTGATCTGGTGGTTGTGCATGATCAATATAATGAAGCTCAAAAAGCTGAATTCTTACAAGCAGTTTATATCTTTTTGGATAATTATTTGGGTGAATATGATTCGATCACAAAGCTAGATCAAGTTTCGCTACAATTCAGACAAGATGCTGAAAATGAATTAATGCCTATCGATCGTTTAAAGAATATTTTAATTTTAAAGAACAGTGAAATTTCTCGCTTAGACAAAATAACCCGTTCAAGTACTGATGAAGATGAATATATCAGTTTGGAGGGGGAGACCAATGAAGGTTTGCCTTTGGTGGCGATCTTAAACAGTACACTTTTAACATGGGATCAAAAGGCTTCTCATCCGTGGATACTGCTGGTAGAAATACCTTATGCTGGCCAGAATTCAAGTGGTATGCCGTCTGCAACAGATTATGAGTTGCTTAACGCGATTGAAGAAGAATTATTAGATGAGCTCAAGGATTTTGAGGGGTATTTAAATATTGGACGAGAAACCGGTAATAACTTAAGAACCATGTATTTTGCTTGTAAAGAGTTTAGAAAACCCGCCAAAGTTATAGATCAGGTGGTTGAAAAATATCAGAACAATTTTGAAATCGATGTCAGCCTATTTAAAGATAAATATTGGCGTTGTTTAAATAAGTTTGGTCGTTAACTATGCTGAAAAGTCGCTTGAAATGCGCTATAGCATTCAGACCATAAACATGGACAGCTTAGAGAATGAAGCGGCTTTTTAATCGACCTATCCCCGATCTTAAAATAAGCATATTGGCGATCCTACTGATTGGCGGAATTGCATATTATCTTTATTCAACGGTTCGTCATTTTCAGGCGGTCAACCAATTGGATGAAGCTAAAACAATAATGCGTGATATACAGAACTTGCTGGGTTGGTCAATCCTTCAACCTCAAGCGGATGCAATTCAAGTCTGTAATTTGCAAAATATCCAACAGATCAGCAAACAAGAAGAGTTTCAAAAGATCAAGCAACTGCTGGGCTGGGAGGTCAATATTCAACAACACAGCAAATATGTTGAAAGTATAAAAGTATATGCTGCGCCTGATTTACACGGCTGTATTATACGTGCTCATTTTCGAAAAGACGCCTTTGTGAGTGATGAGCTTGCTGGTAAGTATATTACTTACCAATATGATTTTAAAAAAAGCACCACAACATGCGTCACCAATATAAAAAAGTATGCTTTAGTGAAATCTTGCACGCGTTTGTAAAAAACATACTTTATCTGTTCCACTTAATCAGTCCTGTAAATAAATAAACTCAGGCTGTTGGGGCGATTTACCTGTTTGTTTTGCGATAAAACCATCATAAAGATTGAGTAAAACAACAGCGCAAATAATACAAATAAAAACCAGTAATTGTTTGGATATGCTCATACTATTTCTCTCTGATCTAAGTCGCTTTAAGTAAAGTCTAGTGAAATCAAACAATCTAATCTAATATAGAAAAAAGCAGGATTGATCTAATTTTGAGATGAATATGGCGACATTCAAACAATTTAATTATTTGATTAGAATCGTAGAGGAAGGTGGTTTTATTGCAGCTTCTGAAAAGCTGTTTATTGCCCAATCAGCTTTAAGTCGTCAGATCAAGCTTTTAGAGGATGAAGTAGGATTTGAAATTTTTGACCGCAGTGATAAAAAAATAAAACTCACTCAAGCAGGGCAGTTCTTTTATGCTCAAATTAAAAATAATTTACTGAACTTAGATCATATTATTGAAAATGCTAAAGATATTGCAAATGGACAAAATCGACTCATTAAAATTGCACACTCAAGTAGCATTAGCATGAGCTTAGAAAAAGTCAAAGTATTTGATCAAACCGCAAAGCATCTCAATGTTAATTTCGAGATCAACACCTTGTCATCTGAAGACCAAATTCTTGCACTGATGAAAGGAAATATTGATGTTGGTTTTATTCGCCCACCTGTTTTAAATCGCTTAGATGAGTTATATGCAACGACACTCTACCCTGAGCCCTTATACGTTGCACTTCATCAAAATCATATACTCGCTTCAGAACGCAGTATTAAAATCCAACAGTTAAAGCATGAAAATTTTGTTTCTACACCACATGCGGAACGGGGCGGATTAAGTTACTTGGTTGCAAACCTTTGCCTAAGTGCTGGTTTTTCTCCAAAGAAAGCGGCGGTTCAGTCCCGTAAAGTTTCACAATTACAATTAGTGGCTGCTGAAATTGGAATTTGTATTGTTCCTGAAGAATTTAGGCATATTCTGCCTAAACAGGTACGACTGATTGCTTTGGATGCTGAAAATGCATGGTCTGATGTTGTGATGGTCTGGAGTAAAAATGCAGATGGTATCATTCAGCGATGTACTGAATACATGATCAAACAGTTTCAACGATGATCTTTAAAGACCATCGTTTGATTGAAAAGATAGCTGTGGATTAAGACTGTATTGAATCGTAGAAATTTTCAGTCGTGATCAGACAGACTGTTCACGAATATAATCTTCTGTACGCTTCATGGCTTCTTTAATATTGATAATGGCATTTTCAACATCTGCAAATGTTTTGGCATTACCGCCACTTAAAGCCTGACGCCATTTACGAGCACCGGGAAGATTTTGGAATAAGCCTAAAATATGGCGTGTAATAATCGATAGAGGTGCGCCTTCTTGCATACGTTTGGCAATATAAGGCAGCATTTGATCGATAATATCAAAGCGATCAGGTAAATCTAAATTCCAAAGTTGACCTAATTCTGCCAAGAGGTAAGGATTGTGATAAGCCTCACGACCAATCATGACCCCATCAACATGCTTTAAATGTGTTTGCGTTTCAGCAAAAGTCTTAACCCCACCATTGATCTCGATCAGCAAATCAGGACGCTCTTGTTTTAAACGATACACATCTTCGTAGCGTAGTGGTGGAACATCGCGGTTTTCTTTTGGTGATAAGCCTTGAAGCAGAGCAATACGGGCATGTACGATAAAATTATCACACCCAGTTTTCGCAACGGTATCGACAAAATGGAGCATCTCTTCATAAGATTGCATGTCATCTATACCGATACGGTGTTTTACAGTAACTGGAATATCAACTGCATTACGCATTTCAGCAATACATTCTGCAACCAAGTCAGGCTCTGCCATTAAGCAGGCACCAATCTTATTGTTTTGTACGCGGTCACTTGGACAGCCCACATTTAAATTGATTTCGTCATAACCCCAGTCTTGCGCCATTTTGCTACAAGTTGCAAGATCTTTCGGATTTGAACCACCGAGCTGTAGAACAATTGGATGTTCTTCATGGTTATAGTCCAAATGACGATTTGCTCCACCGTAGATGATGGCACCTGTAGTGACCATTTCTGTATAGAGGATAATATTGGGGTTAAACAAACGTGCAAAGAAACGATAGTCACGAGTTGTCCAATCCATCATAGGCGCAACGGATATTCTCGGAAGCCCTGATATATCTACGTTTTGTTTTAAATCAGCCATTTAAATACCTATTGGAAACTGCAACATTCATGCACATTTAGCAACTTTCTAGCGTTTATTGTATATAACTGCAACTATACTGCTACTAAATTTTTTCATTTAAAAAATAGTAGCAAAATGGGCTATATCACAGAGCTAAAGTCAAAGACTAAAGGTACTCGCTATAAAGCAGTTATAAAAATTCGGAAGAAAGGAGTAGATTTTTTCGAGACTGAAACTTTCAGCACTCGTGCACTTGCGAAAAATTGGATTAAAAAAATTGAAGACAAATTAGAAAAGAATCCAGAGCTTTTGTCAAATAATAAACTGTCTCCCTCTATGTCACTTGGTAGCGCAATTTCAAAATATACGTTGGAAGTAACAGATTATGGTAGGACGAAAAAATCAACTCTTTTACAGATTCAAAAATTTGATATTGCAGATCAGCCCTTAAATAATTTAAAACGATCAGACTTTGGAGATCATGCACAACGAAGGGCCCAAGGTTATAGCAATCATAGTTATGAATTAAAGCCTGTAGTTGGAGCAACAATTAACTTTGAATTCCAGTACATAAAATCTGTTTTAGATTATGCAGATCTAGTATGGGGGATAGAAATTGATCTTCATGAATATGAAAAAGCTGTAAAAGGATTACGAAAAGCTCGAATTATTGGTGACTCAGTAGAGCGTAATAGATTACCAACATCAACAGAGCTTCAGGACCTTACTACTACCAGTTACTACAAATTTAACTATGGTAGTCGTTATGTTGGTGCACCAATGTACTTGGTAATTTGGTTAAGTATATATACTGACCGGAGATTGAATGAATTAGTCCGTTTAAAAGTGAATGATTACGATCAAGAGCATAAAAAATGGTTTATCGAAGGTATAAAACATCCAAACGGATCAAAAGGTAATGATAAATGGTTTGTTATTTCTGAGTTTGCAGAATTAATTATAATAGAATTATTAAAGCCTGAAGTCAGAAAACAGCTGTTACAACGTGGTGGTGATGAACAATATTTAATCCCATTTGAAACAGATGCAATTGATAAAAACTGGCGTAGACTTCGTGATTTACTTGAAATTGTTGATTTACATTTTCATGATCTTAGGCATGAAGCAGCTACACGTTTGGCAGAACAAGGTAAAACAATTCCTCAGATTCAACAATTTACTTTACATGATGATTGGAACAGCTTACGAATATATGTGAATTTAGACATAATTAGAAAAAAGTATTAGATTTTTCTGAGGCAATTGAAGTTGCTATTAGTACTCCAATTGGAAAAATTAAAGCCCCTAAGTAGGGGCTTTATTAACTTTTAGAATTTAAGTTGAATTGTGAAAATTGAGACTTCTACTGACCTTTGCAAACTGCTATGCACATATCAAAAGAAATCGATTTAATGGAATTGTTGGAATTGGATCTAGACCAGCACTCAATATTCGTCGTGGTTTAGATTTATCCAGTTATTACCAACTTGATTGGGATCAAACCAATAATTATCAATTTGCGCCACAGGATATAATTCATGTTTATGAATCCGATATTGGTCAAGAAATTTACGGTGTGCCCAATTATTTGAGTAGTGTTAATGCGATTTTATTAAACGAAGCAGCAACGCTATTCCGTCGTCGTTATTATAAGAATGGTGCACACGCAGGTTTTATTTTACACATGACAGATGCACTGCAAAGTCAGCAAGATGTTGATGATTTGGAGGATTCACTGGAAAACTCAAAAGGGGTAGGGAACTTTAAGAACTTACTTGTTTATACATCTGGTGGAACGAAGGATGGTGTTAAAGTTATTCCATTGGCTGAAGTTGCGGCTAAGGATGAATTTTATAATATTAAAATTGCCAGTCGTGATGATCAACTTGCAGGGCATCGCATACCTCCTCAACTCATTGGAGTTGTTCCACAAAATGTAGGGGCCTTTGGTGATGTTGAAAAAGTAGCTAAAGTTTTTTATTACAATGAGATTGTGTATTACCAAAACTTGCTGAAACAGATTAATGAGCGATTAGGTATTGAAGTGATTCGTTTCAAAAATTATGAGCTTTTATTACCTAGTAAGTAGTTAAATTTTTTACATGTAGATATTTTTGGCATAAAAAAGCCCAACATCCTGTTGGGCTTTTTTATGTATTTGATGCGTTGGTCTGACTCCTGCCGTACCTTTACATTCCTTGTTATTCTTGTCTCGAGCCTCCTGCTCACTATGTGTCCATGATAAGAAACTGAATGAGATTAGTATATTGGCAAAAATCATTGAATATATCTAAAAACTAGTAAGAAGATTACAAGTCTGATTTTTAGTATTTTATTGATGTGATAAAAAAAATTACATAAGAATTTATTGAGGGTAGAATACATAATGTATTGAAAGTAAACGTGATTTTTTACAATAATGACGTATTAATTAAAACTTATTTTAGGAATATTCAAATGCTTATAAAGCACGAACATAGTTTTTTATTTATTGAAGATTTTTGTGAAGAAATCTTATTAGAGAAACAAGGTTTGAAAAACCTTGTTAATAATTATAAATTTCAGTTTTATTTGGACTGGATTCAACATCTTGATGATTTAAGTAATTTTGAAATTGAAAGTATATTACGTGGTGAAGAAGATGCTAAATATTATTTTAATATTTTAATGTATAAAAAAGCTTTTATAGATTTTATTTTAGGTATAAAAAAAATAATCAGGGAAGAAGATATTTTTTTTAAAAATCTTGTGCTTGTTTTGCAGTGTGATGAAGATTATAGTAATCCGGATAATCAAAAAAGTCTTGTATTGATAAGTGATATTTATAGTTTAGAGTCTAAGTATTTTAGTATTTTGGGATTAGAAGGGGATGAAGATTTTTTGAAAGTAAAAAATAAAATAAATAAAATTTATAATAATTTTACAAGAAAATATTTTATACATAAGCATGCTAAGAATGTTGATCAAGTATTAACAGGAGTTAAATTGGAAAATGAACAAATATTTGATCAGGAATTGTATATAAAATCAGATAAAAAAACAGTTTATTTGGATACAAATATTTTTAGTAGAATCTTGGAGAAAAGTGAAATAAGAGAAAAAATAATTCTATCAAAATATAAATTTCAATATTGTTATAGTGCTTATTTATTAGAGGATAAGGTTAAACAAAATATTCTTTTTACAAATAAGGTTTTTAATTCAATTAGTGAAATTACAGATAACGTAATGATTTCTTCAGGTGGAAAATATCCACAATTAGAAATGACTTTTGCAGTAGAAGATCCTAAATCTGTTTTTAATCGAGTTAAACTCTGGTTATTTCAAACACAAAGTGCTGAAGATAATC
Organism: Acinetobacter sp. AG3; assembly: GCF_022343575.1. Classification (NCBI taxonomy): domain Bacteria; kingdom Pseudomonadati; phylum Pseudomonadota; class Gammaproteobacteria; order Moraxellales; family Moraxellaceae; genus Acinetobacter; species Acinetobacter sp. AG3. Next base: position 4,007,411 of record NZ_JAKQZD010000001.1, on the reverse strand, counting down.
AATTTAATTGCATGATATTAGATAGGATTATTTACAAAAAAAATGTAAAAGCAAAATTTTTTAATGTTCAAGAAATGATAAATTATCTTACTAATCCAGATGATAATTTAAAAATATTAGCTGATTCATTATGTGCATCAAGTGCTTTTGATAAAGATGTATCAACTAACGAAAAAATTTCAGCCTTATTAAAAATATTAAATGTACTAGAATTTAAGATAGATAAAAAAAGGCAAAAAATAATTAGTTCGTTTCAAGATGAAGAGCATTTAAGGGTAGCCCATATAGCTGATTATTTTATTACAGATGATGATAATTTGAGTAGTCGTGCTGAAGTTATTTACAAAATTTGTGAATGTGAAACAAAAGTTATTTTATTCAAAAATTTCTTAGAAAACTTATAAAATTTATTAAAAATTAACATAATAAAGCTTTTGCGAAATAAAAATGGGAGACTTAGGCTCCCATTTTTATCTATCTTTTTAAAGTTAAAGTTAAAGTTAAAGTTAAAGTTAAAGTTAAAGTTAAAGTTAAAGTTAAAGTTAAAGTTTCTTAATTTAAATTTAAAGATTTTCTATTTTAACAGCATTTTTCCAACTATATAGTTTTGTTAAACCATCGACATAAAGTCTAATGTTTGGATAGTTTTTGGTCTGATTTAGTTGAAAAATTATACTATTTAATGCGAAGTCCATCATAAAGTTGGCACCAGTTAAACGTTCTGCAACGAAGTATTTTTTATCTTTTAAATAGTCATCTAAAAAACTATACACTTTATCAAATTCTACTTGGGCATAATTTTCTAAAAATACTAATTTAGTACCATGCTGGTTTTCAAAAGAATTAAACATTTTTACTAAGTAGGGCATCATTGCCGAACTTTCTGAAAAATGAATCCACTATAAATAGTCGATATAATCTGAAAATAGTCGATATAATCTGAAAATAGTCGATATAATCTGAAGCCTCAATTTCAGGTGCTAACTGAGACGCTAATTGAAGACTTAATAATTCAACAATTGCACCAGACTCAATAATTATTTTTTCATTCCATTCAATTATTGGGGATTTACCTAATGGGTGAATAACTTTTAAAGATTCTGGTGCTAAATGAGTGATTGAATCTCGATAATATTTTTTTAATTCATATGGTTGTTTAATTTCTTCCAATAATCATAGAATGCGAAAAGAACGTGACTGGTCTAAATGGTGTAATGTAATTAAATCAATTTCTAACTTTTGAAAATTTAATGAGTTGATTATAGATTAAACTCATATTAAACGTGAAATACTAAGTTTTATAAATTTTCTTTAAGTTAATTTTATATATCAAAAATTTTCGAGCTAAGCCAAATGCAGTCTCCTCTCCCACCTGCCCACTTACTAAATATCTCGTTTTTGATGCATGCAGAAATCAAGTGTAAAGCTTATATTTTAAAGGCTTTCAGGTGTTTTAATGAATTGATTTTGATACAAAGTGATGCGATTTGATGCAAAGAGAAAGGGCATCGAATAATGTGAGGTATTTTACTGTTTTTATAAGTCCAAAAATAAAAGTCCAATTTAGGTTGCCAAGCTTTAAAGTGATATATAAGTTATTAATATTTAATTAAATAGTTGGTAACTTTTATAAGGTTACTTCGGGTTACCAAGACAATTAAAAAATCAATTAATTATTAATAATCATAATGTTAACAGGTTACTGTTGGTAACCTAAAAAACGGGTTACTGGTAACTCGAAAGTAACCTAAAAGTAACTTTTATAAATAGTATATAATCTTAATATATTCATATAGATAAATGTATATATTGATTTTGGTAACTAAAGTAACCTGTTTTTTTATGACCTGAAATTTTGAGATAAGGGAACTAATATATTTAAATTCTGATTCAAGTTTAGGTATATTTTTGAATATATTGTTTGTGAATCTTTTATACATATAGCCGTATGATGCTTATTTATTTAATTTTGGTCGAAAAAAAAATCACTTACATAAGTGATTGATTTATAGAAATACTGATTAATATGATGAGATTCTAAGGTTGTCCAATTTAGTCGTCCAATGGATTTTTTTACAACTAAATATCTACTATATAAAAAGAAAATTATCTAAGATATTAATAAATAACAAATATTATTATTGTTCTATCCAATCCATCATCGGAGCGACCGAAATACGAGGCGTTAAAGATTGGAGCTCAGACATACAGTCAACCTGAAAAAGATAGAAAAAAAGTAAGTGCGGATTATACGTGCTTTATTTTAAAATCAATAGCCATACTCAAAAGATAGAATTTGTAAAAATAATGAATATTAATTTTTTATATTTGCTTAGAACCCTGATATGGCAGAGCTATATGAAATTTGCATAACTCCACCAATATGTTAAAGCTGTGCGAGTTAAAACTACAACATCATACCACCAGAGGCTTCAATTCTCTGACCTGTGATCCAGTCAAATCCTTCACTAAAAATTGCAGCGATTGCTTTTCCAACATCATCCGCTTCACCAACACGGCCTAATGCAGTGATAGATGCGATCATCCCCTGAACTTGTTCACTATTGCGGACGGCACCGTCTCTAAAATCAGTCGCAATAGCACCGGGCGCAATCGTGTTGACACGAATCCCTTTGGAGGCGAATTCTTTTGCCATATAACGTGTCATGACTTCTACAGCGCCTTTTGCCATTGCGTATGCAGCTGACCCAGGCATAGAAAAGCGTGTTAGGCCAGAGGATATATTTACAATATGACCGCCATTTTCAATGAGTGGTAGCAATTTTTGGGTGAGAAAAAATGGACCTTTCACATGGATATTGAGCATATCATCTAGATCATCAATACTAGTTTCTTCAATACTCGTATGTAAACCTGTCCCCGCATTATTGAGTAGGTAGTCAAAACTTTCACGACCAAATTGCTCTTTTAATACGAAACTCAAGCTTTTTACCAAATCATCAAATAATGTGATATCTCGAATATCAGATTGAATGGCAAATGCGTTTTGACCTTTTTCTTTAATCTTCTCAACCACGTCTAGGGCGGCTTTTTCATTGCGATGATAAGTCAAAATGATGTCAATATTTTGCTCAGCGAGTTTAAGCGCTGCATCTCGACCTATTCCACGACTCCCTCCGGTGATGAATGCGATTTTATTCATGTACTGACCTCATATTATGCTGATTAATTGTTGATGAAATTAAAGTACAGGAATTAATTATCTTGATAAATATAAGTAATCAGATAAGACTGTTCATAAATAATGAACAATTAGAGGTGATGTATGGATAAGATTGAGACGATGAAACGTTTTATCGCTGTTGTACAAAATGGTAGCTTTACCCGTGCTTCAGAACAGTTAAAGATTCCTAAGTCAGCAATCTCTATGTCAATCACTAAGCTTGAAGATCATTTAAAAACTCGTTTACTTTATCGGAATACAAGACAAGTTTCTCTTTCAGAAGCAGGTCAGCGCTATTATGTCGAATGCTTAAGATTATTGGATGAGCTAGAAGGCTTAGATAATCAATTTCAACAACAAAGTGAAGAACTCAGTGGTGTGATTAACATCGATATGCCTAGTCGGTTTTTTTCTAGCGTGCTGGCTCCCCATCTACCTGCATGGTTTCAACAATATCCTAAAACACAGATTAAACTTCTTGGGGTTGATTATCGTATTGATCCTATCAAGGAACGAGTAGATTGCGTAATCCGTGGAGGTCAGCTTGAAAACAGTAATTTAATAGGACGCCATTTGGGTATTATGGAAATGGTTAATTGTATTAGTCCCAACTATGCGGAACATTACGGTATACCAACATCATTAGAGGATCTTAAAAATCATTATATTGTTGATTATTCGCATGCGGACACCCAGTCGCAAAATGCTTTTGAATACAATCAAAATAATCAAACCTACCTTGTACCAACTCCGAGTCTAATCAGTGTCGGCACAACGGATGCCTATTTAGCTGCAGGTTTAAATGGACTAGGGATTATTCAAACTCCCAGAATTGGTGTTAGACAACAATTGGCAAATGGTGACCTTATTGAAATATTAACAGCATTTACCAGTGCACCGATGTCTTTGTCGGTTTTATATGAATCGAGAAATAATCAACCCCGCAGACTAAGTGAGTTCATTAATTGGTTGATTCTTTTATTCAAAAAAATGAATCACAATACACTGTAGTTTCACTAAATGAACCCGATGTTGCTTATAAGCAATGTGTAGTCATTGCTCAATTTTGTTTAGGTTTAATATAGCCAAAGGCAGCTTCTTTGAGCTCCCTATCATTTCATACAAAATACTGACGGAATAATGCTGCTGCCAATATTCCTGCTGCAATCGCCAACAGTGGTTTTTTAAGCAGTAGCATAACGATCAATGTTGTCAGTAACGCCAAACGAGCGCCATGATCACCTTCAACCGCAATAGGGGCCAAAAGTGCAACCAGTACAGATCCCGACATTGCATTAATGAATCGTTGCACACGATCGCTAATAGGTACATAAGACATAATTAAAACACCACCCCAGCGAGTGGCTAATGTCACAATGGCCATAATAAAAATAATAATTAATGGATAAGTGGTGCTAATCTCTAGGTTCATAGCTGTTTCTCTTTCCAGAAAATTCCGACAATTCCGCCAAATAAGGCACCCACAACGACATGACTATTTTCTGGTAAGTACCAATAAGCCAATAATGAGCTACAGGCTGCGATTGTCCAGATGATGAGTATTCTGAGGTTTTTTTGTCCACCGACAACCATCGCCAGTAGAAAACAAGCCATGACCATATCTAATCCCAGCAATGCAGGATGATGAATGACATTACCAAAATAGAAACCCAGTCCTGTGCCTAAAACCCACGCGAGCCAAAGCGCAAGGCCCCCTCCAAACAATAAGCCCATCCCTGATTCATCACGATTAAATGCTTGTAGTGAGAGTGCCCAATTGGCATCAGAAATAACCAGCAAGATACTGTATCGTTTGATGGGAGGCAGGTGCCGTAACCAAGGATAAAGAGATGCGCCCATTAAAAGATGCCGAGCATTGATAAAGAAAACTGTGACTATTAAGGGAATCAGTGATATTTGCGCGCCCCATAGTTCTAAAGTCGCAAATTGAGATGCTCCTGCAAAAACAAAGCTACTCATTAACATGCTAGAGCTATTGTCTAGTCCTGTTTGCGTTGCAGCTAAGCCGAAAGCAGCCCCAAAAATCACCACGAAAGATGAAATTGGAAGAAGGCTTTTAAAGCCTGACCAAACTTGGGAATAACTTAAACTGTAAATATCTGGGTCAACATTCGACAAAATAATTTCCTTATCTTTTTAAATTTTCTACTGAGCTATATACCTAATGATCGCTGATGAAAATTAGGGGAAATTTCCTTCTTTTCTTAATGAATTATGGACTTAGAAAGTTAAAATGAAAAGCGCATAATTCTTGCATATACTATTCGTAAATCGAATAATTTAGGATAATCATGAATCTACAAAATCTACAGATTGATTGGTTAAAATGTTTTGTCGCAGTTGTTGATACAGGTTCTCTTTCAAATGCAGCACCTGAGCTATACCGTTCACAGTCCGCTGTCAGTATGCAGTTAAAAAAATTGGAAGGCGCTTTAAAATGCCAACTTTTAATTCGAACGCATAGACAAATTCAACTTACTTCTGAAGGGCAACTTCTTTTAGGTTATGCAAGACGGATACTTGATCTACATCATGAAACACAAATGGCTTTTAATGGAGAAGAGTTAACCGGTCGGATTAGACTTGGCGTACCCGATGATTATGCTGCTAAATATTTAACGCCAGTGCTTAAGCGTTTTGCACCACGTTATAGCGGCGTTGAAATAGAATTTATTTGTGAACAATCGACTTCATTGATCCCACGTATAGAAAATGGCGAGATTGATTTAGCATTGATTTCAAGGGATAACCCCCGTCAAGGCACTTTATTGTTTCATGAGCCAATGGTGTGGGTAGGTTCTCCCCAATTTGAATTATGGCGTGAAGATCCGATACCGATTGCTGTTTATGAGAGTACCAGTTTAGCCAAAAAAAGTGCGATCAATTCGCTCGCATTGCAAGGTCGTCGTTATCGTGTAGTTTATAATAGTTCAAGTTTAATCGGGCAAATTGCAGCAGTTGAAAGTGGTTTAGCCGTCGCAGTTTTCACACAATGTAGCGCGCCTCAGCATTTAGAAATTTTAGGAGCAGAGCACGGACTAGGCCCATTAGCACCCATGGAAGCATCTGTATATAGAAGTAGAGCCTCGCTTAATTCAAAAGCGGTCGATCATTTATATGAACTCTTAATTAAAACATTAAGGCAATCCATTACCTATTAAGCAGATTTTAATCAGATCTTCCACAGGAATTTAAAAACCTATATATATGATTTGTATAAAAATTAATTTTTAAGTGCTTGCCAATATTTGGACAGAGTTTGGGAGTGTGCTAGAAATTTAAAAGGCCCTTGAAACGCAATAAAAGAGATATGTTTTAGTTAAAAATCTTTCTTATTACAACCAAGCCCATGACTAGAACATGGGCTTTTTATCTCTATTTACTGTTATTAATTTTTTGCATTGTTTCTGTATCCATGAGGGCACGGATACTTTTAAATAATGGATGTTTATCTGTATATTTTTCACCATAGCTAAGATTAAACTCATAATCAAAATCATCAGGATTAATTCCTTGATTATGCTGTAAAATTGTTTCTAACTTATCTAAAGCCTTTACTGCAACAGCTTCTTGCGTTAGACCTGCTTCATATTCTTCCCATAATTCAAGTATGGCGTTTCTTAGGGGAGCATCTAGGGATTGAGTAAGTAATAATAGATCGTTACGTTCTTGAACGTCTTTATCTGGATGGTTTTTCTTTTCAGTCGCTGGAACATCACCATTGATTGTCTCGCCTAAATCATGAACAAGACACATCTTTAAAACCTTTGAAAAGTCTAGATATTTTAATTCATCTTCAAATACAAGAGCTAACAGGGCAAGCCTCCATGTATGCTCGGCTGTACTTTCAATTCTGCCTTTAGAGGTATGAGAGGAACGCATTATATTTTTCAGGTTTTCAGCCTCTTTCAAAAAGAGTAGACGACCTTTAATAATGTCAGTATTCATTTCAGTTTCTTATTCCTATCAAAATTATAGATTTTTACTTTTAATAAGCTCAATAAATGCTTTTTAAAGTAATCTGTTTTGATTCTGGTTACTACGAGAGCAGCTACAGGCTTATGTATTAAATAGAAGCAATCAATAACATAATGTCCAGATGACTTTTCGCTAACATCTTCAATTTAGGCGTATGCGTTGATCGCCGCATTGCAAATTCATCATCCGAAGTCATTTTATATGGATCAGTAAGGGGCTCATCGTGACACAACTTTGGCTATTGGAGTGGTCTACAGCTTATGCTTCAAGATAAATTAAAAAAAGGACAGATGACCTTTTTTTATATTGATCGTAAAATACCTTGTCTCAAGAGGATAGCTTGGGTTTATGTCACTGTTTATTACCTATTATCTAGGCTCAGTATAGGTTTAAAATATTGATAAAGACTCTGAAAATATAGATAGTTTTGAATGAAGAGCAGTAAAAGATGAGGACTATTAGTAATGATGAATTAATACAGAATTATATCGATGAGTTTTCTTTATCGCGTTATTTTTCTCCAATATTATTAGAAAATTTCTTATTAAAACAAATAGAAGCAGGTGAGTTTCTGCTTGCACAAGGAAGCTCGCTAAGTAGCCTCTATTTACTTGTGAATGGAAAATTACAAGTAGAACATTACCAAAAAGATGGGAGTTGTGCAGTATTCTCTATTGAAAGGGCTTTTTCCGTGATTGGTGATTTAGAGCTTTTTTTAGATAGAGATATAGGTACAGTAAGTACGGTGACTGCGATTTCAAAAGCGGATATTCTCGAGATATCTCTGAGCAAAATTGAGCAATATGCGTTTAACGATCCAGCTTTTCTACGTTTTATCTGCTCTCATCTTAGTCAAAAATTATATGCTTCTACTCAACTGCTAACAAATGCAACGCTTCCAGCATTTATAAAAGTACGTAAATATTTAGCAATTAGGGCGGAAATGGAAGGGAGTATGATTCACTTGGAAAAACGTGATTCTATTGCTGCTATGTTAGGAATTTCGACCAGACAACTAAATCGGATTTTTAAAGATTTATCAGACTTAAACATCATTCAGTTTAAAAATAAAACGTTAAAAATTTTGGATAGTGACTATCTCGCTGAAATAGAACCGATAGATCTTTTATAATTAGATAGCGGTGAAATAAATATAGAATTATGTTCAAGATATTTAGTAAAGGTTTTAGCCGTCAGTTTATGCTTTGAATTGATTATGGAGGACGCTATGAACCTTCTTTTTTCATTGCAAGCAAGCCCATGGTTATCGCATGGGCTTTTTTGATGTAAATGAACAACTCAGGACAGAAGTTCCGAGCTACTTTCAGCGTGTTTTGACAATGAGCGTAAATCTGAACCAGAAGGCGCTTGATAAATCTTGAGCCCAAACTCAGGAATAATTGCCATCAGATGGTCAAATATATCGGACTGGATTGCCTCATAATCATTCCATACCGTTGTATTGGCAAATGCATAGATTTCCAGCGGTAATCCCTCACTTGTCGGCTGTAACTGACGGATAATTAGGGATTGGTTTTTAGCAATACCAGCATGTTGCTTTAGGTAGAACTCGACATAGGCCCGAAATGTTCCAATATTGGTCAGGCGGCGCTGGTTATAGATTGACTGATCTTCAAACTGTTGATTAAAGCTGTCCAATTCAGATTGTTTATTATCCAAATACTGATCCAGTAACAGGAAAGCTTTTAATTTCTGTTGTTCTTCATGGGTAATAAAATGAATGCTGGTTTGATCAATAAAGATTGAGCGCTTGATTCGTCTCGCCCCCAACAATTTCATCCCACGCCAGTTTTTAAAGGTGTCCGTCACCAACTTATTGGTGGGAATTGTGGTAAAGGTTTTATCAAAATTCTGTACGGTAATGGTATGTAAGGACATATCAATCACATCACCATCTGCATTTAATGTTGGCATTTCAATCCAGTCACCGATACGAACCATATCGTAGGAAGAGATTTGCACCGATGCCACCAAGGACAGAATCGTATTTTGAAAAACCAGTAACAATACTGCTGCCATCGCACCAAAACCAGCAAGCAGGGTAAAAACATCTTTCTTTAAGAAGGTACCTAAGATCAGCAGACCACAAACGATAAACAAAATCAGTTTGATCAGTTGAAGATAGCCTTTGATGGGCTTATTCAGTGATTTTGGATTACGTTGATAAAGCAGATTAAAGACATTTAAAAGTTCGCTGATGGCCAGTGCAATAGTTAGGAAGATAAACGCCTGTGCAGCCATTTGTATCAGGCCAACCGCTTTTAAGGACAAATGTGGAACTGTGGTAATACCATTTAAAATAACGATGGCAGGAACAATATTCGCCACTCTGCGGATAACACTATGCTGGGAAAAAATTTCACTGTGTGCAAACTTCATTTTTGAAATAAGTTTACGTATCCCACGAACAACGACTTGTTTTGCAATATAATTTGCGACAAAGGCGAAAAAAATTAGAATGGATAATGATGTTAGCATCTCTATCCATGGATACTGATCAGACCATTCCTGAATATTCTTTAAGAAGGCAAATTTATCCAAAAGTACAACCTCAAAATAGCAGATACGCTATTGTATTGATTGTGAATGACAATAATTTATAAAAATACTTTTTAGCTACATTCGGGCATCAATTACTTACTCAACAAGATTGACAGACTCTCAGAAAGTCTAAGTGAGTATGTGAAGATAAGTATGCAACCGTTGGGCATAGATAAGCCCAGTTTCACGGATCACAATATGCCAATCAACAGTACTTTATTGAATACGATGGGATGCTAAGTTTTAATTTGTGAGACTCAATAGTGGCTGATTTTATCCGCAAGATTGGCAATACGGTTCAGACGGCAAGACTGTGCATCTAACATTTGTCCTTGTCCTTCGGTTTTCGGATCCCAATTACAATACTTGTCGGTGTTTTCCCACCATGCTGCGATTTCATCCATCTGCCGGTCTTTTTTCACACTGTCTGGACGACTGATGATTTTGGCAAAGGCCTGTTGAACGCGGTTCTTATGTTGAGCATATTCTTGGTCCATACAGCTTTGCATTTCAAATGTTACTGCACCGCTTTGCTTGATACATTGGCCATAACTGCTGCTTAATTTGGCATGAATATAAGAATCATCTGGAAGGGGACGAGACATTTCATCATCGGCAAAAGCTACAAAAGGAAGAAGAGAGATGAACAGCAATGTAGTAGTTTTAAATTTTTTCATATATTTGACCTTTAGTTTTATCTTGATCTCGATGTTCGTTCTTGAATATCTCTATGCTTTGATTCGCATTATTGAAGTAAATTCAGATAGCGTTGCAATTGTGCAGTGCGGCCTGCGATACGCTGTATATCATTAAGTTCAGTTTGCAAGTTGTCTGGCTGTGATTGACCATACAGCGTTGTTTCCAGTTCAGCATCACTTTGACGTGATTGTAGCCAAATGCGTTGTGATGCAACCAGTTTTGTTTTCTGGGTAGCACTCAAATGCGATTGTAATTTTTTATAGGTACTATTCAATCGTGCATCTTGACGTTCAGCCTCATCTTTTAGACAAGTTGCCTGTTCTATAATACCTTGGGCACTGTTGTCACAGTTTATAAAAGCTTGGCTTAATAAGTTTTCATTTCCTATTGGTGCTGCGAAGACCAAGCTTGAAAAAGTACATAAAAAACTGATCGGTAAGCATGCTAATCGTATTTTTTTCATAAGGGATAAACTCTTGATTGATCTATCAGGATGAATGTTGACTGTTGTGCGAGCTGAATAAAACCTTGCTTGAGTATCGTCAATCACGCTTTAGCAAAGACAAGCAGGGGTATCATTTGGACCAAAGTGTATCAACTTTAAATTTGAATAATCATGGATATTTGGATGTTTTTTCCAAAAAAAATAGATTGTCCTGTACAAATTTCTTTAAAGCTCTGAGATTTGTCTTCCGTATAATTACTGCTCCTCAACTGTTTATTCATATAGCTTTAAGAGAGTAACCCGCATATCCATTTAAATTGTGTACATCGCATTTTTTGGAATTTTATCGCAGACTATTGATGTGAATATATTATGATCAGTTTTTTGACACAATAGTTACAGTGAATATTATTCAAATAGAATGATTTGGGTATCCGTATTTTTATTAAAATAATCAGTCTCTTAAAAAATCAAAATCCCTCAAATTTGAGAGATTTTGATTTTAGAATGCTTTAAATGGTCTGTGCTCTATTGAGATATAGACGATCTAGCAGAGAAAATAGTGCAGAACCCATAACCAAACATACACCAACAAGACAAGTCATGGTCCAACCTCCATGATGCCATGCATAAACCCCTAAAGCGGAACCACATGCACCACCTGTGAAATAGGCTGTCATATAGATAGAGTTAATCCGAGATTTGGCATCTGGGCGTAAACGGAAAATGATATTTTGATTGCTGGTATGAACCACAGCGAGTCCAAAGCTAATCAGGCCATACCCTAAAATATAACTGGTGAGGTACTTTCCACCGAAATAAAGCAATGCCCAACTGATGATCATCAACGCTACCCCAATCCATGTCAGGATACTGGTATGTCCACGGTCTGCGATTTTACCAATTTTTGCAGTGGCTAAAGCACCAAATACCCCAATGATCGTTGCAACACCAACCAAAACATCAGGTAATTTAAACGGTTCAGAAGTCAGTAAAACAGCAATCGTTGAAAATAAAATACTCATGGCTGCAAATGCAAAGCCACCAATAATTGCACGATAGACTAAACGACGTTCTTCTTTTAACAACACACCCATTGAGTAGAAAATTTTGCCATAACTCATTTTAAACACAGGTACATGTGGCAAACGTTTTTTCAATAAATAGGCAAGAATCAACATTAATACCGCACTGACAAAGTAAATCAGTTTCCAGTTAAACAGGTTAGATAACAAACCGGCAAGACTGGTGGAAAGCAATAACCCGACTAAAAGCCCACTCATTAAAAAGCCAACAACTTCACCTGTTTTTTCAGGTTTAACTGCCATCGTTGCAAGAGGGATTAAAACCTGAGCCGCAACTGAAAATAGACCTGTAATAATTGTGCCAACCCAAAGCATGGGTAAATTGACAGCAAAAGCACACATCAATAAACCAATCGCGGCACAAAACATTAACCAAGGAATAAATTTGATTTTATTGACAATATCACCCATGGGCACAATGAATAAAAGACCAAGTGCATAAGACACTTGGGCAAAGGTCACTGTAAGTGCCACCTGTGATTCTGGCATGTTGAAATAGAGTTGAATCGAGTGAATCAGCGGCTGACTATAATAGTTTGCTCCTGCGCATAAACCGCAGGCAATCGCCATCAGCCAAAGTAATGCTTTATTTTGGCTAATATCGAGTTGAGCATTCATAAAAATATCCTAGTTCTTGGAGTTACATACAATAGGCAGTTGCTTCAATTTCAATGAGCATTCCTTGTAAAGCAAGACACGGGACAGGAATCAGTGTACACGCAGGGAAAGGTTGATCTTTCCAAAGTTGTTGCATTTCCTGAATTAAAAACTGATGTTTTTTGGCACTGTGATCGACCACAAGCACTCTTAAAACAGCAATATCCAATAATAATGCATCAGCCGCTTGTAGGGCATGTTGCAGATTGACAAAAGCTTGATGAACTTGTTGTGCAAAATCTTGGGATAATTGTCCTTGTTGGTTTTCACCACCTTGTCCAGATATATGCAAAATACGCAAATAATGGCGTACTTCAGCCACATGACTATACGCAAATGCTGTTGGATTATAAAGTGTATTTGGGTTAATCATCTGGAACGATTTGATTTGCGCGGATTCTGATCTGGAATGCATGGATGGCTCTTTTGATTGACTGGAAATTTCCGACAGTATCAAAGCTCAAGTTAACTTAAGGTCAAGTGAAAATGCCAAGAAAAAACCGAAGCAACTGATCGTATTTATGAATGAACAATCAAGGGGCTGTTAAACAAGAAAACCGTCATATAGAAAAGTGATCAGAAGAAGCACGATGCAAGTAAAGTATTGCTCAGGATTAAAAGTATATAGGTTGGTTATCTTTGCTTTGATGCTCTTAGGAAATCCCAGTAAGCACTGACTAGGATTTCGTAGAGGCCTATCTTAAGCAAGTTATTGGCTATTTTTATATTCAATGCGCTGAAATAGCCCTGTACTAAAATAACCCAGTCATTAAATAACCTAGCCGTTAAATAATGAGTTGTGAATCTACAATCTTGCCCGTTTTCCCTAACCAAAATGGACGGTTGACTTCACCATGACCAAACCAGTCACATTGGTAAAGTGGGATGTGCAGTGGATCGAGATGTTCTTTCACAATCTCAACAATACTTTGCGGGACATTTTTTTGTGGGCATTGATAAAAATCACCCAAGACCAAAGCCTTTAAGTTTGAAGTATCAATACTTTGTAGGAGTTGAGTCAATGAGCGTTCAATTCGATAATAGGGTTCGCCTACATCTTCAATCAGTAAAACACTCGGCTGATTCAGTTTTAAGGCAGACGGTGTGCCTTGTAAAGTACACAGTACAGTAAGATTTCCGCCTAAGATTTTAACATCTTCAATGTGCTGATCTTGAGCAAAACCATTTGCGCTGGATAAGGGATAATGACCATGTTGGTTTATATCCGCGGATAACAGGCTGATGGTTTTTAAAGCATCATATGACAGGGGGCTATTGTCTAAATTTTTAACGGCAATTTCCTGAAATACAGGCGCATGTAAAGATTGTCCATGATGCATCGCGATATAGTTTAATAACACGGTGGTATCTGAATAACCAATAATGGGTTTATTTAAAATCCACTCATCTAAAAATGGCAATAACATTGCAGCGCCAGTACCACCACGGCCACACCAAATTGCATCAATGTTTGGATCTAAACATGCCTGTTTTAAATCTTGAATACGTTGATCAACTGTACCTGCCAAATAGCGATGTTGTGAAAATACATGTTCACCCAAACTGACTGTATGACCTAACTGTTCCAAATGCGACTGTGCCAACTGGATATTTTCAACATCTACACAGGCACTCGGCGATACAATTTTAAAATGCATATTCCTTCCAGGTTTCTGCACAATTTAGTGTGCAAGTTTCTTTTTAGACAAAGTAATCATCATGACACCGATGATATTCAGTAAACAACCAAACCATTGTATCGCATTCATATGCTCACCGAGCAAAGCCACAGCCAAAATAATGGTTAGGATCGGGCCAATCGAACCAATCATAGCTGCTTGTGCAGCACCTAAACGAGAAATACTTTGCGCGACCAAAATCGTCGGTAAAACCGTCACCAATAAGCCTAAGGCGATACCATACCAAATGACTTGTATCGGAAGTTGAGTAAGCAGTTGAATCGGCTGGGGTGTTGCAATGATAAAATGGGTTAGCGTACCAAAACATGCAATGCTTAATGCCAAACCAGTGTAATTCCATGAACCAAATTTTTGAATTAAACGTGGGGTCATGAGTAAGTACGTCGCAAAACAAACCGCACTGGCAAAGACTAAACTCACGCCTAGCCAGAAATTTCCTTCATGCGGTACTGTGCTTTGCTCTTGCAGCATCACAATCACTGTACCACCATAGCTTAATGCAATCGCTAGTATGGTTCTAAAGTTGAGTTTTTGCTTATAAATAAAGCTTGTGGCAATCACTGTCAGTGTTGGATAGAGAAATAAAATAATACGTTCTAACGAAGCACTGATATACATCAGACCAGCGAAGTCGAGCCAACTTGAAAGATAATAGCCCATCAAACCTGCAGCAACCAATAAGGCCCAGTCTTTTCCTGTCATATTTTTATTATGATGGCGATTGAACCAACACAGTAAAAGGAAAAAAGGCAGGGCACTTGCCATTCGCAATGCCATAAGCACGGTGCTGTCAACCAATGGCGATAATGCGTAAGCTTGTTTAATAAAAATAGCTTTGGTACTAAATAAGAAAGCCGCACCAAGTGCGAAAATCGAACCGAGTTGGGTACTGGATAAAGAAAGTTTCATGAATTTGACTGCATTGACGATGTCGCTATACGACATGTAAATTTGAACAAGCAGTATAAATGTTGTTTTCAATCAGTGGAAATACAAAAAAAGAATGAATTGGCGCAATAAAAGGAATATAAAACACACTTGCTTACTTCTTTTTGTGTGGATTTAAGTAGCATTTAAATAGATTGAAATAAAAATTGTATAAAAATCAACCTTGAAATCCTTGTTTATAAACTGCTCAAATTCAATATGCTATTTTTTGCACAAAAAAGGTGCAACATCGTAATGGTTGGTTCAAGCTGTTCGAGTATTATTAACTGACAAAATGGCAAATAAAAAAAAACTAAAATTTTTTGTAATTGCTTTAGACTCAGTTCTAGGGTAATTCTAATGGTTATTCCAAGTACTTTTTTTTATTAATGAAATTAAAAAATGTAATAAAAACCGACTTACATTTTTGACGGAAAAAATGATAGAAAAGGCCAATATAAGCTGATAAAAAAACCATGTAATTTGTCAGAAAGGTCAATAGGGATGTTGGTTTTTGTGCTAAATCTATTGTTTTATGGAGTATTTAAACAGCAAGCTGGAATGCTTAAAAGTGAATCATACTGCTGTAAATGCCAATCAGTAGGGTAGGGCGAGCAGCCTAAAATATGCTAATAAGCTTAAAAAAACATCGTTTTTAAAAATTGGAGACAGGATATGTCAAAAAAACTGAGCAGGATAATACGAGAAAAATACAATAAATTGAATATAGGGTATGTCGCACAATTATATTTATGAATCATCAGTTCAAAATATGGGTATTTATTAAATAAATATTGGGTGGTATTTTAAAAAAGTTCAATTAGAATCCAAAAATTCATAACAACGCATCTGGGGGAAACATCGGGTTATTTACGATGTTTACTTGAAGAAAAATTAGCTTGAGGAACGCTCATGCAGATTGGAATCCCAAAAGAATCTGTCGTCGGTGAAAACCGCGTAGCCGCTACGCCAGAGACAGTAAAAAAGTTGATTAGTGCTGGTCATAGTATTGTCATTGAACGAGGCGCTGGTAAAAAAGCGGCTTATATTGACAGTGCTTATGAACAAGTCGGCGCTAAAATTACAGATGATGCCTATACAGGTAGTCAAATTATTTTGAAAGTTCGTGCACCACAAGGTGAGGAAATTCAAAAGCTTGCCGCTGGAACAGCTGTGGTAGCAATGTTTGACCCATACCGTAATACTGAACTTGACCAATTTGCGTCACAACAAGTGTCTGCATTTGCGTTAGAGCTTTTGCCACGAACACTGTCTCGTGCGCAAAATATGGATGTATTGTCTTCTCAAGCCAACCTTGCAGGTTATAAGTCAGTGTTATTGGCCGCTGCGGAATATCAACGCATGTTCCCAATGCTGATGACTGCTGCAGGTACTGTGAAACCCGCTCGTATCGTGATTATGGGTGTGGGTGTCGCAGGTCTTCAAGCCATTGCAACTGCAAAACGCTTAGGCGCAGTTGTTGAAGCAACAGATTTACGTCCAACTGCACGTGACCAAGTCGAATCGCTTGGTGGTAAGTGGTTAGATGTACCGATGTCTGATGAAGAAAAACAAAAAGCTGCCGATGCCGCTAAAAATGGTTATGGCTGGATGCCAGGCGAGCAATATATTCAAGACCAAGCCATCATCGTAGATAAAGCCGTGTCAAATGCTGACATCGTGATTACTACTGCGTTGTTGCCAGGTCGTGATGCGCCTCGCTTAATCAAAGCTGAAACTGTTGCCAAAATGAAACCGGGTTCAATCATCCTAGATATGGCGGTTGAATCAGGCGGCAATGTTGAAGGTTCTAAGAATGGTGAAAATGTTGTCACTGACAATGGCGTGACGATTTTAGGCATTCCAAATATTCCTTCTACAGTATCGACAGAAGCTTCGGCACTGTATGCACGTAATGTTTTCAATTTCGTAGAAACTTTGTTTGATCAAGAAAAAAACTTTGCCATCAATCAACAAGACGAAATTCAAAAAGCACTTCTAGTAACTCATGGCGGTCAAGTACTGCTGAAGCGTGGTTAAGGAGAGTCATCATGGTTGAAACTATTACTATTTTCGTCTTAGCCATCTTTGTTGGTTACTACGTGGTTTGGGGTGTAACACCTGCATTGCATACGCCGTTAATGGCAGTAACCAATGCATTGTCCTCAATTATCGTTGTGGGTGCGATGATACAAACAGTTGGAATTCCTGGTGTTGTAGACGCAAGTGTACAATTCCAATCCGTGAATGTTGTTAGTGTACTTGGTGCAATTGCAGTGTTCTTGGCAAGTATTAACATTTTTGGTGGCTTCGCAGTGACTGCACGTATGCTTGAAATGTTTAAGCCAAAACAAAAGAAAAAAGAGGGCTAATCTATGGAATTTATTCGAGAATATGCGGATTGGTTCTACCTTGTAGGTGCGGTCCTTTTCATCTTAACCTTACGTGGTCTTTCAGGTCCTAAAACTGCGATTGCTGGTAACCGTTACGGTATGATTGCCATGGCGATTGCAGTAATCACCACATTCTTTGTCGCAGATCATCCTGTTGTATGGATGATTGGTGGTGCAATGGTGTTGGGTGCAATTGTCGGTATTGCGCGTGCACGTACAGTTCCAATGACCCAAATGCCAGAAACAGTGGCATTGATGCACTCACTTGTTGGTTTGGCTGCGGTATTAATTGCAATTGCTGCAATTTTACATAATAACCAACTGACTGCTTTGTTTGCACAAAACGAATCTGCTTTAACCGCTGCTGGTGTACAGCATGCGCATATGAGTAAAGTTCATTTATTTGAATTATTTGTCGGTTGTTTCGTTGGTGCGATTACCTTTACTGCATCTGTATTTGCTTATGGTAAGTTAGCTGCAAAGAAATGGGCAAAAACCATTTCAGGTGCTTGGGTTAAACCTGTTCAAGCGATCATTTTTCTGGCTATGCTGGCGTGTGGTGTGTACTTCTTTACTACAGGCAATATGCAAGCATTCTGGGCGATGACTGCACTGGCATTGGCATTTGGTTGGGTTTGGATTGCACCAGTTGGTGGCGGTGATATGCCAGTGGTGGTTTCACTACTGAACTCATTCTCTGGTTGGGCTGCGGCAGGTATTGGTTTCACACTTGAAAACAACATGCTAATTGTTGCGGGTTCTCTGGTGGGTTCATCAGGTGCAATTCTGTCTTACATCATGTGTAAAGCAATGAACCGTTCAATCATCAATGTATTGTTTGGTGGTGCGATGGGTGGTACGGCTGTAGCATCGGTTGATAAAGGTGAGCAAGTTCAACGTAATTACCGTTCTGGTTCTGCGGATGATGCGGGCTTCTTGATGTCAAATGCAGACAGCGTTGTGATTGTACCGGGTTATGGTATGGCGCAAGGTCGTGCACAAAACGCAGTGAAAGAATTGTGTGAAATCTTGAAAGAACAAGGTGTAACGGTTCGTTTTGCAATCCATCCAGTTGCGGGTCGTATGCCTGGTCATATGAATGTATTGTTGGCGGAAGCTGATGTTGCATATGAAGACATCTTGGAAATGGACGAGATCAACTCTGATTTCCCAGCGACTGATGTTGTACTGGTAATTGGTGCGAATGACGTGGTTAACCCAGCAGCTAAAGATGATCCAAGTTCACCAATTTATGGTATGCCGATTCTTGAAGCACATAAAGCACGTACCATTATGGTGATCAAGCGCTCTATGGCAACAGGTTATGCAGGTTTAGACAATGACTTATTCTACAATGACAAAACCATGATGATTTTTGGTGATGCCAAGAAAGTTGTTGAAGAGATGACAAAAGCAATCAATGGTGGTGGGCACTAAGCCGCTATCGGATTAAATCCACCCCAAGCCTCCTTTGATAAAGGAGGGAGCCTAACCGCCTTCGGGCGGTTTTTTATTTAAGCAATTTTAATGCTATGATTTTGATAAAATTGACTGAATAAAAAATGATGAATCAACCATTTAAAATAATCTGTAACAGCTTAGGCATCTATCTGGCATTTTCCTTGTCTATAACGCATGCACAAGTTTTTGAAATTCAAGATGGCTCTAAACACTATGATGCCGTAATTGACATTGCATGTGAAAAAGATGAATGTGGGGCTAAGGCTGAAGTAAAACTATTAAAAAAGGGCAGTAAAGCGGTATTTCAAGCATTTCACTCTGATGAATTGACCATGTATTTGGATGAAAAGTTTAAACCGAGTGTTAATGTTATACAGCTTTATGGCGAACAAAGTCCTTTGATTTTTGATGATTTTAACTTCGATGGAACAGAAGACCTCGCGATTAGAAACGGCAATTATGGTTCTTATGGCGGTCCTGTGTATGACATTTATGTATTTAATCAAAGCAAGAATAAATTTGTTTTAAGTCAGGAACTGTCTGCACTCACTCAAGAAAATTTAGGTATGTTCGAGCTAGACAAAAAGCGCAAACGTATCATCACCTTTAATAAAAGTGGCTGTTGCTACCATATTCGTTCTGAGTATCAAGTTGTACCTAGAAAAGGTTTATTGCTGGTTCGAGAGTTTATTGAGGATGCTACTTTACCACAAGGTGATCAAGTTGAAGTCACAGATCGTAATTTGATTAATGGAAAATGGAAGGAAAAGACCAAGTATTATCCAACTGCAAAATATTATGCTCAGTAGTCACAATTTACCTCGTATACCTATTTTGTATTGATATCGCTATATGATGTAAATCAGCAGATGCTGAATTGTGGGATAGCGTAAGGTTTTATGAATAGAACAACTTCTTTGCGTTGTGATGTTAAATTTTAAGCATAAAAAAGCTCATCCAAAGATGAGCTTTTTTAATTAAAACTGAAACTTAATGAGGAATATGCTCTTCATCTTCGAATTCAGGTTTAACTTGTACGATAAAGTCTTGACGGTTAAGACCACGCCACAATGCAAATGCAGTACCAATATAGATTGAAGAATACGTACCCACAAATACACCAATAAACATGGCAACTGAGAACCAGTGTAAGCCATCACCACCCAAGAACATCATTGCAAGTACAACCAGCAATAATGTCATCGAAGTATGAATGGTACGTTTTAAGGTTTCAGTTAAGGCAATATTCACAATTTCTAACGGTGTCGCGCCACGAATCTTACGGAAGTTTTCACGGATACGATCCGATACAACAATGTTATCGTTTAACGAGAAGCCGATTAAGGCAAGAATAGCCGCTAAAACAGTAAGGTCAAATGGCCATTGCATCATTGCAAAAATACCAATCGTTACGATCACATCGTGCAGTAATGAAAGCACTGCACCAACTGCAAGTTTAAACTCGAAGCGAATGGTCACGTAGATCAGCATAAGTAGCATTGCAAGCGCTACAGCACCTGCAGAGCGTAAATATAGCTCATTACCGACTTGACCACCGACAGAGTCAACTTTGTGAACAACAGCAGTGTTATTCGGCAATTGAACCGCTTTGGTGATGGTATTGCTTAAGTCTTCAACTTTAAGGTCTTGCGCAGGCATACGTACAATTAAGTCTTTGTTTGAACCTAATGTTTGTACAACTGCATCTTTAAAGCCAGCTTTATCCAAATTCGAAATCACGTCTGCTGGTTTTGCCGCATATTGATAGTTCAATTCTGCAGAAACACCACCAGTAAAATCTAAACCAAGATTTAAGCCTTTGGTTGCAATAAAGAAGATACTTGCAATGGTCAAAAGGATTGAGATGATTGCCGCTGGTTTGGCAATCTTCATGAAATTAATTACATGCTCATCATCAGGGCGACCATATTTCTTTTTCGGTTGAGTCACATCAGTCATCTTCGATCTCCTATATGCTCAACTTATTCAAGTTACGTTTTCTGCCATATACCAATTGAACAATTGCACGTGTTACTGTAATTGCAGTAAACATTGAGCAAATAATACCAATCATCAGCGTTACAGCGAAGCCTTTGATTGGACCCGTACCAATTGCAAACAGAATAAATGCAACCAAGAATGTGGTTAAGTTTGAGTCGAGAATGGTGTTATAGGCTCGATCATAACCGGCAATAATGGCCTGTTTGGGCGAGGCGCCCCAGCGCATTTCTTCTCGTATTCGCTCACAGATCAGTACGTTGGCATCGACCGCCATACCAATGGTGATTACGATACCTGCAATACCTGGCAAGGTCAGTGAAGCCCCGATCCAAGACATGATGGTGAGAAGCATTGCCAAGTTAATCACTAATGCTACATCAGCAATTAAACCAAATAGACGGAAGAACACGATCATCCAGATTGCAACAAGCAGGAAGCCAACTTGAGTTGATAATACGCCTTTGTCGATGTTCTCTTGCCCCAAACTTGGACCAACAACTCGTTCTTCTACAAAGTACATTGGTGCAGCTAAAGCACCAGCACGTAACATCAATGCAAGTTCAGCCGCTTCTTGAGGAGAATCTAAACCAGTAATACGGAAAGATGAACCTAAAACCGCTTGAATATTTGCAGCATTGATTACCACAGATTCAGTATATGGGGTACGAACTTCTGTCATTGCACCTGTAACTGGATCAGCAACAGAGGTGATTTTTTGTTTATTTTCAATAAACAAAACCGCCATACGTTTGCCAACAGCAGTACGGGTTGCATCTGACATCAACTTACCACCAGCAGTATCTAAAGTAATATTTACTTCAGCGCCACCACTATCTTGGCTAAAACCACTTGATGCATTTTGTACACGTTCACCCGTAAGGATACGGCTGCGATTTAATAATAGTTCACGACCACTGTCCAAAGATTCGTAAGCAAAAACTTCAGTACCAGGCGGTAAAGGTTGACCATTATATTTACCTGTGAAACGGTCAATATATTGATCATTTAAATCAGACACTAAACGGAATTCAAGGTTTGCAGTACGCCCCAAGACACGTTTAGCTTCGGCAGTGTCTTGTACACCAGGCAATTCAACCACAATACGGTTGCTACCTTGGCTTTGTACCAATGCTTCAGCTACACCTAACTCATTAATACGGTTACGTAAAGTGGTTAAGTTTTGGTTGAGTGCATAAGATTGAATATCTTGCTTGGTCGCATCGTTATAGGTCAACTTAAGCGTAGAACCTGTATCCGTTGCTAAAGCTTGTTGATTGAACTTATTCCCATCACGACGTAAAAAGTCCATTACCGCTGCACGGTCATCATTATTTGCAAACTGAATCGTAATGGTATTGTTGTTCAATGAAAGACTATTAAATTTAATCTTATTGTCACGGAACTCACGACGTAAGTCTGTTGCTGAAGTTTCCATACGTTGTGCAATAGCTTTGTCCATATCTACTTCAAGTAAGAAATGAACACCACCACGTAAGTCCAAACCAAGCTTCATTGGTTTAGCGCCAATTTTTTGCAACCACTCAGGTGTGGTTGGTGCAAGGTTTAATGCAACGGTATAGTTCTCACCCAAACCTTTGCTGAGGACATCTTTTGCTTTTAACTGTGCTTCAGACGTATTTAAACGCAGAAGGGCAGCATTGTTGGTGAAGGTATTATCATGACTGCTAATATTTTCACTTTTTAAAATTTGCTCTGCTTTTTGTATGACAGACTGATCAATTGTGGTACCAGCCTTGGCACCAGAAATTTGAACAGCAGGTTCGTCAGGATACAAACTCGGCAGCGCATATAATGTACTGATCACTAGTACCACTAGAATCAATATATATTTCCATGCAGGGTAACGCATTCGCTTTCTTCTTAAAATGAAAAAGTCGTGCTAAGTGCACGACCGTTTTATGATTAAAGGTTATTTAATGTGCCTTCAGGGAGTACTGAAATAACACTTGCACGTTGAACTTTGACTTCATTTCCTTTGCTTAATTCAACCACTGCAAAGTCGCCATCAATTTTTAGGATACGACCCATTAAGCCGCCTGCAAAGACAATTTCACTGCCAACACCTAAGCTTTCGATTAAAGTACGGTGTTCTTTTGCACGTTTTGCTTGAGGACGCCAGATGAGAAAATAAAAGATTGCAACAAATACTACAATCATCAATATGTTTGCCATCATGCCTGGGCCTTGTGCAGGCGCTGCTGCAGCGTGAGCAGAAGAAATAAATAAGCTCATTCTAATTTCCTAATGTTAAAAATTATCTGCCATTTTCATGGCTTTTAAATTGACTTGTTCAGCAATTTACCTTGTCTTGGGTTTCAGCGCAAATACTGTTGAATTAATCTTCAATTCAACTTTATATTGGGGCATTAGTCAGCAGGACAAGGAGGAACTTCTAAACCGCGACGTTGATAGAAATCAGTCACGTATTCATCAAAAGTTCCCTGATCTAAAGCATCACGAATATCTTGGGTAAAACGTTGGTAATAACGTAAATTATGGATAGTGCCCAACATTGAACCGAGCATTTCACCGCATTTTTCCAAATGGAATAAATAAGCACGGGTGAAGTTGGTACAGGTATAACAGTCGCAATGTGGATCCAGTGGACTTTGATCATGACGATATTGGCTGTTACGAATTCGAACGAGACCATCGGTAACAAAATAATGACCATTACGTGCATTTCGAGTTGGCATGACGCAGTCGAACATATCAACACCGCGACGAATTGCTTCAACGATATCTTCTGGTTTACCCACACCCATCAAATAACGTGGTTTATCTTCTGGCATTTTTACAGGCAGATAATCCAAAACTTTGATCATTTCTTCTTTTGGTTCACCGACAGATAAACCACCAATCGCAAAGCCATCAAAATCAATTTCTTTAAGACCGTTTAAAGACTCTTCACGAAGGTCTTCATACATTCCGCCTTGAATGATTCCAAACAATGCGTTTCTATTTTTTAAAACATCGTGATGTTGAGTTTTACAACGCTTTGCCCAACGTAATGACAGTTGAAGCGATTTCTGTGCTTCTTCATGGGTTGCTGGATATGGCGTACATTCATCAAAAATCATCACAATATCTGAGTTCAATGTATGTTGAATATCCATTGAAATTTCAGGAGATAAAAAGACTTTTGAACCATCAATAGGTGAGCGGAAAGTCACCCCTTCTTCTTTGATTTTACGCATAGCACCCAGACTGAAGACTTGGAAGCCGCCTGAATCAGTAAGAATCGGTTTGCCCCATTTCATAAACTCATGCAAACCGCCGTGTTCACGGATAACATCTAGTCCAGGACGTAAATAAAGATGGAAGGTATTGCCTAAAATAATTTGTGCTTTGATGTCTTCGATATCGCGTGGCAACATGCCTTTAACTGTGCCATAAGTTCCCACAGGCATGAACACAGGTGTTTCAATCACACCATGTTCTAAAGTTAAACGACCACGACGAGCACGCCCCGACTGACCTAATTTTTCAAACTTCATAAATAACCTAAATCTGGCGAAAAAACAGTTCGCTGATTGATAATTGCAAAAGGGGGCTATTTTCCCTGATTTTATGGTCGAATACCAGTCATGTTGTTTTTCATAATGTTAAATTTAAAATTATTGATTTAGCGCCTTGAACATCAATAGGTTGATAGGAGAATCATTTTTTTATCGTTGAATAATTATTGTTTGAATATCAAGGTATTATTTTTATGCAGCTCAAAAGCGAATAGTGGTTCACTTTTGAGCTTAGATTTGGACAAGATAGAAAATTAGTCTTTTGCCTTACGACCGATAATGATCAAGGCGATAATTCCCAGAATCATGATGAATATTCCATAATGATTCCAAAAATTACGTTGCATTTTATTTTCTTGGTATTCAGGGTTTTTACTTAAGGTTGAAATGACATCATCAGGTAATTCATAAAACGTATCTGGTTCTGCATCAGTCATACCGACCAAGGTGCAGTCCCATGTTTTGACATCTGTCCATAAGATCCCAAAGTGACTACATTTATACCCTGCATTTAAACTTTTAAGATCTTCATATTGACTTAACACCTCTTGTGGAAATGGGCCAACCTTAAACATTTCATCGCCTGTATTGAAAACTAACAGGCCTTTCGCTTGAGCAGGGGCTTGCCAAAGAAAACACAGACATAACATCATGAATAATTTTTTTAACATTAGATTTACTCCAATCTTTAGATTGTCTTTTTATTAAGTTGATCATTTTAAGTTGATCGTTTTGTTCTAAAAATAGTCATTTTTTAGCGGTCTGAAAATATCAGAAAATGATCAAAATGTCATTTTTTTATGTTGAAAATAAACAGGATTATGACTGAATTTTTTATTTAAATTCCACATGGTGATTTAGGTGATATGTTCCGAGTCAAATATACTCAATCACCATAATCGATTCCTGTTCATGGCTTAAAAGCTGATCCAAAAAAATTATTGAATTTATCAAACTGATTTAGCACTTGTTCAACCTTGGCAATCCGTTGTTCTAAACTTCCTGTTAAAGCAATGTATGGAATCCGACGTTGTTTGAGATCCGCAATAATTTGCTGATGAAAAATAGCTCTTTTTTGTGGGCCGCTACGATCCCAAGTGTCGTCATAAGCAATATCATCTTCACACAAGAAAAATAAGTCATAGCGTTGTGCATTTTCGAGTGCAAGTTGTTTGAGATGTTCTGGTAATCGTCCATGATAATCCATACAAAACATCGCTGTGGTTATCGCGTTGGTATCTACAAATAAATAACGGTTTGCATCTAAAGTGGCCTGATCTTCATAGGCGATATGACGATCTGCAATAATGTTGAAATCCTCAAAACCGATACGACGATCAACTTGGTGAGTTTCCCAATATTCACGCCCATATTCTGGGGCAAAAGTTGTTGCATACTTTTTCGCAAGTGCTTCAACCAAGGTAGACTTGCCTGTAGACATTGCACCGACAAAGACGACTTTGCTAATTAAATCTGCATAGACACAGTTGGGAATAAATTTTCGATTTTGAAAGGCATTTGCTCGAATCATTGTAGCGGAGATCGGCACCTGTAAACGTGACTCATCCACTCTACGATCAATTGCATTGAGTGCTATGCTCACATGCTCACCATAAAATTCACTACTATAAAAATGCGAAATTTTCACACCATTGAGCTTTTGAATGATGTAATTTTCTTGTTCTATTTCAAACGCCCGATCATTGGAATAACCCTCAGGCCCATCCCATGCTTCAATTACATGAATTTGAGGAAATAAATCACGGATCCATTGGGCGCGAATGTTTAAGGGGATGCTTGTAATTGAACTTTGATAGATCAATACATACAGCTCATCCACCTCTTGTAATGCTGTTTCAAATACATGCACATGACCTGCATGTAAGGGCGCATATTTACCGAGTGTGAGTCCGATTTTTTTCATAGTTTTTAAATTCAATAGGATGAGTTTGAATAGTTTTGTGCCAGTTTGTTCCAGTTATAGTAGCCATAGATGGCATTGATCAGAAAGGCCGACCACATCAATAACATCATTGCACCATCACCACTCCCATCAATGGTCCGGATCGCCCACATTAAAATACTGAAGATATTTAAAGTAATATAGAACCACCATTGTTCTTTAAAACGCAGCAGCATCAAAATCGTTGCTGTGATTGCAAGAATATTGGTGGTTGCATCGATATAAGGCGTATTTTGAGTGGCAACTTGGGCAAGCAGATAACCGAGTATCGCAATACAACCTATATTGCTCAGGATGATCAAAATCAAATAAGCCTGCCGAAGGGTATAGGCCTGTTGTAATTGTTTTTCTTTGGTATGTTGCTGCCAAAGTAGCATGCCGATCAAAGCGGTTGGGACAAAGAATAAGAGATTCAGTCCCATTTCGCCATAAAGCCCGTTGTTATAGCAAATCCATGCATAAGCACAGCTATTAAATAAACCAAAACTATAATTGAGAATATTGCCTTTTGCTGCTAATACCACACAGAGAATTCCGCTGAGTAATACCACGAAATTAAACCATGTATCGTGTTGAACTAAGGTAATGATACAGCCGATGAAAATAAAACTAAAAAGCCAAACAATTTCAAATACATTCCAGTTTTTGAAAAGAAGGCGAAAGGGAGGGGTGGAAAAGATTTTCAACATAGGGTTGGTAATTCTAAGTAATGCTGTTGGTGTTATTTGCTGGTAATTTATACCCGATTTAAATCCTACAGACGATTTGAAATTTTAGTTTAATCGCATGCAAGGACTGGACTGTTGCCCATTGTTTTTTACCAAGCCTGTTGATAAATCCATTGTGATTATTTGTTTTTTACGTATTTATTCAAGTGATGTTTGATTAAAGAACCTTCCCAATATTTCTTTGGGAAGGATGGGTTTTTCCAATAATATAGAGTAAAGCTTAGTTAAAATTAGGCTTGTAATCAAAATTCTGAGTAACCACATTGTCGGAAAATGGACGAATTGTTTTCTTTGCCAAAGTAATGGTATTGATCATATTGTTTGGGAAAATTTCGATGGTGTTATTAAATTCTTCAACATTACGGTTAAAGATGGTGATTGCTGCACCGACATTTTCATTTTGTTCTTGAATATCATCCATCATTTTTGCATACAAAGTATCCGCTTTGAGTTCAGGATAATTTTCAACCACCACATTTAAACTTTTCATTAAATCTTGATTGAGTTTTTCAACATGTTGTAGTTGAGAAACATCGGTATTGTTTAGATTTAGATTCAAAATTTGCTGACGTAACTCGGTCACTTTTTCCAAAGTTGATTTTTCAAATTGTGTATATTGTGCCAAAGTTTGCTCTAAAGTTTCCAGTGTTTTTACTTTCTGGCGTTCAAAGTTGGCAACTTCAGCCCATGCGCGTTGTGTCGCATTGAAATAACGCACAATGTTATTTCTGACCAGAATACCCCAAACGATCAGAACAATAAAAATCCCAATAAATATGATTAAACCCATTTTGATTATTCCTTTTGATTTATGAAATCAAGTTTAGCATGCACTGTTTAAATTTTTCATATTCAGGCATGGTTAATGTTCTTAAATGTCCACGAAGTGCTGAAATATCCTGAAGCTTTTGTTTTTTACGACGAATGCGAAAGAGATCTTGATCTCCCATATAGCACAGCATATTTTCTTCAAAATGATAAACAATATCACCTGAATAGTGTTGAAAAAAATCACTTAATTTTAAGGTGATACTTGGACTAATGGTACGGGCAAGTTGATGTTGATCATAGCCAAAAATATATAAATTTTGACTGACCAGAATATCCGCAGTTTTCCATATTTGGGTATAGGGCGGAATAAATTCATGATGTTTATTACTGGCGGCAAAGCCGAGGGCGGGTAATTGAAAAATAAAAGCACCCCATTGGTTTTTACGAGTTTCCTTAATTATCTGTTTTTCACCCTGGGTATTGGGCAGTGAAAACTCATCGACATAATGATACTGAAATAACATCACATGATGTTCTTGTTCACCATCAAACCATTTGGTGGATGCAAATTGTTCAATCTCATTCAACACATTGCCTTGCGAAAACAACGGAAAACTTTGTTTTAACTTGCTCATGACCAAAAAGCTATTGCTTGTTGTGGAGATATGACTTGGGGTTTTATTAAAATCTAATTCGTAGCGGAGAAACATCATGCGCTGTTCTAAAAAATTGATGACTTCATCAATTGGATCGCTTTGCTCATAAATTAAATAAGCGCCAAAACAGCATAACAAGGCTGCTAATAGACTCAGTGGGTAGGGAATATAGTGATGAATCAGCCAACCAAAAATTGCAGTCAGTACCCCAATCATAAACAGCAGTCTGGGGATGAGGTTATGAAAAAATAACTCTCTACATTCTCCCCACGGATGTAAGCCATCTAAAATATCTTGTGCAGATTGAGCCTGTTGTCCAATTTCCCAAAGCCGAGCGATATTGCGCATCACATGTTTATTTTTTCTTGTGCGTAGGTGAAGTAATCGCTCAACGGTTTCTATAGGCATGGCAAATAATCATGATTGAAGTCTATTAAAGTTCGAATTCCAGATTGATCAGTATGCGATAAATTATTGTATCGACAAAGTAAATTGTTTATTTTTCAACTTTATTTGTCCCATAATGAGGCTGGACTTCTTGTAGAATCGTGATCAGTGAATCTTTTAACTGTTCATAATCAGGCATGTTCATACTTTCAAGTTGTGCAGCCAAATCATAGACAGTTTGAACTTTATCGACTTGCATCTGCGCTTTGGTAATATCCGTTTTAAACAGCCAGCACAAAGAAGGGCGCTGGGCTTTAACATAAAAATCACCTTTAAAATAAGCCATGGCTTGATCAAGCATTAATACATGATTTGGTGTAAAAAATTTGGCAAGTCGCATTTCATTTGTACCACTTAATTGGTACTGATTGTCGAAACGAATATCCCCACTCGACCATTTTACCCCAAGGCGGCAGGCTCGATTTTGTTTAGATGAAATACTGATACCTTGAGCAGGGAAGTTTTCTAGAATGATCCCCCATAAATCATAATGACGATATTCAGTCTTTTTTTTGCCTTCTGAATCACGCGTTTCGACTTCATCCACATAATGATAATTAAACAGCATATATGGATAGTTGATGCCGTTGACCTGCCAAGCGCCATAAATGCAATGACCAATGGTATTTTCATGATCCCCTAAACCAAATAATGGGAAATTATAGGGAGACTCAATATTTTCATCAAAGGCATTGGGATAGAAGCGAATTTGATATTTTGCTTCTAGGTTCTTTTGATGAGCATCTTCAACCAATTGATTGAGGGCTTTTGTCGAAGTGCGCTTATAGAAAGCAAAAGCCACACTCGCACCCGCAACCAGTAAGAGTATCGGGTGGGTAAAAATAGCCAGTACAAATAAACCAATCGCGATCGCGATAAAAAGCCAAAACGTATAATTTTGAATAGACAGACTCGGATCATCTTGCCAATTCTTTAAACTTGCAATGATCTGTTCAAAATCCTGATTTGACGAGAGTAACTGATTGATCGCATGGATATTGTGCTGAGTCTTGCCATTGTTGGCGTGTTGTTGACTAAAGGCATTTTGAATTTTTGTGAGTAAATCATTCATCTTTATTCATTATTGTAGCAAGTGCTTAGATGCCTGATTGTAACGAAAAAATGATTTTGAATGCAAAGCGTGGTGTTTAAACCACACTTTGCATATTGGTATGCTGACTAAGCAATAACTTTTAAATACATTGTGCTTTGTTAGACCTTAGCCATTTGCATTTTCAATCAACATTGCATCGCCATAACTAAAGAAACGATATTTGCTTGCAACAGCATGTTGATATGCATTCATAATATTGTCACGGTTAGATAATGCAGATACCAACATTAACAAGGTAGATTCTGGTAAATGAAAGTTGGTGATCAAGCGATCAACCACACAGAATTGATACCCAGGATAAATAAAGATTTGTGTATCACCTGTCCACGCGGCAATTTTTCCACCAGATGCTTGTGCTGCACTTTCTAAAGCGCGTGTTGCTGTTGTTCCAACGGCAATCACTTTGTTGCCACGTGCTTTGGTTTCTTGAATCAATTTTGCGGTTGCTTCAGGCACATCACACCATTCACTATGCATGATGTGATTTTCGATCTGATCTGTACGTACGGGTAAAAATGTTCCAGCACCCACATGCAAGGTTACAAACGCTTTATTTACGCCTTTTTGCTCTAATTTTTCTAATAGGGCTTGGTCAAAGTGCAAACTTGCTGTCGGTGCTGCTACGCTGGCCAATTTGGTTGGATCGTTAAACACGGTTTGATAGCGTTCTGTGTCAATGGCTTCTGCTTCACGATTAAAGTAAGGCGGAATAGGCAATTGTCCATATAAATCTAAAACTTGCAAAATAGGCTGTGAAAACTCCACCACAAATAAGTTTTCATGACGGCCTGTTACTGTCACTTTGACTTCATCTTTGCCAATAAATAATTCAGCACCTGCTTTAGGCGAATTGCTGGCTTTGATATGACAATGTGCAATGGTCTGATCAAAAATACGTTCAACCAAAACTTCAATAGCACCCCCTGAGGCGCGTTTACCTTTTAAACGTGCTTTCATCACTTTGGTATCATTGAGTACCAATAAATCGCCTTCATTGAATAAATCAAAAACATCGGTGAAGTGAAGATCTTGGTATGAACCATCTGCATTGAGATGTAAAAGGCGAGAAGCGCTACGTGCTTCAAGTGGGTAGCGCGCAATGAGTTCGTCGGGAAGTTCGAAATTAAAATCGGAGAGTTGCATCATGAGGAAGAAAAACTGACATTTGGGATTTAAAAACTGCCGCTAGTATAGTCGTTTTTCAAATTAATGGCTGAAATTGATGTTTTATAATCCAAAAAAACCAGATCTGCCTTAAAATTAAACAAATGTGAAAACTTGTCGTTGACAAGAAAATGAAACGCGCTATTATACGCACACAACCTCTCCCGAGGTGGTGAAATTGGTAGACGCGGTGGACTCAAAATCCACTGTCAGCGATGACGTGTCGGTTCGAGTCCGACCCTCGGGACCATATATTATGGAAAGCCTTCAAGCATATTTAGACTTGAGGGCTTTTTTATTGTTTGAAATTACTGCTATCAGAACTTAAGAAACCATATAAGAACGCGAGTGCTTAAAAAGAAAAAACTGATTCTGATCACTATGGATCAATTAATAGATTGGCATTTAAATGATGGTTTCGATGTTTAATTAAAATTACGTAATTTTTAGAGTTCCATCGATCCCTCTTTAATGAAGCATTTTTATAATTAATATCAGCATGCGATAAATAGTATCTGATCACTTAACAATGACAGTTAATATTTTTAATTTCAATTATTTAAAACTTAACCAAAGGTGTACATATTTCTTGCCTATAGGAAAATTAATTAGTTATAGTTAAAAGTATTTTAAATAATTTGAAAATATTTTATTTTTCCCGCTATTTTGAAAAATAACTAAATGATCTCAGTGCGGCTTATCTAGTAAAGAAGATTGGTTTTATTTAAGGAAAATCAAGGACACACCATGAGGATACAGAAATCATAATCGGAGTAAAATTATAATGAATCTAAGTATTATGATCATCATTGGTTTAATCGTGTATTCGATAGCAGCCATGACTTATGTATACCGTTGGCGAGGAAAAGCACGTTATGACTCACTCTCACAATATTTAAGAAAAAGCTGGCCTATATTTGCACCATTTAATTGTGTTCTTTATATAACGACACGCAGCTTTGCAAAAAAGCCAATATTAGATGCTGATTTTTTGGAAAATATTGAAGTGCTTAGAGCCAATTGGGCAATTATTAGAGATGAGGCTATAGCATTAGAGTCATCAGGTGTGTTTGAAGTGATCAAGACACCCGGAGCAGACGGTTATTATGATGTTGGTTTTCGCACTTTTTACAAACGTGGTTGGAGTAAATTTTACTTAAAATGGTATGGAACAACGCATGTTTCCGCGCAAAGATTATGTCCCAAGACATTGGCATTACTTAATCAAGTCCCTGCTATTCGCGGTGCCATGTTTTCACTGTTACCAGCAGGCTCTGAACTGAGCTTACACGCTGATCCTATCGGTAGTAGTTTTAGATACCATCTCGGTTTGCTGACGCCTAACGCTGAAAATTGCCAAATTAATATTGATGGGCAAACCCGTACTTGGTTTGATGGTAAAGATTTTGTCTTTGATGAAACCTATCCTCATTTTGCATATAACACAGCAAAT
Organism: Acinetobacter sp. AG3; assembly: GCF_022343575.1. NCBI lineage: Bacteria > Pseudomonadati > Pseudomonadota > Gammaproteobacteria > Moraxellales > Moraxellaceae > Acinetobacter > Acinetobacter sp. AG3. The sequence goes on along the minus strand of NZ_JAKQZD010000001.1, from coordinate 3,974,463 downwards.
TCAGCGCGTTTAATTCTGATGTGTGATGTTGATCGTCCGATGAACCTATTTGGACAAATTTTTAACAGTGCTTATCGTATTCTTGTCAAAGGTACCGTTGTTCCAAACACTTATGAAGATAAAAGAGGGGTGTATAGTGCGATTTTTAAATTTTTTGCGCCATTTAGACAGTATTCAATACAATTCCGTGAAAAGCATTTCAAGACGTATAAAATACTCAAATTCATTTTAAATTTAACGCTGCTATCTCTGATTTTTATGCTCTTGTATGGTGTGGTTTATTTATTTGAAATGCTCTTTTTAATGAATTAAAAATAACGTATTTTCTCACTCATTTAAGGGATATCCTTGCTCTGGTTGATGCCGAATTTTACTATTTTGTCTTTTGATCTTTGCTAGTTCTACATCCCTAAGCTTGGCTATAGACGCCAATAGGTTGATATCTGATTCATGAATTAGATCACCATGTTTTAAAGTATAGGCCTTTATAAAACGCTTCGTTTTTTCTATTTAAATCATAAAAATATATAAAGCTATAACTGATTACTTATGTTGAAAAAAATGTGAAATTTATCGAAACTTTCACCCCATTGTTTTTATTTGGTTGTATTGCTGTTATATTGTTTTATGTGAACATTTGTAAGTGCTCTTCCAAGGCTGTATTTTGCATTCTGTCTTAAGTTTTGATGTATTTGGAAGAAATTGATATTTAAAAGTGGGCGATTTAAATAACTAACGTGTTAACTGAAAGTGCAAATGAGGTAAACATGAAATTAGAATTCTTAGAAGCTCATCAGACCGAACAGCTCAGTGCTTGTCGACTATCGCTGATTTTAGGGGTCTATACCTCAAATAATAAAATTGAACGCTATTTACGTGTAGCGCGTGCCGTTCTCAATGTCGAAAATGCTTTTTTTACTTTTCATAATGAGCCTTATATTTGGGTTGCAAATGAAAATGGTGATTTCAAAGCTGCGTCAGTTCCGCATAAATTGAGTTTATCGCCGTATTTTGGCAATCAGCTCATCGTTTCAGAAACCCATAAAAATTATGAAAAATTCTCACAATATATGGCTGAAATTGGAATAAAACACCAACGCTTATTGTGCTATGACTTTAAGCTAGAAGATGATGATTCTATTGCACATGTTTATTTTTATGATGATAAAGATACAAGATTTACAAGCAAACAGCAGGCTTTATTAGAAGAACTTAGCTCAGGTTTGGTGACGATTTTAGCGCGTAAATCTGAATCTCAAGATTATTATGAGTTATATGAACAAGAACGTGCTTTAAATTTTAGTAAGACCAAGTTTTTCCAAGTCATTGCACATGATTTACGTGCGCCGTTTCATGGGTTAATTGGCTTTTCGGATGTTTTAGCAAACGAACGAGAAACATTAACTGATGATGGTATACAGGATATTGCAGATTATCTGCATGATACCTTGCAATCAACTTATTCCCTACTTGAAAACTTGCTCAATTGGGCGATGGCAGAAGGTGGGCGCTTTGTTTATCACCCAATTAATTTTAAATTAAAACAGACCACAAAGATCGTTTACGATGTGCTTAAGCCTTTGGCAGTCAATAAAAATATACAACTGATTGAAAATGTTGCTGAGGATTTAAGCGTTTTTGCAGATATGAATATGGTGACCTCGGTCATTCAAAATCTGGTTTCAAATGCCTTAAAATTTACCCGTACTGATGGTTCTGGAAAAGTTTCCATTGTTGCGCACCCAGTAGGGAAAAATATAGAAATTATTATTCATGATACTGGTTTGGGAATGACGCAGTCGCAAATTGAACAACTGTTTGAACCACAGATTAAAGCCAGTATAAAAGGCACCATTGGCGAACGAGGAACAGGTTTAGGGCTGGTTCTATGTAAACGATTTGTGGATCTCAATCATGGAAAAATCTCTGTAAGCTCTAAAACAGGTGAGGGAACGACTTTTATTGTTGCGTTACCCGCTGCAAAAAACACCCATCAAACTTTGGTTTGTCCTGAAATCAAGCAAGATAAAATAAAAATTTCATAATTCTATATTTGAATAATTTAGCTTGATTGTGACTGGTGGTTTTTTGAGCTTTGTTTTTTAAGAAAAGTACAAAAACCTCCCTAAATGTAAAGCAAACTGCTATAAATAACTTGATAAAACATAAGTACAGGCTTTTCAATGAACATTGAGCAATTGCAAAAAACATTACATGCAAGTCAGTATGCAGAACAAGTATTAAGTCTACATCAAGCCACTTTAGAACATGATTATGCAATTGATCAATTTCAACAATCGCTCAGTACTGCACAAATTCAACAACTCGTTTATGATCATTTAGTCAATATACAAGATGAAAATACGTGGATGAAAGTCTTACGTATTCTTCGTGCGCGCTTAATGTTTCGCTGGATTTGGCAAGATGCCAACCAACTCACCAATGTGGTGAAGTTGACAAGAGAACTGTCTGATTTTGCAGATGCCTGTATCGTTGCAGCAAAAGATTTTGCCCGAATTCCTTTGCTGGCAAAACATGGCGAACCGATGGGGTATAACGGTAAGATTCAAGATTTGATCGTCATTGGGATGGGCAAGCTTGGGGCACAAGAGCTGAACTTATCTAGTGATATTGACCTGATTTTTGCCTTTGATGAACAAGGTGAAAGCAATGGGCGTAAGTGTATTGATGTACAGCAATTTTGCATTTTGTGGGGGCAAAAACTGATCTATTTATTGGATCATATTACCGCAGATGGTTTTGTATTTCGTGTGGATATGCGTTTACGTCCTTGGGGGGATGGTTCAGCATTGGCAATAAGTCATGTGGCTTTAGAAAAATATTTAAGCCAGCATGGGCGTGAGTGGGAACGTTATGCATGGATTAAGGCACGTATTATCACGGGTGGGCAAGACGGTGATAGTTTATTGGACATGACCCGCCCATTCGTTTTTCGTAAATATGTAGATTACACCGCTTTTGAAGCCATGCGTGAAATGAAAGCCATGATTGAACGAGAGGTGGCTCGGCGTAACATTGCAGATGATATTAAGCTGGGCGCTGGTGGTATTCGTGAAGTTGAATTTATTGTGCAGGTTTTTCAGCTGATTTATGGCGGAGCAAAATTAGAATTACAAGACCGCCAATGCCTTGTTAGCCTAAAACATTTGGGTGAGGCAGGCTTACTCGATCATCAATCCGTTGAGGATCTTGAAGATGCCTATCTATTCTTACGACGTGTAGAGCATGCTATTCAAGCTTTGAATGACCAGCAAACACAATCTTTACCGACAGAGCCTGAACTTCGTCAGCGAATAATTGATACCTTGGGTTTTGATGATTGGGATGCTTTTATTGATTTTCTCAACCAAAAGCGCAGCAAAGTGACTTTTCAATTTGAGCATTTGATTAAAGAAAAAGGGCTAGATTCTCCGATTGAAAGTTTTAGTCAGCTGGAAAGCCAACTCAATGAGATCTTAGACAGTAATGCACAAAATCTGATTCATGAGTTTTGGTATGGTCATGCAATCAAGAAACTGCCTGCTAAAGCTGTACAGCGTTTAAAAGAATTTTGGCCGCATTTGGTTGAGGCAGTTTTACAGTCGAATAGCCCGCAAGTGGCTTTAATGCGATTGATGCCGCTGGTCGAATCTGTAATGCGCCGTACTGTGTATTTGGTGATGCTGATTGAAAGCAAAGGGGCGCTGCAACGTTTGGTCAAAATGGCGACAGTCAGTCCATGGATTTGTGAGGAATTGACACATTATCCAGTTCTGCTGGATGAGTTTTTATCCATGGATTTTGAACTGCCTCGACGAGATTATTTGGAAGACTCACTACGCCAACAATTACTGCGTATTGAAATAGATCAAGTTGAAGATCAAATGCGAGTATTGCGCTTATTTAAAAAATCTAATGTGCTGACGGTTGCCGCAAGCGATGTACTAGCAGAAAGCCCGTTGATGAAAGTTTCGGATGCTTTAACGGATATTGCAGAAGTTTCTGTAATCGCGACATTAAATTTGGCTTATCAGACGGTTGCCAAGCGTCATGGTTATCCTGTCGACGCAGAAGGCTTACGCTGTTCATTAGACCACATGGCCTATGCTGTGATTGGTTATGGCAAAGTAGGCGGCATTGAACTGGGCTATGGTTCAGACCTCGATCTGGTTTTTATTCATTATATGGATGAGCAAGCAGATACCGATGGTCAAAAGGCCATTAGCGGTTTTGAATTTGCCATGCGTGTTGCGCAAAAATTTATGTCTCTGATGACCACACAAACTTTAGATGGTCGAGTCTATGAAATTGATACCCGTTTGCGCCCATCTGGTGAAGCAGGCTTATTGGTCACCAGTTTAAAAGCATTTGAACAGTACCAACTCAAAAGTGCCTGGTTGTGGGAACATCAAGCAATTGTTCGCGCACGCTCAATCGCAGGTGAGCAAAGCCTAAGAGCAAAATTTGAAGAATTGCGTTGCAGGGTTCTCACATTACCAAGAGAAGAGGAAACGGTTCGCAAAGAAGTCTTGAACATGCGTCAGAAGATGAAAGATCATTTGGGTTCCTCAAAAGATCAGAAAAAAGATGGAATTTTTCATCTAAAACAGGATGCAGGTGGTATCGTTGACATCGAATTTATGGCACAGTATGTCGTATTAGCCTGGAGTGGGACGAATCCTGATCTCGCCCATTATTCCGACAACGTACGAATCCTTGAAGATGCCGCAAAGGCAGGTTGCTTATCCAGCGACGATGTATCCGCATTGATTCAAGCTTATCTCAGTGAACGCGCCGAGAGCCACCGTTTGGCACTTGCAAATCATAATATGCAAGTGAGTGCTGCGGATTGGCACGATACCCGAGAGGTCGTTTGCAAGTTATGGCAAAGATTAATTGATCCAACAGCGAGTTTCGCTTTGGAAAGTGAATAATTGTGTAAAAATTTGGAGTGTGCGCCATGAATTTGGCTGATCGTGATGGTTTTATTTGGCAAGATGGACAAATGGTTGATTGGCGTGAAGCTAAAATTCACGTCTTAACTCATACATTACATTATAGTATGGGTGTTTTTGAGGGTGTCCGTGCTTATGAAACACCTAACGGTACTGCGATTTTCCGTCTCCAAGACCATACAAAACGTTTGTTAAATTCTGCAAAAATTTATCAAATGAAAATTCCATTTGATCAAGCAACTCTTGAACAAGCTCAAATTGATGTTGTCCGTGAAAATAAATTGGCGTCATGCTATTTACGCCCAATTATTTTCATTGGTTCGGAAAAATTAGGTATCGCTGCAACGGATAATACCATTCATGCGACAGTTGCTGCATGGAGCTGGGGTGCTTACCTTGGCGATGAAGCAATGGCGAAAGGTATTCGTGTTAAAACCTCATCATTTACCCACCATCACCCTAACGTGACCATGTGTAAAGCCAAGGCTTCAGGTAACTATACTTTGTCTATTCTTGCACACCAAGAAGTGGCACATTCTGGTTATGATGAAGCAATGCTTATGGATCCTCAAGGGTATGTATGCCAAGGTTCAGGTGAAAATGTATTCTTAGTCAAAGATGGTGTATTACATACACCAGATATTGCTGGCGGTGCATTGGATGGGATTACGCGTCAAACGATTATCACCATTGCGAAAGATATGGGTATTGAAGTTGTTGAACGTCGTATTACCCGTGATGAATTCTATATTGGTGATGAAGCATTCTTTACTGGGACTGCTGCTGAAGTGACGCCGATCCGTGAATATGATGATCGTGAAATTGGTTCAGGCGCTCGTGGTCCGATTACTGAGAAGATTCAAAAAGCATTCTTTGATGCTGTTCAAGGTAAAGATCCAAAATATGCACATTGGCTGACTTATGTAAAATAAGTGGCTGAATGCTAAAAAAGGATTCCTAGAGGAATCCTTTTTTTGTGCTTAGATTTGAGTATTGAAACAATTGAAAGAAAAATTCAAATGCTAAAATTAAGCTTTAAACTGAACAATACTATTGATTAAACCTGATAAAAATCTCGATACCAATCTACGAATTGCTTGACACCATCATCAACAGATACCGATGGTTTGTATCCGACCATCTGTTCTAAAGCACTGCTATCCGCAAAAGTATCCGGCACATCGCCCGGTTGTAATGGAAGTAATTCTAAAATTGCTTCTTTGCCTAAAGCTTTTTCAATGGCATGAATATATTCAATCAATTTTACTGGATTGTTATTGCCGATATTGAAAATACGGAAAGGCGCATAACTGGTCGATGGATCAGGGTTTTTGCTGTCCCAGTTTGGATCAGGTTGTGCAATTTGATCACTTGAACGAATCACACCTTCCACAATATCTGAAATAAAAGTGAAGTCACGGGTATGGTTGCCGTGATTGAACACAGGAATAGACTTGTTTTCAATAATGTTCTTGGTGAACTTAAACAAAGCCATGTCTGGACGGCCCCAAGGACCATAGACAGTAAAAAAGCGTAAGCCTGTTGTTGGTAAATTGAAGAGATGGCTATAACTGTGCGCCATGAGTTCATTGGCACGTTTGGTTGCCGCATAGAACTGTACAGGATGGTTAACACCATGTTTTTCACTAAATGGCATGGTGGTATTCGCACCATAAACACTACTGGTACTGGCATAGGTTAAATGTGGCGTTTTGGCATAACGGCATGCTTCAATAATATTGGTAAAGCCAATTAAATTACTTTCGACATAGCTCAATGGATTTTCTAATGAGTAACGGACACCAGCTTGTGCAGCCAAATGAATCACCCGATCAAATTGATGATCTTGAAAACATTGATCAACGATTGCTTTATCAGCAAGATTGGCATGAATAAAAGTGAACGTTTGCTGGGTTTGTGCCGCCGTATCTTTGAGAACTGCTAATCGGGCTTGTTTTAATGCGGGGTCATAATAATCATTCATATTGTCAAAGCCGACAACATCATCACCACGTTCTAAAAGTTTTTTTGCAACATTGAAGCCAATAAAACCTGCTGCACCTGTGACGAGGACTTTCATTCATCTGCTCCGAAAATATCTCGTGTATAGACTTTATCTAATACATCACTTAAGTCATTAGAAACCCGATTAGCAATAATCACATCACTTTGTTGTTTAAATTGTTCTAAATCATTGACGACTTTGGATTTAAAGAACTCATCTTCTTGTAAAGTCGGTTCATAGACAATCACTTCAATTCCCTTGGCTTTGATGCGTTTCATCACACCTTGGATTGCGGACGCTCTAAAATTATCTGAACCACTTTTCATCACTAGGCGATAAATACCAACTTTATTGGGGTTACGTGCAATCACCGAGTCTGCGATAAAGTCTTTACGCGTACTATTTGAGTCAACAATGGCTTGAATCAAATTACTTGGAACGTGATTATAGTTAGCTAAAAGTTGTTTGGTGTCTTTCGGTAGGCAATAGCCACCATAACCAAATGACGGATTGTTATAGTGATTACCAATACGTTGATCTAGACAAACACCATCAATAATTTGATGAGTATCTAAGCCAAAAATTTGCGCATAGGTATCCAGTTCATTGAAATAGGCAACGCGCATAGCGAGATAGGTATTGGCAAATAACTTAATTGCTTCAGCTTCAGTTGCGTCGGTAAATAAAACAGGGCTATCCTTTTTGATGGCGCCTTCGATCAATAAGTCAGCAAACAGTTTTGCGCGATCAGATTTTTCCCCAACAATAATTCGGGAAGGGTACAAATTGTCATGCAATGCCTTTCCTTCACGTAAAAATTCTGGAGAAAAGATAATATTTTCAGTGTGGAGTTTTTCTTTTAAGCTCTTGGTAAAGCCGACAGGGACAGTTGATTTAATCACCATCACTGCATTGGGGTTGACCTCTAAAACTTGTTGAACGACGCTTTCGACACTTTGCGTATTAAAATAATTGGTTTTGGTGTCGTAATCCGTTGGGGTCGCAATAATCACAAAATCTGCATTGCGATAAGCTGCTTGATAATCTGTCGTGGCTGTAAAATTTAATGATTTTTCTTTTAAAAATAATGAAATATCCACATCTTGAATGGGCGATATTTTATTGTTGAGCAAGTTAACCTTAGATTCTAAAATATCTACTGCAACAACTTCATGATGTTGTGCAAATATCATTGAGTTGGATAAGCCAACGTAACCTGTTCCAGCGACTGCTATTTTCATAAAAACCTAATATAGAAAATGTGCTTGCAAAAGTTGTATTCAATTTCACTGAGATTTCATTTAAAGATTGCTCAATAAAATATCGAACAATTAAAACCACTATGATCAATGTAAATTGTTAACGCATCATAGCATATTCTCATGAAACAAATTGTTCAGCATATGCAATCGAATACAGTAACTTGGCGATGGTAATGGTATGATATGGGGATTGCTCAGGTGGAAGATTGATGCATGCAGGTCAATGAATCAAATTTACAGTCGAATTTAGTTGAATCAGAACAGAATATCGTTTTGTGTATGAAGTGGGGCAGCAAATATGGTGCTGATTATGTCAATCGCCTATATAACATGGTCAAACGACATACCACAATTGATTTCCAAATGGTCTGTTTGACTGACCGTACAGAAGGTATTAATCCAGAGGTTCAATGCTTTCCAATTCCGCCGTTAGCATTGCCTGAAGGAAGTCCTGAACGTGGATGGAATAAGTTATCGACTTTTGAACCTGACTTATATGGTTTAAAAGGCAATTTATTATTTTTAGATCTTGATGTGGTCATTGTAGACAATATTGATGACTTCTTTAGCTATCCGGGTGAATTCCTCATTATTCACGACTGGAAACGTCCTTGGCGTGTGACTGGCAATAGTTCAGTTTATCGTTTTAAGTTAGGTACTTTTCCTGACATCTTGCCTTATTTTCGTGAAAACTTTAAAGAAATTAGTCATAAATTTCGAAATGAACAAGAATATCTGTCTTGGTATGTCGATCAGCAGCAAAAACTCAGTTACTGGCCAAAAGATTGGTGTAAGAGTTATAAATACCATTGTTTGCAAAAGTTACCGCTTGCTTATTTTAAACCACCAGTTAAGCCACAAGATGCCAAAATTATTATTTTCCATGGGGAAATTAATCCACCTGATGCCGTGACTGGAGGTGGGGGTAAATGGTACCGCTATGTGTTGCCTTCAGACTGGATTAAAGACGCTTGGCAATAATTTTATTTAGATGATTTGAGAACAATATAGATGCAAAACCTTGATATCGTAATTGCTTGGGTCGATGGCAATGATGTTGAGTTAAAACGTAAACGTCAGCAATATCTCACTGGTGGTGATGCCTCAGATGCTGTGAGCGATACACGTTTTGCCAGTAATGATGAGATCTATTACAACATTGCATCTATATTGAAGTATGTGCCTTTTTGCCGTCATATTTTCATTGTTACAGATAATCAGCAGCCTGAGTTTTTAAATGAATTTGTAGCGCAAGGTCTTTGTGATGCAAACAAAATTCGTGTCGTTGATCATCGTGAGATTTTTGCTGGTTATACGCAATTTCTACCTACGTTTAACACTCGGTCAATTGAAAGCATGTTATGGAATATCAACGGGCTTTCAGATTACTTCATCTACTTAAATGATGACTTCTTTTTTAATTCACCCGCTCAAATTGAAGATTTTCTTGAGAGCGATAAAATCGTCACCTATGGGCACTGGAAAAGTTGTTTTAGTTACAAGGCCAAGCTGAAATACCGTCAATTTTTAAATCGTAATTTTAATAAACCGATTCAACCCGGTCATGTGATCGCACAAATGCTGGGTGCTGATATTTTAGGATTTAAAGAGTTTTTTGAAATCCATCATTATCCACACTGTGTTGATCGTAAAATTTTAAGTGAATACTTATTGCATCATCCAGACCTACTAGAAACACAGATTAAATATAAGTTTAGAAGTGTCGAACAATTAAATCCGATTTCATTGATGAATCATTTAAAGATTCAAAAAAATGAAGCTGTTTTAAAGCCTGATTTAGCTTTGGCTTATTTGAAGAATGCTGAAAGTTTAACTGAGTTCGTAGAAGCATTGAATCAAGACAATATTAAATATGGTTGTATCCAAAGTTTAGATCAACTGAATTCTGAGAATGCTGCACAGGTACGTCGTAAAATGATCGATAAATTATATGATTATTTGCCTAAATCAGTAATTTCAGCCAAAGTTTTATCGTAGGAAGCCAATCATGAAAGTTAAAACATATCTGATCAATTTAGATGGTAGTGATGAGCGGCTTGCTCGCGCAACAGAACAGTTACAGGCGGTAAACTGGGAGTTTGAGCGTTTTTCTGCTTATGATGGCCGTGGCAAAGACTTGTCATCTTTTCAGGATTATGATGATGCGTTAACGCAGCAAACTTTAGGAAGACGTTTACTCAATTCAGAACTGGGTTGTTATCTCAGTCATTATGGCTGCGCTCAGAAATTTTTAGCAAGTGATGCGGATTATCTTGTTGTCTTAGAAGATGATATGAAAATTACAGCTGATTTCAAACAATCTATGGATCAAGTTTTAGCTTATTTAGATCGCCATCAAGCGCTAGATTGGTACTTGGTGAATTTAGCGGCAAAGAAGAAAAAGTTAGCCAAAGATATTACTCAGTTAGGTGACTATTCATTGTGGCATGCTTATTATTTTCCTATTCGTGGTTTGGGTTTAATCTGGTCACGTAAAGGTGCTGAAGCGTTTATTGCACAAGGCAAAACAATCGCCATGCCTGTTGATATCTTTTTTCAAACTTGGCTGAGTAAGAATGGAAAAGGATTAGGTGTTTGGCCTGCTTTTGTTCGCCCAGCAGGTCTAGATAGCGATATTTTAGGTACAATTGCAACACAAGGAATATCTCGTAAAGAGAAAGAAAATCGTGACCATTCTTATGGTTTTAAAAAGCAAAAACGTATGTGGCGTGATCGGATGTATGCATTTAAACATCTTTATTTTTAAGTGTACAAAGATGTTCTAGTAAATGACGTAATGAATATTTTAAATACTGTATAGTTTAAATTTTATTGGTTCTGCTTTTTTGTAAAAAATATTGGATTTTTTATATGAAAATTTTTAAAAAATTATTTTATTTAGCTAAATTTCATATGATGTACTATTACAAAATTAGACATACCAATCAAAAAATTGATAACGATGCAGGACAACTGATTTTTAATCCTGTTGCTACACCCATTGAATTACCTAAAAAGATATGGATGTATTGGGAAGGTGATTTTCCTGAGTTTGTTGAAAAATGTATTCAAAATACTCAAGCAAAAAATCCATCTTATCAAGTATGTGTACTTAATCCTGAAAATGTCAGTCAGTATAGTGATATTGATTTCTCTTTATTGACGAATGCAACGCCTCAACAAAAGGCTGATTTACTCAGATTTGATCTGTTATATCGGCATGGTGGAATTTGGTTAGATGCCAGTATTATTGTCTATGAAAACCTAGACTGGATTTCTGAGTTGATGCAAAAGAATCAGACAGAATGTTTTTCATATTATCGTAAAAAAAATACCACACAGATCGATTATCCAGTATTGGAAAATTGGTTGTTGGCAACTGTTCAAAATAATGTTTTTTTTAAATATTGGTATGATGAATTATATTTAGCAATTCAGCAAACACCCAAACGCTATGTAGAAAATATTCGAAATACCCAAGAAAACAGCAAAGAATTTTTTCAAAGAATCGGTAATTTAGAATATTTAGTCGCCTATGTTGCTTGTCAAAAAGTACTTAGACAATCTTTCCCGAGTATTACGTTAATTAATTGCGATGAAAATGCTTTGTTTTATCAAGTGAAAAATCAGTGGATCAAAGAAAAAATTTTAATTGATTTTGCTATTAATTACCCTCCAACCGAGGCGCCTAGATTGTTAAAACTCGCAGGAAAAGAACGAAAAACACTCAGTCATTACTTCTCAAAAAAAATGTATTTTAAAGATAGTTTCCTCGATATTTCTTACAAAGTATGTAAGTAAGGATGATTGCTAGACAAAAAAATAGTAAAATAGATCTATTGCTTATAGTCACATCTCTATGAAAAAAATCGTTATTAGCCTATCGACAGCACTTGAACGTAGACAACATATATTGAGTGAGTTTGGGAAAAAAAATGTAGCTTTTGATTTTTTTGATGCTTTAACGCCAGAGCCTGCTGCTATTTTTGCCCAAGCGCTTGATTTAAATATTGATGAGCAAGCTTTAACCAAAGGTGAGGTTGCTTGTTTTATGAGTCACGCCTATTTATGGAAACAAATGGTTGATGAAAATACCCCGTATATGGCGATATTTGAAGACGATATTTATTTAGGCGAAGACGTCAATGAATTTCTTTCTGATAGTCAATGGATAGATCCAAGTTGGCATCTTATAAAATTAGAAGAATTTACACATAGGACTGCTTTAGGAAAAAAAGTAAAATTTTTTAACGATTTTAATGATAGAGCTATTTTTCAATTAAAGAGTAAAAACCTAGGTACTGCTGGCTATATATTGTCTTTAGACGGTGCAAAAACATTGTTGGGCTACATTCAAACACTAGATAAGTTAATTGCCTTAGATCACTTAATGTTTGAATGTGTGATCACAGAAAATATTTTTTCTGTATATCAAATGAAACCAGCGTTATGTATCCAGGATGTAACCCTGTATTCATGCAAAGATAGTGTTCGGTTTGCAAGCCATTTATATAAAGAGCGTTTGCTGAGAAGAAAATATAATAAGAAGAAGGGGGTAGATAAAATTATTTTAGAACTCTATCGTATATTGCATCAGCTAAAAAGTATCCTATTTTTTAAGTCGGTAGGTTTTAAATAAATAGAGTAATTTATGAAAAGTTTCGTTATTAGCTTAAAATCAGCAAAAGACCGTAGAGCTCATATTCTTCAGCAATTTGACGACAAAGATATTCCTTTTTCTTTTTTTGATGCGATTGAGCCTGATTCAATTGTAACCCAAGCAGAAAAAATTAATTTGACACTTTGTCAAAGTGATTTAAGTCAAAATGAATTGGCGTGTTTATTGAGTCATGTTTCACTTTGGCAAAAAGCAATCGATGAAAAAATCCCAGCAATCGCAATTTTTGAAGATGATATTCATCTCAGCCAAGATGCTGAATTGTTTTTAAAAGACTCAAATTGGTTAAGTCATGATATTGTGAAAACTGAAAAAGCCTACGCTAAAGTGGTTTTAGATTTAGATAAAACTAAGGTTTTTAACAATAAGAACTTTTTTTTAAGAAGATTGAGAAAAGCTCATCTGGGTGCTGCAGGTTATATTTTGTCTTACAACGGTGCGATTGAGCTTGTTGAATACTTAAAAAAGCAAGACGTTTTTGACCATGTCGATCAAATGATCTTTAGAAAGTATATTTCGGAACGGAAATTAGGGGTTTATCAATTAACACCTGCATTATGTATTCAAGATTATATATTGAACCCCAATGAGCAAAAATTTACGACAAGCCTTCAATGGCGAGATCAAGTTGTATCTAAACCGACAGGACTGCAAAAAGTTTTGCGAGAAGTCAGTCGGGTCTTTATTCAACTTGCTGACCTCCCGTTTAAAACCAAACTCCAATTTATTAGAAGATCTAAAGATTAATTTATTTAAAATCAATAAATTGAATAGCATGATGGTTTTATAATCGCTTAATTGTTGTATCATTATTTTTGCACTCATCGAGATGGTTTTTCAGTGAATTTTGTTATTAGTTTAGATTCGGCTCTTGATAGAAGACAGCATATTTATTCAGAGTTTAAAAAGCATTCTGTACCATTTAGTTTTTTTGATGCGGTTACACCTGCAACAACCATAGAAAATGCGAAAAGTGTAGGGATTGAATTAACTCGCACAGGTGTCTTAACACAAGGTGAGGTGGCTTGCCTTTTAAGTCATGTATTGCTATGGAAAAAAATTGTCGAACAAAACTTGGAATATATGGCAATTTTTGAAGATGATGTGCATTTTGGAGAAAACCTACAAAAATTTATTGATGATTTTTCATGGATTCCTAAAAATATACATCTTATAAAATTAGAAGCCTTTGATAAAAAAGTGGATCTCTCATTTTTTCCAACAGCTTTAATCAATGATAGGGCATTGTATCAACTTAAAGCGAAGCATCTCGGTGGAGCTGGTTATATCTTATCAAGAGAAGCTGCAGAATATTTTCTGGCATCTATTCGTAATATGCCTGAGTTAGTTCCAGTTGATCACATATTATTTGGTTGTCATGTGAAATATACAAAGTATAAGGCTTATCAAATGGTGCCAGCAATTTGTGTTCAGGATTTTTATTTACATAAGAAATATGACAATTTTCCGAGTCATTTAGAGAATGAGCGTGCTATTCGCCACGAATCTGACAGGATTGAACAACATCGGCAGAAAGAAGCAATGTCTATACTCAGTAAAATTCAAAGAGAAGTTTTACGATTATTTCATCAAATTTTCAAACTATCGGCATATCGATCTATAAAATTTAAATGAATTTAATTTTCATTGTTGCATCAAAATCATCGGCCACTTGAATTTGTCTAGAACTGTTGAGGAAAAGAGATAGCGTCTTGGATATTTTTATAATAACGCTCTGTATTCGCCAGTTTTAGCATTTCTTTAGAACAAGACAGGATATAAGATGCAGTATCTTTACCAGACTATAATCTAGGCATAAGTAAAATTTAGGACTTAAAGCATATTTTGGAGTGCAAGTTGCACTGATGATTGCAAAAATAAATAGTTTGTGTCATTAGCATTGTGTATTGATTTAATTTTAGACTATTTATACGAATGAGGCTCATCCTCTAACTTTCTAAATTTTTTATAACAGGATCAATACGGCCAGACTCTTTTGAAAAATGATCAAGAGATCGACTGAAAATACTTGATTTCAGGTTTTGAAACAATATTTTAGTTCAGGATTTATTTTTAAATCAGAAGTTAATTAAATCAAGATCAAAAATAAGCTTTGATCTTATTTACAAAATCAAAGCTTATTAGGACGCATAACAGCGTTGGCATAAAAGCTATGGTTCGTCTGAAGAAGATAAAAACTGTTTCAGTACTTTATATTTAGCCTGTTGAGTAAAGTACTCTTCAGATGATAATGAACCAAAAACAGATAAGTGGCGACCATCCAAAGAATAGGGAATACTTTCTTTTGCCATATGATTTGGTTTAAATAAATCAGCTTGAGTGAGCAATAACGTATTTGGATAGCGCTGAGTCATGTCTGTGATGTGCTGTAGTGCAATTCTTTGCTGTTTCGCTTTAACATTATCAAAATAATTATTGAGATTGAAATTTCGATGTAACCACAATGATCTTTTGTATAAAAGGCTAATGTTTGCATCAAAGGCATAAGGCTCGGACATCACAATAACTTTCTTATGAGATTGATTGGCGAGCTTTAGCAAATTCTCAAAGCTCTGTTCTTGATGCTGTTGTACAATATCGGACCAGCGACCTGCAAATATTAATACATTGTATTGATCTATATTGTTTTTTAAGTAGTCTCGGTTCAGCATGCATTGCTGGTAGGCAGTAGAGTTTTTGTCCCCTGTAAATTGTTTATCTATACTCGGATAACACCAATTTGTAGTAATTGCATGGATATTTAAGTTGAGTTCTTTGCCAAGATAATGCCAAAAGGGAATATTATGCCCTGCAAAAGAATCGCCAAATAAAAGCACGGGTTGAGCATCAACTTGCTTCGATCCAATATGACATTCAAGACCTTTTTGACCCACCTTAAGACTGTGATCGTCTTTAATATTATAAAAACACCAGCCATTGGAAACTTTTGGCATTTCAAGTTTTTCATTGTGTTTTAAATATAGAGAATCTGCGCGACTTTTTACACCATCCTTGTTGATGTATGAATAGAGCATAGATGCAGAAATAAGAAGAATAAAGAATAGTGAATAGCAGTAATATATCTTGATATTGACTAAATATTTTCTTGAGCTCTCAATATATTTATAGCTTAACCAACCTAAGATAAAAGAGATTAGAATCGCTAGACTAATATTGACGAAGTTTTTTTCAAAGAAAAAATATCCCAGTAAAAAGGCAACAGGCCAATGCCACAAATAAATAGAGTAAGAGGCACTGCCTATATTTTGAATTAATTTAAATTTGGTGAAAATTGAATTTTGCTGATTGGCAATAAGAATCAACATCGTTCCAACTACAGGAACTAATGCGTTATAACTTGGCCATATTGTATCTTGACCAAACAGAACTAAACTGAGCACAATGCATGAGAAACCAGCAATTTCAAAAAAATACTTTATCGGTTGGGTTGGTGTATACGTTCTAAAATAATAATAAGCCAAGCCACCAGCAAGCAATTCCCAAGCACGAGAGCTGAGCTTAAAAAAAGCATAGATGGAGTCTTTAGATGAGATATAAATCGAAAAGCTTAAAGATGAAATACATAATAAGATTAAAAATATCCCTAAGAATTTTTTATTTTGAATAATTTTAAAATATAAATAAACAAGAATAGGAAATAATATATAAAATTGCCATTCTACTGATAAAGACCAAGTATGCAGTAAGGCTTTATCATGTGAGCTTACAGCAAAATAATCACCTGCTTGACGATAATATAAGTCATTGGATAAAAAACTTAGACTATATTTTGCATCTTTAGCAAATAGCTTAAAATCTTCTGGGATGAAAAAAAACCATCCACAAACCGTCATAGCCAATACGACAAAAAATAGTGCAGGAAAAATCCGTGTGATTCGCGCTAAATAAAAGTTTATAAAAGAGAAACTGTTTCTTTCAAGGTTCTCAATAATAATTTTGGTCATTAGATAACCAGAAATAACAAAGAAAACATCGACGCCTAAAAAACCAGCAGAAAATCCTGAAACCCCGAAATGGAACAGAACGACAAGTATTACGGCATAGGCGCGGAGCCCATTGATATCATCACGAAAATTTTTGGTTTGCATATTGAAAACGAATTAGGAGCTAAGGTGAATCCAAGTTTTATAAAAGCTTTGGATCTAATTTCTCGAACGACTCTATCGCACTCTTAAGTGAAAGATTGTAAACTTTAATATTCTGCTTGCTTAAAAAGTGCGAGGCAGCGTCAAATGCTGGAAATATTTCAGTTAAGTATTGATTGAGCATTGTCGGCTGTTTGTTGGTACTCTTTTCATAAAAACGTGGCTGATTAAAGTTATTCATGTCTAAACCGGCCAAATAAATTTCTTGATAAGATAGGGCATAAACAATCTGTAAAGCAACATATGGCACTGTGAAATAGTCAAAAATGGAATCATGGATATGCTGAGAAAATCCTTTATTTCCTTCTAAGTAAAAATAGTTTTGGTGAGGGTTGATGGTAATACGTGGCCCTAAAAATCGTTCAACTTTACCTTCTGTAATCGTTTCAATGACTTTAATTTGGCATTTAATTTGATCAGGATGAATTTTTCTGAAAATTATATCAAGACAGCGGGGTGTGGTGAAAAAAGTACATTGGCTCTGAAGTACTTTGAGCACTAAATCAAAACGGTTTTGAGTAAAATTATGATCGATAATGACATAATATTTAAATTGAACGTGATCTAATGAAATTGATCCATTAACACCTATATAATCAATATCTTGCTTTTGAAATACGTCTGCTGGATATTTCTGAATAGAGGGTCCTGTTGCAATCAACATGCTTTTTTTACAAGCACTTGTTGGCATGACTGAATTATCGACAACAAGTTTCTTGCGAAAATAAATCTGATCAATTCCACCAAATTTATTTCTTTTTACAGAATAATAAGGCCAGTATCTGCGATTATGTCGGTATGTTTTAGGGTGGCTATGTTTATAAATTAATTTATATATATTTCTTAAAATAAAATTTGAAAACAGCAATTGAATCGATTGTGGTACTTTATAGTTCATATAGCGTCGTAATGAGAAAATGAGTGAAGATGGAAAATTGTCTATTCGACAATTTATCCATCTAAAGTGAATGTAGATTTTTTAAATTTAGCTTTAATTTTACGTATTTGCTTGTTCAACCAATTGGTTTCTTGATCTGGACGAGTCACTTTATTACCGTGGTAATTAATTTGACTTGCTTTTGAAAAAGTTCCAAAAGGTTCAATTAAATAATTTTCAGGTCTATATCCCAGCTCCAGTGCTTCTGCATAGTATTGATCAAATAATTCAACTAAATCTTGACGAGGATGAGGCATAATTTTGCCATCAAACCAATGCTTTTGATTCATTTCAGCAAGACGTGGAATCGCATACTTATGACTAAATTGAGTTCCCATGTCTGAATAATGTAATACTTTAATTTGTTCGATCGCTAAATCTTCACCATCAATATTGTTGTAAGAATCTTGGTAAGGTTCAACTAACTGAGGCTTTTCTTTGATAAGACGCATTAAATTCTTATGACTTTCCGGATTGTTACGGATCTCATCAAGTGGTGGGAGATATTGTTTAGCTTTTTCACAATCCCACACGCAAGTACATAAACGTGCTGAACTTTTCCCACCTTTCGCAATAACAATTGCATCATTATTCATCGGGTGTGACCAAAGTTCTGCAATATCACAGAGCACGATTACATCTGCATCCATATAAATCGCACGGCCTTTGAAGTCACATAACTCAGGTATTGCCCAGCGGAAACCTGAAAAAGGTGTTGCCCACTTTTCTGTAGACCATCCTTTACCTGTGTCTTGATTGCTGTACCATGGACTATTTATGTCATGACTAAGTTGCATCCAAATAATTTCAACATTATGCTGTGTATGTTTACGAACACTGTGTTCTAATACCATAAGTTGTTCAAGGTCACAGAGAGGTGGTCCCACATGTTTGAACAACTAAAAGCTTATTTATAAGTGATACTCTGCTCTAGTTAAGCTACCTTATTTTGTTGTGGTAGCTGGTCATAGTAAAACTCATCTGGAGTCATTTTGTCCAGACTCGAATGAGGTCGTTTCAAATTATAAAATTCAAAATATGCGTTTAATTGCTTCTTCGCATCCAAAACATTGCTGTAGGCTTTGAGATACACCTCTTCATATTTAACGCTCCGCCATAATCGTTCAACCATCACATTATCAACCCATCGACCTTTACCATCCATGCTGATTTGGATGTCATTTGATTTCAATACATCAATAAATGCATCACTGGTAAACTGACTGCCTTGGTCTGTATTAAATATTTCAGGTCGACCATATTTTTCAATAGCTTCATTTAATGTTTCTATGCAAAATGTAACCTCCATACTAATCGATACTCTATGCGCAAGTACCTTGCGGCTATGCCAATCAATCACAGCACATAAATAAACAAAGCCTTTTGCCATAGGGATATACGTTATATCCGTAGACCACACTTGATTACTGCGCTGAATAGCCAATCCTTTGAGCAGATATGGATATTTGCGGTGAGCTTGATTAGCCTGGCTTAAATTTGGTTTGCAATATAACGCATTAATGCCCATTTTCTTCATTAAAGTACGTGTATGACGTCGTCCTATATGATGTCCTTGACGATTCAACAAATCACGCATCATACGGCTACCTGCAAAAGGGTATTGCATATGTAACTCATCCATACACCGCATCAGCTTCAGATCTGATGCACTCACAGGTTTTGGGCGATAGTAATAACAACCACGGGAGACTTTCAGCAGCTGAGCTTGCTTAGATACTGAAATCTGAAGTGAGTCATCGATTAACTTTTGTGGTTGAAGCGGCCCAGTTTCTTCAACACACCTTCTAAAAAATCAATTTCTAATGCCTGCTCACCGATTTTTGCATGTAGTTTTTTTAGATCGATGGGTGGTTCTGTTGGAGCTTTTGATTGATCGAAAGCTTGCGAGGAAGCTGAAATCAGTTGATTTTTCCAGTCGATAATTTGGTTTTGATGAACATCAAATTCAGCACTCAATTCAGCAAGTGTTTTTTCTGCTTTAATCGCAGCAAGTGCTACCTTAGCTTTAAAATCATTTGAATGATTTCTTCTTGGTCTACGTGCCATAAAATACTCCATATATTGATGTTTATAACATCATTTGGGGAGCAAAATATCACTTATAAGTGTTGTTCAAATTTCCTGATCCACCTCTCAGTTATTGGGATCGCAACCTACAAAAATTTTAATGTTTTCAGTAATCATTATTTATAGCCCCTAAAATCACATTTATTAGAGTGGTGCCATATAGTATATCGCTAAATGCGATTAAATTAAATGAACATTAATCTTTATCGTGGAGTCGATCTCAAAATTAAATTTATAAGTAATTGTTGTAAGAGTTTTTATGAAAAATTTTGTTATTAGTTTATCAGCGGCTCAAGAGCGCCGTAAGCATATCGATGCTGAATTTGCAAAACAAGAAGTAGATTTTGAATTTTTTGATGCGATTACACCTGCGAATATAGATATCGCGACATCTCAACTTGGTATGGTCGGGTATACAACAAATTTACATCAAAATGAAGTGAGTTGCTTACTCAGTCACATGCTGTTGTGGAAAAAGGCCATAGATGAGCAACTTGATTATATTGTAATTTTTGAAGATGATATTTATTTAGGTGAGCATGCAAAAGATTTTTTATTGGATGATGCATGGATTCCAAAAGAATGCTCAGTGATCAAGTTGGAAGTCTTTTATAAAAAAATTGGTGTGGCGTTAAAACAACAAAACCTTTCAGCTCCCAACGCTCGTAAGCTATTGTTATTACGCGAGGCGCATATGGGGTGTGGTGGTTATATCTTATCCCTAGATGTAGCAAAAAAATTACTCAGTTTTATCGTTGAATCAAAAGTATTGATTCCAGTCGATCACTTTTTATTTAGAGAGTGCCCTGAGCTTGAAGTGTACCAACTTAGCCCGGCATTATGTATTCAAGATATGATCTTGAGGAGAGGTAATACACAATTTCCTAGTGCCTTAGAGGACGTGAGAAACCTCAGAAAAGGTAAGTCTCTAAAAAAAGAAAACTTGAAATTCAGTGCTAAATTGAAAAAAGAATGTTCACGAATTTTTAGAAAAATTCAAAAAATGTTGATTACGCTGACAAAGTTTAGACAGGGTATTCGGGTTGTGAAAATAAAATTCCGTTAAAATTTAATATTTAAATATGATTTTGAGTATTGATTAGTGGTAAGAATTTGCTTATTTATACAAATTCCTACCACCCTCTAACTTCCTAAATCGTTTATAACCCCATAAATACTGTTCAGGAGCGATGTTAATCATTCGCTCCATTTCTTTGTTCAAGGTATCGACAGAAAGCTGTAAATCTTTAGAATTAATATCTTGAGATAGTGCCGTAAAATGTATATCAAAACCTGAGAAATCAGGGCGACGAACACAGGTTAAACCCACAACTGAACATTGGGTTTTTGCAGCAAGCTTTGAAAGCAAAGTTGAAGAAAATGCTTTTTGCCCATAAAACTCAGAATAAATACCACCAGACTCTTTGGGAATATGGTCGGGAAGGATGGCTGTAAACCCACCTTGTTTTAAATGTTTAAATAACGCACGTACACCAGTATCATCAGTGGGTACTAGTGTTGCATTTAAGCGTTGGCGAGACTCTAGCATAAACTGATCTAAGTCTTTATTTCGACTCGGCTTATACATGATAACGGGATGAGTATGTTGATTGATCCACGCATTCATGAGTTCCCACGCCCCAAAATGAGGGACCACACCAATACTACCATTGGGATTCTTTAATGCATTGAGAAAAATCTCAGGATTATAGACCTGTTTAATTTGTGCTAAGGCGAACTCTGGAGAAGATCCCCAAATTTTAATTGACTCTGCATAAGTCATACATTGACTTTTTAAACTGGCTTTAATCAGTTGATTACGTTGTTGTTCATCAAGCTCAGGATATGCCGCAGTTAAATTCAATTCAGTGGTGCGTTTTGCTGAAGAATTACTCATAAACAATAAATTCCCGACACCTCTAGCAATACTTTGTATCATACCTAGAGGTAATCGAGAGAAAGTTTTAAGTAGCTTATACATTTAATGAATATTAGTCGCGGTCAGCATTGCCTTTCAACACCAAGTAAATCAGTGCTGAAATAATAAAGAAACCAGCAATAAAACTGCTCATGCTGAAATATAAAATACGTTGATAAGTATCTAAATTAAACAACTGATGGCTTAGGATATAACGCATAAATCCCCATTGAACCACTGAAAATACAATGATAATAATTGTATGACGAAGTACATTAGGTCGCATAGCCATAGGTTTTCACCTCAAAAGTTAACAGCGATAGTATGCCATTTATGAGAACTTATCTCAATTAGAACCTATCGAAATAAAATACATACGCAAAACAGAAAACCCTGCATAGCGCAGGGTTTTCGATCAAACAGCTAAAAATTATTTAGCTTCTTCAGCTTTCGGTTTTTCGCGTAAACGAATACCCAAGTCACGCAATTGATTTGGTTCAACTGGCGCAGGTGCTTGAGTTAATGGACACTCAGCCGTTTTAGTTTTCGGGAAAGCAATCACGTCACGGATAGATGATGAACCTGTCATCAACATTACTAAACGGTCTAAACCGAATGCTAAACCACCATGAGGAGGCGCACCGAATTTTAAAGCATTTAATAAGAAACTGAATTTTTCTTCAGCTTCTTCTTCGCCAATACCTAAAGCTTCAAAAATGGCTTTTTGCATTTCTAAAGTATAGATACGCAATGAACCACCACCGATTTCAGTACCATTCAATACCATATCGTAAGCAACAGAAAGTGCTGCACCTGGATTGCTTTTCACTTCTTCAACACTTGATTTTGGCAGTGTGAACGGATGGTGAACAGAGGTCCATTTACCATCATCAGTTTCTTCGAACATTGGGAAATCAACCACCCAAAGTGGCGCCCACTCGGTTGTTGACATATTCATGTCGTGACCGATCTTGATACGTAAAGCACCCATTGCATCATTTACAACTTTGGCTTTATCGGCACCAAAGAATACGATGTCGCCATTTTCAGCACCAACACGCTTTAACAAATCAAGCACGATTGGTTCGATGAATTTAACGATAGGTGATTGAAGACCTTCGATACCTTTTTCAAGTTCATTGACTTTAATATAAGCCAAGCCTTTCGCGCCATAAATTCCAACGAATTTAGTGTATTCATCAATTTGGCTACGTGGCAGTGAACCTGCTCCTGGTACACGAAGTGCAACAATACGGCCTTTAGGATCTTTTGCTGGGCCGGCAAATACTTTGAACTCAACGTCCTGCATCATGTCAGCAACGTCTACAAGTTTCAAAGGGATACGTAAGTCTGGTTTGTCAGATGCATAATCACGCATAGCATCTGCATAAGTCATACGTTGGAATTTGTCGAATTTTACGCCAAGAAGTTCATTGAACATCTTAATGGTCATGCCTTCCATCAAATCCATAATATCGTCATCGTTTAAGAACGATGTTTCGATGTCGATTTGAGTAAATTCTGGTTGACGATCTGCACGTAAATCTTCATCACGGAAACATTTTGCGATTTGGTAATAACGGTCTACACCACCAACCATCAACAATTGTTTAAATAGTTGTGGTGATTGCGGAAGTGCATAAAAGCTACCATTTGAAACACGGCTAGGTACTAAATAGTCACGCGCGCCTTCAGGTGTTGCACGTGTCAAGATTGGTGTTTCAACATCCAAGAAGCCATGTTCATCTAAGTAGTTACGAATTAACGTGGTTACTTTAGAACGGAAACGTAAGCGATCAATCATTTCTGGACGACGAATATCGAGGAAACGATATTTCAGACGGATTTCTTCAGAAATATTGACATTTTCATCATTCAATGGGAATGGTGGAGTTTCAGATGCAGCAAGAACTTCGATTTCTTTACCTAAAACTTCGATTTGACCACTCACCATATTGGCATTTTCGGTGCCTTCATAGCGACGACGTACACGTCCTACAATTTTTAATACATATTCTGAACGTGCTTTATCCGCAGTTGCAAATGCTTCTGGGGTATCTGGATCGATGACGACTTGAACGAGACCATCACGATCACGCATATCAAGGAAAATCACCCCACCGTGGTCACGGCGACGATGTACCCAGCCGCAAAGCGTTACAGTCTGGTCAATTTGAGCTTCGGTTAAAGAACCGCAATAATGAGTTCGCATCATAGCGTTAAAAATCCAACTATATGGGTTAAGGAAGCGAGTACGTAAACAGCGCATCGCCTAAAAATGTAATGTGAGATTATGCCTCTTTGAGCGGTGAGTCACAAGGACTTGGGGCAAAAACTAGCATGTTGCCGAATAAATTTAAGCTGATTTTGATAAAGTTTCAGTGAATGAAACGGCAAATAGAGCATCATTCAAAATATTTTTTATAATTCAAATAATGAAACAATAGGCAACCTAAAGTGAAACAAAGGATTGAGCCTTGGGTAAAAAATTTCATAAACAAACCAATCAGCACATATAGATCAGTGTCTTGTGGAACGAAGCCTGTACTTTTGGCAATATACACATAATATAAGCAACCACTAAAAAATGAGCTTACAAATAAGCTTATACAGAAAAAATTTACTTTAGGATTGCGTATTTGACTGGCTCTATATTTAAAAAAGTAATGCAAGCCCATCCACATTAAAAACGGTAAAGCCGCAGCAGAACAGCCGATTTGTAGGACTTTATGCATTGGATAAATACGATCAAATATACTGACAGGTTGCGCTAAAAATTCTTTAAAAGCGAAAGTTCGAAAATCTAAATGGGTTAAACCATCCCAAATAATATGGGTTGCTGTACCTAAGATAATCGCCAATACCATCCAAATTAGAAATTGAAAAAAAGTTGAAAAAGAAGCAATGTTTAATGGTTTTTGAATGCCTAAAAACTTAAATAATAATGGGCGATATAAGCTATACCAAAGTAAACAGAACAGCAATCCTACCAATAAATCTGGATAGATAATTCCTTTAAACTGATGATTTAAATAAATTTCAGTTTTAACTAATACTCTATACAAATCTGGTGTCATTGTGCCAATCGCGAGTGCTGCAATCGGCAAGCGATTTCCTGAAAGTTTGGACAAAGGTGGCGCTAAAACAGCATGTGAAAGTGTAAAGGGCATTGAAAATAGGTTATTAAAACTTATATTAGGAAATTATTCGTTAATTTGTTGTTTACATCAATGAATTAAATGTAATTTCAAAGTAGAATATTACAAAAAACTGAGTAGATCTAAAGTGTCAATGTTTGAAAGTTATTCTTTGATGATAAAAAATAATAAATTTATTTTTTTAATATCTATCCTTTTTGTTATTGTATTTACGCATTATATTTTTAATGATAATTTTCGGCATTGGAATATTTCAATTGTTTTAATTTTACTTTTTACCTATTTTGGGATTAAAGGGGAAGTTATAAAACCAAATTTTTATCTGATTGCATTTTGTTGTATTGGTTTTATTAGTACTACTGTATTAAATCAGTCACTTTTTCGACTTGATTCAGTTCCGCATAATCTATTGAGTACGTATAAGCATATTATTAACCAGTATATTTGGTTTATTCCATTCATTTTTTTACCGACAATTTATTATAAAAGTAATTTTAATGCCGAGTGTTTTTATCGAATATTGTTTTTTATATTGTTTTTGTTGACCCCTTACTTATTGTATTGGGGGGTAATGTTACAGTTTGATCGCGGCCTGTTTAGTATTTTCTTTAATCCAGTGATTAGTTATGATATCGGCTTTATTTCGCTCACAATACTTTTGCTATGTTATTCATTTTATTTAAAAGGTAAACAATCTTATTTATATTTGGTGACCAGCTTACTCTGTATGTTTCTTTTAATCCTTCATGGCACTAGAGGAGCATGGCTGGGGTTGCTATTTGTATTGGGCTTTTTAGTTCTTTTCTATACTAAAACTCAATTAAAAAAAATCATTTTGATGCTGGGTTTGGTTGTTTGTTTTATTGGCATAAATATGGCTATACCAAACTCACCACTGCTAAAAAGAGTTGAAAACTTTCAATCTGATTCACTCAATATTCGTAATAATAATTATCAAAATAGTTCGGGAATTAGATTATTCCTTTGGAATAATTCTGTGGAAATGTTTAAAACCTCACCTTTCACAGGAATCGGGATGTATGAAATAGAAGCTGATAATTGCCGTTTATATAAACGAGGCGATTTACCACATTGTTTTCAGCACATGCATAGCATCTACTTCCATGAATTAGCAGCAAATGGTTTGATTGGATTTATTGGTTTATTGATGACATTTTTGACTGCTTTGGTTTTTTTTATAAAGCATATCTTTGCTAAAAATTTGCTAATTCAAAACTTAGCAATCACTGGTACAGTGTTCGTAATCTATTATATGTGTAGCGGTCTTACGGAATATTATTTATTTTTTCAAAATACGACCTATGTGTTCTATTGGGTGACTGCTTCTCTTATGAGCTTTATTTTGATTAATAAGCTTATGAAAACAAAATAAATTTAATTTTAAATGCA
The DNA here is from genome assembly GCF_022343575.1 of Acinetobacter sp. AG3. NCBI lineage: Bacteria > Pseudomonadati > Pseudomonadota > Gammaproteobacteria > Moraxellales > Moraxellaceae > Acinetobacter > Acinetobacter sp. AG3. Next base: position 3,947,886 of record NZ_JAKQZD010000001.1, on the reverse strand, counting down.
AAGGAAATCAGTTTTGATTTCCTTTTTTTATTGCAAAAATATTGAAATGTTATAATATAACATAATTCAAAAATATTGAGCTTTGAGAGCAATCGCATGTCCTTTACCAAAAGTGCCCTAACACTTTCCATTTCTGCAGTTATTTCAACTTCTATTTGGGCTGAAGATCAAACCAATACTGAAAAAAATCCACAACAATTAGAAACCATTACCGTTGTTGGACATCCCTTGGTCCGTTCAAGTCAAGATTTTGGCGTTGCAGATGAAACTGTTTCACGTGAAAAATTACAACAGGCGGGCACGACTTTAGGTGAAGCACTCAAAGATGAATTAGGAGTCTATTCCAATACCTTTGGGGCGGGTTCTAGTCGCCCTGTAATTCGTGGGCAAGAGGGGGCGCGGGTTAAAGTGACTCAGAATGCAACAGAGACAATGGATGTTTCAAGCTTATCACCCGATCATGCCGTCACTGTAGATCCGCAGCTGGCACAAAAAATTGAAGTCATTCGAGGACCGTCAACATTATTATATGGGGCTGGGTCTGTGGGTGGCTTAGTCAATGTGGTTGACAGCAAGATTCCGACAGCGATGCCTGAAAATGGTTATGAAGGCAATGTTGGTCTGCGTTATAACACGGGCAACGACGAAAAAATGGCACATGCTGGGGTGACTGTTGGTTTAGGTTCAAATGTTGCATTACGTGTAGAAGGTTTAAAACGTGACGCCAATGATTACATTACCCCGAACTATATCGTAACAGAAGAGCATGGTGATCATGCACATAGTACGAAAGAGCGTCGAGTTGGCAATACATTTTCAGAGTCTGAAAATGTAAATGTGGGCTTATCTTGGATTGGTGAACGTGGTTTTGCAGGTGTGTCTTATAGCAATCGCCAAGATCAATACGGTTTACCTGGGCATAGCCATGAATATGAGTCATGCCATTTACATGGTTTATCACTGCATTGTGGTGGGCACGATGATGATCATTCTGGTCATGATCATGGTGAAGAAGACCATGATCATGCTGAAGCAGGGCCATGGATTGATATGAAAACAGAACGTTATGATTTCCGTTCTGAGCTCAATGAACCTTTTGCAGGCTTTAAAAAACTTCGTGCACAAGCAAGTTATACCGACTATCAACATGATGAAATTGAAGGAAGTACAGCAATGACAACCTTCAAGAGCAAAGGGTATGAAGGTCGTGTTGAGTTGTTACACAATCCGATTGCTGCTTGGGAAGGTGTGTGGGGTGTTCAAGTCAGCCAGCAAAAATTAGATATCACAGGTGAAGAAGCGGTTCTTGCACCAAATAAAACCCAAAAATATAGTGTATTTGGCTTAGAGCATCGCCAATTTGGTGATTTTCATGTGGAATTAGGGACTCGTTTTGATCATCAAACAGTCGATGTCGATTCAGATCAAAAAGACTTTGATGGTAATGCATTCTCATATTCTGGTGCTGTGAATTGGGCATTTGCACCAAATTACACGCTCTCTTTAACAGGTTCTCATCAAGAGCGATTGCCTTTAGCACAAGAACTTTATGCTGATGGAAAGCATTACGCGACCAACACCTATGAATTGGGCAATCAAGACTTAAATAAAGAGAAGTCAAATAATGTGGAATTAGGTCTTCATTATGACAATGACAAGTTGAGCTATCATGTACATGTCTATCAAAATTGGTTTGATAACTACATTTATGCCAAAACTTTGGATCAATACGAAAACTTCCGTTTGATCAAATATAGTCAAGATAAAGCCAAGTTCTATGGGACAGAAGGTGAAGTCGCTTATCAGTGGAATGATGTGTATAAAACCAGTCTGTTTGGTGACTATGTACGTGGGAAAATTGAAGATGAAAATGCACCGCGTGTTCCTGCTGGTCGTTTAGGCGCTCGTGTAAATGCTGAGTTTGATGAGCGTTGGTCTGGTTCAGCAGAATATTCACATGTGTTTAATCAAGATAAATTTGCGTCTTATGAACAAGAAACCAAAGGTTATAACATGGTGAACCTAGGCGTTGCTTATCAGTATCCTTTGGCCAACAAACAAGAAGCGAAAGTATTCTTTAAAGCCAACAACCTGTTGGACGAGAAGATTTATGAACACACTTCTTTCTTATCGAATATTCCACAAATTGGACGTAACTTTGTCATAGGTATGGACTATAAGTTCTAATTATTTGCAATCATTCACCAAATCGTTATTGAAAAATAAAGGAATTCGACCTAGGCTCTAAGGGTCTGCCAATACTTCATCTGTATTTGCGACAACGAGTGTTTTTTAGAGGATACAAGGCATGAGCTATGAAATTTAGTGATCTAAATGAGTAGGTCATAACGATGTAGCATCAAAAAACACTCTAGTCGTCTCTGCTGCGCCTTGCGCTGCAAACAAAGCAGTGCTTTGTTTTTTGCTCAGGGTTGTGGTTAAAATTATCTCAAACATCGTTATGAAACTTGAAAATAGTCTCGCTATTCTCTTCATTTCATGCCTCGTTTGCTCAATTTTAGCCGACAACGCAAGTTATATATGAAATGTTGACAGACCCTAAATTGGTCTAGGTCTTTTCTTATGCGTATCTTCAATAAAATTCAAAACAAACTGAATTGGTCAAAACGTCGTTATTTCGGCATTATTATCGGCATATTGGCCTTAGGATATCTCTCATCTGCGATTTATCATGTTTATAAACCGCTTCCTAAAGGGCTGAATTTTACCGGACCATTGCGTCACGCCAATGTAAAATTTATTGCCGATGAAACCTATATTGATGCGCAAGGGAAACAACAACTTGATCAACATATCTTTGATCAGGTGTTACAGCTGATTAAGCAAGCCAAGACCACCATTGTGATTGATATGTTTCTATTTAACAGTGAAGTTGGCGATTCTAAAGTTCAACAACGAGAATTAACCAAGCAATTAACCCAAGCCTTGATTAATGAAAAAATTGTAAACCCAAGCTTAGAAATTAAATTTATTACCGATCCAATCAATTCTGTTTATGGTGGAATTCAGCCTGAACAATATCGTCAATTACGTTTAGGCGGTATTGACGTGATTGAAACGAATTTAACACCACTCCGCGCATCTAATCCTACTTGGTCTGGGATATGGTATTTATGCTGTCAGGATATTGGCAATAACCCAAATAAAGGCTGGCTGAATAATCCATTTGGTAAAGAAAAAATTACAGTCCGCAGTTATTTAAATTTATTTAATTTTAAAGCCAATCATCGTAAAACCATTGTGGTCGATACAGCGGAAGGTTGGAAAACCATCGTCACATCTGCCAATCCTCATGATGGTAGCTCACGTCACTCCAATATCGCATTAATGGTTGATGGTGCAACTGCAACAGATATTTTAAATACCGAACAAACTGTCGCTCATATGTCGGGAGGTGATACGCCTTTTGTTGCATTTGGCAAACTACCTGAAAATCCAAATGATCCTCAGGTTCAAGTACTCACTGAAAAAGCAATTTATGATGCGGTCTTAAACATGTTGGCGTCAGCAAAAGCCAATGATCAAATTGATTTAGCCATGTTCTATTTGTCAGAGCGCCGAATTGTTCAAGGTTTAGTTGCAGCCAAGCAACGTGGGGTGAAATTACGTATTTTGCTTGATCCGAATAAAGATGCATTTGGTCGTCAAAAAAATGGTATCCCAAACCGTCAAGTGGCTTCAGAGTTAAATGACGCAGGAATTGATGTACGTTGGTGTAATACCCAAGGTGAGCAGTGCCATAGTAAGATGATCGTAAAGCATAATGCGCAATCTGCGGAAATGATTTTAGGTTCAGCCAATTTTACCGCACGTAATTTAAAAAATTATAATTTGGAAACTGATTTACGCGTGGTTGGCAATCCACAACAACAAGTCTTTATCGATGCTGAACAGTATTTTAATACGGCTTGGTCAAACTTAAATGGTCGTCAAATGAGTGTGGATTACAGCAAATACGCTGATGAATCAAAACTTAAATACGGGGTTTACCGTTTTATGGAATGGAGTGGTTTGTCGACGTTTTGATTTATTAAAAAAATATGTATCGAAATAAATAGATTTCGGTACATAATTTAAAGCTTGGTAGATTTTTTAATAACAAAGCTGAGCTTTAAATGAAAACATTACAAACATCATTTTTAAAATCATTATTTACACTGAGTCTGTTTATTTCACCATTAAGTTTTGCAGAGAATGCTTTGGTCACTCAAGCAAAAACATTGCAAACAGGTAGTCCAACGGTCTTAATCAATATTGACAAAGCCATTCAATTATTCAGACAAGCTGCAGATCAAGGTGATGCAGAGGCTTATTTTCTACTTTCAAAATATTATTCTAATTCAGCAGATTATCGTTTTTTACCTGAAAATAGTCATTTATATAAACAGCTGCGTTTGGAAGCGGCTCAACGTGGTAATTTTGACGCATATTTATCATTAGATTTAGAAGCGGGTATCGCTGAAGGTTTTGGTATTTCTAATGATATCAGACAAAAACTAACAAAAATTCGTCCACAAATTTTAAAACTTGCTGAACAAGGTGATGTTGAAGCCATACGTACATTCGTGCTTGCATTAGACCAAGGGACTGAGAATTACAGTGATGAACAGTGTCAATGGTTATATAAAGCAGTACAGCAGGGGGATTTATTAAGGGCGGGGTATAGTATCCAAAATTGCTCAGAAAATATTCTAAAAAAAATAGGTGCCAAGACGAAAGCTGCGTATGAAAAGGACCATAAAGACAGTGATTTAGCTCATTTTCAAATGCTTCAGAAACTTTCTAATCAAGGTGATATTGGAGCAAAAATAAAATTACTTGAAAATTATGCTGCTGACTCATATTTATCAGAGAAGGATATTAAACTGCTTGAAAATGGAATTTTAGCACATTATGAAAAACAAGCTTCCAAAGGGGCAAGTGATGCGTATTTGATGCTTGCATTAAAAAAAGATGCTGATAAAGATAAGCAGAATTTGTATCTAAAAGCTGCGCAATTAAATAATCATGTGGCATTAACAGAACTTGGATCTGACTATTTATGGTCAGATGATGAAAAACAAATAGATATTAATAAAGGTTTAATTTATTTAAAAAAAGCTGCAGCACAAAACGATCCTGATGCAATAAATTATCTCGGTGTTTGGTACTATAACGAAGAAAATGAAGGCTATGATGAAGCACTTGCGCAAAAATATTTTAAACAAGCTGCTCAACTAGGATCTGTCAATGCAATGGATAATTTGGCACGCATCGAAGATGAACCAGAAGATTATCGTTGGGCTGTTTTAGCTTATGAAAATGGATCATCTGAAGAAGATACGCAAAGTAAAGCCCTAGAAGCGTATCAAACAGGCAAGGGCACAACTAAAAATCCGATCAAAGCGAGAAATCTAAAAACATATATTCAAATGCGAGCCCAGTTCAACAATAATTTAGGTGGCTTGATTGAAAGCGCCAATAATGATGCTGAACGTACTGAAACTGAATCTAAGAACCGAAAAAGATAAACTCAGTTCTTCAACCTTAGTGTTGATCAGTTAAGCATTTTTAAAACCGCCCCCTTCCAAGTAAGTAAGCTATGCTTGTAGCTGCGAAGGGGGCGGTTAACGAATTGAAATGTGTGCTTAGCTGTCGCTTTCTATTTAGTTTTTTGGATTTGGTGGCACTAACTCATCCAAATCTTTATTTGAAATATGATCTAACTCATGTAAATCAGTTTTGATTTTCCATTTACTTTCATCATCTACGGGTTTTGGTAAACGTGCCTCTAACCAGTCACACACCACATCGGGCGAAAAATCTGCATGGTTACATTGAATCACCCAAGCTAAAAATTGTTTCGCTTCACCATTCATATACGGAGGAGGAGAAACGGGTAAAAACTGAGTCGGAAGACGTTCATTTTTAGAAATATAATTTAGAACGTGACCAAGTTCTTGTACAGTTTGCCACGCTAAAGGATGGTCAATATTGATTTGAAATTTAAACCACCATGCTTGTTTGCCATCTGAACCATAGCTATCAATAAATGCTTCTTGCACACTTGGGATTTTGCAAAAAAATTGATGTAAACGGTCAAAGCTCAGTTCAGCCACAATACAGCACTCATCAGATTAAAATTATATTTTATCAGATTGATGTCAGAATTTACCCAAGTTGATGTATAAACAATAAAGAAGATTAAATTTTGACTGTAATTCATCCATTATTTATCTTGAATGATATATTAAGCTGTTGTGTATACGTTCAAGTTTGGAGGTTGAAATGAAACAGATACTCAGTTTAAGTGTCTTGATGTTGATGCTTTCAGTAACTTCAACAATGACATGGGCAGACGCTAAAGATTGGGCGAATTATCGCAGTGTTGAGCGGCCTCAAAAGAAATATCCAACAACGACCTATAAGTATACAGATCAATATGGCCGCCAAATGTCACAGGAGATTCCTGTTCGACCTCAATACCAGCATCCCTATCCAACGTACCCAAGTTATCCGAATAGGCCCTATCCGCATCCAAATGGCCCACATCCAAGTTATCCACCACAAAATGGTGTGACGATTATTTATAATCACCAGTTTCCAACACGGACGGAGTATTCAGGTAGCAGTTATGGTTATGTAAATGGTGAGGGTGGTCATATAGAAAGCTCACAATATACCTTAATTAGTGATTGGCGACGTTATGGATTACCTGACCCACAGGTTGGTATGCATTGGATTTTCCAGAATGGTCGTTATTTACAAGTGCCCAATGAGCGCTGAATGTGATTTAAAAGCAGCAAAATGATCAATAGCAATGTATTAAATTTTCAACACAATAAAAAAGTCCCTTCTCCACTTTGTCTTACACTTTAATATAGTATTACTTTGATTTTGCTTAGGGAGAAGGGCAAGCGTATGAATCAAGACAAGAGACTAAGCTAGTTCATCATCTTCTGGTCGTGGTGTTTTGCCATGAGGTAATGATTTTTCAGTATGCTTATCGCGAATGACAGAAGGATATGTCCAAGACGCATATCTCACGATCAAAATTGCAATAGCTAAAATTAAAACAGATCCTGTGATAATCACTAAATCCATATCTGCTTTATGGTCATGCTGAATATCTGAAATTAGTAATCGCGTGAGTGCGGTGATTGCGATATAAATTAAGAAACGTACAGGCATGTGGTTGGTCTTAAAATAGATCCCCACCATTGCACCTAATTCCAAATAGATGAATAACAATAAAATATCGTCAATACTGGCATATTGTTTTACGGTTAAGATTTCAATAATTGTATGTACCGCTGACCAAGCGATCATACAGCCAATGATAAACAGCGCAATATAATGAAATGCTTCTACTGCAATATTGCCCAATTTATCGAGGAGGTTTTCTATTTTTTCTATACGTGGATCTTTATTCATAACATCCTCCATTTGCCTGTGTTATTTATGATTAAACACTATGCAAATTTCATGCACATGAAAGAGAACAAGGCTATTCTTTTCACTTGCTTAGATTAATACTTATTCAATGGGTTAGACTTAACCATCCTTATAAAGGCGGATTGCATGAACCCAGCTCGACTATCAGAATGGTGAACGTTTTGCATTGTTTCCATAATTTCTGTTAGAAAGTGATCTCTTGGATGCTTTGCAAGAATTTCTTTTTGATGAATTGGAGATATTTTAAATAATCGTTTACCCGTTACATCTAAAAAAGCACCTTGATTAATATACGTTGCGATATCACTAAAATCTTTAGTTAATACCATCGGGTTGAGATGAGCTGCAATTGCTTCAAAAATAATATCTTTTACAACCTGACTCGCTTCAGCTTTATCAAGTAATAAATCAGCTTGTTCAGCGCCATAAACCGCAAAGCAACCACATTGTGCATGATGTATATGTGGGGAAGTTAATCCAAGATCATGAAGTAAGGAAGCCAAGTAGAGTATTTCGAGATCGATATGCACCTGATCAGTAGAAGCGAGTAAATGTCCCCAATGATAGGTCCGAATGCAATGTTGTAATAAAGCTGGTGAGTACAATTGTTCAACATCTTTAAATATTTTTGAAATTAATTGGCTGTTAGGAATCAACAATTGATTGGTCTTTAGCAGGTCAGATTGTTTAAATTTGAGCTTTTCAAATACTAAAGATAATTCTGATTTAACAATCATATTTATGATTTGAATTTTTTCCCATTGAGTTAACAAACCATTTGATTTTTTTGCCCATTGATATTTGCCTATAGAATTCATTATTCTTCTCTTAATTTATTTTAGAATGATCATTCTAAAATTAAAATCTCTAAGAGTAAATATCAATTTGATAGGATATTAAAAATGGCAGGGCGTCCAAAAGTCTTTGATAAAGAACGAGCAATTCGTTTGGCGAAAGATATATTCTGGAAAAATGGATACGAATGCTCTTCTATGGCCGATCTTATGAGCGGACTTAATTCATCAGCAGCAAGTATTTATGCTGCATTTGGGTCAAAAGAACAATTGTTTCGGGAAGTCATAACCTATTATGACCAACATGAGGGAGGCTTCATTGAACAATCTTTAAAACAACAAAGTTTACTTTCATCAGTTGAATCCATGTTTAATCAAGCTATTGATATTTTTACGCAAGAAAATGGTCGGGGATGTTTGATACAGGTCTGTTCAATGGAATGCTCAGAGCGTGATATAAAAAGAGTAATTTGGTTAAAAGAGCTTCGCCAAGCTAAACATCAAAAAATAAAAGCCAGATTTATACATTCACAGCAACAGGGGGAAATACCACCCGACATTCAGGCAGATGACTGGGGTGAGTATTACGCGACTTTATTACAAGGAATTGCTATACAGGCAAGGGATGGGGTGAGTAAGGCACAATTATTAGCATGTGCTGAGCAATCAATTAATGTATTAAAACAAATGGTTATTCAATAATCTTATAAAAAAATTGAATTCGCACATTTTTTTAAAGATGAGTTGAATATGCAAACGCTAAATGATCGGGTGTTTAGAGGTTTTATTTCAGCTGATGATGAGATTAAGCTTGATTGGTAAGCTAATTTTAGCTGCAATTCATAATTACTTCTTATCGGTTTTGATTTTAGCAATAGAGGCATTTAAAGCAGGCAAGAGATGTTGGATGAAGTAATGGGTCTAAGTTCATCGTTTTTTAGTTATGCTCTTTTGCACAGGACAATGATTTCTTCAGTATGGTTATCACGAATAACTGAAGGATCTATTTAGGATATTCACAGACATCTTATTGGTCTAAAAATAGAGAAGCCTCTATCGCCCCTAATTCTAAATAGAGCAATAACAATAAATCCAATACTGGCATATGCGTGCGCTATTTATAATTAAACACTATGCAAATTTCATGCACATGAAAAAAAAGTGAAATATTTATAGTGAATAAATCACAACGATTTAATTAAGAAATTGATCATTTCCTTTGATTAGGCTATAGATAGATTATTTTCAATACAATTAAAGGAATAACAATGTATTTGTACCGACCAATTGGGCTTTTTGAATATCAATTGATTGAAAAGAGTGGCTTTAAAAATTTCCCACCAAGATTATATTGGCAACCTATTTTCTATCCTGTTTTAAATCAGAAATATGCTGAAAAAATTGCTTTGGACTGGAATACCAAAGATCAAGCAAGTGGTTATATTGGTTATGTCACTCGTTTTGAACTGAGTGATGAATATCTGGCTCAGTTTGAAATACATACGGTTGGTGATGACTTTTGTCAGGAGTTATGGATTCCCGCTGAGCGACTAGACGAGTTTAATCAGCAAATTATAGGGAAAATTGAAGTGGTTAATATTTTTAAAGGTGAAGCCTTTACTGAAAATGCTGAATTACCTGAAATATTTAAAACCAGCCCAGATGGCTCGAAAGAGTATTAGGAAATAAAACATGTATCTTCCTACTCATTTTAAACAAGAGAATCTCCCTGAACTTTTCGATTTAATTGAAAAGAATCCATTGGGAAGTTTGATGGTTATCTATGATGGTGAAATTGAAGCGAATCATATTCCTTTTGAATTGGATCGTTCAGCTGGCAAGTCTGGATTGTTACGTGGGCATATCGCCAAAGCCAATCCTTTATTGAACGTGTTAGAACAGGTTCAATCGGCTTATGTGATTTTCCATGCTGAACAAAGTTATATTTCACCGAATTGGTATCCCGGAAAATTTGAGCATCATCGGGAAGTACCGACATGGAACTATCGTGTTGTGCATGTGAAGGGAACAATTCGAAAAATAGATGATGAAAAATATTTGCGGGGTATTTTGGCGCGATTGACTCGACAACATGAAGCACCACAGGCGCTACCTTGGAAAATGGGAGATGCGCCCAATGATTATATCGAAGAGCAACTAGAAAAAATTGTGGCGATTGAAATCGAAATAGATTCAATCGTAGGGAAATTTAAAGTCAGTCAAAATCGCAGTCCTGTGGATGCCACAAGTGCGGCAAATGCTTTGCAAAACCAATCTCCAGAGATGGCTGAATCGATTCGGAAGTTTTATCCAAGGTAATACTCTACGATGCTACTTGATTTATGTTGCGATCAACTTTTATAGCCACACGATATAATTGCACCATCCTTGATTTTAAGATGCATAGAAAAGCAAACCTAACGGCTTTATGACATTCAAGAGATATAGATCAGTAGGTGTTCTAAAAAAGCATCAGTTGCAAATAAAAAACGCCCGAATCATCGGGCGTTTTATGTCTTATTTCAATTGATGATGAAATTAAGCCTGATTCGTAAAATAATCTTCGCTGAAATTCATAATAACTTCTGCACCTGCTTTGATTTTAGCGACACGTGCATTTAAATCAGGCAAGAGGCGTTGAATGAAATAATGAGTCAATGCAAGTTTGTCTTGGTAGAATTGACCTTGCTTATTTTTTGCAGCATTGGCAATACGAGCAAACATATATGAGAAGCTTAATAAGCCAACAACATGCAGATACTCTACTGCCGCAGCATTTGCGAAATCAGCATTTTCTTTTGCACGTTCTAAAATATGCTGCGTAATCATATCGACTTCAGTTGCAATATCTAAAGTCGCATCTTTAATGAAGTTTAAGTCTGTATCTAGACCATTAGCAAAATCACGGATCTCTTCAATATATTCAGCAATGAACTCACCGTTACATTTAATTGTTTTACGACCAATTAAATCTTGTGACTGAACGCCGTTGGTGCCTTCATAGATTTGTGCGATACGTAAGTCACGAACGCACTGTTCCATGCCCCATTCACGAATATAGCCATGACCACCAAACACCATTTGCGCATCGATTGCAGCATTAAACGCGGTGTCTGTTAAATAGGCTTTGGCAATTGGCGTCAATAATGCAACACGATTATTTGCCTTCGCTACAGCTTCAGGATCGGTTGAAAATTTAGTAATGTCGAGTTGTTGACCAACATAGACTGCAAATGCACGAGAAGCTTCATTGTTGGCACGTGCATTGAGTAACATACGACGTACATCACCATGTACAAGGATGCTGTCAGCAGGTTTGTTTGGAGATTTAACGCCTGTTGCACTACGGCCTTGTACGCGATCAGTCGCATATTGTGCTGCATTTTGGTATGCATATTCAGAAGCGCCTAGGCCTTGAATACCCATAGACAAACGTTCGTAATTCATCATCACGAACATAGCTGCAAGCCCTTCATTTTCTTTACCAACAAGGAAACCTTTGGCTGCATCAAAGTTCATGACACATGTTGCAGACGCTTTGATCCCCATTTTGTGTTCAATTGAACCAGGACCAGCTGTATTACGTTCGCCCAATGAGCCATCAGCATTGACGAGGAATTTAGGCACGATAAAGAGTGAGATACCACGTGAACCCGCAGGCGCATCAGGTGTTTTTGCTAAAACAAGGTGAATGATGTTGTCAGCAAGATCGTGGTCACCACCAGTAATAAAGATTTTAGTACCAGTAATGTTATACGTACCATCTTGATTAGGTTCAGCTTTAGTTTTGATGATCCCTAAATCTGTACCTGCATGAGGTTCAGTTAAACACATCGTACCAGACCATTCACCTGAATAGATTTTAGGTAAATAGGTTTCTTTCTGTTCTTGAGATGCATAGCTGTTTAACGCCATACCCGCACCAACAGAGAGAAGCGGGTAGAGCATGAATGATGGGTTGGTAGCAAATAACATTTCATCTGCAAGTACAGTCAGCATTTTTGGCATTGCTTGACCGCCCCATTCCTCTTCAGCACCTAGGCCAATCCAACCGCCTTCAGCGTATTGTTGGAATGCTTCTTTAAAACCAGCAGGTGTCGTGACTTTGCCATTTTCATAATGAGCGCCTTCTTCATCACCTGTACGGTTTAAAGGAAGCGTAACATTTTGTGCAAATTTAGCCATTTCTTCTAAAATTGCTTCAGCCGTTGCTGCATCAACATGTGCAAGCTTTTCGTTGGCTTGCCAGAATTGCTCTGCATTGAAAACGTCATTCAGAATGAATTTCATATCTGCAAGTGGCGCATTATAAATTGGCATGTTCGTTCACCTGTTTATTGTTTGAATCTGTAGACTTAGATCAGTTTAACCAACAAGCATGTATGTTGTTAGATGGTCTAAGTAAATAACGCTCTATTTATAAAGAAAAAGGACTGCCAAAGCTATGACCGTCCTTTCTCTATTTCTGCACTCTTGAGTACAGTTTTTTAAATACCTAGCTCGGCATTCTACTTAGAATGCAAAGTCTTCAGCATCTAGTGACATCAATGGATCTAAGCCACCCGCGATCACATCAACATGTGAACGAACGCGTGGTAAGATTTTCTTGAAGTAGAAACGAGCAGTCTTAATTTTTGCATTATAGAAGCCAGTTTCAGTAGAGCCTTCAGCAAGTTTTTGTTGAGCAACAAGCGCCATGCGAGCCCATAAGAATGCAAGCGTTACATAACCAGAGAAGTATAGGTAGTCAACCGCAGCTGCGCCTACTTCATCTGGATTTTGCATAGCTTTCATACCGATTTGCATGGTTAAATCACCCCACTCTTTGTTAAGAGCAGCAAGTGGTTCAACAAATTCTTTCAGGTCAGCATTGTCTTTGTTTGCTTCTGCAAATTTATGGATGATCTTGGTGAAGTCTTTCAACATTGCACCTTGCGTACCCAATACTTTACGGCCTAACAAATCAAGTGCTTGGATTTCAGTTGTACCTTCGTATAAGCAAGAGATACGCGTATCACGTACAATTTGCTCCATACCGTGTTCAGAAATAAAGCCGTGACCACCAAATACTTGTACACCATGCTTCGCTGATTCAGAACCTGTTTCAGTTAAGAATGCTTTTGCAATCGGTGTTAATAATGACAAGATATTGTCGGCAAATTTACGATCTTCTTCAGTAACACCTTGCTCTACGATATCTGCATATTGAGATAAGAAGTAAACCAATGCACGACCACCTTCAGCAAAGGCTTTTTGTGTCATCAACATGTTACGTACAGCTGGGTGAACAATGATTGGATCAGCTTCTTTCTCTGGTGCTTTAGGACCAGAAAGTGAACGCATTGCCAAACGATCTTTCGCATATGCAAGTGCACCTTGGAAAGATGATTCAGACGCTGTTAAACCTTGAACAGCAGTACCAATACGTGCAGTGTTCATGAAGGTAAACATTGCATGTAAACCACGGTTTTCAGGTCCAATCAAGAAACCTTTTGCGTTATCAAAATTGATCACACAAGTTGCGTTACCGTGGATACCCATTTTGTGTTCGATTGAACCACAACGAACTGCATTACGGTCTGCAATAGAGCCATCTGCATTTACATTGAACTTAGGTACGATGAATAACGAGATACCTTTAGTGCCTTTAGGAGCACCTGGTAAACGCGCCAAAACGATGTGAACGATGTTGTCCGCCATATCGTGTTCACCAGCAGAGATAAAGATTTTCTCGCCAGAGATTGCATAGCTACCATCTGCTTGTGGCTCAGCTTTAGAACGGATAATGCCTAAGTCAGAACCTGCATGAGATTCTGTTAAGCACATAGTACCAGTCCATTCACCTGAAACAAGTTTAGGTAAATATGTTGCTTTTTGCTCAGCAGAACCATGATGCTCGATTGTACGAACCGCACCATGTGAAAGACCAGGGTACATACCCCATGCCCAGTTTGCTGCACCTACCATTTCGGAAATAGCTGTTGCTAAAGAACCAGGTAAACCTTGACCGCCATGTTCTTCTGGAACTGAAAGAGAAGGGAAGCCTAATTCTACATATTTGTCATAGGCTGCTTTAAAGCCTGTAGGTGTAGTGACTACACCATCATTCCATTTACAGCCTTCACTGTCACCGATTTGGTTAAGTGGAGATAATTCATTTTCACAGAAATCCGCGCCAGCTTCTAAATATTGATCAATCAATTCACGGCTTACGGTTTCTTGGAATGCAGGGAGTTTCGCGTAATGTTCTTCAGCATTTAATAATTCATGCAAAACGAAGTGCATATCACGTAAGGGTGCTTTGTATTGTGGCATATCGGTTTCCTCAATACTGGTTAAACCAGATTTATAATCTTCATAAATACGACGTGTGTCTTCTATGACACATATTTGTTCCGCTACATCGTGCAACATCTTATAGTGACGTACAAGTATTTCATGGTTATTTCTCTGTGACTGTAAAGTCAAAAAAAAAAGGCTTGAAAGCTGTAAGTGCATTGAGTGTAAACACTTTTCATTGAAAAATAAGGATACAAATAGTCAAAATCGTAAAAACTTGTGTCCAATGAAATGCCAGTCAAAATATGACGGAAATGCCATTTATATTTCTAAAATGTAGCGAAAAGATTGAAGTGTAGACTTGATCTTGGATGAGACGTGATTGGATGTGTGGTTAAAACTACAGATATTGAGAATGTTTTTAGTGTTTAAATGCAATATGACTCTAAATGATTTAAACCAATAGACGCACTGCATACTTTTTAATGATGATATTTTTATGGCAATCACTCGCCCCAAAGCCGATCCACAATGTCTTCTACCGAATATTCAAAGTATCGTCCTGTTTGATCTTTATTGCGTTGAAACAATTGATGCTTAAATGCTTTAAAATTGAGTTTTAAAAAGTTATAGAAATACCCGCCTGAGAAAATGGTGCGGAGGTAAAAACATTGATGAATTCATTTGCATGTTGAGTATGAAAATCTGAGCTTTTAATCCGCTGGACGATTTCAGTAAGTTCTTGTTTTGAAATATTGTGGATGATTTTAGGCTCAGGTAGGCAAATATCAAAGCTTAAATTTTCGATGCCTTCGGCTTCCCACCACTCCCAAAGATCATATTGAGAAATGTCTTTACTGGTAATTTCTGTGAGCTTTTCACTGAGTTTTTGATATTCAAGCGAATCTTCATCACCAAACTCATCGCAATAGTTTAGGGTCTGTTGCTATTTCATAAATGGCTTGCGTTGTAGGTTAAAATTGAGCAGGCAAGGCATGAAACGAAGAGAATAGCGAGACTATTTTCGAGTTTCATAACGAAGGCTGAGATAATTTTAGCCACAACCCTTCGGGACTAGCGTGTTTTTTGCCGCTACGTCGTTACGAACTACTCATTTAGAATGACTAAATTTCGTATTTCGCGCCTAGTATCGCCTAAAAAACACACGTAGTCGCAAACATAGACGAATTGTCAATAGACCCTAGGCAATTAGCAATCAATTTGAGTACGAGCGGGTAATGTTGTTGTGCTGTTTCAAAATCGGGTTCTATTTCTGTACGAAGTTTATTCATCGTTTGCTATGTTTAAATGATCAAAAAGTTTTAATGGTGCTATCAATAAGCGACAAGAAAAGCATAATTTCTAAAATGAAGTCGAGAAATGAGAAATTAACGTTTTAAGCCTATTTTCACCCATTTACCGCTCTCTTTCACCAATTTATCTCACTCTTTCATCAATTTACCTTACTCGCCAGTATGACCTTCTAAATAAAAACAGTCATTTATTTTTACTGGGAAGAGGAAGGTAAATTGGATCATTCAAACAGGTAGACTAATTAAATTCACCCACTGAGCGCTCTTTTGCCCAGTCACGTAAGATAAATTTTTGTAATTTACCTGTCGATGTTTTTGGAATCTCACAAATCACTACACTTTTAGGGACTTTAAAGCGTGCCAAATGCTGTTTGCAGAATTCAATCACCTCTTCAGGTGTGGTTTCTGCACCTTGTTTAAGTTCTATAAAGGCACAAGGAACTTCTTGCCAACGTGGATCGGGTTGCGCAACCACTGCCGCAGTCATAATTGCAGGATGAGTATAAAGAACCTCTTCAACTTCTAAAGATGAGATATTTTCACCACCTGAAATAATGATGTCTTTTGAACGGTCCATAATTTTTGCATAACCATCGGGCTGGCAAACCGCTAAATCACCAGTATGAAACCAGCCACCTTTAAAGGCTTCTTCTGTGGCTTTGGTATTTTTTAAATAACCTTTCATGACAATGTTGCCACGGAACATAATTTCTCCCATGGTCTTGCCATCATTAGGCACAGGTTGCATCGTTTCAGCATCCAACACACGCATACCATCTTGTAATGGATAAGGTACACCTTGGCGCGAGTGTAATTGTGCTTGCTCTTGAATAGACAGGTCACTCCAACCTGCTTGAGATGCACATAATGCAGAAGGGCCATAAGTTTCAGTGAGACCATAGACATGATTGACTTGAATACCAATATGATGCATTCCTTCAATAATTGCTGCAGGCGGTGCAGCACCAGCCACCATTACTTCTACATGATGTTCAAATTTAATTTGTTGTTCTTTCGGGGTGTTGATCAACATCGATAAGACAATCGGTGCACCACAGAAATAGTCAACTTTGTATTGATCAATAAGTTGATAAACCAACTCAGGATCAATTTTACGTAAGCAGATATTGGTACCGCCATTGGCTGCAACAGTCCAAGCAAAACACCAACCATTGCAATGGAATAGCGGAAGTGTCCATAAATATTTACAACGTGGTGTCATACCACAGGCGATGATATTACTGGCTGCATTGATATAAGCACCACGATGGTGATAAACCACACCTTTCGGATTGCCTGTAGTGCCAGAGGTATAATTTAGACTAATCGCATCCCATTCATCCTGAGGTAAATGCCACTCAAAATCTGCATCACCACTTTTCAGCCAATCCTCATATTCAATTTGACCAATACGTGCTGTAGCATCATTGTTTTCGTATTCCTCATCTGCAACATCAATGATATAGATCTGTTGAGCAATAAGCGCTACCGCTTCTTTAGCCAAAGCCGCAAACTCAGGGTCAACCAAAAGAACTTTGGTTTCAGCATGCTCTAACATAAACGCAATGGTTTTGGCATCTAAACGAGTATTCAGCGTATTTAAAACAGCACCAGCCATAGGGACTGCAAAATGCGCTTCGACCATCGCAGGGATATTGGGTAAAAGAACAGAAACGGTATCGTTTTTTTGAATCCCCAGATTTTGTAATTGATGGGCAAATTGACGACAACGGGTATAGGTGTCACGCCAAGAGATATGACGAGCACCATGTACAATCGCATCTTGATTTGGATAAATGTAGGCTGCACGCTCTAGATAACGTAAAGGTGATAATGCTACAAAGTTTGCAGGGGTTCGTGGTAATTGATCATAGGCACTGACCATGTTTAGCTCCATCTATATTTGTTCTAATTTCCGTGTTTAAAAGATATGCATAAGCCTGTCAGAATTCATTTAGGCTTTAGTCGAGTACTCCAGCTAAATATGCATCGTTATACATCTTTACCCTTATTTAAATATTTTTTGGAATATTTAATTTATTGAATTAAATTAATATTTTGTAAGCTTAATATAAATATTAACCCTGATTTTATGCAGAATCTTATTTCAAACCACGTCATTCAAATACGAATAACTGAACCCAACAGTTTCGCTTTTTTGTATTCCGTTGGCGAAGATCCAGTCCATTTTTTAAACGCACGACGAAATTCTCTTAACTCACTAAAACCAAGATTGAAACTGATTTCACTCATCGATTGATTTTCTTCAATCCACTGTTTGGCTTTTTTTTCTAACACTTGTTGCTTTAATAACTGAAAATTTAGCCCTTCATTGAGTAGTAAACGCCGTAAATGGCGTTCGCTAAAATGAAAATATTGCGCTGCTTGTTGCATATCAAAGCGTTCAGGTAGATGGCTTTCAACCAAATGTGCTAACACTTTTGCCAAACTGTGTTGATTCATTTGATCAAATTGTTTTAAAGCTTGATCACAAATCAGAATTGCACTTTGATAATTGACAGGACTATAGTTTTTGAGGCTTCTCGACAAGAGTGTTTTGTTAAATCGGATGACATTTTTAGCCGTTTTAAAATAAATTGGACAATTGAAAATTCTTTGATAATCATTGATATATGCTGAATGATCATAGCTCAGTTCCAAGCTGATTAACTCATAGCTATGGTCTAGCATCATATTGACACAGGTAATAATACTGGCAAAAACTTCATCACAGAAAAATGCTTTTAGCTCACCACAGTTACTTCGCTCAGAAAGTTCAATTTCACAATAATCATCAACAAGATTGACGGTTAAATCTAAGACACTGCCTGAAATGGGATGATAGTGCAGTGCGGTCTCCAATGCTTCAGCCACCGTTTTACAGGCTTGCATGGCAAAGCCCAAAATACCAATTGAAATCTGACCTTCACTACTGCCCAGCAATAAACCTAAATTTTGTTGCTGGGTATCTTTAACTGCGAGATGAATAACCTCACAGAGTTCTGAAAAACCAACAAAACCATGCCCTTGGCGAATTTGTTCCAAGTCTAAATTTTGTGCTGCGAACCAATTGTCATATTGCCAGTGTTGTTGTTCTGCATAATGAACCAAACTCGTCAGTATCATTGGTGGAATATAAAATTGAGTATTGGCAATTTCCTTTTGCTGCAAGCTCATAAAGTCCGCTTCGCCCCCCATATTATTGTTGCTTTTACCCTAGTTGGTATCGCATATTTTTGATTAAGATTCAATCTACTTCTGGTATTCGCTGATATAAATTCGCTGACATAAAAAAGATAAAGGATGACTGCATATGTTTATGGTGGGTTGGGATAAACAAGAAATAAACATTCAGCCACAAGGTTATGCCATGTTTGGTTATGGTATGTGGTCGCATCGTGCTTATCAAAAACGTACAGCATTGTTTGCTCGTACATTCACTATCCGTCGTTTAGCTTTAGAACAACCCATTATTTTTTGTTGTCTGGATTTTGGTTGTATTACTTATGCGATCCGTAGTGGTGTTGTTGAGCGCTTAAAACAACAATTAGCTGAGCAATTTAATGAACAGTATTTGGTCTTGATGGCAACTCATACTCATTCTGGCCCTGGCGGTTGTGCTTATGAAGTTCTATACAATATGCCGACCCCAGGTTTTGTTCCAGAGCATGTCGAAGCTGTAGTAAATGCGGTCATGCTCAGTATTTCCAATGCCTTAGACACTGAAAAAGAAACTGAACTTCGTTATCAAAGTTGCCAATTTCCTCATGATATTCCAGTGGCATGGAATCGATCATTGCAGGCATATAATCGTAACCCCGATGTGATTCAAAGAACCGAAGTAGAAACCCATCTCGCCTTAAACCGTGAAATGCAATTAATCGGTTTTTACCGTGATGATCAATTATGTTCCTTTATTTCATTATTTGGAGTACATGCAACCTGTTTGAGTAGTCAACTCAAAGCACATGATGGTGACAATAAAGGCTATGCTGCGGCGATAAGTGAACATTATCTATTAACACAAAATATTCCAAACCCTGTTGCCATTTTCGCACAAGCAACGGCAGGAGATGTATCGCCACATTTTCATGGTCCCAAACAAGATGCAATTCGCAAGAAAATTAAGGGTGAAAGAGAATATCAATATGCTGAACAAAATGGGCGTTATCAAAGTGAAATTGCGATTAAAGCACTGACTATACCGCTTGGAAAAAATACCAACAATGCGATGGAAGCATGTTTACTCCAAGGCAGTATCGATGCTGTTTTATCCTATGTAGATCTGAGTCAAGTCGATGTGCCAAGTGAATTTAGTCAGGGGATCCAAGGTGCTAAAACCAGTGCCGCTTGTCATGGTGTCGGCTTCTTTGGGGGAACGCCTATAGATGGTAAGGGAACACCTACAGCAATTCTTAAAGTAATGTCATTACTCGCTAAGCGAGTACGTAAGCAACGTTTAGCAAAGTCGAATTCTCTGCAGTACAGCAAATATAAAGCGCTCTATGACTCACAATTTCCGAAAGAGATTGTTTTATAAAGTCCGGATAATCAGTTGCTGGGTAAAAGTTTAGATTTTTCACCAAGCATTTTTGATCCTTTAATTGCAGAAATGAATCGCCAAGTTAAAGCCGGTGCCATTCAAGACAGCCCACTGGTTCCAAGTGTTATTCCGCTACAGATTATCCAAATTGGTCAATTGGCTTTGATTTGTTGCCCTGGAGAAATTACCACAACAGCAGGGCAACGTGTAATTCAGACTGTGGCAAAACAGTTCTCAACGCATCATGGTATTTCAAAGGTTGGTTTGGTGTCTTATTGCAATGATTATATGGGCTATATCACCACCAATGAAGAATATCAGCAACAAGCTTATGAAGGTGCACATACTTTATATGGTCAATGGACACATGCGGCAATTCAGTACAAATTTCAGCAATTGGCAACGCAGTTGAGTCTAGATAAATCTCAACGAGAATATGACCAAATCACACGCCCCGCAGCGATTCCACCACACGAAATAGAAAAAAGAACAAATCACGGCAATTTAAAAACGGCTGTACGCTAAAGGATGAGCATTATGAATCAATTGATTAATCAAGCACCGAACAAGCACAAATTAAATCAGCAAAAATGGAACAATTGGTCTGGCTATCAACAGTCTCTCCCTGAGCAGATTTTAAAGCCTGACAGTCTTGATGAGTTAAAACACATTGTCCAAACCCAAGCAAAGATTCGAGTGGTGGGAGCAGGGCATTCATTTACACCTTTGGTGAGTACCGATGCAACATTGCTGTCTTTGGATGGTCTTTCTGGTGTGGATCAAGTCAATACTGAATTTGCCCAAGCCAGTATTTGGGCAGGAACACGATTATTTAATTTAGGGCTATATTTAGAACCGATGCAGCAGTCTTTAATGCAACAGGGTGATATTGACCAGCAAAGTTTAGCTGGTGCTGTTTCAACGGGAACACATGGTACAGGTGTGGGCTTACATTGTATTTCAGGTTATGTGCAAGCATTTGAATTACTCACAGCATCAGGAGAAATTCTTCATTGTAATCGCCATGAAAATCCAGATATTTTTGCAGCAGGACGAGTGTCTTTAGGGAGTTTAGGGATTTTGACTAAAATCACCATGCAGAATAAACCACGCTATAAACTTAAAGAGCAAGTTAGACTGTGTGCGGTCAAAGACTTTATTCAAAATATTGACCAATGGAAAGCACAACATCGGCATATCGAGTGTTTTGCATTTTCTCATGCAGATAAATTGATTTTAAAAACTTTAGATATTACTGAAGATGAGGTTCAACCACGCACTGAATCATGGCCATCTGAGGATACGTTATTAACCTTATGTTGCGAGTTAACCAAATCTTTTCCGGCATTGAATCCAAAACTACAAAAGCTCTTAGGCGTTTTTATTAAGCCAAGCACATTTGTTGATTGGTCAGGCAAGATTTTCCCGACACCGCGTGAAACGAAATTTAATGAAATGGAATATCAGGTTCCAGTTGAATTGGGGGTGGAATGTTTGCAAGCTGTTCTAGCAGCGCTAAAAAACTCAAAAGCACAAACCTTTTTCCCTGTGGAGTTTCGATTTGTCAAAGGTGATGATATTTGGTTGAGTCCGTTTTATCAGCGGGACTCTATTTCCATCTCAGTACACCAATATCATAAGCAAGCACCTAGACAATTATTTGATGAAGTTGAGTCGATTTTGCAACATTATCAAGGGCGACCACATTGGGGAAAAATGCATAGTATGACAGCAACACAACTTAAAACTTTATACCCTAAGTGGGATGCGTTTATGCAGTTGCGAGAACGACTTGATCCAAGCAGAAAGTTTTTAAATCCTTATTTAGAAAAGCTATTCTTATCTGAATAATGGATAAAATTAAGTGAATGGGTAAAACTAAAATAGACCATAAAGGTAGACTATGAACAACTTTTTTGAGCAATTAAATCGTGATTTAAAACAGTCAAATGGTGCATTACCTCGGTTAATTGTTGATGATCAGGCGCTTGAACAAAATCTACAGTACGTTGCCAAAAAGCTTAAATATGGAAGCCATTTGCAACCACGTATCGTGGTAAAGTCTTTGGCATGCTTAGCATTATTAAAAACCATTAGTCTAAAGCTTTCGACTCAACGGTTTATGGTGTTTCATATGCCACAGCTTTTGCCAATCCTTGAGAACTTTTCGGATGTAGATGTGTTGTTTGGGAAACCGATGCCTGTGAGTATAGTTCAGCATTTTTATGCGATGAATCAAAATTGCAGACAAGCCGATATACAATGGTTAATTGATTCTAAAGCACGTTTATTACAGTATCTTGAGGTCGCAAAACAGTTTAGTTTAAAGCTTAAAATTAATATTGAAATTGATGTGGGTTTGCATCGCGGTGGTGTTCGTTCCGATTTTGCACTCATCGAAATATTAAGATTGATTGAGCAAAATCCTGAGCATTTAGCACTTGCTGGCTTGATGGGCTATGATGCCCATGTGACGAAGCTGCCTTCAGTGATTAAAAAGATTGATGTCGCGTATCGAGAGTCACAAGACATTTATCAAAATTATAAAAATATTATTCAACAGCAATTTCCACATTTATGGCGAGCTGATCTTTGTTTTAATGGTGGTGGTAGCCCTACATTTTACCTCCACGTGGAGCAAAGTGTGTGTAATGATCTTTCTTTTGGCTCGATGTTGCTTAAACCAAGTGACTTTGACAGTGAAGGGTTAAGTGTTTTACAAGCTGCGCTATGGATTTCAACCCCTGTTTTAAAAGTGCTGCCATTTACCCAGTTACCTGGATTAGAAGTTTTAGATAAATTACCACATAGCTCTAAAGCCTTATTTGTTTATGGTGGATATTGGATGGCACATTATGTTTATCCGCGAGGGATTCATCCGCATGCACTTTATGGACGGAGTACCAATCAGGAAATGGTTAATGTGCCTAAAAATACTGAAATAGCTGTTGATGATTTTGTATTTTTAAGACCGACACAAAGCGAAGCGATTATTCCTCAATTTCATAAGTTATATTGTTATAAAAATCGAGATTTTGAAGCGTGGGAAACCTTTAGAGAGTAATGCGCCAAAAAGAGGAAGTTGATGGATAATCAAAAGTACAATTTAAATCAGAATAAAGAATAATTTTAAGACAAAGGTTTATAAATATGCTGTAAAGGTGTAAAATTCGACACACTTTTATTTTGTTCCACCGATTTTATCTTGAGGATCTTCCTCGATCATAATCTCGCGGTGACATGCTCCATTGTACGGGGCATCACTCCTTAAGGATTTTTAAATATGCCTATTATCACATTGCCAAATGGCGATCAAAAAAGTTTTGATCAAGCCGTTTCCGTTATGGAAGTTGCTCAAAGTATTGGACCTGGACTGGCTAAAAATACAGTTGCTGGGAAAGTAAATGGTCGCTTAGTCGATGCAAGTGATTTAATTACCGAAGACTCAACCTTACAAATCATCACTCCAAAAGATCAAGACGGTGTAGAAATTATTCGTCACTCTTGTGCACACTTGGTGGGTCATGCGGTAAAACAACTCTTCCCTGAAGCAAAAATGGTGATTGGCCCTGTCATTGAAGAAGGTTTCTACTATGACATCTGGATGCCTCGTCCATTTACTTTAGATGATATGGCTGCAATCGAAGCGCGCATGAAAAAGCTCATCGATCAAGATTATGACGTCATTAAAAAAATGACACCTCGTGATGATGTGATTGCTGAGTTCACTGCACGTGGTGAAGATTATAAGTTACGTTTGATTGCTGACATGCCTGAAGAAACTCAAATGGGCTTGTACTATCATCAAGATTATTTAGATATGTGTCGTGGTCCACACGTACCAAATACTAAATTTTTAAAGTCATTCAAATTGACTAAAATCTCTGGCGCTTACTGGCGCGGTGATGCCAAGAATGAACAATTACAGCGTATTTATGGTACTGCTTGGGCAGACAAAAAAGAATTAGCAGCGTATATCAAGCGTATTGAAGAAGCTGAAAAGCGTGACCATCGTAAAATTGGTAAAGCTTTAGATTTGTTCCATATGCAAGAAGAAGCACCAGGTATGGTGTTTTGGCATGCCAATGGTTGGACGATCTACCAAGTGCTTGAACAATACATGCGTAAAGTTCAACAGGACAATGGCTACCAAGAGATTAAAACACCACAAATTGTAGATTTCACTTTGTGGGAAAAATCGGGTCATGCTGCTAACTATGCAGAAAATATGTTTACGACACATTCAGAAAGTCGTAACTATGCGGTAAAACCAATGAACTGCCCATGTCACGTTCAAGTGTTTAACCAAGGTTTAAAGTCTTACCGTGATCTTCCAATTCGTTTGGCAGAGTTTGGTTCATGCCATCGTAATGAGCCATCAGGTTCGTTACACGGGATTATGCGTGTACGTGGCTTTACTCAAGATGATGCACATATTTTCTGTACAACTGAACAAATTGGTAAAGAAGTTGCAGACTTTATTAAACTGACTTTAGATGTTTATAAAGATTTTGGCTTTGAAGAAGTTCAAATGAAATTGTCTACACGTCCTGAAAAACGTGTGGGTGCTGATGAACTTTGGGATGTTGCAGAGAAATCTTTAGCAGATGCTTTAGATGCTGCAAATCTTAAATGGGAAGAACAACCTGGTGAAGGTGCTTTCTACGGTCCGAAGATTGAATTTTCATTAAAAGACTGTTTAGGACGTATCTGGCAGTGCGGTACAATCCAGTGTGATTTTAACTTACCGTTACGTTTAGACGCTTCATATGTAACAGAAGATAACGATCGTGACCATCCTGTGATGTTACATCGTGCAATTCTTGGCAGTTTTGAGCGTTTTATTGGTATACTAATTGAACACTACGCAGGCTTTATGCCACCATGGTTGGCTCCAATCCAAACATGTGTCATGAATATTACGGATTCTCAAGCGGAAGCTTGTGAGCAAGTCGTCGCAAAACTCAAAGAAAATGGAATTCGAGCAATTTCAGACTTGAGAAATGAGAAAATCGGCTTTAAGATTCGTGAGCGTACACTAGAGCGTATTCCATACCTATTGGTACTTGGAGATCGAGAAGTAGAGGAAGGGACTGTGAATGTTCGTACTCGCTCTGGAAAAAATTTAGGTACTATGTCAATAGACGCATTTATTGACCTAGTGAAAGCAGCCGTAGCCGAACGCGGCCGGTATATTGTGGAGTAAGAAAGATTAAACAGCCTGACCGTAACCAACAACAAGGTGCTAAAAGTAATCGTCCTGCATTAAATGATGAGATCAAAGCGAAAGATGTGCGTCTCGTTGCTGCAGATGGAGAGCAAAAAGGCATCGTTTCACTTGCTGAAGCTTTGCGTGCTGCTGAAGAAGTTGATCTTGATCTTGTTGAGATCGTGGCGAATGCAGAGCCACCTGTTTGTAAAATCATGGATTTCAACAAACATTTATTTGACTTGAAGCAAAAGCAAAAAGATGCGAAAAAGAAACAGCATCAAGTTCAAGTGAAAGAAATTAAGTTGCGCCCTGGTACAGACGTTGGTGATTACAATGTTAAGTTGCGTGCTATTCTGAAGTTTCTTGAAGAAGGCAACAAAGTCAAAATTACTCTACGTTTCCGTGGTCGTGAAATGGCTCACCAACAGTTGGGTCTTGCACAATTGCAAAAAATTGAAGCAGACGTAGCAGAGTTTGGTATTGTTGAACAAGCACCAAAAATGGAAGGCCGTCAAATGGGTATGTTACTTGGACCTAAAAAGAAAAAGTAATTATTCATCTGTTAAAAAAGCACTGCATTAAGCAGTGCTTTTTTACGTTAAAATGCAGGTGAATTAATCTGAATCGAGCGGAGTTGATATGTCATCTACTCAAAATTCAAATGCGCTATCGAGTATTAACCAAAAAATTATTCAAGCATGTGATGTGTTGCCTGTGGTTAAATTAAAGGATGGTAGTGCTGTACAAACGGGCACAGTGGCAACCATGTTGCATAATATCAATCTGTATAACTCAGGTTTAAGAGGAGAGATTGAACAAGAACTGATCCTCGCGATCCCTACTTTAGTGAAAGTTGGTTTATTTGACTTATTTAGTCCAGATGAATGGATATTGGGAAACAATGCAGGTCGTAAATTTGTAGGTGAAAAAGCCAAAGCATATTTAGATGCAATTGCTGAGGTAGATATTTGAAATTAGTATCATAATATGAGAACGTACTGTATTTAATAAAATGCAATAACATAATTTTAGAATAGATTATTAGAATAATCTCTTTTTATAGCATACTGAATCAAGCCAATTCATGTTATAAAAGTAAACGATTAACGCAATAAAATTCAGAAAATACGTGAAAACGAAGAAGGATGAAATATGATTGATCTCTATTATTGGGGTACTCCCAATGGTCATAAAATTACCATTGCACTTGAAGAAATGGGTTTGGATTATCAGATTTTTCCCATCAACATCTTAGAGAATGACCAGTTCCAGCCCGATTTTCTTCGTATCTCACCGAACAATAAAATCCCCGCGATTGTCGATCAAGATGGTCCAAATGGTGAGCCGATCTCAGTGTTTGAATCAGGCGCAATCTTGCAATATCTTGGCCGTAAAACAGGACTGTATTATCCAAGCGATGAGCAAGATCGTGTTGAAGTTGAACAATGGTTAATGTGGCAAATGGGTGGGCTAGGGCCGATGTTAGGGCAAAACCATCATTTTGGTAAATTTGCCAAAGAAAAGATTCCTTATGCAATTGATCGTTATGTTACGGAAACTCAACGTTTGTATGGTGTTTTGAATAAGCAGCTCATTGGACAAAAATATGTGGCTGGTGAATATTCGATTGCAGATATGGCCATTTTACCGTGGGTATTACGCTATGAGTGGCAGCAAATAGCGCTAGATGATTATCCTTATGTTAAAGAATATATTGAGCGTTTAACTGCACGTCCAGCGATACAAAGAGCGCTATCAATCAAAGTGTAAAATGTATTTTATGTTAAGATGAGAAACCACGTAACGTGGTTTTTTATTTTTTAAATGATCGATTTTTGGATGGTTGGTAGGCTTTAGTTATGAAAGATTTCTTTTTGAACTTTACGAAAATATTAGAAGCAAATCCAAAAATCTACTGGAGCATTATTGTTGGTATTGCCGGTTGTTTAATGCTCTATATTGCGGAAATTGTGCATATCCAAAATATTTTAGAGCAATTAAATGGCCAAGCGTCAGCACTGATTAGAAGTGTGATCGACCCGATTGCGCAACGTTATCAGTGGTCTCGGATTATCTTTATGTTATTGGCGATCATTTGGGCGCATTTTCAATATCGTAAAACCAAAAAAGCATTGAACTTATCATCATGATGTTGTGAGCTATAGAAAGTAAGTGGAGTGATGGATTGTAGCTCTGATTGCTCTTATGTCCGTGCACTTATGTCTATGATCCCTAATAAACTCAAATCCAAACAAAATTTGCATATGTGATATGGCTTATCTCCTCTTATTTCTTTCCGCATTTGGTGCAGCGACGCTATTACCTTTACAGTCAGAAGCTGTATTGGTTGGGCTACTAGTACAAACACAACATTCTGCGTATTTACTGCTTGCTGTTGCAACGATTGGCAATGTTTTAGGTTCATGCGTGAATTGGTATTTGGGACTCAAAATCGAGCAGTTTAAAGATAAGAAATGGTTTCCTGTTTCTGAAAAAAATATGCTTAAAGCGGAAAAAATATATCAAAAGTATGGCTTTTGGTCTTTGTTATTAAGCTGGACCCCAATTATTGGAGATCCAATCACACTTATTGCAGGGCTAATGAAAGAGAACTTTTGGCGTTTTCTTTTGATTGTGACCATTGCAAAAGGTGGTCGGTATGCTTTTATCTATTTGGTGTATATCGGATTATTTTAATAAAAAGTTAGGGGCTGTTGGTAAGCCATTTATGAAATGTCAACAGACCCTAAAGACACAAAACTATCTTTAACCTTAAAAGACGCATCTTGATGAATTTATTTACATTCATTGACTTTAAATTGAATCGCATCATTGAAGCTGGATTGTTTATAGATCCATAAAGTACGATAAGAACGTTTTACATTGATTGATGCATGCTCTACGGCTGCAAGTACTTGTTGATCAAGTGCATTAATACCAGAACGTTGAGTTAGCTTAACTTGGGTAATTTCACCTTGCTTATTGGCTTTAAATTTAAACTTTACTGTGCGATCTTTATTTTTTAATAGCGATTGATCCAGTGCAAGTTGTGGTTGTTTTAAATAAACAAAAGCAACCGACTTATCGAGTTGTTGTTTGTTCCAATTTTTTGAATTAAAGCTATATGTACATTGCTTAGCGCGCTGAACATGATCCGTTGCATTCTCTAGTGTTAAGGTAAATGTTTGATAACCGACTAAAGCAATGGCTTTTCCATTTTTTGAATAGGGTTTTACTTTTGCATTTTCCACAGCATCTACAAGTTTCTGATCCAATGCACGGATGCCTGTACTCTCTTGGATATCGGCCTCTGTGACTTCACCAGTATTATTGGCTTTTACTCGAATGATTGCTGAACGATCTTGATCTTTTAATTCAGTGATTTGATAGTGAATTTGAGGAAATTTGACCCATTGTATACGTGTAGTCAAATGTTGAGGATCATTTTGTTCAGATTGCTCCCCTTTGACCTTTATTGTTGGAAGTTTATCCGCACTATAGCTATAGGTTGAAAGGCACAATAAACAAGTGGTAAAAAGAGCTTTATTCATAGGTTTGGCAATCCATGCGGTTTAATACGCATGAGAGTAGTTTAATTGCGCAAAGTATTTATCGAATTTTGTATTCTCGCAATAGAAAATGCACCCGAAGGTGCATTTTTTTACTGTTTTTTATTCTGTAAAAGGTATTATTCTTGACCTTTGGTGATGTCTACTTTGAATAAATCCGAGGTTTTTACCCAACTTATTGCGACGACAGCCAAGGTCATACATCCACCAAATACAGTGGCTGTGATCGTTCCTAGATATTTTGCAGCCAGCCCAGATTCAAATGCGCCCAATTCATTACTCGATGAAACAAACATCCCATTCACCGCAGCGACACGGCCACGCATATTTTCAGGTGGGTAAACTTGCAAAATGGTTTGGCGTACAACCACTGAGATACTGTCACAAGCACCAGTCATAGCCAAAGCAAACAAAGAGAGCCAGACGTTGCTTGAGAATGCAAAGATAATGGTAAACACCCCAAAACCAGCAACGGCAATCAACATATTTCGCCAAGCATGATGTGTAGGTGGAAATTTGGTTAAAGCGATCATGGTTATTAACGCACCAATAGAGGGGGCCGCACGTAAATAACCTAAACCTTCAGGTCCAACTTTTAGAATATCTTCTGCAAAAATTGGCAGTAGGGCAATCACACCACCAAACAGCACTGAAACCAAATCTAAAGATATGGCCCACAGTACAATTTTGGTTTTCCAAATAAAGCGAAAGCCTTCACTTAAACTGTCCCAAAGATTGTCTTGTTCCATGGTAGGAAAAGTACGCTTCTTTAATAAGTTAATCAGACAGAAGCAAATAAATAAAAGTACCGCTACCGAGAGTAAGCTGTTTTCACGACCGATTCCTGCCAGCATAAAACCACCTAGCATTGGGCCAATAATGACGCCACTTTGCCATCCAATCGTGGTCCATGTTGCACCATTGGCATACAGTTCACGAGGAATTAAAAATGGTTTTAATGAGGTTGCTGATGGATTATAGAAACCTCGGATGGTACCCAATCCAAAAATAACCGCATAAATCCCCCAAGACAGTGTAGTCACACCAATTTGCCCATGATCATAACTGTGAAATAACCACCAAAGCACCAATGGCAAAGGGAAGGAGAAAAATAAGCAAACTTTCATAATGGTTTGCTTATTCAACTTGTCTGCAAAATAGCCGCCCCAAAGCGACAGGGCAATAAACGGGATTGCTTCTGCTAGTCCAATCAGACCCAAGGTAAGCGGGTCTTTGGTAATTTGATAGAGTGAATAGGCAACAATAATTTCTTGAATTAAAATTGCGAGTGTTAAACAAAATTGATTGATGGTAACAATTGAGAAATCTCGATAGCGAAGCGCAGCAAAAGCATCCTGTGCAGGGGTCATAACTGTCCAGTTTTATCATGATGTGATGATTATAAAGATTTCATCCTGATTTTTCTTATAAAACTAGGTGAAATTTACATCGAAAATTACATTGGGGAATTGTGAAATTGTTGGATGTTTTGCTTTTGTTTTGTACAGAGATGATTTAGAATACTGCCTCCCTTACCTGCAGGTCGTTGTCGCAATGGTGCGAACGTACCGAACAGGTGTTTAAAGAGGTTGTTATGGCTAAGTTAAAAACTCGCCGTGGTGCAGCTAAGCGTTTCAAAGCGACTGCTAACGGTTTCAAGCGTAAACAAGCGTTCAAACGCCACATTTTGACCAAAAAATCTGCTAAACGTATTCGTCAATTGCGCGGTTGTGTCATGGTTCACGTAAGTGACATGAATTCAGTTCGTCGTATGTGCCCATACATCTAAGGAGATTATAAATGGCTCGTGTAAAACGTGGTGTACAGGCTCATCGCCGTCATAAAAAAATTCTTGCTCGTGCTAAAGGTTACTATGGCGCGCGTTCACGTGTTTATCGTGTAGCGTTCCAAGCAGTAATTAAAGCAGGTCAATACGCTTACCGTGACCGTCGTCAAAAGAAACGTCAATTCCGTGCTTTATGGATTGCGCGTATCAATGCTGGTGCTCGTCAAAATGGTTTGTCGTACAGCCGTATGATCGATGGCTTGAAAAAAGCTCAAGTGATCATCGACCGTCGCGTACTTGCTGACATCGCTATGCATGACTCAGTTGCATTTGCTGCTTTAGCTGAAAAAGCTAAAGGCGCATTAGCAGCTTAATCATCTTCGATGATTAAAAAAGACCGCTTTTATAGCGGTCTTTTTTATGCCTAAAAATTTATTTTCAAACTATTGCGGGAACTTTTCGAGATGAGTTTCTATTGAGTTTGATTGTTCGAATACAGCACTAATCAGTAAAATTTGTGTTGAAGTAAAATCTGTCATTATGGTTGCTCTAACTATTTTGTTATGGCATTGAATTGACCAAATTATAGAATCTAGTCTTATGCGTAAACAATATCACTTTCGCCAAGTTGGTGAAGACACTTATATTTGGGATGTGCATCATCTGGTTGAACTAAGCCAAGACTTCCCAATCCATGAAGTTCTATTATCCGATATACAAGAACTCAATGAAGCGTATTGGTTTCCAGATACACATCCAACAACACAGCAAATGATTGAACATTTTCAACTGATACAACAGGCAGATCTAAGTTATCCAATTATTCTATCTGCTGATGGCAGAGTGATGGATGGTATGCATCGTGTGGCAAAAGCAAAATTACTCGATCATCTCACGATTAAAGCCGTCAGGTTTGAAATTACACCACCAGCAAATTTTATCAATATTGATGAGGATGATTTGGATTATGCTGATTGAGCAGGCCATCCGAATGATTTAAACATTCAAATAACTTTGCATACACATTACACAATATCAACGTGAAAACATTATTGTTTTAGAAATAGCTCGCATAGAGTAGAACAACTAATAATAGAAAATGATGGAGTGGGTATGCGTGTTGAGATTGAAGGTTTACAACAAGGTGCAATTGAAGTTGAGTTGCAACTACTACCCAGAGTTGGGGAAGTTTTAAAAGTGATGTATGGTGCAGATGCTGAAGTTAAAGGTGAAGTAACAGCAGTTGAACACTATATCAATCAACATGCAAATGAACATAAAGTGATACTCAGCATACGACCCGTATTTTGATATAGATCAGCTAAAATGATTGAATCATGATTGGGTTGTTAGGTGATCTAAAGTAGCTTATTTGGCTACTTTTTTATTTTTAGAGAGTTCTTAGATTTATGAAACGGATCAATGTCGTGGGGACTTCTGCGTCAGGAAAAACAACATTTTCAATACGATTAGCTCAAAAATTAAAGCTCACCTACATTGAATTGGATGATTTATTCTGGCTGGATGATTGGCAAGAGTCTACCGATACTGCATTTTTTCAGAAAATTCAGGCCAAACTAGATCAAGCTAAATCTGGTTTTGTCATAGATGGTAATTATACGCGAACCACGCAGATCAAATGGCGAGATATTGATACTGTAATTTGGTTGGATATTCCTTTTTATATCAATCTTTACCAATCCATAAAACGAGCTGTTCGTCGTGCTGTTTTTAGACACAGACTTTGGGAGAGTTCAAATAATCGTGAAAGTTTTAGTAAAATGTTTAGTCGTGACTCGATTATTTGGTGGATGATTAAAACGCATCAAAAAAATCGTCAGCAATATATAACGATGATGAATGATCCTCAATATTCACATATTCGATTTATCCATTTAAAATCGCGAAAAGATATTGATCAATTTTTGAGTTTAATTTAAATCCTTTATAAGTTAGGATAAATTTTGAAAAACATAACAATACGTGTCGAATATTTTATGAAAAATTAGGGGGAAATGTACTTGGAGAAGAGATTCTTTCTGATTATGGTGATGGCATAACAGAAGTATTATATCAGTGGGATATTAATCATAGGACAATAAAATGAGTGACTCTCAATTTTTAACAACTTTACAAGAACAAGTAAAGAACGGGCAAAAGCATAGTTATTTGTGTTTTTGGGGGCATAGTCAAAAGATTTCTGGAAAAATAGATAAGAGCTGTTTAAGTCAATGGTTTCCCGCAAAATTTGAAATTGATGGTGTCAATTATCAAAGTACAGAACAATACATGATGGCTCAGAAAGCCAAACTATTTAATGACGAAGATATCTTTCAGAAAATTTTACATACAGATGATCCTAAGAAAATAAAAGCATTAGGTCGTTTGGTCAAAAATTATCAAGATGAGATTTGGATTGCTCATCGTTATGAAATTGTGATTCAAGGTAATTTGGCTAAGTTTTCTCAAGACAGTGATCTTAAAGCCTTTCTACTGAGTACCTCAGATCAAATCATCGTTGAAGCTTCGCCTGTAGATCAAATTTGGGGGATTGGACTTGCAACAGATCATGTTAATGCGACAAATCCAAACGCATGGCAAGGTTTAAATCTTTTGGGTTTTGCCTTAATGGAAGTGAGAAAGCAACTTTAAAGTTGCTTTCTTTTTAAGATTCATTTTATCAAATAGATAAGACATTATAGTCCAAAATAATAAGCCGCAAGGCAGATTAAAATGGTCACAATAATTAATGCAAAAACACCTGTTTTACCTGGCTTATGCTCAGGATTTACTTTGCTGTTAAACGCTTGACGCTGCTCGGTTTTGATATTGTCATGCGTGTCAAAGGGCGAGGCAATTTGTTTTGGTGTTAAGCGTGCAGATTTATAATGATTTGCAACTTTAACGATAAATTTTGATTTTAAATCTTCAACTTTTTGGAGGAAATGGCGCAAATTCATTTGTTCTTCAGGGCTCATGATTTGCTCATTTTCATCATAGGGATGCTTTAATTTTGTAGAAATAAAGCTTTCTAATGCATCGATACGACAGAAGGTTTCATGTGCGTAATCAGCTTGATAGTCAGTGGGTAACAGCGCAAGTTTAAGGCTTGAATCCTCGGTCGTGTATAGCGTTTCATCTAATCCATAATAAGGTAAATCTTTATTTACAGGTTCTGGAAAACCTTTGGCATATTGGGTATCAAACAATTCATTGTCTGTATAAATTTGAATATCATCCCAATTCGGTTGAACTAAATCTTGTTCAATCCGTTTAATCAATTTTGTATTGAGATCATAGCGCCAAAAAATCTCGGTACGTAAATTGGGGCGTTGTTGCTCAGGCGCTTCATAATCATTGTCTGCGCTATACCATTCTGCCAATTCTTTACCAAAAATCCATGCAGTTTTCTTTTGTTGATCATGGCTAACAATAAAGTGGGGGATGGCTAACAGTTCAACATTGGCATTTGGATTTTGTTCATCATTTAAAATGCTCGCGCTATGTAAGCTGAGTCGATACACGCCTTGTTTTTTTAGCCCTTCAAGCCAAATCTGAAAATGCTGTGCCAATAGGTGCTGGTTGGTTAAATCACGGAAGCCAAAAGCATGCTGATTAAAAATGGCATGATTGACCCAACGAGAAAAACTGATCCCTTGAGTGAGATACTCATTGCCATAAGTGACGAGTGTAAGTTGACGTTTCCAGATTTGATCGAGTGCCATTTTTTATAGATCTCAGCGACAGTAAATCCATTTTATACTTTTTATAAATCAAAGTTCTAGCATTTCAACAGGAATCAAACAGGGAAATATACAAATTATTTAGAATAAGTTGTGACTAATCGTATTTTTTGTAAAGCGGAAACTTCATTCAACTGCATAAAAACTGTTAGAATATAGAGTTATATTATTTTTCTAAAATATTGCTTTGAGAGTTACTATGTCACTGGAAGCCCTGACCACTGAAGCGCTCGCTGCGATTGCAGCAGCTCAAGACCTGACTACACTCGACCAAGTACGAGTGCAATTTACAGGGAAAAAAAGCCAGCTTGCGGAACAATCTAAGGCACTTGGCAAAATGGACCCTGAAGAGCGTAAAGTTCAGGGCGCTGCAATTCATGCAGTACGTGAAGCGATCAGTGCAGCATTGACTGAACGCCAAACTGAATTACAGAAAGCTGAATTAGAATTAAAGCTAGCAAGTGAAACAATTGATATTACTTTGCCAGGACGTGGGCAAGCTGTAGGAAGTATTCATCCCGTTACTCAGGTTCAAGAACGTATTTGTCAATTCTTTACCAAAGCGGGTTTTACTGTTGCGACAGGGCCAGAAGTTGAAGATGATTATCACAACTTTGAAGCATTGAATATTCCAGGACATCATCCTGCACGTGCGATGCATGATACGTTTTATTTTGATGCAAACCATTTACTACGTACCCATACATCAGGTGTACAAGTACGCACAATGGAAAACTCGCAACCACCGATTCGTATCGTTTGTCCGGGGCGTGTTTATCGTTGTGACTCAGATCAAACCCATTCTCCAATGTTCCATCAAATCGAAGGTTTATACGTTGCTGAAAATACCAGCTTCGCAGAATTAAAAGGTTTGTTGATTAATCTGCTAAATGAATTTTTTGAGAAAGATTTAAAAGTACGCTTCCGTCCGTCTTATTTCCCATTCACTGAGCCAAGTGCTGAGGTGGATATTATGGATGAGCGTGGTCGTTGGTTAGAGGTTTTGGGTTGCGGTATGGTGCATCCAAATGTTCTACAAGCTGCGGGTATTGATCCTGAAAAATATAAAGGCTTTGCATTTGGTCTCGGTGTAGAGCGTTTCGCAATGTTGCGTTATGGCATCAATGATTTGCGTATGTTCTACCAAAACGATGTGCGTTTTTTACGCCAATTTGCTTAACAAATTTATACCTCTCCCTGACCTCTCCAAAAAGGAGAGGGGATGTCCAAGATAATGAGACGAAGGGTTCTGCCTCTTTTTAAAGGGGAGTCAGAGAGGAATTCATAGATATTGAATATAGGTTTTAGAAATGAAAATTAGCGAAAATTGGCTTCGCACATGGGTCAACCCTGCAATTGATAGCGATACTTTGTCTGATCAACTGACCATGTTGGGACTTGAGGTTGATGAACTGGTTCCCGCAGCTAAACCATTTACAGGTGTGGTGATTGGTGAAGTTTTAACTGTTGTACAGCATCCTGATGCAGATCGTTTACGTGTCACCACAGTGAATATTGGTTCGGGTGAATCTTTGCAAATCGTATGTGGCGCACCAAATGTATGCGTTGGGATGAAAATGCCAGTTGCAACCATTGGTGCGGTGCTTCCGGGAGATTTTAAAATTAAAAAAGGCAAACTTCGTGGTGTTGAATCACAAGGGATGCTGTGCGGTGCTTCAGAAATTGACCTTGAAGATAAAATTGATGGTCTGTTAGAACTTCCTGCAGATGCACCAGTAGGCACAAATATTCGAGAATATTTAAATCTTGATGATCATGTGGTTGATATCAGTATCACGCCAAACCGTGGTGACTGTTTCAGTATTCGTGGAGTGGCACGTGAAATTGGGGTAATTAACCAATTGCCTGTAACAGCACCTGAAATTCAAGAGGTTGCGGCTACGATTGCTGATCAGAAGCAAGTTGTTGTGACAACGGATGGTTGCCCTCGTTACTTAGGTCGTGTAATTAAAAATGTAAATACCAAAGCAGCTACGCCTGCATGGATGGAGCAAGCTTTAGCACGTTCAGGTATTCGTCAACACAGTATTCTTGTTGATATTACCAACTATGTGCTTATGGAACTTGGTCAGCCGTTACATGCGTTTGATGGTGGTCAGGTTCAAGGTTCAGTGCATGTGCGTCAGGCAAGTGCAAATGAAAAGCTTGTTTTGTTAAATGAACAAGAAATTGAATTGACTGAAGATGTTATGGTGATTGCAGATGATGTAAAAGCATTGGCGATCGCAGGCATCATGGGTGGTTTGTCCTCATCTGTAACAGATGAAACCACTGAGATTTTCCTTGAATCTGCATTCTTTGCACCATTACATATCGCAGGGCGTGCACGTCGTTATGGTTTGCATACAGATGCGTCACAACGTTATGAACGTGGTGTGGACTTTGAATTGCCTATGATCGCAATGCAACGCGCTTCACAATTGATTCAAACTCTTGCAGGTGGTGATTTCGGTCCAATTACCGTATCTGAAAAAACTGAATTGTTGCCTAAACGTGAAGTAATTGAGTTGAATCAAGCACAAGTGGATCAATTGCTGGGTTATCAAGTTCCTACTGCATTTATTACAGATGCGTTGCAACGTTTAGGTTGTGCTGTGACTGTAACAGCTGAAGGTGAATGGACTGTTGTACCACCTTCACATCGTTACGATATGGCAATTTATCAAGATTTAATTGAAGAAGTTGCGCGTATACATGGTTATGACAATATTCAAATTAGTCTACCTGTGATTGATGTAAAACTTGCTAAGCATCAGGATCAATTTGAACTGACTCAGTTACGTCAAACTTTAGTAACACTGGGTTATCAAGAGGCGATTAGTTTTAGTTTTGCAGATTTAAAACTTGAAAAACAATTGAATTCACAAGTAAATCCATTGGCGCTTGCAAATCCGATTTCAAGTGATTTGGCGGTCATGCGTTCAACTTTACTTTCAAGCTTAATTCCGTGTGTTCAGTACAATATCAATCGTCAACAAAGTCGTGTGCGTTTCTTTGAGCTAGGGCTACGTTTTGATTATCAAAACGCGAAAAGTATAGAAGATTTGAAACAGATTCCAACTTTGGCTATGATTGCTGTAGGATCAAAACAAATTGAATCTTGGCATGGAAAAGCTCAAGTTATGGATTTCTTTGATCTCAAAGGCGAGGTCGAAGAAATTTTAGCAGCTGGACGTGTTCAAGTTGAATATGTTCGTTCTGATCGTGAATGGTTACATCCAGGTCAGTCTGCGGAAATTCTCGTGGATGGAAAATCAGTAGGTTATTTAGGTCGTCTACATCCATCTTTGGAAAATGCACTGGATTTGAGCACAACTTGGATCGCAGAGCTCGACCAATCGGCTGTTTTGCAAACTTATGTATCTAATTTTACAGAATTATCACGATTTCCATCGGTTAGACGTGATATTGCGCTTGTAATTAGTGATAAGATTAATGTTAGTGAAATTCAGCAACTTATCGAAAAAACGGGTGGAGAGCTTTTAGACTCTACTTGGTTATTTGATGTGTATACAGGGCAAGGTGTTGAACAAGGTAAACGCTCTTTAGCATTTGCATTGTTATGGCAACATCCATCACGTACACTCGAAGATGCTGAGATTAAATCCGGTATGGATCATATTATTCAAGTGTTAGAAGACACTTATCAAGCGACATTGAGGGCCTCATGACAGCATTAACAAAAGCAGAAATGGCTGATCATTTAAGTGAGCTTACGAGTTTAAACCGTCGTGAAGCAAAACAAATGGTCGAGTTGTTCTTTGACGAGATTAGCCAAGCATTAATTGCAGGCGAACAAGTCAAACTTTCAGGTTTCGGAAATTTTGAACTACGTGACAAACGTCAACGTCCAGGTCGAAATCCTAAAACTGGAGAAGAGATTCCAATCTCAGCACGTCGAGTTGTAACATTCCGTGCAGGTCAAAAATTTAGACAACGTGTGGGTACAGAACAAGAAGATTAATCGGCAATTTGTGTGTCGTAAGATGAAAGCTCTGTAATCTAAAAGTTTTGTAAGATAAAAACCCTGAGTAATCTGCTTGGGGTTTTTTATTGCCAGAAATAAACATCATTTGGATTCGATTAACTAATTTTTGCTGTAATCACAGTGATAAGACTGGAATATCGCTTTTTTATCCCAATACCCAAAGATCAAATGGGTTTATGTGCGTGAGGTTTGGTTAAAAAACAGAGTAGTGAGAGATAGTGTAATTGTTGGGTAAAAGTGAGACCCTTATGCGGGATAAATTTATTTTAAGAAAATTCTTAGCATCTTTATAAAAATGCAAATAAGTAAACCTATTCTAGTATTGGTTAAGATGATCCAATACGCTTGCAATTTTAACGGTTGATAAGCAAAGTAAAATAGAGTGGTATAGTTTTGTACTTATTGGATTTACGGGTTCAGTAGCGAAGGGTGATACAGCTTGTTTATGATTATTTAAACTTTAAAGTAAAAAACAAAGCAAAAAAAAGAGAACCTAAAAGGTTCTCTTTTCTTGATAATAATCTAAGCGATTATTATTGAGCAGCTGAAGCAGCAGCAGAAGCGTCTGCAGCAGCAGCAGTAGCATCAGATGCAGCAGCAGTAGCGTCAGCAGCAGCATCAGTAGCAGATGCAGCAGCAGCGTCAACAGCAGCAGTAGCTTCAGAAGCAGCTTCTACAGCTTGAGAAGCAGCAGCGTTTGCATCAGCAGCAGCTTCTTCAGTTTTTTTAGCACAACCAACGAAAGCTAAAGTAGTAGCAACTGCAGCAGCAATAGCGATTTTTTTGAATAACATGGCATCACTCTCATAAATTT
Source organism: Acinetobacter sp. AG3 (assembly GCF_022343575.1). NCBI lineage: Bacteria > Pseudomonadati > Pseudomonadota > Gammaproteobacteria > Moraxellales > Moraxellaceae > Acinetobacter > Acinetobacter sp. AG3. The sequence continues at coordinate 3,908,369 of NZ_JAKQZD010000001.1, read as the reverse complement.
AATAGAGACAAAAAACCCAAGTTAGCCTGTTTTTTGCTTTTTGCATGAGCAGTCTAACTGGTATGCGAATATGCTATCACTGCGCATTTTGAATTGCTACTGTTTATCTTAAAAAAACTGACCAAATTGATGAAAAAATGATGGTTTTTTAACAGTATTTTACAATCAAGTTGCGTTTTTAGATTGGTTTATTGATAAATAAGTTATTAATAAATATAAAAAATCTTGATGAATAATTTTTATATTCAAATATTTGCAATATCGTGTAACGTTGAAACTCGATGATTGTATATTTATGTAAATAATGTCAACCAAATAAAAAGGCTACTCTTAGAGTAGCCTTTTTAAGTATTTATGGAATTAGTTGGCAGCTTTGCGCTTCATTTGATCAAAGAAATCATCATTGGTTTTGGTTTCTTTCATGCGATCCAACAAGAATTCCATCGCCACTAACTCATCCATAGGATGAAGAAGTTTACGAAGAATCCATACTTTACGTAGGTTTTCTTCGCTCATGAGACGCTCTTCACGACGCGTACCTGACTTTTTGATATTCATTGCTGGGAAGACGCGTTTTTCAGCAATACGGCGATCAAGGATGATTTCTTGGTTACCTGTACCTTTGAATTCTTCGTAGATCACTTCATCCATTTTACTGCCTGTTTCAATCAATGCAGTCGAAATAATGGTAAGAGAACCGCCTTCTTCAATATTACGTGCAGCACCAAAGAAACGTTTAGGACGTTCTAAGGCATGGGCATCAACACCACCGGTAAGTACCTTACCAGATGAAGGAACAACAGTGTTATAAGCACGGGCTAAACGCGTGATGGAGTCAAGTAAGATCACAACATCTTTTTTGTGCTCTACCAGACGTTTGGCTTTTTCAATCACCATTTCAGCAACTTGTACATGGCGAGCTGGAGATTCATCAAAGGTTGAAGCAACAACTTCACCACGCACAGTACGTTCCATTTCTGTCACTTCTTCAGGACGCTCGTCGATCAGAAGAACAATCAAGAAACATTCAGGATTGTTACGTACAATAGATTGGGCAATGTTCTGTAATAACATCGTTTTACCCGCTTTTGGCGGTGCTACGATAATTGAACGTTGACCTTTACCGATGGGTGCAACCAAGTCCACAACACGCGCTGTCAAATCTTCAGAAGAACCGTTACCCAGTTCCATAACCAATTGCTCAGTTGGGAAAAGCGGTGTGAGGTTTTCAAATAAAATTTTATTGCGTGAGTTTTCAGGGGTGTCATAGTTAATTTGATTAACTTTTAATAATGCAAAGTAACGTTCACCTTCTTTAGGTGGGCGAATCGTACCTGTAATCGTATCACCAGTTCGTAGATTAAAACGACGAATTTGTGAAGGACTAACATAGATATCATCCGGACCTGCAAGATAAGAACCTGCAGCGGAGCGTAAAAAGCCGAAACCATCAGACAAAATTTCAAGAACACCATCACCAAAAATTTCTTCGCCATTCATTGCATGGCGTTTGAGGATGGCAAAAATGATGTCTTGCTTACGGTTACGAGCCATTCCTTCAAGGCCCATAAACTCAGCAATTTTAATGAGTTCGCCGATCGGTTTTTTCTTGAGTTCAGTTAAATTCATAAATGGTCAGATTGAATAAGGATGTGTGGAACACAGATAAAGAGAAAAGAAGCAAAAGTCGCCAGCAGTGTAATAGGTGAGTTGAAATTGTATAGACACAAAAACAAACTCAGAATCTATGTAGTTCTTTCGAGGAGAAATATGTAAAACAATTTCTGTTGCCGAACGGCGATCTTATGTGTTGTCCTTTAAGAAACAGGAAGAGAATCCTAATGTTCCTTGAGCATGGAATATAAGTTAGATCAACAAGTTTGTCAAATTATAGTCGAAAAAAAATACGCTAGAAAATCAAGCGTATTTCTCATTTTCCTAGATTTATACAAATAATGTATAAATTCAGCAAATTAAATATTTTCTTCAATGAATGCCGTTAATTTAGATTTTGGCACTGCACCAATTTGTTGAGCAACAACTTCACCATTTTTAAACATCAATAATGCTGGAATGTTACGAATGTTGTAGTTGACCGCAGTTGCTTCACACGCAGTTACATCAACTTTAACGATTTTAACTTTACCTTCAAATTCAGTTGAAAGTACTTCAAGGACTGGTGCAATCGCTTTACACGGTGCACACCAGCCTGCCCAGAAATCTACGATTACAGGGATATCAGATTGAAGTACATCTGCATCAAAGTTGTCATCAGTGGTATTTACGATATTGCCAGACATGGATTTTGCTCCAAAATATTTTAAAGATGAATCTATCTATGGATATAAGTATTACATAGTCATCTTTAACAATGTAGGGGGATACTTAAATTTTCATTCTAATTTGTGAGTTTGTCCAATTGATGCTCACGATATTTACAATCGGATCTTTAGAAAAAGCAATGAAACTGTCACATAATTGTCATATATGCTGAAAAAATAATGACTCATCAAATTGTCTAAATAAATGGCTTTTAAAAAGCGTGTATGTGAATTAATCTAAGCAGCAATTCAGTATGAGTTTGTATAAATAATGTCTGATTTTTTGATTGATGAAGAATTACTTGCTGCGATTGATATGGGGTCAAATAGTTTCCATTTGGCAATTGCTCGTGTGGATCATGGTGAAGTTAAGAAAGTTGCTTCTATGTCAGAAAAGGTTCAGCTTGCAGCTGGATTAGATGAAAATAAAAACTTAACTGAAGCTGCACAGCAACGAGGCTTGGCTTGCTTAGCGCGTTTTGTTGGGCGTTTAAGTTCAGTACAGCCGACTCGACTCAGAATTGTTGCGACAAATGCGCTGCGTCAAGCGAAAAATGGGCATGAATTTATTCAAAAAGCAGCGGAGATCTTGCCAAAACCCATTGAAATTATTGCGGGACGAGAAGAAGCCCGACTCATTTACTTGGGTGTTTCACATACCATGGCCAATAGTGGTCGACGTTTGGTGATCGATATTGGTGGTGGATCTACTGAACTGATTATTGGTGAAGAGTTCGAGCCGATTCATACCGAATCTTTACAGATGGGCTGTGTGGCCTTTACTAAAGCCTATTTTGCCGATGGTGATATTAACAACAAAGCTTTTGATAAAGCTGTGGTTGCGGCGCGTAAAGAATTATCTTCGATTGCAAATACCTATAAAGCTGCGGGCTGGGATACTGTGGTCGGTTCTAGTGGAACCATCAAAGCATGTCGCCAAATTGCGGTCAATATGGGCTGGAGTGATGAGCAAGAGAATCTGACTCGTGAAGGTTTAGAAAAATTAAAAGACAAATTACTGAAATTTAAAAATATTTCAGATATGGAATTTGATGGTTTAAAAGAAGATCGCCGAGCAGTATTACCTGCGGGTTTAGCGATCCTTTATGCTGTGTTTGAAGTCTTGAATATTGATAAATTGGTGTATTCAGATGGGGCATTACGTGAAGGTGTAATGTATGACTTGCTCGGCCGTTTCCAACATGAAGATATTCGCGATCGCAGTGTACAGGCGATGATGGGACGCTATGGCGCAGATGCAAAACAGGCTGAGCGCGTGGTTGAAACAGCACAACATTTGTTTAATGCTGTTGCCAGTACACTTAACTTAAACAGTGATGATAGTGATCTGTTGCGTCGAGCTGCTTATTTACATGAGATCGGTTTAGCCATTAGCCATAGTGGTTATCAAAAGCACAGTGCTTACTTATTACAACATTCAGACATCCCCGGTTTTTCGCAAATTGATCAAAATCATTTGTCACATTTGGTCGCTCATCACCGTCGTAAATTACGCGTAGATGCCAAATTAGACGTGTTAAAAGTGGGCGGCAACAAGCTTGTGTACTTGTGTTTGTTGCTTCGTCTTGCAGTTTTACTGAATCATAGTCGTAGCGATGAGATGCTTCCTGCCATTGAATTGACGGTAGAGAATGAGCAACAATGGCAACTCAGCGTTTCTGGTGATGCCAAACAATGGCCATTGCTGGTTGCAGATTTGCATGATGAGCAAGTGCAATTTAAGCATTGGGACATTGAATTGAATATTCAGTCGGAACAGTTTATCGATTAACTTAAAGGTTTGGTGATGATAGAGTGATCAATCATTTTATATCACTTAAACCTAAACTTCCGATGCGTAATCCATCGGTGAATTAGGGATAATACTCGACTTATGAAAAATAAAGCTGCTCAATCTCAAGCTTGGAAAACGGTTCAAATTGCACGTCACCCTGAGCGTCCGCAATTTTTGGATTACGTAGGCGAAATCTTTACTGAATTTGATACCTTGCATGGTGATCGTTTATACGGTGATGATGGTGCAATGGTGGGTGGATTGGCCCGTTTTAACGGTCAACCTGTAATGGTTGTGGGTCAACACCGTGGTCGTAGCACGCGTGAAAAATTACAGCATAACTTTGGGATGTGTAATCCTGAAGGATACCGAAAGTCGCAACGCTTACTTGATATGGCGGAACGCTTTAATCTTCCTGTGTTTACCTTTGTTGACACCATGGGAGCATACCCGGGTATTGGTGCTGAAGAGCGTGGTCAAGCAGAAGCAATTGCAACCAGCTTGGCGCAACTTTCAAGCCTTAAAGTGCCAGTCATTGCAACAGTTTTAGGTGAAGGTGGTTCTGGTGGTGCTTTGGGCATCGGTGTTGCAGATCGCGTTATTATGCTGTCACACAGTATTTACTCTGTGATTTCACCTGAAGGTTGTGCTTCTATTCTCTGGAAAACTGCAGATAAAGCAGAACAAGCCAGTGAAGCACTTGCATTAACTGCTGACAAGCTCAAAGAAATTGGTATTGTTGAATATGTGGTTGATGAAGGTGAGGGTGCTCATTTACATCCTTTTGAGGTTATGGAAAAACTCAAGGATGTGTTAAAACAAGCGCTTGATGAATTACAGCCAATGACTGCGGAAGAACGATGCGAAGCACGTTATCAACGTTTAATGAAGTTTGGCAGCGACAATTTAGGTCTTGCTTCTTAAAACAGTATTCTCAATTTCCTGAAAATACCCGTTTCTTAATCGGATGTAGTGGTGGTATGGATTCCATGCTGTTGCTACATCTGATGGCACAACTTTTTCCCAAGCAAATTCGTGCAATTTATGTCAATCATCAACTGCAAAAAGTCAGTGATGTCTGGGCTGATTTTGTTGCTCAACAATGCACAGCGCTGAATATTCCTTATATTCTTCAGTCGGTTCAAGTCGCTCAAGGCAATCTTGAGAATCAAGCACGTCAAGCACGTTATCAAGCCTATTTACAGCATATCGATGAAAATGAGGTACTGGTTCTTGCACATCATCAGCAAGATCAGGCTGAAACGTTAATGTTGCGTTTGTTGTCAGGTGCTGGGGTTACAGGTCTATCTGCGATGCAATCCATCGATCAGCGCGATCAATTGCTGATTTGGCGACCTTTACTTGATACTTCCCGTGAGCAGATTTGCCAATGGGTTGAGCAACTGCAAATTGATTATGTGGATGATCCTTCCAATTTAGATATACATTATGACCGTGCATGGTGTAGACATGAACTTTGGCATATTTTGCAAAGTCGTTATCCTAAAATGCAGCAAGCATTGGCACGTACCAGCTATTTAATGCAAGATGCTGATGAAATTCTCAATGAGGTGGTACAACAGGATTTAAGCTTTTGTGGTCATCCTGCACAATTGGATTTAGCCAAATTGGCCTCTCTTTCCCCTGCTAGACAGCGGCAACTTCTCTCTATGTGGATGAAAGGTGAGGGGACATATCGCCCAGCCTTGGACATGGTGCAAAGGCTACAAGATGAAGTAATTGAGTCTAAAACAGATGCGCAAGCTGCTTTACATTGGAATCATTTTTATTATTTACGTTATCAAAATCAGTTGTATCGAATTGAACAAAACCAATATTTAGCATCAAAATCTAAACAATTGCCTCAAGAACAGGAAGTTCAATTTCAGCTTCATCAACAACTACAATTCACATCTGGTGTGTTTCAGATCGAAAGCTCTAAAATGGGCCTGGCTTTTGCATTATTCAATCATAAGCTAACATTAAAGCCGCGTTTGGGTGGTGAAAAAATTCATCTTTATGGCAGAGTCGGTGCTTGGCCTTTGAAAAAAGCCATTCAAGAAGCACATATTTTTCCGTGGATGCGTCATACAATTCAAATATTAAGTGTAGATAATGTTATGCTTGGGGTGTTTACACCAAATGGTTTTTGGTTGGCGCAATCTGAATATTGTGAAGTGGGTGGCTGGCAACCAAATTTAATCTCTGAGTTAAAAACTAAGGTCGAGCGTGATTCATGAGTGCAGCGTTAAATTGTAATATTACTTTCATTGGTGGTGGGAATATGGCACAAGCCCTAATCGGTGGCTTGTTGAGTCGTGGATTACCTGCAACACGTATTACAGTTTCTGACCCCTTTGAAAATATTCGACAATTGCTACAAGAAAAAGATGTTCATGTGACTGATGATAATATCGCAGCAATTAAAAATGCCGATATTGTTGTTTTTGCTGTAAAACCTCAAGTTTTGGGTGGGGTGCTTAAACCTTTAAAAGGTTTACTCGAAGATAAATTATTGATCTCAATTGTTGCTGGTGCTGAAATTAAAACGATTTCAGACTTAACCGACAGTGAGCGTGTTGTTCGTGTTATGCCGAATACTCCTGCTTTGGTTCAAACTGGTGCACATGGTATGTTTGCGAAACCAGAGGTCAGTGCTAAAGACCGCGAATTGGCAACACAAGTACTTGCTGCGACAGGTTTAACGCTTTGGGTGAGTTCTGAAGCTCAAATTGATGCTGTAACTGCTGTTTCTGGTTCAGGTCCTGCATATTTCTTCTATATGATGGAAAGCATGATTCGTGCTGGAAAAAATATGGGTTTAGATGAAAAGGTTGCGACTGCTTTAACTTTACAAACAGCACTTGGTGCAGCACAAATGGCAATTACCAGCTCAAATGCACCTTCAGAATTGCGTAAAAATGTGACTTCTCCAAACGGCACTACACAAGCTGCTTTAGAAGTATTTGATCGTGCTCAAATTTCTCAAAATATTCAGACAGCTTTAGCTGCTGCGCAGAAGCGTAGTCAGGAACTGGCTCAAGAATTAAGTGACAGCATTAAATAATTATTGATTTTTAGGAACGTTCCAGTATGGGTGCAAATTCTGCGCAAATTTTTGGCATTATTATTAACGTAGCGATTTTGCTCGTATTCTTTCGTTTTTTAATGCAATTGGCCATGGTGAGTCCATACAATCCAGTGGTGATGTCGACAGTTAAAGCGACAAAAATTGTGGATATGTTTGGGCGAATTTTTCCGCCTTTGGCCAAAGGGCGAGTAAATACAGCTGCATTAGTTTTGCTGGTGGTGTTATATCTGCTTAAAATTTTTGGAATGATGTACTTGCAAGGTGCAATACCCAATAGTCCTGTGCATTTGATCATTTTAACTTTTGTGACCATGATCCAAGACCTGATTCGTTTTTGTCGCTATTTAATTTTTGCGACTATTATTCTCAGTTGGGTAGTGATGTTTACTCAGTCAAGATCACCTTATATTGAAGTGATTCAAGAGCTTGCTGAACCGTTATTGGCGCCGTTCCGTCGTATCATGCCAAATATGGGAATGATTGATCTTTCTCCAATTTTAGCGATTTTGGCATTGATCATTGCTGAAAAAGTTATGGATTATGCTGCGATTGCATTGCTAACAGGTCTTTAATTCACCGGTTTAAATAGCAAAAGGACTCAATAGAGTCCTTTTTTTGTGCATGTTAAAAAATATAACATTGAGTAATTTTCAACAAAAGATGACCGCTCCCTAACCCTGTTCTAGAAAGTTAGGGAACGTTTCAAAGGCTTAATGTGCTTCACCCCAATTCTTACCTTGACCGACTTCAACAACTAAAGGTACTGATAAGGTGACGACTTTTTGCATTACATCTTTAATCTGTGCAGCCAATTGATCTGCAACAGCCTCATCAACTTCAAACACTAATTCATCGTGTACTTGAAGTAAAAGTTTGGCCTGATCTTGGGGTAAGATTTTATTAACTTCAATCATCGCCATTTTAATGATTTCAGCCGCAGAGCCTTGGAGTGGGGCATTAATCGCAGCACGCTCCGCACCTTTACGCACCATCATATTTCGAGCGTCAATATCGGGTGTATATAAACGACGACCAGTAATGGTTTCTACAAAACCTTGTTCCAATGCCACTTGGCGGGTACGTTGCATATACTCATAAATACCCGGATAACGGTGGAAGTATTGCTTAATATAGTTTTGCGATTCTTCACGAGTAAAGCCCAGTTGACGAATCAAACCAAACTCAGACATGCCGTACAATAAACCAAAGTTAACGGCTTTGGCTTGGCGGCGTTGATCAGAGGTCACATTTTCCAGCGCGACACCCAAGACCTCAGATGCTGTACGACGGTGTACATCTTGCCCATTTTGAAAGGCGTCAACCAAAGCATCATCTTGTGAGAAATGCGCCATTAAACGTAATTCAATTTGTGAATAATCGGCTGCCAAAAGTACACGCCCTTGAGGTGCAATAAAGGCTTTACGAATCTGACGACCAATTTCTTCACGTATCGGAATGTTCTGTAGATTTGGATCGGTTGAAGACAAGCGTCCCGTTGCTGTTAAGGCTTGATGGTAACTGGTATGTACGCGATGGGTATCGGGATTGGCTTGTTTGACTAGGGCTTCAGTATAGGTACTTCTAAGCTTGGTTAAACCACGATACTCAATGATCAGTTCAGTAATTGGATGATCGATTTTTTCTAAAACCGCTTCAGAAGTACTGTATTGTCCCGTTGCAGTTTTTTTGCCACCTTTTAAACCTAATTTTTCAAATAAAACTTCACCGACTTGTTTGGGTGAACCGACATTAAAAGATTCGCCAGCGATTTCGATAATTTGATTTTCAAGATTTTGAATGGTATTGGCAAAGTCCACACTGAGCTGATCCAAGAAGCTTAGATCAAGTTCAATCCCATTTTCTTCCATGGTCGCCAAAACACTGGCTACTGGCATTTCAATGTGATGTAAGATATTGATCAGTTCAGGGATTTCTTTCAGCTTACGTTCTAAAACTTCATAAAGACGGTAGGTGACATGCGCATCTTCTGCGGCATAATGTCCAGCGATTTCAATCTCGATTTGATTAAAGGTCTTTTGTTTTGCACCTTTACCAGCAACTTGTTCAAAAGTCGTGGTTAAATGGCTCAGATAAACGCGCGCAACATCATCCATACCATGGCGTGTTGTCACTGCATTCAAGACATAAGAGGCTAACATGGTATCAAAATACCAGCCTTGTAAATGGATACCGTGATTTTCAAAAATATGTGCATCATATTTTAAATGATGTCCAATTTTTTCAACACTTGGATCTTCAAGAATCGGTTTGATTTGCTGAATAATCGTATCACGATTGAGTTGCTCAGGAGCACCTTCATAATCATGTGCCAATGGGATGTAATAAGCATCATTGGCATCAAAAGCCACTGAAAAACCGACCATTTCAGCGATACGGTAATCTAAACTTGTGGTTTCAGTGTCAATTGCAAAACGCTTTTCTGTGCTTAAGCGCTGGAAGAGCTTATCCCATGCTTCTTGACTTAAAACAGTATGATAAGTGGCTTCACCAAGACGGTCATCAACACTCGAACTTGTTGCTTGATCTGTAATTTCACTTTCAACAGGCTGCTCAGTTTTGCCAATACTTTGTGTTGTTTGTTTATAGGCTGAGCTATTTGGATTATTGGGATGATCTAGCGATTGTAATTGATTACGGAATTCAAGTTCAGTATACAAGTTGCGTAATGCTTCAACATCAGGTTCACACAGCTTTAAATCATCATAGCTCAAGCTTAAATCGAGATCGATAACAATACTTGCCAATTGATGATCAAGTGCAATCCCTTCAACATTGTCTTTTAAACTTTGTCCAACTTTTCCTTTGATATTGTCAACATTTTCTAAAATGCCAGCAATCGTGCCATATTCATTTAACAGCTTAGCAGCCGTTTTTGCACCAACACCAGGTACACCACGAATACCATCAGAGGCATCACCCATCAAGGTTAAATAATCAATAATTTGATCTGGACGGACGCCAAATTTTTCGATTACACCGTCGACATCCATCGGTTTGTCTTTAAAACTGTCTTCGAGGGTCACTTTATCCGTGACCAACTGCGCCATGTCTTTATCACCCGTAGAAATTAAGACTTGATGACCAGCTTTTTCAGCACGTTTTGCCAAGGTTCCAATAATGTCATCCGCTTCAGCACCTGGAAGCGTATGTAATGGAATACCTAAAGCACGAATCAAGGCATGCAAATAAGGGATTTGTTGTGATAATTCTTCTGGCATGCTTGGGCGGTCACCTTTATATATCGGTGACAGTACATGGCGGAAAGTGGGTTCAGGTGTGTCAAAAATAACCGCCATATGTGTTGGTTGCACACGACGCATCAGTTTTTGAATTGCAGAAATTGCCCCGCGAATCGCATTGGTCTGTAATCCAGTTGATGTGGTTAAAGGTGGGAGTGCATGAAAAGCACGAAATAAAAAGTATGACCCATCGACCAATACAAATGGTGGCATTGATATTTTCCTAATTCAAATAACCGCTTTATTGTACGTGATTTTTTGCGCTTGCGAAGATGCAACAGTCATCCTTGTGTTACTGAATATCTGATGAATTCACATAATCATCAGGCAAGGCTGTTGTATCATCGAGTTACTCAGGATCGAGAAAGATGAAATATGCTCAAAGGGCAGAGTGAAATTCGCATCATTTGGTTAATGATGCTGATCATTATCGCAGTCAGTGCATGGTTTTTGGATGCACGGATATTGACCTACATCTGTGGTTTGGCATTTGTCATGAGTGTGATGCAGTATGTGGATGCGATTCAAGATCCATTGCAAAAGATCGCGCAACAGACACGGGTTCCACTGCAAAGCACCTCGAAAGTGCCATTATATGTCTCTTCGATTATTGCTGTTGTAGGTTTAACACTGCATTTGAGTTGGATGGTGGGTTTAGGTCTAACTGCTTGGATTTTCTTTTTCTTACGCTGGTTACGCCGTTTAGAGCGCTATTTGAGCCAAGTTCAATTGCAAATTCAACACTTGAATTTATCAGAACAACAATCTCCAGATTTAAAGCATCCATCATCTATTCAACAAAACATCGGCACGTCACAAGATTCGTCTCTAAACTTAATGGGGCAAATTCGCCAATGGATTTTTCAAGGCAATCCTGTTTTGAAAGTTGCAATCTTGGTTTTGGTGATTGGTATTGTGTTATTGCTGCGTTTTGCCACAGAGCATTGGCAATTAAGTTTAGCCGTCAAACTTTCAATCGTTGCCTTGTCCAGTGGTGCAATCACCGCGTTGGGTGTGTTGCTACAAAATAAAAATCGCAGTTTTGCCTTGGCAATAGAGGGCTTGGGGCTGGCAGGATTATTTTTAACTTTATTCTTTGCCTACTACAACCAGGTGATTCCGAGTCTTTATCTAGCAAGTTTGTGTTTTGCTGTAATTATGGCACTGACACTGAGTTTAAGTTTAAAGCAGCAAAGCGTGGAATTGGCATTGATGGCCGTGCTTATTGCTTATATTGCGCCATTTACGTTGCCTGTGCGAAATGCAACGGTAGCAGAACTGATGGCTTATTATTTAGTGATTAACATTGCGATTGCTATACTCAGTACCTTAAGACCTTGGAAATATTTAAATCAGATCGGTTTTTTAGTGACTGTAATCATTGGTGGTGGTTATGCGTTCTATCATGGCTATAGTCAAGAAAAACAATCACTCACGATACTTATTCTTGCACATCTTGCAGTATTCATTTGGCTTGGTTTTCGATTCAGTCAATTGATCGCCAAACAGGATCTTGAGCAATTTAAACTGAAACCCAGTTTAGATGTTGCGTTGATTTTTGGTGCACCGATTATTGGCTATTTATTCTTATATTTAATGTATTTTCACCAAGAACTGATTCTTGCTGGTTTTAGCTTGGGTTTTGCTGTGGTGTTTGCAGGGATTTATCAGCTCTCAAAACGTAACCAATCTATTCAACTGATTTGTCAAAGTTATTTTAGTTTAGCATTGATTTTTATTGCTTTAATTCCACCAATTCTTCTGCATGGTCAGTGGAGTGTAGTGGGTTGGGCTGTTGAAGGCCTCTGTATTTTTGGCTTTGCTTTATATCGACAATCGGTGATCAGTCGTTATATGGCGATTGCCTTGTTGATTGTTGCAGGCTGTTCAAGCCTTTATTACTTGTTTGAATTGCCTGATTTTCCAACCACGATGTATTGGTGCTTAAGTTTAAGCTATATCGCCGTGGTGTTATTGGCAAATAGCCGTGATGATTTTCGCAAACAGATCAGTTCAGTAACGACCTTGTTTTTAAGCCTGCTGATGATTTCTGCAACCACGATGATTCTTGCATTATTGCTTGATCACTTAGAGGGAGAAAATCGATACATTTACAGTGTATTGATTGTGGTTATTGCTTATCTGTTTATGAATGAGTTGATGTTATGGCTAAAGGCCAGATCAACATGGTTGATTCCAAAATGGATTGGGGTAATTCCCGTCTATGTATTTACACTCATTTTATTGCTGGATATTAGTAAAAATGGCATGTTGCTATGGACCAGTGATATTGACCGATGGGGTATCGCAGTTTCAGGTTTAGTGCTAGCGACAGTCTGGTTAAGACCTGCAAAAGGGCTACAGTTTGAAAGTGAATGGCTCAGTTTAGGTGTTTTAATCAGTTTAAGTCTAAGCAGTCTTAGCCTAATTGCAACGATGCCTTATATCAGCGTGGTCATTTTACCTTTAGTGTTTTGTGGATGGTGCTTCTTTCAGAAAAACTCAGAATGGACAATGTTTTGGCAAACGCGCAGCAGTTTGTTACTAATGTTGATTTGGATGATTTGTTCTCAGCTATTTTCACAGCAAGCATTTCAAGGATATTTATTACCAATCTTAAATCCATTTGATTTGGTCAGTATCGCCATGTTAATTGGTTTTTTCTGGATGCTGAACCTTCAATTTAACCACAGTTTAAAGCCAGGTATTGACCATGGAATACTTGCTGTACTGTGTGTTTTAAGTTTGTTATGGCTGAGTAGCTATATCATTCTAAGAGCCTTACATGTGTATTTTGCTACACCTTATAACCAACTGAGTCTTTGGCAAGATGCCACTGCGCAACTGAGCCTAACCTTACTTTGGGTGAGTTTAGCCTTTATTGCGATGAGCTTTGCTAGCCGTAAGTTATTACGTCCTTTATGGATTTTAGGGGGGAGTATTTTAGTGATTGTCACCTTAAAATTGGTACTGTTTGATTTATCTCATATTGGAACGTTAACGCGTGTGATTTCTTTCTTGGGCGCGGGTTTTGTGATGCTGATTATTGCTTATATTGCCCCCATTCCAGAGCAGAAAAATTTAAATCCTTAATTATGAATTGAGCGATATTTAAGTTGTTAAAGTGAAAGCAAAATAAAAGAGGCGTCTACCAACTCGTAGACGCCTCTTTTTAATTCAAGGATTGAAATGCTTAAAGAATTTCAATCGCTACAGCAGTTGCCTCACCACCACCAATACAAAGCGCAGCAATACCTTTTTTACCACCCGTACGTTTTAAAGCATGAATCAAGGTCAGGATGATGCGTGAGCCTGTAGAACCAACAGGATGTCCGAGGGCGCATGCACCACCATGAATATTGACTTTTTCAGCGTCCAATTTAAATTCATCGATAGGGCACATGGTAACCATAGCAAATGCTTCATTGATTTCCCATAAGTCAACATCTTGAACATCCCAACTGGTTTTATTCAGTACCTTTTGGATTGCACCTACTGGGGCGATGGTAAATTCAGAGGGGTGTTGTGAGTTTGAAGCATAGGCAACAATTTTTGCTAAAGGTTGAAGACCTTTTGCATTAGCATGATCCGCAGAGGTTAAAACCAGCGCAGATGCGCCATCCGAAATTGAACTGGCATTGGCTGCAGTGATCGTTCCATCTTTGGCAAACGCAGGGCGTAAGCTAGGAATTTTGTCGATATTGGCATTAAATGGTTGTTCATCTTGATCGATAACAACATCGCCTTTACGGCTTGAAACTGTGACAGAAACGATTTCGTCTTTAAACCAACCTTCAGTAATGGCTTTTTGTGCGCGTTGTAAAGAACGAATCGCAAAATCATCCATCTGTTGGCGTGTATAGCCTTTGCTATTTGCCATATCTTGGGCAAAAGAACCCATTAAACGACCTGTTTCAGCATCTTCTAGGCCATCAAAGAACATATGGTCTTTTACTTCGCCATGGCCCATACGATAGCCGCTACGTGCTTTTGGCAAAAGATAAGGTGCGTTGGTCATCGATTCCATACCGCCAGCAACAATCACATCTGCTGAACCTGCTTTGATTACATCCGCAGCCTGCATGACTGCTTTCATGCCTGAACCACACAATTTGTTAATGGTTACAGCACCAGTTGAATCAGGTAAACCAGCTTTGCGCATCGCTTGGCGTGCCGGGCCTTGTTTTAAACCCGCAGGTAAAACACACCCCATAATGACTTCTTGTACATCATTTGGTTGTAAGCCCGCACGGGCAATGGCTTCTTTAATCGTCGCAGCACCTAGTTCTGGCGCAGTCAAACTGGTCAGGCTTCCTTGAAAACCACCCATAGCTGTACGTGCACCATTCACAATTACGATGTCAGTCATTGTTTTAATCTCCAAATGATTATTCTGTGAATATATCCAAAACCTAAGCAGTATATAAAAAATAGTATAAGAATAAAGTCTCGCGATTGAATATATGCTGACCGTAGAGAACAGTTTTTAACATTCAGGTGGTGGTCCTAAATTTATCGCGCCCATTCGTCCGATTTTGTAGCGCTTATTATTTTCTGCATCATATTGGCTACAATAATAGAAACTTCCAGGTGAACCTCTGGGTAAACCTGTATCACCTTGTAAAGTCAATACATCTCTACTACTGGCACTTCCCACCCAAGTCAGCTTGCCATATTTAATTTTATTTTCAGTTTTGAGGAGTATGTGATCATCGTCATCAATCTGCTTGTTTTTATTTTTGTCTGTAAAAATAAGTAATCCTTTGTTCCATTTATCTTTTTCACATCGAATTAAATCTTCAGATGAGCAAATCACTACAGTGGTATGTCGAACTAAAGCTTGACTTCTTGCATAAGAAACATGCTGTTGAATATGTGTGGAAATGATTCTAATCTCTTGTTTTTGCATCCAATTGTGATAATGGGGCAAACAGATTAAGCAGATAATTGTAAGAATACAAATAGTGGTAATAAGCTCGAACAAGGTAAGACCTCGCGCTTTACAATAAAAATACATCTTTGGGTCTTCTGTTAAGTCTTGTTTTTTATTTGAAAAATAATGATTTTTCTATTAAATTTAATTGAAATGTTAACGTAGTAAAATATTTATTACTATCAGTTTCTTTTACTGCTAAAATGCACGTAGCAAAAAGATAAGCGATCCACGCAAAAAAATTGAGTAAAAAGTTACCGAATTACAACGGAAATTGTAAGTAATTTTGTCAATAATTTACTTGATTAAAGTTATCAAGCACTTGGAAAAAGCCTCAAGTGTTTGTATGATTCAACGTGAGTAGCTTAAAAATAATACTGGGGTATTAAAATTTATCTCAGGATAGCCAATAAATTTTAGGCTAAGCTTGAACAACAATTGTTATCTCTGGAGGATATCCATGAAATTGAGTCGTATCGCACTTGCTATGCTTGTTGCCGCTCCATTCGCTGCTGCTAATGCTGGTGTAACTGTTACACCTTTACTACTTGGTTACACTTTCCAAGACTCTCAACACAACAATGGTGGTAATAAAGGCGAGTTAACTAACGGCCCTGAATTACAAGACGATTTATTCGTTGGTGCTGCACTTGGTGTAGAACTTACTCCATGGTTAGGTTTTGAAGCTGAATATAACCAAGTTAAAGGTGATCTTGACGGTACTGGCGTAGCTGGTTCTGAATACAAGCAAACTCAAATCAACGGTAACTTTTATGCTACTTCTGATTTGATCACTAAAAACTATGACAGCAAAATCAAACCGTATGTATTGTTAGGTGCTGGTCATTACAAGTATAAACTTGATGACATGTCTTACCATAACAACGAAGAAGGTACTTTAGGTAATGCTGGTGTTGGTGCTTTCTGGCGCTTAAACGATGCTTTATCTCTTCGTACTGAAGCTCGTGGTACTTATAACTTTGACGAAAAATTCTGGAACTATACTGCTCTTGCAGGTCTTAACGTAGTTCTTGGTGGTCACTTGAAGCCTGCTGCTCCTGTAGTAGAAGTTGCTCCAGTGGTTCCAGTTGCTCCAACTCCAGTTGAACCAGCTCCACAAGTTCTTACTGAAGATTTGAACATGGAACTTCGTGTGTTCTTTGATACAAACAAATCAAACATCAAAGATCAATACAAGCCAGAAGTTGCTAAAGTTGCTGATGCGTTAACTACATTCCCGAATGCGACTGCTCGTATTGAAGGTCATACAGATAACACTGGTCCACGTAAGTTAAACGAACGTTTATCTTTAGCTCGTGCTAACTCTGTTAAATCAGCGCTTGTAAGCGAGTACAACATCGATGCATCTCGTTTGTCTACTCAAGGTTTCGCTTGGGATCAACCGATTGCTGACAACAAAACTAAAGAAGGTCGTGCTATGAACCGTCGTGTATTCGCGACAATCACTGGTAGCCGTACTGTAACTAAATAATCCTTTATTTAGTGAATAAAAAAGCGACTCAATTGAGTCGCTTTTTTATTTAAAGTCCTTATAATTCTAGAATATCTAAATAAAATTGAATCAGAATTTAATAATTACAGGTTAACGATGAAATATATCATTTTAGGACTGGTGCTCATGGCATTAAATGCCTGTACGTCGACACCAATAAATTCAAATCGTGTTTCAATCCAAAAACAATATCCAAATGAAGTGAAGTCATTGAAAAATGGGCTGTCCATATATTTTCAACCGAAATCGACAGACATTGAAGCTGAGTATAAACCTGCTTTATCTGTTGCCTCACAATTATTGAAAGACAATAAAAATTTTGTTCTTTACATTGAAGGTCATACAGACAGTACTGGTTCTTTGGCTGCAAATAATAAAGTTTCTTTAACACGCGCAAATATTGTCAAAGATTTTCTCTTAAACGAATATCAGGTTAATCCAGAGCAATTGATTACGCTCGGTTTAGGACCAACCAAGCCAATTGCTGATAATAAAACAGCTGAAGGTAGAGTGAAAAATAGGCGAGTAACGGTGACTTTAAAAATTAAGTAATTTCGATAAAGCCTCTCAATTTGATCTTACAGCGTTATAATTGTTGATTGTGATTTCTACAAGTTTGAAAATTGAATGAGTGTGCAACTGCCTAAAGCCTTATTAGACCTCGAATCAAATTGCGGAATTTTTGCTGTTTGGATGTTATTGCAAAATTACTCAATTCAGTTAGATATTCAACAGCTGGTTAAACTTTGTCATCACGATGCAGAGGATGGCACTTTTACGATTGGCCTAGCGATTGGGTTAAAAAAAATAGGTTTTGATCTGTCTTTTTATACAGATGAAGACTTAAATATTCATGAAAAAGAAATCGTCCGTTATCAAGACGCGAAGAAGTTAGGGTTGCAGATTAGTCCAGCGCTAAGCTATCAAGAAATTCAAGTCTATATTGAACAAGGGTGTAATATCATTGTTTTTTATGACACTTTAGAAGGCGTTGGAAATCATTCGTTGGTTTATTCGATAAATGATCAGGAAATTTGTTTCTATGATAATTTTGATGCCATGCCGAAAGCTGTCTTTGAACAACAGCGGTTAGCTGAAGGAATTTGTCAACAAGCAATTGTGATTGATCCTTATATTCAATCTGTACGTTATTGTTAATCCAATTAAAAATGTGAATCTCAGTAAATCGAAATTTACTGAGATTCATGATCAAAATTGAGGGTTATTTTAGCTTTAGCCTTTAATACACAATACTTGTTTCAGTGTGTGGACCACATCAATCAAATCATTTTGATTGGCCATAACTTGATGAATATCCTTGTAGGCACTTGGAATCTCATCAACCACACCTTTATCTTTACGGCACTCAACGCCTACTGTTTGTGCAATCAAATCTTGCTGATTAAACAAGTGTTTGGCTTTAGAGCGACTCATTTTACGTCCTGCGCCATGTGAACATGAACAAAACGAATCTGGATTACCTTTGCCTTTAACGATAAAAGATTGCGCGCCCATTGAACCAGGGATAATCCCATATTCATCGAGCCCTGCACGAATTGCACCTTTACGTGTAACAAAGACGTCTTCACCAAAGTGAAGTTCTTTCTGTACATAATTATGATGACAGTTAATCGCTTCTTTGGTCATTTGAAAACTTGGTAATAAAGGGCGAATCGCTTCTAAAATTAAACGCATCATTTCACGTCGGTTTTCAAAAGCATATTCTTGTGCCCATTCTACAGCTTCTACATAATCATCAAAATTCGTCGAACCTTCTGCAAAGTAGCTCAAGTCTTTATCAGGCACGTGACCAAAACGATGTTGCGCTTCTTTCTTAGCACGTTCGATAAAGTAAGTGCCAATCACATTACCTAAGCCACGACTACCTGAATGTAGCATGACCCAGATATCATCATTTTCATCAATACACAGTTCAATAAAGTGATTACCACCACCTAAAGTTCCGAGTTGCTTTTGCCATGTAACATCAAAACTGCGTAACATGCGTTTTAAAGCAGGGTGTTTGTCTGTAATACGCTGGAGCTTTTTGTCTAAGGGCGAAAGCGTTGAAGCCTTTGCTTTGATTTGTTTGTGCATTTCAAAACCGACAGGTACTTTTCTTTCAATAGCATTGCGTAAAGTACTTAAATTATCGGGCAGCTGAGATGCTTTTAGACTAAGTCTTAATGCATTCATACCACAACCAATATCCACGCCAACAGCAGCAGGAATGATGGCATTCTTGGTGGGAATAACACTTCCCACAGTTGCGCCTTTACCCAAATGTACATCTGGCATGACTGCGATATGTGAATGAATAAATTGCAATTGTGCCATTTTTCGCAGTTGGGTTAGGCTTTCTTCATCCACATCTTTTGTATAAATTTTTACAGGAACGCCATATTCTGCTTTGGCGTTTAAAATCATTTGTATGCTCATTTTTTTTCTCGAAGCAAATTTTTTATTGTCCGAAGGCGGTTACAACACTATTGTCAAAGCAATGATCGATTCAAATTTTAAAGACAATAAAAAACCTAGCGAATGCTAGGTTTGACTGACATTCGGACACTTTGATTAATTCAGTGCCCGTGAGTAGACGACTGCTTAATCTTAATTTAAAGTTTTCTCAAGTTGGTGCATGTCGTACTCCTCTACTTTTTGATTTAAAATCAAAGGTGAAAATTCTGGTTGGAAATGATCCAATGGGCGTTATTCTATAAAGAAAAAAAACTTTGTCAATGAAACATAGCAAATTAATTTTTAATTCACGTTGAATTGCTGTTATAAAAAACAATAAAGCAGCTAAAAAGCTGCTTTATTTACATCAAGTGATTTACTCTTTTTCGACTTGAATGGGTTGTACATCCATCTGATCATAAGCGATCAATTTAGATTTGTGTTTCCACTTATAGCCAAGCCAGATAACAAGAAACAGCGGAATACTAATATACGTAGACAAGACACTCATCCATTTTCCATCAAGCACAGCTTCTGCATTTTGGCCAAGTATAATGATGGCACAAAGAATAAAGGCAAACCATGGACCAAAAGGGAAGAATTTTGCACGATACGCAAGATCTTCAAGTTTATAGCCTTGAGCCAAATAACCTTTACGGAAACGATAATGTGAGATTGCGATACCTAACCAGACAATAAAACCGCACATACCTGACATGTTTAACAGCCACGTAAACACGACACTTTCACCAATAAAGGTGGTTAAGAAACACAGTGCCGCAATTGCCGTTGTTGCATACAGTGCATTCATAGGTACACCGCGAAGATCGAGTTTAGAGAAAACTCGTGGCGCTTTACCTTCACGTGCCATATCAAACAACATACGTGTTGATGAATACATACCTGAGTTACCTGCAGACATAATTGCAGTCAAAATCACGGCATTCATTAAGCCTGCTGCAAATGCTAAACCTGCTTTTTCATATAACAGGGTAAATGGTGACAGGGTAATGTTTCCATCACCTTCCGCAGCAAGTGCAAGGTTTGGATCTGTATACGCAACCAATGTACCAATGATAAAAATACACAAGATATAAAATAAGAGAATACGCCAAAAAATTTGTTTAATAGCGATTGGAATGGTTTTTTTCGGATCTTTAGATTCACCTGCTGCAACACCGACCATCTCTGTCCCTTGGAACGAGAATCCAGCGATCATGGCCACACCGACTAAGGCTTGAAAGCCACCAACAAATGGCGCTTCACCAACGGTCCAATTCTTGGTAATTGAATCTGTTGGATCTAACATGATTTTACCAATCATGAATAAGCCAATGACAATAAAGAAGATGATGGCAATCACTTTAACCAGTGAAAATAAAAATTCACTTTCACCAAAGCCTTTTACAGTTAAGGCATTGATACAGAAGATAATCGCAAGGAATAGCGCACTCCACCAAAAGCCGGGGATGTCTGGAAACCAAAACTTCATGATGAATTGAACGGCAACCAATTCAAATGCAACGGTAATGGCCCAGTTATACCAGTAGTTCCAACCGAGTGCGAAACCAAAACCTTCTTCTACATACTTATTACCATAGGTAAAGAATGCGCCTGATGTTGGATTGTGGGTTGCAAGTTCACCTAAACTGGTCATCAAGAAATAAATCATGATACCAATCAGGACATAAGCAAGTAATGCACCACCAGGTCCAGCAGTGGCAATCGTTTGACCAGAAGCAAGGAATAGCCCTGTACCAATAGAACCGCCAATGGCGATCATGTTTAAATGTCGTGCTCCAAGCTTACGCTGGAGTTGAGGATGATCTGTTTCGCTCATCGTTATTCCTTACTACTTTTTTGAGTGTTGGCGAACAGCACTTTAAAGCCTTGTTGATCTGCTTTAGTCGTACATTGACTAAAACTCTGCTCAATGAGTAATGGGTAATTTAGGAAGCGGTTTGCCACAATCCATAATTCACCACCTGATTTTAAATGTCGTCTCGCAGTTTTACATAACGTTTCACTGGCATTGTAATCTGTTTGAATACCTTGGTGAAATGGAGGGTTACTCACAATGGCGTGTAAGAACAATGGCGCATCTTCAATCCCTGTGACTGCTTTTATTTCAAGTTGTTCTAAAGGTAAATTATTTTTTTCAAAAGTCATTTGCGTTGATGCTAAAGCAAAAGCATCGACATCTAAAGCAAAAATACGATTTTTCGGATTAAGTTTACTCAGATAAGCACTGATGACACCTGCACCACAACCAAAGTCCGCAATCTTACCAGACGTCACTTGTTTGAGATAAGGTAAAAGCACTGCAGTTCCAATATCTAGACGATTTTGGCTAAATACACCAGGGAGTGCACAAATGCTAAGTTCTCCAGCAGGTGTTGGAAGATTATAGACTTGCGCCCATTCTGCTAATGGCTTTGCTATCACGGTTTTATCTGTGGTGAGTTGCCACATTTGACAATGACGTGCGCTATCAAGCTTGATGGCTCTACCATAAGGCTGGAGTTGTTTTGCAGCACGTTCTACACCACCTTTTTTCTCTCCAACTAAGAAAATCGAAGCACCAACGGCTAAACGACTGACTAAGTTGTGCAAGATATAGTTGAGTAGCTCTTTTGATTTTGGAACAAAAACAACAGCTTGATCAAATTCAGCTTCTGGCAGATCAGTACCAAAATGTACCTTTGCCTGCTGATTTTGAAAATATTGAAACTCATTGTAATTCCAAGTCCAAATGCTTGCTTCGATGTTATGAGCTAAATTTGAAAGTAGATCATCCGTTGCTGCATTTACAAATAGCACGCGTCCAGAAAGGTAGTCATGCTGTCGAATGACAACTTCGCTTTTTGGCTCCATATTCACCATCCATCAATAAAAATTAGCGCAATGCCCAGTCTAAGCTGGGCATTATAAAGAATAGATTTATTATTTTTTAGTTTCGGGTAAAACTAAATTCAAAATTAATGCAGCTAGCCCGCCAGTTGCGACACCAGAACTAAAAATATTACGCGGTAATTCTGGCAAATGTTCCAAAATTTGAGGAACTTGTGCAACCCCTAGGCCGAGACCCAAAGAGATTGCAATAATCAATAACGCACGACGGTCTAGTTGAATTCCCGATAAAATGTTAATGCCTGAAGCAGCAACTGCACCAAACATTACCATAACCGCACCACCTAGTACCGCTTGCGGTACTGCCTGAATGATACCAGCAACAGCAGGGAATAATCCCAGAATGATGAGCAGGATTGCAATCCAAATCCCAACAAAACGACTTGCAACACCCGTCAACTGAATTACACCGTTATTTTGTGCAAAGACAGAACTTGGGAATGTGTTGAAGATCCCTGCAAGGAAAGAGTTGGCACCATTGACCAATACGCCACCTTTAATTCGTTCCATCCACACTGGGCCATCTACAGGCTGATTTGAAATTTTAGAGGTTGCGGTGACATCGCCAATTGCTTCTAAAGACGTGACAAGATAAATAAACGCCATAGGAATAAATAAGCTCCATGAGAAGCTAATTCCAAAATGCATTGGTGTCGGGATTTGAATCAATGGGGCATCTTTTAAACCAGAAAAATCCAAATAGCCCATAAAACCCGCAAGAATATAGCCAATCACTAAAGCAATCAGAATTGCAGAACTTTTCACCCAAACCACTTTGAAGCGATTGAGAAGGACGATAATTGCCAACACTGTACATGACATGATGAGATTGTCGGCACTGGCAAATGTATGACTTTCCATAGCTTGGTAGCCGCCGCCCATGCTGATTAAACCTTCTTTAATTAAGGTTAAACCAATCAACAGCACCACAATCCCTGTAACCAAGGGGGTGATCAGTTTTTTTACCCAAGGTAAAATACGCGAAACACCCATTTCAATAAATGAGCCAGCAATGACCACACCAAAAATAGATGCCATAACCGCTTCTACTGGTGTGCCCGCAGCAACCATGGCAGAACCAATCCCAATCATTGGACCTATAAAGTTAAAGCTTGTGCCTTGGACAATCAGGAGGCCTGCACCAAAGGGTCCAATTTTTTTACATTGTAAGAATGTTGCCACCCCAGAAATCACCAATGACATGGAAAGAATCATATTGGTATCTTGAGGAGAAACACCTAAAGCTAAACAAATCAGTAAACCGGGTGTTACAATTGGAACAATAATCGCAAGTAAATGTTGCAAAGCCGCAAAAAAAGCGATGAGTGGTTTTGGGCGATCATCTAGACCATAAACAAGATCAATTTGAGCCTGTTTCTGATTGGGAGAGGGGTTAGAATTGGACATGGCACAGCAATTGGAAGTGGCAAGATGGCGCTATTCTAATCGCTTTACACACTATTACAAAATAAAAAGCCTGCTGTTGTGAAAAAAACTTGTAACTGTCAATAAACTGTCACTACTAAAAGTTAAGATTTTTCTGTATAATTTGCCCTCAAATTTAAAGCGTATCGAATTTACATGTCTGATATTAAAACTCTCCGTAATATTGCCATCATCGCGCACGTCGACCATGGTAAAACGACTCTTGTCGACAAACTTTTACAACAATCAGGTGCACTCGGTGACCGCGCGGGTGAGATTGAGCGTGTTATGGATTCGAATGCGCTTGAGTCTGAACGCGGTATTACCATTCTTGCAAAAAACACTGCAATCAAATGGTTAGACAAGCGTACAAATACTGAATACCGCATCAACATCGTCGACACCCCAGGACATGCTGACTTTGGTGGTGAAGTTGAACGTGTAATGTCTATGGTTGACTGCGTACTTCTTCTTGTCGATTCACAAGAAGGCCCAATGCCACAAACTCGCTTTGTAACACAAAAAGCGTTTGCTCGTGGTTTGAAGCCAATTGTTATCATCAACAAAGTAGATAAGCCAAGTGCTCGTCCAGACTGGGTAATCGATCAAGTATTTGATTTGTTCGATAACTTAGGCGGTAGTGATGAACAGTTAGACTTCCCAATCGTATATGCTTCTGGCTTACGTGGTGTTGCTGGTCCTTCTCCTGAAGAATTAGCGGAAGATATGACACCGTTGTTCGAAACAATCGTAGATATCGTTGAACCACCAGCAGTTGATATTGATGGTCCATTCCAAATGCAAATTTCATCACTTGACTATAATAGTTTCGTGGGTGTAATTGGTGTTGGCCGTATTCAACGTGGTTCAGTAAAAACCAATACACCAGTGACTGTGATCGATAAAGATGGCAAGACACGTAACGGTCGTATCTTAAAAATTATGGGTTACCATGGTTTAGAGCGTGTAGATGTAGATTCTGCTCAAGCGGGTGATATCGTATGTATCACTGGTTTAGATGCATTGAACATTTCTGACACAATCTGTGATCCTAAAAATGTTGAAGCATTACCGGCATTGTCTGTAGATGAACCTACAGTTTCGATGACATTCCAAGTAAACAACTCACCGTTTGCTGGTAAAGAAGGTAAGTTTGTAACTTCACGTAATATCCGTGAGCGTTTAGATCGCGAATTGATCCATAACGTTGCTTTACGTGTTGAAGATACTGACAGTCCAGACCGTTTCAAAGTTTCTGGTCGTGGTGAGCTTCACCTTTCAGTATTGATTGAAACAATGCGTCGTGAAGGCTTCGAGATGGGTGTTTCTCGTCCGCAAGTGATCATGAAAGAAGTTGATGGCGAAACTCAAGAACCATACGAAAACGTTACTTTTGATGTTGAAGAACAACATCAGGGTTCTGTTATGGAACAAATGGGTAACCGTAAAGGTGAGTTGACCAATATGGAAGTTGACGGTAAAGGCCGTATCCGTATTGAAGCAACTGTTCCATCACGTGGTTTGATTGGCTTCCGTTCTGAATTCTTAACCATTACCTCTGGTACTGGTATCATGACTTCAAGCTTCTCGCATTACGGTACAGCTAAACAAGGTGCAGTTGCGAAACGTCAAAACGGTGTGTTGATCTCTATGGTTAACGGTACTTGCTTAGCGTTTGCATTGTTCACTTTACAAGACCGTGGTCGTCTATTTGCTGAACCACAGTTAGAAGTTTATGAAGGTATGATCGTAGGTATGAACTCTCGTTCAGACGACATGACTGTGAACCCAACCAAAGCGAAACAGTTAACTAACATGCGTGCATCTGGTACAGATGAAGCGTTAACGTTAACACCTGCAATCAAATTCACGCTTGAACAAGCATTAGAATTTATTGAAGATGACGAATTAGTTGAAGTAACACCTAAATCAGTTCGTATTCGTAAAAAATTCTTAACTGAAAATGAACGTAAACGTGCTTCACGTGGCTAAGCGTTCAAACTGGAAATAATTTAATTTCTAGAAAAAAACCGCAATTTTTTAATAAATTGCGGTTTTTTTATATAAATGTAAAAGGATATTGGTTTTTAATAAAAAGCGAGTAAATTAGGCGGAAATATATGTTGAAACATAATGTATACTTCGTCACATAAAAAATACGCA
Organism: Acinetobacter sp. AG3; assembly: GCF_022343575.1. NCBI lineage: Bacteria > Pseudomonadati > Pseudomonadota > Gammaproteobacteria > Moraxellales > Moraxellaceae > Acinetobacter > Acinetobacter sp. AG3. The sequence goes on along the minus strand of NZ_JAKQZD010000001.1, from coordinate 3,882,501 downwards.
AAATCGGCGTGGAGTTAAAGTATGAGTATTCTTTCAGAGTTCAGAGAATTTGCCATTAAAGGCAATATGATGGATTTGGCAATTGGTGTCATCATTGGTGGTGCTTTCAATAAAATTATCGACTCATTAGTTAAAGACGTGATTATGCCTTTAATCACAGTGATTACGGGTGGTGGTGTTGATTTTACTCAAAAATTTGTCGTACTTGGCGATAACCCAAATAACCTTTCATCATTGGATGAATTGACCAAAGCTGGGATTAACGTACTAACTTATGGTAATTTCATCACAATTGTATTGAACTTCCTGATCTTAATGTGGGTGGTTTTCTTGTTGGTTAAATTCCTCAATAAAATCCGTAAACCTGCTGAAGAAGCTCCAGCTGCTACACCAGAAGATATTGCATTACTGCGTGAAATTCGTGATGAATTAAAGAAACGCCCTGAAGCTTAATCTTCATTAAATTGATTCAAATTACAGTATTTTAATATGTCTAGAGCCTGATAAAGCTATTAAATCATTGTAAAAGAGTTGAATGAAACGGTACGATCAAGTACCGTTTTTTATGCAAGCAAGAAAATAGAGATGGGGCTGATGAAAAAAAACATAGGGATTATGGCAATACTTATCAGTTTGTATGCATGTTCAGAGCATCCAAAAGAGCAGCAATCCGCTGATACTCAAACATCTACGCAAGCGGACCAAAGCCGACCTGCTAGTGGTTTAACTTTTAATGAAATGCCAAATGAAGATACCCGCTACGTCACTATAGAAACTGACTCGGTAGATGAAAATGAAACATTACTGTTAGCACTACAAACACGTTTATTAAAAGCCAATTTTGAGTTTATAGAAAAAGACAGTGGTAGCTCTTGGTCCGAAAATGATTGTTCTCTGAATAGGGTGATTCAAGTAAAAGGTGAGGGCATCCGCTCTTATAAGGCAATCAGTAAAGTTAAGTTAGGTGATGAAAAACAATATCGCCCAGATTTTGTTTTGCTGGTTTTTGCTTTTAAGGATGAACAGCTTGCTGAGCAAAGTTTTCAAATGCTTAAGTCTGCTGTCTATTCAGCTGGGGGTTACTGTAATGGTAAATCTCCTGAAACCATCGTTAGAAATGGTAATGAAATATTTTACTTTACCACTCGGGAAGAAGCATTTAGATCATATATTGATGATTATGCGAAGTTTATCCATGAATTTAAATCTGAGCAAATTGATTCAAAAATATAGAAGGGTTTGAATTAAAGAGAACAGCTCAGATTTTTATTGTTTTGTTGTCTTTAATAAGCAATAAGTTTTAAAGCAAACATTAACATCCTTGTCATTGTGCTACGTGATAGATACACCTTGTATGCCTGAATGATCTAAAAGCAAAAGTATTTTAATTTAGCTTCAGTGATGGTGGTTGTTGTGACTCTAATTTGAACATTGCTGATAAATAGTGGAACATTTCTCAATGTCTCCAAAAGAATGTAAATCTTTAAACTAAAAATCCATGCGAAATTTAATTTCAACCAAGTGAAAGCCGAATTGGCTTTTTACTGGACCATGAAGTACACGTTCAGCAGCGGTAAATACCAGTTTATCAATCACAGGAACAAGCTGTCCTTTTTTTACTTCACCCAGTTCACCACCACGTTTTGCTGAATTACATGTGGAATGCTGTTTGGCCACTTTGGCAAAATCAGCGCCATCATGGATCTTCTTCTTAAGTTGTTCAGCCAAGTCCTTATCTTTGACGAGAATATGTCGAACGATTGCAGTTTTCATTTACTTTTTCCTCGTGGTTTTTGTGGGATGCTCTTCGCGATCTTTAATGGCTGGCATTGTGGGCAAAACACACTGGCTCTTTGTCCTAACTTTAAATTTTCTAAAGTGGTTTCACAGTTAATACACATCTCACCCGCACGACCATAAGCCAATAAGGTCTGCTGAAAGTAACCATTCTCACCCATGGCATTGCTATAATCTCTTAAGGTTGAACCACCCAAATCAATCGCTTGCTTTAAAATTCGTTTAATTTCGATGACCAATTTTTGAATTTGCGCTTTCGTCAAACTCGAAGCAGGCTGTGCAGGGTGAATCCCTAAATTAAATAAGCTTTCGGTTGCATAAATATTGCCTACACCCACAACAATATGATTATCCATGATTGCAACTTTTGTGCCGACATTTTTATTTTTAAACTTTTCTGCTAAATATTCGGCATGAAATTCATCACTCAATGGTTCAGGTCCTAAAGTATCAATCAATTTTGTTTGGCTTTCCTCATTCAGCCAAATGATACAACCAAAACGTCGAGGGTCATGATAGCGCAGCTGTGTGTCTTCAAACTGAATGATTAGATGGTCATGCTTTCTAAGTGCTTCATGTTCATCACAGATTCTAAAACTACCTGACATACCTAAATGCCATAACATGCTATGGGTTTCAAACTCTGCCAAAATGTATTTTGAACGACGCGTTAAGCGAACGAGTTTTTGACCTTGAAGTTGTTGAATATCTTCGGGAATAGGCCAGCGTAACCGTGACTCACGCACTTGAACATGAAGAACTTTCTGGTCGATCAGGGGGAGTAAACTGGTTTTTGTTGTTTCAACTTCAGGTAATTCAGGCATGCACTTGTCACATTGGTGTGAGGACTGAATATTGTATGCAAGAATTGCATTGCGTTAAAGGGCGGTTGTGTTGAGCCTACGACTTTAGGTTAAAATTATGGATATGATCGATAAATAAGATTGAACTATTATTTCTAAGTGATTGTTATCTAAAATAAAGTTTATTAATAAAATAAAGTTTTCCAATTGATAAAAAATATCTGATAGTTATATGTAAAAAAATGTGTAAATTTCTAGTGAATTGTTTACTGAAATAATTCTTTTTATCTCGATATTTCAGGAAAAATAGTCATTTTAAAGCTGGAACTTTCTATTAAATTTAGACGGTTAAAGTGATTGAGAGTTGACTGGTTTATCTTTATTCGTTTTGTTCCTGATTAGGCTTTCCCATGAAAAAAATTGCTTATCCTTTATTGGCAATCTCTGCATGTAGCATGATGTCTTTTGCATCAGCTGAAGATGCGTTTAATTTACACGGCTCAACCATGACGGGTGATTGGAATGGGAGTCGGACTGAACTTGCAGAAAAGGGAATCAAATTTGATGGCACCATTGCCATGGACAGTTCATATCTCGCTGATGGTGGTTATGATGCACATCAAGCGCCAACATTTGCGACACAATTCGGACTGGGTACAACCTTAGATATGGGGAAACTGGCGGGTTGGAATGATGTGACTATTCGTGCTTTAGTTACAGCACGTCAAGGTGAAAGTACTTCACTCAGAGGTATTCAAGCACCAGATGCACCACAATGGGCAAACTCGCAAGCCAATTGGGGACGTGGTAATTCGGGGAGCCGTCTCAGCGAATTATATATAGAAAAGAATTTTAAGGATCAAGGACTAAGTCTGCGTTTAGGTCGTATGGGTTTAGGTACTGAATTCAATACCATGGCTTGTGATTTCCAAGGCAATGCCTTTTGTGCAGCACAGATGGGGAAATGGCAAGGTAAGCTTTGGTATAACACACCCGTCTCACAATGGGGCGCACGCTTAAAATATCACATCAATCCTGAACTATTTGCACAAGTGGGGGTGTTTGAATACAACCCTGATAATGCTTTAGAGCGACAAGGCTGGAATTTGGATACAAAGCATGCCGATGGTGTCAATATTCTTTCTGAAGTAGTGTGGTCACCTAAGCAGGGTGTGAATAATTTACCAGGCAGTTATCGTATTGGTACGCTTTACAATACTGCTGATGAGGCTAAAAATCAGTACGATGTGGGCTATAAAGCAGGAACTAAGGCTGAAGATCGTACATATGGCGGTTGGATTGCGTTTGAGCAGCAATTGACTTCAACTGGAGAGGGGAAACGTGGTTTACACAGTTTTGGTAACTTCACCATTCATGATCGTACGACGACAGCCGTAAATGATTCACAGCAACTTGGTCTAAAATACTATGGTCTGTTTGATGGTCAGCCAAACGATATTCTTGGTTTAGCGGTAAATCGGGTACATTTGAACGATCGGTATACTAATTATGTGAATGGTGCTCGTTTAGGAACAAATTTAAGACAGTTGAATGAAGATGCAGAGTATAATGTTGAGTTGAATTACTCATATTACCCTGCCAAATGGTTCATGCTTCGTCCTTTAGTGCAGTATGTGGTACATCCTGGTGCAACCAATCAGGTGGACAATGCGTTTGTCGTTGGCTTGGGGTCTAAAATTATTTTTTAATACCACCCGAGGACACCTTTATGCAAAGAGTGAAACATCTAAAAATTAATACAACACTACTTTGCTTAACGGTATGTATCACACAGAGCTTATATGCTGAAGTGGAATCTCAAGATTCCATTCAGCAAAATTCTACCCAGCAACTTCCAACCATTAAAATTGAAGCAACACGCTCTGATACCAGCATATTAAACACCCCAGCATCGGTATATAGAATCGATCAACAACAGAATCAAAATAATATTGGGGTAAACCTCACTGAAACACTCAAAGGAATTCCGGGTTTACAGCTCAATAATCGTGAGAATTATGCCCAAGACTTACAACTGTCTATGCGCGGATTTGGCGCACGTTCAACTTTTGGGGTCCGTGGGATTCGTCTTTATGTCGATGGGATTCCTGCGACGATGCCAGACGGACAAGGCCAAACTTCAAATATTGATTTAACGAGCTTAGATCATATTGAAGTGCTTGGTGGGCCCTTTTCATCACTGTATGGAAACTCCTCTGGGGGGACTATTCTCACCACAACCAAAGAAGGAACAGGGCGTGATTCGGTCGAGTTAGGATATTCAGGTGGCAGTAATAATAAAGGCCGCGCTGACATTACCTTACAAGGTGGTGCAGATAAAACCAATGAACCGAGCTATGTGATCAGTTCTTCTTATTTTGATACCGATGGTTATCGGGATCATAGTGCCGCAAGAAAAGTGTTGAGCAATGCCAAACTCACGTGGGACTTAGATGATGGTTCTAAGATCAATTGGCTGATCAATCATGTAGATATTTCCGCTGATGATCCACAAGGTTTGACTCGTGAGCAATGGAAGCAAAATCCTAAACAGGTCAATGACAGTAAAAACATCTATGACGTTCGTAAAGATATTAACCAAACACAGACAGGTATCAATTGGACTAAGCCCCTGAATGATCAACAAGAGCTTTATAGTATGGCTTATATTGGTCATCGTGAAGTGACTCAATACCAGTCTATTCCAAGTTCTGCTCAAAAGAATCCACGTCATGCAGGTGGAGTGATTGATTTCGAACGAGATTTTTATGGTGCTGATTTACGTTGGACTGGCAAAGACTTGTTACCGAATACACGGATCAGTGCAGGCTTGGCTTATGATGCGATGAATGAAGATCGTCAAGGGTATGAGAATTTTAATGCCAAGGGCGAATATGGGGTAAAAGGCAACTTACGCCGTGATGAACGAAATACTTTATGGAATTTAGATCCATATTTACAGGCAGCTTGGCAATTTTTGCCGACTGTACGTCTAGATACAGGATTACGCTATAGCAATGTCCATTATGAGTCGAAAGATCACTACATCATTGGTTTGAATGGCGATGACAGCGGTCAAACCGATTATCAAAAACTGCTCCCATCAGCTGCCTTTACTTGGGAAGTTACTCCAGACCTTAGTACTTATATCAGTTATGCCAAAGGCTTTGAAACACCAACCTTTACCGAAATGGCCTATCCAACAGAAGGAACGGCAGGGATTAACTTTGCGCTTAAACCTTCAACCAGTGATAATTATGAACTTGGTTTAAAAGCACAAAATCGTCTAGGTAATTTTACCGCCGCAGTTTTCCAAAGTAATACTCAAGATGACATCGTTTCTGCGGGAACACTCAATGGACGTGCAACCTATCAAAATGCAGATAAAACACTACGCCAAGGGGTAGAGCTGTCTTGGAATAAAAAGTTGTGGAAAAATTTAACGGCTCAAGCCAGTTATAGTTTCCTTGATGCAACATTTGATGCAGACATTCCCAACACAGATCCTAAAAAAGTTATCCAAAGTGGCAATTACATTCCCGGAATTGCAAAAAACCAAGCCTTTGTATCTTTCGGCTGGTTGCCTGAGCAGGGCTTTAATGCAGGTGTCGATGTTCGATATATGGATAAAATCTATGTAGACGATCTCAATACAGATACTGCACCAAGTTATACAGTAACCAGTATGAATGTCGGTTATATCTGGAAAAACAACGATTGGAAAGTACGTAGTTTTGCTCGAGTCGATAATTTATTCGATAAAAATTATGTCGGTTCAGTCATTGTGAATGATGGTAATAGTCGATTCTTTGAACCTGCTGATGGTATTAACTGGAGTGCAGGACTCAGTGTCACCAAACAGTTCTAATTCATTGGGAAAATAATTTATGTCTGCTCAACCAAAGTTATTTGAATCTATTCAATTTGGTTCACTCTCCCTCAGCAATAAAATTATTATTGCGCCAATGTGTCAATATTCGGCAACAGATCAGGGTGAAGTGACCTATTGGCATGAACAGCAATGGGCAAGTTACGCTTTGTCAGGCGCGAGCTTATGTATTATTGAAGCAACAGCGGTTCAAGCCGAAGGGCGGATCAGTTATGCCGATGTGGGACTTTGGAATGATACACAACGAGATCAAATCAAAGCTTTACTCAATAAGGTAAAAAGCATTGCTCCAACACCTTTTGCTATTCAGCTTGCGCATGCAGGTCGTAAAGCTTCGACTGAAAAGCCTTGGTTGGTCAAGCAGGGGAAAGGTCAGATTGCGCCCGATCATGAACATGGATGGCAAACTGTATCAGCCAGTGATATTGCTTTTAGCCCGAATGATATTGCCCCGCATGAATTAACCATTGATGAAATTAAAATAATTATTCAAGACTTTGCGCAAGCGGCGATTCGTGGAGTAGATGCTGGTTTTTCACTGATTGAAATTCATGCAGCGCATGGGTATTTACTGCATCAATTTATGTCGCCATTGTCTAACCACCGAACTGATGAATATGGTGGAAGTTTTGAAAATCGTATTCGTTTTACATTAGAAGTTTTTCAAGCCATTCGAGCAGTTGTACCAACTGACTACCCAGTAGGTGTACGTATTTCTGCAACCGACTGGATGGATGCAGAAAATAGCTGGAATGTTGAATCAAGCATTGGCTTATCAAAAGCTTTAGCGCAACTTGGTGCTGCTTATATCCATGTATCCTCTGCGGGATTACATATTCAACAAGATATTAAAGTGGGTGCAAATTACCAAGTGCCTTTTGCAAATGCGATTAAAAAACAGGTGAATATTCCTGTCATTGCGGTGGGCTTAATTACCGAAGCTGAACAAGCTGAACAGATCCTTCAACAAGGCGAAGCAGATGCAATTGCATTGGCAAGAGCGATTTTATATGACCCACGCTGGCCTTGGCATGCCGCAGCAAAATTGGGTGCGAAAATCTCGATTGCACCACAATATTTACGTTGTCAGCCGCACGGAATCAAAGATTTGTTCTCAGCATATTGATGGCATAACAGTTTTGATTCACTCATTATTCTTTAAACGTATTTAAACTGAATAAAGATATATTCTAGGATATATCTTTATTTGTATGATCTGGAAAAGGAACGGCTTGAATGATTTTTTCAGTAATTTTTCCAGTATTTTTCCTGTTATTTTTGGGTTTTATATCTGTCAAAATCCAATTGATCTCTAAAGAGCAAATTACTGCAATTGGTGCTTTTGTAATCAAAATTGCATTACCTGCTTTATTACTTCATGCACTGGCTGCAAAAGATTTACATGAGATTTGGTATCCTGCTTATTTCTTTGTTTATGCAGGGGTTACTTTTACTCTATTTATGTTGGCCTTTATTTTAGGGCAAAAGCTTTTTAACAATCATTTTACCCATGCTTCTGTGTTTTCACTTGGCGCATCAATGTCCAATACCGGGTTACTGGGCGCAGCAATTTTGACTTTGCTGATGGGTAGTGAAGCCATGATTTATATTTCACTGATTGTGATCATTGAAAGCGTATTTCTTGTACCGCTGATGTTAACCTTGGCAGAAATAGGGCGACAAAGACAAGCCAATTTAGCCGCCATTTTAAAAACAACATTTCTGACTTTATTTAAAAATCCATTGTTCTTGTCAGTGATGATTGGCATGAGCTGTGCGATCTTCGAAATTCAAATTCCACATGTATTAGACCAAGTATTTGCCTTGTTAGGTCAGACTGCCTCACCTTTAGCGTTATTTATTATTGGTGGTGGGATGGTTGGGATTACGATTCAATCACTTAATCTACAAACTATTTATTTGGTGGTTTCTAAAAATATCTGTATGCCGATATTGGTTTATTTAGGCTTGACTCATTTAACCGATTTGGATCAAAAGATGATTTATGCAGGTACCTTGATTGCCGCTTTGCCTATGCCTTCTATATTTGGAATTTTTGGGCAAGTCTATGGTTTAAATGAAAAAGCACTGACACCTTTGATGATAAGTACTTTACTGAGTTTTATTGTAGTGAGTGTTTTGATTGGTATTTGGTGGTAAAAAAATACTCTCTTGCGAGAGTATTTTTTTTAAGAGCTGCTTATTTTTTTGCTGGTGCTTTGGGAGCAGGTGTTTTGCCTTTTTCAGCAATCAGTTTGTTTACAACATCCAAAGATTCTTTTGCCTTAGGTACATTATTTTTAGCAAGTTCTGAGAAAATCTTTTGTGCTTCTGGCAGATTTTGATCAATGATATTGCCATTGGTCAGCATATTTCCGACAGCCATTAATGCTGGGATATATCCTTTTTTAGCTAAATCTTGGATTGATTTTAAACCTTGATTGACTGCGGCTGCATTCTTCTTCTTTAAACCATCGGTGATGTCATACAACGCTTTCGCATGAATTGCAGGTGCAAAATCTTTTTTCACTAAAGGATCAAGTTTTTGTAAGCCAAGTTTGTCAGATGCGGGTGTGCCTTCAGCAAATAATAAAACCGCAAGTTCCACTGTAGCATCATCAAATCCTTGAGCAGAGGACTTTTCTAAGTATTCACGAACTTTCTTTTCATCTTTGGCTAAGCCCAATTGACCTACCGCATAGCTTTGCGCCAAGACATAACTTGCAACTGGATAGCCTTTTGCTGAAGCATCTTGATAATATTTCAAAGCTTTCTTATCGTCTTTGGTTGTGCCTTGTCCTGTTTGGGTTAAATAGCCTAAGTTATATAAGGCTTGTGCATTGCCAGCTTTTGCAAGACGTTCAAGTTCTTGATAGGCCGCAGGATAGTTTTTTGCTTGAATCAGCTCTTGTGCTTTGACAAATGCAGGGTCAACGTTACTTTTAGCTGTATCTGCTGCAAATGCAGAAATACATGAAAAGCTGAGTAGTGTAGCGAATAGAATTTTTTTCATTTTGACGATATACCTTGTTTTAATTTCAACATAATTCCATTTATGGTGTGAGAACATTGTTGAGGACGTTTTTATCATAATTTGAAAATTATAAATGTAAACATGCCTATTGTATAAGTTAGTGTATTTAAATTTTAATTTATTTATAAATAAGAAAGAATTAAGGATATTTTAACAACATTAAAGCCTAGAGAAATTTTTTATTCTCTAGGCTGTGGGCTGTTATTTTACTGCTTTGAGGAGTAATTCAATTTCGCCTGCCTCACGTGCGCCTGAAATACGGGTGCCATCTTGTAAGAAGAATGTCGGTGTACCATCGACTTCGAGTGATTTTGCTAAAGCAATGTTTTTCTCAATTGGGGTCGTACATGACTTGTTTGAAGTCGGTTGTTTCTTGTCAATTAAATAGTCTTCCCACGCTTGGTACTGGTTTTTAGAGCACCAGATTTGCTGTGAAATACTTTCAGCATTTAGATGTAAACGGGTAATTGGGTATAAAAATAAGTAAACGGTTAAGTTGTCGATATTTTTTAATTCTTTTTCAAGATGTTGGCAATATGGACAGTCAGGATCACTAAATACGTAGATTACACGTTCACCTTTACCTTTGACATGCTTAATGGCTTGTTTCAACGGTAATGATTTTACATCAATACTTTTTAGGGCTTGCATACGTTCTTCGGTCAGGTTTTTTTGTTCTTTAAGATCAATTAAATTGCCGACAAAGAAATATTTTGCTTCTTCATTGGTATAAACAATACGTCCACCCATATAGACTTCATAAACATCTTTAATTGGTGAGTTTTGTACCGATTTCACCTGAATCTCAGGATATTTGGTTTTTAAGTTTTGCTGCAAAGTTTGAATATCTGCATGTGCAGAAGAAAAGGTAAAAAGACCCAAAGTTAGAAGAGATAACCAGATTTTCATGTTAAAGCTCAAAATAATAATGTGGATATTGTGCACTCAATACTGATCAAAAATATATTGAGATCATGTAATTGCCAATGCGATATTTAGTTGGTACCACGCTAACTTCGTATTGTATTCTGGATACCATGGCGTGTTAACTCATTTCTGAGTTGTTGGATATATTGATTTAATTCTACTTGTGAGTCACTCCGTAAACGTAATTGCGTACTAAAATTAAAGATTCTGCTACGTTTCCCATTGCGTTGTAAAATTTGAAAGTGCCCAAGATAACCTCCATTAGCCGTAGTCATACGGGTACTAAATTCAACACATGTGATCTGATCTAAAGGATAAGAGGTCATCATCAAATTACTGACGATCAGTTTATGATTGCGTATATAAAATGGGGCAAAATTTAAATTAAACCGTTTAAATATCCACATCAGCATACTAAAAATTGCTACGAAAATGATCGGAACAAATAAGCCCCAATATTTGTCTGAGCGGTTAGTTGTCTCTACTTCGAGCAATTCTGTGTGTTTGGCTTCAACCATCTTTTGCTCATCAATCCATTGTCGAATATCGTCAGTGCGTGGTTGAGTTCTCAGTAAATTTTGAATCGTTTGTGGGTCACGAATACGATAAATCGTGGCCTTGACCAGTTGGCTATTTCCCAACTGATCAAAATAGTAAAATGCATTGCCATTTTTCCATACAGTGCCATAGTTGTAATTTACATCTCCAAGTTTTTGCCATGTGGAATGAAGTGGTTCAGCTAATTTTAGAATATGGGTAGATTTGGAAGAGGCTGATCCTTTATTGCTGCGATATTCACTGGCTTGCAGATAGAGTAGTTGTGTGCCATCAGAAAAAATCAGCGGTGCGATTTCTTTAAATGCTTTGCCTAAAAATGGACTATCACCTGCGCGACGCATTTTTTTCTTATTCAGATCAAAATAATAAATCCCCGTGTCGTTATAAAACAAAGCATGGTTAATATGATCGCCATGTTCGCTTAATAGATGATAAGGCGCGTATTGGGGATCAAAGGCAAATTCGTTGACATAGACCATACCATCGACAGGATTGAGTAAATAATATTGGTTATTTAAACCGTCTATTTCAATACTATAAAGTTTTCCATTGTCTTTTAAATCGAGCAAAGTGTTGTTGTAGTAGACGTTTTTTCCATCCGCTCGATAGGCATAGTTACGTTCACCTAATACAAGTTTGAGTTGTTCTGGATTGGCTTCAGAAAGCAATTTCCCTTGAAAATAGGTGAATGTCCCATTACTTGCCGTATCATTTTCGGAATTAACACGATAAGGCCAGTTACCTCGTTCAAGTTTAAAATAGGGGTAGAGATAGCTTTGTGGTTTTGAGCCTAGAGCAAAATTTTGTTGCATGATTTGCCACACTTCTCGAAGCGCAGCTAAATCCTTATTTCGTTCGGTGGAGGGGGAGCAATACCAAGTGTCTTTTCCAGCAGTAAAATAACCATCGCCAATGGTCTTCACCTGTTGAGGTTGCACACCTTTTAGGATGATATTGCCACAATAGACATGTAGTTTATCTGCACCTAGTTGTCGGTATTGGTAATTATCATTGGGTAAATAAAAACTTTGAACATCTGCTTCTGGGATCAAATAATCACCATTGCTGGGTACAGCGGCATAGATTTTGTTGTTATATTTTTGAAATATCCCAAGTTTTTCTGTAGTCGCAGTAAAAGGAATCTCATCTGAATTTGAGTCAGAAAATCTAAATATAAAACTAAAGCTGAACAGAAGCGCGCATATCACCAAGATAAGCGTGAAGGTTTTAAGGATAGAAAATACTTTTAGTGGATTCTGCATCATTTATTTTATTGTTAAATATTGATCGGGTTGAGTTATGGCAATTTAAGGTTGTTTTGTCATCATTTTGATTATGAATTGGTCATACTGATTGATGGCAAGGTCTTTAGCATTTAAGGCAAATAGGGTTGCATAGCCTCTGTTAAAATTTCAATTAACTCTTCATCCAGATAGTGATAATCGTCTGGAATATCCAACACCATGACTTTTTTATGTTGTAACTGGTTGGGGAATTTCTCTTTGATATTTTGTTTATGTTTTTGCTCCATGACAAAAATCATATCTGCCCAGGCAATATCTTTGGCAGAAATACGATGTTTGGCGTGTTTACTTGTTCCAGCGGAACGTGTGGAAATGCCATAGCCCACTGCAAAGACACGCTCGGCAGTGGGGCTACGCCATTGGTTACGACTACAAATAAAAAGGGTATTCAATCAGCAGTCTTCCAAAAATCATATTGTGCTTGTTTTCGTCTTTTGGCAGAAGAAATACGTGGATATTCAATTCTTAATTGTTTCGAGCGAGATCTTTTTAACGATCTGTTCCAAAGTAATTTCCAGTCTTTTTCTGGTTTCCAAAGGGTTGAAGTATGTCTGCAATCTCGACCACGGTGTAAATAATTTACCTTACGTCTCCAAGCGCGATTGCGGTTTAATTCATTTTCAAAATATTGTTGTGTAATGTCCATAGATAAAACTCATGAGTTGATCGGGTTCAGCAGCCGCGATAACACATGATTGGGCTATTTTATAAGTATTTATCTGTGTAAACAAGCCGAATGATTTTGATAATGTTTATTTAGGGCCATTTTAAATGCAATGAAAAGGGTATAATTCTGGCTAAATAGAACGTGTGAGTAGACAATGTTTATTAAAGGCATTAGACGTAATTATGACAAAGTCAGCCAAGATGACAGTATTGCCGATGAAGATAAGATAGACGCCTTACTGATCAAACTGGGTGGTGAGTTTCTTGTCAGTAAGGATGACCGTGTTTATATTTTTGAAAAAGATGGTCAAACGGCCAAGTTTGATGCAAAACATGCACGGGCATTTCACTTTAAAGATTATTTGTGTAAAGACATGAATAAATTATTCCATGGGTTTTAGGGGGCTGTTGATATTTCATAAATGGCTTGCGTTGTAGGTTAAAATTGAGCAGGCAAGGCATGAAACGAAGAGAATAGCGAGACTATTTTCGAGTTTCATAACGAAGGCTGAGATAATTTTAGCCACAACCCTTCGGGACTAGCGTGTTTTTTGCCGCTACGTCGTTACGAACTACTCATTTAGAATGACTAAATTTTGTATTTCGTGCCTAGTATCGCCTAAAAAACACACGTAGTCGCAAACATAGACGAATTGTCAACAGACCCTAATACTCCTTGAAAATTAGTGAACTGTTCAATTGGGCTATAAAAATACTTTAAGCATTTGGATGGGCCCTCTACCGATGTATTGATGGTGGTTAGGGCTTTCTAAAGTAATAATTTTTGATGTTGTCATTGTTTATTTTCTTAGTTCTGTTTTTTGATGCGCTGTGTGCCATAAAACGAGAGTGAATGCATTAATCCACTACAACAATACTTTCGGCGTTTGGCTAAAAACAATATAAGATAATGGCTTGTATCTGGATGGTCTTTGTATTTTTCTAGCAAAATTATTTGACTATATACTCGTGCTTCAAGTTATATAATATAAAAAAGAAGGCTGTTTTTGCTAAGATTAATCGAGACGTATCTATGATGAAAGTACTGTCAATCTTATTCATAAGTTTAGTTTGTTCAATGGGGATTTTAGCCCAACAGCCAAATCTTGTGCCTCATCAGGTAAACTTAAAAAATGGGAAGCGCTTTTCTTTAAATCTTCCAGCAAATTACGAAATTATTCCAGCGGCTGAGGGCTTAAAGCGAGTTCGTTTTTTTAGTAAAGCTCCCGATGGCAGAATGTTTGTAACAGATATGCACGATTTGACTGATAATAAAAAAGGCATCGTTTATATTTTGGATGAATGGAACCCTGAAACGGGAAAATTCGGCAAAATTATTCCTTATATGACGGGGTTGAAGAATCCTAATTCAGTTCAATTTTATACAGACTCTTCAGGACAAGATTGGTTGTATTTAGCGGAAACTAATCAACTGACCCGACGAAAATTTACCAAAGGTGAAATTAAACCAACCGATAAAGCCGAAGTTTTAGTGACTTTTCCTGACTACGGTTTAAGTTATAAATATGGTGGTTGGCATCTAACGCGAACAATTGCTGTGGGTGGGAATGGGAAAATTTACGTTTCTGTCGGCTCAAGTTGCAATGCTTGTACCGAGAAAGAAAAAGTTCGGGCAACAGTATTAGAAATGAATCCCGATGGTTCGCAACAAAAGATTTTTGCTACAGGTTTACGCAACGCAGTCGGTTTGAAATGGGTTGGTAATTTTTTATTTGCCACCAATCAAGGTGTGGATCATTTGGGTAAAAATAAGCCTGATGAAACTTTTTATGCACTCAAACGTGATGCAGATTATGGCTGGGCTTCATGTTATTCGTCGAATGGTAAAATTTTGGCAGATCCAAAATTTAAACGTCCGTCAGGTTGCAAAAATGTATTGCCTCCTTATGCCTATTTCCCTGCGCATTCATCTGCACTTGGTTTTGACTATTTTGATCATCCCAATACAGATGACACCATCAAAAATTCTTTTTTAGTTGCTTTACATGGTTCTACCGATGCCACAATTGGTCATGGTTATAAAATTGTGATTATGCGTAAAGGGCAAAAACTACAGACGTTTATGGATGGTTTTTTAGTGGGCAAAAATGTCTATGGTCGCCCTTGTGATATTTATCGAGTAGATGAAAATTCATTTTATTTTTCTGATGATAAGAGTGGTGTGATTTATTATGTTCGGCAAAAAGCATCTTCCTAAATTTTCAACTTTTCTAAAAATTTAGGAGTTAGTAAAAAGAGCATGGCTGGGATACAAAATTCAGGTGAAAGTAAAAATATAAATTGTCGATAAATCTTTGGAAGCCGTACTAGATTAGCAAAGTATTCATCTATGAAAATGAAGCTAACCTATTACTATTGTTAAAGTTGTTGTAATTGACTTAATCATTTAATTCTCTTAATAAACCTACAAGGTTGTAGGTTTATTATTGTAATCAACTTTGAGAAATTACTGCGGTCTCGCCACATCACCACTTAAGCTTTCAGGTAATGCTAAAACAGTCACATCTAACTCTTCTAAAGCATCAGGACGGGCAACTACAAGCGCAATATAACCATTTTCAAATGCTGCACTGTTTACTACTTGAACACCTTTATTCAATTGTTCAGCTTGAGCAGGGGCAGGACCTGTACCTTGAATGACATGTAACCATGCTTTTGGTTTTGCCTTAAACCAGAGGCGTGCAATCACTTCCTGACCAAGATAACAGCCTTTGTCATAATTGATTCCTTCACGTTGGTGTAAGCGTAATTCTTGTGGTTGAAATACATGTTCAATTGCTTGATTTATATAAGCTTGACCAGTTTGAATTGCAGCAATTTCCCATACTGAAATATCGGTTTCTGTAGCAGAAAAATCTGTCGTTGAGCCGTTCAATGTTGGAAAAACTCGTCCAGTTTCTTCAAGCTTCATTTTAGAAAAAGCGCCGTATTTTTTAATATGTTTGGCAAATTCTTCAGCTTGATCTTGAGTCGTAACAATTTCTAAATGTTCAGGATTAATTTTTTTAAGCCATAAGCCAAAATGGATACGACCTTTAAGATCACAAATCGCAGTGTATTGGGTGATATTTTCCGCCAAAGCTTCAACGTTTACAGTCACTTGACCTTGTAGAAATTTGATTGCATCAACACCAATCAAGGTAAATGAGGAGAAAGCTAGATCGCTCATGAATTGCTCGCTTATCTTAAATCTAATACTAAAGAATTAATCTTATTTTCCGCTATTTTTCAAAAAAAAGCAGTTTTAGTGCAAATATTTTAATGAAGTTGTTACTAAATATTTCTAAAACCCCTGTTTTTATATCTAAGTTTATGAAATATAAACGATTTGGGAAATGGGTTTTCGACAGTGTACTATGCCAATCATTAGACACGCAGTACAAAATGATGCAAGAGGCACAAAACTAATGAATAACAACTATCGTAAACCACTGCAAGGTACCCAGCTCGAATACTTCGATGTGCGTCAAGCCGTAGAAGATATCCAGCAAGGCGCATATGCAAAACTTCCATACACTTCAAAAGTGTTGGCTGAACAGCTGGTACGTCGTTGTGATCCAGATATTCTCGAACAGTCTTTAAAAGAACTGATTAACCGTAAACAAGACCATGATTTCCCTTGGTATCCAGCACGTGTGGTATGTCACGATATCCTTGGACAGACGGCATTAGTCGACCTTGCAGGTTTGCGTGATGCGATTGCAGACCAAGGCGGTGACCCTGCTAAAGTTAATCCTGTTGTACCAACACAGTTGATCGTTGACCACTCTCTAGCAGTGGAATACGGTGGCTTTGACCCAGATGCATTTGAAAAAAACCGTGCTGTAGAAGACCGTCGTAATGAAGATCGTTTTCACTTTATTGAATGGACCAAAACAGCATTTGAAAATGTCGATGTGATCCCAGCTGGTAACGGCATCATGCACCAAATCAACTTGGAGAAAATGTCTCCAGTGATTCAAAACCGCGAAGGTATCGCATTTCCAGATACTTGCGTTGGTACGGATTCACATACGCCACATACAGATGCACTGGGTGTAATTTCTATCGGTGTTGGTGGTTTGGAAGCTGAAAATGTCATGCTTGGTCGTGCATCTTGGATGCGTCTTCCAGACATAATCGGTGTGGAATTGGTGGGACAGCGTAAAGCTGGTATCACGGCAACAGATATCGTTTTAGCACTTACAGAATTCTTGCGTAAAGAACGTGTAGTGGGTGCATATTTAGAATTCTTTGGTGAAGGTGCGGACAGTATGTCTGTAGGAGATCGTGCAACGATTTCCAATATGACTCCAGAATATGGCGCAACTGCGGCAATGTTCTATATCGACCAGAACACCATTGATTATTTAACCTTGACTGGTCGTGAATCAGACCAAATCAAATTGGTGGAAAGTTATGCCAAAGAAATTGGTCTTTGGGCATCGGATATGCAACAAGCAGAATATCCTCGCGTACTTCGTTTCGATCTTTCAACGGTAACACGTAATATTGCAGGTCCATCAAACCCACATGCACGTGTATCAACAGCAGATTTAAAAGAGAAAGGCATTGCAGGCGTAGTTGAAAACCGTACTGATGGTTTAATGCCTGATGGTGCAATCATTATTGCCGCGATTACCTCTTGTACCAATACATCAAATCCTCGTAATACCGTTGCCGCGGGTTTATTGGCACGTAAAGCAAATGAATTGGGCTTAGTACGTAAACCTTGGGTGAAATCATCATTTGCACCAGGTTCTAAAGCTGCTGCACTTTACCTTGAAGAAGCTGGTGTACTGGAAGATTTAGAAAAGCTTGGTTTTGGTATCGTGGCCTATGCATGCACGACGTGTAACGGTATGTCTGGTGCTTTAGATCCAAAGATTCAGCAAGAAATTATTGACCGTGATTTATATGCCACTGCGGTACTTTCAGGTAACCGTAACTTTGATGGTCGTATCCATCCTTATGCAAAACAAGCATTCTTGGCTTCACCGCCTTTGGTGGTGGCTTATGCAATTGCGGGCACAATTCGTTTTGATATTGAAACGGATTCATTGGGCAATGACAAAGACGGTAATCCAATTTACCTAAAAGATGTTTGGCCATCGGATGCTGAAATTGATGCGTTGGTTAAACAATCTGTAAAACCTGAACAGTTCCGTAAAGTGTATATCCCGATGTTTGATTTGGGGGTGACAGAAAAATCAGAAAGCCCGTTATACGATTGGCGTCCGCAAAGTACTTATATCCGTCGTCCGCCGTATTGGGAAGGGGCTTTGGCTGCACCACGTACATTGTCAAATATGCGTCCGCTTGCGATCTTACCTGACAACATTACCACGGATCATTTATCACCATCGAATGCAATTATGATGGATTCGGCAGCAGGCGAATATCTGCATAAAATGGGTGTTCCTGAAGAAGACTTTAACTCGTATGCAACGCATCGTGGTGACCATTTGACCGCGCAACGTGCAACTTTTGCCAACCCAAAACTGTTTAATGAAATGGTGGTTCGTTCTGACGGTACCATCAAACAAGGTTCTAAAGCGCGTGTTGAGCCAGAAGGCGAAGTGATGCGTATGTGGGAAGCGATTGAGATTTATATGAATCGTAAGCAACCACTAATCATCATTGCTGGTAAGGACTATGGTCAAGGCTCTAGCCGTGACTGGGCTGCAAAAGGTGTTCGTCTTGCTGGGGTTGAAGCGATTGTGGCTGAAGGCTTTGAACGTATCCACCGTACTAACCTTGTTGGTATGGGCGTGTTACCACTTGAGTTTAAAGCGGGCACCGACCGTAAAACCTTAAAGCTTGATGGTACTGAGCTGTATAGCGTGATTGGTAATATTGCACCACGTACAGACTTAACCTTGGTGATTGAACGTGCCACGGTTGATGGTAAAAATGAAGTGATTGAAGTTCCTGTAACTTGTCGTTTGGATACTGAAGAAGAAGTGCATGTGTATGAAGCGGGTGGGGTATTACAACGCTTTGCACAGGATTTCTTGGAAGTGCAAGTGGCTTGATTGAGTTCTATTCTTTAAATCCTCCCCAACCCTCCTTTGAAAAAGGAGGGAGTTCTTCTCTTTTAAAAAGAAGATTAATTGAGGATTAAAAGTAATTGATAGTGTTGTAAAAAAGCCCTACTGTTAAGTGGGGTTTTTATTTGGGGAATAAAATGTCTTTATTACGAAAAACTCAAAGTGATACAGTAAATTCTGATGAATCAATCACAGCTGAGCGCCTTTTAAATGCATTGTCACAGATGCCTGATGATTTTTATGAGGAAGAAAGAACAGATGAGCCACCTCAAGAAAGAGAAGAGCTTTAAATGGTTTGCGCTATTTAATGATTAAGCAGTAGCTCTCAAAACGATAAATTTCTCTTTTGAAATCATTTCTTGCAAAAATGACACCATCATTTTTAGAAATAGACAGTAGACATACATCAAAATATGGCTATACTTTATTCACCATTTCTAAAACCTATGGAGAACAAAAATGGTTACTGCTGGCGAAAAACCCGGAACAGGCTTCTATTTTTGTGTCCAATGCGGACATCGCACTTACTTAGAAATTGGTACAGATCGTTTACCCCAGTGTACCAAATGCCTTGGCAATCAATTTAAAAAATAAGATTGCTAAGCCGCACAGATAAAACAGATACTCCCTGTTTTAAGCAAAAGCCCTATCCAGTGATAGGGCTTTTTGTTAATTTAATAATAGTTCAAAAGATAACGAGAAAAAGGCAGATAAATCATTATGGAAACAATCCTGAGTTTATGTATTGGCATTGGTTTAAGTGCCGCCTGCGGTTTTCGTGTATTTGTACCGTTATTGGTGATGAGTGTTGCATCACTGATGGGTTGGTTTGAGCCAATGAAAGGTTTTGAGTGGTTAGCGATACCATCGGTATGTATTGGTTTAGCTGTCGCAACCATTTGTGAAATTGGCGCGTACTATATTCCTTGGGTCGACAATGCTTTAGATACTATTGCCACGCCAGCAGCGATGGTGGCTGGAACATTGACCACCATGGCAGTCAGTACAGGTGAAATGTCACAGTTTGCTAGTTGGGCGGCTGCGATTATCGTTGGTGGTGGTACAGCAACAGCTGTACAAATGGGCACGGTTGCGGTTCGTGGTGTATCTACTGCAACGACAGGCGGAATAGCCAATCCTTTGGTGTCTACAGGTGAGTGGATTGGGGCAATCGTGGTATCGGTATTATCGCTTATCGTTCCTGTATTAGTGGTGGTGGTTGGTATTATCTTGATGGTGGTAGCGGTTCGCTGGTTAAGAAAGAAAAAGCAAGAAAGCGTTGTTCATCCATTGTAGTTAGTGTGTTAAAGCACTTTTGAAGCAATTGTTTATCAAGATCTAAAGAGGATGATGACTCAATTCAATTGGGTTGAGTCATTAAATTGGATTAAGTGTTTTCTGTTTTTTGACATAGAAAGTTGATTCACTCTAAATTGAATACAAAGACAAATTTCCCCCAACAATAAATCAATTAAAGAGAGATTGATTTTTGCATCATAAAGGCATACTTTTATTATGGGATTTATAAAAACATTATCTTTATGGATTTAATCTCAAAGTCTTTTTAAGAGTATTGGGGGAAACTTTTATGATGGACAAATTTATTATCAATGTAAATGCGCAAGCCAATGGTGTATATGAAGTACATAATGCAAGCAAAGCTTGTGAGCATTTACCTAAGGCGGAAAATCAAAATCTACTGGGTTTTTTTGCGACAAGTGAGTTGGCAATTAAGCGAGCAAAGATGAATTGGCCTCGTGAAAAAATTAAGGGATGTGTTTGCTGTTGTTAAGCAGCTGATAGCCTTTAACCATCACCAATTTTACCTGCTGTTCCATCTTTATGTGGTGAAACAACATAATATTAAAAATGATAGAACGTATATCTATTCAATTGAAATGTATATTTTAAACGTCAATCGTTTGAAGTCACGACGAAAGCTTATACTGACTCATTTTTTAAATAACTTGAGAATTGAAAGATGCTGATACTTTTTACTGGTTGATATAAAAATAGAAAAATTAATAAAAACTTCATCAATAAATAATCTGATTTTTGTGATGAGTGTTTGATAAAAAGTAATAAATTTTAATGATTTAACATAAATATTTGTTTTAAAACAAAGATATAAATGCTATTAATAGCTCATAATATAAACATCACATGGATAGGTGAGAACAATGAGAAAGTTCGAGGTCGAGATCAATTTGCCTGCGCAAGATATCGTGTCATTTGAGGCAGAGGACATTGAGCAAATTCGTGCAAAATTTTATGCGATTAATTGGCGCCGTTTATTTCTGACACAGGGACAAGTTGAAAATTCTGATATTTCCTTTGCTGTACAGGACACGGAGACAGAACTTTATTTACATATCCAGTTAAATACACACTCGAGTAAAGCAGACCCTGTTTTTCAGATCGATAGCAATATCCAAGTGATTGTTGAAAGTAAGGAATTTTTGGGATTTTTAACGCGCAAAAAGAAATATGATGTGGTGTATAAAAACTTAAACCAAGCGCAAGTTTCAGAACAGCTCAGCTTATTCCTAAATGGTCAAATCGAAGAGATGACAGAACAATATCGACAATTGATGCATAAAAAAATGCTGCAAGAGCATCGTTTGGCATAATGACTAGAGATCGACATCTTTTATAAAAAGTAAGGAAGCTTGAGCTTCCTTATTGATCTGTAAAAAAAGAATAAACGGGCTTGATTGTTTGACCAAGAGATAAAATAAACTTAGTGCATATAAAAATTAAATATAGTGATAAATTTTACAATTTGTAATTTAAAATCAATGATTAATTTATAATTTTTTGATTGGAGTCGCTATTAATTTTAAAGAGTGTTGTTACACTACAAATAGATTTTAAGGGTATGCGTTATAAAATAATGAACAAGTTTGAAATTCAAATTCAGTATCCTAATCACACCGATGAGCGTGAGATGGAGCAAGAGAGCTTAGACATTGCTGAGATATTGGCGAAGTTTGAAAGTATCAGTTGGCGCCGTCAACGCGTTTTGCAATTACAATTGGATGGTCGAAACACTATTTTTACAGTGTTGAACTCAGTGTCAGAAGCATTTTTAAAAATTACATTAAATGCTTATGCAAAAAGTGAGGATTTTGAATTTAAGATAGAAAGTAATATCAAATTGATTTTTCAACAACGTGAATTATTTGGCTTGATGACACGGAAAAATAAAGAAGTATTTGCAATCAAACACAGTACGCTTGAACAGGTAAAAGCGAGTTTAACCGCATTTTTAAATCAGGATACCCAAGGCTTGGAAGATATTTTGCGTGATAGTAAAACAACCTCGCTAAAAGATGCGTCTTAAGTTAGTAGATTAAAGCGTGTGATCATTTAAATAGAATAACTAAAATGCAAATTTATAAATTAAATTTGCATTTTTTTTAGAATTTATGCAATAAAAAATCATTAAATAAGCTTTATTGAAAATTTTTCTTTATTAAGTAACTTTTAAAGGAAAATTTTCCTAAAAAATAAAAAAATTAATCTATCTTAGGAAAATAATCCCGAGTCGATTTGGCTAATATTTATCTCAAGGATGTAAGGGATCGAAAAGAGTAGATTGCTGCCAGTTGCGTACAACGTGAGTGCAGTACTTACCCACAAGGTCTCGATTCGGCTTAGGACGCTATAAACCATAAGTTTATAGGCAATAGGATTAAAACTTACCAAGTTTTAATAGTTGAAGTAAACCAGAGTTGTTTTCCCACTCATCCTGAAAAATTCGATAAAAATAATGTGAAAATCTCAAATAAAACTCATCAATTAAGCCTATTCAAAACATCAGAAAAATAGATCAAAGCAAAATGATTTCATCACAGCATCACATTAAAATAAGTTCTATACTTTATTCAAATAATGACAGATATTGAAACCAAACAATGATAAAGAGTAGTGCAATGAATGATAAAAATGAAAATCATATTTGCTTAATATGTAATCAAACTTTTTCACATGCGAATGTTGTTCCGCTCGGGGCTATACGTAAGGTTATTACTGAAGAAATTGCACGAGATTTTCCCAATTGGTCTGCGCAGGATTATATTTGTAAAGCAGATTTAACCAAATATCGTATGCAGTATGTGCAATCTTTGCTTCAATCGGAGCAGGGGGAGGTGTCAAACCTAGAGTATGAAGTGCTTAATAGTATGCAACAGCATGAATTAATAACAAAAAATACTGAAACACAACTCGAAAAAAAATGGACCATTGGGGAAAGGCTCGCAGATAAAATTGCGACTTTTGGCGGAAGTTGGACGTTTTTAATTTGTTTTATGCTTTTTTTAGTTGTTTGGATTTTATTAAACACAGTTGTGATCGTAAAACAACCTGCTGATCCTTATCCTTTTATTCTATTAAATCTTATTTTATCTTGTCTTGCTGCAGTACAAGCACCAATTATTATGATGAGCCAAAACCGTCAAGAAGCCAAAGATCGCTTACGCTCCCAAAATGATTATCAAGTCAATTTGAAAGCTGAATTAGAAATCCGTCATTTGCATGAAAAAATAGATCATTTACTCATTCATCAGTGGGATAAACTGGCAAAAATTCAGGAAATTCAATTGGATTTATTATCGGAAATGAATAAAAGAGAAATAAAAAAAGACGAGTGAAAGATTAAAAATACAGAAAAAGCTTTTGAGCGTTACGGCTCTTTGGGGTTTGCATCTTTGTTGATAAGAACAGAAATATATTCTCGATTTTTTAAATTAGTTTGCAATAAAAAATCATTTTGGAAATATAAAAGATAAAAAATCCTGAGATTGTGTTTGATTGCGGGAAATAATTCTAAATTTCACGAGAAAATCTTAATCTTAGGGAAATAATCCCGAGCCGATTTCGTTAATATTTATCTCAAGGATGTAAGGGATCGAAAAGAGTAGATTGCTACCAGTTACGTACAACGTGAGTGTAGTACTTACCCACAAGGTCTCGATTCGGCTTAGGACGCTATAAATCAAAAGTTTATAGGCAATAGGATTAAAACTTACAAAGTTTTAATAGTTGAAGTAAACCAGAGTTGTTTTCCCGCTCATCCTGAAAAATTCGATAAAAACTATATTTTACAATTCCATTTATTTGATCTGATTAACTTACCGACAAAGCAATTAAGAAATTACCTATAAGAAGCTAAAAATCATCATATTCAAAACTTTACTTTATTGCATATTTTAACTATAAGTGACTCATTGACGTCTAAATTCGATTATTAAAATTAATTAAAACATCGATTTAATTGGATTTTTGAAGTGTTGTTGTTTTGGGTTCTGCAATTCAAGCTGAGGACTACGCAAAACGACTTAGAAATAGTTTCTTATTTAGTGGCTTGAAGCAAAAATTCGGTATCAATTTTAGTATGGGAATCCGTATTTACAATGAATTACCTGACAATGTCGATGATGCAACACATCAGGCAGGTTTATTGATGTATCAGTCTAAAGCACAAAGTAAGTCACAAACAACAATTCATGCAATCTTATAGACAGTAGCCTTACAAACAGTAATAAGGCTAAAGATTTTATTCCTTTATGCTATCAAGTGGATTCGGTTTATTTCCCCATTGCTTAAATAGCGGCTTTAAATATAGTTAACCTCTCAAAAAACGCATACACAAGAATATAATTTTAATTAATTAATGTTTTTAATTAATTAAATAAATTATATGAAAAAAATCAATTGCTTAATTATAAAAAAGCTTGCAATGCCACACCTTAAATTCAACGTTTAAATCCCTTTGCGTAGGCGATGCCTCACTTTTCAGAGATGAAAAGTGACAAAAATCTTTTGTTTGGCGAGGGGTACGTCCTGTACCCCCGCCCAACGGCGACATCCATGTCGCCCCGCAGTAGGATAACTATCTAGGATTCAAAAGTACAAAAAATCAATTGATAACCAAAATTTCATATAAAACATAAGCTTGATTTCTGATCAATGACTTGATAGATATCACTTATATGAATAATTAACTGGTTTAAATATAGTGACTTTTGAGTATCCGAATACACTTCCAGTAAGCGGATACATATCAATAGTCTATAAATATTTTACTTCTAATGTGGTGATTAAGGTCTCTAAGAGCAATAACACATCAGTTTTCTTGCGTGCATCAATAAAAAACACAGGTAAATTTAAATTACGTTCCATCAACCATTGACGGTATTGGTGCGTTGGCTTATTCATATCATCATCGATATGGGTGACTCCAATCACAATGTTTTCACCATATTGTTTAAAAATATTGAGGTAATATTCCAGTTCATCTAAGGGGGTTGCTAAGCTATGATCAATCAACAGAATCGTACCAATCGCGCCTTTGCATATCACGCCCCACATAAAGTCAAAGCGACCTTGTCCTGGTGTGCCATACAGCCCAACTTTACTGCCATCATCTAGCGTTACTTCGCCATAATCGATTCCCACGGTTGTGTTTAGTTTTTTATGGCTACGATCATCGGTGTTAAATGCTTCTGTTGCTAATACAGGTACTTCTGATAATGATTTAATTGCTTCAGTTTTACCTGCCCCCATTGAACCTGCAAAAACAATTTTATATTTCTGAATAATCATCGTGTATTTATCCCTTAAAATTTAAATCGACTTTTTAATTTGTTAAAAAAGCTTTTTAAAATCCCTTTTTCTTCCGTTTGCTCAGTATTACTTGGTGTTTTATCAAATAGACTTTCTTTTGCTGAAATCAGTTCAGCGTTATGGATGGCTAGATTCGCAGCAACAAAGTGCTGCACGGTTGCGACTGGAAGGTTGAGTTTGTCTGAGACATGTTGGATCTCAGCCCCAGAAATAAAGCATGCACTTAGTTGTAACAGTAATTTCTTATCCAACTCATTGGGCTGAATCCAGAATTTGAGACGATAATATTTATCAGCCGCAGGTACGGTGATTAAATTGGGATTTTTCCAAATTAGGTTAAATAACCAATTTTCTAAGTTGAATTGTCGTTTACGAGAAACTTTTATAAAGTCCGCAGTGACTGCCGCAGTGTAGTGTATCGAGCGATCTGTTTGGTATTCTTCACGGGTGGCTTCTAGCCATGCCAAATGCGCATGATGGTCGATAATCGCAATCGTGCCGAGATGATCATTTAAAATGACTTTGCGACTGTCGTGATAGAAAAGCGCTGCAAAAAAATCAATTTCTTTGATTTCAAGCTGATCCTCAGCTTCATCATCGGGAACTTGGCTAAGTTCCAACTGTTCTGTTTCGGTCTTATGCAGTAATTTGATATTGACCCAGTTTTTCAATGTGAATTCGTCATAAATCGGGATGCAGAGTAAATTGTCTTCTGCACTTTCTTTATGCTCACTATGTTTTGAAATTTTTAAATAAGGAATATTTTTATTTTGGATAATATTCTGGATATTATTATTTTCAAAAAACTGCTCATTGATCAAAATACAATTTATATTTTGATCTGAAACACTTGTCCAATTTATACCAATATTGGTTGGTAAAATTTTTCTAAGTCTTATTTTAAGATCGTCAGAGGTGGTTAAACCTAAGCCTGAAATTGCGATATTGATACATTGATTGTTCATAATATCACTTATCTAATATTAAAAAATTAAAGTGTAAACTGTTTTTTAACGGTCGTAGTTAGTTTAAGTTAACGCTAGATTTGTTCTTTTTCCAGTAAAATCATTTTTTTAATGTTTAATTGCTTGGCATTTAATCAGTATATTTCTTACATTATTATCCTCCTGTGTAAACTGTTAATTTTTCTTAAAGTTTAGAGAGTTTCATAGCTTTAAATTAACATTAGTTATTATAAAAAATCTATCTCAAAGTTAAATAAATTGCTTAGTTATTTTTATCAATAAAAGCTTAACTTAATAGTGATTTGAATATTTATTATGATTGTGCATATTTTATCATTTATAATATTATTACTGTGATTTTAATCACGTGAAATGATTAAAATTACTTAAGTATTTTTTACATGAAAAAAAGCGATCATTTTGATCGCTTTTTATAAATTTTAATTATCAAACTAAATTAAGCAAAAAGCTTCGTTGCTGCTTCAAAAAGAATATACAAAACCACAAGTGCCACCACAGGTTCTGCAATTTTAGCCCAAGTTGGGTTTGCCGTTTCGGTTACTACGACGTCTTGATGATCTGTATGAAGATCTGCTTTTTGAACATTGACCATTTGATTAAACTCCTTCATCGTTTCATCTAATGATATCTCTTCTTCGGGTACAGGTTGAGAGCCAATCAGTTCAGTTAGTTCGTTTGTTGACCAAACCCAATCTTTCGCCTGACCTGATAGGTGCTCAATTTGCCCAATCACCAATTCTCGAAGACCTCGCTTACCTAAACTTCCCGCTGTTTCAAGTTGCTTTAATTCAGCAAGCTGTAGTTCAAGAATTTCCGTTGTTGCTGGTTCAAGTATAGATTTATCTAAACTGGATTTATTCTGAGTAGAGGTGGTGAGATGTCGAGAAATTTCTTGGCTGTATAACTGATCTTGCGAAAGAATTTCTTGATACAACGCATCATCATCTTTACGCCATAGCGTAATGAGTTTACCCAACGTTAAAGCATTGAGTTCTTCAATATGTGCTATACGTTGAGCAGGCTCTAATTGAGATAATAGCTGAGGCTTTTGAATCTTTATCTGCTCAGCAAAGTATTGTACGAGATCAAAAGCCATTCAGTTCTCCTTGTTCTATTCTAAAATTCTTAAACTTGGTTTTTTCTTTGGTGTCTCAGTTTTAGTTTCTACTTCTTCACTAGTATTTGATTCTAAAACATCTTCATCTATTTGCACATTGGCATATTCATCTGGATCAAAGAATAATCCTTGTCCATTTTCGCGTGCATACAAGCCTAATACCGCATTTATAGGTACATAGATATCTTTAGATGCACCACTAAAACGAGCAGAGAAGGTAATTGCCTCATTGGTCATATTTAACATATGCACAGAATGTGGTGCGATGTTCAATACAATTTGCCCATCTTGTACAAATTGTTGTGGTACATCGGTATAGGGTTTGGTTGCGTCAACAAGTAAGTATGGCGTTAAATTGTTGTCGCAAATCCATTCATATATTGCGCGTGCAAGGTATGGTCGAGTTGGGGTTAAGTTCAATTCTTGTTCAGACATTAAAAAGTACTCTATTGATTTGCGATCTAGAATTTTGCCAGAAATTCACTATATCTGTTTTTCTCTTTAAAAGTCATCGACTTTAAAAAAGCTGGGCGGCTAAAAATCCGTTGGCAATATAATAAAATTGGACGAGATTGCTGTTTCGGTAATTCAATTCCCATATGTTTTAACCGTATGAAAATTGGCGCTAACATGCAATCTAAAATTGTAAAGTTTTCAGACATAAAATAAGGATAATGTTGAAAAAGTGGGGTAAGGGATACCAAAGTATCTTTTAATTGTTTTTGTGCATTCTTTTTTGCAGCTTCATTAAGTGTATCTGGGTGGCGTAGCATAATATCTGCAAGTTTCAGCCAATCTTGTTCAAAGCGCCAAATATACTGTCTTTGTTCTGCGCGTGGTGCTGGGGCATCCGCATAGAGTTTGTTTTGTCGATAACGGTCATCTAAGTATTCAGAAATAATACTGGTATTAAACAGCTTTAAATCATTTTCAATCAGCATAGGCAGTTGATTATATGGATTTAAACTGGCTAAATCTTCGTCATCTTCTTCGACAATGATTAAGGTGTGTTTAATTTGTTTTTCTGCAAGAAGAAATCTAATCCAATGTGAACGAAAGTCATCCTCGTGGCTATACAACGTAATCCCTTGTTGAGGTGCATTTTCGACAGGCATATTCCAAAAACTAAGTGAAGTGAATAGAGTAGAATACTAAAAATAGACAATAAAATCATCTTAACTTTAATAAGCTTATGGTGGGTATTGCTATCAAATAGATAGAAAACAAGGATAAACCTATGAATTTAATAAATAAGCACAGTAAATTGGCGTTGGCATTGCTATTGATGATGGGCATTTCAAATACATATGCAAAGAAGCAATCTGTAGATGCGCAAGTACAAGAGGCTGCCGCTGAAGCAATCGAAGCTGCTGGTGCGGAAGTGGCTGGAGCAGGGGCCTTATGTCGCGCAGATGAGGCTTGTGATGTTGCATCTGACGCTTCTGAAGATGAAATGTATGGAGGGATCGAGCAAGAATACGTTGTAAAGGGTTGTAAGGTGACGATCTATAACGATGGACCCGTGAAAATGGTCAATGTAAAGACCAATAAGCCGTGTAATGCACCGATTCCGAAAGATCATAAGTTTTCTAAGGAAACTCGAACTTATCAGGAAAATGGCTGTACGATTACAGAATCAAAAGCTGCCGATGGGATTTCTGACGCTGTCATGGACTGTTCTAAACGAGATAAAACAAAATAACTTCGAATAGTTACCCCATAAAAAAACCTCGGCAAATGCCGAGGTTTTTTGTCCGATTCGGTAAACGAATTAACGTTTAGAGAATTGAGGACGTTTACGAGCTTTACGTAAACCAAGTTTCTTACGTTCAACTTCACGAGCATCACGAGTAACGAAACCAGCTTGACGAAGAGCAGGTTTTAAAGTCTCGTCAGAAGCGATCAATGCACGAGTAATACCGTGACGGATAGCGCCTGCTTGACCACCAATACCACCACCAGCAACAGTGATGTAAAGGTCAAATTTTTCAGTAACTTCTAAAAGCTCAAGTGGTTGACGAACAACCATACGAGCAGTTTCACGACCGAAATACTGTTCAAGAGTGCGGTTGTTGATTACGAGTTTACCAGTACCAGCTGATAGGAAAACACGTGCAGTTGCGGTCTTACGGCGACCTGTACCATAGTTAGTAGCCATGTGCTGTATCCCTTAGATGTCCAAAACTTGTGGCTGTTGAGCAGTATGAGGATGCTCAGTACCAGCGTACACTTTCATTTTCTTGATCATCGCGTAACCAAGAGGACCTTTTGGCAACATGCCTTTTACAGCACGTTCGAAGATTTCTTCTGGTTTGTGAGCAACTAATTTTTCGAAATTAGTTTCACGAATACCACCAGGGAAACCAGTGTGGCGATAGTATTTCTTATCAAGTGATTTTTTACCAGTCACTTGTACTTGTTCAGCATTGATCACAACGATGTAGTCACCAGTGTCAACGTGAGGCGTATAAGAAGTTTTGTGTTTACCGCGTAAACGACGAGCGATTTCAGTCGCAAGGCGACCTAAAGTTTTGCCAGAAGCATCAACAACATACCAGTCGTGTTGAACTTCAGCTGGCTTAGCGCTGAGAGTTTTCATTAAACCACTACCTATTATAGTTGGTTTGGACTATGGAATCTGTCCAAACAAAAAGGAGTGCGAATTCTATCTGAAAAGAGTTAGAGTCGCAATTGAAATATTGAATTTCAAGCGCATCATTATATGGATAAACGGACCCAAAAGCAAAGCTTAGTTTGGATAAAATGTTGTAAGGTTTTCTGATTTATATTGGAATTGTGACGGGATTCATGAATAATTAAAGTGATATAAAGAAAATAAGTCAGGCAAAAATGAAAATAATAAATTCAATAAAATTCGTTCTACTGCTATTCGGCGTAGGCAACTTAAACCTCTGTTTTGCTCAAGCGGATTTGCTGGATCAGCAAGTCCAGTTCAATCAAATGAATCCAAAGAACATACTAGAAAATGAAAAAGCATGGGAAAATGAAAAAATAAAACAAGCAGGAAAAACCAAGGAAGAAAAAGCAGCAAGAAAACAACAGCGAGAAGAACTGGAGACGATCCTGGATGCCAAATGGATGACGGTCGATTTTAGTGAGGAAATTCAATCCGCATATCCTTGCCAAGCGGTTGGACTGCTTATTCAAACGCAACACATCCCGATTGGTGAAGAAGTCGATGCGGTTGTGCAATGGAAGGATGATGACGATAAAAGCCGAAGTGGCGAATATACAGTCTATGGAAAAGTTGAACCTGACCATCGAGTCAGAATAATCTTTGATCAACATATTGACCCAGCCAAGTGTGGGAAAGAGGTTGAATCGATGTTTGATTTCTCTGAGATTGATCAAGAGCAAGCTCAACCAGAAACTCGTCCAGCGACTAAAAGTCAGCTTTAAGCATTCTATTTAAGATGTGATATTCAATCCGTTAATTTTTATAGAATGAATTGCTAAAAGAATCGTCATCGAATAGATAACTTTTGACTTAGATGAGAATGATGAAAATATGTAGGGCGGTATAGTCTTGGAAAGGATATTTCTTTTAGACTTTAAGCTTAAGTTGTAATCGTGCTAATTTTATTGCTGATTTACAGCATAAGTAATGTATTTTTATATATATTTTTCATTATAAATTTCAGCTTTCTAAAACTGAAATACAAAAAATGTTTATAATTGAGTCGCATAGTTTTCTTGAGAAATTGTTTTTGGTTTATTTTTTACATGTTTCCGTTATATTCGATATAAAAATGAACTTGAATTGGAAATGATAATTTAGAACCGATGTATACTATCTATGCAAGGTCTGTTAAAAGAGTTCTAGATGCTTCCTTTATATATAACCAGTGGTGAGCCTGCTGGCATTGGCCCAGATATTTGTTTAGATTTGGCAGATCGTATTGATGATCGTCCAGTTGTTGTATTGGCTGATATCAATATGTTGAGGGATCGTGCCAAAATTTTAAACAAAAGCGTTCAGCTTATTGAGTATCAAGGGCAGAGGGAGTGTTTGGCTCAAGGTCAGCTCTATGTGGAACATGTTCCTTTAGCCGTGGATGTTGTTTTAGGGACGTTAAACTCGCAAAACTCTGCATATGTGATCGAACAATTACGCCGAACTGCATACTATGCCATGCAAGGACTCAGTGTTGGTGTTGCTACAGCGCCAGTACAAAAGTCAATTATCAATGACGCAGGGATCCACTTCAGCGGTCATACGGAATATTACCAAGAGTTTGCTGGTGTGGAACGTGTGGTCATGATGCTTGCAACAAAAACCTTAAGAGTCGCTTTAGTGACCACGCATTTACCGCTGCGTGACGTTGCAGATGCCATTACCAAACAGCGTCTCCATCAGGTGATTGATATTCTTATTCATGATTTAAAAACAAAATTTAAAATTAATCATCCGCGTATTTTGGTGTGTGGCTTAAACCCGCATGCTGGAGAGGGTGGCTACTTAGGTCATGAAGAAATTGATACGATCAATCCAGTGCTTGAAAGTTATCGAGCGCAAGGTATAGACATGAGTTTAAGTATGCCTGCTGATACTTTATTTACTGTGGATCATTTAAAAGGTACTGATGCTGTTTTGGCGATGTATCACGATCAGGGTTTACCTGTGTTAAAATCGCAGGGATTTGGCGAAGCCATTAATATTACTTTGGGTTTACCTTTTATTCGTACTTCAGTAGATCATGGCACTGCGCTCTCCCTTGCCGGTACAGGCCTTGCAAAAAGTTCAAGTTTGCATGTCGCTGTCGATTTAGCGCTTGATCTCGCTCGCTCGAATTAACTTTATTGAATAATAATTATTTAAATTTCAAACAAATGGAAAATGAGTAATGTCAATCATTAAGCATAAGAACAACCATATAAAACCACAATCCATGAAGCGTTGCATAAAAAATAGCATAGCGGCTGTATTGATCGCCTCTATGCTATCTGCTTGCTCGAACCTTGCAATGGATCACAGTGTATGTGATTTACGGGTTTTGTCACTGCAAATTCCAAGACAGTCACAAGATGTTGTGCAA
This sequence comes from Acinetobacter sp. AG3, assembly GCF_022343575.1. NCBI lineage: Bacteria > Pseudomonadati > Pseudomonadota > Gammaproteobacteria > Moraxellales > Moraxellaceae > Acinetobacter > Acinetobacter sp. AG3. The sequence goes on along the minus strand of NZ_JAKQZD010000001.1, from coordinate 3,849,686 downwards.
TATGCTGGTTCACTCACTGTAGATAATTTAAAGAACAGCCAAGAAAAATTTAATCAAGCATTGGCAATGGTGCATAAAAAATATGCGAATCATAGTGGCATGGATAAAATGCTTAAAGACGGAGAAGCAATCAATGCTAATATTGATCTTTTGGTAAAGCATAAAAGTAGTATAATTGCCATACAAGACCTCAATATCATCATTCAAGACACTATTCTTGATATTCAAGCTGAATACAATCTGTTAACGGATCAAATGATTCGAGCAAATTATCCCTCAGCTCAAGTCATCATCTCGAAAAATCAAGCTTCTATTGCTGATCGTTTTGCACGTTCAATGAAGAAAATATCTGAAGGTGATGAAAACGTTGTCTATAATATCGAAGATTTTTGGTCTGACCTTGATACATTTGATACTTATCTTCAAGCACAGCTTAAAGGTAATGCCGAATTAGGTATTGAACGTGTTAAAGATGCAGAGATGCGTCAGAGCTTACAATCAATTCAAGAAGATTATGCGAAGATCTTAGATCATCATGAGGCACTCGACCTGCTTAAAAAACGAGATACCTTAGTTGCTATATATCAAGCAACAAGGGAAAATTTAACTAAATCTGATGAAATCTTTAATAGCCTAAGCAAGTTAGAGTCGAATACGCAATAGTGGTCATCAATCAATGTGGAGAATTTTATGTATCAAATTAATGCCCTAAACCCTAAAGATGAAGGGCATCATACGCGTAAGCGTTTTGGACAAAACTTCTTACATGACCAACGTGTGATTGCCAAAATTGTTCGTTCTGTTGCCCCGCGATCAGGGGAAAATATTGTTGAAATTGGACCAGGTTTAGCTGCTTTAACTTCACCTTTAAATGGTGAATGTGATGCTTTGACAGTGCTAGAACTGGATCGTGACTTGGCAGCAGGCTTGCTGGGTCGAGTACCACATCCTGAACGCCTCACCATCATTGAAACTGATGCGTTAAAATATGATTTTACTGAATTATTTCAGGAAGGCCGTCCTTTACGTGTGGTCGGAAACCTACCTTATAATATTTCAACGCCTTTGCTTTTCCATCTCTTAGAATTTGGTGACAAAGTCAAAGACATGCATTTTATGTTGCAAAAAGAAGTGGTTGATCGTATTACCGCATCTCCAAACACCAAAGAATATGGGCGTTTGTCGGTGATGATTCAATACTTCTGCAAACCTACTTTCTTGTTTGAAGTGCCACCGGGATCATTCAATCCACCACCAAAAGTAACATCTGCGGTATTCCGTTTAGAACCTTATGCGACTAAACCAATTGTTGCTAAAAGTGAAAAAGCCTTGGCTCGTTTGGTATCGCATGTGTTTACCCAACGCCGAAAAACATTACGTAATAGCTTAAAAGGTATGTTGGTTGAAGATGGTTTTGAAAATGCTGGTGTAGATCCAATGGCACGCCCAGAAACCTTAACATTGGCTCAGTTTGTTGCATTATCTGACCAAATGGTGGCTTAAATGGCGCTGGAAAAAGTCAGATATAATTATGTGATTGGTGATGTACAAGGGTGTTTTGAAGCACTGAAAGCACTACTCAAAGAAATCCAGTTCGATGCTGATCAAGATTTTATTTGGTTTGCGGGCGATTTAATCGCGCGTGGTGAAAATTCAGTGGGTGCATTACGCTTTATCAAAAAATTATGCGAACAAGGCAATGCTGCGACAGTCCTTGGCAATCATGATTTAAATCTACTGGCGGTTGCACGTGGGATCAAAAAACTCAAAGAAAAAGACCAGATTGATGATGTTATTCATGCTTTAGAAAGTGATGAATTGGTTGATTGGTTGCGTAAACAGCCTTTGTGTTTATTTCCCAATGAAAAGACGATTTTGACCCATGCGGGTATCCCGAATATTTGGGATGCGGAAAAGACTGCCGCGTTGGCCAAAGAAGTAGAAGCAGTCTTAGCGCATGATGACTTTGCTGTGCTGGATTCATTTCTAAAAGAGATGTATGGCACTGAGCCAGATTTATGGGCAGATGATTTACAAGGTCATGCTCGCTTACGCTGTATTACCAATTATTTAACCCGTATGCGCCTGACTGATGCACAAGGTCGTTTAGAGTTTAGTTTTAAAGATGCTTTAGATGAGCCGATGCCAGCAGGTTTTCAGCCATGGTTTAAGTTTGAATCACAGACAGCAAAAACTCATCAGATCGTTTTTGGACATTGGGCAGCGTTGCAAGGTGAGCGCATCAATGCGCAAATCCAAAATGTAGATGGTGGCTGTGTTTGGGGGCATCACCTGCTGGCTTATCGACTAGAAGATCAAAAACTTTTTAGTGTCGATAATCCTGTTTTTTGATATGAATAAAGCCACAACATGTGGCTTTTATTTTGGGCAATATCACGAGATTCAAGCATAGTGTCAATGCGCCATTTTCAATGATTTTAATCTTTTAAATGGCGAATTTATCTATCAATTAAAAAGCAAATTATTCTTGTCGAATCCATGTCTGACTTCGACCAATCAGCGAAATACCAAGATAGCCACGTAAGGTCAGGCGGTTTCCACTTGCATTTAAGCGGGCTTTGCCATGATAAATTTTTCCTCCGCGAGGATCCAGAACTTCACCACCAATATAGCTGTTTGGGTTGTTTGGATCAGCTTTTAACTTTTGTAAGATGGTTAAGCCAATAATGGGTTTATTGGTAAAGGGTGCGGGGCAATTGCGACATTGTGTTAAAGCAGCTTCGCCGGGTGCAGGAAAATCTTTAATGATTTTCCCGACATAAGTATCATCTTTTAGTTTCTCGATTTGAATATGTGCACGAACATAACCTGTTTTATCATCAACAGTGCGCCATGTGCCAGTGATGTCAGCTGCATGTGTCCAGCTGATCATTCCCAGTAGCATACAACTGAAAATTCCTTTTTTCATAAGCATACCTATTTTCTTTTAAGTTTAAATGTTGTGATAAGTTTAAATGTTGTGATCAGTGAATAAGACCTTATTCACGAATCCAAGTTTGACTACGACCAAGTGCAGACACTCCCACATAACCTCTTAACATTAAGCGATTACCGTTTGAGTTGAGTTTGGCTTTCATGGAATAAATTTTACCTGTAAGTGGGTCAATAATTTTTCCACCAACATAATCTTCTTCACTGGTTTGTTTGAGATTTTTAAGAACATCCATACCTAAAATGGGTTTATTGGTATAAGGCGCTGGACAGTCTATACAGGTTTCTTTTGGAGTATAACCAGGACGTGGGGTAATTTTGATGATTTTACCGGTATATGTGCCATTGGCTTCTTTGCGTATTTCAAGCACAGCTTTAGATGAGCCAGTTTTATCATCGATATTTTTCCAAGTACCAGTGATATCTTTTGCCATACTGCTACAGCTTAAAACAGAAAATAATGTCCCTAAGATGAACTTATTAAACCTCATTTATTGATTCCTTATCAAAATGGGGGAAAGAATAGTTCATCTTAAGCTGAATAATTACTCTAGGCAATCATGTGAAAAGTAAACTAAATCACATTTATTTTATAAAAAGTATGAAGGTTGGCAACCAGATGGCTGTGAACACCGCATTTACTGCCATTCCAAAGGCTGCATAACGACCTGCAACTGCGCCACGTTGCCAAGCTTGGGCCGTTCCGATGGCATGTGCAGCCAGTCCTAAAGCCAAGCCAGACGCGCGTTCATCATTAATATTACGTAAAATAATCGATGAAAATGCGGCCCCAATCACGCCTGATAAAATGACGATCAAAATCACTAATGTGACTGGTGAGTGCAATAAAGTTGCAATATTGATTGCAATTGGCGTAGTCACGGCACGTGTAGCAAAGGCCATAATGGTCGGTTCCGACATATGCAGTAAATAAGCCAAGCTCATGGGTAATGCGACAGCACTGATACTGGCAAACACCAAGATCCCGACAACAGATTTCAGTGGTAAATCATCATAACGCATTGCCGCTAATGGAATAGCCAAGGCCACAGTGACATAACCGAGTAGGTGGCTAAATAGACCATTCATATCAGTATTGTATTTTTCATAAGGAATTTTAAAGATCATTAAAATTCCAATCACAAAAAACATGCCAATGACCAGAAGCGGAATTTGAGGAAAGCGTTTATTAATTGGTTTCGCCGCCAAATAGGCAATTAGCGTGATTAAAAACCCAGTGAGTACACTTAACATATCAGCCTCCTATAGCCACTTCTTCGCCATTTTTGCATAAATCCAGAGTGGAATCAGTGTGCTGACAAACATCACAACCAGAAATAAGGGGATCTCTTTTCCCATACTGACCAGCATGATTAATGAACCCGCACATATCGGTAGGAAAGCAAAGCCACTTTCTCTCATTAATTTATTATTGGTATCGACCAAACGAGCAGGGATTTTTTTGAATCTACGCCATAAAACCAGCACAAACAGTAGGCTGAGTAGACCTGTTAAATTGCCCAATTCAGGATGATTAAATTGTGACATCACCAACACAGAAGCTTCACGAAAGAAGATGATAAGTCCTATTGTGAAGATCCATGCTTGCCAATCGATACCTTTTAACTGATCCATGTGTGTTTATTTATAAAAATTGATCTTTCACGTTTTAACCGATTTAGCGCTTTATTTCAAACTCTTCTAACGGCCTTTTAAATTGTTCTGCCTTATTGCCAAGGATTTCAACGAGCGGTAAATGTGCCTGATTGATGAGCTGTTCCAGTTTTTGTGGTGCCATGGCAACCACCAATTGTAAGTTGCCTTCATCATCATAATGTTCAGATTCGATGACATTAAGATCGTAAAGTTGATTTTTTAACTTGCCATAAGCGGGTTTTAATTGTAGTTCAAAACGTTGAATTTGGCCCATCAAACATTCATGTACCGCTTTACGTAACAAGTCTAAGCCTTGTTGTGTATGGGCTGAAACATAAACACGCTCAGGTTGGTGCGGTTTGGCATAAACGATTTTGGCTTCTTCTCCGCTTTGATCGATCTTGTTATAGACTCTTAATATTGGAACATCTGCGCCAATTTCATTTAACACCGTTTCTACGGCATCAATCTGTTCCATAACATCTGGACTACTCGAATCGATGATATGTAACAGTAAAGTGGCTTCTAAAGTTTCTTCCAAAGTTGCCTTAAAGGATTCGACTAAAGAATGAGCGAGATTGCGCACAAAACCAACAGTGTCTGCAAGAACAAGCGTGCCAATACCATCCCAATCTAAACGGCGTAAGGTTGGATCGAGTGTGGCAAATAATTGATCAGCTGCATAAACATCACTATTTGCCAAAATATTAAAAAGTGTTGATTTGCCTGCGTTGGTATAACCGACCAAAGATACAGTTGGAATATTGGCTTTTTGGCGCGCAGCACGGCCTTGAATACGTGTTTTTCGGACTTTTTCCAGACGATCTTTGAGCTGTTCCGTACGGATGCGTAATAGACGTCGATCTGTTTCAAGTAAGGTTTCACCAGGTCCACGTAGACCAATACCGCCTTTTTGACTGTCCAAATTGCTACGGCTGTGGACTAAACGTGAAGAAAGATGATCTAACTGAGCCAATTCAACTTGCAGCTTACCTTCATGGGTACGGGCACGCTGCGCAAAAATATCCAGAATCAAACCCGTACGGTCAATCACACGACATTTTAAAATACGTTCTAAATTACGTTCCTGAGCGGGTGACAGTGCTTGGTCGAAAATAACCAACTCCACTTCATCTGCCTCAACTTGTGCAGCAATTTCTTCTGCTTTACCTGAACCAATAAAGAATTTAGGATCGGGTTTAATCCGTTGTACGCTTAAATGCTCTAATATATCCGCGCCCGCAGATTTAGCCAGTAATCGAAATTCTTCTGCATCAAGATCTTCTAAGATTTGAACATTCACACTGACTAAAATGGTTTTTTCACCACCTTGATTTTGATCAAAGTATTCCACAGATTGTAAAACTCAGACATTAGATTAGAAAAATCATTCTAAAGGATATTCTGTGTTAAATCCTAAGCTGTATGCAAAGTATTGCAATAAAATTATAAATATATGAATTTATTGTGAAATCTTAATTTGGATTTTCCTGTTATGTTAACGGGGGAGTTAAAATTTAGTAAAAATCCATAGCTGCTTGATGGCGCGTAATTTTTGCCACAATTTAGCGTTGAGCTGATTTGGCTATTCATTTCGCACAGTAAATCAATGTTGTTGTCTTTAATGATGAATGCAAGTTGATTTAGATATGTATACAATAGTGTCAGTTTAATATGACATACATTTTGTTTAGTGAATATCTATGACTCAACAACAAGCAATCAAAAAGTCAAAATCATCGAAATTAAGTGCTTTATCTAAAGTCTTTTTGTACAGTAAAAAACTGGTATCAGGAACATCTGCTGTTGCAGAAGGCTTTTATCTGGTTTACCGCCATCAACTCTATAAAGATCCGAATAATCCTAAAAATACCCGTTATGTTCAGTATTTTTGTCGCCGTTTAAGTGAAGTATTTAATGTCGACGTGCGTGTACATGGCGATATTCCGCGTGAACCAGCATTGTGGGTGAGTAATCATATTTCATGGTTGGATATCGCTGTTTTAGGTTCAGGGGCACGGGTATTCTTTTTAGCGAAAGCTGAAATTGAAAAATGGCCAGTTTTTGGCAATTTGGCTAAAGGTGGTGGAACCTTATTTATTAAACGTGGTTCAGGGGATTCGGTGCGTATCCGAGAGCAAATCGCTGAGTTCTTAAGTAAAGATATTCCAGTGTTGTTTTTCCCTGAAGCAACCACCACAGATGGTTCAAAAGTTAAAAAAGTACATGGTCGGATCTTAGGTGCGGCAATCGAAGCCAAGAAACCCGTACAAGTCTGTGTGATTTGCTATGTAAATCAACATGGGCAATTAGATACCGTAGTGCCTTTTATTGGCGAAACCACATTTGTCGAACATGTCCAAGCTGTGCTGGAAATGCCAAAGGTTGTGGCGCATCTCAAAACCTTTCCGGCGATTGCAACAGAAGGGCATACTGTTGAAAGTCTGACGCAACAAGTGCAATTGATGATGCAAAAAGGTTTGGAAGATCTACAGAAAGAAGTCTTGCAGGGCTAAGCTTTGCTAAGGATCAAAAGCTTTTAGATCGTTTTAAGTAGAAGCGAAACTAGTTATGTCTCTGTGGTAAATGAGTATGATCTTTTAAGCGTGCATCATTTACCACATGAGATGATGATCATTTAAGGCAAAATGATCAGCTTACATAAAGCCCTCAATCGGTAACCAAGAAATCACCTTAATTCCTGCTTTTTGCCACCACTTCATTTTTGGCTCTTTTCTTAAAGTGACAATGCCTTGAGGCGTTTCTTTGAGCCAATTGATTTTATTCTGTGAATCTAAAACCAGCTTATAAGCATATTTTTTTAAATTATCATCCATAGTTTTATGTACGGCAATCGCCAACGGTGGACTGTTGATAATGACCCCAATCTCAGTATTTAAGTTAGCTGAACGTGGGTCGAAATTAAATGAGCCAATAAACACTTGTTTATTATCTACAGCCATCAGTTTGGCATGCAAACTAGAACGGCTTAAGCCTTTTAAGCTAACTTTGGCTTTCTTTGAGATTTCTTCTGAATTGGCATAGAGGTTTTCTTCAGAAACGGCAGGCAGAAACTCATAAAGCTCGACCCCATTTTTTAATAAGTTATCTCGATATTTTGCATAAAATGCATGCACCAACGCGACATCATTGGCTTTAAATGAATTGGTCAGGACACGTACTTTAACGCCCTCATCTGCCAACTCGACCAGTTTCTTTGCACCTTTTTTTTGCGGAACAAAATAAGCAGAAATCAGATCAACATTTTGAGTCGGGATATCTAAGCGTTTCACCATTTGAAAGTTAAGATGTTGTTCTTTTTTGGCCTTGGCCTGAATTTTATCTGGGGCATCTTTGACCACTTCTGCTTTGACCCAATCCAGTTGAATATTATGATTGAGCCATTGATCAAAAGCATGGGTGCGATTACTTAAATTCAAATAATTTTGAACGGTAATTTCTTGGTAATGGTGGGTCAATTGTTCTTTTAGACTGTCATAACGTAAGGTGTAGGTACTGTGATTGACAATATTTCTCACCGGATAAGCGTAGCTATGATTCCAGTATTCATCAAAGGAGTGGGTAATATCATCTACCGCTTGCCCCACCAACATCACATCTACATCTGAAAATTGGTAATTGTCACTGACGTTATAATATTGATTACTCATATTACGTCCACCAATTAATGAAATTTGATTGTCAGCAGTAAAGGTCTTGTTATGCATGCGACGATTGATACGTTTTAAATCCAGCACCATGTCTATGGGGCGAATACTTCTAAAACGGTAAGGGTTAAATAGTTTTACTTCAATGTTTGGGTGTTGATCTAAGGCGAGATAAACCCCTTCCATTTGTTTAGCATTATTATCATCAATCAGTAAACGAACTTTAACACCGCGATCTGCGGCTTCAATAATTTTGTATAAAGCCAATGAGCCAATTTTGTCATTGTCCCAAATGTAATATTGCAAATCTAACGTTTTTTGTGCTTTTTCAATCAAATTGATGCGTGCTGCGATCGCTTCTAGCGGATCATAAAGCACGTGATAACCGGTTAACTCTGGGTTTTGCGCTTTTAATGGAGAAATAATTTGCGCCAAAGGAGTGTCTTTGGTTTCTATATCGTAGGCATATTCGGGTTTAATATTTTCTTGTCGAGGAAGGGTTGAACAGGCAGAAAGGCTGAGTAATAGGCAAGAACCAATCATCACCCAAAATTTTGACACATGGTGATTGTGAGCTTTTTGCTGTAATTGGGTATTACGATTGATCGTTCTTTGCATAATATTTTCTAAGATTTCTCAGAGCTAGAGTATAATTGCCTGAGGATATATTGACAATTCGTCGATGTTTGCCGAAATGCAATCCATTTATGAAATGCCAATGTAGCCTTTTCAAAAGATAAATAAAGAGATGACAAGTACACGCGACTTGCGAGATCGAATATGTTTCCAACCCTAACTGTTACATCAATTTTTTATCTCTGCTTCATTGTGCTTGCGGTATGGGGAGTAAGCCAAGCCTGGTTAAGTCAATCTAGAACTGAAACGATCCATCCTTTTAAGTCTTTCGTCCATTTACTGGCATTCTACCTGTCTTATTTATTAATTCCGTTGTTATTTTTTAGCATTTATGCAGGATATATCGGAAAATTCTCATTACATGAAAGTATTTTTATTTTCTTACTCAGTGCGTTGTTGATTTATGCACGCTTTATTGAACCACATCGGGTTCATGTTCAGCATATACAATATTCGTTGGGGCAGGAGAAAACTTTTACTCAACCGATTAAAGTTGCGTTGCTTGCAGATTTACACATTGGTCTGTTTTCTGGACATGAGCGTCAGCTTAAAACAATTGTCAAAAAAATTAATTTGGCTCAACCCGATTTTGTCGTGGTTGCAGGGGATTGGACCTATGAACCTGAAAATAAATTGGTTGAAGAACTGGCGATTTTAAAACAGATCGAAGCTCCGGTTTATTCAGTAAATGGTAATCATGATGAGCAGTATCCAGGACCACCAATTCAAGCCTTATTGGCCAGTGCCTTAGAGGCCAATAACGTGATGGATATTGAAGGTAAAATTGTTGAATTTGATGATTTTCGCTTAATCGGTGTCGGGGACTTATGGGCAGGCAAGGCGGATATGCGTTATATGCCCGATTTACCTCAAGACAAACCGTGGTTAATTTTGTCACATAACCCCGATACGGTAGATATGGTGCCACAGTTGCCTACACGTCCGTTGATGCTGTCAGGGCATACTCATGGTGGGCAAGTTGAATTGCCGTGGTTGACCAGTTATGTAATGAAAAAAGTTTCTATTCTCGGTCATAAACGAGGCTTGTATCAGCATGAAAATGCCGATGTATTTGTCAGTGTCGGTACCGGTATGGTGGGTGTGCCTTTTCGGTTTAGAGTACCACCAACCATTGATATTATTGAGCTGCGTTAATTTTCGTACTGATCAATCATGTTTTAAAATAGTAAAAGGCTGCAATCCCAATCAAAACAAGAAACCCAATCAATAGCAGCATGCTGCTGGATTTATTCTGATGACTCAAGTCTTCTACCCCTGAGGTTTGAACCGAAGCGTGAGTTGGGCTTGTTGAATCATAAGATGAAGACTTTGCTTGTGATGAGGTATTTTGCGTCTGTCCTTGCATAAAATTTTCGGCAAATTTGGATAAAGCATCTGGTTGAGTCAAATCGATTTGGAATTGTTTTTTGATCTCTTGCCAGTCGGGATGTTGATCATTGATTTCAATGGTCTTACCATCCTGATTGGTCATTTTCACCGTACTTGATGAAAAGTTGAATTCAAAAGCGTTGCTTTCATTTTTTATATTCGGCATTTCGCCCGATAAAATTTGAGGGTTTGCTTTAAAAGCCTGAAGCGCATCTGATGATTCGTATAGGATGCGGACTAAATTTTTTGCTGCGGTTGGATCTAGTTGAAGTTGTGCAATAAGAAATTGCTCAGCTTGTTCTGTTTGATGGTGTTCAAGCAGATCAAGCAATGTTTGTAATTGTGTTTGATTCAATTGGTACATACGCACCTCGAATAATTTAAATGATGAGAACAATAGCGTTTAGTTGAATGGCTTTCTTTTAACTGTTTTAAACTTTATTCGTCATCTTGCATTGCATATTCAATCTTATTGCCATGTTAAATTTTATCGCGGTGTTGCATCTCATTGCTTGATAAAAAATTGATAGGCAATCACAGCAACAATCGCAATCACAACAAGCATAACAATAGGTAAGCCTTTTTTCTTGGTTTGATCTTCAATACCGACAGGTTGCGTTGTCACGCTGGATGGGCGGGGAATTGACTGAACATTATGTGTCGAATTGACAGCGCTATCAGGTGCTTTGGCTTTCATTGCAGCAATGTAGGCAGCAGCCGAATCATATGTTTCACCTTGCGAAAAATGACGCATAATTTCATCCCAGTCAGGATGATGTTCATCAATCAACACTTTTTGATGATCTTGATATAACACATAGATTTCACCAGTTTCAAAATTCGACTGAATTGCTTTATAGCGAGGATGCTGACTGTCATAAAAATCATCATCGAACTGAAACTGATTGATTGCTAAATTAGGATTTTCAGTGAGCTGTTCTACAAAGTCTTTGGCATCTTTTAGCCCAAGGTTTGAATGTTCCATGACCAGTTTAATCGCTTCAATTTTACGATTTTGTTGGATCAGGGCAAGAATGTCTTGTTGAGGAATTTGCAAGTGTATATCACGGGAACTATCACTTTGAGCTGTATCTGCAAATGCGAAGTTGTATGCGTTTTCTGTCAGATTTTCTACATAATCCTTGGCTTCTTTCAAGCCTAAATCTGAATGGTCTTTGACCCATTTAACTGCTTCAACTTTACGACCTTGTTGAATCAGTAACAGAATTTCTTGTCGTTGTTGTGGGTTAAAGTTTGGCATCATGCACCTTTCATTATTGGTTTAATCATCAATGAATATAGATCAACAATAGATATGAGTTTTTATTAATCATAGAATTAATTCAATTTTTATTACAAATTGATGCCAAATAAAAGTAGTAATTTGTGTGCGAATAGGCAATATTTTAAAACTGTCATAAAACTTTGCTATTGTAAAAGTCATAATATTTATAACCTTAAAAGAGGGCTTGGCCATGACTCGTGATTTTGAAAAATTCCCAGAAGATGATAACGGTAATCTACTTTGGCAAATGCACGAAGATGGTGATGATTTAGAAGAGGTACATGAAATCGAGTTTTCTGTGTATTTTAAAACACAAGAACTCGCTGAAAAATGTGCAATCTATCTTTTACACGAAGAGCAAAAAATTTCACTGTATTTGGATGAAGAAGTGCAACCCAATGAATGGGTGATTACGGTATATGTTCATCTGATTCCAGACTACGAAGATGTTGTTGATTTAGAGCAATGGTTTAGTAAAATTGCTGAGCAGTTTGAAGGTGAATATGATGGTTGGGGATGTACAACCTATATATTTGATGATGAAGACGATGAAGAATAACAGTCTTTAGATGACGCATATTGTTTTAAAAGCATATCCTTGTTGATATGCTTTTTTTTAAGTTTCAGACTACTCAAACCATACAAATGAAAGCTTTGTACAGCGCTAAACTTGATTTTCAACAACAATAATAGTCAAGGAAATGAGTATGAGTAATACGGTAAAGTTACATCGCGTTTTTAGTGCACCACCAGAGCGAGTCTATAAAGCTTTCTTAGACCCAGATGCAATTGTAAAGTGGATGCCTCCACATGGTTTTACAGCAAAACTTCATCAAATGGATGCAACGGTTGGTGGTTCTTATCGAATGTCATTTACCAATTTCTCTACAGGTACAATCCATTCATTTGGTGGAACTTATGCAGAGCTGATTCCCAACCAACGCATACGATATTTTGATCGATTTGATAATCCTGAACTCGCTGGCGAAATTGAAGTAATCATTGAAATAAAAGGTGTGCTTGTCGGAACGGAAGTCAATATTACCCAGTCAGGTATTCCTAAAGTGATTCCTGTTGAGGCTTGTTATTTGGGATGGCAAGAGTCTTTGCAATTACTTGGTCTCTTGGTCAATCCAACAATTCCAGATCAATAAACTCGCGTGAGTGACCTATAAACTATCGCTATAGATCTGCTTTGGTATTTATATCATTCATCTATCATCCATTAAACGGGCAATACAATTCAATCATTGATTGCCTGAGTAAGCACCAAGCCTCGCCTATGTTTGCAGGCTAAGCTGTGATGGGGGACAATGTGTTTTTATTCCCACATTGTCACTTTACACAACCATATTTCTCATCATTTGGAATAATTTTAGAATAACTTCGGTTCGGAATAACAATGACGATTTATAGCAAACGAATTTATGATGCGGTTTCAGAAACAGATGGTCAACGAATTTTGGTTGATCGTTTGTGGCCACGTGGTATTAAAAAAGATGATGCTAAGATTGACTTATGGCCGAAAGAAATTACCCCGTCCAATGAACTCAGAAAATGGTATCACGAGGATAGCGAAAACCGTTGGGATGAGTTTCAACAACGTTATCGCGTTGAATTATCACAGGTTACAGTACAATTAGAAGAGCTGCGGAAACTTATAGCACAAGGTCCTATAACCTTATTAACGGCGGCCAAAAATCAAGGGCGAAATCATGTCAGTGTTTTGTTGGATGTTCTAAATCATAAAGCCTAGTTTTATTGATCGCGGTTGATTTTAAATTATTCCTTATATTTATTATGGTTTTTAAGTTGATGAAAAATCTTAAAATGCTATGATTGTGATTTGAACCGAAGTTGAGCTTATTATGTCTTTGCCACATTGTCCAAAATGTAATTCAGAATATACCTATCAAGATAGCGATTTATTGATTTGCCCAGAATGTAGTTATGAATGGAAAGATGGCGAGCAAGTAACAGCAGATGACAGCGTGACGATTAAAGATGCTGTTGGCAATATCTTGGCAGATGGCGATTCAGTGACAGTGATTAAAGACTTAAAAATTAAAGGTTCTTCTGCAGTGGTTAAGGTAGGAACCAAAGTCAAAAGTATTCGTTTACTGGTAGACAGTAATGATGGGCATGATATTGATTGTAAAATTGATGGTATTGGTCCCATGAAGTTAAAGTCAGAATTTGTGAAAAAAGCTTAATTTTTTTGAGGTTCATCAATGATCACAGCAATTCAACTGTGATCATTTTTTTGTCTATATCATTTTTCTCGAATGATAATTTTTGAGGTTAGTTCTGCTTTGGAGCGAACGCCCAACTTTTTCATTAAATTTGCTTTATGTACTTCTATGGTCCGATGCGACAGCTCTAATTTTCGTGCAATTTCTTTACAGGTAAATCCATTGACAATCAATTGGGTAATTTCTGATTCACGTTTAGTCAATTTTTGCTTAGAAGACAGCACCTGATCTTTACGTTCAAAATGCCAGACCATCAATTTAAAGGGATCTTCAGGTGTTAAGGTTTGCCCATGGGTATGTGTCCAAAAGATTTCGCCATTTTTGTGCTGCATAAAGCGCTGATCAGAATAATAATGGCTTTTTTTTAACAATAAGCTTTGCAATGCATCATTCCCGACCTTTTCATAATCCTCAAGGCTAGGAAAAATTTTGACTATGGATTGCTCAATTAATTCACCACGCTCATAGCCAAACAGATTGGCAAATGCAGCATTCATTTCCATCATGTGTCGATAACTTAATACAACAATCGGTGCAGGGCTAAAATCAAATGCGATTTTATTATAGTTCATAATAAGCATCCTTACTTAGTATAATAATGAATATAACGTGATAGCGAGAAATAACAAGTATTCGATCGTTGATTTTTTATAATATGATGAAAACTAAATAGATTATTTTTGTGTTGTTATGCATATAAATTTAGTGTTTTGAATAGTTTGTAATGGATCACATTTTTTATATTTAACTTTAGTCTATATTGGTAGGTTTTTGTATAAGTGATTGTATTTGATTTATTTATTGAATTTTAAAAACTACTTAAGTAATTAAGGGTGTTGACTGAAAAAAGCAATTGATTCACATTGATGATAAGAAGCACTCAGGTTATTTAGAATTTTTTATCAGGATAAATCAATATTAATCTTGGCTTCTTATTTTAAGTTATTTGTGTAAAAAGAATTAGATCACCTTAATAAATATAATCAGGATGGATTATCTCTAAGGTGATGAATGGATGACAATACTAAGAATTGGGCGAGGTAGCGATGGAGCATATACAAGGATCAGGTCCTCAACAACCGAAAAAGTCTTCACACCGTCTGGCAGGTATCTCCAGCATGGTTGGAACGACAATCGAGTGGTACGACTTTTTTATTTACGGCGCAGCCGCAGCATTAATTTTCAATAAACTGTTTTTCCCCAATCTTGATCCATTAACAGGTGTCTTGGCTGCGTTTGCCACATACGCCGTTGGCTTTATTGGACGTCCGTTGGGAGGCATTATCTTTGGTCATTTTGGAGACAAAATTGGTCGAAAAACCATGCTGCTAACCACATTGATTATGATGGGGATTCCTACCGTTTTAATTGGTCTATTGCCAACCTATGAAAGTATTGGATATTGGGCGACATTTTTTCTGGTGATTTTGCGTTTTGTTCAAGGTATGGCAATGGGCGGCGAGTGGGGTGGTGCCGTGTTGATGGCTGTGGAGCATGCTCCTGAAGGCGGTAAAGGCTTTTGGGGAAGTTTGCCTCAAGCAAGTGCTGGTGGTGGTTTAATGTTGGCCTCGATCGCATTGGGTTTGGTTTCACTTTTACCCGAAGCAAGTCTATTTAGTTGGGGCTGGCGTCTGCCTTTCCTTGCCAGCATTTTATTATTAGGTGTGGGTTGGTATATCCGTGTCAAAGTGCCTGAGTCACCAGATTTTGAAAAAGTAAAACAACAAGCACAAGAAGTTAAAGTTCCAGCAATGCAGGTCTTTAAAAATCATCCACGCGAATTACTCACGATTATCTTTGCCCGTGCTGCTGAAAATGCATGGTTCTATATTGCCTCTACTTTTGCCTTAGCCTACACCACAACCAAGTTGGGTATTCCTCGCCAAGACATTTTGTTTGCAACGATTTGTGGTGCAGGCTTAATCATGGTGATGACGCCATTATGTGGACATCTATCCGACAAAGTTGGGCAGCGTAATATGTTTATGTTTGGTCTAGTGGTCCTTGCATTGTATTGCTATCCGTTCTTTAGCATGTTGGATACCAAGGATCCAGTCTTGGTATGGACCGCAATTGTTTTAGCAATCGGCGTGGTGTTTCCAATCATGTATGCGCCACAGTCTCAGTTATTTGCTCGACAGTTTCCTGCCGAAATTCGCTACAGTGGCATCTCGATTTCAGTTCAATTCGCAGGTGTATTAGGCGGTGGACTTGCGCCATTGATCGCCACCAAACTCCTAAGTATTGGCAATGGTAGCCCGCATTTGATTATTACCTACATCATGAGCATGGCGATTTTCGCAATCTTCTGTAGCTTCTTTATGAAGCGTGATGATCTTAGCCCCGCGAGACAACGTAAATCAGTGAAAAGCAAATTGTCTGTTTAATGCAAAGCAGTGATTCAAAGCACAGCATTGCAATCAATCATTCAATTTACCACGCTTAATTTTCAGGAATGAATATGAATATTTCCTTTATTGGCCTTGGGAATATGGGGCTTTCTCGCCAAAGTGGTCATGGAAAGACTGTCTTCAGTAGCATTTTAAATTTAGTTTCAGTCGCAACGTGAAGGAAAAATCAGGATGAACACTTTGATCGGACATTATATTTCAGGCCGTCATATCACAGAAACTCAACATTCAGGCCCAGTATTTAATCCCTCTACAGGTGAAGAAATTGCGCGTTGTGCTTATGGCGATGCAACCGTGATTGATACTGCCGTGAAAGCCGCGACATCAGCAAATGCAAAAAAATGGGCAAAAGCTTCACATGCTACACGCTTGCAAGTTCTGTTTAAATTACGTGAATTAATGATTGCCAAAACAGCTGAATTAGCAGAAATCATTGGTCGTGAACATGGCAAAACCATTGCCGATGCAATCGGTGAAATTGGCCGTGCGATTGAAGGAATTGAATTTGCCTGTAATGCACCGCAGATTACAAAGGGTGAATATGCACGTAATGTTGCTGGCGACATCGATGTGTTTTCTGTACGGGTTCCTGTGGGTGTGGTGGGCTGTATTACCCCGTTTAATTTTCCCATCATGATTCCTGCTGTCATGATGGCCATGGCTGTTTCCGTGGGGAATTCAATAGTTTGGAAACCGTCTGAAAAAGTGCCTTCGGCTGCATTATTTTTTGCAGAGTTATGGAAAGAAGCGGGTCTCCCAGACGATGTATTTAATGTTGTACAAGGGGATAAAACAGCAGTCGATGCATTACTTGAACATCCTGAAATCGCAGCTGTGAGCTTTGTGGGTTCTACCCAGATTGGTGAATATGTTTACCAAAAAGGCACCTCACATAACAAACGTGTTGCAGCATTTACTGGCGGGAAAAATCACATGGTGGTGATGCCTGATGCCGATCTTGAAGCGGCTGCAAATGCCTTTGTTTCAGCGGGGTTTGGTTCAGCCAGCCAGCGTTGTATGGCGGTATCACTGCTGATTCCCGTAGGTGCTGAAACGGCAGATCACTTACGCCAACGTATCGTAGAAAAAATCAAAGCATTGAAAGTTGGCGCATACAATGATCCGACTGCAGATTTTGGTGCGGTGATTAGTGCGCAATCGCAACAATCTGTTTTAAAGGCAATTGATCAATGTATTGCAGATGGTGCTGAGTTGGTGGTGGATGGTCGTGATTTTAAACATCCAGAGTATTCCAACGGCTATTATATTGGTCCGACTTTATTTGATTATCTCTCTATGGATATGGATTTTTATCAACAAGAAGTTTTTGGTCCAGCGCGAGGAATTTTACGCGTCAATAGTTTAGATGAGGCAATTGCTGTGACCAATAGCCATGAATATGGCAATGGTTCGGTGATTTTTACCCGTGATGGAAAGTCAGCACACCGCTTCTTTATGGAGGTTGAGTCGGGCATGATTGGTGTTAATGTGCCAGTACCACTCCCAGTGAGTTATTTTAACTTTGGTGGTTTGCGACGTTCAAAATTTGGTGAGTCGCATTTATATGGTCCAGATGCCGCTCGTTTCTATACCAAGTTAAAATCTGTTTCACAAAAATGGCCTGATCCTGAACAACAAGATCAAGCCATTTCTTTGGCATTTAAAATCACCTAATTGATTCCATATCGATGATTAGCCAGCAGATGCTGGCTTTTTTAGCTGTGAGTGAAAGTCAGATATATTGAGTGTTGTGTTCTTTATAATGTTGCGCTATGAATAAACAATTTAGAAACATTGCATAGATCAAGGCCTCAAAGCTGCAAGTCGATTGCACTGTGCAGCTTTGTTCATCCCTTAAATATTATTGGCTTGCTGCAATTCCGATTTTTTTAACATTTAATCGTTGTGCGGCTGCCATCACCATTGCCACATCCTTATATTCAGTCAGTTTATCGGGTTGCACTTTAATCGGATCTTGATCTGATTTCTGTGCAACACCCGCAAATAAAACTTCTAGCGCTTGTTTATTTTCAACAGCTTGATCATTCCAAAAGATTTTACCTTGAGGGTCAATACGTAAGGTGACTGGCTCAGGTGGCTTCTCATCGGTCGGTGGTGGTGCGCCATTGGGCAAGTCAATATTGATCGCATTATTTGGAATTGGAATGGTGATAATAAACATAATCAACAACACCAACATCACATCAATAAGTGGTGTCATATTGACATCTAACATTACATCATCATCGTCTTTATTGGCACCTACATTCATACCCATAAACTGTTCCTTTTTTCGATTATGGTGCGGCAACAGGTGTCGTGACAAACGCGATTTTGCCGATACCTGCTTGCTTAGTAGCACTAATGACTTCATCAATCGCTTCAAATTTTGTCACTTGATCACCACGAATATGTACCTCTGGCTGTGGGCGTTTTGCTGCCTCAGCCTGTAAACGATTGATCAGTGTATTTTTATCTGCGATATACTTTTCGTTCCAAAAAATATCCCCCGCTTTATTGACCGCGATTTGTACATTAATCGGCTTGGTGACATACGGTGTATTTTTTTCCTCAGGCAACTTGACTGGAACCGTGTGAATGGCAACGGGGACGGTGATTAAAAATATAATCAGCAGAACCAGCATAATATCCACCAAAGGTGTGGTGTTAATCGCAGAAATTACATCATCTTCGTCACTGCCTGAATTGACTGTCATGCTCATAATAGATACCTCATTTATTTCGCATCACTACTGTTTTTGATCTCGCCACTGAGTAGAACAGTATGTAAGTCAGAACCAAAAGTACGTACATTATCCAATACTGCTTTATTACGGCGGGTGAGCCAGTTATAACCAAGTACCGCAGGCACGGCTACAGCAAGACCGATTGCCGTCATGATCAGTGCTTCACCGACAGGGCCAGCAACTTTATCAATAGAGGCCTGACCCGAAATACCAATTGCAGTAAGTGCATGATAGATTCCCCAAACTGTACCAAACAAACCAACGAATGGTGCGGTAGAACCGACGGTTGCAAGAAATGCTAAACCACCACTTAAATGACTTTGAATTTTATCAATTGCACGTTGAATCGACATTGTGACCCAAGTATTAAAGTCGATACGCTCAAGTAGGTTTCCGCCATGTTTTTTGGTTGAGTTAATGCCTTTTTCAGCAATAAAACGATAAGCACTTGCTTCGCCTAGTGTTCCCGCAGCGCCGTCAATTGATGCAGCATCCCAAAATTTGGCTTCAACTTCTTTACCTTGACGCTTAATTTTTGCCTGCTGAATAAACTTGGTCACCATGATGTACCACGTTCCAATCGACATCAGGACCAAGATAAATAAGGTTGATTTAGCCACAATATCACCTTCGCGCCATAGTGCTTCTAAACCGTAAGGGTTGTGAACAGTTTGTGTTGTTGCTGGTTTAGGTGGTGGTGTATGCGTTTCACTGGTTGCTGTATTGGTTGTCGTTACAGTCGCAGGCGTTGCAGTGGTTTCTTCTGCAAATACACTAGATACAGGCAGCAGGGTGCTTGCAGTTAAAATTCCAACAGAAGCAAATAGTCGTACAGATTTCAGCGTTTTATTCATCATTTATCTCCAAATTTTTATTTAATTGATTACTGCAATACAAATTCATAAGGTATGTCATACCAAGAATCTTGAGGTTCACCATTCTTTAACGCAGGTTTAAACGTACATAAGCTATAAGCTTTCGCAGCTGCTTTATCTAAGCTTTTACTCCCACTCGATTTTTTAACTTTGGCCTCTTTAACTTTTCCATCACTACCCACAAATACCGAAATAAGAACTTCACCTTGCTCTTCATTTTGTAAAGCTTCACGCGTGTACTCGGGTGTTTTACAACCCGCTTCTCCACTCGATACACCGCGAGTTTCACCTGCTGGTTTGGGTTTTGCAGGTTCAGGTTTTGCTGTTGTTTCTGGCTTTGGCGTCGGTGTCGGCTCAGGACTTTCTGAGGTTTTTGGCGTTGGTGTAGGTTTAGCCGTCTGCTTTGGTGTTGCTGTAGGTTTTTCCATTGGTTTTTCAGTCGGCTTTGGCTCTGGTGTTTTCAACACTTTCTCCACCAACTTTGGCAGTTCTGGTGGCTTTTCAATGGGTTTTGGTTTTTCTGGTTCAGTTTTTTTGTCCTGAATAATCAGTAATTCAACAGGTTCATCCGCTGGTTTTTCAACTGTCTTGGATAAACCCGTAATCAAGCCATAGAG
Source organism: Acinetobacter sp. AG3 (assembly GCF_022343575.1). NCBI lineage: Bacteria > Pseudomonadati > Pseudomonadota > Gammaproteobacteria > Moraxellales > Moraxellaceae > Acinetobacter > Acinetobacter sp. AG3. The sequence goes on along the minus strand of NZ_JAKQZD010000001.1, from coordinate 3,829,198 downwards.
AATGATTAGATGCAGTAAGATGACTGCTCCAATCCCGATCAGGCGTTTGGAAGAATTATTTTCTAATTCTGAAAAATTCTTGCCCATTGCTACTCCTGAAATGAGAGACAAACAATAAATAGTAAAAGAGAGACGATAAAAAAATTCTGTTCAATTCTTTTGTTTGGCTAAGTGAATGAATCAATTTCGCAAACACCATGACTTGATTAGGCCTAGACAATGTTTGCGAAATGCCCAATTAGAATTTGTAAGTTGCTCTGACGTAATATGCGCGACCGGTTGGGTCTGCATAACTAGAGTCATAACCGTATTGGAAGTTATCAGTCACGTTGGACGCAGGCGGATCTTGGTCAAAGATATTTTTGATCCCACCAGTGAGTTCTAAGTTCTTGAATCCGCTATAAGTGCCCGCAATGTTATACAGGATGTAGTCGCTAACTCGATGGTTATCATATTTTGCTTCACCAATAGAATTTGAGTCTTTATAACCACGGCTAAACTGTTGTTCAAAGATCATTTTCCAGTTGTCGTAACTCCAATTGACATTGGCAACATGTTTCCAGCGGGAATAGACTTGTTGGTTATAATAGCTACCTGCACGACTGATCCATTCACCGCCTTTCTCTTCTTGTTTGTCATATTTAATGACATAGGTCCCATCAATACCAAAACCAAAACGCCCTGTTTTAGTCACAGGCGTAAGATAGTTCAAACTTAAATCAACCCCTTGAGTTTTAATCCCACCCATATTGATCAAAGTGGTACTCACATATTTGATTCGTCCATCTGCATCTCGGACAAATAAGCTTGAATATTTACTTGGGTCAGCAAAAATAATTGAATCGGTAATCGTATCAATCAGATTGTCTACTTTGATGTTGTAATAATCTGCTGTAAATACCAGATTTTTGATTGGCTCAAACACAAGTCCAGCAGTATAAGATGTTGACTCTTCAGCTTTTAAGTCGGGATTTCCACCTTGCATACGTTTAAATTGAACATTACATTCAGTTTGGTATTGAGGTGAAGTTGCAGCACCACCGGGGCAGAGCACAGGGTCATTGTATTTTGAACCTGTAAAGGTCTGGCTTTGAGGTGAGTTGATGTCATATAAGCTAGGTGCACGGAAACCTGTGCTGTATGAGGTACGGAACATTAATTGCTTTAACGGTTCCCAACGTAAAGCAACTTTTGGATTGAAGGTATCGCCAAAATCACTATAGTCATCATAACGTGCTGCAAGCTGCGCTTCTAAATTGGCTAAAATCGGGATATGTAATTCAGTGAATACCGCAGAGATATCTCGATCACCCTTACTCACAGGTTTATCTGGATCTATACCGCTGCCAGGTACTTGTCTGACGATCTCAGCATTAATTTTTTGATCCCAATTTTGTTTGGTAAAACTACCACCTAAGGCAAATCCAACATCACCCGCAGGTAGTGTATAGATTGGACGAGATACAGTGACATCAAAAGAGGTTGAGTCTAAGCTGGCTTTATTGGTATCTCCATTGACTTCAAAAGATTTCCAAATATTAGCATCAGCGGAAGGGCCAAATGGATTGAGTGAACCGTCATTTAAAGCAGCTTGAACTTTACTTTGATTGAGGTAACCCGCATTAAAGCTATCGGTTGCTTCACTTTTTGCATAGGTTAAACCTGCATTGATATCCCAACCATAAGCTTCACCCTCAATTCCTGCAAATGCACGATGTGAGTCATTGGTTGTTTTGCCTGAACGGTTGCCACCTTGTGAACGCAGATAGAGTTGTAAATCTCCATCGCTGAGTCCAGTCACTGCAGGAACAATGCCTTTGCCAGGATAATATTGACTTGTCGAGGGTAAGGTGACTGAACGGCTATATACATCAGGCGCAATCGAAGTGGTAACTTCGTTACGCGAGAAGATATATTCTCCAATCAGATTAAATTTATCTGAAAGTTTAAAGGTTGCGCGGCCAAGTGCTGAAATTGTTTCAACTTCTGGGGTAATCCCAATCAGTGCTTGGGTATTGAGATAACATAACCCACCATCGGCAGCGACATTTGGTGTGTTATTACAATTTGTATTGCCATATGGATTTGCCAAAATATTGTTTTTGGGATCAAAAATATTTGCTGGGAAGGCATTTGCTGAGCTGGCATCTAGGCCGAGCTCAGGAATTACACCACCACGGCGACTGATCTTGCGGTCTTTTGCCATGATATTGTTGGTTCTACGATAATCGACTACACCATAAACATTAAAGCCCTGTTCATCCAGATTGCCATAACCCCCAAAGATGGAAATATCTTGTTTATCACCACCACTGGCTTCGGGTTGAGTTGCCCCCACACTGATGTTGAGACCTTCAAAAGATTTTTTAGTTATAAAATTGATGACACCACCAATTGCATCGGCGCCATAAACCGCAGATGCACCGTCACGGAGAACTTCGATACGTTCAACCATTGCCATTGGAATAATATTGAGGTTGGTGGTTGATGTACTAAACGGGCTATAAGCCAGACGACGACCATTCAATAAGACCAAAGTTTTATCTGTGCCTAATCCACGTAAATTGGCTGATGAACCCTCGGTATTACTTGCACCCACATTTTGAGAGGTAGAAAAACCAGCTTGGTTGGAACTGACTTTGGTCAGTGCTTCTTCGACAGTGGTTACCCCTTGTTTGGCTAGATCTTCACCTTTAATAATGGTAATGGGGGAAGCACTTTGAGCTGCAACCCCTTTAATTGAAGACCCTGTAACGGTGACTTTGGCTACTTTTATTGGCTGTGTTGTTTCTTCAGTTTCTGCTGCATGCGCTAGCGATAGGCACATCATACTTAGACTAAGCGTACTTAATTTTAGTAACGTTTTCCCCATCGTTGGCGATCCCAAAGTGCAAACATTTTTGTTTACTTTCATATTTTCAGACATCCATTTTTTTTTGTACTTAGCGATATTGCTGCATTGCTTTCTAGCAATTCAAGTGCCAACTATCTAATTATATGTTTTAAAAATATACAAAAAAATGATAAGAATTTACGTGACTAGTGTTTAATCTCCTTATTCATCCGTGACTTGATAGTAGAAAAATAAGTTTGGAAGTCGCCCTGATTAATGTTAATACAATATGAAGATGTGATTAAAAAATACTCAATAGACTTTAGTTTTTCTTTATATTTGGTTGTTAATTAAAGAGTTTAACTATATTTAATGAGTGGTATAACTATTAATTATGGTTTTATTTTTGCTATTAATTATTTTAAATCAAAAGATTAAATGAATATTTATAGTGTTTGATAAAATAAGTGATCAATTTTGGAACGTGTGTGTACTTAAATTGTGCATTATGAGTAGTTCTGATAAATGATATCTGAATTTAATATTTAGATTGGCGCTGAAGATGACGATAGGATGTCAGTCACAGATAATCATTGAATAAATGTGATTTTATTACGGTAAAAATAAACAAAATTTAGAAGGGGTAAGTGTAGTGGCATGATATTCGCTTTGTATTTAATACTGTTATATCGTTCAATTTTTCACTATTGTTAATTTAACGTTCTGGTTCAGCACCAAAGCAGCAATCGACAGGATGATGGTGCTGCCAGTATTCTGTTTAAATAATTTGATGAATAAAAATACATAGGTGTGAATTTGGAATCCAAGCTTTTACAATTTGCGTTGTTGGTCGGTGCAATGGGTTGTGGGGAAATGGCGATTGCGAAAACGCCGGCACAACCGAATAAAATCCTGAATTTGGCTTTTGAAGCACCAGATGATGGTTTTGATATGGTGAAAACCTATAATTTCTACAGTGGAAATATTGCAGAGGCGATATTTGAACCCTTACTCAAATATGATTATCTGGCTCGTCCCGTGGTACTGGTACCCAATACGGCACAAGCATTGCCAAAAATAGAACAAGAGGGCAAGGTCTATACTTTTAAAATTCAGCCTGGCATTTATTTTACCGATGATCCTGCGTTCAAAGGCAAACGACGTGAGCTGACTGCCCAAGATTATATTTATTCGATTCAACGTGTGAGTGATCCGAAAAACCATTCGCCTACCTATTCTTTTATTGATGGCAAAATCCAAGGCTTAGAGCAAGTGGTTGCCAATGCGAAAAAGACAGGCAAGTTTAATTATGATGCGCCCATTTCAGGGCTTAAAGCTTTAGACAAATACACCCTACAATTTACCTTAACCCGTGCAGATTATAATTTTCCTTATATTTTGGCCTATGTCACTTTTAGCGGAACAGCGCGTGAAGTTGTTGAGTTTTATGGTGATCGTATCGGGCAGCATCCTGTAGGTACAGGCGCTTATCAACTGAGTAAATACGTACCACGCAGTAAAATTGAGCTGGTGGCAAACCCTGACTATCGTGGCTTTATTTGGAATTATAAATCGACAGGTACGGCATGGGATAACCAACTTGTCAAAGAGATGTCGGGTAAAAAAATGCCCCAAGTCGGTAAGGTTGTCGTGAGTATTATTGAGGAAGAACAGTCAAGGTGGTTGGCATTTAAGTCAGGTCAATTGGATTTTGACAAATTAACTTCAAATGCGGTTCCACAGGCTTTAAACGGCACACAATTAAAACCAGAACTTAAACAGCAGGGCATTCAACATTTTCCCAATAAAGACCCTGAAATCACCTATACCATGTTCAATATGAAAGATCCGATTGTGGGGGGCTATAGTCTAGACAAAATAGCACTACGCCGTGCCATTACCTTGGCATATAACCAACAGGAAGCGATTAAGCAACTTTATAAAGGTCAAGCGGTTAGAGCTGAAATGTTGGTGCCAGATGGGGTGCAAGGGCACAATGCTCAATATAGAAGTAGTGTTGCCTATAACCCGTTATTGGCCAATAAATTACTGGATCGATTTGGTTATAAGAAAGGTAAAGATGGTTATCGAACTTTACCCAACGGGAAGCCATTTACCCTGAAATATAATACTGAAAATAGCTCAAGCTCAGTCATTCATTCTGAGTTATGGAAGAAAAACTTAGATGCTATTGGGGTGCGTGTTGAATTTAAGGTCAGTAATTTTGCCGATAATTTAAAAGAAGCCATGCAATGTAAACATATGATTTGGGGTGGGGCATGGATTGCTGATTTTCCTGAAGGAGAAAATTTTGCTCAGTTGCTTTATGGTCCAAACTCAGGCAAAGGAAATTTAAGTTGCTATCAATCCAAAGCTTATGATGCACTGTATCAGCAAGCGTTAACTTTACCGCCACAACAACGAACGCCATTTTATGAAAAAATCAGTCGGCAGATAGAGGCAGATAACCCTTGGATTATTCATAGTACCCGTATTCGCAATTGGCTGTTGCAACCACAAGTTCAAGGCTATAAAGCACATCCAATGATCAATACCGTTTGGCAATACCTTGATGTTCAGCCAGTTAAAAAATAACCAGATGAAGTTGAATAAAATGATGAAGGATGATTTAAAGCAAAAGTTAAAGCAGATTGGGGTCAGTGCATTCTTGGGCGGTATGCTCATGACAGGCACGATGAGTGTATTTGCCAAAAGCCCAGCGGATCCAAATAAAGTTTTACGTTATGTTTTCCCCGTTGCAGAAACGGGTTTTGATCCAGCAGGCACCCAAGATCTTTATTCTGCGCATGTACATAATTCAATATTTGAAGGTTTATATACCTACGATTATTTAGCAACACCCGCCAAATTAGTCCCCCGTACCGCGGTGAGCCTGCCTGAAGTCAGTGCTGATGGTTTAACCTATACCTTTAAAATTCAAAAAGGAATTTATTTTGCCAAAGATCCTGTATTTAAAGGCAAAGCCCGTGAATTAACCGCGCAAGACTATGTTTATTCTTATAAACGGTTGTTAGACCCAAGTTTGCATTCGCCCAATAGTTGGTTGTTTGATGACAAAATTCTAGGCATGGACAAAGTGCTTGAGCAAGCTAAAAAAACAGGCAAGTTTAATTATGATCTACCTGTTGCAGGGCTTCAGGCCACAGATCGTTATACCTTGGTGATTAAACTAAAACAAGTTGATCAAAACTTCCCAATGCTGTTGGCACATCAACCAGCTGGTGCAGTGGCACGAGAAGTGATTGAACATTATCGAGATCGGTCTGGTTTTGCCATGGCCCATCCTGTCGGAACAGGTCCCTATGTCTTGGCAAAATGGACACCTGGCTCACGGATTATCCTGAAAGCCAATCCAGATTATCGTGGTTATGTTTGGGATTTCAAAGCATCCACGCCAGAAGATCAAAAAATTGTCGATGCGATGAAAGGCAAAAAAATGCCGCAAATCGGTGTGGTCGATATTCAAGTGATGGAAGAATCACAATCACGCTGGTTATCATTTAGTAAAGATGAAACTGACTTATTTGTGTTGGATGGTGATCTCAGTGTTCAAGCCATCCAAGACGGTCAGCTTAAACCCGAACTTGCTAAAAAAGGTATTCAACTTTCCCGTATTGCCGATCCTTCAATTGATTATTATTACTGGAATATGCAAAACCCTGTTGTTGGTGGTTTGAGTAAAGAAAAAATTGCTTTACGCCGTGCCATGGCAATGGCCTTTTCACCTGATAATCAAATTAAGATTTTGATGAAGGGTGATGCACAACGCTTACAATTCCCCATCCCTTATGGGGTGATTGGGCATGATCCAAACTATAAAACCAGTATTCCTTATTCCGTCAAAGCGGCCAATCTATTGTTAGATCGTTATCATTATAAGGTTGCTGCCGATGGCTGGCGTACCTTGCCGAATGGCAAACCCTTGCTGATCGAATTAACTGTTTATGGAAATAGCACACGTAGTCAGCAAAGTGCTGAATTTTGGAAAAAGACTTTAGACAATATCAAGGTCAAAATGACCACCAAATCCTTGCCTTTTGCGGAAGGTTTAAAAGCTGAAAAACAATGTAAAACCATGTTTAAGGGATCAGCTTGGATTGCCGACTATCCCGATGCAGATAACTTTATGCAGCTGTTTTATGGAAAGAATATCCATGCAACCAATAGTGCATGTATGAAAATTCCTGAATATGATCGCTTATATGAACAAACCCAAAAATTGAAACCGGGTCCTGAGCGTGATGCTTTATATCATAAGATGGCGCGAATATTAGAAGTGTATATGCCAGTACAAATGGCATCGACGCGTTATCGCAATGCTTTGGCGCAACCGCGTGTCATCGGCTTTAAAAAGCATCCGATTATTCCATCGGAATGGATGTATTTTGATATGAAAAAATAACCTCTATCAAAAGCTTAAAAATAAACAGATTGAAATTTGAAAATGAATAAATGAAAGATTGGAGAAAATGAAAATGAAGCGATTTAAATTAACCACACTCTGTATGTTGTCAATGGGTATGGGGCAATGGGCCTTTGCAGAAACCGAACGCAGTACTTTACCCAAGTTTCAGGCCAAAGATATCCCGGCCCAATGTGATGCAAAAATTGCAGACGTTAAAACCAAGTTGGCTGAATTTGCCAAAGTTAAACTCAAAAATAATGCACCTGCTGGAGCAGTACTGGCAAAGTGGGATCAAATTTTTGCAGAGTTTGAAGATTTTTATGGGCCGATTAATTTAGCCAGTAATGTTGACCCAAGTGCAGATTTACGTAAAGCCGCAGAAGATTGTGAAGTTAAAATCAGTCAGTTTCAAACTGAAGTGTATCAAGATGGAAAGCTTTATCAGCAAATTAAAAAAACCAAAGCCAGTGATGAGATTGACCGTAAATATCGCCAAGATATTTTAGATGGTTTTGAAGATACAGGGGTACAACTGCCCGCAGAAAAACAAGCACGTTTAAAAGTGATTTTAGATGAATTGACCAAGATTCAACAAGAATATGCCCGCAACATTCGAGACAATCCTGAAAAATTAGAATTTACCCCAGCCGAGCTAAAGGGCTTACCAGAAAGCTATATTGCCAATCTAAAGAAAAATGAAAAAGGCAATTACCTGTTGGGTTTTGACTACCCAGAATACCGTCCTTTTATGGAATTAGCAGACAATGATGATGCACGTAAACGCTATCAAATTGCTTATACCCGCCGTGGTACTGAAAAGAATTTAGTGTTGCTTAAACAAGCGATTGATTTACGGCATGAACTTGCACAATTATTTGGTAAAGCCAGTTATGCCGATTGGGCATTGAAAAATCGTATGGCCAAGAATCCTGAAACGGTCAATAAATTCCTCAATGAGGTACATAGTACGGTTGCGCCATTAGAGAAAAAAGAAGTGCAAACACTGCGTGAATTTAAAGCCAAGACCTTAAATATCCCAGTGGAAAAAGCGGAAATTAACCGTTGGAGTGAGGGCTATTGGAGCGAAAAATTACGTCAAGAAAAGTACAAAATTGACCAAGAAAAAATGCGTGAATATTTCCCGACCCAAGCATCACAAGATTGGTTATTTGCAATTTCATCAAATCTATATGGGATTGAATTTAAGCCTGCCAAGGTTGATGTCTGGCAAGATGAAGTTGAATATTACGATGTCACAGATCGGAAAACAGGTCAGCTTTTAGGTGGTTTATATATCGATAAATTTCCACGTGAAGGAAAGTATGGTCATGCAGCGGTGTGGGGCGTTAAGGGTGGTAGTACCCTGACCCAGCGTAAACCGATTTCAGCCTTAGTCACCAACTTTAACCGCAAAGGTTTAAACAGTGATGAACTGGAAACTTTTGTGCATGAGTTTGGACATGCCTTACATGGAATTTTGTCAAACACCCGTTACGCCTCGCAATCTGGTACCTCAGTCGAGCGAGATTTTGTTGAAGCGCCTTCACAAATGTATGAAGAATGGGCACGTCGTAAAGAAACGCTGTCGACTTTAGCCGATTATTGCAAACCAGCCTGTCCACGTGTCGATGATGAATTGATTGGCAAATTAAAAGCCGTTAAAAACTATGGTCGTGGCTTGTTCTATTCTCGTCAAACCTTATACGCACAATACGATATGGCACTGCATACCGCAGATGCTTTAAAAACCCAGCCTTTAGAGGTATGGAAAAAACTCGAAAACCAAACCGCCTTAGGGTATGTACCAACCACAGAATTCCCAGGACAATTTGGTCATATTATGGGCGGATATCAAGTCGGCTATTATGGCTATATGTGGTCAGAAGTGATGGCCTTAGACATGCTTTCTGCTTTTGGCGATAACTTAAATAATCCAGAGGTTGGAGCACGTTATCGTAAAGCGATTTTGTCACAAGGTGGACAAAAGAAAGCAGAGCAGCTGGTGGTTGATTTCTTGGGCAGAGAACCGGATAACAAGGCATTCTTTCAAGAAATTGCCGGTCAACGTGATTAAAAGGAATTAGAACTATGCTGGCATATATCACGCGCCGTATATGGCAAATGATTCCGACCATGTTGGGAGTCGTGTTGCTGATTTTCTTTCTATTTAACTGGGTGGGCGGAGATCCTGCTTATATCCTTGCTGGAAAAATGGCAAACCCTGAACAGATTGAAAATATTCGTCAGCAACTTGGGGTAGATCAACCATATTATGTCCAATTGTGGATTTTTATTAAGCAAATCCTGACTTTTGATTATGGCAATAGCTGGAGTACTGGGGAATCGGTTTCAAACATTATCCTGACCCGTTTAGGTCCATCACTGACCATCATTATTCCACTGACAATTTTACAAACCGTGATTTCAATCATTCTGGCTTTGGCTGTTGCTTCAGTACGTGGTTCATTGACGGATCGTATGGTGATGTTGTTATGTACCATTGGGATGTCGATCAGTATTTTGGTCTATATCATCGTATTTCAATACGGTCTTGCCTATAAGCTGGGATGGTTTCCGGTACAAGGTTGGAGCGATAGTCTCAGTGAAAATCTATTGCAATACGCACTATTGCCAATCTTAATCATGTTGGTGGTGAGTATTGCACCGACTTTACGTCTATACCGTAGCTTTGTCTTGGATGAAGTCAATCAGGACTATGTCCGTACTGCACGGGCAAAAGGGGTCGGTGAGGGACGTATCTTAGGTGTACATGTACTGCGTAATGCATCTATTCCGATTATTACTGACGTGATGTCGAGCCTGCCAGCGTTGTTGATTGGGGCATTTTTAATTGAGCGATTTTTTGGTATTCCGGGGATTGGGCGAGAAGTCATTATTGCAGTAGAACGAAGCGACTTTCCAGTGATTAAGGCAATCACGGTCTATGTTGCCGCTGCGACCATGATTTTTAACCTGATTGCTGATTTGATTTATAAAGTGGTTGATCCACGCGTACAGTTGAAGTAGGTGGGATGATGCTCGGAATTTTATCGAAAAAAGTAGACGCCCAAGAACAACAGACTTCTCCCGGTTTATGGCGATTGGCGATGCGACGTTTAAAAGCAGATCGTATTGCTATGCTGTCGCTATTGGTGTTGCTGTGTTATTTCATCATATTGGTACTCTCCATGACGGGTGTGATTGCATCAAATTGGAATAAAGAAGTAGCCGTGAGTTATGCGCCACCTACATTTATCGGGGCAGATCAAAATACACAAGATTCTGCAAAGAAAGCCGCAACTGTAGAGGCCTTACCTGAAAATCCTGTTGATCCTTTAAAAGATGTGATCAAAGAGTTAAATACTGAAATTGCAACAGAACAAGCTTCAGGTGGCGCGATTGACTACTACGGTATTCAAGATCCGCTTGCAGAAGATATGAAAGCCATTGATCAGCAATTGGGTGGGCATTTACTTGATCAGCAAAGTGAACTCAAACAAACCTTGCCTTTTGGTGCGGATAAATGGGGACAGGATGTTGTACTCAAAACCATTAAAGGCGCAGAAACGTCAATTATTGTGGGCTTAATCTCGGCGTTATTGGCCGTGGTTATCGGTACATTCTTAGGGGCAATCGCTGGTTATTTTGGTGGTTGGGTCGACGATGTTCTAAACTGGTTTTATAACATTTTTACCTCGATACCTTATCTATTGTTGGTATTGGCGATTGCCGCTGTATTGCAACAAAAGGGCATTCTTTCCATTGTTTTAATTCTTGGATTAACAGGTTGGACTGGGGTATTTCGTTTAATTCGTGCTGAATATATGAAACATAATTCACGCGAGTATGTGCTGGCAGCCAAAGCGATTGGTGTCAGTAATACCCGACGGATGTTTGTGCATATTTTCCCTAATGTAAGCCATATTGCTTTGGTTCAGATGTCGATCTTGGTGGTTGCATTTATTAAGTCTGAAGTGATTTTAAGCTTCTTGGGCTTTGGTGTACCTGTGGGGGTGGTGTCATGGGGCAGTATGTTGAATGAAGCGCAAAGTGAGCTGATTTTAGGTAAATGGTGGCAATTGGTGGCAGCCTCAGTAGCCATGGCCGTGCTTGTGACCGCATTTTCAATGTTTACAGATGCATTACGTGATGCATTAGACCCTAAACTAAAATAAGGAGCTTAAAGATGTCAGAACAACAAGCGACACCTCCTGTGCTACTCAGTGTTGAAAATCTGAGTGTGAGTTTTAAGGGTGAAAATAAGCAATTTATTGAAACCGTAAAAGGTATTTCATTTCAGATTCCTGCCAATACCACCGTGGCTTTGGTTGGGGAATCTGGCAGTGGCAAATCAGTAACTTCATTGGCAACCATGGGTTTATTACCCAAAGGCCAATCCCGTATTGCTGAAAACAGTAAAATTATTTTTGAAGGCAAAGATTTACTCAGTTTAAGCAGTAAACAAATGCGTGCAATATGTGGTAAAGACATTGCTATGATTTTTCAGGAACCAATGTCGTCACTTAATCCTGTGTTTACAGTGGGTGATCAAATTGCTGAAATTATGCGTATTCATTTAAATATGGGGCGTAAACAAGCACGACAACGCACTTTAGAATTACTCACTGAAGTGGGGATTCCATCCCCTGAAAGCAAGATTGATGCTTACCCCAGTCAACTGTCTGGTGGTCAACAGCAACGGGTCATGATTGCCATGGCAATCGCCTGTGAACCGAAATTACTGATTGCCGATGAACCGACTACTGCATTAGATGTCACCATCCAAAAACAAATATTAGATTTGTTGGAGGCTTTACGTAAGCGCCGTCAAATGTCGATGTTGTTTATTACCCATGACTTGGCATTGGTGAGTGAAATTGCCGATGAAGTGATTGTGATGCGTCATGGTGAAATTCGTGAACAAGGTTTCGCAAAAGCTGTTTTAGAACAGCCACAAGATGCCTATACCAAAGCATTATTATTATGCCGTCCACAACTTTCTCATCGTCCATATCGCTTACCGGTCATTAGTGATTTTATGCAAGCCCAAGATGCACCTGTGACTGAGGTGGTGAGTTTGCCTGAGGTGGATTTTGCGGAGCGCAAGCGCGGCCTTGTTGGCGGTGAAGAAATTATTTTAGATGTGCGTGATTTAAAAAAATCATTTTTTAGCCGTAAAGGATTGTTTGGCAAAGATGAATTTCAAGCAGTCAAAGGGGCATCTTTCCAACTGGCGAAAGGGAAGACTTTAGGGCTCGTGGGGGAGTCAGGCTCAGGTAAAACCACCATTGGTTTATTGTTGATGCGTTTGCAACAAGCTTCTGGCGGCCAAGCTTTATTTCAAGGTAAAGATATTTTGGCAATGTCTGAAAAAGAGTTTGCCCAGTATCAACGTAAGATTCAGATTATCTTTCAGAATCCCTATGCCTCACTTAATCCGCGTTTTACCGTGGGGCAAATTTTGATGGAGCCGATGCAAGTTCATAAAATTGGTGCAAATGATAATGAACGTAAAAAGATGGCTTTGGAATTACTGGAAAGAGTGAGCTTACCTACGCAAGCTTTTGATCGTTATCCACATGAGTTTTCTGGGGGGCAACGCCAACGTATTGCAATCGCACGCTGTTTAACCTTAAAACCTGAAATTTTAATCTGTGATGAATCAGTCTCGGCACTTGATGTATCGGTTCAAGCACAAGTCCTAAACTTACTTCAAGATCTGCAAGATGAATTTGGCTTAAGTTATATTTTTATTTCACATGATTTATCTGTGGTGAAATATATTTCGGATCAAATTATGGTGATGAACCACGGTGATATCGTTGAAATTGCTAATTCGGATGAGTTATATCAGTCGCCACAACATGACTATACCAAACGCTTACTGAGTTCAATTCCACAAGGAAGCAGACAGGTGGTTTAGATTTTTGCTATGTGAGAGCTGCTGGATTCAGTTGCTGTCAGTCCGTTAAGGGTTTTAAATCTTCCTCTTTGCGAAGTTGATACTTCTCACCTTTGAAAAAGGAGGGGGTTTTACTAAAGTTAATTAATTTAGTCTCAGCTAGCTCTCCCTTTTTTTCGAAGTGGGAGAGCTACAGTTGTAGTGGCGTAAGGAGTATTTTTATTGATATATAACACGATTAAACTGATGCGTTTTGTTTAGGATAAATATACTTGCGATAGATAGGCATAAGAATAGGCAATAATAAAAAATGAAATAGGCTGGTTGCACAACTGATTAGAATAAAAGTGATTATATCGGGTGGTGAGTAAATCAGTATTATTACGCCATAGACTGGAATAACAATCGGTAAGATTGAACAGACTGTATAGCTAAGAAATGGTCTGCGAATGGCTGTTTCTGAGCAAAGTAAATAGGCATAGCTCCACATCCATAGGCCATAAATTAAGCATAAAATGACAACCTGAAAAAGTGGATAACCATAATCCTGTGGTTTCTTTCTAAGAAAATTGATCAGATACTCTGAATAAAACAGCCCTTGATATGCTATCGATATAGACGCAATAAACCAGATAAGAAATAAGGGAATGAGGATCAGGTATTTTTTATTCATATTGTTATTACCATATTAAGATCATATTGCTTAAAGGGTTTTGCTCTGTTTTGTTTACAGCACAAGCTGAGGCATAGCCTACAGGAATATATTTAAACCTTAATGCATGATGTAGCGCATAGTTTAAACGAAAAAAAGCCACTATTTAAAAATAGTGGCTTTTGCTCTTTAAGTCTATTTAGAACTTAGAACTTTTTAAAACCTTTTGTCACAACAAACGGTTTTTTCTTTTCAGGTTGTTCACTACGTTCTTGGCGATCTGAACGATCTAGACGCTCGTTTGGATTATAACGACCTTCTGAACGATTACGGTTTTGTTGATTGCCATAACGGTTTTCAGAACGGTTGCTATTAAAACTATTGCCACGGTTGTCAGCACGGTCATTGTTGTAGCTGTTGCCACCAGAACGTGCTTTATTAAAGCGGTTTTCAGAGCGTTCATTGCGATTGTCAGTACGATTTTCAGTGCGGTTTTGACCATATTGGTTTGCACTTGGCTGAGCGTCACGACGATCATTTTGATGGTTGTGAGCTTCTTCACCTTCGCTATCACGACGTTGTTGACGCAGGAACCCACCGCGACGCGCAGCCATAGGTTTGTCTTGCATACGTTCAGTACGACGTTTTGCCATACCAAATAAACCTGTGCCTTGACGTGGTTTCAGTTCAACAGCTTTGGTTAAATTATCGATATCAGTTTTATCAAGTTCCATCCAACGACCTGTACGAAGTTCACGAGGCAAAATCACAGTACCGTAACGAGTACGGAGCAAGCGACTTACTTTTAGACCTTGTGATTCAAAAATACGGCGAACCTCACGGTTACGACCTTCTTTTACAACGACTTGGTACCAGCGATTGATCCCTTCACCACCAATTTCAGAGAAAGATTCAAATTTTGCTGGACCATCATCTAAAACAACGCCATTTGTCATGTTGTTTTTGAGTTGAGGCGTTACTTCACCCATGACTCGAACCGCATATTCACGTTCGATTTCATTTGAGGGATGCATTAAACGATTGGCAAGTTCACCATCATTTGTAAAAAGTAATAAACCTGTTGAGTTGATATCTAGACGACCCACCATTACCCAACGGTCATTGGAAATCGGGGGTAAATGATCAAACACAGTCGGGCGAGATTCTGGATCATTACGAGAACAGATTTCACCTTCAGGTTTGTAGTAAATCAATACACGACGACGAATTTCGTCTTCAATTTGGAACTGAACTTTACGACCATCGATGCGAAGCTCATCACCTGGTTCAATACGTTCGCCCACTTGAGCAACCTGCCCATTGACACTTACACGACCAGCGGCAATGACCTCTTCCATATAACGGCGAGAGCCCAAACCCACTCGTGCGAGTACCTTTTGCAATTTTTCACTCATGACAGCATAACCTTAGAAATAATCATCAACAGTGCACCTATTTAAGACTTGGCAGCTTGCGCATCCAAAATCATAAAAGCTTCCTTGGCATCCTGTAGGGGAGGCAATTGATCTAAAGACACTAGACCAAAAGCATTTAAAAATTGTGGCGTTGTCACTAACAACGCGGGTCTACCTGGGAGTTCTCGGTAACCAGATTCTTTAATCCAGTTCCAATCAAACAAAGTCCTGAGTATTTGACTATTATTTGTAACCCCTCGTATTTGCTCAATATCAGCACGGGTTACTGGCTGATGATAAGCGATCACTGCAACTGTTTCTAACAGTGACGGCGATAATCGAGTTGGTCGATCTGGCCAAACTTGCGCAATCACGTTGCGGTATTTTGCCCGCACTTGAAAACGATAACCTTGAGCTGTTTCGACAAGTTCGATTGAACGACCATGTTGTAACACAGACAATTGCTGTAAATACTGTTGCAACTGTTGTTTAGAATACTGATTTTGAAATGCTTCTTTTAAGCGAGCAAGCGATACAGGGGCATCACTTGCAAAGATAATCGCTTCAAGTTGCATCAGAACTTCGTGATGTAATTCATCAACATTAAAGGCATTATTTTGATCAATGGTCATGCCGTTGCTCCTTGAATTGCAAGCGGGGCCTCAACACCAGAAGAAATAATTTGGACTTTTTGCTGACGGGTCAGCTCCAAGATTGCCATAAATGTAACCACCATGCCCATTCGACCTTGGTTTGGCTTGAGTAATTCTTGGAAACTGAGAACTTCTCCAGATTCAATCATATATTCGATATAAGCAATGCGTTCTTCAAGTAATACAGGTTCTTGTTCAATCTTATGGGTTATGGGTTCAGGGCGGTTAAAAATGCAATACAAGGCATCTTTTAACATCTCAACGTCATAACCTTCATACACTTTTGGAATATGACCAATCGCAACATGGGTCGCAAAAGTATCTCGGTCTAAAACAGGCATCTGGCCTAAACGTTCAGCTGCTTTTTTAATCCGTAAATAGGTCTCTAAGCGATCGATTAATTCCTGTTTTGGATCTTTTTCAATATGAATAGTTTTTGGTTTTGGCAATAACAAGCGAGATTTTAAATCTGCCAATAATGCTGCCATCACCATATAGTCAGCGGTTAACTCGATATTTAACGATTTCATACCGTCCATATAAGACAAGTATTGTGTTGCAATCGGAGCAATATCTAACTGTAAAAGATCGAAACCATTTTTTTGAATCAGATAAATTAAAAAGTCGAGTGGTCCTTCGAAATGTTCAAGCAGAATTTCGAATGCAGCAGGAGGAATATATAAATCCTCTGGAATTTCTTCTTGCCATTCATCCAATACACGGATGTTGGAAATGGATTCCATAGGATGCTGAGTTGCTTGAGTCATTACAGTTTATTAGCCACGCGAATTTTCAAAGGCATGTTTTATTCGTGTTACCACTCAATAGGTACAATAGGAGAGGGTGGTGACGAATTACAAAAAGATATTTGGCTTATTTTAATGGAAAAGTTAAGAGGAATACATTGTTTAATTATAAAAACCATAAAAAAACCTGAAAATAAATAGGGAATATTTCGTTTTGTGATGATTGAAATCAACTAAGCTACTCATTTTTATTGTAAATTTTTATATATTTTCAAGAAAAAATTTATCCATATTTTAATCGCATAATGTGAAGTGGATCAACTTTATATGCTGGGTGGGTTTGAATTGTTAGATTTTTTTACCTTCAATCCATTCTTTGCAAAATGATACTGACTCTATTATTGCATGCTTAAAATTATAATTTTGCCCAAAATATTATGATGTTATTTAGTTGATTTTGGATATAACTGGATGGCGTATAAACATCTCAGCGAAATCGTTTAAGACTATAAATATGAAAAAAATTAGTGATGAATGAGTAAATAATTTTGTTTTCAAATATATGCGGATTTTAAGTGATTAAAATCTTTGAATAGTTGACTTTTACCTAACAGCCCCACAATAGAAAAACTTAAATGGTCAATCTAAATAATATTTTTGATCTTCATTCCTTCTCAATTTCCTAATCCAAGAAAAAAGCCCAATAGCAACCAACACAATACGGCGCAACACATTGGGCAATTACATTCATTACGCTCATGCGCCAGCTTCTTTAGTTGGCATATTAAAATCATGGTTTTATCTGTTTTACGTCAATATGTGTATTTAATTTTAATGTGAGTTTATTTAAGTCATTTATTTTAATTGGTTTAAATAATTATTTATGTAAATATATTGACATAAATTGGTGCTTAAATTAATCTGCTTCTGACTGATGAAAAGTAGAAAGATTACACGGACTTTTGAATTTCGCTCAGGGAATATGAGTGATATCGCGATTGAGAATAAGGGAAAGCGATTTTACAACTCATAAATTTAGAAGAATTAAAATGATCAAGGAGTTGACGCATGAAGAATGTAGATATGCAAGAAATTGCAAGTGAAGCAAAGTTTAATCGCTTCCATGCAAAGGTGTTGATCTGGTGTTTGGTGATTATTATTTTAGATGGATATGACATTGCTGTTTCTGGCGCAGCCTTACCTCCAATCATGGAACAAATGGGCGTAAGTGCTTCAACTGCTGGATTTATGATGAGTTCTGCATTATTTGGAATGATGTTCGGTGCAATGCTTTTTGGTAGTTTGGCCGATAAAATTGGTCGCCGTTTAAGCATTGTAATATGTGTTTTTTTATTTAGTGTTTTTACTGCAGTCGCTGGTTTAGCTAAAGATCCTATTACTTTTAGTATTATTCGTTTTATTGCTGGTTTAGGGATTGGTGGTGTAATGCCGAATGTCGTTGCGCAAATGACGGAGTATTCCCCGAAGAAAATACGTAATTTGATGACTTCATTAATGTTTTCTGGTTATGCAGTCGGTGGTATTTTAGCCGCAGTTTTAGGTAAGCAGTTCATTGTAGAGTTTGGCTGGCAAGTTGTTTTTTATGCTGCAGCCATTCCTGTTGTATTAATCCCTTTTATATGGAAATCAATGCCAGAGTCACTCAGTTATTTAACTAAAAACAATAAAGAAGGTGAATTGAAAAAACTTGTAGTACAAATTGCACCGCATTTCCAAATCGATAGTGACACAAAATTTGTGAATGAAAACAACATCAACAGTACTAAGCCCTCTATGGGACTATTATTTAGTGATGGGCGAGCATTGAGTACGCTCATGTTTTGGGTGGCATTCTTTACATGTTTATTTATGGTTTACGCTTTAAGTACATGGTTAACCAAGCTAATGGCAATGTCTGGTTATTCCCTTGGCTCAGCCCTTACTTTTGTTATTGCTTTGAATATGGGGGCAATTATTGGGGCGGTTGGTGGCGGGTGGTTGGCGGACCGTTTTCATATTAAATGGGTTTTAGTCATCATGTATGGTTTGGGGAGTATTTTCCTGTATTTCATGACCTTGCCAATGTCGTTAAATATGCTGTATTTCACTATTGCTACTGTAGGGGCATGCTCAACGGGTGCACAAATTGTTGCTTATTCTTATTGTGGACAATTTTATCCGAGCGCTATTCGTTCAACAGGAATTGGTATGGCCTCTGGCGTGGGGCGATTAGGGGCGATTGGAGCACCCTTATTAATTGGTTTGATTGTGTCCTTAAATTTGCCTATTCAACAAAATTTTATGGTGATTGCTTTGGCAGGATTGATTGGTGCAGTTGCTTTGTCACTCATTAATCATCAACGTTCAAGTTTGTCTTAGATCAGAAATGGATATTGAATTGCTAGAAAAATTAAGGAAAGGTATTCATATTTTTATTACTACAAAATATGAGGTTTTTACCAGTTTCGTTCTTTAATTGGAACCAATAATTGGATTGGTTCTAGCAGTATTCTCATTGATTGACTCATTTTGTACAAAAGTAGAAATATTTAGCATGTTAATACCACTGGCGAAATTTTTGGTTCATTTTGTTTAACTAAACCTGATTCAGGTTCTTATACTGCACCTTTAAAAACAGTGCAATTAAAGCGGGTAATGATTATATTTTAAATGCAAGCAAGTGCTTTATTACCAATGTGTTGCTTGCGATGACGTTTACCTTGATGGTGCGGATCAATTCCGAAATCAACACTATCAATGATATTTAGGTATTCGAGTTAAAGTTGATACTTCTGGTTTAGTTTTAGGTAAAATTGATAAAAAATGAGCCCAAAAAAGGCTCATTTTTAAATCATTTAAATGAAGATATAACCATTTTTTTAATTGCTGCTCAATATTTCAGGGTTCAATTTTAATGCTTTTTAGACCATCATTGAGTTTATTTAAAAGGTGGATCAATGTGATGACGTCATCAAAGGCAATTTTGTCTAAAGCCTGTCCATAAAAATTAAAAAAATTATCTTGTAATTTATCCCATGCTTTCAAACCGTCAGAAGTAAGTGCGACAGTTTTCGCACGTCTGTCATTTTCATTGATGATACGTTCCACTAAGCCATTGCGTTCTAAGCGTTTTAAAACAGCATCTAAATTCTGACGGCTCACGCCAAGATATTCAGTCAAATCTGAAAAAGACATCCCTGATTTTACATGTGGTCGAGATAAAGCACCAAGCACAGCCCAATGCACAGGTGAAATACCGAGTTCATTTGAGCACTGTCGGTCTAAGCTATTACCAACCTGAAACAGTCTGAAAAAGAGTCTATTGTGGGCTGAATATAAGGATTGATCATAATTTTTGGGTACAGAATTACTCATTATAAAGACCAACCTGAAGAGAAACGCGAGTAAATAATAAAGAGTATACCTTATGGGTATTGATCATAACACTAATTCCTTTTCCCTGTAATGCTCAAAAGTTTATACGGTTTTCTTATAATTGATTTAAAAATCAATTGTTTATATTTTTTTAAATCAATCTTTATGACTTCTTTCAATCCGTTCTGCATGTTTGAAATATCTCTCATTAAAGCATTTAAAAAATAAATTTAAAATGCCCTGCGATCAAGCGTTTTACATCAACGCACTTAAGATTGAATTGAAAAAAAGTCGAGTCAGATTGCTATAGGCGAATGATATAAAGCGTTAAAGACACGCATTCAGTAAAATTTAATTTTTCCCTAATGAAGTTCACCATTTAAAGTGAAAAATAAGAGCAGTCGTTATTTTATGTCAATGTATTTGATTTTTGTTTATTTTAATAATTTGATAATTATGGATAAAATATTTTATTAAATTTAAATTATGTAAATATATTGACATAAAAAGATTATAATTCTATTGTGTTTTAAATAGTCGCTAAATTAAAAAATAGCCATCCAAATTAGATACGAATAGATGTAGGGATAGGTAAATGAAAGGATTAAAAAATAAAGTAAGAGGTGGATCAGGAAATTTGAACAACACTTATAAGTGATATTTTGCTCCCCAAATGATGTTATAAACATCAATATATGGAGTATTTTATGGCACGTAGACCAAGAAGAAATCATTCAAATGATTTTAAAGCTAAGGTAGCACTTGCTGCGATTAAAGCAGAAAAAACACTTGCTGAATTGAGTGCTGAATTTGATGTTCATCAAAACCAAATTATCGACTGGAAAAATCAACTGATTTCAGCTTCCTCGCAAGCTTTCGATCAATCAAAAGCTCCAACAGAACCACCCATCGATCTAAAAAAACTACATGCAAAAATCGGTGAGCAGGCATTAGAAATTGATTTTTTAGAAGGTGTGTTGAAGAAACTGGGCCGCTTCAACCACAAAAGTTAATCGATGACTCACTTCAGATTTCAGTATCTAAGCAAGCTCAGCTGCTGAAAGTCTCCCGTGGTTGTTATTACTATCGCCCAAAACCTGTGAGTGCATCAGATCTGAAGCTGATGCGGTGTATGGATGAGTTACATATGCAATACCCTTTTGCAGGTAGCCGTATGATGCGTGATTTGTTGAATCGTCAAGGACATCATATAGGACGACGTCATACACGTACTTTAATGAAGAAAATGGGCATTAATGCGTTATATTGCAAACCAAATTTAAGCCAGGCTAATCAAGCTCACCGCAAATATCCATATCTGCTCAAAGGATTGGCTATTCAGCGCAGTAATCAAGTGTGGTCTACGGATATAACGTATATCCCTATGGCAAAAGGCTTTGTTTATTTATGTGCTGTGATTGATTGGCATAGCCGCAAGGTACTTGCGCATAGAGTATCGATTAGTATGGAGGTTACATTTTGCATAGAAACATTAAATGAAGCTATTGAAAAATATGGTCGACCTGAAATATTTAATACAGACCAAGGCAGTCAGTTTACCAGTGATGCATTTATTGATGTATTGAAATCAAATGACATCCAAATCAGCATGGATGGTAAAGGTCGATGGGTTGATAATGTGATGGTTGAACGATTATGGCGGAGCGTTAAATATGAAGAGGTGTATCTCAAAGCCTACAGCAATGTTTTGGATGCGAAGAAGCAATTAAACGCATATTTTGAATTTTATAATTTGAAACGACCTCATTCGAGTCTGGACAAAATGACTCCAGATGAGTTTTACTATGACCAGCTACCACAACAAAATAAGGTAGCTTAACTAGAGCAGAGTATCACTTATAAATAAGCTTTTAGTTGTTCAAACATGTGGGACCACCTCTGTAGTCATTGTTACGGGTGGTGCAGGTGGAATTGGTTCTGCAACATGTCGACGTCTTGCAGAAGAAGGCGCTAAAGTTGCGATCTTTGATATGAATATTGAAGCTGCAGAAAAATTGGCAGCCGAGATTAATAACCGAAATGGTCAAGCTTTGGCTGTCCAATGTGATATTACCCATAGCGATAAAGTTGAACAGGCCGTACAGAGAATAGAAGTCGCGTTTGGACCTGTAGATGGTTTAGTCAATAACGCTGGCTGGGATATTTTTAAACCTTTTATCAAAAGTAATCCGCAAGAATGGAACAAACTGATCCAGATCAATCTAATCGGAATGCTAAATATGCACTTTGCCATATTAAAAGGCATGGTAGAACGCAATGCTGGAAGTATTGTCAATATCGCATCTGATGCAGCACGCGTCGGTTCCTCTGGTGAAGCTGTATATGCCGCATGTAAAGGTGGAATGGTTTCATTTTCTAAAACACTGGCGCGTGAACATTCTCGTAACAACATAAAAATTAATGTGATTTGCCCAGGGCCTACTGATACCGCTTTGCTTGCTGATGTGACTGACGGTGCTTTAAATCCAGAAAAACTACGTGCAGCCTTTATACGTGCAATTCCACTTGGCCGTTTGGGACAGCCAGAGGATTTGGCATCTTCAATTGCATTTTTCTTAAGTGATGATGCCAGTTTTATTACTGGGCAAGTATTAAGTGTCTCTGGTGGCTTAACCATGACGGGTTAAAGACCGGTCAGCAATAAGCATAAAGAATGATTAAAGCTAAACAGATAAAAGTGAACAGGAAGTGAGCAAAATGAATTTCGAAGATATTTTATATGACGTCAAAAATGGTGTGGCATGGATTACGATCAACCGCCCAGAAAAAATGAATGCTTTTCGTGGTCAAACTTGCGATGAAATGATTCGTGCTTTGAATAAGGCAGGTTATGACCGTGATATTGGCGCCATTGTATTAGCTGGAGCTGGTGAAAAAGCTTTTTGTACTGGTGGGGATCAGTCTGCTCATCATGGAAATTATGATGGTCGCGGGACCATTGGTTTACCGGTGGAAGAGTTGCATAGTGCGATCCGCGATGTACCTAAACCCGTTATTGCACGTGTTCAGGGCTATGCGATTGGTGGGGGAAATGTATTGGCTACTATTTGTGACCTTACGATTTGTTCCGATAAAGCAATTTTTGGTCAGGTTGGTCCTAAAATGGGCTCTGTTGACCCAGGATATGGAACCACTTTCCTTGCGCGAGTGGTCGGGGAGAAGAAAGCTCGTGAAATCTGGTATATGTGCCGCCGTTATACCGGTCAAGAAGCTGTTGATATTGGTTTAGCAAATAAATGTGTATCGGCTGAGCAGTTGGATGCTGAAGTGCAAGCATGGGGGGAAGAGCTTTGTGAACGCAGCCCAACAGCATTAGCTATTGCCAAACGTAGCTTTAATATGGATACCGCACATCAGGCAGGTATTGCAGGGATGGGCATGTACGCCCTGAAATTGTATTACGACACAGAAGAATCTCATGAAGGCGTAAATGCGCTTAAAGAAAAACGTAAACCTGAATTCCGTAAGTACTATAAGTAAGGAGCTAGGGTATGAGTAAAAATCCTTATATCAACGAAGAGTTAGAATTCTTAGCTGAAACTGCTGAAAAGTTTGCACAAAAATTTATTGCACCCAGCTATTTAGAGCGTGATCAGCGTCGAAGCTTTGATCGTGACTTGGTAAAAAAAATGGGTGAAATGGGATTTATAGCGCCAGAGTTACCCGAGCAATATGGCGGTCAAGGGATGGGGCGTCTAGCTGCAGGGATTATTCATGAAGCTATTGCTAAAGCAGATTTGAGTTTTTCATATATTAATTTACTGGCTTCTTTAAATGGTCAGATTTTAGCTGAATATGGACAACCTGAAGTGGTTGGCCCTTGGCTGAAAAAATTAACTGCTGGAGAGGCAATTTTTTCTATTGGTTTAACTGAACCGCGTGGTGGTTCCGATGCCGCCAATTTACGCTTAAAAATTGAATGCGATGGTGATATGTATGTTTTAAATGGAGAAAAAACCTCTATTTCTGCAGCTGATCAAGCCGATGCTTCAGTGGTGTTTGGGCGTACAGGGAGTGTTGAATCTGGAGCACATGGTGTAACTGCGCTGTTCGTTCCAATGGATTTGTCTGGTATTACGACAACACGTTTTGATTGTCATGGACAGCGTGCGATTGGTCGAGGGTCAATATTTTTCGATAACGTGCGTGTACCAGTCAATCACCGTCTCGGTGATGAAAACAAGGGATTTGTACAAGTTATGCAAGGCTTTGATTTTTCAAGAGCTTTGATCGGTTTGCAAGTTTTAGCCGTTGCCCGCGTATCTCTAGAGGAAGCGTGGGAATATGCTGCTCAGCGTGAAGCTTTTGGTAAACCACTGACTGCGTTCCAAGGCGTATCTCAGCCACTGGCTGATTATGAGACACAAATTGAAGCAGCACGCTTATTGTGTTTACAAACATTGTGGTTGAAAGACAACCACCTTCCTCATACTTCTGAAGCTGCGATGTGCAAATGGTGGGGGCCTAAATTGGCTTATGATGTTGTGCATCAATGTTTGTTGACCTTTGGTCATGCAGGCTATGACCGTGGAGTAATGGAACAACGGTTACGTGATGTTTTAGGTTTCCAAATTGGTGACGGAACAGCACAAATTATGAAAACAATTATTGCTCGACATAAAGTAGGTCGTAAAGCAGTCCCTGTCTAATGTGAATGTATCACGACCATTCGTAATGAATATTTTAAATTTCTCAAGCATTTAATTGAGTAATCAGGAGGGTTTGCATCAGTCATTGGATGAATGACATCTATTGGGATTCAACAGAAAGAAAATAGGACAATAATTTGGAGTTATAAAATGGATTTCGATGCGGTTCTTTTATCCCCACGTAGGGAAAAAATGTTGCAACAAGGTTATTGGTTAAATAAAACCATTCTTCACTCATTGAATGAAGCGGTATATCAATACCCTGATCAGGTTGCATTGGTTAGTTATAAAACTGAAGATAAAACTGAAAAAAGTTTTACCTATCAAGAAATGCTACATACAGTCAATAAAATTTCATTAGGTTTAAAACGTTTAGGGATTCAAAAACAAGATGTGGTGTCTTGCCAATTACCCAATTGGTGGGAGTTCACTTTATTGTACATTGCTTGTCGCTCTATAGGCGCTGTTTTGAATCCGCTAATGCCCATTTTTAGAGAGCGAGAGCTTTCATTTATATTGAAGCATACTGAAAGTAAGATCCTCATTGTACCTAAAGTTTTTCGTAAGTTTGACCATGAAAAACTCGCCTATCAATTACAGAAAAATATTGAAAGTCTAGAACACGTGGTCGTCATTGGTGGAGATGGAGAGAATAGTTTTGAAGCGTTGTTATTAAATCACGGACTGGAGAATGACTCAGCAAGTGTAAATACACTCGATGATGCCTCTATCACTGCTGACGATATTGCTCAACTTATATTTACGTCTGGTACTACAGGAGAACCTAAAGGCGTAATGCATACCGAGAATACCTTATTTTTCATCATTATAGAGTATGCTAAACGGTTGCATCTCAACAAAGACGATGTGATTTTAATGGGGTCTCCAATGGCACATCAAACGGGCTTTATGTATGGTTTGATTATGCCTCTACTCATAAAAGCAAAAGTAGTATTACAGGATGTTTGGGATGTAAACACTGCAATTGATTTGATTCATAAGCATGAAGTTACATTTACCATGGCTTCTACGCCATTTTTAAATGATTTATCTGAAGCCGTATTAGACACTCAGCAATCTTTAGACAGTCTGAAGATATTTCTATGCGCGGGTGCGCCTATTCCAAGCACGTTGGTGCAAAAAGCACGTAAAAATATGGGTGTTAAAGTAATTTCAGCTTGGGGAATGACTGAGTGTGGAGCTGTAACAACGACTTGCCCCGAAGATGATGACGAACGTTCATTCAATACGGATGGAATTCCACTTCCTGGTGTGGAGGTTAAGATTGTGGATGATCAGGGCGAGGTATTACCACCACATCAATCAGGTACGCTTATGATTCGTAGTTGTTCGAATTTTGGTGGGTATCTAAAACGGCCACATTTAAATGAAACCGATGAAAATGATTGGTTCGATACAGGTGATATCGCATATCTGGATGAACAAGGCTATATCCGAATTGCTGGTCGTAAAAAAGATGTGATTATTCGAGGTGGTGAAAAAATTCCTGTTGCCGAAATTGAATCATTGATCTATTTACATCCCGATATTGCTATGGTCGCCTTAGTCCCTTATCCAGATGAAAGAATGGGCGAAAAAGCCTGTGCAATTGTGAAGTTAAAAGAAGGTGCTGCTCAAATTGAGCTAAAGGACCTAGTTGATTTCTTGAAAAAACATAATCTAGCCAACCAATATTTGCCAGAGCGTTTGGAAGTGTGGGATGACATACCAATGACACCTTCGGGCAAAATTCAAAAATTTAAACTTCGTGATTTATTGCAACAAAACACAAAAGCATAAAAAGCGTTAGGTTTAAATGTTAATAAAAATATTCTTAGGATAAGTAGGTTTGTGAATACTTATGAATAGAAATACTGATTAGAAAAGATGATTTCAAAACAAGAATATTGAAAGTTTTTATTTTAAATGGAGTTTAAAAATGAAAATGGATGCAAATATTTTAGTGAAGGTTTCACTCACTTTATCGATTTTAATGATGGCAATTCCAAGCTATGCAGAAATGACTTTAGAGCAACAAGTTAAGCATCTGCAACAACAAGTGCAGGAATTACAAGCGCTCATGCAACAGCAAAAACAGACCAGTGAAAAAATTTCTGCCGAACTTCCAAAACTAAAAGAAAATATATCAGAAAAATCAGTTGTTAAAGCTGATCAGAGGCAATTGATGACAAAAGCAGGGGCTGAGTTTGAATTGTATGGAAATGTCCGTGCGGATGCGATTTATCAGTTCAAAGGACCAAGTACCATGTATAACTATATTAATAGTGTGCCTTTAGAAGGGAGTGTAAATGAAGTAAATAATTCGAATAAATTTCAAAGTACTTTAAATGCTACGCGATTAGGTCTTAATTTTAAGACGCCAAAAATTGGTGATCATCATGTTGGTGGTAAAATCGAATTGGATTTTTTTGGAGGAGCAGGCCGAGATGCTTTCCGTATTCGTCAAGCATATTTAACTTATGATCGCTGGTTAATTGGCCAAACTTGGTCAAACTTCAATGCCGTTGAGTATTTTCCTGAAACTGTGGATGCCGCTTTATCTGTGGGTGGATCTTTAACGCGGATTCCGCAAGTAAAATACAGTTACCCCGTGAATAAAAATATGAATCTTGCATTTAGTTTAGAAGATCCTAAAGCTGAAACTGTAACAACTCCGGGAAATCAACAATTTACCACCGATGCTCAGGCGAAGTTAAAACTGCCTTCAGCAGTAGCTCGTTTGAACTATAAATTTGATAATGGCTCTGCCTTTTCAGGGCGGACCTTTTTAACCCAAAAAGCCACAGGTCATGAAAATAATGACGATTTCTTGGCATGGGGCGTGGCACTGGGTGGAAAATATCAATTGGCAGAGAATACGCTGATTCGGTTTGATTATAACCACATCAAAGGTGATACCAAGAATATTCTTTGGTCAAATTATGCCTATGTGTTTGATACCCATGGCAATATGAAACCAAATGAATTTGATACACTCAGTTTGGGATTAACTAAGCACATTACTCCTAAAATACGTTCTACTTTAGGGCTGGGGTATATGCGAGCCAATGATAATAGTAGTTTTGCTAATTTAGTGCGTAATGATTTAACTCAAAATAAAGCGTTAAAAGAAGGTTGGATCAATTTATTTTATAATCCAATTAAACCTATTAATTTGGGGGTGGAATATATGTATGGTGAACGTAAAACCTTTGCAGATCAGAAAGGTATTGATAACCGCCTAAACTTTACAGCGATTTATGATTTTTAGAGAAGGCATCATACAATTTATGTGTTAAAACTTCTTCATTTTACATACGGTTAAAGTGAAGAAGCTCATTATATTGGGCTGCTTTCATAAGTCCTTTTTTCAACTATAAATCAACATAAAAGCCCCTCATCCTAGCCTTCTCCCGCAGGGAGAAGGAACTTTCAAGACCCATATGACTCACTCCGCATGATCATTTTTCATGTATGAAAGAAATATCGTCTCAAACATTAAGAAAATTATGGATGGCTTTTAAAAAATCTCTGCCTCACAATCCATTTATTCATGTTGCTCACCTCTAAACATGAATTTGGTTCACTTTTTTGTGAAATTATATCATTTTTATTCATGTACGGATTGCGGTATAAATTACACCAAGCGCTTCACGATAGACAAGATTATCGTTGATTCTGAATTGAGCGACCAAGTACAAGTCAGAAAATACGGGAAATACTATTGACTGGATAGATCCAAAAAGAAATTGGATGGTTCAGAAAGAGCATGAAAAAAATTCAGGTTTATTTCAGAAATTAGGGTATCAGATCATCATGAGTAAAGATTTTACATTTACGATTAAGAGCATTAGTTTCGACGAAAACTATCATCCCTCTAATAATACGCGTATCACAACCAACTTTGCCAATTTAGCAAGAGGTGAGAGTCGCCATGACAATTTGCGCAATACCCTAACGATGATTGACAATCGTTTTAATGCCTTAGCGCATTGGGATAATCCAGAAGCAGATCGTTATTCTGTTGAGCTCGAAATCATTTCAGTTGATATTGATATCGAAGGCAACGGTGAGACTTTCCCTACGATTGAAATATTGAAAACCAATATTGTTGATCACAAAAATAATCAACGTATTGAAGGTATTGTGGGCAACAATTTTTCTTCTTATGTGCGTGATTATGATTTTAGCGTATTGCTGTTAGAACATAATAAAAATAAAGATCAATTTAGCCTGCCAGAAAATTATGGTGAGCTTCATGGGAAGATTTTCAACGCATTTGTAAATTCAAATGCGTATAAAGAAAACTTTAAAAAGTCACCTGTGATTTGTCTTAGTGTTTCAAGTAGCAAGGTGTATCACCGTACTGCAAATGTACATCCAGTATTGGGTGTTGAATATCTGCAAGATGAATATTCATTAACAGATGAATACTTCGGAAAAATGGGTTTGCAGGTTCGTTATTTTATGCCGCCTAATAGTGTTGCGCCTTTGGCATTTTACTTCCGTGGTGATTTGTTGAGTGATTACACTAACCTTGAGTTGATCGGTACCATCAGCACCATGGAAACTTTCCAAAAGATTTACCGACCTGAGATTTACAATGCGAATTCTGTGGCAGGTAAATCTTACCAACCAAGTTTAAAGCATCAGGATTATTCACTTACTCGTATTGTGTATGATCGAGAAGAGCGTGGTCAGTTGGCGATTAAGCAAGGGAAATTTACTGAAGAGCAGTTCATCAAGCCATACAAACATATCCTTGAGCAGTGGTCTGCAAATTACGTTGCTTAATTTACCTAGATAGACAAGATTATTGATTATGAAAATATTATTACCGACTTCAACTGCTGGCAGCCTACCAAAACCTTCTTGGCTTGCCGAGCCTGAAAAACTTTGGTCACCTTGGAAATTACAAGATGAGCAATTAATTGAAGGCAAACAAGATGCTTTACGCTTGTCATTGCAAGAGCAACAACACGCAGGGATCGATATTGTCAGTGATGGCGAACAAACCCGCCAACACTTTGTCACCACGTTTATTGAACATCTGAATGGTGTTGATTTTGAGAAACGTGAGACTGTACGCATTCGTAATCGCTATGATGCAAGCGTACCAACTGTTGTCGGTGCGGTGTCTCGTCAAAAGCCTGTTTTTGTTGATGATGCCAAGTTTTTACGTCAACAAACCAATCAGCCGATTAAATGGGCGTTGCCTGGTCCAATGACGATGATTGATACGCTGTATGATGCGCATTACAAAAGTCGTGAAAAACTTGCTTGGGAATTTGCCAAAATCCTCAATGAAGAAGCCAAAGAGTTAGAAGCTGCGGGTGTGGATATTATTCAATTTGATGAACCTGCATTTAATGTGTTTTTTGATGAAGTCAACGACTGGGGTGTTGCGACTTTAGAAAGAGCGCTTGAAGGGCTTAAGTGTGAAACTGCGGTGCATATTTGCTATGGCTATGGTATCAAAGCCAATACAGATTGGAAAAAGACCTTAGGTTCAGAATGGCGCCAATATGAAGAAGCATTCCCTAAACTTCAACAATCTAAAATTGATATCGTGTCTTTAGAATGCCAGAACTCTCGTGTGCCAATGGATCTGATTGAATTGATCCGTGGTAAGAAAGTAATGGTTGGTGCTATTGATGTGGCAACCAATACCGTTGAGACAGCAGAAGAAGTTGCCAACACATTACGAAAAGCACTTCAGTTTGTAGATGCAGATAAGCTTTATCCATCGACCAACTGTGGTATGGCTCCTTTATCTCGTGAAGTTGCAAGAGGTAAACTTAATGCCTTAAGTGCTGGCGCAGAAATCGTTCGTAAAGAACTTAGCCGCTAGTATTCAATGATATTGTGGTGTAAAAAGGGTGACCTGTTTGGGTGAATGGATATCCAAGATCCAACGGGAAACCCTGATCACAATTTAGAGAACATCAGTTCTACTGAGAAACTCATCCAGATGCAGTGCCTACATGACGGAATAGCAGGGTAATGCTAAATCTAAAAAAGTACGGTTCAATTTAGGAACAATGAAATGATTGAAGCAACAGACTTTAGAAATGCAATGTCTTTGTTGACCAGTGCAGTCAGTGTCATTACCACGACAGGTTTGTCTGGTCGTTACGGATTTACTGCGTCTGCCGTATGTAGTGTGACGGATTCACCTCCGACTTTATTGGTCTGTATGAATAAAGCGGCGAGTTCTCATGTGCATTTTGTTGAAAATAAAATTTTAACTGTAAATGTTTTAAGTGCACATCATCAGCATATTTCTAAAGCGTTTTCGTCTAAATTAAGCCCAGAAGAACGATTTAAACATGGCGTTTGGACGGAATTAGAAACTGGTGCACCGGTTTTAGATGATGCTTTGGTGAATTTTGATTGTGAGATTGAGCAAATTCAAGAAGTTGGAACACATACGATTTTTATTTGTCGTATCGTGGCTATTCAACAAAGTGAACATGATCAAAGCTTGGTTTATTTTAATCGTTCTTATCATCATGTTGGGCAGACTGAAGTTGCTTAAAGCCAGTTTGCTTATGGGTTTACGCCTTATGCCAGAGCTAAAAATAATAAGGCGTGTTGATCGGTTGAATTGATCAAATACGCTGGTTTAATATAATCATAATCAATTATTTAATTGATTGAAAAATAATAATAATTTTAATGTTTTGCACAAAATCCGACATTGACACCCGAAAAATCTCCGATTATTCTTTGCTGGCTGGCCTACATTGCCAGTCGGTTTTGACAGACCGTTGCCTAAGTGCATTGAAAAAACTTGTTTTTTTAATGTAGACTCGTTCGTCCCTCTTTTTGTTGCGGTAGGACGGGAGGGGGACGCCTTCGGGCGTGCTGATTCTTAGGTTCAGTCTGTCAACCCTCTTTCGTTCTGCCACCATAATTTTTATACATTGGCAGAATTTTGAATTGTTCAGGAGTTGGCCATGTATTTTATTCGTATACCTTCAGATTAGTGTTTAGCACGGTTTAACAGCCTTTGGGCTTTTAGGCATTGGCTGGTTATACCTCAAAAAATATCAACAATAAAACTTGAGATACACGCTGCTTACCTTTTGAAGCCTTTGATGCTTCTTTGCTTATAACAAGATCGAGTGTGGTTTTTATCTCATTAAAACAAAAAATATTTATAGGGAAGATATATGTCAAATTTAGATATTTCATTTCGAGCTTTAAGGGTACTCGATACATCTCGAAGACTCTTTAACCTATACGGTTTTCATCATGTTGGGGTAAACCGTATTATTGAGTCTGCCAGAATTCCCAAAGCCTCGTTTTATAAATACTTTTATTCTAAAGAGCGTTTGATTGAAATGAGTTTAACCTTTCAGAAAGATGCACTGAAAGAAGAAGTATTTACGATGATTTATAAACAGAAAGACTTTACTGTTTATGAAAAGCTTAAGCATATTTTCTTTTTACATGCCAATCTGGAAGGGTTTTATCATCTACCGTTTAAGGCTATTTTTGAGATTGAAAAGCGCTATCCCAATGCTTATCAAATCGTGGTTGATTATAGAAACTGGCTGATTGATGAAATTTATAAACTGCTTTTAACCAGCAATACAAATGCCTCAAAACAAGATGCACATATGTTCTTGTTTGTGATTGATGGGGCAATGGTTCAGCTTCAGGGTGAAAACAGTGTGGATGATCGAGAACGATTAGTGGGGTGTTTTTTGGGTGGGTTGGGGTAGTGTTATTTGGGGCTTATAGAGATATTTTTTCAATAGAAAGGCTGATATGGAAAAGTAATATAAGCCTGAGTTTCCTTAGATAAATTTACGATCTTTTTTAGGGTGTTATAAAAATGAGAAATTTAATAAATTTAAGTGTATGTGAAATATTATTTGTTCTACATTGTTTTGATTTCCATTACAACAATTTTAACATTCCCTTCCTGAGCTGATCGATTATTTGCAATCAACATTTCTTGTAATTCTATAGGAGTATTAGGAACTGGTTTTCCTCGACCTAACGTTTTTAGCTTTTTATTATCAGATCTCTTACCAAACCAAAGCACTAAATAAATACCCCTACCTTCGGCTCTCCAATCAGTGGTATATAATTTATCAAGTTGTTGGTCAGCTCCAGTCCAAAGGTCACGATGCCACTGACCTTTTATTTCAATTGGTAGACGGAGTTTACCTACAGAGCAAGTGATATCAACTTCTTTATCTTCTGCTACATGTGCTTCAGGTTCATATGTGATTGTATTATCACCTTGACGAAGCAAACCAATTAAATGGTCACGACATCGTTCCTCATCAAAAGGCTTACCTTGATCATTTAAAAAACCACGCCAAGATTCAGCATCGTCACTCTTGATTTTTGCCTGAACAATATTCAATTCATCTAATACAAATGTTTGTAAATCAATAATTGTTTGAGGATGTTGATCATCCGTAATTGCTTTAATTGATTGAATAGTAGGAACAGAGTAGAAGCTTTCAGCTCGCATTTGCTTTTGTTCAAATAGCATTGTTTTGATTAAATCTGTGTAGTCATCGGTAGATGAATCTTTAAGTTTTTGAAGTGTATCACAGGCTTGATCACTATGGTTTTTGGCTAATTGTTGAATAATGCAGATAATAAATTCAGAAGCATCCCATGCATTTCTATCTCCACCTGAAACACCATTAGGGTGACCTACATTAGGATAGAGTTTTCTAAAAGTTGAAATAATCCAAAAAAATAGATCTATATCTAATATAGCGTGAGATTTATTCTCTCTATACCTCCCATCAAGACGATCTCTAAGTTTCCATATTAAGTTTGGATCAATAGGCTGGGATTCCAATCTTTTTACTGTTTTGTCGAAATCAACGATAAGGTTGATTGCTATCCAATTTAGTTGTTGTTCGTCATTTGTTATTATTTTCTGAGTTCGAGTTAGTTCACGTATAGCATTAAATTGCCTTGTTTGAATTAAGCAATCTAAAAGTTCAGTTTCTATGTTTACAGGCATATCTGGATAGTTTTTTAGCCACTGTTTGGCTAGATCAGTTGCAATAGCATTGTTCTCGCTCATCCTCATTAAACGGGATAAACCATCTATATGCTCGGATCTAGCTGAAAACTGAGGTTCATAAAAAGTTTTTAATCCTTCTACAAAAATTTCTCTATGTTTAATTTCATTTTCAATAATTTCAAAAATACTTGGTATACCTGCGTGTGTATCATGACGAATATGTAGTAGTGAGTAATATCCAGCCAATAATCTTTCATTGGGAAGATCGGCTAAGCCTTTTTCTTTTCTAATACGTTCTGCTATAGCAACAATTAAAATATGGCTAGCCTCATAAAACTTTCCTTGAGGTAAAATATTTACAATATCTTGTGCAGTAACTTTTGGTGGAGTTTGCATTAGAAAAGCTTCGAAACCTTCCATACATACTTCTGATATATCAACTCCTATCCAATCAGAAATACGCTGATGGGGTGGAGTTTCTTTACTGATATCTGAAAAAAGTTGTAGGTATACTTTTGCAGGTTTGAGTATCACTCCATACTCACCATGGCGCAATCGTTCAATGTTTTGAAGATAGAATGATCTTTGTTCTGACCGTGATACTGATTTTTTTTCTTCTATTTGTTTTTTCCGTTTAAGATCATTAATCTCCCAATC
The DNA here is from genome assembly GCF_022343575.1 of Acinetobacter sp. AG3. Lineage (NCBI taxonomy): Bacteria > Pseudomonadati > Pseudomonadota > Gammaproteobacteria > Moraxellales > Moraxellaceae > Acinetobacter > Acinetobacter sp. AG3. Next base: position 3,794,865 of record NZ_JAKQZD010000001.1, on the reverse strand, counting down.
TGCTTGCCGTCTGATCGCAACTTGGTTAAGCCAATTCTTATTATCTGGATCATTAATAGTGAATGGAAAACCTGCTTCTCGCACATCTTGTCCAATTTTACCATCGTGGTGTGCTAATTGAACAAATTCCTTCCATCTAAGATCATTTTTATTCTCTGTATATAACCTCTTCAGTAATACGATGATATCTTCTGATGTGACTGATAGACCTTTTGAGCAATAGTGTAGTAAGTAATTCTTTTGCCATATATTTTTTTTACTTGGTTGTTTGAGTAGAACAAGATATTGAATAGCGTGTCTTAAATCGTGATTTTTCCTAAAGTACTCTGCAAGTTTATTAATATATTCATCATGATATCCAAAGGTATTGTGGAACGGCTCAAGCCAATTCAAAAGTTTTTCTGCTGAAATATCATAATTTTCTAAAAAACGTAAAATTAAGTGACATGCAAAATTTTTAGCTTCATTCTTAATTTCTGAATCACTAGAGATATCCATCATTTCGATTCGAGAAACAAAAAAGTTTAGGACATTTTCAATTTGCTCTTTAGGTAAATTTTCTTGTAAGAACCATAATGGTCCAACGATATGATCACTCATTTCCAAGTGGGATATTGCTAGACTAGCTATTAACTCATCATTAGCTTTATCGTAACCAGTGTCTTCTAATAGTTCTATTGCCAGTCTGATAGATGATTCGTCTCCTAACTTAGAAAGATGAAGATAAATGTTATGCCAATCGATAACTTGCTCCTGAATAGCCAAAGCTTCACCAGCAGATTTACGAATTGCAAATTCTATATTGGAATCATTAACAAGTCGTTTAAGTATTTCAATAAAATCTTTTGGCAGTTGATTTCCTTTAATAACATCAACTAAAAAAACTCTAAAGCTAAAGGGTATATCAGGTTGACTTAGAATCTTTTGGATTAGTGATAATAATGTTGGTGTTGCAAATGCTCGAATGTAGTAGGTGTCTTTATTGTGAAAATTATAAAATCGAGGGTTGTTTTCAGCTAAAAGATAAATACTGTCTAGTAAAATTTTGGCTTGATCCGTTGTTAAGCTATCTACATCGCCATACTCAAGAATACCAATAGGATCTTTTTTAATTATAGCTGAAGCTAGAGCAGGATCATCCATTAACCATGAATGTAAACCACGTAAGTTAGTGGGTACAAACTCATAACTATGAAATAAGGATAAAAGACGCTTACGCTTTCGATCAGTATTTGCTTGTTTTAATAACCATTTCGCACCTAAGAACTCTCCAATTCGGCGGTGAAGGTAGCTGAAACGCTCTATTCCATTAGATCGAAAAAGACGAGAGCCTAGTATAAATTCAATTTTCTCAGTATCAGGGAGTAATTTAATCTCGCTTATAGGTAATTCACCATCAATTATATTTGCAATTGTTTTTCGAGAAATTGCTTCATTACCAGTTAAAATTAGACTTGCAAATACTGCTCCTGCAGCATCAAGTGCAATTGCACTTGGTAGTTGTCCTTCGGCTTTAAATTCTGAATGTTCTATTATTAATAACTCAATAGCTTGTTCAAATAATTGAGTAATAGATTCAGGTAGTTTTCCTTTTTTTGCAACAGCCGCAATGAAGCTAAGTGTCTGAGGATTACCTAATAATTCATTGAGTCCTCGATCTATAAAATGATCAATAATTTCCTTCGCTCTTTCTTTACTAAAATTAAATTCTAGGAATTCAATCATATCCTTTTGAGTAAAAGGCTCTAAATGAAGTTCTAAGGGGATTTCCGAGTATTGTTCTTGTATGGTTCTTAAACCAGTTGCACTTCTCCAATCTGCTACACGACAGGCTAGAATAAATTTTGGATATCCTAAAACCTCAAGTTTCTGTAATACTCTATCTACACTGTCCCCATCATTTTTAGAACTTACTTCATCAAGTGCATCAATAACTAATACATTATTGCTGCCGAGAAGAAGACTTGGATTTGCTCGATTTAGTAGTTGACCAGCAGTACAGTAAGCATAATTTTCTAAATTTCCTAGCCATTCTAAAAGGCTAGATTTTCCCATTCCTGCCTCACCTACAATAACTAATGGATTAGTTATTTCAAGTATTTCATGTTGATTAATTTTTTTTTGAGTATCATGTAACTGATACCACAGGCTTCTAGGAATCATGATCTAAATTTAATTAATATTGTGGTGTAGTGAATAGATTTGCCATAATCTTAACATGAATGATTTGTTTAATAAAAATTGATTTGAAATGAAAAATCATAAAATGGGTGATCAGTGAAATTTACTCTTTTTTTAATTCAAAAAATTAAAATGCTTGTTGATAATAGCGGATTCATTGCCAAATTTATCATCGGTATTGGTATATGTTTTATTCTTTTGTATTTTATGCATATTGAATACTTTCCTACAGATTTATCATTAGGGGATGGCCTTTTATTCTTCTTAATCACAATAAAGTTTCTATTTATCTATCTAATTTTTTTGGGTTCAAATTATGCACTTGGAAGTGTTTTTATATTTTTTCTAAAAGTAATAAAATATTTTTTTAATTTTTTGTGTTCATTAAGAATAAATCTATCTAAAGGCTTAATTGATCTGATTTTTCTAAAAATAGACTTTAAAAATATTTTTAACCAAATAGGTAAGGGTTTTATCAAACTTTTGTTTTGTATTTTTGGTCTTTTTTTTAGTTTTTTATTTTACAGTGGGAAATCCATAAATTTATTAATAATGGTGTTTCTAAGTATTTTATTGAAAGTATGTATTGATGAGTTTATAAAAAAATTAAGAGTAAATAATGAAAAATTAACCGAAGTAGAAAGTAAAGAAAAAAATATAAAGCTCTCGATGATATTACTATATATACTATTTACCCCAAGTGTGGTGTATGTTTTTTATGCAGAAAGAGAAAATAATGTTTTCATAAATAAGATATTAGGATCTGTGCGAGAGGATGAGAAAAATAGTTTGATTTTTATTAAAGCTGGATTTGAAGACTTTTTCCCTAAATCACAAATTGGGCAAAAAAAGGGTGAATATATTGAGGTTAAAGGGGCTGAAGTACTCTTAAGAGGAGTTGGTAAAAATGCTTTAATTCAATATATTACTGAAGCTGAAGATCAAATGGGAAGTGAAGTAAAAATTAAAGTTAAAGTTGAAATTCCAAATGAATCGCTTTTAATTGTAAGAAGATCTCAATATAAAGATTAATTGGGATAAGAGTGCAGTATGGATTGAATATCTATTGATTTTTTACATACTTTTTTGTAAAAAATTAATTTTAAGTTTAGATTAAAAACTAAAAATTTAGAAATGGTTTGTAATGTAGAGTTTTTCCTGAACCATTTTTTATAAAATAGTTAATACCTTTTAAAGTAATTACAGTTGGTTTTTCTCAAAATAATTGAAAATTACTAACTCTTAATATATCTAAATTCATTCTCTTTATATTAAAGAAAAACCGCCATAAATGAACTGAACCCTATAAGTTGGACACAACTTATAGGGTATTTTTATGAAATACGATTTAAAGTTTAAACAAGCAGTCATTGCTTATTATGCTCAAGGTCATTCTAGCTTATCAACAGCCAAGCATTTTTCGATTAGTGATAAGGATGTCTCTAAATGGTTGGCTCAATTCGATTTAGGTGGAATTGATGCAATAAAGCCAAAACAGAATAAGACAATTTATACAGCTGAATTTAAATATTACGTATTAAAAACTATGCAGAATGAGCGATTAAGTTTATCTAATACTGCTCTTCGTTTTGGTATTTCTTCCCCGAGTTTGATCAGTGTATGGCGTAAAATCTATCAAACCGATGGTATGCTTGGACTAGAACCAAAGTCTAAAGGAAGAGTATCCATGTCTAAAAATAAACATAAATATATTGTTGATAAACCAGATCATGAAAAAACAACTGCTGAACTTCAACGGGAACTACTCTATTTACGTGCTGAGAATGCCTACTTAAAAAAGCTCGACGCCTTGCTGAATCCACCCAAAAAGGACAACAAGCAAGGTTGATTGATCAGATGAGTACTGAGTTTGCTTTGCCATTGCTTTTAGATATTGCTGAGTTATCGAGGAGTAGTTTCTACTATCATAAAGCCAAGCTAAATGCCGTAGATAAATATGCAGAACTCAAGCAACGGATTTGCCAAATTTATGATGAGCATAAAGGTAGATATGGTTATAGACGAATCACTTTAGCCTTGAAGCAACAAGGTCTTCATCATAACCATAAATTGATTGCTAGGTTGATGAGAGGCTTTGGTTTAATTTCACTGATTCGGCGTAAAAAGTACAATGCTTACAAAGGTACATCCAATAAAATAGTCAAAAATAAACTCAAACGTAACTTTGAAGCGAAGCGACCCAATAAGCGTTGGCTGACAGATATAACCGAATTTAAAGTTGCTGATACGAAGTTATATTTATCTCCGATCTTAGACTGCTATAACAATGAGATTGTGAGCTATACACTTTCAAGACGTCCAGTATTTCAACTTGTTAAAGATATGCTTGATCAAGCCATAAGTCATTTACCAAACTCACGAAAACACAAGCTTATGCTTCATTCAGATCAAGGTTGGCATTATCAAATGAGCCAATTTAGGAGTACGCTTAAAGCGAATAAGATTAAGCAAAGTATGAGTAGAAAAGGGAATTGTTGGGACAATGCTTTGATGGAGAGTTTCTTTGGTACATTAAAATCAGAGACGATTTATCTAGAGAAACCAGAAAACATTGAGGTCTTAGAGCAACAAATTCATGATTACATCCATTACTATAACCATGAGAGAATACAAATTAAACTAAAAGGATTGAGCCCTGTTCAATTCAGAACTCAATCCAGTGTTAACTAAACTGTCCAGGATTTGGGGTTCAGTTCATAAAAAGGCGGTTTTCTTTACTGAGTCGGGTATTAATATTACCAGCTCAACGCACCACCAGTTTGATAATCAGTTACACGCGTTTCAAAGAAGTTCTTCTCTTTACGCAAGTCCATCATTTCAGACATCCACTGGAATGGGTTATTTACACCAGCAAACTGTTCAGGTAAACCTAACTGTGCCAAACGACGGTTACAGATGAATTTCAAATATTCTTCCATCATCGCTGCGTTCATACCCAATACACCACGTGGCATTGTGTCACGCGCATATTCGATTTCAAGCATAGTACCTTCAAGAATCATCTGAATGATTTCTTCTTGGAATTCAGCCGTCCACAAGTTTGGATTTTCGATCTTGATTTGGTTAATCATGTCGATACCAAAGTTCAAGTGCATAGACTCATCACGTAAGATGTACTGGAATTGCTCAGCAACACCATTCATCTTGTTACGACGACCCATAGACAAGATCTGGCTGAAACCACAGTAGAAGAAGATCCCTTCAAGTACGCAATAGAATGCGATCAAGTTACGCAGTAAGATTTGATCGTTTTCAGGTGTACCTGTTTGGAAGGTTGGATCACATAAAGACTGAGTATATTTCAAGCCCCACGCTGCTTTACGAGCAACTGACGGAACTTCACGGTACATGTTGAAGACTTCGCCTTCATCCATACCTAAAGATTCGATACAGTATTGGTAAGCATGTGTGTGAATCGCTTCTTCAAATGCTTGACGTAAGATGTATTGACGGCATTCTGGGTTGGTAATGTGACGGTAAATCGCCAACACCAAGTTGTTTGCAACCAAAGAATCCGCAGTAGAGAAGAAACCTAATGAACGCATCACGATGGTACGCTCATCTTCGGTTAAGCCATTTTCAGACTTCCAAAGTGCGATATCGTGGTTCATGTTAACTTCTTGCGGCATCCAGTGGTTTGCACACCCGTCTAGATACTTTTGCCAAGCCCACTCGTATTTGAACGGTACAAGTTGGTTTAAGTCAGCGCGACAGTTGATCATGGCTTTATCATCAACTTGTACACGTTGCGCACCCATTTCAAGCTCTTCTAAGCCAGGTGCAACATCTAACTTTTCTAAGGCGTGAGATGCTCTTGCCAACGAATCGGTTGGATTTGTTGATCTTGCTGTATAGGTTCCAGCGGATTGTGTAGTTGCCACATTCTGCGATGACTGCTTTGTATCAGATACCACTTGCGAATCAGTCGTTTTTTTCTGTTCGACGGGCGCAGGCTGGTGAGCTTGTGCAGCTTGTTTCTGTTCATCATCTTCAAAATCGTCCCAACTTAGGATAGACATCGTTGTTCTCTCTTCGTTGTTAATATCTATGTTCGACATCTCACAATGGAAGATGTCACTACTATACGCTTATTCTGTGCAAGCAAAATTAAGTTTTGCCGATAGTTGTTTTGTTCTTGTTCGAAAGAACAGATACCCACACTACTTATTTTGCTTACGCTTTTGCTGCTTACGGATCGCAAAGAATGCATAGACCGCAGGCACGTAAAAAACTAAAAAGGCTAAGATCAGCACGATTACGCCTAACTCATAGTTATGACTTAAATGGAACATTTCTTCGCCTTTTATAATTTCAGATTTTTTGAATCCCCCTAAATCCCCCTTTTTTTTAAAGGGGGGACTTTATTCCCCTTGAGGATTGGGGAGGATTACTTACTGACAAGCTTCACAATCTGGATTGTCGATTGAACATGCTTGTGGTACTGGTGCTGCTTGAGCGAAACCATCTTCTTCAGCAGGTGCTTCAGGTTTAGTTTCTTGAGCAACCGCAGCCACTGGTGCAGCAACAGTTGTTGCTTTTACTGCGTTTAAAGCACCCGTGTTAATGGTTGATTTTTCCGCAGAGGTTGCACCTAATGCACGGAGGTAATAAGTGGTTTTAAGACCACGTAACCAAGCCATCTTATAAGTGATGTCTAGTTTCTTACCATTTGCACCAGCGATATAAAGGTTCAATGACTGTGCTTGGTCGATCCATTTTTGACGACGTGATGCAGCATCTACGATCCAACGTGTATCGACTTCAAATGCAGTCGCAAAAATTGCTTTTAACTCTTCAGGGATACGTGCAATTTTTTGTACTGAACCCTCGAAGTGTTTCAAGTCGTTAACCATCACAGAGTCCCAAAGACCACGATCTTTTAACGCACGTACCAAGTACGGGTTGATCACTGTAAATTCACCAGAAAGGTTAGATTTTACATAAAGGTTTTGGAACGTCGGTTCGATAGACTGTGAAACGCCACAAATATTTGAAATGGTTGCTGTAGGTGCAATCGCCATCACATTTGAGTTACGCATACCGTCTTTTTGAACTTTAGTACGTAATGTATCCCAGTCCAAACGTTGTGTACGGTCAACTTCAAACATACGCTCTGGACGTGATTTTGCAACGATATCTAAAGAGTCGATTGGTAAGATACCTTGATCCCACAATGAGCCTTTAAATGTTGAATACACACCACGTTCAACAGCAAGGTCGCTTGATGTTTGAATCGCGTAGTAGCTGATCACTTCCATTGATTCATCAGCAAAATCTACCGCTGCATCAGAACCATAACCCATACCCAATTCATATAAAGCATCTTGGAAGCCCATGATACCCATACCGACAGGGCGGTGTTTCATATTTGAATTACGTGCTTGTTCAACTGCGTAGTAGTTGATGTCAATTACGTTGTCGAGCATACGAACAGCAGTTTTAACTGTACGCGCTAATTTTTCACGGTCTAATGCGCCGCCTTGAACATGTTGTACAAGGTTGATCGAACCTAAGTTACATACTGCGATTTCATCTTTATTGGTATTTAAAGTGATTTCAGTACATAAGTTAGATGAATGCACTACACCTACGTGTTGTTGTGGTGAGCGTAAGTTACATACGTCTTTGAATGTGATCCAAGGATGACCTGTTTCAAACAACATCGATAACATTTTGCGCCATAAGTCTTTCGCACGGATTTTCTTATGTAGCATGTTGTTTTCTTTTGCAATGCCTTCGTAGTAAGCATAGCGTTCAGCAAATTCACCGCCAGTTAAATCATGTAAATCAGGTGTTTCAGATGGTGTGAATAGTGTCCATTCAGCATCTTCAATCACACGTTGCATAAACAAATCTGGAACCCAGTTAGCCGTGTTCATGTCATGGGTACGACGACGGTCATCACCAGTGTTTTTACGAAGCTCTAGGAATTCTTCAATGTCCAAGTGCCAAGTTTCTAGGTATGCACATACTGCACCTTTACGTTTACCACCTTGGTTTACTGCAACAGCAGTATCGTTGGCAACTTTAAGGAAAGGTACAACACCTTGTGACTTACCGTTGGTACCTTTGATATATGAGTTCAAGGCACGTACTGGTGTCCAGTCATTACCTAAACCGCCTGCCCATTTAGAAAGAAGGGCATTGTCACGCATCGCACCATAGATGTCATAAAGATCATCTTGAATCGTAGTTAAGTAACAGCTCGACAATTGTGGACGTAATGTACCTGAGTTAAACAGGGTCGGTGTAGACGCCATATAATCGAAGCTAGACAATAAGTCATAGAATTCGATTGCACGGTCTTCACGCTGTTCTTCATTTAATGCAAGTCCCATTGAAACACGCATAAAGAACAATTGCGGAAGTTCGAAACGTACATCATTTGAATGAATGAAGTAACGGTCAAATAAAGTCTGTAAACCTAAATAGGTAAATTGGTTTGAGCGTTCTGGTTTGATCGCAGCTGCCAATTTTGCAAGGTCAAAGTTTAAAAGCTCAGGAGAGAGAAGCTCAAGCTCAATACCTTTGTTTAAATAAGTTTCGAGTGCATCGCCTTCAATAGTATCTGTCGCTAAACCTAAGAATTTTAAACCTGTTGCAACCAAGTCATCACGTAATAGGCGGGCAGTTACATAAGTATAGTTTGGTTCTTGTTCGATACGGGTACGTGTCGCCATCATCATTGTGGTTGAGATGTCTGACTGTTTTACACCGTTATATAAGTTTTTAACTGTTTCATCGACAATGGCTTGAACATTGATGCCTTCTAAGCCTTCACTTGCTTTTTCAATCGTGGCTTGAAGTTTACCCAAATCTAGAGGCTGAAGCTGACCGTTCGCATCTGTGATTTGTAAGGTTGGGTGATGATGAGCACCGGTTTGTTTACGTGCATCAGAACGTTGTTCACGATAGATCACATATGCACGTGCAACTTTTTGTTCGCCTGTACGCATAAGCGCCAATTCAACTTGGTCTTGAATTTCTTCAATATGAATTGTTCCGCCAGAAGGTAAACGACGATTAAAAGTATTCATCACCATCTCTGTGAGCTGAGTGATGCGATCATGAATACGGCTTGAATCTGCACTTTGTTGACCTTCTACAGCCAAAAAAGCTTTACCAATTGCTACAGAGATTTTATCTGCATCAAAAGCGGCAACATCACCAGTGCGTTTAATCACTTGTAGTTGACCAGGGGTTGTAATGGCGTTCATTGTCAGCGTAGCTCCATTGTCATCATTGTTATGTTTATGGACCATTTGAATCGGACAAACTGCAAAAATTGTTGTCACGATGTTTGAGGACTAAACACAATACTTAGTGGTTTAATTTAATTTAGAACACAAGATACGGTAATTTTAAGGGTAGATCAATATTGACATTTCAAGAATATTTTATCCCTGAAAAGTAAATTTTTATTTGCATCTTTTTACATCAAAGCGTCATTTTTCTTATATGCCTTATGAGACAAGCACATAGCATAGCAAAGACTCCGCAGAGTGCTTATAGATAAGTGTGTGGATAACTCAAAAAACGATAAACTGATGAGACAGAATATGAACAATGAAATATTTTGTATAAAAATTAGTCCAGCTATTGATTGTCTTGAAGAAATTTAAAAATGATGTGTATTGATTTTATAAAACTGCCTACAATTCAATAGTTAATAAAAATATAACAAATTGATACGCTCATGTATCAGTTTGGTGAATGAGGTCTTGTTTACATTGTAAACGTGTGTATATTGCAAAACATAGTGTGTTGAATCTGCGAGATTTGTAGCAGACTCCAAAATCAAATATAGGGGCAAATAGATGAGCCAAGAAGAAAAGTTACCAAAGATTCTGATTGTTGAAGATGACGAGCGCCTAGCTCGCTTAACTCAGGAATACTTAATTCGCAATGGATTGGAAGTTGGGGTAGAGCCAGATGGTAACCGTGCAATTCGCCGCATCATTGCTGAACAACCAGACTTGGTTGTGTTAGATGTGATGTTGCCGGGTGCAGATGGTTTAACCGTTTGTCGTGAAGTTCGTCCACATTATCATCAACCGATTTTGATGTTGACTGCACGTACTGAAGATATGGACCAAGTTCTTGGTTTAGAAATGGGTGCGGACGACTATGTTGCTAAACCTGTTCAACCGCGTGTATTGCTTGCACGTATTCGTGCATTATTACGTCGTACAGACAAAGCGCCTGAAGATGAAGTTGCACAACGTATTGAATTTGACGATCTTGTGATCGACAATGGCGGTCGTTCAGTGACACTTAATGGTGAGTTGGTTGACTTCACCAGTGCTGAATATGATCTACTTTGGTTATTGGCATCGAATGCAGGGCGTATCTTGTCACGTGAAGACATCTTTGAACGTCTGCGTGGTATTGAATATGATGGTCAAGACCGTTCGATTGATGTACGTATTTCACGTATTCGTCCAAAAATTGGTGATGATCCTGAAAATCCGAAACGTATTAAAACTGTACGTAGTAAAGGTTATTTGTTTGTTAAAGAGACTGGTCTATAAACGATGGGTCAGTCATCTAAGATGCTTGTCCATCACAGGACAGGCATAAAGAAGGTTAGTTTGCGTGTCTAAACACAGTATATTTTTGCGCATCTATGCAGGATTAGTCATTCTTGTTGTGTTGGTTGCCTTGTTTGGATATTTACTTGTCCAAATAATTAATTATCAACGTGCGCAGGAATATCGTGAGTCTCTCACAGATGGAATTTCATTTGTGATCAGTGAAGGTGTGGCACGTCAGCAAACTGAGCAGCAGCGCCTAGATTGGATTTCAGATGCGTCTGATCTATTAGAACTTCCCATTTATTATCTCGAAGCGCGCAAAGTTGACTTATCTCGTACTGAAGAAAAACGTATAGAAAGTCAAAAAGCGGTGGTGCGTTATGATGCAGAACAAGGGATTGCCTATCTGGTGATAGGGATCAGAAATGACCCTAAACACTATTTATATATCAAAGTCGATCAAATTGGCGAACGCCAAATGAAGGCGCTTCCAGTATTTATTCTGGATTATTTGGTCTATTATCCCGGTCAAGAACAAGAATATCTTAAGAAAATTCAACAACATTTCTCTTATCATGTTGGTGTGGAAAAGATTTCTCAGCTCAATCTCGATTCCGAGCAAATTGGTCGTTTAAGATCAGATCAAAGTGTGATTTTATGGCGTGACAGTGCAACTGTACGTGGTACCACCATTTCGATTGTTTCACCTTTACCAAACTCACCTACAGATGTGTTGGTGCTTGGCCCCGTTCCAATGTTTAACTGGATGCCGGTCAAATTGGCAGCCGGAATTACATTGCTGAGTATGTTCTTACTCTGTTTGGGGGTGTATGGCTTGATTGTGCCGATGCAACGCAAGTTGAAACAGGTGAATGAAGCCTTGGATGTGATGAGAACAGGGGATATGTCGCAACGTGTACCTGTTGAGGGTTATGACGAAATGGCCAGTCTAGCCACCAGTTATAACAGCATGTCTGACCATATACAGCGTTTGATTGAAGCACAGCGTGAGTTGATGCGTGCGGTATCACATGAGTTACGTACACCTGTGGCGCGAATCCGTTTTGGTATGGAAATGCTGGCAGATGAAGATGACCATGAATATCGTTTGCAACAGGTCGAGATGATTGATAAAGACATCGAAGCGTTAAATACGCTGATTGATGAAATCATGACCTATGCGAAATTAGAGCAAGGTACACCTTCATTAGATTTTGAAAAAATTGTATTGATTGATGTATTAAAGCAAGTTGCGGTAGAAACTGAAGCATTAAAAACGCAAAAGATTATCCACATCAACCCACTTTCATCTGATGTCATTGTCGATGCAGAACGTCGTTATTTACATCGTGTTGTACAAAACTTGGTGGGAAATGCGATACGTTACTGTGATCATCAAGTCAATATCAGTGGTGGTGTCAATCACCAGACCAATATGGCCTATGTCTGTGTAGAAGATGATGGTCCGGGGATTCCAGAGGAAGACCGTAAACGTGTATTTGAGGCATTTGCACGTTTAGATGATAGCCGTACTCGTGCTTCGGGTGGTTATGGTTTAGGACTTTCAATTGTTAGTCGTATTGCGTATTGGTTTGGCGGGACGATTGAAGTTGATCAAAGCTCAGATTTGGGTGGTGCAAGATTTACCATGTCTTGGCCTGTAGAGCGTTTTAAAAAGAAAAAAGCTTAACTGTTAAATCATGCTGTTAAGTATTATCAATTAAGCGCTATTTGACTTGGTTTATCAGTCATCTTTAAAGTCATTATTTAAGATAAAACAACCCTCATCCTAACCTTCTCCCAATGGGAGAAGGGACGTTCAATACAAAAATTCACTCAAAAATGTTGGATGCCTTTTGATCTATATTTTCAGAAGATTGGAATTACTCCATCCACGGCAATGCGAGAAGTTGGGAACAGAAAATGACAAATGAAAATATTTTTCTAAGAGAATTTCCAATATATAAAGAATCAATGATAAAAATATTGAATCTTATGATTTCTGATGACTATGAGGAATTGGTAAAAAATAAACTGGCCTATCCATCAACGGCAAATGAATATAGAGTTGCTGTAAATGAATTTGCGCATTTAAGTGGATTTGTGAAAATGACACAAATCCCTGACGATGTACTGGGGGATACAGAGGTTTTCTCTCTCAAAGGAGATCGTGTTAATAAACATATAATTGAGGTCCAATTATGGTTTGATGATTCTGAATCAGATTTATATGCTGTTTTTTGTGCGCCAATAAATGCAGGTAAACTATTACATTTGTATGATATTCGCGTTATGTAAAAATAACGATATCTATCGGAACATCAAAACGTACTCTTTGTCAGACCTTTCTAAACATAATTACGCAGACCAAACTAAATAGCTTGAGCATTGATGTTGATATTGATATTGATATTGATAATATTCATTAAGGAAATTTGAATGGTGAACGCTAATTTTGATACTACTATTGATCATGCATTTAATGGGAATGGGCATCCTGCATTTATAATAAAAATTGCCAACCAATTTATTGAGATTAATATTTATATTTCAATTGACCAAGTGGAAGAATTGAAAAAAATAACAACAGATTCTGTTACTTGTATAAAGGCAGGAGAATCTGCCAACAGCCCAGTTCATTGGAAAAAAGCTGATGATGGCGAGATTTATATTTTGATCGGGGAGGATTGTGAATCTTGGGATATCGTATTAACCATCAGTATTGATTTAATTGCAGAAATTATTACAGGTATTAATGATCTTATATAAAATTGAGTTTTTCAGAAGATTTTGAAGTCACTCCGAATGATCAAGGTTTATTTTTGCGTCTTCGTTTTCAAAGGCCATTGGCAGTGTTGGTCTATACTGCCGCCAGTAAACTGATCCATACCATCAACCTAGTACGCGATACTGGGTTCAAGTCATCAGCTTCGAGCACGACACCATGGGGCAGCGATCCAGTTGGGCTTCGTGTAGTGTGGAATACTGGATGAATAAGAAGAATGCTATTGTGGACTGAAGGCTTGGTTTCAAATAAAAAAACCACCGAAAATTTCGGTGGTTTTTTATGTCTGGGTGTTGCTTAGTCTAGATCTTATTGTTGAAGCGTTGCATCAGGTGCAATGATTGGCTTGCTGTCTCGCAATGCTTGTAATGCATCATGATTAAAGTCAATCAATAAGCTATTTTGTTCAGCGTCAATTTTATAACTGCTAATGATTTTTTGGTCACCTTGAATAGTATCAATACGATATTCATCCGCGATATTTAAAATCCCTTCTAGATTTGTCGTGGTTGCGGCAAGATCTTGACGGAAAAGTTCATAAACATCTCTTAGATCAAAAATTGCATTTTGTGCATCAGCGTGTTTTTTGACGTAATTTTCAATATGACGAATCAGTAATTGTGCAAATAAAAAATAGTTTGGCTTGCTGCTGAATTCCATCTTGTTTTACCCCTAAATTATTGATTTAAAGTTGTTCATATTGAATAGCATATACATAAAAGTAGTTCAATGTGTATAGGCTCTGTAGACAATTCGTCTAAGTTTGCGACAATGAACACCTTTTTTTGCAATTGGGTGTTAAATATACAATTTATTGATTTAAGTGGCGATAAGTTACTCACCTTTCAAACGGCTTTAGTTTGGCCAGTTTGGGTGAGCTTAAGTAGGTGGTATGTGCGAAAAATGACATCATTGACAGTGCTGACTATTTCGAAAATTTAAATCAGAAAATCATAAGAGGGCACAAGGTAGGTCAAAAGTAGGCATTGAACATTTGGCGCTGGATGGTTTAAAGCGGGTTATTTCACTGAAATAAGTTGGTTTTGATAATAGTAAAGTATAAAAAATTATAAATAACTTTGTAATATTTAAAAATTATCACAATAAGATAATTTTTATCACTTGGTTGATCTAATGTGACTATTTTATCACATAGAATGTAACAAAATATTTTAGATGGTAAATCCTTATATTTGTAGAAATTAGCCAATTAAATCGCAGAAAAGCATGGATAAATCGAAGCTTTTAGTTGGACTGAATCGGATTAAGCTACTGATTTGTCATTTTTAATTCATGATTAAAAAATAAACTTCGGAAAAACTAATAAGAATAGGGATAGAAATTTGATAAAACGATAAGTCAGCGCTGTATCGCTGTGAATCAGGAAAAATTATAGCTTTTGTCTAAAAAATCATCCGAAAGACTTAGAGCTATTAACTAGCAACAGATGACATCAATCGGGTACAATTGACCAGATTTATTTTGTGTTTGGTGTATTTGCAAGGCCAATACATACATTCTTTGTTAAATAATAGGCCTGCCAGGAGTTATCCCCGCATGAGTGCCATTACTCCATACGATTGGGCAATCATTGCCTTCGTGATCGGCGTGACATTTTTATGTGTCTTTATGCTCACCGTTCCTTTGCTCCTTGGGGGTAAATCATGGGGACGTGCGAAGCAAGAGCAATTTGAATCAGGTGTGGTTAGTGCTGGTGGTGCACGTATCCGCTTGTCTGCGAAGTTCTACCTTGTTGCAATCTTCTTTGTTGTATTCGATTTGGAAGCCCTCTATTTATATGCATGGGCGACATCTGTACGTGAAGTAGGTTGGGTTGGGTTTTCAGCTGCAGCTGTATTTATTTTAGTTTTACTCGTTGGTTTGATTTATGAATTATCTACAGGTGCATTGAACTGGTCACCTTCAGATAAACGTAAAATCGCAGGGATTAAACCTAAAATTGGTTCACCAAATATGGACCTTGCAGAAATTACTCGCTTCAATTCAATTGAAGAGTTGGTGATGGATCCTACTGGAACTATTCCAGCTCAATCTTCTGGTCGTGTGAAAGATAAAACACCGACCATGTCTCTGAACAAGGAGTAACTCGGGAATGAAATATACTTTAACCCGTGCGAATCCAGAAGCTGAACAATATCCGCTTCAAGATCGTCAAATTGTGACAGATCCACTTGAAGAAGAAGTGAATAAAAATGTGTTCATGACTCGCTTAGAGGATGTAGTACACACAGCTGTAAACTGGGGCCGTAAAAACTCAATATGGCCTTTTAACTTTGGTACATCTTGCTGCTACGTTGAATATGCAACCACGTTAACTGGTGTGCATGACTTGTCGCGCTTTGGTGCCGAGGTTATTCGTGCTTCGCCACGTCAGGCAGATTTGATGATCGTTGCAGGGACTTGCTTTGTTAAAATGGCACCTGTAATTCAACGTTTGTATGAACAAATGCTTGAGCCTAAATGGGTGATTTCAATGGGTGCTTGTGCAAACTCTGGTGGTATGTACGACATCTATTCTGTTGTACAAGGTGTGGATAAAATCATTCCTGTTGACGTGTACGTTCCAGGTTGCCCACCACGTCCAGAAGCATTGATTCAAGCCTTGATGTTATTGCAAGACCAAATTCAATTAGAACGTCGTCCGCTCTCTGCGGTAATCGGTGATGATCTTCAGCCAGTGTATAAGCCAAAGATGATGCCAGAACGCGACCGTAAGAACGCTGAACGTATTGCAGTGAAAAACTTACGCTCTATGGATGAAATTGAGTAATTTTTTCTGATGAGTATTTGACATATCTGATGGATATGGTCATCAGGGAATTTGACAGAATTTGTATTAAATAGGAAGCCAAGCCAATGGCTGAAACTGAAATTGCTATGCCAGAATCGACTCCAGTTGATTCCCGCCCAGCATTTGCAATTGTAGAAGATCTCAAAGCCAAATTTGGCGAGAACTTTTACGTGCAACCGACGTTTGAAGATTTTCCGACGGTCTGGGTTGAGCGCGCACGTGTACAAGAAGTTCTAATGTACTTGCGTACAGTACCACGTCCTTATGTGATGCTGTTTGACTTATCTGCGGTCGATGAACGTTTGCGTAACAACCGTGATGGTTTACCTGCATCTGATTTCACAGTGTTCTATCACTTACTTTCATTAGAACGTAATAGTGATATTCGTATCAAAGTGGCGTTGAGTGAGAACGATATTAACGTTCCAACAGCGACCAATATTTGGCCAAATGCCAATTGGTACGAACGTGAAGCTTACGATATGTTTGGGATCAATTTCGAAGGGCATCCAATGCTTCGTCGTATCTTGTTGCCAACCTATTGGGAAGGTCATCCACTACGTAAAGAATATTCTGCACGTGCGACTGAATATACACCGTACATGCAAGACAAGGCTAAACAAGATTTCGAGCAAGAACATCTTCGTTTCGTTCCAGAAGATTGGGGTCTAACACGCGGTAATGCCGATGAAGACTTTATGTTTTTGAACTTAGGGCCTAACCATCCATCTGCGCATGGTGCATTCCGTGTAATTTTGCAGCTTGATGGCGAAGAAGTGAAAGATTGTGTGCCTGATATTGGCTATCACCACCGTGGTGTGGAAAAGATGGCTGAACGTCAAACTTGGCATTCATTTATTCCGTATACAGACCGTGTCGACTACTTAGGTGGTTGTGCGCAAAACATGCCTTATGTCATGGGTGTGGAGCAACTTGCAGGGATTACTGTTCCTGATCGTGCACAATGTATCCGTGTCATGATGTCTGAATTATTCCGTATCAATAACCACTTGTTGTATATCGGTACTGCGATTCAGGATGCCGGTGGTATGACACCCGTATTCTATATGTTTGCGGATCGTCAAAAAATCTATGACGCAATTGAAGCGATCACTGGTTTCCGTATGCACCCAGCATGGTTCCGTATCGGCGGGACAGCACATGACCTTCCAAACAACTGGCAAAAACTGATTCGTGAAATTCTCGAATGGATGCCAAAACGTTTGAAGGAATATCATACTGCTGCACTGAAAAACTCAGTATTTGTGGGTCGTACCCGTAATGTTGCGCAATACGATGCTAAATCGGCATTGGCTTGGGGTGTAACAGGTACAGGTTTACGCGCGACAGGTATTGATTTTGATGTTCGTAAATATCGTCCATACAGTGGTTATGAAAATTACGACTTTGAAGTGCCGTTAGAGTATGAAGGCGATGCTTACGCGCGTGTAATGGTTCACTATCGCGAAATCGAAGAGTCGTTAAAAATCGTCAAACAGTGTTTGGATAATATGCCTTCTGGTCCTTATAAAGCGGATCATCCATTGGCAGTTCCACCACCAAAAGATAAGACTTTACAAGATATTGAAACTTTGATTACGCACTTCTTGAGCGTGTCATGGGGTCCTGTAATGCCAGCTGGTGAAGCCTCTGTAATGGCAGAAGTGGTGAAAGGTGCGTCTAACTATTACTTGACTTCAGATAAGTCAACCATGAGTTACCGTACCCGTATTCGTACACCTACTTTCACCCACTTGCAGCAAATTCCTTCCGTGATTAACGGCAGTCTTGTATCTGACTTGATCATTTATTTAGCGACAATTGACGTCGTTATGGCTGACGTGGATCGCTAAGGGGTAAACGCATTATGATGATTTTGACTGATAAAAAGCCACGTGTGAATGTTGAAGGGATTCTGACCAGCGAAGAAATCCATGAAATTGAACATCACATGGGTCACTACCCATACCCACGCGCAGCGTCTTTGGATGCTTTAAAGTGTGTGCAACGCCGTAATGGTTGGGTGGATGACGCGCAGTTACATGCAATTGCTCAATTATTGACAATTACAACTGCGGATTTAGAAGGTGTTGCAACATTCTATAACCGTATATACCGTCAGCCTGTAGGTCGTCACGTAATTTTATTATGTGATTCGATTGCATGTTTCTTGATGGGTGCGGAAACTTTAGCAGAAGCTTTCCAACGTGAACTGGGTATCCAATTTGGTCAAACGACAGCTGATGGTCGTTTTACTTTATTGCCGATCTGCTGTTTAGGGAACTGTGACAAAGGTCCAACCCTGATGATTGATGAAGATACACACGGTTTGGTTGAAGTGACTTCTGTGAAACAGTTATTGGAGAAGTATGTATGAATACCGAACCAAGACCAATTTATGGCGAAGGAAACCCTGAAACTCACCCATTAACATGGCGTTTGAGTAAACAGGAATTTGTTCGTAGTGCTGATGACTATGAAGCTTTAGAAGGCTATGCAGGCTTTAAAAAAGCGCTTTCTATGCCACCTAAAGACGTTCTTGAAGTCATCAAAGCAGCGACTGTAAAAGGTCGTGGTGGTGCAGGTTTCCCAGCAGGGATTAAATGGTCATTGATGGCACCCAATGATGGTGGTCCTCGTTACCTAATCTGTAATGCCGATGAAATGGAACCGGGAACATTCAAAGACCGTTTGTTGATGGAAAAACTTCCACATCAATTGATCGAAGGGATGTTGATTGCAGGTTATACCCTCGAAGCAACTCAGGGTTATATCTTCATTCGCGGTGAATACATTGAAGCTGCACAATACTTAAATGAAGCTTTAGAACAAGTGCGTGCTAAAGGTTATTTGGGTGACAACATCTTAGATACAGGTTGGAATTTTGACCTGCATGTGCATACCGGTGCGGGGCGTTATATCTGTGGTGAAGAAACTGCATTGATTAACTCACTCGAAGGCCGTCGTGCAAATCCACGTACTAAGCCGCCATTCCCGCAAGTTGCAGGTGCATGGGGCCGTCCGACCATCGTAAACAACGTAGAAACCTATAACAACTTGCCAGCAATTATGTTGCGTGGGCCTGAGTGGTATATCGGTTTGTCTGCGGGTAAATCTAAAGATCCAGGCACTAAAATTTATGGTGCATCAGGTAAAGTGACTTTCCCTGGCCTTTGGGAATTACCGTTTGGTACGACTGCACGTGAAGTGATTGAAGACTATGCTGGCGGTATGCGCGATGGTCTTAAACTGAAAGCATGGTTACCGGGTGGGGCATCGACTGACTTCTTAGCTGCTGAACACATTGATCTTCCAATGGATTCAGAAAGCATTATGAAAGCAGGTTCTCGTCTAGGTACATGTTTGTTAATGGTCGTTGATGAAACCCAGTGTATGGTTTCTGCAACGCGTAACTTAGAAGAATTCTTTGCACGTGAATCATGTGGATTCTGTACGCCATGCCGTGATGGTTTACCTTGGGCGGTCAAAGCACTTGTCGCAATTGAGAAAGGTGAAGGGAAGATGGAAGACATTCAACATCTTCAAGAACTGACTCGCAAATTGTGGATTGGTAAAACATTCTGTGCTCACGCACCAGGTGCGATGGAACCATTGATGGGTGCACTCAAATATTTCCGTAGCGAGTTTGAAGCTAAAGTGACAGATCGTCCTGTAGCCCAAGCCAGCCACGTAGAACAAGTTTAAGGAATTCGACTATGGCTACAATTCATGTCGATGGAAAATCGTATGAAGTCAATGGCTCGGAAAACTTGCTACAAGCATGTTTGAGTCTTGGCATCGACATCCCATATTTTTGTTGGCATCCAGCTTTAGGTTCTGTCGGTTCTTGCCGTCAATGTGCTGTTACTCAATATGCGAATCCAGAAGATACTCGTGGTCGCTTAGTAATGTCATGTATGACTCCTGCATCTGACAATACCTTTATTTCGATTGAAGACAAAGAAGCAAAAGATTTCCGTGAATCGATTGTGGAATTCTTAATGACCAACCACCCACACGACTGTCCAGTCTGTGAAGAGGGTGGTCACTGTCATTTACAAGATATGACCGTAATGACGCAACATGATCGTCGTCGTTATCGTTTTACCAAACGTACGCATCACAACCAAGAGTTGGGTTCTTTCATTGCACATGAGATGAACCGTTGTATCGCATGCTACCGTTGTGTTCGTTACTACAACGATTATGCTGGTGGTACAGACTTTGGTGTTTATGCCAATGCATCACGTGTCTACTTCGGTCGTCCAGAATCAGGCACTTTAGAGTCTGAGTTCTCTGGTAACTTGACTGAAGTGTGCCCAACAGGTGTATTTACCGATAAAACCCATTCGGCACGTTATAACCGTAAGTGGGACATGCAGTATGCGCCTAGCGTATGCCAAGGCTGTTCTTCTGGTTGTAACATCTCTCCGGGTGAGCGTTATGGCGAATTACGTCGTGTAGAAAATCGTTTCAATGGTGACGTTAACCAATATTTCCTTTGCGATAAAGGTCGTTTTGGTACGGGTTATGTGAACCGTGAAGATCGTCCACGTCAGCCGCAATTCCGTGCTGCAACAGAAGTTAAAACTGTTTCTGTTGATGTGGCGCTGGATTCAGTGATTGAAAATGTTCAAGGCAAAAAAGTCTTGGGTATTGGTTCTCCACGTGCATCATTAGAATCAAACTATGCGTTGCGTGAGTTGGTTGGCCAAGAAAATTATTCAACTGGTCTTTCTCAAAAAGAACAGAACTTGGTTGAACTTGCTGCATCGATTATGCAAGCTGAGGGTGTTTATAACCCAAGTATGCGCGAAATCGAAAGCTATGATGCAGTCTTGATCTTGGGTGAAGATTTAACGCAAACTGCACCACGTATGGCATTGTCTGTTCGCCAAGCTGCGAAAAACAAAGCCAAACAAATGGCTGCAGACCGCCGTACACAAGATTGGTTAGCTGAACCTGTAAAACGTATTGGTCAGGATGCAAATTCTCCAATCTATATCTTGGCTGCAACACAAACACGTTTGGCTGATATTGCTGAGGGTGAAGTTGTTGCTTCTCCAAACGATATTGCACGTTTAGGTTTTGCGATTGCTGCGGGTGTAAACGGGGATGCGATTCTTGGTTTAGATGATGATGCTAAAGCATTTGCACAAAGCATTGCGGATACGTTAAAAGCTGCGAAAAAACCATTAATCATCTCGGGTACTAGCTTACAAGATGCTGCCATCATGGAAGCTGCTGCACAAGTTGCACAAAACCTAGGTGGAAATGCAGGCTTAACATTGACAGTTCCAGAAGTGAACTCAATGGGTATGGCTTTGTTTGGTGGTTTAAGCTTAGAACAAGCATTTGCTCAAGATTATGAGTCAATCATTATTGTTGAAAATGATTTGTTCCGCCGTTTACCTGCTGTACAAGTTCAGGCTGCTCTAGACAAAGCGCAAAGTGTGATAGTGCTTGATCATTCTGAAACTGAAACCGTAAAAGCAGCTGATGTTGTCTTGTCTGCTGCAAGCTTTGCAGAAGGCGATGGAACAGTGGTCAGCCAAGAAGGTCGTGCGCAACGCTTCTATCAAGTTTATGACCCAAGCTATTACAAACCAGAATATGCCATCAAAGAATCTTGGCGCTGGTTACATGCCATTGAAACGGGTGTGAAAGGTAAAGCGATCTCGTGGACATTGTTGGATGACGTAATTGAGTCTGTGGTCAAAAATGTTCCAGTTCTTGAAGCGATTCAAGATGTTGCACCTGATGCGGGCTACCGTGTTCATGGCTTGAAAATTGCCCGTGAACCGCGTCGTTACTCAGGTCGTACTGCAATGCGTGCACCATTAAACGTACATGAGCCGAAACAACCTGTCGATGTCGATTCCGCATTAACATTCTCTATGGAAGGTTATGTTGGACCGCAAAATGCATCGTCATTGGTTCCATTTGCATGGGCACCGGGTTGGAACTCACCACAAGCTTGGAACAAATACCAAGATGAAGTGGGTGGTCACCTTAAAGGTGGTGATTCAGGCGTTCGTTTATTTGATCGCTTAGTAAAACGTCCTGCACGTAGCTATGTCGCGCCAACTGCGGTCGTGGCAAATCCAGAGAGTTTCCGTCTGGTTCCAATGCATCATATTTTCGCTTCAGGTGAATTTACGATTAAAACACCGGTGATGGAATCGCGTATTCCAGAAGCGACTTTTGCTGTGGGCGAGCAAGATGCAGCACGTTTGAATGTTCAAGATGGGCAACAACTGACAGTGAAAGCAGGCGAAACGACGATTAGTCTTCCTGTGCATGTGATTGAATATTTACCAACAGGTTATATCGGTTATCCAGTCGGCCAAGCACCAACAGTTTCACTTGCTGAACCTGTATCTGTAACGGTAGGAGTGTAATCATGAATGAATCTTTACGCGCACTACCGACATGGGCACAAGACTGGCCAATCGCTTATTCAGTGATTCAAGCCATCGTAATTTTGTTGGTTGTGGTTTTACTGGCCGCTTTGATGTCATTTATTGAACGTCGTTTGCTGGGCTTATGGCAAGACCGTTATGGACCAAACCGTGTTGGTCCTGGCGGGATGTTCCAGATCGTTGCCGACATGTTGAAAATCATGTTCAAAGAAGACTGGACACCAAAGTTTGTAGATAAGTTAACCTTCCGTTTAGCACCAGCAGTGGCAATGGCGACTGCAGTACTGTCATTCATGGTTATTCCTGTTTCACCTTACTTAGGTGTTTCAGACATGAGTATCGGGCTATTGTTCTTTATGGCAATGGCAGGTATTGCAGTATATGCGGTGTTATTTGGTGGTTGGGCATCCAACAACAAATATGCGTTACTAGGTGGTCTACGTTCAGCAGCACAAACCATTTCTTATGAAGTCTTTTTAGGGATTTCATTGATGGGTGTGGTGGCAATTGCAGGTTCATTTAACTTGCGTGACATCGTAGAAGCACAACGTGATGTATGGTTTGTGATTCCGCAATTCATTGGTTTCATGATCTTCGTGGTTGCGGGTGTTGCGGTAACGCATCGTCATCCATTTGACCAACCAGAAGCTGAACAAGAATTGGCAGAAGGTTACCATGTCGAATATGGTGGTATGAAATGGGGGATGTTCTTCGTTGCCGAATACGTCAACATCATTTTAATTTCAGCACTGATCGTGACTTTATTCTTTGGCGGTTGGTTAGCACCATTTAATTTAAATATTCCATTCATTCCAGATGCATTCTGGTTCATTGCGAAAACAGCATTCTTTGTAATGATGTTTGTCTTGGCACGTGGTTCTTTAATGCGTCCACGTTATGACCAAGTTATGAATTTTGGTTGGAAAGTGTGTTTACCACTTGCATTGGTCAACCTTTTGGTGACTGGTGCTGTGATTCTGATGAATCAGGCCTAGGACAGCAGGGAGTACAAAATGTATAAAATTCTAGCTGGCGTAGGATCAATTGTTCGTTCGTTGTGGATGGTGTTTAGCCATGTCACACGCAAACGCGATACGATTTTATATCCAGAAGTGCCAGCCGAACAAATCGTACCTCCACGCTACCGTGGTCGTATCGTATTAACACGTGACCCAGACGGTGAAGAGCGTTGTGTTGCGTGTAACTTATGTGCGGTTGCATGTCCTGTTGGTTGTATTTCATTGCAGAAAGCTGAAAAAGATGATGGACGTTGGTATCCAGAATTTTTCCGCATTAACTTCTCACGCTGCATTTTCTGCGGTATGTGTGAAGAAGCATGTCCAACAACTGCTATTCAGTTAACACCAGATTTTGAGTTAGGCGAATATGTCCGTCAGGATCTTGTTTATGAGAAAGAAAACTTACTCATTTCAGGACCAGGTAAATACCCAGACTACAATTTCTACCGTGTAAGTGGTATGGCAATTGATGGTAAAGAAAAAGGTCAAGCGCAACGTGAAAGTGCGCCTGTAGATGTACGGAGCTTATTACCATGATGTGGCCATTTTATTTAATGGCTCTCGTGGCCATTGTTTCGACGATTCGTGTTGTGACCAACACCAATCCAGTACATGCTTTATTAAGTTTGATCGTTTCTCTACTTGCTGTTGCAGGGATCTTCTTGATCATTGGTGCACCATTTGCAGCTGCGCTTGAAGTGATTGTTTATGCGGGTGCGATCATGGTGTTGTTCGTATTCGTGGTCATGATGCTCAACCTTGGTCAACATACAGTTGACCAAGAACGTAAATGGTTGACTTCAGATGCTTGGGCTTATCCAGCACTCATGAGCTTCTTAGTGGGCTTATGTTTGGTTTGGGTATTAGGTTCAGACTATACCCAACATGGTGCAGTACTTGGAACTCAAGTGATTGGACCTAAAGCAATTGGTCAAGCACTCTTTACCCACTATTTATTATTGGTTGAAGTTGCCGCAATGTTATTGCTTGCAGCATTGGTTGCAGCATTCCACTTAGGCAAACGTGAACCGAGTGCAGCAGAGGATAAACAGTAATGGGCAACATTCCTTTAGAACATGGTTTGATCGTCGCAACTATCCTTTTTGCACTGGGTTTTTACGGTGTAATGGTGCGACGCAACCTATTATTTATGTTAATGAGCCTTGAGATCATGATGAATGCAGCAGCATTGGCATTCGTTGTGGCAGGAAGTGCATGGGCACAACCTGATGGTCAAATTATGTTTATTTTGATCCTCACACTTGCTGCGGCAGAGGCTTGTATCGGTCTAGCGATCGTCCTTCAGTTCTATCATCGCTTCCATCATCTGGATGTAGATGCTGCTAGTGAGATGCGCGGATGAGTTATTTATATTTAACGATTTTATTTCCGCTGATTGGCTTTGTACTTTTAGCGGCAGGACGTAATAAACTTCCTGAAAATGTAGCAGCAATTATTGGTGCGGGTTCTGTTGGCCTTTCTGCTTTATTTGCATTGATTGCAGGCATGGACTTTGTTAAGCAGGGTTCAGTTGCGCAAGCACAGCATTTATGGACTTGGTTCAATGTAGGCGGTTTTGCACCGGGTGTAAGTTTGCATCTTGACGGCTTGTCATTGTTAATGATGGGCATGGTGACAGGTGTAGGTTTCCTGATTCACATCTTTGCAACTTGGTACATGCGTGGTGAAGAAGACTTCGCACGTTTCTTCTCATACTTCAACTTATTCGTTGCAAGCATGTTGGTGCTTGTATTGGGTGACAACTTAGCGTTGTTATTCTTAGGTTGGGAAGGCGTAGGTCTGTGTTCTTACCTGTTGATTGGTTATTACTACCAAAACCCTGCAAATGGTTTTGCGGCAATTAAAGCATTTACAGTTACGCGTGTTGGTGATGTATTCTTACTGATCGCATTGTTCTTGCTTTACCAACAATTTGGTACTTTACACATCGGCACGATTGTTGCCAATGCTTCACAAGTTCTCGCACTTGATCATAACTTGGCATTGATCACGTCATTGATGTTGTTCTTGGGTGCAGCAGGTAAATCTGCGCAAATCCCATTACAAACATGGTTGGCAGATGCAATGGCTGGTCCGACACCAGTATCTGCATTGATCCATGCTGCAACAATGGTTACCGCGGGTATCTACTTATGTTGCCGTATGTTCTCTGTGTTTGAAATGACACCAGAAGTGATGCAGTTCATTTCGATTACGGGTGCTGTAACATTGTTGGTTGCTGGCTTTGCGGCTTTGGTTCAAACAGATATCAAACGTATTCTGGCTTACTCTACCATGAGTCAGCTCGGTTATATGTTTATGGCTGTGGGTGCAGAAGCGTATCAAGCAGGTCTGTTCCATATGCTTGCACATGCATTCTTTAAGGCATTATTGTTCTTGTCTTCTGGTGCGGTGATCTTGGCTTACCATCATGAACAAAACATCTTTAAAATGGGTGGTTTGTTCTACAAAAACAAATTCTTATTTGCTTGCTTCGCGATTGGTGGTGGTGCACTTGCTGCAATCCCATTTATCACGATCGGCTTCTTCTCAAAAGATGCAATCTTGGGTGCTGTTTGGGCGCAAGGTCAATCTGTCGCATTGTATAACTCATTGTATTGGGTTGGTGTTGCGGGTGCATTCTTAACTTCGATTTATACATTCCGTTTAATTTGGGTTGTATTCTTCGGTGAAGAAAAAACACATTATCACGAAATCAAAGGTGCAACGTATTGGGCGCCTTTAGGTATCTTGGCTGTTCTTTCAACAGGTTTGGCTTACTTCTTAAAAGCGCCAGTGATGAACATTTTAAATGCAGCACATATCCCTGCATTTGAAGTTTCTCAAGCGATTGAAGAAGGGATGCATGGTGCAGAACACCTTGCAGTCGGTATCGCATTGGTCGGTTTAGCTGTAGGCGTGGTGTTATTTGCTTTCGCTTATAAAGCGGTGCAAGGTTTTGCAGCCACTTCATTTGGTGCTGGACTTGCAAATATCTGCCGTAATGCATTTGGTTTCGATTCTTTATACAACCTTGTATTTGTTCAACCTTATTTACTCATTGCGAAAATTTTAGGTCGTGACCCAATTGATGGTTTATGGCTGGTATTACCTGCAATCGTAAATAGTGGGAATAAATTTACAAGTACCCGTCAAACAGGTTCATTACGTGAATATGCATCAAGTATGTCACTCGGTGTAGTGGTATTGCTGATGATCTTGATCGTGATTCAGGTAGTGGGGAAATAAGATGGAAATCACAAACAATTGGATTTTACCCGCACTGATTCTTGTACCTTTTATTGCAGGTTTCGCGTGTTGGTTGGTCGATAAACTTGATAAACATTTGCCACGTTATATCGCATTAGTCGGTATGCTCGTTACATTGGGCTTAACACTGATTTTGTGGAAACAAGGTGGCTTTAGCTATGAGTTGGGGGCGAAGACTCCAACTTGGGCAGCAGAATTTTATTTACCTTGGATTAAAACACTCGGTATTAACATTCATTTGGCTGTAGATGGTCTTTCATTGCTGATGGTGGGCTTGACTGCATTACTGGGTGTACTTGCAGTTGGCTGTTCATGGGGTGAAATTCAAAAGAATGTCGGCTTCTTCCACTTAAACCTATTATGGTCTTTGGGTGGGGTAATCGGGGTTTTCCTTGCAATTGATATGTTCTTGTTCTTCTTCTTCTGGGAGATGATGCTAGTCCCTATCTACTTCTTGATCGCTCTTTGGGGTCATAAAGGCGCGGACGGTAAATCACGTGTTTATGCTGCAACCAAGTTCTTTATCTATACCCAAGTCGCTGGCTTGATCATGCTCATCGGGATCTTAGGCTTAGTGGTCTACGGTTCTCAGATGTCAGGTACGATTAGCTTCGACTATAACTACTTACTTGCTGTTGCAAACACTTTAGATGCTCAGGCACCACATATTGCCTATGCATTGATGATCTGTTTCTTTATTGGTTTTGCGGTCAAGCTTCCAGTATTCCCATTACACGGTTGGTTACCAGATGCGCATGCGCAAGCACCTACAGCAGGTTCTGTAGACTTAGCGGGTATCTTGATTAAAACTGCTGCGTACGGTTTACTGCGCTTTGTATTGCCATTCTTCCCAGCAGCATCTGCACAATTTGCCGATATTGCGATTATTTTAGGTTTGATTGGTATTTTCTACGGCGCTTGGTGTGCTTTCCAGCAAACAGATATGAAACGCCTGCTTGCTTATACTTCTATTTCGCATATGGGTTTCGTATTACTTGCACTTTATGCCGGTAATATTCTGACGTTCCAAGGCTTAATGATCATGATGTTGGCACATGGCTTGTCATCTGCTGCATTGTTCATTATGTGTGGTCAAGTGTATGAACGCTTACATACCCGTGACTTACGTTTGATGGGTGGTATTCGTGGTCAATTCCAGTATTTACCATTCTTCTTGATGTTCTTTGTCTCTGCGCTTGTGGGTATTCCAGGTCTAGGTAACTTTATTGGTGAATTCCTGATTTTGATGGGTTCATTCGCTAAGTTCCCAACATTTACCATCATTGCGGCAATTAGCTTGGTCTTTGCTGGTCTTTATGGCCTGATTCTGATCCACAAAGCTTTATTTGGTACACCAAATGAAGAGCAGAAAAAGCATTATGAAAGTCCATTAAAAGACTTGAATGTACGTGAAACAGTAATTCTATTGATCTGTGCATTTGGCTTATTATGGTTAGGTGTATATCCACAAAGCTTCCTTGATATTTCTCATTCAAGTATGGCGTGGTTATCAAATAGCTATATTCCAGTTCAAGAAGTTGTTGATGCGGCACAACAAGTCGTATCTCAACAAAATGTGGAGATCCAATAGTCATGAACTTCACTATGTCATTTTCGGGTCTCATGCCTTTAGCACCAGTTTTTATTGTTGCTTTAACCGCTGTTGTGGTGATGATCCTAACCTCGATCAAGCGTAATCATAATTTGATTGCGACTGCATCGGTGGTGGGTTTAAACCTTGCTGCAATTGATATTTTATTCATGATGTTTGGTGGTTCATTTGCACCATCAAATGTGATGAACATGTTTGTGGTTGATCCATTTACATTGTTTTATCAATTTATTGCAGTAGTTGCTGCACTCGCATGCTGTACGTTATCTCACGCTTATATTGAAACCTATAAAGATAATCGTGAAGAGCTTTATATCTTGATGTTGATCTCTGTAACAGGGGCAATGTTAATGGTGGCAAGTTCTCATTATGCGTCGTTCTTTATTAGCTTAGAGCTTTTGTCAATTCCTGTGTATGGCTTATTGGCATATACGCATCAGCGTGGAAAATCGCTAGAAGCAGGCGTAAAGTATTTGGTACTTTCTGCAACCGCTTCAGCAATCTTGTTGATGGGTATGGCATACGTTTATGCTTATACAGGTACATTGTCATTTACTGACTTCCCAGGTTTGTATGGAAATCAGTTAGCACAAGTGCAACAAATTGCGTCTTTGGCTGACTTTATTGAACAGTTAAAAGGTTTCCTTGCTCAACCAATGATTTTGTTGGGTTCAGGATTAATCGTGATTGCGATTGCGTTTAAATTATCGTTGGCGCCATTTCATAAATGGACACCAGATGTTTATCAAGGTGCGCCTGCGCCAATCGCGACCTATCTTGCAACTGTTGCTAAAGTTGCAACCATTGGTTTATTAGTCCGCTTTATTTTAAGTTCAGGTTTCATTCTTGTACCGTCTATCGTGACTGTATTAACTGTGATCGCTGTACTTTCGATTTTAGTCGGGAACTTCCTTGCATTACGTCAAGTCAACTTAAAACGAATTTTGGGTTATTCATCAATCGCCCATTTCGGTTATTTATTGATTGCTTTGATTAGTTTAGGTTATGCAAGTTTAGGCAGTGTAAGTGTCTATGTGGTGACTTATACCTTAACTACGATTGGTGCTTTTGGTGCTGTCGCGTTAATGTCGAGCCCATATAACAATGTTGATGAAGCTGAGTCGCTTGCGGATTACCGTGGTTTATTCTGGCGTCGTCCAGTACTGACTGCGACCTTAACAGTGATGATGCTTTCTCTTGCAGGGATTCCATTAACCGCTGGTTTCATCGGTAAGTTTATGGTGGTGATTGCTGCTGTAACCACAGAACATTGGTTCTTGGCTGCTATGGTCGTGGTGGGTAGTGGTATTGGTTTGTATTACTACTTACGTGTGATGATCGTGATGTATATGACTCCACCAGATAATCCTCGTATTGATGCGGTTGATCATTGGGGACAAAAAGTGGGTGGTTTGATGGTGCTCGGCGCTGCTGCTTTGGTATTGATCATTGGTGTTTATCCAGATCCAATCATCAACTTGGCGTTAAAATCAGAAATTTTATCTCCTTTACATTTCTTGATGAGCCAACAACACTAATCGCAATAAAATCCTGCTATTAACAAAAAAAGCCCTCATTCATTGAGGGCTTTTCTTATCTCTGATATAAAAAACATTTATAATAATGGAAATTTACTTTTATCCTTTTAGGTGTCCTCCCGTGTCTATTCAAGAAATTCGTCATCCACTTATTCGTCATAAATTAGGTTTATTACGCCGTGCTGACATTAGTACTAAGAATTTCCGTGAACTCGCTCAAGAAGTAACCATGCTTTTAACTTATGAAGCAACCAAAGATTTACCTGTGTGTGATCATGAGATTGATGGCTGGAATGGTAAAGTCACAGTAGACAGAATTGCGGGTAAAAAAATCACTGTAGTGCCGATTTTACGTGCTGGTATTGGCATGTTAGAAGGTTTTTTAAATCTTATCCCAAGTGCTAAAGTTTCAGTCCTCGGTTTAGAACGTGATGAAGAAACTTTGGAAGCACGTACTTATTATAAAAAATTGGTTCCAGATGTACAAAATCGTTTAGCCATGATTATTGACCCAATGTTGGCGACAGGTTCATCTTTGGTTGCTGCGATTGACGTGTTAAAAGCAAGTGGCTGTAAAGATATCCGTGTTATGGTTTTGGTTGCAGCACCTGAAGGGATCAAACGTGTTGAAGCCGCACACCCTGATGTGACGATTTTTACCGCTTCAATTGATCAAGGTTTAAATGAACAAGGTTATATCGTGCCAGGTTTAGGTGATGCTGGAGATAAAATTTTTGGTAGTGTGCAAAAAGATTAAAATTTAGTATCATCGAAGGAGGCTATAGGGGGCCTCCTTTTTAATGATAAGAGAATAAAAAATGTTCAGAAAAGGGACTGTTACCTTTTTCGATAATGATTTAGGACAAGGTCTAATTGAATTAAATGATCATCAACAAGTTGTTTTTAAATTAGAAGATTTTTCAAATCAGTTGCTTCTTCCTCAAATTGGTGAGCGGATTAAATGTGTCGTTTTAGAGCAAGATGATGGTTTATTCGCCAAATTTATCGTGCGTTTAGATCATAAAAATTATGTGAATGATCAAAACAAGCCCTCCGTTCCACATCTTTATTCAGAAAATGCCTATGAGCATATTAGAAATGTTCGCAAAGCGCTGAAAAAGAGAAGGGGATTGGCTGATGAAGGCTTACAAAACCCTCAAACCAAAATTCACACTGAACTAGGCATTTTACCTGACGCTATTCCAGATATTGACTTGGTTGCACAACAACAAGACATCTTTGTCGAGCCCATTCAAACAACAATCAATGACCCAGTGCTTGAAGAATCGGACGGAGATTTAAATCAAGCCAAAGAGATTGAACCTGTAGCGCAAACACAAGTTGACCTTTCCACTAAAGTTATCCAGAATACTGAATTGCAAGACCAAACTCATACAGTTGATAACATTAAACCCATTGAAGAAAGTGATGCTAATACTGTTGTTGATGTGGGGGGAGTGGGTCGAAATATTGAAATCGCTGAGGGCAATCAGAGCGCAGTGTTGCTTGGGTCCTTAGAGGTGATAGAAGATAGTCAAAATTTTAAAGGGGATGATTTATATTTTAACAGCCAAATTGATCGGCAGTTGCTTGAAAAGCATATGGATTTAACTGCATTTCAACGTTTAATTCAAAAGTTGAAAGTTAAATTTTTATATTCCAAACGCAAACAAGCTGTAAAGAAAGTTCGATTTGAAAAACGCAGGACGTTGAACCCTTGGGTTGTGATCGTCGCGGTGGTGATATTCATTGCGGTAAGTTCTGTGATGTATGCAATGGATCGTTATAAGCAGTACAAAGTTGAGGCGGAAATGAGACTTCAACAATATCAACAAGAACAAAAGGACAAGATTAAACAGCAGAAACGAAAGGCATATTCACACTAAACATCTGAAACGAGTTGAATATATTTTACGATTCATACTTATTTTAAAAGAGAAGTTATATGTTTTATTTGGGGCAAATCATTGAATATCATCATGATAAAGGTTACGGACTTTTATTGGATCATAATTCAGCGCAATCTGTAATATTTTACATCGCTGATTTTCCAAAAGAAGGTGGTCAGCCGAAAAAAGGGGAAACCATAAAATATGTAATCATCAATGCACATGGAACATTGAAAGCACATCAAATGATTCGTTTAGATGTTGCGATGAGTAATGACTTAAAAAATAAAAAGATCAATATTGATAAGCAAAAAAATATTTTAAGACGAAGTAAAAATGAAGGGCAGAAATTCGGTTTTATGTCTGTGGTGATTTTGGTGATTGTTTTTGGCTTCGTTTATTTTAGTTTTGCCACATGGAATCAATACCAAACCTATCAGGAAGAACAACATGCTAAATTTGCACTGTTAGAGCAACAGCAGAAGCAAATCGTTGAGCAACAGCGCAAAGAGATTGGTTATGTTAAACCGGTAAAGTTTAGTGAAAAATCCCAAAATGCTTTAAACAGTCATTATCATTCAGTGCAAAAACAGAATGAAGCAGAATCCGTACAAAGCAACATAGCTGTATCGACAACAGCATCAACGGCAAAATCACCTTATCAATGCGATGGTCGTACCCATTGCAGCCAAATGACATCTTATGATGAGGCGGTATTTTTTATTAAAAATTGCCCCAATACACAAATGGATGGGGATCATGATGGTCGACCATGTGAACGGCAATTTGGTAAATAGCTTTTAAGTTAAGCGTTATAAAAAAGCTCCAAGAGGAGCTTTGGTTTTAACCATTTTCACAAAATTTTAGGAAGGCTCTTAAGCCCGGTCCTTGGTACTTTTGACGATGTACCAGCATATATAGCGGGCGAGCAAGTTGCCAGAATGGTGTATTTAAAATCACCAATTGTCCTTTGTCGAGCAAAGGCTGAATTGCCAATTTAGAAATACATGACATTCCTAGACCTCCAGCAACGATTTTTAAAATCGCTTCATTATGACCTAGGGTTAAGCGGATATTGGCATCTTCAAGATCTTTTAGAATGGCATTGTCAAAGACTTCACGTGTTCCAGA
Organism: Acinetobacter sp. AG3; assembly: GCF_022343575.1. Classification (NCBI taxonomy): domain Bacteria; kingdom Pseudomonadati; phylum Pseudomonadota; class Gammaproteobacteria; order Moraxellales; family Moraxellaceae; genus Acinetobacter; species Acinetobacter sp. AG3. Next base: position 3,761,651 of record NZ_JAKQZD010000001.1, on the reverse strand, counting down.
ACCTTCTTCACGTAAAATCCATTCAACATGCTGGAAGTCAGACTGCTTTAATTCACGATGTAAATTTGCCAGTGGATGATTAGGCGAACAACATACCGCGAGTTCGTCATCGCGCCAGTGAATGCATTGAAGTTGTGGTAGGAAGCATGAACCTTCAATCAATGCCAAATCGAGTTGGAATTGGTTGACCGCTTCAATCATTTGGCGGGTATTACCAACTTGGAGCTGTAAATGCGCTTGAGGTTGAACTTGTAAAAAGTTTGCCATTAAGTCTGGCATTAAATAATCACTGATGGTCAGTGTTGCACCAATCCGTAAATCAATACTTTGTAGTTCACCTTTGGCTGCTTGTTCAAAGGCTTCACAGCGACCTAAGATTTCTAAAGCTTGAGGAAGTAAGAAACGACCAAGATCATTAAGCTGTAAGCGCTTACCAAGACGATCGAAAAGCGGAGCACCCAGTCCATCTTCTAAATCTGCCAAAGCCATACTTGCCGCACTTTGAGTCAACCGAACCGCATCACTTGCTTTGGTCACGGTACCTTCTTGAGCGACAGCAACAAAAACCGCCAACTGGCGTAAAGTCATTCGCATAAGTAGAGCCTTAACATTTTAATATTCATAGATTATATAGTCATGCTACCATGAGGACTATGTTTCATGCCACGAAGAAATCATGTCAATTGAAAAATTTAGCATAGAAAAGGTTTTGTCTGTTCAGCGTTGGACCAATACACTTTTCAGTTTCACCATGACTCGACCTGCCCATTTTAAGTTTACCGCAGGGCAATTTGCTCGTATTGGTTTAAAAGTGGGTGATGATTTGGTGGTAAGGGCATATTCCGTGGTTTCATCCCCATTTGATGAAACACTCGAATTTTTTTCAATCGTTGTTCCTGATGGTGCATTTACCTCCAATTTACAGCATCTACAAGTTGGTGATGCGCTTTATTTGGAAAAAATCCCCTATGGATTCTTAACTTTAGCACGTTATCAATTGCCGCTGCCTAAAGATTTGTGGTTGTTGGCAACGGGCACAGGTCTAGCGCCTTTTATTTCGATGCTACAAGATTTTGAAACTTGGTCAAAGTACGAAAAAATCAACTTGGTGTATAGCGTAAGAACTGAATCTGAATTGGCTTATGTCGATCGGATCCAAGAGATTGCCCAGCTTTTTGGTGAGGGGCATACAGGTTTTAAATTTATCTCGATTGTTACGCGTGATCCCAATGCAGCCTTACATGATCGCTTACCAATTTTGATTGAAAATGGTGAATTGGAAAAAGCCGCTGATTTAAAATTCAATGCAGATACCACTCATGTCATGCTATGTGGAAACCCACAAATGGTAGATGACACCAAAGCCGCATTAAAAGCCCGTGGTTTAACGATGAATCGTCGCGGTGAAGGCAATATTGCTGTAGAGAATTATTGGTAAATCACTGGCTAGGCATCAGCAATTGTATCAATCGTTTTAGATGAGAGACGCAGCTAAGCGTCTTCTCTTAAATTCTTTCATGCCAGAACCAAACACTTTTTAGCTAAAAGATGATTGCTGAGTGAGTGGAGTATATGCTGTTAATCGCTCGGTTGAATAAGCTTTTGCATCAACACGTGTATCTTGATTGAGCATCAATTGTCTTAATAACTGTGCTGAAGCAGGTCCCATACATAAGCCATTACGGTAATGTCCAAAATTTGCCCATAAATTATTCAGTTCAGGCATTTTTCCAATATATGGAATGCCTGTTGGTGAGCTTGGACGTAATCCTGCCCATTGCTTAACGATGGGGAAGTTTGCCAATTCAGGCACCATTTCGATACAGGCTTTATAAATATTTTGCTGTGTTTGTACATTTGGACGCTTATCAAATCCGATATGGTCCATGCTTGAACCGCATACGATATGACCATCTCGGCGTGGGATCAAATACATCACATTGTTCATACACATGGTGGGTAGCCAGTTTTCCGGAGTTTTAAATAACATCATTTGCCCCTGAACGGGTTCTACTGGGATCGAAAGCTGTAATTGTTCTGCCCAGCAATTTGACCATGCACCCGTTGCAATCACAAATTGGTCTGCGACAAAACGTTGTCCATTGGCACTTTCAACAGACTGAATTTTTTGATTTTGAATATTAAATTTTTCGATCCATGTATTTTCATACACTTCAACTTGAGGATGTTGTTTGAGATAGCTGATCAGTGATTTAAGAAGTCGCGGATTTCTAACATTGGCTAGATGTGGAAAATAAATTGCATGTTGAAACTGTGCTGAAATATGGGGATTGACGCTTTCAAGCTGCTCTCTTTGCAGGTATTCACAATGCTGCATCGGTTCTTGATGTTGGTCTTTATAATTCAGTCCAAGCTCAAAATCTGCTTCGTCAAAAATTAACATTCCTGTGTCATGGATTTGAAAGTCTATCCCTGTTTTAGGTTGTAGTTTCTCATTCCATTGTTGGTAAAGTTGTTTGCCGTGTTGTGCCAGATGATTGACTTCATTGGGATATCTCCACGGATACATGGGTGACAGAATACCGCCACCCGCCCATGAAGCAGCATGTCCAGCATGTTGTTGATCGAACAGAGTGATGGAGCAGCCTTGTTCAACAAGCTCAAGCGCGCTGAGTAAGCCACTTACTCCAGCACCAATAATGGCGATATGCATTGTGTATTCTGTACCAATTTAGATTTTTAATCCCCACCTGCAAAAGCAATACTGCTTATCTTTTGAAAGAGGGGACTTTCCACTCACGACTGAATCAGTAATGGGTTCCTCCCTTTTTAAAAGGTGAGGAACCATGAGTTCAGTAAGGGAGGGATGATTTACTTCATCTCTTTTAATTGACGTGCTGCATCTTCTGCATAATAGGTCCAAATACCATCTGCACCTGCACGACGGAAGCACATCAAGGATTCCATAATCACGCTTTCAGATAACCAGCCATTTTGGATGGCTGCTGCAAGCATGGCATATTCACCACTGACTTGATAAACAAAGGTCGGGACACCAAAGGTATCTTTAACTTCACGTACCACATCCAAATACGGCATACCGGGTTTGACAATCACCATATCCGCACCTTCTTGAATATCAAGGGCGATTTCATGCAGTGCTTCAGCACGATTACCGACATCCATTTGGTAGTTATACTTATTACCACCTTTTAGGTTGGATGATGAGCCAACTGCATCGCGGAAAGGACCGTAGAAACTAGACGCATATTTTGCAGAGTACGCCATGATGCTGGTATAAATAAAATCGTTACTTTCTAAAGCTTGGCGGATTGCACCAATACGGCCGTCCATCATGTCACTTGGCGCGATCACATCTGCACCTGCTTCAGCATGGCTTAAGGCTTGTTTGATCAGGCATTGAACCGTTTCATCATTTAATACATAACCTGTATCGTCAATAATGCCGTCCTGACCATGTGTGGTATAAGGATCTAATGCACCATCCGTGATGAGTACCATCTCAGGCAGTTCTTTTTTTAACAAACGTAAAGTATTTTGAACTAAACCATCTTCATGCCACGCAGCTTCAGCTGTTAAACTTTTGTCTTGTTGTGGTGTAACAGGGAATAAGGCAAGTTTTGATACACCAAGTTCTAATAGGGTTTCTGCTTTTTTCAACAATAAGTCTGCTGACAATCGTTGAACATTTGGCATACTTGGTACATCTTGGCTTTGGTTTTGTCCCGGAAGTACAAATACTGGATAAATGAGATGATCTGCTGTGAGTTGAGTCTCTCTTACCATTGCTCGAAGCTTATCGTTTTTACGGATACGGCGCATACGAGTAGCTGGAAAAGCAGGACGATTGAACGTATAAGTCATAACAATCTCGATGTTCAGTATTAAACTAGGCATATATTGTAGCCCTTTCATATATTTTTTGGGAAAAAGCTGAAAATTTTTCTCAATATTGGTTTCGAAATGATGATGAGTGATTCTTCTAAAACTGATTCTGCGCCTAGCGAATCGCAAAAAAAGTGGACTGGTAATTTACATTTAGGTGCGAAAGCAGATCTAAATGTGGTGCTTAACCAACTCACTAAAGCGTTTAATGGTTCGCCTTATTTTTCACATAACAATATGCAAATGCGTGTTGTTAATGATGAGATTGAAGGCTATATCGAAATGAAACCGTATTTGATTGGCAATGTCGCATTTCAAATTTTACATGGTGGTGTGGCCGCGACATTGTTGGATAGTATTGGTGGAATTGTAGCAATGGGGGAGTTGTATAAACGTGCAGAGCCAGACCAGTTGCCAGACACATTAAAGAAAGTTTCTCGTTTAGCGACAGTTGATATGCGTGTGGATTATCTTGCACCTGGGCGCGGTGAATACTTTATTGCCAAAGCTGAAACTTTGAGAATGGGGCGAAAAGGTTGCACCATGCGTATGACCATGTTCAATAATGAAGGTAAGGCGATTGCGACAGCCATTGCTTCTTATGCCTATTGATCAAGCTGATTAAGTGTACTAATCAGTACACTTTTGTATTCATTGTGTCAATATAAGCCAGTAAAATACATATTTTGCTGGCTTATTTTTTTTCAAAAAATATGAATATCAATAAGATTGACCTCTTTTATAAAGATAAACTATAGAGTAATATTTTTATTCTCATAATATGATTTTTACCTGTAAAATTGGGCACCACTATTTTAAGAAGTTGACTTATTCAACCATCAAGCAACGTCATATAGATATGATTAAGCAGTTTTTCAGTTTATATCTCCAAAATGCAAAGATGTTTTGACAAGTCCAAGTAAGCTAGGAACATGCGATGACTGACGCGCAAACGACGAATGCCTCTCCAAATGATGAAAATCAAGCGCAAGCGGATTTGGAAGCCAAACAAAAACGTAAAAAAATGCTGAAGATTTTTGCCATTATTGTTGTTGTAGCTGCAATTCTATATGCAATTTGGGCTTTTATTTTTGGCAACATTGTTGAAACGGACAATGCCTATGTCGGTGCTGAAACTGCTGAAATCACCTCAATGGTCAGCGGACAAGTTGCTGAGGTTTTGGTCAGTGATACTCAACAAGTGAGAAAAGGCGATGTACTTGCGATTATTGATAATCGTGATGCAAAAATCGCTGTTGCAGAAGCTGAAGCGGCGTTGACCAAAGCCAAGCGTCAATATACACAAAGCTCGGCAAATAGCAGTTCATTGTCCTCACAGATTTTAGTCAGTGCAGATGATATTAACAGTGCCAAAGCACAAGTGGCGCAAGCCGATGTGGCGTATCAACAAGCACAGCAAGAGTTTGCCCGCCGTCAGCAGTTAAGCGCGACAGGTGCAATCTCTAAAGAAGAATTTAGCAAAGCACAAAGTGCTTTAAACAATGCTAAAGCAAATGTCGATGTGGCAAAAGCAGCATTGGCGCAAACAGAATCTAAACGTAAAGCTGCACAAAGTAATTTAGATGCCAATGAAGCTTTAATTCGGGGGACCTCACAAAGTTCAACCCCTGACGTATTGGTGGCTCAAGCCAAACTTGATCAAGCACTTTTAGATTTACAACGTACAGAAATTAAAGCGCCGTTAGATGGTGTGATTGCCCGTCGTAGTATTCAAGTGGGGCAACGTATTGCACCTGGGACAAGTTTGATGAAAGTGGTGCCTTTGGCTGAACTTTATGTGGATGCAAACTTTAAAGAAAGTCAGTTGCAAAACGTGAAAGTTGGTCAGAAGGCAACCCTTACTTCAGACCTCTATGGCAAGAAAGTAGAGTATCACGGTACGGTGATCGGCTTTTCAGGTGGTACAGGTTCAGCATTTGCGTTGATTCCTGCACAAAATGCGACAGGTAATTGGATTAAAGTGGTTCAACGTCTACCTGTACGTATCAAACTCGATCCTAAAGAGTTGGCTGAGCATCCATTACGTGTGGGTTTATCCATGAATGCTGAGGTTGATACCTCTTCAGCGAAGTAATCACTTATGAATACAGCAACGTTTCAAAGTGAGCTTAAAGGTGGGCGCTTACTTTTCGCCGCCTTCTTTTTAGCACTTGCCAATTTTATGGTCGTACTGGATATGACCATTGCCAATGTTTCTGTGCCCCATATTACCGGAAGTTTAGCAGTATCAAGTTCTCAAGGGACTTGGGTGATTACCTCTTATGCCGTTGCTGAAGCCATCTGTGTACCTTTAACCGGTTGGCTTGCAGGACGTTTTGGTGCTGTTCGGGTATTTACCATCAGTCTGATTGGCTTTACCACATTTTCAATTCTTTGTGGCTTATCCAATAGTTTGGCGATGTTAGTGATCTGTCGTATCGGACAAGGTTTATTTGGTGGTCCAATCATGCCACTTAGTCAAACTTTGTTGATGCGTATTTTCCCACCCGAAAAACATTCCCAAGCAATGGGGATGTGGGCAATGACGACGGTTGTTGGACCGATTCTAGGCCCTATTTTAGGTGGTACGATCAGTGATAACTGGTCATGGCATTGGATTTTCTTTATCAATATTCCAGTGGGTGTGATCTGCGCTGTTGGGGTGATGCGTCTATTAAAAGTTGCTGAAACACCAATTGCTAAACTCCCGATTGATACCATTGGCTTAACGCTGCTGATCGTTTGGATTGGCGCACTACAGTTAATGCTCGATTTGGGGCATGAGCGGGATTGGTTTAATAACAGCTTTATTTGTATTTTGGCTGTGATTTTGGTGGTTGGATTTATCGCCTTTTTCATCTGGGAATATTATGAAAAACATCCCATCGTCAATATACAAATTTTCCGATACCGTGGCTTTACCATCGCAACAATCTCATTGGCTTTTGCTTTTGCGGCATTCTTTGGCAGTATTGTGCTTATTCCACAATGGTTACAGATTAACTTGGGTTATACCGCATCTTGGGCAGGTTATCTGACTGCGACAATGGGCTTTGGTAGCTTGATGATGTCGCCTGTGGTTGCCAAACTTGCGACTAAATATGACCCAAGAGCCTTGTCCAGTTTTGGGCTGATGATTTTGGGTGGCGTCACATTAATGCGTTCATTTTGGACCAGTGATGCTGACTTTATGGCACTGGCATTACCACAGATTATCCAAGGTTTTGCGGTACCATTCTTCTTTATCCCACTGTCTAATATCGCTTTAGGCGTGGTACGCCCAGATGAAGTGGCTTCTGCTGCAGGTTTGATGAACTTTATGCGAACCATGGCAGGCGCAATTGGCGCATCTATTGCGGTGACCATTTGGGATGATCATACCAAGCTGGCACGCAGTGAAATCGTGTCGACTATGCATGTTGAGGAAACACAACGTAACTTGGTCAACAGTGGCTTTAGTCCTGAAATGGCGTTGGGTACCATTTCCAACTTGGTGGATAAAGAGGCTTTAACGCTTTCGGTTAATCATGTGTTTTTGATTTTTGCGATGATCTTTATTTTTGCAGGATTGATTATTTGGTTATGTCCAAAACCGAAAGGGAATGTCGGCGCAGGGCATGCACATTAGAATTTAAGTTGTATAGAAGCCTACTGAAAAGTGGGCTTTTTTATGGCTGTAATTAAGATGAAGCGAGACTATTTTTTGCCATTTTATCTATTGATCAAGATCAGGGTATAATACAGCGATTGTGTACCGCGATGAGTAATATGTATGAAGCCTGAATTCCAGCAAGGAAAAATTAAACAATACGATGCCGATAGAGGCTTTGGCTTTATTGGTGGACTTGAGCAAGATATTTTCTTTCATATTTCTGATTTTCCGCTTGCAGAGGGTGAGCCAAAGCGAAATGAGAGAGTTAAATTTATCGTTGTTGAAAATAACGGCAAGTTAAAAGCAACCAAAATTGAGCGTGTTGAAGATCAATCAGCAAAAGCCAAAAAGACCAGAATTGTTGAAAACAATAAGTCGATTACCAATAATTTATTGTCTAATTTTAGAAAGTAATAGGCGTATAGATTTAGGCCATTTTATTTTTGGGTTATTGGATTGTAGTTTTTTAGATAAATCCCTTTAATTGAAGGGATTTTGTATGAGGGGAATTGGTTTTTTAATATAAAAATATTCCATTACGCTGCTAAAATCTCAGTTTCCCTTTTTTTAAGAGGTGAATGTTGCAAATTTTAGATAGTATTGGATTCGCAATATTGCTTGCTGAAAATGAAGTGCAAGAACGGGCAATTGGAAAAGATTAAATAAATTTAAAAAGAAGAACAGCAATGCAACCCTACAACAAAAACTTAAAACAACTGTCTCGTGATCTTAGAAATAATATGACGGATGCAGAATTATTGCTTTGGTCAAAGTTACGGCGTAAGCAAATTTTAGGTTTACAGTTTTATCGTCAGAAACCGGTTTTAAATTACATCGTCGATTTTTACTGTCCTGCTATAAATTTGGTGATTGAATGCGATGGTGGGCAGCATTATACAGATGAGGGTTTAGAAGCTGATCGTATCCGTGATGAAGCATTGACTCAGCAAGGCTTAGTTATCTTAAGATTTGATAATGGAAAAATTTTGCTGGAAGTTGATAGTGTGATTTCGAAGATTTTTGATGTGGCGAGTCAGCATTTAGAATCCCCCTAAATCCCCCTTTGATAAGGGGGACCTGCCGTGAATTGGATGATGGTCGTCGATTCGAGCTATTCCTCTCTTTTTAACGGGAGGTTAGGAGGGATTGAGTATTTTAGAGATCATCAATCAACTTAAACTCTTCATCAATTTCCTTTAAAGAATAATGTAATGTTATTAGAAGCCCATTTTCTTTAGTTTTATACTGAGCAAAAAAGATAGGATTAGCTAAAGTACTTTTAGTGTGACTAAGATCAATATAACTAACTTCATCGCAATCAGGCTCTCGGCGAATAATTTCCGCTAACCTCTGTAAATAAGGTGAGTATTGTTGATATTCTGATCTCAATGTTGATGGATCAACAGCTAAATGACCAATAGATGCTATTGAATATTTGTATTTTATATCAGTTGGAAACTTATCCTCTATTTGTATCACTTTGAAATAAAAAGAATTAGATTTTAATTCTATTTGAAAGTATTTAATTCTTCGCCCTTGTAATGTTTTCATTACTTGCTCTATTTCATCTTTTGGAGTTTTTAATCCAAAATAAATGGCTTTTACTGCTCTGTAGTCATATGTATTTAAGCCTTGATTTTCTGTAATAATTCGCAATTCATTTTCATATTCCCATCTTTGCGATTTGAAACCTAACATGATTTTAATTAAAGCATCAGGATTATTCTGATCTAAAATTTCTGAAAAATTTAGGGCAGGAATTTGAGTTGAATATTGGACATCAAAAAATTTATGTTTTGTATTTTGCTTTGAGATCAACCTTTCTAAATCATATTCAATACAAAAACCTTTATGGCTATCTGCATAATGTGCCCAAAGAAGTTCATCATCATAACGTTTACTTAAAGAAAGTATTCCAAGCTTAGTATCTTTCATACTTATAATGTTTTTTAAACTTTGTTCAATTAAAGTTATATTAGTACTTTGCTGAGAAAAAATATTTTTAAAGTTATTAATTTGTTGTTGATAATCTTTAATAGATATAAACCCTTCGCAAGGATCATTGAGTTGCTTGGTATTTGAAGCCCAAAACTCATTATTCATTAAAGATTTTAAATCTCTTTCAAATGCCCCACCACGATATTTGTATACAAGCATACGTTAATTTCTTTTAGATTATATAATTCGTATTTATATATTTGTTTTGTATGAAAATACAAGAGTAGTATTTGTTGAAATCTACTCCTTACAATCTCCCTTTCTTACACTTCGTTTTAAAGTAATACTTTAAAACTTGTTCAGGGACGAGCTTTCACGTAATTCAATCGAGACGCGCAGTTCCCCTCTTTGAAAAGAGGGGTTAGGGGAGATTTAAATAAATCTAAGCAATCGAATCATCCAAATTCGGCGCTAACCAACGTTTGGCTTCATCCAAAGTCCAATTCTTACGCTTTGCATAATCTTCTAGTTGATCTAACGCGATTTTACCCACGTTAAAGTATTCAGACTGTGGGTTGGCATAGTAGAAACCACTGACACTTGATGGTGGCCACATTGCAAAACTGCTGGTCAATTGCGTACCAATCTTATCTGTGGTGCCTAACCAATCAAACAAAGACGCCTTTTCAGAATGCTCAGGGCAAGCTGGGTAGCCCGGTGCAGGACGAATACCGACATACTTCTCCTTAATTAATTCTTCATTAGAGAGTTGTTCATCTGCCTGATACCCCCAGAACTCTTTACGAATACGTTCATGTAAATGTTCTGCAAATGCTTCAGCAAAACGATCACCCAATGACTGAGCAAGAATGGCGGAGTAATCATCCCCTTTGGCTTTATACTCATGCGCCATTTCTTCCGCACCAAAAATTGAAACGGTAAAACCACCCAAGTAGTCTTCGGCTTGTGCTTTGGTTGCAACAAAATCAGCCAAAGACAAATTCGGTTTACCTGTGACTTTATCTGATTGCTGACGAATATGCTGGAAGGTATGGGTTACAGATTGACCATCTTCATTAAAGACCTCAACAGAGTCTGCGTCTGAACGATTTGCAGGATAAATCCCAAAAACGGCACGCGCATCGAAACGTTTATTGTCAATAATGTCTTTTAACATCGCCTGAGCTTGATTATATAAATCAGTTGCAGCTTCACCAACAATCTCATCGTGTAAAATTTTTGGGAATTTACCCGCCAAACTCCAAGAAATAAAGAATGGTGTCCAGTCAAAATATTCCACCAATGTATCAAGTGGATAATGGGTCAAGGTTTGCAAACCAATAAAGTTTGGTTTTACTGGTGGATTGGCGGCAAAGTCAATTTTTAGACCATTTTCAATGGATTCTGTATACGACAATTTAGCTGCTTTCGGTTGCTTATTGGCAATACGCTCACGTACTTTTTCGTATTCAGCACGATGTTCATCGACAAATTTAGGTTTCATTTCAGGAGACAGTAGGGTGGTTGCAACACCCACCGCACGAGAAGCATCGGCAACATAGATCACTGCATCATTTGAGTATTGCGGATCAATCTTTACTGCGGTATGTGCTTTCGATGTGGTTGCGCCACCAATCAACAGTGGGATTTTAAAACCTTTGCGTTGCATTTCTTTTGCAACAAATACCATTTCATCAAGTGATGGGGTAATCAAACCTGATAAGCCGATAATATCGACTTTTTCATCAATCGCAGTTTGTAAAATTTTCTCGCAAGACACCATGACACCAAGGTCAACAATGTCATAACCATTACACCCCAGTACAACACCGACAATGTTTTTACCAATATCGTGTACATCGCCTTTTACAGTCGCCATCAACACTTTACCTTTGGATTGGCTGCCTGTTTTCTCAGCTTCAATGTATGGGTTTAACCATGCTACGGCTTGCTTCATCACGCGTGCAGATTTGACCACTTGAGGTAAGAACATTTTACCTGAACCAAATAAGTCACCGACCACATTCATACCATCCATCAATGGACCTTCAATCACATCAAGTGGACGTTTGGACTTTAAGCGGGCTTCTTCAGTATCTTCATCGATAAAGCTGGTAATCCCTTTGACCAGTGCATATTCAAGGCGCTTTTCAACAGGTTCATTACGCCATTCAAGGTTTTCAACTTGTTTTTGAGCGGCACTTTGACCACGGTACTGTTCAGCAACTTCAAGCAATTTTTCTGTTGCATCTTGACCGCTGTCACCTTGATTTTGGTTAAGAATGACATCTTCAACAGCGGCTTTCAGCTCTTTAGGAATATCATCATAGATGGCCATTTGACCCGCATTGACAATTCCCATGGTCATGCCTTGTTTGATGGCATAGTAAAGGAATACAGAGTGAATGGCTTCACGCACAGGTTCATTGCCACGGAAAGAGAACGATACGTTCGACACACCACCAGAAATCATGGCATGTGGTAAGTTTTGTTTAATCCAGCCTGTTGCTTCAATAAAGTCCACAGCATAGTTATTGTGTTCTTCAATCCCTGTTGCAACAGCAAAAACGTTCGGGTCAAAAATAATGTCTTCCGCAGGAAAACCGATTTCATTCACGAGCACATCGTAAGAACGCTTACAGATTTCACGTTTACGTGCGGCAGTATCTGCCTGACCGGTTTCATCAAATGCCATCACAATGACAGCTGCACCATATTGACGACACAAACGTGCTTTATGGACAAACTCGTCATAACCTTCTTTTAAGGAAATCGAGTTAACAACAGGTTTACCTTGTACACATTTTAGCCCTGCTTCTATGATTTCCCATTTAGAGGAGTCAATCATGATCGGTACTTTAGAAATTTCAGGCTCAGATGCAACCAGATTTAGGAAATGTACCATCGCATTTTGCGAATCGAGCATTCCTTCATCCATATTGATGTCGATGATTTGTGCGCCTGAAACCACTTGTTGTAATGCAACATCAAGTGCTTCGGCAAAGTTTTCTTCCCGGATTAAACGGAGGAATTTTTTAGAACCCGTGACATTGGTACGTTCACCGACATTGACGAACAATGAGTCGTCATAAATATTAAATGGCTCTAAACCACTGAGGCGACATGCAGGCTTGATGTCAGGGATTTTGCGTGGTGGGATGTCTTTAACCGCATTATAAATAGCACGAATATGGTCAGGCGTAGTACCACAACAGCCACCAGTGATATTGATCAAACCACTTTCAGCAAATTCTTTTAAGAAAGCTGCTGTTTCTTCTGGTGTTTCATCATAGCCACCAAATGCGTTCGGTAAGCCAGCGTTTGGATGCGCTGAAACAAAAACATCGGCAACATCTGATACCGTTTTGACATGTGGACGCATGGCATCTGCACCCAAGGCGCAGTTAAATCCAATCGACAATAAATCGCCGTGACGCACAGAGTTCCAGAATGCTTCTGCAGTTTGTCCTGTTAAGGTACGACCAGAGGCATCGGTAATTGTGCCGGAAATCATCAGTGGTAATTCACGGCCAAGCTGTTTAAAGACTTCTTTTACTGCAAAAATTGCTGCTTTACAGTTTAAGGTATCAAACACCGTTTCAATGAGAAGGATGTCTGCGCCACCTTCAATTAAAGCATGCGTGGCTTCAATATAATTTTCTTTGAGTTCATCAAAGGTAATGTTACGAAATGCTGGATCATTCACATTTGGTGAGATAGAGCAGGTACGTGATGTTGGCCCCAATACCCCAGCGACAAAACGTGGTTTGTCAGGGGTTGAGTATTTTTCACAAGCAGCTTTGGCAAGACGGGCAGCTTCAAAGTTAATCTCATGGACTAAATCTTCCATGTGATAGTCAGACATTGAAACCCGTGTGCCGTTAAAGCTATTGGTTTCAATAATGTCAGCACCAGCATCTAGGTAAGCTTCATGAATGCCTTGAATAATTTGTGGCTGAGTTAACACCAAAAGGTCATTGTTGCCTTTTAAATCAGATGCCCAGTCAGCAAAGCGCTCACCACGGTAATCAGCTTCTTCCAGTTTATGGCGTTGGATCATAGTTCCCATTGCACCATCAATAATTAGGATGCGTTTGGCAAGAAGCTCTTTTAACGTGGTAAGCGTGGACATTAAAACTCTCAATAAAATCGGATTTTAAAAATAGCCGATATGTTATCAGAATGTAGACTTTCAAGGTACCAATCTTGACACACTTCCTGATGACAGATTTTTGATCTAGACAATTTAAAAAAATTCAAATAATTCATTCTAAAAAATCATGCATTTAGGGTAATACATGATTTTTTTGCACAAGCCTAAAAAAATGTTGAAACTTCAAGTTTAAGTGTTAACTTAATCACATAATTTATTATAAATGTGAGATAAAACTATGAATAAGGTCTATAAAATCGTTTGGAATGAATCTTTAGGCACTTGGTGTGCGATTTCTGAGGTATCTAAGACACGGGGTAAACGATCTTCTGCTAAAACAAATGTTGCAGGTGCGTTATTGGCAGTTTCAGCATTGACTATGTCAGGTATGACCGCAGCGGCTGACAATTATGTGAGTGTCAATGATGGTGGTACGCAAAGCGGTAATTATAATAATGATGGAGCTGTTGCGAGTGGATCAGTCGTCATTGGACCTGATTCAAGCAGTATTGGAGCTTCAGGTGTAGCAATTGGAAATAATGCCGATGTGACGGGTTTACAAGGTGTTGCGATTGGTAATAATGCGCAAGCAGGTTACCAAAGTATAGCATTAGGTTTTGATACTGTAGCTACAGCTTTTAATAGTATGGCACTCGGTAATCGAGCAATTGCCTATACTGACGGTACAACTTTGGGGCAAGGTACTTATGCCAATAAATTAGCCACAGCAATGGGTAATGGTGCATTGGCAGTCGGTCAGGAAAGTACAGCCTATGGTTATAGTGCACTCGCAGGTACAGATTCTTTTAGTCAACCTTCAGCAGGTACTGACCCAGATACGATTGGTAAAGCTTATGCCACGGCTATGGGATCCAGAGCCAAAGCCAGTGCTCAAGGTTCTACAGCAGTAGGCGCAGGAAGTGTGGCTGAAGTTGATAATGGCATTGCTCTTGGAGCAAATTCAGTAGCAAATACTGGAGCCGGTGTAGCAGGTTATGTGCCAACCAGTGCAAATCAGTCACAAAAAGATGCAATAAATGCAACTCAATCTACATTGGGTGCAGTCAGCGTAGGTAGTGTGGGTAATACACGTCAAATCACAAATGTCGCTGCTGGGACAACAGATACTGATGCTGTAAATGTAGCACAACTGAAAGCGGTTCAGTCAGCCACAGAAACTCATTATTTTAGTGTTAATGATGAGGGTACTCAAGCTAACAATTACAACAATGATGGTGCGACGGGTAAAAATGCTTTAGCTGTGGGCATTGGCGCTAAGGCGGTTGGTGAGAATGCAATTGCTATTGGTAATGTCACCAGCGATGCTGCAAATAGTATTGCGATTGGTAATAATAATTCCCTAAGTAATAGCGCAAGTTCTAGTACTGCAATTGGGCACAATAACAATGTTACAGGTAATGAAGCTATAGCTTTAGGTGCTAACAATACTGTAAAAGATTTCTCTGGTGTTGCAGTAGGCAGTTATAACAATGCCGAGGGATATCGTTCTATTGCAGTCGGTGCGGAAAATAAAACTAAAGGTCAATGGTCTTCTGCATTTGGTGTTTGGAATATCGCTGAGGGAGAGCGAGCTACAGTTTTAGGTGCCAATAATACAATCCAAGGTCGTCGTGCTCTAGGTATTGGTGTCGCTAACGAGATTTCAAGTGCAAGTGAATATAGTTCAGCTGTTGGTGCATTTAATAAAATTATAGACAGTATGAAGTCTCTGACTGCGGGTTTTGGTAATACGGTTACTGGTGGTGAGAAAAATAGTGTTCTCGGGAACGAAAATACACTGAATAATGCCAAGAATACGACTGTATTAGGCAATAAAAATACAGTTGCTCAAGAGAATACTCAAGTCCTCGGTAATAATGTCATAACAACTCAAGCCAACAGCGTTGTCTTGGGGAATGAATCGACTGACCGTGCTGCAACTACTATAGATAAAGTGACGATTAATGGCGAGGATTATGCCTTTGCAGGTGTGGGTTCAGCAGCCAATGGCGTCGTCAGTGTGGGTAAAGTGGGTGGTGAACGTCAAATTATCAATGTTGCTGCGGGTGAAGTTAGCGCGAGTAGTACGGATGCAATCAATGGCTCACAACTTTATGCTACTAATAAAGCTATCGCAGACAGTCAAACCCACTATGTCAGTATCAATGATGGTGGTACGCAAACTGGAAATTATAATAATGATGGCGCAAAAGGGAAAAACTCGTTAGCCGTCGGGATAAATGCAACTGCATTTGGTGAAAATTCTGTGGCTGTGGGAAGCAATAATATATCTAATGGAAATAACACAGCTACATTAGGTTCGAACAATAAAGCTACATCAGGTAATTATACCAATTCATATAGTGTTGCATTAGGTGTATTGAATGAGTCTGATAATGGTACTGCTGTAGGATATAACAATAAAGCAGGAATGGGGGACGTCGCACTTGGAGCAAATAATGTATCAACAGGTGGGGATTCGATTGCTGTTGGATATTATAACTCAAGTCTAGGCAACCAATCACTCAGTGTTGGGATGTATAATAATGTTACAGATGGACAAAGCTTTGCGACTGGTTTTGGTAACCGTATTGAAAATAGTGCTGCAGTAGGAGGATACACTGGTAGTTACAATGTTATATCTGGTATGTATAACAGCATATCTGAAGGTAGTCGTAATAGTGTTTTGGGGAGTAATAATACATTAAAAGATATCAAAGATACTTCTATATTGGGTAGTAATGTAACCGTTACTCAAGATAATAGCGTCATATTAGGAAATGAATCTACAGATCGAGCAGCGACTTCTGAATCTAAAGTAACCATTCTTGGTCAGGACTATGCCTTTGCGGGTGTAGGTTCTGCTAGTAATGGTGTGGTCAGTGTCGGTAAAGTCGGTGCTGAACGTCAAATCATCAATGTTGCAGCGGGGCAACTCAGTGCAACCAGTACCGATGCAGTGAATGGTTCACAACTCTATGCGACCAATCAGGCAATTACCGAAGTTGGAAAATCGGCAGCGACAGCAAAAACTGAAGTTGTAGAAGGTGACAACATTGTTGTGACCGAAACTCAAGGTAAAAATGGTCAAAGTATTTACAACGTTGCAACTGCGAAAGAAGTGAGTTTTGACAAGACTACTGTGGGTACGGTGATCACCGACAGCGCAACAGGTAAAATCACAGGTTTAACCGCGGGTGAAGTCAGTGAGACCAGTACAGATGCAATTAATGGTTCACAACTTTATGCAACTAATAAAGCCATCGCAGACAGTAAAACCCATTATGTCAGCGTCAATGATGATGGTGTACAAGCAGATAACTACAACAATGATGGTGCAACTGGTAAAAATGCACTGGCGGTCGGTGTAGGGAGTAAAGCAGCAGGTGAAAATGCTGTAGTGATTGGTTATAACAACAATGTTGCACAAGACAAAACGGTTGCATTAGGCAGTTCAATCACTACGACCCAAGCCAACAGTGTGGTCTTAGGTAACGCATCCACAGATCGTGTAGCTACTGTTGTAGATAAAGTCAGCATTAATGGCGAGGATTATGCCTTTGCAGGTGTAGGATCAACAGCCAATGGTGTCGTCAGTGTCGGTAAAGTCGGTGGTGAAAGACAAATCATCAATGTAGCTGCAGGTGAAATTAGTGCCAGTAGTACAGATGCTATTAACGGTTCACAATTACATGCCACAAACCAAGCGGTTGAAAAACTTTATGCTGGTGCAGGGGATACGACTCATTATGTGAGTATCAATGATGCTGGTAACAAAGCGGGTAATTATAATAATGATGGTGCAAGTGGAGCGCTTGCTGTAGCAGTAGGTGTTGGTGCGAGTGCAAAAGGAGATGGTGCTACTGCGCTTGGTCTTAATTCATCAGCCAAGAGTAAAGATGCGGTTGCGATTGGAACGGATACACGTGCCGAGCTGGAAGGTAGTGTTGCTCTTGGTAAAGGCTCAGTTGCTAATACTGCGGCGGGTATCGCTGGCTTTGATCCATTGACAGGGTTTGGTTCTAGCAATACTGGGAGTACATGGCGAAGTAGTGCAGCAGCATTTTCTGTGGGAGATGTCTCAAGGGGGATCACTCGTCAAATTACTGGTGTAGCAGCGGGTACGGCAGATACAGACGCGGTCAATGTTGCACAATTAAAGGCTGCAATGTCTAAAGCCAATGAAGCTAAAGGTTCTACAGAAACTGTAAGTGCAGGTAAAAATACTGAAGTAACCAAAACCACTAAGGCAGATGGCTCAACCGATTATCAAGTTGCAACCAAAGATGATGTCAGTTTTGATTCGGTCACGGTGGGTAATATTAAGGCTGATTCACAAAACAATACCATCAGTGGTTTGGCTGACGGTAAGGTGAGTGCTGATTCTGATCAAGCCATTAATGGTAGTCAATTGCATGACACCGCTGAAAGTGTTGCAAATGCATTGGGTGGAAATGCAAAAGTTAATCCAGATGGAACGATCAAAACCAGTAATATTGGAAATACAGGTAAAGACAATGTACATGATGCGATTGCTTCAATACATGGACAGGTTGCCGGTGCTAAAACCAGCGTGTCTGCAGGTAAGAACACGGTTGTAAACAGTAGCACCAATGCGGATGGTTCAAATAACTATCAAGTGGCTTTAGCAGAGGATATTCAGTTAAATTCTGTTACTGCGAATCAAGTCACAGCACAGCAAGTTACAGCGAATAAGGTCAGTGTGGGTAAAGTCACGATTGATGGGACAACAAATAAAGTCAGTGGTTTAGCAAATGGTGAAATTAGCTCAAGCTCTACGGATGCTATTAACGGTTCACAATTACACCAAACCAATAGCAGTGTGGCGCAACACTTAGGTGGCGGTTCCACACTGAACAAAGATGGTTCGATTGGTGCACCGACCTACAATGTCGCAGGGGGAACCTTCCATAATGTAGGGGATGCCTTGGGCGCTATAGATACTCGGGTAAGTAATCTGGAACAAGCTTTCTATGACACCAATAAAAACATGGATGACTTGCGTAACGATACTTATGCAGGTATCGCAGGTGCGATGGCGGTAGGTAACTTACCACAACCCACTGAAGCGGGTATGAGTATGGTTAGTGCGGGTGTTTCGGGTTACCGAGGTGAAACTGCTGTGGCAATCGGGGTGAGTGCCATTACTGACAGCAATAAGATCGTCTGGAAAATGGGTGCTTCTGCTGACAGTCGTAGCAATATTGGTGGTGCCGTGTCTATGGGTTATCAGTGGAAATAATTTTAATTAGACACAAGTATTCAATTTACATTCAGGATCAGCTTTCGGGATGGTCTTAAGTCAAAAACTCAGTGTTTACAAAACGCTGAGTTTTTTATGCAACTTAGACATTGAAAAGTACACGATGGATTGGTGTGTTAATGCAAGCTTTTCACAATGTGTGAACCTTTGTTCGGATGATCGCTTTATGGGACTGCCACATGCAATGAAAGGCGATTTATTGCTGATGTTGGGTACTTTAGCGAAAGGCAGATTGTTGGGGTTAAACTTGTATAGATTTGATAAATAGGGTTTATGGGAAAATATTTAAAAATAAACTTAACAGCATGTTTGTTTTTTCATCAATTTGTCATAAATTTCATGAAAAATAGCAATGCCAAATGATGAATAGCTTAAATTGGTCTGAAATATTACAAATATTATTTCAGTCTGAAATATAATATTTTGTAAAAATTGTATGGATTTTCTTGGTGTAAGATACTAATTATAAATAATAAAAATATTAATTTTGTCGCTTGTATAGCGAAATACTGAAGTGAAATAATTATAAATTTCACTTCATATGACATCTATTTGTCATATAATTGTCACAATTTAATTGAACAATAAGCGCATTCTAATATTCGCTAACTTTCTGCATGAATTCGAATTTACCTCCCGTCTCAGATTCTGCACAATCGTCTCAAGCTGCTAAATCGACGAATGTCCATGTACCTACACCGAAATTTTTTATGCCGGTGTTTCTGACGATTATCATTGCTACCTTGATTTATATTGGGGTGCAAGTTAGTGCAGATTTAGCACATGTTCCACCGTTAAGCCTTTATTCAGTGATCCTTTTAGCGACAGCGTTATTCATCGCTTTGGGTTTTGAGTTTGTAAATGGTTTTCATGATACAGCCAATGCTGTAGCAACCGTGATCTATACCAATGCATTGCCTGCACCTGTAGCAGTGATGTGGGCAGGCTTTTGTAACTTCCTTGGGGTAATGGTTGCCAGTGGTGCAGTTGCCTATGGAATTATTGCCTTACTTCCTGTTGAATTGATCATGAATGTAGGCAGTGGCGCTGGTTTTGCTATGGTTTTTGCCATGCTGATTGCGGCGATTCTGTGGAATTTAGGCACTTGGTTCTTAGGTATTCCGGCATCAAGCTCTCACACCTTGATTGGCTCAATTTTGGGTGTAGGCATCATGAACTACATTTTGCACGCTTCAACGGGTGCAAGTGGTGTAGACATGGATCAAGTGCTTAAAGTGGGTAAAGCATTACTGTTTTCTCCTTTGATTGGTTTTGCATTTGCAGCAATTGTATTTTTGATTGTTAAAAAAATATTTAAGAAACAACTTGAGTTGTTCCAACCCCCTGAAGGCAATAAACCACCACCACCTTTGATTCGTGCGATTCTGATTTTCACCTGTACTGGTGTAAGCTTTGCACATGGTTCAAATGATGGTCAAAAAGGTATGGGCTTAATCATGCTGATTTTGATTGGTATTGTGCCTTTAGCTTATTCGTTGAATAGAGGTTTAGACCAACAGCATTTACAGTCATTCTCACAATTGTCTGGTCAAACTGCCACAGCAATTTATGCACAGCATGCCGATATTCCAGATGAACAAGCACGTGTAACCATTACTAAATTTATCCAAACCAAAGAAATGAATCCTGAAGTTGTTCCTGCATTGGCCAGTTTGACTGATCATTTGGGCGAGCGTGTTGGTAAATTTGGTGATCTCAAAGATATTCCAGAAGCTGAAGTATCTTCATTACGTAATGATATGTACTTAAGCACCACGGCTTTTAAACGCTTGGATAAAGCGGATCAACTTCCAAAAATGGATGAAGCTCAAGGCAAAGTGGTAAAAGAATATCGCAAAAACTTAGATTCTTTCCTCCAATATATTCCAAACTGGGTAAAAGTTGCTGTGGCATTGGCACTGGGTTTAGGAACAATGGTGGGATGGAAACGTATTGTGGTTACTGTGGGCGAGCGTATTGGTAAACATCATATGACCTATGGTCAAGGGATGTCTGCTGAACTTGTGGCAATGTCGACAATCGCTGCTGCAGATGGTTTTGGTTTACCCGTTTCAACGACTCATGTACTCAACAGTGCGGTTGCGGGAACCATGGTTGCCAATAAAACTGGATTGAATTTTGCAACAGTCAAAACGATTCTTTCTGCATGGATTTTTACCTTACCTGCAACGATTTGTTTATCGGGCGGTTTATTCTGGTTATTTTTAAAAGTATTTTAATTTAAAAGTTAGTGATGGCGATTATTTTAAAAGCTAAATGATCGTTATTATCTGAATTTAAAAGAAAATGAGTGCACTTCGGTGTACTTTTTTCATTTGGATAATGGAATTTTAAAATATGAATAACACAATTTCACCATTGAAAAAAACTTATAAAAAAATTAAGGTGTGGTTGTAAATCAAACTTGAGAAAAATGAGCATGTATTTAAGAAAATCACTTTGTGCTGCTGTATTACTTGGAATGTCTTTACCTGTATTTGCACAGGGAATCGTATTAAATAATGAAGATCTTCGCACAGATTTGAACTGGTTAAATCAGCAAGGTGTGATTCAAATCAGTACATCGACTTGGCCAATGAGTGGGGATGAAATTCAACGTGCCTTATCTCAAGCAAAAGTTTTAAACAATACACAACAAAAAGTTATTGATTCAATTCAAAATGCATTAAAAGCGGATAATCAAACCGCAAAATTAGGTTTATTTGCCGAAACCGATCAAAAAAATATTCCTCAAGCTTTTGGGGATCGTGCAAAAGCACAGTATGTGGGTTCATTAGAATTTAATGCAGGCGGTGAAAACTGGGATGCAAAGCTTCGTGTGAATGGTGAAAAAGATCCGCACATTGACAATGGTCATGATGTCAATGTGGAAGGTTCATATATTGCAGGGAAGTTGTGGAATCAATGGGTTATTGCGGGTCAAATCCCAACATATTGGGGGCCAGGACATGATGGTAGTTTGATCCGTGGTGATGCCAGCCGTCCAGTTTATGGTTTTACAGCACAGCGTGCTGAACAAAAGGCTTTTGAATCTAAATGGTTGTCTTGGATTGGTCCTTGGCAATATCAAGCATTTGCTGGACAGTTAGAAGATTATAAAGCAATCCCAAATGCTAAACTTTTGGGATTCCGCTTAACAGCGCAACCATTGCCATATTTAGAATTGGGTGCTTCACGTACTTTACAATGGGGTGGTGAGGGACGTTCACAAAGTTGGGATTCATTATGGAATGCTATAAAAGGGAATGATAACTTTGAAAATGGTGATGATGACAAATCTAATCAGGTTGCAGGTTTTGATGGGCGTTTAAATTTACAAACGTTATTAAATGTACCCGTCAGTGTCTATGGTCAATATGTTGGTGAAGATGAAGCAGGGCTATTACCTTCGAAAAAAATGTATTTGGCAGGTATGGATTATTCGACAAGTTTTAAAAACATGCCAGTTCAGCTTTATGCTGAATGGGCAGATACAACAACAAATGGTGATGTTAAAGCTATTTCTTATAATCATTATATTTATAAAGATGGTTATTACCAACAAGGTTTCCCATTGGGACATGCAATGGGTGGTGATGGTGAAATGATTTCTGTCGGCGGCGATATTCGCTTTGATGTGATGAATCGTTTATCTGGTCGTGCACTGTATGCCAAAGTTAACCAGTCAGCCGCTTTCTTTGGTGATAAGCAAATCAACTTAGCCTTCCCAGAAAAAGACAAAATTAAAGCATTAGATTTAACTTGGACACATTATATTAAACCGACCATGCCATTAAAAATTAATGGTTGGGTGAGTGATTCTGATTTACATGGCAATGATGCAGGTGCTTCTGTAGGAATCGAAATTCCTTTAGATAAAGCATTATTCGGCCATTAAGACCTGAGTTGTCGGGCTGTATATATCTAATTTTAAGCATATACAGTTTGATAAGTTGGGACTAAGCTAAAATCGCTTCTTTAAATTCTAGAAGCGATTTTTAGTTTTAAATTGTTGGTTGAGTCATTGGATACGCAGATCTTCAATTTTTTAAAGGCTGACTTGAAAAAAGTGAGCTTTTTTATGCTAATGCTTTTTTATATTGGATAAATCCTGTTTTACTCGCAATACGATCATAAAGGTGTTGGGCGCTAATATTTGATTCTTGAGTGAGCCAATAAACACGGTCAAACTTTGTTGCGCAGACCTGATAACAATGCTCAATTAATTGTCGTGCTAAACCTTGATTCCTAAAAGCTTCATCCATAAATAAATCTTGTAGATAACAATAGGGTAAATCTGTCCACATGCTCATATGTGCAATCAAATGTACAAAGCCAACCACTTGACCATTTACTTTGATGGCAAAACCAAACATATCAGCTTGTTCAGGATTTGTGATTCGCTTCCAAGTTAATCTTATTTGTTCGTCACTGAGTTGTGATTTATAAAATGTTAAATAGCCGCGCCAAAGTGGAAGCCATTGCTCAAAATCAATCTGTTCTAGTGCAATAATTTGTGTGGTCATACCGATCTCTTGTTGTTGCTTATGATGTTTTTATATATGAATATAAAAAAACAAGCAAAAGGGTTGATGTGTAAATCACTATAATGAATATAAATTTTAATATGTGTAATAAGTACACGTTTTTGTGAGCTGGTGCTGTCAATGCCTATATCTGAGGAAAGACTTACTCATCTAAAACAGCTTGAAGCTGAGAGTATTCATATCATCCGTGAAGTTGCTGCTGAGTTTGAAAATCCAGTGATGCTTTACTCAATCGGGAAAGACTCAGCTGTCATGCTGCATCTTGCTTTAAAAGCATTTTATCCTGCTAAACTTCCTTTCCCACTGTTGCATGTCGACACAGGCTGGAAGTTTAAGGACATGATTAAATTCCGTGACAACATGGCAAAAGAACACGGTTTTGATCTGATCGTGCATCAAAACAAAGAAGGTAAAGATGCAGGCGTAAACCCATTTGATTATGGTAGCTCAAAATATACCGATATTATGAAAACCCAAGGCTTAAAACAGGCATTGGATAAATATCAGTTTGATGCTGCATTTGGTGGTGCACGCCGTGATGAAGAAAAGTCACGTGCAAAAGAACGTGTTTATTCTTTCCGTGATGCTAAACATCGTTGGGATCCTAAAAACCAACGCCCAGAGCTTTGGAATCTTTATAACGGTAAAGTCAATAAAGGCGAGAGTATCCGTGTATTCCCATTGTCAAATTGGACTGAGTTAGACATTTGGCAATATATCTACCAAGAAAGTATTCCTTTGGTACCTTTGTATTTAGCAGCTGAACGTCCAGTTGTTGAACGTAGTGGTACGTTGATCATGGTGGATGATGAACGTATGCGTTTAAAAGAAGGTGAAGTTCCACAAATGAAATCGGTACGTTTCCGTACTTTGGGCTGTTACCCGTTAACAGGTGCAGTTGAATCAACGGCAACAACACTGCCTGAAATTATCCAAGAAATGCTTTTAGCCACCAGCTCTGAACGTCAAGGTCGTATGATTGACCATGATGAAGCAGGTTCGATGGAAAAGAAAAAGCAAGAAGGCTATTTCTAAGTATTTTTTATATGCATCTCCCCCTAACCCCTCTTTATAAAAGAGGGGGAACTCCAGCAAGAAAACGGAGGACTTAGGAGGATTTAAAGATATAGCAACCGATTTCAAAATATTGTGGAGCTTTGAGCAATGTCTCATCAATCAGAATTAATTAGCCAAGATATCTTGGCATATTTAAAACAGCACGAAAATAAAGACCTGTTAAGATTTTTGACTTGCGGTAATGTGGATGATGGTAAATCAACGTTAATTGGTCGTTTACTTTACGATTCAAAATTGATTTATGAAGATCAATTACAAGCAGTAACCCGTGATTCTAAAAAAGTGGGCACAACAGGTGATGCACCTGACTTGGCCTTGCTTGTCGACGGTTTACAAGCTGAACGTGAGCAAGGTATTACCATTGATGTGGCTTATCGTTATTTTTCTACTGAAAAGCGTAAGTTTATCATTGCTGATACACCAGGGCATGAGCAATATACCCGTAACATGGCCACAGGCGCATCTACCGCAGATCTTGCAATCATCTTAATTGATGCTCGTTATGGCGTACAAACACAGACTCGTCGTCATACCTTTATTGCGAGCCTATTGGGTATTCGCAATATCGTAGTTGCGATTAACAAAATGGACTTGGTTGAATTCTCTGAAGCGCGTTTCAATGAAATTCAAGTTGAGTACAATAATTTTGTTAATCAATTGGGTGAGCGTAAACCTGCCAATATCATCTTCTCGCCAATTTCTGCATTGAATGGCGATAACGTTGTAAATAAATCCGAAAATACGCCGTGGTATCAAGGTAAAACCTTGATGGAAACATTGGAAACTGTTGAAATTACTCATGATGTAAGCAAACATGAATTTCGTTTTCCTGTGCAATATGTGAACCGTCCTAACCTCGATTTCCGTGGTTTCTGCGGTACGATTGCTTTAGGTGAAGTGAAAGTTGGCGATGAAATTGTGGCTTTACCGTCTGGTAAGAAATCAACAGTGAAAGAAATAGTCACTTTTGATGGCAATTTAGCACATGCAATTGCTGGTCAAGCAGTGACTTTGACCTTGAATGATGAAATTGATATTTCGCGTGGTAATGTCTTGGTCAAAGCAGGTGAGCAACCGCTCATTTCACGTTCTGCTCGTGCAACAGTCGTATGGATGACTGATCAGCCTTTAGTGTTGGGCAAACTTTATAATGTGAAGTTTGGTACACAAACCATTCCGGCTAAGGTTGCGAAGATTAATTATCGTACCAATGTCAACACATTGGAAAAAATGCAAGTTGAGCAGCTTGATTTAAATGCGATTGCAGATGTAACGATTGAGTTTGATGCGCCAGTGGTATTTGACCGTTATCATGACAGTCGTTATACGGGTTCTTTTATCTTTATTGACCGTTTAAGTAATGTGACTGTTGGTGCGGGTATGGTTGAAGCTGCGGTTGAATGGACTGCACACAATGAACCTGTCACTGCTGAAGCTCGTGCTGCACGTTTAGGTCAAAAGCCTGCTGTGGTTGCTGTATCTGCTCAAGTACTTAAACATGCACAATCTCTTGAAAGCTTGTTGATTCAACAAGGTGTTGTTGCAATTGCAAAAGCAGGTTTATCAAGCGACCAAGTTGCATTGCTTCGTCAAACTGGTGTTGTGGTGGTGACGGATGTTGAACAGGGTGCTGATGTAGCGTTTGCTCAAGAAGCAGTTGAAGAATTGGCTGAAAAAATTGTGGAATTGGTTCGTCTTTAACAGATTGGATTGATTGAGAGAAGCCCACCATAAGGTGGGTTTTTTTGATGCAAAAAATTTAATATATACAAGATAATACTAACCAACATCATATAGATTAAAGCATTTTTAATTTTGCATTGTTTAATACTTAGAGCATATATCTTATTATAAATAAAGGGGTTTTAAGATTTTTATCCTCTGCAAGAGTCAACTAGTACTTTTTTGCAGTGCTCGACTGAATCTATTTAGAATTTCAATGAACGGTACCGTTGTGAAAGCTTTAAAATAAGAAGAATTAACATTGATGGAATACGATCAAAACAGACTTGCAACAGTACAAGCAATAAAATTTAGCTTTAATTCAAGTTAAGATTTAATGGTAGGTCATGTAATGAAAACATTTTTCCTGATAGGAATTACAAGCATATTGGCCGCTTGTGCCTCAAACCAACCAAGAATACAGGAACCGACCAAAGAATGCCGAAACTATCATGCAATGATGACGGCACCTATGGATCCGATGGCAATGCAACGTTTAAAACAAGCGTGTGATGAGTCCGAACAACAAAAATAATTTAATGATCAATCGTGTGCCGATCATTATAAAAAATGCGCTAATCCCAAAGGCTTAGCGCATTTTATTTTTATATAGTTGCGAATATTGTAGTTAAAAAGCATGTTGCGTTTTTAAAATCAAATACGTCCGTAAATCGTTTGGATAGTCGTGAATCAATTCTAAAAACAGCGCTTGATTACCTTGATATAAAGCACGAGTGGCTTCCTCATAATTTGGCATATTGCCTGACATTGCTGACATAAAACGATCAGTTGCCTGTTTTGCTAACATTTTATTGCTTGCTGAATCGGGGTTATTTAACTCTTGGTCAATCAATTTTCGAATCACAGCAGATGCACTAGAGCTTTGTTGATCTAACCAATCCCAATGTTTTTGCTGCAAAGTGATTTCACGAGAAATTACCCCTAATTTAGGACGTCCAACTTTTTTAACCGCTTCAGGTTCAGCATAACGTTGTTGAATATCTGCTGTAGATCCGATGGTATTAACATCAATGGCTTGGCCCGTTTGATCATTAAAAATCAACACAGGTGTGGAGGTATTTTGTTGAGTCTTGATGGTTAATGCCACGTTTAACAAAGAATCAGTGATTAAACAGTCATTACCAATAAAGGCAGTGTAGGTGTTTTCAGTATTCATTTTAAAACCTTTGAATATTTTTATCTGGGTAAAACTAATTTGTGCTTGAATATTATCAGGGTAAAATTAAATTAGCAAACAAAAAATGATCAATATGATTTTTGATGCTTAAAAATGGTAATAAAAAAGCATCTAAATCTTTAAGAATTAAATGCTTACTTGCAAAAAAATATAATGAGTTAAAAGTGATAACCTATTTTTAAACCATAAGCGAGTGCATGGTTATCTGTAAAATCAGCAACATAACTTGTTTTACCTGACTGTGAAGCGATTTGCCCTTCAGCATCACCCAACCAAAAATATTTAACACCACCAGCAATAAAGGTCTGAGCTGTAGGGCTAAATTGAGCACCAATACCCACATTCCAATAGCCTTCAGTTGGTCCAAGTGCTGTAACTGGATTTCCTGCACCAGAGTCCCAGCCTACAGAAACATTAGTCATCCATTGTTCGGTAAGTTTACGTCCTACACCAACATTGGCAGACCATTGATCTTTAGAATACGACAATAAATCAAACCCATTGGGTTGTGCGACAGAAGGCAGCTGTCCGACGATTTTAGAAATTGCACCAAATTGAACGGGTTGAATCCTAAAATTTTTCCAATTCACCCAGCGCACATTGGCAAAGGCAACAGTGTCTTTCATGATGCCACTTTGTAAATCTAAATTCACCGATTGAGGTGTGGTGATTTTAGATTGACTATTGCTACTGGCAATTTTATTTGCCACAGCATCAGAAATGACACCAAGTTTAACCAGTGCGGGTAAGCTTGAGATATTTTCAGTCGTCGCGGCTTCATGGTCGATTTCAGAACGGTAAGTTATAGAGGTTTTGAAGGCAATTTCAGGAATTTGATAAGCGATACCTGCGAGCCAGCCGACACCAGTATCTTTTTTCATGGTGGCATCATAACCATTGTATACACTGGTGGCTTGACCTCTTAAATGCAGTTCTCCTTCAATGGTTTGATAAACACCTCCTGCATATAAATTTAAATTTTTTATAGGTTGATAACCAAAAATCATACTGAGACTTTCTGAATCTACTTTAGCTGATGTATTACCTTTACCAAGATAAGCTTTAGTGGCATCGACTTGGTTGCTAATCTCTGCTTTAACACCAGTATTAATCTGGTTTTTTACCGTTTCATTGGTGTTGTATGCATTAAGCGTTTGATTATACTTGATTTGACCTTCGGTCGAATTTAAGTTAACCCCTTGAGCTTGCAATGTTAACGCGACTTTTTGTTCCGAACTTAAAGCAGAAAATTTTTGATCAATCATTGAATTAAGTAATTTTTGATCTAGTATCGTCGTCTTATCATCTGTGACAAAAATATTATTGCCAGCGTATTTTACTTTTGCCCCAAAGGGTTGATCGTATAACAAACCAAATGAAACTTTGTCTGCGATTTGCAATTTGATTGCTGCATTTGGAAAATAGTAGTCATCTCCCATATCTTGAATATTACGACGAGTCGCTGAAACATCTGCTTCTTTACCCGTCACCGTTGGATCTAGTATTGAAATTCCTGCTTCAAAATAATGATTGGGTTGAAGGAATGCAGAAATAGATTGTCCTGATCTATCCATTGCTGCTGCATAGAGTGCTGAACTCGGTATATAAATCGAGAAGAGCGCAAGCAGTACTTTGTTGATTTTCATCATTATCAGCTCCTTGATAATATGTTTTATTGAGATTATTTTTATTTCAAATTATAGGTTGAAGCTTAATCACATACGCTATGATTGGTATGACCATAGCAAAAATACAATTTGAATCAAGTGCTAAACTGGACATTGTGACTAAATGTTTATGTCATTTATGCAAGTCTTTATTTTAAAGCTGTTTTAGCCAGCTTTTAGCTATATAAACAATTGAAAACTATATTTTTGTAAGGATACCCACGCTATTTTGTAGACATTGGTGGCGAAATATTTGCACATGCACTGGTTTATGTTCAAATACAGAAAACATGAAAAGTAATGAATGGAATAGGAAAGAAAGTATGTCTACAAAGAATATGCAACAGGTCATTATTACAGAACCCGGTGGTATAGAAAAACTGGCTTATGAAACGGTAGAAATTCCTCAACCCAAAGCAGATGAAGTTTTGGTTAAAGTCCATGCATTTGGGATTAATCGGCCTGATATTTTACAGCGTCAAGGCTTATATCCTATGCCAAAAGGGGTGACACCTGTTCCCGGTTTGGAAGTTGCTGGAGAAGTGATTGCAGTAGGTGAAAATGTCACTTTATTCACAGTGGGGGATAAGGTTTGTGGATTGACCAACGGTGGTGGTTATGCAGAATATTGTGTCGTGCCAGAATCTCAAACTATTAATATTCCAGAAGCTGTAAGTTTTGTTCAAGCTGCAGCAATACCTGAAACCTTCTTTACTGTATGGGCCAATGTTTTCCAAATGGCGCATGCCAAAGCAGGTGAAACACTATTGGTACATGGTGGCTCAAGTGGTATTGGTACAACCGCGTTAATGTTAGCGCAATCATTCGGTTTGAAAAGCTTTGCAACGGTAGGTTCTGATGAGAAGATTCAAGCCATTCGCCATTTGACCGATGCGATTAATTATAAGACTCAAGACTTTGAACAAGTCATTTATGAAAAGACCCAAAATGAGGGTGTCGATATTATTCTTGATATGGTTGGGGCGCCTTATCTAGATCAAAATCTAAACCTACTTCGTAGAGACGGGCGTTTGGTTTATATCGCATTTTTGGGTGGTGCAAAGGCCAAAGAAGTAAAATTAGGGCAGATTATGATGAAACGTCTTACTATTACTGGTTCAACAATGCGTGCGCGTACAACTGCTGAAAAAGCTGAAATTGCCAAAGGTTTGATGGAAAAAGTCGTTCCACTGTGGGCAAAAGGTGAATGTTTACCCATGATTTATAAAACATTTAAGTTTGATCAAATCCAAGCTGCACATGCCTGTATGGATACAGGTGAGCATATTGGTAAAGTTGTGGTGGAAGTGATTTAAGCTCACATTGTTATACAAAGCTTTAAACTTTTACCTTTGTTTATAAATATGTAGGGCGACTTCAATCTAACTCATACAGATTGAAGTCGCCATTAAAAACCAGCGATTAAAAGCCTGCTAATACGATCTTACCAATGCTTTTACCTGACTCAATCAGTGTATGAGCTTGGGTTATATGCTCAACATTGATTTGACCGAGGTTTTGTCCCAAAGTGGTTTTGATTCTTTGGTCATCAACTAATTTTGAAACTTTATTTAAAATATCACCTTGTCGGCTGAGATCTTTGGTTTGGAATGTAGAGCGGGTAAACATCGATTCCCAATGAACAGAAACAGACTTAACTTTAAACGGGTTAATGATAAAGTTTTCAGGATCATCAATTAAACCAAAATGACCTTGGGGTGCAATCAAATTGGCTATTGCTTGTGTATATCGCCCTGTACCATTAATTGAAAAAATATAATGAGGTAGCCCAATATTCAAGTCTAGGATTTGCTGTTCTAATGGTTGGCTATGATCCACAATATAATCTGCGCCAATTTCAGTCAGCCATGCTTTAGATTCAGGGCGAGAAGCTGTGGCAATAACAGTAAATTCAGTCAGTACTTTTAACAATTGAACCGTAATAGATCCTACACCGCCTGCAGCGCCAATGACTAAAATCACAGGTTTTTCAACTTTGGTGTCTTGGATTTTTAAACGGTCAAATAACATTTCATATGCGGTGAGCGACGTTAATGGTAAGGCTGCGGCTTCTGCATCACTCAATGATTTAGGTTTTAGTCCAACGATACGTTCATCGACCAATTGGAATTCAGCATAAGAACCTTGTCTTTGATTTGAACCCGCATAAAAAACTTCATCACCCACTTTAAAATTTTGAACTTTTTCTCCGACTGCTTTCACGGTCCCAACCGCATCATGACCCAAAATTTTCCAAGTATCATTGTCTGGCGAAGTACGCTGTCGCATTTTGATATCGACTGGATTGATTGAAATGGCTTTGACCTCAATCAGTAAGTCATGACCTGTTGCAACTGGCTGTTCGATTTCGATTTCGGAAAAAACATTGGCTTCTGAAATTGCGAATGGTTTTTTATAAGCAACAGCTTTCATAAGGTTTCACTTTTTATTGGCATATCAAATCAATAGCAAAAAAAACTCAATTAAGAAAGCAAAAAATTGTCAGTTTATGCTTATTGATAAGATTTTATCGAATGGTCTTAATCAAGAAATTTGGACAGTAACAAGCGTATAGGCAAGATAAACAATTGCCAGCATGTGTAAAGCGGCAAGGTCAGCCAATTTCCATGATTCAAGGTGCGGTTAAAAGTTTGTCGTTCCTTTTGATAAACCGCAGGAGTAATTTGGTAAGCAAATACGAATAAAATCACTGCCAGCACAAGGAACAGAGGTCGTGGTTGTTGAGCAAAATAAAAATAGATGAGATACAAGGCGGAATAAAAACTGGTACAAGCGAGTAGGGCTAAAACAGACATTGAAATATCATCCTTTATTGTTATTTGATCAGGTAGAGATACATCGCAGTAGAGTAACATTATCTCTGACTTAATTTTAAAATTGTGCGAAAATAGAGTTTCTATTTATTTTTGTTTTAGGACTCCCATGACAGATTCTTCTGCTTCATTAAGTGATATTGAAATTTTAGACATTCTTCAGTCGATGAAATCGGATGAACTGAATGTTGAAGCACAAAAAATCATTCGTGATGGTGGAAAAGCAGGGCGTCAAGAAGCACATAAACAGGCATTGGTTGCTTTACATCAAAGCTTTGAAGACAAACTTGTTGAAGCAGTGACTTTGGCTTTAAATTTAAATGAAGCGCAAGCCAAGAAAATTCGTTATAAGAAAGATCGTGTTCGTATTTTAAAAGCTAAAGGTATCGATTATTTAGCCATTGATGGTGCAGAAACTGCTCAAGTGCTATCGCAAGTTGCTCAAGCGATTATTCGTGAAGATGCCACCGTGACGCGTGACCTGCATAATATTTTTCCTTTCTGGAAAGAAGGCTGGCCAATGGTGCAGTTCGATAGTGCCTATAAAATTTTAGAAGATGACATTTCAATTCATTATCAAGCGTTGCTCGATGTCTTGATTCATCCTTAATTGGATTTGATTGTAAATAAATCATTATTTTAAATAGATGATGATGAAAATAATCTATTTAAAATGAAAAAAAAGCCGATATAAATATCGGCTTTTGCCTATTAGTGGAGTGTTGAATAGAGTGGGAATACACCGAGCAGCATGGCTGCAACCAGCATTACCAAGCAGGTCAGAATTGCCCATTTAATGGTGAACTTCTGATGCTGTCCAAATTCGATACCAGCCAATCCACATAATAAATAGGTAGAAGGAACCAATGGTGACAGTAAGTGCACAGGTTGGCCGACAATTGAAGCACGTGCCATTTCTACAGGTGTAATACCATAATGACTTGCTGCTTCTGAAAGGATCGGTAACACCCCATAATAGAAAGCATCATTCGACATAAAGAAGGTCAAAGGCATACTAATCACAGCAGTAATTGGTGCTAAGAAAGGCCCCATACTTTGTGGGATAATCGCCACCAATTCTTTCGACATCGCATCAACCATGCCTGTCCCTGAAAGAATCCCAGTAAAAATCCCTGCAGCAAAAATAATACCCACAACGTTTAGGGCACTACCTGCATGATGAGCAACCAAAGATTTTTGCATATCGACGTCTTTATAGTTCACCACCAATGCAATACAAAGTGCGATCATAAATAAGATCGGTAAAGGCAACACACCTTTCACCAAACAGATCATCAGTACGACGGTTAATAAGCCATTGAACCATCTTAAGTGTGCACGATTCGCTTCTGGATTACTTGAAATTTGAATGTCATCACCATGACTAACATCAAGTTCAATAATACCTAAGCGTTTACGTTCCATGCGACCATACATAAAACCGACAAAATAGAGCCAAAGAATTGCAGCCAGCATTGGTAAAACCATAGGCACAAAGATTTCACTCGCCTCTACATGCAGCGCACTTGCAGCACGTGCCGTTGGTCCACCCCAAGGGGTAAGGTTCATGATTCCGCTTGCCAGCATCATTAAACACGCCATAATCAGCGGACTCATACCTAATTTTTTATAGAGCGGAAGCATTGCTGCCACACAAATCATGTAGGTGGTTGAACCATCACCATCAAGAGAGACGATGAGTGTCAGGGTAATAGTACCAATAACGACTTTAAGGGGATCACCTTTGACCAGCTTTAAGATGAACTTTACAGAAGGATCAAACAATCCCGTGTCAATCATGATGGCAAAATAGAGAATTGCAAAAAGTAGCATTACGCCTGTTGGTGCAAGTTTCTTCACACCATCAAGCATCATTTCACCAAGCTGTTTGATTTCTAAATGCCCAAGGCTGTCGAAATAGAAGCTAAGACCGTAAGCGATTAATGCAAATAAAATTGGAATAAGTGTGAGTGCTGCAAGCGCAGTCATTCGTCTAGACATGATTAAGTACATAAAGCACAAAATCATGCCCAAACCTAATACGGTTAGCATAGTTCGATCCTTGAATGAGACTTTTTTAACAGAAGTCTTTTAGTTTTTTAAGCAGAAGCATGCTAATAGTTATTTGATTAAATTAAAATATCCTTGTAGAAATACTGAATTCAGTACTATTTTTTAAATAAATAGAGTATTCAAAACAGATATTTAAAAATGAATATTATTTTTGCACCAAAATGGTTATAAAATATAAGATATTGAATTGTAAGTATATTGTTGTTTTTGGTTTTTAAGAATTGAGTTCATGTTAATTTTCATATTTTTAAAATTTATAAATCAAAAGCGCATAATCTAATCAAAGACGCTCTGGGACTTTTAATATTGAAGCACTGCTTTGCATAAAAAAAGCTTAGCAAGGTGATTGCTAAGCTTTAAATACGCTAAAGAAACTTACTGTGAAGAATCTTCTGAGCTTGATGGTTCTGCTTTTTCAAGTAATCGAGTGACTAGTAGCTGGTCAATTTTAAAATGATCTACATCGACCACTTCAAATTTATAACCACCAAAAATCACCGTGTCAGCTGGTTTGGGAATTTTTCTTAACTGATACATCATAAAACCTGCCAGTGTTTCATAGTTTTCTTCATCTGGCATTTCATCAATGGCTAAAGCATGCTTCATGTCTTCAATTGGGGTGCTCCCATCGATCAACCATGAGTTGTTATCCCGTTTAATGATTTGTAGCTCTTCATCCATTGGTGTAACCCAGTCGCCCATCACAGTGATCATGATATCTGACAGGGTAATAACACCAACCACAAGTGCATATTCATTAAATACCACCGCAAATTTTTCTTTGCTTGAGCGGAAGCGGTCAAGAAGTTCAGAAAGGGTCAATGAGTCAGGAATGGTTAATACTGTACGAATGGTTGATTCGTGTAGCTGATTAATTTTTTGATTATTCAGAATACGTACCAAAATATCTTTGGCATCTACATAGCCAATCACTTGGTCAATGGTTTCGTTACAAACCAGGAACTTTGAATAAGGGTATTCAGCCAGTTTTTGGCGGATACTTTCTTCTGGTTCTTTTAACGTAAAAAACACCACGTTTTCACGTGGGGTCATACTAGATGGAACATTACGTTCTTCAAGTTCAAATACATTTTCAATAAAATGATGTTCTTGCTTTTGTAAAACACCTGCCTGAGCACCTGCATCCATCACCGCTGAAATATCATCAAAGGTAATGTTGTCTTCACGTGTTGTATTGACTTTAAACAAGCGGAACAACAAATTAGCCACCGCATTGATAAACCAAGCTAAGGGTTTACAGACCACGATAAAGATCTGGATGGGATTAATGACTGAAACCGCAATTTTTTCCGGTGCAATCATTGCCATACGTTTTGGCATTAAATCGGCAAAAAGAATAAACAGTGAAGTGACTAAAGTAAATGAGAGGACAAAGCTAATGGTTTCCGTCCAATTTCCGACATAGAAACGTGAGACAAATTCAAGAAAATAAGGGCGAAAGGCACCTTCACCTAAAATACCGCCAAGAATAGCAACAGCATTTAAACCGATTTGGGATGCGGCAAAGAAATCGGCAGAGTTTTGCTGTAAGTCGAGGACTTTTTGTGCTCGCTCATCGCCAGATTCGGCAAGAATTTTGAGTTTAACTTTACGCGCACCTGCAAGGGCGATTTCAGTTAAAGATAAAAAACCAGCTCCTGCGATGAGGACAGCGATGATTAGGATATTCTGGAACAGGCTCACGAATCCACCTATGGATCATCATTATTATGAGATATTTTTAACACATAAAAGGGGGTGGTAGTGAGTAACACACTACCGATCTGGAATTAGTATAAGCTTGAAATGATAAGAATTTAAGAAAATTCCTATTAATATTGAGAAAAATGCGAATTATTTTGCATAAATTCACGATTTTCTTCTTCAATCATTTGACGTGCAACATAAAGAATCAATTGGCGTAACCAACGATGTGCAGGATGATGATGAAGTAACGGGCACCATGCCATTTTTAATTCAAATTCTGGAATATAAAAAGGCGGATCTTTAATGAGTAAATTTTGGCTTTTGGCTTGTAAACGGGCGATACGGGTTGGTAATGTTGCAATCAAATCGACATTTGAAGCCAACAATGCTGGCATTTGATAATGACGAGTAAAGACTGAAATTTTACGCTTTTGACCAATTCGCTCTAAAGCTTGATCAATCCAACCCAATCCTGCTTGTTTCTCAGGATTCACACCAAAACCGACCCCCATACCTGTTTTTGATACCCAGATATGTTGCGCATCTAAATAACTTTTAAGATTTAAATTACTCGAAGCGGGATGTTTGTTGTTGAGTAGACAAGAGAAACTGTCACGCCATACTAAAACTTGGTGAAAGCTTTGTGGGATTTCATTAAAACGGTTAATGGCTAAATCAACTTTACCTTGTTCCATGTCACGATATGACACGTCACTTGGTGTTAAAAAGTCGAGTACAACATTCGGTGCTTCTGAGCGCAACGCTTTGACTAGACGAGGAACAAGTGTCGCTTCGGCATAATCAGAGGTCATAATACGGAATACACGGTTTGAAGTATAAGGTCGGAACTCAGTACGAGGTTCCAAAATCATCGATAAATCAGACAGTGCGTCACGGATGCGGGGTTGTAATTCTAAAGCACGTTCTGTTGGTGTCATACCTTCAGAAGAACGAATTAAAAGAGGGTCATTAAATAAATTACGAAGACGACGTAAAATATTACTCATTGCGGGTTGGGTAACACCAAGCTGTTCAGCAGCACGAGTCACATTTTTTTCACGTAAAAGAACGTCAAGGTAAATTAAGAGGTTGAGATCGACCCGCTCCAGATTCATAAAAAAAATACCGAAAATAAAATTTAGAAATCACAGGGGATTATGCCATAAGGAAATGCTTTTGTGTAAAAAGTAGATAAAAAAACAGCAGGCGATTTATTGTTATAGAAGGATCAAGATTTATTGTCTTGGTTTTAAATTGAGATGCATGCTTGAATAAATCCTAATCTCCTCATTATACATCAATACCAGCAGATTTTTGAGCAACAGCATTGTTTCTCAATGGATGAATTCGGCGATTATACTTTGTGTGATTATTGATCATTCAGAGTATTTTTATATCAAAAAAATCCAGTTCTGGTTTTTTTGTTACAAGCTCAGACTTAAGTCTAATAGCGATAAAATCATTAAATTGTCTGCTATTTAAGCAAAAAATAGATGAGTGGATTTTGTGTAAGATTTTATAAATTAAAGGTTTAGAGATTTCTTATATAATTATAATACGACTTTGATCTACATATTTTTTAAATAAATACTGAAAATTAACTCAGAATATTGGATTAATTTGAGGAGTCAATCTAAGCTAAGACCATAACAACGAAGTGTTCTAAATCTGTACAAACAAATACCGAGTGGATTTAGCTCTTCGATTGATGAAATCCTAATATTATTACAGGAACATATCATGACTACATACCAAACAGCGATTGATGCAATCCGTGAATTAAAAGCAAAATTCGGAAGCACATGGCGCGATATTAGCCCAGAAGATGCTGCGCGTATGCAAATGCAAAACCAATTCAAAACTGGTTTAGATATCGCTAAATATACAGCTGCGATCATGCGTCGTGATATGGCTGAATATGATGCTGACTCTAGCAAATACACTCAATCTTTAGGTTGCTGGCATGGTTTCATTGCACAACAAAAAATGATTGCGAACAAAAAATATTTCGGTACTACAAGCAAACGTTATATCTACCTTTCTGGTTGGATGGTTGCTGCACTTCGTTCAGAATTCGGTCCACTTCCTGACCAATCTATGCACGAAAAAACTTCTGTACCTGCTTTAATCGCTGAAATCTATACATTCTTACGTCAAGCTGATGCGAAAGAACTTAACGATTTATTCCGTGCACTTAAAAAAGCAAACGAAGCTGGTGATACTGCTAAAGCTGCTGAAATCACTGCTCAAATCGACGGTTTCCAAACTCACGTTGTGCCAATTATTGCGGACATCGATGCTGGTTTCGGTAACGAAGAAGCGACTTATTTACTTGCACGTAAGATGATTGAAGCTGGTGCTTGTGCACTACAAATCGAAAACCAAGTATCTGATGCTAAACAATGTGGTCACCAAGCTGGTAAAGTAACTGTTCCACATGAAGACTTTATCTCTAAAATCCATGCATTACGTTATGCATTCTTAGAAATGGGTCTTGATGACGGTATCATCGTTGCGCGTACTGACTCTGAAGGCGCTGACTTGACTCAAAAAATCCCAGTGGTTAAAGAGCCAGGTGATATTGCTTCTCAATATATCAGCTACTTAGACACAACTGAAATTGACATTGCTGATGCTCAAGAAGATGAAATCTTGATTAAACGTGATGGTAAATTACACCGTCCTAAGCGTTTAGCTTCTGGCTTATATCAGTTCCGTGAAGGTACTCAAATTGACCGTGTTGTACTTGACTGTGTGTCTAGCTTACAAAACGGTGCAGATCTTCTTTGGATCGAAACTGCGACTCCAAACGTTGAAGAAATTGCACACATGGTTAACCGTGTACGTGAAACAGTTCCAAATGCGAAGCTTGTTTATAACAACAGCCCATCATTCAACTGGACTCTAAACTTCCGTCAACAAGCTTACGATCGTTGGGTTGCTGAAGGTAAAGACGTTTCTGCTTATGACCGTGCTAAATTAATGAGCGCTGAGTACGATGCTTCTGAATTGGCTGCTGATGCTGACTCGAAAATCCGTACATTCCAAGCAGATGCTTCTCGTGAAGCTGGTGTATTCCATCACTTGATTACACTTCCGACTTACCATACTGCTGCGCTTTCTACTCATGAGCTTGCACAAGGTTACTTCGGTACTGAAGGTATGTTGGCTTATGTTGCTGGCGTACAACGTAAAGAAATCCGTGGTGGTATCGCTTGTGTTAAACACCAAGCAATGGCGGGTTCTGACATCGGTGATGATCACAAAGAAATCTTCTCTGGTGACAATGCACTTAAAGCGCATGACGATGCTAAAAACACAATGAACCAATTCGCTGCTCACTAAGCACTGACTTGATTCGAAGAACCCAGCGTAAGCTGGGTTTTTTTATGGTAGATGATAAGTTAACTGTAGGATTTAGTTTACACAGCATATTGTTGTTTGAATTAAATCGAGATCGGATGATGTTAAAACATCGTTAAAGACTGAATCAAATAGCGGATTTTAGCAAAGTTTATTCATGTTGATGTGTATAAGTATTTAAATTATTGTATTCAATAGTGATGACTCTACGTTAGAGAGCCTTGAGATATACATTGAGAAAAAGAGGGTTATATAAAATAAAAATGCCCAATGAAATTCATCAGGCATTTATTGATTAACAATATTGAGTTGTATCGTGTTATTCGCGTATTTTAGTCGTTAAGCAAACTTAGCCAATACGTCTAAGAAACCTTCTTTTTGACGCGGATACTCTGCGATCACATCATGAATACGTTGACCTTCAGGATTGGTTGCATTGATGTCTCGGCCATCAGCAACAAACTTGGTCAACAAGCGTTCATAGTCAAACGGACGCATATGTTTAAATGCATGATAAAGTACATGAAAATCTGTATTAGTACCTTCAGGAGGAAGTTGATCTAAGTAGGCAAATACACGCTCGTCTGACCATTCTTCATTGAACGTTGCTGGCTGTGAAAGTGCCATAACAGCATCTCCTCAAAATAAAATAATTCTAAATCAAATGATTGATTTGCAGCATTATATAAACCTTATTGAGCTTTTGTTTAATAAGGATAAATACAATATTTAGCTGAAAAAAATCTAAAATAAAAAGGGCAAAATATATTTCATGAGTAAAAGCAATGCTTTTTGACTCTGCCTTATATTTTGCCCTGAATCAATTCACTTGACTAATCAATAATGAAATTATCGTTCTTCAGGTAAATTGATATTCATTTCCAACATTTCAATGTTGGCTTCAGAACGAACTTGCATTTGAATATGCTGTTCATCCACACCACGGACATAACGATTAACCACTTGCATGATTTCTTTCTTCATTTGGTCAATCTTGTCTTGGCTTAAACGTTTGCCCAAACCGTTTTCAGAAGCAACAATAACTTTTAAGCGGTCTTTAGCAGTTTGGGCGCTAGATGGTTTGTCATCATTGCTAAAAAGTTTACTCCAAAATCCTGCCATTTCTACGCTCCAAATAACCGTGCTAACCAACCCTTAGGTTTCACTGTAATATGTCGATAAGGACGTTCCTCACCCAAGAAACGCGCAACTAAATCATCATATGCTTGCCCAGCAGATGCTTCTTGGTAAAGAATGACAGGTTTACCTTCATTCGATGCCTGAAGTACGCTAGGGCACTCTGGAATGACGCCTAAAGTTGGTACACGTAAGATATCTTTTGAGATATCATCAATGGTCAACATTTCTTGTTTATCGGCACGTTCAGGGTTAAA
The DNA here is from genome assembly GCF_022343575.1 of Acinetobacter sp. AG3. NCBI lineage: Bacteria > Pseudomonadati > Pseudomonadota > Gammaproteobacteria > Moraxellales > Moraxellaceae > Acinetobacter > Acinetobacter sp. AG3. The sequence goes on along the minus strand of NZ_JAKQZD010000001.1, from coordinate 3,721,175 downwards.
ACGCGTAATACATAAATGCTTACGAACACGCCCTTCGTTGTTTTCTACTTTTTTCGTCTTGCTGTCGAGCATACCAATAATACGGTCTGAATCTCGAACAGAAGAGATTTCTGGGTTTGTTACAATAATTGCTTCATCTGCATGATACATGGCTAAAATCGCGCCACGCTCAATCCCCGCAGGTGAGTCACAAATAATATAATCGAACTCTTGCGAAAGCTCATCGATTACACGAGCAACACCATCATCGCTCAACGCATCTTTATCACGGGTTTGTGATGCAGGTAAAATATATAGATTTTCAATATCTTTATCACGAATCAATGCTTGTTGTAAGCGAGCTTCGTTATTGATGACATTAACAAAATCATACACCACGCGGCGTTCACAGCCCATGATCAAATCTAAATTACGCAAACCCACATCGAAATCAATCACAACAGTTTTATGACCACGTAGGGCTAATCCTGTTGCAAAAGATGCACTCGTCGTAGTTTTACCTACGCCACCTTTGCCTGATGTAACGACAACAATTTTGGCCACCGAATCCACTCCTGTTATGGTCATTTTACCCGATTAAACGAGTTTTATATGGTGTTAATTTATACCTTAAAATTGCAAAGCTTCAAACACTAGCTCTTGCTGGTCATTCAAGTAAATATGTACAGCCTTTTTAATGACATCTTGAGGAATGTCATCTGCCACACAATATGTTCCTGCAATAGAAACCAATTCGGCTTCTAGTGAATGACAAAAAATTCTTGCAATGGTGTTACCACCTGCACCTGCAATGACTCTACCACGAACACTGCCATAGATATGTATATTTCCTGAAGCAATCACTTCCGAACCACTGTTAATACCAGCATTCAGTATGATGTCCCCATGATCTTGAACCAGACATTGTCCAGTTCTTAAAATTTCATCATGATATGAGGTTACATGACTCAATGTTTTAGGCGCATCTACGCTTGCATTTGGTGTTGCTACAGCGGGTGCTTTTACTGGTGTTTCAACCACTTGTTCTTTCGTCGGTTTAATCCGTTGCAAAGGACGATCGGCAGGCAAGACTGGGAATTGAATTGCACGTGCTTGATCACCCAATAAACCATCAATCACAGCCATAGGCTGTAAATCTAGACTGATAATGAGTTGAATCAGGGCAATAAGCTCTTGTTCAACTGTGGTATCAATAATGACCAAAGCCCCTTGATAAGAGGTTTCACTCATCATTGAAGTTAATTGCTGGCGGATGGCATCATGATCATTAGTATCGAAGGTTAATCGGGTAAAATTAACCATTCTGCCTGTAATCCGTATATCAGCCATAATTATTCCTTAAAAGGCGTGTGACCTAAATTTTTCTATCTAAGCGTCAAAAATTGTGAAATAGGGCAAATGCTAGAACATATTGAATGATTTCTCTAGCAAAGATACAAATATTTTCAATGAATTGCTTATTCTTTGAATCACTCATCTTTTACTTGATCATTTTTTTCTAATTCAAGCTGCCATTGTTTTACTTTCACTTGTTTCCTTAACGATTCTAAACTTTCATAGACTACAGATTCAACTAGTTCTTCAAGCTTCTGATTTTCAATATTTAACTGGCTTAATTTGGTTGAAATTAGTTGATAGGTCGCGTTTGGATTGTGTAAATTGCCTTCAGTGAAAGGTTCCACCAATCCTTGGGTAATATTCTCACCTAACTGTTGCCCAATATTTTGAATCTGATTTTCAATCATACTGCCTGCAATTGGGATCATGCGCAATAATTGAGTCAATTGCGGAGTATCTTCAATGGCTTGACGTACAATCTGTCCAACATTATGGCTAATCACATGACTTTGTGCTTTTAATTCAGTGGCTAAAGACTCTTGTAAGACTTCCGCTAAGGTTTGTGCAAAACGCTCTCTATGATGGTCAATCAAATCATGAATGATTTTCTTATGACTGGAACTTGTATCTAATTCATGTTTGATTCCGTCAATGACTGTAATAACCACGCGGTCAGACAATTCTTCCATTACCACCCGATAATAAAATAGCACACGTTTTAGAATGTTGTCGGGAATGACCTTATAACCTAACTCATGAAAATGGTAAGCAATAATACCGACCCGAATTAAACGTAAAAAACGTAAATAAGGAATAATCGCTAAAATTTCATACCAGTGAATAAATGGAAAGAAAAACCAACGCGCATGGTGTTTGTTGATGATTGCGATGAGCCAGCGAATGCCCAATTCAACAATCAAAAAGGTAATAAACCAGCTTTCGGTTTTAATCACCCATGGGTGCAGATCGGTTTTGTAATACTGTAAAACTTGCGGTAAATGAATTTCATTGAAAAGCCAGTCACCAAAATTACTCATTAAAAAAGCATTGGCACATAAACAGAATAAGTTAAAGATGATAATAAACATCATAAAGATGTCATAACCAAAAGCGATCCACCATCCTCGTGACATATCGTTTTTCGTTTCTGTACTATTTTCGAGTGGTGGAACTTGCTCTGTCATATCCATCCTATTCTGTGGTTTTTCTTCAATTGAAAGTTAGTGGTTATATTTTTGTTTTATGGTGCTAATCAGTTGATCTTTTTCAGTCCATAAATCATCAACCCAGTTTTGAAAGCGTTCGCGATATTCTGCATCATCTTCATAATTGCCGCCCAGTACCCATTCAGGAATCTCAATTTTACGCATATTGACTGCAATTCGAGGGACTTCGCCTAACCAAAACTCGCCATAACCAGGTGCACCATCTGGATACACAATGGTCATATCCACCAGTGCATCAATCTTATCACCTAAGATACTTAAAGCGAGTGCGAGTCCACCAGCCTTAGGTTTAAGTAAATTGGTAAAAGGTGATTGTTGTTGAGCATGTTTTTCTGGGGTAAAGCGAGTTCCTTCAAGATAGTTGAGTAGCGTAAAAGGCTGGCTTAATAACTGCTCACAGGCTTTACGTGCTTCTTCCATATCACGTGTTTTGAGTTCAGGATTTTTTGCAATCTGCTCTTTTGTATGGCGTTTCATCATCGGAAAGCCCAGAATCTTAAAGGCTTGCCCGACAAACGGTATAAAGATCAGTTCCCATTTGGTGAAAAAGCGGGTGAGTGGCATGCGTGTTAGGCCAAAATATTGGTTTACGGTGGTATCGACCCAACTTTGATGATTACAGGTCATTAAATAACGACCTTGCATATTTAAATCCAAGTTTTCATCAACGGTAATGTCCCATTGTGTTTCTGGAAGAACATGATCAATCAACCAATTATTGACGCTTAACCAACTATTGGTGATGTTGATATTGGTTTCATCCACCTTTTTTGACTTTTTAAATAATTTGGTCAAGCCTAAAGCTAAAACAGGCGGGCCGTGAAAAAAAGTACTACCAGTAATCACTGAGCCAACGGTTAAACCTTTCGTAATTTTTTTTAAAATAGGTTGCTTCTGCTGTTGAGATGACATAGAACAGTCCTAATGATTTATTGTGAGTGCCAGTTCAAGCGACTAGGATATTTTTTACTATCACGTTGCGGCCTTGAAAAATCATGTTAGTCTTGATTTAGCATAACTAGATTTCGGATTTGCTGCCTCGTATTCGCTAAAAAATATACATCGTTGTAAACATAGACGAATTGTCCACAGACTCTAAATATAGTCGTTACAATGCAATTAAAAAAGACACATTTAATGACTATGTATAAATTATGATGATCACTTTTGTAAATTTCATTGTAAATATTACAAAATGTAAAAAAATACGTGATTGTTAACAAAACGCCTATAGTGGTGCTTTGTTTTTTATACCAAAATTAAGCTAACAAAAAACACAACTTGGAGGCATGCAATGCGTGCACTATTAATTACAACACTTACAGCAGGGGCTTTAGTACTTTCTGGCTGTCAAACAACTGGTAATAACATCGGTGGTATGGAGTACGACAAATCTGCTATTGGTGGTTTGATCGGTGCAGCAGCGGGCTATGGTTTGTCTCGTGGTAATGCAAACTCATCTGCACAAAACAATCGTGCAGCAGCAATTGGTGCGCTTTTAGGTGCGGGTACTGGTCTTTATTTAGACAATAAAGAAAAGAAATTACGCCAACAAATGCAGGGTACTGGTGTAGAAGTTAACCGTAATCCAGATGGTTCTGTTGCTTTAATTATGCCTGGTAGCATCACGTTTGATACCAACAAATCAACAATTAAGCCGAACTTCTACGGTACTTTAAATAAAGTTGCTCAAACTTTAATGGAAGATAACAAGAGTGTAATTCTTGTTACGGGTTATACAGATAATACGGGTAATGATTCAATCAATATTCCATTGTCTCAAAACCGTGCGTATTCAGTTGCAAACTACCTTAAAGGTAAAGGTGTAGCGAGCCGTATTGATACTCAAGGTTATGGCTCACAAAACCCAATCGCAGATAACTCAACTGCTGCGGGTCGTGAACAGAACCGTCGTGTTGAAATCAGCATTTATGCAGCAAACTAATATCTGACAAACTAAGAAATCGTAACAACAGTAACGATTTTTTTAGTTGAAGGTATTGAGTTTAACGTATTGAAAAGGAGTCATGGTTCGCTATGATTCCTTTTTTTATGCTCCAAACTTTTATTTAAACCGCATCAATCTGTTTAAGGTTGCGATTCAGATTTTTTATCATTAAAACCAGCGTTGATGCTATAACGGTCTTTCTTCTTGCTGCTATTTGCTAGCCGTTATGATGGCTTTGGGGGAATAGTTTTTGGTTATGCTTTAGCCACTTGATCACCAGCCAACTGAATAACAACAACTCATAACAAAATAGAGTATTGAAATAAGAAGGTTTGAAACTAAAGCAGAATTTAACTGAAATTATTTTTATCTGGTTTTTATATTGGAAAAATTCAAATTAAGCATTTTGCAACTCTACTTTAGATGACTATAATCGAGCTCGAAGTTTTTAGAGGATGAACAATGTCGAAAGCAAGTCAACTGAATGACAAGCAACTTGAAGCCATGAAATATACTCAAGGACCCTTGTTAGTACTTGCAGGGGCGGGTTCAGGTAAAACCTCAGTAATTACAAGAAAAATTGCATATTTGGTTCAACAGTGTGGGATTCCTGCACATCGAATTACTGCAATGACCTTTACCAATAAAGCTGCACGTGAAATGAAAGAACGTGTCGGTAAGCTATTGGGCAAAGAAGAGGGCAAAGGGCTTTCGGTTTCAACCTTCCATACCTTTGGTTTAAATTTATTACGAATTGAGCTGAAAAATACCCCACTTAAAAATAATTTCTCAATCCTTGATGCCGATGACTGTAAGCGTATTCTTATGGACTTGATGCATCGTGATAATTTATCGGGTGCTGAAAGCAAAGAATTGATTGCTAAAGCCATGAAAAAGATTTCAGATTGGAAAAATGATTTGATTGTGCCTGAGCAAGCACATACGACTTGTGAAACACCAGAAGATGTGCAGTTTGCCCACTTGTATCAATTATATGAGCGAAATTTACGGGCTTATAATGCTGTAGATTTTGATGATCTGATCGTAATGCCAACACGTCTCTTACAAGACAATGCTGAAGTTCGTGATCGCTGGCAAAACCGGGTTCGCTATCTACTTGTGGATGAGTATCAAGATACCAATACCGCGCAATATATTTTGGTAAAATTATTGGTCGGTGTGATGGGGCAGTTCACCGCTGTAGGCGATGATGACCAATCCATTTATGCATGGCGTGGTGCAAAGCCTGAAAATATGGCATTGCTCAAAGAAGATTTTCGTAATTTAAAAGTGATTAAGCTGGAGCAAAACTACCGCTCTACCAGTCGTATTTTAAAAGCCGCGAACCATGTCATTGAAAATAACCCACACATTTTTGATAAAAAGTTGTGGAGTGATAAAGGCCATGGTGAAGTCATTCGAATCATCACCTGTCGTAATGATGATGATGAATCTGAACGTGTAGTAAAAGACCTGCTCACGCATAAATTGATGAATGGCAAAAACTGGAAAGATTATGCGGTGTTGTATCGCGGAAATTTCCAAGCACGTGTATTGGAAACTCAGCTACGTCAAATGCAGATTCCATATAAGCTCTCTGGTGGTCAATCTTTCTTTGGTCGGGCAGAAATTAAAGATGTGATGAGCTACTTGCGTATCATCATCAACCCTGAAGATGACAGTGCTTTCCTTCGTATTATCAATACGCCTAAACGTGCAATTGGCCCTGTAACACTTGAAAAGTTAGGTCTTTTTGCCCAAGAAAATCATTTATCACTGTTGGCTGCGGCAAGTGATCAACGCTTAACTATGGTAATGCCGAAAAAGGCCACCACACAATTGGCTGAGTTTGCTGGCTTTATCAATGATTTCACTCGTGAATTGTTAGATGACGATGAACCTGTTCCTAAAATTCGTCAAATGATGAATGATGCAGGCTATATCGATTATTTACGTGAAACTGCGGCAACGCCTGCACAAGAAAAAACCAAGATTGATAATGTGGAGATGCTCTATACCAGTATTCAAAGCTTAATCAATCGTGCTGAAGATGTAGATGAAAAGAACATTGAAAGTGTGATTCGTAAAATGGTGTTGCTGGATATGCTTGAGCAACAGCAGGAAGATGAAGACACCGATAAGGTCAACCTGCTGACATTACATGCATCTAAAGGTCTGGAATTTCCATTTGTTTATATTATGGGCTTAGAAGAAGAGCTTCTGCCACATAAGAACTCCATTGCCGCTGAAACGATCGAAGAAGAACGCCGTTTAATGTATGTAGGTATTACCCGTGCACAACAAGGCTTAACCTTAACTTTGGCTGAGCAGCGTAAAAATGGTGGGCAAATGAAACAAATGACCCCAAGCCGCTTCTTGGATGAATTACCACAAGATGAGTTGGATTGGTTAGGGCGTAAGAAAAAATTAGCTGAAAATGTTGATCCTAAACAACAGGCACAGCAATATTTACAAAACTTAAAAGCGTTATTAAAACGTTAATTTTTTAAATCAGTTCTTTTATTTTTCTTTCGATTTGCTTTTAAACAGATCGAAAGACATAGAAGAACCTTTAACAGCTTTATTAAATCAAGGATTTCAATATGAAAGTTCAAGTAAAAGTACTTGATCAACGTTTAGGTCAAGAATGGCCAATGCCAACATATGCAACAACAGGTTCAGCGGGTTTGGACTTACGTGCATGTGTAGAAGAAGCGATTCAAATTGAACCTGGTCAAACTGTGTTGGTTAAAACAGGTATGGCCATTTATATTGAAGATACTAATTTTGCTGGTCTGGTTTTACCACGTTCGGGCTTGGGCCATAAGCATGGGATCGTATTGGGCAACTTGGTGGGCTTAATTGATTCAGATTATCAAGGCGAATTGATGGTTTCTGTTTGGAATCGTGGTCAAACCACCTTTACTTTAGAACCAGGTGAGCGTTTAGCACAGTATGTTTTAGTGCCTGTAGTTCAAGCGCAATTTGATATTGTAAGTGAATTTGAAGCGACTGAACGTGGTGCTGGTGGTTTTGGTCACACTGGGAAGAACTAAGTTTTTCTCATCATTTTTAAAGCCTGATTTATCAGGCTTTTTTAATGTTATATTGAATTGTAACAAAAAGTATGTATAACGCTGTATATAAAATTGAATATATTATCAAGAGTTTTTTAGTATATTGCATTTGACCCGATATAAATATTCTCATATAAATGAATTGCTTGCTTATCATTAGAGCGATAAAGCTGACGAAATAAAGGGTTAAGCAAATAGAAGTTTTGCTTATGAAAAAGATGAACGATTTTCCTTTTCAGATTTTCCGCGCTTATGATATTCGTGGAAAAGTTGAAATGATGCCACCTGAATTGATTCAGGCAATCGCATATGCTTTAGTTGATCAACTGATTGAAAAGGGTCAATCAAAAATTACCTTGGGATACGATGCTCGATTAAGCAGTCCTGCGTATGCTCAAATTATCAAACAGGTATTTCAAAATAAAGACATTGAAGTCACTGAAATAGGTTGTTGTGCTACCCCACAATTGTACTTTGCCGCAAGAAATACGCAGGGCAATGGCATCATGGTCACAGCCAGTCATAATCCAAAAACTGACAATGGTATTAAATGGATCATGCAGTTTGAGCCACCGTCTCCTGAAATGATTCAAAACATAGGCATTCAAGCAAAAAATTATCTGCAAAGTCAGCAGTTGTCATGGATTGATGCAGAATCTGTGATTCCAAGCGCGACTCATCAAATTAAATCTGAATTTTGTCTGTCCTATCAGTCTGCGTTATTAAAAGATATTCAGTTAACCCGACCACTCAAAGTCGTGATTGATGGCTTAAATGGTTCAGCAGGCTATTGTGCCAATCTTGTTTTAAAAAAATTGGGTTGTGAGGTGATTGCATTACGCTGTAATGCTGATGGAAACTTCCCCGACCATGCACCAGATCCTTCACAAGCCACACACTTAGAATTATTACGACAAAATGTACTTAATCATCAGGCAGACATTGGTATTGCTTTAGATGGTGATGGCGATCGTGTGGTTCTATTGGATGAAAATGCCCATATTATTTCAGCGGATCGGCTTTTAGCATTGTTTGCCCAAATGTGTTTAAAAGATCATCCACAGCATGAAATTGTATTTGATGTGAAATGTTCATCTATGGTACGTCAAGTGGTTGAACGTTTGGGCGGTCGAGCCAAGATGATTCGGACTGGTAGTAGTTTTTTACGCAAATACATGTCGCAATCAAAAGGCCAAGCTGTCTTTGGTGGTGAGTACGCAGGTCATTATGTATTTAATGATGGGCGTGGACTTGGTTATGACGATGGTCTATATGCGGCTTTACGTGTGATGGAATACTTATGTTGTTTTCCTCAAGCAACATTGTCTGAAATCTTAGCCTGTTATCCTGACCGTTTTTATACTGAAGATACTTATATCAGTACCCATCGAACTGATCCGAAAATTGTTTTGAATGAGATTGAAGAGCTCAGTCAACAATTTGGTGCCGAGCTGAGTAAAATTGATGGTGTTCGCCTTGATTTTGAGCATGGTTTTGGCATTATTCGGGCATCAAATACAGGTGAATATTTTACCGTACGTTTTGATGCAGATTGTCCAAATTGTTTAAATGAAATTCGTCAGACATTTGCGTCTATGCTCAGTGATCGTTATCCTATGATCGCCCAAGATATTCTACAGGCACACTGATTTCTTGCATCATCCATATTCATCAGTCTAATTCCTACAGCTCACTAAGGAGAGGCGAATGCCACATCAGCATACTGGCATCGACAAAGCGCAAATATTGACAGAGGCTTTGCCATACATTCAACGATTTTCAGGTAAAACACTCGTTGTAAAATATGGTGGCAATGCAATGACTGATCCAGAGTTGGAAAGCTCATTTGCTCGCGATATCGTTTTACTCAAAACTGTAGGTTTAAATCCGATTGTCGTACATGGTGGTGGTCCACAAGTAGATTCATTGCTTAAACAGTTGGGGCGTGAGTCTGATCGTATTGATGGAATGCGGGTAACGGATCCTGCAACCATGGAAGTGGTCGAGATGGTTTTAGGCGGGAGCGTCAATAAATCTATCGTTAATCTGATTAATCAGCATGGTGGACGTGCCATTGGTTTAACGGGTAAAGACGGTAATTTATTACGTGCTCAAAAGCTCTTGATGGAAAAGACACTTGCTGATGGTACAGTCACGCAAATTGACTTAGGTCTGGTCGGGGAAGTGACTGGGGTTAAAACTGACGTTTTAGAAATGTTTACCCAAAGTGATTTTATTCCAGTGATTGCGCCTTTAGGTGTAGATGAAGACGGTCAAACTTATAATATCAATGCAGACTTAGTCGCAGGTAAAGTGGCAGAAGCTTTAGGTGCGGAAAAATTGATTTTATTGACTAATATATCAGGTGTTTTAGATGAAAATAAAAACCTCCTAACGGGTCTAAGTACTCAGGAAGTCGATCGTCTTATTGAAACTGGGGTGATTTACGGGGGGATGATTCCTAAAGTGGGTTGTGCCTTAGATGCGGTTAAAGGTGGGGTTGTGAGTGCGCACATTGTAGATGGTCGGGTACCTCATGCAACACTCTTAGAAATCTTTACCGATCATGGTGTAGGAACCTTAATTACCAATCGGGCCAAGCCTCAGAAATAATTTTTAATCAGTACATTATTTTTTTAAAAATGCCAGTGTGAAAACATTGGCTTTTTTGTTTTGCCGATTTTATTTCAAATTCACCATTCATAGCGTGTTTTTAAACGGTCATTTTTTCGTCATATAAGTGTCATCGGGATTGCCTAGTGTAAGTAAAAGCTCAAGGAGTCGAAAATATGTTCGCAAAATTAAATCAGTATCGTCAGAACTTCCAGAACTTAAATTTACCCTTACCAAAACCTAAAAAAGCACAATCACAATATAAATTTGAATGGGTTGAAGACCTGAAACAACTCAAAGAAGTACAAAAATTTCGTGCAGTACAATTCGCAGATCAGTTTGGCATTACATTTGAAAATGGATTAGATCAAGATTTATATGACCTTGATTGTGAGCATGCGGTATTACGTGATAAATGGAGCAATGAGATTGTTGCCTATACACGCCTGAAGTTGATTCAGGGGCATGAGCTTGCACGTAGTTATAGCGCACAAGAATTTGATGTTTCTCAACTTTCACATCTATCTAATATTGTGGAAATAGGCCGTACTTGTGTACATCCGCGTTATCGTAATGGACGTGCATTGTCGATGTTGTGGTTAAATTTGGTTCCGACAGTGCTATGGAAAATGAAGGCAAAACACTTAATGGGGTGTGTCAGTATCCGTTTGGAAGACAATAAGGCGCGTGCTTACTATACACATCAGCATTTGAAGAAAATGACTGCCAAACAGTCGATTGATATAAAGGCAAATCTCGCTTTTGAACCAAGTCATCCAGAGTATAGTTTTCCACAAGACGAACGAATTCCAAAGTTGTTTGATGTCTATTTGAAAATGAATGCGCGTTTATCGAAACAGGCATATCACGATGAAGCATTTAATTGTTTAGATTATTTTGTCTTTTTAGATGTCAATGAAATTGCCAAAAATTTTGTTTTAAACAAAATGGTTAATCGCTGAGTGTCCGAAAAATAAGGGGACTTAGAGTTTGATCCGCGAATAAGTACCCAATTATTCTGCTGATCTATGTTAAGTCATTGGTCTAATATGCATCTGTTTGCAGTTATTTTCAGTTATTGAGATTTGCAAGCAGATGCGTAGTCATGCACAATATTCTTATAAATAAAATGCTGTATGAATACACTATGTGCCAATTGCTTGGAATGAACTGCGCTGCTCCCACTGATATTACTTTCTCGTTTCGTGGGTTTTCTCAACGTGCAGGAATAACCTCTGATCATTCTGATGGGTTTGGTATTGCCTTTTTTGAAGATAAAGCATGTCGTTTATTTGTCGACAATCAATCTGCAGTCTTATCACCGATTGCTGAACTGGTACGTAACTATCCAATCAAATCGCGGAATGTCATTGCGCATATTCGTAAAGCAACTCAAGGTAAAATCACCTTAGAAAATTCTCACCCCTTTATTCGTGAGTTATGGGGCAGACAGTGGATTTTTGCGCACAATGGTGATTTACATAACTTTCATCCACATTTGTCGGGGCGTTTTACCCCTGTAGGCAGTACCGACAGTGAACTGGCATTTTGTTATTTGCTTGAACAACTGGTTTTAAGATTTGGTTATTTTGAACCGAGTTTAAATGATGTATTTGCCTTGCTTGAAGAAATTTCACCTAAAATTGCAGAATATGGCACTTTTAATTTTTGCCTCTCCAATGGACAAGCTTTGTTTAGTTATGCGACAACGAAGCTGCATTGGATTGTACGTGAGTATCCATTTACATATGCACGCTTAGTCGATATTGATGTTGATATTGATTTTAGTCAATTTACAACAAAAGAAGATCGTGTTGCCGTGATTACCACAGAGCCATTAACTCAAAATGAAGTTTGGACTGCATACCAGCCTGGTGAGATGATTTTATTTAAAGATGGTCAAGTGATAAAAACAGCAACAACACATGTCGAAAGACTTGCTCGTGAGGCTGCTGATCCAAGTTTGGTTAGAGTCACCAAGGCAGATCAATATTAGTTTGATCTGAATGAATTCATATGAGATTGGGGGAAGGTGTTATTCGCTAACTCCATGTTTTTTTAAACATAAAACATTGTAAAAATAAAAAATAATTCAATTTATCTAGCCCATTCAGGTTTTTATAGGTGCTTTTGCACCAACCATAGATGCAAGAATTATCTTAGATTGATAGCAATTTCCTTATCATTCGTTTGCAGGCTTTTTCACGATATCCTGTAAAAATTACTTCGGATTATTTATTGTAAATCGCATTATTTTGAATGATCAAAGTCTCATATTAAATTGTATAGGATGGTCATCTTTGAGACTTAACAGAATATTTTGATGTTGTTAAAGCAAAAAGAAGATAATGAAATAATAATGTTTAATTATATTTTATTGAAAAAAAAGAGTAATAATATTGCTGTAATTGTTTAAATATTAAAGACCTTTCATAAATCAAAAAATGATGATGTGGCGTGAATCATATTGGTATTTAAAGTTCCTTCTCCCTTTGGGATAAGGCTAGGATGAGGGCGCTTTTATGTCGATTTATGGTTTTAAAAAGGACTTGTGAAAGAAGTCTATTATATAAAATTGCCGTGATAAAATTTATATTTCAGCTCTTTTAAAAGTGGATCATGAAATAAGTGGAATTAAAATAACACATATAAAATAATTTTCACTTGAATAAAGAAGGTATTTAAAAATATAACAAAATCACAAAAGAATATTTTTTCTTATTTTGCAAAAATGATTGAGTAGTTTTATCACGAGTAATTGTATGAAGAAGTGCAAGTAAAATATCATTTGAGGTGGTTGTTTTAAATTTTTAGATTACACAGGCATAATCATTTATTCATGCTAAATAATAAATATAGACAATCAGTAAAATTATTTAAACTTAATAATTGGTTAAAAAATATCTTACTCTTTTAGTGCGGATTAAAATATTATCTAAGTATAAACAATAACTTAATTTATTTCATAGTTTTTTTAATGAATCCCGACTAATACAGTTCATTTTTATTTAGAGAGATAGCCGTTAATATGGTTGCTGAAGGTCAAGACATTATTTTAAGGTGATCGTATGAAGATGAGATGGATTCCAGAATATAATACGGGTATCGATGTGATCGACGATCAACATAAACGGATTTTGGATTACATCAATGAAATTGATGAAATCGGTATGGCAACGGATCGCGCTCGTATTAAGCAAATTCTTGATAATATTATTGACTATACACAATCCCATTTCACGTTTGAAGAAAGCTTACAAGAAGAAGCGGGTTATAAATACCGTGTTCCTCATAAACGTGTACATGACTTATTTATTAAACGTATCGAAAGTTATCGTACCAGTTTTGAAGAAGGGCATTCTATAGAAAAAGAATTGCATGAGGTGTTGTCTAAATGGTTAATTAATCATATTCAACATGATGATGCAGATTATGTAGGGGCTGTAAAATTAAATATGATGGGGATCATTAAAGAAAACGAAAAGAAAAAAGGCAAAAATTGGTTTGCAAGATTTTTTTCATAATTTACAGGCATTTTATGATTGTGAAATTATGGGAATCACCAGCTCTCTAACTAAAAAAATTCAGAGGGGATAAAAAGAAATAACAAAGATTATAACAAGATCTAGCGCAGCAAATCATCGAGGGGTGATTTGCTTTTTTCTTTTAAGCTTTGATTTTCAGCATCGACAAAGGCAAAATAGCAGAACTTTTTACGAAACACCTCATGCAGGATTATTCTATGTCACGATGGTTATCGCCGCTCATGGCATTTTGTTTATCATTTATGATTATCGCAGGTTTGGCTCCAAGTCTAGGTATTCAAATTGATCGGCAAATTGATTTTTGGATATTGTGGTTAGTGTCAATGCTGGTGTTGGCATTGCCGATTACTTATTTAGAAGTTGCTTTAGCAAAGCGTTCTAAAACAACTGCACTCAATGCCTTGTCTAGCTTAACTCGTGATGCTGACGCATCTCAATCGTGGCGTATTGTGGGTTGGCTGGCTGTTATTTTTATTCCATTCTTAGCGGGTGGGATTTTATCGAATATCAGTCAAAGTGCTGTGCAGATTGCGAATTTACCGATAGAAGACCATCTGTTATTTGCAGGTGCCGCTGTAGTGGCTTTTGCTTTGTCTTTTGCGCCTCGTCAAATTTTAGTGGGTTTGATCACGCTAGGCGTACTGCTTTCTTTAATCCTTGCACAGGTTTTCGGTACACACTTGTCCGCTTGGCATGTTACTCCTGTAGAGTTTAAAGAGTGGGGCAATGCAACGATTTTAGCCCTTGTGGCCACAGGTCTCGGTTTAGGCTTGTATTGGCAAACCAGCTTGTTGAATGTTCAACAGAATAATGAGGCATCTAAAACAGCTTTACCGATTTGGATTGCGCAACTGGTTGCTGTGATTGCCTTTGGTTTTTTTGCGGCTTCAGCACAAATCCCTGCCTATACTTTATTATTTACTGCAGTCATTTCAGCCGCGTTATTATTACAACTAGGCAAAGAACAGTTAGCTCAACGCCAAGTCGCAATACTTATTCAATTTGTGGTGTTGTTGGTGGCATTGTTCATTTGGGCAATTCCAAACATTGCAGTGCTGTTTAATCCATTGCTGATGATTTGGGGCTTGGTCATTTGCTTGATTTATTCGATCTTTGTGGGTTGGATTATGAAAATCAGCCATCTACGTAAAGCAATCAATTTTAGTTCAGAAGCGTTTTATAATATTTGGCGTATTGCGGTACGAATTGTTTTACCTTTGAGTATTGTGTTGGCATTGGTATCCTATATTGGACAGTTAATTTAAGGGTCAAGGTGAATCTCGTGGCAAAGATTTGGGTGGCATATGCTGCCGAAAAGCAACAATTTCACATTGAGTTACAATTTTCTCAAGGCATGACGATTGCCGATGCTATTGCGCAAAGTGGATTGGCGCAACAAGTAGAATTGCCTGAAAATTTTAGTTTTGGTATTTTTGGAGTGAAAATAAAAGCGCAATCGCATTTGCTACAAGCAGGTGATCGTGTTGAAATTTATAGAGCTTTAACGATTAATCCAAAAGATATTCGTCGCAATCGCGCAAAAGCAAATCCTGTCGGACGTTACTGCCGTGGCAATCGCTATCAACAATTGTTATTTAAATAAGGCGTTATTTACAATAATCGCTTTAAACAATTGAATGCATATGAAAAACCCCTCATTGAGGGGTTTCTTTTTATCGCAAAGTGTCTATAGTGGGGGCGCATTCAATATTGCTTCTTTAGAAGCAGGTAAACCAGGTTGAGACTCAGGAATGGTTTCTAAACCTTCAATTTTGTTTACGACACCTGATTGATCAAAATAAACCTTTAAATGTTGGCCATGTGCTGCGGGAATCTTCGCTTTTTTCGCGTAAGTTCCTGGGATATAGTTGTAAATGTAATCCCATCGTCCTGGATTCAATGGATCTGAGACTGTTGGGCTACCCAACAAGAATTGTACTTGTTGGTAGGTCATACCGACTTGAATTTTTGAAGCTTGAGCTTGGGTTAACGGTGTTCCCTGAGGAATATCGACTTTGTATACTCCAAATACAGAACAACCACCAAGTAAAGAAGCGACGAATAACGTCAGCATGATTTTTTGCATTTTGCTACACTATCCCAAATTAATTATGATGCAATTGATCCAAGGATAGATCATACTGCATCTCAACTCTGTTGCATATTCCAACTTAAAATTTGTTGAGAGACCTTTTTATATGCCTATTTCAAATCAAGATTTACGCAAAGCTGGACTTAAAGTTACCCTACCACGAATCAAGATTTTGGAATTATTAGAAAATTCAAGACAACACCACTTGAGCGCGGAAGACATTTATAAAACATTACTCGAACAAGGTGAAGATGTCGGTCTAGCGACCGTATATCGTGTGTTAACACAATTTGAAGCTGCTGGAATTATCCAGCGCCATCATTTCGAAAACAATCATTCTGTTTTTGAAATTATGCAAGAAGATCATCATGATCATTTGGTTTGTCAAAATTGTAACAAAGTCGTTGAATTTACTAATGAAACCATCGAACATGAGCAGCATTCGGTAGCTGAGAAACACGGCTTTCAATTGACTGGACATTCTTTAAATCTGTACGGTTATTGTGATGAACCTGCATGTCAGGAAGCTTATCGTAAGCGCTAGAATCACATAAATACAACAAATGAAGAGGGGGCTTAACCAAGCCCCCTCTTTTTATATCAGCTTATTTTTTTCTTTTGAACTACTGTCCATCAAAGGTGAGTTTGCTATTTGAATTGAGTAGCTGTGCACCACCTTCTTCATCCAATTTGATTTGTAGACGTAAATCATTTGGAGAGTCGGCATGTTTAAGTGCGTCTTTATAGGTAATTTGTCCTGCTTTATAGAGGTCAAATAAAGCTTGGTCAAACGTCTGCATACCCAATTCACGAGAACGCTTCATCAAATCCTTAATTTCATGGACATCACCTTTACGGATTAAGTCTGAAACTAAGGGTGAGTTGATGAGAATTTCAATTGCAGCACGACGAGAATTACCGTCTGGGGTTGGAATCAATTGTTGTGCAACCATGGCCTTGAGGTTAAGTGATAGATCCATAAACAACTGGCTATGACGGTCAGACTCAAAGAAGTGAATAATCCGGTCAATTGCTTGGTTAGCATTGTTGGCATGTAGTGTGGCAAAGACTAAGTGACCTGTTTCAGCAAAAGCGATGGCATAGTCCATGGTTTCACGAGAGCGGATCTCACCAATCAAGATCACATCTGGTGCTTGACGCAAAGTATTCTTAAGCGCAATTTCAAAAGAATCTGTATCAATTCCGACTTCACGTTGGGTAATAATACATCCTGCATGTTCGTGTACAAATTCAATTGGGTCTTCTATGGTGATGATATGACCTTTAGAATTTTGATTACGATAACCAATGATGGATGCAAGCGAAGTTGATTTACCTGTCCCTGTTGCACCAACAAAGATAATGATCCCACGTTTGGTCATTGCGAGATCTTTAAGGATAGGCGGCAATTTAAGCTCATCCATAGTCGGAATTTGAGTTTCAATACGACGCAAAACCATTCCAGGCATATCACGTTGTTGAAAAGCGCTGACACGGAAACGCGCAGTTTTATCGCGATTGGTAATGGCAAAGTTACATTCACGGGTCTCAGCAAATTCTTTACGCTGCTTTTCACTCATAATAGAGTTAAGCAATTGCATAATAATTTCGCCGTTTAACTTGGTTTTTACCACAGGAACAATTTGACCATTAATTTTCATTGATGGTTCAACATCGGCGGTAATAAATAAGTCTGATGCTTTTTGCTCAATCATCATGTTGAGCAAGTCATTAAAGTCCATCTTTTTTAAACCTCAATAATCCATTTTATAAGAATGATTCTGGTTGTTTTGCTACATTTCTTGCAACTTGAGGACTAATAACACCTTTGGCGACCAGTGTTTTTAAACTCTGATCCAATGTGGTCATACCATAGTTTGCACCGGTTTGAATTGCTGAATACATCTGTGCAACTTTGTTTTCACGGATTAAGTTACGAATTGCAGGAATACCGATCATGATTTCGTGTGCTGCAACTCGTCCGCCACCATTCTTTTTCAGGAGGGTTTGTGAAATAACCGCTTGTAATGATTCTGACAGCATGGCACGGACCATGTCTTTTTCTTCAGCTGGGAATACGTCAATCACACGGTCAATGGTTTTTGCCGCTGATGTGGTGTGTAGTGTACCGAAAACCAAGTGACCTGTTTCTGCTGCTGTTAAAGCAAGGCGAATGGTTTCAAGGTCACGCATCTCACCAACCAAGATAATGTCAGGGTCTTCACGTAACGCAGAACGTAGCGCTTCATTAAAGCCATGTGTATCACGATGCACTTCACGCTGGTTGATGAGACATTTTTTAGATTGGTGTACAAATTCGATTGGATCTTCGACCGTTAAAATATGGTCATAGCGACTGTCGTTAATAAAGTCAATCATAGAGGCCAATGTGGTTGATTTACCAGAACCTGTTGGACCTGTTACAAGGATCAAACCACGGGGTAATTCACAAAGATCTTTAAAGATTTGTCCTAAACCTAAATCTTCCATGGTCAATACTTTAGAAGGAATGGTACGAAATACAGCACCCGCACCACGGTTTTGATTGAATGCGTTGACACGGAAACGGGCAATACCTGGAACTTCAAATGAGAAGTCAGTTTCTAATTGTTCTTCAAAATCACGACGTTGTTTATCATTCAT
This sequence comes from Acinetobacter sp. AG3, assembly GCF_022343575.1. Lineage (NCBI taxonomy): Bacteria > Pseudomonadati > Pseudomonadota > Gammaproteobacteria > Moraxellales > Moraxellaceae > Acinetobacter > Acinetobacter sp. AG3. The sequence goes on along the minus strand of NZ_JAKQZD010000001.1, from coordinate 3,702,693 downwards.
GATGTCATAAACCAGTCTGTGAACTTCTTTATGTTCCAATGCTGGTAAATTGATACGACGGACCTCACCATCGACACGAATCATCGGTGGCATACCTGCTGAAAGGTGTAAGTCAGATGCACCGTTTTTGACGGAAAACGCCAATAATTCTGTAATATCCATAATGTCCCCGAATAAAAACCTATTTGCTTAATTATTTTGTAGAATAATAAGGCCTTTCACTCAGCATAACCAACAATTTCATTGCTTGGAAGCTGAAATTTTTATGAAATGAGAACCTTGTCAATGAATGATCTAAATCAAGCCCGAAATCATGTACTCGCGCAAATTCAGCAGGCCTGTTTGGCTGCAAATCGAGATGTGAGTCAGGTACAGTTGTTGGCAGTTTCCAAAACACATCCAAGTACGTTATTAAAAGAAATGTATGCTACGGGGCAGCGTGCTTTTGGGGAAAATTATTTACAAGAAGCGCTGGAAAAAATTGAAGATTTAACAGATTTAGAGATCGAATGGCATTTCATTGGTCATGTACAGCGCAATAAAACCAAGCATCTTGCTGAAAAGTTTGCGTGGGTGCATGGTGTTGATCGTTTTATCATTGCAGAGCGTCTCTCAAATCAACGAGAAGCGACTCAAACGCCATTAAATATTTGCTTGCAAGTCAATATTGATGCACAAGACAGTAAAGACGGTTGTCAGCCTGATGAAGTTGCAGATCTGGTGAAACAAATCAGTCAATTAAAGAATTTAAAGTTGCGTGGTTTAATGGTGATTCCTGCACCTGATCATCCGCAAGCATTTAGTGATGCAAAGCAATTGTTTGATCAGGTTAAAGTTCATCATGCGCATGCTGAAGATTGGGATACGTTAAGCATGGGGATGTCTGGAGATATGGTGGAAGCCATTGCCGCAGGGGCAACCATGGTACGTATTGGGACAGCTTTGTTTGGTGCACGAGATTATTCAAATCAGCGTTAAAGGTTGTAGCGAAATCGGCGAGAAGGCTGAGTTAATTTTCGCTGGGTTTAAGTTTAATTTAATTTAGATTTAATGCTGTAAACGTATAAGACATCAATAATTCTAATCCATTGAGATTGTTGATGACTATTTTTCATGTACTTATTCTTGCCATCATACAAGGGTTTGCAGAACTGCTGCCTGTATCCAGTTCAGCGCATGTGATTGTGGCTGAAAAATTGATGGGTTTTGACCCATCAGCGCCTGATATGACGTTTTTATTGGTGATGCTACATACAGGAACCATGTTTGCGGTCATTGTGTATTTTTGGAAGTCTTGGCGCACAACCTATTTTTCGTCATGGGATCGCTTTAAAAAACAAGCATGGTTTGTGATTGTTGCAACAGGCATCACGGGCGTACTCGGATTAGCACTGCAATCGATGATCAAACATGTTTTTTTTGCTGGGGCAAGCCACTTTGAAATTGAGCAATTGTTTAGCAACTCAAAATTAATGGCTGCTGCTTTAGCTTCTGCTGGTGTATTGATTATTTTATCCTCTCGATTAGATCGTGGACAGGTTGGTGATGTGACGGTGAAAAGTGCGGCATGGATTGGCGCTGTTCAGGCTTTATGCTTGCCGTTTCGTGGTTTTTCACGTTCAGGTGCAACAATTTCAACAGGATTATTTTTAGGTGTTGCTCGCCAAAAAGCGGAAGAGTTTAGTTTTGCCTTGGCAGTGGTGTTAACCCCAGCGGTGATTGTAAAAGAGCTTTATCGATTGCTACATGCCGAGAATTTTCAAAATATCCATTTAGCTCAACTGCTTTTACCTAGTATGTTTGGGATGCTGTTTAGCTTTATTGCAGGTCTTGTTGCTTTAAAATGGCTATCGAGTTGGCTTGAACATGGTCGTTGGCATTTCTTTGGTATTTATTGTCTGATTTTCTCTGGCGTCGTTTTACTCATTGGTTAAATCTAGGCTTTCAAACACTGACTTTTCAATATATCACTCTTTTCAATATCTCACTTTAAATCTAAGCGTTCAATCCTGTGTAAAATATTGAACGCTAAGGGTCATTTTTCCTATTAGTATTAGACTTCTTTGCTTAAGTCGAGTACAAAAATAATGCGGGATTATATGTATAGCGAATGATTTTTAAGAGTGATAGGGAAGTTTATGTCTGCATATTATCAATTGATTCAGCGTCATACCGATAAACAGGGTGTAGTGACTGCACATTATCAATCGACACATCATGCTCAAGGGGCTTGGAATGCGCATGAGCAACATATGGCACCAGCGACAGGGGTTATTTGTGCTGAATTAGAGCAGTTTTCACCTCGAAATGATGTTCGAATTGGTCGTATAAGTTTAGATATTCTTGGATTAATCGCGGGTGGCGAATTTTATATTCGGACAAAAGTAATTCGTGCTGGCAAGACCATTGAACTGATTGAATCCGAAATGGTTACACAAGGTAAAATAAGTATTGTGGCGAGAACTTGGCGCATGATGACCAGCAATAGTCAAAGTGTTGCAGGTTTAGAGGATCAATCTATTGGAACGCCTGAACAGTTACCGATTTGGCATGAAATACGTCAATGGCCTGGTGGATATATTCATTCGATTGAAGCAAGGACTGAGCAACGTCGACAGGGAGCTGGTATTGTATGGCTTAGCAATACTTTTGATATGGTTGAAGGTCGACCGACATCTGCATTTGTGAAGTTAATGGGAATGGTCGATACTGCAAATGGTGTCGTGGCGAGACAAACAGCACCTTTTAATTGGGGCTTTCCAAACTTAGATTTACAAATTCATTTATATCGTTTGCCCCAAGGTCAATGGTTAGGTTTAGAAACCGTACAGCAGTATGGTGAAGATGGTATTGGTTTAACCAGTTCCATCTTACATGATATTTATGGACCATTCGGACGTAGTGAACAGATTTTAACTCTAAGACCTGTACACTCTGAGTAGTTGCTGGTATGAAATCAAAAACTGTATTTCTACATACAGTTTTTTGATTTGTATTGATATTTATTCTTTTAAGAAATAAGTATATTTTTCACATTGGCTAAGATAAATCACTATAAAAAACAATTCTATGTACTGCTAAAATGAAGCTGATGAGTATCCGTTTAAGCATTTGGAATTTACTTTAAGGTAAACTATTCAGTTAAGTTTTTTAAAATATACTCAACAATTCTAGATGTAATATGATCGTCAATTTGACTATACTGATTTGAATAAGATTTAAAAACTGGAAATAGAATATGTATAAATCCAAGCTATTATTATGGTTATGTCTTTGTGCTTTAATCAGCGCTTGTAGTACTGCAAAATATTCTTCAACGCAGGATGCTACTTCACAAGAAATCGAATCTGCACCATCACCTACCTCAGCAACAGCTAAAGCTGCACCAGCGCCTATTTCCAATCAAAATCGAGTAAAGTCAGAAGAGCGTTTGGGAACGAAATGGGGAGATGACGTAAGTTCATATGTGACTCAAGTTGATTTAAAACGTTTGAGTAGTCATCCTATTGACGAAACTCAAATTCGTTATGCCAGTAAGCAATTTTCAGGACGCAGTATTAACAGCATTTCTTTAGCCGCTGGAAAAATTAGCTTTTCTGTTGTGGATGATCGTGGGCGAATTTTACCGCTATATCGTGATGGCGAGCGTTATTATCTCTCTGCCCGTGATGGACAAAGCTATCAATTGCGTTATGCCAATACCAGTAGCCAAACCTTTGAAGTTGTTGCAAGTGTCGATGGTCTAGATGTTCTCAATGGAAGTAAAGCTTCACGTTCAAATAGCGGTTATGTGTTAAGACCTTATAGCTCATTTGCGATTGAAGGTTTTAGAAAGAGTAACTCATCTGTAGCTTCATTTATTTTTAGTAAGCCAAATGATGCTTATGCTGCCAACTCTGCCAGTGGTTCTATTCAAAATACTGGTGTGATTGGTACAGTGGTGTATGAGTTAAAAGCCCCTAAATACGATCTACCCAAAAAATCTAAGGATACTTATGCGCCTGCACCAAATGCCTTTCCTGCGGATTAATTAAAAATATTAAGAAGTGAGAGGGATCACATTATCCCTCTTATTTTTTGAGATGTTATAATGTTACATAATTGCAATAATTTAAAAATAGCGCAGTCAAAACAGCTACGATATTATGACTTTGATAATAATCTATGTAACTTATAAACTTTAAAATAGGTTTTATAATGAAAAATATAAATATATTTCTCTGCCTTTTGTTGTGTATTTTTCTAGCTGCATGTTCGAAAAAATCAGATGAAAGCGCATCACCATCCCAAACCGAAGCGACCAGTGCAGATGCAGCCGCTGAAGCAGCCAACAATCAAGTTGCAGCTGACGAAAAGTTAGGCACAAAGTGGGGCGATGAAATTGACTCTCATGTGACTGAAGTGCAGTTAAAGCGTAAATCTGATTCACCTCTTGCTGAAACTATCGTGCAATATGCAGATAAGAACTACAAAGGTAAAACGGTCAATTCAATTTCTATTGCCGCAGGAAAAGTGAGTTTTTCTGTTGTAGATGATCGTGGAAACCGAATTCCAATGTATCGTGTTGGACAAAGCTACTATTTGTCAGGGCGTGAAGGGCAAAGCTATCAACTTCAGTATAAAAATAACACAGCGAAAACCTTTGAAGTGGTTGCCAGTGTTGATGGTGTAGATGTTATTGATGGCAGTGAGGCGTCCCGAAGTAATTCTGGTTATGTCTTACATGCTCATGATTCATTGAAAATTGAAGGTTTCCGTAAGAGTGAATCTGCTGTTGCTTCCTTTACTTTTAGTAAGCCTAAAGATGCGTATGCTGCAAACTCAGAGAATGGTTCAATTCAGAATGCTGGTGTAATTGGTACGGTTTTATATGAGTTGGAAGCACCAGAAGATGAGGCTAAACCCGTGAATAAATATGCACCTCCACCAAATGCATTTCCCGCAGATCGATAAAGAATAAAGTAAAGAAGTGCTTATAAGCACTTCTTTTTTTAATTGTTTGGAAGAATAATGAAAAATATTAAATACTTACTGTCGATTCTATGTTTATTGGTTACATCTTTAATTCATGCAAATACAAGTGCAAATCCTGAGCTGAACAAAGCGATTGTTTCAGAGCAAAAGACTTATCAAGCGTTTAAGGAGGTTTTTGAATCCCTTGTTGCATCTCTCGTGGATTCAATTGCGAATACGGCTCAAGATGATAATATAATGAGCGCGCATAGGAGATGTGTTCATCAACAGCAAATCGTTAAAATGCTGTTGAATAATCAAAAGTATAAAGAGCAATTCGATCAAGAGTTTGCTGAAGATCAGCGTACATTTGATGAAGCTTTGAATGGTTTTAAAAATTCAGTGACTGCAATGAAACCTTATTGCGATAAGATACAAGCAGAATACGATAAAAATTTAAATTAAGAAGTGTGTGTTAAACACTAACTCACCACATCAATCATACTTGCACCCGCCCCTAAAGGACGCACCTGAATTTGCACAGGAATACGTTCATGCATTTCCTGTATATGTGAAATCAATACAACTTTACGCCCTTGATTCTGCAATTGATCTAATGCATTCATGACCATATGTAAAGAAGATGCATCTAATGTACCAAAACCTTCATCGATAAAGAGAGATTCAATTTTCATTGAACCTGATGCCATATTGGCAATTGCCAAAGACAAGGCAAGGGCAGTCAAGAATGACTCACCCCCTGAAAGTGAGGCAACAGAACGGGTTTCACCGTCCATATCATGGTCAATGATGGCAAGACTAAGTGAGTTATCTAACCGCTTTAAGGTATAACGTTGAGACAACATCGCCAATTGTTGGTTGGCGTGTTCGAGTAAAATATCCAGATTATACTGTTGTGCATAATCACGGAATTTCTTACCGGTCGCATCTCCCATTAAGCCTGAAATCTTGCCCCAGCGATGTTCTTCCTGTTGTACTTGTTGAATCTGATCAGCAAATTGCTTTTGCTTAGCAACATTTTGCTGATGCAATTCAAGTTTGAGTTTTAACTGATCACGGATTTCAAATTGGGTTTTTAGCGTATTCGCATTATCCAAAATCAATTGTTGTAGCTGTTCAAAATCAATTTCAGGTTGATGAAGCTTATGTTCGGTTAATTGCTCTTGTAAGGTGTTAAGTGCTGAGTTGGCCTCATTTAACATTCGTTCAGCATGTTGCAGTTGTTGGCGAATCTGTTGTTCTTGTACCGCCGTGATTTGAGCCAAGTGCTCTAAATCATCAGGCTGAAAAGCTGGATGCTGAGAGAGCCATTGCTGAATATCTTGATTCACTAGATTGAGGTTATTCTGATTGTGTTGTTGCTGGGCTTTGAGTTGTTCGAGCTGACTTTTTTCCTGCTCAAATTGATTGCGTAATTGATTAAAGCTTTGCTTCTGTTGTTGGTAAAGCGTCTGAATTTTCTGATATTCATGCTCATACTGCGTTAACCATTCATTCGGTTTAACTTCGGTTAATCCTGTCATGTTTTGAATGAGTTGATTTGCCAATTCTGTGTTTTGTTGTCCTTTCAGTTTTATCTCGTTCAAGCTATGGGCAGTTTCAGAAATTTGTTTGGCTGCATTCGCTATATTGAGTTGAGCAGTATTGAGTTGCTGTAGATATTGATCATGCTGTTTCGACAATGACTCAAGCTGTTCAAGCTGTTGTGTACGTGTATTTAATTGGCTCAAGATATGTTGTGCTGTGGTGATACTGTACTGTTGCTCAGCTAAGCAACTGACAATATGCTGAACTTGATTGTGTAGGTTATTGGCATTTTGCAATAGATGTTCAGTGTGTTGAATGCTTTGAGTTAATTGTTGCTGAATTTTGATGCTTTGAATCCATTGCTTAGATTGTGCTTCCAATTGTTGAATATCAAACTGATATTGCTGGGTAAGTTGCTCCAATTGTTGCTTAATTTCAGATTGTGTCTGAGTTAAGTTCAGCGGGATTTGGGCTGATTGACCTTGTTCAATACACAGCTGTTGTATGACGGTTATTTTTTCAGTCACATTTTGAAGAGTGGTCTTAAGTTGTTGCTGTTCGACACTCAATTTGGTCAAGTCTTGTTGAGCCGCTTGCCAAAGGTTAAAGGTTTCTTGTTCCTTGAGCGTGGCTTGTTGTTCCTGTTGCTGTTGTAGCTCAAATAGTGCTTTAGATACAGCAGAATCATCACGGTGATAGGGATGAGTTGTGCTTCCACAAACAACACAAGCTTGACCATCTACTAATTCAGCTCTTAAATGTTCTACATTTTCAGCATGTAATAAGCGTTGCTGTTGTAAAACCTCTTGCAGTTTTAAGCGAGCTTGTTTAGCTGTTTGGAAATCTTGTTCAGTCTGTATTGTGGTTTTTTCAAGTTGTTGAAATTGCGCTGAGCAACGTTTCAATCGGTCATTAAGCTGCTGAGATTCAATCTTTAATTCAAAAAACTGGGCTAATTTTTGCTGTAACGTCGCCAATTGGTTGAGTTGGCTTAGTTTAAATTCACGTTGTTGACGCGTTTGTTCAAGCTGAGTTTCAAGTTGCTCCGCAGTTCCAAATTGATGAATTGAGTCTTGTAATTGTGTTTTTTGCTCAATTAATTTCGTTTCAGCCTGAGATACATTTCCTAATTGATTTTCAATAGATTGATAGTGCTGAATAAATTGAGTTAACTGTTGCACATGTGCAGTTAAACCTTTATCCAAACTTGAGAACTGTTGAGTGTCTGCAAGTTGCTGATTTAAAAGATTTCGTTTTTCTGTAATCTGCTGAATATGATGTTCAAGTTGTTGTTGTTGATTGAGTAGTGGGGTTTTAGACGATTCTAAATCATTTAATCTGGTCTGAATTTTCTTAAACTCGACTCCAATAAAATCCCGCTCCTGAATACATTTTCGTACTTCACTCAAAGACTCACGATGAGTATTCTCAAAATTCTGCTGAACAGTTAAAGCACTTTCAGTTTGGAGAAAACGGGTTTGTTCAGTGTCAAATTGAACTTGTAATGTATCAAAAAGCTGTTGTTGTTTTTGAATTTGTGGTGCGAGTTGCTGTTCGGTTTTTATCAGTTGTTGCTTTTGAAAAATACTAGAGCGAATCTCTGAGAATATTTCTAAACGATTTAAACGTTCACGCTCAGGGATTAAGCCTTGTTGCGTCTGTAACTGTGTATCAAGCAACTGTTGCTTAACGACAATTTCATCATTCAGTTTTTGTTTACGCTCAAACCATTGCTGCTGTTTTTCAAGTTGCGATTTTTCATCTTCAAGCTTTTTATAGTCTTGATTGATGTGTTGGAATTGTATGTGTAATTCAGCGGCATCTTCCTCAGAGAGAAGTTCAATATGGCCGAGAAGATTTTCCAATTCCTTACGTTTTGATGCTACCAATTTGGTTTTTTCATAGGCCAATTGGCCGACTTTTCCAAAAATAGATGAATTGGTTAAATACTCAAGTAATTCACCACGTTCATTGTCACGTGCTTTTAAGAAGGCTGTAACTTCGGACTGTGCCAAAAGAACTGCACGGGTAAATTGCTCAAAACTCAGTTGGGTAATTTTATAAATCGCTGATTCAACGGCTTTGGCTTTATCTGCTACTACTGTTCCATCGGTTAAGCATTTTAAATAGCGTTGGACACTTTGTAGTTTTCCATCTGCTTTTTCACGTGAACGTTTAAGTTCCCAGCGTGCCAAATAATGCTTTTGGTCTTGTGCCACAAAACATAATTCAGCAAAGCCGTGTGCGGTACCACGGCGTAGTACAGTCAGTGGTGAGTTGGTTAAAAGTTCAGAGCCATCAACATCCTGTAATTTACCATCACTGTCTTTTAAACGTGGGATTTTATTAAAGAGAGCAAGGCTCATGGCATCCAAAATGGTTGATTTTCCTGCCCCTGTTTTTCCAACAATCGCCACTAAACCTGCTGAAGCTAATGGTTCAGATTCAAAATCTATAAAATGTTCACCCGAAAGAGACGCGAGATTTTTGAGTCGTATAGATAAAATTTTCACAGCAAACTCCTATGCGTCATGTTGATTTTCAAGCGTTTTTTCGGCTTCTTGTAATAAGCTTAAAAAGTCTTTCAAGACCGCATCATCATTGGTATAGCCATTTTTTTCCCAAAGCTGTTGAAAGAGTTTTTCTGGTGTCGGTGGTTCTAAATTGATTGAAGTAATTTCATCGTTATTTTTTTCTGATGCGAAGTATTGTCTTGAAATGCGTACTAAGCGGTAACGACTTTTGGGTAAGGCATCTTCAAATTGCTGGCGCAAATTGGGCGGAGGTGGAACATCGGTATGGTATTCAATATCGACATATTCACGCTGATCAATATTTTCAATTTCACCACTTGCTAATGCCTTTAATTTGGCTAAAACTTCGTTCAATTCCCCTTTAATTTTATGCAGTTGTACACTACGGGGAATAAATACACTTTCAAATGAAACCCGTGACTCATCTGTTTTAAGCGGATCAATATTAACGTCGACAATTTGGTGTTTATAGTTGATTTCACTAAAGGATAATGGGATAGGTGAACCACTATAACGGATATGTTCCTGACCAACTTTTTGCGGTTTATGTAAATGCCCGAGTGCAACATAATCAATGCTATCTTCAAACAATGTGGTAGAAAGTGCTTCCTCATTGCCAATGATAATAGGCCGTTCAGAATCAGAGGTTTCTCCACCTTGCATATGGGCATGTGACATTAGAATGAGTGCTTGATTATCTGTCTTTCTTTTTCGTGCTTCAGAAATCACCTGTTGATGTAAATAGGCAATGGCATTTTGACTGTTATTGGTTTGTTCATTAAAGCCAGTGATTTCGGCTGGGCGCAGAAATGGTAAACTTAGACACCAAGCAATAATATTTTTTTGTTCATCATAAATTGGAATCAGTAAACGATCTAAATCAATTTGACCAAGCTCGTTTTTATGAATCACACCGACTGTTTTGGCGTGATATTTTTCAAGCAGGGGCTCAACTTGTTCAATGCGATAACCTGAATCATGATTACCTGCAATCATTAAGGTTTGCATATGTGGAGCAAGCTGATATGCATTGGCTAGGAATTGATAGAGCTGTTTTTGTGCAGCAGATGCAGGATTGATGACATCGAATATATCGCCTGCAATCAATAGGGCATGGGGTTGCTTTTCCTTGATTTGAGCTAATAACCACGCTAAAAATTGCTCATGTTCATACTGGCGAGAATGGTTATAGAAGAATTGTCCCAGATGCCAGTCTGAAGTATGAAGAAAGCGTACAGTCATTAGTTGGATAAGCCTTACAGAATTTAAAATTAAGGTAGCACAAATTGAATGCTTAAATCAGCTGTAAGGCCTTAATCACTTAATATGATCTGTATTTTTTATAAAAATTCTTAAAAAATATTCGCTATCTTTTAATCTCAACTGTTTCATGCAGCCGAATATAGACTGGTTTTCTCAAACATTTATTTAGATTTTTAATCAATCAAGCTTATTTTGCATTGGGATCAACTTGGACTAATCCAAAGGTATTATGATCTGCATCTAAAAAATAACCTTGCCAACATTTATTGGGAATAGCAAATTTCTCCATTGCTACTTGCCCACCCAAAGCTAAAATCTTTTCAGCAGTTGTATCAAAATCTTCAACTTCAAAGGAACAGGTAAAAGCATTGGTTCCGCAATGGGTGGGTGGTGTTTGAGCTGGACGCTCCAATAAGCCACCATGTATGTTGGCTGTTTCAATTTGAAAATATTGAATGGGTAGACCTTCAACTTTACTAAATTTCCAACCGAAAACTTCATGATAAAATTTAACTTCACGCTCAGGATTTGAAGACTGAATTTCAAAGTAGCTTAGTGCGTTCATTGTTATTGTCCAATTTTAAATGTTTTGATTAAGATAATAGAATTTGCAAAGTTGTGATGTATAAATATTGAAAATAAAAGAATGAGGCAATTAAAAGTGGTGTGTTATGGATAAAGAAAAATTGTATGAATTACGCACAAAAATTACCATTTCAATCGCAGATGCTTGCGCTTTATTAAAACAATATGATGAGATAGCACATTGCATACAAGTTTATCATCAGCAGAATATTGAAAAAATTTGTGCAGCAACAGATTGTGAGGCGGAGCTTGCTCAAGAGTATTATGATGATCCTAGATATCATCACAATCTTGAAAAAATCATTCAAAAAATTAATGAATTTAATCAACGCACAATCAAATTGAGCATAGATGAAAATCCAAAATATGTTGATAAAGTGGGTTTCTTTATTTGGGCAGAAGATGAAAACTTAGAGAGGATACAAAATAAAGGCAATAGAACTTATTTTATTCCGCAAGATGATTTTGCTTATGTCATTAAAATATTTAGATCTTTATTTCCGTTGTTTAGCCCACTGAGAAATGAATTTGAGTGTAGTTTTGATCCTTGTTCAGATAACTATTTTGATCAAAATGCCATACAAGACATTATCTTAAAAATTAAAGATCTGCATTTTAACGATAGAAAAGTGATGAGTTTTTTAGAAAAACTGGTTTGTTGTTTAGAGGAAAAAATAAAAATAGGAACTTATGTCGTTATTTTTGGAAATCAATAAATGAAATTGAAACGGCAGTTAGAAGTCGATGTGAAGTGATTTAGTGATGTCGATAAGTTAAGACAAAGCTTTTAAGCTTATTTAAAATTTTATAACCAATAAAATCGTTAAAATTTAGATATTTAATCCGATAATACTCATTCCAATAGCTGACAATTCTACTTTGAGTCGTTTGGTCATATTTTGGATTTTGCAGCATAAATGCTGCAAAAAGTCCTTGATTATTTGCATCTAGAATCGGTTCAATGGCCTCTAAAATTTCTTGAACATATTCACCCAATAACTGAAAAATGAAAGGGATCATAAAACTTGTAAGGTCAGTTTTAAGGAGTCTTTCGAGCGCTCTTTGCCGAACAAAACCATTGTGATGGCGAGTAAGAATACACCATAGAATTTGACGTTGTGTTAAAGAAAAATTATGAAACTCAATACATTGTAACTGAGTTATATAGATCCTTGATGGTACAACGATATGTTCGTGATGAATCAACACTTCGCATTGAGAGCTTTCATGAATTTTTATTTTTTTACTTTCTAAGTATTTTGATATTACTAAAACATCATCTAATAGAGCTTTAGGAAAAGCTCGGATTAACTTTAGATGATTGCTCACGGATTTGCTGCTCTCAGTTATTTTAAAGTCGGTGCAAAATGAAAATCATAACTTTCAGAAATAGGAATAATTTTTTTATCCACTTGTTCGATATCCTTACCTTCTTTGGTAAATAACATGGGCATAAAACTAAAGACTTGGTTGCCATTGAGACTTTGAAGATCTATCTGCCAGTTTTGCCAACGGAATACTTGATAAAACTGAGCAATATCTCCATTGAATGCCCAAGTCAAAAATTCTGAATAGCTCACATCAAGATTTTCCCATACCAATGTATCTGGGGCAAAATAGTAAATCTTTCCAATTGCTTCACCTAATTTTCCATTATTGATAGCAAAGTAACCCCCTAAAACATCATCAGCAATCAGTAGATAGGTTAGCTCCTGATCAGATTGATGAAACGTTTTATGATGATTCCATTCAGTAATACCACGATCTAATTTTGGATGTCCTGAAGCTAAAATTCTCAACCATCCATGATCAATCAGTATTCCACCTGTTTCATAAATAATTGAACCCATAGGTGAACGTGTTGTGACTTGAATGTTCAGTAACTCTTGTTCAGCTCTTAATTTGTTCTTGGGTAAAACTTCAATATGGTTGGTGGCTTGAGTCATCCATTCTTGTACCAATATCCAGCCTGAATCTTCAATATTGATTAATTGTTCTAAAGTTTTCATTGTTTGCTGTTATCCAAATAATACAAAGCGCTTAAGTGGTTTCCCTCGGGTACTCTAAAATTCGAGGAAAATGGAAATCATAACTTTGTAGCGCAAATTTATATAATTGAGCAGGGCGTTTGCCCGCAATTTTAGTTTGGTTTGTTTCCTCAACTGCGCCAGCTTCAATCATACGCCGTCTAAATGACTTCTTTTCTAAGCTTTGTCCCAAAATAATTTCATAAATCTGCTGTAGCTCAGTCAAAGTAAACAATTTGGGCATCAAACTGACGGGTAAGGCTGTATAACGTGCCTTACTACTTAAACGGTCAACAGCCATATCTAAAAGCTGTAAATGATCAAAAGCCAAGTCTAATTTTTTTGCCTCAGCAATTGAAATCCACTCGCTATATTCATTTTGTTCAGTGGCAATCTTTTGAAACGCTTTGAAATCAATCAGGGCAAAATATAAAGCTGTTACAGCCCATCCACGAGGATCACGTGTTGCATTGCCAACCGTTGCAACTTGTTCCAAATGCGGTGATTGAAGTCCAGTTTTTTCAACCAATTTACGATGTGCTGTTGCCATCAAATCTTGATCTTTAGACAAATCGACAAAACCACCTGGGAGTGCCCATTTATCTTTTTGTGGGAAATTAGAACGTTTAATCAATAAAACCTGTAGTTGACCCGCATCAACAGAAAAAATCGCCATATCCACTGTAAGTAATGGGGATTCATAGTCCTTTTTATTATAGTTAGAGAGAAATTCCTGTTCAGAGTTAAAGGTCACTGTAAGGCTCACTTAATTTTATTAAAGTAACGGATTGTGTTGGATTATTGCAGGGTGGAAGAGATTCGCCAAGTAGAAAATATGTTTAGCAAGAATGAGATTGGCAATGGTGCAGCTTAAGCGTAGAAACCTTGCGATAAAAAGCAAGGTTTCTACAAATGGTTGTTATAACTGATTTGCCAATCGCTCCCGAATTTCATTCAAACGACACGCTCGAATCAATTGCCCATTTTCAAACACCGTTTTTAACTCACCTTGTTGCTCTTGTTCCATGGTTTGCTGATCAAATAACACAAATCCATCTTCAGTTTTTTCTACACGAAGTAAACCTTTGGCAGATTTCTTTATACCAGAATCAGTGATCGGATCTTTAAATAATTCACGTGGAACACCGTTGACTTGTCCCCAAGTGGCTTTAACTGCAAAACCAAATGTGTCACGTGTTAAATAGTTATAAGTATAACTACCGATGCCAAAGACCAGATTATTTGAAGCATAGCCCTTCGCTTCCAGCCCTTGAACAATATTTAAAGCACGTTCCAAAGTAATCGAGTCACCATAAATCAAACCAACACGCTCATTTAAAACTTTATAGCCTTGATCTGTTTCGGTTCCACCAAAGATTTCCCATAAACATTGCACAGCGCCTTTATAAGCTGGACTGCCCATTTCAGCTTCAGGGTCACCGCAAATGATTTTTACAGGATCACCAGAGTCAGGACGAAAAACCAATTTAGCCAAACCTAAAGCATTTGGCTGGCGAGCTAGAATTTCGTCTTTTAACTCCACAGTAAATTCTGTAATCACTCGCCAAAAATCCCAAGTATCCGATACGATACTGACCACACCTGATGGATAAAGCTCAGTGATTAAACCTCTAAAAGTTTCAATTTCATTGTCTTCACTGCCCATACACATCACACTATGTTCGGTTGCTGGAACTGAAACACCTACAATGCCGTCTGCATCGTAATATTCTTCTGCATAATCAATCGCTGAAACTGCGTCTGTACCGATAAAGCTGGTTAAATGTCCTACACCATTTTGTGTGGCATCATAAATCCCACTCATGCCGCGACTGCTAAAATCATGGCCTTGTACAGCAACGAAGTCTAAAGGTGCACCTGTTTTAATCGCATATGCTGTCAGTAAGCGTTTGTATTCAAATGCAATCGTTGCTGTCGTACAACTTTTCCATAATTCAGCACTGAGTACTGTTTCTAAGTAGTTGGTTAACCAAAAGAACTCAGGTAGGGTATTTACAATAGTGAGTACAGGTACTTTTATATTGACACGGCTGCCTTCTTCTAACGCCTTGATTCGGATTGGTAAATAGCCTAAGTCATATAAAGCTTCGATATGATCGACTGGTACTGCGCCGTCACCCAATGCGTTATCCATTCTACGTTTATATTTAGCAATGACTTTTGCCTTATCTTGTTGGAAAAAACCTTCATTCCAAGTCTCAATCAAAAAGTGTTTGATAAAGCCTTGTAAGCCAAAGAACACGATTTTATCGTCGAAGTTAGGCAACATATTTGCTAAATGAGAAGAGCGTGGGGTGAAATTGGCATAAACATATTCTGTGCCAACAGGATACTGGCGTCTGTGATCTGCTTTATAAAAGTCAATTGCATTCAGTGGATTGATTTTTAAGCTCATTCTTATTCTCCAAAATAATTAAAATGAATTGAAACGACTAAATGAAATGACGTTTAGATTTGGGTGTTCAGTTTGTGGAAAGCTCGTCGTGGTAAAAATTTGGTCAACCAAGCCTTCAAATACGTGCATACCTTTACTAAAGATCCCGTGAGTCACATACAAAATCACATGTTGGCAATTTAATTTTTTTAACTCTTGTGCAATACCAATAAAAGTTGCACCACCATCACAAATATCGTCCGTGATCACAGCTGTTTTGCCCGTTAAATCAGTTGCATTGACTTGAGCATTCTGAATTTTTCCTGTGATGGCATCACGTTTTTTTTCACAGTAGACCATTTCGATTTCGTGATCTCTTAAGCTATTGATGACTTTGGCAATCGTTTTGGTCCGTTGTTTTGCACCTGCATCTGGACAGATTAAAACGGTGTCTTGAGCAATTAAAATGTCTTGTAACTTTGAATTTTGTAGAATGATTTCACTTGGTTGAACATTCTCAATCTCAAAAAAATGGGTGTTTTCATTTAAAAGTTTTTCAGTAACACAACTATGTGCATCCCAAACTTTGATTGATTTACGTTGTTGTGGAAATTGTTCAGTATTGATATTTAATAATTTTGTCATCAGTTCTAATGAGAATGCCTGTCCCATCGCACAGATTCGATCTTGGCGTGCGTATGGAAAATAGGGGATTTCTAAATCAATTTCTAAACCTTGATTGAGTAATACATTTTCAATTAACAAGTAATCCATCAAATCTTGCGTGTTACTGATTTTGGCTTGAATCTGAATTTGCCCTTTCAACGTTTTTAACGTATCTGCTGAAATTTGAACATGTCGTTCACCACCCGCAAACTGAATATTTTGAATAGGGATAATATTGTTGTTTGAATCTTTGACTTGGATAGACATGTTGATTATACCTATAAGGTGGCTTATTGCCAATACATATATAGTGTCATAAAGCCCATTTAACTATCAATATTAATTTACAAAAGATTACAAACCTGAGTCTTAGATGCTTTTTGATTGGATTTTATTTAAGTAATTGTTTTATTTTGTAATATTTAGTACGTGAGAGCGTGCTAATTTTTTAATGCTGTCTATTATTCGAGATTTCACAGGCTTTAATCCCTAGACATTTATTATGTAAGAAACAGCAGGGGATCGCTAAAAGACGATAGCTATATAAAGACAGCTACGATAAAAAGCCCTTACTATAAGAAAACATGTACTTTAACAAGGCAGGGGGGATGATTCATTCGTTGAAATATTCATGTTCAACTGATACAGAACAATAGATCTTTTAAAAATCAAAAAATGCTCCTGTGGATTAAATCATATTGGTATTGAAAGTTCCTTCTCCACCTTTCGAGAAGGTTAGAATGAGGAACTTTTATGTTGAACTCAGTTTTAAAAAGGGCTTTTGAAAGAAGCCGAATAAAAATATTTTAAAATGACTTAAATTATTGAAGGCAGTTAAATAAAGTCGTTCTAATCCAAGAACATGGTAAAGCTTTCAACAGGTTCACGCGGGGTAATAAATGTATTTACAATATGATCTGGATCGGCATAGCCCAATACAACAGCACAGACTAACTCCTCATCATCAGGCGCATTGAGTACCTCTAAGACAATACGATGAAAATGATTCCATGCAGCTTGAGGACAACTGTCTATACCTCGTGCTTTGGCTGCAATCATGACGTTTTGCACCATCATGGAAATGTCCATTTTAGCGCCAGTTCCCATGATTTTATTTACAGTAAAATACAGCACAACAGGTGCATCAAAAAGCTGATAATTTCTTAAATGTTGTGCCGCCATTTTTTCTTTTTCGCTTTTTTGAATCGCCAAAAGTCCATACAGCCCCCAACCATTTTCACGACGACGATCAATAAATGGAGAAATCCAAGTGGTTGGGTAGTATGAAAAGCTCGCAGTATGCTGTTCGGCAAGTTCTGGTCGGGTAAATAATTCGATTTGAGCAGCACATACACGGTCAATCATTTCTTGCCGTTTGTTACCAGTGACGACATATACTTTCCACGGCTGGGTATTTGCTCCTGATGGCGCACGACAGGCAACTTTTAAAATATCTTTAATAATAGATAAATCGATAGGTTTATCCAAAAATGCACGTACTGAATGACGGCTTGTAATTGCTTGATCTATCACTTGAACCTGTTCTAAAAACATAAAAGTCCTTTATTGGTCTAATTTTTCATCAAATAGACTATATACGATAGTCGTAGAGGCGTAATATTCATTTTTTGAAACTTTAGCTAAGCCCTAGATTATATAATGATTATAGAAATACTAATCTGAAAAAAGAATTGAAATTAAAGTATTATTCGATAAAACTGATTTAATAAAGGGGTTGAGTTACGCTAGATTACAAAGGTGTAAGAATTATACACAAATTGTTACTTTTGGGTTTTAACTTAGTTTCAACGCTTTCATAATTTAATAGCAAGCATATATGTGCAAAGTTTTTTTTATGTGGTGTTTGAGAAACTACTGAAGAAAACAAGAAAAATTGATTTTTTAGCAAAGTATTGGGGTTAAAAGATCAAATTGTACGGATGCACATCATAAATAAGGCTAGGAGTATTTCATGAGTCTATTCACAAATCGTAAGTCATTGATCGTCAAAAGTTTAGCATTAACAGTAACAGCTTTGATGGTAAATACAGCTCAAGCTGCTACTGACAGTCAAGAGATTCAACAATTACGCAATGAAGTTCAAGAATTAAAAGCACTTCTTCAACAGCAACAGCAGCAAGTAAGATTAGTTGAATCTAAAGTTCAAGCAGCGCCATCTTCTTCTTCAGTTGGCTTAAAGTCTAAGTCTGGTGCAGATATCAATATTTATGGTTTTGTTCGTGGTGATGCGAACTATATCATTGAAGGCGGTGATGACGACTTCAACAAAATCAGTTCAACCAATGGCGAAGCGAAAGATAAACTCCGTGCTACAGCAAAAACAACACGTATCGGTTTAGATTTTAATACACCAGTAGGCGATGCTAAAGTTGGTGGTAAAGTTGAAGTTGACTTTGCTGGTAATGGTGTAAATGAAAACCTTCGTATTCGTCATGCTTATTTAACCTATAACAACTGGTTATTTGGTCAAACAACATCTAACTTCCTATCTAGCCATGCGCCAGAAATGATTGACTTTGCAACTAACGCAGGTGGCGGTACTACACGTATTCCACAAGTACGTTATGCATACAATTTGGCACCGACTACAAAATTATTAGTTGCTGCTGAAGAGGGTAATAGTACTGGAGTTACAGGTACAGCAGTTAAATATAGTCTTCCTGTGTTAACAGGTAAAATTACACAATCATATGCTGATGGCAACGGTAATGCATCTGCACGTGTTTTAGTGGAAAACTATAAAGATAACAATGTTGGCAAAGACAAGACTGGTTGGGGTGTTGCAGTTGGTACAGACTTTAAAGTTGCTGATCCTTTAAAACTTTTTGCTGATGCATCTTATGTGGTTGGCAATAGCAACTACTTATACGGAAGTAACAATGCATATTCTGTGGTAAATGGTGATATTGAACAGAATGAATTCACTGCGCTTCAAGTGGGTGGGACATATAAAATCTTACCTAACTTACGTTCAACTTTAGCGTATGGTGCATTGTTTGCTGACAACGGTACAGATTTTGCCAAAGCAAACCAAACTGCAAATGAAAAAATTCAACAAGCTTGGTTAAACGTGATCTATTCTCCAGCGAAACCGATTGATTTAGGTATCGAGTATATCAACGGTAAGCGTGAAACTTTCGCGGGTCAATCTTATAAAGATAACCGTGTAGGTTTAATGGCGAAATACAATTTCTAATTCCAACTTAGAAATTTATTGATCCAAAAAGCCGAGGAATGATCCTCGGTTTTTTAATGTCTGAGTATTCATGTCAAAAATAATCATCAAATCAATATCATTTCAAATAATGAATAATATTGTAAAAACATAAGACATTTGCTTAAAAAAATGCATAATTAACCCACTTTTTTTCTATGTTCATATTATCGTATAAATAAATGACCTGTTTTGGCCTGTTCTTGTAAAGCGAATGACTTATGAGGACTGTATTTCTCATTGTTTGATGAAATGATCTTTTATCAATAATAGGAGTAACATCATGACCATTTTCTTTTCTAAATTTTTGCAGCATTGCAATTCTGTTTATATCTAATCGCTAATGTATTTATCGCGATAAGCCTTTTTGATTTTCAATGTTGAAAATCTGCGTTTTATTTTAATTTTTTGTTGTATATATCAGGCAATTAGGTAATCACTGAATCTGAGTGATTTTAAGTCTGATACTATGGAATAGCATTTCTATATCTATACAACAAAAAATCTAGCCAAAGAATGGACAATTACTTATGGAATTTTCTTTTAATGCCTTCTATACGTTGATTGCAGCGGTCATCGTATTGTTATTGGGTCGTTTCCTGGTCAATAAGATTGATTTTCTCCGTAAATATAATATTCCAGAACCTGTTGCTGGGGGACTTGTTGCCGCAATTTTATCTTTACTCATTCATAATTTCTGGGGCTATAGCATTACCACAAGTAGTGAATTGCAAACCAGTTTCATGTTGGTATTTTTCGCTTCAATTGGTTTAAGTGCAAATTTTGCAAAATTAAAAGAAGGCGGTTTTGGTTTAGTCGTTTTTTTAATTTGTGTTGCCTCATTTATTGTCGTACAAGACTTTGTTGGGATTGGGTTGGCAACAGCCATGGGTCTAGACCCGCTGATTGGTTTGATTGCAGGTTCAATTACCCTCACAGGTGGACATGGTACAGCAGGTGCTTGGGGTGAGATTTTAGAAACCCAGCATGGTATTCAAGGTGCATTAGCATTGGGTATGGCAAGTGCAACCTTTGGTTTAATTATTGGTGGGATCATCGGTGGTCCATTGGCCAAGCTACTGATTAACCGTTATCAGTTATCTAATCCAAAGACACAAAAAGAAGTGGATGAGACCAATCAGCAAGCTGTTTCTGATCTTGGTGAATATGTTCCCTTTGAATATCCACATCAAGTCCGTTTGATTACGGCAGATAATGCGATTACAACATTGGGGCTTTTTGCAGCATGTTTGGCTTTTGCTGAATTTATGACAGGTTACAGTAAAGGACAATGGTTTGAGCTGCCAACATTTGTTTGGGCGCTCGCTGGCGGTGTTATTCTTCGAAATGTGCTTGAAGGCATTTTAAGAGTTAAAATGTTTGATCGTGCGATCGATGTGTTTGGTAATGCAGCACTGTCACTTTATCTAGCAATGGCTTTACTTTCATTAAAACTTTGGCAGTTAGCAGATTTAGCCGGGCCATTGGTGATTATTTTGAGTGCACAAACATTAACGATGGCTTTATATGCTGCTTTCGTGACATTCCGTGTAATGGGGAAAAATTACGATGCAGCGGTATTGGCTGCAGGGCATTGTGGTTTTGGTATGGGTGCAACACCAACAGCTGTTGCAAATATGCAGGCCATTACCAATATGTACGGTCCTTCACATAAAGCATTTTTGATTGTTCCGCTTTGTGGTGCTTTTTTTGTCGACTTGATTAATGCAACAGTGATTCAATTAATTCTAAAATTTATCGCTTAATCTTTAGATTTAAAAAGCCAGTGATATCACTGGCTTTTTAAATGAAATTCAGCAAGGCATAATGAATAAATAAAAGACTAGGAATACTGATAAAAATTGAAATTTTAAGTTTTAAACTCAATAGCATTAAACAGGCTGTGAGAATATCTAATGGATTGCCCATGGTTTTTTGTAGCATGGGGACGATCACAGACAGGATAAATCCAACAACTACGGCATTGATGAGCATTACAGAATTTTCAATATAACGATTCTCAAGTTGCTTAGACCAGTAAGGCAAAGCTAAAAAAACAAAGAAAAAAGAAGGTAGAAAGATCAACAGTGTTGTTATGGCAGCATTAACAATGGGAAAAGCTGTAAGGGGTAAATATGCACCAAGATAACTGGCAAAGCTAAACAGTGGTCCTGGCATAAATTGCGCAAGTGTGTAGCCTAATTCAAAATCTTGTTTACTGATTAGCCCTGTATTGACAAGGTCTTGGTGCAGCATAGGAAGAACCACATGGCCACCACCAAAGACCAAAGCGCCTGTTTTATAAAAACTAAAACTGGCTTGAAAGAACAGCTTGTTGGAAAAAAGCATTGCCAAGCACAAGGCGAAAAAGATTGAAATAAAGCCAATCAACCAGATTGAATGAAGACGATGAGCGGTTGGTAAGGTATTAAAATTTATATGTTGTTTTTCGATAGCAAGATCATTTGAATCCTTTTGAATATATACAAATCGCGTCATTAAAACGGCTAAACAACCAGTACCGAGAATAATCACAAGTTGTATCCAAGCATTGGAAAACAGCAGGAGCAACCCAGTACTAACAAGCATTAAGGCAAAATGTAGTTTGGTTTTACAATAGCTTTTAAACATCTGTAAAAAAGCAAAGACAATAATTGCCAAGATGATTGAGTGGATTGTTGAAAATAAGGTTAAATTAAAAACTGGATGTTGCTGAATGAATCGTGCTAAGCCAAACATTAGCAAGGCTGAAGGAAAGGTAAACCCAATCCAAGCCACAATTGCACCTAAATGTCGATGTTGTAAATAGCCGATAGCCATACCCATTTGACTACTACTTGGGCCTGGGAGTAGTTGGGTAAGTGCAAGCAGTTGAGCATATTGCTGCTCATTTAACCAATGCTTTTTCTTTACAAAAACCTGTTTAAAGTACACTAAATGTGCGGCTGGACCACCAAAGCTGCTACAGCCTAATTTTAAAAAAATCCAAAAAATTTCAAAAAGTGTGGGCATATTTTTAGGATTATTTTAGACACTGATTTTTATAATCTAATCGAAAATCATGACAGAATAAATAAATACAACAGCAAATCATTGCAAATTATGCTTAGATACATGCGAATTTAGATTGTGTCATGATCTGAGAGTATATGTCATTGTTAAATAAAACCTTAGCTGCTTTGTTTTGTGGTTTATTGCTAACTGCATGCGCACATTCACCCGAAAAAAAATCTCAAGCCAGTAGCTTAGCAACCCAACAGGTTTTAGAAGCCACTTCACGATTGGACAATACTTTTTATCAATACAAACAATTGTCAAAGAAAAAGCCTGTGATTGCTTTGGTTTTAGGCAGTGGGGGCGCGCGTGGTTATGCCCACATTGGTGTAATCGAGGTGCTGGAACAACATGGTATTAAGCCTGATTTTATTGTTGGCACAAGTGCGGGAAGTATCGTTGGTTCAATTTATGCCAGTGGGAAATCGCCTGAACAATTACGTCAAATTGCACTCAATATGAAAGTGGGTGATGTACGCGATTTTAAAATTGGGATGAAAGGTTTTTTTGACGGGCAAAAAGTTGAGGATTATGTCAATAAGCAAATCGATCAAATGCCTTTGGAAAAGATGAAGATCCCGATGTATGTGGTCGCTACAGAATTACAAAATGGTGAAAAAACAATTTTTAATTATGGCAATACTGGGCAAGCTGTAAGAGCTTCTGTATCTATTCCAAGTATGTTTATTCCCACAAAAATTAAAGGTAAGGAATATGTTGACGGTGGCTTGGTTAGCCCAGTACCCGTGAATATCGCCAAAGAATTAGGTGCAGATATCGTGATTGCAGTGGATATATTGGCACAACCTGTTAATACTGAAACCACGAATGTCTGGGGGCTGTTTAACCAAAATATCAATATCATGCAAAATCGATTAGCAGCAGAAGAATTAAAAAATGCAGATATTGTGATTCAGCCAGATTTACGCGAAAAAGCGCATATTTTTGATGTAAAAGGCCGTCAGGATACCATGCAAGCCGGAATCGATGCTGCCAATCAACGTATGCATGATCTAGATGTAGTTATTGCCAGTAAGAAAAGTCTTGAAACTGCTCAGCAGCAATATCAAGTTCAAAACTAAGATCAATCGTAATAGATCCATTTAAAAATATTATACTTTTATCACTGTATGATTATTTGAATAAGGATGATGTGCTATAGCGGTCATCTGTTTATTTAAATCTATGATGATTAAATTTGTTATGGGTACAAAGTAAGAATTGTGACACTATCCCATACCATTCTTGGAATCATCCCTGTAAACATTGATCATTGTTATCAAATTCAACACCAATTATCGGATCAGCAAAGACTTAGATATGGCAAGATTGCAGCGCGAATATTGTAAAGAATAGAAAATGATTGATAAACCAATAAGATATACATCAAATAAATGACTATAGTCATAATCATAAATTGAGAGAATGGTCAATTGCCGAATTAAACATGTTTTTTAGCTGAAAAGATATATAATAATAGACTTAAATCTCCTGCCAAAATAGAGTCTAGAATACGATGTCTCCATTAGATCAAATGATCCCAGCTACAGATGACCAGTCAGAATTAACCATGTCCGTTTTGATGACCCCAGATATGGCCAACTTTTCAGGTAATGTACACGGTGGAACCATCCTTAAGTTGCTTGATCAAGTCGCTTATGCATGTGCAAGTCGTTATTCAGGTAGCTATGTTGTGACACTTTCAGTCGATAAAGTGAATTTCAAAGAGCCAATTCATGTGGGTGAAATGGTCAGCTTCCTTGCCAGTGTCAACCATGTTGGTCGTACCTCCATGGAAATCGGGATTCGTGTTGAAGCACAAAATATCCAAAAACGTACAGTACGCCATACCAACAGTTGCTATTTCACCATGGTGGCCGTAGATGAAAATGGTAAGCCACAGCAAATTCCAGCTTTAAATCTGGATAATGATTGGAAACGCTGTCGTTTTGAAGCGGCTGAACAACGTAAAGTGGCACGTTTACAAGAAAATCATCATCCTTCTTGCAGTATTTATAAAAAAGCTTCAAATGGTTAATTAATTGCATTGCCCCCTCGTTACCAATGAGGGGGCGCTTAAAGATAATCTCAAAATTTAAATGAAATGTAGTCAGCGTGATAGGACCTTTTTGACAGCACTAAGCTTAAGGTATAGACGCTTAAACATAAATTCAAACGATAAGAATTTGATAAAGACAGAGCAGTACTTTTAATTGACTTTGTTAAGAACACGTCCATCTACAGTCATGCTCCATGTCCCATTGGCAGTTTGTTGCGGTGCTTGAGAAACTTTAAACTCAGTTGAAAGTGGTCCAATGCCAGCACTAAAGTTATTGCCTTCAAATTTAGAAATTGGGGCAGATACAGATGAACTTGAATTAGGTTGTTTATTGCTATATTCAACGCGGCCTTCAGGTGTAATCATCAAATTTACACTGCCATCCTCACTTTGCCATGTGCCTGAGTAGTTTTGCTTATCTGTCGGTAACGGTTTGCTACATGCAACAAGTAGGTTGCTGATGACGCCTAAACCGATCAGTTTTTTTAACATTTTAAATTCCTCGTTAGTCTTGATATGTCAGGTTTTAATTATAAATTTATCAATTTTACAAACTGATTTAAGTGCAAAATAGTATAGCTGAATTATTCAATAATTCGAATTAGAAAAGCACTCAGGGGGCATAATGGGCGTATGTACGAGTTATCTTAAAGATTAAAGATCAGAAAAATAATGTTGTTATGATGATTTTAATTTTTTTTTAAAGTGCAATTTATATAAAAAATATTCTAAATTATTGGTTTGGATCAATCGCGATACTGTGGGTAACCACATATAATCTTTTCTGTAATTTAGCGCATTTATAAAAGGATGGAATTTATTTTTTAGAAAGGAAGCACTTTGCTTTTGCATATAAATTAATCATTCTTAGTGATATTTTGATTATACTCAAAGCACGATAAAAATGGATTTAAAAACAATGAAACTTTATACCAATGCTCATTCTCGTGGAAATACCATTTTACCTTTATTAAAAGAATTAGATATCGAAGATCAAGTCGAAATTATTCAAGTGGATTATAAAGACTTGAATCAGCCTGAATATTTGGTACTGAATCCGATGGCTAAGATTCCTTTTTTAGTGGATCAAGGTTCTGTCATTTCTGAGACGTCTGCAATCTTTGCGTATTTAGCAGACAAATATATTGAGAAAGGTTTAGCACCCGCATTGAATGATCCTAAGCGTGGAGAATATTTAAAATGGTTATTCTTTTGCCACGGACCTTTGACTGAGTTTATGGATATTAAAAGCTTAGGTATTTCAACAGAACAAATTCAGGAACGGAGAAGAAGTCTAGGCTTTGGTACAGAAGAAACAATTTATAACTTTATTAAAGTTGGGCTAAAGCAAGCAAATCCTTATTTGCTGGGGCATCAAATTTCTGCGGCAGATTTGTTTTTAGCATACTGGCTGATCTTCGCCATCTCTTTTAAAATTGTGCCATATCTAGACGAATTTAAGCCGTTTATTCAGTTGATTCAACAGCGTGATACCGTAAAAGGTGTCGCTTGGATTCAGGCAGTTTAGCGGAGTTTGTTCAAGGATGAATATGGTTTAAAAATGGATTTTAAATTTATCTAGATGATTCAGAATAGTGATAATTTAAATATTATTGGTTGTTTTACCGATAAAGTAGCTGCTGAAAAATACATTTATGATCATCAGCTTAAGTGAATAACATCAGAAAAAATAAAAAGACTAAATCGCAGCATGATCTAGTCTTTTTATTCAGATCGTCTTTTCAGACAACCCAATTGCTAACTCGGGAGGAGTATTAAATCTTATTGACCTGCTTGAGGAGCAGAAGTCGCTGGAGCTTCAGCAGCGCTTTCAGTCGCAGGTTGAGCTGAAGGTTGACCAGCAGCTTGAGTATCTTCAGCTGCAGCTGGTTGTTCTTGAGTTGATACAACAACTTGTTCAGCTTCTGTTGCAGCTGTATCAGTAGCAGCAAAAGTTGAGAAAGCAGTGAAAGCAAGTGTAGTAGCTAAAAGTGTTTTAACGAGTTTCATTTTGGCATCCTTAATTCATTGAATTGATCGTATAACGACCTGTGAGAGCGTCAGTTGTTAAATGCGTTGCTGATCACAGGGAGTAGTGTCATGCTAAGTGCAGATGAAAAAATGGGCAACCTAAGCAACAAAGCGTAACAGACAGGTTTACATGTTTAAAACAAATCATTGTATTATGTTGCTTTTTTGTGACTCATTGACTTTTACCAAGAGGTAAAAATGTATGTAAATATGAAAAGTTGATTAAAAAATACACTCTATTGTTACTTACAATTAACATTCACGATGCAATCTTTATGAATGTTGTATTGGAGTTTTGGATTGTTTTTGTAATTTTAATTTAAAAAATAGATTTAAAACCTGAAACTATTGGCACATTTTCAGTAATAATAAGAAGCGTCGCGATAACCATCAATTTCTTTCATTTAATCTGCTGAGTCGATCCTTTGAAGATTTTAAGCCAAAAAACAGTCAAAACTCATATTATTTCTGGTTTTTTAGGGGCTGGAAAGACCACCTTATTACAGCATTTGCTTCAACAGAAGCCAGAAAATGAAACGTGGGCGGTTCTGATGAATGAGTTTGGGCAGATTGGTGTAGATCAGCAATTGTTACCACAAGACTCAGGCTATGAAGTAAAAGAATTACTTGGTGGTTGTTTATGTTGCGCAGGACAATTGCCTATGCAAATTGCCTTGTCTCGATTGATTTATGATAAACAACCCGATCGACTATTTATAGAACCCACAGGCTTAGGTCATCCCGCTCAACTTTTGGCACAATTGACTGAACCGCAATGGCAAGCGCAAATTGATATGCGTGCATTGGTGACAGTAATTGATGGGAGTCGCTTACATGA
Organism: Acinetobacter sp. AG3; assembly: GCF_022343575.1. Classification (NCBI taxonomy): domain Bacteria; kingdom Pseudomonadati; phylum Pseudomonadota; class Gammaproteobacteria; order Moraxellales; family Moraxellaceae; genus Acinetobacter; species Acinetobacter sp. AG3. The sequence continues at coordinate 3,675,505 of NZ_JAKQZD010000001.1, read as the reverse complement.
TTCTGAATGGGTGAATCAAGAGCTTTATCAAGATCAGTTAAAAGCTGCACAAATTGTTGTGGTTTCACATGCAGATACTATGTCTGCGTCTGATCATGAGGTATTAAACCAGTTTAAAAATGGGTGGTGTTTCAAAAAGTATGCTGACATTAAATGAAGCCATTATTGATGTAAAAAAAGGTTAAGTCGAAAGCTTTAAAATGGTTTTCAATCTTTTTTGAAAAATTACAACTCCTTCTAAAACCGCGCCTAATTCGATGCCTTATTTTGCAATTATTACCTTCAATACCTACAGTAAAAAATTTACCAATACTTTGCTTGCAGTTTTTAAAAGCAGTTATGAAACTGTCCCAATGATCACTTGCAATTCGGGTGTAGTGAATACCTAATTGTTTAAGCTTTGTCTTCAATCGTTGAACTGTAGCTAAGTCTCTTTTACCCCAAACATAAGCAACAATCTCACCTGTTTCTCGATGGTAGGCGTAAATAAGCCATTGTTTATTATTTTTATTTCCCACAAAAGTCCAAAACTCATCAACTTCAAGAGACTCATAATGACTTTGTTTAGGCTGAATTTGGTAGGTCGATTCGGTTAAAGTACGTAAAACTTTACCGATACTGATTCGCTCAACTTCAGCGATATCTCGTATACCACTACCTCTGACCATCAACTGTAATATTTTTCGAGTAATGCCTGAATTACATCCTAGATAGCTCAGAGCATGGTCACCAATAAACTGACGTTTACAGTCTTTGCACTGATAGTTTTGTTTCCCATCTACTTTGATGCCATTTTTCTTTATACTGTCACTGAGGCAGGTTGGACATTTGATTTCTAGAGTTATTCGCATTTCTCTATTTTATCAAAATTCAACCTGCTTTGTTTCAGCATACTTTTTGAAACACCACCTAAAAATGATTACTTTGCTTATATTCAAACTTGGGTATTGGCAGAGCAGGGTAATCTTGATATTCAACAGCTGGATCTATCCCATCAAGGGGTTGAGAGAAAAGTTGTACCGCTGATCCAAGTGCAAAAGCAATTTAACCCCGATGAAGTACTGCCTGTGGTTAAACAATTGCCTTATCACTATGTTGAAACGGCTAATGGATATACTGTGGCAGGTTGGAAATTTTCAAAGCGTTGGCTATTCGATTTTTATGACTTGTTAGATGTCTTGTGTGAGCAAAAAGACTGGTTGCGGATCAAAGGGATATTCAATACCAATCAAGGTTGGATGACATTTAATTTTAATCCCGAAAATTTGAATTATAAATCGGGTGAAGAAAGCTTGGATAATCGGATTGAACTCATTAGCCAGCACAATCGTGATTGGGAAAGTTTAGAAACGGCTTTGTTGAATTGTCGAATTGATCAGGCGGAAAAAACGCAGTAATCCTTTTGAAAATCTTATAGACTGTGCGCCATATTTAAGAACTTTTTGGAACTTTCATGGCATTAAAAGCAACAATTTATAAGGCTGATCTCAATATTGCCAATATGGATGTGCATCAATATGGTGATTATCAATTCACGATGGCATTACATCCGTCTGAAACGATTGAACGCTTAATGGTGCGTGTATTGGCATATGCTCGTTTTGCAGATGAACGTTTGGAATTTACCAAAGATTTATTTGAAACTGATGAACCTGCTTTATGGGAAAAGGATTTAACCGGACAGTTGATTAAATGGATTGAAGTTGGTTTGCCTGACGAAGACAAAGTTAAAAAAGCGGCAGCGCGTTGTAAAGAAGTGGCTGTCATCGCCTATGGTTCAGCCGTTGCAGAATGGTATAAAAGAAGTTCTAAACTCAAAACCTTGTCAAATGTTCAGGTATGGCAATTGTCTGAGGCGACGACAACTGCAATTCAAGCTTTATGTCAACGCACCATGCAATTGCAATTAAATGTTATGGATGGTGAGTGGACCTTGATTGGTGATGATGCTCAAGCTGTGATTGAATGGACTCAGTTACAGTAATCATTGTTGCTCAATAAAAATTGACAAGAAAAGCAAGCGAATCGCTTGCTTTTTTTTGCTCAAATTTCGTATACCTAGAGTGATAAAAATAGTTATGTAGAAAATCAATGAATAATGACATCTACCATTTACTGATGGCTTTGGCGATTGGTGCGATTATTGGTGCAGAGCGTGAGTATCGCAGTAAGTCCGCAGGGTTACGTACCATGATTATGGTAAGTTTAGCATCCTGCTTATTCACCATACTTTCAATTAAAATTGGGGTACAAAATCCTGATCGTTTGGCAGCAAATATTCTGACGGGTTTGGGGTTTTTAGGTGCTGGGGTTATTTTTAAAGATGATAACCGAATTTCAGGGATTACCACTGCAACAACAATTTGGATGGTGGCTGCATTAGGTATGGCCGCTGGTGCAGGTTATGAATATTTAGCATTTGTTGGAACGCTACTGGTACTGGTTGTTTTAGTATTTCTCGTCTATTTTCAAGAAAAAATTGAAGCGATTCATCAAGCGCGTAATTACAGGATTTTATGTGATTATCAGCAAGAGACCTTAGATAAATATGAAGAATTGTTTAAGCAATACAATATGAAAATTTTACGTGGTGTACAAAATAAAACTGAAAAACAGATTGTTGGGCGCTGGGTGTTAATTGGATCTGCACAAAATCATAAAAAACTCACAAACTATTTGCTTTTAGATCAAGAGATTAAAGAGTTAAGTTTCTAAAACAAGAAAAAAGTGTGGTTGATTTATTCAATCTTTTATTCATCAAATTTTCAGCTTAGCGATTTAATCTAAGCAATTGTATAAAGTATTGGAGTAAACCGATGCGAGATCCTTATGAACGTGTTATCCATTTTAATCAGTCGCGAGATGAGCGATTTCTAGCAATTAAATATAAATTAATGGCGAGTAGTGCTTTCCGTTTTTTCCGTGGTTCATGTCATTTATATTATGAAGATTTGGCAAGCCAGCAAACATGGAAAGATCAAACCATCACTTGGATTTGTGGTGATTTGCATGTCGAAAATTTTGGCAGTTATCGTAGTCGACATCAGGTGGTTTATTTTGATTTAAATGATTTTGACGAGGCGATTTTGGCCCATCCAACGTGGGATGTGTCGCGTTTTATTTGTAGTATATTTTTAGCTGGTAAAGAGCTGAATATCGGCGACGATGATTTAAAAACGATTGCAGCACAACTGCTAGATGAGTATTTAAATGCACTTCGTATAGGGAAAGCTTATGCAGTAGAAAAAGAAACCGTCGATGGTATTTTAAAGAAATATATTGCAACCGTTTCTGAACGTGATCCTGTGGCATTTATTGAAGCGCGTTGTTCTTTAGATAAAACAAGTGATCGACGCTATTTGGTGATTGATCAGAAAAAATATTTTAAAATAGAATCAAAAAGCTTATATACGGGGCTGATAAAAACATTTTCTGAGAATTTACAAAAACTCAATACGAAAAATCAATCAAATTTTCAAGTATTAGATGTCGCAGTACGCATTGCGGGAACAGGAAGTATCGGTTTAAATCGCTATGTATTTTTAGTTTATGATCGTGAAAATAAAACCTATACGTTATTCGATATGAAACAGGCCCAAGCTTGCTCTCTAAGCTTGTCTCCATTTCTAAAAATAGAGCAACCAGAATGGGATGATCAAGCGCAACGCATTCAATTCATCCAAACACTCATGCAGTACCAAATCCCGGCTCAGTTATCACGGCTAGACTTTCAAGGACAAGCGTATATTGTCAAAGCATTACAACCCGAACAAGATAAAATTGATTTTAAACAGTGTGTAGATAAACCTAAAAAATTTACCGATGCCTGCTATAACATGGCCCGATTAATTGCTTATGCTCAATTGCGTTCGGCAGGGCGTAAAGGTTCTTCAACAGCAGATGAATTAATCAATTTTGCAGAACAAGCAGAACTTTGGAAAACGCAATTGTTGAAATACACGTATAATTACGCCCAACAAGTTGAGCAAGATTATCAAAGTTTTTGTAAAAGTTATGCTGAATATCGTACTGAACAAAAGACAGTGATGAGTAAAGCTTTGCACAAACCCGAATGATGAATAGGAATAATGTATGTCAAATGAATTAGAAATTATCGACTTAAAAGTTGGTGAAGGTAAAGAAGCGGTAAAAGGTGCTTTGATTACAACTCATTATACTGGCTGGTTGGAAGACGGAACCAAATTCGATTCTTCAATTGATCGTGGCAATTACTTTGAAACAGTGATTGGAACAGGGCGTGTAATCAAGGGCTGGGATCAAGGCATTATGGGGATGAAGGTGGGCGGTAAACGTAAATTGATCGTTCCTGCACATTTGGCGTATGGCGAGCGTAAAATGGGCAAAATTATTCCAGCAAATTCTAATCTGATTTTTGAAATTGAACTTTTTGATGTCAAAACCCGTGATTAAATCTGCGAAATGTCTGAGCTAATTTAGCCCTCAACATGGACGCAAAAATAGAGATCAATTGATCTCTATTTTTTATGTCTAATGAAGCATCTATTGACTACACTGTCTTGTGTTAGTGATGTTGAGAGAGTCTTCTTGATTTCTGTATATATTACTCAGATAAAAGTATCATTCGAATCCGACTTTATGCGCTTATTATTTAGCTAATAGTGTGATTTTAAACACAATCGTTTTATTTTTTTGTTTATTATTTGCTCAATACTTAACAATCATCTACAATACTTTTGTCTTAAAAGTGTTTAAATGTCATAAATAAATAATTCTGCTCAGAGTTATTTTTTAAGGTTCGTTTCAGTTTTATTCTTTTAAATCATCGTTGTAAAACCTCTGGCTCAATTCGTCTTGAAAAAGGATTTTAGTATTTCAATATTGATGTACTACGGACGGATTCAGATTTAAAACAATGATGATCGAGTATTTAAATATATGCTAAGCCGTTACTTTTCTCCTTCAGCGATGATATGCGTAACACTATTGTTTTCGTCCTTTTATAATAGTGCAATGGCAGAAGTAGACCAAGTTGCTACTGAAACTCCAATCGAGCATGAATTACCTAAAATTGATTTAAATACGCTGACGATTATTGGTTATCATGAAATTACGCCGAACCATGATGCAGTGATTCCAGACTATGCTGTGACCACGAAACAGTTTGAGCTGCATTTAGATTGGCTACAAAAAAATGGCTATAATTTTGTCAATGTAGACCAGATTATTAAAGCCAACGAAGGTAAATATAAACTACCCACCAAACCTGTATTGTTGACTGTAGATGATGGTTATCAATCTTTTTATCAATATGCATATCCGGTCATTAAACAACGTAAAATTCCTGTTGTACTCGCTGTCGTTGGCTCATGGTTAGAACCTAAAGCCAACGAAATGGTCCAATTTGGAGATGAAAAATTAGCACGTAAAAAACTTTTGACTTGGGATGAACTTAAAACCATGCAAAAGAGTGGCTATGTAGAAATTGGTAGCCACAGTTATAATTTACATCGTGGTATTTTAGGCAATCCTCAGGGCAACTCTGAGCCTGCCGCTGTCACACGCGAATACGATCCAAAAAGTAAAACCTATGAATCTGACAAAGTCTATGCAGATCGTATTTTTAGTGATTTGAAAAAAAATAATAAATTATTGCAATCGCATGGTTTGAAAGCACCACGTGTGATGGTGTGGCCATATGGTCGTTATAATATGGAAGCAGTTGCTTTGGCTAAAAAAGTCGGTATGCCGATTACCATTAGCTTAGATGATGGTCCAGACCATATTGAAAAATCCTTAGGTCATTTGAACCGTATTCTTGTCGAAGGCAATATGACCACGGATTCATTGGCACAAGAAATTCAAAGCCGTCAGATGAACTTTACTGACAATAACCGCCCACAAAAAGTCATGCATGTGGATTTAGACTATATCTATGATCCAGATGAAGCACAGCAAGAGAAAAACTTAGGTCATCTGTTAGACCGTATTCGTGAAATGAATGTCACCACGGTATTCTTACAGGCGTTCGCTGATCCTGATGCCAATGGTTCTGCTGATATGGTGTATTTCCCAAATCGTTATCTGCCAATGCGTGCAGATTTGTTTAACCGTGTTGCATGGCAGATTCAAACGCGTACTCATGTGAGTCGTTTATATGCGTGGATGCCTTTGTTGGCTTGGGACTTACCTGCTTCAAATCCTGCGTCTAAAGATGTGGTGGTGACCCAGCAAGCCAAAGACAGCGATCATTTAAATATGGGATATCATCGTTTAAGCCCATATTCACCAGAAGCACGTAAAGTAATTGAAGGCCTATATCAGGATTTAGCAAAATCGACGACGTTTGATGGTATCTTGTTCCATGATGATGCAACACTTTCAGATTATGAAGATGCTAGTCCAGAAGCGATTAAAGCCTATCAAAAAATTGGTTTACCAGCCGATTTAGAAGAAATTCGTAATGATGATGCAAAATTGCAAAAATGGACTGATTTTAAAACCAAGACCATTGATAATTTTGCAATGGATTTGGCGCAAAAAGCACGTTATTACCAACCATTCTTACTGACTGCACGTAACTTATATGCTCAAGTTGCACTTTCAGCATATTCGGAAAACTGGTATGCCCAGTCTTTAGAACAATCGATTAAAAATTATGACTTTACTGCAATTATGGCAATGCCGTATATGGAACAGGCGCCAGATGCAACTAAGTTTTATAAAGATTTAGTACAAAACGTGAAGAAACAACCCAATGGGATTAAAAAGACGATTTTTGAGTTACAAGCAGTGAACTGGCGTAATAATCAAAAGATTCCAACCTCGGAAATTGCTCAAACAATTCAGTCTTTGTATCAACAAGGTGTGATGCATGTGGGTTACTACCCAGATGATCCAATAGAAGATCATCCAAATACTGCTGAAATGCGTAAAGTATTTGATTCTAAACCACAACGATTGGTTCCTTAAGGTCTGATATGAGTGCATTTCAACACCTGTGGCAATCCGTATTAAACTTTATCTTCTATTATCCATTATTTATGTCGTATCTATGGATGATAGGCGCTTTAATTTTCTATTGGAAAGAACGTAAAGAGCCGCCATATACTCAACCGCCAACATTGGAAGAATATCCTTTAGTTGCTGTGCTTGTGCCGTGTTTTAACGAACAAGACAATGCGGATGAGACCATTAGTCATGCATTGAAGTTGAATTATCCAAACTTTGAAGTCATTGCGATTAATGATGGGAGTTCTGACAATACTGCAGAAATCTTAAATGCGTTGGCATTGAAGTATGACAAGCTTCGCGTTGTACATTTGGCTGAAAACCAAGGTAAAGCCATGGCTTTACAAGCGGGTAGTTTGCTTACCGATGCTGAGTTTTTAATTGGTATTGACGGTGATGCGTTACTTGATCCATATGCTGCACAGTGGATGATTCGTCATTTTCTCAATAATCCTACCGTTGCAGCGGTGACAGGTAATCCGCGTATTCGTACTCGTTCGACTTTGCTTGGACGGATTCAAGTTGGCGAATTTTCTTCAATTGTCGGTATGATTAAACGTGCACAACGTACTTTTGGTCGTTTATTTACAGTTTCTGGTGTGATTACTGCATTTCGTAAAAGTGCTGTACATGAGGTGGGCTATTGGTCACCAAACATGTTGACAGAAGATATTGATATTACTTGGAAATTGCATCGCGCGGGTTGGGAAGTAAAGTTTGAACCGAATGCCTTGGTTTGGATTTTAATGCCAGAAACCTTTGATGGTCTATGGAAACAACGCTTACGTTGGGCTATGGGTGGCGCTCAAGTTTTAATTAAGAATTTTGATGTATTATTTAAACCGAAGCTGAATTTTCTATGGCCTTTGATTATTGAGCTGATCCTTACCTTAGTCTGGTCATATTTAATGCTGATTATGGTGATTTTCTGGATTTTGCATTTGCTGCTACCGTATGCAGGATTCCCTGCAATGAGTTCTCCATTATTACCGATGGGAACAGGTATTTTACTCGGTACAACTTGTTTACTGCAGTTCGCAATCAGTAAGTGGATGGATAGTCGTTACGAATCGAGTTTAGTGAAAAACTACTATTGGATGATTTGGTATCCCTTTGTATTTTGGTTGATTACAGTAACGGCAAGTATTGTTGCATTTCCAAAAGTTCTTTTACGTGGAGAAAGTAAAAGAGCACGTTGGGTTAGCCCAGATCGTGGTATGCGACATGATGACTAACATTTTAGTCAGAATAAGTTTTGAGATACGAATATGAAAACAAACTCTTTAATTATTGATGTACGTAAGCAGTTACCGTGGCATCGTCGTTATTTCTCCACGACAATGACGGCTATGCTGTGGGCATTTTGGTTACTGCTTTGGAGACCTATTGTCATCTTAGTGGGATATCTTTCACTTGAGAAACCGCAACTGGTACATTATTTCTTTAATGCTTTTGCAAAAGCCTTAGAAAGCGGATTATTTGCGTTGATTGCTTGTGCGATTTCTTTGTGGTTATGGAGTAACTTTGTTCCAGCGAAGACCAAAAAGGAAGCAGAAGCTAAATCTACACAAGAATATGCCGAGCATTTCAATCTGAATGTGGATGATCTTATACATTCTCGTCAGCAAAAAATCGCTACAGTTCATCATGATGCTGATGGTCGCATCACATATATTGACTAATGGCTTAGTCAGCAAAAGTCCCACAGGTTGGGGCTTTTGTTTTCACAGGGAAACATAGATGTCCGCAAAAATAAACTCGGCAGAAAGTATTCGAGGTTTAGCTTGTTTAGCTGTCGTATTTTCTCATCTTGCAATGAGTTTTTTTCCATTTTTACATCATTTTGATCCTAATGAGAAAACAGATTTGGCTTGGGTGTATGCCATACATCATTTGCCTTTTGGTTTTCTCTACTCAGGTGATGCAGCTGTTTTTGTATTTTTTGTCTTAAGTGGCTTTGTGCTCAGTTATGCGATTTTAAAAAGCCCTCAACAATTTCATGCAAAAATTAACAATATGATGATTAAACGCTATCCACGTTTAATGATTCCAGCACTGACGTCATGTGTCATCATTTGGTTGGTCCTTAAAGTCATCCATATTGATAGTAGTCATGTGGGGGCTTGGCTACATGCGTTTGCGATACAAGATTTTAGTTTTAGACATGCAGTATATGAAGGAACTATAGGCGCATTTTTATTCTCAGAAAGTGATATAAACTGGGTGTTATGGACGATGACGATTGAGCTTATGGGCTCATTTGCATTATTTTTTCTACTCTATTTGTATCATTATAAACATATTACTTTTTGGCTAGGCTCACTTTTAATTCCTTGTCTTGCATTTTTTTGGCGAGGGCAAGGCTTTAGTTTTGGGATTTCCAGTTTTATTATTGGTATCTATATTTATCTGTATGCCAAACCACTTTCAAATGTGGTAGCTATTCCTATGCTATTGATTGGCCTATATTTGGCGGGTGCACATAATACCAGTGCAGCCTATAGCTGGGTTCATCATATTTTAGGGGAGAATACTTATGATTATAGTAATTTCATCGCTGGGATTTTAATTGTTTATAGTGTATTGATGAGTCCATTACTGTCTAAAGGCTTAGATCACCCGATTTTAGTCTGGTTAGGAAAGTTATCTTTTTCTATTTATCTATTACATCTAATGATGCTGTATTTAATCTGTATTCCACTATTTAACTTATTTTTAAGTTGGCATTGGAGTTATTCTCTCGCTGTAATCTGCTCAGGGCTAACTGCGATTGCAGTCACTTTGGTTGCTGCAAATTTTTATAGTGATTATGTCGATCAGTTGGCTATTAAGGTCAGTAATAAAATTGCTGACAAGGTTTTAAATTAGTCCTTTAAAAACTCGCATACAATTTGCAAATATTGTTTACAATTTAAGATGTATTGAGTTGTTTTTTAGACATTAAAAAATTGATAAATATCGTGATTTAATCAAGTATGGGCGACTCATTTTTAGCATGGATCGCTTATATGCATCTGTTCAAATCCATTGTTATTTCATTGATCGCAATGAGCGTTCAATTTACTCAAGCAGCCCCATTAAATGCTCAGCAAGCATTGACTGATGCACCGCCAATGAGTTTGTTTGAATCGTGGAATACACCCATTGAGCCCTTTAAAATTTTTAATCATGTCTATTATGTCGGTACTGAAAATTTATCTTCGGTACTGTTTGATACGGGTGATGGTTTGGTTTTAATTGATAGTGGGATTGATCAGTCGGCAGTGCAGATTAAAGCCAATATTGAAAAATTGGGGTTTAAAATCACAGATGTAAAATACCTACTTAATAGTCATGCGCGTCTAGATCAAGCTGGTGGGTTTGCCAAATTAAAACAATGGAGTGGTGCTCAATTGGTCGCAAGTGCTGCCAATGCCGAAATGCTAGAAAATGGCGGCGTGACTGATTTCGCTTTAGGTAAGCAATTGCCTTTTCCATCTGTAGCTGTAGATATCATCATCAAAGATGGGCAACAGTTAAAGCTCGGTCGTCAAATTTTTACAGCACATGCGACGCCAGGCCATTTACCAGGTGCAACCTCTTGGACAACAGATATCCGTTATCACTTTAAAAATTATAAAGTCATCTATGCCGACAGTTTATTTACGGGCGGTTATTATTTGTTAAACAATAACAATTATCCAAATCTAGTTTCAGACATACGTCACACATTTAAAACTTTGGATGCAATCCATGCAGATATTTTTCTTGCCAATAAAGCGGATCGTTTCCATATGAAGCAGAAATTAGCCAAATTGAATGCGGGTGATAAAAAAGCATTTATTGATCAGACGGGTTTACAAAACTATGTAGCGAAGGGGAGAATTGAATTTGAACAACAATTACAGCAGCAACAACGCTTAGCGCAGTTTAAAACATTGCAATAATTACTTTAAAATAAAACATGCTATATGCGTTATATAGCGTGTTTTTTGCCGCTACGTGTTACCTTGCGAAACGATGTTTCTCATTATTTAGAATGACTAAATTTCATATTTCCTGCCTAGTATCGCCTAAAAAACACACGTAGTCGCAAACGTAGACGAATTGTCAACAGACCCTAGTAGAATTCAGATAAAACTGATCATTTATTTTTAAATGATATATAACAGATAACGGCTTATCCTAAAATATAGAAAATTGAAATGAAAATACAATATATCAAACAGTTATTATTCATTTGTAGTGTCGTGATCACGTCATCTATATATGCACAAGAATTTCAACAACTCAATATTCAAACGCAGCTTGCAAAACAATGCCATCAAGATGATGAAGACATATTTTCACCTCAAACTTATCAATTGCGCTCGACAAAAGTCGTATTAAAAACTTATTCCTGTGCCAGTAAAAAGCAAGATCGAGAACAATATTATTCGGCCTATGGGATACAATTGAGCGCTAAAAAATCATTATATTTAGTCGATCAACAGGTGGATGCAAGTGGTTATGTTGGTGTTAAATCTGAGCAAGTGGATGCAGATACCATTGTATTTGACAGTATGTATGAACGTGGCGGTGATTTAGTGATTGTGTGGATGCCAGATTTACAACAAATCTATCATGTGAAAGTTCATTATATGGCTTCAGATGAAGGTGGGGTAAAGCTGTATCGTAAAAATGATCAGATTTTTATTCAGAAAATTGCTTTAAAAGCGCTTAAAGATGATCAACCGATATATAAAAATATAGGAAAACCCGTAATACTCAAAAAGGTGCTAGGCAAAGGGATCGTATTTGCTTCAGGTGATCTAAAAGCATTACAAAATTAAAATAAGAGATCTGGTTGATCTATATAAAGAAAACAATTGTTACGTTTAAGCTGGGTATCTCTAGTGAGATAGTTATACAATTTACTGGGTAAACTATTAAAAAAACAATCAAAATACTCAGCTTTAAACTTAGCTCATGAGTCTGAACTGGGGCGTATTATATGCTTGAGATTACGCTATGTTGAAATTTATTCTGGTGCTATTATTTTTGATCACGCTATATGTGCTATGGCGATGGGTTGCTAAACAAAAAATTAATGCAGCTTTTGAAGAACAACGACAAGCATTATCTCAATTGGTTCAAAATCCTCAAGAAGAGCATGAACTGCCCGAAAAAACTAAGCTGATTAAACAGATGATTGCAGAAGAGCGACAAAAGGCGGGTTCAGCCCCAGTAAAAGAGGCAATAAGCACTACAGTTCAAGTAGAGCAGCCGACCGTACTTGAGGAGCAACATAGCCCCGCCAAGCCGGTCACTGATGAAGACCAACGTTTATTTGATGCAGCGGCGCAACTGTTTTTTGAACAAGCTTTACAGACCAAAGATTTTTCTCAAGCAGGGCATATTCAACATGATGTACTTAGTAAAATGCCAATGAATACCCAAAGTCAGATCGGTTCTTTTGATTTTGGCGAATGGTCTATTTTTTGGAGCTATCATGAACAATCACTTGAATACTATGTCGGACGTTATGGGGTGTTCTATGCGCATGTTGATCATCAAGGCATAGAACATAAAGCCGAATTTAAAGATCGTTATTGATTTTCAATTAGACTGCTGAACTCTTTTAGTCGAAATGTTGTGGAATTGATTTCACAATCTAAATGTGCAAATCCTGATGCCAATCCCAAAGCACCATAAGTAAGACTTCCCATGAGTTCATTACATTGAGCATCACGATAATTAAGCCAAGCTTTTTGTGATTTTTCTAGTAATAACTTGTTGTTATCATCGTATTGCAGATAAATGCGATCATATAGCTCAGGGTCTGTTGGCATTTCATAAACGGCTTGCGTTGTAGGTTAAAATTGAGCAGGCAAGGCATGAAACGAAGAGAATAGCGAGACTATTTTCAAGTTTCATAACGGAGGCTGAGATAATTTTACCCACAACCCTGAGCAAGAACAAAGCACTGCTTTGTTTGCAGCGCAAGGCGCAGCGGGGGACTAGCGTGTTTTTTGCCGCTACGTCGTTACCTTGCGAAACAGTGTTTCTCATCATTTAGAATGACTAAATTTCATATTTCGTGCCTAGTTCCGCCTAAAAAACACACGTAGTCGCAAACGTAGACGAATTGTCAACAGACCCTATTATTTTCGCTTTATCTGTTTTTAATTGCTGCTGCATACATTGATAAGCTTGTCGTTGATCTTGCTGATTGCATTGCGCATAAGCGGTATTGAATAGGCTCATAAAAAGCAAAGCTAAAAAACTATATTTGATCTTTTTTATCATTTAATATTCTCAAAGAAATTGCAAATCAGTCAAGTATTATAGGGCGAGTTGTTGAGAAATTCGCGCTTTGACTTGATTTAAATAGAACAGGTCATTATTCAGTCGATACATTAAAATCGCACCCTCATAATCGGCCACACTTATTTTTGCCAAAATTTGTGCATCGGCTTGATCCATTTTTTGTTGAAATAATTGATACAAGGCATTTTGCCAATCTTGGAAAATTTCACGGATTTTTTCCAAGACTTCTAAAGAAATATGGCTTGCCTCTAAGGACAATATCCCAACTAAACAGCCTTTTATTTCATAACTAAAAAAATGAACAGCTTTATCATGGATGATTTGAAATTGTTGATTTGCATCCACAACAGCAAAATCTTCGAGTTTAAACAAGGATTGATTTAAATAAAGATGGGTGTGCGCTAAGATCTGCATCAGTAAGGCTTGTTTGTTGGGATAATAATAATAAAACGATGCTTTACTGAGTCCACATGCTTTTGCCAACATCTCCATACTTGTCCCTGCATAACCATGTGCTTTAAATTGCAAAGCGCAGGTATTTAACATATGTTCAGGCGTAAGTTTTTGTGGGCGCATAGATGACCTTGCTGCTTATGGAGTTAAAATTAATCGTGGATGAATGTCTCGAAAGTATTTAACATTTTATCCCAAATTGGCTCCGAACCTTGACGAAAATAGCCCATATGTCCAATCTGTTTTAAACCAAACTCGTCTGCAGCTATGTTGATAAAGTGCATGGGCGCATTTTTATAATGTTGCATAAAAGCATAACGAGAATTTGGCAATGCCCAATCATCATCTAAAGCGGCCACTGCATAAATCGGCGTTTTAATCTGGGCATATTGTTCATGCAAATTTTGTTGCTCAGGATCTGCAAAAAAGTAAGTGGGATTTTTACACCATCTACGCCATTGTTGGTAGACCCCTCTAGGTAAATCTGCACCCATATTGAGTTTACTCCAAGGTAAGTAACCTGTAATCGCCACCATAGGTGGAAAGATAATGTTCCAAATTACCTGAACTTTAATTTTTTCTTTCAATGGCATATAGCCATGCCAGCCAGCACCTGTGCCAAAACAATACATTGCACTTACCTTGTCGTGATTCGGTGTCAAGCCTAAAGCTTGTCCGCCGTAAGAATGTCCAACTAAAAATAGGGGCGTGTCTTGTTTAAAACTGTAGTCAATTGCACCTGCTAAATCTAATTTTCCCCAATCCAGATATGACATTTTAAAACCTTTTAATTGCCGTGGCGCAGATTTGGCCACGCCACGATAATCAAAAGTGAGTACTTGATAACCCAATTGTGCAGCATATTCAGCGAAGCGGCGATAAAATGCTTGTGGGACACCTGTTGCACTAGAGACAACTATAGTTGCTTTGATTGTATTGACTGGCGTGTAAAGTACGCCAGCCAATACATAACCATCCAGTGCCTTAAAGCTGATGGCTTGGCTGGTAAAACTTTTGCCATTCAAGTGTTGGACTTCAGTTGAGTACTTTAAATTTTGCATGATTGTTCCCACAGTTATTAGATTATCGCCGTATATCACTATGATTGGTTTACTTGCCTTTAAACTGTGGTGCTCGACGTTCAATCATTGCTCTTACACCTTCTTGCGCATCTTCTGAGGCAAGTAAAGGGCTAAGTAGATTTTGTAGATTTGCAAATGCGACTTCAGGACTTTGTAAAAAGGCTTGATGTGCCGAATGCAGTGCCGCTTGGACGGCAAGTGGTGCAGCATTGGTAATACGTTCAGCCAGCTCTATGGCACGCGTTAACTGTTGGTTATCCTCAACAACCTCAGTGACTAAGTTCATTTCATAGGCTGTTTGTGCATAAAATAAATCACCAGTTAACACATATTTCATGGCTTTTGCCCAGCCAGCGGCTTGGACGAAACGTACTGTTGCACCACCAAACGGTAAGATACCGCGCTGTACTTCAATTTGGGTAAATTGAGTATTTTCATTGGCGACAACGATGTCAGAATTCAACATCAATTCAATACCAGCGGTATAACAATAGCCTTGTACTGCGGTCACCAATGGTTTAGTTCTTTGACGTCCAACAGTTCCCCAAGGATTCACAATATCATCGCTAAAATTAAAAACACCATCGGCTAATTTTGGTTGTAACTCAACCAAGTCCAATCCTGCGGTAAAATGATCGCCATGTGCAAAGACCACCGCACAGCGTAGTTCTGGATTATTTTCATATTCAGTTAAAGCCAGTGATAGGTCGTGAATCATATGACTATCAAAAGCATTGCGTTTATCTGCACGATCTAAGCCAATTAAAAAAATATGACCACGAATTTCACGACTGACTTTTCCTTGTAGATTTGACATTTGTTGTTCTCTCATTGGTTGTTTTATAGGTTTTTAAACGATCGTTAGAAAACTGTCAATCATTTTAGAATGACTGAACCGTTTACATTGGTATAGCATATTTAAGGCATTAAAGAATTGCTGCATTGTGTATGTTATTTGGCGCTATGGGGGAATGCCTATGCTTTTTATTATGAATTTAATAAGATTTAAAAATGTGCTCATACACTTAAATGCCCAGCTAAATTTATCACTGGGCATTTAATTTAAAGAGATTTAAACTTGAAGAATTACTTTTTAAATTTGGTTAAAAGCTTTTGCATCGGTAATTTATCACTGGCATACCCATAAATTGCAGCAAAAGGTAAGGCTGTGCGAGCAAGATAGGCGACACGCCATAAACCACCATGATTAGCGCCTTCCATCATTAATTCTAATGGATGACCCATCTCAGTTTCTGGATTTGCAACAGACTTCGGATTTCTTAAGTCATGAATCCAAAGCGCTGCCATAATTGAATTGGTGGTTTCAGGGCGGAATGCTTCTACATCAAACAAACTTGCACCGTTAAACGCAGCTTTAAGCAACGGATTCTTGGTGACCGAATGTGTCGTTGTGGATGGTGCAATATTGATACTGACATGTTGCCCTTGATGTCGTGCTAAAGTTGCACGCCACTGTTGGATACGTTTTGCCAAGGCATAATTAGGGCCTTGTTCAACCACCAGACAATCAGCAATCCCATAGAATTTACCATTGTCAGAGCGAATCAATTGTTGATCATGGTGCTTAAAGAATTGCTTTAAGGAAAGGGTTGCAATCCCTTTGCTGAGTACAGTTTCAAATTTTGATCTATGTTTGAACTTTTTGTTTGAACCTTCAATCACTTCTTCAGGTACTGCATAAACATCTGTAGGCGTACACATATACATCAGTGATGAATCATTCTTGTGTTCACTGACATGGCTCATAATCGTGTCCATTGCCATCGACACACGCACATGTTTTTCACCATCCAAATAAGCAATTGAGGCCAAATCTAACTTGTGTGGATTATCACAAAGCCATTGTGTAATTTCTGGAATTTGGGTCAGTAAATTTGCACCAAGTTTGCTTTTTAATTCGTCAATATCATGGGTGTTGAGGATTTTTTGAAAACTAGGTGCATACAGTGTGGCATTGCCATTTTCAATGATTTTAAGAATTCTCTCCCAAACGCGTTCATTGGGTAGATCAACGGCAACAATATTGGCTTTCCATTTCGATAACCATGTTAATGGGCCTGCCTCTGAAGCTGCGCCAAATAAAACTAAGGTACGATCCGATAAATCAAACCATTCGGGATGAGCAATCACTTCTCTGAGCGCATCTGCATGGCTGGCTTCAATAATGCCAGTATCTTGCCACTTTTGAATTTGCTGATATAGCGCTTCGCCTTGTAGTTTTTGCCCGTGATAGGGTACAAACCATTCAACGTCATCATTTGAATGACCTTTAAAACTAACACTTTGAATCTTGTCTAGTACTGGAACTGTACCAATATCTTTTAAAGAATAGCGTTGCCCATCTCTAAAGAAATCAAAGCTGTGTTGGGCTTTGTGCAAGCCTTGTTTGGCAATAGTGATGGCGTTATGACTTGAACGAATTCCATGTTCGACCAATGCCTTAAAATAAACTGGATAATTTTTACGCCAGTTTTTTTCATCTAAAGCTTGCTGTGCGCTGAGATGATCAACCAAGGAAAGTGCTTCCGCAATGATTTCTTTACCGACTTGCGAGCTGCTACTTTTTTGAGTCTTTGAATGAACTGGAAACTGTAAACCGTCAATTGAACTGGACATGCAAAATATCTCGTTTTATTTCATCATTAATATACAGATGTATACATTATCCATGCCATATTCAATATTTGGGTGGCATTTTCTGACAAAATTTAGATAAATTGGTCGTATAAATTGAATAAATTAGTGCTAAAAATGTCTTAAATTAAGCTTAGTATTTCATTTATAAAAAGTTTCATTGGTGTCATTTTGTGCGTTTTAAAGCGCGATTTGTTGATAAGCTAAAATGCAGTAAATATCAATTTGTGTATGATTTATATTCATTTATTACGCGAATATTTTATGTTGAAATTTGCGTAGGTTATATTTTTTACATCTTTTTAAGTTAATTCCGACAATTTTAGTTGATTTTCACTCATTCAGCCTCATCTTCAGTTAAAATACCGACTTCAGCTTGAGGATAGAGTTATGTCGACTGAGAACACCAATACTGCGGTTGCAGAAGAAATTCCAAATTTATTGATTACTCCCAATGCGCAAGAGTATTTAAAAGATCTTTTGGAGAAGCAAAATACTCCAGGAATTGGCGTTCGTGTATTTGTTGAAAATCCAGGTACTCCACGTGCTGAATGTTGTATGGCATACAGTGCACCTGATGAAATTGCTCCAACAGATTACAAACAAGATTATCCTGATTTTCCAGCATTTATTGATACACCGTCGATTCCATATTTGAAAGATGCGGTAATTGATTACAACAAAGACCGTTTTGGTGGACAGCTTACTTTCCGTGCACCTAACTCGAAAGTACCACGTGTTGGTCCAGATGCGTCTATGGAAGAACGAATTACTTATATTCTTCAGGCAGAGATCAATCCTGGATTGGCAGGGCATGGTGGAAACTGTGCACTGGTAGAAGTGGTTGAAGATGAAGAACATGGTTTAACTGCGGTATTAAAATTCGGTGGTGGCTGTCAAGGCTGTTCTGCGATTGATGTAACGTTAAAACAAGGTGTAGAAACTACACTTAAAGAGCATATTCCTGAACTCGGACGTGTGGTCGATCAGACTGACCATAGTCAAGCAGAAGGTGCGTACTTCAAATAATCTGTATATCAATGTAGATATTTGACTGTTCTTTAAAACCTCCGAATTTCGGAGGTTTTTTTATGGATATCGTATAACTAAACGTAAATTTTTAAATCTTAATAAACTTAAATGAAGCTTAAAAAATAGAATAAAAACTTAAAGATAGATCTAAAAATGCCTAAATATTAAACGAATGGTTAATAAAAATGAGAATAATTCTTAATATTGTTTATAATGCTGTGGTGTTTTTATTACACATTGTATCTAAATCTTCATTGTCTATTCATTCTTAGCCTCTTTGGAATACCTTATGTCAACTAACCGTATCATCCAATCTGCGTTATCTCTCTCCATTATCACCGTTATGATGGGAACTGCCTATGCCGCAGAATCACCAGAAAACTCGAATAAAACCAATCCACAGTCTACAGAGTCAACCAAATTAGAGACGATTGTTGTCACTGCAAGTGGCTTTGAGCAAGAGGTGAAACAAGCAGCAGCATCTATTTCAGTTTTAACGCAAGAAGACATTAATAAAAAAGCATATAGAGATATAACGGATGCACTTAAAGATGTTCCTGGGGTCGTCGTCACAGGTGGTGGAAGTTCAAGTGATATTAGTATCCGTGGTATGGGAAGTGCTTATACAGTTTTTTTGATTGATGGCAAGAAGTTGAATACACGTTCAGTTCGACCAAATAGTGATAACTCGGGTATTGAGCAAGGTTGGATGCCAAGTATTGAAAGTATTGAACGCATCGAAGTGATCCGTGGTCCGATGTCAGGCTTATATGGTTCAGATGCCATGGGCGGTGTGATTAATATTATTACTAAAAAAGTTGCAGATACTTGGACAAGCTCGGTTAAATTGGATACGACACTACAAGAAAATAGAGATTCTGGGGATATCCATCAAGCAAACCTATATGTTTCTGGTCCTTTAATCCGTAATTTACTTGGCTTAAAGGCGAATGGAACATTCTCACAACGCAATGAAGATGACATTATTGGTGGCTATAATAAGCAACGTATACGTGCAGGTGGCGCAACACTGAGCTTGACGCCAAGTTCTGAACATACCATTGATTTAGAATATCAGCGATCCATTCAAAACCGTGATCAAACGGTAGGTAAAACAATCGCCAATGTACCAGGGCGCAACACTGAGCTTGACGCCAAGTTCTGAACATACCATTGATTTAGAATATCAGCGATCCATTCAAAACCGTGATCAAACGGTAGGTAAAACAATCGCCAATGTACCAGGGCGCAATGGTAAACTCCCAACAGACTCATATACAGATTATTATCGTACCGAATATAGTTTGACTCATCGTGGTGAAATTGGCGATTTAAAGACACATTCTTATATTCAACGTGAGGAAAATGAAAATCCATCCCGTAGTATGGAAGCAATCAATACAACGTTTAATACTTTAAACCAAATCAATCTGGGTTCTCATGCTTTGAGCTTCGGCGGAAGTTATTTAAAAGAAGAGCTTGAGGATTTTGGCAATCAGTTAGTTGTTGGTGGCTCAAAATTAACCAACTTAGATCGTTATAGCTGGGCATTATTTGCTGAGGATGCATGGAATATTGTAGAGCCATTCACGGTAACGGCTTCATTACGCTATGACAAAGATGAAAAATTTGGTGATCATTTTAGCCCGAAAGTCTATGGTGTTTGGACCTTGAATGATAATTGGATTGTTAAAGGTGGGGTATCAACAGGTTATAAAACTCCAGCATTACGTGCCACTGTTGCAGGGTGGGGACAGGCAACAGGTGGTGGTCAGTCGAGTGGTATGATTGTCGGTAATCCAGATTTAAAACCAGAAACAAGTATCAATTATGAAGCATCGATTAACTGGGATAATAATGACAATTTAGATGCTGGTTTTACCGTATTTAATAGTGAGTTTAAAGATAAAATTACTGAAATTCGCACCTGTCAAGGTGACTCTGGAACTATGGGATGTCCTTGGTTAGGTCAACAATTCGATTTTGTCAGTCAACGTATCAATGTCGATAAAGCAAATATGCGTGGTATAGAGGCGACGCTGGGTTGGGCAATCACGCCAGATGTTCGTTGGGCAACAAATTATACATTTACGGATACTGAACAAAAGAGTGGTGCATTTAAAGGTAAGCCATTAAATGAAATGCCGAAACATATGTTTAATACCACATTCGATTGGCAAACAAATGATCAAGTTGGAATGTGGAGCCGTTTAAATGTAAGAAGTAAAACTTCTGACTATTTAAGCCGTACGTCGATGGGGAAAGGTAGACCAGCGTATGCAATGATTGATGTTGGTCTAAACTATAAACCTTCCAATGTGTTACAGTTCAATGCTGGTATTTATAACTTATTTGATAAAAGCATAGACACTGCGACTTATAATTATGTATTGGATGGCCGCCGTTACAATTTGGGTCTAATTTATAAATTCTAAAGCTTAATTAAATTGCATTAAATCTGTTTAATCATGAAAAAGGCGCTTTATGCGCCTTTTTCAATATTGAGAATATTTAACGTTTCATCTGAATAATAAAATTTTTCCAGATAAATCCGTGCACGGTTTTTTAAGTGTTGAGAAGCAATCATCTGTTGAATAACAGGTTCAAGTAACTGTTGTAATTCATTTTGAATCAATGCTTCATCAATATTGATATCACTTAAAATTAAATCAAAAGGGCGTTCTTCATTACGCACATACCAAGTCAGTACACCATCATGCACTTGTTTCTTTAAATAATCTGTTTGGCGAATATGTTCCCATATTTCATGACCCATAGCTACAGTTTTAGGTAGGTCGTTAATTTCAACATAATTACGCAACACAGCAATCGGTATTTTTTTAATTTTATGCCATAAATTGGCTTGAAAATGATAAAGCTTATTGTCATCAAACTGTTGGTTAATGACTTGTTCACTCAATTGACTAATTTTAATAATATTTTTTTGCAGATAATGCTTAACTGTATCGTCTAAATTCGTGTCGGTAACCGATTCTAAAACTGATTTTCCCATTTTCATAAAACGGCCCACACCGGGGACTTTTTTATTCATGACTGAATTATCAATATAGTCTTGAATAGAGTGATGGATCAGTTGGGTTAACATGCTTGAAAAGGCTGGATTATTGACAACACGTTTGATCAAGGCTTGGCGATGCCCCGATTTACTTGCGACATATTGTGCGATTTTATCAATCGTGGTGACTGGAATAATATCTTCAATTAACGTTTCATCATTACTTGGATGAATTAAAGCAAAACGAATATGTTCAGCAATTTGCTCAATGAGAAAGTTGTTTGCAGGTGTTGCTAAAATTTGCTTTGACAATAAATCATGAATTTGTGCAAAAGACCAAATTTGTTTTAAAGGCTGTTTTCTAAACCAGTGATAAAATTCAGTAAACTCAATTTTAATCGTATCAGCCTGTGAAAATTCTTGATCTAAAAAGCCAAGTTGGGCTTCGATCAATTGTTCAATAAGTTGATTTTTCATTTTTTGAACTCAATTTGTCCATGTGTTTGATCAGACAATGGGTTTTGCAAAGGTTGTACTTTGTTTAAAAAGCTTAAATAGTAATCCGCAACTCGTTCAGGTGCTTCAAGTAATGGCATGTGCCCAACACGTTGTAGAATAATTGGTGTTTCAGGGCGTTTTAATACCGATTTTAATTCATTTGCAACATCCGCATTTACAATCTGATCTTGTTCTCCCCAAAGGATCAGGGTGGGTGCTTCAATGTTTTTTAACATCGTGGTAAAAGTTGAAGGGGTATAGAGTCGATTGAGTGCGTCAATTTGATTGATGATTTTGGCTGTGTCTTGAGATTTTGCAATGAATAATTTTTCTTGTTCATCTTTAATCACACGGGCAGTAAAAGGGGGATTAAACATCACCTTTTTCATCACAAAATCTAAATCACCTTTTTGTGTGATTAATAATTGTTTGAGATAGATCGGATTTCTTAAATAATTGGTATTTGTTGATTTAAAAATACCCCCAGTGCTCATCAGAAATAAGCTTTTCGTATCAAATGGATACTGTGAGGCATAAAACATTGCGATGGTTCCACCTAATGAATGCCCTGCAATATTTAAATTATCTTGGATATGTGCAGCTTCAATAAAGCGTCTAAGTTGCTCAGTTACATTGGGTACAGATAAATCAAAATTGGCTGGAACTTGGGTACTTCCTGCTGAAGGCAAGTCTGGAATAATCACATGGTAATATGGGGTCAATGACTGCGCGATATCATTCCATGTATCACGGCTGCTGGCTAGACCATGAATCAGTAAAACAGTTGGCTTATCTTTAGAACCGCCTTCACTATAAGACCAAATAACATCACCCACACGCAATGTTTTAGACGTTAATCCTGCCCAAGCACGTTCTTCTTGTACAATTTTTAAATAATCCACATATTCTGGTGTGGCAGCAGTTGCATTGTTGTGACTACCTAAAAACAATACACCGATCGCAGTCAAACTTAACAATATGCTGTTTAAAAAATGAAGAATTTTTTTATGGGCCAGTTCAGACATGCATAGGGTTCCGAGTAAAAGACTAGGCATTATATAAAGTAAAAATATTATTCATGATCATAATTTTTTCAACATTTGCCGAGAAAGTCTTATTTGTAAGTTTTTTGCCATAGTTTCAGTGTTCAACTCAACTAATATAGAGATTATTTTGTATTTTAGTTAAACAATTTTAATTAAACTGTGAATTATATCTATGTATTTTTAAAAATTAGGCCCTTAACCGCTCCATAACAAAAATTGTAACAGAGTTTATTTTTAGTCAGTGACTTTCACATTTTGCGGCATTAAAATAATCACACTCTCCACACAATGGAACAAAGGACATGCTAACTGCTCAAGAAGCTTTAGAACGATTAAAACAGGGTAATGAACGTTTTGCACATGGTGAAACCAATCTGACTAAATTTTTGACGCATCAGCAACGATCTGAAATGATGGACAGCCAAGAGCCATTTGCCATTATTTTAGGTTGTTCAGACTCTCGTGTTCCGGCAGAAATGGTTTTTGACCAAGGTTTCGGTGATTTATTTGTGATTCGTGTTGCAGGTAATATTGTTGCACCGTCGCAAGTGGGCAGTGTGGAATTTGCCGCAGATAGTTTTGGCTGTCCCTTGGTTGTTGTTTTAGGGCATAGCCATTGTGGTGCGATTCATTCAACGATTGAAGCGTTGAAGAACCCGAATACACCACCTTCTGCAAATCTTATGTCAATTGTAAACCGTGTGCGTCCTTCAGTTGAAATTTTAATGCAAACTGAGTTGAAAGATGACTTAGAAAAGCTATCAATGCATGCAGTAAAATCAAATGTTTTTGCTTCAGTTAATCAATTACGCCATGGTTCAGCCGTATTAGAAAACTTAATTGCTAAAGGTAAATTAAAAGTTGTTGGTGCTGAATATTCTTTGGAAACGGGCGAAGTTTCTTTTTATGATTTTTAATGTTTGAAATTGTCATCATAAAAAAATCCCACTTTAAGTGGGATTTTTTTATCGGTATAGACTCTTAGAATCTATAACCAATTTTTAAACCATAAGCGATTGCATTGTTATCTTTAAACTCTGCAACATAAGTATCGCCACCTGATTGAGCACCTGTTTGTGCTTTTGCATCACCTAACCAGAAGTATTTAACACCACCAGCGATGAACGTTGCAGGCGTAGGGCTATATTGGACACCTAAGCCCACATTCCAATAACCTTCTGTAGGGCCTAAAGTTGAAACAGGGTTACCCGCACCAGAGTCCCAGCCTACTGCAACAGTTCCTGACCATAGGTCATTGATTTTACGACCAACACCCGCTGTCACTGTATATTGATCATCAGAATATTCAACTAGGTTAAAACCATTTGGACGGTTAACTAGACCACCGATTGCTTGAGAAACTTTACCAAATTTTAACGGTTGGATTGAGAAGTCTTTCCAATTTACCCAACGTAGGTTTGCAAAAGCAATGGTATTTGCCATGATCCCTGTTTGTAAATCGATGTTAACAGACTGTGGCGTTGTAATTGTCGTTTTACCGTTGGCAGCAGCAATTGCTTTTGCCGCAGCAGTACCAGTATCACCAAGTAATGCTAATGCACCAAGTGTAGGAATCGATTCATTAATATTCACATCATGATCAATTTCAGAACGATAAGTTACCGATGCTTTTAATGCAATATCTGGAATCTGATATGCAGCACCCGCTAACCAACCCACGCCGCCAGTTTCTTTGATATTTGCATCATAGCCATTATATAAGCTATATGCTTGACCACGCAGACTAACATTCCCTTTAATGGTTTGGTAAACACCACCACCATAGAAGTTTAAGTTAGCAATGGGTTGAAAACCAAAAATCATTGAAATATTTTGGGTATCGACTTTAACTTTGGTGTTGCCCTTACCGAGTGTACTATTTGCTCCTGCAATACCTTGATCAATTCTGCCTGTAACAACATTTTTTACTGCAGCATCAATACCTGCTTTATATGTAGCGTCAGTACCATATCTAGTCAATGAGTCTCGAAGTGCCTGTTGACCATTTGCCGTGGTTAAGTCAACACCTTGAGCTTGCAGGAATCCACCAACGCGTTGTTGTGCAGTCATTGCATTAAATGTGGAGTCAATCGTACTGTTGCGCAGAGCGGTTAATCGATCTAGAGGCAATACAGTATCGTGATCAGATGAAACGAAAGCATTTTCACCAGAATATGCAGCATCTGCACCAAATGGTTTGTCATATAAAAGACCAAATGAAACTTGATCTGTTAGTTGTAATTTAATCGCTGCTGATGGAAAGTAATAATCATCTCCCATATCATTGATTTCACGATATGGTTTAGGCGTATCTCCCGCTTCTCGACCTTCAACAGTTGGGTCTAAAACTGAAATACCAGCTTCAAAATAATTATTAGGTTGAAGGAATGCCGAAATAGATTGGCCTGAGCGATCCATTGCTGCGGCAAAAACACCAGTCATTGGCAAACTTGCAGCAATTATCGCGATTGATAAATGTTTTAATTTCATTTTAATTTTTCCCTAATATAATAAAATGAATACTTTGAAGTACTTAAGTTTTGAATGAGAAATAATTTTGATACTTAAATATACAACTCAAAGTTACTTCTATTTACAAAATAACATATAAAAAATAAGAGTAAATACTCTAGGGTATGAATTAGTGAAAAAAAAATGAACTATGTAGTTTAGTTTGCAGAGAGAGAATGTAGAAAAAAATATAAAGATGAGATTATTTATAGAGATATTGAAAAAAATTAAACTGAAAATAATAAAATATAGATATTTTAGGACTTGATGGGCTGCATAAAATATAACCAGATGGTCAAAATAAAGCTGATTTTATTCGGCAATATAAAGTGGTCAAGATTAAATCTTTGTAAAGATAAAAACTCACTTTTTATTCTTGTTCAATTGTGCGCCCTGCGGGACTTGAACCCACGTCTGTCGCTTAGGAGGCAACTGCTCTATCCAGTTAAGCTAAGGGCACAATAAGCAAATAATTTACCGTATATGCATATGAAAAAAAAGCTATTATCGAAATAATAGCTTTGTGTTAGATTTATTTTTCTTCAGTCTTTATTTCATTTGGATTTAAAATATCAAACAGGACTAACATCAGGGTAATCCATACAGGAATCATCAATACAGACTCTTTAAATCCTTGATCCCACATGATATATAAAACGATACCAATAAAAATAATCACCACAAAATTACTAACAGGTGCCCAAAGTGCAGGGTACTTACTGGTTTGATTGGTCAAACGTAGAGCACGCTTAAACTTCAAATGCGTGAGTGTAATCATTAACCAGTTTAAAACTAAAGCACCAACCACCACATACATCAAATGACTTAAGGCATCTTCTGGTAAATAATAATTTAAAGGTACACAACCCAAAATTAAAAATGCAGAAAGTAATACGGATGGAATTGGTACACCGTGTTTATTGGTTTTGGTAAAAATTTTAGGTGCATTGCCTTGCTTTGCTAAACCATAAAGCATACGGCTATTGGCATACATCCCACTGTTATAAACAGATAATGCAGCAGTTAAGATAATAAAGTTAACCAGATGAGCTGCCCATGCAATCCCAATCATACTAAAGACCATAACGAATGGACTTTTATCTAAACCACCAAAATTTAACTGGTTCCAAGGCACCAAAGACAACAGAATAATCATTGAACCTACGTAAAAGATAAGGATACGTGGCACAACTTGATTAATCGCTTTAGGAATAGTTTTTTCTGGGTCTTTGGCTTCGGCCGCAGCCATACCAACTAATTCAATACCACCAAAACCAAACATAAGGAAAGCCAGCATATAGAATAAGCCGTCAAATCCATTTGGAAAAAAGCCACCATGAGACCATAAGTTTGAAAAAGCGATCCCTGAACTTACATCTGCGGTCAGAACCAAATAAATACCAAATACAATCATTGCAACAATAGCAGTGACTTTAATGATGGATAACCAAAATTCGGATTCACCGTAAAATTTCACATTTCCTAAGTTGACCAGTGTAATCACAACGAAGAAAAACAGTACAGACACCCAGTTTGGAATTTCAGGCCACCAATAATTGATGTATTTGCCGACCGCAGTTAATTCTGTCATTGCAACTAGGATGTACAGCATCCAATAGTTCCAACCGGTTAAAAAACCAGGAAATTTACCCCAATATTTATTGGCAAAATGGCTAAAAGAACCGGCAACGGGTTCATGTACAATCATTTCCCCAAGCTGACGCATAATTAAAAAAACGATCAAACCACCAATGGCATAACCCAAAATAATGGATGGCCCAGCTTTTTCGATCACATGTGCTGAACCTAAGAATAATCCTGTACCAATTGCACCGCCCATGGCAATCAATTGGATATGACGATTCTTAAGTCCACGCTGTAATTGTGTAGACTCGTTGCTCAATGTGTACAACTCTATTTATGCGAATTTAATTATTGTAATAGATTGGTTACTTTTAGCCTAGTATGCGATAGATGTATGGAAAGGAACTGTGAGGTCAAAAAATAATATATTGAATTTTTTTATTCATTTTCAATGAAATAAGATTAATTGTAAATTTTCAAAGCAAACTAAATCTGTTTAATATTTAAGCTTTATGCCAAGATTTATTTAAGACTTAAGTCAATCTGTCAGTATTTTACTCAAAAAAAGGGTAGTATAAAACTGAATGAAGATTCATTATTTTAGACAACAAAGAGAATTGAAAGGAATACGATAAAATGAGCGCTGCACCACAAATCAAAATCCCAGCAACCTATATGCGTGGTGGTACCAGTAAAGGTGTCTTCTTTAAACTCGATGATTTGCCTGAACGTGCACAAATAGCGGGGCAATCCCGCGATCAGTTATTACTCCGTGTGATTGGTAGTCCAGATCCATATGGAAAACAGATTGATGGGATGGGCGGGGCGACTTCAAGTACCAGTAAAACAGTTATTTTAGCCAAGAGTTCACAAGCAAATCATGATGTTGATTATCTGTTTGGGCAAGTGTCTATTGATAAAGCATTTGTAGATTGGAGTGGCAACTGCGGTAATTTAACCGCTGCTGTCGGTTCATTTGCAATCAGTAATGGTTTGGTTGCAGCTGATCGGATTCCAGAAAATGGTATTTGTACAGTTCGTATTTGGCAAGCCAATATTCATAAAACAATTATTGCCCATGTGCCTATTACTCAGGGACAAGTTCAAGAAACGGGTGATTTTGAATTGGATGGTGTCACTTTTCCAGCGGCAGAAGTTCAAATTGAATTTTTAGATCCTGCTGATGACGGGGAGGATGGTGGAGCAATGTTCCCTACGGGAAATGTTGTAGACAGCTTAGAGGTTCCTGAAATTGGTACATTTCAAGCAACTTTGATCAATGCAGGTATTCCTACAATTTTCTTAAATGCCGAAGAGCTTGGATACAACGGAACTGAATTACAAGACGATATTAACAGTGATGTAGCAGCATTAGCGCGCTTTGAAAAAATCCGTGCTTATGGTGCGGTAAAAATGGGCTTAATCCAAGACATCAATGAAGCGGCTAATCGTCAACATACCCCAAAAGTGGCATTTGTATCCAAACCTAAAAGCTATACTTCTTCTAGTGGTAAACAGGTGAGTGAAATCGATACAGATTTATTGGTGCGTGCATTATCGATGGGTAAATTACATCATGCCATGATGGGAACAGCTGCGGTCGCGATTGGAACAGCTGCAGCAATTCCAAATACCTTGGTGAATTTGGCTGCCGGAGGCGGTGAACGGGAAGCAGTACGCTTTGGACATCCTTCTGGAACACTTCGCGTGGGTGCACAAGCTCTAAATGAAAAAGGGCAATGGGTTGTTAAGAAAGCCATCATGAGTCGTAGTGCACGTGTATTGATGGAGGGTTGGGTTCGAGTGCCAGCAGATAGTTTTTAATCGTTTTTATCTGCTTTCAAATAGCATTTAAGTGATTTGATCGTTGAAATTTTTAGAACCTTGCATCTGCAAGGTTTATTTTTTGTGATTTACATCAATAAAAGTACTAATTTTGTATTGTGTGTGGCAAAATAGTTACAGTATTTTATCATACTTACTTTATGTGATAGCAATTCTGATGATTTGCTGTTGTAAAAAATTAATACATTAAATGCTGATTTCAATAGATTAAAAATTTATTGGCTTCGAGGTGGCGTATGGAACAAGAGTCTAAAAAACTACGAGATAGCCTTGAAGACATCAAAGTTTTTGAATATTTACAAGATATTGATAAATTGCATCTGGTTTCTTTTATTTCACAAATTCCTTTACCCATCGCTTTATTTGATCAGGAAGCGCGGTTTTTAGGGGTAAATCAAAAATTTGCTGATATTTATGAAAGTGATGCATTGTACTTGTTTGATAAGTTACTCAATACATTTTCGACCGTTGTTTATGCACATTTTAATGAGGCAATGCGTTATTTCTCAAAAAATAAAAATTATTTTGAACAAGAATTCTACGTCAAAGGAAAATTTTATCTTTCTTATTTTAAAGCAATACGTAACCAATATGATGAGATTGAAACAGTGGTAGTCGTATGTTCGGATATAACGCGTTTGAAGCGCCGTGAAAATGTACTTTTGCAAAATAATAAAAAATTGCACGATCATCTCTATTTAGATTTTGTCACAGGCTTACAGAATGCTTTTGCTTTTGAGCATTATTTAGATAAAGTCTGGCAAAAAAGTCGTGACTCGCATTTGTCTTTTCTTAAAATTGATTTGGATAATTTTAAACGATTTAATCAACTCAATAGTTATACTGCAGGTGATGAGGTTCTAATACAGCTCGGTTCTGTATTAAATGAAGCGATTGCTCAAACTGAAGAAGCAGAAATTTTTCGCTTAAATTCAGCAAGCTTTGTTATTGTGATTGAACATCTAACCGAGTGGGCAGTGGTGACGCTTGCGGAACGGCTTAAATTTGCAGTCACCAATGAAAAGATATTGTTTGGTAGTAATAATGAATATCTTACTGCATCTATCGGAATCTATCATTTAGATCCACACAATCAGCCAACTGAGGTGGATGTCTTACAAAAATTAGAGTTTGCAGTACGTTCTGCCAAAGAAAAAGGCCGAAACTCACTGTTTTTATTAAAAAATGAAATATAGATGCCTTGCACTTATTCAAATGATTGCGTTGGAATTAAAGGATGAGAATTATAGTGACTCATAGTAGAATGTTCTGACTCACCCAATTTACCAATGTATCTAAAACTACTGATTTTAGTTTTAGCGATTCGTACAAACCGAGGCAGATGTGACTTCTATTCCCAATGTTAATGCAGAAATTTTAAAACGAGCGCAAGTGCAAATTCAGCAAGATTTACAAGCTGCTTTAGATGCTTTTTCATTGCCAGAGCCATTAAAATCTGCAGTGCATCATACGGTGATGTTAGGTGGAAAACGAGTTAGACCTGCTTTAAGTTATGCAACTGCACAATTAAAACAAAATAATCCGAATTTTGCAGCCGTGCGTAGAGCTGCGGTTGCGATTGAGTTTATTCATTGCTATTCATTGGCACATGATGACTTGCCATGTATGGACAATGACTTGTTACGTCGCGGACAGCCAACCTGTCATGTGGCTTTTGGTGAAGATACAGCGCTATTGGCAGGTGATATTTTACAATCGATGGCATTTGAGGTATTAGGAAGCCGTCTATTCGATCAAGGTCAAGCTGTTGAACAGGGTATTATTCTTAAACAGATGCAAATCTTAGCCACAGCAAGTTCAAAAATGGTATGTGGTCAGGTTTTAGATTTACAGGCTGAAGGCAAACATGTTGATCAAGCACAGTTAGAAAATATCCATCGCAATAAAACAGGGGCTTTAATCCAAGCTGCAATTATGCTGTCTGCCGTGACAGTTTTTTCAGGTACAGATCAAGCCATTCCACAATTGCGTCAATATGGTCAAGCGATTGGTTTAGCATTTCAAGTACAAGATGATATTTTAGATGTGGTGTCTGACACTGAATCTTTGGGCAAAACTGCGGGCAAAGATCAACAAGTAGATAAGTCGACCTATCCTGCCTTAATGGGCTTAGAAAATGCCAAAATTTATGCGCAACAATTACATGACCAGGCATTTAAAGCTTTAGCGTATTTTGGTGAGGATGCACAGGAATTGAATCAAATTTCGCAATTTTTGTTGGCAAGAAAAAGCTAATTTAATAGAGATCAAATATTTTTTCCATGATGGATGTCACTGAGTCAATTTCCGCTTCGGGGATATAAATTTCAATATCACTGGAATTATTCCATCTGAACGAATTAACCAACAGCTTTAGGGTTAATCGTCCGTTTTCAAATGAATATTCGATGTCTCTGGTTTTAAATCCATATATTTGATCAGTATATTCAATGTAAATACTGCTTGGACATTCTAGTTCATCCCGACATAGGGTTATATATCTCGGTGGGTCATCCTCGAACCAAAAGGTAATAGAGCAAAGCCCATCATCTTCAAACTCTTCATCTTTCTGTATTTTATATAATTTCATTTTAATATCGATCTTTAAATCTCGAATGCAGATGCAAAGAGAGGATTTTTAGTAGCGTGAAATTTAACTATAGATGACGGAAAAAAAAGGATCAATTGTTCAACCTTAAAACTTAAGCGGCATTTTTAAAAATAAAAAAATAGGCAACCCATCGGCTGCCTATTTTTTAACGATTTTTACCGCGCTAAATTAGTTTCTACCCATCACACCGCGAATAGTATTCATAATATCTGCTGGGAGCACAACAGTTTTGGCATTATTCGATTTGGCCATGTCTTGCATTGCTTTGACATATTGCTCACCGAGTAAGTAGGCAACAGGGATTTCTTTATCACCCACAGCAGAGGTCACCATTTCAATGGCACGCTGTGAAGA
Organism: Acinetobacter sp. AG3; assembly: GCF_022343575.1. Classification (NCBI taxonomy): domain Bacteria; kingdom Pseudomonadati; phylum Pseudomonadota; class Gammaproteobacteria; order Moraxellales; family Moraxellaceae; genus Acinetobacter; species Acinetobacter sp. AG3. The sequence continues at coordinate 3,643,540 of NZ_JAKQZD010000001.1, read as the reverse complement.
TTCAGCCAATACAACCTGAGCTTCCGCATCACGGCGAGAGGCTTCTAAACGCCCATCCGCTTCTAAAATAGCGGCCTGTTTTTCACCATCTGCTTTGGTCACAGTTGCACGACGTTGACGTTCCGCAGCAGCTTGGGCTTCCATCGCTGATTGCATGGTGTGTGATGGTTGAATATCTTGAATTTCCACGGTTTTTAGTGTGATACCCCAGTCTGAGATATCATCAGAAATCGCCGCTTTTAATTTCGCTTTGATATGATCACGTGATGACAATGCATCATCTAGATCCATTTCACCGACGATTGAACGGAGTGAAGTTTGTACCAAATTTTGAATTGCCCAAGTGTAGTTTTCAATACCATACACCGCTTTTTCTGGTGTGGTTAAATTGATATAAGCCACAGCATTCATCACCAATACCGCGTTATCACGGGTGATGACTTCTTGTGATGGGATATCTAAAACAATATCTTTAGTGGTGACTTTATAAGCTACTTCATCCACATACGGAATGACAAAGTTTAAACCTGGACTTAGTGTGGTGTGATATTTACCTAAACGTTGTACGATCCATTTATAACCCTGAGGAACAATACGCACGCCTTTGAAAATGGTCACAGCCACAAACAGAAATAAGACTAAAACAACAATAGAACCAAAACCCATTTAATTTTCCTCTTTATTCTTCATTATTAAGATGATGAATGTAGTTGTACCACTAAATCATTACCTAAAATATCAGTCACACGTACACGGTCACCTACTTGTACAGGCGATAAAGTACGGCAATTCCATTCATCAGAACCCAAAACAGGCATTGGAAAACGAACACGAATTTGATCATGGCTAAGCCCAATTTGAATGACCATACCCGTTTGACCAATGGTTGCTTCACGAGAAAGCCCAGCTTTGGTTTTATCTACAGATAGAGGTTTAATGAATTTAAACCACGCCACAGTACAAATGATGGATAAGATAATCCAGCATACGACTTGCAGGGTGAAACTCATACTTGGAAATAACCACAACAAAATACTGACCACAACTGCAGCGATACCAAACCATAAAGCAGCAAACGCTGGTAACACCAGTTCAGATAGAATCAGCAATATGCCAAGTACAAACCAATGCCACGGTTCAAAAATAAAGTTCATACATCTACTCTAGTGATTATCATTGATATAGATGACGGATCATCTATATCAATGTAGCAGATCATTTAAGTGATGCATATAAAAACGTGATTATTCTCGTTTTCAATCATGCTTGATGATATGAACCCTTTTGCGCTATTAAAATTTTGCTCGTGGTGCAGGTTTTAATGCAGCAGGTGTTTTCTTAAAGTTATTGATTGCAGTTTGAATGGCGATGATTTTGCCTTGGGCTGCTTTTTCACCTTCTAAAATTGCTTGGTTACTGGACTTAAGATCAAGCGTGCCTAAGTGCCCAACTTTAGGTTGAATCACAATATTGGCCTGAGCTAACTCATTGTTAATACTTTGTTGTCCCATGATATTAATGGTTTGATCCAATAAGCCCCACATATTCATCGGTTGGCTACCACTTGGACGTGCAGAAATATCGACCGCAATCACGATATCTGCCCCCATATCACGTGCAGTTTGGACCGGAATTGGACTAACTAAGCCGCCATCAACATATTTGGTATTGCCAATGGTTGCGGGTACAAAAACATTGGGAATACTGCAAGAAGCACGAACTGCTTGGCCTGCATTCCCTTTAATAAATTCTGCTTTTTTACCATTGTCTAAGCGTGTAGCAACTGCTGCAAAACGGATTGGAAATTGTTCAATCGGTTTATTGGCAACATTACGATTGACATAATCTTGTAGTTTTTGACCAAGAACAATACCTTGGCTATTTAAGGTTAAATCACGCAAATCAGATTCTTTCAATTGCTGTGCAATTTGCTGCATTTGATAGGGGGTTTTACCGCTGGCATAGATACTGCCGACAAAACTTCCAGCACTGGTTCCAGTCACAATTTTAGGTTTGATCCCATGAGATTCTAAAACCTTGAGCACACCAATATGAGCGAAACCTTTTGCACCGCCGCCACCTAAAGCAATCGCAATAACAGGCTCACGTGCTTTAATTGCCGTGGTCTGAGTTGGTGTTTTGGTGGTTTTGTCACAGCCAACAAGGGCTAGACCCAATAAGCCTATAAAACCGAGTTGTTTAAAACGCATGGGGGTATTACTTTTGATCAAAATATATGTTGCACATCTGAACAGATTGTCTCTGTTTTTTCTAGCCATTTTTCAATAGTTTTTGTAAAGGGATCGATAATAATTTAGGCCTTTTAGGTGAAAAGTTACCTTTAAAACGCGATAAAATTTCTGCTAAATCTTGCTCATAATCTCCAGAAGGTTGCAAAGTACCCAAACAGTGAATTCGCTTTTTCTCGTAATCGAGCGAAAAAATTGCAATCGGTATATTGGCGCCCATTGCAATATGATAAAAACCACTTTTAATTTTTTCCGCTTTTTTCCGGGTACCTTCAGGTGCGATTGCAATCCAAATTTTATCTTGTTGTTGTATAACCTTAACAATCTGTTGAGTGAGTCCATGCGGTGAATCACGATGCACAGGAATCACGCCAATCCATTCAAAAAGTGCTTTGAGTGGTGGTTTAAACAAGCTATCTTTGCCAAAAATTGTGACTTTAACACCAATACCTAACATGGCGAGGAAAGCATATAAACCATCATAATTCGAAGTGTGTGGTGCAATAAATACCACTGCTTTGGGTAAGTTGGGAAATTCACCTTCAAATCCCCAGCCTTGAACTAAGTAAAGGTTTTTAAAGATGTTACGACTGGTGCTTGTACCACGTTGGGGCACTTGATCTGGTATGATCGGAAAGTTTTGTGACATTGTGTTTTTATATGACTGCTCTTGTATTGATTTTAGTTTTTGCTTAATAGTAACTATCTGCAAAATGCAAATATTACAAAATTCGTAGATTAAAGCAATACATACAAGATCTAATTAGGCCCATTTATATTGACATCGTTCGAGCTTAGATTACATGCGAAACACCTATTTGTTGTTATTTTCACTGTATTGGGCGCAAGGTTTACCTGTTGGTTTTATGACCCATGCTTTACCAGTGATTTTACGTTCACAAGGGGTGTCTTTGGCCCATATCGGTGGCTTTGGATTACTCATGGCACCTTGGGCAATTAAAATTTTATGGGCGCCTTTTGTGGATAGCTTTGGACATCGTTCCAAAGGGCATTATCGAAGTTGGATTATTCCAACCCAAGTTTTAACCATTGCTATCCTGAGCATTTTATCTTTTTTACCGATTCAATCCCTGAATGAACCGATTTATTTATTATTGTTTTTTATGGCGTTGCTCTGTATGAACAGTATTGGTGCAACCCAAGATATCGCGACGGATGGTTTAGCGGTGAGTATTTTAAAAGGGGATCAGCAACATATCGGGAATATGTTTCAAGTCATTGGTTCTCGTTTAGGATTTATTGTTGGGGGCGGGGCAATTTTATGGGCAATGGACTGGCTAAGTTGGCAAAATACATTTTTGATTTTGGCTGGCATTGTGGCATTAAATACAATTCCTATCTGGTTTTATCAAGAACCAGAACACTTGAAAAAGGCTGCTTCACCACATTTACAGAATCAAGCTGCAAAGCACTTTATTGAAAAATTTAAAACCTACTTAAGCTACTTTTTTGCCAATAAAAAATTAAGAACGTGGTTCTTTGTGCTTTGTACCATCAAAATAACCGATGGCTTTACTGGTCCCATTACCAAGCCTTTGTTGGTTGATCTTAACTTAAGTCTTTCTCAAATCGGCATTTATATCACGATGTTGGGGGCATTTTCTGCATTATTCGGTGCAGGTTTGGCCAGTTTATTGCTAAAAAAACTAAAGCGTCACCAAGCCTTAATCTTATTTTCTATTTTGAAATTGATCAGTTTAGCGGGATTCGTATGGTTAGCAGCTCAATATGAACAATCGCACTTTGTAGCGCCGTGGTTAATTTATTTGATCAACGCTTTAGAAGATATGTGTGCTGCAATGCTTCTAGTCGTGATCTTAACTTTAGTAATGCAATATAGTCGTCATGAACATGCAGGTACAGATTTCACTTTTCAGGTCTCTGTTATGGCAACAATCAGTGGGTTACTGTATACATTAAGTGGCGTGATTGGCGATCAATTGGGATATTTAAATTTTTTAAGTTTGATTTTAGTGATTGGTATTTTTTGCCTAATTCCGATTATGTATTGGATTAAAAATATACAATATACATAATATTGTGGGCTTGGGTTTGATAATGAGTATAATTACTATTGAGTATGTGGTGCGATGATTAGTGGTTTTTTGATTGAATGAAATAGATTAAATAATTTTTCTTAGGGATAGTTAAGATTATAATATATTGTCATGATGTAAAATAAATTGTTTGATTAGTGCGGTTTGACTTAATACATGAATCTCTTTGATTTAATGTGATTTTACCTTTATTTTTTAATAAAAGCTTGATGTGTTTTACATTGATTGGAAAATAAAAAATTACTTTTTCGTCATTTTTTTACGTATAGAAAGCAATTCGTGTATTATTCTTTTGTTGGATTTAGAATAACTTTAGCTCCAAATTATTAACTTTAAATGAATTATTTTGAATGGAATAAGCAGTATTATAATCTACGGGCTATAAAATAATACTCATTTTTTTTGTGGATGCTTTATTTGATTTTAATTTTCTCAGATTATGAGAAATAGAAAGGCGATTACAATTAAGATCAGTGGTGCAATATGCTTGGGAAAGTGCTTTTTAAGTTCAGTTTAAGCTTCATTTTTTAACTTAACACCATTGAAAAGAGTATCACCACAGTAATGTCTAACTTAATACAGCGTATAAAACGACGTGAAGTCTCCATTTCCCTGACTGCTTTTAATTTTATTGTCGCAGTGTGGTTAGGCTTGTGCCTAAATTTTAGTTTTTTAAATAAAGTTCAGTCTCTAACGCCTTATCAGGGAGTTAAAGCACAACTTTTTCTGATTGCGACAGCTTTTGTACTGGTTGCTTTATATAATCTGTTATTGCAAATTTTAGATTGGAAATGGACAGCAAAATTTTTTGCAATTGTCTTGGTCTTCATCGGTGGCTTTAGTGCTTATTTTGTTAACTCATTGGGTGTCGTGATTTCGCCTGATCAAATTCAGAATATGGTACAAACAGATCCTGGTGAAGTAACAGACTTACTTTCTTTACAATTTTTTATTTGGACACTGGGTTTTGTTATTTTACCCATCATTTTGATTCTATGGATAAAAATTAAACCAGAAAAAATTGGCAAAGTACTGTTATTTAAAAGCCTAAATATTGCGGGCTCTTTCGCTGTTATAGCAGCATTATTATTTGTTTTCTATGTGGATTATGCTGCTATATTTCGTGAGCATCGTGACTTAAAAGGCATGATCTCTCCACAAAATACAGTGGCTTCAACACTGTCTTATTTCCATAAAAAAACACCGAAAAAGAATCTACCTTTGATTCGTTATGGTGAAGATGCACATTTAGTCAACGATGCGACTTTACAACATAAACCTAAACTGATGGTTTTGGTGGTTGGTGAAACCGCACGTGCAGAGAGTTTTTCTTTAAATGGTTATGCAAAGAATACCAATCCTGAATTGTCAAAGCAGGCTGATCTAATTAATTTTTCTCAAGTCAGCTCTTGTGGTACCGCAACCGCAGTTTCAGTACCTTGTATGTTCTCAGGCATGCCGCGTAAAGATTATGATGAGCAACTTGCCAGTCATCGAGAAGGTTTGCTGGATATTGCACAACGTGCAGGCTATAAGGTGACATGGATTGATAATAACTCAGGCTGCAAGGGGACTTGTGATCGTGTTGAGAAATTTGTTATCCCTCAAGATTTAGAGAAAAAATGGTGCCAAGGTGGCGAATGCCAAGATGGTATTTTGGTAGACAGCTTAAACCTATATTTAAGTCAATTACCAAAAGATGATAAGCAACCACATTTGATCGTATTACATCAAATGGGAAGTCATGGACCTGCATATTATAAACGCGCACCTGAACAATTTAAAAAATTCAAACCGACTTGTGAAACCAATGCGATACAAGGCTGTTCATCGACTGAATTGATTAATACCTATGATAATTCGATTGTCTATACAGACCATATTTTAAATCAATTGATTGAAACTTTGAAACAGCAAGAAAACTATCGTGCAGGGTTCTGGTATTTATCTGACCATGGTGAGTCTACAGGTGAACGTGGTATGTATTTACATGGTGCGCCTTATGCGATTGCACCTACTCAACAGACCCATGTACCTATGCTGATGTGGTTTTCAGATGCATGGAAATCTGCAGCTGCAAAACAAATCAATTGTTTAAATCAACAAAAAGGGGCAACATTGAGTCAAGATAATTTATTTCCAAGTCTTTTGAGTTTGCTAAATGTCCAGACTCAAGTCATAGATCAAAAAAATAATATGTTGCAGCAATGTGCTGTACAAAGCTGATTGAAAGGATATAAACCATGACCAAAATTTTGATGATAGAAGATGATTTTATGATTGCAGAATCATCTAAAACATTGTTGAAATATCAAGGCTTTGATGTGGAATGGGTGAATAATGGTTTAGATGGCCTAAAGCTTATTTCGGAGAAACAATTTGATTTGGTCTTACTTGATTTAGGCTTGCCTATGATGGATGGGATGCAGGTCTTAAAACAAATTCGCCAGCGTTCGAGTTTGCCTGTTCTGATTATTTCAGCACGTGATCAATTGCAAAATCGTGTTGAAGGCTTAAATCAAGGCGCAGATGATTATTTGATTAAGCCCTATGAGTTTGATGAACTGGTGGCTCGTATCCATGCATTATTACGTCGCACAGGTGATACAGCGAAAGAAGTAACAGGAAGTGCTTCAAATCTGTTAAAAAATGGTGAAATTGTTTTAGATGTTGAACAGCATATTGCCACAATTAGAGGCGAAACGGTGGAGTTATCAAACCGTGAATGGGCGATTCTCATTCCGTTAATGACCCATCCCAATAAAATATTTTCTAAATCTAATTTAGAAGATAAATTGTATGCTTTTGATAGCGAAATCAACAGCAATACAATTGAAGTCTATGTGCACCATATCCGATCGAAATTGGGTAAAGATATTATTCGTACAATTCGTGGGTTAGGTTATCGTTTGGGGCAACCACAAAAAGCGGAATGATATGGAAACTGCATTTTCCTTAAGAAAGCGTTTAATTCGTTATACGTCTATTTTTAGTATCTTACTTGGTTGTGTGTTGGTTTTTTCAGCATATAAAATTTCTTTAGAAGAGATCAATGAAATTTTAGATGCTCAGATGGTCTATCTGGCAGAGCGGGTGGAGTTAAATCCACGCCCCATTGAAAGTCATTTTGATATCCACAAACGCTATCATGAAGAAGATCTATTCATAGATGTTTGGGCATATGCTGAACCTAAACAAGCCCAAAATACGCCGCATCATGTCATTGTTGAGCCTAAGCAAAAAGCGGGTTTTTATAGTCAAGAAACAGCACACGGCATATGGATTACCTACATTCTACCAACTGCAAATTATCAGATTCAAATCAGCCAGCAGGAAAAAGTCAGAGAGCATTTGGCTTTAGAGCTTGCTGGTAGCATGTTTCTTCCATATTTACTGATCATTCCATTTGCTTTGTTGGGGTTGGTTTATATTATTCGTCGCAGTTTAAAACCACTTGAAGACTTTAAATCTGAACTGGCAAAACGTGATTCAAACTCCTTGATCGCAATTCAAAATGCCCACTATCCAGAAGAATTGCTGCCGACGATCCATGAAATGAATCATTTGTTTGAGCGAATTTCTGTTGCTCAACAAGAACAGCGACAATTTGTGGCAGATGCTGCACATGAGTTACGCACCCCCATCACTGCATTGAATCTGCAAACTAAAATTTTGATGAGTCAGTTTCCTGAAGAGGAAAATCTACAAAATTTAAGCAAAGGTTTGGCACGGATGCAGCATTTGGTTACGCAACTGCTTGCCTTAGCAAAGCAAGATTCTTCATTAAGTCATGAAGTTCAAGTGACTCAATTTAAGTTGAATGATGTGGCACTCAATTGTGTTGAACAGTTGATGAATCTTGCGATGGAAAAAGATATCGATCTTGGCTTTGTGCGTAATGAAACAGTGATTTTAAAAAGTGTAGAACATAGTCTTCATTCAATCATTTTTAATTTAATTGATAACGCAATAAAATATACCCCTGTTTCAGGCATGATAAATATATCAGTCTTTGAAGATGTTCATGATTTTGCTTATGTTTTGATTGAAGACAGTGGTTTAGGAATTGACCCAGAGATGTACGATAAAGTCTTAAAACGCTTTTATCGCGTACACCATCACTTAGAAGTGGGTAGTGGTTTGGGATTGTCGATCGTGGATAAAGCCATTCAACATTTAGGTGGTGAACTGTCTTTATCCCGTAGTGAAGAATTAGGCGGACTCAGTGTCTTGGTCAAAATCCCAATCCAGTGTGATATTAAAACAGAGAAGTGAGATGCTTGGAAAATGAATGATTCCATTTCTACATTAATGGAAGTGGTTCATTTTTCTTCATATATTGAAAAAATTCTAAACATTTTTGCATTCTACGACCATCACTGCCAAGTTTACCCAAATTAAAGTTTGCAACCCAATTGAGTTTATTGCCTATACGGCAAATTTCGTTGTATTTTGATTTACTTGGATAAATTTCTCCAATAAAAATATCGCAAGCTTGAGCAAGCTCATCATCATTAAAACGGAATGCTGTTGAGAAAATAAAACATAACCAATCTCGAATTTGGCAGGTTTCTAAGTCCAGCACTTCACCGGGATCTGTTTCAAAGTCGATAAAAGTAAATGTTTTGTCCTTATTGACTAAAATATTTCGTGCAAATGCTTCGCTTAAATAACTGTCTTTGTGATGTACAGCTTGAATGGCAAAGATTGCTTCACGATAAAATTCGAGTTTTTTAGCTGTATTTCCTTCCATTTGTGCCAATGCCTGATCAAGTTGCATGACATCTTCACCTTGATCAGCAGCATCTTCAATCAATAGACCTTGTGAACAATTGGCTAAAATTTGTGGTGTTGGAATACCTAATGAATTTAATTCTGTCAGACGATGAACTTCACAATAAATCGATTTACTACCACCATAATTTGGAATAGGGGTGAGTGCTTCAATATTGAGTATACGTGCAACCCATTTTAATGGGACATAAATCCAAGCTGAGTGGCGTTCAGAGGCTTTTTTAAGCCACACTTTGCCATCACCCAACTGATAAGACTGAATGTTTTGGTCTTGAATTTTAAGCGAATTGCGGAGAAATTTAGAAAAATTACTCATATTTTGCACGTATAAGATTACTAAATTAATTCAAGTATAAACAAAATATAAAAAATTGTAAAAATTAAGATTTCTTTAATAATTTAATATTTAAATTCTGACAAAAATGTAATACTTTGAGTGACGCATATAACGATATATCACTTGATTTGGTATTTTAGATTGGAATAAAAAGTAGATCAGCGCTTAAATAAGCGACAATGACGAGTAATTTATTTTTAAATGTCTAATAGATGATTGCTTTTGTAAAAGTAAGCTTTGGAATGATTTTTAAATGTGGCTAAGCTCTATCAAGCATGAAACTTTTATCATGACATCGAAATTAACTGTATGAAGATCAAGTTTGCAATGTCACGTTTTACGTTTAAAGTTTTAATCACTTTGTGTAGGCGATGCTTCACGCTAGAAACACCACCTTTGTTTCATCGATATTTAAAACGATGTCAGTATTGAATGCTCATTTTGACGCATACAAGAAGCTTATTTTTAGAATCGCATTTTTAATAAAGATAATAGTATATGGCTGAATATTTTGGATCGTTAGGTTGTAAATTTTTTATAAAAAATACGATAAATAATTAAATTAAAAGTGAAAATAATCCAGCCTGTCCAAAGGTTATGGCTAAGAAAATGCGCACCACGCATCATTTGCCCCCAACCCGTAATCAAACCAAGCACCAGACCTAAGACTAAGAAAAGATAAGCAATTTTAGAATTTGACTGTCTAAATACAAAAAAGCCGGTGAGCAGTGAAAAACCTGTACTGGCATGGCCACCCGGAAAACAATGTCCATTGCTTGCAGAAAAATCCCAAACATAGCCTAAAGCAGTTGGTTCTGTCATGGACCAAGGACAGGCATGTGCTGAGTGGGATTTGAAAATACCAATCAGTGCAGTGGATAAAACACTAATAAAAAATAAATAGCCCAATTGCCATTGATAGGTTTTTAATTTTGCAACTTTAAAAGACGCAATCCATGAAATTAGGACTGCAATATAAAAGGCAATGACAATATGTTTAAGTAGCTTGTGATTAATTTCAATAAGAAACCAATTGTTCTTGAGTGGGAAATGACCAGTGCTATCTATCCACGGCTGGATAAAATACATATCGATTGCACCGCCAACAGGAAAGACAAAGAACAATATTAAAAATAATATTCCTAACAATAAACTGTTATTTATGAAAAATTTATTTGTATCGGAATAGGGCATGAGGCGAGTTACTCAATATAATCGTTTTAATCTGCGCTTATTAGAAAAAAACAACCTTAAATTAGACTTAATTGTTGAATAATGAGCAGTCTTATTATTGGGCAGTGATACAGAAGAAAATATCTATGATTATTTTAAGATAGCTATTTTGAATCATTGTCTTTAAGGTAGAGTGATTCTAGTTTAAAATTTTATCGTGAAAATTATTTTATTGTCATTTCTAGACTATAAAAAAGCGGCTTTTCAGCCGCAAAATGTATAAAATTAAAATCAGACCTTGTAAAATCTTAAAACATTGCATCTTCAGAGTTTGCAGAAATCTTGTGAATCGATAAATCTGCACCACGAAACTCTTCTTCTTGTGTTAAACGAATCCCCATCGTGGCTTTAAGCATACCATATACGGCAAATCCACCTGCTAAAGCCAGTAAAATGGCAAGTAGCGTACCTATCAGCTGAGACATCAAAGATATTCCGCCAATTCCTCCCAACCACTGCTGACCAAATAGACCCACAGCAATACCACCAAATGCACCACAAACCCCATGTAAAGGCCAAACTCCGAGTACATCATCAATCTTGAGTTTATTTTGTGTATAGGTAAACAGTTTAACAAACAGAAAACCTGCACAGATACCAATAAATAAAGCGCCAATTGGGTGAACCACATCAGAACCTGCACAGATTGCCACTAAACCTGCTAAGGGACCATTATGTAAAAAACCAGGGTCTTCTTTTCCAAAGAAATTTGCTGAAAGTGTGCCGCCTACCATTGCCATGAGTGAGTTCATGGCAACTAAACCTGAGATTGCATCTAAGCGTTGAGCACTCATGACATTAAAGCCAAACCAGCCCACAATTAAGATCCAAGAACCGAGTGCTAAGAAAGGAATAGAAGAGGGTGGATGTGCACTGACACGACCATCCTTTTTATAGCGGCCATTACGCGCACCGAGTAGTAATACTGCTGCAAGCGCAATCCAGCCGCCCATCGCATGGACCACAACAGAGCCAGCAAAATCATGGAAGCTTGCACCAAACGTATCTGCTAACCACTTTTGTAGGCCGAGATTTCCATTCCATGCGATCCCTTCAAAAAAAGGATAAACCAGCGCTACAATAAACAGGGTTGCAATGGCTTGAGAACGCATTTTGGCACGTTCTGCAATGCCACCAGAAACAATGGCGGGAATTGCTGCAGCAAAGGTCAAAAGGAAAAAACAACGCATCAAATTGTAGCCATGCTCAGTTGAAAGCGTAGCACCTGTATGAAAAAAATGTTGGCCATAGGCAATGTAATAACCGACAAAGAAGTAGGCGATTGCTGAGATTGAAAAATCAGTAATGATTTTACTGAGTGCATTGACTTGATTTTTATGGCGAACTGTTCCCAGCTCTAAAAAAGCAAAGCCTGCATGCATAGCGAGTACAAGCACTGCGCCAAGCAAGAGAAAGAGTAGATCAACGTTTTGCATATACGATTCTTTTTGGTGCTATTTGTCACAAATTGGTTCAAGTATAACCAACGATTTGAATCCGTGAAGTGTTTGGCTGTATGAAAAAATAGATCAACAATTTCAAAATATTATTAAGACTCGATATAAAGCAAAAGTATGCACTAAATTGGAATTTGTGCACTAACTTGATGCAATAAGATATTCTGACTTATTTTTAAGATACTGATAATTATTGATTTTTATTTATTGTATTTCATCTTAAACCTAGGCTGTCAAATTTTAATCTAAAAATAAACCGATAAAATGATTGAGTTAAAATTAAAAAATAACTTAATGATCAATTTTTGGAAACACTCAGACTGCAAGCTTGATTTTTGTATTCGAAACGGTTTCTTTGAAATTTTTGACCGTTCCATTTATACACAGCAAAGCATTTACTTGAGTCATTGATGGCAATATCTGGCCAACCATGCTTTCCTAAAGTTGATAGAAACTCAGGCGTCCCATGACTGTTAAATATTCTCACCCATTGTTTATTGGTCTGTTGGGTAACAATATAAAATCCAATTCCTGTGTTTGCATAGCAGCCGACACCACCATCGACTACAACAGCATCAGGACGACCATCTTTATTGAGGTCACCATAATAGGAGATATTGCCAAGGCTACAGCGGCTTTCCCAGCCAAGATTGGTTTTTTGAAACTTTGCGCTTTTAAAAATTTGTGTTGCCGTTTCATCAGGGACTTGCGGAGCCGCAGCATAATTAAGCGAGGCCAAAAATAGTGATAGAACACCACTGCTGAATATTATTATATTTTTCATCATCATATCGGTTTTTTGTGATTGAATTAACATTATTTTAAAAATATGTATTTTTATCAAGCTTTTGTTGTCATGCTATTGTATTCATCTTCTGGTTTAATCAGCAGCTTAGGGAGATTTAACTTATATCATTATAAATTTCAAATGCTTGGTGTATTGCTGTGTGTTTTAATGAGTTGTAAATAAATGTTTAATATAAAATCAATTTGCGATTAAACGATCAATGAAGTGTATAAAAATGATGGTGTCTAAAACATATTGCAATTTTTTAGTGTATTTGATGGCGTTCTTTGGTTTCTGTCTTTTTACTGAAGTAGTGAGTGCGCAGTCCAACCAATATAAAATCTATAAATCTAAACTGTTACAGTGTGGAGAAGCAACTTTTCAAGTTATTTCACAATGTGATGATTCTAATGAAAGTGCAGAGTCAGGTAGTGCAGGTCCTTTTCGAGCATCATGTTTAACTAGTCAATTAGCGGTAAACTGGAAAGGTCAGCAAAAGATACTGAATTTTCCCATGGCAACAACACAGCAGAAGGAAATATTAGCAAGCAAAGGCTATGTTTTAAAACCTGAGATCAAAGTAGGGGATTGGTCGCCACAGAGTTTAGCTTGTGGTCAAGCGGCTGGTATTTCGGGGCATTTTGTGGTGATTAATCAGGCAACCACCAACGATATTAATCAAGAGTATCACGGCAAAGGTTCATTGAGTGATGAACCCGTTTTACTGAATTTAAACGGGACTTTTACCAGTGAAACACTTAAAGCAAAAATCTATGCTTTATTAAAGCAAGACCAAGTGAAGATTTCTAAAGTGATTGGGGCAAATGCGATTTTTGCGGATGAAAAATAGATTTAACAGAGATAAATCCGTTTAATTTTGCCATCTGTTAAGAAGAAAGCAGATGCAGCACAGGTTTCCTCGAGGACATTGACTGAAACACCATCACCTTTAAACTTTAAATAATGTTTAGGGTCAATCTGTTCGTTAGCAAGAATATCGCCATTTTCACCAAAGCGATATTCTTCATCGACATAGATATTTGTTTTAGGTGCGACTTCGAACTTAGCAAAAATATCTAAATCATCACCTTCTTCATTATTTTGATAGTAATAAACTTTATCGCTGTCCGAAATACGGAATTCAAACAGATATTTCATGCCTTTTTTATTGGGATTTTTTAAAACTTGGAAGGCATCTCGTTTTCCATCTCCATCAAAATCGATGAGTAATGGCTTTTTGAGATATGCCGTATCGACTGAATAACCTTGAGGGAGTGGTGTTGGATTATTGACGAGGTAGTCTGGCTCTGGATGAGCAGCAATCTCAATAGGTTCTGCTTTGGTATGTGCTTGTTGTGGTGTTTCTTGTTTGGTTGGCTTGCTTTCAGTTGATGTGTTGGGTTTCTCATGACAGCCAATGAGAAAAATAAGGGTGATGCATAATAAAATTTTGTTTTTCATAGAGTTTGAATCATTCAATGATTTTGAATGTTGAAGATTCTATCTTAAAAATTGATTTTTTGATGCTGAATGTCCTAAATTGGAGATATAGTCGTGTGTTTTATATATGCCAGTTTGCTGTCTTATATTGATTCATCATCACAATGGGGAATATTTTGAACACATCAAATTCTGATCAAGCTTTGTTTGTCGTGATTACAGGGGGTACACGTGGAATTGGTTTTGCTTTAGCAGAAGCTTTTTTAAAGTTAGGTTGGTCTGTGATGATTTCGGCACGAAATGCAGTGCAGTTAAATCAAGTTGTTGCAGATTTTGCGCAACGCTATGCACCAAATAGAATTTATGGGGTGACCTGTGATGTGGCTCAATATGAAGATTTACAAAATTTATGGGAAGAAACAGTTTTAAGGTTTGGTCAGGTCGATGTTTGGATTAACAATGCCGGTACCTGTAACGCAGCAAGGGCATTTACCGAAATTGCTAGCTCAGATTTGGAAAGTGTAATCAAAACCAATGTACTTGGAACAATGTTGGGCTCTCAAGTGGCTTTAAAAGGAATGATGCAGCAAGGTTTTGGGCAAATTTTTAATATGGAAGGTTGGGGCAGTCGTGGTGAGTGGAGTGCGGGGATGACGCCTTATGCAACCAGTAAACGAGCAGTTGCTTATCTGAATCATGCTTTAAATAAAGAAACCAAGAATAGTGATATTTTGATTGGGACACTCAGCCCCGGAATGGTGGCAACGGATTTATTGATTTCTTCTTGGCAACAAGGTGAAGTTAAAAATTGGCATAAAATGAAATGGTTATTTATGTTTGTGATTGACCCACCTGAGCAAGTGTGTGGTTATTTGGCGCAACGCATCAGTAAGAATAAGAAGAGCAATGCGCGTATTGTCTGGATGACACCATGGCGTTTGTTACTTCGTTTTTTCCAACCTTATTATTGGAAAAGAAATCCTGTAGAGGGGACGGCTTTAGATCAGCTTAAGGAATAGTAATTTGGATTTAAATTTGGAGTTTGATTAGAAAAATAACAATGAAAAAGCTTAATTCAATATGACGCATTTATAAAATACAGAGTAGTGCGTGTATCTGTTATAGGAAAAAATAAAGGACTTGAACTTGGATAAGTATATTTCTTATAATCTAATAAGATTTGGTAGAAAATCTTAATAAAAATTTTACCAACATCACATCATGCTCTTCAGTTCAACAGCCTTTCATATAACCAGTAACTAGAGCATTTATAAATAGAGCATTCAGTGCTGAAAATATTTGAATAATTAAGGGGCTCTTATGTTTATTAAATACGGTTTAACAATAATTAGTCTATGCGCTACAACAATACTTTGGGCAGGATCAGATTGGGATTATCAAAACCCTAAAGATTGGGCAAGTGCAAATCAACAATACCAAGCGTGTGCAGGAATAAATCAATCTCCAATTGATATTCGAGATACGGTGACTGCGAATTTACCACCATTGGAATTTAATTATCACACTACAGCAAAGTCTGTGCAAAATATTGGTCATACGATGCAGATTGAGTTTAATCAAGGAGCAAGTTTAGTTTTAGATGGACAGACATTTTTACTGGAACAATTTCATGTACATAGTCCAAGTGAAAACAATATTAATGGCCAAAGCTATCCCATGGAATTACATTTAGTGCATGCTTCAGATAAAGGTGAATTGGCAGTTGTCGCATTAATGTTTCAACATGGATTGGAGAATGAAAAACTAAAACATATCTGGAATTCTTTGCCAAAAAAAGTGGGTGAAAGTAATCAGCTATATTCAAAAAATAAAGCAGACAGCTATTTACCCAATAACTTAGAGTATTACCGTTTTAATGGGTCTTTAACAACACCGCCGTGTTCAGAAGGAGTCCGATGGGTGGTGTTTAAGGAAATTCAGCAGGCGTCGAATGAGCAAATTGAGTCGTTTATGGAGTTAATGGGACATCCAAATAATCGCCCGATACAACCGATTGGCGCGCGGTTGATTTTGGAGTAATTCAGGGTAAAAAGTAGATCTTTTGATCTACTTTTTTAATTTTTTTTGTGGGGTTTTCTTAGAAAAAGTCTTTTATTTTCTGAGCATTAACGTTATTCGTTATTGGAATGATGATGTGTTAAATTAGACTGAGGCGGTGTTGGATGGTTTGCGGAATATCTATATTGAATTGAAAGACACCTCTCCCTAACCCTCTCCTGAAAGGAGAGGGAACCTCTTTGTGTATCAAATAACTATTAAACTCTCAAAGAGTGAGCTTCCATATTTTTGGGGGAAGATTGAGGTGGTGGAATTTATGCAAATATTTTAGTTACTTCTCTTTAACCCTCTCCTGAAAAGAGAGGAAACCTCTTTGTGTATCGAATAACTATTCAATTCTCAAAGAGTGTTTCTTCCACATTTTGGGGGGAAGATTGATGTGGTGGAATTTATGCAAATATTTTTAGTTACTTCTCTTTAACCCGCTGCTGAAAGGAGAGGGAGCTTCATTGTGTATCGAATAATTATTAAACTCTCAAAGAGTGTCTCTGCCACATTTTTGGGAAGATTGAGGTTGTGGAATGTTATGCACACATTTTTAGTCATTTCTCTTTAATTCTCTGTTGAAAGGAGAGAAACCTATTGTGTATCAAATAACGATAAAATTAGTAATGGAAGTCCCCTTTCCCCGTGGGAGAGGGCTAGGGTGAGGGTAATTCTTGAAAAATTAGAGTGTATCAATTCGCTTTATTTTGCTAACTGATCTTTAAGTTAAATGGATATGAAATTGTTGAATGCTGGTCAAAAAAACATCATCAATCGAATATTTCTAAATCACCTTTCATTATGAGCAAAATAAACTCTTCAAAACTATTACAAACCTTATTATGCGTATTACAGATTTCATAAATGCCGAATTCATTGCCATGTTCATCTAGTTTTACTGCATATGCAGTCATCCAGAGTAAGAATTCTGAAAAGACAAAACAATTTGCATGAGGAAAGTCTTCAGTCCCTTTTAAATCTTTTACAGGTCTAAATTCAGCTAAAGAAAAGAAAGAATAGCCCTCATCACCAAAATTGGCTTCACCTGTACCATTGAAGAAAATAAAATATTCTTTAAAAATTTGTGGAAGTTTAACTCCGTATTTTTGTTCAAATTTTAATGTTTCTAACAATGTAGTGGGTTGATTGATACATAAGTTTTGATTGATGAAGTGTTGTTTTAATTTTTGAATAACCATAATTATTTTACTCAAAAAAGAAGGAAGCTTAATTAAGCTTCCTTCTTTAGAGGCAAAATTGCAAGCTTCGCTTAAAGCGCTGCAATCTGCTCCATATTGGCTTTAATCTTGGCTAACTGATCCACAAACTCAGCAAGTTTAACCTTTTCACCTTCAACAACCGCAGCAGGTGCTTTAGCCACAAAGCCTTCATTTGCAAGTTTAGAGGCGATTTGGTCATGCTGTTTTTGAACTTTGTCTAAGTCTTTTTGCAAGCGAGCAAGTTCAGCTTTTGGATCAATCAAGCCTTTCATTGGTACAAATACGGACACATGACCCACAACAGAAGATGAAGACAACGGTGGTTGTTCAGCATCGGTTAAGAAGGTAATGCTTTCAACTTTAGCCAAAGCTTTAAACAATGGTTCAATACGTGCAATTTGTGCTTTTTCAGCATCAGTCGCGTTTTGAAGCAATACAGGTAATAAACGTGCATTACCTAAGCCCATTTCGCCACGAATATTACGTACAGCGCCAATTAAGCCTTGTAGCCCAAGCATATCTGCTTCAGCCTGTTCATTGATACGTTCAGGGTTAGGAACAGGGTATGGCGCAAGCATGATGGTTTCACCACCAATACCAATCATTGGTGCAAGGGTCTGCCAAATTTCTTCAGTTAAGAATGGCATGATTGGATGTGCAAGACGTAAAGACGCTTCCATTACAGAAAGAAGGACACGACGAACTTCTGCTTTACGCTCAGCCGATACGTTTTCATCATTCAGTACTGGTTTGGTCAGTTCAACATACCAGTCACAGTATTCATTCCAGATGAACTCATAAATCGCTTGAGCAGCCAAATCTAAACGGTAGGTTGCAAACGCTTGTTGAACGGCAGCTTCCGCTTTTTGTAAACGGCTGACAATCCATTGTTCAGGAAGTTCCCAAAGATCTTGACGGATTTCCTGACCAATTGGCTGTTGTTCACAGTTCATCATCACGAAACGGGTTGCGTTCCAGATTTTGTTGGCAAAGTTACGATAGCCTTCAACACGTTTCATGTCGAACTTAATGTCACGGCCTGTATTGGCAAGTGCACAGAAAGTAAAACGAACCGCATCTGTACCGTAAGCTTGAATACCTTCAGGGAATTCTTTACGTGTAGATTTCTCAATTTTGGGTGCATCTTTAGGATTCATTAAACCAGTGGTACGTTTTTGTACTAAGGTTTCAAGATCTACACCATCAATTAAATCTAATGGGTCAAGTACGTTGCCTTTAGATTTAGACATTTTTTGACCTTCACCGTCACGAACCAAACCATGTACATACACGGTTTTAAATGGAACTTGCGGTGTGCCATCTTCATTTTTCATGAAGTGCATAGTCATCATGATCATTCGGGCAACCCAGAAGAAAATGATGTCAAAACCTGTTACCAATACATCCGTTGGGTGGAATGTATTTAAGAAATAGTTTTCTTTATCTTTTACTTCATCACCGGTCCAACCCAGTGTAGAGAATGTCCAAAGACCTGAAGAGAACCATGTATCCAGTACATCTTCATCTTGGTTTAATTCAACATCAGCAGCGATATTGTTTTTCGCACGAACTTCTTCTTCAGAACGACCAACATAGATATTGCCTTCAGCATCGTACCAAGCAGGGATACGGTGACCCCACCACAATTGACGAGAAATACACCAGTCTTGAATGTTGTTCATCCAAGCCATATACATATTGCTGTATTGTTCAGGCACAAATTTGATATCGCCGTCTTTTACTGCTTTGATTGCAGGCTCTGCAAGAGGCGCAATTTTAACATACCATTGGTCGGTCAATAATGGTTCAATGATCACACCTGAACGGTCACCACGTGGTGGTTTCAGCGTATACGGTTGAATTTGGTCTAACCAACCTTCAGCTTCAGCTTGTGCAACCAATTTTTTACGTGCAGCAAAGCGCTCTAAACCAATATAGTCAGCTGGTGCTGGGATGGTTTTAGAAATCGCTTCGCCAGCTTTTGCGATAAACTCAAAATCAGCTAAAACTTCGGCATTTTTGTTGAAAATGTTGATGATTGCGAGTTCACAACGTTTGCCCACTTCATAGTCATTGAAGTCATGTGCAGGGGTGATTTTTACACAGCCTGTACCAAATTCTTTATCGACATATTCATCTTTAACAATCGCAACTGCACGACCCGTAATAGGTAGGATAATATTTTTACCAACAAGGTGTGCATAACGTTCGTCATCTGGAGCAACTGCAACAGCAGTATCCCCCAGTAATGTTTCTGGACGTGTGGTTGCAACCACTAAATAATCATGACCGTCTTGAGTACGTAGTGACTTATCTTCAAAGAAGTATTTGAAGTGCCACAATGAACCTTGTTCTTCTTTATCTGATTCAACTTCTAAGTCAGAAAGTGCAGTTTGTAGTTTAGGGTCCCAGTTTACCAAGCGTTTGCCACGGTAAATCAAACCTTGTTCATGCAGTTTTACAAATACTTCTTTAACCGCATTTGAAAGGCCATCATCCATGGTGAAACGTTCACGTGACCAATCTACAGATGAGCCAAGGCGACGAATTTGACGGGTAATTGTGCCGCCAGATTGTTCTTTCCATTCCCAAATTTTGTCGATGAACTTTTCACGCCCTAAGTCATGACGACTAATGTCTTGAGCTGCCAATTGACGCTCAACCACCATTTGCGTTGCAATACCTGCATGGTCAGTACCTGGTTGCCATAAGGTATTTTTACCAGACATACGGTTGTAACGCGTCAAGGCATCCATGATGGCATTGTTAAAACCATGACCCATGTGCAAGCTACCCGTGACGTTCGGTGGCGGAATCATGATACAGAATGAATCGCCTTTACGAGACGGTTGGAAATAACCTTTCTCTTCCCAAGTCTTGTACCATTTTTTCTCGATCTCGGTAGGATCGTAGGTTGTAGCAATATTTTGCGCTGAATCAGTCATAGTAAAAACAGATCAAAAGTAAGTAAAAAATTGCATTCATTGTAGCAAATATTCATTAGGAATGTTGATTCCTGTTATGGCATATTTACCTTGAATTAAATGCAGCAATCAAAACATGAAAATACAAGATGCATTTGTTGTTGTTATTAATCTTAAATATGACAAATGTTGGATATTGTGGAGTTTTAACTGAGTCATATTTACAAATGCGTGTTTTAGATATTTGATTTATTGAGAGTATTTGTGATTGATATTCAACAAATAGCAGCAGTTAAAGACAATGCAAGATATTTCAAGTTTTGCTAAGATCAAAATTGAATAGGACAAAACAACAAAAGGACAGATAACAATGCAGTATAAAATCGATTTATTGATTAAACAGCAGACGTACCAAGAGTTAAAAAGCATTACCCAAAGTTTAAATCATGGCGAAAAAAGTGATCTGGCAAAACAATTAGGTAATGTCTTTACGGAAATGTCATGCCAAGTGCTAGATCAAGTCTTTGGTGCTTTGCTTGAAGAGCAGCGGAATAATTCTGCACTAGATGCGAATGGTCAGAAGAAACTCAAAGAAGCAGAGCAAATTTTTACGCAGATTGAAGGGGCTTTTAAAAAATATATGCCGTGGTCGATTTCGTTGTTTAGTAATGATCGTTTAAAACCTGTGGCAAATCATATTCTTAAAAAGTTTGAAGATTCCGATGCAAGCCAAGTGGTGATGTACTACCAATTAGACAGTCATCTAGGTAAAGAAGCGACCAGTAATATTCAAAAGGTCATTCAAGGGGATACCAGTGCTTTGCCTGTGACACTAAAAAATTTGGTTAAAATTATTGACCTCGGTGTCTCAGAGTTTATTCGGGATCCTAAGACTTTGTTAAAATTTAACTTTGTGGTCGATAAAACCTTAAATGGTGTGATCAATATGATCACCAGTACAGGCTATAAGCGCTTAGAAAAAGTTGGTGATGAATACAATCCTCGCAATGTCGAAAAGGCGCAACATTATGCAGCGCACTTTAAAAAGTTTTTAGTTGAGGCTTAATCTCTAAAAAGGGAGGTTTGATTGATTTGGTGCGTCACGTGGTCTAATATTTATTCACCATATTCAAGAGCATAATAAAATGGAAAGCTTAGAAGGAAAGGTGGTTTGGATTACAGGCGCATCTTCAGGGATTGGTAAAGCCTTGGCTGCTGAATGTGCTTTACAAGGTGCACAAGTGGTTTTAAGCGCAAGACGTTTAGAAGAACTTGAAAAAGTTCGTATAAGTCTGCTTAACCCAGATCATCATATTTCCGTGGCAATGGATATTACTGATGAAGCGCAAGTACGCCATGCCTATGAACAAGTCTTAGATGAAAAAGGGCGTATTGATTGGTTGATCAACAATGCGGGCTTAAGCCAAAGAGCATTGATTGCAGATACCAGTATGCAAACTGAACGTGCAATTATGGAAATTGATTACTTTTCTCAAGTGTTTTTGACCAAATTGGTTTTACCAACCTTTTTAGCTCAAAAATCTGGGCGAATTGCGTATATTTCTAGTGTTGCAGGCTTATTGGGGACGCAATATCGTGCATCTTACTCTGCAGCAAAAGCAGCGATTCATATGTGGGCAAATAGTTTACGCGCAGAAGTGGCACAAGATGGTGTTAATGTTTCTGTAATTTTCCCTGGTTTTGTGAAAACCAACGTATCTTTCAATGCTTTAAATGGTGCTGGGAAAGCACAAGCGCATCAGGATGAAGCCATTGAAAATGGTTTAGAAGCCGATGATTTTGCGCAGAAAACGGTTTCTGCTTTATTAAAAGGTCAAGAATATATTGTTGTGGGTGGGCGTAAAGAAAAATTGGGTGTGTTGGTTTCTCGCCTATCACCATCGACACTTTATAAAATGATTCGCAAGATGAAAGTAAAGTGATTAAAAATTAACAACTTTTGTATGTATTGATAAGGCGTTTATATATTGTATAAGCGCTTTTTCTTAATATATTCCGTCTCTATCGATAAGCACAAAAAACCATGTTAAACCTCATGAAAATAATATTTAAAATCATCAGTCTACAATTTATATTGATCAGTGCAGTTTATGCAAATATTTGTGATGATACTCAAGTTGTTGCGCAAATATTAAAGCAGGCAAAAATTGTAAAGGTTGAACAAGCTTTAATCGACTGTAAACTCGATCCGGTCGATAATTCAAATATGATCATGGCTTATGCGCAATGGATTGCTGTAAAAGGAAATGCAGAAGAAGGGGATTATGCTTTAAATTTATTTAAGTTTAATCCAAAAAATTTAAAGCTCGTTTATCACTATGTTGTTGCAGAACCTATGGTTTCGGATGCAATTAGCTTAAACTCAATCCAACTCGATACTGCAAATTATAAAGTCACTGATTCAAATCGAGCTTTGGGTCTAAGATTAAATTACTCAGGTCACTCACAACTCTTTCCTTTTTCTATGCAAGTGTTAAATTTATATGACTTAAAAAATAAAAAGCAAATCTTAGATAGTCTGATAGTTGAACGTTATCGGGCAGAAACGGATATGCAGTGTAATGCAGATATTGAAGAACGCGCTTCAACCTTAGTGATGCAGTCAACCCAAACCAAGAAATATACGGATATTTTGGTCAATAGCAAAATTAAACGCTACCAAATGCAAGTGATAAACGAGGATTGCCAAGAAGTTAATCATCAATTATCGCAACAACGGTTTGTCTTAAAATTTGATGGGAAAAAATATCAATTTGCTAAAAGTTTTAAAGATGAATATCAGTACTGATAGGCAATATAAGCAGTTGGATAGTAATGCTGAATATTAAACATTCATCTTCTGGTTAGCGAGCTAAAAGTTAGTCGTGAGCTAAAAGATGAATGCTTTTAAAATAACAGGGTATTTAATGGCTATAAATGAAATATTTAATGTGTTTTATTGAAGTAGTTTAATAACAATTCAGCATTTTTGCCCCTTAATTGCCATGACATACAGCGTACTCCACCGCCCATATGGCACACTTGTGCAGAGTAAATTGGAATGACAGTTCGTTTGGTTAGACGACGAATTTGCTGTAATGCCAGTGCATCTTGTTTAATACCAAATTGCGGAAAATAAATACGCTCAGGCGTAACCAGCATATTGGTATATAAACCACAAGCTGAACCAAATTTCTCATCATAAATTTCACTACAATCATAAGGTGTGGTGATTTCATGAATTTTGATATCTGGAATACCGCGTTTTAAATCAATTTTTAACTGTTTGGCGTAGTCGGGGTCTTCAGGATAGGTGTTAATCACTAACGTATTCTGATCTATAAAGCTTACCACGCCATCCGCATGTTCTAAACCACCTTGTTCATCCGCTTCAATAAATGCAATATGTTTAGCACCTGTCAAACGGATCAGTTGTGCTCTAGCTTGGGTTTCGGTTAAATGATTGTCAGCTAAGAACTTGGTGCTTAACACAACATTACCATAACCATCTTCAACCCAATTACCACCATCATTGAGCAGTTGGGTCTGGGTAAATTTTAAACCAGCCTTTTGGCTATAGGCTTTAAAGTCTGCTTGAACATCATCAGAAATGGCTTGAGCTTTTTTTGCTCCACCTTGGCCTGCTGCGGTATACCGAAAAAGAACAGGTTGATTGGGATTGGCACTGCTAAAATCACGCATCCAAATATCTTGCATAGGCGCGATGGTGACATGCTGTTTACCCAGTACTTTGACATAATCAGGGTAAAGTTGTTGATCGGTTAAGATCACCACATTGTCACCATTTTGGATAATTTTCTTTGCATAATCGACATGAAAATCAAAGATATCATCGATTTTTTCTGCATAGTATTTATCCTGACTTTGTGGTGAAGCCAATACAATCAATTCTGCATTTATTGTGAATGGAAGCATAGACAGTAATCCGATACTTATTTTAAGTGCTAAAGCTTTCATGATATCTAACCTGTTCATGAAGTTAAGATTCTTTCATTTTTGTTATGATCAAGGTATTTCATGATTTTTACATCACCAGAATACAAAATCAAACCGTCCAACAAAGATTGTGTATTCTAATGAAAAAATCATGATGATTATTTAAAAAGAGGAGGGAGATTAAGTTGCTGTTCCATAGGCGAAGACTTCAACCATTCCACCTTGCATACCGAGTTCTGTGGTACTTAAACGTAAGCCCATAATATGCGTAGCTCCAATATTTTCAGCTTCCTGTTTTAATCTAACAATCGCCTCTCGACGTGCGCGATCGACGACACTCTCATAGGTGGTTAAACGACCACCAAAGAAGTTCTGAATTTGCGCAATAATATATTTAAAATAATCATGCGAAATCACCACATTACTACTGATAAGTTGCCCTTGCTTTTCAGAGACTTGGAACTTATTGGTATCAATCCGAATATGGGCAAGCCGTTGTTCATTGTCTGTCAATTCTTTTAAATGCTTTTGTTCGATAAAACGTCCAAAACCCCAGCCAATAAAAAACAGAACCAGTGTGAGCCCAATTTTAAAAATTAAACCATCCATCTTTTTCGCCTATTTTGAAAATGGGTCAGGAAGTTGAGTTGTGGTCGGTTCAACAATGACCGCAGTACCATAGACAAAAAGTTCTGATGCACCTTGCGCAATATTAGAGGTGGAAAAACGGATTCCAACAATTGCATTGGCACCTAAACCATGTGCTTTTTCAATCATACGATTCATGGCTTCTTGGCGCGATTCTTCTAATAACTCGGTATAGCCTTTGAGTTCACCACCGACAATATTTTTTAGACCAGCCATAAAGTCACGTCCAACATGTTTACTACGGACGGTACTTCCATAAACGACATCAAGCTGTTGCTTTATGACATGTGCTGGAACAGTTTCTAAATTACTGAGTTTCATTTTAAATATTCATTGATGATGTCTTGCTTCAAACATAGGAAATTATCCATCAAAAAGCAATAAAAAAAGCCCACCGAAGTGAGCTTTGATCATCAAACTGAGATTAACTGACTTTTTTATCTTTTGAATGATATTTCAATTCAGATGAAGAGGCCGGTTGTGCAATTTGATCCGCAGTGTTGGCTTTTAGACCACCACCAAGGGTTTTATAAACCTCTACCTGATTGTTTAAGTTCGCTTGCTCTAATAGCAATAAACCTTGTTCAGCAGAGTAAGAAGTACGTTGAGCATCTAAAACAGTTAAGTAACTATCAATACCAGCACGGAAGCGGGCATTTGAAAGTTTATAGGTTGTATTGGTTGCATCAACTAAACGTTTTTGAGCAGAAAGACGATCACCAATATTTTGGCGAGTCGCTAATGCATCATTGACTTCACGGAAAGCAGATTGAATTGATTTTTCATAGTCAGATAACGCAATTTGTTGATCTGTTTCTGAAATCTTAATGTTCGCTTTACGTGTGCCCCAATCCCATAACGGAATATCAAGACTAGGACCTAAAGACCAAACGAAAGCACCTGATTTAAATAAATCACTTAAATCAGTAGATGCATAACCTGCAGTACCCGTCAAACTGATGGTTGGGAATAAGCGCGCTTTCGCAGCACCGATATTCGCACCAGCAGCAGAAAGTTGGTATTCAGCCGCTTTGACGTCTGGACGGTTGTTCAGCAAGTCACTTGGTAAACCTGATGCGAACGCAGCATTTGAAGTAATACGCGTTACACGTTGTGTTGGCAATAAGTTGTCTGGAACTGATTGTCCAACAAGTAGATTTAGCAAGTTCTGAGCTTGTGCAATTTGAGTCTTATAATTGGCAACATCATTACGTGCAGTTTCAACAGAAATCTGAGCCTGACGAACAGGCACTTCACTGTCAATACCGACATCAAAACGTTTTTTGTTGAGGTTATAAGAGTCAAGCTGCGCTTTTAATGTTTGATCAGCGAGCTTAAGTTGTGCACTGGCAAAAGAGTAATTTAGCCAAGCTTGTGCAACTTGACTAATTAAGCTGATTTGCGTTGCATCACGCGCACTTGCAGTCGATAAATAAGTATCAAGCGCATTGTCTTTTAAACTTTTTACTCGACCCCAGAAGTCTAACTCATAAGCAGTTACACCAAGCCCAACATTATAACGTGTTTGAGCACCTACACCTTGATCCTGACGTAATAGACCACCACTTGCACCAATCGTTGGTAGCTGATTGTTTTCAGTGATTTGATAGGCTTGTTGAGCACGTTGAATGTTCAATGTTGCTGTACGTAAATCACGGTTATTGGCTAAAGCAAGATCAAGTACTTGAAGTAAGCGTTGATCTGCAAAAAACTCTTTATAACCTTGTTCAGCAATAGATGTACCACCGTTATTTTGAATATAACCAGTTGGTATGTTCGCCTGAGCTACGGGTTCTGGGCCACGCATGCTTTGACACGCTGTCAAAGCAAGCGCAAGTGCAGATACCGCAATGCTACGACCTGAAATAGACCATACTTTTTGCATCACGATTTATGCTCCTGAATATTTTGATTTTTAGGTTTGTACTTAAAGATACTACGAATCCATACGAAGAACACAGGAATAAAGAAGATACCTAAAAGTGTTGAGCTAATTACACCACCCAATACACCATAACCGACTGAGTGTTGGCTACCAGCACCAGCACCGCTTGATAAAGCAAGTGGCAATACACCGAAACCGAACGCTAAGGTTGTCATGATAATTGGACGTAAACGCATTTTTGCAGCATGCAATGTCGCTTCAAACAATTCTTCGCCTTGTTCTTGCAACTCTTTTGCAAACTCTACAATCAAAATCGCATTTTTTGCAGACAAACCGATGACTGCAACGATCGCGACTTGGAAGTAGATGTTAAATGATAAGTTAGGATCACCTTTGATGACCATGCCCAACCAAGTTAAGGTAAATGCACCAATAACACCTAATGGTACGACCAGCAATACTGAAACTGGAATTGACCAACTTTCATATAAAGCTGAAAGGCAAAGGAACACGATAAGCAATGAAAGAATTAAAAGCGGAACAGTTTGACTGCCAGATTCACGTTCTTCTAAAGACAGACCCGTCCATTCATAGTCGAAACCTGTTAAGCCCATAGATGGTAACTTACCAATAATTTCTTCCATAGCAAGCATCGCATCTCCCGAACTTACGCCCGGTGCTGGTGTACCTTGAATGTTTGCAGAAGCTACACCGTTATAACGCTCGAGACGAGGTGAACCATAAGTCCATTGGCCTGTTGCAAATGCAGAGAATGGAACCATAGTGCCGCTATTGTTACGTACATACCATTTGTTTAAGTCTTCAGGCATCATGCGAGCGCTTGATTCGCCTTGAACATAAACTTTTTTCACACGACCACGGTCAACGAAGTCATTGATATAAGAACCACCCCAAGCCATGCTCATGGTCGAATTAATATCTGCAATACTAACCCCCATTGCACCAGCTTGCGCTTGGTCAACATTGATTTGATATTGAGGGGTATCTTCTTGTCCATTTGGACGAACACCAGCAAGACGTTTGTCTTGAGAAGCCATACCTAAAACAGCATTACGCGCAGCAACCAATTTCTCATGGCCTTGACCACTAGCATCTTTTAATTGGATGTCAAAACCTGATGAAACACCTAATTCTGGCATTGCTGGTAATTGCAATGGCATGATGTAAGATGCATCTTTGACAATCATATTCAGTGCCATACCACGTTGGATAATGGCGCCAATTTGTGATTCAGGTGTGGTACGTTCACTCCAGTCTTTCAACTTCATAAATGCTAAACCAGCATTTTGCCCAACCCCAGTAAACGAGAAACCAGAAACTGTAAATATAGTATCTACGTTTGCTTTTTCCTTGTTTAAGAAGTAATCGGTCATGGTCGTGATGACTTTATCTGTCCGTTCAAGGCTGGCACTTGGTGGTAACTGAACCAATGTCATAACCATCCCTTGGTCTTCTTCTGGTAGGAAAGAAGAGGGGAGCATTTTATACAGTCCGACTAAGGCAACAATTACCGCAACGTAGATCACACCAGAGAAGATCTTATGATGGGTCATACGATTGACACCACCTTGGTATTTCTCAGCTACTTTATCAAAGCTACGGTTAAACCAACGGAAGAAACGCGCAAAAATGTTATTGCTTGGTTCTTGATTTGGATCATGCTGTTTTAACAATGTTGCACAAAGCGCAGGAGTAAAAGTTAAAGCAACGATTAATGATAAAACCATTGCAGTAACGAGCGTGATCGAGAACTGACGGTAAATTACCCCTGTAGTACCACCGAAGAATGCCATTGGCACAAATACGGCAGTCAATACGCTGGTAATACCTACCAAAGCACCTGAAATTTGTTTCATCGACTTTTCAGTGGCTTCAACTGGACCCGTATGCTCTTCTTGCATCACCCGTTCCACGTTCTCAACCACAACGATGGCATCATCGACCAATAGACCAATTGCCAGTACCATGGCGAACATGGTTAAGGTATTGATTGAGAAGCCGAAAATATTAATAACTGCAAATGTCCCCAGTACAACCACAGGAACTGCCATTGTTGGGATAATCGTTGCGCGCCAGTTCTGTAAGAACAAGAACATCACAAAGAATACAAGAACGATTGCTTCAATTAACGTGTGTACCACACTTTCAATTGAAAGTTTGATAAATGGTGTGGTGTCATAAGCAAGCTTATCTTTCAGACCATCTGGGTAGTTTTTACGGAGTTCACTGAGGCGTTTTTCTACAGCAGCGGCTGTATCAAGTGCATTTGCACCTGTTGCCAATTTAATCGCTACACCGCCAGCAGGCTTACCATTAAATTTAGAATCAAATTGGTAGTTATCTGAGCCGAGTTCTACACGTGCAACATCACTTAAACGAACCTGAGCACCCGAAGCGGTATTTTTCAGGAAAATATTTTTAAACTGTTCAGGTGTCGTCAACATGCTTTGTGCATTGACAGTCGCATTGAGGACTTGACCTTGTACCGCTGGAGCACCACCCAATTGACCTACAGCCACTTGTGAGTTTTGCGCACGAATGGCAGCAGCAATGTCACTTGGTGTAACTTGCAAACTGGTCATTTTAGCTGGGTCTAGCCAGATACGCATTGCATATTGACCACCAAAGACTTGAATTTCACCTACGCCTGCAACACGACTGAGTGGTTCAGAAATATTTGAGTTTACATAGTCTTTAATGTCAGCGCCAGAAAGGCTGCCATCTGGTGAATAAAATGCAAGTACTTGCATAAAACTCGCGCCAGATTTGGTCACTTTTATCCCTTGACGTTGTACATCTTCAGGTAACAGTGCAGTCGCTGATTGTAATTTGTTCTGTACTTGAACCTGTGCAATGTCTGGATCAATACCTTGTTCAAAATTCAGGTTGATTGATGCTTGACCATTACCCGCACTATTTGATGAGATATAACGTAAACCATCTAGACCATTCATTTGTTGTTCAATGATCTGAGTTACCGTGTTCTCAACAGTTTGTGCAGAAGCGCCAGGATAAGTTGCAGAAATTGTCACCACAGGCGGAGCAATTGTTGGATACTGAGCAACAGGCATTTTTGTCAGCGTCAGAATACCCGCCAACATAATTACCAGTGCAATCACCCACGCAAAAATGGGGCGATGAATAAAAAATTGAGCCATATTCGTCTACCCCTTATGCATTTGAAGTAGCTTTTTGTTCACTAGATTTATTTTGTTGAACAGGTTGTGCTGCTGTACCTGGTTTAGCACCTGCTTGTGGTGCAGCCGCTTGAGGCTGATACGGTTTAGCAACCACAGCTTGTTCTGGTTTTACTTTGGCAATACCATCAACAATCACTTTATCGCCAGTATTTAGGCCTTGAGTGACAATCCAATCTTTACCTTGAACACCTACAGTTGTTACAGGACGGCTTTCGACTACACCTTTAGCATTTACAATCATCGCGATTGCTTGGCCAGTTGGGGTACGTGTAATTGCTGCTTGTGGA
Source organism: Acinetobacter sp. AG3 (assembly GCF_022343575.1). Lineage (NCBI taxonomy): Bacteria > Pseudomonadati > Pseudomonadota > Gammaproteobacteria > Moraxellales > Moraxellaceae > Acinetobacter > Acinetobacter sp. AG3. Next base: position 3,612,959 of record NZ_JAKQZD010000001.1, on the reverse strand, counting down.
ACTAAGTAAGCATTTGGAATTACGCCTTGTACGATCTGCGCATTGGCAAACATACCTGGCAATAATAAATGATTAGGATTTGAGAAGACTGCACGTAAAGTCACAGAACCAGTGCTTGGATCTACACTAGCATCAGAAAATGCAAGGTTTCCTTCCACACTGTAGAAGCTACCATCTTCAAGTTTTAAACGAACTTTGGTGTTATTGCTACGATCAATACTACCTTGACTTAACTGTTGACGTAGACGTAATAACTCAGCACTTGATTGGCTGATGTCTACATAAATTGGGTCAAGTTGCTGAATTGTAACCAAAGCATTGGCTTGGTTTGCAGTCACCAAAGCACCGGCAGTAACTGAAGAACGACCAGATTGACCTGAAATAGGTGAACGAACAGTCGAATAACCTAGGTCAATTTGTGCATTTTTAACAGAAGCATTTGACGCTGCAATATCTGCTTCAGCAAGTTTGATTTGTGCAAGCAAATCATCAAATTCTTGCTTAGAAACAGCATTGATGCCGACAAGTTGACGATAACGATTTGCTTTAACCTGCAAGGCATTTAAGTTTGCTTGCTGACGTACTAAAGCTGCTTTTGCACTGTCTAAGTTTGCACGATTGATGCTCGAGTCAATCTCATAAAGAGGTTGTCCTTCACGAACAAAACTACCTTCCGTAAACAAACGTTTTAAAATCACACCATTTGTTTGTGGGCGAACATCAGAGATTTGATACGCTGAAGTACGACCCGAAAGTTCAACAGTTTGTTCTACGCTTTGTGGCTGAGCAACAATGACACCAACTTCAGTCGGCGGCATTTTTTGGGCAGCACCACCAGCTTGTTGTGCTGATTTAGGATCTTTGCTGCAGCCTACAAGTGCAATACTTGTTGCGAGAGCACAAGCAGTAAGGGCAGGAGCCCAAAGCTTTGCCGACATCATTATTCCACCTCGTTTAGATTCTTATCTAAAAATAATTTGTTCTGTCTTAACGTTTCTCGTGACAGTATGAGCCATAAAATTGCAGCCCATATGACACCTATACTCCATCCAGTGAGTACATCAGTTGGGAAATGTGCCCCTAGATAAATTCTAGAGCCCCCCATGCTTAGAAACCATAAAAAGCCCCCCAAGCTAATCCATTTAACTTGGCGATGCTTTTGAAATATAAACATAATCGAACAGCATACAATCGCTGCATAAATGCTGTGAGCACTAGGAAATGAAGCACCATAGGTTTGCACCATTTGGTAGATTTCATCGGGTCTAGGACGATTGACCAGATATTTGAGTATCCAACCAATTGCCGCAGCACCGAGCAGTCCAATACTGATCATCAGCACATTTGCATATTGTTTTAGGCGTATGAAATATAAATTACATAGCCCTGCAATCACGATCATTGACGGTAAGCCGCCCAGATAGGATAGGGTGAGTGCTAGACCATTTAAGACATCTAAACGGTGTGAACTCATCCATACAACGCTTGAAAAATCAAACTGTTGTACCTGGTTAATGTTTAAACCAACACTCCCAATAAGTAAACCTATACAGCCAATAAGGAGCAATACGTAAGGCATAAGTTAACCTAGAGTATATAATTGCGTACGTTAAGTTTATTTAATCAACCGAAGTGTACTAGCCAGTACACTTTTTTTCAAGTGAGTAAATTTAGGTAATTTATACTAATTTCTTTTTGTGAAATATTTAACAATTTGCACAAAAAATAACAAAAATCCTAGTGATTTAGTTTGCTTTGTGAGTTTGCCTCATCTTCAAGTTGTAAGGGTTGTTTTGGCGGCCAAAAGAAATCTAAAGGACGGGTAGAAAAATGGGTAAATATAAGTTTTGCCAATGGTTTCCATTGTGAAAAACGAACTTGTCTTGCTCTGAGTGCCACAATAATGGTAAGCGTGAAGCTGACAAATAAGTTGGTCAAACCAATACACAACACGCCAAGGAAAGACACAATGATGAGGCCAATATCAGGTGAACCATTGATGGTCATTAAGCCTTGAATAAAGTTGGCAGCAGCAAACGCAATATGGCGAATATCTAAAGGTAAACCTAAAATAAAACCAATGGTTCCCATACTTCCAAGCATGATCCCAAAGATAAAATTACCCGCTAAAGCACCTAAGTTTCGCTCGATATAGTCTGCCAACTTGTCCAGTCGGGCTTGTCCCATCATTTTTTTCAATTTTACGTGAGCTTTTAAGCGAGGGCCGACTTTTCGATAGACTGACATATTGTCAAAATATCCAGCGATTAATCCCGATAAAAATAAACAAACACCGGCAATTGCTGCATGAGGAATTGCCAATGAGGTAAATGGATTTAGACTGGCGAGTAAGGTTGTGGCTTTAGCATGCGTCAAAAGTGGTTCATGCATTGACAGCTGCCATAGATAGGTAATTAATGCGGCAGTAGGAATCGCAATCGAAATATTTCCCAGAATTGCAATAAACTGAGTCCGGATAATATTAATAATCAGTCCGGCAAGTTCAGCAATCTGTGCCGTTTTTGAACCTTTTTGGTGCTGAACTGTTGATGCAAGTGCGGCCGCCGTCATCGCAGGCTGTTTGGTTGCTACAGTAAAGTGCAAAACATGGATCAGGATAAAACCCAACGAGTAATTCATACTGTAGAGAAAGGCATGCAAAAATGGCGCAAGGACTAAGCGTGCAGTCAGTATTTTCAGGGTTGCCATGGTTGCAATAATCGCACCTGCACCTGCAGCTGCTTTATACATACCAAAGAAACCTTTCTTATCGGTACTTACATAATGTTCGCCTGTCTTACTGGCATTTTCAGTGACTTGTAGTGCGATTAACTCACTGTTGGTTTTAAGCAAATCACGCACACTGGTTTCACTATAGTGTGCATTGACTAAGTCAGTGAGCAATTCACCGCAGAGCTGATAACGAATCTGATCATCTTCGACCAGAAGATTGAGTAAGAGTTCGATTCGATCAATACATTGTTCTAGTAGCGAGAGTAAATAAGTCAGGCTTAAACTCACCCCAATCCGCTTGATTGCTCGACGAATTTTCTGTACCACATCACGACATTGTTCAATCATGACCAACGCTTGGTCTGCATCGGGAGGAATACCCACAGCAAACTCATCTTCATCGCGATGTTGCTTTTTATACGCTTCTATAAACTCAACAATTTCACGGTTTTGAACTAAAAAAGGCGATTCATATTCTTGAAGTTCGGGGTAGGCATTGATAAATTCAGGATATAAGCCAATACCACTGATTCGATAGGAAAGCACAGTAATGGCTTTGACAATATCGCGTTTAATTCCCAATTTATCGTTTTTATAACGATGACCTTGATTGAGTAATCGGAACAATTGTTCCCATTTCTTTTCACTGATATTTTCCAGCCAATATTTATCACTACGTTGGTGAAACACTTTGCCAACCAAATCTTTGAGATCTGATTCGTCTGTCAATAAAGGTAGAAAATGTGCGCCAATACGTTGTCCAAGCTGATTCCAAAAGCCGTCTAAAGATAAAATCCCACTATCTGCATACAATCCTGCTTGTTTATAGTGATTGACCAGCTTGAGTAAATAACCTTGAAATGCAGAAGATGCATTGGGTGTAGTGAGCAGTGCTTGAATTAAAGCATCAAATTTATTTTGACTTTCTTCTAAATTGTGGCTGTCACTGGGTCTGATACGATTGATTAACTCAATTAATATATCAGGATTGGGAACAACTTTTATGCCGTCGAGTTGTTCCTGCATAAGGAGGAAAAGATCATTAAATTGTATATGCATAAGCCTTGTTAAATTTTATTGAATTCGATGTAAGGCAAGTTGCGCTAAATTATACAATGCCTGGCGATACTCAGATTCAGGCAATTGGTTCAAAGCTTGAATCGCAGCTTGAGTTTCTTCTGTGGCACGGCGACTACAATAATCTAAAGCACCTGAGGTCTGCACAATTTCAATTACACGATCCAAATCGCTTGTTCCACCAGTTGCGATACTTTTACGGATAATCTCGTGCTCTTCACCCTGGGTATTTGCTAAGGCAGAGATTAAAGGTAAAGTGGGCTTACCTTCCATTAAATCATCACCAATATTTTTACCTAATGTTTCAGCATCAGAGGTATAGTCTAAAATATCATCAATAATTTGAAAGGCATTGCCAAAATGACCTGCAAATAAACGTAATGGTTCACGATACTCAGGTTTCCCTGCAATGATTGCAGCACCTTCAGTTGCAAGCTCAAATAAACGAGAAGTTTTACCGTGAATAATATCTAAATAAGTTTGTTCAGTCGTTTCGGGTTGATGCTGTGCTTGAAGCTGTAACACTTCACCTTCGGCAATTTCACAAGTGCCCGTCGAAAAGTCTTTGAGCAAGATCATATTGTCGAGATCAACCAGAAGATCAAAAGCCCGAGAAATCAGAAAATCACCCACCAACACAGCAGTTTGGTTGTTCCAAGTTGCGTTCGCAGTTGGACGACCACGACGTAAACCAGATTCATCTACAACATCATCATGTACCAAGGTTGCGGTATGTAGCATTTCAATGATTGCTGCCAGTTTGCGATAAGGGTCCATCTGTAGATCTGTTGCACCACATGCTTTTGCTGCAAGTAGGCACATGATTGGACGCATGCGTTTACCGCCAGCTTCAACAACATGTTTACTGACGGCCATCACTAAAGCAACTTTTGAGGTAATCCCTTCATTAATAAACTTGTCCATTGCAGCAAAGTCGGTTGCAACTGGAGCGAGAATATCTTGCTTAAAGTCGATGGTCATCGGGTGGGAGCCTCATGCAAATGCGTTATAAGTTGCTAGTGTAACAATTAACATGTCTGAATGTTGCTTTTGAAAGCAGACATCGTGCCTGAATCTTAATGATTTGTTCTTTCTTTGTCCAAAGATGAATAAAGCATTGAACATTCAATCGATCATTCTTTTGAGCTACATAGTAGCGGATTTGTTTTAAAAATCTATTTCAATTTTAGCTGTATCTTAAAAAAAAATTCATATTATCAAAGGGGAAATCTTAAAAAAACCATTATATGTAGATTATTTTCTATACAATGATAATATTTGCTGGAAATGACTTGTTGTTTAATTCATTATCACTTAAAATCTTTGCCCTTGAATAACCCCCAGTGGCGTTCGTCTTAAGATCGATATATTCCTTTATCGGCACGACGACACGGGTAAGTTGGAGTACATTATGTACGCAGTAATCCAAAGCGGTGGTAAACAGCACCGTGTTGTTGAGGGTGAAACCCTTAAAGTAGAATTGTTGAAAGCTGAAACTGGCGCGACTATTACATTTGATGATGTATTAATGGTTGTGAATGGCGAAAGCATTCAAATCGGTGCTCCAGTTGTAGCTGGCGCAAAAGTAACTGCAGAAGTGGTTGGTCACGGTCGTCATGACAAAATTCGTATTGTTAAAATGCGTCGTCGTAAGCACTACCGTAAACAACAAGGTCACCGTCAATGGTTTACCGAGTTGAAAATTACTACGATCGCAGGTTAATCACTAGGAGTATATAGACATGGCAACTAAAAAAGCCGGTGGTTCGACCAAAAACGGTCGTGATTCGAATCCTAAAATGTTAGGTGTTAAAATGTACGGTGGTCAAGCTGTGACTGCTGGTAACATTATCGTTCGTCAACGTGGTACAGAATTCCACGCGGGTACAAATGTTGGTATGGGTCGTGACCATACTTTATTTGCTACTGCTGACGGCGTAATCAAATTTGAAGTGAAAGGTCAATTTGGCCGTCGCTATGTATCTGTTGAAGCGTAAGCTTTAAGAGTGCAAAAAAGCCCGCTTTATTGCGGGTTTTTTTATCAGTTTTTTTTAGCATTAAACAAAAAATCATCTTCATCATGATGAATAATTTTCAACATATTGCACCAATAACAATACAAAACTTCTTATTTTCTCAATTATTACTGACTCAATTTGGTTTAAGATAAGCAATCTAATAAATTACATTCTGTGCCAAATATTATTTGAATATTTTAATTGAGGTGCAGACATAGAAAAGGTGAACATATGAATATGCTTCGTAAAACGATGGGTGCAGTGGCTATAAGTGCAGCGCTGTTTGCACCTGTAATGAGCACAACAGTTTTTGCAGCAACTGCTGCTTCGGAGCAACAAGCAACCGCAAATCTGGTTAAACAACTCAGTGGTGTAAAAAGCTTTACTGCAAATTTTGAGCAAACCACAAAAGCGACTCAAACAGGTAAAGTTGCACAGAAAAAGGGTTTAACCGCTCAGCATATGAATCAAACCTTTAAAGGTACAATGAAGGTTGAGCGTCCTGGTAAATTCTATTGGGAAACCACGACACCCGCAAAACAGACTATTGTGACCGCAGGTCGTACAGTGTGGATTTATGATCCTGACTTACAGCAGGCTGTACGCCAAAGTTTAGATGAACAGGTGGCCAATACACCAGCATTATTACTCAGTGGTAATACTGAGCAAATTCAAAAGGCTTATCGTATTACTCAGCCTAATGCAGGTAAAACTTACTATACCTTGTATCCAAAACAAAAAGATGGTGCTTTCCAAAGCTTGACGATTAGTTTTGGGGCGAAAAATGCACCGACTTTAATGATCTTGCAAGATTCTTTAGGTCAAACAACCACTGTGCGTTTTAACAATGTACAGGTCAATGCCGCTATTCCTGCATCTACCTTTAATTTTGTGCCGCCTAAAGGCACAGACATTATTGATCAATAAACGATTTTGATTGAATAGAAGAGCAACCGTAAGGTTGCTTTTTTTATGCCGATTAAACAGAACAGAGCAATAGACTTAGCCATGTTGATCAGGCGAAGGATGAATGTCTTTCAAGGAATACGGTAGCTTTCAATACAAGATTATTCTATGCTCAAACAAGGGTTTGAATATAAAAACTGAGATGCTATATGTATCGCAAAACACAATTGAAACTCAAACATTACCCAAAGATGACTGCGCAAAAGTCATTTTTGAATGTTTTGAGACAAAAGTTAATCAGCATGATTGGGCGATTTTTAAGACGGCATCGTCGTGATAAAGAAGTCAATCTTTATCACAAAAAGCTTTACCAGCCAGTTGAAGAAATTATCACAACCACCTTAAAAATATCAGGAATTATCCCACCGCATTTAAATGGTTTATTGTTAAGAATTGGCTCAAATCCGATTGATGTCGCAAAGCCGACATTATTTGAATGGTATCTTGGTCATGGAATGATTCACGCGCTCAAATTACAAGCGGGTAAAGCAATCTGGTTTAAAAGCAGTATGCTGGCCACAGATACGGTGCAGCAATATAAACAACAACCAGCAATAGGCGGCTTTCGCCGTGGTGCACATGATGTTGTAAATACCAACATTTTTAAACATGCAGGAAAACTTTGGGCGGTGATTGAAGCTGGCGCGTTTCCAATCTGCTTAGATGATGAGCTAAATGCAGAACGTTATCAGTTGTTTAATAGTGATGCTGATTTACCGTTTACCGCACATCCTCGTAAAGATATTAAAACAGGGCACTTACATGCGATTAGTTATGATGCTTTAGATCGTAAAAATGCCTATTACCAAGTGATTGATCAGCATGGCGATTTAATTCATGTCACGCAAATTTTATTACAACATGGTCCCATGATTCATGATTGTCTCATTACACAACAAGAAGTTTTGGTTTTTGATTTTCCGCTTACTTTTTCAATGACTCGATTATTGCATGGTGCAAGTGTTCCCTATCAATGGAATAAACAGCATCCAGCACGCATTGGGATATTGCCTAAATATGCAAATGCTGAACAGATTCAGTGGATTGAGCTTGAACCATGTTTTGTTTTTCATGCAGCAAATGCTTTTCGTGATCATGAAAATAGAATTATTTTAGATGTTTTGGTACATCAGGACGATTTTGAACATTCCCAACACGCAGCTTATGAATTGCAACATGCACAGTTAGAACGTTGGCGCATTGATTTAAGCTTACAAACGCTACATAGAACTGTACTCGACTCTCGAATTCAAGAATTTCCGAAAATTGATGCGCGTTTTACTGGGGTTGCATATCGCTATTTATACACTTTGGGTTTTGCTGAAACTGCATTGTTCAATTGTTTATATATTTATGATTTAGAAATGCAAACATCTGTGAGTTATGATTTTGGTACGCAGTGGGCAATTGGTGAAGTCACTTTTGTGGCTGAGCATGAACACAGTGTAGAAGGGCAGGGTTATTTGATGGCCTATTTACATCATGTGGAGGGAGAAGCGGCCAAAGCTGTTATTTTAAAAGTAAATGGACTAGAAATAGCTGAGCAGGCTGAAATTGATTTGGGGGTACATATACCCCTGGGGTTTCATTGTAATTGGGTTGAGAACCATGCAAATGTAGATTTCAATCAAAATAATGATGTTGGCGTTAATTTGAATAAAAGAGTTAGCACATAGGCTTAAACAACAAAATTTCAATAATTAACAATTATGAATATTAATTTAAAGGTTCTGGTTTTATGATAGGGCTATTACTAAATATGCTTTAAAGATATAGAAATGAAAGTAAATTTTAAAAGTGGTCTGATTTTTTTATCTCTTTTATCCAGTATGCTCATGGTTAGCGCATGCCAAGAAAAGCCAGCACCTCAAGCAGAACAAGCTGCAACCACAACTCAACACGCACAAATACCGCTGATTCAAGCCAAAGTTGAACGCGTCAATGTGGTAAAAAAACAGTTTTGTGATGAAGATGGTTGTACGCAATATGATTTGCAAACTGTTAAAAGTAATGTGCCTTGGCTAGATGAGTATTTTCTAAATCGTATTAAAAAAGATGTCCCTGGGGCATTTGAGAAAGATCAAAATCATGCTCAAGCTGAAAGTGAAGCACAATCTTCACCTAAAGGTTTAAATCAAAATTCAATTTATGTTCGTTTTATTTCACAACAAAATAATTTAGCCACTTTTGTGATCCAGACTTATACCTATGCAGCAGGTGCTGCTCATGGGATGTATCACAATGAATATGTGACATTCGATTTAAGCACGCAAAAGCGCCTCGCCCTAACTGATATTTTAAAACCAAACGTCGAAGCAAAAGTTGCTGAACAGCTTTATGATGCCAATGCGAATTGGTTGATTCAAAAAGATATTACGCGTGATAAATTGCAGTTAAGTGATAACTATTATTATGGTGTAAATGGTCTGGTTTTTGTTTATCCATTATATGAACTTACCTCTTATGCAGAAGGTATGCCTGAGTTAAAACTGCCGTATCAAGTGGCAAAAGATTTGATTAAAGCTGAGTATTTACCAAGTCTACCTCAAGTCGAAGCGACTGTAGAAAAACCTGTTACACCTTAATTGTCTTCAAATCATACAATTCATGTATGTCTAATGCTCTGTCACTGTATTTTTTACAGTGAAGAGCTTACACTATAGTCAGTTTTTTTCTTACCCTTTAGATTGACTATGATCGACCCGAAATTAATCAGAAATAATATCGAGGCTGTAAACTTAGCCTTAGCCAAACGTGGTGTACAACTCAACGTTGAAGAATGGGCATCACTAGAAGCTCGCCGTAAAGAAATTCAGTCTAGAACTGAAAACTTACAGGCAGAGCGTAATTCGGGTGCGAAACAAGTTGGTCAAATCAAAAAATCTGGTGGCGATGCTTCAGAAATCATGGCACGTATGGGTGCGATTGGTGATGAGATTAAAGCCGCTGAAGTTGAATTGAATGAACTTCAAGCTGAATTAGAAGCAAAACTACTCTCGATCCCAAACATGCCACATGAGTCTGTACCAGAAGGGAAAGATGAAAGTGATAATGTTGAAGTTTTAAAGTGGGGCACACCACGTCAATTTGATTTCGAAATCAAAGACCATACTGACCTTGGCGAAATGATGGGTGGGTTGGAGTTTGAAACTGCAACCAAGTTAACGGGCACACGTTTCAGCGTATTGAAAGGTCCATTGGCGCGTTTACAACGTGCATTGACCCAGTTCATGCTGGATACCCATACCTTGAAAAATGGTTATACCGAAGCTTATGTCCCTTATCTTGTTAATGCAGACTCATTGCGTGGTACAGGTCAACTGCCTAAATTTGAAGAAGATTTGTTTAAATTACAAGGCGAAAAAGAATACTATTTGATTCCAACCGCTGAAGTTCCAGTGACGAACTTTGTCCGTAATGAAATCATTGATGCTGACCGTTTACCGTTGAAATATACTGCGCATACACCATGTTTCCGTAGTGAGGCAGGTTCTTATGGTCGTGATACGCGTGGTTTGATCCGTCAACACCAATTCGACAAAGTTGAAATGGTTCAAATCGTAAAACCTGAAGACTCAATGGATGCTTTGGAAGCATTGACAGGTCATGCGGAAGGAATCTTACAAGCTTTAGGCTTACCATATCGTAAAATCGTTTTATGTGGTGGCGATATGGGCTTTGGTGCGTGTAAAACTTATGATTTAGAAGTTTGGGTGCCAAGCCAAGATACATATCGTGAGATTTCTTCATGTTCAAATATGGGCGATTTCCAAGCACGTCGTATGATGGCGCGTTATCGTGCAGACCAAAAGAAAACTGAGCTAGTACATACTTTGAATGGTTCAGGTTTGGCTGTCGGTCGTACTTTATTGGCTGTGATGGAAAACTACCAACGTGCCGATGGCTCTATTGAAGTGCCAGAAGTGTTACGCCTGTACATGGCTGGTGCAACATTCATCGACTAAATGTCGAAAACTCGATATTTGGTTCAGTTTTGTGCATAAATATTGCTTAGTACAATCAGATTTGAACTTTTGAGGAACACTGTGGAAATTTTCCCAATTTCATTAAAACTACAAGGGCAACCTTGTCTGATTGTGGGTGGTGGGCATATTGCTTACCGCAAAGCAGTATTACTTGCAAAAGCAGGTGCAGTGATTCATGTGGTTGCACCTGATATAGAGCAAAATCTTTTAGATATTGTCCATTCAACCCATGGGCAATATCATGCAGATAAATTTGATCGTCAAATTAGCCTAAGTAGCTATCGTTTGGTGATTGCTGCAACCAATGATAAAGCTGTCAATCAAGCTGTTTTTGAAGCTTGTGAAGATTTAAATGTGTTGGTCAACAGTGTTGATGATCCTCCACATTGTCGCTTTATGGTGCCGGCGATCATTGATCGTTCACCAATGGTGGTTTCAATTGCCACCAATGGTGCTTCTCCTGTTTTATCTCGCCAAATTCGTACCCAGCTTGAAGCGTCTATTCCACATGGAATGGGTAAACTTGCTGATTTTTCTGGGAAATGGCGTAAAGCAGTTAAAGAACAGATTACTAATCCTGATGAACGTCGAATATTTTGGGAAGATTTATATGCCAGCCCTTTAAAAGAGCAGGTGTTTAATGACAATCTCATAGAGGCGGATCGTCTAATTGAACAAGCTTTAACAAAATGGCAAAAACCAAAAGGTGAAGTTTATTTGGTGGGTGCAGGGCCAGGTGATCCAGAGCTGTTAACCTTAAAAGCACTTAGATTGATGCAGCAAGCGGATGTGGTGATTTATGATCGCTTAGTGTCCCCCGCGATTTTAGAATTGTGTCGTCGTGATGCTGAAAAAATCTATGTGGGTAAAGCACGTTCAAATCATTCTGTGCCACAAGATGGGATTAATGCATTACTGGTCAAATATGCCACTGAAGGCAAACGTGTCTGCCGTCTAAAAGGTGGTGATCCATTTATTTTTGGTCGCGGTGGTGAAGAAATTCAAGAGCTTTTTGCAGCCAATATTACGTTCCAAGTTGTTCCGGGCATTACCGCCGCATCAGGGTGCTCAGCTTATGCTGGGATTCCGCTTACACATCGTGATTATGCACAAAGCGTCCGTTTTTTGACGGGACATTTAAAAGAAGGTTCACCAGAGCTACCTTGGAATGAGCTGGTTTATGAAAATCAGACATTGGTTTTATATATGGGCTTGGTGGGACTAGAAAAAATTTGTGAAAATCTAATATCACATGGTCAACGTCCAAATATGCCCGTGGCTTTGATCTCCAAAGGGACAACCCCGGATCAAAAGGTGGTGGTTGGAACTTTGGCAGATATTGCATCAAAAGTGGAAGAAAACCATATTCAAGCGCCTACTTTGACCATTATTGGTGAAGTGGTGAGTTTACGCGAACAGTTACAGTGGCAATAATATCTGCCTAAATTTTTCTTTAAAAAACAGACATGGTCTTTTTTAAAGGACTTAGGTTGTATTCTGATAAGTAGAGATCTCCCGTGATTCATGTTGTTTTATACGAGCCTGAAATTCCTGCAAATACAGGGAATATCATTCGTTTATGTGCCAATACAGGTGCACAATTACATTTAGTCAAGCCTTTAGGTTTTGAACTGGATGATAAAAAGTTGCGCCGTGCAGGATTGGATTATCATGAATGGGCGCATATGAAAGTTTGGGAAAATTTTGCTGAATGTTTGGCACATTTAAAGGTGCAGGGGATTGATCTTGATGCGATTTATCCTTTAACAACCAAAGGCACTGAAACACCACATACCTCAGATTTAAACCGACCTGTGGCTTTATTGATGGGGCCAGAAACACGTGGTTTACCGGAAGATGTTCGTATGATGTTCCCTCAGGCGCATTGGATTCGTTTACCTATGGCACCGAATTCACGTAGTCTGAATTTATCGAATGCCACCGCAGTAATTCTATATGAAGCATGGCGTCAGCAAGGATTTAAAGAATTAAAATAAAAATCATAACCCATCGCATAGATGGGTTTTTACTCTTATTAATTTAGAATTTCCTTTTTGGAAGGAGCAATGTGGTTATGGTTGTATAAGCGATCTCATCCGATTGGGATTTGCCTTTAAAATCAGTAATCCGAATATTTATCTTAATTTTTTGCCCTTTCTTTGCTGTATATCGAGTGTTTAAGAAGAAGCTATTCTCTATAACTGTTTCTAAATAGTGTTGACAACCCGTATCTGCTCGACCAGAAACCTGTGCTTTTTTTACAAGGCCTTTAAAAGAAATAAGGTACGTTTCACTTTTAAATCGGCCATCACCAAATCTGTCAACAAGAAATGTATTTGTAGAGGTATTCTCTAAAAGCTTCACCACCAAATCACAAGAGTTTTCATAAGAAGCAAACGCACGATGGCTGCATAGGGTTAGGATAAAGAGGAATAGTATTTTCATTATTTTTTCCCGTTTAACATGTTTTATTTATAAGATGTTAAGTGTATTGCATCAGGTGAAATTTTTAGCTGAGTGCACGATGACTTATAGCATTGGAATTGATGATTTATGCAAAAGTAATGACTCTTTGCTGCTTAAATTGTATCAAAGTGTCTTTGTACAAGGATCACAGTGTGTATTGGACTGATTTCATAGCAGAGCTGACTAATTATTTATCGGGTCCTAAATAGGTCGCCGTTTCAGATTTCGGTATACCTTTATAATCTGTGATTAAGATATTCAGTTTAATTTTTTGTCCTTTTTTAAATTCAGAGCGATTCGGGAAATCGCTTAAATTTTCTTCTAAGACTTTGCCGATATAGTGTTGACAACCACTATCTGCTCGGCCAGCAGCTTGCGCTTTTTTTACAATACCTTTTATGTTGAGCGTTGTTTCCTCAACTTCACCTAAGCCATCTTTATTGATATATAGCGTACGTGTAGACGCGTTTTCTAAAAGTTTAACCTCTAAATCACAAGAATTTTCATAGGACGCAAAAGCACTATGGCTGAGGATTGCTAGGATAAAGAGCAGTGGAATTTTCATTATTTTTTCCCCTTTGCTGTGTTTTATTCAAATGATGCTGAGCTGATATCATGCTTACAACATAGCGAGCTGAGTATAAGTCATATTTAAAGTGTTGAGGTTTAGGCTTCCTGCAACAGTGCTGGCTCATTTTTTGCTTGAATGGCGTCAAATTGTTTTTGAGCACGAATGACATGTTGCACATTGCCTTCAGCCCAGAGCTTAAATGATAAAGCAGTTTGAGCAAACTCAAAGCCTAGAGAGGTTAATGCATATTCAACACGAATCACATTGTTTTCATGAATTGTACGGGTGATAAATCCATCTCTTTCCAGAATTTTTAATTTCTGAGAAAGCACTTTAGGTGAGATGCCTGTTAAGTTTTTTTTCAGTTCATTGAAGTGTTGAGAGTGCTGATGAAGTCGATAAATAATCATCAAAATCCACTTATCTGCAAATTTTTCAAAAAAAGATCGTGCCGGGCAGTTTGGATGAAAAATATTAAAATTGAATGCATTAGTCATCAATCTATACCTCAATTTGGAAAATTATAACCAAGAAATGACCAGTTACCACGTAGTAACTAATTGATACTAGATTTCAAAAGTATATCATAAATTAATCAGGTCAATACAACTTCTGCTGATTGATAGCGTTGATCGACCCTTTTATATTTATGAGCGTGGTTTTAATGAAAATAACAGATGCGGTCGTTTTTATTACGGGTGCAAATCGTGGTCTAGGTTTAGCACTTGCCCAGCAAGCGATACAATGTGGTGCCAAGAAAGTTTATGCAGGAATGCGTAATCTTCAAGGTTTTAATCAACAGGGTATTATTCCGATTGTTGTAGATGTCACAGATCCCGTATCTATTAAGAAAGCTGTTGCAGAATGTGGTGATGTCAATCTATTAATCAACAATGCAGGTATTGCACGCTTAAATGAAAACCCTGTAGACGCAAATATTGCAGCAGTGACACGGACGGTTTTAGACACCAATCTTTATGGTGTGATCAATACGACTCAGCAATTCTCTCCAATTTTAGCAAGCCATGCTGAAAGTTATATCGTTAATATTTTATCGGATGTGTCTTGGGAACCCAGCACGATGTTAGCCAGTTATGCGATTTCTAAAGCAGCAGCATGGTCATTTACCAATTCAACTCGACAATGGTTAGCAAAAGCCAATGTTCATGTGATGGGGGTACATGTTGGTTTTATCGACACAGATTTAACTCAATCACTCGATATTGCCAAAATTTCTCCACATACAGTGGCGCAACACGTATTTGATGGAATTCAACAAAATGCCTTTGAAGTGTTGGTTGGGGAATCTACCCAACAACTCAAACAAGGTCTAACTGCAACCCCTCCAAGTTATATCAAACATTAATATACCTATCATCTCAATCAGAGGACTTATCATGTCAAAAATCGCTGTTGTTTATCATTCAGGTTATGGTCATACCAAAGTCATTGCAGAAACTTTTGCCAATGAAATTCAGGCAACGCTCATCGAAGTGGATCAAGAGGGCAATATTCAAGATCAGGATTGGGACACTTTAGATGCCGCAGATGCAATCGTATTTGGTGCACCAACTTATATGGGCGGTGTGCCTTGGCAATTTAAAAAATTTGCAGATGCATCTTCTAAGCGTTGGTTTACTCGTGCATGGGCAGACAAGGTTTTCGGTGGTTTTACCAACAGCGCAAGTTTAAATGGCGATAAGCAAGTCACGTTAATTTCTTTACATACCTTGGCTTCACAACATGGTGGTATTTGGGTCAGTCTTGGTTTGGCACCATCAAACACTAAAAGCGCTACACGTCAGGATGTGAACAGCTTAGGCGGTTCTGTAGGTTTATTGGTTCAATCACCTGCTGATGCCAGTACAGATGAGATTCCAAGCGGTGATTTAGAGACTGCAAAACAATATGCAAAACGAATCAAAGCGATTACGGAAAAATTTATTGCAGCATAATTGCAGTTGATATGATTAAAATAAGAAAGGCGCATAAAGCGCCTTTCTTATTTGATTACACCCACAATAATCAATTATTCATGTTCATTGTGTTGTGGTGCAGGGTAGCGGAAACCACGAGTTTTATAGGCTAAATAGGCAACACCTAATACAGCCCATGCAAGCCCGAGTTTTAATGCCATTTCATCAATTTCTAACCACATCAAGAATACGCTGGCAAAACCAAGAGACGGAATCACCACATAATTGATGATTTCTTTCAGTGATTTTGTTCTGCCGTCACGTAAGGCGTAACGTGAAATCACAGAGAAATTCACAAAACTAAATGCAGTTAAAGCACCAAAGCTAATTAAGTTGACAATATGTTCAAGGTCAAGAAAACCCGCAGATAACGCAACAACACCGACAATCAAAATATTATAAGTTGGGGTATGTAATTTTGGACTAATATGACCAAAAATCTTTTTGTTAATGACGCCATCACGACCCATTACATACATCAAACGGGATACCCCAGCGTGTGCAGAAATACCAGAAGCCAGTACAGCAATGACCGCAAAATACAATACTAACTTTTTAAATGCGATGCCTGTAATTGCCGTTAGAATGGTTGCATTGCCAAGTGCTTCAAGCATCACAGGTTGAGATTCATCCAGCGGATTAAAGTAAAGATTGGCATTACTTGGGAAAAATAGCTGAATAAAATAGGTACTAAAAATAAAGATAATACCCGCGATCAACGCTGTAGAGAAAATTGCTTTTGGCAAGGTTTTTTCAGCATCTTTGGTTTCTTCTGCAAGGGATGATAACGCATCAAAACCTGTGAAAGAGAAACAAAGAATCGTTGCACCACCGATTAATGCACCAATTGCCGTCATTTCACTCCAGAATGGAGCAAGTGACCATAATTCAGCTTTATCTGGGTTTAAGGTGCCATCTGCGTAAATGCCCTGAGTTAACAGTAAGTAAACTTCATAAACAAAATAGAAGATGATCGCAAGTTGCACCACAACAATGGTGCTGTTAAATCGAGCAACAAAACGTGAACCAAACAAGTTGATCACAGTCATAATTGCCGTCAGTGCAATGACCCAGATCCAGTTATTCACATCTGGGAATAAGGCTCTTAAGTAAATATCAGCCAAAATAATGTTGACGAGTGGAGATAATAAATAATCTAACCAAGAAGACCAGCCAACCATAAAGCCGACATTTGGGTGAATCGATTTTTGCGCATAGGTATAAGCAGACCCTGACGAAGGGTAGCGCTTGATCATATGACCATAACTGATAGAGGTCAGAAGGATGGCAACAAGCGCAAAAATATAAGAAGTTGGAACATGTCCATGGCTTCCGTCTGACACTAAACCAAAGGTATCAAATAAGGTAAGTGGCTGAATATACGCTAGACCAATAATGATAATATGCCACAGCACAAGATTTTTTTTCAGTTTTGCTGTGGATTGAGTCCCAGAGATATCTGTCAACGGCGTTATCCTCTTAATCGTTGATCAAGGATCAGTCATATTTATAAGGATCGTTTGAGACGAACGATCCCCCCTAAGAATAAAACAAAAGTGCGCCAATCTACTCTAAAAGGTCACATTTGTCAGTAACTTTGTTGGCTTTTTTAGCAGAAAACGTGCCATCTTGATCAAAAAATAAGTGACTGCCCATTCTGCAAGATAAAAGCCCGATGTTTAGATAAACATCAGGCTATTTACTATCGAGGGCTGTCAACATTTCATCTGTGGATGACATCACTGCAAACATAGACTTAGTGCCAATAGTTCCCTCTATATTGTCGCAATTTTAGACAATTACCAAGCTTTTTCTAAGATTGACTTTAAATCTTTAAAGGTTGCTTCTTTCGGATTGAAAATAATTGAGCCGTCATTGAGTGCTTTTTCGGCAACTTCATCCAGCTGTGCTTGAGTAACTTTACCTGTTTCACTCAAGGTACGTGGAAGCTTAGTCAAATGATAGACACGATCACGCATAGTGTTTAACGTCTCTATGGCCTTATCCGCACGCTGGTTTGCAGGGGTCTGTGCGTAAATATCAGCACCAGCAAGTGGCAATAATAGATCGGCAATCTTGTCACCATTCACTTCCTTGTTGTATTCCAAAACATAAGGAAGAAAGAGATTCATACATAAGCCATGAGGCAAATGCGCAACTGCACCTAAAGCATGACCAAGAGAATGCACAATACCAACCATCGAGTTAGAAAATGCAATGCCTGCCATTGTTGAGGCTTGAGCAAGTTCTAAGCGACCTGTTGCATCACTAGGGTGATCCAGTACATCAAATAAGCTTGTACTGATCTTTTTGATGGCAGCTGTTGCATACGCATCTGAAATTGGATTGGCTGCGATACAGGTATAGGCTTCTACAGCATGTGTCATGGCATCCATCGCTGTCATTGCTGTTAGATGTGGCGGCAATGTTTGGGTCATACGCGGATCGAGAATCGCCGCATGTGGCATTAGGTAATTCGAGGCAAATGCCATTTTCACATTTTTTTGATTGTCTGATACGACCGCAGCCAAGGTTACTTCTGAGCCTGTACCTGACGTGGTAGGAATCACAAAAAAAGGTTTAAGTGGGCGAGGGAGGTTGTGTGCACCTGAATACTTAAGTAAATCATCGCCACCCTCAGAGACTAAAATATTGGCTGTTTTAGAGGTATCAATAACCGAACCGCCACCCACAGCAATAATCGCATCACAGTTATTTTCACGATACGCTTGTGCTGCGGCACGAACTGTTTCAAGGCTTGAATCAGGTGGAACATCATCAAAAATAATGCCAATTTCAATATCAGTAGATTCAAATGCAGCTTCAATAGGTGCTAAAAGGTGATTGGCACGTACACCTTTATCGGTGATGATCATTGGGCGTTTAGCGCCTAATGATGCAAGTTCGAAAGGAATATGTTCGAGTGCAGCATGACCAGCAATCACTTTTACAGGACAGAAAAATTCGTAATATGGTTTAGCCATGTGTTAAGCACTCCCTTTTAAATATGATTGGGCAACTTTAAGATAGATATTTGCAGCGCCCGCTAATTTTTCTTTTAAACTTAATTCTGATGGATATTCTTTTACCGCGAGTTCAGCAACCAGTTTAGGTAAAATTAATGCTTCCATTTTATTCAGACAACGCACTAAACGGATGGCATGTGCCACATCTCCATCTGCGATCATACGGTCATTTGCAAAAGCTTGAGCTGTACTTTCCTGAAATGAAAAGACTAAAAAAGCATGATGAACATGTTTGAAAATAATCGATAGATCAGGCTTAACATCTAAAGATTTAACCAGTTCAAGCTGCTTGTTTTGATTGACTCTGGCAATAAATGAAGCGCCGTTTGGAAAAACTTTCATTGATAATGTAAAACCAACAGGGAGTACAGATACTTCATGTTTAATTTCATCATCAACTTGACTCGCCATGACCAAACCTCTGCCAATCACATCCATCATGAGTTTGACATAGGCTTGTTCTAAAGCGGGTTTGATAGATTTACTTGAAATCACTCGTTAGTCCCTTATATAAAATTGTACTTTTGTTTTAGAGTAATTACTCTAATTTGTTTTCAGATAAAAATAAAGCAATTTATTTGTGAATGACTTCATGGTCATTTGATTTTTTGTCGATGACTTCAATATCACTAAAGTACCCACTCTGTTGAAAATACTCAATCACATCTTTTGATAGTTGCTTGTAATCAGGATAATTTTTAATCAAATCGCAGACACGGACCATTTCTAAACCTGCATAACCACATGGGTTAATGGTATGGAAGCCATCTAAGTTACAATCAATATTTAATGCTAACCCGTGATAACTACGTCCTCTGCGGATTTTAAAGCCCAGTGAACCAATTTTACGTTCGTTGACATAAACACCTGGTGCATCAGCTTTGGCATAGGCATCGACATCATATTTCTTGAGCAGATTTATCATTAAGTTCTCTGCATAAGTGACCAATGTACGCACATTCCATTTCAAGCGATTTAAATCAAACATGAAATAAATCACCATTTGACCAGGACCATGCCAGGTAACTTGTCCACCACGATCTGATTGAACAACAGGGATATCACTGTGCGTTAAAATATGTTCAGGTTTGCCTGCTTGCCCCTGAGTCAGTACGTCAGGATGTTGCAAGATCCAAAGCTGATCTGGAGAATTTTCATCACGTTGTTCAGTAAAAGATTTCATTTCCTGAAAACGCTCGGCATAAGGCGTTAAGTCTTGATATTGACGAATAATCAGATGTGGTTTTAGAACAGCATCGTTCACAGACAAGTGCCCTTAAAATATAGAAATCGCTTTAATTATAAAGAAATTTAGTTTGGAAAAGTGAAAGCAATTGCTGATCATTTGCAAATAAGCCAGCAGGGCATATTCCCCGATAAAATCAGGGTGCAAAAAAAACACGCCATTGTGGCGTGTTTTTTAATTCATTTCAGCATTACAAGGCAGTACGAATATGTTCGCAAGCAGCAAGGTCAGCATACAAGGCATGCACTTGCTCAAGCTCTTCAAAACGTAATTGAGCCGTAATCGAATGATATTTACCAGTACGTGATGGTTGTACAACAAGTGTCGCTTCATTAAATTCAGGGAAATGTTTTACCAAAATTTCAACTACAGCACCACGTAATTCTTCACCCGCATTACCAATCAATTTAATTGGGTAATCCATTGGAAAAACCCAAAGATCTTCTTGTAATTCGCGAGATGGAGTGCGGTCTAACATTTTTTCACCTCTAATTTATCAACAATGCCTGCATAAGTGCAGGCATTGTGTTTCTCTTAAATACTTAATGGGGTTACTCGATTGATTTTCAAGTCCCGAAAGTATTCATAGATTGAACAAATTCAACTTAGTCATTTTCAAGGAACGAACGTAAGTGTTCTGAACGCGAAGGATGACGAAGTTTACGTAAAGCTTTGGCTTCAATCTGACGAATACGTTCACGGGTTACATCAAACTGTTTACCTACTTCTTCCAAAGTATGGTCAGTCGGCATGTCGATACCAAAACGCATTTTTAAGACTTTTGCTTCACGTTCAGTTAAGTTTTCAAGTACTTCACGTGTTGCTTCTTTTAAGCCTTCTGAAGTCGCAGCATCTACTGGTGAAGTGATGTTGCTGTCTTCAATGAAATCACCAAGATGAGAATCTTCATCATCACCAATTGGCGTTTCCATAGAAATTGGCTCTTTAGCAATCTTAAGCACCTTACGAACTTTAACTTCGTCCATTTCTAGACGTTCACCTAATTCTTCAGGAGTCGGTTCACGACCCATTTCTTGAAGTAATTGGCGAGAGACACGGTTGATCTTGTTAATCGTTTCGATCATATGTACAGGGATACGAATTGTACGTGCTTGGTCCGCGATTGAACGAGTAATCGCCTGACGAATCCACCATGTTGCATAGGTCGAGAACTTATAACCACGACGGTATTCAAACTTGTCTACCGCTTTCATCAAACCAATGTTACCTTCTTGAATTAAATCCAAGAATTGTAAACCACGGTTTGTGTATTTTTTCGCAATTGAAATTACCAAACGTAAGTTGGCTTCAACCATTTCTTTCTTGGCACGGCGAGCTTTGGCTTCACCAATCGCCATACGTTTAGAAATGTCTTTAATTTCTTTTACATTTAGATCAAGGTCTTTTTCAATATCAGCAATCTTTTGTTGGAATGCCAATACATCTGGACGAACTTTTTCTAAATAGCCTTTTAGTTCAGCAGGTGCTTTTGCAATTTGTTCATCTAACCAAGCAGGATTTGATTCTTGACCTGGGAATGATGTACGGAACTGTGTACGATCCATACGACCACGACGAACTGCATAACGCATCACTTCACGTTCAGAGGTACGAATTTGTTCGTGCGTACCACGAATTATTTCTGAAATGATGTCAAATAAACGCGGTGTAAATTTAAACATCATAAACACAGTAGCCAGTGCTTCCATTGCCTCAGTACCTTGAGTACTGTTACGGCCATGTTGCGCAATTGCAACTTTTGCACTGTTCCAAACTGCTTCTAGCTCTTCAAAACGCGCTTTCGCAATTTCAGGATCTGGACCAGATTCGCCTTCAGAATCGTCATCACTTTCAGACTCTTCTTCTTCGTCTTCATCATCCAACTTCACTTCTTTAGTCGGCTTTGCAGAAGTATCTTCTTCTTCAACGATAACTTCAGCTTCGTCTTCTAAAACTTCTGGAATCACTTCGTCAGATTCAGGATCTAAATAACCTGATAAAATATCGGCAAGGCGACGTTCGCCAGTTTCATAATCTTTATATTCTTGTAAAACAACTTCTACAGCATTTGGCCAGTATGCAATTGAATGTAGAACGTCACGAATACCTTCTTCAATACGTTTGGCAATACTAATTTCGCCTTCACGTGTTAAAAGTTCAACGGTACCCATTTCACGCATATACATACGTACTGGGTCAGTGGTACGACCTGGCTCATTTTCTACAGAGGCAAGTACTGCAGCAGCTTCTTCTTCTGCAACTTCATCGCCAGCTTCGCTATTCCCTTCGAACATTGCATCGTCAGTTTCAGGTGCACGTTCATGAACTGGAATACCAACGTCTTGAAGCATTTGGATAATGTCTTCAATCTGTTCGCTTTCGGTGATCGAGTCTGGGAGATGATCGTTAACCTCAGCGTAGGTTAAGTAACCTTGTTCTTTGCCTCGGCTAATAAGAGCCGCTACTTGGGAAGTAGGGGAATGCATTTCGCTCATCTTTACTCTCTTCTCGTTGAATCTGTGGCAATGAAAAACCGTGCGTAATCGCACAATCTGTTAAAATATATCTTTGAATAGCTCGCATATTCCATCGGAAGAAATCAGCATAAAACTGTCCGATAAAATATTCAGAATTTAAATTCAATCAAATAGGTGGGGGTGAAATTGTTATTTTCAAGATCATCCCGTGCGATTTCTATTCAGAAAATGTCATAAAATAGTAAGACGCAGGGTGGATTATATCATTACATAAAATAGGGCCCGAAAAAAGCCCAAATTCGCATTTAAATGTAAAAAAAACGGAAAAAACTTGACAAGTTTTCTGAAGACAGATAAATAGCGCCTAGACCCATTCACTTTTTTTCATTATGAGGTAGTTTTAGTGTCTTCTACAGATTTTGAACTAGATGATAACTACGGTGATGATGATGTTAGTTTCGATGAGTCATCAAGCAAAATTAGCGCCAAAGAATCTTTAGAAAAGCGACGTTTGATCGATGATTTACTTGCTCAACGTCGTTTAGAAAAAGATTTAAAAGATTTTGATTATGACATTGATGATGACGATGATTTTGATGACGAAGATTAAAAATTCATTGGGCATGGCGTGGGAAAATGCTATGCTTAAATCTGATACAAATTTACTGGAAACAAAATGAGTGCTTTAGATTTAGACCTACTGAGTGATTATCTAGATGGTGACCAAAATGAATTTGGTCTAGATTTCGCAGCGACTCATGGTTTCTTGTGCGCAATTGCGGTTGGTCCTACTTTTGATAAATGGCTTGATGAGCTATTTGATAATAATCAAAAGAAAGTTCCAGCAGAAATCATTGTACAAATCAAAGCATGGCTTGAAGCGATTCGTCAAAACTTAGCCAATGAAGAAGGAATTACATTTCCTTTTGAAATTGAAGAAGCTGATGTTGAATCAAGCTTAGGCGACTGGAGTGTTGGCTTTGTTGATGCAATGTTCCTGAATGAAGAAGCTTGGTTTGCACCAGAATATGAAGATCAAGTTGTTGATCTCACACTACCAATGATGGTGTTCAGTGGTATTGATGATGAAGATCCTCAAATGGAATCTTTCCGCCGCAACGGCCAGTTAATGGACGAGATTGCTGAAGAAATTCCTGAAAATCTAAATGAAATTTATTTGATGTACCACACACCAAATTAATTTGCGCGTATAAAAAAAGCATGCTCACTGAAAAGTGGCATGCTTTTTTTTGTTGGTGATTTACGCCAATAGTTAAAACCGTGCAAATAATAGGCTACAACCTAAAATAAACAGTAAAAGGCCAATCACACGATTGATCACCACTTGGCGATCTAAAATTTTATTTCGTATGCTGGGATGTGCACAAAATAAGGCAATCAAGCCAAACCAAACAAAATGACTCAACGAAATAAACGCACCATAAGCAAAAAGCTGAATGGTCGAATTTCCTGTAGAAGTCATCAGCTGAGCAAATAAACTGATTACAAATAAAGTTGTTTTGGGATTTAGGCTATTGGTTAAAAAACCATGTTTAAACGCTTGCCAGCTACTGATACCAACACCAATTTCATCCAGTTTTATTTTTGCCTGCGTGAATGTTTTATAGCCAAGATAAATTAAATAAGCAGCGCCAATATATTGAATTGTTTGTAAAAGATAGGGCATATGATTTTTTAAAAAACCCAGGCCAAGTAGGCTATAACCCACATGTATCCAAACACCGCAAGCAATACCTAAAGCAGTGCTTATTCCAATATTTCGACCATATAAATAACTGTTTCGTGTCACGATAGCAAAATCAGCGCCAGGACTTATTACTGCCAAGCAGGTGATTAAGATCACAGCAATCATTTCATTCACTCATGTATCCTTTTTTACACAGTTTTAATTATTTTTATATTTTTCATATATTTGTATTAGGTTAAAGCGATAATATTTTGATGAAATGCATGATTTTTTGGAATGTATAGTGCTTGCCGTTGAATTCACTCAAATTTCTCAATCGCTCGGAAGTTTTGCTCACATCGAATGTGTGGTGATTTTTTACGATCGCTGTGGTGTATTGATTAATATTGGGTGATTTCTATACAGTGATGTTATTTATAGTATGGTGATCGTGTTTCAATTGGTCGGCATTGGTGAAACGGGGAGTATAAGAAAATATAAACAATAGGCTTCTTTTATAAATCCTGTTAAAACCCATAAATCAACAGATGGTGCCTCTCATCCTAGCTTTTCCTCAGCGAGAAGGAACTATCAAGCTTCATTTCGCATGATCATTTTGATTTATGAACGCTCTAATGTCTTTGTAGTTATTTTTAGAGTTCGCTGATTATTTGTCAGACAGCTAATGTTAAGAACATAGAGCTTGGCCAAGCAAACACAAATTTGTCTGCTTGACTCAATGCACACAAATCTCAATGTACACAAATAGTGTGTTTTAACTGAATGCTGGGAGCATAATAATTTTTAGCGTGCTTTTGATTTTTTATAGAAAAAATAAGCAACTAAAATTAAGACAATGGTAATGATCACATAGCCCACGCGACTAAAAATTTGTTGCATGAGTTCTATATTGTTTCCAAAATAATAACCGACACATGCAAGAAAAGTGGTCCAGATAATTGTCCCTACGCTGCTATACAGCATAAATTTCCAAAAGGGCATATGACTCATGCCTGCAGGGATACTAATCAAAGAACGAACTGCGGGAACCATTCGTCCAAAGAAAACCACGCGATGTCCATATTTTTCAAACCAATCTAAAGCTTTTTTGACATCTTCTGATTTGATAAAAAGGTATTTACCGTAGCGGTCAACCCAATTAAAAATGCTTTGATTTGGGATTTTTCGACCCACCCAATACAACAATGCTGCTGCAACCAGTGAACCGATGCTTCCTGCGATAATCACACCTGATAATAATAATTGACCTTTAGATGCAGCAAACCCAGCTGATGGCATAATCACTTCTGAGGGAATCGGCGGAAAGACATTGTCTAAAAACATCAAAAGAGCAATACCGAAGTAACCAAGTTGCTCCATGATCGAAATAATCCAATCAGTCATTTTATATATAAAAATAGGGCGTTATAAACATGGTATGGTTTTCATTTATCAAAATATAGTGAGAATTTGTTGTGTTGTTAAAATATCTAAATAAAAACCGCAGCCAATAAGCTGCGGTTGAGTGAAGCATTTTAAAATTGATTGAGATTAAAGACGTTTGCGTTTTGCAGCAGTAATTTGTGATTGACGCATACGGAAACCTTCTTTTTGTTTCTCAGATGTTTTATCAATACAATATTTGCAAGAAACACCATGTTCATAACTTGGTAAATCGGCTTCTTCAGGAACAAGTGGCCAACCACATGCATGACATTTAATATTTTCGCCTTCTTCCATACCATGCGTCACCGCAGTACGGCCATCAAATACGAAACATTCACCTTCCCACATACTTTCATCAGCAGGGGTTTCTTCAAGGTATTTTAAAATACCGCCTTTAAGGTGATACACCTCGTTAAAACCTTCTTGAAGCAGTAATGAGGTTGATTTTTCACAACGAATACCGCCTGTACAGAACATCGCAATTTTCTTATCTTTATGCTGTTCAAGTTCTTTTTTTACGTATTCTGGAAATTCACGAAAGGTTTCTGTTTTAGGATCAATCGCGCCTTTGAAGGTACCCGCTTTATATTCATAATCATTACGTGTATCAATCAAAATCACGTCATCACGCGCAATCAGTTCGTTCCATTGTTTTGGATCAAGATAATGTCCAACAAGATCACGAGGTTTCACCTCTACACCTAAAGTTACGATTTCGTTCTTTAGCTTAATCTTCATTTTACGGAATGGCTTTTCATCACTATGTGATTCTTTATATTCCATGCTATTAAAGCCTTCATTCAATAAGAATTGATGAATGACATCAATCGCTTGACGATCGCCAGCAACAGTTCCGTTAATTCCTTCACCTGCAATAATGAGAGTACCGCAAAGGTTGATGGTTTTTACCAAGTCTAAAAGACGTTGTTGAAGATCAGCAGGATCTTGAACTTCTTTGAATTGATAAAGTGCTGCAACAACCCAACCAGAGGTCGCTTGCTGTTCTACAGGTGCAAGCTGTTCTACAGTAGCGTTCATGGAGTACTCCAAATATTTAAGATAGAATAAAATTTAAGGCGCATATTTTAGCGTGATTTACATGAATATGCGAGAAAACCCTAGTCTTTGTAGTGTTTTTTTATTCCCTGAAAAAAATATGGGTTTTTATACTAAATATAGTGCTTTAAAATATTTTATATACCATATATAGTATTGCGAAATGATTATTTCGTGCCGAAAAAGTGTGTCACATCGTTGATGTAAGGAGTAAATTTTGAGTAACGAACGTCGGATACCCACCTTAACGCCATGCGCTGGTCGTTGTTCAACGGTATTTGGTGATTCTGTTTGTCGTGGTTGCCGTCGTTTTAATCATGAAGTGATTCAATGGAATACATATGATTCAGCGCAACGTTTAGCTGTTTGGAAGAGGCTGGATGCACAGCTCGATCAAATTTTAATTCCGATGCTACCTTTTGCAGATTTAAGACATATTGAAGGTTTTATTTTGGGTAAACGTATACGAGTGATGGATTCTGCTTCTAAAGGGCGCAAGTTGTATCATGCATTAAAAATTTGTGAAAAAAATAAACATCTCGCAGAAGAGAGTGGTTTGGGAATTCAAGCGAAGCAGGTAAAACCGCTTTGGGATGAGTTTGAACGTCGTGTATTGGCCTTGGCCAATGCAAGTTATGATTTTGCATGGTTACGTGCAGATGGTATTCGTCAAAGTATTTTACATTTGGAAGATGTTTAAACTTATTTCTTCAATGATTTATTATTCATCAGCTTGATACTTTTGGCTATTTAATTTTAATCAGTGTCACTTATAAAAAATTAAAACAAAAACTGACGCTGTCATTTCATCGCACTTTAACCAAAAATACCTAATCAAGATTAAAAAGCCAGTCCATAGATTTGAACTGGCTTTTTAACTCTGTCTAAATATTAATGACTTAAAATATTTTCTTAGACATTGTGTTTTAAACGATACTGAACCAATTCTTCAATGGTAATCAGCGTTAAATGATGCGTTTGTGCATATGCTAAAACTTGAATGCCTGAAGCCATTGTTCCATCAGGATTGGTCACTTCACATAACACACCAGCGGGTTTTAAACCAGCTAAACGTGCCAAATCAATAGAACCTTCTGTATGTCCACGACGGGTTAATACACCACCATTACGACCACGCAATGGAAAAACATGACCAGGGCGATTCAGATCACTTGCGACAGCACCTGTTTTAATTGCAGCATGAATAGTGGTGGTACGGTCTTTTGCAGAAACGCCTGTTGTTACACCTTGTGCTGCTTCGATGGTAATGGTAAAAGCCGTTTTAAATTGACTTGAATTGTCCTGAACCATCGGTGGGAGTTCAAGGTGATCTGCTAGATCATCGGTAATGGTTAAGCAGACAATACCTGAACCATCACGAATCATACGTGCCATGGTTTCAACATTGAGGGTTTCTGCTGCAACAATTAAATCTGCTTCATTTTCACGATCAAAATCGTCCATGACCAAAACAGGTTTGCCTTGGCGCATATCTTCGATTGCTTGTTCGATACGTTGGTCTGCAGGGGATAGTGCAGAAAAGAAAATTTCGGGTTGAATTAAACTAGACATTGAAACGCTCTCGTAAAGTTAAAATACGGTTGAACATTTCAGGACATTTGAAATAGTGGCGTTACAAAACCTTTTCCAATAGCGAATATTGAAATTTTTAAGCTGTGACGTCGTCTTCTTTCATCCGGACTATACCGTCGGCTTTGGCATTTCACCAAATCTGCGAATCACGATTAAGCGTGATAAGCTCGTGGGCTGTTGGCTCAGGATTGAAAATCCGTCCAATTTACCACCGGTGGGGAATTACACCCCGCCCTGAAGCGATGTGCATTTATTATAGACACTTTTTTACTAAATGGATGCTTTTTTTTAGAATGATCAGTACTATAGATAGAACAATAGTTGCTATAGAAAATAATTAAACTTATACATTTAAAAGAATATTTGTGGTCATAGTGATCAACAAATAACAAAGCATAAAATAAGGAGACTCAGCTTGATCACGATTCAGCAAGATGTCTATTCATGGCGTAATGATGACTTTGTTAAACACTTACAGGTTTTAGGATGTGCTCTAATTGCAGTCAGTATTTTATATCTGACTGCTGCAAATTGGTTTATGTTGCCTCAGTTTTTTCAATTGGCAATTCCACAACTTTTTTTGTTACTCAGTGCTGTAACAAGTATTTTTTTAGTTCAGCATGATTATTTAGTCCAGTGTTTGCATACAATAAGTGGCTTGATGATTGGTTTAAGTTTGGCTGTCATTGGTCAAATTTATCAAACAGGGGCAGATAGTTATTTACTATTTTTAATCTGGTCTATTTTATTACTGCCGTGGTTGTATCGTCCGAATATTGGTGTTTTTACATTGCTCTGTATTGTCAGCCAACTCACTTTATTTTTGTTTTTTAAACAAACATTTTGGGCTGATGAATATCCTGTCACATTTTTATTTAGCTTAAATCTCCTTTCATTATTTCAGTTTTATTTTTGTCTTCGTTGTTATCAAAAGCTGCGTTATCTCTTTGTCTTATGGTTTGGCATTCTTTCAATTTGGCATATGGTGCTATTTTTATATGGAGACAGTAATTTAGCATTCGCCACAGCCATGATTTTTACATGGACAGACCTTAAGATCGCTTATTTAATATCATCATTTTTTCTACTTTCTGTCGCATTAACTTATTTTTATCGAAAAAGAGATCAGTTATGTAGTGTGCTTTCAGCAGTAGGTTTAGGGATTACGTTTACGCTGGTGATTTTCAAATGGATGAATAGTCTGTTTCGTGAATCCGAAGTGCTCGGATTATTTTTAATTGCACTGGTGGTTTTCGCTTGGTTTGCATTGATTACTTTTTTATTGATTAAGTTTATCCCACAAAACAAATTTAACAATATTCCTATCGCAGTGGGTGCATGGATTGCAGGTGTTTTATTGGCATCATTGATGCTGGCATTTTGGGGGAATTTCTCCTTGATCATGGGGGCAGTTTTTGTGGTATTGGCTGCCTTTATTTTAAGAAGTAAACAAGCTTTATTTTTAAGGCAGTTTGCTTATTGTATATGGGTCGCAGGGCAACATGCTGTGATTTTCCACACGGTTGAATTAACTGACCAATTCTTTCCAATTTTCTTTATTCAATTTGCCATGCTGTGTCTTAGTTATTTTATTCGCAGCCATTGGTTCTTTATTATTATCCAACTATTTGCCTTGTATTTATCAGGTATTGCGTTGATTTGGGATTTAAACGTTCTGCTTGGATTACATCGTTTTGTTGAAAGTTTTTCATTTCTGGTCTTGCTAAGTTATGGGTTTTATCTGGTAATGATTTGGGTGCATGGTATTCAACCCAGTCAATATCAACGCAGTTTAGCATTGGCGAGTTTATTGATTATTCTTTCATCCTTGGGTTTCTATACACTATTTGGAAAATATGAATTAGAGAAAATGAGATACCTTCCTATTCTCAACTTGGGGCTGCCTATTTTGTGGTTGGCTTTGTTTATGCTGTTGAGGATTCGCAATCAATTTAGCTTGATTGCTCAATTGATTTTATTGGCTTTTGCTGCAGTACTGATATTTTATGGCTATTTTGAAATTTTTATTTGTATCGCCATACTTTCATGGGCATTGTCACAGCACGATAAGATTGTCTATGGTTTCGCTTTAGTGACTTTGGCGTTAACCTTATGCTTTATTTACTACGCGTTGAATGTTAGCTTCCTCGTTAAAAGTCTAAGTATTTTTAGCTCAGGATTAATTTTGTTGATACTGACTTGGGTGCTACATAAATTCCAATCAAAAGAGGGAGTAAATACATGAAAAAATTCATTCCTCTTTGTCTTGCTTTAATCTGTATTGTTCTTTTTCTAGGCATCATTTTTAAGAATGAACAGCATCTGAAGAATAGTCAGAGTATATATGTCCACTTACAACCTGTTGATCCACGTTCATTAATACAAGGTGATTATATGGTGCTGAGTTATCAACTTTACTTTGCACCGCAAAAACTAAATCAGGGCGATCAGAACAATGTAGATCCAAGTGATAGTGATGAAAATCATATTTTTTCGGGGCATTATTTTGATCAAGTGATTGAAAATAAGCCTTAGGTTACGGCTTATGTTGAATTGGATCAACAGAAAAAGGTGGCACATACTTATTTTGAAAAACCTAAAGATGCGCAAACTGTAAAACTGATTTTGAAGAACCCGGATAATCGACATAGAACACTTTATCCTGCATCCAATAGCTTTTTATTTGCAGAAGGTTTAGCTGAATGTTATCAGCAAGCAAAGTATGCTGAGTTTAAGGTGGATCAGCAGGGCAATGCGATTCTTGCATCTTTACGAGGAGAGCATTTACAAGATCTGGAATGTGAGAATAAACAACGTTGGCGTGATGGATTTCGTTCTGAAAGAACTGAATAATTGAAGTCCAAATTATTCACTATAACGGATACTTGCTAAGGCAACATTGAATAATATGCATGAAATAAGTGCTTTGAATAAATGGTGGATTAAGTCAGTTTGAATTTAGTCTTATTGGTTTTCATAGCCATAATATGTATGGATAGTCGTTGTGAAAAATAACCAGATCAAATTTTCCCATATGATTATTTTTCTAATACTATTTATTTTTGTTTTATCTACATTTTATTCAGGTAGCTTGAATAAGTCATATTCAAATAGTCCAGAAATAGTCAATTTTAGAGGAATTAAAAATAAGTATTTTATCCAATATTCTCCAGAATTTACTCCATCATTGATTAGGCCTGGCAACGCATCTGCTTCAATACGGATACATCGAGATAATTTGTCTAGTGAAGAAATGACACGGATACAACAACAACTTGTCTCTGATGGCTGGAGAAGAATAAAGGATGAAGGTAGATATTTTCAATATTGTTTAAATAAAACACAAATATTAAATATTGGATCTCCTGTCACTTTGAAAAAGAGAAGTGGTGAAATTATTGAGAATGATAAGGTTAACTCATGGATTATTAGTCTGTATTATAATGATAATGGTGTAAATAGCTGTTATTGAAAATAATTAAGTGAAATAGACATAAAAAACCCGCAACATTGCGGGTCTTGAATCATCTGTGTGCAATTATGCAACTTGAACAGGGATACAGTTTGCTGTGTGATTTACTGTATTGTCTGGATTTGCATATACAAGACGTGGTTTATGCGCATCCGCTTCAGCATTGGTAAAATCACCAAATGTGGCAATAATCATTAAATCACCAACATCAGCTTGAAGTGCAGCGCCACCATTGACTGAAATGATGCCCGAACCTTCTTCGCCACGAATCGCATAGGTTGTAAAGCGCTTACCATTAGTCACGTTCCACATATGAATTTCTTCATATTCACGGATACCAGCTAAATCCAAAAGAATACCGTCGATTGCACAAGAACCTTCATAATGTAATTCTGCTTGTGTAACAACACAACGATGGATTTTTGCTTTTAATAAACGAGATAGCATGATTTGCGTCTCCAGAGTAGCCCTTACAATTGTTATCTTGTGTTGAATCAACAATTTTCAATGGGGGGATGCATTTGAAAGCGCATTTTGCTCTTAAAAATGAATCATGGCAAGAAAAATTGTTGAACAAAGAACATAAAATTTAGGTTTAAATTATGCTTTATAAGCATTGATTTGATTCATTGCTTGCTGAATCTCACCATTAACCAATAATTTTGTTTTGCCTAAAGCATGGTGTATTGCATCATCCATTAAAGTCTGTTCACTGCTTGGTGCTTTACCAAGTACATGTCCTGAAACTTTTTCTTTAGCGCCGGGATGACCAATGCCAATACGTAAGCGATGAAAATTAGAACCAATATGAGGAACAATGTCACGTAGACCATTGTGACCACCATGTCCACCGCCAGTTTTTAAACGAATGACGCCCGGATTCATATCCAGTTCATCATGAGCGATGAGAATTTCTTCTGGTTTAATTTGGTAGAATTTTGCAAAGGGAACAACACTTTGACCAGAAAGGTTCATAAATGTTGTGGGCAATAGTAGACGAACATCTTGTCCTTCAATATTACCGCGACCACTGATTCCTTTGTACTTTGAATCAGTTTTTAATGTAATACCATATTGTTCTGCAAGGCGTTCGACGAACCAAAAGCCTGCATTATGGCGGGTTTGGGCATATTCAGAACCTGGATTACCCAAACCAATAATCAGTGAAAGTTTACTCACTCATTTACACCATTTAACACTTATGCGCGTTTAAAGTCAGCGTGCATTGGTGTGTTTTTAGCTGGGTGACGTTGTAAAGCTTGGATTTTAACGCTTTCAACTTTACCTTCGATGTTAAGATCGATAACTTCTTCAAAGAAAGAGTTATTTTCTAAAGCTTTAACAAGCTCGCGAAGTTCTAAAGTAACCGCTACAGGTTCAGCAGAACCACCATAGATGATTGCTGGAACTTTATTTTGAAGACGAAGGCGGCGGCTCGAACCTTTCCCTTGAACTGCTTCTTCACGTGCTACTGCATTTAATACGAAGTTTGCCATGATGACATTTCCTCATTGAGTGTAATTGACTGAACTTTCGACCAGCCCAGTGATATAAAGCCCTACCAAAGAGTAGGGCTTTGAAAATTTGGCGCTATTATAGATAAGAATCGAACATTGCGCTAATAGATTCTTCGTTGTTAATACGACGAATTGTTTCAGCAACCATACTTGCTACTGAAACTTGGCGAATCTTACCAAGTTTTAATGCTTCATCTGAAAGTGGAATTGTGTCAGTAACAACCAATTCATCAATTACAGATTTGCTTAAATTTTCGAGTGCTTTACCTGATAGTACAGGGTGCGTTGCATAAGCAACCACTTTACGAGCACCAAAAGTTTTAAGTGCGTCGGCAGCTTTACACAAAGTACCAGCTGTATCAACCATGTCATCAACAATCACACAGTCACGATCACGTACATCACCAATCAAATGCATCACTTGTGATTCATTAGCTTTTTGACGACGTTTATCAATGATTGCAAGGTCGATATCACCCATTTGTTTTGCAACAGCACGTGCACGAACTACACCACCAACGTCAGGTGAAACCACCATCAAGTTATGATGTTGTTGTTGACGTAAGTCAGCAAGCAAAGCAGGCGTACCGTAGATGTTATCTACAGGAATATCAAAGAAACCTTGGATTTGGTCAGCATGCAAGTCGATCATTACAACACGGTCAATACCCACAGTGGTGAGCATGTCTGCTACAACTTTTGCAGTAATTGGAACACGAGTTGAACGAGGACGACGGTCTTGGCGTGCATAACCGAAGTATGGAATTACAGCAGTAATACGACCAGCACTTGCACGACGCAAAGCATCTGCCATTACTAAGATTTCCATAAGGTTATCATTCGTAGGGGCACAAGTGGGCTGTACGATAAACACGTCTTTACCACGCACATTTTCAGTAATTTCGACAGTGATTTCACCATCAGAAAATTTACCTACAGCAGCAGCTCCCAGAGGGATGTGCAAATGGCTAACGACTTTTTGGGCGAATTGTGGATGCGCAGTTCCACTAAAAACGACAAGATTGGGCATGAAGCACCCTTGGCGGTTGGCAGATTTGAATTAGATGGCAGGGGCGGCTGGATTCGAACCAACGGATGCCGAGATCAAAACCCGGTGCCTTACCACTTGGCGACGCCCCTAATGCGGCAGAATTTTAGTGTTTTTGTATGTCTCTGTCAAGGTAAATCAACATTAAATACAAATTACTACGTTCTGTCTTTTTTGAGAAAATGGCAGGGGCGGCTGGATTCGAACCAACGGATGCCGAGATCAAAACCCGGTGCCTTACCACTTGGCGACGCCCCTAATTTGATGTTGTATTTAATGGCAGGGGCGGCTGGATTCGAACCAACGGATGCCGAGATCAAAACCCGGTGCCTTACCACTTGGCGACGCCCCTAAAATACAACGATCTACAGATGAAAAATGATGGCAGGGGCGGCTGGATTCGAACCAACGGATGCCGAGATCAAAACCCGGTGCCTTACCACTTGGCGACGCCCCTATCATTACACTGTAAAATGAGTGAGTGGTGATTCATTCAAACTGTTGACCAAATAGGCTTTGCAGGGTGAATGATTTAAAACATCATCAATCTTCATTTGTTCAGTGACTTCAACAAAAACACAAGCACCTGTACCTGTAAGCTTTGCTGTACCGAACTGATCTAAATACTGCATTGCTTCATCAACTTCAGGATATAAATTTCTTGCCAGTGGCTCAAAATCATTTCTAAAATTGGATGGCTTTAGCTGATAGGCGCAAAATTTAGTAGGCTTCGTATCTCTTGTCAATGTTTTTTGCGAAAAAAGTCGTTGAGTGCTGATAAAACAATCAGGTTTTAACACAATGTATTGTTTTTGATCTAAGTCTATGAATGTTAAGTGTTCACCTATACCTTCCGCCCAAGCATTACGACCATGAACAAAGATTGGAACATCTGCACCCAATTTAACCCCAAGCTCAGCCAGTTGTTCAGTATTTAAACCACATTGCCAAAGTTGATTGACCACAATCAATGTGGTGGCTGCATTGGAAGAACCACCACCTAGACCTGCACCCATTGGAATATTCTTTTCGATACGAATTTTTAAACCAGTCGGCTGTGTAGCATAAGGTTTTAAAATTTGAATCGCTTTATAGATCAGATTATGTTCCAAATCGACGTTACTCAAACCTTCAAGACTGATTTCAGGTTGAGAATGTTCTGTTTGGGTGAATTCTAACCAGTCATACAAATCAATCAGCTGAAAAATACTTTGCAACTCGTGATAGCCATTTTCACGGCGACCTGTGATATGCAAAAACAAATTCAATTTTGCTGGAGAGGGAACACGAATCATAGATTTCATTGTCTAAGGTATAGATTTAGCGGTTTTGAATCACCATTGTAATACGATTTTCCTGACCAGATTCAAGTTGTTGTTTTAAAATCAGCTTATTGGGCAAGCTCGCTTGATTATTATAACTAAAATCTACAGTCCAGCCATCTT
This sequence comes from Acinetobacter sp. AG3, assembly GCF_022343575.1. Classification (NCBI taxonomy): domain Bacteria; kingdom Pseudomonadati; phylum Pseudomonadota; class Gammaproteobacteria; order Moraxellales; family Moraxellaceae; genus Acinetobacter; species Acinetobacter sp. AG3. The sequence continues at coordinate 3,577,153 of NZ_JAKQZD010000001.1, read as the reverse complement.
CAATGATTTGAGCAATACGTTGAGTATTATCTCGGGTGATTTGTGCATTTTCAGTGGCAGGATAAGCTTGAACCCAATCGACAATATGGGTAATAGGTGCAGTCCAGCCTGTGGCTTTTTCAAGCAGCTCTTCTGGTGTTTCAGCCGAAATCGAACCTGTTTTAGCGCTATTGAGGGTAACTTCTCCAGATTTTCCTTCAATAATGGTTTTACCAATACCTAAGATTCCATTCAACTGGATGTTAAAGTCTTGTTGGTCTTGTGTCCATGTGTAGAACGCACTGCCAGACTGTTTCGGTGTTTTTACCCCAATTTTCCCTTCAAGATTAAATTGATTTGACGGTTTTTGCTGGGGCGTTGTGGCATCTGTCTGTGCTGTAAGCGTAGGTGTGGTTTGTACTGGTTTTACGACTTGTTGACAACCTGTGAGGGTAAAAGCGGTTACAGCAGTTAGGGTGCAAAAGATCTGTGGAATGTGACGCATACAAGTCATTAACTCTTTTTAATATGTTGCGGTAATATTAATGAATCTAATTGATTTAATTGAGGATCATTTGGATGATTTTGTTTGAGTTGTTGTAACACTTCATTAAATTGAGCTAAGGCACCTTGCATATACAACGATTTTGCATATCGAATACCAATGTTTACACTATGACTCAAATTATAAGCTTTCGATAAAATGTTCGAGGCGGCATCAAAATCATTTTGCAAGAATGTGATATATCCCAGCGTATCTAAAATCGAGGCCTGATCTGGCGCAGAATCTAAGGCATGTTCAGCATACTTTCGCGCTTCATCTAGACGTCTATTTTGTAGTGCAAGCGTATAGGCATAAGCATTTAAATAAGCAGGATTATTTGGCTCTAAAGTTAAGAGTTGTTTCAATGCTTTATCAAGTAAATCACGATCCTCAAATGGATCAAGAAGCAGTATTTCTGAATAGAGAATTTCAGGATCATCAGGCAAGTTCTTCACTGCTTCCGTGAGTAATCTCAGCGCTGCTTTTTTATTGCCCATGCGTTTTAAAATCTCGGCTTGAGCCTGATATAAGAAACTTGCATGTTGTGGATAATTGACACGTTCTTGGGTTAAAAACCGCAAAGCATCATTCATCTTGTCTTGTCTTTCAAAAATCGAGACCAGATTACGGCGTGAAACCGTATATAAGTTCCCATCAACCAAACGATAATAGGCTTTTGCCGTTTCATCATTTTGCTTTCGTTCAGCATTTACTGCCAAATAAAAATAAGCTTCGTTTTGATAACGTGACGAGTAGCGTAACTCCACTAAATACTGTTCAGCTTGATCCAGCTTTTTTAAATCAATCGCAGTTAAACCTGCAATAAATAGAGCCTCTTCAGCATCTGGCCAAGCTTGGATAATCGATTCTAATTTGCTTAAGGCCAATTCAGATTGATGAATCTTGATCAGATATTTGACTTCTGCCAGACGGATATCATAGTTGTACTTGTTTTTACGACTGCTTCGATCATACCAATTTAAAGTCGCTTCTTGGTCACCCAAAGCCTCTAATAAATTGGCTTTCATCAGAATAAAGCCAGTCACTTTTGAACGTTTTTTTAACGCCTTATTGACGGTTTTTAAGGCTTGCTCGATTTCATCGTTTTGCGCTTCCAAACCGGCTATTAGAATTAAAACAGAAGGGTTGTTTTTTTCTTTACTTGCTCTCAGAGTATTGAGCAGATTTTGACGATCTACTTCTGATTCTGGTGCAATTCCTTCTAAAATCTTTTCTAAATCAGCGTTGGGGTCAATATTGAGAATACTGTCCAGAGTCTCCGCTGCAAGTTCATATTCATGTGATTTGAGCGCGATATGCGCCAAATAAAATTTTGCAGGAACGTCCTCAGGTTCTTGTACAACCCAATGGGTGGCAATGTCTAAAGCTGCTTTTAAATCGTTTTGTTCAATTGCAACATTCAAGGCACGTTGCTTAATGGTGGTTGAATTACTACGAATTGCGAGCACAGTATAATTGTGTAAAGCAGTTGCAGTATCATTATAAGCCAATGAAAATTCAGCAATAATACTTTGTTTTAATGCATTAGTATTATATTTAGCATGATAAAATTCTCCAGATGCTCTAATATGAGCACTAGAAGCCATGCTACCAACCAGTAAGAATGTGGTAGAATATTGCTTAATTGTCATGCCGCTTAAGCGGTTGTTTATTTGACGCAATTTTTCCGAATCCAAGTATGCTTTTTATGACACCGTTATTGCACAATAGCACAAATTTAGCGAAATGATGATCTGATATGTCTTTCTTTGCATTGGGTGTCAACCATCAAACTGCTTCTGTTGAGCTACGTGAGCAAATCGCTTTTAATCCAGAACGATTAAAAGATTTATTTGCCGTAGAAAGCCTTCGCCAAAATTTGAATGATATGGTGGTGGTGTCAACATGTAACCGCACTGAAGTCTATGCCATGGCTGAAAATGCCGATATGGTATTAAATTGGCTCGCCCAAACCAATGGTATTGATGTAAAGCAATTGTCAAATCATGTATATCGTTATGAAAATACCGATGCTGTTTCGCACTTAATGCGGGTTGCCAGTGGTTTAGACTCATTGATGCTGGGTGAACCGCAAATTCTTGGGCAGGTTAAAACAGCACTATCAATCGCAAAAGATGCTGAAATCGTCTCGCAAAATCTGAATCAAATATTTGAATATGCTTTTTATGCAGCCAAACGTGTACGTTCTGAAACGGCAGTCGGCAGTCATGCTGTCTCAATGGGATATGCTGTTGCTCAACTCGCATTACAAGTGTTTAGTAAGCCTGAACAGCTTACAGTCATGGTGGTTGCCGCAGGTGAAATGAACAGCTTGGTGGCAAAACACTTGGCTGAAATGGGCGTTGCAAAAATCCTGATTTGTAATCGAAGCCGTGAACGGGCAGAGAAATTAGCACAAGAAATAGCGCATCGTGTTGAAGTGGAGATTATTCCATTTGATGAACTCACTACTCAGCTTTATCGTGCGGATGTAATTTCCAGTTGTACAGGCAGTTTGCATCAAGTGATTGCTTATGCAGATGTGAAATTCGCTTTAAAAAAACGTCGTTATCAACAAATGCTTATGGTCGATTTAGCTGTACCTCGTGATATAGATCCAAAAGTTGAAAGTTTGGATGGTGTGTATTTATACGGTGTGGATGATCTACAAAGTGTAATTGATGAAAATTTAGCACAACGACGTCAAGCTGCGGTTGAAGCAGAGGTTATGGTCAATCAACTGGTAACTCAGTTGGTGACACAGCAAAAAGTAAAAGATGCTGGTGGGACGATTCAACAGTTTCGTGAGCACGGTGAGGAACAACGCCAGATGGAGTTGTCGCATGCCTTAGAGCGTATTCAGGCAGGTGAGGATACGCAACATGTACTTGAGGATTTTGCACATCGCTTGACACAAAAGTTATTGCATCCATCATCAATTTTGTTACGCCAAGCAGCACAGGATGAAGATCCTTCACATTTTGAATGGATGAAAGAAAATATTCAGGATATTTTTGAACAAGAAAGAAAACCAAAAGCAAAGTGATTATTTTTTAAAACGAATGTGATTTAATGTTTTTTGCTTCACCAGCTATTATTGGTGTATATATTAGTGCCATCAAATTAGAATAATGAAATGAAGGCAATTAAAATGCTTAAAACTTTATATATATTCATATTATTGTGTTTGTCAGTAGAATGTTTTGCAAAGCCTGTAAAAGACAGTGATGTATTATTGAACCAAGCCATCAAGGATCTACATAGCCTCTCTACGCAGGGTGGAATTATGGGGGTAATTGATTCCGTTGATCGATGCTATAAGAATCCCAAAAAACCTAAACTATATTGCTTTTATCTAGATTATTCAGGGCGGATATTTGATGCACTTATGGTCGAGAGTATAAATGCACACTCAGATTCTAATTACCCCACCAACGCGTTTTTTAGTGATGAAAACTTTCAAAAACGTATATTTATAAACCTATATAAGCCTTATGACTCTTCAATGGAAGAGGCCAATAGCCATATGAATTTTTTGTATTTCAAAATACTTGATAAGCTCAATGAAGCGTTTATAGAAAATTAATGATGTACCAACTTTAAACTAATTTGTTTAGTCAGTTCATTGAGTTGTTTACGTAAATTACGTGATTCACTCAATGAGGTTGGTGCTTTAAGCTTTAATTTTAAATATTTCTCTTGCAAGGCCAAAGAGTAATCTGAAGCCAATTTATCTGCCATTTCAGGCGCTTCAGCCAAAGCCTGGATATTGGTACGTTGTATGATTTCAGAGAGTTCCAAATGATAAGCACCACATGCACCTAAAATATAATAGGTTGCAAGTTCCTGATCATCTGGTAGATCGTCAAAGACACGGTCAAATACCGCTAAGATTTGCGCCAATAACTCATCTGGTTGAATCAATGCACGTAATACTTCAAAGTGAATATATAAAAACGGATGTTGCATTAAAATCGCAACAGCAAAGTCTTCATCTTTCGTGCGAATATTAAAAGACAATGAGGCATCTAAGCTGACTTGAGGCTGCCATTTTCGATTAAAACCTAACTTTTCTTTAAAAAATTGTCTTAATAAATAGCGGTAAGAACCTTGTTTAGGCAATAATTCAGTCAGTTGATTGAGTTCAGCCATCACCTGACTTTTACCTTCAGGTGTAGCAACATCATAATTTTGACTCAATAAAGCAAAGACGAAATCCGATAATAAAGGGGATTGTTGCCATATCCGTTGAAACGTTTCAAAACCTTCTTTACGAATCAACGAATCTGGGTCATGTTCTTTGGGTAGAACAAAAAATTTAAGTTCACGGCCATCATTCAATAACGGTAGAGCAATTTCTAAGGTTCGACGTGCTGCTTTTTGTCCAGCGGCATCACCATCAAATGCAATCGTGATTTGATTGTTCTGCTTAAATAAAATAGTTAAATGATCTGCATTGCTGGCCGTACCTAATGTTGCTGTCGCACCAGAAATCCCGTTTTGTTGTAAGGCGATCACATCCATATAGCCTTCAACCATGAGCCAATTTTGCGCACGGTCTTTCCGACCTTCATACAAGCCGTAAAGCAGTTGATTTTTATGGAAGACTTCAGAATCAGGTGAGTTAATATATTTCGGTTTGATTTCGTCATTCAATGCACGACCACCGAAACCTACAACACGACCTTTGTTGTCTCGAATCGGGAAAATCACCCGATCACGCAACAAATCGAAGTCACGACCACTATCACTGGTACGAATCAGACCCAGTAGTTTTAAACCTTCAATATCTTGTGGGAAAGCTTTTTCTAAATGTTGCCAATCTTCTGGTGCATAGCCTAAGCGCCAATATTGGATTGTTTCGGCGCTTAAACCACGATGTTTAAAATAATTCTGCGCCACTTTACTGTTTGGTAATTGGCGTTCATAAAACTGCGCAATATTTTCTAACAGATCATAAAGGTTGCCATCTTGAGGGAGCTGATCAAAACCTACTGAGTCAAACTGGGTTGGATCGAAATGCTCAGGATCTGGATATTGGCTAAAGGCTTCAAAAGGGTCAATTTCTAGTGGCTGAACAGAATCTATTTTTTGCTCAGTGGGTTTAGAATCGACTACTTTATTTTCTACAGCCTTCACTGCTGGCTTAGGCTTGGATACTTCACGTTTATACGACAGTTTTTTATTGTCATGATTGTCTTTGGGAAGTTCGACACCTGCATGGCTGGAGAGTTCTTTCATGACATCGACAAAGTTTCGATTATCAATATCCATTAAGAAGCGAATGGCATTACCATTTGCCTGACAGCCAAAGCAGTGATAATACTGTTTATCACGGTAGACATGAAAAGAGGGTGACTTTTCCTGATGAAAAGGGCAACAGCCTGAATAGGTGCGACCAGTTTTTTTCAATTTCACACGTTGACCAATCAGATCGACAATATCTGTGCGATCCAAAATTTGATCTATCGTGTGCTGAGGAATAGCCATAAATTTAATGTCATATATCGTTTAAACCAATTTAAAGTTTAACGTAGTTTTGAGTCTAAAAATATCTATGAATAAAAAAGACGGGTAAAAACCCGTCTTGATTTGTCGCAATCAATATTTATTTACGTTGTCCATCATACAAACTTTCATCTGCACGTGCTGGCTCTTTAGACACTTCACGATTTGGACGATCAAGTAAGCCAAAACTCACTTTATTTAACAAGCTTGATTTTTGTTCTGCTTGATCAGACATTTCAGAACTCGCTTCTTGTGATACTTCTGCTTTATCACCACGACCTAAAATACCTAATGTTGCACGGTTCCACCAACTTGCTTCTTTACGTGCTGCGCGTATATTCACTTCACCATTAGATTTAACAAGGTTTGGATAGTTTTGCTTAAGCACGCCAATGTACTGTTGTGATGTTTCTTTATCGCCCAACTTGTCATAACCATATGCCATTGTTGCTAAGGCTTCAGGAACTTGAGGTGTTTGAGGATAGTGTTCAATCACCCATTGTGAACGTTCAATCGCAGCCAAATACGCTTTACGTTTAATATTGAAACGTGCCGTATTCATTTCACTTTCAGCCAATTCTTGACCGATGTATTTCATTCGTTGTGCGGCATCAACTGAATATTGGCTTGAAGGATAGCGACGAATTAAGTCGACAAAATTTTGATAGGCAATTTTTAAATAACCTACATCACGATGTGCTTGTTTTAATGAGGTATAGCGAAGCAAACTGTCATAATTTTGCTCCATATTGGCTACGCCACGGACATAGTAGGCATAATCTAAATTCGGATGTTGAGGATTTAAACGAATAAAACGATCTGCCAGTGCAATTGTGCCTTCATAATCTTTTTGCTTAAATTTTGTGTAAAGCAATTCAAGCTGAGCTTGTTGTGCATATTGCCCAGTCGGGAAATAAGTATCCATTGCTTCTAACGCTTTTGCAGCATCGCCATATTGCCCACGGTCTAATGATTTTATCGCATTATTGTAATAAGTCTGCTCATTTGATTTCGGGCCTGTATCAACAACATCCTTCTTCGGATTGCTGCTACAGCCGACAAATGCAGTTGCTAAGCCTACAGTTAAAGCAAGCATTGTGACTTTATAACGTGGTAGCGACATAAAAATTCCTCTGTTTATACGGGCAATAGGCTACAATTGCGCTATTAAACCACTTTTGTCCGAATGAGCAAATGACTTCAGCACACTCTTCTAATTCTAATTTCCCAGAAAATGATTTCAATTTACTTGAAGATTCTGAGGATGCAGATAATCATAATTCTGCGCCGACTGCAACACGTTTATCGTTGCAATTTCAATTGGATGAAAGCTATTTAGGGCAACGTATTGACCAAGTCGCAGCACTGGTTTGGAACGAGTTTTCTCGTGAAAAACTCAAGCAGTGGATGAAAGAAGGTCATTTGTTGGTAAATGGTAACATTGTCAAGCCTAAGTATAAATGCGAAGGCAATGAACTTCTATGTTTAGATGTTGAATTGGAAGCACAAACGTCTGCACAACCTGAAAATATCCCTTTAAACATTGTTTATGAAGATGACGATATTATGGTCATCAATAAACCTGTTGGTATGGTTGTTCATCCTGGTGCGGGTAATCCAAATGGTACTTTGGTGAACGCCTTGCTTTATCATTACCCAAAATCTGCCGAATTAACCCGTGCAGGTTTAGTGCATCGTATTGATAAAGACACCAGCGGTTTATTGGTTGTTGCTAAAAATTTAGAAGCGCAATTTTCTTTAAGTAAACAATTGGCTAAAAAAACAGTTTACCGTGTATATGACTTGATTTGTTATGGTCATATTATTGCGGGAGGAACGATTGATGAGCCGATTAAACGTCATCCTGTAGATCGTGTAAAAATGGCTATTTTACCGGGTGGTCGTGATGCGGTGACGCATTACAATGTTAAAGAACGTTTTCAGCATTTCACTCGTGTACAGGCACAACTTGAAACAGGGCGTACTCATCAAATCCGGATTCATTTCACCTATATAGGTTATCCATTGGTGGGTGATCCAGTCTATGTTAGCCGAGTTAAAGTTCCAGCAGGTGCTTCTGAGAAACTGAGCAGTGCATTGCGTAACTTTAAACGCCAAGCTTTACATGCCTCTAAATTAGGCCTAGTTCACCCACGTACACAAGAAGAAATGATGTTTGAAGCACCATGGTCAGATGATTTCGTTGAGTTGGTTGAAGTGTTACGCTCTGAAAACAAAGCCTATTAATTGATTTACATGATAAAACTGCTCAATGAGAGCAGTTTTATACATTGATTTAGTTACCACAAGCATCTTTTGTACCTGTTGGAAAAGTATTGGTAAATTTTGATTTATCCGTGACCAATTCTAATGACATGGTTTTATTTAGGTATGGAGAGTTGGCTTCAAAACCCTCAAAATTGACTTGTAGGACTACTGTGAAATCTTTAGGTTTAGACAGTAAAGTCGCGACATAATCTAAATTTTTTTTATTTACAATCAGTCCAATTTGATTGGTATTTTGATTAAAGTAAACACCAAGATTTTGTTGTGAGCCTCCTTTAATTGGTTTTATATAAGAATATAATTCTTTAATTTCTTTAGTGTTAGGATCAGTTGATATAATTGATATCAATACCAAATTTTTTATATTATTTTGCACCTTTAAGAATGGGCTATTTTCATATATTACTGATATTGAATGCATATTTTTATTTTTATCCTGAAGTAATATTGTATAAATTTTTGCATCATTTCTAGCGTTTGTTAATTCAGTTGGAATAACGTCTGTATTTAATTCAAATCCAACAACACCTGATTGAGGTAATATTAACCCTCCCTCAACAATAGTACTATTCATCATTTTCAATGTACTATGATTGGCAGAATACGTGATTGGATATGCTGTTTCTAGAATTTTATAGGAAAGTTTTTGACCTGATGCTATAGGAAATTTAAAAAAAAATTGTATGGCTCAGGCATAAAGCCTTCTAAATCATAACGACATAGTGCAAATCCTTGCGTGCTGATAACACTCAGACTCAATAAAACAGCAAGCTTTAGTTTTTTCATGGTTTATCCTTATTTTTAAGTTTTAATTAATATTATTGAGTTTGATTAAAAAAACAACACTATGTGAAGTTGAAATGTTTAGTTTTGTTAATCAACAAAATGGACGAGAAGATTGGTTTTTGGATTGAGTAAATTTGTTATAGTTATTGAGTCGTGAAAATGATTTGAATAGGAAAATGAGTCATATGCAATTTGTTCAAGGATTACCTCAAGGTGTATATGCAGGCCAGACACATATACATCACCCAAAGGCTTTGCCATCTGTACAGCCTGAGCTTGAAGGTTTTAATTTGGCATTGCATGTAAATGACGATCCTCAACGGGTACAACAACACCGTATGATTTTATTGGATGAGTTTGCAGAATTGGGTGTTAGTAAAATTACATGGATGACGCAAACCCACAGCACAATATGTCATACCATCAATGAAGAAATGACATTTACTGCATTGGAGGGGGATGGCTTGGTCACACAGACTCAGGGGCATGCCTTGATGATGATGACTGCTGATTGCTTACCCGTTGTTTTAGGCAATGCCGCGGGTACTGAGGTTGCCAATCTACATGCAGGTTGGCGCGGTTTAGCAGGAGGGATAATTGAAAATACCATTGCCAATATGAAGTCTCCACCTACTTGGGCTTGGTTGGGAGCAGCAATCAGCCAGCCTTGTTTTGAAATTGGCGCAGAAGTCAAAGCTGCTTTTTATTCTAAATATGCTGAACTAGACACTGCATTTATAGAGGGTGAGCAAGCAGGTAAGCACTATGCGGATTTGTATGCGATTGCGCGTTATATTCTTAAACAACATGGGGTGAATGTGGTTACAGGAGGAGATCAGTGTTCTTATCGTCAAGATCAGGATTTCTATTCTTATCGTCGCCATGCAAAAACAGGGCGTATGGCTACTTTTGTATTTATTCGGAATTAAATCTTTATTTTTAAATAGATTTATCGTTGTTTTAAGCGTTATGTTATAGGTTTTCTGAACATTACAAGAATTGTTTAAAAATGAATTGATGTTAAACTTGACCAAATTTGTTTGTTTTCAATTGATATGTCTTTATCTGCTAAATCTATCGCGATCGTTTACCACAGTCCATTTGGTCATACTGCAAAAGTTGCGAATTATATTGCACAAGGTGCAGAGAAGATCGGTGTAACTGTTCATCAAATGGATATTGAGCATATTGATTGGGATATTTTAGATCAAGCGAATGCCATAATTTTTGGCTCACCGACCTATATGGGAAGTGTTACAGGTCCATTTAAAATGTTTATGGACTCTACATCTAAACGTTGGAAAAATCGTGATTGGCAGGGCAAACTAGCTGCTGCATTTACCAATTCAGGTGGTTTAAGTGGCGATAAGCTATCTGTACTGCAACAGATTAATATCTTTGCAATGCAGCATGGTATGTTATGGTCTGGACTCCCTTTAATGCCTACAGGTGTTAAACCCACAGATTTAAACCGTATGGCGGGTTATTTAGGGTTAATGACACAATCAGATAATGCACCTGTTGAAATTACACCGCCTTCTGGTGACTTGCAAACCGCAACATGGTTTGGAGAGTATATTGCGTTACTCATAAATAAAATTACGCCGTAGTTGTTCATTGGTATTCGATAAAAGAATGGAAAATAGAATAAATAAAAAATTTTATAATAGGCTTTTTTGATAAGCCATTTTTTAACTATAGATCAATATAAAAGTCCCACATCTTAGTCTTCTCCCAACGGGAGAAGCAACTTTAAATACCAATATAATTCAATCAATATGATTATTTTTTGCATTCATGGAAAGGTATTATGCACTGGTGGTTTATGATCTGCTTTGGACGGATTATTGTGATACTATTAAGTATAAATATACAATTGTTAAAATTAGTTACATAAAATAATATAAGTAAAACCCTTAAAAATATCGTAAAAATAATATTTTTATGTATAAAAATTATATACTTGTAATAATAATTTATTAAACTGAATTTTAGTATAACTTTTACCCATAATAAAATATGAGAAGATTATGTGGGTATAAAAATAGAGTGATTGATAAGGAAATCATTAAAGTTATAACGGTATCTCTGGCACGACTAGTATAGGGCTTACTCTTCAGCGCGATGAGCGCTTGGATCGTGGTTGACCTTATGAGTGTGTAAGCCGTTAGAAATTAATGTTCGCGGGCTAGATGCATGTTGACTTCCTATAAGCGGATTGGGATGTATAAAGCTGCCAACTTTGAAAAAAGTTGTAACGAAGGGGCTAATAAAAATCTGAAGGCTCACTTGGGGAGAATATAGTAGCGATTCTGTTGATAGTGTGCGAGATGAATTTGACGGCTCTGTTGATTAGGGAGAAAACATGATTTCCACTAAGGATTTTTCAAAGCGTTTTGTTGGCTATAATATCGTTGATTGTGAGGTAAGAAGGCGTAATTTTTTTTATTTCATTGCCCGCGAAGATTATACGAAGTGGACGGACTGGAAAGAAACTGGAGATCACCCAAGCGAGCGGTCTCTTTACAAGAAAATAATAACTTTCACTCTTTCTGAAGCCCCTAAAAAACAATGGGGGCATGGCCTGTTGAAGGGTTTTTCCAGGCTGACTTCAAGTGTGGCATTCCAACCGAAAGAGCAGCTTATCGTGGGATCTCTGAGTGGGCAGATATATGTTATCGGTTCAGGAGAGCACGAAATTCAAGGCGAGATTAAGTCGGATTTGCGAGGATCGCTAAATAGTCTTAGAACAATCGAAGGTAGCGTGTATCTGGCTGGTAGTGGCAGAGTTTCTGGAATTCGAAGAGGGAAGGACGACTGGCAGTGGATTAGTCGCGATACGCCATACGACCAGAAAACCGAACTGTACACTGCAGGATTCGACGTCATGGATGGATTTTCTAGCAATGATATCTATGCGGCCGGCGGGGATGGGGATGTCTGGCATTACGACGGAAAATCTTGGAGGCGCATAGATTTTCCCAGTAACTTGACTATTGGGACCATGTGCTGCGGCGCTGACGGAAAAGTCTACATCAGTGGATATGAAGGTTTGTCTTTCGTTGGTCGCGGTGATGACTGGAAGCCGGTAAAGCGGCGGGAAATCATTCCATTGGGATTCAAAGACATCGTCTGGTACGAGGACCGTGTCTGGTGTACCAATGACATCGGCGTGTGGTGGATTGTCAATGACGAGATCGTCTCCGCCAGTATTCCCGCCTTTGCCAAAGTCAGCTCTGGAAACTTGTCTGCCAGAGATGGCGTCCTGTTGCTGGCTGGCTTTTATGGGGCTGCCTATCTGGAAAATGGTCAATGGAACGAGATTTTCACCCATAGCGAGATGGTCGACCGCTGCAAAGCCGAAGGCCTGTATGACGGCGTGCTCAAAGCCCGTTGGCATGAGTTCAAGGATTAAGCATGGAATGCTTTGCGCATTCGCAGAAATCAGCTAGATGAGTACTACAAAAGTGTAAAGGGAAAAATGCCTCAGCAAATCCAGAAGAGCAGGCAAGATCCGAAAAGATATCCTCAGATGGTAGTGTAGAAATGGACTAAATAATTATGGAAACGATTAATTTCAGCAAAGAGCTCTTGGGTTTTAATATCGTTGATTGTGTCGTCAGAAGTAGGGATAAGTTCTATTTCCTTGCTCGTGAGAACTATACGCAGTGGACGGACTGGAAAGATGTTGGTCGTTATCCAGATGACACTGCCTTGGAGCTTAGAGTTATCTCCTATTTTAGCTCAAAACCTATTGGTTCTCAGTGGGGGCATGCAATTTTAAATGGGTTTGATCTTGCAAGTGCTGCTGTGGCGATAAATCCAAAAGAGCAACTGGTCGTGAGTTCAATCAGCGGTCAGCTCTATGCCGTTGGAAGTGGTGAGGCAGGCATGGAAGATAGTATTTCCAGTCAATCTCGTGGTGGTATTTTTCGACTAAAAACTGTATCAGACACATTGTACGCAGCTGGAGGAATGCGAACTTTTGGCTTTCGCGAGCAAAAAAACCAATGGCATTGGCATAACAAAAATATTCCATTGACTGAGGAGGACGAATCCGGGTGGCCGGGATTTAGGGATTTGGACGGATTTTCTAAAGCAGATATATATGCTGTTGGTGGATACGGTGATGTATGGAGCTTTAACGGACACGCGTGGCGCCAGGTCGATTTTCCAAGCAATCTCTTCATAAAAACAGTCTGCTGCGGTGGTGATGGCCGCGTTTACATCAGTGGTTACGAAGGCCAGACCTTTGTAGGTCGAGGTGACATCTGGAAGAAGGTAGCAAGCAAGGAACTCATCACCCTCGCGTTTAAAGATATGGTCTGGTACGAAGACCGTGTCTGGTGTGCCAACGACAGCGGTGTGTGGTGGATTATCAAGGACGAGATTGTCCGCGCTGATATCCCCGCCTTTGCCAAAGTCAGTTCTGGACACTTGTCTGCCCGCGATGGCGTCCTGCTGCTGGGCGGTTTTTATGGCGCCACGTTCCTTGAAAACGGTCAATGGCACGAGATTTTCAGCTACGACGAGATGGTTGACCGCTGCAAGGCCGAAGGCCTGTACGACGGCGTGCTGCAAGCCCGCTGGCATGAGTTCAAGGACTGACCCTCAGAATGCCCAACACGCTCTCCCAGCAGCGGCGAGCATATTGCTACGACAAGCGTTCCATCATGGAGTCCACAGCATAGGCAATTTAAATTTAGGAAATGTTCCATTACTGAATACTAAAGTAAATATGAACTTAGTTAATCTAAAACAGATAAATTAAGATTTGTTTCTAACGGTTATGGGAATCTAAAATGTTAAATCCCTAAGAGAAAGGAAATCTACAGATGGAGGTTTTTTTTATTGTTTATGTAAGAGATAAGCTCTATCTCACTTTCAAATAATACACCTGTTGAAATTACACCACCCTCTGGTGACTTGCAAACCGCAACATGGTTTGGAGAGTATATTGCGTTACTCATAAATAAAATTACGCCGTAGTTGTTCGGTGTAATTACATAAAAAAACAAAAAACATCATAAATAAAAAGCCTTTAGAATCATTGTAAAAGTTGAATTATTGAGTGAAATGTTTTGTTAATTGAAGGCTAAACTGTGTTTTGCCTTTTTTTTATTGTCGTTTTCATATAATTTTTACCAATAAGAAAAAATCTTAGAAGATGATATGGATATTAAAGATAGAAAAACAATTAAAATCATAAGGATGTTTTTAACTTATGGTCTGTTGTTTTCTCCAGTTTATTGTTTTGCAAACTCTTTTCAATCTGAAGGATTAACTGAATTAAATGACGCTGAGCTTTCTAAAGTTAGTGGTCAAGCCCTGATGAGTTTGAGTTATATTGCACCTAATGATTCAGTCAATAAAATGCAAGGGCAAGGTATCGGTTTTTATAAACTTGGACTCGAAGCTGATCTTGAATTAAATGCCAATATTAAAAAATTGCAGCTCGGTTGTGGTGGGGTAAATGGGGCGGGCGGTTGTGACATTGATATTGATAATTTGAGTCTTTCAGGTATAGCAGATACCCGAGAAGGACGTGTAGGTTCAAGTGCAAAATTGACCAATCCATTTATAGAGTTTGCGATAAAAAATCCCAATTCTGCGTCAACACGAGAAGTAGTTGGCCTACGATTAAGTGCTGAAAAAGCATTAGGTTTGTTAACAGCAGGTACTGAAAACTCAGATTTGCCAAATGGTATTAATAGCCTGAGTGGTGCTTTAAAAATTAAAGCAACAACAGGCAGTGCAAATACGACTGCACGGAATTTACAATATGCTGATACAAATATGTCTATTAAAGGGAACATTAAATTAGGTATTCTTCCGACAGCAAGTTTTCAGACAAATGACTATAATTTAGGATTGCAATCGACTGGCGCTACATTGGCTGTTAATGGGAAAACTTTATACGGCAATCGCATGACGAGTGCTCTTTTGACTGGAACAGCTAAAATTGATGAACTATTTTTTAGAGGTTCAATTAAACCAATTCTTGCAGGTATAGATTTATCATTTTTAACATTGAATGCGAGTGGTAGCATATCGGGTTTAACTGCAAATTTAGATATTAATCAAAGCTTGGGATATATTCATAAGCTACAATTGAATAATCCATTTTCTTTATCATTACAACAACAGTCTGTGTGGTGGCCAAATGCTGAAATTGCTGCTCAAAGAGGATGGTGGATAGCGATTGAAGATGAAATTGATATTGGTAAAGTCACGCCATCAAATACGATTGACGTAACCAATGATGTTTTAAAACAAGTTGTACCAAGTTTAAATGAATATCTTGCTAAATCTGAGAATACTGTGAAATGTCCAGGTTTAATTGGCTTATCTTGTATTGCGAGTGAGGTGGCAATTGGGCAAATTAATTTATCAGGTTCAAATCCACTATATTTCCCGATTAATGATTTGAAATTGGCGACTCAAGATTTTGCGCCTAACTGTTATGGCAATCTAAAATTCTGTTAAATCTTTGAGACTAAAGAAAACCTCCAGATTGAGGTTTTTTATTGGGTATAGCTTGATATGCGTTATATCGCAGGAGTCAATAATCCACTTGTTGAAAACGTATTATGCATTGGTGATTTATGTTCTGTTTTTGGCGGATTATTATGGTATTATTAAGTATAAATATACAATTGTTAAAATTAGTTACATAAAGTAATATAAGTAAAAAATCCTTTAGAATCATTGTGGGAGTGATGTTGAATTATATAAAAATTATAAAATATAAATATTTACGACGAAGTGTTATTCTATTTATTTAACACTTAGTATATTTTTTATCCATAATAAGATCTGAGAAGATGGTATGGATATCAAAAAAAACCGAGCAATTGATAAGAAAATCATTAAAATTGCAAAACTGGCTTTCATTTGTACAGGATTGTTTTCTTCAATCCATAGTTTTGCAAGCACTCTACATTCTGAGAGTTTAATGCAATTAAATGATGCTGAACTTTCGGATGTGAGTGGCCAGGCACTGATGAGCTTGAGTTATATTGCGCCTAATGACTCAATCAATAACATGCAAGGACAGGATGTCGGTTTCTATAAACTTGGACTGGAAGCTGAGCTTGACCTAAATGCCAATATTAAAAAATTACAACTGGGTTGTGGTGGGGTAAATGGGGCAGGCGGTTGCGACATTGATATTGATAATTTAAGTCTTTCGGGTATAGCCGATACCCGCGAAGGACGTGTAGGTTCAAGTGCAAAATTAACCAATCCCTTTGTAGAATTTGCGATAAAAAATCCCAATTCTGCGTCAACACGAGAAGTGGTTGGTTTACGCTTAAGTGCTGAAAAAGTTTTAGGCTTATTAACCACAGGAATAGAGAACTCCGATCTACCTAATGGAATAAATAGTTTAAGTGGGGCAATTAAAATTAAGGCGACCACAGGAACGGGATTTACAGCTCCAAGAGCGATGAGCTTTAATGATACAGGAATGGTTATGAGTGGCCGAATTAGAATAGGTTTTGTTGCACCAACTTTTACTACAAATAACTATAATTTACAGTTGCAATCAACTAAAGCTAATTTATTGATCAATGGTACAACCTTAACAGGTACACGTTTAACTTCTGCAAAACTCACAGGCACTGCATTGATCGATAATTTAAACTTTGGTGGAAATATTACTGCAAGGGTAAATCTACCATTAGTATCATTGGTTCCTTTGAGTATTAATTCAAATGGCTATATATCAGGCTTAAGGGCTGACTTAGATATTGAACAAGATCTTGGATATATTCATAAATTCCCTTTAAACAATCCATTTTCTTTATCACTACAGTCGACTCAAGTTCACTGGCCTGGTGCTGAATACACCTCGAATCGTGGATGGTGGTTAGCCATAGAAGATGAAATTGATATTGGTCAAGTTGTACCTAAAAATCAGATTGATGTAACCAATGATATTCTTAAACAAGTTGTACCCAGTATTAACAATTATTTGACAAATAATCCACCGACTTGTCAGTTAATAGTTGGGTGTATAGCACTTGGTCTGAATATTGGTGAAGTTAATTTATCATCGGCAAAACCACTATATTTCCCAATTAAGGATTTACCCTTAGCAACTCAAGGATTTGCGCCTAACTGCTATGGCAATCTAAAATTCTGTTAAATCTTTAAGACTAAAGGAAGCCTCCAGATGGAGGTTTTTTTATTGCTTATGCAAGATTGAGTTTTATTACTTTGCCAATCATGATCACTGACAATAACCTCTTAGGTGACTTGTAAACCACATGATGTGCTGAAAAGTAGATTGTATGACTATTAAGTATAAATATATAATAATTAAAATTAGTTACATAAGTAAATATCAATAAAAAGTCTTTAGAATCATTGAGAAAGTAATCTTGGTTTGCATAATTGTTATAGTATTGAGATATTTAATTCACTTTTCTATTTGCTTTATTTGTATTTTAGTATATTTTTTATGCATAATAAAATGAGATTAGCTGATATGGATATCAACTATAATAGAATGATTGATAAGAAAATCATTAAAGTCGTAAAGAATGGTGTAATTTATGCTGGATTGTTTTCTTCAATGCATTGTTTTGCAAATTCTCTATACTTGGAGAGTTTAACTCAATTGAATGACTCTGAGCTTTCTGATGTTCATGGTCAGGCACTGATGAGCTTGGGTTATATTGCGCCAAATGACTCAGTCAATAAGATGCAAGGGCAAGGCGTCGGTTTTTATAAACTTGGACTTGAGGCCGAGCTTGAATTGAATGCCAACATTAAAAAGTTACAGCTCGGTTGTGGTGGGGTAAACGGGGCGGGTGGTTGCGACATTGATATTGATAATTTGAGTCTTTCAGGTTTGGCTGATACGCGTGAAGGGCGTGTGGGTTCAAGTGCAAAATTAACCAACCCATTTGTAGAATTTGCCATAAAAAATCCCAATTCTGCTGCAACAAGAGAGGTTGTTGGCCTACGTTTAAGTGCTGAAAAAGTTTTGGGAATGTTGACCGCAGGTACTGAAAATACAGGTTCGCCAAACGGAATTAATAGTCTCAGTGGTTATATGAAAATTAAAGATACTACTGGTACAGGCTATACTCAGGCACGTGATATGTCTTATTCAGACACAGGTAAAACTATTGATGCAAATATTAATGCTCAGATTTGTGTAATTCTTTGCTTAAATATTCCTCTTGGGGTGAGGTCAAATAACTATAGTTTAAATTTAGATTCAGCTAAGGCTGATATTTTTATTAAGGGACAAACCATATCTGGCAATAGAATGAATAAGGTACTTTTAAATGGTTATGCAAATATTAATAGAATTAATTTTTCGGGTAATCTAGAAGCATCGTTGAATATTACAGCTGGCTTATTTAAGCTTCAAAAAACGGTTGATGGTAATATTACGGGGTTAAAAGCGAATGTGTCTGTTGATCAAAATTTAGGTTATATCCATAAAATTAATTTAAATAACCCTTTTTCATTATCTCTGCAAAATCAAAATGTATGGTGGCCAGGAGCTGAAGTTGCTGCGCAAAGAGGCTGGTGGATGGCATTTGAAGATTCTATTGATATTGGAGATGTTACACCTAGTCAAAAAATTATTATTACCAATGATGTACTTAAACAAGTGGTAGATCCGATTAGTAATTACTTAACATCAAATCCGATTCCATGTAGTGGATTGGGTGGGTGTTTGGGTGGTTATTTGGGTATTGGAAATGTCAACTTACCGAATACATCAGTAAACTTTCCGTTAAAAGATCTACAACTTAAAAATCAAGACTTTGCTCCCAATTGCTATGGTTCGTTAAAATTCTGTTAAAAAGATGTTTAAAAGAAAAAACCTCCATTTCGGAGGTTTTTCGTATATCAAATAGATTATTTATGCATGATTCGTGATTTATCACGCTGCCAATCGCGATCTTTTTCAGTGGCACGTTTGTCATGTAACTGCTTACCTTTTACCAAAGCAATCTCAAGTTTAGCCAAATGACCTTTCCAGTAACACGCCAAAGGTACGCAGGTATAACCTTTTTGATTGACAGCACCCAGTAGCTTTTCAAGCTCACGGCGCGAGAGCAACAGTTTACGGGTACGTGTCGCTTCAGGGACTACGTGCGTAGATGCTGAAAGTAAAGGTTGAATTTGAGCACCGAAGAGAAATGCTTCATTATTTTTAAAGGTAATATAGCTTTCAGTAATGGTCATCCGCCCAGCACGTAATGACTTGACTTCCCAACCTTGTAAAGAAAGCCCAGCTTCAAATTTTTCTTCAATAAAATAATCGTGGCGTGCACGTTTATTTTGTGCAATCGTCCCACTATTATTTTTTTTAATAACAATCTTATTCATTATAACCTTTTGAATAACTGAAAATAATTAAACGATCGTGAATAAGTTACCCGTTTGATTACCCGTTTTGAAATATTCACTAAAAACAGGTTTATATAAAAAAGCCCGCTATATGCAGGCTACTATAACATTTTTAGGCTTATATTTTTCAACTTCTTGTTTCACTGTTGATTCATACCAAAAAACTTCTTTATCACTTATTTTTATCGGCTCAGGCACATCACCTTGCTTTACCATGTTGTAGAACTTTGTTCTCCCGACCGATAAGAGCTTCATAAATTCAGAAGCCCTGACACGACGATCAATTTCCATCAACCTTCCTCCTTTTCTTCTTTATACCCATAATCCTGTGTATCAATATCAGCACCACAGAAAGGGCAATTTGAAAAAACAGCATATTTACCTTTAAATTTTCTTGTACATACAGCAACTCGGCTAATTCTTTCACCTGTTTTTAGATTTACTGAAAAGCGATTTTGTTCCAAAACTTCAGTACGAATTGCATCTAAAAGAGTAGTGCAAGGATTAACACTACGACCACTTTCAGTCTTTACGCAAAGTTCAATCATGCGATTTCTCCCAAACTCTTGACCACTTCACTCGGCAACCCAAACACATCACGGAAAGCCTTATCAAATTCACCGCTTGCAATGAATGTATCAATGCAGTTTTTCGGCTTCTCATATACTGCAATATAATTTGACAGTACGTGATAGATAACGTCAGCGTTTTTATCTGTAATAGGAAACTTTAAACCCTTATCGTTGATTACATGAACTCGCACCTCAACGGCTAACGCATTAATACAATTGCTATGCAAATGGCGAGATTCCGATAAGATTTCACCCAATACAACAGTCTGATCGAAATCAAGAGACATGGTGAAAGGCTTATCCTTGTGCAGCTCATCAATGATGTAGTTCGCCACAGCAATGTTTGTTTGTTGAATTTCAGTCATTGGTTGGCTCCTGTGCTGCTGCAATCATGGTGTTATAGATAAATTCATTACGTGAGTTATGGCTCATGTCTTGAATTTTCTCATCAAAATTCCATGTCGCATCAATCATTTTTGGAGTTGGCTCTTTCGGCACCAAAACAAACCCTTCAGGGGTGGCTTTGGCTTGCCACAACTTCCAACTAAAATTTATCCACCCAACAATATGATCTTCACTTGGATGCAAAACATCAGAAGCAAAGTATTCATTTTTCTCTGTGTCGAATATTGTTCCTACTCGCAAGTTATGAATATTCATTCCTGCTAAATGTTCTTCAAAAGCTTCACGTTCTTTTTTAATATCCATATCATCACCTATGTGCAATATTCTGCGAAAAATCCTTATTTTTTGATGATAATGCGCAGATTTTTGCTTGAATTTAATTAGTCGTTTTGAAAGTCATTAAGTGAAAACTTCCATTTGTCTATTTGACCGTTTTCATTAATATTCATGATGATGTAATCACCATATCCACGTTCAGCTGGTGACAGTGTGTTTGGAACATACCCATCTTCTTGAGATGAAATTACAGAATTACTTTTATCCAATAATTCCCAACCACAACAATCTGCTACTTTGTAATGAATGTTTGCAGTCTTGCCAATTTCCCAGTTTTGTATAATGCCTGTAGCAATATCAATTTTAGGGCACCACATTTCGCCTTGTTTGCAAGGGATATTCTCACCGTTTTCAGTATCTTCGATGCCATTGATTGTGGAATCTTCCCAGTAGCGAACATGCGCTTTCACAAGTAAATATTTAATTTCCATCACAACCACCACGCCATTTGCCAAAGTTGAAAGTAAAGTTTTAGGAGGGTCATGCTGCGAGCTCCTTTTGATTAAGCTGAATAAAGGCGCTATCAATTACCCGGTTAAATGCAATAACTGAGTTTTCAACACCTTGAATATCCAAATCTTTCGCATAAATACGCTTAATGAAAAGCTGTAAATGCTCAGGAAGTCGCGGATCGTAACTCACGAAATCACACCACTCACGACGAGTGCAGGCCAATTGCCATGTGATTTGTGGAATATGTTCATCTGGAACTTCTTGCATCAAAATCGTATTTAAATGCGTTGTGGTAGAAGGGCACTTAATCTCAAGTTGCCCATTTTTTCCAACCAATCCATCAGGACTGGCACCACTCATTTTGATAGCAGGGTGATCGATTAAACCAACATCTGTGACAAATGATCCTGTGTCATTTTCATAAGCAATTACTGCAAATGGCTCTTGATCAATCCCCCATTGCATAGGGCCAGTGGTTTTAGTTTCTTCCTGAACGCCAGTAAGGCGCTCAGAAAGAATAGTTAACGCCAAAGCGTTGTAGCACTTGCCTTTGGATGGTTTTGCGCCCATATCTTTGATGCGTGATGCGGTAATTTTTCCGCATCGTTGAGCATGCCAATCATCATTCCGCTGCAGAGTGTTCATAAACTTCCCCTTGTGGTTGATCGGCTTTTTGTGCAGCAGCCTTTAAAGATTCTTTATGCATGGTCCAGAAGTGTGAGCGACATTTACCTTTTGGTAATTCTGCATAACCAGTCTCAAGAGCTTCCATTCCTTCAAATGCCAATTCACGCATATTGTTTAAATGTGCTTCTTCAAACTCTTGATAACCATCGGGAATCAAATCGCCCGTTTCACCCTGAACAGTGCGAACTGTGCCACCATCTTGAATTCGTTCTGCTTCGTCCTGGTCATAAATTCCAACAAAGCCAAAGGCTAAACGTGCACATTGAATAGTCGCTTTGTGTCGTAAAAAACGAGAAGGGTGTGACTGCCATGGGCCAACCACATCGCCATATTTTCCTTTAAATGGTGGGCGATAGCATTCAGCCAAATATTCACGCACTACAGTTGGTCGCTCACGATCTTTGCGGTAAATAATGCAATCCACCCATTCAGGTGCAGCAACCTTTGCACCTTCCATGGTGACCATATTTTCAGAGTATTTAAATTCCAAGCCATCAAAATTAGGGCTACTATTTACGATGCGCGACCAGCCATCAACACCAACAACAGGGATTATCCCTTTATTTTTATCAGGGAAAGCATATATTTCTTTGGTCCACGGATTAAGCTTATATTGGCCTGCAACGATCAACAAAGAAGCCATTTGAGCGTCTGAAATTTCTTTATCACCATTATTAAAAGCAGTAGCAATTAATGTATTTTTTAATTCAACTGGATCAACATTACCAAGGCCTAAAAGATCTGCCATTTGAGTGATTTGAGCCGTTACAATCGTGCTGTGTTGTATAGGTGCATTCATCTTCTAATCCTCAGTATTTGATCGAAATGTGTGGAATTTGGTTTTTAGCAATCGCTGTAATTAACTCTTTTATTTGAGCTTCTGGAATCCCTAGACTCAAACCTTCAATTGCAGAGAAAGCTTCGCGATTAATGGTGCGCATGTGTTCAACATTGGCTTTGCGTTGTTCTTCAGCTTTGCGCTCAGCATCCGCTTTTGCTTGAGCTTCTTTCTCAATACGCAAACGCTCAGCTTCAACCGCTTTTTGGCGATCAATTTCAGCCTGCTTTTCACGCTCAATGGCTTGTTGCTTTAATTGCTGTTCGCGCAATTCAGCTTGTTCTTTTTCGAGCTTTAAACGTGCTTCACGTTGTTCTGCTTCAAGCTTTTCTTGCTCAGCTCTTTTATGATCTGCAAGTGCTTTTGCTTCAGCTTCAACACGTGCTTTGTCAGCTGCTTCACGTGCAATTTTTTCGTCACGTTCTTTCTGTTGGCGCTCGATTTCAGCTTGACGTAAGTGCTCCAATTCAGCACGCTCAGCATCTGCTTTTTCGCATGCAACAAGGGCAGTGCGAAGCTTTTCAAGTGTTTCGAATTTTGCAAGTTTGGCTTGCTCTTCGTATTCTTCAAAAGACTCATCTATATTGAAGTTTTCAAGATCAAAAATACTTCCTCTAATTACATGCAATTCCTGAAATGCTGTATTTTCGTCATAGAGACTTTTAATTGCCCGAATGGCCGCTTCATGCTTCGCCACACGATCTTTTTCCGCATTTTCCCAGTCTGTTAAAGGCTGACGAATACGGTCACGCTCAGCATCCAATTCATCACGTGCAAATTTTCGATCTGCATCAATTTTGTTGGTAACAACCGTGTATTGCTCTTTGAGCTTTTTACCCTCAGCATCGATTGCAGATTTTGATTGAGCAACCTTGTAAGCCAGTGAGGCAATTTCCTTGCGGCCTTTTGCAGTTGTAACATCGGGAACGATACTGCTTACTTGAGCTTTAATTTGATCAACGATTGCCTGAATGCCATTCGCATTGTTGAATGCAGCCACAATCACATTTTGTTCTAATACTTGTAGTTCCATTATGCTGCAACCCCTCTCAATTCATTAACTTTTTCTTCTTCAAAATGCGCCTTAAGCATTTCATTAAGTGTATAAACTTGGCTATTTGTCAGTGCAAATCGAAGCCCTTGAACAGCTAGAATCTCGTCAAAACCCTCAACAACAGGGCGGTGCCAAGTCGCTACTTCAAGCAAGTCATAATCCACATCAACATCATTTTGTGGATCACTTGTATTGTTCCAAGCAAGTGAACTTGTAGTTTGATTTGCTTCAACAACAGCGGACACATAACAAGCGCTGTAGTTAGGTACAATTAATGAGAAATAGACTTTTGAGTCTTGGATAACAAACTCATCAGCAACTACAAGATTTTGAAAAGTAGGCGCTTCAGGAGCGTAATTAGAAAGCATATTCATTAGGCATATACTCCCAAGTTAAAACCTATCGTTGAGTGATTGTTTTTTTGAATCGGTTCTTTTATCGAATCTTGGTATTGAACACCCAAGTTGTGCGCTAAAAGATTTCCTGATCCTCTTGTGTAGACAATCCCAATTTCGCCATTTAGATGGAATCTTAAAGCTTCATCTTGAGCAGGCTTGCTAGATATATCCGCACCTTTATGAATTAGAAATTCAACAAAATCATGAAAATGAGATTTACTTGATAAAACTTTACGCTGTGCATACTGACGGTTAGAGCCATAACGCTTTTTTAATACATCCCATTCATTAAGTGGTTTAGAAAGCATATTCATTGTTGTGGCTCCTTAACCTTAAATTCGACCACCCATACCCATGGATTTACAGCCCAAGAATCTGAACCGTTAATTTCCTGCCAAAGTGATTTAAAGCTTTCTATTGCTGTTTCACGATATGCACGTTCTTTATTTTTATAGCCTTTCCACATAAGGCGATCAGCTCTAACCCAA
Organism: Acinetobacter sp. AG3; assembly: GCF_022343575.1. NCBI lineage: Bacteria > Pseudomonadati > Pseudomonadota > Gammaproteobacteria > Moraxellales > Moraxellaceae > Acinetobacter > Acinetobacter sp. AG3. Next base: position 3,552,442 of record NZ_JAKQZD010000001.1, on the reverse strand, counting down.
GAATCACCATCTGGAACATTATCTTGTACTATGATTTGTTCCACTCCCTCAGCCTTGGCATCTTCGCTAGAAATATCATTTAGGCGCTCTATACGAACATTAATGATTTCTAGCAAAATACGGCTTGCTGAACGTGGCATGTGAATTGATGGAGTCCACTTTTCACCATCAAAGCAATCATGAGATGCTCGATAGAGAGGTGTTCCCCAACTTGGACATCCACAAGGAAAATCTGAATGTGGGCATTCATCAGAATCGAATAAACGAAATGTTTCACGCACCCAAAGCTGATCACCAATTTTTCCATATGGACAGTTATGGCGAGAGATTGATGAAGGGAAAGGCATTCCATTATCCATAACTTCATGCATGGTAACTTCTGTAACCTTTGGCTCTGGTTCCATTGTATAAAGAGGTATGATGTTTTTATCGGTTAAAGGTGGTTGCACTTTCAATACGCGTCGAGTCTGAATCTTACGACCTTCCAAAATGGCTTGAACCATTGGAGTATTAAACAAAATCGGACGTTCCATACTCACCCCCTTACCAAAGCGATATAGAACATCGCACCGATCAAAAAGATGATGATTGAGCCAAGGAGTAAGCTTTGAACCTTGCTCCAAAACCAACGATTCGAAATCTGTTCGATCGTCAGTAGACGTTGTGGTTTTTTGTGTGACATAATTACCTCGTACTAAGTACAAGCCCACTTGTGATTTGCTGTCTAAGTGGGCTTTTGTTTGTGTATGAGATAAATATAAGAAAACTTAGTTTTATTGTCAAGAATTATTCTAAGAAAACTTATATTTTTTTAGAAACTTATTTTATTTATGCTTTAATAGACAAAAGAAAACCCACGCAGGGTGGGTTAGTTATAAGGTTTTACTATTTTATTTTGAATCTTTTAGCTTTTTAAGAATTCTTTCTGCTTCAACTTTTTCACTAGCCCTAGATTGAATTACACGCTTAAACTGAGATGCTTCAAGATTGTCTTGAATAGCTCCTGCGATACTCAACGCTCCTGTGATCAATAAACCTAAAATTAGCGAAAAACTTATTTTAGTATCTATTTTTAACCAAAGCAAAGATCCAGCAATAAAGGCGAAAACAACATAAAAAAGAATTGAATTTCTAGTCATTTTACCACGAGTACTTAAAATAAAGTCTAGACGTCTGGATTCAGAACTAGTTAAGTCTTTTATTTCACCAGTGGTATTAAGTGCATTCATTGATTGGAAAAGTATTGCAATTGGAGCCATAATGAAAGTCAAACACCAAGTTAAAGACTCCTTAGATAAGTTTAAATTAAAGTGTTTCAGGATAAAAAAGGACACTACTCCAACAATTGCAACTGATATAGCAATTGAATGAAAGCTATTAACGAAGATTCGTTTAACTGGAGTTTCCATAATTTAGCTATCCATTTGGTTTTAAGTTGCTCATCAACCATGCATGCATTTGAGACCATAGATTTGTCTCATTTACTGTTCCATTAAGAATTTCAACGGAAAGATTTGTTGATATTCTCAGTTCACCTGCTTTAATTGTTCCGCCATTTTTTAGCTCAATCTGATAATCATCATCTGGCAAGTGTCTCAATGCTGTGGCTACAGTGTCAATGACTTTCTGTCCGCTTTCAGTTGTTTTTCTATCGTAAGTCATTACCACGTACATTTTCAGGTTTGATGCATCAAGACCATCTTCCAAGTGCAGATCTTTTAGTTTATCTTGACCTAAAACCGTTTTTAAAATCTCAATCCCTTTACCTGTTAGGTTAAAAGATGCTGATTTTGCTTGTTCAATAACACTTGTATTATGCTTGCTTTCATCCAATTTAGTCTCTATAGGGGCACCAATTTTAAGAGATTTAGCAGGGTTCTTTTTAATTTTTTCTTGAGACTCCTTACTGATGGTATCACATAATGCCAATACTGATGTTACATCTAGCAAAGAAGAGTTTGACAAAAGCCATTTAAGATAATCTTCAAGATGGTTGCTTTTTAATGCGGGCGATTGCATAAGTACCAAATGATTTTCAAACACACCAAAATATAGAATGGAATTAATAAACTGATTTTTAAGTTCTTCGTTCTCTTCGTCTTTAGGTTGAATAGTTTTTATATCTAATGGCTCGATTTTATATTCTTGGGTTGTCTCATCCAAGCGTAAAAAAGTTTGAGATTTATCATATTCAACAAATACGAGTTGACCAAAAAGCATACCTTGAAAGTTAGTATGATGATTTAATAAGATAAAGTCTTTTGAATCATTATTAATCAACTGATGTCGGTCTTTTGCTAAATATTGTAAGGCACCAGTGCTTAGCGCTCTTTCTAATAGGGTCTGAAGATTGTGTTTAGAATCAGGCATATTAACTGATTTGTAATAAACTTTTCTTCTACGCTTTTCTGTTTTCATTTAATTCTCCAAAGTCTGTTCCCCGATAATTTATAAAGGACTGCGTCGGGTTCGCAGTTTTTAATCTTTCTTATCAGAATAATTTTCTAAAAATTCATCTATCCATTCTTGTGCAGCATCAAGATTTGTTATATCACCTAGCTTTAAATTAGTTTCTTCAGCCTCGTTAAACCCCTCAATAATCGCTTCAAAAATATTAGCTTCAGCAATCACTTCTCGCGCCATATCAGCAGGATCGTAGCTTTGCTTGGCTTTTTTAAGTGATGCTATTTGTTTATCAATTCCTGCACCAATTTTAGCTAAAGCCAATTTAAACTCTTGACGATTAATTGTTAGCGAAGTTTTAGACTTATTCAGTGTTGCGATCATAATATTCTCTTTTATATAAGAAATTTAATTTAATGAACTCACGCAAAGGCAGCCTTATTAACTCTTGCGCATCTTATTTCTGCGCTTTGATCTAAATACATATCTAATCGAGTCAACCACCTCTCCAACAAAAACACACTCTTCATCCAGCGGGATGATATTTGGTTTAAATTCAGGGTTTAGAGCCTGTAAATATCTTGAGTTATCAGTTTCGATAACCAGCCGTTTAAAAGTGGCCTCATCATGCTTTCTTACAACGATCACATCCCCTGACTGCATTTCATCATATTGCACTGTTGGATCAACAAGAATGTAATCCCCCTCATGAAATGTAGGGTAGTTACTTAATCCTTGAACTTTTAGATAAAAACATTCGTCACAATCATCAGGTAAAGGAAGCCACTCCTCGACCTGTGACATATCAACCGACTCTACGTTGGTAAACACGCCAGCCTGCACCCAAGAGAGAACTGGGGCCATTTTAGGTGAAACAGGCGCAACATTCCTTTCGCTTTTAAATTCACCACCCTTTCCAGTAAGAATATATTCAGTAGTAACGCCAAACTCATTCGCCATAGCTTCAAGTGATGCAGCCTTAGGTAAATAACTATCTTTTTCCCATTCAGTAACAGCAGGCGAGCTCACTCCGGCAACCTTAGCTAATTGCACTTGAGTTAATTTTTTCGAACGTCTAAGCGCACGTATGCGCTGACCAGCAGATTGTTTTTCCATATAAGTTATCTTACATATTGCTTTTATAAGTTTTCTTTGATTAAATACTAAGAAATCTTATTTTAAGGTGTTAGTGATGACCAAACATGAAGCATTGAAGTTGCTTGGGGTTAATGGTGTTGAGCTGGCTAAGCTTTTAGGTGTTGAACCATCAGCAGTTTATCAATGGCCAGAAAACAAAATCCCATTAGCTCGCGAATACCAAATCCGTGACTTAGCAAATGGAAAAGAACCAATTACACGCCACCAAGTGGCATAGGAAAAACCATGAGCCTTGAAAAAAAATCTACGCATGTGCGCTTATCTCCTGAGAATCACGAACGAGCAAAGGTTTTAGCTGAAATTAAAGGTAAAGACCTTGCTCAATATATGGCCTACCTGCTTGAAAAAGAAATTGCAGGTGAGTGGCATGTACTTAATTTACAAGCAAAATCGTTCGAGCGCTTGGGAGTATCAGCTTTGTTAAGGGATTTAAGTACAGAGGTCGAATTTCGAGAGGGATCCGAAGGGATTCACGGGGATTTAGACATTAAAAAAGCCTGATTTGCGAGATCAGGCTTCGTGTAATTCACCGCGTATTCAATAACCCCCTAAAGAATCATGGAGTATCGAATGAAAACAAATTTAGCACATGAACCACCAGAGCCGCAAGCAACCTATCGAGAAAGAATGATTGAGCAAAAAATCAGACTTCTTGAAGGTGCGCTCAAAGCAAATATGGAAAAGCCATGCTTAGACAATGCCATGGGTGTTGCCAAAGCTCGTTATGACCTTTTTGATTTTCTGCGAGGTGCTGTGTGAATACATCAATCTCAATGATTAAGCTGATTGAGGCTATGAACGATCAACCAATTGCGTTTAACAAACACTATGTTTTTATCGGGTGTGGAATTAATGGCGCACTAATGCTGTCGCAATTGGTGTACTGGACCGCACGTACTAAAAATTCTGATGGGTGGATCTATAAAACCCAACATGACTGGACTATGGAAACTGGTCTAACTCGCAAAGAACAGGAAAATGCCCGTAAAAAACTGAAAGACCTAAGTTTTTTAAAGGAAATGAAAAGGGGTGTACCTTGCAAGGTTTACTTCAAAGTTGAGCGTGAAAATCTATACAAAGCATTAATAGAATACTCTGAAAGCCTTGATTCATCACAGTATGCACCAAACGGGCAATCTAGTCTGAACGAAACGGGCGAACTAGTTGGCACCAAACGTACCAACAGTGTTGCACCAAACGGGCAATCTATTACAGAGAATACAACAGAGAATACTACAGATATTAATTTAGGCGCATCCGCACCTAAAGCACAAAAATTCTCTGCTAAAAAATTCTTATCTCAAAATGGAGTTTCAGAAGAAACAGCTCAAGAGTTTATTGATCTGAAAAACAAGAAACGTAAAACCATCACTGAGCGTGCTTTGAAAATCATTTTCAATCAAGCAAGCGAAGCACAACTTTCAAATGAACGTGTATTTCAGATCATTGTTTTACGTGGCTGGGAATCTTTCAAAGCAACTTGGGCATGGCATGAGACCAATAGTCAATTAGAGCAATTGGAAAATCCAAGAACTGCACATCCACAATCCAATCAACAAGAATCTCTAGAAGATTCATTTGTGGAGTTCTGATCATGTCAAACCTTCACAAGATGGAATTCGAACAAGCTGTACTAGCAACCTTGATGACTGTTGACAACAGCTACAACAGCCTTGAAGTAAAGCCGAGTGTTGAGGACTTTTACGCTACTCGTCACCAAGAAATTTTAAAGGCCATTGAAAACCTAAATATCCAAGGCAAGCCGTATGACGTGGTGATGGTTAAGGATTTACTTCAAGCCAACAACCAATTACATATCCTTGGTGGCGAGCAGTACTTGATGCAAATGATGCAAGAGGCACCAGCATCGTTTTACAACATTCCAAGCTACATCTTGAAGTTAAAGAAGCTTACCGAGTGCCGAAAAATTGAATCAGCTGGTAAGAAAATCATTGAGCTGGCTCAAAACACATTGACTGAAGACATGCCAATGAAAGCCCAAGAAATTGTGGCTGGTGTTGAGTCAGTGATTGCCACCGATACTCGTTACAACCTACAGGATTCAAGCGTTATGGCGTTTGAAGTACTGAACGAGAAGATCCAGCACAAGACCAACAAAACTGGTTTGGCTTATGGCGTAAATACAGGTTTACGTGACCTTGATGCAATGCTTGGAGATATAGAGCCAAGTCATTACATGGTAGTCGCTGGCGCACCAGGTGGCGGTAAAACAACAATGGCTCAGATGGTTTCACTCAATGCAGTTAAGCGGAACAACGCACCTACATTGTTTTTCTCAGGTGAAATGGCTCATTACGAAGTCACCAATCGAATTGTAAGTGCTTTGGGCAAGATCCCATTTGATCACATCAACAAGGGAAATATGACAAGTGATGATTATTCATCATGGGTTCATTTGACTGTCGATGTTTTCCCTCAATACAAGCTTGATATCGTTGATAAAACAGGTATCACAATTCAAGAAATCCGTGGAGAAATTAAGAAATCAATTGCAAAGCATGGACGAATCGGCTGTGTGATTGTTGATTACATCCAGTTGATGAGCGATCCATATTTCAAAGAACAATACGATGTTATTACCGCAGTTTCAAAAGGTTTGAAAAAGATTGCTAAGGATTTCAAGGTTCCAGTAATCGCTTTATCTCAACTCACAAAAGATGCCATTGGCAAAAAAATCACAATGTCTGATTTACGCGGATCAGGGCAAATCGCTCAGGATGCCGACAAAATTGTGATGCTCTATCCATGTCCAAATGCACAAGGCGTGATCGTTGCTGATGTTGTTAAAAACCGACAAGGCAAAAAAGGAGAGGTTCGTTTGAGTGATCGATTTGAGTATTGCCAGTTCGGAAATGTAGGCAGTGTTTTAGATGGTATTGAGAGCGGGTCAATGCAAGGGGAGCTGGTATGAATGCGGTTGAGTTTGTGAAAAAACACGGTTGGGAAGAAGCCAAGAAATTCTTGAATTTACCAAGTTACACGATAGACCAATTATTAATGCTCCAGTCTGGTCTGCGTTGCAATGAATTGCAAAAACTAGTCGATAGTTGGGAGTTAGTGGAGTCATGGGGAGGATTAGAAGATGCAAAACTATATGATTTATCTCCTTGTGAAAAAAAGCCTGAATCCGCAGGTTATAAGTTGAAAAAAGCCATTACTGACGTGGAACGAGTAGGGGGTGGGGTGTGAGCGAATCTAAAACAACATTCGAAGATCATTTAAGTGTAGTGCTTTTTGCGTGCTATGCAACACAACCTTTTACGATCAAGGATATTCAAGAAGCAGTGCTAGATATTCATAGAGCTAATGTCTATCACTTGCTTCAAATGTTTGTGAAGCAAAGATATTTAGAGCGAGTTACGGACACGCATTACAAAGCAACACAGTACGCAAAAGACATCTTAAATGTTGAGCGCAATGAGGTGGCACTATGACAACTATAAACAACCTGACAATTGAGCAGATGCGAGAGATTGTAGAGAGTGCGCCTGATTGGGCAATTTGGTGGTGTGTGGAGAAGAAGAAGTTTCTTGATTTTATTCCATGCTCTAAGTGTTTGGTTATTGAAGACCTCCGCACCGCCATTGCAAAACATGACGAAGATCATTGCAATCATGAATGGAATGACATGACGAGCAATGGTGATAAGTATAGAAGCTTAGTATGCAAACACTGCGATAGCACTAAGAACTATCTACCACTTGATGAAGACCACGTCACAGACATTCGCAATCACGTTAGCCCGAGTACGAAGGTGGTGGATTTATGAGTCTAAGTATCAAAGAAATTAGAGCTAACAAGCCAAATGGTACAACCCATTTCAGAACACCTCATTCTCGTAATTGTACAAATTACTATCGAGTTGAACCGCTTACTAAAGCTGTTTTGTATTGGAGTAACAAAGATGTTGGTTTTTGGATTAGAACAGATTTAACGATTGAAAAATTGGCTGATCTTGGAGCCATGCCGATTGATTATGTGCCAATTGATTGGGTTAGAGTTTTGGAGGCAGAACGTCATGGATAAGTTAGATCATAGAAAATTAACACTGATTAAACGTGCAGCCGAAGATGCTATTCACGCATGCAATAGACATTATGGTCCATTTGTAGATGTAGTTGCACATCCCTTAAATATCATTGCACTGGTTGAAATGGCGCAATCCCGACAGGCTGAGGTTGATGAGCTTTCATCACAGAATCAAATTTTAAAAGAAGTCGCTGAAAGTGATATGAAGACAATTGAGCGTTTAGAGTCAGTTATTAATCTAAATGATTCTGAATTGAAAGAGAAAGACAAGCGGATTGAATCAGCAATATCTGAACTTGAGTCTTTACATAATAAAAAGTGGGCTGAATGGAAAGAGCAAGCAGATATGCATTCTCAAGGTGAAGCAAATGCTTATGAACATGCAATGCAGATTTTAGAGAGAGCCCTGCGAGGTGAGCATGAATAATCAAGAATTAGCAAAAATTGGGTTGATGTTTATCAATTGGATTCAAGTGCATCGTGAATCAATTGATAGATTCCAAGATTTTGCAAACTGCTTTGAAGATGATGCAAATAAGCCAGTCCACAGCTTAAAAGAATTCAATAAAGCAATGGAGATTAACAAACAAGCATCTGAATTGAGCGCTGAGTCTAAAAAGAGGTACAACACCTTGCTTGAAGAAGTGGATCTATATCTTGCTAGTGAAAAGACTGAAATCAAGCGAGGTGAGCATGCAAATTCCTAAAGGGTGGCAAACGCAGAGCAAGCCAGTGGCTAGGTCAAGACAACCAAAATACAAGAACAAGACTATCGAATGCGATGGTCTAAAGTTCGATTCAGTCAAAGAGTCTAAACGTTATCGAGAGTTGAAGATACTCGAACGTTCAGGGGAAATCAGAGAGCTACAGACGCAATACGCGTTTGTACTCGCTGAGTCAGTCAGATTTAGCAATGAGCCACGTAAAAAGCCAGCACTTCGATACATAGCTGATTTTGTCTATCTCAAAGATGGGGCTCAAGTGGTGGAAGATGTCAAAAGCAAGATTTCTAGAAGTCTTGCTGAGTATCGAATCAAAAAGCACTTGATGATGTCGGTGCATGGGATTGAGATTTTAGAAGTTTAAGGGGCAATTATGAACGCAGTAGCAGAGAAGTTTGAACAATTTGAGTGGTTGACTCATGGCATCACTGCTAAGTCACCGCAATTCAATGATGAGACAAAAGGCACAGGAGAGAAACCTTTGGACTATCAAGATCGCTTGGGTGCTATTGCGTCAATGGAAACCCAGTTGGAGAAGTCGATTACTTCGGTGATCATCTTTGGACAGAACAGTAAGAGTGATTTTGAGTTTGTGCAGAATCATTTGGCAAAGATCATGATTGCAAATGCATTGAGTGATAAGCGTCGAGAACCAGAGGGGATTCAATTAGATTATTTGGCAGTGTTGATTGCTCGAATGGTAATTGATTTCTCAATAGATCCTGAGCTTGAGAATAACTTTACTGCTCAAGGTCGATTGTATTATGCAGGGATTCGCTCTTGGCAGATGACTCAAAATTCATATCGTTTAACATGGAAGCAATACGAAAACATGATGATTATTGCATTAGAGACATCAATCAAATGTGCCTCAGATGCAATTGAAAAGTATAGGAAAAATACTTACAAAGATTTAAAAGCATAGGGCTATCATTTAAATGATAACTAAGGTATAGTTTTTATATACTGGTCGTATTACGGTTCACCCAAGACCAAACAGTTTTTGCTACCCACCTACTCCAATACGTGGGTATTTTTTTGTCTGGACATTTTTAGAAACCGTTTAGTGCTACACTCCCACCGATAAATAGGAAAACACATGAATATTTGCATCGGTGGCGAACAGAACGGTCAGGTTGTAGAGAAAAGCCCGAATGATTACTTTCAGCAGTCAATCGTAATTGGCGACAAGACCTATAAGTTTTGGTTTTCAGATAAAGTAAGTTTTCATGATGCGTTTGTCGAGGCTGAGAAACTGGCAAGGCAGATCAAATAAGGGATTATCCCGTATTTAAAATTAAGGCGCTTAGGCGTCTTTTTTTATGCGCCATTAGCTCAAATGGATAGAGCATGGGTTTTCTATACCAATGGTTGTAGGTTCGAGCCCTACATGGCGTGCCATATTCCAAGGAGAACAGCATGCTCCGAATTAAACAAATCTTCTGCCATCACATTTGGGAATATTCAGATTTCTTTACGGTGAGAGAGTGTCGGAAGTGTGGGAAGGTTAAAAATGTTTAAATTTTAAAGAGAAGTTAGTAAAAAAATATATTCATTCTATCGTTAAAGTGTTTTAATAATAAGTATAAATTTCATGTGTATGGATATAATAGATAAGCTAGAAGTTCATAAAAATATCTATTGTTCTTATTTTAAATACGGTCCATACAATTCATATAGGGTGAGGTTGGTTTTGGATACTTTTAGACATTCAAGTTATGAATTTGATGTTGTAGGTGTAATTGGCGGTGGTGGTTTTGGTCAAGTTTTTGAAGTTTCATTACCTAATTGCAAGTACAAATATGCTTTAAAGAAATTCTCACCTCAAGAAGACATTGCAGAGGCTTCTTTTCTTTCTGAAGGAGAGTTGCTAGCTAGGTTTAACCAAGAAACTAGATATCAAACTCAGTGTAGTCATAAAAATATTGCTCCAATATGTGTTGTACATGGTGGAGAAGCCCCATTTTTTGTAATGGATTATGCAGATTCAGATTTAGATAAATTAATAAGAAAGGATAAACTTACAAAAGAAGAAAAAATAGATGTCGTATTGGATGTTTTGGACGGATTAGAATACCTTCATGATAAGGGATTAGTTCATCGTGATATAAAGCCTGCAAATATTTTGCTATTTGATGGTGTTTACAAAATTTCAGATTTTGGACTCATTAAAAATACTAATGATAAAAAACATCCAGGTGATGTAATGAGTGCAATTGGACTGCGACTAGGAACGCAAGGCTACATGGCACCAGAAGTACTGGTGGCATGTGAATATTCTAACTTGTCTGATATATACGCTTTAGGAGCTGTAATAACACAATTACAGATTCCTGAGTTAGATGCAATTTCATCGAAATGCTGTAGTTATAGGCCAGCTTTAAGATATCAATCAGTAACAGAAATTAAAAATGAAGTTGCAAGGGTGATAAAATGATAACTCAATTAAGTTCGATCTTAGCTTTTTCAGAGTCTCGAGATAAGTTTCAATTAGAAAAGAAAAAACAAAATGAGGATTCATTACTTGCACCTGTTAAAAAGAACAATGGATTTTTGTTTGGTGTTGCTGATGGTTTGGGTTCTTATAAAGGTGCGCGTGAGGCTTCAAATTTTGTTTGTAACTTTTTAAAAGATAATGGGAATATTAGCCACACTTACTTAAGAGATCTATTTAAAAGTGAAATCATAACTGAATTTAATAGATTTATTGAAAGCTTAGATGCTGAGTCAAACAAAGCATCAACCACTTTATCATTTTGTTATTTAGATGACATTGGATTAAGCATTTGGCATGTTGGCGACTGCAGAGTATTTATAAAACAAGATTTAAAATTAATTCAATTAACCAGTGATCATACCCAATATCAACAGCTTCTTGACAAAAAGATCTACACCAAAAAAGAGCTTGCTGAAAAAAATATAGGCCAAAATACGCTAACAAATGCAATTTCAACATTTATTGAATTGAATAATGATTATATCTTTATTCCTTATGATGTTATGAAGGAAGAATATGGAGATGAAATATCTTTCTTTATAATGTCAGATGGAGCACATCATTTTTGGGAGCAAAGAAAAAAATTTAGTAAGATGACAATGAGTGATATTATTAAATTTGGTAATGCTCTTAAGAGAAGAATTGAAAATAAAGGGCCTATTGATGACTATACATTAATAGGCACAACATTTAAGTTGGCTGATTAATTTTATAAATTTATTTTAAGAATTAAACCCCTCCAGAGGGGTTTTTTAATGCCTAGAGGAAAGTGGGATGTCAAAATTATTAGCATTATCAATGGTTGCATTCATTGGTACAAAATCAGTATTAGCAACAACAATGTCACGCGGTGAGTATAACGAGTACCGAGGTTGGACTATTCCTGAAAATGAAGATCCAGCTGAGCAAGGTTATTTGGTTGAATATGTCGATGGTGGCAAGCCAAATGATGAACGTCATAAGGGTTATATTTCTTGGTCGCCACGTGACGTTTTTGAAAAATCTTATCACCAGTCACAAACCCCACAAGACCGAGTGCGTTTAGAGCAAATCGAATTAACACAAAAGCTTGATGCGCTTGAAAACCTCCTCGACAAAGGTCAACCAGCATTCATTGATGATGAGCAATGGAAATTACTCAACAAGCAAGCTGAAATTATGGATCAGTACAGTGATGTCTTAGCAAAGCGTATTGCTTTGTTCTAACCTTTCGCTACGTTTCCTTTGCCCCGAAAGGGGTTTTATTTTGTCAGGTGAAATATGACAGACACAGTACAGGCTAGAAAAGACTTAGAGCTTTGCAGTGCTGAGCTGTCTAAGTATCAAAACCTTAGCCGTTCAGGATTAAGACACAGCGAATTAATCGCAATAGACAATGTGATGATTCGATTAAAAGAACAGATTAAGAATTTAAGAGTTGTGTTGGGTGATTGATCTTACTTGGATAATTTGATAATTTATTGTTTCTAAATTAATTATAGAGATAATAATGAAATCAAAACAATATATCTTAGTAAATATTTGTGGAGATAAATTTGGATTCTCAGATATAAGTAATAGCGGGAATCTAGAACTTTATCTATCTGGTCAAGAATATGATAAGTCGTCTTTTGAATTTGAATCTGCAAGTATTATTCTTATATTTGAAGCCAACTTAGAAGATGACATAAAAGAGATGATCCATAAATCCTTTCGTAAGCAGTTAGTTGGTTAATAACTAAACCTCCTTCGGGAGGTTTTTTATTGGAGATTCCTTTATGGAAGATATAGAACTTCCGAAAGGGAGTGAGCCACTCGAAGATGATCGTCGCGAACGTTTGGCACAAGAATACTTAAAGTGCTTAAACATTGCCAAGGCTGGTGAATTGGCAGGGTATGCGGATAAGAGTACCTCATGGAGAGCTTGGAGTAATCCTGATATGCAGGATCGCATCAACTTTCTTAAAGGTGAACGTGCAAAAGAATTACATATTGAGCAGGTTGATGTTTTATCTCGGCTTTGGGCAGTTGCTACAGCTGACCCGCGTGAACTGGTAAAACACAAATTAGTAAATTGCCGTTTTTGTTGGGGTGAAGACCATCAATACCAGTGGCGTGATGAAGCAGAATTTGAAAATGCTTTACAACAAACGATAGCTGAAGAGAGAGAAATTCAAAAAGAAGATCCAGATTATCGTTGTAACTATCCAACTGATGTTGGTGGTTATGGATTTCGCAGAACTAAACCACCTCATCCCGAATGCCCGTCATGTGATGGCGAAGGTAAAGGTTATTTGCACATTGAAGACACGTCAACTTTAAGTGAGTCAGCTCAATTATTGTATGCAGGTGCAAAGCAGACCAAAGAAGGCATTGAAATCAAAATGAATGATCAAATGGCTGCTTTAAAGCTGGTTGGTCAACATATTGGTATGTTTGCAGGAAAGATAGAACATTCAGGCACTATAGAAATTCAATCTCTTTCCGAATTGATGGATGAATTAAGCAAAGGGGATTAATAAGGAGGGCATATGCTTAAACCTGAGCATAAAGCAAAACTTGTTGATCAGCACTGGCGATTAAATAACCTCTACTACATCACTGATAAGAAGGGTAAACAAGTCAAATTCAAGATGACTCTTGAACAACTTGAATACTTTGAAAACGAGTGGTCAAGAAACATTATCTTAAAAGCAAGGCAGCTTGGGTTTACAACAGAAGTTTGTATTATTCAATTAGATGCTGCTTTATTCATGTCTGATAAATGTGCATTGATTGCACATACCTTACATGATGCTAAGCGCTTATTTCGTGAGAAAGTAAAATATGCGTATGAAAAATTACCTCACCCTTTAAGAGCTGCAAATCCACTTCTTATCGAAACAAAAGAAGAGCTAGTATTTAAGAAAGGTGGTTCAGTTACAGTAAGTACTTCATTTCGTGGCGGTACATTAAAACGGCTGCATATTTCTGAGTTTGGTAAAATTTGCGCCAAATATCCAGATAAAGCGCGTGAAATTGTCACTGGTGCGTTTGAAGCTGTAAGTGTTGATGGAAAAATCACGCTTGAATCAACAGCTGAGGGAAAGGCTGGTTATTTTTATGATTACTGCCAAGAAGCTGAAAAGCTTCAATTACAAGGCAGAACATTAGGAATCTTGGACTGGAAATTCTTTTTCTTCTCTTGGTGGAAAAATGGTGAATATGCATTACCAGTTGCTGGAGAAATTCCGCAGCGTTTAAAAGATTATTTTGCTGAGTTAAAGGCAAAATACAATATAAATACCTCACCAGAACAACAACAGTGGTACTGGCAAAAAGAGAAAACGCTTGGTGATGACATCAAGCGAGAATATCCAAGCATTCCATCTGAGGCATTTCAGCAATCAGTTGAAGGCGCATATTACAAGAAGCAATTTAAATTCTTATATGCAAATGGTCGAGTTGGTGAGTTACCAAGTAATGATCATTTGCCAGTAATGACCTTTTGGGATTTAGGCGTTTCAGACTCAATGGCAATTTGGTTTATCAGGAAAATTTCTGATGAATGTTATCAAGTCATTGATTACTACGAGAACTCGGGTGAAGGCTTAAGACATTACTTTAAAGTGTTGAAAGATAGAGGCTACACATATTCAAAACACTACGCACCACACGACATCAAAAACCGTTCTTTAACAGGTGATGCTAAATCTCGTCTAGATATCGCTAAAGAAGGTTATGAGATTGAAGGCGAGATTTATTCAGTCCGATTTGAAGTGGTTGAAAGCATAGGTGTGATGGATGGTATAGAACAGACTCGTGAAATCCTTAAATACTGTGAGTTTGATGAAACCAAGTGTGAAGAAGGTATTTCTCATTTAGAAAACTATCGTAAAGAGTGGGATGACAAAAAAGGGTGTTGGAAAGATAAACCTTTGCATGACCATACATCTCATGGTGCCGATGCCTTCCGCATGTTTGGTGTAGCGATGAATAAGCGAGAAAGAAAAGTCAAAACTCGAAGAATTCGAGGGATGGCTTAAACAGTTTGCACCTTCGGGTGCTTTTTTATTGGTATTAATATGGCAGTTACAGATCAACATCCGCAATATGCAGCGGTCAAAACTAGTTGGCAACTGATGCAGGATTCAAGTTCTGTTGCTGGCGAAGAAACAATTAAGAGCGCAACAACTAAATATTTACCAAAATCAGCAGGTCAAATCGAAGCTGAAAAGCAAAGTCCATTGGGTAAAGAGATTTACGCTGGATATTTGCAACGTGCGCAATATCCATTATGGGTCCAAGATTCATTGCGGACTATGATTGGTTTAGTCTCTAAACTAACTCCTGAAATCCAAATCAAAAGCAATTTGATGAAGCATTTAGAAGAAAATGCAACAAATGATGGATTCGGATTAAAGCAGTTATTCATCCGAATAGTTGAGCAGATTTTAGAGTTTGGTCGTTGTGGTTTATATATTGATGTGGATGATCAAGGTAAGCCTTATTTTGCTTTGTATGAGGCGTTATCAATCATCAATTGGAAAGAAAACAGTGTTGGTGGTCGAAAGGACACCACTTTGGTTGTTTTAGAAGAACAACATAATGTGGGCGAGGATAAATACAGTCATACAACCAAGACTGTACAGCGCTCATTAGAATTGAATGATGGTACTTTTGAAGTGTTCCTGCACGACGGTGGGAAAACTGAAGAAAAGACTCCGAAAATTGGAGATAAAAATCTAGGTTTTATTACTTTTGTATTTATCGGTGCAACGAATAATTCGCCAAATGTTGGATCAATTCCATTGTTATCCATGGCAAAGGCTGCGATCAAGTATTACCAGTTATCAGCGGATTATTTTCAATCACTGCATCATACGGCTCATCCTCAACCATGGATTAGTGGCTTGTCCGATGATGACGAAATCAGTGTTACTGGTGTAATGGCTGTTTGGGATTTACCTCAGGATGCTGAATGCGGATATTTGGAGATTCAAGGCGTAGGAATTGATAAAACCAAAGCTGAAATGGATTCTCAAAAGAATGCTGCATTAGAAGCTGGTGCAAAGGTTATTGACACCAATACTCAAGAATCAGGTGAAGCACGTCGAGCAAGACAAGATGATCAGCACGCAAGTTTACACAGTATTGTGACTTGTGCTGCTGAAGGTATTGAGCAGGCATTAAAATATGCAGCGCAATGGCTTGGGCTAAATCCTAATGATTATGTGTTCACGGTAAAAGCTGAATTCTCAAATCAATCTTATGATATCAATTTGGCTAGGCAACTTTATGAAGGCGCATTGGCGGGAAAAAATTCATTCTCAACTTACTGGGATTACATTGCTACTGGCAAACTTCCTGAAGGTGGGTACCAAGAAGAATTGCTTAAGGTTGAACAAGAAACTGAAGGCACATTAAATATGGGTTAGACCATGAATAACTCGATTCAAGAACAAGCGTTTCTCAATGCATTTATTCAGCATCAAACTTACTTGCATCGTGCATCGAGTCAAACTGCTAATGAGATTTGGCAGCTTTTTA
This sequence comes from Acinetobacter sp. AG3, assembly GCF_022343575.1. Classification (NCBI taxonomy): domain Bacteria; kingdom Pseudomonadati; phylum Pseudomonadota; class Gammaproteobacteria; order Moraxellales; family Moraxellaceae; genus Acinetobacter; species Acinetobacter sp. AG3. The sequence goes on along the minus strand of NZ_JAKQZD010000001.1, from coordinate 3,536,104 downwards.
GTAGTCAATCTGATGAAATGGTTGTGAAACTTCGTGATTTGCTGGATGAATTAAGCGATCAAGAGAAAGTAGCCTTATCTGGTGCACAATACACAACACCAAAGCTCAAAGAAGTGCGCAGCCTTATTGATGAATGGTTCCTAAGCTTGAGTGTCGCACTGCCTGAAACTTTTGCAGTAACAGCAACGGCTTTTGCTGTTTACGAGTCTATGTGGTTATCCAAGGCACTAAACAATTCAATTAAAGAGCCTGATAGCAAAAAACTGTATACAAAGATCAGGCACAAACCTTTAACTGGTGGTGCTTTGGTAGATAGTTTGCTTGAGAATATTGCCACTATAGCGCGCCAAAAAGTTGAATATACGATTCGAGATGGAATTAATTCTGGTCAAACTAATTATGAAATCATTAAACGAATTCGAGGTTATGACAAAACGATTGATGGAAAGAAAGTTCATTTTGATGGTTTGATCGATCAATCGTTTAAAGATGTGGATCGGGTGGTTAGGACCGCGCGAAGTCATGTGTCAAATCAATCTTATTTGTCTACTTGGGATGCTTTGGGATTTGATTTCTACAAGTTCTTTAGTGTGCTTGATGGTAGAACTTCATTACTGTGCGCGTCTTTAGATCAAACAACATGGCAAAAGGGTGATCCAAATATCAGGCATCCACCATTGCATCCCCATTGTAGATCAACTTTGCTTGGCGTAGATGCCGATGGGAAGGTTGCTGGATTAAGACCATTTGTGGCAGATAATCGAGCGATTAAGGATATTCCTAAAGATCAGCGTGATGGCAAGATAGGTCAAGTTGATGCTAATACGACCTATAAAGAGTGGTTTGATCGGCAAGATGAGTCTTTTCAAAAAGAATGGTTAGGTCCATCAAAATACAAGCTTTATTCTGAAGGCGGATATCTAATCGATAAGTTTGTTGACCCTTTAAATGGCAAGCCTTTTACTTTGAAAGAATTAAAAGTACTAGATGAACAAACGTTTAAGGAGTTGGGGTTATGAGCGGTGATAAGAATTGCAAGCGAATGTTGGTTGTAAAGCGTCATCCAAAATTCAAACATAAACTCACTCTTTGTGATGAGGAAACAGGGCAGCCACTAAGCGGATTGATTGATATTAAGATTGAGAGTTCAGCAGATGCCCCAGCAAAGCTCATTGCTACTTTTGAAGCATGGGGATCGACTGGAATACGCTTTGAAGATGATTTTCGACAAACGTTTTAAATAAAGATTCAAATCACAGCACCTACCAAGGTGCTTTTTTATTGCCTGCGCAAAGCTCAGGTTCACAAATCCGCAAGGCGGTTATTCGAGGAATAGACAATGTCAGATGACAATAAAGTTGATTTAAACAACCCTGAAATTCAAGAAGCAATCAAAAATGCCGTAGATGAACAGGTCAAAGGCTTGAAGGCAAAAAATGATGAACTTCTTGGTAAGAACAAAGACTTAAACACTGAACTTTCAGGCATTAAAAAGCAGTTGGAAGGGGTGGATTTAACAGCAGTTAAAGACCTTCTTTCAAAAGCCAATATGGATGAAGAATCAAAACTGATTGCCGAGGGCAAGATTGATGAAGTCATTCAAAAGCGTACAGAAAAAATGAAGCAGGACCATGACAAACAACTACAGGCTGAAACTGAGCGGGCAAATAAAGCGGAAGCATATGCAAACCAGTTTAAACAGTCAGTAGTGAAAGGTCAGATCGCTCAAGCGTTCAGTGGTGTTGGTGGTTTATCAGAAGCGACAGACGATGTTACGGCTTTAGCTTTATCACAATTTGCTTTAGATGAAAAAGGCAATGCTGTGATGATCGATGCCAATGGCGAAACAATCATTGGGAAAGATGGCACAACACCATTGAGCCCTAAAGAATGGGTCGAAAGTCTGCGTGAAACCAAGTCTTATTTCTTCCCTAAAGCACAAGGCTCTGGTGCACCAGGTTCAGGAACATCAACTAAAAAATGGTCTGACTATACAGAATCAGAACGAGCAGCAATTGCTCGTGAAAATCCAAACGCATTTCAACAGTTATTAAAAACTAAGGAAAACTAATTTATGCCAGCTACTCGTATTGCGGATATTTTTGTTGGGGATTACTACCAAACATTAGATCCAGTGAACTCACCTGAAAAAACGGCAGTTTATCAGTCAGGAATCGTTACTAAAAACCCAGCTTTGAGTGATATTGCAAATAATGGTCAAGGCACTTCAACGATTTCTTACTGGCAGGATCTTGATGCCAGTGAAGAAGCAAACGTCTCTACAGACGATCCAGATCAAAAAGGTAAAGTGGGTAAAGCGTCGCAAGGCAAGATGCAAGCGCGTACTCTTTATTTGAACAAACCTTATGGCGTGTCAGATTTAACGACTGAGCTTGCCAACAGCGAACCAATGCAACACATTCGCAACCGTTATGGGAAGTATTGGGAGCGTCAATGGCAGCGTTATTTGTTAGGTGCTGCACGTGGTGTGATTGCATCTAACCTTGCCAATAATTCAGGCGATATGGTTATTGATGCTGGCGCAGCGATGACCGCGACAGCAATGCAAGATGCAGCATTTACCGCTGGTGATGCTGCTGATCAGTTTGCTGCAATTGGCGTGCATTCTGTTGTAATGAAGCAGATGGTGCAAAAAGACCTGATCGAGTATGTGAAAGACTCTCAAGGCAACATCATCTTAACTACTTACCTTGGTAAGCCAATCTTTATGGATGATGGTCTTACTTATGGTACTAAACAGTATCTTTCAATGTTCTTTGGTACGGGTGCCTTCGGTTATGGTGAAGGTACACCAACAAATCCAGTCGAAGTACAGCGTGATGCCTTAGGTGGTAATGGTGGTGGTTCTGAAATCATCGTAGAGCGTAAGACTTACATCTTACAGCCTGCTGGGTTCTCATGGAAAGGTGAGGAAGATCCAAATAAAACTCCAACAATTGCTCAGTATGCAAATGCTGCGAATTGGGAGCGTGTATTTGATCGTAAACTTGTGCCTTTTGCTGCGGTAATCTCAGGTACACCTTAATAAACTTGGCGGCTTCGGTCGCCTTTGCTTAGGAGAATAAAGTGAAAGTTATTTATACAAATACAATTCCTGAAAATCAGCAACCAAATATTTGCTACCGAACTTCATTTCTAGGTGTTATCTCTGCCGCAACTTCAGTTGAAGTCGATGATGAATTCCCAAATGCTGAGGCAGTAAAACAAGCCTATGCGTTCTTAAATGCTCAGGCTCTATCAGTTCAAGTTAATGTAGGCATCACGCCTGAATTACAAGCAGTTGTTGATGAAGCAAAAGCCGAGTGTGAAAAGGTGGTTGCAGAACGTGATGAAGCTTTAGACCAGCTTAAAACATCAAAAGGTGAATTTATTGCATTCCAAAATAACATTGAAGCAATGAAAGCCCGTATCACCGAATTGGAAGCAAACGCCGATAAAACGGATGATGAAAAACCGAAAACAACCAAAGCAAAGTAGGTGAGTTATGAGTTTTGTCACTGAATCAGAAGTTGAGCAAGCGCTTGGGGATACTTGGAACAACCAAAGTGAAAGTGACAAGGCTCAACTTCTTAAGAAAAGTCGAGCATATTTAATAGCTCGCAATGTTAAAGATTATGAAAATGTTAAAGATGCGCCACAAGATTTAAAGGATGCATCCTTTGAAATCATCAAAGGCATTATTGATAAAAAACTCTATATCGATAAAGACCAAGATCTTAAATCCAAACGAGTCAAAGCTGACAGTGTTGAAAGTGAAAAGGTATACCAAGATGGCTCCAAATCAATAAATGCAACTGAGCAATACATTTGGGATTTGATTAAGCCTTATACCAAAAAGTCTCGAGTTCAAATGGTAAGGAAATTGTGATGAATAACAACTACGTTCCAGAATGGCATATTTCACCTTTTGATCATTCAAAATACACACTTGTTCGCAATCAAGATCAGTTCGATCTACTGTTTGACGATGTAACTGATACACAAGAATTTATGCATTTGGGTGCTGGTGCTCAGGTTGATTATTACGACAAAGGTAAGCATTGCATTGTTCAATTGGGCGATTGCAGCGAAAGAACACTGATTGAAGTTCATGGGCTTTTACTACATGAAGCGGTTCATATTTGGCAGCGAATCAGAAAGCTAATGGGTGAGAAAAAGCCAAGCACTGAGTTTGAGGCATATTCAATTCAGCGTATCGCTCAAGATTTGTTTGCTATGTTTGAGGAAAGCGAGAGTTTGAATGGGATTGAGAGATGAACTACAAGCCGACATTGGAGAGGCATTTGATACTGATTTAGCTGATGCAATTACCACTTTCACTTGCTCCAAAGAAATCCAATCAGGTGATTTCGACTTTGAAACACAGACTTATCCCGTAGTGACTGTTGAGCAATATTCAGGATGTGGTGTTTTTGGCTCATATAAGCGTGATTTGGTAAAGCCTATTGATTACCAAATTGAAGATGTAAAAGCTACTGTGCTTCAAAATGAAGTAACGGGTGTGCCTCAGATTGATGATGTTTGGGTGGCGGGTGGTCAATTCAAAATTTTGAATGTAGGTAAAGATCCAAGCGGAAGTATTTGGGTTTGCCAGTTGCGGAAATTTTAATCTTGATTGATAGGTGGGTTTTATGGGTTGGAACGGATTAAGGCCATCACAATTTACACTCCAAGTATTACGTGATGGCTCAGAACTACAAAGAAAAATTACTGCTGCAATGCTTCAAGGTGTTGTGCTTAAAAGTCCAGTCGATACGGGGGCTTTCAGAGGTAATCATCGAGTTTCAATTGGTAGTGTGGATTACACCAAAGACTTTCAGAAAATAGATAAATCAGGTACTACTACCATTGCAGATGGAATGGCTAAAATATTGAGCGTTCAATTAGGGATGAGAGTCTTCATTAGTAATAATCTGCCTTATGCAGTTGCTCTAGAAAATGGACATTCGGGCCAAGCGCCTTTAGGTATTTATTCAATCACTTTCCAGTCAGTTACGAGTAGATATAAATGATGACATTATCGGAAGCTGAATTGGCGATATACAAGCGAATAGGTCAATTCAATGGCGTGGAAAAAACAAATCTTCGGATTGAGAATCAGAAAACGCCAGATGGTAAGCCGTTTGATCCACCATCAAATAAACTTTGGTGCAAGGTCTATATTCAATATGGAGATAGTTTGATTGCAGGTATTGGAAATGAACCCTGTATTCGAGATATAGGTACTATTTCAATCCAATGTTTTGCACCAAAGAACACTGGAACCATTGAGATGACAAAGTTGTGTGATCAATGGCGTGATTTTCTTCAATCATTCGGTGTTTCTTCTCTTGAGGTCTATAAAGTCCATGCACCAAAAGATATGGATGATGATAATTTTTACGCTAAGATAATGAGAGCCGAATTTAGGGTGAATTAAATGGAAGCAAGAAAATTCTATAAATTATCAACTTGTGACTACGATGGTTACAAGTCCACTAATAGAAAAGTTATTGGACTATTCTCAACTGAAGAAAAATTAAAAAAGTACATAGTTAATGTTCTGAAGTTGAAATTAGATGATTGGGGTTACACTCATGAAATTGAAGAGTTAGAAGTTATTGATTAGTGACTTGTATACGAGCGCTATACAAGTTCATTGAATATTAAATAATTTAACCAAGTTTTACCTTTAAGCCGAACTGTGATAGTTCGGCTTTTTTAATGCCTGAAATATGGCATCCAAGCCGACTAGGGTAGCTCCTGAAAGGAAGATGGTCGTTTCGACTACTCATTGCATCTTCTTGTTGGCTTTCTTTTCTTTATGAGTGGTCGGAGCGTATCAATGAATGCAATTGTAAAAATTAAGTATGAAGATTATGACCAATCCTTTGATAACAATGGATGGTTTAATGCAACAGAAGCAGCAAAACAATTCAAAAAGCGTGCGAATGACTGGATCAACCTTGCTGAAACGAAATCATATATTCAAGCACTTTGTGAATACATGGGAATAAGTGAGCCAAAATCACTAATTAAAACTAAACGGGGTGGAAGTACCGTTACCAGCCAAAATGGTAACGCTCAAGGTACTTGGTTACATCCTAAATTGGCAGTCCCTTTTGCTCGTTGGCTTGATTCTCGTTTTGGGGTTTGGTGTGATCTGCAAATTGACAATCTAATTCGAACCAATCAAGCACCACCTTCTGTACAAGACATGATTCGCCTGATGTTGTTGCCGACTGCAACTACATGGGAAAAACGTTTTCCTGATTCATATTACAAAGCCTTGGCAAAGATCACAGGAACAAAATTCAACAACCATATAGGTGGAAGTCCTGCAATTTTTGGGGACATCACAAATAAATGGATTTATCGAATCATTATGCCTAAAGAGGTTGTTACAGAACTTCGAGCAAATAAACGTGATGGTGAGAAAATGCATCAATGGCTTACAAATGGCGGTGAGCATATGCTTTCAAAACAAATCAATGCAGTGGAAGTCATTGCAAACAGTTCCACTGATTACCAAGACTTTACAGCTCGGTGTTATCAAGCTTTCCCACAAGCGAAAGGTCAATTGAGATTAGTGATGCAGGAGTGCATGGCGTGAATGTGATTACGGGTAATGCCTATTTGATATTCGCATGTAGAAAAGCTTTTGAAAATGATGCTGAAGTGGATTTTTTAATTGACGATGAAAAATATGTGATTCATGCAGCATCCAAAGCTAATCTATTTGATCTGAATGAAAAGCAAACTGAATTAGAGGCAAAATTCCCAAAGAGTAAAGTGATTATTACTCATAGACCATTATTCAATCTTATAGAAACTCTTGATCAGTTAGAGTAACTTGAATCTGCAATAGTTTCAGATGGCGGTCTAATTGATAGCAAACCTACAGGTCGAATAGTTGATGCATTCAACTGGGATCATAAGCACGATATTACAAAGCAATCTGGTCATTGTTGAGCAGACTTAAATCAATCCACCTCCTTAAAGGAGGTTTTTTTATGCCTAAATTAAGGAGAACTTAATGAGTTCTGGAGCTAAACAATTAACCCGAGTTGGTTTTGAAGCATCACCCGGTGTGATTGCAACCACTTGGAATACATTTGCATTTACCACAAATGGTTTAGATGCATCAGCACAAACCACTGAATCACAAACAATCAAAGATTCACGAATTGCAGCCGGCACTCTGGTAACTGGTGTTGAAGTGCAAGGAGATATTAAATCTGAATGGGCTTATGGCATTCAAGATAAAGTCTTAGAGCTAATTGCCTTCAATGCTTGGAATAGCAACGTTTTAACATTTGGTGGCACAACTCGAAAAACGCTTTCGATTATTCGTGGCTTTAGTGATATCGATAACTTCCAAGTTTTCACCGGTTGCCACATTAACCAATGGACTTTATCAATTCCTGATGGTGGCATTGTGACTTCTAAATTCGCAATTATGGGAATGAAGCGCACAGCTTATGAGGTTGCACCGACTGGTACCGTAACACCTGCAGTGGATGCAGTACCATTAACCAGTCTATCCACTGGTGACATCCTTATTGATGGTGAAAAGAAACCAGGAATGTGCATTACTCAGATTGAGCTAACCATTGATAATACAATGCAGATTCAGAAGTGCTTAGACTATGAAAATAACATTGCCGCAATCTTAGAAACCATTATGAAAGGCAGTGGTAACTTTACAATTGCATGGTCCAAAAACACTGCAGAGCTTTATGAAAAACAATTCTTAAATGAGCCGATCGGCCTTGAATATTCATTGAAAGATACTGCTGGTAATAAATACACGCTCAAACTACCTAAAGTTCAAGTATCTGCGCCTTTGCCAAGTGGTGGTGCTGGCGATGTATTAACTACTCAATTCTCGTTCACAGTCGCGGATGTTGCACCGACTCTTACACGTATTCCTGTAGTTGTGGGGCCTTAATCATGTTAATTGAAATTGAAGAACAGAAGTCCATTGAATACGTTCAAGAATGGTTTGATTTTAAAGATGGCGTGAAACTACTCATTGCGAGTATTGATAAGCCATCATTTCAGCGCTCACTTGAACTCAATGGGATTCAAGCTGAGCAGGAACTTGCTGGTATTAAGGCGGTAACAGATGAAGGAGCGGTTAAGGCTAAATTAGGTTTTAACCGAGCTGTTTCACATTTGTTGCTAGGGTGGGTTGGGCTAGTCGGTAAGGATAAGAAGCCAATCGAATACAGCGCGCAAAATGCAGAGCTGATTTGTACAAGCTCAAAGCAATCACTTGAAATTATTGTCTTCATCATGGAAAAGGCTAAAGTGATCCATGACTCTAAGACTGAAGAGATTGCTGATGAAGTGGGAAAGTCATCAAGCACTACGAACAAAGAAACATCAAATGGTGCGAAGAAAAAACCGCAGAAGTCTACCAAAAGCTCGGCATAAAGCCACCTGAGCGATTAGAACCAAGCTTCACAGCAGATCACATGATTAAAGCCTTTAATTTAATTTCAAAGGCTCGACGGTTTATTGCTTTTCCGCAGGGTGGTGGGTTTTATGACTCACTCACTCTTGCTGATATCAAAAGCTATTTTGATGTGTACGGTTGTGACTTGGATCGAGGACTACTTGTAGAGTGTATTTTCGCGCTAGATGCAAAGTATTTGAGTGAAATGAATAAAAAATAATTGATTCTTAGAGATTTAAAATAAGTTTGTAAATTATTGAATATTCTATAAAAAATGTATTTTCAATTACATGATGTTACATCTAACCTTTAGAAGTAACATGTATAAGAGAGAACTATATTCATATGGTTTTCTTGATTCCAAAACAAAACCCCGAGAGTTGGCGCTTTCGGGGTTTTTGCATTCCAGTCCACCACAAAGAAGAGAGGAAAAGTATTTCGTATGAATGATTTTATCACAAATTTAAATGGGTTGTTGAAAATGACAGCAGATATCTCTATTTGGCGACTAGCATTTTTGTTACTAGCTGTGATTGTTTGTATTCTTGCATGGCAATCACCTCAATTCCTCAAAGCATATCTTGAGTATAAAAAGCAGAGAGCTAACCAAGATGATGAATAAGTTATCAGAAAGTAAACCTTTAAGAGTTTGGACCTATTTAATAATGGCTGCAATTATTACTGGAATACTCGCATGGCAAGCAGCCCCAATACTACAAGCAGTAGCAAAAATAATAGAAGTAACTAAATAAACCGACCTACAAATGGTCGGTTTTTTATTGTCCGCGATGCGCCCTTAGGCGCTTTTTTTACGCCTAAAGGAAAAGCCATGGCTGAACAACGCAGCACACTCATTATCGAAATTAGCTCAGAACAAGCAGCACGTAATGCACGTGCATTAGATCGAGAGCTACAAAGTATTGAACGCACTGGTAATTACGCAACTACTTCAATGAACTCTATGTCAGTGGCAGCACGTCAATTGGCAGGGTATTTGGCAGGTGTTGTGACTGTTGGTACTGCGATTGCTAAGATGGATACTTATACTGGTTTAAATAACAAACTTAAATTAGTCACTAAAAGCCAATCTGAACTCAATACTGCAATGAACGATACCTTCAAAATCGCTCAAAACACTGCACAAGCATGGGATTCGGTTGCACAGATCTATCAACGTTTTTCCGACAATGCACAGCGCTTAAACATTACTCAAGCCAAAACTGCAGAACTAACTGATACCGTTGCTAAAGCAATCGCAATTAGTGGTGGTTCAGCTGCTTCGGCAGAAGCCGCATTAGTTCAATTTTCACAAGCTTTGGCTTCCAATGTTTTACGCGGTGAAGAGCTTAACTCTGTAATGGAGCAAGCGCCCGGACTCGCAAAGGCAATTGCTCAAGGTATGGGAATCACAGTAGGTCAATTACGTTCAGTTGCTGCAGAAGGAAAGATTACAGGTGATGTACTTGTTGACGCTTTAACAAAAGCACGTGGCTCAGTAAATGAACTATTTGGCAAAACAGATTTCACTATTGCTCAATCACTCACCCAACTATCCAATGAAGTCACTAAGTTTGTGGGTGAGGCTGGTAAAGGGAGTGGTGCGGCAAATGCAATTTCAGGATCTCTAACTTTACTCGCAGAAAACCTTAACAATGTAACCAACATTGCTATGATCGGTGGTGCTTATTGGGTTGGCACTTATATTCCTGCACTTTATAAAAGTGTAGTTGCAGGATATGGAAAAGCTACCCAATTAGTTGAACAAACAGCTATCCAATGGGCAGCGATTGAAGCTGAAAAAGTAGCCGCAGCACAAGAATTGGCTGGTGCAGAAGCTAAATTAGTAAATCTTCAAGCAACACGAGCTCAACTTGTAGAAGAGTTGAAACTTGAGTTAGCACGAAAGAAAAAACAAATTTCAGATCAAGGTGCAATTAATTCTGACATTAGAATGGGGATTTTACGTCAACAACAAGCTGCTATTAATACTGAATTAACTGCCACTGAAAATGCTTTAGCAGCAGCTAGAACAAGATCAGCTGTAGCAAATAATGCAACAATGGGGGCTGGGCGTGGTTTACTCGGATTACTTGGTGGAGCTGGAGGATTAGTAGGTATTGTGGCAGCCGTTGGCGCATCAATGCTTTTAATGAGAGACAATACAGACTCAGCTACAAACTCCCTTAATATTCAAAAGCAATCGGTTAGAGAGATTGCAGCTGAATATAGTAAGTTATCAGCAGCTAAACTTATCTCAGAAATGGATGAAATTGATAAAAGAATCAAAAAATCACAATCTGATGCTTCAAAAGCTAGAGATAGCTTATTGGGAATGGTAACAGGTAGTTCTGAGTCAATAAGTAATGAAGAAATTAAACGTCAAAACCTAATGCTTAAGCAGCTTAAAAAGATCAAGGAAGACGGTTTAAGTACAGCTGCTGCACTTCAGAATCTGAGTAAATCAAAATTATTTACAGATGGGGAGATTAAAAGTGCGCAGCGTTATTTTGCTCAATTAGATGAGGGTATAAGTTCAGCACGTGAATTTGGTTATCAGAAAGAATTAGCAAACAGCTATATGGCTAAGGCTTCAGGTCTTTATGAGGAAAATGCAGACAAAATTTCAAAGCTCACAAACGAGTCTGAGCGTTTAAATGAGTCATATTCAAACTCTAAAGAGTCAATTGTTAAATCAGCTGAATCCTTTCTTCAAATCAGTGAAAATTCTGGTGCCTCAGCAAAACAATTAATTATTGCTAAAAATGCTCTAGATAGTTATAGCAAAGGAACAATTTCAGCAACGCAATTATCGCGGATATTTTTGGAAAATCTTCCAATTCCTCAAAAAACAATTGATTCATTTATTGCTCAATCAAAGCAAGCTGATGGCTACAAGAATTCAGTAGCTGGTGTGAACGTTGAGCTTAAGAAGCAAATTGATTTTAGAAATACTTATTTAAGTCAGCATCAAGGTGTTTTAGCTGCTGAAAAAGAGGTAACAGAAGAGAAACGGAAGCAATTGGCCAATGAGCAGAGACTAAGTGAACTCCGAAAATCTGCCAACAAATCAATGCTTGACGATAATTATTGGATTAATACTTATAATCGAGAATTGAAAAATATTGGTGGTGATAAACAGAAAGCTTCAACTTTTGCTGATTTTGCACTTAATTGGCGAAAAGAGAACAAAATTGAAAGAGATGTTCAGTTAACCACCGAGCAAGCTAAAATTTTAAATGATCTATGGGTCTTAGATCAGAAGCGTAAAACACTATCGGATGAAGCAAGTAAATCCGAAAAAGAACGTACTGAGGAGCTTGAGAAGCAGCAAAAACTGCAAGCCAAACAAGCTGTATTACTTGCGGGGAATAATGAACAGACTCGTAATATGCTTCGAGTTTATCAATCCTTTCGTAATGCAGGTTTAGGTGATAAACAAGCCCGCGTAATGACAGCTCAAGTTGGCCGTGAAAATGATTTTCGTAACAGTGATATGTTTGGAAGTCACAAGGATGCGAATAACGGCTATACAAATACTGGCTTTATCTCTTGGCAGAAAGGTCGTTCAACTCAACTCATGCAGTTTTTACAAGGGCAAGGTGTTCTTGATAAGAACGGTAAGATTCAACAATCTCAAGATGCTTTAGATGCAATGGCTAAATTCTTGATGCAGGAAATTGCAACTGGAAAAAGTTATGGGAAAACTAAGAACGCCTTAAACGATGACAATCTTAGTTATCGAGAGCTAGAAAAAATTGTTGGTCAAAACTTTATTGGATGGGACTACAACGGCAAAAAGTTAGGTAAAGATAAAGCTTCACAACATCTTTCTAAACAAGATAATTATTTTAATCAAATTAGTAAAATTTTAGGTGCAAATCCTGAAAATGTAATGAGTTCGATTAAAGATTTATCTAAGTTTGAAGATGAAGCTTTTAAAGCTCGCGCCAAAACAGAAGATGAAATTAAGCAACTTCAAGCTAAGTATGATACTGAAGCAATTACACGCTCCAAAGCGAGAGAAGAAGCAATTAATGAAGCGACTGTGTTGGGGCAGCTAGATTTACTCCCAAAAATCAAAGAACGCTACGATGCCCAAGATAAGTTGGCTAAACTCCAACAAGATTATGAGCTCAATGGCTATAAATATACCGAGGATCAAAAGCTAATCTATCAGCGTGATTCAGCTAAATTTAGTTTAGATTCAGAGGGCAAGTATAGCGACGATGTAAAAGCACTTCGTAAAAAGGCTTATGATGATCTTTATGATTATGAGCTTGAAAAGTCAAAACTTGCTAAAGAGCAGCAATTACTCCAAACAAAAGCATTTTATATGTCTGAGTTACAAATGGCTCAGGCAAAATATGATATTGAAAGGAGGCTTTTAGATCAGAGCAATGAAGATCCAAAAGAGCAAGCATTTAAATCACAAATGCTTGCTCTTCAACATCAAGCTGATTTAAGTACACGTTTAAGAGATGCCTCAACAGGTTGGGAATCTGTACAAGCCCAAATGAATGGATCTACAGGGCGATACCAGGTTAGCCAAGATAGACTGAGCCGAATGGGGGTTTCACAGAATTTACTTGAAACACAGAGTGCTGATGTTGAAAGACAGGAACAAGAGCCAGGCGCTGATTTACAAAAATTAGCTGAGGTTCGGGAACAAATTTGGGCTGATCACAATAAGCGAATGATTGATATTGAAAATCAGTATCAAACGGATTCATTGAATTTGCAATTAACCCAAGCTCAACAATTAACTGGTTCATTTGCAAATATGTTTAAAGGTATTCTTGGTGAAAGCTCAGGTGCATATAAAACAATGTTTGCAATGCAACAGGGCTTTGCGCTTACTCAAGCTGGTATGAATTTATGGTCGTCTGTTTCAGATGCTTATGCTAAAGAGCCAGGTACTGTATGGCAGAAAGTTGCCGCAGGTGCTAAGGCGGCTTTGGATCAAGGAACATTCTTAGCAATGATCCAAGCAATTACCCCTCAAGGTTTTGCAACTGGTGGACACATCACAGGTAAGGGCACTGGAACTAGTGATGATATTCCAATCATGGCATCCAATGGCGAGTTTATGATGCGTCAGTATGCTGCCTCTAAAATTGGTCTAGTTGCTTTAAATTATATGAATCAGACTGGAGAGATCCCATTTCAAAGTGAATATCTTGGTATGAAATCTCAGTACTTAGGTTCTGCTCAACCAGATTTAAATGTTCAAAAATTTAAAGATGGAGGGTTGGTTGGCGTTTCTCGTTTAAATAATGCTGATACAGAAAGAAGTCAGTTTAATTCGGTTCAGCAGACTAATATTGGATTATCTCAGCCAAAAGTCACAATTATTAATCAAACCTCGCAACCTGTAGAAGCTACAACTCAGTGGGATGGCAGTGAGTTACAAGTGGTTTTAAAGGAGATGCAAAAGCAAAATGAGGCACAAACCAAGTCTTTAATTTCTCAGTCTTGGCGAGATGCTGAACGTCAAGGTGGTGCTTTGGATAGAATAAAAAAAGGTAGATAGCCACCTCGGTGGCTTTTATTTTAATTTATTGATATTTTATAAGCACTTTAAGGAGTGCTTTAGAATGAGAAAATTATTACTGATTGGTGTTTTGGGTTTTAGCTCAATTTCCAGCAATGCTATTGCAAGCCAATTTTGCGACATGATTGAAAGAATTTCGTATCAAACCATGCTATCAAGACAGCAAGGCGCTCCATTATCTAAAGAAATGGGAATAATTAATGAAATAGCTAAGACAGAGAGTCAAGGCTCGAAAGCAACACAGATTTTAAAGAAAATTGTCATTTCTGCTTATGAAGAACCAAAATACGAAACTAAAGAAAATCAAGAAAGAGAAGCTCAAGAGTTTTCTAATGATTGGACTTTGGCATGCTACAAACTTGAAGATAATTATAAATAAAACCCACTTAGCTGGGTTTCTAGTTTTAGTTTACTAAATCTTCACTTTATCTTTACTCTTTGTTACATTGGTAGCACTTTATAACAATGGTTATTTAAATGAAAAAGTTGGTTTTAGCAGCATTAGTTGGTCTTGGTGTAGTTTTAAGCGGGTGTTCAACCACCATGCCTATTAATTATGTGGCATCCCCAACCATTAAAGGACAGGGGGATATTGGAGTGGGTGTATTCAAGTATATTCCAGCGGACAAGGGTTTGGTAAAGGCTAATGAGTTTCAAAAGCCCGCAGCTGCACTAGGAACAATGTATATGTCAGACAAGGCTGATGCATTGTTGAAATCCTCACTTACAAAAGAGCTAATTGCTGCGGGATTTAATCCAGAACAAAATGCAGAAATACAAATATCAGGTAATATTCAAAAATTTGAATATGACTGGATAGGCTTTATTGAGGTTGATTTTTACTTAGATGTTGATTATTTGGTAACTAAAAGTGGTCAAACTGTTTATACAAATACTATAAAAACTCATGTAGCTTCACCAAAAGCAATGGGTGGTACTGATTCAGAAGCTGTGAGATCTGCAATTTCATCAAATATTGGTGATTTATTTCAAGATTTGAGATCCAAGAAAATTCTATAAGGATTTACAAGATTTAAAAAACCCGCCTAAGCGGGTTTTCTTTAATTCAATGAAAATAAAGTTTATCTTCTTTAGTGATGTGCAGCTCCATTCTTTCAACTTGAAAAGACCAATCTACACAGACATCCATACCAGTTTCGGCTAATTGCTTAACCTGTGATGCAGCATGTGGTGATTTTTGCTCAAGTAAAGTTTTAATGATCGAAAATAGGTTCGCCATTTCATCGAATTTACTTGCAGCTGCTTTTAGGTCGGCTTGCATATTGTCTTTCCTGAGCTGTTTATTTGGAAGGTCTTGTGGTTCTGGTTCGGGTGATGCTATAGTGTGCATAGTTTGTAGTCCTTTGGGACACGGAGAAACCTTGTTTAGATTGGTAGTCGGACAAGGTTTTTTTGTGTCTGAAATATTCATAACCATTCGCCACGTTCTATGACGAATTTAGTGCATTCAGGATTTGATTCAGATAAAGCTTTAACTTGGCTTAAAACTTCATCTAGCAAATTACTTTGATAAATAGTGTTCCCTTTACAAATAAACTCTCTTGTTGAATTTTCTTGATTTATGCCAGTACAAACATAACCAAGTAGGCGATAACGTTGTGTAGGAATGGTCATGCTGCTTTCTCTTTCAATTGACTTTCTTGCCACTTTTTTAATTCAATGGTGAGTTGTGTCATACCGAGAGAGGTAACGCGAGTTTGAACAGTGTTGTGTTGCTCTCCTGAGCGACCTTGAAAAGTTCGATAAACAGCTATTAGGTATTTCTTATCAATTTTGTCTTGATAAGGGTTTAGTTCACCTGAGCGCCTAAAGCACCATTTGTTATTTTCCAACCATGGGTTTAAAAACTTTTTGGGTTGAACGCCAAGTAATTTTGCAGCTTGATCTAGTGTTACAGTACCTTCAGCATTTGCAATAGCATCTAAAGCATTTGCTTTTGGCTCTAGAATCTCAACTTTTTGTGTGAGTTCAATATTCTGCTTTGCTTGGGTTTCGATAGCTTGTAGCAAGTGATGTGGATTCGAAATATCGAAAACTGGTTTAGCAACTTGCGTTTCCAACTCTTGCCAACGATCTACCAAACGAGCCGTGAACTCTGGGCAAAGTTGAGCAACTACGATGATGCTGTCACGTTTACCTTGTTCGCCAGTGAACTCATATACATTTGTAAATTTATTCGGGCTAAGTGATTGTTTATTTTCAACTTTCACCATTGGAGGAAGTTGAATAACTCCTTTCTTGGCAAGACGCTCTATAGAAAGTGTGACTGCGCGATGCTCTGATTGAACTAATTCAGCAATTTCCAAACTATTCATTGATTGTGTTTGCAAAGGTACAATTGCGTTCATGCTGCTTCTCCATCTGTGATAGATTTAGTATCACTTTTTGATTGATTTTGAGGGTATAATCCCTCATTCTTAAGAGCAGTTATCAGAAAATGACGGAATTGCCCACGAGTGGTGCGGTTTTCATCTTCCGCAACAGACTTAATAATGTCTGCAATTTCATCTTCTACGGTGAATGTATACATTTTAAAACTCACATTTGATTGGTATTGTTAGATTAATATTGATTTTGAAAAGTGTCAATAGGTTTTGATAGTTTATGAAAGATAGTTTCGGATTAAGATTGAGATATTACAGAACTCAAAAAGACTTAACACAACAAGAGTTGTCGGAAAAGTCAGGGGTTAGCCGTAAGCAAATATCTGATTTTGAAATGGATATTCAGAAGAACCCGAGATTGTCTACAATAAAGAAATTGGCCGATGCCTTGGAAATAAAGGAAGAAAAACTTTCAAAAGAGAGTTTTGAGTTTATTGAAGATGACAATGTTTTAGATTTGCAAATCTCTAGTGAAGCACGAAATAAACTAGCAAAACTAGCAGAGCTAAATAATCGCTCTGTTGAGGATGAAGCCGCTGAGCTTTTAAAGAAAGCTTTAAGTAAAGAATTAGACGAGATCAATAACAATCCAGAACCAACTATCGACCTAGTAAAGAATAAAAAAATTGAGGAACTTGAAGAGCAAGTTGCTAATTCAATGAAAATGATAGAAATGATGAGTGGTTATTTTGAAGCGATGATTAAAGGTAATCATGATGAATATATGGAAAGTGTTTTTAAAAAATACCCAAATGTAGAAAAGTTCTATCGTAATGAAACTAAATATCCATTTGAAGATATATATGAAAATAAAAAAACTGAAAAGTGATGTTTAGATTCAATAATTATCAATCTAACCAAACCCACTCACCTGAGTGGGTTTTTATTGGACGCAATTTATGAGCAATGAAAAATTTACATATCCATGTGATCTAGATGGAAACTCAGGCAAACAAAACTTCAATATTTTGACTTCAAAATTTGGTGATGGCTACGAACAGAATATCTCAGTAGGCATCAACAATAAAAAGGGGGAGTGGCCTTACAAATTCACATCTACCAAGGAAGAGATTCTTCAAATCAAAGCTTTTTTTGATCGACATAAAGGGGCTGATTCATTTCTATGGATTTCTCCATTGGATGGTGAGGTGAGAGTTAAAACAGATACAAGCTATACACCTAGTCAAGTAGGTGGAATGATCTGGACTATCTCCACCACCTTCACCCAAGTCTTTTACCCTTGAGAACTCTTAACTTTTGACCATCAATGTCTTACTATCAAATGGCTGAATTTTCAGCGATTAATGCATGAGGTCAAAATGAAAGACGGAATTTACTTTGTTGAATTCAAAAGCAATATCCAAGATTTTGGAGTAGGCACTGTGATAGTAAAGGATGGTGTGGTCAATGGTGGAGATTATGGGTTTACTTATCGCGGGAAGCTTGAAAATAATCTTCTTAAATTGAATGCAAAACAACATGACAAAGATGTTGTGTCTGTATTTGGAAATATCAGTGATTACGAATTGGTTTTAGAGGTTAATCCAACTAATGCTGGTTATGATTTGGTTGGCAAAACTGAATTAGCACCAGGCGTGGTTATTAAAGTGCAAGCCAAATTTATTGGTGATTTATTAGTTTAAAAACAATCAAAAGAGAAGGACGCATTTGCGTCCTTTTTTTATTATCTAAAGGAAAGCAAAATGAAACAGTTTTCAACCGATTTATTTATTAAACTATGTGTAAAATATACTGGCAAAAGCAAGCAAGATCTCGCTAAAAAGTGGGGATTTTATTACTTCTTAACCCGATCAAAAACAAAAGCCTACTGGCATACAATTTTCTCCTAATGTCGTGACCTCATGCAAGTAACTACGACATGCACATAAGACGGAGTTGTGCCCGTCACCTAATTCTTAATAATTTTCGCGCCCCACTCGTTGGGGCTTTTTAGTGAGAAAAATATGGCTATTCAAACAATTAATTTAGGAACCGCGCCAAGTGGTGCTGGTGGTGATACATTCCGCTCAACTGGCACCAAAGTAAATGAAAACTTCACCAATCCAGAACATGCTGCAAGTAAACTAGTGGGTACATCTGGTGCGAAGGTACCTTTGATGAATGCTGTAAATACATGGGTGCCTCAAGTGATTAGTGATAATTACCCAGCAATCAGATACGAAGTCCAAAATATGCAAGCTGGGGTTGTTGGGCGTTGGAATATTTTAGAATGTTCGGATGCTGGTACAACATCTTCAATTTATCTAGCAAGACGAAGTAGTCAGGATGAAAATACCAATCAAGTTATTGTCTATTTCCCGACTGCATCAGGCACAATTGCCTTAACAACTTCGGATGAAAACATTAAAAATAAAGAAAACTTGGTCGATGAAAGTGAATGTTTTGAGCGATTGAATAAATTAGAGCTATGGGATTACAAATATAAATTTGAAGCCTCACAATCGGATGTGATTGCAGCAGAACCTAAACGCGGATTCATGGCTCAGCAAGCCTATTCAGTAGACCCGCGATATGCCATTCGCCCCGTTACAGAGCATGAGTTATGGGGAATTGATGATCGTGCAATTATTGCTGACTTAGTTGGTGCTATTCGCGCACTAAAAGCCGAAATTGATCAATTGAAAGGTGTAGATAATGACTCTGAATAGTGATTTTCAAAAGCTCTATGTTGATGGGTTAATTACATTATTTGAATTAGACGCCAGCGCTTTAGGAGCTGGCATTTTGCGATTTCATGGGCATATCGCTTTTCAAGATTGGGAAAAGATATATTCATCTATTGGTTCAGAAGGTCTGATTGGGTCTGATACTGGTTTGATCGGTAAAGTTTTTGATGTTGGTACAGATAAAGTTTGGCAGCGCAATATTATTTTTAATGGTCAGACCTATGAACCAATGGCGTTGCAAGTCGATGGTCTAGAAATGCGCAGTGATGGTAAAGCGTCATCCCCAACTTTAAGTATGGCCAACAATATTAAAGGTATTCAAGGTGCGGTAACTGCATATTGTTTACAGTTTGGTGATTTTGCTGGTGCAAAAATCAAAGTCATTACTACATTAGCCAAATATCTTGATGCTGAAAACTTTAGTGCTGGTAATGCTACGGCTAATCCAAGTGAGAAGCGCGAGCAGATTTGGTTCATTGAACAAAAGACTTCTGAAAATGCTCAGCAAGTGACGTTTGAACTTTCTAATCCCGTGGATTTTGAAGGGCTAAAAATTCCTACCCGGCAAATCTCAAACTACTGCAATTGGGAATATCGAAGTGAAGAGTGCGGATATATCGGGGCTGCAATGTTTACTGAAAAAGATGAATCGACAGACAATCCAGCTTTAGATCGATGTAACTACCGAACATCAGGCTGTCGTTGCCGAGAGAATGAGCTTCATTTTGGTGGATTCCCTGCATCTTCAATGGTGTAAAAATGAAATTAAATAAAAAACTAAAAGCAGCGATTTTATCTCATGCTGAACAATGTTTCCCCGCAGAATGTTGCGGGGTTATTGTTTCTGGTACGTATATACCTTGTCGCAATGTGGCTGAAAAAGGTCAGTTTCAAATTCACCACGAAGACTTGGCGAGTGCTGAAGATCAAGGTGAGATTCAAGCCTATGTACATTCACATCCCAATGCTACAACACGTGCTTCTGATTTAGATTTATTACAAATTGAACTTCATGAAAAGCCATGGGTGATTTGTGCATATCCTGAAGTTGATTTTCAAGTCTATGAACCTTGTGGCTATAAAGCACCACTCATTGGTCGTGATTACCATCATGGATATCAAGATTGCTATTCAATTATTCGTGATTTTTATAATCGTGAGTTAGGTATTCAGTTGATTGATTTTGAACGTCAGGATGATTGGTGGAGTGATAAAGATCATCAATCCCTTTATCTAGAAAACTTAGACACAGCTGGATTTTATGAAGTCAGAGAACCTCAGTATGGTGACATGTTGGTGTGTAATGTTGGCCGTACAGAACACCCGAATCATGCTGTGATTTGGTTGGGTGATCAGTGGCAATTAAAGTCAGAAGAAAGCACAAGTTGTTTTGGTGGACCATTAATTCTTCATCACATGCCTAAAGCAAAATCAATGCGTGAATTATTTGGATCGCAATGGCAAGAGCGTGTTGTCAAAATAGTGAGGCACAAAGATGCTTAAAACGATCAAATTATATGGCGTACTCGGAAAGAAGTTTGGTAAGGAATTTAAGCTTGCTGTTGAAAGTACTCGTGAAGCTGTAAAAGCGCTATCAGTCCAAGTGCCCGGCTTTGAACAATTCATGCTAACCGCTCATGAACAGGGACTTACCTTTGCTGTTTTCCAAGATGATGAAAATATCTCTGAGGATCAGATTGATTTTGAGACTGGCGCCAAAGTTATCAAGATTTTGCCTAAAGTCATTGGGGCTGGTGGTGACAGTGGGGTTCTAAATTTAGTTTTAGGGGTTGTGTTGATAGTTGCTGGTTATTTTACTTTTGGAGCAACAACTCCTTATGGTGCAGCATTGATTGGTGCAGGTATTGGAATGTCCATTGGTGGTATTGCACAAATGCTTACCCCAAAAGTTGATGCACAAGATCAAAACCAAGATGGAAATAAGTCTAACTTTGGATTTGGTGGAGCAGTCACCACAATCGCCCAAGGCAATCCAGTTCCTATTCTTTATGGTCAGCGCGAAGTCGGTGGATTCATTGTAAATGCTGGTCAATTTGCAGTAGATACTTTCAGTTCTGCAGATGCTGGTTTTACAGGCGGTGGCAGCAGCGGTGGGAAGAAATAATTTAAGAATATAAGCGCATTAAGCGCTTTTTTATTGTGTGGGAAAAAGTATGCTTAAAATAGTAAAAGGCGCAAAAGGCGGTAGCAAAAACCAAAGACAACCAAAAGTTGCAAATGACACTACAGCCTCAAAAACCTATGCGCGCTTACAGTATGGCATGAGTGAGGGTGAAGTTGAGGGCTTGGCAAATGGCTTTAAGTCAATCTTCCTTGATGACACCCCAGTTGAAAACGATAGTGGTGCAAGAAACTTTCAAGATGTCACTCTAGATTTTCGCTCAGGTACCAATGATCAGGCATACATGGAAGGTTTTGAAAGCATTGCTTCTGAAACTGCTGTTGGTGTTGAACTTAAAAGTGATACGCCTTGGGTTAAAGGGATTACCAATCTTAATCTCGATGCCGTGATTGTAAGAGTGCGCTTTGGGGCTTTAAAACAGCAAGACCCAAGTAATGGCGATGTTTCAGGTATTGTTATTGATTACTTGATTGAAGTGCAGACTGATGGGGGATCATGGGAGTTAATGCTTGATACTCAAATGTCAGGAAAAACTTCAGCAAATTATGAACGTACCCATCGTATCGGCTTACCAAAAGCCAATAATAATTGGTTGATTCGTGTTACTCGGAAAACACCAAATTCAAGCTCTGAATATGTCAGCGATAAGATGTATATTCAAGCCATTACTGAAGTTGTCGATCTTAAGCTTGCATACCCAAATACTGCATTGATTGGCGTGCAATATGATGCTGAAACATTCTCAAATATTGCCAAAATTGCTGTAGATCTAAAGGGGGTAAAGATCAAGGTGCCAAGCAACTATGATCCTGTAAGCCGAACTTACATTGGAATATGGGATGGTTTATTTAAGCGTGCATACAGCAATAATCCTGCTTGGATTTACTATGATTTATGTACCAATAAGCGATATGCACTGGGTAATCGTTTAACCGAGCAAATGATTGATAAATGGTCATTGTATCGTTTGGCTCAATATTGTGATCAGTTGGTGCCAGATGGCAAAGGCGGTCAAGAGCCACGGTTCACTTGTAATGTGTATATTCAAAGTGCCGAATCTGCTTTCGATATTTTAAGCAAACTTGCAGGTTTATTTCGTGCTATCAGTTATTGGGATGGTGCATCGATCGTATGTGAGGCTGATTTGCCTCAAGATGCTATTTTTACATACACATCTGCCAATATTATTGATGGCGTTCTTGGTATTAATTACACTGGTACGCGTGCACGGGATCGGCATAATGCAGTCAAAGTTGCTTGGGATAATCCGCAAAATCGCTATAAGACTGAATATGTTTTTGTGCGTGATGAAAAATCAATTGCAGAGGCTAAAGCAGTACGCTTATTAGAACTAGAAGCATGGGGCTGTACATCAGAAGGGCAAGCACAACGTACTGGCCAATGGGCTTTAAAAACAGAACAACTTGAAACTCGCACTGTCACATTTAAAGTTGGGTTGGATGGCTATATTCCATTACCAGGTAAAGTGATTGAACTTGCTGATGAGTTGTTAGCTGGTCGTGCAAATGGTGGGCGTATTTCTTCAGTCAGTACTGATTTAAAACAAATCACCTTAGATCGTGATGACGTTGTATGCCGAGCTGGTGACCGTCTAGTTGTTAATGGTGAGAATGGAAAGGCACAAGCAAGAGTTGTATCAAGTATTGCTGGTCGAGTTGTTACTGTAGTATCAGCATTTGATAGTGTTGCACCACAAAATGTATGGGTGATTGATGCACAAGATTTAGCGACGATGAAATTTCGTGTAGTTTCGATCTCACAAGATGAGCCACACCAATTTACCATTACTGCATTACAACATGCTGATTCTAAATTTGATGCCATTGATCATGGTGCATTTATTGATGATCGCCCGATCTCAATCATTAATCCTACAACCCAAGCACCTGTTGAATCAGTCACGATTTCCAGTGAGCAAATGGTTCAGCAAGGAATGTCTGTTGAAACGATGGTGATCAGTTGGCCACAAGCCAAGGATGCCACCAAGTATCAAGTTGAATGGCGTAAAGATAACGGCACATGGTTAAAACTACCATTAACTGGAAGCAACTCAGCTGAGGTGGCTGGGATTTATGCAGGGCAATATGAAGCACGCGTATTTGCAATCAGTGCATATGATATTTCATCCTTGCCAACATATTCAGTTTTGACAGAGTTAAAAGGCAAGCAAGGAAAACCGCCAAAACTCGCCAATATACATGCTGAAGGTATTTTATTTGGCATGAAATTAACATGGTTGTTTCCAGCAGTTGGTGCACTTGATACTGCATATACAGAAATTGAAGTTTCACCAGACAGCACCTCAAACATTGCTCAACTGGGTTTGTTTGCTTATCCGACTACTGTTCACACCATTCAAGGGATGCAACCAAATTTACGCCAGTTTTATCGCGGACGTTTGATTGATCGCATTGGTAATATTGGCGATTGGTCTGAATGGGTCAGTGGTGTGACTTCCGCAGATGCTACCGATGTGCTTGAACTATTGAATGATCAAATCTCTGAAAGTCAGTTGAACAAAGACTTGCAGACAAAGATTGATCATATTGAAACGATTGATGCTGAAATCGGGCCAATTCGTCAAGATATTCAAAATACGAAAGATCAGATTTCGCAAGAAATTATTGATCGTCAGCATGCAATTCAGAATGCTGAAGATGGCTTATCTCAGAAAATCAATGATAGCGAAGAAGGTATATTGGAAGTCATTGATACAGTTAAAAAATCAAGTGATCAAGGTATAGCAGCTGCACAAACAGCAATCAAAGTTGTTGCTGATGATTTGAAACTGACTGCTGAAAAAACAGATGGTGTTTATGCGCAATTGAATCCTCCTTTAATTGGCTCATCAACTGATCTGATCGGTAGTGATCAAGGCTTTGCAGGAACCTGGTCAGTTCAATCAGCAATCATCGAAGGTGATCTCGCCCTTAGTAAACGAGTTGATACAACAGTTGCACAGATCAATGATGTGCAGGCTTTTGCACAGCAAGAAGTTGTTGCACGAGTCGAAGGTCAAAAGGCCACTGTTGATAAAATTGACACATATATCGCTGAGAACGATACAGCTTTAGCATCTGTACGTGATTCTGCAAAAATTGCTGTTGATACATCAAAAGCGAATGGCGAACTGATTCAAAGTATGGAATTAGAGTTGGATGATAAGGCATCAACAGGGCAATTGACGCAAGTTAAGTCTGAGATTGAAGAGGATTATAACGGCAAGATCACAGCACAAACGGCAAAGATCGACGGTGTTTATGCTCAAATCAATCCAACTTTAATTGGTTCAGAAACTGATCTGATTGGTAATTCTGGTGGTTATGCTGGCGTATGGTCTGAACAATCAGCACGTATAGAAGGAGATTTATCCCAATCGATTCGTACTGATCAGGTTGTTGCACAGATGAATCAGAACGATGCTTTATATCAACAACAGATTAAAGCAACAGCAGATGCGGTATCAGCCAATGTTTCAGCAACCACTACATTGCAAACAAAGGTTGGTGAAAATACTGCATCAATTCAGACTCAGCAATCATCTATTAATGGTATTAATCTTCAATATACGTTGAAACTACAGTCGGGTAATTTGATCAGCGGCATTGGAATGATGAATGATGGTAAAACTTCAGACATTATTTTTAATTCTAGTTCTGTGGCATTTGGTTCTGATAATTCTGGAGTTGTTACCTATCCTATTGTATTTCGGAATACAGCTTTTACTGATCCTGCAACAGGTGCAGTTTTTCCAGTAGGTGCATATATGAAGTCAGGTTTTTTTGATTATCAATCTGTTAAGACTTCACATATTGAGGATTTAGCGGTCAAGACTGCAAAGATTGATAACCTTGCTGTAACAAGTGGAAAAATAGATAACCTTGCTGTAACAACACTCAAAATCCAAGATGAAGCTGTTACTGTTCCAAATGGTATTTATAATAGTAATGTTCAGTCATGGTCATTTTCAGAAGTTAATTCACCGCAGGCTGGCCAGTTATATGGTGAAAGGATTTTGCAAGAATTTAACGTTCAAACCAATGGAGGAAAACTGAGGGTTGATGGCATGTTTACTTATGCCTGTGATGTGATTATAGGTACATTACCTAGTGGGCAAGATTCTAGAAAGTGCATTACCTTGGTGTGTCAGATGCTAATCAATAATACGGTTGTGTATACACAAGAGATTTATCCAATAGCAATTGGTAATAATTTCTTAGAGTTGGTTTATGTGGGAGCAACAGCCACACCCGTTTATATTCATCCATCCAGCACAACAACTTTGAATATTAAAATCAAAGCCGCAGTTATGCCTAAGATCAATGGGATGACCTTTGGTACAAACAGCAATGCAGGCAAACTCATGCGTGCATTAAATTGTTCCATTTCAACGATAGAGTTAAAAAAATGACAGCTATCATTTCTAAAAAAGGTGAAGTACTTCAATTGATTCATGCGAACCCTGAAACAATTAATTTAAACAAACCGTTAGGTTGTTTAGCTGTTACTCATCCACCACGGCCAAATATGTACTATCGTGGTTGGTGGGTAGATATGCCCAAACAGCCTTCTTCACATCATATTTTTGACTATGATTCAAAAAAGTGGATTGATCCAAGGCCATTGGAACAAATTAAATTGCAAAAATGGTCAGAGATCAAAATTGATAGAGATGCCGCCGAATATGGCGGTTTTTCTTATCTAAATTTTACTTTTGATTCAGATATTGCTTCACAGTCCAGAATAATTGTAGCAAGTGATTTGGGTGTTCCGATTGACTGGACACTAAAGAACAATGAAATTGTTTTACTTAGTACTGAGCAATTGAAAGCACTCAAAACTGCACTTGCTCAACATGTTTCAAATTGTCATGAGAAAGGTCGAATAGCGCGACAATTAATTTATGAAGCAGAAACGGTTGAACAAATAAATTCAATCAAATATTAGCACCCAACAGGGTGCTTTTTTATTGCCAAAAATTAGGAGGTTACATGTCTGATACACAGGCAACAATTGACGCGTCAGTAGCTATCGCTGCAAGCAAAACCGCAGCATATGGTGGTAGTACTGCTGGTGCTATTACTGCATGGCTTGGGAGTATTGATTTAGCATTTTGGATCAGTATTTTGATTGCAATAGCTGGCTTAATTATGAACTGGTATTTCGCTCGAAAGAAAGATAAGCGTGATGAATTAGAGCACAAGGCCTATATCGCATCACTTCAAATCAAGGGGAAGATTGATGTCAAACAAGACTAAAATCATAGTAACAACATTAAGCGCATCAGCGCTTTTTTTTACGTCTTTAATTGGCTATGAGGGGTACAAATCAAAGCCATATTTAGATAGCGCTAAAGTGGCAACAATCGGTATCGGGTCCACATCATACGAAAATGGTACTAAAGTCAAAATGACTGATAAGCCAATTTCTAAAGAACGTGCTGTTCAAATTGCAAAGGCTCATATCGCCAAAGATGAAGTTGCTTTCCGTAAGTCGTTGCATGGCGTGAAACTTACTCAGACTGAATATGATGTTTACCTAGACTTTGTTTACAACTATGGTCAAGCAAACTGGAATGGCTCATCAATGCTCAGAAATCTAAAAGCAGGGCAATACAAACAGGCATGTTCATCTTTACTGAAATACAAATATGTTGCCAAGCGTGATTGTAGTATCCGATCTAATGGTTGCTATGGTGTTTGGACTCGTCAGCAGGATCGTTATAGCAAGTGTATGGGGGCACAATGATGCAAGCATTCTTAGCTAAATTTTATGAAACCGTCATTATCGCAATGGCGGTTTTTTTATTGTTGGCCATAACAGTTATAGGCATTCAATCATGGCGAGTAAATCATTTTAAAAGTGAATACACGTTATTGAATGCAAAATACAAAACAGAAGTTGCTGAAGCCAAAGCACTGGCGGAACAAGCAAAAGCCTCAGCGGTACTTAAAGAGAAACGATGGTCTGAACAACAGTTAAAAGCGGAGCAAAACTATAATGCTAAAATTAAACAAATTGAGTCTGATGCTGATATTGCTCAGTCCAGCGCTGACAGCTTGTCAAAGCAACTCAAAATTGCAGGCAGTCGCTTGTCCAGTGCCTCCAAAGAAACCATCGTTGAGTACACCATTGCCAACAGTGACATACTCGAAAACTGCATTACTGAATATCGAACAGTGGCAGAAAAAGCTGATGGACACGCAGCTGATGCAGAAAGATTGAGGGATGCATGGCCCTCTGAGTGAGGGCTTTATTCTTAGGAATAATTTTGGAATAAAAAACCATTAAAAAGGCAAAAATCGTAATGACAATTTAGCCAAAACAACAATAAAACTTGCGTATCATGTATATAAAATCAATTTTTTATGAAGAATTCACTTTAAATCTTTCCAACTATCAACAATGTTCGCCCAGTCTTGAATCATCTCACGTCTTTGCTGCAAATGTTTTGAGTGATCATACGAAGCTTTGGTTTTATTTGATTCAGCATGAGCTAGTTGCTTCTCGATCCAATCTTCTTCATATCCTTTCTCATACAATAATGTAGAAGCTGTTGCTCTGAAATCATGTGTTGTAACGCCTTTTAAGCCAATGTATCGAAGCATATCATTAAGTGTTTCCTTGGCAATCATGCCATTGTCTTTTTTACTTCGATAAACAGATGGAAATACAATGTCATGATTGCCCGATATTTCATACTGGCTTTTCAAAATAGCACTCACTTGTTTTGAGATTGGCAAAATATGAGCTCTATTCTTTTTCATTACTTCTCTAGGGAATGTAATTGTCTGTTCATCAAAATCAATCCATGACCACTCCATTCTCCGAATTTCAACTGCCCTTAACATCGTATAGATTAAGATGAAACCAGCATTCTTCACTGTTTGAGTGCCGTTGTAGTTTTCTAGATTTACCCTAACCATTTTTC
Organism: Acinetobacter sp. AG3; assembly: GCF_022343575.1. Classification (NCBI taxonomy): domain Bacteria; kingdom Pseudomonadati; phylum Pseudomonadota; class Gammaproteobacteria; order Moraxellales; family Moraxellaceae; genus Acinetobacter; species Acinetobacter sp. AG3. The sequence continues at coordinate 3,507,905 of NZ_JAKQZD010000001.1, read as the reverse complement.
TTTCTTGCTTTGTTAGTGGCCTTGCATGATTAACTGGTGGGCGCTGAATGGCATCACGAACAGCATAAGTTGGATCATTCTCACATCTTAGTGTTGCAATAGCATATCTCGAAACAGATCCAATAAAGGTCCTATTTTGAATTGCTGCTGATTCACCAGAGTATCTACCACCACTTTCCTTTTTAACACGGGCAACTGTATTTCTTAATATTTTTAGAACATCTGCAGCGGTTACATCTCTAATATTCTTATTTCCAATAACAGGCAAAATATCTGTTTGCATTGATATGCCAAATTTTTCCTTATATCGAAAAGATTTACCAGTTAAGCGCTCATTAAAGTATTCGGTAGCAATTGCATCAAATGTATTTTTATTACTTTCTTTTTGAGCTTCTTTACCCTGGCGACGTTCTTCAACAGGATTTATGCCTTTAGCTAATTTTGCTCTCATTTCTTCTTTGAGAGTTCTGGCTTCGGCAAGAGTTATAGATGGGTACTCACCAAGGCTCATTGATGACTCTTTGCCATTTAAAACAAATTTAAATCGCCAAATCTTGGCACCAGAAGGACGTACTTCAATATAGAGTCTATCTGCATCAAGAATACGATAAGTTTTTTCTTGAGGCTTAAGGGTTTTGATTTTTGCGTCTGAAAGCTTAATTGATGCCATGATTAAATAGTATTCTTGATCGTTACCCGTATATTTACCCGTTTTGACTGGAAATTAAAAGAGCACCTTGCGAACTAATATGAACTCATATTTTTATTATTCAATAACTTAAAAGGATTTATGGAATTGTAACGAACTATAAAGAATATATACCATTATTTTTTTTAACGACAATGTTTTTCGACATAATACAAATATTCCAAGAATAGCCTTATTTTGCCTCAAACTTGGCTTCAGGTGAAGTCATTTCACAATTAAAGCCAAAGCTAAATCAAAAGAGGTTATTCGCTAATATTTAAGTTTTTGTTAAACTATAGCCCTACATAACAAACTAGAGTACAAATGGATGTCTAAAACTCGTGTCATCTATCCAGGAACTTTTGATCCAATTACCAATGGCCATGTTGATTTAGTCGCACGTGCTTCACGAATGTTTGATGAAGTTGTGGTCGCAATTGCAATTGGGCATCATAAAAATCCAGTCTTTAGTTTGGAAGAGCGTGTAGAGTTAGCAAAGATATCACTCAAACATTTACCCAATGTTGAGTTTGTCGGTTTTGATGGGTTATTGGTAAATTTTGCACGTGAACAACATGCTACAGCAGTGTTACGTGGCTTAAGAGCTGTTTCAGATTTTGAATATGAATTTCAGCTTGCGAATATGAATCGTCAGCTTGATCATGATTTTGAAACAGTATTTTTAACACCATCAGAGCAATTTTCATTTATTTCTTCAACGATGGTTCGAGAAATAGCACGATTGAAAGGCGATGTGGCAAAGTTTGTTCCTCAATGCGTTGTCGAAGCCTTCCATCGTAAACATCAACAAGGTTGGTAGCGTGTCTTTAATTATCACTGATGAATGTATCAATTGTGATGTATGCGAGCCTGTATGTCCAAATGATGCCATTTTTATGGGGGAGGAGATTTATGAAATCCATCCTAACCTATGTACAGAATGCGTCGGGCATTTTGATCAGCCACAGTGTGCGCTTTTCTGTCCAGTCGACTGTATTCCGCTCGATCCGAACCATGTAGAGAGCCAAGACGAGTTGATGGAAAAGTATAAAAAACTAATTGCTCAAAAAAGCGCAAGCAATTAGCCGAGAAATTTGTTAGGATACGCCCCGAAGTGAGCCAGACGATCGCTGCTGTGGAGATCTCCGTGATTGAAGCAGGGGAGGAAAGTCCGGGCTTCATAGGGCAAGGTGCCAGGTAACGCCTGGGCGGTGTGAACCGACGGAAAGTGCAGCAGAGAGTAGACCGCCTTCAATAACGTTTCTTTTCGGAGAAATGGAAGGTAAGGGTGAAAGGGTGCGGTAAGAGCGCACCGCATGGCTGGTAACAGTTCATGGCATGGTAAACCCCACCGGAAGCAAGACCAAATAGGGATCCTATAGGCATGGCCCATGCTGGATCCGGGTAGGTCGCTTGAGCGTATGAGTGATCATGCGCCTAGAGGAATGATCGTTCTAGACAGAACCCGGCTTATCGGCTCACTTCGATGAATTTTATTTTAATTAGTGCTTGACGTAACATTGTTTACAGCAGATAATGCGCGCACAGTTTTAGGCTATGTAGCTCAGTTGGTTAGAGCACCGCACTCATAATGCGGGGGTCACAGGTTCAAGTCCCGTCATAGCCACCATTTTTATAGACCACGTTTCCAAAAACGTGGTCTTTTTTTATCTACAAGATTTAAACTTTAACAGCGAGACTTGGTCTTGTTTAAAAACCAAGGTTCAGCCCTGTACTCTCCCCAATATAGCTTAAGCTACTTTTAGGCATCTTTTTATAATCATAAAGCGTTGTTTTTGGTAATTTAGCCAAGCCAAATTGATAAGAAAAGTTAAATTGCACTTGAGTGATGTGGTATTGCGTTAACACTTCAGCGTGTTGTTGATTAATCTTTTCTAGTAATGTTTCGGCACGCTCAAGGTCATCCAGATAATCTGGTTGATTCACATTTAAAATTAAAACCTGATTTGTGGATTCAGCTTCTCCGATGAAGGTATGGCGATTTTCAACTTGAGCATTTTTAATGTCATCGGAGATCAAACTAAAATCATTGGCTGAGATTGCTTTGCTTTGGAAATAACCCCATAAATTGACAGAAAAAATCACAATCGTTAACAGCGCAATGATGTAGTAATGAATACGCCATACAGACTGGCGTGGAATATTGGATTGAGCGTTTCTGAGGATTTGAGTTTCACTGAGGAGGTCGTGCAGAGATTGTTGGCTATTTCCATTAAAAATAGCCAAGTAAAAACAGGCAAAGACGATACTTTGAAAAAATGCCACAAGTAGGCTGAGTGAAAGATGCTGAGTTGAATATGTTTGTAAATAACCAGCAAAGCAAAATGGAATGATAAAAATACTTGATCTAACCAGAGAGCGCATAAATGGAATTGAAGCACCATTTAAGTCTTTTACCCTAATTTTACCCAAGATTTTCCCAATGGTTTTACCATTACCGATATGGCTGTTAAAAGCAGCAAAATAAAATAGACAGAGGAGCGTGCCTATACATTGGAAAATAAAAGGAGAATTTTCAAAATATGGGTAGAGTATTTTACCCATCACTAAACAGGCTACGCCGACGGTAATACAGTCGATGATAAATGCGAATATTCGAGGAAATATAGGGGCGGCTTTTTGAGTTTCAGTGGTAATTTCAGACATGGTTTTGGTTTAATTAAGTTTATGAAAATATTAATAATTAATATAAATTTATTATATTATAAGTTTTTTAATGAAAAATAACCACAAAAATATAGTTGAGCTATCACGCTTTTTAGCAAGATGTATTGAACTTTGCGTTATTTTTAAATTGGCGATTTATAGATGATTTACAAATTTTAGGCATAAAAAAATCAGCTTATCGCTGGGTTCTTTATTGCACCATTTTAATAAGATTTAAAATGGTGCCCGAGGCCAGACTCGAACTGGCACGCTTTGTGGGCGGGGGATTTTAAATCCCCTGTGTCTACCGATTTCACCACTCGGGCATGTGCGCAATAATAAAGGACAGTTTTTCTCTTGGCAAGCGTATTTATGTCGATTTGCTTTCTTTTCAATCAATTCATGTGCTTATGTTTGAAAATAAAGCATTTTAAGCCGTTGAATGGGTGTTTTGTCATGATTTTTTCATCAATTTGAGATTAAAGCGAAATATTAAGCCTTTAAATTGATTGGATAAAAAAACTTAGAGGAAACCTACTTCAATGCCAAACTCAATTTCACGCCGTGAACTTATTCAAAAGTCATTAGCCAGTTTTGGGGCATTATCTATACCAGTGTCGTTGACTGCTTGTGGGAGTGATAACAACGATTCAACATCTCCTACAACAAAAGTTGAATTTTTACATGGTGTTGCCAGTGGCGACCCATTAAAAGATCGTGTGATTTTGTGGACGCGTATTACCCCGCAGGATACGTCTTTACGTTTAGAGGTGGTTTGGGAAATTGCCACAGACGATAAATTTACGCAAGTGATCAATACTGGAAAAGTACAAACAGCATCAGCTCAGGATTTTACTATTAAGGTCGATGCAGACAAGCTTAAGTCTGGGCAAACTTATTATTATCGTTTTAAATTTGGTTCGGTGATTTCGTCAGTAGGGCGTACCAAAACATTACCTGAAACCACCAGCTCGGTGCAGTTTGCGGTGTGTTCATGTTCAAACTATCCTGCTGGCTATTTCTATGTGTATAAGGAAATGGCAAAACAAGAGGTTGATGCGATCATCCATTTGGGGGATTACATCTATGAATATGGTAAAGATGGATATGCCACAGAAGAGGCGGTAAAGCTGGGTCGTACCCTCGCTGCTGACAATGATAAAGAAATTATCAAGTTGGACGATTACCGTAAGCGTTATGCACTTTACCATACTGATGCTGATTTACAGGCTGCACATGCACGTCATCCTTTTATTGTGATTTGGGACGACCATGAACTGGCAAATGACGCATGGAAAGACGGTGCAGAAAACCATCAAGCCAATGAGGGTAATTTCTTAGACCGTAAATTGGCAGCTTTACAAGCCTATTTTGAATGGATGCCGATTCGCCCTGTATCTGCAACAGATCACTTGAATATTTATCGCCAGTTTGACTTTGGTTCATTGGTACAATTGACCATGTTAGATACCCGTATTTTGGCACGTGATAAGCAACTCGATTATGCCAATTATATGACGGCTTCGGGCTTGGATATTGCTAAGTTTCAGGCAGATTTAACCAGTACTACGCGTACACTGATGGGTTATACCCAACGTGAGTGGCTACAAAAGAAACTGGCACAATCTACCGCGACTTGGAATGTATTGGGTCAGCAAGTGTTGATGGCAAAAATGTTAATCCCTGCTGAATTGCTATTGTCTTTATCTGCAATTACCAGTGGAAATGTCACAGCCGAAACTTTGGCAAAAATGAATCAGCAGATCATCGAGTTAGTTACTTTAAAAGTTCGTTTGAAAAGTGGTGATCCAACATTAACCGCCGCAGAAAAAGCTCGTGTAACCACGGTAGCACCCTATAATTTAGATGCTTGGGATGGCTACTATGCAGAACGTGAAATTTTATATGGCACACTTAAAACATTAAATAAGAAAGTTGTGGTGTTGGCGGGGGATACCCATAATGCATGGTCTGCTGACTTGCATACTCAAGCGGGTGATTTTGTTGGGGTTGAATTGGCAACCAGTTCGGTCTCTTCACCTGGGATGGAAAAGTATTTAAGTATTCCTTTGGCACAGTTACAACAATTTGAAATGGCCTTCACCACGCTCATTGATGAATTGAATTACACCAATTTAAATCAGCGAGGGTACTTAAAAGTCAGTTTTACAGCACAACAGGTACAAGCGGATTGGATTTTCTTAAATAGCATCAAGGAAAAAACCTATACGGTGGATACGGCTCGTGCCCATCAAGTGGTTTTAAATAACAATTTGGTTGATGTAAAGACTGTTCAGAAAAGTGCATAAATTTTCAAGCTTAAAAAGCCGAGTTTAGATCACTCGGCTTTTTTAACGCTATAGATGGATTACATCATACTGTCCATATAGGCATCTAAATCTTCATATTTATAGGTTTTACACATTTCATTTTCATATTTTAATAGTTCTAAATGTAATTCTAAAAAGGTGACTAAGCGCTTTTGATAAAATTGATACTTCTCAGAATCTTTGGCCAAGAATCGCATTTTGAATTTGGCTTTCTTGGCTTGTTTATAAGCCCATAAACAGCTTTTTCGAATTTGTTGTAATTGGTAATATTCAGTGTCTTTGGTGCTATCTCTAAATAAATTTTCTTTATAAAATTTGACAAAACCAAAGCTCATCGCAAAGAAAAATAACAGGCCTTGCAGCAGGGTGCTTTCTATAAAATAAAGATTGAGTGCTTGCAGGACGATCAGTACCGCAAGCTTAAGCGGAATATTATTGAGTTGTTGGTATAAATGCGTCGAACTGTGTTTTATTTGTTTGATAATGATCGGAACAATAATCATAAAAAATAACATAATCGCTAAAGCGGCAATGCCATTGGCTTGAAAGCTATCGAATTGAGGAAAATGATTTGCAATATACTGACCTAAACTAAAATAGATGCTGCAAAAAATCATAATCGACAAAATCCAAGGAATAAATTCCTTTGCTTCATCTAAAAGCCCTTTGGTTTTAATTTGACTATAAAATAGAAAGTTGCGCTTAAATGCTTGTGGGTATTGTTGTTGTAATTGATTTAAATAGAGGGAAACTTGCTTGTTTTGAATCATATAGGCTTCGCTTATCTAAATTTCACTTTGGATATTAACATAAAAAACAATATAAAATTTTAGGCATAAAAAAACCAGCTTATCGCTGGGTTCTTTATTGCACCATTTTAACAAGAATTAAAATGGTGCCCGAGGCCAGACTCGAACTGGCACGCTTTGTGGGCGGGGGATTTTAAATCCCCTGTGTCTACCGATTTCACCACTCGGGCTTTACAAGATTGGAGGCGGAGGTCGGAATCGAACCGGCGTACACGGAGTTGCAGTCCGCTGCATGACCACTCTGCCACCCCGCCATGTCTTGGTGATGCACATATTAGCAATCTTTGAAAAAAAAACAATACTATAATTCATGCATATGCACATAAATTCAGCATATGAAAGAAAATTGTCTAAATAATCATGTATTATTTGCAAAATTGATTCATATCTACTTTGGAGATGTGCCGTGGCATTGGTATTGGATGGTCGCGCATTAGCGAAACAAATTGAAGCAGACTTGTTGACTCGTGTTGAAGCTATAAAAGCAAAAACAGGTCGTACCCCAATTTTAGCGACTATTTTAGTGGGTGATGATGGTGCATCTGCGACGTATGTACGCATGAAAGGAAATGCTTGCCGTCGTGTTGGTATGGATTCTTTAAAAGTAGAGTTAGGTAAAGAAACCACAACTGAACAATTATTGGCTGAAATTGAAAAATTAAATGCCAATCCTGATGTTCACGGTATTTTGCTCCAACATCCTGTGCCTGAACAAATTGATGAACGTGCTTGCTTTGATGCCATTTCACTTGAAAAAGATGTAGATGGGGTAACTTGCTTAGGTTTTGGTCGTATGGCAATGGGTGAGGCTGCTTATGGTTCGGCAACACCTGCAGGTATCATGACGATTCTTCAAGAAAACAAGATTGAAATTGCTGGTAAACATGCAGTTGTGGTAGGGCGTTCGGCTATTTTAGGTAAGCCGATGGCAATGATGCTACTTCAAGCCAATGCAACAGTGACAATCTGTCATTCTCGTACACAAAATCTTGCTGAATTGGTAAAACAGGCTGATATTGTTGTTGGTGCAGTCGGTAAAGCTGAATTAATCCAAAAAGACTGGATTAAGCAAGGTGCTGTTGTGGTTGATGCTGGATTCCATCCTCGTGACGGTGGTGGTGTGGGTGATATCCAATTGGTCGGTATTGAAGATGTCGCTTCAGCTTATACACCAGTTCCAGGTGGCGTAGGTCCGATGACGATCACAACGTTGATTCGTCAAACTGTGGAAGCTGCTGAAAAAGCGTTAGCTTAAGTCCTGTTTTATTCTGGGCACAGTGAAAGCCATGCATTCACTGTGTTCAAATCTAGCCTACATTTACATAGCAATGTTTATTTTTCAGTAAAAGTAGGCAATATTGTCATTAGTTTAATGGTCATTGGCTTAACGCGTTTAAGATCTACTTTTAAGTAGCAGTATCTGAGACTTAACAAGAAGTATCTTCTCGAACCTTAGCACATGATGTTACTGTCTATCGAATATGAGGAAGAAGCTGTATTTCCTCAATATCAAAATAATAATTTTGGTCATATTTTGCATGAGCTGTACTTATCAATTTCCTAAAGCCCCACAACATTTACTTGATGCTTTGCATGAAGTAATTCCTCAATGCGAATTATTGGCGCAGCAGTTGCCTGAAAGCCCAATTTCGTTATGGTTGATTCCACCAGTTTTTCCAACAGATCGTTTGGATGATGAGGTGATTCGCCGTATTTGGAATGATACACCGTATTGGATTTTTTGCTGGGCTTCTGGTTTAGCAATGGCACAATGGCTGATTGCAGAACCACAGCATGTAAAAGATAAAGTGGTGCTGGATTTTGGTGCTGGATCCGGTGTGGTTGCAATTGCAGCCAAAATGGCAGGTGCAAAACGTGTCATCTGTTGTGATATCGACCCGATAAGTTTGGATGCTTGTCGTGAAAATGCTTTGCTCAATGATGTTGAGCTTGAGTATCTAGATGATTTATATAAAGCCGAACAGGTTGATGTCTTATTAGCAGCAGATGTTTTATATGATCAATCTAACCGGTTCTTCTTGGATGAGTTTTTAAAATTTGCACCAGAAGTATGGGTGGCAGATAGTAGAGTGAAAAACTTTAGTCATCCAAATTACCAAAAATTGGATGAACGAAGTGCAACCACTTGGCCTGATTTAGATGAAGCCAAAGAATTTAGAAATGTGAGTTTTTATAAGACGCTATGACAGCGTCTTATTTTATTCTGCGATACACATAGCTAAAATCAAGAACAGGTATAACGTACCACATGTAAAGTGCTTGGGCGGGTATCTAAGGCTTGGCGTGTTGCATAATCTTCACTGTTATTTAGACTTGGCGTGTTGGAAAGCCCAAAAGATGTACGGCTATGTCCAAGTTGAACGCCAGCCTGATCTTTTGCTGTTTGCGGGTTGATAATTTCATTGGTACTTAATACAGAAATTTTATAGTTTTTGTTTGCACCCAATACTTTTTGACATGCGCGCTGTAATTTATCCGCATCCAAATCACGATCTGCACGACCTGAAAGGGTATACGCAAGGGTTGCACTATCTGCTGTTTGATTTTCAATTTGATAACCGGTTACGCCATTGTATTGACGAGGGGTTGTTTGACACGCAGATAAAGCTAAAACGATTAATCCTAAACCTGCATAAGTGATTTTTTTCATCTTTTAAAGTCCTAGCTTTTTGAATTATTTTTAGTATGCCATAGCTTTGCAATTTTCACGATAAGTGAATTGCTTAAATAAAACAGCTTTTTCATGTGAATAAAAAAGCTGTTTTAAATGAATTAGATTGCAAAGTTTATTTTGAATTAATCATCCGTAATCAGGCTATGTTTTTTCGTATCTTTCATAAACACATAGGTGATTAGAGATAAACCGATCATAAAGGTAATGTAATAGAAGAAATAGTTTTCATGACCGGCATTTTTAAAGCTTAGTGCAACTAATTCAGCCGTACCGCCAAATACAGTGTTGGCAAGTGCATAAGGTAAGGCTACACCTAAAGCGCGAATATGCGGTGGAAATAATTCAGCTTTTACAACCGCATTAATGGCTGTATATCCAGTCACAATGACCATACCACTCATACATAAGAAGAAAGCCGTTTTAGGGTCCGTTGTCGAGCCTAAACCATTGAAAATAGGAATGGTAAATAGCACACCGAGTACACCAAAAGTGATCATAATCGGTTTACGACCAATTTTGTCTGAAAGTGCACCGACTGCAGGTTGAATCAACATAAAAATAAAGATTGCGGCTGTGGTAATTTCAGTTGCGGTGGTTTTTTCAAAACCCGAAGTGTTGACTAAGTATTTTTGTAAATAAGTCGTAAATGTATTGAAGGCTAAGGTACCGCCTGCTGTTAGCATAATGACTGTAAATGCTTGTTTAGGATACTTGGTGAATAAGGCCAAAGCACCAGATGTTTCACCGCCATTTTTAGCTTGTTGTTGTGCTTGTTTAGATGATTCTGTTTCAACCAGACCACGACGAATCCAGAACACAACAATTGCAAGTAATGCACCGATAAAGAAAGGAACACGCCATCCCCATGCATGTAAGGCATCTTCAGAAAGATTATGTTGCAGGATAATCAGCACACAGAGTGCCAGTAATTGACCTGAAATCAGGGTGACATATTGGAAACTTGAGAAAAATCCGCGGTGATTTTTACCTGCCATTTCAGTTAAATAGGTGGCACTAGAGCCATACTCACCACCAACACTTAAACCTTGTAATAAGCGCGCAAATAAAAGCAGTGCAGGAGCAAACATTCCGACTGAATCATAAGATGGCGCACAAGCAATGATTAATGAGCCAACACACATCAATGAAACAGAAAGTGTTAAACCCGCTTTACGACCTTTACGGTCAGCATAAACGCCCATGATCCATGCGCCGATCGGACGCATTAAAAAGCCTAAAGCGAAAACTGCAGCAGCTTGGAGAAGTTTGACCGTTTCATTGCCTTCTGGAAAGAACACAGGGGCAAAATAGAGGGTAAATGCGGCATAGACATACCAATCATACCATTCGACTAAATTACCAGCTGAACCACCAAGTATAGATTTGAAACGAGTTTTTCTATCAAGTTGCGAAGTGGCAACTTGAGGAGATGAATTGGACAAGGCAATTCTCCAAAAGAATATGCAAAATACAGCCTGTTTAACTTTCATTTTGGATGAAAATCAAAGCAGAAAAATCAAACAGAGAGAATTTCAGTCAGTATGACGAGGGAGATACAAATAATTACAATGCTCGTTATACGCTTGAATGAAAGCAGACCTTATTAGACTTTGGTCTTAGCTGTGTTGAGGGTTTATTGTTGATCTAGAATGAGAAATTCTAGAAATAAATGAATAATTTTTTTAAAACAGCTATTTAATTTGAAATATTTTATAAATTATAAGAATTTAGCTTAAAGTTAAAGCATGTTTGCTTGCATCTAAATGTATGAAATATACACAATTTAATAAGCTGAGTTGGGAGAATTTAAAAATTTTATCTAGTCGTACAGTAAGCAGTCATGCTATTTATAGCAGCTAAATGTTCATTTTTGAAAATAAAACAATAAGGTTTCACATCTATGGACTTGATGATTCGACAACAGCAAACATTAGCATTGGTTAAGGCTCGGGGTTACGTCAGTATTGATGAGATTGCACAGCATTTTGCAGTTACCCCACAAACTGTACGGCGGGATATCAATCAATTGGCCGATGCCGGACTATTACGTCGTTATCATGGTGGCGCTGCGGTAGACTCAAGCGTCACCAATACCGCGTATAGCCAACGGATCAGCCATAATTTAGCGGAAAAACAGCGCATTGCAACAGCCGTCGCAAATGCAGTTCCAGACCATGCATCGTTATTTATCAATATTGGTACAACAACCGAAGCTATTGCGCATGCTTTATTGCAACATCGCGGTTTAAAAGTGATCACCAATAATCTAAATGTGGCGAAGATTTTGAGTATGAATGATGATTTTGAAGTACTGATTGCCAGCGGAAAAGTGCGCCCTGATGGTGGTGTGATTGGGCAAGCCACCTCTGAATTTTTTAAACAGTTTAAAGTTGATTATGCCCTGATTGGTATCAGTGGGATTGATGAAGATGGAACCATGCTTGATTTCGATTTTCAAGAAGTGTCTGTCTCGCAAGAAATTATTTTAGGTGCTCGGCAGGTATTTTTAGCAGCAGATGAGAGCAAGTTTGGTCGGCATGCAATGATGCGCTTAGGCCATCTTTCTGAAATAGATCGGCTTTTTACCAATAAAGTACCCACTGAAAATTATTTAAAACAAATTCATGCAGCAGAAGTGGTTTTAACTGTGGTTTAAGCTAATTTTAAAACCCATAGTGAAAATATGATAAACGTGAAATTGATCATTTTTTGATAGACATCGATTAAAAAACTATCTATTATTTTCTTAAATGAAAACAAACGAAAATATATTCTCAAAAATGATTGTGAATATATGCAAATGATCAAAGGTGGTGGCGTTTATGACACAAATCAATGAGCAACAAACTTATTATGATATTGCTGTAATTGGTGGTGGAATAAATGGCGTCGGTATTGCCAATGATGCTGCTGGGCGCGGTTTATCTGTGTTCTTGTGTGAAAAAGATGATTTAGCCAGCCATACCTCGTCTGCAAGCAGTAAGTTGATCCATGGTGGTCTACGTTATTTGGAACATAAAGAATTTCGTTTAGTGCGAGAAGCGTTGGCTGAGCGAGAAGTCTTACTGGCAAAAGCACCACATATCATTCGTCCTATGCGTTTTATCATGCCACATCAACCTCATTTGCGTCCTGCTTGGCTGATTCGTACGGGGCTGTTTTTATATGATCATTTGGGCAAAAGAGAGAAGCTTGCAGGTTCACATTTGGTTGAATTTGATCCTGATACTAGCCCACTAAAAACAGAGATCACACGCGGATTTGAATACTCAGATTGTGCTGTAGATGATTCACGCTTAGTCGTTTTAAATGCGATGCAAGCACGTGAAAAAAATGCCACTGTGGTTACGCAAACACGCTGTATTTCAGCACAGCGTGAACATGGTTTATGGAATATCCAGTTTGAAAATGAGCAGGGCATTTATCACATACAAGCGAAGGTTTTGGTCAATGCTGCGGGGCCTTGGGTTGCACAATTCATTAAGCAAGAGCTTCAGTTAAAATCGCAATATGGAATTCGCCTCATTCAAGGCAGTCATATTATTGTGCCGAAAATATATGACGGTGATAAAGCCTTTATTATGCAAAATGATGATCAACGTATCGTGTTTGCAATTCCTTATCTCAATCAATACAGCATGATTGGTACAACTGATCGTGAATATTTAGCAGATCCGAATAATGTTGAAATTAGTCAGCAAGAGATTGATTATCTGCTTGATGTATCCAATGATCATTTTAAAGTGCAACTGACTCAAGCCGATATTATTCAGACATTCTCAGGGGTGCGCCCATTGTGTGATGATGAGTCTGATAATCCAGCCGCAATCACCCGTGACTATACTTTGGCTTTATCGCAAGATCATGAAAATGATGCACCCTTACTTTCTGTGTTTGGTGGCAAGTTAACCACTTATCGACGCTTGGCTGAATCTGCCATGGAGCATTTGCAGAAGTTCTTCCCTAACGCTGGGAAAGCTTGGACTGAAAAATCCTTACTGCCAGGTGCTGAGAATTTAGTTTCAATTGATGGATTGGTTTTAGAAATTCAAAATAAAATCAAAGGGCTTGATCATGAAACTGCAAGCCGTTGGGCACATGCCTATGGTACTTATACATGGAAATTTTTAAATCATTCGACATCTGTTCATGAACTTGGTCAAGATTTTGGCCATGGTTTATATGCCCAAGAGGTCGATTATTTGGTTGACCAAGAGTGGGCGATCACCAGTCAGGATATTTTAAAGCGCCGTAGCAAGTTATATTTAAAATTTACCGAAGCTGAAATTCAAGCATTGGATGAATATTTGCTTGAATTGCATGAACGCCGCTTACAGAAAGATGTTGCCTAAGCAAAAGTGGAAAATATATAGCTTTGCACAAGAGTCGTTATGACCAATCAAAGGTATATAAAACGCGTCGGGTTTCAGGTTGGTAGTACATTAGAATCCAATCTGCCCCATGTGAACAATATTCCCAGCCAGCAACAGCTGCAATAAAATAATAACGCCTGCCATCACGGTCATAAATATGAACTTCTTGATCATCACGGTCTACGTTGATGTAGCGTAAATCAAAATGTTCATCAATTGGATAAGTCCAGTTTCCACCGCCACATTCACCCCCTAATTGGTCAAGCAGGGTTGTTGCAGAATCATTTTGGTATTCAATGCGTGATGTTGAAATGACTTTTTCAGTTTCAGCAAAGCGCTGTTTAAGCTGCAAGTAATCTTCATGCATTTCTCTATGATGGTTTTTTAGATCGGCCTCGCAATCAGGATTCTCTAAAGCAAAATATCTTTTGTTTGCTAACCATTCATATTGATTTTGTTGATTTAATTGCATAATAAACCAATTTTCATTGGCAAATGCATCAGAAAATTCTGTGGTATCACTTCCGATATAGCATTCATAAGGTTCAATCGGATTGAGCAAATGAATTTTTCCTTGCCATGCTGGATTGATTGCCGATAAATCAATTGAAATAAGTGGAAGTAAATGCTGAGCTAGAAATAGACTTGAAGGGGCGAAGACGACTTCGTGGTCAGGTAGCAGGGTTAGATAAGGTTGAGTTGTGGTAATGTTTTTAATTGCTGTCATTGCGCTTATTTTTAGATATTGAATGATTGCATTAAATCACAAAAAAGACCGAACACGTCGGTCTTTTTGCTTGGCTTAGTTAGTCAGTCAGCCATAAAGCGCCTAACTTTTCATCCCACTCACTTGGGGTGATGACCATACGGCCTGCATTGGGGGTTAGGGTGATCTCACTAAAGAAAACATCGTCTTGAGATAATAAGAAATCGATTCGGCTATAACCATATTTAAAACAAAGGTCTTCTGACAGTTGAAGCATTTTATTTAATTTTTGCGGTCGTGCTAAACAGCTTGGCGTATTGCTTTTTAGATCAACGGTAAAGGGTTGCAGTACCCAAAATGTGTCATACATATTTGAATAATCCACGCCTTGGCTGTCTTGTACATCGACTTCAATATATCGAGGCTGACCTTCAAAACAATGAACACGGCATGTTGTAATGGTCAGCTTATTGTCTTGATCAACAAACAAATCAATATGTTGTTCGGCCAAAATTAGAGGAACAATATCTTTGTAATGCCATTCTCGTTTTCTAAAATACATATTTTGTTTAAGGTGGTGATTGAGTTTGTGCTGCGCTTTTTTGATATCAAATTGCGCTTTATCATTACAAACAATTGCACTGCCACTGTCATGATTGCATTTTAAAACAAACTTGTTAGGAAGTTGATTAAAGTCAATTTCCTCAAAGCACTTATATACACCAATCAGTGGAACAAAATGGGAACAACAAATTTTCTCTGCAAGCATTTCGCGTACAGCAAATTTATCTGCTAATTTCGTATGTAAAGGTGCTCTTTCATAGATCATTCTGGCGGTGACTTTTTCATTGAAACTTTTAGGCTGATCAAAGTTCGGGGTATAACCCAATTTAGCAATAAATCTTTTGGTGAGATAACGTCTATCTGAGACAAATTTGGCTCTAAT
Source organism: Acinetobacter sp. AG3 (assembly GCF_022343575.1). Taxonomy (NCBI): domain Bacteria; kingdom Pseudomonadati; phylum Pseudomonadota; class Gammaproteobacteria; order Moraxellales; family Moraxellaceae; genus Acinetobacter; species Acinetobacter sp. AG3. Next base: position 3,492,691 of record NZ_JAKQZD010000001.1, on the reverse strand, counting down.
AACTTTTGCCGAATAAATAATATTTTCTAACATGATTAAAAAAAATCAATAAAATAAAGTAATGTTTGAATTATAGAGAAAATATGAATTTTGTACATGGAAACAGTAATCATTTGTATTTTTATTACATAATTGTAATGAATACCAGAGTAATAAAGTGAACTGTATCACACTAAGCAAAAAAGACCGCTATGTAGCGGTCTTTTTGTATGTCTTAATTTTTAGCGATTAAGCAGATTTTTTAACAGCCTCTAAAAGCTCATTTTGACGAGTTTTAAGTGCAGCTGGTAAGCGCTCACCAAGTTTATCAAATAACTCAGTGTGGCTCTCAATCTCTTTGATCCATTGATCTTTGTTTTGAGAAGTCACAAGATTAAATTGATCTTTAGTGAAGTCAGAACCTGTCCAGTTCAATTGCTCATAAGTTGGAACAAAACCAATCGGTGTTTCCACTGCTTCTGCACGACCTTCACAACGGTCAATGATCCACTCAAGCACACGCATGTTTTGACCAAAACCAGGCCATACAAAGTTGCCTTCAGCATCGCGACGGAACCAGTTTACGTTATAAATGCCAGGAAGTTTATTGCCTGCAGCTTTCGCTTTAGCACCAACTTCTTCACCCATTTCTAACCAATGAGAGAAGTAGTCAGCCATGTTGTAGCCAGCAAATGGAAGCATTGCAAATGGGTCACGGCGTACAACACCTTGTTGACCTACTGCAGCTGCAGTCGTTTCAGAACCCATTGTTGCTGCTTTATAAACACCATCAACCCAGTCAAAAGCTTCTGAGATTAAAGGTACTGTATCTGCACGACGACCACCGAAGATGAACGCAGAAATTGGTACGCCAGCTGGATTTTCCCAGTCAGCATCAATAGAAGGGCATTGACCCGCTGCAACGGTGAAACGCGCATTTGGATGTGCTGCTTTTTCACCAGCAACATGCGGTTGGCCTTTCCAGTTGGTCAAGTTAGCAGGCGCTTCTTTGGTTAAACCTTCCCACCATACGTCGCCATCTTCTGTTACAGCAACGTTTGTATAGATAACATCTTTGTGAAGTGTCGCCATACAGTTTGGATTTGTTTTGATGTTTGTACCAGGTGCGACACCAAAGAAACCAGCTTCAGGGTTGATTGCATATAAGCGACCATCTTCACCTGGTTTGATCCAAGCAATATCGTCACCTACAGTTTCAATTTTCCAACCTTCATAACCTGCTGGTGGAATCAACATCGCAAAGTTGGTTTTACCACATGCAGATGGGAATGCTGCTGCAATATAGTGTTTCTCACCTTGTGGATTGGTCACACCAAGGATCAACATGTGTTCAGCTAACCAGCCTTGTTGACGACCCATAGATGATGCAATACGTAAAGCAAGGCATTTTTTACCCAATAATGCGTTACCGCCGTATCCTGAACCGTAAGACCAGATCTCACGCGTTTCTGGATAATGCACGATATATTTTTCTGGGTTACAAGGCCATGCAACATCTTTTTGACCTTCAGCCAGCGGCGCGCCAACAGTATGTACGCAAGGAACATAGTCGCCATCAGTGCCTAGTACGTCATAAACAGCTTTACCCATACGAGCCATTTTACGCATACTTACAGCAACATAAGGAGAATCTGTAATTTCGATACCGATGTGAGCAATGTGAGAACCTAATGGACCCATAGAGAATGGAACCACGTACATGGTACGTCCTTGCATTGCGCCATCAAACAAACCGTTAAGGCGAGTACGCATCTCAGCAGGAGCTTCCCAGTTGTTTGTCGCACCAGCATCTTCTTGTTTTTCAGAGCAGATGTATGTACGACCTTCAACACGCGCTACGTCAGACGGATCAGAATTCGCTAAATAAGAACCAGGATGTTTTTCTTGGTTCAACGCTTGCATAGTGCCGTTAGCGATCATCAAGTCGATATAACGTTGATTCTCTTCTTCGCTTCCGTCACACCATTCAATTTTTGCAGGTTTAGTTAATTTAGCAATTTCTTCAACCCATGCAATGAGCTTGGGATGACGAACGAATTCTGGTGCGTTCACTTGGGTCATGGTGAGGCCTATCTAAAATATGTACAATTTTGTGTACAAATAATAATCTGAATGAAGGGATACTACATTCAAATTTAAGTATGAAAAAAAGTGGTGGTATTAAAACATATATTCATAAAAAAAATAAGACTAAAGGCTTAAAAGATACCAATGCTCGAATTTTCACTAAGTGTTTGATTTGTATTATCTAACATGGATTATTGTTTGATTTTTATTGGTATTTTTAAATAGAATGTAGGGTATTTTAATTGTAAATAATAATAGTTTACAATAAGTTGAAATTATAAGATTTACTAAATTAATTATTGATTTAATAAATGGGCATAATTCGAATTTTACATAAAGGTGCTTTTATTTGTTTAGAAAATCGACGAAATTAGTGCAAATACTTCAAAATAATCAAGCTTATGGACACAGAACTCAAGCCTCTTTCAATGATTTACAATGAAAAGTCAGGTTTTCATGCCAATCAGAAAGATGATATCTATGAAAAACTCATGACCATCTGGACCTCACATGGTTTTGAAATTCAAGTTTTTGATATTGGTTCAGAGCCTGATATAAAAACCCTGATGCAAAAAATCTTTCAACGTCATGCACAATACTCAGATTGTGGTGTCATTGTCGCTGCTGGTGGTGATGGTACGTTGAATGCAGTCGCCTCGCAAATGTTAAAGCAAAAAATTCCTATGGGAATACTACCTTTAGGTACTTTTAATTATGTGGCGCGTGTTCTACATATTCCTTTGAATATTTTAGAGGCAGCCAATGTGATTGCCACAGGGGAGCCGCGTGCCTCACATGTGGCCTGTATCAATGATCAAATTTATTTAAATAATGCCAGTTTAGGTTTGTATCCTTTGTTTATTAAAAAACGCGAAGAATATAATCGTCGGTTTGGACGCTTTCCTTTAAATGCTTATACGTCAGGTTTAGATGTCCTGATTCGTGATCGTAAAGAACTCAAATTAGAGATCGAAGTAGATGGGCAAAAGTATCCTGTAAAAACACCGCTGATTTTTTTTGGTAATAATCAACTGCAATTAAAAGAATTAAATTTAAAAATTTCGAAATGTGCAGAAGTGGGGGAAATTGCCGGTGTGGTGATCGCCAAAGGAGATAAAGCCACTTTATTTAAAACCTTGTTTCAAACCATTCGTGGAAAATTGGAAAACGCTTCCGATGTGTATAGTTTTGGTGCACAAAAAGTCATTGTCTATTCAAAAAAGCCTAAACTGACCGTTGCTGTCGATGGAGAAATTGTTTCAATGACGACCCCGTTAACCTTACACGTAGAAAAAAATGCTTTAAAAATTATGGTGCCGCATGTTATTGCATCTGTCTGATCTACATTTTGGTACTGAGCGTCCAGAGTGTATACGGGCGATTCAAAAGTTTTGTGCTGTGCATAAACCAGAAGTGGTTGTGGTGAGCGGTGATTTAACTCAACGTGCTAAATTTAAAGAATTCTATGCATGTAAGCAGTTTTTAGAATCACTAAACATCCCTTATGTTGTGGTGCCCGGCAACCATGATATTCCTTTGTATCATGTCTGGAATCGTGCCTTTAGACCATTTGGCTTATATCAACTGTTCTTTGGCAGTTTAGAACGCAGCTTATTTACAGAGCATTTTTATTTAATTGGCATGAACAGTATTCGTCGCCGTTATCATACACGCGGACATATTTCATTTGAGCAAATTCAAAATGTAAATCAGTTGTTGGCCAATGCACCGAAAAATAAATTAAAAATAATCGTTAGTCATCAACCTTTTTATACATCAAATGAAGACTATCACTTAAAAGATTGTCCAGCTTTAGGGCAGTTTGCCATTAAAGAATGGGGACAACATCAACTGTATGCTTTATTGCACGGTCATTTACATTTAGTTGCGGTCTATGATCTGAATCAAGCCTTTGCGCTAAATTTAAAGCAACCAGTTTATGAGGTTCATGCGGGTACAGCAGTTTCTCGACGTTTGCATAAAAATATACCCAATAGCTTTAATGTGATTCATCAAGATGGTGGCTTTGAACATTATTTTTTTGATGAACAATTACAGGAATTTATTGCCAAAACTGCGCTAAAAAATTCTGAATTAGACATGATTTGATACAAAAGAAGAAAAAACATACAAATTAAATAAATTTTTTTTCGTTTTCCCCTTGAAGCGTTTATTTCCATCCCCACAAATGTGACATACAAATATTTTGTCGATGACCTAGGAATAAGAAGTCATCTTCGCTGAGTAATCAATGACATTTTAAATGTCTATGGAGTTAGAAATGAGCAAGATTCGTCCTTTACATGACAACGTTGTGATCCGCCGTGTTGAAAAAGAAACTAAAACAGCAGGTGGTTTGATTTTAAGTACTTCTGCAGCTGAACAGCCTGCTCAAGGTGAAATTCTTGCTGTAGGTAATGGCAAAATCACTGATAACGGTGTACGCGCTTTAGACGTTAAAGTTGGCGATAACGTACTGTTTGGTGCTTATGCAGGTACTAAAGTTAAAGTTGATGGTGAAGAACTTCTTGTGATGAAAGAATCTGACATTTTAGCGGTATTGGAAGGTTAATCTTCTGCCGTTGAGATGAGTTTTCATCCAAACATATTGGTCAAAATTTAAAATTTATAAAGATATCTGGAGTTTAGTATGTCAGCTAAAGACGTAAAATTTGGTGATTCAGCGCGTTCAAAAATGATCGCGGGCGTAAACGTACTTGCAGATGCAGTAAAAGTAACTTTAGGCCCTAAAGGTCGTAACGTAGTTATTGATCGTTCTTTCGGTGCACCGCACATCACTAAAGATGGTGTAACTGTTGCGAAAGAAATTTCTTTAAAAGACAAATTCGAAAACATGGGTGCACAATTGGTTCGTGAAGTTTCTTCAAAAACCAATGATATCGCAGGTGACGGGACAACAACTGCAACTGTACTTGCTCAAGCGATTTTAAATGAAGGGATCAAATCAGTCACTGCGGGTATGAACCCAATGGATTTGAAACGTGGTATCGACCTTGCAGTTAGAGCTGTTGTTGAAAATATCAAAGCAACTGCTAAACCAGCTTCTGATACTAAAGCAATTGAACAAGTCGGTTCGATTTCTGCAAACTCTGATGAAACTGTAGGTAAGTTGATTGCGCAAGCAATGGAACGCGTTGGTAAAGAAGGCGTGATTACCGTTGAAGAAGGTTCAGGCTTTGAAGATGCGCTTGATGTTGTAGAAGGTATGCAGTTTGATCGTGGTTATATCAGCCCGTACTTTGCAAACAAACAAGATACTTTGACTGCTGAACTTGAAAATCCATTCATTCTTCTTGTTGATAAGAAAATTGGTAATATCCGTGAATTGATTACAGTTTTAGAAGCTGTTGCAAAAACAGGTAAACCATTACTCATCATCGCTGAAGATGTTGAGGGTGAAGCACTTGCAACACTGGTTGTAAACAACATGCGCGGTATCATCAAAGTATGTGCGGTTAAAGCACCTGGTTTTGGTGATCGTCGTAAAGCAATGCTTCAAGATATCGCAATCTTGACAGGTGCTACTGTGATTTCTGAAGAAGTGGGCATGTCTTTAGAGCAAGCAACACTTCAAGATTTAGGTACTGCACATAAAATCACGATTTCTAAAGAAAATACTGTGATTGTTGATGGTGCTGGTGATGCAAATCAAATTGCTGAACGTGTAACTCAAATTCGTGCTCAAATCGAAGAATCAACATCTGAATACGATAAAGAAAAACTTCAAGAGCGCGTAGCTAAACTCGCTGGCGGTGTTGCTGTAATCAAAATTGGTGCTGCAACTGAAGTTGAAATGAAAGAGAAGAAAGACCGTGTAGATGATGCGCTTCATGCAACGCGTGCTGCGGTTGAAGAAGGTGTTGTTGCTGGTGGTGGTGTTGCGTTGGTACGTGCAGCTAAAGTACTTGACGGTCTTGTTGGTGCAAATGATGACCAAACTGTAGGTGTGAACATCCTTCGTCGTGCGATTGAAGCGCCACTTCGTCAAATCGTGTCTAACGCGGGCGATGAGCCATCAGTTGTGATCAATGCAGTGAAGAGCGGTGAAGGTAACTTTGGTTACAATGCTGCAACTTCACAATATGGCGATATGTTAGAAATGGGTATCCTTGACCCTGCTAAAGTAACGCGTTCTGCACTTGAGCACGCTGCATCTGTTGCTGGTTTGATGTTAACAACTGAATGTATGATTACTGATATCCCAGAAGACAAACCTGCTATGCCTGATATGGGCGGCATGGGTGGTATGGGCGGAATGATGTAATATCGTTTCGATCTCAGATCAAAAAAATCCCCGCTTTATGCGGGGATTTTTTATGCAAGTTGTTTCATCCTTGTCTTTTTGTATATTTTTTATTATGCTTTTGTACTGTTCGGTAAATATAAATACAACACGAAAACTGAGGGGAACTAAAATGAAAAGATTAATCTTCATTATTGCAATCAGCCAGATGCTAACGGGATGTTTAAGTATCATGGGACAAAGACCCGAAACAAGAAATGATTTGATGCAGTCTTGGGTGGGAAGTACAGAAGAAAAACTGATCAGTAAATGGGGACCACCGTATAGAAGCTATGCACTCCCAAATGGTGCAAAAATTATTTCATATAATGATGGCTGGAATGCTTGTACAAGGAAATTTATGCTTGAACAAGGTAAGGTCACCAAATGGGGATATAGTAATTGTTCTATGCATATCGATCGACCTGACAAAATTGACAAGAATATCCCAATTCCACAACCATCACTTTAATCAATTATCTATAGAGATAACTTTAGGCTGAAAGTGCGCTGTTCGAGTTAAAATATCGCGGTGCTTAGACTGGATTAGCGCAGCAAAGCAAAATTAGGCTGTTATAAATTTTTATGAGTTGACATTTTACCTGCGATGGAATGTCACTATGCTCTCTAATTTTTTAAAAGAATACTTACCTAACAAGATTATTTGATCTAGAAAGAATAACCTATCTAAAAAGAATAATGACCCAGGTAAAGAAAATAATTGCTTGAGCTACGAACTGTGCAGCACTTCCCATATCTTTGGCATTTTTAGACAATGGATGGCGTTCTAAAGAAACACGGTCAACCACAGCTTCTAATGCTGAATTAAACAATTCTACAATGATTGCCAATAAGCACACCGCAATCATCACTGCCTGTTCAACAGAAGAGACATCGACAAAAAATGTAATCGGAATTAAAACGATATTAATCCAAACAATTTGACGGAAAGCCGCTTCATTTTGATATGCAGCTTTAAATCCTGCTAAAGAATAGCCTGTTGCATTGAGAATGCGTTTGAAACCCGTCGTACCCTTAAATGGAGAATAATCACTCATAAATCAAAGCAGCTAAAGTTTTTAAGAAGTGTATTATTCTAAACTTAAATCGGAATTAATTTTAAACAAAAAACACCAAGTTTAGAAAAAATTAAGCAAATGTTTGAATCATTTGCTTATTTGTTTGAAAAAATCAGCTGTTACTTGGTATTTGGATTGGCTTTCCAGTACGCATCCAAAGCTTTGCGACCTAAACCGGGATCATCGGTAAATACACCATCCACGCCAGCTTTAAAATACATCTCATATTCTTTGTTTGCGCCAGCTTCACAACGCTTGGCTGCATCTGCTTCAGCTGTGCTACATTTTAAATTGTTGGCAAGGAAATTATTTTCAGGACGGAAAGTATACGGATGGACTTTTAAGTTCACAGCATGTGCATCTGTAACGAAAGAAGAGGGTGCAGTATAGCTATCATTAAAAATATACGGTTTCCATGGACCTACACCATCAGCATATTTGGCGACGTCTTTTAAACCTTGTGCTGTGGCCATATCGCCATAAGTGGTTTTAATTCCTTGTGCGACATAATCTGCTGGACTGATTTTCTTATCATCATAAAGCTGAATAATTTTGGCATGCTTTAAACTTTTATGCGCTGTCAATTGGTCCTTAAAATACTTTAAATTATTGACTTCAAAAGACTGTAGATAAATCGGCGCAATTTCACGGCTATATTGGTACTTTGCCAAAGTCTTCAGCAATGGATCTTCCATGGCTAAATTTAATTTTTGAAAATATGTTGGGTGCTTGGTTTCGATATAGAGCCCAACCACTTTACCGGTCTTTTTATAATTCTTTTCCGCCAGTTCAATAATCTGCTCAAGGGTAGGGATATTCAACTGATCATTGTATTGGGTATTGTTTGGGCGTAACGCTGGAATACGCTCGCGGGCTTTAAGTTGATTTAACTCACTTAAAGTAAAGTCTTCTGTAAACCATCCCGTTAATGATGTCCCATCGATGATTTTTGTTTTCTTGCGATCTGCAAATTGGCTGAATGTGCTGACATTGGTTGTGCCACCAATTTCATTTTCATGACGTGCAACCAATACGCCATCTTTGGTTGATACCAAATCTGGCTCAATAAAATCAGCACCATCATCAATGGCTTTTTGATAACTTTCAAGGGTATGTTCAGGGCGTAAAGCACTCGCCCCTCGGTGACCAACAATAATGATTTTAGGTTCTTTGTATTCTGGTGTGACGTTTTCTGATTTTTTATCGTCATCATTACAAGCGGTTAATAGCGCCATAATACTGATCATTAACCCAGTATTTTTAATCATATTTTTCTCAAATTCTTATATGGAAACTGTGCATAGCTTATGTCATTAAATTGACACTGTGATGACATCAAGATGAAAAATTAATGAAATGCTTTTGGTAGATTTATGCCTAGAAGAAAAAAATTCTTCATAGTTTCTTCATATTTAAACTTATCATTCGCTTTTCTGTTATTTTTCCTTGAGTTTTTAGTTTAAGTCACAGAATATCCATATAAAGTCGATTTAATTGCTACAACAACTTTACCTCAATCCTTTGACGCAGAACCTACTCTGATGCTCTCAAAATTTTTTATTCAACGTCCTATTTTTGCCTGTGTACTTGCAATTATTGTCATGGCTTTAGGCGTATTTTCAGTCTTGAATTTACCGATAGAGCGATATCCAGATATTGCTCCGCCAAGGATTACTGTTTCTACAACCTATACAGGCGCAGATGCTGAAACTGTTGAAGAGAGTGTTACTCAGGTTTTAGAGCAGCAAATTAAAGGGATCGACAACCTGCTGTATTTTAGTTCGAGTAGTGACTCATCGGGTCGTGCCAGAATTAGTATCAGTTTTGAAAACGGAACGGATCCAGATACTGCACAAGTCCAAGTCCAAAATAGTATTAATGGTGTACTCAACCGCTTACCAGATGATGTACAGCGTCAAGGTGTAACAGTGAATAAATCGCTTGGCGATACCTTTATGGTGGTGGGTTTGTATGATGAAACAGGTAAAAGTAACAATATCGAATTAGGTGACTATTTATCTGATCATATAGAACAAGAAATATCACGGATTGAAGGGATTGGTGAAGTTGATGTCTTTGGTTCTCAATACGCCATGCGAATTTGGCTGAATCCGAATTTACTGCGTCAGTATCAATTGATGCCCAGTGATATTCGCACAGCAATAGAAGCACAGAATACACAGGTTGCTGCTGGTGGTGTGGGGGATTTACCGGTAACCGCTGACCAATATTTAAATGCAAAAGTCACCGCTGGTTCACGTTTAAGAACAGTCGACGAATTTAAAAATATTATTGTGAAATCCAATACCGATGGTAGCTATATCTATTTAAAAGATGTGGCGCGTATTGAGTTAGGTGCAGAAAATTATCAGTCGTTTAATACCATTAATGGTTATCCTTCATCGGGCATGGGGATTTCTTTATCTTCAGGTGCAAACGCTTTAGCAACCTCTGCATTAATTAAAGCCGAATTGGCAAAGATTTCTGAAAAATTACCACAAGGTTATAAGATTGTTTATCCGCGTGATAACACGCCGTTTGTGCAAGAATCGATTAAAGAGGTGGTCAAAACCTTACTAGAAGCCATCGTATTGGTGGTTCTGGTCATGTTTATTTTCCTACAAAGCTGGCGTGCTACGCTGGTTCCAACCATTACTGTACCAATTGTGATTTTAGGTACCTTTGCGGTACTCAATGTGCTCGGTATGAGTATTAATACATTGACTTTATTTGCCTTGGTGTTGGCAATTGGTCTACTGGTCGATGATGCTATTGTGGTAGTGGAAAATGTTGAACGTTTGATGCATGAGCAGGGCTTAACTGCAAAACAGGCATCTATCGAGTCTATGCAGGAAATGACAGGAGCTTTGATTGGGATTACCGTGGTTTTGACGGCGGTATTTATTCCGATGGCGTTCTTTACAGGTTCGACAGGTGTAATTTATCGTCAATTCTCCATCACCTTAGTAGCGGCAATGGGCTTGTCAATGTTGGTTGCATTGATCTTAACCCCAGCACTCTGTGCCATTATTTTAAAACCCAATCCTAAACCTATGCGTTGGGCTACTTGGTTCAATCTTAAACTCGAAAATCTAAGACAAGGTTATATTCGCCTGATTCAAAAGACCTTAAATTTGAAATGGGTAATTTTGACGATTTTTGTGGCTTTGATTGCTGTATTTTCACTGATCTATCGGGCTTTACCCACCAGTTTTATTCCAAGTGAAGATCAGGGCATGTTGAGTGTACAGTTCCGTTTAGCTGATGGTGCACCGATGTCGAGTAGTCAGGTGGTTGGGGAAAATATTCGAAAATATTTCCTTGAGCATGAAAAACAAAATGTTGATATTGTCTTGATTCGTTATGGGCGTAATTTTTCAGGTACAGGGCAAAATTTAGGAACAGGCTTTGTGGCTTTAAAGCATTGGGATGATCGCTCAGGTACACAAAATTCTGCGCAAGCAATTCGTGAGCGTGCGACAAAGTATTTTAGTCAAGATCGCAATGCCCGGATTACAGTCAGTTTGCCTGCTTCAGTAAATGGCTTGGGGGATAGTGATAGTTTAGAATTTTGGATTCAGGATATTAACGGTCAAGGACGGAAATATTTAGACCAACAATTCACTACATTGCAGGCACAAGCCAAACAATTCCAATCCTTTGAAAATCTGGATAAAAAATCCAATCCAGATAAATCTAAGTTAAAAGTTGATGTTAATCAAAAATTGGCTTTGGCAAATGGGCTGAGTCAAACCGCGATTAACAACACTTTGTCAGCAGCATGGGGTGGCTCTTATGTAAATGACTTTATTGATCGTGGACGAATTAAACGGGTGATGATGCAGGGCGATGCAGAGTTTCGTTCTAAGCCTGAAGATCTACAAGTATGGACGGTGCGTAATGCACAAAACCAAATGGTGCCATTTAGCAATTTCGCAACTACACGCTGGGAAGGTGGTCCCGACGTTGTGAATCGTTTCCAAGGTTATACCGCCTTACAAATGGAAGCCAATGCAGCGGCGCATACCAGTTCAGGTCAAGCCATGAAAGATATTCAGACCTTGATTAGTCAACAAGATGGAATTGATGTTGCGTGGAGTGGCTTGTCATTTGAAGAACAAAAATCAAGTAGCCAAGCATGGTTACTGTATTTGATTTCGATCGGCTTTATTTTCCTTTGCCTCGCAGCCTTATATGAAAGTTGGTCGATTCCAACTGCTGTGATTGCAGCAATTCCTTTGGGGATTGGAGGCAATATTATTTTTAGTAAATTGGCAGGTTTTCCAAACGATATTTACTTTCAAATTGCATTGCTGACCACGATTGGTTTGTCGTGTAAAAATGCGATTTTGATTGTTGAGTTTGCGGCACTATCACAGGAAAAAGGTAAAACAGCGATTGCTGCTGCATTAGAAGGCGCAGGGTTGCGGTTACGTCCAATTCTAATGACATCCTTGGCCTTTGGTGCGGGGATTATTCCCTTGGTTGTTGCATTTGGTGCAGGTGCTGCCAGTCGTCAAGAAATAGGGGTAAGCGTATTGGGTGGGGTGATCTTCGGAACAGTTTTAGTTTTGCTGTTTATCCCATTTATGTATGTGCTGGTTCGTTCAATTTTTAAATCAAAAGTACCCTCTGAGTAAGGGTGTTGATTGATGAGCTTTGCTTGCTCAATGTTCTTTGATGAAGATTGAGCAAGCTTCAAATCATATAGAATCTTTAAAATATGTTTCACAACAAAAAACATCTTTATTTTCGTGGGATTGCAGTCCAACATGTGGCAAAAGTTTGATGGAATTTGGATCATCCTATGCAATTTTCTTTGGCGCTCGTTTCAGAAATAGAAAAAGCCATTCAAAACCATCAATTTGATCTCATTGAAAAACAATTTGAACAAATCAATGATGCCGATATCGCGAAAATTTTGGCAGATTTATCTTTAAATGAACAGCTGGCATTGGTGGAGTATTTGCCCAATGCTGCCTATATTCTTGAGTTTTTATCACTCGAACAACAACTTAAAATTTCTGAACATTTACCAAAACAGATACTGGTCAATATCATTTCTGAGATGCACTCGGATGATCGTACAGATTTATTTAAGTACTTGCCTTATGCATTACAGCAAGCTGTTTATTCCGATTTAAGCCCTGAAATACAACAGCAGATCCAACATTTAGCCAGATATCCAGAAGAGTCTGCTGGTGCAATCATGAGTTCAGATTATGTGACATTGTCACCTGATTTGAACATGACACAAGCCATCAAGCAGATCAGAGCAATTGCCACAGATCGTGAAACGGTCTATTTGATTTATGTGGTCAATGTACAAGGCAAGTTACTCGGGGTTGTGTCCTTACGTGAAATTATTCTTGCTGAGCCTGAGCAAACCATTGCCGAAGTCATGAGTACGGATTTGATTGTTGGGGACGTTAATGAAGACCAAGAAAGCATTGCAGAGAAGCTGCATTATTATGACTTTATTGCACTGCCAATTGTTGATGAGCAACAACGGCTTTTAGGTATTGTTACTTATGATGATGCGATGGATGTCGTCACTGAAGAAGCTACAGAAGACTTTTTAAAATCCAGTGCAGTCTCATCGTCTCCTAAAATGAGCATTAAGACAGCACCGATTCATTACCTGTATAAAAAACGGGTATTTTGGTTGGTGATTTTGGTTTTTGGCAGCTTATTGTCTGGATTCGGGATTGCCCATTTTGAAGATATTATCGCAAAGAATATTGTGCTGGTATTCTTTTTACCGCTTTTGGTCGGGAGTGGCGGGAATGCTGGCTCACAATCGGCCACCTTAATGGTACGGGCATTGGCAACGGGTGATGTACATTTAAAAGATTGGATGTATCTGATTGGGCGTGAAAGCTTGGTCGGTTTATGTTTGGGCGGAACAATGGCAATTGCAGTGTCCATTCTTGGTTACTTTAGAGGCGATGCAATGGTCGCTTTGGTGTTAGCTTTAAGTATGATGGGTATTGTATTGATGGGTTGCTTAATTGGGATGAGCCTGCCATTTATATTGAATCGTTTAAAGCTGGATCCAGCAAGTGCTTCGGCACCTTTGGTCACCTCGATTTGTGATGCAACAGGTGTCATCGTTTACTTATGTATTGCATCGATTATTTTATAAGACATGGCTGAATGGTTAGCTTTAGAAATGCTTGGCTGATCATGTTCAATCCGCAATGTCTTTTCTTAAATCTCGACAACTGGGAATATCGGTATAGCGATATACCTGATAACCTGCTTGTTCTAACATCTCGTCACGTTGTGCATCGATATGTTCTTTGCCAAGGTGACTGGGATCATCGAGTTCAATAATAGCAATCACTTCAAGCTGTTTGTCGAGTAGGACAAAGTCGGTCACTTTACGATTGAATTTTGAACGCAATTTAAATTGATTACAATCAATTAACGCGCTAAACGCGACTTGCGCAAGTACATGATATTGTGGAAAGGCTTCATTTAAACGGAAAAACATTTTCTGTTCAAAAGGGGTGATCACACGTTTTGCATAATAATGTTTATTTCGAAATAAATACTGACCAAAGCAGGCAAGCAATAAAGCAATGGTTGCGATACTGCCAATCAATAAAAATAAAATTTGATGTAAATCGAGAGACATAAGCGATCGGTATCGTATAGACAAGAAAAAACCCACTCAATCATGAGTGGGTTTTTAAAATCTGGCTCTCCAACCTGGGCTCGAACCAGGGACCTGCGGATTAACAGTCCGTCGCTCTACCGACTGAGCTATTGGAGAATCTGGAACGCATTTTAGGGATGAAATGGGAATGGGTCAAGGAAAAATTGTTAAATTCATCATAAAAAAGCATTATTTGCTAAATATTTGATCATTCTGAATAAAAGTAAATCTGAATAAAAGCAAAGTTGTTTTAAGCGTTCTAAAATTTAGGTGTAAGCCGAAAAGCGCTTAAATCTTTTCTTTATAGAAAATAAAGATATAAAAAAGCCCACTTCATTATGAGTGGGCTTTTTAGAATCTGGCTCTTCCACCTGGGCTCGAACCAGGGACCTGCGGATTAACAGTCCGTCGCTCTACCGACTGAGCTATGGAAGAATAGATGGCTCTCCAACCTGGGCTCGAACCAGGGACCTGCGGATTAACAGTCCGTCGCTCTACCGACTGAGCTATTGGAGAATCTGATGCGCATTTTATGGATGAAAGCCAAAGTGGTCAAGTGAAATGATAAGAAAAAAGGCTTAAATGTTTTTTTATTGTCCGAATTTAAAGAGTTTGTATATATATTGATTATTTTTAAAGTTTTCCAGCTCTTTATTCGAGATTAAATGATCATAAGTGGTTAAATTTTATTGCAGTTGCAGAAGGGTTCATAGGATCTGAATGGCGCTAAGCACCGCATAACTATAAAAGATTTTTATTGGATCTGCTTTTACTGTGTAATTAGGATTGATCATATTCGAATTGAAAAAAATTAAATCGCATAAAAAAGCCATTCTAAAAAGAATGGCCTTTATACAAAAATAAAATGCTGAGATCTTATTTTTCAACACCAGCTTCTTGACCGGCATATTTCGCGTTTGCATAGTCCCAGTTTACAAGGCTTTCTAAGAAAGTCGAAATGTATTTAGGACGAGCATTACGGAAGTCGATGTAATAAGCATGTTCCCAAACGTCAATTGTAAGTACTGCTACTTTGCCATGTGCAAGTGGAGTATCTGCATTTGAAGTTTTAAGAATAGAAAGCTCGCCATTCACTTTATCAGCAACTAACCAAGCCCAACCTGAACCGAATTGAGTTGTTGCAGCAGCAGCGAATTCTTCAGCAAATTTTTCGTAAGAACCGAAAGCTTCATCAATTTTAGCAGCTAAAGCGCCAGTTGCTTTACCGCCACCGTTTTTAGCCATACAGTTCCAGTAGAATGTGTGGTTCCAAACTTGTGCAGCGTTGTTGAATACACCTGCTTTAGAAGCATCGCCAGCAACAGCAACAATGATCTCTTCTAAAGTTTTACCTTCAAGATCAGTACCCTTGATTAAGTTGTTTAAATTTACAACATAAGTATTGTGGTGCTTGTCATGATGGAATTCTAAAGTTTCTTTGCTGATGTGCGGCGCAAGATCTTCATAGCCGTATGGTAAAGCAGGTAAAGTAATGGTTGTCATGTTTTAAATTCCTTGCATTTAGCTGGGTTTTAACATTAAGTGGCTTTATTGTAATGGATTCTTTCAACAATTGTGCAAGATGTTAAATAACAATACACAATTTATTTCGATTTAATACGTATATAGAAAATCTAAAAAGTACATCGCATTTTTATGGAAAAGTGTCTAATCGGCAGAGCAATATTTACCAAAAAATACGCTACATTTTTTAGGATAGCGCTTAAATCGGGTTGTTGAGTTCGAAATAACTAGCGTCAATATTGAACTGTTCCGCGATCGCTTGAGCAAGTTGTTGAACACCATAGCGCTCTGTTGCATGGTGACCACATGCATAGTAATGCACATCTAACTCTTTGGCTTCATAAAAAGTACGCTCGCTGACTTCACCTGAAATATAGGCATCACAATTCATTGCTGCCGCTTTGCCAATAAAATCCTGTGCTCCACCTGTACAGAAGCCAACTTTTTGAATCAATGATTTTTCTGCATTGAGATGAATGGTATCAAAGCCTAATTTTTCAGTAAGAATATGTTTAAAATCCTCTGGTGAGATCGGGTTTTTTAAATAACCAATATTACCAATCGGGTTACGTTCGCTTGGGTCTAAAGCTTCAATGTTTTCCAGCCCAAGGATTTTGGCAATCATTGCATTATTCCCCAGTGTTGGATGCGAATCCAAGGGGAGGTGGTATCCAACAAGTGAAATATCATTTTGGATTAATGCTTTGATTCGTTTGCCACGCATACCTGTGATTGGATAGGGTTCGCCTTTCCAGAAATAGCCATGATGAACCAAGAGCAGGTCTGCTTGTTGTGCAATCGCTGCATCAATTGCATCCTGTGACGCCGTGACTGCACACAGGATTTTCTTTACTTCAGATCGTCCTTCGATTTGTAATCCATTGGGTGCGTAATCTTTAAATTCATGTGATTTTAAGGTTTGATCACACCACTGGATGATATCTTTGAGTAAAGCCATGAATAACCTTTATTTAAATGAAGTGTGTTAAGACCATCAAAACATATTTTAAATTGTAACTAAAGCTGAACAAAACTCTTTGTGTTTTTTATGTTTCTTGATTGAATTGCTTTACAATATACAAATTGCTTTTGCATCAACGAATTAAAAAATTCTTAGAGGAATAAAAACGTGCGGCGTTCATTTACTTGGCTCCCTTGGGTTTTACTGATACTGGTTATTATTTGTTTTGTGGTTTGGCAAAAACTTCAACAGCCCAAAGCACCGATTGCTGCTGATGGTGTGAAGATGCCTGCTGAGAAAGTTGAGCCTTTGGTCAATACATCTCGAACGGGTGGTGTGGTGTCCTATAGTGCTGCCGTTAAGGTTGCCGCACCAGCAGTGGTGAATATTTTTACCACTCAAAAAGTAAAACAAAATCATCCATTGCTCAATGATCCTGCGTTTAGAGAGTTCTTTGGAAATCAGATCCCTGAACAAAATCAAAACCAGAATGAAAACAGTTTAGGTTCTGGAGTGATTGTGCGTCCAGATGGTTATATTTTGACAAATAACCATGTGATTGCTCAAGCAGATCAAATCGTTGTTGCCTTGCAAGATGGTCGCCGTGCAGAAGCCACTGTAATCGGAACGGATCCTGATACAGATTTGGCTGTGATCAAGATTGAATTGAAAGAATTACCTGTCTTGCCATTTAAATTGAGTGGCAATGAAGTTGGTGATGTTGTATTGGCAATAGGAAATCCATTTGGTGTCGGGCAAACGGTAACGCAGGGGATTATCTCTGCGACGGGTCGTTCTGATCTCGGTATCAATACTTACGAAGACTTTATTCAGACCGATGCAGCCATTAATCCGGGTAATTCAGGTGGTGCATTGATTGATGTGGCTGGGAATTTGATTGGGGTTAATACTGCAATCTTCTCACAGTCAGGTGGTTCGTTGGGGATTGGCTTTGCCATTCCTGCCAAAATCTGTCAGCAAATTTTAAATTCGATTTTAAAAGATGGCCGTGTGATTCGTGGATGGATGGGCATTAGTTTAGTTCCACCAACGCAAGCGGATGTATTACAACCGCGTCAACCAGGTGTTGTGGTTGCTGATGTATTGAAAAAAGGTCCTGCGGCGGAAGCGGGGATTAAAGTGGGCGATCGTATTGTTAAAGTGAATAATGAAGATATTACTTCAACCTCACATTTAATTAATTATGTTGCGCTCCAAGCACCGAATACCGATATTCAAGTTGAAGTCATCCGTGGCGAACAAACCGTCAATCTCACGGTTAAAGTGGGTGAGCGTAAAGTTCAAAGTGCTGACTCACAATTTATCCCTTTACCACGACGTTAAGTATCGTGAAAATTTTAGCCCTGATGAATCAGGGCTTTTTTATTTGAGATTACGTATTTGAATGACTTTATCAATGTTGGCGAATAGAGTGTTCGTAGTTGTTGATTCATATCGGTATGCGATAACGACTGCATGTATGATTAAATGAATTAAAAAAGCAAAAACAGTTTAGGGTATATATGTTGAATGTTCACTTACCAAAATTTCCACCAAGCTTTATCAGGCCAATTGGCACAAGGATTAGGTAATAGGCTATGGATTGCACCAACTTCTTCATCTGAGAGCTTTGCATCTTTATTTTTATCTAAGAATTTAAATAATTTAATGTTTTTATCTTTGCCTTGAAACTGTCTGTCATCTGGCCATGGGAGTGGATCAAAGTCTTTGACTTTTAAGAACTCATTGAGTTCAAAGGTATCATTCTTATTTAAATCATAGGTCTTATGAAACTTCTCCCAGTCTAAAGAAGCCGGATCACAGGCAAAGCTAAAGCTTGAAAGTGCGCTACAACTGAGAATTAGACTATAGATTATTTTATTCATTTGTTTTATCCCATTTTTTTAATTAGCTTTGATTATAAAGACAAAGTGATTTTAAACGAATGGCTGTATCTCAACAAAACTATTTCCGTCTTGATTCAATCTATTCGATAGAAAATACTATATTTTTAAAACAAAAAAACAGTGCCGAAGCACTGTTTTTATTGCAATAAAACGCTATTCAATTAACTTTCTTGTTGAATTCCAGCAACTAACCAATCTTGAGTAGACCCTGCTGGTTTAACAAAGTGCCATACTTCTGAGAACGGTACAGGTTGACTATTTAAGTCTTCGCTGACAGTGCCAGTAAAACGAACACTCACCACGTATTGTCCATTTTCTGTTGCACTATCCAATACCAATGCATTTAAGTTTGAAAACTCAGCCACATCTTGATCTTGGTTTGCCATGATATCGCTGTACATTGACTGATAAAGATCAGCTGTTAAATAGCGTTGAATTTCAGCAATATTGCTCACTGAGTTCATTGACTGAATATGGTTAAAGCGTTGACGAGCAACACGTAAGAAAGCAGCAGGTTCAGTTCCATCTGGAAGTTGATTGCCACTTTGCATTGACGCTGCGCCAAACGGTGCTTGTGTTGCAGTACCACCATTGACAGACTGACCAAAAATATTGGTCGCGTCGTTTGAACTACGTGCCGTATTGTTTTGCCCAAATGGCGCAGATGTTGGACCTGTGCTATTTGGTGCATACGGATTATTGCTGGCTAATTTTTTTTTTGCGCCGAATTTACGGAACAAGAAGAATGCAGCACCTGCGATCAGGATTAACCAGATCCAGCTTGGAATTCCACCTTTTTTCTCTTCTTGTTGAGCAGCTGCTTGTTGTTTCGCTAATTCAGCATCATTGGTTTGTGCTTGGGCATTACCATTATGATCATCAGCCATTGCATTTGCCGCAATCGCACCTACTGCTGCACCTGCAACACCAGCAGCAACCATTTTACCTACACCAGAACCTGATTTTTGTTGTCCAGGTTGAGCAGGCGTTGGTTGTTGAGCAGGCGTAACTTGTCGAGGTTGAGAATAAGACTGACTTGAACTCGAAGAACGGCTCATGCCATGGCTTTTACCACCACCTGCACGTTTTGCTTCAGCCAAAGGTGCTACAGCCAAAGTTGCCATTAAAATACCTGCGACCAAGCCGCGCTGTCGAACTTCCATTGAATCTACCTATATTAAAAAAATATGTTGATGAATATGAGTGCAAGCACATTACTGTAATTGCTTTTCATAGTTCTCTTTATGCAGTCTTTTTAAGAGAATTTCAATGTTTTTAAGATTTATTTGCACATATATTCACATAAACATAACGAATATATTGTTGGGCTTTTAAAGCCCAATACGGATTTTCTAATCTATTGAAATAATTAAAACTATCAATTTAAAAAGGCTTTTATCATATCGGTGGAATTGTGCTGTGATATATAAATTTAGTGCAGCAATTTATGATAAAAATTCTCATGATTTAATGGATAATTTATAGCGTGCAGTATTCAGCCTTTATCTTTAAATTATTTGAATAAATATCGATCGATCAATCTGTTATAAAAATGATTAAAGCAAAACTATTGTTTTAACTTTAGTTAGAGATTTAATTTTTATTGGATCTGTGAGGGTTCATTTAATGAGGGAGAAGAGGAAATTTTTTATTTAAGCTCTCTATCAAAGCAAGCTTACTTCCTTGTAAGGCTTGGTCCTATTTTATAACGTGATAATTAGACCTCATCACTCAATTGCATGGCTTCTGTTAATGCCTCATGCAGTCGAGCCACTGCAATGATTTGTACACCTGCAATAGGCTTTTGTGGTGCATTGCCTCTAGGTACGATGATGTATTTAAAACCATGTTTTATGGCTTCTTTTAAGCGTTCTTGCCCATTGGGAACAGGGCGTATTTCACCTGATAATCCCACTTCACCAAACACAGCCAATTGTTGTGGTAAAGCTTTAGAGCGTAAACTTGAAGCACAGGCCAAAAGTACCGCAAGATCAGAACCTGTTTCGGTAATTTTTAAGCCACCCACGACATTGACATAAACGTCTTGTCCAGAGGTCTGTACACCACCATGGCGATGCATAACCGCAAGCAACATATTTAAGCGGTTTTGTTCTAAACCTAGTGCGACCCGACGCGGTTGTCCATGCGCGTCATCAACCAGTGCTTGAACTTCAACCAATAATGGCCGTGTACCTTCACGACTGATCATCACCACTGAACCGGGAATCGCTTCATCATAACGACTTAAAAAGATGGCAGACGGATTGGCGACTTCTTTTAAGCCCTTATCTGTCATGCCAAATACACCAAGTTCATTGACCGCACCAAAACGGTTTTTGACAGCACGAATCATACGGTAGCGGGAGTCAGATTGCCCTTCAAAATACAGTACGCAATCGACCATGTGTTCAAGTACACGTGGACCTGCCAAGGCACCTTCTTTGGTGACGTGACCAACAAGAAATAACGCTGTACCACTATTTTTTGCAAATCGAGTCAATAGTGCAGCTGACTCACGAATTTGCGAAACACCGCCGGGAGCAGATTGTAAGGTTTCGGTATATAAGGTTTGGATTGAGTCAAGGATGGCAACAGCAGGGCGCAATTGTGCGAGAGTATCACAAATTCGTTCTACACACGTCTCTGCCATGACTTGTAATTTATCGGTAGCTAAATCAAGACGATTGGCACGTAAAGCCACTTGTGAAAGTGATTCTTCTCCTGTGACATAGAGCGCTGAATTCTTCGCAGCAGCCATATGCGTTGCGGTTTGCAACAGAATCGTTGATTTACCAATACCAGGGTCACCCCCGATCAGGACGACAGAACCTGTGACTAAACCACCACCAAGTACTCGGTCAAACTCACCTATACCCGTAGCTAAACGTGTTTCATTGGACACGGTAATCTGGTTAAGCAAGGTGACATTGGCTGCTTGTCCAGCATACCCACCGCCCATAGGTTTGGCACGATGTGATACGACAGGTTCAATGCGCACTTCAGTCAGAGAATTCCATTCACCACAGTCTGAACATTGACCTGCCCATTTTGGATGGTCTGTACCACATTGTTCACAACGATAAACAGTTTTGACTTTGCCCATTTTGAGTGCGTTCACCTTTTGAATGATGTGCTGAATGTACCAATAGCGCCATTGAAATACAATTTTTTGCTTAACATCTCGCCAAAAACTATTTTGGCACGTAAACTGCAAATCGAAGGAACGGTAAAAATAAGAAAGGTAAGGGATAGTCGTTTGACTATTAAATAAGCTAAAAGATGAAAAAACTTAGATATTTTAAGTATTCATTGAAAAAGGCTTTTTTATTTTTTTTGTTTTAAGCTACTTTTGTACAACGAAATCTGAGAGAAGAATATAACAATGTCAAATGAAAACCTCAGTTCTTCTGCGGAAACAGGTGAACTAGCAAGAAGTTTATCGAATCGTCATCTACAATTAATTGCAATTGGTGGTGCGATTGGTACAGGCTTATTTATGGGTTCAGGGAAGACGATCAGTCTTGCGGGACCATCCATATTATTTATTTACATGATCATTGGTTTGATGGTTTTTTTCGTCATGCGTGCGCTTGGTGAACTGTTACTTTCGAACTTGCAATACAAGTCATTTATTGATTTTTCTACAGATTTGATCGGACCATGGGCCGGCTATTTTGTCGGATGGACTTATTGGCTGTGCTGGATCACTATTGGTATCGCAGATTTATCTGCAATCATCTATTACTTACAGTTCTTCAATAATGGGGTGCCCTTTACCCCAACTGAAGGGGCAATGATTAGTGTTGCCGCAATCTTCTTTATTTTAGGATTGAACCTAGTCACAGTAAAACTGTTTGGTGAATTGGAATTCTGGTTTGCGTTGATCAAAATTATTGCCATTGTGGTGTTAATTTTGGTGGGTTTCTGGATGATTTTTACCGGCTTTACTTCGGCGGCAACAGGTCAAGTGGCGTCATTTACCCATCTTTGGGATCATGGGGGAATGTTCCCGAAAGGCTTTGAAGGCTTCTTAGCAGGCTTCCAAATTGCCATCTTTGCTTTTGTCGGTGTTGAACTTGTTGGTACCACCGCAGCAGAAACCAAAGATCCAGAGAAGAACTTACCTAAAGCCGTTAACTCAATTCCAATCCGTATTATTTTCTTCTATGTATTGGCATTGGTGATTGTTATGTCAGTTACACCATGGAATATGATTGATCCTAAAGTTAGCCCATTTGTGAACTTGTTTAGTCAAGCGGGAATTGCTGCGGCTGCAATCATTATGAACTTGGTGGTCCTTTCTTCTGTAATGTCTTCAATGAACAGTGGTGTATTCTCAACAAGTCGTATGCTATTTGGTCTTTCTCGTGAAGATCAAGGTCCTAAAGCATTTGGTCTGTTAAATAAACGCGCAGTTCCAGCGAATGCTTTATATTTCTCTGGTGTATGTCTATTGGGTGGTGCGGCATTACAATATTTCGTTCCAAACACAGTCGAAGCATTTACTTTAGCAACCACACTATCCACGATCTTGTTTATCTTGGTATGGATCATTATTTTGTGGAGTTACTTGGTGTACTACAAAACACGCCCAGAACTTCATGCAAAATCAGTGTTTAAATTACCTGGTGGACCGATTACTTGTTATATCGTGATCATTTTCTTTGTTGGTACGATTGGTATTCTTGCATTAGAACCAGATACAATGAAATCATTGATGGTCAGTCCGATCTGGCTCATTATCCTTGCGATTGGTTATTTCTGTTTTTATAAGAAAAAATAGTCATTAACGATTTCAATGATATTGATAAGAAAACGTCAGTAATTTACTGGCGTTTTTTTTATTCTCATTTTAAGCTTTAAGGCTTCCGCTTTGGTCTATATTTTAGATTCAAGGTATAAGGTATACTGACGAAAATTTTGGAAATAGGTGAACAAATGCGTTTTGCAATTTGTGGCATCGGTTTAGTTTTAGCAAGTGCGGTGTTGGTGGGTTGTGGTCAATCAGGAAATTTGCAGTTGGCAAACAGTCAAGACTATGACAAACGTGCCAAATATTTGCTTTATTCAAAAGATGCCAATAAAGCTGCCCAAAGCAAGGCAAAAGTGCAAGATCAGACAGCCATTGCAGATCAATCTGTGCCAGCGTCTCAAGCCACTTCAAACTAAACCTAATTACACTTTCATTGAAAGGATAGATTCATGAGTTTCTCCCGCATTCATGGGGTATTGCATGCAGAGCAATGTTCTTTAGATCAACTCGCGCAGCAATATGGCACACCGCTTTATGTTTATTCAAAGGCAACTTTTGAAAAGCATTATTTGGATATGGATCAGGCATTTGGCTTTATCGATCATCAAATTTGTTTTGCGGTGAAGTCAAACTCAAATCTTGCGGTATTGAATGTATTGGCAAAATTAGGCTCAGGCTTTGATATTGTTACAGGTGGTGAGCTTGCACGGGTCCTTGCCGCAGGTGGAGATGCTACAAAAATCGTATTCTCAGGTTTAGGCAAACAAGAAGCAGATATTCAAAAAGCCCTAGAAGTAGGGATTGCGTGCTTCAATGTGGAATCTCATGCTGAACTTGATCGTATTCAGAAAGTTGCGGCAGGTTTAGGCAAAAAAGCTCCGATTTCGTTACGGGTAAACCCAGATGTAGATGCGAAAACCCATCCTTATATTTCGACAGGTTTAAAAGAAAATAAATTTGGTATTCCATCAGATTCAGTTTTTGAAACCTATCAATATGCAGCGTCTTTACCCAACCTTGATGTGATTGGGATTGATTGTCACATTGGTTCGCAATTAACTGAAACACAACCTTTCGTAGATGCGCTTGACCGCGTCATTATGATGATTGCAAAATTAAAAGAATTGGGCATCCAGCTGAAACACATCGATATTGGTGGCGGTTTAGGGGTGACCTATAAAGATGAAACACCGCCAAGTGTTGCAGAATATGCCAACGCAATGCGTCCAGCTTTAGAGAAATTAGGCTTAAAAGTCTATATGGAACCGGGGCGGAGTATTTCAGCAAATGCTGGGGTATTGGTGACGAAAGTTGATTTGTTAAAACCAACCAACCATCGTAATTTCGCGATTATTGATGCTGCAATGAATGACTTGATTCGCCCATCGCTTTACCAAGCGTGGATGGACATTCAAGCTGTGGTATCGCGTACAGATGTTGAAGCAAAGACTTGGGATATCGTGGGTGCCATTTGTGAAACGGGCGATTTTCTTGGTAAAGAACGTGAACTTGCCATTCAGGAAAATGACAATCTTGCTGTTTTAGGTGCAGGTGCGTATGGTTTTGTCATGAGTTCAAATTATAACAGCCGTGGTCGTGCTGCTGAAGTCATGGTCGATGCTGACCAATCGTATGTGATTCGTAAGCGAGAAACGATTGAATCACTTTGGGAAAATGAAAGCTTATTGCCTTAAGGAGCCATTTTAAATGTTATTAGAATTTACCAAAATGCATGGTCTGGGCAATGACTTTATGGTGGTTGATTTAATCAGCCAGCGTGCATTTTTTGATGCAATGACCATTCGCCGTTTGGCTGATCGCCATTTCGGGATTGGTTTTGATCAACTGTTAATTGTTGAACCACCAGATTTTCCCAATGTTGATTTTAAATATCGTATTTTCAATGCTGATGGTTCAGAAGTAGAGCAATGCGGCAATGGCGTACGTTGTTTTGCGCGGTTTGTTTATGAACGTCAGTTGACCAATAAAAAACGTTTTAAAGTTCAAACCAGCGCTGGTATTGTCGAACCTGAGTTGGGCGAAAATGGTTGGGTGCGTGTCAACATGGGCTATCCAAAATTTTTACCCAATGAGATTCCATTTCTTGCAGATGAACCAGATGCATTGTATGACATCGCATTGAAAGATAATGAATTGCTGACTATTGATGTGGTCAATATGGGCAATCCACATGCGGTGACAATCGTTCCCGATGTTTTAACTGCAGATGTTGCCAAAATTGGCCCTCAAGTGGAAGCACATGCGCGTTTCCCACAACGGGTGAATGCTGGTTTTATGCAAATTGTTGATGAAAAGCATGCGCGTTTACGGGTGTTTGAACGTGGTGTCGGCGAAACGATGGCATGTGGTACAGGCGCTTGTGCAGCCGCAGTCTCTGGAATGCGTCGTGGCTTACTTGCCAATAATGTAGAAATTGAGTTGGCTGGTGGTAAATTACAAATCGAATGGAAAGAAGGCGATGTGGTTTGGATGACAGGGCCGACTGCAACCGTTTATGAAGGTCGTTTAGATTTACGTTATTTCCAAGGTTGATCTCCTTTATTTTACAGCTTATAAAAAAGCCCTGAATTAATTTTAGGGCTTTTTTATCTTTAATTGCTTAGTTTTTGGATTAAAAAATATAAAATAAGTGTTTATACTGTTTAAAGATCTAAATAAATAATCACAAGGAAAAATAAATAATGGCAATAGATCGTATTGATTGGCATGGCGAATCCGCAGAGCAAGCAGGCTTTCCATATGAAAATGGTGGGACACATATTGGAATTTATTTAGCCTGGATTATCAATAACCAATTGGAAGGTGAGTTTCATCAAGAAGAAAGTGTTGATGAATTAGAACAAGTCCGCACACGTCAAATGACTGGACGACAGTTTTTGATCAATATGTGCGATGAAAAATTTTGGGAAGAAGATTTAAATGAACATGGCTTTGAATTTACCCAAGCCTATTATGAGAGCCATGAATATTTTAAAGATTATGGTGAAATCTTAGTTGATGCTAAAGGTTTGACGGATACCTATGCTGTGGATGATACATGGGATAATTATGATTTGATGGCAGTCGTGATTAGTCAAAAATATGCACAATGGCAGCAGAACCGGTCATAAATCTATACGCTTTAAGTCAATAGATCGTTTTTCTGGGATAAGCTTTTGTAATCAGCCCTAAGTTACCCATAAAAAAACACAGTCCAAAATGGGTAGGACTGTGTTTTAACGTTGATCTGTCTGGAGACCAAATCGACGTTAAGTAACCACACTTACAGCGCGCATACTTGTATAATTTATATATGAGGATGTTCGTATAATTTTCAACCAGTTTAGTTGCCAATTTTAAATTACCAGCAGTCGTTGAGTTCACTCACGATTAATTCATTGAGTGAATACCAAACATATTGCCTTCAGTATCAATCGCCAAAACAATATGCCCATGAGGCCCAATCGACATTTTTGTTTGATGAACTTGACCGCCAGCGGCTGCTACTCGGGCTTCTTCAATGGCACAATCTTCACTACTGAAATAGACAATTGTACTGTTTCCACCAGCAGAAATGCCTTCCATTTTAACCAATGAGCCTGTTGCACCGTATTGGCTCATATCCGATGGAAATGTCCACATTTCCACCGATGAATCGTTTGGATCACTGAGTAAACTCAGCTCAACACCAATCACCGTTTGATAAAATAATTTAGCTCGTGCCATATCATTGACATAGATTTCGAACCAACACACTGGATTTGACATAAACGTGTCCTTTTATTTTGCTGTTATCGGTTTTATGACCATATATGGCTGTATTTATAAGCTTAAGGGCAGTTGAGCCTTTAAACTCTATTTTTAGACTTTATTGTGATTAGCTTATGACAAACTTAACTCAAGAGCAGCTGTATTTTGTAAATAAGTTTATTTTTTAATCAATATTTCAAGAAAAACTTAAAGAAACAATAGGGTCTGTTGACAATTCGTCTATGTTTGCGACGACGTGTGTTTTTTAGGCGATACTAGGCGCGAAATACGAAATTTAGTCATTCTAAATGAGTAATTCGTAACGACGTAGCGGCAAAAAACACTCTAGTCCCGAAGGGTTGTGGCTAAAATTATCTCAGCCTACGTTATGAAACTCGAAAATAGTCTCGCTATTCTCTTCGTTTCCTGCTTTACGACGTATACGTCTCATGCTCAATTTTAACCTACAACGCAATCGATTTATGAAATGTCAACAGACCCTTGATTATAAACATAAAAAAAGAACGCCGAAGCGTTCTCTTTTTCGATCATTGGATCAATGACGTGCAGCTTTTTTGCCTTCATCAACCGCTTTAACGATTGGTGCTTTGACCAATGGCGTAGGTTGTTCAACCAAAGCAAGTGGAAGAATCTCATCGATGCTTTTCACTGCTTTAATTTCCAAACCATCTTTCACATTCTGAGGAATTTCAGCTAAGTCACGAACGTTTTCTTGCGGGATAAACACCAGTTTAACACCACCACGATGTGCTGCTAAAAGTTTCTCTTTTAAGCCACCAATACGCATTGCTCGGCCACCTAAGCTGGTTTCACCTGTCATTGCAATATCAGGACGAATTGCAATCCCAGTGAATGCCGAAACCAGAGCAGTGGTTAAAGCCAAACCTGCAGATGGTCCATCTTTCGGTGTCGCACCTTCAGGTAAGTGAACGTGTACGTCAGTTTCTTCAAAACGAGAAGCTTCAATACCCAATTCATCAGCACGTGTACGAACCACAGTCATTGCCGCAGTAATCGATTCCTTCATTACATCGCCGAGTGAACCCGTGGTAATAAATTTACCTTTACCTTTTACAGCTGCAACTTCAATAGTTAGTAACTCTCCACCGACAGAAGTCCATGCTAAGCCATTTACACGACCCACTTGAGCTTCTTCTTCCGCCATACCGTAATCAAACTTATGCACGCCTAAATATTCAGGTAAGTTTTCAGCAGTGACATCAATATGTAAGTTTTTCGCTTTCTTACTGACTGATTCTTTCACCACTTTACGTGCAATCTTCGATACTTCACGTTCAAGGCTACGTACACCAGCTTCACGGGTATAACGACGTACAATGTCACGAATCGCTTCTTCATGAACAGTCAATTCTTTGCCACGCAAACCATTGTTCTTGATTGCTTTTGGAACAAGGTAACGATCTGCAATATTGACTTTTTCGTCTTCGGTATAACCCGGTAAACGAATTACTTCCATACGGTCTAATAAAGCCTCAGGAATATTCATGCTGTTTGCAGTACAGATAAACATCACTTCAGACAAGTCAAGATCAAGATCTAAGTAGTGATCGTTAAACTTGTTGTTCTGTGATGGATCAAGTACTTCAAGCAGGGCAGAAGCTGGATCACCACGATAATCCTGTGCCATTTTGTCCACTTCGTCGAGCAAGAACAGTGGGTTTTTAACGCCAACTTTAGTCAACGACTGCACAATTTTACCCGGCATCGCGCCAATATAGGTACGACGATGACCACGAATTTCTGCTTCGTCACGGACACCACCGAGTGCCATACGAACAAATTCACGACCAGTTGCTTTGGCAATTGACTCCCCGAGTGAGGTTTTACCAACACCAGGAGGACCAACTAAACAAAGGATTGGACCACGAAGTTTTTTCACGCGTGATTGCACCGCAAGGTATTCAACAATACGTTCTTTAACTTCATCCAAACCATAGTGGTCTGTATCTAAAATTTCCTGAGCTTTGGCTAAGTTAATGCTGACTTTGCTGGCTTTATTCCAAGGCGTATCTAAAATGGCCTCGATATAGTTGCGTACAACAGCAGCTTCACTTGACGCAGGTTGCATGGCTTTGAGTTTACGGAATTCGTTTTCAGCTTTTTTACGCACATGTTCAGGTAAATCAGCTTCCGCTAAACGTTTTTCAATTTCAGCAACATCATCTTCCGCACCACCATTCATATCGGAAAGTTCACGCTGAATGACTTTCATCTTCTCATTGAGGAAGTATTCGCGTTGGTTCTTTTCCATTTGGCGTTTTACAGAGTCATGCAATGTTTGCTCAATCTGTTGTTCTTCAGATTGTTGCAATAAATAAGTCATTAGCTCTTGTAAGTGTGCTTCAAACTCATCGTGCTCTAGGAATTTTTGTTTTACATCGATATTTAAAGGTACACGGGTTGCAACAAAGAACAACAATTGTAATAAATCGTCGATTTTATTTGCTGCTGCAATCAATTCACGTGCATTACGTAATTTGGCTTCTGCATACTGTGAAAACAGTGCACGTAATTCTTCTACACGTGTTGCTTGAGTATCTTTATCTACAGATATGGTCATTGGGCTTAATGCATGTTCAGCCGATAAGTATTCATCATTGTCGATGATTTCAACCAGCTTAGAACGATGTAAGCCTTCAATCAGTACCTTGATACAGTTTTCATCATTTTCATGATTCACAACTTGTACAATCTTTGCGACGGTACCATATTGATATAAGTTGTCGTGATCAATTTCTTCTGTAAGCGAATCTTTTTGCGCAACTACAAATACTAAATTGTCACTGTTACGAGCCACATCAACTGCATTGATCGATTTTTCACGACCCACAAATAGCGCAATTTGCATATGTGGGTACACAACCACGTCACGCAACGCTAAAAGCGGTAATACACTTGGAACCTGTGGCTCTAAGTTTTCTTGATTCATAATAATCTCAGACATGGGCACTCCTAATGAGTGACAACGGTGTTGCCATGTTTTTTATAGTGATGTGTATTTCAAAAATTACAAGGGCTTTGCCAAATAAAAAGTTTAAAAAATCGCAACTATTTGATTAACAAATAAACCTATTTGCATTTATTGGTCAATTTAACGGCGAAAATAATAGGTTTTTGCTGGGGTAATTAAGCTATCTAAGGGCTGATCCCATGGATTTCTTTTTAACTCGTGGGTGAGTAACTGAAAATTATGGGCTAAACCGAGTCGATGTGGGCGGTGTGCAGCTGATGCAAGCGTTCGATCATAGAAACCGCCTCCCATGCCCATACGGCTACCTTTTAAATCACAAGCCAATAAAGGCATAACCACCAGATCGAGTATTGAAATATGTTTAGCACGACTTGCCATGGGCTCTAACATCCCAAGACGATGTAAAGAAAAGCGTCGATTGCGAAACTGCCGATTTGATATTTTGACCCAAACCAGTTTTTTGTTCATATTACATATCATGGGCAAATACACGGTTTTTCCAATCGCACAGCAATATTCGATAAGCAATTTGGTTTGAATTTCACCAAAAGCATCTAAATATAATCCGATTTTCTGCGCATTAAAAAAATGGCGATGGCGTAGCATCTGTTTAAAGCATTGCAATTCAATGACCATTTGTTGATTGCTGGTCAGCTTTTGTCGTTGTTGTCTTAAAGATCTACGCAGTTGTGAATTTTGATCCATGTTTTGAATGCTAAAACTAAACTGTTGCCAGTATACAATGAATTGATAAACAGCATTTATAACGAAATGGTCAAGATGTTATTTTGATTATCTTTTATTCACTAGAGTTTACGATAAATGGGCAGTTTTAAGCTATTATGCTAATCGTTTGATAAAACAAGATTAAATAGTGATGTTCTACATTTTAAGTCCAGAGTATCTATTCTGACAAATGTAGGATTTTGCTCAGTCAATTGCAAATGAAAGCACTTCAATTAGGCTGAGAAGAAATTCACGTGAGTGATGATTATGGATAAGCACGAAAATAAACAGGAAAACACCATGCAAAGTCAGCTAAAACAACAATCTCATACCTTGTCACGACGGTTTGTTATCTCAATGCTCGCATTGGCGAGCAGTTTACCGCTGATGAGCTATGCCGCTCCAGCAGCACCAAAATTGGATCTTGAGTTATCTGCACATTCAAAAAATAAAATTAAAACCTTAATGAATGATCCAAAAGTTTGGCAACAGATTCCCAAAACAGTCACGCTGTGTGTGTATTCTCCTGATGGCGCCAATAGTGAAGCTTTTGAACAAGCGACCAGTTATATCAGTGAACTACCACGAATTACACAGATTGCTAAGGAATTTGGGGTGGATATGAAAATTACCCGTCCAACCAAATTGTCGATGCATATTGATTTAAATTATCCAAAATTAAAGAAAACCGCTTCTACGGATATTAATTTAAGAGTTTATACCGATGAGCGTGTATTGACTGAGGATTTCCGCAGTAAACGTTGTGATGGTGCTGGAATCAGTAACATTCGTGCACGTCAGTTTAATCCGTTTGTCGGCAGTATTGATGCTATTGGGGCAGTACAAAACTATAAGCAATTAACCACCGTGATCCAGTTACTTGCACGACCTGAGTACGATGCAAAAATGGTCAATCGTGATTATGAAGTGGTGGGGATTGTTCCTTTAGGTGCTGCGTATATCATGGTCAATGATCGTCGTATTGATACCTTATCAAAAGCAGCAGGGAAAAAAGTAGCGGTCATGAACTTTGACGGTACTCAAAAGAAGCTGGTGCAAAATGTTGGTGCACAACCTGTTTCTGTTGATCTATTAACAGTGGGTGGAAAGTTCAATAACAAAGAAGTCGATATTATGGCGGGGCCTGCTTTGTTATTTAAGCCTTTAGAATTGAAAAAGGGTATGACTGATAAAAATGGCAATGTGGTTGGTGGTATTATTCGCTTTCCTTTGATACAGGTGACAGGCACATTAATCATGCATCGGAATAAGTTCCCTGCAGGTATGGGACCAATCGCACGGGAAATGATTTCTAAACAACTCAGCCCAGCATTTCAGTTTGTCGATAAACTGGAGCGAGAAGTTCCAGATAAATATTGGTTTGATATTCGTGAAGCAGACAAACCAGGCTATATTAAGATTATGCGTGAAGCACGTATTCAGATGACCAAAGAAGGCTTCTATGACCCAACAATGATGAAAATTTTGAAAAAGGTTCGATGTGGTCAAACCCCAAGTAGTTTTGAATGTGCTTTAAATGATGAATGATCGTGTTTTGCTCTTGTCTTGATGATGGATTAAGTTAAAAGCAAAATCACAAACAGCTGATGTTTTTGATTTGAATTAAAAGCTAAAGGAGCAAAATGAAAGTTTATTTTGCTCCTTTTTTATTGCAAAGTTTAGGCAATGCTTTACTACTCTGTTAGATTAAATCCAAGATAAATAAGATCAAAATTAAGATTTAAATGATGTTAAGAAAACCGTTCAAACTCTTGTTGCTGACAGTGTTGTTTTACGTTAACTCGATATATGCCGCAGAGTATCAGACAGGGGATATTATTTTTCATAGCTCTAAATCTGCACAAAGTCTTGTGATTCAAAAAGCCACCCATTCGCCATATAGCCACATGGGAATGATTGTGATGAAACAAGGTCAAGCTTTGGTTTTGGGGGCGATTCAGCCTGTGAAATATACACCGCTTCAACAATGGATCAATCGTGGTGTAAATAAAGCCTATGTCGTAAAGCGTTATCAACCTCAATTAACTGCAGAGCAACAGCACAAGTTAGTCAAACAGGCCGAGACTTATTTAAATAAACCCTATGATGTTTATTTTGAATGGAATGATGACGCAATTTATTGCTCTGAAATTGTATGGAAAGCTTATCAATACGCTTTAGGAATAGAATTGGCGCCCTTGGAAAAATTACAAAGTTTTGATCTCACAGATCGAAGTGTTAAAGCACTTATGCAACAACGCTATGGACAGCATATTCCATTGCAAGAAACTGTGATTGCGCGAAGTGCAATTTTTAATTCAAAGAAACTGAAAATGGTTGACTCGGTTGCTGGCTTGAATTGATTGGAAATATAGCAGGCATAAAAAAACCTGAGTCATGATGCTCAGGCTTTTTATAAGAAGCGGTATATACATACATTCTTGAATGTGGCGACCCTACGGGGATTCGAACCCCGGTTACCGCCGTGAAAGGGCGATGTCCTAGGCCTCTAGACGATAGGGTCAATAAATTGAGGCAGACACTTGAAACTAAACCATTAAATTAATGGCGACCCTACGGGGATTCGAACCCCGGTTACCGCCGTGAAAGGGCGATGTCCTAGGCCTCTAGACGATAGGGTCGTTTCAGAGGTGGGCGTATATTAGGGCGAATACTGGCAGGTGTCAAACTTTTTTCCACAATAAAAACTGAAATTGCGTTTATATGGATAAAAACAAAGCAATATGAGCAAAATGGTTAAAATTAAGACCATTATTACGGCTTGGGGTACAGAATGGGATCTAAAATATTTTGAATCACCGCAGGATGTTGTAAATAGCCTGCGATTTGATGAGGAGTATGAATAAACGTTGAAATCGCGGTATTTAAAATTGCGGGTTGAAAGTCAAAGGGTGCATTGATCAACGGAAAAGCGGTTAAAAAATCATCTGGTGAATAGAAATTATGCCAATCACCATTTAGACAATTTGGTCTTTTGATGGGTGGTGTTAGTTTAGACTGAATCACTTTAAAGGCGAGTGGTGAGCCTAAGGTAATAAAGCGTTGTATCTGGTAGTTTGCTTGTAGCTGTTGTAAAAGATTATAGGCAATCACGGTTCCTAACGAATGCGCAACAATAATATGCGGTTGATCGGGTTCTAAGCTAGCGAGTATCCGTTGATGGACTTCATCCATAAACTGAGGATTGGCGAGGTATAAATAAGTTTCGATCAGAAATTTATGAATCAGACTTTCATGAAGTTTTGGAAAATTATTTAAAATTAAAGAGAACTCTTTAAGCGCCTTATCTTTTAACAATTGCGAAGCCAAATACAAGCGTTTAGACAGTTTTAAGTCATGCTCAGGCATGAAGTAGGGCAGTATTGGAATTGTGGGAGCGACATTTAAAGTTGTCGTGGCTGGCGTTGTTGTATGTTTATGAAAGTGGAAGTTTACCCATGATTTAGGCAGAAAGCTTTCTAAGTCAAAGCGATTGCTTAATTGGTGCTTACTGATTAAATCACCATAAAAAGCCAAGCGAATATCTAATTGTGTTGTTGAAATAGGCAGTTTAAGTTCATCGATTCCCTGTTGAAGAATATCAACCCAATGTTGCTTTAAACTCTCAGCATTATAATTCTGCTGGTTCATACCGTGAATAAAAATAATCTTCATTGGGGTTTTTATAGATTGTTATGTTTGGCTATTAAATTACGAGTTTAAACTGATTTTGACTATCTATGAATGTACAAAAAGTGTAGCCAATGGCTACACTTTTTGTTTAGGCATGATCAGTTAGATCTTGTTTAGGGTTGTGATTGATCTTTATATAAAAATGCGTAGCTGATATAGCAAATGGCAATAAAGATTAAACAACAAATAAAGCCAACCACCATCTCAGGGTCAAATACCATACTGATACAGGTAATTAAACAGAAGATAAAACCTAAGATCGGCACAATTGGAAACAATGGCGCAGCAAAGCCTAATTCAGCTTTGGTATGACCTTGTTTGTACCATTGACGTCTAAAATTAAATTGGCTCAGACAAATACTCATCCACACCACAACCATGGTAAACGCAGCCACACCCAACAAGTTTTTAAAAATAGTTTCAGGTGCAAATTGCTCTGAAAGCAGACCAGGTAATGCACCGAACATGGTGACAATCACCGCAATATATGGAATACCGCGTGCATTGACCCTAGAAAATAATGCTGGAAGCTGTTTCTTGGCTGAGAGCGACCACATCATACGTGACGCTGCAAATAGCCCTGAGTTAGCCGCAGACAACAATGCAGTGATGATCACAAAACGGATAATATCTTCTGCGTATGGAATACCAATATGATCAAATACGGTAACAAATGGGCTGCTACTGACCCCTTCAGCATGTAATCCTGCCATTTGGTGAGGTAGCAATGCACTAATGACAATGATTGTACCGACAAAGAAAATCAATAAACGCCAAATAGCAGTATTGATGGCTTTAGGCACATTTTTCGCAGGATCTTCAGTTTCACCCGCAGCAACGCCAATCAACTCCGTACCAGAGAAGGCAAAGTTCACGATTAACATGGTGGTGAAGATTGGGAATAGACCTTGTGGGAACCAGCCTTCATCGGTCAAATTACTAAATAACGGTGCTGAAGTATGTCCCTGATAATTTAAAATCCCAAAAATTGCTAAGAGACCAAAAAGAATAAAAGCGATTACCGTGATGACTTTAACCAAAGAGAGCCAGAACTCAGATTCGGCAAACCATTTGGTTGAGCTCATATTTAAGCCAAACACGATTGCTGCAAAAATCAGGGTCCATAACCACATCGAGATATGCGGAAACCATTCTTGCATTAACAAAGCCGCAGCAGTAAATTCAGTGCCTAGTGTTGCTGACCATGTTAGCCAATACAGCCAAGTAACGGTGTATCCTGTACCTGGACCAATGTATCGTTGTGCATAAGTACCAAACGAACCAGACTCAGGCATATGAACCGCAAGTTCACCTAAGCACAGCATCACCATATAGGCAATTACACCGCCGAGGATGTAAGAGATAATGGCACCAATCGGACCGGTTTGTGAGATTACTTCACCAGAACCTAAAAAAAGCCCTGTACCGATTGCACCACCAAGCGAAATCATCACCAAGTGACGAGTACTCATTGCTCGTTTGAGTGGTGAAGAATTAGATGATACCTGAGCATCATTTTGATTTGGTGATGACTGCATAAGCTTCAGATGGAAATAAAACAAGAAGCGCGCTATTTTAGCCCAATTCATAAATAGTGCAATGATTGAGTGTTGCTAATGCTCAATAAGCAATACTATAAATCACCGTGATTTTATGGTTTTTATAAATAAATATTTAAATCAATTATTTATATTTAACTCTGTACTGATTATTTTAAATTAAAAATTCAGATTATTGGTGGAAAAACAATCTTTTAAATATGACGGGATGGTGGTTTTTAACTGCTTTAAAATACGATAGATATAAAAAAGCCTGAGTCGTATTGCTCAGGCTTTTTTACGAGAAAGTTTTGTGTTGGAAACAATCTCAAATATGGCGACCCTACGGGGATTCGAACCCCGGTTACCGCCGTGAAAGGGCGATGTCCTAGGCCTCTAGACGATAGGGTCGTAATGAGGTGATGCGTATATTAAGGATAAAAGATATTTTTGTCAAAATGGATTTATCGAAAAAGCGTTTAACTGATGAATCTATAAGCGAATCATCATGTATTTGTTTTTAATTTAGCCATAAAACTATTTTTTGTTTTTTAGAAGAATCCAAATCAAATAAAAACGGCTTGATTTATATATGAATCACTTAAAAATTATGCTGTTGGTTAAAAGTTTAAAATAGAAAAGCCCGTATGAATACGGGCTGATCAGTGATTTACACTGCGACTTAATTTTTCTGATGATAAAGCCAGTAATAAGTTGCATAACATGCTGCCATAAACACTAAACAACCAATAAAGCCAGAAAGCATTTCCGGATCTGCTGCCATACTTAAACCAGTTGCGGTACAGGTAATAAAGCCAAGAATCGGTACGACTGGATACCACGGCGTTTTAAATTTTAAATCAGCCAGTGTTTTACCGCTGGCCAGCCATTTACGACGGAAATTAAACTGACTCCAGCAAATACTCATCCACACGATAACCATGGTAAATGCTGCCACACCGAGTAAGTTTTTAAAGATGACATCTGCGCCAAATTGCTCCGACAGTAAACCGGGTAAACCTCCAATCATGGTCACAAAAATTGCAACAACAGGGGTACCTGATTTGGTCAGTTTGGAAAAAACTCGAGGTAATTGTTTTTGAATTGAAAGCGCCCACATCATACGAGATGCCGCATATAGGCCTGAATTTGCAGTGGACAAAAGTGCTGTAATGATCACAAAACGCATGATGTCTTCTGCGTAAGGAATTCCAATCAAGTTAAATACAGAAACAAATGGACTATTACTGATCCCTTCACCATGCGCGGCTAGGCCTGCATCTTGATAGGGCAATAATGAACTGATGACAATAATGGTACCAACAAAGAAAATCATTAACCGCCAAACTGCAGCATGAATCGCTTTTGGGACATTTTTTTCAGGATTTTCAGTTTCACCAGCAGCAATCCCAATCATCTCAGTACCATTAAAGGCAAAATTTACAATCAGCATGGTGGCAAAAATAGGAAATAAACCATTGGGTAACCAACCATGTGCGGTTAAATTACTGAATAAGGGTGCAGTTTCATGACCATGAAAGGGGATTAACCCAAATATTGCGGTTAGGCCGAGTAAGATAAATATCAGTACCGTTGCAACTTTAACAAAAGACAACCAAAACTCTGACTCTGCAAAAAAGCGTGTTGAGGTTAGATTGGAAATCAAGACGGCAACAATAAAGACCAAGGTCCATAACCAGATGGAGGTTGTTGGAAACCATTCCTGCATCAGCATGGCTGCTGCGGTAAATTCAGTCCCCAAGGTGGCAGACCAGCCAAGCCAGTACATCCACGACACCATGTAGCCTGTACCCGGTCCAATATTTTTAGCTGCAAAAGCACCAAAAGATCCGGTTACAGGTTGATTGACCGCAAGTTCACCTAAGCACAGCATCACCATATAGGCAATTAAACCACCGATGATATAGGCAATCACTGCACCAATCGGTCCAGCTTGTGCAATCACTTCACCTGAACTTAAAAATAAGCCTGTACCGATTGCACCGCCTAATGACAACATGATCAGGTGGCGTTTGGTCATGGATCTTTTTAAGACAATAGTTTGCCCATCAGCGACAGTGTGCTGATTCGATTGATCAGGTGATTGCATATTTGATGTCATTGAACTTTAAAGAGATATTTTAGATTAAAATGCCAAAATTGACAAAATAAAATAAACCGTCAGCTTCTAAAGTCTAAAGAAAAGGGATGAAATAAAATAATTGAATCAAGAAGATCAAAAAAGAGAGAAAGAAATTATAAGAATAATTAGATGGCGACCCTACGGGGATTCGAACCCCGGTTACCGCCGTGAAAGGGCGATGTCCTAGGCCTCTAGACGATAGGGTCGTTTAGAAGATGGCGATATCTTATTGATCCGCCACCAAATTGTCAAGTAAGTGAGGTGCCAGTTTGTTCAAAATATAGCAAAACAGTTCAGCCGTCTTTTGAGTATCGTACAAGGCCGAGTGAGCCTCTTTACCATCGAACTCAATTCCAGCTTGAATACATGATTTAGCCAAAACAGTTTGACCAAACATGACCGCACTTAAAGTCACAGTATCAAATACAGAAAAACTATGAAAAGGGTTTTGATTTTTACTGCCAGTTCGCGCAATTGCAGCTCTTAGGAAGCCTAAATCAAAATGGGCATTGTGTCCGACCAAGACCGCATGGGTACAATGTTGCTGACGACGCACTTCATTAACCGCCTTAAAAATACGCTTTAATGCTGTTTTCTCGTCTTCAGCCATTGCCATACGCATTGGATTAAATGGATCTACACCAATAAAGTCCAAAGAACGGCGATCTAAATTTGCACCTTCAAAAGGATTGATGTGTGCATGATGTGCTTCACCTGGAACAAATTTTCCTTCAGCATCATACACAATCGGGATGCATGCGATTTCAAGCAATGCATCGGTATCTGCATTAAAACCTGCTGTTTCAACGTCAACCACAACGGGTAAAAAACCACGAAAGCGTTGTCCAATCACAGGTAATGTTTCAGTTGTCACACCTTTCTCCATTGGATGGTTTTTCCAGCATAAAGTGGAATAATGTGTTCACCATCCAAATAATCTAAACTTTCAGGGATTACCTGCTCTTCTTTCACAAGGGTAATCTTATTTGTGTTGCGAGGCAAACCATAGAAGTCTGCACCAAACATACTGGCAAAACCTTCTAGGCGTTCGATTTTGTTGACTTGATCAAAAGCCTGAGCATAAAGCTCAATTGCTGTAGGTGCACTATAGCAACCTGCACAACCACATGCATTTTCTTTGGCATTTTTAGAATGTGGTGCACTGTCAGTACCTAAGAAAAACTTAGGGCTACCGCTTGTGGCAACTTCAAGTAAAGTTTGTTGATGAGTTTGACGCTTTAAAATCGGTAAACAATAAAAGTGCGGTTTTATACCACCGACCAACATATCATTACGGTTAAACATTAAATGTTGTGGTGTGATCGTCGCAGCAACATTACGATCTTGTTCAAGCACAAAATGCGCGGCTTCACTGGTGGTAATATGTTCTAACACCAATTTTAATTGCGGAAATTGTTTCAGTAACGGTGAAAGTACTTCGTCTAAAAAGCGTTTTTCACGGTCAAAAATATCCACATGCTGATGAGTAACTTCACCATGTAATAGTAATGGCACTTGATGTTCTTCAAGCTGTTCAATCACTGCATAGACTTTACGAATGTCACTGACACCATTATCCGAGTTGGTTGTTGCACCAGCAGGATAGAGTTTAATTGCATTGACGAATTGAGACTCTTTGATTTTGCGAACTTCATCTGGAGAAGTATGGTCGGTAAAATACAGTACCATACGTGGGTCAAAATCAACCCCTTCAGGGACATGTGCCATAATACGGTCACGATAAGCATTCGCTTCATCTACAGTTTTCACAGGTGGAACGAGGTTCGGCATACAAATCGCACGGGCAAATTGTTTGGCTAGATCTGGAACTGTACGTTTTAAGGCAAGACCATCACGCAGGTGGGCATGCCAGTCATCTGGCTGAAGCAAAGTGATCGTATTCAAGGCAATTCTTACTGACAAAATAAATGAGATGATAATCTATAACACTTTAAAATGATAACAGCTATTTCTAATCAATAATTCAAATTAAATGATTAAAAACAAATCTAAAGCTTATATTTTGTTCGGATTGGTCATGTGTGTGTCATGATTGGGTGCTAATGCTGAGTAGAAAATCTACAACTGTATAACATGGCAATGATTTTCAATTGCTTAATTTGAATTTATTTTAAAATTACCGTTTTTAAATGATTAAATAGTCAAAATGTACTATTGCATATTTTTCTTAAAAAATGATAATAAAGTCATACAAAGATAAACTTCCAGCATACATAATTTTCATTTTATGAATAAACACACTATTGATCTTATACAATTGTGTTTAAAGCCTTGAGAATATAAATGATCGTTCAAGGTGTGTGTGACGTCGCTTTTATTGTTCGAGATCAGTATACTATGTGTCTGTAATACAATAGTTTATTAGATAAGTACATCAATTATAATATTGAGTTAATAGAGAGCTTTATATGGGCAAGTTTCTGCCAAACCTGATTTGCATCATGTGTCTTGTGGGTTTAAATATTCAAAGTCAAATTTTTGCCAAACAAAATGTTAAAGCTGATAAAAGTCAAGAAGCGATAAAAGCGGACTTAAAACAAGATTGGTCAGTCAATAGTATCAATACAGCCAATTGGACAGAAAATATTGGCAGAGGGCAATTCCCCGTTTATGCCCGTGCACAAGTGATGCTCAATAATTTACATGCTTCGCCAGGGCCAATCGACGGTAAAAGTGGCAAGAACTTTTTAAAAGCACTTGCTGCGTATCAACAGATTAAAAGTTTACCGATTAGTGGTGAACTGGATAAACAGACTTGGGACAGTTTGTTAAAAAATCAAAAATCTGCAGCGTTTGGAACTTATCAAATTACTGCAGCGGATATTAAAGGGCCTTATGCCAAATCAATTCCGCGAAATTATGCCCAACAAGCAAAAATGCCGGGTCTGTATTACACCCGTGTGACTGAAATGTTAGGTGAAAAGTTTCATATTGATGAAGACTTTCTTAAACAACTCAATCCAAAAGCTAACTTTAAAAAAGTAGGCGAAACCATCAATGTACCGATTGTACGCAATGATTTGCCTGAAGGTGTGGCCTTAATTATTGCGCATAAGCCTGCTCGACAACTTTATTTATACAATAGTGCAAATCAAATGATTGCATCTTTTCCTGCCACAATTGGGGGTTCTGGTACACCATCCCCGAAAGGAACGCATAAGGTCATTAAAGTTGCCGCAAACCCTGTCTATGGTTATAACCCGAAAAACTTTGTTCAAGGGAGCAACCGTCAAAAGCTGGCATTACCGCCTGGTCCAAATGGTCCTGTTGGCAATATGTGGATTGCTTTAAGTAAACCGACATTTGGTATTCATGGTACGCCGAATCCTTCATTAATTTCAAAGACTGCTTCTCATGGTTGTATTCGTTTGACCAATTGGGATGCCAATGATTTAGGTCGTAAGGTTCAACCGGGGACTGTGGTTAAGTTCTTAGATTAATCCCGTTGTATATCCTAAAAGGCTGAGTAGTTTAAAAGAGCGCTCAGCCTTTTTTATTGTATTGATAAGATTTTGCTACTGTAAATATTAAACTTATACACAACATACTGAATTTATTGGGTATGATCAATTTAACTTCACCATGTCAAAAAATTGAAATCTTTATGGGTACAGAAAAAAAATTATCTACTCAAGAAGTCATTAAACTTGAACGAGATTTGGCTAAATTTGCCAATATGATGGATTCAGTGGTGCGTATTCCATTTACCAAACAAGGGGTAGGGGCAGATGCAGCACTCAGTACCATACCGATTGCTGGTGATGTCGCGGGTTTTGTGTTGACCTGTTATGCGGTTTATAAAGCCAAACAGATTGGCGTGCCTCAAGCAAAACTCAATGGGGTATTAAAACTGGCTGTGATTGACGGTGTCGTGGGGTGTATACCGATTGCTGGAACCTTATTTGATATTTTTATCCGGCCCAGTCGTAAAGCCCTAGACGTTGTACAT
The DNA here is from genome assembly GCF_022343575.1 of Acinetobacter sp. AG3. NCBI lineage: Bacteria > Pseudomonadati > Pseudomonadota > Gammaproteobacteria > Moraxellales > Moraxellaceae > Acinetobacter > Acinetobacter sp. AG3. The sequence goes on along the minus strand of NZ_JAKQZD010000001.1, from coordinate 3,450,603 downwards.
GACCATATTCAAGAAGAATATCAGATTTACAGCGATGATCATGTGGTTCACCCATTTTTACATGAGAAGCTAGAACAAAAGCAACAGCATTCAGCATTTTGGCGTAATCCTGTCATTGCTTGGATTTGGATTCATATTCCCGATATTTTAGGCTTGATTGTTTTGATCCTGATTGGACTTGCGATGTGGTTTGGCGTAAATATGTTATGGGATTGGTATCAAAGCTATCGTGCATAGATTCCAACATTGAATTGATTTGAAAATGTAGATATTAAAATACAGAGGTGATCATGCAAGATTATATTTCGGCAAACCTTCCTGCTATTGATTTTGATCATACTCGTAAATTTTATGCATTCTTAGGTTTTCAGTGTGATTATCAGTCTGCAGAATGGATGATCTTAAGTAAGGACAGTTTGCTGGTTGAGTTTTTCCATCACCCCGATTTAAATCCAAAAGAATCATGGTTTAGTGCCTGCTTAAGAACACATGTCTTGCAAGATCTGTTTCATTTTTGGCAAGGTTTAGATTGGGCACAATTCCCAGAAGCACGAATAACAGAAATCCAGTATCTCGAAGAAATTGATATGTTTTGTGTGATTGATCCGAATGGAAGTTTAATCCGTTGTATCCAATTAGATTAATTCCTCGTATTGGTATTGAAATAAAGATAGTAAATAAATAAGAAAGATAGCAATTGCAGGTTAAATATCGAACAAGCAAAAATTAAGAATATGATGTACCCATAAACAAAGCCTCCATATTGGAGGCTTTGTTTTTCTATTAGATCACTGCGATTGAGCGAGCGTGTATAGATTAAGGCAAATTAAGTTGACGTAAAGCGGCAACACGTTGCTCGATGCTTGGGTGAGTTTGGAATAAAGCAGCCAAACTAAAACCTTGCTCTTTACCTTCTGCGATCGCAAAAGCTTTCATTTCTTTTGGCATTTGATCTGGCATTTCAGATTCAGCCTGTAGACGCAATAAAGCGGAAATCATGGCTTCTTTACCTGCAAGTTGAGCACCAGCTTCATCTGCACGGTATTCACGATAGCGAGAGAACCACATTACGATTGCCGAAGCCAATATACCGAAGACGATATCAAGCACGATGGTAATTGCAAAATAAGCCAATCCAGGCGCTTCACCATCTTGACGACCAAAGACATTACGGTCAATAAAATCACCAACCACACGGGCAAAGAACATTACAAAGGCGTTCACTACACCTTGAATAAGGGATAATGTGACCATGTCACCATTGACAACGTGACCAATCTCATGCGCAAGCACGGCACGCAATTCATCTTTGTTCATGCGTTCGAGCAAACCTGTTGAAACCGATACCAGCGCATCGTTTTTGTTCCAACCTGTAGCAAATGCATTGGATTGATAAGATGGGAAAATACCAACATCTGGCATTTGAATACCAGCACGTTGTGAAAGTTGAGCAACCTCTTGTAATAACCAAACTTCGGCTTGGTTACGAGGAGCATTCGGGTCGATTAATTCAGTACCTGTGGTTTTTAGCGCCATCCATTTGGACATAAATAGGGAGATTAAAGAACCTACCATACCAAACACTAAACAGATGACCATCAGGTTGCCTAATTTAAGACCGCCAGCGCCGTAGTAACTACCAACACCTAATAATGATAGGATAATGCCAGCTACAACCAGTACCGCGAGGTTGGTTAGCAAAAACAAACCAATCCGCATCATGGAGAGAATCCTCTTATAAATAATAAATAATATGACGTATTAAATAAATCATGAAATTCAATATGAGGTTTAGATGATTAAAATTCAAGAATAATGGGAAAAATCTAGCGGGCAAAAAATAACAACTTCAAATGAAATGGATAGTGGATAAGCAATTTATTTAAAAAAATAGGCAAGTTAAAAAAAGATTCTCTGTATTAGAGAAAACATTATTTTTTTCAGCAATTTGTTGAAAATATGTAATTGCACAAATTAAGTGCATTATTTTCTATTTTAGCAACATAATTTTGGGGATATTAAGCGCTTAAGTGATTAGTTGCCAATGGTGATTTGTGCTGTCGCACTGGCATGTGCTGTTGAATAAGAACCCGCAGGAGCATCTGTGTAAGTCCCATCAGAAGCAATAATAATTGGTCGAGAACTATATTTTACGGGTTGAATATTTGAACTGTTGCTGATTTGTGGTGTCGGCTCGACTTGATTGGAGAAATCATTTTGATTTGATTGGGCAATGATCTGTCCAGTACTGGTTGAAGTGCCAAGATTATTTGCAGATAAATTTAAACCACCAGCATATAGGTTGTTTAAACGACTGGTGACACGTTTGACATAGTCTTGGGTTTCACGGAAGGGAGGAATACCGCCGTATTTGTCGACATTCCCTTCACCCGCATTATAAGCCGCTAAAGCTAAACTGGTATTGCCATTAAAGCGTTTCATTAACCAACTGAGATATTTGGCACCACCAAAAATATTTTGCTGTGGATCATAAGAATTAGACACATTGAAGCGACGAGCCGTTGCAGGCATCAGTTGCATTAAGCCTTGTGCACCGACAGGAGAACGGGCATTGGTATTAAAGCCAGACTCAGTATGCATTACTGCTTTGATTAAGCCTTCAGACACACCATGCGTCTGCGCAGCTTGGCGGATAATACTGTCAAAAGAGTTTTTACTTTTACTATAACTTGGCAGTACTGCGGATTCTGAGCTGCCCCAGTTGCTATAACTGTGAATATTACTGTCTTTATAATAAGTCACTTTGACTTTTTGCAGTGAACGATCCGAATTTTTGCGATTGGTTAGTAAGGTTGTCCCATTTTGGTCTTTGTAGAAATAAATTTGACCTGCAAACGTTTGCGATGTAAATGAAGCAAAGCTCATACACCCTAAAATAGATACTAGTGAACCCGTAATTAATTTTTTCATTTTGTAGTAATTAAAATATTTCCCCAATTTTTGGGAGTTTAACAAAGTTATTGAACAAGAAAAACTATGAATTGAGTTTTAACAATACAATCGCGAAAAAGCAAGTGCTATTTGTTGGCATATTAATCAAAAAAAATTTTATATTTTTTTTAAAATATATTTATTGACTATGCTAAACAATTGAAAAATATATATAAAATATAATGGTTAAAAAATGATCAATCTAAAGAGAATGCCCATCATTGCGTGAGAAAACTTTGTCAAGCCCCAAACAATCCACAATTTTATCCACAGGTTTTGTGGAAAACTGTGGAAAAGTCCAAAAGATAAGCACTTCGGCTAAAAAATGAACTGAGCCGTCTATTTTAAATGTGGAAATACGACAGGAAGATGACCAGATAAAAATTGATGCAAAATAAAAAAATCTTTAGATGCGGTTAACGTTCAAATCAGATAAAATTGCCCAGTATTTTTTTATGGGTTTATCTCGTCTATGTACTCGCCAGTTGAGTCCGAACAAGGATTTAATTTTAAACCAGAGCTTCCAACAAGTTCAGCTTATTATCGTCTTTTGAAAAAACTTCGTCGTCAAGTCGGCCATGCAATTCGTGACTTTAAAATGATTGAGGAAGGCGATAAGGTAATGGTCTGTGTTTCTGGTGGGAAAGACAGTTACACCTTGCTTGATATTTTGTTGCAATTTAAACGTATTGCACCGATCAACTTTGATGTTGTCGCAGTGAACTTGGATCAAAAGCAACCTGGTTTTCCTGAAGATGTGTTACCGAAATATTTGGAAGAAAATAATATTCCTTATTATATTTTGGAAAAAGACACCTATAGCATCACCAAACGTTTGACACCTGAAGGGAAAACTTACTGTGCAGTGTGTTCACGTTTACGCCGTGGTTCACTCTACGGTTTTGCGCAAGAGATTGGTGCGACCAAAGTGGCATTGGGTCATCATCGTGATGATATCATTGCAACGTTCTTCTTGAATCTATTCCATGGTGGTAGCTTAAAAGCGATGCCGCCAAAATTATTGTCTTCGGATAAAAAGAACATTTTGATTCGTCCTTTGGCTTATGTCGAAGAAAAAGACATCATCAAATATGCTGAAATTCGTAAATTCCCGATTATTCCATGTAACTTATGTGGTTCTCAGGAAAACTTACAACGTGCCATGTTAAACGATATGCTACGTGGTTGGGATAAACAATATCCAAAACGTTTGCACAGTATTTTTGGTGCATTACAGAATGTTTCACCATCACAATTGGCTGACCGTGATTTATTTGATTTTGAAAAATTGGATGAAGAACGCGAATTCGATATGAAATGTGATACGGAAGAAATGAAAAAGCGTTTAGATGTTGTAAATCTTAGTTTTGCAGCAGATTGATCTTTTTTGCCAATTAAATGAACGAATCGGGCATTCATATTGAGATGAGTGCCTGATTTAAAAAAATAAAACGATAAAACCGATAAAACATGAACAGTCCGTACAAAAAACTTTAGCCCAAATTGAAATTATCATGCTATAACATTGGGCAAGCAAAACTGCTTCAACCTGATGTTGTCTGGATAGATAACACAATAAATTGAATAAATAATTTGAGGAATGAACATGCCTGCATTTTTAACTGATGATTGGTTTGCAAATGTTGAAAAATTAACTGCTGAAGCAGGTGATTTAAACTTACCACCAGCACTTTCAGGTTTAGCAATTAATTTGGTTGTTGCAGATGCAGATGGCAACACAGAGCTTGCTTTAGACGGCGGAAAAATCGTCAAAGGTAGTTCTGCAAATGCGAAAACAACATTGAACATGGATGCTGAAACACTTCGTAAAGTATTCTTAGAATTTGATATGGCTGCTGCAATGCAAGCATTTATGACAGGCAAAATCAAAGTTCAAGGTGATATGTCTCAATTGATGGCTTTACAAACTGCCAAACCAAGCCAAGAGCAAAAAGATTTATTTAAGAAAGTATTAGAGCAAACTGCTTAATCTTTTTACAATAAAAAAGCTTACCCGAGAGTAAGCTTTTTTATTGCCTGATTTTTACAAATCCAATCGATTTAAAATACAGATTAAATTTCTAGTAATCGAGGTGTGGTCTTAATGTGTTCTAAATAAGCTCGAATACGTGTGACATACTGTACTGCTTGTTTATAACGACCATTACTTGCTTGATTACGTGTCAAATAATTATAAAGATTCATCCAGTCATTGGGATCTTTACCTTGTGCTTTGATGCGCTTTTGAATACCTTCAACTGCACCAGGACCCATATTGTATGCAACCAAAGCATACCAATGACGATCTGGATTACGAATATAAGAATAACGACTCAACATCATATCAAAATATTTTGCACCGCCTTGGATACTCTGAGCGGGATCACTACGATTACTGACACCCATTTCTTTGGCGGTGGTATTGGTCAACATCATCAAACCACGGACACCTGTGGGAGAAACAGAGTCTGGTTTTAAATATGATTCCTGATAACCAATTGCAGCAAGTAGGTGCCAATCTAGGCCATATTGCTGCGCAGAGCGCTTAAAGCTGGCTTTATAAATCGGTAGACGAGAACTTAGGTCACGTTGGATCACGTTCCAATCATCTTTCTTAACGACATTACGATTATAAAATGAGGCAAGTTGCTGGGTTGAACCATTTTGTTTGCTTTGGCAAATGAAACCACTTGCTGTTGCTGTTAATGGATCTTCAGCTTGTTTAAATACCCAATTTAATTCTGGGTTTAAACCATTACTTTTTAAACTGTTGAAATCACCACAGCTTGCTGAAAATGAGGTTAAGCGTTCTGCTTCGATGCTTTGCATATTTGCGGTGGTAATCGCAAAATTCGCCTTACCTTGAGCAACCATTTTCAATGCTGTTGCATTGTCAGAAACAGTTTTAAGCTCAAGTTTAACGTTTAAACTTTCAGCATAGTTATGGGCTAAGTCATAGCCGAAGCCATGCTTATAGTCTCCATCCTTAAACACGATGCTTGGATTGGAAACCGCAACTACAGTCAATTTACTCGAATTAACTACAGCATTGTATTGATTGTTCTTACTCGCATTAATACTAAAAGGGATTAATGCAGTGGATAAAACTAAAGTTTTGATTGGCAGCGCACGAAAAAATGAGTTAAGGCTAAGCCTCGACCCAGAGGTTGAACTACTGTGCATGTTGTCTCCGCTACAAGTAATTTATTGCCCTAAAAAGTAATAAGCACAAAAACGCTTAAAAACTTCTTATAGTTGGTAAATTCAATAAGGGTGGGCAGTCATGAACGTCATTCAAAAAATGACATGTGGGATAGAAAGATTTTGCAGAAAAACTACAAAATTAAAAAAATAAACTCATAAAACATGTGCGCATAATATAGGCGGTTTTTAGATCTGTCAAACTTTGTATGAAAAATGATCAATTTAAAATATTTAAGATAATGATTTTTAACAGAATATTTTTTTAAAAAATGCAGAAATTTTAAAACTGAAATACGCTGCCAAAAACTGTAAGCAAATGTTCCAAATGTAAGTTAAGAATTACCACTTTTAAAAGATTTTCTGATTGAATTTTCTGTCTGAATTTAAATAGGAAAAAAACGATTTTATTACTTTTTAAAACTTAAAATGCGCTATTTTTGAGCTGACATCTTTACGCTATTGGCTGTAGACTGTAGCAACATTTTTTAAAAAATAAGTATCAAGTGCATATGTATTTTAAATGGTTTTAAATCATGAAATCTAATTTAATTACCCGTTCAGGGCATGATCTGTTGGTCGCCGAGTTACAACATCTCTGGCGCGAAGAACGACCTGAAATTACCAAGAAAGTGACATGGGCTGCCAGTCTGGGTGACCGTTCTGAAAATGCCGATTACCAGTATAATAAACAGCTGCTTCGAAAAATCGATCGTCGTGTACGTTATTTGGGGAAGCGTTTAGAAGAATTACGAATTATCGATTTTTCTCCGGAACAAGCAGGTAAAGTGTATTTTGGTGCTTGGGTTGAAATAGAAAATGACGAAGGTGAACAAAAAACCATACGTCTGGTCGGAGTAGATGAAATTTATGACCATCATCCGCAACATGTCTCAATTGATTCACCGATGGCAAGAGCTTTACTGTCTAAACAAGTTGATGATGAGGCAGAAGTGGATACACCATCAGGGAAAAAACGTTGGTATATCAATTCAATTCGTTATGAATAGCTTGAATATTCATCAAATTAGCGAGATTTGACTTTATTTTGTACATTTGATTGAAGAAATACTGAAAAAGATTTGCCAAGTTGCAATTTTATTTATATGATAGCCGCCATTGGAAGCGTGGCAGAGCGGTTTAATGCACCGGTCTTGAAAACCGACGAGGGTGTGAGTCCTCCGTGAGTTCGAATCTCACCGCTTCCGCCAAATTCAAGTTTCTGACACTGTTTAACACTATATAAGTTTATGATTTATAAGGTTAAAGTTGGAAATATACGATATGACAAGCCGTGACGCACTACGCCAATCGGTAGTTATAAAGTAGTAAAAAATGCAGTAAGATTATTTCTTACTGCATTTTTTTATGTCTGAATTATGGCGACTCGTGGAATCAATAAGCTTAGTGCTTTACAAGTTAAAAAAGCTAAACCTGATCCTGACAAGATGTATAAGCTGTCTGATGGGGGAAACCTGTACCTGCGTATTGATCAGAGTGGTAGCAAGTACTGGATATTCAATTACACACGTCCATTTTTAGCCAAACGTAATGATTTATCTTTAGGTACTTATCCTGAAGTTTCACTGGATGATGCTCGCACTATTCGTGATGAATATAAGAAGCTCATTAAGCAGGGCATCGATCCAGCAATGGAGCGGATTGAAACCAAGTCCCAGAAACAGAAAGAAGCAGAAAATACCTTTCGTATTGTTGCTGAAGCATGGCTATATAAACGTGAGCTAGAGCAAAAACAGGATGAAGAGACGATCCGTCGTTTAAAGCACGATGTCTATCCCTATATTGGTGATTTAACCTTTCCACAGCTTACCTTGGAAATTCTTGAGATTAAGGTCTTTAAGCGCATTATTGAACGTGGTGCATTGTCAGTTGCCAAACGCCTAAAATCGGACTTGAACCAGATATTTAAGTCAGCACGTAAAAAGAAGCTGATTCAATACAATCCTATTGAGGATATTGAACTGCCCAAACCACAGGGTGGGAACTTTGCAGCCGTGACAGAGGAGCAGGAACTAGCTCCAATGCTCAATAAAATTTGGAACTACTCCAAACTTTATCCACGTTGTTCACATATCACACAAGTGGCGTTAAAAATCTCCGTGTTGACCTTTCAGCGACCTGGGGAGATACGCAAGCTGAAAAAGGAGTATTTCTATTGTGAAGAAAGATGCTTTAAATTTACAGCTAGTAAAACCAAGCAGCTTCATATTGTACCATTGTCAGATCAGGCCTTTGACTTAATTGATTCAATTATTGATCTGCACCCATACAGTGAATACATTTTCGTGGGTCGGGATGGTAAAACTTTTATTTCTGATAATACGATTAACTCAGCGTTAAAACGCTTGGGCTATGCTGGGAAGCAAACGGCACATGGATTACGTGCAACCGCACGAACCATGTTGGATGAAATATTAGAACAACGTGTAGACTTTATTGAGCATCAATTGGCACATAAAGTAAAAGATAATAATGGTACAGCCTACAATCGAACCAAATTTTTAAACAATCGTCGGGAGATGATGCAGGAGTGGGCGAATTACCTAGAATCATTGCTGGATCAGCAACAGTAAAAAGATGAAAATCCAATGATAAAAAAATAGCCTGTCAAACGACAGGCTATTTAATTTATGCTGCTTTAAGCTCTTTGAGTTCAAGCCATTCAATAATCTGGCTTTCAGCCCATGTGGGCATACTTGCTGTTAAATAGGTAGGTTCAGGAAAATCACCCCGACGAATCATTTTCCAGAAGGTGGATTCTGCAATATTCAATATCCCTTTGGTTGCAGGCTTATAAGATAGCTTTCGTCTGCGACCACCACGATCTACATAGTCCTTGGCAGGGCGTTCAGGGTAGTTGACTAAGTCTTTGACACGATAATGCTGTTCTATCATTTTCCACCTCTAGGATTTTATACACATAAATATTAACAGTATGAAAGTATTGATATTGAACATTGCATACTTTCATATGGCTCATGATAGACAGTGGTATACAGTGATAAAAGAACAGTGCATAATTATAAAAAAACATTACTATTATACATTGTTAACATATTGGAATATAAAAATATGTCTATTATAAAATTTGAAGACTTAAATGAATTGGAACAGGAGTTCATTGATTGTCTGTTTACTTATTATGAATCCAGTTTTTTACAAAATGAGGCATGTGGAAATATAAAAACAGCTGATGAGCCAGAAAAAAGAATCATCGTTGCTGAGTTAAGCGATATACAGCGAAAGGTGCTGAACGAGCGACTACACCTCAATGATTTAATTCTGAAAGAAATAAATGAATTTCATCAACTGATTTTAGGTGAGAATACTGTCATTTCACCTATGCAGATAGTAGTACTATTGGAACAGCTAAATGCATTAAAAGACGAGTTTGATACGCTTTCAAATACAATTCAAAAAAAACGTTATAGTGTCATTTTACAGGCTTATCAGGCTCTGGATGAAAATATTTGCACCCAACGCAATTTAAAGATTTTGAAACGAATGAGAGGTATTCGGGCAGTCAAAGTTCGTAATGATAAGAATGTATACCCACGGCATCAAATTCTGTATCGGGTTTTAAGGGATGAAGCTCATAAAAATGGTCGGTGGGAGAATTTATCACAGGCGGTAAAATCAATTTTGCCAATACTTAGACTTGAATATCAAAAAAATAATCTGGTCTGGATTCAGAATGAAATAGATTCTAAGCTGGCATTGATTGAAGAATTGGAAAAGGGACGACTCATTAATTCCCATAATAAACAGAATGAAAATTATCATGGAAAGGTTTATCAGAATCGTAAATATCAGAACAGGATCGACAAACTTCAGTTAGAAATAAACGAATTAATCATTGCTCAGAAGTCAACTGACCCTGCTTTGCTGCTGGGGAAAAAAATACCCTATAACACCATTTATAATGATGAAAGTATTCTTCACCACTTAAGGGATTGTACTGAACTGTTACAGGATATTCTTATTCAAAAGTGATAAGAAGTACTCATAAAAAACAATCATCAGCTTATTCATTACCAAAAGTATCAGAAGCAATTTGATCAACGGATAGGTGCCTGATTTGCTCTAGCTGAATATTTTTCTGTATTTCCTTTAAAAACTGGAGTTTTAATTTCTGAATTTCACTGGCGTCCTGAAGGGGGCTATTGGTTAATTCATTAATGGTAATTTTACTGTTGATTAATTCATTAATGAGATACTTCTGGATGACTTCATCCTGTTTGCGTACCTGAAGCTGTTTAATATAAAGCATTTTATCAAGGGCTTTGATGCGTTGGTTCAATTCCTCAATAATCATGTCTTTTTCATTTAATTTTTGCTTATAGGGTGGAGGGAGCGTTTGCTTTGCCTCATACGTATTCATCAGGAATTCTAGACACTCTGCCTCAGTTTTAAGTTTGAGCTTTTCAGTCAATGCCTCCATTTTTTTGGCTGTATGTGAGGTTAGATAAAATTGCTTTCTCACATTCGCATGATTTTTCTTGGAATATTTGAAATTTCTGAATCTATTTTTTAGATCGGAAAAATATTTTTCATTGAGTAAAAGTACCCATTGATTCGTTATTTCTGCTACGAGTAATGGGTGGATCATGGTTTCGATGGGCTGAATTTGCAATCGTCCATCAGGAAGCTGAACTATCTGCAGTAGTGCCTGCTCTTTGTTACATTCGTGCTCTAAAAACAAGGATTTTAATGTCTGATCTTTATCAAGCCATTGTTGCAATGTCAGTTGTTTTCTTGCCATTTTGATGTTCTATGATGTTTGAAATTCTAATATGATTATAGATTTTAATTAAGGTGGAATAAACATTTCTAAATACGTTTAGTAAATGTTTATTTGTTTTAAATTTATTTTATAGTAAATATTTGTGCCTATCTAAAAATAATTCTAAAATTTACTAATAGCAATGTTGAATGAATAAAAATGTATGGATGAAATGACAGAAGAGCATAAGCAGCTCATTTTTAATTTTAATGAGTTATCACCACATAGATTAAGTTCCTACGCTAGACTGGTGCTGATTAAATTTATTAGTCTCTTTGGTACACAAAAAACCAACGATTCATTGTTGGAATTGTCTGAAAAGATAGGTGTGCAACATAAAAAATTAAAACTGGTATTGGAGGAGTTATCAGGCTTTGAGATATTGGAGTTTTCATATCCAGAAACAGGTCGGCGGGCAAGAGTTAGAACAATACAGCTGAATTTAGATTATTTAAATCTGCTATTGAGTAAAGTTAATCAACATGAAACATCCCATCATAGGTATGTCCGCCTTAAGAGAGCGATTAAGCAGTTTGACCTTTTAATGCTTATTTTAATCAAATTATCTCAAGTCAGAGTGACCACTAAAAAGTTTGATTTACTACCCGAACAAAAACTGGATTTTAGGGTATTGTTGACATTATCAAACTTGACTCGCTCATGTGATGCTTATGGGGTGATACGTAATATAGGTACAACACAACTGGTTGCTAAAACAGGGTTAAATAAGCAAGCAATATTTGATTCGATCTACTTTTTGAAAAAGATAGGTCTGCTTCGGGTACATGTGCATGGGACGATCAATAACAAATTTATAAAAAATATAACGCCAACCTACGTGTTGAATTTATCTCATACCTTTTGGGGTAATCATGCTCGGTATGGTCGGTTTTATATATTGGAAGCGAGTGAAAGACATCATTTTGAAATAAAAATGATTGCTGATATTTTTACGGTAATTTCTGAGCAGGTGCAGCCGTTGGATTCTGACAACTCACGCGATCTCAATCACCTTACGACATTGGTTCTTAAGGGGCTTGATTCAGATAAAATCAACATTATTTCTGGAACAATGATTGAGCGTATCCAGTCTTCATCACAAGTTCAGGAGACGATTTCTAGTTTCATTAAAGAATGTCTAATTCATTATTTGCAATTACAACAATGCCATCAGGAACAAGGAGATTTGACAGTATTTGCAAAAGTGTTCAAACAAGCATTAATCAATAAAAAGAAGCAACATATCAAGTTGAATGATTTGGATTCAAAAGAGGTGGATCAGGAAATTTGAACAACACTTATAAGTGATATTTTGCTCCCCAAATGATGTTATAAACATCAATATATGGAGTATTTTATGGCACGTAGACCAAGAAGAAATCATTCAAATGATTTTAAAGCTAAGGTAGCACTTGCTGCGATTAAAGCAGAAAAAACACTTGCTGAATTGAGTGCTGAATTTGATGTTCATCAAAACCAAATTATCGACTGGAAAAATCAACTGATTTCAGCTTCCTCGCAAGCTTTCGATCAATCAAAAGCTCCAACAGAACCACCCATCGATCTAAAAAAACTACATGCAAAAATCGGTGAGCAGGCATTAGAAATTGATTTTTTAGAAGGTGTGTTGAAGAAACTGGGCCGCTTCAACCACAAAAGTTAATCGATGACTCACTTCAGATTTCAGTATCTAAGCAAGCTCAGCTGCTGAAAGTCTCCCGTGGTTGTTATTACTATCGCCCAAAACCTGTGAGTGCATCAGATCTGAAGCTGATGCGGTGTATGGATGAGTTACATATGCAATACCCTTTTGCAGGTAGCCGTATGATGCGTGATTTGTTGAATCGTCAAGGACATCATATAGGACGACGTCATACACGTACTTTAATGAAGAAAATGGGCATTAATGCGTTATATTGCAAACCAAATTTAAGCCAGGCTAATCAAGCTCACCGCAAATATCCATATCTGCTCAAAGGATTGGCTATTCAGCGCAGTAATCAAGTGTGGTCTACGGATATAACGTATATCCCTATGGCAAAAGGCTTTGTTTATTTATGTGCTGTGATTGATTGGCATAGCCGCAAGGTACTTGCGCATAGAGTATCGATTAGTATGGAGGTTACATTTTGCATAGAAACATTAAATGAAGCTATTGAAAAATATGGTCGACCTGAAATATTTAATACAGACCAAGGCAGTCAGTTTACCAGTGATGCATTTATTGATGTATTGAAATCAAATGACATCCAAATCAGCATGGATGGTAAAGGTCGATGGGTTGATAATGTGATGGTTGAACGATTATGGCGGAGCGTTAAATATGAAGAGGTGTATCTCAAAGCCTACAGCAATGTTTTGGATGCGAAGAAGCAATTAAACGCATATTTTGAATTTTATAATTTGAAACGACCTCATTCGAGTCTGGACAAAATGACTCCAGATGAGTTTTACTATGACCAGCTACCACAACAAAATAAGGTAGCTTAACTAGAGCAGAGTATCACTTATAAATAAGCTTTTAGTTGTTCAAACATGTGGGACCACCTCTAAATTTGACAATGATGCAATGCTATTTTGAATCATGGTGTTGCAGACTGCTTGATCAGCGGGGTTTACGTCAGCATATCTTACAAGGTTCACTGTTATATGGTGTAGATATTTTAAATCGGACTACAATTGAAAAAGATATTTATCCTTTTGTCTTTCAAGAAAAATACCGTTTGGAATTGATTACAAATCCTGACTTAATCAGAAACAGCGATCCAGATGCGGACATCCAAATACAGATTCAGAAGCTAGAGAAACAGGAGCAACGGTTCATCCTAGAATTCTTATTATTTTGTTTGAATTTGATTGCCAAAAATCAGATTTTACCATTTTTAAAAAGTACGCGAAGACTCAGTCATGTAGCAGGCAAGTTTTTTCAAATTATACCAAAAGTCGAGTCGCAGAAAATGTATAGTTGTATCTATGTGCCCGATTCAACACTCACTAAAGATGAGTTTTTTCTGATCGATATCCCTCATCCAATTCGTGGGAAAGAGGAGGAATATTCGAACGAAGACTATTTGCTGAAATTCATTGAACCTAGTGTTGATGACATGAAAAAATATGGATTGCTGGATCAGTTTTATACAGGAGGAACTGAATTGCTGAATAAAAAAGTAGCGTAAGTTTAGCTTCTGTAATATTCCCATAATTTGGTTATTCTCGCTGTATGGCGCAGTGGTGTAATGGTCAGTCTAGACAGGTTTGCTTAACAGGTAATATATATTATTATCTATTAATAATATAAACAATAACTTATATCGTTGATTAAATACAGTGAGTTATTTAGTTAAGTATAGCCCATACTCAAATGGGTTATAGACAATGTATCAATATCAAATCACTAAAAGCATTCTAAATTAACCCTATAGTATGTTCCAAAGTCTCTAAGCATGTTCAGCTAAGCAGGATGACCACAACATCCTGCTTTAGAATCATGATCAGTAAAATTTTACATCTCTCACTTAGATATGAACCTTATGTTTCAGTGAGAACCTAAATGTACCAGAATAATCCATTAGAAAGTGAATCATCCATTCTTATCTCAATCGAAGATTTTATGGTTAGTACATGCCATGAGCAATTTGTTGATGATCATGAAGAATTCAAGCGAGAGCTGTTGGATGCTGTGTGTGCTTTTAAGGTGATTTACAGAGAAGATTTTACTTATTCCAGAATCATTAATGTTTTCAAAAGAGTGATTAATCTCGTAGATTACATTATGGATAAATTGGACTCCCATCTTTATGAAGATATTTTACGATTTGAACTAAACCACATCTTCCATATTCAAGGCATAATTCAACATGAGATGAAAAATACAATACGAGAACAATTCGATTTTCAGCGTCAAGAACAACGTAATCGCTTTAAACTGGAATGCTACCTAAATAAACTGCTTACACACTATGCTAGATTACAGTTTGTTCGAGTAGATATCTCTATTCTTAAAGAATATCAAATCCATTGGGGTATTCAAGACTTTAAGTATGCATTGGATATTCTATGTAATCGTATGTCAAATAAAGATACCTGTTTTAAGCACTTACAAGGTTATGTATGGGCATTAGAGCAGGGTGTAGAAAAAGGCTATCACTGCCATTTATTACTCATCTATGATGGGAATAGTCGTATAGAGGATTCAGGTTTAGCAAAACTGGTGGCTGAGTATTGGAAGCACATCACCAATCAACAGGGTACTCACTACAACTGTAATACCAAAGACAACAAGGAAAAATTTGATAAAAATGGATTGCTTGGGGTTGGAATGATTCATCGTGATCAACCAATACAAGTTACAAATGCGATTCGTGCAGCGATGTACTTGGTCAATCCTGAAAAAGAAGATCAGCGCTTACGGGCTAAAACCTCTCCACAGATGCGGACTTTTGGTACAGGTCAGTTTGAAGTAAAATGGCGCAGAGATATTGAACAAAATGAGTCATTATGATATTAAAAATAGAGAACACGACTATCAGATGTATTCTCTATCTTGTACAGTTTGACATCAAAAAGACAAACTTACATTTCCTTGATCGGTGATTAATTCAGCTTCAAGCACCTGATCACCACGGCATTTCAATAAGTACGATACTGTAGAGCTATAGCTCATTTGCACAGGCATCTTGCTATGAAAGTCAGCGGTGTAATAACCACAACGACCACGATTAATTTTCATGCCTTGTAGAACAAAAGGCTGATTGCTGGTCGATTGAATTTCAAGAATATATTCAATTGCCCCTTGTACATTAAAAGCAGATTGAGATTCTCTAGCACTAATGCGAGCCTTAACATTTAGATCGCTAACTTGTGCAGATTCATTCTCAAGCGGAATGTCAGCAGCTTCCTGAGTGTTGTTTGGATTAAGGTCAGTTTCCATCATGGCTTTCAGCACATCAGGATACTTATTCCATCCACTGATATAAGACTCCGCTTCCTTGACCTCAGCAGGTAAATAGACATGACCATTGTCAATAATCATCTGCATTTCATTGAGTTTAGCTTTAACTGCTTCCTCGGTATAAGGAGCATAGATTGATTGAGTATGCTGAGCAGCATTATTGGTAGGCTCACCTGAAGTATCAGTTTTTGGTGGTTGATTGTTCTGGCTACATGCCATTAACAGGGAACACAAGGCAATGGTGGAAAATAATGATTTCATGATTGCACTCCCTTATAATTTAGGACGAATAACAACAAACCAGACGAATAGTAGAATCAAAATTCCACCAACAATTTTACCGATTACAGGAAACATCACCGCAGGCCACACTAAGCCTTGCCCTAAATTGTAGGTAAATGGCTTATAGTTATACTGCCCCCAGAAATGTTGATAGATGGCAAAAAAGAATCCAATGACCAGATAAGTGCTGATCAGTCCAGCTTTAAGATTAGAATTCATTTACTTCCCCCCCAGTTGCAAATTTTGCCAATGCAATAAAAATTCCCATCACGATCATGAAGCTAATGAAGGGTAGACCCAGTACACAAATCACAGCGATGACGCAGATAATGCCTGCAAGTGTTCTCATGGCTACTCCTTCATACACTGATAGGACACATTGACCATATCCATCTGGAAGGATTCAGTTTGTTGTAAGGTGTAGATATTTTCTTTCAGTCCACCCTCACCATATTTCTTTTCAAGTTTGTCGTAGATGCATGAACAAGTGCTGTCATTAATGCCGCCTGTTTTACAACCACTGATAAACTGGCGTTCGGTTTTGCTGGCACAGCCTGATGCTAGAAGTGCAACTGAGACAACAATGAGTGAAGTTTGAATTTTCATCATTTCCCCTAATTTTTATTGTGTTATTTGATGTGTAATATATTTTGCTGAATTGACTAAAGTGTAGATCTGAAAAAGCTTTCCAAGGCTAGATAGCGTTTAGATCAGTCAAATAAGCAAAAAATTTTGAAAGTTGCTATTGCAACAGAGGAATAGAAAATCGTTTTAGGGAAAATAATATAGATAGAAAGTGCTGAGTCATGGTGACTACTCCTTTTGTATGAAAGAGAGTCTTACCAAATTACTGTCAAATAATGGTGGCAAGACTGGGCGGGTTGACAGACTGATACAAAAGGAAATCAGCGCACGCAAGCGTGCCCCTCCCAGTCTCACCGTAAAGGCGTGACTTAAGAGAACGCACAAAACCATCACAGCGTTGTTGTGCGCCTTTTGTAAACGGTCTGTCAAAACCGACTGACGATGTAGGTCAGCAGTCGAATGATAAAATTAAGGGTGAGTTTAGTCAATCGAGGTTATGAAAATATATAAATAAATCAATAATTTTATTATTTTTAATACACTAGTACTTTTTCAATTTTAAGTAATATAATTCTGGTGTCTAAAATAGTAAATTATCTGAAAATTCAAAAAATTAGGGGGATATATGAATTTTAAATTACTTAAAGTACGACTAGATAGAATTAAAACTCAAAAACATACACTTACTCCAGAAGATATGTTGATGTTAGTTACTCAAGAAAAAGCTGATCTTAATTCGGGGTTTTTCTCTCGCTTATTTAGTGTGACTATTCCACAAAAATGGGAATTTTCTATCAATTCATCTGAGGAAATTGGCGTTGCTTTAGAATTGGTTGAATTGATTGAAACAGTATTTATCCCTCACTATCAGGGGCATGCAAAAAATTATGCTTGGTTAGAGCAATGTATTTTATTCAAACTCAAGCATCAAGCGTCGATGAATATTTCTGAATTAGTCAGTCGGTATTTATCGAAGATTGAAAAAAGTGAACATTTACAGATTAGTCGAGAGATCTTAAAAATTTTATTTGAGCGTGAGCCTAGCAATGCTGTCATTAAAGCACAGGCGATAGTGTACAAACGTAGTCAAATCTATACTAGCGCTATAGAAAAGTTTGAGTACTATTTTGAGCATTGTTCTTATCAAGAAACATTATATTTTGATTATCTTGAATGTTTAATAATGCGGAAGAATGTTATCTATAATCAGGAAAAAGGAGAGTTTGGTGATTTGCAATATGCTGTATATTTACTTTGCTCTATAGACGATGCGAAAGATAGAGCATTACAAGGGAATCTACTCAATCGTGCTATAACAGCCCTTTTACCAGAAGACGTTATTGCAACTCGTCCTGAAGATACGAATTTCTTAGCTGACATGGGACGTGGGCTAAATAGTTTTAGTAAGGGAGTTGGTACATTTTTTGGAGGGCGTGATTCGCAGATTCCATATAGTGAAGGAATTATTGCGAGTGCACCAAAACTTTTGAAAAATAAAAAAATTGTTGAGTGTCTTAACCAAAATCAAAAAGCACAAAAAGAGCTAGAAAAAATATTATCTGATCAAGGGCTAAAGGTGGGTGTGGGCTTAACGGCATCCGCATATTCTTTAGGATTAATTTGGGATTATGCACATATTGATCCATCTGTATTAGATGCATTGAGCTTTGCATCAAAAGGAAATCCTGAAAACTTAAATACTTTACAAGACATTTCAGCGAATACACTAGATAGTGCAGGAGCAGTGACTCGTTTAACTGGTTATGTTGCTGAACAACAGGTTGCACTGAATTTACAACAACAAGGACATACAGTTGAATTTCCCGATAGCGCAAACCAAGCTGGTTATGATTTGATTGTTGATGGCACACCGATGCAAGTTAAGTGCTCAATGGATGCTGATTATGTATTAAGTCATTTTGATAAGTATCCAGATATTCCAGTGATTGTGAACAGTGAACTTGCAGAGCAGCTAGGTAATCATCCGATGGTGTTAGTGGATACCACTTTAAGCTATGAAGCTGTTCAGGAAACTACTGGTGTAGGACTAGAGCAAGTTTCAGATTTTGCGGATGTAGGAGATATGCTACCAATCCCACTATTAACGATTGGTTTAGCGGCATATCGTAATTATGGTGATTTTAATTCAGGTAAAGTGGATGGCGAGCAATACTTAAAAAATGTTGGCAAAGAAACTGCTGCAATTGCTGGAGGTGCAATGACAGGGTCAATGCTACTCGGCGCATTAGCAGGTCTTGCTACAGGTGGTGTTGGAGTCATTGTTGCGAGTGGTATTGGTGCATATATGGGAGGGGTTGCTGGTTCTACAGGTGCAAATAGTATGAATCGAGAAGCCTTGTGTAATCAGAGAGATATCGTAGTGAAATTACTCATTGAATTCGCAGCGTGGTTCAATGAAAATTTATTGGTTCATCGAACAAATGTGCTATTCAAACAGCTACAAAGTTTTGAAACTCATATGTTGAATAATGCTGATCGTATTATTACTTTTAGTACTTTATTGATCTATCAACATGAAGCTTATATGCGTGCCTATCATCTGAACCAATGGATATTACATAAGTTGCAAAAAGGTAATGAAATGGAAAAGGTTCAAGCTGGTTGGGTGGCTATTGATGAGTCAAGTAATTTTATATCAGTTGATCTACAGCCAAAAATTAATGAAATTAATCGTCAATTAGAGATTTATAGGGAACTTGCCAAACCTGATTCAGCACAGCCTAATCGTACTCATCAGCTTAAACCTGCTTGAGTGTTGGAATAATATTGATAGTTGTATTTGAAATAAAAAATTGGAGAGATTATTTACTAATTGAATTAGTAAATTAAAAGTTATTCCAAATAATTTCAGACACATAATATCCTAATGAGAATCATGAAACTCTTTTGAGTTCTTCATGAAAATATGAAAACAAAGTCTGCCATCGAGCAGGCTTTTTTTATGCACAAAATTTAAGGAGTCGAGCTATGAGCTTGAGCTGTCCCTTTTGCCATTCAACGAATGTGATATTGGTTGAAGCAAGTACACAACAATCAAATACGACCTTAACCAATTTGGTCACACCGACCACATTGGGTGCATTGGGAACCACGGTCGCAAAGTCTTTCAATCTGCCACCGATTGTCGGTGGAATAGCAGGAACGGTACTCGGCAGTGTGTTGAATTCATTTACCGAACAAAGCACACCACCACAGCAGAATTTATGCTTCTGCCACAACTGCTACCAAAAGTTTCCAGCGCACCTTTTGCATTAAAGATCGTTAGTAACCACACAAATTCAAATTTCATTTTCAAATTAAAAGGAATAAAACTATGGCACATCAACTTGAACAAATGGCGTATGTCGGAGAAACCCCTTGGCACGGACTAGGGAATCAACTGACACAAAACCAACCGATTGAAGTCTGGGCACAGCAGGCAGGTATGGATTGGCGGATTGAATCTTCTAATGTCAGTTATATGGCGCAGAATGACCGTGGGCAAAGCATCATCATGCCTTATGAAGAACAACGAGTTTTATATCGCTCTGATACCCATGCTCCACTGTCAGTCGTCAGTCAACGCTTTCAGGAAGTGCAACCGAGAGAGATTTTAGAATTCTATCGTGACCTCACCGAGCAATCAGGTTTTGAACTTGAAACCGCAGGTGTACTCAAAGGTGGCAAGAAATTCTGGGCACTAGCACGTACAGGGCAAACATCCATGTTGAAGGGCAAAGATGTCAGTAATGGCTATATGCTCTTGGCAACAGCATGTGACGGAACCCTTGCCACCACCGCACAATTTACCTCGATCCGAGTAGTGTGCAACAATACTTTAGCGATTGCCTTAAAAGGACAGAACAGCAGTGCAGGTGTGGTCAAAGTTCCACACAGTACTAAATTTGATGCTGATAAGGTCAAACAGCAACTCGGTATTTCAGTACGTGCATGGGATGAACACATGTATGAAATGAAGCAACTGACACAACGTAAAGTGAGTCAGATGGAAGCATCCGCTTACTTTGATGCCGTGTTCAATAACAGCACAATGAACAACGTGGTGGATCAGGAGGACAACATCATCCAGTTCTACCGTGATGTAGCCTTACAAGCCCAAGCCAATGGCAAGGACAAAGCTGAACCAAATGCCAAATCGATGAGTCGAGCTATGGAAATGTTTAATGGTCAAGGACGAGGTGCGGAGCTAAGTTCAGCCAAAGGAACAGCCTATGGATTACTGTGTTCAATCACAGAATTTATAGACCACGAACGTCGTGCCATGAGTACCGATCACCGGCTTGATTCAGCTTGGTTTGGTGCTGGCGCATCGATCAAACAACGAGGATTGGAACAGGCACTTAACATGCTTGCATAGTGCGGAATATACATTTTTCAATCATGGAAAGTTAGACCTAACTAAGCATTTTTAAATGGAATTTCGAATTTTAAAAATTATTAAAACCATAGCTTCGGCTGTGGTTTTTTTATGCCCATTTTTTGTGATCCCCATCATTTTACATAGCAAAATAATCAGGACTTCAATATGAATACCGCAATTTTAAATCCATCTATGCAACAGGCAAGTACCCCATTTATTGCCCCAAAATTATTCACAGCCAAACGCTTGGTCAATACAAAGAATATGACTCAAGCAGAATGGCTTGAAGTCAGACGCCAAGGTATTGGCAGTAGTGACTGTGCCGCAGCCTGTGGACTTAATCCCTATATGTCGATGCTAGAACTGTGGATGATCAAGACAGGTCGAGTTAAACAATCCATTGAAGATGAAAGCACAGGTCATGCCCCTTTATATTGGGGTAAACAACTTGAACCTTTGGTCGCTGAATACTACAGCATGCATACCAACAACAAAGTTCGTCGTATCAATGCCGTACTACAACATCCTGATGAGGATAAGCATTTTATGCTGGCTAACTTAGATTACTCGGTGGTAGGTAGTGAGGAAGTACAGATTTTAGAATGCAAAACCGCAGGGGAATATGGAGCAAAGTTATGGCGAGATGGTGTGCCTTTATACGTATTGTGTCAGGTGCAACATCAACTCGCTGTAACAGGCAAAAAGGCAGCGCATATTTGTGTGCTGATCTGTGGTCATGAAACTCGTATCTATAAAGTGGCACGCAGTGAATCAGTCATTCAACATATTGTGAATGCAGAGCGATACTTTTGGGAGTGTGTGGAAAATGACACGCCACCTTCAGTCGATGCCAGTGAATCGGCAGCTAAAGCCATTCAGCAACTCTATCCTCAACATATTCCACTCAGTGTCGAAGATCTCAGTCAAAATGAACAAGCCAATCAGTTGTTTGCTCAACTGATTCAAGAAAAGCATCATATTGAAAAACACCAAAACAGCTTTGATGAAACTAAGCATCAAATTCAGATGTTAATGAAAGATGCTGAACGAGCAACTTTTGCCAATGGTTCAGTGACGTGGAAACGATCTAAAGACTCCATTGCTTTAGATAATAAGGCTGTATTGAAAATGCATCCTGAACTAATCAATGAGTTTCCACAAAACAAGGTGGGGACACGACGTTTTCAAATCTATAGCAATGATGACTGACCCGATCAAAACCATGCATCTATATCGCTAACTATATATGCATGAAATATCCATTCTTCCCAAAAGCGCAAAAAAACCACCCCCGATCTACCGACTCCCGAAGGAGCGGTAGACCAACAATGGCGGTTTTTGCGAAGTCGTAGCTTTTCATATTTCTGTTTACTTACATAGCAAGGGGTAATCAGTAAAATTTTACTTATAGGACAAACAACATGATCAAAGGTTTAGCGATTACACCGCCAATACTCGGCAGAATTAGTATCGGTAAAGTGGTCGAAAAGAATGGTAAACGTCTGCCTGAAAAAGATGATCAATTTACGATTACTAGCCAAATTCAGAATAAGGATGGCTGGGTGAAACACCCACTGGATGAGCAGCTAAGAGCCAAGGCACAAAACCAGAAACTCAGAACCATTCCTGTCCGGATGATTTTTAATGATCCTGAACTCAACTTGCGAGCTGAGTACACTCTATTCGACCGACAAACTGGTCGGCCCATCTGTACTGGTAATGGTGAAACCTGTCAGCGACTTGGACAAAACGGGGTTGAACAGCATCCATGTCCATCACCTGATTTATGCCCCTTGGCCCAAGGTGGACACTGCAAGCCTTATGGGCGGCTTTACGTCAATCTAGATGAGTCGGATGAGTTGGGTACATTCATTTTTAGGACTACAGGTTTCAATAGCATTCGTACCTTAGCTGCACGGCTTCGTTATTACCATGCGGCTTCAGGTGATTTACTTTCATGTTTGCCATTGCAACTGACCTTACGAGGAAAAAGCACAACGCAAAGTTACCGTACCCCAATTTATTACGTGGACTTAACCTTACGTGATGGAATCAATCTACAAGAAGCCATTACTTCAGCCAAACAGATCGATGGACAAAGCAAGACAGCAGGGTTTTATCAGGAGGCTTTAGATCATGTGGCAAGGCTAGGTTATGGTAATGCCAGATTTGAGGTAGGAGGTGAGGAGGGACTGGATATTGTTGAGGAGTTTTATATCAATGAACCAAAACCAGAGCAGGGTCAGCAGCTTAGTGATTTAACTCATGTTCAAGACATTCAGAAAGGGTTGCAGCATTCTGTGCAGGCTCTCAATTGAAATGGACCTAGTTAGAAAAGAGTACTTGTACTCTTTTTTTTGCAGATTTTGGACTGTAGATAAGAAAATACTCACTCCTAGAATTTTTGAGAGATGGATTTACTTTAATAACGCTTTTTAGTATTTTGGTAGCAAATCAGAAGTATGTTCATGACTATGCGTTCAAGTAGGTTTTCTAAGCTTATACTCGCATTTGTCCTGTTTTTGTTTACCATAACAATTACGGGAGTTCATGCGTGGGCGCCTGTTCTACTTGAAAATATTGAACATCAGCATGAGTTGAGTATCATTGTAGAGGATGATGCTTCTAGTCATTGGTCTTTACAGCACTCAGATGATTCTCTAAAAAGTTCTGCTGATCATGATGCAGAAGCACATACGTGGAAGAATTTTGATGAGCCGATCTATCATCATTCAGTAAAGCCAATTTCTTCTGATAGTGATTTCAGCATAGATCCAATCTTTATTCTTAGTTTCGCACTTCCACTAGTTTTATTCTTTTTCCAGCTTTTTGAAAAGCCCGTTTATCGAGTCTTTTTAAAGCGGCGATCCCCTCTAGTATTTAGTAATTCTTATACTTTCTCTAAAGATTTAATCGTCCTACGTAATTGATCTTTCTATACAAAAAATAGTTTTTAATTTTTTTGTATAGGTAAAGTCATGTCTAAAAAATATCAGATATTTCTTACCTGTGGATTTGTAGCAACAGCAGCAAATGTATTCGCAGAAACGAATTATGCAGAACTACAAAAGCAGGTAATCGCAAATGATGCTGTACTCAATAGCTTACAGCAGTCCGAGCAAGCTTATGAAATCAATCAAAAGTTTGCTGGCAGATTAATTAATCCGACTTTCAATATGGAGTTGGATAATCTCGGTAATTCAAAATTGAAAGATTTGGATGGCCCAACAACCTTGCTGGGGCTATCACAAGAGATCCCCCTCAGTAATAAACTTTCCTTGAGAAAACAGATTGCGAGTTTTCAAGGTGATCGTAATCAGTTCGAAATAGCAAAGCGTCAGGCTGAACTCAAAGCAGATTTAAGAATCTGTATGGCGAACTGGTATGTAGCTACTCAGCGTGCTGAAATTTATTCTTCTGAGAGTAAATTGAATGCCAGACAAGCTAACGTTCTTTCCGAACGTCTTAAGTACGGGCGAGTAATTCCTTCCGATGCTCAACTAAGCATAGCACTTTCATCTGAGTCGAAATTGCGCCATCAAAATGAAGTGAAGAAGATTCAGTTCCAGAAAAATCTATGTTCTAAGTTCACTTCCAACCTGCCCAGTAGTGCATTGGAGGTTCCGCTAAGCTTTAATTTCACAGACAAAATAAGTTTGTCTGAGCAAGAAGCAACTTTAAGTTCAAAGCTGAAAAAAGCTCAGTTTGAGTTGGCTCGTAAAGAAGCAATACCAGATATTACTTTGGGAGTAGGGGTTAGAAACTACCAAGAAACCAATGACAAAGTCTTTCAGGTTTCGACATCAATACCCCTCAATATTTTTAGTCGAAATAAAGGCAATATTGCGATCGCTCAAGCAGAGCATACGAAAGCAGAAACACAGTCGGTGCTTGTGAATCGTAATTCTAAAATTGAATTGGAAAACAAGGCTATTGAGGTTTCCAACTTGATTGATGCGATTAAGCAATATGATCAAACGGTTTTGCCCGCAACAAATGAGAGTCTCCGAATTGCTGAAATGGGATACCAAGCAGGGAAAAACTCTTTACTTGAATTCAATAATATTAAGCAAATTTGGTTAGACAAACATCTTGCTCGATTCGATATGTGGTTGGCTTTGCAAACTGAAATTGCAGATGTCGAACGTAACTACATTACTCATTTAGATCAAGAATAAGGGCAAGAATATGAATAAACAAACCAATACATTGATTGCAACTGGTGTCGTTGCCTTACTTATCGTCTTATGTGCAATTGCTTGGTATAAATCGGGCAATAAAACACAAGCGAGCGCACATGGTGAGGTCGCCGAAGAAAAAGTAGCTGTGGCTGGAGATGAGAAAGGGCCTCACGGTGGTCGTTTATATCGAGATGGAGATTTCTCTGCTGAGGTCAAGATATTTGAGGAAGGAGTGGAACCACACCTCCGTGTTTATGGGTATTTGAAAGATAAACTACTTAAACCTGAAGACTTAACAGCAAATATCTACATCAAACGTTTGGATGCCGAGCAAAATATTCAATTTCAACCTGAGAGTGATTACTTAATTGGGAATGAAATTGTTTACGAGCCACATTCCTTTTTAATGATGATAAACGTTGATTATCAAGGGAAAAAGCATACTTGGAAATGGGATACGAAGGAAGGCCGTGTCACCATGTTGGACAGTAGTATTAAGAGCAGTGGATTAGAGCTTTTAAAAGTTGAATCAAAGATGTTTGAAAATGCTTTGGAGTTAAAAGGCGAACTGAAGTTTCCTGATAATTTTGAAAGCTTTATTACGCCTAAAGCCAGTGGGACATTGATCAAAACTTACCGTAATCTAGGTGATAAGGTGAGTCAGGGAGACTTACTTGCTGTAGTTCAAAGCCAAGATGTAATTCGTTTGAATGCCGATCGTAAAGTTGCTTTGGACAGCCTACAGTTTGCTCGTCAAAAAATGGAACAGGAACGAGCGCTATGGCAAAAGCGTGTATCACCTGAAATTGATTATATTTCAGCAAAACGAGACTTTGACGCAGCACAAACTCGTGCAAATGAGTTGAATAACTTAATCAACTCTTATGGTGGTTCTAGTAATGGTACTGTTGAAGTTCGTGCTGCAATGTCTGGAACAATATTAGAAGTCCTTGGTGCTGTTGGATCAAATGTAAGTTCTTCAACACCTATTTTTAAAATCGCAAATACTTCTCAACTTTTAGCAGTTGTTAATGTTCCCGCTGACAGGCTAAATGCTATAAATCCTAACAATAAGGTTAAAGTTAAACCTCAAAGCCCTGTGGATACAGAAGAAGCTTTAGGACGAATTAAATATATCAGTGATGTCATTGATCCAAAGACACGTACAGCACAGGTCTTTATTGAAGTACCAAACCAGTTTAAGTGGCGCTCAGGACAGTTAATCACGGCCCAAATTTTTGAAAATCAAAGTTTGAAGCCGATGGTTGTGCGTGAAGATGCTCTACAGAGCTTCCGTGATTGGGATGTTGTATTCATTCGTGTTGGCAATGATTTTGAAGCTAGGCCTCTGGAGCTTGGTGAAAAGTACAATGGGTATGTGGAAGTTAAATCTGGATTACGCGTAGGACAGGTTTATGCCGCTGGAAATTCATATCTTTTAAAAGCAGAGCTAGGGAAATCTGGCGCTACTCATGACCACTAAGGGGAGTAGCGACTATGTTTGACCAGATTGTTAAGCTCTCGATTAAGAATCGTTGGCTTGTACTTATCGTATTTTTATTTGTTGGTGCATTAGGGGTTTATAACTATTTCAAGTTACCGATTGATGCAGTCCCTGATATTACGAATGTACAAGTCCAGATTAATAGTGAAGCTCAAGGACTCTCTCCAATGGAGATGGAGTCTCAAGTGACCTATCCCATTGAAACTGCTTTGGCAGGTATTCCAAATTTAGACTATACACGCTCCGTATCTCGATATGGTCTATCTCAAGTAACGGCAATTTTCAAAGAAGGGACGGATATTTATTTTGCCCGACAATTAGTCAATGAGAAGCTACAAGGAGTGACACCAAATCTTCCCGTTGGAATTGCAACTTCTATGGGGCCTGTTTCTACAGGACTTGGCGAAATCTTCATGTATACCGTTGAAAATGCCAAGAACAATCCTAATCCACTTTCACCAACGGAATTACGCACCTTACAAGACTGGGTGATTAAACCTCAGCTTCGAAATGTAGAGGGTGTTAATGAAATCAATACCATTGGTGGTTATCTCAAACAATTTGTAGTTCAACCTGATTATGCTTATTTACGTAGCATAGGGCTGGATCAGAAGACAATTTTAGAGGCTATCTCTAAGAACAGCATGAATAAAGGCTCGGGGTATATTGAGAAAAATGGTGAACAGTATTTAATTCGTTCTGATTCTCAAATTAACTCGATTGAGCAAGTCCAGAATATCCCGATTACGACGAGCAATGGTTATATCCTCAGATTGAAAGATGTTGCCAAAATATCTATTGGTCACGAATTACGTACAGGTGCTGCAACTAAAGATGGGCAAGAAATTGTACTGGGTACAGCATTCATGCTTATTGGTGAGAACTCACGAAATGTTGCTCACGCTGTTGATCAAAAGCTACAACAGGTTCAAAAATCATTACCAGAAGGTGTGGAAGCAAAAGCTGTCTATAACCGTACAACTTTGGTTGATGCAACGATACAGACGGTGAAAAAGAATCTTTTAGAAGGTGCGATTCTGGTAATCGTTGTTCTGTTTGTATTTCTTGGTCACTTCCGTGCTGCGCTGATTACCGCTTTGGTCATTCCTTTATCCATGCTGATGACAATCACAGGTATGGTGAACCAGAAAATTAGTGCAAACCTTATGAGTCTTGGGGCACTAGATTTCGGGATTATTGTAGATGGTGCTGTTGTAATTGTTGAGGCCTCCTTAGCAAAGTTGGCAATTAAACAAAAAGAGCTTGGGCGAGTTTTAACAAGGCAAGAACGCTTTACGACTGTGTTTGAGGCGACTAAAGAATCCCGCAAAGCGATTCTCTATGGTCAATTGATCATTATCTTGGTGTATCTACCTGTAATGACTCTGACTGGTGTTGAAGGAAAGATGTTTACACCAATGGCTGCAACAGTGGTTATGGCTTTAGTGGCAGCAATGATTCTTTCAATTACGTTTGTCCCTGCAATGGTGGCATTGGTCACTACTGGTGAAATTAAAGAAGAAGAGTCAAAAATCGTCCATGGCATCAAAAGATTTTATAACCCAATTCTAGATTGGTCTTTAAATCACAGATATTTGCTAATCGCTTTTGTCTCTATTTTCTTTGTTTTTAGTGCAAGTCTTTCGACTCGTTTAGGCTCAGAGTTTATACCTTCCTTGGATGAGGGAGATGTAGCACTACATGCCTTGCGTATCCCTGGTACGTCGTTGACTCAAGCAATTGAAATGCAATACACGTTAGAAAAAGAGATTAAGAAAATTCCAGAAGTTCAGACTATTTTTGCCAAAGTGGGGACTGCTGAAATTGCGACTGATCCTGTTCCACCTAACGTAGCAGATAACTTTGTCATGCTGAAACCTCGTAGTCAGTGGCCTAATCCTGATAAGGAAAAGTCTGCGGTTGTTGCTGAAATTGAACGCGTATCTAAAGGCGTATATGGAAACAATTATGAGTTTACACAGCCGATTCAAATGCGTTTTAACGAACTTATTTCAGGTGTCCGAACAGATGTTGCCGTAAAAATTTATGGTGATGATTTAGAGCAGTTGCTTGAATCAGCAAACGCTGCCGCTAAGATTTTAGAGGGAGTCAAAGGTACTGCTGATCTTAAAGTCGAACAGATGTCTGGTTTACCCATGGTTTCTGTTGAGCTGAAAAAAGACATGATTGCCAACTATGGGCTTGATGCAGAGGATGTACAAAAACAGGTTTCTAGCCTAATCACAGGTGAGACAGTAGGTAAGGTGTTTGAAGGAGATCGAAAGTTCGACATTGTGGTACGTATGGATCAAAACTCGGTAACAGATCTAGAAAAGCTGTATCAGATTCCTGTGAGCTTAGCTGATGGTTCGAGTGTTCTTTTATCAGAATTGATCGAGTTAAAAAACGTTCAAGGACCAAACCAGATTTCTCGCGAAAATGGTAAACGGCGTATCGTCATTACAGCAAATGTTCGTGGAACTGATATTGGTAGTTACATTTCAGAAGCACAATCTAAGCTGAATGCTGATTTTAAATTACCAGATGGTTATTGGCTGACTTGGGGCGGTACGTTTGAGCAAATGGAATCTGCTTCAAATCGTCTTATGGTTGTAGTACCGATTGCTTTAATTCTGATCTTTGCCATGATCTATATGGCTTTAGGTAATGTTAGAAACAGTATCTTGGTATTCACAGGTGTGCCATTTGCACTAACAGGTGGTGTGATTGCTTTAGCACTACGTGATATTCCATTCTCAATTTCTGCGGCTGTGGGTTTCATTGCCTTATCGGGTGTTGCTGTGCTGAATGGTTTGGTTCTTGTTTCAGCCATTCAGCGACTTAGAGTTCAAGGTGAAAGTGTCATTGATGCAGTGAAACATGGTGCAATGGAAAGACTCCGTCCCGTGTTGATTACAGCTTTAGTCGCTTCATTAGGTTTTATTCCGATGGCCTTAAACGTAGGCATTGGCTCTGAAGTTCAGCGCCCAATTGCAACTGTTGTTATTGGTGGGATTATTTCATCAACCTTACTGACTTTGATTATTTTGCCAACCTTATATGTGTGGTTTAACCAAGGTAGGTCAAGAAAATCAAACGAAGCTGCTAAACAGGTTGTTTAGGGGCATCTTTAATGACAAATATATTGCGAGATAAACAAAACAAATTTGTGATGATGTTGCTAGTCTGCATGATCAGTCTCGCTTTATGTTTGCACTTTAAAGAGCATGTAACTGAAAATGAATTTCAGAGACACGTTTCAATTGATGCAATTAACTCTCACCATCATGAGATAAGCCAACAACATTCACATAGTCACCAAGATAATTACTATGAACATTTTGTTGGCTATGACGTACTTAAATCGGCCGCTTTAGCTCATCTCTTAAAAGGGATTTCGATTTTAGATTGGTCAAAAGAATATGTTTATCTGATGGTGAGTCGTATTTTTAAACCGCCCAAAAAGTTAATGGATTTTCAATTCATTTTAAATTTTGGAGTTTGATATACATGCAAATTATTGCTTCACACATTGTGAAATTAAGTGCTTACATAAAGCTATTACTTGCTTTATTCATTACATTGGTAAGCCCTACACTTTTTGCTCATGGAGTAGCGGAAGGTGATAAGGGCTATATTCAAGAAATTTATGGCATTCATGTGATTCCATTCATCTATTTGGGTGCGAAGCATATGGTCACTGGATATGACCATTTACTATTTCTTGTTGGCATTATCTTCTTCTTATACCGAATGAAAGATATCGGCTTGTACGTCAGCCTATTTGCACTTGGGCATTCGATTACGATGCTGGTGGGTGTTTATTACAATATCTCGATAAACGCCTACATCATTGATGCAATCATTGGTTTTTCGATTGTTTATAAGGCTCTAGATAACTTGGGGGCTTATCAGCGTTGGTTTGGTTTTCAACCAAACACGAAAATCGCGACTTTAATTTTTGGTCTGATTCATGGTTTTGGACTCGCAGTAAAAATTCAGGAATATGAAGTTCCGAGTGATGGACTGTTGGCAAATTTAATCTCATTCAATATTGGGGTTGAATTAGGCCAGTTTATGGCTCTGTGCATCATCTTGTTATTAATGACGTTTTGGAGAAAGACACCTTATTTCTTTAAAACAGCTTATCAAAGCAATGTCTTCCTCATGTTCCTCGGTTTTTTACTTGTTGGCTATCAACTTACTGGCTTCATTACTCAATAAGGATCTAAATTATGTATAACGCTGAAATTCCAAAAGATATCGAATTACCTTCATCAAAAAAGTTAATTAAATCAACAGCAATTGCTGCCGTAAGTGCCGTTATTGTGCTAGTTACCTGTGTCATGCCTGCGGAGTATGCAATTGATCCGACAGGTATGGGTAAAGTGCTTGGTTTAACGAAAATGGGAGAAATCAAACAATCACTAACTGAAGAGTCAGAAAATGGTATCAATGCTGCACAGGCAGTGAATAGTGTTGAACAAATATCAGTAGAAACTTCGACTCAAACGGCAACTGATAATGCTCAAATGATTATGCCTGCTATTAATAAAGAGAGCATTAGTATTGAGCTTAAACCGGGCCAAGCAACCGAAGTGAAACTGACGATGCCACAAAGTGCAAGTGTCAACTTTGACTGGAAAGCTGTTGGAGGTGGTCTTAATTATGATACCCATGGTGATCCAGTGAACGCTCCTAAAGGGTTCTATCATGGCTATGGAAAAGGAAAGAATGAAACAACTCAGCAGGGTGTCTTAAAGGCAGCTTTTGATGGCAAGCATGGTTGGTTCTGGCGTAACCGTACGGAAAATCCAGTGACTGTAACTCTACTTGTAGAAGGGCAGTTTAGTGAAATGAAGAAAGTCTTTTAAGTTTTGATCAATCTCCTTGGAATAATATTCCAAGGAGATTCAATTGCTAAAGAAGTCAGGTTCTAAAAGGAATCCATAAGATGCTAGAAGTACTAAAAAACACAACATATCGGCATTTGTTTTTGGCCCAAGTAATAGCGCTAATCGGAACGGGGTTAATCACAATCGCCCTAGCTTTACAGGCGTACGATATTGCAAAGGGGGAAGCAGCCCAAGTTCTTGGTATTGCATTGGCAATTAAGATGATTGCTTATATCGGTGTAGCGCCTATAGCATCTGCATTTGCTGAGCGATTACCAAGAAAAAAAGTATTGGTTGGGCTAGATGTTATTCGAGCATTAACAGCATTGTGTCTACCGTTTGTGACACAAATTTGGCAAATTTATATTCTCATTTTTATTTTGCAATCTGCTTCTGCTGCATTTACACCAACATTTCAGGCAATGATTCCAGATGTTTTACCTGAAGAAAAAGACTATACCAATGCGCTATCATTATCACGATTGGCCTATGATTTAGAAAATATTATTAGTCCGATGCTCGCGGCATTTTTATTAACTTTGATGAGTTATCACAACTTATTTTTGGGAACGGTATTAGGTTTTATCGGTTCTGCTTTGTTTGTGGTAAGTGCGAAATTACCAGTTGCCAAAGTACCTGCGTTTAGAGGTGTTTATAGCCGTATTAAGCAGGGAGCTAAAATTTATTTTAATACGCCTAGACTTAAAGCATTGCTTGCTCTCAATTTAGCAATTGCGTCAGCAAGCGCTGTAGTGATTGTAAATACCGTGGTATTGGTTCAATCGACATTTAAGCTAACTGAAAATGCGACTACTTGGGCTTTTGGTTTATTTGGATTTGGTTCAATGCTTTCGGCTTTCATTTTGCCTAAGATATTGGATAAGTTCCCAGATCGATCAGTGATGTTGACGGGAACAACAATTCTTGTAATTGGGCTGTTAAGTGGTTATTTCATTACATCTTATAATGGTTTGCTTGTACTTTGGTTTGTGCTTGGTATTGGATATTCTGTTTCACAAACACCTACAGGCCGTTTGATTCGAAAATCTGCATCGAGTGAGAGTAGGACCTCTCTATTCGCAGCGCAATTTGCGTTTTCACATGCTTGCTGGTTAGTGACTTATCCCTTGGTTGGATGGCTCACTACTAACATAGGAACATTACAAACTTTTATACCGATGGCAGTGATTGCAACGATTTCTTTATTACTTGCAATGCGTTTGTGGCCATCACAGGATGAGGCTCTTTTACCCCACAGTCATGATGATTTACCTCCAGATCATGAGCATTTGCAGCAGCATCGAATCAATGGAGTACACGTCCATGAATATATTATTGATGACTATCATGAAAAGTGGCCTAAATAACTCTTTTTCGACTAATGACTTAGAAAGATTCCGTTTGTTTGTTGTACAATTATAAGCTTATTTTATTGTTCAATAAAAAAAGGGGAACAACATGAAAAAACTAATCTTGGTATGTTTAATGGGGCTTGCGGTAACAAATGCTTTTGCTCATTCAGGTGGTACTGATTCTTCAGGCTGCCACACGAATAGCAAGACAGGGGATCGTCACTGCCATTAATAATAAAAATGAGTAGAACATTTTGTTCTACTCATTTTGAATAACGATCTAATAATAATAAGTACTGTTTCATTTCTTCTTCATCAAAATTTTGATCCCCTTTCAATACATGTTCTCTTAAATGTTGTTCAAGAAGTTGCTGCATTAACCCATTAACAGCACCTTTAATTGCTGCAACTTGTTGTAATACTTCAAGACAAGAGCTTTCAGGTGTTAATAATGACTTTTCAACAGAAGTAACCTGTCCTTGAATCCGCTTGATGCGATTAAGTATTTTTTTATCTTGATGCAAATGAGACATGATTTTTCCTAAAAAAAATATATACTGGGGGGAGTATCTTGGAAAGATAAAATTTATGCAACTTCATAGTAACTTAGATCGTCGTCATTCTCATCAATTCGATGAAGGAAATCCTTTAGCACAAAAGAAAATACTGATTGCGACAATTCTTACAGCAATCATGATGGTACTAGAGATATTGGGGGGATGGATTTTTAATTCGATGGCCTTACTCGCAGATGGCTGGCATATGAGTTCACATATGGTTGCTCTCGGCTTAGCTTATTTCGCATATCGAATGGCCCGACATTATGCTCATGATCAGCGATTTAGTTTTGGTACTTGGAAAATTGAGATTCTAGCAGGGTACAGTAGTGCTATTTTACTTATGGTTGTAGCACTTTTAATGGGTATTCAATCTATCGATCGATTAATGAATCCCGTGAATATTCATTACAATGAGGCAATACCAATTGCAATTGTTGGTTTATTGGTAAACTTGGTTTGTGCATGGTTATTACATGACGGAGGCCACCACCATCACCACGAGCATGATCATCACCATGAACACGACCACCACCACGATCATCATGACTTAAATCAAAAGGCGGCGTTTCTGCATGTAGTAGCTGATGCGGTTACTTCTGTATTGGCAATTGTTGCATTGTTTGCGGGGAAATATTTTGGTTGGAGTTTCTTAGATGCACTATTAGGTGTAGTTGGAGCTATTCTTGTCGCTAAATGGTCATGGGGATTATTAAATGAGACAGGAAAGACACTACTCGATGCAGAAATGTCTCACCCTGTGGTTGATGAAATCAAAGAGGTTATAGAGGAATTTCCTCAAGTTAATATTACTGATTTACATGTTTGGAAAGTTGGTAGAGGCAAGTTTTCTTGCATCTTGGCTTTAGAGAGTACAGGTGTAGATTTAACACCAGATGTAGTGAAACAGGCACTCTCTATCCATGAAGAAATTGTGCATGCAAGTGTTGAAATACATTTTATTTGAATTATTGAATGGTTTTAGTTGGACAAATAAGTCCAACTAAAACATTTTTATATAGTTATAAGTGATTAGCCGCTTATCCCGAAAAAGTGAAGAATAATTCCTATAGCGCAGCAACCAGCTAAAGTAGTCATCATTCCAAGTTTGAAACGGAATAAAGCAAGCATAGCTATGATTGATAACATTAGTGACCATGGGTTAATGCTGGATAAAACTGGAACTTGTAAAACCATTCCATATTTATGAATTACATTAACTTCAGCAAATAATGTATGTAATGCAAACCACACTGATAGATTAAGGATCACTCCAACAACAGCTGCTGTAATTGTCGAAAGTATGGCATTTAAAGCCTTATTATTTCTTAATGCTTCAATATATGGAGCACCAATAAAAATGAATAGAAAAGAGGGTACAAATGTTACCCATTTCGCTAATATACCTCCAAGAGTACCAGCCAAGGCAGGATTCAATGATCCTGGGTCTCGATACGCTGCCATAAAGCCTACAAACTGAACTACACTAATCAGGGGGCCAGGGGTGGTTTCAGCCATACCAAGTCCGATCAGCATTTCACTAGGTTTAAGCCAATGGAAGTTTTCGACGGCTTGCTGTGCAACATAAGATAAAATTGCATAAGCACCACCAAACGTAAGTACGGACATTTTGCTGAAGAATAGAGCGATATGCGTATAAACATTATCTTTGCCCATTAAAGTAATAAAAGCTATAAGTGGGCCGAGCCATAAGACCAAACCAATGAGAGTAATTTTTAGAGCTCTTGTATGGGAAGGTTGTACATGCTCTGGGATCTGCTTAGCAAAAGCAGCATCAATAGCTGCTAATGAAGCATTAGAGCTATTAGCGTCAGAATGAGATGAGGAGGCGTTAAATGCTTTACTTCCACTTTTATTTCCGATGTAACCGATAAGCGCAGCAACTAAAATAATAAATGGAAAAGGCAAAGCAAAGATAAAGATGCCGATAAATGACAAGATAGCGACAATGACCATCACCTTGTTTTTTAAGGCTCGACGACCTACACGCATGACAGCTTCAAGAACTACTGCAAGTACGGCTGCTTTTAATCCAAAGAATAATGCTTGAACAATACTAATCTGACCATAACTTGCATAAATCCAGCTTAGTATTCCTAATGCAAGTAGACCCGGTAAAATAAAGAGAGTACCCGCAACGAGTCCGCCACGTGTTCGGTGTAATAACCAACCTATGTATACAGCCAACTTATGTGCTTCAGGACCAGGAACAAGTGTACAGTAATTTAAGGCATGTAAAAAACGCGTTTCACTAATCCATTGTTTCTCTTCAACTAAAATTTTATGCATTACTGCGATTTGCCCCGCAGGTCCACCAAAGCTAAGCGCAGCTACTTTAAGCCATACCCAAAAAGCTTCACGAAATGAAACACCATGAAGTTCATGTGGGGGAATGCTTTCAGCTAAAGCAGTGGAATCTTCATTTGTATTCATTGCTATTTCACCTAAATTTTTGAAATTTAAAAAGTATTTGATGCGTTTAATCATTCAGTACAGAGCTATTTTTATTAAAGCTAGACAATAGGCCATTAAAGATTGCATTTGATGCGACTAATAATTGGTCATCATCTGTAATGTTTTCATGTATTCCTGCAAAGACGGTTTCTATGCCTGAAGCTTCGGGTGGCTCAATCCCGCCAATATCAAGATAGTGGACAATCTCTGCAATTTTTTTCAAAGCAGGTGTTTCTAAATTAAAACTATGTAAAAGAACTTCGAAGGTAACCCAGTGATTGATATGACTGAAAGCTGCACCATCAAAATCGAATCCTAAAGCTTCTTCTGGACATTCACTTGGTGTTTCTAACCAAATAAATGTAGGAGTTGAATCAATAAAAGTCTTGATTAGCCATGCAGAGGCTAGACGATCAATCCAAGGTCTCTTACGAGTTGCCCATATTTTGTTTTGATAACTATTTTTATCTAGA
Organism: Acinetobacter sp. AG3; assembly: GCF_022343575.1. Lineage (NCBI taxonomy): Bacteria > Pseudomonadati > Pseudomonadota > Gammaproteobacteria > Moraxellales > Moraxellaceae > Acinetobacter > Acinetobacter sp. AG3. Next base: position 3,414,010 of record NZ_JAKQZD010000001.1, on the reverse strand, counting down.
AGTTGAATATGTGCTTGTATTGCTTGAGGCTCATTCACTTCACCAAGTCGAGCTATTGAAAGCTCTAAAGCAGAAAGTTCATTTAGTACCTGTGCTTGAGTCTCATCGGGGTAATAGTCAATTTCTACGAGTGCATCGATACTTTTTCTTAATTTACGGATTTGCTTGAGCAGCTCTTTCTTTTCATCTTTAGATTGACGATCTCTTAACTCAGAGAGTTGTTTATAGAGGACATCGTATTCTTCTTTTCGACTGAAGAAAGGAGCTAATTCAAGGTTTAAAGGCTGCTCCGCATGGAATACATACGCAGAGCCTTGCTCTGAAATAACGTCACTTGCAATAGGATCAAATTTCTCGCTATGAGAAATGGGAAGTAAATACACACCATCTCTAAGGATTGCGGCTCCACTTGCTTTAAGAGAACGCCATACTCTCATACGTGTAGATGTGTTCTGTGTAGGCAAAGAGGATATGAGTAAAGATATTTTCATGTTGTATACTCAACTTATTTGTTAAATATATAACATTAATTTGGCTTGGATACAAATATGAAGAATCGATTTCTTATATCAAAAGAAATATTAAAGGGCGGAAATGGCTAAAGAAGAATTTTTTAAGTTTTTGATTTTATATAAATTATTTGGTTTTATTGTTTCAATATACATCAATATTTGTGAATTCAGTATTACTCATCACAAAAAAAATTGTTTTAGTTATAATTAAATTATTGATTGTAAAGTGTCTAAATTGTAGGGTGTTCAAAAGTTGACTGAGAATTAGGTTATTTGTAAATCTCAGTCAAAATTTTAATTTTTAGAAGGCGCTTATCGATTTAAGATAACATCAGCTAATTGATGGGCAATTTCCTCAATACTATTTACAGAAGTATTTAAGGCGAGTTTATCGGCTAAATTCGGACTATAATCTAAAACGTCATTTTTAGTAATTTTGTGCCAAATCGGTAAAATCATTTTATGGCCATTCATTTCTCGAGCTACTAAGCCATCAAGTTCATAGTTGGTCCAGTCTTTCTTAATAAAGTCAGTTGAAAGAACAACGGTACCGTATTTAGAGTTTCGGAGACCACTATCAATTTTTTGACGTAAACTGTCCCCAACTTTTAACGTGAATTCATCGTACCAAACGTTTACTCCAAGTTGCTGTAATGTCTCTGCAAGCGGTCTGACAAAATCTTCTTTATCTTCTGAAGCGTGTGAAATAAACAAATCATATTCTGGTTCCGTCTCAGGTATTGTATTGTTGTAAGATGATATTGAAACATCAGTAATATATTGGGTAGAAGCTTTAATAGCATCAATTTCACGTTTCAGCTTCTTTTGATGTTCAATTTCGTCTTTCTGCTGTTTTTTAGTCAGGACCTCTAATTTTTTTCTTTCCAGTATTTCTTCTTTTATAAGGTTCTGCTTTTCTTTCAGCAGCTTATTATCAATATCAATCTTTTTCTTTTGTAAGTCTGAAAGTTTTGATTGTATACGAGCGTTTTCTTGTTCTTTCCTACTAATTTCTGATAACTTTGTTTTTAATGTAGAGGGGCTAGTTGTCTTCCCGATAGAATTTTGAATTTGTAAAATTTTAGAAATTATATCAGCTCCCTTTTTCTGCTCTAAGCTCATTCGATGAGTAATATCTGCTAACTCCTTATTTAACCTTGTTATGGTACTGCTTATAGTTTGTATTGACATGTTGGCTCTATGATAAATATAAAGGGTAAGATTATTATTTGGTTAGGCGAAATACAAGGTTTATGTGTTACATCACTCTGTAAGCGTAGAGCAGTGCTCTGCCCAATCTGCCATTAATTCTTTACGTTTATCTAGATAATCTCCACGCAAGTAAGAAGCTTCAACTTTATCTGGTAGTTTGTGCGCTAATACATGTTCACAGACTTCACGCGCATAATTAGTTTTTTCCGCAGACCAGTCACGAAAAGTAGACCGAAAGCCATGTGTGGTAATTATACGATTCTGTTTTGGATCAATATAGCCTAAGCCATTTTTTAGTTCTTGTTCATGCATACGCTTGATTAGTGTAGTCAATGGCATGTCGGAAAGCATTTCACCACTACGTGGGGCGGGGAATATAAAATCTTCTAATTGAATATATTCTCGAATGAACTCTTAATTGAGGTAAAATTACATGAACTGTCTTAGAATGGGTAGTTTAAGATGATTTGTAATTTACAATCATTAGCTTACTAAGCAAGAATAGTGTCAGGTGAATGAAATATAAACAAATGATTGGTTGAAATTTTATTGTAGTAAAAATAACAGTAAAAAACTAAAATTAAATTATTTTTTGTATGTTTATCAGTGGTTTGGTTGTTTAATTTGACTAACACCGCTTCCGCCAAATATTTAAAAAGACCCTTAAATTGTTAAGGGTCTTTTTTTTGCTTTGATTTTATTTCACGTCTCCTATATAAATTTTGGATTGAATAGAGCGGAATTAGAATGGATTAGATAGATTTAGACTCCAGTTTAATTCTCTGTTTTATAATTAACTTTTTGAATCTAATTCCTGAACTTTTATCACTGAAATTGCTTCTTCTATTTTTATTTTAATATCTCCATATAGCTTGTCTCATTTGGGCTTAATCAAATGGCTTAATATCAGATGGTAAGGCTGCTTTAGTAATGCAAGTTTTGAGATGAGTTAAATTAAAGCAATATTCGATACCTTAATTATTTAGCTATAATTCTTTTTACACTTTTTCTTTTAAAAATAAACGCTTCACACAATAATCTAGACTTAGGTAGCGCCCACCGCCCAACACAATTAATGCTAACAGCATGACTAAGTAGGTTACGGCAAACTCAATACCATTATTTAAGATGACAAATGATCCACTTGAGGTTAACCAATCATAATTTCCACACGTTTCTAAGATTTGACGCGCCTTTTCTAACTTTTCAGTTGAAGCGAGGACTTGAGCACTAGCAAATGGAGCATTGGAATCAGCAATTGCTTGCCATCCATTTGGTAAATGTACTGTAACGATGGCAACAAGCATGGTGATAATGAGTGGAATGCTAATTAAGCGGGTCAAGAAACCAAGGGCTAATAGAATTGCTCCTATAATTTCAACTGAAGTAGCAAGGGTTGCTAACAGCATCGGGAATGGTAAACCTAAGCCCCAATCTGTATTACCAAACCATTCCACTGTTTGTTGAAAATGCACAAGTTTGTTTGTACCTGCCATCCAGAATATAGGGACTAAATAAAGTCTCAGTGTAAGTGCTGCGATACCATCACCATGTTTTATGAGACTACAAAATATTTGGTATTTTTTTGATAAAGCATAAATAAAATTGTTCACGATAATTTCACACCGACTGCGATTGAATAGTAATTAGTCGGGTGATAATTGTGTTTCTTACACAATTTTTAATTTGGACTGTAATAAATGGCAGTTTAAGTCGTCTAACTATATGTACCTGAGTACAACACGGTAAATTATCTTAAAGGAATAGAACAATGAACAAACTCAACTCAATCACATCAGTTGCAGCACTGCTAGCTTTATCTGTAGCTGGTGTAACTCAAGTATCAGCAGCCCCAACAACGCATGCGACAGAAACCCATGCGAAGAAAGCCAGTGATGCAAAATGTGGTGAAGCCAAGTGTGGATCGAACAAAATGACGAAATCACAAAAAGCGGCTGAAGCAAAATGTGGTGCTGATAAAAAAGTAGCAGATGGTAAATGTGGTGCAACGAAGAAAGCAACGGATGCGAAATGTGGTGCTGATAAAAAAGTTGCTGATGGCAAGTGTGGTAGTAAATAGTCAATCAGTTAAAGAATGATGTCGCTATGAATCACATAGACGGCATCATTTCCAAAGTTGGAGTATCACCATGGTTAATTTGGCTGGTGTAGGGCTTGGGCTAAGAAGGGATTTTATTGATGAGTTTCTAAGTGCTAAAAAAGTGCCAGACTTTATTGAAATCGCGCCTGAAAATTGGATAGGTTTTGGTGGTCGGCATGCAAAGTTATTAGCTCGGTGTGTAGAAAAAGCACCTTTAATCTGTCATGGGCTGTCTTTATCCGTTGGTGGGCCACATCCACTCAATTTAGAATTTATTCAAAAAATTAAAGGGTTTTTAGAAGATTATCATATCCCAATTTATTCCGAGCATTTAAGTTATACCCATGATCGTGGCTACTTATACGACTTGATGCCAATTCCAATGACTGAGGCGGCAGTTAAATATGTAGCCGAACGTATTTTACGTGTCCAAGATATTTTAGGTAAAAGGCTGGTGATCGAAAATGTCTCAACCTATTTGATGCCAAATGCTGAAATGAGTGAGGCCGATTTTGTATCTGAAGTGCTTCAGCAGGCGGACTGCGAGTTATTACTCGATGTGAATAACGTCTATGTAAACAGTATAAACCATAGCAGTGATGGGTATGCCTTTATTCGAGCAATGCCAAAAGAACGGATTCGTTATATACATATTGCTGGGCATGAACAAGTTGAACAAAATCTATTGATTGATACGCATGGTACTGAAGTATGCGATTCCGTCTGGCAATTATTACATTATACTTATCAAGTGTGTGGTGTAAAACCAACATTACTTGAGCGTGATTTTAATATTCCGTCATGGCAAGAGTTACAAGATGAAATGACGAGAATTAAAACAATTCAGCAGCAGGAGGGCAGTGATGAAAACAGCACAAATATCTTTCCAAGCTACGCAGCAGCAATTTTGTAATTGGATTCGCTTTCCTCAATCTGAGTTATCAAAAGCTCTTCCTGCGGAACGAATGCAGATTTATCGAGATTTACTTTTTAATAATGTTTGTTCTTTTATTGACTTGGTCTTTCCTATTACTCGTGCAATATTGCCTGCGATACAGTGGCAAAAGTTATTAACAGAGTTTTTTCAAAAAGCGCAATGTGAATCACCGTTTTATAATGATATTTCGCTACAATTTAGAGAGTATCTGACAGATTGTCAGCATCCCAGCTTACATGAATACCCCTGGTTAGCTGAGCTATTACAGTTTGAATGGCTTGAACTCTATCTAGATACATTTCAAATTGAAAAAAAACTCCTTACTCGGCAGAGTGAATGGCAGTTAAATACTCAAGTCTGGGTGCTCGTTTATCAATATCCAGTCTACCAATGGTCATCAAGCACGATCATTGCTGAAGTTGAGCCTATGCCTAGTGTTATATTGGTTTGGCGAAATGATCAAGATAATATCTGCGTAGAAAGCTTATCTGTTTTATTCGCTGCGGTGATTGAACAACTCAATCAACAAGAGTTAGTTGAACAAGATATTAGAAGTTTAATAAAAGCGACGTTTCCTGATTTTTCTAGCGTTCAGATTCAAACCCAGATCGATGAGTTAAAAGTACTATTAATTCGATTGAAATTGTTAGATCTACCCCATACAAATGATGAGGAAAATGGATGAGCGTAGAGCCTGAAAATGCGAATCAAGAAATATTACAACAACTACAAAATCCAGCCTTTGTAATAGAGTTACGACAACAAATGCTGAAGTTCGCAATTCTACAACTGTCATCATTACAGCAGGCTGAAGATGCTGTTCAAGAAGCATTAATGAGCGCATTTCAACATATTGATTCTTTTACTGGCCGAGCAGCTTTTAAAACGTGGGTTTTTGCGATTTTAAAAAACAAGATTTTTGATTTAATTCGGCAAAAATCTCGTTTAATGACGATGAGTGAATTGTTTAATGATGAGGACAGTGAACAAAGTATAGATGCATTATTTGATGCTTCTGGGCATTGGAATAAATATGAAGTACCTCAAGTATGGCCCAGTCCAGAAGAAATATTGGAGCAACAAGATTTTTGGATTATTTTTGATGCCTGTTTGAATCATTTACCAGCCAAATATGCACAAGTTTTCATGCTTAGAGAAATGATTGAACTAAGTTCAGATGAAATTTGTGAAAAGCTAGGACTGACTGTGACTAATTTAAATGTGCTCATGTATAGAAGTCGAACAAGATTGCGTGAATGTTTAGAAAATAAATGGTTATTGAAGGATGATTGCTCATGTTAACCTGTCGTCAAGCCACCCAGTTATTATCTGAAAGATTAGATCGAACACTTCAATTTCGAGAGCAGGGCAATTTACAAATTCATTTATTGCTTTGCCGTTCATGCCGCCGCTATGGAAAACAAGTTAAAACACTAAGTCAGCTCTCTAAAGCATTTAAAAATATTGATGATGGTAAGTAGGTAGCGAGACTCTTTAATATAAAGTTGCTTGCGCTCAAGGTGCTGTGAATAAGGTAAACAAGCCGTTATTTCGAGCTTTCATAAATTTGATTTATTTTTTTATGATCAGCATCAGTTTAAAAATTTGTTTTATTCTTTGAATCTACAGCTAAGTTAATAATTTTATCATATCAAGTTGATTGTTTTTTGTTCATGATGTTTTGTTCGCAGCCTTATAGGGTATCTTATTAAAGTGAATATAAAAGGTCTAAAAACTGATGTTGCTAGCTCCATTCACTTGTCAGTACCATTAAAAAAAATTATTTACTTCACATAAATTTCATTTCGAATTGATTAAACTCTTTCATACAAAATCTGATGATTAGAAAATTAGGATCAGTCTATGTTGAATCGTGTTATGCAATGGATAGACAGTTGGTCCAAACCGGTTCAGGCACAGACCATTTCACCTGATAATAAAAAAATTCAATGGGTGCGTATTATTCCTTTTATCCTTCTGCATCTTGCATGTCTGGCGGTTTTTTACGTAGGGATATCCTGGTTTGCCCTTGCTTTTATGTTGATGTTTTATCTGATTCGGATGTTTTCAATTACTGCATTTTTCCATCGATATTTATCCCACAAGACTTTTAAAACTTATCGAGTCGTTCAATTTATTTTTGTATTGATTGGAACAATGAGTGCCCAGCGTGGGCCTTTGTGGTGGGCAGCGCATCACCGTTATCATCATCGATTTACGGATACAGCACAGGATCCACACTCGTCTACACATGGCTTTTGGTACAGTCATGTAGGGTGGTTTTTAAATGATTATAATTTTGCCACGCGTAAAGAAGTGATTAAAGATTGGCTCAAATATCCTGAACTAGTTTGGTTGGATCGTTTTAGTTTGATCATTGTGCTTCTGACTGCATTAGCAATTTATGCTTTAGGTGAATGGCTCGCGGTCGTGTATCCATCACTTGCAACAACTGGTTTACAGCTGTTGGTTTGGGGATTCGTCGTTTCAACCGTTTTATTAATTCACGCGACGTTATGTATTAACTCTCTGGCACATTTATATGGAAGTCGAGATTTTGAAACAGAAGATCAAAGTCGGAATAACTTATTTTTATCCATTATTACTTTGGGCGAGGGATGGCATAACAACCACCATTTTTATGCGGGGAGCGCACGCCAAGGTTTTTATTGGTGGCAAATTGATATTACCTACTATGTTTTAAAAATTATGTCTTGGGTCGGTTTGGTCTGGGAATTAAAGCCAATTCCTGCACGAGTGTATGAGGTCAGTAAAATTGCTCAATCAGCAAGTAAAGTAAACATATTTATTAAAACAAAGACCAAGAAAAGTTAAACTGGGGAATCTTCATGAAAATTGCGATTATTGGTTCAGGTGTTTCCGGATTGTATGCCGCATGGAAACTTTCAAAACATCATCAGGTAACTGTATTTGAGAAAAATAATTATTTTGGAGGACATACTGATACTCACGACTTGATGATTGATGAGCAAAAACTTGCTATCGATAGCGGTTTTATCGTATTCAATAATTACAATTATCCATTGTTTAGCCAAATGATCACCGAGTTAGGGGTAAAAGTACAAAACAGTGATATGAGTTTTTCAGTCAACAATCTGGTCACTGGGTTACAATATAATCCGTCGAAAAAAATTTCTTTGCTGAGTAGACCACAAAACTTTTTAAATTCTAATTTTAGAGCCATGCTCTCTGATCTTTTTAAATTTTATGCCGCAAATAAAGACGTCATTGTGGATGAGCATGATACGACATTGAGTATTGAAGACTATTTAAATCAAAACGCTTATTCCGATGCTTTTCGCCGAGAGCATTTATATCCAATGTGCGGGGCATTATGGTCATGTCCAATTGATCAAGTGGGAAAAATTCCTTATAAATTCGTTGTGAGCTTTTTTCAACATCATCGCATGTTACAGCTTAGAGATCGTCCACAATGGCAAACCGTCAAAGGTGGTTCTGCACGTTATGTTCAAGCCATCCAGCAGCAGTCAGCAAATATTGAGTTTAAAAAACTGGCGGTAATCGGTGTGTCTCGCTTAGCTGATCAAGTGATTGTGCAAACAGAATGTGATACACAGCAATTTGACTGGGTGGTTTTGGCTAGTCATGCCGATGATAGCCTAAAGTTATTAAATGATCCTACCGCACAAGAGCAAGAGGTGTTGTCTAATTTTACTTATCAAGATAACAAAATGGTGCTACATCGTGATTTGACTATTATGCCAAAGTGTAAATCTCAATGGGCGAGTTGGCATGTGCATGTTACTGCAGATCAAGCTAACTTTGATAGGCGAAGTTCGAAGTCCACGGTTCATTACGCGTTTACTTATTGGATGAACAAACTACAAAATTTATCCTGTCAAACACAAATATTTGCCACGTTAAATCCTAACTTTCAAATTGATCCAAAGCAAATTTTAGTCAAACGTGATTATCGCCATCCTGTATTTAATGCCCAAGCTATAGAAGCGCAACAACGCTGGTCAGATATTAATGGCCAAAATCGAACATCATTTTGCGGTGCTTATTGGGGCTGGGGTTTCCATGAGGATGGGGTACGCAGTGCTGCTCAAGTAGTAGAGCAATTAGAAAAACATATGGCTGATGTGATTTAGGAGTAGGCAATGTTGATGACTAAACTCGCTGTAGCCCCTGTAGTGATACGGCATCGACGCTATTTGCCTAAGTCACATAAATTTGAAGCTCAGTTGAATTATTTATGGTTTGATCCAGATCAAATCCTATCGATTACCCAGCAATCTTATTTATGGTCATCTAGCCGATGGAATCTGCTTAAACTTGATCCAAATGATTTTTTAATCGAAGAACACGGTTCAATTCGGCAAAAAATTCAAAAAATAATATTAAAACAAGCCAATAGTTTAGTGGCTTTAGATACGCAGATTCGAGTTTTAGCGTTACCACGGACTTTAGGTTTTCGTTTTAACTCAGTGGTATTTTATTTTATTTTTGATGCCAATGAAAAGCCGCTGTTTATTCTGAGTGAAATAACCAATACGCCTTGGGATGAACGTAAAGTATATGTGCATGATTGCCGTAACAACGTAGTACAACATTCGCAGTTTAGCAGTTATCAATTCAAGTTTAAAAAATCATTTCATGTCTCGCCTTTTATGCCAATGGACATGAATTACCTGTGGAATTTTAATTTTTCTACTCAGCAAAATGTCATTCATATGCAGCTTTTTCAACAGGATGTACTGCAATTTGACGCGACTATGCGATTTATATTAGTGCCCATCACAGTTTCTTCACAGCAGCATCGATATGCTATTTATAGTGTCTTTGAACCTTTCAAAATGATGGCAGGAATTTATCTGAATGCTTTTCGCTTATGGAAGAAAAAAGTACCATTTTATCGACATCCTAAAAAAGACAAAGGAAAAACAATGCCATGAAAGCACTTATTTCCACTGAACAAGACTCACTGCCTTTGGTTTTACAAAGTTTATTAAAGCTACGTCATGGTCAAATTATATTTCAAGGGGTGTGGAATGGTTTTGTCGGCGACAATATGGAGTTAATTGCGGTTGTTCAGGTCCATGATAAAAAACTGGTGGAATTGATTTTTAAGCATGGCGTATTAGGTGCCGCCGAAGGCTATATTCGAGGTTATTGGAGTACTGATCATTTGGTTGAGATGGTTCAAATTTTGGCACGTAATCGTGATCTTTTGGATACGCTAAATCAAAATATTATTGCTCAGGCGAGTCAATTTTTTTTAAAAGCTTGGTATAAAAAACGCAGGAACTCAATTGACGGCAGCCGTAAAAATATTGCAGATCATTATGACCTGAGCAATGATTTCTTTAAATTATTTCTAGATCCATCAATGATGTATTCCAGTGCTGTGTTTAAAGATGCTGAAATGACTTTGGAACAGGCTTCTGAGTATAAAAAAGAATTGATTTGTCAAAAATTACAACTAAAGCCGATGGATCATTTGGTCGAAATTGGGAGTGGTTGGGGCGGTTTTGCCCTTTATGCTGCACAAAACTATGGTTGTAAAGTGACTACGATTACTATTTCACAAGCGCAATATGATGAAGCAGTAGCCCGGATTCAAGCAGCAGGTTTAGCACCTCGGGTAGAGGTGCAATTAAAAGATTATCGCTTACTGGAAGGTAAATTCGACAAACTTGTTTCCATTGAAATGATTGAAGCTGTAGGTGAGCAATATTTATCAACCTATTTTAAACAATGTCGCAATTTGTTGAAGCCGCAAGGGCTAGGACTGATTCAAGCGATTACCATTGAAGATGCGCGTTATAAAAAAGCCTTAAAAACTGTGGATTATATTAAACGTTATATTTTCCCTGGCAGCTTTATTCCGTGCATCAGTGTATTAACTCAAACTGCATCTGAACAAAAATTGCGTTTAAAACATTTAGAAGATATTGGGCAAAGTTATGCACAAACGCTACATCTTTGGCGGAAAAACTTTTTAGCTGCCCGTGAACAGGTTCTAGCGCTTGGATTTGATGAAAAATTTATTCGGATGTGGGATTTTTATTTGTGCTATTGCGAGGGTGGTTTTAAAGAAGGAGTGATTAGTGATGTGCATATGTTGTTTGAAGCCAACGTTTATTAACTTTTAAGCATCCAAATGCCAAGGAGTGAGCAAAATGTTACTCAAGTTGTTGTTACTTGATGTCGTGATTATGCTGATATGCTGGCTCATCGTGACCTATAACAGTCGTGCTGGTTTAGTCGATGTTGCATGGAGTTTCTGTATTACGCTGAATGTCATCATTGCAGCATTTTTGCTGAATACAGCACCCTTAGCTGTACGTATCTTTATTGGGCTTGCTAGTAGCATTTGGTTCTTACGTCTGACTTGGCATTTATTACGCCGTTACTTGCATGAAATAGAAGAAGACCGTCGTTATGCCAATATGCGTCGTGCAATGGGACAATTTAAACATTTAGGCTTTTTGTGCTTTTTTATGTTTCAAGCAGGACTGGCGCTTTTGTTTTCCTACCCGATGCTGTCCTTACTGAGTTTCCCCGCAATACAGTGGAATGAATGGACGAATTGGGCGCTGATCGTTGCGATAATCATTATGCTACTGGCTTTCATTGGTGAAAGCACTGCTGATCAACAGCTGTATCATTTTAAACAGAACCCAGATCATCGCGGTCAAACCATGGATCAAGGTTTATGGAAGTATTCACGGCATCCGAATTATTTTTTTGAATGTTTACATTGGTTTGCTTACCCCATTTTAGGTTTGGCCGCAGGGCTTTATCTGTTATGGATTTATCCATTACTGATGTGGGCATTTTTATATTACATCACAGGTATTCCGTTTAGCGAACAACAAGCATTACGTCATCGTGGTCAAAATTACCGAGATTATCAACAACGAACGTCAATGTTTATTCCGTGGCAACCTAAAGAGTAGATCACAACATGGATTTTATTATTCAGCAGTCTTTAAAACTGGTCGAAAGTGGATTGGTTCCAGATCAGGCGATACGTGCAGCGATACGGAGCTTAAGTAAAAAGCGCTTAATTCAAGAAGGTCGTTATGATCCTGAACAGGGCAGCAAGCGTTATATGGATGTCCTCCGTATGCTAAAGCGCAGTGAAATTGCGATTGAAACTGATAAAGCCAACCAACAGCATTATGAGCTTCCCACTGAGTTTTTTCAGGCAGTACTGGGTAAACGCTTAAAATATAGTGCGAGTTTATTTAGCGATGCTCAAACGAGTTTGGACGAAGCTGAAGAGTTAGCCTTAGCAGGTTATTGTGAACGGGCACAATTAAAAGATGGTCAACACATTTTAGAAGTTGGTTGTGGTTGGGGATCTTTAAGTTTATGGATGGCAGAGCATTATCCAAATGCAAAGATAACTGTTGTATCGAACTCTTCAACGCAACGTGCCTATATTCAACAACAAGCCAAACAACGACAGTTCAATCATTTGACGGTCATCACTTGCGATGTCAATGTGTTAGAACTTGAAGGTGGCTCATTTGATCGCGTGGTGTCGGTGGAAATGTTTGAGCATGTGCGTAATTATCAAAAGCTATTTGAAAAAATAAATACCTGGCTTAAACCTGATGGATTATTGTGGTGTCATATTTTTTGCCATCGATTTTTGCATTATCCATTTGAAATTAAAAATGAATATGATTGGATGTCGAAATACTTTTTTAGTGGTGGATTGATGCCGTCTGCGTCAACTTTCTTACATTTTCAAGATCACTTGCAATTAGAACAGCATTGGCAGTGGTCAGGTATGCAGTATGAAAGAACGGCCAATGCCTGGCTTGAAAATATGGATCGGAACCAACAACGTTTAAAACCATTATTTGAAAAGACCTATGGCAAAGATGCAGCAGCTTGGTGGCAACGTTGGCGAATCTTCTTTATGGCTTGTGCTGAACTGTTTGGTTTTGAACAAGGCCAAGAATGGGTCATTGGTCACTTTTTGTTTCATAAGAAAGCCGTATAATCTAAATTGAATCTGTTGTTCAGTGGGTCATACAAGGGATATATTTATGCTGAGGCTTTTTAAGAGCAACCGTGCTCATCCCTTGGGTGAAGTCTTTAATCGTTATTACTGGTTGCAAATTGGATTGATCGCTTTGTCGATTGTGATTGGTATTGCATGTAGTGCATGGGTGATTAAAGGAACATTATTGAAAACTGCGCTTGAACAGGAAATGGAGCATTATTGGATGCGTATAGAGCATAATCCAAATGCAGATTTGCCTGACACCAAAAATTTATATGGATATCGCTGGAATAATGTGACCCCCACTAGCTTTCAAAACATACATTTAAAACCAGGAGTTGGCCGTCATTTTGTGGATGGTAAAGAACGTATGACCGTCTATGGAGAGCGTAATGGACAGCATGTTCTTTTGGTTTTTGGTGAAAGTAATGTCAATAAACTGATATGGTTGTTTGGTTTAGCACCGTTAATGCTGAGTTTGTTTGTACTTTATAGTGTGTTGTGGTGGTGGAATCGGCGTGCGCGCCGTTATTTTTCTCCGATCACTCGACTTGCCAATGCTTTAGAAAACATCGATTGGGAACATCAGAACAAAGAAGCATCACCTTTTAAGGACATCAGTACTGATGCAAATATGGAAGCAGAATATTTAAAACAAGCATTAGAGAAATATCATCAGGTTTTGAATGAATTTATTAATCGTGAACGTGAGTTTAGCAGTGATGTCAGTCATGAACTACGGACACCTTTAACAGTTCTAAAAGGTAATGTTCAAATTTGCCAAGCCCGTTATGGTGATAACAAAGCCTTTATTCGTCTGGGTAATACCATTGAAGACATGCAGTTACTGGTTGATACCTTATTGGCAATTGCGCGTAATACCACCAATACGCTCACTCCAGAATATAGATCAATCTTCAATATATTACATGAATTACAAGTTGATTTAGAAAGTGTGGGTCAGGTCAAAGGAATACAGATTAATCTTCAACAAGATCCGAATGAACAGACACGGCTACTGTATCCATCTATGACAAAAATGGTTTTTGGTAATATTTTACGTAATGCCTTAAATTATTCTCAAGGTTCAGAAATTGATATTATTGTGCAAAAAAATAAGGTCCTGATTGCCGATAATGGTATAGGCATCAATTTACCCAATAACGTTAAAGTACGCGAGTTATCTTGCCCTCAATTAAAGTTACAAACCAAAGGGCATGGTATTGGACTACAATTAGTACAGAAATTGTCTAAGCAATTGGGTTGGCGTGTGGAGTTGTTTGATCGTCAATATTATTTAACTATTCACAATGATATTACTTTAATGCCTTCCACGGGATTAGTCGTGGTGGTTTATCTTAACTAAGTGAGTCTAGTTCAAGCGAAATTTTTAAGCCAACACCTGACACTGTATGAATCAATTTCTGATTAAAAGGCTTATCAACCATTTTACGTAAATTATAAATATGGCTGCGCAGTGCATCACTTTCAGGCTCTGTATCACCCCATAATTCTATTACAATTTCTTGTTTAGTAATGACTTTAGGTGAGTTTCTCATCAATAACTTCAAGAGCTTAAATTGAATTGGTGGAAGTTCAATATTTTGACCAGCACGGCTAATAGTTAGTCGTGCACTATCTAAAATTAGGTCGTGAATTTGTAATTGGCTATTAGAAACTTCACCCATTGATCTTTTAATCAAAGCCCGAACTCGCATAACCAATTCGTTAAAGTCGAATGGTTTGACCAAATAATCATCGGTACCTGAAGTAAAACCTTTCATTTTGTCATCTAAGGTATCACGTGCTGTGAGCATTAGTACAGGGATGTCTAAGCCTTGTTCTTTCCTTAACCAATGACAGAGATCGTAACCTGAGCCATCAGGTAAATTAATATCCAATAACAGAATGTGATAAGGATTGTGTTTTAATAAATTTCGAGCTGTGTCTAAATTACGGGCATGATCTATTACAAAACCATGTGTCTCTAAAAACTCACAGAGGGTAGATGCTAATTCGTAATGGTCTTCGACCATAAGGATAAAATGCTTTGTCATTACAATAACTTTATGTCGTTAATTTAAGAGCTGTTGTTTCAATTTAGCATTAAAAGGCTGTGAACCTAACCAAATTTTAAAATATTGATTGGCATGATCATTTTGGATATGACCTAATGTTTTCTGATTCAGTAAAAGTGTCAATGTGTGGGACGAATGGACGTAGCTTAAAGTGTATAAATCGCCATTTTTAACTGGTTTATAAAGCTGTGTAATTTGGTTCAGGGGAGATGTCTCTTTAAAATCAGGAATATTTTTCTTTAAAAAATGTGTGGCTGCACGTTTAAATGCCCATTCTGGGATATCTTGAGTATAAGAAAAATTCATTTGAATACTTTGCATATCCCAGGCTTTTTTACAAGACTCTGCAAAGTAGCTTACTTGACCGACTTGTTTTTTCCCGATTAAAAGGGCAGCTGTTGCACATTGTTGTACAGATGCAGCATGAATTGTTGACGTGCTGACGGATAAACCAGTCATACACGCAACACTTAAGATGATTTTTTGAATGCTAATAACCATGAATAAGCACCTCCTACATAAGGCAATTGACGATATAGGCCATTTGCAGGATCCCAAAAGTCTTGTTGAAAAATAATTTGATTATCTTTATTTACTTTAATTTCACTAATACCATATGACGCCATTTTTCTTTGCACACCAAAAATTTTGAACTCATAAGCCATATACCAATGTATATATGCAGAGTCTTGCTGATGGGTAGTATTTAATAATTTTACTTTGACATTGCTAACACGCTTATTCATACCTTTGAAATGTTCTAGTAAATTTTGTCGTGATGAGAACTGGGAAAGTGTGTCATTGATAAAAAGGTGCTCTGCATATAGAGAACTGGCTTTATTTATGAATTCTGGTGTACCTAAAGTATTGAAGGTAGATATGAAATGAGTGCCAATCTCTAATGCTTGGGTTTCTGTCAATGTCATACCCGTAATATTATTTCTGGCGGAACTATAATCTGAGGAATAACTTGGAATGCTTTTACATCCTGATAAACACATCAGTGCCAACATAGAGGCAAAGATTTTTTTTGGGTTTTTCATGATCATTATCCATTTTGAATTTTATTTAATACTGTAGATAAATCAGTGTGAACGAGATGTGAAGTTGGATAAAAAATTATCATTTTTGCCACATTAAAGTAGTCAGAGACATGTCTGAAAGCATTCCAGCACCACGAATATTTGTTATAGAACACCGCTTCCGCAAAATATTTAAAAGACCCTTAAATTGTTAAGGGTCTTTTTTTTGCTTTGATTTTATTTCACGTCTCCTATATAAACTTTGGATTGAAATAGAACAGATTAGATGATCATCATGTTGAATCTCTTTTCACAGGCGAGGGCAACAACCCAAAAATTTACATTCATTTATAATTATTCCATTTAAATTCAGCATTGATAAAATAAGTACGTTCCAGACCATTTAAACCACTATACGCAGCTCTATAGGTAGTATTGCCGAGGTTACGGATCCCTGCACTTAAATTGACATATTTATGATTAAAACCCGCATACAAGCTACCAATGGTATAAGAATCAAAGCCGCCTTTTTGTATGACTTGAGGTTCATTAAATACGGTCTGAATTTTGCCTTTCACCCATGGCTGTAACGGCAATTGGCTAAAGGTATATTTATAATGGCTGTTAATATCAATTGGATGTGCCGCAGCTTGCACAAAAACATCTTCAGAATCAATTTTATTAAAACTACCTGAAATACCAAAATCATGCACTTCATCCATATAATTGGCACTGAATTCCATACCCCAATTATTGACTTGGTCGGCATTATAATATCGGGTGGTGTCTTGGAAAAAGTCAGATTCACGATCATTAAAATCGCCTGTCGCTATATTGCATTTCCCGATACGAATACAACTTTCCAAACCAGCCCGATCAATAACTCTACGATTGGTTTTCGTCCAAATATATTGGTCAAAGTCGCTATAAAACACACTGGTATTTAACGCCCAATGATCATTGATGTATTTCCAAGCCACTTCGGCATGGTAGCCTTCTTCAGGTTGTAAAGCTAAACCTCCACCCAAAAAGCCACCAAACGTATAGCGTTCATACAAATCAGGTGCGCGGAAAGTACGGCTGATGTTGGCAGAAATATTTTGAGTATCGGTGAGGTGATATTGTGCTCCAAGCGCCCATGTTGGCTCGAATATGGTTTTTTCAGGGGTAATTCCCGAAATACCGATGAGTTGCGAGGCAAGTTCAGCATTTGCGCCTGGCAGTAATTTTTGTCGGGTTGCCCAATAATTGGCGCGTACTCCTGCAAAACCTGTCCATGTGCCGAAGTCATATTCTAAATTGGTAAAACCTGCATAATAATCTTGTTCAGAATACACCGCAGTGACGGCTTTATCTAAAACAGCTTCCAGACCAAAACTGGCTTGTAATTGATGCCAGTTTAAAAATAGATTGGCGTTAAAATTATTACTGTCTAAGGTTTCGGTATAACCGCCTTCTTGTTGGCGTTCTAATAAGGACTGTTTGTTATATTTAAAGGAGAAGTTATTAAAAATACCCAGATTGTCTTTACGATAAGTGATGGATTTTGATTCACGCTCTTTGCGTGCCAACAGCATCACCATTGCATCTTGCATGGTATTCCCATGTGCTGATGCAATATCTTTGCCGATCCATTGGTCATAATCGAGATCAATTTGGCTATCTGTAGCAAATTTGCCTGATAATTTGGCACTCAGTGATTCGGCGTCATAACCCAAATCTTTGACG
The DNA here is from genome assembly GCF_022343575.1 of Acinetobacter sp. AG3. Taxonomy (NCBI): domain Bacteria; kingdom Pseudomonadati; phylum Pseudomonadota; class Gammaproteobacteria; order Moraxellales; family Moraxellaceae; genus Acinetobacter; species Acinetobacter sp. AG3. The sequence continues at coordinate 3,396,412 of NZ_JAKQZD010000001.1, read as the reverse complement.
GTGACTGTGCTATTCACTGCATTTAATGCATTGGTTTTACTAATCGCATATTTTTTATCAGCATCACCACGGACCCGATAGTCATTGGACGATTCTTTGGTATAAGTGACCTTTGCACCAAAATTATCCATGCCTGCGTTTAGACTGGTGGTGGAACTGGTTTTGTCATAACCCTCATCATAAGCGAATTTTTGACTGACCCCGATGCCTTGACTCATTTGTACAGGTTTGGTCTTGACGATAATGACGCCACCTGATGCACCCGGGTCGTAAATCACCGCAGGACTACCTTTTACCACTTCAATCATTTCAACGTTGTTAATATCCACCTGATTGATTTCACCAGAACCTGAATGGTCTAAACCTTGATTGGCGATTTTGATGCCATCAACAACACTGACCACGCGTTGCCCAGTCAGACCACGAATTTTTACATTTTTACCGAAAGCCCCAGTTTCGGTAATGGAAACACCAGGAATATCCCGAATCGCTTCTTTGACATCGGCTAAGCCTTCCTGCTGAATTTTTTCCTGACTGATGATCTGTTTGGAATAGGGTTTGTTAAACATTTCTTGTTGATTTTGTCGCTCTGCCTTGAGGACTTTTTCTGCTGTGACTTCAATGACAGGCAGTTTAGTGGGGTGTTCATCATTTATGTCGGTATCTTTCTTATTTTCTGCTGCATAGAGGTGATAGAAAGGAGAGTATCCACCAGCAATACACATGGCCAATAATAGATATCGTGGGAGAAAGGGAGGTGTGTTCATGACAGAAATCCAGTCAAAATAAACGCAGGGTTGCTGGCCCATCTTAAGAATGGAAACAGCAACCCGATTGAATGAGTATGTATGGCTTAGTCAGTGATCCAAGAACCATTAATTTCATTGACTTTTTTCAATGATTTTTCTTTTTCTGAGAAGCCACTGGTCAGTAAAGGAACACCAGCATGACTACCTGTCATATGCAAGCCAAATAGACCACCAATCCCAGCCAAAGTGACATTACCTGAAGCGTCAGCAGTGACATTGGTAATTCCACCCTCTAGATCCTTGATGTTACCCATGAGTTTGCCCGTGGTGGTATTGACAATACTACCGACTGTGTCAGTTGGATCTGTTGCTTGATTGGCACGTTTGTTCCATAACAATACATTACCTTCATAAATACCATTGGCACGGAATGCAGTGCGTTCAAAGTACATACGGCCAAACGTTGGGGTGACGCTGGTTTTGCTGGCTGTTGGCGCATTGAGTGGTAATTTATAAACGTTATAAACACGGGTTGCTGCTGCAGTTGGATTGGTCTCATTGACATAGACATAATCACCGACTGCCACCGCAGGTACTCGCATTGAAGTAAAGTACGGAATATCCTGATCAATGACGGCATTATCCAACGCTGTTTTTGTGGTTGTGGTTGCTGTATTTAACCAGCCTTGTTGATAGTTAAGGTTCATCTTGTCTTTAGATAACTTGGCCGCTTCGACAAATAAATAACCATTTTTGACCGCAGTAAGGTTCAGGTTATATGACAAAGCCACATTGCTTGAATTATTGGCTAAATCCGTACCAGTGCCATTATCATAAATTTTGCTTGCGCTGGTGCCTGTCAATTTCAGAATTTCGGCATTTTTAAAGACATAGGCGTTGCCAAATATGGTATGGGTGATCGCTGCATTTTGTGTATCAAGGTTATAATTAATCAATAAATAACCAGTATTACCTTCTGCCAAATTATCGACTACATTTGGCATGTTAAAGAAATTACTAAAGATACCCGCACCACCATGTCCACCACCAAATTTAAGTTGATGATGTTCAGGATTATAATTTGCAGGGTATTCTGCACCTGTTACATTCGCTAAGGTTTTTGCAGTTTTATCATAAGCATAAAGTGTTTTTACCCCTTCTTTTGCCAGATAAATATGGCTATCATTTTGTGCTAAGAAGTAGTATTGACCTGTTCCTCCACCAATATCAGTACAGGTGACCAAATCAACGGTACAGCTTTGTAAACGTGCAGCTTCATTACTTGCGGTTGGGTAGCTTCCTTTGACATAGGCAGCACTGTAGTTGACCAATACTGAATCAGTTTTACCTGTCGTGTTATTAACAACCGGCTTAATGGTCCGACCTTGTGTCACTTTGCCATCTGATAAACGTACAGTGATATAGGCATTTTTAATATTGTCAGACAGTTCGCCTCTAAAAATATCGGGTAGTTTGGCAAAAGTACGCAATTGCACATAAGAATTATCAATATCTGTTTCATTGAGATACATGGTTTGTGTATCGCCAATCACTTTCATTTCTGCGGTTTTTAATGCTGCTGGTAATGCTGCACTACTAAAAATGGTGGCTTGACTGTTTGGATTACTTGCATCAAATCGTTTTAGAATATTGTCGGTATAGAATGTATATTCAGTTGCTGTTGTTGCACCAGCTGGTGTGTAATTACGCGTTTCTTTAGATGCATTTGGGTCAAGGAAAATCGCATATTCTCGTTTTTTATAAACCGTCTTATCGCCATCTTTTGCAGCACTCATTACAAAGACACGATTGCCTAAAATCACGTTGCTGATACTGCTGTAATAGTCCTGTTTTTCGTTGTTAGGGTCATAACGGACAATTTGAGAGTTACCTGTTTCTGGGTTGGTGACTTTGTAGAATTGATAATCAAACACCGACTCAACTTGGGTATTAATCGTAATGCTCAGATCTGTGCTCAGTGAACCATCACTGACACTCACCACAAGTGTATCTGCGCCAACCACATTGCCTGCAATATAAGTAATCACACCTGTTTTACTGTCAATGCTGGCAGTGCCTAATTTTGGCGCAGTTTTGATGCTATAGGTGAGCGCGTTGTTCTCAGCATCTTTCGCCGTTACGCTAATTTTTTTACTGTCTAGGGTTTGTATGGTCAATGGGCTGATTGCATCAATTGTGGGCGCAGTATTGCTTGGTTTGTTGTCTCCACCACCACTACCACCGCCACCACAACCAGCAAGAATGGTACAGATTGAACTCGCAATCAGCGTTTTATGACCTATTTTCATTTTAGATAACATTGCTTTATCCTTTGCTTGATAAAAAAACTGGACAATCATCGTGGCTAGAAAGGGCAAGGCTTTGTTGGCTATATGATAATGATAATTATTTACATTAAAAATACTAATCTAATACAAAAACAGAGTCAATATAATATTTCTGTTTAGCATGTTGATATTTATTGTGAATTGATGAAATATCTCTTAATTAGATTCGGGTGGTGCCCATTTTTTAAGCGTGGAAAATTTTTATTGCTGTCACACAAGTCCTTTAAGATGAAGCGATATTTTGCAAGCCTTCACTCACAAAATATGTCCAATCTAGCTAATTTAAATTATTGTATAGTCACCAATTTTTTGACTACTTCTTCGCCTACTTCACGCGGTGATTGAGGATTTTGCCGTCAGCAAATAATAGTGTATGCATATATTGACATTCAGGGCTGTCCAATTTAAACCGCAAAGCTAAATAAGCTGCTACAGATTGGTTTGTGCAATAAAAGCGAGTTGGACAAGGGCGTGGTTAAGATGAAAATAATGATTGAATTTAGCCATTAAATTACTGATAATAATTATCATTCGCTTAAATAAACTTTTTCCATGTCTGCGTCGCTTTCCAATCATGATATTGCTCAGCTTTATCAAGAACATCATTCTTGGGTATATGCATGGCTATATAAAAAGTTAGGCAATAGTTCTGATGCAGCTGATTTGGCACAAGATACTTTCTTAAGAGTGATGGCACGACGACAGCAAATTGAATTATTGCAACCACGTGCTTATTTGACCACTGTAGCCAAAGGCTTGATGATCAATTGGATTCAACGTAAGCATATTGAGCGGGCATATTTAGACGTGTTGGCGCTACAACCTGAACTCGAAGAAATCTCTCCAGAACAGCACTGTTTGATTATTGAAAGTTTGCTTGAAGTGACACAATTGCTAGAGCAACTGCCTGTAGTGGTACGCGATACTTTTCTCTATGCGCAGCTTGAAGGGCTGAAATACGATGAGATTGCAGTCAAATTGGATATTTCGCTAAGTTCAGTCAAACGCTATATGAAAAAAGCGTATGTACATTGTCTGTCTGCGATGTTGGACGACTAAACCAATGTCAAAGCAGAATGAATCTGAACAACAACACAATCAAAAACAAGATCAACAACAGACGCAACAAATTTTAAATGAAGCGGCTGATTGGTGTATGCGTTTAAACCAAGGCGAGTTGAGTCCGCAAGAATTACAGCAATTACAGATCTGGCAGCAACAAAGTTCAGTGCATGCCAAAGTTTGGCAAAAAATGCAGCAACTGCATCATACTTTTGATCAACTCCCAACAGAAGTAGCACGGCCTATTTTAGAGCAAAGTACATCATCTTCATGGAAAAAACGCCGTCATTACATGTGGGTTTTGGCTGGTCTATCGTTACTGTATTTAGGTTATAGCTTAAATCAGCAGCAACAATGGACGGCGGACTATCGTACAAAAGTAGGTGAAATTGAAAAAATTAAACTCCCCGATGGTGGTGAACTGTATTTAGACAGCGCATCGGCAATTGATCTGGACTATAGCGCTAAGCAACGTAATGTCGTGCTAAGAAAAGGTCAGATCTGGATTAAAACTGCGAAAGATCAACAGCAACGCCCATTCTTTGTGCAAACTCAACATGGGCAAATGCAGGCTTTGGGTACTGAATTTTCAGTAGAGCTTAATCCAAAGCAGTCTTGGGTATTCGTCGAGCAAGGTGCGGTGAAATTACAACCACAACGTCATCCAACTCAGGCAGTGATTGTTGCGGCGGGTCAGCAAAGTCATTTGAATCGCGAGCAGGTCGCCGAGGTTACAAGTGCTGATCTTACACGCAACAGTTGGACGCAGGGCTGGATGATCGTGAATGATCTGCCGTTGTCTGAATTCGTACAGCGTATAGGAAAATATCAAAAGGGTTATATTGCTTTAGATGATGATATTGCTCAGATTAAAATATCAGGGACTTATCCAATCAATGATTTGCCAACGCTATATAGCATGTTGGCTGTCACCTATAAGTTAGACATCAATCGCTATGCACAGGGCTATTGGGTCAGTATTGGTGAAAAAAAATAATTTAAGGCTGACACTTTTTTAAAACTCAACTGGCAAGGCTAATAAGAGAACTCATTGGTATTCAATAGGGGGTTATGGTGTCTCTAGCATTGCAACACGCAAAAAATTTGAAAAAACCGAAACCATATAAAATAAGCCGCGAGAAAAAAATGCGTTATTCGGTCATGCATTTATTGGTACTGAGCAGCATGTTGGGTGTCAGTGCATTTAGCCATGCTGAAACAGCAGCAACTCAAAAGCATTATCAAGTGGCTTCAGGGGATTTGGGGCAAGCGCTTTCTAATTTTGCTCTACAGTCTAATATTGCATTGTCTTTTGATCCGAAACTGACGCAGGGGTATAAAACCAACGGTTTAAGCGGCAGTTTTGATATTGCTCAGGGTTTTCAACAGTTATTAAAAGACACAGATCTACAGCTTGTTCAACAAAGTCCACGGGTGTGGCGAATTGAACGACGTCAGATGTCGAAAACCACAACAGTTGCAAACACGGCAACGGATTCAGCCGTGGCAACAAATTCTCACACTGACAATCCAGCAGCGAAACTTGAGACCATTGTCGTAACTGCCAATCAGTTGGGGGAAATTACTGAAAATAGTGGTTCTTATACACCAGGTAAAATTGCCACCGCCACGCGTTTAGTGCTTACACCGAAAGAAACACCACAAACCATTAGTGTGATTACGCGACAGTTGATGGATGATTTTCAGTTAAATAATATTGATCAAGTCATGTCGCATACCCCCGGGATTACCGTATCTGCTTACGACAGTGAACGGACCAGTTATTACTCACGCGGTTTTGCCATTAATAATTTCCAATATGATGGCATTCCTTCTACGACTCGAAATGTCGGTTATGCTGCGGGTAATACGCTCAGTGACTCTGCTATTTATGACCGTGTCGAAGTACTCAAAGGGGCAACGGGCTTACTTACAGGGGTGGGATCTTTAGGGGCAACCATCAACTTAGTACGTAAAAAACCAACCGCAGAGACTCAAGCATCGCTGAGTTTAAGCGCAGGTTCTTGGAATAATTACCGTGCTATGGCAGATGTCAGTGGTTCACTGAATGATGAGCAAACTATTCGTGGACGTTTTGTGGCTGCGGGTCAAGACAAAGAATCTTTTATGGATCGTTATGAACGTAAAAGTGCTGTATTTTATAGCATTGTCGAAGCAGATTTAGGCGATAAAACTTTAGTTACACTGGGTGCTGATTACCAGAACAATGACCCTAAAGCATCGACATGGTCAGGCTCTTTTCCTTTATTTAATGGTGAAGGGGAACGTAATCCTGATCCCGATCGTTCCTTTAATAATGGTGCCAATTGGAGTGAATGGAAACAATATACCCGCACCATTTTTGCCAATGTACATCATAAATTTAATGACGATTGGGCACTGACTCTGCAATATGACCATAAAATTAATGGCTATGATGCAACACTAGGCACCATCCAAGGCTATTATCCTAAATTAGATGGTTCTGCTAATCTTTGGCCTTCTCAATATATCGGTCGTACTGTCAGTGATTCATTGGAGTTGTATAGCACAGGTAAGTTTGAGCTGCTTGGTCGGCAACATGATTTGGTCTTAGGCGCAAGTGGGGCTTATTCACGTTGGAAGGGGAAAGATTGGTATGGTGGCATGCAGGGTTATGATTCACATATTCCCGATTTTAGCCAATGGGATGGCAATATTGCACAGCCAAATTGGGGTGAGCCAAATGCCTATACCCATGACCGTACTTCACAATATGGTGCCTACGCCAGTACACGTTTAAATCTGTCAGATGATTTAAAGGTGCTCTTAGGCACCCGTATGATCAACTATAAAATGAAAGGCTTACAAGGTGTGGTTGAGGAAAAGAATCGCTTCATTCCCTATGTTGGGGTCGTCTATGACATTACTGATCGAGTCAGTGCTTATGCCAGTCTCAGCGATATCTTTATGCCTTATGATATCTGGTATAAGTCGTCAGCCAATAAAATCCTAGATCCAGACGAAGGTAAAAACTACGAAGGCGGCTTTAAGTTTCAATCCGATGATGCCAAGTTAAATGCCAGTATCGCTTATTTTGAAATCCATGAATCCAATCGTGCCATTGAGGACATTGTTTATAATGGCGCGCCAAGTAATCCCGCTGTTGATTTTGCATGGATTGGTGCGAAAGCCAAAACTAAGGGGGTAGAGATTGAAGCTTCTGGTGAGGTTTTCCCCAATGTCCAAGTGCAAAGTGGTTATACCTATAAGCAAATCAAGGACCATGATGGTGAAAAAATTTCAACATGGGAACCAGAACATCAATTTAATATCTCTACCCAGTATAAATTTGATCAGCAACTCGAAGGTTTGAGCGTGGGCGGGAATGTTCGTTGGCAGAACCACGGATGGCAAACGGTGTATAACAATGTCAAAAAACGTAGTGAAGTGATTGATCAGAAAGCCTTTGTATTGGTCGATCTAATGGCCAACTACCAGTTTAATGAACATTTAAGCACTGCGATTAATTTAAATAATATTTTTGATCAACACTACTTTACCAACATCGGCTTCTATAACTCTGGGGTCTATGGTGAGCCACGTAATTTTATGCTCAGCGTGAAATATAAGTATTAAGTCGTAAGTGAAGGTGGGGAGGAAACTGCTTATCTAAAACCAATACTCAACTAGGCAACTCAACCTCCTTTTTTGAAAAGGGGGGATGAGTATAATGTTGCTTAGTTTAAATAAAAAGTTTGTGAGATGGGTTATTGCGATGTTGTATTGAATGGCTTATCCAACACAATCATGCTGAATAAGCCCATTTAAAATCATTAATCAATATCAGGATGCTGCTTGGCGAGATGATCACGCTTTTCTTGCAACTCTTCGATTTTTTGATCAATTTTTTCGATTTTTTGCTCAATATTTCCATGATATTGTTCGAGAAGTTCTTCAGCTTCTTCAGTATCAACAGCCATTGGTTTTGCACCTTTAAGCGGTAAGTTGGCTGTTTCTTTAAGATAAATCGCAGTAATCACCCCAAAGCAACCACAAATCACCAAATAATAGGCAGGCACCATAATATTTTGAGTGGTTTCAACCAATGTCGCTGTGATGGTCGGGGTTAAACCTGCAATCACCACAGAAATATTAAACGCGATTGCAAGTGCACTATAACGAATTTCAGTTGGAAACAATGCAGGGAGGGTTGAAGCCATTATTCCAATCAACATATTCAGTGAAAGTGCCAACATCAACAGACCCAAGAAAATTAAATAAACATTATTGGTGGCAAGCAATATAAAGGCAGGGTATGACAAGACAATCAGCGCAATGCTGCCTGCAAAGACAAATGGGCGACGGCCAATTTTGTCACTGAGCATGCCTACAAACGGCTGTACAAAGAGCATTCCAACCATTACGGCAATAATAATCAGAACGCCGTGATTTTCTGAATAGCCTAAGTTATGTGAGAAATAACTTGGTAAATAGGTGAGTAGCATGTAGTAGGTAACATTGGTACATAGTACGAGTCCGACACAGACCAGTAGGCTGCGTTTATGTTCACGAAAAATTTGTTTAAAACCGACTTTTTGCGGTTTTTTCGATTGTGACTGTTCTTCGGCATGTGCCTGAAAGGTTGGTGTCTCATCTAAAGAGTGACGTAAATATAAGCCAATCAGTCCCAGCGGTAGCGCTAAATAAAAAGGAATACGCCAGCCCCAATCAACAAAGGCAGCTTCGCCCATGGAAAAGCTGATCATTGAAACGACACCCGCTCCAACAACAAAACCTAAAATAGAACCAAAATCCAGCCAGCTTCCCATGAAACCGCGCTTTCGATCAGGAGAATATTCCGCTACAAATATTGCTGCTCCAGCATATTCACCTCCGACCGAAAAGCCTTGTGCAATTTTTACAATGAGCAGCAAAATAGGGGCCCAAATCCCTATACTTTCATAAGATGGAATCAAACCAATACCAAAGGTACTGACCGACATGATAATAATGGTGATTGCCAGAATTTTTTGACGACCGTATTTATCGCCTAAATGCCCGAAAAATAATCCACCTAAAGGTCGAAATATAAAGGGTATAGAAAAGGTGGCAAGGGCCGCAATCATTTGTATACTGGGTGATGAATTGGGGAAAAAGACTTTACCCAATACATAAGCGACATAGCCATACACACCAAAATCAAACCATTCGATGGCATTCCCTAAAGCTGCGGCTTTAATGGCTTTTTTAGTCTTATCATAATCAATAATTTCGACATCATCGATTTCAAGTGGTTTGATTTTTCTTTTATACATAAATGGCTTAATCCTAATGAATGACAGTGTTAAAAAACCTCTTTAAAACACAATCAAAAAAAATTCATCATGAGCAGAAATGATTAAAAAATATAACGCTAGGTTACATTTAAGATTTCAATGTCATAGAATTTTAATAAATATCAATTGATTATAATTTTAGTTTTTTTGTGAATTTTATGTGTTGGGTAATCATGAACAAAATGTATGAGATCTGATGCAATTATGTAATAAGTTTAACGTATATAAATCAATCAAAAGGCTTGAGAATAGCAGTTGTGTTTCCTTTAGCTAACTTTGTTTTAACAAGGCTTAAAACTAAATTGAATCATAAAAAAATACTGAGATTAGAAAGAAGGTATTAGGATGGTGACTAAAGCAATGAATAGGCATTGATCCTCACAATTCAGCAAAACACATCAAAAAATTATTTCATATAAAACTTCTGCTTATATAGTCGAATTATAAAAAATCCGGATTTTTGACAACCTGCAACAGCTGAGGATTATCGATTGGAATTGAGAATATCACTCCATTGGTACTTTGAACAAAAGCAATATGATCTTTAATAATCGCCTTACAAAAAGGGTTACTGTTCTCCAAAAACAAAAACCACTGTAACTCATTTTTTAAAAACAGACCGACCACACCATCCCCACCAAAACTACCCTCACCATATCTTATCTGATAGTCTGCATAACTAATCTGCCCCATATAATCAAAATCAATAAGATCCGCTTTCTTTACTTCATCATCAAAGAAATTTAATTTCCTTACGATATCCACAGTTGCGTTATCTTTGTTTCTATAATCGAGAACAAATATTTCTCCATTGTGCAGAAAAATTCCATTTATAAATGGACATTGAAAATTATTGAATATCTCTGTTCGTTTCATATATGCAAGTCCTTGACTCGTTGCGGAACCTCGTTTGTGTAAGTCCTGATTATATTTTTTGTAAAAATAAGTGACTGAATCTTAATAAAATTTACAATTTTAATGATTAGTTAGACAAAGTATCCCCTTGTTGAGAAGTACAATTTTAGCAAAGTAAACTCTTTTTTTGATTTTGTTTCCTGATTTTGTTTTATGGAAAGCCATTATGTTTTCAAATTATATCCATCCATTTGTTTTGTTTTTCTCATTACTCAATCCGTTTTTAATGAGTATCTATATGATCGGGATGATTCGCCATACTGAAACCCATGTATTCAATAAAGGTTTGGCTCAAGGTGCCTTGATTGCTTATGTGGTTTTTATGCTTTTTGCATGGGGTGGTGAAGCAATTTTCAGCACTTACTTAAATGTTCGTTTTGAATCATTTCAGATTTTTGGTGGACTAATTTTCTTAGTGATTGGTTATCGCTTTGTATTTCAAGGCGCGGATACTATCGGAGAAATGAGAGGAACGCCTGCGCATTTGGCCAGTACCATGGCGATGCCATTTATGATTGGTCCTGGCACAATCAGTGCGGCTGTCGTAACAGGAGCGAGTATGTCTTTACTCGAATCCGCTGTGTTGATTGCTTTTACCTTATTTATTAGCTGTGGCATTTTAATGATCATGAAGTATGGGCATGACCATTTACGTTATAGCCATGCGAAATATATTGATCGCTATTTTGATATTGTTGGACGCTTATCTGCCTTGTTAATCGGCACAATTGCGATTGATATGATTGCAACTGGGGTTATTGGTTTGCTTGAAAAGTATTAATAATAATTTGTTTATATTCATGTTTTTTAGGTTAATTATCAAATAAATGCGATGACATGATTTACGCTGAGGTGAGGGATCTACATCAGGCCATGTCAAAGTTTATTCAGTAATATCATCGAGAAACCATCTTTTTAGCCTCTCAGATTGAGAGGCTGTTCCTTTTATAGCTTTGTCTAACAAAACGAATTTGAAGTAGAAAATAATGGAGGAATGTAGAGATATATGTTGTTTTTATGTGAAATATAACGATAATGATTTTTATTTAGATTAAGAGTTTTATTTCGTGAATAAATGGATTTCTCAAAATCGAATCTTTGCTAAAAGTGCAATTTATCTTGCACTTTATAGTTGTTGGATTGGGACAGCTTATGCTGCTACAGAAGCAACAACGGAACAAACACATGCTTTACCCATGATCGTTGTCACAGCAGAAAACAATACAGAAAATAACTACACTAAAAAGAATGCCAGTACATCGACTAAACTCGATTTGAGTATAAAAGAAACCCCACAATCGGTTTCAGTGATTACCCGCAAACAAATTGAAGATATGGGTGCGACAAATTTGGGTGATGCACTTTTAAATACAACAGGGATTTTGCTTACAGGGGATAATACGGAGAGGACCAACTTTTCTATCCGAGGCTTTAATGTTGGAGATGGTTGGAATTCAAATATATTGCAATATGATGGTGTTGCTGTAAATGCAAGTAATGTCACCTCCTCTAAACCAGATATGGCAACCATTGAAAGTATTGAAGTATTACGAGGGGCAGCAGGGTTAATGCAAGGTTCAGGAGACCCGTCTGGTGCAATTAATCTTATTCGTAAAAAACCAACAGAAGTTTTTCAGGCGAGTGGTGCTGTCAGTTATGGTTCATGGAACACTGTACGCGGAGAAATGGATGTCTCTGGTCCATTGAATCAATCTGGAAGCGTGCGTGGTCGTTTAGTGGTGGCAGGTCAAGATGGTGATTCATTTATGAAGTCTGTTACTCGTGATTCTAATGTTTTGTATGGAATCGTGAGCAGTGATTTAACTGAAAATACGCTATTGAATATTGGATATTCACGTCAAGGTGAACATGCAGTTCCCGTCAATACAATACCTAACTATTTCAATGGTCAAAAAATAGGTATCGATAATTCCAACTGTGGTTGTGATTACAGAGATTTTTGGGATAAAACCAATAGACAAGCTTTCTTAGATATAAGCCATAAATTTAATAATGGATGGGAAGTAAAAGCCAGCTATATGAAGGCAAACTATGCTATGGATATGGCATTTACTTCATTGAGCGTGGCTCCAAAAACCACAAGTGCTGATGATGCTTTAGCAACTGTTTATAAGTACGGATATAACTATGAGCAAAAATTAGATATTTATGATTTTTTTGCAAAAGGGACATATCAATTATTCGGCCGTGAGCATGACTTGGTATTTGGTGCAAATCACAGTAAAAGTAATATTACAGGGGCTTGGACAAGTTGGGACCAAGTGCTTGAAGATTATAGTTTAGTTGGCGGAGGGGAAACACCGACACGTGACTATTTATACGTCAATATTAAAAATTACAGTCCTTATCAGCTACCTTATATCGCACCACGTTATCAAAATACCAGCGCTGATCAAGTACGCCAGACAGGATACTACCTCACCACTCGTTTAAATATTATTGATCCGCTCAAAGTTATTGCAGGTGTGCGCCAAAGCAATTATGAAAGTGTCAATGAATATAAGAAATCAAATATTTTAACACCATACTTTGGGCTTACTTATGCGATCAATGATGCATTGACTGCATATGCGAGTTATACCGATACTTTTGTTGTGCAAAATGTCAAAGATCGTAATGAGACATTACTTGATCCAGTGCAGGGGAATGTTTATGAAATTGGATTAAAAGCAGGGCTTTGGGATGATCGTTTAATTGCATCAGTTGCTGGGTTTAAAACCAATCAAATTAATCGCTCAATACGAGATGAAAGCACCAAAGGCCAATGCCCATTTAACGGTGGCGAGGCTTATTGTAATGTTGCATCGGGTGAGGTGATCAGTAAAGGGATTGAAACTGAGATTCGTGGTGAAATTATACCCAATCTTAATTTGAGTTTTGGCTACACATACAATACTACGGAATATGCGAACGATCCTACAAATCAAGGTTTGGTTTTTAATGAGGATACACCTGAACATATTGCACGTTTATTTGCGACCTATAAGTTTGCAAATAATTTAATCCTAGGCGGCAGTGCAAATTATCAAAGTACTTGGAAAGTGGGGCGTTATAGCGAATATCCTTATCGTCAGCCTGGATATACGATTGCTAACTTGGTGGCGAGTTATCCACTAAGTGATAAAGTGAATATTGCATTGAATATCAATAATATTTTTGACAAAGAATATTATTCACAAATTTATAGCGATGGAACTATTCGTTTTGGTAATCCGCGAAATGCAACGCTCACCTTACGTGCAAAGTTTTAAATCAATCGAAAGATGGCTGATATTTTCAGCCATTTTCAGGTCGAAACACAATTATTAAAACTTATTTTAATGTTCGTTTAGCGTTATTTTAGATTTTTGCTGGATGAATTTTCTTGGTTGTTGGCTATCGTTTTATACTTTAAAGAGCGAATACAATTGAAGAGATAAGCGCAATGCCCACACCTTTGGCGAGTGCTAGGGTTAGGCCTTTTATACTTAAAGTAAAAATTAACACAAATAACGAAATATAAGTAAACTACAATTCTAATAATTGATCAGGTTTCATGTAGTTTTATGTTCGATAAGCCAAAACCGATGAAGAGCCGTCATAATGGGCGTAATGAAATGCAAAGAGAATCTATTTTAAAAGCAGCATCTAAGTTGTTTATCGAAAAAGGATTCGGTGGTACCAGTATGCATGATATTGCTGAATTATTAGCTGTTACACGTCCTGCAATTTATTACTATTTTCCAAATAAAGAATCAATTCTAGAAGCACTGACGGATGAAATTACGCGTGAAGCAAGTAATCTAACCAAGAATATCTTAGATCGGAATGATCTCGCACCAGAAGAATTACTTCGAGAGCTTATTATCAAACATGCGATGTTAATACTCACCCATCCTATACAGTTTAGAGTGGTAGAACGTAGTGAGAGTAGTTTATCTGAAAAGGGTAGAGCGACTGCTGAAATTTCAAGAAAATCAGTGCTATCAAATTTTGTACATGTGATTAAAATGGGGGTAAATGCGGGTGTTTTCCAAGTAGCAAATGCTCATATGGCTGCTTTTTCAATGATTGGCATGTGTAATTGGACGGCATGGTGGTTTGAAGGCGATGCTCAAGAAGCCAGTCAAATTGCACAGCAAATTGCAGAATTGGCACTTCGTTCAGTGTTAAAACAACAACAATCAGAATTTCGTTCGACTTCTCCACGAGAGAGTTTGCAAATTCTTAGAGATCAATTAGATATTTTAGAGAGCCAATTGCCATAAATATAGAACGTTAATTTTGATGAAAATTTAGTGAGATATTGATTTCACTATATAATTTTTACTTTATAGAATAAAAAGATACGGTTCATATTCAAAACAGCAGAAGTCGGTGATTTGTCGGTTTTTCTAGGTTGTATAGAGCTTAGATAGCGCTCATTTTATCTATAATTCTGTGTGTTTTATCGAGCCCATATAATTGAGCGTCACAAAACAAATTTAAAAAAATTCAAAAAAAACAAAACTCACTTTTATGAGAGAAAGCAATTCAGGCTTAGATGAGTTTTGCAATAAATACTGATAGAACTAAGAAAATATTGCCTCAATAAGATCTATCTCTCTTAGATATAAAAACTTAAGAATTTTTTAAATTTAACCATTTTATATTTTTATTTTTTATAAATTTACAGATATGTAAAAAATTTTACAGTAATAAAATAGGCGTCTAATAATTTTATAAAAATTATAATCTATTGTTTTTACTATTTTATTTTTCTAATTTCTTTATCAATTTAATGCTCATTTTTGTGATGTTTTTACTTATTTTACTATTATGTAAAATATTTGACATGTATGTCAGTTTGTTCTAGATTAAATCAATACAGGAATGTAGGTAAGCGATTCATGATGAATTCAACAAAAAGTACCGTACAAGCGATTGCTGGATTTTTAAATACGGATTGGAATCCAAGAGATATCCCTACGGATACAGTGACGCGTAATGTGGTATTGCGCACAGCAGACCAAGCCGCTACAGGTGGTTCGTTATATATGCCAGCACAAGGAACTGATACGGTTGTTTGTATTATGCATCCACGTGAATTTATGGCGTGTCACTATTTAATCCCAGATGTTGTTGCGGCGGGTTATGCTGCATGGTCGCAGTTTCCACGCTCTGTCGGCAATGATTTACGTCTTGAACATGAATTGGCATTACACGATGTCGCTGCTGGATTGCATTTTTTAAAGGAACAAGGGTTTAAGCAAATTATCTTGTTAGGAAACTCTGGAGGTGTGGGGCTATTTTCTTTTTATGTTCAACAGTCTAGTTTGCCCCCAGAACAAAGAATTAAACATACGCCGGGAGGGAGACCTACAAAATTAGAGCAACTCGATATGCCGAAAGTAGATGGTTTAATTTTTGTCGGCCCTCATCCAGGTCAAGGCGCATTACTTTTAAATTGTATTGATCCATCGGTTATTGATGAAAACAATGCTTTGCTTGTCGATCCATCTTTGGACCCGCTCAATCCAGAGAATGGTTATAAAGGAAAACAAAATACCCATTATCGTGCTGAATTTATTGCGCGCTATCGTGCTGCACAAAAAGCACGGGTCGCCCGTTTAGATGCGTATGCTCATGAATTAATTAGCCGCCGACTTGAAGCCCGTAAGCGAGTCAAAATAGCAGGAACATCAGCAACCATAGAAGATCGGCGTTTGGCGGCACATACTCCGATTTTTAATGTGTGGCGTACAGATGCCGATTTACGTTGTTTTGATCTGTCACTTGATCCATCTTTGCGTAAATTTGGGTCTTTGTGGGGAAGTGATCCATTTACCTCAAATTATGGTGCTGTGGGTTTTGCTCGGCAATGTACCCCTGAAAGCTGGCTGTCTACATGGTCAGGTTTATCTTCCAATGCAACCTTAGAAAAAACCATTTCATCCCTGCATCAACCGATTTTGGTGATTGAATATACAGGTGATCAAGCTTGCTTTCCCGAAGAAGTTCAGCACGTCTTTCACGCCCTACCGACACAAGATAAACAACATTTATGTATTGCAGGAGATCATCACGGTCGTGCCTTAAATCCCGAAGATGAACCTGGGCGTTTGGAAGCAGGACGGCAGATTGCTGTTTGGCTTAAGCGTACTTTTCCAAATTGATATTCAACGAGACACGTTGAGGAGTTTTATGATGAAAACCGCTTCTTCATCAAAATTGGTGCTTTGTGGTGTAGACCATACTGCTAGACCGACATGGAAGTTAAAAGAAACGGTCGAGTTTTATCGAGATATTTTAGGCTTGCCCCTCATTCATGTGATTTCAGCCCGAGGCTGGGGGCCTGCTACACATCCAGATTTTTTACACTTTTTCTTTGATAGTGGTCATGGCAGCACGATTGCATTTTTCTACTATCTCGGTAGTGATGTACCAGAACAAATGCAGGGCAGAGACAATGCTGCACCATTACCCGAAGATCATGTGTTTGATGCAACGCATACGGCTTGGTTAGTAGAAAACCCAGACGAATTAAAAGCATGGAAACAGCATCTGGAATCTAAAGGTTTAACGGTTTCTGCTGAAACCACGCATGAAGTGATTGAATCAATTTATGTGCGTGATCCAAATGGTTACTTCATTGAGTTTACGCGTAAATTAAGACCACTGGTTCAAGTCGATGCTGATGATGCTGCACTGACTTTAGCAGCCGCAATTGCTGCGGAAGAAGAAGCTAGGTTGCGTGGACAACGTATCACTGAGATTGATCAGATATGGCATAAAAAGGCCATGTTTATTGAACAGGTACCTCAAGCAAAGCTTGAGATTTATGTACCAAAAGTTGAGGAGTTTTCTGCCTTGGTACGCAGTGCTGAAACGCAAGCAGGTTGTACCGTCAGCTCAGATCATCCTGTCTATCACATTATTCGATCCAATGCGCCTATTGAGTTTCGCCGTAAAGCGTTGGGATTAAAACCCGCTGTTTGGTGGGGGCTATTTACAGGTGGTATCCATGGTCGTATCGAAAGTTATGATCGAGATCAAGTCCGTTTAGTGCCAGCCATGGAGTCAATCAAATTGTGAGTTAACCGTTTAGATCAGGAAAAGATCGCATAAAAAATAGGGAGAACAAGATGAGTAGGATACTCAACCCAATACAAGGTGTTATTTATCATCCAGCTGAAAATGCTAAAAAATGGATTGAAAGTGGTGCGTGGATTAATGACACGCTTGGAAATTCACTAAGGAAAATTGCACAACGTTATCCAGATAAATTGGCCTTTATCAGTGATGAGCGCAATTTAACTTTTCAGGAACTGGATCATCTGACAGAAAGATTGGGCGCAGCATTACTCAATCATGGCTTGGAAACAGGTGATCGAGCAATTTTTCAGCTGGGGACGAATATTGAGACCATTCTGGTTTTAGTCGCCTGTTTTAAAACAGGCATTATCCCCGTGTGCTCTTTACCTCAGCATCGTGAAGTTGAAATTCGACAATTGGTAGAGAAAAGTGCGGCAAAGGCTTACTTCGTACAAGCTGACTTTAGTCCTAATTTTGATTTGGTGGCATTTGCCCAATCGATGCTGGAGCAATCGGAAAGTCTTGAAAAGTTGATTGTGATTCGTGGACAAGACGAGGGTTTGACTCATCTCAATGATCTGATTGCCACGATTGATTTAGAAACAGCAAAACTAAAGATGCAAGATGTGCAGCTAGGTGCAGAAGATGTACTCAGTTTTCAGTTATCAGGCGGTACAACAGGCATTCCAAAAATTATTCCACGTTTTCATGCTGAATATCAGGGCCATAGTCTAGGTTGGATGCGAACCTATGGCATTGATACAGACAGTAGGGTGATTTGGTCTTTACCGATTGTACATAATGCTGGAACAATTTATGCCTTGGTGTCGGTGATTAGCTTTGGTATTTCCGCAGTCATTATGCCAAAGGTCGATATTAAACGTATGTTGCAACTGATTGAAATACATAAAGTCACCCATGCACTGTCGATTGGTCCAATTGCACCGCAGCTGATGGCATATCAAGCCATTCAACAACATGATTTATCTTCTTTAAAGCTGTTTTGTACTATGTGCCGTGCCGATATGTTAGAGCAGCATTTAGGGGTGCCATGTTCCAATTTATATGGCATTACTGAAGGATTGTTATTGGGCTCGGGTGCTGAGGCGCCTATATTTCAAAGACATCATTCCCATGGTGTTTCGGGTTGCCCTGAAGATGAATTTTGTCTGCTCGATCCTGAATCAGAGCAACAAGTCAAATTGGGTGAAATGGGCGAATTATGTTTTAAAGGACCTGCCACATTACCTGGTTTTTACAATGCAGCTGATATTAATGCCAGTGCTTTTACCCAAGCGGGTTTTTATCGTACCGGTGACATGATGACTGCGCATCAAATAGAGGGTGGTGTCATTTGTTATACCTTTGAAGGTCGGTTACGTGACAACGTCAATCGAGGTGGTGAAAAGATTGGCTGTGAAGAGGTAGAGGCATTCATCTGTAAACACCCATCAGTTGCCGACGCTAAATTAGTGGCAATGCCTGATCCAATATATGGTGAAAAGGGTTGCATTTTTATTATTGCGAATCTCAATTGTACTGTGCCAAACGTCGCAGCGTTGGCAGCATTTCTGATTGATCAGGGGCTTGCCAAATATAAGTGCCCTGAGCGTATTGAAATCATAGCTGAATTTCCTCTGACCAATGTCGGTAAGCTGAATAAGCCTGAACTAAAACGGATCATCACCGAAAAATTACATGAAGAGCAGGCCAGAGCGAGAGGTGCCTATGATGCAATGTAATGAACAGGTGATCAGCACGCTGCCAGTGGTAATTCGCCGCCGTGTACGGTGGTTGGAATGTGATCCAGCAGGTGTGGTCTTTACAGGTGTGTTTTCAGACTATGTGGTTTCGGCTGCGGAATGGTTTTATGAAATTTTACTGGGTGAATACTCACAAAAGGCAAAGTCAGCACATGGTTTTGGAACCCCGACTCGAGGATTGAGCTTTGATTTTAAGCGTTCATTAAAACCAGATGAAATCTTTGATCTGACCGTTATGGTGGAAGAGATTCATAGCCGTACTTATGTTTTGAATATTACAGGGCGGACTTTAGATCAAAATATAATTTTTATTTCAAAACTGACACCTGTCTGTATTGCTGTTGATGAGCGGCGTTCGATTGATATCCCATCTACATTTCGTTTGGCTTTAGAACATTATCAAAGTCAGTGTTTATTACAAAATTTGGCGTAGGAAATCCAGTTATGAAAATTGCAGTGATCGGAGCTGGCCCAGCGGGATTATATTTCTCATTATTGGCTAAAAAGAATAATCCTCAGCATGAAATTACCGTCTATGAGCAAAACCGCCGTGGTGCAACTTATGGTTGGGGCGTGGTGTTTTCTGATATTGGCTTGGCCTTTTTAGAAGATGCTGATCCGGAATTTTTTAAAGAATTCACAGATCATCATGAATGCTGTGACTATATGGAAATCGTACATCGAGACAGTCGAGTACAAGTACATGGCAATCATTTTTCCCGTACTTCAAGAATTGATATGTTAAATACATTGAATACTGCATGTGAAGCTATTGGTATTGAGATTCAGTATGAACATCAAATGCTAGATATCGAAACTTTATCTCAACAGGTTGATCTCGTGGTTGCAGCTGATGGTGGCAATAGTGCGATTCGTAAACAATATCAAGCCCACTTTCAGCCACAATTTGAACAACGTCGTAATAAATTTGTCTGGTATGGCACACGGCAACGTTTCCATCCCGTATCGCTGATTTTCCGTCCATATCATGATGCTGGTGTCTTTATTGCGCATGCTTATCAATATAGTTCAGAACTGAGTACGTTCTTGGTTGAAGTTGACCCAGAAACATGGAAAGCCTGCGGTTTGGACCAAATGAATGAAGATGAAAGTCGAGATTTCTGTGCCAAAGTTTTTGCGCGTGATTTAGGTGGTAATGAATTACTCACAAACCGTTCCTTATGGTTTGAAGCCAATATTGTTAAGAATCAGTGTTGGACATATAAAAATATTGTATTGCTTGGCGATGCGTTAAGAACTGTTCATTTTTCTTTGGGATCTGGCACACGTATGGCGATGCAAGATGCAATTGCATTACATGAAGCGATCGTCAAGGCTCCAGATGATCTTGCCTTAGCTTTTCAACTGTTTGAACAGCAACGTCGTCATGCCTCTTCCTCATTTCAGACAGCCGCAGCTAAAAGTCTTGACTGGTATGAAAATGTTGCGACTCGGTTAGATTTAGATCCAATCAGTTTTACCTATGACTATATGCGCCGTACAGGCAAAGTCAGTCATCAGGATTTAAAACAACGCGATCCACAGTTTATTGCAGCATACGAGCGTCTGCATCCAGATTTTAATGATTGATAAAAGGATTTAGAAATGAGCAAGACAAATTATCGGATAGGGCAAATCGTCCCTAGTTCGAATACCACGATGGAAACTGAAATTCCAGCGATGTTTCGTATGAGAGAAGAACTCTATCCAGATGAACAATTTACTTTTCACTCCAGCCGTATGCGGATGCACCGAGTGACCAAAGAAGAACTGCTTGTAATGAATGCAGAAAGTTTACGTTGTGCTGCAGAGCTTGCAGATGCGCGTGTGGATGTGATGAGTACAGCATGTTTGGTGGCCATTATGGCAATGGGTGCAGGCTATCATCGGGAAACTGAAAAAGCCTTAACAGAAGTTGTTCGGGCAAACCATTGTTTAGCCCCAGTAATGACTTCGGCTGGAGCATTGGTCGATGGTTTAAAAAAATTGGGCGCAAAGAAAGTGTCATTAATGGCGCCCTATATGCGACCTTTAACTGATCTGGTGGTGCAATATATCGAGCATGAAGGAATTGAAGTGATTGATTCTATTTGCTTTGAGATCCCAGATAACTTGGAGGTGGGGCGACGTGATCCGATGTTGTTATTAGAAGATGTTAAGCATTTAAATACACAAGGTGCAGATGTGGTGATCGCTTCGGCATGTGTACAAATGCCATCCTTAGCTGTGATTCAGAAAATTGAAGACATGCTAGGGATACCAACCCTATCAACTGCTGTATGTACAGTACGAAAAATGATGGATGAATTAGGCATTGTGCCTGTTGTTCCACATGCAGGTGCTTTATTGGCGGGTCATTGAATATAAGCCAATACTGAAAAAAGCGTTGTGTGAGAGTTTTAATATGGATATTTAATTTTAAAATATGAGGAATACAAAAATGTATACATTTGTATTGATACATGGAGGTTGGCATGATGGTGATTCATGGCAAGAGGTTGCAAAGGAATTAAGAGAGAAAGGTCATACTGTTCATACACCGACAACAGCAGGTCATGGTCCAAACGTAGATCGTAATGTGAATCATGCTCAAAGTACGCAATCAATTGTGGATTATATTATCGAGCATAATTTAAATAATATTATTTTACTTGGGCATAGTTATGCTGGATCGATTATTTCTAAAGTGGCTGAAGCTATTTCGGATCGAATCCAGCGTTTAATTTACTGGAATGCCTTTGTACTGAACGATGGTGAAAGTATGGTCGAGTATTTACCAAATGATTATGGGAAGATGTTTAGTGTGTTAGCACAAGTATCTAATCATCAAAGTATTATGTTGCCTTTAGATGTGTGGAAAGCAACTTTTATCAATGATGCAGATGAGGAAATGGCAGAAAGAACCTATAAGAAATTGAATCCTGAACCCTATCAACCTTTTTTAGACCAATTAGATTTAAAAAAATTCTATACATTAGATATTCCAAAGAGTTTTTTAAATTGTCTTGATGATTTAACGATGCCAACAGGTTTTTGGCATCCACAAACATCAAGCCGCCTAGGTATATTTAAATTGGTTGAAATGTCTGGTAGTCACGAAGTCATTTTTACCAATCCAGTGTTATTGGCAGAAAAAATTATTGAAGCTTCAGAGGAATAGTTTGTAGAACAATACTAAAAGTATACGATTTTAATAATATTTAATGTCGTATTTAAAGCAAGAACAAGCACAAATTTTGCAACCACAATGAACTTTATTTTTTATAAAGTTTTGAGAGAGTTTTTGCTCTGATTTTAGATAGCACGTCTGGGAAGGTGGCATGCAATAACGATAAAAAATACAAGGAGAGATAGATGAATATCATCAATATAACGGACTTAATAGACCAAAGTAAGCTGACCAAGCATCAGATATGGGTGTTGCTGTTATGCGCTTTATGTATGGTTGTTGATGGCTTTGATGTACAAGCAATGGGCTATGTTGCCCCTGCAATTATCCAAGATTGGGGAATTGCAAAAGCAGATTTAGGTTCAGTTTTTGGTGCTGGGCTGATTGGGATGGCATTTGGTGCATTATTTCTTGCCCCTTTTGCCGATAAGTTCGGGCGTCGACCTGTATTAATTGGCGCTATGTTTGCCTTATCCGTATGTATGGCAGTCATCATGATGGCTGAGTCCGTTCAAGCATTGGTGAGTTACCGCTTTATAACGGGGATTTGTATGGGGGCGATCATTCCGAATTGTGTCACTTTAGCAGGAGAATATAGCCCAACTCGTTTCCGCGTCACCCTGATGATGATTATTTCTTCAGGTTTTATTCTTGGCGGTGTTTTGGGTGGCGTACTTGCTGCTGCCATTATTCCAATTTGGGGATGGCATTCGATCTTTTTAACAGGCGCAATTGCTCCATTGATCCTCGCCGTGGTTATGTTGTTTAAGTTGCCAGAATCATTGCCTTTTTTAACCCTGAAAAATCGTAAACCTGATGTGTTAAAAACTTGGGCGACTCGTTTGGGCTATGTTGAACCCGCTGGTACTGAGAGCAAATTTGTTGTGAGGGAATCGGCGAAAGAGGGTGCACCTATTGCCCAACTATTTAAGGACAATTTAGCACTTGGGACACTCATGCTATGGGTGGTCAATTTTATGAATTTATTAGCTGCTTACTTCTTGGCAAATTGGCTCCCTGTGTTGATGACTGAAGCGGGTCATGCGGGTTCAAAAGCAGTGTTGGCAGGGGCTGTATTTTGGATAGGAGGTCTACTGGGCAATTTGATTTTAGGTTGGTTTGTTGATCGTCGTGGTTTTGGTTGGACATTGAGTTTGACCTTTATCGGTGCTGCGATAGCCATTGCCATGATTGGGCAATCAGCGACAACACTGTCTATGGCATTTTTAGTGATAGGAGCAGCAGGTTTCTGTGTACTCGGAGCACAAACTGCATTGAATGCATTAGGTGCAGTGTTTTACCCAACTTCAGTCCGTTCAACAGGAATTGGTTGGGCATTGGGTGTTGGACGGCTAGGGTCAATTTTAGGTCCTGTATTGGGTGCCGAATTGATTCGTCTCAATTGGTCAACGCCAAATCTGTTTTTAACAGTGACCATACCTGTAATTTTGGCATTAATTGCAATCCTCGTTTTTTGGAAGTTTGGTAATTTACCCACCGCTGCCAGCCAAAGTGCAGCTACGCATAAAAAAATATAAATTTGAAATAATTTCAATGTCTTAAAGATGTTTAAGTTGAACAAATTTATGAATAAATCAAGAAGGGAATTCTTATGAAAACAATATATTTCTTCATTAAAAATCTGCTATGGGCAAGTAGCGCAATATTAATGTTATCGCCAGCGTATGCGACAACCAGTAATAGCAAGGAGGGACAAAATAGTGAAAAAAATCCTGCCAATATTGAGCCACAAGCGAATATTGATAAAGCAATATTACCAAGCAAAATCAATCTTTTAAAATCAGGAACTGAACTCAATTTATATGGTTTGATTCGTTTGGATGCAACCTATCAATCGGCTGGTTCAGATACAATGTTTAATAATATCAATGTTGTACCAATTGAAAATACACCACAAGCTCGTCAACAAGAAAATCGCTTTAAATCAACACCGAGTGTAACTCGGATTGGTTTAGATTTTAAAACACCAACCGAGATAGGCGCGGTGGGCGGTAAAATTGAAATGGATTTTGTCGGTGGTGCGAATCGGGATCAGTTTCGTATTCGCCATGCTTATTTAACTTTTGACAAATGGTTAATTGGGCAAGCATGGTCAACCTTTGTTTCTCCCATAGAATTTATGCCTGAAACAGTGGATGCACTGGGTTATGTGGGTGGAGCGTTATTACGAACACCATTGCTTCGTTATAGTGATCGTTTAGGTACTGAGACGACATATGCCGTCAGTATCGAGGATCAAAAATATATGGGACATACCGAGCCAGATGCTAAAATTCGTTTACCTGCGCTGGCTGCTCGTATAAACCATCAGTTTGCAGATAAAGCAGGGTTAATTTCAGCGAGAACTTTTGTTGCAGAGAAGAAAACCAATGCCGATGACAATATGGCTTGGGGGCTTGGCTTAGGTGTTCAATATCAGTTTACTGAGAAAAATATGTTGAAGGGTGACTATTACCATGTAAAAGGTGATGGACGTTATGTACTTTGGTCAAATAATGGTTATGCCATCGATGGCAATCAAAAAATGCATAGTAATGAATTTGATAGCATTACCTTTGGTCTAACGCATACCTTTACCCCACGACTGCGTTCTACGATTGGTTATGGTTATATGCTTGCAAAAGATAATAATGAGTTTGCACGTTTAAACTACGAAAATTCAACTCAGAATAAATCTTTATGGCAAGGATGGATAAACACAATGTACAAGCCCTATACACCCGTTACTTTAGGAGTTGAATATGTATATGGTGAACGCGAAACCTTTAATGGCAAAAAGGGTGAAGATAACCGTTTAAACATCATGGCAAGTTATAATTTTTAATCTAAATGTATGATTAGAATTAAATAGGTCATCTGCTCAGGAGCGCCTATTTAATTCATTTGGAGACTGATTGGCTCAAAACGTTCAATAGAAGCTGTTATCAAATGATCAGAAAATATAAAAATATTAGCTTTTTCTTAGACCAATTGCAGAGCAGTATTATTATTCTGGAATATTAAATAGTTGCTAGTATGGGGGTAACATAGGTAAAACTATGTTCACGGTCATATTTCAATAAGTATTTATTCTATATACAGTATTGGTGTCAGGAATTTTTAAATCAGTTGTGACACAAGATGAAGTACTCCATCCATGCATGATACGATTGGTTTTATTTTCTCTATTTCACCTAGTGCAAAAACTTTTCATTTTCTGCTAGCCTCTTGTTACTTTGTACAAGGTAACAAGGCTTTGCCTACACTAGCCAATTTACGAAGAGATGAATCTTGTTCTAACAAGGTCCATCATCTCATTTTGTTATTTATTTTTATAACTTTCTAATAAGACGGAAATGATTTCATGTTGCAATGGTTAAAAGAACACTTAAGTGCAATTTTTCTCTGTATTTTCACAATTATTTATATTGGAATAATTTTAGATTTTATGGATTTTCAAATTTTTAAAGAATTGCATCTAAATGAAAAAGGAGATTTTCTAGCAGGTGTGTTTTCTCCATTGGCATTTTTATGGTTAGTTTTTGGATATCTACAACAAGGACAAGAGTTGAAACAAAATACTCTAGCGCTTAATCATCAATATCAGGAGTTAGCTAATAATGTTGAACAGCAAAGGTTATTAGTGAGAGCTACTCAAGCAGAACTTGAATTGTCTAAAAACAAAGATACTCGCCAACAGAATTTAGAAACTATTAATGCACAACCTTTTTTCCATTTTGTTGATATGAAAATTACCCCTATACCAGTAAATCCAGATGGAACAAGTATGGGGATACTTGAATTCACTTGTTTTCTAAAAAATAGTCGTAGTACTTGTAGAGAGATTAGTATTATTAATGCAAATCAGAATAGAAGTGTAGTAATGTCAACACACTTTGATTTACTCTCAAATGCATTAAATTCAGAACAACACTTAAAGTTATATCTTCCGTTTGGATATGAATATGAGAATGATGATTCTTTTACAGTTGATTTTGAAATTCAATATCTTGATGCTTACGACATTAAGCAATTTCAGATTATTGAACTTTCATTAGACAGAGATTACACAACTGAGGAATTAATATTTAGATTAAGTACTAAACGAAAAAACCGATCTTTCTAATTCTAAAAATATCTCACATCACTAAACCATTCAAAATCATTTAATTCATTTTCATCTCAGCATGAGATGGAAATGACGTAAACTACAATATGTAGGCTCAATGATTGCTCCAGCTAAAATCTACCATTATTGCCAGTATCATGTGTACCTTTGCTAAGTTGGGTAACATAGCCACAATCCAAGTTTCTCCCACAATTATCTCAATACATTCTATTTTCTAGCTAATTATCCATCATTAAGTGATAAAAATTACTAAAAAGCCTAAACTAATTTTCTGAATTAAATTTTTTATAAATTTATAGACGACTGGTCTATTATTGATTTATAGTGTGTACATGAAACGATCAGATAAAAGTGAAGCGACTCGCCAACATATCTTAAATACCAGTTTTAAGCTGGTATTACATAAAGGTTTTGTTGGAGTCGGCTTACAGGAAATTTTAACGACTTGTGGTGTACCCAAAGGTTCGTTCTATTATTACTTTGCTTCCAAAGAAGCATTTGGTTGTGCACTCTTACAGCAATATCTTGCTGATTATAAAGTGAAAATAGATCAATTGATTCTGCAAGAAGAGCGGAGTGCTTATGCGCGCTTAGTTGCGCTTTGGCAAGCATGGATTGATGATCCATGTCATAACGATCGTGGCTGGGCTGAGAATTGTCTGATTGTAAAACTTGCCGCAGAGGTCTCTGACTTATCGGAAGATATGCGTCAGATTTTAAATTTTGGTGTAAGCAAGCTGACAGAACGCATTGCAAATTTACTCAGTGACGGGCAACAGGATGGCTCAATTCCACAACATATTGAGTCTGAGAAAATGGCACAAACCATGTATCAACTCTGGCTAGGCGCAGCTTTATTGGCGAAACTAGCACAGAACAAACAGCCACTTTATCTGGCTTTAGAAACCACACAGCAATTACTAAAACCTATATAGGAACAACAAATGAAAAGTATTATTCATCAAGTTTTTGGCGAACCTGTCGACGTATTAGCAGCAGCAGAAATGCCAAAGCCTGAACCTAAAGCAGGCGAAGTTCGTATTAAAATGATTTTATCTCCGATGCATAACCATGACATTTGGACGGTGAGAGGCAATTATGGTTACAAACCGTCACTTCCTGCGATTGGGGGGAGTGAAGGCGTTGGTGTGATTGATGCTGTTGGTGAAGGTGTCGATGCGGTATCTGTCGGGCAACGTGTTGCAGTTGCAGCAGTTCACGGCAGTTGGGCTGAATACTTTATTGCACCTGCGCATGGTGTTGTGCCTTTAATTGATGCAATAGATGATGAAACTGCTGCACAATTGATTGGTATGCCGATTAGTGCCCTGATGCTGTTAGATTTTATTGATTTAAAACAAGATCAGTGGCTTATCCAAAACACAGCCAATGGCGCTGTGGGTAAAACTGTTGCGATGATTGCAAACGCCCGTGGTCAAAAAGTCATTCATTTGGTTCGCCGTAGTGATGCGATTGCAGAAATGAATGGTTTAGGTATTCAAAATGTAGTGGCGACTGATCAAGCGGATTGGAAAGATCAAGTAAAAGCGATACATGCAGATCAACCTTTAATCGCTGGGGTAGATTCGATTGGCGGTAAAGCCAGTGGTGAAATGTTAGCTTTACTCAGTGAAAATAGTGTATTGGTTTCATTTGGTAGTATGACGGGTGAACTGATGCAAATTTCATCAGGTGATCTTATTTTTAAACAAGCGACAGTCAAAGGCTTCTGGGCAAGTGTGGTCAATAAACAATTGTCTGCGGAACGCAAAAAAGAGTTAATTGTAGAATTGGTGACTTTAGCTGCTCAGAAAAAATTAATATTGCCTGTTGAAGGGGTATTTAGTTTTGATCAAATTCAACAAGCCGCTACCAAAGCAACCCAAGGTGCACGCCAAGGCAAAGTGTTATTAAAACCATAAGTGTATTTGACATAGATCAGTTGTAAGACTGATCTATCAGTGTTTTTAAAAAATAAGGAAAAATACGATGATTGGACAAATTTTAATTGCCTTAATTGCACTGCTACATGTGTATATTTTAGTTTTAGAGATGTTCTTATGGGACAAACCATACGGTTTAAAAGCATTTGGTAATACGCCTGAAAAAGCACAGCTCACTAAAGTCATGGCACAAAATCAAGGCTTATATAATGGCTTTTTAGCCGCGGGCTTATTTTGGGCTTTATGTGCACCTGCAATCTATGCCTTACCACTAGCGAATTTCTTTCTGGGCTGTGTATTGGTTGCTGGGATTTATGGTGGCCTAACTGCAAGTAAGAAAATTATTTATATACAAGCGATTCCAGCAGCGTTGGCGTTACTTGTCGTAAATTTGAATTACTAAAGTAAGGGGCGAATCTCGCCCATTCTTTAAATTTGTTCAAAAATCAATTTCATAAGATTATCAGAGAGATCAATAAGCTCTCGCGCTTCATCTGAATCGTTCAGAAGATGATCTTGATTGATATCCCTGATGTTGATGAATTTCAATTGATGGTAATCAATATACTATCGTCAAGCTGTTAAAAAACTCAGACACACCAATATCATTTTGCTTAATTAATATTTTTAATCAAATCAATTATATAGAAAAATAAATTGTTTGATGATAAAAATGCTTGCAATACCATACCTTACATTCAAAGTTTTAAGTACCCTTGCGTAGACGATGCCAAACCTTGTGCTACTAAATCTGTAGCGGTGCCTCTCTTTGTACTATTACATCCTTGCGCTGCAAACAAAGCCGTGCTTTATTCTTGCTCATGTTGGGCGGAGGGTGCGTCCTAATGAGAACGTTTGGAAATCAAATTGATGGATAATTTACACTCAGCTTACAAATGACGGATTAACAATCTTCGTAAAATGATTTGATCTTTTATATCTCTGAGATTTCGTTTAAAAATATTCCAGACTCATCATTGGGTTTAAAAAGAATATGCGCTTAACTGATCCATTAAGTTTTTTAATTTCTTTAAATCAGATTTATTTTGCTTCTCAAATGGATATAATTCAAATGAAAATCAAGAATCATCAGTATAAAAATTTTGAAAATAAATTTAGATTTCATCTTTTTTAAAATAAAAACTTCTGTCCAACTTGTTATCTTAACTTCATATTTATGATCTGGTTATATTAATTTATCAATAATTTTAGTGAATTATTAAAATATTTTTATGTGATTTTTAAATGTAAAAAAAGTACGATTGTTCCATTCTTTAATCTTATATTTCATCGTTAAATGTTTAAGAGGGTGGTTTAAAACCTAATTTTATCAAATTTTTTATTAAAATAAAACTCTAGTTGATATTGATATTTAATCTTTAAAGATAAAATTAAGGCTTGCTTTGTGTTTTTTATTTATTCTATGTTGGTATTTGGTGTTTTAAATAATAGGATTAATCTGGTGAATATTTGTTTGATTTTTTTTATGATGTTTTTTGAAGAATTTTGTCTTGATTTTTTTGTTGTTAAATATGTTTGAAAATAATCATCACATAATAGTTATTATATTTTTTTATTATTAATATTAAATTTTTTCTTTTATATAGTGATTTATTTTTTTGGATATTGGTGTTTTGTTTTATATGATTAGGTTCTCAAAAAATATAAATTTAATCTATTGCTTTGTATTTTTATTTTGGTTTATCTGGAATATAGATAAATAAAGGTTTATTTTATTTAATTTACAATTGGTCTTATTTTTTTTCATAGAATAATATATTTTTATTTTGATGAAATAGGATAAATATTGACTCAAAATACCGACGATCAATAGATTGTTGGCAGTAAATAATTTCATAATAATTATACACTTGCTCTATGTTTGTTGTGTATTTAATTCAGTGAAATTAAATACTTAACTTTGAAATATTATAAGTTTGGTGATAAATAATACCCACGAATTTGAAATGGAAAATTTTTCATCAACCTATTGAGCGATAAACAACGCTACTCATAAATAGTGGGTGTGTATGATAAAGATCTATGAAATGATTTTTCATAAAGGAATGGGTGAAAACTCTCATTTTTTTTATGCAGTAAATAATCAGGCATCTCGTCAGCATTTTATTCGAATGCTGAGAAAAGAGATTGATTGTGAGCTGGGTGATTTTAAACAGAGTTGTATGAAAGATAATCGACATGACCTCACATGGCTTTATGAGGAAGTGAGCAGGGAAAGTCATTTTTACTTAGATATTATGGAAAATGATTTTATTTATAATGCTGTTGCTGCATTAGGTTTGCATATTTCGCTGAGAGTGGAAGAACAAAATGTATTGGAAGCACAAGAAGGAGATGATTTTTTATAGAATTATTTTTAAGTTGAATTATTGAAATTTAAATTGACGATTTTTATCTTTTTGTCAATTAAAAGTTTTCGATCAGCATTTTATAATGCCATATCGTCGCCCATTCTCCCCCTAAAAATTGAATGGGTTTTTTTTGCTCAGTATGTTTATAAATCTTGGTTTTGCAGCTAATTAGATATAAGCGTATATCTATAATAATCTTAATTATTTTAGTGTTTTTTATATGTTTAAATCTTTGGTGTAATTTAATTCATATTGATTTGAGAATTTATTTTAAAATATAAAAACTTATATTTAATCGATGGTGTTTTTTAGTGTATTTATTGAACGCATATTTATCACATGTAATTATGTAGATGCTTTCACACTTCTTGTGTAAAAGTTAATAAATAATACATATCATGGGATTTAATATGAATATTTTTACAAAACTAACCCTTACTATTTTACTGGGTACAGGGTATATCGCGACTACACAAGCAGCAGTGACGGGTCAGGTTGATGTAAAACTGAATGTTTCAACAGGGTGTACTGTTGAAGGTTCTACAGTGAATGGCAATATCAACAAATTTGGTGAATTGAATTTTGGTAAAACTTCTGGCACTTGGACCAATACCCTTACTGCACAAGTTGCTTCATCTGGTACGGGCAGCCATCTCAATGTGAAATGTGATGGTACAACAGATGTTAACTTTACTGTTGCCATTGATGGTGGTCAACGCGCTGATCGTAGTCTTAAACATACAACTGCTGCAGATGTAGTCAGCTATAACGTTTATCGTGATGCTGCTCGTACCAATCTTTATGCAATCAATACGCCTCAGACTTTCACTGCAGCGTCAGGTGTATCTCAAGAAGTTCCAATCTTCGGTGCTGTTGCTGCAAATAGCGGTACTGCAAAAGCACAGGGTGATTATACAGACACTTTATTGGTGACTGTTAATTTCTAATTGGTATACGTAACAGTGAACAGGTTTGTTGTTGAACAAACCTGTTTTAAGGAGGAACGTATGCATCTGTTGCTTAAACAATGCGTGGGATTGTTGGTTTGTGGTCTTATTTCGTCATTTACCAGTGCTGCACAGTTAGCAGCCAAATTAAATGTGCAGATTGAATTAGAACCCTCATGTGAAATTAATAATCAGTCTGTCAGTAATGGAACAAATGGTCTGAATTTTGGTCAGCTGGATTTTGGAGAAACCACAGCTGCATTTAATCAGGTGATAGAGACCAGTTTAAGTCAGGGTTCTACATCAGGTTTGACCATTCAATGTCCTGGCAATGCCCCAATAAAAGTTACTTTTGGTGCGGGGCAAAATGACAGCAAGGTTCCAGCACCTTTTGGTGCAAATTATTTTCGTGCAATCAGCAATGGCACAGATTTCCTTGCCTACAACATCTTATATGGAACTGCTCGCGAAGCACTCAAACCCAATCAATCGATCACCTTGACCAATAATGGTCAGCCGCAAACGCTTAATCTCATGGGGCAAACTGTTAATAATGGTCGGTCAGTCTCGCTTGGACAATATACCGACACTATTCCAATTACCATCGAATTTTAAAGAACGAAATCATGAAAAAAATAGGTTTAAGTGTTCTGCTGATGTTGGCTGTGCAGTGGGTATATGCTGAAACAGAGGCAACTTTTACAGTCCAAGCAACCATTGCCAATGGATGTGGGTTAAGCAGTGTTGAACAACAACTTGATTTTGGTCGTCATCCTGTTGTGGCGCAGGGAAAGTTGAGTGGATCAGTGATCAATACGACACAAAGTTGGAATATCCAATGTACTGCACGGCTACCAGTAAAGGTAATGTTGAATGGTGGTGATCACTTTTCAAATAACTTTCGACGGATGAAACATGCCCAGCAGAATGAGTTTGTGTCTTATCAGCTTTATCAAGACAGTAATTCTCAGCGTGAATATACCAGTGGAGACACTTATCCACTCACGGCAACAACTGCTTTGGACACCGTACTGGGTTTTGCAGTTTATGCTGTTGCAGACTTGAATAATAACAATCAACCACGATCAGCAGGCCTTTATAAAGATACGGTCGCAATAACGATTACATGGTGATTCTATGAGCTTAAATAAAATGAAAATATGGTCGGGCAGAACTTTCTCTGCGGCCGCGATATTGATGGTCACTTCACCGGTATTCGCACAGGCCACTTTTTTAATCTGGCCAATCTATCCCAAAATTGAAGAAAACGAAAAAGCCACTGCGGTATGGCTACAAAATACTGGTAACTCTGATGCCATGGTACAGATTCGGGTATTTAAATGGGATCAGAATAATCAGCAAGATGCTTATGCGGAACAAACCGAGGTTATTCCGAGTCCACCCGTGGCGAAGATCAAGGCAGGTGAAAAGCATATGTTGCGTTTAACTCGCTCGGCTGCTGTACTTGATGCCAAAGAACTTGCCTATCGAATTATTGTCGATGAATTACCGATTAAGCTCAATCCAGAAACGGATAAAGAAACATCGACGGTCAGCTTTCAGATGCGTTATTCCATTCCCTTGTTTAGCTATGGTAAAGGACTTGGCAGTGGTTTAACTGAAGTTTCACAAAAAACCAATGCTAAAAACCCTTTGGCTAAACCGATATTAAGCTGGTGGGTCAAGAAGAATGAACAGGGCAAACCTGAACTTTATATTAAAAATACCGGTTCAAAATTTTCACGGCTTGCTGGGATTAAATTAACCCCGACTTCAGAGCAAATGGCTTTTGGCAAAACTGCCTTTGGTTATGTGTTGGCAAACAGCACCATGAAGTTTGATCTGGACAACAAGCTACTCAACAGCCTAAGTGGTCAAAGCAGTTTGTATGGGGTTGACAGTTCAGGGGTGAAACAGGAGTTGCTTGAGATTAAGAAAGAAGGAGGGGGAGGATAAATGCGTTATCTATCAGGGTTAAATCCCCCTTCTTTTTTATGCAAAAGCCTGACATTGATATTGGTCGCAAATATCCCATTGCTAAGCTGCAATGTCTATGCAAATGGTTTGCCCCCGCCACCGCGAGATGTTTCAGAAGTAAATAGCTTATTTAAGCTTTATCTGGACTTGGTGATCAATCAATATTCGACACGACAGGTGATACCGGTCATTGCCAAAGGGGATCATTATTTTATCCAGCAATCAAAACTGGATGAGTTACAGATTAAGCTGCCTGCGGATGCACTTCAGCAACAGTCAGAAAAAAACCTGACTGATCTGGATGTATTTACTTTAGGCTTTTCGGGCAAGGCTTTGGATTGGGTCAGCCTCAATCAGATCCCCGAATTGAAGTATGAGTACAATTCAGCGCAACAGTATTTTAGTCTAGATCTTCCTGCGAGCTGGATGCCGGTGCAGATACGCGGCTTGGATTCTTGGTATCAACCTGAAACAGCGCAGTCGGGTATTGGTTTATTAAATAACTATGACTTTTATACCTACCGCCCAGAGAATGGTGGCTATAGCAGTACACTCTTTACAGAACAACGCTTTTTCTCCCCTTATGGCGTACTGAGAAACTCAGGAATTTATAGCAAAACTGATTTTGAGTCATCCAATCAGAACAGTGATGGTTATCGTCGCTATGATACCACTTGGCAATATGATGATCCGGTCAGTGTGATTTCATTTTTAGCAGGCGATGTGATTACAGGAAGTAAAAACGCTTGGGGAAGTTCAGTGCGTTTAGGTGGATTACAGTTACAACGTAATTTTGGTACCCGTCCAGATTTGATTACCTATCCTTTACCCCAGTTTAAAGGACAAGCGGCCTTACCGAGTACTGTAGATTTGTTGATTAATGGGCAGAAGGCCAATTCAACAGATGTGCAATCTGGTCCTTTTATTCTAAATAATGTTCCGTTTGTCAATGGTAAAGGCGAGGCGATGATTGTCACCACAGATAGTGTTGGCCGTCAGGTGGCAACCTCAGTGCCGTTTTATATTTCGAATACTTTGCTTAAACCGGGGTTATTGGATTATTCGGTGTCTATGGGACAGATCCGAGAAGACTATGGGATTAAGAACTTTGCATATGGTAAGTTTGCCAGTTCAGCAGATGCACGTTATGGGATTAATGATTGGCTCACGGCTGAAGGACGGGTTGAACTCTCCGATTCAATTCAGTTGGCTGGATTGGGTTCAGTGCTTAAGCTGAATCGGTTTGGGGTATTAAGTGGTTCGGTAACTCAAAGTCGGGCAGATCGTGAGTTTAACCGGATCAATAGTCAAAACCTTAAGGGAAATCAATATACTTTAGGCTATAGCTATAACCAGCAGCGTTTTGGATTTAGTCTCAATCATACTCAGCGCGATCAGGATTATTATGACCTTTCGCGCTTGAAATATAGCAATTTGATCTCAGCCAACAGTCATAAGAGTTTGGTTGCCAATACTTATTTTGCCACAGATAAGTCGGGTACTTTTGGGGTGGCATATATCCAGACCAAGAACCGCGACATTAAAAATAAACTAATGAACCTGTCGTGGGCACCGATACTCCCGTCTTATATGCGTGGTGCGACAGTGTCGTTAAGTGCCAATCGGGATTTTGTGGAAAAAGATTGGAGTGCAGCATTTCAGTTATCGGTTCCATTTTCCAAGAGCAGATCCACTGCCAGTCTAGGTTATAGCCAACAATCCAGTGGTGATTATGGTTATGTCAACTTTAACCTTAGCACACCGTTGGCAGGTGGTGTTGGTGTTGATTTAAGTCGACGTTTTAATGAAAACAGCGATGACTACAATCAAGCACGCGTGAGCTACCGTAACCAATATTTTAATACCGATGTCGGTATGTCGGGTAGCAATGACTACAACTATTGGTTTGGACTTTCCGGTTCGGTGGTGTTGATGTCAGGCAATGTTTTCGTTGCCAATCGTTTGGGCGAGTCGTTTGCTTTGATTGATACCAACAAAGTTGCAGATGTACCCGTACATTATGAAAACAGTTTGGTGGGGCGGAGTAACGCCAAGGGCTATGTTTTTGTACCATCGGTGACCCCATATTACGCGGCTAAATACAGTATTAACCCGATCGATTTACCTTCCAACTTTAATGCAACCCAAGTTGAAAATCGGATTGCGGCAAAACGTGGTTCAGGTGTGGTGATTGGCTTCCCAATCAAACAGTCTTATGCGGCAAATGTGTATTTGGTGCAAAGCAATGGGCAAGCGATTCCAGTGGGTGCGGTGGTACATCGTGCCGATCAAGAATCGAGTTATGTGGGGATGGATGGTATTGCTTATCTTGAAGATCTGAGTGCAGAAAATAGCATTCGGGTGCAACTATCAGATCAGCGCATATGTGAAGCAAACTTTTCGTTGAATTTAAAACAAGCGCAACAACAGATTGCTGTGATTAAGTCAGTTGTTTGTCGTGAGGTGACTCAACCATGATTACTTTAAAAAATTTAATACCGGCAGGTCTATTATTTTCTGGGTTGATATTGCTTACTGCTCAGAGTCAAGCGGTTTGTGTTATCACCTCAAGTGGTAATGTGACGATGGGTACGATTTCGTCTATGACATTGGCGGAGAATGGTACGCAATCTAATCAGTTTAGTGCGGGTTTAAGATGTGAAGGGTTTAGTTTGGCTGCTTTAAATAATACTTATCTGAAGTATCGGGTCGATCAAATGCCGGTAAGCTATAAAAATGCTGGGACTGGTGAAGTTCTTACAGTGGATTATCTGGATACCAATAATAAAGCAATAAGTCTTGGTAAAGAAATTGATATGAGTAGTTTTTCACTTCTTAATTTCTTTACAGGACCTAATGGTGCATTACCATTTTATGCCAAAATTAATGCAGGACAAAATGTCTCTCCTGGGAGATACACAGCGGACCAATCCTTTAAAGTCAAATGGTATTATTCTGTACCTGCATTTGCAATTGTAGGGCTGGGCACCTTTTTTGAAAGTCCGGGTTTTAACCGTGGTGGTCTAATTACTGCTTTCAATTGGGGCACTGGGAGTGATGCAACATTAAACTTATATATTGACGTTTCAGCAGATTGTCGTATTTCTACCAATGCTGTTAATTTTGGAACATCGCCTTTTGCAGATGTTTTTACACCAGTTCAAACTTCTCTAGGCGTACGTTGCTCAGTATATACACCTTATCATGTCGGTTTAAATAATGGTCTCTATCCACAAAATGGAAATCAACGTGCAATGAAGGCGAGCAATAGCAATAATTTTCTACGCTATGAGATTTATAAAAATGCAACGACGGAACGTTGGGGCAGTAGTGTCAATGAGCGCTGGTCAAGTCTCGAGGCGACAACGAACCCGGGTCAACATAATACCAACCAGCAGGGTTTTTCCTTTACTGCAAAAGTTTTGGACGCGAATTCACCAAGTCTGCCGGCTGGTAATTATTCAGACACAATAACGGTAAATGTTGAGTTTTAACGATATAAAGCCATGATAATCATTTTTATCATGGCTTTATTAAATGGTAATTTTACTGTTTATTTTTTATTGATATTAAATAAAAACTCTCTTTAATTATGTTTTTTTATAAAAATATGCGAACCGTTTGCTTCATTTAAACCATTTATTAAAATTCATTATTATACATATACAAGTGTATTTTATTTTTTATTATGCATTTTTTATGTGAAATATCTCAAGATTAAAATAATTTAGAGGTGCTATTTAAAACACAGCTATTGGCATAATATTTGTTTTTTTTTGTGTTTTGATCATTCTTTTATTGTCTTAATTTGTGTTTTAATTTTTAATTAAAATGTGGATTTTAATAATTATTTATTATAAGGGTGGATGATTATTTCTCTATGTTTTAAATCATTTATATGTTTTATACATATTTGTTTTTCTAAAAAATACTGAATATAACTGTTATTATTTGAAGAGGGCTTATTGTGCGGACTTATGCATACTTCAGAATTGATGAATTCTCAATGGATGAATTTAATTATGCTGACTATATTCTTGGATATGGTTATGAAATACCGAAAAATAGGCTTGTATTTGAACAGGTGAAAATAGGCATACCCCTAGATTTTAGGCATAAACTTATAAATTTGATTAACTATACACTGGAAAGCGGAGATCTTTTATTAATAGATGGAATAGATTCTTTGGGAAGTGATTTTAAAGAGATATATTCGAGTGTCAATTTTATTTTTAAAAAAGGAATACGTTTAGTTTGTTTGGAATTTTCAAAGAAGGAGATTAAAGGAGATATAAAAAAGATTTTTTTTCATTTTCTAAAAATCTGTTCTGATTTCGATGGGAAGCTTCAATCGAACAGAAAGATTGGTAATAAAAATATAAACAAAGTAGGTCGGCCAGAAATTTTGAATAAAACCCAGAAAGATGAGGTTTTAGAAAAATTTAAAAATGGACAAAGTGTCTATTCTTTAGCTAAGCAGTATTCGGTTACAAGTACAGTCATTCAAAGACTACTTTCAAAATCATCAGACAATGTTATTCGTGAGGATTAAATGAATATGAACGTTAAAATGAATAACAAGGCTAAAACAAGTAGATTGGTTGTGGCAAAACAAATGAGCAATCTGGATAAAATATTCGTTGTTCAACTCAAATATTATCTCAATAATAAGTCGAGAGTTATTGATGACGCCAATGAAATTGAAATTAGCTCTGTAAACGGATTGATTGATTATGAAATTCACAAAATCGAGCATGAGGAAAAGAAAATCATTTTTCTATATGGTTCTAGTCCATATGTTATAGATTTAAAAAATTAATTTTTTAATTAATCTTTTGTATGTGAAGAGTTAAGCACTTTTAAGTTTGATGTTATGGTTACTCTTTTTAAATTTATTCTGATTTTTTATAAAAGTAAAATAATAAAATTTAAAATACTTGCTAATAAATATTTTGGGTTTTTAAGTTTTAATTTGGAGTGATTTTATTTTAGATAAAGCCTTTTTTAGTTTAAAATATAGTATTATTTAAGGTGGTAATCTATTGCTTTTATAAAAGGGTTGTTTGGTTTTTATTTTAAATTGGTTTAATTTAATTCAGGTGGTTCTGGTTGGAGTTTATCTTTAAAAGAGATGGGGTTTATGCCTGAATGGTATTTCAAAAATCAAAATATTAAAAGTGCTTAAATTTAAATTATGATGAATTTTTTTTGTTTATGCTGTGTTTTGTTGAAAAGGGATAAAAATCATTTTAAAAATATTGGTATTAAGCCATTTAGGTAGTATTAAAGTGATGCTTAATTTGTTTAAAATGGTTGGAATAGAAGTGTGAGTAAATAGAATGGTGCTTATTAAAAAACGACACAAAATGTCGTTTAAAATAAAAAATAGGTTGGAAATATCGAGACTTTCAATTAAATTGTTTTTATAAAAACTTTATGACCACTAATAATATGGAACAACTTAACCCATCAGACTTAAAAGCTATTCTTCATTCAAAAAGAGCCAATCTCTATTATTTAGAACATGCACGAGTGATGCAAAAAGATGGCCGTGTTTTATATCTAACCGAAGCAAAAAGTGAAAATCAGTATTGGAATATTCCCATTGCCAATACGACAGTGATTTTGTTGGGAACTGGAACGTCGATCACTCAGGCTGCAATGCGGATGCTCTGTAGTGCAGGTGTTTTGGTCGGTTTTTGTGGCGGTGGGGGTACACCTTTATTTTCAGGCAGCGAAGTGGAGTGGTTAACGCCACAAAGTGAATATCGTCCAACTGAGTATATGCAAGGCTGGATGAGCTTTTGGTTTGATGAAAAAAAGCGTTTAGATGTGGCCAAACAGTTTCAGCTTGCGCGGGTTGAATATATGCGTAAAGTTTGGGCAAAAGATCGGGACTTACAAGCAGAAGGATTTTATTTAGATGATCAGGATATTCAGCAGGCTTTAAGTGGTTTTGAAAAGAAGATTCCCAATATGACCAAAGTTGGCGATTTACTTCTTGCAGAAGCGCAGACCACCAAGCAGCTTTATAAAATCGCTGCAACACGTTGTAAACTCAAATTTGAACGAAATGCTGAATATGGTGATTTAGCCAATGACTTCCTCAATCATGGTAATTATTTGGCCTATGGTTTAGCTGCAACTACACTTTGGGTCTTAGGCATTAGTCATTCATTTGCAGTCATGCATGGTAAAACTCGGCGAGGTGCTTTGGTTTTTGATATAGCTGATTTAATTAAAGATGCTGTGGTATTGCCATGGGCATTTATTTGTGCCAAAGAAGGTTTTAAGGAACAAGACTTTAGAGCCTTATTATTACAGAAATTTACCGAGCATAAATGTCTTGATTGGATGTTTGATCAGGTGAAATTACAAGCTTGCAGAAATCATGATGAAAAGGATCAAGCATTATGATCGTAACCTTCATTTCCCAATGCGAAAAGAAAGCACTGTCTCGAACGCGTCGTGTATTGGATGCATTTGCCGACCGAATTGGTGATAACACTTGGCAAACAGTGATTACTGAAGATGGTTTAATTGCAGTAAAAAAACTGCTTAGAAAAACAGTCACAAAAAATACAGCGGTGTCTTGCCATTGGATTCGAGGGAGACGCCGAAGTGAGTTACTGTGGATTGTTGGGAATAGAAATAAGTTTAATGGACAAGGTATTGTTCCTGTAAACACGACCAAGAAAAGCCTTGCTCAAAATAAATGGGAAAATGACTGGCATTATTTGCCTTTAATTAAAGCACTAGTGGCTGTGTCTGCCTTATTACATGATTGGGGCAAGGCAACGGTTTTATTTCAAAAAAAATTATTGGAAAAAAATAATCAGTTTAAAGGTGATCCTTTACGGCATGAGTGGATTTCATGTTTATTGCTAAATGCTTTAGTGCATTCCTCGGGCAATGTTGAGTCAGATGAAGCATGGCTAAAATTATTGATACAACAAAGTTGGGATGAAGAACTTCTCAAGCAAACAATTAGCAAAAACTCAGATCAATCTAAAGTTTTGGACCAACTTCCGCCTTTAGCACAATTGGTTGCATGGTTGATTGTATCGCATCACCGTTTACCTGCGTTAAAAGAAGAACAACGACGCAAAGAGTATGCTGAAGTTAATAAAGAAACGGTTACAAGTTTATTTAAAAGCATTAAAGCAGATTGGGGTTATCAAAATAAATTTGATGAAGATGACTATAAACAGCGATTAAAATTTTGTTTTGAGTTTGATCAAGGGTTATTAAGTCAGTCTACTGAATGGACAAAGCAAATCAAAAAATGGTCAGCACGTTTATTACAAGCATCTGATGCAACAGAACAAATTTTTGCAGATGGAAGCTGGCGGGTCATTTTACATCATGCCCGATTGTGTCTCATGTTAGGCGATCACTATTATTCATCTTGTAATGCTGATAAAAATTGGAAAACCAATTTATCATTAATTGCCAATACTGATCCAAAAACCAAACAAGCCAAACAATTTTTAGATGAGCATCTAGTTCGGGTCAGTGACAATGCTATGCGAGTTGCACAATCATTAAGTCGTTTGGCAGATGAGATGGAACCAGCTTATGATATTCAAAAATTAAAAAGGAAGAGTCCTCAAGGTTTTGAATGGCAAGACCAAGCAGTAAAGGGTATTCAGCAATTTATTCAAAAAAATGAAAGTGCTGTAAATCAAGGCTGGTTTATTGTCAACATGGCGAGTACTGGTAAAGGTAAAACTATTGCCAACGCCAAAATTATGCAAGCCTTATCTAAAGATGCTCAATCATTACGTTATATTCTGGCTTTAGGACTACGGACATTAACTTTACAAACAGGTGATTCTTACCGCCAAGATATTGGTTTAAGTCATGATGAGCTTGCGGTTTTAATTGGCTCAAAAGCCGTTCAGGAATTGCATCATCAAAATACAAAAGAACATCATCAAGATGAATTTCATACTGTAGAAGAAATAGGTTCAGAATCATTAGAAGCGTTATTAGACAATGAACTAGATGATGAGTCTATGCCGCAAGCTGATTTTATGAGTACTCTCTTCCCACAACATCAAGCAGAACGGAATAAAGCTTTTTTATATAAACCAGTTTTAGCCTGTACGATTGACCATATTATGGCTGCTACCGAAACCAAACGTGGCGGAAAATATATTTTACCAAGTTTAAGGCTTTCATCTTCCGATCTAGTGATTGATGAAGTTGATGATTTTAATGGTCAAGACTTAATTGCAATAGCTCGGCTTATACATTTAGCTGGGATGTTAGGTCGAAAAGTAATGATTTCTTCAGCAACGATTCCTCCTGCTTTGGCTGAAGGTTTTTTTAATGCATATCAACAAGGTTGGGCCTTATATTGTGCATTTAAGAAATTAAAGAATGTAGATACTGTTACGATGTGGGTCGATGAGTTTAAAACACAAATTCAAACAATTAATTTGGCTCAGCAAAAAGAGGCAATACAACAATATAAAAATGCACATGATCGCTTTGTAGAAATTCGTGCAGCTGCTTTAAGTAAACAAATAATTAAGCATAAAGCTTATCTTATTGATTGCTCAGATCTTGTTGCAGAAAAAGAAATCCAGCGTTTAGATCAAAGTTTACAAGCTGAATATTTTAAACGGATTCAACAAAATGTTGAACATTTACACCATGACCATCACAGTATAGATGTTAAAACTGGAAAAAAAGTTTCTTTTGGTGTCATACGGGTTGCCAATATTTCCCCATGTGTTGCTTTAACTCGATCTTTGCTTAAGACCGAATGGTCACAAGGTATTACGCCTCGTGTGATGGCATACCATAGCCGTCAAGTTTTATTGTTACGCAGTAAACAAGAACAACATTTAGATCATATTTTAAAACGTAAAGAAAAAGCAGGAGAACAAGCAGCTGCATTTTCAGATGAAGTGATTCGTCGCCATTTAGATTCGACGACTGATGAAAATGTCATTTTTATCTTGGTTGCCACACCTGTGGAAGAGGTGGGCCGAGATCATGATTTTGATTGGGCAATTGTCGAACCCTCTTCTT
Source organism: Acinetobacter sp. AG3 (assembly GCF_022343575.1). Lineage (NCBI taxonomy): Bacteria > Pseudomonadati > Pseudomonadota > Gammaproteobacteria > Moraxellales > Moraxellaceae > Acinetobacter > Acinetobacter sp. AG3. The sequence continues at coordinate 3,353,604 of NZ_JAKQZD010000001.1, read as the reverse complement.
ATCGCTCGATTATCCAATTGTCTGGACGAGTTTTACGACATCGCAAACGAGATGTAGACATTCAAAAACCAAACATTGCCTTATTGCAATATAACTTAAAAGGCTTGCACCGAGCTAAAGTTGCCTTTGAGAAACCTGGCTTTGAAGTTAATTCTGCTAAAGGAAACTTTATATTAGAAACAAAAAATTTATCAGAATTGATTGATCCTGAACATTTACAGCAAATTAATGCCATTCCAAGAATCAAAGCAAATCAGCCACTTCAATCCATAAAAAAATTGGCAGATTTAGAGCATGCTGTAATGACAGATGCCTTAACTTCATATAACAAAGTCGGCTCAAAACCACTCAATGCTTGGTTAACACAAAAATGGTTTTTAACAGCGTTGCCTCAGCAATTTAATCCGTTTAGGCAAAGTTCAGCCAATATTCAGCTTTTCGCAATCTGGAAAAATCACAGACTTATATTTTGTGAAAAAGATGATTTTGGGAGGTATATTGATCGAAGTGGTTTATACAAGATTCGCGAGATTGACTATTCTAAATTGAGTGAATTAGAACAACAACGATTATGGTTGAATCGAGATTATCACGACATCTTACGTCGTTTAGCACTTGATAAATTTCCTGAAAATGAAGATATTGAGGAAAAGATAGAAAGATTATCAGAGCGTTATGGGGAGATTATGCTGCCCGAATATGACGAAGATAAGCAACTTATATATTCAGAACAGTTTGGACTTGTTGTTTTAGATCAATAATTAAAGAGGGAAGCATGACACAATATATTCATCATTTTTTAAATGAACGAAAAGATCTTTGGTTGAAAGACCGTTTAAAAAAAGCAGAAAGTGAAACTGTAATTGCAGAATTACAACGTCAAGCAGATGATAAATTTAGTTTGAAAGTGTGGTTACCTGACGCAGCAAAACGTGTTGCGCAGCTTTTTATGGTCAGTCATCCAAGTAAATTTAGTCATCCAAGCGCAAAAACGTCAAGTGTTATTGCTCTAGCGAAACAGCAGAATGATGGTTATTTACGCAGCGGAAATGTGAACTATTCATTCGATGTATTTGGCAATGCGGCTGCAATGGACGTATTTAAATTTTTATCTTTACCGCTGACAGAAAAACTTACGGTATTAGAAGGTTTTGAACAACAAGATGAAGATTTAAAAAAGCTGCTTATGGATGATAATTTAGATTTTGAGTCATTCAGCGCAGCATTTTTAAAAATAAAGGCAACAGATACATCAGTAAAAACTGATCACTTAGTGAAGCAGGTTTATTTTCCCATTGATCAGGATGAATACCATTTATTGTCGATCTTAACACCATCAGGATTGGTGACTAGATTAAAGCAAACAATAGATGAAATACGTTTTTCAGAGGCAACTAAACAAGCCAAAGAATTTCGTAAGAAAAAAGAGCATCATACAGAGGGATACGCCGATATTTATGAGCTTACAGTAACTGCGTATGGCGGTACACAACCTCAAAATGTCAGTGTTTTAAATAGTCAAAATGCAGGGCGAGCTTATTTATTATCTAGTTGCCCACCAGTGCTTGAAAAAAGAGCAATTCGACTACCGAAAACAGATTTTTTTGCACAATGTTTATATCGAAAGAACTATCAGGAAAGTTTTGTTCAATTGCATAAATTTATGCAGTTGGATCTAAATAATATTGATATTCGCACTGCTATACGAAATATTATTCAGTTTGTTGTTGATCAAATATTAGTACAAGCACATAGAACTAGAGAATATTCAGTTGAAGGCTGGTCAAATCAGACTTATTACTTAAACCTACCTAAACTTCAGCGTATGTGGTTGGATAGCATTTATAGCGCAGAGAGGGAAGATGATACTGATTGGCGTGATGAGTTAAGCCGAGAAATTGCACGCTGGATAGTACGAAGCTATGAAAAACTAATTAGTGATGCCTATACCTTGGGGACTGCTGAGTTGCTTGATGTAAAACTACGGGTTGAAAAGTCGTTGCAACAAGCAAAGGAGTATTTTTAATGCGTCATTTTTTATTGATTCCTCATTTAAAGCTTCACAATGCCAATGCAATGAGTAGTCCTTATACCATTGGATTTCCAGCGATGACGGCTTGGCTGGGCGCAGTCCATGCCTTGCAGCGTAAGTTAAAAAGTAAAAACTATGACATTTCTTTAAACAAAGTGGCGGTGAGTTGTCATGACTTTAATTTGCAAACCTATAAAGGGCGAGGAGATTTTGTTCATTCGATCGTAGCTACAGCGAATCCTTTAGATAAAGATGGTAGTAGACCAGCTTTTATTGAAGAAGCACGTTGTCATTTGGAGGTGTCTCTTTTAATTGAATGTCAAAGTATAGATCCAGATGAAAAAGAACAATTTTTAGAGGATGTTTATAAGCTTATTTGTAGTATGAAGTTTGCCAGTGGAGATGTTTTAGATGTTAAAAACTGCCAAATACTGCAATTTGATGAAGATGAACATCAGGATCGGGAATTAAAGCCAATTTTAAATAAATTGATGCTTGGACATGTGTTGATTGAACGTCGAGATTTAATGATCGAAAGTATGAATGAAGGTAAAAATGCTTTGGATGCTATTTTAGATTATTTAAAAGTCACACACAGTTCTGAGATTGATGATGACGATAAAGTGATATGGGCATCAAAACGAAAAGTACAGGGGTGGTTAGTTCCAATTGCCGTAGGCTTTCAGGGGATTTCTGATTTGGGGCAGGCGAAAAATCAACGTGATGCCAGTACACCGCATCGTTTTGCTGAAAGTGTTCTTACATTAGGCGAATTTGTAATGCCTTATCGTATAGAACATATTGATCAATTGTTATGGCAATATCATGTTGACTTAGAAAACAATTTATATCTTTGCCAAAACATCACAACAAACTAATTTGATATCAAAAAGAGGAAAAACTCATGGCTAAAAATGAAAAAGCGGTTGCAAGTGTGCTCGCATTTGAAAAGAAACTTGTCCCATCTGATGGTTATCTCTATGGTACGAGTTGGGAGAAACGCACTGAACAAACAGCATTAAAACTAATCGAAAAATCAGTGCGAGGGACAATTTCAAATCGCTTAAAACCCGCTGTAGCAAGTGATCCATTAAAATTAAATGCAGAAGTTGAAAAGGCAAATTTACAAAAAGTAGATGCATGTGCTTTAGGTGAAAATCAAGATACTCTAAAAGTTTCATTCACTCTTAAAGTTTTAGGTGGTGTTGAAAATCCATCTGCTTGTAATAACGAAAGTTTTTTAAATTCATATCAAGCTGCTGCTAAAAATTATATTGAGCAATATGGCTTTAATGAGCTCGCTAAACGTTATGCATTAAATATAGCAAATGCGCGTTTTTTATGGCGTAACCGTGTAGGCGCTGAAAAAGTTGAAGTTGTTGTAACGATTAATGATCAACCTGCGATTACATTTAATGCATTAGCATATCCATTAAATAATTTTGATCAAGCGGATGAAAAAGTACAAGTTTTAGCAGATCAGATTGCAAAGGCATTAAAAGGTGAAACAGCTTATTTATTGATTAAAGTTGATGCTTATGCACTGGTGGGTAAAGCTCAGGAAGTTTATCCAAGTGAAGAGTTAGTACTAGATAAAGGTAAGGGAGACAAAAGTAAAATTCTTTATCAGGTTAATGATGTTGCAGCAATGCATTCTCAAAAAATAGGGAATGCATTACGTACTATTGATACGTGGTACCCTGAATTTGATGAGAAAAAAACGGCAATTGCAATTGAACCATATGGAGCCGTAACCAATCTTGGAAAAGCCTACCGTACACCAAAAGACAAAAAAGACTTTTTTACCTTATTCGATAAATATGCTTTAGGTGAATCTTTAGAGAATACAGAGCAAGAACATTATGTTATGGCTGTTTTAGTTCGTGGTGGTGTATTTGGTCAAAGTGCTAAGGACTAATAATGAAATGTTATCAAGAAATCACACTGATTGATCAGGCTGAGATTTCGCCATATTTTCTTTGGTCAAAAATCTATACCCAGCTGCATATCGCTTTTGCTGAACAGACGGATGAGCAGCAAAAGATCCGTTTTGGTGTATCTTTTCCTCAATATGTTTACGAGAAGATAGAAGGCAAGAAATCTCGTATTGGTATTGGTAAAAAAATACGCATATTTGCCCAATCAGAAGCAGCACTGGAAACGTTGAATATAAGAAAATGGTTAGATCGGTTTCCTGATTATGTGCATATCACAGGTGTGCGGCCCGTTCCTGAAAAAGTAACGGGTTACGCAGTTTATAAACGTAAACAAGTTAAAACCAACGCTGAGCGTTTGGCTCGCCATCGAGTGAAAAAAGGAGATATTGGCTTTGAAGAAGCATTGAGCCGTTATCTTCAAGTAGTGACAACAACTGATTTACCTTATGTACAGATGCTAAGTTTAAGCACATCGGATGAACAAGATAAAAAGCGTTTTAAGCTATTTATAGAAAAGCAAATCACTGAAAAATCTGAAACTCAGGTTTTTAGTACATATGGGTTAAGTTCTGTGTCTACAGTACCTGAGTTTTAACCTAATATTTTTTCACTCTTTAACAGTTTAATAAAATCAATAAGTTATGATTGTGGGTTAAAACTTTGGTCTTTTATAGGTTTTTAGTCTTAACTCACTGTTATAACTTTATTTTTTGCTTTAAAATTATTGTTCACTGCCGAGTAGGCAGCTTAGAAAGAGATTCAAGCAATGGAAATTCAGATGCTAGAGTTCACTGCCGAGTAGGCAGCTTAGAAATTGGGTTGGAACCATGGTGAGAATGAAAAGTGGTTCACTGCCGAGTAGGCAGCTTAGAAACAGTTGTGGGCGCATGGTGGCGAGAAAGGTTATGTTCACTGCCGAGTAGGCAGCTTAGAAAAAATGAGGCGCCACTTTGACCAAGTGCAACAGGTTCACTGCCGAGTAGGCAGCTTAGAAAGTCCAATTCACCAATGTTCCACTTGTTTGAGAGTTCACTGCCGAGTAGGCAGCTTAGAAAATACTGTTGCAAGCATATAGGCAGCTTGTGGAGTTCACTGCCGAGTAGGCAGCTTAGAAAAGTAAATACAAATCCGTTTCTGCCTACAGCACGTTCACTGCCGAGTAGGCAGCTTAGAAATGTATTGGTTCGTACACGTTTAACAGATACCAGTTCACTGCCGAGTAGGCAGCTTAGAAATTTTAGACCATGCACACAAGCATAATGAATGTGTTCACTGCCGAGTAGGCAGCTTAGAAATATCATGGTCTTTACCCTCTTTATTACCAACAGTTCACTGCCGAGTAGGCAGCTTAGAAACACTAAAGCCGGGGGCGGTTGGATCTTCGGAAGTTCACTGCCGAGTAGGCAGCTTAGAAATCTAAAATCATAAAAGCATAACCATCTTTTTCGTTCACTGCCGAGTAGGCAGCTTAGAAATATAGAACTTATAATAGAACCCGAAAGGGCATGTTCACTGCCGAGTAGGCAGCTTAGAAAATATAGATCATAAAAGTTGTTTCAATGCCATCGTTCACTGCCGAGTAGGCAGCTTAGAAACAAAGCACACAGATTAATGTGGTTAAACCTAGGTTCACTGCCGAGTAGGCAGCTTAGAAATAGCGGAAGATTGCGGTGTAGACCGTAAAACAGTTCACTGCCGAGTAGGCAGCTTAGAAATAGTCAGTGAATATTGGTATAGACGATGGGTTGTTCACTGCCGAGTAGGCAGCTTAGAAATGTGCAATTGCCTTAGCATTTTCTTCTATCGTGTTCACTGCCGAGTAGGCAGCTTAGAAAATAAGGCAATTTCACAGCGATATAATTTTCACGTTCACTGCCGAGTAGGCAGCTTAGAAATGTTGACGTTGTTCTTCTGTTAGTGCATAGATGTTCACTGCCGAGTAGGCAGCTTAGAAAAATATCGAGCGTTTAGGATGGCAGTTATCACAGTTCACTGCCGAGTAGGCAGCTTAGAAAATCGTTGATGAAGCTACTCGCCCTCTTAAAATGTTCACTGCCGAGTAGGCAGCTTAGAAATTGAATGTGAATCCCTTGGGTTTTAGATCCAGGTTCACTGCCGAGTAGGCAGCTTAGAAAAAGATACCAGTCCCGTTGGATCAGTGACTATGTGTTCACTGCCGAGTAGGCAGCTTAGAAAATCTGAAAGTTTTATGTTCTTATCTTCAGATTGTTCACTGCCGAGTAGGCAGCTTAGAAAAATGTCTGATCAAATTTTTAAAATCTTGAAAGGTTCACTGCCGAGTAGGCAGCTTAGAAAAGGTTAATTCGGCTGAATATTACTGACAATCGGTTCACTGCCGAGTAGGCAGCTTAGAAAAGAATTTGAACGTGACTTATCAGCAAGTAAAAGTTCACTGCCGCATAGGCAGCTTAGAAAAGCATGAAAGCCTTTTATACCCTTTAGCAGTCGTTCACTGCCACATAGGCAGCTTAGAAAGTCTAGTACTAAAATTGGACTAATCAGTTGATGTTCACTGCTACATAGGCAGCTTAGAAAAACACCCAAAGCCACAGACTCGACACGAAAGGGTTCACTGCCACATAGGCAGCTTAGAAATTTGAAATTATTGCAAGGTCATAACGTTTATGGTTCACTGCTGAGTAGGCAGCTTAGAAAAGAATATGGAGAGTCTACGTGAATAGAACCACGTTCACTGCCGAGTAGGCAGCTTAGAAACCCCACATAACACCTCGCCAAAAACTGCAACAGTTCACTGCCGCATAGGCAGCTTAGAAAAATGTGAAAAGAAAACTAAAATATTCCCACCAGTTCACTGCCACATAGGCAGCTTAGAAAGCATCATCATAAATGGCAGCTACTGTAAAAGGGTTCACTGCCACATAGGCAGCTTAGAAAACTATAAATTAAACGTCTTTTTGAGTTCGGAAGTTCACTGCCACATAGGCAGCATAGAAATGTAGGTTTAGATTATGCATTGGTAAATGAATGTTAACTGCCGAGTAGGCAGCTTAGAAAATTAGACTTGTTAGGTTGATCAATGAATTTCTGTTCACTGCCGAGTAGGCAGCTTAGAAAAATTCAATGTGAAGTACAACACTGATAAATCTGTTCACTGCCGAGTAGGCAGCTTAGAAAACCCAGCTCATGCAGGAATGTTGGTATGGCACGTTCATTGCCGAGTAGGCAGCTTAGAAAATCCAATGCTGGCGGTTTCGGTGATATTAAATGTTCACTGCCGAGTAGGCAGCTTAGAAAAACACCAGAAGATGTTAAACAATTACGCATTGGTTCACTGCCGAGTAGGCAGCTTAGAAAGTTAACTGACATAAGAGTTGATAAATTTTTTCGTTCACTGCCGAGTAGGCAGCTTAGAAATGTTTGTATTGGTATTGGTCGAAGCAAGACAGGTTCACTGCCGAGTAGGCAGCTTAGAAATGAAACAGTATCTCGTTGGGTTTATGAGTTGAGTTTACTGCCGAGTAGGCAGCTTAGAAATTAACGGGAAGCACGACTTGTATTGGGATAAAGTTCACTGCCGAGTAGGCAGCTTAGAAAATTTTCAAACACAAAATCGTATTCAGTCCAAAAGTTCACTACCGAGTAGGCAGCTTAGAAAGGTACTTAAAAATTAAGGTGCAGTATTCGCCGATTCACTGCCGAGTAGGCAGCTTAGAAATCACATCAATTCATTGGTGTGGCAATAAGGCTGTTCACTGCCACATAGGCAGCTTAGAAATTCTGAAAGTGTGTGATTCTTTAAATCTTGGAGTTCACTGCCGCATAGGCAGCTTAGAAATTCTGGCGAAGCTGGATCAAAGCCCATAATGAGTTCACTGCCGAGTAGGCAGCTTAGAAAACAAAAAAATAAATCTTCGTTATCCCAAGCATGTTCACTGCCAAGTAGGCAGCTTAGAAATAAATTCACACCATTGAATGGTACAGCAGGGCGTTTACTGCTACATAGGCAGCTTAGAAAGAATGCACAAACGATTCTTGAAGCAATTGATGAGTTCACTGCTGAGTAAGCAGTTTAGAAAATGTGTTCAGCGGTAAAAGTGGTCTTGGTTTCTGTTAACTGCCAAGTAGGCAGCTTAGAAATATCGAGTCAATCCCGATTCAGGGTTGGAAGAGTTCACTGCCGAATAGGCAGCTTAGGAATGTGCAAGAATTCTATAAACCGAAATATATTGGTTCACTGTAGCATAGGTATGGGTAGGATGTTTGGTCAGTTGAAAAGATGATTTTGATATTAAAGAAATACATTATAGGTTGAACTTTATTTTTGCTTATTTTATATTTAGATAAATTGAACAATATTTGTTCTATTTATCTAAGGAGAGGTTAAAAAATGTCTAATAAATCGATGCATGTTGTGTCAAATCCAAAAGGTGGTTGGGATATTAAACAAAGTGGAGGAGAAAGATCATCTGGTCATTTTGATACAAAACAAGATGCGATTGATCGTGCTAGGACTATTAGTGAGAATCAACAAACTGAGTTAGTTATTCATAATAAAGATGGAAAAATTTCACAGAAGGATAGTCATGGAAAAGATCCATTTCCCCCTAAAGGATAATAGTACTTTCTACTAAATTAGTAGCTTAGAAATATAAAGTATTCCTTTATAGGTTTGTTTACTGCCATATAGGCAGCTTAGAAAATAAAGATTGGCAGCAACAAAAAATCTTGTTTAGTTGATTGTGGAAAGGTTTGGGATTGCAGGTTGGTTAGAAATATTTTTTAAAATAACTTTGGGGTTGTTGAATTAATATAACTCTGGGGTTATATTTTACTCATCAAGGCAGATGGAGTTGAAATGAAAAGTCTGGAATTGATTAAGATGATTGAAGCAGACGGTTGGTATGAGGTTAGGGTTAAAGGTAGTCACCACCATTTTAAACACCCCACCAAAGAAGGTCTGGTCACAGTACCTCACCCTAAAAAAGATTTACCAACTGGAACTGTTAAAAGCATTTTAAAGCAAGCAGGTCTTGAGTGACCCACTGCATCCAAACTTCATTTTCTCCAAAAGAGGTGAGTATGTTATATCCAATTGCAGTAGAAAAAGGCTCGAATGATGAAGCCTATGGCGTGATTGTTCCTGATATTCAGGGATGTTTCTCTGGGGGAGATACTTTTGAAGAAGCATTAAGCAATGCGAAAGAAGCAATTGCAGATCATTTGGAGATTCTTGCAGAAGATGGCAAAAATATTCCTTTGGCATCAGAAGTGAGTAAATTTCTTAACGATGAAGAGTTTAAAGGCTTTATCTGGGCAGTTGTAGATGTTGATGTGAACCGTTATTTAGGTAAGGCTGAAAAAATTAATGTCACTTTACCAAGTCGCTTAATTTATCTCATAGATGATAAAGTGGGTAAAGATAAGCAGTATAAATCCCGTTCTGCATTTTTAGCAGCTGGTGCCGAAAAAATATTGCAAGCTTCATCATAGCTAACCAAAAGACCCACTCAATTGAGTGGGTTTCTGAATATTTAAAGAAAAGAGAATGAGTATTAAAACTAATACTCAGCAAGAGGCAAAACATTTTTAGAAAGATCACTGTTCACTGCCACATAGGCAGCTTAGAAAATGAAATTGTCGTCCATACCAAGAAGCTACACGTTCACTGCCGAGTAGGCAGCTTAGAAAGAGCGAAAAGCTGGGCAGGATGTTGGAACTTCTGTTCACTGCCGAGTAGGCAGCTTAGAAATGATTCATCGTCTAATTGATCTGTAGTGTAAGGTTCACTGCCGCATAGGCAGCTTAGAAATAGACGAGATAACGGCTGGGTCATGCGTCCAAGTTCACTGCCACATAGGCAGCTTAGAAAAACACTGGTGGGAATACTTTGCAATAACGCAAGTTCACTGCCACATAGGCAGCTTAGAAAAGCCGAAGCTGAATTGATTTTTGATGGGGATTGTTCACTGCCGAGCAGGCAGCTTAGAAATGTAGGTTTAGATTATGCATTGGTAAATGAATGTTAACTGCCGAGTAGGCAGCTTAGAAATCAAATAGTAAGTAATGAAACAAGAAAACTACGTTCACTGCCGCATAGGCAGCTTAGAAACAGTCAAGACCTACAATATTGTTTTCTACTGGATTCACTGTCGAGTAGGCAGCTTAGAAATGTAGACGGTTTCTACCACCACAGTCGTGCTAGTCCACTGCCATACAGGCAGCTTAAAAGAAGCCAACACAACACATATTAATATGTTAACTATTTCACATTTTAATTGGAAAAAATATTTATATGATTTTTAACATTAAAAAAGTAGAATATTATATAGAAAAATAAAAATATTCATTCCTTAAGCTCATATATAAACATCATCATTGGGCATGTTAACTGGGCGATTTGTCAAACATTGGTCAGTGGAAATTCTAAATTTAAGCGAAATATCAATCAGTAAAATAGTCGTTAAAGCATTGCTGCTCATTGGTCTTTTAGCTTTATAAGGGGGCGAGGGGGAGTTGTGATATCGCTGTTTTTTGCCTGAATTTCAAAGCAAATTTTCTTAATCAAATGACATAAAACGATGATTTATACTCATGTGACTAATTTAAAATTTATGCTGAAATAACGTGAATTTTGTTTTTATGTAAAAAATTTACAAAAAAAAATATTTTAAATAAAACTGAAATATGAATGTAATAAATATTTAATATATTGAAATTTATAATAAAAATATTTTTCTCAAAAAATACAAATTTATATACACTTGTATCTATTTTATACACAAAGTGTGACTTTGTTTACATTTTTATCTCAGTGTGCATAATACCCATCGATCTAAACGAATCATTTTTTTGTCTGTATAGGATACTTGGTATGAAAAATACTTTTTTAGCAGCATCAGTTTCAATTTTAGCAATGTCTAGTGCTTTTGCAGCAGACGGCACAATCACAATCAATGGTCTAGTAACTGACAAAACTTGTGATATCGTAACTCCACAAGGTAAAGATTTCACAGTAACGCTTCCTACAGTATCTAAGCAAACTCTTGCTAAAACTGGTGATATCGCGGGCCGTACGCCATTCACAATCAACTTGGCTAACTGCTCTGAAGGCAAAGTTGCAACTTATTTTGAACCAGGTTCAACAGTTGATTTTGGTACTGGTCGTTTAAATAACACAGATGCAACTGGCGCGAAAAACGTTCAAGTTCAATTGTTAGGTTCAAATAACCAATTCATTCCTGTACTTGCTGCGGGTGCTTCTGGCGCGCAAACTAACTCTCAATGGGTAGATGTTGCGGACAAAGGTGCAGCTGATCTTAATTACTATGCTGAATATTATGCAACTGATGCATCTGCTGCTGGTAAAGTAACAACGTCTGTTCAATATACTATTATCTATCAATAATTTTTTATTGAATGGTACGGAGCTAGGTTGTCTAGCAACCTAGCTCTTTTACTTTATTTTAGATATAGAGATAATCGTTATGTTCTTGAATCATTCCTTTCTTAAAAAAGGTTTACTCGCATTTTTAATTCCGTTTGGTGCAGCGAATGCTGAAATCATCATTCATGGTACTCGTGTTATCTATCCATCTGATGCACGTGAAATTACTTTACAGGTAAGTAATAACGGAAATAATCCTGCATTGGTTCAAGCATGGATTGATGAGGGAGATGCGAAATCTACGCCAGATCAATCGAAAGCGCCTTTTATGATTACACCGCCTATATCGCGTGTGGAAGCTAAAAAAGGGCAGTCTTTACGTATTACCAGTTTGCCAAATGCAAATGAGTTAAGTAAAACTCAAGAAACGCTCTTTTGGTTAAATATTCTCGATATCCCACCAAAACCTTCTGCGAAAGATCAGAATGTTGTACCAGATAACTTTTTACAACTTGCGATTCGATCGCGTATTAAGTTTTTTTATCGCCCAGCTGGACTTAAAGAAGATGTCGCTTTGGCACCTGAAAAATTACAGTGGAGCAATAACGGTACTCAGTTAACCGTAAAAAACCCAACACCATTTCATATTACCTTGACTTCTATTATGCAAGATCAATCAGGCAAACGCGTTGATTTGATTTCACAAGGTTTAATGTTGAAACCATTTTCTGATGGAACGGTGAGTTTAAAAAATTCCAATGTCGCTAAGATGACCTTTACCACAATCAATGATTATGGTGGTCGTGTAGAGCGAAATATTAAATTTTAATAGATTGAACAAGTCTTTAAATTTCTTCAATGCAAGAAATTTAAAGCACCTTCGCAATGATGATTTAATCATTTCATTTATCTGAGAGTAAGCGAGTAAAAAAACCTATTCATTTGTTGATAGGCAGACTTCTTTATGCAAAAAAATGAACAAAGCTACAAGTGGATCAAGCGACATATCAGTTACTATGTGGCTTGTGGGGTTATTACGCTCAGCATTCCTGCTTTAGTTAATGCATCTGAAACTGACTTAAAAGAGGCTGAAAAGTCTCCGACTGCTGCAGAAGCAGAATTTGATTCGGCTTTTTTAATTGGCGATGCCAAAAAGATAGATGTAAATCGCTTTAAATATGGCAATCCTGTGTTACCAGGTGACTATAATGTGGATATTTATGTCAATGGTAACTGGTTTGGTAAACATCGTATGGTGTTTAAAGCAACTGAAAATAATCAAAATGCGTTTACCTGCTTTAGCTCAAACCAATTATTAGAATATGGCGTTAAAGCAGACGTGTTAAAAAAAGGCGAAAGCTTTGCTTTGACAGGTTGTCAGAAAATTGAACAGTGGGTTGAAGATTCGTTTTATGAATTTGATACTTCACGCTTACGTGTCGATATTTCGATTCCACAAGTTGCGATGCAAAAAAATGCGCAAGGCTATGTCGACCCTAGTGTTTGGGATCGCGGGATCAATGCTGCATTTCTTTCTTATAATGCCAGTGCATATAAAACATTTAATAAAACCCAAGGTGGCCAAGAAACCACCAACGCATTTACTTCGATAACCGCTGGTGCAAATTTAGCTGGCTGGCAATTGCGCCATAATGGGCAATGGCAATGGCAAGACCGCACCACCACAGATAATCAATCTAAATCAAGTTATGACGCGATTAACACCTATGTGCAACGCGCATTCCCGCAATACCGTGGTGTATTGACTTTAGGTGAAAGCTTTACTGATGGTGAAATCTTTGATTCATTTGGTTATCGTGGTTTCGATTTTTCCAGTGATGACCGTATGTTACCCAACAGTATGATTGGTTATGCACCTCGTATTCGCGGTAATGCAAAAACCAATGCCAAGGTTGAAGTACGTCAGCAAGGTCAGTTGATTTATCAAACAACGGTTGCACCGGGTAGTTTTGAAATCAATGACCTCTATCCGACAGGATTTGGTGGTGAACTCGAAGTTTCTATTTTAGAAGCCAATGGTGAGATTCAACGCTATTCAATTCCTTATGCATCTGTTGTACAAATGCTCCGTCCAGGAATGAGTCGTTATTCTGTGTCAATGGGTCAATTCCGTGATAAAGATATCGATCTAGATCCTTTTATTGTACAAGGGAAATATCAACGCGGTATCAACAACTCGATCACGGCTTATGGTGGTGTACAGTTCTCAGAAGACTATTCAGCAGTGACATTGGGCAGTGCTTTTGCAACACCTATTGGCGCAATTGCACTTGATGTAACGCATTCACAAGCAGATTTTGAACGTCGCAAAAGTGAAAGTGGGCAAAGTTTCCGTATCAGTTATAGTAAATTAATTACCCCAACAGATACCAATTTAACCTTAGCTGCATATCGTTATTCTACAGAAAACTTTTATAAGTTACGTGATGCAATATTGGTACAAGACCTTGACAATAAAGGCATTAGTTCAGCTCATGTAGGTAAACAGCGCAGTGAATTTCAGATCACACTGAATCAGGGTTTACCACGTGATTTTGGCAATATTTATGCAACAGGTTCGTGGGTAGATTACTGGAATCGTCAGGAAACAACCCGTCAGTATCAAGTGGGTTATAGCAACAACTACCGTGGTTTGACTTATGGTTTGTCGGCAATTAAGCGTATTGTTGAAAATAATGCCACAAGTATCAGCAATAGTGATACTGAGTATATGTTGACCATGTCCTTACCACTTTCATTTAAGAAAAGCTCAGCGAACCTTAACTCGATTATGACGCAAGATAATGCGACTGTCGGTGTGAGTGGTGTGGTTGGCGATCGTTTTAACTATGGTACATCTGTATCGACGCGCTATGGTGATAATCCGAGTGCCAATTTAAATGCTCAGTATCGCACCAACTACGCTACTGTTGGCGGTTCATTCAGTGCTGCAGATGGTTATCAACAAGCCATGTTGACTGCACGTGGTAATATTGTTGCTCATCCTGAAGGTGTCTTGTTTGGACCAGATCAGGGGCAAACCATGGTGTTGGTATATGCACCTGAAGCTGCTGGTGCAAAAGTGAATAATGCGACAGGTTTAAGTATCAATAAATCTGGTTATGCGGTGATTCCATATGTAACTCCATATCGTTTAAATGACATTAGCCTTGATCCTCAAGGAATGTCGACAGATGTAGAGTTAGATGGTACAAGTCAGCGTATCGCACCCTATGCAGGTTCAATTTCACAAGTGAGTTTTGCGACGAAAACTGGTAAAGCAATTTATATTCGCAGCAAAAAACAAAATGGTGAAACTTTACCTTTTGCAGCAGAAGTATTTGATACAAAAGGTGAAAATATTGGAATGGTTGCGCAAGGAAGTATGGTTTACTTAAGAACCAATACTACTGCAGACTCGGTTACAGTGAAATGGGGCGAAAATGCTAACGAGCAATGCCACATCCAATATGATGTTTCTGCGCAAGCAGCAGACAAAAAGCAAAATATGATTATGGCGGAAGGTGTATGTCAATGAACGGTAAAGTTTTAAATCGTATTCTCTTGCTCATTGCTGGGACTGTGAGTTCAGGGACATATGCTGCATGTATACCAGATCGTGGTTTCTCTACTGTTGATGTGAGCATGGCAGTAGGACGTGTTGTGGTGAGACCAAGTGACCCTGTCGGAAAGGTTTTACGCAAAGCCTCTTTTCCAATTAGACCCAATGGTTCGACGTATAGTTGTGGTAGTTATGGCACACTTGGTGCTGTTTTAACTCAAAACTATTCACTTAGCCCTATCGGTAATTCGGTTTATAACACCAATATTGATGGAATTGGTATTCGCTTATACCGTGAAGCGCCAACAGCTCCTGGTTTTGCCGATTATTATCCTTATACACGAAGTGCGAGTGGCAGACGTGTTTTGGCAGAAGGGTTTTTTATTGTTGAAATTGTTAAAACGGCGACATCAACAGGATCTGGCGCACTGGTTCCAGGCACATATAGTAGTTATCGTTCTGGTGAACGCCAAAGCCCACCTTGGTTAACCAGTACGGTATATGGGAATGCGATTACTATTGCGTCTTCTTCATGTGAAATATTGGGAAATATTAATAAAACTGTGACACTGCCAACGGTAAATAAGGTTGATTTTAAAGGTGTCGGTTCAACGCAAGGTGAGCAAGCCTTTGATCTCAACATTTTGTGTAATGGTGGTAAAAACCCGAGTGGTTATGAAGAAAGCAATAAAATCAGCCTAAGCTTTGATTATGATGCGGTGAGTAGTAGCACTCAAAATGTACTTGCGAATACAAATACCGCAGGAAGCAGTGCATCAGGTGTTGGCGTACAATTGCTTTCACAATATAAAAATTCGAATAAAGTGATTGCTAAAAATGACAAGCTAGAATTAGGCACGTTAAAGTCAAATGATAATATTCAATACAATGTGCCAATGACTGCGCGTTACTATCAGACTGCAACCAAAGTGATGCCCGGAAAAGTCCGAGCTATGGCAACCGTCACAATTGAATATGATTAATTGACGTGAATCATATTTTTTAAAATTATTTTTTTATTTATTGATTGGAAAATCTTGTATTAATAATAAGGTTATGTAATTAATTAACTACACCATTTCTTTAGAGGGGAATGAGATGGAGTTAAATAAAAAACTATCCTTTTTATTAATAACATTTACAACGATATCGAGTTTAAGTTTAGCCACTTATGCAGAGGAGATTCATTTTCAAGGGCAGATTGTAGAATTTACATGTGAAAAGGATTCTAATAATTCTAATTGCAAAGCGATTGATAATACGATTGATGTGTTGAGAAAAACCACCACAATAGATAGTTTTAATTTCAATAACTTAGTTGATAAGAAGGCCAATAGTGTGGCGCATTTAAAAATTCAAGATTTAGAAAGTGAGCAGCATAAAATACTGGTGGTAGATTATTATTAAGCCTATTAATTTGTGATATAAATAACATAAATTAAAAATTATGCTGTGTGATAAGTTAAAATATAATCTGATTATTTTAGTTGGATTATATTTTAATGTGTATTAAAAACAATCGAATTTTAAACTGTTTTAAATCTTTGTATATTATTTTATCGGTTGGACGGTTTTATTTAATATATCCATAAAGGTTTTTAAGATAATATTGTAATTTTTTCCTTTGTGGGTAATTAGACAGATCGGCGTACTGTAATGCATTCTCTCTTGTAAAATCGGTTGCATTAAATCATCTTGGACCCATTTTTTCGCATAATGATTGGGTAAAAAACCCATAAATTTTCCTGAAAGAATCAGAAAGGCGATACCTTCTCGGTCACTGGCTGTGGCGGAACAGTTCAATCGTTGATGCAACTTCATTGCATCGGGGGTAATGGCGTAATTTGGAAGAACCGTATTGCATCGTTTTAAGTCATCTAAACTTATTTCTCCTAAATGCTGAAACAGCGGGTGATTTTGCCCACAATAGAGTGAAGACTCTTCATTATATAAATGAAAATAATCGAGGCCTGACAATGGACTCACCAAAGGAATCGCACCAGCGTGTAAGCGATTGTCCAAAACACGACACTCAATATCTGACAGTGTGCTCATACTAATATTAATAACCACCTCAGTATTTTCTTCCGCAAGCTGTGCCAATGTATTGGTAATATAAGCACTGGGCATCGTGACTAAGTTATTAATAATTCCAATATTAAATTCACCTTTGAGCTGATTATGCATTTGATTGATTTTGGCACGAAAGTCCTCAATCGAAGCCGTCAGTACTTCAATATATTCTAAAACTTCCCGACCTTCATCGGTGATGGAAAAGCCTGCTCGGCCACGTTGACAGAGGCGAATCCCTAAGCGATTTTCCAGATCACTCATATGCAAACTAATCGCAGAACGGCTAATCCCTAGGATACTTTCAGCAGCAGTAAAGCTGTGACAGTCACAGACTGTTTTAAATATTTTAAGTAATTTTATATCAAAATCAGTAACTTGATTTAATTTTTTAGGTTTCATTTAGTTTTGCTTTTTTATATCTAAACTCAAGATATTTTGAATTTATCAAAACTATCTCGCTTTGTACACTCAAGAGATAACCACAAAACAAGAAGAGTACTTATGTTTGATATCGATACATCAAATGACCGCGATGACGCATTGGAAGCCAGTCAGTCAAATGAGCAGATGAATTTAAATTATCAAGCCCATTGGATGCCATTTTCTGCAAATCGTAATTTCCATAAAGATCCGCGCATGATCGTGGGTGCAAAAGGATCGTATTTAATTGACAGTACTGGACGTGAGATTTATGACTCATTGTCAGGGCTATGGACGTGTGGTGCAGGGCATACACGGCCTGAAATCCAACAGGCTGTAAGTAAGCAATTGGCAAAATTGGATTATTCACCTGCATTCCAATTTGGACATCCTTTATCTTTTCAATTGGCTGAAAAAATTGTTCAGCTGATGCCGGAAAAACTGCAACATGTATTTTTTACCGACTCTGGTTCAGAGTCTGCGGATACTGCGATCAAGATGGCACGTGCCTATTGGCGCATTCAAGGCAAACCAAGCAAAACCAAATTGATTGGACGAGCGCGTGGCTATCACGGTGTAAACGTGGCAGGGACCAGTCTCGGCGGCATTGGTGGAAATCGTAAAATGTTTGGTCAATTGATGGATGTGGATCATTTGCCTCATACCTTACAGGCGCATTTAAGTTTTAGCAAAGGCTGTGCTGAAACGGGTGGGGTTGAGCTGGCAGATGAAATGCTCAAGCTGATTGAATTACATGATGCTTCTAATATTGCAGCAGTAATAATAGAACCTGTTTCAGGTTCAGCAGGCTGTATCGTGCCACCAGTTGGTTATTTACAACGCCTACGAGAAATTTGTGACCAACACGATATTTTACTGATTTTCGATGAGGTGATCACTGGCTTTGGGCGTATCGGCAAATGGACTGCGGCTGAACATTTTGGAGTTACACCAGACCTTTTGACCTTTGCTAAACAGATTACCAATGGCGCAATTCCATTAGGTGGGGTGGTGGCAAGCCATGAAATTTACAATGCATTTATGCAGCAAGACTTGCCTGAACATGCCATTGAATTTACCCATGGCTATACCTATTCGGCCCATCCTGTTGCCTGTGCCGCTGCTCTCGCCACCTTAAATGTACTCGAAAATGAAAATTTAATTTCCCAATCTGCTGGCTTGGCACCAAGCTTTGAAAAGCTTGTCCATGAATTAAAAGGTTCCCCCCATATTGTCGACATCCGTAACTGTGGATTGATTGGTGCCTTGCAATTGGCTCCACGTGATGGTGATGCCACGATTCGTGGTTTTGAAATTGGAATGAAACTGTGGAAAGCAGGTTTCTATGTGCGTTTTGGTGGGGATACCCTTCAGTTTGGCCCAATGTTTAACAGCACAGAAGCGCAATTAAGCAGCTTGATGAATGCAGTAGGTGAGGCACTTTATCAGGTGAAATAAATAGGGTGTGCCTCTAAGCAAATCAATACGGAACAGCTGGACAATAGACAAGGAAAAGTAATGAACAATTTAGAAAATTTTAGTGGTGGCGAGCTGTCTAATACCGAAACAGTTGAAACAGTACAACCGATCACGCTGGTTGGGCATTTTATTCAAGGGGGACTTGTAAGCAAGACCTCAAGAACACAAGCTGTATTTCATCCAGCCACAGGCAAGATCAGCAAAGAAGTTGCGCTTGCAGATAGCGACTTAGTCAATCAGGTGGTTCACATTGCACAACAGGCTTTTCCAGCATGGCGCGATACCCCTGTGATTAAACGTGCACGAGTGATGTTTAAGTTTAAACAACTGTTAGAAGACAATGCTGAAAAACTCTGTGAGTTGATTGGACAGGAACATGGAAAAATCTGCCATGATGCGCAAGGTGAGTTACAACGCGGAATTGAAAATGTTGAATATGCATGTGGTGCACCTGAGTTTTTAAAAGGTGAATACTCAAAAAATGTTGGCCCAGATATTGATTCATGGAGTGAATTTCAACCTTTAGGTGTGGTTGCTGGGATTACACCATTTAATTTTCCAGCAATGGTGCCATTGTGGATGTTCCCGATGGCGATTGTTTGCGGAAACTGCTTTATTTTAAAACCCTCTGAAAAAACCCCATCCGCAGCATTATATTTGGCGGAATTACTTAAACAGGCAGGTTTACCCGATGGTGTGTTTAACGTCATCAATGGTGATAAACAAGCAGTGGATGCCTTATTAGATCATCCAAATATTCAAGCGATCAGTTTTGTTGGTTCAACCCCGATTGCTGAATATATTTATCGTACAGCAACCTCGGCAGGCAAACGTTGTCAGGCCTTAGGTGGCGCAAAAAATCATGCCATTATCATGCCTGATGCAGATATCGATAATGTGGTGAACTCATTATTGGGTGCAGCTTTTGGCTCATCTGGTGAACGCTGTATGGCATTGTCTGTAGCAGTGGCAATTGGCGATGAAATTGCTGATCTGGTGATTGAAAAACTTAGCCAAGAAATGCAACAACTCAAGTTTGGTCATTATGCAGATCAACAAAATGACTTTGGACCGCTCATTTCGCAAGCACATAAAGATAAAGTTCAAGCTTTTATCCAAAGTGCTGAACAGCAAGGTGCTAAAATCGTTGTTGATGGTCGTGATGCCAAACCTGTTGGTTATGAAACTGGATTTTTTGTTGGCCCGACGCTGATTGATCAAGTTTCATCAGACATGACTAGTTATCAGCAAGAAATTTTTGGCCCTGTTTTACAGGTGATTCGCGTAGAAACCATGCAACAGGCGATGCAGTTAATCAATGATCATGAGTATGGAAATGGTACCTGTATTTATACCCGTGATGGGGAAGCTGCGCGCTATTTTACCCATCATATCCAAGTGGGAATGGTCGGGGTAAATGTGCCATTGCCCGTACCTGTTGCTTATCATAGTTTTGGTGGCTGGAAGCGTTCGTTATTTGGTGACTTGTCTGCTTATGGGCCAGATGGAGTACGTTTCTATACGCGCCGTAAAACCATTACCCAGCGCTGGCCAGCTACACACGTTCGTGAAGCTAAGCAGTTTTCAATGCCGACTTTAAATTAATTTTTTGTGTATAGAGGGAAGATCATCGATTTTCTCTCTTTTGAATAAGGATTTAATAATGTAAATCACGATTTTAAAAGTATTTTTAAGGAATAAAATATGAATGGTGTTAAAACAACAAAATTAGGTGAAGGACTTTCCAACCGGCATATCACGATGATTAGTATCGGTGGCGTTATTGGTGCAGGTTTATTTGTCGGCTCTTCAGCTGCAATTGCCAAAGCAGGTCCTGCTGCTGTACTGGCTTATATTATTACCAGTATTATTGTTTTTTTGGTGATGCGTATGCTCGGTGAGATGGCCGTTGCTCAACCAGATACAGGTTCATTTTCCACTTATGCGCGTAAAGCAATTGGCCCTTGGGCTGGCTTTACCGTGGGTTGGTTATATTGGTGGTTTTGGGTTTTGGTAATCCCTATTGAAGCAATTGCTGGTGCGGAAATTTTACATGCATGGTTTCCTCAAGTTTCCAGTGCTATTTATGCTTTTGCTTTTATTATTTTACTCAGTTTAGCCAATTTCTTTAGTACCAAAAGTTTTGGTGAGTTTGAGTTTTGGTTTGCTTTAATTAAAGTGGTTGCGATACTGCTGTTTATTGTGATTGGTGCATCGGCTGTATTCGGTCTTTGGCCTTTGGCTCGTGATGTCAGTGGTGTGGGGCATTTATTTTCAAATGGCGGTTTTATGCCGCATGGCATGGGTGGTGTTCTCTCGGCGATTTTAATTTCAGCATTTTCATTTTTTGGTGTTGAAATTCTGTCGATTGCTGCGGCAGAGTCTAAAAATCCACAAGAGAAAATTAAACGTGCCACCAATCTAGTGCTGTATCGCATCATTTTATTCTTTGTCGTTTCGATTTTTCTAGCAGTGGCTTTAGTCGATTGGCGTTCGCCTGATTTACAAAAATTGGGGACCTTTCAGTATGTCTTGGTCAGCCTCAATGTGCCGCAAACCAAACTGATTATGGACATGGTGGTGTTTATCGCGGTGGCAAGTTGTATGAATGCGGCTGTATATACTTCTTCACGGATGCTGTTTGCATTGGGTGCACGTCAAGAAGCCCCGAAAGTTGTGACTAAAATTAATGATGCAGGTGTACCAACGATCGCAGTGTTTGCTTCAACCTTGGTTGGACTGATTTGTTGCGCCGTGAATTATATGTTTCCCGGGCAAGTTTTTGGATTTTTACTTTCAACAACCGGTTCAATTGCCTTAGTGGTTTATTTAGTTATTGCTGTGTCACAACTACGCTCAAGAGCTAAACTGGAAAAAATAGGCGCTCAAGTGACCTTTAAAATGTGGTTATTTCCTTGGCTGACATGGTTTGTCATTGTGGTGATTATGAGTGTATTGGGCTATATGTTTTTATCGCCTCAATATAGTTATGAAACGACTTTGTCCTTAGGAGTAACCTCCATCGTGGTGATTTGTGGTCTGATGGTGACACGTAAGAATAAAACCGCGAAGCGTATGGCCGTTCATTTGGATTAAATCAGCATTAAACAGCGCAGAACAACCAGCAAACTTTGTCGGTTAAGGGCAAAGCCAGCACGACAAAGTTTGTTTTTTATGTTTAGGCTTTTGCTTTTATCACGCCAGTCTATAAAAAGAAATCAATCACTTAGGTTGGATGTTCTAGGTCATTTTAGCGAGATTTAGCTTATTTTAGCTGAGTTGAACATCATGTCTATTGAGCTCTGTTTCAAAGCTTTCATTGACATGATGTTTTTCATTTACATCTAATGTTTTATTGATATTTTGCTTTCTCCACATAGAAGGAGAAACCCCATTCCATGCTTTAAACGCACGATTAAATGAGGTTTGGTCTTTATAGGCAAGTAAAAAGGCAACTTTTGTGATGGATAAGTTTTGATTTTGCAGATATTTCTTGGCTAAATTTTGACGAATATTACTGAGAATTTCTTTAAAGGAAAGGTCTCTATTTTTTAAATATTTTTGCAGTGCTCTCGCAGAGATATTTAATGATTTTGCAATAGAGTGAATTTGGACATTATTATTTTCAAGTGCTTGTAGCATACTCAGATTAACCAATTCCAAGAAAGAATCCTCCTGAGGCATTTTACTGAGTAATATGTTGGCATGATTCAATAATATTTCTAAAAGAATAGGGTCATAATATTTTAATTTGGTTTGCAATAAAGAATTCGGTATGACGATACGAGTTTGCTTTGTATTAAATTTAATCGGGCAATTAAACAGTTGTTGGTATTTTTTTGTGTCAATGGGTTTGGGAATGGCAAGTTCTAGACAATGAAAAATACTTGCATCTGAATCGGTCAGTTGTTGTAAGTGGTGAAACAGGCTAGACACTTGTATTTCTTCAACGATGGTGGTTTCTTCTAGATATAAACCTACTTGTAAATATGCAGGTTTATCCCATGAGATTGAAAAGTGGTTTTCCTCAATAAGCACTTTTTTGGGAATATAATTAAACCAAAGCTTTTCGTATTGAGCCAATATTTCGATATAGTCAAATAATGTATCACTCGACTGAGCCATATAAGCCACAATGCCGATATGTTTGGGCTGAACCAAAGCACCGATATCTAATCCAATACCCACTTGGGGATATTGTTTATTGATTTGTTTTATTCTCTTGAGCCATTCGCCAAACGGTAGGTGATCATTGAGTGGATATTCAGCATCGCTTGAAACATCTAAGCCTTTTTTTTTACAGAAATCGTCTAATAAAAGTGCCATTCCTTTATTCACACTTTTTATTTTAAAAAAAGTTTTCATGAATTCTCCCAATATTCATTCGATGTTTCTGTGTATTTATTTTTTATTTAAAGTAATCAAAGATTTGTCGTTATGTGTGAGGTCTTCATTTTTCTTTAAAGCGAGGCTGGGATTTGAATGATGAAAATAGATAAAGTTCTCCGCTATTTTTTATGCCATTCAAATGAGAAGGATGAGTTCCTATACCCTGTGCTTTAAAAAGTTTGAATACTCAATCGTATTAACCGTCAATAATAAATCGCGTTATGTGCTCAATCATATTGAATAGAAAACTGAGCATTTGCATTTGCAATCCCTGCGAGGGCTTGTGCTTTGGTCACGATATAATTTGCATAAAAGAGTGCCGAAACATTGCCATTGATGTCTGTGCTAAAGGCTTCGCTTTTCTTGCCTAAAGGCAATCTTTTTTTATCTTGATCTCGGATTTCTATGGCAATATTTTCAGCTTTATTGGCTAAGGCATCGAGCGCTAAAAGTTCAGCATTTTCAGTATTTCGAGGCCCCTCAAAAGTAATGGTCACAGATCCATTCGGTGGACAGTTACTCATCTCAAAATGAATCGGGGTTGGTTTTGATTGACTACCTACATTCGGTAAGTCTTTGCTTGCAACGCTGCCAAGCTGAATATATTTATCTTGTTCAGAACTTAACACGCCACAGGTTGCTGTCGTCACAATCCCTGAAAGTTCAATATTCACTCGACCTAGTTCTACATTACTATTTTGAGCATGAGTGATCTGATGAATATTTAAACAACATAGCAGTGTGGCAGCGGCCATATATCTTGCTCTATTTTGCATTATCGTCTCCTAATCAAAATCCACTCTGAGATATCCTCTAGATTTAAACGGACCAATGACTGGTTTATTCCCAGTGATACTGACGGGCCAAGCTTTGATGGTCACATTTGCTGGTTGTTGATTGAGATTAAACGGAATCACACTATTGATATTATTGGGCAACAAGACATTGTCGTTTTGATCTGACATCTTAAAGCCAATATCTGGATTATCTGAGATCATCATATCTCCAGTGGCTTTTTCAGCCTCAAGCCGAAGTGTCAGCATTGCTTGGGCATCAATATTGGTACATTGAATCGCTAAGGTATGACTTTGTTTATTGACATTGTTGGGTTTATTGCCAGGACCCGCCTGACTAAAGGCATAGGCTGGAATTTCCCCAAACTTAATTTCTAAAAAGTCACCTGTGCCAATTTTGCAGCTTTGTGGAACCGTAATAGAACCGCTGTAACTGATTTTATAAACAGGGATACTTAATGGATCTGCTGAACCCGTTGTGACATATACGGTAAACATGGTTTTTTTCGGGATAGGCACAAAATCAATAAAGGGTTTAATCACTTTGAGGCGGAAGGTAAAGTTTGAATCCCAAATACCAAAGGGTTGCCCTCTACTTACATTGGGATCTGTACCCATCTGTACATAATTTGCAGGAGGATAAAAATCTCCCGCAAAGCTATCGGTAATTTTCATGGCACCGACCAGATAGTCGTTGATCGGTAAGTATTTATAGCGATCGATGGTTTCTACCACAGAGAGGTCGGAAACATAACTACGCATGGTTCTATTTCGACTAATATTGGAATTATGAACAGGGCAGGTTCCATAAACTTGCGAGGAAAAATTTTTTTTAAGCTCTACAATTTTACCTACAGCGTTATTCGAGCTGCTAAAACTATTGGACAGATCATAAAAAACTTCATCCACCACACCGTTCCCTTTACTGTTCCAACAGACAACTGCAAAAGATGGGGCAGACGCAAGTAACAACATACTGGAAATTAAAAGTTTAAATTTCATATGATCTCTCCTTATTGACATTCAAGATCAAATTGAATAACGGGTTTGCTGAGGTCCATGTCTGAAATATCGTAGTTTGCCAAACATTTTCCTTCAGCCGATTCACCCCAATTGACTTCCAGTGTGCCTTTGAGCGGAAGTCCAGTTAAATAAACTCGACCATCATCTGCAACGATACTGGTGGCTGAACTTTCCTTTTCGATCACACTACTTGCATACGGTATAAACTTGCCGTTATGGGATAAGGTGATGAGTGCTCGTACACCTAGACTGGTATTAAACGTTGCTCTGGCAATTGCCCCTTTGATTGGGACGACATTTTCAACGTTATTGCTGATTTCGAGATTATTACTGAAAGTATTTGAATTGAGCGCAACACGATTGGCACGATATTCAGTGGCATAAGGAACGATGGCATAACCACGCCAATCGGTTTTAACGCCAGTATAATTTTCGATATTTACACCTTTAGCACCGGGTGCTTTGACCAAAATTGAGGTGCTGCCTAAAGGCTGACCAAAGGTAATCCCATCACGGTGCGCTAAAATACCGCCAGATGCGTTATAGGTAAACTGATTTGAGTTCTTTTCGTAGCTATAACCTGCACCTACCGTACCGTAACTACCATTGTAATTCAGGCTGACTGAACCAATATCGCCTTGCTTACTGACTTGTCCCTGATTGATGCTATAACTTAAATTACGATCTTTCAGTAAAGTGCCACTTAAACCTGCCATATAGGACTCATTACCATTTGAATTTTGTGTGGTCGAAAAAGTGCTATATGCATTTTGGATTGGATGATTGCGGAAATTCGCTTTCGGCCATAGCTTGTCCAATGGGAAGGAGATATTCATGGCGTACATGGTGTCACTTTGATTAATCTCAGAATATTTGTTACGGCTGACTGAGAATGAATAATTCAGTGCTTTCCATGAGTTTGCATAACCCGCTTGAACCCATTCATTTTTTTTGTTGGTGTCCCAATAGGTTTGCTGATTTCCGGAGACAAATAAAGAACCATAGTTGCCAAGTGAATGCGAGATATTGACTTCAAAGCGACCTTTTTTAGAATTATATAAATTGTAGTAATCCGTAATGATCGGGGTATTGGCTTGATTTCCATCTTGAGTTTCGGAAACGTGATAGCCACTCATACGATTATAAGCAACATCATTTAAGGTATAGAAACCTTTGGTGGAATAACGATAACCCAATAACTGGAAAGTTGTTCCAGAGCTTAATAATGATTTTGAATATAAAAAGCGCAGAGACTGCCCACTGCTCGTGGATCGATCCGCCAACTCACTGTCCGCATGAGTAAGGTCAAAAGACAGAGCGCCATAATCGCCGAGGTTGGCACCTAGACCCACCAATGCACTCTTATATTTTTCTGATAATTGCGTACCCGCATAAACGGATATACCATTTTTTAAACCGTGAATTGCTGTTGCCTGTAGCAATGACGGATTATCTTGAGAATCCAATCCGCTACGGTACTCACCCACCACCACACTATATTTTGTACGTCCTTCACGTTGTAGCACTGGAAGGCTTGAATAGGGCACTTGAAAGCTTTGAATCGAACCGTCATTTTCTTCAATCGTAACCAAAAGGTCACCACTGATTGAGGTTGGATTTAAATCTTGGATAAGGAATGGTCCGGGTGCGACATTTACCTGATGGATTACAAAACCATTTTGTTTAATCACCACTTTTGCATTGGTTTTTGCAACCCCACGAACTGTAGGGGCATAGCCTTGCTGACTGTCTGGATACATTGCTTCAGAAGTCGACAAATGTGCGCCACGGAAACCAAAGCTATCAAAAATTTCGCTACTTGTTGAACCGTCACCAATTACCAGCTGGCTTTTTAAAGGAATAATGGTTTTTTGTATATAGGTGTTTAAATTATTCCATTGATTTGTGGTTTTACCATTGTGCGAATTGGCGTTAAAACTGCCCGAATGTCGGAACTGCCATGAGCCAATATTGAGTCCATTATCCAGACGTAAAAATAAACTGTTGGTATCTGTTTTAGAGTTGTCATAACCCGAAATATTATAGTTGGTATAAAAGCCGTTGATCCCTTCATCCCATTGATCGGGTGGAATATAGCCGCGAATTTGGTTGCGTAAAGACGCTTGCGGCAAGCTGATCAATAATTTTTGTTTATCAAATTGAAAGTGGCTGTTTGCACCGTCAATGATTGAAATAAAATCTACACATTGTGGGTTTGAGCTAGACAATTGCTCGTATTGGGCAATATTGACCCCAAATCCCTGCAATGTTTTGCTGTCTAAACACGGAAATAACCCCGTTGTATCTTGAATGCCTGATTTTTCAATAAAATTGATGTCGCGGGTAAACGCATATTGATCGTTGACATACACATCAACCCGGTACACGCCCGGCAATTGATGGGTCGATTTCTCAAATCTGCTCAAATCAGAAATTTGTGAATTGGATAAGTTATCTGTTAAAAATGCAGGGTTAAACACCTGTTCTGCATGACTGGTTCTTGGGACTACGATTGAAATCAGCATAGTCACTGCGATACCCACTGGATATCGCTTGATATTTCTCCTTACGCATACAACATTGTATGGCATTGAAAATAGACTATTCATAATTATTACTTCAGTTCTAAATCAACTTTAGCCGTTAAACCACCGTAATCATTGACCGTTTGATAACTCAGCTTATTGCCTGAAGTTGCTGAAATTTTTGTTTGGGCAAAAGGACTCGCCATCACATTTGGCACTTTTTGGTTATCAACAAAAACGTTCACAAAAGAAACATGATAAGGAGATGGATTATTCACCATGATTCCTTCTGCTGATTTTGAAAACTTAAGTGTTTCTAATGCGGCTTCAGGTTTGGTTTTTAGATTTATTGGACGAACAAACAGTTTGATTCGAGATAAAACAGCAAGTTGCAAAATATTTTTGTCAATCAAAGTCGATTTATCAATCGAAGGAATTGCCTTGACATTGACCCAAAATACCGACTCTCTATCTTGGGGTAAGTTGGTGGCAACATTGACAATTCTTAAAGTATTTTCGCTATTTGCTTCTGCGACAAATAAGGGCGGAGTAATCAGAAAATCTTTTGATTTTTCATCTAAATTATTTTCAATCCATGAGTTAATTAAAAAGCGTTCTTTATTGTTGCTGTTGACAATAGCTAATGAAACTTGCTTGGCATCGGTTGGGTAAATAACACGAGTTGCCCCAAGTGATATACCGCCAATTATATTGTTATTGGCCAAGCTGGTAGATGCTAAGCAGGCTAAGGTTATACTAAGAACACCATTTTTAAATAAGTTCAGTTTCATATAAGTCCTTAGAATTCATTTATGGATAAAAAACAGAAATTAAAATATTCGATGCTTGAGCGGATGACTGTTCTGAAGTTTGGTTGAGGAGAATACCAATCCTATTTTTAGCGAAACTGTCATAACGTTCAGGTCGATCAATTTGTCGAATAAATTTCTGATTCAGACGGGCCTGTTCAAGACCTTGAATGTTTAATTCTTGATGAATATCAAAATCATTTCTTGCTTTTGGATCTGTATAAAACATCTCATGGGTTGGCTTATTTTGTTCAGATAGACCAATGGCAAGATTGTCGTAAATGCTCACAGGGCATAATGAAAAATTGATTTGAATTGGAGAATTGGGAGTTTTAATAGATACAGCAGCATTATTCTCAATCAAGATTGAGCAGCTTTGATTTATCAAAACTCCCTGAAAATGAGCTCTTCCACCAAACACATAACTCTCTGCGTAAATATGAGTACTTACTAATATTCCAGCAATCAGGGTTATATACTTTTTCATGGTAAATAAGCTCATGTAATCAAATAGTTAATAATTATCTTAGGCAGATAAATTATTCATATTTCACTACAAAAGTTGCATCAGCATTTGCTTGACCAGGTGTAGATGCACCAGTCGCTACATAACGAGCGCTGAATTGAAGTGTGTTATCACCAGTGATCAATGTTTTAGGTGTAGAGAAACTAGCACCAGTAACACCTAGGATTTTTGAAGTGTCATCAGCAATCTCAATCCCTACATTTGTTGCAGCAGTAGAGTTTGTACCACCAGCAGCAACTGAAAGTAAGTTTGCATTAGACGTTACAGACTGACCATAAAATGCAACAGCAGCAGTTGCTTGAACTGTTGGATCACAGTCAACAAGTTTGATTTGGAACGGTACTGGAGTTGTTTTATCGCCAGCAACAGCTAAACGTGCAGTACGGTATTGACCTAAATCAACAGTTTGATTTGAAGATTCTGTACTCACAGCACATGCTGCATTTACGATTTCACCAGTAAAATGTACTGTTCCACCGTTAACAGTTACAGGATCAGCAGCGAAAGCTGAAACAGAAAGTGTTAAAGCAGATAAAGTTGCAGTACTTAATAGAGCTAATTTCATAGTAAAACCCATTCATTTTAGAAGGTTGATTTTTAATATTTATTTAAAATCATTTTTTATGATTTCAATAAATTACACTTAGTCGCACTGTTTAATAAAATAGTAATGTACTTAAATAAATGCAGGGTTATAGTGACTTACATCACAATAGATAACTTTGTATTTTGTGCATAATTAATTTGTATTTGACGCCCTTATCATTTTTTATGAAAAGTTTATGAATTAATGTGATTAGTTGGGTGCTTGTTTTTAGCTGTGCTGTGTACAGTGTTGTTGCTTATTATTGATATACGTTGGTACGGGTTTTTGATCAAAAATGCTCATTGCATTTGTAGATATACTTTTGAGTTAGAATTATTTTTCTTATTTAATATCAATCACAAGGGGAAATAAATTTTTTGATTATCAAAAGCTTGCGATGCCACAGCTTACATTCAAAGTTTAAATACCTTTGCGTAGGCAATGCCTCACTTTTCGTAGGGGATACCAAACCTTGCGCTATCACAACAGCAATCAAAACTAGACGATTTATACAACAGTTGATTGTGTATAGCGCTTTATTTTTTAATCTGAGATGGTATTCCAATTTGCGCAGCCAAAGGCGAGAAAATCACTTTAATTGGAGAGTTAGCCTGACTTTGCTGTACATCAGGCCCTATATAATTCTTGCCTTGAGATGTTGCAAAACTACGATGCCACACACTAAGTTCAGTGTCTGACAGCCACACTATGTGCAAAGCATTATCCTTTGCGCCAAAGTCGATGGTTCTTACATCAAATTGCGCCAAAGCATTAATAAATGAACGACATTTTTCAGTTTCACCTTTTTTCAGAACTGAAATTTGAACTTGGGTTGCGCCACCAAACATTACATCATTGGCTCGGCACTGAAGAACTTCCACATGAAAACGGCCATCAGGAGAGGGCAGATCTCTTATCAACTTATTTACCGTGCTGGATTGGCATGCTGTTAAAACGATGGGCAATATCAGTAAAGTGCATATCCTTGTCAGTTTCATTTTATTCCTTGCTATGTAAATACATTACGATTTTTGTTTTATCGCTTTATTCAAATCGGTCAGTCTGCTTTT
This sequence comes from Acinetobacter sp. AG3, assembly GCF_022343575.1. Lineage (NCBI taxonomy): Bacteria > Pseudomonadati > Pseudomonadota > Gammaproteobacteria > Moraxellales > Moraxellaceae > Acinetobacter > Acinetobacter sp. AG3. The sequence goes on along the minus strand of NZ_JAKQZD010000001.1, from coordinate 3,323,013 downwards.
AGCCAATACATGCAATGATTCAGTTGAATTGTTTTCACAACTTCGGCTGGTCATCATATCGTGTTGCATGTTTACTGGCGATTTAATTAAGGATGATGTGGTTAAGTTTATCTGTATTTTGCTGTTTTAAAACATGTTTTTGTATTGATTTTTCACATGATTTAATTGTTTGTGTTTAGCTGCTCTGCATTTAATCTTAATGAGAATGCTTAGAGAAAATTTAATGAATAAAAAATGACTTGCAGAAAAAAGTTGTAGAAGTTTTAATCTAAGTTTGAACGTTAGATAAAATATTAACATTCCATCAATCAGAAAATTGATCATATATTGTTTGTTTTTTCTAAGTAAAAATCATTCAATTTATTGGTGGTTATTGGCCATGAGGGCTTTTATTATGCTTAAAACATTCACGATCGCAGAGCAACACTATTTAAAACAATTCATGGGGATTGCAAACACGCTTGTGTTGGCGTTTGTTGTTTTGATGTGGTCAGGCCATGTGGCCGCAGAGGGCAATTGTCCTCCTGGTTATTATCCAATTGGTGGGCAAGGCCTGCAAGGGTGTGCACCGATTCCAAGTGGCGGTAGTAATGGTGGTGGCGGTGGTGGCACATATAAATGGGAACCCTCACTTTGGGAAAAGCGTTGGGGCGCGATTGCTGAAGATAAGGCAGCACCATCTCGACCTACAGGTTATGCCCAAGCGACAAGAACCGAACGTGGGGCAAAAAAAGTAGCCTTGGAAAATTGCCAAAAAAAGGGAGGTAAAAATTGTGAAGTCATCTTTACCTATAACAATAAATGTGTTGCCTTGGCTGATCCGACTCAAGGTGGTCAAGAGTCTGTGATTAGAATTGATCGTACGCCCGCAGGCGCCAAAGCATTAGCTGCTTATGAATGTCAAAGTAAAAACAAGCAAGAGTGTAAAGTGGTTTACTCAGCATGTAGTACTTATTACGAGCCGGGCGCCAGTATATTTTATTGGTGGTAATACATAGCGGTTCTGCTTTAAGTCACATCGCCTATTGTGATAAACCCGAGATAAGCATTTGAAAGACAATGTATATTTAAATAAAAGATCGGATCTTTTTAAAGGATAAAAATGATGAAAGCGGTTAATTTTTTACTGGGCAGTATTTTAGCTTTGCCCTTGTTTGCACATGCAGATGCCTTGAAACTGCAAAAAAGCACACAGGAATTTGATCAATATCGTGGTCAAATTACAGTAAATGGAGAATATTCATATTATTTTGATGATGAAGTGGCAGGTGATGTTATCTGTTTTCATCCCAGTGCGCCTTCAGATCAGTTGATACCACGTAAGCCGGATGATCGCCGTTCCCGTTGGTTCTGTTTCCGTGACACTCAACAGGCAGCTCAGGCATTGAAACTCAACAAAAGACCCAAGGAAGGCTATATTGGCTATACAGGACATGCAACTGTAACGGTTGGAGAATATGCGGTTTATAAGGGCGAAAGTGATGGTACTGATCTGGCAAAATTGGTATCAGTCCAAAAAGCAGATACAGCTAAACTGGTTAAAAGCTCAGGTTATTAAAAGACCATTGTTATCGCGATGTTAAATTAAATACATATTTAAAGTTTAAAGGAAATAAATCATGAAAATTGTTAGTTTTTTATTGGCGGGTATGCTGATTACGCCAATTGTTGCACAGGCAAAAACACCACAACAATGGGCTGACTGTGCCGATAAGGTTGGGCGTACTATCGATGTACAAGAAGTTGGTAATATCGGCTATGAGTCAGAAATCAAAAGCAAGTGCGGTACACGTCCTGTTCCAACAACAGGTATGGCGAAACCAGATGGTAAACACCCACATGACGTTATACAGGCAGCACCTTGGAAAGCTCGTTTTCAGCAATTAGTTGGCAAATCATATGCAAATCTCACTTCAGCTTTAGTGGTATCCAGTGCAATGCAGCGTCAGGGTGATTGGCTGGTAGGCAGTGGTTATGACCCACGTGGGGCGGGTTCGAGTAAGGCTGTCATTGCGATCAATACCAAAACAGGAAAAGTCATGGCGGCTTATTCAGATACTGAAGATGGTGTTAAGTTCTTTGGCTTTGATGAAAATACCAAAGGTGTTCCAAGTAAATTTTCACAATGGGTTGCGGAAAGTGCAGCAGGCTGATTTGTTAGATGTATGTTTGGCTGATCATGACGTGTAGCAATCAATCAGCCATGGCAAAGGGATGCCAACAATAAATTTGTTCCATAAGTCCTTTTTAAAACCATAGATCAACATAAAATCCCCCTCATCCTAGCCTTCTCCCGAGGGAGAAGGAATTTTCAATACCAAAATGCTTTACTCCACATGATCATTTTTTTGATTTATGAAAGATCTTTAATGTTCAGCTTAAAATATCCATTGTGATTTAAAATCAGCAATTACAGGAAAATTACAATTTGGAGTTGTATAAATAGTTGTGTTAAAAGCTTAGGTTTGTTGTAGCAAAGATATGTTGTTTAGAGAGCAATCGACTGTTCAAAATACTGTGTTATTTCGAGTTACCATTTTGTATAAGAGCCTGAGTCTGTCATCAACACAGTCATATAAAAAAACAGCATTACTTAGCGATAATTAACAGTAAACAAGCTTTTAAAATAAGTTTTATAAGTATAATACGCCACTTGATGAAGTGGGATTGAATAAACTGTTGCAGTAAAAAATAGTGTTGCAAGAGGATCTTTTAATTAAGAAACCAATTATTAGACAAAGTTCAATTGTATTTTTTGTATTTATTGTTATTCAAATGTTATAATTTGTCTAAAGAAGGCTTTTTAAGCCAATTAAATTAGCTGATGTTGATGAATAAAACATGCTTCAATTAAATATTTCTAGGCTCACCTTGAGCGAAGATGGTGATACATTTTTAGCACTTGAAAAAATTCCTGCGATGCAACGTAGACGGTTATCAAGTATTGCTAAAATTGCACTGAATAGTGCAATTCAAAGTTTGCAGGGGATTCAGGTCGACTATATTGTTTGGAGCTCACAATATGGCGATGAAGAAAAAACACTTAAAATTTTACAAGATGTCTTGTCAGACCAAACCCCATCTCCGACACTTTTTTCAACCTCTGTACATAATGCAGTTTCAGGTTTGTATTCTATATTTTGTCAAGATGATACGCTCGCGACCAGTTTGGCAGCGTCATGGTCTGAAGCTTTAGTCGAAGCTTATGCTTATTTAAAAACCCACCACAATGCCAAAAATGCCTTGGTGATTTATTATGACCAAGCCTTGCCAGAAATATATGATGAGTATCAGAATTTTAAAGCTTTTTCATTGGCTGGAGTGGTCAGTTTAGAAAATGCCAATTTAAAAATTGCTGTAGAAAATCTGCAACTGCAACAGAGCAAATATTTAGAGGCTCAAGATTTTAATGCGTTTTGGCACAATCAAAACCTGATAGAAAAGGGTGCTTGGGTCAAATGCTAAATATCAATAAAGTAAAGAAAAAGTTAAATTACGCTTGGCGTGTTGGTGCTACAGGTTTTAGTTTTGCAAGTTTTGGCTTGGGCGGAATTGTGATTGGGGGTGTGGTTGCACCATTGGTGAAAGTCAGCACATTTGATACAAGAAAAAGACAAGATCGTGCGCAAAAAGCCATTAAATATAGCTTTAAAGGCTTTACTGAAATGATGGTTAAATTGGGCATCATGACCTATGAAGTCGAAGGCTTGGAAAAGCTGGCCCATAGCCGTCAAGAGTTAGTCATTGCAAATCATCCAACCTTGATTGATGTGGTGATTTTGATTGGCTTAATGGAGAAGGCCAACTGTATTGTAAAAAAAGCACTTTGGCGTAATCCATTTACATTGGGGCCAGTGCGTAGTGCAGGTTATATTTTAAATGAGGGGTCTGAGCAATTCATTTTGGACTGCGTTAAAAAACTCCAAGAAAAAGATGCAGCCTCATTATTGATATTTCCAGAAGGGACACGAACAGAAAAGGGCGCATCACTGAATGAATTCCAACGTGGTGCGTCAAATATTGCGATTCGAGCGAATGTTCCAATTCGTCCGATTTTGATAGAATGCACGCCCTCGACACTGACCAAAAATGAAAAGTGGTATCACATTCCAAATGAACCATTTCACATTCAGATTACAGTGTTAGATGCGGTACATGTACACGATATATTGGATGATGCTGCTGTTAACTCAAAACAGGTGAAACAGCTCAATCATTTTTTGCACAACTTATTTAATCAAGCGTTAATTAAACAAGAGTTATCTACAAATGAGCAATCTTGCTGATGAGTTAAAAGAAATGATCATTGATGTGTTGGCTTTGGAAGATATTTCAATTGAAGATATTGATACCAATGCACCACTCTTTGGTGATGGATTAGGGCTGGATTCTATTGATGCCCTAGAATTAGGTTTGGCTTTGAAAAAACGCTATAACATTCATTTAAATGCTGAATCACAGGAAACCAAGCAACATTTCGCCTCTGTGCAAAGTTTAGTGGACTTGGTTGAAGCGCAACGCGCTGCTTAAGAGGTCGTTATGTTATCTGAAGAAATCGTCTTAACAAATCTACGTGAGTGGATGGAAGAACTATTTGAAATTGAACCTACTGATATCCAGCTTGAGTCAAACCTGTATTCTGATCTAGATGTTGATAGCATCGACGCTATTGATTTAGTTGTTAAAATTAAAGAATTAACCGGTAAGCAAGTTAAACCTGAAGATTTTAAAAATGTCAGAACAGTGCAAGATGTTGTGGTTGTGATTCAAAATATGTCTGCAGAATGAAGCATTTGATCCGCAGTGGAGTCACCATCTTATTTTTACTTTACCCATTTATCGTGGGCTACAGCCTAGCGCATGGTCATTTTATTTGGGTGAGTGCTTTGTTGGTTCTGCTTGGTGGATCACGCTTATTTTTAAAAAAAAGCGATCTTATGTGGCCATTGACTTGGTTTGCCATTATTTGTGGTGGGCTGAGTTTGATTTTAAAAGATCATGCTTGGTTAAAGCTGTATCCAGTATTGATGAGTGTGGGCGCGTTGATAATTTTTGCGACCACCTTAATCAAACCACCCTCAATGATTGAGCGTTTTGCACGTTTGGTTGAACCTGATTTACCCGCGTCTGGGGTGATCTGGACCAAAAATGTTACGATTGTTTGGTGTGGCTTTTTTATTTTAAATGCCTGTATTGCGCTTTATACAGTGTTATTTAGCAGTACTCAAATGTGGGTACTTTATAATGGTTTTATTTCTTATCTTTTGATGGGTTTGTTATTTGCAGGTGAATTTGTACTGCGAAAAATTCATCAAGCTAAAAATCATACGAGTTAAAATAAACGCTTATGTTGTGTCATTTTCAAAGCCACATTCATGCTGAAAAATGTCTGTGTATCACCTCTGATTTTAGTGTCAAAACATTCTCCCAATTTTGGCAGGAGGTGTTGAGTGAAAAAACACACATTGAACAATCCGCTGAAAGTGCATGGGCCTTGTGGCAAAATGACAGTTATGATTTTTTAGTGTTATTTTTTGCAGTTTTACTGGCAGATAAACAGGTGATTCTCCCGCCAAATCGTGTGCGTGATTTGGAAAAAAGCTTAGCGGCTCAGAATATTTATTTTATTGAACGACAATATAAACAGATTAATCCTGTGGTTGAAGATGCTCAACACATTGATCTAAATGATTATTTTTTAAATCGTGCAGCAGTGTTTTTTTATACTTCGGGTTCTACAGGGCAACCTAAAAAGATTCCGCGTACCCTAAAACAGCTGCTTAATGAAGTACAGGGTTTAGATCAAAGTTTTGATCTAGCAGAAAATGCACTAGCGCTTGCTACAGTCAGTCATCAACATATTTATGGTCTATTGTTTAAATTACTTTGGCCACTTGCCAGTGGCAGAGCTTTTTATAATCCACAATTGGCATTTCCTGAAGATGTGGTTGAAGCACAAAAAAAATTACAGCATTTAAGCCACGATCACTTTGGTTCAAATCATTATGTGGTTTCCAGCCCAGCACTTTTAAAACGTTGGACTTCTGATGTATTACTTGAGCAGTATTCAGTGGTTTATTCTTCAGGTGGTAAACTGGATGCTGGAGTGCGTCCGCTGCTCAATGCCAGTATCACCGAAATTTTTGGTAGTTCCGAAACGGGCGGTATTGCTTATCGCACACAAGATGAGGTGCTTTGGACCCCGTTTGCAGATGTCGAAATTAGTGTTACGGATGCAGGTGAACTGGGTGTCTTGACTCAACATGCCTATATCAATGATTGGATCTATACCGCAGATAAAGTCGAAGTGTCTGTGCCTAATGATCGAAAAAGTCAGTTTCAGCTTCAAGGTCGCTTAGACCGTATTGTTAAGCTTGAAGAAAAGCGTTTAAGTCTTGATTCTATTGAAAGTGGTATTGTCGAATTGCCAGAAGTTAGTGAATGTCATACATTGATCTTTGAAAAGGATCATCGACAAATTTTGGCATGTGTGGCGGTATTGTCTGAACAAGCTCAATTAGAACTTAAACACAGTCATAAGCGTGCATTTGTCGCAAAAATAAAACAACAACTTGCAGATAAATTGGAATATATTGCGATACCGAGGCAGTGGCGTTTTTTAAGCCAATTACCGAAAAACGCCCAATCAAAGCTCAATAAAAATTATATGAAATCATTATTTGAAAACTTAAATTTACCCGTGGTTTTAGCATCGCATATTGATGCCAATAGCGCAGAATTTAAATTAGAATTTATTCCTGAACTGGCTGCTTTTAATGGGCATTTCCCTGATCACCCGATTTATCCTGGTGTTGGGCAAATTGCTTTTATTCAAAAGTTCGCTAAAGAGATCTGGGCTGATCTAGATTGGTGTACAGGATTAGAACAAATTAAGTTTCAGGAATTGATCCAACCGCATGCCGTGGTTTTGCTTAAACTTGAGCGTAAAGCAGATAAAATCAGTTTCCAGTTGCAGCAGGCTGAACAATCTTTAGCATCAGGACGTTTGGTTTTTGCTACTACGGTTAAAGCTTAGGAGACAGAAGATGCAGCAATATCAATTGGGTTTTGTGATTCCTGTGTATAACCATCCACATTATATCAAAGCATTACTGGACTATATTCACCCTTATGATTTGCCAGTGGTTTTGGTCAATGATGGTAGCGATATTGAATGTTCGACCTTGTTGCAAGAATTGGCGCAGCAGCATAAAAATGTATATCTGGTCGAGCACGCGACCAATCAGGGCAAAGGTCAGGCCGTGATGACAGGTTTATATCAGGCACAAGATCTTGGCTGGACACATGCTTTACAAATTGATGCAGATGGGCAGCACGACTGGCAGGATATTGAAAAATTCATCACCATCTCAGAACAGCATCCTCAAGCAATGATTTTGGGACAGCCGATCTTTGATGAAACGGTACCGAAAAAGCGTTTGTATGGTCGTTATGTCACCCATGTCTGGGTTTGGATTAATAGCTTGTCACTTGAAATCAAAGACAGTATGTGCGGTTTTCGTATTTATCCACTTGATCAAACCATTCACGTCCTCAATCGAGCAAAATTCCAACCACGCATGGGTTTTGATAGTGAAATTCTAGTGCGCCTAAAGTGGGAACAAGTTCAGTTTATCAATGTGCCTACTGCTGTGATTTATCCAGAACAAGGTATTTCACATTTTAATGTGTGGAAAGATAATTTAGGACTCAGTAAAGCACATGCGCGACTTTTTGCAGGCATGTTAATTCGCTTACCAAAATTATTGGCGCAAAAAGCCAAAGGTTCAGCCCATGACTGAATCACATACAAAACGATGGAGTGAGCTTAAAGAAAAGGGGGGAATATTGCCTTTGATGTTAATGCTTTGCTGCTATCGTTTTGGTGGGCGTTTTTTGTGTAAGCTGGTGCTGTATTTCATCATCATGTGGTACTGGATTTTTTCTCGCACAGCACGTCAGGCTTCATTGCTTTATTTACAAAAGTTGCATCATTTTGCTCAAGAAAAGTCACCATTTTCACATCAACCGAATATGAGTCATTCGTATATTCATTTGATGACATTTGGTGAGTGTATTTTGGATAAAATTGAAGGTTGGCTGGGAAAAGTCGCAGAAGAAAAGCTGATCTTGCATGGGCATGTGCATTTTCAGGAAAATTATAAAAAAGGTGCGATCATTGTGGTATCGCATTTTGGCAATATCGAATTGCTACGTGCGATCAAATCTGATCACCAACAAAAAATCAATGTATTGGTTTATCAAAAACATGCCAGTAAATTTAATGAATTTCTTAAAAAGCTCAATCAAAAAGCCGATGTGCATCTGATTTCGGTCGATGAACTTGGCGTTGATACTGCGATTCTTTTGCAGGAGAAACTGGATCAGGGTGAGTGGATCATCGTGGCAGCAGATCGAGTGCCGGTTCAATCGCAACGTGTCGAAAATCTTAAATTTTTAGCTGATGAGTCCGCTTGGCCGCAAGGACCTTGGATTTTAGCAAGTTTACTCAAAGTTCCGATATTGGCGGTTTTCTGTTATCGCAAGCAAGACAACTTTCATGTGCATATCCACTCAATCGCTCAGAAACTTAATTTTCCGCGGCAAACCCGCAACCAAGCCATAGCTGAAGTCATACAACGCTATGTTCAATTGGTCGAACAGCATTGCGTAGATGCACCTTATCAATGGTTTAATTTTTATAATTTTTGGAACAAATAAAAATGCAGTCACTTGTCATCGGAGAAAAGCCACTTTCAATTGAAGAGGTTGTTGCTGTCGCAAATCAACAGCTCAAAGTGGCGTTGCCTAAGTCTGAAAGTTGGCAGGCATTGATTCAACGAGGTGCTGATTTTCTCGATCAATTATTACAAGAAGAAGGTGTCATCTATGGGGTAACCACAGGTTATGGCGATTCTTGTTTGGTTGAAGTGCCTGCACATCAGGTCAATGAATTGCCTTTGCATTTATCTCGTTTTCACGGTTGTGGTTTAGGGCAAAATCTGGACTTGATCACTGCTCGTGCTGTGATGGTGACTCGATTATGTTCTTTGGCACGTGGCTATTCAGGGGTATCACATGCTTTACTTGAGCGTTTGGTTTGGATGCTTAATGAAAATATTATTCCAGTGATTCCTTCAGAAGGTTCAGTCGGCGCCAGTGGTGATTTAACTCCATTGTCCTATATTGCAGGGGCATTGGTCGGTGAACGGGATGTTTACTATCAAGGCAATATCGTGGCAGTCGCAGATGTTTATGCTGAATATGCGATACAGCCTTTGGCACTCAGACCCAAAGAAGGGCTTGCCATTATGAATGGTACTGCGGTAATGACCGCAATGGCCTGTTTAAATTATAAAAAAGCTGAGCAGATTAGTTTGGCAAGTACTTTAATTACAGCATTAAATGTGTTGGCATTAGAGGGCAATCCAAGCCATTTTGATGAAGTGTTATTTGCCCAGAAACCACATGCAGGTCAGCAGGAGATTGCCAAGCAACTGCGTGAATGGTTAAACGATAAAGTACAAACAGAGCATCAAAGTCCACGTTTGCAAGATCGTTATTCGCTGCGTTGTGCACCACATATTATTGGAATCTTTGAAGATTCTAAAACTTGGCTTAGACAATTTATTGAAAATGAATTGAACTCAAGCAATGACAATCCTTTAATTGATCCGATCAATTTACGCGTGTTACATGGTGGGCACTTCTATGGTGGACATATCGCTCAGGCTATGGATAGCTTAAAAATTATGATTGCCAATATTGCTGATTTGATGGATCGTCAGCTTGCACAGTTGGTCGATCATAAAATGAATCATGGTTTACCGCGCAATTTGACTGGTGCTAAAACTGATCGCTTACCACTCAATCATGGTTTTAAAGCCGTACAGATAGGCGTGTCAGCTTGGACTGCCGAAGCGCTTAAACAGACGCTTGCCGCTTCAATTTTTTCACGTTCAACCGAGTGCCATAATCAAGATAAAGTCAGTATGGGCACGATTGCCGCACGTGATGCGAGTCGGGTGATTTTATTGACCGAACAAGTGATTGCTGCATTGAGCTGTGCTGCGGTTCAAGCAATTGAACTGAGAGGATTGGCACAACAATTAAGTCCAGTGCTGGGTTTGTTTAGACACTGGGTACTGAAAGAATTTCATTTTGTTGAAGAAGATCGTCCATTGCAAAAAGAGCTACAAGCGATAGTGGATCATCTTGAAAATCTCAGTCTGTTAAACTGCAATCTGTTGCAGCACAAGCAGGAGAACGCTGATGTATGCTGATGTCATTATTGATGTGCCATTTCATGATGTAGATACCATGAATGTGGTTTGGCATGGGCATTATCTCAAATATTTTGAAATTGCCCGTTGCAAATTGTTGGATCAATTTGACTATAACTATAATCAAATGAAAGATTCAGGTTATGCATGGCCCGTGATTGAAAGTTATGTCCGTTATGCGCAGGGTATTATTTTTGGGCAACATATTCGAGTACGTGCGACTTTAAAAGAATGGGAAAACCGTTTAAAAATCGAGTATCAGATTTTTGATGCAGAATCGGGTAAACGCCTCACCAAAGGTTTTACCAGTCAGGTGGCAGTCGAGATAGAAACTCGAGAAATGTGCTTTCAGTCACCACAAGTATTTTTAGACCGCCTATATGCCTGGTCTGAATTTAAGACCAAATAGGGGGGCATAAAAAATGTTGAATTTTAAAAATAAAATCAAACTGATCATCACCAGTATGATGTTTATGGTTGTGACGGCACTTCCATTGGCAAGTTATGCGGAAAGTTCTAAAGTTGGGCAAATTTTTCAACAGCTTTCCCAAACACCTGTAGTTCGCGCCCATTTTGAGCAGCAAAAAAAGCTCACCTCGTTAAATAAAACTTTTAGCTCAAATGGGCAGGTTTTATTTTCCAAAAGCCAAGGGGTGATTTGGCAGATTCAAAAGCCTGTTCAAGCAGATTTGATTGTTACCCCAAAAAAGTTGCTACAAAAAACCCAGCGAACCATGAGTCAACTTGAGATTAATAACAGTCAATATGGTTCAGTAGCGACCATGTTTTTACAGTTAATGGCAGGCGATGAAACAGCCTTAGCCAAAAATTTTAATGTGGTTGCAGCCAATTACACAACATCAGCTTGGGATGTCACATTGACCCCGAAAAGCGCGTTGTTTAAAAAATTGTTTGTTAAAGTGAATGCGCAAGGTGGACGTTATGTCAATCGTATTGTGATTACTGAACAAGCCAATAATATGACGATTATCAATTTTAGTCAGCAGACGGCTCAACCTCAAACTTTATCGGCGTCTGAGAATGCACTTTTCCAATTGGCAAAATAAACTCACTGCAATTTGGTTGATATTTTTAGTCATCATTGCGATCGGACTGGGATTTACATGGATGCAAAAAGGCATTCATATCCAGACCAATATTTTTGCTTTACTACCAAAAGTAAAGCAGGACAAACAGCTTGAGCAAACTGAACACTATGTTAGTGAGCAATTGAACAATAAAGTGTTCTTGGTGATTGATGCAAAATCATCTGAACAAATTGAGCAAGCAACACAGATATTAAGGGCGGGTGTCCAACAGTCGAATTTGTTTAAGCCATTAAAAGCACAAGTTGATACCGAAGATTTTGCCAGAACTTTATATGCACATCATGCAGGCTTAATCAGTTCGCAAGATCAAGCAATCTTAAAACAACAGGATTATGCGGCACTGACTGAACAAAGTTTGATGCAAATCATGAGCCCGGGTATGCCAATCACTGAGGGCTTACTTCAACAAGATCCATTGTTATTATTTCCACGTTATGCCATGGGGCTTGCAAGCCTGCAACAGCATTCAAATATCGAAATACAAGATGGTTTTGCCACAATTGCGGATGAGCAAGGTTATTCCCGACTATTTAATTTAGAACTTTTAAAAAGTCCTTATGATATTGAGTATCAAGAACAAACTACCCAATGGATGACTAATGTTAATCAGCAATTGAGCAAGATCGGGGTGAAACCGCACTGGACTGGAACAATTGTTTTTTCGCATTTTGGTACCCAATCTGCAAAGAATGAAATTTCTACAATCGGCGTGGGTTCGAGTATCGGTGTCTTGCTTTTGGTCTGGTTTGGCTTCCGTTCCATTCGCCCGATGTTGACTGAGTTTATTGCGGTTGCCACTGGGTCAATGGTGGCTTTTGCGGTAACCCACTGGATATTTTCCGAAATACATCTGATGACTTTGGTTTTTGGTGCAAGTCTGATTGGGGTATGTGTCGATTTTTCCTTTTACTTTATGGCGATGCAATCGCAGCAACGACATCTCAATGGATTTGCCGTATTAAAGCCGATTTTACCCAGTTTGTTGATCGGGCTTTCAACCACATTGCTGGCTTATTTATTTTTAAGTTTCACCCCTTTTCCGGGCTTTAAGCAGATTGCCGTATTTTCAATGGTGGGCTTAACTGCCGCTGGAATCACCAGTCTATTATTACTACCGCGTTTACCTGCCTTAAATGCTGAACCCGCAATACGCAGATTAAGCTTTATTGGCACATGGCGTAATTATTTTTTAGCGCACGCAACAAAGCGTTATCTGTTGATTTTTGTGATCTTTGTGGTTTCAGGATCAAGTTTGCTGCTGATCAAAAGTAATGATGATGTGCGTAATTTACAAAGTATGGATCAACATTTAAAGCAGGAAGATCAATATATCCGTTCTCGTTTTGGGCAAGCGCAGGGCAGTGATTATTTTGCAATTTATGCAAATTCAGCAAAGGACCTTGCAAGGCAAGAACAACACTTGATCCATGCGCTTTTTCAGTTAAAACAACAGGGCAAAATTGACGGATTTCAAGCAATAGGGCAAACGATTCCTTCGCTGGAACAGCAACAGCAGAATGTTGAAGCGCTACAGAAAATTCCAAAATCAGTACTGGTGGAATATGCAAGCGCGATGCAACTTGATCCTAAAGATGTCCTGAGTTGGCAAGCAAGATTGTCTCAACAATCATTGTTAAATTTAGATCAGTTTGCTGCCCATCCTTTGGCATTCTTACAGGTTAATTCGCAGCAAAGATTGATTTTGATTCAAGGCATAAAAGATGTAACAGCTGTAGAGGCTTTGCAAGATCAGCAGAATAAGCTGGTTCGCCCTGTACATAATTTATCGCGCTTATTCCAAGACCATCGGATCCAAGCTGAATATCTTTTTGTTTATGCATTAATTGCCTTAGCGATCGGTTTAATGCTGATCTATGGGATTAAATCGGTGTTTGCTTTGATGGTGCCTGTGACTTTGGCGTTGATGAGCACTTTTGCATTACAGGCATGGATGGGCGTTGAGATTAATCTATTTAGTGTAATGGGAGTTTTTCTCATCTTGGGGATTGGTGTGGATTACGCCATTTTCTACCGTCAAGGGCACGATCATCCGCATGTGGTCGGGATGGCATTATTTCTCTGTATGATGTCGACGTTGTTGGGGTTCGGTTTATTGGCGTTAAGCCATACTTATGCAATACATTGTTTTGGGTTAACGGTTCTTTTTGGGGTAATTTTTTCGTTTATCTATGCCACGCTGTTTACTCCGGCAGACTCAAAATTAAATCAAAATCAATTAATCAGTCAAAGAACTGAACATTAAGGTGAATACATGAAGGGTTTAGATTTACAACAAACAGATGTCGTGATCATCGGGGCAGGACCATCGGGAAGTTCCGCAGCAGCACTGCTTCGACACAAAGGTTATCAAGTGGTGATCATTGAAAAGCAGCATTTTCCTCGCTTTTCGATCGGTGAATCACTTTTGCCACAATGTATGGTGTTTTTAGAAGAGGCCGGTTTATTAGACACAGTTCGTGAACATGTTGAAGAATATGCATTTCAATTTAAAAATGGAGCAGCATTCTTACGTGGTCATCAACGCAGCTACTACGATTTTACTCAAAAATTTAGTGAAGGTCCTGGAACGACATGGCAGATTAGACGTGCCAATTTCGACCATCTTTTAGCACAGCAAGCTGAACAATATGGGGCTGAAATTCGTTTTGGACATGAGGTTGTTGCAGTTGATGTAGAGCTTGATCATCCTCTATTAACGGTTAAAGATGAGCAGCAAAATATCTATCAAATTCAGGCTAAATTTTTACTGGATGCCAGTGGCTTTGGCCGTATTTTGCCGAAACTTCTTGATCTGGAAAGTCCTTCAAATTTTCCAGTACGCCGTGCGGTGTTTAGTCATATTGAAGATGGGATCTTGGATGATCCTGAATTTGACCGAAATAAAATCCTGATTACGGTACATGAAAAAGATCACCGTGGCTGGTATTGGTTAATTCCGTTTGCAGATGGTCGTTGTTCATTTGGGATTGTGGCTGAACAGGATTTCTTTGATCATTATGGTTATATCTCTGATGAGCCTGAAGCCTTATTGGCTTTATTTAAAGATATTCTTGCAGATGAACCGAGTTTGTCGCAGGTACTGCGCAATATGAAGTTTGATACGCCAATCCGTACTTTGGTGGGCTATTCAGCAAATGTTAAAACCTTGGCACAGCGCAATTTTGCTTTGCTGGGCAATGCGGGTGAATTTTTAGATCCTGTGTTTTCATCTGGGGTGACCATTGCACTCAAGTCTTCAAGTTTGGCGGTACCTTTAGTCGATCAAGTCTTACAAGGTGGGCAAGTAGACTGGATGCAAGAATATGAAAAACCTTTGCGTAAAGGAATCAAAGTATTTCGCGCTTATGTAGAAGCATGGTACGACGGTGAGTTTCAAGATGTGGTATTTTCAAAAAATCAAAATGAAAAAATCCGTCGTATGATTGCGTCATTATTGGCGGGCTATGCTTGGGATGAAACTAATCCAATCTATCGCAATGCACGACAACGCTTAAATACCTTGGCTGAGTATTGTCGTCATGATCTGGAACAGAGCAAAATACTTGAGAGCGAATAATGCAAATTTGGTTAAAAACAATGAGCATCAGTCTGTTGTTAGCGCTGGGTGCCTGTCAAAGTATGTATCCACAGCCACAAGGTCTGGTTCCTGTGGTTTGGTCTGCTGATCCAGCCTTGGCGCATTATCAGCGTCAAGATCAAGTTGAAGTTGTCTGGAAAAATCAAAGTTTTAGCTTTTTACTCTACCAAGAACAGCAGGCGAAAAACTTGCAAATGTTTGCTTTAAGCTTAACTGGACAGCAACTGTTTAGACTGGATTTCGATGGTCAAAAAGTACAGGTGCATGAAAGGATAAAACCGATGCGTTTGTTACCCTTTGATTTTGTGGTTCGAGATATTCTGTTTGCAACTTATCCTGATTTTGCAAAAAATCATTTAGAAAATGTTAAAGTGAAACAGGGCGTTGATCAGACTGAAATTGAGATTGATCAAAAAAATGTTTTAACGATAAAAACGCGTGCTGATCATATTGAGCTGGATAACCTGCAAGTTCCTTATCAAATGATCTTTAGCCCTGTGGAAAATACTTTGAAAGACAATTCATTAGAGCAAAATGAAGTGGAAGATCTGCAAAAAAATGACAAAAAAGATTGATTTAAATCATCCCGCTGTAGGCATTCATTGTTCAGCCAGTTTATCTGCTTTAGGTGATCATCCTGAACAGGTCAAGGCACAATTGACCTCATTGGAAAACAGTTTAACCCTGAATAAATCTTTAATTTTTGATCAGCCTGTATGGGTGGGTGCTTATCCACATCCGTTATGTAGCGATATTCCCATGGTGCTACAAAACTATGACTCTCGTAATTTACGTTTTGCCTTAACTGCGCTTGCACAATGTGAATCTGAGTTACGTGACTATGTGGCTAAGTTTGATAAAAAACGACTTGCGATTATTGTTGGGACTTCAACTTCGGGTATTTCGGACAATGAACCCTTATTAAAAGCTTACTTTCAAGGCCAAACTGAAACCGTGATTCAACAGCAAAAGCAGGAAATGGGTAATCTCGCCAAAGCTTTACAAATCTATTTGGGCTGGGATGGTCTTGCGTATACGATTTCTACGGCCTGTTCTTCAAGTGCCAAAGCTTTTGCCAGTGGGCAACGTTTGCTTAATGCAGGCCTTGCTGATGCTGTATTGGTGGGTGGCGTAGATACCCTCGCTAAACTGACCTTAAATGGTTTTAACAGCTTGGAAAATTTGAGTGCAGGTATCTGTAGCCCATGTGGATATCAGCGGGATGGGATCAATATTGGTGAGGCCGCAAGCTTATTTTTACTCAGTAAAGAACCAGCGCCGATCATGTTGATTTCTGCGGGTGAATCCATGGATGCATGGCATATTTCTGCTCCGCATCCAGAGGGCAAAGGCGCAGCAACTGCAATGCAAAAAGCACTGGATCAGGCGCAATTAAAAGCTTCAGATATTCATTATCTTAATTTGCATGGCACCGCAACCACGCACAATGATGATATGGAAATTAAAGCAGTCCGACAGGTCTTTCAGGACTATGCCGTTCCAATGAGTAGTACTAAGCATAAAACTGGACACTGTTTAGGTGCTGCGGGTGCATTGGAGGCCTATATTTGTACGCAAGTGCTTAAAGATCAAAACTGGTTACCCCTTCATCAAAATGGCATGATTGATCCTGAATTGGATGATCAGCATTACGTTGAACAGGATGATTTAAATCAAACTGCTCAATCTGATCCTGTGCGTTTTGTGATGAGTAATTCATTTGCCTTTGGCGGTAGTAATGTCAGCCTTATTTTTGGAACTGAAATCAAATGAGTTTAGATGCTATTCAATTTATTCCGCATGAAAAACCGATGGTTTTTGTTGATCAACTGCTTGAGCTAGGGGAAAATTTTGCACTTGCCAACCTAACCATTACTCCTGAATTGATGTTTAGTGATGAACATGGTTTGCCGACTTGGAGTAGTATTGAACTCATGGCACAAACGATTAGTGCCTTTGCCGGTGCAAAAGGACAAAAAATGGGGCAAACGCCACAAATTGGTTATTTGCTCGGAACACGCAAATTAAATTTACCTTTGGCTTATTTTGAATTTGGTAAAACATTGACCATTCGGGCTGAACAACAATATTTACATGAAGGCTTGGCACAATTCTCTTGTGAAATAAGCTATGAAGAACATAAAATTAGCGCAGTTTTAAGTGTTTATGAACCACCTGTGAAAGCTGAGCAATAAGTAGGAATTAAGTGTGTCGAGAAGAATATTAGTGACGGGATCTAGTCGAGGAATTGGTAAAGCAATTGCTTTAACTTTAGCAAAATCTGGCTTTGATGTGGTGGTGCATGCACGTTCTAGACGTGCTGATGCTGAGCAAGTGGTCGCTGAAATCCAAGCGTTGGGGCAAAACAGTTATGCGCTACTTTTTGATGTCACCCAACGTGAAAATACCCGACAGATACTGGAACAAGATATCGAGCTTCATGGTGCATTTTATGGTGTAGTGCTAAATGCAGGTTTAACCCATGATGGCGCATTTCCAGCTTTAACCGACAATGACTGGGATGAAGTAATTTCGACCTCATTGGATGGTTTTTATAATGTATTAAAACCTTTAGTGATGCCGATGATTCGCCTAAAACAAGGCGGGCGTATTGTCACGCTTTCTTCTGTTTCTGGCATTATGGGTAATCGTGGTCAAGTCAATTATAGTGCAGCAAAAGCGGGATTAATTGGTGCGACCAAAGCTTTGGCTTTAGAACTGGCAAAAAGAAAAATTACCGTGAATTGCGTTGCGCCGGGGCTGATTGAAACGGAAATGGTCACAGAAGAAGTAAAAGAACATGCTTTAAAAATGATTCCCTTACAACGTATGGGACAGGTCGATGAAGTGGCGCATACCGTGAACTTTCTCTGCTCTGATCACGCAAGCTATATTACTCGGCAAGTCATTTCTGTGAATGGGGGATTGATTTAATGAAACGTGTTGTTGTGACGGGAATGTCGGGAATCACTTCACTGGGTGAAACGGCCGATGAAATTTTTGCCCAATTCCAAGCATCAAAAAATGGCATTCGTGTGATGCCAGATTGGGAAATTTATACCGATTTACGTTGTAAAATTGCAGGCCCAGTAGAACACTTTGAGGTACCCAAACATTTTAATCGTAAAGTGACACGAGGTATGGGACGAGTTGCATTGATGTCGGTGATTTGTGCTGAAAAAGCATTGGCAGATGCAGGCTTGATCGATCATCCTATTTTGAAAAGTGGCGATGCTGGCGTTGCTTTTGGCTCCTCTGCGGGGAGTGTCGATGCGGTCAAAGAGTTTGGGAAAATGCTCATAGACAACGACATGAGCCGTTTAAATGCGACCACGTATATTCGCATGATGTCACATACCAGCGCTGTGAATATGACGGTTTATTTTGGTTTAAAAGGTTTAACCTTACCCACATCAAGTGCCTGCACTTCAGGTTCAATGGCCATCGGACAGGCGTTTGAAGCAATTAAACTAGGTAAACAAACGCTGATGCTTGCGGGTGGTGCTGAGGAGCTCAGTGCGACAGGTTCAGCTGTATTCGATGTGTTATTAGCCACCAGCGGGATGAACGACACCCCTGAAAAAACACCACGGCCATTTGATAAAAATCGTGATGGATTGGTGATTGGTGAAGGTGCTGGCTGTTTAGTGCTAGAAGAGTATGAGCATGCGCTGGCACGTGGTGCAACGATCTATGCAGAAGTCATCGGTTATGCCAGCAATACCGATGGTGAACATGTTACTCGTCCAAATTCAGAAATGATGGAAAGATGCATGCGCATGGCACTTAAAGATGCCGCAATTTCTGCGCAAGAGGTTGATTATATCAACGCGCATGGGACTTCGACAGATCAAGGCGATGTTGCCGAAACCCAAGCTACTGCACGTATATTTGGTAAAAAACCGATCAGCTCATTAAAAAGTTATTTTGGACATACTCTAGGTGCATGTGGTGCAATCGAAGCTTGGCTGAGCATAGAAATGCTGCAACGCCAACAGTTTATCCATACTTTAAATTTGGATGAAATTGACCCATTATGTGGTGATTTAGATTATATCGTGCGGGAACCACGAGAGATGAATGCAAAAACCATCATGACCAATAATTTTGCATTCGGAGGGATTAACACCTCCATTATTTTAAAACATACTTAAAAGAGGAAAAAAACGATGTCATTTAAACACTTGGTTGTTGCTTCAACTTTATGCTTTGGTGGAATCGTCTCTGCACAGGCTGCAGACACTGTTCATAATCTCAATTTTAAAGCAGCTGTAGATCAAGCTGTGGCTGATGGATTTTTAGATGGATCGGTAAAATTTTATCTTGCTGGGACTAAATCTGGTGGTCAAGTTTTAGAAAAGGCGGTTGTCAGCAATAAAAAAACCAATGGTTTTGGAAAGTCTGCGGAAAAGGCTTGTGATCATGTATTACGTTCAGCATTAATCCAATTGCAAAACGCTGCAAAAGACAAAGGTGCTAATGCAGTGACCAATATTGTGAGCTATTTCAAAGCAAATGAATCAAAAAACACCACAACATATCAATGTTATAAAGGTACAGCACTTGCGAGTGTGGCTTTAAAAGGCGATATCGTTAAATTCTAAGCGGTAAACATGAGCCAATGTCTAGTAATCTTTTAGAATATGAGATGGACATTGGCTCATACTTTTGAATCTATTAAAAAATGATCATGTTGAGTGAATCATATTGCTCTTCAAAGTCCTTTCTCCCCTTGGGTGAAGGCTAGGATAAGGGTGCTTTTATGTTGACTTAATCTAGTACAAGACTTGGTTTAAAAATGACTTATGACGCAAGCCTATTCTTGGATCTATTATAAAAATAATATTTAACGATTAAAAATTTCATTAGCCTATTCATTTAAATGTCCTGTGCATTGTGCCGAAATGTTTTTGATTTGTGCTGTATCCAGTTCTAAGTTATCCCATTTGCACATTTGTTGAATAATCCATTCAAAATCATCTGGTTTAGGTCGCTCCTGTGTCCCAAAAGAGCGAATAATATTTTGTATTTTATGAAACGCATAGGTATGCACCAAATGTGAACAGTTAAAGCGGATAATCTCGCTGTCTTCTAACATGTGCCATATAGGTTGCAGTGATTGCAAGGTGCTTAAATCATGCTGTGCTTGCTGAATCGCTGTCTGCAATGCGTTTAAGGTATTCGGATGCTTGTTTGCCCATTCATGGGTGGTCGCCAAAACTTTATCCGCGACTTCAGGAATAATCTGTTTACTCTCGGCAATCACATAACTATAACCTTCAATCTGCGCTTGGATATTCCAAGGTTCACCGACACAGAATCCATCGATGAGTTGTGATGAAATCGCATCCACCATATAGGAAGGGGGCAGTGTGGAGGGTTGATATTTTTTGGCCAAATCTAGGTCTGCCAAAGCCAACCATTCTCTTAAACAATAATGATGGATGGACTGTTTAAACACATGAGCCAGTTGTATTTTATCGCCTTGTTTTAAGGCTTGAACCACTTTCACTGCTGACGCTTGCGCAGTATCTTGCGTGTGAATTTTTAACTCATAACACAATTTTTGACTCAAGCTGATAAATGCGCGATTGGTACTCAACACCAATGCGGTTTGTAAGGGAATACCCAGTTGATCATTGCCTGTCGCAGCAGCGGGAAGCATGGCAGAAAGACAATGTGCGGCATCTAAAATACCAAAAGCTAAACGGTCACGTAGACTGGCCCATGAAGGCTCTTTTACCAACGTAACATTCAGACCTTGCTCGGTAAAATAGCCTTGATGGTGTGCCCAAAGTATTGCAGTGCAATCCAATAAAGGAATATAGCCTAATTGAATGTCTGTGGTTTCAAGTGTATGCATTGTTTATTCCTTGAAATTAGCTTGGAGCAAGGCTTGGGCGTCGATTAACTTTCTTGCCATTTCCCCCATGGTGATACGGTGACTCATGGCATTTTTTCGTAACAAACTGAAGGCTTGTTCTTCTTCAATTTGATGCATCTGCATCAGCATCACTTTGGCTTTTTCAATATCTTTTCGGTCTGCTAGTTTGCATTTGGTTTCATTGAGATCTTTTAATAGTTTTTTATGTTTTTTAAATTGTTCAATTGAAATTTCTAAAATACTTTCCAGTTTTTCTGGATCAATCCCATCGACAATATAGGCGGTTACACCCGCTTCAATGGCACTTTTGATGGTGTCTTTTTGCGAGTTTTTAGTGAAAAGCACAGTGGGCAAATCAAACTGACTTACGCAACTTTCAATAATATCTCGTTGTGGATGGTCCATATCCAGCAAAATTACATCGGCATGTAATTGTTGAAGATCGGTACTGTTTAAATGGTCAATCATCAGACATGCGACCACATCGAAACCATGTTCGATCAAAGAGGATTTGATAAAAGATGCCCGCTCTATATCATCATCGATCAGGGCAATTCTTAATTTTGGCATGTCGCTACTCAAGTATGTCCTGACATGAACTTTCAGCATATAAGCAATTTAGATGCCAATATCTCTGGTTAAAATTGCTGTTTAAAGCATAACCGCAGGATGTTAAAGAAAAGTGATGCACTTTATTGACGCAATTTGCTTCCTAAACATGCAGTTTTATGGCTTACATTTTAGATGCACTGATCAACAGTGTGACGTTTTATTGTGCAATCTAGGTACGATCATTTAATCATAAGTACTGAGTATTCAAGCAAAATAAAACCATAAACAGTCAAAAATATAAAATTGGCATGAACCATGCATATATTTAATCAAGTCAAAGAAGACTTTCAAAATTTGTAAGACGGCCAACGACGTCCGTTCTGATCGTTACTGATATGCCTCGTGCATAACAGCAACTTATATACGTTCAGTTCAGGAGATCGAAGCTATGTCTTCAAATTTAGATGCGAAAAAAGCAACAAAGATTCATCTTTTCAATTTTAGCAGCGCAGCAATGCGGGCCTTCCATATGAGTTGGCTCGCCTTTTTTGTCTGTTTCTTTGCATGGTTTGCTTGTGCGCCGTTAATGCCTGTGATTGCAGGTGAATTCCATCTGACTAAAGATCAAATTGCCAATATCAATATTGCCGCGGTGGCCATCACGATTTTAGTCCGTCTGATCGTCGGTCCCTTATGCGATAAATACGGTCCTCGTAAAACCTATACTGCATTACTGATTATCGGCAGTATCCCTGTATTTGGTGTGGCATCTGCCAATAGTTATGAGTCCTTTCTATTTTTCCGTCTATTGATTGGTGCAATTGGTGCCAGCTTTGTCATCACGCAATATCACACCAGTATTATGTTTGCGCCAAATGTGGTGGGAACTGCAAATGCAACCACTGCAGGTTGGGGCAATGCGGGTGGTGGAGCAACTCAAGCCTTGATGCCATTGATGCTTGCCGCACTGGTGATGTTTGGTGTTGAACAAGCCATGGGTTGGAGAATTGCGCTGATTGTACCTGGTGTGCTGATGTTAATCGTCGGTGCAATGTACTGGAAGTTTACGCAAGATTGCCCACAAGGTGATTTTAAAGAGCTTCGTGCGCAAGGTCTGCATGTGGGCAGTGATAAAAAAGGTGGTATGGCAATTTTACTGCATGCTGCAAAAAACTATCGTGTTTGGATTCTATTCGGTGCTTATGCAGCTTGTTTTGGCATCGAAATTTTTATTCACAACATTGTCGCAATGTACTACGTGGATCATTTCAAATTTGGTTTAAAAGAAGCGGGTATGGCCGCAGGGATTTTTGGTTTATTGGCACTGTTTGCCCGTGCACTTGGCGGTATTGTTTCAGATAAGGTGGCGACTAAAAAAGGTCTCGATGGTCGTACTAAAGTATTGTTTGCCATGATCCTGTTAGAAGGCGTATTTCTGATTGTCTTTTCTCAAATGAATACCGCAATTCTGGCGATTTTGGTGATGACCGTATTTGCTTTATTTACCCATATGGCTTGCGGTGCGACCTATGCACTGGTTCCATTTATTGATCGCGATGCTTTGGGTGGTGTGGCTGGCATTATCGGGGCAGGCGGTAATGTCGGTGCTGTTGCTGCTGGTTTCTTATTAAAAGGCATGTTGGATATTCAAACGACACTGATGGTTTTAGGTGGTTTGGTGGTGATTGCTGCAAGTTGTGTATTGATGATCCGTTTCTCGGTTGAACATAAAGAGAAAGAGCAAAAGTTATTTGAAGCTGCAGTGCTTGAGCGAAATAGCATGGAACAAAATGCTGTAAGTCTTAAACAAAACAGTGCGACTTAATTGAATAACAACAGCAAGAATTAAGGAGAATCGATATGAAATTAGTGATGATTGGTCATGGAATGGTTGGGCACAAATTTATTGAATCTGTGCTGGAACATGCTGGTGATGAAGTTGAAATCACGATTTTGGCAGAAGAGCCGCGTTTAGCTTATGACCGTGTGCATTTGACTGAATATTTTACAGGCAAATCTGCCAAAGATTTAACCCTCTGTCGTGCTGACTTTGCCGATGCTTATGGTATCGACCTGCGCTTAAACACCAAAGCCACGGATATAGATACCCGCAATAAATGCATCACTACCAATCATGGCGATGTGATTGGCTATGACAAATTGGTGCTTGCGACGGGTTCCTATGCTTTTGTTCCACCAATTTTAGGTCACGACCGTAACAACTGTTTTGTTTACCGTACCATTGATGACTTGGATGCGATTCGGGCAGCGAGTTTATCGGCAAAATCTGGTGTGGTCATTGGCGGTGGTTTGCTGGGTTTGGAAGCTGCCAAAGCGCTTCGTGATTTAGACTTGGAAACCCATGTTGTTGAGTTTGCCCCCCGTTTAATGGCAGTACAAATTGATGATTTAGGCGGAAAAGTTTTACGCGCCAAAATTGAAAATTTAGGTGTGAAAGTCCATACCCAAAAGGCCACTTCGGCTATAGAAGACGGTGTGAATAGCACCCATGTGATGAAGTTTGCAGATGGTTCCGAACTTGAAACAGATATTATTTTATTTTCCGCAGGGATTCGCCCACGTGATGAATTGGCGCGCCAAAGTGGTTTAGCTTTAGGTGAACGTGGCGGTATCGTGATCAATGATTACTGCCAAACCTCAGATGCAGACATTTATGCAATTGGTGAATGTGCATTATGGAACAATAAAATTTATGGTTTAGTGGCGCCCGGTTATGACATGGCACGGATTGCGGCAAAACATGTGATGCAACAAAGTTGCCCTACATTTGCTGGCGCAGACATGAGCACCAAGTTAAAACTGATGGGTGTTGATGTAGCATCGGTAGGCGATGCGCATGCCATGACCGCAAATGCATTGAGCTATTTCTATGCTGATGAAGATGCAATGGTCTATAAAAAGATCGTGGTCAATGCGGAGAAAACCCAGTTATTAGGCGCAGTACTGGTTGGTTGCGCCAAAGAATATAACGACTTATTGCAAATGATGCTCAATGGATTGGCTATACCAGAAAATCCAGAAAGTTTAATCATGCCGGGCTATGCACAATCTTCAGCAAAAGCGGGAGGCAGTGGTGTAGATTTATTGCCAGACAGTGCCACGATTTGTTCATGTAATAACGTGTCTAAAGCAGATATTTGTAGTGCAATTGCCGAGGGTTCGACCTCATTAGGCGCGTTAAAAAAATGTACCAAAGCCGCAACTGCATGTGGTGGATGTGCACCCTTAGTGACCCAAGTTTTAAAATCTGAATTACAACGCCAAGGGGTAACGGTCAATAATCATCTTTGTGAACATTTTGCTTACTCACGCCAAGAGTTGTATCACTTGGTACGGGTCAATGAAATTAAAAGCTTTGATGACTTGATTCAACAACATGGGCATGGTTTAGGTTGTGATATTTGTAAACCGACAGCGGCCAATATCTTGGCATCTTGCTGGAATGACTTTGTTCTCACCGCAAATCATGCTGGGTTGCAAGACAGTAATGACTACTATCTAGGCAATATTCAAAAAGATGGTTCGTATTCTGTTGTACCACGTATGGCAGGCGGTGAAGTGACGCCAGATGGTTTGATTGCAGTCGGTCAGATTGCCAAAGAATATGGTTTATATACCAAGCTAACCGGTGGGCAACGGGTAGACTTATTTGGAGCACAAGTCCATCAATTGCCAGAAATTTGGGAAAAGCTGATCAATGCGGGGTTTGAGTCTGGTCATGCCTATGGCAAGTCATTACGTACCGTTAAATCTTGTGTTGGGAGCACATGGTGTCGTTATGGTGTCGATGACTCTGTCGGTTTAGCCATCTTCCTTGAAAATCGCTACAAAGGTTTGCGTTCCCCACATAAATTAAAAATGGCAGTTTCGGGTTGTACCCGTGAGTGTGCCGAAGCACAAAGCAAAGATGTTGGGGTGATTGCCACTGAAAAAGGCTGGAACTTATATGTCTGTGGCAATGGGGGAATGAAACCTCGCCATGCAGAACTTTTAGCTTCTGACCTAGATACGCAAACTTTAATTCAATATATCGACCGCTTTTTTATGTTCTATATCCAAACAGCGGATCGTTTACAACGGACTTCAGTATGGCGTGACAATATGGAAGGTGGTTTGGATTATCTTAAAGATGTTGTTGTACATGATTCCTTAGGGGTTGCTGCTGAACTTGAACGTCGAATGAGCCATGTGGTGGGCACTTATCAAGACGAATGGCGCACTGCGGTGGAAGATCCTGAAGTACGTAAACGTTTTGTGACCTTTATTAATGCCAAAGCTGAGCAACAGCAAGATCCACATATTCAGTTTGCCAAAGTCCGTGGGCAAATTCGCCCAAAAACTGAATCAGAACGTGATCAGAGCCGTATTCCTGTAGTTGAAGCATAAGGTTGAAGCATAAGCATATGAACACTTGCTTTATTGGCCTTATTCCACAGCTTAAAAACAAGTCTTGTGGAAGATCTGATCAACGTTGTTAAAAGGATAAATACAATGACCATTTTAAAAGATATGAATGAACTCGATTGGCTGGATATTTGTGCATTGCAAGATATTACGCCCAATACAGGTGTAGGCGCATTACTGGGACAACAACAAGTGGCTATTTTTCGGGTAGGCAGTGAAAAGCGTGTATATGCGCTGAGCAACCAAGACCCATTCAGTAAAGCCTTTGTCATGTCGCGTGGAATTATTGGTGATTTACAAGGTGAACGTGTAGTTGCATCACCGATTTATAAGCAACATTTTAGTTTAGCAACAGGCCGTTGTTTAGAAGACAAAGATCAAAAATTATTGGTTTTTCCAAGCAAAATTGAAAATGGTCGGGTTTGGGTCAGTCCAACCCCACAAAAAACTTATATCACCAATAATGGTACGGCTCAGGAAAAAATCAATTTAGTTCTGGTGGGGAACGGATTGGCAGGGATGCGTTGCTTGGAAGATTTGCTTGATATGGCACCTGATCGTTACGACGTGACGGTGATTGGTGAGGAGCCTTGGGGTAACTATAACCGGATTATGCTGTCGCCTGTCTTATCAGGGGATAAAACCATTGACGACATTATGCTACATCCCCATTCATGGTATGCCGATAAAAATATTCGCTTTATTGCGGGTGATGCTGCGGTACGTATTGACCGTCCCCGTAAGCAAGTCTATACCGAAAAAGGTGTGGTGGTGAGCTATGACCGTTTGATTTTAGCAACGGGTTCAAAACCATTTATTCCACCAGTCAAAGGCTCAGATTTGGATGGCGTGTTGAGCTTTCGTGATATTTATGATGTCAATAATATGCTCGACTACTGCAAATCTAAAAACAATGCCGTGGTGATTGGTGGTGGTCTATTGGGGCTAGAAGCCGCATATGGTTTAAAGCAACGTGGTATGAATGTGACGGTTTTGCATTTGATGGATCGCATTATGGATCGCCAACTTGATGCCAAAGCCAGTCAAATGTTGAAAACAGCAATTGAGCAAAAGGGCATTCCGATCATCACCGAAGCCAATACAGAAGAATTACTCGGTGAAAATGGTCATGTCACCCAGATTCGGTTAAAAGATGGCACGCTTTTAGACGCAGATCTGGTGGTTTTTGCCGTAGGTATTCGCCCAAATATGGCTTTGGCACAAAGTGCGGGTTTACGCTGTAATCGCGGTGTGTTGGTCAATGACACCATGCAAACCTATGATCCAAGTATTTATGCAGTGGGTGAATGTATTGAGCATCGTAACCAAACGTTTGGTTTGGTAGAACCTTTATGGGGTCAAGCCTTTATTTGTGCATCACATTTGGCCGAACACGGCAGTTTGACCTTTAAAGCACCGACTGTTCCAACCCAGTTAAAAGTTAGTGGTTGTGATGTTTTTTCAGCAGGCCGCATTGATTTAGAAAACAGTCAACCGCTAGAAGATTTCGAAGACATTATTCTGAATGATGAAAAACGTCAAATCTACAAACGCATTATTATTCAAAAGGATAAAGTCGTGGGTGCGGTACTGTTTGGTGATACAGAGGATGGTACTTGGTACGCTGAATTGATTGCTGATCAAACCCCAATTTCTTCGATTCGCAATAAATTGTTATTTGGTCGGGATTTTGCATTAAAAAAAGCAGGCTGATTTATATCGCTTAACCCCCTTTATCTTAACAGGAGGGGGAGATTAAAAATGAAAGCCATATTCAAGTGAATGTATAGCATTGAGGAGCACAGCAGCAATGAATAGTATCCCTGTAATGGAACTGCCTAGCTCCACAGAACATAAGATCACAAGCACACACACCACTTGTCCTTACTGTGGTGTAGGCTGTGGTGTCACAGCAACAGTGCAAGACACCACGCTAGGACCAAAAGTGTCTGTGCTTGGCGATGTCAATCATCCCTCGAATTACGGGAAACTGTGTATTAAAGGCAGTAATTTAGCCGATACGCTGGGGTTGGGCACACGTGTTTTATATCCAATGCTTGGGCGTCATCTCCATCAGCAAGTCACAGATTGGGATAGCGCAACAGATTTAATTGCCAATAAATTCCAACACTATATCGAGCAATATGGTCGTGACAGTGTCGCATTTTATGTTTCTGGTCAGTTGCTGACGGAAGACTATTATGTGGTGAATAAATTCGTTAAAGGCTATTTGGGCACAGCCAATATCGATACCAATTCAAGATTGTGTATGTCTTCGGCGGTTGCCGCACATAAGCGTGCTTTTGGTGAGGATCTAGTACCTGCAAGTTATGATGATTTTGAACATACTGACATGGTGATTTTGGTCGGTTCAAATACAGCATGGTGTCATCCCGTGATGTATCAACGCATCATGCAAGCCAAAGAATTAAGACAACAAAAGCAAAGTGATTTATTTGTGGTGGTGATAGATCCACGCTTTACTGCCACATGTGAAGCAGCTGATTTGCATTTGCCTATTTTGATTGGTCAAGATGTTTCCTTGTTTAATGGGTTATTACAATATTTATATCAACAGGGTTATGCCGATAGCGCATTTGTTGAGGCACATACCCAAGGGCTAGAGACGGCTCTAAAAAGTTCGCAAGCTGAAACAGATCTCCAAGATGTTGCAGTGAAAACAGGAATTTCGCTAGAAAAACTCCAGCTCTTTTTTGAAAAGTTTGCCCAAACAGAAAAAGTCATGACCTTATTTTCAATGGGGGTAAACCAGTCTTCACGTGGCGTGGACAAAGCCAATAGCATCATTAATTGTCATTTGTTGACGGGCAAAATTGGAAAGTTGGGCGCAGCGCCGTTCTCAATGACAGGACAACCTAATGCAATGGGCGGGCGTGAAGTGGGTGGACTTGCCAATATGCTGGCAGCACACATGGACTTAGACAATCAACAACATCAACAGCTTGTGCAAAGTTTTTGGAACAGTCCAAGCATTGCCAAACACGTTGGATTAAAAGCCGTTGATCTTTTTGAAGCAGTGGAAAGTGGCAAGATTAAAGCCATTTGGATTATGGCGACCAATCCGGTGGTCAGCCTACCCAATGCCGATCAGGTCAAACGTGCTTTAAACAGCTGTGAGTTTGTTGTGGTCTCTGATATTTGTAAAGATACCGATACCACTCAGTTTGCTGATGTGCTCTTACCAGCATTGGGGTGGGGAGAGAAGGATGGCACGGTCACCAATTCAGAACGCCGTATTTCACGACAACGTGCTTTTTTAGACCCGCCTGAGCAGGCCAAAGCGGATTGGTGGGCTGTGGCACAAGTGGCTAAAAAGCTTGGATTTACTGGCTTTGATTTTGCAAATAGCCACGAGATTTTTAAAGAACATGCACAGTTATCTGCGTATCAAAATGCAGAGATTAATGCGCGATCAAATACCCAAAGCTTTCGTTACTTCAATTTACAAGGTTTAACTGATCTTTCATTGGATGAATATGATCAATTGGCGCCCATTCAATGGCCTGTGATCATACGCAATCAGGCTGAGCATGCATTCGCACAATTGTTTTCACAGGGGCAGTTTAGCCATGCAGATGGCA
The DNA here is from genome assembly GCF_022343575.1 of Acinetobacter sp. AG3. NCBI lineage: Bacteria > Pseudomonadati > Pseudomonadota > Gammaproteobacteria > Moraxellales > Moraxellaceae > Acinetobacter > Acinetobacter sp. AG3. The sequence continues at coordinate 3,293,560 of NZ_JAKQZD010000001.1, read as the reverse complement.
AAGCTAAATTTATTGCCACGATGGCGATAGATCCAGTCCATCAAAGCACTGTTGAATATCCTTTAATTCTCAATACAGGGCGGATTCGGGATCAGTGGCACACCATGACCCGCACAGGTTTATCTGCCAATTTAAGCACCCATAAAGCAGAACCCTTTTGTGAAATTCACCCCAATGATGCATTGAAATATGGCTTGAAAGAAGGCGAGTTGGTTGAAATCAAATCAGCTTGGGGCAATTGTGTCTTGCGAACTGTACTCAGTGACAATATCCGTCGTGGGCAGATTTTTGCCCCGATTCATTGGAATGATCAATTTGCTTCGGATGCCCGTATTGGCAAAGTGGTCAATCCCGTAGTGGATGCAATTTCAGGCGAGCCAGAATTCAAACATACCCCTGTGCTGATTCAGCCATTTTATACCCAGTGGCAAGGGGTATTTTATGTCCGTGAAGGGTATGAACATATTGTTAAAAATAGCATCGAAAATACGGTGTGGTGGACAAAAATTCAGACCGCCAAAGCAGTACGCTATGAATTGGCAGATCGTCGTCGTTTTACCCAAACTACTCAACATCTCAAACAACTTTTACCCTTTGAAGATGAAAGTTTTGAGTGGCTGAACTTGGAAGATCAAACTGCACATATCAGCCATAGTGTAGTGTTAAAAGAAGGTAGTCTTATTGCAAGTTTATATATCGCACCCAAAGCCTTGTTGCCTGATCGTGATTGGGTTGCCAGTTTATTTAAACGTGATCGTTTAAGTGCGATGCATCGTAAAGCCTTACTTGCTGGACAAGCCATGTCGATGGGCAATAGTGATGGGCCGTTGGTGTGTAGTTGTTTTAAAGTGGGCAAAAATCGAATTATTCAAACCATTAAAGAAAACAATATTAATCATGAAAAACAAGTGACTGCATGTTTAAAAGCAGGTGGTAATTGTGGTTCATGTCTACCTGAAATTCGCGGATTGATTAAAGCCTGTCAAGCGGAGCTTACACAATGAAAAGAATCATAAAACCCAAGAAAGCCAAACAATATCCACAGACTGATCTTGTCATTCTTGCGGGGGGTCAAGCAAGGCGTATGAATGGGATCAATAAACTGTTACAGAAATTTGATGATCAAATTCAATTGATTAAGATCCATCAACAACTAAAAAATTGAGTCGCGCAGATTTGGGTCAATAGCCACCGTGATTATTCAATTTATCAAAAACTTATTCCCAGTTTGTATTGCTATCAGGATGATGAAAAAGGCTTTTTTGGTCCGCTGATGGGAATAAAGAGTGCTTGGTCTTATGTAAAATCTGACTATGTACTTTTTGTGCCCTGTGATGTGACCTTTATTCCACCTGATGTTATTGAAAACTTACATATGGCTTTAGCGGGTCATCCTTTGGCACAAGTGGCTTATGTCAATATCAATGGCAAAGCCTTATATCCATTTTGCTTGTTAAAGCGCAGTGCTTTAAATCAAATCTGCACTCATCTTGAACAAGGACAACGCAGTTTAAAGGCATGTTTTTCTGATTTGCACGCTCAGGAAGCGTTATTTGAAAATCATGCACTGTTTTTTCACAGCATCAATTCTTTGGACGAATTACAGCAATATCAACAGCTCAAGTTTTTACATTGATTGGCTTGGTTTGGACTCGTTTTTTGCAAATCTCTATTTTTGAGAGAATTCGAGCAGGTTTTAGCTGAAGCGCATTGGTGAATGATCAAAGTTGGAACACTTTTTGCAATTTCAATATCAATAAAATAGCGCAGATTTTAAGTTTAAAGAACTTTTGAACTTAAACCGGGCTTGGGATGTGTAGATGAATGTAATGACACAATATGACGTGGGTAGCGCCTTTGTCGATCAATATGGTCGTAGCAAGCGTAAACTCCGAATTTCAGTGACAGATCGCTGTAATTTTAAGTGTGTCTATTGTATGCCCGAACATCCTGAATGGATGAAAAAACACGATTTACTCAGTTTTGAAGAACTTTATGTGTTTTGTGAGTTTATGGTGCGGTATGGCATTGAACAGATTCGGATCACAGGTGGTGAGCCGTTAATGCGTCAAGGTGTGGTGCACTTTATTGAGCAACTACAAAAATTAAGAAAACTGGGACTCAAACGTATCTCAATGACCAGTAACGCACACTATCTTAAACAATACGCAAGCCAGTTAAAACAAGCGGGTTTAGATGACTTAAATATCAGTCTGGACAGTCTAGATCCAGCACAATTTAAAGCACTGACTCAAAAAGAATTAAAACCTGTATTAGCGGGCATTGTCGCAGCACAACAAGCAGGCTTTAAGATCAAGATCAATGCTGTATTGATCAAAGGCATCAATGATGATCAGGTTTTGCCCTTAGCACACTGGTCAATTCAACACCATTTTACTGTGCGATTTATTGAGTTTATGCCTTTGGATGGCGCTGGTCTTTGGTCGCAAGCCGATATTGTCAGTGAACAAGAAATTTTAGCTCAATTACAGCAAGACTTTGTTGTCACTTTACAGCAAGGACAGTCTTCCGAGCCTGCACGACAGTATTTTATTGATGGTTATCCGATTGGCATCATTTCGACCATTACCAATTCATTTTGTGGCACATGTGACCGTGTACGCTTAACTGCACAAGGTGATTTTTATAATTGTCTATTTGCGCCAAAGGGAATCAGCCTCAAAGCGCAAATTAAGGCATTGGATCAGGATTTCCCTGTTTTAGAGCCTCTCCAATTAGCACAAATCAGTTCACCAAATGCAGTTGTATATTCGCCAATAACATTAGGTTCGCCACAGCATAGACAATTAAAAGATACTTTATCAGATTATATTTGGCAGAAAAAACAAGGCTTTGATGAGATTTATCAACAGCCAAAATCAAAACATTCATCATCTCGAAAAATCAGTATGTACATGATTGGAGGTTAATATGTCAGATCAATTTACCATTCCAAATACACCAGACTCGGCAAACATTGCCAATCAATTCAAAGATATCCAGCAGCACATGACTGTAAAAATTGAATGCTTTGGTGCAATTGAACGTTTACTGCCGAGCGATTTAACCCTGCAATGTGAGTCTGAAATGATGCTTTCGGATGTTTTGGATTATGTGGTACGCGCTTATCCACATGCAGGAAACATGCTTGAACGTTGTGCATGTGCAATAGGCGAAGACATTATCCCACGTCAGACCTTATTAACATCGGATAGCACCGTGGTTTTACTGTCACCTGTTGCGGGAGGTTGATATGCATACATTTGAACAAACGCTTAAACAATTCAACAGAATTCAGGATACCCCTTTAAGCCAAGACAGTTTTGATCCGATTCAAGACTTTCCTGAATGTGGTGGGATTGGCATCTTTATTGGAACAGTACGTAATCACCATGAAGGCAAAGCAGTCAAAGCATTGAAATACACTGCCTATGCACCTGTTTCAGAAAAAATGATTCGTCAAATTGAACAAGAGATTCAACAAAAATTTGCGGTGGCTTATGTACGGGTTATTCATCGTATTGGTGCTTTAAACATCGGTGAAAAAGCCATTATTGCGATTGCTTATGCAGCGCATCGCCGTGAAGCATTTGCTGCCTGTGAAGAAGCGGTAGAACGAGTAAAACATGAGGTTCCCGTATGGAAAGAAGAATTTTATCTGGATGGCACGAGCCAATATGTTGCGGGTTGTTGTATTCGAAAAGATGATATGGAGCAAGATCTGCCAATACAACAGGATTTATCTAGCCAACATATTTGTAAACATGAACATGGCGCTTCTGATGACCATTTATCTCAGCACAATCACCCTCAACCTCAGCATTCTTTAGTAGGTCATTTCACATCTGTACATTTAGGACACACGCATTCAGAACACAGCAGTCAACAACAGGATCATGAACGAGAACAGCAAGTGTTATTTCGCAAACAGTGTGAACAGACAATTTATCAATGGCATATGTAAAACATATTTAGCAACTTGGTAAAGTGTCTTCTTCACAAAGTATATTTTGCCATGTAAAAGATGTTGTTATCTCAACAGATGCTAAATCACTTGGCGTAAATCTCGCGCTGTTTCTTGCAGTAACGGCAAGATATGCGTAATTAAATAATCTTTGGTGGTGCGTATAGTGGGGGAGACAATATTGAGTGCGGCAACAACAACCGCATTTGAGTCATAAATCGGAACTGCCACAGCATGCACCCCCAATTCGTGCTCTTCACAGGAATAACACCAGTCTTGTTCTTTAATCTCATGCAGTAGTTCTATAAAGGCAGCACTTTCTGTATGAGTGTATTTAGTGAAACGCTTTAATGGATATTGGGTCAGCCACTGCTTTTGTTCTTCGACATTTAAATGCGCCAATAAAATTTTCCCCGCAGAGGTTGCATGCGCAGCCAGACGATTGCCTAAATGTAAGCCATAGGGATTAACTCGGTCTGTTTGTTGGTGCGCAGCACTCCGTGCAATGGTAATTGCTTCATAACCATCGAGAACCATCACGGAATAAATCAGTGAGGTTTGGTTGGTCAATAAATTTAATAAGGGTTGGCAAATTTTAGGTAAAGGGGAGCCGTCTAAATAAGCGCCAGAGAACTTGAGAATTTTCGGGGTTAAATAATAATAATGTCCGTCAAAGTCTAAATAGCCTAAGTATTCTAATGTCAGTAAATGGCGACGCGCTGCTGCACGGGTCATTCCGGTTTTCTCAGCTGCCGTGCTGATGTTAAAACGATGCCGTTCAGGTCCAAAACATTCCAAAATCGCCAAACCTTTTGCAATCCCTGCAATAAAATCTTCATGGCGAATAATCTTTTTATTTTCAGTATGATGAATAAATCGGGTGGTTTTTTTCTGTTCATTGTCCATAACGCAGATCCTTATTTTAAATCAGATTCCGTAAAATTATTTTAAACCGAAAGTAGACTGTTTTAGTGGGATAAAGTTCGATCATCGAACATAAAAAATAATGATCGAACAAAACATCCCTTCAAGCCTAGAAGTAAATACAAAATTTATCAAGAATGAAGATAAGAAATCCGAACAAAACACTCAACTTATGTTTCATCGGTTTCTAGGATGAAACAAATGAGTGATTCATAGTACAGGAAGTAGTCAGATGATTGATAAAAGCGCCACCTCATTGACCGAGGTTCTGTCCCACATCAAAGATGGTGCAACCATTATGATTGGTGGCTTTGGAACAGCAGGACAGCCCGCAGAGCTGATCGATGGGCTGATTGAACTTGGCGTTAAGGATCTGGTGATTGTCAATAACAATGCAGGCAATGGCGATTATGGTCTGGCTAAACTGCTTAAATCGGGTGCAGTCCGTAAAATCATTTGTTCTTTCCCACGTCAGTCTGACTCTTGGGTATTTGATGAACTCTATCATGCGGGCAAGATCGAACTGGAACTGGTTCCACAAGGTAATCTCGCGTGTCGTATTCAAGCCGCAGGAATGGGTTTAGGTGCAGTATTTACCCCAACAGGCTTTGGCACATTATTGGCAGATGGTAAAGAAACTCGTCATATCGATGGCAAAGACTACGTGCTTGAATATCCAATTAAAGCAGACTTTGCACTGATTAAAGCACATCAAGGCGACCGTTGGGGCAACTTGGTTTATAACAAATCAGCACGTAACTTCGGTCCAATCATGGCGATGGCTGCGGATGTCACCATTGCACAGGTTTCAGAGGTGGTTGAACTGGGTCAGCTCGATCCTGAGCATATTATTACCCCAGGGATTTTTGTTCAGCATGTGGTTGCAGTTGATGCAGCCAATGGTAATGGAGAATAACAATGAGCTACCAAAAACTAAGCCGTGACCAAATTGCTGAACGTGTTGCCCAAGATATTCCCGATGGTGCATATGTCAATTTAGGCATTGGTTTACCGACCAAGATTTCAAAATATTTGCCAACAGACAAAGATGTATTTTTGCATTCTGAAAATGGTTTATTGGCTTTTGGTCCTCCACCCGCCAAAGGTGAAGAAGATCCTGAGCTGATTAATGCTGGCAAAGAATATGTCACTATGCTAACGGGTGGCTCGTTTTTCCATCATGGTGATTCTTTTGCCATGATGCGTGGTGGACATTTGGATATTGCTGTATTGGGTGCATTCCAAGTGGCAGCCAATGGCGATCTTGCCAATTGGCATACCGGTGCGCCTGATGCGATTCCTGCGGTGGGTGGTGCAATGGATTTGGCTGTAGGGGCCAAGAAAGTCTTTATCACCACAGATCATGTGACCAAGCAAGGTGAACCTAAGATTGTTGAAGAACTGAGCTATCCAGTAACAGGTAAGCATTGTGTTGATCGTATTTATACCGACTTATGCGTGATTGATGTGACTACAGATGGCTTAAAAGTGCTTGAAAAAGTTGCAGGTCTGAGCTTTGAAGAATTACAGGCTTTGACGGGTGCTCAGTTAATTGATGCGACACAGGGATAATAAATCTCCCCTAACCCCTCTTTAAAAAAGAGGGGAACTCCTCCCTTTAATAAAAGGGAGGCTGGGAGGGATTTTAGATAAAGGAAAGACACATGAAAAACGCTTACATCATAGATGCCATCCGTACCCCATTTGGTCGTTATGCCAGTGGTCTTGCGCCAGTCCGTGCAGATGACCTCGGTGCTATTCCAATTCAAGCATTGATACAACGTAATCCAACGGTAGATTGGCAGCAAGTCGATGATGTGATCTATGGCTGTGCCAATCAGGCTGGTGAAGACAATCGTAATGTCGGGCGCATGTCAGCATTATTGGCGGGTGTGCCCTATCAAGTGCCAGCGACCACTGTCAACCGTTTATGTGGATCGTCACTGGATGCGATTGCCATGGCAGCTCGTGCCATCAAAGCCAATGAAGCAGATTTAATTATTGCGGGTGGTGTAGAAAGCATGAGCCGTGCGCCCTATGTGATGGGTAAATCAGACAGTGCTTTTGGACGCAGTCAAAAGATCGAAGACACCACTATGGGCTGGCGCTTTATCAATCCAAAACTTAAAGAATTGTATGGTGTGGACAGCATGCCACAAACTGCTGAAAACGTAGCAGAACAATTCAATATTAACCGTGCGGATCAAGATCAGTTTGCGCTAAACAGCCAACAACGTACTGCGGCAGCACAAGCTCAAGGCTTTTTCAAAAATGAGATTGTGCCTGTCACTATTCCACAGCGTAAAGGTGATGCTGTGCTTGTGGATACCGATGAACATCCACGTGCATCAACCACTTTAGCTGCACTGACAAAACTTAAAGGTGTGGTCAAAGCTGATGGTACGGTCACGGCGGGAAATGCGTCTGGGATTAATGATGGTGCAGCGGCGTTATTGATCGCCTCAGATGAAGCTGTAGAAAAATACCAATTAAAACCACGTGGCAAAATTATTGCAGCAACCACAGTGGGTGTTGAACCAAGAATTATGGGCTTTGCACCAGCGCCTGCAATCAAGAAACTGCTTAAACAAGCCGATCTTAGTTTAGCGCAAATGGATGTGATTGAACTGAATGAAGCCTTTGCTGCCCAAGCTTTGGCGGTAACCCGTGATTTAGGTTTGGCAGATGATGATGCACGTGTAAATCCCAATGGTGGTGCGATTGCTTTAGGTCATCCTTTGGGTGCATCAGGTGCCAGACTGGTGACCACAGCCTTAAATCAACTTGAACAGATCAAAGGTGAATATGCCCTATGTTCAATGTGTATTGGGGTAGGTCAGGGTATTGCATTAATTATTCAACGTGTTGAGTGAGGTATCTGATGAGCCAGTTATACGCCAGCTTATTTTATCAGCCTGATGTCACAGCAATCTTTAGCGATCATGCCTTATTGGCTTATATGATCCAAGCCGAAGTGGCTTTGGCAAAAGCACAGGCGCAAATGGGTGTGATTCCACCATCCGCTGCCAGCATCATTGAACAAGTTGGACAACAGGCCTTAGCAAAAATTGATTTTGAAGCATTGGCAACCGCCACAGCACTTGCGGGAAATATTGCGATTCCTTTGGTTAAGCAATTTACTGCGATAGTAAAACAACAGGATGAAGACGCAGCGCGTTATGTACATTGGGGCGCAACCAGCCAAGACATTATTGATACAGCCACGATTCTGCAATGCCGTGATGCATTAGGGCTGATTGAAAAACAATTACAACAGGCTTATCAAGTTTCATTAGACCAAGCACAACAGTATCGTGCCCAAGTCATGATTGGTCGGACTTGGTTGCAACAAGCCTTACCAATTACTTTAGGGCATAAGTTTGCGCGTTGGGCTGCGGCATTTAAACGTGATCTTGATCGTCTAAGCGAGATGAAAAGCCGCGTTCTTACCGCTCAACTCGGTGGGGCCGTGGGTTCATTGGCATCATTACAAGACCAAGGTTCCGCGGTGGTTAAAGCCTATGCTGCGGCGTTGAATTTAACCTCACCTGAGTGTACATGGCACGGTGAGCGTGACCGTATCGTTGAAATTGCCAGTGTACTTGCCCTGATCGTCGGTAATGTTGGCAAGATGGCAAAAGACTGGTCTTTGCTGATGCAAACTGAAATTGCTGAAGTTTTTGAACCCACTGCAAAAGGCCGTGGTGGCTCATCCACCATGCCACACAAACGTAATCCAGTTGCAGCCGCTTGCGTCCTTGCAGCAGCCAACCGTGTGCCTGCATTAATGGCGAGTGTCTACCAAAACATGTTGCAAGAACATGAACGTGCTTTAGGTACTTGGCATGCAGAATGGTTGGTGATTCCTGAAATTTTCCAGTTATGCGCAGGTGCTTTAGAACGCACGACAGATGTACTTGAACATATGCAAGTCGATGCAGAAGCGATGCAGCGCAACCTTGAGTGTACTCAGGGCTTGATCATGGCAGAAGCTGCAATGATGGCATTGGCAGCTAAAATTGGACGCTTAAATGCGCATCATTTGGTTGAGCAAGCTTGTCAGCAGGCTATTGCGCAACAGCAGCATTTAAAAACAGTGTTGTCAGCAATGGCTGAGGTGAATGTTCATCTAAGTGCACAGGAATTAGCAGAGATTTTTAAACCAGCCGCTTACTTGGGCAATATTCAGGCACAAATTGATGCCGTACTACAAGCAGCACAAGGAGTGTCTAAATCATGAAAGTCAGTATGAAAATTAAAAATCGTCAAGGACAGCAACTTGCCGTTCAAATCCAAGGCGTAAAAAATGCACCCGTGATTATATTTTCTAACTCACTTGGAACAGATCATGGGATGTGGCAAGCGCAAGTAGATGCTTTGGCACAACACTATCAGATCATTACTTATGATACTCGTGGGCATGGTGCAAGTGATGTGATTGCCAACAGTACGCTGCAAAACTTTGCCGACGATGTGATTGATATCTTAGATACATGGCATATTGAAAAAGCACATTTTTGTGGAATTTCAATGGGTGGCATCACTGCACTCACACTGGCTATTCAATACCCTGAACGCTTTTATAGCATCACTGTGGCAAACTCAGCCGCGAAAATTGGTACAGCTGAAGCATGGAATAGTCGTGCTGATAGCGTAGAGCAAGATGGGCTGGCTGAAATTGTTAAAACCACACATACCCGTTGGTTTAGTGGGCATTTTGATTATGCACATGATGTGCTTGCTCAAAAAACCATACAAAGTTTAGCGGTGACACCTGCACAAGGCTATGCCAATGCCTGTCGAGCTTTGGCAGATGCTGATGTTCGAGATCAGCTCAATCAAATTCAAATCCCAACTTTAATTATCGCAGGTCAATATGACCCTGTAACGACGGTTCAAGATGCAGAATTTATGCATCAATCCATTCCAACGAGTCAACTTGAAATCTTGGCAGCGTCTCATTTGTCCAATATTGAACAACCACAAGTGTTTAGTCAGGCATTGTCTAAGTTTATTCAGAACATATAACCGTCTAGGGTTAGAAAGGAATTCGCCTACAAGGAGGCAACTATGGCACAGGAATTTGCTGCCCCAAAAAACAGTATGGATGCTCAGGCACTCATTAATGATGCACCGATCAGCAAGTATCAATGGATGATTGCAATCATTTGTTTTCTGATTGTATTTGTTGATGGAATCGATACGGCTGCAATGGGCTTTATTGCACCAGCTCTGGCACAGGATTGGGGGATTGATCGCTCTCAACTTGGGCCTGTGATGAGTGCAGCACTGGGTGGAATGATCATTGGTGCATTGGTTTCAGGACCTACTGCGGATCGTTTTGGACGCAAGATTGTATTAACTATTTCAATGTTGATCTTTGGTGGCTTTACCTTGGCATCAGCTTATGCGCCAAACTTAGACAGTTTGGTTGTACTGCGCTTTTTAACCGGTATCGGCCTAGGCGCAGCAATGCCAAATGCCACCACATTGTTTTCAGAATACTGCCCGAATCGTGTTCGTTCACTGCTCGTGACCTGTATGTTTTGTGGCTATAACTTGGGTATGGCAACGGGTGGTTTTGTCAGTAGTTGGCTGATTCCTACCTTTGGATGGCACAGCTTATTTTTGCTCGGTGGTATTTCACCGTTGATCCTGATGCTGTTGGTGATTGTACTGTTACCTGAGTCATATCGCTTCTTGATTGTTAAAGGTCGAGATGCTGCAAAAGTTCGCAAAATTCTAAGCCATATTGCACCTGAAAAAGTACAGCTTGCTGACAGCTTTTATATCCCAGAAGAACAGTCTGCTGTGGCACAAAAGAAAAATGTATTTGGCATGTTGTTTTCGCAAAAATTTGCCAAAGGCACAGTGTTGTTATGGTCAACCTACTTTATGGGTTTGGTAGTGATTTATCTACTGACCAGCTGGTTACCAACCTTGATGCGTGAAACTGGCGCAACCATGGAACGCGCAGCATTTATTGGCGGTCTATTCCAGTTTGGTGGTGTGTTGAGTGCGTTATTTATTGGTTGGGCAATGGATCGTTTTAACCCGAACCGCATTATTTCAGCATTCTATTTTATCGCAGGCTTATTTGCTGTTGCCGTAGGTCAAAGCCTCAGCAACCCAACATTATTGGCCATTTTGGTGTTATGTGCAGGGGTTGCAATCAATGGTGCGCAATCTGCAATGCCAGCATTAAGTGCCCGTTTTTACCCAACTCAATGTCGTGCAACTGGTGTGGCGTGGATGACAGGGATCGGTCGTTTTGGCGCAGTGTTTGGGGCTTGGATTGGTGCTGTTTTACTCGGCAATGATTGGTCTTTTACCGCAATTTTAAGCTTATTGATGATTCCTGCAACCGCTGCGGCTGTGGCAATTTTTGTTAAATCCTTAGTGGCGCATACTGATGCTAGCTAACTTTCTCAAGATCAGAAATAAGATCATAAAGAGGGACAATTTCCATGAATGATGAACAACGTTACCAACAAGGACTACAGGTCCGCACCGAAGTATTGGGTGAAAAACATGTCGGTCGTTCTTTAGAAAACTTGAATGACTTTAACCAAGATTTTCAAAACTTTATTAGTCGTTTTGCTTGGGGTGAGGTGTGGTCACGTGAAGGTTTACCACGGCATACCCGCAGTTTAGTCACCATTGCCATCTTATTGGCATTGGGACGAGAAGATGAACTCAGAATGCATCTACGTGCTTGCTTTAACAATGGTGTTACCAAGGACGAACTCAAAGAACTGATTTTACACAGCTCACTGTATGCAGGACTACCAGCCGCAAATGCAGCAATGCACATGGCTGAAGATGTTTTTAAAGAACTCGGAATAGAAGTGCAACCTGTCGCTGCACAACAACAGGATTAAGGAGATAGGCATGTTAAGTCATACATTGGGTGCATATCCGCAACGGAATACAGAAGATCACCCGCCAGCATATACACCAAGCTATAAAACCAGTGTATTACGCTCGCCCAAAAATGCATTGATCTCGATTAATGAAACATTAACTGAAGTCACTTCACCGCATTTTTCACCTGAAATTTTTGGTGCAAAAGACAATGATTTGATTTTGAACTATGCCAAAGAAGGGCTCCCAGTCGGTGAGCGAATTATTGTGCATGGTTATGTACGTGACCAGTTTGGTCGCCCTGTAAAAAATGCCTTATTGGAAGTTTGGCAAGCCAACGCATCAGGTCGTTATCGCCATCCAAATGACAAATTTATTGGCGCAATGGATCCTAACTTTGGTGGCTGTGGTCGTACCTTAACCGATGAAAATGGTTTTTATATTTTCCGTACCATTAAACCGGGGCCATATCCTTGGCGTAACCGAATCAATGAATGGCGTCCAGCGCATATCCATTTTTCATTGATTGCCGATGGTTGGGCACAACGTTTGATTTCGCAATTCTATTTTGAGGGCGATACCCTGATAGATACTTGCCCGATTTTAAAAACCATTCCATCTGAAGATCAGCGTCGTGCCTTGATCGCATTAGAAGATAAAAACAATTTCATTGAATCAGATAGTCGTTGTTACCGCTTTGATATTCATCTGCGTGGTCGTCGTGCGACTTATTTTGAAAATGATTTGACTTAAGGAACTCAGACAATGAATGCATGGAATTTTCAGGAAATTAAGGAAACCCCATCACAAACAGGTGGTCCTTATGTGCATATCGGTTTATTGCCACAACAAGCCAATATTGAAGTATTTGAACATAGCTTCGATAACCAGTTGGTGAAACAACACACCCAAGGTCAACGTATCCGTATTGAAGGTCAAGTGTTTGATGGACTGGGTTTACCATTAAGAGATGTATTGCTGGAAATCTGGCAAGCCGATGCCAATGGGGTTTATCCAAGTCAGGCCGATACCCAAGGCAAAACAGCCGATGCTCATTTTCAGGGCTGGGGGCGTACAGGCGCAAATTTTGAAACAGGTTTTTGGAGTTTTGACACCATTAAACCGGGGGCTGTCGCAGGGCGTAAAGGTTCAACTCAAGCACCACATATTGCAGTCGCACTCTTTGCTCGTGGAATCAACATTGGTTTGCATACCCGTATTTATTTTGACGATGAAGTTGAAGCAAACGCCAATGATCCGGTACTCAACAGTATTGAGTGGGCAGTCCGCCGCCAAACCCTGATTGCAAAACGCAGTGAAGTAGACGGTGAAATCGTGTATCGCTTTGATATTCGAATTCAAGGTGAAGACGAAACCGTGTTTTTTGATATTTAACAATCCTCAAGATCTCTCTTTTTGAAAGAGAGGTCTTGTTTTGGAATCATCTCAGTCTTGAGATTCGCGATACTCCTCTTTTTTAAAAGGTAAGGAACGATTGAGGTTCCGCAAGGGAGGGATGAGGAGGGATTAAGATCGACGAAAAGCACTTAAATGAAATCGCAATATACAAACGGATAATTTATTCAGGAAGATGAAAAATGAAACTACAAAAACTTGCAGCATTGACGCTTGCACTTAGCTCCATATTTACCTTTCAAATGACACAGGCAGAATCTATTTCACAAAGCCCAGTTGAACTTGCAGAACTGGCAAAACTCCCAGTAAAGACCATCGTCCCAATTACAGCAAAAACCAAAGAACAAGCCTTAGCACAGGCAAAAATCATTGCTAATAATCCAGATGCGGATTTGGCTGAGTTCCGCATAGATCTGCTCAACTTTGCCAGTGACACTAAGCAAGTGATTGCTTTAGGACATGAGCTTAAACAGATTTTAGGGTCTAAACCAGTGATTGCCACTATTCGTACGCATAACGAAGGCGGGCAACTGACCATCAGCGATGCGGATTATGGCAAAACTTATCAGGCCTATTTACGCAAACCCTTTATGGACATGCTGGATGTGGAAATGTTCCGAGATCCGCAAGTGGTGAAAAACATCGTTAAATTGGCACATGAACAAAAAGTATTGATTGTGATGTCCAATCACGATTTTAAAAAGACCCCTGATGAAGCAGAAATCGTTCAACGCTTGCTTAAACAAGATCAGCTTGGCGCAGATATTCTTAAAATCGCAGTGATGCCACAAAGCAAACAAGATGTATTTACTTTGATGAATGCCACTTTAAAAGTCAGCCAGCAATCAAAAAAACCATTGCTCACCATGTCGATGGGCAAACTCGGGACGATTTCTCGAATTGCCACAGCCAATATGGGCGGCAGCTTTAGTTTTGGCATGATCGGTGAGGCTTCTGCGCCCGGTCAAATTGATGTGACCCAACTCAAACAGTTATTAAAAACCGTTCAACCTACACCATAAATTAAAAGGAATTTTTAGACATGAAAATGATTTCATTACGTTTAACGACATTGGCACTTGGCTTAGCGATTTCTGGTTTGGCAATGGCGGAAAGCTATGTGGTAGACCGTTATCAAGATGATCATGAAAAAGGTTCATTACGTTGGGCGATTGAGCAAGCCAACAGTAAGCCAAGTGAAGCCAGTGAGATTTTGATTCAAGCGGTTGGGCAAGCGCCTTATGCCATTAAGGTCAACAGCCCACTGCCAGAAATTAAAGCACCAGTAAAAATCATCGGTACACAGTGGGCAAAAACCGGTGAGTTTATCGCGATTGATGGCTCAAATTATATTAAAGGTACAGGGGTTGAAGCTTGCCCGGGTGCGGTTGAAGGGCAGTTCGGAACCAATGTTCGTACCACAACTTTGCCGGGAATTGTATTACGTGACATCAACGGCGTCAGCATTCAAGGGCTAGAGATTCGTCGTTTTTGTATTGGGATCTTGATGAATCGCGCCAGCAATAACCTGATCCAAAATAACCGTATTATGCACAACTATGGTGGTGCAGGGGTGATGTTGACAGGGGATGATGGTAAAGGTAATCCAACTGCGACCACCACCAATAACAACAAAGTGCTGAATAACTATTTCCAAGACAATGGTGATGGACTTGAGTTAACTCGTGGTGCTGCATTTAACTTGGTTGCCAATAATCACTTTATTTCAACTGCTGCAAACCCAGAGCCATCACAAGGCATTGAAATTTTATGGGGCAATGACAATGCGGTGATTGGCAACAAGTTTGAAAATTATTCAGATGGTTTACAGATCAACTGGGGTAAACGCAATTATATTGCCTATAACGAACTGACCAATAACTCCAACGGTTTTAACCTGACGGGTGATGGCAATATTTTTGACAGCAATAAAGTCCATGGTAACCGAGTCGGTGTTGCGATTCGTTCAGAAAAAGACGCCAATGCGCATATCACATTAACCAAAAATCAAATTTGGAATAATGGCAAAGACATTAAGCGCTGTGAAGCGGGTGGAAGCTGTGTGCCAAATCAACGATTAGGCGCAATTATTTTTGATATTCCGGGATTAGAACATGCGCACTTTGTTGGTTCACGGGGTCATGGCGTAAAAATTGATCCAGCAAACTTACAAAAGACCTGCCAGCAACCCAATGAACAAGGCTGTAATCCACAACCAAATCAAAATATTCAAGCACCTAAATTGACCTTAGCAAAAGGTCAAATTGCGGTAGAAGTAAAAGGACAACCAAATCAACGTTATCAAGTTGAATTTTTTGGCAACTCACAAGCAAGCGCAAATGAAGCCGAGTTTTATTTAGGCTCAAGCACTGTTGCAACCAATGCCCAAGGCACAGCAAGCGTGACTTGGAAACCGACAATGAAAGTTGCATCGATCACAGCCAATATCACAGATCGTCTAGGTGCAACATCTGAACTTAGCTCAGCGGTAAAACTGAAATAACAAATAATAAGGAAGTAATATGAGTTTAAATGGATTATCGATCAAACTGAGCTGTTTAGCCGTTGCATTTTGTATGGCTCAGAGTAGTTTTGCTGAGCAAGCTTGGTCACAAGATCGTCAATGGTTATTGGGCGATTGGAATGGGCAACGCCAACAACTGGAAAAAGACGGTTATAAATTTACGGCCTCTATTATGAGCCAAGCTGCAACCAATTTAGACGGGGGCTATCACGACAACAACAGCTTTGAAAATGCAGCGCAATTGGCGTTGGGTGCAAATTTTGATTTAAATAAAATCGCGGGCTGGAAAGACACCACAGCCAATATCTTAATCACCAAACGTGATGGTAATGCTTTAACTTTAGAAAGCATTAAAGATCCACGTTCTGGTGCTTTAGGCAATTCACAAGAAATTTATGGACGAGGCAAAATCTGGCGCCTGACCCAAGCATGGGTCAAAAAAGGCTTTGCTGACAATACGGTTCAATTCAAGATTGGTCGTATGGGCATGTCAGATGACTTTAATGGTTCACAATGTGAGTTTCAAAACCTATTACTTTGTGGTGGACAACTGGGCAAATCCATTGGTTCGATTTGGTACAACTTACCCGTAGGTTTATGGGGAACCAATGTGAAGTACCAATTTGCACCTGAGTGGACACTCGGTGTCGGTGTTTATGAAGTCAATCCTGACAACATTAAAACTGGCAAAAATGATGGTTTTAACTTGGATATGCGCAATGTTAAAGGTGCCACCATTCCAGTAGAACTGGCATGGCGTCCAAAACTAGCAGCATTTGATGGTTTAGCAGGCGAGTATAAAGTCGGTGCGCTGTACTCGACAGCTGAAGCCAATGATATTGCGATCGCAGGAAAGGTACATGATAGCAAACATAGTTTTTGGCTTAATGCACAACAACAACTGAGCCAAAAAGGGCAGGACCCTAAACGTGGTTTGTTCGTGAGCTTTAATGCAGTTGTCAATGATAAAGCCACCACGGCAGTACAAAGTACCCAACAACTTGCACTCTGGTACAAAGGACCTTTTGACAGTCGCCCTAATGATTCAATCGGATTTGGGCTTGCAAATTATATGGTCAATGATCGTTATAAAGATCGTCAGATTGCCACCAATAACAGCCGTGGTTATGACCAGTACGATAGGTTTGCAACAGATTATGTGCCTGTGCAACGTGATGAGCTCAATGTTGAATTGAACTATACCTATCAATGGTCACCTGCAATCATGCTACGACCAAACCTACAATATATCCATCAGCCTGCGGGTGTAAAAGAAGTGGATGATGCATGGGTTGCTGGTTTAAGCATGCGTGTGAATTTCTAATTTAGGAGTATGACGTATGACTGAATCTACAAGGACACATACCGTATTAAAAATATGGTGTTTTATCTTAGGTTTGGCTTTGCTTGTAACAGGAGCATTCTTTACTGTAGGCGGAGTTAAGTTGGCGACACTGGGAGGATCATGGTATTTCGTGATTTCTGGTGTAATCACATTGGCATCAGCAATTTTTATCTTTAAGAAAAAAGCACTCGGTGTCTGGCTGTTTAGTTTGGTGTTTGTGGGTACCATCATCTGGTCATTGCTGGATGCAGGCTGGGAATTTTGGCCTTTATTTTCAAGACTGATGTTTCCAGCAGGTTTATTCGCTGCATTGATGTTTACTTTGCCCGCGATTCGCCGTTACCAGTTTCAATCGAGTGCGAGTTTGCCAGCTTTTGGCTTAGGAG
Source organism: Acinetobacter sp. AG3 (assembly GCF_022343575.1). Taxonomy (NCBI): domain Bacteria; kingdom Pseudomonadati; phylum Pseudomonadota; class Gammaproteobacteria; order Moraxellales; family Moraxellaceae; genus Acinetobacter; species Acinetobacter sp. AG3. Next base: position 3,276,137 of record NZ_JAKQZD010000001.1, on the reverse strand, counting down.
CACTCACGGTTTTAGGTATGTTGATTGGGCTTTATCAAATGTTCCAACCGCATCCAACGGTTGCCGCATCTGGTCAGGCATTGCCATTGGTTCCTGTTCAAGCAGACCAGCAACAAAGCAATTGGCAACATTATGGTCAGGATTCTGGCGGCAGTCGCTTTGCTGCACTTGATCAAATCACCCGTGAGAATGTCCATCAACTCAAAGAAGCATGGCGTTTTCGTACAGGTGATTTCACTACAGGTTCAGGCAACGGTGCAGAAGATCAAATGACCCCTTTACAGGTGGGCAACAAGATTTACTTATGTACGCCACATAACAATATTTTTGCTTTAGAGGCTGACTCAGGTAAACAGCTTTGGAAAGCCGAAGTAAATTCTAAATCGGATGCATGGGAACGTTGTCGTGGTGTGGCTTACTTCGATTCAACTGAACCTTTAACCCAACCGACGTTGGCAGGTGCAACACCTGTTCAAGCTGTCGCTAACAATACCGCTTGTTTACGCCGTGTGTATACCAACACACCAGATGGTCGTTTAATTGCGGTCAATGCTGACAGCGGTGAGCGTTGTAAAGATTTTGGTGTTGATGGAACGGTTGACTTACTTAAAGGCTTGGGTGAAGGCACTACCGCACCACGTTTTGAAGTGACCTCTGCGCCGACCATTGCAGGTACTGTGATTGTGGTGGGTAGCCGTATTGCCGATAACCTTGCCGCAGATATGCCGGGTGGGGTGATTCGTGCTTATGATGTGATCACAGGTCAATTACGCTGGGCATTTGATCCACGTAATCCTGATCCAAACCATGTGTTAAAAGAAGGTGAAACCTATAAACGCAGTTCAGCAAACTCTTGGGCTGCGATGTCGTATGACCCAAAAATGAACACGGTATTTATGCCGATGGGGAGCTCATCTGTAGATGTGTGGGGAGGCAACCGCCAACCTTTGGATCATAAATATAATTCATCTGTCTTGGCATTAGATGCAAGCACAGGTAAAGAAAAATGGGTCTATCAAACTGTTCATAATGACCTATGGGATTTTGATTTACCGATGCAACCAAGCTTGGTTGATTTCCCAATGAAAGGTGGTAAGAATCAACCTGCTGTAGTGATTGGAACCAAATCTGGACAATTCTTTGTATTGGATCGCTTAACAGGTAAACCATTAACCCAAGTGATTGAACAGCCTGTTAAACCTGCCGATATTCCGGGTGAACAATATAGTTTAACCCAACCACGTTCAGTTGAAATGCCACAAATTGGTAATCAAACCTTGACTGAATCAGATATGTGGGGTGCAACACCGTTTGACCAGCTGATGTGTCGTATCGGCTTTAAATCTATGCGTTATGAAGGCTTATATACTGCACCGGGTACAGATAAATCGTTAAGTTTCCCTGGCTCTTTGGGTGGCATGAACTGGGGCAGTATTGCCTTTGATCCTAGCCATCAATATATGTTTGTCAACGACATGCGTTTAGGTCTATGGATTCAGTTGATCGAACAAACACCAGAAGATTTGGCAATTCAGGCAAATGGTGGTGAAAAGGTTAATACAGGTATGGGTGCTGTACCGATGAAAGGTACACCATATAAAGTCAATAAAGATCGCTTCTGGTCGAAGTTGAATATCCCATGTCAAAAACCGCCTTATGGCACCATGACTGCCATTGATATGAAAACTCGCCAGATCGCTTGGCAAGTACCAATGGGAACAGTGGAAGACACTGGACCTATGGGCATAAAAATGGGATTAAAAGCACCGATTGGTATGCCAACCATTGGTGGTCCAATGGCAACACAAGGGGGCTTAGTGTTCTTTGCTGCAACGCAAGATTACTACTTACGTGCTTTAGATTCATCTTCAGGTAAAGAGTTGTGGAAATCACGCTTACCTGTCGGTAGCCAAGGAACACCAATCAGCTATGTTTCACCTAAAACAGGTAAGCAATATGTGATGGTGACTGCGGGCGGTGCTCGACAATCTCCTGATCATGGTGACTATGTGATTGCCTATAGTCTGAAGTAAGCTAAAACTGTTTAAAAAATGGAACTGCAATCGTTAATCGATTGCAGTTTTTTTATGGGTTTAAAATTGAATAGGCTGGGTGCCAATTAAGTCGCTTTGCTTTTTACATCATTGAATCATACATGGGCTTTCTACCGCATGGCGACAAGGATGTTGACGTTGGGGCGATGGAATTAAGTGAAACACAATTAATTTGAGTAATGGAAAACTCCCTCCTTTGACAAAGGTGAGAAGTATTACTTCGCAAGGGGGAGGATTAAAAATCCTGAAGTGATCAGAATTTCCGCTTTTTACATCATTGATTCATACATGGGCTCTCTACCGTATGCGATATAGATATCGCTGTTGAGGTGATGGAGTGACGTGAAACACAATTAATTTGAGTAATGGAAAACTCCCTCCTTTGACAAAGGTGAGAAGTATTACTTCGCAAGGGGGAGGATTCGCTTCGCAAGGGGAAGGGTTTTTATCTAAGGCATCGCCTACACAAATTAAATTTAAACTTTTCACAGTAAGATGGGGTAGCGCTAACTTGTATCTTAGCTTTTTGACAGGTTGACTATAGTTTGAAATAAGTTAGGTAATGTTAATGTAAAAAACTAAACTGCAATCGTTAAGCAATTACAGTTTTTTTAGTTGTCTTGTAAAAAATGATGATATAATCTGATTTAATTGGATTATGTGTACATTTTATGCAAGATCTTAAATTAAGCGAATTTAAAAATATTCCCATTCATCACGGTACTCTACTATCGCTACTGAAAGAATATCAGAACCCGAATGATAAAATTTCAAGATGGATAAAAGCAGGGACATTAATTCCATTACAGCGAGGTTTGTATTTGGTCGGAGATTTATGGCGCAATAGCACTCCCTGTTTGCCACTTATTGCAAATCATTTATATGGCCCTTCATGTGTATCTCTAGACTATGCTTTGTCATGGCATGGAATTATCCCAGAAAAAGTAGTAGAAATAACATCGGTTACAACTAAACGTTCACTATCAATTGAAAACACCTTGGGAAGATTTTCTTACCATACGATAGCTCAATCCGTTTACCCTATTGGTATCCAGTCACAGTCTTTTGAGCATGGCTATTTTTTATTAGCAAGCCCTGAAAAAGCACTCTGCGATAAACTTCTAACCACTCGTAATTTGCGGATGACCAGCCAGCGGTCGATGCAGATTTTTTTAGAGGAAGATTTACGTATAGATATGGATATGTTGGTTGATTTCGATTTTACAATTATTAATGCTTATATAGCAGCTGGAATAAAAACCCACTTATTTAAGACGTTAAAAGGGTTACTCACGGAAATAGCATGAACATTATTGAGCAAATGTTAAACAGATATGATTTAAAGCCTAATCAAGACAATCAACACGTACTGCGTGAAATTATGCAGGAAATCGCCTTGGCTGGATTACAGCGAGCAGGTTTTTTTAATAAAGCTGCATTTTATGGTGGCACCTGCCTTCGAATATTCTATAACTTACCAAGGTTCTCAGAAGATTTAGATTTTTCTTTGCTAGAGGAAGACCAAACATTTAGCCTTGAGCCTTATTTTAACAGTATCAAACAAGAATTCATTGCGCTGGGTTTTGATGTTGAAATTAGCCAGCGTAACAAAATCCATCAAACAGCCATAGTTTCTGCATTTCTCAAAAAGAACACCAGTATTTATGATATTAAAGTGGCTGGGCATAGAACATTAAAAATCAAATTTGAGGTGGATACCAACCCTCCAATGTTATTTCATACAGAAGAAAAACTCCTATTACAGCCTTTTTCTTTCTACACCAAGTGTTTCACACTTGAAGATCTATATGCAGGGAAAATGCATGCTTTATTGTTTAGAAAATGGAAAAATCGTGTCAAGGGGCGGGATTGGTTCGATTTTGAATGGTATGTACGTCAAAATGCTAAACTTAATCTTGAACACTTTAGCGAACGTGCAAGACAAAGTGGTGATTGGAATAAAGATAATTTGAGCCAGCAAGATTTTTTAGACTTATTGCTTAAACGAATAGATTCAGTTGATTTCGGGCAGGCTAAACAAGATGTGGCACCATTTATTCGTGATCTAAACGTATTAGATATCTGGTCAAATCATTACTTTAAAGAACTTGCAAGACAAATGAAATTTATATCAACCTAAGTGTGAAAAAACGCATCAAATGAAGTTAAGCAATATAAAGCGCAATTCATAAAATACTGATCTGATCATATAGAAGCATTTTTTTATACCCATCAGCACCGCTTTATTTATAACGCAAGGTTTGGCATTCCCCTACGAAAAGTAAGGTATGGTCTACGCAAATATATTTAAACTTTTCACAGTAAGATGGGGTAGTGCTAACCCAAAATTCAGTATAAAAGCCCCTCATCCTAGCCTTCTCCCAGCGGGAGAAGGAACTTCCAATATCAATATAATTTACGCTTTAAGATCATTTTTTGATTTATGTAAGATCTAGAACTTACATAAAATAATTAAAACTTCTCAATTTAAGTTAAAGCTGTGCAAGTACCATTTCATCATTGAATCCTACACGGTGTTTCTACCGCATGGCAACAATGATGTCGCCGCTGGGCGGGGGTATAGGATGTACCCCTCGCCCAGCAAAAGATTTTTGTTACTTTTGATCTTTCAAAAGTAAGGTATCGCCTACGCAAATTAAATTTAAACTTTTCACTGTAAGATGGGGCGGTGCTAACTCAAAATTCAATATAAAAGCCCCTCATCCTAGCCTTCTCCCAGCGGGAGAAGGAACTTCCAATATCAATATAATTTACGCTTTAAGATCATTTTTTGATTTATGTAAGATCTAGAACTTACATAAAATAATTAAAACTTCTCAATTTAAGTTAAAGCTGTACAAGTACCTTTTCATCATTGAATCCTACACGGTGTTTCTACCGCATGGCGACAAGGATGTCGCCGTTTGGCGGGGGTATAGGATGTACCCCTCGCCAGACGAAAGATTTTTGTTACTTTTGATCTTTCAAAAGTAAGGTATTGCCTACGCAACTTAAATTAAACCTTTCACTGTAATATGAGGCAGTGCAAGTCTCTTTTCATCTGAGCAAAACAAAGCATCGCCTACGCAAATGAATTAAAACTATTCACAATAAGATGAGGCAGTGCAAGCCCCATTGCGCTGAAAAAGAAGTGAGTTGCATGAAAGTCAATTCATTCTAGTAATGAAAAGCTCCCTCCTTTTCAAAGGTGAGAAGTATTACTTCGCAAGGGGAGGATTAGCTTTGCAAAGGGGAGGATTTTAAATCCTAAACTGATCAGTAGAGGATTTAAAAAGCTTTAAATCCTATTTAACTTTTTGCTGCGCAAGTGGAGACACAGAGAGAGAATCATTTTGATGATAGCTTTCTTGAAGTTCAATATCTTGCTTTTGCAACCCCTCAAGAATTGGACAATTCGGTCGATGATCACCCGCACAACAATTGATGAGGTTTTGCAAAGTATTGGTCATCTTCTGCAATTCAGTAATACGGATTTCCAATTTTTCGATATGCGAGAGCGCGAGTTGCTTTACATCGGCACTGTGTCGATTTTTATTGTTCCATAAATCCAGAAGATCTGCGATTTCTGCAACCGAGAAGCCGAGCGATCTTGAGCTTCGAATAAACTTGAGCCGTTCAGCATCTTGATCGGAATAAGAACGATACCCAGCATTACTTCGACCCACGGCTGGAATCAGACCAATTTGCTCATAATAACGAATCATTTTGGCAGAGATTCCAACAGTTTGAGACAGTTTTCCAATATTCATGGTGATTCTCTCTACAAGCTTCTACTCGAAAGTAGAAGCGGGTTGAAAACGACGTAAACGTAAGGCATTGGCCAAGACGAATACACTAGATAAAGCCATTGCACCTGCTGCAAAGATTGGCGAAAGCAGGATGCCATAAGCAGGATAGAGTAGTCCCGCTGCAACTGGAATCAACATGGTATTGTACGCAAAGGCCCAGAACAAATTCTGATGAATATTGCCGATAGTGGCTTTTGATAAAGCAATAGCATTAGCAACACCTTGCAAGTTACCTGACATCAATACAACATCTGCCGACTCAATTGCAACATCCGTACCTGTACCAATGGCAAGACCGACATCGGCTTCGGCTAAAGCAGGTGCATCGTTGATCCCATCACCGACAAATGCAATATTGCCATATTTTGCTTTAAGGCTTTGTACCGCTTTGACTTTTCCTTCAGGGAGAACTTCCGCAATCACTTCGTCAATACCGAGCTGGCGAGCAATCGCTTGTGCTGTACGGGCGTTGTCACCTGTCACCATCGCAACTTTAAGACCGAGTTGATGTAAGGCTTTAATGGCACTTGGCGTGGTTGATTTAATTGGATCTGCAACTGCAATTATCCCTGCCAACTTGCCTTGAATTGCCACATAAAGCGGTGATTTACCTTCATCACCTAAACGTTGTGCTGCACTTGCAAAAGGTGAAATATCAATATTGAGCTGGAGCATATAGCGATCTGCTCCAATATGAATCTCTCCATTTTCATCGATATCTGCATAAACGCCCATACCTGTCACAGAATCAAATTGATTCACTTTGGGTAAGGTCAGGTTTTCTTTGATGGCAGCATCTACGATGGCTTTGGCAATCGGATGCTCAGAACGAGATTCAACGGCTGCCACCATACTTAAGACATGATCACGCTGAAAAAATTCAGTGACTTCAAAATCTGTCAGTACAGGATGACCTTCGGTTAATGTCCCTGTTTTATCTACAGCAACAACATTGGCATCTTTCAGGAGTTGTAATGCTTCACCTTTACGGAATAATACCCCAAGTTCAGCACCACGTCCTGTGCCGACCATAATTGAGGTTGGCGTTGCTAATCCCATTGCACAAGGGCAGGCAATAATCAGTACAGCAACGGCATTGACCAAAGCGAAAGTTAAAGCAGGGGAAGGGCCGAAAATCAACCAAATCAAGAATGTCAGTACAGCAGCAGCCATGACAGCAGGTACAAACCATAAAGTGATTTTATCAACCACAGCTTGAATCGGCATTTTCGCGCCTTGTGCTTGCTCAACCAAACGAATGATTTGTGCAAGCATGGTTTCGCCACCTACAGCAACAGCTTTAAAGCTTAAGGTGCCATTTTGGTTAATGGTACCACCGACCACATCACTGTCTATTTTTTTCTCTACAGGGATTGGTTCACCAGTAATCATCGATTCATCAACAAAGCTTTTACCTTCAATGACTTTTCCATCTACAGGAACCCGTTCACCGGGTTTGACAATGATAAAATCACCCACCACAACTTGATCGATTGGAATATCAACGATTTGATTATCACGAGAAACATGGGCCACTTTGGCTTGCAGACTGACTAAGCGCTGAATTGCCTCTGAGGTTCTTCCTTTGGCTTTTGCTTCAAGAAAACGACCGAGTAAAATTAAAGCGACAATAACAGCAGCGGCTTCATAGTAAACATTGACTGTTCCAGCCGGTAAGATGCTGGGCATAAATGTTGCGACGATGGAAAATAGATAAGCCGCCAAGGTACCTACAGCAACCAGTGAGTTCATATCTGGCGCTAAACGCAATAAAGCGGGTAAGCCGTGGATATAGAATCTTCGACCCGGAATCACCAAAACCAGTGTGGTCAGAATAAACTGTAAATACCAGCTATTTTGTATCCCGATGGTCTGAGCGATCAGGTGGTGCATACCCGGAATAAGGTGCGAACCCATTTCTAATATAAAAACAGGTAACGCAAAAATAGTGGCAAGTATAAGGTCTCGTTTTAGCTCAGCGCGTTCTTGATCTTTTTTTTCGAGGTGTTCTGCTTGATCTGGAATAGCGCTTTGAATTTGTTTGGCATCATAGCCAGCCTTGTCTATTGCTGCGATTAAAGCCGCGACATTGGCTGTACCTGTAATGGTTGCGCGTTCAGTTGCAAGATTTACATTTGCCTCTTTAACACCGGGAACGGCTTTTAGTGCTTTTTCAACACGGCTGACACATGAGGCGCAAGTCATTCCATCAATCGATAATTCTGTGGTTTCGTCAACGACATCATATCCAGCATGTTCAATCGCATTGATCAGTGCTTGGCGATCAATGCTGATATTCGATGTAATGTCAGCACGTTCAGTGGCTAAATTCACAGATGCTTGGGTGACACCATCGACTTTTTTAAGTGCTGTTTCTATTCGACTGACACAACTTGCACAACTCATACCCTTGATTTGAAAACTACTTTTCAAATCAGAAACACGATCATGTGATCTATTTTCCATAAGTCATACCTATAAGTCTTATTCCATGATCTAAATGCTAAACTTTGACATAATGGTAAGGTCAAGTAAAACAATTCAAGTTTTTATAACACCTTGTTGTCAATATAAATTTAGTTTATGAACATAGACCAATAAAATATTTTTTGACTTATGGTTTACGCATCTCCTTTATTTTTAATCCTTGTTCATTATTACTTATATATAAGGCTTCTTTTATCAATCATTTTAAAGCATCAATCAACATAAAAGCGCCCTCATCCTAGCCTTCTCCCAAGGGGGAGAAGGGACTTTCAATACCCATATCATTCATTCAACATGATCATTTTTTATCTGGGCAAGAACGATGCATTGTTTTGTTTATAGTGCAAGATAATGCTCTCAATTCAATGATTTATATCCGTATTTTTAATCAATCCCAACCACTGTGGTGATGTAGCTGGTGGTGAGTAGAATCAATAAACCCAAATACATTTCAAATAAAATGGCACAACTTAAATATTGTGCAAATAAAGGTTCCTCAAGTCGTGGAGTAAGAAACCATTTATTGAAAGCAGCAAGTAATAAAATACTGCCCACAAATGCCAGTTTAAGAACAAAACCATGACCATACGAGGTATAGATTAAAGTATTCAAATCTTTAAATAATAACAGTGCAATAGTGATACCACAGAGGATTAAGATTCCGACAACAAAGGCTGCAATTCGCCCAAATGCCTCCATGAGTTTTCTTAATGACCGACCACTGATTTTATGGCTCATTTTCCATAACGGATAGAGTGAGCCCATCCATAATGACATGAAAAAAACATGAATGCTGAGTAGAATTTGAGCAAAAAATGCTAAGTTGGTGACATGCCCGATTTGGGAATAGCTATAAAGAATCGGGATAAGCAATACCGCAAATAGTATTTTTTCAAAAGTGGTAATATGGGTGGTTTTTTTGCCCAATTTGATGGTTAAAAGCAGAAAAATTAAGGCAAAACTGATGATTCTGACAATGTGTATTTGCCCAGTGTCTGTATTCAAAAGAATATTGAGATAGGTTTGATCAAAAATACCGGAAAGTCCTGCGTTGGCAAAGCTACCTACCAAAATAAAAAAGCCTAAAGTGCTTCCAACCAGACCTAATGTCGCACCTAAGTGCATATACTTGAGTAGTGTTACTTTTATGCTGGTATAACGCCAAAGTAAAAAATAACAAAAAGCACCGCCAATCATGAAAGCAGTACTGAGATATAAGGTAATTTTTGTTAGCCAAGTTGACCAGATCCAGAATTCGAACATTATTTTTTTTCCTTTATCCGAGTCTGTTGACAATTCGCCTCAGTTTGCGACAAATCAGACCATTGATGAAATGCCAACACACCCTAACAACAGTTCAGTCGCTTGCTGAATATTGTTTATCAATCTTCAATTTCTTTGGTTTTATTTAATTGTGAAGCTATATTCATTGTTCATGTTATGCCCATCTTTGCCCATTGTTGTCCAAACAACAAAATATTTGCCTTTTTTAAGTGCGGGAACAGGAACATTAAATATTTTTTTTAGATCATGATTCACTTTATAGTTAAGTGGAATATTGGTTCTTTGTGCATCTAGTAACTTAATATTCATTAACATGACTTCTCCACTAAAATTAAGCACTAAACTTTTAGGCGCAGCGGTAATGGATGCATTCATTGCAGGAGTAGTGCTGGTTAAATCAACATGAGCCATGGCATTGGTCGCACTAATGAGTATCACTGTACCCAATAAGGCATTACGTAGTTTGGTCATGTTATTTTGTGAGGATTTCATTGAATGTTCCTTTTACTGGTGTGTTTAGACCTTGATTATTAAAGAGCGTGATAGACATCAGAATGACTTTAAAATTACACTTTTGTTATTTAGAAAAACTAAACAATAATAAATATTAAAAGATTTTTAAGGCGAATTGAATATCTGTTAGTCAGAAAAGTTTAATTATTTTTAATAATGGGTTTGCGATTTAATTTTTACAGCTGTATTTTCAACAGCTGCTTGAAGGTGTGATTTTATTTAAGATACTTTTGCGCTGTAGATCATGTTGGCAGATATTCATTTTTAAAAATCACTGTGAAGATCACTAAACCATCTCGTGATTCTGCTTGGATGCTTGCACCATGTAAGGCCAATATCGACTTGGTAATGGCAAGTCCTAAACCTGTACCATCTTCAACACGTTGACGAGAGGCATCTGTTCGATAGAAACGGTCAAACAGCCGAGATAATTGTTCAGGAGATAAGGTAGGACCTTCATTTTCAACTGAAAAACTGGTGTGATCTGCTGTTTGTTGGCATTTAATCTGAATGACTGAATTCGACTTGCCATATTTAATTGCATTGGAGATTAAATTACTCAGCGCACGGCGTAGCATCGCAATATTTGCATTGACTTTCCCAGTACCGACCAGATGAAATGTGATATGTTTTTCTGCGGCTAAAGCATCATAAAACTCAAATAAAGTATTAAATTCTTCGTATAAATGAATGGTTTGTACGTTTTTAAGGTTAAGCCCATTTTCTGCTTTTGCCAAAAACAACATATCTGAGACGATTCTTGCCAGATGTTCAAACTCTTCTAAATTTGAAAATAAGACTTCTTTATAGGCATCGATATCTCGACTGCGCGACAAACATACTTGTGTTTGCGTCATTAGATTGTTGATCGGTGTACGAATTTCATGGGCAAGATCCGATGAAAAGTCTGAAAGCTTTTCTAAAGCCGACTCTAAACGGTCCAACATTTCATTAAAGGCGATGGTCAGTGATTTTAATTCTGTTGGGGTATGCTCAACCTCTAAGCGCTCAGATAAATTTTGCGCTGAAATCCCTTCTACAACTGTGGCTATTCTTTTGATTGGACGCAATCCTCGCCAAACAGCAAACCATCCTAAAAACATTAAACACAGTGCAGCAATTAAACAAATATAAAATAGCTGATGTTTAAATTCATTTAAAAAAAGCATGTGTTCTGAAGTATCAATCGCAACAATAATTTGGGTAGATTGAGCCTCTTCATCGTCTTCAAAAATATTTTGATAGACCAGTCCACGATAATGTTTATCTTGGACTTCCCATCTAATCCATTGCTCAAGATCTGGGTTGGCAATGACTTGTGGTGCGATGGCCATTTGTGCGGAATTAAATACAATTTGATTCACAGGCCGTTCAACTTGCACAATCAGATTATCATGTCCAATCAGAGAATCTTTTAATGCAACATTAAGTTCTTTAGAGTTAGTTGGATGTTGTTTTAATAGATTTTGTATCAGCTGAATTTTTCCCTCAAGGAGTACTCGATCTTCACTTTCAAAGTGTTGTGTGACTCCGAGGTGTATCACGAAGCCCATGATAATTAAAATCGTTACAGTGGAGAGGGAAAAAATAATGGCGATTCGGAAACTAATCGCATTGAACAGCTTACGCCTCATCTTCTACCTCTAGAACGTAGCCCATTCCTCGAATATTCTGAATCAGTTTAGGTGTAAAGTTACTGTCAATTTTATTTCTTAAACGTTTAATTGCAACTTCGACAACATTGGTGTCACTGTCAAAATTCATATCCCAAACTTGTGAGGCAATCAGCGCTCGTGGCAAAATTTCACCACGTCTACGCATAAATAATTCCATCAATGCAAACTCTTTCGCGGTCAGGTCAATACGTTGCCCCTCACGTGTTACACGACGTTTTCTGATATCAAGTTCAAGATTGGCAATACTAATTAAGTTACTGTCTTCTCTTTGCTGTCCGCGACGAAGTAAGCTTTTTATTCTTGCGAGAAGTTCAGCAAACGCGAAAGGTTTTACCAAATAATCATCCGCACCCAACTCTAATCCTTTTACGCGGTCTTCAATTTGATCTCGCGCTGTTAAGAATAAAATCGGCATGGTTTTTCCATTTTTACGCACAGCTTCTATAATATGCCAGCCATCTACCCCAGGTAGCATCACATCTAATATGATGACATCGTAATCTTCAGAAAGTGCATACTGTTTACCTGTGAGCCCATCTGTAACCCAGTCAGTAATATAACCCGCTTCAGATAAACCTTGTTTAAGGTAGTCCCCAGTTTTTTGTTCATCTTCGACTAATAATATTCTCATGTTTGCTTCCTAGAATACTCTTTAAAAATATAATAGCGTGATAAAACTAAAGAAAGGTATAGATTACATAAATGTCACTTTCAAGTCATCTTAATGTTCAATAGTCCGATTTATTGTACCACTTAAGAATCTCAAGCTTGGAGAGGTATAAATGCGAGCAATTTTACAGCGCAGTTTAATGAGCGTGATCTGTCTGGGTACGCTGATGATAACGACTCAATCTTGGGCAGATGCCTCTAAAATGCCGAATAAAACGGATCCTCAAACCGCAGAAAAAACGCCAATGCAATGCTCTATAAAGCCTTGTAATGCGCAGCATGAAGCCAAAAAGTCTAACAATGAACATGCAGAGCAACAGCATGTACATTCAACTGAAATGGCACAAACGACTCAATCGAGTGGGGTTGATATGGCACATGTGATGATGAAGATGGATCATTCAAATATGACGATGCCAGCTATTTCTACGACAGTAAGTAAGTAACACCATAAAAGATTCATGTTGAAATTCAAAGCTTAGGGGATAGATGGCAAAGTTGATTCATCTATTTTGAAAGAAATTAAAATTCGCAGGATGCGTTTAATTATAAATTTTATTTAAAAACGATATTTTTTAAGTATTTAAAAGTTTTGGGAGTGTCATATGTCTAAAATTCAAACCTTACAAGATCCGCTGTTAAATTCTCTCCGAAAAAAACATATTCCAGTTTTTATTTTTCTGACCAATGGGATTAAGTTACAGGGGCATATTGAATCTTTTGATTCATATGTCGTGTTACTAAGGAACAGTGTAGGGCAAATGCAAATTATCTATAAACATTCAATTTCTACTGTTCTGCCTACACGCCATCAGAGGTGGTCCCACATGTTTGAACAACTAAAAGCTTATTTATAAGTGATACTCTGCTCTAGTTAAGCTACCTTATTTTGTTGTGGTAGCTGGTCATAGTAAAACTCATCTGGAGTCATTTTGTCCAGACTCGAATGAGGTCGTTTCAAATTATAAAATTCAAAATATGCGTTTAATTGCTTCTTCGCATCCAAAACATTGCTGTAGGCTTTGAGATACACCTCTTCATATTTAACGCTCCGCCATAATCGTTCAACCATCACATTATCAACCCATCGACCTTTACCATCCATGCTGATTTGGATGTCATTTGATTTCAATACATCAATAAATGCATCACTGGTAAACTGACTGCCTTGGTCTGTATTAAATATTTCAGGTCGACCATATTTTTCAATAGCTTCATTTAATGTTTCTATGCAAAATGTAACCTCCATACTAATCGATACTCTATGCGCAAGTACCTTGCGGCTATGCCAATCAATCACAGCACATAAATAAACAAAGCCTTTTGCCATAGGGATATACGTTATATCCGTAGACCACACTTGATTACTGCGCTGAATAGCCAATCCTTTGAGCAGATATGGATATTTGCGGTGAGCTTGATTAGCCTGGCTTAAATTTGGTTTGCAATATAACGCATTAATGCCCATTTTCTTCATTAAAGTACGTGTATGACGTCGTCCTATATGATGTCCTTGACGATTCAACAAATCACGCATCATACGGCTACCTGCAAAAGGGTATTGCATATGTAACTCATCCATACACCGCATCAGCTTCAGATCTGATGCACTCACAGGTTTTGGGCGATAGTAATAACAACCACGGGAGACTTTCAGCAGCTGAGCTTGCTTAGATACTGAAATCTGAAGTGAGTCATCGATTAACTTTTGTGGTTGAAGCGGCCCAGTTTCTTCAACACACCTTCTAAAAAATCAATTTCTAATGCCTGCTCACCGATTTTTGCATGTAGTTTTTTTAGATCGATGGGTGGTTCTGTTGGAGCTTTTGATTGATCGAAAGCTTGCGAGGAAGCTGAAATCAGTTGATTTTTCCAGTCGATAATTTGGTTTTGATGAACATCAAATTCAGCACTCAATTCAGCAAGTGTTTTTTCTGCTTTAATCGCAGCAAGTGCTACCTTAGCTTTAAAATCATTTGAATGATTTCTTCTTGGTCTACGTGCCATAAAATACTCCATATATTGATGTTTATAACATCATTTGGGGAGCAAAATATCACTTATAAGTGTTGTTCAAATTTCCTGATCCACCTCTGATCAAAGCCTCTCTTGCAAGATTTGATCATCAACACAGTTACAATACCTTTGAAAATGATCGTGAATATTCATTTGATAGCCAAAATGACTTTGGTTATGAAAATGGTTTTAATGATGAAAAACACTTTGAAGATATTTCTGAAGATGAAAATACTTAAAAATTAGATCATCCAAGGCCCGATCAAATATATAAACAATTGAGTGGCTTTATCTAAGTGATCCTTTGTCTATATATAGACAGCATAAGGATTTTAGTCTGGTTTTTCAGTCTTTAACATTTCCTGTTAAATATTAGGCTTCTTTATATAAGGCCTTTTAAAATCCATAGAGCAAGATGAAATCGCCCTCATCTTATAGTCAAACCACTTAATTATTCATACAAGTGATTTATATCAAATCACTGATCATAAATGAAGCTCATGTTTTTGTATGAATTTTTAGAAACTATTGATTATTCCTTCGGTTTTTGTACTTTTGAATCCTAGATGGTTATCCTATCGTGGGGCGACAGGGATATCGCCGTTAGGCGGGGGTACAGGACGTACCCCTCGCCTAACATGAGCAAAAACAAAGCACTGCTTTGTTTGCAGCGTAAGGTTTGGCATCCCCTGCAAAAAGTGAGGCATCGCCTACGCAAAGCTATTTAAACTTTGAACGTAATGTGTGGCATTGCAAGCTTTTTTATAATCAAATAATTTAATTTTCTATGTAATTAATTTAATTGAAAAATATTGATTAAGAGAAATTATATTCTTGTTTTTGAGTTTTTTGAGTTTTTTGAGTTTTTTGAGTTTTTTGAGTTTTTTGAGTTTTTTGAGTTTTTTGAGTTTTTTGAGTTTTTTGAGTTTTTTGAGTTTTTTGAGTTTTTTGAGTTTTTTGAGTTTTTTGAGTTTTTTGAGTTTTTTGAGTTTTTTGATAGGTTGACTATATTTAAGAGATAAAAAAAGACCCACAAGATAAGTGGGTCAATACGATAAAAAAACATAGGCAGATTTAAATTTAGCTGCTTTCAATTCACATAATTATAAAAATACAAACAGTAAAATAATACCCAATACCACACGGTACCAAGCAAACACTCTCAACGTATGTTTTTCAACAAATTTGACCAAAGCTTTGACCACCAAAAGCGCAGCAATAAATGCAGCCACAAACCCTATTGAAATATTAATCAGGTTGTCTGAGGTTAAAACATCTGCATTTCGAATTAAATCATAGGTTGCAGCACCTAACATGGTTGGCATTGCAAGGAAAAAAGAAAATTCAGTTGCCGCTTTACGTGATAAACCAGACAACATCCCGCCAATAATGGTGGCGCCTGAACGTGATGTTCCCGGAATCATGGCAAGACATTGGGCAAATCCAACTAAAATTGCCTGTTTTAAGGTAATGTCAGTGGCTTCAATAGTTTTAGGTTCAAACTTTCTGGCTTCTACAGCAAAAATAATGAAGCCCCCGATGATTAAAGCAAAAGCCACAACCAAAGGACTAAATAGCACTTGTTTAATAAAATCTACTGCTAAGACCCCAATCACCACCGCAGGAATAAATGCAACTAAAACATTAATCGCAAAACGTCTGGCTGCAACATCGCCTGAGAAAAAGCCGCGAATTAATTCGATAATTTTTTGTCGATACAGCCAACATACGGCCAAGATAGCACCCAATTGAATCACCACCTCAAACACACGTCCCGAATCTGAGTGAAAATCAATGAGATGACCAAATAAGATCAGATGTCCTGTGCTTGAAATCGGTAAAAATTCAGTTAAACCTTCGATTAACCCCAAAAACAATGCTTTAAGCAGTTCAAAATTTTCCATAAATAAAATAAACAAGCGTTCTAAAATTTGAACCTTTGTAATGTATTTAACGCTGTTTATAAATCAAAAAAGACAAAATTTTACGAAATTTTTACGCGGCTGATCTGACTGTAAATAGAGAGTTTACGGGGTATTTTCGGATACTGAGTTGTGGAATATCCCAGCGTTTAGGATGAAAAAGATGAGTGCTAAATATATAGCGCATCAACAAGTACAGCATCCAAAATTATGCGTACTTCAAAAACATATAAATCATTGCAATATCGACATTTTTAATTTGAGCCAATCAAGTTGGGGGGGAATGTCATGTTAGAGTTTATCTTAGTCTTGGTGATTGTGGTGCTTTTGGCTTTTCCTTTAGGGAAATATCTTGCCTGTATTATGCAAAACCGAGAGATGAAAATTGATCCAATTTTTAACTGGATTGAAAAACCGATTTATCGTGTTTTGGGTACACATCCTGATCAAGGGATGAATGCAAAAACCTATTCACTCAGCTTTGTCGCGAGTTGTATCGTCATCGGATTGGTCACTTGGCTGTTGTTTATGTGCCAAGCAAGTTTGCCACTCAATCCAAATAATGCGCCAAATATGTCATGGGATTTAGCCCTGCATACTATGGTTTCATTTCTGACCAATACCAACCAACAGCATTATTCAGGTCAAGCGCAACTGTCATATTTATCACAGATGGTTGGTATTGTTGGATTGCAAATCATTACGCCAATGATGGGCTTGGCAATGGTGGTCGCAACTGTCCGTGCCTTGTTTTATCCGCAATCGAATGCTTTGTCAGAAGCAGATCAAAACCTAAGCTTTCAAAATAAAGTTGAAAAAATCAATGTCGGTAATTATTGGGCCGATGTGATTCGTCCAACCTTTCGGTTTTTAATTCCGCTATGCATGATTTGGTCATTATTACTCAATAGCCAAGGTGTGCCATCAACTTTTCAAGGTGGTCCAGAAGTTCAAGTGATTGATCAAACCACTGAATTAAAAACTCAAAAAATTCCACTGGGTCCTGTTGCACCGATGGTTGCGATTAAGCAATTGGGCAGTAATGGTGGGGGGTGGTATGGACCTAACAGTAGTGTGCCATTGGAAAATCCAACACCATTTTCAAATTTCTTAGAAATGATTGCGATTTTACTTATTCCTGTCGCCGTGATTTTTATGTTGGGTTTTTTAACCAAACGCGCAAAATTTGCTGGTTTTGTTTTTGGCTCAATGTTGCTGATGTCGGTTGTTTCAGCCACGGCGGCAATTTGGTCTGAAAGCCTGTCATCTACCGCGATGCAAATTTATGCCATGGAAGGAAAGGAAGTGCGTTTTGGTGAAGCATCTTCCGCATTGTGGGCCGCCATAACCACACAGGTCAACAATGGTTCCGTCAATATGATGCATGACTCTGCATCGCCATTAACAGGTTTAGTGGCGCTGGCGAATATGCTAGTTAATGCGATTTGGGGCGGGATCGGCTGTGGCTTACAGCAATTTATGATCTATCTGTTTTTGGCTGTATTTATTGCAGGTCTGATGACAGGGCGTACACCTGAATTATTTGGCCGCAAAATCGAAGCAGGGGAAATTAAATTACTTGCTGTGGTGATTTTGATTCAGCCAATTACGATTCTCGGTTTAAGCTCAATCGCTTTGTTTTTCCCAGAACTTACAGGCAATAGTAATCCGCAATACCATGCCATTTCGCAAGTGTTGTATGAGTATGTTTCGGCCTTTGCCAATAATGGTTCTGGTTTTGAAGGTTTAGCAGACAATACTGTGTGGTGGAACGTGAGCTGTGTGATTGCTTTATTGCTTGGACGTTTTCCAACATTGATCATTCCTTTAATGATTGCTGCGCGTTTAGCTGCAAAGCGTCAAGCTCCTGAAAGCAGTGGTAGTTTAAAAGTGGAAACACCAACCTTTGCTTTCACCCTGATTGCCATTGTGGTGATGTTGACCTTATTACAATTTATGCCAGTCCTTGTTTTAGGACCGATCGCTGATCAGCTGTTATTGGTACAAGGCTAGGGTGAATAATATGAACCATTCAAAACAATCTACGCAAAATAAATCATCAACTTTATTCCAAGGTGAAGCTTGGAAAAATGCCTTGATTAAGTTGTTACCACAACATGCGATTAAAAATCCAGTGATGGCGATCGTATGGCTGGGTACCCTCATCACATTGGTCAGTACTTTAACGGGCCAAGCCGATACTGTATTTGGTTTAGCGGTGACCTTGATTTTATTTATCACTGTATTATTTGCCAATTATGCTGAAGCGATTGCCGAAGCCAAAGGTCGAGGTCAAGCCTCCTCCTTAAGACAAGCACGTCAAAACTTAACCGCACGTCGACTCAGTGCTAAGGATGATCTAGAAGGCGTACAAGTCGCTGCAACTTTATTAAAAATGAATGATCTGATTGAAGTCCGTGCAGGGGAACTTGTTCCTGCGGATGGTGAGATTATTCATGGTTTTGCGACCATTAATGAAGCTGCGGTAACCGGTGAGTCAGCGCCAGTTTTACGTGAAGCAGGTACCGATAAGTCCGGTGTGATTGGGGGAACTAAGGTTTTAACGGATCGTATCGTGGTACAGGTGACGGCCGAAGCAGGTAATAGCTTTCTTGACCGAATGATTGCTTTGGTTGAGGGCTCCAATCGTCAAAAAACACCAAACGAAATCGCACTAGGTATTCTACTGACTGTGATGACCGTGACCTTTATCGCGGTGGTGGTGAGTTTACCTTTTATTGGGCATTTCTTAAAAATTGAAATTAACCCGATTTTATTGGTGGCTTTATTGGTGTGTTTGATTCCAACCACCATTGGTGGCTTGTTGCCTGCAATTGGTATTGCGGGGATGAATCGGGCATTAAAAGCCAATGTGATTGCCAAATCAGGTAAAGCTGTCGAAGTCGCGGGTGATGTGGATGTATTGTTACTCGATAAAACAGGAACCATCACCTATGGTGATCGTCAGGCAACAGCATTTTTCCCACTGACTGGGGTGACTGAGTCGGAACTACGGCAAGCTGCGATATTGACCTCACTTGCAGATCCAACACCAGAAGGTAAATCCATTGTGGTTTTGGCAAAAGAGCAAGGTGAACATATTGTTGAACCTGAACAGGCCGAGTTTATTGCCTTTAATGCCGCAACGCGAATTTCAGGTGTAAATTTACTCAGTGGTCAGCAAATCCGTAAAGGGGCAGTAGATGCGATTGTTAAATTCGCTTCACAGAATATTGAACATCATAGTGAGCTTAAAACGCGGGTAGAACAGGTTGCTTCAAAAGGTGCAACGCCGTTAGTGGTGGCAAAGGATCAAAATATTCTGGGGGTGATTGAACTTTCAGATGTGATTAAACAAGGCATCAAGGAAAAATTTGCTCGCTTACGTGAAATGGGTATAAAAACGGTCATGGTCACAGGGGATAACCCGCTGACTGCTGCTGCCATTGCAGCTGAAGCAGGTGTCGATGACTACATCGCTGAAGCGAAACCTGAAGATAAGTTAAATTGTATTCGTCATGAACAGAATAAAGGTCATTTGGTTGCTATGGTTGGTGATGGAACCAATGATGCACCTGCTTTGGCACAAGCGGATATTGGTTTGGCAATGAACTCAGGGACACAGGCTGCAAAAGAAGCGGGCAATATGGTGGACTTGGATTCAGATCCAACCAAATTATTGTCTGTCGTTGAGATTGGTAAACAGCAGTTAATTACCCGTGGTGCATTGACCACCTTTTCATTGGCCAATGACGTTTCCAAATACTTTGCCATTTTACCTGCTTTATTTGTTGCAGCCATTCCTCAAATGCAAGCCTTAAATGTGATGCGCTTGGGAAGTTCAGAAAGTGCAATTCTCTCAGCACTGATTTTCAATGCCATCATTATTCCATTATTGATTCCAATTGCTTTACGTGGAGTGAAGTTTAAGCCTTCAACATCAACGCAATTGTTACGTCGAAATATGCTGATTTACGGTGTGGGTGGTGTGTTGTTGCCATTTATTGCGATCAAGCTGATTGATCTGATGATCAGCCCTTTATTGGCGCTTTAGAAATTTTGAGGATGATTAAAATGAATACTGAAAATAATCGATTGGTTGAGTCATCATTCGCTGGACTAACACGGGCATCGCTGGGATTAACCATTGTCGCATTGGGTCTCTGTGGCTTTGTCTACAGTGCTGCGGCAACAGGGCTGGGACAAGTTTTTTTTGATCAACAAGCCAATGGCAGTTTGATCGTAGAAAATGACCGAGTTGTCGGTTCTAAACTGGTTGCACAGCCTTTTGTACAAGCGCAATATTTCCATCCACGACCTTCTGCTGCCAATTATGATCCAATGGCCATGGCAGGAAGTAATATGGCACGAACTAATCCTGATTTACATAAAGCAGTAGAGGAGCGTTTAAACAAAATTGCAATACAGGATCACATTGAAAAAAGCGCGATTCCTGCGGACTTGGTCACGGCTTCAGGCAGCGGAATTGATCCTGAAATCAGTGTGCAATCTGCAATGATTCAAGTAAAACGCATTGCCAAAGCAAGACATTTGCCTGAACAGGATGTGCTAAGGTTGCTGCAAGAAAATAGTATACAACCGACATTTGGAATTTTAGGGCAAGCCAGAGTCAATGTACTTGAATTAAATTTGGCTTTGGATCAAATTGGAACTCAATAAAGGGGTTGCAATCATCAATGCAAAATGAATCTGTGTTGATGTAATTGATTCTCTATGATTTTTGAAAAGCGGGCATTATTGAGATTTTATTCTCTTATAAATTTACAATATTCCCTCTTTGATATTGCAGATGATTCAAGCTAAATCAAACGACGGTTTTTTCTGTGTTTCTTTGCTGGCCTGTGTTTTTTGCTGTATTGAATGGTCGCAAAGAAACACCACAGTGATGTAATTTTTAAACAAGCAGACGGCGATGAGCGATTATAGAAATAATAAAGCAGATGTTTTACTGCAACACACTCAGCGTTATCAATCTGGGCGCCTTACTATATTTTTAGGGGCTGCACCTGGTGTGGGGAAGACTTTTGCAATGTTAGTGCGCGCGCATGAACTGGCCTTGCAAGGGATCAATATTGTGATTGGCTATGTTGAAACCCATGGTCGCATTGAAACTGAAAACCTCATCTCAGGTTTGGTGATTATTCCAAGAAAGACGATTGAGTATCAAGGGCATGTTCTTGAAGAAATGGATCTTGATGCTGTGCTGGCAAGCAAACCCAGTATTGTTTTAGTAGATGAGTTTGCACATAGCAATATGCCAAATAGTCGTCATGAAAAACGCTGGCAAGATATTAACGAATTACTGGATGCGGGTATTGATGTATTTACCACAATGAATATTCAGCATCTCGAAAGTTTAAATGATGTGGTCTATCAAATTACGGGTATTCGGGTGACTGAAACCGTACCTGATCGGGTCTTTGAGCGGATCCGTGATATTCGATTAATTGATTTACCTGTTAATGAATTACTTGAACGTTTAAATCAGGGCAAAGTCTATGTGCCTGAGCAAGCTGAACAGGCATTACAACGATTCTTCAACAGTTCAAATCTGACCGCATTGCGTGAATTGGCAATGCAAACGGTTGCCAGTCATGTCGATACCGATGTTCGAGAAAATTTTGCTATACAAGGGCTAGTCCCCATTCCTTTAAAAAATCATATTTTAATTATGATTGAGGGCAATGGGCAGGCGGAGGCTTTGGTTCGCGCAGGTTGTCGTATTGCCGAAAATCGGCAGGCAAATTGGACAGTAGTGGTCTTTTCTAAAGATTCAAAAATAACCGAAAAACAAGACAATTTATCTGGTCGAGAAATTGAACGCGCTTTAAACCTCACCCGTCAATTGGGCGGGATGACGGAAATCCTTTATGGTCAACAACATGCAAAAACGTTGTTTGATTATGTGATGGATCGAGGGATTTCAACCTTGGTGTTGGCACAATCGCATCGTAAAGCCTTTGTATGGGGTGTAAACGTATGGGGTGTAAATTTTGTTGATCAATTACTTAAGTACCAGCCAAGTTTTGAATTGAGTATCGTCCCGATTCTTGCAGAACATCGCCAGCAATCATTTTTTCAGGATACGCATTCATTTCTAAATCTTAGAGAAATATTATTCGTTATATCAACCACAGTGGTCAGTATTGTGATTGCCAGCTTAGGTGAAAAGTATTTAGGAATCGAAGAGCTTTCGGTGATATTTATCACTGCTGTAGTTTTTGTGGCATCTAAGACACGCATGCTGGCTGCGGTATTTTCGGCACTGTTGTTCTTTTTGGCTTATAACTTTTTCTTTATTTCACCCAAATTCACTTTGCAAATTTCTGCACATCAGGGCGTGATAACCGTGGTTGCCTTTTTAGGCGCAGCGTTGATTTCAAGCCGTTTGGCATCAAGACTGAGAGAACAAGTGACTGCTTTAAAGGCTGCCAATAGCTATAACAGCATTATGCAGGATTTAGGTCAAAAGCTGTCTATCGCAATTGATTTAAAGCAAGTGCAGGAGATTGCAGAAAACAGTTTAAGTAAAAACTTAAATGCCGAAATCTGGTTTTATTTCCCAGAATCGTCAACGTCATCACTTGAGGTGATTAACAGTAAAGAAAAAATTTCAGCAGATTGGACATTTAAGAACCATCAACCATCGGGACGGTTTACCCAAACCTTGACTGAAAATGATTGGTGGTTTTTACCATTATTGGCGTCTAAGCAGTGTTTTGGTGTAGTCGGGGTTAAGTTTCTTAAAAATGTATCGGTTTTAAATACAGAACAGAAGCAATTGACTGAAACCATGGTTGAATATATTGCTCAAGCGATTTCTCGAACCCAACTCACTAAAGCATTGGAAATCGCCAATGTCAGTTCAGAAACAGAGAGATTGCGTTCGGCCTTGTTATCCTCCGTCTCTCATGATTTACGTTCACCTTTAGCCTCTATGATTGGTGCAGCTGATACTTTGAGTAATTATCGGCATTCGATGGATGAACAAGATCAAGATAGTTTGTTGGAGGCGATTCATTTAGAAGGCGAACGGCTGGATCGTTATATTCAGAATTTATTGGATATGACACGCTTAGGCCATGAAGGTTTAAGTCTTAAACGAGATTGGATTGGTGTCGATGAGTTGATTGGTTCAGCGGTACGCCGTTTAAAACGTTATATGCCGCATAGTCTTGTTGAAGTGGATTTACCAGAACAAACATTGAGCCTATTTGTGCATGCGGCTTTGATTGAACAAGCGATTTTTAATGTGTTGGAAAATGCAGCCAAGTTTTCTCCAGAAAATAAAGCGGTAACGATTAAAGTTTTACAACTCAATGAAAACGAAATTGAAATTTCAATTAGCGATCAAGGTTTGGGTATCCCAGAAGATGAACGAGAGCGAATTTTTGATATGTTCTATACTATGGAACGTGGTGATCGCGGGCAGTATGGTACGGGATTGGGCTTAACCATTGTTAAAGCCATCATTGGTGCACATATGGGTAAAATTTCGGCATCTTCAGCCAAGAATAATCAAGGCACCTGCATCCGTATGCAATTGCCAATTCAGCAGATTGGATAAGCGCACATATTGATTTTAGGAAAAAGCATGCCAGAACATAATGTATCGACAAGTTCCATGACCAATGTATTGATTATTGATGATGAAACTCAAATTCGTAAGTTTCTCGATATTGCGCTTAGAGCACAAGGGTATAAAACCCTACTGGCTGAAAATGGTCAAAAGGGCTTAGAGCTTTTGGCTTTGCAAGGTGCTGATTTAATTATTTTAGATTTAGGGCTACCTGATTTAGATGGTTTAGAAGTTTTGTCTGAGTTGCGAGCGTGGTCACATGTCCCTGTGATTGTTTTGTCGGTTCGTTCTAATGAGGAGGAAAAAGTTAAATTACTGGATGCTGGCGCCAATGATTATGTGACGAAACCTTTTAGTGTTCAGGAGCTGATGGCACGGATCCGTGTATTACTCAGACAATTTCAAAATATTGCTGTAGAGTCCGCTTTTTTTGATGATGGATTTTTAAAAATTGATTTTGCCCAAAGACAGGTGTTTCTTAACCAACAACTGATTTCACTGACACGTAAGGAATATCAATTGCTGACTTTATTGGCGCAACATAAAGGGCAGTTGATTACTCAACCACAAATTCTCAGTGATTTATGGGGTCCTACTCATCAGGAAGATACCCACTATTTAAGAATTTTGGTGGCCAAATTGCGTGGAAAACTGAATGATAATGCGGTACAACCCAAATATATTGTGACTGAACCGGGTGTGGGCTTACGCTTTGTAGGCTAAGCATGGCTAAATCTTCTTTGAGATTATTGGTCTCTTACCGTATTTACAGTAGATGGTTAAAATTAAACTAAAAGATTCTTTGTAAAGTGCAGAGTAAGGGGCTTTTTATAGTCAACCTGTCAAAAAACTCAGACACAATAATATAATTATCCGTAATCAATATTTTTAATTTAATCAATAGTATGTAAAAGTTATTTGATTAAAAAGTTAGCAATGCCACACTTTATATTTAAAGTTTAAATATCTTTGCGTAGGCGATACCTTACTTTTGAAAGATCAAAAGTAACAAAAATCTTTCGTTTAACAGGGCTCTTGCGCTGCAAACAAAGCAGTGCTTTATTTTTGCTCATATACCCCCGCCCAACGGCGACATCCATGTCGCCCCACGGTAGGATACCCATCTATGATTCAAAAGCACAAAAAACGAAATACTGACAATAAATATAGTTTATTTATTAAATCAAACAATTAAGTGATTTATTCAGACTTGAACGAGCACCTGTATTTTAAATTTCACTAAGAGTTTTGGCCTTATATTGATAAAACTTTATGATTTGAATTTAGAATTATGAGGATTGAATAAATAAAGCGTAATCAAATATATTTTATCCGCTTTCACCTGCTGATCTGTGTTAACTTAGCTTTGATCGAATCCGTAAGCGAAACGGAAGTGTTTAGGTTGTTACAGGAATTGCGTATTCCCTCTAAATAGATTTAAAACCTAAGCAGTTAACGCTGAGCATGAGATCGCAGCATGCCGATCTAAAAAGCCCGCACTATTGTGGGCTTTTTTACATCATGAAGAAAACTGAATATTTTAGTAGTTAACGTCTAAATTTATATGACACACAATAAAAAAAACTTACCAAGTATCGGTAAGTTTTTAGATAAAGCTGTATAAATTAAACGTTAATATTATTTAGGTTTATTTTCTTCAGCTGGTTTAACTTGATTATTGTCCTGATTTGGATTCGGCGGTGTCACACCGGGAGTTGCTTGTGGTGCATCTTTAGCAGGAGTTTGCTCAGCATTTTTAGTATCAGAATTTGCTTGAGTTGAATTTTGCGAAAAACTTTTAAATGACATTATAATCTTCTTAACTGTGAAGTGAGTCTGAATAATAGCCTTTTAATCCACTTACACTAAGGTAGTTGTGAGAGCCATATGTGGAGATATGTTGGCTAAACTGAGTTTATATCGACAAAATATATTTATAAAAATATCAAATATTTGTATGGTGTTGTTTTAAATGGTGATATAGAAAATCTTTAAATCTAGGCCTGTACATAAACATCACAAAGCCATTATATAAAGAAGAACTTTTAATTTAAAATAATAAAATGTTATTTAAGTTGCATAATCTGCTGAATAAGCGTATTATGAAAAATACTAAAGCAGATGTGCTTAATATATAAGCAAGACTTGAAGGTTGGCTTCAACTCTGACTTCTGCAATATCAAGCTGATGTAAATATCAAAAGTTTAAATTAAGGTTAGATGCCTTCTTATCGTTAGTTCCAAAAATATATCTGTTGGTCTTAATAGTTAAATACTTCTCTGTTTGCAAAAGCTCAAAACAATTGAGTGAAAAAATGAATATTTTAAATGGCTGGACAATAGCCTCTGCAGTAAATGGCGATGAAATTCGCGTAAAGATCGTTCCTTTAAAAAGACAACAAAGCAACCGTACTGGTATGAGTTGGGTCGAAGTAGGGAAAAAGATTGAATTAGAATCTGGTGACGATCGTCAATTTAATATTGATGGTTCATCTTTCTATCTTAATCAAAATCAACTTTATCGTATTGCGATATAAATCGTAATCAATGTTTTAGAAAAGCTCATCGTAAGATGGGCTTTTTATATGGGTGAACGAAAATAAAAGGTAATATAAAAGGTATCGAAAGTTAAAGAATGATTTCTGATCTGTGTTGATTGATCGATACTCGATAATTTTAAAATGATTAAATGGAATTAAAATCTCATAATAAAAACTTACCATGTGACTGTTTGGTTAAATACCGAAATAGATTAAATCAGCCATAAGACTGAAATTTCGATGATTTATCTGAATCTTTGAAATCAAATGTAATAAAGTTTCACATAAACTTGCATAACTCACATATCGAAATACTTTATTAGAAATTTGATGTTATTCCTAATAGACGTTATTCAATTCAGTATGAGGTACATCATGTTAAAGACCGTAGCATTATTAGGGACTGGAATTGCAATTGCTTGCTACTATCAGTCACATAAAAATAATCCTCAGAAAACCAAGGGTAAAAATTTAGCCAAAACCAAAGATGATGATCATAAAGAGTCCTCAGCAGAAGCAGTACATTAAATTTTAATGAAAAACCACCGATTCGGTGGTTTTTTAATATGAACAGAGCAATAAAAAAATTATTTAAAACTTTGAGGTGGATGCCCTAAGTGCCGTTTAAACATCGCACTAAATGCACTCTGGCTGGTATAACCTAATGAAGCGGATATATGAGATATACTTTTGCCTTGAGCCAGTTGGCTTAAGGCCAAGACAATGTGCATTTGTTGAATCCACCCACGATAGGACAAACCTGTTTCTTTTTTAAATAATCGAATTAAGGTTCTTGGACTCGTGCCAATTTCATCAGCCCAGATATTTAATTCCTTAGCGTTGTTCGGATTATTAATTAAATAGTCACAGATTAAGATAAGACGTTTATCTTTAGGTTTGGGAATTTCTATTGGATATGTAGGTGCCTTTTTTATTTCATCAAAAATTAGCAGTTGTAAGGATTTCTCTAAATCTTCGCTGTATGGCGTTTCGTGATCTTTCATTGTATCTAGTTGATTAAGCCTAAGAACTAATTCACGTAAAAGGTTACTCATTCTCACTAAAAAACATTTTTCTCCCAAAATATCTGCAGCATTTTTTTCAACTAAAGCCGTACTTAATCTGACCTCGCTTAATGAAATCACACTGTGTTCAACAAATGCAGGGATCCACAGTGCACATTGCGGAGGGATAAGCCAGATATGATCAGCCGTTTGAACACGTATTGCACCTTGAGACGCATAGAGCAACTGCGCGCGGCTATGCATATGTGGTGCGATAACACTTCCATATTTATGCTTGGAGCCTTTAGAAATAACCAATGTGGTTACCGAGTCTGAGTTTACTGGCATCGATATACACTCTTAAAATTTGTCACTTAGGCGATAATTTTTGGAATATACAAGTCAATATGACAATTTATACTAAACCATAAAGTTTCATGTAATAAAGGTTTGTTTATGCAATCTAGTTCACCAACACATCAAGATCATCGGATGGATGCTCCAAACGTCCCTAAGATGGTACATCACATTATTTTCGCAGTTGCTTTCGCTCATTTATTAAATGATTTAATTCAAGCTTCGCTTCCCGCAATTTACCCATTACTTAAAGATAGTTTTTCATTAAATTTCACTCAAATCGGAATAATTTCACTGGTTTATCAAGTTACCGCTTCATTATTACAACCATGGATTGGATTGCATACCGATAAATATCCTAAACCTTATCTTTTGCCATTGGGGATGATAATTACACTGATTGGCATATTCATGCTGGCTTTTTCTAATAGTTTCTATATGTTGCTGTTATCAGCATCTTTAATTGGAGTTGGATCTTCAACATTTCATCCTGAAGCCTCACGTGTTGCGAGAATGGCCTCTGGAGGAAAGTTTGGTACAGCTCAGTCAACTTTTCAAGTGGGTGGAAATACAGGATCAGCGATAGGTCCTTTACTTGCTGCAATCATTATTGTTCCAAATGGTCAGGCTTCAACAGCATGGCTGATGTTATTTGCCTTAATCGCAATTTGGATTTTATTTAAAGTAAGTAAATGGACAATAAATAATGCACAAAAACAACTCAGCAAAAGTATATCTTTACCAAGTTTTAAATTACATGGCCGTACTTTATTTCGCGCACTTAGTATTATTGCTATATTGATGTTTGCTAAGTTTACTTATATTGCAAGTATAAGTAATTATTATACTTTTTACTTAATTGAAAAGTTCCATCTTTCCATTCAAAGTGCTCAGTTATATCTCTTTGCTTTTTTAGCTACTGTTGCAATAGGAACTTATTTTGGTGGGCCTATTGGTGATCGAATTGGGCGTAGAGCAGTGATTTGGATATCTTTCTTGGGAATGATACCGTTTGCACTGGCTTTACCTTATGTAAATTTATTCTGGACTTGTACTTTCGCAATGATAGCTGGATTAATTATGTCGTCAGCATTTTCTGCGATGGTTGTTTATGCACAAGAAGCTGTGCCTGGTCGTGTAGGAATGATTGCGGGACTGATGTTTGGTCTCATGTTTGGAGTAAGTGGTATAGCAGCAGCGGGGTTAGGCTATCTCGCAGATAAAAATAGCATAGATTGGGTATTTCAATTATGTTCATTTTTACCACTATTAGGTTTTGTGACCTTGTTCCTACCAAATACTCAAGTTAAACATCAATCAAGCTAAAAAGTAATTATGTTTTTTAAGAATATCAAATGTTTAAAATATACATTCGATATTAAATCTCATGCTCACACCTGATTTCAGTGAACTGAGTGTGTTGTCTAAATTTTTAAACCAAAGTGACGGTGGATGAAGTTGGTAAATCTGTGGATTGCGTAAATCTCACCGACTTTGGTTTTAAATGATGGATAAAGCGCGGAGATGAGCAAATGTGAAATATGTTTGATCTGTCTCACATTCTAGATATGGCTTTATTGGGTTTTAGGCATAAGAAAAAAGTTAAAAAATTAAATAAAAATGTCAGCTTTTATAGAAATCCATATTTTTTTTAAGGTTTTTGTAAATATACCTCAAAATAGGGGCTGTTTTACATCAAAGTGCTTTGCTTAATTTCTAAAAATAGGACATAACTATGAGAGTAAATACAGTAAAAATTTTTAATTACAAGGGGAATAAAAAATGCTTTTAAAATTTGCCACTCGATTCGCAAGTATTTTGTTTGGAATATTGGCTTTAATTGCGATCGTGATTCATTTTGTTTTTTCCAATAAGCTATCCATTGATCTATGGATTGTGTTTTTCCCAGTGATTTTAGCGGTTCCAATTTTAACAGCAGTTTTGATGACTGGTGATGATGAGTTAGGCGTTCAATCTGGTGAGTGGAACAACTCATAACTTTAAATCTAAGCTCATCGAAAGATGGGCTTTTTAGTATATGAAAGAATTAATTTTGAACCTATGTCATTATCTCACTTTTTCTTTTGATGGATAAAGGAGGGATATAGGCAGTAAGTACCGACAAATTTGTGGTTGTATAGCGAGTCTAGTTATCGTTATGCACTCGCTTAAACTTGTATTTGCAGTGTTTTGTTTCAACAGCTGGATCGTTGATGAGGAGAACTACGTTGCGATATTTATTGTTTATACTCAGTTTTTTACTATGTGCTGAATTGAAAGCGCAAAGCCCATTAGACGAACCTTTTTTGCAAGTTGGTGCGGTTGATGATCAATTCAATATCATTAATCTCGAATTGTACAATGGCTTAGTCAAAGTGATTAATCACAATTTTTCGAACATTAAGCCGAATCAATCAGATGATTTAACAAACATTTCTAGAATTAGATTGACCGGCAATGGATTGTTGCTTGTATCTGATTTAAAGGGGATTGAGTCTGCAGAAGATCTAAGAGCGAAATTTGATGAAAACAAGTATAAAAATCTGACCAAAAACAACATCTGTAGTAAAGGTGATTTGTTTGAGTCTGAAGTATTTAAAAAAACAACACGAGGCAATATTGTTTATCAATTAAATAATGCTAAAGGTGAGTTTTTGAAAAGTTTTACAATGAACTATAAAGAATGCTTGTAGATTTTATATTTTAATTTGATTTCTATGTGCTTAAATGGTTTTTTTCTTAGTCGTCTTTTTTGGAACTCAGACTAATTTATAATTTTTAAATTAAACCCAAAAAAGTAGAATTCCTTAGCCATTTCTAAGGGATAGCAAAATGTGGAATTTCATCAAAAGCTTTAATTGTATAAATGTATGGTTAATCATATCTTTGATTACGCTTGGATTGGTATTGTTTCTATATTTTTCTTAGGCTTAGATGAGAGGTGGTCCCACATGTTTGAACAACTAAAAGCTTATTTATAAGTGATACTCTGCTCTAGTTAAGCTACCTTATTTTGTTGTGGTAGCTGGTCATAGTAAAACTCATCTGGAGTCATTTTGTCCAGACTCGAATGAGGTCGTTTCAAATTATAAAATTCAAAATATGCGTTTAATTGCTTCTTCGCATCCAAAACATTGCTGTAGGCTTTGAGATACACCTCTTCATATTTAACGCTCCGCCATAATCGTTCAACCATCACATTATCAACCCATCGACCTTTACCATCCATGCTGATTTGGATGTCATTTGATTTCAATACATCAATAAATGCATCACTGGTAAACTGACTGCCTTGGTCTGTATTAAATATTTCAGGTCGACCATATTTTTCAATAGCTTCATTTAATGTTTCTATGCAAAATGTAACCTCCATACTAATCGATACTCTATGCGCAAGTACCTTGCGGCTATGCCAATCAATCACAGCACATAAATAAACAAAGCCTTTTGCCATAGGGATATACGTTATATCCGTAGACCACACTTGATTACTGCGCTGAATAGCCAATCCTTTGAGCAGATATGGATATTTGCGGTGAGCTTGATTAGCCTGGCTTAAATTTGGTTTGCAATATAACGCATTAATGCCCATTTTCTTCATTAAAGTACGTGTATGACGTCGTCCTATATGATGTCCTTGACGATTCAACAAATCACGCATCATACGGCTACCTGCAAAAGGGTATTGCATATGTAACTCATCCATACACCGCATCAGCTTCAGATCTGATGCACTCACAGGTTTTGGGCGATAGTAATAACAACCACGGGAGACTTTCAGCAGCTGAGCTTGCTTAGATACTGAAATCTGAAGTGAGTCATCGATTAACTTTTGTGGTTGAAGCGGCCCAGTTTCTTCAACACACCTTCTAAAAAATCAATTTCTAATGCCTGCTCACCGATTTTTGCATGTAGTTTTTTTAGATCGATGGGTGGTTCTGTTGGAGCTTTTGATTGATCGAAAGCTTGCGAGGAAGCTGAAATCAGTTGATTTTTCCAGTCGATAATTTGGTTTTGATGAACATCAAATTCAGCACTCAATTCAGCAAGTGTTTTTTCTGCTTTAATCGCAGCAAGTGCTACCTTAGCTTTAAAATCATTTGAATGATTTCTTCTTGGTCTACGTGCCATAAAATACTCCATATATTGATGTTTATAACATCATTTGGGGAGCAAAATATCACTTATAAGTGTTGTTCAAATTTCCTGATCCACCTCTGATGATTTATAGCAACTCAGAGGTAGTAACATAAGTTTGAAGTATCGAGCTTGTATAGAGCATAGCGATATTTTAGCTCTAGTGGATGGGAAGTTTGATGATGCAGATTTATGGGTTTTAATAGAATAATGAAAAAGAAATTATGCTCTTCAATAAAAATAAATATCTAATTCATATCGTGCATAAACGATGATGTTTGTGATTTTAATAGATCGTTTGGAAGCATGGCGCTAGATGATCTCTATGCATATAATCAATGTAATTAGAAAAATTCTAAGGACTATAAAAATGAAATTGAGAATTTTATTGCTTTTATCATTTAGCCCGGAAATTTATGCAAATCAAATAGATCACTGCAAAATTATTGCAGAAAGTGCTGGAATGATCATGCAGTTAAGACAGTTTGGTGTTGATTTAAATACAGCATTTAATTTAAAAGGCGAACTAAGTAATAATGCAAAAAATTTAGAAGTCATCATTGCTGATGCAGAAGCAAAACCCGTGTACGCCACAAATTTAGGTAAACAAAAAGCAGAAGAAGAATTTGCAGCTGAATGGAAAAAATTGTGTTTGGAATCAGTTCAGTTTTTGAATGATGGTGCAGGTCCGACTTAATCAGTTTATCGCGTGGATCAAAGAGAATAGATAGTTGTTTCGCTATGACCTATAGGTAGGGCTATATTTTTGGAAATGGAATTAAAGGCATCTTCAACATATATTTATAATTTTATAAGGATTTGAAAATAAAACACTCCAGAGATGCCGCTGCATGGTCGTTACCCTGAACCCGATGAGTTCAAGGTGGACGCGACGTACACTTAATGGGTTTCCCACTCAAGGTGGGCATACACTCAAAATATACAGAACACATCCATAAGTTTAAGTATCGGCAGGGGAATAGACGTACTGGCGAACACCCTAGAGTTGTATTAAGTATACATAATTTGGAGATTGTGGCAAATCACCAACGCTCATAATTTATAAATACAGCATAAAAAAACCAATCAATTGCACGAAAAAAAAGCGGTTTATCCCGCTTTTTCAACATCTTCTAACATGGTCGCTAATAAACGTTCGCATTGTGCATATTCTTGTAACGATTTATTCATGCCTAAAACTTCTTGCATCAGTTCTAAAGCCACCATGATCACCAATTTATTGTGTTCAACATTAGGGGCTTTACGGCGAAATTCTTGAAACTTTTCATTTAAAAGTCGACCAGCACGTTCGAGTTCTGGTTGCTTATCTGTTGTGGTGCCTAAACGGAAACTTTGCTCGATTAAGCGTAATTCTACAGTCACATGTTCAGTCATACTCATACTTCCTCATTAGACTCTGATGGATGAGCAAGCTGTTGGATTTCTTGCGCATGATGATCTTGTTCAGTCCCTAAAATCGAAAGGCGTTGAATAATGGCTTCCACTTTTGTTTTGGCATGTTCATTTTTTTGAATTAAACGTTCACGCTCATCTTGAAGACCTTTGATGTCTTGTAAGTGATGGCGCTGTTCATTTGCCATTTTTTCTTTAACCACACGCAATTCATTACGTTCAGCCAAAATTTCCTGAAAACGATTTTTTAAATCGGTACAGCTTTTTTCCAAACGCCCATAACGCTCAGCTAAAGACGTGGCATCTGTATTGAGCTGTTGAAATTGATTTTGTAACTGAGAGAGTTGCTCAGTGAGCGTATCAATTTCATCTTGTTTTTGGGTGATAATGCTATTTTTATGGCTAATTTGAGCATGAGATTGCTCTTCGCTGTTATCCTTTTCTTTTAACAGCGATGCATTTTCTTTCTCAACAGTTTCAATTCGTGTTTTTAAAACACCAATATGCGTCTGTAGACGCTGTAATTGTTCTAACATAACGGGTCGCACAGATTTGCAATCAAAGGTAATATATACAGAAGTATAGAGATTGGATAAACGAATGCAAGACGATATTTCAGGTTGGTCAGATTGGAATCAAAATTTTGAGGGGATTGAGGAAATTTCAAGCCCGAGTGAGTTACATGGCTTACTGACAGGTATAGTTTGTGTTACTGAAGTTCCGACTCGAGATGAATGGTTACAAATTTTATCTACGCTTGATGTGCCAAAATTAGACGATGAAGCGCTTGCGCTATTGTCTGATGAAGCTGAGGACGTATCACATGCGCTTTCAGACGATGATTTAGACTATCTTCCAATGCTTCCAGATGATGAGCATACATTGGCTGAGCGTGTGCAATCACTGGCAGATTGGTGTGCAGGGGTTGTGCTTGGCTTTGGTTTGGCTTCTGGGCATATTCGCGCAGATGAACAAGAACTCATTGAAAGTTTACAAGATGTCGCATCTGTTGAGTTTGATGAATCAGATGACGATGATGAGGGTGAAGCAAGCTATCTTGAGTTGTATGAATTTGTACGCTTGATCCCTGTGTCATTATCAATGGGACGAAAAAAAGTTCCAGTATCTGAAAGCCCTTTATTGCAAAATTTTCATAGCAAAATGAAACAAGCAATTGATGCTTCTGAAAGTAACAATGTTGTAGAGATGTTTACTCCACATCGCCCAAGCTAAAACTAAGAAAAAAGCTAAGAAACTTAAACTTTGAGAACATCTATGTTTGATGAGCAGCCAGTTTTACAGCGCCCTTTACCGTGCTTTTTATTCACTTTAAAAACATCGAAGTTGAATAAAGTAGTGATGTAAAGGGTTAAATTTTTTTAATTTGGAATGATTTGCTTGTTCTATTGTCGCGATTGAGCGGAGAACAGGAGAAATAATAAAATTATTTTAAAATATGCAAATATTGAGTCATCAGTATTTGCATTCATCTAAGCGTAATTGTAAGTTAAAGCTTCTTCCAAATTAATCATCTGAAATACAAGCTGAATAGAGAATGAAATTAACTCAAGCAGATTTTCAGGAACGTCGTGACCGCCTCGCTGAACAAATGGGTCCCAATAGCATTGCAATTATCTCAACCAGTCCAGAAGTCATGCGTAACCGAGATGCTGATTATAAGTTTCGTGCAGACAGTAGCTTTTTCTATTTAACGGGTTTTGCAGAGCCACAAGCAGTTGCAGTCATAGAAACAGATGAAACTGGTGAGGAATATATCTATAGCTTGTTCTGTCGTGAACGTAATCGTGAGATGGAAATCTGGAATGGTTACCGCGCTGGAATCGATGGTGCGGTTGATGATTATGAAGCAGATGAAGCTTATGCGATTGATCTGCTTGACGAAGAAATTATTGCCAAAATTTTAAATAAAGAAAAATTATTCTATCGTATTGGTCAACGTGCAGATTTTGATGCCAAGGTCAGTACTTGGATCACCAAAGCCAATGAATCTGGACGTGGTTTTGGCGTTCCAACGCAGTTGATTCAACTTGATCAAATTTTAGATGAAATGCGTTTGCATAAGTCCGATCAAGAAATTGAATTGATGCAAATCGCCTCAAATATCAGCGCAGACGCGCATACGCGTGCCATGCAAAAAGTTCATCCTGAGATGATGGAGTATGCTTTAGAAGCTGAGCTGAATTATATTTTTGGTCAGAATGGTTGTGTACCTGCTTATAACAGTATTGTGGGTGGTGGAAAAAATGGCTGTATTTTACATTATGTTGAGAACAACCAACCGTTAAAAGATGGTGATTTGGTGTTGATTGATGCGGCCGCTGAGTATGAAT
This sequence comes from Acinetobacter sp. AG3, assembly GCF_022343575.1. Classification (NCBI taxonomy): domain Bacteria; kingdom Pseudomonadati; phylum Pseudomonadota; class Gammaproteobacteria; order Moraxellales; family Moraxellaceae; genus Acinetobacter; species Acinetobacter sp. AG3. Next base: position 3,240,306 of record NZ_JAKQZD010000001.1, on the reverse strand, counting down.
GCTATGCCTCAGACATCACCCGTACTTTTCCTGTAAATGGTAAGTTTAGCTCTGAACAAAAAGCGCTATATCAAATTATTTTAGATGCACAAATTGCTGCGATTGATGCAATTCAAATCGGTCATTCTTATAAAGAACCGCATAATGTTGCAGTACGGATCATGGTAGAAGGTTTGGTCAAGCTTGGTATTATGCAAGGTGATGTTGATCAAATTATTGAATCTGAAGGCTATCGTCAGTTTTATATGCATGGTACAGGGCATTGGCTCGGTATGGATGTGCATGATGTTGGCGCATATAAAGATGAAAATGGTCAATGGCGTAGCTATGAGCAGGGTATGGTTGTTACTGTTGAACCAGGTTTATATATCGCACCTGATGATGAAACAGTGGATGCAAAATGGCGTGGTATCGGTATTCGGATTGAAGATGATGTGGTTGCAACTGAACAGGGGCCATTGGTCTTGACCAAAAATGTGGTGAAATCGATTGAAGATATTGAAGCATTGATGGCAAAGTCAGTATAAGTTTTTAATTTGAAAGGTGAGTATGTATGGATACTTACACCGTTTTAGCTAAGCCAGTAGAAACAAATCGTTTGATTTTACGCAAGTTTGTTCACGGTGATGAAATCTCACTTTTTCATGAGTATTGCGGAGACAGGGAGTCTTCGAAATACTTACAAAGGCGACCACATGTCAATATTGAGCAAACCAAGTGTATGTTTGAAAATTGGAGTGGTACAAAATGGGAAAATAATGATAAAGATTTTGCTTGGATTATTGGCGAGCGCAAAACCAATTTAGCCATGGGGCTTGTGATGTTTATTCACAAGGGAGATCACGGTGAAATTCATTTTGGGCTTGGAGGTAAATTTCAAGGGCAGGGCTTTATGAGGGAAGCAATCACTGCTGTCATTGCTTATTTAAAAAATAGCAGTAGGCTTAAAAGAATAGAGACTTTTTGTGATGCAGAAAATGTGAAATCACGAAACGTTCTGATTGAAACAGGATTTACTGAAACAACCTTGTTAAAGCATTGGGCTATATTTCCAGCTTTAGGAGATAATAAGAGAGATTGTGTGGGTTTTATGATTGAAATAAATAAAAATATTTAAATAGAAATAAGGGTAAATCATAGTGATACATATGAGATTCAGTTTTATTTCAACTTTTTTGACGGTAATGTCCTGTTCTTTATTGGCATGTCAGCCAAGTAACATCACAAATAAGAATACTCAAGTCACGAGTCAGCAATTAGACGTTATCGATCTACATTTTGGTGAGCAAGGCCTAAAAGATTTTATTCAATATAGCCATACTCCTATAGATCGCCAATCTGCTGGAATGAATTTTTTATCACTTGATTGGACTCCACCACAACTCGGTAAAGTAAAAGTTGTAACTGGGAAGAGTAACTTTGAAATTGACAATGTCATAAGCGTCATGGGAACACAAATTGCGAGACGCAGTAATGACGGTATTCAGATTATGGATATCAATGCCAGTTTACATCAGAATGAGTATACCAATAGCCAAGAAGCATATACTGCGTATACAAAGATTATTGATCAAATGAATACTCAGCAATGGAAGCAGTATTTTTTACCTTATGCAGCTCGCATAGATAAAAAAGAAAATCTCAAATATATGGATCAAAATATGGGAGACGTAGTTGATCCTACAGTTAAATTAAGCCCTAAGGAATTACAAGAAATTTTATCAAAGACTAATAGGTTAGTTTTTAATTTATACAATAATGATGTTCGAGTAGATATTGTGATTAATAGAACTTATAAAGATGATAAAAAAGAACAATATATGGTGAGATATAGTTTTGAGCATTTTAGATATGCTGGACGAAATGCTATTTCTGATTCAGATACAATGAGTTCTGAGCAGTTACAACAAGCTTTTTTAAGAGAGCTAGATGAAAATAAGAATGATCGAAGAATGAAAGAGAGTAGAGCAAAGATAGCAGGTTATCAGATTGATGAAACTTATAAAGATCCTGATATTTGGCAATATGTTCAATAAATGTATGTAAAGATTATTTCAAATTCATACAATATCGCTCAGGTTGCCCCGTTGAAGAGGTATTTGTGCAATTAGCTGGTCGTTGGAAAATGATGATTTTGTCCTTTTTACTAGAGAAACCCCGACGATTTAGTGAGATTAAAAATAATATTCCGAATATCTCGCAACGAATGCTTATTTTAGAATTAAATTTTCTTGAAAATAAAGGGTTTATAGAAAGGAATGTCTATGAGGGAAAACCTGTAAAAGTTGAATACTCACTGACAGAAGAAGGTCAGTATCTCGATCGATTTATACTCATGTGTAGAGAGTATGGTGAGTGGATAAGAGAAAGAGAAATGATGCGAGACAGTTTTAATCACTGTTTATGAAATGTTACATTTTTTTTAAATTGATTATGGCTATATCGTAAAGTTATCAACGACATTTTTCTATTCTTCTTGTTTGATATTTAAACAATACCTTTAAGGTGCCATATCGACCGAGCTAAATAATATGCTTAATTCTTGGCTAGAATTTTTAATTTTCATAGTTATGTTAAAAATAGCGTATTGATTCAGTACAAATACAGCCAACAATTTCCTATTTCAATATAAAAATGACTTTGCTTGATGTAATATGAAATCAATCAAGATTATAAGTATTCAGTACGCTGAATCACATATAGAAAGGATAAAAGCATGCAACAAGAAGTCATCATCGTCGGCGGTGGAATGGTTGGGCTGAGCTTGGCTCTGATGTTGGCAAAAGCCAATATTGCGGTAAAGCTTTTAGAGGCTGTGAAATATCCAAATTATGATGATGCCAATCTTGCACCCTATCATTCCAGTTTTGATGCACGAAATACCGCGCTATCACGTCGTACCGTGCAAATTTATCAAAAACTCGGTCTTTGGGATGCTTTGCAAGAACATGCGACTCCTATTCTCGAAGTACATATCACTGAACAAGGCAGTTTTGGTAAAGCACGTTTAGTTGCAGATCAAGAAAAAGTCGAAAGTTTTGGGCAAGTGATTGAAAATGCATGGCTAGGCCGTGTACTACTGACTCAAGTTCGCCAGCAAGCTTTAATTGAATTGATCGACGGTGTACAAGTCACCTCACTAAAACAAGAGGGTGACTATGTATATGTTGAAGCCAATCGAGGTGAAGAATATACCCATTCACTTAAAGCCAAATTGTTGATTGCTGCGGATGGTCGTGATTCTTTCTGTCGCCAAGCTTTAGGTGTTGGTGTGGATGTGCATGATTATGATCAGGTGGCAATTGTCACAACAGTACAAACCTCTAAACCACATCATCAAGTGGGCTTTGAACGCTTTAGCCATTTAGGTCCATTGGCATTGCTTCCATTGCCGGGGGAATGTCGTCGTTCAGTGGTTTGGCCAGTGAAAAAAGGCACAGAAGATGAATGGTTGGGTGATGAAAATGACCAACATTTCCTTGATGCTTTACAGCAAACTTATGGTGATCGTGCAGGTAAATTCCAAAAAACAGGTAAACGTTTTAGCTTCCCATTGGCACAAGTGCTTGCTGAAAAACAAGCGGTGGGTCGGGTAATTTTGATGGGTAATGCTGCACATACGATTCATCCTGTCGCTGGACAAGGTTTTAACTTGTGTATGCGTGATGCAGATGTGCTGATGCGTTATATCACAACGCAAATTGCTCAATCTGATGATATTGGTCAACCTGAGATGTTAAAGGCCTATGAACAATCTCGCCTAACTGATCAGCAACGTGTGATTAAATTCTGTGATTCTGTAGTGCGTGGATTTAGTAATCAAAATCCAGTCTTAAAATTATTGCGTAATACTGGCTTGGTGGCTTTTGATGTGATTCCGGGGATAAAACCTTTGGTTGCCAATTATGCGATGGGATTAAAAGCATGACACAGCAAGATATGTTAGATGTGGTGATTGTTGGTGGCGGTCTGGTGGGTGGCTTAACCGCATTACTTTTAGCACAGGGCGGTGTGCAAGCCACAGTTTTAGATGCAGCCCCTATTTTAGATGCTGAAAAGACTTTAGCTGTTGCTAATCCGCGGGTTTTAGCCTTGAGCCAAGCCACGATTCACTTGTTAAAAACGGTGAATGTATGGGAAAAAATCGCTCGCCAAATGCCCTATACAGGCATGCAAGTCTGGAATAAAAATGGTTATGGTGAAATTAACTTTGGGCAAGCCTCAGAAAACTTTCCTACAGCTGAGCAAAGCTTAGGTTCAATGGTTGAACCAAGTTTATTAAACCTTGCCATCCAACAGGAAATGTTGGAGCAACTGCAAGATTATCGTACTCAAGTTAAAGTTGTGCGAGTAGAGCAGGGGGTAGGTTGTTGGATCATTAAACTTGCAGATGGGACTGAGCTAAAGACCAAGTTAGTGATTGGTGCAGATGGTGCAAATTCATTTGTTCGTGATCAAGCATTTATCGATCTTGATGTTTTAGATTATCAACAGGCAGGTTTGACCTGTGCGATTCGTACCACACAACCACACCAATATGTGGCTCGTCAGATTTTCCATCCGACAGGCCCATTGGCATTTTTACCGATGGCGAGTTTAAAGCCAGAACAAGCTGAACACTGGATTTCAATCGTTTGGACCTTACCTGATGATTATGCAGAAGAATATGCGCGCTTAGATGATGCTGATTTTTGTGAATTATTGACACGTGAAAGTCATCATATGTTGGGCAAGATCGTTGAAGCGACACCACGGGCTCAATTTCCACTTAAGGCGCGTGCGGCACAACGTTATGTAAAAGATGGGCTGGCCTTGATTGGCGATGCAGCGCATGTAATTCATCCTTTAGCTGGGCAAGGCGTAAATATCGGGTGTTTAGATGCTGCTATTCTGTGTGATGTATTACTTAAAGATAAACAGCGTGGCGTATGGGCACATGAACAAACCTTAAAGCGTTATGAACACCAACGTAAAGGGCAAAATGATGCCATGATGCATAGCATGTCGATGATTGGTTTTGTAGAAACTGCGGAAATATTTCCATTGGTTTGGGCGCGTAACTTTGGCTTAAAACAAGTTGAAAATAAGCCATTTTTAAAAGATCAATTTATGGCACAAGCCAATGGGCTGGCAACTTTAAAAAGCACGCAATATGCCATTTAATTGGATTTCTGATATTTTTTAACCAATCATTTAAACAACATTACGAATTTGATGAAAAAAAACACGATTTTGTGTATCTAGATACTAGTCGAATGGCGAAGAGCTTGATACATTTCTCTGTAAAACATCACCATTTTTCGGATGGTACATTGACGTCATTGATGGGGAGTTAAAGATGACAGATACAAATGATTATGATGATAATTCAGAAGATCATGCAGTAGACGATGATGAAGCTAAAGCGGCTGAAAAAGGCGCTGCGGCAAGTGACTCTACAGTTTCAGATACAGATTTGGCTGAAGCTGAAACACTCACTGTGACAGCGAAAAAAAGACAGCGTGAAGCGTTGGAAGATGAAGTCGCTGCATTTTTAGCGCGTGGTGGGAGAATTACCGAAGTTCCACCAGATGAATCTGCTAAAGATTGATTTTAAAAGCACCGAAAGGTGCTTTTTTAAATTTGGTTGGAATGCTGTCTATTTTTAGATGTTTAAATCTCAATCTTAAAAAGTTTTAGTGTTTGTGACTTTTTACTTGAACTTTTAATGAACTATTTTATTTTTATGGATCCTTGCTGCTTGCTTTAAGTGTATGACTGATTAAATCATTAGGAATGTTGTACTTTTGATGATTTTTTTGCATCAGCTTTTATACGTGCCAGATTGATCAGTGTGGGATTAAAACTTATTGTGTTTTAATAGATTAAGGCAGGGGAAAAAGTAATCAGAGCAATCAGTTGCTTGTAGAAAAGCAGATTGAGAAATGCTTATATATGCATTTCTCAACTCAAGAAATAAAATTATTGTTGATTAGTCAGTTCTAAAGCACGTTGATAGGCGATTTTCTTTTTGATGCCGGTTAGATCTGCAGCAAGTTGTGATGCCGCCTTGACCGATAAATCTTGTAATAAGCGATTTAAAAGTTGATCTAACTTCTCTTGTTCCACATCTTGATCTTTGGCATCTGGTGCACCACCAATAACTAAAACAATTTCACCTTTTTGCTGGTTGCGATCATTTTCAATAAATGTCACCAACTCGCCCAAAGTCATCTTTTTAATCGTTTCAAATGTTTTGGTAATTTCACGTGCAAAACCCACAGGGCGATCTGCACCAAAAACATCAGCCATATCTTTGACACTGTCTAAAATACGATGAGGCGCTTCATAGATAATCATGGTTTGTGATTCATGTTTTAATTTTTCTAATTGAATCAATCGTTGTGATTGTTTTGACGATAAGAAGCCTTCAAAGCTAAAACGATCACTGGGTAAACCCACAGCACTTAGCGCAGCAATAGCAGCACATGCACCCGGCACAGGAATGACGCGAATACCATTCTCCTGAGCAGCACGGACCAATTTAAAACCCGGGTCACTAATCAATGGTGTACCAGCATCACTGACCAGCGCAATATTCTGACCGCTTTTTAATTTTTCGATAAGTATATCAATTTTGTTACTTTCATTGTGATCATGACACGCTGTGAGCGGAGTTGAGATATTATAGTGCTTTAATAATTGAGCAGATTGACGTGTATCTTCTGCCGCAATAACAGAAACAGACTTTAAAACTTCAATAGAACGAAAAGTCATATCATCTAAGTGCCCAATTGGGGTCGCTACGACGAATAATTGAGCACTCATAAAGGTCTCCATGAAGAATAAGTTAGTGTTGAACAGTATTAAAAGAGTGGTTGTGTTGGGAATGGTTGGATTTACAATCCAAGTTCACGCAGAAATTCTGGTTATATTACCTGAAACAGGCCCTATGTCGCGAGCGGGTTTGAGTATTAAACAAGGAATATTAAGTGCCGCGCAGGCCTCAAAGAATGAAATACCCTTAAAATTTGTCGATTCAGATCAAAAGACCATCAAAGCGCTGTTAAAGCAGCATGTCAATAAAAAGACTAAAATGATTATTGGGCCTTTGGCTCGGCCTGATGTTGAGGCTTTAATTAATTTAAAGCCTAAAGTACCTGTATTGGCACTTAATGAAGTTTATCCAAGCTATAAAAGTGTTTGGCAATATAGTCTTTCTAAAAATGACGATGCATTGGCGCTGCTTGATTATATCCAGCATGATAAAGTCAGCAAACTCTATGTGGTGCGTGAAAAAGGCACAGAAGCAGAATCTATTAACTTTTTAAATGCATTATTTGCCAATTATATGGGTGAAGTTGATCCTGTAGAGCATATGCCGAAGTCGATTTCGGATCGAGAGGGTATTTTACTGTTAGGTTCAAACCAATGGTTGACCAGTTTTCCTAAATTACAGAAGAAAAAAATTTATACCCAAGCCATTGCCGTTGATGAAAAAAAGGCCTTGCCTAAAGGGATGAAATTCTGTGATGTTCCAGCCTTATACATCGCCGAATGGGATGATGTGGTCAAAGCTTATAAAGATAAACCGACCTCGTTACCGTATCAGCGTTTATATGCCTTTGGTGGAGATGCTTGGCATATTGCTGAGCAATTTGTTTTGGATCCGAATGTAAAAAGCTTAACCTTTAATGGACGCACTGGAAAAATTAAAATTGATGGAAATCGTGTTGAACGTATTCCGCAATGTTTTGAACGTTCAAAAAATAATTTAGTGCCTTTGTGATGACAGGTTTCTCATGGCAAAAAATAATTTAGGACAATGGGCGGAGCAAGAAGCAGTGAAATTACTGCTTCAACATGGCTACGAGATTGTAAAATTGAATTATTTCTCGCGCTTTGGTGAAATAGATATTATTGCGCAGTCTAAACAAGAGTTAATCTTTGTTGAGGTGAAAGCAAGGACCCCGACACAAATGGGGCATGCTTTTGAAACGGTAAATCAATCAAAGCAACAAAAAATGATTAAAACGGCGTTTAAGTTTTTACAAGAATATCCACAATATGAACAATATTATTGCCGTTTCGATGTGATTGGTTTTGATTTACATCATAAAATTGCAAAAAACGTACAGCAAGACCTCAGTAAAATCTCTTATGATCAATCTTGGATTGAAAATGCATTTACTTTAGATGCAGACTTGATTAATCTGTGACTGAAATTTATGTACGGTTATTTCAAAAATAAATATATTTTCCAGCATGTTAACGACGTTTAAATGGGTTGTTTAGCAGGCTGAAATTAATAGGAGTCTTGCTGAGTGTTAAAACGTATTGTCATCACCATGATGTGTGTAGCAAGTTTGTCTGGTTGCGCGAGTTTTATCTCAGGTGGTACTGGTTCTTCACCAGTGGGAACAGATAGTGGTGTTCGATCTTTAGGACAAGTGTTTATTGATTCTTCTATTGAGCGAACTGCAAAAATCAACTTGTATAAGTTGGATGCTCGATTTAAGCAATCTCGTGTCAATATTAATAGTTTTCATAGCAATGTGTTACTGACAGGGCAAGTGCCAGATGCACATTTAAAACAGTTGGCAGAAGATAATCTACGAGCAATGAGCGATGTACAAGCAGTCCATAATTACCTGACTGTAGGCAATCAAATCGGTTATAGCACCATCATGCAAGATGCATCAGTTACTGTGAATACTCGTGGTTTAGTGATGAAAGCGCCTGTGGTTTCAGACAATAAAGTCTTGATCCATACAGAAGACGGCGTGTTGTATGTTTTAGGTCGTTTAAACAATGCTGAAATTGCAGATTTAAATGATGTTTTACAAAAAGTTGGAAATGTGACTAAAATTGTGACCTTGATTGATAACATCGAACAAGCAAATAATTCAGTCCAAACTTCATCTTTCACAGCACCTGTGGTAAATAATGTACAACAACAACCTGATGTACAGACACCTGTTGCGATTGATCCTAATGCTACAGAGCCAAATAATAATGTTATTCAACAATAGGTTAAAAGTTTTAAAAGTTAGATTTGGAAAGCAGTTTGAACACCTAAAATCTCAATTTAAATCGCACTATCAAGATTTTCGTTTATACGATTTAGGCAGTATTACCATTAATGGCTTGACCCCTAAAAAGGGCTATTCCATTCAGCATAATATTGCCTATGGCTTAAAGGCGAGACAACGTTTAGATTTATATATTTCTAATAAAAAGCAACAAAATGCGCTGATTCTTTTTGTTCATGGTGGGGCATGGAGTCATGGCGATAAAAGTGCTTATAAATTTGTAGGCGAGGCGTTTAGCCGTTTTGGTTATAACGTGGCAGTGCTGAACTATCATTTGGCACCTGAGCATAAATTTCCAAGCTATATTGATGATCTTGCTGTTGCATTGAATTATTTGGAGCAACAACAAGCACGTTTTGGTATTTCAATGGATAAAATTGCCTTGATGGGGCATTCAGCAGGCGCATTTAATATTGCGTCTTTGCTTTATCATCCTAAGCACTACCAACTGGCCATCAAACAAAATATTAAAGCTTTGATTGGAATCGCTGGACCTTATCATTTTGATTATAAAGGCGATGCTTTAGCCGAGAATGCGTTTGATCAAAGTATCCCTTATCAACAAGTAATGCCGTATTATTTTGTTGAAAAAAATGAGGTAAAGCATTATTTGTTCTTGGCGGAAAATGATCAGATCGTTAAAGCTAAAAACTCTTTAGATTTTAAACAGCAATTACTTGAACAAGGCAATCATTGTGAAATTTACACGATTCCTAAAACTGGTCATATTTCAATTATGGGCAGTGTTTCAAGTCTGTTTAGTCGATTCTATAAAACCCGACCTGAAATTATTAAGGTTTTAAATGAAGCAATGAAAAATGCCTAGCATTTGCTAGGCATTTTTGATTTGAACATGTCTCAATCAAGATCAGTCTTTATGCATTGGTCTATTGTGAATTACATGTTCAATCATGGCATGGGCGATACTGCCACTAAAAGGCGTTTCGGGTAGCTGATCAAACTTAAAGAACTGAGCCTCACTAATTTCTTCTTCTTGCAAGACGATTTCACCAGATTCATATTCAGCCTTAAAGGCCAGCATAAGATTACTTGGAAAAGGCCAAGGTTGGCTGGATAAATATTGGACATTTTTGACATGTAGGCCAACTTCTTCCAACGTTTCTCTTTTAACCGCTTCTTCCAGTGTTTCACCGACCTCAACAAAACCCGCAATAAGACCATACATCTTGCTTTTATTCTTAGCATTTTTTGCCAATAGAATTTCGTTATCGCCACGAGTAATCACGGTGATAATACACGGTTGTACACGCGGGTATTGATGATAACGACAGCTAGGGCAGACCATGGCATATTCAGTGGGATGAACCTCGGTTTCGTGACCACAGTGGCTACAAAACTTATGGTTTCTTCGCCACTCTAGCAACTGTACTGCACGACTGGCTTGTTCAAACTCAGATTTGGTCCATTGTGAAATCAATTGACGAATCGGGATCAGTTGATATCCCGCTGGAATTTGATCTTCGATAAATAGATCTCGGGCAATAATCTGATCACCCGAGTTAAAGCTGATATCACTTGCTAACTTTTCAACTTTAGGCAGTTGTAAATTTTCATCCACTAAAAGTTGTTGATGGTGAAAGATATATGCAAGTGATAATTCTGACATTAGGCTACCGATTTTAAATTTTGACTACTTGTTAATGCTACATCAAACATGGCTTGTAAAACAGGTTGTTTATTTTGTAGATTTTCAATCATCATGTCTGCACTGGCTAAAACATCCAGCAGTTTATTGACTTGTGCAAGGTTAAACACGTGTTCTTTGTTAAGACCCGTTTGAATAAACTCCGCAGAGAGCAGCAATGCTTTTTGACCATCTTTTGCTGCAAGGAACAACAGCGCACCACCAATTTCACTTAATTGTGATGGCAGTTGGTCTAAACTTGTGCTTTGAGGATCTTGTAAATATTGCACCAATGTTTGTGAGCTTAAATCAACCAGCGCTTTGGTCTCAGTCAATAATGCTGCATGTGCTTCATCTAGACGATCTAATGAAATCTGCAAGTTATTCACTTTTAACTGTAAACGACTCGATGTGTAATTACGCTCTAATATACCAATCGAATTCATCGCTGATAAAATACTGTTCATCAACTGTTGCGCATAATTTTCATCTTTGAGCATGTTGTCTTGAGACAGTAGGTCAGCCTGTTGTTTCAGTCCGCTATAGGCTTCATTAAGATTCAAGACTTTAAATACATGCGCAAGATCGGTCAGTTTGCTTTTCAATTCTTGCGTTTTTTCATCACTCATATTTTTGTAGTTAAACTCAATATCATTACGGATTTGCGACATTTCGTCCGTAATCAGTTGGCTCACACTATGAATGGTTTCAAAGTCAGGGCCATATAAATGGCGACTAAATATTTGTAGTTGAGTGTCAGTCAGAATATCTTCGCCAACATTAATCTGTTCGCGGATGTGTTGTGATATTTCATCTTCTTGGCTGATACAAATACTCAAAATATTGGCTGTATCTAATAAAGATGGATTGAATCCGCTTAGATCTTTAAAGAATAAAGACATATTGGTTTCAATACTGATTAGCGTTCTGAGGCGTGTGTCATTGAGAATGATGTTTTCGATGTGATTTAAAGCAACTGAAACCAAAGCCCAGTATTGTGCACTTGCTTGGCCTTTGGCTGCATTTGCCAAATAAGTCCCAACCAGCTTGATGCCCTGTAAATCTAAATCTGTTTCTTGCTGTTTGAGCAGCTTGTGTAAGCATAATTTATACAGCTTATGTACATATACTGAATGCTCTAACTCAGGTGATTGCGGCAAGTTAAAATTCGGTGTTACACAGTCGAGCAGTGGAATAATTGCTTGACCTTCAGGTGTTAGATCTAGACCTAAAGAAAGTTCTAAGCGATTTAAGGTGTCATGCAAAAATTGTGGCGCTCTGACTTCACGAAGGCAAATAAACTCAATATAGCGTTTGAGCATGGTGGTGCCTTCACTCAAAGCGATGACTTCTTGAGTATTGATCTCATGTGGGTTTTGCATCACTTTACGCATCACCGCTGCTGAGAGTTGCGCAATTTTAGCAACATGCGGCATATCGATGAGCATCAGCACATTTACACATTGTTCAAATTGAAGCAAAGCATCATCAATACCGAAGGGTAAAGTTTGGTCTTCAACTAAACTACTGACAGCAGATTCTACCTGTAAAATTGAATTATCGACTTCTTTTTTAATAATAAGTAATGCTGTCGGATCAAAATGTATAGATGTTTGGTAAGACATTGATCTGCACCTATCCTGGGTATCTGAATGTTTTATTTCATAGCCTCAAAATGAGGCTAATTTTCTAAGTTTTAATATAGCCGAAGAAGACCATCTTTACAGAAAAAATAGCCATCAATTTCAAATTTTATTTTGCAAAAATGCAGGCTTCCCCATGTTTTTCTTGAAATTGTTTGACCCAGTTCTCATGTGCTTCTAATTCTTCATCTGAAGGCAAAATGATTGGGGCATTGATTTCAATTTTTTTCCGAGTTGTATTTCTTTGCGCCTGATCAGTATGTGCAGAAAGAGCATCCATGTCAAAGGATACTTGGCCGCCTGTCATGGCAAGATAAACGTCAGATAAAATTTCAGCATCGAGTAAGGCACCATGGAAAGTACGATCTCGTTGCGGAATTTCATAACGGCGAACTAAGGCATCCAAAGAGTTCTTTTGTCCGGGATGTTTGCTTTTCGCCATTGCCAAGGTATCAGTCACTTCACATACTTCTGAGAGTGCCTGTAGACCACTGCGCTTGAACTCCATATCTAAGAAGTTCATATCGAAGCTTGCATTATGCGCAATAATTTCACTGCCTTTTAAGTAGTCAAATAAAACTTGCGCAATTTCGCTATATTTTGGCTTATCTTTTAAAAACTCATCGGTAATACCATGAATGGCTTCTGAATCGCCAACTGGTTTTTCTGGATTAATATAGATATGAATCGAACTGCCAGTCAGTTTACGATTGACCATTTCAATTGCGCCAACTTCAACAATTCGGTCACTGTCCTGATAATAGAAACCGGTGGTCTCGGTATCCAGAATAAACTGTTTAGGACCATGTAACTGGACCGTCGCAGGTGTAATCACAATTTGTGGATGAATATCTCGCATTGCGGGTTGGCTCATTGCTGGCTCATCATTTTCATTGATATCTTGGTTAGATGGTTCTTCCATCACAATTTCATGAGCTGGCATAACATCCTGCTGAGGGCTAATTTCCGATTCTATCATTTCATCTGATTCAATCAGGTCAAATCCAAAGGGATCGTCAAGCAGCCAGTCTTTTTCATGTTTTTTTTTATCATCAGCCACTGCCATAGGTTCAGTCAGTTTGGTTGGCGCAGTGGTGTTTTTTTTTGCGTCGAGTATTTGCTGTGTACCTAAATTCGCCAATTGATCTGCCATTTCATTGCCTGCATGTCCAGCATGGCCTTTAATCCAGTTCCATTCAATTTCGCGACCTTGGCAGGTTTGATCGAGTTTTTTCCAAAGATCTGGGTTTTTTACATCTTTCCAGTTTTTCTTTTTCCACCCTTCAATCCATTCGGTAATGCCACGTTTTACATAGTTGGAATCGGTCCAAAGCACTAATTTTGCTTCGGTTGGGCAAAATGCGATCCCTTCAATGGCTGCGGTAAGTTCCATGCGGTTATTGGTTGTATCCAGTTCACCACCACACAACTTATGTTCTTCTGTTTCAGTGATGATATAAGCGCCCCAGCCACCAGGACCCGGGTTGCCTTTACAAGCACCATCGACATAAAGTGTGATTGTTTGTGACATAGTAATAACCAATGAAAGTGAATTAAGAGTTGAACATCGTGGTTTAAGAATTTATTGTATACGCAAATCGGCGTTTTCTACGCATGAACTGAGATTTTTTTAATTTCTTGTAACATTTGTATGCAATTCGCATTCAAAATTTGCCTTGTAAGCGCGTTTAGCTCTACTAAAATGGCAATGATAAAATAATTTACTAAATGTTGTTCGGAACTCTTATGTTTAAACCTACCACAATGGTGTGGCAACCTACTGCGACTGTTTTCTTTAAATTATCCTTATTAACATCTGCATTCGCAGCATTAGGGTTGACTGCAGGGTGTTCTTCGACGTCGACAACATCAAAAGTTCAAACATCAAAGTCAGCAGGTATGTTGGATGCCAGCAGTCTGGATTCTTTAGAAGATCTACTTTCTGCAACTGATATACGCGCGGTAGAGGGCGATCGCCTATTGATTTTAAAACATGGTGACGTATGGAAGCGGATGTCAGTCGGTTTTAAAATGGATGAAAACCATTGGGATCCTCGTATCGATGCGCAACGGAGCTGGTTTGTTTCACGCCAACCCTATATTGACCGTCTCAGTGCCCGTGCATCACGCTATCTTTACCATACCGTGAAAGAAGCTGAACGTCGTGGTTTACCTACTGAATTAGCACTGTTGCCGATTATTGAAAGTTCTTATGACCCAGCAGCAACCAGTAGTGCAGCAGCAGCAGGGATGTGGCAATTTATCCCAAGTACAGGGAAAATCTATGGTTTAAGACAAACCAGTTTATACGACGGGCGTCGTGATGTGGTTGAATCAACACGTGCCGCTTATGAATTTTTAGGCAGTTTATATAATCAATTCGGTTCTTGGGAGTTGGCTTTGGCTGCCTATAACGCAGGCCCAGGGCGTATCCAGCAAGCAATTAACCGTAACCAAGCTGCGGGCTTACCAACAGACTATTGGTCATTGCGTTTACCGCAAGAAACCATGAACTATGTACCACGCTTTTTAGCCGTGGCGCAGATTATTAAAAGCCCATCTAAATATGGGGTGAGCTTACCGCCGATTGCCAATCGTCCGCACTTTAGAGAAGTTGCAGTTCCACCGGGCGTACAACTCAATCAAATTGCTTCAATTACCAATTTAAGTCGTGCTGAATTATATGCTTTAAACCCTGGTCATCGTGGTGAATTTGTTGACCCTTCGAGTACCTTACGTATTTTGATTCCTGCGGATCTTAGTCCAACCGTCGATGCAAAACTAAGAGCGTTAAAACCGGGTTCTGATAGCGGTTTATGGGCAAGCAATACTGCGCCAACCACAGCTACACGAACTTTAACGCCTACAGCGGTCACCTCGACAGTGACTCAATCAATTACACCAAGTAAAGCGACGCCACCTGCTTTAACAACAGCAAAAACCACCACGACAACCACAGGTTCATTGAGCACGCTCAAAAATACACCACAAGGCTCGGATGCATTAGCGCAATTTGCTGCCAATGCTGATATTCCAAGTGCGCCACGTATTCCTGTTGCTGTGACCAATGCAGCCAATGTGAAACCTGTTGCCGCAGAGCCGCCAATTTCTGCACGTGAAAAAGCACAAATTCTTGCCGCAGTAAAAGCTGAAGGTGAAAAAGAAACGGTTAAACAAGTTTTAGAACCTCAAGCCACCCAAGCTGAAAAAGAAGAAGTGGTTAAAGAGATTAAGGCGATTGCACCACAAGGGACAGAAGTGCTTGACCCGTATGATGGTAAAATTAAGCTGACTGCAATTCAAACCAGTCAATCGGTTGCAGAGGTTCAAGGTAAAGAAAATACGGTTGGATTCTCATATCCTAAAGGTTTAGCAGATACCACACCTGCAAACTCGGAAGAAGCCAAACTGAATCAAGATAAGAACTTTAAGAAAACTGAAACTGAAGTTGTGGTTGAACCACCAAGAGGTAAACGCAGTACTTATACCGTTTTGGCAGGGGATACTTTAGCAACGATCGCTTTAAAGAATGGCGTAAATTGGCGCGATATTGCCAAATGGAACCAAGTTGATCCAAACGGAACTTTATTTGTTGGGGCGACTTTGTATTTATATGATGCCAAACCACAAATTGATACCCCTGTGGTTTCTCGCAAAAGCACGGATTCAGCTCCAGCCAACTATGTGGTTAAACCAAATGACAGTTTAACCAGTGTGGCAAATCAGTTTGATTTATCTGTTTCACAATTGGCAAATTATAATAATCTGAATACCAACAGTAATTTATTTGTCGGTCAGAAATTAAAGCTTAAAGATGCTTCAGATGATAAATTATCTGAAATCAATAAAGCAGTGGTTCGTGCAGATACCTCTAAGCCTGTTGCTAAAATCAAGACCAAGGCTTATGCAGTTAAACGCGGCGAATATCTTAAAGTGATTGCCGATCGTTATGCTTTATCTGTACATGAACTCGCTGATTTGACTCCAGGGCTAGATACTTCAGGTAGCTTATTTGTGGGGCAAAAGATCAATGTACCACTCAATGAAGTCAATGAGCCAGAAGCTAAACTTGACTCTAAAGTGATTGATCAAAGTAAGTTTAAGAATGTGAAAGCTGAAACAAACTATAAAACTGAGAACTATAAAGTTCAAAGTGGCGACAGTTTATCCAGTATTGCAGTTCAGTCTAAATTAAGCTTGGCAGAATTAGCCGAGTTAAACAAAATTTCGACATCTAAAAACTTGCTTGTGGGTCAAATCATTAAGATCCCTGCTGGAACATCAACACCAGAAACCTATACTGTGCAATCTGGTGATAGCCTGATTGCGCTGGCAAATAAATATAATTTGCAAGTTAACCAAATAGCCGATTTAAATGGTTTAAAGAGCACATCTGGTTTGTTTGTTGGGCAGAAATTGAAATTGACTGGCACGCCTGAAACCAGCAGCAAAGAGAAAGCACAAGCGAGAAATGAGTCGAGATCAGAAGGCGCTAGCAAAGATATTCATGTGGTCAAATCAGGTGAAACACTGGCAAGCGTTGCAAAAAAATATAAACTGCAATTGTCTTATTTAAGTGAATTAAATGGTTTGTCGCGTAATCAGGCTTTGGATATTGGACAACGCTTAAAGCTTGATGGGGAATTACCCAGTAAATCCACGCTATCTAAAGAAAAAGAAGACCTAAAGGCGACTGCGAAAGCAACAGCTAAAGCTTCGAGTAAGAATACTGAAAGCTATGCGGTGAAGTCAGGTGAGTCGTTAAATGCGATTGCAAATCGTGTTGGCATGTCAGTTCAAGAACTGGCTGAATTGAATGATCTGAGTCCACGTGCGGGTTTACAACGTGGACAATCTATTCGTATTCCTAAAACAGTGACTGAATACAAAGTGAAAAGCGGTGATTCATTGATTCGTTTAGCCAGTAAATTTGGGATTGATACCAGTGCACTTGCTGAGATGAATGAATTAAAACCAAACGCATCATTACGCATTGGCAGCATTATTAAAGTTCCGAATCTTTAAGCGCCATTTTATTGGAGTGACGTTTAAAGCTTAACATTTCAAAAACTTTTTTGAATAAAGGAAAATAGGGGAATGCGCCTAAGTTTTGCATGTGTCAGCCCGATCGGGCTGGCATTGGGATTATGTGTTGCAAGCTTAAATGTTGATGCTGCTCTACAGACAACAGCATATATTGCTGTACATAATGCTCCACAGTATGACAAAGCTCAGGCAATGCCTTATGCCAATAGCAATGCACCCAAAGGCGGCTATATCAGTACAGCGAGTATAGGCACCTTTGATAATCTCAACAGTATGAATGGCAAAGGCAGTTCAACTGAAGGGATTAATTATCTGTTTGATAGCTTAATGGATAGCTCACTGGATGAGCCGGGTGTGTTATATCCGCTTCTCGCTGAAAAAGTCACTTATGATCCTGTTAAAACCAAATTTGTTATTTTCCATTTAAATCCTAAAGCCCGTTTTAGTGATGGTTCACCTGTCACGGCTGAGGATGTTAAATTTAGTTTTGATACCATTCAAAGCAAAGCCAATCTGGGCTTTCAAATGTATTTGTCTGATTTAGCCAAGACTGAGGTATTGTCTAAATACCAAGTGAAAATGACATTTAAATCAGACCACAATGCAGATATGCCCTTTATTTTGGCAAAAATTGCGATTTATTCAAAAGCAGATTGGAAAAATAAAGACTATAGCAAAGTGACCTTGCAGCCGATTTTAGGATCGGGGCCTTATCTGATTGAGCATATTGATTCTGGGCGCAGTATTAGCTATAAGCGCAATCCAAATTATTGGGCAAAGGACTTAGCCATCAATCGTGGTCGTTATAACTTTGATCACATGAAATATGTTTATTATCGAAGCCCTGAAATCGCTTTTGAAGGGTTTAAATCTGGACAATATCGCTTTTATCAAGAAAAAAATGCCCGTAACTGGGTCACTGAATATAATTTTCCTGCGGTAAAACAAGGTTTGGTGAAAAAATATATTTCTAAGATTGAAACACCAGCGCTCACGCAAAGTTTGGTTTTTAATACCCGAAAGGCGCCATTCAGTGATCTCAATTTTCGCCAAGCATTAACCTATGCTTATGATTTTGAATGGATCAACAAAGCATTGTTATATGGTCAAAATATTCGCTTGCAAAGCCACTTTCAAAACAGTGAGCTTGCTGCGACTGGAAAACCAAGCGCGAAAGAACTTGCAATTTTAACGCCTTATTTAAAGCAATTGCCCGCATTACAACGGCAAGGTGTATTGGCAGATTGGAAATACCCAGTTTCAGATGCCAGTGGTTTTAACCGACAGAATTTATTGATTGCACGTTCGATGCTATTAAAGGCGGGTTATCGTTTTCACAATGGACTATTGGTGGATAGACAAGGTCGCCCCATTCAAATTGAATTTCTGATTCATCAAGATGGTGCACTACGGACTTTGTTGCCTTATATTCGTAATTTAAAAAAACTTGGGATTCAGGCAAATATTCGTCAAGTCGATTTACCGCAATATACAGAACGTATGCGCCGTTTAGATTTTCAGATGACTGCTATCGATATGCCGCAATCCTTAACACCGGGTGCTGAACAGGCACAGATGTGGGGCAGTAAAGCTGCCGATGAAGTGGGCAATTACAATTATGCGGGTGTCAAAAGCCCAGTGGTCGATCAGCTGATTCAACAGATTATTTACGCACCGAACCGTGAACAATTGGTGCTTCGTACCCGAGCACTGGATCGGGTATTACGTGCAGGCTATTATCAAATTCTGACTTATGGCAATGATAAAAACTGGTATGCTTATTGGAATATGTATCAGCAACCCAAAGTTAAACCAAAATTATCCCTCGGTTTAGAATATTGGTGGGCAGATGCAGATCAAGCGAAAAAAGTAGAGCAATATTTAAAAAATCGAGCATTTTAAAAGCATAATTTTAAATCTTCATGGTTAAAACATCAGTGGCTCAACGTGAGTGATGTTTAAATTGACATATCTACCCTCATGAGGTCATAAGGAACATCGTTTCAATGGGCACATATATACTCAAAAGGCTGTTACTGATCATCCCGACATTGTTCTTTGTTCTCTTGATCAATTTTGTTGTGGTTCAAATTGCACCTGGTGGGCCTGTTGAACAAGCGATTCAACAAGCGGAAAACTTACAAGGGGTCAATATGACTGCTGGGGGGCTATCATCTTCGGTAAATAACCATGAGTATCGTGGTGCACAGGGCTTAAGCGAAGATATGGTCAATAAAATCAAACAGCAATATGGCTTTGATCGACCTGCACATGAACGATTCTGGTTGATGTTAAAAAACTATTTAGCTTTAGATTTTGGCACAAGTTTTTTTAAAGATAAGCCAGTGACTGAGCTGTTATGGGAAAAAATGCCAGTCACCATTTCCTTGGGTGCGTGGAGCACTTTTTTAATTTATTTAATCTCAATTCCTTTAGGGATTAAAAAAGCCAAACAACATGGCTTATTTTTTGATAAATCAACCTCATTACTTTTGGCTGTGGGCTATGCCGTTCCCGCTTTTGTATTTGCAATATTGTTGATCGTATTTTTTGCTGGCGGTTCTTATTTACAATGGTTTCCATTACAAGGCTTTGTTTCAGACAACTTTCACAGTCTCAATTTATTTGAAAAAATAGCAGATTATTTTTGGCACATGGCTTTACCTTTGCTGGCCATGGTGTTGGGCGGATTTGCAAGTTTAACCTATTTGACAAAATATTCATTTATGGAAGAGCTCAATAAGCAGTATGTGCTTGCGGCACGAGCAAAAGGCTTAACTGAAAATGATGTGTTATATAAACACGTGTTTCGCAATGCATTGTTGGTGATTGTTGCTGGCTTGCCTGAAGTATTGGTTGGGGTGTTCTTTGTTGGAAATCTACTGATTGAAATTATTTTTAACTTGGATGGCTTAGGCTTGCTGGGTTTTGAAGCCGTGCAACAACGTGATTATCCAGTGATTTTTGGTGCTTTGTTCTTTCTGACCTTATTTGGGCTGATTTTACGTTTAATCTGTGATGTGGTTTATCGTGTGATTGATCCGCGAATTGATTTTGAATCGAGAGGTGCAAAATAATGTCACCGATCATGCAAGCTCGAATACAGAAATTTAAGAAGAATCGCTTGGGTTTTGTCTGTTTCATCGTATTTATCGTTTTATTTATCCTTTCAATTTCTGCCGAATTTATTGCCAATGATAAGCCCTTATTGGTCAAATACGATCAGCATTATTACATGCCAGTTTTAAAGGCTTATCCTGAAACACATTTTGGTGGGGTCTTTGAAACAGAAGCTGATTATCGTGATCCGGTGGTTCAGCAGTTGATTGATGAAAAAGGTTGGTCGATTTGGCCACTGGTTCGTTATTCCTACCAAACTCCCAATTTAGATTTAGCCGTTCCTGTTCCATCACCACCCACCGCACAAAACTGGTTAGGTACAGATGATCAAGGGCGTGATGTATTTACCCGTATTCTTTATGGTCTACGCATATCACTGTTGTTTGGTTTGGCATTGACACTATTTGCTGCATTTATTGGAATTATTGTTGGGGCGATACAGGGCTATTATGGCGGATGGGTAGATTTAATTGGGCAACGTCTGCTTGAAGTTTGGGGTGGTTTGCCGACTTTATTTATGGTGATCATCTTGGTCAGTATATTTACCCCGAGTGTCTATTGGCTATTTCTGATTATGTTGATTTTTGGCTGGACAGAGTTGGTCGGTATAGTGCGCGCTGAGTTTCTTCGTGCCCGTCATTTAGATTATGTTCAAGCAGCACGTGCATTAGGGGTGAGTGATTTGATGATTATGTTCCGACATATCTTGCCCAATGTGATCAGTTCAAGTTTATCTCAACTTCCATTTATGCTGACTGCAAATATCACCGCACTTACTGCATTGGATTTTTTAGGTTATGGGCTTCCACCAGATGCAGCCTCCCTCGGTGAATTATTACTACAAGGTAAAAATAATTTAAATGCGCCGTGGCTGGCTTTATCCGGATTTTTTACTTTGGCCTTGGTGCTATCTTTATTGATTTATATTGGGGAGGCGACACGCGATGCATTCGATCCAAGACGTCAAAAATGATCAATCTTTGTTGTTGTCTGTCCAACATCTGCATATTGAAAATGAGCGTAAAGAGGTGCTGGTCAATAATCTTAACTTTGACCTACATGTTGGGGAAACTGTTGCGATTGTCGGGGAGAGTGGTTCAGGCAAATCAATTAGTGGTTTGGCATTGCTTGGCTTGCTTCCTGAAAATTTAACTGTGACTGGGCAAGCGTTATATGATGAGCAAAATCTATTGTCTCTTAATCAAAATGCGCAGTTGGCGATCCGTGGTAAAAAAATTGCCATGATTTTTCAAGAACCGATGACTGCACTCAACCCGCTACACAAGGTTGAGCGGATTATTGGTGAGACTTTACTTTTAGACGGGATGTCCAAGGAAAAAGTCAGAAAACGTGTCTATGACTTATTGTGTGATGTCGGAATGGATGAACCTGAGGATAAGTTGAATCGTTATCCACATGAGTTATCGGGTGGTCAGCGACAACGTGTTTTGATTGCATCGGTTTTGGCACAAAAGCCTGAAATTATTATCGCGGATGAGCCGACAACAGCCTTAGATGTCACATTACAATCGCAAGTTTTAAACTTATTACAACTGCTTATTCTAAACCATAAAATGGCCATGATTTTGGTTAGTCATGATTTGAATTTGGTACGTAAATATGCCAATCAAGTGATTGTGATGAATCAGGGGCAGGTTGAAGAAAAAGGCACAGTTCGAAATATTTTTCAAAACCCTAAAGCCAGCTATACCCAATATTTATTGGATCATGATTTTGGTGAAGCCAATGCTTTACCGCATAAACGTAATTTAGTTTTATCTCTACATCGTGTTGGGGTGAAATTTCCAATAAGAAAGGGCATATTTAATCGAGTTAAAGATTATTTTGTTGCCGTTCAACCACTCAATTTACGTTTAGATCGCGCTGAGTCCATCGGTATTGTCGGAGAAAGCGGTTCTGGTAAAACCTCTTTGGCGCTGGCAATTGCACGGCTTATACAGTGCTCAGGCAATGTTTTTCTACTCAATCAAGACTTGAACAGATTGAGTCAGCGTAAATTACGTCCGCTTCGATCCAATTTTCAAATTGTATTCCAAGATCCGTTAAGCAGTTTAAATCCACGTATGACTGTCGACCAGATTATTCGAGAGGGCTTGGCGTTACAACATCTAAAAGAAGCTGAAATGTTGATTCGTATCAATGAAATTTTAGATAAAGTAGAGCTCCCGATAACAGTTAAACAGCGTTATCCGCATGAATTGTCTGGCGGTCAACGGCAACGTGTGGCTTTAGCCCGTGCAGTGGTATTACGCCCTAAATTACTGATTCTCGATGAACCAACCTCAGCTCTTGATCGAACCACACAACGTGCGATTGTAAAATTACTGCGCCAGTTGCAACAGGATTATCAAATGAGTTATTTGTTTATTAGTCATGATTTACAGGTGGTAAAAGCACTTTGTCAGAAAGTTTTGGTATTAAAAGATGCTAAAGTTATCGAGTTTCAAGACACTCAAGCCTTATTTGATAAACCTTTAAATGACTATACCAAGCGATTAATTGCAGCGAGTCAGTATTAACGCTGTATAGATGGTTGTGGTTCAAAAAATATTCACATTAACAAAGTTGACAAAATGCATTGTCAGATTTACGCTTGAACTATTATAAATTTAAATTAGAGTAAAAGCTCTAATCACTAAAGAGATTTGACCATGAGCCATCTTGCACAAGCATTAGAAATAAAAAACACGCGATTTAAAAACCGAATCATTAAAGGTGCAATGAGTGAAGCATTGGCCAATCATGCAGGGCAACCGAACCAATTGCATTTAGGTTTATATGATGCTTGGGGGAAAGGCGGCTTGGGTTGTGCCATTACGGGTAATGTAATGGTGGATTTCCGTGCGAAAAATGAGCCGGGTGTTGTTGTAGTTGAAACGGAACGTGATCTTGCCAAACTGACTGAATGGGCAAATGTAGGTAAAAAGCACGGGATGGTACAATTGATTCAGTTATCACATCCAGGTCGCCAATGTCCAAAAGGACTCAATAAAGAAACAGTGGCACCTTCAGCAGTGCCTTTTAGTCCAATGCTGGCAACGACATTTGGTACACCACGTGCACTCAATGAAGCAGAAATTTTAGATATCATTCAACGATTTGCTGAAGCTGCGCGGATCTGTGAAAAAGCAGGTTTTGAAGGTGTACAATTACATGGCGCACATGGTTATTTAATCAGTCAATTTCTTTCACCATTGACCAATAAACGTCAAGATCAATGGGGCGGTTCGATTGAAAACCGCATGCGTTTCTTGTTAGAAATTTATGCTGCAGTGCGTGCTAAAACCTCAGAAAACTTTATTATCTCAGTCAAACTGAACTCTGCAGATTTCCAGCGTGGTGGAATCACAGAAGAAGAAGTGGTTCAAGTATTTAAAGCCATTGATACAGCAGGGATCGATTTGATCGAAATTTCTGGTGGTACCTATGAAGCACCAGCAATGGCAGGCGCAAAAGCGGATAAACGTAAGCAAAGTACGATTGCACGTGAAGCATATTTCTTGGATTTTGCAGAAAAAATTCGTAAAGAAGTTAAATGTCATCTTATGGTGACAGGTGGTTTCCGTACAGCACAAGGTATGAACGCGGCTTTAGACAGTGGTGCGTGTGAATTTATTGGGATTGCACGTCCTCTTGCGGTAGAACCTGAAGTCAGCAACAACTTGATTGCAGGTCAGGACGTTCGATACGCAGTAGAACAGATCAAAACAGGTATTCCTTTTGTTGATAAAATGGCGATCATGGAAATCCTGTGGTATGCCGCGCAGTTTAAAGCGATTGGAGAAGGGAAGAAGCCAAATCCTAAGCTTTCTCCACTCAAGGTTTTCTTTAATTATGCAAAAAATAATATCAAAGCGGTGATTCAAGGACGAGTAAACTCGCGAAAATCAGCTTAAGGTCATCGAGTATTGATCATTAAAAAGACCATTGTGAAATGGTCTTTTTAATGTGTGAACTTTTTTATTTAAAAAGATAAAGACTGAATAGTGAATTTTAAAAAAGCTGCCATAAGCACGATTGTCTGGCAGCTTTTATTGACCGTTTTTGAATCAATAGCACTGAGATTCAGCTCAAATTAATGCGCACAAAAAGCCATATTAAAATATTCAAATAATTCAGGCGTGTTCAACCACAGCATACTTGACAGCCCGAACAGAACAACAATAACCAACCAGATACTGAGCTTGAACCACGAGAATGAGTTAGTCATTAACCACAGCCTCTTCATTGACAAAGAAATGCACAATAACGCCGACTACACACAAGGCAATTGAGCATCCCCAAATGATGTTGTAGTTACCCGTTATATCATGATTTAAACCGCCTAGCCATCCACCAAAAAAAGAACCGATTTGGTGAGTGAAAAACACCAGACCGCTTAGCATGGTTAAGTATTTTACACCAAGCATATTGGCCACAATACCGTTGGTTAGAGGTACAGTCGAAAGCCATAAGATTCCCATAACGATACCAAAGGCGTAAACAGTCCAAATACTCAATGGCAGCATCAGAAATGCAACAATCGCAACGCCACGTAAACCATATAAACCCATAAGCAGATGCGGTTTGGAATACTTACCACCAAGCCAACCTGCGGTATAGGTTCCGATAATATTAAATAGACCAACTAATGCAAGAAAGATCGTTCCAGTGGAGGCATCAAAACCATGATCAATCAAATAACCTGGCAGGTGAATGCCTAAAAAAACCACTTGGAACCCACATACTGAGAAACCAAAGGCCAACCATAAAAAGGGTTTATGCTGAAAGGCAATTTTAAGAATCTGTTTAAAGCTTAAATTGGGTTTTATCGCTTGTTTAATTGCGTTTGGTGGGACATACATGGGGGCTTTAAGCATCCATGCCAATGGAACAATCAACACGATCAGCATTGCTGTAATGACCAGCGCAGATGACCAGCCGAAGTTTTTAATGAGAAGCAGGGTGGTTGGCAACATAATGAATTGCCCAAATGAACCTGCTGCACTGGCAATACCCATTGCCATACTGCGCTTGCTTGGATGCGCTGCTCGTCCTACGGCTGAAAGTAATACCGAGAATGAGGTTGCAGAGAGGGCTAAGCCGATAATTAAGCCGACACTGATATCTAGTAACAGTACATTTGAACTGATGGACATTAACAATAGACCAATGGTGTAGAGCACCCCGCCTATTGCAACAATCTTCTTACTCCCATATCTGTCTGCAAGCGCACCAGTAAAAGGTTGTACTGCGCCCCAGAATAGATTTTGTATGGCAATGGCTAAACTAAAAACTTGATGACTCCAACCAAACTCATGGCTCATGGGCACAAGATAAAGCCCAAAACCGTGACGTACACCTAAAGAGAGTGCCAAGATAAAAGCACTTCCAATAAGCATATAAATGAGTGGTTTAGAGAAACGCGTGTCGTCCTGTTGTACTGACATAAGCTATCCATTGAATCATCATATGAGAATTGTAGATGATTCAATGGGACTTAGCGATAGAATAAAAATTTATCAATCGATAAATTTTAGTGATCAATCAACACATTTTAATGAAAATAAATTTAGCTTTTAGAAACGATAACCCACACCGACATAAGTAATCAGAGGATCAATATCAATTTTGGTTTTAGCACCGATGAGCGATTTCCCTGTATTGTTGTCAACGACAGTGATTTTGACATCACCACTCATTGGTGCATAAGTGACAGAGCCTACTCCAAACCAACGATCATTAAAATCATAGGTTGCACCCAACGTAGCCATAGGCGCTATGGCATCGTCGGCTTTTACTTTAACGCGAGGATCAGCTGATGATGTTTTTCCTTCTAATGCTGCACCTGCCTGACCATCAAGAACATTTTGAACCATGTGGCCTGCAGCAATTAAATCTTTGTTGATACCAGAGTCAATTTTTACATTGGTAAAATGCGCATACATGACACCGACGCCGACATAAGGTCTAAGTTTATTTACACCAGATTTACCAAATTGATAATGTATTTCTGCGGCAGGTAACCATGCTGTTGCAGATGCAGCTTTTTTCGATTGCTCTAAATTGGTAATCGGGATTTGTGTATCTAAAGGAATACCACCAATGCCATTAATTAAGCCATTGGCAATTCCGCCAATGATCGGTGTATCCAGCTTACCTTCAGGTGTCGCAATACCAAGTACAGGGGCATTAATTTGGCCTTGTCCTTTAATATCAACTTTAGGGGGAATACCTGCTTTAAATTCTAATGAAATATTATCGGTAAAGAAGTAATTTGCCATGATCCCTAAGGTATCAACATTATCTGCTTTCAGTCCTGCATCTGCATTATTCCAGCTTTCTAAACTGGTAATATTGGCTTTACCACTCATGTTTGAGGTTAATGTTCCATTTTTAATTAAGCCTAAAGTTTCACCAAGTTTTGCCACACCCAATAACTTTTCTTTTTTGGCGGCACCTTCTTCGGTATTGGCAATTGCATTGGTCACAGTGTCAAGTTGCACATCACCAACCGCATAATCGCCTTTCTTAACACTGGTATTGATGTTTACACCATTGGGATTACCTTGCGGCATTGCATGTAGCCAACCTGCTGAAACAGAAAAGCGTTTAAATCCATCACCATCTTTCAGACTAAAATAGGGTGAATCTGCATGGGCCATCATCGGTAAAGTCATGCATGAGGTCATGATGCAAAGTAATGATTTTTTCATAGGTTTGGACTCCATGTCCGTAATTGATACTAATTTTTATGCGTTTTTATTATTAGAAGTTTTTGCTGTTAATTAATGTAGTCTTTACAAAGGCTTTTTTTAAGTGAATGTTCTTTTTTTAATGTTTTATTTATCATAAGTTTATAAATGTAATACAACTGTAATCGTGTTGTCATGATATTACATGCTAAAAATAGGCCATGATCTCGGTTAAAAATAACCATAAAACATTGACTTGGCAGATAAGGAAAAACTCAAGCCATAAAAAAAGGCCATATAAATATGACCTTTTGTTAAGCAGCATAAGTCATTTTAGTCAATGACTTTCGTTATTTTTGAAAACGAGATAGATCTTCTTCAGGGCGCGCAGTTAAAACTTCTACACCGTCTTTGGTCACCAGCAGGGTATGTTCATATTGAGCTGAAAGACTATGGTCTTTGGTCACCACCGTCCATTTATCACCCATTAAACGTGTTTGCCAAACACCCGCGTTGACCATTGGTTCAATGGTAAAGGTCATACCTTCTTCCAAAACCATACCTGAATTAGGTTGACCATAGTGAAGGACTTGTGGCTCATCATGGAATACTGTACCAATACCATGACCACAATATTCACGCACCACACTAAAGCGTTCTGATTCAACATATTTTTGAATCGCTGCGCCAATATCACCAATGGTTGAGCCCGGTTTCACCGTTTCCATACCACGGTACATTGCTTCTTGAGCAACTTTACATAAACGTTCAGCAATAATCGATGTTTCACCACCAACCACATACATCATATTGGTATCGCCGTGATAACCATCTTTAATCACAGTGACGTCAATATTGAGAATATCGCCTTTCTTTAAAATTTTACTTGCAGATGGAATACCGTGACATACCACATGATTTACAGATGTACAAATCACATGTTGGAATGCAGGGCGACCAGGTGCAGCGCCATAACCTAAACATGCAGGTATAGCGTCTTGTTTGTTGACAATATAGTCATGACAAATCGTATCCAATTCAAGTGTACTGACACCTGGTTTGATATGCGGTTTGATCATATCCAAAACTTCTGCAGCCAATCGACCTGCAACACGCATCTTTTCAATTTCATCTGCGGTTTTGATTAATCGACGTGGTGCTTCGTAAGTACTGTTCATGATCTTTAAAAACTTTTGGAAATTTGTATGTGACTATGGTATAAATAGCCGCCCAATTTATCAAATGCTTTCTGTGACTTTCTTTGTGAATGGTTTATGGAAATATTGATAAGGGTAATTTAAAAATCCGCACATATGTCGTCACATTACTCTGGGTGCCTGAAAGGGTGGAGAATGCGGACATATGGAGGCCTAACCCAAACTTTTAAGGTAAAGAAAATGGCAGATTACAACGTAAGCATGCGCGACCTTCTTCAAGCTGGCGCGCACTTTGGTCACCAAACTCGCTTCTGGAACCCAAAAATGCGTCAATACATTTTTGGTGCGCGTAACCGTATTCACATCATCAACCTTGAACATACTGTTCCTGCGTTAAATGATGCTTTGAATTTTGTTAACAATCTAGCAAGCAAAAAGAACAAAGTATTGTTCGTTGGTACAAAACGTGCTGCTTCTAACATCATTCGTGAACAAGCTCAACGCGCTGGTCAGCCTTATGTTGATCACCGTTGGTTGGGTGGTATGTTGACTAACTGGAAAACTCTTCGTCAGTCAATCAACCGTTTGAAAGATCTTCAAACTCAATCACAAGATGGTACTTTTGCTAAACTTACTAAACGTGAAGCATTAGAACGCGCTCGTGAAATGGAAAAACTTGAACGCTCTTTAGGCGGTGTTAAGAACATGGGTGGTTTACCTGACGCATTGTTCATCATCGACGTTGATCACGAAGCAATCGCGATTAAAGAAGCTAAAAACCTTGGTATTCCAGTAATCGGTATCGTTGATACAAACTCTAACCCAGATAACGTAGATTTCGTTATTCCTGGTAATGACGATGCGATCCGTGCTGTTACACTTTATGCTTCTGCAATGGCTGATGCAATTCTTGCTGGTAAAGAATACGCTCAAACTCAAGCGAATGCTCAAGCTAAAGGCGAAGAAGCTGCGAAAGAAGCTCCTGAGGCTTAATGCGTTTTGACGCAAGCTTGTCATTTTTGTGATTTAAAATGATGACAAATTGAGCGTCGAGAAAGCAAAACGGCCCAGAGGAACCTTTGGGCCGTTTTTGTTGAACAGATTCATATTCTACCGTATTTAGGAGAACAACATGACTGCAGTTACTGCGAGCATGGTAAAAGAATTACGTGACCGTACTGGTCTTGCAATGATGGAATGCAAAAAAGCATTAACAGAAGCAGACGGTGACATCGAATTAGCGATTGATAATCTTCGTAAATCAGGTCAAGCAAAAGCAGCTAAAAAAGCTGGTAACATTGCTGCTGATGGCGCGATCACAATTGCTCAAGAAGGTAACAAAGCAATTCTTTTAGAAGTAAACTGTCAAACTGACTTCGTTGCTAAAGACGAAAACTTTGCTGGTTTCTCTGCGAAAGTTGCTGCTGCTGCACTTGCTGCTGGTGTAACTGATGCTGCTCAAATTGCTGAATTGAAACTTGAAGATGGTTCAACTGTTGAAGAAGCTCGTATTGCGCTTGTTCAAAAAATCGGTGAAAACATCCAAGTTCGTCGTGCTGCAATTGTTGAAGGTGAAAACCTTGCAGTTTACAAACACGGTTTAAAAATCGGTGTTGTTGTTTCTTACACAGGTTCTGCTGAAACTGGTAAAGGTATTGCAATGCACGTTGCTGCGTTCAACCCAGTTGCTGTAACTGCTGAAGATGTTTCTGCTGATCTTATCGCGAAAGAGAAAGAAATTGCAGAAGCTAAAGCGATTGAATCTGGTAAGCCAGCGAACATCGTTGAAAAAATGGTGACTGGTTCAGTTGAAAAATACTTGAACGAAGTTGTTCTTGAGCGTCAACAATACGTAATCGACAACGACAAAAAAGTTGCTGAAGTATTGAAAGCGACTGCAACAACTGTAGCTCAATTCGTTCGCTTCGAAGTGGGTGAAGGTATTGAGAAGAAAGCTGAAATGAGCTTTGCAGAAGAAGTTGCTGCTGCTCAAGCGGCTGCTAAATAATTTTTACTCACTGAGTATAATTATTGAAAACCCCTCTTTTGAGGGGTTTTTTTTATCTGTAATTTAATTGAAGTAGATTTAGAAGAATTAATTCATACATATCTAAAAGATTATTCTTTTATAATTCCACCATGAACATTGATTAGACTCAAACTTTATGGCAAATAAAACACAACTTGGTATTGGTGCTGTAATTGCAGTGATCGTCGCAGCTTATCTGGGTGTTGATCTCAATCAACAAAAAAATCAAGCAACTGAACCCTCTAAAGTTGAATCGATCGATCAGCAAAACAATCATTCACAAGACAATACACAGCATGTGGATGAGCAGGGTAAAGATAACCAATTTAAAGATAAGCCGTCTGCCAATAGTCAAAATCAAAATGGTCTTGAGGTTATTCGAAAAGCCTATGATGCAAAACTCAGTAATGTTCAAGTACAATCCATCGGTCGAGTAAAAGCCGTGTTGCGTGATGATAATGAAGGTTCACGTCATCAAAAATTTATTCTTGCACTGGATAATGGCTTAACTGTATTGGTTGCACATAATATTGATTTAGCACCCCGTATCGATAATTTACGCAAAGGCGATACTGTTGAATTTTTTGGCGAATATGAATATAGCAACCAAGGTGGCGTAATGCACTGGACACACCATGATCCAAAGCGTCGTCATCAAGATGGTTGGCTAAAACATAATGGAAAAACCTATCAGTAATCTATTGGTTATTTTCTTATGTGCACAAAAGATCTTTGTATTTTCCATGTCTAATCGTATAGATAGCAATTTTGTTCTATACGCTTTTTATAAACATGCTATTTTAAAATTATTATCAAAAGTCTGAATAGAAAAAATGCAGGAGTGGGCAAGCTACTTTCACCTAAAAGAATTGGGTGGATTAGAGTTGTTAAAAGCACAGTATCACCATAAGCAATTTTCAAAGCATGTGCATGAAGGTTATTGTATTGGTGTGATTGAAGATGGTGCACAGAGTTTTTATCGGACTGGGCAGTTACATACAGCACCGAAGGGCGACATTATTTTAGTCAATGCTGATGAAATTCATACAGGTTCATCTGCTGTCGAGTCAGGCTGGAAATATCGTGCAATTTATCCAACGCCAGAAATGTTGTTAGATGCAGGGCAAGATTTTTTTAGTGTTAAAAATAGCGTACCGTGGTTCCCACAAGCAGTTGTGCAAGATGTTGGATTGGCACAGCAACTTTGTTTACTTTTTGATTTATTAGAACAAAAAGAAAATACTTTACTGAAAGAGAGTATGTATTTATCCACTTTAGCCCGCTTAATCAGTCGTTATGGTCGTGCCAAATTAACACCTGCTCAATTACCAGAAGCACAACGGAAAGTTGAAATAGTCAAAGATTTATTAAGCAGTTTTCCTGAGCATGATTATTCGCTCACTGATTTGGCGACATATGTAGGATTAAGCCCTTGGCATTTTTTACGTGAATTTAAAAAATATACGGGCTTACCACCGCATAGTTGGTTGGTTCAGGTCCGTTTACAGAAAGCGCGCCAATTATTAAAACAAGGTCAGAGTATTGCAATGACTGCCCAAAATAGTGGTTTTTCAGATCAAAGTCATTTTAATCGGCATTTTAAAAAAGCAGTCGGGGTTACACCTTCTCAATATTTAAGTACCTTAAATATTTAATAAATGTATCCGGGAATAGCCATTTAAACGTTTACAGCTCCTGACCAAATAGCAATTTCATTCAAGCGATCACTGAGCATTTATAAGATACTGCTTAAATTCTTAGATTTGGATTTTGCAAATGAGTGATCAATTTGAATCTTATACTGCCGAGATTGAGCCGAAGTCTAAACAAAATAAAAAGGCATTTTTCCAAGGTGTGGTCGATATTTTACCTTTATCTATTGCCGTACTGCCTTGGGGTATTCTGGCTGGATCAATGGCAATCAATGCTGGATTAAGCTTTGCACAAGCATTCTCAATGTCCGCTGTTGTATTTGCAGGTGCAGCACAGTTAGTAAGTTTAGGTTTAGTCATGTCACATGCATCGGCCTTGACGATTATGATTACGGTATTTTTCTTAACCAGTCAGCATTTAATATATGCGCTTAATTTTCGTCAAGATGTCAGTCGTTTTCCGTTTAAGCAACGTATATTAATTGGCTTCTTGCTGACAGATGAACTGTTTGCTGTCGGTATTGGCAAAGATAAACAACGCAGCTTTGCTTATTTGTTTGGTGCTGGGCTGTGTTTTTATTTGGCTTGGTGCCTATTTAGTGTGTTGGGTATTGTACTGGCTAAATCAATTCCAAATTTAGAAAGCTTACATTTAGATTTTTCAATTGTTGCGGTATTTATTTTGATTATTGTGCCTATGGTGAAAAATAGCGCAACTTTGGTAGGCGTTATGTGTACCTTGCTATCTGCCTGTATTTTTAAATATTTTCAATTTGAAGGGGGCATTGTGCTATCAGGGATTTTGGGGATGTTTAGTGCGATGTGTATGGCAAAGATCGTCGGAGTAAAAAATATAGGCGTAGCAAAATGACATGGACTTTATTGTTAACGTTGGCAGCCATTGTATTGATTAACCGCTACTTTTTCTTGGAACCTAAAATCGCCCTGAAATTACCTCGTGTGATTGGAAATATGTTGCAGTATTCAGCGCCATGTTTGCTGACTGCAATTTGTGCACCCATTGTATTTTTTAATGGAGATCAATTCCGTGCATTGCCTTTGGATGCCTATTTTTTAACAGCAATGATCTGTGTTGTTTTAGCGCTTATTTCTAAGAAAATTCTAGTCAATTTAGCTTTAAGTTTATTGTGCTTTTACGGGTTATTTTATCTGTTAAATTGAAAAAAATGGAGGGAAAAGCCGAATTGGATTTTCCCTCTGGTTTATTTGCGCTAAAAAGCCAGTTTCTGGCGTGTTTTCCATTTGGGTAGTACTTTACCAAGATAGGCATCCATACACCATACAGGGCCAATGAGGAGGAATTGAAGGTCTTTAAAGAAAGAAGGCTTTTTACCCTCGACTTTGTGACCATAAAATTGACCAATCCAAGCTAAAATAAACACCCCAATATAGAAACCAACACCAACAGGAAGTAAGTAAATGATCCATGCCATGACTGCAATTAATGCGGTCATTGCTACAGCAAGAACAATATCTAAACGGGCATAGAAAACGAGGGTAAGAACCAGAAGCAGTGCGGTAAGCAAGGCACTAAAATGTGCAAGAATCCCAATGATGGCAAATAAAATCGCGGGGACACAAGCCCAATGTATGGCTTTATTGGTTTTGTTTTGATGACTTTCGCTATATTCATCGAACCATTCGGTGATTGTTTTCATTTGGCGCTCCATGCATGTGGTTGGCTATATTTATTTTTGCTGAAAACAATATAAATCAGAATAATGTTTTGGTCAAAATAGCGGCTTTAAATAAAACCAAGTGCTGGTCAGGAGGATTTCAATGTGTGGCCTGATAGAAATTTAAAATATCACGTGCCCAAGTTTGATGTTCTGGTTTAAGTGTAACTTTGATTTCCTGAAAATTGGTGACATCGTTGCCATCACTTTCATCGGCATAATAGGCAATCCCATGTGTTTTGTTGGGATAGTTGGGAATTTGATAGCTAAAATACACTTTATTTTTATTGGCTTTGACGATGTTTAACAGATGGTTTTTATCTTCAATGGCTCCAAATTCATTGTCTAAACTGAGTTTTTTCACATTTGGGAAATATAAACTTGCGCTATGCATGGCACAGCCAGCACACGCGGATGAATTATAAATGGTGATGACTTCATCTTTTTTACGGCTTGCCAGCACAGCATACGCAACGCCAGAAGGTCCCATATCCGTGCTGATCACTTGCCATGATAGGGGGACAAGTACAGGACCAATACCGGGCAGTAAGATGATTTTAAAGTTTTTTGCTTGAGTTGCAGATAATGTATAACTGAACTGACATTTCACTTGTTGGGTATTGTTGATCTTACAGACGGCATCATCTTTGTAGAATCCTGTATCGTTAAAAGGATTGGGAATTGCAGCAATATAGGTATCCACGGTTACATTATTGCTGAGTGTGGCTGCGGGAAGTTGTTCAAGTTGGTGTTGTGGGTGAGGTGCTTGGTTGGTTTTTAGATCAGGAAAAGTGGCTTTGAAAATAGCGATATCTGCATAAGTAAAACCACTCAGGCCCAATAGTATGATTAAAAATTTCGAATTAAGCATGTCCTATCCCGACTATCCCTTACTGATCCTTATTGGGGACTTTGATAAATCAATTGACCTTCTTTATAGGTTGCCAATATTTTGATGTCTTTAATCTTTTGAGTGGGCACTTTTAATGGGTCTTGATCTATCACCACAAGATCCGCCAATTTGCCTTTTTCTAAGGTACCTTTGTCTTTTTCTTCAAAGTATTGGTATGCAGCCCAATCTGTGACTGATTTTAATGCAATATAAGGACTGACTTTTTGATCCTCACCTAATACATCTCCAGAACGGGTGGTACGATTGACGGTTGCATCAATTACCATCATATTTTTAGGAGGGATAACTGGAGCATCGTGGTGCTCAGTAAAAATCATATTTTTTCTTAATGCAGAACCTGTAGGGGAAATTCGGTTGGCACGTTCTGCGCCGAGTGTTTCGTGTTTATGCCAATCGCCCCAGTAATAAGTATGTAATGAGAAGAACGAAGGAATAAGCCCTAATTTCTTGGCTTGATCTAATTGATCCTCACGCATGGTTTGCGCATGAATAATCACATTGCGGCGATCTGCTTGGCCATATTGTGAATTGGCTGTTTCAATAGTTGCGAGATATTGGTCAATTGCAGCATCACCATTGGCATGTGCAAGAATTTGCCAATGATTCTTATAAGCCAGATTAATTGCATCTTGAACCATTTTTGTATCTGGGTAGGCTGGATAACCACGATAGTCTTTAGGTTTTCCCTCTGGTGGGATGAAGTAAGGCTGCGTTAGCCATGCGGTTTTGCCTTGTGGGGAGCCATCTAGGCTGATTTTAACCCCACCAATTCTAAAATGATTTTGATAATTGAGACTACTGCCATTTTTCAGCATGTAATCTTTTTCATTGATGATATCTGGATAAACCACGACATCAATATTCAATTGATTGATAGCCGCAAAACTTCGCCATAATTCAGCAGTACCATGATCTGCACGACCTTCTTGTACAGTGGTATAGCCATTTTTGATATAGGTATTCAGTGCTGTTTTTGCCATATTTTGCATGATTTCAGGTGGAACTTTGCTAAACGCAGTTGCCATTGCTGAAAAAACAGCAGCTTCTTCAAGTACACCATTGGGTTCTTGAGAATTTGCTTTACGACGAATAATCCCGCCAGTTGGATTTGGGGTATTTTTATTGATGTTTAAACGTTCAAGAGCCTTATGATTTACAGAGGCTAAGTGTCCTGACTGATGTAAAACAATAATCGGGTGATTGGTGGAAACCAAATCTAAATCATCTGCTGTAGGATGCCGTTTTTCTTTAATTTGGGCATCATCATAACCATTTCCAATAATCCAACCTGAGGTTGCTTTGATAAAGTCAGGATTGTTTTGTTGCCATAATGAAAGTTCATGAATCAATGATGCAATATCTGAAACGTTACCATCGGGCGTAGGGTAGAGATTTGCCACAGTTTGCTGTAGACCGACACTATTTAAATGGCTATGTGCATCAATAAAACCAGGCAGCAGGGTATGATGGTTTAAGTTAACCTCTTGGGTATTTTTTTGTTTTAACTTTTGCGCTTGTTTTAAATCACCTGCAAAGACAATTCTTCCATCCTTGACCAGTAGCGCTTCGACATAATGGGGTGACATGCCTTGCATGGTTAAAATTGAGCCACCGTAAAATAGCGTGTTTGTTTGCGTCAATGTTGCAAGATCAGCGGGTGTATTCGTGTTTGTTGGAGATACTGTGGTACATGCGCTAAGCGAGCCAAGGCCAATTACGCAGATGATGGGTGCAATTGCACGGACAAGTTTTGATGGGCTACTGATTTGAAACATGAATAATCCCCAAATTTGTTTTATTAAATATTGCTCAAAACAGATGAATTGAATTGTTTATTTTATTCAAACTAGCAAAGATTTTGATCTGCGTATAGGTTTGATATGTGTTTAAAAATGATAAGTGTTTTTACATTTGAACAATGATCTTGATTTATCCTAAACGATTTTTTATTTATATACAGCCTAAATAAATCTTTTTCTAAAATAAATCACAGATAACAGCGCCAGTGCTAAACCAATAAATGAGGGACCATAACCGATAGGAGCAGCAAGTAAGCCAACAATTACAGCTCCTGCTACAGCCCCGCCATAATTAAAAATATTCACCCGTGCGATAATTTCATCGCGTCGATTTTCATCTAAACGACCTGCTGCTGAAAATGTCAGCGGGACTAATGCGCCTACCGCAACACCAGCCATTGCAAAACCAGCAATGACAATCGCCAATGAATGTCCTAAGCCAGCTATGGCACAGCCTGTTGCACCAATCAGCGTTGTGATGAAGGCAACCCATGCAGCGCTTTTAAATTTTAAAAGATAATCCAGACTTAAACGGGTGAGTAAAATACCCATTTGGTATGCGGCATAACCCAATGGGGCGACTGTGGCTGAGCTTGCTAAAATATCTTTAAGATAAATTGAACTCCACGTGCTGATCGCTGAGTCGACAGTAAAGGCGATGAGAATGATCACACCAAAAATAAGCAATTGTTTATGCGGAATTGGTGATCGTTGTTGAGGATGTAGGGCAGCATTTTCTTTTTGTTGAAATAACCAACGTTTTGACACTTGCGATGTAATCAAACACATCATGACAGCAATGCACAATGCCGCAGTTGCCCCAAGTGTGGTTGAGACTGTCGCGGACATGATTAACGCACCAAGGAAAGCAGCAGCGGTATAACAGGCAAAGAAACCGCCCAAGGCGCTTTTTCCAAGTTTCTGTTCCATCATGACAGCTTGCATATTCAATGCCGCATCTAAACATCCGAGTCCAAGCCCATAAAGTAAAAAACTAGCGACCATGATCATGACACTGGGACTAAATGCTGCAATTGCAATACCGATGGCTTCAAATAGCAAGCCGATAACAATAGCCAGCCTTGAACCTAGTTTGACGGCAAGTCGATCTGCCAAAATAGAACCCAGTGCTGCGACAATACAGACGCCAAGGATAATAATCGACAGTTGATCATCTGAAAGTCTGAATCTGCTTTTGATTGTGGGAAGCGCGGTCATAACGCTGGCATAACCCAAGCCTTGCGTGGCAAAACCAAGTGCGATTACTTTTTGGGTTTTGCTGAGGGATGTATGCGCGAAGTTTGGCGTTTTGCTGTTCACGTCCATGCATGGCTCACTTTTTTACTTTTAGAATTTAAACTTCGGTTTTCGTTTTGCTGTTTAGTGATACATCCTGTATCGACTCGCATTTTATTTTATCTGGAATGCATTGAAAGAAAAGGGGCATAACTGGAAAGTTAAGGGGGCAATTCGGACATCTGTATTTTTATTTTTACAATAAAAAAGCCACTGGAAAGTGGCTTTTGTTAAATGCATGCAGTGATTTACGAGTTTGGACCATCTACGCGTTCAATATTAACGCGTGCTGTTCCTGAATTTGTAATACCTAAACGCTTAGCAGCGCCGTAAGAGAGGTCAAGTACACGGTTACCATGGAAAGGACCACGATCGTTGACTTTAACCACTACGCTTTTACCATTGTCTTTATTGGTTACACGAATAAAGCAGTTTAATGGCAAGCTACGGTGTGCAGCAGTCAAATCATTCATATCGAATGTATCACCGCTTGCGGTTTTACGGCCGTGGAACTGACGACCGTACCAAGATGCAACACCAGTTTGGCTAAATTTGCGAACTGTGTTTGAAGCAACTTCATTAAGTTTATCAATTACTGAAGGCTCATCTTCAGGAACTTGAATCTTTGCTGCAATAGTTTGACGACGGACTTGATCGCCAGAACGTTCAGTAATTGACAAACTGTTTAGGTTTGAAAAATGAGAGTTGAAATTTGTTGAATCTTTGCTAATCACACGAGAAGCTAGACTCGAACTATCCGAATCATTGTTTAAGTATGATGACTGAACCATTTCTGAGTTGACCTGCGTCATACTCAGACCCATGGTCAGGGCCATCATATATTTTAGTGAAGCATGCATCGTTTAACTCCTTGGAACCTCAATTTTAACTTTCTAAGTCGCTGAAAATTAACCATAGAGGTCTGTAAATTCACTTGTGCAACTGCATTTAACGGAAAGGATAATATTCAAGCTGGAATAAATGTGTCTAGCATTATTTAAGAAACAGTTACAAAAAGGACAAATTCTTACAGGTTTTGATTAAAAAATAACCAATATTGTAACAAGGTGTGAAAAAAGTATTAAATGTGATCAAATTAACATAAAAAAATCTTGACTTATTTATTGTTTAGGAGATTGCAAGTCTTAACGACTTACAATTTCGGTGCCTAAAAGCCATAAAGCGGTGGCATACATACGGCTTCTATTATATGTCGAAATCACTTGAAAATTAGGATAAGTAATATAATAAATAGGGCCATTGCTGTCCTGTAATTGGATCACATTAACCAAATCTAAGTCATCAATTTTGACGATTGGATTTAATGGAGAAATCCCTAAATTTTTAAGTGATCCATAGGGAACAGGCTGAGTTAAATCTTTTGCAATAACCGCTTCAGGATTGTTCCCTGTATAACGCGCTAAAAATGCAATAGGGCGATCACGCTGCCAGCCATGTTGAGCCAGATAGTTGGCAATTGAACCAATCGCATCGACCGCAGAGTTACGTAAGTCAACATGACCATTTCCGTCGTAATCCACGCCAAATTTAGACACATTACTTGGCATAAATTGCGGATAACCTACTGCACCTGCATAAGACCCAACAATCGAATTGGTTGGAACGCCATCTTTATATGACCATGCAATTAAAGCACCCAACTCATCTTGGAAATATTGCGCACGGCGGGGATAACCAAAACCGAGGGTTGCAAGTGCATCACGGGTGATAAAGGAGCCCTTATTTGAGCCATAACCTGTTTCCACCCCTAGAATGCCTAGGATGATTGCTTGAGGCACCCCAAACTGCTGTTCTGCGCGATTTAGTGTATCTGCATATTGTTGTTTAAAACGCACACCACGTTGGATGGTGCCTTCAGCTAAAAAATTAGTTTTGTATTGATACCAAGGCTTACTTTCACCTGGTCGTTCCATAATGCTGATGATATTGGGTAAATTGCGTGAGCCGTTCATTGCCCAATCAATTTGTTCGCTACTTAAACCATAGGTTTGCATGGTTTTGGCTTTAAAATTATTGTATTCAGGGTTGCTGGCAAAATCATTGGCTTGGCAGAAACTGGTCAGTGAAAATGCAGCTGCACAAAAAGTGATGTTTTTAACCTTCTGTAAAAGCCCAAAAGTAAACATAGGTTATATTTCCTAATTATTTATGATAAAAAAATTAACGATGTGTATGTATAGACATCACAATGCCAAAAGTGGCCATTAAAGTAATAATTGCAGTACCACCATAACTCATAAAAGGTAATGGCACACCGACTACAGGTAAAATACCACTGACCATGCCCGCATTTACAAATACATAAACAAAAAATGACAAAGCAAAAGTACCAGCAACCAAGCGCCCAAAATTATGGAAGCATTGTAGACTCATTTGAAAGGTTCTAAAGATAATACAAAAGTAAATGATGATCAGAAGTAGGATACCAATCAGACCAAATTCTTCAGAAAATGCGGCAATAATAAAGTCCGTATGACCTTCAGGTAAAAAATGTAAGTGCGATTGAGTACCTTCTAAATAACCTTTACCCATAAAGCCACCCGAACCAATCGCTGTTTTAGACTGAATAATGTTCCAGCCTGTGCCTAAGGCATCGGCTTCTGGATTAAATAAAGTTAAAACACGTTGTCGTTGATAGTCATGTAGTAGAAATTCCCAAGCGACTGGAATTACCACTGCAACAGCACTCACTGCACCTAAAATCATTTTCCAAGAAAGACCACTCAGAAATAGCACAAAAATCCCACTGGCTAAGATGAGCAGTGATGTACCTAAATCGGGTTGTTCTGCAATCAGGATAAAAGGAATGCCAATCATGATCAGTGATAAAAACACATTTTTAAAACTAGGCGGTAGAGGATTACGAGATAAAAACCATGCAATCATCAATGGCATACCAATTTTTAAAAACTCACTGGGTTGTACACTGCCAAAACCCGGAATCCCAATCCAGCGTTGAGCACCCATACGAACCTCACCAAACACTTTAACTGCGACTAAGCAAACCAGTCCAAACAAATAAAAGTAAGGTGCAAAAGCTTGATAAACTTTAGGGGGAATTTGGGCTAAACCACACATGACAAGAAAACCGATACCAAAGCTCATGGCTTGTTTGGAAACCAGCCCCATATCTTGTGCAGACGCACTATAAAGGACGGTTAAACCGAGCATCGCGTTTAAAATTAGAAATAAGCTCAACCAAGGGTCAATATGGAGTTTTTGCCAGCGTGAGGGGATCATGGCAGTACTTAGACCATCACGAGGAGATTGACGTAAAAATTTATATTGAGAGCTTGGTGCCATTGGTCTATTTTGTGCGGGAAATGTGTTTTGCGCATGCTATCACAATCCCCCCCGAAGGCAATGAATATCAATACTTTGCAACAAAATTATGATCTGAATTTTGTGATTATTTTGAGCGTGAAATATTTAAATTAGAAAATAGTGGGTTAAATAGATTGAATTAAATGGTTTTGAATTTGAAAAGGTCTTAGATGGATCTAGGGATAGTATTTTATATTGATTTTAAGTTTATGAATTTAATGGTTAATTACTACAGCTAAAAAGTATAACTCGATAAATGCAAAAAAAATGCCCTTACCAAGAAGGGCATTTTTTATATTTAAAAATCCAATTGAATTTTAACGATCAATTAAAAAATAAAGTATCGTAATATTCTGCAACAGCTGTGATTTCATCTTTATTTAAATTTGGAATCAACTTATCAATTGCCATATGCACTGCTTTGCCTACAGCAGATGCGCCAATATCCGCAGCCTTACGTTTGATCATACCCAAATCCAGCGTTTTATTAAAATCACGCATAAAATGGTTAATCGTCGCATCTGAGAATTGTTTGAATTGTTCAGACAATACAGCGCGATTTACATCCCCATTTGCTTGAACTTCAGCAAAACTATTTTTGAGATTGGTGACTAAACTTGCGTCTAAATTCACACCGACACGGAATTGGCCTTGTGGATCTTTAAATAGACTACGTTCTGAAAACTCTACAGACTGACGAACCACATCATTGTCTGCCTTACTTAACAATTGTTTAAGTAACACAGCAACAGTCGATTTGACATAGCCTGCTAATTTTTCAGCAGTATCTCGTTTGTCACTTGCAGGGAAGCGACGAACAAGTTCAATCAAAAGCGTATCAATAATTTCTTCATTAATGAGTAAGGCAGTTTGATCACGTAAAGGATAAAGTGGTTCGTTAGAGTTTTTTTTCTCAATACCGGTCTGAATGTTCTTTAATAGTTCTTCAGAAGGTACAAAACCAAAAAAAGGCATGTTTTCAACCTCAATGTTTATTGTCGCGCCAATCGAATTGGGCTTGGCATCCATGATTCATCAGATACACGACATGGGTTAATATCTAAACCGCCACGACGTGTATATGTTGCATACACCATCAGCTTTTCAGGTTTTAAATTTTGCCAAATATCGGCAAAAATTTGTTCCACGCATTGTTCGTGAAAACCGTTATGCTGACGATACGAGATAATATAAGCTAAAATACTACGATAACAAGGTTTTTCGCCTTGGTATCGGATAAAAACAGTGCCCCAATCAGGTTGTCCAGTCACAGGGCAATTGCTTCTCAATAAGTGTGAATACAGTTGAATTTCAACGCTTTCACCGTGTTGTGTATTTTCTTGATCAAAGGCCAAAAGGCTTGCATTTGGATGATTGACCAGCTGGTCAGGTTCTTGATCATCAATACAAATACCCGTTGGTTTGCTAATCTCTAAATCATCAACTTGAAATAAAGTTAGCGTCACTGGGGCTTGTGCAGCAGCAGATAAGTCTTTTTCAACGGTATTGATAAAAGCTTGATGAGAGTCAAACTGGGTAAAGTTCATACTATTAAAGTAGAGCTTTAACGACTTTGATTCAATCAAATTTGGTGATGTTGCTGGGAGTGCAATACGCCCAATGGCAACTTGCGGGATCCCTTTGCTATTGAGCCAAGAAATTTCGAATACATGCCACCAATCTTGACCTTTATATATACCCGCTACATCCGCATATTGCTCACGCGCTTGTGCACGCGCGATCGGGAAAAGAACTTCGGGTTGATAGGTAGTTGGGTAATCGGTTTCTTTACCCAATAAAGATTTTTCAACAGACATTATTCACGCATTCCTGAACCACGAGAAAGTAAATAGTAAGCAATCGCATACAGTACGCCACAGAATAGAGTCACAATAAGTAAAGACAATGAAACATTGACATCACTATGACCTAAAATTCCGAAACGGAAAGCATTGACCATATATACAATCGGGTTAATTAAAGACAGATTTTGCCAAAATGGACTTAAAGCACTAATCGAGTAAAACACACCGCCTAAGTAGGTGAGGGGTGTTAATACAAAGGTTGGGATAATCGAAATATCATCAAACGATTTTGCATATACAGCATTGATAAAACCACCTAAAGAGAACAAGAGTGAGGTAATAATAACGGTATATATCGTGACGAAAATATTATGGATATAAAGGTCAGTAAAGAACAAACTCATTGCAGTGACAATTGCCCCAACAAGAACACCACGAGCAACACCACCAATCACATAACCACACAAGACCATATGTAATGGAACTGGGCTCATGATCAGTTCTTCGATGCTTTTTTGGAATTTAGCACTAAAGAAACTTGAAGATACATTGGCATAACTATTTGTAATCACCGCCATCATGATGAGACCCGGCACGATGAATTGCATATAGCTAAATCCACCCATTTGCCCAATACGAGAACCGACCAAATTACCAAAAATCACAAAGTACAAGCTCATGGTGATCGCAGGCGGTAATAAGGTCTGCGGCCAAATGCGCATAAAACGGCGGATTTCTTTTTGAACTAATGTATAGAGTGCAATACGTAGTTGAGTAAAATTCATTCTACAACTCCTTCAAGATTTTTCTCAACCAGTTTCACAAATAACTCTTCAAGACGATTTGATTTATTGCGCATACTGCGAACACGAATGCCTTGCGCTTCTAAAAGTTGAAATAAATCATTTAAAGAATGCGCTTTATCCATCGTGACTTCTAAGGTCATGGGGTCAATCAGATTAAATTTCACACCAATGATATCAATCATGATCGGTTCAATCGGATTTTCTAAATCGAAAATAAAAGATTCTTCACTCAATTGGTTTAAGAACGCTTTCATCGAGGTATCTTCTTTGATAACACCACGGTCAATAATCGCAATCTGACGACAAAGCATTTCTGCTTCTTCTAAATA
This sequence comes from Acinetobacter sp. AG3, assembly GCF_022343575.1. Classification (NCBI taxonomy): domain Bacteria; kingdom Pseudomonadati; phylum Pseudomonadota; class Gammaproteobacteria; order Moraxellales; family Moraxellaceae; genus Acinetobacter; species Acinetobacter sp. AG3. The sequence continues at coordinate 3,196,258 of NZ_JAKQZD010000001.1, read as the reverse complement.
ATGCGTGGTTAAAATGATCGAAGTGCCTTTTTCATTCATTTCTGTAAGGAAATCCCACATTGAACGGCGTAACTCGATGTCTACACCTGCAGTGGGTTCATCTAAAATCAAAAGTTTAGGTTCATGCATCATGGCACGCGCAATCATTAAACGGCGCTTCATACCACCAGACAACATACGCCCTTGAGTATTACGCTTATCCCATAAACCTAATTTTTCTAAATATTCTTCAGCACGTTGTTGTGCAATTTTAGGCGGAATACCGTAATAACCCGCTTGAGTGACTAAAATGTCAAAGATCTTTTCAAATTGACCGAAGTTAAATTCTTGAGGAACAACACCTAGACATTGCTTTGCATGTGAAGGATGGGTATCTAAATCATGACCAAAAATTTCCACAGTACCCGAGGTTTTCCGCGCCAAGGAACTGATAATACTGATTGTTGTCGATTTACCAGCGCCATTTGGTCCTAAAAGTGCATAAAACTCTCCTTCTGGAACAGTCAAATTGATTCCTTTGAGTGCTTGGAATCCATTTCTATAGGTTTTAGATAAATCTCTTAACGTCAGAGCATCAGTCATGAAATTCTCACTTGGTTTATGGAGTGTGTATTGTGAGCGATCTTTTTAAATAAACCAAGTAAGTTAGGAGGAATTCTGCATTGCAAATATGCAACATTGCTTAAAGCATGAGCATCAATCAAAAGAGTTGTTTTATAAATGCTTTACCTCGCGGTTTTTTTTGTTATGATGTGCCTTCTCAATTTAAGCGCCCATAGCTTAACTGGATAGAGTGCAGGTTTCCGAAGCCTGTGGAGTGGGTTCGAGTCCCGCTGGGCGTACCAGATTTATAAATAAAATCAATAGTTTAGTGAATATCTTGGCGTAAAATTGGCACATGATCACTGAAATCTCGTGATACGATAAGAAAATAATTCAGGAATTTCTTGCTCATATAAAATTTCTTGCATAGCCAAGCGACTAATTAAAGGCGCGAGAGTGACTGCTGCATGCATTGAAATGAGATAAAGTCCAGAGTCATCATTCATCGTACCAACAATGGGCATATCATCGAATGGGATAGGGCGCATTCCTACAGCCACGTGATCAACAGTTATAGATGATGCTAATGCTGGTGCTATCGTATTAAAATGTGCCTGAATAGTTTTTAAAGCATTTAGAGCGATCAGTTCTGGCGTATTGACTGCTGTGTCATCGATATAATCTTCTGCCGCTAAAAAATGTTCTGAATCAATCGAACGAATCTCCATCTCTGGTGTTGAGATAATATGCTGTGCGAATTGATCTGATTTTTCATGCTTAAAGCGAATAATAATAGCTGGCAAAGATGCTAAAGGTAATTCGATATTGATGGTTTGCAGTAAATCCTTATTAACCACTCCCGCTGTTAAAACGACTTTATCCGCAACATAATCCTTATCTTGAGTACGCACACCGATCGTTTGACCTGATCCATTTTGTAATATTTTAGAAACTTCCGTTTCTGGACAATAAGTTACACCTTTTTTAATGGCATCCTGAAGCAGCGTTTGAATCACCCAGATAGGATCTATCGCACCTTCTTCGCCAGCAAATGCAACCACATTCGGCGCTTTATCAAGCAAAGGTTCTTTTTTTGCAAGATTCTCTTTTGTTAAAGATTCGACATTAAAAGACTGCTCACTGTGGGATTGGATAAATTGTAATGTCTCTGCATTCGTTTCCTGCCAACTAATGGCACCTCGCCAATGAATTTTCAATGCGCCACGCATCTCTGCATCTAATCTTCGCCATTCATTCAAGGATTGTGATCGTAGTTTTTGGTAGGCATCAGGACGCCCATATGAAACATTAAGCCATGCAAAAGAATGTTGGGAAACACCGCTTCCTGCCTGCTTTTGATCTAATAATGTCACTTCTGCATCAGAATAAGTGACGAAATACCATGCTAGAGTAACGCCAACAATACCAGCACCAACAATAACAATCTCTTTTTCTTTCATTTTGAGCTTCTGTCGCATTAATAAATCAAATTTCATATTATTTTGAATATGATAAAATGATTCTATCAAAGAATTAAAAAATTGGAGTGATTTCATTCTTTGCGTTATTGGTTGCATTACAAATATTTTTATGAATTATTAAATAGTTATTTTTTTATTAATAGACTTCTTTTATAAGCCCATTTTAAAACATAGATCGAGATAAAATCCCCCTCATCCTAGCCTTCTCCCAGTGGTAGAAGGAACTTTCAATACCAATATGATTCACTCTACATGATCATTTTTTGATTTATGAAAGTTCTTTAATGTACCGTAAAATAAAATTGCATTGTTAAGTAGGTACAAAGATAAGAATATAAATCTCAGCTTATAAGAAAAATCCAGAAAAGCTAAAAAATGATGGCGGCGGCTTATACCTTTATAGATGGCTGAATTAGAAGATGAAGATATTGCCATTTTGACTATATAAGCCTTATCAAAAAAAATACACCATTCTAAGTATTTATATTTCCTCCAAGCTTTATTTGAACACTTACTTAAAAATCCAGTGATGAATATCCTGAGTCATATAGCTCATATCAATTAGCCAAAGCTATGTAAACAAAAATATTTATACCTCAATGTGGTGTACAGCAAAAAATTTTTACAGATAAGACATTGTTGTAGATGGATTGGAAATCCACTTAAGAGGGCAAAGACATGAACTTAGTCAAAATTTGGAATAAAGCAATCAAAGGTAAGCTCTATGTAGTGGGTGATATTCATGGTTGTTACGACTTGCTGATGAGTCGCTTGATTGAGATAGGCTTTAACTTTGAAAACGATTTATTGGTTGCTGTTGGTGATCTAGTTGATCGTGGTATTCAAAATATTGAGTGTGTGAATTTAATCGATCAACCCTGGTTTACTTCAATTCGAGGGAATCATGAAGACTTATGTATTAAAGGTTTGTTTAATGAGTCCTTTGGCCGTTGTCATATTGCCAATGGAGGAGAGTGGTTTTATGATTTGGATGCTCAAACTCAACATAAAATTATAAATAAATTTAATCAGTTACCGATTGCACTTGAAATCACACATCAAGGTCGTAAGTTTGGTTTTGTACATGGGCATATTGAGCAAAATGATTGGGATTTGTTTAAGTATAATCTTAATCATTTTGATGCTGTCAGATATGCAATTGAAGCTAAGCGATTACCTACAGACGCTGCAATGTGGGGCAGAGAACGCTTTGATTTAAAGAATCCAAAATATACTAAAGTTCAAGGTGTGGATCTGGTCATCATGGGGCATACCGTCACAACAACGCCCATCAAGCGAGATAATTGCTACTACATTGATACAGGTGCAGTGTATTGCGGAAGTCTGACAATTTTAGATTTGAGTAAGATTTAAGAGATGAGGATCGACATCACCATGAATATTATGGCTTGATCAATAAGCCTTTTACAATAGTCAAAAAATAAGCAGTTATAAAGGGTGATTTATAAGAGTTTAGTGTTATGCAAAACTTTCAAAAATCATACTTTTGCAAGAGCACGATGAATTTGTCATGGTAATTATTAACTTAATTGATTAAAATATGCACATAAGATCTGAAGTGGAGATCGGTTAATTATGTCTAAATCTAAAGTTCGCCATGTAGAGGTCAAAAAGGCTGCTATTGGTGAAAATGCAGATGTAAAAATTCGATACAGAAGAAATAAAAATCGTTTTTCTACAGCGTTGAGTTTGGCATTACAAGCAGAAAAACTTTCAAAATCTTTTCATGCAGAAAGAGCTATGCTTAAGGCAGTCACTTGCAAAGATTTATTTTCTAATTCATTTGACGTAAATGTACTATTTGATGATGAGGCTAAAGTTTGGGTGGCTCAATGTGATAGTTTGAGCTTGGTCACAGAGTCAAAAACATTTGAAGAATTAATAAGTAATGTAAAGCTTTTAGCTGCGGAATTGATAGAATTAAATGATATCTCCGTCGAATCAAACAAATTCACACTGAATTATAAAATAACAGAGTCTGTGGTGCTTTAATATGGGTGCTGGGTTCTACGATAAAGTTATTGAAATACTATTATTGTATGGTTGTAATTTTGAAAGACAAGGCAAAGGTAGCCATGAGATTTGGTACAGTCCAATAACAGATAGAAAATTCCCAGTAGCAGTTACAATTGAATCAAGACACACTGCAAATGGTATTTTTAAACAAGCGGGCATCGATGAAATATATCTAGTACTAACCCACTTAACCAAGTGGGTTTTTTATTGGAGCTAATTTTTGAATAATAAAAAATTCACACATCTTTGTGATTTAAATGGTCACTCAGCCAATTAAAATTTAAATATTTTGACTTAGAAATTTGCAGCTGCTTAAGAGGAGAATATCTCAGTAGGCAAAAACAATAGAAAGGTATGATGGTCGTATCAAAGAACATCAATCAAAGACGCGATTTTACAAAATAAAGCCTCTTATTCACCTTCATATTGAGTATTTTTCACCAATTAAAAGCAAGCTATAGCACTTGTTATATATTGCCACTGACAAATAAAATGAAACCCTAGTAAAATAGTAGGTATTCCTCCTATTACCGAATAATCGGTTTTTGCCTGCATTCTTTCCCCAAAGATGCAGGTTTTTTTTGCCTTAATGCTTCAATTATTCATAGCATAGCCTTAGTGGGCTGTTTTTTTAATAAAATCCTTAAGCGGTTAAGGATTTTGAATTTTGCTCAAAGTTCATAAAATAGAGCTGAATGCGGTAGTATAGTGATTAACGACAAGAGTAATCATTACGATGAATGAAACCTTTACATATTTGTATACCCACGTGGGTATATTTGGGTCCTTACCTACACACAAAGTATTTACCAGCGATAAGAGCAATAGAACAAAATTAATTTTTGCTGATAACACATTTATTTACAGTTTAATTTCTTCTTGGGCCTTAAGTAACTCTGATTTTGATAGTGGAAAAGTGACATGGAAAGAAGAGCCACAAGGCTATCTAGAAAATGAAATAAAAAAATTAGCGATTTATAAAGCGAATCATCCCTTATTTATCACTGAATCATAAGTTGATGTAGTCACTAGAGTGAAGTGACCGCTATTTTAAATATTGATGAAAGATAGAGCAAAATATTGAAGAATACCTTACAGAAATGTGAGGTATTTTTAATCGCTTAATTTTTCTTAACTCGCCAAAAAATGTCATAAATGAGTGTTATATTGTTTAAAACAATTGAGGGGAGCCAACATGGGTATCGATCTAAAAGAACTCAATAAGCAAATTGATGATTTTAAAGAAAGTAAGGATCCACAAAGATTAGTTATTGGTTATAAAACTTATTCTAAATTAATGAAAGAGAATAAGTTTTTAGATAAGATCAGCAAAGATGTGAATGACCCAATGATTAGATATTATAAAGAAATAAAGATAAAAATAGTCACAGAAAAGCATTTTTTTGAGATTGAGTAGCTGAATAAGCAATATAAGTTGAAATGAGTGGTAAATAATGAAGTTTGTGGTGAGGCGCTTAAAGCGTCTTTTTTTATAGCAAAAAATTGTTATAGATACTAAGAGGTATTTATAGACAGGGAAGTATCGATAAGAAAAGGTAAGAGAGAAGTAATTATTGCAAAATGTTTTACTATTTAAGCAGCTTACTAAGCGATAGATTTTAATGTGATTTATTTATCCATATTAATGATTGAAAATTTCACGTTATTAGTGTATAAAAAATCAACAACAATAAAATAAGGGTGATTACATGATATCTAAATCTATAAACATCGCATTCTTCTTTTCTATGTTTATTGTTCTTACTTTACTTATCCATTTATTTGGTAATATCCCTTTAGGGATATGGGTGTATAAGTAAATACAAATGGACCTAAAAGCTCATCACAAGGTGGGCTTTTATGAATTTTAATATGTTGAAATGTGTTGAAAATAATTTTTCTATTATGTTGCGGATCATATATTGATAGATGCTTAGAGATGCTTTGCTCTTTAACAACTTGGGTCATGGCATAAAAATTAACGATGTCTGGTGTTAAATATGATGTTGTGGATTTGGCAAAAGAGATTCAATCTAATCACTCCAAAATTCTCTGTTCTTATATTTTTCTATGCATACACAAAAACAATGCATAAAAGTATAAATATTGTGTGAATAGAATACTTAAATAGGGCTTTTTGAGATATATATTGAATAAAGGTTGTATTACTTGCCTTTAAGGCGTATAAAGTCACTTCGTTGATGCGGGATGGAGCAGTCTGGTAGCTCGTCGGGCTCATAACCCGAAGGTCGTTGGTTCAAATCCAGCTCCCGCTACCAACGAAAAAAGATTCAAAGTTTATAGCCTAGTTTGCTTCATGCTTACTAGGTTTTTTTATACTTAAAATTTATTGCATTGAATTTAAGCGCTTTAGAATAGCAAAGATATAAAAAGCGCACTCAATCAATCTGCTTATTTATGCTGGGTATTTGAAGATAAGTAGAATAGTGTTATTTAATGAGTTTTCACTTTTAGCTTAAGTATTCTATGGCTCAATCTAATCTATATAAATTACCTGCTAAATATTGGATGGGCCGAATAGCAATTGGATATGGCATTGGCTATTTTGAGGGAGCTGTTGGTGATAACTCTCCACATCGTCATCACGCACATCAGTTAAGCTTTGCAAAACAACAGGGAGAGCGGATTCAAGTTATTGCTGATGATTATTGTATATGGAGTAGTGGGGTCTATATCGCAGCAAATACTTTACATCATTTGCAACCAGGAACTTACTGTTCGATCTATATTGATCAAACACATTTTCTTGCTGATGTCATTCAGCATTATTTACAAGCTTACCTACAACCAGACTCGTCGATTATGATATTGCCTGAAAGTTTGGTGGCTATTCTTAGAGCATGTTTTATAGAACAAAATCAAACATTTGAATCTTTCCAAAAGCTTTTAAGTTATTGCAGTGAATCTAATTTCAAAGCTCAGTCAGTTAGAGAAGAGCGTCTTGCAAAATTTCTTATTCTCAACCATCAACAGAATTTGACAGTGAAACAAATCGCCATACAATTCAATCTTTCAGAAAGTCGTTTTAGTCATTGGTTTAGTGACAATTTTGGTATTTCTTATCGTAGTTATCGGAAATGGTTACGCTTATTACAAAGCTTTCAAGCCATAGATCAGGATATTAATTTAACCAGCATCGCTCACCACGCTCATTTTTCTGATCAGGCGCATTTTAGTCGAACCTGCAAACAAATGTTTGGCATTCAACCTTCACTATTAAAATTTATTCCATCCATTGAGCAAATGCCAATATTACTTTTGTCATATTAAAAGCTATAAGTGATATAGCGGTTTCGTTCAATTTTTCTATCCAGCCAGTCAGCATACTCCTAAAACGTATTCTGTTGAATGGAGTTATAAATGAGCGCTTTTGTTAAAATATCTCTGCGATATTTATTTTATCCGCTTTGTATGCTGTTAACCGTATGGATGATGATGTTCATCGTCTCAGGGCAAGTTCCGTATTGGCCAAGTTCAATATTATTCATCTTGCTAAGTGGCGTAGTGATTGCATGGGTTGAGTATTCTTTGCCTTATCAAGCAAAATGGCTGGATACACATCAAGATTTTGTTACAGATATCATCCATGCAATTTTTAATTTATTTTTGATCGTTTCTGTCTCAAAAATTATTGAATGGTTTGATCTTTTCCGATTTGTTCCACGATTATGGCCCGACCATATTTCGGTATTTTGGCAGATATTGATTGTTGCTGTGGTGATTGATTTTGGACTATGGTTCATGCATTACCTAAGCCACAAGTATCGGTTTTTATGGAAATTGCATGCGATTCATCATCAATCACGCCGTTTATATTGGTTAAATGCTGAAAAGCGGCATCCCCTGAGTGCAATCGTACTTGCTGGACCTAGTTTGATCATCCTCGCGCTTTTTGGGGCTCCAAGTTTGCTGATTGGTTGTTGGATGATATTTATGGCCGTGCATTTGTTTTTTCAGCATGCAAATATTGATTATCGTGTTGGTCCTTTCAAATATATTTTTGCTGTAGCTGAAGTACATCGCATCCATCATAAACATGGATTTGGTCGTAAGAATTTCGGAGAAGTGTTCATATTTTGGGACATCTTGTTTAGAAGTTTTCACTATGAAGATCAAAAAATTAAAGATGATCAAGTTGGTGTGCGTAGTCAAATACCCAACCAATATTTGGCTCAACTCCGCTGGCCATTTAAAAAGTAACCCTAAAGTAAGCATAAGAAAAATTGATGTATAGAACATTGGTATTTTTTTCTTGTGAAATAGAAAGCCAATTGGTTTTCTATCAATGATCGAGAAAGTAAGTTATTTGAGAAAGCTCTCAAATGAGAGCTGTTCTAAATAGATAAGTCATTCTTTATCCATAATAAAGTTAAATATGTATAAGAAGGCTTGATTATTTATTTTTTTCCTGTAAAGTAAAGCCAACTAGAAAAAAGTCATGTTTTGGTAAATCTTCTCTAAGTATCGCAGTTTTAGTCATAATCCTTCGTTTTATTCAGATTTTAAGTTCAATTCTTTATTATTTTCGACGTTATCACTAGTCATAAAATGGCTTAAAATTTTTAAATCTCAGTAGGATTGATTATGTCAAACTCAAATGTTGTTAAAGGTACAGTTAAATGGTTCAACGAAACTAAAGGTTTCGGTTTCATTCAACAAGAATCAGGTCCAGACGTTTTTGCTCATTTCAGCGAAATCGCTAACTCTGGCTTCAAAACTCTTGCTGAAGGTCAACAAGTTGAATTCAGTATCACTCAAGGTCCTAAAGGTCCTAACGCTGTAAACATTACTCCGCTATAATTCAGAGTAAGTTGTAAAAAAAGCACGATATCGTGCTTTTTTTAACGCTAAATTTTTATTTTAATTCATATTTATACATTTCAATTATTTCTATAACTTTTTATCCTAGTGTCAAAGCTATATTTATACTGAAACACCGGACCTATTTAAAAAATCCATCATTCACCTATCAGCAAAAAATTTAAGCAAATCTAATCAATTGCTGTGTAAAGCTTGCCTTTTCTATGCGGGGGGACTGTGTGGCTGCTGTGCTATTTCTAGATCAATAAACAAAAAGAAACCCGCATCATGCAGGTTAGTAGGGCCTTTCTTTATTGTCTATAGACCACTCTCTCCAATGGTCACGGATACTATACATCTGTTCTTTAATAATAAAAACGCAGTAAAATAGTCGAGATAAATGTATAGCGTCTTTCTGGTTGAATATGATTGATAAACCATAATAATTTAGATAAGTGAATAGAATCTAGTAGACTTTTCTTTGATGCCATATTTTAAAACGATTTAATTAAAAAATATTTAAAATCAGTTATATAGAATTTAATTTTTATCCTTCTTTGCGCGTAGCATTGGCTGGTGTTTTTCATTGTTTTATAGAGGCTGTATCTGTGAGCATACGAAGTCTCGATCATTGAGTGAATAAATTCTGATATTTGTAATATTGTAAAATTAAATAGCCGATGAATGGTATTGAAAGTGAGACTCTTGTTATGTAAATTAAGTTTAGCTAAACATATGTCACAAGTTTATATACCCACTTACTCTATCGGTGGGTATTTTTTTATACAGACAATGGAAGGGTTGACGATAATTTAATTTTAAAGTAAATTTAAATTGTTATTTTACTAATAATAAATAACAAAAATCCTTAGTCAGCGCAAAATTAAGGTAAAGCCTTACAGAAATGTAGGGCTTTTTTTATCAGCTCAGCGCAAGTTTAGAATAAATCCGTTTTTGAGGCTGATGATTGGTCTACATACTAGAGTGGACATTGGTCTTTAAAGCAGCTTTGCAAGTACCGAAGCAGGGGATTGTTTAATTGTATTCAAGTAAATGAGTATTATTGTTGAAGTATCAATATTGATGCATTTGCACTAATAGAAGCCAAAAGCTAGCGTACATCTGAACCAACTTAAGTAATGAATATTTTATTGATATGACAAGTAAAAATGAATTTGTTAAATTAAGTGAACGATACAAAGGATGGTAATGTGATGAAAAAATTAATTTTAGCTGGGAAGCTGGTTGAGGCAACCTTAGAGGGTGACCATGTCACAAGATTACTCATCGGAAATTTAGTCAGTTTTCTAATAAAAAATGGAACAGTGAATTATGAAGACTATTTTCAATTTACCCAACAAACAAAAAAATACTTGATTGAAACGTCTGAGGATAGCAGTGAATCCAAAGTAAAAATGATTGAAAGTATTTTTGATCTTCATCTTGATGATTTAAAGGAGATAAAAGCAATAGATCCTAAAAAACCTGTGTAGCATCAAGACGCAATCTTTTTGATAAGCACTTAAAATGTAAGTAAATAAAAATTTTTATAATAATTTACTGTTTTTGCAGTATATTGAATTGCGTTTGATGTACAAGCATAAATTTAATAATCATTGAATGTTTTGGTTAGCAGTTTTAGCTGTTTTTATTTAATTTTTTAAGGTGTTTTTTATGAATAAACTCGACATAAATGTAAAGGATCAATTTGGAAAGTGTTACGCAGTTGAGGCAACATTAGATGATGTTGTGATAAATCCAAATAAAACTCATGAACGTATCAAATATATTATTGTTGAAAATGAACTTTTGCGTCCTAACTTCGAAATGCTTTTTGAAAGCAGCAAGAATGGTAAAATTTATAAGATTTTGGAACCTATGATTTAAATCGAGCCACCTACGGGTGGTTTTTTAATCGCTTCAAGTTATATAGCGACTAAGGCAAATCTTCGCTGTTGATTTGAACATTGTATTGCAGCACGCTTTGGCTAATTTTTGTTACATAGTTTAATTTAATTAATAAATAAAGGCTGATATACTTTTTTTGAATTGCTGTGCGACTCACACATCATTCATGCGCCTCCAAAAAATAAGCCCACTTTTTAGTGGGCTTTCTAATGCTATATTAATGACTGGTTGAATTAAATTATTATTTGGGTAAGCGCTAAAGATGCCTTGATGAAGATAAAAGTATAATAGATCGCTATCGAAATATTAGGTTTTTAATCTTAAGTAAAAGGTTAAGCTGTTGTGTTTTGAAGTTAAAAGAGCATACGATAATCAGTCAACAATGAATGGTTTTAGCGTGTTCTGGATGCTCATCAATAATTCTTTTAAACATATATAGAATAAAGGTTGTATTCCTTGTCTTTAAGGCGTATAAAGGTGCTTCGTTGATGCGGGATGGAGCAGTCTGGTAGCTCGTCGGGCTCATAACCCGAAGGTCGTTGGTTCAAATCCAGCTCCCGCTACCAACGAAAAAAGATTCAAAGTTTATAGCCTAGTTTGCTTCATGCTTACTAGGTTTTTTTTATGCTTTTAAATCAGTTAGCTTTAGAAATTTATAATCAAAGCGCGGATAAATACCGTGAAAAAATGACAATTGAAGGCGCATTTCAACTTTGTTGTCTAAGTTAAAATAAAAATAATATGTAAAGTATGCTTTACATGGTGCGCTATTTGATCTAAATTTGTGTAAAGCTTACTTTACATGATTGCCGTATGAAAAAATATAGATCTCTGATTGAGTTTAGTGCATCAATACTGCTTTATGTTGTTGTGCTTATTTGTTCATTAAATTATTTAAAGAATGACGATATCCGTTATTCAACACAAATTTTTGTGACATTATTGCCGATAATTCCCTGTATTTTGGTGGGCTGGAGTGTACTCAGGCAATTAGCACGCTTAGATGAAATGCAACAACACATCCAATTACAAGCTTTTGCGCTCGCATTCGTAGGTACCGCACTGATTACATTTAGCTATGGATTTCTTGAAAATATTGGCTTTCCACATCTTTCTATGTTTTTTGTATGGCCTCTAATGGCAACGTTGTGGGGTGTTGGTATTGCAATTGGGAGCTGGCGTTATCGATGAAAAATATCTTATCTGAATTGAGAGCGCAGCAAGGTTGGTCTCAGCAACAATTAGCAGAATATTTGGGAGTCTCTCGCCAGACGATCAATGCGATTGAAAAACAGCGCTATGATCCTAGCTTACCTTTGGCATTTAAAATTGCGAAATTATTTAACCGATCAATTGAAGCAATTTTTAAAGATGAAGAAAGTTTTGACAATGAAAATGACGTTATAAAAGCAGAAAATTCTGCCGCTAAAAAATAGTGTATTTGAATATTTTTTTTAATATTATTTTATCGATTTGAGCAAGTACTACTAAGAAATGACCAATTTTTCTTATTGGGTTTAGTCAGTGAAATGGGCATAAGTGGTCCAGCTGAGCATAAATTTTTAAGTAAGCCTCCACTTCAGGAGGCTTGCTTTTGAGCAGACTTTCATTTGAAGCACATGAGTTTGACATGTGTATCTATAGTTACACTTTATAAAAAAATCAGTGAGCTATGGCTTAAAATCAATTGATTCCTAAAAATTGAAATGGCTTTGATGTTTTAAAATAAGCATTTGATTTCCCTGAATAGGTGATTGCTTGGTCTTTACCTAAGGTCAATTTTTTGGTTTGTCCATCTTTGAAATTAATCTCTTTTAAATCCACCCAAAATACATTGGGTGATACTGCAGATTCAAAAAAGTAAAGGCTTCTCTTATGGTCAACCACAGTACGCCAACGTGTAGAAGAAATATTTGGTTCTTCCGCTGTATTTAATCCAAAGGGTACAGAGACATTTCTGATTACACCAAAAACACTGGCGATAGAATGCTCAGGTGAAGCATTTTTAGGTATTGCATTGATATAAAATGATGCTCTTGCAAAGCGATCTGAGGCACGATTGGTTCCCGGTAGCATGACGGTTCCGCCGATTTGTTGCCAATAACTGTTCAGCGCCAATTGCTGATCAAAGATTGGGGAATTGGTCATCACCTGATATTTGCGGTTATGATGAATCACTTGCTTACCGTCAATGTACTCAATAATAGCACTATCACCAGATGCATCAGAAATAGAGAGGTGCAGGGTAGTGAGTCGTGTATCACCTGGAACAGTATCTGTAACAACAATAAAAGGCTGTTTTTCTAAAGCACGTACAGCTTCATCTACAGTTGCATAGTTGTCTAAAACATATTGTGCCCACAGTGAAATGCTCAGTGGTGGTTTGTTGTTCTTTTTCGGATCTGGATAATCAGATTCGACTAACCAGAGTAAGTTAGCCACTAATCCTTTTTCATTTACTCCATCTGTTGTGGATACGCCATAACCTGTTGCCACAACACTCCCATATTTAGACGCCCACTGAATAGAATTTGGACCAGCTAAGCCTGTACGTTTGACATTACTGGGTAAAATCCATAAATCTGTCCCTACGTCTTGTTTCCAGTCCATAGAGCGTGCAGTAATGACCTCATTATTGTCACCTAGATACACTACACGTGTACATGCAGTGCTGACTTCTGCTGCGACTAGAACGCCCGCAGCAAGTAATATCTTTTTCAAAGCATTATTCATTATCATTCCCTCTCAAAAAATTGGTAAATAAATGCCCAGAACAGGGCCTTGTTGTGGAATATTCCAATGAAAGTTATTGGATTTATAATTTTTTTCAAAAGCAAAGGCAGGTAAATTAATATTTAACTTTGTCGTAACATCAAAAGAATTGCTGAAGCATTTTGCAAAAGCAGGCTGATTCAAAATAATACCAATCGTTATAAATAAATATTTATTAAAGTTCATAAAATTTCACATTTTTTCTATGTGCTTAATTATTATACTAGCACTGATTTTTATATTTTAGATAGAAATATTTTAAAAAATTGTCCCCGCTAAAAAGGCGCTGACTTTATTGAATTTAAGATCTTTTAGCTTTATTGATTAATTTGTTCTATATTTATTATTTTAAATTACAGTAACTTGTGCGGATTCTGTGCTGTACATCTCTAGATGTTCAAGCCGATAGAAAAATCAAAATGTACGACATGATAAGTCGCTCTAAGATTGAAAAAGCACTGAATAAGTATTGTAATGGGCTCTCGTTATTTTCAGAATAAAGACTATGGCTAAAAAGCAAATAATTACATTTGATGAGTTTACGCGTGAACAGTTAATTTTTTCATTGAAAAAATATGCCTTAAAGGAACTAGACTTGGATCTAGGCAACTTTCCAGCACAGTTTTTATTTGATTTTATTGTAGACGAGTTTGGCCATCATTTTTACAATCAAGCGCTCAATGATACCCATGAATGGTTGGCAGAAAGATTCGCTCATTTAAATGAAGATTTATTTATTTTGTCTAAAGAAAAAGTAAACAAAGCAAAATAAACAACATCTTAGAAATCGTATCCAGCATGATTTCAGTACTTGATGTTATAAGGTCAGCAGTAAGGTTTCACTGATTTATGATCATTCATGCTGAGACGCTTTTAGAAAGCCCCATCTAAGTATTTTTGCATAGTGCTTACTCGGTTCTTTCGATAGAAGATTTATTAAGCCGATATCTGAAAAAAAGCTGATTGCTTATAGTGATCGCACCATCCAATTTAAATCCGAGTGGATAGAACCCTGTTCACTTTTTCCGTGTTGGCGTTAATAAAATCATGATCGAGTCAAAGCTCACCTCGTTAAAGGTCTGATTTATAATTTTATTAAAAATTTGTTTATCCATTCCTCAATATCGAGACTAACACTAAAGCGAAGTCGGCATCTCCATGTTCATTCTGTAATCCTCCCTAGATTGCTGGATCGCAAATATAGCGAGCAAGTGATGTTGCTTTTAGTTCTAGCCGATGTGCTCGATGAAGGCTTCTATTGACTCTCTAATTTTACTTTAAGCGCATGATTCATTCGTTCAAAACCGGGCTTGGTTTTGGTCTGTAAATTCTTTAGAAATGGTTTGACTAAAATGCCACTAAACGCTTCACTATGGATCAATTTGGTTTGATTATTGGATATTTGTTCTAATCTAAATTTATGTTCTCCATCAAATATTCCCTTCACCAATAATTTTCCGCGCCAGCTAAATTGTTTATTTTCCTGATTTTCAAGCACAAGCGCTTTAAAAGACATTTTACTTGTCGCATCATTTTGTATAGTGACATTGATCTTGCCACCTTGATGGGTTTCTCCTGAAACATTGATGATAAATGGATTCCAATTTTTATAATCTTCAAAATTTGTGAGGGTTTTCCAAACAGTATCAATGGGTGCATTGATTAAAATTTCTGTGGTTATTTCAAATTTCATATTTGCTCTTTTGACTCGCTTGTATTTTATCCAATATACACTTATTTCAACTTTGAATATCGCTAAAATTAACCTTACTTTGTTAAGAGGTCGGTTATATTAAGTTATTGAATAAAATGATAGTTGTTGGATTTTTCTGCATTGTTCTAAGCTACGTCTTGATATGATTCATTTTTTATACTTAAAAAGCAATCAGCATAAAGAATAAATTCAATATTTTAATCAATAAAAAGTAGCTTCGTTTAAAAACTATAAATTGTTGAGCACCTTATATGATTCTGCTCATAAAAGACTTTTAATTTATTGTGATATATTTCACTGAATTTTTTATTAGTTTGAATCGTGACTTGTTTTTGTGTAAACTAGACAGGTGATTTAGTGGTTTTATAGAGGTAATTATGATGATTTTTTATGATGGAGAGCATATTTTCCCAGAGCGTGCCAACGAATTTAAAAACTTTTTAAAGAAATACTTGATGGAACATCAAGCTGAATATTTATTAGAACAAAAAACATTTGTATACGATAGTGACTGTGACGAGTTTTTAGAGTCAGACATTCAGGAATTTTATAAAATTTGGTTGATGGCTTAATACATAACATCCTATTAAGTGAGTTCCAAAAAACTTAGCTTGTCAGAAAAGTGTAAAGTTTGTTCTTTAGGCTTGGGTTTTTACAATGACATAGCCACATCGTCTATATTTTAAGCATCATATTTTTTAATATGAAAATAATATTGATCTTAGGCCATCCTAAATATATAAATGAAAAGAAATATAATAAATACCTTAATAAATATTGTATATATCTGAAATAGTAAAGATTTAAAATATTTCGTGGTTAATTTCCCTGTAAATTAGAGTTTTATAATAAATATTTGTATTTAAATTATTTTATTCCATATTGTTAATTTTTCGTGTTTTAATTTATCGAAAAACAAGTCATTTATTCACATTTATATTCATACTTTTTTATACAGAATTAAAATTTAATCAGTGCTTTTTATGCCAGATAAAACATTTTAATTGTAGATTAATACTGGCCTAATCCTTTGTTTAAATTAAAAAAAGTTACAAATTATTATCATAAAATAATATTATATTATAATTTCATGATACTTTTTAAACATGAGGGTGCTTTAAAAGCGACTCATATTATCTCCACTTAATAAAAGGCATATATAAATGGCTAAAATTGACTTAACACCTTTAACTGAAATTGATGGGTTCACGGCAACAGCACTTGTTGATAGCACAAGTGGGTTATCATTGGCTTCTTATGGAACGGGAATTGATTTGGAACTTGCGGCTGCTGGAAATACGGAGGTTTTAAAAGCAAAAATGAAAACAGCAGAAGCTTTAAATTTACGTGATACGATTGATGATATTTTAATTACCTTAGGAAAACAGTATCACTTATTAAGACATCTAGATAAGAACAGTAACTTATTTTTATATTTAGTCTTAGATCGCCAAAAATCTAATTTGGCAATGGCACGACATGAACTCAGAATTTTTGAAAAAGAATTAGATTTCTCTTAAGTATCAATGTTTGGCTATTGCATCGCGTTGTTGTAATAGCCTTTTAGGTACTTTTTCGTTTTAAAATAAAAATATTCAATAACATTCACAATAATTTATAGCTGATTTATTGCTAAAATCAGAAAATAAGTAATTTAAATTCAATGGTATATATTGAGAAGTGTGTGTTATGTGATAAAAATTATCATTGAAAAAAATTTAAATGTTATTACAATTTTATTTCTAATAAATTTAAGGGAATAAGCTATGGAAAACAAAACAGCAAGATTAACAATTTTAATTGATCCAAATAAAAAACAAGCTTTTGAGGACTTATGTAATCGTCAGGATTTAAAGCCATCTCAGGTTGTTCGTCAATTGATCCGTGAATATTTAGATAAGCATGATGTTGAATATTCAACTCAATTACCCATAAAAAAAAGCAAATAGAGTACAGCTTTCTCTGTTTATAAATATTTTATCGAGCCGTAAGGTTTGTTTGATCTTTCTAATTTTTTTTAGCGCATAAAAATAATGCTTTAAAACGAAAATTATCATTGCGTGCGCCATATTTTTTTGATGATTAAAATTTTTAAGCAATCATATAGAATAAAATGAGCCACGCCCAAAAGTGGTATAAGCTGTTGAAAAATTTTAGTTGACAGACCTGTATATTTATTTTGCTTTAAAAGATCAGCGCATGTTAACTCCCTTATTTGTTATCAAATTATTTTTAAAAATAAAAATAAAAAACAGGAAAGTTTAAGCTAGGATTAGCTTCATCATGTTCTATAAATTTAGCCACTCATGGTCAAGCAAATCATCCATTATAAAGGTTTAATCTTTTTTGCCATGCTTATTGCATTTGGTCTTGGTATTTTGCTCAGTAAAGCAGAGCTCCCTTTATCACAAAAAGGAAATATTGAGACGGAATGTTTCGGTATACATATTCCTGAAAATTTAAAGTACACGCAGTCTAGACAATATTGTAGGTGTTTTAAAAGCAATTTGAATTACAGCAATAAAAGTAAAATCGAGAAAATGTGTTTAGATAAATAGAGGGAGAAGGGGGCTATCAATACCAATATGATTTACTCAACATGATTGCTTTTTGATTTATGAAAAGACATCTAATACTGCTGATGATATATAAATTTTAATGATGATCAATGCTATAGATGATCTCGTGTGGCAGATTTATAGGTTATTTTTATAAAATAATTTTTACGGGTTCGTTTTTATTTAATGTTATTTAGATTTTTTAAGGTTGATCAATATTAAATTATAGTCAATCAAACTTATCTATTATCTACCAATTAAAAAAATATTCAATTTCAAAATTGCTGTGATATCGTTCAATAATGTTACTGCATCTTGCAGATCAAAGCGCATCTGACTATATTAAAACTACAGTAGGTCGCTAAGACGCTACGAAGTAGTTGGACAGATCAATGACGGCTTGTTGAATTTGTGACTCCAGTTCAAATAAAAAATAAGCACTAGCTTTCCAACATAAAAAGCTCGCAGAAATGCGGGCTTTTCTTTTTCTGATTTTTGAAACGTCATGAAATAATTGAATCAAGCTGTATTTACACAAAGTATTCAAAGTAACTCTATATTTTATAAATAAAAAAAATAGTAATGTAGCTAATTTTTAACATTGCCATAAAATCTAACAACTTTAAGCTAATTTTTAGTTTGGCGCATGCTATAAGAAAACAGTATATAAAAAAGAGGACAGAAAAATGACTGAAATGATTACAGTAAGGGTCAAGGATCAATATAGTAATGAGCTGAATGCGATGGCTTGGTTAAATAAGCTGCAAGAGCATGAAGACACAGATAATTTATCATTGTTCCAAAAAATTGATCATATCGTTGTGGATGGTGAGAAAATCTTACCAAGTATTGAGTTGCTTTTTGAAAGCAAAGAAAGTGACAGTATTTATCGTGTGATTGAACAAGTCAGCTAATTTTTATCATCAATTAAAAAACGTGTTGGGTGAAAAAGCCCAACACGTTTTATTTTTAATCAGTTTAAAAGGCTTTGTGAATATTAAGCAGCTTTAAAATGATCGAGTGTAACGGCAACAAGATGATATAAGGCCAAGCGGTTTTTGTTTGCATGCTCAATTGCATTTTTTTCAATTTTAAACTTATCTTGAAGTGTCCCTCGAGAATAGCTTTCAACCAAAATATGTTGAGATGAAATAGGATCGCTTTTGATACGTAAATCTTTTTGATATTTAATATTGGATACAGCATTTAAACATTGTTCAAACGTTGGATAAAAATTTGAAAGTTCTAAAGCTGTTTGGTTGGTCGATTTTGTAAGGTATTGAGTCATAATTGTCTAATTGTTTTAAATCATTGGCGTGCCCATAATTCTACCGAATGCGTCTAAAACAGACAATGTGATTTTGTAAAGAGATATGAATGTCTGGGAATACGCTTAAGTCGGTTTAAAAATTAATCGGTATTTCTCTCATTTAAAATTGCAAAGTCGGGATAACATTGGCCTTTAAATCATCTCAATATACATAAAACTTTGATTTATTGGCGTTAGCTTATTTGGCTTTAAGATTTTGATATTCGGAAATAAATCAAAAATACCCTTAAATAAAAAGACTTAGAATGACTTTAAAGCACTTCATTTGTCATTCTAAGTGGATAAATTGAAATAAATATTTAGGATCGATTTAAGATGATTGTAGATGTTGGAGTGAATAATTAATTTGTTGCATGGTTTGGTTTAATTCTTGGGGAGAAATTCGACTTTCTTGAAGTGCGGTAATCCACTGCATTTGGCAAAATTTAATATCTCGAATTGATTTTGCCTGCTGTATTTGCATGACCAATTGTTTGGTCATCAAGCCGCAATGCGTCTGTAGCAGGGTAGACATTTTGTGTTTGATGTCATCAAAATTTATATAATTCAGCTCTGGCGTCGTTTCGGCATGCGCTACCAGTGTAGGTGTGACAGTGCTAACGCTTTGCTGGATGGGGTTTGGATCTGCTGATTTTGTATTTTGACTGGCCTGGGTATCGCTAATAATTGTTGGATTTTCAACTGCTTTAGGCGACGGTTTAAAGCCAATTTCAGTTGTCAGATTTGAAGGGGTGCGCTGATTTGATTGTTCAATCTTGGACGATTCTGATGTTATTTTTGACTTAACTTGAGGCGCACCATTCACTTGATTCTGAAAAATTAGACCAAGCTCTTCTAATTGTTGAATAAGTTCTGGTGTTGCAAGCCGTTGCTTTAGTGCACTATTCAAAATTTTAAAATCATCTGTGCCAATAAGAAGCAATAATTGTCTTTGGCGAGCAGTGAGTTGAATTGAGCGGTGTTTTAAAGTCTGAATTCCCAAGTCAGTTTTAAAATAGTGATCCATGAGTCAAATTATTCCCCAATAAATTGACCCTAGAGTAAAGAATGAAAATTACACTAATATGACTTTATTGTTACAAATCATCAGCTTAAAGTGTGACGATGTTTGCATTCTCTAAAGCTTTGCGTAAATAAGGATCAAGTTCATCTTGACGAAGTAACCATTGCACATAGTCTTTGGGTAATTCTGCAATCGCTGTTCCACGATGCTTGCCAAAGTTAATACTGCGTGGGATACGCGCATCTTCTGAGGCTTTATATAATTCTTCAATGCTTTGAATTTTGAGTTGATAAACAATATGCATGAGAATATTTGCAGTTAAAATAATATCGGCATCTGCACGATGCGCACCTTTTAACATTTCACGTGCTTTCTCACTGCCTTTACTGATCATATAAATCAGTGCTGATATATTGTGCGCTTCAGCATCAGGCCAAACAAGACGAGCAAGTGCCAGCGTACAAATGGCTTTGATATGAGCAGTATCTACGCCACATTGTTGGATCGCGCGAATATCATAATCAATATTATGCCCAATGATATACTGGGTGTGCTGAGGAAGTTCAAAGCTGGAAAAATCAGGTTGCCCGACAAGATCAGATTCTAGGATATGGTGAACCGCCATTGAGCCAAAAGAAACTTTTTCATTACCAATACTATAAAGTTGATCGAACATTTGTTCACGATCTAAGCTTAATTTCCCTTCTTGAATTTGAATCGGTGCATAAGCAATTTCAATGGGCAATCCATTGAGTGTATGAGTTTCAGTATCTAGAATAATTGCTTGCATACCTTTGTTCCTCAACAAATAGATAAGAAAGAGCGCCTTATTAAACTAGCTTTTTTAGACGCCAAATACAAATGAAACCCATCTAAAATCCAGATAAGTGCTGGCTTTTGCTTAAATCACACGCAGAATCAGTTTTTTTAGTGTGAATTGTCTTAAAAATACTTAAAATAAGTACTTAAAAATTGATTGAAATTTAAATCATGAAATTCATCATTGATAAGAACCCACTCATTGTTAAAACTGTGAAAAATATATTAAAACCTGAATATTATGAAATTAATTTATGCTGATTGGTCTATAAAAACCACATTAAATTCAGTTGATTAATAAATAAAAAATTGGATTGATGAGATAATTTAATATGTTTTAAAGATTAAATCTCATTTGATAAATTTATATTTATGACTTAATTGTAATAAAGCCTAGCTTAAAGATTGCCAGGTATTATGAAGTAATAACAACATAAACATTAAATTAAGATGAGTGATCTATTGGATCAGCGCTGGCAAACGATGGGTTGACCCTGCTGACGTGATAGAAAAAAGATAAAAAGGAAGAATTATATGAAATTAAAATTACTTTCAGTGTTATTGACTGGATCTACGCTATTTCTAACTGCATGTGGTGGTGATGACGATAAAAGTGATCATTCATCGGCAGGTTCAGATGTAGATGTAAACAATATTCAAAATCCAGTGGTCAATACACCAGTACCCTATAATATTAAAAATGATGTTCTTCCGCCCAATGCGGATGAGAGTGTGGTGATGACTTATAAAATGAAAGGCATCACGGGACAAGAAACTCAGGCAACTGCATTGGTCTTTACCCCTAAAACTGCACCGCCTGCTGGAGGTTGGCCAATTGTGGCTTGGGCACATGGAACGACTGGTGTTGCTGACAAGTGTGCACCGAGTAAAAATAAATTATTTGTGCCTATAGCCGATGTGCATACTCAAAAAATGGTCGATGACTTTGTTAAAGCAGGTTATGTGGTGGTTGCGCCAGATTATGAGGGTATGGGAGAACCGAGCGAGAAGGAGATCCATCCATTTTTAAATTTAAAAAGTGAAGCTTATTCAATTACCGATGCTGTGGTGGCAACCAAAAGTTGGTTAGGCAATAAAGCGTCCAACAAATGGGCGGTTGCTGGGATCTCGCAAGGTGGTCATGCAGCATTAGGTGCGGCACAGTATGCCGCCCGTGCCAATATGGACTATAAGGGTGCAGTTGCAATGGCACCAGCAAATAATCTGGAATTGATCGAAAACCTGTCAGAAATGGCTTTAGCAGATGCGGATGGGTTAATTCAGATCGGCGGTTATGCTGCACTGGATACTTTAACAGCTTATATGGCAGCGGGGATAAAGGCAGTCAATCCAAGCGAGGCTGTATACAGTATTATATTTAAAACACCAACAGATAAAATTGCTGAAAAAGCAGAAAGAGAATGTATTGCAGCAATGGGAACGGCTTTTATATTGCCAATGACTGCTTATAATATTAAGAACGGAAGTCTTAAAGGTTATCCGCGTAAAAAAGAAGGCTATAAGAATGATCCAATCGTAAGACAATTTTTGACTAAAGATTCACAACCGTTACAAACGCTGGTTAAAACCCCAATTATTATTTATCAGGGTGGTAAAGATACTGTTGTATTACCACAAGCAACGGATGCTTTGGTGGCTCAGGCACGTGCTATAACCACCAAAATTGATTATAGAACCAATTCGAGTTGGGATCATACGGGTTCATTTACCGCCAATGTTGATAATGGACAACTGCTAGAGGATATTAAGAGCATGCTTGCCAATTAAATTTTGTGTGTTTCAGTTCGAATAATAGGCTGCTTTTATCAGTCCTTTTTAAAAGCATAGACCAACAATAAATCCCCCTCATCCTAGCCTTCTCCCGTAAAGGGAGAAGGCACCTTCAATACCAATATGATTCATTTAACAGGATCATTTTTTGACTTTTAAATCCTCTGCTTTGCAAAGTGAATACTGCTTATTTTTTTAGAGAAAGGCGTTTTCTATGGCTAATCTGAATTGAGTCTGGTAAAAGTGACATTTTTCTGGTTTAGGCTTTGAGGAAAGGGAATGCTTTATTACCGGAATATCCAATCAAAAGAGGTTATGGTTTTGAATTTAATTGTATTTGGTCTCAATTTTTTTATGTATTTCCCTTGATAAATCTAAAGATTAACCAACTTGAATTGCTTGAAATTTAAACATGTTTTGTAACTATTGTTAAGATTTTTTTAAATTTAAACAATCAAAAGTATCTATTCTTACCGTCATAATTCACAATATTTACATAAAATGTGAATTGTAAATAAATTCTTTATAAATAAAAAAGTGAGTATAAGGCTATATGAATACGACAGTATTTTCGTGAATTTATAAGCAATTACTTAATTTTTTTAAATATTTTAAAATACTTAAAGGTCAAATGTAACTTGCTAAATTTTTATTTATGGCTAAATTATAATAAAGCTGAGCTTAAATATTGTGCAGTAGTGACGTAATTTAAAAAGTCATCAAGCAAAAGATCAGCGATCAAGGGGATCGTGTTAACAAATGATTTGTTAGCAATAAAGTGATAGAAAAAATGATAAACAAGGATGAATCATATGAAATTAAATTTACTCACCGTAATGTTGCTGGGATCTGGTCTATTTCTCACTGCCTGTGGCGGTAGTGATAACAAGGGGGATAATTCGACCACAAGTACAAATGTCAATGCAGATGTTAACAACATTCAAAACCCAGTGGTAAATACACCAGTGCCATATGTCCTTGAAGATTATGATAAGGAATATTATACCGTACCGAATGCAGAAGAAGGTGTGGTAATGACTTATAAAATGCAAGGTATCAAAGGGCAGGAAACTCAAGCTACCGCATTGGTCTTTACCCCTAAAACAGAACCACCCGCTGGAGGGTGGCCAATTGTGGCTTGGGCACATGGTAGTGTGGGGGTAGGAGACGATTGTGCGCCAAGTAGAAATCCAATTGTGAGAGGGGGCTTACTCCCAGATGTGCATACTCAAAAAATGATCGATAGCTTTGTTCAAGCAGGCTATGTTGTGGTTGCTCCCGATTATGAAGGGTTGGGTGAACCGAGTGGAACGGAAATCCATCCGTTTTTACATTTAAAAAGTGCAGCCTATTCAATTACCGATGCGGTGGTGGCAACCAAAAGTTGGTTAGGCAATAAGGCATCCAACAAATGGACAGTTGTTGGTGTCTCACAAGGTGGGCATGCGGCCTTAGGCGCGGCACAATATGCA
The DNA here is from genome assembly GCF_022343575.1 of Acinetobacter sp. AG3. Classification (NCBI taxonomy): domain Bacteria; kingdom Pseudomonadati; phylum Pseudomonadota; class Gammaproteobacteria; order Moraxellales; family Moraxellaceae; genus Acinetobacter; species Acinetobacter sp. AG3. The sequence continues at coordinate 3,172,009 of NZ_JAKQZD010000001.1, read as the reverse complement.
GCCCGTGCCAATATGGACTATAAAGGCGCAGTTGCATTGGCACCCGCAAATAATCTGGAAATGATTGAAAGCTTATCAGATATGGCGGTGGCAAATAATAAGGATGTACAAGCTCAAATAAATAGCTATATGATACTAGATACCTTAACGGCCTATATGGCAGCTGGGATGAAAAGTGCTTATCCGACTGAGCCTGTCTATAGTATCGTATTTAAATCACCGACGGATAAAATTGCTGAGAAAGCTGAAGGTGGAAATCAATGTCTTATATTGATGGCTCTTAATTTTAGGGGACCAATGAGAACTTATGCTAGGAATAATGAAGGAAGTCTAGTTGGCTATCCTCGTAAAAATGAGGGGTATACCCAGCATCCGATTGTAAGGCAATTTCTGGATAAAGACCTACCACCACTGCAAACGCTTATTAAGACACCAATTATTATTTATCAGGGAGACAAAGACCTGATTGTATTACCGCGGGCAACAAATGCGATGGTGGCACAGGCACGTGCTCTAACCACTAAAATTGATTATAGAACCCATCCTGATTGGGATCACCTCACCGTATTCAGTGCCAATGTTGAAAATGGACAGTTGTTAGAAGATGTTAAAAACCTGTTAGCTAAGTAATTTTTGAGTGTGATTTAGTTCTAACAACAGACTTCTTTTATCAGTCATTTTTTAAACGATTGATCAACAATAAATCTCCTTATCCTAGCCTTCTCTCTTTCAGAGAGAAGGCACTTTCAATACCAATATGATTCATTTAACAGGATCATTTTTTGATTTTTAAATTCTCTGCTTTGCAAAGTGAATATTGCTTATCTTTTTTAAAGCAAGGCATTTTCTATGGTTAATCTGAATTGAGTCTCGTTAAAGTGGCATTTTTCTGGTTTAGAGTTTGAGGGAGGAGCTTTAATGCAGAAATATCAAATTGAGATAGGTTATGGTTTTGAATTTAATTGTATTTAGTCGCAGTTTCTATATGTTTATCTCAGATAAATCTAAGGATTAATCATCTTAAATTAGTTGAAATTTAAATATGTTTTATGGATATTGTTAAGATTTTTTTAAATTAAAACAATCAAAAATATATTTTCTTAACGTTATAATTTGCAAAATTTAGATAATGTGTGAAATATAATACACTTGCATATAAATGTAAAAGCAAGTGTAAGGTTGTAAAAATATAGCATTATTCTAGTGAATATGGTGCTAATTACCTAATTTTTTTAAATATTTCAGAATGCTTGAAGATCAAATTTCACTTGCCATATTTTTATTTATGGCTAAATTATAGTAAAGCTGAGCTTAAATATTGTGTAGTTGTGACGTAATTTAAAAAGTCATCAAGCAAAAGATCAGCGATCTAAGGGGATCGTGCTAACACATGATTTGTTAGCAATAAAGTAATAGAAAAAATGATAAACAAGGATGAATCATATGAAATTAAATTTACTCACCATAATGTTGCTTGGATCTGGTCTATTTCTCACTGCCTGTGGTGGTAGTGATAACAAGGGGGGCAATTCATCTACAAGTACAAATGTCAATGCAGATGTCAACAACATTCAAAATCCAGTGGTCAATACACCAGTAGCATATAAGTTTACACAAGACTACCCACCAAATGCAGCAGAAAGTGTGGTGATGACTTATAAAATGCAAGGTATCAAAGGGCAAGAAACTCAAGCAACTGCATTGGTCTTTACCCCTAAAACAGAACCACCCGCTGGAGGTTGGCCGATTGTGGCTTGGGCACATGGTACGGTGGGAGTAGGAGACGATTGTGCGCCAAGTAGAAACCGATTAATCGTGGAGGGTCTCCTCCCGGATGTACATACTCAGAAAATGATTGATAGTTTTGTTCAAGCAGGCTATGTGGTGGTTGCACCCGATTATGAAGGGCTGGGTGAGCCGAGTGGGAGAGAGCTACATCCCTTTTTAAATTTAAAAAGTGAAGCCTATTCGATTACCGATGCGGTGGTAGCAACCAAAAGCTGGTTAGGCAATAAGGCATCGAATAAATGGGCAGTTGTTGGTGCCTCGCAAGGTGGTCATGCAGCATTAGGTGCAGCGCAGTATGCAGCCCGTGCCAATATGGACTATAAAGGTGTTGTCGCTTTTGCTCCCGCAAATAATCTGGAAATGATTGAAAGCTTATCAGATATGGCTGTGGCACAGAGGGGGCTGTTTAATCAAATTTTAAGTTATTCTGTACTAGATACTTTAACTGCCTACATGGCGGCAGGGATGAAAAGTGTTTATCCGACTGAGCCTGTCTATAGTATCGTATTTAAATCACCGACGGACAAAGTTGCTGAGAAAGCGGAATCAGAATGTATTCTGGACATGGCTAATAGTATGTCGAACTCAATGTTTACATATTTGGGTAAAAACGAGAATTTAGAGAATTATCCACGAAAAAACAAAGGTTATACCCAGCATCCGATTGTAAGGCAATTTTTGGATAAAGACCTACCACCACTACAAACTGTGGTTAAAACCCCAATTATTATTTATCAGGGAGACAAAGATGTGATTGTATTACCACGGGCAACAGATGCTTTGGTGGCGCAGGCACGTGCTTTAACCACCAAAATTGATTATAGAAAAGGTCCTGATTGGGATCACCTCACTGTATTCAAGGATAATGTTGAAAACGGGCAATTGCTAGTGGATATTAAGACCTTGCTTGCTAATTAATTTTTGTGTGGGTTTTGCTTCTAACAATAGACTTCTTTTATCAGTCCATTTTAAAACGATTGATCAACAATAAATCCCCTCATCCTAACCTTCTCCCTGAAAGGGAGAAGGTACTTTCAATAGCGATATGATTCATTTAATAGGATCATTTTTTTATTTTTAAATTGATTGAAAATTAAATAATAAAAATAAATTCGGATTTAGCTCAGAACTATAGATAGGTAAATAGGCTAACCTGACTTGATATTTACTTGCGAGCGCTTCTACTTTATGTGACCAGCCTATTTTTTAAAGCATACAAAATATTTGGATAAGAGATAGCATAGCCAAAATTCTGCTCAAAAAGTGGCTCAAGGTCTTTCGCTTGAATAAAGGGCATCGTTTCTACAAAGCATTTTAAATGCTTGCACGTCTTTAAATTTATAAGGTCGATCTGCTTTTCAGAATACGGTCGCTTGGTATTTTTTTGAGATTTTCAAGTTGAATTCAATCATTTCGGGTCGTTCTTACGATGTTAAAGATGGCACAAGTTTTAGACTTATTCTGGCCTTTTTTATAGTCTAGCAAGCTTTTTACTCTTAGCTATATATTATTAAAATTTTTGAATAAATTAGTTCTTTTGGACGATTTAAGTTTATTCAATTTTGTTATCAAATATTCATTCAAAATACTAAAAAATATTATATGCAAGGATGAAATAAATGAAATTAAACTTACTCTCAATCATGTTGATTGGATCAGGTCTATTGCTGAGTGCCTGTAATGGTAGTGATGATAAGAGCGATAATCCATCTACAAGTTCAAATGTAAATACAGATATAAACAAGATTCAAAACCCAGTGGTGAACACACCATTACCCTATAAGTTTACAGAAGATTATCCGCCAAATGCCGCAGAGAGTGTGGTGATGACCTATAAAATGCAAGGTATCAAAGGGCAAGAAACTCAAGCAACCGCATTGGTATTTACCCCAAAAACTGTACCACCCGCTGAAGGTTGGCCGATTGTAGCTTGGGCACATGGTGCTGTAGGTGTTGCCGACAATTGTGCACCCAGTAGAAATCGATTAATCGTGGGAGGGTTTCTTCCAGATGTACATACTCAGAAAATGATCGATAGTTTTGTTCAATCAGGCTATGTGGTGGTCGCACCCGATTATGAAGGTTTAGGTGAACCAAGTGGTCAAGAAATACATCCATTTTTGCATGTAAAAAGTGAAGCCTATTCGATTACCGATGCGGTGGTAGCAACCAAAAGCTGGTTAGGTAATAAAACATCGAATAAATGGGCAGTTGTTGGAGCCTCGCAAGGTGGTCATGCAGCATTAGGTGCGGCACAGTATGCAGCACGTGCCAATATGGACTATAAGGGTGTAGTCGCAATGGCACCCGCAAATAATCTGGAAATGATTGAAAGCTTGTCAGATATGGCTTTGGCAGATAGGGCTGTGTTTGGTCAAATTTCAGGCTATGCGGCACTTGATACATTATTGGCTTTTATGGCGGCAGGTATGAAAAGTATTTATCCAACTGAACCCGTATACAGTACGGTATTTAAGTCACCAACAGATAAAGTTGCTGAAAAAGCAGAATCACAATGTCTGATAGACATGGTTAATAACTTTACCACGCCGATGGTTAATTACTTTTTACCGAAGGGGAATTTAACGGATTATCCACGTAAAAATCAGGGGTATACCCAGCATCCGATTGTAAGGCAGTTTTTAGATAAAGATTCGCAACCGCTACAAACTGTGGTTAAAACCCCGATTATTATTTATCAGGGCGACAAAGACCTGATCGTATTACCACGGGCAACAGATGCTTTGGTAGCACAGGCGCGCGCTTTGACCACCAAAATTGATTATAGAAAAGGTCCTGATTGGGATCACGTCACTGTATTCAAGGATAATGTTGAAAACGGGCAATTGCTAGTAGATATTAAAACGCTGCTTGCCAATTAATTGTGAGTGTGTTTTGGTTCTAACAATAGACTTCTTTTATCAGTTCTTTTTAAAAGCATAGATCAACAATAAATCCTCTCATCCTAACCTTCTCCCTGAAAGGGAGAAGCGGCTTTCAATACCGATATGATTTGTTTAGCAAAAGCATTTTTTATTTTTAAATTGATTGAAAATTAAATAATAAAAATAAATTCGGATTTAGATCAGGATTATAGGTAGGTAAATAGGCCAAGCTGACTTGATTTTTACTTGCGAGCGCTTTTACTTTATGTACCAGCCTAATTTTTTAAAGCATACAAGATATTTGGATAAGAGGCGGAATAGCCAAAATTCTGCTCAAAAAGTGACACAAGATCTTTAGCTTGAATAAAGGGCGTCGTTTCTACAAAGCATTTTAAATGCTTGCACGTTTTTAAATTTATAAGCTCGATCTGCTTTTTCAGAATACGGTCGCTTGGTATTTTCTTTGAGATTTTTAAGTTGAATTCAATCAATTCGGGTGTTTCTTGCGATGTTAAAGAAGGCACAAGTTTTAGATTTATTCTGGCCTTTTTATAGGGTCTGTTGGCAGAGATTATTAGAATAGGGGATAGGTACGAAAAGTTTCTGTGCATTTTTACTGTGTAGCAAAACTATTACTCTTAGCTATATATTATTATTAAAATTTTTGAATAAATTAGTTCTTTTGGACGATTTAAGTTCATTCAATTTTGTTATCAAATATTCATTCAAAATACTAAAAATTATTATATGCAAGGATGAATCAAATGAAATTAAATTTACTCTCAATCATGTTGGTTGGATCTGGTCTATTACTAAGTGCCTGTGGTGGCAATGGAAACAGTAATAATTCATCCACTGGTTCAAATGATGAAAAACCTATTGTAGAAAAGCCTGGTGAAGTCATCCCACCTGGTGAAGAAAAGCCTGGTGAAGAAAAACCGGGTGAAGAAAAACCGGGTGAAGAAAAACCGGGTGAAGAAAAGCCTGGTGAAGAAAAGCCTGGTGAAGAAAAACCGGGTGAAGAAAAACCTGGTGAAGAAAAACCGGGTGAAGAAAAACCACCTGAAGAAAAGCCAAATGTAGATGTCAACAACATTGAAAATCCAGTGGTGGGTACACCAAGCGCATATCAGAGTGCAGCAGAAAATCCACCAAATGCAGCAGACAGTGTGGTGATGACTTATAAAATGAAAGGCATCAAAGGAACAGAAACTCAGGCAACCGCATTGGTCTTTACCCCTAAAACTGCACCGCCAGCTGGCGGCTGGTCAATCGTGGCTTGGGGACATGGTACAACAGGTGTTATTGACCAATGTGCACCGAGTCGAATGAAATTAATCACCACTACCATTCTAGGCGAAGATCGATCTACTCATGATATGATCGATAGCTTTGTTAAAGAAGGTTATGTGGTAGTTGCTCCCGATTATGAAGGTTTGGGTGAGCCAGGTGGTCAGGAAATGCATCCGTTTTTGCATTTAAAGAGTGCAGCCAATTCAATTACCGATGCGGTGGTGGCAACTAAAAGCTGGTTAGGCAATAAAGTATCCAATAAATGGGTTGTTGCTGGAGCCTCGCAAGGGGGGCATGCCGCATTGGGTGCAGCAGAATATGCGGCGCGTGCCAATATGGACTATAAGGGTGCTATTGCTTTGGCGCCAGCAAATAATTTAGAAATGCTTGAAGACATAACAGAAAAGGATTTGGCGGGCAAGACTAGAAATCAGCAAATGCTCGGATATCCAGTGCTAGATGCCTTAACTTCCTTTATGGCTGCGGGGATGAAAAGTCTTTATCCAAACGAGCCTGTTTATACTAACTTATTCAACACACCGTATGATACCCCAGCTGCACGGGCAGAAGAACGTTGTCTTGCAGGGGTAGTGTTGGCTTTTACTGACCGGACAAATAGGACTGAAAGGCCATTAGGAGCTCCTATAGTCAACTTTATACGGCGTAAAAAAGCGGAATATAAAGATAATCCGATTGTAAGGCAATTTTTAGATAAGGATTCACAACCACTACAAACGCAAGTAAAAACCCCGATTATTATTTATCAAGGGGGGGCGGATACGATCGTATACCAACAGGCAACTGATGCTTTGGTGGCACAAGCCCGTGCTTTAAACACCAAAATTGATTACCGAACTGATCCGACTTGGAGGCACGTCACTATACATGCGACCCATGTTCAAAATGGAAACTTGTTAAAAGATATAAAAGCCTTACTTGCTGATTAATCTTTTGAGTATTGAGTACTTATTGTAACAATAAAAAATGCCCTTATTATTGGTTGATAAGGGCATTTTTGTGACCTATGTTTAAATCTCATAAAAAAGATTGTTAGAAAAATGATTATTTGATCTTGCTATTTATACTTCGCATGATTGTTCAATGTTTTCTGTAGAGGTGAGCGGTTAGCGTTGCGATAAGACATAAGTTAGAAATAAAATGAGAGTCAAAATAAGCTGTAGCTTGGGAAAAGATTTTATTAATTATTATGTTGTTGATTTTAAATATGAAAAACTTTAATACTTAAAAATTTAAATTTTGATATTGGTATCAAAGGCTAAAAAATGCTGTTGCTTTGCTTTCGATTTTGGAAGAAGACGCACATTTTAATCTATTGAATAATGTTTAAAAAATAATAAGAAAAAAACTTGTATAACAGATTTTTTTGACGTATTTATGAAAGAATTATACGTGCTCAGCCGTATATATAACTTTAAAAAAATTGTGCTTTAAGGAATAAGTCACATGAAAAAAAATGCATTATCAATTTTAATTCTAAGTTCAGGTTTGGTTTTATCCGGGTGTAATAACGGTGGTAGTGGGGGAAATTCGTATGAATCACCTTCAAATACGGATCTAAACACTATCGCAAACCCTGTTGTTGGCACACCTATAGCATACACCAAGACAGATTTTTCTACGGTGGCAGCAGATAGTGTAGTGATGACCTATAAAATGAAAGGGGTGAAGGGAACTGAAGTACAAGCAACCTCATTGGTATTTACTCCTAAAACTGCACCACCAGCTTCAGGTTGGCCTATCGTGGTTTGGGCACATGGTACAACTGGTGTCGCTGATATATGTGCACCAAGCCGTAACGCAATGAATGTTTATATTAAAGGAATGATTTCTAAATTCCTTGCAGAAGGCTATGTGGTTGTTGCACCCGATTATGAAGGTTTAGGCGAACCGAGTGGAACTGAACTCCATCCATTCTTAAATGTAAAAAGTGAAGGTTACTCGATTACAGATGCGGTGGTCGCAACACGTAACTGGTTAGGTAATAAAGTATCGAAAAAATGGGTGACTGTTGGGCATTCTCAAGGCGGTCAAGCAGCTTTAGGTGCTGCACAATATGCTGATCGTGCCAATTTAGATTATAAAGGTACAGTTGCAGTCGCGCCTGCTTCACAATTGAGTTTAATTTTAAATGCGGGGCAATTATCAGTTGCAGATGCACCACCAGCACAACAAATTCCAGTCTATGCATCATTGGATACATTTACAGCGTTGATTGCAGCGGGTTTACGTAATTCAAACCCAACTTTAGACTATAGCCAAGTATTCAAAGTGCCAACCGATGCAATCGCAAAAAATGCTGAATCCGTTTGTTATGATACACTTGGTCAACAGTTTGGCGTGGCAATGGGGCAATATGCGGCAGTCAATGGCTCATTGAAAAATTATCCAAGAACAACCGATACCTTTATGTCTTTGCCAGCCGTTAAAACTTTCCTAGAGAAAGACTCACAACCGTTGCAAGTGCTCGTCAAAACACCAGTGATTATTTATCAGGGGGGCGCAGATACTACTGTACCGAAAGTGGCAACAGATACTTTATACGGTACGGCGAAAGCACTGACGACGCAGGTGAATTACATTACCAATCCTACATGGGATCATAGTACGGCTTATGCCTTGAATATCGACAATATTGTGGCTGATGTAAAAGGAATGTTTGCAGCGCAATAACGATTTTAAATTGTAGATTTGAGCAAATGGCTTATGTTTTCAACATGAGCCATTTTTATTTAAAACGGAGCAAACTTCATTCTGTTTAATTACAAACTTCATGCTACAATACGCGCAATCTTAGCACGGCTTAAAAGCCCTAATTCATAGGACCTCGCTAATGTTCGCCAATATCTCTATTTCTGAATTTGATCCAGAAATTGCTCAAGCAATCACTCAAGAAGATGCCCGTCAAGAAGCTCATATTGAGTTAATCGCATCTGAAAACTATTGCTCACCAGCTGTTATGGAAGCACAAGGGTCAAAACTCACTAACAAATATGCGGAAGGTTACCCTGGCAAGCGCTATTATGGCGGTTGTGAATATGTTGATGTGATCGAACAATTGGCGATCGATCGTGCTAAAGCATTATTTGGTGCTGACTATGCAAATGTTCAGCCACATGCAGGTTCTCAAGCAAACTCAGCAGTTTATCTTGCTTTACTTAACCCAGGTGATACTGTTTTAGGCATGAGCTTGGCGCATGGTGGTCATTTGACTCATGGTGCTAAAGTCAACTTCTCTGGTAAATCATATAATGCTGTTCAATATGGTTTAAATGTAGAAACTGGTGAAATTGATTACGAAGAAGTTGAGCGTTTAGCTGTAGAGCATAAACCACGTATGATCGTTGCGGGTTTCTCTGCATATAGCCAAATTGTAGATTGGCAACGTTTCCGTGAAATTGCGGATAAAGTTGGCGCTTACTTATTTGTAGATATGGCTCACGTTGCTGGTTTAGTTGCTGCTGGTGTATACCCAAGTCCAGTGCAAATTGCTGATGTAACAACCACAACTACGCATAAAACTTTGCGTGGTCCACGTTCTGGTTTAATCCTTGCAAAAGCAAACGAAGAAATTGAGAAAAAACTTCAGTCTGCTGTATTCCCGGGTAACCAAGGCGGTCCATTGGTTCATGCGATCGCAGCAAAAGCAATTTGCTTTAAAGAAGCAATGATGCCTGAATACAAAGAATATCAAAAACAAGTGGTTGTAAATGCTAAAGCGATGGCTGAAGTATTGATTTCACGTGGTTATGATGTTGTATCTGGTGGTACAGAAAACCATTTATTCTTGTTGTCTTTAATTAAGCAAGATGTGACAGGTAAAGATGCTGATGCTTGGTTAGGCGCTGCTCATATTACGGTCAACAAAAATGCGGTACCAAATGATCCACGTTCTCCGTTTGTCACTTCTGGTATCCGTATCGGTACGCCAGCAGTAACAACACGTGGTTTTGGTGAAGCTGAAGTTCGCGACTTGGCAGGTTGGATTGCGGATATCCTCGATGCAAAAGGTGATGAAGCTGTTATCAATGCGGTTAAAGCGAAAGTTGAAACAGTCTGTGCAAAATTCCCCGTTTATGCTAAATAAGCATTAACTTGAGAAGGCCTCCTCTCAAGGGGGCTTTTTTTATGGTTGTTCAATAAGTTTAAAAGCTTAAACATTGCAGAAAATATCTGTTATAAAAGAAGTAGATTATTGGAGTTTATTGATACTTCGTTTCACGTTTCCGACAGACAGGTTGCATGCTGAAATTTACGGCTTGTGGCTTAATTCATTTATGAAATGTCAACAGACCCATTATAAACATCGCTGCTATACCCAAATGATGTGAAAGATCGAAGGAATTAGGCACATGGCTAGTAAACCAAATATTATTATTTCAGAACAAGATTTACATCGCTTAGAAACGATGTTGGAACATCAGTCGAAGTTGACTGTGACAATGCAGCATTTAGAAGAGGAATTGGCACGAGCAGATGTGGTTGCACCTCAAGATATGCCGCCCAATGTGGTGACGATGAATGCAAAGGTTTTAATCACCATTGCACCTTCTACGGAAGCAACCGAAATTACCTTGGTCTATCCGCATGATTTTCGTGGAGAGGCAGGGCAGGTCAATGTGGTTGCACCTGTAGGTACCGCAATTCTTGGCTTGGCTGAGGGACAGGAAATAGAATGGCCGCAGCCTGATGGTCACTTGATGAAAGTAAAAATTGAAAAAATATTATATCAGCCTGAAAGAGAAGGCGATTATCTCTAATACTTATCAAAATTAACCGCATTTAGCTGATTAAAATAAAAGCCCAGTCATGACTGGGCTAAATTTTGTATAAAAACTAAAGTTAAAACCCTGAAGTTCTTCCTTTGCTTGGATATTTAAATTGATGCTGGATATCTAATTTATAAATCTGCTTTGGATTTAAATCAATTTGCCATTGGTTGATATTGGGTTGCCCATTCCATTGTGTTGCGGTCGGTGGGATATTATAGGTTGATTGTGTGCTGAGTTTACCGTTCTGGCTTTGTGGTTCAGCTTCAAAAATTGTGACTTGAATTGGGTAGCTATGTAAGTTTTGCACTGAATATTGCTGTTTTCGGATGGTTTCAGATTGAGTACCTTTGACTGGATTTTTCTTATCGGTTAAATCAGTCACTTTAACTTGAATTTGATCATCTGTACCAAAGCTCATTTGAAGTGCTTCATCTGCGCTATTGCTCCAAGCTCTTTGTCCAATATAGTCGCCATCACGATAAAGTTTTACTGTTCCAGAAGGCCAATTTTGATCAAGTTTTGAAATTTCAGCGTTAATTGTCGCTTGAGTGCTTTGCTTAGGAATTGCCCAAACTGAAAGTTTTGCGGGATATTGTTCAGTACTTAAAGGTAAAAAGATTTGCTGTTGGCTGCTGGGAATGGAGGCTTTGGTTTCTGAACGGAATTCAGTGCTAAAATTTAAATCAGCCGCTTGAAATTGTGGAAATTGAGGCGGGGCTTTTTTGGCCTTAGCTGTCGACTTTTCATCATAACTCATTTCAGCTAAAGCCATAGGTGCTGGTGCAACGGGATAAATTGGTCGTACAGGTTCTGGTTCATAATAGTTGACCCACCATTGTTGTGGCTGCACTTGTTGAACGTAGTTTTGCGGTGTTGCTGTGGACAACGCCAATTTAACATTGTTCCAGTCTTCCCCAGTTTTTTGTGCAATCATTGCCATACGGGTGAGTTTAATTTGCTTGGTTTGGGTGTTTAATTCGGCTTTATATATCGGTTGCCAACGTGCATAAGGCACCATATAGCTAATTTTAATTTCACCACGTTGCGGGGCATTGACATAAAACTTAAGTGTGCGTTGGTTAAACTCGCTGTCGCCAATGGCATTTAAGTCTTGTTCAAGTTCTTGTAAACGTTGTTGTAACTTTTCTTTTTCAGCTTTGGCTTGATCAATCGCAATAAAGGCCTCATAGGCTTGTTTACGTACTTTTGGCGCAGAGCCTTTAATGACATTTTCTAAAAACTTATTTTGTAATTCAGCCGCTTGAATAATTGAGTTTTGTTCAGAAATTTTCTTTTTAATATCCTCTATATTATTGCGCAATTGAGAAGACTCATTTCCAGCAGGTTTATCCAGTGCGCTATCTGTATGTGAAACCGCATTGACTTCAATATTACTACTTTGATATTGCAGTTGATCGATATTGAAGTTTGCCGCAAGACCATTCAAGGTAACGAGTTGTTCTCCTGCTTGTACCGGGATGGTTCGTTCAATTTTTGCTAGTGTAGGATACAGTGTGACTTGTTGAATCGGTGAATTGGATAAGTTAAGTGCAAAGCTATATGTTGAAGGAATGCATAAAATGCTGAGTTGTAGTGCTGTTTTTATATTCATTATGCGAGGCCCTAAAATACCTGAGATCAGTGTTAATATTTAAAATGTAGCAGAAAGTGATACAAATCAAAATAGTGATTAAAAGAGAAAACCAGTTGGTGCGAAGTTGATGAAATAAAGTTATATTAATTTTCACTTGAATCCCGCGTTTCATTGTTTTTATTTTTGATGGATTATTCATGCAAATTTGGTATTTAGCAGATCAATTTAAACAAAACAAAAAATTTCAGTTACACTAAGTCATCCAAAATTTGAAGGGCTGAACATTGAAACAATCATGCACAATACGGGATAAGACGTTTCCTCCTGAATTAAAAACATGGTTGTATGCACAAGGTTCATTGACTCAGCAGTTGACTGATGTCGCGGGTGGTGTTTTTAAAGTTCAACCGATTCAAGAGCATTATCAAAGAATGAGTATGCTGGATAGTCAATGGATGTTGATGCCACAGCAACACACCTCATGGGTACGTGAAAGTTACTTATTTGGTTGTGATGCACAGCCATGGGTCAAAGCAAAAAGTATTTTTCCTATTCTCAGTATCCATGGCAAAGCACGTTTGTTTAAGCATATTCGAACCAAGCCGATCGGAAAGTTCTTATTTCAACGTACCAATCCACTGTGTGAACGGCGTGTTTTAAAATTAGCAGAAGGTTGGACACGTCAAAGTTGTTATACTTGGCATGGTTGTAAATTTATTGTTCAAGAAACTTTTTTACCTGCTTTTGAGCAATTTTTACAACAACAGCATATTTCAAAATAGAGTATTGAAGGACTGTCATGTCGATCGCGCAACACACCACTTGGCAACAACGCTTAGAAGCTTATTATTATCTGTGTCGTTTTGATAAACCAGTTGGGACAGAATTGGTTTTATGGCCGACCATGTGGGCATTATGGATTGCTGCAGAAGGTATCCCCGATATTGTGACACTGGTTGCAATGGTCTTGGGGACAATTTTTATGCGCGCAGCTGGTTGTGCGATCAATGATTTTGCTGATCGTAAAGTAGATGCACATGTGGAACGAACTAAAAATCGCCCTTTGGCTACTGGGGTGATCTCAGCCAAAGAAGCGATTTGGGTGTTTATTGGTTTGGTGGTCGCCAGTGCGTGTACTTTGTTTTTCTTACCGATCGCAACTTTTTATTGCGCGCTTGCAGGATTAGTCCTCGCCTTTATTTATCCCTTTATGAAGCGTTATACCCATTTACCACAAGTGGTCTTAGGGATGGCATTTTCTTGGGGCATTCCGATGTCGTTTACCGCAATGGGAAAACCTTTAGACTGGACCTGTTGGTTGCTTTATTTTGGCAATTTAGCATGGACGGTGGCGTATGATACCCAGTATGCAATTACAGATCGTGAATATGATTTAAAAATTGGTGTGAAATCAACTGCCATTCTTTTTGGAAAATACGATATTCAGATCATCTCTTTATTGCAATTGACCAGTGTCTTGTTGATTGGTACAGCATTGTATTTAGAAAATATATTGATTCCATTTGGCTTGATTGCCTTGTTATTGGTTGTTGCAGATTTTATTTATCAATGGACAAAAACCAAAGCGCGCGATCCACAACTATGCTTTTGGGCATTTAGACATAACCGTTGGGTTGGTTTAATCATTTTTGTTGGTATTTTTATTGCATTATTTTGATTTTAAATTATTAAAATAAACCACTGTTGGAATTTCATCTGTATTTATAATAATACGAAATATTGATGAAATTTCACGAGATAAAGAAAAATAATAATTTATAAATGTGAGTTATTTCTCCGTTTTATTAAAAAATATTGTAGCAAGACGCATTTATTTATGCTTAATTAAGGGTGAACACGGAGCTGTTCAAACAATAAAAAAATTGAGGAATTTGTAATGAAAGCAGTATTCAAACAGACCCTATTGGCAATGACTTGCGGTTCAGTATTATTCTTAACTGCATGTAATGATGATGATAACAAGGATAACTGGGGTTCAAATAAAGATTATGTGTCTGAAAGTACCTATAATTTAGGTCGCATGCCTGAGGCTGAATCAATCAAAGTCATGACCTATAATATGCCCTATGTACTTGGAGGAACTAAGAAAGCTACAGCTATGGTTTTTGTTCCAAAAACCAAGAGACCTACTGATGGTTGGAAGGTAGTGGTTTGGGAGCATGGTACTGTAGGTGTGGGTGATGGTTGCGCACCGAGTAGAAATGAAATTAGTGATCGATTTATACCGATGGCACAGAGCTTATTAAAAGAAGGCTATGTGATTCTCGCCCCTGATTATGAAGGCTTGGGCACGCCAGGTATGCATCCATATTTAAATCTAAAGAGCGAAGCAAACTCAGCAATTTATGCAGTGAAAGCATATAAAGAGCGTTATGGTAATAAAATCAATGGTCAATGGATGTCGGTCGGGCAATCTCAGGGCGGACAAGCGTCTTTAGGTACAGCAGAATTTTCCAATAATGATGCCAACTATAAAGGTGCTGTGGCAGGCGCACCAGCCTCAAGTTTGGGGGAAATTATTGCTGATGTTGCACCGAAAGCGATTCAAGGTATTCTTCAAGATGAGCAAACAGGGAAAAAACCAGTAGGTACTGCAGCTGGAGTTTATGCTACGTTATTGACCTATACATCTTTTGCTGTTGTTGGCGTGACTGCTTATGAGCCTAAGTTTAATTATCGAGATGTGTTTAAAGAGCGTTCAAAAAGTATTGTTGCATTAGCAGAAGGTTCAACGGGGGAGAACGGTTTATGCTTTGTTGATTTGCAGAAAAAATTTGTCGATGATATTAATGACTATACCGCTAAAAATGCAGGTAAAACCGTTTTAGATTATCCAGGCTTAATTGATAATTTCCAAGAGAATCCGACCTTGAAAAAATTCTTGGTAGATAATCAACCCGCAACGAAAAGAATTAATACACCTGTGATGATTATTCAGGGAACTGCTGATACGTCTGTGCCTTATACGGTTACAGATAAATTACAACAGGGCCTAAAAGCAATGGGAACAGATGTCACATTCTTAGCTGTGAAAGATGCAACGCATACTGGAGCGATTATGGAGAAGAATGCTGAACTGGTTGATTTTATTAAAAAACATATGCCGACTACGAAATAATTATTTTTAGAAAATTATTGGGTTTTCTTGGTAGTTAAATAGGGATTAGCAATTTATAGAAAAAGCAGGGTTTCCATCGAAACTCTGCTTTTTTTTATATTTATATATGCTCATTTATACGCTTTTAAAGAAGATTTGATTGGCTTTTGATCAAGGCTATTTACGAAGCATGATCACTATCTCTCTCAACTGGCATTCGAGAGCACATTTTTTTTGAGCTATTTCTATGATCCATAATGATGTATTTCTGCGTAATCCGTGGGATGGTTTAATGACTGATGTTGGCGTTTCTATTGCATGAATTTGGTTTAATCGAATTTAAATTAAAGATAAGTATTTGTATCTATATATTATTTTACTCTTTGGTTAAAAGTATCCTAGCAAGATACATTTTTTTATGTTTAATTAGTAGCTTGAACACGGAGTTGTTCAAACAATAAAAACTGAGGAATTTGAATGAAAACATTATTTAAACGAACATTATTGGCAATGACCTGCGGTTCAGTATTATTTTTAACTGCATGTAATGATGACGATAATAACTGGAATAACTGGGGTTCAAATAAGAATTATGTATCTGAAAATACATATAATTCAGATGTAATCAATGAGGCTACATCAGTCAAAGTGATGACTTATAATATGCCAAATGTACTTGGTGAAACCAAAAAAGCCACAGCAATGGTTTTCATTCCCAAAACAACACGACCTGCAGATGGTTGGAAAGTTGTGGTTTGGGAGCATGGTACAGTCGGTGTGGGTGATAGTTGTGCGCCAAGTCGAAATAAATTTAATCCGCGATTTAAAAATATGGCACAAAGCCTGTTAAATGAGGGTTATGTGATTATTGCCCCAGACTATGAAGGCTTGGGCACACCAGGTATGCATCCATATCTAAATTTAAAGAGTGAAGCAAATTCAGCGATTTATGCAGTGAAAGCATATAAAGAGCGCTATGGTAATCAGATCAATGGTCAGTGGATGTCTGTTGGCCAATCGCAGGGTGGGCATGGTTCTTTAGGAACTGCTGAATTTTCCAATACCGACTCCAACTACAAAGGTGCTGTCGCAGGCGCACCTGCCTCAAGTTTGGGTTATATTATTTCTGTCGTTGCGCCACAAGCAATTCGAGATATCCTTCAAAAAGAACAAGCTGGAACAGCCCCAGTAGGTACTGCTGTTGAAGTTTATGCTGAATTATTGGCATATGCTGCTTATACCACAGTTGGTGTGACTGCCTATGAACCTAAGTTAAATTATCGAGAAGTTTTCAAAGATCGTTCAAAAAATATTGCAGAATTTGCGGAAGGTTCAACGGGTGAAAATGGCTTATGTCTAGATGAATTGCATAATAAATTTGCCGATGATATCCGTGATTATATTGTTAAGAATGGCGGAAAAACTGTTTTAGACTATCCTGGATTAGTCGATAATTTCCAAGAAAATCCGACGGTAAAAAAATTCTTAGCTGAGAACCAACCTGCAACCAAGAAAATTAATAGTCCTGTGATGATTATTCAGGGAACTGCTGATATGGCTGTACCTTATCCTGTCACAGAAGCATTACAACAACGCTTAAAAGATATGGGTACTGATGTAACATTCTTACCTGTGAAAGATGCGAGTCATACTCAAGCGATTGTTGAAAAGAATCCTGAATTGGTTGCTTTTATTAAAAAGCATATGCCAACCACAAAATAATGGTTTAAGAGAAGCATCCAATCATTTGCTGTTCATAGCAGTTAAATAGAAAGTAAAAAAGCAGAGTTTTTTATTAAAGCTCTGCTTTTTATATGAATATGTAAAACTTAAATCATTAAAATAAAAAGGGAAAAACTTAATATACTTTTAACTAAGAATATAATTATAGTCAATCTGTCAAAAAACTCAGAAACAATAATATAATTATTCTTAACCAATATTTTTAATTAAATCAATAGTATGTAAAAAATTATTTGATTAAAAGTTAGCAATGCCACACTTTACATTTAAAGTTTAAATACCTTTGTGTAGGCGATGCCTCACTTTTCAGAGATGAAAAGGTGACAAAAATCTTTCGTTAGGCGAGGGGTACGTCCTGTACCCCCGCCCAACGGCGACATCCTGTCGCCACACGGTAGGACAACCATCTAGACGTTAAAAGTACAAAAAATGAATTAATAACCAACGGTTTCTAAAAGTTCAAACAAGAGATAAGCTTCATTTATGATCAAAGACTTAATTCAAATCACTTGTATGAATAATTAGGCGGTTTGACTATAAATAACGAAAAGGTTCAAGTCGCAAAAGAAATTGGTTAAGGGATAACACTAAACCCTCAGGGTTGAGGCAAGGAAATCAATGAAACATTTCCTCTTAAAATATAAAATGTGATCAATAATTTGAATAAATTAAAGGTTAAATAAATATGATAAAAACAAAATTAGTAGATAAGTTATCTATTTTATTTCCACAAGGAATGCACTATCAAGAAGCCGTTGAAATCAGCAAGACTTTATTTTGCTCCACTAGTTGGTTACCTGATGTATTAGAAGAAGAGCTTTGTTTAGATAATATTTGTGAGGTTTTTGCTTTTTTATCAAGTCAAGGTTTTATCATTTTTGAGAAAGATCAGAATAACTTTGAATTTTCAACAAAAAATATTGGATCAATATTATTCGTGAAATTTTAGACTTTCCTTTTAATATTAGTACCTTAACATGCGTTGTTTCAGTCATTGGTGTTTTGCTGAATGAACAAAGAAATAATGAGAGGTTTGATTATGCAAATTGCTGTTAAAAATTTAATAAAACTTGGTGTATTTCCAAAGTCCGAAGATGCGGTGAAGGATCCAAAAGGTATTGAGTATATTGATCATATTCAAGCATTAATTGATAGGATAAAGTTACCAGTGAGTAATGATGATGCGGTAGGCTTGTGTTCGATATTAAGGAATGATGAGGATGATTACTTTGGTTTAACACAAACTTTATTACAAAAAATAGAAACAGCACCTGATTGGCCAATTAAGGAGCTATTTGTTAATAACAATAATTACTGGATGAATGTACTTAAGCGTAGAGCAAGATTTGTATGGTAAATAATGCAGGCAAACGTTTTTCCAGTCATTAGATTGGATGGTCTAAAATTAAGATTCTGGCGTTTATGTAAAATAAGAGCTAGATTGTAGTAAATTATAATGTATATTTTTTAAAGTTTACTTATGGAAAAGTTTTATTATAAAAAGGTAGTATTTTTTAGATTAGATTATTACCTATTTAAAAATTATCTGCTTATTTTAAACATGGTGGAAATATGAAGAAAATGAGTTATATCGTGGCTTTTTTTCATTGTTAATGCTGTTTTTTATTTTTGATTTACAAGGTAATTTTCAAATATACTTGAAATACAAAAAGTATTTCAAAGCTTTGTATCTTGGAGAGAAAATGAAGAACAAAAACATGGTGTTGAGAAACTGTTCTGATATATCAATTCAGGAAGATTTACATAAAGCGTTTGAAAACATTCCAAAAGCTAATATTAGCTGTCTAAATAAATCGAAATTAATCTATATTGGCTCATATTATGGAGATCATGCAGTTGCTACATTTAGATGTTTTGATGACGATTTAGTTGTTGAGTATAGCTGGACTGATTTTCAGGAGTCTTGTTCAATTATCGTTTCTAAGAAAAGCTGGAATATTCCTGAAAAGATGACTGTTGAACATCTTAATTCACCTTAGTTTTTTAAAAAATCTAAAATTAATCAATTTATAAGTAGGTGATGAAATGGGAATGAGATTATTTGCTACATCTGTAACAGGAATAGAACCTTATTTTGAAAAACTTCATAAAATAAGTCGTTATTTTGACAATGAAAATAAAAAAGCACTATTTCATAATAATTATGGTGGAAATTTAATTCTATCGGTTTTAAAGGTTATCAGCGTGTATGAAGAGAAAGAGTTAAATCAAAACTTATTTGATACAGCAAAAAATCTAGAGAGAACGAAAGACATTGATGGTTATCCTGAAATTACTCTTATTTTTAATGTTTTAATTAGCCCTTTAGAGATAGAAAAGCTGTCAATCAACCAATTAAGAGATCTTTATTGTTCTTTGTTTATTGAGCGTATAAACAATCCATTGTTTAGGATACCTAAGACTGTAGATTATGATCAATTAAAATCTGACTTATTGGTATTAATTGAAGACCTTAAAGAAGTAGATTTGAATTCTATTCTCCTGTAAAACCCAATGGAGCGGGTTGGATGGAAGAACTTTATGGTTTTCTCCGAACCCTAGAGTAAAAAACGTTGGCGATAAAGCTGTCGTTAGATGTATAGTCAAAAAATAGGATGTTGATATGGTAGAATCATTTTGGCCAAGTGGAAACGATCAAACGATTATCTGTACTGATTTAAACATCAAAGAGTTTTGTAAGCTGTGGGGAAGTCCATTTATTCAAGATTATGAGGATGGATTAGGTTGGTTTGATTCTACATATCTTTATGATTCTCAATTAATAAATACGCCTATCATTTTTATTAAATATTTAGAATCATCTTATAGTTATACATTGATCATGATTGATGAGCAGATCAAAGATGTAAGGGCATATGAAGATTTTATTATTAATAAATATTTAATTAATTCTTATATAGATCGTAGAAAATCGGCGTATAAGGATAATTAATATCTTTATATAATCGTCGTTTAAAATTAATTTAATAGACACAATAAAACGTGTAGTTGTCAGATAGAAATAGTGATTATTTGTTAGATGCTTACCAATTTATCGAATTTAACACTCTACAAAAGCAGAGCTTCGATTTAAGCTCTGCTTCTTTAACTCAATGTATGGCCGTTTGTACATTTTTGACCGAAGATCTAACTGGTTTTTTACCAAATGAAAGGTGATTAAAGAAAATATTGAGTAATACTGCTGCTATACAGGTCGCGCTTATTCCTGAATGAAATAAAGTTTGGAATACTTTGGGAAAGGCATGAAAGAAATCAGGGCTGATTAAAGGAATTAAGCCGACACAGATCGACACAGCAACAATGATTAGATTGGATTGGGTTTGATAATCCACTTTAGATAATGTACGAATACCGCTTGCTGCAACACTACCAAATAAAACAATACCCGCGCCACCTAAAACAGGCATCGGAATCGCAGCAATTAAGCGTCCAAAAACCGGTAATAAACCCAGCACAACTAAAATAGCACCACCTGTTGCTACCACAAAACGGCTTTTCACACCTGAAATGGCAACCAGTCCTACGTTTTGGACAAAAGCACATTGCATAAATGAACCAAATAATGGCGCAATCGCAGAAGATAGCATGTCAGCTCTTAAACCATCTGCCAAACGATGACTATCCATTTTTGTATCAACAATTTCACCAATCGCTAATAGGCTGGCTGTTGTTTCAGTAAGGATCACGATGGTCACGATACACATGGTTAAGATCGCGGACATTTCAAAGCTGGGTAGACCAAAAGCAAATAGATGTGGGAAAGCAAATAAATCACCATTGCCCACTTTTGAAAAGTCGGCAACACCAAGCAGGATGGTAAAAATTGCACCAACAATAATTGAAATGAGTACGCCTAGGCGCGCCATTGTGGCTGAACCAAAGCGGCTCACCACAAGTAGTACACCGAGGGTAAAGGCTGCAATCCCTATATTTTCCAGTGAGCCCCATTCGGGTGCTTTAGGGTTACCACCCATAATCCAGCGGATTGCAACAGGTAAAAGTGAAATCCCAATAATGGTAATAATTGAACCCGTCACAATCGGTGGAAAGAAACGCACTATTTTTGAGAAAAAGGGGGTAATCAATATCCCGAAAATAGAGCTGACAATCACAGCACCAAAAATCGTTTGGATATTTCCCCCCGTTGTACCAATCGCGATCATGCTTGCGACAGCAGCAAATGAAGTGCCTTGTACAATTGGAAGTTTTGCACCAAACCACTTTAGTCCAAGTGTTTGTAGTAATGTTGCCAAACCACCCACAAGAATAGATGCCGTAATTAATAAGGCAATTTCAGCTGCATTTAGACCAATCGCCGTACCTACGACCAAAGGTGCTGCAATCAGACCACCATACATGGTGAGTACATGCTGTAAACCAAATGTCAGGTTCTTTCCCGCACTTAAAACTTCATCTTCAGGTTGAATTTTTTTAATTTCAGTATTCATCTTAAAACCTTTATGACTTTGCCATCCCTGCATTACAAAGAGCAATTTATATGCCAAATGGTCAATAACTGTGAGCAAAGTGCTTTAAGTGAAAGCTAAAACTTATGTGTTTGAGATTGATATTTAAATTATTTGTTCGTGCAAAGCCGATTATTTTATGGTGGATAATGCTTAGCGTGTTTAGATTGGCGCGATTCTAAAACGAAGCACTAGGCTTCTTTCATCTGTCCTTTTTTAAAGCATAGATTAAGATAAAGCACCCTCATCCTTATTTTCTTCAAAGGGGAGGAGAAGCTTTTAATAGCAATATGATTCACGCAACATGATCATTTATTTTAGCTTTTATGCAGTTGTGCTTGATGGGTTTGAGAATAGATAAAAAATTGTGCTGTACCTACAGCGAGTACACATGAGGCAAGTATAAATTGCTGATGATAGGAGATACCCCAATGTTGCAAGCTACTAAAACAGATTCCACCAACCAATTGAGTTACAGCAAAAGCTAATGTTGCTATGCTCCATAGTTTTTTATAGGCCACATGATAAAGGTGTAAAATGGTATATGAAGTAAGGAAAACCACAGCAGGATTAAGCAAACCAGTAAAAAAGGATGAGGTATAGGTAAGGATTGGATGGGTTGAAAAAATCGCAATAAAGATCGCTAAAACATATAGGCTATATAATATTTTTAATGCGGTAAAATTGCCAAATTTTCGTGCCAGTAAGTAAGCACTGATTGCACCTAAGGCACTGCCTGAACCATACAAAATCCAATTCAAGTTAATTAGATATAGATTAAGATGCAGGGTGTTTTTAAGATAATCAATCCAAAACAATGAGTGGGGAACATAGGCAAAAGCACTAGATGCATAGACAATCAGCAAACTAAAATACATGCCATTGACTGTTCCCGTTTGATTGTTTGCTACGCTGATATGATCTAGATGATTTTTAAACAGATTGAGTAAATAAACAATGATCAAACAAATGACAGCAGAGAATGCAAATAAAATCATCCAAGCAGATTGTGTGTTGATTCTGTCGAGATAAGGCAAAAACAGGGTTGCCAATAATACTCCGATGCCAATACCACTAAAGCCAATGAAGTTGATGGTTAAACGTTCTTCAGCTTTGCTGCAATGTGCAACGATACTCGGTGCTAGAATCATCAATAAGCCACCACTGATGCCAGAAATGACACGCCAAAAGACATACCAGCTTTCGGGAAGACCTGAAAAAGCACAACTGAGTAAACTCACCGTTCCAGAAAATGCCGCCAAAATGATATATCGAGGCATGGTAAAGTTTTGAGGCAGTTTCATTGCCCAAAATGCACCAATTAAATACCCCAACAAATTTGCACTGCTTAAGATACTGGCAAAACTGGAGTCCCAATGATAAGCAAGACGGGTAGAGGGCAATAATGCAGTATAGGAAAATCGGAGAATGCCAATGCCTAAACACATACACAGGCATAGAAAGATACTCAGCTGAATTTTATTCGATCCGATCTTGGTCATTGTGCAGATTATCCATTTTCCGTTAATTCACCTTAAGGTGAATTTAAAAAAATGACAATAAATAATCAGTATTTAGTTTGGGAATAATCAGGGCTTATTCACATAACTTAACCAGTTGGTAAAATCGGAGATTATTGCAGTATATGTATGATTAAGCCTATAGATTATAGATTGGCATCTACTGGGTCTCCGATCGTATAGTAATGTCCACCTGCAACATGATGTAGGCTTTTCCATTCAGCGCCAACTTCATGGTAATACCAGTGACCATTGCGAAATACACGATCATCCGCATACGCAGCGACGACTTTGCCTATAAATAAATCATGGCTTTGTTGATTATGCGGTTCAGGAATCAGTTCACAGATCAACCAAGCAGCGCAGCCTTCAACCGCAGGGAGCTGAAATCCCTGAAATTGGAAAAGTGGCGTATGGCAGTGTGAGAGTTTTTCAGGATCATTAAACTGACTGATTGAGCCTAATTGTTGTACCAGTTTAAGTTGTTTGAGTGTCGGTACTTGTAGGATGAAATGCCCTGACTTTTCAACTAATTCACGAGTTTTTGTACTTTTGTCTAAAACCACACTGACTTTGGCAGGCACAAGTTCTAAGGCACAAGCCCAAGCTGCTGCCATAACATTGTTTTGGTTTTCATACTGGGCTGAGACAAGTACGGTTGGACCGTGATTTAACAGGCGATAAGCCTTAGAAAGTTCAACAGTTTGGATGTGTGAATTCATGAGATGGCCTATATTCTGGGTGTTAGTCTTTATTTGTATAAGCTTATACAAAAAATTCATGAGTGCGCTAAAGTGATGTTTTTATTATTAATAGTGCATGTTGAGAAAACAACACTTAAATATCAAAAAATGCTAAAGACTATTGGATATTTCACAATAAGCTTATAATAAAACGATCAAAACTATTGGAACTCGAATGAACTATACGCTCATTTTGAATATTGTCATATTCATTGCCTTGATCATATTGCTGATGCAAACCAGAAAGACAGATTGGAGTCTGGCTAAAAAAGTGTTTGCCGGTTTATGTTTAGGTGTAATATTTGGGCTAGGATTACATTGGGTTTATGGTACAAATTCTGAAATTTTAACTGAGTCTATTCAATGGTTTAATATCGTTGGAAATGGTTATGTTAAGCTTTTGCAAATGGTGGTGATGCCATTAGTGCTGGTCTCGATCCTGAGTGCTGTGATTAAGTTACATAATGCATCCTCATTAGGCAAGATTAGTATTTTTAGTATTGGTACATTATTAATCACCACATTTATTGCCGCTTTGGTTGGCGTGTTTGTGGTCAATCTATTTGGATTAAGTGCGGCGGGTCTTGTACAGGGGACACTGGAAACAGCACGTCTTGAAGCAATTCAATCTGAATATATTGGTAAAGTTACAGACTTAAATGTACCTGATTTTATTTTATCTTTTTTGCCAACAAACCCATTTGCTGAACTCACTGGGGCACATCCAACCTCAATCATTAGTGTAGTGATCTTTGCTACGATGCTCGGTTTGGCCGGGCTTAACCTGATCAGAGATGATGCCGAAAAAGGGCAACGTATCGTCACTGCAATTGATACTTTGCAAGCGTGGGTGATGAAGTTAGTTCGATTGGTGATGACGCTTACACCTTATGGTGTATTTGCCTTGATTACGAAAGTCGTGGCAAGTTCTAAAGCCGCTGATATTGTTAATCTTGGTGGTTTCTTGGTTGCCTCTTATCTGGGTCTAGCCATCATGTTTGCGGTACATGCAATCGTATTATTGCTGACAGGCGTTAACCCAATCCGATTCTTTAAAAAGGTTTTACCTGTATTAACCTTTGCTTTTACCAGTCGTTCGAGTGCGGCAAGTATTCCATTAAATATTGAAGCACAAACTCGCCGTTTGGGTGTACCCGAGTCTATTGCCAGCTTTTCTGCTTCATTTGGTACAACGATTGGACAAAATGGTTGTGCAGGCTTATATCCAGCAATGCTTGCGGTGATGGTTGCCCCAACAGTGGGGATTAATCCACTTGATCCGATCTGGATTTTAACTTTAGCTTGCGTAGTGACTTTAAGTTCAATTGGCGTTGCAGGTGTCGGTGGTGGCGCAACCTTTGCTGCACTGATTGTTTTACCGATTATGGGTTTACCAGTGACTTTGGTGGCTTTGCTGATTTCCATTGAGCCTTTGATTGATATGGGGCGTACTGCGTTAAATGTTGATGGTTCGATGACTGCAGGTGTTGTGACCAGTCAATTGATGGGACAGACAGATCAAAGCATTTTACTTTCAGATGAGAGAGAAGAGTTAAAACATAGTTAACCTATTTTTCTATATTATTTAAATGCCATAAAAAGCACCTAAATTACATTTAGGTGTTTTTTTTCAACTCAAGTTTATTCATTAAACGCTGATTTATTAAAACAAGTCAGAGTATTCACGACTATAAATAGCAGTTTATAACGATCATATTGCTGATAAATATGATGGCCTGCTGGCGTTAAAAGGTTCTATTTTGCTGCTTGATTACACTCAGCCAATTCTTTGGAATTTTTTGTCCAAATTTTTCCAGCAGAATTTTTATAGAAGGTGATTTTCCCAATTCGGGAGACCAAACTTTGACATGAGTCTATTGAAAGTTGATTGCCCCAAGGACCAGACATCCGACATACAGTACCATCGCATTTCCAAACCACATTAGGGCCATTCTCTATCGGTACGGTAACTGTCCCTTTATGTGTGCTTCCAGCAATCCAAATGGTATCGGCTGCAAAAGTCAGTGGAGAACATAGGATTAGGCTGCTTATAACGACGCTTTGGAGTTTTATGCTTATTTTCATCGTGCTTATTCCATAATTATTGATCTAGGAAAGGTTATAAACTTCAAATGAATCTATAAAACAGTTGTATTTTAAATGGTCTATACGATCAAGCTCAAGTTTTAACTGTAACCATTTTAAAACATAGACTGTATCTGTAATCATTTTTAGTATCACTTAGAATAGATTAAAATGAGGAGTTTTGACAATGAAAATGTACCAAGTTGATGCTTTTACACAACAATTGTTTAAGGGCAACCCTGCTGCTGTATTGGTCTTAGATGACTGGCTGGATGATGCTTTGATGCAAAATATTGCCTTAGAAAATAATTTGGCAGAAACTGCTTTTGTAAAACGCATTGATGATGAAAATTATCAAATTCGCTGGTTCACACCACAAGTTGAAGTCGATTTTTGTGGGCATGCAACTTTAGCTTCAGCTTTTGTTTTATTTAAAGACTATAGCCAAGCGAAGACGATTCATTTTCATGTTAAAGATTTGGGTATTTTTATCATCCAGCAAGCTGAGGATGGAAAGATCCAGATGAATTTCCCGATTCGCCAGCCACAAAAAGTAATCGATTATCCAGAATTATTGAATCATGTCATTGATCAGCCTTTTAAAGAAGTCTATCTCAATGCGCAAGCGTATATTTTAGTTTGTGAATCTGCACAAGACGTGATAAATGCAACACCAAACTTAGCCAATATCCGAAAAATTGCAGAACAATATCATGTGAGTACCGCATTAACTGCGGAGTCTGCAGGCTATGATGTGACCATTACCGCAGCTTCAAACGATTATGATTATGTGGCTCGCTATTTTGCCCCGCATAAAGGGATAGATGAAGATCCTGTAACAGGTTCTATGCATACTGGTTTAGCGCCTTTATGGGCTGAGAAGCTGGGTAAAACACAACTTATCGGTTATCAGGCATCAGCGCGTGGTGGAAAATTGTTTTGTGCTCTTCAGGACAATCAACGTATCGAAATTTCAGGTTATGCACAGTTATTTATGCAAGCTGAGATTTTTATTTAAATTGATTTTAAGCTAGACATGTTCAAATCATTACAAAAGCCGTTGAAATAAACGGCTCTTTTTTCAAAACTTTACTATAAATTTTGTTCAGAATTTCTTAAGATGTTTAGCTTATAACTGTTTAAAATTTAAAAAATTCTGGATTCTCCTATGCTCATGCAGTTGAAAAAACTCACCTTGTCGCTTTGTATTCTTGGTTTTAGTGCGTCTAGTTTTGCTCAAGCCATCCTGGTTAAATCTGAACATAATATCGAAGAATATAAGCTAGAGAATGGCTTTAGAGTTTTACTTGCACCGAATGACAAAGAAAGTAAAGTCTTTATGAATACGGTTTATTTGACCGGTTCATTAAATGATCCACAAGGCAAAGGTGGTCTTGCACATTTACTTGAACATTTAGCCTTTAAAGGCACACAAGATGTAAAAGGCGAAGAATTTCAACGCCGTTTAGATCAATATACGTTAATGACCAATGCCAGTACCGATTATTATTCGACTAAATATACCAATATTGTACGTCCAGACCAAAATACCTTAAACGAAGTGATTTATTTAGAGTCACAACGTATGGACAAATTGGTGCTTCAAGAACAATTCGTTCCTTCAGAAATCAATATTGTGATGCGCGAACGCGAAGTGCGTATGGATCAGCCTTTTGCTGTGCTGATGGATCAAATGTGGAAAGCAGCCTATGGCAACAAGTCATTAGGTCGTTTACCGATCGGTGATCTTGCTGAACTACAGTCAATTAAAATGAATGAATTGAACAAATTCTATAAAGACTGGTATGCACCGAATAATGCGGTGATGGTGATTGCTGGTAAATTTGATAAAGCAGAAGTTTTAAAAGCCATTGATAAAAACTTTAGTGCGATAGCTGCACGTAAGATTCCTCAACAAGCAACAGTACCTTTACTTGATTCTTCAACCATAAAAAATCGTAATTTTGTGGTGAAAAAGGGCAGTGATCTTGCCAAATTCAATATTTATATGAATGGTAAGAATGAAAAAATTCAGCCGGTATTAGCACTTGCGCCATATTTATATACCTTACAACCGAGTGGTCATCTATATTCCAGCATGGTAGAAACTGGTGTCGCGACCAATGTCCAGTCAACAACATGGTTAGATGATGATTTTAACTTGGTATTTATGGGGGCAATATATGCACCAAACCATGATGCTCAAAAAATTGACAGTGCGTTGATTGCCGGTGTAGAGAAAAATAAAAGTTTTGATGATGTTGAATTAAAACGGGTTAAAAATCTGATCCAGAACGCCAATGAGAGTTTATTGACCAGTGCAGCAGCTGTTGGTGGTATGTTGAGTGATTATGTGGTGTCATCACATGGCAATTGGGCACAATATTTTAAAGATCAACAGGCCATTCAAAAGTTAAGCGTAGCTGAAACTAATGCAACTTTAAAAGCATTTTTAACTGAGCAGCACCGTTTTAATGGTGATATTCAACCGACACCTGAAGATCAGAAAAAGGCCTTGGAGCAAAAGCAAGCTGCTGAAAAACCAAAAACTTTAGATCAACAAGCTGCTGCTGTAGAACCGTTAAAAGATGTCAGTGTTTATCAAGCCGAAGTTGCTCAATATGTTGAAAAATCGAAACAATATTTAACTGCAACAGAGAAAAAGATTCAACGTGGCACTTTAAAAAATGGGATGAAGTATGCTTTATTCCCAACCTCGACACGTGATGATAAAACCTATGCAACCATTGAGGTTAATTTTGGTACAGCTGAATCTTTAATGAATAAGGCACAAATCCTCGATTTTACGGCTTATTTATTATTACGTGCTTCTGAGCAATATAGTTTACAGAACATTGCAGATAAAACCATTGAAGCAAGTGGTGGAGCAACGGCAACGGCATCGGATAACGGGATTACTATTCAAATTTCAGCGAAAAAAGAAAAATTTGAAGAGTTCTTTAAATATATCGTGTCGGTGATGAAGAGCCCTAAATTTGAACAATCACAATTTGATTTAATTAAATTACAAAGCTTATCTAGTTTGGATCGACCATATACTGAGCCTGAAACAGTATCCTCTTTAACCATTGCACGCTTACTTGAAACCTATCAGCCGGGTGATTTACGTTATCATTTTGAACCAGAGTTGGCTAAACAACAGATTCAAGCAGCAACCAACCAACAAGTTATTGATTTATATAAAACATACTTTGCAATGGACCATGCCTTTATTGCTATCACTGGGCAGTATGATGCAAAACCGATCAAGAAATTACTTGAGCAACAATTTGGCAATTGGTCAGCTAAACAACCTTATCAGCGTCTATCAACAGAATTTACCACGTATAAAGCGCAGAAAGTGCATGCCCTTTCAGAGCAGCG
Source organism: Acinetobacter sp. AG3 (assembly GCF_022343575.1). Classification (NCBI taxonomy): domain Bacteria; kingdom Pseudomonadati; phylum Pseudomonadota; class Gammaproteobacteria; order Moraxellales; family Moraxellaceae; genus Acinetobacter; species Acinetobacter sp. AG3. The sequence goes on along the minus strand of NZ_JAKQZD010000001.1, from coordinate 3,142,579 downwards.
TGAGTTTGGTAGTTATCAAGCTTTGCAGACCTTGCCTGTAGGTGTAGACAATAAAGATGCCGCAGCACTGATTGTCTTTAGTTATATTTTGGGTGACTCGCAATTGTCTTCACGTTTAGGACAAGAGCTTCGTGAAAAAAATGCGTTGGTCTATGGTTTTGGTAGCCAATTAAACTTAGACTCTTTTAATGAAGCGGGTGCATTGTCGATCGAAGCCAATTACACAGCAGGTAAATCTGCTGAAGTATCGCAAGTGGTGCGTAAAGTGCTGAATGACTTATTAGCGACTGGAGTAACCAGTCAGGAGTTGGAAGCGGCTAAAGCCAATATCATGAAGCAACGTGTGACGTCTTTAGAAGATGAGCGTGTGATTCATCGTATGTTAAACAGCCAGCTTGAACGCAATAAGAAAATGGATAGTCGTGCTTTAAGAGATCAAGAGTTTGCTCAACTGACCAAAGCAGATGTGGATGCTGTGATTAAGAAGTACATTAAACCTGATCAATTGGTTGAAGTGATGGCTGACCAATATGGTCAAGCTCAGAAAAATCTAAATTGATGATTTAAATTATTGAATCACTCAAGGAAAGCCATACATGTGTATGGCTTTTTTTATAACGATACAAAATCAATAAAAATGAGCCATGGCAATGTCAATGATTGAAAATTTACTGAGTATATCGGGACAATAATTAGAACAAGTTTATTCTTAGTTATGAAATAATAGAAGCCTATATCTATACTGATCAAGCACATGATCAATCGAGAGCTTTGGATATAGATTATGATTCAGGTATTCCACATGTACACGATTCGAAAAGAAGTGTTATTGGTAAGCTTATTAGAGGTTCTGGAAGACCGTATGAACCTGATAAAGATAAATATGTTAGGTAAAAATTAGAGTTTTTTATGAGTTTAAAAAATTTATTAAAAATAATTCATGATGGTGTAATTGAAGGGGTATTCTTTGATAATAAACAAGATATCCTTATACTATTTGTGAGAATAGATTATGAGGTTAGATATGAATTAGTATTTAAAGGAGTTTTAGAATATAGGGTATTAGATTTTGGAAAACAAAACATTATTTCTAGAGTAATTAATTATCAAAAAGATAATTTTTGTCACGATGAAATATTTGAATTATTAAAATGGGTTTCTTCAAATTCTGATTCATCAACATATTGGTCGAATGATGAATTAAGAAAAATTGTCGAAAAAATTAAATCAAATGATTTAGCCCTACTTTATTTGGAACCTAGTGCTGGTGCAGAAATTGTAATTTTATTTTCAGATTGTATTGTAAAAATGCGAAATTAATATAATACAGTTTATGTTAGATATTTGAAATTTTTCCTTTATCAAGAATTGACAATAACTGGATTGAATATCAAATAAATCTGTGGGCTTTGGGATGTAAGAAATGACTGTTTGCAGGCTTACTTATAAATGGGCAGAGAGCAGAAAATATTATGACTTTAATCCAGTTGGCTAAGCTTAATGGTCTGGATATGCCTATTTAATAGATGTACTTTCAAGATTATTGACTCATGAAATGAAAGATATCGAAGAATTACTGCTGTATAAGTGGAATCCTGCTTGAACTTAAGTGAGGTTCAAAAAGCTGTACTAATTTATATTCATTAAATTCAAAAAAACCGAGGTATTCAACCTCGGTTTTCAATTTAACGCTGCTTGAAAAATAAATTATTTTTCAACAAAAGCGCGTTCAATCACGTAGTCGCCTAAAACGCCCATTTTAGGGGATTCTTTCAGACCGTGTTGGTCAAGGAGCTCGACAACATCGTCAAGGAATGCTGGGCTACCACAAAGCATTGCACGGTCAGTTTCTGGGTTAAAACGTGGCAAGCCAATTTTTTCAAATAAGGCACCAGATTCAATCGCAGTGGTTACACGACCTTGCGTATGGAAATCTTCACGGGTCACAGTTGGGTAGTAAACCAATTTGTCTTTAATACCCAGCTCTTCAAAAAACTCATTGTTTGGAAGTTCGTTGAGAATCAGGTCTTGGTAAGCCAATTCAGAAATAAAGCGTGTACCATGTACCACGATAACTTTCTCAAAACGCTCATAGGTTTCTGGATCGCGAATCGTTGATAAGAATGGTGCTAGCCCTGTACCCGATGAAAGAAGGTATAAGTTTTTACCCGGATTCAAATCATCAAGCACTAAAGTACCTGTAGGTTTTTTAGAAATTAGAATTTCATCACCAACTTTTACTTTTTGCAAAATAGAAGTTAAAGGACCATCAGGCACTTTAATCGAGAAAAACTCTAATTCTTCTTCGTAGTTAGCGCTTGCAATAGAATATGCTCGCATTAAAGGCTTACCATTGACTTCAAGACCAATCATCACAAATTGACCATTTTTAAAACGTAATGCAGTATCACGTGTGGTCTTAAAACTGAATAGAGTGTCATTCCAGTGGTGTACGTGAGTAATCTTTTCGACGTTGAAAGCAGCCATTAAAGGTCTCAATAAATTATCAAATTAGAACAGCCTGCTATTCTAATCTAAAATCATTCTCGATAAACTGAATATATTTAATTGAACTTATCAGAAAAAATGATTATGACTGAGTTAAGTCTCCCGATTATTGGGATTATGCGTTCTCCTTATGTTGAAAAATTTGGTATTCCTCGACAACCAAATCTGGTTCAGGTGGAGTCTTTTATCGAAATGCATGCACCCTACAATGTCTTGGAAGCATTTGAGGGAATCGAGGAATTTAGTCATTTATGGTTGATCTGGCAGTTTCATGACAATAAAAATCAACAAGATAAAGATAAATTCCGTCCTCAAGTGAGACCTCCACGTTTAGGTGGAAATAAAAAAATTGGTGTATTTGCAACACGCAGTATGTATCGCCCTGCACCGATTGGTTTATCTGTAGTACAACTTAAAGCTGTCAAAAAAGAGGGGAATGCTGTTCGTGTATATGTGACAGGCAGTGACCTTTTAGATGGTACGCCGATTGTCGATATTAAACCTTATATTCATTATTCTGATGCTGTGGATGCAGCGCAAAGTGGTTATGCCCAGTATGAACCTGTTCGTAAACAGGTTATTTGGTCTGAGCATGCACAGCAATTAAAAAGTAAATTTCTTCAAACAGCTGATATGGACCCAAAATATATCGCTGAACTTGAGTCTGTACTGGCTTTAGATCCTCGACCAGCTTATCAGCATGATGATGCACGTATTTATGGGATGCGTTTTGGGCAATTTAATATTAAATTTAGCTGTGCTGAAGAAGCGATCCTGATTCAGGGCATTGAGTCGTTTAATCATTGAAAACGTGATTCCATATCCTGCTTAAAACTTATGCGCTTTTGTCCGCTGTGATCGGAGCATCTCGGTTTAAAGAGCAGGATAGTATCTACAATTACTCTAAAACTGCTGTCTTGGCAAACTGCAGCAAATCTTGTTGTGATTTCAACAAAAGCCGTTGCTGTTCTGCGGCAATCCAGCCCAAAGCAAACCAGACTTGGGGTTCTGTTTTGACCAATTTTTTTAACACATCTTCAGCAACAATCAGGTCATTGTAGAGCCCTAAACTTTCTTGAGCAGGTTTAATGGCTTTTAAATATTTTTTGACTTGGCTTTTATCCGATAATGATGCAACAAACTCAATACTATAACGCAAACGCTTTAAGTTTTTACGAGTACGGTGCCGTGCTTCAATGTCTAAATTTAAATAGTTTTCTGCATCAATTTGAATTTTGTGATGTAATTGTCTAACTTTTTTAAATGCTGCTTTATGTACAGCTATTTGAGATTTTTCACTTGATTCTTGGGCAATAAATTGAATGAGGGATAGGACCAAATAATTAAAATTAAAAGATCTAAACAGTTTGGTTAATTTTTGCGAATCGACATCTTGTGGTTCTGGAAGTTTAAACTTAGGTGCACCAGCAGCTTCAAGCTGAGGTAATAACTCCTCTCGAATCATATCTAAATCACGAGCCGAACCGAGTTGCCTAAACAATTCAGTTAACTGGGTTTGCCAAGTGGGGTCGATATGCAAAGACCAATTGGAAAAGGTTTTTAAAGCACTTCTTAAGCGGCGAATTGCCACACGTGCCTGATGAATATGTTTGGAATTAAAGTTTCCAGATGCAATTGCTGTACTGTTGGGGAGTAGATGAGATAGACAATTATTCACGATCTTTTTTAATGCATTCTCAGGATGATCCTTTGAATCAAGAACAAGTGGCGTTTGCAACTGTACGGGATTGTCTGGAGAGTTTTGTGCAAGCTGAAAACCTTGCTGTGCTTTGCTACGGGTATCAAGCCATAAGTTATAGCGTTTCATCCGAGGTAAGATAAAAGAAATGAGATCTTGAACAGTGCCTTGTTTCAGTTCAAATTCTAATTCACGTAATGCGAGACGCTGTTGAAGGGCGATGATATGACCGTGATCATAACTGACTTCAATTTCACTATTTTGAAATTTAAATAAGCTGAGCTTTCTTTCGATGTCTGTTTGAAACTGGACTTCTAATCCGTCTTTATGTTGCTCTAATAAGTGTTTAATATTTTTAGCAATATGCTTATTGCTGAGATAATTTTTTAGATCTAATCCTGTTTCCGCGCTTCCGATGTTTTCCTCAAATTCTGCACGTTTAAGCCTTTGTTCTGTTGGAAGTTTGAGGGTTTGTACCCATTGCTGCTTTTCTTGATCATCTTCAAGGCGTTGACGAAGCGAAATGGAATTCTCAGACAAAATAAATTGTGCTGTATCATAGTATTTGGCTTGTAAGTGCTGAATATTGGTATCTTTTCTTTGAAACGCTTTAATGAGCATTTCTTGCTTTTCTTCAGGTATTTGGAATTTCAATTCAATTTCAAACATGCTTATCGTTCCATTCTTATTTTCTCGATTTTAATCCGATAAATTGTTTTTTTTGAGTTTTTAATGAATGATTACAAATTCGCAACGTGAATACTCACGCGACTACAAATATTCAATTTTATGCAGTATTTAAAGAGATGATTTTATTCAATAAAACCATCTCTTCTCGCTGCTGATTTATTTTAAAAATTTACGACTGACCAAGAACTGTTCCGTCGCTTCAAGCAGTTTTTCCGCATAAGCTTCTTGTTTTGCGGTAAGCCAGCCTAAGGCAAACCAATCACTGGCTTCAAGGTCGGTTTGTTGTAGGTAAGAAGATGATGAAGCAAGCACTTGATATTGCTCACATGCTTGTTGAGCATCATTTAAAGATTTCGCATATTTCTGTAAGTTCTTAACATCATAGATATTGGTTAGGATCGGAAAGCTAAATTTTAATTCATTTAAATGCTGAGCCAGCGCTTCTAGACTTTCAAGGTCAGATAGATCAGCTTCATTTAAACTTTCTTGTAACTGTCGATACTGATTTTGCAATGTATTTTGCGCAAACCATTTTAAGTCATGGGTTGGCGCTTTCGCAGACTGTCCTAAACTGAACATGAGTAATTCTAAATAGTGCTGCACATTTTGAGTCGATTTGACCAAATTGATGAGTTTTTCATTGGCATACAAAATATCCCGATCTAAACTTTGTGCTGTTTTCGGATTTTGCAGTAACGCACCTAATGTGCGTTGCATATGTTCAAAATGCTGTAAGTTTTTAAAATGACTCTCAAACGCTGAGAGTTGATGTGACCATTTATCCGTTTTGGTATCTGTCCAATCTTTAAATAGAGAAAGACTTAAATGTAAGTGGTGTAGGGCAGTCTGCGCTTGAATAATATGTTCAGGCTGGGCAACTTGTGCAGAAATCGCGGCAATATTTGGCAATAAATGTTGTAATTGACTGGCAATAAGCACACGTAAATTTTTATCTGCAGTGTCTTTTTTATTTAAAATGGTTTCTTTGCTGAGCTGTGCTGGGCTGACTTTTTGATCCACAGTCAATAAGTGTCCAAACTCAGCCTTGCTACGTACATCGAGCCATAAGTGATACTTTTTAACCCATTCAAAACTAAAGGCTAAAAGTGATTGAATTGAGCCACTTTTTAATTCAAATTCTACTTCATGAATTTCTTGTTTGGAGGTTTCAGTTCGGACTTCACCAATATCGAGACTGATTTCAATTTCAGCATCTTCAAACTGAATCACACGGATGGTACGTTGGATGTCAGTTTCAAATTGTAATTGGAGTTCGTCAAACTTATCCCCCAATGCATTTTTTAAAACAGCAAGTGCTTCGGGTTTATTCTGGTAAATATCAATATCTAAACTTGGGGCTTCAGCAAGCTCACCTAAATCAATATTGTCTTCAAAGCGTTGTAAATGGCTTTTAGTCGCTGCTTTTAATGTTTGTACCCAACGCGTCCCTTCTAAGCGTTGACGTAGTGCAGCGCCGTGTTGGGACATCTGACGATCAGGTGTGTCGTAGTATTTTGCTTGTAATTGAATAATTTGGGATTTTTTAGGATCTAATGCTTTAAGGAGTGCATTGCGGCGGGCTTCCGGAATTTGAAACTTTAATTCAACTTCAAGCATGTGAGGGTCCTAAGTGTTAATCATGGTTATTAGAGAGTTAAACATTCTTGAATGTTTAATCTGGCATTGTAACTTAAAATGTGTCATCAGAAGACTTGTATAGCATGCCATTTGAGTATTTTTTACCGCTATATCGTTACTAATTAAATATTTAGAATGACAAAATTTCCTATTTCGTGACTGGTATGGTCTGGGCAATACTTGAATTCGCAAATATAGATGAATTGTCAACAGACTTGATATTGAATTTGGCTGTTATTGCAGCATAAAATAAACTAAGCTGATTAAAAATAAAACAGGATGATTGATCATGAACGCGTATGTTGAGCCTAAATCGGAATTAGAGCAAAACCCGAAGTTTGAATTACCAATTAAAAACTATTCAGAATTTTATCGTTTTTATTTAACTGAACACCGTAGCATGATGAGTCGCCGTTTGCATGCAGCTGGAAGTAGTGTCGGTATTTATTTCTTTAGCAAAGCAATTCGTCAACGTAAAGCAAAATATGTGGCCTATGGACTGCTTTCTGGCTATGCATGTGCTTGGGTGGGGCATTTTGTATTTGAGAAAAATAAGCCAGCAAGCTTTAAGCAGCCTCTTTATAGTTTTATTTCTGACTGGCGTATGCTTTCCGATATTGTACGTGGCAATTTAAGTTTAAAAGACCGTAGTCTAGATAAAATTGAGAGCTAATCTTGCCAGCATGGTAAAAATTAAACAAAAAAGCTTAGAGATTTCTAAGCTTTTTTGTTTTTGTCACGTCTTCGCTGAGAAAACTTGCTTATAATCCATTTATTTGATTGTTTGAGAATATTGAATGCGCGGTCTTTACCTGATTACCAACGACGATCCAATCCAATTATTATTAGAAAAACTCGAAGCTGCTTTAAGCACTAAGCAAGTCGCTATTCTTCAGTATCGCCGTAAAAAAGTAGCTCAATCTGACCAAGCCAATGAAGTGAAGCAGATCAAGCAACTGTGTGAAAAGTATCAGACACCATTTTTGATTAATGATGATTTAGATTTAGCTGAACAATTTAGTTTAGGTGTGCATCTTGGGCAGTCTGATGGTGAAATTTCAGATGCAGTGCAACGTTTACCACAAGGTGTCATCATTGGGCGAACTTGCTTAAACTCAATTGAGTTGGCTGAAAAAGCAATCGCTGAAGGAGCAAGCTATGTAGCTTTTGGCGCAATTTATGCAACATCGACCAAACCAGAAGCAGGTAATATTGGTCTAGCAGCATTACAGCAGGCATCTAAAAAGTTTGATTTACCTATTTGTGCCATTGGCGGTTTAACGGTTGAAAATTCTCAAGCTGTGATTGAGGCTGGTGCTGACCTTTGCGCAGTGATTAGTGATATATTAGCTCTATCAGTTGAAAATATTCCTGCCCGTGTCGCAGCTTGGGCACAGTTATTTGCAGAAACTGCAAAATCTTAATTTGTATCGTGATTTTTTATATCATTTTGAAATTTTAGTATTCTACAGGATTGAGTCGATTTATGAGCCTATCTCCAAAACAAGAGCAATTGTTTAAACAAGCCAGTAAACATATTCCAGGTGGAGTGAATTCTCCAGTACGAGCGTTTAATGGGGTGGGTGGTACGCCAGTATTTATCGAAAAAGCCAAAGGTGCTTATTTATACGATGTCGACGGCAAGCGCTATGTGGACTATGTGGGTTCTTGGGGGCCGATGATTTTAGGTCATGCGCATCCCGATATTATCCAAGCAGTACAAGAAGCAGCAGTTGATGGTTTAAGCTTTGGTGCACCGACGGTACATGAAACCACACTGGCTGATTTGATCTGTGAGATCATGCCATCAATTGAATTGGTCCGTATGACCAACTCAGGTACTGAAGCAACCATGACCGCTATTCGTTTGGCGCGTGGTTATACAGGTCGTGACATGATTGTGAAATTTGAAGGTTGCTATCACGGACATTCAGATTCTTTATTGGTTAAAGCGGGTTCAGGCATGTTGACCATGGGTGAGCCAACATCAAAGGGTGTACCTGCTGATTTTGCCAAGCATACGGTGACCTTGCCATATAATGATATTGAAGCTGTTAAAGCTTGTTTTGCGAAATATGGTCAAGAGATTGCAGGGGTGATTGTTGAACCTGTTGCTGGAAATATGAATCTGGTTAAACCAATCAAAGGTTTCTTAGAAACGATTCGTGAACAATGTGATCAATACAAATCAGTATTTATTATTGATGAAGTGATGACCGGTTTCCGTGTAGCACTCGGTGGTGCGCAAGCATATTATAATGTAAAACCTGATTTAACGACTTTGGGTAAAATCATTGGTGCTGGATTACCAGTCGGTGCATTTGGTGGAAAACGTGAAATCATGGAATGTATCGCGCCTTTAGGTGGGGTTTACCAAGCAGGAACCTTGTCGGGTAATCCATTGGCTATGCGAGCAGGGATCAAAATGTTTGAAACCCTTCGCCAACCGAACTTCTACACTGATTTGTCTGCAAAATTAGATCAATTATTACAGGGTCTACAAGCGGCTGCGGATGAAGCTGGAATCCCATTCTTTACTCAACAAGCTGGTGGTTTGTTCGGCCTTTACTTTACTGATCAAACCGAAATTAGCAGTTTTGACCATATTTTAAAATGCGATATTGAAGCATTCCGTAAATTCTTCCACGGGATGTTAAATCGTGGTGTAAACCTTGCTCCATCTGCATTTGAGGCAGGCTTTATTTCAGCTGCACACAGTGATGAAGATATTCAGTTTACTATTGATATGGCTAAACAAGTCTTTGCTGAAATGCAAGCTTAAGGGGATTTAAGGCCGCTTCGATTGCTTGAATAAATGAGCAGAATGGACAGTCTTTTTGAATCAAGTTTGATTTAGAATAAAAGCCTGTAGTCTAAGGACTACAGGCTTTTTTGTGATTTTAGACATTATAATTCAGGAAGAAAATATGCAAACCAAACACTATTTAACCTTATCTGATGCAGAGTTTTTATTGAATAAAGCACATCAATATGCAATTGATCATGCTTTTAATGTCAGTATTGCCATCGTTGATGAAACGGGCAATTTATTGGCAATGAAGCGTATGGACGGCGCTTCTGCATTGACGTCGAAATTCTGTTTGGACAAAGCCAGATGCTCTGCATTAAGTCGTAGACCGTCGGGATCATATGAGACCCTTATCAAAAATGGTCAAATGGGATTTTTAACCATGCAGAGCGGCTCAGGGATGTTGGAAGGTGGTGAGCCTATTTTGTATCAAGGTCAGTTGGTTGGTGCAGTGGGTATTTCTGGAGTGAAATCATTTGAAGATGCTGAAATTGCACGACATGCAATTCAAGCCTTTCTTGCTCAATGTAATTAAACTTCTATAGTTAAAAAATTATGCGTATAGGTAAAGTCAGTAAATAAGTTTGAAGAGGTGTTTAAATAAACACCTCTTTTATCTTGTAAAATTACAAACGATAAAATTGTTTGGCATTATGGTGGAAGATATTTTCCAGTGCATTTTCATCATATTGCATCACGATATCACTAAACGCATCAATGATATTCACTAGACTGGTATTGACCCGATCCATTGGGAAATTAGAAGCAAACATTACCCGATAGGTGCCAAAACTTTCCAAAGCATGCAGAATCAGTGGTGCAACAAGATCAATGATTTGTTGCTTAGAGGCCAGTTGTTTTTTCTTATAAAATTGATGACCAAGCACTGGCATAAATAGACCAGACATTTTGGTATATACATTTGGATAAGCGGATAATTCAGCAATAGCATCTTGCCATTGATAAAAAATATTTTCACGTGCTGTTTTAGACAAGCCTGTATTTTGTCCAATTTTACCAAACAAGCCTGCTGGTGTACCAAAGTGGTCTAAAACAATTGAGGTTTCTGGGAACTTTTTTGCCAGCTCAATTACATCGGGAATTTGATGAGAATACACCCAAGCATCAAAACTCAGATTATGTTGCGCGAGTTGTTCAAAGCCTTTTAAGAACTTTTTCTCGGTATACAGGTGCGGGAGATCTGTCCAATTATGCACGCCTTTATCTTCATGAAAGGCAGCCATGCGGCGGATACCGCGCAAACGTTTAGATGCTTTTTGGTGTAACTTTAAAATCTTTTTGAAATTAGGATCGCACGGGTCGGCGGTAGCCACGATGCCACCAAGTTTTACAGTATTTTCATTAAAGGGTAAGGATTCAATAAATTCTGTTTCACCCACGACGCCTTTGCCTTTCTGTTTGGCCCAACTGGCTTCAATATGCACCACTTGTTCGACTGTATATGAGCCAAGATCATGTTTATAGTCTTGTGGTAAATAGGGGCGGGTGATGTGCTCAGTTAGTCCAACCGTTTCAATCAAATCTTTAGCTTTGACTAAACGCACCATTTTATCGAGTAGGAATGGACGCTTGCCCAAAAGCTTTACCGCAAATGCTGCTGCATGAGGGGTGTTGTAGGGATCCCACTGGTGAATATGTGGGTCAATGATTGGAAAATTCAAATCTTGCATATAACGTCCAAATTGTTATTTATTATCAAAATACAATACATGAATTTTATAAAAGGTGAATATTGTCACTTGGTAAAATTTAAGCGGTAAAGCCATTGGAGGAATCAGTTGATTTTATTATTTTGGGATGACCGCCATAAATTGTTATAAAAAAATAGCCTCATTGAAGAGGCTATTTTATCAATGCTTTGATTGATCTAAGATGAATTAATTCAATCAGTGTTGATGATCATGGCCATCATGATCATGTTTGTGGGTATGAAAATCTTCGTTTTTACGGAAACGGAGATAATTTTCAAACTGCTCACAATATTCATCATAATTGTCTTCAAGCATCATTTGGAATTGTTGCAATATATAAGACATGACTTGTTCTTTGGCGTCACGCATTTCATCACCATCTTTAAAGGTGTTTGCAGCAACCCAAGTATTAAAACGTGCAGTAGCGAAGAGCATTGCTGAGCTGACTTGTCCACGAAGTTCTTCTGGCTTAGGTTGCTGTCCTTTCGCTGGGCGGCAAAACTCATTGGCTTGTTTGATAAACTCATCCGCACGCTCAAAAAAAACAGCATTTAAAGCTTCTTCTTCGGTGACATCAGTAGCATCGATTTTTTGAGACATGACTTTTCCACATAGCGTATTTCATTGGTGGGCTATTATAGGCAATCCAAGGGTTAAACGAAACGCTTTACTTCTTCTGTATCTGAATTTGCAAAATAGCTGTCAAAATTTTCTTGATATTCATCAAGATGATCTTCAAGCATGAGTTTAAATTGTTCTACATAATAGTCTAAGATGACTTGGCGATCCGCTTTAAAATCTGGCGCTTGATTATAGGCACATGCCGCATGCCAAATACTATAACGGGCATTGGCATACATAAATGAAGCACTGATCTTTCCAGGATGTGCTGTCAAATGCGAAACTTGATGATTTTGATCTGCAAATTGATTGGCGAGAGCAATAAATTCATCAGCACGCTCATAAAAGTATTCGTCAGATTCAACTTCTTCAGTTTCTTCAAAAAAATCATTATTTTCGGACATTATCATTCCTTTTCATAGACTTGTTTCATTGATATAACTATAGCATACTCAAATAGCCTAAGCTTAATAAATACTCAAGGAGTAGATAATGCAAGATGCGATTGCCATACAAAGCTTGAAAAGTGATATTGCATTATTACGCCAAAATATTTGGCCACCTGTAGACTTGAGCAATGTTGAGGGTTTGCCAATTTATTATGGAACCCAATCCGCAGTAGAGGCCTACTATAAACAGTGGCTTGGATTGCTTGAAAGGGCACAAACCTTGTATCAACCTTTTATGCAGGATGAGGCTCTAGATGTGGCTCAATTACCCAGCCATTTAAATTTACCTTTGTTCTTTTTTCATGTAGATCGGATTCGAATTAATAAAACCCGTGCCAAAGAATCAAAAACTTTTCGTGGGATTGCTTCACTGGTTGAGAAATGTGGGCAATTTGAACCCAGCCAAATTAAAAATATGTCGCAGTGGTTAAACAGTGATGATAGCGCAGCCTTGGTTGCGCATCGTGAGTTTATTGATTTAAGAACCTATATTTTTCAGTTTGGACAAAGTGAATATACAAGAACACGATTTTATGTGAATGGTTTAGTGCTGAGCACTGAAAAAGATTTTGAATTGGTGGATGCCCGCGATAAGCCGCGCAAGCCACGTAATGATAGCTATGCTGATCCTTTGGCGGATAACAATCTCTGGAAAGTATTTGGTAAATATCGTTAGGCGGTTGTGAAATAGATGGTTGTAGATTTTGTTAAATAGGCTGTGATTTTTGACTTTGTTGTTTTTCTAGCTACAAAATGAAACGAGTAAATTATTTTAAGCACTGACTAAAAATAAGATTTAGTCAGTAGACTTCTTTCATAAGTCCTTTTTAAAACCATAAATCAACATAAAAGCGCCCTCATCCTAGCCTTCTCCCAAAGGGAGAAGGAACTTTCAATATCAATATGATTCACTTCACATAATCATTTTTGACTTATGAAAAATCTTTAGTGCTTTTATATAAAAGAATATCTTTTATTTTACAGCATCAATTGCAACACTTGCTGTTTTGTTAAACAGCGTACATTCTGACTTTAAGCCATTTAGATAAGCTTCTGCTAACTGTGCATTTATACTGTTTTTACCAAACTCAGCAACAGCATCTTGATAATCTCGTTCATATTGCTTAATTTGGTTTGCAAGTATGTCATATTCACCCGCAGTATAATAACTTGCTGGGTAATAGTCAGAGCTGATTTTAGCTACGGCATCAACTGATGTATTCAGTTGCATGTCTCTGGATAAATCTAAGTTGAATTTTCCTAGCGTCGTTGAAATATAACCATCTTTAAAATATTTTGATGGGTCGTAATTATTCAGACGAGAGCTTGAATAAAAATCAGCAAAGCTTGTATTTGTTGAAGAGGAAATTGATCGTAAACACGTTGATCCAGACGGGAATGTTTTGCCTTTAAGTTTTTGCACATAATATGAAGAATAAGCGCCAACTACTGAGCTAAGCGCTATATTTGAACCAGCATAATGCTCAAATCCATTGATATACGGACTAATTGTTTTGCCTGTTAAGTTCACTGTTTCAAATTTTTCAGTTAATTCCAATTGGTTATAGTTACGAGATGAATAGGGTGTAAATGTCCAAACTGTCGCTGTTTTCGATTTCAACGTTGCATATTGATAGCCCAAATCAGTTTTACTTTTAGGTGCATCATAGAGCCCATCTGTTGCTAGATAATCACTTAAAAGATCTGATGAAAGGAACTGTGTTGAACCATCAACGTTATATTCACCATTGATGTACATCTGCTTATTGTTAAAGCTAAACTTTACTTTAGTAAAGAGGTTAATGTCTTGAGTTGAAGCGCCAGTTTCATATCCAAACCATTCAGATTCGTTGTTTGTTGTATAATCCCCAGCATCTGAATCACCTCCACATGCGCTTAAAAATAATGAAGAAATGATGGTAATAGACAGTAATTTAATTTTCATGAATTATTCCAAATTATAAAATATTAAAATTTATGAGTATAAAAATTCTCGCTGTCATCATATTTAAACATTTTATTTTTTCAATGTTTTTTTGATGAAATTTTAAAATTCTCTTAATTTTTATAATTATATATTGATCGAAAACTTAAAATGATTTTGCTGCTTTTCAATTTCATCCTTGCAAAAAAAAGTGCTTTTAATATTGAAGAGCCCAAACAAAAACGATGATAAACATGGTCATATGCAAAATTTGAATTGGAGCAAAGATCAAGGCATAGCGGCTGCCACCACTTAAAAATGCATTGATCGATTTCGCAATGGCATGTGCAGCTAAACCTAAAACAAAGGCGAGAGATAAGATGTGATTACTCGGTTCTCCCTGAATGACAATCGTGGCCAAAGCGCCATGAATTTCAAATAATGAGGCCAAAAGCGTACCTGCAATTAAACCCGCATCACCCAATAAAAGATTTAGCCCATATACACCTGCCTGAATCAAGGTTAACGATGCTGCAATAATGGCTGCTTCTTTTAGACTAAACATACGACTATCAGTAAGTTGATTATTTTCAATCGGTTGTGTGTGACGCATAAACCATAAGGCAAAAATGGTCAGGATCGCGATAGCGATTAGACTGGGCAGTACAATGAGCTTGAACCATGTAATACTGACCCCAATCACAATAATCATGAGTTGTAGTAGGGTTGCCACGCAAGACATTAATGCTGCCCCAGCATTGGCTTTGGCATCTGCACGTTCATTTCTGACTTCTAATCCTAAGCTGGCAATGGTAGCGGTACTGGAAACAAAACCTGAAGCAAGCGAAGACAACAGCATGGCATTTTTTGATGACAATAATCGTTTGGCAATATGTGCAAGTGCTTGCACCGCCAAGATTAAGGTGAGTAATTTTAAAATAACATAGGGGTTAAGTACAGCACCCCACAAAGCTTTGTTTGGTGTCAGTGGCAATGCAATTAATAACAATGCCAGTAAGAAAATTCCATCTTTAAATTCAGATTCTGTAATCCATTTCCCTGCAATGCCATGCATAGAATGTTTAGTCATCAACAAGACGGTGAGGATGACCGATAAACCTGCAGCAAAAGAAATATTCCAAACGCACATTCCACCGATAAAATAAGTGAGGATAAATGCAATTTCAGTGGTTACACCGGGATCATCAGTTTGATTCTTTAAAGAATAAATGACGATACCACCTGTAATGAATGCACCCGCAATGCCAAAATAGGGACCAAACAAAAAGCAAACAGCGCCAAGTAAAGCGCAGATGGCAAATGACCTTAGACCCGCAAAACTATTTTGATTTTCACGTTGCTGACTTCGTTCACGTTCAAGACCGATAAGTAGACCACAACCCAATGCAGCCGCAATGATGGTGAGGAAATCGGTATAAGAGCCAAATGGAAATGGATATAGCGATATAAAATTCATAGTGCTCTCCAAATAAGACCATGAATTAATAGAATGATTTCAATGTATCGCAAAGTTTTAGAAAAACAAAAGTTTATTTTTTAGCCTTACGCTAAATACATTATTGAATTTAGAAAATCCAAGAAATACAACAATTAATTTTGTTATAGTAGATTGAGTTTCGGGGATATAACAATGCAATTTAATTTTGAAATCGATACAGCTTGGTGTTTAGAACAATTATTAAAAGATGGTCGTATTACAGAACGTGAAAAATTATTGGTACAAACCACGCATCGACTACGCGATCAGTTGAAGTGGCATCCTTTGCAATGGATAGCCAGCTTTAAGCTCGTCGATGCTAAAAATCCAGTGAAAAGACTGACTTTGACCACACTGACAGAATGGTTAGCTGAAAAAGCCGAACTCAATTCATTTACAATTGATCCGTTAAAGGCCGATGTGACTTCACTGACCAATGTTATGTCGCAAGAGTTTGCAATAAGAAATAAAATTTTAGCAGTTGAGGTCAGTGCCGATAAAATTCTGATTGGTACAGCGCAGCCTTTTATGACGGATTGGGTACATAATTTAGAGCGTAGTTTAAGCCCCAAAAAAATTGAAAAAGTAGTGTTAAATCCTGAGTTATTACAACGTTATTTAACTGAGTACTATCAAGTCAGTAAAGCGGTCAGCAATTCGCAAAAATCCAGTGCCTATGATAAAGAAAATAAAGGTGTAGAAGCACTTTTACAATTGGGTGATACCCAGAATCCTGATGCCAATGATCAGCATATTGTGAAACTGGTCGATTGGGTTTTACAGTTTGCTTTTGAGCAAGGGGCGAGTGATATTCACTTAGAACCGCGTAAGGAAAAAGGCAAAATTCGTTTTCGTATCGATGGGGTACTGCATACGATTTATAATATGCCAGCCAATACCTTAACCGCGGTTATTTCACGGATTAAAATTTTAGGTCGTATGAATGTTGCAGAAAAACGTAAACCGCAGGATGGGCGTTTAAAAACACGGACACCGAAAGGACAAGAAACCGAGTTACGTCTTTCAACATTGCCGACTGCTTTTGGTGAAAAGTTGGTAATGCGTATTTTCGACCCAGAAGTTTTGGTACGAAGTTTTCAACAATTGGGTTTTGATGAACATTTATTGGCACAGTGGCATGCTTTAACGCAACATAGTCATGGCATTATTTTGGTGACTGGCCCCACAGGTTCAGGTAAAACCACCACGCTTTATTCTTCGTTAAAACAATTGGCTACCGAACAAGTGAATGTCTGTACCATTGAAGATCCGATTGAGATGTTGGAGCCAAGTTTTAACCAGATGCAGGTCAATCAAGGGATTGAGCTCGGTTTTGCCGATGGTATCCGTGCGTTGATGCGTCAAGATCCAGATATTATTATGGTTGGGGAAATTCGTGACCAAGATACTGCCAACATGGCGATTCAGGCAGCATTAACAGGTCACTTAGTACTTTCAACCCTGCATACCAATGATGCACCATCAAGTTTGACACGTTTGCATGATTTAGGCGTGCAGCCTTTTTTAACCGCTGCAACGATTTTGGGAGTATTGGCTCAGCGTTTAGTGCGTAAGCTTTGCCCTCATTGCAAACAAGAAACCTTTATCAATGAACAAGAGTGGAAGCATTTGACATTTGGCTATCAGACCAAAATGCCTAGTTTTGTATATAAAGCAGTTGGATGTGAGGAATGCCGTCAAACAGGTTATAAAGGTCGTGTTGGGATCTACGAGTTTATGCCGATTAGCCTTGAAGCAAAGCAGCGAATTAGTGCGGGTGTGACTTTAGATGATTTAAAAATGCAGGCAAAAAAAGAGGGTATTGAACCATTAAGAATTGCTGGTGCACGGAAAGTATTGGAAGGGGTAACTACGCTGGAAGAAGTCCTTAGAGTTGTGCCTTTAAATTAATTTTGACTTAAAAGAGCAAATGAAGAAATCCTAAGATTCACCTCATGTTGGTTTGTTTTAATGCTTCTATCGAAACAATGAACCGATATGAGGACACAACAATGAACGTCATTGCGAAAACAATTTTAACCACAAGCTTGATTGGTTTAACAAGTTTTGCCACTGCAAACACAGCGATAAATCAATCAGCGCTTACACCAAGTTTAACCACAGTAAAACAGGCGTTAACATTAAAAGACGATACTAAAGTGCAGCTTCGTGGCAATGTGGTTAAAGCAATCGGTGATGAAAAATATCAATTCCGTGATAGCACAGGTAGCATTACTGTCGATATTGATGATGAATTATGGCAAGGTAAACCGATCGCGGCAAATGCTACAGTGACATTGTTTGGTGAGGTCGATATCGACTATAAACCTACGAAACGTGTAGAAATTGATGTAGATGCGGTGAATTTTTAATTATTTTATCCATTAAAACAAATCACAGCAGATTCTCGTTATATTCGCTAAGACTACATGTGTATGCATGTGGTCTTTACCTATGTTCAACAAGTATGAACAGCAACAAACTGCAGATTTTATTTTGATCAAGGCTTTATCTGCCTAAAAGAGAGATGGTCTATGCGAATTTTGCTCGCTGAAGATGATAGTTCACAAGCTGAAAGTATTAAATCTTGGTTGGAAATGGATGGCTACAATATAGATTGGGTCGAACGTGGTGATCATGCAATTTTAGCCATAGAACAGCATCAATATGACTGCATTTTGCTAGATCGTGGTTTGCCCAAAGCCACTGGCGATGAAATTCTTAAACTGTTAAAACGTCAATTTCCAGAAATTCCTGTGATTTTTCTTACAGCGAGAGATAGTATTCAAGATCGTGTGCAAGGTTTGGATCTCGGCGCAAATGATTATTTGGTAAAGCCTTTTAGTTTAGAAGAATTATCTGCCCGAGTACGGGCACAGCTCAGACAAACCCAAGTCACAAATTTACATGAAATAAAATATGAAAATTTAGTGTTAGATACTCAAGCGAAAACGGTATTTCAGGATCAGCAAGTTGTTCATCTCACTGCAAAAGAATTTCAAATTTTACATAAATTGATGCAAAAGCCTGAACATATTGTGACACGAGAGCAATTGGAAGAATCTCTTTATGCTTGGGGAGATGAAATTGAAAGTAATGCGATTGAAGTTTATATCTATCAATTGCGTAAGAAGATCGGTGGACATTTGATTAAAACAATCCGTGGCTTGGGCTATCGTATGAATAAAGAGCAAGATTGAGTATTTCACCGAGCACTTTGAATGATTTCAATAGGATGAATATGAGCCAAGCAGTATCACTACAAACTAAGCTGATTAAGACCTCCATGCTCAGTTCAATTGTGGCAGGTGTTTTTGCGCTGATACTTCTGGTCAGTCTTTCGATTTATCACAACATGAAGGTACAAGATGAAATCATGGATGAAGTTGCAGATATGCTTCTGATCTCAGATTTAAGTGCGACCTCTGGTTTTCAATTGGATGAGTTAAGTGATGAATTTGATATTCAATATCGATTGATGAATGGTCAGGTGATGTTGACCCAATCACCTGAATTTGATTTGCAACAAGGTCAAGCCAATCTTCTGTCTAAACACGAAGACAATGGATATGCATTTATTTGGGCAGAAAATAAGTTGTTACGTAGCTACCGAGCAATTGATCAGGATTCTCAGTTAAGCGTCTATGTTGTACAGCCCTTAAGTGTCCGTTTTAAAGACTTATTGCAAAGTTTTATCAGCTATCTATTGGTTTTATTGAGCTTATGGTTGGTGCAATGGCTGATTTTACATTTCTCAGTTAAAAAACAATTTAAATCCATTCAACTGCTTTCAACAGAAATTGCAGAGAAAAATGCCAATGATCTCAGCTTAATTCAGCAACAGCCTGCATTTAAAGAACTTGAGCCAATGGTCAATCAGCTCAATCAAATGCTTGCTCGACTGGATCAAGCTTTAATTGCTGAACAACGCTTTACCGCAGATGCATCACATGAATTGCGCTCGCCGCTTTCTGCGATACAAATGCGTTTGCAGTTATTACAACGCAAATATGCAGAGGTTCCTGAGATTTATCAGCAACTCAATAGTATTCAAAATGATGTGAATCGAGGAACGCTGGTTCTTGAAAATCTTTTGCTTTTAGCACGATTAGATCCAGCGGATGCCAGTGAATTACCGAAGACTTGGATAAGTCTAGAGCAAATGACTCAGCATGTGTTAAGTAGCTTAGATCCATGTATAGATGAAAAGCAGGTTCAGATTCATATTCAAAGCGAAGATGTTCAGGTCTATGTAAATGAAGAATTACTGTTTATTTGTATTCGCAATCTTGTCGATAATGCGATTCGTTATACGCCAGTACAGGGCAATATTTATATTCAGATTGGACCTTTAAACAATAGCAATAGCTTTGAAATTCAAAATGATGGTGAGGGTATTCCTCAAGATATCTTAGATCGTTTAGGTGAACGTTTTTACCGAGCGTTGGGGACCAAAACACAAGGTTCAGGCTTAGGTTTATCAATTTGTAAAAAGGTGATCGATCTGCATCATGGACAGATTCAGTTTGCTGCTTCCGAATATGGCGGTTTGAGCGTTTGTGTTTATTTACGTTAAAGCTGTACGATTGAATCGGTTATTTTTATTGAGTGTTTAGCATTTCATTGGATCGATTTATAGAGATAGGTTGTTGCATAAAAATCAACAGACAAGCATTAAAAATCAGCTGACAAAATTAAAAAGCAGTATGCGCTGATTCATACTGCTTGTTCCCACGTTTTTTGTTTTAACTTAATGTTTTTATAGTTATTTGGTCAAAATTAGACGATTGTTACGTGTTAAACGTAAGCGATATTCTTCTCCAGCATGCATGATGCGAATTTCGCGCCCTAATGCAAATAAGTTATTTGAATGTAACATCGGAAGGGATTGGTGAGCTTCAGTGTTACGTGTGAATAGGCTAAAAGGTGCGTTCATTATTGTTACTCCGTGTGGGGTGCTGTCTAAGTGATTTAAATGATAATCATTATCGAATAGGTCTGTCAACGATAATTTTTATCATTTATAAAATTTCTATAATTGCTTACAATTCATTAAAAATTCAGGTGTCGATTTTTATGTCTAAACCCAGTATTCATGTGGCTATCGCTTTATTACTTTATCGTGGGAAAGTGTTGGTCGGTTGGCGCAATGCAGATCAGCATCAGGGCAATAAATATGAATTTCCTGGCGGCAAAATTGAAGCAGGGGAAACGCCTGTTGAAGCATGCCGTCGAGAGATCTTTGAGGAAGTGGGAATTGGCATCCAGCAATGGCATGCTTTTGACGTGATCCATCATGTTTATGATGATGTTGAAGTGTTTCTCCATCTTTTTCATGCCACGGTTCCTGAACAATATTTGCATGATATTCAGAAACCTTGGACATGGTATGGACGTGATCAACTCTTCGCACTGAATTTCCCCAAAGCCAATCAAGCGATTATTCAACGCTTGTACTGGGCGCATCAAATTAAAATCTCCGACAATCTTTCAGCATTGAGCATAGAAAAAAGTCTAGATGACAACGCGCAACTTTTTTATTTTAGAACGACTGCAGATCAGGTTGCTGTAACACAAATTTCGCAGTTAGCTGCAAATGCCTTATCTCGTTTGATCGTCAATATAGAGCTATGGCAACAGTTGCCTGAGTATCTTCAAAAAAGTATAGCTGCTGTACATTATAAACAGCATCAATTGATGGATTTACACATCGGGCAGTTACCAATCGGTCTACGTTGTATAGCAGCATGTCATGATTTGGTATCTTTACAGCGAGCACAGAGCTTAGGCTTTGATGCTGTGATGTTAAGTCCAGTATTTGCAACCCAGACCCATCCTGAAGCCAATGCACTTGGATGGGAAAAATTTGCTGAATATGCAAAGACCTGTGATTTACCGGTCTTTGCATTGGGGGGATTAAGCCAAGCTGATTTAGCGATTGCACAACAGCATTATGCATACGGGATTGCTGGGATTCGAAATTTTTAATCGAGCAGAGATATTGGCTTAAACAGTTATAAGCGTTGTAACTGTTTTTGCGCTTCTGCGATGGTCTGTTGATTTTTTAATTGCTGAGCAGCCTGCAAAATAACATTCCAAAAGGTTTTCTTTTGGGATGGGCTTTGCGCATAACTTAAACCACGTCGCGCTAGAGATTCCGCATTTGCATATTGTTTCTTCTGATTGGCAATTTGAGCCAAATAAGAGAACACTTGTGCCGATTGTGGTGCTATACGTTGTGCATGGATTGCATAACGTTCAGCTTCATCCCACTGGCCTTTTTGATATGCGGTTTGAGTTTGTTGGATGAGCTGTTTAAAGGCTGGAATATTTTCCCCATCCTCAAATTTTTGCGTTTGAGGTTTGGATTGTGGCGCAATCACAACAGGAACTTTTTCACGTTTAATTTCAGGGCGTTCATAAGGGGTAATTTTTACCCCATCTGGTGTCGCAACCCGATGGTCAGGCTGTTCAGATTTTGGCTTTTCAACAGATTTGCTTGGTTTAGAATTTTGTTGGGGTGTTGTTTGACACCCAGCCAAAGTTAATATTCCACTTAAACTTAGAATATAAGCGATTGTGCTTACATTTCGTTTCATCACAAATTCCTATTTAAAAGCCAATTTACCCGTATATCCAACATGTTTAGATTAGTTGTTATAACTACCACTTGAGATCACATGACCTCTTGAGTCCTGATCTAAACTGTCTTCACTTTCGCGAATATAGTTTTCTATACTATCACTTGAATGCGGCTGTGAAGTGTTTTGTTGCGTATCAGGCGTGGATTGAGGATCGACTTGATAATATGGCATGCCGCACTCTGTCGCACGATTAGGGACTGTGTGACGTAATAATGGAATATATAGTGCGCCTTCACAGCCTTGTGCTGAAAGCTCCCCAGTACGAGAGTCAATCCATTGCCATGAAATATCATCTGTTTGACGTAAATTCACTGGTTTTTGACGTAACTGCTTCATGACATTGATCCAGACAGGTAATGCACCTGATGAACCTGTAAGCCCAGTGATTTTATTATTGTCTAAGCCTAACCACACCACTGCTAAATTATTGCCAGAATATCCAGCAAACCAAGAATCACGGGTATCGTTGGTTGTACCAGATTTGCCCGCAAGTTTGAGATCAGCAGGTAATGTGTTGTAAGCCGCTTTACCTGTACCCACAGACATGACTTGTTGTAAGCCAAAGTTTAATAAGAAGGCAGCAGAAGGGTCTATGGTTTGTTGTACATTTAAACCAAAACGTTCTAATAAACGACCATTAGAATCTACAACAGTACGAATGGCTTTGGTTGGATATTTAAATCCACCTGTTGCGAAGTTACCATAAATACTCATTACTTCCATGGGTGACATATCAACCGCACCAAGGAAAATAGACGGGTAGTTTGGAATCTTTGAGGTCACCCCAAATTTAGACAAGTTATTGCTAAATGTAGAGATCCCAAATTCGTTCCCTAAACGTACAGCAGACAAGTTATATGAGTTTGCTAAGGCTTGAGACATCGGAACATAGCCATGACCTGTTCCACTATAATTCTTTGGTGTCCAGGTTTGATTACCACTGACAGGTAAACTAATTGGCGCATCTTCAATTTGTGATGCCCAGTTATAACGACCTGATTCCAACGCACTTAAATAAATCACAGGTTTAAGTAAAGAACCTACTTGACGTTTAGCATCTACAGTACGGTTAAAGCCAGTAAAGTCTTGGGTTGAACCAACAGCGGCAATCAATTCGCCGTTTTCAGGACGGGTAACTAAAACAGCACCTTGTAGGTCTTTTAATCTTGCGGGGTTCGCATTGGCTAAACGGCTCACCGTTTCTCTAAAGCTCTTTTGCACTCTAGTTTGTGCAATTGGATCAAGTGTCGTAAAAATTCTTAAACCTTGATTGGTTAAATCTGATTCTTGGTATTCGGTTTTAAGTTGACGACGTACAATATCTAAGAAGTCTGGGAAGCTTGCTGTACCTAATGTTGGTTTACGCACCACATTGAGCGGACGTGCAATTTCTTTTTCATATTGTGCTTGGTCTAAGTATCCCATCACCAACATATTGTTCAGCACAATATCGCGACGTTTTTTTGCGCCTTCAGGATTTTTCCAAGGGTTAAATAGAGTAGGCCCTTGAACTAAACCAACCAAAAATGCTTGTTGTGAAATATTTAATTCACTGAGTGGTAAACCAAAATAGAATTGTGAAGCCAAGCCATAACCATTGACAGAGTAGTTACCACTTTGACCTAAATTCACTTCATTTAAATAGGCTTCTAAAATTTCGTCTTTGCTGTAATGAAGCTCCAATAACAGCGACATCAGGGCTTCATTCACTTTACGTTTTAAGGTCTTTTCAGGGGTTAAGAAAAAGTTCTTAACCAACTGTTGCGTCAGTGTTGAACCACCCTGACGTTTACCACCAGTCACATTACTAAGTAAAGCACGCGCTGTACCACGGAATGAAATACCATGATGACGATAAAAGTTTCTATCCTCTGTTGCGATTAATGCTTCAATCAAAGGCTTTGGAACTTTATTTAATTTGATCAGGACACGGTCTTCATTGTGTTGCGGGTAGATACCACCAATCAACATCGGTTCTAAACGTGCGATTCCTGTATTGGTTGGTTTGGTGGCTTTTACATCTGTAACTGTATCGCCAGCAAAGGTCACTTGTAGGACTTGTTCTGGATCTACACTGTCACCAAAGTCAAAGCCACGTGTATGCACGTAAATTGTATTCGGTTGGGTAATATAGGTTCCCGATTTGGTATAGCTATCACTGTTTTTATAACCGAGTAATTTGAGCTCTTGTTCAAACTCTATTTGGGCAATTGGCGCAGTTGCATAGATTTCTAACGGGCGAGCGAATACTTTCGCAGGAATATCCCAACGATTGCCTTCAAACTTATCTCGAATAACATTGTCGAGGCGAATTAAGTAGACGCTAAATGCGAGAAATACTGCAATAATTAATACACAAAAAATCAGTGCAATTAAGCCTATACCACGTTCGGTCTTCATATACAGATAATAATACCCAAATTTATTTTCGCTAATCATGCGAAGCTTTTCTTAATTTTGCAATAATAAATCTGTGAAATACACAAATTTAAAGGCTTTTTAAACATTCTCGTTATTTTTCGTATATGAATGATTTTATAAACATATACTGAGAGTGCTATTATATCTCAGAATTTCAGTGGAGCTACCGCATCTGTGCAAATTTCACCAAAGACCTTTCGTAATATCGGTTTAATTGGAAGACCAGATAAATCATCTGTGGTTGATACGCTTTGTCTTATACACGATCATTTATTAAGTTTGGGTCTGCATCCAGTTTTTGATACAGCTACAGCACAACTTGTACCTTATACCAATACACAAACTGTCAGTAAGAATCTGCTCGGTGAAGTGGTTGATTTGGTTATTGTGGTGGGTGGTGATGGTTCTTTATTACATGCTGCACGTGCATTGGTAAAATACAATATTCCTGTACTTGGGGTGAACCGCGGTCGCTTAGGGTTTTTAACAGATATTAAACCCACTGAAGTGCTGTTTAAGTTAGATCAAGTTTTAAAAGGTGAGTTTCAGCTTGATCGTCGCTTTTTATTGGAAATTGAAATTCGCAGTAAAAATGAAATAATTTATGATGCAATTGCTTTGAATGATGTGGTACTTCATTCTGGTAAATCTGTACATATGATTGATTTTGAGCTGAACATTGATGGGCAATATGTTTATCGTCAGCACAGCGATGGTTTAATTGTATCGACTCCGACAGGTTCAACGGCATATGCCTTATCTGGTGGTGGACCAATTTTACATCCAAGTATGGATGCGATTGCTTTGGTTCCAATGCACCCACATACGTTGTCATCAAGACCGATTGTGGTGGGTGGGCAAAGCGAAATTAAGATATTGATCCGTGAAAACCGTGTGTTGCCGATGGTCAGTGCCGATGGACAGCATAGCGTTTCATTAAATGTCGGTGATAGTTTGCATATTCGTAAACATCCCTTCAAACTAATACTTTTACATCCACCAGGTTATGACTTCTATATGGCTTGTCGTACTAAACTTGGCTGGAATCAAGATTTTGATTCTTTTCAGCGGGATTGACCATGAATATTGAACAGATGCTTTCTATTTTAGATGCTGACATTGTCGAGCGTTTAAAAACTGCGGTAGAAATTGGTAAATGGCCAAATGGTGTGGCGTTGACTGCTGAGCAACGTCAAACCTGTATGCAAGCAGTGATTGCTTGGGAACATCAGAATATACCTGAAAAAGAACGTACAGGTTATATCGATAAAGGGCATAAAGAAGAAGGTGAGGAATGTGATTCGCACGTGCCTGAGCCAGAATTTAAACCGATTCGTTTTATCTAACTGAGCAAAAGATCCCTTGAATCACAGAGTAGTTTCACTTTGTGATTCAAACACTCAATTTAAAAAACAATAATATTTAAACTGTTTCAATCATGATGCTATTAAAACGATAACTATGTTAAAACGATAAATATGTTAAAACGAGAAGTGCGTAATAAGGTGATAAAGATATTCAGAATGATAAAAATCTTAAAAACGATAAAGAGGTTAAAATGCTCAAGCTGCTCAAAACAATAACGCAACTAAAAACAATAAAGTTTGCCCGACTCAGTTTATTCTGTATCACTGCAATTTCGACCAGTGCATTCGCTGAGCAAACAAGTGATGCAAGACGTATTCAATGTTTATTAGATGTTACCGTAACCGCAAGTCAAAATTTCCAAACGCCAGTCACACAATATACATCAATTAAAAATGATGGTTATCCCATGCTGTTAATTGGTATCAAGATCCGTAATGCTTATACAGCCGACGCATCAAAAAAGATAAAAACCCATCATCTGTACTGTTTAAGTCTGATTGGTAAGCAAAAAGATGCTTATTTATCTGGTCCTTATCAACCCAATAATATCGATGTCAAAGTGGGTGATCAGTTGCAACTCATCAATATTCATTCTTCTGGGAAAAGTTATCCCTATTGGGCTGATTTTTATTTTATCCAAAAGCGTGATCAATAACGTTCACGCTTGTGTTTAAAGATGAAATTAGAAACGCGTGTTCCAAAGATACTTTGCTTTACTCATGGCTTCTGGATAGTTATTTACAATACCCATGGTATATAAAGCAATGCCCATTGTTTCAGTGATGGCAATTTCTCCATACTCATGTGCTTGTTGGCCTTCCCAAACCGATTTAAAAACAGCGAGATCAAGCTGTTCTTCTGTTGGGCTACGGTTATCGGTTAATTTAGGCAATTCATGTTCATAAAGTTCACCATCTTGAATACCACAGATAAGAGTTTTGGCATCAGGATTACGCTCAAACTCGCCACCTTCACCTTTAATCACAGCACTATTTTTATAACCTAATTGAAAGGCAGCTTGTTGGTGTGAACTACGATAAGCAGGGTGGAAAATTGCCTGTAAGGTTGCTTTGGCATTGAATGGATTAATCAAACGAGCCAGTGTGTGAATCGGGGAGCGTAAACCCATCACATTTCTAAGATTGATCAAATCTGCCAAGATCGGAGAAATTACATTTAAAGGCAAATAGGCAAAATTTTGGGTGTCTAGTTGCTGTTTGACTTGTGCTTCATTTTGGCAAATTGGAAAGCCCAAGTATTCTAAGACTTGTTCAGTATAGACACGGTTCATGGTATGGCCTGATGCACCATGCATCACGATTTTATAACCATGCTTTGAAAGTGTTAATGCTGCCAATAAAAACCACGGATAATGTTTGCGTTTACCCGCATAAGATGACCAATCTAAATCCACAGCAAGTGGTTGAAAATTCAATTGGTCTTTGGTCGCTTGGACAAAGCCTGTCAGTTCATCTACAGACTCTTCTTTGACTCGAAGCAACATTAAAAATGCGCCAAGTTGTACATCTAAGACTTCATTTTTCAAAATCATTGAAAAAGCTTGATAAGCTTCATCATAAGTTAATGATCGTGCACCATTTTTCCCTTTACCGACAATTCGCACAAACTGCGCAAAAGGATGTTCAAAGTCTTTATAAAGATTGCGTTTTGTATTCATGTCAAATGGATCAAGGGAGAGGATACAGTGGAATACACTATGCCATAAATGGATCTGAATCGTATAGATATAGACAATATTAGACTAAGGTCTAAGCATAAATTGCACAGATGTTAGGCGAAATTAACATTTGCATAGAGATTGATCATCAAAAATTAATTAAAATAGCCTTGAAGAGCGTTTTATTTTTTATCTCCTGTTCTGTATTTATTCTTTTGGCCAAGGTGCCAGCGAGAATAAATCTTAAACATCGTCATTCGTTGTCATTGTTTTGGAAAACTGTCGTTTTCTGAAGGGATTTTTATTTGCTAAAAACCGACTTCCCAGAAGTTTTTATCGAGGTTTTGGGCTGTGTCAGCAAATGGTAGCATTAACATTGGATATTTCTTCAAACAGAAATATAGAAAGAAGTAATTATCATGGCTAAGAAACCGCTGTATAAGTCACTCTATTTTCAAGTGATTGTTGCCATTATTTTGGGTGTGATTGTAGGGCACTACTTTCCAAGTGGTACTCAATTGATCAATGGTGTAGAGAAAAGTGTTCCTGGTTTAGGCGAACAACTCAAACCTTTAGGTGATGCTTTTATTAAGCTCATTAAAATGATTATTGCCCCTGTGATTTTCTGTACCGTGGTCAGTGGGATTGCGGGCATGGAAAGCATGAAATCAGTGGGTAAGACCGGTGGTATTGCACTTTTATACTTTGAAGTCGTGTCTACCATTGCCCTGATTATTGGTTTGGTTGTCATCAATATCGCCAAACCGGGCGTTGGTATGAATGTTGATCCTGCGACTTTAGATACCACAGGTATCAGTAAGTATGTGGAATCAGGTGCATCACAGTCTACCGTTGATTTCTTTTTGCATATCATTCCAAATACTGTTGTGGGTGCATTTGCAGAAGGTGAAATTCTACAAGTTCTTTTATTTGCCTTATTGTTTGGTTTTGCATTACATAAACTGGGCGATGCTGGAAAACCAGTATTAAGATTGATTGATCAAATTTCGCATGTGTTCTTTAACATTGTGAATATGATTATGAAACTTGCGCCAATCGGTGCTTTTGGTGCGATGGCATTTACCATTGGTAAGTATGGGATTGGTAGCTTAGCGCAACTTGCACAGTTAATTCTTTGTTTCTATATCACGTGTTTGTTGTTTATCTTTATTATTTTAGGTTCGATCAGTCGTTTCTGCGGATTTAGCATTTTAAAAATGATTCGTATGATCCGTGAAGAGTTGTTGATTGTATTGGGTACATCGTCTTCAGAATCTGTATTACCACGTATGCTGAAAAAGCTTGAAATTGCTGGCTGTGAAAAGTCTGTGGTTGGTTTGGTAATTCCAACAGGTTATTCATTTAATCTTGATGGTACCTCTATTTATTTGACTATGGCGGCGATCTTTATTGCACAAGCAACCAATACTCAACTGGATATTTGGCATGAAATTACCTTGCTTGCAGTCTTGTTGATTTCATCAAAAGGCGCAGCAGGTGTAACTGGTTCAGGCTTTATTGTCATGGCAGCAACTTTGGCTGCTGTAGGCAATATCCCAGTCGCTGGTTTGGCTTTGATTTTAGGTATTGACCGTTTCATGTCAGAAGCACGTGCATTGACTAACTTGGTGGGTAACTCTTTGGCAACGATTGTGGTTGCCAAGTGGGTCGGAAAGCTGGATGTTGATAAGCTCAATGATGCTTTAAATAACCCAGCTGAAGTGGATCGTAAAATGCTTGAAGAATCAAATCAACCTCAATTGGATTTGCAGAAGTCTTAATTTTATTGTGTTGTAAATCAAGGAAGCTCAGGCTTCCTTTTTTATTGCCAAAATTTAGATATAGCTTGTTTCATAAATGGTTTTATTTGCAAAAGACAGTAAGCTTTGTCTACTCTTATGCTGCTTTTGTGGACGTGAATTGTCGATTTGATTTAACAAGATTCGATCAGCAATGGCATAAGTCGTAATATTCTTATCGCCTACAATTATTAATAAATTTTGATCAGCATATAAATTAAAAACTTGTTGAGTTTGTTCGGGCATTTTCCAATAGTTTGCTGAATAATCATCATCCCACGTAGTTTTCGCGAGTGAAAGAAGATGTATTCCTGATCGATTTTTAGGTTCAGGTTTAAGGTCAAACTCTTCTTGATCCCACAGTTCAATATTCCAAATGGCAACATGCTGATCATCAAGCCAGCACATTACAGCATTCCAGTTTTCTCGATAACATAATGTTTGGACACTTGAGCCATCTTCACTTTCAAAAGGGTTATGTTTAAACCATTGTCTGAGTGACCAAACTTTGGGAGAAGCTACAGGATGCCATATCCAACCATCATCTAAAATATAATCATTGTTTGGACTGACATATAACGCGCCATGAAAGTAATCTAAATAGTGTTTAGGAGGTTCAGTTTCATAAGCTGCAATATAGTGCTCAGTCAAAAGCTGATTTGTGGTTAAATTAAATGCTTCAAGTCGATTCCAGTCACTTCTATAAATACAAATATCTTGTGAATTGAACTGTGCAAAAGCCAATGAGAAAGATACGGTATCTTCATAATAATTTTGACTATCAATGTGTAGAACTGTTTCCAGTGTTTGGGTATTTATTACAACTCCAAATTGCCCATGATCGACATAAACTGCGATAAATTTCCCATTGGCACTACATTTAATTTGGTATTTAGGGGTACCGTAATGACGGAGTTCTCGATTATTTAGAACTGGAAGCGGAAGGGGCGTTATGGATAACTGTTGTAATTGCTGTTGAGTTAAGTTGTAGCAATATAAATAGCCGCGTTGGGTGACGATATAAATTTTGCATGTATCTGAATCAATAGCTGTAATATCTAAAATTTCGCTATCTAAACCTTTTAAATTATAGTGTTTTGGTTTCATGTAATTCTCTTTTTAAAATATTTCTACTTCTTAAAACTGCGTATAGCATTGCCTCGCTCGATCAACGCGTGTTGCAAATGTTGAGCGTGTTTCTGATGAGCTTGCTGGCTCTCCATTAGTTGTTGTAGTTTGAGTGCAATCCACTCTTTTGCCACACGCTTATTGGCATGTTGGCTCCGTTCAGACATGACCTTTACACTTATTCCAGATGCAACATGAGTTGCATGGATAGCAGAGTCGGTTGTGTTGACATGCTGGCCACCAGCACCTGAAGCACGGCAGGCTTGAAAAGTGATGGTGTCATCTGCAGGGAGTTGCAACGGTGTATCAAATAGTGTGATGCCTACAAACCAGTTTTTACGTTTATGTTGTGGACGAATTGGACTTTGAAAAGTCCATTGAATTGTACCGAGCCAAGTATTGAGCCATGTTCGGGCATCCTCATTGACACTGAGCAGTACCGAGGAATAACCATATTGAGTCGTATGGCTTTCAATTGTTTGGAGACGGATCTTTTTTGTTTTGGCTTCTTTGCGTATTTCTTCAAGCGTATATTTTACAGCGAGTTCACATTCTGCGGGTCCAAGCGCAGCACTGAGTTGGACGATAGACAATATGAGTGTTCCTTAAAATTAATGTATAAATTCGAAAATCAAAAAAATGCATGCGAATAAACAGAAATTGTGAGATTCATTAAAATAAGCGTGATTTAATTTTGAATTATTGATTTTCAGCTAACTGATTATAGGAAAATATGTGAATAAAAAACAATCGAAATCGAATAAAAATATGCATTATCAAGCCTCTCACAATAAATGTTTAAGAAAATTCATGCTTAGCTGAATAATACTATTCGAGAAATTTTTGAAAATATGGCAGAATATGGGGTTTTAAAGATTTTAGAGGATTGGCAGCATGCGCTTTGTTGATGAAGCAGTCATTACCGTAGAGGCTGGCGACGGTGGCAATGGCGTAGCCAGTTTTCGCCGTGAAAAATTTGTACCATTTGGTGGCCCAGATGGTGGTGATGGTGGTCGTGGCGGCAGCGTATATATTCAAGCTGACGACGATACCAGTACCTTAGTAGATTATCGTTATACCCGTAAATTTCGCGCTGAACGTGGTAAAAACGGTGCTGGCGCAAACTGTGCTGGTCGTGGTGGTGAATCAGTTATTCTGAAAGTTCCAGTAGGAACAACCATTGTAGATACAGAGTCTGGCGATATTATTGGTGATTTGGTTGAAGATGGCCAAAAGGTTTTAGTTGCACATGGTGGCGATGGTGGTTTGGGGAATACTCATTTTAAATCATCGACTAACCGTTCTCCGCGTAAATGTACACATGGTATCAAAGGTGAATACCGTGAAATTCGTTTAGAGTTAAAAGTTCTAGCGGATGTAGGTTTATTGGGGATGCCGAATGCAGGTAAATCTACCTTTATCCGTGCAGTATCAGCAGCTAAACCAAAAGTTGCAGATTATCCATTTACAACAATGGTACCGAACTTAGGTGTGGTCGATGCGGATCGTCATCGTTCATTCGTTATGGCGGATATTCCAGGATTGATTGAAGGTGCAGCAGAAGGTGCAGGTTTAGGGATTCGCTTCCTTAAGCATTTGGCACGTACACGTATTCTTTTGCATATTGTCGATGTACAACCGATTGATGGTTCAGATCCTGCCTACAATGCCAAAGCGATTGTGGAAGAATTGAAAAAATTCTCACCAACATTGGCTCAATTACCGATTGTTCTTGTTTTAAACAAACTTGATCAATTAACTGATGATACTCAAGAAGAATGGTGTAATCATATTCTTGAAGAATTACAATGGGATGGTCCTGTATTTAAAACTTCAGGCTTGCTTGAGGAAGGTACCAAACCTGTTGTGTATTACCTCATGGATCAAATCGAGCAACAACGTGAGTTGGAAGACGAAGATCCAGAGTATGCAGCGAAAATGAAAGCATTCCGTGATCAGCTTGAAGCTGAAACACGTGAGCAAACGATTGCTGCAAAAGAAGCTTATCGTGAAATGCGTCGTCAACAACGTCTTGCTGGTATTTTGGCAGAGGAAGAAGATGATGAGGATGACGATGGCGAGGATGATGGCGAAATGGAAGTGTACTACGTACGCTAATTTCTAAGGGTATCTATCATTTCTAAAGATACCCATTTAGAAAAGAAAGACCGAGGACAAGATGATAGAAGTGGTAGATGGGCAACGTCAGCTCAAGGCTTTAAAACGTATCGTTGTTAAAATCGGATCATCTTTACTCACAGCAAATGGGCAAGGTTTAGATTTGGATGCAATTTCGCATTGGGCGAAACAAATTGCAGATCTACACAATGCAGGACACGAGATTATTCTTGTGTCTTCAGGTGCTGTGGCTGAAGGGATGGTTCGTATGAAGCTAGAGAATCGACCCACCGATTTACCCAGTCTACAAGCTTGTGCTGCCATTGGTCAGATGGGGCTAATTCATACGTGGTCAAGCGTGTTGGAAAAGCATTCTATCCAAACGGCGCAAGTCTTGTTAACTCATGATGATCTTGCGGATCGCCGTCGTTACCTTAACTCATGTGATGCACTGCAAAATTTAATTGATTGGAAAGTGATTCCTGTAATCAATGAAAATGACACAGTGTCTACTGATGAAATTCGCTTTGGTGATAATGATACGCTTGCAGCAATGGTTGCAGGGCAAGTTCATGCAGACTTACTGATCATTTTGACTGATCAGCAAGGGATGTTTGATTCAGACCCGCGTTCTAATCCAAATGCAAAATTATTCCATACTGTTCGCGCAATGGATGAAACCTTGTTTGATATGGCAGGCGGTGGTGGTAAGTTTGGTCGTGGTGGTATGTTGACCAAAGTTCGCGCTGCTCGTCTGGCTGCCAAGTCAGGTTGTCCAACGCTGAT
This sequence comes from Acinetobacter sp. AG3, assembly GCF_022343575.1. NCBI lineage: Bacteria > Pseudomonadati > Pseudomonadota > Gammaproteobacteria > Moraxellales > Moraxellaceae > Acinetobacter > Acinetobacter sp. AG3. The sequence goes on along the minus strand of NZ_JAKQZD010000001.1, from coordinate 3,109,089 downwards.
TGCCAGTGGTGAAAGTGACAATGTATTGGCTCGTTTAATGGCGGGTGAATTATTGGGTACTTTATTCATTACTGATGATGATCGTGTTACAGCACATCAACAGTGGTTAGCTGCACACCTTCAAACTGCAGGGCGTTTGGTTTTAGATGATGGTGCTGTCAAAGCCATTAAAGAAAACCATCGTAGTTTATTGCCTGTAGGGGTAAAAGCTGTTGAAGGGCATTTTGATCGTGGTGATGTTGTGGAATGTGTTGATCAGTATGGTCATCGAGTCGCGGTTGGACGGGTGAACTTTAGTTCGCGTTCTGCTGAAACTGTCAAAGGTTTAGCTTCGGATAAAGTGTATCAGGTGCTAGGTGAAGCACGTTCTTTAGAAATGATTCATCGTAATCACATGTCGATTTATTGATTAGCTTTAAGATTTCTAAGAAATATAACCCCGCTTTGGCGGGGTTTTTATTTGGGTGTGATTAATGGTGCTTTTTCGTTGTATAGATCGGATTTAAAAAATTTATGGCCGACCCATGCTATAACTGAACCCTAACTATTGAATAGGCATTGTTTGCGTTCGTAGCATTGGAATAGCAATACCCATATAAAGGTATGTTGAGCAAGCACATTTAATTTTTCCTCAAATCACGAGTCAACTATCATTTGGATAAACGGACACATTGATGTGTGACAGCTTTTGGACCTGAACCAAAGGTTTTTTCTATTTTTCCAGCACCCGTGGTCGTCACCCGAAATGGCATGGAACTTTCTTTACCGATTCTTGCCTGAAAACTTTTCGCAATAGTTTCAGCAAAATCTTCAGCCATACGATCTATTTTTGCTCCTAGTTGTGAGCGAGCTGCAGCTGGTGCATTTTTGCCTAGCATACTGGTAATAAAATCTGCCCGTTCTTTAGGGGCAATACGTCCTTCACGTAATTCCCAAGTTAAAACAAGAAGTTTTAAGGTGTCACCTTGTAAACGATATTGCGCTTTAGAATGGCTAATCACCTCAATGGGCATCAACTTTTCCCCTAAGGGAAAGTAAAAAATAGTTGAATCATCTCCTTCACTGATTCCATCTGCAGTCGTCATCACGGTATAGGTCTCAACCATTTTAAGTGGCTTACCTGCATTATATAGGTAGTGCAATTTCAGCTTGAGCAGTACATTGCCAAGATCCGAGCATTGGGGCAAGATCAGAAGCATAGAGGGAAGGTGTTGCTATCATACAACTCAGTAACAACAATATTGGGATATGCATCTTCATTTAAATTGCCACTCCGAACAAGACAAGCCCATAACGCCAGTGCCTTTTTGCTTTCCACGATTAATTAAACCACCAATTAGCCCCTGAGCACGAAAGGGTGGGGTTAAACTGATTTTGACAATCTGATCTGGTTTTGAAATCGTGACACGATCTTTTAGGATGTCATTCCAGTTCCGAAAAAATTCACGTTCTGAATAGAAATGAGTCGTGGTAATGGTATTACCATTTTGTGAAGTATTGGCACCATCATAATTCATATAACTGCCTGCACCAGCAGAAGCATGTTCAGCAACGATTAGATACTTGCCTGATTTGAGTTGTGAAAAACGAAACTCACCATCGCTATTGGTGCGCCCTTCAATACGCATCTGAGTAATCAGTGGAGAAATAATTACTGTATCTTCAGGACGAGATTTTTCGTACAGACTGAGAATTTCCTCAAGATAAGGCGTCACTGGATACAAAAACACTGCTTCGTTACGTAAATAATCACGGAAAGTTTGCCCATGTGATCTATTTGTAGTGCATGCTTTACCCATAATTGTTGCTGTCCCTGGTTCAAGAGCCAGTTGTGCTACACGCACATCTAACTCAGATTTAGGGCGTATTTCTCGACCAATATTTTTTGTGGCAGGGGGGGGCGCCACGTCCAGATGTGGTTTGTGTTGCAACGATGTTTGAAGATTTAACACTCGGTAAACTGGCGAGAAATCCGCACATCGCTGTACGCATCTGTGGTGTACTTTGTTGTTTTAAGCTGCTATCTCCTAAGCTACGTAATCCAACCATGTATTGATTCTCTGTCTTGGTCACGACAGCTGTCATTGCAAGCCAAGCGTCTCTAGCCTGTTTGTTTGGTAAGAAGGTGATCTCAGTCCCTGAGCGAGTTGTTTCCTCACTGTCTATACGGAAACCAGACTGCTCAACTGCTTGTTTGATCTGCTGTGAAATATCGTGCTCATTTGCCGAAGTGAGCAAAACGGTTGCTTGATAATCGACCATGCCATTTTGGCGATTGACAACAAAATTATCTTCACAGCTTGCTGGACGAGCCATTAATGATGATGTTGCTAAAATAGAGAGCATGGTCAAAATTATATTGAATCCATTAATTTTCAAAGTAAAATTCCTTTTCGTTAGTTTATTTTTTAAGTCTTAATTCAATGCCTATAGTTTGATTAATTTATCTTTATTTGTCTAAAGTGAGTTTTATATCACAATATTATAATGAAGTAATAATTTTTTTAAGATCGACCTTAAAAGTACGTTTGAAATAAAAAATTAACAATGGTAAAAGGAAGTAAAATCAAGTTTAAGTTTATTTTAAATTTTGTGGTAATGCTTTGATTATAAAATAACTATCAAGAAATTTTACCCAATTTATTCAGATCATATATATTTTGCAAGTCATTGATTAAATCTTTTAAGCAAATTTTTTTTCATCTTCTAAATAGGGTAAAACCTGATCCTTACCAACCATATATTGATAGTCGGCCAAATGAAGCATATCCAAATCTTCTTCACTGTTTCCATAGGCGAATATTTTGTCATATTGGTCTAAATCATATCTTTCTAAGATACGAAGTCGTTTTTGTTCGCAACTACAATCTGGCGTGGAATAGTTGCCAGTAAATTTACCATCTATGACTTCAGTACCGGTACAAATCAAATCGATATCTAAGATTTGGCAAATGATTTTGAGGTAAATATCTACAGATGCTGAAACCAAAACAACATCATCGCCATTCGTTTGATGTTTTAATAACTGCTGATAAAGGTTTTGATCCAGTTGTCGAACTAAGCGTTGAGCGTATTCGTTTGCAATATCTTGAATTTCATTGGCATCGGCTTGTTTAAACATTGCATTAAATAATTTGATACGCATGGAGTTGGCAGGATAGATATTTAAATAATAAGCCTGAATCCACGGTAAAATTTTAATGCCTTGCTTTACGATATGTCTTTTTGATAAAGCATAGAAAATAAACCCTGTGAAACTGTCTTTTTTACACAAGGTTCCGTCAAAATCAAATAATGCTAAATTTTTAAACGTTTTGCTCGGTGCATACATGTTTCATATCGTCCGTTTACGCGGCTTGCGTACCAGTTAGTATTATAATCACGACTCAATTTAGGCCCAGAAATGACAACTTCAGGCATTATCGCATACATTGGATCTTTGCCTGTTTTATTCTTATAAAGTTTAGTCACTGCAATATAGGTTTGAGTTTTTTCAAAATCTTGCTGCTTCTCGTCTTTTAAATCACTACGTAGTTGTCTCGGTGTAACTAAAATATTATTTTTTGAGAATAAAGCGGTGAGGGCTTTTTCTGTATCTGTAATTGCTGGACGCGGGGCGCCATTTTTATCATACGAGAGTAAATCACCATCAAGTGCCAGATCAGCTTCAGTGAGCTTATCAATCATTTTTTGAAAAGCGGCATTTCGGCTCGAATACATGCCTGAGTTATAGTCAGCAAAACGATAAATTGGTTTATCATAATCTGCTGGATACATCATTAAACGATGAATTCCATAGTATAAACCTCCAAATTGAGTATATAGATCATCACGTAATTCATTGATGTTCATACTGGTGCGTTTATGCTCTTTGGCATAATTGATATGAACCTGCATGGAACCTAATGTGGTGATTGGATTCATTTTTTCAGCAATATCTTGTCCAACAAATTTGGCCGCACCTGTCAGCGCACTCACATGATAATGCTTTGCCATATAATCAAAGATTTCACGGTAAAGTACGTCTAAATCTTTTTCAGTGCGGACACGACTCATTTGTTTTAAATAGTTATCATCAGGTGAGGGCTGATTTTTTAAAACATTCTCAAAATATGAAGCAACCGTGCCACCAATTGTGGTTCCAAGTTTATCTTCAAACTTTTCATTTAAACGTGTGGTGACTTCTTTTACCGCTTTATCCCCCAAACCAGGCACAACAGGATTGGCAACAAAGTTAGATTCCTGATCAACCACTGCAATGATGGTACAGATATTTTCTTTGTTGGTTGGGATTTTTAATTCATTGGAAATATCGTAGATGTCTTTTGCCCACGAGTCACGTTGATTGACACGATTTGGAATCAGTTTTCTGATTTGCTCTTGTTTTAATTGTTCATCATCTTCATTGGCAAACCACGAACCTTTACCACAAGCGACTAGGCTTAAAGAAAGAGCTAACACGCTGAAAGATTTAAGAAATGCGTGATGTCGAACTAATTTTTTCATGTCGAAGAAAACATACTCAGAAAATGATGAGCCACTATGGCAGATGCAGTATACTATGAAGGTCTAAAAATGTATGAATATATATGTATATTGGTCCTTATCAACTGTCAAATAATTTAATCGTTGCACCTATGGCCGGTGGGTTAGATGTTTTGCTGATTTTATTAAATATTAAGTAGTTGGATTGTTTTTTTGGTGCAAGGCGCAAATATGGTTCAGTAAATACAAGATTTTTCGATAGATCTTAAAAAATAGTATCTAAGAACAAAAAAATAGAGAGTGAAATTAATTATAAATTCACTCTCTAATTTAATCAAAATTCACTATTATTTAATACCTAAAATTTCTTCTTTTAGCTTTCTTTAAATAGTACTTGTTAAAAACAAGAATCCCAGGCAATAGTGAAAGAGAAAAACAGATTAGATTAAAAAAGAAATAATAATTATTTTTAGATATCAATTCCCTATAGCCATTAATTTCTGATCCAATAATCAGTGGAGCTCCAAAGAAAGGAATCATGAGTAGATAAACAATTATTCCCATTAAATCTCTTATTAAGCCTTTTTTGTGGCTTATATCCACAAGAATTTTTGAATATACATATACTATAAACATAAAATATAAACAAAAAATTAAAAAGAACAAAAATGCGTTAAACCATATCATGGAGCACATCCTACTTGTATATCGTTTGGTTTCAAACCACCACCAATGAATTCAGATGAGCCAACAACTGTACCTTCGAATACAGCACCTGCAAACATACCAGGGGTGCGGTTGTATCCACGAGTACCTAATGGTTTACCTATCATATTTACTCTAGTACCAAATCTACTTAATACATGATTTACTGGGCCGCCAGCTGCACCACCTACCATAGCGCCACCTGCAGCATAGAAATTATAATTTTCCATGGCCATAACATCTCGATTTTGTACAATATTACCAGTAGCTTGACCAGCCAAGCTTGCTACTCCTGAACCAATTGCTGCTCCTGCTGCTGCTCCTACAGCATGAGATGAGGTTGGCATTAAAGCACCTACTGCAGCACCTGTAGCAGCACCAACTAATACTCCTTGCCATCCGCCAGTGATTCCTCCACCAATTCCACCTGCAATTGCACCATATATTGCGCCAGGAATTCCCCATTGACCCTGATAATCTACAAAGCTAATAGGATTGTTACCGACATATGCATAGGTATTTGTACCGCCTGCAAGCCCTACAGGATCACTTTGTGTATAACGGCCAGTCGTTGCATCGTAATAGCGATTCCAGTTGTACCATAGGTTACTTTCCGCATCATAATATTGACCTGGGAATCCAATATTAAACTGCCCAATATTGCTTTGAATAACATAAGTGTCGTAACTAGTATGGCGTGATTCCCATACTATATCTTTGTTGGAATTAGTAAGTTTATGAGGTCTGCCTAAGTGATCATTATGAACATAGTTAAGCTGATTACCGCGAACCATACCTATAACTTGTCCACCTAGCCATATATATACTGTGTTTAAGGAACCATTTTGAGTTATAGCTAGGTCTGTTTCAGCTAATAAACGACCATCAGGAGAATGAACATAATTCACACTACCTGCATTACTACTTTTACGACTACGAAGATTAAATGCATCATAATCGTATGTAGTTATTGTTGAGTTATCATTTACAGTGTGTAGACGATTAAAACCGTCATAAGTGAAATTCAAATTTCCCCCATGACCTGTTTTTTGAGTAATATTTCCTAAATCATCATAAGCAAATGATTTAGGTTCAACATTAGTGGTATTTGATAATTTATTGCCTACATCAGTTTGATAAAAAGTATTCTGATTATTAATTGTACTTTTCGTTCGATTACTATTTTTGTCAAAATACCAGATTTGACTCAATTCGAAATTTTCAGAAAAAGAACTTGATAAGACCAATTGTCCAACTTCATCATGCTCATATATAGTTAAATCTTGAGTTTTGGTTCTATCGTAAATTTCACTTATTAAATTGTTCACATCATATGAATAACTTAAATTATTTAAACTAGTTAAGCGATAATTAGTATCGTAGTTTGCTACTCTTGTGAGACCATTTCCATAAGTCCAATTTTTAATTCCACCATATGGTTCATATTCAATACCACTTACTACTGTTTGTTCAACACCATTAATTCTGATTTTGACACTATTGACGCGACTCAAAGCATCATAACTATAAATAATTTTATATGCTTCATTTTGACGACTTTCACTTTCTAAGCGTCCATAACTATCATATGTCCAATACATTGGATAACTTACACCATTAATAGAAGTTGCTTGTACACTTATTTTTCCATCTTTAGTATATTCATAACCTTTTGCTGTCACCCCATCTGATGTTCCACACAGTCGTCCTGTTCCATTAGTACATTGGTCATAAATCCATGTCTGAACTGATGTTCCAGTAATTGCTTTTGTTCGACGATTTAATGAATCGTATGTATATGATGTTGTAATCCCATTTGATCTAGTTAATTTTATAATATTTCCATTCAAGTCATACTCGTAAAAACTGTTACCAGTATCAGGGCTTTTAACACTTAATAAGTTCCCAAATCCATCATAACTATATGTAGTTATGTTTCCATTTCCATCATGAACATATAATATATTCCCTGATTGGTCATAGATTGAGAAAATCATTGAGCCATCTGGTCGGTTTTCTTGAATTACATTATTATTTTTGTCATAAATATATCTAGTAACTTTATTTGAAGAATCAGTTTTTTTAACTATATTGCCATTAGCATCATATTCGTAACGAATGTTTTGGCTGTTATTTCCTTTACTAGCTGTTGTCCATCCTAATTGATTATGAGAGACGCTTTGACTAAAGCGACTGTTATTACCTTCTTTATACTCTACAGTTAATAATTTACCTAAGTTGGAATATGTATAAAATTGCCCACTAATAACTTGATCTCCTACGCCATGTGTAATATTTGATATGTTTCCAAAATCGTCATAATTTATGGTTTCTCTCATACCATCTTTTTCAATTTGGGTTATACCAAAAGGGCCATATTTATAATTTTCAATTCTATAGTTATTTTCTGATATTGTATTTTTTTTACTTACAATACGAGATCTAGCATCATATTGATACTCAATAATAGCTCCATTTGGATCAATGATTTTTCCGACATTTCCTAAATCATCATACTCACTATATTTTATTGTATGCCCTGCAGAATTAACCTGTTCAATCAAATTTCCTATTTCATCATAGGTGTAGGACATTGAATTTGAATTTTTTATGATAGAAACATTTTTGAGCATACCATTGTTATGTAAGTTATAACCATAGCCTGTAACACTACAAGTTGAAGTTCCTAATTTACTACATGAAGTAATATTTTTTATTCGGTTTTTTGCAGGTTCATTCTGTTGGTAATAATTATAATTTATTTCATGAATTATATTATTGTAATCTAGAATTTCAATTTTACTAAGCAAACTTGGTGAATTTAACCAGTAGTATTTTATAGTTTTATCACCTTTTTTTTCTTCCAGTAACCTACCATCCGAATCATGAGTATAAATAGTTTGTATATTATTCCAGTCAACTTTTGATTTGATATACCCATTATTATCATAAGTAATAGTGGAACTGCTGTCGGGACAATTATTTACACCACTTCTTTCAATTCGCGATAATTTACTTTTGCTGTTATCCGTATAAATATATTTAGATATTGCTCCTAAAGGATTCGTTACTATAGTGTAATTATCTCCATAATTTAAACTATAAGTTTGAGTTCCATTGCTTCGTCCACTCTGTGTAGCCTTATCTCCTGAATAAAGGTAATTAGTATACCTTTTATCATCAATAGATATACCTGTTAATTTATTCTCGCCCGCACCATTTTCTCCATAATGAAAAGTTTTACTTCCAAGATTATTTGGATAAATAATTTTAACTAAATTTCTTTTATCATTATATTTATATGTATAAATATTGTTAGCTGGATCAATAATTTGGGTTGTAGATGAATCAATTCCATTTATTCTTATTTTTTTCCCATTTGTATGGGTTATTGTAGTGCCATTTGTTGTAATATCTTGATTCCAACCTATGCCATGCATATTTTTTCGACTTTTTAATCTTCCAATATCTAACGTTGATAATCCACCACTAAAAACTTCATATGTCTCAACACTACCATCTAAGTTAGTAAAGGCTTGAGATAGTTTTCCTGGGTCTCTATATTCTGCAAAAGAGAGGTGGATCAGGAAATTTGAACAACACTTATAAGTGATATTTTGCTCCCCAAATGATGTTATAAACATCAATATATGGAGTATTTTATGGCACGTAGACCAAGAAGAAATCATTCAAATGATTTTAAAGCTAAGGTAGCACTTGCTGCGATTAAAGCAGAAAAAACACTTGCTGAATTGAGTGCTGAATTTGATGTTCATCAAAACCAAATTATCGACTGGAAAAATCAACTGATTTCAGCTTCCTCGCAAGCTTTCGATCAATCAAAAGCTCCAACAGAACCACCCATCGATCTAAAAAAACTACATGCAAAAATCGGTGAGCAGGCATTAGAAATTGATTTTTTAGAAGGTGTGTTGAAGAAACTGGGCCGCTTCAACCACAAAAGTTAATCGATGACTCACTTCAGATTTCAGTATCTAAGCAAGCTCAGCTGCTGAAAGTCTCCCGTGGTTGTTATTACTATCGCCCAAAACCTGTGAGTGCATCAGATCTGAAGCTGATGCGGTGTATGGATGAGTTACATATGCAATACCCTTTTGCAGGTAGCCGTATGATGCGTGATTTGTTGAATCGTCAAGGACATCATATAGGACGACGTCATACACGTACTTTAATGAAGAAAATGGGCATTAATGCGTTATATTGCAAACCAAATTTAAGCCAGGCTAATCAAGCTCACCGCAAATATCCATATCTGCTCAAAGGATTGGCTATTCAGCGCAGTAATCAAGTGTGGTCTACGGATATAACGTATATCCCTATGGCAAAAGGCTTTGTTTATTTATGTGCTGTGATTGATTGGCATAGCCGCAAGGTACTTGCGCATAGAGTATCGATTAGTATGGAGGTTACATTTTGCATAGAAACATTAAATGAAGCTATTGAAAAATATGGTCGACCTGAAATATTTAATACAGACCAAGGCAGTCAGTTTACCAGTGATGCATTTATTGATGTATTGAAATCAAATGGCATTCAAATCAGTATGGATGGTAAAGGTCGATGGGTTGATAATGTGATGGTTGAACGATTATGGCGGAGCGTTAAATATGAAGAGGTGTATCTCAAAGCCTACAGCAATGTTTTGGATGCGAAGAAGCAATTAAACGCATATTTTGAATTTTATAATTTGAAACGACCTCATTCGAGTCTGGACAAAATGACTCCAGATGAGTTTTACTATGACCAGCTACCACAACAAAATAAGGTAGCTTAACTAGAGCAGAGTATCACTTATAAATAAGCTTTTAGTTGTTCAAACATGTGGGACCACCTCTAAAGACAACTGCCCATTGGGAAGTACACGGGTCAATCTTACTTTTCTATTATCTGAGCTAAGGCCTGTTGGATACATCATAGTTGTATAATTATTTTTCCAGCCTGAGTCTAATGTGTACGAAATATTCGAATGAAGGATGTTGAATTTTATATCTTTGTTTTGAGAATGATAAAAATTTGAATATGATAATGGCATTTCCCATGCAGTCGTAAATATCAGTTCTTCATGCATTTTTTCCCCATTTGCTATCTCAATTGGATTAGGCGTGGTGCAATTAGTTGCTGAAGATATGATAGATGGGGAGGCATTAGGCATATTTGCAAATCCATAATCCCTATAGCTATTTTGCTGTAATAGTTGTGACATACTATTTATTTGAGAAATATCTAAATTTGGGGGACTTGTTGTATTCCCATAAAATACTAAAGGTGGCATTGTGTAATTAGCATATATATTTGAAGCTACTAGATTACAAACCATTAAAGTAGATATAATTTTTACATGTTTTGAAAAGTTCAAGTTTTATTACCTTATATTTAATAATTGAGTAAGTTGTGATGTTGAAACATCTTATTGGTAATGATAATCATTTGCTTTTATGTAGTCTAGTTTTTATACGAATTTATGTGCAAATTCATATTAAATTATTGTTTATAAATTCAATTTAGAATAATTAAGTTTGTATCTAAAATTTATCATTCAAAAAATGGTCTTCCTATAATCGAATTCCTATCATTCTCGGAAATATCTTTATTGGGGGATCATCTAGCTCTATGGTGATTTGAAGCAAATTTTACAAAGTTCAATAAAATTTATGAATTACTAAAAATAATAATATGATTAGGGGGCAGTTTGGTAAAAATGGGCAGCTTATCACTGAAGGAATTTGGTCGAAAAAAATTAGGATTGTTCTGATGAGTGAGTGTGATATGTCCTTCATAAATTTTAATTATTATGTACGTGTATGATTTTGGATGGTGCAAGGTGTAACCAGCCAAACATACTCAGCATGAACAAGTACCACTTTAATATAACTCATATCTTTTAAAGTAGTAGTTGGAGCAACACCTTCTACACCTTTCAATGGTTCACCCTTACGAAGTGAAATAACATGTTCTGAAAAATCTTGACGAGTTAATGAATAGATATTTTTCTCAGAAATCTCTAAACTAGCGATGTGAGTGAGTGCACCAGTCTTAGCACGTGTAAAACTATCCGCTTCTTCTAAATACTTATGAATAAACTCGACCAAAGTACGATGCTCCAATTCTGCTTTTGGATTGAGCGTCATTTCTGGGTTTAATTCGATTTCAGCTTCAGTTCTTTTAATCCACTCATCAGCTAATGATTTTTTGCTGAAAGTTTTTTAAAACTGTATAGGTGGATAGTTTTTACGTTGTAAGCATATTTAGGCACCATAACACAAAGTACCATCTTTATTGACTATCTAGTGGCTGTACCCATGCAAATTGCATCATAAATATTTTGCGGTGCAAATAAAGTGCAACAAATGAGCATTAGAAGTCAATAACAGGCGATTCAAAGAAGTTTAAAGAGGTCACAGAAATTGAGTCAAAACAACGTTATTACAGAATTGTTTGATAAATCAATAGATAAGAAACTTTGGGTCGCACCTATGGCTGGAGTCACAGACCGTCCGTTTAGGACACTGTGCAAATACTTTGGTGCTGGGCATGCGGTAAGTGAAATGATGACCTCTGATCAGACCTTACGTATGACCAAAAAGAGTTTATATCGGGCAAATTTTGATGGTGAATTAGCACCGATTTCAGCGCAAATTGCAGGATCTGAACCAGATCAGTTGGCTGAGGCAGCACGTTATCAAGTTGCAAATGGGGCGCAAATCGTCGATATCAATATGGGATGCCCAGCAAAAAAAGTTTGTAATAAACTGGCAGGTTCGGCATTGCTGAAAGATGAAGATTTGGTTGCCCGAATTTTAGATGCAGTGGTAAAAGCGGTTGATGTGCCTGTGACGTTAAAAACGCGGTTAGGTTTTTTAAATGGCCATGAGAATATTATCCGTGTGGCGAAACGAGCAGAAGAAGCTGGAATTGCAGCCTTAGCTTTACATGGTCGGACCCGTGAGGATATGTATTTAAATACGGCACGTTATAGTTTGATTAAAGAAGTCAAACAAATGCTCTCTATTCCTGTGATTGCCAATGGTGATATCGACAGTCCAGAGAAAGCTAAATATGTATTGGACTATACTGGTGCTGACGCGGTTATGATTGGGCGCGCGGCCCAAGGGCGTCCATGGATTTTTCGTGAAATTGCCCATTATTTAAAAACTGGTGAATATTTAGCAGCACCAGATATTCAAGAAGTAAAACACGTATTACTGGGCCATTTGTCTGAACTTTATCAGTTCTATGGTGAATACTCGGGTTGCCGAATTGCACGTAAGCATATTGCTTGGTACACCAAAGGCTTACATTCTAGTAATGAATTCCGTCAAAATATGTACAAAGTGGAAAGCACGATAGAACAAGCAAAAGTTGTTGAGGCTTACTTTAATCACTTGCTTGAACAAGGCAATACGATGAGTGATGTACAGGTTGAATCGCTAAATTTATTGGATGTGTAATCAAAAAGGTGTAATTAGTATGGAAGCGAACTCCCATACTGAATCAGCCAATCACTAAATGTTTTTTTAATGCATCGTTTAAAGGATAAATACGTTGTTTAGGCAAGAGCTTTTCAGCGTGTTTATACTGTCCTAGACGTCGAAATTGCGCGATCTTATTTACAAGAGGGGTGATATCTTGGATTGAGTGAATCGCGGTGTTGTTAAACGCTTGAATTAAAAAACGACTAATCCCAATTTGAATACTACGCTGTTCAAGCTTAGTTCCCTTTAAATTCCGTTCAGGATCCCACTGAATATGAACCTTGGCATTTTCAAAAGATTCAAACCAGTGTTCGCCATTTTTCTGCGCAGAGAGTGTCGGGTCGGTATGGATACTTTGCTGGAGTAAATATTCCCAAAAATCACGTTTGATACGGATTGCCAAAATATGATTTTGGTTGGATTTTGTTGCCCAATGACTTCTTTCCATTAGCCATAAAAATGAAGGTTTTATCCATGTCATTCTGTGAAAGGAAAAGGGCGAAACAAACTTTTGTTGTTGTACCGCCAATTGTGCAATTTGTTGGTTATAGGCTTGATAAACTGTAATCGTGTCACGGTCATATAGCGCACGTATTTGATGATATGCAGACATGATAAATCTCACTTGTATTTTGAATAAGTTGTTAAAAAATTTAAAACTTAATCAAATAAGTGGAAAATGATTCACCGATTGGCAAAAAATTTGATTTAACATGAGCATCAAGCTAGCTTTATTGATTTTGTCGCTATTCTAGTCAAAATGGCATTTTTATCAAGCTGATCAGGGTCTGTTGACATTTCATAAATGGCTTGCGTTGTAGGTTAAAATTGAGCATGAGACGTATACGTCGTAAAGCATGAAACGAAGAGAATAGCGAGACTATTTTCGAGTTTCATAACGAAGGCTGAGATAATTTTAGCCACAACCCTGAGCAAGAACAAAGCACTGCTTTGTTTGCAGCGCAAGGCGCAGCGGGGGACTAGTGTGTTTTTTGCCGCTACGTCGTTACGAACTACTTATTTAGAATGACTAAATTTCGTATTTCGCGCCTAGTACCGCCTAAAAAACACACGTAGTCGCAAACGTAGACGAATTGTCAACAGACCCTATATTTCATATACCCACAATGATGGTTTATTTAAGTCATGAATAAAGACTCTTTCAGAATACTGGCACAATACAATATCTGGGCAACCCAGCGTCTTTGTGAAAGTTTAAAAGCTGTATCCGATGATGATTTTAACAAAGATGTTGGTCTTTACTTTAAAAGCATTGTTGGCACCTTGAATCATCTATTGTTGGGTGAACATTATCTTTGGTATTCACGCTTTAAGCAGGGGATATCACCTGCAATTGCATTAAATACAATGATCCAAACTAAAAAGACAGCATTACTGGATGAATTACAAGAGAAGTCGAAAAATTGGATTGAGTTTCTAGAGCAGTTAGATGAAAAAACCTTAAATGCAGATTTAACCTATAAACGCGTTTCTGGACAACAACTGACTTTGCCTTATGCTGCGACACTTATGCATGTATTTAATCATGGCACACATCATCGTGGGCAAATTACTGCTGCAATGACAGGATTGGGGTATGCATGTCCTGAACTAGATTTGGTGTATATGTTGGTTGAACAAAGCCAAGCCTAATCAATATAAATAGAAGCTGTTACAGTTCAGCTTCTATTGACAGCTGAGTTGAGTATTAAGAATGGTTCATTTCCACAACCAATTGATTAACCAGATCCTGAGCCTCTAATTCACGAATCTGGCCAACATTACTTCCAGCCCAAAATGCACCAAAGCCAGTATCACCATGTTGCACCGCGAAAGCATTTAGCTGTTTTGCCAAATCATAAGCATAAGGGTAGGCGGCTACATGCGGGCGGTCGGGCTGATCAATCCTCGCTTGCCAATGATTGATGATACCGCGTGCTGGGCGACCTGAAATGCTTGAGGTAATTTGAGTGAGTGGGTGATCAAATAAGGCCTTGCGATATGCTACATTGGCGTTTGATGTTTTACATTGCACAAAAGCTGTTCCCAATTGTACAGCATCAGCACCAAGATTTAACATGGCTTTGGCTTGTTGCCCATTCATAATACCGCCTGCTGCAACGACAGGCAGCGAGCTATGTTTTTTGATAAGTGTGACTAGATCTGAGGTTTTAATTGCACCATCAATTTGAGCGTTAAAAATACCGCGATGCCCACCTGCTTCAATACCTTGAGCCACAATAATATCAATCCCAGCTTCTTCAATAGCCAGCGCTTCAGCCAGATTGGTTGCAGAAACTAGAGTGATGATACCGGCCTGTTTTAATTTTTGAATTTGATATTGATGCGGGATACCAAAATGAAAACTTACCGCTTTGGGTTGAGTGTCTAAACACAGGTTTAAAAAATCATCATTGTCTTTAAAGCTCGGGTAGATGCATTTTAATTCTGTGGGTGGATTTGCGCCAAATTTTTTAAATTCAGCAGCTAAATGTTGACTCCACAGCGTATTAGATTCAGTGTTTAATGCTGTTGATTCATGACAGAAAAAATTTAATTGAAAAGGATGTGGTGTTAACGCTTGGGTTTCTTGAATTTGTTGAAGTGCAGAATCTAGGGTATTTGCACCGAGCCCTAAAGCGCCTAAAGCCCCTTGATTTGATACTTCTGCTGCCAATAGTGGGGTAGAAACGCCTGCCATTGGTGCAAGTAAGATGGGATGTTTTATCCCTAATTGTTCTAATAAAGACATACTTAAGCTCCTTGAGTTTTAAGTTACTTTGCCCAAGCCAATTGGAATAAGCAAATTATGTTCGGTATTTATTATAAAAATATAATTCAAATACACCTTTAGAGCGTAGCTTATTTTATAGAGGCTTAGATCACATCGGAGTGACTTGGAACAGAGAACCAATCCAGCTTGAGAACGCCATTGCGATAATTCCCCATACCGCCACACGGAAACTACCCTTGAGTATTGATGTACCCGCAAAATAGCTGGATAAGGCACCGAGTATGACCAGAGATAAGATACCGACTACTAAAACAATTTTTTCTAAATATGCTTCGGAGCTAAACAGAATCGACAATGTTGGAAATAAGGCACCTATTGAAAACGATAACGCTGAAGAACCAGCAGCTTGTAATGGTCTTGCCGCAGTTGCTTCATTGATCCCAATTTCATCCCGTGCATGCGCTTCTAAGGCATCTTTTTCTGTGAGTTGAACGG
Source organism: Acinetobacter sp. AG3 (assembly GCF_022343575.1). Taxonomy (NCBI): domain Bacteria; kingdom Pseudomonadati; phylum Pseudomonadota; class Gammaproteobacteria; order Moraxellales; family Moraxellaceae; genus Acinetobacter; species Acinetobacter sp. AG3. The sequence continues at coordinate 3,093,177 of NZ_JAKQZD010000001.1, read as the reverse complement.
CAACTTGATGCGCCAATTCGGGATCTAAACCGCGTTGAATATAAATGTGAGTCAGTTCTTTAAGTTCTAAGTGCGGGTTTTTTTCTAATTCGCGAGCTTCGATTTTTAAATCCGCCGCTTCAATATCTGATTGGGATTTGACGGAAATATATTCACCGGCAGCCATTGAGGTTGCACCTGAAATCAATCCCGCAATACAGGTAATCAATAGCGTGTGACTAGACGCACCACTCGCTGCCATTCCCATCACTAAACTGGTCACAGAAATGATGCCATCATTTGCACCCAAGACCGCTGCTCTTAACCAGCCTGTACGTTGTATAAAATGCTGCTCTAGGTGATGAGAATGTGGCATAAACAAAACTCCAAGTAACTGAAAGCTGATTCATTGATAATCTAAATATATGACAAATATAAAAAAGCTCCTATATTTAGGAGCTTTTTTTCAGATTAAAACTATTGGCTTGCTTTTTCTTTAACGTCCGCAGCACCTTTTTCAACAGCACCAGCGGCAGTTGCAGTGGCATCTTTAGCAGCATCAACAGTTGCATCGGCAGCATGTGCAGTTGCATCAGCGGCATGATCGACAGCAGTCGCAGTTGCATTTGCTGCATTATCCGCAGCTTTCGCCGTCGCATCAGCTGCATTTTGAGCGGCATGTTCTGCATCATGTTTTGCTTGTTCTACGGCATTTTCAGCATGTTCACCTGTGGTCGCCCCTGTTTCTGGCGCTTTATCTTTATTACAACCAACAAGTGCAATCGTTGCAATCAGACCAAGAGAGAGTAGAAGTTTATTCATTGTCTTGTACCTTTTTTAAATTAATTTTTGGCATCCAGCAGTTGGATGAAATAAATATAAACACAAAAAATAACCAAATCAAAAAATAAAATGTAAAGTTTTTATAAGATCAATTTATCTTATATCGAATAATAGCGCACAAATCTGCTTTTAATAAAAGCTTAATATAATATCAATACACTGCTTTTATAGTTTAACTGCCAATATCAATAAAATAAACAATGGTAAAATTTAAGCTTGTTTTAATGCTGTATCGTTAAAATTAAATCAAGATAAGGTGTAAGATCCACTCAATTTATGATATTAGTTATTTGAAAGTGACCTTGTTGAAAAAAATCTGACAATTTGAAGCTTTGTGGCGCAATATTAGTGCTCAAAAAATTAAATTAAAAGTGAAAAAACATGTTTACAAGCCAATAAAAACAGATAGAATTGAGTGTAAAATGTGAAGTATATCAAATAATTCTGTTGCTGGAAAAAGTCTGAAAAACCTGTGTTTTCGGCTTTTGAAAATGCTGAATTTACAAATTAATTTATGGGGTTTTCCTGAATATGCTTGACCTAAACACATCTCGAAAAGTACCTGATGATTTTGTAGCATATGCTGAAAAACAAATCAGGCAGCTTTTGAACTCTGTCAGTGGTGTAGAGTTCATCATGTTGTGTACTTCTGATGGGTTTGAAATTGCTTTAGTCAACAAGAAAAATATTAGCAATTCTGGAAAGATTGCCGCAGTGAGTAGTTCGATTTTAGCCCTAGTGACCGCATTTGTTTCAGAAATCAATCTTGTTGGATGTCAAACAATTACCTTAGATGCTGAGAACGGAAAAGCACTTTTGACAGCCATTCCTCATCCAAAGCATCCACTGGTTTTAGTGGCGATGACCAACAAAGATATTTTATTGGGACAGATGCTCTATGAGCTTAAATCCACCTCAGAATTACTGATGAGAAATATATAGATAAGCCATTGTGAAAAATGTAACTTTAGTTGCATTTTTTTTGAAAAATGAGATTTGTACTGGGTTTTTTCTATCTGGTATTTGTTGGGTTTTTTCAAAAGTTTTAAATAGTCAAATTAGTCATTTATTTTTTAAATTTCTATTGAATAGTTAATATTTTTTATGCTATTAAAATGAGTGTGGGAAATAATTAATTAAAATTGATTATCAAATAAAATTAAATGGGTATTCAAAAAAAGAATACTAATTTATCCATGTTAGTTAGAAATGAATATTTTTAGCTAAATAGTAAAGTGTTTTAGTAAAGCAAAATAAAAATTGAATTACTAAAGCGAACAACAATGTCGAAAGAAACGGGGATGCTCATGGCTCGTATTACACTAGATCAATTAACTGATATCGATGGTTTCGTTTGTGCTGCATTAGTAGATAGCGAAAGTGGTTTATCTTTAGCGACTGCAGGTGCAGGTTTAGACTTAGAATTAGCAGCTGCAGGTAATACTGAAGTTGTTCGTGCTAAGCGTAAAGTAGCAAAAGCACTGAAATTAGATGATGTAATTGAAGATATTTTAATTACATTAGGTAAACAGTATCATTTGATTCGCCCACTTGATTCAAATGAAAACTTATTCCTTTATCTTGTTTTAGATCGTTCTAAATCAAACTTAGCAATGGCTCGCCACGAGTTAAAAGCATTTGAAAAAGGCTTAGACTTTTCTTAATTTAAAAATTGAAAAGCATAAAAAACTCGTCTACGGACGAGTTTTTTCTTTGGCTATCCTGTATAACATAGATATCGTATTTAGAGTGTTGAGTGTAGATGTTAAAAGCTGGAATCTATAAACATTATAAAGGTAATTTATACCAAGTCTTTCATGTCGCAACACACAGTGAAACCCGTGAAAAAGTTGTGGTTTACCAATGTTTATATGATGATTATTCAATCTGGGTTCGACCTTATGAAATGTTTTGTGAGCAAGTCACATTAGAAAATGGCCAAGTCCAAGCAAGATTTGAATTTTTACATGAGGTTTGAGTTGTACTTGCTAGATTTTATTGAATGATAAAGTCGCGTAATAAACCGTAACGATGTAACTTGTCAAAAGCTATGTATTGTCATAGCAATGACGTAAATGATTGAAATAATAACAATGATAGTGAAAAGGAAGATCTAAACATGAGTTTAAGTAACCCATTTTTGCAACGATTGAATGAACTATATCAATCCTTTATTAAGTTTGATGCTACACAGTGTGATCGTATTAAACGCTATCGAAATATTGAACCTGAATCAGCATTGTTTTTAGCCATGCAAGTGAGAATTCAGCAGTCTAAGAAAATTTTAGAGATCGGGACATCAACAGGTTACTCTACATTGTGGCTTGCAGATGCAGCCAAAGTCACAGGTGCCAAGGTGACAACGCTAGAGATCGATGAAAAAAGAACTCAGCAAGCGCAACTGCATGCTCAAGAGTTACAGGTTGATGACGTGATTGATTTTTGGGTAGGGGATGCACAAAAATACTTGGAACAGTGTCAGGAACAATATGACTTTATTCTACTGGACGCTGAGCGCAATGCTTATTTAAATTACTGGATATATTTACAGAAGATGCTTGTAGAGCATGGTGGGGTATTGATTGTAGATAATGTGATATCACATGCTGCTGAAGTAAAGAGCTTTATCATGGAAGTTAAACGAGATGAAAGGTTTATGACCACAACTTTGTCGATTGGGTCTGGTCTGTTTGTGGTGACATTTAAAAACTAATCGAGTTTTTACATCAGGGAGAAATCTCCCTGACTTTGCTCTAAAAGCACAGTTCTAAAAAAACTATAAAATTGAAAGTCGCTTAAAATGTAAATCGTATTCTAGATATTTATGCACGAATGCTGTTTTATCACTACATCGTAGTAAATTATTGTATATAAATTCTGGGACAGGATGGTAAAGTTCACCAGAACCATTGTTATAAAAAATTTTTAAATACCGTGAAGAAGCATTGTACTTCCAAGAAGTCACGGTAATCATTGATCCCATAAGCAACCCCTTAAACTTTTGATTGTTTTACAGAAAAATGTATTCTGTATCTTTTGAAATTAGTCTATTCACTTAAAGAAATGTATAGTGGTTTTGTAAATAAAGCTGTTTATATTGTGCTAAAGATATTCGTATTTTGACATTACAGATTCTGGGCAAGATAAACACTTAAAAAATCATCAGTAAATGAGAAAATTAGTATTTTATTTTAGTCATTAATTAGTCATTAAGAGGTAGATCATGATTCTTGCAATAGACGTTGCCTATACAGATAACTCTGCACAAGTTGCTGGTGTAGTATTTGAATCTTGGGCGAGTTCAGTTGTATTGAATCATTACCATATCACCATCAAACCAATTGCTGACTATGAATCAGGTCAATTTTATAAACGTGAATTGCCGTGTATTTTAACGTTATTGGATTTGGTGAAAGAACCCATCGATATGATTGTGATTGATGGCTATGTCTATTTAGGCGCTGAACAAACAGCAGGTTTAGGACAGCACTTATATGCTGCCTTAGTTGATAAAATCCCTGTGATTGGGGTGGCCAAAAATGAATTTAGAGGAACACCAAAGGAATATGAAATTTTACGTGGACAAAGTGTTAAGCCATTATATGTCTCTGCCATCGGCATAGAATTAGTGCAAGCAAAACATAATGTACAGTCCATGTACGGGGAATATCGTATTCCTGAGTTACTCAAGCAAGTTGATCGTTTGAGTAGAACAACGCAAAAATAATTTTTTGCTATCCTATATTCAGTGGTTTAACTGTATTATCAATTGACTCATTTTTTGTTTTCTATAGAACAATATTTTATAAATTTAAGGAGAAACATCGATGGATCAGTCAGCGGCTCGTCAAAAAATTTCCATTAACTATATTGAATTTATGGTGAAAGATGTCGAACAAAGTAAAAGGTTTTATCAAAACTTAGGCTGGACTTTCACCGACTTTGGTCCTGAATATTGTGAGTTTGATTCAGGGGAGATAAAAGGGGGCTTTGCTCAATCTGATGATGTGCAAAGTTCTGGTGGCGCATTAATTGTTTTGTATAGTGCCCAATTAGAACAAAGCTTAATGTGTGTGAAAGAGGCGGGTGCAACCATCGTACAAGAGATTTTTAGTTTTCCAGGTGGACGTCGTTTTCATTTTAAAGATTTAGATGGATATGAAATTGCAATTTGGTCGCATTAAATAAAAATCTACAAACACAAAAAACCTATACATAAAATCTAATGCAAAAAAACCACGCTAAAAAGCGTGGTTTTTTTATGTGTTTAATCTAATTCAAGAATTAGATTTTACCAACTAAGTCGATTGAAGGAGCAAGAGTTGCATCGCCTTCTTTCCATTTAGCTGGGCAAACTTCGCCAGGATGACCGTGAACATATTGAGCTGCTTTAACTTTACGAAGAAGTTCAGAAGCATCACGACCAATACCACCAGCATTGATTTCGATGATTTGGATTTTACCTTCAGGATCGATAACGAAAGTACCACGATCAGCAAGACCAGCAGATTCAATTAAAACTTCGAAGTTTTTAGCAAGAACCCAAGTTGGGTCGCCAACCATTACATATTCAATTTTTTTGATTTCTTCAGAAGAATCGTGCCAAGCTTTGTGCGTGAAGTGTGTATCTGTAGAAACAGAGTAGATTTCAACGCCTAATTTTTTGAATTCAGCATAGTTGTCAGCAAGGTCACCAAGTTCTGTTGGGCAAACAAAAGTGAAGTCAGCTGGATAGAAGAAAACTACAGACCATTTACCTTTAAGATCGGCTTCTGTAACTTCGATGAATTGGCCGTTTTGGAAAGCTTGTGCTTTAAAAGGTTTAACTTCAGTATTAATTAAGCTCATCATTATCTCCATGATTGAGGTGTTTATCTAATATTTAACTAGAATAATGAATTTTAGATTATTGGGGAAATAGTATTTTTTTATCGCTAAGATCGGAAAATTAAATTAGCGTGCTCCAGATACATTTCACCAAAAACCGTTGTTTTGTCAGTATTTCATCAACTAAAGCAAATAAAGATGATGTTTGAATGACAAAGCATCCTTTTTTAATCTGTTACAAACATGATGCTTCTGGGGCTATATTTCAAGGGCGATTTCTAAAAAAGATATAAAATTTATTTCAATGTATAGAATTTGTTCATATAAGATAAATTGAATTTTAACTCCATCACATTTCAATGTTGTATAGCGTGCAAATGATATGGGTGGCTGCTGTTTTGTACTTAAGCATCACCTCAAGCTACCTGATTGATGTAGATCAACCGCAACAGATCTAGGTCTATATGAATATTTGCAGCCACAGACAGTTGCTAGTTGAGTAGACTTTAGCAGCTTTTAAATATTATTTTTATAATACATGTATAACGTAAACATGAATTCACTTTGATTGGACTATCTCTCCTGTGCTTTACAGCGTAAAATATTCCGTTCAATTTTAAGTATTAGGATAATGCATCTGTGCCAAATCAGTTAAATGTCGATCAATGGGTTATGGTACGAGATCGCCATCGTTTAAATCGACTGAAAAAAGGAAAAGATGCTCATCCTGAAAAATTCCAAGAACTGTTTGAGAAATCAAACCATCAAGTCAAAAAAAGATTAGCCAGTCTACCCACAATTAAACTCAATCAGGATCTACCAGTTACCCAGTATGCAGATAAACTGATTGAAGCGATTCAAAAGCATCAGATTATTATTGTTGCAGGGGAAACGGGTTCTGGTAAAACCACACAATTACCACAGATCGCAATGCTTGCAGGTCGTGGTTTAACTGGGATGATTGGTCATACTCAGCCTCGACGTCTGGCAGCACGAAGTGTATCGCAACGTATTGCTGAAGAAGTCGGTGAGAAGCTGGGTGAAAGCATCAGTTTTAAAGTGCGTTTTAATGAACAAGGATCAAATGATTCAATCGTTCGCTTAATGACGGACGGTATTCTTCTTGCTGAACTTTCTAATGATCGTTATTTAAATAAATATGACACGATTATTATTGATGAAGCGCATGAGCGTTCATTAAACATTGATTTCATCATGGGTTACCTGAAGCAACTGGTAAAAAAGCGCCCTGATTTAAAAATCATTATTACTTCAGCGACATTAGATGTGAATCGCTTTAGCGAATATTTTAATGGCGCACCGATTTTTGAAGTGGAAGGACGTAGCTTTCCAGTAGAACTGCGTTATCGTCCAATTTCTGAGATGACGATCGGCGGCAGTGATGATGATGACTTTGATGATTTTGAAGAAAATTTACCACGCGCAGTGGTACAAGCTGTAGAAGAATGTTTTAAGGATGCTGAATCTAAGGGGCATCCTGAACATGCGGATATTCTTATTTTTTCAAGCACTGAACAAGAAATTCGAGAACTACAAGAGACCTTACAAAAATTTGGTCCTAAACACACGCAAATTTTACCGTTATATGCACGTTTAGCTTTAGCCGAACAGCAGAAAATCTTTAATCCCTCTGGTGGTGGGCGACGTATTATCATCGCGACCAACGTCGCTGAAACAGCATTGACTGTACCGAATATTCGTTATGTGATCGACAGTGGCTTTGCGCGTATTTCTCGCTATAACTATCGTTCACGGGTGCAGCGTTTACCAATTGAAGCGATTTCTCAAGCTGCTGCAAACCAGCGTAAAGGACGGTGTGGTCGTATTGCACCAGGTGTTTGCATTCGCTTATACAGTGAAGATGATTTTCAAAGTCGTCCAGATTTTACTGAACCCGAAATTAAACGAACCAATTTAGCATCGGTTATTTTACAGATGCAAAGTCTCGGTTTAGGTGCTGTAGAAGATTTTGATTTTATTGAGCCACCAGACCATCGTTTGGTCAATGATGGACGTAAGTTGCTGATTGAATTAGGTGCTATCCATGAAGTGCAAAATTCAAATAATCTTCCTCAAGTGGTTGCACAAAGTGAAAGTGCAGTTTCCCAACAGGGAGCTGTAGCTGGTGCTAAAGCAAAAAACCTTGCTCAACCTGCTACTAAAAAAGCCGAACTTCAAAACAACAGTTTAACCAAAATCGGTCTACAAATGGCAAAAATGCCAATAGACCCACGCCTTGCACGGATGATTCTCGGTGGTGCTCATTTTGGGGTGCTGAATGAAGTTTTGATTATTGTTGCGGCGCTTGCAGTACAAGACCCACGCGAGCGTCCTGCTGATAAGCAAATGCAGGCGGATCAAAAACATGCATTATTTAAAGAAGCAGATTCAGATTTTCTATTTTATATTAAACTGTGGAATACACTGACTGAAAATCGTGAAACTTTGAGTGAAAGCAAAAGGCGTAATTTTGCCAAACAGCATTTTCTTAGCTGGTTACGTTTACGTGAGTGGAAGAAAACGCATGAACAATTACTGGATTTAGCACAGGGCTTAAAACTTTCATTCAATGAAAAGACAGCTAGTTATGAAAATTTACATCGTGCTTTATTGACAGGATTATTGTCTTTTATTGCCAATAAAACTGACGAACGTAATATTTTTATGGCAGTTCGTCAGCAAAAAGCCCGAATTTTTCCTGCATCGACCTTACATAAAACCAATACTCCATGGGTAATGGCATTTGAAATGGTCGAAACCTCACAGGTGTATCTACGCACACTGGCAAAAATTGAGCCTGAGTGGATTCTTTTAGCTGCACCTAACTTATTAAAACATCATTATTTTGAGCCACATTGGGCGAAAAAACCGGGTGTGGTCAATGCTTATGATCAGATTTCATTATTTGGGCTGATCATTGAACCGAAACGCGCCACCAATTATGAAAAAGTGGATCAGTTGGCTGCGCATGAAATTTTCTTAAGAGATGCACTAACCACAGGAAACTTGGGAACAACGCCACCATTCTTAAAACACAACCTATTAAAGCTTGAAGAAGTCGAGCGTGTGGAAGACAAACTGCGTCGTCGTGATTTGGTTGTCGATGAAGAAACCATTTATCAGTTTTATGCCGCAAAAGTGCCTACTGAAATTGCCAGTCGGCGTAGTTTTGAAGATTGGCGAGCAACAGTAGAACCGCAGAATCCTCGTTATCTGTTTGTTGATGATGATGATTTATGGATGAATGATCGTCCGACCACGCAACAATTTCCAGATTATTTACATAATGGACAATTACGTTTAGCTGCCAGCTATCGTTTTGATCCAAGTCATGATGAAGATGGCGCAACAGTAAAAATTCCGGTACAGGCCTTAGCGCAAGTTGATGAAAATATTTGGTCTTGGGGGATTCCGGGCTGGCGTTTGGATTTAATCGAAGCGTTATTAAAAGCCTTACCAAAAGATAAACGTCGTAATTTGGTGCCGATCCCAGATACAGCCAATAAATTGATCAAAGCAGTCGATGCGCAACATTTGCATCAGCATATTTTTGAGTTTTTGGCATTTCAATTACGTGGTGAACAAATTACCAGTAAAGATTTTTCTTTTGAACGTATTGATCAGTACTTAATTCCATTTATCAAAGTAATTGATGAAAAAGGCCGCGTGATTGAAAAAGGTCGTGATCTTGCCGAACTTAAAGCACGTTGTCGTACTGAAACACACAGTCCTGTCAAACAGTTAAAAGGTGAGTTTACTACTTTCCCTGAAAGCTTTGTATTTGAGGCCTCTCAGAAAGTAACCGGGGTTGTGGTTAAACAATATCAGGCACTGGTCCCAAGCAAAGACTTTGCTAAGTTAGAGTTGAAAGATGACTCTGGTATTGTGATTCAGACTTTTAATGATCAAAGTGAAGCGATTAAGCAGCATCGTGAAGGCGTGATTCGTTTGATTCATATGCAATTGGGGGATTTGATTCGTCAATTGAAAAAGCAAATTTCCAAGCCACTGGCATTGGCATATTCACCTTTGGGTGATAAAGCACAACTTGAGCAAATGTTGGTGTACGCAACATTACAAATGGCAATTCAAGATTTACCCATTAATGCTGAAGAATTTGCGATAGTCATGGCAGATGTGAAAAAGTCATTTTTAAGTCATGGTCAGGAAGCATTAAAGCTGATCAGTGAAATTTATATTCAATGGCAGGAAATACGCCAGCAATTGCTGATGTTGGATCAAGATGTATTTGCTAAAAATATGAATGATATTGAAGATCAACTGGATTTAATGAACTTATCCAATTTTGTTTATTCAAAATCTTCCGATATTTGGCAGGAATATCCACGTTATTTAAAAGCATTGTTATTGCGTTTAGATCGATTGCCGAATAATCTAAATCGTGATGATGCTGCAATTAAAGAAGTCGATCCTTGGATGGATAAACTGTTTAAGTTTAAGTCGGATGTTCGTGTTAAAGAAGTCTACTTCATGGTTGAGGAACTACGTATTTCATTATTTTCTCAACCGATGAAAACCAAGATGCCGATTTCGTCAACCAGAATACAAAAAGTATGGGAAAAGCTTGGAATCGGTTAGAATAGAAATAATTTGAAATATTTGTGAATTTAAAAAAGGAGTTTTACATGGGCATCCGTATTACAGGTACAGGTTTGTACCATCCTGAAGAAGTGATTACCAATGAAGAATTGGTGGATTGTTTAAATGCTTATGTGGAACAATTTAACAGTGAAAATGCTGAAAAAATTGAAGCGGGTGAAGTTGTTGCCCGTCGTGGTTCTAGTGCAGAATTTATTGAAAAAGCCTCAGGCGTAAAGCGTCGTTATGTAATTGAAAAATCAGGTGTCCTAGACATTAATCGCTTGCGTCCACGTTTAGAAGAACGTTCAGATGAAGAGCTTTCAATCCAAGCAGAGTGGGGCGTAATTGCAGCAAAACAAGCGATGGAAAATGCAGGCGTAACTGCAGCAGACATTGATGTGGTGATTTTGGCTTGTTCAAATTTACAACGTGCTTATCCTGCTGTTGCAATTGAAATTCAAACTGCATTGGGTATTCAAGGCTATGCTTATGACATGAATGTGGCGTGTTCAGCTGCTACATTTGGTTTAAAACAAGCCTACGATGCTGTAAAAACGGGTGCACGTCGTGTGCTATTGGTTAATGTAGAAATTACCTCGGGTCATACTGACTATCGTTCACGTGACTGTCACTTTATTTTTGGTGATGTTGCAACAGCTTCAATTATTGAAGAAACGGACAGCAAAACAGGGTTTGAAATCGTAGATACCCATTTGTTTACCCAATTCTCCAATAACATCCGAAATAATTTTGGTTTCTTAAATGGTTCAGAATTAACGTCTCGTGATGATAAGCAATTCCGTCAAGATGGCCGCAAAGTATTTAAAGAAGTGTGTCCATTGGTTGCGAAAATTATTTCTACACAATTGGAAAAGAACAGTATTCAACCTGAAAACGTAAAACGTTTTTGGTTGCATCAAGCCAATGCCAATATGAATGAATTAATTTTAAAACTCATTGTCGGCAAAGAAGTTGCAGAAGCGGATCCTGATTTGGTACCAATCATTTTAGATGAGTTTGCCAATACGTCTTCAGCAGGTGTGATCATTGCATTACATCGTAGTGCGGATCAGGTGAATGATGGCGAATATGGTGTGCTGTGTTCATTTGGTGCAGGTTATTCTGTGGGTTCAATCCTTGTGCAAAAGCATGTTGCTTAAATCATAATTTTATAAAATCTCCCTCCTTGTGCCGCGAAAAGCGCAGTTCAGCTACTTTGAAAAAAGGGGGGGAGATTGTCGAGGATTTAAGTTATTTTATTTGTGTAAAGCTCTTCCCTGAAAAAGGAGGAGTCATATGCTTAAGGCCAAGATCAAATAATGTTGAAAAGTATTTGTAGAGATACAGCATGACTGAAAAAACCTTGAAAATACGACACAACGCTAAATTGATTCGATTAATAAGCAGCTTACAGCGCTTTTACTTTCGTCCAACATTTTTAGGTACTGAAAATTTAGTGCCGAATAAACCAGCCATGTATGTCGGTAATCACACCATCTATGGTGTTTTAGATTCTCCGATTCTGATTGATTATTTATTTACAGAACATAAAATCGCAGTGGTCAGTTTAGCTGATCATATGCATTTTCATATTCCGATTTGGAAAGAAGTGGTTAAACGTGTCGGTGGGGTTGATGGTGTACAAGAATATGCCAAAGAAGCGATGCGACAAGGTTATTCGATTCTGGTTTTTCCAGGCGGCGGTCGAGAAGTCATTAAACGTAAAGGTGAAGCCTATCAACTGATCTGGAAGCAACGCTTTGGTTTCTTAAAGTTGGCTCAGGAATTTGGTTATGAAATTGCTCCTTTTGTGGCTTTAGGTGGTGATGAAGTTTTTGATTTAGCTTTTGATGTAAACGTGCTGCTTAAACAAAAGTGGTTTAATAAAATATTATCAAATCCCAAAATAGGTTCATTGCTTAGACAAGGTGAAGTTATTCCTTCGATTCCGAAGCATATTATTCCAAAGCGAATCCCTTTTTATTTTAAATTTATGCCACGGTTATCTATTGACCAGATAGAAAACATGGACGATATGATTGTATTTCGTGATCAATTACAAGCGAGCATTTATACTGAAATTGAGGCGTTAAAGTCCTATCGAGCACATGACTTAGAACAAAAAATCTAGAACAAAAAACAATCTTTGAGATCGCATAATGTTTGAACTGCAAACCAATTTTAAACAGATACTTAAGCTCTTCAATCCGCGAACTCAACCCATTCAAAGTACTGTGACTTTTCTTCAAGATCCCTATTATCTCGAATTTTTAGGACAGTGTAGCGATACTGAAATTACCCCTGATATTGATTTATTTGGCTATGAAACTACGATAAAGGAAAACCAGTATTTCGCAGAGCATGTGGAAAATTTATCCCAACAACTATGGAAAATTGGTCGTACAGGTCAAGGTGATGAATGGTTTTTAGATCGGAATAGTTTTGATATTTTATTCTATGATCATGATTTAGGTATGGACTTAGATGAGAATTTAAAACGTGATCAGTTTCAGTCGATGCAAATCAACTTTTTTCAATTTTTACAATTTGCTTTACTTCTGCAAGCGTTGGAACAACACTTGGATAAAAATCCATTATCTACGATTGAGTTAGAGCAATTTCAAGATACCGTGAATTGTATCCATCCTGAACTTTTTTCACGTTATCCATTTGATTATTTATAAGTTATAAGCGTTACAATTGAACGATAAAATGAGTTTACTCACAATATAGAGGAATAAAAATGTATACAGCTTCATGCCTTTGTGGTGGTATTCAACTGAGAATTCATAGTGAAATCCCTCAAATATTTGTCTGTCATTGTCAGCAATGTCAAAAAGCCCAAGGTTCTGCATTTGTGGCGATTGCTCCTATTCAGACAAAAGATTTAGAGATTGTTCAAGGACAGGCTTTGTTTCAAGAATATTATGCCACTGAAAATAAAAAGCGAACATTCTGTAAAAGATGTGCATCCCCATTATTTAGTGCGCGTTTAGACCTACCTGATGTCGTGAGATTACGTGTAGGCATTGTAAATGAGCCTGTTCAAGGCAAGATTGTTTCACATGCGTTTACTAATAACAAAGCTGCTTGGTTTGAAATTTTGGATGATGCCCCACAATTTGCTCAAGCGCTTTGTTAAAGAGTGAAGTTATATATGAACAACAAGAATGCTGGATATTTATTGTTTAAATAAGATTTTGTGCGCTATCTTACTTATTTTTAAGTATCTGAATTTTATATTTTTATAAATAATTCAGAAATCAGTTTAAGTCGTTTGTATATATAAATACCTTCTGTATAATTTTCAAAAAATACACTTTAAATCAATAGAAGGTATAAATGACAAGAATAGTCGTCGCTGCAAAACAAGACAAAATATTACTACAGGATTCTCAAGCAAAAACGGTCAGTTTAGATCAGCCCGCTATTATTCAAATTGGTGTCACACAACAAGATGTGAAAACACTAGAGCGATTAGGCGATAAGCTGATTATTAGTTTAAATAATGGTGAGCAAATTGTTTTAGAGGGTTTTTTTCAAGCCAATTCAACCACAACGCATTCTCTAACGTTCCCCAAAGCAGATGGAAGTTTCTCACTTGCTCACTTTGATGCCAATGGAAAATTTACAGACTATAGCGGTTTGCAAAAACTTGACACTTTACTCTATGAGGGCGCCAATACCGCGGCTGTTCAACAAGTCTCTGCCTACGAAGATTCAACCCCTGAGTTTTCATTTTCAAATCTATTTTCTTCAAGTGCAGTGAAAGCAGGCGTTGGTCTTGTTTCTGCAATTGGTTTAGGTTTGGCATTGCTTGATGATGGGGGCAGTAATCAATCAAAGGGTATTACCGACATTATTGCACCGAAAACGCCGACGGCAACTTTGAATGCAGAGGGGACTGAAATTAAGGGTACCGCTGAAGCGGGTGCGACTATTTATGTGATTGATAAAAACCAGAAAGTGATTGCCACAGCAGTGGTCGATAAAGATGGAAATTATTCTTTGACATTGCCAGAGGCTTTGCTAAACAACAATACTTATTATATCAATGCAAAAGACAAAGCTGGAAATGCCTCAACCTATACCTCGGTTGTTGGCACGAAAGATACCATTGCACCCAATGAGCCTCAAGGGCAGTTAAATGAGCAAGGAAATATTGTTACTGGTAAAGCAGAAGCGAATGCCACAATTAATGTATATGACCCAGCAGGTCACCTGATTGGTACTGCTAAAGCCAATGCACAGGGACAATTTTCTGTTGCCATTTCTCCTGCTTTAACCACAGGCCAGATTGGTACAGTCGAAGCGATTGATGCATCTGGAAATAAATCAGAAAAACATAATATTGAAGTGGGTAAAGATACTATCGCACCTGATCAACCCAAGTTTGAGGTATCTAAAGAAGGGACTTCAATACACGGAACCGCAGAAGCAAATGCTAAAGTGATTATTCAAGATTCAACAGGTGTGGTGATTGCAACGGGTACGGTAGACGCCAATGGTAAATTCAATATCACCATTTCTCCTGCTTTAGATGCAAGCAAGACTGGCAAAATTATTATTGAAGATGCTGCTGGAAATAAGTCGAGTGCTGTAGAAATTAAAGCTGGACAAGATGTTTTAGCGCCAGATAAACCCGTGGCCAATTTAAATGCTGAAGGCACTGTGATCACGGGTACCGCTGAAGCAAACTCCAAAATTTCAGTCTATGACAGTGCAAATAAATTATTAGGCACAGCAACAACGGATGCAAATGGAAATTATTCTGTCACACTTTCAACAGCTTTGACCGAAGCAAAAGTTGGCAGTGTATATGCAACAGATGCAGCTGGAAATCAGTCAGCGCTTAGCTCTGTAACAGGTACCAAAGATGTAACCGCGCCTGCTAGTCCGAAAATCACAGATGTGGTTGATGATGTGGGGGCAACTGTAGGCTCTGTTGCTGCAAATGGGACCACAGATGACAAGCGCCCTGTGATTTCGGGAACCGGAGAAGCTGGGGCAACTTTGATTATTTATGACAATAATCAGGCGATTGGAACGGTCACAGTCGGTGCAGATAGTAAATGGTCATATAGTTTTGCTTATGATTTAACTCTGGGGAGTCACAGTATTACCACTGTACAAACGGATAAAGCAGGGAATACCAGTTTAGTGAGTGATGCACGAACATTTACTGTAGTCGAAATCGCCGCAAAAATGGCAGTTTTTGATGAAGCGTCAGCTTTTCATGCTGATTTAGCTGATTCAAATATTAACTCAGCTAAAAGTGCTGATGCGATTGGATCAGGTGTCTTACATTCTGAGCCAGAAAGTAGCGCTCAAGTATTCGATCAATCGACACCAATAGAAAATCAATTCTCGCAGCTCCATTCAAATGTTTCAGATTTAGATCATACCGCTATAGCTGGCAGTTCAGCTATTCTCAGTACAAGCATAGCGACTGTACTGCAAGATGCGCTTGAGAATACCAAAGTTGACGATATCAAGGTAGCCAATACCAATTCTTATGACAGCACGGCTATTTCAGTCGATGAATTATTGGCAAAGACTTCAGTCAATGATTTAACTACAAATCAGATTGATGATGTGCTTGCTCGAACAATTGATCAAAGTGCTACAACCGTTGTCGATGATGCTAAAAATACTGAATTGGTCGCTTTCAATAAAGCCGAAAATCTATCAGCGCAAGATATACCTGTATTGCAATCTGATCTGATCAAAGATTTGTTTGATCCACAATTACTAACCTTTTGATTGAAAATAACCAGATAAGCACCTACGGGTGCTTTTTTATTGAAACATGGTTTTATAGTGCTTGTTTAGCTTAAAACTGATGCATAGGGCTTTCTTTCCAATAAACGCTGAATAATTTCATTCAGCGTTTATTGGGTTATCTATAACGTGAATTAATACGTGCAAAATACCCAATTTCAGGTATATCTCTCTATTCCCCCATTTGATCTAATGATTGATATTTGATTAAAAAGTAGATTTGGGGATTATCATGAACAAAATTTATAAAGTTATTTGGAATTCACAACTTAGGTGTTGGCAAGCCGTTTCAGAATTGGCGAAAAATCATAGCACTTCACAAAGTACTGTAGACCATAAAAACGCACTGAAGGGCGGTGTTCACAAAGCATCAGGGATAAATTTAATCCGATTGGCTTTTTTGGGGCTGGCTTTATTGCCGTTATCGATTTATGCCGCAATTTCTAATACTGAACTGCCTACAGGCGCCAATATCACGCAAGGTTCAGCCAACATTTCCCAAAATGGCAACGTTTTAAATATTCATCAAAATAGTCAAAACCTTTCGACCAACTGGAATACTTTTAATATTGGTAAAGATGCAACGGTTAATTTTAATCAGCAAAACCAGTCATCTATAGCCATTAATCGGGTTTTGGATAGCAATGCATCGCAGATTATGGGGCGTTTAAATGCCAATGGGCAGGTGTTTTTACTCAATCCAAATGGTGTGGTTTTTTCTAAGACAGCTCAAGTGAACGTTGGTGGTTTGGTTGCTTCAACTTTAAGTTTGAACGATGCGGATATCCAAAATGGAAAATATACTTTAAAAGCCAATGCCAATAGCACAGCAACGATAGAAAATAACGGTAGTATTCAAACTTTATCAGGTGGAACTGTTGCGCTGATTGCGCCCAATGTTAAAAATACTGGCTCTATTGTGACACCGAATGGCGTTACTCATCTCACTGCTGCCAGTCAAGTCACTCTTGCTTTACAGGATGGTTCACTCACCCAGTACCAAGTTGATCAAGGGGTATTAAAAGGCTTGGTGGACAATGGTGGTGCAATTCTTGCCGATAATGGGGCTGTATATTTAACTGCAAAAGCCAAAGACAGTTTAAGTAAAGCCGTGGTCAATCATAGTGGGATTATTGAAGCCAATCGCTTAAGCCAAAATGCCAAAGGTGAAATCATTCTGTTAGGTGATATGCAAAATGGTGAAACAAATGTCAGTGGCCTGCTTAAAGCTGAAGGGAAAAATGGTCAAGATGGCGGCTTTATTGAAACCTCCGCAGCTCAAGTAAAGATTGAGAATAGTACGGTGGTGTCCTCTCATTCTGAGGGCGGGAAAATCGGAAACTGGTTGATCGACCCTACCGATTTCAGTATTAATTCGGGTAATGCATCAGCAAGCAGTAGCGGCATAGGCGCAACCACTTTAGCAAGCAGTCTTGCAACCAGTAATGTCATATTGCTAACTAGCTCTACGGGTAACCAAAAGGGTGATATCAATGTTAATGCTGATGTAACTTGGGGGAGTGCGACCAGTCTGACTTTAAATGCACAAAATGACATCAACATTAATGCCAACATCACAGCGACCAATAACAGTGGCAAACTTAATTTGATATATGGACAAAACACGGCCAATACCAGCGCAAATTATTATATTAACAATGGCGCAAAAATAAACTTAAAGGTTGGGCAGAATTTTAGTACCCAAAAAGGCACGGCTGCTACCATTAACTATCAAGTCATTACGGCTTTGGGTGCACAGGGTTCGACAACAAGTCAAGATTTACAAGGGATCAACGGGAACCTGAGTGGTAATTATGTGTTGGGTGCAGACATAGATGCCAGTAGTACGGGGCTGTGGAATGGTTATACCGGATTCGACCCAATTGGCTTTTATAATGCAAATTTGAGTCCAACGGATCTCTCACAACAGGCTTTTCGTGGACGGTTTGATGGATTAGGTCATGCGATTAGTGGATTAAGTATTGACTCTATGTATCAGGGCATTGGACTGTTTGCGATTACGCATCAGGATGCACTTATACAAAATGTTGGACTAAATAATATAAGTTATTCAGGTTATGGAAAAACAGGCGGGATCGTGGGGATTAATCTAGGCACGATTAATAATGTTTATGTCAATGCAGGCTTAGTCACAGGTAATACCGAGCACTATGGCGGATTGGTGGGGTGGAACTATAATTCAGGAAATATCTTAAATTCTTATGCCAATGTGACTGTAAAAGGAAAATATTCGAATAATAATTATATTGGCGGTCTGGTTGGTTATAGTGATGGTGTTGTAAGTTCTTCTTTTGCAACAGGTGCGGTGACAGGAAATAATTATGTTGGCGGTTTAATTGGTGGTATATCAGGACAAATTAACAATTCTTATGCAACAGGTACTGTTATTGGAAGTCAGTATGTTGGAGGATTGGTGGGTTTCAATGGTGGCAGTGTTGACAAAAATTATTCTTCAGGAAGTGTAACTGGGGGGCAGTATGTTGGTGGTCTTGTTGGTGGTGGTAATGGTATAACCACAAATAGTTTCTGGAACACCAGTACTTCTGGGAGAACAAGCAGTGCGGGTGGTGTAGGAAAAACCACAACAGAACTTCAGCAAATTTCAACTTTTGCAGGTTGGGATATTGATGATGCAGGTGGTACAGGAAAAGTTTGGCGTATTTATGAAGGACGATCTGCGCCATTACTACGTCATTTCCTAAAGCCCTTGGTCACAGAAATTGTCGCTAATTTTTCGGACAAAATTTATGATGGATCGATAGCTTCTGGAACGCTGGCTTCAGGGCTGAATTATAAAACAACCAGTAAAAATGCAGGGATTTATAGTTTAAATGATGGCTCAATTCTGATTAGTGGTGTTCCAATCGCGGCAAATACAACACAGTTTGGCGATGATGTAATTTATAAAGAAAATGGTGGTTCAGGTTCATTAACAATCGCGAAAAGAGATTTAAATATTAATGGCTTGAGCGCTGCTGACAAGGTCTATGATACATCAAAAGTAGCAACCTTATCGGGTACTGCGGGAGTGACAGTGCTGTCAGGTGATTCAGTGACACTTTCGGGTATTGGATTTGGATCATTTACTGATAAAAATGTGGGCAATAATAAAAATGTGATTGTGTCGGGTTATACGCTGACTGGAACAGATGCTTTAAATTACACCTTGCTACAGCCGACAAATCTTAAAGCCAATATAACGCCTGCAGTTTTAACCATTAATGGAATAAGTGTTGCAGATAAAACGTATGATGGTTTGGCTATTGCGACCTTAAATGGCACTGCTTCAATCAATCCGTTTGCTGGAGACTTTGTTGGATTGACTGGTAGTGGTATAGGCACATTTACAGATAAGAATGCAGGAATCCGGTCTGTGATCGTAACAGGCTATAACTTAACAGGTGCGGATGCTGGAAATTATATTTTTAGTCAGCCTATAGGTTTAAGTGCCACAATTCACAAAGCGCAAGCCATTGTGAAGGCCAATAGTTTAAATACCGTCTATAACGGTAAAGATCAAACGGCTGCTGGCTTTAGTGCTATAGGTTTAGTCAATGGTGAAACTGAATCTGTATTGTCAGGTGTTTCTGCAACTGTCACAGGCAAAGATGCAGGCAAATACACCAACACAGTAACAGGTGTAGACAAGAACTATGATCTGACACTTATTGATGGCTCATTAGATATTGCCAAAGCGAAAGCCACCGTAACAGCCAATAGTGTAACAACGACCTATAACGGTAAAGATCAAACGGCTGTTGGCTTTAGTGCAACAGGCTTGGTCAATGGCGAAACTACAACTGTATTGTCAGGTGTTTCGGCAACTGTCACAGGTAAAGATGCTGGTAGTTATGCCAATACAGCCACAGGTACAGATAAGAACTATGAGCTCAGTTTTGTTAATGGCTCTTTGGATATCGCCAAAGCTAAAGCGACAGTAACAGCCAATAGTGTATCAACCACCTATAACGGTAAAGATCAAACAGCTGCTGGCTTTAGTGCAACAGGCTTGGTCAATGGTGAAACTACAACTGTATTGTCAGATGTTTCGGCAACTGTCACAGGTAAAGATGCTGGTAGTTATGCCAATACAGCCACAGGTACAGATAAGAACTATGAGCTCAGTTTTGTTAATGGCTCTTTGGATATCGCCAAAGCTAAAGCGACAGTAATAGCCAATAGTGTATCAACCACCTATAACGGTAAAGATCAAACAGCTACTGGTTTTAGTGCGACAGGTTTGGTCAATGGTGAAACAGAATCAGTATTATCAGGCGTAAGCGCAACGGTGACTGCTAAAGATGCAGGCAAATACAACAATACAGTAACAGGTGTAGACAAGAACTATGATCTGACGCTTATTGATGGCTCATTAGATATTGCTAAAGCTAAAGCCACCGTAACCGCCAATAGCGTATCAACCACCTATAACGGTAAAGATCAAACAGCTGCTGGCTTTAGTGCAACAGGCTTGGTCAATGGTGAAACTACAACTGTATTGTCAGGTGTTTCGGCAACTGTCACAGGCAAAGATGCAGGCAAATACACCAACACAGTAACAGGTGTAGATAAGAACTATGATCTGACGCTTATTGATGGCTCTTTGGATATTGCGAAAGCGAAAGCCACCGTCACCGCCAATAGCGTATCAACCACCTATAACGGTAAAGATCAAACGGCTGCTGGCTTTACTGCGACAGGTTTGGTCAATGGTGAAACTGAATCTGTACTCTCAGGTGTAAATGCAACGGTGACTGCTAAAGATGCAGGTCAGTACACCAACACGGCAACGGGTCTAGACAAGAACTATGAGCTAAGCTTTGTTGATGGTTCATTAGATATTGCTAAAGCTAAAGCCACTGTGACCGCCAATAGTGTATCAACTACTTATAACGGTAAAGACCAAACTGCTGCTGGCTTTAGTGCAACAGGTTTGGTCAATGGTGAAACAGAATCAGTACTCTCAGGTGTAAGTGCAACGGTGACTGCTAAAGATGCAGGCAAATACAACAACACAATAACAGGTGTAGACAAGAACTATGATCTGACGCTTATTGATGGCTCTTTGGATATTGCTAAGGCCAAAGCCACCGTCACCGCCAATAGTTTAAATACGGTTTATAACGGTAAAGATCAAACAGCTGTTGGTTTTAGTGCGACAGGTTTGGTCAATGGTGAAGATACATCGGTACTCACAGGCGTTTCAGCAACCGTAACAGGCAAAGATGCAGGTCAATATACCAATACCGCAACAGGTATAGATAAAAATTACGATTTAAGCTTTGTTGATGGTTCCTTAGATATTGCGAAAGCTAAAGCCACTGTAACAGCCAATAGTGTATCAACCACCTATAACGGTAAAGATCAAACAGCTGCTGGTTTTAGTGCGACAGGCTTAGTCAATGGTGAAACTGAATCGGTATTGTCAGGTGTTTCAGCAACGGTGACTGCTAAAGATGCAGGTCAATATACCAATACCGCAACAGGTCTAGACAAGAACTATGAGTTAAGTTTTGTTGATGGTTCATTAGACATTGCCAAAGCTAAAGCCACTGTCACCGCCAATAGTTTAAATACGGTTTATAACGGTAAAGATCAAACAGCTGCTGGTTTTAGTGCGACAGGTTTGGCCAATGGCGAAACAGAATCGGTACTATTAGGTGTAACTGCAACGGTTACTGCTAAAGATGCAGGTCAATATACCAATAGTGCAACGGGTATAGACAAGAACTATGAGCTAAGTTTTGTTGATGGTTCATTAGACATTGCTAAAGCTAAAGCCACCGTAACTGCCAATAGCATATCAACCACCTATAACGGTAAAGATCAAACTGCTGCTGGTTTTAGTGTGACTGGTTTGGTCAATGGTGAAACCGAATCGGTATTGTCGGGTGTAAGTGCAACGGTGACTGCTCAAGATGCAGGTCAATACACCAATACCGCAACAGGGCTAGATAAAAATTACGATTTAAGCTTTGTTGATGGTTCATTAGACATTGCTAAAGCTAAAGCCACCGTAACCGCCAATAGCGTATCAACCACCTATAATGGTAAAAATCAAACGGCTGCTGGCTTTACTGCAACAGGCTTAGTCAATGGTGAAACTGAGTCGGTCTTATCAGGTGTTTCATCAACGGTGACTGCTAAAGATGCTGGCCAATACACCAACACGGCAACAGGGCTAGATAAAAACTACGAGCTAAGCTTTGTCGATGGCTCATTAGATGTTGCTAAAGCTAAAGCCACTGTGACCGCCAATAGTTTAAATACAGTCTATAACGGTAAAGATCAAACGGCTGTTGGCTTTAGTGCAACAGGCTTGGTCAATGGCGAAACTACAACTGTATTGTCAGGTGTAAGTGCAACGGTGACTGCTAAAGATGCAGGTCAATACACCAATACAGCAACGGGTCTAGACAAGAACTATGATCTTAGTTTTATTGATGGCTCTTTGGATATTGCTAAGGCTAAAGCCACTGTTACGGCTAATAGTGTATCAACTACTTATAATGGTAAAGATCAAACGGCTGCTGGCTTTAGTGCGACTGGTTTGGTCAATGGTGAAACTGAATCAGTACTCTCAGGTGTAACTGCAACGGTGACTGCTAAAGATGCAGGTCAATACAACAATACCGCAACGGGTCTAGATAAGAACTATGATCTTAGTTTTATTGATGGCTCATTGGATATTGCTAAGGCTAAAGCCACCGTAACCGCCAATAGTGTATCAACTACTTATAACGGTAAAGATCAAACAGCTGCTGGCTTTAGTGCAACAGGTTTGGTCAATGGTGAAACTGAATCAGTACTCTCAGGTGTAAGCGCCACGGTGACTGCTAAAGATGCAGGCAAATACAACAACACAGTAACAGGTGTAGACAAGAACTATGATCTGACGCTTATTGATGGCTCTTTGGATATTGCTAAGGCCAAAGCCACCGTCACCGCCAATAGCATATCAACTACTTATAATGGTAAAGATCAAACGGCTGTTGGCTTTAGTGCAACAGGTTTGGTCAATGGCGAAACTACAACTGTATTGTCAGGTGTTTCGGCAACTGTCACAGGTAAAGATGCTGGTAGTTATGCCAATACAGCCACAGGTACAGATAAGAACTATGAGCTCAGTTTTGTTAATGGCTCTTTGGATATCGCCAAAGCTAAAGCGACAGTAACAGCCAATAGTGTATCAACCACCTATAACGGTAAAGATCAAACAGCTGCTGGCTTTAGTGCAATAGGCTTGGTCAATGGTGAAACTGAATCGGTATTGTCAGGCGTAACTGCAACTGTCACAGGTAAAGATGCAGGTCAGTACACCAATACCGCCACAGGTATAGACAAGAACTATGATCTGACGCTTATTGATGGCTCATTAGATATTGCGAAAGCTAAAGCCACTGTGACAGCCAATAGTTTAAATACAGTCTATAACGGTAAGGATCAAACTGCTGCTGGTTTTACTGCAACAGGCTTGGTCAATGGTGAAACTGAATCTGTATTGTCGGGTGTAAGTGCAACGGTGACTGCTAAAGATGCAGGCAAATATGTTAACACCGCAACAGGTCTAGATAAGAATTATGATTTAAGCTTTATTGATGGTTCGTTAGATATCGCTAAAGCTAAAGCAACAGTAACAGCAAATAGCGTATCAACTACTTATAACGGTAAAAATCAAACAGCATCAGGCTTTAGTGCTTCTGGTTTAGTCAATAGTGAAACTGAATCAGTACTCTCAGGCGTTTCAGCAACTGTGACTGCTAAAGATGCTGGTCAATACACCAATTCCGCAACGGGGATAGACAAGAACTATGACCTTAGTTTTATTGATGGCTCTTTGGATATCGCTAAAGCCAAAGCTACTGTGACCGCCAATAGTTTAAATACGGTTTATAACGGTAAAGATCAAACAGCTGCTGGCTTTAGTGCAACAGGTTTGGTCAATGGTGAAACCGAATCGGTATTGTCAGGTGTTTCAGCAACGGTGACTGCTAAAGATGCAGGCAAATATACCAGCACGGCAACGGGTCTAGACAAGAACTATGAGCTAAGTTTTGTTGATGGCTCATTAGATATTGCTAAGGCTAAAGCCACCGTAACAGCCAATAGTGTATCAACTACTTATAACGGCAAAGACCAAAACGCATCTGGCTTTACTGCGACAGGTTTGGTCAATGGTGAAACTGAATCAGTACTCTCAGGTGTAAGTGCAACGGTTACCGCTAAAGATGCTGGCAAATACACCAATACCGCTACGGGTCTAGACAAGAACTACGAGCTAAGCTTTATTGATGGCTCATTAGATATCGCGAAAGCTAAAATTAACCAAGTGACAGGCATTACCGCCAATAATCGTATTTATGATGCAACCACCAATGCAACATTAAATACTGGATCAGTGCAATTCACTGGTATGGTTGCAGGCGATGAATTAAAAGTGGCTTCAGCAACTGGACAGTTTAGCGATAAAAATGTGGGTATTGCAAAACAAGTCTCGATTCAGGGTGTCAGTTTAAGTGGTGCAGATGCACACAACTACGAGTTGGTGAATAACACTGCACAAACTACGGCAGATATTCGCCAAGCCAATATTCAAAACATTGCTGGAATTACGGCCAACAATCGTACTTATAATGGATTAACTGCCGCTGAGCTTAATCTCCGCAACGCACAATTCAACGGCATCTACGCTGGGGATAATTTAAACGTTGCAACAGCAACAGGACAATTTGACAGTGCGACCACAGGGCAAGCAAAAAATGTATCGATTACAGGTTTAAGTCTAGGTGGCTTAGATGCTCAAAACTACAAACTTGTGGATACCACCGCTGTGACCACAGCTGATATTTATCTGTTAACCCCTGCAGCGTATTTACAAGCCATACAATTCAAACGACCGCGTTATTTGCCTGAAACCAATAACGTCTTAAATACAGTTGATTTAGATGTACGCCAAGGTGGAGTTAACACTGCAGGTATTCAAATTTTGGCAGGGGAGCACTAATTGATGAAACAACAACACAATATTTTGGCAACATCTGTGGCTGCTTGTCTGATGCTTTTGACCAGCAGTAACCATGCAGCGCCAGCACCTAATGCGGGTCAACTGCTACAACAACAGCAACAAGGACAAAGCCTTGAACCACAGGCTGCTGTTCAGGTAGAAAGTTCAGCAAGCAATAACGTACCTAATTCACCTGATATCCAAATCTCTGTACGCAAAATTGAAATCACTGGAAATAGTCGTTTTAGTACAGCGCAATTGCATCACTTAGTGGCGGATGCCGAAGGTAAACAATTGAGTCTTCAGCAACTTTGGCAAATAGCCCAAAAGATTACCACTTACTACCAGCAACAGGGCTATGCCTATAGTCGGGCTTATCTGCCTCAGCAGAATCTAAGTCAGGGTGTAGTACGTATCAATGTACTCGAAGCGTATTATGATCAAACCCAGATTGATAATCAAAGTCGAACGCAAAACTGGCTAATTGAACAAACCGTTGCACCACTTAAACAAGGTGAGCGGATCAACAGTGACCAGATGCAACAACAACTCAAACTGCTCAATCGTTTAAATGGAGTCAATACCCGAAATGTTTTGACCCCTGGTGCAACAGTCGGAAGTAGCCAACTCAATGTTGAAGTACAAAATGCAGCCATGTTGAATGGTTATATTGGCGCAGATAACTTTGGTAATCGTTATACCAGTCAAGTGCGTGGAACCGCTGGAATTTCTGCCAACAACCTTGCAGGCTTAGGCGATGAACTGAGTTTAGATGTAATGACTGCAGGCAAACGCATGAACTACGGGCGCGTGGGTTATGCCTTTACCTTTACAGGAATGGGTACTCGGGCAGGCGCAAGTTATTCTTATCTAGATTATGAACTTGGAAAAGAGCTAAAAAACATTGGCGCAGAAGGGAGTGCTGCACAAAGTAGCGTATTCATTAGCCAACCTGCCTTACTGACCAATAATGCAGAAGTCCTTCTCAGCTTACAATACGATCATAAACAACTGAAAGATGATATTCAGCTCAATCAATATTACAAACATCGAAATATTGACGTGGTGACTGCCCGACTGGATGGCTCGCAGTTTGATCAATTCTTGGGTGGAGGCTTAACCCAATATGGTGCCTCAACCAGTTATGGTCGTGTGAAATTTAAAAACGATGATGCCGCTGCTTTAGATGCGCAAACAGCGAAGACAGCTGGAGACTACTATACAGCTACATTGAATTTGTCACGCTTACAAAACCTAAGCAATAAGGGCACGCAAGGCTATTTGGGAATTTATGGACAATACAGTCCTTATAATCTAGACAGTGCAGAGCAATATCTAGGTGGTGGTCCATTTAATGTTCGTGGTTATGAATCGAGTCAATTTGCAGGCTCTACAGGTTATTTGGCCACGGCAGAACTGAGACAAAGTTTATTTGCCGATGCAAAGCATCAGCTAACAGCGAAAGTATTTATCGATACAGCAGAAGTCACGTTAAATGCTAAGCGTTGGGCAGGTGTGACAGGCGATAATCAAGTTCAAATCAGTAGTGCAGGTTTAGGTTTGAACTGGACGAGTGCGTGGAATATTCAAGCCAATGCGGAAGTTGCTTTTCCAATTGGAAATACGCCAGAGCAGTTGCAAGACCGCGATAATCACCAGTACTGGTTGAGTTTAAGAAAGACTTTCTAATTTGAGTAAGGGAAAACCCCCTCCTTTGGAAAAGGAGGGTTGGGGAGGATTTGAACAACCTGTGTCGAAACTTCATAAGGGAGCGGATTTACAATCTGAGTAAAAACTTAGCAAAGGGGATTTAAAAACCTAGCTGGTGAGAATAAAACTTACACAGCCACACTTTACATTTAAAGTTTAAATTCTTTTGCGTAGATGAAGTCAAACCTTGTGCTGCAAACAAAGCCGATTAATATTCGTTGGGTGACCGCTACACTATCTATGATTAAATGATGCAAAAGCAAAATGATTAAATTGATATAAGTTGGAATGCCATTGATGAGTAATGGATATTTTTATCATGATTATTTGTATAGGCTTGTATATACAAATAACATCGACTCAAGATACAATGAGTTAGAATATTTTGTATGAGTTTTAGCCAATGTCAAGAGCGTCAAAGCACAATGATCTAGACTTATCTCTAGAAGAAGATAGTCCTGTTCCTTTGTATTTGCGCGTGAAGCAAATGATTTCACAAAAAATTTATGAAGGAACATGGACTGTAAATAAAAAAATTCCTTCAGAAAGTGAGTTGGTGAATTTACTGGGTTGTAGTCGTATGACGGTCAATCGGGCATTGCGCGAACTGACCAGTGAAGGTTTATTGGTGCGCATACAAGGTGTTGGCTCTTTTGTCGCTGAAGGGCAAGGTCGTACAGCATTATTTCATGTGAATAATATTGCAGAAGAAATTATTGCGAGAAATCATAAACATCATGCTGAAGTATTGGTACTTGAACAAATTCAAGCCAATGAAGAACAAAGTCGATTAATGCAAATTCGAGAAGGACAACGACTATTTCACTCGATCATTGTGCATTATGAAAATGATGTGCCTGTGCAGATCGAAGATCGTTTAGTTGATCCCGTACTGATTCCAGATTATTTGGCACAAGATTTTAAAACTATCACGCCTAATGCCTATTTAATGTCAAAAGCACCTGTTACTGAAGGTGAGCATGTGGTTACTGCGATTCTTGCTTCAGCACAAGAATGTAAATGGTTAAAAATCAATAAAACAGAGCCTTGTTTATTGATCCGTCGTAGAACATGGTCCAATAAACAACTGATCTCCAGTGCAAGACTGATTTATCCTGGCAGTCGCTATTATTTGGAAGGTAAATTTACCCAATGATTGAGCTTTTAAAAGCCAGCCATTATAAAAAAATGCGATGGAAAAATGGGGAAGGCTATACGCTTGAAATCGCCCGTAGCGTCGGTGAAAGCTTAGCTGAGTTTGATTGGCGGATTTCGATGGCTGATGTGAAAACATCGGGTGATTTTTCCAAGTTTAATGGGATGAATCGCTTTTTGACGGTATTGGAAGGTCAAGGTCTTTCACTGCGTATAGATGATGATTTTAAGCACTTAAAAACATTGCAGTCTGTCGAGTTTCGTGGAGACAGTGTGGTCAGTTGTGAATTGCTGGCAGGGTACATTCGAGATTTTAATTTGATTTATAATCCGAAAAAGTTTGATGCACAGTATCAGTGGATTTTCTCTCCAGAAGCCTTAGAAATACCCATATTATCTGACGTGATGTTTATTTTTAATCAGAGTGTTGAAGCTTTGGTTATCGAAATTGATCAACAGATTTTTCATTTGGAACATCAAGACAGCCTTAAACTTGAAAATGAAAAATCATTGAAAGCTATCACATTAAATCATCAATTTTTAAAGCAAACTTGTCTAATACAACTCACAGAAATCTAAATTTTATTGATTTTACTTAAACGCATACAACCTGAAGTTGTCTGCGTTTTTTGTTTTTATGAAAAATAAATCTATTTATTTTATATGTTTATATTTTTTTTTAAAAATAATTTAAAAAGCATCTTTTCAATATTAAAGATTTGTGTAGTATATAGATGTATATACAAGTTAGTACATTGCTATACAGTGAATGCAGTTTAATTTGCTGGTTTAAACTCAAAGGAAGGAGTCCTATTGTGACAACAATGACAACAAAATTTCGTGATGTAGAAATTCGCGCACCTCGTGGTACTAAGCTCAATGCAAAAAGTTGGTTGACTGAAGCTCCACTGCGTATGCTGATGAATAATCTTGATCCTGATGTCGCAGAGAATCCAAAAGAGCTTGTTGTTTACGGTGGTATTGGTCGTGCTGCACGTAATTGGGAATGTTATGACAAGATTGTTGAAACACTTAAAACTTTAGAAAATGATGAAACTTTATTGGTTCAATCAGGTAAACCCGTCGGTGTGTTCAAAACACATAAAGATGCACCACGTGTTCTTATTGCTAATTCAAACTTAGTTCCACATTGGGCAAATTGGCAACATTTCAACGAGCTAGATGCTAAAGGCTTGGCAATGTATGGTCAAATGACCGCAGGTTCTTGGATCTATATCGGCAGCCAAGGCATTGTACAAGGCACCTATGAAACTTTTGTTGAAGCTGGTCGCCAGCACTACAACGGTGACTTAACAGGTCGTTGGGTGTTGACTGCTGGTTTAGGTGGAATGGGAGGGGCTCAGCCTTTAGCCGCGACATTGGCAGGCGCTTGCTCGCTTAATATTGAATGCCAGCAAGCCAGTATTGATTTCCGTTTACGTACACGTTATGTCGATGAACAAGCTATAGATTTAGATGATGCTTTGGCGCGTATCGACCGTTATACCAAAGAAGGCAAGGTGATTTCGATTGCGTTACATGGCAATGCAGCTGAGATTTTACCTGAATTGGTTCGCCGTGGCGTTCATCCGGACATGGTGACGGATCAAACCAGTGCACATGATCCACTCAATGGCTATTTACCAATTGGTTGGACATGGGAAGAATATCGCCAACGTGCCAAAACTGAGCCAGAAGCAGTGGTAAAAGCTGCAAAACAATCTATGGCAAAGCATGTACAAGCGATGTTGGATTTCCAAAAAATGGGTGTTCCAACCTTTGACTATGGCAATAATATTCGTCAAATGGCGCAGGAAGAAGGCGTAGAAAACGCATTTGATTTCCCAGGTTTTGTACCTGCCTATATCCGTCCATTATTCTGTCGTGGTATTGGACCATTCCGTTGGGTTGCACTTTCAGGTGATCCAGAAGATATCTATAAAACAGATGCAAAAGTTAAAGAATTGATTCCAGATGATGAACATTTACATCGTTGGTTAGACATGGCAAGAGAACGGATTAGCTTCCAAGGCTTACCAGCACGTATTTGCTGGGTTGGTTTAGGCTTACGTGCAAAATTAGGTCTGGCATTTAACGAAATGGTACGTAGTGGTGAGCTTTCAGCGCCAATCGTCATTGGTCGTGATCATTTAGACTCAGGTTCAGTTTCCAGTCCAAACCGTGAAACTGAAGCAATGCAAGATGGTTCTGATGCTGTATCTGATTGGCCATTGCTGAATGCTTTACTTAATACAGCTGGTGGTGCGACTTGGGTTTCATTACATCACGGTGGTGGTGTAGGAATGGGCTTCTCTCAACACTCAGGTGTCGTGATTGTTTGTGATGGTACGGATGAAGCAGCAGCACGTATTGCTCGTGTGTTGACCAATGACCCAGCAACAGGCGTGATGCGTCATGCAGATGCTGGTTATGATATCGCTGTTGAATGTGCCAAAGCGCAAGGTTTGAACTTGCCAATGATCACCAAATAAAAGACAAGGACATTACGATGCTTTTTGCAATTGTGTAAACAGCATCGTAAGAGAACAATATACCGCAAAACAGGACGTCAAAATGGAACTCTTAATTCAACCAGGCAAGCTCACACTCGCAGATCTTCGCCAAGCGTATTTAAATCCAATCAAAGTTAAACTGGATGACAGTGCTTATGCTGGCATCAATGCAAGTGTTGCATGTGTCGAAAAAATTGTGAATGAAGGACGTACAGCATACGGTATCAATACTGGCTTTGGCTTACTCGCTTCAAGTAAAATTGCCCCTGAAGACTTAGAACAATTACAACGTTCATTGGTACTTTCTCATGCCGCTGGTGTGGGTGAGCCTTTAGATGATGCGATGGTTCGCTTAATTATGTTGTTAAAGGCCAATAGCTTGGCACGTGGTTTTTCTGGTATCCGTCCTAAAGTGATTGATGCAATCCTTGCTTTGATCAATGCAGAAGTTTATCCGCATATTCCATTAAAAGGTTCAGTCGGCGCTTCAGGTGACTTGGCACCCCTTGCACATATGTCTCTGGTTTTACTCGGTGAAAGTAAAGCACGCTATAAAGGGGAATGGTTACCAGCAGTTGAAGCACTTAAAATTGCAGGTTTAGAACCGATTACTTTAGCGGCCAAAGAAGGTTTGGCACTTTTAAATGGTACACAAGTTTCAACAGCATACGCATTACGTGGTCTATTTGAAGCAGAAGATTTATTTGCTGCTGCGACCGTTTGTGGTGGATTAAGCGTTGAAGCTATGCTCGGTTCACGTGCACCATTTGATGCACGTGTCCATGAAGTTCGTGGTCAGCGTGGTCAAATTGATGTTGCCGCTGCATATCGTGACTTATTGACTGAATCAAGTGAAATCGCACATTCACATGAAGATTGTAGCAAGGTTCAAGACCCGTACTCACTGCGTTGCCAACCTCAAGTGATGGGGGCTTGTTTAACGCAAATTCGCCAAGCGGCAGAAGTATTAGCGATTGAGTCGAATGCCGTTTCAGATAACCCATTGGTGTTTGCGGCAGAAGGTGACGTCATCTCAGCAGGTAACTTCCATGCTGAACCCGTGGCAATGGCTGCTGATAATTTGGCCTTAGCGATTGCTGAGATTGGCTCACTGTCTGAACGTCGTGTTTCGATGATGATGGATCGCCATATGTCACAGCTTCCTCCATTTTTGGTTGCCAATGGTGGGGTGAATTCGGGCTTTATGATTGCTCAAGTAACAGCCGCTGCGTTGGCCAGTGACAATAAAGCACTTGCACATCCTGCCAGTGTTGATAGTTTACCGACCTCTGCAAATCAGGAAGACCATGTTTCCATGGCGCCTAATGCAGGAAAACGCTTGTGGTATATGGCTGATAACGTTCGCGGCATTCTCGCAGTTGAGTGGTTAGGTGCATGTCAAGGACTTGATTTCCGTGAAGGATTGAAAAGCTCTCCTAAACTTGAACGTGCCCGCAAAATTCTGCGTGATCAAGTGGCGTATTACAGTGAAGATCGTTTCTTCGCGCCAGATATCGAACAAGCAAGTGAATTGCTCGCAAGTGGTTGTCTGAACCAACTGCTGATTGCGAAGCTACTACCGAGCTTGTCTGAAGTGTGATCAATAAAACGGTCACATGGAGTGACCGAATCTAACTAAATTTCCTCAAGGATTGGAGATTATAATGTCACAACACTCCACATTACAGCGGGGGTTAAACACCCGTCATATCCGTTTTTTGGCATTGGGTTCAGCGATTGGCACGGGGCTTTTCTATGGATCAGCAACGGCAATTAAAATGGCAGGCCCGTCTGTTTTAATTGCTTATATGGTTGCAGGGATTGCAATTTATATTGTGATGCGAGCATTAGGGGAAATGGCTGTTCATAACCCCGTATCAGGTTCTTTTAGTGAATATGCCTCGAATTATCTTGGCCCTTTAGCTGGTTTTACTACAGGCTGGACCTACGTCTTTGAAATGATCATTGTCGCCTTGGCTGACGTGACTGCTTTTGGTATCTATATGGGGTTTTGGTACCCCGATGTGCCACGATGGATCTGGATTTTATCGCTGATTATGTTCTTAGGTGCAATTAACCTGATCCACGTTAAAGTCTTTGGTGAAGTCGAGTTCTGGCTGTCCATCGTCAAGGTCAGCGCTATTGTCGCCATGATTTTGGGTGGTTTTGGTCTAATGATCTATGGCTTTAATGCAGATCACACCGGCTTTGTACCTGGTATTCAAAACTTATGGATTCATGAGGGTTTTATGCCCAATGGGATTATGGGTTTAGTTGCCTGTTTATCTGTTGTGGTATTTGCATTCGGTGGCATCGAAATCATTGGGATCACAGCGGGTGAGTCACAAGATCCGAAAACGTCGATTCCACGTGCAATTAATGCGGTTCCTGTACGTATCTTACTTTTTTATATTCTGACAATTTTTGTATTGATGTCGATTTTCCCATGGAATCAAATTGGTAGCCAAGGCAGTCCATTTGTACAAATTTTTGAAAATTTAGGCATCAAATCTGCAGCAACTGTTTTAAATATTGTGGTCATTACAGCTGCAATTTCCGCGATCAATAGTGATGTATTTGGTGCAGGGCGTATGCTGTATGGTATGTCTAAGCATAAACAAGCACCTCAAGTGTTCCAGAAACTCTCACGTAATGGTGTTCCTTGGATGACTGTTGTAGTGATGGCTGGTGTGTTACTTGTCGGCGTCGTGCTTAACTATCTGATCCCTGAAAATGTATTTATTATCATCGCCTCAATTGCAACATTTGCAACAGTTTGGGTGTGGTTGATGATCTTACTTTCTCAAGTGGGTATGCGTCGTAAATTGTCTAAATCAGAAATTAAAGCATTAGATTTCCCCGTGATTGGCTGGCCTTATGCACCTGCATTTGCCATTGTATTTATGCTGTTTATTTTAGCCATGATGGGGTATTTCCCAGACTCACGACCTGCACTTTATGTCGGTATAACATGGTTAGTTCTACTTTGGATTGCTTATACGATATGGGTGAAGCCCAAGCAAAACTCAGTAAAAGATAAACCAGATCTTCAACAAAACGTCGAAATGGAAAGCTGATACTGAAGCTGCCCAAGCGTGATTAACGCATGGGCAGCAAGAGGAAATGTCAATGAAAAAACTTTGGACAAATTGTCATATTGCAACTATGCAAGATGGGCAATATTCCAGTATTGAATCTGCTGCAATCGTCACTTTAGCGCAACATATTCACTGGATTGGCGCAGAAAAAGATGTTCCTGTAGATGACTATGCTGAGATCATTGACCTCAATGGCGCATGGGTGACTCCCGGTTTAATTGATTGTCATACGCATAGTGTATTTGGTGGAAATCGTAGTGTTGAGTTTGAAAAACGTTTGCAAGGTGTCAGTTATGCGGAAATCGCAGCGAGTGGCGGTGGTATTGCAAGCACTGTACGAGCAACACGTGAAGCAAGTGAGGAACAGCTCCTTGCTTCGGCACTCAAACGTATTCGTTGTATGCTTAAAGATGGTGTAACCACCATTGAAATCAAGTCGGGATATGGTCTGGACTATAGCAATGAACGTAAAATGCTCCGTGTGATTCGTCAAGTCGCTCAAACTTTACCGATGACCGTAAAAAGTACGTGTTTGGCAGCGCATGCTTTGCCACCTGAGTATCAAGATCAAAGTGATGCTTATATTGAGCATATCTGTACCGAGATGTTACCCAAACTGCATCAAGAAGGTTTAGTCGATGCAGTCGATGCTTTCTGTGAACATTTGGCATTTTCTCCTGCGCAAGTTGAACGTGTTTTTAAAGCAGCTCAAGCATTAAACTTACCAGTTAAATTACATGCAGAACAACTTTCATCTCTCGGTGGTTCAACACTTGCTGCGCGTTACCATGCTTTATCCGCAGATCATTTGGAATACATGACCGAAGCTGATGCCAGAGCCATGGCTGCTTCTGGCACAGTTGCTGTGTTATTGCCGGGGGCATTCTATTTTCTAAGAGAAACCAAGTACCCACCTTTAGACAGTTTGCAGCAACATGGTGTGCGTATCGCATTATCCAGTGATTTAAATCCAGGAACATCACCAGCCTTGTCATTACGTTTAATGCTGAATATGGGCAGTACATTATTTCGTTTAACACCAGAACAAGCACTCGCAGGTGTCACAACCTATGCCGCTTATGCACTTGGCTTACAAGACACGCATGGCACATTAGAACAGGGTAAAGTGGCGGATTTTATTGCTTGGGATATTGAGCATCCTTCTGAGATTGTGTATTGGCTTGGCGGTGATTTATCAAAACGAATCATCCAACATGGAAATGAAATCTTGATCTCAGCTTGAGATTAATTTTTATAGAGTGATATTAATAATGAATCATTCATTTAAGTGGCAAGGACGACAAGATGGGGAAGGTGATGCTCATCTTCGTCTCCATCAAGTGATCAATACCAGTCATCAGGCATCTTTTGCTTTTATTGGCTTTAGTTCAGATGAAGGTGTTAAACGCAATCATGGACGCTTAGGTGCAGCTGATGCACCAGACATGATTCGTGCGCAATTGGCAAATTTACCTGTACATCAACCTGTGACCATTATCGATTTAGGCACAGTGCTTTGTGATCATGCTGAACTTGAAATAGCACAGGCAGAATTGGCGCATCAAGTCGAACGTAGTTTAAATTCCGATATGAAACCGATTGTGTTAGGCGGTGGGCATGAAGTTGCCTTTGGCAGTTTTTCTGGTTTATTTCAATACATTCAAAATAATCATCTGAATAAGAAAATCGGCATTATTAACTTCGATGCACACTTTGATTTGCGTGAAGCTGAACAGGTCACTTCAGGCACACCTTTTTTAAATGCAGCTAAACTAGCAGAACAGTTTGATCAAGAATTTAACTACATGTGTATCGGCGTTGCCAAGCATTCAAATACTAAAATTTTGTTTGACACAGCAGAGCGTTTAAACTGTAATTATATTTACGATTATGAATTAAAACTGCAAAATGTTGAAAATTTAATCTTAAGAATAAATAATTTTATTAAAAAAGTAGACTATTTGTATATTACGGTTGACCTTGATGTATTTAACGCTAGCATTGCGCCGGGTGTCAGCGCACCTGCGGTGAAAGGAATCGATTTATCTATTTTTGACCCATTATTAGAAGCCATTAAAAAAACTGGCAAGATCAAAGTTTTTGATGTGGCTGAATGTAATCCGCGGTTTGATTTGGACAACAGAACTGCCAAATTAGCCGCTTATATCATTTTTAACTACATATTTGATTGATGATTCAAGTGACTTCATCAAAAGGATAAGCAAAGTATGTCTAATTTATCTTATATCTCTCAAAATAACGGTCCATGGTCTACCTACCTCGAACAAATCGAGCGAGTTACACCGTATTTAGAACATCTGAAAGATTATGTCGACACGTTAAAGCGACCAAAGCGTGCTTTGATTGTCGATGTACCAATTGTGATGGATGATGGCACAATCCGTCATTTCGAAGGCTATCGCGTTCAACATAACTTATCGCGTGGTCCAGGTAAGGGCGGTATTCGTTACCATCCAGATGTAGATCTCAATGAAGTGATGGCACTTTCTGCATGGATGACCATTAAAACTGCGGTTTTAAATCTACCTTTTGGCGGTGCAAAAGGTGGTGTTCGTGTTGATCCTCGTCAGCTTTCTCCTCGTGAGTTAGAGCGCTTAACTCGTCGTTATACCAGTGAAATTAGCCATATCATTGGCCCACAAAAAGATATTCCAGCGCCGGATGTTGGTACCAATCCCAACGTTATGGGCTGGATTATGGATACATATTCTTCGGGTCAAGGCCATACCGTAACAGGTGTTGTTACAGGTAAGCCAATTCATTTAGGTGGTTCTTTAGGACGCATTAAAGCAACAGGTCGTGGTGTATTTATTACCGGTCAACAAGTTGCTGCAAAAATTAAACTTCCTTTAGAGGGTGCACGAGTTGCTGTCCAAGGTTTTGGTAACGTTGGTAGTGAAGCTGCATATCTATTTGCCGATTCAAAATCTATTATTGTAACGATTCAAGACCATACAGGGACGATTTACAACCCTCAAGGTATTGATTTGGCAGCTTTAAAAACCTATTTAGAAAGCAATCAAGGTGTGGGTGGCTTTGCTGGTGCTCAAGCGATTAGCGATGAGGATTTCTGGGATGTTGAAATGGATATCTTGATTCCTGCCGCATTGGAAGGTCAAATCACGGTTGAACGCGCACAGAAATTAACAGCGAAATTGGTACTTGAAGGTGCAAACGGTCCAACTTATCCAGAAGCAGATGATATCTTAATCCAACGTGGTATCACGGTTGTACCTGATGTGATTTGTAATGCGGGTGGTGTAACGGTCAGTTATTTTGAATGGGTTCAAGATATGTCGAGCTACTTCTGGTCGGAAGAAGAAATCAACCAAAGACTCGATAAATTAATGGTTCAAGCGATTAATGACGTATGGCAGACATCAAATGACAAAGTATGTAGTTTAAGAACGGCTGCCTTTATTTTAGGTTGTGAGCGTATCTTAAAAGCACGTATGGAACGCGGTATTTTCCCGGGCTAATTTATTTGTTGTAAGCGTGACCTTAGCGTATCTTCGCTAAGGTCATTTTTTTATCTGTTTAAAATGTATTTTAACGGTCTATTTAAACAGCGAATTTACACAATCCATTGAATAATAATTATCTTATATAGCGTCTTGTATTGCACAGTAATAACATCTCAACGATCTGAGTTCATCTTAGCAGCAACTTTGTACTGCCTTATTTTGCATATAGATTTGTGCTGTTAATTAGATAGAGTAGTCAAACCACCTCATTGTTTATACACATTATTTCTATAAAACCTTTGTTGATAAAAGAGGATTATGTTTTTGTGTGAACTTTTAGAAACTGTTGGTTATCAATTCATTTTTTTGTAATTTTGAATCCTAGATGGTTATTCTACCGTGGGGCGACAGGGATGTCGCCGTTGGGCGGGGGTACAGGACGTACCCCTCGCCAAACATGAGCAAAAACAAAGCACAGCTTTGTTTGCAGCGCAAGGTTTGGCTTTCCTAAGAAAAGTGAGGCATCGCCTGCGCAAGGGTATTTAAACTTTGAAAGTAAGGTGTGGCATTGTAAGCCTTCTTACAATCAAATAATTTATTTTTCCATGTAATTGATTTAATTGGAAATAATTAATTAATAGAAATTATATTTATGCGTCTGAGTTTTTCTAACAGGTTGACTATAGAAACACATTCTAACCTTACGCTACTGCTTGTGCTTTAAGCAAAGAAAAACTTTGTTCTCGTTCAGCATGCAATGTAATAAAAATTCATAGGCTT
This sequence comes from Acinetobacter sp. AG3, assembly GCF_022343575.1. Lineage (NCBI taxonomy): Bacteria > Pseudomonadati > Pseudomonadota > Gammaproteobacteria > Moraxellales > Moraxellaceae > Acinetobacter > Acinetobacter sp. AG3. The sequence goes on along the minus strand of NZ_JAKQZD010000001.1, from coordinate 3,055,358 downwards.
AATTCTAGCAATGTCGAATTATATGGATAAACCTAAGTATAGTCTGAATAAAATGGCTTAAATTTTGTAAAGTATTTGCCTTTTTATGGTTTTAATTTCACATGAATTAAACTATAAAGTATAGCTAGTATGTGAATAAATTATAGACACTTTTGCAATAAACCTTTTTAAAAAGTAGTTAAGAATATGAATAAAATATACTCAAAATACATCTATATTTTGAGCATTGGTAGCTTATGTAGCTTTGCGACTTTGTTATCAGCTGCACCGACATTGCAATACTCAAAAACCTACCAAAGCTGTATAAATACAGCAAAAACCACAGAGAACAAGCAACTGTGTATCAGTGCAGAGCATTTAGGTCAGAATGAAAGATTAAATCAGGCGGTAAAAAAACTAGCACCTAAGCTCTCAGCATATCAACAAAGCAGATTAACTGATGCTCAAGCAGAGTGGCGATCTTTGCAAAATTTTAAAGATGATCAATGTGATCAAGCTGCATTTGATGATGAAAATGCAGTTAAACCTTCGGGTAAAAACTTAACTGCATTGGATTGTGACCGACAGTCGCTTGAACGTGTGGCTGAACGCGCTTATGAATTGGAACAAGGCAATGTGCGGGCTGAGTATTATCTTGATCCATAATTTATGATTGCTCATGATGTCTAAAGCATCGAAGTGTTTTATAAAAAAATTTTATTGGTTTTAGTGTAGATAAATCACCAGCGTAAGCAAAAGGAAACTTTCTTATGATCAGTAAACAACAATTGACAACCAGTACAAGCAATAGCCGACAGCACCAGAATAGGGCGGCTAAACATAGAGCCGCAGCTATTTGGGCTGTATTCACATTCGGCTTGTTACTCACGGGCTGTGTTTCAACACCTAATCCTGTACAACAGGCTGCTGATAAATTGGTTGGGAAACATGTAAATAAAGCAATCGGAATCTTTGGCTCACCAACTTATCGCGTCCCCGCGAGTAAATTAGGTGGCTCTGCAATGTGGGAAAATTCGATTGTTTCACAACGTGTCGTACAGCAATTTGTACAAACGGGGACTGAATATGCAGGTCAGCGTGTCGTTGGCCAAACCGGCGGACAAGGGGTTGTTGGCGCTATTTATGAAAATCAATATCGTCCAACAGGGTACTATCAAAATGCCGTACAAGAGCATGCTCAATACCTTTGTAATATCACAGCACTGACGGGTCCAGGTGATATTATTACGAGTATTATGGTGATCGGATGTAAACAGAGCAAAGATGGTTTGTGATCCTTAAAAGCCAAATATAGCTTTAATCTGACAGATATACGATAAAATGGATAACTGTCAGATACGGTTGGCGAGAGTATCATTTTTAGAAGGCAACGATGATCAAAATATTCTGTTCAAAGGCGCATACATCCATTGAGCAAAATAATTCTTATTCATGTGTCTTTTCTATTTATTTTTCCCTAAATTTTTCTAGGGTGGAACAGTTAAAATAAACATAGGTAATGGTGTGATTTAAATCATTTTAAGCATTTCACTCAATAGAACATATGACTTTCGAAATACACTAAAATGATGTGCAACTTCAAGCAATTCTTAGTTAGCCTCATGATATCTGTAGTGCCTATAGTAAAGGCATATAGCCATGGGGAAATAAAATAATACAGGTATTTTTCTGGTTTAATTTACAGCTTATTCAGTTTATTTTTATGAGGCAATATATTCGTCATTTGCTCATTTTCGCATGGTTTATATACTGATTTAAAGTCGCTAAAACACCATTGACCAAAGCCAAATGATTATCTTCAAGAAATTTTCTTAAAAATTATGTGAAGGGAAACCATTTAAAAATCATGAAAATAAATTAAACAATGGTAAAAATATTGTAGTAATACTAAGTAAAAAAGAATAAAATTCAATCAAATTCTGTTTTGCAAATGACCTCATGAAACTGAAAAAACTCATATTTTGTTTAAAGTTAAATCTGAGAAAACTTATTCTTTTTTTAGCAATATTCAGCATCGCCATTCTATTTATTGCTTCACTTTTCGTGAATTATTCTATTCAAAAAAAAGAACTATTAGATACTTCTCTTTCAGTAAATATGGAATATGCCACTAAGATTGCCCAAAAAACGGATTCTCAAATTCAGACTGTATTAAAGCAGTTAAATTATAGTGCCACTTTACTGGGGGATTCATTTAATGACGAGCAATTTAAACAGTCAGAAGTAGACCGACTTAAATTTCAATCGAATTACTTTGACAGTGTGATTATTTCAGATAAATACGGACATGTACTGAATTATTCACCGTCAAAAATTGCCATTAATAAAAATGTGGTGAATACAACACTTGGATTTAAACAATCCATTGAAACGCAAAACACGGTGATCACAAGCCCATATTACTCAATTAAAAACAATTTAATTGTTTTTATTTCACAGCCTATTTTTGATAAAAACAAAAAGTATCTGGGCTTTATTGGTGGGGCAATTTATTTAAAAGAAAAAAATATCATTAATGAATTATTAACACTGAGCTTTAACTATAAAGACAGCTATATGTATGTATTGGATAGCAATAGAAAAATTATTTTTCATCCCGATGCGAGTCGAATCGGTACTCTTGCAACAGACAATACCGGCCTTAACTATATGTCTACTCATATGATTGGAAAAATAAGACTGATTAATAGTAAAGGGGTAGATAATTTAGCGGGTTTTGCCCGAGTAAGCCATACTAACTGGATCATTGTTTCGCAACAACCAACCCATAAGCTTTTAGAAAAAGTTCCATATCTGATTTATAAAATTATTGCTTATATGCTTGGTTTTTATATTTTAATCTTTTTGATTATTTGGAAGATATCATATTATATCTCAGCACCATTAAACCGCTTAGCAACCATGGCGAGCCATCTCAATAATCCAGAGACCGCAACTCAAATTAAAAATGTAGATGCCTTATATTATGAGGTGAGAAATTTTAAACGCTCACTGTTACAGAGCTCTTCAAATTTTAAGAAAAAAATATCTACACTCAATCATTATGTAAATACAGACCCATTAACAGGATTTTATAACCGTAGAGGGATGGAGTTACATATTGAACGCTTAATGAAAAATGACGCACCATTTGCAATTATTGCTGTGGATATCGATTATTTTAAAAAAATTAATGATCAATATGGACATGAAAAAGGTGACTTGGTCCTGACCAAGACTGCACAAAATATTAAAGATTGTGTGAGAAGTATTGATGTTTGTTGTCGGATTGGTGGAGAAGAATTTGTGATTCTAAGCCCTATCGATAGCCAAAATTTAACCATTAATATTGCAGAACGGATTCGGCAGGCATTAGAAGTAACGCCAATCGGAGAAATACCTGCGATTACCGTGTCGATAGGAATAGCGCATTGGCCTGAAATTTCTACCGACATCCATAAGGTGTTTAAAGCTGCCGATGAATATTTATATCTGGCAAAAAAAGATGGGCGAAATTGTATTCGTTATAAAAAATAGCATTTAAAATTGCAAACTTATCTTCAATATTTTATCTCGTTAAAAACTGCCCATAATTTTGGTTATGGGCAGTTTTTGAGTAAATTTAAGTATTATTTCAATCTTAGGATGAAAAGTGAAAAACTGTGTTGAGGCTATATCTCCGTCCAAGGGTGAGATTGATGTCTTCACAAAATAACCATAACCCGTAGGATTGAATGAGATAAAGAAAACAGTTTAATTTATATTCTGTTGATTGCTATAAATCAGGCTGATGGCTTAGCAACTCCGCCAATGATTAATTCAATAATCGAATCGCCATAATTTTTTAAACCTTTCAGATCTTCAGGGTTGGCTAAAAAGCGTAAAGCCCCATTGGTAATCATCCCAATGATATTATGCCCAGTATTTTCACAATCTAAATTCTCACGAAAAAAGCCAGAATCTACCCCGTGCTTTAAATAGTTGGCAGTAAAAATACCCGCCATTTGCATCAAGTTTTGAATAAATCTGGTCATTTCAGCATCTATTGAGGTTGCTTCAAGTAATAATAATTTTAGAGTTAGAGGATTCTCTTGTGCAAAAAGACGGAAGCGTTCAGAAATTCGCTGACATTGTTCACGGTACTCTTCAATATTATTCACTGCTTGAGGTGCATTTTCACCGGTGAGCAATGCCATGATTTTTTGCATGGTATCAGAAATAACATGCTGCAAGATATCACGTTTATTTTCAAAATGGCGATAAAAAGTACCATGACCAATGCCTAAGCGTTTGGCTATATCTGAAATCGCTGTTTGATGGTATCCACGCTCAGAAAATTCTAAAAACGCAGCTTCTAAAATATCAGCTTGTAATTGGATACGTTGGCGTTCTGCACGAGTTAAAGTTGGTTCATTCATAGGCAAAGAATACCAAATAAATATTCAAAATTGTTAAACAATGAAAATTGACAAGTCATTCCGTTTTTGACATTGTATTCCTATTGTTTATATTCTAAGCGATTTTCAACATGGAACAAATGAAAAAAAGTATCAAAGATAAAAACTTTTATAAAGTGATTATCGTGGGTGGTGGTTTTGCTGGTCTTGGTGCCGCAATCAAATTAAAACAAGCAGGGATTGAAGATTTCATATTGCTGGAAAAGGCTGCTGAAATGGGCGGGGTCTGGCGTGAAAATACCTATCCAGGTTGTGCCTGTGATGTACCATCGGCGCTCTATTCATACTCTTTTGAACAAAACCCTGCATGGTCACGAGTCTTTGCACAGCAAAAAGAAATTAAACAATATTTATTTGATGTGGTCGATAAGTACAAGGTCATGCCACATGTGCATTTGAATCGTGAAGTTTTACAAGCACAGTGGTCCGATGTAGAAAATTGCTGGATTATCCAAACCGAACAGGGCGAGTTGCGCTCTCAATTTGCAATCCTTGCTTGTGGCCCTATGCATGAACCTGTATTGCCTGATGTTAAAGGTATTGAAAGCTTTAAAGGAGAAATTTTCCATTCTTCACAATGGCGGCATGATTTGGACTTAACAGCTCAACGAGTTGCTGTGATTGGTACAGGTGCTTCGGCCATCCAGTTTGTTCCGCAGATTCAACCCCAAGTTAAACAACTGACGATCTTTCAACGTACTGCACAATGGATTTTGCCAAAGTCAGACATGCCATTACTTGCACCTGTTCGTGCCATGTTTAAGCTGTTACCGCTGACTCAACAGCTGATGCGAGGCTCAGTCTATGGAATTTTTGAAACGATAAATGGTGGAATTCAAAGTCCTGCGGCAATGAAGCAATTCCAAAAATTAGCCAAATGGCATTTAACTTACCATATTAAAAATCCGCGCCTACGAGAAAAATTAACCCCCAATTTTATTATTGGTTGTAAACGTATTTTACAATCCAACAATTGGTATCCCGCTTTAGCACAAGACAATGTGGAGGTGATTGCCAGTGGTTTATCTGAAATTAAAGGGAATACCTTAATTGCAAGTAATGGTGAACATTGTGAAGCGGATGTGATTATTCTAGGTACAGGGTTTGAGATTGCAGAACCACCCATTGCCAATCGTGTCTATAACCGTTTTGGGCAGCGTATGTCAGATGTTTGGCAGGGGAGTCCTGAAGGCTATATGGGGACAATGATAGAAAATTGTCCAAACGGCTTTCTGATGTTTGGCCCAAATGTCGCTGTGAGTTCCTCAGCATTTATTATCATTGAAGCTCAGCTTGATTACATTATCGATGCTTTGAAACAGGCAATTCAATTGGGCATCAAGACCATTGAACCAAATCCCAAAATCACCAAAGTTTTTAATGAAAAAGTCCAAGCAGCTTTGCAAACCACGGTATGGAATAAGGGTGGATGTCAAAGCTATTTTATCGATCGCAATGGACGTAACAGTACAGTTTGGCCATGGTCAACCTATAAACTTCGAGAAAAGATGAAACATTTTAATTTAGCTGAGTATCTGATTGATCATCAACCTGAGCCAAGCACAAGCTTAAAGCAAGAAGATGTTGTATGAGAAAGAGATTTTAACTTTCATCATATTCAAACCTAAATAAAGAGGATGGATATGAAATTTACCAAGATTTTAAATAAAGGATAACGCAATGTTTAAAAAACAAAAATTAAAAGACAAAGTGATTGCGATTACTGGTGCCGCACGTGGTATTGGTTTAGCTACCGCGGAAGTTTTAATTGCACAAGGTGCAAAAGTCAGTATCGGTGATCTCGATTTAGCACTTGCTGAAAAAGAAGCACAACGTATTGGTGCCAAAGCTTTTAAAGTGGATGTGCGTGATCGTGAATCATTTGCCCAATTTATTCAAAACACCATTCAACATTATGGCAGTCTTTATGCTTTAGTGAATAATGCTGGGATTATGCCGATGGGGGCTTTTCTGGATGAAGATCCCGCTTTAGCAGATGCACAAATTGATATTAACTTTCGTGGTGTCATCATTGGTATGCAATTGGCACTCCCTGAATTGCTTAAATATAAACAAGGCCATATTGTCAATATCGCATCACTTGCAGGGCGTTTTGCCTTACCTGGTTCTGCGGTTTATTCTGGAACTAAATTTGCTGTGATTGGTCTCACCGAAGCGGTTGCAGGTGAGTTTCGTGATTCAGCTATTCAGTTCACTGCAATTTTACCCAGTAAAGTACTGACAGAGCTCACCGCTGGGACTGAAAATGCGGCAAAAACGATTCCAGCAGTGACACCGCAACAGGTTGCCAATGCAGTCGTGAGTGCTTTGATTAAGCCTCGGTTATTTATTGCAGTACCTGATTACTTACAAGCAGTACATGGTGCTTATGCTTTATTACCACAATGGGTACAAACAGGCGCACGCCGTATCTTGGGGGATGATGGTATCTTGACCAAACTTGATCATTCTGCCCATTCAAGTTATGCCAAGCGAATTCATAAGTTGGCAGAATAATTGCTTATCAAAAAGAAACTTTTTAAATTAGTGCATTTGACTCAAAGTAAATACTCCACTTTGAGTCGTTTTTTATGGGTGTGGCTAAGATGGATATCATTGGATATATGTTGATGCGTATTACTATATAGCTGGTTCGGCTACATCTTATTGAAAAATTTTAAATTTATATTAGGTTGCTTGGTTTTATCTTTTGGAGCTCAGCATGATTTGTGTTGCTAAGCCAAAAAACACCGTACCCATAAACCATTTTTGTACTTTTAACCAAAGTGCGTGACGATTTAAAAATTGGGTAAATGAACTGGCAGTAAAAATCAACAGCATGTTGACGAGTAGGCTAATCACAATTTGCACAAAACCCAAACTAAGTGTTTGCACTAAAACATCGCCTTGGTGTGGTTTGATAAATTGTGGCAATAAAGCTAAGTACATCATCGCAATTTTAGGATTGAGTAGATTGGTCAAAAAGCCCATCAAAAATAGTTTTGAATTAGAATAAGACTGTTGACTGGCGATCTCAAAAGGTGAGTGAGGAGAGCGAATTGCTTTCCAACCAAGATAAATCAAGTAGAGCGCACCAGCAATTTTTAAAACATCGTATGCAATTGGAATCGTCATTAATAAAGCGGTGATCCCAAAAGCAGCACACAGCATATAAAATACAAAACCGAGCGCTGTGCCGCCCAATGAAACCATTCCCGCAGTTTTGCCCTGACATAAGGACCTTGAGATCAGGTAAATCATATTTGGGCCAGGGGTGAGTGCCATACCTAAGGCAATCAAGGCAAAAGCGAATAAAGTAGAGTCCATATGTGTAATATCAATTATTCTGTAGGGTGATGTTTTGTTGAATACATTCAGCCAGTTTGACTTTATCTTGTGGATGTAAGGTAATGAAGTAAGCACCTACACGATATTGCTCATTATCAGCAGGTTCTGAGTACGCAATTTGTGCCGTTGCTGCAATATGGAAGAAATTTTCAGGATGACTCAGGGTGACATGAATAAAGCTACCTTGTTTCATGTATTGTTGACTGGTAAAACTGAAGCCACTTTCAGAAAAATTGACTTTTTGTGGCGTTGGTAACATGGTTTGTACAATAGAATCGTAAAGAGAACCAGTAATAAGGTTTAACTTTTGGTTGAATAAGGATAAGATTCGAGCAATTTGTTGATCTTTTTCATTTAATTGTTCTAATTCGTAGTGAAGTGCATGATCAAATTGATCTAATTCTGCAAGTAGTAGAAAATAGCGCGGTAATACAAAATTAGCATCATATGGATCGTTCAGCGCAACTTCTTCAGAAATGATTTGATAGTTGATCCTTAACGCAGCATCGATTCGTGACATGACACGACGTTCATTTGCTTCATTTTGATGCTGTAACGCTTCCATAAAACACCTCGGACTAGAATGGTATGTTTAAACCAATCTCGCTGTATATAGGGTTGAGATACACTCGCGCACGGCGTAGTAATCACTTTATTTCTTTTATCGCTTTGGTTTCCATGATCGGTCTAACCTTAGGGGTTGCTGTACTGATTACAGTTTTATCTGTTATGAATGGTTTTGACCGAGAGTTAAAGAACCGTGTTTTAGGTATGATACCTCAAGCCACTGTTTCTTCAACACAAATTCTAACAGACTGGCCTGTGCTTGCAAAGAAAATTGAACAACATAAGCATGTAACTGGTGTTGCTCCATTTACACAACTACAAGGTATGCTTACCGCACAAGGACAAGTCGCTGGGATCATGGTGACCGGTATTGAACCTCAATATGAAAAGAAGGTTTCAATTATCCAAAATCATATGGTGGAAGGTAGCATAGATCAACTAAAAAAAGGTGAATATGGCATTGTTCTAGGCAAACAAATGACTGATGCGTTAGGCCTTGGTCTAAATGACAATGTTACCTTGGTTTTACCTGAAGCAACCCCTTCGCCAGCAGGCGTTGTACCACGTTTTAAACGTTTTAAAATCGTCGGTATTTTTAGTATAGGTGCAGAAGTTGATTCGAGTTTAGGTTACATCGCACTCAATGATGCATCTACACTATTACGTCTACCTGACGGTGCGCAAGGTGTGCGTATGAAACTGGATGATATTTTCCAAGCGCCACAGGTTGCCAATGAAATTGTTCGTGAGTTACCGAGCGGTTTCTATGCCTCAGATTGGACCTATACGCATGGTAATTTATTCAGCGCAATCCAAATGGAAAAGGCAATGGTCAGTCTATTGTTATTCCTCATCGTGCTTGTTGCTGCATTTAATATTGTGTCTTCATTGGTCATGGTTGTGACGGATAAAAAATCAGACATCGCGATTCTAAGAACATTAGGTGCGTCACCAGCAACAATTACCCGCATTTTTATGGTGCAAGGGACTGTGATTGGTGTGGTTGGAACGGTTGCTGGTGCAATTTTGGGGATTATCTCTGCATTAGGAATCAGTAACTTTATTGGCTGGTTGAATACTGCATTTGGATTACATTTATTCGATGCTTATTTTATCAACTACTTACCTTCTTATTTAAGATGGCAAGATGTAGTGGTGATTGTCAGCTTGTCCTTGGGGCTAAGTTTTATTGCAACCATTTATCCTGCATTGCGAGCAGCTAAAATTCAACCTGCGGAGGCGCTTCGTTATGAATAGTGCTACACAAAGTCCATTGGTTTTAGAGGCACAAAATATCTATAAAACGTTTACGGATGGTAAATCGCATGTAGACGTGATTACAGGTTTATCTTTGCAAGTTGGGCAAGGTGAGTTTGTCTCTATTGTAGGTTCAAGTGGTTCAGGTAAAAGCACACTCTTACATATTTTGGGCGGACTTGATCGTCCGACCCAAGGTCTTGTCAATTTAAATGGCAAACGTTTTGATAACTTAGGTGAAGCTGAACGCGGCTTTTTACGCAATGAACATTTAGGTTTTGTTTATCAGTTTCATCATTTATTGCCTGAATTTACTGCGCTTGAAAATGTCGCGATGCCGTTGATGTTAAGAAAAGATGCCGAATATAAAAAGGTTAAAGAACGTGCTGAATATTTGCTTGAACGGGTTGGATTATCACATCGTTTAACGCATCAACCTGGTGAGCTATCGGGGGGTGAACGTCAACGTGTGGCTTTAGCACGTGCCTTGGTCACACAACCGAAGTTGATGTTAGCCGATGAGCCGACAGGGAATTTGGATCGCAAAACAGCAAAATCTATTTTTGAATTACTGCGTGATTTGCGTGAGGAATTTAATATGGCTATGTTGATTGTGACGCATGATGAGCAACTGGCAAAATCAGCTGATAGAATCCTACATATGCAAGATGGTATCTGGATCGATGGTTAAGTCAGCATTTATTTTGATGATATCATGCTGAATTGATGTATAATTTTTAAACTTAAGCCCAATCCGATTGGGCTTAATCAATAAATAAACACTGAAAACAATAAATAGAAAACTATGTATATGTACATTGCTTTAATCGGATGGATATTGGGTATCTCGTTTATGGGATATTATTCACCCGCTTATTTAAATCTCTTGATGTGGATCAGCTTAGCATTAAGCCTAGTGTTATGTGTATGTCGATGCTTAAACTATAGCTTGATCAATTCTGTTGTATTTAAGTTGGTTTCTCTCAGTGTAGTGGGGATATCAAGTGGTCTCCTTGGTTTTTATTATGCAGATTCCGCACTCGAAAAAAGATTAAGTTTACGTGATACACCACCTCATCAAATTGAAAAAATTATTTATATTTCTAACATAAATAGCATTAAGCAAACAGACTCATCCTCCAATACTCAATTGTCAAAAGCTCAACAGCGTATCCAACAAAAAGTATTGCTACTCGAACCCAACAAAGTCAGACAAATGTTGATGTATCTGGATGGCTCACAGTCTGAAATGATCCAGCTGGGACAATATTATCGGGTTACAGGGCACATCAAACCGATTCATGGTTATGCTGTAGCTGGGGTGTTTGATAAAGAAAAATGGTTTCTACAAGAAAATATTCTGGCTGTATTCAAGCCCCACTCGGTTGAACATATCGATGAAAATCAAGTGAAGCAATTGGGCTATAGCAGCTTTGTTGAGCAACAAAATAGTGTGCGATATAGAATTCAACTTAGTATCGAGAACTTACGTTTAAAGTTTCGCGATTTAATTGCCGATTCTTCATTAAAAAATAAGGGTTTAGTCCTCGCATTATTGACAGGGGATGAAAGTCTCTTGGCAAATGAAACTCAAGACCTGTTTAAGACCATGGGTATTTCCCATTTACTTGCAATCTCTGGGCCGCACGTATTAATTTTTGCAACATTGTTTTGCTTTCTATTTAATTCAATCATTAAAAAAGTTTATCCACAGATTTTTTTAAATATTCCACAACTTTATTTATTGGTTTATCCATTTTTAGCCTGTGTGGTGTTTTATAGTGCTTTTGTTGGTTTTGAAATTCCTGCATTAAGAACCATGCTAACAGTCTCAATTCTAAGCGTTATTATTTTATTCAAGCAAAAAATTCAACCACTTAAACATTTATTATTGACGGCCAGTATTTTATTGCTGCTTGATCCTTTTAGTATCTTATCTTCTGCTTTCTGGCTGTCCTTTGGTTCATGTTTTATTTTGATTCGCGTCTATCAAACGGTTCAACAACATGCTCTCCCAACTGTAGAGACATGGAAGACCAAGACTAAGCTATTTATACGGGTATTGATTGATTCACAATGGAAAATATTTATTGCATTACTGCCAATGGTGCTGTGGATTTTTCAACAATTTTCGTGGATTACACCCTTGAGCAATTTGCTTGCAATTCCGATGATTGGCGCACTGATTGTTCCCATTGAAGTTTTGGCCGCATGTATAAGTATGCTATTTGAACCTTTGGGATTATGGCTTTTCACGATTTCTGATCTTTTATTGTCTATGTTGCTGTACCTACTGGAAAGATTAGATCAGCTACTCAATTTTAAATTGAATTGGTGGGCATTTAATTCTCTAGAAATCGTTTGTATTGCTTTGGCTGTGTTTATTTTATTTTTGCCCAAAGGTGTGCTGCCAAAATTTTGGGCAATACTCTGTTTAATCCCCTTAATGATCTCGCATAAGAGTTCTGTAATATTTCAACTGGATATCATAGATGTTGGGCAAGGGCAGGCCATTTTTTTAAACCTACCCCAACATAAAATGCTGATTGATACAGGCGGTTCATTTGATGAAGCAAGATTTAGTATCGGCAAAAATGTCATCATTCCATATCTGATGCGACAAGGAATTGCCCAATTGGATCAGGTGGTTTTGACGCATTTAGATCAAGACCATAGTGGTGCATTTGCAGAAATACAGAAAGTGATCAAAATGAACAAAGTCTATTCAAATGAAACAGATACACGTTTTAACCTACATGACTTTGACTATTGCCATCAAGGACAATATTGGCAATATGAAGATGTTCGAATTTCAGTTTTGGCACCTGATAAAAATAGCCTAAGTAAAGCTGCCTATGATCGAAATGAACTGTCTTGTGTGATCTATATCCAAGTCCCTCAGTCAAAGTCATATCAAAACTTTTTATTGATGGGGGATGCAGGATGGGAAACCGAATTTAAGCTGTTAACACAATATCCCGATTTAAAGGTCGATGTCTTAGTACTGGGTCATCATGGCAGTAAAAATAGTTCTTCTTATGCCTTTTTAAAGCAGTTACAACCTAAACTTGCGATTGTATCGGCTGGATATGCCAACCGTTATGGCCATCCACATCCGATTGTATTGAAACGGTTAGACGTGTTGAACATTCCAGTCAAAACCACGATTGAACAAGGTTCTATTCAATTTAAGCTAAATCCGCAAGGGCAGATGGCGATGACCGGTAATCGCCAAACTTTAAAGTGGCTCACTTTCAGTGATCGCATCATTGCGGACTGAAGTGACCATTTCCATCGCTTCTTTATTGGGTACATTATAAATTTGTTTGAGTTTTGGATGAGCTTTAAAGCGTTTATAACTCCAGTGGTAGTGTTCTGGATATTGGCAGATTAATTTTTCCAGCGCAGTGTAAATGATATGCGTACCTTGATTGGCATCCACCTGATAGATCTTTTCATCAATCGGCTGAACCACCATATCAAAACCCTGATGGTCATTTCGGATCGCATATAAGAAAAGTGCTTTGGATTTGGTCTTTTGGATCAGTTTGGCACTTAAATTACTCGAAGAGAGTGGAATCCCAAAATATTTAATCAGTTCTCCACCTTGGTGAGGTGAATGGTCAGGCAAAATCACGGTTGTACCACCTTGTTTTAACGCCCTAAATATTTGTCGTACCCCAGACTCATCTGTTGGAACCAATGTGGCATTTTCACGACTTCGCGCTGCACGTACAAAACGATCTGCACTTTCATCCTTAATCGGTTCATACATAATGGTCATTTGGGTATATTGGGCAAACCATGCATTCATAATTTCCCATGTACCGAAATGAGGCACGATCAATACCAGCCCTTTTTTTTCAGCAATGGCCTCATGAAAATAGTGTTCACCTTCAACATGATGAATACGATCGATATTTTTTTGATTGGAACTCCCCCAAACCGTAAAGAACTCCATATAAGATTGGAGTTCATTACGAATCGCCTGTTCTGTAATTTTCTCGCGTTTAGGTTTATCAAGATCTGGAAAGCAAATTTCAATATTTAGACGAATGGTTTCAGATGTTTTTGTGATATGTAATAAATTGACCAGTCCTGCCAAAATACGCGCGATAAAACGCGCGATTGGGATCGGCAGTCGGCTGAAAAAATTGAGGAGTCGCGAAGTTGTAGTCTTATGTTTATCAGTCATCTGGATCTAAAATTAATGCAGAAGTTAAGTAATGGTGAGATTTAGCAAATTATTATAAGTTAAATCGTAATGATTAAATAGATTATACGGATTCCGTGTATATAATGAAGCATGAATAATTAATTTGGATGGTATAAATGTCAGATTGGCCGCCGAAACCTCAAAATGACAATACAAATTTGAATTCCTCTGCGGGCCAACAGCCTACAGGACAGGAATGGAAGATCTTAGAGAAAGCTGTTCTTGCTTCAGTTGAAGAACAACGTCGTACTCGTCGTTGGGGAATCTTCTTTAAAATACTCACTTTTCTTTATATTCTGTTTGTCTTAGTTGCACTGGGTAAGAGTTGTTCATTATCTGGTTCAGACGATGCAACAATAACCTCAGAGAATCATTTAGGCGTCGTCAATATTGTTGGTACGATTGATTCAAGCAGTCAAGGCGTAAATAGTACTGATACGATTAAATCATTAAAGAAAGCCTTTGAAGCAAAGTCTGCCAAAGCTGTTGTATTGAATGTGAATTCACCTGGTGGATCACCAGTTCAGTCTGATGATATTTGGCAAGAGATTCAGTATCTTAAAAAACAGAATCCAGAGAAAAAAGTCTATGCTGTGATTGGTGATATGGGTGCTTCAGGTGCTTACTATATTGCATCAGCAGCAGATGAAATTTGGGTAAATCCATCGAGTTTGGTGGGGTCAATCGGTGTAATTATGCCGAACTATGGTGTAAATGGTTTAGCCCAAAAATTAGGTGTTGAAGACCGTACCATGACTTCGGGAAGTAATAAAGACATACTCAGTATGACCAAGCCGATTAATCCAGAACAACGTGCGCATATTCAAGCTTTATTGGACAATGTTCATGATCACTTTATCGATGCTGTGAAAAAAGGCCGTGGTGAAAAGCTGAAATCGAAAGATCCAGCGATCTTCTCTGGCTTATTCTGGACAGGTGACCAAGCCATTAAATTGGGTATCGCAGATAAAGCAGGAAATATCGAAACATTGAAACGCGAATTAAAAGTGAAAAAGACAGTCAATTATACAGTTGAGCGTAGCCCATTTGATTCCGTTCTAGGCCGTTTAGGTTCAGAAATGGGGAATGGCTTAGGTGAAGCTGTGAGCCAAAAACTGGGTATGAACCAAGATGTGAAAATGCAATAGTCTAGGTTTTATGGATCAGTAAACAGTAATATAGCGGTAGCATTGCTGTTTACTGATCCAACCTGTATGAAGTAAAACAAAGTGTATGAAAAAAAGAAAAATGAAAAATTAAGCCAAGCACAATCTTAAAGCTCTATTTTCTTGTTAGCTTAAGCCTTTATAACAGCTTTAAACCTGTTTAATTCATTTGAGTGGCATCGCTAAGTGTAAAATAAGAGCACGGAGTTCACTTAAAATGTTTAACTGAATCCTATTTATCGGCTACAGTATTTTCAATTCATCATATTTAGAGTGTAAAGCAAGACATGGTTAGCCTATCTCACATGAAACCTGTTATTCATTTTGCCCATGCCAATGGTGTGCCATCTCAAGTCTATACCAAACTGTTTGATTTACTGAAAGATCAATATGATGTGATTTATGTTTCTCTGTTAGGTACAGATCAACGTTATCCTATTGATAACAATTGGTCGAATTTTGCAGATCAAGTGATTGATAGTATTGTGCAACAGTCTAATGGACGTAAAGTAATTGGTTTAGGTCATTCATTAGGCGCTGTGGCAACTTTTTTAGCCTCATTTAAGCGTCCAGATTTATTTGAACAAGCGATTTTATTGGATCCTCCTTTGATTATGGGGACCGCCTCCTTTATTTTTAATCTTGCAAAGAAATTTTATCCTCAAAAAATCGATGCAATGACACCAGCGCATCTCAGCATACGCCGTCGAGATCATTGGGAATCACGTCAACAAGCCGCAGAGTTGTTACGTCCAAAGGGGTTTTATCAACATTTTGATGCAGATTGTTTTCAGGCTTATATCGATTATGCGCTAACAGAAGACCATGTTCGTGGTGGCGTAACTTTGACTATTCCTAAAGAAGTTGAAGTTGCAATTTTTAGAACAGGTCCTTCTTATTGGTGGTTACCGCATCCACAGCCACAAGTTCCTGTACATTTGGTGATTGGTTCAGAAAGTCCTTTTTTAAAACGTAAATTTCCACAAATAGCTAAAAAGAAATTTAATATTCCTTTTACCCTGACGGCTGGAGGACATATGTTTCCTTTGGAACATCCAGTTGAAACTGTTGAATTAATTAAAAAGCTGATTCAACAAAATTTATCTAATACCCATTAATCAGTCGTTGAATGAGTGGCAGGTTGTACCTCTCGCTAAATAAAGGTTTTTTATTACGGCCTAGCGCTAAAAAGTCAGCTGTTTTTCCCATAAATTGATTCAAATCTTTTTATGTCAAACGTAGCAGTTCAAGCGACTGTGCTGCTATAAACCTATTGTTATATAAGGTTACTACACAGACAAATTTCGTTTAGCCATAAAAAATGCATCCGAGGATGCATTTTTTCGACAGTATTTTAAATCAAGCAATACTTAAAGCTGGCAAAATTGAATTGGCTGTTTAAGTGCTTGTCCCTTATATAAAACCTGACCATTTTCCAAGTGTTGAATGGTGCCATTACAGATCCACTCAACTGCTTGAGGATAAATTAAATGCTCAAGTACATGTACACGTGCTGCAAGGGATTGCACATTATCATGTAGATCGACTGTTAAAACACCCTGAGTCAACGCTTGTCCAGCATCTAACTCAGCAGTGACATAATGCACAGTACACCCGTGTAAAACATCACCGGTATTTAAAACACGTTGATGTGTATGCATGCCTTTGTAATAGGGCAATAGTGAAGGGTGGATGTTGACCATTTTCCCTTCCCATGCTTGGACAAATTTGGCACTGAGAATACGCATAAAACCAGCGAGAATGACTAAATCAACATCCCAATCCAGTAATTGTTGATGCATGACAGCATCAAAAGTTTCACGATCAGGATAGTGTTTATGCTCAATCACCGTGGTTGCAATGCCTGCTTTTGCAGCGCGTTCTAAGGCAAACGCTTCAGGTTTATTGGAAATGACCCCCACGATTTGCCCTGAAAGATTGGCATCAATCAAGGCTTGAAGGTTACTTCCACTGCCTGAGACAAGTACAGCAATTTTAATCATGTGAGAGACTTATGCAAAAATCACACGAATTTTTTCATCTGCGCCTTCAATAGAAGCCGCATTTTCTTGAATATGACCAATTGTCCATGCTTTTTCGCCTTGAGCAGTCAAAACTTCAATAGTTTTGTCAGCATCAGCAGCATCAACTGCGATGACCATACCCACACCACAGTTAAATGTACGGTACATTTCAAATTGTTCTACAGCACCTTCACGTTGTAAAAGTTTGAACAATTCAGGCCATTGCCAAGACGATTCATTAATCACCGCTTGAGCACCATTTGGAAGTACACGAGGTAAATTACCAGGTAAACCGCCGCCTGTGATGTGTGCCATTGCATGGACATCAACTTGTTTGCACAGTTCAAGTACTGGTTTTACATAAATACGTGTTGGTTCCATTGCAACATCTGCAAGCGGACGACCATCTACAATTTGAGTTAAATCGACGTTTTTCACGTCTAAGATTTTACGAAGTAAAGAGTAACCGTTTGAGTGTGCACCAGAAGAGGCTAAGCCGATAAGAACATCACCTGCTTTTACTTTGGTACCATCAATGATTTTGCTTGCTTCAACCACACCCACAGAAAAGCCTGCGAGGTCATAGTCTTCACCTTCATACATTCCAGGCATTTCAGCAGTTTCACCACCGACCAATGCGCAGCCTGCAAGCTCACAACCTTTACCAATACCCGTCACAACATTTGCAGCAACATCAACATTTAAATGTCCAGTTGCGTAATAATCGAGGAAGAATAGAGGTTCAGCACCACATACAAGAAGATCGTTTACACACATTGCAACCAAGTCTTGACCAATCGTGTCATGACGATTTAAGTTCAATGCTAAACGTAATTTTGTACCGACACCATCTGTACCAGATACAAGAACAGGTTCTTCATAACCTTTAGGGATTCTGCAAAGTGCGCCGAAGCCGCCTAAACCACCCATTACTTCAGGGCGTGTTGTACGTTTAGCGACAGATTTGATTCGATCGACAAGTGCGTCGCCCGCTTCAATATCGACACCAGCGTCTTTATAGCTTAAACCAGTGTTTGGGGTAGAAGTTGAGTTGCTCATAATTGAAGTCTCCGCATTCGCGCGGGGATTATACCCGAATATACGAAACTCTTATGTTATTTCTGCACTAAAATGCTATCTTTATGAAAATATTTTCCCCTCCATAACGAATAAATTTGAAAAAGGCGTGATTCGATGCACGATCGGACTTTAAAACGAATTTTTATCCTTGCTGGAATTGCTTTAGTTTTATGGATTTTATATTTATTAAAACCTGTAGTGATTCCTTTTGTTGCGGCTTTTCTGGTTGCCTATTTATTTAGTCCAGTGGTGGATAAGCTGTCAAAAGTTTTACCAAGGTGGCTCTCTATTTCGGTGGTCTTTATTGGAATAGGCGTGTTACTGACTTGGGCAATATGGTTTGTTGTGCCCTTGGTTTGGAAACAATTAATTTATGCCCGTGACAGTATTCCTGCGGGAATCCATTGGGTGAATTCTACTTTCCTACCGTGGTTATCCAACAATTTCAATGTTGAACATATGGAATTGGATACAGACCAAATTTCTAAAGTAGTAATGGAGTATGTTCAGACCAACTATAGTGCGGACAGTATCCAAGCGATGGCTTTAAAAATTGCCCAATCTGGACTGAGTTTTATTTCGATCGGCGGAACAATTGTTTTAATTCCAATTATTGCATTCTATTTCTTGCTTGATTGGAAGCGGATGTTGGAACACTTAAAAAGTTTTATTCCTCGTCAATATGAAAGCAATGTACTTAAAATTGTTGGTGAATGTCATAGTGTTTTGGGAGCTTTTGTCAAAGGACAGTTCCTTGTGATGATTTTATTGGGAATCGTCTATGCCGTAGGCTTGCAGTTGGTGGGTTTAGAGGTCGGATTAATTATTGGTATGATTGCGGGGCTGTGCAGTATCATTCCATATCTTGGCTTTGGTGTCGGAATTATTGCGGCAGTGATTGCCTGTTTTTTCCAGTTCGGCTTAGATCCAAAACATTTATTAATGGTTCTGGCTGTATTTGGTGTAGGGCAGCTCATCGAAGGATATATTCTTCAACCGTTCTTATTGGGCGATAAAATTGGTTTATCTCCTGTAGCTGTGGTATTTGCAGTACTTGCGGGGGCTCAGTTGGGTGGCTTTGTCGGGATGTTGATCGCACTGCCAGTTGCAGCTGTTATCGTGGTTTTACTCAAGCATCTCAAAGATTTATATCAAGAAAGTCAGTTCTTTAAAGCAGAAGATACTTTAGTGACCATACAAAATAATGGCACTACTGAAACAATTTCAGTCGAAAGCGACAAAGTTGATCTTGATATTGAAGTTAAAAACACGCAAGATACTGATCAATCGATTAAAAATGATCAAAATCCACTTTAGGAATGATTTGAATATATGCGTCAATTACAGTTGGATATAGAACCACAACTGGATGCCAGAATTAGTGATTTTTCTGGGCCAGGTTGGGGACCTGTAATTGATGCTGTGCGTCAGCTTCATGCAGGGCTGATGAATCGTTTCTACATCTATGGTGGTGCTGGAACTGGAAAAAGTCATTTACTCACGGCGATTTGCGATTCTTATTTAGAGATTGGCAAATCTGCGATTAAAGTATCGTTGTTAGAATTACTTGATGCGCCCATCGAGGCAATTACCTCATTAGAAAGCTATGATTTGGTTGCCTTGGATGATATCGAGGCCATTAGTGGTGTACCACATTGGCAAAAAGCAGTATTTCATCTGATTAATAACAATAACGAAGATGGCGGACAGTTGGTGTTTTCATCACGATTTGCGCCGATAGAATTAAAGCTAGAATTACCAGACCTACAATCTCGCCTTACTCAGGCAGTCAGTGTAAAAGTACCGAGTGGACAGTCCTATGCAGATCGACATGCTTTATTGCATTCTGTGTTGGAACGTCGGGGTGTACATTTTGACCCACAAATAACGGAATATTTGCTATTACATGGGCCACATCAAACGAGTACACTACTTCAGTCTGTTGAACAGCTAGAAAAGTTATTAAAGGGTGAGAAGACGAAATTATCTCATGCAACTTTAAGACAGCTCTATGCATTGATTGATGAATATCGACAATAGTTGATTTTTACTATTGTTGAGTGCGCGTAACACAAGAAGTGAAGTCAATAGATCGGCCGATGAAAATTCTTGAGAATTTTTATTGTGTGTGACAAAGTACGCAAAAAGGACTGATAGCAAAGCGTAATGCTGGCTAATAAGAAATAATTAAAAGAAATCAAGGAGACTATAATGCTCAAACGGGGCATAGGCTTAGGATTATTATGTATTACTGGTCAGGCATTTAGTGCAAATATTACTGTGACTACCACAGACGATATTGTAAAAGCTGATAATCAGTGTTCATTAAGAGAAGCAGTTGAATACGTCAATCAGGGAATGCCTGAAGCTGGCTATAATGGTTGTGGTGGCGGCAAAGAGGTGACTGCAAAAATTATATTACAAGGCAATAAAGAGTATTCACTGAATAAGCAAATCCGAATATTAAAGGATGTCGCATTTGGTTCGACCTATGAAAGTAACGTAAATAATACACAAACGCTTGTAGGTAAAAACAATGCCATTATTAAAATGGTTGGAAAAGAACGTTTATTTCAGATCGAAAAAGATATAGATGAGAAAGCAGAGACACCACCTGCAATGCTGAAAGTTTCATTTGATGAAATTACCCTGAAAGGCTGTGGCCAAGATGTATGTGCTAAGCAAGGCGGTCTGATCTATAACAAAGAAGCATTGGGGATAAGTAATAGCCAGCTTTTAGATGGTCATGCTGAAGAAGGTGGTGCAATCTATAACGCAGGTATTTATGCAGCGAATACTTCATTAAGTATCGTTGGTATTAACAAGACCTTAATCAAAGGCAATAAAGCAGAAAAAGGTGGTGTAATTTATACCGAATTACCTGCATTTGTTATCACACAATCATTGATTCGAGATAATGAGGTTACTGATGCTACAAGTTCAAATTTTGAAACAAAAAATCAATTTTCTGAAGATGCATTAAAAGCCTTTGGCTCTACTGCGCCCTATGGGATTGAAAATAGTACGATTTTTAACAATAAAGGCTATGTGGTTAAAGTCTACGATGCTATGCAGCTCAACAATATCACCATGATCCTCAATAGTATGGGCCTTATTGTAGACGCCCCTCAAAAGAAAGGTTTTGTCGCAAATAGTATTATTGCCAAAAATGGTACACAAGATTGTACGATTGTGTCTGGTGGTGAAGCAGAACAGATCAGCAATAACCTCTATTCTTCAGGATGCAATGGTTTTAAAGCGACAGCATTGGGTAATGCGCAACTGATTGCTGGAAGTACCACAGAAGGAAAATGTGACTTTAGTACTAATGGGATTTTATGCCCATTTGCTGAGTCACCGAGTGTAGCCTTAGGTTATTTTTTACCAAGAATTTTACCAAGTTATAACTCGGCTGAAGATTCTGTGATTATTAATCACGGTCCAGAACCTCAAGATAAAATAACAGCTTGTTCGACTCTTGATCAGCGAAGTAAACAGAGAAATTCCAATTCAGAATTATGTGATCGTGGTGCGATTGAACTGGTGATTGATCTTGGAAACATTTCGACCGTAGGGCAAGATATTTTATATGGTGAAACAGCTAAATTTTCAATTTCTGATCAATTACAAGATGGTGAACTTGTTAGTGCTGAAAAGTGTAAACAAATTTTTAATCGCGAATTGGATGATAATGGTAAGCCTTGGCAAATAGGTTGTTTAAAGATTATTCAAACCAATACACCATCTAAAGGCACCATGACGATAAATCAGGCAGGTGATATTGTGTATACACCGAACGGTCAATGGCAAGGTTCTGATGAATTTAAAATTAATGTGGTGACATCGACCACAAGTTTTAATAAATCGGATAATCCTTATATTACGATTCCTGCACGAATTGTACAAAGAAAGCCAGATGATTTTAAAAACTATAAAGTAAAGACCTCTGGTGGAAGTTTAGGATTTCTTTCAATCATTGGACTGATTGGTTTAGCTGGCTATCGACGGATCAAGTATAAGTAAAGGATTGCACATGAAAAATTATAAAAAAGGATTTCTGACACTTGTTGTATTGTCGACCATGTCTTTGATGGCGGCAGAAGATAAAACGATTTATGTAACCACCTTTGATGATGAGGATGGGACAAATCCTGACAAGTGTTCATTAAGAGAAGCATTACACGCCGCTGCCACACATAAAGCTTATGGTGGCTGTAGTGCAGGACAGGTTTATTCAACAGTACCCAATGTAATTCAGTTGGAAGCAGGTGAATATAAGCTGACTAAAGAATTAAGACCCAACTCAGATGTTTCTATCATTGGTAAAGAACCAGGTGATTATAGTCGCCCAGATGTATTGACCAATAATTTCCCTGCTGCAACCCCATTAAAAACTACAATTTCAGGTCAAGGAAATTCACGTATTTTCAATACCATTTATGAAAATAAGCCGAGTCTAACGCTGAATGATGTAATTTTAAAAAATGGCTCGAGTTTAAATGACAGCAATAATAATGTGGGTGGAGCAATTTATGCTGGCGGTGCACTCACCTTAAATAATGTAAATATTATAGATTCCAATGCGAAAGCAGGTGGGGCAATTTATTTAAATGATGTTTCAAGTTCTCTGACCATAAATTATGGTGTATTCCAGACCAATAAAGCGGAACTGGGCAGTGTACTTGGAATGACCTGTGCTGATAATTTAGAGTTTACCAAACGTAATATCGCCGTGAGTGGGGTAACATTTATTGGCAATGGTGCTGCAGATAGTTTAAGCATGCTTAATTTTTGTGGGCAACCTGCAGTGACCTTTTCTGCAAATACGATTACTGACAATATCGCAAGTGCAAGTCAAGGTCGTATCATTCAATTTAGCCAATTGACACCACAAGGAAAAGTTAATTTTAGTGATAATTCTTCTTTATCACTGATCAGTAATACCATCGTCAATAATAATGCTTGGGCAACATTATTGTATGGTTATAATGGTATAAAAGCATTAAGTAATAATATTTTGGCTTACAATACTGGAAAATCTTGCCGTTATGCAAATGGTGATGTCAGTAAAGTTGAAGGTTCGCGTGTAGTGCTTGTATACAATGCTTTAAAATTGGCTGCTGGTGATGATCAATGTGAGGTTGCAGAGGAAGTAAGGAAAGAGGATAAAGATCATACATTTGATGTGAGTAATATTGCATTCACAACTATTTTAAATGAGTTAGAACCACCAAGTGAATCTACAGGCTTTATGCCGATGTATTTTCCTAAAAATTTAGGCACAGACAAAGACTTGGTTGATATTGGTTATACGGGCTGTAGTGGCGTTGATCAGCGTGGTGTTACACGCGTGATTGCGGAGAACTCAAATGGTCCCAATGACGTGGCAAACTCATGTGATATTGGCTCGACAGAGGTTTTACGTCTCACTGCCAATAACCTGAGTGCAAGTAATACTTCGGTTGTTGTGGCACTTAATTCTTATCAAAACATATTGGATAATTATAATAAGTTGATTGCAGATCCAGCGACCAAACAAGAATATATTCCTTTTTATAAAATCCAATCAGAGTTGTATAGTAATTTAATCAAATACACCAAATCAGACCAGAAATATCGCACGATCTTTGTCGATCCTTTTGTAGCCAATTTGCCTGCGGAAATTATAACCAAAGACGCTAATGGTAATGATGTGCGAGTGGTAAAACATTTAAGTGCGGACAATTATAATGTGATTGTAGAACCACTTGGTGTCGGAGTATTAAATGATAAGAAACAATTTGTAGGTAAAAAAGAGCCAAAATTCGATTGTGTATGGAATAAAGACTTAAAGAGAATTATGTTATGGCGTATAGATGACAATGTTACACCATCAGGTGACAATGAATTCTGTAGCTATAAACTAGAGTTAAAGACAGATCAAAGCATTAGCTCTTCAGCCTATATCATTGGAAGCTTTACCAATATTGCACCTATTGCTAAAGATGCAACATTTAATATTGAACAAGGCTCAACCAAAGCGATTGATGTAGATCTACTGCAATATGCAAATGATGATGGTGATGGTAATGCTGCTGCGTTAACAGAGAAGCCGAATAAACCAAAATTTTATGTCAATACAGATGGGGTTGAATTGCCAATTCGAATTGGAACAAATATCGATCCTGTGGTCATTACCGCGGATCGTAGTGGGCCTTGTCCTGGTAGCGATAATAAATATACCTGCTATGGTGGCAAAATCCATATCCAACTTAGAAATACACTTGATCCATTTAGTTATAAATTTACCTATTATGTGTATGATGCGGATGGAAAAATTTCTACTCCTGAAAATAGTAGTGTTGAAGTGGCTACTGTTACTTTGAAAAACTCAGGTACTGCGCCAGGAAGCCCACGGGTCAGTGGCGGTGGTTCATTGGGTTGGTTGAGTCTTCTTGGGCTGTTAGGGCTGACAGGTTATCGTCGTTATCAAGCGAATAGACAGTCAAAGCAATAACAGGAAACTCAATATACCTAAAATAATCGTTTTAACACATTGTGTTATAGCAAAAAGCCAGTTTATAAAAACTGGCTTTTTGCTATCTGTATGTTTTTTGCTATTTGTATGGGCTTTCTTCCTAATTTGTATTATAAGTTTTAAATAGAAAGGGTTTGTTGATTGATTTCCCTTAAATCATTGAAAAGTTATTCATTTTGAACTGATATGAAGCAATTTACTGTACTTACACCGCTTGAACAGATCTCATGTAGTTCTGATGAATTACTTTCGATTAAAAGAAATGATTTGGTTCCACTACTCGACAATCAAACACGACTGAATTTGTATGCTGATCAGTTGATTCAAGCACAATCGGTACTGTTAAAAGCCATTGATCCGAGTTTGACGCAAAAGCTGAGTCAAATTATTGCACAAATTATTCAGCAATTATCTGCATCCAAGAAAAAGCTAAATCAACGTAAATTCAATGCGATACAAAAATGGTTGGGTTTGGATTTGGAGTTTAGTGTTGGACAAGTCAAATATTTAAATGATTTGGAAAGTTTAATTGATGAAGCCAAACATTTGAGTCAAAGATTACAAATCGAAATTCAAAAGTCGGAAGCAAGATTCCAACAAGCCAATGGCTTAAGAGAGCAAATGGCGAAATATATTCGTGCAGCGCAGGAATTTTTACATGAATATCCTGCTTTTGTACAACATCGTCATCCCTTGGATAATTTTGCAGATCGGCTGTCTAAGAAAGTCAATACGCTACAAACACTACAAGCCAGTAATGATATTGCGTTAGCACAAATGCAGTTAACACAACAGCTTTCATTGAGCTTACTTGATCGCTTTAATGAAGCTCAGCATGTCCTGATTCCTGCATGGCAATATCATGTCAAACAGAGTAGTGCGCAGAATTCTTTTACAACGACTGAAGAATTGGATAAAAGTCGTGATAAATTAATTCAATCATTAAAGAAATCATTAGAAAATAAATAGGATAGAAGTATGAGTGATTCGAATCATCAAGCATTAACTGAACAATCTAATACGCCGTTGGAATTACAAAAGTTTGAACAATTGAATTTGAAAGAAATAGGTTTAAACACCGAAGATTTTAATGAGGTTGTTAATGCGCATAAAGACCTAGCCAATATTAATCATGCATCCGTAGCTGAATATGGTAAAAATATTGCGACCAAAACATCCTCATATACAGATGAATTACTCAACTTAGTCAAAAATAAAGACTTAGATGTGACTGGGCAAAAATTAAATGAAGTTGTGCAAGTTGCTCAGCAATTGAATACATCCAGCATTTTGAATCAATCAAAAAACTCAGGATTTATTGGAAGCATACTCAGTAAGTTTAAAGGTGCTAAGAAAAGTTTCGATCAACATTTTAATACCACCAAAGAGCAAATAGATTCATTGGTCAAGGAAATTGAAACATCGCAAACAGGTTTAAAAGCACGGGTGGATACATTAGATCGTATGTTTAATGGAGTGCAAGAGGAATATCGACAGTTGGGTATTTATATTGCCGCAGGTCGAATCAAGCAAGTTGAAGTACAGCAAGAAATTGCCACTTTATCTCAGCAAGAGCAAGATCCTAAAACCAATCAGCGTGTTTATGACCTTAACCATTTAGCCAACAATCTAGAAAAGCGGGTTAGTGATTTACAAGTCTTGCAACAATCTGCAATGCAAACCTTACCGATGATTCGTATTATTCAATCCAATAATATGATGTTGGTCGATAAATTTTATGCGATTAAAAATATTACGTTACCTGCATGGAAAAACCAGATCAGCTTGGCGATTTCTCTAAATGAGCAACGTAATAGTGTACAACTTGCCAACACGATTGATGATGCAACCAATGAGCTATTAAAACGCAATGCAGATTTACTTCATCAAAATTCTGTGGATACTGCCAAAGCCAATCAACGTTCAGTGATTGATATTGAAACGCTTGAACATGTTCAAAATACCCTGATTAAAACTGTAAATGATGTCATTCAAATTCAGAAAGAGGGCATGCAAAAACGTGAAGAGGCTTCGACTCGGATTAAAGCGCTTCAATCGAATTTGCAACAGTTGGTATTAGATACCAGTACACATCAATCCTAAGCCAAAGCTTAAATCTTGGCACAATCTCATCTAAAGGTGTAAAGGTTGACTGAAAAAACTCAATATCCTGTAGATATTCAACAGATCGAGCATGGATTAAAAATACTTCAGCATCGAAAACGGAATTTGATGGTTTCGGCTGTGGTTT
Source organism: Acinetobacter sp. AG3 (assembly GCF_022343575.1). Lineage (NCBI taxonomy): Bacteria > Pseudomonadati > Pseudomonadota > Gammaproteobacteria > Moraxellales > Moraxellaceae > Acinetobacter > Acinetobacter sp. AG3. The sequence goes on along the minus strand of NZ_JAKQZD010000001.1, from coordinate 3,028,496 downwards.
TATCCTCTGTGGGTATCGCAAGTTTAGTTTCTGTTTTTTTTCAACAGGAATTGGTTTTTAACTTGTTTGGTGTAGCACAACAGGTTCATCAATTGCACTTGCCATATATTCTAGATCAGCAGTTAAGAGAATATATTCATCAACCAGACTACCTGATGAATGCATTGTCATGGTTGGGCTGGTTGATCTTAAAATTAATTGTGTCTTTTATTGGCGCATTTATTATTGTGGGTGTATTAAAAAAAATTCGCTTTTTAAAAGTCCGCTTTCAATCTTTTATCCTTAAATTTGTTGCATGGCTTTTATCCTTGATTGTGCTCTGGTCTGGTTTGACTTATGTGCAATATGATCTGAAAGATGATGAAGACAAAGAGTTAAAATCATTTATAAAATATGATCAAAACATTCAGCAAAGCGCTATTTATCAATATCTGCAAAGATCGGATGCGCCTGAAACAGTACAAAGCTATTTATTGGCACAAACCGCATTGATGCATAAACCAGTTGATAAGGTCGTGGCTACGGTTTACACAGAAAAATTGATTAAAGCGGAGCAATCTGATTCGCGCTTTTTAGAATACGGCTTTAAACCTGAGCAATTATGGACAATTCAACATCAGGTATTTAATCGAGCGCTTTCCCCGATTGCGCAAGGTGTTGAAGCGCAAGTGAGTCGTGCAAGCTTTTGGTCGAACATTGTTGAAAAGGTTTTATGGGGAATTTCAGCACTCAGTTTATTTTTTAGCTTGATGATTTATTGGGTAGCAAGTCGAATTGCGAAACGTTTACATCGAATTGGTCATCGTATCGGTTAGTGCAACGCACAAAGCTTATACTTTGTAAAAATTCTGATAAAAAAGCACTTTTGTGATGAGCAAAAGTGCTTTTTTATTGCTGTAAAAATTAAATCTCGTTGTCCTAAGCGACATCTTTCGCTCGGTTGGTAATCAGGTCTTTCAGTTCTAAGGTATCAAAGGTTTTATCCCAAATTTCACCGTCTACAATATAGTAAGGCGTTGGATGTTTACCGAAACCTTGTACATAGTGGGTAATCTCAGTTTGTTTATCTGCGATTTCCTTATGTTGAATAGAACGTAGAACTTTCGTGCCATCCAAGCCCATACCTTCGATGATTTGTTTCAGTACTTCAGGGTTGGCAATGTCTTTACCATGGGCGAATATGGCGTGGAATAAAGCCTGCGTTAACGCGAATTGGTCAAAGATATTGTCTAAAGCCAATATCGCTTGATGGGCTAAACGGCTATTGGGCATACGCTTCATATGCTCAATATCTACGGTTAAATCTTGACTATAAGCAGCAAATTTTGCCATATCAAGTTTACGATTGGCTTCTTTGGTTCCATATCTTTCAGTCAGGTATTGATAAACATCTAAGCCTTGTTCTGGAATTTCTGGTAAAACTTGCACAGGTAATAATTCGATTTTTTTCGCCATGGGTTGATTCCAATGTTGTTTGAGTTTTTCAAACGCCACATAACTCATTGGATAGACGATATCGAATACGAACTCTATTTTCATTGTTTTACCTCTTCACTTATTTATACAGGAATTGTGAATAAGTACACCTTGTTGTACTTAATTGGAGAAACCACAACATAAATTTAGCTTAAAACTTTGTGGCTTGGCTGCGCATGATTTTTTGTAGAGAGATGGTCGAAGAAATATTATTTTTGTTGAAAATTAATCTAATTTTAAGTTTCGAGGAAGTCGGGGGATGTCTATTGATTTTCTAGCCAATGCCCATATATATACCAGCATTAAAGAATTTAAATTTGAGAATAGGGGGATATGCTGATGAGAACGTGGCTGATTTTTGTTAAACTAAAAAACCGATTGATTTAATAAAAACAAACTGTTTTATCTATTTTTTAAATAGACGTAATATACATTCAACGAAAGAAATTTACTCCCTTGGAGATTGTTAGCATGTTAGATACAAATACTTCTGCTCAATTAAAAACATTGTTAGAGCGTCTTGAGAGCCCAATTGAAATTGTTGCTTCTTTAAATGGTTCTGATAAGTCAGACAAAATTAAAGAGTTGGTGACTGAAATTGCTGCGCTGTCAGATCAAGTGACTGCACGTTTCGATGGTCAGAATGATCGTAAACCGAGCTTTGGTATTGCAAAAGTAGGTGAACAACCTCGTGTATTCTTTGCTGGTTTACCGATGGGTCATGAGTTTACCTCGTTAATTTTAGCTTTATTACAAGTATCAGGTTATGCGCCAAAAGTTTCTGATGAAATCTTGGCTCAAGTTAAAGGTTTAAACCTGACTGCAAATTTTGATGTATTTGTTTCTTTAAGCTGTCACAACTGCCCAGATGTTGTTCAAGCACTTAACTTGATTGCAATTAATAATCCTGGCACTACAGCGACCATGATCGATGGTGCATTCTTCCAAGATGAAGTTGAAGAACGCAAAATCTTGGCTGTACCTATGGTTTTCCAAAATGGCGAACATATTGGTCAAGGTCGTATGACTTTGGAAGAAATCGTTGCGAAATTGGACAGTGGTGCTGCGGCTAAAGATGCTGAAAAGCTGAATGCTAAAGACGCGTTTGATGTATTGGTGATTGGTGGTGGACCAGCTGGTGCAACATCTGCGGTATATGCTGCACGTAAAGGGATTCGCACAGGTATTGTTTCTGAGCGCTTTGGTGGTCAGGTCATGGACACCATGGATATTGAAAACTTTATCTCAGTACAAAAAACACAAGGTCCTAAGTTTGGTTCAGATATGGAAGCGCATGTACGTGAGTACGGTGTGGACATTATGAACTTACAAAAAGTGAAAAACATTGTTGGTGCGGATCAAACAACTAATGGTTTAGTTGAAGTTGAACTGGAAAATGGTGCAAAACTTGAATCAAAAACGGTCATCTTATCTACAGGTGCACGTTGGAGAGAGATGAATGTACCAGGTGAGAAAGAGTACAAAACACGTGGTGTTGCGTATTGCCCACACTGTGATGGTCCATTATTTAAAGGCAAGAAGGTTGCCGTGATTGGTGGGGGTAACTCTGGTGTAGAAGCAGCAATTGATCTTGCAGGTATTGTTGAACATGTCACATTGATCGAGTTTGATACTCAACTTCGTGCTGACCAAGTGCTTCAAGATAAATTGAATAGTTTGCCAAATACCACGGTGATATTGAATGCGTTGTCTACAGAAGTGATTGGTGATGGTTCGATTGTGACAGGGTTGAAATATAAAGACCGTGCAACTGATGAATTGCATACTATTGAACTTGCGGGAATCTTTGTACAAATTGGTTTATTACCAAACACAGATTTCTTAAAAGCAACTGCTGTAGAACTTTCAAACCGTAATGAAATTGTGGTGAATGATCGTAATGAAACCAATGTAAAAGGTGTATTTGCTGCGGGTGACTGTACAACAGTGCCTTATAAACAAATCATCATTGCCGCTGGTGAGGGTGCAAAAGCCTCTTTATCTGCATTCGATTACATCATTCGTTCAGGTCAATAATCTTTTAATGATTACACGTTGAAAAGCAAGCCAAAGTGCCGTAATGATAACTTTGGCTTGTCTTAACATTTATCTCATGTTTTACCCTTGATAGGAATTGAGTTGCTAACAGCTCAATTCCTTTTTTTGTGTTGGAGATTGAATACTATTGAAGAGAGCTTGCGAAAATAAGCTTTGTTAATGTTGCAAATCTTGAACAAGTGCAATGGTTTTTTGTTCTGCAGCTTGGATCGATTGTGCTAACAACTCGCCACCAAATTCCTGATACTCAATTGCGATTTCATGAAATTTTTCGATACCTATAAAATTGAATGCTGTTTTTATTGCGGGTTCAGCATGATTGGGAAATGGCGCATCAGCTGAATCAAAGTCATGCCCACCACGGGCAGAAAGGATAATCATAGTTTTTTGATGATCCAAAAGCCCTGAGTACGGTTGCTCTTTGCTAAGATCAAATGAGTAGGTTTTATTCATTCTCACGATGTGATCAATATAGGCTTTTAGATGAGCAGGTGTGCCAAAGTTATACATCGGTACGCCAAGCACAATAATATCTGCCCAATGTAATTCTTCGATAAACTCATTGCTCAGTTGTAGGCGTTGTTGTGCCTTTTCTTCAGATTCTGCATAGCCAAATTCAGAAATGATCCACTCTTCATCAATATAAGGGGGTGGATTTCGACCTAAATCACGATGTTTAACTTGCACAGATGAATCAATTTCATTCCATTGATCAATAAATAATTCGGTTAAGCGTCGGCTTAAAGAACCATGTGGGTGTGTACCTGAAATACCTGTTCTTAAACTAGTATCTATTTTTAGTATATTTGCCATGATCATTACTCAATTTGTTGTTTGTTCAAATTGATTTTTATAGAATATGAAAAAAACAACAAACGATAAAAATACATGTTATAACTGAATATAATTCATTTATATTTTACACGGTGATCTTCGGTGGTTTTGCATAATTCCTTGGAGCAATTGTTGGCCTTTCAGCATGTCGCTGAACAACTCAGCTTTAAAAAAGCAGCAGACCAATTGTTTTTAACAGCTACCGCCTTAAGCCATCGTATCAAGAAGCTGGAACAGCAATTGAATATACAGTTATTCGAACGACGTACACGCTCGATTAGCCTAACGCCAGAAGGAGAGTATTTGCTTAAGCATGTACAGTCAGGTTTTGGACAGATTCAAACTGCTTTGTTTCAACTTGAGCAAAATAAACAAAGATTATTTACCATTACGACAACACCATCCTTTGCAAGTGAGTGGATTATTCCCTATTTGCCAGAGTTACAAAGTCGCTTTCCCAATATTATGTTTCGGGTACATGCGAGTTATGACCTCATCAATATGACGTCTGGTCTCTATGATTTGGCGATTCGGTATGGTTCAGGGGGCTATCAAGATGTTGATGCAGAATTATTTGCAGTTGATGAATATGTAGCTGTCGGGCATCCCTCTTTGAATATTGCAACTATGAACTGGACGACTGTGCCATTGATCCACTTTACCTGGGGAGACGAATACTGTCCAAATCGAGTCAATTGGCAGAAATGGTTTGAAAAACAAGGCTTACATATTCAAGCAGGGCAAGCGCAGGTATTTTATACGCAAGAAAGTCATGCAATTCAGGCTGTATTGTCTGGACAGGGTATTGCATTATTAAGCCGCATTTCGATTGCCAATGATTTACAACATGGGCGACTGAAAATTGTATCGCCATGTGTTGAAACGGCATGGAATTACTATTTTTTAACTTTGCCAGATGCTGATTTTATTGTAAATGAAGTCAAACAGTGGTGTAAGGAGAAGTTTTCGCAAAATTTTGCCCATGAATAAAGATCTATGAATTTTTTTCGTCGCTTAGCTTTTTGCTTATATTGCCTATCTTGAAATTAAAATCAAAGGTGATTTTTTAAATAAGAAAAAAGCCAAAGTGTTCCCCAAATACACCTTGGCTTTTCCCTAATGTTGTTGTTTTCCCCTTTTCATGAGCTGTGTTGCCATACAGCTCAGCTCCATTTTCTTTATTGTTATTATTATCTGAACCTATGCATTAACTAAGCAAAATACGTTCCAAGATTAGAATTGGTGTCGCATTTTGTCTTAACCAAACAAACTTAGATAATGAAAGCGATTTAATAATTGCGCTTTGCTTTCTATATGTTGTGGATTTTGAACAATACATTCAATTGGACAGACATCCACACAGGTTTGATGCTCATAAAATCCGACACATTCAGTACAACGCTGTGTATCAATTTCATAGAACTTTTCTCCCTCAAAAATTGCCTGATTGGGGCATTCTGGTACACACATATCACAATTGATGCACTGGTCTGTAATCATTAAAGCCATTTCGATATCCTAAACTGCTTGGTAAGCCAATGATGATGCTGAAATATCAGCAGTCGAATTTGGTAAGTTTCTAATTAATAAGGCATATTGCATATCAATATCAGCAGGAATTGGAATTTCTACAATATATCCTGAGCCTCTTGCATCTATGATCGGTTGTCTGTTTTTATCTAAAATTTCTTGAAGAATAAATGTGATGTTGCCAGATGTGGTCATGAGTTCCATAGAGTCACCCACAACAAAACGATTCTTTACCTCAATCTTGATGTAATCATCGTTGCGTTCAAGCACTTCACCAACAAATTGCTGATGGTCAAACTGAGAAGATCCCGTTGCATAGTTTTGATATTCGGCATGGACATGACGACGTAAGAAACCTTCGGTATAACCTCGATTGGCTAAACCTTCGAGTTGTGACATTAACGCCCGATCAAACGGTTTTCCTTGTAGCGCATCATCAATCGCTTTGCGATAAATTTGTGCTGTTCTGGCGCAATAAAAGTAAGATTTGGTGCGTCCTTCGATTTTTAAGGAATGGATGCCCATCTTGGTTAAACGGTCTACGTGTTGAACTGCACGTAAGTCTTTAGAGTTCATAAAGTAAGTGCCATGTTGGTCTTCTTCAGCAGCAAACATGTCTTCTCTATGACGTTGTAATAAAACCGGTTCGCCAAATTGATGTTGTTGTATGGCGTGTTGCTCGTCGGCATCTTTATTGTTGCAACAGTCTGATGCTGTCTCCAGTTGTTGGACTGGAATGACATCCCCAGATGCATCTTCTGTTGCTTCGTGAATATTGTATTCCCAGCGACATGCATTGGTGCAAGCGCCTTGATTAGCATCACGTTTATTCATATATCCTGAAAGTAAGCAACGACCGGAATAAGCCATACAGAGTGCACCGTGGACGAAAACTTCGATTTCCATATCGGGTACATTCTGTTTAATTTCTTCAATTTCCTCGATAGATAACTCACGTGACAAAATGACACGGGTGAGTCCCATATTTTTCCAAAATTTTACGGTTGCCCAATTGACCGCATTTGCCTGTACAGACAGATGAATGGATATTTGTGGGAAGTTTTCTCGAACCAACATGATCAAGCCAGGATCTGACATGATCAGTGCATCAGGTTGCATGGCGACCACAGGTTCAAGATCACGAATAAAATTTTTTAATTTAGCATTATGCGGTTGAATATTCACCACTACATAAAATTTTTTGCCTAAGGCATGCGCTTCAGCAATCCCTATCTTTAAATGATCATGATCAAACTCATTATTACGAACTCGCAAGCTATAGCGAGGTTGACCTGCATATACCGCATCGGCACCGTAAGCAAATGCATAACGCATATTCTTCAATGATCCAGCTGGTGATAGGAGTTCAGTAATGTGTGAGATGCTCATATAAATTTAAAAGGCATACTAAAAATATGGTTTTATTGTAAGGGTTTGAAAATAAGATTCAACCTAGTAAAACACTCAGGATTAATTGGATGAATTTTTATTAAAAAACTTAATATTCAATATCTTATGTTTAATTAATCGGGTTTTTTGAAAACCCTAAAAAATTATTTAAGCCTTTTTAATTGCTGATCGATAATAATTTCACCATCTTCTTTACTAAAAGCAGCACGTTGTGGCGCAGATAAGAGATCTAAAACCAATTCAGAGGGTCGACATAAACGAACACCCAATTCAGTCACCACAAAGGGGCGGTTGATTAAAATCGGGTATTGCAACATGAAATTAAGCAGCTGATCGTCAGTCCATTCTGTTTGATCTAGTTTTAAGGTTTTATAAACATCAACATTTTTACGTATTGCATCTCGTACCGACAAAGCAGATTGCTGAATCAACTCGATGAGTTGTGCCTTGCTTGGCGGATACTGTAAATATTCGATCACTTCTGGTTCAATACCAGTATTTCGAATGAGTGCAAGGGTATTGCGTGAAGTCCCACAGGCAGGATTATGATAAATCTTAATTTGAGATGACATCGATCGACTCTCTGTTAAAAAGCAATATTGCATTTATATATGGATATGCGTATATTCGCAATAGTGAATATGCTAAACCATAAAATTGAGTAATTGCGATGGATCAACCCGATTTCTTTAAGTGCTTATCTGACCCAACTCGTTTGGATATTTTAAAAATTGTGTTGGCACAGGGGAACGTTTGTGTTTGTGAAATCACTGAAGCCTTAAATTTAAGCCAGCCAAAGATTTCTAGACACTTGGCTTTGTTGAGAAATTTGTCCATTTTACTTGATCAACGCAAAGGCCAATGGGTGTATTACCGTTTAAATCCTGAATTACCAGAATGGGCCAATGCAGTATTAAACATAATTGCAGCGCAAACTGCGAATTCAGTTATGGGTGGTTCAGACTTGATCCAAATCAACAGCTGTTGTGAGTAAGCTGTCATGAATTCAAATCAGCCAACTTCGCGGCTTTCTTTCTTAGATCGCAATTTAACTTTGTGGATCTTTATTGCGATGGGATTGGGGATCTGCATCAGCGTATATTTCCCGCAGGCTTCTGTGGCTTTAAATCGTTTAAGCCTAGATTCAGTCAATATACCCATTGCGATAGGTTTAATTTTGATGATGTATCCGCCACTTGCCAAAGTGGATTATGCGACCTTAGCTGTAGTCTTCAAAGACAAACGAACTTTGACTTTGTCTTTGCTACAAAACTGGTTAATCGCGCCGTGCCTGATGTTTGCTTTAGCGATCGTGTTTTTACATGCTTATCCTGAATATATGACGGGTTTAATTCTTATTGGTTTAGCCCGTTGTATCGCGATGGTCTTGGTATGGAATAACTTAGCAGGTGGTGACAATCAATATGTCGCAGCTTTAGTCGCTTTTAATAGTATTTTCCAAATTGTCTTTTTTAGTACTTATGCTTGGTTGTTTTTAACAGTTCTACCACCGTATTTTGGTGTAGCAGGAAAAGTTATTGATGTCAGCTTTTGGACGATTACACATGCGGTTTTCATCTATTTAGGTATCCCATTTTTATTGGGCTTTCTAAGTCGGATCATTCTGGTTAAACGCAAAGGATTAGACTGGTATCAACAAACGTTTATCGCTAAAGTCAGTCCACTGAGTTTATTGGCATTGTTATTTACCATTGTGGCGATGTTTAGTTTAAAAGGGGCGGATGTAGTTAGCCTACCATTCGATGTATTGCGAATTGCCATCCCATTAACTCTGTATTTTGTGGTGATGTTTTTCCTGAGCTTTTTTATGAGCAAGTGGATGGGCAATGATTATCCTAAAACTACAGCGATTTCTTTTACCGCAGCGGGAAATAACTTTGAATTGGCACTTGCTGTTGCGATTGCAACATTTGGATTGGCTTCACCTGTCGCATTTACCACAATTATTGGTCCTTTGGTAGAAGTTCCAGTATTGATTGCGTTGGTTAGTGTTTCGCTATGGCTGCGCAAATCTGTTTTTAAATCAGCACATCGACTCAATCAGCAGAGGGAATAGCCGAGAGACTCATTTAACACAATATAAATTATTCCGATGCTTCAAGTTTTTTGACAATCTGACAATGATCAATGGTGGTGTTCGAGGAGCAGGATTGACGTAATTCATGCAGTTGCGATTTAAAATGTTGTAATTCATATATTCGAGTTTCTACATGTCGAATATGTTCTTCAATCAATTGGTCAATGATTTTACAGCCTTGTTCAGGATGTTGTAGATGCTCTAAAAGTTGAGTAATTTCATGTAAGGTCATATCTAATGCGCGGCAACGTTTAATAAAAATAAGCCGCTTTAATGTTTCATCATCATAATATTTATAATTATTATCTGCACGATAACTGGATCTGATCAGATTTTTTTTCTCATAAAACCGCACAGTATCCGTCGACAGCTGAGTTTTTTTAGCGAGATCACTAATTAAGTATTGCTGCATGCTTTATTTTCCTGAATCAACTTGACCTTGGACTAACTCCATAGTTTTAAATAGCAGTATAGCTGAATTTTTCATCATTGTTGAAGCATGTGCTGATTTTCTTTAAAGCACCAACTTGACTGAAAAAAATAAGCAGATAAGCCCATTTATATTGAATCAAGGAGAAGTGTCATGGCGTGTACATGTAGTCATGAACCTGCACCACAGAAACCGAATAGCAAGTTTAGAACGGCTTTGTGGATTGCACTGTTTATTAACCTTGCCATGTTCTTTGTTGAATTGATTGGTGGGGCGTATGCACATTCTTCTGCACTTTGGGCCGATTCTCTGGATTTCTTTGGTGATTCCATCAATTATGCCGTTTCTTTAGCGGTATTAGGCGCAACGCTGTATTGGCGAGCGACTGTTGCCTTGTTTAAAGGGGCAATCATGGCAATTTTTGGTTTTGTCGTGATCGGCAAAACGATCTATGCCTATACGAAAGGGATTCCGCCAGAAGCGATTACCATGGGAGCGATTGGTATACTGGCTTTAATCGCCAATGTGATTTCAGCCCTTGTGCTTTATGCTTTTAGAGATGGCGACTCCAATATGCAGTCTGTTTGGCTGTGTAGTCGTAATGATGCGATTGGAAATGTCGCCGTAATCTTTGCAGCTATTGGGGTTTTTGGTACAGGAAGCATGTTGCCAGATATTATTGTGGCTGTGATTATGGCGACTTTAGGCTTAACCGGCGGTTATCAGGTGATGAAGAGAGCACTACAAGAACGTAAACAAAATATGCCAACTCAACACGTCTTACAATGACGCTCAACGACTCCACAATAAAGTATTTTTGATCTCAGTAATGGGATCAAAAAACCATCATGAAGTAAGCGTTTAAATTTCAGTTATACGCATTGCCATTTTGCTCCAGAAATTATTCCAGAGTGCTAAATACTCAGACTGGACTTGGTCCAAATACTGTTGGTCGTTTTGATCATAGCATTGTATCAGTAGGGTCCAAATGTCATCTTGATGGTTGTCATCATTGGCAAGGGTCGCGTCATTTTGATCAGCCAGACCATGACAAGCATAATAACCTTCAATAAATTTACTGTTGTAAATCGACATGTTGTTACGGAGTGCTTCACTAAACTTTATGACTTGCAGCTCTGTACAAGCCAAAATAAGCAATAATTCTGTATAAGAATTGATGTGTTGGTGAATAAATTGGGCCAATGCGAAAGCTTCTATTTCAGTCTGTTGCTGATCCAATGGATCTAATTCCAACTGCTGCATCAATTTTAAAAAATAAACCAGATGTGATTTGGATGCAGCACTTTTTTCGAGTTGGTGTGTATTGAAACCCAGTTCATCAATTAAGTTTAGCGACAGTAAATAGCGTGCATATATTTTCGCTGCAATCCTATTTTCTGGATGAATATTATGGTTTTTTTCGAGGCTAACGGCTTGATAAATTACCATGCTAAGTGCATCTGTAAAATTTTTAACAATCGCCGTAAAATAATTAATATGAATAAATTTAAGTTGTTCAAGCGTCAGCTGGCTTTGATTCAACTGGACTAATATTGGGTGCTTAAATAAAACATGACAGTGTGTTTGTCGCTTTAAATTTGCGATAGCTTGAGTATTTTGCTGCCATAATTCAGGTTGCAAGGAATTTTGAATGAAATGCAGCAACTCGAAACGAGTATGTTCAGATTGCGTGAAAGATAATATGCTCATATGCTGCATTAAAATTTTAATTTTGCCGTTTTTATAATAGTAAAAAACAAATTGTTTTGCTAGTATTTATACAGGTTTAATATTTTATATTTCATATACTTGCCTTTGTAGTCTTGATGTTTTTTTATAAAAACTCAGTATTCATATGAATTTAAGATATAATTCTTAGCATACACTTGAAGTAATTCGTATTTATGTGCTGTTCTTATAAGCTAATGCTTTAATTTTAATCTTAAATTTTTGTACATCAGGTAAAAACAAATGTCAAAAAAAGAGGACATCATTAATACAGCGTTGAATCTCTTTAATACATATAGTTATAATTCTATCGGTATAGACCGAATTATTAGTGAGTCTGGCGTTGCAAAAATGACTTTTTATAAATATTTTCCATCTAAAGCCAAATTGATTGAAGAATGTTTGGTCACGAGAAATCTCAATTTGCAAGAATCATTAGATGCTGCAATCGCTAAATGTGATCCACAAGATTATTTATCTCATATTAAAGCCATTTTCACATGGTACAACGCATGGTTTCATAGTGAAGATTTTAATGGTTGTATGTTCCAAAAAGCCGTAGAAGAAATTTCAAAAGTTTATCCGTCATCACTTCAACCTGCAACTGACTATAAAGAGTGGTTAAAAGGGCATTTGAGTAATGCGTTGCGTCATTTAGGTGTTAAACAAGATATTCAACTTGCTTCTTTCTTGTCGAGTCTTCTTGACGGAATGACGATTCAAGCGCAAATAGATCCTCAGCAAGTGTGTTTGGATGATTATTGGAGACGGGTAGAGACCCTGATTCAGATGGAATTGGCTCTAGCCCAACCGAGTTCAGTTTAACCTTTAAGTTTGTTGAATAATCGCAGATTGCAAGCGTAATCATTATTTGCGCTTGTTGATCTGTTTAATTTTTCCTTAAAACTTGAAAATAAAAAAGCGCGATCACTTGAAGTGAATCGCGCTTTGCTGATAAGTTTTTTATATACCTGATGATTTATTGTCATAACAATAAATTATCAGGTAAAGAGATGCTTGAAGCATCTTCTTATATTTATTCTTATACCCTCTGAATGCACATGTCATTCGTTTTTTTCAGCAAATTATACAGACTTGTCTGTTTAGTTGGATTATAAAGATTTTGTTGTTTTTTACAACAGAATCTTTGTGAATTTGTTTGTTTTTTTATCAATCGGCTTAAATATTAAAAAAAATATCTAATTTTTGGTACTTTGCGTTTAATTTTATGGGTGCTGATATCGTTTAAAAGCCAGTTCTTGATCTTGTAGATTAGGCTAGCAGACTTCTATTGATCTTTAAATGGCAGTAAATTGCTATACGCGAAGCATGTGGTCAAGAATTTGAAAATTGAAATGAATAATTGTAAATAAATATTAGAGATAAAAAGTCAAAGACCATGAAAAGTGCTTATGCTGTTTGGAATATCAATATTTAAGCATTAGTGATTCATTCTTCGGGCTAAAATTCTAGGATCATTGCTATTGAGGATTTGTTCAATTTTGCCATTAGGGTGCTGAAGAATCGTTTGATCATGCGTATAGACTTTGCCATTACGAGCAATCGCATTTTGATCATTGGGCGGGGTAAATAACCATGTTTCATCTTGTGTAAAAGGATGAACCAGTAAATTGAATTCAGTATTTGCTGGATATTGAATACCGCCTAAGGTTAATTTTTCTGCCAGTGTGCCATTTTCAATCCCGATGAGTTGTTTATTTTGATCCAAATAGACATTTGCCCATTGTAGGGAAACAGCTTTGTATTGGGTGAGGGGATTGTGAATCCGCCAGTAATCTGTAGAAACAAAGTTGTCTGGATATTTTTGATATTTAGAACGCTCGATACCTGCCTGTGCCATAAGCGTAATATTGTCTAGCTGCGTATCTTGAGCAAGATTACAGTGCTCTAAACCAACGATGTTGCCAGCATCATCTAAATAGACTTGAATATAGCTCATCAGCTGACAATTCCAACCTTCGATCGTATCCTTACCTGTCCCCATTAAGGTGGTGGAACGATCATCAAAAAGTTCCAAATCAATACCACGAGGAATTTTCATGCTGTTAATTTGTAGCTTTCCAAATAATACGGGTTGGGGAAATTTGGCTTGTCTCAATGAGGACAATTGATTGGGTGCAAATAATTCAAGTTCAGTCCCTTGTGGCATTTGGATGCCTAAAATTTTCTCAGGCGAACTTAATGTTTTATGTAGGGAATGATGCTCTTTTTCAATCTCATTTTTTGTATATAGAACAAGAAAATAAAGTGCCAAGCTCAAAAAAACGCAGAGTACACTACAGACAAATAAAGACTGAATAAAAATATTGCCATGCCTAAGGGCATTTCTGAATTTTGAGCTAAATATTAATCCAATCGCAAAGAGACTAAAAATAATGGTCCCAAAGCCGGCGACAAAGAAAATCCAAAGATAGTTAAAAGAAAGTGGAATCATGCTACTGAGAATCGTATTTTTATATTTGCTAAGATTCAGGATATTGTATGCAATATCCTGAATTATTTTCAATCAATCAAAAATCTTATGAAGCGCTTGGAACGGTAAAGTCACTACATCAAAAGCGACAGCAAAAGGGAATAACACCAGTTTATCTGCAGTTTTACTGCCAGCCTTTGAGTAATCTTTGACCTCTTGAGTGGTATAGATACTGACTTGATAGGGTTTACTCAGTGCTTTTAGTGATGAAATATTAGAAGCAGAAGGGTAAACCAGACCAGATAAGGCAATGTTAAAACAGAAACGTTGTGCTTTTAGACGTTGATCACTTGAAGTGGTACATTCTTCTGCACCATTTTCAATAAAGAATGCACGATCTTGTTTAGTGACATCTTCCGAAAGTTTGACATATTTGAGTGGTAGGATTCCTGAAAAATGCCCATCATTTTTTTCTGAATTGAAGGTCAGCGCTTTATCAATTTGAATAAATTTTGGATCAAGTCCTGTGATCACTTTGACAAATCGAGTACCACCACTGGTGATGACATAACTATTTTTTTGTCCTGCAATAACAATGCTGTCAGAAGGTAGTGCAGAAATTGCTTGTGATGGTTTGCCAAATGCTAAAACCGTATCATTGACCAATACGGTTTGAACATTACGGGTACGGACACCGTTGTCTTTCTTTAAAAGGGTTGAAGTTGCACAGCCGGTCATGGCAAATGCGGAAATAATACAAATGGACAATGTAGATTTATAATTTAATTTATTCATATTTTGCTCATTTAATCTTAAGGTATTGTTTATACCATTAAAAAAATAGGGTGTTAAGTTTTTAGCCTACCAAAAAATAGACAATAATTTATTTTTTCAATGAATTAATCCAATTTCTCCACAATTGATTGGCAAAATGTATCTAAAGTTTTTGATTGTCTTGTAAATTGCCAATGAATTTAAAGCAATTGTACGATTTATTATTCTTTCTTTAGAATAATCGAATAAATCAGATAATTTTGATTGTAATTTCATTCCAAGATTCTTAGAATTGCCTGCTTGTTTGCGTGATCATTGGAACTGAACTTTGAGTAATTTTCTAACCGAACACCTGATCCATCGTGATGATGATTTTATGGTGATCCATAAGCCAGCAGGTATACTCACAGTTCCAGGAAAAACAGCAGATTTACAAGATTGTGTTATCAACAGATTATTAAAAATCGAGCCTAAGACTTTACTCATTCATCGTTTAGACCGCGATACCTCTGGAATTTTGGTATTCGGACTGAGTAAATGGGGACAAAAAAGTATTTCTAGACAGTTTCAAGAACGTCAAACCTCTAAAACCTATCAAGCTGTTGTTGCTGGCACTTTACATGGTGAAGGCACAGTTGATGTTCCTGTGATTTATGATCCAGAACATCCACCCTTACATATTGCTGATCCAGAACATAATAAGCCTGCATTAACACATTGGAAAGCAATCCAACATTTTCAAATTCAAGGACAGGCTGTAACCCGTGTTGAGTTAACTCCAATTACAGGACGGTCACATCAGTTACGCGTGCATATGCAATATTTAGGACATCCTATTATTGGTGATACTTTATATGCAACTGTAGAACAACAGCAGCTTATGCCACGACTTTGTCTACATGCACAACAACTGAGTTTTCATCATCCTAAAACAGAGGAGCTTGTACAATTTGATTGTCCAGTTCCGTTTTAGTTTAGATTTTTAAGTTGAAATTAAGTCGCTCAAAATTTAATGAGCTTTATGTCAAAAAGTATTGCGTAATGGGTATAAACTTTGTTCAAATATTCTCCTGATTTGAGCAACCGTGTTTTAGCCCTAACATGAGATAAAGGTGGAAAAATTGCAACAATTTGCTATAGGTCAACGTTGGTTATCGGACACAGAAACTGAGTTAGGTTTAGGTGTATTGATTGACGTCGATGAACGTTCAATCAGTATTCTTTTTCCAAAAAGTGACGAAACTCGTGTCTATGCACGTAATAATGCCCCATTATCTCGTATTGTTTTTAATATCAATGATGAAGTTCAAGACCAAGAAGGCATCAAGTGGATTGTCGAGTCTTTAGACGATCGCAGTGGTGTGATTCGTTACAATGTTATTCGTACATTGGATAGTGGTGAACAAGAGAAGAAAGCATTAAACGAAACGCGTATTGGCGCACAAATTCAATTGTCAAAGCCTTTAGAACGTTTATTGGCAAGCCAAATTGACTATAAAGAATGGTATGACTTACGTATTGAAGCGATGCAAATGCAAGCCAATATGCAAACGTCACCATTACGTGGTTTGGTTGGCGCGCGTGTAGGTTTGATTCCACACCAGCTGTATATTGCCCATGAAGTGGGTAAACGATTTGCACCTCGTGTACTACTTGCAGATGAAGTCGGTTTAGGTAAAACAATCGAAGCGGGACTCATCATCCATCAACAACTCAAAACGGGTCGTTCTGAGCGAATTCTGATTCTTGTACCAGATTCATTACAATATCAATGGATGATTGAAATGCGTCGTCGTTTCAATTTGAATTTCTCATTGTTTGATCTGACTCGTACAGCTTCAATCAAAGAGCATGATCCTGAACTCAATCCATTCCTGACTGAACAATGTATCATTGCTTCAGTAGATTTAATGATTGACCATGATGATTTACGTGAGCAAGCCATTGAAGCTGGTTTTGATCTGTTAGTGGTCGATGAAGCGCATCATTTGATGTGGAGTGAAGAAGAAGGCGGTAATGACCGTTATGATCTGGTTGAAGAGCTTGCTGAAAAAACTGAAGGTGTGCTGCTTTTAACGGCAACACCTGAACAGTTAGGTGTAGAAAGTCATTTTGCCCGTTTACGTTTACTTGATCCACAACGTTTTAGTTCGCTTGATCGTTTCCTTGATGAAGAAGAGCAATATCATCACACTGCTAAAATTGCTGAAGTGTTGATGTCAGATTTGCCACTTGAAGCGGAACATTTGGCAGCGGTTGAAAAATTATTAGGTCATCCGATTGAAGATCAGCCTGAACATCGTTTCCGTGCAATTCATGAACTTTTAGACCGTCATGGTACTGGTCGTATCTTGTTCCGTAATACCCGTGAAGCAATTCAAGGTTTCCCTGGACGTGATTGCCAACCTGCACCATTGCCAGCACCAGAAAACTGGTCTAAAGATGGAAAATTACGTGAGCAAATGTGGCCAGAAGAACTGCAACTTGATGGCGCATGGATGGAAACAGACCCACGTGTTATGTGGTTGATGGAACGATTACGTTCTGATTTAAAACATAAAAAAGTACTGCTGATCGCACGTAGTGGTCCAGTTGTTGAAGCACTTGAAAACGCTTTACGCATCCACGCGGGTATTCGCACCGCAATGTTCCATGAAGGCATGAGCTTATTGGAACGTGACCAAGCAGCGGCTTATTTTGCTGAAGATTCTTATGGTGCACAGATTTTACTGTGTTCTGAAATTGGTTCAGAAGGGCGTAATTTCCAGTTTGCTTCTGATCTTGTGTTGTTTGATTTGCCAGCAAATCCAGATGTACTTGAACAGCGTATTGGTCGTTTAGACCGTATTGGTCAAGAAAATCGTATTCAGATTCATGTGCCTTATCTTGTCGGTACAGCGCAAGAGCGCATGTTCCGTTGGTATAATGAAGCGTTGAATATTTTTAGTAATATTTCGCCTACAGCACAAACCTTACAAGAAAACTTTATTGTCGATTTAAAAGATTGCTTATTGGATGATAAAGGCCAAGCCTTTGAAGAGCTTCTTGAAGCGGTCAATGTACAGCGTCAAGCGCTTGAAGTTGAATTGCAAGATGGTCGTGACCGTTTATTGGAATACAATTCATGTCGTCCGATCGTGGCACAAGAAATTGTTACTGCGCTTGAAGACTATGATGACAATACTTTGTTGCCAATGTTTATGAAGCGGTTTATGGCATCGACTAACATTGACTTTGATGAGCAAAGCAATGGTACGGTGATTATTAAACCAACCGATCAAATGCAAGTGCAAGGTTTGGATATCGACGAAGAGGGCATGACTGCAACCTTCTATCGTGATCAGGCACAGATCCGTGAAGACGCGCAATATTTAACACTTGAACATCCGTTTACTGAAAGTGTGATGGAAATTATCCGCACTCAATCTTTTGGTAGTACCAATGTTGCGATTCTAAAAACCAATGCACTTAAACAAGGCACGATCTTGTTAGAAGTTTGGTTTAAAGTGGATGTGGTCGCACCTAAGGCATTAAATTTACCTTCAAGTTTGCCGACACAATTGATCCGAGTGTTATTGACTGAAACGGGTCAGGATATTACTGCCAAGCTTGATCCAGAAATTATTAAGCCGTATTTACACCATTTAGATAGCAACAGCTGTCGTCAAGTGGTAAAAGCACGTCGTGAAGTGATTGAAGAACGCTATGCACAAGCTTTAGATATTGCTAAAGGTGTTTTACCGCAGTTAAAAGAACAAGCTAAAGAAATTTATGGTAGCAAATGGCAATATGAAATTGATCGTTTAAGCTATTTAAAACAATTTAATCCAAGTATTCGTGCAGATGAAATTGAACGTTTACAGAAATTCCAGAAAGAAGGTTTAAGCCTATTGGAAGGTGTTTCTGTAACACCAGAGGCGATTCAGGTATTGGTCGTGGTTAAACCTTAATTTAGCGCAATTTTATCTAGATTCTAAAAGCTCCTTCGGGAGCTTTTTTGATGTATATATTATCCAGATTTAAATAGTCAATTATTGGGTCATTTTTATTTATTTGATTTTAAATGTAAAAATTATATCAATTTATAAAAATTAATTCCTATTATTGAACCATTTATATGACCATGTCTTGTGTGGGGGCTATAGACCATTCATCAATTTCACCACACCATAGAAACCCCATGTATCATTGAATGAGATCTACTTTACAACAATAATCAATGAACGATTTACAGGGAGTTTGTTGTATACATTGCAACCGTTTTTATGCTATTTAAATAGTGTACTTTGATCTCGATTTTTTCTTTTAGAGATAAAGTTTACCCACCCATGTAATTTGATCATTCAGTATTGTGTATCCAAATAGACAAGTTCGAAAGCAACGGTCTATAGCCAAGATAAAAACTTAAAATAATGGAAGAAATGATATGGAAAACAAGGATTTTGTTGAGTTTCATGATACCCATGTGCACTATCTACTTCATTGGGAAAAGCAATTACCGCAAAAAGATGTGTTTGTACAACCATTGGCCAATGGCAATGCAGTGCATTACACATGGTCGGAAGTTGCACAACAAGTTCGCAGTATGGCGAGTTATTTACAGTCTTTAAACTTGCCTGAAAAGAGTGCGATTGCAATTTATGGTAAAAATAGTGCGCATTGGCTTATGGCAGATTTAGCGATCTGGATGTCAGGTCATATCTCAGTCCCACTCTACCCAACACTCAATGCGGAAGGTGCAGCTTATGTACTCAACCACAGTGAAGCAAAACTCTTATTTATTGGAAAATTGGACGGTAAAGCGGATAGCTGGAATGAGGTAAAAACAATCATTCCGCAAGATTTAGCTTGCGTGCGTTTGGCATTATCACCTGAATTCGATGCACCGCAATGGAATGATATTGTGCAATCTGTTGCCCCACTAGAAAACCCAATCTTGCCCAATAAAAATGATTTAGCGACCATCGTTTATACGTCTGGTAGTACGGGTGTACCTAAAGGAGTTATGCAAAGTTTTGCGACACTTTTATCGGCTGCTCGTGAGCTCAGATTAACTTATCAAGTGACAATATCTGATCGAGCCTTATCTTATCTACCACTTGCACATGTTGCAGAACGTATTTTTATTCAATCTTCATTGATGGTTTGCGGTTTTACCGTGTATTTTGCAAATTCAATTGAAACCTTTGTTGAAGATTTGAATCGTGCCAAACCTACATTATTCTTTTCGGTACCGCGCTTATGGACCAAGTTCTATTTGGGCGTTAATGAAAAAATACCGCTCCATATACAAAAGGTTTTATTTAAAATACCTGTGTTAGGTAAGTTGGTTAAAAAGAAATTACTCACTAAACTCGGGCTAAATCATGTCCGTTATGCATTTACTGCTGCGGCACCGCTACCTACAGATATTATTTTATGGTATCGAAATTTAGGTTTAGAGTTACTTGAAGTCTATGGCATGACTGAAAATTGTGGTTATTCGCATGTGACACGTGTGGGGCAGTTTGCCAGTGGTTATGTGGGGCATGCCCAACCTAAAGTGGAGTGTAAAATTGATGAAAATGGTGAAATTCTGGTAAAAAGCCCAGGAACCATGTTGGGCTATTATAAAAATCCTGAAAAAACTGCAGAAGATATGACCGAAGATGGATTTTTACGTACTGGGGATTTGGGCGAGATCGATGCAGAAGGGCGGTTAAAAATTACGGGTCGAATTAAAGATATTTTTAAAACAAGTAAAGGCAAATACATCATGCCAGTTCCGACTGAGCAAAAAATCGGAAATCAGGCATTAATTGAATCTGTATGTATTGGTGGTTCAAGCCAACCACAACCAGTTGCTTTTATTATGTTGGCTGAAGATATTCGTAACAGTCTGAAGCAGAACCCGAAGCGAGATGAAATTGAAAACGCCTTAAAAGCATTAAGAGTGAAGATCAATGAAGAACTGGAGCCTCATGCAAAAATCAGCTTTTTTGTCGTAGTCAATGAACCATGGACCATGGAAAATGATTTACTTACCCCAACGATGAAAATTAAACGTAATAAAATTGAAAGTCGCTATGAGCCATTCTTAGACGCTTGGGCACAACAGAAACGAGAAGTGGTCTGGGAATAAAAGTTTTTAACTACATTGGTATTATTAGCAAAAAAGCCTGAATTGTAATGTTGATCAACTCAGGCTTTTTTTAATTTTCTTCTTTTACAAAGTAATACTTCATACCTTTAAAAGAAGGGTTTCTTGATGACTCAAATGAACTATGTTTTAAATCATTTCAGCTTGTTTAAGTTCTAACTTGAGATAGGCATAGAAAATGGGTGCAACAATTAAACCCGCTAAGCCAAAGAACGACTCAAAGACTAACATTGCCAATAACACCTCCCATGACGCTGCATGGATTTTTGTGCCAATAATTTTGGCATTAATAAAGTATTCCAGTTTATGGATAAAAATCAGATAAAGTAATGCGATACCAGCGGTAGATACTGAAATGGTTAAACCTGCCATAACAATAATGGTATTGGAGAGTAAGTTTCCGACAATTGGAATTAATCCAAAAATAAAAGTCAGGATCACTAAGGTATTGGCAAAAGGTAAATGTATATCAAAAACAGGGAGGATCAGGTGAGAGAAAATCAAAAATAAAAAGGTATTGATTAACGAAATTTTAAACTGAGCAAACACCACATTTTTAAAAGATGAAGAAAGGTTTTCAATACGTGTGATCATGGCACGCTTAAATTCTGGCTGATCCGGCTGTGGGCGCAGTTGGTTTAATGAGACAAGGATCCCTACAATCATACCAATCAACATCGTGGCTAAATTATGTAAAAAGCCTGTTCCGGTACTTTTTAAGGTGGATAAATTATCTTTGATTAAATCAAAGGTTTGATCTTTTAATTCAGTGAGTGAATAAGGAATAAATCCTGGAATATATTGTGCCACTTCAAGTTGTAGTTTTTGTAAGGTCTGATCGACTTGGTCACTGATGGCATTGATTCCCGCACCTTGCAAATCGTGTTGAACAAAGCTGATTAACCCAGTAATGCTGAGCACAATCAAAGAAATAATAAAAATGGCAAGAATAATGCTAATGGTCAAGCGCGCTCTTTGACCATCAATATATCTTTCTGTAATGCTACCTAAACTATTGATGATTTCAAAAACAACAAAACCTGCAAAAAATGACGCTAAGAGATGCAAGGGAATCAGTAAAGACAAAAAGATCAGCATGAGTAAGTAACTTGCAATAATACTTTGACGATCATTTAACAGTTTCATGTGAATAGAGCTCAATTATACAATTGATGTATAGGGGAATATAAAAATACCAAGTTAGATTTATATCACTCTAACTCGCGGCGAGATAGCTATTTTTAAATACAAAGCTTAATTCAATGTGAAAATATTTGGCCTGAATACTGGGTGAAAAGTCTTTAAAAAACGTTATAGAAAGATAAAAGATCACTATCGTGGATTGATCAGAAAAATTTTACTGTTGCGTACATTGAGCAGTACATAGAGCGCTATTAAAGCGAGTGATTCAAATGAATCACGTCATGCATATTATATAAGCCAGCGGGTTGAGACATACACCACATTGCGGCACGAATTGCACCAGTCGCAAAGTTCATCCGATTGCTTGCAATATGTTTGATTTCGACCTGTTCCCCATGACCATAAAATATTGTGTTATGTTCACCAACAATGTCACCACCACGTATAGCTTGTAAACCGATCTGTTGGGGTGTTCGCTCAGTAACCTGAGCATGGCGTTGATAGACCGCTAAATCGCTGAGCAATTGTGCTCTGACTTGAGCAATCGCTTCTGCGTACATCAATGCAGTACCTGATGGCGCATCTATTTTTTGTCGATGGTGTGCTTCGATGATTTCAGCTTCAAATCCTGTACCTAATAATTGGGCAGCAACTCGAACCAGATCAATACTAAGATTGACGCCAATGGAATAATTGCCTGAATGCACGATAGCAATATCTTGTGCGGCTTGAGCAATGTGTTGATTTAATTGCTCAGATAAACCAGTGATACCAATAATCATCGGCTTTTTAGCGTGCTGACAAATTTTTAAATGTTGCGATAATGCTTCTGCTGTAGTGAAATCAATCACCACATCACAATGCTGAATGACGTCTTCCAAACGATCTGAAATGAGCACATTTAATGGTGCTATATTGAGATACTGTCCTAGTTCCTGACCAATCGCTGCACTTGCAACTCTTGCTGTAGCAACAGTGATGTTTGGTCCCGCATTGAGACAGGCCTGAACTAGCATTTGTCCCATGCGGCCAGTCACACCCAGTATGCCTACACGAATATTTTGTTGATTGTGACTGATCATAGGGTCTTGATACTTGTATTTAATAGGCTATGAAAGAATAGCTATTATTTAATTTGCGCTTCGTCTAAATGACGCGAACCTTCGAGTAACATACGAATCATCACCATGGTTTGTTCAGCGACTTCTTTACGTTCAGCAATCGGTAAATCAATCACCTTGGCACCCATATTAAATACCAGCTGAGTAATTGCTTTGGCGACTAAATCAGGATGGGTTAATTTACTGTGATTGATGCGTTCTATTCGAATCAAATCTTCTTGGAGTTCTTGTTGGAAATAATTAAGTTGTTTGTCTACAGCAAGTTTATATTGCTTTGATCCTGTATAACCTTCACGCAGTAGTAAACTGAGGTTACCTTCATCGGCATCTAGTTGTTCAATAAATACTTCAACTGAACTGCGAATAATACTGCTTTGTCTGATTGCCTTGATTCGAGCTTCATGCAAAATTTGACGAAGCACCACACCTGAACGATCAATCAGTTCAATCGCCAACTCATCAATATCTTTAAAGTGACGATAAAAACTATTTGGCGCAATCCCAGCTTCACGAGCAACTTCTCTTAAACTTAAAGAGGAAATACTTTTTTGCGGTCCAATCAAATTTAAGGCGGCTTGGAATAATTCTTCTTTGGTAATTGTCGCTTTGCGTCCAACAGTACGTACAGAAACTTTTTCAAGCTCATGAATTTGATCTTGAAGGGTAGCTGGGTTCTGAGGTAATACGGACGTTGGATTCATAAAGTATCAAATAGTTAAAATATTTTTTTCATTATAGCCTTTGTCATTACATAAATGAAATGTCTAGATACAATACACGCGTATATACAAATATATATACATGTGTATAATAATTAAAAATCACTCAGATGGTGAGCCTAGTATGCACGCTATTGAAAAGCAAAAATCTCCCGTAAACGCTATATTTGATATGGTGTTAGGTACTCATACGACTAATTTTTGGCTACAGAAAATTAATCCATTGTGGTCAGTTCAACAAGCTTTGGGGAAAATTGTTGAAAAAGAACAATCCGCCGCAGATACGATCAGCTTAACCATCAAAATTAACCGTTTGTTTAAAATGGGGTTAGCCGGGCAGCATCATCCAATCACTATCGAAATCAATGGTCGTCGTTATGAACGTACCTATAGTCTGACTCAATTAGATACGCAACATGTATTACTCACGGCAAAAAAAGTAGAAAAAGGCATTGTGAGTAACTGGTTGTTTGAAGATGCCCAAGTGGGTGAGGTGATTGAATTTGGTCGACCTTATGGTGATATGTTATTGCCTCAAGTTGTCAGTCCATTGATTCTGGTCGCTGCGGGCAGTGGTATTACGCCGATGTATAGCTTGATTCAGGCATTGGCAGCGAACCAGCAGCTTGATCGTCAGCCAGTACATTTAATGTATTGGGTTAAAAAAAATGCAGACGTTGCCTTTAAACAACAGTTTGAGCAATTAGCCCAACAGTATCCCGATTTTAAATTTGATGTGTTCTATACCCAAGAAATACCTGCGGATGCACGTTTAAATAATGAATATTTACATATCATTAAAAATCTTGAGCAAAGCACAGTGTATGTATGTGGTCCTTCAGGTTTTGTGGCAACAGCTGAACAATTATTTGAACAGGCCAAAGTACTCAAAAGCGAAGCATTTAGCCTAAGCCCCGTGATTTCTGATGACACAGGTTTTATCAATGTCACATTAACCAAATCTAATAAAGTGGTTGCAATCCCTAAAGGTCAAGCCATTTTAGTTGGCTTAGAACAACAAAATATCAAACCAGAACATGGTTGCAGAATGGGGATTTGCAATAAATGCGCGTGTAATAAAGCACAGGGTGCCACAAAAAACTTAGTCAATGGTCAAGAAAATTTTGAACCGAATAATTTACTGAGAATTTGTGTGAATACTGCCAAAACTGATTTAGTTATTGATCTTTAAGCGAGTTTTATCATGAATATGCCAGTTAAAATTCAATATTTTAAAAACACCAAAAACCGTGAACTGACCCAGACTGAGCTGGATGCTTTAGCGCGCGAGCTGGATGCGATTAAGCAAGAAGTCTTAGATGATATTGGTGAAAAAGATGCCAAATATATCAAAAAAGTTTATGCCGCTATTCGTTATAGCAGTATTTTAGGCCGAGCATGCTTATTTGCGGGTTGGTTCCCACCAGCATGGTTACTTGGTACTGGTTTACTGAGCTTTGCCAAGATCATGGAAAACATGGAACTCGGTCATAATGTCATGCACGGACAATATGATTGGATGAATGATCCACGCTTTAAAGGTACAACTTACGAATGGGATATTGTTGGAACCTCTGACAACTGGCGCCAGACCCATAATTATAAGCATCATACCTATACCAATATCAAAGGGATGGATGATGATATTGGCTATGGTTTATTGCGTTTATTCCCTGAACAACGTTGGAAACCGGGTTTTTTATTGCAACCTTTATATGCAATTCCGTTCTGTCTATTGTTCCAATGGGGCGTTGCGATTCAAAACCTTGAAATTGGTAAATTGGTTTATAAACGTAAAACGTGGGCGCAATTTAAAGAAGAGTGGAAGCCGACTCAAAAGAAAATTGGTAAACAGTTTTTTAAAGATTATCTTTTCTTTCCTGTGATTGCTGGCCCGGCAGCTTTACCTGTATTTACAGGTAATTTAGTTGCTAATGGTATCCGTAATATTTGGACATTTAGTATCATTTTCTGTGGTCACTTTACCAAAGATGTCGAAGTGTTCCCTAAAACTGTTTTACAGGATGAAAGTCGTGGACATTGGTATATGCGCCAGATTCGCGGTTCTTCGAATTTAACTGGTTCAGAAGCATTTCATATTTTGACAGGTCATTTGAGCCATCAAATCGAGCATCATTTATTCCCTGAAGTACCTGCTCGTCGCTATCGTAAAATGGCGCCTAAAGTTGAAGCGGTATGTAAAAAGTATGGTTTAAACTACAACAATGCAAGTTTGTTTAAGCAATATGGTCAAGTCCTTGGACGTATTGTGAAATATGCATTTCCATTTAAAAAATAGTTGATTTGCTAAAGCTAAAGCCACTTTTAAGTGGCTTTTTTATTGTCAATGATTGGGTTTTTCAGTAAAGTTTATTTGACTGTTATTAAGATAAATGAGAAGAACATGATTCAAAAACAATTAGAAAATATACAAAATTGGTTAGTGCAACATGCTGCAAAGATCGCAAATCAATCACTCAATCCTGCGGCAAGTATTTCAGATATAGAACAATTTGAACAAAGGCTTTCTAAACATTTACCTGATGATTTTAAACAGTTGTACTGTTGGCATAATGGGATGAATGAAGAGGAAAATTTAGGCAGTTTATTTTATGGTATGGAGTTTTTATCGCTGACCAATATTGAAAATAAACGTGCTGATCTTGCGGATCTCGTTGATGAGTTGTTTGTTCTTCAACATGCTGACCCACAAATCAATCCAACCAATGCCCACCATCGGGATTGGGTCCAGTTTGCGCACGATGGTGGGCGCACAGGTTTGTATGTGGATTTAGCACCCACCGCCGTTGGTCAAATTGGCCAAGTAATCTTTATTGATCATGAATATGATGTTGGTATTCTAGTCGCCAACTCGATTACCGATTTACTTCAACAATTTTCAGATGATTTAGACAATGACTTATATCAGCTGAATGAAGATGCTTTAGAAGATGAAAATGAATTTTTAGAAAGTGATGCAGCTATTGATTTGGTCAATTGGCATATGAGTGAACGCTGGGCGCGCCCTGATTTTACTTAGCTTTTTTGAGAAAAATCATTTTATAAAATTATGTTTGAACGCTTCACTCATAAAAAGTGTATCAATAGCGATTATTGCTAGACACTCAATTTTGAACGCATTACATTTCTAATCGAATCAATTTTACAAAATCAAGTAAGCTCTAATTTTTAAACGAGCAAAATGATGGATCATAAAATAACGGTTGATGAGGTTGTAGCACGTTCAGTAAAAATCAGAGAACGTTATCATGAGCTAGAGCGAATAAATCATCATGCTGAATGGACAGTGCAAGAGGATGCGTTGGCATTTTTATCTGATGCTGGATTGGTTGGCAGATTAGTCATGGCGCAGACAGGGAAGTGGCTACACAAAGGCGATGCTCAACAAGAGTTGCAGCATAAGTTAGGTGAATGTGTTTGGTGGTTAGCCATTATTGCCAATGAATTAGATATGGATTTAACTGAAGCCACACAATACTTTTTAGATAAAGCTGAAAAGATTTGAATCTTTGGAAAAACTTCCATAGGAAGTTTTTTTAGAATCTTAGTTTAGAAGCCCGCATTTTGGTGGGCTTCATTCAATTTTTATATTTAGTATGAATGACTAACCGATAAATAAGTCATAGCCCATTCGGCCAATTAAAAATACCAGTAAAATTAAAAAGAAAATACGAATAAAACCACTTCCATATTTAAATGCTAAAGCTGTACCCGCAAGTGAGCCTAAAACATTGCAAACTGCTAAAATGATGCCAGCCATCCATAAAATATGCCCAGAAGGGATAAAGAAAAACATGGCAGCAATATTGGTGGCGACATTGACCAATTTGGCAGATGCAGAAGCATTTAAAAAATCAAAAGCAAATACTTTCACAAACAGAAAGAGTAAAAAACTGCCTGTCCCAGGGCCAAAAATTCCATCATAAAATCCAATTAAGGCGCCAAAAAATAAACCTAACGCAATTTCTTTCTTACCCGTCTGTAACACAGTATGGACTTTACCTAAGTCTTTTTTGGCAAAGGTGTAGATCGCAATCAAGATCAGTAAAAAGAATACGATATAACGCATCAACTCTTTAGGTATCAACGAAACTGACATTGCACCTAAAAAAGAAAATATAAATGCTGCCAACATTGTGGGTAATATAAGTTTCCAATTGATCGTAACTTTCTTAAAGTAAGCAAATGCAGAAGATACAGTCCCTGCCATGGCAATGATTTTATTGGTTCCAAAAACTGTGGCGAGACTTTGATTGGGAAAGGCATGCATTAGTGCTGGGAGTAGCACTAATCCACCTCCACCCACCGCAGCATCAATTAAACCCGCACAAAAAGCGAAGAAGCCTAAACTCAGAAGTATTGTCTCGTATTCCATTACAGATTGTTCTAACTGCTATTTTAAGAGAATAATCATAGAATATATTCAAATAAAAGTAATTAAAAAGCGCTAATCTCAATCTATGAGATTAGCGCTTTAGTTTTAAATGCTTTGTAAATCTACAAGTTTTTCAAAAAATTAGAAATCAACAGAAGTTTGTAGATAGAAAGTACGTGGCTGTCCTACGTATTTACCACCTGTAGAGTCAGATGAGCGAGTAAAGTATTCTTGATCAAATAGGTTTTTAATCCCACCAGCAACTTTTAAACCGTAAAAATCTTGTCCAAAATCATAACCAGTACGTACCGCAAAAGTTGAGTAACCCGGGATATCACCAGTACGACCATCTGCCGTTTCAACAGTTTGGTAAACATTACCTGAACCTGGCGCATGTTGTTTAGATTGAGCAAACATATCTGCATTGACAGACCATTTGTCAAAGCTATAACCAAGGCCTAAATTTCCAACATGTCGTGAATAAAAAGGTAAGTCCTTACCAGCAAATTTACCTGCTTCAGACTCAGCCTTTGTAAATGTATAATTACTATAGACTTTTAAGCCTTGAAGTGAGTCATAGAGGTTGCCAAAGTCATAACTTAGACCGAGTTCTATGCCTTTATGAGTCGTTGCGCCTAAATTGGTCCAGATGCCTGTACCAATAACGTCTGTACGCTCTAGAGATAGCTCTTTATCAAAGTCTAAATAGAACACTGTAAATTCAGCATTTAAACCATTGCCGATGTATTTTGTACCGATTTCATAGTTGTTGGATTTTTCAGGATGTAAACCATCTAAAGTGGTAACAGCACTGATTCCTTCAACTTTAGCTAATTGGTTATATTGTTGAGGACCAAAAGAAACCGCTGCATTGGCAAAGACATTCCATTGTTCATTGAAATTATATTGCACTGCAAGGCTTGGTAAAAATTCATCAGAATTTATTTTTGGATGTACTGTATTGATGAATTTACCATTTTGGTAGGCGGTATAATCATTATGGGTTTTAATAGACTCAAATCGTACACCCGGAGTGATGGTCAGTGCACCGAGACCAAAACGGTTATCAATATATACGGCATGCGCTTTGGTTCCACCTTCACTGCTGGTGTTGGCAAGGCGTTCGCCTGGCGTTCCTGTTACAGTATTATATGGCGCTGTACGACCCGAAAACTCTGAACTGTCTTCTTGTAAATAGCGATAACCAACTGTGACTTCATTATTCATATTGCCTAAAGTGTAGGCACGTGAATAACGTGGTTCAATGCCAAAATATTTATAATCACGCGGTGAGTTGCTGATAATGCTATTGGCTTTATTACTTTTATCTGGCGATTCAAGATCACTGGTACGGAATGAGTCGACATAATAACCAAGGATTTCAAAGTTATTGAGTTCATCTTTATGGCTGTATTTAACAGAAACATCTGAACGACGGCCAGCAAAATAGTTACGGTATTGGTTTGACTGGTATGGGTTTTTGGCATAATCCGCAGTCGTTAAGCCTTCTGGCATTTCGCCACGACCTTCATAATGATGCAAATTAAGTGCAATCGAATCTACATCTGTAAACTGATATGACGACTTTAACATGACGTCATCGATATCTATGTCGTTATTGGCTTCGCGATAGCCATTTCCTTTGGTTCCTGAATAAAGTAGCGCAAGACCTAAACCATTATCCATAGTACCGCCGATAAAGAGGTTTGGGCTGTACTTGAGTTGGTCGGTACCTGTGGCGAATTCTGTGGTTAAACCAACAGAGCCTGATAGTTTTTCAGGGATTGCACGGGTATTAAAGTTGATGATTCCCCCCACGTTTTGAGGCCCAAAGCGGACTGAACCTGCGCCACGAACAACGTCTACAGATTCAATATTACCCATTGAAACAGGTGCCATAGACAATTGTGGTTGACCATAAGGCGCGAAGGATAATGGAACACCATCCATCAACACAGTGGAGCGCGGTGAGAGGCGAGAGGTTAAGCCACGTACACCCAGATTGAGTGAGACATCACTACCCCCTGTGCCATTGCTGTCCTGAACCTGAACCCCTGGCACTTGTTTTAGCGCATCACGGATAGAGGTCACCGCAGATTCGTCCATTTTTTTACGATCGATAATGGTACGTGCACCTGCATGCTTGTGAACTTTTTCAGCATTGGCTGCTTCAAGCCAGTTTCCTTCAGCTTGTACGGTGATTGTTTTAAGTGTTTGTGTTGAAGTTTCTTGATTGTCTTCGGCAAAAGCAGCATTGGATATAAAGCTAAGTGAAACAGCAATTGCAAGGCTGAGATGTGAGGGTTTAAACAGGGCGAAGTCAGGTGTTCTATGGCTTGAAATTTTCATAAAGAGATAGGCATTTGAAATTGTGCGTATCTTAATCTCTTCAAGCATATTTTTAAATCAGGATGATTATCATTTAAAACTATTGTTTAATTCAAATTAATAGATTTTTTAATCAAATATTCACTTTTTTATATTGCAATAGCAAAAAACCGTGCATAAGCACGGTCTTTATACTCATCAAAAAATTATTTAAACTGGATCGAACCATTGGCATTGACCGTGATTTTTGATTCACCAGCGGCCATGTTCTGACCACCGACTGCATCGGCAGCTTCGAACTTAGCCATAGATGCACGCGCTGCATATACTGGTTGCGGATAAGAGTTGCTGGTATTGATGTTGATATTGACCAAGTTATAAGACGATTTATTCCATGCTTGCGTTAAAATTTGCGCACGTTGTTGGAAGTTCTTTGAAGCCTCAACCATCAATTCATTTTCAACTTTTTTACGTTGTTCATCAGACACTGTAAAATTAATCGATTGTGTTTGGAAGCTGGTTTGCAACTCGTTGATTAATTGGCTTGCTGCTTTAAAATCTTTACTTTCGATTTGAATTTCTGCACGACCACGCCATTCTTTCAATTTTTGGTTGTCATTGTCATAAACAGGATAAGTGGTTTGTGAGCCTGTTTCGACTTTAACTTGTGGATACTTTTTCGAAATGCTAATCGCTTGATTCATTAACTGAGTAATTTGAGAAGATAACTCAGCAGGTTGCTTGTTGTTTTTCTCAATAAAAAGTACAGCATGCATTTCATCATTAGACACTTGACGTGTCGCATCTGCTTGAACATTGACAATATTGTAGTTTAACGGGTCATTTTCTGCTGCCATCGTCATTGTGCTCAGTGTGGTTCCCAAGAGTAAAGTAGTTAAAGCTAAATAACGCATAATGAATCCTTAAAATTGTTTGACTAAATTTTATGACCGAAAGATATATTGTATAAATTGAATCTGTTTTTAATCATAAATCTGGTTTGCGGAAAACTATGGCAGATTTTGTGGTGCATTTGTAATAATTTGCATATAAATTGCAATTTTGTTTTGATTAAAATATTTTAAAAATTAAAAGCTTATCGAGATTGGTTGTGATAAAAAGTGATCAGAAGGGTTAAGATTTATAAAGTGATTTTAATTATCGGCTTTTCTTTGCTTTGTCACATAGTATGATGATAATAACAAATTAGATTTAGCTAAATGTTTTTTTCGATAAATGGAGTGTGGATAAGTACATAAAAGATATTTATTTTCTTGTAAAAAACTGTATTATCGCGCTCCTAGTTATGAAGATTAAAAGCACTCTAACTAGATTTCTATAAAGCACCGAGTCAAAGGACCACAAGTCACCCGACTTATTTCTTTCAACCCATATCAGAGATGGTAATTCGATATGAGCGTTACTTCTGTAAATCCTGCTGCCACTTCCACAAACGAATACTACTTGACTCGCCAAAGTCAGATGGAATCGAATGTTCGTAGTTATCCACGTAAATTACCGTTAGCGATAGCGGAAGCACATGGTTGTTGGGTTACCGATGTTGAAGGTACAAAGTACCTCGATTGTTTAGCTGGGGCAGGAACATTGGCATTAGGCCATAACCATCCTGCGGTGATTAAAAGTATTCAAGACACTTTAGCGAGTGGTCTCCCTTTACATACTTTAGATTTAACAACGCCTTTAAAAGATGCTTTCACTGAAGCACTGCTTGCACAACTTCCGGGTGGGCAAGAAGAGTATTGCTTACAGTTCTGTGGCCCATCTGGTGCAGATGGTACAGAGGCAGCGATTAAATTGGCGAAAACCTATACAGGTCGCAATACAGTTATCAGTTTCTCTGGCGGTTACCATGGGATGACTCATGGCGCGTTAGCGATGACAGGTAACTTATCTGCTAAAAATGCGGTAAATGGCTTAATGCCAGGCGTACAATTTATGCCATACCCGCATGAATACCGTTGCCCGTTGGGTGTTGGCGGTGAAGCAGGTGTTGATGCCTTAACTTATTATTTCGAAAACTTCATTGAAGATGTCGAAAGCGGTGTAACTAAGCCTGCAGCTGTGATTCTTGAAGCAATTCAAGGTGAAGGCGGTGTGGTTACAGCACCTGCGAAATGGTTGCAAAAAATCCGTGAAGTGACTGAGCGTCATAACATTGTGTTGATTTTGGACGAAGTTCAAGCGGGCTTTGCACGTTCAGGCAAAATGTTTGCTTTTGAACATGCTGGTATTGAACCTGATGTTGTGGTGATGTCAAAAGCAGTGGGTGGTAGCTTACCATTGGCTGTTTTGGGTATTAAACGTAAGTTTGATGCTTGGCAACCTGCAGGTCACACAGGTACTTTCCGTGGTAACCAACTTGCAATGGGTACTGGTCTTGCAACGATCAATACCATTAAAGAGCAAAACCTTGCACAAAATGCGCAACAACGTGGTGATTTCTTACAAGCTGAATTGAAAAAATTAGCGCAAGAATTCCCATGTATTGGTAATGTTCGTGGTCGCGGTTTAATGATCGGTATCGAAATTGTGGATGAGCGTAAGCAAGCGGATCATATGGGTTCTCTTCCTGCGGATTCACAATTGGCTGCTGCAATTCAAACGGCATGTTTTAACAATAAATTATTGTTAGAAAAAGGCGGCCGTAGCGGTACGGTGATCCGTTTACTTTGCCCATTGATCATTACTCAAGAAGAATGTGAAGAAGCTATTGCGCGCTTTAAGAAAGCGGTTGCAGAGGCTCTTATTGCAGTTCGAGGCGCTTAATTCATGGTAGATTTTGCAGAACATCGTAAAGCGTTACTCTGCAATGATGCTCAATCTATTGCTGACTATGAGTCAGCAATGGGTGAGGCGACTAAAGCGGTCGCAGCATGGTTGCAAAATGACAAAATGTATACAGGTGGGAGCATTAAAGAACTTCGTGAAGCGATTTCTTTTTCACCGTCTAAACAAGGTCTAGGTTTACACCAATCGCTTGAGCGTATGGTTGAGCTTTTTCTGAACAAAAGTTTAAAAGTACATCATCCGCACTCTTTAGCACATTTGCATTGCCCAACCATGGTGACAAGTCAAATTGCTGAAGTCTTGATTAATGCGACCAACCAATCAATGGACTCATGGGATCAAAGCCCAGCAGGTTCTTTGATGGAAGTTCAATTGATCGATTGGTTACGTCAAAAAGTAGGTTATGGTGCAGGTCAGGCAGGTGTATTCACTTCTGGCGGTACTCAATCTAACTTAATGGGCGTATTGTTAGCGCGTGACTGGTGTATTGCCAAGAACTGGAAAGACGAAAATGGTCTGCCTTGGTCTGTGCAGCGTGATGGTGTTCCAAGTGACGCCATGCGTAATGTCAAAGTGATCTGTTCTGAAAATGCACATTTTTCTGTGCAAAAGAACATGGCGATGATGGGCATGGGCTTCCAATCTGTGGTGACTGTTCCAGTCAATGAAAATGCACAGATGGATGTTGATGCGCTCGAAAAAACCATGGCGCATTTACAGACTGAAGGCAAAATTGTTGCTTGTGTCGTTGCGACTGCCGGGACAACCGATGCAGGCGCGATTGATCCATTAAAGAAAGTGCGTGAAATCACCAATAAATATGGCGCGTGGATGCATATCGACGCAGCATGGGGTGGTGCACTGATTTTATCGAATGACTACCGTTCAATGCTTGATGGTATTGAATTGTCTGATTCGATTACATTGGATTTCCATAAGCATTATTTCCAAAGTATTTCATGTGGTGCGTTCTTGTTGAAAGATGAAGCGAACTATCGTTTTATGCATTATGAAGCTGAATATTTAAATTCTGCTTATGATGAAGAACATGGTGTACCGAACCTAGTGTCTAAATCTCTACAAACTACACGCCGTTTTGATGCGTTGAAATTGTGGATGACGATTGAAAACCTAGGTGAAGAGCTTTATGGTTCAATGATTGACCATGGCGTTAAGCTAACTCGTGAAGTGGCAGATTACATCAATGCTACTGCTGGTTTGGAAATGCTGGTTGATCCACAATTTGCATCGGTATTATTCCGTGTAATACCTGACAATTATCCAGTTGAATTACTTGATACTTTGAATCAAAACGTTGCAGATGAATTATTTGCGCGCGGTGAAGCCAATATTGGTGTGACTAAAGTTGGACAGGTTCAATCTTTGAAAATGACGACTTTAAGTCCAGTTGCAACTTTAGAAAACGTGAAGAATCTTCTTGCCTTGGTATTAGAAGAAGCTGATCGTATTAAAGATGCGATTGCTGATGGTACCTATACGCCTGCAATTGACTAGATTGATATCCAGTTGATTGACGTTTGAAATAGATTAATTTTATTTCAAAAAACGCCCGATGAATTTTATTGGGCGTTTTTTATTTAAGGCTGTTTTGATCTAAAATATAATCAATGATCAAATGCTTGGTCATAAAAAAAAGAGATCTTATTGATCTCTTTTAAATTGAATATGGGGTATTAAAAATTACACATTGAGCTATTACGGGTGAGATCAGGTCCCCAAGTACGATATCCTTGAGTATCAATATGGATTTGCCCTGAAGCATACAGTCCCAAGCCCATGTTTAAGCTTTGGCCATACTGCGACCAGAACTGGCATAATTTGAATTTGGTATGTTCAATATACGCATAGTCTTGAGGTTGCGGATTTTCTGGCCCAATACGGAAATCAATGGCTGAATTGAATAAGTGACGTGAAGATCCAGCACCACCGGCACATTGGTTTAAAGGTAAGTCTCGATATACCGAGGTTACAGTAAAATCAGTCAGAACTTTAGAGGCAACCAAGTATTTAAATACTTTTAATGTTGGTAATTGATTACTCCAAAGCTCACGGCTTGGAATCATATATTCAGACTTACCACACTTGTCCCAATCACGCGCAGTTTTAAATAACTCAAAACTAGGAATAATATTTCCAGCATTATTTTGTTCAAGAAAACGTTCATAATCACGTGCACGTGACTGATTGTCTCCATAGATCAGCCATTGGCGATAAGATGAAGGCATCGTTTTAGGAGGAATGGGTCGCTCAATCGTAATTTTTTCTTCGGGGATGTAAATACGCTGACCATGCGACGTGCTAATTGTTGGATTCTTTTGAGGGGAAGATGTACATCCAGCCAGAATCATTGTAGTAACACCGACAGCAAGTAAACCTTTCAAAATAAATTTCATTCTCAATATTAGCTAAAGCAAGTAACGGGCTATTTTAGTCTAGTTTGGCGCGTGTATTATGGATAAATTGCAAATAAATGTACAATTTACATATTAAAATGCAAAAAGATCAGCCTAAGCTGATCTTTTTTATACAATACTTATTTTTCTAAGTATTGTAATTTATCGGCTTTACCATTCCACTCTTCACGATCTTCAGGTTGATCACCAATTTGAGTAATGTTTGGCCATTTTTGAGCAAGTTCAGCATTTAGTTCAATAAATACTTCTTGACCTTCAGGGAGTTCATCTTCAGAGAAAATTGCATTTGCAGGACACTCAGGTTCGCATAGCGCACAGTCAATGCATTCATCTGGACTAATGACTAGGAAATTTGGACCTTCATAAAAACAGTCTACTGGACATACTTCTACGCAGTCTTGATATTTACACTTAATACAATTTTCAGTGACAACAAAGGTCATGGCGTCAGCTACCTAAAAATATGGTTCTAATTAATAATGCTGTATTTTAGGGAAAACGCCGCAAACTAACAATTGCTTTTATTGATATTTAATATAGAAGAACCTGCTAAATCAATTTTTTTTATAGAAAATTCTCCTAACTTGTGAAGAATTATGCATTTTTTAAAATATGCGCTGTTATTTTGATGTGGCCATAGGTGAAAAAATGCTAAACATATTCAAAAAAGAACATAAATATAAGACTAAATCACAGAAGCGAAATGGGGTTATTACCTTCGTGTGCTGGTTTTTTAGTCAGCCATCATCTTTAGAATTATTTAGACCTGTATTTTTAGTATCCGTTAGATCATGACAATGTATAGATAAGATGAATATCTTCGGGTTCTAATTCCCATAATTGCTGATCAGGTTTTTCTAAGACCTGCGCGCCTTGTTTAAGATAAAAGTCGACAGTACGCTGGGTTGGTGTTGCTGAAATATACAGTTGTTGTGCACCAAGTTGCCCAGCTGATTTTATCGCAGAGTGCATGAGCTGTGTACCAAGACCAAGACCTTGATGATTTGCATCGACATAAAAATATTGTAATAGCTTCGCATCTGGATAATCTCTGATGACTTGATTGGATACCAGTTGCACACCAATTAATCGATTCAATTGATTGAATGCACCCACACATAGTCCACCTTGAATAAGATGCTGCTTTAACAACGGGGGATCATTTTCTAAATGATATTCACCCCAGCTTTGCACATCATAAAAACAATCGACCAAATGTAATTTTTGCTTTTGTTGTAGATACATTTGAGTGATTAATTCACGTCGATCAATATGTTGCCAAATGAGATCTATATCGGAAAGCTGCAGGGGCTTGAGTGAAATATTGATATTATTCTCCTAAAACTTAGCATTCAATTACTCATTATGGAGTGCTTTAAATTATCGTCTAGATTGCTATTTAAAGATCAATAGACTCAAGTTATTTCCAGCCTAAGTAGAGAATTTCAAACTTACTTAGACTGGAAAGCTGTTACTGCTTATGCATTTAGTGCTG
The DNA here is from genome assembly GCF_022343575.1 of Acinetobacter sp. AG3. Classification (NCBI taxonomy): domain Bacteria; kingdom Pseudomonadati; phylum Pseudomonadota; class Gammaproteobacteria; order Moraxellales; family Moraxellaceae; genus Acinetobacter; species Acinetobacter sp. AG3. The sequence goes on along the minus strand of NZ_JAKQZD010000001.1, from coordinate 2,991,140 downwards.
CTTTTAATGCATAGAGGTGATCTAGCGCTTGGCGAGGGGTTAAATCATCGACATCAATATTTGCTAAAGCATCGAGTACAGGTGATGATTTTTCAACTTCAACGACTTTTTCAATCTCAATGATGTGTTCAAGCTTTTCAGGTTCAACGGTTTCAACTTCTGCAAATAAGTCATTTTGCACAACGGATTGCAATTGTTGCTGTTGTTGTTTCTCTAAAATTTTTAAACGCTTTTGCGCTTCTTTAATCACCCCCGCAGGGATCCCCGCAAGTTTTGCAACTTGTAAACCATGACTTTGACTGGCAGGACCTTGTTGAACTTTATGCAATAGAATCAAATTACCATTTAACTCTTTGGCCGTCACATGGTAGTTATCAATTGCCACTTCTTTTGAAAGCTCAGTTAATTCAAAATAGTGTGTGGCAAAGAGGCATAGACATTTGATTCGTTTGGTTAGATCAAGCACACATGCCCAAGCTAGAGATAGTCCATCATAAGTACTTGTACCACGACCAACTTCATCCATAAGCACCAAAGACTGATTGGTTGCATGGTGCAAAATTTGAGATGTTTCGGTCATTTCCACCATAAAGGTAGATTTACCCGTAGATAAATCATCAGCAGAGCCAATTCGAGTAAATATACGGTCAATCGGTCCTAACTTCGCTGTTTTAGCAGGGACGAAACTGCCGCAATACGCCAGCAAACTAATCAGTGCAGTTTGACGCATAAAGGTCGATTTTCCGCCCATGTTTGGCCCTGTAATGATCGCCATACGATGATTGAAATCGAGTAGGGTATCGTTGGGGGTAAATGGCGTTTTACTGAGTGATTCAACTACAGGGTGTCGACCAGCGGTAATTTTGATCCCGATTTCTGGGCTGTATTCAGGTCGGTTCCAATTATTCAAACGGGCTTGATGGGCAAAGTTTGCCAATAAATCGATATGGGCAATCGATGCACTCATCATTTGTAAATTGGCAATATCTGCTCTTAATTCTTCCAGTAACATTTCAAAGAGTAGTTTTTCTCGCGCAAGTGCACGTGATTCACTGGAAAGTACTTTATCTTCAAAAGATTTTAATTCTGGGGTGATATAACGCTCGGCATTTTTCAGTGTTTGACGACGGATGTAATGATCAGGCGCTTGTTCAGCTTGAGCACGGGTGAGTTCGATATAGTAACCACTAACACGGTTATAACCAATCTTCAGGGTATTGATGCCCGTGTTTTCTCGCTCTTTGATTTCTAAATCAATCAGAAATTGGCCTGCGTGATCACGGATTTTACGCAGTTCATCGAGCTCATCATCAAAGCCTTCTGCAATTACATTGCCATCACGCAATAATACAGGTGGGTGTTCAACAATCGCAGACAGTAAACGTTGGTGTAATCCATTAAAATCGCCCAATTCTTCATTCAATTGTACAATCAATTTAGATTGCTGAGTCTCAAGAATCGGTTGGATTGCATGTCTTAAGAATGGGATTTGTGCACATGCTTGACGAAGCTGCACCAAATCACGAGGACGTGCACTGCCAAGTGCAACACGGCTTAAAACCCGTTCAATATCGCCAATTTCTTTTAAGACTAAGCGAACAGGACTTTCATGGTAGCCTTTGAGTAAAGTATCCGTTGCATCTAAACGTGCATCTAAGATTTGAGTATCACGAATGGGCTGCATCAAGGTACGTGCCAGTAATCGTCCGCCCATTGCGGTTTGGCAGTCATTGATTAAGCTAAACAGCGAAGTGCCGTGCTCGAATAATGGATCAATAATTTCTAAATTACGGCGTGTAACAGGATCAAGTGCAATAAAATCTGAGCTTTGTTCTAATTTAATTGAACGAATATGTGGTAACGCAGTTTTTTGAGTTTCTTTGGCATAGTGAATCAATGCAGCGGCAGCTGCTTTAGCCAAGGGGAGATGGTCAATACCAAAACCAGAAAGTGTGGAAACTGCGAATTGGTCACATAAGGTTTTTTGTGCGTTATTTAAATTAAAATCGACATTAGGTCTTTTGGTAATTGGACATTCAATTTGTCGTTTAATATCTTCAATAATATTCGGGTCGACTATGTCTTCATCGACCAATATTTCGCTTGGCATTAAGCGAGCTAATTCAATCGCCAAGCTTTCAGATTTAAACTCTTGTTGTTGAACTTTAAAAATACCCGCACTTAAATCCAGCAGTGCCATACCAATTTGGTTTTGTTGGAAGCAGATCGCAACAAGATTCGATGCTTGTGTTGCGGTTAACAGGGCATCATCGGTCAATGTTCCAGGGGTAATAATTCGTACTACACCGCGTTCAACAGGTCCCTTACCTGTGACTTCACCAATTTGCTCACAGATGACAACCGCTTCGCCTTTTTTAACCAAACGCGCCAAATAACCTTCTGCAGCATGGTATGGAACACCCGCCATTGGAATAGGTTCACCATTGGCTTTACCACGATGAGTGAGGGTAATACCCAAAAGTTTTGCGGCTTTTTTTGCATCGTCAAAGAATAGTTCGTAAAAATCGCCCATGCGATAGAACATTAAAGAGTGTGGATGCTGCATTTTTACTTTTAGATATTGCTGCATCATAGGGGTGTGGGAGGATAAGTCAGCCATTGTTTCCATGCTATTCATGTATATTAAATCTCTAAATTTAAATAATAAATAAGTTTGTTTTGAAAGTTTGGCAATCTAACCAATTCTAACAACTTCTGTGCAAATCTGACCTAAGCAAAGGAAAAAGCATAGCTTTAGTGTACTTTTGTTCGTGCCAAAATTGAGTCAACAATGTGTGAGGAAACAAATTGGTTTCTCTCGGTCGCCATCTTAACAAATTGAGGCTGATTCACAAAAAGGAATCCGAAGATGAGTGCGGAAATTAGCAACAAAAAGAAAATGGCATGATCTGCTCGTGCTATTGATAAGATGAAGAAGGGGGATATCTTAAAAAGTGATATTGTTAAAATTGAGACTTGGACTGCTCAGTTTTATCTTTATATAAGGGCTAAATAACCATATATTGCTCTTTCAACTCGTCGCTGTAGATCTTCTACATCAAATTCACCAGTCATACCCGCTGTATTAATCATCCCTTTACTGATGGCGATAATGTCTCTTGCAGTCTTGAGTGCATTAGTAATTTGAAATTTAGATAGAAGATTAGACAATATTTCCTCTAATTTGTATTGAAAAGACTCTTCTTCATAATCTTTTCCGATAAATATTGAGGCAGATTCAAGTATTAACGCTAAATTAGGACGACTCAATTGATGAAATACTGCTCTTTCTATAATCATTTTCAATAGCGTTTTTAAATCTAACCGCTCATTTTGTTCAATAATTTTTAAGACACTATTATAAAGTTGATCTCTTTCTCGTCTTATGAGTTCAACAATTAATGCATTTTTTGAAGGAAAGTATTGATACAGACTACCAATACTCACTCCAGCAGTATCTGCCACAATATTGGTATTAAATCCAGAGAATCCATCTGATTCAAGAATGCGAGCTGCTGCCTCCAGAATTATATCAAATGTGATTACTGAACGCGCTTGTCGCGGCCTTTTACGTGGGTTTGGAAAGGTTTCTGTCATGGTAAAAAATGCGAGTATTAAATGTGAGTAATGACTCATATAATGATTTGGTCACTCACTCATTACAAGCAAAATCATATATCAATTGAAATCAATAATTAATGGAGAAACTATGTCTAAAATATTTACTTTTTTTATTCATTTAAAGGCATTGCCCACTTGGCTTGCACTGCCCAGAGAATATCGTAATAACTTAGGTGAAAAGACAATTCAAGAAATATTGAAAAAATATAAATCTGTTAAAGTCCGTTGGTATGATGCAGAGGCATTTAATGCTCGTGCTAGCGATATTGCAGTTTTCGAGACATCATCTTTACAGGAATACTATTTTGTAATAGATGCACTTAGAGACTCAGAAATATTTTCGACTCCATATTTTGAGCTTGTAGAAATTATTCCTGCAGTAGAAGATGGCTATATAGAATATGGAGAGTCTTTGTAACTGCCTAAAAAGCCCTTAAGTGAGGGCTATGAAGTTTTTACTATATCGATTGTTTGATTAATCTCTATCACCTAGCGTGATTCTTAATCTATTTAATGCTCCCATCAAAGAAATGCTTGCCGTTAGGTCAACTAGCTCTTTCTCATTAAAATGATCAGTTAAACTCTCTCTAACCGTTTCAATTTTTTCAGAAAAAAATTAATTGCTTCCGCATATTCTAAAATAAGTCTTTGTTTGTTGGTAAAGGCATTCGAATGTTTATAGCCTGGAATATTGTCAATGATATCTCTTGGGTGAATCCAATATCTCTTAATTCCTTGGAATGAAAAGTGCAGCAATCAATTTATCATTCTACGCACTTTGCAAATGGTCGAAATCATTTTTATGGAATCGAAAATTATTGGAGTTAAAATCAAAGGTTAGTATGAAAATAATGGTATACCGAAAAAGGTTATTTCCCTTATTTTTGAAGGAAAAGGATCAAGATTTACTACGGAAGTCCAAAACCACTATTGAGAATTTTGAGATCATGGACTGGAATTTAAAGCTCATCTAGTAGGACTCCGTTTTTATTATTAGATGATCAATATTTTTTAAAAACAATTAATTACGCTAAATTAAAGCATCTATATTTATTTATGTTTGGAAGTTAAACAATTGATTACTTAATTTGAAATGGTAGTATGATTAATGGTTTTAATGTAAGGTATTTATATTTATAGAATTTTTCTGATTATTTAGCATTTTTGTTTTAGATGATAAACAAAATGTTTAAGATGTAAAGAAAACAATAATCAATAATTTTAAACTTTAACGTCCAGTTTTTTTAAGTAATTATTGTTTTGTCAAAATCAAGCACAAAGGTTAAACGAAAATATAATCGAACTTATCTAAGGAAAGGTGATCATGCATTTATTCTCATTTCTATCTTCTTAACGAGAGTTAAATATCAAGGTTGGAATGATGGACAAATTAAAAAAGTATTGAAAGAAGCGACAAGTAAAGATTATGAATATTTATATTTTACTTTAAAAATGAGTTTAGATAAGGAAAATATTTAAGGTATATTGGAAATTCAGTTCAAAGGAACTGAATTTCCCTTTTTAATTATTGAGATTTTAATGTTTTTATTTCATTTTCTAAGGCTTCAATTTTACGTTCTTTCTTTTTAATCTTATTTAAATTTCCAGATTTTTGCTCTAGTTGTATTTCTGATTTAAGTTTTTGTATTTTAATTTCTTTTTCTTTGATTTTAGTGTCTGTTTTTTGCTTTAATGTCACATTATTGCAATGTATCTGATTTTCTTTTAGTGCTTTTTTAAGACCATTTATTTCGTATGTATTATTATGTTGTATTGCAATTTTTAATTTACTTTCGATTTCTTGTTGTTTTGATTCGCATGATTGAAAATTTTGAGCATTTGAAGTGTTAATTGATACGAAGATTATTGAGGCTGTAGCAATAGATTTATAAAAATTCATTCAGGTTATTTCCTTTTTAGCGTTTGATTGTTTTTATTTTAGTTTGAAAAATATTTATTTATCAAGTTATTTGATAAATAAATTTGAATAATAAACTGATAAATATGATTGATTTCATTTTATTTCTTTAAGTCATTATTAAAATTCAATAATTTGTCTTGTATTGGGTATTTTATTATTTTTGTTAAACTTATCACTCTTTTTCTTGTGGGTTTTGAGTAAATTTATCTAGTTGAATTAAATAAATAATTTTTTAAAATAATAAATTTATATTTAAATTTTTAAGAAAATTTGTTTTAAATGTATAAGTAATTTGTGTGAAATGTAAAGAATTGTTTGTCGCTTAAAGATTATTATCCTCATAGTTTCATTTGGTTTTATTTATCATTTAAAGGTGTATTTATGAAATTAGTAAATCGTTTTCTAGCAATAGCAACTATGAGCATTATGGTTACAGGCGTTGCAAATGCTGCGCCTACAGTAACATTTCAAGGGGAAGTTACAGATCAAACTTGCCAAGCTTCAATCAATGGTGGAACCAATGGCGTGGTTTTACTACCTACGGTATCAGCAAATACGCTAACTTCTTCTGGTGCCACAGCAGGTTTGACACCTTTTACGATTAATGTCACTGGATGTACTGCACCTAGCTCAGATCTTGATATTAAAACAAAATTTTTAGGTCACTCAGTAACTACGAGTGGCAATTTAGGCAATGTAGCAACAGTTAATCCTGCTACTAATGTTGCGATTCAGTTGACTAAAGAAGCTGCTGGAACAACTTCAGTTGTTCTAAATGGGCCAACAGCTGTTGAAGGTCTGAAATTACTCAATGGTGCAACAAGTGCCAGCCATGATTTTGGTGCGCGTTATATTTCTGAAGCTGGTGGTGCAACACAAGGTGCTGTGACCTCAGTTATTGAATACACCTTAAGCTATCAATAAGGTTTTATCTGATCTGCTACTTAAGTAGCAGATCAATCAATTTTTTGGTTGGAGTGGTAAAAATGAGTAGGTGGATCGTCAATATTATAAAAAGTCATATTTTGATTGGTGGCTTAACCATAATGTCCGCTGCCTTCTCAGGTGTAGTTCTTACAGGAACACGTGTAATTTTTCCTGATGGCCAAAATGAAAAGACGATTTACTTACAAAATAAAGATCAATATCCAAACCTTGTACAAATTTGGCTAGATGAAGGGGATGAAGATTCTACTCTTGAAAAAAGCAAAGCTCCCTTTGTTGTTAGTCCGCAAATTTTTCGGATAAATCCAAATACTGGACAAACTGTGCGCTTAATATTTACGGGTGAGGAAAACGTCTCAAAGGATGTTGAGTCACTGTTTTATTTAAATTTTTCTGAGTTTCCTGCACTAAAAAAACAAGACAGCGATAGTAGCCGTTTAATGATTGTATTTAAGAATCGTGTCAAGGTTTTTTACCGTCCTAAAAATTTGAAAGGTTCTACAGCAGATGCTTATAAAAAAGTTCAATTTGCCTTGGAAAATGATGGAACAAAAAAGCAATTAAACATTCAAAATTCGTCTGAATATTATGTGAATATTAAAGAATTAAGTTTAGTTGCTGGAAATAGCGAAATCGTGGTGAAAAAAAATGACTTAATTGCTCCAAAAGCTAAAGTTAATTGGGTAATAAATAATAATACGCATAGTTTAAAAGATTCAAAAATTAAACTTACCCTTGTTAATGATTATGGTGCTTTAGTCGTCCACGAGATTCCTCTGAATAAATAATAAGCGAGTATAATATTATGTTTGCTGAATATTTTGGCCGTAGAAGCTTATTGTCTATATTTTTAGTAGGTTACTTGATTGGTGGTAATAATTCTGCCGATGCAAATGATCATGTTAATAACGATGGTGAATATATATTTGATCAAGCATTATTCCGTGGACAATCTGATCATCAAATTAAGCTATTAGAACGTCTAAGTGAAAAAGAAGATATATTGCCAGGCTTTTACAAAGTGGATGTTTTTGTTAACAAGCAAATTATTGAACGTATGGATTTAAAGTTTGTAGAAGACCAACAAAAAAATATTTCACCATGTTTTGATTTAGTTGCTATAGAAAAATTAGGAATTTCAGAGCAAATTTTGATAAATATTAAAAAACAGCAAGATCAATGTGTACTCTTATCAAATTATATTCAATCCAGCTCAATAAATTTTAATTTTGAAAAGCTTCGACTTGATATTAGTATCCCTCAAAATGATATGCATAATATTCCACGGGGCTATGTTAATGCATCCCAATGGGATGCGGGTGAAAGTATTGGCTTTATCAATTATCTGGGTAATTATTATCATACTTCATATCAATTACAGGATCATTCGCAGACTCAATCTGCTGCATATGTATCATTAAATGGTGGTGTAAACATTGGAAAATGGCAATATCGTCAACAGTCTAATATTAATTATAGTCCAGAAATAGGGACAAAATGGACCAATATTCGTAGTTATATTTCTCGCCCTATAGAACCTATTCAAGGTGTACTGACTTTAGGGCAGACCTATAGTTCTGGAAAGTTTTTCTCAGGGTTAAGTTTTAATGGATTGAGCCTTAGTTCCGATGAAAGGATGTTACCTGATTCATTACGAGGCTATGCACCAACGATTCAAGGTATAGCTAAAACCAATGCAAATGTTTCTATATTGCAAAATGGAAAGGAGATTTATCAGTCAACAGTAGCGCCAGGCGCGTTTAAAATTTCTGATTTATATCCTACAAATTTTAATGGTGATTTAATCGTTAAAGTTAGAGAAGCTGATGGAACGATTTCTCAGTTTAGTGTTCCATTTTCAGCTGTACCTGAGTCTCTACGTTTAGGTGCTTCACGTTATAACTTAGATGTAGGGAAAACTCGTGATATTGGAGAGGACACTTTTTTCTCTAATCTTACTTATCAACGAGGAATAAGTAATAGCGTCACGTTAAATTCAGGATTACGTTTAGCAGATGGTTATCAAGCTGGCCTCTTAGGCGGAACATATGCATCAAATATCGGTGCTTTTGGTGCTAACTTAACTTACTCTAGAGCAAGTTTACCTGATGAAAATATAATAACAGGTTGGATGACTAACCTCACCTATAGTAAGACTTTTCAGCCTACCAACACGACAGTATCTTTAGCAGGCTATCGTTATTCAACTGAAGGATATAGAGATCTAGGCGATGTTATTGGGCTGAGGAATTCTTATAAACATGGTTATCGTTGGGAGTCATCGACTTACCAACAACGCTCCCGTTTTGAAATTACGCTGAACCAAAGCCTTGGTGATTACGGGATATTATTTTTATCAGGGTCAGCACAAAACTACCGTGATGGTCGTGATAATGATGTGCAGGCACAAATTGGATACGGCAAAGCATTTCAAAACGGTTTGACGCTCAATCTGGCTGTAATGCGACAACGTTATGCTTATGACAATATCATCAACAATAGATTTGATGAAATAGATTCAAAACTACTTGATAATCGTCAAGATACCTCAGTGAATCTTTCTTTGAGCTTTCCTTTAGGACGATACAAAAAAACAAATTTACCGAATTTAGATTTAGCTTACTCACATGCTGAAAACGCTAAAGAGTTTTATCAAAGTACATTGTCTGGTTCCTTAACTCAGGATCAATCACTGAATTATGCAGTAGGTCTCAGCCATGATCGAAATATGCAAGTGACGACTTGGAATACAAATCTCAATAAACGTCTAGACAATAGTAATTTAGGTCTAAATGCTTCAATGAGTGATAACTACTGGCAAGTTTCAACTAATCTGCAAGGCGCATTAGCGGTGCATTCTGGAGGGATCACATTTGGTCCATACCTTGGTGAAACTTTTGCTTTAGTTGAAGCCAAAGGTGCTGAAGGTGCAAGACTCTTCAATGGTCAAGGTACACGAATTAATCATCAAGGTTATGCGCTGATTCCTGCAATTACACCTTATCGCTATAACAATATTTCATTAGAACCAAAAGGCATTTCTGATCGTGTTGAGATTGAAACAAATGATCAACGTATTGTTCCCTATGCTGGTGCAGCGGTAAAAGTAAAGTTTAAAACCAGAATGGGTTATCCATTACTCATCCAAGCAAAATTGGATGCTGATGAATTTGTTCCTTTAGGTGCTGATGTAATTGATTCGCAAAATAATGTGATTGGAATGGTGGGGCAAAGTGGTCAAATGTATGTTCGTACTTCAGCAAAGCAAGGGGTTCTAACTGTCAAATGGGGCGAAGAATCAGATCAGAAATGTGATGTTCATTATCAGCTGAATGATGAACTTCTTAAACAAACGATTATTCGTCTGGAAGAAACGTGTAAATCTGGAGAGTTGAAATGATCCGCACACAATTCAAAATATTAATTTTATTGGGATTCTTTTTATCTATCTTTGCCCATGCTAACTGTACAAAAGTGGGAAATTTTCTAGCAACTGATGGTACTACTGCGCCCATTGTGTTTGGAAAAGTAAACTTAACAAGTTTATATTTACAACCTGTTGGGAGTTTAATGGGGAGTGCTGTTGTCCCTCCAACAAGTTATACCTATGGTGGAGCGAATGCCTCGACAGTATTTTGGGAGTGTGACCTTACAGATTTACCGAATATCCAATTCTTGGTAGCTACAAATGGCGATGATCGAGTAGGGGGCTATTGGGATTTGGGTGGACTCTATGATGGGCTTCCCAATGTATATGCAACTTACTATAAGTATGTTGGTCTTAAACAAACAATGGATGGGGTAGTTTTAACTCGCTATTGGAAATCCTTGCCGGTCAAAAATTATCAAACTGTCGGAAGTAAAATACGAATTAGACTACAAGATATCCCATCGCTTTATGCAGAACTCTATAGAGTTAGCCGTTTAGCACCTCAGTCTGGTTCAGGTAGCGCTTATTGTGGAACTGGTATAGACAATCAAATCACGGTGGGTTCATATACTTGTATACAGCCTAATGCATATATTCAATTAAAAGGACCAGGTTTAACCAGTGATAATGTTGGAGAAGATTCGAATACAAATTATAGATTTTGGGGAGTAAATAATGGAATAGGCTATGGAATGCGCACTGGAAACTCACTTTCGAATCAGCCAACTTGTGTTGCTCGCAATGCGACTCCTATTGTTTTTTTCAATACGATTAATACTCTAGCGCTTGGTGCAAATCAATCTGTACAAGAGAACTTTAATGTATCTATTGAATGTTCCAATCAAGTTACTTCAGGTACAGCAAGTAATCAGACTGCTATTGGAATACAGACTTCAAATGGTGCATTTGCAGCAGCACAACAATTAGGTTTAGTAAATGCCCAAAATGGTGTGACTGCTTTACTCTCAGATAATTATACTGATGCACAATCAGCAAAAGGTGTAGGAATTTTCTTAAAAAACACAAATACTGGGACAGATATGAATTTTGTTGGTCAGCCAGGTTTAGCAGGTGGGGGTACAGCTGCAGGTTGGTATCCTGTACTAAGTGGAGCACAAACAGGGGCATCAACAGAATCAGGCTATACGCATTATCTACATAATTTTACCGCAATCTTAAAAAAACTACCTGGAACTGAACCGATTAAAGCTGGAAAAGTTAATTCCACAGCATATGTATTAGTTAAGGTGCAGTAATGAAAATAACAAAATTTACACTATTATGTATTTGTTTGTTTTATTCATTTCTATGTCAAGCTGGGGTATTGGCTGCTAAAACACGGATAGTTTTTAAGGACGGTGAGCATGAGCAAAGTCTAATGTTAGCAAATACTAATGACTATCCTATTATTCTACAAACATGGGTTGATCAAGGAGAAGGGGATCCTGATATTAATAATATGCCGTTTCTAATATTACCACCTTTTGTAAAACTCGCATCAAATGACATTCACGGGCTTAGAATTTTGTATAATGGCAAGGCTCTACCAAACGATAGAGAGACTGTTTTTTGGTTAAATCTATATGAAATACCAATGATTAAGCGCCATAGCGATCAAGCTGCGTATATGAATTTAGCAATGAATACTCAGCTTAAATTATTTTATCGTCCTAAACAGATCGCAAAAATGTTGCCTGAAATGATTGTAGAAAAAATACATTTCAAAATCGTTGAACAAGATAAAAAAAATTATATCGAGTGTGAAAATCCCACGCCTTATCATGCTTCATTGATCAACTTAAAAATTGAAAGTTCTTCTCAAAAAATATATATACAATCAGAAATGGACATGATGTGCTACCCGTATTCAACTAAACGTTATGAAATAGCTGGTGAACTTAATAAAAATGATAATTTATATACACTTAGCTTTGATTTCCTTGATGATGATGGTAATGCAATTCACTTTCAGAGAAATCTGAACCCATTTAGCTAATGATATAGAACCTTGGTATAGTTCTATATGTTCTAATAAAATCTGATGCTTAGCGATTAATCTTTTTTAGATGTACAGGGAAAATTAAAGATGAAGCGTATTTATAGTTTAAAGTCTGTGACGAGCGGTTTAATTGATTTGTTAGAGCTTTTTATTTTAAAAAAAAATTTAAATGTCGCTAAAATTGCAAACAATTTGTATGAAGACAAACGAATTCCATTCACTGAATGGTTAGCAATGTTGAAAGCAATTGAAGAAAAATATAATAGACCATCTCTAGGATTAGAAATTGCTAGATATGTAAAACCTTCACATTTAGGTATTTTAGGATACATCGGCTTATCATGTGAAAGCTTATATGATGCACTGCCTTTTTTTATTAAATATCAAAGGCTTTGTTATGATTTTATGCAAATGGAAGTTTCTATTGAAGATGAAAGCCTTGTTGTGTCATGGGAGTTTGATGCAAACTTTAAAGCAGGTAAGTTAGCGGATGAGACGATGATTGCTATATTTTTTAATATTGTAAACATCATTGTAGCACCCAATGTTGTGAAGTTGAACAAAGTGGAGTTTGTATTCGATCGACCCAAAAATCCACGTACTTATGAAAAATATTTTGATTGTAATATTGAGTTTTCGAAAAATAGAACAAGAATGCTTTTTGCGAAAAGTAATTTAGAGTTGCCCATAAATAAGGCTGATCCTGTTTTAAAAAATATTTTAAATAGGCAAGCAGACATTTTGTTGATTGAGCTACCAGAAGTGAATTCATTTGATGAATTGGTGCAACAAAATATTATCAAAGCTATTCATCAAGGTAATATCAATATTGAATATGTTTCCAAAAAAGTAGGTCTTCCTACGAGAATTTTTCAATACAAATTACAAAAACAAGGTTATACATTTAAGCAACGTCTTAACCAAGTTAGAAAAGGACTGGCATTACAATACCTTGAGGACAGGTCATTGAACATTAATGAGATATCAGCTTTGCTCGCTTATAACGAACAAAGTTCTTTCAACCGAGCATTTAAAACTTGGTTTGGTATGAGCCCAATACAATGGAGAAAAGATTTTAATAAAGATGCTATTTGAAATAGGTAAAGTTAAAGAATTATATTTGTTTTGTTAAATTCACTAAGTTTTATTAGAAATGGCTCAGAAATTACTTCTGTTAAATTTACATGTACTCGCTCAAACCTGATCTGACAGTTACCCTTTTTTAGTGTGTCTGTCAGGTTAAATTTGAGCTAGATTCTTTTCAGGCTAAATTCGCTTCCCTTCAAGTAATCTTTCTAGTGGTGTGTGACCACTGCACATTTTTCTCCTGATAAGTTCGTTCAGTATTATAGAATTTTGCCAAACGTCTAGAGCCGCTTGTAATTCCTCTAATGTACTATATAGCTTCTTCCTAAATGTAATTTGATAAAACTCTTGCAAGATCGTCTTTATGGAAACGCTCGCATATTCCATTCGTTTGTGGGAGTGCTGGTTTTGTTTTTGTGTGATCAATATCATTGATGGCTAAACATAGCTCATAATTATGTTGTTCAACCTTACCGCAATATTCAGTACCTCTATCTGTCAGGATACGCAGCATTGGTAGATCCTGTGACTGATAAAATGGTATACAGGATCATTTAAAAAGATCTGCTGCTGTAATCGGTATTTTCGTTGTATAGAGCTTACGAACGACTTTGCTGTAGGTGTCGATGAAAGTTTGTTGAAAGATTCGACCAACACCTTTGAGATTGCCAACGTAAAAGATATCTTTTGCTCCAAGATATCCTGGATGGTGTGTTTCTATTATGTTTGCCTTTGCGTTGGTAAATACGACCACGTTTTGGATCAAAGAAGATTAAAAGATTTCATCGATTTATCGGGGCTTGGCAGTAGAAGATGAATGGCTTGTATGATAGGTTTTAGGTACGAGTTTGTTGATCTGTGAATGATATTGCTGAACAAGGCCATACGGACTGGTTTTACAACAAAGTTCAATAAGAAAGGTTGATTAGGCTTTGAATGAGCAAGTGTAGGGTACTTAGATTAGGCGTTATTGCTGGTTTTATCTATTTTTGCCACGCAACTTTAACGAAGCAAAACTGTTTTTAAGTGCTGAGAAATAAAACGATGAAGGTATCAAAACAAAGCTCTGTAAGCATAAGCTCTGAAACAAAAAGCCAGTTTGAATCTATTTTATCAGCACATTTACCTGAATCGAAATTAGTTGATCAGTTTCAAAGACACAAAAGAAAACTAAGAATTTCGTTGACTGATCGATGTAATTTTAAATGCAGTTATTGTATGCCTGATCATCCGACCTGGTTAGCTAAACAGGATATTTTAAGTTTTGAAGAACTTTATAGATTTTGCGAAGTGATGATTAAGCTTGGCATCACTCAAATTCGCTTAACGGGTGGCGAGCCGTTGATGCGAAAAGGGCTCGTTAATTTTATTTATACGCTCAATACGTTAAGACCCTTAGGTTTACAACGTGTCTCAATGACGACGAATGCTTATTATTTAGAAAAATATGCAGTTGAGCTAAAACAAGCTGGGCTTGATGATCTAAATATAAGTTTAGACAGTATTGATCCAGACACTTTTTTAAAAATGACTCAAAAACCCTTAACACCCGTATTAAAAGGAATTGAGGCGGCAAAAGCTGCAAATATCCCAATTAAACTCAACTGTGTTTTAGTGTATGGACAGAATCATCAGGAAATATTGTCATTAACTGAGTGGGCTTATCAAAATGACTTTGAACTACGATTTATTGAATATATGCCATTGGATCAACCTGAGCATTGGAAGCCTGAGAAAGTCGTGGTTGAGGATGACATTATCAATATACTTTCGCCACATTTTCGCATCGATAAATTAGAGCGAAATAATGACCCAGCCACAATATATACACTCAATCAAGGTTTTAAACTGGGTATTATTTCCACAATCAGTAAGCCTTTTTGCCAAAGTTGTGATCGTTTGCGTTTAACCGCGACAGGTGAGTTATTTACATGTTTGTTTGCCAATACAGGTATTTCTGTTCGACATTTATTGGCTAAAGCTCAGGGAAAACAATTGATAGCAACAATTCTGGAAGCCGTTTGGCAAAAAAAAGCAGGCTATATTGCTTACCAAGCTGCACCCATTCGTAAGATTAGTATGCATTCTATTGGAGGTTGATTTTATACATAGATATAGAATTGTATCTGCTTATTTTATTTGAAATGAATCGCTTATTGTGAAGCTGTATATTATTTAAATTGACAGGATTTTTTATGAAAAATGTAGGCATGAAGCCTGAGAGTTATCGTATTGCTACAGCAAGTTCAGAGTTATTCGCGCCTCCGCATTGTTTACAATTATTAGCAGAGGGCAATACTGAAAAAGGCGATGCACTAAAAACAGCACGAATTGCGGGGATTCTTGCAGCCAAACGTACCGATGAGCTTATTCCGCTTTGTCATCCTTTACCTATTTATCGAGCTGATGTCGATTTTGAAATACTAGCAGATCGCGTCAAGATTACGGCAACCGTAGAAACGATTGCACCAACTGGTGTGGAAATGGAGGCTTTAACTGCCGCAAGTCTGGCTGCGCTCACGATTTATGACATGTTGAAACCGCATTGTGAACCAGATGAACTGATGATCGGTCATTGCAAGCTTGAATTGAAAAAAGGTGGGAAATCGCACTATAAACGCCATCTTCGACAAGCTGTATCAGCTGCGGTCATTGTGTTATCAGATAGTGTTGCTTCTGGTAAAAAACCTGATACTGCGGGACGTTCTGTGGTTGAAACCTTAACTGAGGCTGGGTTTGATCCAATTCACTATCAAATCATCGCTGATGAGCCTTTGCAATTAAAACAATTGATTTTAGAATTGGTGCAATCTTATGGATGCATTATTACGGTGGGTGGGACAGGCATAGGTAAGCGCGATATTACTGTCGATACGATAGAACCATTATTGGAACGAGAACTGAATGGCCTGATGGAAGCGGCACGTGCTTTTGGGCAAAGACGGACACCTTATGCTGCAATGTCTCGTGGTGTAGCTGGTTTTATTGACCGATCATTAGTCATTACTTTACCAGGCAGTCGTGGTGGCGCATCTGAATCTATGGCAGCGATTTTACCTGCCTTAGTGCATATCTTTGATGTATGTCGAGACTTACCACACCCAGGAGGTTATGAATGAGTTGTTCTGGTCAAGGATTAATAGGTTTAGATCAAGCATTGGCAGCTTATTCTACGGTTGAATCGCGAGCGGTTCAGACTCTGCCACTGGTAGAAGCACATCAACATTATCTGGCACAAGATGTTCTGTCTGAGATTGCATTACCTCTATTTACTCAGAGTGCAGTAGATGGCTATGCCTTAAAAAGTGAAGATATTCTTGCTGGTATTACCGTGTTTGAATTGGTTGGAGAAATACGCGCAGGTATTGAAGAATATATCCAGATCGAGTCTGGACAATGTGTTCGAATTTTTACAGGCGGTAAATTGCCAGATTCGGCTGATACAGTTGCCAGACAAGAAATAGTATCTAAACTAGATAGCCGAATCAGCTTAAATCAAGCGCTTAACAAAGGGACGGATATTCGTTATCAAGGCGAAGAATTATCTATTGGGACAATATTGGCAAAGCAGGGCCAATATCTAAAAAGTGGCTTAGTTGCATCACTAAGTATGGCAGGGGTAAAAGAGGTCAGTGTTTTTAACCGTCCTCGTATTGCTGTATTGATTACAGGCGATGAAGTCAGCAAAAGTCTTGATAATAGCGCTCAGGTTTTTGATGCGAATTCGCCAATGGTTTTAACATGGTTGAAGGAAAGAGGTTTTTACTCGATCCATTTAGAACATGTGATAGATGACGAAATTGTCTTGAAAAAGGCTTTAGCAAATGCATTAGATCATTACGATTTAGTTATCACGACTGGTGGGGTTTCAGTTGGAGATTATGATTTGATTCGTCCTGTTTCTCTTGCATTAGGGGCAAATGAAATTTTTTGGCAAGTTGCTCAGAAACCAGGCAAACCGATTTATTTTGCTGAATATAAAAAACCAAACCAGACTTCCTATTTATTAGGGTTACCGGGTAATCCAGCAGCAGTATTTGTTTGTTTAGAAATCCACGTGTTCACTTTGCTTAAAGCGATGCAAGGTTTAAAAGAAGCCAAACCAGAATGGGAGAAGGCAAGCTTAAGTGAGGCTGTAAAAGGTGATAGTCGGGAGCAACTGTTGCGTATGAAATTGAATGTTAATGAGCAAGGGCAACTTAATGTTTCAAAACTCAAAAAACAGCAATCGCATATGTTAAGTAACTTAAGTGAAGCGAATGTTATTGGTCGAATTCCAGTGTTTAACAATACTGAAAATTGCCCCAAATTCATTGAGTTCATTCGTCTTTAGTATTTTGAGTCTAATACGCTTGGGTAACAATAAAAATGTCTCAATATCCAAATACTGACTTAGTCATTTTAGCTGGTGGTCAAGCTAGACGGATGCAAGGTAAAAACAAACTTTTGCAGCAGTTTGATCATGAAATGCAACTGCTTAAAATCTATCATCAATTTTGTGATGAGGTTGCGAAAATTTGGGTAAATAGTCATCAGGACTGTATTGTTTATCAGGAGATCATCGCTGAAATAGCCTGTTTTTCAGATGATCAGGCGGGATTTTTAGGGCCATTAATGGGAATGAAAAGCGCATGGGCACATGTAACTACAGATTATATTCTGTTCATTCCCTGCGATATTACTTTTATCCCTAAAGATGTCTTATCAAAAATGCATCAAACTTTATTGGAGGCAGAAAATTCTCAAGCTGTATTTATCTCTATAAACGAACAAAACCTTTACCCCTTTTGCTTGTTGAAAAGAGACAGCTTAGCTACGCTTGAAAAGCATTTGGCTAACGAGCAATTAAGTATTCGAAAGTGCTTTGATGATTTAAAGCCACAAGTCGTTAAATATGAAAACCCTATAAGTTTCCATAGCATTAATTCAGAACAGGAGCTAAGACTATACCGTGAAGAATTACACATATTCAGTCGTTCAAATTCAAGTTAGTTCGCCCTGAATATTCACTGTGGCGCTATGCTTAAGCAAAGGTGTTAAATGGCAGAGATTCAAATTAAGATTGAAACTTATGGTGCAATTGAAAGGCTGTTACCTAAAGATTTAATTTTTTCTTGTGTTGAAAGTAGTATGGTCTTAGAAATTTTGCAGCAAATTTCTGATCAATATCCTGATTGCGCTAGTCTTTTAGAGAAGTGCGCATGTGCGATTGGTGAAGAAATTATTCCCCGTCGACATCGATTAACAAACCATTGTACATTGGTTTTATTATCCCCTGTAGCAGGAGGCTAACATGACAAATGGATCTCGGATTAAGGAAACGGATCTGAGTTTAGATGATTTTAAAACCATCGATGATTTTCCTGAATGTGGTGGTATTGGAATTTTTATTGGAACTGTTCGAAATCACCATGAAGGTCGCAGTGTTAAGGCACTAAAATATACTGCTTATACGCCCATTGCTGAAAAAATGATTCGTGTAATTGAGCAAGAAATACAAAACAAATATGCAGTATCATATATTCAGGTCATTCATAGAATTGGCGCTCTAGAAATCGGAGGCAAAGCAATCATCGCAGTGGCTTATGCGCCGCATCGAAGAGAAGCTTTTATGGCGTGTGAAGAGGCTGTAGAACGTGTAAAACATGAAGTTCCAGTCTGGAAGGAAGAGTTTTACTCAGATGGTTCTAGTGAATATGTCGCTGGCTGTTGTATCCGAAAAGATGACGATGTTTCGCATAAACATCTTCATTTGAATTCACATTCTCATTAAGTCGTTGTAAATTAAGCTGCTTAAGTTATAAGAATGATTATTATGAAAAGTTACCATGTAAAGTAAATGAATTTTTTCTTGAGCTGATTTTTTAATCAGATAAGCCATTAAAGAGGGC
Organism: Acinetobacter sp. AG3; assembly: GCF_022343575.1. Lineage (NCBI taxonomy): Bacteria > Pseudomonadati > Pseudomonadota > Gammaproteobacteria > Moraxellales > Moraxellaceae > Acinetobacter > Acinetobacter sp. AG3. The sequence continues at coordinate 2,972,247 of NZ_JAKQZD010000001.1, read as the reverse complement.
ACTCAAATGAACGATTTAGAACAAAATAAACCTGAAACAGAAGGCCAAGAACGCCATATTCAGGAAAATACCAATTTCGCGCGTATCGAACCCTATACGCACCCAGCTGGTGGTTGGGGCGCTTTGTTGAGTGTTGCCAGAAATTTAAAAAGGCAAGAAGTCTTTGCCAAAGGCTCAATTACATTAATGAATATTAATCAGCCGACAGGTTTTGACTGTCCTGGTTGTGCATGGCCTGAAAAAAAAGATACGCACGCATTTAACTTTTGTGAAAATGGTGCAAAAGCTGTTGCATTCGAAGCAACCAGTAAGCGAGTTACTCCAGAATTTTTTGCGCATCATACGGTAAGTTGGTTAGCTGAGCAAAATGATTTTTACCTCGAAGATTTGGGGCGACTCACAGATCCAATACGTTATGACGCGGCTACAGATAAGTACGTCCCAATTTCTTGGGATGATGCATTTAAGCTTATCGCTCAACATCTTCAAGCTTTGGATCATCCAGATCAGGCTGCATTTTATACATCTGGCCGGGCAAGCAATGAAGCGGCTTTCTTGTACCAGTTATTTGTCAGAAGTTATGGAACAAATAACTTCCCTGATTGTTCAAATATGTGTCATGAAACCACCAGTATTGGTTTGAAAGATTCAATTGGGCTCGGCAAGGGGACCGTTACTTTAGATGATTTTGATCAAGCGGATACGGTATTTAGCTTTGGGCATAATCCTGGTACCAACCACCCTCGAATGTTAGGAACTTTACGTGAAGTATCGCGTAGAGGTGGAAATATTATTGCGATTAATCCAATCAAAGAACGTGGGTTAGAGCGTTTTCAGGATCCTCAAGCAGCAATTGAGATGATGACGAATGGCAGCACGCCCATTAGTCGCTTTTATTTTCAGCCGAAAATTGGTGGAGATTATGCGCTTCTGTTAGGTATGATGAAGCATCTTCATGAATGGGATAAGCAGGCAATATTCGCAGGTAAAACGGGGGTATTTGATCGGCAGTATATTGCTGAGAATACCGTTGGTTTTGATGAAATGTTAAAAGAAGTTGACCGAACAGAATGGCGTGATATTTATCAGTATTCAGGCCTCTCTCCAGAAAACTTAGAATCAATTGCTAAAATGTTTTGCGAGTCTAAGCGTTCAATTTTTTGTTGGGGAATGGGCATAACACAACATAGACACGGCACTGCGAATGTTCATATGTTGGCTAATTTACTTTTGGCGAAAGGACAGATTGGTCGTCCGGGAGCAGGCCTATGTCCAGTTCGTGGGCACAGTAATGTGCAGGGTGATCGGACCATGGGGATCAATGAATTACCAAGTGAAAAAATGTTGGATGATATTGATCGTGTTTTCAACATTAAATCGCCACGTAAACATGGCTATGGTGTGGTAGAAACGATTAAAGCGATGTATGAGGGCGATGTTAAAGTCTTTATTGCTTTAGGTGGGAATTTTGCAGTTGCGACACCTGACACCCCATATACTCAAGAAGCGCTAAAACGCTGCTCGCTGGTGGTAAATATCGCAACAAAACTCAATCGTAGCCATCTCGTGTGTGGTAAAGACGCCTTGGTTCTTCCATGTTTGGGTCGTACCGAACTTGATAAGCAACTGAAAGGGAATCAGGCGATCTCAGTTGAAGATTCAATGAGTAATGTTCATTTGTCCGCTGGGCGCAATGAACCTGCATCAAAGAACTTGCTTTCTGAACCTGATATTGTTGCACGAATGGCTGACGCGACGTTACCTGACTCTAAAATTAAATGGCGTTGGTATGTTGAGGACTATGATCGTATTCGTGATTCTATTGAAGAGGTTTTTGAGGAATTTAAAGATTTCAATGGGCGAGCCTATCAACCGGGTGGTTTCCATCTTATTCATCCTGCCAATGTTAAAGTTTGGAATACCCCCGCGGGTAAAGCACAATTCCTGATTACGCCATTAACCCAAGTCTATAACGATCAAGAAAATCAATTTTCTGCCCAGTATACAAAGAGTAAAGTCTACACTTTAATGACGATTCGTTCGCATGATCAGTACAATACCACCTTATATGGCCTAGATGACCGCTATAGAGGTGTGTTTGGCCAGCGCCGTGTATTATTTATAAATCAACAAGATATTGAAGAAGCTGGTTTTGTTGCTGATCAATGGGTTGATATTGAAAGTGTATTCTCTGATGGGGTAAAAAGAGTCGTGAAAAGTTTCCGAATCGTTCCCTATAACATTCCACCAGGAAGTCTGGCCGCCTATTATCCTGAAACCAACCCACTGGTTGCGCTTTCAAGTCATGATCAATATGCCAAGATTCCAGCTTCAAAAAGTGTTCCTGTTATTTTACATGCTGGCGATGCACCTGAGCACTTCAATTTATTTACTGAAGTCGATCCTGAGAATGCAGAAAAAAAGGTTGAGATTTAATTATTTACTGGTTTAGTGCAGGAAACGTGAAATTGGATAGTAACCTATGGTTGCTATCCTGAATGGTAAGGAAAGCTCAAGTTGGAACCACAATTTTCAGGTTATGCGTCAGTTCAAATTACACGATTTGATCAAGATAAAACAGATGTTCAGTTTGATCAGGTTGTTCAAGAATATCCGATTGCATTGGTTTATAACGGTATATCTCATGCTGTGATGATGGCTACACCAACTGATATCGCAGAGTTTGCAAAAGGATTTAGTCTTTCTGAAGGAATAATTGCAAGTTTAAAAGAACTTTACTCGCTTGATATTATTCACAACAATTTTGGTATACAGGTTGAGATGAAAATTTCATCAAAAGCTTTTATGGCATTAAAAGTACATCGCAGAATGCTGATTGGTAGAACAGGATGTGGTTTATGTGGTATAGAAAGTCTTCAACAACTTCAATTTTCATTACCAAAAATTAGTTCTACAATTCAATCAGAATGGTTAAGAGAAATTCCTAACGCAATCAAACAATTAAAAAACCAGCAAAAGATTACCGCTGTGACTGGTGGAGCGCATGCTGCTGCTTGGGTTGTGGAGGGGATCATTCATGCTATTTTTGAAGATGTTGGACGACATAATGCGCTAGATAAATTACTGGGTCATATCTCAGCAGAGAACTTTGATTTGTCAAAAGGATTTGTGGTGATGACCAGTCGAGCAAGTTATGAACTGATTAGAAAATGTGTTGTATTAAATATCGCATTACTTGCAACAATTTCTGCGCCTACCAGTCTGGCAATAGAGATAGCACAAGCTTCAGGTCTCACATTGGCAAGCTTTTGTCGGGGTGACGGTTTCGTCCTTTATAGTCAGTAATGCTTAGCGAACAATTTTTTGTTATTCAAAGGAAGATGTCGATGAAAAAAATTTTATTTAGTTTAAGTTTGCTTGCCATGGGCCATACTTATGCAGAAGATACAATCACAGTCTACGCTGCAGCCAGTTTAACCAATGTTCTAGCAGAACTAGATCAAAAATATGAAAAGAAAAATAATATAAAAATTAAAACATCTTATGCAGGTTCATCGACACTGGCAAAACAGATTGAAGCAGGGGCACCAGCCAATTTGTTTATCTCTGCCGATGAGCAGTGGATGAATTATTTACAAGATAAAAAATTGATTGATCCTAAAAATAGAAAGAATCTACTTGGTAATCGTTTGGTATTGATTAGCCCGAAAAATCAAAACATAAAATTCAAAATGACCCCGTCATTTGACCCAACTACCGCATTTAAAGGCAAGCTTTGTACAGGCGATACCAAAAGTGTTCCTGTTGGAAAGTATGCGAAGCAAGCTTTGACCTCATTACAGTGGTGGGAAAAAATTCAGCCGCGTTTAGTGCAAGCAGAAGATGTTCGTGTCGCACTTAATTTTGTGGCACGTGGTGAATGTAATGTGGGAATTGTTTATTTAACTGATGCTGCAATTAGTCCAAACGTTAAGGTTATTGCTGAGTTTCCGTTAAACACGCATACACCGATTGTTTACCCAATGGGGATGGTAAAACCGACCCCTGAAACTGTTAAGTTTTATCAATATTTACAAAGCAATGAAGCTAAAACTATATTTAAAAAATATGGCTTTAGCGTTCTCAATTAGAAATCGGTTATGTTTGATGTACTGTCACCAGCAGAAATTGAAGTCTTAAAACTCTCTTGTAAAGTTGCTGGTTTTTGTCTGATTTTTAGCTTGATTCCAGCCATTATCGTTGGCTGGATTTTGGCACGTAAAGATTTTTTCGGAAAATCATTATTTGAAACATTGATTTTTTTACCTTTGGTGTTACCGCCAGTTGTGCCAGGTTTTTTACTTTTACAAGTTTTTGGTAATCGAGGCTTCTTAGGGAAATATTTAACGGAGTTCGGCCTAGATTTTGCATTTAATTGGAAAGGTGCAGTCTTGGCTTCGGCAGTGATGGGATTTCCATTATTGGTACAATCGATTCGTCTGGCGATTGAGCTTGTTGATCAAAAGCTAGAAATGGCTGCAAAAACTTTGGGCGCATCTGCATTTTCAACTTTTATGCATGTGACCTTGCCTTTAGCGAGTAGCGGTATTTTAATTGGTGCAATTTTATGTTTCTGTCGTAGTTTAGGAGAGTTTGGCGCAACCATTACCTTTGTGGGCAATGTTGAGGGTGAAACCAGAACTTTGCCGCTTGCGATGTATAGTTTGATGCAACAGCCTGATATGAATCATGCATTACAACGTCTGATTATGATTTCATTGACTGTGGCATTTTTGGCATTATGGTTTGCACAGTGGTTTCACCGCTATCAAAAGAAAAAACAGAGTTAACGTAATGCATTTTGATTTTAAAATAACCTTGAAATTTGATAAATTTAATTTAAATCAGCAATTTAAATCTGATGAAAGTGTTGTGGGATTATTTGGACATTCTGGTTCAGGTAAAACCAGTATTTTAAATGCGATAGCTGGCTTACGTACGCCACAACAAGGCTGGATCAAAGTGAACCGAGATACTTGGTTTGATCATGAAACAAAAATAAATATCCCCACTCAAAAACGCCGTGTGGGGTTAGTCTTTCAGGATGCCCAATTATTCCCACATAAAAATGTTATGGGGAATTTAAAGTTTGGATATAACCGAATTGATATTGATCGACGTCAGTTTGAGTTGGACTATATCATTGAATTATTAAAGCTGAGCCATCTACTTGATCGAATGCCAATACATCTGTCTGGTGGCGAAAAACAACGCGTGGCATTGGGGCGTGCGATTTTATATTCGCCGAATATTCTGCTATTAGATGAACCTTTATCAGCCTTAGATGCAGAGCATAAAGCTGAAATTATTCCATTCTTTCAACAAATAAAGAATGAGATTAAAATTCCTATGTTATATGTGACTCATGATATCGAGGAAGTCAAACTGTTAACAGATACCATTTGGCATTTATGATGATTATCGATTGAGTTTAATTTAATTCATCCTTTGAAATTTTGGTGATTTAAGTGGGGGATGTGAACGAATCAAACAAGAACTCTTATGACTCTTCTAAACATCTAAAATATGGTGTTATGTCATTTTAGCGCTTTGAGTACACTGTAATTGGCTGTTTTACAAGACGTTATACGGAATCAATTTATCCTGTGTATTCAGTTGCTAAAAGTAATTCTGATCTACTAGAATAGCTATAAACTTAATTTCTATTTTCATTAAAATACCAGATAACAATGACAGCATTAAAACCCTTAATAGCAATAGATCTTGGAACGAGTAATTCCTTAGTCAGTGTGTTTGAGAATGGTCAAGCACGAATTATTGAAAACGTTTATGGCACTAAATTAACACCCTCAGCAATTGCACTGGATGAACAGGGGCAGATGCTTATCGGTCAGGCTGCACTGGAACTGAGAAGTAGTGGAAGGGAGGTTCTCACCAGTTTCAAACGATTGATGGGAACAGCAAAACGGCTGAAGCTGGGGCAGCAGGATTTTTCTGCGACTGAACTTTCTGCGCTTATTTTAGGATCTTTAAAACAGGATGCTGAGCAGGTGTTACAATGTGAGATTGATGAAGCGGTGATCTCAGTGCCTGCATATTTTAATGATATCCAGCGACAGGCAACTATTGCCGCAGCAGAATTGGCTGGTTTAAAAGTCAGTCGATTAATCAATGAACCAACAGCAGCAGCACTTGCTTATGGACTTGGACAGACTGATGACAGTTGTTTCCTGATTTTCGACTTAGGTGGTGGCACATTTGATGTATCCATTGTTGAATTATTCGATGGTGTCATCGAAGTGCGTGCCAGTGCAGGAGACAATTATCTTGGTGGTGATGATTTTGTCCAGCTGTTGATAAAGCAGTTTTGGAAGCAACATGCGCATGTTTTTAATTTTACAGAAAGTACCATACCTCATGATATTGAGATCGCTTTAAAGGCGAGAGCGCAGCATACCCTCCATGTACTGAGTAAAGAGAGCCAAACCCAACTCACTTTTAAATGGGATGGTAAGGAAGCGAGTCTGGATATTAGCCAGCATGATCTGACCAATTGGGCTGAATCATTATTAATGCGGTTACGTCGACCACTTGAACGGGCTTTAAGGGATGCGCGGATTTTACCACAACAGGTTGATCAGATTATCATGGTTGGTGGAGCAACTCGAATACCTGCTGTTCGTAAACTTGTCACCAAACTTTTTGGTCGATTTCCATCCACCAGCATACAGCCAGATGAAGCAATTGTGCGTGGCGCTGCGATACAAGCAGGGCTAAAGGCTAAGGATCAAACGCTCAAAGAAGTTGTGTTGACAGATGTCTGCCCATTTAGTTTGGGTATAGCAGTGGGATCAGATGATCAGTTTTCTCCAATTTTGGAACGTAATATTGTGATTCCTGCGAGTCGAGTCAATACTTATACTGCAATGAATAAAGGACAGCGCGAGATATTCGTAAAGATATATCAAGGTGAGCATCGGCTATGCAGTGAAAATATTTTCTTAGGGGAATTAACAGTTGCTTTACCAGCCAATGATGAGTGCTTATCCATTGAGGTGCGTTTTTCCTATAATCCCAATGGTGTTCTTGATGTAGATGTTCATATCCCAGCCACAGGTGAGAATTTACAGAAAGTGGTTGTTAATCATCAGAGTACTATGTCTAAAGAACAAGTCGAAAAGGCCCGTAAACAGTTGCAGGATTTAAAGATTCATCCGCGTGAAAATTTAGTGAACAAAAGCCTATTACTTCGTGCCGAACGCTTGTATAGCGAACATACTGGCGATCTGCGTTTACAGATTGGGGAGCGCACTCAGCATTTTCACCAAATACTGAACCAACAGGATGATAGGCAGATCAGAGAAGTACGTCAGTATTTCGAGAAATTTCTCAATGAAATTGAAGACCTGAAGCTCTTTGATGAGTATTGATGATCAATCTTGTATGACATCAGCCAATTATACTGATGTCCTGTATTTCCTTATGAAATATTCTGTTCCCGTTTAGTTTTTATACTAAGAAACAGATAAGAACCTATGACCAAAGGGATAATATAGGTCATAAGGGTTAGGTACATTATCCCGAGATAGGATAGGTATTTTAAGCACGAAGAGAATTTTCTGGTGTTGAGGGTTGTTAGGAGTAAAGCAGCGAATCCGATACAACCTAAATACATATAGGGTTGGGATTGAGCAGATACGAGAAAATAGGTAAAACTAAACATCCAGATTAGGCGTAGACACACAATACCAATGCTTCTGTAGAAAATAGCCTTATCCGTTAAATTATGCTGTTGCTTGCGGTAACCAAAGATAGCGAACAGTGGTCTAAAAGAGTCTGGTAAAAGTAAAAAACCAACAGGAATTAAGCTATATACCAGTAACCAAGGATAGTTCGGATGCCCGACGGTATAATATATAAATGCGAAGCCACCACACAGAGTAGCCAGACCAGCCAACATCATCCATCTGTCGAAATGAATATAGCTACTTTGCAGCAGTTGATTCATATCAGGCCTTGCGACCAGTTGCAGGCAACCAAATAAAAAGACAGAAAGAAGTATCCAACCATAGCTCAGAACCTGATGTAGGGTAGGATTAAACCAATGGATAAAGCTGCACAAAACCAATCCGGTTAGAAACCAGATTTGACTGAATCGGATTAGTCGTGTTTCTTGATCTGAATCTGTCGTCATGATTGCATGAAAAGCTGGCTGAATCAGAAAAATAAAAAGTAAACTGAAGACTGCTGTGCTCAGTAAAATGGCTGCTCCTGTGAGCTGCTTTCCCCAAAATGTCTGCAAAAATACAAAGGTACTCATCGCAAATATTAGATCAATAACAATAAATTTTTTGTTTACAGCTAAACTTTTTAGAAAACTGAAATTAATATTCTGCTCAGTATTTGATAAATGAAACTGGTTAAGGAGATCCATTATTTTGAGCTGAGGATGATCTTTGCGAAGCTGTCTTTGCAATTTAAGCATGCGGAAAGGCTGAAATTTCTGTGTGCCTGACAGTAGCTGTAATAGTTGATTTCGCTCAGATGGTAAACTTTGCAGCAATAATTTGTTGCTCTGATAAGTATCCAATTTAGACTGCAAAACATTGCTATAGTAAGCATAATCGTAATGATGAATATCATCTGAATAGATAGTATTCCACAGATCAAGGAAGCGTGAATATTCGGGATTTAGCACATCAGCTTCAATTTCAGCAAGAGGTCCGAGGAGCTGATCCTTGATTTGAATCTGCTGGGCCAGCGTCAGCTCAGATTGCTCAGTGAGTAATTGGGTAAATTTATCAAATACAGTATCACTAATATTCTGATCCCAGAGTGCATCGCTAACCTGATGAAGCTGAGCTAAAGGTGAAGCACTTTCATGATCAGGGATATCCGTATCTGCTGAGGTCTGGTGATATGAGTATTCCTGATCATGATGAATTACAGTATCTTCTAAAGCAGATGGATCTGTAATAGCGGTACAACTGGCAAGCTCAAAGAAGTCTTCCAACTGAAACTGCTGTAATAAATATTTTAATCGTTCCAGATATTCTGTCTTTACACTTTGATCACTTACAGCCTGTAAGGCGATCCCAAATTGTATAATTGCATCCGTTATATTAAATTTAATATTTTGTGAGGTAATCTGTTGTTCAAGATCTACAAATAATATTTCAATTTGAGTAGATGTAGTTGAAGATATGTCGGTATCCGTCGTTACATTGACATCATAAATAATTGACGGTGTTACATCTTCTTCGTATTCAGATTCATAGGCCATCATTTCTGCTTCAGCCTGTGCTTCCTGAAGGGCTTCTCTTAGTAAAATGAAAGCCTCAGCTTGCGTATCCTGATCAATGGTTTTCAGTTGTCTTGCATAAGCCCGCTTTATTTCCCGTTGATCTGAAGTGGGTTCTATTGCCAGTCGTTGCCAGGCTGTCATTTATTCTACTCATTTTTCTAGTTAAGTATGCATCTTGGACCCAGATAAAGTAGGGGTAAGATGATTTTAGTTCAAACATTTTAATCATATTGGCTGAATTTACAATTAGTGTGGGCCTTAGAATAATGAAAAATAGATGATTGCTAAAAAAATACTCAAGCTCATTAGACGAAGGCTTCTGGTCGCTTAAAAATTATACATCTCAGGGTATTCTTTAAAAATTTTTAAAAATTACTTTGGTTCATGGTTTTAATATGTATTTAACTCAGCTATGTATAGAACTTAAATACTTAAAATTATTACAATCACAATGCGGCTTACCTCAGCGTTAAAAGAGTGGAAAAAACTAAAATTAAAAAAAATGAAATTGTTTAAATTTTTGATAAATAATAAATATTTAAAATAATGCTTAATCTTTATTTAAAGAAGAGCGAGAGGAGAAGCTTAATAGGTCTAGGTTTTTAATTACTCAAATGAAGTCAAAGTGAAAAAAGCATAAATTAAGCTAATCTATACAGCTTGTCCTATTTACAAAATGTCATAATTTCGAAATAATAAAACGTGAAATACATCACAATTACTATTGACATGAAAAATTTAGAATTAAATAAAGTTTCTTTAGCTGTTTTTTTAACGATTTTAGCAACAACGACTCAGGCTGCGGAACCACCATCAAATCCAACTTTGACGTTAAATCCTACTCAACGTCAGCAACAACGTGATGAAGCATTACAAAAGCAATTACAGCCCGAAGCTGTAGTGCAAACGGGACTAGAAAAACAACTTCAAACCCAAGCACAACTGCAATATCTAAAATCAAACAGCGAAGACGTGTGTTTTAAAATTAAAAAATTTGTATTGATTGGGGATGATGCACGTCAATTTACTTTTGCGATGCGTCCCGTCACGCAAGGCCAACATAATCTCATTGGCCGATGTATTGGGGTACAAGGCTTAAACCAAGCCTTAGATCTAATTCAAAACAGTATTATTAGTCATGGTTATGTCACCACCCGCATGCTGTTACCTCAACAGAACATTGCTTCAGGTGAGATTAAACTGCAAGTGATTGCTGGGAAAGTAGATCAAATTCAATTTGTTCAAGGGACGTCTAAGCGTGCTCACAAATTTAACGCCTTGCCTGTTCAGTCTGGGGATATTTTAAATATTCGGGATATTGAACAAGGTTTAGAAAACTTTAAACGCGTGCCGACTGTTGAGGCTGACTTTAAAATCAAACCCTCAGAACAGCGTAACCAACCTGGCTATAGTGATTTAGAGTTGGCATGGCAACAATCAAAACCCTACCGGATTCATTTAGGTGTTGATGATGCAGGCTCAGATTCAACTGGGAAATACCAAGGCACAGCAACCTTATCTTTAGACCATCTGTTTACTGCAAATGACTTGTTTTATGGCAGTTATAACCATGATTTGGGTGGGGGAGATCAAGGTAAACGCGGAACGGACGGCTATTATTTAAGTTATAGCATTCCACTCAAATATTGGTTACTCAGCACCAGTTATAGCCAGTCTGATTATAACCAAACGGTTGCAGGTGCCAGTGAAAGTTATAGCTATAGCGGCAAAAGCAAACTGATTGGGGCCGATTTATCTCGGGTACTTTACCGTGATGCCAAACGAAAAACCACCGCCAGTGTGGGAGGATGGTATCGGGAATCACAAAACTTCATCAATGATGTAGAAATTGAAGTACAACGTCGAAAAACCGGTGGCTGGAAAGCCAGTTTGGATCATACAGAATATCTAGCCAATGCGACTTTAACAGGCAATTTAACCTATAAACGCGGTACAGGTGCATTTAATGCAATGCATGCACCTGAAGAGCAATTTGGCGAAGCCTATACCCATGTCGGTATTTTACAAGCCAATGCCAGTCTGCAAGTGCCATTTAAAGTCGGTAATCAATCGCTACAGTATCTTGCTGAATGGCGAACACAGTACAGTAAAAAACCACTGACCCCACAAGATCGATTCTCGATTGGGAATCGCTATACCGTAAGAGGGTTTGATGGTGAACAAACTTTATTGGCAGATAATGGATTTTTAGTCCGTAATGAAATCAGTGGCTCGATGTTTAAGCTTCCGATGCAATGGTACACAGGAATTGACTATGGTGAAGTGGGGGGTAAAACCGCACATGAACCAAATCCATTGCTGGGAACAAGTTTAATGGGTGCTGCCTTTGGATTACGTGGGCAAGTCTTAAAATCGGTCAATTATGACGTTTTTGTTGGGACGCCGTTAAAAAAACCAGACCACTTTAAAACAGACAATGTGACTACAGGATTTAGCCTGAACTGGATGTATTAATCCATTACATCCCATGTCCATATGCAACTTTCAATCTTGAAAAAATATTAAAACATTTAGGTAAAACATTATGAATAAGAATCGTTATCGCATTATTTTTAGTCAAGCACGTGGCATGTTTATTGCGGTTGCTGAGATTGTAAAAAGCCGTACAAAAACAGCGGGGCAATCACATAGCATTGGTGAAATTGAAATAAAGGATGTCACGGGTGCATCTTCAATCACCTATAAAAAACTCAATCCTGTCAATTTTGCTGTGGTGAGCCTATTAGGTGCAGCAATTTACACCTTGCCGATGGTGACCATCGCTGAAAGTCAAATTGTGGCAGATCGATCAGCACCAAGCTCACAACAAGCCACCATTCTAAACAGCAGTAATGGTTTGACCCAAGTTAATATTCAAACCCCAAGTGCCGGTGGTGTATCACGCAATACCTATACCCAGTTTGATGTGGGTCAGGAAGGTGCGATTTTAAATAATGCACGAAATAATACCCAAACCCAATTGGGTGGTTGGGTACAAGGTAATCCATGGCTCGCCAAAGGTGAAGCCAAGGTGATCCTGAATGAAGTGAACAGCAGTAATCCGAGTCAATTAAAGGGTTATTTGGAGGTTGCGGGTAAACAAGCGCAAGTGGTAATTGCCAACCCATCTGGCTTGATCTGTGATGGTTGTGGGGTGATTAACGCAGATCGTTTTACCTTAACCACAGGTCAAGCAGTAATGCATCAAGGTTATCTTGATTCATTCCGAGTACGTGAAGGGCAAGTCACGATTGAAGGGAAAGGCTTAAATGGAAGCTTAACCCCTTATACCGATATTTATGCACGTGCTTTAAATGTCAATGCGGGTCTATATGCCAATGAGCTAAAAACCGTGTTGGGTCAAAACGACATCAATGTTCAAGATCAGAATTCAGTAAAGATTACTGCAACGACAAGTACCACGTCTTCACCTACACCGAGCTTTGCTCTTGATGTTGGAAAATTAGGTGGCATGTATGCTGGAAAAATCTATTTGGTTGGTACTGAAAAAGGTTTAGGGGTGCGTAACGCAGGGTCACTCAATGCCACGACAGGTCAGATGCGTTTAAATGCCAATGGTGACTTAACCAATACAGGCAATATGATTGCCAATAAAGATCAAATTCTAATTCAGGCAAGCAATGTAAAAAACAGCGGTAATATCAGTAGTACACAACAACAAATACAGATTCAAGCCGACAATATTCAAAACACTGGGCTGATTGCGACTCGTGATGAAATTAAACTCAATGCTCAAGGCAAGATTGATAATAATGAGGGGGTGATCAACGCAGGACGAATTGATTTTACTGCGCAAAACTTAACCAATAACAAAGGTAAAATCGAGCAAACAGGTCAGCAACAACTCAACATTGCTGCAAAAAACTTAGACAATACTCAGGGCTTAATTGGTCAGGCAACCGTCGATCCTAGTGGGACAGGGCAAACACCGGGTGGAACCACATCGCCAAGTGTGACTGATCCAGAGCAACAGTCTTCAGCGCAAGACTCAAGTACGGTTGAAGTTGCACCCACAGACCTGACACCAAAAACTTTTGAAGCAGGAAATATTCAGATTGCTCAAGATATTGCCAATGTAGAAGGTGCAATTGTCAACAATGCTGAAATCAATCTTAGAGTTGAAGGCAGTATTAAAAACAATGGTGGTGAAATTCAACTGCCTGAATTGCAATTTAATGGGCAATACTTTGACAACCAACAAGGTAAACTCACTGCGAATGTGGTGAATATCACTGCACAACAGGTGGATAATCAAAAAGGTGTAATTAATGCCAATCAAAGCTTTGATTTAACCGCACAACAATTAAATAACGATCAAGGCCGTTTACAAAGCGCCAAGACACTCAACTTAAATTCAGCTGAGATTGATAATCGCCAAGGTCAAATTCTTGCTGCGGATGCATTAACTCTAAATTCTGCGAATACTAATAATACCCAAGGCGTAATTGGTTCAGTCAATGCGGATGCCAAGCTGTCTATTCAAACTTTAGACAATACTAAAGGAGAGATTTCGGCACAGAATGTACACCTGACAGGTCAGAGTTTAAACAATCAACAGGGTACAATTCAATCTAAAACTGCTGATTTGAACATTCTGGTCGAGCATGTTGATAATGGTACGATGCAGGATTCAGCAGGTAATCTGATTGCTGCGCAAAATCTTAAATTGAATGCTCAGCAGTTACAAAGTACTGGGCAAATCTATGCTGGCAATAGTGCTGATTTAACTGTGAATCAGTTACAACAGCATGGTCAATTAGCGGCACAGAACAAAATCAAGGTTCAAGCAAATACCATTGTCAGTGATAAAAATGCAGTATGGGTCGCAGGTCTTGATCAAGATGGGAAACTAAGCAATACAGATGCCACACTGAATATTGATGCGCAACAGGTTCAACTGGCAGGGAAAATTTTGGCAGGTGCTGAGTTGCAAATTAAAGCAGCTCAAACAGCAGACTTAAGTCAAAGTGAAAGCCAAGCCAAAAATATCAACATTGCAACAACCCAACTGAATACCAGCAATGCAAAAATTATTGCAGATGAGCAACTGGATTTAACCGCAACACAAAGTATTGTCAATGAAAAAGGGCAATATAGTGCAAAACAGGTCAATCTTAATACAGCACAGTTGAATAACAACCAAGGTTTAATTCAACACACAGGTAAAAATGATTTTATTCTGGATGTGGCAAATCAGATTGATAACAATGCAGGGCAGATTATCAGTAATGCTACAGGTACTGTAATCAAGACCAATACACTGAACTCGGTTGCAGGTGAGATTTTACATGCAGGTGATCAACAGTTAAAAATCACAGCACAAAACCTACAAGGACAACAAGGCAAAATCCAAAGTAACAGCCATCTACAACTCGATCTAGGCATTGCTAATTTAGACCAAGCGCTTACATCTGCACAAAATATTGATCTGAATGCGGTTGAACTGAGCCATCAACAAGGACAATTGCTTCAAAGTGATGCCAATGGGCAGTTGAAAGTGAATGTTGCACAAACATTGAATAATAGCTCAGGTGTGATTAGTGCTGCTGGTAGCGCTCAGCTGAATGTTACTCAACTGAATAACAGTGCAGGTAAGCTTCTTGTAGATAAACAACTGGGGATAAAAGCTGATGATATCAACAATACACAAGGTACTGTATATACAGACGATTCGCTTAATATCATTGCAAAACATGGCATTAATAATCAGCAAGGTATCTTAGCAGCCAAACAAGCGGTATATGTAAAGGCGCAATCATTAAATAATACAGAAGGTACAGTTCAATCCGAACAGTCAAATCTTGATCTCAGTATCACTGGGGCGCTGGATAATCAACGTGGAAAACTGCTGTCTAATCAAGATATCAGTATTCAAAGTCTAAGTTTAAACAATGCATCTGGAACAATTTTTTCTAATCAAGGCTTAAACTTAGATATAGACGGGGGAATTGAAAATCACTCTGGTACAATTGCTGCCAATAACAATATCTCAGTTAATGCTCAATCATTAGATAATACTTCAGGGCAAATACGCTCTGAAAAACAACATTTAAATATTATTACTCAGCAAAATTTAAACAATGATTCAGGCATTCTTGTGGCAGCAAAAAATGTTGCGATCACTGCACAGGATCTATCTTCTCAAAATGGACAAATTCAAGCAGGTCAACATGCTGATTTAACCGTTCAATCTTTGGATAATACTGCTGGTACACTCTATGCAGAGGGTCAATTAAAATTAAATGCTTTAGCGCATATTAACAATCAAGATGGTGTGATCGCGGCTAACCAAGGATTTAATTTAAATGCAGCTTCATTATCAAATAATGCTGGTAAATTAATTGCACAGCAATCTGCAATGCAGCTCGATATTGCCAACGAATTAAGCAATATCAAAGGCGAGATTTCAGCCGCGCAAGACTTAACAATGAATAGTGGTCATTGGAATAATGTTGAAGGTAAAGCTGTAGCGGGTCAAAAATTACACCTAAATACCGCTACATTAGACAATCATCTTGGTGTGATTTATGCACAAGACCAGTCTAAGATTGTAGCCACTGGTCAAGTGAATAATACTTCAGGGGTTATTGCGTCTAAACAGATTGATTTAACCTCACAGTCATTGCTTAATGATTTGGGTAAAATCAGAGCAGAACAAGGTTCGTTAAATTTATCTGTAGACAATGAGCTGAGTAATCTGTCAGGTGAAATATTTGCGCAACAAGAAGCGAATTTAAAAGCGCAGCAAATCAACAATCAAAAAGGTAAAATACAGAGTATTTTAAAAACCAAGATTGAAACAAACACTTTAGATAATCAATCTGGAACAATCTATAGCCAAGATCAACTACAACTGTTGGCACAGTCAGCAATTCAAAATCAGCAAGGTACAATCGCTGCACAAAAAGATCTACAGATAAACAGTACAGATTTAAATAATGAGCAAGGCATTATTCAATCAGAACAGGGACGCGCAGATTTAACTGTACAAGGTGCATTGAATAATCATCAGGGCGAATTATTTGCAAGTAAAGGATTAAATGTTGTTGCTCAAGGGATTGATAATCGCTTAGGGCAAATCTCATCACTAGAAAAATTGAATTTAGACAGTCAATTACAAACATTGAATAATGAATCAGGTAAAATTTTAGCAGATCAAATTTTGCTAAAAACTGGCTTACTTAACAATAATTCAGGTTTGATCCAATCTAATTCTGAATTAAGCATCGATACCAATCAGCATGATTTGTTGAATCAAAATTCTGGTGCTCGTGGTGGAATACTCAGCCAAGGAAAACTTAATTTAACCCATGTCCAACAGTTATTAAATGATAACGGCATTCTTGCTTCAGCAGATGATGTAGAAATCAGCGCACAGCAATTATCCAATCAAAAAGGACAAATCAATAGTCAAGGCAATCTAACAATTGCTCAACAACAGTCAGGCGGGGTACTGAATAACCAAGGTCAAATTCAAGCATTAAAAAATATTCAAATTCATACCGACCAATTGAACAACAGTGGTCAAGGCAGCCATATTGTTGCTGCTGAGGATTTATCAATCCAAGCGCAAGTGATCGATAATCGACAAAATTTAGATGATACGATTTTGGGTGGTTTAGATGCTCAAAATATCCAATTAAATGCACGTGAGTTAAAAAACCAATCTGGTGGAATTAGAGCAAGCAAAGATGCATCACTTTTGATTCAGCAGAACTTTGATAATCAACAAGGCAGTGTGACCAGCCTAGGGACATTATTGATTGGTGATTCTCAAAAAACCTTAAATATTAATAATACTCAAGGGGAACTCATCGCGCAAAATCGGTTAGTAATCAGTGCGAACAATTTAATTAATCAAGGTAAAATCATTAGCCTTGGTGATGCTGAGTTGAATTTAAAGCAAAGTTATACACATCAGCAAGGTGATGAACTGAGTGCCAATGGTTTACTCAAAATCAATAGCGAACACGATTTCATCAATCAATCTGTCTTAAGTGCAGGCAAAGGCCTTACCGTAAATGCTCAGAATATTTTAAATCAAACTGGGGCGAGTATTAGCAGTATTGAAACACATTTAATCGCCAACGATGTGCTACATAATCAAGGTTTAATTAATGGTGAGTTAACCCACTTAAAAGCAAATTTAGTCTGGAATGATGGTGCTAAAATTTATGGTGATCATATTGCTATACAAGCACAGACTTTAAATAACAAATCGAACGGATCTTGCGTCGGAGCAGAGCAGTGCTCTGCTCGTTCCTCCTCAGGCGCAGTTATTGCTTCACGTGGAGATATTGATTTAGGGATTGATATTTTAAATAACCAAGCAGGAGGTTTGATCAATAGTGACTCAAAAGACAATGCTTGGATATTGAGTATGGGGCAATTAAATGTTGGGGGCTCACTGGATGGTAATTATCAAGCACAAGGTCAAGCCCAACTGATTAATAATCGTAGTGCAACCATTGAGTCTCAAGGCAATATGCGACTCACTGCAAAAGAAATTCAAAATTTAAATGATAATTTTTCAGTACATCAAGTATTAGAGTCATCCAAATTTGTACATAGTTATGAGGATAATCGACATCCTGGGATTGATGTTGCGGATTTGCTTGTTGAGCTGGAGAGAGACGGCGGTTTTTACTGGCTTGTGTTAAGTGATGGGCGACGTTTACGTACCTATAATATTTTTGAATATGATAAAGAAACCTATGTTCCCGAAGTATTAACCAGTACTCCTGGTCAAATATTGAGTGGGGGCAATATGTTGCTTCAATCTGATCATATCGTAAATGATCAGAGCCAAATACTTGCAGCAGGAGTATTAAAGGTAGAAGGAACCGATATTGATAACAAAGCCTATTTAGCAAATAAACTCATTCAATTTAAAAATCCAAAAAAATGGTTTTATGATTCTGGTCGAAAGAGTTCAATGGCCTATGCGCCTGCTGATGAGACACAGCCATATGAGTTAAGTGGCCTTTATGGTGGCAATAAAGTTATTGCTGTTCCAACGACAGAGATTAAAGACAAGACCAATGACACTGTTCAAGTGCATGTAACAGGTTCCAAACAAGCGCAAGCACTTGAATATGCCAAACAACAGGCTCAACAAAAGCAAGTTGCAGTGGATGCTGGACAACAGGTCAATGTTAAACAATCAGAAAATGCACAAAATCAGCAGCTTGGTGAGCTAGATCCGAATGGTTCACAACAGCAAGTCCAACCAACTGAAAATCAAAAAGTTGATTCAGCTCAACAGCTAAATGCTTTAGACAAGCAGGTGTCTGGAGTAGACAAAGCATCTGACTATGAAGTGCGTAGTGTAGAACAAAAGACAATTACCTTACCAAGTAATGCATTGTATAGCACAACCAAAGATAGCCAAGCGCAGTATTTGGTAGAAACTGATCCAGCATTTAGCCAATATAAAAAATGGCTATCATCCGATTATATGCTGAGTGCACTTGGTTTAGATCCAGCAAATCAACAAAAACGTCTAGGTGATGGTTTTTATGAGCAACGTTTGGTGCAAGATCAAATTGCACAGTTGACAGGGCATCGTTTTTTATCTGGTTATGGTAGTGATGAAGAGCAATATAAAGCTTTAATGAACAACGGCTTAACCTTTGCTAAAAGTTATAATTTACGTCCTGGAATTGCTTTAACTGCTGCTCAGATTGCACAGCTTACCAATGATATTGTGTGGTTAGAAGAAAAAACTATCACATTGGCAGATGGGACAAGCAGTAAAGTATTGGTTCCACAAGTTTATGTTCGAGCAAGACCTGGTGATTTAAAAGGTGATGGTACTTTGATCAGTGCTGATCAAGTGCAAATGAATATGAACGGTGATGTGCTTAATCAAGCGACGATCGCTGGCCGTGAAGCACTGATCATCAATGCAAATAATGTCAACCAATTGGCTGGACGAATGGAAGCCAATCGTGTTGGGATTAAAACGCAAA
Organism: Acinetobacter sp. AG3; assembly: GCF_022343575.1. Classification (NCBI taxonomy): domain Bacteria; kingdom Pseudomonadati; phylum Pseudomonadota; class Gammaproteobacteria; order Moraxellales; family Moraxellaceae; genus Acinetobacter; species Acinetobacter sp. AG3. The sequence continues at coordinate 2,952,990 of NZ_JAKQZD010000001.1, read as the reverse complement.
ATGATTTAAACAATATTGGCAGCCAGATTGTTGCAAAAGAAGCAGCATCTTTTGATATTGGCGGAAATTTAAATGTAAATAGTACATTGACCAGTAATAATAAACAAAAAGGCCAGAGTAATTATGGTTTTACCGCTATAGATCGCAAAGCAGGGATCTATGTGGGTAATAACCAGACTAGCTCAGTGGAAGGCAGTGATAATTTCAAAACGACTTTAAATATCAAAGTGGCTGGTAACACCACATTGAAAGGCGCAGAAATTTTAAATAGCAATGGTTCAACCATTCTACAAACGCAAGGGGATGTAAATTTAGCGACATTACAAACAGAGCGGATTAACAATAGTTATAAAAATAATAAAAATTATGACTTTAGTACAACGCAACAAGATGTAGGTAATCAAATCGTTGCAAAAGGTGACTTAACCCTGACTGGGAAAAATATTGATATTACAGGCTCTCAGGTCAGTAGTGTGCTAGGTCGGACGACTTTAAGTGCTGAAGAACAACTGAATATTCAAGAAGGGCGTGCTCGTAGTACAGTTGAACATGCAGATGAAGTGAAGAAAAAGAGCTTTTTAAGCAGTAAAACGACTCAAACTTACCGAAAAGATAAGTCAGATGAGGGCATAGCCAGTACTGTTGATGGTAAGCAAGTCATTTTAGATGCCAAAAATATCAAAATACAAGGCAGTAAAATAATTTCAGATGAATTAACGCAAATTCAGGCCAAAGAAAATGTCAGTATTACTGCTGCTGAAAACCAATACCTAAATGAGTCAGAAAAGCGTGTTAAAAAATCTGGTTTTACTGCAAGCCTCTCAGGTGGTGTAGCCAGTATTGGTTATGGTAAATCAAATGTAAAAGCTCAGCAGGATAATCAATCAACTGAGTTACTGCAAAGTAAAATTATAAGTACGCAAGGAAATACCAATATTCTAGCAGGCAAGGATTTAACTGCAGAAGCCGCTATTTTGGGTGCAGGCAAAGACCTGAATCTACAAGGTGCTAATGTTAGTCTAAATGCAGGATATGAAAGTAGTAAGCAACATACAAACGTACAGAGTAAAAACTCAGGTTTTTCTGTTGGGTTAACCTATTCACCTGCAACAGCAGCGGCTTCAACCTATAAGAAAAATGCCGATAATGGTCAATTTAGTGATAGTGCTGTAGGTCAGGTGATGTCACGAGCGGATGCTGTTGATAAAGCATTGATGGCCGCACAAACGCCTATTGTGCTGACTGCAGGAAATCAAAAATCCAATCAAAGTAGTAACTATACAAATACTCAAGCCGTTGTGACTCAAGCAGAAGCGAAAGGTAATTTAAATATCATTGCAACAGGCGGAAATATAAATAGCCAAGGTGCACAACTCGCTGCTGAAGGCGATGCACTGTTACATGCTAAAGATAACATTAACTTGAACTATGTGACTGATCGTCAAGATCAGACTGCAAATAGTAAACAAAGTGGGTTTAGCGTTGATACACGAAATTGGACTGCGCCTGCAGGTGTTTATAATAATAAAGACAAAGGTCAAGGAAATGTAGATAAGGTTACAGGTACCCAACTTTCTGTGGGTGGAAAAACCACATTACAAACAGAAAAAGGTGACATCAATATCCTCGGCAGTTCAGTCGCTTCACAAGGTGATGTGAAGATCAATGCTGCGAATGATGTCAATATTAAATCAGCACAGAGTAGTCAAAGCCAAAGTCAAAGCAGTTCCAATAAAGGCATTGGTAGTGCTCAGATTTCAGATACTGAACAATTTTATGGCTATATGAAGGGTAACAACCAAAGCAATAGTCAAAGTATTGAACAGCAACGTAGCCAAGTCGGAAGTTTAGAGGGCAATGTCAATATTCAGGCAGGGAATCACTATAATCAGCAAGTTGCAGATATTGTTGCCAATAAAGATATCAATATTACTGCAAAACAAATCAGTGTATTGGATGATTACAATACTGGAAGCTCAGACAGTTCATCGAAAGATTTAAAAGTCGGTGTATTTAAACGGATAAGTTCACCAATTTTAGATTTGCTGGGTTCGGTAGACAAAGCCGCTAAAGGCAATGCTGCAGATGATCGTACCCAAGCTTTACAGGGATTGGCAGCGGGTGCGCAAGCCTATCAAAGTTATAGTGACATCAAAGGCGGTTCAGTTGCTAAAGCTGAGGCTGGTATAGGTTTTAGTACCAGTAAAAATCAACAAAGCAATAGCTATGCAACTTCACAACCAAACCAGATCAGTGCGGGTGGTAATGTTAATCTCACCAGTACAGCAGGTGATATTCATTTACAGAATACTCAAGTCAAAGCGAAAGAAACAATAAGCTTAGATTCGGCTAAAAATATTCTTTTAGAATCAGGACAAAGCCAAGAAAAGGCACAGGGTAAGAACAGTAATGCTGGATTAAGTGTCGGTGTAGGTGCATCGGTCGGAGCTCAAACAGGTGCGTATATCTATGCTGAGGCAGGCTATGGTAAAGGCAGTAATCAGCTTGATCGTAATACGCATAGTCAAACAACATTAGAAGCCAATAAAGTGAGTTTGACGAGTAAGGGTGATACAACTTTGGCTGGCGCTAAAGCCACAGCAAATCGTATTGATGCGGATGTGGGTGGCAAGCTCAGTATCATCAGTCAACAAGACCAAGTTGAACAAAAGATAGATCAAAGTGGTGCAGGAGCACGTGTCCAAGCTTCATTAGGTACAGCATGGCAAGCGTCTGGAAATTTATCCAGCAGTAGTGCAAACGGTTCATCTAATAGTGTGAATCAGTAAGCAGGCCTATTCGCTGGTGATGGTGGTTACCATGTCAAAGCCGATCAAGTTGATCTCAAAGGTGGTGCAATTGTTTCTACCGCGAAGAAAGAAAATAATGATTTAACTGCAAATCATTTGACGTTTAGCGATATCAACAATAAGAGCAGTTATGATGCGACTTCGGTGAGTTTATCTGGTGGAACACGCTTTGGAGAAGAAACCAAAACAGATAATCAGGGAAATAAATATACCAATAACGTCAATTGGCGAGATAGCACGACCTTTAGCCCAAGCTTACCACAGCATGAATCTGACAAAGACAGTAGTGTCACTCGTTCAACCTTAAGCGAAGGTAATATCACGATTGGTGGTCAAGCCACAACGACCACAGCGTTAGGGATCCATAGTGATGCGAGTACAGCACATCGAAGTGTAGACACATTACCAAATCTACAAGAGATTATAGACAAGCAAAAAACTGTAGCAGATGCGACTTCAACCATTGTGGCAGCAACAAGAACCTATAGTCAAAATCAGCAAAAACAAGCGGAACAAGAGAAGAAAAACACTGAACAGACAGCGATAGCAGAACTACAAGCCAAAGGTGGCGAAGATTGGAATAAGTATCAAAACTCAAACAATGAAGCTGAAAAACAAGAACTTCTGAAAAATAATTCGCCTAGTTATAAACAAGCTTCAGAAACAGCCCAAGATTGGGGTATGGGTGGAGATAAGAGTCGAGCAGTCAATGCGGTAGCTATGGCAGTTACAGGTGCATTGGGAGGCCAAACAGATTTACAAGTTGCAGCCAATGCTCTTGCACCTTATGCAGCAAATATTATTGGAAAAGAGTTAGGTCATGGAGAGGACAAAAACAAAGCTGCTCAGTTGGCTGCCCATGCGATATTGGGAGCAGCACTTGCCTATGTAAATGGCGGTAACCCAGCAGCAGGGGGCAGTGCGGCAGTTGCAAGTGAAGCAGCAGCGGATTATCTCACCAATCAATACAAAGACAAAAAAGAATATCAAGATGTCAATGGAGAGTTCCAAGCAAATCTTTTACCTGAAGATGTGAAGACTCAAATTCGAGATCTGACTGCAGCGATAGGAGCTGTGGTTGGTGGAACAGTTGGAGATTCAGCGTTTAATGCGCAGCTTGCTGGCGTTGTTGGGCAGAATGCGGTAGAGAATAACTTTTTATCTCCTGAAGAATATAAACGTAAAGTTGAGCTCATTAATAAAGCACAAGGTGGAGCAAATGGGCTGAATTTTAAAGCGCTCGCAATTTTAAATAATGGTTCACTGAATGAAAAAGAAGCAAGAGAATTCTTGGCTTTAGTTGCAATGGATAAATATTCAGATCAGTTGTTAAAACAATATCAAAAAGATCCGAACTCTTTAACTCCACAACAAAAATATGATTTAGTATATTTGATTAATCAAGCATCAAATGGAGATCCAGTCAAGGCACAACAAATCTACGATAGTGGAAGGTATGGAACAATAGATCCGTACACAGGTGATGACTTGAATAAAGCAATCACAAAAGCAAAACAATCTTTAAGTTATGCAAACTCAACGGATAAGCAATTAGCTGAAGCAGCAGAGCCAGCATTATTTGGATTGTCTGGTAAATTAGGTACAGTTATTCGATATGTTGGAGCTTTAGCTGGTTCTTATAATGTTGGGCAAGGCACAGAAAAAATTGTTAATGGTAAGTATAGCGAGGGTGCAGTCCAAGTTATAGGTGGTGTATTGACAATTGTTCCTGCTGTAAGTAAACAAGGTATAAACACCTATAATCATAAATTAAGTGAAGAAAAAGCTACTAAATTATTATTGGATACTATTAATAGTTTTCCTTCAAAAACTCAGGCGGGTAAAAGTGCTGCTATGATTGGTGCGTTTGATCCAGTAACTGGAAAAGTAGCCATAGGCAGTAGTAATGCTAAAATTTCAGCTGATGTACTGGATCCAAGAACAGTTAAACATATTGAAACACAACTAGGTGTTAAAATTGGAGAGTTTACAAGTTTTTGTAAAAATGTAGCAGGTGCATGTGCTGAAGTCTCAGCAGCAGATAAATTAGTAAGACAAGGTGTAAATCCAGCGAATATTCAGTTTACAATTGCAGTTAGGCCAAAAGTTGTTTTTCAGGAAAGAGTAGTTACACCTGAAGCTATTGTGAAAACTTGTGATAATTGTAATGTTACATGGCCAAAAGGAACAAAATAATGAATGATTTAAATTTGAGTTGGACACCAAGCTTTGGTCAAATTTATACGTGGATTGCAATGGATAAATTTGGGCATTTAGCTTTTATGGTAAATAATAATTGGGGGAATATCCCAAAAGTCATTTTGCAAAAAGAGAATCCAGAAAATGAATTGGATATGATTAATGAATATATTTGGGAAGAATCATCTGAGTTCTTTAATTATCCTAAAAATAAAATGGGTAAAACGAAACTTGATATGTATTCTCATTTAGCGTATGCAGATTTTTTGGATAGAACAGCTGTCGAAAATTGGGTTGATGATCGTTCAAAATATAATGGGGAGTTAAGAGAATATAGTTTACCTGCTATAAAAGGATTATTCGTTTTTTATGCTGTAGAAGGATCTAAACCTAATGAAGATTTTCCCGTTGGATGCAATATAAAAACAGAAATGGGCGATTATTATAGTTTTTTAGTTCCTACTATTTATGGAAAAATAGATGACTTTCCTGAAAGGTTGAAAAAAATTATTGCTGTATCTGATTCTTTAGACTTTAGAATTGATAAAATTATAAAGAATGATCAGATAAATGTACATTTTACTCGTTTAGCAGCTTAAAAGGCCTATGATTAAAAAATAAATAACTAAGCATTTTAAAAGGAAGCGATGAAAAAATATGTCAAACTTATTTCGATTCTGGAGAAATAAGAGTGTTTCCTGATGGTAGAGTGATTATTTCATTACCTAATCGTAGAGATAAGTAAAATGTTTAAAGGTAATTATGAGTACAATCTATATTGGGAGACATACATATAAAGATCATCTTTTTGATGTGCTAGAATGTGAAATGAGTTCGACATATTGGGATGCCTTTGGTGTGTTGCTAGAGGAGGTTTTCTTATTAAACTATCCTGAATTATATGATGGAATAGCAAGAGATGAGTTTTCATTATTTGAATATTATACATTTACAGAATTATCTTCTAATGATTTTAATTTAGTAATTAAATTGATTCGTGCATATATGCCTATGTTAAAAGAGGCGGTATGGGGGAAAAAAGATTGGATTACTGATGTCCAGTTAGTTAAATCTAGAGCTCAGCAAGTTTGGTTTGAGTTACTTGAGCCGTTAGTTACAAAAGATGATCGATATGATGATACACTATCTATACCAAGACAATAGGGCTATTGCGAATGTAATCTTTTAGATAATTTTAAATAAGATTAAGCTTTATAAGTCATGAAACTTATTTATTCTATTCTATAGAATGAATTTATATGATTGTAAATTGTGTAATGTCACAGCTTGTATTTAAAGTTTAAATAGATGTACACATACATATCATCACATGATAGTAAGACCTCTATGATTTATTAACATAAAAGCTGGTCAACTGATATTTAGACCAAATATGGATTGGCACAGAATACGCATTTTTTTGACTAATGCAAGAAGTCTAAAGTAAGTTATTAACCATATAATCCAAAAAATAGTAGATTTTAATGATAGATTTTTACATTAAGCAAAATTTAGATCTAGATAATCTAAGGAGTATCTTAATAGATATTTTAAATTTAGAAATAGATGATCTTTGTCTTATTGATTATGAAGAATTTACTCCAGAAAATAAAGTTCAAGATTTTAATAAGTTCAATGTAATATGTACTTATCAATTTTGTAAAGGGGATGTTTCTTTATTAGTAAATATAATTGATGGAGATAAACTGGATAATGATATTATAATTAAGAATTTGGAAACTATAGCAAAAAAAGATAAATTAGATTTTTATATTCCAGATGAAGATGATATGGATATGGGATCTTTTGTTCTTTATTCATCAAATGGGAAAATAATAAAAAACTTAGAAATACAAGAGGAAGAAGATAGTTATGTTTTTTTCTTATAGTTAAAACACTAAGAGGTTTAGAAAAAGTATGAACTGCTATGAATAATTGGCTTGATAATAATTGGGATGATATTTTACAAAAATACCCAGAAGCAAAACCTTTATTATCATATTTTATGGATTATTTTAGTACATGTGCTGGAAAGGATAATTTTATTGATATGATTAAGTTAGCTATCCGAAAGGAAGGAGCTAGTATTCAAGAGGTGGCAGATTATTCATTCACGAATGATGTTACAGATGATGGGGAAAGAGTAGATATTGTAGAGTTCTATTTTAATGAAGAATTGGATGGTACAGTACCTGTTAAGATGTTTGTTGAAGTCTTTGAAATAATAGCATTAGCATATGCTGAATATAATCCAGAGGATAAAGAACAGATTATTTATTTTATACCACGCCTCAAACAAGCTTATAGTATTTAACTGGAAATTTATCTATTGTTTTCTTCCTTAAACTATTTCTTGTTTGGATTCTAATGCTCAGTGATATGCAAAGAAACTTACATACACATTGTGAAGAAATTAAAGAGTCTATAAATTCTTTCTTTAAAGTCCATTTTATACAAGATTTCTTAGTATAAAATGCAATAACCTCAGTAATGCATCTGCCTAACAGGGTAGAAGCATTATTTTTATGCTGTTTTATTGGTTACAAAACTCAGCCCAGTCTGCCATAAGTGCTTTACGTTTCTCAATATAAGCACCACATAAATAAGCTGCTTCAACAACTGTATCATATCCCACCCAATAAGGTCCTTAATAGGTGAAATTATGAATATATATCAAATAACATTTTTTTTAAGTCGTAGTTGTTTAGGTGAGATTTCTGATAATTTTAGAAGAATTTACTTTTCAGTTGATAAAAACATTTTGACATTATATTTCTTATTGAGGGAAAAAATGAAAATGATCTGGAAAATATTCAGTATGAGATTCTATCAAATTTTGAAATGTTACTAGAGGATGAGTATGAAGATTACATAGTCAATTATGAAATTATTATTGGTGATGAGAAATATTTAAAAGATTCTGATTTTAATATTCTTGTTGAGTTTTATAGAAAAAAAGAAAATTACTAAAATTATAGTAACCTGAGTTCGACCTAAAAATAGGTACAAAAAAGCCTTGATAGAGGGGGGAGTATCTAAAATTTTATACTTTTGAAGATTTAAGCAAAGATGATTTTAACCTGTCTGTTAAATTGATTAGACAACATCTTCAATATATGAAACCAGAGGATTGGGGGGCACGAGATTATATAAATGATATGGCTAAATGGCAGAGCATGGCACGTCAGGTATGGGCGGAAGTTGCTGAGCCATTTGTAGTATTAGATAGTCGTTATGATACTCAACTAAGTAAATTTTAAATCAAACTTTTTTGCACCACTTTTTTCAAAACGATCTTCGAATTTATATTCATAATGCCTTTAATCTTATTAAGCTTATTGATGATAAATTGAGAAAAAGAATCTAGGTCTTTTGTTGTTACCCACAAAACATAGTTAGATTCGCCAGTAATAATATAAACGTTGATTACTTCATCAAAATCCCTAATTTGAGTCATAAAGGTGTGATGATCTTCATCTGTGAGATGAGCCAACTTGATTTCAACCATTGCCTCTATTTTGATACCTAATTTTGCATAATTTATTTTCGCTTGGTATTTTTCAATAATTCCATTTGATTCCAAAATCTTTACTCTACGATGACAAGCAGAAGCAGATAAGTGCACAAGATCAGCCAGATCTTGATTGCTTAAGCGTGCATCTTCTTGCAACAGTTTTAGAATTTTAAGATCAATAACATCTAAATCCATGATGGGATATCCTTCAAATATAATCCAATTAATTAGAATTATATATCAAAATATAAGAAAATGACTAGATACTATCGAATAAATCATATTTTCATCATGATAATATTTAACTAAATAAAGGACGATTTCCAAAAGGAGAAAATATGATTACACGTGAACAATGTCAAGTTTGGGATAAGGAAGACCCACTAGCACAATTTAAAAACGAATTTTCACTTCCAACAAATGTTATTTATCTTGATGGTAATTCATTAGGTGCTCGACCCGCCAAATCATTAGATTTAGCACAACACGTCATTTCTCAAGAATGGGGCAATGACCTGATTAATAGCTGGAACACCGCAGATTGGTGGGGATTATCTACGCGTCTGGGAGATAAAGTTGCTGAATTAATTGGTGTAAATGCTGGTGAAACAGTTATTTCCGATTCAACGACATTAAACCTTTTTAAGGTCTTATCTTCAGCTGTGAAAATTCAAGCAGAAAAGGATGTTTCACGTAAAGTAATTATTGCTGAAAAGGATGCCTTTCCAACGGATATTTATATCATTGAAGGATTTTTGGATCTTATTCATCAAGGCTATCGTTTGGAATTAATTGAAAACGAAAATGACTTAGATGTACTCTTAAATCAAAACGATGTTGCTGTGGTGGTGCTTTCACATGTGAATTATCGTACTGGCTATTTGTATGACATGAACGAAATTAACCAAAAGATTCATGCTCAAGGTGCTTTGATTATTTGGGACCTTTGTCATTCTGTTGGTGCTGTTCCGATTGAATTAAATCAGACAGATAGTGATTTTGCGATTGGATGTACTTATAAATATTTAAATGGTGGCCCTGGCTCTCCAGCTTTACTTTGGGTTAATCCGAAGCATCACAATACGTTCTGGCAACCCTTATCTGGATGGTGGGGGCACAACAAACCTTTTGATATGGCTCAAAACTATGAACCAGCCGTAGGTATTCGTCGTTATTTATGTGGCACTCAAAGTATTATTTCAATGAGTCTCATTGAGTGTGGTTTAGATATTTTCCTCAATACCAGTATGGATAAAATTCGAACAAAATCTTTAAAGCTGACAGATTTATTTATGGCTTTAGTCGAGCAAGAATGCACTGATTTTGGATTCGAAATGATTACCCCAGTTGCGCATAAACATCGTGGTAGTCATGTGAGTTATAAACATCAATTTGGTTATGAGATTATCCAAGCATTAATTAAGCGCGGGGTAATAGGTGATTATCGAGAACCTGAAGTATTACGTTTTGGAATCACCCCTCTATATCTCGGTTTTGTTGATATTTGGGATGCTGTACAGCACCTAAAGCAAGTCATGATATTAGGTGAATGGGAGAACAGCGAATATCAAGTTCGCGGGCAAGTCACTTAATCTAAGTTGCTTTATAAACAAAAATACATTTACCCAGGAGGGGTTTATGAATAATTTTGATGAAATTCAAACTAGGGAATCGGGCCTACATAAAAAATTGACTGCAAAGCAAATGAGTATGATTGCCATTGGTGGTGCGATTGGTACTGGCTTATTTATGGGAAGTAAGTTTGCGATTAGTTATGCGGGTCCTGCTGTTATTGTCAGTTACGCTATCGGTGGATTAATCGCTTTTGCACTGATGGCATGTCTTGCAGAAATGACGGTTCAACACCCAACCTCAGGATCTTTTGGAGCTTATGCAGAACACTATATTAGTCCATTAGCTGGGTTTTTAGTGCGTTATAGTTATTGGGCTTGTATGGTTCTTGCAGTTGGTACTGAAATTACCGCTGTCGCTGATTATATGAAAATGTGGTTTCCAGATGTTCATGCTTGGTTCTGGATCATGTTTTTCTCAGGCACTTTGCTCGCGGTTAATGCTTATAGTGTCAAAGCCTTTGGATTGGTTGAATATTGGTTCTCTACCATTAAGATTTTTGCCATTATTGTATTTATATTACTCGCAATTGGAATTCTCACGCAAAATACTGAGCAAAGCCATATCACGGCTCATTTAACTGGTCATGGGGGATTTTTCCCAAATGGTTTTAGTGGGGTCTGGATTGGTGTCATTATTTCTATTTTTAGTTATCTCAGTATTGAAATGATTGCTGTGGCAGCAGGTGAAGCTGCTGATCCAGAAAAAGCGGTAAAATATGCATTTAAGAGCACGGCTGTACGGTTGATTCTATTCTATTTACTGTCACTATTTTTAATTGTGACGCTAGTACCATGGACTGAATTGATTGGGAAAGATGCAACCAGTCCGTTTGTCACAGTCATGAGACTGGTCGGTATCCCATATGCGGACAGTATTTTAAACGCTATTGTTGTTGTGGCCGCACTTTCAGCGATGAACAGTATGCTCTACATTTCAACCCGTATGCTTTTTAGTTTATCACGTGCAGGAGATGCTCCAAAAATCTTTGGAGAAATCCGCAGCAATGGTGTGCCCATAAATGCATTAATGCTCTCTGCAATAGGGATTGGAGTTGCGAGTGTCGTTTATAGCATCAACCCTGAGTCAGCATTTCCTATCATGATTGCACTTTCCATGTTTGGTGCATTATTTACTTGGGGAAGTATTTTTGTAACACATATATTTTTCCGAAAACATCTTGCAAGCCATCAAACAGTACTGAAATTTAAAATTCCAGCAAGTCGGCTTATCTCATTATTAGGTTTGATCAGTATATGTAGCATTACGATTACCACTTGGTTTACCGATGAGTTTAAATCAACATTGCAGTTTGGTATTCCATTTTTAATGGTTCTATTAATAATTTATTGGTTTAAAAAGAAAATTTCTTGAACGAATGGAATAATATTAAAACAATTCGCTGTCTATTAAAGCGTGAAATGGGGGATAAACAATAGCCTTATAACAATGCAAGATCGCATGTTAAACATCAAGCAAATTATTGAGGTCTAATGACATTAAGTTTTTATATAGCTGAGTAGCATAATGTGAGCTAGACCCAGTGAATAGGATGGCGTTTATAAAATAGAATATAATGAGTAATTTCTCATTATTATTTAAATTTTATTCAAAATATCGTTGTAATTAACCTAAAAATTAGAAAGATTGTTCAAAAATGATTGTTAAAATTATGATGAGTAAAATGTAAAACCTTAAGTGAAGGATTCTCTTACTGGCTGAGATTAATAGAAAACTAACGCTATTAATTCAATAGTTTTGCTTTGAAAATACCGTAATCGATGAAATTACAGGAAATGATGTGCTGTGATTTTTAAAGACTGTTTTATATAAAGGGAATTAATATGAAAAATTTAAAAAAATATTTGTGTGTTGCTATTTCAACTTGTTTTATTGGCCAATTGAGTTTTGCAGCAGATGAACAAGCGTTTAATCGTATTGATATACAACTAAAGAGTGCGACACCAAGTTATTTGCAGCGTCAAGCTAAACGAGTTAGAGCGACTCCACCGCCACGCACTGGAATGTACCTTGTTATGTTGGGGACTAGAGCAGGACCTTTCCCAAGTCTAAGGGCTGCGACATCAACAGCGCTGGTTGTAGATGGTCAAGTCTATGTTATTGATGCAGGATCAGGTTTGGTACAACGCTTTTATGAAAGTGGTCTGAATTTTGGCGATGTGCGTGGGATTTTTATTACACACTTGCACTCTGATCATGTGGATGATCTGTATCCATTTGTGAATGTTAACTTCCCTAACTGGAAATATGGCAAACAAGAAATCGCATTGGTTGGACCAGATCGTGCTGACTCGAATGGTAAATTAGGTGATGATGCTGGATTTGGTCATTTACCAAATACTAAATTAATCCATGCAGAAGACCCAACGCCAGGCATTAAAGAATTAATGCAGCTGCATTTTGCTGCAAATGCTTATGACATGAATAATGCAATTCACACAGTACGTCGTGCAGATGATCATCCACGAGATTTGACCGGAACAAATGGGCAAGGGATGTTAAACATTATGGCATTACCTGCACCTAAAAATGCCAGTCCTAGCAATATGTCACCTGTGATGAACCCGATACAGGTCTATCAAGATGATTATGTAAAAGTGACCGCCGCATTGGCTCAGCATCCATTGGTATATCCAGCTTGGTCTTATCGTTTCGATACTAAATATGGATCAGTCACATTTAGTGGTGATACTGCTCCAAATGAAAATTTACTTCGTTTAGGTAAAAATACCGACATTTTGATTAATGAAGTGATGGATGTAAATGCAGCTGTAGCAGTGTTTGCAGGCACACCTTTAGAAAAAACCATGACGACTCAGATTCTAGATGGTCATACAGCGATTATTTCAGGAACAGATCCTCGTAATCATAAAGCAACTTTAGGTGTGGGTGCCTTTGCTACGAAAATGGGGGCTAAGGGATTGGTATTAAACCATATTTGGCCCGATAATGAAAAAATTAATAGTGAATATTTACAAACCACAGCAGGGCGTGAGTTTAAAGGTCCTGTTCATGCGAGTGAGGATCTTGATGTAATTAATATTGCTGAATTTATTCAGAATCAAGGGAATATTCATAAAAAATAGTTTGATGACGATATGCAATCTAAAACCGAATTGGTTATCCATTTCGGTTTTTTTGAAAAGAATAAACCAAGAGGAATTTGGTGATTAATAGCACATAAAATCGATGAGATGATCCTAAAGTCGTATTAATATATTTTTCTAAAATTTCTAATAAATGTGATATTAGGTTTTAATAATCCGCACATTAATAGGGAATTGTCGAATAAATTATTAAAAACACTCTAGTAGTATAAGTAATTCTAAAATATTGATGCTTTGAATATTTTGCCGTAAATGTGATTGTAATATTATGTTTGTTGAAGTTCTGACTTAAATGAATAAAAATTTCAGAAAATTTTAATCATAATTTAAATATTACATTGAAATATACGGATAATATTTAATTGTTATAAATTTCATCATGGTTAGAAAGGATAATCTAACGATTTAAATCTGAATAACAAGGATGTAGAAATGTTAAAAAATACATTAAAAATTGCTTGTTTCACATGGGTAATACTAAATGCAACAACAGTATTTGCTGAAGTTGAGCTGATTCATCAAGATCAAATTTTTTCTGATCAAGATAGTTTAACAGTTAAAACACATGGCAGCATGCGCTTACAAGCTTTAAACTTTGATCAATATAATGCGAATAATCAAAGTCAAAAATATCGTAGAAATGGTTATAGTGCTGCCAGCCGTATGTATTTAGATCTTGATTATAAATTGGATGAAAAAACACATTTAATTGCAGGGTATCAAAATTATTTTAATTTGCCAAAAATCTTGGATTGGGATGGTCATTATGCGAAGAATGATGAAGAGTTCACAACGATTCAAGCCTATGTGGGTATGGAAAATTCTCAATATGGCACATTCAAGTTTGGCAAAATGTATAGCATTTACCATGATGTCGTTGGAGTAAAAACAGATCTTTGGGATTACGATATGTTGGGCCAAGTTTCTACGTGGAGTCCTTTTTCATTTTTTGATGGAACCTTAGTTTCAAGTAAAACATTGCGTTATGAAAAGAAAAATCAATATGTTGATTTTTATGCAGCGTATTTATTTGGAGATGAAACCTCATTGAACAACTTCCACTATAAATTGAAATCAGGTGAAGAGATCGCAACGGATGTTCATTTGAGCAAAAATTTAAATTGGGGAACTTCTTATAAACATAATCAAGTCAGTTTATCTGATTCACAAGATAATCATGATCTATCTCAACATGTAATCGCTACAGCTTTATATTATTTTGATGGCCAGTGGATGTGGGGAGTGGGAGCAGGATGGTATAAGAACTTAGTGCCGAATAATCTTGCGCGCAATCAGCCAGCGCCTTATGGTGTAGAACATTATTTGGATACTGAAGCCTATGGTATTGAATACTATGCAGGATATAAGTTTAAAGTACAAAATTATGGCATTCAATCGATACAGCCTTATGTTATGGGAGATCACATTAAATATACTCAAGGTGAAGATTTTTCAAGGCGTGATTTCGGAGTAGGCGTGGCTTTGCGCTTTAATTATGGTATTGGTTTTGACTATGAACGATTATATACCAGTGATAGTAAAGCAACGCCTGATCTGCATTTATTTAGGCTTCGTTATCAATGGTAATTATCAGCTATTTTGTTACATAAGTTCTTTTAAAGCATAAATCTATATTAAACCTATCATTCTAGCCTTCTTCAAAGTGGAGAAGGCACTTTGAATAGCAGTATGATTTTCTTAACATGCTTATTTTTTGATTTATTCAATAGAGGTCGAATTATTTTAAATAATTTTGAGTATTAGATGTAAGCTTTAATAAATAATGATAAGTATTGCAGGTTATATTGAGTATCGCTACAAGTTAAGGTGAATTAGAGTCAATAGCCTCATAATTTTTCATTATGTTGAAGATAGCTTAAATAAACAATATAGATGATGGGAATTCTGGTTTTTTGGATATCTTAATATCTATGCTTATATTTTTAATCACAAGCTAAAAAAAATAATATTTTTTACGTTGTAGTCAGATTTTAAAATGCTGGAGAATTTTTGCAAGGGGACTTATTTTAGTAATAATTTCATACTCAAATAGTATATAAGTTCTCAATTAAATTTGTTATAAAGAAAGATACAAAATTGATTTTGTAAATTGTTTATGAATGGACATAGCTTAATATTTTAAGTGAAGGAATTGGCACGTAATTTGCCCCCTTAACAAGTATTGAGCGTTAGCTAGGTGAAAAGAATATGTTATCACTAAGCCAAGAGATGGATCTAAATCACTATTCCCGTCAGGCAGAATTTGCACACAGTTTAATGTCCTCAATATGTGGGGAGCATTACTTAGATACATGCGGTCGAAATGTCTTAGATTTTCATTATGAAGGGATTCGATTACCCCACAAGCGTATGGCGATCGGTAAGATCAGCTATGGCGCAAATGTACTGATTAACACGTCTAATTTAAGGGCATATAGTATTAGCTTGCCGATTCAAGGTAAGCAGACTTTAGCAATCAATGGCACCAATTATATTTCCAGTGCTGATAAAGGCCTAATTTTATCTAATGCAGATTTACAAGATTTAGCGATTGATAAAGATTGTAAAAAATATCAAGTGGTTATTCCTGAAAAAAGTATGCAGAAGGTGTTAGGCGAATTACTACGTCAGTCTGTTGAAGAACCCGTGGTTTTTAATCCTGAAATGAGTTTGAAAATTGATCAGGGTATCGGGATGTGGTGGCAAAATATTGATCATTTTTTGTTGCTTCGATCTCAATACAAAAGTATGCAGGGCTTACAACTTTGGTCAGAGGATTATGAAAATTTTCTGATTAAAGCTTTATTACTCTCGCAAGAAAATAATTATTCGAGCTTGTTAAGATCCTTATCTGATCAACAAGCGCCAGAATACTTACGTAAGGTGTGCGACTATATTCAGAAGTATGCCCATGAAGAGATTCGTGCAGAAGATCTGTTAAGATTAGCTGGCGTATCAAAGTCTAAATTATATGCTGAATTTCAACAGTACTATGGAACAAGTCCTTTGACTTTTTTACGTAGATATCGTTTACAACAAGTTTATAAGACTTTAAGTACCTCTATGGATAAAAATATTTCCATTTCAAAATTAGCTTTTGATTGGGGATTTAATCACTTGGGCCGTTTTTCACATGAATATCGTGAAGAATTTGGAGAGAATCCAAGTGAAACCAAGAATCGAGTAAAAATATAATCTGTGAATATATTCGCGCTTTTAACCTGATTCTTTCCAAAATGGGAAAGCGTTTAATAAACTACTTTAGTCTCTTGCTTAAAGTGCGAGTCGTTGATTATTTTAAAATGGAATTACACAGCATTATTTACAAGCACGTGCTTTGATCATCCGTTTTAAACTTGTCATATCAAGAGGCAATTTTTCTCTATTTATTCGCTGTATTGGGTCATGATCTAACAAATTAACAACAACCTATACTCGCCATCCTTTTCAACGGGTGCTCGATGAACGCAAGGTAAAACCTGTTGTGTTGGATGATCTACCGCTAAGCGCCAAAGATGTCCTGAGCCTAAATTTACAGGTTCTGAGTTGGGTTTCGGCTGGTAATGCAGATCAAAAAAATACTCTTGCAGAAAGGTTTCAAATTCTGCTTCAGGACCGTCATGTAATGCTTTAAGCTGTTCCCTGATTTCTGGGATCAAAATCTTTTGTTCCACTTGATCATTGGAGATGATGTCACTGGCAGCGCCATGATAGGTACATAAAAAAGTATCTGTTTCAATGGGCGAACGATCAACATGATATGAATATACATCTGTAGAAATGAAATCCAGATCTTGATCCCGTTCATAATGTTTAAGTAAGTTCAGTGAAGGTGATGCACCGAAATCAGTTAGAAGCTGCATATCCCTTAAGATGATATCTCTTGCCAAAATGCCTTTTTCTGAAAGTTGTAGTGCTAAAAGATCTGCAGTGGAAACTTCGGTAATATTTTCTTTTAACTCAAGTTTAGACACAATTTCTTTAAAATCACCCAGCAAATCTCTGTTCCAACAAATGGCATTTATCTCGCCATGAAATGTCGTATTTACAAGTTCAGAGAAAGTCGTTACAACACGAACTTGATTGTTGTCAGAAAATGCAGGCTGCATATTAGAATTTAATAAATCAGAAACCATGTCTAATATATTCACTCAGCTTGGTGGAATCAGCTTTATAGAAGTTGGGACGAATCGCACAGAAGCGTGCATTACATGTAGCGTTAGACATAGCTTACTGAACAACAGGGTATTGTTGCAATGTATTGCTGAGAGAGTTGGTTTTAATAATGAGTTCAATTGAGAACTTTTGCAAAATTGCAGGTTTACTTATTTAACTATGGCTTACTGATGTGGTGAGCAAAATCTTGTTTAAGATAGTGTTGTTCAGAATAGTCGGTGCCAACATATTTATAAAAAGTGGCAATCGGCTTCTATCATAAGTCCTTATTAAAACCATAATTCAACATAAAAGCCCTCTCATCCTCGCCTCAGCCCAAAGGCAATTTCAATATCAAAATGATTCGCTCAATATACTCATTTTTTTTTATGAAAAAGATCTAATGATTTCTAAAATAAATTTTATGCATTGAATTTTCATCTTTCACAGTATTCCGCACTGATTGGATAATCCTCGCAGATTTTGGACAGACGTTAAATACCTTTCACAGACATGATAACGCTAACGGTTAGGTCGGGAGTGGATGAAATGTCAGGTCAATATATTGAAGTAAAAACACAAACAGGGAAGTCATTTGCTGGGTATTTGGCAATTGCAGAAGGCGGAAAAGGGCCTGGAATTGTACTGTGTCAGGAAATTTTTGGTGTGAATGCAGCAATGCGTATCAAGGCTGATTTTTTGGCTGAGGAAGGTTATACCGTATTGGTACCAGATTTATTCTGGCGTACTGCACCTCGCATTGAACTGGGTTATACCGAGCAAGATTTTCAAAAAGCCTTCGAGCTTTATCAACACTATGATGAAGATCAAGGTGTCGAAGATATTCAAGATAGCTTGAATTTTCTCAAAGCTTTAGAGAGTTGCGATGCCAGTGCTGGATTGGGTGTCGTCGGATATTGTCTGGGTGGAAAACTGGCGTATCTGGCAGGTTGTCGTATTCCTGAAGTGGCCTGTGCTGTGGGGTATTACGGGGTAGGAATCGAGAAGACACTCGATGAACTTGAAAATGCCCAAGGGCGAGTAGTTTTACATATTGCTGAATTAGACAAGTTTACACCGCCAGAGGCACGCCAAAAGATATTGAATGCTGCCGCCCAATATAGCAATGTTCAGGCTTATGTCTATGAGGGTGTAGATCATGCCTTTGCCCGACCAAACAGCGAACATTATCACAAACCTTCCGCACGTTTTGCTCATGAACGCAGTATTACCGCACTGCATCAAAGTATCGGACCAGTCTATGATTTGGTTGCACTTTGGGAAGCGCATATCCGTTATGAATTTGATACACGCGATGTACCTGCCACTATGGCAACCATGGTAGCACAACCCTATGTTAATCATATTCCAACATTGACAGGCGGTGTGGGATATAGCCAACTTGCCCGCTTTTATCAATATCACTTCGTTCATCAAAATCCAAAAGATATGAAGATCACGTCGATCTCACGCACTGTCGGCTCAACACAGGTGGTGGATGAATTCATTATGAGTTTTACCCATGACAGTGAAATTGACTGGTTACTGCCGGGTGTCGCGCCAACAGGAAAGTATGTTGAGATTCCAATGTTGGGTGTGATTCAGTTCCGTGGCCCAAAACTCTGCCATGAACATATCTACTGGGATCAGGCATCCGTTCTGGTTCAAATTGGATTACTCAATCCTAAAGGACTACCTGTTGCTGGTGTAGAAACTGCTCAAAAACTACTGGATGAAGATCTGCCATCCAATACCCTCATGCCGTCTTGGTCAAGCAGCGAAGGCAAATCGTTTTAACTATCAGGAGTGGATTATGGATATTCAATTGAATCAGAAAATCGCTGTGGTCAGTGGCGGCGCAACCCTGATTGGTCAGGCCGTGGTTCAAGCATTGGTCGATGCAGGTGCAAAAGTCATTATTCTGGATATTGACCAACAAGGGCAGCAAGTGGCAGATGCCATGCACGGGCAGGCGCAATTTATTCAAACTGATTTAAGCAGTGATGTGGCGATTTTAAACGCAGTGAAAACAATTAACGACAGCTTTGGCAAAGTTGATTACTTGGTCAATCTGGCCTGTACCTATCTGGATGATGGCTTTAAATCCTCACGTGAAGACTGGTTACAAGCATTGAATATTAATCTGCTTTCGGCAGTCGAATTGACCCGTGCGTTTTATGAGGATTTAAAAACCAAGCATGGTGCGATAGTCAATTTCACCTCGATCTCTGCCAAATTTGCGCAAACAGGACGCTGGCTTTATCCCGTTTCAAAAGCAGCGATGCGACAACTCACCCAGTCCATGGCAATGGATTTTGCAGCAGATGGGGTGCGGGTTAATTCGGTATCACCTGGTTGGACATGGTCACGGGTGATTGCCGATGTCAGTGGCAATAACCGAAGCAAAGCTGATGCCGTAGCAGCTGACTACCATTTACTGGGACGTCTAGGTCATCCCGAAGAGGTGGCCAATGTGGTGCTGTTTTTACTCTCGCCAGCCGCAAGTTTTGTGACAGGCGCAGACTATGCCGTCGATGGTGGTTACTCCGTCATGGGGCCTGAAGGGAATCAACCAGCTATTCCACGTTTAGCTGATGAAGCGTGATAGCAAATCAAACATTTAAAACACTCAATGAATTAAAAAATATGGGAGAACCATGATGCGTCGTATAGCTATAGTAGGAGCGGGTCAATCTGGATTGCAGCTCGGTTTAGGATTATTAGACACAGGTTATGAGGTGACGATTGTCACCAACCGTACTGGTGATGAAATTCGTCAGGGCAAGGTCATGTCGAGTCAGTGTATGTTTCACACGGCCTTGCAAACAGAGCGTGATGTTGGACTTAATTTTTGGGAAGAGCAATGTCCAGCGGTTGAAGGGATTGGATTTACACTGGTCAACCCAGAAACAAAACAGCCTGCCTTTGCATGGAGTGCGCGATTGGAGCGTTATGCACAATCGGTAGATCAGCGCGTCAAGATGCCGTACTGGATGGAAATGTTTGAGCGTCGTGGTGGTCAGTTGATTATTCAAGATGTTGGAATAGATGAACTGGAACAGCTCACTGCTGAATATGAGCTGGTCTTACTGGCCGCAGGTAAGGGGGAAGTGGTTAAACAGTTCGAGCGTGATGAAGCGCGTAGTTGTTTTGATAAGCCACAACGCGCGCTTGCTTTGACCTATGTAACAGGTATGAAGCAAATGTCGCCGTATTCTCGTGTGACTTTTAACGTGATTCCAGAAGTGGGTGAATATTTCTGTTTTCCTGCGCTTACAGTTACAGGTGCTTGTGAAATTATGGTGTTTGAAGGCATTCCCGGTGGGCCGATGGATTGCTGGCAAGATGCAAAAACACCAGAACAGCATTTGCAAATGAGTAAAGATATTTTAAACAAATATGTGCCTTGGGAAGCAGCACGTTGTGAAAATATTGAATTAACCGACGCTGGTGGCTATCTATCTGGACGTTTTCCACCGGGAGTGCGTAAACCGATATTAACCCTGCCATCTGGTCGTAAAGTTTTTGGTATGGCCGATGCGTTAGTGGTGAACGACCCAATCACTGGGCAAGGTTCAAACAATGCCGCCAAGTGTAGCAAAATTTATTTCGATGCCATTTTAGCGCATGACAATCAAACATTTACAGATGAATGGATGCAACAGACATTTGAACGTTATTGGGCATATGCCGAAAAAGTCGTGGCTTGGACCAACAGTTTATTGTTGCCACCACAACCGCACATGATTGAGCTTTTGGCGGCGGCTGAGCAGAACCATGCCATTGCTTCGAGTATTGCCAATAATTTTGATAATCCACGCAATTTTGCTCCATGGTGGTTTGATCCAGAACAGGCGCAACGTTTTATCGAATCGAAAAGCTGTCAAAAAGTGGCTTAATAGGGAAGCAAAGTCAAAGGTGAATGGTATGAATATCAACACATCGCAGGAACTGGATTTAAAACCAATTGATACGGAAAATCCAAGAGAAATCCGCAACCTGTTAGGGCAGTTTGCTACAGGGGTTACGGTGATTACAACCCGTGGACGAGATGGACGAAAAATTGGGATGACAGCCAACTCGTTTTCTTCACTATCACTCGATCCGCCGCTGATTTTATGGAGTTTGTCAAAGACTGCACCAAGTTTATTGGATTTTACTGAGGCCGAATATTTTGCGATTCATATGCTGGCACAAGAACATCACTCACTTTCAGGGCATTTTGCTCGTGGTTCAGAGGATAAGTTTGCCAACATTGCACATCGTGAGTGTGAGCGCGGTTTACCGTTACTAGAAGATGTATTGGCAACATTGGTATGTAAAAACGTAAATCAATATGAAGGTGGGGATCATCTGATTTTTATTGGTCAGATTGAACATTATCAACATCGTATTGGTGAGCCTTTGGTGTTTCATGCGGGCAAGTATCGTATTGCTGCAGCACATCCAGAACTGAGTATTTAACAGCAACAATCACGATCAATTTTGATCGTGATTTTTTTCGGGGATCGAAAATGAAAAATAATGTGATCAAAAGAGGTTTTCTTGCTGGAACAGTGGTCTTAACAGCGGTTGCAGCACAAGCCTATGATTTGCCGACAGTGAATCTGGGCATGACCAGCTTTCTGGATGGTGGGCTGCCTGCTGGGCCGGGGTGGTATTCTCAAACATATCTGCAAAATTATGATTCGAGCAAGTTAAAAGACAATCAAGCTCATCGGTTAGCTTTACCCAAGACTGATTTAAATTATCAAGTCATTGTTGAACAAGTCAGTTATCTGTCCAATGTGCGTGTAGGTGAACACGCATCGTTAGGATTGAATGTGCTGATTCCATTTGTCAGTAAAATGGATATGGATGATGGTTTAAATAATGCCGCGATTAAAGCCCAAGGGGGTTTTGGTGATCTGATGATTGGGCCATTTATCCAGTTTGACCCAGTCATGGGCAAAGATGGGCCCAAATTCGTACAACGTTTTGAATTTCAGGTCAATCTACCGACAGGGAAATATGATCAGAATAAAAATATTAATCCGGGCAATAATGCCGTCTCATTTGATCCATACTGGGCAGCAACTTATTGGTTTAATCCAAAGTGGACGGTTTCTACACGTCTGCACTATTTGTACAATTTTAAAAATGATGATCCAAATTATAGCTTTGGTCTTGCAGATGATATTCAGGCAGGGCAAGCGATCCATGCCAATTTTGCAACAGACTATGCGCTTACACCACAATTACGCTTAGGGATCAATGGTTACTGGCTCAAGCAAATGACTGACACGGAAGTAGAGGGTGAAAAATTAACAGGCACACGTGAACAAGTGTGGGCGATTGGACCGGGGGCGATGTATAGCTTTTCTAAACATGATCATATCGTGACAAATGCCTATTTTGAACAGGATGCAAAAAATCGTCCTGAAGGAACTCGTTTGCAATTACGCTATATTCATCACTTCTAATTTGAAACGCTATGGCAACATACTGACAGATATACTTGACCTATTTAGATACTTCTAAATAGGTTTTTTAATTTTTTATAATGAATAAAATCTCTTTAACTAAAAATCATCGGTTGTTTAAGAATACGGCTTAAACCTAAGATCTTGCTGTTCAAGGGTGCTACGGCGTGTACAAGAGGGTAATTCACCATAACGACGTTTATATTCCTGAGAAAAACGCCCAAGATGACTAAAGCCCCATTTAAACGCGACATCTGTGACTGAGACATGCTCATTTTGTAGCAGTTCCATATGCGCTTGTTCAAAACGCAACTCTTTTAAATATGACATTGGCGTGGTGTTTAAAAAGCTTTTAAATCCTGCAAACAACGTACGTACGCTTACGCCTGCTTGTTCAGCCAATTGTTCAATAGTTAAATTTGCGTGTAGATTTTCACGCATATAGGCTTCAGTACGTTTGACAAAATAAGGTGAAATGGCTTTTTCTCTGTACTGATCGATTTGATGCAATAAGCTGTTGGCTTGGCCGTAAATCAGGGCATTAAATAGACTGGATTCAAATTGCTTAAATGCCATTGGGTGATGCAAAGGATGCTGTTCACAAGCAAGCGCATCCATCAATGTACGCATCAATTGGAAAAAATAAGCACCGCCTTGGGTAGAAAGATCAAGCTTGGGTTCAAAAATAGGAGGGTGCTGCTGTGCGTCTGGAAGATGCTGGCGGCAGTGCTGTAAAAGGTCATCTTTATCAATTTTGAGAATCAGCTGTGGTGAGTTGGCATGCCAGCGCATTTTTAGCGATTGTTCGGGTGAAATTAGAGAGGCAACCTGTGGATAAGAAATAAATTTTTGTTGATTCATTTCAATTTCTGCATATCCCTGTGTTGGGATTTGAATCAGATAAAATTTTTCTAAATGGTCAGGTTCAATATAGACATCGGCACTGTATTCCAGACGACTGATGGATAATCGTCCTGCTTTAAGATGGTGCATGGATGAGTGAAAATCGTTTTGTTGTTGTACGATTTTTAATAGATGTGGTTTGAAGATTTGCCCAACACTTTTGCAGGTTTCGCCCAAGTCTTGATGCTGAAAGACTAAGTTTTGTGATGAAAAAATGGGGCATTGCTGTAAATGACGTCCATTGAATTCCATAGTAGGATCGACCTGACTCATAAATATTCCTTTTGGCTGGCTTGTTTATTACAGCTAATCTTTATGTCACATGATGACCTGATTAAAAATGCACTAAACAATACTTAAAACTTTAAGTGGCTGGCAGTGATATAAAGAGTTAAGCAAAAAATAGACCAAATAAAATACCTCGATACAACATATTTTTAGTCTAGTTTGGCGTGATCAAATCAATAAAAACGTCATGGTATTTTAAAAAAAATAAAGGATAGCGTTGATCATGCTTTGTACTCTTTATATGATCCTATTCCTTAAGATCTATCTCTATGTATAGCAAATCTGACTAAAATGATCAATTTATTTTTAGTTGTTTTTAATGGTATAACTTATTGAATAATATAATTATATTAAAACACCTCATATTATTGCAAATATCAGGATATCACCAAACTGAAATATTCAGACGACGTAGAAAAAATATCCAAATTCCATCAATAAATCATTCTATGATTTCTCTATTTAATAAGTTTTGTTGCCCAATTAAGATTTGAATCATCTTGAGCTTAACCCTGCTGTGAGTTAGTGTCATATCTTAAGATATGACACGCATTTTGTTGTTAAAACTAAGTTCTAACCGTATTGCTCTGTAAGAATTTCTCACTGTAAATCGAACAATCTTCGATAGACTGCTCATCTAGCCAAGATTTGACGGCTTCGATCATCGGTGGCGGGCCACATAAGTACATATCAAAGCACTGTTGTTGAAGTTGTTGTTTATCCAGATGTTGATGGATATAGCCTGATTTTCCTTGCCATAGTTCTGAGGCGCTTGAAATGATCGGATGATAACTAAAGTCTTTGATCTTTTCTGCATAGGCGATCAAACGCTTTTGTTCACATAGATCGGCTTCTGTATTGACACCATAATAGAGTTGGACTGAGGGTTGATTTGGTTGATCGGCAATATTATCGAGCATACCTAAAAAAGCCGATAAACCTGTACCACCTGCAATAAAGATCAGAGGGCGTTCAGCTTCACGTAGATAAAAACTACCTAAAGGCGCTTCCATCATCAGGCTTTGTCCAATCTGACAACGTTCTCTGAGATAATTACTCATTACACCATCTGGCAGCAGACGAATTAAAAACTGAAGTTGATTGTTGGCATTGGGACGATTGGCAAATGAATAAGAACGCCAATCGTCAGTCTCTGGAATTTGTAAACGTGCATATTGACCTGGTAAAAAATTCAGTTCCTTGTCAAAACTACTGGCATCCAGATGCAAGATCGCGGTGGTTTCTGAAACCAATTCAACAGCAGTAACCACCGTGGTGATTTTTAAAGCCTCACCCGCATTACAGATTTCGGAACTATGATCGAAATAAAAAGCGGCATTAGATTTAACCCGTGTCTGGCAAGCCAGCATTTTACGTTCAGCCAAATCACGTTCGCTTAATGCATCCTCATCAACATATTCTTGTTCATAAATACCCGTTTCACATTTCCCCTGACAGGTTCCACAAACACCTTCACGGCAATCGAGCGGGAGGTGGATTCCTTGACGAACTGCTGCATCTAACAGCAATTCGTCTTCCTGTACCGCGATAAAAAATGTTCTACCATCGGCAAAGTTGAGTGCAACAGAATGACTCATTGTATTTCTCCTTAAACGTGATAGAAATCGAGAACCGAATCTATCTTGTCATTAAGCAATACGCTGTGTTGACGACGAATACGGAAGCTATCTTCAGTTGGACGGAGCAAATAAGTGGCATGACCATAAAAGCATCCTTCAAGGCCCTGACGATTATAAAGCGTGCGCCAGCTTACCTTTGCCTCGACCAAACCATCTTCTTGAGTCTTTACTTGTACATTGTGAATATTATGTTGAGTGCGCGGTAAAGGCATTGCAGAAGCTGCTTTTCCAGTGCGGATACGGAACACACGATCTTCAAGTCCTGAACGATCGGGGTAATAAATATAGGACAAGCCTTGATTGGGATCCTCAACGTAGTGATGGTCATCAATCCATTGTGGGATATGATATTCGCTGTCTTCATCATAGAGTTCGAGATAAGCATCCCAATCATAGCGATCACACAGTTCCGCTTTTTTATAAAGAAATTGAGAAACTGCAAAATGAAGTTCTTGAGACATGGTTACACCTCATCCGTAACAGATTGATTTAAAAAAGTGACTTCTTGCATCTTAAGTGCTTTTTTATTGAGTCCATTGAGGAGCAGGCGTTGCCAGTGACCATGCTGGTTGACATATAGTCCTTCATGGGTAATTTCACGTCCTGTGATCACCGGTTCAATACCAAGGTCTTGTGAGTTTTGTGATGGACCATAATTCCATTGATGATAACCGCGTGAGATATCACTCCAGCGTTCTAAACGGCCCTGAAAGCCTTTTTGTTGTTCGCGGAATTCCACCAGATCATCTGGTGTACCCAATCCAGATACATTGAAAAAGTCTTCAAACTGACGAATACGGTTACGACGTGCCTCCGCTGATTCACCTTTGACACCAATACATTGGCTGATGACTTCAGTTTTATTCCACGCCACTGGGCGGACAATACGCAGTTGTGAACTGATCTGATCCATAAAGAACAGGCTTGGATAAAGGTTGAGGTTACGTAAACGATGCATGGCCCATTTAGCGCGTTTTTCCCCAAATCTTTCCAGCAGATATGGCATCACCACATCATAACCAGGACGTACTGCTGAATTTGGCATATCGCTGAACAACACACTATGCCCATTTTTAAAGCTAAACCAGCCATCGTCAGTTTCGGCATCACCCGCACCTAATTTACTGTAATCGAGTGTGTCGAGTTCACTGCCATTGGCTGCGTTGACTTGCTGGCGATGTTGAACGGTGGAAACATAGTTATAATGCACGGTACTAACGTGATAGCCATCCAGACCATTTTCATTTTGTAGTTTCCAGTTGCCTGCAAAAGTATAAGCAGATTTACCTTGTAATACTTCAAGCTCACCTGTTGGTGATTGATCAACCATCAAGTCAAGAAACACTTTAGTATCACCTAAAAAGTCTTCCAGTGAATCTGTAGCCTGAGTATCCAGACTGACAAAAACAAATCCACGATAGCTGGCAATACGGCCTTGTTTTAAACCACGGCTGGATTTATCAAAATCTTCACAATATTCATTTGGCGCTTTGACCTTGACTAAACGGCCATCCGACTTATAACACCAAGCATGAAACGGGCAGGTGAATACAGACTGATTGCCTTTGGCCACACGGGTCAAGGTTGCACCACGATGCTCACAGGCATTGACCATGGCATGTAGTTCGCCTTTACCATCACGGCTGATAATGATCGGTTGTCGGCCAATCTGTACTGTAATGAAATCATTGTTATTGGCAATTTCACTTTCATGGCAAGCATAAATCCAGACCTTTTCAAAAATGAGCTCCATTTCGAGATCAAACAGTTCTGGTTCGGTAAACATATCGCGAGCAATCCGATAAACACCATCATTTGGTCGAAAATCGATACAGCTGTGTACAAAATTTTGCCATTCGGCGAGGTTACGTGCAGTCATGGGCTCTTCCTCTATCCAATCAGTCCTTTGTTTGATTGAACCGCGATTTAAAGAAGGGCTCTATCCAGATTTTCCATGTGTTTATCCACTTTATGCAGATTAAATGCTTGGATACATTTTTGTTGAGGAGATTGCGATAGGATTGTTGAATCAGTTTTATAAATCAAAGCATGTACACTTTTGAAATAAATAATATTTTTTAAGTGAGCTTCGCCGTAATTTTGTTTTTAAGTAAAATTTTAATGATGGGGATGAAAATGGACAAAGTGTTTGCGAAAAACGGGGGACTCAGCTTTAAGTCGCAACTCAATCATTTATATTCTAAATTGATATCTTATTGAACTTAAAGCGTTGCATTGAATAATGGAGTTATTATGACTGACCACTATTTAAGGTAAAAAGGTTTCCTGTAAATAACTCCACTGCATTTTTCCTTGAATTTCTTCAATCAGCGCACAAGAACGTCGAACTAGAATTCCTGATTCCTTAGTGTGTTTTTCAGTATAGGTGAGAACAATGCTTTGTTCGCTTTGCATCAAAATTTGTTCATCATAAATTTCGATCTGTAGATTTGGCATCTTGCCCTGATTATTGCTAAACAGACCTTTGACATCGGCTAAGGAAAAGCGCTTTCCAGCTGCGCCGACCATCTCAAAATGATCCGAAAAATATTCAATAAGTAGGGGAAGATCTTGTTCTGTATGTTTCCCGTTAAAAATACGTTCAATCAGTACGTGCATGCTATGTATACTTTCAATTGCATCTTGTTTTGACAGCGGCATATCCATTTCCTATGAGGGGAGTATTTTCTATATTATGTAAAAATAAATGTAAAATTCAATATTATTTTAAAATTAAATTTTTAGCGTATGTTTCGAGAATGCTCCCAAAAGTAATTTACAATTTAGAAAACAGAGTATCTTATTGATATATAGTATTTTAAATAAAATAAATTTGTTCGAGTTGAGCATTGTGAAGTAAAAGGTATAACTATATACTTAAAATAACATGGAAAATTCCATGTAAAAATAACTATAGTGGGTTAAGCTTTTATCAAGAAGGTGGATAGGAAATGGATATTTCCTTAAATACGCGACATCTTCTTAAAGATACCAATCATAAAAATGCATGGACAAGGAAGAAAAATGGATACTCATTCACCAGAGTCAACAGGCTCTCATTCAAATACATATGCATGGTATGTTGTTTCACTTTGCATGTTGGCTTATATATTTTCATTTATAGATCGGCAAATACTGGCACTGATGATTGAACCGATTAAGGCTGATCTAGGTTTGTCAGATACCCAATTTAGTCTATTACATGGTCTCGCCTTTTCGTTGTTTTACGCCTTTATGGGGTTGCCACTGGCCTATTTGGCAGACCGATTTTCTCGACCAAAAATTATTGCAGTCGGGGTAGTGTTTTGGAGCATTGCAACTGCATTCTGTGGCTTAAGTAAAAACTTTATTCAACTGTTTTTAAGCCGTATGGGGGTTGGAGTGGGCGAAGCTGCTTTATCTCCAGCAGCGTATTCAATGTTTAGTGATATGTTCAGTAAGGACAAATTAGGCCGTGCTGTTGCAGTATATTCAATTGGTTCATTTGTCGGTGGAGGGATTGCTTTTCTGGTCGGCGGTTATGTGATTGGCTTGCTTAAAAATATGGACACCATTCAGGTTCCTTTATTTGGTGCATTAAGAGCATGGCAGGCGGCATTTATTATCGTGGGCTTACCTGGAGTGTTTATTGGCTTACTGGTGTTGCTTACGGTGAGAGAACCGCAACGTAAAGGTCAGCGTTTAAATGCACAAGGTCAAGTTGAAAAGACCAATATGAAAGATGCGTTTAAGTTTATCAAAAAACATAGTCGTACTTTTACTTGCCATTATTTAGGTTTTACTTTCTATGCAATGGCACTGTATTGCTTGATTAGTTGGTCACCAGCATTTTACATGCGTAAGTTTGGCCTTACACCGACAGAAGCAGGCTATATGCTAGGCACGGTGTTATTGGTGGCAAATATTCTTGGCGTATTCTGTGCAGGCTGGCTTAATGACTGGTTTATTCAAAAAGGACGTAAGGACGCGCCAATGATTACCGGCGTGATCGGAATCGTGGGATTAATTTTACCAATTATGGTGTTTACCCAAGTCAATGAGCTGTGGCTTTCTGTGGTATTTCTGGTCCCTGCCATGTTTTTTGCCTCTTTCCCAATGCCAATTTCAACCACAGCAATGCAAATGCTGGCACCGAATCAGTTGCGTGCACAAATCTCAGCCGTATTTTTGCTGATCAGTAATTTGGTTGCAGTTGGAATCGGTACCACGTTGGTGGCATTGATTACAGATAAAATCTTTGAAAATCCACTGATGGTGGGGATGTCTTTGTCTATCGTGGGTACGATTTCATGTGTGTTGGCATTTATCTTATTGAAAAAGGGCTGTAAGGCATTTAGCGCCAGTATGCAGCAGGAACATGCCTCTTAATTTAATGGTGTTCTCAATCAGTCACAACGCCCATTCTTTGTAATGGGCTTTGTGACTTGTTTGTTCAATCCATAATCAGGGAGTGAAAGGATGGAACAGTTTTTCAAGTTGGATTATCTAAATGAGCTGTTGTTGTTTAAATCGGATGATTATCAAACCATTAAAGATCAGGTCAGCTATTATTTAAGCCCTCATCGTTTTGAGGTGGAAGTGCGTGAACCGCTAAATACCCGTTTAAATGGTTTTCGCTTTGGAAATTGTGCCTTGTATGATCTTAAATATAGTGCCCCTGTGATAATCACCATTGATGAGGTTTCTGATTTTTATTTATTTCGTTTGACACTGGAAGGCCAATGCAAAGTCGGTATAGAAGACCAACAGGTGCTACAGTCAGTCGGGATAATGTCGATTACGCATCCGCATACTCAACAGCAAATCCAGACCAATCAGCATTGCCGAAATATTATTTTAAAACTTGCTCAACATGATGTAGAAACCCAATTGTTTAAAATGTTGGGGCATACCAGTCATGAACCAGTTATCTTTGATTTGAGTCTGTCCTGTACCGAGGAAGGCATAGACTCGATTATTGAAACCCTCAATTATTTGTGCCATGCCTATTATCATATTCAAAATTGGAGCTTTATCTCTGCGAGTTTTACCCAGTATTTAATTGAACTGATTTTATTAAAGATCCCAAATAACTATAGTGAACAGCTCAATTTGCAAAGACAGCATATTTTGCCCGGCTATCTAAAAAAAGCACAAAAATATATTCACAATCATTTAGAACAACCGATTTCATTAGCAGATTTAAGTCAGTGTTGTGAGGTGTCGATCCGCACATTGCAAAAAGGCTTTAGCCAGTATTTACAACAAACCCCAGTCGAGTATATCCGCGATCAGCGACTTGAACGGGTACATTTGGCTTTACAGCATGCTCAAACCAATGAAACAGTGACGGATATTGTGTTGCGTCATGGCTTCCAAAGTTTAGGGCATTTTTCTACGCTGTATAAAAAACGTTATGGGTGTTTGCCTTCTAAAACTTTAAAAATGAGTCCTGTTCAAATGAGTACAATGCTTTCGTAAACTGAACAGGTGTTGCGTGTTTGGATAAGCCAGCAGGTTATTGCGCTTCTATGATGAATTGAAATAAATCAGGAAGAGCAATGATGAAAATTACAGTTTTAGGTGGCGGTCATGGATGTTATGCAGCTGCGGCAGAAATGGCTGAAAAAGGGCATGAGGTGCTGTTATGGCGCCGTGATTCAGATGCTTTACAACAACTTGCTGCCACTGGGCAATTAAAGATTAAAGATTATCAGGGCGATCGCACTGTGACGGTGGGTTTTGAAAAGAGTCAGATTAATTTGTCTGATGATTTGCAACGCGCCATTGAACATGCTGAGTTGATTATTATTCCATTACCTGCGACCACACATGATGATTTAGCCCGTCAAGCAGCGCCATTTTTTAAAGCAGGGCAAGTGGTGTACTTGCCACCAGCGACATTTGGTAGTTTTATCTTTGCCAAGGCGATGCAACAAGCAGGCAACACTGCGCAAGTGGCATTTGCAGAAACGGGAACTTTGCCTTATTTGGTGCGTAAACATGGGGTGAATCAAATTGTGATTAGTGGTTATGCAACCCGTTTACCCACAGGCGTATTTCCAAGTGTATTGTCACAACATGCATTTCACGTGCTTAAACAGGCATATCCTAGCGTTGAACCCGTTGAGGACAGCTTAAGTGGTGCATTGATGAATGCTGGACCGATTATTCATCCACCTCTGATTTTGATGAATGCGGGTCCACTTGAACATTTTGAAGCGTGGGATATTCATAACGAAGGTACTCAACCCTCAATTCGCCGTGTCACCAATCAACTCGATGCGGAACGAATGCAAGTACGTGAAGCATTGGGATATGCCGCACCACATTTTCCTTTGGCGGATCATTATAATCATGAAGGTGAGGGTGATGAATGGATGTATGGACGTGGGGCACATGGAAAATTAACCGACAGCGGTGACTGGCGTGAGGATATCGACTTAGATTCACATCGCTATATGTTAGAAGACACTCGTTTAGGATTATCTTTTTTAGTTTCTGTGGGACGTTGGGCAGGTGTTGCAACCCCTGTTGCTGAGGGCTTATTGAATATCGCGTCAGCAGTCACGGGTAAGGATTTATATCAACAAGGACGTACTTTTGAGCGTTTAGGTCTTGCGGATAAAAGCCCAGCAGAACTGCAAGCGATTTTGCAACAAGGAGTCTAAAATGCAGATGATCGAAAAAATTGCGGTGCTTGGTGCTGGACGTATGGGCAAAGCCATTGCGGTTGCATTTGCCTATGCAGGACTAAACGTTGATTTGATTGATGCAAAACAACGTAGTGAAGCTGAATTTGAACAATATCAAACTCAAATTCGTGCTGATTTACAGCAAGAGTTACAGTTGCTTGAGAAAATTCAGTTTATTCAAGCGGAGCAGCAAGTTTTTATTTTGGATAAGATTGCGATTTTATCTAAACAGGCGGCTACAGGCATATTGCCAAACTGTGCGTTGATTCTTGAGGCTGTACCAGAAGTAAAACAAGCCAAACAAGAAATTTTTGCTTGGCTGGATCAATATCTTTCACAGCAGTGTATTGTGGCTTCGACCACATCGACATTTTTAGTGACGGATATTGCGCAAATGATTTCGCATCCTGAGCGAGTGGTCAATGCACATTGGCTAAATCCTGCTTATCTCATGCCTTTGGTGGAGTTAAGCCGTTCTGACCAGACCTCAAATGAGGTGCTGACTCAGCTTAAGCAATTTCTACAGGCGATTGGTAAGGTACCTGTGGTTTGTAATGCCAAGGCGGGTTATATCGTGCCAAGGATTCAGGCCTTGGCAATGAATGAAGCGGCACGTATGGTTGAAGATGGAGTCGCTTCGGCAGAAGATATTGATATTGCTATTCGTACCGGTTTTGGTTTGCGTTTTTCTGTTTTAGGCTTATTGGAGTTTATTGATTGGGGCGGTGGCGATATTTTGTATTATGCCTCGCAATATTTGCAAAAAGAGCTGGGTGAGCGTTTTCGTACACCTGAAATTATTGCGGAAAATATGCGGCAGCAGCGTAATGGCCTTCGTGAAAAGCAGGGCTTTTATAATTATGCGGATGTGGATATTCATCAATATAAACAAGATGTCTTACGAACCTTTTCAGATCGAATTGAAAAAAGTAAGTTAAAACCACCGTTTAATATTTTACAGTCCACAACGTGATGAACCGAACAATTCGCCCATTGCATTCAGCTAATGGGCGTTTATTTACAGCTTTTAGCTTGATGGCATCAAATTGAATAGCTTTTTCAACTGTGCATTTAACTGATGCAATTCTTCATCTTCAAAGGCATTTAAAATCCCAGATAAAGTCACTTGGCTGATTTGATTGATCTGCTCCACCAATTCTTTACCTTTGTCTGTCAACTTGACCATCGAGATACGTTCATCAGACTCTGAAGAAAAAACCTGCACAATATCATCTTCAACTAGGCGATAAATGGCTTTGGTTGCTGTGGTCAATTTAAGGGTAGAGAGGTTGGCAATTTCGGTAATACTGGCTTGTTGCAAAGCATTGGTACTTAAAATGATTTTACGACGCGTATTGTCGATACCTAGTTTTTTTATTGATTTTTCAATAAGTTGTGTGTATTTACCATTCACTTGAGAAATCCAAAAGAAAGGATAGCTTTGTAAACTGCTAGGTTCATTATTAGGTAGAAATTGTTCTAAATGAGTAAGCATAGCAAAGTGATAACTTTATAAAGATGAATATTCATCATTATACAAAAATTAAAGAAAAAATCTTTGCTCTTTCTGATAAAAACATCTTGACAATTACATTACTTTTTCCGATATTGGTATTAAGTACAAAAATACATGGAAAAGTGAATGAATATTGTTGTACAAGACGTACAAATAGGACGCGGTGCTTTAAAAGTCATGGTGAAAGATTCCATTGATATTCAAGGTCTAAAGACCATGATCGGGAGCAAAGCCTTGATGGATAAGCCTTCTGCAACAAAAAATGCAGAAGTGGTAGAGCGTATTTTGGCAGCGGATTGCCAAATTACTGCAAAAACCAATCTACATGAGTTGGCTTTTGGTATTACCGGGATCAATCCTGTTTTTGGCACTGCAATCAATCCTCAATATCCTGATCTTATCCCAGGTGGTTCATCAAGTGGGTCTGCTGCTGCCGTAGCCGCGGGTCTGGCTGATTTCACTTTAGGTACCGATACTGGTGGTTCAATTCGTATGCCAGCGGCATGTTGTGGCGTGTATGGTTTTAAACCGACATTCAATCGCGTCAGTCGTCAAGGGATACATCCAGCCATGAGTTCGTTGGATTGCGTGGGACCATTTGCCGCTTCGGTTGCAATGATTGAAACCGCGATGCAGATAATTGACCCAAGTTTCCATGCTTTGGAAAAATTAGCGCATACGCCAAAACTGGCTTGGCTTGAGGTAAACGCGAATCCGACGGTATTGAACTGCATTCAGCAATTTCTTGCTCAGGCGAATCTGTCAGCTACACCAGTGAAATCTGAATGGTTTGAACCTGCTTATGATGCAGGGATGCAGATCATTAATTATGAAAATTGGCAGGCGTATGGCGAGTTAACCAAAACCGATTTATTGGGTGACGATATCCATGCTCGCTTGCTCAA
Source organism: Acinetobacter sp. AG3 (assembly GCF_022343575.1). Classification (NCBI taxonomy): domain Bacteria; kingdom Pseudomonadati; phylum Pseudomonadota; class Gammaproteobacteria; order Moraxellales; family Moraxellaceae; genus Acinetobacter; species Acinetobacter sp. AG3. The sequence continues at coordinate 2,918,164 of NZ_JAKQZD010000001.1, read as the reverse complement.
ATCTGCGCAAACCACTGCGCAACAAGTAAAAGAGGCGGAAGCGGTCAAAGCACAATTTATCAATGAAATTGACAGCTTATTGGAAAAATATGATGCCGTGTTACTGCCAACCCTTCCGCAAATCCCACCCAAATTAATCGATGCAGAACATATGGTTGCACTGTTGAACTTAACTTCATTGGTGCGTCCATTCAATTTATCTGGACATCCGGCAATTTCAATACCGCTCAAAACCAGCGAAGGGCAACCCGTGGGTTTACAAATCGTGGCGAAACGAAATTCGGATGAACTGCTGTGTGCAATTGCGAAATATATCGTGGATGCAGCGCAATAAATGACAAGGAGTTGGGTAATGAATAATTTATCGACAAAGGAATTTGTAATGGACACAACAATAACGGAATTAGAAGCACTCTGTCAGGAGATTCGAGAACGTGCTTGTACAGGCGAGTTCGATAACCAAGCGTATGTGAGTCAAGATATCATCGATAAGTTAAAGCAGATTGGTGTCTATCGTGCATTGGTACCGAAACGTTTTGGCGGCAATGAATGGTCACCTCAACAGTTTTGTGAGTTGATTGAACGCTTGTCTAAAGCAGATGGGTCCGTGGGATGGGTTGCGAGTTTTGGGATGAGCCCTGCTTATTTGGGTAGCCTGCCTGAAGCAACACTTGAAGAATTATATAAAGAGAGCCCAGATATTGTATTTGCAGCAGGTATTTTTCCACCGCAACCCGCAGATTTAAGAGCTGACGGCGTGGTGGTAAAAGGTCGATGGAAATTTTCAAGTGGTTGTATGGGGGCCGATATTATTGGGGTGGGGATTAGTCCACAGGTCAATAACACCACACAAGGTCTGCCACGTTTAGCAATTATCCCTGCAAAACAAGCGCAAATCGAAATGACTTGGGATACGGTCGGTTTAAAGGGAACAGGCAGTCATGATCTGTTGGTGGATAATGTCTTTGTAAACAATGACTGGACTTTTATCCGTGGTGAACCGTCCAAACTTTCGGAACCATTTTTTAAATATCCATCACTGTCATTGGCAACACAGGTGTTAACTGTGGTCGGGATCGGTGTTGCAGCAGCAGCGTTGGAAGAATTCCAAAAGTTAGCACCTGGCAAATCATCTATCACAGGTGGTGCTGAAATTGCCAGTCGTCCAGTCACCCAATACGAATTTGCCCAAGTCGAAGCTGAGTTTAAAGCAGCACGTGTTTGGTTCTACGACACTATGCAAATCGTTTGGAATGAGATTATTGCAGGTAGTACGCCAACGCCAGAACAGATCAGTGAGATGCGTTTGTCTTGTACCCATGTTGCTCGAGTTTGCGCACGTGTAACGCGCAAAATTCAAATGCTGGCGGGCATGACTGCAATTTATACCCATAATCCATTTAGCCGTTTTGTGAATGATACCAATGTGGTGACTCAGCATGCCTTTATGGGTGATGCCACTTTACAAAATGCCGCTTTGGTGAGCTTTGGTATGCAGCCAGCACCCGGTTATTTATAAGCCAAATTTAAATAATCACGAGATGTCCAAGGATGAATATGACATGAATAGCCAGATGGATTTGACCGTTATCTTACAACGCTTAGAGCAGCTCGAAGCGCAAAACGCGATACGTAATTGTATTCATCGTTATATGGAAATTTGTGATGGATTAAATGCCAAGACTGACCTCAATGAATTAATGGATTTATTTGATCAGGACAGTATTTGGGAAGGAATTGGTGAGAAATATGCGCAATCTTTTGGTCGCTATGCTTCATGGCAAGCCATTTTTGACATGTTTAAAAGCTATACCCAAACCGAATCACATTTTGTGATGAATGCGCATTTTGTCAGTTCAGAACAAATTTATATTGCAGGCGATCAGGCCAATGCAAGCTGGTTGATGTTGCAAACCTCGACCTTTCTCAATGGAGATAGCCATTTAAATGCCGCAAAACTCAGTGTGAAATTTAAACAGCAAACCGATGGTCTATGGAAGATCAAACATTTTCAGACTGAAAATATTTTTAGTCGCCCCGTGTCTCACTGGAACAGTACAGCGATATTGCCAGTACCGTCTCAGCAATAAGTTATGGATAAATTGAAAAGGATAATGGATATGAACAGTATTATTCCAATGCAGAATATTAACATTGATTACAGCGAGTTAGTTCAAAGTGATCGTGCGCATACCTCTTTATATAAAGATGCGCGTGTCTTTGATGATGAAATGGAAAAGATTTATTACAGCACTTGGGTTTGGGTGGCACATGCCAGCGAAATTCCAGATGGTGGTAGCTATAAAACCATTAATATTGGTAAGCAACCTGTGGTCGTTGTACGTGACCGTAAGAAAAAAGTCCATGTATTGCTCAATCGTTGCCGCCATCGTGCAGCAACTGTATGTGAACATAAAAAAGGCAAAACCAACAGTTTTGTTTGCCCATATCACGGATGGAGCTATGCACTGGATGGTTCATTGCGTGGTGTACCTTCGCCTGAAAGTTACGGTGAGTGTCTGGATAAATCAGAGTTTCCATTGATTAGCCTACGTGTTGAAGAATACAACGGTATGATTTTCGCCACCTTTAAAGATGATATTGAGCCTTTAGCGGATTTCTTGGGCGCTGCGAAAAAATGGATTGATTTGTTTATGAAACAAGGCGCAGGTTATCCAATTAAAGTATTGGGTGAACATCGTTTCCGTTTCCCAGGCAATTGGAAAATCCAGCTGGAAAATACCACCGATGCTTATCATTTCCCCTTGGTACATAAGTCATTCTTAAGTTCAGTCGATGAGAAGACTGAAGAATTGTTTAATTTTGAAAATCAACCTGGCTATGTTGAAGACTTAGGCAATGGTCACAGTGTCATGGTGATGATTCCTGAGCTGGTGGATTTAGATGAAGAGTTGATGGAACGCCCAATTCAGGAACGTTTTGAAGAGCTTGCTCAAGCGTTACGTGATGACGGACATGAAGAACTTGAAGTACGCCGTATTGTACGTGCTGTGGGTGGTTCTGGTTTTAACTTAAACCTGTTCCCGAACATTGCCTGTTCAATGGCGTTCTTCCGTGTTATGCAACCGATTTCAGTCAATGAAACTGAAATTCACCATTCTGTGATTACGATGGATGGTGGTCCACAGATTGCCAATCAATATCGCTTACGTCTACATGAACATTTCCAAGGTCCATTTGGTTTCGGTACGCCTGATGACTCAGAAGCGTGGGAACGTGTGCAACATGGTGCCAATGCTGGTCATGATTTATGGATCATGTTGAACCGTGGTTTACCCGGCGAAGTAAAAACTGAAGATGGCTTAAAGAGCGATGTCAGTGCAGAAACTGGAATGCGCGCTGCTTATCAGCAGTGGAAAAAGATGATGACAGCTTAAGGAGAGTAGCATGAACATGAATTTGCAATTATTAAATGAAGTGACTGCTTTTGTTTGGGCTGAAGCTGACATGTTAGATCACAGTGAATACCGTGAATGGCTCAATCTCTGGAATGAAAAAGGCGTGTATATCATTCCGATTGATCCGACACTCAAGGATTATGAAAATAATTTGAACTATGCCTATGACAACAATCATATGCGTACATTACGGGTAGAACGTTTGGAAAATGGTGAAGCGATTTCGACTGCACCCAAAGCCAATACCGTCCGTAGCGTGTCACGTATCCGTGTCGTAAAAGATGAGGATGGTGAAATCATTTTACGCTGTGCACAAAACCTCCGTGAATTCCGTAAGGAAAGCTTAAAACATTACACCGCAGATGTGATTTTTCATTTGGTTCGTGATCCAGAACAAGGCTTTAAGATCAATCGTAAAATTATCAACTTAGTCAACTCGACCGATACTTTGGCGGGTATCAGTTACATCCTCTAGGAGCGCAAAAAATGAAACAGGTTGTTTTAGTCACGGGCGCAGCATCTGGTTTAGGGAATGTGATCGCCGAATATTTTGCAGCACAGGGGCATCAAGTGATTGTCTCTGCTAGCAGCTTAGAAAAGGCTGAAAATGCCAAAGCACGTAGTCCTAATGCCGAGAATATGTTTGCGTTAAAACTGGATATTTCAGTTGAGCAAGATTTTCATGCTGCAGTGCAGTGGATTCAACAAAAATTCAGCAAATTGGATGTGTTGATTAATAATGCGACGGTCACCAAGGCAACCCCTGTTTTAGAGATTACTGCAGCTGACTTTGACTGGATCACTCAAGTGAATCAGCGAGGAACCTTTCAAGCGTGTCAGATTATTGGCAAATATATGGCAGATCAAGGCTATGGCCGTATCGTCAATATGGCTTCATTGGCAGGGCAAAATGGAGGCACTGCAACAGGAGCACACTATGCTGCAACCAAAGGTGCAATTGTGACTTTGACCAAAATCTTTGCCAAAGAGTTTGCTGCTAAAGGCGTGACTGTAAACGCCATAGCACCTGGGCCAATGGAATCACCGATTGTACACAGTGTGGTATCTGACGAAAAAATGGCGCAATTTATTCAAAATATCCCAGTCAAAGCATTAGGTAGTATGGAATTTATTGCTGAAACCTGTGCCTTGTTGGCAAGCCCAAGCGCTGCATTTGTCACTGGGGCGACGTGGGATATTAACGGTGGATTATTTATGCGTTAAGCCTTGGGCGAGATGCATAAAAGGGAGATAAATCATGGCTACACTCTATAACGTGGTTGTCAGAAACCGTCATGTAGAAGGTGGGAATGTTGCAGTCATGGAGTTTGAATCTGCAAATTCTGCCACATTACCAAAAATTGAAGCAGGTGCGCATATTGATGTGCACTTACCCAATGGTATGGTGCGTCAGTACTCACTATGCCAAAACCCAAAAGATGTTGGCATATTCAGACTGGGGATTTTACGTGATCCAGAATCGCGTGGTGGTTCAGTCTCGGCTTTTGAGGATTTAAAAGATGGTATGCAAATACAGGTCAGTGAACCGAAAAACCTGTTTCCATTAGTCAAAGCCAATCATGTTGTACTGGTGGGTGGGGGGATTGGAATTACTCCTTTGATCACTATGGCCTATCAATTGGTACAAGAAAATGCATCTTTTGAACTGCATTATTGCGGGGCAAGCCCAGAGCAATGTGCCTTTGTTGATGAAATTAGAAATAGTGTATTGGCGCCCTTTACCACCTTTCATTTTAAATCGGAAGGGGCCAGCCATCGCGAGTTTTTTCAATCTGCCATTCAGGACATAGACAAAGCAAGCCATATCTATACCTGTGGTCCCAATGGATTTATGGATTGGGTGATTAATTTGGCATTGACGCAAAATTTTCCTGAGCAACAGATTCATAAGGAATATTTTCAGGTTGAGGTTGAAACCAACGGTGATGCATTTGAAGTTGTTGCTGAGCGTAGCGGCAAGATCATCATGGTCAATGCCGAAGAAACCATTCTGCAAGCACTGGCACGTGAAGGGATTGAGATTGAAATGTCTTGCGAACAGGGCGTCTGCGGAACCTGTATGTGCGATGTGATCGAAGGTGAGCCTGATCATCGTGATGTGTATTTTACTGATGAAGAAAAAGCCAGTAATGAACAAATACTGGTGTGCTGTTCCCGTGCAAAGTCAGCACGATTGGTACTGGATATTTAATTGCTTTTAACAGGACTAAGCAATTTCAGATACCGAGCTAAATAGGATAAAAGATTCAGGAGAGAATAATGAATTCATTAAAATCAATGGATGAAATCAAAATAGATCCAATGCAATTTAGACGGGCATTGGGTAATTTTGCTACAGGTGTGACCATTGTGACGGCACAAAATGAGCAAGGCGAGAAGGTTGGAGTCACTGCAAATAGTTTTAACTCAGTGTCTTTAGACCCACCACTCATTTTATGGAGTATCGATAAAAAATCATCGAGTTTTTCTGTATTTGAGCAAGCTACACACTTTGCGGTAAATATTTTATCGGGTTCTCAAATTGAGTTATCCAATAAGTTTTCCCGTCGCAATATCGATAAGTATGAAGGTACAAGTTATCAGGTTGGTGCAGGTCAATCACCAGTTCTAGACCATTGTTCAGCAGTGTTTGAATGTGAGCGACATGAAATTATTGAAGGTGGTGATCACTGGATTATTATTGGCAAAGTCGTTAAGTTTCATGATCAAGGGCGTAGTCCGTTGGTGTATCACCAAGGCGCGTATTCAGGTGTGATTCCTCATCCATTATTACAGCTTAAAGATACTGTAGAAGCAGAAGACTTAGGCGAATTACATCAAGGGCATTTATATAGTAATGTCTGTTATTTAATGAGTCGGGCGTTTAAATTTTATCAGACTGATTATATTCCGAAGCAGTTAATCACTGGATTTCGCACCAGTGAAGCAAGATTATTATTGGTGTTGGGCAGTGGTACCGCATCCAATAAAGCAGATTTACCACGTGATATTGCCATGCCGATGCGTGAGATCGAACAAGCTGCGCTTATCTTAAAAAAAGATGGTTTATTGATTGAAACGGAAGGTTTTTTTAAGTTAACGGAAAAGGGCAAGAAAACCGCACATTATCTGTTTGATATTGCCGATAGCCATCAAAATGAAGTTTTTGAAAAATATCCTGAAAATGAAAAGGAAATTTTTATTAAAATTTTAAAGGATATTGCGGGGATTGTATAAGGCTTAATAAGCTGATAGGTTGAAAGGGTCTATCAGCTTTAGACTATTCGCTATTTATATAATAAACAAAAGAATTTATGAGCGAGAAGTATATTTAATATCGATTTTTGAACAGTTTAAACCGTAAAACAAGGAAGTGAGCGGATGAACCAATATGTACGTGATGCACTAATAACTTGGACGCGTAATATCAAAAATGTTTGCGGTAATTTTGAAACAGATTTTGATGGTACACGTGATTTGTTCATTGGCGAAGTCGAATGTTTTTTATTGGGCGATACTGAGATCGCTTTTATTAAAAATAATGCAAACAAAATTGTCCGAAAAGCGGATGAAATCGATCGAGTAAATAATCGTTTTTGTTTTTTGATTTTGCAGTATTCGGGCAAAATACAGTTGAACTATAAAAATGAAACCTTGAGTCTCAATGAGGGCGATATTGTATTACTCGACCCAGTTGAAACAATTTCTATGTTTCCACAAGGCTTAGTCAGTCAAATTTCTGTGCATCTGTCGCGGGAAAAATTGTTGAAAGAAAATATTAGTTCTGAATATTTTGGCAAACTCATTACGCAAAATATGAGTGGTTTTTTACTTAAAAATATTATGAAAAATATGTCTGCTGAAAACATTAAACTTTGGTATGCAACTGAAGATGGCAATGCTTTTGAAGATGCCTTGATTGCTTTAATCAAACCGACAATTAATTATAAAAATATGCATGATTCAAATAATCTTATGGAAAAAGCAGAGCGCTATATTATTGAAAATTTAGCCAAACCTGATCTGACGCCTAAGCTGATTGCTGAGCATATTGGTGTATCATTACGGCATCTTTATCGATTATTTCTGCAAGAAAATTTATCGATTAACAAGTATATACAGCTCAAACGCTTAGAAAAAATTAAAGCAGATTTGCTTGATAAAAAAAATAAGCAAAGCTCGATTACCCAAATTGCCTTGAAATGGGGATTTTGGGATGGCGCGCATTTTTCAAAAATCTTTAAAAAGAATTATGGCGTCTCTCCTAAAGAATTTAGAGAGCATGTCTTGACTTAAGTCTTTTGTTTTTTTGATGTCACTTCTAGACAAGTTCGAGGTCATTCCTGAACAAGCTAGCCCCATGCAAGTGTGTTGAAATTAAATCGATGAGAACAGTTAGGAACGACTGAATAAACTTAAAAATATTCAGTTTATCTCACGAATTTCACACATAGGAACGTGCATTTAACTATCTGTCTTAGATAGTTTAGGGATAGATGAAAAGGATGAAACTGATGCGTAAACAACGATTATTCAATGATATACAAAAAATATTGGCGCTTAACTTATCTATAGCTGCGAGCTTTTGGGGACTGAACACACAAGCTTATGCGCATGGTGGACAGGCAGAATTAGTCCCTTTATATCAAAACATGAGCGAGCAAGGCGCTAAAGTTGTAAAAGATGATTTTACCAATACGTATATGATCAGCAAAGGCTCTATAGTGGTGAGAGCTAAACCAAATTCAGATCAGGTTTTAGTCAATGGTAAACCGTTAAAGTTAAGTGTGCCATTAGTTATTAAAGAGGGTAAGCCTGTTATTGGCAAAGACTTTTTCAATGAAGTATTTCAGTCTGGCTTAGATCAAACATTTAAAATTGAAAACACGTTTCACCCACTCAATAGTTTAAGTACAGAAGAAATCAAAAAAACATTTGAAAGTATTAATCGCTCAAAATATGCCTATAAAAATATGCGTTTTGCCGAGTTAAAGCTGAAAGAACCTGAAAAAGCCAAAGTGTGGGATTATTTTATTAACCACAAAGACTATAAAGAAGACCGTATAGCATCTTTTATTTTATTAAAAGGTAATCAAGCGATTGAAGGTGAGGTGAATCTTCATACTCAGCAAGTTACAAAATGGAATGTATTAAAAGATACACATGGAATGATCCTGCTAGATAACTTCGAGACAGTCCAGCGTGTGATTGAGTCAAGCAAAGAATATCAGGAAGCTTTACGTAAACGAGGTGTAACGGATGTTAAAAAGGTCATTACCAATCCTCTAACTGTTGGATATTTTGGCGGTAAGGATGGTTTAGACAAACAACTGAACGTTTTAAAAGTCGTATCATATCTAGATACAGGCGATGGCAATTATTGGGCACATCCTATTGAAAATTTAGTTGCTGTGGTTGATCTAGATAAAGAAAAAATTATTAAAATTGAAGAAGGGGCAATGATTCCCGTTCCGATGGCAGATCGGCCTTATGCGACTAAAAATACGCAACCCCCGAAAATTAAACCACTGAACATTATTGAACCTGAAGGTAAAAACTTCACAATTACTGGACAGACTGTACATTGGGGAAACTGGTGTTTCCATGTTGGACTGGATTCTCGTGTTGGCCTACAGCTTTCAACCGTGACTTATAAAGATAAGGGTGTAAAGCGTAAAGTCATGTATGAGGGTAACCTTGGTGGAATGGTTGTTCCATATGGTGACCCAGATATGGGATGGTACTTTAAATCTTATCTAGACTCAGGTGAGTATGGTATGGGAACACTCACTTCATCGATTCAACTGGGTACAGATGCGCCAGAAAATGCGGTTTTACTGGATGCCGTGATTGCTGACTATAAAGGGCAGCCTCAAGTTATTCCAAATGCGATCGCAATTTTTGAGCGATACGCTGGACCTGAGTATAAACATCAAGAAATTTTTGGTGATCAGGATGCAAGTGAAGCCCGCCGTGAGCTTGTGGTGCGCTGGATTAGTACGGTTGGAAATTACGATTATATGTTTGATTGGGTATTTGCTCAAAATGGCGTCATTGGAATTAATGCTGGTGCAACAGGAATTGAAGCTGTTAAAGGGGTTAAAGCGCGAACTATGCATGACAGTACTGCCAAAGAAGACACTAAATACGGCACGTTAATTGACCATAATATTGTTGGTACCACGCATCAACATATCTATAACTTCCGTTTAGATCTGGATGTCGATGGGGAAAATAATAGCTTTATGCATATGGACCCTGTCGTGAAGGTAAATGACAGAGGTGGTGTTCGTACAAGTACGATGCAAATTGACAGTCAGGTGATTAGCAATGAGCAAAACGCTGCTGAAAAGTTTGATCCGTCGACTATTCGTTTGCTAACCAACTTTAATAAAGAAAATAAACTCGGTAACCCAGTTTCTTATCAGCTGATTCCGTTTGCTGGCGGTACACACCCTGTGGCGAAGGGGGCAAATTTTGCCAAAGATGAATGGTTATTTAAACGTCTGAATTTTATGGATAAGCAAATTTGGGTGACGCAGTACAATGCTGATGAACGCTACCCTGAAGGTAAATATTCAAATCGCTCAACGCATGATACTGGTTTAGGACAGTTTATTCGTAACAATGACAATATTGAGAATAAAGACCTTGTGGTCTGGATGACGACAGGAACAACCCATGTAGCACGTGCTGAAGAATGGCCAATTATGCCAACCGAATGGGTTTATACCTTAATCAAACCGTGGAATTTCTTTGATAATACACCAACCTTGAATTTGGGTGATGAAAAAGAAAATACCCAGCATGAGCATCACTAAAGATGCCAATCAGCAAGTATGGGTAACCAATAAGTTACCCAAAACTTAGCATCTTGTAGACCGTTCACAAAAAGGAATTTTGTATGAAAACGCTACTTTCTCAAGTGATGAGAGGGACTTTCTTTGTCTCAATTTTTTCAACTGTCTATGCAAGTGAAATAGAAATTAAACCGATTTTTGAAGTCACCTTGGGTGCTTTTAGCAGTGGGAAAAGTTATAACGGTGAAAATATAGCTGAGCAAAGAATAAATTGGCAAGAAGGGCATCTTAAATATGGTGCAAAAGGACAATACACATTGAATAACAACCAACTCTACGCAGGTTTGAGTGGGATTAGCTCAGCCACATTTGGAGAGGGGGATGCAGGACAAAATAGTAATGGTAAAGAACGTAAAACTGATGTGAATGAATGGGTTATTGGTTTTAAAGATGGTACTCATAAAGATCAATTGACCACATATGATTTAAGTATTGGTCGACAAAATATAATGATTGGAGACGGTTTTTTTATTGCTGGTGATGCATTAAACCTCGGAAAACTACCCGCAGATGGCGCATTAGACCGTGGAGGGGCCTATTATCTGGCGGCACGACGCAGTTTTGATTTTACCAGTCTGCTGCAATATAAATTGCAAGATCATACAACCTTAAAACTGGCCTATTTAAAATCGAATAATAAAGCACAATTTTCATCAGAACTCTTTGTAACTGATCTGATGTATCAACTTAATGATAAAGGTATCGGATTTACTTACTTAAATGTATTAGATCTTGATGATGCCGAGCATATTTCAGGGCGGAAAGATCTTACAAATTATGCTTTACGTTTGAATTATCAACTTTTACCAGAGTTACAAATTAAATCTGAATTTGTTGTTCAAGACAAAAAGGAACACCAAGAAAATGCAGGTTATTTAGGACTGAACTATAACTTTTTATCTTCAAAATATACGCCTTCGCTAGGCTATCGCTTTAGTCGTTTTTCAGACCAATATGATCCCATGTTTTATGGAAATACCGTGGGATTTGGAACATGGTTTCAGGGGGAGGTTGCTGGAAACTATGCGGGTCCTTTCAATAAAAATGCCGATATTCATCAAATATCTTACATGATGAATTTAAAAGAAAATTTTATATTAGGTGCTTTGGCACATAAGTTTAAAACAGTAAATAAAGCTTTAACAAATGTTGATGGACATGAGTTGGATGTGTTTTCGGTCTGGTCTGTAAATAAAAACGTTACCGTTATTCCGCTCATTGGGCTGTATAAACCGAAGCAAGATATCCATAGTGGCGGTACTCAAAACTATGATGATAAGACCAATCTATATGCTCAATTGATTTTGCAATATATCTATTAATTAAGCCTTTTAAAGTTAAACGTGAGGAATAAAAATGAATGAAGTCAAAATATTAGATAGCGTACAGACTTTTTTGAATAGAGCGCATGGACATTTTATTGATGGGAAGTGGGTTGCTGCTCAACATTCAAATAAAGTTGATATTGTGAATCCCTCTACCGAACAAGTCATTGCTCAGATCAGTATCGCGAGTCAACAAGATGTTGTAGATGCAGTATCCAGTGCAGATCATGCTTTTCAAAATGCTTGGGCTGAAACGACACCGTATCAACGTGGTGTAAAACTGAATAAATTGGCAGATTTAATTGAGCAATATGCTGAGGAACTTGCGCAACTAGAGTCTTTGTCTACTGGAAAGTTAATTCATATTTCCCGTCATCTTGAAGTGGCGCAATCTATTATTTTTTTAAGATATTTTGCTGGTTGGGCCACCAAGATTCATGGTCAAACGATGCAACCTTCTATTCCTTCTACACAAGGTGAAAAATATACCGCATTTACCTTGAGGCAGCCTGTTGGGGTCGTCGCGGGTATTGTTCCGTGGAATTTTTCACTCATGATTGGCATTTGGAAAATTGGTTCAGCTTTAACAACAGGCTGTAGCATTGTGCTGAAACCCAGTGAATTTGCCAGTTTGTCATTGCTACGTTTAGCTGAGTTAGCAATTGAAGCGGGTATTCCAGCAGGTGTGATCAATGTTGTGACGGGTAAAGGCGAAACTGGGCAATATCTGATTGAGTCACCCTTGGTTAAAAAGGTTTCTTTCACAGGCTCAGTACCTACGGGGATTGCTATTGGTAAGCTTGCGATGAGCAGTGATTTAACTCGTGTTAGCTTGGAGTTGGGGGGTAAAAATGCGATTGCTATTTTGGCTGATGCAAATATAGATGAGATTTTACCTACCTTGATACAAGCAACTTTTGTGCATCAAGGCCAAGTATGTGCATCGCCAGAGCGATTTTTTGTGCATCAGACAAAATATGATGAGCTTGTTGCAAAGTTTTCTAAAGCATTATCTCAATTTAAAATTGGATCGGCGATGGATGAAAGCAGTATGTTTGGTCCGCTGTCTAACCGGCCTCACTTTGATAAAGTAAAGCATTATTTAGATTTGGCTAAAGCCAATAATCAAATTATTGCTGGTGGAGATACTTTGCAACAAACAGGCTATTTTGTCGAACCGACTTTAATTTCTTTAAAAGCGATTGATGATCCATTATTTTTAGAAGAGACCTTTGGTCCAATTGTAGGATTAATGCCATTTGAAACGGATGAAGAACTCATTCAGCTGATGAATCATTCTCGATTTGGTTTAACCGCAAGTATTTGGACCAATGATTTGTCCAAAGCTTTGCGTTTAATACCGAAAATTGAAGCGGGTACTTTATGGGTCAATATGCATACTTTTTTAGATCCGTCGGTTCCATTTGGTGGTGTGAAAGCTTCAGGAACTGGTCGAGAGTTTTCAGATGCATTTATTGAAGATTTTACTGAATTAAAATCAGTGATGATTCGCTATTAAAAATGTGCATAGATATTTAAAAGCAAGTAGCACAGTCTAAAAAGAGTGGTATCGCTTCCAGTGATCTACTGATTGTGAATATAGGCTTGATACGTTCTGAAAATATATAAGCTGAACAAGCTTTAAAATCCAAACAGCCCAATATATGCATATATTGGGCTGTTTCGAGTAAAAATTAATAGGTTAAAGTCATACTTTGCTGTGTTGCTTGATCAATTTGCTTTTGGCTTACCGCATCATCCTTACATTGATAGTTCTCAAATAATGGCAGCTGATCGGCAAAGTGTGGATCAGTCTTTCCATTGCGATGAATAAATCCACTTTGACCAGGTGCAAGAATTGAACACATGCTGACTTGATTGGGATTAAGTACCACTCTAAAGGTTGCACTCCCTGTATTCCCATAGGTGCTCAGCTGTTGTTGATGTGCCTGATCAGCCCATGGAATACCCACTGAGTTTTTGTTGGAGAATCCCATTGTGGCAACAGGAATTTTCCAATCATTGGGTTGGTCTGAATGATATTGTTTTGAAAGCTGAATTAAGGTGTTTTCTAAGGCAGTTAACACCACATCATCTGCTGATTGTCCTTTTAAGAAATCAACGGTTTGAACAACGCTGGCTTGTTTGCCTTGCAGTGCATTCCAGATTAGTTTGGATGCATTGGCAGGTTGTGTACTCCGTGGGTCATTATTTACTGGGTAAAGGGTATCTGTGTAACGTGCATAAATATTTTCGGATAGATTTGGTTTAAGCACCAATTCAATCATTTGATTGAGCCATGTACGCATAATGACAGGTGCTGCGCCTTGATAGAATTTAGCCTCACTGTCAGGACGAAGTTTGAAGTCCCAACTCGCCAATATCGGTGCGATTTTCTTTGCTAAAGGTGATGCGTTCGGGCTTTGCGCAGCTTTGACCATATAGGGAATAAAATAACGCGCATTCAGATCCGACCAAGCGCCCATTTTATTGATATCCCAAATGTCTTGTTGGCTTAATTTTGCTTTACTTTCTAGGGGTTCAATCAGTTCATTGACACGGTCAACATGAGAGAAGTTGGAGGAATCGGAACGTAAATCCGCATAAGCTTTATTGTTCCAACTGCTAATATAGCCTTTTTCAGGGTTATAGGCTTTGGGATTATCTGAGAAATCATAGAAACCCTGCCATTCCATTGAGCCATCACCTTGAGCAGGCAGTTGAATATGCTGGTTTTCAGGGCGGATCGGTAAACGACCCAATGCAGCGACACCAATATTATTTTGGGTATCGGCATAAAACCATGTAATCGAAGCCGCGACACGTTTGGCTTGATCTAGGAATTCTTGCCAGTTGCTCGCTTTTGCTGCATTGGCCCAGCCCAATAAAGTTTCAATCTCTACACCTTCCCAGCTACGTTTTTGTGCATAGGCGGTATGATTTTTTTCATCCCATGTGCTGACAAAGCCTTGTTTACTTTGATACACATCTAAAACGTGGTCTGGTTGATTACGGACTTTAATCTTGATCTGTTGATGTTCAAAGGGAATATAACTGCCTTGATAACGGTACTGTTTTGGATTGCTCGGATTTAAGCTAAGTTGATAGACGTCATTGGTATCAAGCGAACCGACAGTTGAACCCCAAGCAATTTTTCCATTGGTTCCAAATAGAATTGCAGGTAGACCGACAGGGGTAATCCCAGTGAGATTATAGCCAGCACCATGTAACCCAACCGCATAAGTAATTGCAGGCGTGTACCAGCCTTGTTGAGGCCCATTATATAAAACCGTTTGGCCTTCTACCGTTTTATCTCCTTTGACCACCCAAGCATTACTGGCTGTAGGGACGCCATCAACCACACTTTTACCCAATGCAATACGCGCTTGAGCTAAATAGTTTTTGGCTGCTTGGTTTGAGATAGGCGCTATACCTTTTAACATGTGTTGCTGATGTGCTGAAACTTGTGGTTTTACTTTAGATTGAATAATTGTGGGAGCGCTCGGATCATCTAGCCAACGTAATTGCTGATAAACTTTTAATCCTGTTTCTGGACCTTTTTCTTTTTGTAGTTGAGTCAGTAAATCTAAGTTTGAAACTTCTGAACTGGCTGAAAAAAACCGATTGAGAATTAAGCCGACCCAGACCATTGCGATATCTTCTGGCTGCCATGTTGATGGTTTAAAATCGTAATCAACAAACTCTTTAGGCATCAGCTCTGGATTGGCTAAGACCTCTTGGACACGCTTATTAAAACCAGCGGCATAGCCATCGAAAATGGCACGATCTTCAGGAGAAAGTCGGGCAATTTGTTGTTTAATCTGTTCAGGATTAAAACGACTATGGGTTGCAATATCATACTGTAGATAGTCAGGACCGAGCACTTCAGCAACAGTGCCTAAACCTGTACGTTTTGACATTTCCATTTGAAATAAACGATCAGTTGCGACTGCATAGGCATAACCATAAAAAAGACCATAAGTATCCTTGGCATAGACATGCGGTGTGCCAAAATTGTCACGTTGAATCGTGACCTGTTTTTGCACTGGGTTTGATTCTAAACGAGAGGATGAACTACATCCTGCAAGCAATAAACAACTTAAAACACCTAATTTGATTAAGTGGTGTTTATCGCTCAGTTGATTATTTGAGGGGCTTTTTTTCAATTGAAATATCCTTTTCATTATTGTTGAGAAATAGAGTGTTGGGAAAGAAATGCTTTTAGATGTTTTCTAAAAACAACAGATTTATCGATATGCAGGTCCTGATTAAATAAAATGATTGTTATTTTTATATGTAATTTTCTATTACTTTGTGGGTATATATTTATACTTTTAAATAAATACACTTAATTTTATCTCAACATTTTATTTTAAATATGCTTTATCAAGTCTTGGTGAAATGCCAAAAAATAAAGGGATATGTTCTATCCCTTTATGCTGCTTCAAAAATTAAGTGTCAAAGATAAAGTGTCAAAGTTCAGTCGCAAAAATTGCTGAGAGAAATTTTTCAAGTACAGCATTGAAAGCTTCAGGACATTCAATATTTGAAATATGCGATGCTTGAATTTCCACAAGTTGGGATTCTGGAATGTGCTGTTGCATAAATTGCCCATCTGCGACTGTAGTTACAGGGTCTTGCGTCCCTGCAATGACCAAAACTGGAATCGTGATATCTTTGAGTTGATTGCGGACATCCGCTTTAGCCAAAGCCTCACAACAATTGGCATAACCTATTGCGCTGCCAGCACTTAAGTCGTTACACAGATTATTGACAATTGCAGGATGACTTTGGATAAAGGGATCTGTAAACCAACGTGATGCAGCGGTTGCTGCGATGTTGGTTAAACCTTGTTCTCGGACAAGTTGGGCACGATCTAGCCATGCTTGTTCTTGTCCAATTTTTGCTGCGGTATTACTGATAACAACAGCATTAAATCGTTGTGGATAATGGATGGCTAACCATTGACCTGTTAACCCCCCCATAGAAATGCCACAGAAACTGGCTTTTTCAATATTTAAATGATCCAGTAATCGAATCACATCTTCAGCCAATTGGGGCAAGGTATAAGGACCTTGTGGCGCAGATGAAGAACCATGTCCACGGGTGTCATAGCAAATGACAAAAAAACGTTCTTTAAAATAATTGAACTGCTTTTGCCACATGCCATAGTTGGTCCCTAAGGAATTTGAAAAGACCAGTGCAGGGGAGTTAGGGTTTCCAAAACTTTGATAATTAATTTGTGCATCCGCTGATTGAAAAGTTGGCATTGCTCGTTCCTTAATTTTGATCAACACGTTGAATAATGAGTGCGATACCTTGTCCCACCCCAATACACATTGAACATAAGGCATATTCACCCTTGATTTGTTCAAGTTGATTTAAGGCTGTGGTCACCAGTCTGGCACCTGATGCGCCTAAAGGATGACCTAAAGCAATCGCACCACCATTAGGATTGACACGTGCATCATCATCTGCCAAACCTAAATCACGGGTTACGGCCAAAGCTTGGGCGGCAAAAGCTTCATTTAGCTCAATCACATCCATTTGCGCTAAACTAAGATCGGCTTGTTTAAGCAGTTTCTTAATCGCAGGCGCTGGCGCAAAGCCCATAATTCGTGGCTCAACACCTACAGTAGTTGCTGCAATAATTTTGCCACGTGGTTTTAATTGGTATTTTTCTACGGCTTCATCTGAGGCGATCAATAATGCTGCTGCACCATCATTAATCCCAGACGCATTTCCCGCCGTGACCGTACCATCAGCTTTGACCACACCTTTAAGTTTTGTCAGTGCAGCTAAAGTGGTTGATGCACGTGGATGTTCATCTGTATCCACAAGCACAGCATCGCCTTTACGCTGTGGAATAGTGACAGGCACAATCTCATTTTGGAAAAAGCCTTGAGCTTGTGCTGCCGCAGTACGTTGTTGGCTATTCAGCGCAAACTGATCTTGATCCGCACGGTTAATATTGAATTGTTCTGCCACGTTTTCAGCGGTTTGTGGCATGCTGTCCACACCATACAATTCTTTGAGTTTTGGGTTGATAAAGCGCCAGCCCATGGTGGTGTCTTCAATCTTTTGACTGCGTCCAAAAGCACTGTCCGACTTACCCATCACATAGGGCGCACGGCTCATGCTTTCTACGCCACCGGCAATGATTAAATCTGCTTCATTGGCTTTAATGGCACGAGCTGCCATGGCAATCGCATCCAGTGATGAACCACATAGACGGTTCACAGTGGTTGCTGGCACTTGGTATGGCACACCCGCCAATAATGCTGACATACGCCCAACATTACGATTGTCTTCACCAGCCTGATTAGCACAGCCATAAATCACATCATCAACTTGCTGCCAATCTACCGTTGGATTACGTTGTATCAATGCTTGAATTGGAATAGCACCGAGGTCATCTGCACGGACTGGTGCAAGACCACCGGCATAACGACCAAATGGGGTACGGATAGCATCTATGATGTAAGCGTTTTTCATGTGTCTTTCCTTTTATATTGAATCCCCCTATATCCCCCTTTTTCAAAGGGGGACTTTCTTTCTTATCTTAATGAAAGAGAAGAACCCCTCCCTTTCTTAAAGGGAGGTAGGGAGGGATTTATTATCCCTGTGTCGCATCAATCAATTGAGCACCCGTCAAAGCCTGTAACTCTTCAAAGCTCAAACCTGCAACTTTTTCAAGCACTTTTAAACCCTCTGCGGTCACATCAATTACGCATAAGTCAGTATAAATACGATCAACACAATGCTTACCTGTCACGGGATAGCTTAGTTCTTCAACAATCTTAGGTTCACCTTGCTTGGTCACATGATCTGTGGTGATAAAGACTTTCTTGGCCCCTACAGCCAAATCCATTGCACCACCCACCGCAGGAATCGCATCTGGCGCACCGGTATGCCAATTGGCAAGATCACCATTGGCTGCCACTTGGAATGCACCCAATACAGCAATATCCAGATGTCCACCACGCATCATGGCAAAGGAATCACCATGATGGAAAAATGAGCCACCTGTTAGCATAGTCACATATTCTTTGCCTGCATTAATCAACTCAGGATCTTCTTCACCTTTGGCGGGTGGAGGACCAAAAGCCAATAAACCATTTTCAGAATGTAGAAAGACATCTTTGTCTGTTGGCAAATATTTTGAAATCTTGGTCGGTAAACCAATGCCTAAATTGACATAAGCACCATCGGGAATATCTTGGGCAACACGTTCAGCAATTTGGTCACGGCTTAGTTTTTGGTAGCTCATTGTTATTCTCCATTACCATTGGCTGCATCAACTGCAACCACATGCTGAACAAAAATCCCTGGGGTAATAATGTGTTCAGGATCTAGCTGACCTAATTCAACCACCTCAGAAACCTGTGCAATGGTGACATCTGCAGCCATCGCCATAATTGGACCAAAGTTACGTGCTGATTTGTTATAAACCAAGTTGCCCCAACGGTCGCCTTGATGTGCTTTAATCAGTGCAAAGTCTGCTTTAATTGGATATTCAAGCACGTAGTCTTTGCCATCAATATGACGGGTTTCTTTGCCATCTGCCAATAAGGTGCCAAAACCTGTTGGGGTAAACACTGCACCTAAACCCATCCCAGCAGCTTGAATACGACACGCGAGATTGCCTTGAGGAACCAGTTCCAGTTCGATCTTGCCCGCATGATAGAGTTCGTCAAATACCCAAGAATCAGACTGACGTGGGAAAGAACAAATGATTTTACGGACTGCACCCGATTTAAGCAGTTTAGCCAGACCGTAATCGCCATTGCCTGCATTGTTATTGACAATCACCAGATCTTTAACGCCAAGTTCAATCAGCCCATCAATCAGCTCTGCGGGCTGTCCTGCTGTTCCAAAGCCACCAATCATAATGGTTGCACCATCTTTGATGTGTGACAGAACCTCAGACAACGAGAGCTTACTTTTATCAATCATAAGACGAACCTTTTATCCATGTTTTTAAATTTCTATACATACCGCATTAGCAAAGATAGACATGTATAGAAACTTAAAAAACTGTGAGAAAGAACTTATCTCACAGTTATTTGGTCAATGAATTTACACCCGCTGCTTAATGGTCATCTTCTCGAATTGAAGACGGATGACGGTTTAAGGCCGTCACTTCGATATTCATATAAGGATATAAAGGCAATCCCTGTAAAATATTGTGGAGTTCTTCATTGCTCTCTACATCAAAAATACTGGTGTTTGAGTATTGGCCTGTAATACGCCAGATATGACGCCATTTCCCTTGACGTTGTAAATCTTGTGAATAAGCCTTTTCAATTGCTTTAATTTCATTGGCTTTTTCGACGGGCATATCGAGGGGGATGTGTACATCCATTCGTACTTGGAAAAGCATGTCAGCTCCTTGAATTATTGACGACGTAGGTTGTCGATTTTGTCTTCATCTAGTTCAATGCCGAGGCCCGGACCAGTTGGAATTTTGAGCTCAAAATTGCCATATTGAAGCGGTGTTTTTAAAATCTCTTCGGTCAGCAACAGTGGGCCAAATAATTCAGTTCCCGCTGCGAGATTACTAAATGTAGAGAAGGCATGTGCTGAGGCAATTGTTCCAACAGGACCTTCAAGCATAGTGCCACCATAAAGATCAATACCTGCCAGATTGGCGATTTTGCCAACTTCGCATGCTTCAATCAGACCACCAGATTGCGCAACTTTTACCGCAAAAACTGAGGCTGCATTGGTTTTTGCCAAGTTATAAGCACTTTGCGGACCTGTTAACGACTCATCTGCCATGATCGCGATATCAAACTTACGGCTAAGACGTTGCATAGCATCAATATTATGTATTGCACAAGGCTGTTCAATCAGGTCAACGCCACCATCTTGAAGCATTTGAATCCCTTTAATTGCATTCAGTTCAGACCACGCACGGTTAACGTCTACACGAATTGAGATGTCTGCGCCCAAGGCTTTTTT
The DNA here is from genome assembly GCF_022343575.1 of Acinetobacter sp. AG3. Classification (NCBI taxonomy): domain Bacteria; kingdom Pseudomonadati; phylum Pseudomonadota; class Gammaproteobacteria; order Moraxellales; family Moraxellaceae; genus Acinetobacter; species Acinetobacter sp. AG3. Next base: position 2,897,596 of record NZ_JAKQZD010000001.1, on the reverse strand, counting down.
GATTGCCAATACATGCTCAACATCTTGTTCAACAGGACGTGAACCGATTTTTAACTTAAAGACATTGTGACGTTTTAACGCAATCATTTTTTCTGCTTCGGCAATGTCTTTTTCGGTATTGCCCGACGCCAAAACCCAAAGCACAGGAATACTGTCACGTAAGCGACCGCCTAAAATTTCACTCAGGGGTTGACCTAAACGTTGTGCTTGAATATCTAATAATGCAGTTTGAACAGCACATTTCGCAAAACGATTACCGTTGATATTACGATGGATCACTTGCATTGTTTGGGCAATATTGGCACCAGACAGTGTTTTTAACAATGGCGCAAAATAGGTTTCGATATTGGTCTTTACACTTTCAGGACTTTCTTCGCCATAACCTAAACCGCCAATTGTGGTCGCTTCACCCCAGCCAATTAAACCATCTTCAGTCGTGACTTTAATCAGGACCAAGGTTTGGGTTTGCATTGTCGCAACGGCCATCTTGTGAGGACGTATCGTTGGAATTTCGATTAACAGCGTTTCTATGGACTTGTACATCGTGGTTATTTCTTAAGTATTAATCTATTTATATACCCTAATTTAATGTAATATCTTTAACTAGGCCGATTTTGGTATTTTTAGATACTTAAAAGGTATATAAAAGGGATTTAGAGAGATGGAATTAAGATATCTTCGTTATTTCGTTACAGTGGTTGAAGAGCAGAGTATTACCAAAGCTGCAGAAAAATTATGTATTGCTCAACCGCCATTGAGCCGTCAGATTCAAAAGTTAGAAGAAGAACTCGGTATTCTTTTATTTGAGCGTGGCACACGTCCAGTAAGAACAACAGAAGCAGGGCAATTCTTTTACCAACATGCGGTACAAATTTTGACTCATACTGCGCAAGCCACCTCTATGGCGAAGCGTATTAGTTCAATGAATACAATTGTCCGTATTGGTTATGTCAGTTCATTGCTGTATGCATTACTGCCTCAGGTAATTTATTTATTTCGTCAAAATAACCCTGACATTCAGGTTGAGCTGATTGAGCACAGTACCAAGGATCAAATCGAAGCACTCAAACTCGGTAAAATAGATTTAGGCTTTGGTCGTTTAAGAATTAGTGATCCATCGATTAAGCGCATTTTATTGTACAAAGAGAAATTAAAATTAGCCGCGCATAAAAATCATCATTTAACCAGTTATATCGATAAAGGTATTTATTTATCGCAAATTATCAATGAACCTATTTTTTCTTATCCAGCCACACAGAAGCCCAATTTCTCAACCTTGATTCAATCCATTTTTACCGAATTAGGCTTGGTACCGAAAGATATGGTTGAAGTTCGAGAAATCCATATGGCTTTGGGTTTGGTGTCGTCAGGGGAAGGGATATGCATTATTCCTGAAAGCGCCAGTGAAATAGGCATGAAAAATCTGGTCTATATTCCGATTTTGGATATAGAGGCCTATAGTCCTATTTCATTAGCCGTGAGAAATATGGATCAAAGTCCTTATTTGCCTAAGATTTTAGAATGTATTCGACAAGTCTTTGAAGAAGAAGGGATTCCACTTCAACTCGATGGGGATTAATCGAGTATATGTCTGCGCTGAGATCAACCTAAAATCCCCTCATCCTCGCCTTCTCCCAATGGGAGAAGGGACTTTTAATACCAATCTAATTCACTCAATATGATCATTTTTTGATTTATGAATGAGACCTATTGAGTTAATGATTTGAAACCATGATTTTAACATATTGATTTTAAAATGACATTATCGGTGTTTATCCTTGCATTCTTAATGAATTCGCAATGTATTGCAGTTCCTGTTCGTCATTGATTAAGCCTTGCTGGATGATGGCAATTTGCTCTTGAAGATTGCTCAGCAGTTCTTGGCATTGTGCAGTAACTTCATCGCTATATAGATCAAGCTTTTGCCATAAACTATGTGAGATCTCAGTATATAAACGGTCATGGCCAATGGCCAAGATCTCAGTTGCATCATCAGCATGAATCACTTCATACGCCAGATGCTTAGCAAACTGTAACGGACTGAGAGGGGCATATTGCAGTTGATAATCCGATAAAGTATTTGCAATATGTTGTGATAGAAGCTGTTGAGCCTGTTGGGTCAGTGCACTATACAATTCATCCACCGCTTGCTGCTCGGCATGTTGCTCTAATAAGCTTGGCAGGGTTGCAATCATACTGCGCCATGTTTGCGTAATGATCTGCTGTTTATGTTGCAGCAAAGCGCTCATAGCATTGCTTAGCTGCTGCTGTAATTGATGCAGTTGTGGCACAACCTCAAGTTGTAAAGGCGTTAGAATTTGTTCTTGTAAATGATGTAACAATGCTTCCGCAGGTTTACGCTGTTTATAAGCCAGAGCAGGTTGGATCAAATGTAAAAGTGCATCAAATAAACGATTAAAACCTGCCATTTGCATGGCCTGATCATTGAAATCCGCATTTTTTAACATCTGAGAGGAGGTTGAAATTGGCGATTGCAACAGCACAGGATCAACTTGCATTGCGATCAGTTGGTCAATAGCACGGGTTTGAACATCGGTTTCTTGCAGATAACGTTGGTCAGAGGTTTTATTGCATAGAATCTGGCAAATGTCGCCATCGACTTCATCTTCTTCAAAATAATCACTGCGTGTCAGCACTGGCAATAACGGTTTATGTCGGCGTAATTCCTGCCCCAAAGCCGCTAATTCTTTGACTTGACCGGGTGAGGAGGAACTACTGAGCCAAAGGACACCATCCGCACTATCCATAAAGCGTTGGGTTAATGCTGCATTTTCTGGCGTAACGGAATGAAGTCCTGGGGTATCCAATAAAATGAGGTTGTTTGCTAAACAAACCCCTTGTAAGCGTGTGGTGGTTTCTGTGGCACCTTCTTTAAAACGCTCCTGACTATGGATAATTTGACCTGAGTCGAGATAAAAATATTCAACGCTTTGCTGGCGTCTGTGAAAACACTCTGCCAATACATTACAGAATGAACTTTTACCCGCATTGAATTTTCCGAAAATCAGCAAAATAATCTTATCGTCAAAATGATCTGCGATGGATTGTGCAGCATGTAGGGTTTCTAATTGTGTTTCCCAATGGCTGAGATAGCTTTCAAGCTGAGAATTGAGTACTGCGATGTCTTGGGCAATCTGACTATATGATGTCAGTCCAATGGGATTGATACGTTGTTTATTGAGATTGATCGCCAGTTGCTGATGCCAAGTGTGCATCTTATTTAAATGCAGGATGATGTCCTGTTCCTGCTGATCAAAAGCTTCGGTGCTCGCAATCAGCGTCTGAATCGAATCATGCGAATCATGGACGGTCATTATACCTGCTCCAAAGTGGTTGATGCCTGTTGGGCTTGTATGATGAGTTGCTGTTGCTGCTGCAAATTAAGTAATTGCTGTTGCAACTGCATTCGATCAGAAGACAATTCAAAATAATGGGCAAATTCACCACGTAAACGCTGACGACCTGATTCTTCGACAAAAATAAGATTGAGATCTTTACGCAGTTTGACCGAGACACCCATCACCGCAACCATGACCGTATCTAGACTGCGTACATTACTTTTTTGCGTATCAGGTAAACCCACCACACCATAGCGCACCAGATGGCTATTGATTTCGATACAGGCACGAGAATAAGCCACTTGAATACGGTTACGATCACGTTTGCCCGCGGTTACTTTATACATATTGGCAAAAGAATCTGGTTCTAGCGAATTATCCTGCCCAGAGATCTGTAGGACCGGTTGTAAATCTTGACGCACTTTATCTAATATTTGATTGAGATCACGCTCAAAATTTTGGCGTTGCTGCTGTAAGCTTGTTGTAAGTTGCTGAATGTTGCTTTGAATGGTTTCTAGGTGGTGGGATAAGCGCGTTTTTAGATCAACAATGATCTGTTTTTTTTCAAATTGACGTATTGCGGGGACTTGCTCAAGCATCCGATGAAGTGTGTGTTGTAGTTCGGGGATACCACTGCGTTGTACCAGTACGGGTTTGGAATTTTCGATACCTTGACGGTGCCGTGTAGCTGATACAGGTCGTATCGTTGCAGTTGGTGCTTGATTTTGAATGCTATCAATAATCTGTGTTAAAACGGCTTGATCTGGAATCTGGTCAATTTGAGTAAGCAGCAGTAAGCTTTGACGTTGGGTCTGCTTTGCATCTTGCTCGAATTGCTGGAATAAGTGTAATTCATAAGGATCAAACTCACCTTCACGTACCGAATGCACCATGAGGCGAATATCCGCTTTGTTCCACATCGCATCTTGAGCAAGTTGATCATCGATTGTCGCCACATCAGCATCCAAACCCGGTGCATCTAACCAGCGGATTTGATGTTGCAGATGTTCGGATAGGGCCACCGTTTCTCGTTTATCCGCAACTGAGAAAATATCTTGACCAATAAGCTCATTTAACAGTCGGCTTTTACCATGATTATATTTGCCAATCACTGTAACCGTCGGAAATTGACCTGCCTGTAGAATGGCACGCAGTCGAGCCAGAGCTTTCGCATCTTCAGGTACAACGGCTAAAATAGTATTGCTTGCTGCATCAAAAGTATGAATATCCATCTAAATATCTTTTCCATAAAATAAATCAGGCTAAACCGTTACAGCTCGCCTGATTTCAAGATTCACAAAATGACTTTTAGCTGAATTAAGCTTGTAGGCGAGGGCGGTCAACCACATGGTTATCAATACCATCTACAAGGCGGCTAAGTCTGAGGTCAAATACCATTTCGGCAAATGGACCTTCAACACCGTTGGCTTGGATCGCTGCTGCATCTGTATGTTCGATTGCGTCAACAACAAGGCCTTCACGTGTTGCGTAGGCGAAGTCATCATAGGTGTACGGGTCGCCAGCAACGTTAATTTGCGTGGTTAGTTTGCGATGACCATCTGCAGATACAAAGAAATGAATATGTGCAGGACGATTACCATGACGGCCTAATTGATTTAACAATTGTTGAGTTGGGCCTTCTGGTGGACAGCCATAACCTGCAGGCAGAATCGTTTGTACACGGTATTGACCTTGAGCATCCGTCATAATGGTACGACGCATATTAAAAGGCTGTTGTTCGCCAGTTGGGTCAAAGTGTGAATAAAAACCTTTGGTATTGGCATGCCAGATTTCAACTTGTGCATTTGGCAGTGGTTGACCATCTGCAGCGTAAATTGTACCGTGCAAAATCAGGGTATGACCATTTGGATCACTGCCATCATCCATACGAGCAAAACCTTGGGCAACAGGTGCACCTGCGACATAAAGTGGGCCTTCAATGGTACGCGGGGTTGGGTTCTCAATACCCAAAGCGGCATCAATTGCATCCATACGCATATCAAGGAAGTGGTCAAAGCCTAAACCAGGAGAAAGTAAGCCTGCTTCATGACTGGTACCTAGCTGGTTTAAATATGCAATTGCAGCCCAATATTCGTCAGAAGAAATCTCTAAATCTTCAATGGTCTTAAATAAGTCAGAAACCACCCGATGAATGATTTGCTTAGTACGAGGATTTCCACCGTCTTGCTCAAGCCCGCTGAGTAGGTTAATGAAATTCTGTACTTCTTCCGTCTCGAAAATTCTAATATTATTGGCTGTCATGGCTATCTCCTTAATCTTGCCATAATGCTGGTTTGCGTCATATCTTTTAAGATATGTTGTGCGTTGAGCCAGCATCATTCCTAATCTTGCTTGGTTCATAAATCCTTCTATATACCTTAATTGAATGTAATCCCCTTATCTAGACTGAATTCGGTATCTTTAAATACTTAAAAGGTATATTTAACCCGCTCAAATGATAAAACTGTGATGCTGTCATGCTATAGCTTGAAAATAACAATGTTGTTAGATCATTAAAAATAATAAAAAATATTTATTTTTCAATATCTTAATATGGGGTTTTATACAGCAAAAAATTGTTTATCTAGGTTTAAAATAGCAGTGGTATGACTGAAAAGGTATAAACATATACCATATTATACATGGAAAATTACATTAATAATTCTGATAATGGGGAGTGCTGATGTATTCCCTTAATTATATCGTTTTGAATTTATTTATATTTTAAGGAAGTGCAAAAGTTTTTGTCTGGAGGATAAGACAAAGAACACCCTAGAACTTACACAACAAGAATTTCAAAGATTCAGGAAAGGATTTCCCATGTTAAAGCTAGATCTGCTTTATAGAACTCAACGAGTTGCACTTTATACGCTGTTTGGATGTCTGAGTATAGATGCTGCTTATGCCGAGTTTTTAGAAGAGAGTAACACCAGTATTTATTTACGTAATTTCTATAATGAACGTGACTACGAAGATACCAAACATGACCTCGGCAGTTGGTCGCAGGCGGCATCTGGGCGCTTTGAATCTGGTTATAGCGACACTGCGCTACAAGTCGGTTTGGATTTTGGTTTTCAATATGCCCTACGTTTAAATGATCGTTATGATGAACGTTTAGATACCGTTTTTAAATATGACAAAAGTGAAGCCCAACAAGCACGGGATTATTTAAAATTAGGTGCCACCTTAAAACTTAAATATCAAAATACAGAGCTTAAAGTGGGGGAGCTTTTTCCAAAAACACCAGTTTTATTTATTGATGATTCTCGACAATTGGTGACGACCTATGCTGGGGTAATGTTAGAAAGCCAAGACATTCAAAATTTAAAACTGTCCGCAGGCCGTTTTACCCATGTTAATGCCCGAGATGATGATGAATATAGAAAATTCACTTTGGGCAACTCCACAGATCCCAACAAAAGAAGTGATGGTTTAAATTTTATCGGATTAGACTATAAGTTTAGCCCAAACTTCACTGGTTCATACTGGTTTGGTCAGTTGGAAGATATTTATCAACAACACTATTTCAATGCGGTTTATACAGAAAAAGTCAATGAGACCAAGCTAAAAGTAGATGCGCGCTATTTTAATTATAAAGAGGATGGCGATGCTTATTTTGGAAACATCGATGTCCAGTCTGTAGGATTACAAGCGAGTGCACAACATGGTCCAAATACCTTTTTAGCGGGTGTGCAAAAACATTTCGGTGAGGATAATATTCCACTTTTAAATGGTTATGTCCCGCAAGGATATTTACAGACTTGGTCTGCAATTGCATTTTATAAAGCGAAAGAGTTTACTTGGCATGCCTTATATAGTTATGACTTTAAAGATCATGGCGTACCGGGCTTGAAACTGACCTTGCGTTATTTAAATGGTAGTGACATTTATCGGGCTGGCTTTAAGGATAATAAAGAAACCGAGAAGAATTTGATTGTAAACTATACTGTTCCAGAAGGACGGTTAAAGGGGCTTGGAGTGGAATGGCGCTATATTGATGCCAATATTAAATATGGGGTTGGAAACATGCCAGGCAAAGATTTTGTGGAAAATCGTTTTATCACAACCTATACCTTTAAATTCTAAATTTTTGCTTAATCCGATAAATTAAATGGTGCCCCTATTAAAAACAAGGGGTATCATCTTTAGTAGTCAGGACATTTAAGCGTCCAAGTATAGTTAACCTGTAAAAACTGAGACACAAGAATATAATTTCTCTTAATTAACATTTTTAATTAAATCAATTGTATGGAGAAAATAAATTGTTTGATTCTAAAAAGCTTGCATTGCCACACCTTACATTCAAAGTTTAAATATCTTTGCGTAGGCGATGCCTCCCTTTTTAGAGATAAAAAGGGACAAAAATCTTTCGTTTAACAGGGCTCTTGCGCTGCAAACAAAGCAGTGCTCTATTTTTGCTCATATACCCCCGCTCAACGGCGACATCCTTGTCGCCCCACGGTAGGATAAGTATCTATGCTTCAAAAGCACAAAAAGTGAATTGATAACCAGCAGTTTCTAAAAGTTTATACAAATACTTAAGCTTCATTTCTGATCAATGACTTGATGCAAATCAGTTGTATAAATATTTAGGTGGTTTGGCTATAAATAAGGATAAGCATAGTTAAATACTTATCCTTTCTTCGCTAGTCAGATCATCAATAGGTATATGCCTAATAGGCAAAACTAAGCATCAATCTAAATAAACCCGCAATTAAAGCCAATGCCGCAAAACCGAAACACCACAACAAAATAAACCATGTTACAGGGGTGAGTTGTTTGATGTATTTGTTCATCTAAAACTCCTTGATCAGAGGTGGATCAGGAAATTTGAACAACACTTATAAGTGATATTTTGCTCCCCAAATGATGTTATAAACATCAATATATGGAGTATTTTATGGCACGTAGACCAAGAAGAAATCATTCAAATGATTTTAAAGCTAAGGTAGCACTTGCTGCGATTAAAGCAGAAAAAACACTTGCTGAATTGAGTGCTGAATTTGATGTTCATCAAAACCAAATTATCGACTGGAAAAATCAACTGATTTCAGCTTCCTCGCAAGCTTTCGATCAATCAAAAGCTCCAACAGAACCACCCATCGATCTAAAAAAACTACATGCAAAAATCGGTGAGCAGGCATTAGAAATTGATTTTTTAGAAGGTGTGTTGAAGAAACTGGGCCGCTTCAACCACAAAAGTTAATCGATGACTCACTTCAGATTTCAGTATCTAAGCAAGCTCAGCTGCTGAAAGTCTCCCGTGGTTGTTATTACTATCGCCCAAAACCTGTGAGTGCATCAGATCTGAAGCTGATGCGGTGTATGGATGAGTTACATATGCAATACCCTTTTGCAGGTAGCCGTATGATGCGTGATTTGTTGAATCGTCAAGGACATCATATAGGACGACGTCATACACGTACTTTAATGAAGAAAATGGGCATTAATGCGTTATATTGCAAACCAAATTTAAGCCAGGCTAATCAAGCTCACCGCAAATATCCATATCTGCTCAAAGGATTGGCTATTCAGCGCAGTAATCAAGTGTGGTCTACGGATATAACGTATATCCCTATGGCAAAAGGCTTTGTTTATTTATGTGCTGTGATTGATTGGCATAGCCGCAAGGTACTTGCGCATAGAGTATCGATTAGTATGGAGGTTACATTTTGCATAGAAACATTAAATGAAGCTATTGAAAAATATGGTCGACCTGAAATATTTAATACAGACCAAGGCAGTCAGTTTACCAGTGATGCATTTATTGATGTATTGAAATCAAATGGCATTCAAATCAGTATGGATGGTAAAGGTCGATGGGTTGATAATGTGATGGTTGAACGATTATGGCGGAGCGTTAAATATGAAGAGGTGTATCTCAAAGCCTACAGCAATGTTTTGGATGCGAAGAAGCAATTAAACGCATATTTTGAATTTTATAATTTGAAACGACCTCATTCGAGTCTGGACAAAATGACTCCAGATGAGTTTTACTATGACCAGCTACCACAACAAAATAAGGTAGCTTAACTAGAGCAGAGTATCACTTATAAATAAGCTTTTAGTTGTTCAAACATGTGGGACCACCTCTATCAATGGTAGCCTTCATCACCAATACGGACTTTGTCTCGGAAAACCCAGTAAGACAAGAAGGTATAAGCGATAATAATTGGGATCAGAATTGCCGCACCGACCAAGGTAAATTTAAGACTTGATTCTGGCGCAGCGGCTTGCCAAATTGAAACTGATGGTGGAATGATGTTTGGCCATAAACTAATTACAAATCCAGTAAATGCCAGAAAAACCAATGCCAGCGTATAAACAAAAGGTTTGACCTCATGTCGTTGCTTACAGGCATGTAAAATTAAACCAGAAAAGAGTACAACTAAAATAGGCACAGGGCTGAAATATATAAGGTTTGGTAATGCAAACCAGCGCTGGGCAATTTCAGGATGTGTGATCGGGGTATAGATACTGACGGCAGCAAAAATAATCATTAACGTAATTAACAGCTTTGGCATCAGCGTATACATGATGTCTTGTAAACGCGCTTCCGTTTTTAAAATCAACCAGCCACAACCTAAAGTGGCATACATGACAACAACACCTAAACCAGTGAAAAGTGAAAAAGGGGTAAACCAATCCCATACACCGCCACTATAAATACCCGCAGAGGTTTGAATACCTTGGATATATGCACCAAGGATAACCCCTTGGAAAAAGCTAGATAAGATCGATCCCCAAATAAAGGCTTGATCCCATAAGTATTTGGTTCGAGTTGCTTTAAAGCGGAACTCGAAGGCAACACCACGGAAAATCAATGCGACCACCATAAATATAATGGGAAGGTATAAAGCAGAGAGTACCGTAGAATAGACCAGCGGAAAGGCTGCAAATAATCCCGCGCCGCCAAGCACCATCCATGTTTCGTTACCATCCCAGACAGGGGCGACCGTATTCATCATGACATCACGTTCTTGTCGGTCTGGAATAAATGGAAAGAGAATTCCAATACCTAAATCAAAACCATCCATCACTACATAAATCAGTACACCTAAACCGATAATGCCGACCCATATTAAAGCGAGATCAATCATGATGTTTCTCCTTATTTTGATCTAGCGGCGCTTGTTGTCCATCGATTGGATCATCCACAGCACTGAGTGGTCGTAATGGGGTTTTAAAATGCCCTAAACCGGTTATTTCAGGATTTAAATGAGTTAAAAACTCAGGTCCAGATTTCATGAGTCTGAACATATAATAAATCCCAGCACCAAATACAACGGTATACACCAATACAAAAATGATCAGACTGAGTCCCACTTGGTCTGCTGTTACGGTATGCGATAACGCATCTTTGGTACGTAACACGCCATAAACCACCCAAGGCTGTCTTCCTACTTCTGTTGTAACCCAACCTGCGAGTAAAGCGATATAACCCGTTGGGCCCATCACAATGGCGAATTTATGAAACCATGTAGACTCGTATAGCCGATTCTTTTTGCGTAACCATAAGGCTGTTAAAGACAGCAGTACCATTAACATGCCAAGCCCCACCATGACACGGAAGCTCCAGAACACGATGGCTACATTTGGGCGATCTTCAGCTGCAAAATCCTTTAATCCAGTGACTTCGCCATCTAAGGAGTGGGTTAGAATCAAACTGCCTAAATAGGGAATACCGAATTCAGTTGTATTTTTTTCTTGTTGCATGTTTGGTGTTGCAAACAGCAGAAGTGGCATCGCATGGTCACGGTTGGTCTCCCAGTGTCCTTCAATTGCTGCCAATTTCGCTGGTTGATGTTTTAAGGTGTTTAAACCATGGTTGTCGCCAATAACCACTTGTAAACAAGAGGTTACCAGCACCATCCATAAACCCATAGAGAATGATTTTTTAATTAATTCATCACGACGACCTTTAAGCAGGTGCCAGCCCGCTGTGCCTACAACCAATAATGAAGACACTAAAAATGCAGCTGTTGCCATATGTGCAAAGCGATAGGGGAACGAGGGGTTAAATACAATTGCCCACCAGTCCTTCGGGACAATGATGCCATTTTCTATTGCAAAACCTTGTGGTGTTTGCATCCAACTGTTAGAGGACAAAATCCAGAACATGGAAATACAGGTTCCGATGGCGACCATAAGTGTGGCAAAAAAATGTGCTTTTGCGGTGACTCGGCCCCAACCAAAAAGCATGATTCCTAAGAAGCCTGCTTCTAAGAAAAATGCGCTTAAAACCTCATAGGTGAGTAATGGTCCCGTCACACTGCCTGAGATACGCGAGAACTCACTCCAGTTGGTACCAAACTGGTAGGCCATGACAATGCCTGAAACAACACCCATAGCAAATGCAACAGCAAAAATCTTAATCCAGTATTTGAAAAGGTCTTTGTAAACTGGGTTTTGTGTACGCAACCATTTCCATTCCAGCAGTGCAAGGAAACAGGCTAAACCAATGGAGGTTGCAGGGAAAATAATGTGAAAAGACACAGTGAAAGCAAACTGAATTCTTGCCAGTTCTAGTGCAGTTAATCCGAGACTCATCGCATGCCCCATGGTTGCTTGAGGCATTGGACCGCTATAGACCCCTGACTGTCATGATTAAGTTTGGAAAAAACCATAGATCGTTCCATAAAAACTACCTACTTAGAAATAATTATTATGATCTTGCACCATTATTTAGTTGGGATGTAGGTACAGAAAATGAGGAGAAAAAATATAACAGATTTTTAAAACATGGCTAAACTGTTATATTTTTATCGGCTGCTTTTGTAGCTATATTTTTTCTTTAATGCACTGCAAACTACGGATATATCACTCAATTTTAAGTTGAAAAAAGGTATGTACCGTTAAATTTAGCTTGAGTCATGATGAATATACGGATGTAAATGACAGTGTTTTATACAATATCTGAGTTAACCACCATTAAGCGCGCGAGCTACCAAATCAGCTTGATTATAGCGATTTGGGGTTTTGCATATATGTTGCAAAAACTGTTGAATTTACCCATTGCATCAGGTGTTTTAGGTTTTTTTATATTGCTGATTTTATTGCAAATGCAATGGCTTAATTTGGAAAAGGTGAGTCTAGGTGCAGATATTCTGTTGGGTGAGCTGTTACTGTTTTTTATTCCGCCAGTGGTCGGTGTGATTCAGTATCAGCAATTGCTTTTGATCAGTGGTTGGAAAATATTTCTGGTGATTTTACTCAGTACCGCTTTGGTGATGGCAAGCTCTGTATTGATGGTGAAAATATTCTTGCAACAGGATGATATGGAATGACGGAGTTGTGGGGAATTTTTTACTTGCTTTGGACGGTACTGTGTTACTTCTTGGCAAAGCGTGTATTTGTTTTTACCCAGAAAATATATTTTTCTCCGATTAGCGTGGTGCCGAGTCTCAGTATTATTTTGATCTTTATATTTCAGCATCGCTTTCAAGACTATTACCTATACACCCAATACTTGGTTGCCATGTTAGGACCAATTACAGTGGCATTTGCGATTCCTGTATTTCGTTATAGAGCGATCGTCAAACAATATTTTTTCGTTTTAATCGTCAGTTCTAGTGTGTCTATGCTGGTGGGGATCTTAAGTAGCTGGCTATTGGCAAGTATGTTCAATTTCGACGAAATTTTGAAAAATAGTCTTTTGGCACGTTCGATTTCTATTCCATTTGCCTTGGAATTGACTGAAAAAATTGGCGGCTCAATCAGTTTAATTCCCTTGTTTACGGTCATAACAGGCTTAGTGGGGATGTTATTTGGTGATTTTTTACTGTTATGGATGCGCTATAAAAACCGTATTGCACAAGGCGCTGCTCTAGGAAATGCCGCTCATGCGATGGGGATTGCGCGAGCAAGACAACGCCATGAATTGGAAGGGGTGATTGCCAGTCTATCCATGATTATTTCAGGAATCATCATGGTGTTATTTGCGCCCTTTATGATTTCATTGATTAAACATATTGTTTGATTTTATTTTATTTAGATTGAAAAATAACATTTAAGAATGAAGTCTAGACTGCATTTAAAGACAGTATGCAATGTGAAATATAATTGATTTACATGAATATTTATTTTAAACCTCCGTATAGGATTTTGTGATGGTGCTGGTTTTGCGCTACATATTTAATTGTATTTAGCCCTTGTCATATTCTAGAGAGGGTGATTTTATATTGGGATCATCAAGGGGATGATCGAAAGCAACTGCTGGATTTGGAATAGGCTTATGGATGGGTTATCTGAATTTTCTTGGCAAAATATTAAATATAACTTTTACAATACTGGAGAACTGCCAGAGCTTGTGCAACGAGATTCACCTATTTTACAGCTTTGGGAAAGTGCAAAAAATTCGGGCTTAAGCCCTTTCTCCAAAATCACTGACTTAGACGAGTTTCCTGTCGCTGACCTTTCACAGGGTGATATAAAATTAGCTGCATTGGCTGAAGGTGTATTAAATGATGTCTGGCGCTTATTTGGGCAACAGGATGTTATCGTTTTCTTAATTAATCATCAGCTTAAAATTATTGCTGAACGTCACAATCCTGATTTAGATGATCAATATCATTATTTATGCACGGGTCGTATTATTGAGCCCTCTGTGTTTGGTGCGATTGCACCGACATGTAGTGTGATGTCTAAACAGCCTATGATCATGACAGGGCATCAACATTATCTGGATGAATTTTCAAATTATTCTTGTGCATCGGTTCCGATATTCAATGGCTGTGGTGATGTACTCGGTGCTTTAGATATCACTTCACCACAAGGACTTTTGGCGAGCAATTGGTTGCGTCACTTACTTTACCAAAGTTATATTTTGGAAAATAAGATTATTCAGGCAGCGCTACAACCTGAACAACGGGTCCTTTATTTTCAACATTCCAAAGATTTGCTGGATAATGCCTATACGGGCATGATGGTACTGGATCAATCAGGAAAAATCCTCAAAGCCAACCAAATGGCGTTGAAATTGCTGAACTGTTCTATTGAGCAATTGTTGCAGCACCCAATGGATCATTTTTTACTCACTGAGCATTCGAATCCGTTAAATTTGAGTGATTGTTTTTTAATTCAAAGTTTTGACCATGCATTTTTTTATGCCCAGCTACGTAGTGTGAATGGGCAGTTGCAGAATAAAACAAGCAAAATCACGACACAGCATTTGCTTGATCAAGCGCTGAAAGCATTAAAAGCCGATATTCCTGTATTGATTACCGGAGAAACTGGCACAGGTAAGGATCATTTTGCTCAGCAGTTACATCAGAAGCTGGATGTGGATTTACCTTTTATCTCGATTAATTGCGGTGCAATACCAGATCATTTGCTTGAAGCAGAATTATTTGGTTATGAAGGCGGCGCTTTCACAGGTGCTAAACGGCAAGGCGAAAAAGGTTTAATTGAACTGGCGGATCAAGGCATACTCTTTCTCGATGAGATTGGTGATTTACCTTTACATTTACAAGTGAAAATTTTAAGAGTGTTACAAGATCAGCAGTTCTATCGGGTCGGAGGACGTAAACCGATCAAGTCAGCATTTAAACTGTTATGTGCAACACATCAGGATTTAAAAAGTAAAATACAACAGCAGTCATTCCGCCGTGATTTATATTATCGTATTTGCGGTTTTCAGGTACATTTACAACCCTTACGCTTACGTCAAGATAAACAGATCATTTTACATCACGTTCTGGATCAATTTGGTATAGCGCAATGGTCGAGCCATGTAGAACAACAATTTAATAGGCACGCATGGGAAGGAAATATTCGTGAATTAATTCATGTGGTGAAGCTATCCGCAGCATTTAAAGACAGTGAAATTTTAAATCATTTATATTTACCTGAAGCTGATTTAGCGATTCAGCAGCAAAGTAAGCAACTGATATTAGATGAAAATAAAAACTTAAATAGCTTGACCAAGCAAATGATTGTGCAGGTGTTACAAGAAGAAAATGGCAATATCGCAAGGACAGCGAAACGCTTAAACATTTCAAGAACAACGATATATAAATATATTGGCAATTAATTGTAATTTTCTATTCAGCCCTTTAGTTCATTTTTTGTAAAATTAGCTGAAAGAGAGCTTGAAAAATTCAAGACGCTCTATCCTTTACTTGTCGATGTAGGTTTTTTCTATTAATTAATAGTCTTATAATTAATAGAATGAAAAGGACTAAAGTTATTAATAGGTATATATTTCCATGAAAGATATGAGCCCTATAACCTTCAAAAATGAATTTAAAAAGCAATTCTTGTTGAGTGTAACCAATAAATGCTTTTCCAAAAAAGTAGCTTAAAATTAAAGAATATAGACCAGTAAAGACAAAAAAAGAGAGTACTTTATTAATTTTATCTTTTATAAAAATATTAGAATTTAAGCTTAAAGATATAATTAATATTGAAAAAACAGCAGAATAAACGTTAATCCAGTATTCATAATTTTCCACGACTTCACCATACTAAAGCTTTTTTTATAAATTCAGTTGAAAGAGAGCCTGAAAAACTCAAGATGCTCTATCCTTTACTTGTCCATGCGTGGTTTTCTATTAGTTAGTAATCTTATAATTAAAATAATGAAAATTACTAAAGTAATTAATAAATATGTATTTCCTTGGAATATATGAGAATTATATCCTTTATAAATAAACGTTGGTAAAAGTTCTTGTTGTGTATAACCAATTGAAGATTTTTCAAAAAAGTAACTTAAAATTAAAGAATATAGACCTGTAAATACAAAAAAAGAGAGTACTTTATTAATTTTATCTTTTATAAAAAAAATAGAATTTAAGCTTAAAGATATAATTAATATTGAAAAAACAGCAGAATAAACGTTAACCCAGTATTCATAATTTTCCACGACTTCACCCCCCCTAAAGCTTTTTTTATAAATTCAGCTGAAAGACGACCTTCTCTGCGTGTTTTAGCAATGACTTTACCATTATTATAAATTATTCGTGTCTCATGTCGATAATCTTGTTTAGACATATCCTTTGTTCCACCTCTATTGGGGCTAGCAAAATCCGCATGCCCAATTACAACACTTCTTTTTTTACCAACTTTGGACAAAGCAATTGATATTAAAGAACTAAGAGTGTCTAGCTCTCCATCAAATGCACTATTACAACCATGTATTTCTATTTTTGATTCATTTGTAAAAACTTTAAAATTTATATCTGAGATATCAAATAAATTTTTCCAATTAGAGTTTCCAAACAACCGCCATTGCTCCCTTTTTGTAGTCCAATTTCGATATAAGTTTGAAGCAAGATTTTTTGAGTCAATTTCATCGATAGTTAGGGATTTTTGCAATGAAGCACCAATCACACTATAAAGACCTAGATCAGAACCATGGCTAAAAACATCTAAAGATTGAATGGAATTTTCAGGTTGAACATTTATTAGATCAATAAACTGCCTCATTCCATTTGAAATAAAATAAGATTTCACAGGTAGATCATTTTTATAATCAGCAATCACATTTTTAGAGGCATGAAAAAAAGCCCCATTATCTCCAAGAGATCGGGCACCACCGTATAGGACGAGGCGGGTAGGTGATTTTAATTTTACAATTTCTACTTTTGCAATTTTGGTTGTTGTAGTCTGATGCTGATCTACCATGAATCAGCCTCAAAAAGTTTAATTTCAATATCTTCTGCTTTTTCTGTAAATTCTAGTTTTTCTGTCATGCCATTTTCATCAGTGACACCTTCAATAGTACGACCATCAGCATAGGTAACAATGTATTTTACATTGCTATAGGGTTGATTATTTGAATTATTTACTAACTGATATTGACCTGAATATAGAGTTAAGCCTTGAGCTAAAAAGCTTGATGAGTTTGTATTCTTACTATAGTTTTCCCCTTGACTTGTTCCAACAACATGATCTTGTTTAGGTAAAATTTTAGCTCCACAAGTCAATAAGTCATCAACATAAGCAACAGCTTTGCCATCCATAATAATATGATCATGGCTTTTAACAATTTCAGACCAACATTTGCACTTAGGGCAAAAGTGACCATCTCCAGCACGTAGAAATAGGTTTCCCATTTGCGATGTTCGTTGTTGTGTTGCTTGAATGATTCCTCCATGATTTGTCATAGAGTTATGAATTGCAAAACCTTTAGCCATGATTAACACCTTCTTGGTACAAAAAGCCTTCAGGGGCCTTATTACCGATAAAGATATTTATAGCTACAGAGTTGTTAGGGCTATCGACAATCTCATCACCATTCTCTAAGTAGCTTCCTACCAATGCACTCGCTTTAACTAATCCACCTTTTTTGCTTTTAGCTCTATTTACCGCAAGGTAATAGATCTTTTTCGGCCTATGTCTAAAATAAAGCTGTTCTGCTTTTATTGTTTGCTTTATGTCTTGTTGAGACATTTGTCTTAACTGTTCAATTGGTAATTTATGTAAAAATTTAGGTTTCGTCATACTTAGTCCAATTATTGTTATTGAATGAAGAACATAGAGATTAAAACATAAAACCAAATATTAAGACAAATTTAATGGAATTGTTAATTATATTTAATAATTTAAATTTATTTACTCAAAGTAATGACAGTCTTTTTATAGCTTTCATGTTCTGATCGTACGATTTATTAAAATAGTAAATTTAAGAATTAGTCATATGTGTTTTTTAATAACTTATATTTTAATTTTTGTCTTACTAACATAATTTTGCTTTATCGTTCACGACCAGTTCAACAAGCGCCATATTTAATTGTTTAGAAGATATTTCATCTACTCGTCAACATCGCTAACCCTCATCCTTGTTTTAGGCTCTCAGTGATTGTCCATTGATTGGACAGTGTATTCTCAATGCTGTCCATTTATTGGACATTGGAAATGTAACCTTGTTTTAAGTCTATGATTATTAATTATAAAAATATTGGCACGCTAACTGCAAATATTCTATGGCTCATATTTGATTAAAACAAATCTATCAAACGATTTATCAAGTGTAGATGGTCAATTCGTCATGGATAAATCGATTGATTTTTGATTCAAAATTTAAACAAGTGCAATGAGTAGTGAAAAGGATGCTTGAAACTAAAGGGAATAGATGATGCGTTTTAGCAATAAAAATAGCCTGCTTCTTATGTTGAGTGGCATGTTTGTACAGTATAGCCATGCGATTGACGTAAACGTGGGGGATTATACAGCATTGCCAAAAGGGACCAATGCAGGTGTGTTCTATTATCAACATAGTCAAATGGAGGGTTATTACCAAAATGGTGAAAAAACCAGAGCTGAATCTAAATCGGATATCGCTATCGCGCGCTTAATTCATTACACCGACATCGCTGGTTTACGTGCAACACCTCAAATAATTTTACCATTTGGAACAATACGGCATACGCAAATTGGCGATACTGATTTGAACAATGCCTCAGGTTTTGCAGATCCAGTGATTGCTTCTGCTTTTTGGTTGATTAATCAACCTGAACAAGGTTCATCGGGTCGTTATCTGGCATTTACCCCATTTATTTATCTGCCACTTGGGCAATATGATCGAAATGATGCGGTGAATTTAGGCGAAAATCGATTTAAGTATGATCTTCAACTGGCATGGGTACAACCGCTATATGGCAAGCTTGCTTTTGAACTTTATCAAGATGTGATTTGGTATGGAGACAACGATGAAGCGGGAAAGGGCGATCAAACACTTTCACAAGCGACCAGCTATCAAACTCAATTTAACTTACGTTACGACTTGAATTCTAAACAGAGAATCGCCCTCGGTTATGCCGCAAATTATGGGGGTGAACAACAATTGGATGGAATCAAATTGGATCAGAACATGGAAAAGCAACAAGCGCGATTGGAGTTTCAGCAAATGCTGAATGCAAAAACTCAATTAAGTGCGCAGTTGCTTTCAGACACACGAACAGAAAGCGGATTTAAGAAGGATTACGGTTTGAATTTTCGTGTTTTTTACATTTTTTAATTTAAAGCAGGTGTAACACATTGATTGCGTCATTTTTTTACAAAGATGCAGTTGGAACAGTAAAGCAATTGTCTAAATAAATTTTGAAGAGGTCATCATGTCTATATTCACAAAAGAAGTTTTGGATAAAAAATTATTTAACGGTTCATGGCAGTCAGCCCAAGACACCTACAGTGTGATTGAGGTTGCAACAGGTCAAGTGCTTGGTGAAATCGGTTATGCCACTGCCACTGATGTGGTGAGTGCTGCACAACAAGCCAAAGCCGCTCAACAACAGTGGTGGGCTTTAAATTATCAAGAGCGTCAGGCAGTGTTTGAGCGAGCTGCTGCTTTACTGACAGAAAATCAAGCGGAAGTGATTGAGTGGCTGGTTAAGGAAAGTGGCTCGTTACAACTGAAAGCAGGCTTTGAAGTGAGTATTGCGATTCAAGTGCTTAAACATTGTATTGCTTCACCTGCAACTGAACAGGGCACATTATTACCTACGCAAAATGGCAAATTAAGTATGGCGAAACGCTTGCCCTTAGGTGTTGTTGGGGTCATTTCTCCATTTAACTTTCCACTGTACTTAGCTTTACGTGCTGTGGCACCTGCTTTGGCCTTTGGCAATGCGGTGGTGTTAAAACCTGATGAGCGTACAGCAGTGTGCAGTGGCTATGCGATTGCACGGATTTTTGAACTTGCAGGATTGCCAAAGGGGCTGCTGCATGTATTGCCAGGTGGGGCCGAAGTTGGTGAAGCACTGACTTTGGATAAAAATATTGCCAGTATCCAATTTACGGGATCAACTCAAGTTGGACGGATTGTGGGGGCGAATGCGGCAAAGACCTTAAAGAAAGTCTCTCTAGAACTGGGTGGGAAAAACTCACTGATTATTCTGGATGATGCGGATATTGAGTTGGCAGCAGAAAATATTGCATGGGGTGCATTTTTACATTCTGGGCAGATTTGTATGACCTCTGGTAAGATTTTGATTCACCAAAAAATTTATCAACAGGTCAAACAGCGTGTCATTGAAAAAGTGCAGAATTTTGTGGTGGGCAATCCTTGTGACAAGAATGTCACCATTGGGCCATTGATCAATGCCAAACAAGCGCAACGTGTAGAACAATTAGTCAGCGCTGCGGTTAATGAAGGCGCAACATTGGAAATCGGTGGACATGCTGATGGGGTGTTTTTTCAACCGACTGTACTGACCGATGTGACTGCAAACAATTCGATTTTTAGTGAGGAGATTTTTGGTCCTGTTGCGGTATTGATCCCGTTTAGCTCAGATGAACAGGCCATTGAACTAGCCAATGATGGCGATTATGGGCTTTCAGCAGGCATTATTACCTCCAATGTGGGACGTGGTATGCAACTCGGTGCGCAGCTTAAAGTGGGCTTGCTACATATCAACGATCAGACCGTAAATGATGAAACGGTCAATCCATTTGGTGGTTTTGGTTCATCAGGTAATGGTACGCGTATTGGCGGCCCTGCCAATGCCGATGAATTTACCCAATGGCAATGGATTACTGTACAGGCTCAAGCGCCACATTATCCTTTTTAAACAATTAAATAAATCATTACAGGACGTTATACCATGAGTGAATTAAAAGATATTATTGCCGCAGTGACCCCATGTAAAGGTGCTGACTTTGAGCTGCAAACTTTAAAAATACGTCAGCCGCAAGGTGATGAAGTATTGGTAAAAGTGGTTGCTACAGGAATGTGCCACACCGATTTGATTGTACGTGATCAATATTATCCGGTTCCGCTGCCTGCTGTTCTTGGACATGAAGGGTCAGGAATTATCGAGGCGATTGGTCCTAATGTAACTGAGCTTCAAGTGGGCGATCATGTGGTCTTAAGTTACGGGTATTGTGGAAAATGCACCCAATGCAATACTGGAAATCCTGCCTATTGTTCAGAGTTTTTTGGACGAAATTTTAGTGGGGCAGACTCAGAAGGACAACATGCACTTTGTACCCATGATCATGGCGTGGTTAATGATCATTTTTTTGCCCAATCCTCCTTTGCAACCTATGCTTTAAGTCGTGAAAATAACACGGTTAAAGTGACCAAAGACGTACCAATTGAACTATTAGGACCATTAGGTTGTGGTATTCAAACAGGTGCTGGTGCATGTATAAATGCTTTAAAAGTGACACCTGCCAGTAGTTTTGTGACTTGGGGTGCTGGCGCTGTTGGTCTGAGTGCTTTACTTGCGGCAAAAGTGTGTGGTGCTTCGATCATTATTGCTGTTGATATTGTTGAATCTCGTTTGGAGCTGGCAAAACAACTGGGTGCAACTCATGTGATCAATAGTCAAACTCAAGATCCTGTGGCAGTGATTAAAGAGATTACCGATGGTGGAGCCAACTTTGCATTGGAATCTACTGGGCGACCTGAGATATTAAAACAAGGTGTTGATGCACTGGGGATTTTAGGCAAAATCGCCGTGGTAGGTGCACCTCAATTAGGCACAACTGCACAATTTGATGTAAATGATCTGTTATTGGGTGGGAAAACTATTTTAGGTGTCGTTGAGGGGAGTGGTTCGCCCAAGAAATTTATCCCTGAGTTAGTCCGCTTATATCAACAAGGGAAATTTCCATTTGACCAACTTGTAAAATTCTATGCATTTGATGAAATCAATCAAGCTGCGATAGATAGTCACAAGGGTATTACACTCAAACCGATTATTAAAATTGCATAATCTTGCATGGCATGCTCATTGATGAGCATGCCATTTCTTTGATTTTAAGCGTTTTGGGGTTTAAATTTTTGGTTGAGTTTTTTAAGGTGACAGGATGAGTTTAGAGCTTTCTTCGCTTTTCCAGTAATTTTCCAAACAATAAACCCAGCTCAAACAATAACCACATTGGGATCGCAAGCATAATCATGGAAATTGCATCAGGTGGTGTTACAAACATAGCGATAAAAAAACAGCCCACTATAATAAAGCGGCGTTTTGCAATTAAACTCTCAGTGCTAACCACACCAATCAAAATCAATAAAAGTGTGATCATTGGAATTTCAAAAGTTACCCCAAACACCAAAAATAACTTTAAACAAAAGCTGAGATAACTATTGATATCGGTCATGGGTGCGACGGTTTCGGGAGAGACGCTAATGAAAAAGTGCAGAATAGCAGGCAGTACAATAAAGTAAGCAAAGGCAATCCCTGCGTAAAATAATAGGATGCTACCCAACAGTAAGGGAAGTGCCAGTGATCTTTCTTTTTCATAAAGTGCGGGTTTAATAAAACTCCAGAGCTGATAAATAATAAAAGGCATTGCCAGCAGAATCGCCACAAAAAAGTTAAGCTTAAAGGGTGCCATAAATGTTGCGGTGACATCTGTTGCGATCATGGATGAATTGGCAGGAAGCTGTGCTCTTAACGGTTCTGAGAGTAGTTGATACGTTCGATTGGCAAAAGGCAATAAACAAAAAAATAGTGCGAATAGAACCCCTACCGTTTTAAACAAATGTTGACGAAGCGCCACCAAATGTTCAATCAGTGGCATTTGCTGTAGTTCTTCAGACGGTAGGTCTTTTGCAATCACAGCGGGTGATGAAGATTGAGGGAGCTGTGTATTCATGCGATCACCTTTAATTTTACCGGAGATGAGGCTTTAGGCTCTGTCTGATGATCATCAGATGCTTGTTGATGCTGTAAATAGTTTTGTAAATAATAGGGTGTAAATACTGAGTAATACGCTTGATTACTCAACAAATCACAATAAATCAAACTGTTAAAATTTGCTTTTTTTTCATTAGCGCTACTCTGTAGCTGTTGTTTAGCGTCGCTTGCCTCTGTTTGCTGCCGAAGTTCAGCAAGTTGAGATTGCATTTTTTGTTCAAGCTCGGCCATACGCTGCATTTCTTGTTGGACTTGCGCACGCAGTTCGGATAACCCGAGTTCACGGTCAATATCTTGTTTGGCATTGTTCACAAAATGCATGAGTTTGGCATACCATTTCCCCGCGAAACGAGCGGCTTCTGGCAGTTTTTCTGGTCCAAGCACCAGAAGAGCGATAATGCCAAACACAAAAAGTTCAGACATTCCAACATTAAACATCTATATCATCCCTAAACTTAGCTGTTAATGGTTGAGTCGGATGGTTTCTTAGTCTCCTCATGTTCAAGCGTGTTAGTCTCTTTTAATACGATGTTTTCTTCCTCACGCATCGATTTTTTAAAGTCTTTGACTGCGCCGCCAACATCTTTACCAATATTTTTAAGCTTAGATGTCCCGAATAATAAAATAACCACAATTGCAAAAATGATCACATGCCAAATTGATAAACCAGCCATAGTCTTCTCCCTTGTTATTCCTGTCCATGAGAATTGATTTTTACTGTATTGAGATCAACATCCATTGATTCAATTCATTGTTTTAAATAACCTAATCATTTAGGGTCTTACATTTAAAAGCAGTGCATTTAATAGGTTTTGAGCGAGTAGGTTATAAGTTAAGTTTTTAAAAGAGAAAATTTCAATAAATTCACAAGAATTTTTTCTCTTTCAGCATCCTTTTCACTTTGTTTGTCCAGTCAATTAAATTCCGTTTAATCCTTGGGATATTCTTGTTTAAATCGTCTTTTAATATCGAAATAGCGTTGAAAATAATCATTGCTATGTTTCAGTGGTTGTTTTAGTCATCTCTCCTGTAATGGATAAATTAAGCAGATGAGGCTTGAGTTGCTTTGGGCTATTCGGCTTGATTAAACAACAAGCCGCTCAACTGGATTGCTGATCCACTATATCTGTACCATACCCCATAATCTGATTCTGTTCCAATGCTTGAATAAGATCATCTTCCTTTATTTTCGAGTTAGGCCCAAGCTTAATAGATCGGATTGAGCGTGTTGATTTTAAATACAGGTATAGCCAGCATCTGCTGTAATGATTGAACCTGTGATTAGACTTGAGGCATCTGAAGCCAGAAATTGCACAATAGACGCAATTTCATGCGCTTGCCCCATACGTTTAGCTGGTGTCATATCCAGCCATTGATTGACTAAGTGATCTTGGTTTTCAAGGTTTTTTAATAACGGTGTTTCAATATAGGTGGGGGCAACAGCATTCACTCGAATATGACGTTGAGCCCATTCAACTGCAAGAGATTTCGTTAAATGATGCACGCCTGCTTTTGAGGCATTGTAGTGACATTGCGGTTGTGGCACGTTGACAATCTGTCCTGACATTGAACCAATATTGATAATCGATCCTCGCCCAGCATCCAGCATTTGACGGGCAAAGCCACGACAAGTCTTAAAGATGCCAGTCAAGTTGATGTTGATGACATTATCCCACTCCTCATCTGTCATGTGCTCAGCTGGGGTGTTTGTCACAATGCCCGCATTACATACCAATATATCCAGCGCTGGTAATGCTTGAGCAAGCGCGTTAATCGCTGCACTATCCGTGACATCTAAGCTTTCCGCACGTGCAAGATAGCCCTTGGCCTTCAACGCTTGTGCAGTTGTTGTTGCACGATCCAGTAAGATGTCGGTACAAATAACTTCGGCGCCTGTCGCAGCAAGTGCTTCAGCAATTGCTGCACCTATGCCTTGACCTGCACCTGTGACCAGTGCCAGTTTATTGCTTAAGTCCATTTTCTTGCGATAATCCATATCTTTTCTCTTTGTCTTTTCCATTTTATGTGATGAGTGGGCATCGTAACGGTTCACCACGTAAACTGCGTAATGCTTCTTCAGCGGCTAAGCGCTGTAAGGTATCTACCGATGTATCAGAAAAAAACGCTGCATGTGGTGACATGATTAAATGAGGTGCTGTACGTAAAGGCGAGTCTGCTGGTAATGGCTCTTGTGCAAAGACATCGAGTCCTGCGCCTGAGATTTGTCCACTGAGCAAGGCTGTGGCTAATGCTGATTCATCAATCAGTCCACCTCTTGAGCAATTGATAATGATTGAACCTTGAGGCATTTTTGCCATCGCCTCAGCATCAATCAAATGACGTGTTGCTGGGGTCAGTGGAACATGTAGCGATAAAACATGGGCAGAAGAAATCACTTGATCCTGTGACATCAGGTGAACGCCTAGTGTTTTTGCTTGCGCTTCAGTGACATATGGGTCAAAGCCAATCATATGACAACCAAAGGCTGCGAGGCGTGAGGCATAAGCTTTCGCAATACGTCCCAGCCCGATTAAACCTACAGTGGTATTACGCAACGAACGAATACCTGTAACCATCTGGTCGATCTTCCATTCACCTGCGCGGATACCTTGGTCATACTGATTGAGTTTACGAGCCATCATCAAGGTCATGGCAGCCGCATGATCAGCGACTTCCTCAATACCATAATCTGGCACATTACATACCTGTATCCCAAGTTGTTTTGCGGCGACGAGATCAACATTATCGACACCAACGCCATAACGTACAATGGTTGCACCAGTTGCCATGGCCTGCATCACACGATGGGTCATTGGTGCAAAGTTGTTGAGTACTACATTTGCTCCTGCAACGGCTTGTACTGTTTCTGCTTCACTACGGCATTGAAATGCTGCAAAACTTGCCCCGGCAACTTGCGCAGCTGCTTGCTCATGTCGTGTATTGCCAAAGGCTTGATCAGTGACCACTAATTTCATTAGAGCACTCCTCGTTTTACTAAATTACGCATCAGTGCACGGGTTCCATAAGTCCATGGTTGTGCTTGATCAGCATAAACAACAGTGTTACGTAATGTGCCTAAAAGCGGAGTCGAGATTTCGACCACGTCACCTGGTTTATGGGTAAAGCCAGAACCTTGACCTTCTCGATCTTGTGTTGGCGCAAACATTGTGCCTAAAAATAACATAAAGCCATCTGGGTACTGATGCGAGTCATTGTAGGTTTGTGCGACCAGATGCGCGGGTTTACGACTGATTTCCGCCATATTGGAGTGTCCCGACATGCTGAAACCATCTTCTACACCAGTTACAGACATGTGAAGCGTGGCATTCTCAATATCGCTAAGGGTGAAATCTGAGTCAAATAGACGAATAAACGGGCCAATTGAACATGATGCGTTATTGTCTTTTGCCTTGCCGAGTAATAGCGCTGAACGACCTTCAACATCGCGTAGATTGACATCATTGCCCAGCGTCGCACCACGAATATTGCCTTGGCTATCCACCGCCAACACTATTTCTGGCTCAGGGTTGTTCCATGCTGAAATCCGATTAATTCCCACTTGTGCACCATAACCTACAGCAGACATGGGTTGTGACTTGGTGAATACTTCGGCATCTGGCCCAATCCCGACTTCGAGATATTGTGACCATAAACCTTCGGCGATCAAGGTCGCTTTAACTTCGGCTGCTTGCTCAGAACCCGCTTGAATATTCGATAAACTGCCGCCGATTAGTGTACCTATACGTTGACGTAATGCTTCGGCACGAGCAGGATCACCCGAGGTTCGTTCATCGATGACACGTTCAACCATACTTTTGGCAAAAGTAACCCCACATGCTTTTAAGGATTGAAAGTCACAGGGTGCAAGTAAGCAAGGACGATCTGCGTGGTAACCCATTTCGGTAGGATCAAGCACCAAATCTTCAACTCTTCCAAGTACTTCACCTGTGAGTTGGTCAAAACGACCAGCAGGATCATGGTCAAGAAAATCAGCCATTGAGATGACCGACTCGGTGACATCAATCATTATGTTGTCACGTAAGATGACAACCGATGGCCCTTTGTGAGGAAGCCAAACACGTCCAACCAATTTGGCGCTGTTGAGTGATGTGGGTAACATGGAGAATCCTTCCTTTGTTTATCATTTGCTCTATCTAGTAATACTACTTTTTAATTTTAGCTTTGGTCAAGTAGTGTATTGAGTATATGCAGAGATTATTCGCTTATATTAATAAATTATGTATTTACATAATTGTTTTTTAATTATAAATTATTTTATTTTTATTGTTGATTTTGATGTTTTTCCAAAGGGTTTTTAGATAATTTATAAATTATTCTTGCATAAAAATAGTATTACTATATATTTTAACAATGAATAACAAGATTACTCGCATAGGAAGGCGTGAAGTAAATGATGAAAAATAATGCTTTAGCTGAATCAATCGCTGTACTCGACAGTACTTTATATATCGACGGAAAATTTTCTAAAGGCAAAGGGTCTCGCTTGCCTGTGCTAAACCCTGCAACGGGTGAGGTGATTGGTCATATTGCTGCAGCAACAACGGATGAGATTGATGCGGCTGTTTCTGCTGCACGTCATGCATTTGCTTCATGGTCTAAGCTTGTGCCAAAAACGCGTGCGATCGCTTTGCATCGTTTAGGTGACCTTATTGCTGCGGATGCCTTAAATATGGCAATGATCATGACAGCGGAGCAAGGCAAACCTGTTAATGAAGCAAAAGGTGAAATTCTAAAACTCGCTGAAGCATGTCATTTTTATGCTGAAGAAGCCACGCGAGTGCATGGTGAAATTATTCCCAATGATCAACAAGGATTTCAAAGTTTAGTGGTACGTGAACCGATTGGAGTGGTTGCTGCAATTACACCGTGGAACTATCCCGCTGAGTTGGTGGGATGGAAATTATGTGCCAGCCTTGCTGCTGGATGTAGCATCGTTATTAAACCTGCTGAATTGACGCCATTTACTGCTTTGGCAATTGCACAAAAATGTCATGCAGCAGGTATTCCTGCAGGTGTAGTCAATGTATTGACAGGTAAAGGCTCACAAGTGGGGCAGGCACTGGTCGAGCATCCGCAAGTGGATAAAATTGCATTTACGGGCTCAAGTGCAGTGGGTTTACATATTCAACAAAGCTGCCCACAAGTGAAACGTCTGTCTTTAGAGTTGGGTGGCAATTGCCCAATGATTGTCACTGCGAGTGCCGATCTTGATGCAGCGGTCAAAGGTGCAGCACGTCGTAGCTTCCGTAATTGTGGACAAATCTGTATTGCGATTAATCGCATCTATGTGCATCGCGCAGTATATGAGGAGTTTGTTACTCAACTTGCAGCGGCAGCTGATGCATTGAGTGTCGATAATGGCTTGGAAAATCCAGCTGCTGATCTCGGCGCAATGGCATCTGCTGAACCTTTGGATAAAACGCGTATCCATCTCCAAGATGCTTTGGCTAAAGGCGCACGGTTAGTGGCTGGTGGTAAAGCACCAGAGGGGACTCAATATGCCAAAGGACATTTTTTTCGTCCAACTGTGATCGCGGATTGTAAGCATAGTATGCAAGTCATGAGCGAAGAAACGTTTGGTCCTTTGGTTGGGGTTGCGCCTTTTGATGATTTGGATGAGGCAATCAGCTATGCCAATGATACGCCTTATGGTTTAGCGGCTTATTGTTATGCTCAAAATTTGACAGAAATTCATCGGGTTTCAGCGGGTCTTGACTATGGCAATGTTGCGATCAATAACGTTGATGCTGGAATAATGAATGCTGCTTATGGTGGTCGTAAGCAGAGTGGTGTTGGCTACGAACATGGTCGTGAAGGATTGCTTGAATATTTTAATTTCAAACATATTCGTTTACACCACGGCGTGGAGAATTGATTTATGCAAGTACTTCTAGGGATAGATATAGGAACTTCAGGATGTAAGGCTTTATTGATCGATATTGAAGGAAAAGTTGTTTCAGCCGATATCGCAACTTATCCATTGTCTAGACATCGACCAGGTTGGACAGAGCAAGATCCTGAATTGTGGGTGGAGGGTGCACGTCAGGCTGTCGTAGGGGCATTGGCCAAAGCGCCTCCAGTGCAAATATTGTGTATTGGCTTGTCTGGGCAGATGCATGGTTTGGTTCCACTTGATGCTTCACAGCAAGTTTTACGCCCAGCCATTTTATGGAATGATCAACGTAATCAAGCTGAATGTGATGATATTGTCGTGGCTGCTGGTGGCTTAGATGGATTGCTTGCAGCAACCAATAACAGAATGTTGGTGGGCTATACCGGTGGCAAAATTCTTTGGATGCAACGCCATGAGCCTGAACTGTTTGCGCGTATGCGTAGCATGCTGAACCCGAAAGATTATTTGCGTTTACGTCTGACTGGGGTGATTGCCACTGAAGTTTCTGATGCTTCTGGCACAGGCTTGTTTGATGTGCGTGCACGACAATGGGCGATGGGCTTGATTGAAAAGATAGGAATTAACCCTGCAATACTCCCACCGGTATTTGAATCACAGGTGATTTCAGGACGCGTCTCAGCAGCAGGCGCAGCACTCTTCGGTCTTCCAGAAGGATTGCCTGTTGCGGGTGGGGGTGGAGATTCGGTAATTCAGACTTTTGGTTCTGGGGTGATTGAGCCGGGTGAATTGCAAACCACACTTGGTACAGGTGGGATCCTCGCTGCTGCCTTAGATACAGCACAAGAAAACCCGAAAGGTCGTTTGCAGGTTTTCTGCAATGTGGCTGCTGATAAATGGCATTGTATGGGTGTCTCCCTCAATGCTGGCAGTGCAATGAATTGGTTTCGTGAGAATTTTTGTCATATTGCTGACGGGCAACATCTTTCATTTGAACAAATTGTTGCCAAAGCAACAGCGAGTACGGCGGGTGCAAAGGGCTTATTGTTTTTACCTTATCTGTATGGCGAGCGTTGCCCACATGCCGACCCTAAAGCGCGTGGTGCACTTATCGGTCTCACTGCACGACATGACTGTGGTGATGTTGCTCGGTCTGTGATGGAAGGGGTGGTGCATGCCTTGGCGGATATGTATTCCTTAATGCAGCCATTAGGGATTGAAAAGCATGTGATTAAAGCTTCTGGGGGCGGCGCAAAGTCTACCCTTTGGCGACAAATCCAGGCCGATGTATTTGGTTGTGAGGTGGTGACGACCGATGGTGCTGCTGAAGGTGCCGCCTTTGGTGCTGCATTGGTTGCTGGCTTGGCAATGGGGGTTTGGCCCGATGCACAGAGTGCGATCAAAAACTTTCGGGCAATTTCTAGAGAACAGCCAAATTTGGCAGTCACTGAGGTGTATGCACAAGCGCATGAAATGTATCGCAGTCTCTATCCCGTATTGGGGCAAACGCTTACCGCGTTAAGTTCTCCAATTTTTGACCAATAATTCTCAGGAGTTTTTTATGACTGCTTATTCTGCATTTATCTTTGATTTAGATGGCACGCTGATTGATAGTGCGCCTGATATTGCGGAGGCTTTAAATATTGGCTTTGCTCAAAATGGTTGGCCCAAGCTTGAGGCGCATTTTGTTGAAAAATTTCTTGGCAATGGCCCACGTCGGCTGATTATCGATATTTTAGATGAATTGGATGTTGCCTATGACGAAGTAACATTACAGCAAACTCTACAATGTTACCAACAGGCGTATCTGGCCAATCCTGCGGGGCATACCCGAATTTTTCCACACGTACGTGAAGATCTTGAGGCGTTAAAATCGGCTGGGATAAAATTGGGCATTTGTACCAACAAAACCCATGCAATCACTGCTAAAGTGTTGCAGCAATTGGGCTTGTCTGAATTATTTGATGTGGCCTTGGGTGCGGATGCGGTACCTGCCTGTAAACCAGATCCAAAACATTTGTTGGCTGTGGCGGACGCGATGAATTTGGTTTCTGGTGGCTGGGCATATGTGGGCGATACACCCATTGATCAACAAGCTGCAGTGGGTGCCGATGTGCCTTTTTTTGTTGTACCTTGGGGCGGTGGCCCAGAAGTAGAAATTTCTGCCAAGCAACGTTTAAGTCGTTTGGCGGATTTATTACAAGTTTGATTTGATGTGCTGTCAAGTGGCGGCTAGGAGTGTAGTGGTATGACCGTCAGTTTGTTACAGCGGATTCTTCAAGAAAGTGAAAATATGCATCGTGCTGAACGACGTGTGGCTGATTTTGTGGTGACATCACCATCTGAAGTGATCCAGATGAGTATGGCGAGTCTGTCTGAAGTCTGTTCTGTCAGTGATCCAACCATTATGCGCTTTTGCCGCCGTTTTGGTTTTGAGGGTTATCAGGATTTAAAACTTCAGTTGGCGCAGAGCTTAGTGCCATCTGCACCATTTGCTTATGAGCAAATTATTCCCAATGACAGTATTGAAAATATTGTGCGGAAAACCTGTCGTAATTCACTGAATGCAATTCAGCGCTTGGCTGAAGATTTAGTGCCAGAGCAAATCACGGCTGGAGCAGGTTGCCTACAAGCGGCAAATTGGGTTGGCATTTATGCCACAGGAATGTCTGAAATTAATGCTGTGGATGCAGAACATAAATTTCAACGACTGGGTATCCGCTGTCAGGCCTTGCTTGGCACAAAGCACCAACGTATTCATGCCGATAGCGCCAGACCTGAAGAAGTTATTTTGATTTATTCGCAGTCTGGACATACACGTAAAATGGTTGAGATTGCAAGCATTGCCCGTAAACGTGGTGCAAAAGTGGTTTCGATTACGGCACATGATAGTCCATTGGCACAGATTTCAGATGTGCTGATTGCCGTGCAGCCTTATGAGCATACCGAGCTTATGACGCCGTTGGCTTCACGTCTGAACCATCATCTGGTGACCAATATGTTAGTCACTGCCATTGCAATCGCAAGTGGTAGTCAATTTCCTGATCAATTGCCGGCGCTTGATTTATGGCACACGGACAAGATTTGATCGATTAAAAAACAGCAGTGAAGCTGCGTAAGTAACAGGAGTACTGAATGAGTAATCAACAGGATGAGGCAAAAAAAGTAGCAGGACGCCGAGTAATTCAGGATTTTATCCATGATGGTATGAAATTGGGCTTAGGTTCTGGAACGACATCGCATTTTTTTGTTCGAGAGTTGGGTGCACACATCCGAGAACATGGATTAACCCTGACGTGTACCACCACTTCTCGTTCAACCATTGAGGTGGCACAACAGGTAGGGATTGAAATCACGGATCCCAATGAGATCGGTGAAATTGATCTGACCATTGATGGTCCAGATGAAGTTGATCACCAGTTTAATATGATCAAAGGCGGTGGTGCTTGTTTGCTTTGGGAGAAGATCATCGCACATGCTTCTAAACAAATGATCTGTATTTGTGATGAAACAAAGATTGTTGATTGTTTGGGTGGCTTTCCGCTTCCAGTTGAGGTGGTGCAATTTGCATGGAAGC
Source organism: Acinetobacter sp. AG3 (assembly GCF_022343575.1). Classification (NCBI taxonomy): domain Bacteria; kingdom Pseudomonadati; phylum Pseudomonadota; class Gammaproteobacteria; order Moraxellales; family Moraxellaceae; genus Acinetobacter; species Acinetobacter sp. AG3. The sequence goes on along the minus strand of NZ_JAKQZD010000001.1, from coordinate 2,865,202 downwards.
AAACCTTAGCAATGGTTGAACGTGTACTTGCACAACATGGTATTGACAATATACGGATTGAACGTCGAATGCGTGATGGGCAACCCGTCGTGACAGACAGTGGTCATTTTATTCTAGACTGCCATTGTGGGCCAATAATCAAAGATCCATCACCATTAGAGATTGAGCTCAATCGAATTCCGGGTGTGGTCGAAAATGGTCTGTTTACCCGTGAAGCGGTGGGGATGGTGGTGGCGTGTTTTGATGGAACCTCTTACGTCAAAATGCGATAATATAGTAAAACTATATTTTGTTGTTATAAAACTAAAATCGATTTACCAGAATAAAATGGTTGATATTTCTCTTAAATATCCGTGTTTATTATATATTTAAGCTTTTATTGTTTAATTTTAAGTATCTATTTATTGTATCTAAAGATTATTTTTTAAATATTCTGTATGGGATGTTATTGACAGTTTAATTAAAAATGTAGTATTACTAGATTTAATAAATAAGGAATAAAGGAGATATTCCAATGACAAAATCAAATCAGGGCGGAATAACCCGCCGTAATCTATTTAAAAACGCAGTTGCAGCAGGTATAGGACTGAGTTTTGGGGGAGGGCTGATAGGATGTAGTCGTTCTACATCAACCGTAACTCGTCTTTCAATTCCATATTCCAATAAAAGTCTTGATTACTACTTTTTTGTGATTCAGGAAGAAGCGGTTAAACGTGCGGTGCAAGCTAACTCAGGCGAGTTTCAAGCCACCAATGCAAACTTTGACAGTACCCGTCAGCTTGAGCAGTGGCAGAGCTTACTCTTATCAAAACCATCGGCGATTATTTCAGATTCAATAGACAGTCAGGCGATTGTTTCTGCCATCCAGCGCTATAACCAGCAAAAAATTCCTGTCGGTATCATCGATACGCCTGCGGATGGTGGTGATGTCGCAATTACTGTGAGTTTTGATAATTTTCAAGGCGGTGTCATTGCTGCAGAGGAGATTGTAAGTCGTCTGGTCAAAAAGTACGGAAAGCCAAAAGGTAAAGTCTTGAATTGTTTTGGTGCTTTGGCTTCTGTGGCATGGCGTTTACGTAAAGAAGGCATGGATTCAGTTTTTGCGAAATACCCAGAAATTACCTATTTGTCTCGACCGACTGAAGGGCAACTGGAAAAAATGCTGGCTGTGACCTTATCTACATTATCTGAGCATCCTGATCTAGATGCTGTACATGCACCTTCAGATTCTCCTGCACGCGGTATTGCGACTGCATTGCAACAAAGAAATCGTTGGAAGAAGGTCGGTGAGGAAGGCCATGTTATTTTCGTGACGATTGATGGTGAGCCAATTGCTTTGAAATGGATTCAGGAAGGCTATATGGATGCATGTGTATCTCAAGACCCAATTGCTTATGGTGAGATTGCGGTTGAAATGCTAACCAAGCATTCATTGAAAAATGCAGAAGTGCCTTTGGGTGAATACCACAACACCAAGTATTTTTGGGAAAAAGGCGTCATCGTAAAAGGTAAAACAGGACCAACACTGATTATTCCTGCTTTTGTCATCAATAAGGATAATGCCAGTGATACAAGACATTGGGGGGCCGTGGCTGAGAAGGATTGGGGCATTCCCTATGCTTAATTCGTATTGAGTAAAGCAGACTTGTTCCAGTGATGACAAATAAGCAATGTTGAGAGAAAAAATGGGATTACATGAACGGAATATTGATAAGGCAATTAATGAGAAGATCCTAAGCATTGACAACGTGACCAAAAGTTATGGTGTGGTTCAAGCACTACGTGGTGTCACGGTTGAGATTTGTAAAGGTTCTATTCATGGCTTGCTGGGTGAAAACGGTGCAGGTAAATCCACATTGGTTGGCATCATTTCGGGACAAGTCACCCCCACATCTGGGCGAATTATTTTAAATGGTCGTGTACTTGAGCATGTTGATGTCAAAGCAATGGAAGCCGCTGGGGTTTTCTTGGTGACACAAGAGCCAATGATCATTGACAACATGACCGCAGAAGAAAACCTGATGCTGGGCATTTGGCCGAATAAAAAAGGCTTTATTGATTGGAAAACTTTGCGTGGCAATGCAAGTCGCATGCTTGAAGGAACCAATATCGATGCCAAAGCGCTAGCAGGGCATTTAAATGCGGTGGCACGACGTAAGTTAAATATTCTACGGGCGATGTTCTCTGGTGGTCGGGTGATTATTTTAGATGAGCCAACAGCGGCATTAACCGTTGCTGATCGCCGTCAGTTATTCGATTTTATGCATAAATTAAAAGCTACGGGGGTAACGTTTATCTTTATCTCACACTACAACGATGAAATTCTTGAAATTTGTGATGCGGTGACTGTATTACGTGATGGCAGTTTGGCAGGTGGTTCTGACAATGTGAGTAACATGAGTTCTGAACAACTGACTGAGTTGGTGATCGGGAGAGATCTTGCGCTTTTTCAACGGGAGCGATGTGATTACACCGGTCAAATCCCTGCTGTTTGTTTAAAAAATATATATGGCAAAGATTTGGCCTTGCAACAACTGAACATTGGTCCAGGCGAAGTGATTGGATTTACAGGTTTGCCTGGCGCAGGTGCCAAAGAAATTGCTCGGGCAATCTTTGGATTGCATCCTGCAAAAGGCTCAATCTCAATGCATGGCGAAGATGCGCAACCTTTAGCAACATCTCCACATGAAGCCTTTGATATGGGAATTGCTTATCTTTCTGATGATCGTCGTCATGATGGGGCGGTTGGACAGATGTCAATTGGATCGAATATTGCGCTTTCTTCTTTATCACAACGCTCAAAATTGGGATTTATAGATCAACAGGCAGAACATTCGGTGATTCAGCATTATTTTAACGCAATGGGGGTGAAAGCACCCAATGCTGAATATGCAGTGGATACATTGAGTGGTGGTAATCAACAAAAAGTGTGCTTGGGACGAGTGTTGGCAGCAAAGCCACGATTGCTGATGGTGGATGAACCTACACGTGGAATTGATATTGGGGTGAAACAAGATGTATTGCGCATCATTGATGAACTTAGTCGTGCTGGTGTTGCGGTCATCATTGTTTCAACTGATATGGACGAATTGGTCCGTGTGGTCGACCGGGTGTGTATTTTTGATCAAGGGACTGTAAAAGAAACATTGACGGGGCAGGAGATTACCGTCGACCGTCTACGTGCATCCGTTCAGGCGTGATGTCACGAGACAATAATAAGGATAGATGCAATGAGTAAGGAGAGATGCAATGGGTAATGAAATAGCAGCAGACAATAAGATCACCAACATTACAGCAAAGAAAAATACCCGCGAAATTTTAGGTTGGGTGCTCCACAACGTGGTCTGGATTTGGTTGATCGCTTTGGTCATCATTTTTGGTGCATTTAATGAATACTTTCTTACCGTGTTTAATTTGCAAAATATCATGGTGCAGGCAACCGTTTTAGGGCTTTTGGGTTTGGCTGTTGCATTGCCATTGTTGATTGCTGAAATCGATCTTTCAATTCCAGCAAATGCAGGTTTTCCGCTGCTGTGGGTGCACTTGCTTATTCTGATTGGGGATTACCTTGGTTTGCCGCGATTTTACTGGGCTTATTGGTCGGTACTTTTATTGGGTTCTTTAATGGTTGGTGTATCACCCAATTAAAAATGGTTGCGTTGATCCAGACCCTAGCAATGATGATCATCCTTCAAGGTGCACTTTTGGCCTTAACACAAGGCAAAACACTGAATAATTTTGCAGAAGCCTATACCTGGATTGGGCAAGCAACCCTCGGGACTTGGCCATTAATGCCAGTGGTATTTCTGATCATGTTGTTGATTATTGGTGTGATGTTGAAACATACCGTTTTAGGTCGTTCAATCTATGCTGTAGGTGGAAATCCTGCTGCTTCACTCTCTGCGGGAATCCGAGTGAAGCGTATCAAGATTATGACCTATACCATTTCTGGGTTTCTTGCTGCTCTTGCGGGATTCTTACTGGCTTCATGGCAAATGGCGATTACATCAAATCAAGGCTCAAGCTATCTACTCTATGCGATTGCGGCACCGATTATTGGTGGTGTCAGTGTATTTGGTGGGCGTGGCAATGTGAAAGGTGTATTGGGTGGTGTATTGCTACTCACGATCATTCAGGTCGGACTTGCAATTATCAATGTGCCTTCTTTTTATGTCGGAATGATTGGAGGAATCATGATTTTTATTGCAGTACTGATTGATGCTTTCCGTGTCCGTTATTTTGGTTAATTTACTCAACTTGATCGAGGAAAAAGCACAATGTCTTTTCAACCACATGGTCAGCACTTAATCGCAGGGAAGTGGATTGCGACTGATCAGACTTTTACCAATAACCCGATTGATGGTTCAGTATCTCGTTTTTCTGTCGGTCATCGTGAACTTGTCAATCAAGCGTGCCAAGCCGCAGAAGATGCTTTTTGCACTTATGGTTACTCAACGCTTGAGCAGCGCGCGACTTTTCTCAATGTCATTGCTGATGAAATCGAAGCTCGAGCAGATGCGATTACCCAGATTGGAACCCAAGAAACAGGGTTGCCCAAGGCTCGACTGGAAGGAGAACGTGGGCGTACTGTGGGGCAGCTGCGACTTTTTGCTGCACATATCTTGAAAGGTGAGTTTTTGGATCGCCGGCATGATGTTGCACTTGCGGATCGAAAGCCACTGCCACGTCCAGATATTCGTTTGATGCAACGCCCAATCGGTCCAGTTGCAGTATTTGGTGCATCAAATTTTCCGCTGGCATTTTCAACAGCAGGCGGGGATACAGCATCGGCATTGGCCGCAGGGTGTCCAGTTGTGGTTAAAGGGCATGAGGCACATCCAGGTACAGCGGAGATTGTTGCTGAAGCGATTCATGCTGCGATTGAAAAATGTGGACTGCACGCTGGAATATTTAGTTTAGTCCACGGTGGAGCATTAGATGTTGGTCAAAGCTTAGTACAACATCCGTTGATTAAAGCGGTTGGATTTACAGGTTCATTGCGTGGTGGACGTGCTTTATATGATCTTTGTGTTGCACGTCCAGAACCGATCCCGTTCTTTGGTGAACTGGGTTCTGTCAATCCAATGTTTATTTTGCCCAATGCGATTGCCAATCGTGGTGCTGAAATTGCCAAAGGCTGGGCTGAATCATTGACATTAGGCGCAGGTCAATTCTGCACCAATCCTGGGGTCGCCGTGTTGATCGAAGGTTTAGCAGCAGATGCATATATTCAAACTGTTGTAAAAACACTTGAATCTGTTCCAGCACAGGTTATGTTAACCGATGCGATTGCCGAGGCTTATCGTGAAGGGCAACAACGTTTGGCAAATACAGCAGATGTAAGTGAAGTCTTTAGTTCAAGCAGTGATTTGCGTAATGCGAGTCCTTATCTGTTTGTTACAACAGGCAAAGCATGGCTGGAGAATAAGACCTTAGAACAAGAAGTATTTGGACCACTGGGTTTAGTGGTTATTGTTAAAAATATCGATGAATTGATGCACGTGGCGAAGTCCCTTGAGGGGCAGATTACCTGTACGCTTCATCTTGATCAAGCAGATCATCACGTTGCAAGTCAATTACTGCCTGTGCTGGAACGTAAAGCAGGTCGTATTCTTGCAAATAGTTTCCCAACTGGGGTTGAGGTATGTGATGCCATGGTTCATGGCGGACCCTATCCAGCTTCAACAAACTTTGGTGCAAGCTCTGTAGGCACGCTGGCGATTCGTCGCTTTATGCGTCCTGTGTGTTATCAAAATATTGCGGAAGACTTACTTCCTGTGGATTTACGTTAAGTAAAAATTAAGCCTAATGTGCTTGAAAATAAAGGCAATGAGATGAATTAAAGGAGATGATTTTATCTCATTATTAAACTCTAAATCGAATTGAAATAAATATAACTTTAACGAGTGCGCTCTTTACTCCATCCAACTGAATGAATCAGAGGGATAAGGCAAACTCATGCTTAAAAAAGGAATTTAACATGAAAACAAACTTATGGATTGTTGGAACAGCGGTTTTTTTATTGTCGCAAATTGCATCTGCGATCGAATTTGGCGGCTATTTCCGTACGGGAATCGGTGCAACTGAAAATGGCAAAACACAAGAGTGTTTTCGACTCACGGGGGCGCCGACCAAGTATCGTCTTGGCAATGAATGTGAACAATACGGTGAGTTTTTTGCCCAACAAAACCTGATCAAATTAAAAGATAATTCCGAACTGAACATCAAAGGAATGCTTCAGTTCTATAACCAATATGGGCAAACATTAAGTTTTAATGACGACAATGGTTTTACCCGAATGAATCAAATTTATTTGGATTGGAGAAATATTTCCTATCTGAATGGGGCAAATCTCTGGGCAGGTAGGCGATTTTATCAACGTAATGACATTCACATGACTGATTTCTTTTATTGGAATCAGAGTGCTACTGGCTTCGGTATTGATGATTATAAAATCAATGACTTGTCCTTAAGTTATGTGTTTTCCCGAAAAGACAATGTATTTCAGGAAAAATATATCAATCGACATGATGTGACAGTCAAAGGGATTCCAATCGGATCTAAAAATACAATCAATACAGGTTTGTCATTGATTGATGCAGATGAGATGGGCTGGGCATTAACCGTGCAAAATGTCACGGCTGAGGTATTGAATGGTAAAAATACCGTGGCGCTACAATATGGTCAAGGCGCTGGAATCGGACTGAGTTATACCGGTAACCCTGAGTTGGATCGTGATACTTCTTCACTGCGCTTTCTTGAAATCTTGGATTGGAGCTCAGACAGTAAGAAATTCAATGGACAAGCTCAATTTATTTACCAAAAAGACCAACTAAAGAATCAACAAGATCGTGATTGGATTTCAGTAGGCTCTCGGGTGGCATATGTGGTTCAAGATCATTTTAAAATTTCCACAGAAATTGGCTATGACCAAATTAAGGCCAATGACCAAACCCGTAATCTGACCAAATTGACACTTGCACCAACCTGGTCGATAAAGGGCACAGGCTATTATGATCGCCCAGAACTGCGTCTTTATTATACCTATGCATTTTGGAACGATAATGAGCAAAAAATGCGTGATTTGGTGATGCCGAATAACAATTTTCAAAATGTGAATCGTGGTTCAAACTTTGGTGCTCAATTGGAATATTGGTGGTAAGGCTTTAATTGATTATTCAAAAATGAGTGGTCTTATAAGGTCGCTCATTTTAAAAAATGCGACTCAATTGAAAATATAACTCAATTAAAAATGACATCAACCATTGCAACACAACCCAGTGGAATAAGTCAGCAGCAGAAAGTCAAAAAAACCAACAACGGAAAACAACACCCAAGGAAGCAATCACAATGAAAGCATTGGTACTGGAAGAAAGAGACAAACTGCAAATTCGTGATATTGAGATCAATGAATATCTAAGCGCAACTGATGTACGCATTAAAATTGCCAAAGTGGGTATTTGTGGCAGTGACGTGCATTATTATCAGCATGGTCGAATTGGTGATTTTATTGTCAATGCACCAATGATTCTGGGTCATGAAGCGAGTGGGATCATTGTTGAAGTAGGTTCGGCAGTTCAACATTTAAGAATAGGCGATCGTGTATGTATGGAGCCTGGGGTTTTTGAGCCAAATTCTCCAGAAGCGATGCAGGGTTTGTATCATCTTGATCCGAATATTCAGTTTTGGGCAACACCGCCTGTACATGGTGTATTGCGTGAGTCTGTAGTTCATCCTGCAAACTTAACCTTTAAGGTACCAGATCATGTCAGCCTTGAAGAAGCGGTGTTGGTTGAACCTTTGGCCTCAGGTGTACATGTGGCTCGCAAAGTGGGTATTTCACCTGGAGATACTGCCGTGGTTACTGGTGCAGGGACGATTGGTGCTTTAATGGCATTGGCATTACTCGCATCAGGTTGTAGTCGAGTTATCATTACGGATGTAAAACAGCAAAAGTTGGATTTTTTAGTCCAGCATTATGGTGAGCGTTTAATTGTATGTAATGTCGCACATGAAGATTTAAAGTGCTTTGTGCAAAGGCACTTTGTTGGTGGTGTCGACCTATTTGTTGAGTGTAGTGGTCATGCAAGCGCAATTGCAGTAGCGCCAGATTGTCTAAAACCTGCGGGCAAGCTGGTTTTTGTTGGAATGCCACAACACGCTGTGCCGATGGATATTGTTGCCATGCAGGTCAAAGAGATTGAGACAATTTCAATTTTCCGTTATGCAAATGATTATGAGCGTTCTATTGCGCTGATCGCTTCTGGTCAAATTAATGTGAAGCCGTTAATTTCAAAAAAAATTCATTTTAATCAAAGTATTCAAGCATTTGAGTTGGCGGCATCGGCACATCCAGATGTGATTAAAATTATTATTGATTTTGATCTGTAATTTATTAATTATTAGTCACTTAGATATGTGAGGTGGGATATTTATATTTAAAAATGAAGCATTTAAAAATATGTACTCCCAGCCAACAGCGACATCCATGCCGCCCTATGGTAGGACAACCTATGATTCAAAAGTACAAAAAACGAATTAATAACCAATAGTTTCTAAAAGTTTATACAAAAATATATGCTTTATTTATGATCAATGACTAGATATAAATCACTTGTATGAATAATGCGTTGGTTTGACTATATTTATTACATTAATCAAATGAAAATTAAATAATAACCTTGGATGATACGATTTTAATTTTGTATTTATACCCTGACTTTTTTCATCATCATAAATAATAATTAAGCATTTAAGATAATGATTTTTTATTATTCAAGTGATTTTTATTTGTATGTTTAATTCAATTGAATTTACTAAAACCCTAAAAGAAAATACTTTATACATATCGGTCTTTATATTTGTCGTAATTTGTCAATGAATTCGTGGTGAAATGTCAATACGCATATTTCTAAATTTTATACTTTAACACTGTGTTGTGAATATTTATCAATAAAATTCCACAACTTTTATAACTTTAAGAAATGATTTAAATCAATACCAATCGATAAGACAGCACGAAGGATTTGTGAATCTTGGTATGTATTTTAGTTTGAGACGACGATATAGACCATGACAAGAAAATTTTTATAAATTGGAGTACGTATGCAAGATTTTACTTTATCCAAGTGGGCATTTTTAATTTCAACAGTAGTTTATTCAAGCTATTCTTTTGCGGGTTTTAATGTAAATCCAATTGTAGACAGCTATGAAAATAAAAATAGTCCTCAACCAATTGTGCTTGTACATGGCTTAGCTGGGGCAGAACATGTAAAGTTTTTAGGAAAATTTTCTATTTATGACTACTGGGGTTCAACATTAACTCAATTGGCTGAACAGTCCACACCAGCCATAGCAGTTTCTATAAGTCCTTTAAATAGCAATGAATATCGTGGTGAAGAATTAATCAAGCATTTACAGTATATTCAAACGACTTACTATCGTGATGACGTTAAATTTAATTTAGTAGGACATAGTCAAGGTGGACCGACATCCCGTTATGCGCTTGGGGTTAAACCTGAGTTGGTGTCCTCCATCGCGACTGTTGGTTCTCCACATCGGGGAAGTCCATTTGCTGATCAAAATATCCAAGAATATGAAGCAACTGGAAAATTAGATATTAGCAGTATGTTGCCTTATTCTTCGCTACAGTCTGTGTTGAATTTTTTGCAAAATATCATTTATAGACATGATTTTTTAAGTGCACTTCATAAAATTATAATTGATGGCAGATTAGATGAAAATGATATTAAAACCTTTAATGCCAACACCTCGTTCTGGGTGTGGGGCGGTGAGGGTGTTAGAAAATTACCAGATGAAGATTATCGTCGTAACAGTCTAAATTATATTAATTTGCTTGAAGGGATCCGAGCCAATAGTGCCAAAAGTATGCAAGATTTTAATACTTTATTCCCTGAAGGTATTCCCATTTCTGCTCAATGTCTAAAACAGACAGCTAATCCAAGCGATTATAATCTACCCAATACACCTGATCGATATTTTATCAAAGGATCCGATGGAAATTCCTATCCTATTTATATGACATCATGGACGGGAAAAATTGATGAAGTGGTAAATTTATTTCCCAACCAAGCACATGATGGTACGGTCTCGGTATGTAGTAGTCGTCTAGGAAACTTAAAAGGAATTTATAACTGGAAACATAGAGAACAGTCAGGAACATTTAGTAAATACGATGAATCATTCTCAGTTTCAGGCTGGCCTTGGAATTGGGGTTGGGTTCAAACACCGACGAAATGGGCAACAATTCCAAACCCAATTGATGTTTTAAAAGATCATGCAAATTATTTAAAGAAAAATAATATGTGATTGACTTTGGGCTATATTGATCTATAAAGAATAAATATAGCTTGATTTTATTTAAAACAAAAAATCAGGGATTTTAAATGAAAAAAAGTATTTTAGTTTCATCTTTTTTTCTAGTGGTTATTGTTTGTTTTCTATGGCTTGTGTTTAAGCCAATAGATAAACAGACAAATAACCAGGAGGATTTAAAGCCAGATCAAGCGACCGCTTTAAATATAGGTGATATAAAACCAAGCAGTGGTTTTATACCGATTGCGGTTGATGCGTTTGGAGGGAATATTTACTGTGAATTAAGTTTTGATGCAAATCAAACTTTTGTTTTAGACAATATGACCAAGGATTGTTTTGATAAGTTGTTAAAAATTAATCCAACTGAATCTGATCCTACCAATTTTGGTTTAAATTTTTTCAATAAGCTGTTGGTTGATCCGACTCAAAGTATCGTAAAGGATTTATGGATTAGGTATGTCAAATATACCGATCAGGTCATTTTAACCCATAAGGCACATTCGAAAAATCAAGTGAATTATATAAATGCGAAAAGACTGCTAGATGCGATTCGATCTATCCGAGCAAGATTTTTCACTCCCTTTGAGATAAAGGCATTATTTGGTGCAAGTGACAAAATTGAAGATTATGAGTTGGTTGTATTAAAAATAAATCAATCTACAGGGATGACAGATGATGAAATCGAACAGGAACTCAATACAGCGATAAGCAACCTGCCCGAAAAATCGAGAAAGGCCATAAAGTTTAATAAAGACTTTAACGATGTATCTCGTAAAGTTCAGGAAATAAAAAATAGAGGAGGTTCACAGGAAGAGATACGCAAGGAGCGGTTAAAAGTGTTTGGCCCTGAAGTGACCGAGCGGATGGAATCTGTTGATCAATCAAGAGCGCAATTTAAAAACCAAGCAGAAATATATATGCAAAAGCGAGGTGAAATTTTGCAGCGTGATTTAAATATGCTTGATCAGGAAAAATCAATTGAAGCGCTTAGAAAAGAAATTTTTAGTGACAGATATGATAAGCGGAGAATTATCAGTTTGGAAAAAATTTATGATACGGAAAAATCGCTAGATATTCTCAATTAATGCATGTGTATTCAATGAATCAATCTAGTTAATGGGACCGTAGAGAATAAATAAAGTTAGGTCTTATTTAGTATTTGTAATCTAGCCATAGTTTAAGGAGTAAAGTATGACAGCCAAAATTACACGACGAGAACTTATTCAAAAAAGCCTATTCGGTTTTGGTGCACTGTCTTTATCTGCGGGTTTTACGGGATGTAATGACAGTTCAGATCGAGAATCAACAACACTACAAGTCAATTTTGAACATGGAGTTGCCAGTGGAGACCCTTTACAAGATCGCGTGATTTTATGGACACGCTTAACGCCCAATGATAGCAGCGCACGTTTGCAAGTGACTTGGGAAATTGCTTTAGATGATCAATTCAAGCAAATCATTAAAACAGACAAAGTCACCACAGCAAAAGCACAAGACTTCACGGTGAAAGTTGATGCTACAAACTTAAAACCAGATCAACGCTATTTCTATCGTTTTAGCTTTGGCAATAAATTTTCACCAGTTGGACAAACCAAAACACTACCAATCAATCCGACCAAGGTCAGTTTTGCGGTATGTTCTTGCGCGAATTATCCAGCAGGGTATTTCTATGTTTATCGTGAAATGGCCAAGCAAGATGTTGATGTGGTAATTCATTTGGGTGACTATATTTATGAATATGGTCAAGGTGGTTATGCAACAGAAGATGCTGTGAAGTTAGGACGCACTTTGGCTGCGGACAATAATCAAGAAATTATCAAGTTAGATGATTATCGCAAACGCTATGCGTTATATCGTAAAGACAAAGATTTACAAACATTGCATCACCGTCACCCATTTATTGTGATTTGGGATGATCATGAGTTGGCAAATGATACATGGCGAGATGGTGCTGAAAATCACCAAGCCAATGAAGGGTCTTTCCTCGATCGTAAACTTGCAGCATTACAAGCGTACTTTGAATGGATGCCGATTCGTCCTATTTCCGCAAATGATCATCTCAATATTTATCGCCAGTTTGACTTTGGTACACTGGTGCAATTGACCATGTTAGATACCCGTATCCTTGCCAGAGATAAGCAACTGGAATATACCGATTATATCACCGCTTCTGGTATGGATTTTCAACGTTTTCAGACTGACTTAACCAATCAGAATCGAACCTTGATGGGGTATACCCAACGTGAATGGTTACAGCAAAAGTTGGCTCAATCCAAGGCAACGTGGAATGTATTGGGTCAGCAAGTGTTGATGGGTAAGATATTAATCCCTGCTGAATTACTGGTACCGTTGAGTGCAGTTCTGAGTGGAAACGCAACTCAAGAGGTTTTAAATCAAATCAATACGATGATCATGGAGTTAGTGCAACTGAAAATGCGTGTGCTACAGGGCGATCCAACATTGACCGCAATTGAAAAGGCACGTTTAACTACTGTCGCACCTTATAATTTAGATGCTTGGGATGGTTATTATGTTGAACGTGAAATTCTGTATAACACTTTAAAAGCATTGAACAAGAAGGTCGTAGTGCTGGCAGGGGATACCCATAATGCATGGTCATCAGAGTTGTATAGTCAGGCGGGTGATTTTGTCGGTGTCGAGCTGGCGACAAGTTCAGTGTCATCGCCGGGAATTGAAAAGTATCTCAATATTCCAGTGGAACAGTTACAGCAGTTTGAAATGGCGTTTACCACACTGATTGATGAGTTGGATTATACCAATCTAAATCAACGTGGTTATCTAAATGTCAGCTTTACTGCAACGCAGGTTCAAGCGGACTGGATCTATGTCGATACCATTAAAGAGCCGCAATATACTGTGGATACAAAACGTGGGCATCAAGTGGTGTTGAATAATCAATTGGTCAATACCCGTTTGATTAAGAAAACTGCTTAATAAAAGCCTATTTAATTTTATATCGCCTGACTACTGAAGAAGATTTAGATGCTATTGCTATCGCGTCATTTCTTCAGTAGTGCAGGGTTTAGCTGTCTTTGTACACATAATGAAATAACACAAGAATATCAGGAGTAAAAAACCATGGCTGGATTATCGATTTGGCACGTACTTATTTTTGCAATTGTGGTGATCTTACTTTTTGGCACATCTAAATTAAAAAATTTAGGTAAAGATGTCGGCGGTGCGGTGAAGGATTTTAAAAAATCAATTCAAGATGATGAAACAACCGTTGCTGCACTGAATGAACCAAGAACACAGGAACATCAAAATAGTAATACTGATGTGAACTCTACGGTAAAGTACTAAAACTGGAGAACTAACACATGCTTGATGTCGGATTTTCTGAATTATTGGTTTTTGGGATTATTGCGCTGTTGGTGTTAGGGCCAGATAAACTCCCTGAAGCTGCGCGTTTTGTTGCGAAATGGTACAGTAAATTGAAACGTCTCATCAGCAATGTTCAGAACGACATTGACCGTGAATTACGCTTATCCGAATTGCGCGAACAGATGCAGAATGAGATGCAGCGCATTCAAGAATTAGAGCAAAAAATGCAGGCGCAGATGCATGAGCTACAGCAATTATCGGCTATGCCTGGAGATGCTACACAACAAGAGCAAGCGCTAGCGCTATTAAAGAAACAGCAATTAGATAAACAGCAATTAGAACAACCGCAATTAAAAGAACAGCAAATAGCCCAGCTGAGGGTGAAGCAGATTTATCAACCTGTCTCACGTGATATTCCTACTGTCTATTTGCCAAGTATTTGGCTAAAACAGGCTAAATCTAATGATGACAAACTCAGCATTGTTCCTGTTCATTCCAAATCAATATCGCAATTGAAGGTGGCCGTATGACGTCAATGATACCGCAGCTGCAAGAGCAAGCTTCTGAAGAAGCGACTCAGCTTGAAGCAATGCCGATCACCCGACATTTGATGCTGTTGCGCCAGCATCTGTTTAAAATTATTGGGGTATTAATTGTGCTTTTTTTCTGTTTGTTGCCATTTGCAAACAGAACTTATTCAATGCTATCTGAACCACTACGTGCCCAATTACCTGCCAGTTCGACTATGATTGCTACAGATGTAACTGCAACATTTATGGCACCTTTTAAACTGAATTTCTTTATTGCGCTAATGCTGGCGATGCCTTTTATTATTTATCAGATTTGGGCATTTATTAAACCTGCGTTGTATGAAAAAGAAAAGAATCTGGCATTCCCATTGTTATTGAGCAGTATTTGCTTGTTTTATTCAGGAATTGCCTTTGCCTATTTTATTGCCTTACCTTCGATTCTGCATTTTTTTATCAGTGTTTCACCTGATACCGTTGCGCCAATGACGGACATTAACAGTTACTTAAGTTTTTGTTTAAAACTCTTTTTGGTGTTTGGGGTCACTTTTGAAATTCCAATTATTACACTGGTACTGATTTTAATCGGTTTGGTCAGCACGCAAACGCTGGTGGAAAAAAGACGCTTTATTATTGTGGGCTGTTTTTTTATTGCGATGTTTGTCACGCCACCAGATGCTATTTCGATGATCATGCTGGCAATTCCAATGTGGATGTTGTTTGAATTGGGATTGGTATTTGGCAAGATGATTGAAAAACGTAAACGTGTATAAGCACTGATTTTTAGCGAAAGTGGTTAAGTGTTGCTTTGTTCTATTCAACCTTTCTTTTTTAAAGCAGGCAAATTTATATTAAAGTGTATAAATTCGCCATATCTCTAGATTTTAACCCATCTTTGTCTCATGGGTGAGTACGTAATACTGTTCTAAACCCCACATGCGTTGCAGCCAAATCAAACTCTTGCGGATAACGACTACTATTTCGATAACGAGAGCAATAACTAGAAGCACATAAGAAAGAACCACCTTTAATCACATATTGGGTTGCTGCGATGCTTTGCTGACGCAGATCCGTATAATTTCCCATATGTTGATCATGCGCACCTTGATATACAGAAGAGGTCCATTCCCAAACATTACCAATCATATCGAACAATTGGAACGCATTGGCAGGGTAGCAGCCGACAGGTGCCACATCTGCAAAATGGTCTTCAACAGAATTATGCAATGGAAATTCGCCTTGCCAGTAATTGGCTTGTGGATGTTGATGGGCATCCTGAGGCGCTTGATGCAGTGGCGTATCGATTTTTGAGCCCGCCTTTGCAGCATATTCCCATTCTGGTTCGGTAGGTAAATCTCGTCCTAACCAAACTGCATAATGTTCAGCATCATTTTTGGTCACATAGCGAACAGGTTCAGCAGGGCGTGGAGCTTGACCCGAAGCGCCATTAGGCGTTTTCCAAGTGTAATCAGATTTGAGTTGCCACCACTGATTAGGCTGATTGGCATCTGGTGAAAATACAGCCGCCTGTTTCTGTTGCTCTGCATCGGTTATATAGCCTGTGGCTTTTACAAAACTGCTAAATTGCGCCACAGTCACTTCGGTTTGATCGATCCAGAAACCCTCAACTTGACGTTGTTTTTGCCCAAAATTAAGTTCATCGGGATAGGCTTTATCGGAGCCGAGCTGAAATGAGCCTTTGGCAATCCAAACCATCCCCGCTGTTGGCTTTTTTTGCCATGCATCAGGTAAACCTGAATAGTGTTCGCATTGCTGCAATGAACCAAGCGGTGTAGAAGCTTTGCTGGTTTGTTTGGGAGAATGATGCGAGTCGGTCGTAACCTTATTGCAGCCTGTTACAAGGAACAGGCTACACAGTGCAATTAAAAGAGGGCTAAACTTCATTGAATGTTGTATTCCTTGACTCCATTTTGTTGGGTGTATTTGTTATATACATCAAGCAGTTCTTGTAGTTTTGCTGGGTTATTTTGTGCAAGGTTTTGGGTTTCACCACGGTCATTTTTTAAGTTATATAATTCCCAAGTTCCCGTTCCTAGCTCTGCTTTACCTTGTAAAGCAATTTTCCATTCGCCTTGACGCGCATATTTACTGCCATGCAATTCATCAGCAAAACTAAAGTTTACAGGGCGAATCGTCTGCGCTTTATTTTCAAGCACCGATTTCCAAGAGTAGCCACTTGGGGTATTAATCTGACGGCCTTTATATTGACCTTGTGGGACGGCAATATTGGCATAATCTAAAACGGTTGGGAAAACATCGAGCACTGAAGCAAAACCATGATAGGTTGCTTGCGCTTTGTTTTGATGAGGAAGTTTAACAATGGCTGGTGCTGTGGTTGCACCTTCACCTGCAGTATCTTTCCATAAATGGAAAGGCGCAGCACTGACTTCAGCCCAACGCGGACCGACATAGTGATAAGAACTGGATGTACCGACATTACTCACCCGATTATCAAAACCTGATTCGGCTCCATAATTACCACGGATAAAGCCTTCAGCCCCATTATCTGAAACAAAGAAAATTAAAGTATTGTCGTATAAGTTATTGCGTTTTAAATACTCAATCACGCGTCCAATATTGGCATCAAGGTTTTCAACCATTCCCGCATAGATTTCCATTCTGCGTGCTTCTAATACTTTTTGCTCAGGGGAAAGTTCATTCCATTTGCCATATTTTTGTGGTGCATTTTGTGTCGCAATCGGTTCGGCTGCAGTAAAGTTGGCTGGAATTAGACCAAGTTGTTTTTGGCGGGCAATACGACCATTACGAATCACATCATAACCAGCATCGTACACGCCACGATAACGGTCACGATATTCAGCTGGGGCTTGTAATGGCCAATGAGGTGCTGTGTAGGCAGCATAGGCAAAGAATGGTTTGCCTGAATTTTTTCCTGACTCTAAATAGCTAATTAATTTATCGGTGAAATAATTGGTTGAGAAGAAATCATCGGGTAATGCTGAAATTGGAACAACTTTGCCATCCTCTGTATAGGTGGCATTACGTTTGTAGGCACTAGGCGCTTGTTTAAAGTGTAAATCTAAACCTTGTAATAGCGTAAATGAGTGATCGAAGCCTTTTACATGTGCGTTGGTTTCAGCGGTTAAACCGAGGTGCCATTTTCCGCTGATATAGGTTCGGTAGCCATTATCTTTAAGCACTTCTGCAATTGAGAGTGAGCGCTCATTTAAGTAGCCCTCATAACCCGGCTGGCCTTTTAAGTGAGCGGGGGTGAGCTCAGCCATAGCCCCAATGCCAGCTAAGTGATGGTCTGTCCCCGAAATTAATTGTGAACGCGTCGGTGAGCAGGTCGGGGCAGTATGGTAGTCCGTTAAAATCCGACCTTCTTTGGTCAGTGCGTCAATATTTGGGGTGTGTATTTCTCCACCAAAAGCGCCTAAATCCGAATAACCTAAATCATCTGCCATGATAAATAAAATGTTTGGTTGTTTCTTGGTTTCCACCACAGTATTTGAATGGTCGGAATCATTATTATTACATGCTGAAATTGAAAGGCTGAATAATGCAATGGAAAGTGTTGTAAGCAGATTTTTATGAGACATACGTGTCGACTTGGTTTTCTAAAAAATTAGGCTGAGTTTAGAGCGTTAATTTTTATGGTAAAAATAATTAAAATTTGATTGTTAATCTGAAAAAAAGAAAAGCCCTCAATATGCTTCCAAATAGATGTTGAAATCATTTAAAAGTAAGCATGTTGAGCTGTTTAATAAAACCAAAATACTTCTAGGCTTAAAAAAATGAGCACCATCAGCTTATAACAAGGCCTTGGATATGCTTTAGGCATATTCGGAAAGTTTTATATTCGCAATAGTTTAATACATGATATTCAAATACACCTTTGTAATATCATTGGTTTTAGCATAGCAACAATTTGAATCTATCCAGCTCTACAATTTAATCTGATTAAACTTTAAACGCCGATGTAAATAAACAAGTCACTTTGGTTGCGAATGAATGTTTTTTAAACAAAAATATACAGAACTGTCTGTTTTTATGTTGATGGTGTATTGATTAATTGAAGATTAATGTGATAAATTCTACAGAATTAGAGGGAGATCTTTTTTTAAAGATTCTTGATGCCTTGATCCTATTTCCTTTCCCCAAGGGAAATAGGAGTTTTTAAGGCTGAATAAAAAAGCAATGGATAAAGATATTTATAAAAGACAGAAAATATATTATCTCAATACGGACTCAGATAAATTTTATTAAATAATGCATTTGTATGAGCTGTATTTTAAGAGTAATAATACGAATCTATAGGTAAGTATTACGATGAAAATTTATGAAATGATATTTCATAAAGGCACTTATGAACAAACACGCTTATTTTATATTCAGAATAATAAAGCTTCACGTCAGCATTTTATTGAAAATATGCGCTTAGAACTTGAGCAAGAACTTAAGGATTTCAATCTCAGTTGTAAGTCTCAGTATAAGCATGATTTATTTGCTTTGTACAAAAAAGTCCAAAAAGAAAGCCACTTACATTTAGATGCGATGGAAGATGAATTTATACAAAATTCAAAAGCCATTTTTGATCAATGTATTTGTTTAATTGTTAAAAGCCATGAGGTTTTAAATGTTGTAAAACCGCTGATTTGAAAAAGTATCAGTCAAAATAAATAATCATTAAAAATCAACCTTATAAGTTAGTGAGTTGGTGGTTTTATTGTCTTCAATCATAGTGTAGCCAATTGCCGTTGCGCTAATTCATAGCCTTGATCTGCGGCTTTTTTCAGCCATGCTTTCGCTTTATTGATATCTTGAGGTAGGCCTGAATTTCCATCTAAGTATAGAGATCCCAATTTAAATTGTGCTGACACATCACCATTTTCAGCCGACTTAAGATACCAATAATTTGCAAGATCTTGATCTTTCTTTATATTTTTCCCATCTGCATATTCTTCAGCTAAATTGTATTGTGCCATGGCATTGTTCTGATTTGCAGATTTGGTCAGCCATTCAATACCTTTACGGGAATTTTTACTGATACCTGATCCCCATAAATAACTCATTGCTAAACTGAGTTGAGATTTTGCATCACCCGCTTCAGCGGCTTTTTTAAACCAAAAAACACCTTTTTCTTCATCAAAGGACACACCCTGATTGCCACTGCTATAAAGATAACCCACTTGGTATTGCGCTTTTACGTCCCCATTGTTGGCTTTTTCGAGTAGCGCTTCAAAACTTTCTGCAAATACAAGTGTGGTGGGGGAAAATGTAAGAATAATCAGAGGATACAGCAGTTTTTTAATTTTAAATTTCATCATTTTTTCAATCATTTGTATCTTTTAATCAATAAAATTAAAGTGCAAAATTAAGTTATAGTCAACTTAATTTGAGCCAAGACTTATTCTATTTTGCCTTTCAAGCTTAGCTCCCTTGGGAACTAAGCTTACCTAAATAATGAAAATGAAGAGCTTATATCACTCGACAAATTGGGGTAAAAGACGCTGTTAATACTACACAAAATTATCTAAACACTCGCATGTTTAGTGGTGAGCAGCATTAAAGCATCGTCCTAAGTATCCAGCTTACATATTTGGATAGTTAGGCCCACCACCACCTTCCGGTGTTACCCATGTGATATTCTGAGATGGATCTTTGATATCACAAGTCTTACAGTGAACACAGTTTGCAGCATTAATCTGGAAGCGCTTAGAACCATCATCATTTTCCATAATCTCGTAAACACCAGCAGGGCAGTAGCGTTGAGCAGGCTCATCCCATTTTGGTAAGTTGACATTGACTGGAATAGAAGCATCGGTCAGCTTTAAGTGAGCTGGCTGATTTTCTTCATGTACGGTATTCGATACAAATACAGAAGATAAACGATCAAAGGTTAATTTACCGTCTGGCTTTGGATAGGTCGGTTTAAATGTCGCAGCATCTACAGTTTTTAATGCACTAAAGTCAGGTGCAAGGTCATGTAGGGTAAATGGTACTTTAAAGATATTTTGATCGATAAAGTTAAATGCACCACCCATCCATAAACCGAATTTATGCATCGCTGGACCAAAGTTACGCGAACGATGTAGCTCTTCTTTTAACCAACTGTTGTTGAATTTGTCCGTATATGCAGTCAATTCTTTGGCAAAGAAATCTTCGCCTTCAGCGACACGCGCAACCGCTAAATCACCACCTTTCTCATGACCTGCTTGAATTGCTTCAAATACAGCTTCACCACACAACATACCCGATTTCATCGCAGTATGAGAGCCTTTGATTTTAGCAAAGTTTAAGAAACCTGCATCATCACCAATTAAGCAACCGCCTGGGAAAGTCAGTTTAGGTAGAGAGTTTAGACCACCTTTAACAACTGCACGTGCCCCATAAGAAATACGCTTACCACCTTCAAGATATTGCTTGATCAGTGGATGTGTTTTCCAACGTTGCATTTCAGCAAAAGGATACATGTGTGGATTTTCATAAGATAAATCAACAATCATCCCCAAGGTCACTTGGTTGTTTTCAGCGTGATATAACCACCAGCCGCCTGAAGAACCTGTTTCTGCCAAAGGCCAGCCTGAACCGTGCATCACTAAACCTGGTTTATGTTTAGCAGGGTCAATTTCCCAAAGTTCTTTGATCCCGATACCGTAATGTTGCGGATCAGCATCTTGATCTAAGTTGTATTTTGCAATCAGACGTTTACCAAGGTGTCCACGACAACCTTCTGCAAAAATTGTGTATTTTGCATGAAGCTCGTAGCCAGGAGTAAAGTTGTGAGTAGGTTCACCATCTTTACCAATACCCATATCACCAGTTTGGATGCCTTTTACAGAACCATCTTCATGATAAAGGATTTCTGAAGCAGCAAAGCCAGGGAAGATAGCAACTTCTAACTCTTCCGCTTTTTGACCTAACCAACGCACTACATTACCCAATGAAATAACATAGTTACCATCATTGTGCATGGTTTTAGGCACCATCCAGTGCGGCGCTTCTTGTGACTTTTCAGCAGACATGAGGAAATAAGTTTTGTCCTCAGTCACAGGTACATTTAAAGGTGCACCTTGTTCTTTCCAGTCAGGGAAAAGTTCATTGATTGCACGAGGTTCAAGTACAGCACCAGAAAGGATATGCGCACCAACTTCAGAGCCTTTTTCAACCACACAGACGGAAAGGTCTAGAAGATTGTTTTCAAGCGCTAATTGACGAATTTTAATCGCAGCAGAAAGACCCGCAGGGCCTGCGCCTACGATCACTACGTCAAACTCCATTGACTCTCGTTGTAAATCTTTCATAAAAAGAAATCCTATTTCGCTTAGCGGTATTTTAATTTATTGGGGTAAAAATATCAAATAAAAAAGCATCAAAAAAGGGCTGCTTGATGAGCAAATTCAAAATGATACCCACAAAAAAGCCAGCTAGATTTAGCTGGCTTTAAAATGGGATAACTGATTTTACAAGGTTACTTTTACGATTTTTGCGGATCGTAGAGTTTTTCCTTGATGAAGAGGGCAGGAATAACGCCGCAAATTAAATAAGCAGCTCCCATCACTACAAAACCTAAACCAATAGAACCACCCGATGCCAAGTAGCCAATCGTTGCAGGCGCAAGTGCTGCACCAAGACGGCCCACGTTATAGGCACCACCAATCGCTGTACCACGAATCGCTGTTGGGAAACTTTCCGTCATATAGGTGGCATTTACACCATAAGGAATACCGTATAAAAATCCGAAAGCGATCAGTAAATATAAAATGTTGCTGGGTGAGTTATAAAAAACAATCAGTGGTAGAAAAATAGCAGTCCCAATCGCACCAAAGGCATAAGTAAAGCGACGACCAAGTTTGTCAGCCATCATCCCCGCAAGGACTTTACCGAGGATCATGGCGGTATAGGTACCGACCATATATGCGGTCATTTCCTTAAACTTCATGCCTAATTCACTTTCTAGATATGAAGGCATCCAGTTATTTACCCCATAATAACCAAATTGCAAGAAGCCTGCTGTGAGCGCCCACAAGATAAACATATTGCGATTTCGTTTATCTTTAAAAATCAGTTTAAATGCTGAAGTTTCCTCAGAATTTTTATCAGGTGTTGGTTGTTGTAAACGAGACTGTTGCCATGCGAGTGGTTCTGGTACCAAAAGATGCATTAAAACAGCAATCAACACCGGTACAATGGCAACATAAAACAGCATACGCCAGCCATGATCTGGAATAATCCATCCAGCGAGTAGCGTTGCAACAATATAGCCAACCGTCCAACCTGCTTGTAAGGTACCCAATACCGTTGTACGGTAACGTGTAGGTACATATTCCGCCATCAAGGTATTGCAGGCAATATAAAGCGAGCCTAGTCCGAGAGAAGCAAAAAAGCGTAATAGCCCAAATTCAAGAAAGCTTTGGGTAAAGCCTAGTCCACATGTAAGTAGTGAGAAGGTGAGAATAGAAATAACCACGATCCGTACTCGACCAAATTTGTCACATGCCCATCCCCCAAATATCCCACCAACAGCCATACCCGCCAAGGTAAAACTACCCAGCATACCTGCCTGCACGGAACTTAAACCAAAATCTGCCTTAATACTGTTGAGACTATAAGACAGCAGCATCAGATCGGCACCATCCACCAACAAGGCTAAAAATGCAAAAATAAATGCAATTTTCCAAGTATGAGGCTGTATTGAAGAGAGATGTGTATTGTAGTTTGTCGCCATAATCCATTACCTACATTTGATTTACAGCACTTCAAATCGTTTTAAAGTGCCTAAAAATTAATTAAGACGCAGCACGAATCATATTTCGCGCAATAATCATTTGTTGAATTTGGGTGGTGCCTTCATAGAGACGGAATAAACGTACATCTCGGTAAAAACGTTCAATGGCATATTCACTG
Organism: Acinetobacter sp. AG3; assembly: GCF_022343575.1. NCBI lineage: Bacteria > Pseudomonadati > Pseudomonadota > Gammaproteobacteria > Moraxellales > Moraxellaceae > Acinetobacter > Acinetobacter sp. AG3. Next base: position 2,842,103 of record NZ_JAKQZD010000001.1, on the reverse strand, counting down.
ATATAGCCAGAGCCACCATGAATCTGTACGCAGCGATCGGCCACGCGACCACACATTTCAGTGGCAAACATTTTTGCGCATGATGCTTCTGTGCTGACGTTGTGCCCAGCATCACGTTGTCTTGCCGCATCTAAAACCATACATTGCGCTGCATAAATTTCTGCTTTGGAGTCAGCAAGCATGGCTTGAATCAGTTGAAATTCAGCAATCGCTTGTCCAAATTGCTTACGCTCAAGGGCGAACTTTAAAGTATCGTCTAACATACGTATGGCAGCACCGACACTGATTGCGGCGATATGTAAACGACCTTTATCCAAGACTTTCATTGCGGTTTTAAATCCTACACCTTCGACACCACCAATCAGTGCTGAGGCAGGAACCCGACAGTTTTCAAAAATCACATCGCAGGTATGCGCACCTTTTTGCCCCATTTTTTTATCTGTTTTACCTAGAGAGATTCCTGCGGTTTTGCGATCTACAATAAAAGCAGAAATTCCACCAGCACCTTTAATGTCTGGACTGGTTCGTGCCATCACCGTAAATACCCCTGCATGAGGTGCATTGGTAATAAAGCGTTTGGTGCCATTTAAAATATAAAACTCACCTTCTTTTACTGCGCTGGTTTTCAAAGAGGCAGCATCTGAGCCTGCATCTGGTTCAGTTAGGCAAAAAGAACTGATCACTTCACCACGTGCTAAACGGGGCAAGAAAAATGATTTTTGAGTTTCGGTACCATCAATAATCAGGCCACTCGAACCGATTCCATTATTGGTGCCGATCAGTGAACGAAAGGCAGGCGAAGTACGTCCAAGTTCAAAAGCGATAGACACCTCTTCTTCCATGGTCAAGCCAAGACCTTCATATTCTTCTGGAATCGTCAGTCCAAACAAACCCAAAGCTTTCATTTGCTCAATGATGGCTTGAGGGATTTGATCTGTTTCTGCGACTTCATTCTCATGAGGAATAAGGACACCATCTACAAACTGTCGAATCATATCTACCAGTTGTTTGAGTGTTTCCTGATCTCGAATCATAGTCTTGTCCTTTGTACAACATGTTGAAAACATCGAGGAGATGTTGCTAAAACCCTGCATATTGATGCGATAGTAATCAAAGGATCAGTAGAAAACAATATATTTTGAAAATTAATTTCGCAATGCGGTATGTTGTGCTTGTTTTTCAGTTGGCTAATTATTTGATTTAATTAATCTATATTTGTTGAATAAAAATCATCACTTTTGATGAAAAAATTAAGTTTTATTTTTTAAGTTTTCTGTGTATATTAAAAATATATATCGCTATGCGAAATTTATATTAAATAAATTTTCCTGTAGGAAATTAATCAAAGGTTAGTGGAATAAACATGGGTGCTTTAAATGGAATTCGTGTACTTGACTTAAGTCGAGTACTGGCTGGACCGTGGTGTGGACAGATTCTTGCCGATTTAGGCGCAGAAGTGATTAAGGTTGAAAGACCGAAACTAGGTGATGATACGCGTTCTTGGGGACCACCTTGGATGAAAGATGATGCCGGACAAGAGACACGAGAAGCCGCTTATTATCAGTCGACCAATCGCAATAAACTTTCTGTTGCAATAGATATTGCAAATCCTGAAGGGCAGGCACTCATCAAAGCACTTATTCAAGATACCGATGTGGTCATTGAAAACTACAAAGCTGGTTCTTTGAAAAAATATGGCTTGGATTATGCTTCTTTATCAGAAATTAATCCTAAACTGGTTTATTGCTCGATTACGGGTTTTGGTCAAAATGGACCGAGAGCAGAAGAACCTGGCTATGATTTTATCATTCAGGGAATGGGTGGACTGATGTCCATCACGGGTGAAAAAGATGATTTGCCTGGTGGTGGTCCGCAAAAAGTAGGTGTCGCATTTTCAGACTTATCAACGGGACTATATTCAACCATTGCCATACAAGCTGCTTTGCTCAATCGTCATGTAACAGGTTTAGGGCAACATATTGATATGGCTTTACTTGATGTGCAAATTGCCACAATGGCAAATCAAGGAATGAATTATCTTTCATCTGGTAAAGTGCCGGTACGTTATGGCAATGCACATGCCAATATTGTGCCTTATCAATTGTTTAAAGCCGCTGACCGAGAGTTTATCATTGCTTGTGGTAATGACACCCAGTTTATCCAACTGTGTAGAAGTATTGGTTTGCCAGAGTTACCCAATGATGTTCGATTTACCCGTAATGCAGATCGTGTTAAGCATCGTGATGAAGTGATCGAAATTTTATCAACGCATTTTTTAAGCAAGACTGCCGATGAGTGGGTGAGTGCGATTTATGCTGCTAAAGTGCCTGTTGGTGTGATTAATAATCTAGAACAAGCTTTTAATGAACCTCAAGTGATTGCGCGAGAGATGCTGGTAGAAATGCAACATCCCCAACGTGAAAAACTTACTGTGGTGGGTTCTCCGATTAAGCTTTCACGTACACCTGTAGAGTATAGAAATGCGCCTCCTTTATTAGGCGAACATACTCAAACAATCTTAGGCCGTATTATCTCTCCAGCAAAACTTGATGAGTTAAAAGCCAAAGGCGTGATAGGATAGTTTTTAAATAGATGATGTGAGCAGTCTAAAGCCATTTTTTTCAATAAAAGAAGCAAATTTAGACTTTTCACATCGAGATGGATGCATCGTTTTATTTTCAAAGTGAATCAGATGATTGCTTTTTGCTATTTATAGAAAAAATAGATTATAATTTTCGCAGTGCGAAACAAATATGTGAATTGGTATAACCATGAATGATGCCGTAGATGCAGAACAAACAGAAAAATTATTAGCGCCTTTGAGGCATGAGTTATTGCATCCGATTGAAGATATGCAAGATGAAAATGATCGTCAATTTATTACAGCTTTAGGACGTGGTTTAGAACTCTTACGTTGCTTTACCCCAAAACATCAGCATTTGGGTAATCAAGAGTTATCACAAATGACGGGTTTGCCTAAACCGACCATTACCCGTTTAACGCACACATTGTCACGTTTGGGCTATATCAAGCAGGTCCCAAATTCAAGCAAATTTCAACTTTCAGTTGGGGTTTTGGCGTTTGGTTACTCCATGCTTTCTAATGTGTCTATCCGTAATATTGCACATCCCTATATGAAAAACTTAGCGGATTATGCGGGTGCTGCTGTGGCAATGGCAACGCGTGATCGTCTAAATATGATTTATTTGGATGTGGTACAAGGCAAGGGCAATATGACCATGCGTCGCCAAGTCGGTACTTATTTACCGATTCATTTAAGTTCAATGGGACGCGCATGTCTGGCTGCAATGCCTGAAGATGAAAGAGAGTTTTTACTTGATGCAATCCGTAGCAAACATAAAGACGATTGGATCAAGATTAACCGTGATTTAGACAAAGCATTTAAAGATTATCAAGATTTTGGCTATTGTTTTTCAATTGGTGAATGGCATAAAGATGTCAATTCAGTGGCAGTCCCCTTGATTCATGAACAACATGGTCTACTGGTATTTAACTGCGGCGGACCAAGCTTTATTATGAACCGCGAAAAACTTGAAGAGGATATTGCACCGCGTCTTCTCCACATGGTGAATAATATCCGCACTGAAATTAGCTAATTTTATTGCTTTAAAACTGAAAGGCCAGCAACGATCTACATTGTTGGCCTTTTTAATAAGATGCATGTTAATAAGATGCATGTTAATTAGTTTGCTTACGAAAAATGGGTGTTATTTTTTTCATCAATGCACTCAGTGCTTGTTTAAATTCGTCACCTTGCAAACAAAGTGAGAATACAGTGGACTCATGATCGATCAGATTTAATAAATCATCGATAAGCATAGGATGCTAAGAAATGAGCCTCTAAATATAAAATAGTGAGTGGAAAGAATATGAAAACCAAAATTACAGAATTATTTGAAATTGAACATCCGATTATTCAAGGCGGTATGCATTATGTCGGTTTTGCCGAGCTGGCTGCTGCAGTTTCAAATGCGGGTGGGTTAGGCATTATTACCAGTTTAACCCAGCGAACACCTGAAAATCTAGCAAAAGAAATTGCCCGATGTCGAGAAATGACCGATAAGCCTTTTGGTGTCAATCTAACTTTCTTACCCACAGTCAATACACCTGATTATCCGGGTTTTGTCGAGGCAATTATTAAAGGTGGGGTAAAGGTTGTAGAAACAGCGGGTCGTAATCCTGAACAGGTCATGCCTTATTTAAAGGCCGCTGGAATTAAAGTGATTCATAAATGTACTTCGGTTCGGCATAGTCTAAAAGCTCAAAAAATTGGATGTGATGCTGTTTCTGTCGATGGTTTTGAGTGTGGTGGGCACCCCGGTGAAGATGATGTACCGAATATGATTTTATTGCCTTTAGCTGCCGATACCTTAGAAATTCCTTTTGTTGCATCAGGTGGTATGGCTGATGGACGCTCACTTGCTGCCGCTTTAGCGATGGGGGCGGATGGCATTAATATGGGAACGCGTTTTATTGCAACTCAAGAAGCGCCAGTGCATGCAAATGTGAAACAGGCGATCCTGAATGCTACGGAAAGAGATACCCGTTTAATTATGCGTGCTTTGCGTAATACTGAGCGTGTTATGAATAATGCGGCTGTAGAAAAAATTGTAGCTAAAGAAAAAGCACTTGGTGACCAGATTAAATTTGAAGATATCATTGAAGAAGTTGCAGGTGTTTATCCTAAAGTGATGATCGATGGTGATGTCAATGCTGGGGCGTGGTCATGTGGTTTGGTTGCCAGTCTGATCCATGACATTCCGACATGTGATGAACTGGTCAACCGTATTGTAAAAGATGCAGAAGACATTATTCGTGGGCGTTTATTCGGGCTTTTATAAATATCTATTTGAGTTCAGCTTTATCTCGATGATGAAAGACTGCTTTTAAAGATCAGCACAACACTATGAATTGTGCTGATTTTTAGCATCTGCAAGACAATAATATAAACACAGCAGGGCAAAAACTAAGCCCAAGATACATACACCTGTCCAGCCAAAATGTTTCCATGCATAGCTTCCACCCGTGGTCCCTAAAGCACCGCCAGCGAAATAACCTGTCATATAAATCGCATTGAAACGTGAACGTAATTGTTGGTTAAGCTTAAAGACAATACTTTGATTGGTGACATGAACAGCCGAGAGTGAGGCGTAAAGGATAAGTAAGGCAATGATATAAAAGATAAAATGATAAGGGAGCAACAAAAACAATAGCCAACTTAAGATCAGACCGATACCACAACATATCGAAATTTTATGAATATAGCCTTGATCAATAAATTTACCTGAAAAATTGGCAACGAATGTCCCTAAAACACCGACAAATCCAAATAAGCCAATCGTAAAATCACTGAAAAAATAAGGTGCGGGAGCTAAGAGTAAAGACATGGTGGTAAAGGTTAAACTTACACAGGCAAAGGTTAATCCACCAATATAGGTTCTGATTCTTAGGCGACGATTTTGAATAAAGATTTGCGGCAGTGAGTGAATTGTTTTGAGATAATTTTCAGATTTGGTTGGAGGAAATAAGCCAATATTACGGTACAAAATAATCGCAATGAGCAATAATAAAAAACCGCTGAGTAGATAAATAACATTCCAAGCAAAAAGCGTCGACATCATCCCTGATAATGAGCGTGCCAATAAGACACCCATCATTAACCCACTCAATAAAAAACCAACAACACGACCACTATGTTGAATTGGAACCAGACTGGCAGCCAGTGGTAACAACAGTTGGGCTGAACTAGAAAATAATCCTGTAATGATGGTACCGAGCATTAACAGATAAATATTGTGGGAAAAACCACTAATAATTAGCCCAATTGAGGCAAGCAGCATAAATATAAATAACAACTTACGCTTTTCGAGAATATCGCCTAAAGGCATTAAAAATAGCAGACCTGCTGCATAGGTGATTTGCGCTAAAGTAGGCACCCATGCTGTGGTGGTATCTGCTAAATTTAAACTTAGACTAATGGAATGAATCAGTGGTTGGCTAAAATAATTCCCACCAGTACAGATGCCTGCTGCAACTGCCATTAAAATAATGGTTGGGGTATAGAGAGTGTTTTTCATCATGCCTATGGTTTGTCATTATGAAATCGGAACTTTTAATCCACACAACCATGTATCTGCTGATTTTAAGCATCTGATTTTAAAAATGGTTGTTAAGGCGTTTCACTCAAAGCATCTTGAATGTTGTGCACCATATGGATTAAACGGGGTCCAATTTCACCTTCAAGTTTTTCAGGGTTTAAATGAAAACTTGGTGCACCGCAGTTAAACACATAAAGACCATGTTTGGAGCTGACTAAAGGTACAGCAACAGAGTTTACTTCTTTATGCCATTCACCTAAAGAAAGGCAATATCCGTAATCTTGATAATCTCGGAAAGCTCGTTCTAAAGAACGTTTAATTGCAGGCCAGTTTTCAGCATTTTTTTGTTTAAGCGCATCCAGTAAAAAATTACGCTCACGTTCAGGTGTAGCCGCCAAGCAAGCTCGCCCCATGGAACTGCTGTGAATGGGTAGGGTTGAGCCGATGGGACGGCGCATATTTAAAGCAGTTTCGATCTGAACCACGTCGATATAGACCATGTTTAAACGATCACGAGTTGCCATCGCAACAGGTGCTTGTACATATTGGCTCATTTCTTCCATATAGCGATGTGCAATATTACGGATAGAAATATTGGACAAGGCTGCATAGCCTAAAGATAAAACACCGATATCCAAGGTATATTTGGTGGAATTAGGTAGTTGTTTTAAATAGCCTAATGACACTAAGGTATTGGTTATCCGCGCAATGGTTGGTTTTGGTAAACCTGTCATTTTTGCCAGTTCTTGGTTACCCAAGACTTGATTGTTGGCAGAAAAACAACGTAATAGCTCTAAACCACGTGCTAAAGAAGCGATAAATTGGGGGTTATTTTCCCGATGAATATGTGAAATAGGATCAAGACGTATCTCATCAAAATTTATAGGTTGTTCAGTTTCTGAATTCTGAGACATTCAATACTCAAATATAATAAAGCAACAGTTTGGCTATTATATTTCGCTCTGCAAAATAAATCCATTCATCACTGCGCTGTTGTGATGAATGGATACTCGGTTAGTGATTAAACAGTCAATGTTATGACACGTTTTCAATCACCATGGCTAAGCCTTGTCCTACGCCGATGCATAAGCTAACGACAGCATATTTCTTATTACGGCGAATCAGCTCACGCGAAACTGTCAGTGCAAGACGTGCACCAGAAGCCCCAAGTGGGTGGCCAATGGCAATTGCACCACCATTTGGGTTGACACGCGGATCATTAAAATCAACATCTAAACCTTTTAAGCAAGATAATACTTGTGAAGCAAAAGCTTCATTGATTTCAATGATATCCATATCATCTAAAGTTAGCCCTGCACGTGCAACGGCTTTTTTGATTGCTTCGATTGGGCCAGCACCCATAATACGAGGTTCAATACCTGCTGCCGCTGCTGACAAGATTTTTGCCATTGGCTTTAAGCCATATTTTTGTCCCGCTGCTTCGGAACCGATGAGTAGTGCAGCAGCACCATCGTTAATACCCGACGCATTTCCAGCAGTGACGACACCACCTTCAAATAATGGTTTTAATTTGGTTAAGGCTTCAACCGTTGAGCTTGGGCGAGGATGTTCATCTTCAGAAACCAGTTTTGGTGGTAACTTTTTGCCTTGAAAGACTTCAATTGGGGTAATTTCACCAGTAAAAAAGCCGTCTTGTTTGGCTGTTTGATACTTTGCTTGTGATTGGGCAGCAAATAAATCTGCCTGTTCACGGGTAATGCCAAACTCAACTGCGACATTGTCACCAGTTTCAGGCATTGAGTGACCACCGTATTGCGCTATCAGCTTTTTGTTTGGAAAGCGTGAGCCAATTGTGGTGTCGTAAATTTTGGCCTCACGGCTATAGGCAGTTTCAGCTTTACCCATCACAAATGGAGCACGTGACATGCTTTCTACACCACCCGCAATATACAAGTCGCCTTCGCCACAGGTGATGGCGCGTGCAGAGTCAATCACAGCACCCAAACCACTTGCACATAAACGGTTTACAGTTTGGCCGGGAACAGTCACAGGTAAGCCCGCGATTAATAGGGCATTTCTGGCAACGTTACGGCTATCTTCACCACCTTGGTTGGTATCGCCTAAAATAACATCTTCAATCGCTGCGCCCGGAACCCCAGTTTTTTCAAGGAGCTTTTGTAAAACTGCCGCAGCTAAATCATCTGGACGTACTGAAGCGAGCTCGCCTGCATGACGACCAATCGGGCTACGTAAACCATCATAAATATAGGCATTTAACATTGAGAAGTTCCTTTTCAAAATCCAGAATTAAAAGTAAGCGGTAAATTTAATGCGACACGACGTTGTAACCATGGGCTAGGGCGATAGCGTGGGTCATAGGTCAGTGTTGAGATACGATTGAGAATGAGTAAGATTTTTTGGCTACCGATATGATCACCCCATTCAATAGGGCCAAAGGGATAGCCTAAACCTAAACGGACTGCGGCATTGATATCATCGACACTGGCAATATTTTGTTGTGCAATATCACAACCTAAATTAATCACCATGGCTAAAACACGTTGTGCCACAAAGCCAATACTTTCAGCGATCATGCTGACCATAGCACCATCTAAATTAAACATAGAGTGGGCTGCTTGACGATACTCAGTGCTTGTCGCCAGTGACGGCATTAACGTTCTATGTTTGCTTATGCCGTATAGCATATCTATGGCAACAGCTTGTTGTGGATTGACTTTTAAACGTGTCGCTGCTTGGGTGGTATCTTCACCATAGCAAGCGAGTAAACATAAACTCTCAGCTAGTGGTTCTAAACCTGTATCTAAGACAATATTTTGTTGGATTAAATAATCTTCCAGTTGTTGTTTATCTTCAGCAAAATCAGCTGCAATCCAAACTGTTGGATAGTCTGTTAAACGCTCAACAAACTGTGCGGGTTTTTCACCTGTTTTTGTGCCTGTTTCATAGTGGTAAAAGCCTTGATTGACTTTACGCCCAAGTTGTTTGGCTTCAAGCATTTGTTTGGTCAATGGATTGGGCTTGTAACGGGCTTCTTCATAGTATTGATGATAAATCGACTCCATTACAGGATGTGATACATCCAGTCCTGTTAAATCCATGAGTTCGAATGGTCCCATTCTAAAACCAACACCATCTCTTAAAATGCGGTCAATTTCACTGATGTCACAGACGTTTTCATTTAAGATTTTTAACGCTTCGGTGCCATAGGCGCGCCCCGCATGATTAATAATAAATCCTGGGGTATCTTTGGCAACAACAGGTCGATGACCAAATGCACGTGACAACTCATTTAATGCATCTACAATACGTGGATCCGTTTTTAATCCTTGGATCACTTCCACAACTTTCATCAGGGGTACCGGATTAAAGAAATGGAAACCGACTACACGTTGTGGTTTTTTACAGTTTGCTGCAATGGCTGTGATTGAAAGCGATGAAGTGTTTGAGGCTAAAATAGTGGTGTCTGAAACGATCTCTTCGAGTTGTTGCATCAACGCTTGTTTGATATCTAAACGCTCAACAATCGCTTCCACAATCAAGTCACAGGCTTTTAAATCTTCAAGTTGCGCGGCAACGATCAAATGTTTGTTGGCATTTTCCGCCTGTTCAGCGCTGATTTTATTTTTATCGACCAGCTTTTGAAATGTTGCTGCCAGCTTTTCTTTGGCCTGTAGCGCAGCACCTTCTTTGGTGTCATATAAATAAGTGGTATGACCTGATTGTGCAGCAATTTGAGCAATACCGCTGCCCATAATACCAACACCAATTACAGCCATGCTTTGAATATCATAAGTCATGTCGATCATCCTGATAACTGATCCAGATTAAACGAAAAATTAGAGATGGAAAAAATAGAAACGAAAGAAACCAGTACAGTCTGGTGGGTTAACTCAGACATTGTTTATCACCATCAATCGGTAAAATTTGTCCAGAAATAGAGCAACCGCTTTCCGAGGCTAAAAATATACACAAATCGGCAATATGCTTTGGATTGACAAAATATTTGAGCGATTGATTTTTAAGTGCATTTTGCGTAACGGCATCCAAGGATGTTTGCGCGACATCTGCACGCGCTTGTAACACCCGTTGAACTCGTTCCCCATCCACTGCACCTGGAAGTATGGCATTGACTCGAATATTGTCTGCACCAAGTTCCATCGACAATGTTTTGGTAAAACCAATTAATCCCCATTTAGAGGTCGCGTAAGCCAAACGATATGGATAGCCCAAACGTCCAGCGATCGATGACATATTGATAATGACACCTGCTTCCGACTGTTTTAAAAAGGGGATGGCGAGTTGGGTGATAGCAAAGGTACTATTTAAATTAAGGTTTAATACCGCACTCCAATCGGCAAAACTCAGTTCTTCTGCTGCAATGGTTGGGCCAGAAATCCCTGTATTATTGACCAGAACATCAATATGCCCCAGTTTGCTGATGGCATCACTAAACATAGATTTGATTTCATCATGGTTAGATAAATCACATGCATAAATATGTAGTGCAGGATAGGCCTTTTGGAATTGCGCTAAGCTTTCTGCATTGATATCACAAACGAAAACTTCATCGTGATGCGCTAAGAATGCTTCTGCAATACATCGTCCAATTCCTGAACCGCCTGCACTAATCAATACTTTTCTAGCCATTTCTATTCCATTGTTGTTATCGATTAAACTTATTTGCCTTGATATGATGGTTTACGCTTTTCAATAAACGCTTGAATGCCTTCATTTTTATCTTCGGTCGAAAACAACAATTGAAATGATTTACGCTCCAATGCCAAACCTGCATTTAATGGAACATCTTCGCTCATTAATGCAACTTCTTTGATTTGTTGTAAGGCAATCGGTGGCATTTTTGCCAGATTTTTCGCCATTTGAATAGCGGTTGAGATAGTCTGGTCATCTTCAGTAACTTGGGAAACCAGTCCAATGCTATATGCTTCTTCTGCTTTGACCATTACACCTGTCATGATCATACGCATCGCGTGGAATTTACCCACTGCACGAAAGAGACGTTGGGTTCCACCAGCGCCAGGCATTAAACCGACTTTAATTTCAGGTTGACCAAAAGTTGCCCCTTTACCCGCAATAATAATGTCGCTATGCATGGCAAGTTCACAACCACCACCCAGTGCATAACCATTTACAGCAGCAATCACGGGTTTAGGACATTGCGCAATTGCATTCCAATAACGTTCTGTATGACGTAGCAACATTTCTGTGGAGGTCGCGCTTGCCATTTCTTTTAAGTCTGCCCCTGCGGCAAAAACTTCTTCACCACCTGTGAGCACAATGGCATTGATCTGGTCATTAAAACTTAACTCAGTAAACACTTGAGCCAGTTGCTGACGTACCTGTGTATTTAAGGCATTTTTAGCCTCTGGACGATTAATCTTCACGATCGCTACTTTCTGAACAGAATAGTCAACTTCAATGAAACTGTTCCCTGTTATTTCACTCATTTTTTGATTCCTTGTTTCGCAGATCAAAACTATGTTTCTTTAATAATGCGTGTTTTGAAATTTATTTCAAGTATTTTTTATTCCTCTCGGCACTTTATCGTCAGCATATTTTTATAAGTGATTGATATTTAATATTGGTAGAGTATAAAATTTCGCTTAATGAAATTAATTTTCAAAAAAGCTTGAAATTTGTGTTTTCAATCTCGTACTATGAAACACATTCGCAGTAAACAAGATTTAAAACAGGGTATCCATTACCCAGCTGGAATAGCTGATGGGTGCAATGAAGCTACAAAAGAAGGGAGATCATAGATGATCCGTGATGAAGGAATGTTGCAACAGTTGCTCACAACAATTCGTGACTTTGTAAAAAATGAATTGATTCCACGTGAGCATGAGGTTGCCGAGCAGGACAAAATTCCTGAGGATATCGTGCAACAAATGCGTGAGTTGGGTTTGTTTGGGTTAACCATTCCAGAAGAATATGGTGGATTGGGAATTACCATGGAAGAGGAGGTGAATGTTGCATTTGAACTTGGACAAACTTCTCCGGCATTCCGTTCACTGATTGGTACCAACAATGGTATTGGTTCAAGTGCGATTTTGATTGATGGCACAGAAGAGCAAAAACAAAAATATCTTCCTCGTTATGCCAGCGGTGAAATTATTGGTTCATTTTGCTTAACCGAACCTGAGGCTGGTTCAGATGCCGCCTCTTTAAAAACCAGTGCGGTCAAAGATGGTGATTTTTACGTTTTAAACGGCACTAAACGCTTTATTACCAATGCACCACATGCTGCTACTTTTACCGTGATGGCACGGACCAATCCTGATATTAAAGGTGCAAGTGGTATTTCTGCATTTTTAGTTGAAGCCAATACGCCTGGGATTAGTTTGGGGAAAATCGATCAGAAGATGGGACAAAAGGGTTCTCATACTTGTGATGTGATTTTTGAAAACTGCCGCGTTCCAGCATCAGCACTGATTGGTGGGATTGAAGGTATTGGTTTTAAAACAGCCATGAAGGTTTTAGATAAAGGTCGTTTACATATTGGTGCATATAGCGTCGGTGTGGCTGAACGGATGTTAAATGACGCACTTCACTATGCCATTGAGCGCAAACAATTTGGTCAGCCGATTGCTAATTTTCAATTGATCCAAGCCATGCTTGCAGACTCAAAAGCTGAGATTTACGCGGCAAAATGTATGGTGCTCGATGCTGCGCGTCGTCGTGATAATGGCGAAAACATTAGTACAGAAGCATCTTGTTCAAAAATGTTTGCCACTGAAATGTGTGGTCGGGTCGCAGATCGTTGCGTACAAATTCACGGTGGTGCTGGCTATATCAGTGAATATGCCATTGAACGTTTTTATCGTGATGTGCGTTTGTTCCGTTTATATGAAGGAACCACGCAAGTTCAACAATTGATTATCGCAAAAAACATGATTAGGGACGCTACAGCCTAATAACAATTAGATGCCATGAGGCAGGGGATGCCTCATATTCCTTCTGAGGATATGGACATGACAACGGAAACAGTTACACAAAATAATAGCGGTAATAATGGTGCTGGAGAGGTGATTCAGACACCCAAAAAGATTTGGATTACGGCCTTTATCTTTGCATTTTTTACTTTGCTTTGTGATGGCGCAGATTTAGGCTTTTTAGCGTTAAGTTTGACCAGTTTAAAGGCTGAGTTTCATCTGAGCGGTGTACAAGCAGGAACTTTGGGCAGTTTGACACTGTTAGGTTCCGCCGTGGGTGGTTTAGTTGGTGGATGGGCTTGTGATCGCTTTGGCCGAGTGCGCGTGATTGTATTCTTTATTGCTTTTTCTTCTGTTCTGACCTGTGCATTGGGTTTTACCCATTCATATATGCAATTTGCGATTTTAAGAACAGTCGGTGCAATGGGCTTAGGCGCACTTTATATTGCCTGTAATATTTTAATGTCTGAAATGGTACCGACCAAACATCGTTCTACAGTGTTGGCAACACTGATGACGGGCTATACCTTGGGGTCTTTACTTGCGACTTTATTGGCAGGTCATATTATTCCTGAACATGGCTGGCGTTTCCTGTATTGGCTTGCAATTACCCCGATTATTTTATCAGTACTGATGCATTTTATCGTACCTGAGCCTGAGTCATGGAAAAAAGCACGCCAATTAAAAGTCATTGCAACGCCACAAAATGCACAGCCTGTTAAACGTCAGAATCCGTATTGGGAAATTTTGAAAGATAAGAAACATGGCACCATGTTTGTGTTGTGGATTTTGAGTACCGGTGCTTTGCAATTTGGTTATTACGGGGTGAGTAACTGGCTGCCGGCTTATTTGGAATCTGATCTAGGAATCAAGTTTAAAGAAATGGCGATGTATATGGTCGGCACTTTCTTAATCATGATGTTTGCCAAAATTATTGCTGGGATTATTGCGGATAAATTGGGTCGTCGCGCTGTATTTGCATTCGGCACAATTGGCACAGCTTTATTTATTCCCGTGATTGTTTACCTTAACACGCCTGCCAATATTTTATGGCTCATGTTGTTCTTTGGTTTTCTATACGGCATACCGTATGCAATCAATGCCACGTATATGACTGAAAGTTTTCCAACCTCAATTCGAGGCTCGGCGGTTGGCGGTGCATATAACATCGGTAAAGTACTTTCAATTTTCTCTCCATTAACCATCGGTTATTTATCACAACATGGTTCGATTGGTTTAGGACTGTTGGTGATGGCTGGAGCGTACTTTATATGCGGTGTAATTCCACTGTTATTTATTAAAGACCGACTATTTAACCCGCAAAAGGCAGAGTGACAATTTGACCTGTCACGTCAATTTAAGGATGAAAAGGGACAAGCGAAATGATAAATAAAATCACCAGTGACATTGAACCGATTTTAAAGGCAATTCCTGATGGCGCAACCATCATGACCAGTGGTTTTGGTGTGACAGGTCAGCCTGCGGAACTGATTGAAGCCTTAATCGATTTAGGTAAAAAAGAGCTGACCATTGTCAATAACAATGCTGCCTCTGGTGATCGTGGTTTGACCAAGCTGATCATTGCAGGTTGTGTCAGAAAAATGATCAGTTCATTTCCAAAGTCAGCGGGTTCGACCGTATTTCAAGACTTATATCGTGCAGGAAAGATTGAGTTAGAACTGGTTCCACAGGGCAACTTAGCCTGTCGTATTCAAGCGGCAGGTGCAGGTCTAGGTGCAATATTTACACCGACAGGCTATGGCACAAAAGTCGCAGAAGGCAAAGAAACCAGAACCATTAACGGTCGAAACTATGTACTTGAGTATCCGCTTGAAGCTGACTTTGCTTTGATTTATGCCGATCAAGCCGATCGTTGGGGGAATTTGACCTATCGTAAGGCAGCACGGAACTTTGGTCCGATTATGGCAAAAGCGGCAAAAACAACCATTGTTCAAGTGAATCATACGGTAGATCTAGGAAGCCTTGATCCTGAGTGCATTATCACACCTGGGATTTTTGTACAGCATGTTGTCAAAGTAGGAGATATCTAATGTCAGTTCAAAAACGTTCTCGTGAAGATATCGCTCAGTTGATTGCTCAGGATATTCCCGAAGGAGCTTATGTCAATTTAGGTATTGGTTTACCCACCAACGTTGCGAAGTATTTACCTCAAGACAAAGAAATCTTTCTACACTCAGAAAATGGGGTTTTGGCCTTTGGCCCACCACCCAAAGCAGGTGAAGAAGATGAGGACTTGGTCAATGCTGGAAAGGAGTTAGTGACTTTACTGGATGGTGGTTGCTTTATGCATCACGGAGATTCATTTGACATTATGCGTGGTGGGCATCTGGATATCTGCGTGATTGGTGCTTTTCAGGTCGCAGTGAATGGCGATTTAGCCAATTGGCATACTGGCAAAGCTGATGATGTCCCCGCTGTAGGTGGTGCAATGGATTTAGCGGTGGGAGCCAAGTCAATTTATGTCTATATGGAGCATGTCACCAAAAAGGGTGAAGCTAAAATTGTCGATGTACTGAGTTATCCCATTACAGGGGAGCAGTGTGTAGATCGTATTTATACCGATTTATGCATTATTGAATTAAAAGATCACAAAGCCTATGTCACTGAAATGGTTTCGGGACTAAGTTTTGATGAATTACAGGCAGTAACGGGCTGCCCGTTGATAGATGCACGAGACGCTTAGTTTATAAGCGTAGGAAAAAAAGCTTCTTTAAGGATTAAAAGATGAAAAAATTAATTTTAGCTACAGCTTGCGCTGTGGCTTCAGGGACTATTTTTGCAAATTCACCAGTGACAGCAGAACAACGGATTAATCTGTTAGAGACAGAGCTGCAAAAACTCAAAGCAGAACTTGAAGCTCAAAAGCTGTCACAAAATAATTTGCAGGTCAAACAAGCAAAAATTGAAGAAAATGTAGAAAAAAATAAAGCACTTGAAACCGCGAAACCAATTGCACCTTCGTGGGTGACTTGGACAGACAATGTTAAAGTCTATGGAATTGCCCGACTTGATGCTGCAGTTGATTTTAAGTCCTCACCAGATTCGGGAGGAAGAACCACCAATAGCTTAAACCGGACTCCGTTTGAAAGTGACAAGCGTTCCGATCATGCCCGCTCAGATGCCATGATCAATGCCAGTCGAATCGGGGTGTATTTCAACAGTCCAGATAAGGCTGTAACAGGAAATATTGAAGCCGATTTCTTTGACAGTGCCAACATGGGTACAGGCGATGGTAAATTCCGTATTCGTCATGCTTTCTTTACTTATAAAGATTGGACTTTCGGTCAAACATGGTCTTTGATGTCCAATATGGAAACACGCACAGAGTCCGTTGATTATACTCAGTTTATGGGAACCTCTTATACCCGTACACCTCAAGTACGCTATGACTGGAAGATAAATAGCAAGAGTGATTTAAAAGTTGCATTGGAATACACTGGATCACGGGTTTCAGCATTCCCGACATTGACAGGTCGATATACTGTAAAAGAAGGTGCCTTAACGGCTTTGGCTCAAGGTTTTGTCAATGAAAAATCAGTAGATGTTGCGAAAGATACGGTTAAAAAGGTCAGTTGGGGCGCGGGTGCTGGTTTAAAATACCAACTAAGCCCAGCGCAATCTGTACAGGCGAATTATCAATATATTGTGGGTGATCAAAAATTCATGCCATATACCACACAAACTGGCCTGATAAATGCAACAAGTTTAAATGCGGCAGGTGATTTTTCGTTAAATGCGCAAAAAACAGATTTAGAGATGAATAAACTCAATAGCTTAAATATTGGGTATTCATATAAATTTAATCCGCAATGGCGTGCAAATTTATCTGCATCGATTTTTGATTTTGATGATGATTCAGCCTATGCAAAACTCAATCCTGACGCAAACAAGCGTTTAACGGATTATGCTGCCAATCTGTTTTATTCACCTGCTGAGCAAATTGATATTGGTATGGAATATCATCAAGGTAAGCGTGAAGTGTTTGATGGAAGAACAGCAGATGTCTCTCGCATTAACTTTGTGTCGATGTACAAATTCTAAAATAAGGTGAGCTGCGCAATGGAAAAAATAGTTCAACCTGACACAACGCATATCTTGTCAAAAAGCTTTATTTTCATCATGGCAATGGCATGTGGGATTTGTGCGGGTTCGAACTATTATAACCAGCCTTTGATTTATTCTATTGCAGAAGCCTTACAGGTCAATGCAGAAAAAGTCGCTTTAACAATTGTGATCGGCCAACTCTCTTATGCAGTTGGTCTGTTTATCTTGGTGCCGCTCGGTGATTTTTTTGAAAAGCGTAGCTATATTTGTCTATTGATGTGCTGCACAGGTTTTGCCCAGATCGGGCTTTCTTTAAGTCAAAGTTTGCCTGTATTGTATGGTTTTACCTTTTTAGCCACCTTCTTTTCGATTACGACACAAGTCTTGGTGCCATTTGCTGCTGGTTTGGCGAGCCCTCAAAAAAGCCCGCAAATTGTCGGAACACTGATGAGTGGCTTGTTTTTAGGCATTCTCTTGGCCAGATCAATCGCAGGCTTACTTTCGACCGTTTGGTCATGGCATGCGGTGTATTTACTCAGTGGTATGGTGATTTTAGCTTTTGCAGTAGTGATGTGGCTTAAATTACCCGTTGCTCGAAAATCTCATCAATTAACAGTGCTGCAAATTTATCGTTCATTGTTTACATTGGCCGTTGATCAGCCACATTTAATTCGCCGTGGTCTGGCAGGTGGGATCGGCTTCGGTATATTGGCGTTGATCTTTACCACCATGACTTTTATTCTTGCCAATGCGCCTTATCATTTCAATGATTTCCAAATTGGTTTATTTGGCATAGTTGGTTTGGCGGGTGTTTTTGCAACCCCTTGGGCGGGAAAACAAATTGCCAAAGGATTGGAAAATAAAGTTGCACTGATTTGTATGTGGTTATTGGTACTTGCATGGATTCCACTGTTTTTTGCCCAACAGTCTTTGCTGGCTTATGCAGGAGGTGTGATTTTGGCTTATTTTGGTTTATCGGCCTTTCATGTACTTAACCAAAATCTGGTCTATCGAATTTCAGCACAAGCACGTTCTCGAATTAATTCTATTTATATGACACTGTATTTTGGTGGTGCTGCGCTGGGTTCTTTGGTTGCGGTCTACACGTGGAAACATTGGGGATGGAGTGTCTGTGTGGCTGTGGGTTTAGCCATGGCAATTCTAAGTTTTATAATTGATCGAATAGATTTTTATGCCATGAAGAAAACAGTGATAAAAGACTAAGCCGTAAAAGGGCTTAGTCTTTTTATTATTTTCGTATGATCATCAGTGTTGCCGTCGCAAACGCATAAATTTTGCCATTTTCATCCACAATTTTACCTTCTGTGGTAATGATATTACGTCCAGCATTAATCAGTTCAGCTTGCGCGTAGTAGGCGGTATCGATCTGCATTGGGCGAATCATTTTCACATTGAGATCAATCGTGCCATAACCCACGCCATGTTCCAGCAAGGTATGTGCTGCACTTCCCGTTGCAGTATCTAAAGCAGTCGCACAAAAACCGCCATGGATTGTTCCTTGTATATTTCGATGCGCTTGACTTGGCGTAACCTTATACGTCGCTTTGCCTTTAGAAACTTCGATTAACTGCATAGGAATGGTTTGCGCCATGGGCGACGCTGAAATTTCACCATTTTTTAAAGCAGTTAAGAATTCAAGACCTGTGTATTGAGGGTTATCCATAAATCATCCTTGGAGTGTTAAGCGATCTAATAACCATACTATAAAATTTAATTTTACGAAATAATATTTTGCTATACAAAATTATTTTTTAATCAAATATTATGCTTGAATTTTGATTTATTTAAATATTATTGTTCAAATACAGCTTGTTGTGTCGGTTTGTCATGTTTTTGACGGTATTTTTGAATAAATTTATCTAATAAAAATGAAAATAAATTTTGCAATAAGAAATTTATTTGATATTTTTAAGCAATCGTAAAATAAAATTGTCATCTAAGGGAAATCATCTCTATCTGCATCATCGGCAGAAGAACTGAAAGGGAAACACTATGCCTTTATACAAAGCACCACTGCGTGATATGCAATTTGTATTGCATGAAATGCTGCAAACAGAAGAAAACTACCAAAAATTACCCAAATATCAGGAAACGGTCAGTCGTGAATTGATCAATCAATATTTAGATGCCGCAGCAGACTTTTGTGAAAATGAGCTTGCACCCATCAATCAAAATGGTGATCAGGAAGGTTGTCATTTAAATCAGGGTGTTGTTACAACCCCAGCGGGATTTAAACAGGCTTATCATAAATATACTGAATTGGGTTTTACCTCACTGACGGCGGATCCTGAATATGGCGGTCAAGGTTTACCCACATTATTGCGTATTGCAATTTCAGAAATGCTGTGTGGTTCTAACTGGGCTTGGGCAATGTATCCAGGTTTATCGCATGGCGCAATGCGCACCATTGAACATCATGGCACAGCAGAACAGAAGCAACAATTTTTAAGCAAACTGATTAGTGGCGTGTGGACAGGGACAATGTGTCTAACTGAGTCACATGCAGGTTCAGATTTAGGTTTGATCCGCACCAAGGCCGAACCAAACCCAGATGGAAGTTATGCAATTACGGGCGAGAAAATCTTCATTTCTGCTGGGGAACATGACCTTTCAGAAAATATTATTCATATTGTTTTAGCCCGACTACCACAAGCACCAGCGGGGACCAAAGGGATTTCACTGTTTATCGTACCTAAATTTAACCTCGATGATGCAGGTGATTGTCAAGATCGAAATAATGTTATCTGTAGTGCGATTGAACACAAGATGGGGATTCATGGCAATGCAACCTGTGTTTTAAATTTTGATGGGGCCAAGGGCTATTTAATTGGCCCTGAAAATCGTGGGTTAAATTGTATGTTTACCTTTATGAACACAGCACGTATTGGAACAGCTGTACAAGGGTTGGCGGCTTCGGAGATTTCATTTCAAGGTGCATTGAGTTATGCCAAAGAACGTTTGGCGATGCGCGCTTTATCAGGTGCAAAATACCCAGATAAAAATGCTGATCCGATTATTGTGCATCCAGCTGTGCGTTCGATGTTAATGACGCAAAAAGCCTTTTCTGAAGGTGGTCGCGCATTGGCGTATTTTCTGGCTCAGCATGTTGATATTGTTGAAACATCCAATGATCCTGAACAACAGAAAATCTCAGATGAATTGTTGGCATTTTTAACCCCGATTGCCAAAGCTTTTTTAACTGAATCAGGCAATGAAGCTGCAAAACACGGCGTACAAATTTTTGGTGGGCATGGATTTATTGTTGAACATGGCATGGAGCAAATTGTTCGTGATGCCCGTATCTCAACCTTGTATGAGGGAACCACAGAGATTCAGTCTTTAGATTTGCTGGCACGTAAGGTGCTCAAGTCGGATGGCAAACTATTAAAAAATATGACTGATTTAATAGAACAGTTTATTGCAGCCAACCAATCAAACGCTGTATTGGCAGCTTATCTGGAAAAACTGACGGAGCTCAAGCAACAGTGGTTATCAATCACAGACAGTGTTGCCCAAAAAGCACAGCAAAACCCAGAAGAAATTGGCGCTGTTTCAGTTGATTATCTGTATTTCTCTAGCTATGTCGTGTTTGCTTATCTTTGGGCACGTATGGCGCAAGTAGCAGATGAAAAGTTAAGCCAAGCAACGCAGGACGAAAAATTTTATCAGGCTAAATTAACCACAGCGAAATTTTTCTTTCAAAAATTATTACACCGGACCCAAAGTCATGCGGCTGCTATTGCATCAGGTGCTGAAGCGGTAATGGAATTAGAACAAGATGACTTTGCTTTTTAAGCCGGGTCAGGATGTTTTTTATTTAAATGAGTAAAAAATAAATGGATTTTCAACATATTTTGATTCGTCAGGAAAATCGGGTGGGCTATTTAACCTTAAATCGTCCAGAGGTGCTGAATAGTTTTAATGAGCAAATGCATCGTGAAATTGCTGCAATTTTAGACCTGTGGGCGGTTTCTACTGAGATTAAAGCCATTGTAATCTCTGGTTCAGGCAAGGGCTTCTGTGCGGGTCAGGATTTAAGAGCCAGAAATAAAGTGGTGATAAGCGCAGCTGATTATGATGCAGGTGCTGCCTTAGAAAAATTTTATAATCCGTTAGTCGTTAAAATTTCCAATATGGCTAAACCTGTTGTGGCTGCGGTCAATGGCGTAGCGGCTGGTGCAGGGGCGAACTTGGCTTTGGCTTGCGATATTGTTGTGGCCAAGCAATCTGCTACGTTTATACAATCTTTTTGCAAAGTCGGTTTAATCCCAGATGCAGGTGGGACGTGGAATTTGCCACATCTGGTGGGGCTAGCCCGAGCCAAAGGTTTGACCATGTTCGGGGATAAGTTATCTGCCCAGAAAGCCTTGAATTGGGGGCTTATTTGGGAGGTCTATGAAGATGATGCTTTTGATCAGGGCGTAATTGAATTGGCAGAACGTTTGGCAGAGCAACCAAGCAGTTCGATTTCGCTAATTAAAAAAGCCTTAAATACTGCCTCGCAAAATACTTTGGCTGAACAGTTACAGTTGGAACGAGAGTTACAGCGTATTGCTGGACAATCAGACAATTATAAAGAGGGTGTTGCGGCCTTTATCGAAAAAAGGAAAGCTAATTTTACTTGATTGAATCTATACCTAATCATGTTTAACCAGTAAAAATTAACTCAAAAAGCACTCTCTTTAGAGAGTGCTTTATAATAAGTAATAAGAGGGTCTGTTTACAATTCGTCTATGCTTGCGACTACGTGTGTTTTTTAGGCGAGAAATACGAAATTTAGTCATTCTAAATGATGAGAAACACTGTTTCGCAAGGTAACGACGAAGCGACAAAAACACGCTAGTCCCCCCGCTGCGCCTTGCGCTGCAAACAAAGTAGTGCTTTGTTCTTGCTCAGGGTTGTGGTTAAAGTTATCTCAGCCTGCGTTATGAAACTTGAAAATAGTCTCGCTATTCTCTTCATTTCATGCCTTGCCTGCTCAATTTTAACCTACAACGCAAGCTATTTATGAAATGTCAACAGACCCTAGTTTTGATCGTTGTTTACATGATGGTTTTTAACCTTAGCAAGCTAAATAGAGCTTTTATTTTTATATATGACGTAAGTTGCGAGAAGAGAAGGAATACCAAAATTAAGTAAAAATATTAAGAATTCTTCTTTAACTGCATATCCTGCTTGTATGCCCATATACATATTCCAGCTCATTGCTACAAACCACATCAAGATGAACAGAATAAAAAATAATGTTGGATTAAAGCGACCACGTAATATTCGACTTATAAAAAGAATTACAAGGAGTAGCATTATACCGATGAGAATCGTATAGAAAGTTCGCATATTGGGTCACCATTTGAATTAGAGATTATTTATATTTTCATTCATCATATCGAAGTTGCTTTACCACATTTGTTTTAACTTTATTTTATTGTTGAGCATAATACTTCCCTTATTTGGGCGACTTAATGATTAAAGTAGCGGATAAGACAACGATAGCTGTTTTTAGTAGAACAATAATGATATGAAACTTGGCATGTCTATTCGAATTTTCGAACAATCTAAAAGCTAATGGGCATTTTTGATGTAATTCAAAAATAAGCAACAACCTTCAGTCTAAAATTGTTGCTCAATGTGCTTTGATCTATCAGTGGAATCTGGGGCGGGGAAGGCAATGATCCTGATTCCCTTGGCTAAATTTTTGAAGACTAAATTCTCCAGATGAAAATTCTGGAGAATTAATGAAGCTCACTTTTGTAAAATCCCATTAAGGCAAATCTAATTCTTTACGCATCTTTAAAGATCGCAGTAATGCCTGATCACGAAGTAATTGAAGATTCTTATCGCCTAGTTTTTTAACAAACTGCTGAGTTTCTTCATTCAGCATCTCAATTTTTTCTTCAGACAAGGTATAAGGGTGCATATCAGCCCACCATTCAGACATCGGTTCACCTAAATGATGCATAGCGGCTTTAAATCCGTGTTGATTGGCCAACTGCATATTTAAATAAGGTCCAAATATTGCCCAGCGTAATCCGGGGCCATTGGTGATGGCGATATCAATATCTTCTGCGCTACATACACCTTCAGAAACCAGATAAAACGCTTCTCTCCAAATTGCAGATTGTAAACGATTGGCGACATGGCCTTTGACTTCTTTCTGAATTAAAATCGGTTTTTTCCCCAATAATCTATAAAATTCAAAAGCATCATGGATATAGTTTGCTTGGGTTTTTTCTCCACCAATAATCTCAACCAAAGGTAATAAGTGTGGCGGATTAAAAGGATGACCCAGTACGATTCTTTCAGGATATAGACAATCATGTTGAATATCTGAGATTTTTAAGCCAGATGAACTTGAGGCGATAATGCTATCTTTGGGGCAGTTTTGAGTGAGCTGTGCATATAAGTCTTTTTTTAGATCAATTCGCTCAGGACCATTTTCTTGAATAAAATCGGCATCTTTTACCGCATCTGCTAGATTTTGATAAAAAGTAAGATTTTTTAAAGTGTCTGAAACATAATGATTAGAAGAGGTGGTTTGCTCTTCAGCCAATTCGAACAAATCAAGTAAATAGGTCTGAACTCTATTTTTTAAATTTAATTCTGCATCAGCTGCGGGATCAAAAGCACTCACCTGAAATCCTTTACTTAAATAGAATGCTGCCCAACTTGCACCAATAACACCAGTACCAATAATGGCAACTTTATTTATGGGTTTCATATATTCATTTTCCTTGAATAACCTGAGAACGTTGGATTGTCTCGTTATGACACATGACAAAGTGAGCCTTTCACTTTGATAAAAACTAAAGATAGAAAAACTAAAAAACAGTAGGGGAGAATCTCCCCTACAAATGAATGTTTAGTAAGCTTTATCGAATGATTTACATAGAGATAAATTCATGATCATTGCAATCATCAACTGTATTATTGAGCGGTATAACCACCATCCATAACCACTGCCTGACCCGTCACGCCCGCTGCTTTTTCACTCGCCAAGAAAACGGCATAATCTGCAATTTCTTCAACATTGAGTAAGCGCTTTTGTGGCACCATGGCTAAAATGACATCTTCAAGTGCACTTGTTTCGCTGACATTACGGGTTTTGGCTAAATCTTTAATTTGACCACGTACCAAAGGTGTGTCGACATAACCTGGGCATAATGCATTGACCGTGATTCCATCACGAGCAGATTCTAACGCTGCAACTTTAGTTAAACCAATCACCCCATGTTTGGCACTGTTATAACCCGCTTTTCCAGCAAAGCCGATTAAACCATTGATCGAAGCCATATTGATAATACGGCCATAGTTTTGTGCCTTCATGATTGGAAATGCATGTTTAATTCCAATAAAAGAACCCACCAGCATGACATTTAGTAGTTTTTGATAAATGGCAGTTGGAAACTCTTCGATGGCAGCAACATGCTGAAAACCAGCATTATTGATCAAAATATCCAAACGACCAAAGGTGCTATGTGCTAGACCAATAGCAGCAGCATAAGCCTCTTCATCTGAAACATCACAAGGTGCAGATAAGGCTTCAAATCCATCAGTTGTTAAGGCTAAAACTGCTTCATTACATTTGTCCGCATTCATATCCGAAATCACCACTTTTGCACCTTCAAGGGCAAA
Organism: Acinetobacter sp. AG3; assembly: GCF_022343575.1. Classification (NCBI taxonomy): domain Bacteria; kingdom Pseudomonadati; phylum Pseudomonadota; class Gammaproteobacteria; order Moraxellales; family Moraxellaceae; genus Acinetobacter; species Acinetobacter sp. AG3. Next base: position 2,817,334 of record NZ_JAKQZD010000001.1, on the reverse strand, counting down.
TTTTTTGGCAATTTCAAGTCCAATACCACTTGCTGAACCTGTGATAAATGCAACTTTATCTTTGAGAAGTTGACTCATTATTGACTCCCTGTGTTCATTTTGAAGATAAACTTAGACGATACCAAACCATGTAAATGCAGCAATTGCGACAAATACTGCAACTGTTTTAATGATGGTAATGGCAAAAATGTCTTTATAAGATTGTTTATGTGTAAGTCCAGTGACAGCAAGTAGGGTAATTACGGCACCGTTATGCGGTAAGGTATCCATACCGCCAGATGCCATTGCAACAATACGATGCATGACTTCAGCAGGAATGCCCATTGCAGCAATAGCTGTATTGTATTGGTCAGCCATGGCACTGAGGGCAATACTCATACCGCCAGATGCTGAACCTGTAATCCCTGCCAAAACGGTTGTGGTGACTGCACCATTGACCAATGGATTGGTAAATGTATGCCCCAAAGCATGACTGATTACAGCAAAACCCGGTAAAGCGGCAATGATTGCACCAAAACCATACTCAGATGCAGTGTTCATCACAGCGAGTAGAGAACCACCTATACTTGCATTTACACCTTCTTTAAAGCTGGTTGAAACACGACGATAATCGAACATAATCGCAGTGACAATCCCAACGATTAAAGCCAAACCAACTGCCCAAATCGCTGACGTTTTTGCGACATCGACAGTGTAGTTTGCCAGTCCGAGTGCATTAAAATCAAAGCCATTTGGATACCATGTTTTAATTGCTGTAGATAAATATTTATTCATCACTGCAACTAAAATTAAGGGAACAAATGCCATGAATTGACGTAGACCAGAACCATTATCTTGTTGCTGAGATTGATTTTCGAATTGTTGAAGTTCGGCTTCTGTTAAAGTAATACCAGATGCAAAGCCATCTCCATTGCGAGCAGCAACACGACGACGCCATTCCAGATAAGTTAAACCAACACCTAAAACAAAGATTGCACCGATAATCCCTAAAAATGGCGCTGCATAAATATTGGTTCCAAAAAATGTAGTTGGAATAACGTTTTGAATCTGAGGCGTACCCGGTAAGGCATCCATGGTAAAGGAGAAAGCACCCAGTGCAATCGTGCCAGGAATCAAACGTTTAGGGATATTTGCTTGTCTAAATAATTGGTTTGCAAAAGGATAGACTGCAAAAACCACGACAAATAAACTGACGCCGCTATAGGTTAAAATTGCCCCTAGCAGAACAACGGTAAGCATTGCATTTTTAGAGCCAATTAATTTAACAATCGTTTTGGCAATGGATTCAGCAATACCAGACATTTCAACAACTTTACCAAAAATCGCACCCAGCAAAAACACCAAGAAATAATCTTTAATAAAGCCCACCATTTTTGGCATAAACACACCAGAATAAAATGGTAAAACGTTGGCAGGGTTAATCAGCAAGACGGCCAATAAGGCACAAATCGGTGCCATGAGAATTACAGAAAACCCTCTGTAGGCTGTGTACATCAACAAGCCAAGAGAAAGTAAAATTATACCCAGTTCCCACATATTTTTACTCCGTCCTTAAAGAATATATGTCAAAACCCACCTTGTTTTTATTTCAAATCACGACAAGGCTATCTCAATCATAAAAATGCATTAGTGAGTGAAACCAATAAAAATGGATATCTAGAGAAATTAATATTGATCAATAAATTTAGCTTTTATAAATCGTCCAGACTTATAAATTGGAATATCCATTTCCAAATGATGGATAAAACTATAATCCAAATTATTCGAGGCATTGTTTGAAAATATTTATGAGTCAATATGGAAAACTAATGAATAGAAATAAGTTTCATAAGATTTTTGCGCAATAGGTCATAGATAAGCAAAAGAAAAAAGCCAAATTGGAGATGCAGATGAATGAGTATATGTTGAGCATTTTAATTTTTATTTACAGCAGTGGTTTTATTGACAAGTATGTTGCTTGAAATACGTCTTATATCGATTTTGCTTTGATTTAAATGCATAGACATATTTTTTACAGATCACACAAATTAAAAACTTTCATTAAGACATCAATCTGAGCAAAAGCGAGATCAGCTAGCATGGATTGATATCTAATTCTATAAGCAAATCGATAGCTCAAATGACTCATTTTAGGATCAAAACTCGCTTGGTTTAGCGTATTATAGCGCTATAAATCAGTTAGGTTGCCGTATGACACTCAAACAGTTAAAAGCTTTTTTAGTTCTTGCTCGGACATTGAATTATGCCAATGCTGCCAATGAACTTTGCCTAAGTCAATCTGCTTTAAGCTTAAGTATCAAAAGTTTAGAGGATGAGTTGGGTGGCAAGCTGTTTAAGCGCAATACCCGCCGTGTGGATCTTACCGCTGAGGGAAATTCGTTGATTCCATTTGCTAAAAAACTTTTGGCAAATTGGGAAGACATGGAAAGAGATGTTAAACAGCGTTTTAAATTACATCGTGGCACATTGAATATTGCCTCGATGCCTTTCGCGACACATGCTGTTTTACCTGCTGTACTGCATGAATTTAATAAGAATCATCCCAATATCAATTTTTCAATCCATGATATTCCCAATGAAAAAATTATTGAAAAAGTCCAAGAGGGCATTTTTGAAATTGGGATTTGCTTTGAACCGCAACACAATGATCAATTAATATTTAAGCCATTTTTCAATGAAGATTTTTTAGCACTACTTCCCAAAGATCATCAGTTGGCGCAGCGTAAAAGTGTGACATGGCGTGAGCTGTATGCTTATCCTTTTATCACTTTACAGAAACCTTCGATCATTCGACACGTGGTGGAAGAGAAATGTTCACAAAATAATATGATCTTAGATTTAAAACTTGAGTGTCATCAGATTAGTTCATTGTCGCATTTTGTGGCTTTTGGTATGGGGGTCAGTGCGATTCCACGTCATTTTCAAAATTATATCGATAAAGAAAATAACGTCTTGGTTGAAATTGAAGAGGGCAATGTCAATCTTTCAGTTGGGATCATTTATAAAAAAGATTTTGAACTTTCTAATATTTCTTCGCAATTTATTGAAACGATATTGGCACATCAGTTTTAAGAGATTATCACCTCATCATAAAGCCCACTGTTTCAGGATGAGATCAGATTAATGAGTTTTACTCATTAGACATTTGAAAGAATCAATTTCTAAAATAATTTGCTCGATGTTAATAATAATAATTCTAAAGGACATAGAGTTAAAACGATGAACAAAGTTGTCGCGAATGCACATGAAGCTTTGGCTGATGTGGTTGCAAACAACCAGACTTTAGCAGTGGGTGGTTTTGGATTATGTGGTATTCCAGAAGCATTGATTGATGCCTTAAAAGAAATTGGCGTAACGGGTCTAACTTGTATTTCTAATAATGCAGGTGTAGACGATTTTGGTCTAGGCAAGCTTTTACAAACCAAACAAATTAAAAAAATGATTTCATCCTATGTCGGTGAAAACAAAGAATTTGAACGTCAATATTTAAATGGTGAGCTTGAAGTTGAGTTGACACCTCAAGGCACCTTGGCTGAAAAGTTACGTGCAGGTGGTGCAGGCATTCCAGCTTTCTTTACCCAAACAGGTGTAGGGACATTGATTGCCGAAGGCAAAGAAGTTCGCGAATTTGATGGTAAAGATTACATACTCGAACAAGCATTGGTTGCAGATATTGCTTTGGTAAAAGCCTATAAGGCAGATAAAGCTGGTAACTTAATTTTTCGTAAGACTGCACGAAACTTTAACCCAGAGTGTGCAATGGCTGGCAAATTGACCATTGTCGAAGTTGAAGAAATTGTTGAAATTGGTGAGTTAGATCCAGATTCAATTCATTTACCAGGCATTTATGTAAGTCGTATTGTTTTAAATGCGCAGCCTGAAAAACGAATTGAACAATTGACATTGAAGACGGAGATTTAATCATGGCTTGGACGCGTAATGAAATGGCTGAACGTGCAGCGCAAGAGCTTGAAGATGGCTTTTATGTCAATCTAGGCATTGGCTTACCCACCTTGGTTGCCAACTATATTCCTGAGAATATTAATGTCTGGCTTCAATCTGAAAATGGCTTATTGGGAATTGATGAATTTCCAACACAAGCTACTGTCGATGCAGATTTAATTAATGCGGGTAAACAAACTGTAACTGCACGTAAGGGTGCTGCGTTTTTCTCTAGTGCTGAATCTTTTGCCATGATTCGTGGTGGTAAGGTCAATATTGCCATTTTAGGATCGATGGAAGTTTCCGAAAAGGGAGATTTAGCCAACTGGATGATCCCAGGGAAAAAAGTAAAAGGCATGGGCGGTGCAATGGATTTGGTTGCTGGGGTACAAAAAGTCGTGGTGTTGATGGAACACTGTGCTAAAGATGGTAGTCCTAAAATCGTCGCTGAATGTTCATTACCGCTTACGGGTAGACTGGTCGTAAACCGTATAATTACGGATCTAGGAGTGATGGATATTACTCCCCAAGGTGTTGAGTTGATTGAATTGGCTAAAGATGTAAGCTTAGAACAAATTCAGGCGGCAACAGGGGTAGAACTGATCACCTCAAATCTCGCTGTGGCTTGATTGTGACAAAGCAAGCTTAAAATTATAATTTAACCAGCCAAGTTTAAATGCTAAGTCGCTTTGGCGGCTTAGACATGTTATCAATGGATATGCTATTTTCAAAAATACCCGCTTCAAAAGTATACGCATCTAAAATACAAGGTGAACTCGAATGGAAAAGATTGTCATCGTCGCTGCTCGTCGTACTGCAATGGGAAGTTTTCAAGGCAGTTTTGCAAGCTTATCTGCACCAGATTTGGGTGCAGTCGTCATTGAAAAAGTTGTTGAACAAGCCAATGTACCTGTTGCTGATATTGATGAAGTAATCATGGGCTGTGTATTACCTGCGGGTTTAAAACAAGGTCCAGCACGTCAAGCGATGCGAAAAGCGGGTTTACCAGATCATGTTGGCGCAACCACAATCAATAAAGTCTGTGGTTCTGGGATGAAAGCTGCAATGCAAGCCAGCGATGCCATTAAAGCAGGAAGTGCCAAAATTATTGTCGTCGGTGGTATGGAGTCTATGACCAATGCACCGTATTTATTACCTAAAGCACGTTCAGGTTATCGGATGGGGCATGGTCAAGTGATTGATCATATGTTCCTTGATGGTTTGGAAGATGCGGGTACGGGGCGTGCAATGGGAAGTTTTGCACAGGAAATGGCGGATAAAAAGGGCTATAGCCGTGAGCAAATGGATGAGTTTGCAATTCGCTCACTGACACGTGCAAAAAAAGCGATTGCAGAAGGTTATTTTAAAGACGAAATCACGCCTGTTAAAGTGGCGTTACGTCAGGGTGAGATCACTGTAGATGTGGACGAAAATCCTGAAAATGCCAAGATTGATAAAATCCCAAGCTTAAAACCTGCATTTGCTAAAGACGGTACGATTACTGCTGCAAACTCTAGTTCAATCAGTGATGGTGCATCTGCACTACTGATCACGTCGGCGTCAGAAGCGCAAAAGCGTGGTTTGACTGTGTTGGCTGAAATCAAAGGCTATACAACCAATTCCCAACATCCTGAAGAATTTACCATTGCACCCGTGGGCGCAATTGAAAAATTACTGAAAAATCTCGGTTGGTCTGTAGACGATGTTGATCTTTGGGAAATTAACGAAGCTTTTGCCATGGTCACTATGGCTGCAATTGATGCATTTAAACTTGATCCTGAAAAAGTCAATATTAATGGTGGCGCTTGTGCACTTGGTCATCCACTGGGTTCATCAGGTTCACGAATCATTGTGACCTTGATCCATGCTTTAAAACGTTTAGGTAAAACCAAAGGGATCGCAACACTTTGTATTGGTGGTGGTGAAGCTACAGCACTTGCAGTTGAATTAAGCGCGTAATTTATTGTTTATCGTAATAAATAGCTAAATAGTTTGTGATTCAAAATTAAAAAAGCCGGTCGTTTCAATACTGCCGGCTTTTTGCTGTTCTTTGTCATGTGAGTTTAGGTTGTATTTTGATTTTATTGGAATCGTTTAAAAATAAAATCTCGTTTGCATTTTCAAGGATTGTTCTTTAATTCTTGAAGCATAGCATCTCGAAGAATTTTGTTCATACGGGTCTGATAGCCCTTGCCTTGAGATTTTAGCCATTGCATAACATCTGAATCAATACGGACAGTAGTCACTTGCTTGGTGGGCTTGTAAAAGGGGTTTTGCACAGCATTTTTCCAAAATTTTTCATCAAGTTGAGGAATATCTGAAAAATCTATCTTGCTGTCTGGACGTTCAGCCAAAGTTTCAAACCTTGCTTTTTGTTCATCTGACAAGGTAGGTGGATTATTCAAATCCACTTTGTAAGTAACGGTTTTGCTCATACTGTTTCCTCTCTTTTTTCTCTGCCTGACGTGCCGAAATGATACGGATATGATCAATCCCATCATGATCCTTTACAGTATGGGCAACCAGTAAAACAGCCTGCCCATATACCAAACCTATCGCTTGCCAGCGATATTCACCATTTTCAAAGCGATCTTGATGGTATAAGGCATAAGCATCATAGAAAACCAGTACTGCGTCTTCAAAAGTTACACCATGCTTTTTTAAGTTTATTTCTGCTTTATGCTCATCCCATGAAAATTCAATTTCCATCACTGCATCGCTTTTTGTTAGTATAAAAATGTTAATACAAAAATGTAAAAAATGCAAAATTCAGCCAATTTCTTGACTAGACAATATAAAAAAACAACAAAGCCTTATAGATCTCTATAAGGCTTTATTATCAAATCTTACCATTTATGACTATAAGTCACTTTCAATGTTGCACCTGATGCAAGCAGATGGCTGGTGTTATTATTGTTACGGAGAAGTTGGCTGTATAAAGGATAGTATTTACGGTTAAACATATTCTCTAAGCCAATCGTAACGGTATCTTTTTTGTTGAGGGCAAAACTACTGATTAAATCTGCAGTTGTATATGATTTAACATCATAACGTCCAAAACTGTTGACACCGTTTAAGCGATAATCTTCTGAACCAAAATATGTCGCTTGTAAACGATTTGTCCATGTGTCTGTTGGGCTATAAGAAATGTATCCTGTTACTTTTAAAGGTGGGATACGATAACCCGTCATGTCTTGTTCTGTATTGGTGTTCTGTGGGGTTTCACGGCCTTTCATCCATGTAACACTTCCTCCAGTTCCCCATACTTTTGCATCATCAAGATAATCAAGAGTCGCTTCTACACCAGTCACTTTTTCTTTGGTACGCGTCAGTATCAAGCCATTGTTAAAGGATTGAACACCACCCAGATCTGACGTTGACTGAAACACCGCTAAGCTTGAGCTAAAATTATTAAAATGACCATTCCAACCGAGCTCGTAATTATCCACCTTAACCGGTTCAAGGAATGATGATGCTAAGTTAAATCCTGCTGTTGCATTACGGATCACCACCCCTACATCGGGCAATTGAAAACCTTGATTAAAAGATGCGTAAATCGAGTGCTGCTCTGTTGGCTTAAAGGTGATATTGGCATTATATAACCATGCATCGGCCGTCACTTTACCCCCCTTAACAGTATAAGGATTTGGTTTACCTAGTTGTGATAGTGGAACAAAGCTATCAATTTTTGCATAACTGTCTTCATAACGTGTACCAACTTCAGCAGACCATTGTTCATTAAAATTATGTTTTAATTGCGCAAAACCGCCGATACTTTGTGTGGTTAATTCAGGTAAATAGATCAGTTTTCCATTTTTAACAAATTCTAAACCACCAGATTGGTCATAAATTGTAGGATCAAACGTGTCTAGAGGCATTTCGCTTTTTTCACGGCTAAAATCGCCACCCCAAACAATTGACGTATCACCTAAAAATTCTAGTGGAGTGTTTACGGTTAGGCGACTGCCAAGAACATTATTGTTTTGATAAACCTGATCGATTTTTCCACCACGGGTACTGACTTGACGGGCATCAAATGGCGAGAAGCGAGTAAAAAAGTCTCGGTAATAGATTTGCGCGTCAACTTTGCTGCCAAATAAATCTTTATTGTTATAGGTCAAATTGTAGATTTGATTTTCATTTTTATTCTGGTCTTTTAATTTAAGTCCTTTGATTGCTTTCGCAGGTACGCTACCTGCAGGAAGTTTTGCTACACTTGGGTCAGAGGCATAGTCAGAGTCTTGTTCAGCGTTATAGTAATTTGCTGCAAATTGTAGATATTGGTTATCATCAATGTGATAGCCAAGTTTACCGCCTACGCTATATGCATCCGCATCAAATAAATCACCTTGACTTGGTTCTGGTGCAACACGATCGCCTCGGGCATCGTATGGACTACCAATACGTTGATAGCCAAAATCAAATGCATAGTCAAAGTTATTTAAGCTTCCAGAAAAATATTGATGAATATCTCCACTTAAAGCATCTGTACGAAAATTGGTCAAAGCGCTTTGTAGCCCAATCACAGTTTTTGCAGTCGGTTCACCGCCCGCCGCTTTGGTGGTGATTGAAATCGTTCCGCCAGCAGCACCACTTCCATAAATCGCATTACTGCCACGAATGACTTCTATACCTGTAATACTTTGAGGGTCGATTGATGAAAGACCTCTTGATGTATCACGTGTCAAATTCATGGGTACGCCGTCAACCAAGATCAAGGCATTACGTCCGCGTAAAGTTTGCCCATAATCGGTAATTGTACGACTTGAATCAGATAAGCCAGGCACAACTTTGGCTAAAACAGTGGCGATATTTCCAGAAGACGCATTTTTTTGAAATTCAATTTGTTTTTCATCTAATTTGGTCACTTGTTTTGCAGAAGAGGAGAATTCATCTGAGCGTGATGCGCTGACAGTAATGGTCGGAAGCACTGCAGCTTTGTTCTCTGTATCTGTAGCTTCTGTGGGTGAAATAGCAAAAGAGGATTGCGATAAAAAGATGAACCCACCAATTGATATAAGTGGAATGATTTTTTTTACATCAGACTTCTTATTAAAAATTTTGTTGCTTTTCATCTTGCTTCCTTTTATCTCACCCTGAGATTGCTTTAAATTGACGAAAGTATAATTGAGAATGATTGTAATTCACAGTAACAAATAAACAAACAATAAAACATTTATATTCAGCTTAAATTTAATTGAGTGGAATAGCTGATACACCACTCAAGGTTTAGAGATCTATACAATTTCTTTATATGAATCAATATGAATCTGATGTGCTCGACGGGTAATACTGCGATCATCACCGAGCACAAAAAGTTTTACAGACTGGTGTTTCCACAACGCAATATCTTCAGGCTGGCGCGGAATTGCGCAGAAATATTTACCCTGTTGCTGAGTTTTGCTATATATCTCTTGGATCTTTGCTTGAACTTGCGGATGGCGCGTTTCCCAAGGAACGCCCATAGACTGAGAAAGATCTGCCGCACCTTCAAGAATAATATCGATCCCATCAATAGCTAAAATTTCATCGATATTTGCTACACCAGCTAAACTTTCAATCATTGCGACGACAACTGTTTCTTTGTGTGCGTGTTGCACAAAATCAGTTAAGCTCTGCATGCCATAGCGATTTAACCGAGTTGAATTTAAGCCCCTTTCCCCTAGGGGCATGTAGTGGCAATAATTCACAGCTTCTTGGGCTTGTTGTGCATTTTCTATACGTGGTAATACAATTCCAGTCACGCCAGCATCGAGTAAAGGTAAGATCAAGTGATTGGCGGTTAAGGGGACTCGAACCAATACATCAAGCTGCATGGCTCTAGCGGCTAAAATCATGCTTTCAACTTGGGATGTACTAAATAAAGTATGTTCCAAGTCAATAATAATAAAGTCATAGCCAGCCAGCCCCAATTGCTCCACATGAATTGGCGAGGCAATAGAACAGAATATGCCATACAGTGACTCACCATTTTCCATGCGTTTTTTAAAGGGAACTGAAGTTTTATTCATATTCAATTTCCTTAATTAAACTCAACGGATTTGGGGTGGTTTGTACTCTTAATCGGATTTCAGGTAGGAAGCGACGACTTGCAAGTTGTTCAATATCGATGGTGTCATCTGTAAAGTTAAACAATTCATATCTTTGTGCAAATTCTGGATGCTTTTCTTTATGTTGATTGATGATCGATCTTAACATTGTCCAAAATTTGATTTCATCAAAATCATAATGCGTGTTTAAAAATATGGCCAATTCCGCTAGATTGACAAACCAAAGAGCATCTTGGGTAAAATCTCTTAACTCATTTGCTGCGTGTGTTTCTAAAAAAGAATTCGGGTTAATTTTGGCATGTTCTTTAGGTGCGTCTTGTAACTCGGGTAATAGCTCTGGATTTCTTAACAAATGACGACTAAAGCGAATACCATCATGGAAATCTTTTAGAGCAGCTTTAACAGGTAGACCATCTTTGTGAATTAACACCATATTTTGTGCATGAGATTCCAATGCTAAGCCGTGACACCATAAAATATGCATAATTGGCAGGTAGGCATTTTTTAATAATTTCTCTAACCAAAACTCGATCCCGTATTGTTTGATCCAGTGGTCTATCAGCGGTTTTTGGTCAGTATCAAGTTGCATTAGACCTGTAACTGGTGTTGCTGATTCACCTTCATTGAGATAATGATAAATACTTTCACGCCAAATACAGGCCAGTGCGCCATATTGAACAGCTAAGGCGATCGGCTGATTGATAGAAAGTCCAGCAATTTCTCTTAAAATAACGGGTTTACGTTGTTTTTCTAAAATATGGTCTTGCTCAACGATTTTATACAGCCAGTCACTCATTTTTGCAGCATTTTGCACAGTATGTAGTGCTAAAACACGAGAGGTCGACGTGTTAACTAAATTCATCGCTAATTTTAGTGATAACGCTGAAATATCCGTGATGTTTGATAATGTTCGGATTGATTGTTGCGGTAAATAAGTAGGTCCAGCGATTTTCAATGGAATGATCAGTTGATTGCTGATTGCATCTTGATAATACAATTCAATAATTTTATCCCATTGCCAAGGATGAATGGGGCTAAGAATATAATCATTGAAATCAACTTGATGTGCTGTCAATTCCTCACGGATTGCGTGAAGGTCTTTGTCTGAAAAATGCTGTTTATACAGTTGATTTAAGTTGATCGTTTCACTCAAAACCAATTTGCATAAGCTTTTATGAGTAGCAGCCCATTGAACAGAGAATCCTTGGGATAATTCAGGTGAGTATTTTTGATTTTCCTTAAGATCAAAGCCTATTCTAGATTTAAAACTTGGATGATAGAGATGTGCATTGTTTATACGGGCTTCTTGCTCAATATATGACAGTGTTCTTAATGGTTGGTTGGGTGATAGACCCAGTGTTTGTGCATGTTTGACATAGGTAAGATTGAGCTCATCATTAAAGCTTTGCCATTTGATTGGATCAGCATCAATAATATGTTTTAAATCAGCCAGTAATGCTTTTAAATTTGGACTGCTTGATGACTTTTGAACGGCATCATAACGGACTAAACTCGATGGATTTAATTTAATTCGGTTAAAACTAAAATGTTGTTTAGCGTCGCAGCTATAAAAAAGATCATCTGAAATAAAGAATTTAATTTGCCCATTTGATTTTTCGTAGTTAAATGCATTTTCAAAGATTAATGCTTCTAATAATTGCCCGATGACACGTCTTTCCGCTTGGACTTTATAATCAACTTGTTGCGTAGCTTGAAGTGGGGTTAGTGTTTGAGCGCCTCTGTATTTATAAATCGGATTTTCAATATCAATCCAAATCGGGTTACCACCACTGTGATATAAGGTGTTCATCATATTTGCCTTAATAGGTAAAGTGAGAGAGTTAAGCAAAAGGTTGCAGTAGTGCTGTGCTTTATCTGAGAAGTTTTCATCGATCAGGGTTTGTCTGGTGGTTTGCCAAAGTTCACTTTCTTCAATAATGCTTACTCTTGATATCGCACTAATCAGATGCGCAATATGATTGATGACTAAATAATATTGCAGAAAAATCCATGCATCCTTTTGAGAAAACCAAACAGTGCTATCTTCAGAGACTGAGGAATGATCATTGAGCATCTCAGAAACCACACTAATCCCTTCCATATCACGAATAATCAGTCGAGCAGGGAAGCCTTGTTTAAATTCCATCAAACTGTTTTGCATATGGGCTTCAACACTAATCCCTTTATTTGCAAACAATTCAATCAGTGGAACCAAGGAAACTTGAATATATTGTTTCCACCAATCAGCAAGAAAGGCTTTTGAGTGACTATTTGGAAGTCCTTGGGCTTGTGCGGCCTGATCAATAAACGCCATTAAGGGGATCTGATGATGCTCATTTTCTTCGACTAAACCACCTAGCATCCGAGTATTTTCAAGCGTTTCCGTAGCTAATCCTGCGCGATATATAATGCCAAAAGAACTTTCTAACTCAGGGATTTTGACAGTTTTGGCTGTAAGTTCTGGAAGAATAAGCATATTTTTATAGTGTTGATTGATCTGATGCTTAAGAATGATTTTACTGGCATCAATCGCTCTTTCCATTTCATCCATAGGATTGTTACGAATAAAACTAGTAATACGCACATCAATGGAGAGTTTTAAAAAAATATTAGATTGCGGTAACCAAACAGTTCGTACTGAAGATGTAGGCCAAACGGTTTGTCCTAAAGCACCTAAATATCGAACCTCATGATTTTCTAAATAGCGTTTTAAGGAAGGATGTAGGAGTAAAAAGTTTGCTTGCCACGGATGTGTAGGCAAAAGTTCATAATTTTCGAAGTCATCTTTAAGGCGCTGTCGTGCATGCTTCAAAACGTCTTCTTCAATCAGTTGATCAACATTGTTATCGCTGACAAGTTTTTGGATTAAGGATGAATGCACTGCGAAGTAGTGTAACTGAAACGTCGCACCTAGCTCTGGGCTATACTTTTTCATATCCTCTTTAGAAAAGCCTAGATTGGCTTTGGAGGTCACATGAAATGGATGTCCATATAACATGCCTTGTTCAGCAGATTGAAAACTAGAGGCCAGTTTAGGCTTTATTTGATCTACGCTGTTTTCTAAAAAGAATTTGGTATTTTCGATACTGTTTGCGATTTCTGCATAGAGATTCTGATTTTGCTTTTTATCTTTAAATCGCTGATTTAACTTTAACTCATCGGTTATCATTTTAACCAACACTTTAGGATCAGTCAGACTTTTGACAGTCTTATCCTCAGTATTGAATACACAAAAAGAGCGCTGGTAACGATGATAACCTGTGCTTGAGAAATGCTGTATCGCACCATAGATGACTGAGTTAGATGCAGTAAATGGGTATGAAAAATAGGATGAATTATTTGCGTCATGTATTGTTAAAGGTGAATCCTGTTCTGAGAGAATATGCTGTTCGAGTTGAACTTGAAGTTCACGAAAAAAAGTATTCAAGTATTGTTCAAAAAGCTTGTAAGACCATGCATCGGTGGTAATGATCGGGTTCATTCTTGTACCTCTTCTAAAATTGTATTGGTTAAAAATTTGTTTAAAGTCACGATTAATCCAGCACCAATAAAAAATAATGCAGTGCAAATTAACGCGGCAGTGATATTGAAAAATGAGTATGTGAGGGTGACCGCAATCGGCCCAAACAGTTGACCGAGAACAAAGGCACTGTTTGAAATACCAATCACTTTTCCTTGATTTCTTGCATCAGTTTTTAAAGAAATCGTATGAAAAATAGAGGGAATAAGTGCAGCGAAGCAGAAACCTTGTATGAGTCTTAAGAGCAGCACTAACCAAATATTAGTGGTCCATGTCAAAGCCAGAACCGTGATTCCACAGATCAGTGTTGCACTGACAAAATTATGAAATGAATCGCCTCTTGCATCGTTACGTTTCCCCCAATAGGTTGCAGCAAAAAATGCAGCACCCCATGAAAGTGCGTGGATTGTTCCTGTTAAACTCGCAATAGATAAGGGTGTAGTTATATTTCGACTGATTTCACTGATATATAAGATAAAACAGGACACTAAACCGAACCCGCCAGCTTGGACAAAGGTTCCCGCACTGAGCCAAGAAAAAATTGTTCGATCAAAGGATTGCAGTGTTGATGGTTTTTTATCGGGTTCAGTGACAGATGTCTGTACAGGTTGGCTCAATAAAATGGCAGCAACTAAGATTAAAACGATGACAATATATGCTGTGGCATTGAGTAAGGTTTCAACTTTCCAATGGTCCATAAATATGCCCCCGAGTACCGGACCACATAAACAGGCCAATGCGACACTGCTTTGGAGCTGTCCAAAGGCAAGACCTCTTTGTCGCTCGCTAGACAAGTAAGAGGTATAGGCATAAAGAATCACGGATAGACCGCAAAATCCTAATAGAATACGGGCAAAAATAAACACAAATAGATGCTGTGCTCCCGCCATTAAAAGTATAGAAATGCAGAAACCAGCCAAGGAAAGTAACAGTGCTTTTTTATGCCCAAATGTATCTGATAGATGACCAATAAGGGGGGCTGTAAATAGACTCCCTAGAGCTGGTGCTGACAGCGCTATACCTGCCCAAATGGCGGGTGTTGCCATTTGCGCCGTCAATTTTTCCATATATAGCGGCATGATCGGTATTAAGACCATCAAGCCAAAAGTCGAAAAAAATTGACACAGTAAAATAATCAAATGATCTAGGCGAGAGGAACGCATGATTTAGATATCCATGGTCTCATAGCAAGATTGGAATAAAGCATGGTAGGGATTTGACGTCATACCAATTTTACTTGGCATCCCTGTTGAATCACCTTGTTGGGCTAATAACGGGGTGAGTAATTGTTTGAATGGCCAATGGCTACTTTCAAAAACATATTTCTGAATACAGTTTTTTGATTGTTCAGAAAGCGCGGCATTTTCTATAAAGTTGACAATAATTTCTTGGATCATTTCCCAGAAATCAATTTCAGTATGATCGGTATATTTCAATGTTGCTAATGCGATAGGGTATAGGTTGATTTGTATCCCGAGGGTTATAAAATAATTAAATAAATCCTCATTTTTATTAAAAATAAGATTGTTTGGCGTACTGGTATCAATTTTATAGACTGGCGGAACAAAACCACTGTCCTGAATCGCAGGGGTGCATATTCTTAAGGTGTCATGGTCACGCAGAATAAAGCATTTAAATTGATTGTCTTGGTAACATACTAGGGTGTTTTGACCATGACACTCAGGCATAACACCAAAAGACCACAGTGTGAGAAAAGTGTGAATAAAATGGGTACTCAAATCTTTAAGTAAGTTCCATTTGTCACCTGTTATACCTAAAGCTTGCCATGAATCAATATAAGGACAACTTAAAGCAGACATGCTAATTGGTGCTATATTTTTTTCTTGGCAAAAATGAGGTAAATGCCTCACTTGACAGCCGATAACACCTAAATTTTGTACCAGCGGTTCTTGTTTTCCTAAGACCCACCAATGGGTTTCATTGCTTAAAAAGAGCTGATGTTTTAACGATGGTGTTTTGTCGATGACATCATTGAGAAAATCATATGCTGCATGACCGTTGGCTAAATATCGAGCAGGCATAGAGCGAATAGCACCCAAAGTTTTGGCATTGGTCGAGAGCTTTAAGTGCTGATTTGAATTTAAGTGATTGATTAAAGTTCGTAGCGAGGATGTTGGGCAACCAATTGCAGTGGCAAGGCCGAGGTCAATCCCTAGATATTTGTTTTCTTGAAATCTTAAATAGTCATGCTGTGTTTTAAGTACAGGTATTGCAAGGTATTCATTTGAGAGAGCCTGCATTTTTTCAATAATAAGATTTTTTTCCTCAGCAGGGAGAGCAAGTTCATCATGTGGAATGGATTCCATATTATTTATGACATCTGCTTTTTTAAATGCCCACCAATACACTTCAATTTCTTTTTGAGTAATGAGTGGACTGAGTTCACCTTTCGCATGTGCAAATGGATGAAATGCACGGTCAGCGACAAGCGAAAGTTGTTCACTCATTATGAGTGGCGAAGAAAAAGAAAGTGCGGATTGTAAGATTTGAGGAATTTTTTCAGCAGTAACTAAATTATCATGCCAATACGTAATGGCTTTTTGGTGGTTGATTGATGGCCACCATGAGGATTGAGTTAAATAATTGAAAACGTCAGCAATCGCGATCTCAGTGGTCTGTTGACTCAACGTGTTATGAAGTAAAACTTCTGCTTTTGTGATATAGAAAGGATTTACACTATTTACTTTTAAGCAGTTGAAATGTAGTTCCAACTCACTACTCAGATGTATTACAAGATAAGGCTTTTTATAGACAATATGGTTTCTGAACTCACCATAATTTTCCATATAGAGCGCATCTATAGTTTTCTGAAGTTGTGTTGTGTAAATCCGATCTAACATGTGCATTGTTCCTATAATTATAAAAGTGGCAAAACTGTGCCAATATTTTGTTTTTGTGCAGCATTGAAAAACCATTTCGCACAAACAATATCGTCGATCGCCATACCCATTGGGTTGAGTAAAATGATTTCATCATCATTTTCACGGCCATTTTTATGCCCAATAATGATGTCACCTAGTTCAGCATGTAGTTTTTCACGGCTAAATAAACCTTCTTCAACCAACACATTGATGACTTTCTTTTCTCTATTGGATTGATCCCAGTCGTCCACAATCACTTTGTCAACTTTGAGGAAAACTTCTGGTTCAATATCCATGATTGATATATTTGAAACGAAGCAACCTTTTTTAAGCCATTCAAACGGGATATAGGGTTTGTCAGATACTGTGCAAGTGATTAATACATCTGCCTGTTGGATCGCCGACTTGGCAGTTTCATGAATTTCGATTTGAAGATTTGGATATTCGCCAATAAATAAAGCTTTAAGTTTTTCTGCGGCTTCAGGGTTTAGATCAAATAAATGTATTTTTTTAACTTGTGGATATTGTTCTAAGACCGTTTTGATTTGCATTTGGGCAATCGGACCACAACCAATCACGCTGATATCTGAGAAGTCTTTTTTGGCGAGATATTGAATTGATACACCAGTAATTGCAGCTGTTCTCATCGCACTAATTAAACTGCCTTCCATGATTGCCACGGGGTAATTTGTTTCAGCGTCATTTAAAACAATTAAGGCACTGGCACGAGGAATATTAAATTTCTTAGGATTATGTTGGCGAGAGCCAATCCATTTGATCCCTGCAATAGGATCATTTCCAGCCAAATAACACGGCATGGCAATAATTCGGTCTGCAATATGGTCCGCACCTTGCCAACGTAAATAGGGTTTTAAGGGTTGTACAAACTGTTTATTTGCGTGAAGTGTGAGGCCTTCAGTAATTGCTTCGATAAACGAATTACTGTGATTTGCACCAAGATGGAGTAAATCTGATTGACTAAGGTAACGAAGGCTAGCCAAATTACTCATAAATATTTCCTAGAAGGTGGAGTTAAACAACGGATTGCAAAGTAAAATTTTCTTGATTGAGATGATTTTTATTGAAATATCTTCTCTTGATCATTTCGAACCATTCTTCGTCATAAACTAAATCTAAATAACGATCGCCTCTGTCTGCTAAAAGGGTTAAAACGCATGATCCAGACGGGATGGTCGGGATAAGTTTTTTTATTGCTGAAATAGATGAGCCGCTAGATCCACCCGCAAAAATGCCTTCATGTTCGAGGAGTTCTCGGCAACCTAAAGCTGACTCATAATCATCAACATAGATGACATCATCTATTTCATCTGGGGAGAGTAGGGCAGGAACGGTACTTGCGCCGATACCCGGAATTTCACGTGGGCCTGAGTGACCACCAAAGAGAACAGAACCGACGATATCGACTGCAATAACTTTTAAATGTGGGAATTTTTCTTTTAAGCGACGAGATACGCCCATGATTGTTCCAGAAGTACTTGCACCAACAACCAAGTAATCAATACTGCGATCGATTTGATTTATGATCTCTTCCGCTTCACCATAATAGTGGCTTTTCCAATTGTTGGGATTTGCATATTGGTTGATCCAAACAGCATTGGGCAATTGGCGGCAAAGTCGTTGTACTGTATCGATTCTTGTTTTTAAATAACCGCCGTTTTGATCTTTTTCAGAGACCATTTCGATATTGGCTTTATAGAGCTTCAACATTTGTAAGTTGGCTGAAGCAATTTTGGGGTCAATCACGGCAGTGAATTTTAGGCCGTAAATTTTGCATGCCATAGCAAGTGCAATTGCTAGATTTCCCGATGAACTTTCAACAATGTGGCTATCTTTATGAATGAGGCCAGATTTAAGCCCCTCTTGTAACATATACAATGCAGGTCGATCTTTGATACTGCCACCTGGATTGAGTAACTCCATTTTTGCGACAACGGTGATGGATTGATCGGTAAACATCCTTGAGAGTCTGATTAAAGGAGTTTTACCTATGCAATCGAGAATATTGTTATGGATCATCGTTAGAATTCTCTGGTTTTATCTGTTGTAAATGATAATCATTATTGGTTTTGTTATTATTAAAATTTACGTGAAATTTGTTGTGTTTTGTAATTTTATTGAAGAGTAAACTGTGAGAGTAAGTAATGATATTGTTTTATAAGTTTTTGATAAATATGGTTTATATTTAATTATTGGCTTAAATTATAGTGAAATTAGATGACCATTTGATTAAAATTGTTAATCAATCATTAGAAAAAATTTATAAAGTAGATCGCTATCACATTTATTTTTATTAAAGAGAATTGCCGCTATAAAACCATAGAGACCAAAAATCATAATAGAAAATCGTGGTTCATATTTATGATGCATTCTTAAAAAAGGGGAGATCTATTTCTAGGACTTTTGCAGATTGTAGTGGCATAAGATCAGTTCAAAGCTGTTTAGTTTACTCATACTGTTTAAAACACATTATGCCAATCGACCAAATCGAAATAAAGATAGTCAAACATCAGCTCAGTGTGATAATCGTTTTTAAGCAGGGGCGTATTTTTAAATAAATATTTGATAAAACAATGAGAAGTTTTTATCTATTATGCAGCTCAGAATAGAAATATATGTGTTTTTGTTTAAATGTTAAGCGCAATATAGACAGGTCTGTATAGACAAAGCCCTAATTTTTTTAGTACAATTGATCACAATTTAGAATTAAATAATAATGCATGTCTAACAATATTTACGCTGCTTTGGAGCAGCTTGGCTTATCAGCACAAAAACGTGCGATTCACGTACAATTTTCTAATTCGGTGTTGAGCCAGCAAGTATTCCTACAACGTATCGATGGAATACATCAAATCAATGAGGGTGTTCGGCTCCAACTCATCTGTCTTGCAACGTCAGCAACTATCCCTTTAAAAAGCTTTATTGGAACTCAAGCTGCGATTGATATCGTCACAGATAAATCTGAGTTAACCCGTATTTCAGGAATTGTGACCCAAGCCGATATTGGCGCATCTGATGGTTCTCTTACCATCTATCGTTTGACTGTAGAAGACCCAACAGCACTTTGGAAACACCGTAGAAACTCTCGAGTATTTATGAATAAGTCGGTTGTTGATGTGATCCAGACCGTATTCCAAGAATGGGCACAACGCAGTCCACTGTTTGCTTCAAGTCTGACATTGGACAAGAGTGGTTTAAGCAAAGACTATGATGTGCGCCCATTCATTATGCAGGCATCTGAAAGCGACTTTGACTTCCTGACCCGTTTGATGAGAAGTGAAGGGATTAACTGGCTGATCGATGAAGCACAACTTAAAGTGTCGAGTTCAACAGAACAAATCCAAGCACAAAAGCTTCGTTTAATTGATGATAATTCGCAATTCAGTGCTCTGGAACGCCGCAATATTCGCTTCCATAGAAGCAGCGCCGTAGAAAAAACTGATTCAATTACCAATTTTATTGGTCAGCGTTCCATTCAACCGACTTCGGTACATATCCAGCGTTGGCAAGCCGATGTATTGGATATTGATGAAGGCGCTGGCAGTGTCCAAAGTAAACACAGTCATAGTGAAAATTATGACAATGCCAGTCTAGCTTTAGAACAAGCATGGCACTTTAGCCCTGCATGGATTCAAGACTTGAATGGTGAAGATGGCGCAACGCCATCGGGCAACAGTCAGATTGAAAAATTTAACCAAAACCTCAGTAACTATTACGATTCACAAGCCAAACAATTTACAGCAACGTCAACTGTGCGCGATACACATGTTGGTTATTGGTTTGAACTAAATGAACACCCTGAGATTGACCAACACTCAGGTGCAGACAAAGAATTTTTAATCACGGCTAAAAGCTTTTATAACCAAAATAACTTACCCAAAGATCTCACTGATCAAGTCACCGCTTTAGTTCAACAAAGCAATTGGCAAACAAGTCAAATCACCAGCAACACGAGTGATGAACGTCAAGCCAGCAATTTAACCATTCAACGTCGTAACATCAGCACGGTTCCAGCCTATAACCCATTACAACACCGACCGATTGCATCACCACAACGGGCCAAAGTAGTGGGGCCAAGTGGAGAAGAAATTTATGTCGATGAATGGGGGCGTATCAAAGTTCGTTTCCTGTTTAGCCGTAATGAAGACAATACCCATGATGGCGGTGCGGGTTCCAATGACAATGACACAGATTCAGCTTGGGTCGATGTCCTGACCCCATGGGCAGGTGAAGGCTATGGTGCGCGATTCTTACCGAGAATAGGAGAGATTGTTGTTATTGATTTCTTTGATGGCAACATTGACCGTCCATTTGTGGTTGGGCGTATCCATGAAGCGCAACGTCATCCAAGCAAGTTTGATGACAAAGGCAAACTGCCTGATACCAAGAAACTGGCAGGAATCAAAAGTCGAGAGTATCAAGGCAGTGGCTACAATCAACTGAGGTTTGACGATACTACAGGCCAAATCAGCAGCCAGTTACAGAGTAGTCATGCCGCCAGCCAGCTCAACTTGGGCAAATTAAGTCATCCTAAAGACAAAGCGGAAAGTGATGATCGTGGTGAAGGCTTTGAGCTGAGAACAGACCAATGGGGAGCAGTTCGGGCAGGGCAAGGCTTACTACTTTCAACCTATAAACAAGACCAAGCTAAAGGTGATCACCTTGACTCAGAGCTTGCCAAAAAGCAACTTGAAGGCAGTCAGACCAACAGTAAAGCTTTAAGCGATATTGCCAAGAATCAAAAGACGGATGAAATTGAATCGATTGAGCAACTCAAAGCTTTTGCCGAAGAAATTGAAAAAGATGTTGCCAAGTATAAAAAAGCCATCATGTTACTCAGTTCTGTTGATGGGATTGCCTTAAGTACCCCTGAAGATATCCATCTTTCAGCCACAGGCATCATTAACCATACTGCGGGCGATAGTATTAACCTCAGTACCCAAAAGAATCTTTTGGGACAAGCTTTAGGCAAAGTGAGTCTATTTGCTGCTCAAGGTGGCATTAAAGCCATTGCAGCACAGAGTAAAGTCGAGATTCAAGCGCAGTCAGATGCTTTAGATGTATTTGCTAAACTGGGGATTACCATCTCATCTACAGAAGATCGGATAGAAATCAGTAGTCAAAAAGAAGTGTTGATTACAGGCGGTTCCTCACAGATTGCCCTAAATGGCTCAGGGATTTTCCCCAAAACAGGTGGGAAATTTGAGGTCAATGCAGGGCAGCACACATTTAAGCCAGGTGCCAGTGTGAGTAAATCAGCACAACTGCCGCCATCGAATCCACTTAAAGGCGCACTCGACTTATTAAAAAGCTATGGTGGGCAAGACTTCTTTAAACAAACCGGCTTTAAAGTGATTGATTCATTTGGCAAGCAAGTGTCTGGCAAGCTGGATGGCAATGGCTTTGCCCAAGTGACAGGTATTGCACCTGGCCCTGCCAAAGTTGAATTTGAAACTGATCCACGAAGTGCATGGGATAAAGCAAGTCATTTTAACCGTGATTATACTTGGTCAGAAGAAGTGGTCGGTGGTTCCACAAGCTTTGCACAAAATGCTTTAAATTCAGTGGGACAAAATATGATGTCTCAACTCAAAAACAATTTATTCTCTTTGAATGCTGACTCATTGAAAGATATGGGCAAAAACGCTTTAAAAGACTTAGGCACACAAAGCTTGGGACAATTTAAAGAACAATTTACTCAAAGTGCATTAGGTTCCGTCTCTTCAGCATTGAATTTAAATTTATCTCCGTCACAGATGATGAATGTGGGACAGATGATTGCCAATCCAAGTCAATCCCTACAAAACATTAAAGATCAAGGCATCGATTTCTTTAAAGACCAAGCCTCAGCATTGTTTGCTCAACAGACCAGTGGTTTAGTTTCTAATTTAACTGCTGGAACAGGATTTGGGTCGTCACTGGGTCAAGGTTTTGTTGCAGAGTCATTTGGCGCTGCTCAAAATGGGCTAGATGCCCCAGTGAAAGTAGTGGATGATTTTATTAAAAAAGATGAATATTTCTCTCGCTTCTTAACCTATAGCATTACCACTCGAAAAGGCGATGCATCAGTACCTACGATCCCACAAAATATTCCTCAACAAATCAGTCAGCCTGCGCCAATTTTGACTCAGCAGACTCCACAAGCGACAGCACCAGTCGACGTGAAAAAACCGCAGTCGATTTATGATATGGATAAGGATGTGGTACGGATGGATATGGAAGAGTCTCGTTATGTCACCAAACAAGTGACTGTGCGAAAAACGGCTGCTGAACAACCAGATGTATATAACGCGCGAAATAAATAATTGAACATTTTTTTGAATTTTAATTGATTGAAATTAAATTAAAAATTAGAACGTATTAAGGTTAAGCTTATGGCATTTATAGACAGTAAAAATCAGACCACAGGGTCAAATACACAGCAACAACCAGCCGCTAAAGAGACCAAGCCAGCGGTAGAATTGGCAGTATTTAATTTGGCCAGTCTGACGCATACAGAAGACCATAAGTTTATCGCGCATCAAATCCAAAACTATTTACAGGCTTGCGGAAATACCAGCCTAGAACAGATCAAAGCAAGCGCCAGTGTACCGACAGTCGCCAATATCTTTGCATTATCCGGCAGTGTTTTAGACCTTATTTTATTTGCCACTGAACCCAAGCAAGCCGAGGCAGGCGTACAACAATCGGCATTGTTAAGCATGAACTTAATCGGTTTATTTTTACAACCGAATACAGAAGCACATGTGCGTATGGCTTTACGTCCAATGCTGGGTTTAATGGCTGAATGTTTATACCCAGCCAATGGTAAAATCAAAGAAGCTGATTTACGTCGTATGCAGCTACACTTAAATGCGCAGATGGCAGGCGATTTAGAAAAATTCCTACAAGAAACACAAGGTAAATTATCAGGTTTATTGTCGAGTGCAACGACATTGGGGACTTCAATTCTGCAAGCCTTTAGCAGCAGCGCTGTAGCTGGATTACCCAGCGTTGCTTCAGCGGGAGCCACAGCTGAAAAACGTGATCCCAGCAAGCAGTTTAGCAACTGGGCACAGCCATTGATTGATTTGTTGGGTACACCTGCACAAGCTGACATGACCGCAAAGATGACCCCGAATATCGCAACACGATTAACAGAAGAAGTGCTTAAGGCGACACCACAACTTGCTACAGTGATTCAACAACAAAGCAATGCAGGAACTCAATATAGCCTTGCTTGGTTGATTCAAGAAACTCTAAAAGCCATCCAAACTCAAGGTAAAAAAGCCACAGCCAGTGTGCCGTTAAACCAAACAGGCGAACATGAGCAGCATATCAATGGTGATATTTTAGAGTTTGTCACTTTACAATCTGATGCACTAAATAATCCACCTTGTCCAGGGACGGATACACAAACAGGTCATAGTATCAGCTATTCAATTGGTGCAGAACGAGTTAATCATTCAGACTTTTACTTACCTAAAGTTGATTTTGCCTTTAGTCGTCAATATAACTCTCAAATGAATGAGTTTGACCACAGTATGATCGGCGCACGTTGGATGATGCCATTTTCCAATGTGATCATACAAAACCAAAATGGGTATTTATTTATTGACAGCAATGGACGTAAACATCAGCTGCCTGCTTCGATTGTGTATGCAACGTATCAGGTACCCTTTGAAGGTTTCACTGTAGCACCACATGACGATGGAGATTTATTGCTGAATTTTGGTTCAGACTGGAATTTCCATTTTCATAGTTTTAATGCTGGAAAACATTATCACCTCGTTCAACAATTTAATGATCAGACTGATGAAAAAGTAGTACTGACCTATTTATTGTTTGAACAATTTGCCTATTTACAAGCGATTGATTTTCAATTGAAGCGCGCTAAACATTTAGTTAAATTTGCTTTTAATGAACAAGCCAAAGTGATTGCCGCATTTGTCGATGAACAAACAGAAGCATTGGCACGTTATGAATACGATCAACAAGGCAATCTGATCAAAGCCATTGATCAAAATCGACATACACGCAGTTATGAATATAACCATGCACATCAATTGACCCGTTATACAGATCGTACTGGGCGTGGGCAAAATATTCGATATGACTCTACCGCACCCAAAGCCAAGGCGATTGAGGAATGGGCAGATGATGGTAGTTTTAAAACACGTTTAGAATGGCATCCACGTTTGCGTCAAGTGGCCGTCTATGATGCTTATGATGTTCCGACCTATTATTATTTTGATTTGGATGGTTTTACCTATCGTACCCGTTTAGCCGATGGTCGTGAAAAGTGGATATCACGAAATAGTCGAAAACGGATTACGCGCCAAATAGATTTTGCAGGCTTAGAAACAGAGCAAGTCTATAATGATCAAGATCAATTGGTGAAAATTGTACAGCCAAATGGTGGCATCATCCTATTTGCCTATGATGAAGCAAGGGACTTAACTGAAATCAAAGATCCTGAAGGTCATATTTGGAAAACTGAATATGATCAGGATGGTAATATCAGCAAAGAAATTAATCCTTTAGGACATACCACCCAGTATAAATATAATAATGACAATCAATTGGTTGAAGTGATTGATGCCAAAGGTGGCTTAAAGAAAATTCAATATAATGATCTTGGGCAGATGGTGTGGTATACCGACTGTTCCGGGAAAAGTAGTGCTTGGGAATATGATGAAGAAGGGACACTGACCGCACAAGCTGCTGCGGATGCACAACAAGTTCAGTATCTCTATAGTACTCAAGGTAAAGACAAGGGGCAACTTCAATCTGTTATTTATCCTGATGGATTAAAAGAACAATTTGAACATGATGAAGAAGGGCGTTTACTTAAGCATACCGATAGCAAAGGCTTAATCACCAAATATAAATACAATCAAGTTGGGCTATTAGAGGAACGGATCGATGCCAAGAGTTACCAAATCGGCTACCAGTGGGATAAACAAGGTCGTATTAAAAAGCTGATTAATCAAAACCATGCAGAATATTTATTCGACTATAACCGTTTCGGGCAATTGGTACGTGAACATACTTTTGATGGAGAAGAAAAACATTACAACTATAATGACAATGGGCAACTGTTTCACATTCGTCAACCAAATATTCTGACCCAATTTGGCTATCATACGGATGGTTCGATTGCGTCAAAAACATTTACTCATTTACAAACTCGACATCGTCAAGTTGAAGAATTTGAATACAACTTAAATAATCAACTCAGTAAAGCGACAAATACAGAAAGCCAAATTGATTTTTATCGCAATCAACTTGGACAATTGGTACGTGAGCATCAACACTATAAAATACCGAATCTAAACCCACTCACAGCAGTATTACGTTATGAGTACGATGAATTGGGTAACTTGACTCAAACCATTCGACCAGATGGACAAGTACAAGCCAATTTAAGCTATGGATCAGGGCATATTTATGGTATTGCTTTTAACCAACAAGATATGGTGGCATTCCAACGTGATGATTTACATCGTGAAACCACACGACTGCTGGCCAATGGTTTAGTGCAAACTAAGAATTATAATGTTGTGGGCTTACTCAGCTCACAAGTCATTCGCCCTGAACAAGAAATTACGGACAGGGTACAATTTCAAGTAGAACGTCATTATCACTATGATAACAACTATTTGCTGACTCAAGTCGATGATAGCCGTTTAGGTAAGTTAAATTACCAATATGATCCAATCGGGCGTCTAATCAAAACCCAAAATCCATTTAAATCGGAAAGCTTTAGTTTTGATCCTGCGGGGAACTTAATTGATCCAATAGCGACACAAGCTGCGCAAGTGAAAAATAACTTGATTAGCCAGTATCAAGGCAAACATTATAAATATGATGCGCAGGGCAATGTGATTGAAACCACTCAAGCAGGTCAGACCTTAAAGTTAACTTGGGATAACTTAAACCGCCTGATTCAAAGTGACAACAATGGTCAAATCACAGATTATGGTTATGATGTATTTGGTCGCCGATTATTTAAGAATAATCATCAAGACCAGAGTTTAACCTTATTTGGTTGGGATGGTGATCAGATGGTTTGGGAATCAGTGAAATCATCAAAAGTGCAAACTGATTATACCAAACACTATGTCTATGAACCGAATAGCTTTGTACCATTATTACAGACTGGTTATACAGGCTTTATCAAACTAATTGAAACACCTGACTATCGTCAATTCCAAAACGTACCTTATTCGATTTATAAAGATCCAGTATGGAAAACTGAAACCAGAAAGAACAAAGCTGAATTAGAACGTGTTGCCTTTTATCACTGTGACCAAGTCGGTACTCCACAAACTTTAAGTAATGAGTTAGGCGAGTGTGTTTGGGAAATCAAACAAGATACATGGGGCACAGCTTTAGAAATTAATACAACAAACCAAGACAATCCATTGCAACAAAGTAATATTCGTTTTCAGGGGCAATATTACGATAAAGAAACAGGCTTACACTATAACCGTTATCGTTATTACGATCCGTATAGTGCAAGATATATGAGTAAAGACCCCATAGATTTATACGCAGGATTGAATCACTACAGTTATGTAATTAATCCAACTTTGTGGGTAGATGCTTTGGGATTGCAAGTAACCTATGGTGGAGAATTTATCGGTTTAAGTCGTCAAGCTTCAGCAAATTTAGAATACGAAGGTTATCGAAATTATGACTGTTGGATGAAAACAGGTGATATTTGTCGGTTGCAAGGGCCTCCATTATTCGATTATGTTTATTGTTCGGGAGGGGTAGGCCCCTTTGCTTACGCAGAGATTACTAACCTACATAATGGTAAGGTATTTCAAGTAGGTGCATCATCAAGGCCAGATGTAAAAGGTGCTAAAGCGATAGGTAAGAATGCTGTGATGGTACTTGATGGAACTAAAAAACTAGGTGCTTCTGATCTTACAAAATTAAAAGGTAAGTTTTCGGCTAGTTGCATGGCAGGTTATATTTTTAATAAACCAGTAAAGGATAGTGATGCAAATAATACAGATGCATTTTTAACTGGTTTAGCAGGAAGTGCAAGTGGTGGTATATGGGGAGTACGTGCAGGTTTAGTATTACCTATTGATACAAGTTCTACATCGGTTAGTGAAAAAGTTAAAGCTTATTTTACATCTAAAACGATGAAAGGTTTTGAAATTGGGGTTGGTACTCCAGGTGCTGATTTTAATGTTGGATATGGTGTTGAAGGTCAAGGCCGCTCTCTTACAGAAAAAATTAGGGATTAAATATGAAATTTTGCAGTTTAAGTTTTTTAATATGTTCTATGATCACTTTAATAGGATGCAGTAGTAATAAAATTTATAATGAACCTTCAGATAAATACCCTTTTGATGAAAAAATGAAAACTGTTTTAGGTGAAAATTTGGACGTTATTGATTCATTACGAAGAGCAGAAGTACAAGTTTCATATTTTGATCTAAAGAGTTCTAATAATAGTCAGAAAATATTAGAAATAACAAATTTATTAGAAAAAGATGGATGGATGCTTAAAGGAAAAGGAGTAGGCGTTAATACATATTGTTTAGGTTTGAATAATCGTATCAATGTAGTAATTGTTGGGAATGGGGAACTTTATGATTTTAAAGGTGGAAAATTACCAAAAAATAATGTCGATGGTGTTTTGTATTCTTACAATAAATGGGGTGATGATCTTTGTAAATAATTACTGATTATGGTTATGATGTGTTTGGTCGCCGATTATTTAAGAATAATGCGAATGAAAATAGTCTGACATTATTTGGTTGGGATGGTGATTTAATGATATGGGAGTCATATCAAGCAAACCAAACTCAATCAAAACAGCAAGACTATACCAAACACTATGTTTATGAACCGAATAGCTTTGTACCGTTATTACAGACAGATTATGCAGGCTTTATTAAACTGATAGAAACACCTGACTATCGCCAATTCCAAAACGTACCTTATTCGATTTATAAAGATCCTGTATGGAAAACTGAAACCAGAAAGAACAAAGCTGAATTAGAACGTGTTGCCTTTTACCACTATGACCAAGTGGGCACACCACAAACTTTAAGTAATGAGTTAGGGGACTAGTAGGAACTCCACTTTTAGGAGTTGGATATAATAGAGTTAAACCTGTTGTACCGAAAGATAGTATGGTATATGGGGCTACAGCACATGAAGTTGTTGGTAGTAGTGGCATTAATGGAAATTTTGCAGGAATAGGGCTCGTATCAGGAGAAGAGTAATGGTAAAAATACTTCCTTTTTTTTTAATTATCTTATTAGTAGCTTGTGTGAAAGATAATAATATTGGTAGAGGACAAAGTAATGATCCTATAAATGAAGAGCTAAAACATGAAGCTAAAGAAATTTTTAAAAATAAGTTAGAAAATGAGGGAAGTTACAAATCATATTCTTCTAGTGATGTATTTTATGAAATCAGTTCTAATAATTTATCCATGCAACAATTCAATATTATCAAAAATAATTTGATTGAAGACAGGGGATGGGTTTTTTTAAAAAAGAAAGATCAAGCAAATATTTTTTGTCAAGGAACAAGACAATTAGAAGTTATTCCTCCACAGGAATTAGTAGGCAATAAAATTTTAGGTGGTGGAGATATAGGTAAGCAAATAGAAAATAAATGGAACATTATATTAAGTCATACAATTAATGGAACATTAAATAGATGTTATTTGCAAAGCAAATAAATTTATTATTCTTATTGGAAATAATTCATTAAAAATAATTGGGTAGGTCGAAATTTAATCTTGTTTAATTTACGGTAATCTAATTATTTGGAGTCTTTAGATAGGGCATTTGATGTATAATAGATTGATATTTAATTTTTCATTTGTGTTTTTGCTTGGCGGATGTACAAACTCAAAGATAAATACTATTGAGGATAAAAATCCAAATATAATTTCAATCCCATGTGAAATTGCAAATGAGTATGGCACGATCAAATGTGGACAGATCCCAATAAGTCTAAAAAATGAAGTCAATCAAAAATTGATACCAAATTGTCAAATAGACTTTGAAAATTTTAATGATAGTAGTAAAAAGTGCTTAGAACAGAATGATAAAAGACCTGCTGATGCCTATATCTTAGGAAATTTAAAATTTTATGGAGAGTTTTATGATAAAAATGAGGCAGAAGGATTAAAATATATCGAATATGCTGCAGAGCATCAGAATCCTCAAGCAAAATTCTGGTTAGCAAAAAAATATGAAGCAGATGGTAATATTAATTCCACAACTATATTAATAAAAGAAGCAGCTAATCTAGGAAATCCTCTGGCAATACATAGTTTAGGTGCAAGATATAGCAGAGGGATTGGTGTAAATAAAAATTTAGATCAAGCATCATTATTATTAAATCAATCGAAAGAATATATTCCTGCTTCTTTTTCAGAGATAGCTTTGATCGAATTCCAAAAAGGTAATGTTGAGGGGTTTGTTAAATATAATAATATTGCAATTGATAAAAAGTATTGGTTTTCTTATGCTGATTTAGCTGTTTTGTACTTGGGAGAAATGCCTAATCTTGAAGGTTATCGTGATTTGGATAAGGTTATTGATTTGTCAAATAAATTAATAGAACATAATGTTGCTGTAGGGTATGCATTGAAGGCTAGAGTATTACAATATAAATCAGATGGAGTTGCTAATCCTGAGATTTGTGATTTATATAAATTATCTTTTGATAAAGGTTATTTATCTGCTGGTTTAAGCGTTGGTTCTGAATATTTGTTAGGTAATAATTGTTCTAAAAATTATAAATTAGCATTAACTACTTTTAATTCACTATATAGCGAGTCCGATAAAGACATAAAAGTTGTAGCAGCCTCAAATTTAGGTTATATGTATCTAAATGGATTGGGAGTTAACCGTGATTTAAATAAATCAAAAGAATATCTAGAATATGCTAAAAACTATGGATTTCAGCCTGCTGTGGATATGTTGAAAAAATAAAATAATTTTATTATTTTTCTATTGTTTGAGATTTTTGATTTTGAACAATAGAAATTATATTTATTTAATAGGAAATTTAAAATTAGAATTTGACTAATACGATTTTGATTTCTGTAGATGAAAAATGTTTTATATAGAGGGTTTATGAAAGCTTTATTGTTAATCCAATTGTTTTTAATATTGGGAGGTTTAAATGGATGTATAAATTCTAATACTGAATCCAATCGTTTTGATGTTATAAAAGTTCCTTGTGAAATAACCAATGCAAATGGAGTAATAGGATGTGGTAAAGTACCTATTAGCATTAATGATGAGGTAAACAAAAAGCTTTATCCAAATTGCGGTATAGATTTTAATAATTTTACTGAAAATGAAAAGAAATGTTTAGAAGAAAACTATAATAGACCAGCTGATGCATATATTTTAGGGAATTTGAAATATTATGGTAAATATTTTGCTAAGAATGAAAGTGAAGGATTTAAACTTATAAAATTTTCTGCAGATAATAATAATCCTGAGGCGAATGCTTGGTTAGGAGATTATTTTTCAAAAAATGGTGATATTCAAGAGTCAATTAAATACATAAAAATAGCGGCAGATTTGGGTAGCCCTTTGGGAATGCATAATTTAGGTGCAAGGTATATTAGAGGGAGTGGTGTTGAAAAAAATACAGAAAAAGCATTATTTTTATTAAATCAATCAAAAGAATTTATTCCAGCCTCTTATTCAGAAATAGCATTACTAGATTTACAAAAAGGAGATGTTGATGGTTTTATTGAAAATAATAATATAGCAGTTGAAAAAAAATATTGGTTTGCACTTGTTGATTTAGCCTCTTTATATTTAGGTGAAATGCCAAACTTGGAAGATTATCGTGATCTAAAAAAAGCTGATTTATTGGCAAACAAACTAATTGAACATGATGTGATCGTTGGCGATTTTGTCAAAGCAAAAGTTTTTCATTATCAAAATTTAAGAATTCCTGAAATTTGTAAATTATATAAAAATTCTTTTGAAAATGGGTATATGCCTGCTGGTATAAATTTAGGTGCAGAATACTTAACAGGAGGAAATTGTGATAAAAACTATAGACAAGCTTTGGATATTTTTTTAATATTATTTAACTCTACAGATAAAGATATTAAAGTTGTTTCGGCATCAAACATAGGATATATGTATTTAAATGGTTTAGGTGTGCCAAAAAATAAAATTAAAGCTAAAGAGTTTTTGGAAATAGCTGCAAATGGAGGTTATGAGTTTGCTAAGGATATGTTAAAAGAACTATAGATCTTTTGAGATTGCTAGCTCATAAAAACCATTCTATATGTTTAGCATAATTATTGAAGTTGTGTTAGGTACATTTATATCTAATCTGAGAGCAGAGAATCATCCCTATTTTTTTAGCGGTCAATTATAATTATTTTAATGATGGTTATCTAATACGTTTTAATGAGCTAATATTTATTTTTAATAATACAAGCAATAGGAGTAAGAGTTTCATTAATTTTTCTTTTAATTTATTATTTGTTTCCTGATAAGAAAGATGAATTTTTTTTAAAATTGTTATTCTAATTAATTAGTCTATAAGCTATGATACAGGTTGTAAGTTGGAGGTTTTAAATAAAACTAGAGGTGTAATGAAAAAACTGGTTGTAATAATAATGTTGTGTACTTTATTTATTTCAGGTTGCATAATTAAAAAAAGTAATGTGCCAACTGATATCGTTTATAAAGAGGATTTTAATAAAGTTATAAATACTTATTTTGTTCAATATGAGCCAAAATCATTTAACCTTATTGATAAAGATGTCACGCAATATATGGCTATTGATATAAGTAAGAAAAAAATGGATTTTTATGAATTTCAACAAGTTCAAAAAAAATTAAATAGGAATGGATGGAAATTGGTTGATCATAATGATGGGTTGTTTAAATATTGTTTAAATGAATATCAGATTTTATCAATTCTATTTCCAAGTAAAAATAATCATTATGATTCCAAAGGTAATATATTTAAATATGATGATAAAAATAATTGGGCTCTAGAGTTATATTTTAATGCCTATGGTGTTGATTATTGTATGGGATATTATAATAAGCCATAAAATATTAGCAATATGTAGTGCTGCGTTTTTACATAAATTATTAAGGATGATGTGCTATCAAGAGGTTTATTTATCTAATGACTTTGATCTTGTTTTTGCAAGCTTGTAATGGCATACATAAAGATAGTTCTGAAAACAATGAAATTGAAGTTGAGAAAGAAGTTTTTTACTTGTTTGAAGGTCATAATTATGATTTAAAGGTAGGTATGCAACGAGGTTTTGCGAACTACTATAATGTTTTTATTCCTAAGTCTGATTTATCCTTGTCTGATTTTGAAATGATAAAAAGTAAAATAGAGAAAAAATGGAAGTTGGTTTATACATCTGAGGATCAGTATGTTTTTTGTTATAATAAGTATAATCAAATGACAATTATTTATCCAAGAAGAATGGAATACTATGATAAATTTGGTCAGAAGTTATACATAAAGTCTAGTTCTCTTGATAAGTGGGGGATAAGTATAAAGTATATAAAAGAAGGAACTTCATATTGTAAGGATGCTAAATTTTGAATGGTTTTTTATTGAGAAAACTAAAATCAACTTTGGATAAAATTTATGGATTTAAAATGTATAAAATATTCTTTTCTATACTAGGATTATTCTTTTTATTGGTGTCTTGTGTAAATAATAATCCAAATGAAAAAAGAGTTGATATTCAAGATTTTTTAAAAAATGTCTTTAAAGGATATCAATATAAATATGAGGCAGGAATAGTGAAGCCTAGTGCTGAAATTTCTAATATTGTAATATCTAAATCTGCTATGAGTCAGTCTACTTTTTTGGGTATTGAGGAAAAAATATTAAAAGAAGGATGGGTCAAGAAGTATGAGTATCAGGGATTTAATGTATATTGTTATGATATTTATAATAAGTTAGGAATTCTATATCCAGAAAGAAGTGAATATTTGGATAAGGATGGAGGTAGTATTAATATTAGTAATTTTGATAATAATTGGCTGATTTATTATGCATATAGTAGCTCTGGTGTAGATGGTTGTGAGTAATTTATACGGAGTTTTTATTTAAAATTATTTGGAGTGAATGAAAATTAAGATAGTATTTTCTTGTTTGAAGTGCTGATTAATTAATAGGGTTGAAAGTCGAAGGTTTTATAGTGTTGAAATATATATGTATTTTATTTGTTTTAATGGTGGGGTGTAGCTCAAATACAAATATGTATGAAAATAAAGATAGTTTAAATTTCTCTTTGGTAAGTGAAAAAATATTTTATGATGTTAAATATGATTTTGTTGAAGTTATAGTCAAGGATAAGGTCGAAAATTATAATGTTTTTGTTAGTAAAAAAGACATGAGTATTGACTTTTATAATAGCGCTGTAACAAAAAGAATTAAAGATATGGATTGGAAAAAAGTTAAATCAACCTATGAGAATCAAGATATATACTGTTATGATGAAAAAAATGAAATGGCAATCTTATATCCTACAAAACAAAATTATTCTTCGAAAGATGGCAAGAATGGGTTTAGTATAACAAAAAAGTACCTAGACTATTGGGTTGTATATTATAGATTTAAAGATGATGGTACGAATAATTGTAAATATTTAACACCGACATTAGGACAACGATAATGCTAAAGAAAACGCTCTTTATATTGTTAAGTAGTACAATTTTTACAGTACATGCAACTCCTGATTTTTTAAGCTATAAAAATTGCAGTCCACTAAATTTAAGTGATGCAAATTTTAGTCTTTCATCGAAAGAAGCCTTTCCTGAATATTCATACATTACTAAAAAATATAACTTTTTGACGTTACCGATTTCAGATCATGATCAACGTTACTGTTTAATTATCAATAATAAAAATAAAGTGATTGTTGATGCTATTCCGACAATGTTAAGTGGTATGTGTGCTGGAAAGTGGGATAAGCAAAAAGATCTACCTATTTGGGAGGCTGATGTAGGTGGGGGAAGAGGCGCAGTTGTTTATATGAATTATTCAACAAGCCAAAATTTAAAGAAATTGGAAAAGTCTGAGAAATTACAAATAGATGAAATAATCAAAAGCATAAATTGCCAATTGCCTGTATATAGCAAAAATGATGTTCTAGAGCTTAATGATTCTGCATTTTATTTATATAAATTAGGCTATTATAATGAATCTTTAAACATTTTAAACCATGTTGTAAAACTAGATCCAAGTAGAGCAGTAGTTTACTTAAATATAGCCGATATTTATGTCGCACAAAAAAATGAACCGCTCGCTAGGAAAAACTACGCTCTATATTATGCAGAGATGAAAAAATTAGGTCTTTTAAGCAAAGTGCCAAATAGAATTAAAAAATACTTATAATTAGGTTTTAGGATCGTTATGAAAAAAAATATTAAGTCTATCGTAACCTCATTTCTAGTGTTTTGGCTGGCCGCATGTTCAAATACAGATAAAGCAGAAATTATTCCTGATCGATTTAAGAATTTTATGAATATATATTTTCATGGTTATATTTATGAATATGAGGATATTAATGCTCGTGGTAATCATAATTATGGTGAGCAATATGCACTGTTTGAAATTAAAAAAATTGACTTAGATCAGGGTGAAATGAAAATGATATTTAATCAATTGGCTCAAAATGGCTGGCGTGTAATTGAATCTAATGATAAAAATTTTATAAGTTTTTGTTATGGCAATAATTTTAGTTTGGATATTTTATTTCCATTAAAAAAATATGAGGTAACACCTTCTGGAGTTCCAATTAAATTTAATGAGATGGATAATTGGAACATTTTTCTTTATAAAAGCACAACAACAATTGCAGCATGTAGTTAGATTTAAAGAATGAAATTAAACAGAACATCTACCATTGATTGCGTGCTTTATCATTATTATAAGTGAAAATTTATTTTAAGTTATTGATATTTATTTTTATATGAAACCCAGCCATTCTCTATAATAAATTTAAAAATTGATTTTAATTCCTCAATAAGCAAGCTTTTTCAATAAAACCTAAAAATCACAGTTTTTTACCTCCTTATCGTGATTGAATCAATCCGCATTAAACACAGTCTGTAAATTCCGACTTTATAGTTTGCCCATTGTTTGTTGTACATAAATTCTTCATTTTTATATGAGGTTAAACAAGGATGTACAACAATGAAGAAGTTATTTCTATTTATAGGTTCAATGGGGCTTTTGGTCAGCATGCCTAGTTTTGCAGCAGATTTAAGTATAGGTGACCCTAAAACAGAATCAGGTGAACTTAAACTTTCCGGCGCAATCCGTACCCGATATATGTACAAAGATTATATCGTTGAGGCAAATGAAGGTTCTAAAAATAAGGACTGGCAGCTTGCAGATATTAAAACAGTATTGAGTTATGAAAATCCAAATTGGATTGCCTCATTAGATCTACGCTGTTACCAATACAGCCGTTTATGTGATGGATTATTTTTAAAAGATGCTTGGGCTGGATATAAAATTTCAGACCAACAACGCTTTACCGTGGGCTTTCAGTCAGTTGATTTTGGATTTGGTCGACTGTGGGGCAACAGCTATTATGAAACCTTGCTAAATACCGTTGGCTTAGAAGATATTCAAAATCTAGGTGCGAAGTATCAGTTTAAAAATGATCAATACAATTTTATTTTAGGTTTTTATCCAACAGATGGTGGTAATTATACAGGAACGTCTAAAGACGCCAGCCGCTATAGTGGTAACTTTGTTCAAGCCGATGATTTAAGCCAAGGTACAGATATCGATGAAAAAAATATGTGGGTGACGCGCTTATCTAGAAAATTTGAGCTAGACCCAGCGCAAAAGTTTTCAACTGAGATAGGTGGTTCATTCTGGTACTCAGATCTGGAAAATAATCGCACGCAGCAAGATGGTCATCGAAGTACATGGAGTGTATTTAGCACAACCAATTATCAAGCATGGCAATGGCTCTTCCTTGCAGGTGAACAGAACATTAAAAATGCCGATAATCTTCTGCCAAATAGCTCAACCATCGGAGCATTTGATTATCCCTACCAAGTGGCCAATAAAGGCAAATTTATAGCCAATGAAATTAATTACACCTTGGCTCAACCCTTTTATCAGTTGGAAAATATTAAACCTTATCTGTCCTATAGCCGTTTCTTTAAAGATCAGAAGGGCTATCAAGATTCAGATCGTTTAATTGCTGGGGTGTATTTTAATTATAAAGCAGTAGGGATTCAGGGCGAATATATTTGGAGTCGTAATGATCCAATGACAGGCGGCAGTGCCAACGGTCTTGCACAAGGCGACAGTAATCAGTGGAATAAATTATTTTACTTATCACTTGGTTATTACTTCTAAAATTAACATTGAAGATCAACCAGCCTATTTTAAATAGACTGGTTTTTTCGATTCTGCCTACGCCAGCCATTCTTAGGAATAGTTGGTACTTAGGAATAAACGGCTGTTAGGGTTAGGCAGCTCTTAGGACCAATGCCCCGATTAAAATAATACATGACGAGACAATACGTATAACATTAACTTGTTCTTTAAGAATAAAAATCGAAATTAGCGTAGCAAATAAAATCGAGGTTTCACGCAGTGCGGCAACAATAGCAACTGGTGCAAGTGTCATCGCCCACAATGCGAGTCCATAAGAGAAAAATGAGCCAATCCCACCAATTAAACCGAAATGCCAATTATGACGAAAATAATCACCCATCTGTTGATATTGCATTTTCAAGGCAAACATAAAAAAGATCAGACCCGAGAGCACAAAGCTCCATAAGATATAAGAAATGGGTGATCCGGAGAGACGAATACCATGACCATCCACCAAGGTATAGCCAGCAATTAAAACTGCATTGAGCAAGGCTAAGCCAATTCCTTTTCGTCCTGTTTGAGAGGTTGCGAAGATCATAGATAAAATGCCGATGGAAATGGTAATGATCCCAAGCCAAGCATTGAGTTCTAATGTTTCATGCAGCAAGAATGTCCCTAAAACTGCCACAATAAGCGGTGCAGTACCACGCATAAGAGGATAGCTTAGTCCCATGTCCGCGACGCGATAAATTTTGGCAACCATGCCAAAATAGAGAATCTGTATTCCCGTTGAGGCTAAAATATAAGGCCAACTAGCGCGATGTGGTATCGGGAAAAAGGGCAGTAGTAGCGCTGCTAAAACTGCTGCTGATGCAGTCACCAGTACAGTGGTTAAAAATTTATTTGAGCCTGCTTTGACAATAGCATTCCATGTGGCGTGAAATGCCGCTGCGATTAAAATAAGGCCAAATATTGCCGTGCTCATATGCTGCCTGCATGTTCATGATTGAATTAATGTGCATGATGTTGTTAAAAAAAGAAAGCAGGCAGCTCATCTCGATTATAAAAATACCTTTTCAGTGTGTTGTGTTACCGATTCTACCGGTTGAATCAGTTGTCCACGTGATAGGTTCTGAACATGCTGCAATCGATTCTGTAATTCATTTTGGATAAACAGGATACAGGTCTGTAATTTAGACGAGCTTTTTAAACGTGACGGGTAGACTGCCCATACATCGGCATCTTGCCAGTATTCAGGCAAAATATGCTGTAACTGACCGCTAATCAACTCATCTGCAACATCCCAAATTGAACGTAAGATAATGCCATGACCTTCGACTGCCAATTGGTGAATAATTTCACCATTATTGGAAATAAAACGTGGGGTGACATGTACCGACATATCTTCTGAAGCGTGGCGTAATTTCCATAATACCGAGGATTGATCACGTTCACTGATGGTTAAGCAATCATGACTACGCAAATCGTCTAAACTTTCAGGCATTCCATTTTTTAGTAAATAGCTTGGTGCAGCACAAAAAATTCGGAAATTAGAAACCATTTTTTTGGCAATCATATTGGGTGCAATTTCATTACCAATCCGAATATCCAGATCAATACTGTGTTGAATTAAATCTTTCGTATTATCAATTGTATCAAACTGAATTTCTAATTTTGGATACATGGTCAGCAGTTTAGACAGGATCGGTGCAACATGTTTCCGTCCAAAACCAAAGCTACTGACAATATCCAGATGGCCTGTGGGGGTACTTAAAGGGTTATTGACCAACTCACTGATTTCATCAAATTCATCCAAAATATGAGCAACTCGCTCCAAAATCAGTTTGCCATCTTCAGTCAAACTGACATGACGGGTACTGCGATGAAACAATTTACAGTTTAAATTGTTTTCTAAAATGTTGATGCGTTTACTAATAAACGCAGGCGAAACACCCAGTTCCTCAGCAGAATCAACAAAACTTTTACGTTTTGCGACTGTGCAAAAAACCTTTAAATCCGATAGGTTAGGTAGATTATTCACGATCCGTGTCCATTGGGGTGATAGTTTTATTATTGATCATTTTTGCTGAAAATAGCATGTTTACAGCTAAGGATATTAACCAAAGGTGTAAGGGAGC
Source organism: Acinetobacter sp. AG3 (assembly GCF_022343575.1). Classification (NCBI taxonomy): domain Bacteria; kingdom Pseudomonadati; phylum Pseudomonadota; class Gammaproteobacteria; order Moraxellales; family Moraxellaceae; genus Acinetobacter; species Acinetobacter sp. AG3. The sequence continues at coordinate 2,778,459 of NZ_JAKQZD010000001.1, read as the reverse complement.
GTTATGGCAAAAAAGTATAAAGTTGCGACGATTGCAGGCGATGGAATCGGGTTAGAAGTTCTACCAGAAGGGATCAAGGTTGTAAAGGCAGCTGCAGACAAATATGGCATAGCGCTACAGTTCGATGCGTTTGAGTGGGCAAGTTGTGATTACTATCTTGAACACGGAAAAATGATGCCCGACAACTGGTTTGAAATTTTACAGCAATACGATGCGATTTTCTTTGGTGCAGTGGGTTGGCCTGAAAAAGTGCCAGATCATATTTCTCTTTGGGGGTCATTGCTACAGTTCCGTCGTCGTTTTGACCAATATGTGAATTTACGTCCAGTACGTTTAATGCCAGGGGTGAAATGCCCACTTGCAGGTAAAAAACCGGGGGATATTGATTTCTACGTGGTACGTGAAAATAGCGAAGGTGAATACTCTGCGATTGGTGGTAAGGCTTTTGAAGGTACTGAGCGTGAGTTTGTTTTACAAGAAGCTGTGTTTACCCGTCATGGTGTAGACCGCATTTTGAAATATGCTTTTGAGTTTGCCAATCAACGCGATGCTAAAAAAGTTACCGCAGCAACCAAATCAAATGGTATTGCAGTCAGTATGCCGTACTGGGATGAACGTGTTGATGAGATGGCAAAACAATATCCGCAAATCAAGGCAGACAAACAGCATGTCGATATTTTGGCCGCGCGTTTTGTGTTACAGCCTGAACGTTTTGATGTCGTGGTTGCTTCAAACTTATTTGGTGATATTTTGTCGGATTTGGGACCTGCATGTACAGGAACGATTGGTTTAGCTGCTTCTGCAAACTTAAATCCAGAACGTAATTTCCCATCGTTGTTTGAACCTGTACATGGTTCTGCACCCGATATTTATGGTCAAAAAATTGCCAATCCAATTGCTGCAATCTGGTCTGGCGCAATGATGTTGGATTTCTTGGCAGATGGCGACGAACAGGTGGTTCAAGCAGGCCAAGAGATTATGCAGGCGATTGAACATGTATTGCTACATGGCCCGAAAACACCAGATGTGGGTGGAACAGCCAAAACGGACGATGTTGGAGATGCGATTGCAGCATTTGTAACACATCAAAAAATGGACTTATTCGCGATGGAGTAATCGCCCTTAGGGAATAAACAATCAGGATCCAAGATGGATTGAATGGATATGGATAATCAAAATACAAAACTTTATACAGATAAGACACTTGCAATAACCAGTCTTGCCGTTGTGTTTATTTCGGTGGCTGGTTTGGCAATTTACTCGACTGAATCTATACAGCTTGCTGCTCAATGGATGAAGTGGACAACATCTGTTTTTACTACACCAGTGCTTTTATTTGCATTTTTATCAATTATTTTTACCTTTGCTTTGGCGTTCAGTAAATATGGAAAAATCAAATTAGGTGAAGGCAAACCGCAATACAGTACCATGTCATGGATTTTCATGTTCATTTTATCGGGTATTGGTTCTTCGACCTTATATTGGGGCTTCTTAGACTGGGCTTATTATTATCAAACACCGGGTCTAAATTTAACTCCTGAATCTGCGGAAGCATTGAAATATAGCGTTGCTTACTCATTCTTTCATTCGGGATTGAGTGCTTGGTCGATCTATGCGCTGGCTTCAATTTCACTGTGTTATAGCTACCATGTCAGAAAGAATAAAGGCTTAAGTTTGGCGTCAATGATTGAAGCGGTCACTGGCTTTAAAGCAACTGGACCTGTTGGGCGCCTTGTCGATCTGATGTTCTTGTTGTGTATGTTCGGTGCTTTAACGATTTCTTTGGTGCTGACTGCGGTGACTTTTACCAATATTTTGTCGCAGCTGACAGGTATCCCCAATACCTTTATGACCAAAGTGGTGATTATTTTTGCAGTATCGATTTTATTCGCCCTGAGTTCTTATGTGGGGATGGATAAGGGCATGCAACGTCTCAGCCATATGGTGTGTTTAGGTGTGGTGTTGTTTGCGATTTATGTGCTGTGCTTTGGGCCGACCCAATTCATTATGAATAACTCGCTGATGAGCTTTGGCTTAATGGCAACCAATTTTGTCGATATGAGTTTATTTACCGACCCAATGGGCGATGGAAAGTTCACCCGTGAATGGACCGTATTTTATTGGTTATGGTGGATTTCTTATGCACCGGGTGTGGCGTTATTTGTAACGCGTGTTTCAAAGGGACGTACCATCAAAGAAGTGATTCTTGCCATGGTCATCGGCGGTAGCGTTGGTTTATGGTTCATCTTTGGGGTGTTTGAAAACTACAGTGTCTATAACTTTATTCACGGTATGGTCAATGTGCCACAAGTTTTAAGCCAACAAGGTGGTGAAGTTGCGATTAGCCAACTGCTTGGTTTATTGCCTGCTGGCAAGCTGATGATGTGGATTTTCCTTGGGATTATGGTGATTTTTCTTGCAGCACATATGGATGCTGTGGGCTATGCAGTGTCGGCAACTTGTACCCGTGGTTTACGTGAGGGGCAAGACCCATCACCAAATGCCCGTTTGTTCTGGTGTGTGATGCTAACCCTTGTCCCGATTGCGATGATTTTCTCTAAAGCACCTTTGGACACCATGAAGACCGCGACCATTGTGACTGCATTGCCATTCATTGTGATTATTTTGATACAGACCTATGGCTTGGTGAAATGGTTGATAGAGGATTATTCAAAGGTTCCATCCCATCTGATAGAGCAAATGAGTTTTAGTGAGTTGGAATCTTTAGATCAAACAGACGCAAATAAACATATGCACATTGATGTTGCAATTGAACCCACTGCGGATAAAACCAGTCAAAAGGAATTGTCATGACACAACAATCGAGCATGCACTATAGATTGAGTGAAGAAATGCAAAGTCTGGTGTATTGGAGCAGCATTTATTCACCTGCGGATGATGATATCGATTCTATTCGGGCTGCGTATGATGCGATGTGCTTACATTACACCTTACCACGTGATGGTACGGTCAATATTGAAGATAAAACTGTGCCGCAGCTCAATCATCCAGTCAATGTTCGGTTGTATTCACCATTGGGTGAAGCACCAGCGACAGGTTGGCCATGTATTTTATATCTTCATGGTGGTGGTTGGATGGTGGGGAATCTTGATTCGCATGAATTTATCACCCGCTATTTATGTCGTGATTTAAATGTTGCTGTGCTGAGTGTGGATTATCGCTTAACACCAGAACACCATTTTCCAGCTGCATATGAAGACTGTGAAACGGTATATCACTGGCTCTATCAACATGGCCTGCAATGGAAGATTAATCCAAATCAAATTGTTTTGATGGGGGACAGTGCGGGCGGTAATTTAGCGGCTGCACTTGCAGTGCAATTACAACATACAGGGGCTCAAGCCTGTGGTCTGGCAATGATTTATCCATGTTTGAGTAGTGGTTTTGATACGGCATCTTGTCAGCAGCAAGCAGATGCACCGTTACTGTCGCTAGCGGATATGCATGATTACTTGCAAGCCTATGCGCCAAATGCAAGTGACTGGCAGGACTTACGTTTATCACCACTGTTGGCACAGGATTTTTCTGATATGCCCCGTAGTTTTATTGCCGTTGCTGAGTATGACCCACTCAGTGATGATGGGCGTATTTTTGCTGACAAGTTAAAACAGGCCAATATTGCAACCGAATTTTATCTCGGTAAAGGATTACTACATGGCAGTTTACGTTTAGTACGTGACTGTCCTGTGGTGCAAGATTTATATCAGCGCATGCTGAGTTCGTTAAAGCCAATGTTCAATTGATTTGAACATCAGCCAATTTTAAACAAACGGTCGTTAGGACAAAAAAGAGTTTAATGGAGTAAAAACATGAATGCAGTTGAAAAATTACCAGAAGATTTCTGTTCAAACCCAGACGTTGCTTGGACATTTCCCAAAGTGTTCTATACATCGTCTCAAGTTTTCGAGCGTGAAAAAGAAGAAATTTTTGCAAAAAGCTGGATTTGCGTTGCACACGGCAGTGAAGTGGCACAAGCCAATGACTATATTACCCGTAAGGTCATTGGTGAAAATATTATTGTGATTCGCGGTAAAGACAGCGTCTTACGGGCTTTTTATAATGTCTGTCCGCATCGTGGGCATGAGTTGTTAAGTGGTAGTGGTAAAGCGAAAAATGTGATTACCTGTCCTTATCATGCATGGACATTTAAGCTAGACGGAAGTTTGGCGCTGGCACGTAACTGTGATCATGTTGAATCCTTTGATAAACAAAACTCAAGTATGGTGCCTGTAAAAGTTGAAGAGTATGCCGGTTTTATCTTTATCAATATGGATGAAAATGCCACTTGTGTTGAAGATCAATTGCCTGAGTTTGCACAAAAGCTCAATGAAACTTGTGCGGTCATCAAAGATTTAAAACTTGCAGCACGCTTTGTGACGGAAACACCAGCGAACTGGAAAGTGATTGTAGATAACTATATGGAATGTTATCACTGTGGTCCTGCGCATCCGGGCTTTGCTGATTCTGTTCAGGTGGATAAATATTGGCATACCACACATCAAAACTGGACCTTGCAATATGGTTATGCACGTTCTTCAGAAAAATCCTTCAAGCTGGATCCATCGGTACAAGATCCAACCTTTAGTGGTTTTTGGACATGGCCTTGCACCATGTTTAATGTGCCACCAGGCGGTAATTTTATGACCGTAATTTATGAGTTTCCTGTAGATGCTGAAACGACATTACAACATTATGATATTTACTTTACCAATGAAGAACTGACTCAAGACCAAAAAGATTTGATTGAATGGTATCGTAATGTCTTCCGCCCAGAAGATTTAAATCTGGTTGAAAGTGTGCAACGTGGCTTAAAGTCACGTGGTTATCGCGGTCAAGGGCGAATCATGACGGATAAGCAACGTTCGGGGATTAGTGAACACGGCATTGCTTATTTCCAAAACCTCGTTGCGCAATATCACAAATAATCATTTAAGGGAGCCTCTCAAAACATCACTGGGGTAAACAGCTCGATCATGTTTTTTTAGAGAAGCGCTCAAGTTAAAGGTACGGCAAATAAAGTCGTACCTTGCTTTCAAACCATAGGATCATGACATGTCAAGTTTGCAAGGTAGTCCGCTATTTCAACAACGCGGATGGGTAAATGGTCAGTGGATCAATGCACAATCCAATGCCACTGTACCCGTCACCAACCCAGCAACAGGTGAAGAGATTGGGCTTATTCCCAATATGGGGGCAGCAGAAGCAAGCCTCGCTGTTGATGCTGCATATCAAGCCTTAGCAACGTGGAAAGCCTTAACTGCACAAAAACGCGCAGATTTATTATTGGCTTGGTATCAGTTGGTATTGGCACATGCTGACGAACTGGCTCGTATCATGACCATTGAACAAGGCAAGCCTTTGGCTGAAGCCTTAGGTGAAGTGAAATATGCTGCTTCATTTATTCAATGGTTCGCAGAAGAAGGCAAGCGAGTTTATGGTGATGTGATTCCTACCACCAACAATCAACAGCGTTTTATCATTACCAAGGAACCTGTAGGTGTGGTTGCAGCGATCACGCCTTGGAATTTCCCAATTGCCATGATTACCCGTAAGGCTGCGCCAGCTTTAGCTGCGGGTTGTACGATTGTGATTAAACCTGCCAATGAAACGCCTTATTGCGCCTTGGCCATTGCCAAACTTGCAGAAATGGCAGGGATTCCTGCTGGGGTGATCAATGTTGTAACAGGTCAATCACAAGAAATTGGTGCGGTATTTACCAGTCATGAAAAAGTCAAAAAACTGACTTTTACTGGCTCAACACCTGTTGGTCGTTTATTGATGCAGCAATGTTCAGACACGATTAAAAAACTTGCGCTCGAACTCGGTGGAAATGCGCCATTGATTATTTTTGATGATGCAGATTTAGATAAAGCAGTACAAGGTGCAATTTTTGCCAAATTCCGTAATGCAGGGCAAACCTGTGTTTGTGCCAACCGTATTTATGTACATGACAAGGTTTATCAGGCATTTACTGAGAAGTTTGTGCAAGAAGTTGAAAAGTTTAAGATTGGCAATGGCCTTGAAGAAAATGTACAGATAGGGCCTTTAATCAATGAAAAAGCCGTCCTTAAGGCTCAACAGCTAATCGATGATGCACGTAAAAAAGGTGCACAAGTGGCTTGTGGTGGTAAACAGCATGCACTTGGACAGACTTTCTTTGAACCGACCGTGCTTACTGATGTGGATCAAAGCATGGAAATTGTCAAAGAAGAAATCTTTGGGCCAGTGGCACCGCTGATTCGATTTAGTGATGAAGCAGATGTGGTTGCTCAGGCCAATGACACCATCTTTGGTTTGGCAGCCTATGTGTATAGCGAAAGCATTTCACGGATCTGGCGTGTCGCAGAACAACTTGAATATGGCATGGTGGGGATGAACTCAACTGCAATTTCAAATGAAGTGGTCCCGTTTGGTGGCGTGAAGCAATCTGGGGTAGGCCGTGAAGGTTCTAAGTATGGCTTAGAAGAATTCATGACCATTAAATATATGTGTTTAGGGCTATAGGATAAAGGCGTGTTGGACATTCATTGATGATCATCCAACACGCTGCCCTCCAATGAGAAAGCGCTTGAATAAGTACTTAAAAAAGCAACATGTGGTAAAGAGGATTTAGACATGGCAAGTCATTATGAAATGTTTGCATCAGTGGTCACAGGGGTAGAGCAACTTACACCATTGATCAAACGGTTTACATTTAAACGTCAGGATGGACAAAATTTTCCTCAGTTTAATGGGGGCAGTCATATCATTGTTAAAATGAATGATCAGCTTTCCAATGCCTATTCACTGATGAGCTGTGCTCAGGATCTTAGCACTTACCAAGTATGCGTACGCAAAGATGTAGAAGGTAAAGGTGGCTCGGTCTATATGCATGAGCAATGCAATGAAGGCTGTGAAATTCTGATTTCAGAACCTAAAAATTTATTTCCACTGGCTGAAAATGGCGCAAAACATATTTTAATTGCAGGTGGGATTGGGATTACGCCTTTTGTGCCGCAAATGGATGAGTTGGCTGCACGTGGGGCAGATTACGAATTGCATTATGCCTATCGTTCGCCAGAGCATGCTGCACTGTTGCAAGAGCTTAAACAAAAACATGTTGAACATATTTTTAGTTATGTCGATTCAGATGGGAAATGCCTTGATCTCGATCAATTAATTTCCGCACAGCCAAAGGGCACACACGTTTATGTCTGTGGGCCAAAGCCAATGATTGATGCGGTGATTGATCGTTGTAATTTTCATCGTTATCGAGATGAATATATTCATTGGGAACAATTTGCTTCAACCGTACCTGAAGATGGTGAAGCATTTACTGTGGTTTTGGCGAAATCCAATCAGCAAGTCGAAGTTCAAGGCAACCAGACTATTTTACAGGCAATTGAAGCATTGAATATTGATGTTGAGTGTTTGTGTCGTGAAGGGGTGTGTGGTACTTGTGAAACTGCAATTCTAGACGGTGAGGCAGAGCACTTTGATCAGTATTTGAGTGATGATGAAAAGGCATCACAGCAATCGATGATGATCTGTGTATCTCGTGCCAAAGGCAAAAAATTGGTATTAGATTTATAAATAATCATTGGCGTAAACCGAAGTGATTTATGTTGATATATTGCAGCTTTACTTTAACCCGAATTGACAGTTTCTAAATTAACGCCGAATGAGTCTCATTCGGCGTTAATGACTGGTTAAGAGTATGATTTAACAACTACATTTGAGCATCAGCACAAAAACCAAATACTGTTGAATGCAAAGCATAGCCACTAAAAAGCCCAAACAAATTTTAATACACTGGTATGGCCTTCAGGGCGATTTTCAACATGAGTTTCTTTTAAATACTTTGCTTCAATTGACCAGTTTTTATCTTGATATTGTATGGCAGGACCAATTGCCAAAACTTGTCCACGCATCGCAATATTTTCACCCTGTTGCTTATCTGACTTGGTTTGCTTAAAAGCGTAGCCTTCAACAGCCACTTTAACCTGATCAGTAAGTTTATATCCAAGACTATAATCACCAGCAAAATATTCGCCAGATTTGTATTGGGTATCATCATTTTCAGTGTTAAAGCTATAAGAAATTTTAGTTGAAATATCTAAACCATTTTTTGACGCATAGCTGTAAGCAAAAATCGGTCGAACAGTATTGTAGTTTTTGCCAATATTGGCGACCAAAGGCTGTTGTGCTGTGGCCTTATCATATTGACCTGTGGCGAGTACTGTTTCTATCGCAGCAATCCAGTGATGATCTCCTTGATGCCAACCTAACATTGACCCCAACATTAAATCACCTAAGCCACTGTTATGATCTGACATCCCCGCTGCAGATAATCTGAGATCAACCATAGGCTGTATGGCATAGAAACCCAGTTGACCGCCGAGATAGTTTTGTTCTGTCATCCAGACCAAACGGGGGATAAAGGCATTTACATCTAAATGAAAATTCGCTGGGCCGTTGTCAAAACTTCCAGCATGGTAATTTTGATAATAGCTTAATAGATACACGCCAGCGGGTGGTAGTGCGCCCGCCATCATACCTTCTGCACCGAGGGCAAATGAGTCAGCCCCATTTTCTGTGGCACAGGCAATGCTACTGGTTAAACCGAGCATCAATGGAACTGAAAGTTTGAACATCAATTGTTTCATAGAAATTCCTTTTCAATGATATTTTTATTGTAGCTAGCTTTAGCTAAACGGGTTAAGCATCACTACATTTTTGATTAAGCGGCTACCCGACGACGATCAACCTTTGTAGAGGGGAGTTGATCAGCGTCCTTGACCAATTGGAAATTAAACTTGATGTGTTTAAAGGCTTTATCTAAATTGTATTGTTTAATTTTCGCGAGATCCGTTACATCCAGTGCAGTAGCAATCAGTCCATCACGAGTAGCAAAGGCAAAGTCATCCCAAAGGTATTTGTCACCTTCAATATTAAATTGGGTGGTCAGTTTGCGATAACCCGGCGCAGAGACAAAATAGTGAACATGCGAAGGGCGGTTACCATGTCGCCCCAACAAATTGAGTAAAGCTTGTGTTGTACCTTCAGGTGGGCAGCCATAACCGACAGGCATGGTGGTTTGAGCGATATATTGACCTTGTGTATCGGTGAAAATACTGCGGCGTAAATTAAATGCAGACTGAGATTTATCAAAGAATGAATAGTTGCCTAAACTGTTGGCGTGCCAGATTTCTACTTTTGCATTGGGAATAATCTGTCCAGCAGTGTCTGTGACAATGCCTTCAATGATTAAGGCATCGACATGCCCAGATTCAGAGCCATCATCCATACGAGCAAAGCCAACGGACTCAGGCGCACCTGCAACATAAAGCGGTCCTTCAATTGTTCGTGGTGTTCCACCTGTAATACCGGCTTTAGCATCTGCTTCATCTGCACGTAAATCTAAGTAATGTTCTAGCCCTAGACCTGCTGCCAAAAGTCCCAGTTCATTGGCTTGACCTGCATCTGTCAAATATTCTAAGCCTTTCCAAAGCTCGGTTTGAGACATATCTAAGTCTTCAATGGCTTGGAATAAATCACCAAGTAAACGAACAACGATTTGCTGAACACGCAGATTGACTTCACCTGTTGCTGTCGCGACATTCATTTGCTGAACGAGGCTATCGATTTGTTGTCTATTCATCATCATCTTCCTTTGATTGATATGAGTATTTGGCATGAGTATCTTGAGAGCGATCTGGAATCAGTGCAGATCACTCAAGCTGGTGTTGCTATATTGGATAATTTAAGGGTTCAACCACTCAACTTTAGATGTGTCTAAAAAGTGCCGAACGTGATTGCCCATTTGCACCATCTGCAGCACTTAAAAAGCGTTCGGTATGGATGTCTTTTTCAAATAAACGGCTTTGCATCAAGGTGGAGATGGCGGCATCAATCATCGGTGGCGGGCCACATAAATATGCCTTGTGCCCACTGCATTTATTTTCAAAATAATTGGCAACCGCTTCATGTACATAACCTGTAAACCCTGTCCATTGGTCTTCTGGTTTAGGCGCATTTAAAGCTGGGATGTATCTGAAATTTGGATATTCTTTGACAAGCTGTTCGAATTTTTCACGGTTATATAATTCAGCAACATCCCGTGCACCTTGGAACAAATAAATGATACGGGTGTCACCTTGTTCTAAAAGATCCAGAATCATCGATTGAGGGCTTGAAAGCCCTGAACCACCTGCAATGAAAATGACATTTTGCTGATCAGACTTACGCACAAAAAATTGTCCATAAGGTCCTGAAAGCACCATTTCTTCACCAACACTCAGTTCATCATGCACATAGCGTGTTGCTGCACCACCTTGCACTTTACGAATATGTAATTCGATCAGATTTGCTTCGCTCGGTGTATTGGCGATTGAAAATGCCCGAGTTCCTTCAATATTAGGGAGTTGGATATTGATGTATTGGCCTGCTTGAAACTGCATTGGTCGATCAAGTTGAAGTCGGACACCTTTAATCGTTGGCGATAAATCCGTTATTTCAATGACTTTGGCTTGGTAGTCTTGGACTAAATAGCCTAAGAAATCCTCGTCTTCATCCACGTCCGCTTCGATGACCATGTCAGATTCGGGCTTGCAACAACAAGCCAACACTTTATTTTCTTCACGTTCAATGTCCATAAGTGCAAAAGGCGAGGCTTCACCTACATCATAAAAACCGTCTGTGACTTGAACTTTACATGTACCACAAGTGCCATGTCCGCAAGCAAAGGGCAACCAAACACCTTGACGCAATGCTGCATCTAAAATGGTTTGATCCTCTTCAACTTGAATGATGGTTCCTGCTGGTTCAATCGTGACTTGATAGCTCATCTGTGTTCTCCTTAAACATGTGTACCTTGGTAACCTGCTAAATCAGGCGTTACAAAGCGCAGGAGAGATTTATGATCAAAACCCAAATCTTCTAGGGACTTAGAAAAATCAGCCTGTAAAAGATTGCGGTTTAAACGGAATTCAACTTTAGACCAATCAATATGTTTAAAATCGGGATGTTGCTCAAAACCCGCCTGAATTTGCCCATCAATCAAGGCTTGTAAGCTTTGTTTTGGTGAAACCACAAAAGCATGTGCCGAACAAAATAAGGTGTGATGATCCCAACCAATAAACAACAACATGTTTTCGCCGTAATTTTGTTGTAGATCTAGTGGTTCAAATTGATATTTTTCAACAATCGCTTGTACAGTCATGGTGTATTTCCTTAAACTTTTGAATAAATCCTTGAGCGGATGCTGTCGAGTTAGACAACATCCATTGCTTATTTTTTAATTTTTGGATGAGGGTTTAAGCTGCGTTGCCTTTCCATTTTTTCCAGCGCTGTTGGTCAGGTGAACCTTCAATATCGAGATTGTCTGCACCGACATTAAAGTTGTAGTAATCCCTTAAAATACTTTCTAAATCTGGACCACCACAGTTACCCTGCAAAATTTGATGTACAGGCAACCACGCTTGGATGTATTTCTCAGGTTCGCGTTCAAAAATGTCATGACAACCATCAGAGCAAGTGTGATAACGCTCATCTTTGTAAATTGAATCACGATAGCTAAATAGTGTTGGGTCGCCATCCATTTCTGTAAAGGTCATTGGAATTTGGCACACTTGGCACAATTGAGGTAAACCCGCGCTATAGAAGCGTTTACCTTCAGCTTCCATTTTTCGAGCAAGTTCCCAACGTGGGCGGTAGTATTTATCAAACGTGTCAGGGTATTTTTCTGAGAGCCAATCCATTTCCTCATCTGTTGGAATCCACGTATGGAAGCCTGCTGCATGACCGAAGTTATAGAAAATCCACCATGCTTGATGCGAAGCATGTTCTTTCTCTTTGCTAATCACTTCACTATATTTCGGCATACGAATCCCGTAGCGACTTAAGTCTTTAAACAACGCGCCACCTGCTTCTTCAAAATAAGTTTCCCAAGCTTCTTTCCATGACATGACTTTATTTGGCAACATGTAATCCATCATCATGCCGACGATGGACAGCAGGCGAGTTCCTCGCCAGAACCATTTATCAATCCATTCTTGTACGATTGGCACATTATCTTCGTGCTGTTCCAGTAAGAATTTTACGATTTCCAGTCCTAGCGTCATGTGGCGTGCTTCGTCTGATTGTGCACTAAAGCCAAATGTTACGGTCGCCATATCACCGTTGTAAGCTGCTCCCGACATGAAAGGAACGAACAATAAGTTAGTAAGGACATATTCAAAGGCAAAGCTGATTGCCAATAAAAACTCAAAAGGCCCCGCTGAACGTGCATCTTCAAAGAATGATTTAGGTACAGACAAGTACCAGACACGGTCATGCATATGTGCCCAGTCTTGGAAGCCATCAAAGAACTTGTTGTAATGGCTCATTGCATGAATCTGGGTTTGTACATGACGTAATTCATCAATGGATTGCATTTGCGAGGCGATACGTGCACCAATGCCACTGAACTGACGTCCAACATGGGCATAGCCTTGGTATGCTTGATACTCAAGCGGGGTTACCGCGGTTAAAAACAATTTAATCGCGTTGACATAACGTTCATTTGAAACATTCATTTGCCCATTGTTTTGTGCAAAAGCATCAAAAATGGCATATAGCTTCTTTTCTTTTTCTGCTTGGTATTTCCAATAGTTATCCATGGTTAAACGGAAAGGATCTTCCCATTTCGACCAGTCGGTAATTTTGATGCCTTCAAACTCTTCATACGGAAAGGCATCTTTACGATCTGCATAGGAAAAGTCCCAATCTAGATCACGGGTGAGTATCCGATAACGTTCTTTGGCATTGAGCTTTTTATTGTTTACTTTGGCTTGGCTATTCATTTTGATCATCCTTTAACTTACATGCAGCTGCCTGCTATTTATGCTTTAAATCTAGGGGAAGTGCGGCTTAGTTCCACTTCAAGGTAAAACTGTCATCATCTTCATCAACATTGCCACCCAAGGTAATCATGTTGAGTTGTAGTTCTTGGATATCCCAGTTTTGCCCAAGTTTTTCTGATACTGTTTCTGCACGTACCACCAGCTCGCCAGTGCTTTCGACCCGGATCATCGCGGGAAGATATTGAATTGTTGCTTCAGGATTGTCCTGTTCAATCGCTTCAATGATGTAGCGTGAGGTGTCATTGTCTTGCAATGCTAAATAAACTTTAGAGGTCATGATGGCAAATCCTTATGCTGCTAAATCGAGTAAAATGTTGCCGGCTTTTTTGCTACGTTCAGAGATCTTATTTAGACCTGAATCAATCCCAGAATCCGTCAGTGCAGTTTGTGCCCAAGCACTAAATGCTTGCTTAACTTGTGGTAGTAATTCCGTGATCCATGATTGAATCAGGGTTTTATTGTCTTCAGATTCTGAAATAGCAGTTTTTAAAACACTGTCTGACCACTTCGCTAAATCAGTTAAACAGTCCTTCATAAATTCAGTAAGAATGGCAATATCACGCCCGCCATTTTCAACCAGCCATTCATCCAGCTGTGCAAAAACCAGCTCTTGTAACATGCTGTCAATCAACAGATTTTGCAGAATGTAAAGTTTGAACCAGTCTTGTTCGGTTAGGCTTTGTTCACAAAGTTTACGTAAGGGTTGCCAAGTTTCATCATTTAGCCAAGCGTGTTTGGCTTGCTGTAATGATTCACCTGTATTGCCATCGAGGATTAAGCCAATACGTGAAATGTATTGCGCCATACCGAGACGATCCATTGCTGCAAAAATACATGCTTGGGTGATGACAGTGCCATAACCATAGGCACTGCCTGACATCATATGTAAGTTGGCCGTTTGTTCGACATAGCGAAAAGGTAATAAACACTGGATGATTTTTTGTTTCACTTCATCACTGAGATTATTGACCAACTGACGTTTTTCAAAAAAAGCATAATGACTTTCAGCGGTATCTTGCAGACGTGCACGATGTTGCACATAAGCACCGTAATAAAATTGGCGAGGGTCTTTAAATGCATACCAATCTTGCATTTGCAAAGCCGTATGGGTTTTATCATTTAAGGTTTTGTCTGGCTTCCACAAGGGGCGATAGTGAAAGTTTGTCGAAGCTTGAATATCAAAGCTGACTTCTTGGTAGCGTGTTGCGGGCTTGGCTCCAAAACGGCGTTCGATATACGCATAAGTCTGACGAATCGGTTGCAAATTGGATGTTTTAATTTCTAAAGTCATTAGCTTCTCCTTGTAGAATTAAGCCTGATCTTCTTGATCAGAATGTTGGCGAGCATGATTTAAAACAGTCGGTTCAATGCCATAACGCCATTTATCTTCCTGCGCATCGTTCCAAGCTTGTTGTTCTGCGGTCATTTCAATGACATGATTAATTTCACAAAAATGCTGGAAAGCCTGTTGGGGGAGAATCAGTTCAACAAAAAGCGTAGGATCTTGAATGGCAAAATCGAACTCGACAAATTTGGCATTCCGCTCACCAGTAATACGGATATATTTGACCAATGCGGTAGGCTGTTTAGCGTCAATCATGTGCTTATCCTTTTATCAACATCAAAACAATTTCGATGTAGAGCTTCATGCTCATGTGCTAGGTTTGCTCTAGATATTCCAAAAGTCGTGCCAACTTTAAAATTTAATTAAAATTCAATTATTTATTATTTTTTGCTCATGAGGATATGAAGTACGACAGCATTATTTTCATCAAATAATGAACCTAAAGAGATGCTGATTTCATCAAAAGATGAAACAGTGATTTTGATGGGGGAAGGTCGAGTTAATGTTTATAAAAACCAATAACGACTTGATATCGATTAAAATAAGAACAATATACCTTAAAGGTATGAAAATATAAGAAAAGGTAGTGAAGCTTTTGGGTCAGAATTAGGTAATATCAAGATTGCATTCACAAAGACATATAGCCAAGGATGGATATATCATGCCCCCAGCCAAAGATGTGAAGGTATATAAAAAAATACTGGAACAGAACAAAGATATTCAAGATTTACTCGATAAAATCGTTTTTGATGCTCAACACGGACAAATCTGGTTTGATGAAAATCGGATGTTATTAATGCATACCAGTATTCTGGGCTTTTTAAGAAAAGATCTCTATCAAATGCTGGGGCTTGAACGCACTAAACGCTTTTTTATTCGTTGTGGTTACCAAGCTGGCATGCGCGATGCAGAAGTAACCTCAAAACTACGACCAAATTTAAATGAAGCAGAAGCTTTTATGGCTGGACCGCAAATGCATGGCATCCGTGGCATGGTACAGGTTGACGTCAATGAGCTGCATTTAAGTCATGATTTAAAACAGTTTTATGCTGACTTTAATTGGCTTAATTCATTTGAGGCAGAGGTGCATTTAAGTGAATTTGGTGCTTCAGATCAACCTGCTTGTTGGATGTTATTGGGCTATGCCTGTGGCTATAGCAGCTTTGTCATGGGGCAGACCATTATCTATCAAGAGACACATTGCGTTGCTCAGGGTGATGAGCATTGTCGAATCATTGGAAAGCCGTTGAGTGAATGGGAAAATGCCGATGAGTTGATTCGCTTTATGTCACCCGATGCTGTCTCGGATGAAATCATTGCCTTACAGGCGGAACTCAATCAATTAAAGAAAAATATCTATACTGATGCTGAAAGTGATTACACCATGTTTAATGCGGTAGGCGAGTCGGTCGCCTATCGCAAAGTCTGTGATCTACTTAAAAAAGCAGCAGGGAGTAAAGTCGCAGTTTTATTACAAGGTGAAACAGGCGTTGGCAAAGAAGCATTTGCACGTGGTATTCATAATGGCAGTCAGCGCCAAGCGCAACCATTTGTGGCAGTGAATTGTGCCTGTATTCCTCCTGATCTGATTGAGTCAGAACTGTTTGGGGTGGAAAAAGGCGCATTTACTGGTGCGGTTCAATCTCGAATGGGAAAATTTGAACGTGCTCATGGCGGAACAATTTTTCTAGATGAAGTGGTTGAGCTTTCACCGCGTGCACAAGCTGCGTTATTACGAATGCTGCAAGAAGGTGAATTTGAACGGGTAGGAGATAGTCGCACCCGCCAAGTCGATGTCAGACTTGTTGCTGCGACCAATGAGGATTTAGAGCAGGCCGTTAAAGATGGAAAATTCCGTGCAGATTTATATTATCGCTTAAATATTTTTCCTGTGATTATTCCGCCGTTACGTGAGCGAAGAGAAGATATTCCCTTGCTGATTAATCACTTTTTGGCACGTTTTGAAAATATGTATAACAAAACTCTAAAAGGGCTTAGTGATAAAGCAAAAAACTTTATGATGAAATATGATTGGCCTGGCAATATTCGTGAGCTGGAAAACTTGTTGGAAAGAGCCACCTTACTGACCGATCATCAACAGGAAATTAAATTGGACAGTTTGTTTCCTCAACATAAAGATTTAGAAGCAGTGAGTGAAACGGCACAACCGGTGATCAATGTAGAAGATTTATTTAGCGAGAACTTCTCTTTAGATCAACTTGAACAAAATATTATTCGTAGCGCAATGGATAAAAGCCAGCAGAATGTCTCAGAAGCTGCCCGTATGCTTGGAATTAGTCGAGCAACATTGGATTACCGTTTAAAGAAAATTACGTTAGGTTAAAATCAAATTGGTCCCAATAAGCATAGACCAATAGCCATAGAAATGTGCTTGGATAGCGCTTTGATCAGCTTCAGGCCGCTATGTTATCTGTCTATAGTTGTTGATAGCTATCAATTTAAAACAGATGAGTTGAATGCTTGTTTCAATGAAGTCAATTTTATACTTGGATGTTGATCTCATATTTTATTTAAATTTAAATCGTCGGGCTTAAATAAAATACTAAAACAACTTCCTCCTAAAGCTTGTGACTTGGAATATTCAATCCGACCTTCATGTGCGATCATAATTGCATTGACAACAGATAGACCTAAACCACTGCCACCATTCTTTTTGCCTCTGGATTCTTCAAGTCGATAAAACGCATCAAATATAAAGGGAATATGCTGATCTGCGATACCGGGTCCTTGATCTTCAATGGTTAAAACCAAACCTTCTGATTTTTTTTGGGTGCTAATCCGTAAAATCCCTGCCTGTGCATAACGAATTTCATTTTCAAATAACGCAATTAAAATCTGTTCAAGCCGTTGTCGGTCAAAAAAGCAGGCTTGATCTGATAGATCGGTTTCGATGATTAATTTTGCTTGATCAAAACGGTCTTGAAGTAAATTTACAGATTGTGTAATGACGTCAGATAGACAAACTGACTCTAGGTTAAGTCGAAGTTGTTGATTATCCGCAAGACTTAGGGTTCTTAGATCTTCGATTAAAAATGACAGTTGCTCAACTTGATTGAGCAAGTTTTTTAATAGGGCTTTATCTGGGGTGAATATATCGTCAAGCACGCCTTGTAAGCGACCTTGTAAGATAGTCACAGGTGTTCTTAATTCATGTGCAATTGCGGCATTCCAAATAGATGCATTGTTGACTGAGATTTCTAGTTTTTCTGCCATACGATTAAAGTCATTGATCATCTTTGTGATTTCAGCGACAGAAGAGGGATTGTCCAATTGTGCTCTTACGGAAAGATTGTCCAAACTAATTTCTCTTGCTGCAATGGCTAAAGAATTTAGCGGGGCGATAAAGCGTTGCGCTAATTTTAATCCTAAATAAACAGAAGTTAGTGAACCGAATAAAGTCACCAATAAAATCCAAGTGAGATCAACAAAATTAAATGACCAGTCTTCGGAATTTAATTGTTCAAGTGAGACCAATTTAAACTCAATGGCGACAAAATAAGTTAAATAGCCAAAAATCAAGGAAAAACAAGTGGTCAATAAGCTCACTTTGGCCATGGTGATAATCAGCTGGCGGCTAATTCCGATATTATTTTTCATCATTTTGCCTTAAACGATAGCCAACACCACGGACATTGATCAGTAAGTCAGTTTGATGATGATCTTCCAGTTTTTTACGTAATTTACTGATGTGACTGTCTACAGTACGCTCTAAGGCATCACCATCAGGCAAGCAATGGTTCATTAATTCTGATCGGGTAAAAACCTTGTAGGGCGCTTGCGACATCAACGCAAGAATCTTAAATTCCGTTAAGGTAAGGTTTAACAGTGCTTTCGAATGTTCTTTGATAATGTATACACAAAGTGTTTCTGTATTAATTTCAATTGATTTAAAGCTAATGATTTGGGCTTTCGCCTGAGATGACATTGCACTTCTTCTCAATACTGCCTCAACTCTGGCAATAATTTCATTTGGATTAAATGGTTTTACCACAAAGTCATCAGCGCCGATTCTAAGTGCTGTGACTTTATCCACCTCTTGATCTAATGCGGTCAGCATAATCACAGGCGTTTGTTTGGATTGACGAATATGATTTAAAACTTCCCAACCATTTAAGATCGGCAATTTCACGTCAAGAATCACCAGATCAATCTGTTGTTGCGCATGTATTTCGATGGCTTGCTGTCCATTAAGTGCTCTAAGCACATTGAAGCCATTTTTTTTCAGATAATGCTCCACAATATCACCGATATCATAATCATCTTCAACGACTAAAATTTGTTTACTGGCTGGATCAGACGCAAAAGAAATATTGCCCATCGCTGGATACTTTAAAATGGATACAGCACCATCATAATTTATTTTTAGTGGTTATATCCACACAATCTCCACACTTTAGTGACGCTAAGTACACAAATATTGCCAATAATCGTCATATCTAGAACTCTGGGTGCAGATGATGCCTAAGCCTTATTTTTTTATTATTTTATTGGTTGTTTTAAGTGGGAGTGCGTTAACTGGATGTAATCGCTCAGGAAATGCTGAAGCAGAACAAGCACAGCAGGCTGCACCAGCCAAAGTCAGTATTTATACCGTTCAACAGCAAGATATTCATTTGATTGAAAACTTACCTGCACGTGTACAAGCCTATCGAATTTCAGAAATTCGCCCACAAGTTGGCGGAATTATTGAAAAGGTGCTGTTTACCCAAGGCAGTGAAGTTAAGGCTGGACAACCCTTATTTAAGATTAATTCGGAAATTCTTCAAGCCGATGTCAATAGTAATCAGGCTTTATTGGCAAAAGCACAGGCCGAAGTGGTGCGTTTAAAAACGCAACAGGAGCGATATCGACAACTGCTTCCTTCCAATGCCATTAGTAAACAGGAATTTAATAATACGGAAGCTGCTTATCAACAGGCTTTGGCCGAAGTTGCTCAAACCAAGGCAGCATTGGCACGACAAAATTTAAACTTACGCTATGCGACTGTACGCGCCCCGATTTCAGGTCAAATTGGTAAGTTGCTGGTAACCGAAGGTGCATTGGTCAGTACCAGCGATACCAATCCAATGGCTTTGGTGCATCAGTTAGATAAAGTCTATGTGGATGTTAAACAATCAATTTCTGAATATGAGCAATTGCAAGATCGTTTGAATGATGGTTCGTTATTACAACGTGGTGGTGCTGAGGTTAGCATATCCAATAGTCAGGGTAAATTGTATCCAGTCACAGGAAAGATTTTATTCTCAGATACCAGCGTGGATCCCAATACCGGTGACGTGACTATCCGTGTGGAAGTAAATAATCCTCAACGGAAATTATTGCCAGGGATGTATGTCAGAGTTGGTTTAAACAGAGCATCACAACCCAATGCCTTACTTGTACCTGAGCAAGCCGTGCAAAGAGATATTTCAGGTCAAGCACAACTGTTGATTGTAAAAGCAAATCAGACTGCAGAAACACGTCCAGTGAGTTTAGGACAGTTATATAAAGGTTTCTATGTGGTGAATAGTGGAATTAAAGCAGGTGAAAAAGTCATTGTTGAGGGGCATGATCGAATTCAACAGCCAGAACAGCCTTTAAAAATAACCCAGTGGAAGTCGCAATACACAACCGGTGTTGGGACTTTACAAACGCAAAATAAGGGCAGTGATCAAAGCACTGCAGGTCAGTCTTCTCCGAATACAGGAGAAAAATTATGATATCGCAGTTCTTTATTAAACGACCAATCTTTGCTTGGGTAATTGCACTCTTTATTATTCTGTTTGGTGTCTTAAGTATTCCAAAGTTGCCGATTTCTCGTTTTCCTTCAGTTGCACCACCTTCGATTAGTATCTATGCAACCTATCCGGGAGCAACACCAGAAACCTTGAATGATAGTGTTGTCACCTTGATTGAGAGAGAGTTATCGGGAGTAAAGAATTTACTTTATTACAGCGCCACCTCAGATGCCAGTGGTCAAGCGAGTATCACCGCCACATTTAAACCGGGGACTGATCCAGAGTTGGCTCAGGTAGATGTGCAAAATAAACTAAAGTCTATCGAACCGAGATTGCCACAATCGGTTAGACAGCAAGGCCTGATTGTTGAAGCGGCATCTTCTGGATTTCTGATGATGGTCGGAATCAACTCACCAAATGATCAATTTAAAGAAATTGATTTAAGTGATTATTTGGTTCGAAATGTGGTTGAAGAATTAAAACGGGTTGAAGGGGTAGGACGTATCCAATCCTTTGGATCTGAAAAGGCCATGCGTATTTGGATAGATCCAAACAAACTGGTGTCTTATCAGTTGTCGATTAAAGATGTCACAAATGCCATTCAAGCACAAAATACGCCGATATCTCCGGGAAGTGTCGGGAGTTTGCCTGCGGTCCAAGGACAGATGATTACACTGCCATTAACGGCTGAAGGGCAGTTAAGTACAGTTGAAGAATTTCAAAATATTACTTTGCGTGCCAACCAGAGTGGCGCACAAGTCACACTGAAAGATGTTGCACGAGTGGAGCTTGGGGCGCAAACCTATAGTTTTTCTATTTTAGAAAATGGAAAGCCAGCAACCGCTTTGGCGATTCAAATGAGCCCAGGCGGGAATGCAGTCAAGACCTCTGAAGCGGTCAAAGCAAAAGTTGAGGAGCTCAGTAAAGTTTTACCAAAGGGAATGCAATATTCGATTCCTTATGATACTGCACCGTTTGTTAAGATTTCGATTGAAAAAGTAATCATGACATTGCTGGAAGCAATGGTGTTGGTTTTCCTTGTTATGTATTTATTTTTACATAACATTCGTTACACCTTGATTCCTTCAATTGTTGCACCGATTGCACTTCTAGGCACATTTGCGGTGATGTTGATCAGTGGTTTTTCGGTCAATGTTTTAACCATGTTTGGTATGGTTTTAGCCATCGGTATTATTGTCGATGATGCGATTGTGGTGATTGAAAATGTGGAACGTATCATGGCAACGGAGGGTTTATCACCTGTTGATGCCACTTCTAAAGCAATGCAAGAAATTACCAGTCCAATCATCGGGATAACCTTGGTACTGGTGGCGGTATTTTTACCAATGGCCTTTGCCAGTGGTTCGGTCGGGATTATTTATAGACAATTTACCGTGACCATGGCGGTATCCATTGCATTCTCAGCATTTTTAGCACTGACCTTAACTCCTGCACTTTGTGCAACCTTGTTAAAACCGATTGAAGCCGATCATCAGAAAAAGGGCTTTTTTGCATGGTTTGATCGCTTTTTTGACCGCGTCAATAAAAAGTATGAAGCAATTTTAGTGAAATTGTTGAAACACATTTTTACTGTGATGATTGTATTTGTTGTTCTGACAGGTTTCTTATTATTTGCGTTTAAATCGATCCCAACCGCTTTTTTACCTGAAGAAGACCAAGGCTCATTTATCACCTCATTTCAATTGCCTGCAGATGCCAGTCAAGAGCGTACATTGACCATTGTAAAATCATTTGAGGAACATTTAAAAAGCAGAGAAAGTATTAAAGAAAATGTCTCTGTACTCGGGTTTGGCTTTAGTGGTTCTGGTAATAACACAGCCATTGCCTTTACAAATTTAAAAGATTTTAAAGACAGAAATACCTCAGCTGCAGATGAAGTTAACGCTGTAAATGCGGCCATGGCAGACAGTGCAGAAGGTACGATTATGTCTGTTTTACCGCCTGCAATTGAAGAAATGGGAACAACTTCGGGCTTTACTTTACGTTTACAAGATCGCGGTAATCTTGGAATGCAAGCTTTGAATGAGGCACAAGCACAGTTAATAGGTCTTGCAGCAACCAGTAAAAAACTGGCTTATGTTTATCCAGAGGGTTTACCGCCAGGTAGTAATGTCGATTTAAAAATTGATCGGAATAAGGCAGAAGCTTTAGGTGTGAATTTTGCTGATGTGACAGACACCATTTCATCTTCAATGGGCTCAATGTATGTCAATGATTTTCCAAATCAGGGACGAATGCAGCAAGTGATTGTTCAAGTCGATGCCGATTCACGGATGAAAGTTACTGATATTCTAAATTTGAATGTGGTTAATAAGACTGGAGCACTGGTTAAACTGTCTGAGATTGTAACACCTGTGTGGACACAGTCTCCGCAGCAATACAATCGCTATAATGGACGACCATCATTGAGTATTGCAGGGGCAGGCGCAGAAGGGGTTTCTTCAGGAGTAGTGATGAAGGAAATGGAGCGATTGATTGAGCAATTACCAAAAGGAATTGGTTATGAGTGGACAGGGCAATCCTTGGAGGAAAAACAGTCCGAAGCACAAACCAATTTTTTATTGGCATTGTCAATGTTAGTGGTTTTCCTCGTCCTTGCTGCCCTTTATGAAAGTTGGTCGATTCCATTGTCGGTGATGTTGGTTGTACCTTTAGGTATGATTGGTGCAGTGGTTGCGGTATGGATCCGAGGGATTCCCAATGATATTTTCTTTAAAGTGGGTTTAATTACCATCATTGGATTATCTGCAAAAAATGCCATTTTGATTGTTGAATTTGCCAAAATGCTAAAAGAAGAAGGAATGACTCTGATTGAAGCCACTGTTGCGGCTGCCAAACTTCGTTTAAGACCGATCTTGATGACATCCTTGGCTTTTACCGCTGGTGTGATTCCATTGGTGATTGCTACAGGCGCAAGTTCTGAAACTCAACATGCGATTGGTACAGGGGTTTTTGGTGGTATGGTCAGTGCGACGATACTTGCAATCTTTTTTGTGCCAGTATTTTTTGTGTTTATCCTCAGTGCTGTTGAGAAATTACGTGGCAAAGCTTTACCTGTACGTAAACTGCCTTAAGCGCTCTGCGTTAAGCTTTTAATTTTAAGTCTTGTGTTTTGTAGAGGATAAAGCATTTGTCCTCTACAATATTTCTAAGCCATCCATTGCATTCATTTATAGTCAACCTATCAAAAATCCGACCAAGAATATAATTTTTCTGAATTGATATATTTAATTAAATCAATTACATGTGAAACTAACTATATGATTATAAAAAAGCTTGCAATGCCGCAGCCTACATTCAAAGTTTAAATTACTTTGCGTAGGCGATGCCTCACTTTTCAGAGATGAAAAGATGACAAAAATCTTCCGTTGGGCGAGGGGTACGTCCTGTACCCCCGCCCAACAGCGACATCCATGTCGCCCCACGGTAGGATCACCATCTATGATTCAAAAACACAAAAATGAATTGATAACCAACAGTTTCTAAGAGTTCATACAAAAACATAAGCTTCATTTATGATCAATGACTTGATAGAAGTCACTTGTATGAATAATTAGGTGGTGTGACAATAAATGCCCTAATTATTCTTCCCATTATTTTTATCTCGTATTGTTTTCTTTAGATATACAGTTCAGTTGTTTTAACTGCATTATTTATATAAGTTTATTTTTTACATTTAAATAAATACGTTCAGTAGCCCACTGTTTTATCGTCAAATTATCCCCTCTAAACCATTCTTATTTACATTTAATTACATTTCTCATTAGGCATTTTTGCCTTCTCATTCGTCTATATAGATAAAGGCAGTGTTTTTTAAATTCACGGCAATTGATCTGATAGACGAAGCAGGAAGGATTCATGAACAGTACAACGCAATACAATAGATTGAGCAGGCAGGAAAAACACAGGATTTTATTCTGCACTCAGCAAATGCACTACATTTATTTGCGCTGTATCTAAGTCTATGTCTGCTGTAATTCTCGCTTCAAATGATAAGCAAAAATACTCTACGCTTTGTGGGGTAGTGATCAGTCATATATTGTTGTTATGGTCTTTGTCTTATTTAAAAACAGATGTTCGTATTGAATCACATTCACCTGAAAATGCGATTCAAATTCGTTTTATCAGCTTGAACAAAACCGATGTTGTACAACAAAGCAGTACAAAGCTGCAGACGGCATCAGAGCAAGCTGCAACGCAATCAAAAGCACAGCCTCAATCTACAGTAGCAACAGCGGTACAACATCAACAACAGGTCAAAGTGATACACAGTACTGAGTCAAAAAAGTTGAAGATGGATCAAACAACACAACAGACAACAAAAGCACAAGAAAAAAAACCAACCGATCAACAGACGGAAAGTAAATCTGAATCAAATCGTCAGTCAACGCAAACATTCACTGAAACAAAATCATCTACGAATACTGAACAGACTGCTACAGGTCAGTCAAATGAGATAGCCAAACGTGCAGGCGGTGAAGCAGGCAAAGACAATAAAAAAGAACAAAACGCTGCCTCTGCTTCTCAACCACAGCAACCGCTTCCCGTGAGTCGGGTCGATGTACTCAGCTTTGGCAAGTTTAATTACGATGATCGCGAATTGCAAAACCAGCAGCGCTTGTTGGTTCTCACCATCAAAATTAATCCACAAGGGCAGCCGATAGATGTCAGAGTAAAGCAAAGCTCAGGCATGAGTAGTTTGGATGAAAGAGCTATACAAGCTGCACAAAAAGCAAAATTTAAACCACATATTGTCAATGGTGAAGCATTGGCAATCGTGGTGGATTTTCCCATTCAGCTTAAGCTTGGTCGTAATCGCTGATTGGATCATTAAACAATGAAAGGGTTTATTTAGGAGTTTTTATGAACGCATCAACAGAAAAAGTGATCAGCAGTAGTTTAATGCAACGCTTGAAACAAGAAACACTGGCAGAGCATGAACGTATGGAAATCTTGATGCAGCAATCAGGCGCGTTTGAGAGTAAAGAAAATTATGCGCAATTCACCCTGTCGCAATATTATTTTCAGAAAGATGTTGAACATCTTTATCAAGATTCACAGGTTGAACAATTGATTCCCGATTTAGATGTGCGTGGGCGTTCCGATGCAGCTTTACAGGATTTAACTGATTTAGGTTTAACGCCTCAGCAGCAGGGTATTGCGACCGATGAAATTAGTTTTCCACAATCTTTGGGGTGGATTTATGTTTCAGAAGGTTCAACCTTAGGCGCAGCATTTTTACTCAAAGAGGCTCAGGTTAGATTCGGCTTTAATGCTGATTTTGCTGCACGTAACTTAGCGGCATATCCAGAGGGTCGTGGATTAGTATGGAAGCGTTTCAAGCAAACCCTAGATGATGCAAATTTTAGTTTAGAGGAACAGCAATTGATTATTGAGGGGGCTATGCAAGGCTTTCATCGTTTTGGTGAACTTTTAGCACAATTAAAAACACTGAAATAAATAATTGATGATGGATAAAGGAAATCAAGCAATGAAGCAAACAGGGTCAGAGACCAATCTAAATACCAGTATTTCTATGTCGGAGCCGAGACTGGCGAAGTCATGGTTGGTTCGCTGGATCTGTATTGCACTGGCAGGGTTATGTCTCGTCTTAGGGACGATCGGTTTGGTGGTTCCTGGTTTGCCTACGTTTGATTTTTATTTTCTTGCGACGTTATTTGCTGCAAAGGGTTCGCAGCGAATGCATCAGTGGATTGTCAATAATAAAGTCATTGCCCCAATTTTACAGCAATGGCAACTCAAACGAACTTTGCCCGTAAAAGTAAAACTGTTTTCTTTGGCCAGTATGAGTGTGGCTGCTGGCATTTTAATTTGGACTGTGCCTCATCCATGGGCAGTAGGGACCATTATTATAATGATGGTTTGTGTGCAATTATGGATGTGGTTAAAAGCATAAATGAGGATAATCTTAGGATGGAAATCTTTGAATATTATAAAAATACTGAAGAACTTAAACGCTTGCTGTTGCAAGCAAATTTAAAAGTAACTACAACACGATTAACTGTACTGAATATTTTAAGAAATGCACAACGAGAGCTGACAGCAGCCGAAATTTTGTATAGTCCAGATTTAAAAGTGAAAAAGTTATCTTTTGCTGGTGTCTATCAAACCCTGAAACAGCTTGTTAAAGCAGGATTGTTGGTTAAATTTAAGCTGGGCAGTGAACAAGCATTATATTCATTCAAGGGAAGTCAAACCAATATGAGAATATATTGTAAAAAGTGTAGTCAGTTGCAACAAATTAATGATGAGGCTTTAGAACAGCAAATTCGAGGACTTATTTTAGAACATGGTGCAAGTTCATACCATCTGGTTATAGAAAAACCCTCTTGTCCTTATTGTAGTCATTAAAACAACATGCAAAAGGGTAGATTATTTTATGATAAAAATATCCATAAATAATAAATCGGAATTTAAACTGAATGATAACCAAGATATTGAGGTTCAATGGGCATTAACTATTGATAATTTAGCTTTATTTTTAAGTATATTAAATGATCAAATAGAGCATAAGAATGTACATGAACTAAAAAATAATCATATATACGGGGATTTTCTCTCAGGGTGCCTTGACATTTAAATGATAATTATTATCATTTAATAGACCATCAAAGAGTTGATCCTATTGTGAACAAAAATCCTGCATTTGTAGATCAATTGTACCGTAATCACCAATCTTGGTTGCATCAATGGCTTAGAAAAAAAGTAGGCAATAGTGAGCAAGCCGCAGATTTGGTACAAGATACGTTTATTAAAATTCTGCAAACGCGTGATGAACTTTTTGGAGTAAAAGAACCTCGTGCATATCTGGTGACTATTGCCAGAAATTTAATGATTGATCAGGTGCGCCGTAAGCGCATAGAGCAAGCCTATCTGAATGAATTAAGTCAGATGGAATATATTCTGGATACAATTCCTTCACCAGAAGATCAGCTTCAGGTTGTTCAAGCGATTGACCAGATTTGTCAGGCTTTGATACGCGTCTCTGAAAAAGCACAACAAGCTTTTGTGCTCCATTATTTTGAAGGTTTAACCCATAAAGAAATTGCAGAAATCATTGGTGTTTCAACCAAGATGATTCAAAAATATCTAGCAACGTGCCTTGTGCAATGCTACGCATTGAAACAAGAGAAGGATTTGTTTGAGTAAATGATTGAAGAAGAGAAGAGTAAGCAAAAATTAATCGAAGAAGCAGCGGAATGGATTGTG
Organism: Acinetobacter sp. AG3; assembly: GCF_022343575.1. NCBI lineage: Bacteria > Pseudomonadati > Pseudomonadota > Gammaproteobacteria > Moraxellales > Moraxellaceae > Acinetobacter > Acinetobacter sp. AG3. The sequence goes on along the minus strand of NZ_JAKQZD010000001.1, from coordinate 2,751,223 downwards.
CTGCTGAGTACCGATGATGACTTACTCAAAAGAACAGCGCAAACAGATTTTGATGCTTGGAAAAGCAAGAGTCCACAACGCCAAAAAATTGCTCAAGATATCGAGCAATACATTACTTCGATTCAAAAACTGGTGCAGAATCCACAACAACAGAAAATGACCCAATCTGTATTAAAAACAGGTTTGCATAGTGCCCGCAAGCAAAAAAATATGCGCTATGGTGGAATTTTGACGGTGATATTGTGTTGTGTAGGGGGTATTTATAGTTATTTTATTTATCATCCAGTGTCATATCTAACCGCTGATATTAAAAATCATGCGGGAGAATGGAAAACCCAAACCTTAGCAGATGGTTCACAACTTAAACTCAGTGGTCAGAGTGCGGTTAATCTAGACTTCTCAGCAAATCAGCGTGTTGTGGAGTTGGTTCAAGGGGAAATATTTGTAGACGTAGCCAAAGACAAAGCCCGTCCTTTTATTGTCAAAACCCAACATGGTCAAATTGAAGCATTGGGAACTGCATTTAGTGTTCAATATCAGCCAGACGCGACTGGGCTTAAAATGCTACATTCCAAAGTGAAAGTGCAGTCCTCGAAACAAGAGTTAGATCAAACCAAAGCATCTTCTGTGATTGTGACAGCAGGGCAAGAAGTCATACTTGATCGAAATGGTATACAACCTATACATACTTTTAATTTATACAATGAACAGCAGAAATGGAATCAACGGCATTTGATTGTTGAAAATATGTCTTTGTCAAAAGTGCTAAATGAGTTGAATCGAAACAGCAAAGAAAAAATTATATTTAACGCTGCAAAGTTAGAAAAAATTAAGGTCAATGCTGTATTGCCTTTAGATCATACCGAAAGTGCATTGCAATTATTAAGCAGTGTATTCCCTCAGCTAAATGTCTATCAAATCACCCCATATTTCACAGTTGTGACTTTGCAATAAACAGCATGATTTAAGCACTTGGTTTGAATCATGATGTTTAGCTTTAAATTAGGCCTAAATTTTAGGATAAAATATGATCAAACTGTCTAATTATTCATACAAGTGATTTGCATCAAGTCATTTATCCGAAATGAAGCTTATGTTTTGTATGAACTTTTAGAAACTGTTGGTTAACAATTCATTTTTTGTGCTTTTGAATCCTAGATGGTGATCTTACCGTGGGGCGACATGGATGTCGCCGTTTGGCGGGGGTATAGGACGTACCCCTCGCCAAACAAAAGATTTTTGTCATCTTTTCATCTCTGAAAAGTGAGGCATCGCCTACGCAAAGCTATTTAAACTTTGAATGTAAGTTGTGGCATTGCAAACAATTTATTTTTCCATGCAATTGATTTAATTAAAAATATTAATTAAGAGGAATTATATTCTTGTGTCTGACCTTTTGAAAGGTTGACTATATATATCGTTTTTAAAAATGATTGATAAATATGACAAATAATAATTTTGTTAAAATAAAAGATAGATCATTTAAATTTATTTTGAATAAACGGTTCCACTTTTTCATTTCTTGTACGTCATAGTAAGTAGAAGCAAATATTAAGAATACATTTAATTTAATATATTGAATGATTCTTATTTACATTTACTGGGGCGTAAAATGAGTGAAGCTGTTTGCGGTCAAAAGCATCCAAAATATTCTTTCAAAGTGACATCATTGGCATTGGCGATTCATCTCGTTTGTGTGGGTGTGGCAACAACAGTCGCGACACAAAGCAGTTATGCGCTCAGTACAGAAACGCAGTCATATCATATTCCAGCGGGTTCACTTGCCAGTGTTTTAAATACCTTTGCTGAGCAAGCGGGGACCTCGATTGCAATTGATGCAAATCAGCTCAAAGGTAAAAGTAGCTTAGGTTTAAGCGGACAATATAATTTAGAAAACGGCTTTCAACATATTTTAGCAGCAACCGAGTTTACTGTGGTGAAAGTAGGAAATGGCTATATATTGAAGCATGTGGATAAAGCTGAAATTAGACCCATACCAGTACAATCTCAGCCTATGACATCAGATCAAGAAAATGTCGTACAACTTAGCCCAATGACTGTTTTTGGTACAGTCAGTCGCGATACAAAAGGGCAGAATGATGTTTATGATCAAGATATTTCTAGCGTCTATGCCAGCAAAGAGCAAATAGAACGATATAAAGGTGCTCAGCCAGCAGACTTATTTAAGGGAATGGTCGGCGTATACAGTGGTGATGCCCGAAACAGTGGTGCTTTAGATCCAAGTATCCGTGGTGTTCAAGGACCAGGACGTGTTCCTGTCCTTATTGATGGGACAGAACAGGCACTCACTGTATGGCGTGGCTATAACGGTGCGAATAATCGGAGTTATATTGACCCTAATTTAATCGGTGGGCTACAAGTCATTAAGGGGCCTTCCATCACACGCAATGTAAATACAGGTGTGGGTGGTGCGGTCGTTATTCATACTCTAGCTGTAGATGATGTTTTAAAGGAAGGTAAAAATTTTGGTGGGGAGATAAAAGTAGAAACCAGCAGCAATGCAGTGAAACCTAGAGAACCACAACTATTAACTGGTCAAAGCATTTACGATAATCCAAATTATCCAGCTACAGGAACAGACTGGCAAGGCAATCCAGTGTTCGAGCCTTATTATGATCCATCCTTATTTAAAGTAGCACGACAAAATAAAGAAAATAATATTTATTCAGGCGATGATGTTGCAACACGTATTGCTTTGGCAGGACGTAGTGATAATTTTGAAGTTTTGGCTGCTTATGCTTATCGTAATAAAGGCAATCACTTTGCAGGGAAAAATGGCAGTGATTTTTATGATAAACCTGCCACAGGACGATTTAATTACGTTCCATACCTTGCCAAAGTTTACCCGGGAGGTACAGAAGTTCCCAATACATCCCTTGAAACAGAATCTTATTTGTTAAAAGCGGCGTGGAAACCCACAGATGAACAGCGTTTAGAGTTCGGTTATCGGGACAGTTCAATCATCAATGGAGAAATTTTACCTTCACGAATTGCTTGGGGTGAAGTCGTCAAAAATAAAGCAGGGGTACCACAATGGCCTTTAAGTCATATCGACTCTAAAGCCTATAACATGGAATACAAATATCAACCTCAAAACAATAATTTAGTCGATTTCTACGGCAATATTTGGCGGACTGATACTAAGAGTCATACCTATAGTTCAGGTGGATTTCCCAATGATACCAATGCAAACTTGGGTGTTTTTGTGAACAGTGCTACCGCAAACTCAGACAATACTCGCCAAGGAATGACCTTAAGTAATAAGTTTAAATTGCTGTCTAATCTGGGTTTAACTGTTGGGGGGAGTTTTCAAAAAGAAAAACTTAGTTCGGATGATATTTATAAAGACCCGAATATTAACGGAACAAATTCGGGTTATAGGATGTTACCGAGAGCAGGTCGTCGAGAAGAAAAAGAATTTAATTTTAACTTTGACTATCAACCTATCTCATGGCTGAATTTAAACGCAGGTGCAAGATATCAAAACTATTGGGCCTTTGATGATTTTCTTAATGAACGAGTCAATGCGGGTGATCCCCAGTTTAGCCTGATTAAAAAAGCCACGGCATTAAGTATGACTTATTTTACTAAACGCCCAAATATGACACCAGAACTTGAACAGCAAACACGAGAAAGTATTGAGGCTCTTGCTTTAGCGGAAGGTTGGACTGAGGAGCGCAAGCAGGCTCGAATTTTAAGTCGAATTTATCAGAAATCTAATAAAATTGATTACAAAATGGATAACCGTGGAAAATTAACCATTGCCAATAATCCCTTTTTAAATGGGACTTTAGTACAAGGTCGGGATTATGGATATTATTCTGGTAGTGGCATTCCTAGCGGTTATGAAGATATTGATTTAACCAAAACAGGTGTGCAAAAAAGCAAAGATCATGGTTGGACACCGACAGCGTCAGCAACGGTTAATTTTAGCCCCAATAGTCGAATGTATTTACGTTATAGCGAAGCTTATAGAATGCCAAGTATGTTTGAAAGCACGATTGGGTTTTCTGGAACCTTAAGTGGTTATAAGTTACAACCAGAGCATGCATCAAATTATGAACTTGCCTATGTTCATAATCTATCTGAGTTATTTAAAAACAGCAGTTATGCAGATATTAAATTGGCTTATTACTATAACAAAACTAAGAATGCGATTGAGCGTAGTCCAACTTTGGCATTTAGTAATGTCGATAGTCTTACTACAGAAGGGTTGGAACTGCAAAGTCGCTTTGACAATGGGCGTTTCTTTACTGACTTAAGTGCCAATTATCGTTTTAAAAATAAAGTTTGTGATGAAAACTCAGCGATGCTTTTAGGGGCGAGCCACCAGTTTTTATTAAATCGTTGTGTTGATGATGGATTTGTAGGCGGATATTTAGTCAGTATGGCAACCCCAAAATATTCAGTTAATTTAACACTTGGTGGACGATTCTTTGATCAAAAACTTGAAGTCGGAACTCGTGCGAGTTATCACCATAAGTATGAAAATCCTGAAACGAAAAACTATAACGATATAGAGATGAGTTATTACGCCAATACCCCTTTGGCATGGAACTCAATGACCATTGTGGATGCTTATATCAATTATCGACTTAAACAAGACACCTTATTTGAACTGGTGGGGACTAATCTCACTGACGAATTCTATATTGATCCATTAACTCGTTCGGCAATTGCAGCACCAGGTCGAACATTTAAGCTAAGCATTACCCATAAGTTTTAAGGAACTTAGAGGTAATTAACTAAATTTATTGCACTTGGTGTGCAATAAATGTGTGGAAAATAAGACACGTACTCCTTGATTTTACACTTGAATTTAAAAATTAAAATCAGTGCAGCACATGTTTTATTTTTAATGATAATCATTAAGACTTTTATTTTATTCTTAATGATAAAACTTTAAAACTCATATCGAGGAACTTAAAATGAAACTTCAATCTATCTCATTGGCTATTTTACTATCTGTTGGTTTAGTGGGTGTTGCACAAGCAGCTGTTGTAGGTGAATCAAGTGATATTGGTAACATTGTAGTTGGTTCTACAGGTTCACTTGGACCGACTCATCCAAACTCAGGTGTTGGTTTTGGTGTTAACACTCTTTATAACGGTGCAATTGTTGCATTCTCAGGTTTTAACGGCTATGCAGATGGGAATGGCGTTGTACGTCTAAGCCCGTACTTACCTGGGCTTCCAGCGTCTCATGCTGGGATTGGTTATGCTAACTATAAACAAGTGCCTACACAAGACGTTTGGTTTGGTGAGTGGAATGCCGAAGCCAAAGATGCCAGCGGTAAGCGTTTAGGTACGGTTGATCCAGCAACACACACTGTTTATTACAATGGTAAAGATGCGGATACCAGCGTACCGTCTACAGGTACTGCAAATTATAGTGTTCAAGGTGTCAATAATTATAATGGCTCTAATTTATTGTCAGGTACTTTTACTGCTAACTTTGCAACCAAACAGTTAACGGGTTCATTGAGCGATAGTTCACGTACCTTTAATTTGGGTACTGCAACAATTAATAACGACGCAACGATTAGTGGTTCAAATGCATCTTGGACGACTAATCCGTCAGCTGGTGCAGGGACAGTTTCAGGTCAATTCTATAATAGCCAAAGCAGCTTAGCTGGAATTGCAACATTTAACAATAATGTGCATGACGTTGCTTTTGGTGGAAAAAAATAATGTTTTAAATGAGAAAGGCTTACTTCGGTAAGTCTTTCTTTTTTATTCTATCTGGTGAGTTTATAGATGAAAAAAATAGTATTGCTTGGTGCCGTATTGCAGTGTGGACAATGTGTTTATGCAGCGGATGATACCAGTATCAGGTTAAATCAGGAAATTAGCCAACAGCAATATCAAAATGATAAGAAACTACTCAAATCAGAAGACCCTAAGAACACACAAGCATTACCGAATCTGATCATACAAGGTCAAGAATATGTGGTTAAGGATGAACCCGCAGAAGTTGCATATGCACTTTACTTGGCAGTGATGCAAAAACAATGGCAAGTGGCTTTAAGTTATCTTGAAAAATATAAAAAATTTCCAAATTATGATCAGGCTTTGACTGAGTTCGCTGAGGGTGTCATGGCACGAACACAGGGGAACTTAAGTTTAGCTGAGAGTAAACTTAAACATAGCCTAGAGATTCAATCCAATAATTTAATGACCCAACTTGAGCTGGCTCGTGTCTACACCGAACAACAAAAAAATCAGCAAGGTCAACAGTTATTTCAGCAGATTCAATCTCAACTTGCTCTGTCTACAGATCCCGCTGCCCACGGTATTGGTCAAACCGTAGAGATGTATCTCAAAGGGCTTAAACAACGAGATGAATGGCATGGTTCATTGGCGTTTGGTTCACGTTATGCCAGTAATGTTAATAATGCTTCCGATAAATACGACATCATTACGTATTATGGCATTGACCCTGAGACTAAGAAGGTCGTTCCTATTGAACAAGTAAAGCGTGGCACACCTGACGCGATCAGTGCGCAAGGTTTGGATTATGAAGCCACCTTAACTAAACGATGGTCGCTTTCTGGACAACATGGCATTGCATTGCGTGGATTATTCTATGGTCAAGTTTATCCAGAGCAGACTGATTATAATGAATTAACTTTTAATTTAAATGCGGGTTATAGTTATTACAACGAACGTAATCAAGTCTTGATTGCACCCGTATTTGAACATAAATACTATGCCCACGACCCGCTGTATAGTGCCTATGGGCTAAGGGGTGAGTGGATGCGTTTTATCTCCAACGACAAAGCTGTCAAGTTAGAAGCCGAAATGAAGGATATAAATTATTCCCAGTATAAAGGCCAAGATGGTTTGGAATATTCTGTCTATTCAACCTTTTGGAAAATTTTACCGAAAAACTGGACGCTATTTGGCGGGCTGGATTTTGTCGACCATAATACCCAAGAACAATATTTTACGGCTTATCAACAACAAGGCGTGCGTTTAGGCCTTTCCAAAAACTTTGACTCAGGTTTTAACGCAAATTTATTTAGTTCTTTCCGTTGGCGTCAATTTGATAAATTTACTCCAGTGTTGGAGGCTAGACGACATGATTTTGAACAAAATTATACTTTAATTCTAAGTGCACCACGCTGGGCTTTTTATGGTTTAACACCTAATCTCACTTATCAATATAATCAAAATAACAGCAATGTAGAGTGGCTATATTCTTATGATAAACACAATGTCAGTTTAAAGCTGGAGCATCGGTTTTAAAATATTGTAGAGGTTTTATTACTGAATTCTAATTTAGGCATTTATATAGCCAAGTTGAATTTCAATAAATCTAAGTTTTAAATGGGTCTAAGATATAGAGGAAATCCTTTGATTCCCTCTATTCATTCATCATTTATTGAGCCAGAAAACTGACAGCTTCCTCAATCAAGTCTGAAATTTCTTTTGGATGTGATGCCAAAGAAGCATGGCTTGCATCTAACGAAATCACTTTTTTTGCATTTAAGCGTGCCGACATGACTTTTTGATTTTCAGGGTGGATCATTCGATCTTGAGTCGAGATTTGATACCAAGATGGTTTCGTTTTCCATGCTGGCGTGGAAATCGTATCGGCAAATGTGCTTGCTACTGGCGCTTTTTGGGTGACACCCATTGCAAACCCTTCATCTTTGGTTAAATCCTGACAGAAACTTTCATGGAATTTATCTGCTTTAAGCCAGAGATAACCATCACTGTCTGGTTCTAAGTTTGGTGCAGCCTCAGGTAAATGTTGTTGAGTAATGCCACCAGGGCTTTCGTTTGAGTCCGGTGCAAAAGCAGCAATATAAACCAGACCTACGACATTTGCTTGATTGCCAACTTCAGTAATTACAGCACCACCATATGAGTGACCAACCAGAAGCACATCTCCTTTAACTTGCGCAATCATTTTTCTTGTTCGTTCAACATCTTCAGCCAGTGAGCTAAGCGGGAGTTCTACTGCACGTAATGATTCATATCCTCGGTGAGCCAGCTCAGTTACCACTTTACTCCAATGAGCAGCGCCTCCCCAAAATCCGTGTACGAATATAATTGTCGGTTTATTACTCATGTGTGTCTCCTAGCTAAATGCTATTGTATTTGTTGAGCTAAATGATTGAAGACTTTCTGTATAAAGATTGGATAGATATAGGATGTAATTTTTATACTCAAAAAAGCTTCTATAAACGATTATTCATGTTTAAATTCACTTTAACAATAACAGAAACACCAATGTTTTTGCAGAAACACTTTTTAGGAATTGTGACAAAAAATGAGAGATGAATATGCTGAAAAAAGTGCTTTAACGGATATATTCTTTGATATTTATCAGTTTGCAAAAATATCTGGTGAGATCTATGACTTCGCACGATTTACAGATCAACAACAGTTAAGCTTTAAACAGGATTACGCATATATCCATATCGTTCAGCAGGCGACATGCAGACTTAAAGTTGCATGCACTAATCTAGATCTGGTTTTAAAAGCAGGGGATATTATTGTTCTACCTTCGGCTGGAGAACACACGATTGAATTGCTGGATGCTGAAAACCAAGCAGCCGCTGTGATTAGCTGTATTTTTAAACTTAGTGGAATTTATGGCGAAGCCATAATCGAGGGGTTGCCTCACTATATCCATGTCCCATCGCACAATGATACTGATAAAATTGCAGAATGGGTGCCAATGACTGTTGCTGCGATAAAGCTTGAGCTTGAACATCCTAGCCTTGGTAGTCAAGTGATGCTTTCACGTATCATTGATCTTCTATTGGTGTGGTCAATACGGTTTTGGTTGGCAAAGGCAACCATTGAACATAAAAGCTGGATTGTTGCTTTACGTGATCCCACGATTAGTAAAGCATTATCTTTGCTGCATGATCGTCCTGCTTATGCATGGGATGTAGAAAATTTGGCTCAATCCACCCATCAATCACGTTCAAGTTTTGCTAAAAAATTTGTAGAACTGGTGGGAGTTTCACCAATTCAATATTTAAAAAATTGGCGGATGAGACTGGCAGGTCAGTTTCTAAAAGAGACAGACAAAAATATCTTTCAAATTGCTGAATTAGTAGGGTATAGCTCACAAGCAGCATTCACTCGTGCTTTTACACAAACATATGGATGCGCACCAAAAGTATTTAGAGCGTCATTGATACAAAGTGATCAATAAATACAAATGATCAAATTTAGTTTTTATGCTTTAAACGTGTTTTAACACTGAATCGTACTTAGCCAAACTGATCTGGAACAGCAATAAAATTTAAAGATTTAGGCTAGATTTCAGATTTTTATTAAAGACTTGCTTAGATTGGTTAATGTCATAAATGTAATTCCCAAGACCGTGAATTGTATAGTTTCGGCCTCTAGAATGAAATGATATCTCAATGGGAAGAATGACATGAAAACTTTAATCAGATTAGCTGTTATTGGTCTTTGTAGTGTTTCAAGTTTAAGTTTTGCATCACATCAAAATACGCAAGAAATACGCATTGATCACTTTGGTACAGGTAGCGATGGAGATAATACGTCAGGTCTTTTATTGAAAGAGCCAATAAAACTGGTGCCTTATTCAAAACTTGATCAAAATAAGGAGCCGAGAATTGAACATTATGGCACAGGCAATGATGGAGACAATACCACAGGATTATTATTAGTCGATCATGAAAAGTACTATGCGGCAAACACATCTACTGTGCAAGTTGATACTGTACGTATAGATCATTACGGTACTGGAAATGATGGAGACAATACCACGGGCTTGCTCCTCAAAGATTGATTTACAAAAAATATAGAAGCTTGTTGATAAGTAAGATCAACAAAGATAAAAAATGGGTGTAATTAATACACCCATTTTTTATTTAAACCAATCTCGTCTTATTGCGCTGCTTTTTCAGCTGCGATTGAAGCAATTGCTGCATCAACACCGTCAATAGAATCTGCAGCTTTTTTAATACGAGCAAGTGCATCAACAAGTACTTCATCAGCAGTTGCATAAGAAATACGCATATAGCCGCCTAAACCAAAAGCATCACCAGGAACAACAGCAACACCAGTTTCTTCCAACAACCATTCTGAGAATTCTGTGCAAGATTTTAAACCTTTTGCACGAATCAAAGGACGAATGTTGGCATAAGCATAGAATGCGCCATCAGCAGGTAAGCAGCTAATCCCTTGAATTTCATTCAAACCATTCACAACTAAATCATGACGACGTTTGAATGCCTCAATCATCGGTTGAAGTACATCCTGAGGACCATTCAATGCAGCTTCAGCAGCAACTTGTGAAATCGAAGTTGGATTTGAAGTTGATTGTGATTGGATTTTTTTCATTGCGCCAATCAATTTTGCAGGTCCTGCTGCATAGCCGATACGCCATCCAGTCATTGCATATGCTTTAGATACACCGTTAAGCACGATAACACGCTCATAAAGATCAGGCGCTACAGTCGCAATATTGTAGAACTCATCATCCCAACGGATCGGCTCATACATATCATCAGAAGCAACATAAACTTGAGGATATTTACGGAGCACTTCTGCTAAAGCTTCAAGCTCAGCTTTGCTGTAGATCATGCCTGTTGGGTTTGAAGGGCTATTTAAAACCACCAAACGTGTTTTGTCTGTAATCGCAGCTTCTAGTTGAGCAGGTGTAATCTTGAAACGTTGTTCTTCACCACATTTCACGATGACAGGAACACCTTCAGCAATGATCACCATATCTGGATAGCTTACCCAATATGGTGCTGGAATAATGACTTCATCACCTTTGTTTAACAAAGCAAGTGCTAAGTTAAAGAAAGACTGTTTACCACCACAAGACACTAAAATCTGATTTGCAGCATAGTCAAGATTGTTATCACGTTTTAGTTTCGCAATAATTGCTTTTTTAAGGCCTGGTGTACCATCAACAGCGGTATATTTGGTAAAACCGTTGTTAATCGCTGTAATAGCAGCATCTTTGATGTGTTGTGGGGTGTCAAAATCTGGTTCGCCAGCGCCCAATCCGATTACATTTTTACCCGCAGCTTTTAATTCAGCAGCTTTGTTGGTAACAGCAAGCGTTGGAGACGGTTTGATGGCATTTACACGATCAGAGAGACGTACGTCCACGGCATTATTCCTTCTTATAGGGATTAAAAAAATAAAAAGCACATTATCATAGCCTAATTTTTCATGTTTGGTCGTCTAATATCTATGCAAATTCAATAAATATTCATCAAAAGCAGAAATTAATGTATCAAGAGAATACAAATAAAAGCGAAAGTTTAAGAGCACTCGCATCAAAGCTGAAATTTACGTACAATATAGCCAGTTAAAATTGAGTGAATCACATGAGCACCCAAAATACTCCCAAAAAGAAGCCATTGGTGAATTTACCATTTCCAATGCCATCATCTTTAGAAAATGATGATGATGTTGCCCACAACAACGTCCGTCCTAAACCTGAGCAATATGCAGATCGTACTTGGATGCCACCTCGTGGTACACGCCGTTCGATGGGAAAACGCTAAGTGTTTGAGATATAAAAATAGGTGCTTGATGCACCTATTTTTATAATAAGAATTAAAAAGAATATTTTTATTAAGGTTATAACATTTATCCTTGTGGAATATTAAGCACTACCATTTAACATTTCCGTGACATATTCATAATAATTTTTTTTCTTTTGATACATCAATAAATCTGCACGTTTCAACATATTGTCTATACTTTCATTTGCAGATGTTGTTGCATAACCAATGGCAATACTAATAGGCTGTGACGAATAATATTGATTGTCGATATTGAGTAATTCTTCAATGGTCATAATCATTGATTCGACGGTCTGTTCATTTGCCGCTGGCATAAGAATCACAAACTCATCTCCACCAATACGGGAAGCAGTATAACTTGTATTGGCAATGGTACGAGTCAGGATATTGCCCATTCGTCGCAATAATTCATCACCAACATCATGACCTAACTGATCATTGATGGCTTTTAAACCGTTCATATCAATAAAAATGGCTGAAGTCGGACGCAATACACCACGTTCTAAACGATTAATTTCCTCTGTATAGAACGAACGATTGAATAATTTAGTCAGAACATCATGTTTACCCAGATATTCCAAATACGTTTCTGCTTTTTTCCGTGCAGTAATATCAGTCAATGCAACTTGCACTAGACTCCAGTCATGTTCATAGCCCGGGAAAACAGTAAATTGAAGTAATACATTTCGTACTGAACCATCCAGTGCATAATTTACAGCTTCACGTTGATGATGAATTTTACCATTCCAGAGTTCAATCAGTTGCTCACGGAAAGTTTGATACATCTCTTTTGCAAATACTTTGTTTAAGTTTTTAAACAGGGTTTCTTTGTCTTTGGCTTTAAATAAATCAAGGGTTGCTTGATTGACATCCAATAAGATGATGTCTTCTATACACTGGTTTACAAAGTCGGTATGCACATCTAAAAAGGTGCGAAAATCTTCGATACCAATTTCACGGAGTTGATCTATACGGAGTCTTACACGGCTAAAATCTTCAACCCACAATGAAGTCGGCGAGTAAATAAAGCGAGATTCTGCCAGTTGGCGATTTTTTTCTTCTAAACGGCGCGCATTCTGATAGTCAGTAATATCTTCAGTGGTGATTAAAACCCGGTCTAAACTGATTTCTGAACCTGGCATGATGATACCACGTAATTTGATATCTAATTTTTTCCCTGAAATCGTGTAATTGACTGTGGTATTTGAAAACTCAGCTTCTCCATTCCAAAGCGCTACCAGCTCTTTGATATGTGAGTGCAGCATTTCTTTCTGAAAAATAATATTTAAGTTCTGATACAGGTGTTGCTGATTTCTGGCTTCAAATAAATCTAAGGTTTTTTTATTGACATGAAGAATCTTAATTTTATGTGCGCAAGCCGTAATCTGATCTGGATTTTCTTCTAAAAAGCTTTGAAGATTTGTGATTCCTTGGCCTTTCCACTGATTAAATTGTTCTCTTACTTCGCTATAGTCCTCTATCCACATCGGGGTAGGTGATATATCAAAAATAGAAGAATCAGAAAATTCCATTATAAGATTCTCGTGTGTTGAGCGGTGATCTAGAATGTTTGAAATATATCCTAAAAAAGAGCGATATAAAATAATAAAATCTAAGTTATTTATTACTTATTGTATTTTATGATCGCTGGTTATCCTTTCATTGGATTTACTTTGATGTTGTTTATTTTTAATTAATTTCTTTAATTCTTAAAAGGCATTAATCCGTATTTAATAAATAATATGCTTGCTTATCTTGATACATAATTTGATCTGCTTTTTTTAATAACTCATCAATATTTTTATAATGGCTTGTTGTCGCATAACCAATCGCCACATGAATTGGATGTTGAGGATTGTTCACTCGATCTATCTCTAATTCTTGTTGAATGATCTTCAGTAATGTTTCTATATGCAGATGATTTGATTCAGGCATAAGAATCACAAATTCATCACCCCCAATGCGTGAAACAGAATAAGGTGTTTTGATGGTGGATTTTTTTAACAGGTGTGCAAAACGTTGAATCAATAAATCACCAACATGATGTCCCTGTAAATCATTCACTCTTTTTAAGCCATTGATATCTAGGTATATGCATGAAAGTGAATTAAATTTTTGAGATTGTAAACGTTGAATTTCACCGATAAAAAATGTTCGATTATATAACTGCGTTAATTGATCATGTTTACTGGCATGTTGCAGGTGATCTTCTAATTTTTTTCGTTCAGTTAAATCGGTAAAGGCAATTTGCACGGTATCCCAGTTATGTTTTGAATCTGGAAAAATAACAAACTGTTCGTGTACATGCAGCAAATCTCCATTGATTGACTGGTATTCACATTCTCGTTTAAGTTGATGATGATCATTCCATAAGTGTAATAATTGTTTATGAAAATTTTGTTGATAATTCTCTCTAAAAATATGATTTAAATGCTGATAAAAATGTTGTTCATTGTCGGCATTAAATAAGTCCAGTAAAGCTTGATTTACACCCACTGATCGGATGCTTTCAAAACAAAGAAATAGAAAATCTGGATTTTGCTGAATATATTGATCTAAGTCCGTGACATTATTCGCTACTAATTGATTAAATAATGATTTTATTTTGCTGTAGTCTTTGACCCAGAGGGCAGTGGGCGAATGCAAAAATAGGGATTCTGCAATCCGACGTGCATTTTGACACTGAGAGATATCTTCCGTGGTTAATAAAACTCGATCCCAGCTTTGTTTCGCATCCGTTAAAATATTGGCTCTGAGTTGGATATCAATTTTTTTGCCTTTGCAGCTAAGGTTGACCACTTGAATTGAGCAATCTGTTTCTTTATTCCAAAGCGCTGAAAAAAATTGGATATGTAATAGTTCAGTATTTTCTGTATGCATTTCTGGAAATTTTTCTAAAATCTCCGCTAAATCATGCGCTTCATATAAAACCAGTGTGCTTTTATTGATATGAATGGTACGAATCGCCGCCAAACAGGGTTTTAAACGGTTGGTATCTTCCAATAGATGTTGCTTAATATCGGAAATACCTTGCGCAGTCCATTCATCAAATATTTTTTTTATACCACTAAAATCTTGTAGCCACATGGCAATTGGAGACAAATCAAATATTGTTAAATCCATTTGCTCCATATATTTTCCAATTTCTCTTTTATTAATTTAGGGGCTGTTGACATTTCATAAATGGCTTGCGTTGTAGGCTAAAATTGAGCAGACAAGGCATGAAACGATGAGAATAGCGAGACTATTTTCGAGTGTCATAACGTAGGCTGAGATAATTTTAGCCACAACCCTTCGGGACTTGTGTGTTTTTTGCCGCTACGTGTTACCTTGCGAAACGATGTTTCTCATCATTTAGAATGACTAAATTTCGTATTTCGTGCCTAGTGTCGCCTAAAAAACACACGTAGTCGCAAACATAGACGAATTGTTAACAACCCCTGTTTAACTATATAACATAAGCAAAAACTTAACATAAATAGTTGTTCAATTAAAAATAATCAAAGCATTTTACTTTTTAGCCCGATGTTCTGCTTTTGGTGCAGCAATGGTACGCTGACCAGTCCATACTGCAATAAAGTCTGTTTCATTTAAATTATAAAGTTCTAAAAGCGCTAAAATAGCCCCTCCAAAAATCATTGAACCTTCTGAATTAGACTGAAATTCAAATATTTTTCCATTTAAATTGTGCAGTATATCTTGTATTTCAAAAATACGATCTCGACCATTACTGTCGTTAGGATACATTGGCGTATTGAGAATAATCGTAGCAAGGCTTTTTTCAGCTTCAGTTAAATCCAAGCTTTGAATCTTTTGCTCTATATCTGAACTAAAAATGACCTCATCAGTTAAAAAACTATGCAGTAATTTTTGCGTGAGCTTAGGCAAGGTTTTTTCTACAAATGGACGGAATGAAGCAGGGAAGATCACATTGCGTGAAATACCTTTAAACATCGGCGCGATTTCTTCGACTTTATAGCCTGCAACACCACAACCTACTGAAGTAATGAAATATTTCAACTTCGGGTGATTTTTTGTATAGATTTTAAAATCATCAATATAGTGTTGAATTTGTGAAAGTGGCATTTGTTGTAAATGTTCATTCATGGTCGGTATAGCAAAACTTTGTCCTGCCCAGCCACGTCCAACACCTTTGGTTGCGCCAAAATGTAAATGTGCTGTTTTTGCCGCACCGCCTTGATGAGTGCCCGCCATATTACTACCAAAAACAAACACAGTATCTTCTGGCAAAGTTTTGATTATGCTTTCATCATGATAGTGATATGTCATGTTTTTCAATCTTTTAATTGGCTTGTTTCCATGTTGCTATTGAAATAAAAAAGGGTCAAGGTATTTGTTGAATATTGTGTAAAAAGCCCCATCTAGAATAGGTGTCAATGTATGGGTTTAATTGGTTTCTGTTAAACTACTGTGGCTTCTTCCCGATTGGTTAAAGAGTGAATTATTGTGAGTGAACATCAACCTTTTGAACTTGTTACAAATTATCAACCTGCTGGGGATCAACCACAGGCAATAGCAAAATTAGTCGAAGGCATAAATAAAGGTTTTCACGACCAACTTCTACTCGGTGTAACGGGTTCAGGGAAAACCTATACCATGGCAAATGTGATTGCACAAACGCAACGTCCAACCATTGTCATGGCACATAACAAGACCCTCGCTGCACAATTATATGGCGAATTTAAAGCATTTTTTCCAAACAATGCAGTTGAATACTTCGTCAGTTATTATGACTATTATCAACCTGAAGCTTATGTACCATCTTCAGATACTTTTATTGAAAAAGATTCAGCAATCAATGATCACATTGACCAGATGCGTCTCTCCGCTACGCGTGCTTTATTAGAACGCCGTGATGCGATTATTGTCGCTTCAGTATCCGCGATCTATGGTTTGGGTGATCCCAATGCTTATATGAGTATGTTATTGCATATTGTACAAGGGGATAGAATTAGTCGTGATGACATTATTCGTAGACTTGTTGAAATGCAATATACCCGTAATGAGCTGGAATTTTTACGCGGTACCTATCGTATTCGTGGCGAAATTATCGATATTTTCCCTGCTGAATCGGACCAACATGCAGTTCGGGTTGAGTTGTTTGATGATGAAGTTGATTCAATTCGATGGTTTGATCCAATTACTGGGAAAATGGTCCGTAAAGCACCTCGTATAACAATCTACCCCAAAAGTCATTATGTAACGCCAAAAGACAATTTGCAGCGTGCAATTGGAACGATTCGTGATGAATTGGCTGATCGTTTAGTGTTCTTTAAAGAACATGAAAAACTCCTTGAAGCACAGCGGATCGAACAACGAACCCGTTATGATTTAGAAATGATGCAACAATTGGGTTATACCAATGGTATTGAAAATTACTCACGGCATTTATCTGGTCGTCCAGCGGGTGAAGCACCTCCGACATTATTTGACTATATCCCAGATGATGCGTTACTGATTATTGATGAATCGCATGTGACTGTTCCACAAATTGGGGCAATGTATAAAGGTGACCGTTCACGTAAAGAAAACTTGGTCAATTATGGTTTCCGTTTACCTAGTGCATTGGATAACCGTCCGATGAAATTTGAGGAATGGGAGCGTATTGTTCCAACCACCATTTATGTCAGTGCAACACCTGCGAAATACGAACTGGAAAAATCTGAACAAGTTGCAGAGCAGGTAGTACGTCCAACTGGATTAGTCGATCCAGAAATTGAAATACGTCCTGTATTGACTCAAGTGGATGATGTGCTTTCAGAAATTAATATCCGTAAAGAACTCGATGAACGTGTTTTAGTCACCACCTTAACCAAACGTATGGCAGAGGACTTAACTTCATATTTAAAAGAATATGGGGTGAAGGTGGCTTATTTACATTCAGATATTGATACCGTTGAGCGTGTCAAAATTATTCACGAATTACGAACAGGGGTACATGATGTTCTGGTCGGGATTAACTTGTTGCGTGAAGGTCTGGATATGCCAGAAGTATCGTTGGTTGCCATTCTTGACGCAGATAAAGAAGGTTTTCTTCGTTCTGAACGCTCATTGATCCAAACCATTGGTCGTGCTGCTCGTCATTTAAAAGGTAAGGCGATTCTATATGCTGACCGTATAACTGATTCGATGCAGAAAGCCATAGATGAAACTGATCGTCGTCGGGCCAAACAAATTCAATTTAATGAAGAGCATGGCATTATTCCGCGCAGTGCTGTACGTCAAGCAATTAAAGAAATTGATACTGGTGAAGTGATCAGTGATGATGAAATTGAAGCAGGTATAAGTGACCAGCATCAGGCGTTAACTGCGGATGAACGTCACATTTTATCTGATCCAAAACTCTTTACGAAGCACATTAGCAAGCTTGAAAAAGAAATGCTAAAAGCATCTAAAGAGTTACAATTTGAACAAGCTGCGCGATTACGTGACGAAATTGTGCGTTTAAAAACCAGAATGTTAAAGTAATTGTCTCTTTGTGGGATGATTACACTTTGGTACTTGCTGTAGCTTTAGTTTGAACAAGGATACATAAAGCTACAGTCTAAGTTTAAATTTCTGATTATTTTATAATAAATAGTAAAAAGTAATGCTGAGGGTATAAGGTGCAATTATTCAAAATATTACCCAATTCTTATGACTTTAAAAAATTAATAATCGTATTCGGGGTGGTTTTTTCCAGCTTTTTTTATCCAAAAGTCTATGCGGAAAATTCGACTTTAGCTGCGATTCCAAAATTGGAATTGGGTCAATATTTAGGGCTATGGTATGAAATCGCCCGTAAACCAATGTATTTTCAAAAAGATTGTAAGTCAGATGTGACTGCACGATATACCGTGAATGAATATGGCAATGTTGCAGTTGATAATCGATGTGTAGATCAAAATGGACAAGAATTACGTTCATTGGGTGAAGCATTTATCAGTAATGAGCCATTTAATTCAAAATTTAAAGTGAGTTTTATTCCAGAAGCGATTCGTTGGATGCCCGTGGGCCGTGGTGATTATTGGGTATTAAAAATTGATTCAAACTATCAAATGGCTTTGGTGGGAGAACCGAAGCGAAAATATTTGTGGTTGCTGTCTAGAGACCCTCATCCAGATGAAACAAAAGTAACTGAATTTCTTCGTTATGCACAGACTGTTGGTTTTAACTTAAAAGATCTGATACGAACCAAGCAGAACGCGCAAGAATAATCAGAAATTTAAGCCGATATATTTTGAATATTTCGATATTTGCAAATCTTGAGTTTGGAAAAATAATTGAATATTCAAATTAATTTTGGGTGAAGATGTTTATAATGCCTAAGAATTTATTTGAAAATCACCGTGAGGCGACAGATGTTTAAGGGCGTCGTATTGTCTGTATTGGCATCTGTAACATTTGGGGTTTTATACTTTTATACCAAATTGCTGGGCGATCTAGATAGTCAACAAACCTTTGGTTGGCGGATTATTGCCACTTTACCGTTCCTGACCTTATTTATGTTATTGAGCGGTGATTTTGTTCATGTCAAAACCATTTACCGTCGAATGGTCAAACAACCTGCTTTATTACTTTTATTGATCATCACTTCTATCTTGACCTGTTTCCAACTCTGGCTTTTCCTTTGGGGGCCGATGAATGGGCGGGGCTTACAAGTATCGCTTGGATATTTTCTTTTACCCTTGGTTCTCGTCCTTGCTGGTAGCATTTTTTATAAAGAGAAATTATCAAAATTTCAGATGGTTGCCGTTGCTTTTGCTGTTCTTGGGGTAGGGCACGAATTATGGCGTTTGGGCAGTATTGCATGGGAAACCCTCAGTGTTGCATTGGGCTATTCGCTTTATTTTCTGGTTCGAAAAACCATTAAAACCGATAATTTAGGTGGCTTTTGGTGGGATATTTTAATTTGTATTCCCATCGCAATTTATTTCACTCAAACCGGATTGGATGCATATAGCAAATTTGCTGATTCACCCGTTTTAATCGTTGTGGTTGCAGGGCTTGGAATACTGAGTGCGATTGGTTTAGGAAGCTATATTTTAGCGAGTCGTCATTTACCGATGGTTTTATTTGGATTGTTAAGTTATTTAGAACCTGTTTTGTTGGCCTTAGCGTCCTTGGCGTTGGGTGAATCTATTTCAGCAGATGAATGGTTTACCTATATTCCAATTTGGTGTGCTGTGGGGGTTTTGGTATTGGAAGGGATTTGGCATCTCTATCAACAAAACAATAAACGGAAAAACTTAGCCTTGAATATCGAGAAATTAGACGAAAGAATCGGTTAATCAAAAGAAAATAAATTGATAATTGTTGGACTATAATTTTTAAAAGTGTTAAATTTATCTCATTAATCCATGTTTTAATTTGGTTTTTAAGTAGAAAAACGCTGAATATATTATGAACACAACAATAATTCCCTATCAAACACGGGCAACCTTATTGCAATTAGAGCCTAGTACCGATTTAAACTGGGAACAGGTTTTGTGTGATGTTTTTGATGAAGCCAATATCGAAGTACGTGAAGAAATTGAACGTCAAATTTTAAGACCGAAAGAAATTCAATGGAACAAAGGCAATAACAGCTTCGAATTTAAAATCACAAATTCATTAGAAAATTTAAAATATAGCTTTGAAAATGAGCGAATGCGTTCCATTGCAACCAAATTGAGCAACTCAATCAATTGGTTAAAAAATATTACAGATAGTATTCAGATCGCAGACTATTTAGAAAATGCGTTGTATCAAATTGATTTGATTTCGGTGGATGATCATCTAAATTTGCAGCGAGAAAAATTACTGATTCGCCGTGTTTTTTTACAAGATGTGGCGAAATTGATCCGCACAATAAATATTGAAGCACCAGTAGGTATCCGCAACTTAACTTCTGATCAAATTAAATGTTTTATTATTGAAGTGTTTATTAAACAACAATTACTGGGCTATTGGTTTAAGCCATTATTGACCAAATCATCTGAATTAATGAAACGTCCTTTTTTTAAGTATTTTATTTTAAGAGAACAACGGATTCGTAAGTTTGATATTGTTAAAACCTCTGAATTTATCTATTTAATTGCACCGATTGAAAATTTTGAACAGAATCCTTATTCAATTCGACGCTTTCTGTTTGAAGAAAATATTGAATATAAAAATCAGGTCTATGTAACGGGTTTGGTACTCGATACCGATCAAATGAGTGAAAGTGAATATCGAGATAGCACGGATCTTT
The DNA here is from genome assembly GCF_022343575.1 of Acinetobacter sp. AG3. Taxonomy (NCBI): domain Bacteria; kingdom Pseudomonadati; phylum Pseudomonadota; class Gammaproteobacteria; order Moraxellales; family Moraxellaceae; genus Acinetobacter; species Acinetobacter sp. AG3. The sequence goes on along the minus strand of NZ_JAKQZD010000001.1, from coordinate 2,730,434 downwards.
TAATTCAAAAAATGGTCACAATTCAGCATCAAGTTCATAGAGATGTGATTGAAATTGTACAAGAATTTGAGGATTTTACAGAAAATAAACTCTTGCCATTTTTAATGGAACCACTTGGAATGGTGGGGAAAAATAGTGATACTGTTGCACAAAATCATATCAAAACCATTGAACAGTTGCTCACGGCCAATATATTGATGCCGTTAAGAAATGCGGTTAAAAGCGATTTATCACATATTGAAGAATTTGAATATTTGTTTATGAGTGTGCATCGAATATTTTCTGAAATTTTATCGCATTATCGTGACTTTAAAGAACAACCCGCATTATTTTTTAATTCTCATGTTCAACTGTTTGAATATCGTTTGCTGGCTTATCTAAAGCTATTGGAAAAGCGTAAAGATGAAATTTTTATTCCAATGAGCCCGCGAGAATGGCAAGTGATGCATGAACGCTCTCAACAACCGATTAGAAAACTTCAAGAAATTATCGCTGAGCAAGTGAAAGATTATAGGGCTTTAGACAGCTATGTTAAGCAATTAAAGAATGAACAACATGAAGTAGAAGGCTCACTGTTAAAAAAAATGATCAAAGGCGGGAAAGTTGAAAAGGATATTGTTCAAGCAAACCATGCCGCAATGTTGATAAAAAAACAAACCTATTTAGAGGTATTAACTGTTCCTAAAGGTTTAGCAAAGTATAGTGTATTTATTGAGTTTGAAAGCCTGACTTCAATGAGTGAATTGGAGCGCCATTATGCATTTCCTTCAGGGGACAATGGCATTATTCGCTTTCCTTATTTAATGAAGCTGCCTGAAAATTTAGCTGATTTTGATTTGGAAGAATTTAATGCGTCGATTAATGATGATTAAAGCGCGTGTTAGGGGCTGAGTAGAAAGCTCAGACTGAGCGCGATAATGGGGTACTTAACGATGCAACATCAGCTTTATTTTTGTTTTTGTCTGGTTTAACTTTGTACTTATCTACTTTATTTTTCCTCTTCCTCTGGTAAAGTCAATATCAATACTAAAATTCTACATAGATGCAAAAAACTAAAATGGCTGAAATATTGTTTAGAGATCAAGGCATAATTTAAAATAAAATACCCAGTATGACAAAATATTATAAAAATGTATCACGATTTGATTTCAACTAAATGAGAATTACATTACAATTATGGGGTTTAAAAATCCATGTCTAGATATACATAAATAGAGGACGTATCTGTGAGCAAAGACACTATCATCGCCCTACATGCAGAGCACCAAGGTCGCTGGAAAAACCGTGAAGAAATCGCGGAACGTATGATTGCATTAATCGGTCAATTATACCGTGAAAAAAACATTGTGACTTCTGTGTACGGTCGTTCTTTAGTGAACCGTTCAGTAATTCAAATCCTTAAAGCGCACCGTCGTACACGTATGATGGATGTTGAGCTTTCTGTTGTACATACTTTCCCTATTTTAGAAGCTTTAGCGAAATTAGATAATATCGGTTCTGCTGAAGTTGATTTAGGTAAACTTGCAGTTGAATATAAAGAAAAGGGTGGCGATATTGATGCATTTGTTGCTCAAGCTGTTCAATCTTTAGATGGTCGTCCTGCGCAAGTTGAGCCTAAAGATGTTGTTCTTTATGGTTTTGGTCGTATTGGCCGTATTTTAGCGCGTTTAATCATTAGCCAATCAGGTCTTGGCCGTGGTTTAAGCCTTAAAGCGATCGTTGTACGTAAATCATCTGATGGTGATTTAGAAAAACGTGCTTCATTGTTACGTCGTGACTCAATTCATGGTCCATTTGCAGGAACAATTTCTGTTGATGAGCAAAATGAAGCAATCATTGCAAATGGTAACTTTATCAAAGTGATCTATGCGTCTAGCCCTGCTGAAGTTGATTACACAGCTTATGGTATCGACAATGCACTAGTGATTGATAACACAGGTAAATGGCGTGATATCGATGGTTTATCTCAACATCTTAAATGCCCTGGCGTAAGTCGTGTTGTGCTTACAGCGCCTGGTAAAGGTGACATGAAGAATGTCGTGTTTGGTGTTAACCAAGCGGACATCATTGATTCAGACAAAATCATTTCTGCTGCAAGCTGTACCACTAACGCGATCACACCAGTTTTAAAAGTGTTAGAAGACAAATATAAAGTGATCAATGGTCATGTGGAAACTGTTCACTCATTTACAAATGACCAGAACTTGATCGATAACTATCACAAAGCAGATCGTCGTGGCCGTGCTGCAACACTGAATATGGTTATTACAGAAACAGGTGCTGCAAAAGCTGTTGCGAAAGCATTACCTCAGTTACAAGGTAAATTAACAGGTAATTCAGTACGTGTTCCAACACCAAACGTTTCACTTGCTATTCTTAACTTAACACTTGAGAAAGAAGTAGATCGTGAAGAAGTGAACGAATATATTCGTCAAATCTCGATCAACTCTAACCTTCAAGGTCAAATTGGCTATACCAACTCTACAGAAGTTGTATCGTCTGACTTTATTGGTTCGCGTACAGCGGGTGTATTTGATGCACAAGCAACAATTACTTCTGGTAACCGTTTAACAGCTTACGTTTGGTACGATAACGAAGTTGGTTATAGCTGCCAAGTATTGCGTATTGCTGAGCAAGTATGTGGCGTAAGCTATCCGAAAGTACCGGCTGAAACAAATGCATAATTTGTAAGAGTCGTCGAAAAGGAGCTTCAAATGAAGCTCCTTTTTTTATATTCAAAATTGATGATATATGGTTAAATTCAAATGAAAATTACTATTTGTCTCAGCAATTGGACTAAAAACATTTGATTAAGAAATTAGAGAAAATAAAATGAAAACAAAAATCTTATGCATCATGATGTTATTTACTTGTTTTGCTACACATGCAAAATCCTTAGAATTACGTCCTTTATTAAAAGATCGTTTTGAACAAAACTGTGCAATTCGGCAGCAATATGATTTTCATAATGAAAATACAGAACTGATTGCACCACTTGAACACTATACGATTGATGTAAAATATGTGGATAAACAGGTTTATGACTCAACCACTTATAAATTAAAAAATGTCACTTATGCTGGCATTCCTATTCGCAAAATAGAATTTAGTTTTGGTCGTCCAGCGCAACAATACAATGAATATTTATATTTTGATCTGAGCACTACAGCAGCAAAGCAGCGATTTAAAACTCTAAAATTCAATCAAAATCATGAAAAAGGCGATGTGAGTGTTGAGTATAAAAATAATACAGCAATTGTGCAGTGCTATTGGTTAGCTGATTTTTCGAAATAATCCGTAGATTAGATATCAATTGTTTATTAATTAAACAAAATTCTTCGACTTTTATACATAAAAACGCATATTAATTCACATAAGTATTTAAAATAAAAAATAATTAAGGATAAAAATTAAGGACAGGATTTTGCAGTTGAAGCAAGTTATGGCAGGAGTTGCCTTTATTCTTATTGCTACAGTGTGTGGTGTATTGATTGCAATCTGGGTATTTAAACATTTTAATATTTATATTCCACTTGAAAATCAAGCTGTACGTATCGATTTAAAAGAGCCTTTACAAGCCAAAGTACAAATTCATGACGCATTAGATGTGGATGTCAAAGGAAAAGTGAAAGCTGAAATTCCTATTCATGAAAAGCTAAACTTACCGATTACACAAACCTTAACCCCACATGTGTATTTTGATAATGAAGTCCCAATTCAAACCACAATTCCTGTGAATGAAGTGATCAAAATCAATCAGGATATGCCGATTGATACCAAGGTTAAAGTCACTGTTTTAGGCAAAGATATTACTTTACCGTTAAAAGGGAACATCCCGATTCATATGGATGTGCCGATTAATTTACAAGTACCACTCAACCAAAATATTCATTTAAAGTTTGATGCCCCTGTAAAGGTCTTACTTAAAGAAAATTTACATGTGCCACTTGATGCGACATTAAAAACCAATATTCCAATTCAAGGCCACCTCAATGTTCCAATTAAATCAGCACTTCAAGCAACAGTAGATGTTCAAAACACATTACCAGTAAAAATTGAAAAAGGGCAGCTTAAAATTCCGCTCAATAGTTTAAGGCTATCACGTCGCGATCATCTGCCTGTAGAACCACAACAACCACAGTCCGAAGCTTTAAAATAGGGTGGTATGGAAATGTGGATCTTTAAATCTATACGAAATTTGTTGTTCACTTTTATCAGCGTCGTATTGCTCATTGCGCTGTGCGTTTGGTTATATTTGAATATTCATGCCTCAATGCAGGTTTCTGCACAAAGCGCACAAATTCAATTGTCGAAATCTTTACCGACAAAAATCCATGTGGGGAATTATTTACAAACACATGCACAAGGTGCTTTAGATACTGAGTTGACGATTGACCGTGAATTGGCTTTACCTTTAAAAGGCAAATATTTGGCTAATTTAAGTTTTGTTGTGACAACGCCGATTGAGGTTGAGCTTGATTATGAGACTGATATTCAGATTGAAACGCTAATGCCATTAGAAACAACTACGGACTTGGTTTATCAAAATAAACTGTTGCCTCAATTTCCTTTAAAAGTGGATATTCCGATTAAACTTTCGGTGCCATTTAAGTTAAAACGACGATATCAAGTCCCGATCAAGATTATGTTTGATGGACCGGTTTATTTAGAATTTGATGAAGTGATTCATTTATATGTTAAGCATAAACTTAAGCCAATACTGAATATTAATGATCCAATGACGATGAAAAAAATTGCGGTGTTCCGTGCAACCATGTACAACACAGAAAGGCAGTCCCTCGCAGATCTAGAGATGAATATCGATTTCCCTATCAAAAATATTCATCCTTAATTACTCAGTATAGCATGGGCTTAAATTTTGTATTTAAGCCCATGCTCATCTTTAAAATACCTAAAATAAAGCTTTAACCTGATCCTGAATATGCGTTGTTTTACGACCAATCAAATGTTCCAAGTCTTTACTTTCACTATACATTGCACCATTTACAGTCTGTACATCTGCATCAACAATAACCGTTACAAGTGCTTGGGGTAATCCTGCTGTGAGAAGCGCCTGAGTATAATCTTCTGGGCTGATATCTTGATACTGTACAGTTTTACCTGATGCCAAAGCGATATAAGAGGCTAAATCTGCAAGGGTAAAATGATTTGAACCTGCAAGCTCATAGGTTTTATTTTCATGTCCTGAGGAAGCAAGGACTTTGGCTGCAGCTTCAGCATAATCTAAACGAGAAGCTGAACTGATTTTTCCATTTTGAGCACTGCCGTAAAGCGTTCCTGTTTCCGCAGTATGCTTAACGTTACCAAGATAATTTTCGCTATACCAATTGTTGCGTAAAAACGTATATTTCAAACCACTTTGCAGAATAAGTTCTTCTGTTTCACGATGTTCTTGCGCTAAACCGAGTAGGTTATCTGTTGCATTGAGTAAGCTGGTATAGGCAATGTGTTCAACTTTGGCTGCGACTGCGGCATCTATAACTGCTTTATGTTGTGGGGTACGACGACCAATTTCATTGGCTGAAATTAAAAGTAATTTATCTACATTGTGTAAAGCAGGTATTAATGTTTCAGGTTGATCATAGTTAAATAGGCGAAGTTCAATCCCTTGTTGTTTGAGCGACTGTGCTTTATCTATATTTCGAACCAGCGCCACAATATTTTCAGCAGCAGTATGTTGAAGTAAGGCTTGGATCACCAATTGTCCAAGTTGACCCGTTGCGCCTGTAATTGCGATTTTCATAAATTCACCTTTAAATATGATTTAAATTGGATGTTTTTTAAACTTGATGTTATTATCATAATCATTAAACTTACTATATGTAAGTACGTACCTAAAAGTAAGCTAATTACTGTGTAGAGAGAATTTATGAGCATCTATGCTTCAAGTGATTTAATTGGTCAAGTTTTATCCAGTCAGTGCCCATCTAGAGAAATATTGGAGCATTTAACCAGCAAATGGTCTGTATTGGTTTTACGTTGTTTAAATGATGGTGTGCAACGTTTTAGTGAACTGCGCAATCGAATTGAGGGGATCAGCGAAAAAATGCTGGCACAGACATTAAAAGTGCTTGAGCAAGATGGCTTTATATTGAGAACGGTTTACCCTGAAGTACCACCGAAAGTAGAGTATCAATTGACGATTTTAGGTGCACAAGCGGCTGAAAAATTAAACTATTTGATTGGTTGGATCGAGCGCAGTTTGCCCGATATCTTAGAGAATAAACAAAGATTGCAAAAGTAAAACTCAGTTGATTTTATACTCACCAAGAACTTGATCGCTAAGTGAGTATATTGGAAGGGAGGAAGGTCTTATTGTTGAGGATGATTCCCTTTTGCCGCAGCTTTTAAAGAGACTAGTCCTGTCATGATTGCACCAATGGTGGCTAAGAACATATCCTTATGTGCATCCCATATATCACCTTGTTGCCCATTGTAGTTTTCAGCTTCTTCTGGAGATAGGCCAATGGCAATCCACCATTCAATCCATTCATAAAATAAACTGGTTGCCATAACAAATTGAATGACCAATAAAAATAAGGTTTTAGGCTTTAAGCTTGGTAACCAGACTTGGAAAATTCGGTAGAAAAATGGGTAAAGGAGTAAACCATAGAACAAGTGTACAAAGCGGTCAAACATGTTACGTGTCCAACCCATTGCTTGATTGAGATCAAAATGTAAGTATTTGATTGACCAATCATTATAAGGCACATAAGAATAAAGATAATGTGCTGCAATGACATGAATCACCAAGAAGAGGATATACAATAAAAATGATGAAAATGTCAGCCCTATTTTCTTTAGACAGAAAAACAGGGTAATCAGCATGAGCAAGGTGCCAATCTGATGCAGCATGTAGGATGGATATTCTAAAGGATTGATACTGGCAAGAATGATTGCGATTGCAAGAATAGCAAGAACAAGCCAATGTTTTTTTGTTAAGGCATGATAAATCATTATGATATTTTCTAAAAATTATTACTGCGCATTGTAATCAAAAAGCAAAAAAATGCGAAGCATTGGCTTCGCATTTTTAGGTCTTTTAGAAGATTAAAAGCTTAGATTTTATCAATCAAATCTTTAATTTGTTTGGCTTGATCCGCAGCATTACCCGTGTAAGTTGCAGGGGTCATTTCAGCCAAACGTGCACGATCAGCAGCAGGTACAGCTTCAAGTTCAGTGCCATTGACAAAATCAACCATCATGTCACGTGTCATCGCTTGACCACGAGTCAATGCTTTTAATTTTTCATATGGTTTTTCAACTGCATAACGGCGCATTACAGTTTGGATTGGTTCAGCCAATACTTCTTGAGCATGATCAAGGTCTTCAAGAATACGTGCTGCATTAAGTTCAAGTTTACCAATACCTTTTGAACATGCTTCAAAAGCAATTAAACTTTGTGCCAAGCCAACACCCATGTTACGTAATACAGTCGAGTCGGTAAGATCACGCTGCCAACGAGAAATTGGTAATTTTTCGCCTAAGTGCGCTAATACTGCATTGGCAATGCCCAAGTTACCTTCAGAGTTTTCAAAATCAATTGGATTGACTTTGTGAGGCATTGTAGAAGAACCGACTTCACCTTCTTTTAAACGTTGTTTAAAGAAGCCTAAAGAGATATAGCCCCAAACGTCACGGTTAAAGTCGATCAGAATTGTGTTAAAACGACGTAAAGCATCGAACAATTCAGCAATGTAATCGTGTGGTTCGATTTGAGTTGTGTAAGGGTTGAAGGTTAAACCGAGTGATTCAACAAATGCTTGCGAGTGAGCAGGCCAGTTGATTTCAGGATAAGCAGAGTAGTGCGCGTTGTAGTTACCTACCGCACCATTAATTTTGCCTAATAATTCAACTTGTTTAAACTGTTTGATTTGACGCGCTAAACGATATGCAACGTTGGCCATTTCTTTACCCAAAGTAGTTGGGCTCGCAGTTTGACCATGGGTGCGTGATAGCATTGGTTGTTCTGCATGTGTTTCAGCTAAAGCCACAATAGAATCAACAATTTGTTGCATAGCAACAACTAACACTTCACGACCATTTTTCAACATCAAAGCGTGAGAAAGGTTGTTGATGTCTTCTGAAGTACAAGCAAAGTGAATAAATTCGCCTGCATTTTTAAGCTCATCAATATGTGCAATTTTTTCTTTTAAGAAATATTCAACCGCTTTTACATCATGGTTAGTGGTGCGTTCAATCTCTTTAATGCGGTTGGCATCATCTTCAGAAAATTGAGTAACAATCGTATCTAAAGCGGTATTGGTTGCAGCAGAAAAAGCTGGAACTTCTGTGATTTCAGGACGATTTGCAAGCGCTTGTAACCAACGCACTTCAACAGTCACACGAGCATGGATTAGACCAAACTCAGAGAGGTAGGGGCGTAATGCATCACATTTGCTTGCATAGCGTCCATCTAGTGGAGAAAGTGCGGTTAAAGCGTTCATAAAGATTCCTTAAATTTTGGAATTAGAGCGAATGGCGTAACTCGAACAGTATCAAATTAAACAACCTGATATTGTAATCGAGCAAGATCTTGAATATCTTGAAGAAGTTTGCGTTTGCTAAAGATCATATTCCATGAGCTTCCACCTAATTGACGCCATAGGTGAGCCATTTGTAAGCCTGTGAATAAACTGGCACGGATACGATTGGTATGTGCAGAGTCTTTGAAGGCTTCTGCATTACCACGGACTAGAATTCGGGGGTTAATTTGACCAGCAGTGTCGACATAGGTCTGTGCTAAATTGGCAATGATACTTGGATGTAAGTAGTTATTATCAAAAAAAGACAGCTGTTTTAATATTTTTTGTTGAGATTGTTCAATAATTTCAACAAACTTTGGATTGCTATAAACTTTTTTTTCCAAGGCCAATAATGACATGGCATAAGTCATTGGCAGTTTTGCATTGGCAATTTTAGGAATTCTAGATTTCGGTGATGCTGAGAAAGGTTGTGTAATGCTACTTTCTAAAGTTTTTAAACCTAAGGAAATGTCTGCCAATTGATTGAAGAAGTCTAAAGTTTGACCTGATGAATTGGCAGTGGCGCGTATATTGAGGCTGGCTTTGATGAGCTGTTCAAAATAGAAATTACCACTTTCACCAATACTTTGACGCCCTGACATTGCAGTCATATGCGTCAGCTGTGTTGCTTGAAACACAGCTGCTAACGCCAAAGCTCGGTTTTGGCGTTGATTCAAAGTTTGAGGCTGTTGAAAGGGCAACTCAACCATGCCTAAATTCCTTTAAATAATTTTTAATCATTACTCAATAAAATCTGGTTTTGGTGCATTGGTATGATGAATCACACCCCCACCTAAACAGACTTCATCGACATAGAAAACAACACTTTGTCCCGGTGTTACGGCACGCTGTGCTTCATCAAATTCGACACGAACACCATTTGGCGTGTTTGCATCTTTATAAATTGTACATGCTTGATCAGGCTGACGGTAACGAGTTTTTGCCGTGCATCGGAAACCTGTGTCTGGAATTGCTTGTTCACCCGCAACCCAGTCAATTGTTTCAGACCATAAAATGGTACTCTGCATCAGTGGATGTTCATGACCTTGTCCAACCACAAGACGATTACCTTCAATGTCTTTATGTAGAACAAACCAAGCACCTTCTTCTGCGCCTTTGAGTCCACCTAAACCAATACCACCACGCTGACCGAGCGTATAGTACATTAAGCCGTGATGATCACCAACCTCTTTTCCTGTATCTAAGACAATTTTCCCAGGTTGAGCAGGTAAATATTGTTTTAAGAAGTCATTAAAACGGCGTTCACCAATAAAGCAAATCCCAGTGGAATCTTTTTTCTTGGCAGTGGCTAAACCCAGTTCTTCCGCAATTTTACGTACTTGTGGTTTTTCAATCTCACCAACAGGGAACAAGGTCTTATTGATTTCACGACCATGAACCGCGTGAAGAAAATAAGTTTGATCTTTGTTATTGTCTACACCACGTAATAAAGGCGCATATTGATCACCTTTTGAATTGGTGGTTGTTTCGCCACGACGACAATAATGTCCAGTTGCAATAAAATCCGCGCCTAAATTGACAGCATGATCTAAGAATGCACGGAATTTAATTTCTTTATTACACAAAATATCTGGGTTTGGTGTACGACCAGCGGCATATTCTGCTAAGAAATGTTCAAAAACGCGATCCCAATATTCCATTGCAAAATTTGCAGTATGGAGTTTGATCCCAATTTTGTCACACACCGCTTGTGCGTCAGCAAGGTCATCCATTGCGGTACAATATTCCGTGCCATCATCTTCTTCCCAGTTTTTCATGAAAAGCCCTTCAACTTGATATCCTTGTTGAAGTAAAAGTGCAGCAGAAACAGATGAATCTACACCACCCGACATACCGACGATGACACGTTGTTGCATAGGATTAGGCATCCAAATTTGAAATTAAAGGAGAGTTTTGGTGCTCATAGATGAGCGAAAGTGGGTATTTTTGCCCAGAAAGTGCATCTTGTACAGCTTTAATGACCAAAGGACTTCTGGCGCGAGCAGATTCAAGCAGTTCTTCAAGCGTCATCCATTGTGGACCAATGATATCTGTATCCAGTTGTGCGTCTGGAAAGTATTCAGTCACATGTGCTAAAAAGCAAAATCTAAAATAAGTGCGGTCTGGAAACATGGGTGGGGTATAGGTATAGATCCCCAGTAATGAATTGATTTCTACTGCATATCCTGTCTCTTCCATGGTTTCACGTAACGCAGCTTGAATAATAGTTTCACCACATTCAACATGCCCAGCGGGTTGATTGAACACAGTATGGCTTACACCTTCAGTATATTCTTCTACAAAAAGAAATTTTCCATCTTTTTCTACAACTGTCGCAACAGTAACGTGGGGTGTCCAAGCGGTCATGACCAGCACCAAGGGAGATAAAGCATTATTCTACAAAATTTAGCACGTGGTGGCTATGTTCATGCGGATTTTCTTTGATCATCCTAAGCGGACATGTATCGACAATATGCTCAAAATACTTCTGGGCAAGTTTGCTTATCTTGCATTTGGAGTTGAAATCTCAGCGCTTTAACTGATTAATCTATTATTTTATATCAGCTTGTTGTAGGTCAGAATATTTCACATAAAAATTACCATATAAACTGATGTATTTGGCTCTATCGATGCAGCTCAATATACTACTGGAATATTCATGTGCAGATGTGTTAAGTGTTATATGCGATATGTTTGTATGATTATTGGACTTAATATCCAACACAGAATTAAATACATTCGCTATTTACAGGTGTACACCACTCAAACATAAAAGACTTTATTTGTTTGAATCTACTGTATCGTCGAATGTTTTTTGGATAGAATTAAAAGACATTGGCTATAAAAGATAGTCAAATCAAAAAAGCTTGAATTGGGGCTTGATCAAGCAACGTTTTATACAGGTAAAGCCAGTTCTTGTTTTAAGATCGCTTAGCCATTCCAATTCTTGGGCATACAATAGGATTTAAAAAGTATGATAAAGAAATTATTATGTATACCTTTAGGTGTATTGCTGATCACTGGGTGTGCTTCAAATCCTAATGACGCCACTTCCAATGTAGGTACACAGGGATTATTAATTTGCCAGCCAAGTGAACTTTGTCCAATCGTCACTGTGGTGTGGAATGAGACACATAAAGACTTTTTAAAGGTAAAACTTAGCTTAAATAGCGCCTATACCAAATATAATATTGAAAAAGTTGTATTTAGTGATGGTGCAAAAAGTCACTCATTTAATGTGATTGGGCCAACTGAAATTGATTTTGCATTTAAAGCAAATCGTTCTCGTAACAGTGTGCTTATTCCAGTCAACCTAATGGGGGACTTCAAAGGCTCGCAAAATATCTTTATGGAAATACATACAGATCAAGGTGTGATTACCCGCTATATTTTAAAAGACAATGTCAAAGCACCAGTATTTGAAGAATTAACCAAATACTACAAGGTCTCTGAATAGCGGTTTGATCCAAAATGTAATGCCTAATTCCACTGTAGTTCAGTGGAATTAGATTTAGTTGAGCAACATGTATTCAAATAACAAATACGCTTTTAAGCATGCCTAGGTATTTGCTTTAATCCTATGGTTAATCGTTCGCTTCTAAATAATGATTTGCTACTTTGACATAGTGTCTTGCTGAATAAGGCAAAAATTCCTTTTCTTTGTCAGTTAAAGGGCGAACCTTTTGCACTGGGCTTCCTACATAGAGATAACCACTTTCTAAGCGCTTACGCGGTGGAACCAGTGAGCCTGCACCAATCATGACATCATCTTCAATCACCACATCATCTAGAACAATTGTATTAATTCCCACTAAAACCCGGTTGCCAATGGTACAACCATGTAAGGTGACATGATGTCCAATGGTCACATCTTCTCCAATCACTAAAGGTGAGCCATTGGGTTTAGCATCATTTTTATGACTGACATGTAAGATGCAATGGTCTTGTACATTAGAATAACGGCCAATTTTAATGTGATTGACATCCGCACGAATCACCGCAAAAGGCCAAACCGATACATTCTCCGCCAAAGTTACTTCACCGATTACAACCGAGAGATCATCGATATAACAGGTTGAATCAATTTTAGGATGATGGCCTAAATACGAACGAATATTTTTTTTCATGTTGGCTTCCATGTCAAAAGCAAAATTTAACCAGTGTATTTTTACCGAGTATAAATTAAAAAGGCATCCAAATCTGTGATCAGGATGCCTGTGCTTTAGTCTAATAAATTCAATATTAGGTTTAAGCGAATAACTTAGAACAAGTTGCTAAAGAACATTTTGATATGGTCGATCAAACGAGAGAAGAAGCCTGCTTCTTCTACAGCTTTTAACGCCACTAATGGTTTTTCAGCAATCACTTTACCATCTAAAGTTGCTGTTAATTTACCAACAACTTGACCTTGTTTTAATGGTGCATTTAAGTTGGGTTGAACAGTGACTTGTGTTTTGATGGCATTGGCTTGACCTTTAGGCATGGTCACATTGAAGTTTTCAGCTAAACCAATTTGTACATCATTTTCTTTACCAAAATAAACTTTTGCTTTAGCAAGCACTTGATTTGCAGGTTGAACACTGACTGTTTCAAAGTTTGAATAACCCCAAGCTAACAATGAGCGTGTTTGGCTGGCACGTTCATTCATCGATGGTGCACCAAAAATCACAGAAATCAAACGCATTGGGCCGCGTTTTGAAGATGTGGTTAAGCAATAACCTGCTTCATCGGTATGACCTGTTTTTAAGCCATCAACACTTGGGTCGGTATACAGTAAGGCATTACGGTTACCTTGTTTAATCCCGTTGAAGGTAAATTCTTTTTCAGAATAAATAGGATAATATTTTGAACTGTCATGAATGATATGTTTAGCAAGTACCGCCATATCTTTTGCAGTTGAGTAATGACCCTCAGCAGGCATACCCGTTGCATTGATAAAGTGTGTATTGACCATACCTACACGTTTGGCTTCTTGGTTCATTGCATAGGCAAATGAACCCTCATTACCTGAAATATGTTCAGCCATTGCTTTAGATGCATCATTACCCGACTGGATAATAATGCCTCGTAACATTTCTAAAACTGTTGCAGTACCATTTAACGGCACATACATACAAGATTCAGTACTGCTACCACGACACCATGCAGACTCATTCATACGAACTTTTTCACTTTCGGTCAGTTCGCCTTTAAGAAGTTTTTGCTCAATGATGTAACTCGTCATCATTTTCGTCATCGAAGCAGGTGCTAATTTTTCATTTTCATTCTTCGATGCAAGAATTTGACCTGTCTCATAGTCCATTAAGACATACGATTTATTATTTAATTCTGGCGGAGTGGTTAAGACGGTTGCTGCATAAGAAAATGAAGGTAAAAGTAATAATGCAGCAATGGCGCTTTTTCGAGTCATTCTAGGTCGTTCCAATCGTTATATGAGCACAAACAGGCTAGCATTTTAGGGCAAAGCAAAGCCGACTTCTATAAGGAAAGTCGGCTTATTTCTTACTTATTGTAACTAATTCAATATTTGTTGGATAAATTGCAGAAATCGTTATGACTGATAGTTACTAATGTCATTACAAATTGCTGTGTTTTCAGTATCACCCGCTTTTTTAGCATCACTTTTTGCTTCTTTTAAAGCTCTTTGGAAATCTTTTTGCTTGGAAAGTGATTTTAAGGTTGCTTTAGGATCTTTGTCATTTGGCATATAGTCTTTAAGCAAGTGATCAAAACCTTTATTAAATGCAGCATCTGTTTTGATTAGACTTGGGCAGATATCCGACAATACATAAATTGCAGCCAATTCTTCTTTAGAGACTTGTTGCTGGGTGACTTCGATTTTGTCAGATGCGGCAAAAGCATGGCTCATAAATAAACCACTTGCTGAAACAAGGCTTAATGTAAGCATTTTTAACGTCATACGCATAAATAACCTAATCAATTTTTAATTTGAGAATCTGCATAGATTAAACGTAAAAACTGTGAAAAATATAGAGAAAGTGTATCGATGTTGTAGATTTATTTGAAATTTTCGCACACTGAACAATGCAAAAGATGTCAAAAAAGGATTTTTTAACATCGCATTGGGGGGAGGTTTTTTTATTTTATTTTAGTGTGGAAGTTCAAGTACATCTGCACATACTGCTTTGTGTTCAGCTTGATCAACTTCTTTGGCACTGGTTTGTGCTTCTTTGAGTACAGTTTGGTATTCTGGATCTTGTTGAAGCTGAGTCAATGTTGTAGGTTTGGACAAATCCTTTAATAAGGTTTGGGTTAAACTTGCAATTTTAGTTTGAAATGCAGGGTTGTTTCCAATTAACGCTGGGCAAACATCGGCAAGCACCTGTGTTGCGGCAATATCTTCTTTCGCAATTCGATCAGATTCTTGTGAAGTTAATGTTTCTGAAAATGCAGATTGTGCACAAAGTGTGATGAGTGCGATAGAAATAGTATGAGTAAGAGAACGTGTAATCATCTTTATAGTCACAAATTAGATTTAAAATTGAGTAAGTAACTATATATAATTGTTCAATAAATTTGAATTAAATTACTCAGTAGTCATTTAATAATTTTTAGTCAGAGAACCTTTTAGTGAATATTTTAATTGCCAATGATGATGGTGTTTTTGCACCAGGTATTCAAGCTTTAGCAAAAGCATTACGACCTCTAGGTCGAGTTGTTATTGTTGCGCCAGAAAGTGAGCGCAGTGGTTATTCAAGTGCATTAACCCTAGATCGGCCACTTCGACCGATTCAAGTTGCACCAGATATGTGGGCAGTCAATGGGACACCTGCTGATTGTGTTTATTTGTCCATGAATGGTTTATTTGATTTTGAGTTTGATTTAGTTGTCAGTGGAATCAATAGTGGGGCGAATTTAGGTGACGATGTCCTTTATTCTGGAACCGTAGGGGCGGCATTTGAAGGACGTTTGATGAAACAGCCTGCAATCGCAGTTTCATTGGCAGGCAGTAATGTACGTTCCTATGACAACCCTGAAGATTATGCGCAAGCCGCAAATTGGGTTTACAGCTTTATTGCCAAAGGCCTACCCGAGCTGCCTCCACGACATATCTTAAATATCAATATCCCCGATGTCGCAGAAATTTTAGGGGCTCAAATTACATACCAGGGGCGTCGAATACAATCAAAACCGATGACCAGTCAGGTTGACCCGCGTGGTCGTCAAGTCTATTGGATTGGTTTGGCGGGTGAGGCGGTGACAGTTCCGCAAAAAAACGCACAAAACCTGCAATCTGACTTTTTTGCCATTGCCAATGGTTGCGTCAGTATTACCCCAATTCAGATGGATGCAACCAATTACACAATTCTTGAAACACTACAATCACAACTCTCACATAGTCATTTTGATGTATGAGTGTTATAACTTTGTGAAAAAGCACTGTTAAACAGTGAAATGCGTGTGTATTTTGCTAATCTTAAGCAAATATTTTTAAATTTTAAGATTGTAGAGAGGGAAATCAATGCTTTTGGCTCGATCAACACTTCCAATTCAAATGCCTAAGCGATGGATGAAAATCATTTTGTCCACAATAGCAATCACCTCTACCATAGTGGTGACTGGGTGTGCATCGAAGCCTCAAATTAATAACCCTACACGTTATGCTGTTGCGCCTGACTATTACACAGTTCGTTCTGGTGATACCTTAAGTGCAATCTCTATGCGTTATGGTTTGAGTTATCTCAGTGTTGCTGAAATGAATGATATTGCTGCGCCTTATCGAATTTATGTAGGCCAGTCATTACGTTTGAAAAAAGGTGGGGGCAATGTCACTCGATCTACAACGAAACCGTTGACGAGCAATGAACCGCAAATTCAACGCCAAACGATTAAGTTACCAACACAGCAGCCGACGTCGCCAACTGGCACAACGACGGCTCAGCCAGTAACGCCGCCGCCTGTACAAACGACGACGACAGTACAATCAACCCAATTGAGATGGGTAAAACCATCAAATGGATCTGTTATTGCAAATTATAATATTGCGAATAATATTAAAGGAATACGTTTTGGAGGGAATCAAGGTGATCCAATTTTTGCCGCAGCGGATGGACAGGTGGTTTATGCTGCAGATGGATTAAAAGAATATGGTAATCTTGTCTTAGTAAAACATATCGATGGTTACATTACTGCATATGCTCATAACAGCAAAATGTTGGTGAAAAGTGGTCAAACTGTGACAGCAGGACAGAAGATTGCAGAGATGGGATCTTCAGGTGCTAGCAGTACCATGTTGGAGTTTCAGGTACGTTTAGATGGAAAACCGATAAACCCAGCAAATATTTTACCAATAAATTAAATATTTTAATGCAAAGTGTAATTTTCTTCGTATAATACAATGAGTTGTTTTGAACAAAAAAGTGTGAAACAGCTCATAATTTCAGAGGGAAATTTATGTTAGATCAACTTCGGGCAATGGGTGTATTTGCTTGTGTTGTTGAAAAAAGCTCTTTTAGTGGTGCCGCGCGTGACCTTGGCATTACGACTAGTGCGGTTAGTCAGCAAATTAGATCTCTAGAACATGAAATGGAAGTGACACTTCTACATCGTTCTACGCGAAAGCTGAGTTTAACTGAGGCTGGTCAAGCTTTTTTCCACAGTTGTCAAGAAATGCTCGCTGCCGCAGAGCGTGGAAAAATCCGCATTAATGAGTTGCGCGATGATTTAGTTGGGGATTTGCGTATTGCGACAACCCCGGAAATAGGGGCAACACATGTTGTTCCTGCTTTATCGCATTGGATGTCTGCACATAGAGGTTTGATGGTTCATTTTGAAGCAGATAACCAATATATCGACTTGATTCAAGAGCGTATAGATATTGCTATTCGCATGTCTTCAAAAATTGAAGATGCGAATAACTTGAGCTGTATGCCACTTGCACGAGTCGATCAGATCTTAGTTGCATCGCCAAGTTATTTAAATCAAACAGCGCCTATTTCACGTCCTGAAGATTTACAGAATCATGATTTGATTCCGATAAATATCATGAAAAATTCTCAACATTTTTCATTTCAGCATGGTGCAACAGGTGAAGTTGTTAATTTAGAAATGAAGCATCGCCTTCAGACAAATAACGTATTTGTTGCAAAATCATTGTGCCAACATGGGCATGGTATTGCGCGAATCCTTTATTTAGATGTGCAAAAAGAATTAATGAACGGAACATTGGTTGAAGTGCTTCCAGAGTGGAAATTACCAACTTTCACTTTAAGTGCTGTGACCTTAAAGCGTGAACAGCAGCCGATGAAAATTCATCGTTGTTTGGATGCTTTGAAACAATATTTTAGCCAGTTGCCTGGTGGTAGAATTTTCCAAGAAGCTTCATAAAGTTCTAATTCTAATAAGTTCTAATAAAAAAGCCGCTTTAAAGCGGCTTTTCTATATCTGCAATTTGATAAGCATTCATGACAAAACCAAAAGAGATTAACGGGTTAATCTCTTAAAGCATTTATTCACAATTAGGCAAGGAACTCTTTAATTGCAGGTACTAAGCGTTTTAATAGATCATCTGCTTGCTCATGATTCATATTCAAGGCAGGCAGTAAACGCACCACATTGCCTGAAGTAACGTTAATAATTAAATGATGCTTATCACGTGCAATGTTTACTAATTCGGCACAGTCTTTAGGTAATTCGATACCAATCATCATGCCGAAACCGCGCACAATCACATTTTGCTCCACAAGTTGAGCACGGAACTGATCAACCAGATATGCTCCAATTTCAGCAGCATTTGCAACGATATTTTCTTTTTGGATCAAGTCAATCACTGTGTAGACAACACGAGAGCCTAAATGCGTACCACTATAAGTAGAGCCATGATTTCCCGCAGCCAGTACTCCAACACCACGACCTTGTGTCATCACAGCACCGATTGGAAAACCATTTCCGAGGCCTTTTGCTGTGGTTAAAACATCTGGAATAATATTGGTATGTTGATAAGCAAAGTATTTACCGGTACGGCCATTACCTGTTTGAACTTCATCTAGCATCATTAACCAATTATGTTGGTTGCAAATACGACGAATATCTTCAAGGTAGCTAAAGCCTTGAGGTGCGGTATTGACACCACCTTCACCTTGGATCGGTTCAACCAAAATTGCCACAATGTCAGGATGCTGAATAGCGGCTTCTTCAATGGCTTCTACATCGCCAAAAGGCACACGAATAAAGCCTTCAACCAGTGGTGCAAAGCCTTCTTGAACCTTTTTATTGCCCGTAGCTGAAAGCGTTGCAAGGGTACGACCATGGAATGATTGATCCGCAACAATGATTTTTGGGTTGGAAACACCTTGTAAGTGACCAAATTTACGTGCAATTTTAATTGCACCTTCATTTGATTCTGCACCACTGTTTGAGAAAAAGATTTCTTCCATACCCGAAACTTCAGCCAGCTTTTGCGCTGCTGCAGTTTGCCAAGAGACTTCGTAAATATTGCTGGTATGGATTAATGTAGCCGCTTGTTCTGCTATAGCCTCTGCCAGCACAGGATGAGCATGTCCCAAGCCACACACGGCAATACCTGTCAATGCATCTAAATACTCTGTACCATTTTCAGTATAAAGATAAGAACCTCGTCCTCGGACAAAGCTGATCGGTTGACGGCTGAATACAGGCATCAAATGTGAAGGTTGATCAGTTTGTACCGGAGCGAGGGTGATGTTATTCATAACTAACTCTTATCTGTTAGGAGTGGAAAGGGTAAAGGATTATCTAACCAAAATATGCACAAGATTTAAAGCTTTAATATAAATAAAATTGGAAATAATCGTCTAGACATATTCTTTATTGTGGATTTAGGTATAATGCAGGCAGATGAGTTGAGGATTTAATCAATGACTGAACAAGCGCGTGATACAGAAGCGTTAATTCGCGATCAAATAGCTAAACATGCAGTACTTCTTTATATGAAAGGTACACCGCAATTTCCACAATGTGGTTTCTCTGCACGTGCAGTTGAAGCACTTAGCCAAATTGGTCGTCCATTTGCTTATGTAAATATCTTGGAAAATCCAGATATTCGTGCAACTTTGCCACAAATTGCAAATTGGCCTACATTCCCGCAATTGTGGATTCATGGCGAATTGATTGGCGGTAGCGACATTATGCTAGAAATGTTCCAAAATGGTGAATTAAAGCCATTGATTGAACAATATAGCCCAGCACCAGATGCTTAATAAGTTGATGATGTAGAAAAAGCACCGGAAGGTGCTTTTTTATTGGCTAAGATTATTTTGTTTTCGCTTGGCTATGCTGATCTGCAGCCTAGACGAGATTACGTCATGACTGATGCGCTGTTTCAATGTTTGTTTTTTGCATATTGGGTTTTGATATTTAGTAAACCACCCAAATACATAAGACAAAGCTTTGAATATTCAAAGCTTTGTCTATTTAAGGTCTAACCAAGAAGCAATTTAAGCTGACTTGCGCTTATTTTGCTTTGCTGCAACTTCAGCTTGGTTTTCGTCAGTAATGATGCTTGTTGATTCAGCTTCTGCCTTTTTCGGTTTTTTCCCTTTGTTCTTTTTTTTCTTTTTCTTTGGCTTGTGCTCTATTTCAACACCATCTTCCAAGGCTTGCCAATATTCAAGCTGTGCCATCACTGCTGCATAGATTGAACCTTTGGTATAACGACCTTTTTTATCTAATGCCCCAACAGGTCGAGCCATTAAGATTTCTAAAGCTTGATCAATGGTGTCTATTGCATGTATATGGAATTGACCCTCATTGACAGCCTCAATCACATCATGGCGAAGCATTAAATGCTGCATATTTTGACGTGGAATAATCACCCCTTGTTTGCCTGTCAATCCTTGGAGTTTGCACGCATCGAAGAATCCTTCAATTTTTGCATTGACCCCACCAATAGGTTGAACTTGACCCAATTGGTTCATCGAACCTGTGATCGCCCACGATTGATCAATAGGTAATTGGCAGATTGCGGAAATCAATGCAGATAGCTCTGCAACCGTGGCACTGTCACCATCCACTTGACCATAACTTTGTTCAAAGGCGAGGGCAGCAGAGAAATGCAAAATCTGTTCACGACCAAAATGAGCTTTTAAGAAACTCGACATCAGCAAGACACCTTTGGCATGTAATGAACCACCAAGTTCTACACTGCGCTCAATATCTAGAATGTCACCACCACCTTGGTATACAGAAGCGGTTAAGCGTGACGGTAGACCAAACTCAACATCAGCATAGTGGATCACGGATAAAGCATTGATCTGACCTAAACGATGGCCGCGTGTCTCAATCAGTTGCGTACCACGTGACAAGTCTTGCCAATAAAGCTCTCTTAAATAGCCTAAGCGATATTGACGATGTTTTAGGGCAGTGTTGATATGATGAGAGGTGACTAACTTTTCATCTGATTGTGCAGCGTGATGATGAGATTCACGGATCAAGTCACCTAGGGTCAAAGCATGTAAAGACAATGAACTCTGGTCTTCAGCTTGGCGACTTGAATCTGTTAGTAATGCCGCCAATGCTGAGCGATCAAAAGGCAGTAATTTGTCTTGTTGAACATAGTCTGCAATCAGTTGCATATAGGCTTGTTCATTATCATCATTACGTTGCAGGGTATCGGTAAAATCAGCACGAATTTTAAAAACACTGCCTAATTCTGGCTCTAGTTCTAAAATTTCATAATAAATTTCAGGTTCTGCCAATAAAACCACTTTTAAGTTGAGTGGCACAGATGCAGGCTCAATTGAAATACTGCCAGTTAAAGTCAGCATGTGCTCAAGAGAAGATAGCTTTAATTGTCCTGATTTTAATGCACGTTTTAGCCCTTGCCATGCATAAGGCTGTTCTAACAGCTGTTCTGCTTCTAAAATTAAAAAACCACCATTGGCTTGATGCAATGAGCCTGGGCGAATCAGAGTAAAGTCGGTGGTGATGGTGCCGTTTTGCGTCAGCTGTTCAACATGTCCCAGTAAATTATAGTGTGTTGGGAAGTCTTCAAAAATAACTGGTGCACCAGAGTTTGGCTTATTGCTCACGACGACATTGGCTTGGTAACGTGAAGGAACTCGATTAAATAAAGCAGGAGAGAACTCTTCACCTTCTTGATCTAAAATCGTTTCAACATTTTCAATGATATCTGCTGCAAAATGTTTTAAGTATTGATCGAGTCCGTGTACGGTTTTAAATTTACTTAAAATCAAATCTATACGAGGAATCACCACTTGTTTGGCGATATCACGATTCAGTTCAGAAACTTGATCACGAGCATCATCTTCCAAATCACCTAACTGAAGGCCAAGCCGTTCAAGCTTTTTATCCATATAACGCATATTGGAATTAATTTCTGCGCGTTGTTTACTGTCGAGCGCATTAATATCTTCCTGTGACATTTCCAATACTTTGTCATCTTTGACATGGATTGGCACAAAAATATGTTCATCGTTACGATTAATCAGTTTTAGGTCAAGGTCTTCGCCTTCTTTGGTCAGTTCAACTAAAGCGAGTTGTTGCTCATTTCCCGTGATTTGACGAATACGTTCAATACGATTGTGATAGGTTTCAGCACTAAAGCGACGTTCAAGTTGCTTGAGAATGGTTTGCCATGCTTGGTGGATTAAGGCTTGAAACTTACTACCTTGGCCTGCTTGAAAACGCAGTGCAATCGGTTGTCGCGCATTTTTAAAATTATAAACATAGACCCAATCATCAGGCGTTTGCATGGTTTTGGCATGCTGCTGTAATAAACGCTTGATCATGGTTCTTTTGCCAAGACCTGCCGTCCCCACAGCAAAAATGTTGTAGCCTGAATAAGGTAAAGCAATCCCTGCTTCTACAGAGGCTCTGGCGCGATCTTGCCCTAAGAAATTATTTAAGGGCTTGATTCTCTTAGTTGACGTAGGAATCTTGCTTAGATTCGGGATATGCGTCAGTTGTTCTGATTTTAGTGCGGTTTGTGTCAACGTGTTTTGAATTTCCGTTTGATCAAAAGCAGATGGAAAAATCGTTTCAGTTTTTTGTATTGGGGTTGCAGTCGTCGTAATTGAAACAGTAGTAGAGCTTAATTGATCGTGTCTTTGGGTCACAGGTGAAATCCAAAACTTATATGGGTTGAAAAGTTAAAGGTATACAGGATTGGGGGTAAAGATCAAGCGCCAAAAGCGGAAATATCTGTAAAAGCGCTCATCAGTTGCATAAAAGTGATTGAAACTCTAAGCATTAAGCGGTTGAATAGCACTATTTCATTTTTCAGAAAATAACAACGCAATGACAACGCAACTATCTCAGCAATCAACTGAGCAGAATTCCACAGCAAAAAATGGGTGGAAATCTGCTTTTGCCGCTTTTATCGATCGGCGTGCTGCAATTATGCTCTTTCTTGGGTTTTCAGCAGGTATTCCTATTCTGCTCATTTTTTCAAGTTTATCTTTATGGTTAGGTGAGGCCGGAATTGAAAAAAGTGCAGTGACTTTTTTTAGTTGGGCCGCGCTGGGCTATTCTTTTAAATTTGTATGGGCACCGCTGATTGATGAATTACCCGTCCCGATACTCACCAAAAAATTGGGTCGGCGCCGTGCTTGGTTGTTGATTGCACAAGTACTGATTATCTGTGCGATCTGTATTATGGCGTTTTCTGATCCTGCTTTGGGCCAAAGTTATATTTACCAAATGGCTGTGGGAGCGGTATTACTGGGGTTTTCCGCAGCAACACAAGATATTGTGATTGATGCCTATCGAATCGAGCTGGCTGAAACCGAGATGCAAACGGTGTTGGCATCGACCTATAACGCAGGCTATCGTTTAGGGATGATTCTCGCTGGTGCGGGGGCTTTATTTCTTGCTGCTTCTTTGGGGACTGCAAAAGGGAACTATATTTATGAAGCGTGGAAATATACTTATTTAACGATGGCGCTGGTGATGCTAGTGGGTATTATCACCACTTTAGTGATCCGAGAACCTTTGGTTAATCGAGTTGATAAACACTATAAAAATATTGATTACTATCGTTTAGTTTTGGTCTTTATCTTGGCTGTGGCGAGTTTTGTTTGTTTATATATTTACTCCGATGACATGGTTCAATATCTGCAAGCGAGTTGGAAAGTCGAAGACAATTTGCTGAAGTTTTTAATGGAAGCGGTACGCTTTTTAGGCTCAGGCCTCGGTGCAATTCTTGTTGCAACATCGTTGATTCGTTTTGGTGTCGTCAATAAAAAGATGGCCTATGAGACTTGGGTTAACCCGATTGCTGATTTTTTTAAGCGTTATGGGGTAAAGCTGGCATTGGTTCTGCTGTTATTGATCGGTTTCTATCGAATTTCAGACATTATTGCGGGTGTTATTTCGAATGTTTTCTATCAAGATTTAAACTTCACCAAAGAACAAATTGCAGAAGCCGTTAAAATTTACGGAGTTATTTTTAGCCTATTGGGTGGTTTTTTAGGTGGCTTACTTGCACAACGCATGAACATTATGAAATTGATGTTTGTCGGTGCTGTTTTGGCAAGTTCAACCAATTTGATCTTTATTGGATTGGTGAAATCTGGTGCACCGATGCAAGCTGTATCTGTACAGATTGGCGATAAGAAATTTCAAGCTCAACCTGATGAAGTAGGCTATTGGAAAGTTTCTGTGCCTGGTCAGGACTTGTTAGGGGAAAATACCATTCATATCAAAGCAGCATTGGTTGATCAGGCTGTCGCGAATGAATATACGGTGCCCTATTTAAAAGAAAATGCCAAGCCCCAAATTCAATTGTTGCCTATTACCAGTGACAATCAATTGTCTGAAAC
Organism: Acinetobacter sp. AG3; assembly: GCF_022343575.1. Lineage (NCBI taxonomy): Bacteria > Pseudomonadati > Pseudomonadota > Gammaproteobacteria > Moraxellales > Moraxellaceae > Acinetobacter > Acinetobacter sp. AG3. The sequence goes on along the minus strand of NZ_JAKQZD010000001.1, from coordinate 2,706,109 downwards.
AGAAGCAAAGCAAAGTATTGTGGTTAAGGGGCAGATTGCAGGAATATCTGTATCTGAGCTTAATCCAGATCAGCCGATTACCCTTAAACTCGATGGCAAAACATATCCTGCAAAATTAGATAAAGATGGTTTGTTTAGTGGTGCGATTGACGGTAAAGCCTTATATGCTTCTGGCTCAAAAAACGTGATCGCCGTGGTAAATTATCAACACGCACAAGCAGTATTAAGTACTCAACAAAGCTATCAATTAACAACGATAAAAAGTGATATCGATGTGGATATTCAACCACTTCCAGTGATTAAAGCCGATTCCTCTGCAGCCGTTGAAATTAAGGGTAAAGTGATTGAAAAATATAGTTCTGGTTGGCTGTATTTTGCCATTGTTGTCGATAATTTAGCTTCAGGTTTAGCTGGTGCAGCATTTATTGCGTTCTTGTCTAGTTTGACCAGTGTGTCATTTACAGCAGTTCAATATGCGATCTTTAGCTCATTGATGACGCTTACACCTAAAATTTTAGGTGGTTATTCTGGAACAATTGTCACCCACATTGGTTATCCTAAATTCTTTTTAATGACCACTTTAATTGGTATTCCGATTCTATTGCTTGTGTTATGGGTTGGAAGATTATTGCGAGAACATCAAGCACAAAAGGTGAGTCAATCCATCGAGTAAGCGACTGAATTACTCAAGATAGATTTATGATGATCACAAGAAGCCTATTTTATCTTATAGATAAAGTAGGCTTTTTTTATCAGAAGGTGGTTTGAATCATTGGATTGCTAACACATTCAAACAGCTTGCTCGAAAGATAAAGCTGTAGTGTTCAGCTAAAAATAAGCGGTTGTTGCTTAAAAAAAATCCAAAAGACGGCATCAATTGAGCAGCTGAAATATAGATAAATTGAAATATTGAACTGTATTGCCTATATTGGCAGATGATATCTGATCAAACAGGAAAATAAATCATGCGCATGTTGCATACCATGTTACGAGTAGGCAATTTAGAACAATCTTTAGCGTTCTATACTGAAGTTCTCGGTATGACATTACTTCGTAAACGTGATTATGAAGAAGGGCGGTTTACTTTAGCATTTGTGGGTTATGGTGATGAAGAACACCATACCGTGTTAGAACTTACCCATAACTGGGATACTGCAAGTTATGAATTAGGTAATGCTTATGGACATATTGCGATTGGTGTTGATGATGCCTATAAAGCCTGTGAAGAGATCAAAGCACGTGGTGGTAATGTGGTACGTGAAGCAGGTCCTATGAAAGGTGGTGTCACAGTCATTGCTTTTGTTGAAGATCCAGATGGTTATAAAATTGAATTGATCCAACAAGATCAAGATGCACGAAATAATTGATGATTTAAAAATGATGCAGGTCTAGTGTTTATTTGGCAAAGACATATCAATAAAGATCTTTCATAAATCAAAAAATGATCATGTAGAGTGAATTATATTGGTATTGAAAGTTCTTCCTCCCTCTGGGAGAAGGTTAGGATGAGGGTGCTTTTATGTTGATTTATGGTTTTAAAAAGCACTTATGAAAGAAGTCTAATAGACCTTAAATTAACTTGATATGTGTCGTAAATAAATAGTGAACATTTAGCCAAATGAGTAGCTTTATTTATTTCGCTCAGTAAGATTGAATTTTACCCGATAGTAAAATTTAACTACTGGGCTTTTTCATGTTTAAAATACAGGACGTTGCTTATGAAAATGTTGAAATTATTAGCATTGGATCGCTTTACGATACTTTTAATCGCGATGGTGGTTTTAGCTTCTATTTTACCGATTTCAGGTCAGGCAGCGCTTATCTTTGGAAAAATCACCACAATTGCGATTGCAATTTTATTTTTCCTACATGGCGCAAAATTATCACGTGAAGCCGTGATTGAGGGGATTTTGCATTGGAAATTGCATGGATTGGTTTTTGCTTTTACCTTTTTAGTTTTTCCTTTATTGGGACTAATGGCAAAACCTGTGCTTGAACCTTTGTTGGGTCAACAGTTGTATTGGGGTTTTCTGTTTATGTGCTTTTTGCCATCGACAGTACAATCGTCAATTGCATTTACCTCTGTTGCAAAAGGGAGCGTGGCAGCAGCTGTATGCAGTGCCTCATTTTCAAACCTGATCGGTATGTTTATTACTCCGATTTTGGTGAGCATATTTATTTTCGGTCAATCTAAGCATAATTACGATCCAACTTCTTCTATTATCGAAATCACCTTGTTGTTGTTGGTTCCATTTGTTCTAGGGCAGGTATTACGCCCTTATGTATTTCCATTGATGCAGAAAATGCCAAAGATCGTCAAAGTTTTTGATCAAGGCTCGATTTTGATGGTGGTCTATGGTGCATTTAGTGGGGCTGTGGTGGCAGGTTTATGGCATCAGGTCAGCTTATCTACATTGATTTATCTCACCTTGGCATGTTCGATTCTACTTACGGTGATTATGCTATTGGCGTTGTATGTTCCAAAATGGCTTGGATTTAGCAAGGCAGATCAGATTTCAATCTTCTTCTGTGGATCGAAGAAAACCCTTGCCAGTGGTGTGCCTATGGCGCAGATTTTATTTATTGGGCAGCCTTTAGGTATGATTGTGTTACCGATTATGATTTTCCATCAAATCCAGTTAATGGTTTGTGGGGTGATTGCAAACTACTGGTCTAAGCAAAAGCATTCTGACGAATAAATTAGTATCGATTGTTAATTGATTGGCTCGCAATTTATAAATATTTCGAGTATAATCTTGCCCACTTGTTGTGCTTAGCTCTGACGCTTATAGTCTCGGTGGGCCAAAAGAAATGGTCTGTTGTGGTGTTAACCTGCTGGTTTTTAATTTAAATCTGCTTTCCTCAAAGTTTTATTAGATTTTGAGAGTGGTTAATTGCGATGACAGCTAAACCTTTCTTAACTTAGGAGAATCGACCATGCGTGCCGATATTCACCCAAAATACGAAAAATTAGTTGCTACTTGTTCATGTGGTAACGTTATCGAAACTCGTTCAGCTTTAGGTAAAGAAACACTTTATCTAGACGTATGTTCAGCTTGCCACCCATTCTATACTGGTAAACAGAAGAATGTTGATACTGGCGGCCGTATCGATAAATTCAAACAACGTTTTGCTGGTATGTCACGTTCTGTTAAGCGTTAATACGACAAAACATAAAAAACGGGCTCTAGCCCGTTTTTTTGTTGCTGAATTTTATCTCGTGTTGATCTATTTCAGGATCCGACAAAGTGATAGATTTAAAAAAAGGTTGAGCATTTTAAATGCTCAACCTTTTTTAGTATTAGACTTTATTGATCTTGAACATCAGTCAAGTGATCCAGTTTCTTTTGGAAATATTCACCTTGCAAGAATCTGACATCTACATTCCACGCATTTGCAAAAGAGTTCATATCATTTAGATTTTTCAGTAGCAATTCAATTGGCTTGATTGCATGATATTTTTCAAGGGTATGCTGGAATTGCGTCATAGTCGCATCACTATTGAGCTGCTTTGTAAACTTCTCATCCAGCGTTACTAAGCTCACATCCAATTGTTTTAAGATTGCTTCACTTGAAATGCTCGAACCAAAACGTCGAATTGAAATTTCGGCACCATGATCACGTAAAACGCCAATTTGCTTTTGAGTTTCTAAGATATTTTTTGCAATATCTTCCTCATCAAATTGTAAAATCAGTGGATGAGATTGGCGGCTTCCAACAATGGTCAATAGTTTAGAAATAAGCTCAGGGAACTGTTTGTCATGGAACAGCACATGACGATTTAAATTGACGATTAATTTTGCTTCTGGATATTGAGTGATAAAGTTATGTAATTGCTTACATGCTTCAACTAAAATCCAGCGATCTAATTTAATTGAAAGCTCAATATCATCATCTAAATCAATTAAATTACTTACTTTTTTCCACTGATTTTCAAAAATAAAACCGCTACTGACTTCATAAGTATTTAAATTGCTATCTTGTTTGTCATAAAGCTGTTGGTATTTTAGCTGAATCTCACCTTTTTCAAGCGATTGGGCAATTTGACCAAGAATCGCGGAGGTTTTAAAGATATGTGGCGCTGGCGTTTCTTGAATTTGAACTGGTTTCTCTACAGCTGTATTTTCAACTTGAGGTTTTGGGGAAAATTCAATGGAGTTACTTTGTATTTGCAGCGGTTCTGCTTGATCTAATTTGGGTTCAAGCAATGACAATTCAATTTTAGTGTCTTGTAAAGTCGCCGTTAATTGTTGCTCGGATACAGAGTCTTTTTTTGCCAGACGATGATTATAAGCTTGTTCTAAAACGTCGTTAAAACTTGCTTCTGTAAAGCTGTTTTGCTGTATGTTTGAATAGCCAATCTTAATATTCAGTGGGTAGGTATGACCATCAATTTCCAATAATTGAGGTTTTTCTAAAGCATGTAGCCCATGAATACGAGATTCTAAAATGGTGTCAGACTCAGCTTGTAAAATCACTGCATACAACAACATATCAATTTGATATACCGTGGTATTGGTTTGTTCTTGAATAAAGTTTTTAAAGCCTTCTAAGTATTGAACGGCTGTTTTCCAAGGAGAAGTTAAAATATTCTCAGGACAAGCGGCAAAGCTAAACAGTACCAATGCATTCGATTTGGCAGGTTGGTTAATTAAAGCGTACTGAATTTTTTGCAGACTAGTTGCGACAGCACTGATGCTTTTCTTATTCGATTCGGATGATTGTGCTTGCGGTTTTTGACTTGTAGAATTGATCTCGATGGTGATTTGAATACAGTCTTCTTCATCTGAAGGCAGAAATTCAATTTTTAATGGATTTTCTGATTTAGCATTGCTATTCAGTGTATCAATTTCAAAACGTGCTAAATCAAAATTACCTTGAGAAATCTTTTTAAAACGTTGTTTAAAATCATTGATATTCTTCGGTTTTAAAATATCTAATACAGGCAATCCGATAATTTCTGCTTCATCTTTTAGACCAAACAGTTTTAAATATTCAGCATTGGCTTGAGTATGGATACCTTCCTGAATTAAGGCAATCGCTTTATGTTGTTCTTCAACCAAGGCTTGAGCTTGATTTTTTGCACTTTCAAGATCGTTTAAAAGGTGCTTTTTCGCTTGTAAGGTACGGCTATAAGACAACGCACGGATTAAGCTAATATAAAAACGATCGGTATATTCTAAATTAACAACATCATAGATGCCTTTTTGAATATAGGACTGATATTGGTTGGTTTGATAATCTTCAGGTTTTAAGAACAAAACAGGCAGATCAATATCAGCAGAGGCTTGAATTAAGGTAATGGCTTGCTCAATTTTGATGTCATAAGCACGACCAAAAATAATCAAGTCCCATGAGGTATTGAGTTGTTTTTCAAAACTTTTTAAATCATCTAATAAAAGCGCTTGTACTTGATGATTCTTACTTTGAAAAAGATCAATAATTTGATTATAACGAATCTGGTTATCATCAATAATGAGTAATCTAGTTTCAGAGAGTTTTAATTTTTTCGATAATAATAAATTTCTCACTTTAAAGCTTCCCATACATCTTGATTATTCAAATTGGCAGATTGGTGTTGAATGAATTGATCAATGCGGTCATTTTCTTCATCATTGATCAATTCAAATTCGTACTGAATAAAGCTCTGGGTAATTAACAATGTTTTTGTTAAATACACCTTAATTTCTTCAGTGTCTAAACGTAGATAAATTGCTTGCTGTTCTTTGAAGAACGGTAAATTTGGCAAAATAATGGAAACATTGGATTCATTTAAATTTTGCACTTGAACCATAAGGCAAGGGTGGTAGTTAATCGTCGAACGATCCGCTGGAACTTTTACCGCACATGGGTAGATGTCTTGAGCTAAAACCTCTAAACCCACTTCATAGGTTTTTTTAACAGATTGTTTGATCCAACGAATGATCGCACCTTTCCATTTGTCATTGAGGCTTTCATTGACCAAGATAAATTCACCCGTGCGTAAATTTCGTGGGGTTTCATCTGACCAGCGAATACGATAACCGTTTACACTGATATCCAGTACTTGGGTCTGATAGATCTGTTTTGCTTCACGGTCTAAAGTTTTGATTTGTCCTAAGTTCGATGCTGTGCTTGAACCTGTTGAAATCGATGAATGAATATTGGACTCAGACTGAAATGCATAATTATTATTTAAATTAAGTGTTTCATAAAAATTCTTAGCTTTGGATAAATAGAAGTGTGCGGTTTGTAAGCTAAAACAAATTTGAAGTTGTGCAGAGTATTCATAACGCTCATGTTGACGTTCAGTTGTGGTACCCAAGACATTTTGCACATGAAATTTTAATGCAGCAGATAAATAGATTTGTTCATTTTTAGACAGATATTCGTCTTTATGAATTGTTGAATTAATATGTTCAAGCAGATTCTGTGTAGAAATATACAAAGAAGTACGGAAATTCGCATGTTGTTTGCGATTATAAATTGGTGGAACGTCTTTAGAGCCATCAATCACATAACGCGATAAGCTGGTTTCTCTTGGTAAAATTTGGATCAGTTTGACCCAATCAAAAGTACATTGATAAAGTGCTTGTGTTTCTGAAGGGCGAATTTGGTGCGTATTAAAAATATCCAAAAGCAGCACTTGTGCATAGGCCTGCTGGATATTTTGAATGGTAAAGTGTGTACCTTGTAATTGGTTGATATTAATATTAAATTCTTGGTTCTTAACTGCAAGCTCGTAAAGATGATGTGTGGTGAGCCATTGATGGGTCAATGGACCACTGTAGAGCATTTGCTGTTGAACCAACAATAAACCAAGTTGTTCTAAAGCATAAAAGGTTGCAAGTGTACGCGCTGTTTGTAAATTTCGTTTTTGTTTGAAATTAAAAAATGAGAATTTATTTGAAACCAGTGTCTGATGACTTCTTCGCACAATATTGATATAGACGTTGGCAAAATAGGTGCGAATTCTAGAGGATAAATCAATAATATGTTCAATACGTGCATTTTGAGAAAGACCTTGATTTAAGATGTTTTTTTCAAGGCTTGATAAAATGCTTTCGGTAATTGGGTGTAAAACTTGAATTAAATCAAAGCGTAGCATTTCGCTACAATCCAGTTCGCTGATTTCACAAATGGCTTTTAAGACCGACTCTGAGGTATCGCCAAGTTGCATAATAGACAGTGTGGCGACCCATGCATTGACAGATGCCACCGAATTTTCTGCAAAACTTAGACTTTCTCGTTGTAGAACCGTGATATTTTGAAAAATTTCTGAAATTTCTTTATTTATCATGAGCATTTCAACTCTTAAAAGGTTGTGACTCCAAACAGCGGTGTTTTATTATTTTCTCCCGCGACTTCTCGAACCAATTTAGGAACTAGATAACCCGGTAAACTGGCCAATACATCCTTATAAATCTGATCAATTTTTTCCGCCCCTAAATCGAAATGATGCGCACCTTTTACTTTATCTAAAACATGAAGATAATACGGTAAAATTTGTGCTTCAAAAAGTCGTTGACTTAAATTAACGAGAGTTTGTGCAGAATCATTCACACCTTTAAGTAAAACGGCTTGATTCAACACAAGAATATTTTGTTTTGCTAAATGAGATAACTTTGCACAGGTCAAATTATCTAATTCTGCAGGATGGTTCGAGTGTACCACTAGAATTACACGTAGCCTACTGTTTTTCAATAAAGAAACTAGCTCTTCATCGATTCTTTCTGGAATTACAATTGGAACGCGTGAATGAATTCTCAAGATCTTAATCTGACTGAGAGATTCTAGACGTTCTATCCAAGTGGCTAATTTTCGGTTAGATAAAGTTAATGGATCACCACCACTTAAAATCACTTCATTGATTTCAGGATGAGCTTCTAAATAGCTTTTAATGTTCAACCAGTCTTCATTTTTAGGTAAATTTTCTTGGTATGGAAAATGACGACGGAAGCAATAACGGCAGTGCACGGCACATGCACCAGTGAGGGTCAGTAAAAAACGTGATTTATACTTATGTAAAACCCCAGGAATTTGATTGGCTTGTTCTTCATCAAGTGGATCTGTGACAAAGCCTTCGTGTTCTTCCATTTCCAGATGATGTGGTAAAACTTGCAATAAAAGTGGATCTAGGGGATTGCCAACTTCCATCTTTCTGACAAATGCACGGGGCACACGTAGTTTAAATTGTCCAGACGCAAGGATTGCACCAGACAATAACTGTGCTTTAGAAAGTTCGAGTATTTCTAACAGTTCTAATGGATCAGTAATTAAATCACTGAGTTGAGATTGCCAATTTTGCTCTTGATATAAGTAATTTAACATGCCACGTGCGATAAATAGTTGAAGATAGGGGAAAGCGGATGGTATTGCTTGTTCAGATTGAATCTGTCAGGCCCAATCTGAAATGTTTCACTGGAAAAATGCTTTCAGTACAGCTGATTTGTATTGAACAGCTGTGAATCACCAATGAATCGAAGATTTTACCCTCAATCTGACCGAACATGGGTAATTTTTCATTGCTTCACGATGTATTGCTCATTTAGAATACGAAAAATGTAAAATACATTCTTTGCTGTTTGGAATGATCACTGTCACAAATCGGGTGATTTGCTGATAGCATCGCAGTAGAGATTTAAATTAGTAAGTTCGGAGTGTGCCTTTCATGGCCTATTATTCTACAAATGATTTCAAAGCTGGCCTAAAGGTTATGCTTGATGGTAACCCATGTTCAATCATGGAAAACGAATATGTAAAACCAGGTAAAGGTCAAGCGTTTAACCGTGTAAAACTACGTAACCTAAGATCTGGCAAAGTATTAGAAAAAACTTTTAAATCAGGTGAATCTTTAGAAGCAGCTGATATTGTAGAAGTAGAAATGGATTATCTCTACAACGATGGCGAATTGTGGAACTTCATGGATCCAGTATCTTTCGAACAAATTGCTGCTGATAAAGTTGCAATGGGCGATGCTGCAAAATGGTTAAAAGACGATTCAAACGAAAAATGCACAATTATGCTATTTAATGGTATTCCATTAAACGTTAGTGCACCAAACTTCGTTGTATTGAAAATCGTTGAAACTGATCCAGGTGTTCGTGGTGATACTTCAGGTGGTGGTGGTAAACCAGCTAAACTTGAAACGGGTGCAGTTGTACGTGTTCCATTATTTGTACAGCAAGAAGAAAGCGTTCGTGTAGACACCCGTACTGGTGATTACTTAGAGCGTGCTTAATCATTTTATTGAAAAATGATGACGCTGAGGGATGATGAAAATCATCCCTTTTTTATTGTGCATAGATTGAGTTGGTATACGGCTTTTTAAAAGTACAAGCCTTTATAAAAATAGAGGGTATCGGCTAAATTTTCGACTAAAGTCGTAGATCGACAGCCTATAATTAATAGTAGAGTCAGAGAGTCAGATGATTACATTGATGATAAAAATAACAAAGTCGCGATTTAAGTCACTGTGATGTCATGCTAATAGTACATATTCAGACCAGTTTTAATGCCAAAGTCTTAGATGAAAACAAAAAAATGAGGAGTAGAGTCACCAAGGAATGAGTCACGGAAATGCATTACGCTTTATAAAAACAATGGAACTGCTTTTTGTAATCAAGATGTGAGGTTTTAATGGAAAATATTCAAACAAAATCATCACCCTTATCAAAATTGATCTGGGTGATTGTCGCCATAATTGGTGCTGTATCTTTTGGAATACTTGCAGTCAGTAAGGGTGAGCATGTCAATGCGGTTTGGCTAGTGCTTGCAGCGATATGTGTCTATAGCATCGCTTATCGTTTTTATAGTTTATTTATTGCGACCAATGTTTTTGAACTGAATCCTCGGCGATTAACACCAGCACATCGTTTAGCAGATGGCTTGGATTATGTCCCGACCAATAAATATGTACTTTTTGGTCACCATTTTGCTGCTATTGCAGGAGCGGGGCCATTGGTTGGGCCTATTCTTGCTGCCCAAATGGGTTATTTACCAGGAACAATTTGGCTTTTGGTTGGGGTTGTTCTTGCTGGTGCAGTTCAGGATTTCTTGGTTTTATTTATCTCTACACGTCGAGACGGGCGCTCACTTGGTGAAATGGCAAAGCAAGAGCTGGGTTCATTTGCTGGTGTGGTGGTGATGCTTGGTGCATTAGGTGTGATGATTATCATCCTTGCTGTATTGGCATTGGTGGTGGTGAAAGCACTGGCACATAGTCCATGGGGAGTGTTTAGTATCGCAGCGACGATACCAATTGCCTTATTTATGGGCATTTATATGCGTTATATCCGTCCGGGCAAGATTGCAGAAGTTTCTATCATTGGTTTTGTGTTGATGATGGCTGCCATTGTTTATGGTGGAAATGTTGCTGCGGATCCTTATTGGGGACCATTTTTCACATTAACTGGAACACAACTTACATGGGCACTCATCATTTATGGATTCGTGGCTTCGGTTCTACCTGTTTGGCTGTTATTAGCACCACGTGATTATTTATCAACATTCTTGAAAATTGGTGTAATTGCGGGTTTAGCAGTGGGTATTATTGTTGCAATGCCAATGTTAAAAATGCCGGCTGTTACGCATTTTGTTGATGGTACTGGTCCTGTATTTGCTGGATCTATGTTCCCATTCTTATTTATTACCATTGCTTGTGGTGCGATTTCTGGTTTCCATGCCTTAGTCTCGTCTGGAACTACACCTAAACTGATTGATAACGAAGTCAATATTCGTGTCATTGGTTATGGCGGTATGTTGATGGAATCATTTGTTGCAATCATGGCAATGATTTGTGCAACAGTGCTTGAACCAGGTGTTTATTTTGCGATTAATGCACCAGCGGCAGTATTGGGTACTACAGTAGAGAGCGCAGCAGAAGCAGTACGTACACTTGGTTTTGTGGTTACACCTGAAACTTTGAGCTTGCTGGCAAAAGAAGTGGGTGAAAGTACGATTCTTTCGCGTACTGGTGGTGCGCCAACATTTGCAATTGGTATGGCTCACATCATCACGGATATTTTTAATAATCGTTCAATGATGGCGTTCTGGTATCATTTTGCGATCTTATTTGAAGCGCTGTTTATCTTAACTGCTGTCGATGCAGGAACACGCGCATGCCGTTTTATGGTACAGGATACGGTGGGTATCGTTGTTCCAGCACTTAAAAACTCACACAACTTTGTGGGGAATATGATCGGTACAGCGGTTGCTGTCGCTGGATGGGGCTTCTTTGTTTATCAAGGTGTAGTCGACCCACTTGGTGGTATTAATAGCTTATGGCCTTTGTTTGGTATCGGTAACCAAATGCTTGCGGCAATGGCTTTGATCTTGGGCACAGTGATTTTATTTAAAATGAAGAAAGAGAAATATGTATGGGTCACCATTATCCCAACAATTTTCTTATTCATTACCTGTATGACTGCGGGTTGGCAAAAAATCTTCCATACCAATCCTAAGATTGGATTCTTGGCTCAGGCGGATAAATTCTCAACCGCAATTGCCAATGGTGAAATTTTAAAACCAGCTAAAACACTTGAAGAAATGCAAACCATTGTATTGTCCAATCAAATCAATGCTGCACTGTGTGCATTCTTTATGATTGTTGCGATTGTGATGTTGTTTGCTGCTATTGGCGCAATTCGTCGTGCACTGGCAAGTCCTACCCCAACAGTAAATGAAGCTCCAGCGGTGTATGCAGATCCTGAAGAGGTGTCTGTTTCTAAATCACACTAAGTTGATATTGCAGATAGAGTGAGAGGTGAGTGATGAAGCTTAAATTTGCTCAAGGTGGTAAAACGGTGATTTATAAAATCATCAAGATGACCATCATGTCGCAAAAGGAGCTAATTTTTAATCCTAAAAATTGGTCTAGAATTGCAACATTATGGACACGCTTACAACAAAGTTTCCGTTTGATGGTGGGTGTTCCAGATTATCAAAATTATCTGGAACATATGAAAAAGCATCATCCCGATATGGATGCAATGGATGAAAAGACTTTTCATCGCTATTGTGTAGATGCCCGCTATCCATCGTCAGGTGGAACAATGAAGAAGTGTCCATGTTGATGGAAGGGATAAGTTGATTTAAAGCTTAAATAGAAACGGCACTTGGGTGCCGTTTTTTATTGAAGATGAGCGAAGTGATTTATCGGTTTAACGTAATAACAGCACACTTCATGATTAGACTTGTCGGATAACTGACAGTTGGCAAAGTCTAACTCCGCTAGAATCATGTAATACATATAAATGAAAAGGAGACTGCTATGAAAATCTGTATTTATGGTGCTGGTAGTATTGGATGTTATATTGGCGGTCGATTAGCAGCTGTAGGTGCTGATGTGAGCTTTATTACACGTCCTCGTGTATATGAAGAATTAAGGACGTCTGGTTTAAAACTGACAGATTACACTGGTAAAACGATAAAAATCGCGGCAAATGATTTACAGCTTAGTGTTGATCCTCAAATAGTCACAGATGCTGACATTATTTTTGTATGTGTAAAATCTGCTGCGACTGAGCAAGTGGCCAAGGAACTTTATGACAATTTAGGCGCACACAGCCCCTATATTGTGAGTTTTCAAAACGGGTTGAGTAATGTTCCAATTTTAAAGCGGATTTTAAAACATCATTCGATTTTAGAAGGCATGGTGCCTTTTAATGTTGCAGTTCAAGCAGTTGGGCATTTTCATCAAGGGACATCTGGTGCGTTGCATGTAAAAGCGTATGCACAGCAACAGGATTTAGCCAAGCTTTTTAAACAAGCAGAATTAGAAATTGTTTTTGATCAGGATATGCTTGCAGTGCAATGGGCAAAAATTTTGCTGAATTTAAATAATTCAATCAATGCTTTGTCAAAGTTACCATTAAAACAACAATTGTCTAATTATCAATATCGACAATGCCTTGCTATGGCGCAACAAGAAACGTTATATCTCTTAGATTTAGCACAAATTAAGCCAGCAAAACTCACAGCAATTTCGGCACATCTATTGCCTAAAATAATCAGTTTGCCAAATTTCATTTTTAAAATATTAAGCCGTAAAATGTTGGCAATCGATCCCTTGGCGCGTTCATCTATGCAAGATGATTTAATGGCAGGGCGAACAACAGAAGTGGACTGGATCAATGGGGAAGTTGTTCAGCTCGCCCAACAGCTAGGTAAACAAGCGCCTATCAATAAAACCTTAATCGAATTGATTAAACAGGCTGAAATTTCAGGAAGTGAATTTTCAATTGGTGCGCAAGATTTAAAAACAAAGTTAGAACATGCCGCAAAATTAAAAGTTTAAAATTTTGGTTGATGGGGGAAGCTATAAATTTTGAAGTGTATTCAGCAAATGAAAATATGGATTTATCGCAGTCAAGATTGAGTATTCCTTAAAACCGTGTATGTTAAGGAAGTTACAATAATTTTATTGGGGAAATAAAAGGTGATTTGGGGAACAACACAAGTAAAAGCATCAGAACAACATAGCACTGTATCAAATTTAGACCTCACTCAGTTTTACCCAAAAATTGATGATTTTTTAAGTCAAATCAACCAAATTATTTTAGATAAAAGTCATCAGACTAAACTGGCACTCTGTAGTCTATTGGCTGGTGGACATTTACTTTTTGAAGACTTACCCGGACTTGGAAAAACCACCTTAGCCAGCAGCTTGTCTCGTCTTGCAGGTCTCGATTTTCAACGGATTCAGTTTACCAATGATATGCTGGCAAGTGATGTGATTGGGATCAATATGTTTAATCAAAAAGAGCATCAATTTGAGTTTAAACATGGTCCAATCTTTACCCAAATTCTGCTCGCAGATGAAATTAACCGCTGTAGCCCTAAAACCCAAAGTGCTTTGCTTGAAGCAATGGAGGAGGGTAATGTCACTATAGATGGTACACGTTACCCTTTACCACAACCATTTTGGGTGATTGCAACGCAGAACCCACTTTTTCAAAGTGGAACCTATAGTTTGCCTGAATCACAACTTGACCGTTTCTTGATGCGACTGTCTTTAGGCTACCCATCACGCGCAGCAGAAAAACTATTATTGCAGCAAAACTCACGCCATGATTTGATTGAAAAGTTGCAAGCGATTTTCCAACATCAGGAAATTTTGCAATTACAATGTGTGGTAAATCAAATTACATTGAACGATGTTGTTTTTGAATATATGCTTGATCTAGCAGAAGAAACACGTAAAGGTCGTCATGGCTTATCTCCACGTGGGTTATTGGCATTAAAAAAATCAGCACAAGCCTATGCTTTGATTGAAAAAAGACAATTTGTAATTGCAGATGATGTACAGGCAGTGTTTGTTGCTGTGGTTTCGCATCGTATAGGATTAGGTGAGTCTGAGACACGAGCACTTATGCAAAAAGTTCCTGTAAAGGGCTAATTGGAAACGCTTATGTTAGGTCAACGATTTGTTAAATGGCTGCATCTTCGGTTTCGCTATACAGGAACTCGTACACTGAAACAAAACCAAGTGTTGGTGTTTATGTACCAGCAGGGTTTTCTGTATCTGGTCCTTATTCTGATTACTTTTATCGCTGGGATTAATTATGCCAACAATTTAATTCTTGGTTTTTGTTTTTTAATCAGTGCGATTTTATGTATTAGTTTCTATCTCAGTTTTAAACAATTACATGCGATTACATTAGATGTGGTTGTCGATGAAGTGGGTAAGGTCAATGAAGCTTTTAAGGTGAGAATTAACCTACAACAAGATCGTGCTACGCCTAAGTTTTTAAACTTTAAAATTGATGAACAATTACAATCTTTTCTATTTGAAGAAAAACAACAAAGTTTTGAATTGAATTTTATTCCGCAACAACGAGGGGAATTTTCAGTTCCCCCAATTCAAATTTACTCCACATATCCACTCGGTTTAGTGCGAGCATGGACCTATATTTATTTAACTGAAAGTTACTGGATTGCTCCTGAAGCGAAGTCTTTAGAGCATCAATCACAGAATTATTCCAATACAGGTGAGCCTGATTTAGATGAATTTAAAGAGTTAAGGACTTTTAAATCAGGTGATTCATTGCAAAGCATTTCTTGGAAACAGGCCGCGCGTGGACAAGGATTATTTGTAAAGCAATTCGATGATTTGGTTGATACCCATGCGATGCAAATTGAATATAGCAAAATGCCAAGCGCAGACCATGAAGAGAAGCTAAGTTTTATGATGGAGTTGGTCGATCGATGTCATCAGACGGAAACGCTGTACAGCATCATTTTACCGCATGCACAAACTGAAAATGGGATTGGAGAACAGCACTATATTCATATCAAAACCTTATTGGCGCAAGCGTGAGGATGAACAATGAATAAATCGATACAAATTTCAATTTTAGTTGTGCTGAGTTTGATTTGGCTGGCACAGCTGGCTTATATGCCTGTGGCATTGTCTATTTTATTCCTCATGAATATAGTGGCTTTGGCACTGTATTATGACAAAACCAATAAACATCAAGTCTATAATCTGCCTCGATTATTTGCACAAACCCCAAAATTAGTTTTTGCACTTTTAGCTTTGCTCATCATTTATTTTGATTCCCGCACATTTTTAGGCGTAGAAGCAGGTACAGCGGTTCTCTCCACATTTTTATTTGCGAAAACGCTAGAAACCAAATCAAAGCGTGACTTTATTATTCTGTTTAACTTTGCTCTGTTCGTCAGTGCCAGTTTGTTTTTACACAGCCAAGCCTTTTGGATGGCACTGTTAGTTTTGTGCTGTTTAATCAGTTGTTTGGTTGGACTGTATCGTGTACAAATCGCTAATTTTGAAATAGAGCAACCGATTTTTCAGTCACTTAAAAGTGATTCATTGCATATTCTTAAATTTATTGCTTTGGCTTTGCCATTCTTTATTTTACTGTTTATGTTTTTCCCGCGTTTGCCACCACTTTGGCAAATCCCCATTCCCAATAATAAAGCGGTAACGGGATTGAGTGATCGCATGTCACCGGGTGATATCGCTGAGCTTTCACAGTCAAGTGCATTGGCATTTCGAGTTATTGGCAATATGAAGCAATTGCCAAATCGTAATGAGCTGTATTGGCGAGCGATGGTGCTTGATCGTTATGATGGTACAACGTGGACAAGTGAGTTTGCCAATAAACAGGTAAAAGCTTATTCCAAGATCGCAGGGCAGATTGATGGATTTCATTATCAATATCTTGCCAGTGATCCAAGTCAGCAATGGATTACCGGTTTGGAAAAGTCCATTCCAATAGAACAACGTTTTGAGTTACACCAAGATTGGTCGATTACACCTAAACGACTGGTACAGCGTACCCAGCCAATTGAATTACAGTGGGTGGGGAGTCAGGTTAGAGATATTCAGGATGCACATTTTGAACAGATGATGCTGAAAAATAACCTCAGTTATCCGAAAAAGAGTGATCTACAGGCCCAGAAGTTTGCTTTAAATCTGTATCAGCAGAGTCAGTCTAATTCTGAAGCTTATATTCAGAATGTATTGAACTGGTACAAGAAAGAAAAGTTTGTTTATACACTTGCACCAGGAAGGTTGGGGAATAACCGCGTTGATGAGTTCTTGTTTCAATCTCGGCAGGGGTTTTGTGAACATTATGCCTCAAGCTTTGTCTTGCTTATGCGTTATGTTGGAATTCCAGCGCGTGTAGTCACAGGCTACCAAGGTGGTGAGCTGTCTCCTGATGGTCAAAGTTGGGAAGTACGCCAGTTAGATGCACATGCTTGGGCTGAGGTTTATCAACACGGGCAATGGCAACGCATTGATCCAACGGCCATCATTGCACCGATGCGTATTGATCGTGGTATGCAAAATGTGATGAATGACGATCGTTCGATTTTTGGTGATGCGGGTTATTCAAATTTGCGTTTTCAGCATTCATCGCTGCTTAGAACGCTGCGTGTTTGGAGTGACTATGCTAGTTTTCAATGGCAGAGTAAGGTTGTCGGTTACGATGCAGAGAAGCAAAGCGGCTGGATGAAGAAGCTTGGCTTAACATCGGCTTATAGTTATGGTTTGGTTTTAATTTTTGGAATTCTTGGATTACTGTTGATCTATTGGGGTGTGACGCAATTTTGGCGCACTCGTCAAATGTCAGCGCTTGAGCGAATCATTGCTCAATTTAATCATCAATTATCTGAGGTTGATCAAAAAGCAGAGTCAGAAACCTTTCAACAATGGATGCAGCGTTTAGCCTTGCAGACTGAACAAAACCATCTGTTTGAACAAGTGAATCAGATTTTTCAAAAAATTGTCTATTTAGGTAATGAAAATCAACAGGATATTCAAAATATCAAGAAATTGCTTAAAGAGTGTGCGAATGCATTAAAAGTGAAGAAATAAGGCTTGTCATCTTATTAAAAAATGAATAATATTCTCAGCACTTCAGGTGTATAGCTCAGTTGGTTAGAGCGCTACGTTGACATCGTAGAGGTCTCCAGTTCGAGTCTGGATATACCTACCAAGATTTTTATTGTTATTAATCAATAAATTAGGGGTGGAATTGTAATGATTTCGCCCTGTTTTTTATGTCAAATAGGTCAGCTTTGAGTAATCAAAATACTCAAAATTTGCATTAAAAACTGCTTTATATTTCGCTTTCGGGCGCCATTTTTGACTTGCGTATGCATCTCACTATGAATTGGCGCCTGAATTACGGCCCCAAATATTGAGAGTTATTAATATGCAAAAACCTGTCAAACGTGGCAATGCTTGGCGTATTCAAGTCAAGTTCAAACATCTCCGTGATGCTGCAACTCGTGATACTTCTGAAGAATGCACCCAATGGGCTCATAAGCGTCTAATGGAATTGCAACTTGAGTATGAAAAACAACTCAAGAATCTAGAAAAGCCTCAAATAACATTAAAACAGCTTTTTGAGCTTTACTATGAAAAAGTTGGCCAATTCACTAAATCCAAAACATATATCAAAAACCATATCAAATGGCTAGATCGTTATTATGGCGATTTAACGCATTTTTCAATCCACGATCTTACACCTAAATTAATAACAGAAAATCGTGAAAGACGCCTGAAATTTGTTAAGCCAGGTACTTTGCACAAAGAAATGAGTTTAGGGTCTTCAGTCTTTACCTTTGCCGTTCGTGAAGTGTTCCTGATTCAATCTAACCCATTTAACTTGGTCAAGAAGCCTACTAAGCCACAATCAAGGCAGAATCGTATTAATCAAGCTCAAATTGATAGAGTCCTATTTGGCTTGGATCACTACAATGAAAACATGGTTCCAAGTTCGCCTGCACACTATATCGCATGGTCATTCCTATTTGCATTAGAAACGGCTATGCGTAAAGGTGAGATTCTAGAGATCCGTAAAGAACATATTCATGATGACTATGTGCATTTGCCTGAGACAAAGAACGGTACATCAAGAGACGTACCTTTATCTCATAAAGCCCGAAAGCTTTTAGATCTAATGGAAAATAGAGAGGATTATTTGATTCCTCACAATTCCAATTCATTTAGGCTTTTATGGCAAAGGAATCTCAAAAGAACAGGATTAAGCGGGCAATTTACATTTCATGATTCACGCCATGAAGCAATCACAAGAATGGTGAACAATCAGAAACTACCAGTTGAAATACTTGCAAAAGTTACAGGGCATAAAACAATTAATGTTTTAGTGAATACTTATTACAATCCAACAGCTTCAGAGATAGCAAAAATGCTAAATGCTGCTTAAAATATGCCCCATTACTAGGGGCTTTTACTACATGAAATTATCTACATTATCTTTAAGTGAATTAGTCCAACATATTACTGACGATTCTGGAGAGGACCGATTAACAGGAAAAGAAATAGTTGAGCTTTTCAATATTTTTGGATCAAGGGATGATTACGATCTTCTAATTGAACAAGCAAATTTTGTTTCTAGAAAGGCGTATACCAAGCGTAAATTGATGGATTTAAATAGTACTCCGCATTTGAAACCACTAATTGAGAGTTTAGTAGATGATAGGAGATGCAAAAACCCTCAAACTAAAGCTGAAAAAATTAACAAAATATTGAAGCATGACCAATACCAATTAGAAATGGATGCTGATGGCGTTTATAAATTAAAAGGTAAAGATTTTAAAGATGATATACAACTTATACCAATATTTGAAAACATAGAAAATCAGGTTATTGAGCAAATTAATTCCGCAAAATATTTAATTTGGGTAGCTGTTGCATGGATTACATCTAGACCTATTGCTGCAGCTCTCTACAAACAATATAAAAATGGTGTAAATATAAGAATTGTTGTGAATGATGATGAATTAACCAATAGTAGGGGGATCAAGTTTGAACAATCAAATATTGAATATTATAAAGTTTCCCCTTTAAATGATTATTATAAAAATATTATGCATCATAAATTTTGCATCATAGACCTAAGCACAGTTATAACAGGATCTTTTAATTGGACGAATAAAGCTAATTTTAATAATGAAAACATTAATATTATTTGTCAAAGGGATCAGGCAGAAACATATGCTAATGAGTTTTTAAAACTTATTAAAGATATAGAAAGAAAGTAAAAGGGCAATAAGCCCTTTTCTAATTTTTACGTCTAGCACCACGTTTCGATGAGGTAATATGTAAATTCTCAAGTAAGGGCATTACTTCTTTAGGGTCGTACAAATGCTTGTTTTGATCTCCTTTATTGAGGGGGCCAACTTTCTCAATAATAGTTTTACGAGAGAGATTAAATCGTTGAGCAAGCCAAGCCGCTGTTACACGATGTGGTAATTCTTCAGCTTTTAGTTCAACTATTTTACCGCCTGCAAAATTATCACCTAGAAAGATTTGTGGAGGTTTCTCAGACTCAATCACTACAATATATTTGCCCATATTATATTTTTCCAATCATTTATAATCTGGATCGCAGAGGGTCAGCTATACGATCCATGATACTTTAATTGACTGTTTGATCTCCTTTAAAAGTGTGGATTCTATTTAAGTAATTTGTTTTTATGCGGTCCATCCCTCCATGTCTGCTTTAGCCTGACATGCATTATTAATTTGCATTTCAAATTTGCTTCCTGAAAAATAATTAGCTGGATAGTGAAGATCATTAGGACTTTGAGCATTTTGGATATCAATCAAAGCTTTCTGAAAATCGGCTTGGAACATTGAATCTTGTTCTTGCTGTAATTGATTTTCAGATTCTTTACTTGATTGCAATTTCTGTTCAATAATTTTTCTAATACTTTTACAAGTTTCTTCAAATACTTGTTGGCGAACGTCTTGAAGGCTGTTTAGCTTGCGTTTACTACAATATCTTTCGATATCTACACCAGCTTGAAGCATAAGCTCTTCAAGCTCGAGGTATTGATTTCCATTAATTGTAGAGTCAGCTGATCCTGAGGAAAGCCATTGATTAAGCTTGATTCCAGTCTGTTCAGTAATTTGCTCAGGCTGTAAAAACAAACCTGTTCGGTCTTTAGTTGCGACAGCAAAATAATCACCGTGCGTGATATCTAAAACAGTTGTGAATTCATATTCAATGCCATCACGTTGTTCAGCTTTTAGACCTAACTTTTCAACTTTCTTTTTGCCTCCGCCTGCATCGACTTGGACTGTGTCCATCTTACTGCGCATGGTCACAATAATATTAATACTGGAGTGAAGCATTGCATCAATGAATTTACGGTGTTCAGGTGTGACCTCACTCCAAGCACCCCATGTATTACCCTTGAATTTCCCTTTACCTAAAGCGTCCACCATTTCAAGACAACCACCAACGCCAGACCACTCGTGTGTAATACTGTCTAGAATGACCGTTGTATATCCAGCTTTCTCTGCAGCTTGAATTGCCGTAATGAATTTTTTAGGTGAATAAGGAGGTTGAATATTCGCAGTATCAAATTCCATCACATTGGCATATAGCTCAGCACTGCTATTCTCTGTATCTACTACAGCAACTTTTCCACCAATACCTTTAGCTATTAGCAGAGCGCCAAGTGTTTTACCTGAGCCAGTTGGGCCAGCAAGAGCAAGACGTAATTTTGCATTTTTACGTTCAGCTTTTTTAAAAAATACTGTCATGATTATGCTCCAGTCCATCCCATACGTTTTTTATACGCACGACGTTCGTAAGAGGGGATATTTGAATTTTGAAGCCCAATAGCCAATGCTTTGCGCTTCTGAAACTTGCGCTCACGTTCAAAATTAAGGCTAATCCAAGGTTTCTCTAAGTGCTCTGCGAATTCGATAAGGTACAAATAGCCTGATTTACTAACTCGGTAGATTTCACCATTTTTCTGAGTGTATTCAGACGAATAAATACGCATGCGGAATTCACCGTTTTCATCGCTTATAAATTCTGATTTTTTTGTAGTTGATTTATTCATTAGACAGCCTCCACCAAACGGTTACGCTCGATATAACCGATAATTATCTGATTGATATTTCGGTGATCGTTGTAATCCGTGAAGTCGTTATATTCCTTGCCGTTAATGTCTTGGATCTCGTCAATTGCTAAGTTGGTGATATCAACTGCAGTAAATTCAGAACCTGGTACGCCGTAGTTATCGGCATGAGATTCAAAATCAAAGCTAACTTTAAGTAAGAAGCTATCAAGTTTTATCACGGCCATGCCTGATGAATCAGAAATGATCTTTAAAGCTTGGATGCTATATGAAGAAGTGGCAGTGTTAGGAACTACTACTGCAGGTTTATATTCAGTAGATTTTTGATCATATGTAAGACCGATAGCACCTACTGTGAATAAACCACTTATTGCTGCTACTTTGATAAAGCTGAATGGCTGCACACGATGTGTAACAATGGTATTGATTGAATGCGGTTTTGTGTTCATAATTCACCTGTTGTAAGGAAAAGCGCATTAGATTTGACGGTCGATGCGCTTTTTTGTAATCTGGTGTTTGTATATTCGTATAACCGAACAATTATGTCAATATTTAATTCGGTTTTATTCGGTTTTTTGTATTGTTATCCGAATTTATATTTCAAAAGACAAAAGAAAACCCTACATATAGTAGGGTAAGATAGGTTAAAACTTATTATAACTATTTATATATCCGAATAATTTTCTAAAAATTCGTCTATCCATCCTTGTGCTAGTTCAAGATTTGTTATGTCATTTAACTTTAGATTGGTTTCTTCTGCCTCGTTAAAGCCTTCAATTATAGCTTCAAATATATTTGCTTCAGTAATGACCTCGCGCGCAATTTCAGCTGCATCATAGCTTTGTTTGGCTTTTTTAAGAAAGGCTATTTGTTTATCAATTCCTGCACCAATTTTAGCTAATGCCATCTTAAATTCTTGACGATTAATTGTTAATGCTGTTTTGGATTTATTAAGTGTTGCGATCATAATATTCTCTTTTATTTAGGAAATTTTAATTACCCAGATCACCAATTGACGCACTCCTATCTTTTTAATACAGCCCTATCAACTAAATTTATTTCGTAGTCTGATTTCTAGATATGAGAGCAACTAGGAATTATCTCCTAATACGTCGTGTATCTATCTTCATCCAATACTGACCAATGATTTGGATATTTTCACTTTCAATTTTAGCTGGTGAGTAATATTCATCTGGATATCTGTTTTTATCAGGATTAGCTGAAACTGCTTTAAACCCTCCGACACCTTGTTCATTCCAAGTGGATAAATACTTGATTTTAGTATCATCAGCAACTTGAAAGGCGTAGATTTCACCATCAAATATTTTTTTCGCTGAAGTATCAATTGATACTGGCTGACCATCCCAAAGAACTGGTTGCATACTTTCACCACGTACATGGATAATTTTTGCTTCATCAGAATGAACGTTACATTTATTCACCAATGCTGTTTCAAAAAGCATTTTTTTAGGACTTGGGTAGTCGATATTCAAGTAACCATTACCTGCACTAACGTATACGTCATCATAATAATCAATAGCTACATATCCCTCCGGAATAGGGTCGCCAGGACTATATACGTCAACTTCAATGTTTGTCATAGAGCCATTGCTTGTTTCAGATGGACCTATTCCATCTAACAACCATTGAGGTGTTGTCTTCAAAGCTGCACATACAGCACCAATATGTTTAGCGCTAGGTTTATTTGTTCCTGTAACCCACCCATGAACTGTCGCGCGTCCAGCTCCAGTACTTCTAATTAGGTCTGCTTGTGACAACCCTAGTTCGCTCATTCTTAAATTTATGCGATCAGATGTGTCCATAGAATATTCCTCTTAATATGTTCGGAATTGTGAACGAATTAATTGACGATTAAACGAATATGTGCTTCACTTAACCGAACAGAAATAATTCGGTTAAAAGAACATGAATGTTGCTCAGTTGCGAGTTTTTTATGGAGTGAAAAACAACACTCTATTAGCCAAAGAAATCAAACGTGGAAGAACAACTATCTGGGAGTGGGAAAAGTTTGGCATCCCACCCCGCACGCAAGCCACCTTTGAAGTTCTCACTAAAGGAGAGCTTAAGGCGGATTTACAAGCACTAAGTTCATAGGAGCAATCATGAGCCTTGAAAAAGAAGACCTTCGCACTAAGCACGATCCTGAAATTATGGACAAACTTCGAGATATTTCTGCGTATTACGGTATGGAAATGAGTAGACAAGCTTCGATCCTCTTCGAAAAAGCCATTGTTGGTGAATGGCATATCGTCAATTTAGGGCTTGAGCGAATCAAAAGAAATGAGCGGATGCGGGAGATTGTGGTCGGTGACGGGAATGACGGGGATAGTCAGGTCAAATTTCCACTTCAAGTTTTAGACAATAAAAAAGCCTGATCTCGCGAATCAGGCTTCTAATTCATCAATTATGGGACCAATGAATATGAAATCAAATTTAGCACAACACCAAAACACAAACAACATTAATGCTGATTTTCTGCTGGGTGATGTTGTGGTTCTCAAAAAGCCACACTACACGACAGATTCAGAGGAATTATTCAGTGTTGAGGAGTTTCACTCAAATCTTGATATGTACGAAATTGAGTCTAAAAGTTATTTGCTGCATGTTTTTGCAAATGAAATTCGCACAGCATCAATTGCAGAAATCCAAGCCAATCGCCGTTTAACCGAAGTTGAACAAGCACTCGCGGAGGTTTCATGAATAGCCATTTTCAAATTAAACCTGAGCATAAACAGACTCAAGAAATCCAATCATTTTATGAACCAACTTTGCTTTTGTTGGACCACATCCATGACATCAAAAAAGGCAATCTAAGAATGCGTGGTTACAACGAAGAGAATGCAGCTGTAACCAAAGAAGAATTGGCCCAAAAGATGGCTTATCGATTCAAGATCACAATTTGGTTATCACATCAGGTTATTACGAGCTTGACCAAGGCTGAACAGGCCATTTCATTTGGTGGGTACGTAAAGCCTAAGGTCGGTGAATTATGAGCTTAGATGCAACCATTTGGGCATGGAAAATTAGACAAAAACAAAAGAAAGGCGGCAGTATAAAACCTTTAAAAAAATTGGTTTTACTGTCACTTGCGGATCGTGCAAGTGAGGATCATAGCGCTTATCCCAGTGTGGCCAGATTGGTTGAAGATACCGAAATGGATCGCAAAACCGTTTTAAAAATCATCGATGAATTGGTTGAAGATGGATTAATTATTGATACTGGGGAGCGGAAAGGGCGTACAAAACAGGTAAAAGTTTATCAATTGATGGGGGTATGTGGTCGTGAAACAGTGCCAATAACGGTACTGTTAAGTGATGAAAATCAAGACTTAAACAATACCAACAATGGTACTATTAAAGGGTTTAAAGAGTCCCAACAATGGAACAGTTCCAATAATGGAACAGTTCCAACAATTCCATTAAACAGTCCCAACAATTCCGTTAAAGAGTCCCAACGTTGGGACACGGAATCTTTCAAAGAATCTATTAATGAATCTAAAAATAAAAATGGGTGGCTTTGTTTTAATAAACTTCGTTTGGAATTAGATCAAGCTGATTCTTCTGTAGTACCAAAAGACATTATCGAAGCAAGTTGGTTTGAGCGAGAAAAGAAAACGTTCGAATTATTCAATGCTGGAAATAATCTTTGTGATGACTTGATGATTTACCACTTTGCAGACTGGCTTTTAAAAAATCGCCATAAATACGGAAATAAATCTAAATCTGAGAAAATTAATTTAGATCCTGATTTCCTAGTTTTTGCTTCACCAAGTCAGATGTACATGTTTGCAAACAAACTTGCTCGCCATCCAGAAGTTATCAGCAAGTACAGCACTGCAGGTGAATCATACGAAAATCTTGCTGGTCGCATAGCTGCAAAACTTGCTGATCCGACTGAACGCCAGAATTGGAAATCATATCTTGCTGACGTTGGTTTTAAACCTAAGAGTAGAGGAGCAGCATGAAAGTAAAACGAATTGTTTGCTGGTTCAGCTGTGGTGCAGCATCGGCTGTGGCAACGAAAATTATGCTTGAAAAGGCAGCTAAGATTTTTCCTAAAGTACCAGTAGTAATTGCGAATAGCCCAATTATAGAAGAGCACTCTGATAACGAACGTTTTTTTAATGAATGTGAGCAATGGTTTGGTCAACAAATTATTCGAATTTTTAATCCACGTTATCCTCAAGGCTTGAATTCAATATACGAAGTTTTTAAGAAAGGTTACTTAAAAGGTGTAAAGGGTGCGCCATGTACAACTCAGCTTAAAAGAATCCCACGTGGAATGTTCCAAAAAGAAGGCGATTTGCACGTATTTGGGTATGACATTGCTGAAATAGATCGTGCTCAAGATTTTGAAGAAAGAAATCCAAGTCTTAATTCATATTTTCCACTTATTGAATCAGATCTAAGCAAGGCGGATTGTCTTGGAATGCTTCAAGACGCAGGCATACGCATACCGAAAATGTATGAGCTTGGTTATTTGAACAATAACTGCATTGGTTGTGTGAAAGGTGGAGCAGGTTACTGGAACAAGATTCGCAAAGATTTCCCTGACACATTTGATCGCATGGCGAAAGTTGAACGTCAAATCGGGCATTCAATTTTAAAAAATGAAGATGGTCCAATCTTTTTAGATGAATTAAATCCCAAAATGGGTAGATACAAAGATGAGCCTGATATTGATTGTTCATTTAGCTGCTTAATCGCCAAAGAAGATAACAATTGGGAATTAGTTAATTTTTATGATGTCGAAAAAGTGGGAGATTTAGCTTAAGTGGAAAGCATCTCAATTACTGAATACCAAAAACTTCACGGTGGTAGATCCAGAAAGAAAACTAACTTGAAACGCAGTAATTCATTAAAAAAAGAACGTGTTGTAAGTGATGGTGAAGCAACATTTATTCAGCATTTGAGAGCTTACGGTATCGAATTTAAACAAGAGTATCAGTTCAATGAGAATCGTAAATGGAGAGCTGATTTTCATATTACTGGTACCAAAATTTTAATTGAGGTTGAAGGAGGTATTTGGAGCAATGGCAGACATACAAGGGGGAAAGGCTACATAGCAGATATGGAGAAATATAACTCAGCTCAGGTACTGGGTTATTTAGTATTTAGGTATAGCACTGAACAGGTGAAAAGTGGCAAGGCGATTGAAGAAATTAGACGGTTAATAGGGTGATTTTATGACAGCAACAGCAAAATTTGAGAAACATCGAAACGAGACTATAGTTCACGATTTACGCCGTTTATTATTTACTCCAAGTCGCTCAAAAGTCGATTTTACATTGCTCGACTTAGCACAAAAAACAATGGATGGTTTTAAGGATGGTGTAGGTGGACCATCAACATTTGGAAGTAAGGCAAATAGCGCTGCTCTAATGATGCAGGATATGAGTCCAGAAGTTTATTCAATGTTGTGGGCGTTAGTTCGTTCTATCAATCCTACAGATCGTCACTTTGCCTTAATTCACAATCTGTTAACTTCAGAAATTCGCTTAAAGTTTAAAGAAGATGGTTTTAAAACTAAACAGATAACCACTAAAGAAGCTGCAAAAGGTGTGGCTCGTTCTGCATTGATTCAATTTTTATTTAAACGAGGTATATGCATCAAATGTAATGGAAAAGGGTTTGTATTTTCAAAAACTGATAAAAAGCATGTTGAGTGCAGTAAATGCGAAGGGAAAAAAGAAAATGCTTACAATCAATCAGAGCGACATCGAATTTCTTGTATGAGCATTGATCGAAAAGCTTATTTAAGAACTTATGATAAATACGAAAAGGTAGCATTAGACATTTTAGGGGATTGGAGAGTCGATCTTGATTCCCACTTAAGAGGATATTTTCATTATGTGGCTGAAGAATATAATTTATGATTGCTTAGTCCCAAAATAAAGGGTATATTTTTCTATACTGGTCGTATTACGGTTTGTTCAAGACCAAGAAATAAAAGCCCATCAAATAGATGGGTTTTTTTAAATAATATTCTTTATAAGTTCGTTGGTAAGGGGGGGCTATGGCTTTAAGAAGTTTCTTCAAACTGATAAAATGTGAAAGCCAAATTATTAAAATGCCGCTTGAGGATAAGATTGAAACTTCAAACATCGAAAGGCAGGAAGTGGAAGTTATTTGGTTGAATTCCTGCACAAGTTGGTTTGAATGTAAAGAGCTTTATAAAATAGTCGATAATAAATTAAATTTAATTAATTATATTACATTTAGTTTTCCCATTGCTATTACATCAATTATGCTTTTTTCTAAACAAACTAATATTGACCTAATAAAAAATCTATACCAGTATTTTGAGCTGGCATCTATTGTAGGTTCTCTTCTAATTTTATTATTTGGATTGTACTCTATAATATTTAGTAAAAATGAAATTAAAAAAGAATTGTATGCAACATCATTTAGAAATAATTTACAAATTTCTGAATTAGCAAAGTCTATGGTTGAAAAATCGAACTTTGATGATTTAGATATTTTACGTAAATTTGTAAGAATGCAAGATCAAATAGATATACTAAATTCTCCTAGAATTCCTAAGAAAATTACTCAAGAAGCTTTTAGATACTGGTTGAGAGAATCTAATCAACTATGCCCTACATGTAGAAATTCTCCTTTAAAAAAGGCTCCAAATTTAATTGAAAGATTTTTTCATAAAGATCAGTTGTGTATACTATGTGGGACTGTTACTCTAAATATTAATAATTTGGATGAGAAGTGAGTTAATTATGAAAAGTTTTAAGTTGTTGTTAGGTATTTCAGAAGTTGATAAAATTTTTGATGGTTTAGATAATAAAGATAAAATAGAGCTTTTTGATCATATAGTAGATAAGTACCAAGATGCATTAATTGAAAGTGAGGTTATGTGCGAATCTTTTAAGAATTATTCTGTTGCACATTTAAATAGACATAATCCTGATATTTGTCCAACTTGTAAAAGAAAATTATAAAATTATCCCTATCGTTGATGTTTATTTTAAAACCTGCTCTTAGGCAGGTTTTTAATGCTTTGAGATAAGTGAAAATACAAAACCGACACAAGAAAATCAAAGTTAATTGTGATCTAACTCTAACAGGCATCATGAATTTGGTTCGTGCAGTAGGTAAATAATCAACTTTACATATCATTTTTGCCGAAAGGATTCTGGCAATAAGACTTGTTCCTGTAATGCGATGTATTGGACAAAGAATTACTTTAATTCTTGAATCAAACTTAACTCAACACTCACTAAGTCATAAGACTATGTGAGATTTTGCCGAACGGATTACGGCACAAGGAACCCCGCTGAATTTTAGATTTTGGCGGGGTTTAATTTTTTTAAAGCTCATCCGATGTAGGTCTTTTTATCGTATTCTAAAAAAAATCAAAAAGAATGGTAAAATTTATGAAACAAGTACTTTTGACTGACTTATGAAAAATATTTACTATTTTGCATTACCATTATCTGTATATTTGATATTTACTGTTTTTCCTGAATATTATGGATGTTTACTTCCAAAGAATATCTGTCTTGAGAGCATAACTAAATCTAGTGATTTTTTAACTGTATCAATTTCCTTAATCCCCATTTTTGTAATTATTGGTGCCTATCAAGTATGGAGAAAGCAAAAAACTGCAGAACTATTAGCTGTTGATGCTAGGTCATTGTATGGATCACTTAAAGAGTTAAAGGAAAGTAGCATTGGAGACAATAATACATCACATACCTGTTTTGCTGCGGGCACTACGGTACATACTGAGCAAGGGCTTATCGCTATTGAACAACTTAAGGTTGGTGATAAAGTTTTATCTAAAGCTGCAGATGGTAGTGGTGAACTGGTTTATAAACGAATTCGTAAAACCACGACTACAGATAATGTTCCAATATTCCTTATGGAGTTTGATCACTACGTTGATCCGAAGCTAACGATTAAAGAGCGTTTTAAATTAAGAAGAACTTTAGATCAACAGGCAATACCATCTTCATTATTTGTTACAGCTTGTCACCCATTTTGGACAATTAATCAAGGCTGGTTACCAGCAGAAAATTTAACTCCTCAAGATCCTATGGTGATTAAAGATGGTAACAAATTTATTAGCTATGGTGGAGGCGGTTATGATGGTAAATATAAAGGCATAACTCCGTTATTAAAAACGAATAAAGCCGGTTTTGGTTATATTGTTGACTATAGTGATGAGACTGGGCAATCAGGAGGACGCTTTATTGATTTAATCACAGGTGAGAGAGACTACAGTGACCCAGCCTATAGACCAATAATGGATAAACTCTGGATAAATGATCATGAATGGAAACAACGTTTAATTGATCAGACTCCAGAAGAGCATCGAGAAGGTGCTGAATTTTATGGATTTAGACAGGGTCATTGGCGCGACCCAGATACAGTAGAATGGAGTGAAGGTGAAGGCCATCTCACCATGACGGTTTATAATATTGAAGTTGAGGACACTCATACTTACTTTGTCGGTGATGCGGGAATTTGGGTGCACAACTGAGGAGGATAGGAAACATTTTTCGAAAAGTCTAACTGTTGAAAACTTTCAGAAATTGTTACCTGCCGTAATGAAATATTGGATAAATGATAGCTTTAGAATTGATGAAACTTAATAAAATCAACATTGACACCTGATCATTTTTTGACTTTTGTAAGAGGTCTATTATTTATCAAGCATCCCCTTAATAGGGGATTTTTTTTGGCTATTTTGCTATACGTAGCTATACGAAGGTGAGTTTATGGCAGCATTAAAAGAGCCTGTGAAAATCTTTATAGTTCAGTCTCTTGCTTGCTTTGAAACCCCTTTACAAGTAGTCGAAGCTGTAAAGCAAGATTTTAATATTGAGATAACCCGGCAACAGGTTGCAGTTTACGACCCAACCAAAGTGGCTGGACGTAATCTAAGCAAAAAATTAAAAGAGTTGTTTGAGCGTACACGCAAGGACTTCCGAGAAAATATTGAAGATATTGCAATTGCGAATAAAGCTTTTCGTTTGCGTGAACTTCAAAAGATGTATGACGACTCAGGGCGAAATAAGCGTGCTAAACAGAATCTATTGAAACAAGCATTTCAAGAAACCGATGGCCGTGTAACTCGACAAGAGGTAACAGGGGCAAATGGTGGGGCAATTAAAACGGAGACTCAACAGAAAAATCAACAAATCTTAAGCCCTGAAGAACTTGCAAAAATGACCCCGCAAGAACTTTCACGTTTAGCAATTACAGGTAAGTTATGACTTATGCACTGGATGAAATTGCACCCTTAATCAAAACATGGACAATCAATACACGCTTGCCTGATGTGATAGGGGAAATGAGCCGCCGTTATTATTATAAAGCGGTGACAGAGCAAAACGAATTAAGCAAACAGGCTGAACTATATAAATGCCGAACTGATCCAGTGCATTGGTTTAACCATTGGATCTGGACTTATGATCCTCGTGGTATGTCATTCGGGTTACCCGCAAATCTTCCTTTTGTATTACGGCCAAAACAGGTTGAACTTGTAGATTGGTTGCTTGAACGTGAAAACACTCAAACACATGGTTTGATTGAAAAATCACGTGATGAGGGAATGTCTTATGTCGTTCTAGGATTTTTCTTACATCGGTGGCTATTTGTTGAGGGTTTTGCTGGCGGTGTAGGAAGTCGCAAGGAAGAGTTGGTTGATAAAAAGGGCGACCCTAAAACGCTGTTTCATAAAATCCGAGATATGTTCAGTAAAATGCCTGATTGGATGAAGCCTAAGGGCTTTGTTGAAAAAGTGCATGACAATTACATGCGTATCATCAATCCTGATAATGGTGCAACCATCACGGGTGAGGCGGGTGACAACATTGGCCGTGGTGGACGTACCACAATGTACTTTCTTGATGAATGGGCGTTTGTAGAGCGTCAAGAAGCGGTAGATGCGGCAATATCGCAAAATACCAACGTTCATATCAAAGGATCAACACCCAACGGTATTGGTGATAGATTCCATCAAGATCGCTTCAGTGGACGATATTCAGTCTTTACCATGCCGTGGCGTGAAAACCCTGATAAAAATTGGACAGTCATTTACAACGGCAAAGAAATCTATCCTTGGTATGAAAAGCAATTGGCCACATTGGATGATGTTGTATTAGCGCAAGAGGTCGATATTAACTATGCCGCGTCTGTTGAGGGTGTATTAATTCCATCCGCATGGGTTCAGCTTTCTATTGATGCACATCTCAAATTAGGGATTGATCCTACTGGCGATCGTATAGGTGGGTTAGATGTTGCAGATGAGGGCAAGGATAAAAACTCTTTAGTGTGCCGTCATGGTGTTGTGATGGACTATCTCGATACTTGGAGTGGTAAGGGTGACGATATATTCGGAACTACTCAAAGAGCAATGGACATAAGCATAGAAAGGTCAATTGATACGCTTTTCTATGATGCTGATGGTTTAGGGGCTGGATGCCGTGGAGATTCGCGCGTCATTAATGAGCTACAGCGTGAAAAGGGATTGCCTGAAGTTGATGTACAACCGTTTAGAGGTTCAGGCGCGGTACATGATCCAGACGGGCAGATGGTAGAAAGTCGTTTAAATAAGGATTTCTTTGCCAACCTCAAAGCCCAATCGTGGTGGTCTTTACGTTTGAGATTTCAGGAAACTTTTAGAGCACTTGAAGGGCGTGAATATGATCCCGATATGATCATTTCTTTATCCAGTAAAGACATAGATCCAAAAGAGTTGGCATTACTTACCACTGAATTATCACAGCCGACTTATACAAAAAATGGCGTGGGCAAGATCTTAGTCAATAAACAACCAGACGGTACAGCATCACCCAACAGGGCTGATGGAGTCATGATCTGTTTTAATCCGCAAGTTTCATTCCTTAGCGTTTGGGGCAAGCTTTAATTCGAGAAAGATATGGGATTACTTAAATTTACTGCGGATAGTTTTCAAAACTTCGCGGCTCGGGTTGGCTTGGGTGCTGGAAGTCAACACGATCAATCAACCTACAGCGCAAATTACTTAAGTCGCAATCGATTGCTAGTTGAATCAATGTATCGATCGTCTTGGGTGGTCGGTCAAGTTGTTGATGTTGTAGCCGATGATATGACCCGAGAAGGCATTAACATGCGAGGCTTGCAGTCTCCAGAAGACGCAGAGGAAATCAATCAGGAATTAGATCGCTTACAAGTCTGGGATAAACTTAATAAAACTATTAAGTGGTCTCGGCTTTATGGTGGTGCAATTGCTGTCATGATGATTGATGGACAAAATGTCTCAACGCCGTTGAATATCAATACAGTGGCTAAAGATCAATTCAAAGGCTTAATCGTTCTTGATCGTTGGATGGTTGTACCGACTCTAGAAGATCTGGTCACTGAATATGGACCATATTATGGAATGCCTAAGTATTACGATGTGATTACCGATTCCGTCGGTTTGTGTAATCAAAAGATTCACTATTCACGAGTGATACGTATGGATGGTGTAGAACTCCCATATTGGCAAGCAATTGCTGAAAATTTATGGGGACAATCAGTTATTGAGCGCTTAGAGGATCGTTTAACAATTTTTGATAGTGCAACTTTAGGTGCTGGCCAGTTAGTCTATAAGGCACATTTACGCACATATAAAGTCAAAGGGTTACGCGAGATAATCGCTAAGGGCGGACGGCTTTATGATGCTTTAGTTAAGCAGATTCAACAGATTCGGCAGTGGCAATCTAATGAAGGCATGACCTTGATGGATGCCGAAGATACATTCGAAACACATCAATATAGTTTTACTGGCTTAGATAATTTGTTGATGCAGTTTGGACAACAAATTGCTGGTGCAACTGGTATCCCTTTGGTTCGTTTGTTTGGTCAATCCCCCGCAGGCTTTAGTGCAACAGGTGAAAGTGACTTATCTAACTATTACGATAATATTAATCAACAGCAAGAAGGCCGTATGCGTACGCCGTTGCAAACGCTTCTAGCTGTTGTGTCATTATCTAAATTAGGTAAAGCCTTACCTAATTCGTTTAAATTTGATTTTGCTTCTCTGTGGCAGATTGATGAAAAGGTTAAAGCTGAAGTGGCTAACACGGTCGCTCAAGCGGTTACTACTGTTGAAGAAAGCGGATTAATCAGCCGTAAAACCGCTTTGAAAGAATTGCGCCAATCTTCAGAAGTGACTGGAATTTTTTCTCATATCACAGATGAAGAAATAGAAGCTGCAGTCGATGACCCACCACCACCTAAGGGTGAATATGATGAAGAATCAAATCAACCGACTGACGCCCCATCGGGCAAGAAAGATGGAGATTCGGTACAGTCAGCAGCTTAGAAAAATTGCAGGTTATATTGATACGATCGTCAAAGGCTTTAACGTAAATGATCCAAGATCACATGCTCTTATTGTTTCTGCATTAAATGAGTATGCAAATACTTTAGATTTTTGGGCAAAAAATGCTGCAGGCAGAATTATCTCAGATGTAGCTTTACGTGATGAGAAAACTTGGTTGATTTATGCACAAGATTTATCGCGAGGTCTCAAAGATCAAATACGTAATACAGATATTGGTGCGGTGTACCAACAATTACTTAATGAGCAAATCCGCTTAATTAAATCCTTGCCACTCGATGCAGCACAAAGAATAAGTGATCTGTCTACACGTGCCTTGATTGAAGGTAGCCGAGCCAGTGAAATATCTAGCCTGATTATGGCCACTGGCCATGTGACCAAGTCACGTGCAAATACTATTGCACGAACGGAAGTAAGCAGAGCACAAAGTATATTTACACAAGTTCGGGCAGAAAATTTAGGATCTGAGGGGTACATTTGGCGTGATTCGGATGATGAGGATGTACGTAAAAGGCATGCTTGGTTGAATGGGAAATTCATTTACTGGAATGAGCCCCCAATTGTTGATGTTAAGTCTGGTCGAAGAGCGCATGCGGGCTGTGATATTAATTGCCGATGTTATCCTGAACCAGTGATACCAAATGATTATTAATTGAGATCAAATAAAAAGTTTTATTAATGTGTTTTAAGAGGAAAAAATATGTGGACTAGACATGAATTAATCGAAATACGCGAGCGAGCTGAATTGGAGGCTTTAAAAGAAAATAATGAAAAATGGCGACATGCCTGTTTAAATTTGGCTGTCGCCGCAGATCGTTTAGAAGCAATTACTATTCGAGTTGAAAATGGCGATGAAGTAGTTAAACTTCAACATCCCAACGAGGAGTAAACTTATTGTTTGTTTCTTCTACAGAGATAATATTGGATACGTGAAAGTTTCTAATTCCGCCACGTTCAATATCGTAACAGAAAAATTTTTCTGTTCCTCCTTTAATTCGATAGCTATAAGGCTCGGCTTCTCTTGTTTCTGTCGGCCCACCATCTTCTCTTGCTGTGATAATAATTGTGTGCAAATTACGGCCAGCAGATGAAATAATATCTTTTATGCTCATTTTTCTCTCCATTCAATTTTAATATTGAAAGTTTTTGAATTAAAGTTATTAAAATTAGCTAGTTTTATTTGTGATGAAGTAAAACTAACCACATGTAATTAAGCATATTAATTGTAAAAAAACCACCAATATGGTGGTTTTTTATTGCCTATTTAATGGTGAAGCATGTTTAAGCCAAAAAAGACAAAAGACCAAAAGACAGTTGATCGCTCAAACTTTTACACGACTGGTCAGATTGGTCGCACACGGGAAACTACACCTGAAGGTTATTTACTTTGCCGTGATGTTCCAATTGCGCGTATAGGAAAGCTGATGTATGGCAATGGTGAGGTACCAGTCACAGCGGATAAGTCAGGCTTGATTATTATTGAGCGTGATGAGGATGTACTTTTTGATCCACGTACGATCGCTAGTTTTGAAGGTAAACCGGTCACGGATGATCATCCTGACGATTGGGTGAATCCTGAGAACTGGAAAGAATTATCTAAAGGCTCTGGGAACAATATCCGCCGTGGAGAGGATATAGATTCTGATTGTTTGGTTGCAGATCTACTTATTACTGATAAAGAAACTATTGATGCTGTAATGGCTGGAAAGGTTGAAATTTCATTAGGTTATGATGCTGATTATACTGAAATTAGTGTCGGTAAAGGGTTTCAAACTAATATTTTTGGAAATCACATTGTCTTGGTTCCTAAAGGGCGTTGTGGGTCACGTTGTAAAATTGGAGATAGCTTTATGGCTAAGAAGAAAATTAGTTTTGCTGATCGTATCCGCAATCTAGTTAAAACAAAGGATGCTGACGAGGCTGAGAAATTAGCCAAAGCAGTTGAAGATGAAGCGCCTGATATAAAAACTGAGGATGAAGATCCTGAGGATGAATCTGGTACTCAAACTGGTGATGCTGCAGTAAATCGCGAAATTCTTAAAACCCTTAAAACAATGGATGCGCGTCTAGTTGCTTTGGAGAAGAAAAAAACCAAAGACTCTGATGATCCTGAAAAGAAAACAGAGGATGACGATAATCCAGATGATGATCCAGAAAAAACTAAAGATGATATTTTAAAGGCTGAAGAAGCTGCAAAATTATCAGAACAAGGCGTTCAAAATCATACTGGTGACTCGTTAAAACAAGTATTGTCACGCGCTGAAATATTGGTACCAGGCATTAAGTTGCCCACTATGGATAGTGCGAATAATGGCAAGGCTGTATTAAATGCTAAACGATCAGCCTTAAAACAAGCCTATGCAACCACAGATGGTCAAAAAGCCATTTCACCATTTATTGGTGGCAATACAGATTTTGATGCAATGTCAGTTGCAACGATTGATGCTGCATTCATTGGTGCATCTGAGTTAATGAAACAGCAAAATAATTTAGCTGGTGTTCGTTCAGGTATTTCTACCCGTGACTTTGGTCGTGCTCCAGCATCGCCTGCAGATATTAACGCCCGTAACCGTGAATTTTGGAATAAAGGAAAATAAGCATGAGTAATGCATTTTTATATCGTATGCCGTCAGGCATTCCGGGGGATGTGAGCCGAAAATCACATTCAGCAATTGAAGCGCATCTTGCGGTCGGTAGTTTTGGTGCGTTTGGTGTATTTGGAAAATTAACGGCAGATGGAATTGTTCCTTTAACCGCTGCAGATACTGACGTTTATGGCTTAATTGTTCGCTCATACCCAACACAATCAGCCTTAAACGGCATGGGTGCTGCAACTCCCCAATCAGGAATTATCCAAGATGTATTGCGCCGTGGTTATATGACTGTCAAATGTAATGTAGGAAATGCCAAAAAAGCAGGTGCTGTATTTGTTCGTGTTGCTGCTGGTACCGAACTTAAACCTATTGGCGGTATTGAAGCAGGTGCGGATGCCACAAATACAATTGAATTGAAAAATGCCATGTTCATGCACGATGCAGATGCGCAAGGCAATGTTGAAATCTCATTTAATATCTAAAGCTTAGTTGATGTAAAACAGGACGCTATAAGCGTCTATTTTTATGTCTGGAGAAAATAAAAATATGAGTAAATTACTCTTAGCCACTACCATGGCGCAGGCGGTAGCAATGGGCAATCCTATTCGTGCTCGTACACGTGACAATGGAATGGGAATGCGTACCTTTGATGCTCAAACAGTGGATAGCACTGGTGCTTTCTTATTGGGTGAATTAGAACGCTTAGACCAAACCATGCACGATCCATTGGTGAGCGTAACATGGGGGCGTGATGTTGACTTGCGCTCTGATGTATCAATTGCTGATGAAACCTCATCATTTACCAACTCTAGTTTTGCAGCTGCAGGCGGTGCTTCACCGAATGGTAAGTCGTGGGTAGGTAAAAATACAGATGCGATTGCTGGTATCGCACTAGATATTGGTAAGACTGCACAACCATTGACTTTATGGGCAATGCAGGTTGGTTGGACTATCCCAGAACTTGAGTCGGCACGTGCTGTTGGTCGTCCTGTAGATTCTCAAAAATTGTCAGGATTACAGCTTAAGCATCAAATGGATATTGACGAGCAAGTCTATATCGGTGATGAAATGATAGGCGTGGAAGGTTTACTTAACTCTTCAAAAGTGGGTGCTACCAACGTCAACAAAAGCTGGAAAACATCAACACCTCAAGAAATCTTGGATGATGTAAACCTCATTTTAAATAACGCATGGTTGGCATCTGGTTTTGCTGTATGCCCTGACAAATTATTGTTACCGCCTAATCAGTTTAGCTTACTGACATCTCGAATTGTGAGTGATGCTGGTAATATCTCAATCCTTGAATTCTTAAAGCTCAATAGCTTGTCGAATAACGTTAACGGTCGACCTTTAGACATTCAACCATCAAAGTGGTGTGTTAAACGTGGAGTGGGTGGTACAGATCGTATGATGACTTATACGCAATCTGAAAATCGTGTTCGTTTCCCTCTGGTACCGTTACAACGTACTCCGATTGAATATCGTGATTTACGTCAATTGACCACTTATTTTGGTCGTTTGGGTGCGATCGAGTGGGTTTATCCTGAAACCGCTTACTATGCTGATGGGCTATAAGGAGTCACTATGTCAAAGTTAGTTCAGATCCTTTTGTCAAAGCAGCTCACTGTAAACCTTGGTCGTGATGACCAAGGGGAAGCAAAAACTATAGTACTGCAACCCGGCTTGCAAGAAGTTGAGCAAGATATTGCAGAACATTGGTTTGTTAGGGCACATGCGCAGGCAATTACTCCGAGTGATGCACTCTCAAGCGAGCTACAGGTTGCGCTTGATGCTGCAAATGCTGCAATTGAATCATTAACAGCACAGTCCACTGCAGCGGACGCAATGATCGATGAATTAGAAAAGGTGAGTAAAGCCAAGGATAAAGAAATTGCAGATTTAAAAGTGCAATTAACTAAGGCTCAACAATCCACTGCAGCGGACGCGAAAGGTAAATAATCATGATTACTGAATCATCCTTTCGTGAATCTATGCCGATGTTTGCCGATGTGAATGAATATCCATCCTTTCAGTTCAATTTCTACTTGAACCTTGGAAAAAAGCTATTGCCTGTTTCACGTTGGGGTGATCCTAATGATCCTGATGGTTTGATTGATTATGGTCTGACTCTTTTTATCGCTCACTATCTCACGCTTTACAAGCGTGGGATGGATGCTTCAAGTATTGGCGGTGATGCAGGAAAAGTCATAGGCAATGAAACGTCCAAATCAGTAGATAGTGTATCTAAATCAATGGATGTATCAGGTGTATTAATCACAAATGCAGGGCATTGGAATATGACGACCTTTGGTATTCAGTTTTATGAGCTCTTGATGATGGCTGGTGCAGGTGGTATTCAACTATGAGTGTAACTTCAACAGGAAACGGATTACTCGATATTCTCAATGCTGTATCTGAGTTATCGAAAACTGATGTTTTGGTGGGGGTACCACATGGTGAGGCCAGAACAGATGGAGACGGTATGACCAATGCAGCTATTGGTTATTTACTCGAAACTGGTTCCCCAGCTATGAACTTACCCCCACGACCGCATTTAGTACCTGGTATTGAAGAGGTTCAAGATGTTATCGCTGAAAAGCTAACATGGGCTGTTGATGCTGCATTAACTGGTAACACCAAGCGCATGTATTTCTATCTTGAATCTGCGGGCATGAAAGCCACCATGAATGTTAAACGATTTATTAATGCGGGTGATTTTGCCCCATTAGCACCATTGACAATCAAAGGCCGTAAAGCTCGAGGGCGAAAATCTGAAAAGCCATTAGTAGATACAGCTCAATACCGTAATTCGCATACTTATGTTGTGATGCGTGGTGAGGAGGAAATTAAACGTGCCTAATCTTGATGTATCAGACGTTCTTCAAGATCCTGACTTTATGACGAAGGACCTTATTTGTAAGCGGATTGAGGTTGAAGTCGGGGATAATGGGCGACCAGTTAAAACTGAAAACAGTTTTAAATTTAGTGGCGTTGTGACAACAAATAGCGGTCAAAACATGGATCGTCGAGAAGATGGCACACTGATTAAAGGCGCAATAAATATTCACACCAAAACCCCATTAATTGCGGGAAGTAAAGATCACCAAGCAGATGAGATTACATGGAAAGGTAAAACTTACTATGTTGTTCAGGTATTTGACAATTTGCATTATGGGCGTGGATTCAATAAAGCAATCTGTGATTTAAAACCTTTGGGGTAAAAATGGGTGACTCTGCAACAGGTGGTTATATTCCACCAAGCCAAACAGTCGCCTATGACCGAGAATTAGAAGATATTTTTCAAGCTTTCATTGTGGGGATTACATCTCTACAAGGTCAGTTCGTGCGCCCTCGATGGCAAGAAGATCCACCACCTATGCCCGCCGTTGGCGTGGATTGGTGTGGTTTTGCAGTAAAGGCGCTCACCTCAGATGATGGTCCTATGTTTGAACAGCATGACGAGGATATGGATTCTATACGCCACGAAACCTTAAAACTGTTTTTATCCTTTTATGGCCAACGTGGTCAGGCATTTGCAAATATCTTTAAAGATGGTCTAGGCATTCCGCAAAACATCGCTCAATTACGTGAGCACAAAATCAAATATGTTGGGTGCGATGAAATTATCACCGCACCCGACTTCCTAAACCAACAATATGTGCATCGTTATGACTTGGTCGCTACTTTTAGACGTAAGACCAAACGGACGTATGCGGTCAAAACATTCAAAAGTTTTCAAATTAAAACTCATCGAAATTAGGAGTCTTAAATGACATTACCTGTTTCTAATGTCGTCAATGTCAGCATTAGTCTTGCTGCATTAGCGGCAGGGCCTCGTTCGTTTGGCTCTTTACTGATTCTAGGTTCAACTAGTGGTGTGATCGATAATATTGAGCGTATGCGCCAATATTCAAGCATCAAAGAGGTTGGCCAAGACTATGGCGTTGATGATCCAGAATATAAAGCGGCATTGACGTATTTTGGCCAATCACCAAAGCCTCGAACTTTATATATTGGCTATTGGCACAAAGATGGACAAACACCTGAAACTATTCAAGCTGCAATTACAGCATGTTTGGATTCACTTAAATG
Organism: Acinetobacter sp. AG3; assembly: GCF_022343575.1. Lineage (NCBI taxonomy): Bacteria > Pseudomonadati > Pseudomonadota > Gammaproteobacteria > Moraxellales > Moraxellaceae > Acinetobacter > Acinetobacter sp. AG3. The sequence goes on along the minus strand of NZ_JAKQZD010000001.1, from coordinate 2,665,724 downwards.
GTACGGTTTGGTTGTGGCATCTGACTTAACCGATGAGCAAGTTTTATCTGTTGCCTCTCTGATTGAAGCGGCTGATCCTGTACGCGTGTTTGGTTATACGACTCAGGTAGATGATTCAACAAGTGCAACAAGCAAAACCGATATTGCTTATAAATTGTCCAATGCTAAGTACCGCCGTACCTTCTGTATTTTTTCAAGCACCAATGCTTATGCTGCAGCTTCAGTTTTTGGTCGTGCATTTAGCGTGAATTTTAACGGTACTAATACCACAATCACCCTTAAGTTTAAGCAATTGCCGGGCATTCCACCTGAAGATTTAAAAATCTCAGAAGCGAATGCATTGACGGCTAAGAACTGTAATGTTTTTGCAGGTTACGACAATGACACAGCCATTCTACAAGAGGGTGTGATGTGTGATGGAACATTCATTGATGAAATCCACGGCTTAGATTGGCTTAAAAATCATTTAGAAAATTCGCTTTGGAATCTGTACTACGCCAACACAACCAAAATTCCCCAAACTGCTGCAGGCGTAAATCGTCAGTGTGGTGTACTTGAGCGCGCATGCGAGCAGGGAATGAATAATGGTTTGATGGGTGAGGGGCAATGGAATGGTGATAGCTTTGGGGCCTTAAATACTGGTGATTATCTACCAAAAGGCTTTTATGTATTTGCCAATAGCTTAGATGATCAAGCTCAGTCGGAACGTGAAGCACGTAAAGCCCCAGTATTTCAAATTGCGGCAAAGTTGGCAGGTGCAACACACTCTGCCGATGTTCTAGTCGCAGTCAATCGCTAAGGAGTCATTATGAGTACATATAGCTTTATGGATACCCAGTGCTCTTTAACGAGCGCTGACGGTGTCATCGATCTTGGCTATGGTGCAGGTATTGCAGAGGAAGGTATTACATTTGCAATGGCTGGCGATAAAAACACCATGACGATTGGTGCAGATGGTGAGGGCATGCATTCCTTACATGCTGATAACTCAGGTCAGGTCACGATACGTCTACTTAAAACATCGTCAGCAAATGCCAAGCTGATGAACATTTATAACGCTCAGAAAGGCGTTACCCGTAAATGGGGCAAAAATACCATCACTTTGAACCATTCAGGCTCAGGTGATAACCATACTGCGTCCAAATGTGCATTTAAGAAAGTCCCTGATTATACCAATGCAAAGACAGGGGCAATGGTTGAGTGGGTTTTTGATTCAATCAAAGTCGATATGAAATACGGCACTTACGAATAAGGTTTAATTATCAATGAATGAACTCATCACAATTGGTGAGCATGATTACACGATCGGGCGCTTAAATGCGCTCGATCAGTTTCATGTATCACGAAAAATCGCACCGATCGTTCCTACACTTATGCCAATCATTTCTGAGGTGGCCAAAGCGGATCTTGATGCCATTATCGATTCTATCAAGGAAGGTAATAATGATGACCTTGATGATTTAGAGCCTTTAGCACAAGCCTTAGAGCCATTAATGGATGCATTCTCCAAAATGCCTGAAGAGGATGTAAATTACATCATTCACAAATGCTTATCTGTTGTGAAACGTGGTTCTTCGGTCGTGTGTCGTGGTCAATCGATTATGTTTGATGATCTCGACATGGTGCAGATCCTGCCGCTTGTTGTTGCTGTGATTCGTGTCAGTCTAGGAAATTTTATTCAAGGACTGCTTATGAAGGCATCGACCATTCAGGAACAGTCCACATAGATTTTAAAAGTCTTCCAGATAAAGAAGATTGGCTCTTACGTCCTGTAATAAAAGGCATGTGCAAGTTTGAATCTTTAAAAAATGGCAAGGTTGATTTGGCAGATATTGCATTGATGAATGATGCTCTTGATGTTGTTGCTGACAATGAATATTTGATCATTGAAGAGCGTGAAAAAGAAAAGTAAATAATTAGGTGGTTTCATGGCTGAAGAAGGTGTAATTCGCAACTTCATGGTTGCATTAGGTTTTAAAACTGATAATACCGGTTTAGGTCAAATGCAGGATGCAATGGGGCGTGTAGAGCTAAAATCAGCATCGCTTAAAGTTGCCCTTTTGACTTTGGCCACTGGCGCAGTGATTGCAGTGCGGCAAACTGCAAGCGAGCTAGATAAGCTTTATTTTTCTTCTCAGCGCATAGGTGCAAGCGCAACCAATATCTCCGCATTTGGTAATGCTATAAGCCAAATGGGTGGTAATGCTGAAAGCGCCATCGGCACATTAGAATCTTTAGCTGAAAAAATGCGTAATTCCCCCGGATATGAGGGAATGATTAATAGCCTTGGCGTGAATACAAAACAAGCCAATGGTGAGATGCGTGATCGTGTTGATGTAATGAAAGATCTAAGTGGTGTGCTTGCTCAAATGCCAGCATATCAAGCTAATGCTTATGCCAATTCATTAGGTATTGATCAAAATACCTTATTGGCCATGCGTGATGGTAAATTTGTATCGAACATGGAGAAATACCAAAAGATACAAGAACAGCTTGGCATGAATGATGATTTGACCAAATCAGGTAATGATTTCATGACTGAATACCGTGACTTAACGATGGTCACGAAAACAGGTTTTCAAGTCATTGTGATGCAAGCGGGCAAGGCTTTAATACCAATTCTGCGTTTGCTTAATCAGTTAATACAAGCGGGGATTTCAGCATTTAGCCAGTTGAATCCCGAAATTAAGCAGATGCTTGGTGTAGGTTTACGCTTTGGCATGTTGGCCTTAGTTTTTGGTGGATTCATCAAAACGTTTGGGATGATCTTTAAATTTATTCCAATGATCAAAAGCTTTATTGGCGTATTAAAACTATTCCGTTTGGCTTTCCTTGCTTCACCGATTGGCATTATTTTAGCTTTAGCTGCAGCATTGGCCTTACTCTATGATGACTATAAAACATGGCGTGATGGTGGCAAGTCGTTATTTGATTGGTCTAAATGGACAAATGGCATTGATACCATTATCAATAAGATCAAAGACTTTTTAGATTTGCTTGATAAGATTAAAGATAAAGTTATTAACTTTGTTCAAAAGATTATTTCAGATCCAGTCGGCGCTGTTCAGGAAGTTGTCGAAACTACAAAAGATATTTTATCTAATGTAGGCAATGAGCTGACTAATCCCACTCCAGATGAAAATGGGGAAGTTTCTGCCCCACGTGATGCTATTGCTAATGGGATGGATGCAGGTTTTGGATTAGTTGATAAAGGGTTGGCTTTCTTTGGTGATAAAGATGCTCAAACTCGGGTAGATCAACGTGAACGTGGTGAAATCGGTTATCAATCACAACCAAAGATCGAAACGCCTAAGAATGCTAAAGAATTAGCTAAATTCGCCGAAACTGCACAACAGCCAAATAAACCTCAGAATATAAAACCTAGTACTTCTGAAGCTTCACAAAATAGCATCCCTCAGATTCCTAAACCCACTAAAATTGAACAACCACTGAATCAAGATAAATCATCTTTTATTGATGGTTTACAAGGCAATATTCAAAAAGGAATTAATGCTGTAGTGGGTGTGGCCACTTTGGCACAGAATGTAGTATCAGAGGCAGTATTTAATAACTCAAACTCAAGTTCATTCAATAGAGTGGCTCCGATAAAAAGCGGTGCAACAGGAACTAAGCAAGTTGAGTTTATCCAAAAGTATTGGGGTATGGCTGTAAAAATAGCTGAAGCTTTAAATACCAAACCAGATTTAGTTATTTCTCAATTTGCTGCGGAAACAGGTTGGGGGAAGAGTATTATTAAGGGAACGAATAATCTGGGAAATATCAAAGCTGGTAAAAATTGGAAAGGAGATACAGTTAAGGCATATGATAGTATTGAAAAATCATATGATCCATACAAAGTGTATAAGACACCTGAAGATTTTGCAGAAGATTATATACAATTGGTTGGTAAGAGTAAGCGTTATCAGAATGTTAAGAATTCTAAAACCGCAAATGAATTTTATTCCAGTTTAAAAAAAGCAGGTTATGCAACGGATGTTAAATATGTAGATAAGGGCATTAAGATGCATAAAAGTGTTGTGTCTAGACTTGATGAGGATAGGATATCTCTACCAAGTAGGAAACAGATTTCAATTAGTAAAAATTCACCAAGCACAGTTGCAAATTCAATCCCCCAAAAAATGCTCATTATTAACTCTTACGCTCCACCTTCAGGAAATCCTGACAAGACAAATATCAATAATTTAATTTCAAAAATGAATGCATCAAATGTCAATATTCATCAAGAATTTAAAACTGATATGACTATTAATGGAGCTAAAGAACCCATCGAATCAGCTAATGCCGTAAAGCGTCACCAAGAAAATTCAATGGCTGTCATGGCTAGAAATGCTAAGAGCATACTTGCTTAATCAATTGGACTGATGCGACCAGATATTTTTAAGTCTTTTTCTTTGATCCAGCCTGAAGTATCTGTTCCATCGTTTGCAATATACATTACATAAATCCAATTTTGCTTTTCATTTAAAAATTCTTGATAGCCAATAACTGAATCTTTAGGAATTAAAAATGTTTTAGCATACTTACATTTATTTGATGGGGCAGAATGAAAGTATGCTCTGTAACCCTTTTCACCCTTAACAGTGAATGCGTATTTTGTTCCATAATGTATGCCATCTTCATCAGCTGATTTATTTAAATCTTCACAATCAGCCCAAGCCCCGCTACTGATTAAGATTGAAAGAAATACTAATTTTTTCATTGATTGGACTCTCTAATTGTAGTTTTAATGCTTAAAGTATCGTTTTGATCTGTGCTGTTTTCAATACTGTCTTGATCTTGCTTTGATGATTCTTTTTCAAAAGGATCTTGTATCGAACTACGAGAAGTTTCAACTTCAACAGGCTTCGACTGTTTCTCTTGTTTTGTGGTAGTAGAGGTATTTTTATTTGGAGAAAAAATAGCTGCATATACGAAAAATGCAATTATTGCTAAAAGAATCCATCCGCATAGTTTTGTAAAAAAACCAAGAGGCTTGGGAGGTCTTACTACAAAATCATTACCACATTTTTTACAATCATAACCTTTTTGCCATTCTTGTAATGCAATAGGATCTAATGGTCGTGGATATTTTTTTGGTTGATTTGACATTGCTTTAACTTGAACACTACCACAGTACGGACAACGGACTTGGCTCATAGTTTCGACCCCTTCATATACAATTTTAAAAAGTTTTTGAATGTTGTGCATTGATTGTAACTTTAAGTAATTTAAAATGCGATCAAACCATTTCATTAATAAGAGTTTTGAAAAGCAAATTTTTCAATAGTTTAATTTTCTCATGGTAGTTTTTGTGCTGAAAATTTTAGCAGGAACATACTATAGTAGTTAAAGACTAGCAATGATTAAAGGGTGCTTATTTGCTTACTCAATAGGGCTTATACGACCAGATATTTTTAAGTCATCTTCTTTAAGCCATCCAGAAGTATAAACTCTATCTTTAGAACCATACATCACATAAATCCAGTTGTGATTATCATTCGAAAACTCTTGATAACCAATCACTGAATCATATGGAATTATGTAAGTTTTGGAATATTTACATTTATTCGACGGTGCAGAATGAAAGTATGCTCTATGTCCTTTCGGTCCCTTAACTTCGAAACTGTATTTAGTTCTATAATGTATGCCTTTTTTTTCAGCTATTCTGTTCAAATCCTTACAATTTGCCCAAGCCCCACCACTTATAAGGATTGTTAATAGAAGTAATTTTTTCATAGAGGTGGTCCCACATGTTTGAACAACTAAAAGCTTATTTATAAGTGATACTCTGCTCTAGTTAAGCTACCTTATTTTGTTGTGGTAGCTGGTCATAGTAAAACTCATCTGGAGTCATTTTGTCCAGACTCGAATGAGGTCGTTTCAAATTATAAAATTCAAAATATGCGTTTAATTGCTTCTTCGCATCCAAAACATTGCTGTAGGCTTTGAGATACACCTCTTCATATTTAACGCTCCGCCATAATCGTTCAACCATCACATTATCAACCCATCGACCTTTACCATCCATACTGATTTGAATGCCATTTGATTTCAATACATCAATAAATGCATCACTGGTAAACTGACTGCCTTGGTCTGTATTAAATATTTCAGGTCGACCATATTTTTCAATAGCTTCATTTAATGTTTCTATGCAAAATGTAACCTCCATACTAATCGATACTCTATGCGCAAGTACCTTGCGGCTATGCCAATCAATCACAGCACATAAATAAACAAAGCCTTTTGCCATAGGGATATACGTTATATCCGTAGACCACACTTGATTACTGCGCTGAATAGCCAATCCTTTGAGCAGATATGGATATTTGCGGTGAGCTTGATTAGCCTGGCTTAAATTTGGTTTGCAATATAACGCATTAATGCCCATTTTCTTCATTAAAGTACGTGTATGACGTCGTCCTATATGATGTCCTTGACGATTCAACAAATCACGCATCATACGGCTACCTGCAAAAGGGTATTGCATATGTAACTCATCCATACACCGCATCAGCTTCAGATCTGATGCACTCACAGGTTTTGGGCGATAGTAATAACAACCACGGGAGACTTTCAGCAGCTGAGCTTGCTTAGATACTGAAATCTGAAGTGAGTCATCGATTAACTTTTGTGGTTGAAGCGGCCCAGTTTCTTCAACACACCTTCTAAAAAATCAATTTCTAATGCCTGCTCACCGATTTTTGCATGTAGTTTTTTTAGATCGATGGGTGGTTCTGTTGGAGCTTTTGATTGATCGAAAGCTTGCGAGGAAGCTGAAATCAGTTGATTTTTCCAGTCGATAATTTGGTTTTGATGAACATCAAATTCAGCACTCAATTCAGCAAGTGTTTTTTCTGCTTTAATCGCAGCAAGTGCTACCTTAGCTTTAAAATCATTTGAATGATTTCTTCTTGGTCTACGTGCCATAAAATACTCCATATATTGATGTTTATAACATCATTTGGGGAGCAAAATATCACTTATAAGTGTTGTTCAAATTTCCTGATCCACCTCTTCATAAAGTTGTATCTATGGTATCAGTTGTTAAACCCTTTAAGGTTTTGAACCTTAAACCCTTTAACTAAGTTGATCTTTTAAGGTCTTAATTCTTAAAACCTTTAACAAAACTTAATAACGGTTTAACGGTATTGTAAATTAAAACCATATACCGCATTTTTAAAATGATGTTATTATTGTATCGTACGATATAACACTCAAAATGGTGAGATGGGTGAATAAAATTTCTAAAACTTCTAATAGAGAGTCTAAATCTAAAATTAAGACTAATCTTGATATTGGTATACAAGGGTATAGTACTGTAAATTTTTTACCAATGACATTGAATGCTGAAGAACTTTCACAACAATTTCAAAGCTTGATTGATGTAAATTCAAACAACACAGCAAATATAAACCCCACCACATTGGTTACTAGATGGTTGACGGAATCAAGAGCTGAAGCAAATTTTACAACTACTTCGGGGTTATTAACCGAAATAGTTGTAAGTGCATGCTTTGATTCATATAAAGAAATTTGGATTGCTAAATGTGATGAATTAAATCTAATGGAGCAAGCCGATACTATTGACTTGGCAATTTCATCAATTGAAAATATTTTAAATGAGCATAAATTAGTAAATAATGAATATCATCTATCTATAAGAATAGATAAATTTAATATAAAAAATAAATATTTATATGAAAGACATCTGAATATTAGGTATTGTGATTTACATAATTATAGTGATAATGCTAATTCAATTAGATTTGTTGACTCGAGTCAACCTTTAGGTTCTATTGGCGCTCCTGCTTTAAGTGCTATTTCATGGAGACATGTACCGATGTTTCCAGTTATCGAAAATGAATTATCCAATCAAATGCAAGAATACTTTAATTGGATAGATAACTTTAATAGATTATTTGAAGCTAAATTTAATGTAACTAGCCAAATGACTGAATTTCCAATTTTTGATGTTAAAAATCTATCTAGATTAGCAGAAGAAGAATCGTATACAATGCCAAAAGGGCTAACACGTGAGCAGAAATTAGAGTGGGCGAAAGAACATCAAAAAAGACTCAGAGCTATGAAGTAGACTTTGGTAAGACATTATTATCAGTATTTAGTGACTATTCTCTAATTATTCAACAACTTGTTTTGGATTTTGTAGAGTATTTTGAAAAAAAAGGGCTCTTAGGTTGGAAAGGTAAATGTACTTCATCTGAAAATGTACCATATTATTTTGAAAATAAAGATGAAATTAAAAAGTGCGCTCAAAAATATAACTTGTGGCATGTTCATATTGGTTATCCAACATGGTTAAAGTCTCCATTTAAAAATATTCTAGTATCTAATTTTGTTTTGCATTTTAAAAAAATTAATGAATGTAAAATAGTCTTGCTTAGTATCGGAATGCATGACCCTATGAAAATACCTTCCGAAGAATTATGTAATGAACAGTAACCACCTCAGGGTGGTTTTTTTTATGGGTGAAATATGTCAATTAACACGATTTTAAATACAGCATTAGGCACTGTTGCTGCGTCACCTTTAACCGAAATTGCAGGTTCATTATTACTAGCAGGGCGTGGTCGAACAATTATGGGGCTTTTCGCTGATGTGACGATTGAAGAAAAGCACAAAGATGAATTAGTGATTACTGAGCATCCGACAGAGGTTGGATCTCCTATGGCTGATCATGCTTATAAAGAGCCGCCTGAGGTAATAATTAAAGTTGGTTGGTCAGAAAGTGCAGGCAAGTTAAATGGATTAGTAGGTGATTCGCTTTTATCTGAAACCACTGGCCTTGTTGCTGTATATGAAACCTTGCAACAGCTTCAAAACTTAAAGCAACTTTTGGTAATTTCTACAGGTAAACGTCTGTATTCAAACATGCTGATTAAATCTCTTGGATGCACAACGGATCTTCAAACTGAGAATGTCTTAATGATTGAATTGACATTGAAAAAAGTATTCTTAGTTCAATCCTCTGAAACAATTGTTTTACTTGATAACCAAACTAATCCAGCGACTACTGCAGGCGTATCCAATGGTGGTACGGTTCAAGCGACACCAGTAAATGAATCAACTTTGAGCAAGATTGCTACTGGTATTTTTGGGAGTTAATTATGGGCTTATATAAAATCCCTTTAGGTATTGGAAATCAAAAGTTCGCTGTTCAGCTCAATAAAATTACCTATAAATTGCAACTCATTTATCGATTAAATTGTTGGTACTTGGATGTAATGGACGGTTCAGAAAATCCGATTATTTCGGGTTTGGCCATGAATCCAAATCTAGATTTACTTGAGCAACATCAACACTTAATCAAAGGCTCACTCTTTGTAACCAATTCAAATAAAGATGAGTCACAAGGGTTTTATGATTTGGGTTCAAAAATCCAGTTGTATTGGAGTGATCCATCATGACATTACTATGGGACCGTAAGTGTAAATTAACTGTTCAAATTAATAATGGTCAACCTGAAGCGCTGGATCTATCCGACTTTAAAATTGTATTTCACATTGGACAGGCGACCACTTCAACACAAAAAGCTGCGGAATTTTATATTTACAATCTAAGTGAATCTACAATGAATCGCTTGGCTGGAATGAACAATGAACGTATTGAAACTACTTTAATTTTTGAAAGTGGATACATGCTTGGTCCTTTAGAAATCGTTTTCAAAGGTCGGGTTTTTCAATATCGCCGTGGACGAGATAATCCTACTGATACTTGGCTATGTATTCTCGCCCAAAGCGGTGACAGATTAAAAAATGCTGCCTTAGTGAATCAATGCGTACCTGCAGGTACCACGATTGATGACACTGGAAAAATTTTAATCGCTGAGGCAAATAAACAAGGAATTGAAAATGGTGATTTAGTGGATCTTCGCCAACAACAATATCCACGTGGCCGTGTATTTTTTGGATCGTTAGAACAGAATTTACGTCAGTTCTATGAAGAAAATAACATGCTTATAGACTTCTCAGATGACACTTTAAGCATTGCGCCAGTGATTGGATATACACCAGTACCTGTTCAAGTGCTTACGCCTACAACGGGGATGGTAGGGATGCCACAATTAACAAGTGAGGGGCTTAAAGTTTCTTGCTTGTTGAATCCTAAAATGAAGTGGGGCGGACGTGTTCAAGTCGATATGACCAATCTACAAACTGAGGGGTACGATATTTCCTATGGTGGCCAAGAAGTAGATCAAGCCCAAAAGGATCCGAGAATGGCCACCAATGCAGGTGGCCTTTTTCTTATTAGATCAGTTGAGCATCACGGAGATACTCGCGGCACTGAGTGGTACACGGATTTAGTTTGTATTGGTATTGATGCAATCGTACCTAAAACAGGGATTACCATTGAGGCGGTTGATGATAATTATCGGCCATCTGACACTGCAGGGGGATAGCCAATGGCTTTAAGTTTTAATGAGCTTTCACCTGATCAATTAACAATTATGCAAGATGCCATTAAATCTGAATTGGCAAACTTCTGGACGGCCTTGCCTTGCGAAATTGATAGTTATGACTCTGAAGCAGTAACGGTAAATGTTCAGCCTTTGATTAAGATCCCAGTAATGAGCACCAGTGGTGATATTGAAACGGTTGAATTACCCGTTATTCAAGATGTGCCGGTGATGTTTCCATGTGCTGGTGGCTTTACGATCACACACCCTATTAAGAAAGGTGATGAGTGCTTAGTTTCATTTGCTGATCGTAATATAGATTTGTGGTGGCAGTCAGGCGGGATTCAAAATCCCTTTGATATGCGAAAACATGATTTATCAGATGGATTCGCTTTTTTCAGGCCACAATCACAAACAAAAAAAATCAGTGATATTTCTACAGATAATCTAGAGATCCGTAATGATGAGAATAGTTGCAAGATTCAAATCACACCAGGTGGAGAAATTCATTTTATCGGTTCAAAGGCAATTTTTCATTGTGATGTAGAAATGAAAAAAACTTTGACTGTAACGGGCATTATCAAATCACTTGCAGATGTTGTGGCCAAGACAGTGAGTTTAATAAGCCACGTTACAACAGGGGTTAAATCAGGCACTGATAATTCAGGACCACCAAAACAATAGATACATCAAAATGAGGGGCGCGAAAGCGTCTTTTTTTATGCGTTATAGAAAACAAGATGAACAGGGTGATTACAGCTTTGGGTCTGGTCTAAATAACTTTCATATTGATAGTGCAGAGGCTGTTGCTCAGGCAATTGAAACAAGGCTCAAGCTATGGATTGGTGAGTGGTTTGCTGATACGTCAGATGGCACAGGTTGGTCTCAAGCAATTCTCGGAAAACAGTCTAAGAATTTATATGAACTCACATTACGCCAGCGAGTACTAGAAACCTTTGGAGTAACGAGTATTGAGTCTTTCCAAAGTTCACTTGATTCAGATACTCGCCGTTTAACAGTATCGATGACTGTGAATACTATTTATGGCCAAACTACAGTAACAGGGGCTTATGATTAATGGCAATTACAACAGTTGCACCAATCATTAATGAAAATGGGATTAGTGCACCCACGTATGATCTAATACTTGCTTACTTCAAACAGCAATATAAAAACATTTATGGGAATGATGTTTACTTAGAAAATGATAGCTTAGATGGTCAGTTTTTAGGAGTAGTATCTTTAGCCATTGCAGATGTGAATGCAGCATGTGTTAAAACATATAATTCATTTAGCCCCAAAACCGCTGATACTGAAGCTTTAACACGCAATGTCAAAATTAATGGCATTTCTCGCGCATTAGCAACGTACTCAACCGTTGATGTGACAATCACCGGTACTTCAGGAACGCTAATACGTGCGGGTGTAGTAGCGGACACCAATAACAATAAATGGATCTTGCCGTTAAATATTACGATTCCGCAATCTGGTTCTATTGTCGTTTCTGCTACAGCAGAAAATGCGGGTGCAGTTCTAGCTACAGCGAATGCCATTAAAATTATTTTAAATCCAACTCGAGGTTGGCAAAGCGTAAATAATCAGAACTCATCTTCTATTGGCCAAGATGCAGAAACCAATGCCAAGTTACGTCAAAGACAGACTTTGTCGGTCGCAATTCCATCTCAATCCTTACCTGATGGATTGCGAGGGGCAATTCTAAAATTGCCTAATGTCACGCGCTGTAAATTTTTTGAAAATAAAAAAACAGTAGCTGATGCCAATGGATTACCGCCTAAATCGATTTGTGTCATTGCGTATGGTGGTGATTCACAAGCGATCGGAAAATTGATCCACAAATATAAATCTATGGGATGTGATTTATATGGAAATACCAGTGTGATTGTCGTCAATGTATATGGTGATGCAGAAACAATAGAGCTGTATAGGCCAGATGTTGTAAACATTAGTTTTAAGATCCAAATCACAACAAATGATTCATACAGTGCTGATACTGAAGAATCAATTAAAAAGCTACTTGCTGAATATGTAAATGCATTAGACATTAGCGACAAGATCACGCAAAACAAGCTTATAGGTGCAGCCAATTTATATGGATCTGAGCAGAGCCAGACTTATGAAGTTTCCTCAATAATTATTGTGGCCAACAATGTCGAATATTCCACTGATTATATTTTACCGTTTGGCTGCGTTGCTTTTTGTGATCCTTCATCGATCAAAATCGAGGTGACCAGTGGATGATAAAAAGATTGGTGATTATAGAAAATTAATTACTAGTCAGCATCGTTTGAAACCTAAATATATTGCAATGATTGAAGCAGTCAATTCCCCGTTAGTTGACTGCTTTAATTTTCTGAATAATTTACACAGCCACTATGATGTTGACACCGCAACAGATCCTTATCTAGAAACTTTAGCCCGTTGGACGGGAACACCATTAATTATCCCCGGTGCAGCACAGCTTGAATATTTTGGTTTTATCGATCAAGAAAATGCACTGACATTTGGCGAAACAGATAATCCCGATGTGGGGGGATTCTTTCGTGAGTCTGGTCAATCAGGTACTGGTGGATTGATCCCCAAAGGGCAATTTTTAAGAAATCTGATCAAGGCCAAGATTCTAAAAAATACGAGTACTGGAAATATTAACCAGACCAAAGAAATTTTTAGATTAGTCCTGAATCACGACAAATTTAAAGTGATTGACAATAAAGATATGTCAGTAACTTTCAAGTTTTTAACTCGAGAGTCTTACTCGGACAAAATTCTTGTTCAATTATTTTTCCCATTGCCTGCGGGTGTATCACTTAATATTGAGAGCATGTAAAAATGGCAGTTGAAAAATTACCTGAATTTGCCAAAGATGGGCAAAAAAACACCGAAAATTTAAATCAAGAAGAAGGCTTTCCAGTCAATTTAAAACCTGCTCGACAATGGTTTAATTTTCTGTTTAATAAACTTTCTCTATCTATTAATCAAATCATTGATGAAGATTATATTCGTCATAATGAGCTTGTAGACAATCTCGTTACCGATGTTTCAAATAAACCACTGTCAGCAAGACAAGGTAAATACTTACAAGACTATAAGCTAAATCGTGCGGTAAGAATTCCAGATAATGCCGACTTGAATAGCTATCAGAGCCAAGGTAGCTATTTTGTTGATTTAGATCTAAGCGCTCAAACCATCAAAAATAGTCCGACTAAATTATCGTTCACGCTTCAAGTTGATGTGACTGCAGGTGTGATCCAACGGTTAACTACATACAATGGTGCAGGTACTCAACAATTCATTCGTTCATATTATGTTGAGTGGTCAGGCTGGCAGAAGATATATAGCGAATTAAACCCGCAACCGACTGTAGACTCTATTGATAATTTAACCTCTAGTGATGCTAAAAGACCATTGTCAGCAAATCAAGGTCGTCTATTAAACATAGCTAAATTCGATAAATCTGGTGGAATATTAACTGGTGAAATTAATATTAATACTGGTGAAAGTTCTCCAATTAAAACCGTAATTAACAAAGCCGGTGCAATTACTACAAATGCTCCAGAGAATTTAGCATCTATCATTCACGCCATGTCATTTGGATGGTATGAGTCAGAATGGCAAATTGGTAATGTAAGAAGTGGATCTCAAGAAACTGCAGGCTTTGGTATTACCCTAAGTAATTCAAATTTACGCTTTTTAATTAATGCAAATGGCGCAAGTAATTACGGTACATTTTATTCTGTAGGAAAAGTGACTGCGCCAGAATTTTCTGGACTCTTAGATGGTTCTATTAAAGCAAAAGATCAAAGGAATGTTTCTCCAGCTCAAGTTGGAAATGCTCGGATGGGTTGCTATTTTGCGAGTTATTCTGGTATTCGGTATGGGAATAACAATGATTCATTATATGGCGATTTTCTAGCTTTCAATGGTTATCACGATGTTTCTGGTGGCCGAGCGAATGGTTTGTTCTTAGATAAAACAACACATCGTATTTTCCATTTTCAAAATAATTTTGGTGCAGATAATTGGGGCACACCTAGAGAAATTGCATATACAGATAATCAAAATTTTACTGGCCAGAATAGTTTTGAACATGGAATTCGAGTTACACCTTTTTCACTTGGTTTCAAATATCTCGCCAAAGGTATAGCTGGTGATAATGATACTGGTTGGATTGGTATTGGTGCAGATCAAATAAATTCTGGATTCTTAGAACTTGGAACAGGTGATGACGGTACAGAACCTATTTTTGTTCGACAATACAATTCAGGCGGTTTAGGTGATGAGGTTGCAAGGGCAACAGTTAAAAATGAATTAATTCTTTTGGATGCCAATGGTGATACTCAAGTACCCAATGGGCTGTATGCAAAAGCATTTTCTTCAAAAGGTGGGGAAGCAATCCTTCAAAACACAACTGGAAGATATTTATTTGTTAATGCAGGGAATTGGGGATGTTTTGATGTATCAAGAGGTGCAGTACCCTTATCTGTACAATATGGTGGAACAGGTAATGGTCAAGGTATCGCACCGTCTGCATCAAAACTTCAAGTTCCACGATCCATTAATAATGTGCCCTTTGATGGCTCTCAAGATATTACAGTCCGTGACGATCAAAAATTCTATGCAGTAGGCATATCAGGTGAATCAACCAGTTATCCCGCTTGGAATTCAAAAAGTGGCGTATACCAGAAAACAAATGATGGTGATTCATCTCAAGTTATCCATTTTTATGGTGGCGGTTCTAATCCTGCATTACAAATCATGTCTCGTTATTCAAATGGTGGACTTTTTTATAGAACAGCAAGAGATGGACTTGGGTTTGAAAAAGATTTTGATCGGATCGTGACTGAAACAGGGGGTACAGCACCACTTGCAGCTAAATTACAAGTTCGTCGCAGAATCAATGATGGTTATTTCGACGGATCAGATGACATTAATATTTCTGCGCCTATGCGATTTTTGGGAACTGTTAGTGGTATTACTATCAATGATGCTTTGAGTGATGGCTTTTATTATGTAGCAAGTGAAGGTATAGCTAACTTATATGGATATGGAGTTTTAGAGGTTAGAGGGCAAGGGAGTGTAATTCATCAAACCTATTATGCACATCAAAAAAATGCATACGGCTCTGTAGCAGTTAGACAGTCATGGGGTGGTGCAGGTAATTTCACAGCATGGCGTTCACTTGATCCCCAAGGTGCATTAACTCTTACTGGTGCAATTACAGGTAGCGCAACTTTTGATGAATCTGGAAATATTAGTATCCCAACCAATTTACAAACTGGGATTGGTATTAATCAATATTATTATGATGTAACTGGAGCGAAATATTCAGGTGTTGTTTATACAAATAACACAGGAAATACAATTACTGTGATTATTACTGCTTCAGGCAGTAATAACACTGCATTAACACATCAAGTCAATGGTGTTCAGTTTATAAACACAAATGAATCTTTATCGAGAACGATTACATATCCAGTTCCAAATGGGGCTTCTTATATGGTTACTGCAGCAACAATTCATAAATGGTCAGAATTAAGATGAAATATTACAGAAATATCACTACCAACTTAATTCACGGGTTTGAAAGTGATGGTTCACAAGATGAACTTATAACAGATGAATTTAAGCCTTTAACAAAAGCTGAAAAAGAACGCCTTTTAAATCCACAGAAATTTCTAACAGTGGAGGAAAAAAGGGACATCTTCTTAAGTACGCTTAAACCGCTAACTCGTCGGCAATTTAAGCTTGCATTGTTAGAAAATGACTTACTCGATCGTGTTGAATCAACTATAGACAACATTCCAGATTTACTACTTCGTAAACGATTGCAAATCGAATATTCAGAGTCAGATGAATTTCAACGTCAATCAGAATCAGTTATTGCAATGTGTAATTTGCTTGAGCTTAAAGAGGAAGAAGTGGATTCTCTTTGGCAGAAAGCCATGAAGCTTTAAGTCTAAATATCAATTGTTATCAATAGCACCGAAAGGTGTTTTTTTATTGCCAAAAATCAGGGGAACACTGTGAACGATCCAATTTCTATCAAAGGCTTACCATGGCTTTTTAAAATTATGGCTGCGGTAATTGGGGCTATTTTTGCACTTACCTTATCGGGGGATATCGACACACAAGGGCGTATCAAAATCACCATGGGCGTAATTATGAAGTTCACTTTTAGTGTGGCCATTAGCTTATATGGTGGATCTGCATTTATTGAGTATTACGACTTAACGCATTACACGCACATGGCGCAGGGATTTGTCATGTTGATTTTTGCCATTTTTGGAATGCTTTGTATTGGTATTGCTTACCAGTCCGTACAGCTTCTAAAAGGCAAATCTTTTAATGAAATCATCTCGGAAGTTAAAGAGGCATTTGGAGCGATATTTAAATGAATTTTGAAAAAGCATTTGATCGATTAATTGGCCATGAAGGTGGTTATTCTACAGATCGAAATGATCCTGGTAATTGGACGGGTGGAAAAGTTGGAAAGGGGATTTTTAAAGGCACTAAATACGGTATTGCTGCAAATACATACCCAAATTTAGACATCAAAAACCTAACCATTGAACAAGCCAAAGCAATCTATAAAAAGGATTGGTGGGAGAAATTAGGTGCTGATCAATTACACCCAGCAATTGTTTTTCAGTTGTGGGACTTTGCTGTAAATGCTGGGAAAAGCCGAGCAATTAAGGAATTGCAACAAGCGGTTGGTGTTCCAGATGATGGAATTATAGGACCTAAAACAATTGCTGCAGTAAAAGCTAAAGAAGTGAATGATGTTCTATTGCTATTGGCTTCTGAGCGTTTAAGTTTTTATACATCATTAAAAACTTGGACAACTTATGGCAAAGGGTGGACTAATCGAGTCGCTGAGAATCTAAAATATGCAGCTCAAGATAATTAGTTTAATAATCTCAGGTTGTACAGCCCACACTATCAACACGAACGTGAGTGTGGGTATTTGTGTGAAAGCCCTCTGAGTGAGGGCTAATTCGCATTATGTACAATTGAATTTTCAATGTATTTGAAATAGATATAAATAATAAAGTATTTAAGTCTGATGTTTTGTCAGATTTAATTTTTCATTAATATTCTATATATTCTACCAGAACAATTTGGGGGTGTTTTGAGTTATAACTCAAAGCATGCTCAAACGATTCTAACTCAACTGATAATTTATATTTATCATTTGTAGCATCTGTAAAATAATAAACACCAGGTTTATTAACTTTGACTTTTAGTTTGTATGAGTACCATAAATTCCCATCGTCATTTAATAAATATTCCATAACATGTGTCTTGTTAACAGTATCTGAATCACATTTAATAAATTTATTACTGCCTTTTATTACCTGCCAATCAACAGTATGTTGAATGGCAGATAGTGAAGAATTCAATAAATCTTCATGTTTTTCATCTCTACATACTTCTACATAATAGGCATTATTATTTTCTGATAATAGAGATCCAATAGGTTTTAAGTCTTTGTTTTGCATAATATTTTCCAGTAATTGTCGTAAGGTTTTTCGGATGTATCCCGTTTGAAATGGATTCAGGGCTCTATAAATATAAAATTAGCTTTTATGATGATAAAAATCTAAAAAGCATTATTAATATAACAAAAGGTAATTTTTTTCATATACCTAATTTCAGGTATTTTAGGCTTAGTTGCACAAACGTAGCATAGAATTCATATTAAGCAATATAATTCCAATATTAATAAACTTAACTATAAAATCTACCTTATAACCAGTTGGTCTTTCTATAATCGAGTCTTAATTAACCGAAGCAATATTTCCATCTGGTATAATCAAAATAAAAGAAGCGAATGTAAAAAATTAAAAATCTAAGTCATTGAAATTTATCAATAATAATAAATTAAGCTGTATTAAATATTTAAATGGTGTATATTGTAAGAGGTGGATCAGGAAATTTGAACAACACTTATAAGTGATATTTTGCTCCCCAAATGATGTTATAAACATCAATATATGGAGTATTTTATGGCACGTAGACCAAGAAGAAATCATTCAAATGATTTTAAAGCTAAGGTAGCACTTGCTGCGATTAAAGCAGAAAAAACACTTGCTGAATTGAGTGCTGAATTTGATGTTCATCAAAACCAAATTATCGACTGGAAAAATCAACTGATTTCAGCTTCCTCGCAAGCTTTCGATCAATCAAAAGCTCCAACAGAACCACCCATCGATCTAAAAAAACTACATGCAAAAATCGGTGAGCAGGCATTAGAAATTGATTTTTTAGAAGGTGTGTTGAAGAAACTGGGCCGCTTCAACCACAAAAGTTAATCGATGACTCACTTCAGATTTCAGTATCTAAGCAAGCTCAGCTGCTGAAAGTCTCCCGTGGTTGTTATTACTATCGCCCAAAACCTGTGAGTGCATCAGATCTGAAGCTGATGCGGTGTATGGATGAGTTACATATGCAATACCCTTTTGCAGGTAGCCGTATGATGCGTGATTTGTTGAATCGTCAAGGACATCATATAGGACGACGTCATACACGTACTTTAATGAAGAAAATGGGCATTAATGCGTTATATTGCAAACCAAATTTAAGCCAGGCTAATCAAGCTCACCGCAAATATCCATATCTGCTCAAAGGATTGGCTATTCAGCGCAGTAATCAAGTGTGGTCTACGGATATAACGTATATCCCTATGGCAAAAGGCTTTGTTTATTTATGTGCTGTGATTGATTGGCATAGCCGCAAGGTACTTGCGCATAGAGTATCGATTAGTATGGAGGTTACATTTTGCATAGAAACATTAAATGAAGCTATTGAAAAATATGGTCGACCTGAAATATTTAATACAGACCAAGGCAGTCAGTTTACCAGTGATGCATTTATTGATGTATTGAAATCAAATGACATCCAAATCAGCATGGATGGTAAAGGTCGATGGGTTGATAATGTGATGGTTGAACGATTATGGCGGAGCGTTAAATATGAAGAGGTGTATCTCAAAGCCTACAGCAATGTTTTGGATGCGAAGAAGCAATTAAACGCATATTTTGAATTTTATAATTTGAAACGACCTCATTCGAGTCTGGACAAAATGACTCCAGATGAGTTTTACTATGACCAGCTACCACAACAAAATAAGGTAGCTTAACTAGAGCAGAGTATCACTTATAAATAAGCTTTTAGTTGTTCAAACATGTGGGACCACTTCTGTATTTTGAATCTAAAAGGCAGTATCTTTTGAATATATATCAATTGGTTCTACAGGATGCGGAATTTAAATTACATAAAATTGTTAAGAAAAAAGATATAATCTTCAATTCTTTTACAAAGGAGATAAATGAATTTTCGGTTTGGATCTACTCAGAAACATCTGAATTTTTTTTCTTTGAGTTGTGGGATGAGCTTGATAATGTCTCAATCAATCAAAAAATAAATTATAAAGAATTTGTGTTTATGGTGGTAAGTATCAATGATAATGATAAAATTTATTATTCATAGATACAGCATAATATTGGTTTATAAAATAAAGTGTCAAAAATGAAAAATTAATATCTTACATTTAACAGCTTGAGAAAAATAAATTCAATCAGAATAAATTTTTCTCAACTCATACTCCGAGTTAGATTTTCGAATATATATAGCCCTCTGAGTGAGCACTTTATAAGTTAAATCTTATTCAGAATATTCATTTATATCTATCTCTGGTTCGCCAGCTAATAACGAAACAAAATCTACTGTAGTCTCAGCAGTTAAGAGATATGGATTAAATTCGTCTAAATGGTTTGTCATAAAAAATTCTGTAATTTTCTTATTAACAGGTAAAAATTTCATACTCCATTGGCTGAAAAAGTTAATATCACATTGAATATAATAAAGTATCTCACAATTTACATGGCGACTATCTTTTAAAATCTTATTATAAAACAAGTTATCAATAACAGATTTTTTACCTTCCAAACATTGAACAAAGTATCCATGACCATAGTATAAAACACCTTTAACTTCGTGCTTGTAATTGAAATCAATAGCCTCGTTGAGTATGTTCATCAAAGTTTTTTTAAGGTCAGTGTTTTGACTAACTAACTTACTGACATAAAACAATCTTAAAGATTCCATTAGGAAGCTCAGCTTAAGTGAAGGAATTTCTTTATACGGGTAAATTAAACTATTGTATATGACTAAAATTATTTAAAAAATGCCTGCAGGATACAGGCAAATCTTGTATTTCTTTATTGTAATTGACCACTCTCTCCAATGGTCAAGTTCAATATATCTTGTTTTATTTTGATTGAAAACGCACCGAAATGGTTGGTTATTTACCAATCCTATCATGGTTGAATGCCAGTACCATGAATTATAGATACAATTGCAAAATATAATGATTGTAAGACTAAGCATAGCTCAATTGTAAAAGCCCTCGGTTGAGGGCTTTAGCATTGTTAAGCATCCTGATTTGGGAAGCTATGTCTATCAGAACATAAAAACTGCCCAGTCAATTATGAGTATCGCCTATCAACTGCAACAGCCAATGCAATTTCCTCAACTGGTTTTTATTTAAATGGCTTTTTAAATGCCCTTGATTTGTATGAGATGACTTATGATTTAATTTTGCGATTATCCTGCGCTGCCCACTTAGCGACCTGCTGCAACCAATTTTCACGTTGCTTTTCGGTTGATCCTCGTACTGTACCCACGTAATTGACTTTTACTTTCTGAATACCGCAAAACTGCAAAGTTGCCTTTTTAAGCTGACGGGTACTTGGTTCGCCATAGTACCAACGATAAAACCAACCTGGTTGATCTAAGGTGGTAATAATACGTGCCGACTTGCTCTGCAAATGTCCTATTACACGACTGCTATTTTCACGATAGCTAAAGGCTTGACTCGGTAAAAACAGACGGTCTATAAATCCTTTTGCGAACGCAGGTAACCCACCCCACCACACTGGAAAAATCCAAACTAGATGATCAGCAGATTGTATCTTTTCCCAAGCCGCTAATAAATCTGGCTCAATTGTCATTCTTTTCTGATAGCCATATCTCAGATTAGGATCAAAATTTAGTTGCCCAATTTCAATGATATCTACTGAGCCTCCTAATGCGATGGCCTGCTCAACGTAACGCTGCGTTAAGGCTTGATTAAAGCTGGTAGCTGAAGGGTGCGCATTTATTACTAAGATTTTTTTCAAAATTGAATCCATATTTTCACTCTGCCTACAAATTCAGATATCAAATGATATTTGAAATATTATTCGCAAAATAACCCAATTAAAACTAAGATATCAAGTGATATTTGAAATTATCATTGATAGATATTTAGGACAGGGTTCAAAGCGTTATGCCTTTATCAAGAGATGAAAAACAGACTCAAACACGACAACATTTAATTGATGCAGCGTTTACTTTAATTTCTGAACAAGGTTATAACGCCGTATCGATCCGACACATCGCAAAATTTGCGGGTTATAGCCAAGGTGCGTTCTACTCGAATTTTGAGAGTAAGGAACAACTTTTATTAGAACTGATGCGAATTCAGTTTGCTCAAGAAAACCAACAATTACAGCACTTATTAGCCGAGTCATCCGAGTCAAAACTGCAACTCACAGCAACGTTACGAAACTGGCTAGCCACATTTTTTAGTCATGACCAATGGTTAAAAGTATCCATAGAGTTACAACTCTATGCTACACGTGATCAAGATTTTGCAGCGCAGTATCAACAACTTTGGCATCAGCACTATAGAGAAGTAAGCATAATTTTAGAAAAACTGGCGCCTATCCATACAATCTCACAAGTAGGTCAATTAGAAAGGATTGTCTTAGAGCTAATGTCTTTGAGCTATGGACTAGCCTTGCAGTATTTAATGTTCAAAGATGATGTCAATAAATACATTGATATCTTTATGGAAACTTTAATTAGACGGCTAGAGATTGATTAAAAAAATCAAATAACATGCATTATTTAATGTTTGCTAAGCGCTAGTAGTCTTTTAAAAATGAGCGCTATAAACTAATCCTAGATGGCATCTGTACATCAATGCCATTTAGTACTTATGTAATTCAACATTAAAATAACATATTGATTAATAAAATATATTATCATGCCAATCTCAACTTTATTTTATAATTTACGCGAATCTCAACTTACAATAAGTTTTTCAAGCTGTATTGGCGAGTGCCCCAAGCTTTTATTTAAAACAACAGCTATCGTATGCGATAAAATTTTACGTGTTACACGATGTGATAAATGCCATAGATCTTTTGCTCTAACGCTTTAAATGTGGAACCGATCTGTCAATTGACCAATCACAGTTTCAATCTTTCGTCGAGCTTTCATCAACAATCCCATGGCTTCTTTAGAACGATGATCTTTCATGTTCTTCCTAAGTGGTGTCTGTAAATCAATACCTAGTTGCTTGGAATACTGTTTTAACTCTGGTCTTAAATATCCTTTATACACACCATAGCCTTTATATTTCTTGAAAGGTACACCAATTTGTAAAACGTGTTTAATGTAGAAGTAAAGCCAGTCTTTCATTTTATTTCTTTCCAACTATCAACAAAATCAGTCTGAAAATTTTCGAAAAAAAGAGAAAGATTTGTATTTAAAGGAATAGTTTTTTGTAACAAAAATAATGGGCGAAACAAGGGCGCCAATTAGATATAAGTAATTGAATTACATGAAGTGTACTTACGTTGACATCGTAGAGGTCTCCAGTTCGAGTCTGGATATACCTACCAAGATTTTTAAAGACTTATAAGCGATTCAAAAGCTTATAGGTCTTTTTTTTGCCTATTTGTCGCATTTAATAGTTGGCAGAGTTGGAATTATTGGTAAAAAATGGCAATATTTCAATGCCATTTGCGACAAAAATGAAGCTCCCAACGCCAAGAAAACGTGGTGAAACGTATACTATTACGGTTTCATATGAAAATAAAAGATACTACTGCACAAGAGACACTGTGAAAGAATGTGAGCAATGGGCAGCATTAAAATTATTAGAATTAAATTCTCAATCTAGAATTGAGTCTGGCGAAGTGAAACCAAAGTTTCTATTTCGGGACCTCAATACAAAATATTATAAAGATGTTGGCCAGCACAATAAATCAAATAGTTCACGGGCTTGGATTGCAGGTCAATATAAGAATTTTGAAAATAAATTTGGAGCTTTGGCCCAAAAATCAATATATGACATAACTCCTAAAGATTTGACAGCTTGGCGAAATAAGCAAATGAAGGAGGTTGATGAAAATACAATTCTTAAAGAAATCTCACATTACAGTACAATATTTTCTTACGCTCAAAAGGAATTATTTCTTCTGGAAGAAAACCCTTGGTTTTTGATTAGTAAACCATCTAAGCCAGCCGCACGAAATCGCAAAATACATCCATCCGAAATTGACTTAATTCTAAATGTTATGGAATACGAAAGGGGTTGTGAGCCAGTATATCCACATCATTACGTTGCTTGGGGTTTCTTATTTGCGATAGAAACAGCAATGAGACGTGGGAAAATTCTGGCAATGAATAAGATAGACATAAAACTGGGTTATGTTCATCTGCCAGCTACTAAAAATGGTGAAGCTAGAAATGTTCCGCTTTCTGAAGAAGCTAGGGCATTGCTGGATCTGATTAAGCATGATGGTCATCGTGTCATTCCCCAGTCAGAGAATGCATTTCGTTTAATGTGGGAAAACGCAAGGCAGAAGTAGGGTTGAATAATCTTCATTTCCATGATACACGTCATGAAGCCATTACTCGCATGGTTCGTATTAGAAAGTTGCCAGTGCAAGTACTTGCAAAAATTACTGGCCATAAGAAAATTGATGTCTTGGTGAATACTTATTACAACCCGGATGCAAAAGATTTGGTTGATGCATTTAAATCTGTAGAAAGATTGTGTTATAATTTTTACTCACATAACTTTATGAAAATAAATTACTTAGCAAGGTGTGGTATGAGTACTATTGATGAGAAAATTGAAGTAATTGAAAAAAAGAAATGTCCGTTATGTAAAAATGACGTTGATATTCTTGAAGATAGCCATATTTTACCTAAGCAGCTTTATAAGTTTTTGCATCAAAAAAAAATGAATATGATTCAACATGATAAAAAAACAGATAAGTTGATTATTAGTAATAAACAATGGAAAGAATATCTATTGTGCGGTAAGTGTGAGGATTTATTTCAGGTAAAAGAACGTGATTTTAACCTTTTTCTAAGAAAAATTGATCAGCTTGACAGTAGAGAAATTAATAAATTAAGTTGTCGATATAGTGATTCTAGTAATGACTTTAAAGTAAATTTATCGGGTGGCTTATTAGAAAAAGTCGATTTAGATACAGTCAAATACTTCGTTTTGAGTATTATGATTCGTCAGCATTATCTATCACCAGTTGATTTTAGTGATGATCTAATTCTCCGGATTGAGAACTATTTAAAGAACCCTGATCAAAAGTTTCCAGTTGATATGGTAATTTTCTTCCATTCGGGTAATCATGAGTTTCCTGCATTTTCTGCTCCAGTAATTTTAGACAAAATAGATAATAAACATATTTCTTTTTTATGTATCAATATGTTTGTACATATCACTTTTACAGATAAAGTAAAACAAACTTTTGAAACCATCAGTTGTTTACCTGAAGATTTCTATAATCCTCATTCTCAAAACTTACCATTTAACCAAATGATAACGGATGTACGTAAGCTTTTTAAAGAAACAGAGCAAACTCCTAAAGTTAAAAAATTTTTCGAGAGCTTGTAGTTAAAGTATATAAACTAGTTTAATGCCCGCTTAAAGCGGGCATTTTTCAATTGATGCATTTAGGTCCATGTCGTCGAGTTTGCTTTTTAAGTAGAGCATCGGCCACTTCGGGATCGTACATATGCTTGCGGTTGGTGCCTTGATTAATTACAGCAAGCTTATTGCGTATGGTTTCGTCAGAGAAGCCATATTTAGTTACTAGATCTGACACTGATACCAGTTTTCGCTTTTCAAGCTTTAGTGCGGTTACAGTGCCGCCAAATAACTTTTGACCAAGTATGGTAATCCCCCCCTAAAAATAATTGAAGTTAAAAGTAGAAAATCGAATAATCTTGTTGAAGGAGATTTTCTATGAAAACATCTAAATATTCAGACAGCCTAATCATGAGTATTTTGAAGCAAGCCGAATCAGGAACCCCTGTTCCTAATCTGTGTCGTGAACATGGCATGAGTTCCGCTACATTTTATAAATGGAAAGCGAAATATGGCGGTATGGATATTTCCATGATGACGCGACTTAAAGAATTAGAAGCTGAAAATGCTCGTCTGAAGCGTATGTATGCTGACGAACGCCTTAAAGCAGATATTCTTCAGGATGCACTGTCAAAAAAGTTATAAGGTCAACACAACGTAAAGCTCTTGCTCAGCGAGCCGTTGAGCAATTTAAGATCTCAGTAAGTAAGGCCTGTCTCATATTCCAAGTCAGTCAAACCTGCTATCGATATACAGCTCAATTAGACGAGCAAAATAAGATCATCGCAGAATGGCTGCTTAAGCTCACCAATGAGAATAAGACTTGGGGCTTCCAGCTTTGCTTTTTGTACCTACGTAATGTCAAAGGCTATCTATGGAACCACAAACGTGTTTATCGAATTTATAAGGAGCTTGAGCTTAACCTACGAATTAAACCAAACAAACGCATTAAGCGAATAAAGCCTGAATCACTCGCAGTGCCATCAACACCGAATGAATCGTGGTCAATGGACTTTATGCATGACCAACTCAGTGATGGTCGCAGTTACCGAATTCACAATGTTATTGATGACTATAACCGTGAGTCACTAGATATATTGGTTGATTTTTCTTTGCCAGCTCAACGAGTACTCAGGGGACTAGATCAATTAATCGCATGGCGAGGTAAGCCAAAGCGTATACGTAGTGATAATGGGCCAGAGTACATTAGTGATTTAATGCAGGCCTGGTGTACTCAACATGAAATTGAACATGTATTTACCCAACCTGGTAATCCACAGCAGAATGCTTATGTAGAACGCTTCAATCGGACAGTTCGATATGAATGTTTGAATCAATATTTATTTCGAGAACTTGAAGATGTCCAAGACTATACAACTGCATGGCAACACTTTTATAATCATGAACGACCACATATGTCAGTTGATGGTAAACCACCTAAATTTAAACAACTATAAGGACTTTGGTTTTCTACTCATTAAATCAATTAAAAATGGGGGTATTACTGAAACATTTACATTTAATCATTAAATTACATTTTTAAAAAAATCATAATAAAAAAAGAAATAAAAATGAGTTATAGTCTAAATGATTTTAAATTGCAGGAATCACACTATTGAGTATTCATGAAATAGTACTTCAAGATGATAAATTTCATTTACATAAACTTGTCAAAGTTAAAGATAGTATTTATGATCCAGTCAAAAAAGATGAATCTACTTTGTGGTTTTGGATTTACTCAGACACATCTGAATTTTTTTACTTTGAATTATGGGATGAACTTGATCATGCAAGAATAAACGAAAATATTAATTATAAAAATTGTAACTTTAAAGTAGTTAGTATTAATAATAACAATAAAATGAATTACTCATAAAACTTAATTATATTAAAGATAAATAATTTTCATAATAATTTAAAACATGTGCCTAATGTAAAAAACGATTTAATTTTATCTATTTAGGGATGGTAACAATACATCTCTATAGGTATAGGAAATTAAAAGTGAAAACTTAACAAGCGGCCATCAAGAGATTAATCCATTCATTAATTAGTCTCGGTTTGTAATGGCGCTGGGAAGCTTGTCGCTTTTTTAAATTAGTGAAAGCATCTATATCTGGTGAATCAGAGCAACTGGGTGCGAGTCAATCGGTCAAACTCTAAAATTCTTTAAAAGAGAGGGTCCATAACCCTCTCATTTGATATTTAAAGAAAAGAGGAGATTCCTCGCTGATTTAAACCGACCTTTTTACGCACTCGAGTTTGCTTTTCTTTCAAAAGCTCATTTAATAAGCTATTTAAATGAGCATTATTGAGGGCAGCTGGCGTAAATGAGTCATAGCCAAGCTGATTAAAAAATAAATCAACTTTTGAGCACTTTTGCACGTATTTCATTGACCAGTTTTTAAAACTAATTTTGTCAATATCCATGATTTCAAATTCAATAATGCTATTATGCCTAGCGTCATTTTTTATACTTTGAAATAACGCTTGAACTATAGACTTTTCACCTTCAAGACATTGAAAAAAATGATTATTGGCATAGTATAGAACACCAAAAATTTTATTTTTCCCATTAAAATCACGCGCAGTATTTAAGATAGCATTTAAATCTTCAATAAGGTCATTGGCTAATTCATTTCGAGTACTCGCATAGCACAATCGAATTAGCATACATCTTTCCTCAAGTTGCGTAGATTTGTATAAAAAACCTTATTCATTGATATCAAAATTATATGGCTCAATAGCGTATTCCCCAGCTAAAAGGTCGATAAAAGAAGGGATCGTCTCACTAGAAAGAAGAAATGGATTGAAATCATCACGATGATTTTCTAGGAAAAAGTCACCAAGTCTTTTATTGACAGGGGCAAATTTCATATTCCAATGCTTAAACAAACCTATGTCACATTTTTCGTAATATAAAATTTCACAGTTTTGATGACGTTGATCTTTTAAAATTTGATTATAGAACAGATCATCAACCTTACTTTTATGCCCTTCAAGACATTGAACAAAATATCCATGTCCATAGTAAAGAACACCTGTGATTTCATTGCGAGAGTTGAAATCAACAGCTGTGTTAAGAATTTCTATCAAATCATTCTTAAGATCTGGATGAGTACTCGTAGCTTTACTTGCATATAAAACTCTTACAAATTCCATTAGAAGGCTTCCACGATAAATAATTACTTCGAACTAGTGCTAACGCTTTAATTTTATTAATAAGCTTTATGTATTCACATAGAAAGATTAGTAACGATGACTACAATACATTGATAATTAATCAAAAGCTAACAAATCGTACCAATGGGTCGAAACAGGAAATGTAAAGTTTTTTAACACTGTTTGAGTGTTTTGTTACTTTATAAAATAAATTTAGCCTATTGTTAAAATTAAATATTTGAAAATAATAGATTTAATAAATATATTTTTAATTTCGTGTGGTTAAAAAACGTACAAATGTACGAAATTTCTCACAATCATGTAAGCCATGGATTATATCGCTAAATTTCATATTATTTATACTGCCTAGATACACCACAAGTGCTCATCATTATTATAAATCTGAATATTAATTTAAGGTGATTGTCGCTAACGCTTAAATTAAAATAATTCATTATAAAAATGATGTGTTGAATAAAAAGTGTTGTGTATTGGGGGAGTCTTCCCCCTTAGTTGGACAACTAAGGGGGGAGCATTTTTATAAATATGAAATGAGAGAGGATGAAATGCAAATTTTAAAAAATATTGTTATTTTTATTGTCTCTGTTTTAAGTATTTCATTGCTTATTATTATTTTTGATCAATTGGGGATGAATAAAAAACTCAACTTGTTTTTATCAGCTTTACTGTATGGGGTATTCATCACAATTTATTTGCAAAAGGTATTCCTAAGTCTATCTTACTTCTTAGGATTCTATAGCCTTTTATTCATGATAAGTTATTCTGTTGAAGTCATCGTCATGCTTTTTATTTCTTGCACTGTTTTAATGATTATAAAAATGATTATGCCGAAATTAAAGGATACACGTGTCGATCGATTTTTTATTTTTAATAAATTATATAAAAAGTAAGTTTTAATGATTACTTTTTATTTTTTTATTCAAAGTTGATCTTAATTGGTGGATTTAAGTGTTAATGTTATTTTGAGTTGTAAATATTATAAACTAGAACATTTTAATCACATAAAATAACACTTGGATTAAAATATTAATTTATAGTGTTATTTTAAATCAGAATATATTTTAGGGAGTAATATAGTATGTTTCGTTGGGCGATTATCTTTGCTGTAATAGCACTTATAGCGAGTCTTTTAGGATTTGGTGGTGTAGCAGGTCTTTCAAAAGATTTTGCAGTTATTCTATTGGTTGTCGCTGTTATTCTTACAGTGATTGGTTTTATTTCTCGTGGAAGGGTATAGTCACTATAAATCATCTAACGATAGAATTTAGTCATTCTATCGTTAGATATAATTACTTTGAAAGTACTTAAATCATTTAAATAAATTTGAACTGAGCACATTATGAAAAATATTAACTATGATTTTGTTTTAGAACAAATTTATAATTTTTTACTTTTAAGACCTGACTTTAATAGTAAAACAAATTTTGAGAAGATCGCTGAATATTTCAGAGCTTTAAATGAGGGCACAGATGATGAGTTCAATTTTGAGAAACCAAACAAAATCTCGGGTAAATTTGGCAGTAAAAAAAATATAGTAATAGTCAACGCACCTGAAATAAATAATAAAAATAAATTTTTGGAATGGGTTGATCGGCAAATAAATCTATAAGTTTTTTGATTAAGGGTATCTATATGCATCATAGACATAAGCGAAAAAAAGCAGCATTGATTTCAGAATGGTCAACTGATCAAGACTGCTATTTGATTGAAAATAGTTCATTACCTATTGAAATATTAAAAGATTCTTTATCATTCTCTGAAGAAGAAATACTTGAGAGAAAGATGCAGCTAGGATTAGTTCGCCAGCAACGACAAATGATGAGAAGCAGTTGAATCAAATATTCTAAGCTTCCCAATTCATTTTTATAATTTTAGCCTTAATTTAATCGGTCTAAAGTGATTAAGAGTCACCTCATAAAATAACTTAACTAATCAAAACTACATCCTGAATATAAGATGCTACACTCATGGTAGTTTTTAAAGATGCAAAAATTTAGGGCTGCGTGTTTAGCTCCCCGAAGTGAATAATCATAACGTTTTTCTGTTTCTTGACCACCTTTAATGGGGGAAGCTAAGGCAACTCAGCCATCTTAATAGGTATATTTTAAAATAAGGCATAAACTTTATTCAAGTGAAACCCAGTTACTAAAATCATTATACTTAAAATAAATACCTATACATGAGAGCTATTAAAAAGTGACAATGTTTACATGATTTTGACAGAAAATAAACTTAACTAATGATTTATAATAAAACTATTTAGGTGATAATGGATTATTAATCTTAATCTATAAATTGTTAATTATTTCATGTGTAAATTATTTATAAAATTTTAAACATTATAAGTTTTATATTTAATGGTTTATAAAGCTATTTGATTAAGATTTTTGAATTATCTTAAATAAGTGAGGAACGATTATGAAGATTGCTTTAATTGGTGCAACAGGTATGGCGGGTTCACGTATTTTAGAAGAGCTTGTTTCACGTGGTCATTACGTTAAAGCCATCGCACGTAATACACATAAAGTACCAGATACAGAGCGTGTCTTATCCGTAGATGTGGACTTAAATGATCATGAAGCGCTTGTAGAAGCACTAAAAGGGCAAGATGTTGTGATAAGTGCTGTTCCTTTTCATGGCTTAGACGCGAATGCATTGATTAACACAATTTGGGATTCTAAAGTTAAGCGTTATTTGGTTGTTGGTGGTGCTGGTGGACTGACTATTCCCAACAAAAATGTACGCTTATTGGATACAGATGACTTTCCTGCTGCGTATAAACCTGAAGCAGAAGCTGCTGTAAATTTCCTTGAAAAACTTAAACAAGTCGATGATATTGAATGGACTTTTATATCACCTTCGGCAGAGTTTGGTCCAGGAAAACGTACAGGAGAATTTCGTTTAGGCAAAGATGAACTTATAATTGGTAAAGACGGCAGTAAAATTTCAGCTGAAGATTTTGCAATAGCATTATCTGATGAAATTGAAAATAACAACCATATTAATCAACGTTTTACTGTTGGATACTAAGAAGAAGTGTATAAGAGCCCTCATTTGAGGGTTTTTTTCTATAAAAATTAAATTGACGATTTTAGCATTTCCTAAACTTATTTGTACTTATAAGTATTTTATTTTAAATATTTTGGTCATTGCTGTATGTCATTTTATTTATCTATATTGAATAAATATAACTATATAGTTTAAATGAATTAAGGATTGCAAATTTTAAAGATTGTGTTTAAAAGTTGAATGGACAATACATGTAATATTTTTATGATGATAAAACAGTTAATTATGGTTAATAAGGTGTCTGAAAAGTCATTGTGGATTACATTAGTGGTCATAATTGATATAAATAAGACCAAAATTAAAATATAGAACTTGCTATTGATATATGGATTTGTCATGAAAAGCTCTTTTTTGAATTGTTATACTATAACACTTTTATGGATAGACTTATATGCTGGAAATGTTATGAAACAAAAAGTATTCATTTAAAAAACTTTAAAAAACTTTAAAAAATGTCTATCAGTTTCTTAATTTAATCAGTAATTTTTATTTAAGTGTCTATTGGTTATAAGAATTTTAAGATATTGTTATAATCGTCTCTAAATGAGTCTTGTATGAAAATAGATGAACGCATGATGATAAATGATTTATTGTCATTGGTTTTAAAATCACTATTCTGAGTTTTCTAAATATTAATTCATTTAAATCAATAACATTTTTGATTTTGTTGTCATTTGAAGATAAAATATTTTCATGTTTATTCATCAAACTTAGATTAGGTTGTACTTAAATTAGGTCATACATGGACTGGCTCGCACTTAGATTAAGGCTAAGTAAAATAATATGAACAGTTGCAACCATTGTAGATATGACTTTTAGTTTTATACTTTAGACATCTGAATAAGTCCTTTTTAAAACCATAGATCAACATAAAATCCTCCTCATCCTAGCTTTCTCCCAAAGCGAGAAGGAACTTTCAATATCAATCTGATTCACTCAACATGATCACTTTTTTGATTTATGAAAGATCTTTTTTAAGAACTACATGGGTATAAATATACTAGGAAATATAAGAATAGAAGGGGGAAATAACTTAAAATTGTTTTTTTATTGGCATTAAATCTCAAAATAGTAGAAATTTCAAAAGAATAGTAGTTGATTTTCAACCTAAGATTGAATTAGTATATCTATAAAATACGATATAGTGAATCGTAACTTAAGCACCAACGTCTGGATAACTGGTCTTTCTGATAAGTTAAAGAGTATTTGATTGGGGAGATACGAGATTCTTTATCTGGTTATGACTAGTGATTTAGGAAAGAGGGGATATGCACAAATTTTCAAAAATTGAGCTGGTAACAAATCATTTAACTAAAACACTAGAGGATTATCTAAAATTAAAAATGAGTTGTGATGGCGTATATACACATACTACAAAAAAAGAAGATGAAAATTATAAAATTGAAGTCGTTATTGATCCACCAAGTGATGTTTTAGAAACCTTTAAGAATATAGCACATGACATCAAAGATTATTTAGATACTATTGATTATAAAGGAAAATTTGAGTTTAAATTTATTGTGTAGCGATACAAAGACTACATGCAATAAGTCATAGTTTATTAAACTAAACTTCGTGTGTGTTTTACTCATTTTTTATGATTTATATACCCACAAGTCCAGCTCTTTGTGGGTATTTTTTACATTATTTTAAAATAAATGCCAATAACTACCAAGTTTCATATCCCACTCTTTGGGCTCAATGACCATTCTTCCAGCATTAGGTGTTAGGGTTATTTCACTGAAATAGATATTATTTTTTGATATCAAAAAATCTATTCGGCTATAACCATATTTCAGGCAGAGCGTTTGTGATAACTCAATTAAAATACCTAGCCGAGCTGGTTTCTTTAAATATGCAGGGCTATTGCTTTTTAAATCAACTGTAAATGGTTGGAGTGTCCACGATGTATCGTAAATATTTGAATATTCATTTTTGAGACTATCTTGTACATCGACTTCGATAAATTTGGGTTGACCTTCAAAGCAATGGACTCTACATGTGGTAATGGTTAATTTAGTTTCTTGGTCAATCAATAATTCAACATATTGCTCAGCTAAAATTGATGGCTTAATATTTTTGTAATGCCATTCTCTTTTCCTGAAATACATATTTTGCTTTAAATGATGCGTTAATTTGTTTTGCGCATTTCTTTGATCAAATTGACACTTATCATTGCAGACGATTGCGCTGCCGCTATCATGATTGCATTTCAAAACAAATCTATCGGGCAGTCGATTAAAGTCAATTTCATTGAAAGATTGGTATACACCGATCAATGGAACTAGATGAGAGGAACAAATTTTATTGCTGATCACTTCTCTTACAGCCAATTTATCAGCCAATAAGGTATGTAATGGATCTCTTTCAAAAATCATTCTTGCTGTAACTTTTTCATTAAAACTTTTGGGTTGATCAAAATTGGGAATATAACCAAGTTTATTAATAAAACGTTTGGTTAAATATTGCTTATCTGAGACAAAATATGCTCTTATAACTTTTGCAAAATAGGTGAGATTGTCAATCATTTGTCAAAACCCAATTAATGATCGTATAAGTATAAATAACCAAAGCTTAAAAAAATTTTAAAAAGCGAATGACTTTATGTATGAGTATTATAGTAATAGGCTTATTCCTCTAAAAATTTCATATTTACTTTCACTTACGGAGCGGTTGGAAAATTTATCGGGCTACGTTTTTGAATTATAAATTATTATATTTAATCAATATGTTGAATCCAGTTTTTATATGTGTGATATGACATATTTGAATCAAGCGCGTGGTTATTGTAATCCATGAAAATTTAAGCTTTAGATCGCTTAGACCGATAATCCTTAAGCGATTTGCTAAGTATTTAAGCAGCCTGTTACATAAAATTTACGATACATATATCAAGCTTTACCAAAAGGTAAAATATTTTCTTGAATCTTAATATGAATTGTGTAAAATTTAACCAGTGAAGAAGGTTGTGCTTTTCACTTTGACTTGGTATTTAAGTCTTTAATAAACCCACCTACTTTTTAGGTGGGTTTATTAATTTTAGCCTAATCAATAAATGATAAGTATCTGGCTTCTATCTAAAAGCATAAAACGATTTGAAAAATGAATATTAGTATCGATGGAAAGCTGAATAGTTAAGCTTTATTGAAAGAATATTGAGGATTTAATGTGATTTTAAGCACACTTTTAATAAATATGAATGAATTCATATTTGGAATAGCTACTGTAAACGGATGTTCTGCTTTCTAACTTGACATCATTGGAGTTCAAATAATGCGCTATTTGATCCAATGATGTGGCCTATTATTGTTTTGCTTAAAATTTATACGAAGGTATGGGTTGTTTATTTATAGATTTGATGTAAATTCAGAACAACATCTTTAAAATTAATTCTTATGAATATTTGTATAGGCGGTCCCTGGCATGGAAGTAAGTTGCTAGGAAATGATAATAAAAAGTCTTTTAAAGTAAAAGGCAAATTACCCAATTCAACAACAAACTATTTTAAAAGAAAGATTCAGTTTAAAAACGTATTTTATATTTTTTGGGTATCTGATGAACTGATGTTATTAGATGAGAATGAAATTATTAAAAATTTTTTACTTAAAAAATTAAATATTATTGTTTAAATAAACTTCATATAAATGAAAGATGCTAAGGCGTCTTTTTTTATATTTTTTAATTTTGCCTTGCTGCATTTGGGTTACAGTGAAATGGTGATCATTTTGGATTATCCATGAATTTTTCATTTTGATTATTTGATAAAATATTTTAATAAATGGTAAAAAATATATTTTAAGTTGCTTAAATTGTTTGATATTTTACATAATTTATTGTATAAAAAAGAAACAACAATAAAATGAGGGTGAAATCATGATAGACAAATCAATAAACATCGTTTTTTTCTTTTCCGTATTTATTGCCTTAACTTTACTGGTACACCTGTTGGGAAATGTGCCAACTGGCGTATGGTTTCCAAAATAAAACTGCTCAATGGAAAAGCTCATCTTGAGATGGGCTTTTGGTGGTGTTTCAAAAAGTATGCTGACATTAAATGAAGCCATTATTGATGTAAAAAAAGGTTAAGTCGAAAGCTTTAAAATGGTTTTCAATCTTTTTTGAAAAATTACAACTCCTTCTAAAACCGCGCCTAATTCGATGCCTTATTTTGCAATTATTACCTTCAATACCTACAGTAAAAAATTTACCAATACTTTGCTTGCAGTTTTTAAAAGCAGTTATGAAACTGTCCCAATGATCACTTGCAATTCGGGTGTAGTGAATACCTAATTGTTTAAGCTTTGTCTTCAATCGTTGAACTGTAGCTAAGTCTCTTTTACCCCAAACATAAGCAACAATCTCACCTGTTTCTCGATGGTAGGCGTAAATAAGCCATTGTTTATTATTTTTATTTCCCACAAAAGTCCAAAACTCATCAACTTCAAGAGACTCATAATGACTTTGTTTAGGCTGAATTTGGTAGGTCGATTCGGTTAAAGTACGTAAAACTTTACCGATACTGATTCGCTCAACTTCAGCGATATCTCGTATACCACTACCTCTGACCATCAACTGTAATATTTTTCGAGTAATGCCTGAATTACATCCTAGATAGCTCAGAGCATGGTCACCAATAAACTGACGTTTACAGTCTTTGCACTGATAGTTTTGTTTCCCATCTACTTTGATGCCATTTTTCTTTATACTGTCACTGAGGCAGGTTGGACATTTGATTTCTAGAGTTATTCGCATTTCTCTATTTTATCAAAATTCAACCTGCTTTGTTTCAGCATACTTTTTGAAACACCACCGGGCTTTTTACTTTATGGAGGGATAGATTTTGATCCAGTTATTAAAATGTATGTTTGGCTTTCATCGTGTGATTGATACGCATTATTGTAAAGACGGAGAGTTGGCGGTGTGTCATCATTGTCTAAAAGTTGTTAAAAAATAATCATGTAAATGAAATGACATGGAATACATGATATTTCAATTTTTATACTCAATTCAAAGTTAAGCTGTTCATAATATTTTTTTACTTTGCGAGTGTGAGTTTTTAAATGTCAATACCTAAAATGAATGAGACTAAAACAGATTCCAATCAAGCGCCATATTTTTCAATTGAGCAGCTTAAAAGATTTTTGAAAACACAAATTAGATTAAAAGCCGATGAAGGAGAGTTATTTGTAAGTGAATATATCACTACAGATTTCGCACAACATGACATCGTTAATCTGGGTGAAGAATTTAAGAAAGCGGGCTACAAGGTGAGTATCAAAAATGCAGGTAAAGAAAAAATATTTTCTGTTTTTTGGAATTAAAACACTGTAAGTTTTAATGTCTCCTGAAGGAAATAACCACAACTTTATTCCATCACCTAAACGATCCAAATTTTACTTTTTGCTAGGGTTTAATTTTTCAATCAAGACAGTCCCAACGATGAAAATCATTTCAATAGTCTGTCTCGTTTTATTGTGGGTTGAAGCATATGTCGAAAATAAGATACATATCAACAAGATCAATCTAAGACTCTGCACTTGCAGAATTAAGTCACTGAATAGATGTCAGCTATTGGCCGCGTAGTGGCAATATGGCATAGTTCTGCTATTGTGTGATGTAGTCGATAGCCCCTGAATTCACTGTGGAATTCTTATGCGAGGCTTATGGAAGAACAAAGTGAATAATTTAGAAAATCAAGATTTAGAACAGCAATCTCAACCAGAGCAAAAAGATTCTAGCGTAATGAATGATATCGTGAATTCGATCAATCCTTTGGATGCCGTTGATCTGATCTTGGAAACAGGTCGGTTGATTGTGAATACGAGTAAAGATATTGTTTCTGATATTGCTGACAACATTGATATTGATATAAGTCTTTAAAATTAATTCGCAAATGTACCCATCAAAAGTTGGGGTTTTAATTTATGTGATTGAACTTTTTTGCAGATGA
Source organism: Acinetobacter sp. AG3 (assembly GCF_022343575.1). Classification (NCBI taxonomy): domain Bacteria; kingdom Pseudomonadati; phylum Pseudomonadota; class Gammaproteobacteria; order Moraxellales; family Moraxellaceae; genus Acinetobacter; species Acinetobacter sp. AG3. Next base: position 2,628,359 of record NZ_JAKQZD010000001.1, on the reverse strand, counting down.
CACTTAAATCAATGATGAAAAAAATTCTCTTGGCATTTCTTATGTTGAATTCGAAATTTAGCTTTGCTGATCCAATAAAACCAACTTTTCTTGAAGAAAAATTAGATATTGAAAAGTTTAAAAAAGAGCTAGATGATAAACATACATCTAAAATAAAAAAGTCGCTTTTTCTTGTAAAAAGAGAGCCGAAATTGGACCAGCCTAGATATAAAGCAGTTATGCTAAGAGTCGCTAAGGATAGGCAGGATAATTCTTTTAAATATATGAAAATGATCAATTATGTAGACTGTGATAAAAATAGAACTTATACATTTTTGTCATTTTATGATGAAAATGGCATTACACATGGTATTGGTTCATCTAATGACGATCTTGCAGGAGATAGTCCCTTAAGAAAACAAGTCTGTATCATTGAATGATGGTGAATAGTTGAAAAAGTATGCTTATTTTATGATTTAAAATTGACACATTTCACGTTATTTAGTAAAACTGTGATTGTTAATTCATTATAGTGAATAAACATACAATAATCCTTAATCAGCGCAAAATTAAGGGGAAGCCTCACAGTGATGTGAGGCTTTTTTATCCCAACAACTTATTCCAAAGCAGTGTTCGAAATCGCTCGTGAGTCGTTGTTTGTGACTTTGTTTAAAACTAATAGAGATCATGCTCAGCTTTAAAGCGTTCCAGATTCCGAAGTGCGTCTTGATAACGTGAGCGTACTTGACTGCTATTGCTACGAAGATCAGATAATTTCTTTTTATAGTCGTCGCGATCTTTGGCAGATAGATCTTTGCTGTCTAATTTTCCAAGATAGTAATCTAGATTGTTTTGTGAAGTATTAAATTCTGAATTCGCATGATAAAAGTTACTGGCCACTTGATAATAATGACGTAAGGATTCACGTTTCTCTGCAGGGCAAACTCTAAAATTACCGCGACCTTCTAAAGCTTCATAAAAGATATTTTCAGGTTGACAGTAAGCCCCTATACCTTTTAGGTAACCCATTTCATAAAGATTTTGACTAGGAATAATATTGGCTTTTTTACAAGAGGAATAGTATTTATCTATGTGGGATTTATTTCCAGCAGCGCCATCTTTTTCACCAACGTTAAACCAATTTGCAGTTTTACATTGTTCAACACTCATTGCAGCACAACCGGAAAGTAAAACCGTAAAAGTAGATAAAATTACTATAAGTTTCATAAAAAATTCTTCCAAACGATTTTTGACTTACTTTAAAAAAATGATTTTATCATGACAAGATCAATAATTTCCTGATCATTAATACGGTTTCACATGAAAAGTGCATCTAAAATTTGAGATAAAAAAGTGTTTTTATCATGTTTCTGCAGCTATTGCCGATATCGTATTTTAACTTTGGCGTATCTTCAGCTTGTGCATAATGTTTGTATTGCAGCTGATAGATATAAACCGAAGGATCCATCTTCAAAAGAACAGAACTGCTAAATTCTTAACTTCATTTAATTTAAAAATAACGGATGGGCAGTTAAATTTAATAGATTGATAATTTATTCAGATTTTTTCTAAAAATAGGATTTTTCATCTAACGCTATAAAAATAAAGTGGATTAAAGCAAGACTACAAATCCAAAACATAGACAATCATTGAGCTCAGTGCAGTGACGATTACACAGAAATTTATAGTTACTTATTTAATTTCATAAAACTTATATACTATGATTTTATAGTTAAATTTACATTGATCTTTAAAGTGGCTTAATTCTAATGTTTGGGAAGATCGTTTTTGCTGTATCGGTAGTCTTATCCATAGTTTTTTTTGTTCTCGGTTTAGCGGAAGCTATTGTTGAGTTTATCGTTATTGGATGCCTTGGTTTTATCGCATCGGGCTTGGTTTTTAAACAAATGAAAATATCATTCAAGCAGAGTGACGACTAATTTTGTGGTTTTAACCAAAAGTACTTTTGGCTATTTTTTATTGTCAAAAAATGCTATGCAATCATGGTGTTGAATTTAAAAATTAATCAGATATTTTTTAACCGTAATTATTTTTACAGATTTCTTACTTACTTTTGCCAGTGAAAAACAGAACAAACAAAAATTATAAAAGTCGCTAAAAAAGAAAGATCTAATTTTCTATAGGAATGTAAGCACTGAGCTAAAAAGTAAAAAAGGTTGATAGAGCCCTCATTGGAGGGCTTTTTTGTGTCAAGGTGCTGAAAAATATTAAAAAAAATCACATATTATTATAATAATATAATATTTTATTATCATTTTATGATATTTTTATGTTGTTATATAGCGTTATAAATCTATATAAATCATCTTATATTGAATAAAAGGGGTAAAAAATAATGGCTAAAATTGACTTAAATCCATTGGCTGAAATTGATGGCTTCACAGCAGCAGCACTTGTCGACTATACAAGCGGATTATCACTTGCCGCTCAAGGAACGGGGATCGATTTAGAGCTTGCTGCTGCTGGAAATACGGAAGTTTTAAGAGCAAAAATTAAAACAGCAAAAGCACTAGATTTGAAAGATACGATTGATGATGTTTTGATCACACTCGGGAAGCAGTACCATTTATTACGTCCACTTGAAAAGAATAGCGATTTATTTTTATATCTGGTATTGGATCGCCAAAAATCGAACTTAGCGATGGCAAGACATGAGCTTCGAATTTTTGAAAAAGAGTTAGATTTTTCTTAAAAGCAGCAATTGGCTATTATATTGGATACGATGTAATAGCCATTTTAAATCATCAATACTAAGAAAATAGAATGCATATTTAGCATATAAATACAGCCCGAATATAGACTGTATAAAGATGTTAAAACTTGAGTGAAATAGTCGACTTAAGTCTATGAATGTAAAGTTATAAATATGAATACCATAAAATAAAAAAATATCATTGAAAATCTCATAAATGTTATTAGAATTCTATTTCTAAATAAATTAAGAGATTGGGGATATGGAAAATAAAACAGCAAGATTAACTATTTTGATAGACCCGAACAAAAAGGAAGCTTTTGAAGAATTGTGCAACCGTCAGGATCTAAAGCCTTCACAAGTGGTTCGCCAACTGATTCGTGAGTATTTAGAAAAGCATGGTGTCGATTACGCGACTAAACCGACTTTACCGAAAAAGTAATATTTAAATTATCAATTTTATCAAGAAATAGGACTGTGCTTTTTAGGGGGAAAAGCGGGTCTTATTTATATTGAATCAGAGAAAACTGAGTAAGATTGATCAAAAATGTTGTATTAATTATTGATGATTTTGATATTTATAAATTTTTAATATATTTGATTCTGTAAAGCTGATCAATTTGAGCTTGATGATATTGAGTAAATAAGCAAAAGAGAGCTTACAGGCCGTTTTATGGCTTGTAAGCTCTTTTTGAAAATAAAGCCTAGAAACAATACGATAAATAGATTTTTTGAATTCTTTTTTGACAAAACTTCAGCTTAGTTTTGACCTTTATAGCATTGTTTTTCATATGATTATGATTAAGTGTTTTTCTGTTAATTGACCATAAATTAAAATTAAATAAATGATAATTATTATTATTAGTAATTGCATTTGATGTTTTGCTCAAATACAATGCGCAACAATTCTTTCACAATTCCTCCTTAATTTAAGTTGCGTATTAACATGAATAAACAATTAAGATTTCAAACGCTGTCAATTTCTATACTCACCGCAATGTCAATTTCAGCATATGCAAAAGATACTTCTGAAGATGCGACAAAGTTAAAAACAATTGTAGTGACTGCGAGTAGTCAGGCAGTAGATGTTAAAGAAGCACCAGCAAGTATTAGTGTTATTACAAGCGAAGATATCGAAAAACAGCCTGTGGGTAGTCTTGGAGAGTTATTGAGTAAAGTTCCTGGGGTAACCGGTGGAATTAGTCCTTCGAAGGAAGGTTCTAAGATTAAATTGCGTGGTTTACCAGACAATTACACATTGATTTTAGTTGATGGTAAACGCATCGGGTCTTCAAGAGATGTAAGTTATCGTCCAGATTTAGGTCGTCAGGATTTAAACTGGATTACACCCGATATGATTGAAAGAATTGAAGTCGTTCGTGGTCCAATGTCTTCCTTATATGGTTCAGATGCCATGGGAGGTGTAATTAATATTATTACTAAGAAGATTCCCAATGCTTGGGGCGGTAATGTCACTTTAAATTATACTCAGCCAACAACTTCGTCTGATTTAGGCACTTCTTTACAAACAGGTGTCATGGCTGCTGGTCCATTAACGGATACCTTAGGTCTGCGCTTGACTGCAGGGATGACTGAACGAGAGGCAGATAAGAAATATTCAGCAGGTAACGGAACCACAGGTTCTCAAGATCAAAACTACAATGCGATGTTGCACTATCAGGCAACAGATAAACAGTCATTCAGTTTTGAAGCAGGGCACAGTATCCAAAAGAATGAAAAGGGTTCTCAAATTAACGCCACAACAGGTGCAGAACAGGAGACCAGTTGGGGAGCTAAAAAATTAGAACATAATTCATATAGCGTATCTCATGATGGTGAGTGGGCAATTGGTAAATCTAAGTTAAGCGCATACTACAATGATTATGATTCAAGTATTAATAAGGTTACGAGTAAATCAAATGAATTGATTGTTGAAGGTAGCTTAACCATGCCATTAGAGGCAATGTTTAAGCAAGTCTTAACTGTTGGTGGTCAATGGAAAAAACAAGAATTAACCAATACTGACACAATTGGCACTCTACCAGGTGGTAGTTGGGATGGGAAAAGCTATACCGATCCTACAGTAAACAATAAGAATTGGGCATTATTTCTTGAAGACAATATTTCACTGCTCGATAATTTGACATTAACCGTAGGGAATCGTTTAGATCATGATGATAAATATGGTGATCACCATAGTCCACGCGGTTATTTAGTTTATAGTCCAACGGATGATCTTGTGATTAAAGGGGGGATCGCAAAAGGTTTCCGTGCACCAACTGTGAAAGAATCATCTCCTGGTGGGGCAACTGAATCTGGTGGGAATGGTTGCAATGGGTTAAGAGGTAAAATTTGGTATGACAGTAAGCAAAAGCCAGATACCTATACGGGTGGTAGCTGCTTTATGACAGGTAATCCAAACCTTAAGCCTGAGGAAAGCACAAACTATGAAATTGGTGTAAATTATACTGGTTTTGGTACAGATTTAGGTTTGACATTCTTCCATACAGATTTTAAAAATAAAATCACTTATTCGCCGTTAGGTCACGAAGGTGGTATTTGGTTTACTCGAAATGAAAATATTCAAAATGCAGTAACGCGTGGTCTAGAAATGGTTGTAAATTTCCCAGTTTTAGACAATCTAAAATGGAATAATAATGCAACGTATTTCTTAAAAGCAAAAAATGAAGATACTGGTGCCACCTTACTGACCACTTCAAAATTAACGGTAAATTCAGCCCTAAATTGGCAACCGATAGATCCACTCAATGTAGAATTGTCTGCGCAATATTTAGGTAAGCAATATTTAACTGATAAAAGCGCTACTCCTACGATGCAAAAACCGCATACGATTGTAAATCTAGCAAGCAATTATCAAGTCAATGATAAGCTCACTGTACGTGGTGGCTTTACTAATTTACTTGATAAAAAATTGTCAAATGGTGCAGATACATACTTCGTTGAGCGTCAAAAAGTATTTGTAGGTGCAACCTTTAAATTTTAATCAATTATATTGAAATGAAGATTGACTTCACTTCAATTAATAAATCATGCGTTAGAAAAACCATCTTTGGATGGTTTTTTTGTTATGTATTTTTATTAGGAAGTGATTTTATTTCGATGAATCAAGTGCTGTATATAAAATAGTAAAGCAATGATCTTCAGAATTTAGGAATTTTTTGTTCGCACCAAAAATTTCCCCCAATATTTTTTTGATAATTCTATAGTTTAATAAAATCAGTAGGTTATATATGTTCTAAATAACTTTGGGTATTTTATGGTTTTTATATTTAACTTGCTGTTATCAGAATGTTTTTTGATTTAAAATTATAGTTCACTGCCATATAGGCAGCTTAGAAATCAAAAGGTAGAAGGAAATATTATTGGTTATGGTTCACTGCCATATAGGCAGCTTAGAAATATAACTCCAAGTTGCACACAGTTACTAGAGAGTTCACTGCCATATAGGCAGCTTAGAAAACGCTCAAGTAATGCTAAGAAAGATTTAATTCGTTCACTGCCATATAGGCAGCTTAGAAACTGACATTATATTTCACAATATGCATGATTTAGTTCACTGCCATATAGGCAGCTTAGAAAAATACCGAAAAAGCATTTGATCTATTCATGAAGTTCACTGCCATATAGGCAGCTTAGAAAATTTGAGCATCGATTAGTGCATTGGCATCTAAGTTCACTGCCATATAGGCAGCTTAGAAATGCTCGATAATCGAGTTCGATCTTTTCCCAATGTTCACTGCCATATAGGCAGCTTAGAAATTGTGGGTATTCCATCGTGTTGCGCCATTCTGGTTCACTGCCATATAGGCAGCTTAGAAAGTAATCGAGCATTATTTTTATTGTCGAGTAGCGTTCACTGCCATATAGGCAGCTTAGAAAGTTCAAATGAGTAAAGGTAGCGGTGGTGTTACGTTCACTGCCATATAGGCAGCTTAGAAAACGCTTTGGTAATTGTGCGTCTTTGTGGTTTAGTTCACTGCCATATAGGCAGCTTAGAAAACTTTTCTCCCTGTCTTTTAGCTTCCTCATGCCGTTCACTGCCATATAGGCAGCTTAGAAACTTTTGATATCTCAGCACTTACAGAATCTAGCGTTCACTGCCATATAGGCAGCTTAGAAAAATTAAATACTGAATATCTTCTTTGGGCATTTGTTCACTGCCATATAGGCAGCTTAGAAAAATGTACTTTAACTTTCACTCTACGCCTGTGCGTTCACTGCCATATAGGCAGCTTAGAAATTATCTCGAATGAAAAACGATAAGAAATCCAAGTTCACTGCCATATAGGCAGCTTAGAAAAATGTAAGTGCAATCCTCATCAATCAACATTAGTTCACTGCCATATAGGCAGCTTAGAAATCTAAGGGGTTTACCATCCCACCAACATATCTGTTCACTGCCATATAGGCAGCTTAGAAACAAAAACCATACTCATATTCACAAAAAGGCTTGTTCACTGCCATATAGGCAGCTTAGAAATATAAATCAGAGATTAATTCCCGTCTTGTCTTGTTCACTGCCATATAGGCAGCTTAGAAATATGGGGTTGCATATTTACAAGGTGGTGTTAAGTTCACTGCCATATAGGCAGCTTAGAAATGAATGCATGGTTCAATTAAGTCAATTGGGAAGTTCACTGCCATATAGGCAGCTTAGAAAAAGACAATTTTGCTACTCAGCAAAAATTTAAAGTTCACTGCCATATAGGCAGCTTAGAAATGAATGCATGGTTCAATTAAGTCAATTGGGAAGTTCACTGCCATATAGGCAGCTTAGAAAAAGACAATTTTGCTACTCAGCAAAAATTTAAAGTTCACTGCCATATAGGCAGCTTAGAAATTGCTCCTCTAAAGCGCTCTGTGTATCTTTTGGTTCACTGCCATATAGGCAGCTTAGAAATGAAATCGGCGATCTTCCTATTGACCGAATTAGTTCACTGCCATATAGGCAGCTTAGAAATAATTGATATTGAATCAATGATTGTATTAGCGGGTTCACTGCCATATAGGCAGCTTAGAAAGTGAAAAGAATGATGATTACACAAAGAATGTCGTTCACTGCCAAACAGGCAGCTTAGAAATAATTTATATCAAGTCCTGAACTTCAGCATAAAATTATTGATTTTGTACTAAAGCGAGCCCTTGATAATTATGGTGGGGGCGGGTGCAACGCGTTGGGTATTCAAATAATCTCAATTCATCTAATAAGTGATCTGCGCCTAATTAACCAAGTCAGAATAAGTACACTGCAAGTGTTTTAAACAGGATGATGACGGAGGGACGTAATAAAATTCTGTTACGACTCCACAGGTGAATTTAACAGTGCAAAATACTAACTACGCCAATACTGTAACAACAACTAAAGTCACGACAGCTCAAGGCATTAAAATAAAACATAATGCCCCGGGTGTTATGAATTAGGTTTTAATGTTCCATATTATCTGATGGATTTGCATTATTTAATTCATTATTTACTTCATTAGAAAGAGAGTTATTTTTATTATCAGTACTTTGAGTTGGGGTAATTCTTGTTTCGTTATCTCTTTCATCTGAGTTAATAGTAACGATCTTTTGTGATGTAACTGTGTAATTTGGATTATTGGAGGGTGAAGTAGTAGGTTTTGCTGGTAGATATTTTGTGCTTCCTGTAATTCTTTGATGTTGTTCCTGATCTATACCATGAATCTGACAATCATCCAGTATTGGGAATCCCATTATCATGGTTCCACCAGTACAGATAAGTTGCACAATATCACCTTTAACTAATTTGGATGCTGTTTGTAGTTCGGTTGGCAAGAGGTTTGCATGTATTCGATCTATACCATAATAATTGTTTGAGCCAAGTATACTAAGGTAAATTTGATCACTGTAATCTTTGTTTATACCAAAGACCATACCTTGCAACAGTAAGGTATTTCCTTTGTATTTTTGATCTGCGGAAACTTCATTTTGTTGGTAATCCGCATAATATTTTAGAGCTGAAACCTGAATATTTGTTTTACTTTTTTGATGGGCTGTAGTTTGAATGGGGTGGTTTTCCACTGTTTCTGCAGGTGTTTTTTCTTGATTATAAGCTGGATAGGGAGTTTCAGTTGGTTCAATATTTGGTTGATTTTCAATTCCAAATGGTTTAACAAAAAAAATAAAGAAAATGACACTTATTGCTAAATATATGAAACCAATTTTTTTATCCTTCGGGGAATAATTACGATCAAGCAAAAGCCACACAAATAAGATTGGGCATAAAACGATAAGAAGAGCTATAAAAAATGGTACTTTCTTATATTCTGTAGAAATTGCATTTTCTTCAAATGGGGTATCTAAGGGAGAATAAGTTCTAAAATTATTTTTAGAAGGCGCACCACAATGTGGACATGAATTCGCAGAATTTGAAATTGTTTTATTACACTCATAGCATGAAATTAGAGCCATAAAATATTCCTATATAAATTTTAATTTGTATAAATAATATTCATTATTGACAAAGATTTCAGTATAAATTTAAAAATAGGTATAGTTAGTCTAACAATCAACGGAAAAACAATAGATGAGGTTTACTGCTAGACCAGCAGAGGAGTTAATTTTAGTTATATTGATAACATTTGAATTTGTAGAGAAAATCACTTTTAAGCTAATTTCTTCTACATCTAACTCATTGGTTTATTTAAAGCTAAATCAATAAAGATCTTTCATAAATCAAAAAATGATTATATGGCGTAAATCATATTGCTATTGAAAGTCCCTTCTCCCACTGGGAGAAGGCTAGGAAGAGGGGGATTTTATCTTGATCTATGTTTTAAAATAGGCTTATGAAAGAAGTCTAATGTTTAGCTAATCATAAATAGATTTTAGAATTACCAATCGTATTTTAACCCCACTCTAAAATTAATCGGTGCGCCGTAGTAGCTATTACCTGTTGTTAAATAATACTTTTTATCAAAAAGATTATTTATATTGAGATTGGCTGTTAATTTATTGTTTATTTTATAACGTGCCATTAAATCAACAACACTGTATTCACTCTGGGTAAATTTCTGATCTGCTGATTGAATTTCACTTTGCCAACGAACACCTCCGCCAACGGTTAGTGCTTCATTAAGATAAGGAAGTTTATAGGTTGTATAAAGTTTGGCAGTATTACTTGGAATATTAGAGTTTAATAGCTTGCCATTACGGTCTCGGCTTAAATTTCGGGCAAAGCTTGAGGAGATTTGCCAAGCATCTGTGAGTTTTCCTGTGGCTTCTAATTCAATACCACGACTTTTGGTTCCAGATTCTGCTATATATGCCTGAGATCCATCAGGAGCTAAATGCGAGCCATCTGGCTGTTCAGGAATCGCGACCGCAAAATTATCTTCTTTATTTTCATAGATTGCTGCACTTAGATTAAGTTGATTGTCAAAAAAAGCACCCTTGATTCCAAGTTCTGTACTATTTCCCTCTAATGGGTCTATATAATCCCCAGCTTTTGTTTTTAGATCTTGTGGAGAAAATATATTTGTATAACTCGCATAAGCAGACCAATTGGGAGTGAGATCATAAACTACGCCAATATAAGGAATGAGTTTATTTTCTTCTTTTCGATTGGTTATTGTAATTTTATTTTCTTTATAGTCGTTATCTTCTTTTTTTAACTTCCAATTTTCTAAGCGTGATCCCAACAACAGTGCTAAATCATCACTTAATTTAAACCGAGCTGCGGTATAAAATGATGAACTTGTATTATTTTCTTTGGTCCATCCTACGGCAGGATTATTTGGACGTGCAGGCGTATTCCCATCCCATTTATATATATTATCAATATTTCCACTCCAACCCTCAATCCACCAATTGGTAAAGTACGGCTGGCTATTTTCACTTCTGGTTAATGTTGAACCAAAGATCACATCATGGGTTTGATTAAATAAATCAAATGAGCCGTTTAAGCTGACATTAAACAAGTCTTGAATTGGTTTATAAGCCCAGTGAGTAGAATAAATCGAAACCCCACTACCAGTTTCTTTGTTGGGTGTTCCACCACTTGCATAGCCAACTAATTCATCTGAGTCCGTAATGATACGTGCTAATGAAGCCTTTAATTTCCAGTTATCATTAAATTGATGATTGACATCGGCAAAGAGTGAAGTGGTTGTTCGATCTGAGTAAGACCAACTGGGTGCTGCTGAATCTGATCGAGACCAGTTTGTTCGTGTCCCATCACTATAAAAAGCAGGCAAACCACCACGAGCTTGTCCAGTAATATAAATTTGTTGATAGCTTAAGCCTAGACTTGCTTGAGTCTTATCTGACAAATCAGTGTCAACAACCGCATAGGCCACTTTGCGTTCTTCATTGAAGCGGTCTATGTATGAGTCCGAGTTCTGATAAGCAACGACAGCACGTCCACGAAGCGTACCCGATTGATTAAGAGGTGTTGAGATATCGCCATCGAAACGGTATGAATCCCATGAGCTAAGATCTGTGCTGATTGATGCTTTAAAATCTTGTAATGGTTTTTTCCGAACCATATTAATACTAGCGCTGGCGGAACCTGCACCAGTCATTAAACCTGTCGCTCCTCGTACCACTTCAATTCTATCGAAAAGTGCAGTGTCTTGGCTTTGAAAAATAGAAGAGTAAGTACTTAGGAGTTTTACACCATCAAGTAAATAGCTATCTACACTTTTACCGCGTGAGTAAATTGGTGAAGTATCGGAACCTACATTTCCAGACTGGCTAACGGTTAATCCTGCAACTTGGTTTGCAACATCAGTCAATTGTGTAAGGTTTTGATCTTGCATTCTTTGCTGAGTCATGACACTAACTGATTGCGGTGTTTCTTTTAGGCTGAGTGCCAAGCCTGTTGATGCGGTAGTAGCTTTAGCGGTATATAAACCAGAGCCTTCGGTTGTAAGGCTATTGGTATTATTGGCAGATACAGTGATGGTAGGAAGCTGAGTAGAGTTTTGTTCTTGGCCATCAGATGGGTTCGGTGCTGCAAATACAGATCCATGTATTAAACAAATAGATCCGCCCCAAATTGCAGTTCGAATTGCAATTGCTAATGCATGTTTGCTTTGATGTTCCTTCATTAAATTCTCGTATGAGTCATATTCATCTACTTAGTCGTTTTTATTTTAAAAAAAGCTCATTTTTTTATGATTTAAATGAGGGATATCGTTGGATGTAACAACAATAGCGAGCAGGCGCGAATAGGGAAGAGGGTTATAACTATTTGTATTATCAATAGATTGATGTCATGAAAGTTCGAGATGGATTTTTAAATATACCTAATCGGCTTTATCTACTTATTTTTATTGAATCATTTGTTTTATAAGTAAAAAAACTATGAGTTAAATGTCGTAGTATAAATACTAGAACAGGCTAAAAAAGCTTGTTTCATATCTCGTTTTACTGTGGCTTCAGAAATATTAAGTTTTTCACCGATTGCGCGGTAAGTCATATCTTCCATTTGTGATAATAAAAAAACCTGTGCGACGCGTTCGGGTAGCTTTTCTAGCGTTTGTTGAACTTGATAGACACTTTCTCGAATACATATTTCATGTTCTACAGATGGATAGCCATCCTGTGGTGTATGTATTAGTGCATCTAGATATAAGTGTTCAACTTGTTGGTGGCGCCAATGATCAATAATCACGTGTTTCGCAATTCCCAATAACCATGCTTTGGGTTCTTTAATATTTTCAAAACAGTAGTTACTTTTTAATGCACGATAAAAAACTTCCTGACTAAGATCTTCAGAGTGGTGATGGTTGTGAAGTTTATGTTTGAACCACAAAAGTAAAGTATTTTGATGGTCTTGATAAATATGATCAAACCATTGCTGCTTTTGTACGTTCAAATTCATAAGCGTTGCCTGTTTGAAAAGCCAACAACATGGAGTTTTATTGGTTAAAGGATGTGTTGAAAATAATGATAGTGATAATGATTATTAAATGCAATAATAAGAATTACAAAATGCAACATGATAATTAGCGAGCTAAAAGACTATTTCTTCTTGATTATTAATGAGATGGGTGGTTAGTAATTGTGAAATTTCACATTATTATCTAATTGATAAATGATGAATAACTTTGAAATTTCACTTTATTTATTTCGCAATTGTAAATTTTGATCGTTCTGCGACTGTATGAATAAGAGTTTTTATGAGTAAGCCATCTGTAAATGTAAACCCAAAAAAAAGTTTTATTGACCGTAAGTTTAAATATTTAATTGGATTTATGCTGCTGATTATTTTCGGACTAGCAGGCTTCTATTGGAAAAAAACCTCATCCAAACCCGCAGAGGAATATAGCCAATGGAGTAAACCTGTACCCGTGCGAACTGTGCCAGTACAACGACAAGATTTACAGGTTGAAATCAAAGCAATTGGTACAGTCATTCCTACGCATACTGTGAATGTACAAAGTCAGGTTGCTGGGGTTTTACAGCAGATTTATTTTAAAGAAGGGCAAACCGTAAAAAAAGGACAGCTCCTTGCACAAATTGATCCAGCGCCATTTCAGGTCGCACTTGCACAGGCTGAAGGAACACGGCAGCAGAATTTAGCACAGTTGCACAATGCTGAAACAGAGTTGCAGCGCTATCAATTGCTGTTTAAACAAGATTCGATTGCGAAACAACAAGTAGAACAGCAATTGGCGCTGGTCAACCAGCTTAAAGGTCAGATACAGGCGAACAAGGCGCAAGTAGATGCTGCAAAACTACAGCTGTCTTATACTAAAATTTATGCACCTATTGAGGGGCGGGTTGGATTTAGACAGAAAGATGCTGGCAACCTTATTCAAGCCAATGAAAGTGCTGGTTTAGTCAGTATCACTCAAGTGCATCCAATTTTTGTGCAATTTGCAGTGGCAGAAAACCATTTAGTAAATCTGCGTCAATCCTTAAAAAATGGCGATAATGTGTTGGCAAGTGCTTGGGATAAAACAGAACAAAAACAACTTGCGCTAGGGCATGTACAAGCAATAGATAATCAGATTGATATCAGTACTGGAACTTTAAAAATAAAAGCAATTTTTACAAATCAGGATGATGCTTTATTTCCAAATCAGTTTGTCAATGTGCGTTTAAAGACTCAAACCATTCAAAATGCAATCAGTATCCCAAGTGATGCCGTACAACATGGTGCAAAAGGCAGCTATGTTTATATTATCAATCCGCAAAACAAAGCCGAAATTCGCATGTTAAAACTGGGGATGACCTCAAATGGTCAAATTGAAGTTTTAGACGGATTAAAGGGGAGCGAAAAAGTAGTACTTGAAGGAATTGATCGTCTTTCGGAAGGCAAAGAAGTTCAAATTGTTGCAGAAAATCAACAGCCAATTTCTACGGCCAAGCCAACTGCTGGATAAATCATGAATATTTCACGATTCTTTATTTTACGTCCAGTCGCAACCACATTATTGATGTTAGCACTGCTGTTGAGTGGTTTCTTGGTTTGGCGATTGCTACCTGTCTCTGCCTTGCCACAGGTCGATTATCCAATTATTCAAGTCTATACTTTTCAACCTGGTGCTAATCCCGATACGGTACAACGCACAATCACCGCACCACTCGAACGAGAAATGGGCAAAATTGCTGGTTTAAAGCAAATGTCTTCCAGTAGTTCAGTGGGCGCATCTGTTATTACCTTGCAGTTTGAACTGAGCGCAGAGCTTGGTGTCGTTGAACAGGAAGTACAGTCAGCACTCAGTACCGCCAGCAGTAAATTACCCAATGATCTACCAGCACCACCGATTTACCGTAAAGTAAATCCTGCTGATGTTCCTGTGATTACCCTTGCCATCAGTTCAGAAACTTTACCTTTAACAACAGTCTATGACATGGTGGACACCCGAGTTGCACAAAAGCTTTCTCAGCTTTCAGGTGTCGGGATGGTTAGCCTTGCGGGTGGGCAACGTCCAGCAATACGCGTGCAAATGAATGCTGCGGCACTCGCTGCCTATAAAATGAGTGCTGAGGATGTACGATCCGCAATTAATTCTGCCAATGCAAATCAACCCAAAGGCAGCTTTGATGGACCATATCGCACCACCATGTTGGATGCCAATGATCAAATTCGTTCGATTGCAGATTATGAAAATCTAATTTTACGCTGGAACAATGGCGCACCGATACGTCTTAGAGATGTGGCAAAAGTCATAGAAGGGAGCGAAGATCGCTATATGGCGGCTTGGGCAGGCAGTCAAGCTGCAATCTTGGTCAATGTACAGCGCCAACCGAATGCCAATGTGATTCAAGTTGCAGATCAGATTAAGCAAATCTTGCCTGAGCTACAAAAAAATCTGCCTGAAAATGTCAAAATTCGAGTGTTAACCGATCGAACTGAGAGTATTCGCAGCTCCATTGATGATGTGCAAAAAGAATTGGTTTTTGCCGTGTGCTTGGTGGTGATGGTGACTTTTTTATTTTTAAGAAATTTATCCGCTACGATTATTCCCAGCATTGCCGTACCACTGTCGATTATTGGTACTTTTGTCGTCATGTATTTTTTAGGCTTTTCTGTCAATAATCTGACTTTAATGGCACTCACCATTGCGACAGGTTTTGTAGTCGATGATGCAATTGTGATGTTGGAAAATATTGCACGACATCGAGAGGCCGGCGAAAGCTTATTGCAAGCCGCGCTTAAAGGGTCTAAAGAAATCGGCTTTACCTTAATTTCCCTGACGATTTCCCTAATCGCAGTATTAATCCCATTACTGTTTATGGGGGATGTGGTTGGGCGTCTGTTCCATGAATTTGCTGTCACTTTAGCAGCAGCAATCGCAATTTCATTGGTGGTATCACTCACATTGACGCCAATGATGTGCGCATATTTATTAAAAAATGCCGAACATCCCAGTTCACACAGTCGCTGGAGTCTAGACCGAATTATCCAGCAATACGGTAAAGCTTTACAGTGGGTTTTTCGGCATCAAGTACTGACTCTTGCGGTGATGTTGAGTAGCGTCATTTTAGCAGGTCTGCTGTATTGGATGATTCCCAAAGGCTTTTTCCCTGTACAGGACAGTGGGGTCATACAGGTGGTGACTGAAGCGCCTGATGATATTTCATTCCAAGCCATGAGTGAGCGTCAACAAGCACTCGCGGGGCAGATATTAAAAGATCCTGCTGTGGAAAGTTTGTCTTCATTTATTGGTATAGATACCAATAATCCAAAACTGAGTAATGGGCGTATTTTAATTAATCTAAAGCCGCATGCTGAAAGAGATCCTGTAGATCAAATTATGGCACGACTTAGAGAACAGTTCGCTCAAGTTGAAGGGATTCAAGGCTGGATGCAACCAGTACAAGAGTTGAGTATTGAAGATAAAATTAGTCGTACTCAATATCAACTAAGTATAAGCGCTGCTAAAACGACAGATTTAGCCGAATGGACCCCTATATTTGTTGATGCTTTACGACAACAACCTGAATTTGCCCAAGTCACCAGTGAAGAGGGTGGACAAGGCTTACAAGCATTTATTGATGTCAATCGAGATGCTGCAGCACGTTTGGGTTTAAACATTGAAGATATCAGTTTAGCTTTACAAAATTTATTTGCGCAGCGCCAGATTGCAACTTTATACACGCAATCTAATCAATATCGTATTGTTTTAGAACTTGACCCAACATTCACTCAAGGTATAGATGCTTTAGGGCAAACTTATATTCACAATAAGCAAGGAGAACCGATATTACTCAGTTCTGTTGCCAATATTGTGCAAAAACGCGTGCCTATTATTCTGCAACAGCAATCACAATTTCCAGCCAATGGGGTATCTTTTAATCTTGCATCAGGGGTCGCGCTCGGGGATGCGATCAAAGCGATTGATCGCGTACAACAGCGTCTAAATCTACCAACAGAAGTCAAAGTAAAACTGCAAGGTGCAGCCGCTGCCTATGAGAACTCGCAACAACATACTTTTTGGTTGGTGATTGCAGCAATACTGACCATGTACATTGTGTTAGGCATTCTGTACGAAAGTTTTATTCACCCGATAACCATTCTTTCTACCTTGCCCTCTGCTGCAATTGGTGCTTTGTTGGCATTGTTTATGGTCAATCGACCATTGGACATGATTGCCTTGATTGGAATCATTTTATTGATTGGTCTGGTCAAGAAAAATGGCATCATGATGGTGGATTTTGCTTTGGCTGCACAACGTCATGACGGATTGTCAGCACAGCAAGCGATTTATCAAGCTGCACTAATGCGTTTTCGCCCAATTTTAATGACCACACTTGCGGCACTGGTTGGGGCAATTCCGTTGATGCTTGCATCGGGTTCAGGGGCAGAATTACGTCAGCCTCTCGGGATCGTCATGGTCGGTGGTTTGATTTTAAGCCAAGTCCTTACTTTATTTACTACACCAGTGGTTTATTTATTTTTTGATCGTCTGCAATATTCATTGCAACACTCCAATTCAGATATATCTGTAGATGATTTATCCGCAGAGCAGGATACGACAAGGAGAGAGTTTTGACCTTTCTCTCGACCTTTATTCACCGACCTGTTGCGAGTATTTTACTGGGAATCGCAATTGTATTATTAGGTATATTGGCCTATTTTCGCTTACCTGTAGCCGCTTTACCACAGGCAGATATTCCAACGATTGTGGTGCGAGCAAATTTACCGGGTGCAAGTCCTGAAAGCATGTCTGCCACCGTGGCGACGCCGTTAGAGCGTGCCATGATGGGCGTTTCAGGGGTAAAAGCGATTAATTCTTCAAGTAATCAAAGCGCAACCCAAGTGGTTTTGCATTTTGATTTAAACACTGACATCAATGAAGCCGCCAGAGAGGTCCAAGCTGCAATCAATGCTGCGATGTCACAGCTGCCTTCTGGAATGCCAAGCCCTCCTGAATATTTCAAGATCAATCCAAGCCAGAGTCCAATTTTTTATTTGGCTTTGAGTTCAGAACATCTTTCTGCGGGCAAACTCTATGAAATTGCCAGCAATCAGCTGCAGCCAAATCTTGCGCAAATTAATGGGGTTGGGGAAGTTGTCATTGACGGGGCATCTATGCCTGCTGTGCGAATTCAACTCAATCCAAATGCGTTGATTTCACAAGGGGTATCTTTGGAGCAAGTTCGTGAAGCGATTGTAAAAAGTAATACAGTACAAGCCTTAGGGGTAATTGAAACTGAACAGTTGCGTTGGCAAGTTGAGCTTCCAAGTCATTTAAAAAAAGCGAGTGATTTTGCCAATTTGATCGTAAATCAAAATGGTCAGACAGTTGTTCGTTTAAAAGATGTGGCTGAGGTACAGGATTCGGTCGAAAACCGTTATGTAAGTGGTTTTCACAATGGTAAACCCGCGGTCATTATCAAAATCAGCCGTCAGCCCAATGCAAATACCGTTGCCACAATTGAAAAGATCAAAGAAAAACTACCAGAGTTAAGCAGATTAATTCCAGCAGATTCACAACTGACCACAGTGATGGATGGATCGGAAATTATTCGGGCAGGCTTAAATGAGGCAAGGGATACTTTATTATTTTCCATGCTTTTGGTGATTATTGTGGTCGCTCTGATGTTAGGTCGTCTGCAAAGTGCTCTTGTACCAAGTATTGCTTTGCTGGTGACTTTGATTGGCGCATGCAGTCTGGTTTATCTCGCTGGATTTTCATTGAATAACTTGTCGATTATGGCGGTGATTGTTGCGATTGGACTTGTGGTTGATGATGCAATTGTGGTTTTGGAAAACATAGAACGTCATATAGAACAAGGTGAACAGCCTATACAAGCTGCCTTAAATGGTATTCGAGAAGTTGGTCTGACCTTGCTGGCAATGAATTTGGCTTTGGTGGTGATCTTTATTTCCGTGCTATTTATGGGTGGTGTAATCGAACGATTATTTAGGGAGTTTTCTTTAACACTGATTTTTATCATTATTTTATCTGTATTTGTCTCCCTAGTCCTTACGCCAAGCTTATCTGCACGCTGTTTAAAACCATTGGAGCGTTATCAACACCAGGCTTTATATCGCTATAGCCATCGTTTGATGCAAGGCTTGAGTCAGCTTTATTTACATTCACTGAAATGGATGATTAAACATGGTTATTTGGTCATTCTGCTATGGGGCGGTGCAATCGCTGCTTCTGTATATGTCTATCAAACATTACCCAAACGGGTATTACCTGAGCAAGATACTGGACGGGTTGAAGCTTTTATTCGGGGGGATGATGGCTTCTCCTTTCAAATTATGCAGCCTAAAATCGCCACCTTTAGCGAAAGTCTATTAAAGGATCCCGCAGTCAAAGATGTGATTGGTACGTCTGGTGGTGCTGGCGGAATCACCAATTCTTTTTTAATGGTGAGTTTAAAACCCAAAGCTGAGCGAGATGGCAAATCTTCACATGAAATTGTAGACAGAATTAAAAAAAATGCCCCATGGCTGGCAGGTGCGATTTTTTCTGCACAAGTCAAACAGGAACTAGAATTGGATGATCCATTTTCAAGTGGAAGTGGGCAAGATTATTTGTTGTTACTGCAATCTGATGATGTTGCGTTGTTACGTCAGTGGGTGCCTAAAGTTGCTCAGGCAATGCAGAAGCTTCCAGAGTTAGAAGAAGTTGAAACCATGGGCGATGAAGGTGCCCAGCATGTGACTTTAGACATAGACCGTGAAGCAGCACGTCGTTTGGGTGTGGATATAGACAATATTTCAAGCGTACTCAATAACTCATTTTCGCAGCGCCAAATTTCGACTATTTATGATCAAACCCAACAGTTTTATGTGGTGATGGAAGTCGATAAACACTTTACTGAACACCCTGAAGCGCTGGCAAATGTACGCATTCCAAACCAACAAGGTATTGCTGTACCACTCAGTAATTTTGCCACATGGTCTTATGGCATCACCAATGATCGGGTTTATCGACGCAACCAATATGCCGCAATGGGGATTGGTTATGTGGTTAAACAAGGCTATAGCTATGAACAAGCGGATGCAGCTATTCGTAGTGTCTTGCCCGAAGTCATGTTACCCAATGAAATTTTTATCATGACAGATAAAGATGTCGAGGCGGAAAGTTTGCAGGCTGGTTTATCGACGCCGTTACTTGTCTTTGTGGTGATCTTACTTATTTATATCGTTCTCGGGGTTACCTATGAAAGTCTGCTTCATCCATTGACAATTTTATCGACAGTACCCGCAGTGGCTTTGGGGGCTTTGTTGACCTTATGGTTATTTAATTTCCAATTCACCTTAATTGCACTCTTGGGCATGTTTTTATTGATCGGAATTGTTGTAAAAAATGCCATTCTTTTAATTGATTTTACTTTATTAGAAAGAAGAGCAGGCAAGACTGCATATCAGGCTATTTTATCTGCCGCAGCACTTCGTTTCCGTCCAATTCTGATGACCAATACTGCCGCGTTACTGGGTGCAATTCCACTGGCACTTAGCTGGGGAGAAGGGGCTGAGCTACGTCAGCCTTTGGGGGTAGTCATTGTAGGTGGTTTAGCCTTGGGTCAATTGTTGACATTGTATACAACGCCTGTCTTGTATTTGGTGTTGGAAAAATGTGCTGAATCTTGTTTGAAATTAAAAAATAAATACGCACTTCATTGAGGTAAATAGGAAAATATAATGCAGAGTTTAATCGTTAAAAATGTCATGTGCCTTAGTGTGTTCTTGATATTGACTGCATGCAATTCTACTGTTGTGTTGCATCCGCCTGAATATAAAGTGCCAGTCCTTCAAACGGATGATCATTATAAATATGCTGTTTTAAATTGGAAAAAAACCTCAAGCTTAGACGTCAATGCCAACACTTGGTGGGAAATCTTTCAAGATCCTATTCTCAGTCAATTGATGCAGCAATTGAATCAAGAAAATTTGAGTCTGAAACAAGCTGAAGCACGTTATCAACAAGCCAATGCCTTACTTGAGCAGCAACGCGCTAACCGTTTGCCAAGTTTAAAGTTAAATGGTTCTGCACAACGTAGTGGAACAAAGGACAGTACGCCAAACAACCAATTTACGACGGGTGTTCAGGTCAGTTGGATTCCTGATTTATGGGGCAGAGTCGCTAAAGCGATTGAAGGGCAACAGGCAAATTTAGAGGCTTCACAGGCTGACTTAGCCGCAATTAAACTCAATCAACAATTATTGGGCACAGAAACCTATTGGAATATCCGAATACTGGATGCACAGTTGGATGTTTTACGACAAACTCAACACAGTTATCAGCGTTCCGTCAAAATTTTAAATAACCAATATGTTGCTGGAATGATTGCGCGCGCGGATGTGATACAGGCTGAAACACAGCTCAAGCAAGTGCAAATCCAGCAGATAGAAACCCAGCGGGAACGTGATTTACAAGAAAATATTTTAGCTGTGGTACAAGGTAAAACAGTTGCTCAATTTCAATTGGCCAAACAGGAACAGCACTTTCAAGTTCCAACATTACCAACTCAGCTACCAAGTCGGATGCTGATCCAGCGTCCTGATGTAATCCATGCTGAACGTGAATTGGCGGCAACACATGCCCAATTGGGCTTGGCTCAAACAGCATGGTTACCTGATCTCAGTATTGGTTTAACCGGTGAATTAAATAGCCGCGTGTTGAGTCAACTGTTTCAAGCACCACAGTATTTATGGTCGACGGGCTTACAAACAACGACATTGATATTTGACGGTGGAAAACGTAAGGCTGAGATTGCACAAGCACAAGCGAGTTATGCTGAAAAAGCAGCAGCGTATAGACAGGCTGTTTTAACGGGTTGGAAAGAGGTGGAAGACGCGCTTTTACAGTCATCCAGTTTTAAACAGCAACAATCTGAGCAGGCTCAACTATTTAAACTTGCTTTAGAAAATGAACAAGTTGTAACTCGTCGCTATAATGCCGGCTTAGTCAGTTATTTAGAGGTGGTTACAGCACAGAATTTAACCTTACAGGCGGAACAGGCAACTTTACAGCTCAAGCAGTTGCAGTTAAAAAATACAGCCCAACTGATTGCAGCCTTAGGTGGCAATATAAGTTGAAGGCACGATGTAAAAACTTAAGTGACTTGGCTTAAATCTTTGAATAGCGTATTTAAACATTACTGATTTAAAAGCTTACACACTTTAAAAGCTTACATGCATTTTAAAGTGTGCAAGATAAGCCGTCTAAGCTATTGTTATTGAAAACCTTATTTATTTAAAAGCTGTGTTTGATTGATTAAGTTTAATGTTGTTTTTTAATCATTATTTAAAATAAATAGCACCATTTTAGATGTATATCAGGCTCTAAAATTTAGCATGCACTATGAAAGCGCAAGTTAATACTTGTGATTTGTCAGACAATTTTATTGTTAAAGTGTTATTTATGTCACGTTTATGTGTATAATCAGCGAAATTTATACCTTGATTTGATTTTGAAATGGTAAAGCTTGTAACTTTTTTCGTGTTGAGTAGTGTGATATTTCTAGGCTATTTCTCTTATGTCGATTCGCAACAAAAAAAACAACAAGAAATGCAAGATATTATCAAAGATGCGAATTTAACTATTCGGAAAATTGAGTCTAATCCTAATAATCACAATCATCTCAAACTAAGTAATACTGTGATTTGATTTAGGCACTGTATATCCTTAAAGCATTAAACTTCTGAGTTCACATGAATTGGATGACTAAAAGCGTCAGATTGATAAAATTATTTAAACTGTATGTTATAATTTGTAATATGTAATCGATAACGACCGTTAAATCTTCTAGAAAACGAAAGCTGCTAATCTGCAGCTTTTTTAATTCAAGTTTTTTATCGGAAATGTCATTTTGGTATGTTTATTGAATGCTGAATTATGGCCTTAATTGACGGCATTTAGCATTTTTTTAAATGAACTCGATTTTATCAACGAATAGCTCAAACTTAACAGGGGCTCAACAATGACGAATCCAAATCCTTCAGCGGGTTTGCTTGAACGCTTATTTAAACTGAGCGAAAACAAAACAACGTTTAGAACCGAAATACTGGCAGGTTTAACGACATTTTTAACAATGTGCTACATCATCATTGTTAACCCATTGATTCTTTCAGAAACAGGTATGGATCATGGCGCCGTATTTGTGGCAACGTGTTTGGCCGCTGCGATTGGTTGTTTGGTCATGGGGGTTGTTGCAAACTATCCGATTGCACTTGCACCAGGTATGGGGCTGAATGCTTATTTTACCTATTCCGTTTGTTTAGGTATGGGCGTTGAATGGCAAACCGCTTTGGCTGCTGTATTTGTTTCCGGACTTGTCTTCATCGCAATTAGCATGTTTAAAATCCGTGAAGCCATTGTCAATGCGATTCCAATGTCATTGAAATTTGCAATCGGTGGTGGTATTGGATTATTCCTTGCACTGGTTGCATTGAAAAACTCAGGCATTATTGTTGCAAATCAAGCAACTTTGGTGGGTTTGGGCGATTTAAAACAACCTACAGTTTTACTGACATTACTGGGTTTTTTCCTGATCGTGATTATGCACCACTATAAAATTCGTGGCGCAATTATTATCAGTATTTTAGCGGTCACTGGTATTTCAACAGCTTTAGGTTTAAATGAATTTAAAGGGGTTGTTGGTTCAATCCCTTCTATTGCACCAACATTCATGCAAATGAATTTTGAAAACTTATTTACGGTAAGTTTAGTGGGTGTGATTTTCGTATTTTTCTTGGTTGATTTATTTGACTCAACTGGAACATTGGTCGGGGTTTCACATCGTGCTGGTTTATTGAAAGACGGTAAATTACCACGTTTGAAAAAAGCGCTATTTGCTGATTCAACTGCGATTGTTGCCGGTGCTGCTTTGGGGACATCATCAACAACGCCTTATATTGAGTCATCGGCGGGTGTTGCTGCAGGCGGTCGTACAGGTTTAACTGCAGTTGTTGTCGGTATTTTATTTTTAGCGTGTTTATTTTTAGCACCACTGGCACAATCTGTTCCTGGATTTGCGACTGCTCCAGCATTATTATTCGTTGGTGTGTTGATGATTCAAGGCATCATCAATATTGAATGGGATGATATTACCGAGGCAGTTCCAGCATTTTTAACCATTGTATTTATGCCATTTGCTTATTCTATTGCGGACGGTATTGCAATGGGCTTTATCAGCTATGCATTGGTTAAATTATTTACAGGTAAAGCAAAAACAGTTCCATATATGGTTTGGATCATTGCTGTGCTCTGGGTAATTAAATTCGTTGCATTTGGTGGTTAATAAATTTAAATAAGAAAAGGGTGTAAACTCAAGTTTGCACCCTTTTTTGTTTTAATCAGATTGAAATGAATCCAAGCGATTTGGATGATTGAAATTTAATTTAATAAGTTTGAGGAAAAACGTGAATAGATTAGAACTTATTCGTGCCTTACCCAAGGCAGAACTCCATGTACATATCGAAGGCACGTTTGAGCCTGAGCTGATGTTTGCGATAGCTCAGCGTAATCAAATTGATATCCCGTATAAATCTGTAGAAGAAGTCAAACAAGCATATAACTTTCATAATCTACAGTCTTTCCTTGATATTTATTATGCAGGTGCCAATGTACTGATCAATGAACAAGACTTTTATGATTTAGCCTGGGCATATTTTGAAAAATGTGCAGAGGATAAAGTTGTACATACAGAAATGTTCTTTGATCCACAAACACATACCGACCGTGGTGTTGCCTTTGAAACGGTGATCAATGGCTTACAGCGTGCATGCGATGATGCTCAAACAAAGTTGGGTATAAGCTCTCATTTGATCATGTGTTTCCTACGTCACTTAAGTGAAGAAGCAGCATTTGAAACGTTAAAGCAAGCCTTGCCATATAAAGATCAAATTATTGCTGTAGGTTTAGATTCAAGCGAAGTTGGGCATCCACCAGCTAAGTTTGAACGAGTTTTTGCTCAAGCACGTAAAGAAGGTTTCTTGGTGGTTGCACATGCGGGAGAAGAAGGGCCTGCTGAATATGTCTGGGAAGCTTTAGATTTATTAAAAGTAAACCGTATTGACCACGGGGTGCGTTCAGAAGAAGACCCAGCACTGATGCAACGTTTAATTGCAGAAAAGATGCCTTTGACTGTTTGCCCACTGAGCAATTTAAAATTATGTGTGGTGGATGATATGGCACAACATAATATTCACCGTTTATTGCAAAAAGGTGTACATGTGACTGTCAATTCAGATGACCCATCTTATTTTGGTGGCTATATGAATGATAATTTTATTTCGATTGCTGAAGCGCTAGATCTTTCCAATACAGAGTTAAAGCAATTGGCAAAAAATTCATTTGAAGCATCATTTATTTCAAATGAAGAAAAGCAAAAATGGAACAATCAAATTGATCAATTGGCTTAAATCAAGCTATATTCTTTAAGCCTATAAAAGCAGTGTGTGAACACTGCTTTTTTTCATGAGGAAAATAGAATGAAATTTTTAACAAGTTTAACCTTATTCATTATTTTACCTGTGACTGTTGCATGTGCTGATTCAAGTACAGAAACGATTACGCATAAGATGTTAAAACCTTTAATCGAACAGCAGTGTGCCAGTGAATTAAAAGCGTCAAAGATTTGGCAAGTATCCTCATTTTTATGGACAGCTGCACAACAGCAACATGCACAGCAAAAAATCTGTGGCTGTGTCAGTGAGAATGCTTTGAATGATGTCCCTGCTAAACAGCTGGTTATGGCAACGTTTAATGAAGCTGCAAAAAATAAGTTGATTCAACAAGCGGTGATGAATAGTTTAAAAGGTTGTGCAAAGGAAGCATTAAAGTAAAGATCTAGAATTTAAGCAGCATAAATTTAAACCACAATAAAAATATAAAAAAGCACACCGTTTTGATGTGCTTTGCTAGATTTTTTAATTTATATTCGACTAACCTTGTCGTGTCATACTTTTCAATACATTGTCTTTATCAATGAAATGGTGTTTGAGCGCAGCCAGAACATGTCCGACAAGAAGTAAGCCTGCAGCCCATGAAATATAAATATGCAAAGGTTTTACAATCGCTGTTAAATCGGGGTTATCTTGTACAAGTCTTGGAATCTCAAATAAGTACAATACAGGCACGGGATGACCAGCACTCCAGCTAAATAAACACCCTGTGATTGGCAATGCCAATAACATGAAATATAAACCCAAGTGACCTAAATGAGCCAAAGTTTTCATCAATGGTGACATGGTTTCAGGTAGTTCAGGTGCAGGGTGAGTGTAACGCCAAAAGATACGGATAATCACCAAAAAGATAATCACCGATGCAATATTCTTATGTAAGGTAATGACATCACCTTTAAACGGCCCATCGACATCATAGCTTAAAAAATTGCCACTATAAAAACCAATGACCCAAGCGGTAATAAAGATGATTGCCATAATCCAATGCAACCATTGTGCTGTCCTTGTATAGTATTGTGATTTTTGTTGCATGACACAGATTCCGATTTAATTTAGTGCTTATAATATGGATTTTATTAAAAGAAATCAGTTCTAAAAATTCAACGTATTGTTTTAAATTTGCAACGCTTAAAGCAATAATTGTGAAATATTTATCCATTTAGCGTCTAATGATGTGATTATTCAAATTTTTAGTTTAATCCAAGTATAAGTTTAGGCAAAATAGCCCAGCTTTATCTCATAAAAAGGAAAAAATTGTGAAAAAACGCGTTGTCTTTCTTGCTTCAATCGCTTTAGCTCTATCGGCTTGCGCGACCAATGACCCAACAGGTGCTGCAGCAGCGTCAACAACTCAGCAGTTAGGTGGTGTTGCGCTTAAAATTGCGATCAATGCGAAATGCACAACTGAACTGAATAATTTACCTGCTTGGAAGACTGCAACAAAAGTCATGACTGCAGATCAGAAAAACAATGTACAAAGTGAAATTTGTGGTTGTGTCAGTGAAAAAGCACCACAAAGTGTCAGCACGGTAGATTTGGCAACAGCTGCTTTAGACCCTCAAGCGCGTGCTACGATTGTTTCAAATGTGGTGACAAAAACAATTAATGCATGTGTTGCGGAAGCGATGAGATAATTGCATTAAAGCATCAAAGGCATATGAATTTATTGATACAGATTTTTCTATATTGATAAATTCATGGTCTTAGGAGTGATGCTGTTTTCTTTATATGGCGTCATTCACGCGAAGCAAAATATTCTAAATTTTGATCAGCCGATTGAATTTATGTACAAAGAAAAAGGCTTTCAATCTGTCATCATCTCAAGATGATGATGTATAAACTCAGATAAAACCTGTTGAGCTTCTTTTATGATAGGAAAGAAAATGTTAGTTGCTGGTGTAGATGAAGCAGGACGAGGTCCATTGGTTGGCTCTGTGGTCGCGGCTGCAGTAATTTTAGATCCAAACAAGCCAATTCAAGGCTTAAATGATTCTAAAAAATTAACTGAAAAAAAACGTGAAAAGTTATTCATTGAAATTCAGGAAAAAGCGATTGCTTGGGCAATTGCTGAAGCAACACATCAAGAAATTGATGAGCTGAATATTTTACAAGCTTCATTATTGGCGATGCGACGTGCTGTAGAGGCACTTAAAACTGTACCAGAACATGTGCTTGTAGATGGCAATAAAGTTCCTAAAGGCTTAAGCATGAGCTGTGATGCTGTTGTAGGCGGGGATGCTTTACATGCTGAGATCAGTGCGGCAAGTATTTTGGCCAAAGTAACGCGTGATCATGAAATGGTTGAATTAGACAAGCAATATCCGCAATTTGGTTTTGCAAAACATAAAGGTTATCCAACCAAAGCACACTTTGAAGCCATTGCTGAACATGGTGTGATTGATCAACATCGTCGTAGCTATTCACCAGTCAGAAAAGCACTAGGTCTTGAATAAAACGGATGATGTTTTTACTGATCAATAAAAATTTAAAGCGGCTTAAAAGCCGCTTTAGTTTCCAAAACCACTATAATCTTAACGATTATAGGTGTTTTGCGAATTATCATCTTCAAAAGAAGGTTGATAATCTTGATCAATATGTTGCAAATGCTCGTGCATAGCACGCTCATGTTGAATACGTTGATAAATTTCTTCGCGATGTACAGAAACTTCTTTTGGGGCATTTACACCAATACGAACTTGGTTGCCTTTAACACCAAGCACAGTAACACTGACTTGATCCCCAATCATCAAAGTTTCTCCGACACGGCGGGTCAGAATCAGCATGTTTATCTCCTTGCTTAAACGCTAAACCTGCGATGAATTTCTAAAAACTAGAAAACACAACTTTAAATAGCACCGATAATTTTAACAGAATAATGTGACAAGTTTTTCATTTTCACATTGCTCTATTGAAATTTCTCTAAAACCTCAAAACTAATATAACAGAGCCACTATAGAAAACACTATAGTGGCTCTGATTTTTTCTTGGTCAAAACAGCGAATAAGTAGCTATATTTGATCAAAAATTATGCACGCGCACTCGATTCGCCATGTTCACGGTCTAAACCGAAGGCTGTATGGAGTGAACGAACTGCAAGTTCTAAGTAATTTTCTTCAATAATCACAGAAATTTTGATTTCAGAAGTCGAGATCATCAGGATATTAATCCCTTCATCTGCAAGTGCAGTAAACATTTTACTTGCAACACCTGCATGAGAACGCATACCTACGCCAACAATTGACACTTTAACAATGTCATCACGCGTAGCAACTTCACGCGCACCAATCGCTGTAGCCGTTTCTTCTAGGATTGCTTTGGCTTTTTTAAGTTCACCACGATTCACGGTAAAAGTGAAGTCAGTTGTGCCATCTTCTTCAACGTTTTGGATGATCATATCCACTTCAACGTTTGCAGCACCAATAGGCGATAAGATTTTAGATGCAATACCTGGTTCATCAGGTACACCTAAAATTGTTAATTTAGCTTCGTCACGGTTAAATGCGATACCAGAAATAATTGGCTGTTCCATATTGTCTTCCGCTTCAGTAGTGATTAGTGTTCCGACATTGTTTTTGAAATCTTCGTCGAATGCGCCATCATTGTCATTATCAAAACTTGATAATACGCGTAAAGGCACTTGGTATTTTCCTGCAAATTCAACAGAACGAATTTGCAATACTTTAGAACCGAGAGATGCCATTTCAAGCATTTCTTCAAATGAAATGCGATCAACTTTTTTTGCTTTAGGTGCAACACGAGGATCAGTGGTATAAACCCCATCCACATCTGTATAAATCTGACATTCATCTGCTTTTAATGCTGCAGCAAGTGCAACACCAGAAGTATCAGAACCGCCACGGCCTAAAGTTGTTGTATTGCCATCAATGTCGAAACCTTGGAAGCCTGCAACTACAATGACACGACCTGCATCCAAATGATTTGTCATCACATCTGTATCAATAGATTCGATACGGGCTTTGGTAAACGCGCTGTCAGTTTTGATACCAACTTGGCGACCTGTGAGTGACTTAGCTTCAACACCAATTGAATTGAGCGCCATTGCTAACATTGAAATCGTTACCTGTTCACCCGTAGACACCATTTGGTCTAGTTCACGAGGATCAGGGGTTTCGGTAATGGCTTTCGCTAAAGCCAATAAGCGGTTTGTTTCACCACTCATTGCGGATACAACCACTACAACCTTGTGGCCGTGGTCATGCCAACGCTTTACACGACGAGCAACATTTAAAATGCGCTCGGGAGTACCCATAGAAGTACCGCCATATTTTTGAACGATTAATGCCATAGTTGTTCCATATAAGCCATGACCCTAATCGGCATTAGGGTCAGTTACACAAAAGGTGAAGTATTATTTTTGAGCAAGCCAAGCAGTTAAATCTGCCATCACTTGTTCAAACTTCTCGTTTAGTGGCGCGCCACCTTGTGCTAAGTCAGGTTTACCACCACCTTTACCACCAAGCTCAGTTGCTAAGTGTTTGATGATGTCACCCGCTTTTAGATTTGCAGTGAAATCTTTAGCTACAGATGCGATAAGACTAACTTTGTCACCTTCTACAGCCGCAAGCACAATCACTGCATTATCTAATTTTGATTTGACACTGTCATGAAGATGACGAACAGACTTCGCATCTTGTCCTTGAACTGTGGCAATAAGTGTTTGGCGACCCGCAATTTCCGTCACTTGACTGATTAAATCAGAGGCTTGGAAATTCGCCAATTTTTGATTCAATTGCTCAATTTGTTTTTGCAATTGATGTGCTGTTTCTAGCGTTGATTGAACTTTTTCAACAGTTTGATCTTTCTGTGCTTTTAATAAATCGTTGATATGCAAAATGTCTGCATCAAATTTTTGAACGATTTCAAGCGCTTTGGTACCCGTAACAGCTTCAATACGACGAACACCTGCTGCAACACCACTTTCAGAGGTGATTTTAAACAGACCAATATCGCCAGTACGTTTTACATGGATACCACCACAAAGTTCGATAGAGAAATTTTTCTCATCTTGGATTGAACCCATAGAAAGTACACGAACTTCATCACCATATTTTTCACCGAACAACATCATTGCGCCTTTTTCTTTTGCAGCATCAATGTCTAAAAGTTCAGTAGAAACGGCGGTGTTTGCAATTACTTCGCGGTTTACAATACGTTCAACCTGTTGAATTTGTTCAAATGTCACCGGTTGGTCATTGGCAAAGTCAAAACGTAAAATGTCAGAAGCGACCAAAGAACCTTTTTGTTGTACGTGCTCGCCCAATACTTGACGTAGAGCAGCATGTAAAAGGTGAGTTGCAGAGTGGTTGCGTGCAGTTGCTTCACGAAGATCTGCTTTTACAATTGCTTCAACATTTTGAGTCGCTTTTAGGCTTCCCATTGTCACGATACCTTGATGGACAAAAGCGCCACCAGATTTTTTAGTATCTTGAACTTCAAAAATACCAGTATCGTTTTTGAACAGACCTGTATCACCAATCTGACCACCGCTTTCTGCATAGAACGGTGTTTGGTTCAATACGATTAGTGCTTCATCGCCTTCAACGACTTCATCAACTTGTACGCCATCTTTATAGATCGCAATAATTTGACCTTGACCTTGAGTTGCTTCATAGCCATCAAACTGAGTTTCGCTATCTACTTTCACAATGCTGTTATAGTCAACAGCAAACTTGCCTGCATCGCGTGCACGTTGACGTTGTGCTGCCATTTCAACTTCAAAACCAGCTTCGTCAATTTCCAGTTCGCGTTCACGTGCGATATCTGCGGTTAAATCAGCAGGGAAGCCATAAGTGTCGTAAAGTTTAAAGACGGTTTCGCCTGGAATGGTTTTACCTTTGAGGTTGGCTAATTCACCTTCAAGCAGTTTTAAACCTTGTTCAAGCGTTTTGGCAAACAATTCTTCTTCACGAATCAAAGCTGCTTCAATCACATTACGACGTTGTTCAAGCTCAGGATAAGCAGTGCCCATAGCATCGATTAATGGTTGCAACATCTTGTAGAAGAATGTACCCGTTGCGCCCATTTTATTACCATGACGTACTGCGCGACGAATAATACGACGCAATACATAACCACGACCTTCATTTGAAGGGTTAACGCCATCTGCGATCAGGAAGCAGCATGAGCGTGCATGGTCTGCGACCACTTTAAGTGAAGCAGGGTATTCAATAGGTTTATTGTTTGCTTGTGCAGTTGCAACCGCTTCAGATGTATCAACACCAATAATTTCAGCAGCAGACTTTAATAGGTCTTGGAACAGGTCAATTTCATAGTTTGAATTGACATGTTGTAAAACAGCAGAAATACGTTCCAAGCCCATGCCTGTATCTACAGATGGTGCAGGAAGATTATGCAGTACGCCATCAGCAGTACGGTTAAACTGCATGAAAACGTTGTTCCAGATTTCAATAAAACGGTCGCCATCTTCTTCTGGTGTGCCCGGTAAGCCACCCCAAATATGATCGCCATGGTCAAAGAAAATTTCAGAACAAGGACCACATGGGCCAGTATCACCCATTGCCCAGAAGTTATCAGAAGCGTATTTTTCGCCTTTATTGTCACCAATACGGATAATACGATCTGCAGCTAAGCCAATTTCTTTGTTCCAAATGTCAAACGCTTCATCATCTGTATGATAAACAGTGGCATATAATTTATCTTTAGGGAGTGCTAACCATTCTTCACCAGTAAGGAAATCCCAAGCAAAACGAATCGCGTCACGCTTAAAATAATCACCAAAAGAGAAGTTACCTAACATTTCAAAGAATGTATGGTGACGTGCTGTATAACCGACATTATCTAAGTCGTTGTGCTTACCGCCTGCACGGACACATTTTTGCGACGTCGTTGCACGAACATAGTCACGTTTTTCTAATCCAAGGAAACAGTCTTTAAACTGGTTCATCCCTGCGTTGGTAAAAAGCAGAGTAGGGTCATTGGCAGGTACAAGTGAACTTGACGCGACACGTGTATGTCCTTGCGATTCAAAGTAGCGCAAAAATGCTTCACGTATTTCAGCAGTTGTCATAAAACGAGTACTCACAACCAAGTCACTCCTTAATTTTCGTATTGGCTAAAAGTGTGTTGCTGAGTCTGATTTTGGCGCTCAGTCACCACACGGGCTTATTTTTAAAAACGCCAAAGTATAACGGAAAATGTAGTGTCCACCAATGATTTTAAGGTGAATTATTGGTATTTCTATACATTTTCAACTTTCGTCTGGGGTAAATTTTGGTTGTATAAATTTAAAACATAGCCACATTGCCATTATCGGATTTAAGCTTGCTTAAAAAGGATCAATACTTAAAAAGTTATGATGCTGAAATTTATATACTTGACCATTAAATTTAAGCGTTTGTTGTTGCTTATATTGTTTTTTCACCGAAGTGCAGGTTTTATAGTTGGTTTTGGTCTGGTTTTTGGTTTCTTTTAAAATCATGTCCTGTAAGCCATGTGTCGTTTTATTTGATAAAATGAGAATACTTCTGACCTCTGAATTACTATTCTCTGGACAGTTTCCAATTCGTTCATCGCCGCTATCATTCATACTGATACCGCCAATTTCTTTGATGGGTTGTCTAGGATTAACTTTAAATAAAGTTAAATTACTGTGACTATAAGTGAAACCACCTTGATGCGACGATGAAGTTTCAATACCCACGACATCAATATCAGTTAATGTTGAAAAACGGGTCGTATGGAGTTTTGCTCCATCATAATGATCTGCATCTGAGTAAAAAGTTTCTGGTGCTTTATACTTTTGCAGAATTTTATGCTGAGAAGAGTCAATTAAGTATAAATTTAGATCATGTTCCATTTCATCATAAGATTTATAAGCAATCGGTTGGCTAATGGCAATCAACTGAATTTTTTGTTGATTGTCTAAATGGATACAGCTTTGATATGTTTTGGCTTCAGTATTGGCAAAACGTGGGTTGGTTAGTTTAAATTTTTGAATTAAAGAATCTTGTAATTGTTCTGAGCAAGTTTGATAAGGTGCTGCAAAACTATTTCCAGCAATCAAAAGCAATGCAGTGTTGAATACAATTTGTAATGTTTTCATGATCTAACCTTTTTTATTGCAAAATTTAATCAAATTCCAAAGTCTAAAAAACTAAGATGTTCAAAACGATATTTTTTCCCATCGAATTTCATAATATGGTTTTGTTTTTTGACGATACGGTGTGTTTTACAGTTTTTCTCATCAAGCGTTATACGTTCAGTTTTTTCCGTTAATTGAATATCTGCTAAACCATGACTTTGCTGTTTTAAGGGGTGAAGTAAAATTTGAGTCTCAGTTTGTGCATTATTTTCACATAGAGATGGTCTTTCGCCAGCTGAGTAATTCGTCCTAAATTTATCTAAAACCAATAGCATTCGTTGATTGCTGATTTTGAATAACTTTATTTCACGTATTGTATAGTCAATTCTACCTAAATGCCCATAGGTTAAGGCCAATCCAATAACATGAGTACGGGGAGTTTTAGAGTAAGGATTGATATCAAATTTTAAATTTTCAAACTGACTGGCATCTGAAGAGACGGTTTTCGGATAAGTATAATGATTTAAAATTTTTGAAGATGCGGTATCGATCAAATATAAATTTAAATCATAATCCGCAAAGTCAGATTGCATAGCAACAGGATTGCTGATTGCAATAATCTGTTGGTGTTTACTGATCGTTAAGCAGGTTTGGAATACAGGATAACGTGCATCTAAATTTTGTTGTGTGTTTAAGTTGAATTTTTGAATGAGTTGTTGAGTCAGTGTTTCTGAGCAGTTTGAATAGAGATTTTGTGCATGTGTTGGTTGTGTGTATAGAAAGGCTAGTAAAATCATGTAGTAAAGATAAAATAATTGATTTAGTTTAAAAATATTTTTAATGGATGGATACATTTATTTTTATCCTAGCTGAATCAAAAAATTATTTTTGAGAAATTTTTATGACTAAATAAAGCATATTCTAACAGTAGTCACGCTAAATCTTATAACATATAGCGCATAAAGTAGTTTGGCTGTAAAAGGACATCTGATGCAACGTGTGGCAATAAACGGATTCGGGCGAATTGGACGGAATGTATTACGCGCTTGGTTTGAAAATCCGAAAAACTTCCATTTTGAAATTGTTGCCATTAACGATATTGCAGATGTTGAAACGCTGGTTCATTTATTTAAATACGATACTACCCATGGTCGCTTTGACGGTGCAGTGAATATCGTACAAGAACATGGACAGCTTTATATGTCGATTGACGCACGACAAATTAAACTGAAAGTGCAAATTTTAAGACAAGCCAATCCTGAATTATTGCCTTGGAAAGATTTAAATATTGATGTTGTTTTAGAATGTACAGGGCTGTTTCGATCAAGAGCTGCGGCAACGCAGCATATAACAGCAGGTGCAAAACGCGTGATTATCGGTGCAGCACCTTTTGATACTGTTGATGCTGCCATTGTTTATGGGGTAAATCATCATGATGTTAAAGCTAGTGATCAAATTATTTCGGGTGTGTCATGTACCACACAGGCTTTAGTTCCTTTGGTCAAAATTATTGATGATGCATTTGGAATTGACAGTGCATTAATGACTGAAATCCATGCGGTCACTGCGGATCAATCTGTATTGGATCATGCACATCGAGATTTACGCCGCGCACGTGCTTCAGGACAAAATATTATTCCAACTACATCTTCTGCTTTGGGTGCATTAAAACAAGTCATGCCCAAAATGGAAAACCGTATTGATGGTTTTTCAATACGTGTACCAACAATTAATGTTGCCGCCATTGATTTAACATTTATTGCTAAAGCGTCTGTAACAGCTCATTTAATTAACCAAATCTTAATTCAAGCTGCAAAATATGATTATGCTGAAATTATGTCTGTCACAGATGAGCAATTGGTTTCAAGTGATTTTAATCATTCACCTTATTCACTGATTGTTGATCTGAATCAAACCATGGTCGTGGGGCAACAGGCGAAAGTGTTTGCTTGGTACGATAACGAATGGGGCTATGCAAATCGCTTGTTAGATTTGTGTGAATCATTTTATTAATCTAATATTTATCACTTTAAAATAACTTTAATGACTTGAGTTTAATCAAGACGAAGATTGACGTGTTTTGTTGGGGGTGAATGATGTTTTATATATATTTGGTTATTGTGATTCTTTATCTGGCCATGATGTTTGTGATTTGGCAAATGGGAAAGTTAAAGAAAGAAAACCTTGAATGGCTTAAGCATGTGCAGAATCATGAGCAACAGATCCATGCACAAGAGCAACATCTCAAACAGGCCTTACAAATTATGCAAGATTTGGCTAAAAAAATGCATGTACAGCAGCAAGTTTTAGACAATACCTCAACACGTTTGACTCAAGTTGAGTTTCAAAACGCTGAATTAATTAAAATATTACAGCAAAATTCAAAACCTTAATTGAGGCTTTGAATTGCATCAAGTCAGGAGTGACAGGCTATTGAGAACGTTTAAAGCATAAAGTATCTCAAGATCCCTGTTGCAATGATACTGATCAGTACAGTGGGCAATAATGAAAAATAACAAGCTGCGAACAGTGTGATGATAATTGCAATCAAGTTGGCTGGTTGATCCGTAACAAAGTAGGGTGCAATCACTGATATCAAAACACAGCCGGGGATCACCTGTAAAATTCGCGTGGTTCTTTTGCTGAGGTGTTTATTTTTTAACAGCAAATAACCTAAGATTCGAGTTAAATAGGTTGTTAATCCCACACAAACAATGGCGATGAATGTCGTCATATGAATCATTCTTCATCTCCAATCAGTAAAAAAGCAGCGATAATTCCTGAAATAGAACCAATCAATACATACCAGCCTTTGGGTAGATAATAGTAGGCCAGTGCGGCCGCGATCAGACTAATCAACCAAGGCAGTGCGGGTTTAAAGCCTTTCCACATTCCGCGTAAAAGCACCAGAAAAACTGCGGGGAATGCCATGTCAAAACCAAACTTTGTGACATCGCCAAGAAAAGAGCCAATGCCGACTCCCATCGTGGTAAAAACCACCCACATGACATATAACGCAAAACAAAGGCCGATATAAAAAAACACACTAAATCCTGCATAGGGATTTCGAGGGTTTTGTTTGTGTGCATCCGTAATGCTAAGGGCCCAACTTTCATCACACATAAAAAATAATAATGGAAGGGCTTTACGATTGGGCAAATGTCGAATATAGGGTGCTAAACTTGCACCCATTAAAATATGGCGACTGTTGACCAGAAAAGTGATCAGAATTAAAAACAACAATTGAGGAGGCTGCGTCCAAACTTCAATAATGGCGAACTCAGAACCACCAGCAAAATTGAGTCCTGTTAACAATGGAACTTCTAAGGCAGAAAATCCTTTTTGCGCTGCTTGTGTTCCTAAAACCAGTGCAAAAGGGATAATACCCAGTAGCATTGGAATAGAGGTTTTAAGCCCACGTACAAACTCTCTAAATTCAATTGAATAGGTCAGTTCAGTCGTAGTGTTCTTAAAACTTAACATGAGTCGCTCAATGGTCGCTAAAACAAGGTGATTTTTATTTTATGCCAAATGATTCGCTATATTTCGCTAAACTTGCTGCCTGTAAAATAATTTTTGCAATATTATTGCTGGAATATGTTATTTTTTAGTTTTATCTGCTAGAAATAATTTTATGAAATTGGATCAGATAGATCGGCGTATTCTGTGTGCATTACAACGTAATGGAAAACTACAAAATAATGAATTGGCAGAACAGATCGGTTTATCCGCTTCACCTTGTTTAAGACGAGTAAAGCAACTGGAGGATGAGGGGATCATTGACCAATATGTTGCATTGGTCAATCCACACAAAGTAGATCTTAGTTTGACAGTCTTTGCACGAATTTGGTTAAAGAGTCAGGATGAACAAGCGGTCAATCGATTTATCGAAAGCATTATGAATATTTCTGAAATTGTTGAATGTCAACTTATGGCAGGAGATTGTGATTTTTTCTTACGTATTGTGGTTTCTGATTTAGAGGCATATCGTAAATTCCAAATTAATCATTTAAATAAAATTCCAGGGATCCAGAATGTCAAAACTGAAATCCCTTTACAGAAGATTAAACAGACCACAGCCTTACCACTGGATTAGTTTTTTTGATTCGCTTTCGAATAATTTTAAATATTTTATCGGCACTTGTTCAGTCAACCAAACCCCATTTTCAGCACAATAAAATTGGAAACCATCTTGGTGCATCTGTTTGGTGTCTAATATGAAAATGATGACTTTGCCATGTCGTTGTCCCACTTTCTGGGCTGTGACTAAATCAGCAGATAAATGTACGTGATGACGTTCACCTGAAATTAAGCCTTTTTCTAAAATACTGTCGACAAAGCGAGTTGCTGTGCCATGAAAAAGTGTATCGGGTGGCGTAATAGCAACATACTCACGTTGAACCTGAGCACTAGAGTGACCTTGTACTGCGCGGATTTTGTTTTGATCAGGTGAAAGTTGGAAACGTTTTTTATCACTGCTTTCAACGACCTCAATCAACTCTACGAGTTTAAGCGGTCTTTTGTGTTTGATCATTTGCTGCAAAAGGATATGTACATCCGTCCAGCCTTCGGAATCGAGTTGGATTGCAATGGTTTCTGGTTGATGTCGAAGTACTAAACTTAGAAATTTACTATGTTCGCGTAATGTTTTTTCTGAAGATTTCATTTGTTATTCTTACATGATATGGATTTGGGTATAAAATTAATGCTGAGTTTCAATTGCTCGTACGACACTATCCACTGAATATTGTCCCCATTCAGAGAGTTGGTCGATAAATAAATTGATTGCATGACTATCAAAATGCGCAACCAGCATATAGCAAGCGGAACCACAGACTTTATAGCAACTTTCAATTGACTCAAATTGAGCGATAAATGCTTCAAACTGTTCAAATTCATTATTCTGCATCATCACACGTATAAATTGTGTAGATTGATGCTGTAGCGTAATCGTATATTTCTGAATCGTTCCTTCATCTTGCATTCGCGCAATGCGACTTCCTACAGC
Organism: Acinetobacter sp. AG3; assembly: GCF_022343575.1. NCBI lineage: Bacteria > Pseudomonadati > Pseudomonadota > Gammaproteobacteria > Moraxellales > Moraxellaceae > Acinetobacter > Acinetobacter sp. AG3. The sequence goes on along the minus strand of NZ_JAKQZD010000001.1, from coordinate 2,590,228 downwards.
TTGCCCTGTACGGTGTACTAATTTTCCGATCTCTTTATTGCTTAAGCGAGAATCAGTTTTTAGTATTTTTAAAATTTTGAGGTCAATTGGGTCATTTGGCAACATAGTGAATTGAACAAATTTTCAGTTTGAAAGTTTCTAATCGATTATTCTTTCATGAGTGACTGCAAATCGCCAGTTGTTTTGATTAATCTTATAAAAACATCAACACAAGGGTTAGGGAAACACCATGAGTCAAACAGCATTATTAGTGATAGATGTACAAAACGATTATTTTCCTCAAGGGAAGATGGAGTTGTTCTGTGCGGAACAGGCTTTAAAACATATCAATCGATTGGAAGATCTATTTATAAAGCGTGAGCAGCCGATTATTTATATTCAGCATATTGCCAATCAACCCAATGCTACATTTTTTGAAGCAGGAACGCAGGGTGTAGCACTACATTCGGGTTTACGTGTTAAGACCGATTCAATTGTGATTGAAAAACATTATCCCAATAGCTTTTTTCAAACCACTTTAAAAGCAGAATTAGAGCGACTGAATGTTGATAAATTAGTGATTAGTGGCATGATGACGCATATGTGTGTTGATGCGACGTCACGTGCAGCGGCAGAATTTGCTTATCAACCGACGATCATTGCAGACGCTACAGCGACGCGTCAATTGAGCTATTCAGGCAGAACAGTTGAAGCAGAAGATGTACAAACAGCCTGTTTGTCAGCCTTTCAAATGTTTTCACAAGTGGTCAGTATCGAGGACTATTTAAAATAGCTGAAAGAGTCAAAATAACAGGGAAGTACAGCGATTCGATTTTGTACTTCCCTTTAAATCTGAATAAAAATTTATGCTTGGTTTAAGAAACCTTCTTTGATTTTTTCAGGTAAGCCTGTATGCCACCATGTATAAATGGAGGATTTTATTTCTTCATCTTGTTCAGGATCATTGAAAGGTTCATCATCTTCACGAATCAATTCATCGCCTTCAAATTTAAACCAAAATTCCCACGGGTCATCATCTCCACAACCCCAAGCCAGTGTGTGAATTTCAGGGAGTAATGCTTTTAAGAAAAGTAGGATTGCTTCGATAAACTCATCACCCGAAGAACCATGCACAAAATGGGCAACTGAATAGCCTGCAATGGTGTGTAATGTTTCAGGACCCAAATCAAACTCAATATTGTCAACTGTATTTAAAAGATCTTCTGCAAGTTCTTGCCCCAATTGTGAATTTAGCTCAACTGCAACAGCAATAAATTTGTCTTGTTCACCGCGATGCTCTTGAAATAAACGGCCTAGCTTTTGCATGATTTCCGTATTTGGATGCGTGTAATATAAGTTGCTATGTAGTTCCATACTTCCCCAGTTTTTAGTATTTCAGTTGCTTTAAATAGATGCTGTTTTTCTAAACGAATAAATTATATTTTCAACAACGCAAATAGCAATCAACACTTGTGTGAAAAGTTAAATAAATACAAAGAATTGAAGTGGGATAGTGTGTAATAGATGGTTTTTTGCCTAAATTATGCATAGGTCGTCAAATTATCTAGGCATCAAAAGTTATTTTATTAATGCATGGCGCAGATGATCGTGCTAAAATAACAGAAATCGGGTGTGTTCCCGATTTTTTTATGCGGATTACTTCCGCGCTGACAGGATTTAGGTTTACAACATGCCCATTTCAGAGACATGGTTATTACCTGATGGTGTAGCTGATGTATTACCAGAGCAAGCGCAAGTAATTGAAAAATTGCGCCGTGAAGCTTTAGATTTCCTCGCATCACGAGGTTATCAACTGGTGTATACGCCATTCATCGAATACATCGAATCTCTTTCTTCTCTCTCCGAATCGAATCAAGATTTAGACTTAGCCACTTTTAAAGTCATCGACCAACTTTCAGGTCGTTTACTTGGTGTGCGTGCCGATATGACACCACAAGTGGCTCGTATTGATGCCCATGTACATCAAGTACAAGGTGTGGCGCGTTACTGCTATGCAGGAACTGTACTTCATACTAAACCACAAGGTTTTAATACCACGCGTGCACCACTTCAGTTAGGTGCAGAGTTATTTGGTTCAGACAGTATTGACGCAGACGTTGAAATGATCGACGTGATGCTCAATCTGCTTAATACTGCGGGTTTAGCTGATGGTATCCATCTTGATTTAGGGCATGTAGGACTGTTTAGAAGTCTGGTAAAACATGTGGGTTTAAACAAATCAACAGAAAGCCACTTATCTGATTTGTATCAGCGCAAAGCACTACCAGAACTTGCTGAATTCACTCAAGATTTAGAATTCGGTTCTGATTTTTATGCTTTAGGTCGTTATGCAAGTGATCTGGATGCATTGCAAGCGAATATTAGCGCAGAGATTTTTGCTGATGAAGCATTTAAAAATGCTTTTGAGGTACTTAAAACAACATATACAGAAATTCAAGCACGTTGGCCAAAACTCAATATTGGTATCGATGTTGTAGAGCTTCGTTCGTACCATTACCACACTGGGTTAATGTATGCCGTGTATGCACCAAATCGTGCTGCACCGTTGGCACAAGGTGGTCGTTATGATGGTATTGGTGAACACTTTGGACGCGCACGTCCTGCAACAGGCTTTTCTTGTGACTTGTATTCCTTAAGTGCGGGTCAACGTCAACAGATTGAAAAAGTGGTTGCACCGAAAGGTACCGAATCCACTTTGCTGGATGCGATTGCCGTAGCACGTCAACAAGGTTTAAGTGTAATTCAGTTATTGGGTAATGACGATTTAAACTCAGTTCCAAATGCAACCCACCAGATGGTGAATGTTGCTGGTGAGTGGAAAATTGAAACAATTTAAGTATCAGATTGAATGTTCATGTCATTCGATTTGGTTTTCTATTTTAACAGCATGATGTAATGAGGCTATTATGGGCAAAAGTGTTGTGGTACTCGGTACCCAATGGGGCGACGAAGGTAAAGGTAAAATCGTTGACCTGCTCACAGATCAAGCAGCTGCGGTAGTACGTTATCAAGGCGGACATAACGCAGGGCATACGCTCGTCGTTGGTGGTAAGAAAACAGTTCTTCACCTCATTCCATCAGGTATTTTACGTGAAAACGTACTTTGCTTAATTGGCAATGGTGTTGTACTTTCACCTGAAGCATTGATCAAAGAGATGGATATTCTTGAGAAAGAAGGCGTACCCGTTCGTGAACGTCTGCGTATTTCTCCAAACTGTCCGTTGATTCTTCCTCACCATATTGCACTTGATCAAGCGCGTGAGAAGAAACGTGGTAATGCCAAAATCGGTACAACAGGTCGTGGTATTGGTCCTGCTTATGAAGATAAAGTAGCGCGTCGTGCGATCCGTGTTGCGGATTTAGTTCGTGGTGGCGAACATCTTAAAGCACAGCTTGAAGAGCTTCTTGAATACCATAACTTCCAATTGACTCAATTCTTCGGTGTTGAAGCAGTTAAAGTTGAAGATGTGTTGGCACTTTGTGATCAATGGCGCGAAGTGGTTAAGCCATTAGTTTTAGATGTGATTACAACATTGCATGACTATCGTAAAGATGGTGCAAACATCATGTTTGAAGGTGCGCAAGGCTCACTTCTTGATGTCGATCATGGTACATATCCGTATGTAACTTCATCGAACACTACCGCTGGTGGGGTAAGTTCTGGTTCAGGTCTTGGTCCATTGCATCTTGACTATGTTTTGGGAATCACCAAAGCCTATACAACTCGTGTAGGTGCGGGTCCATTCCCAACTGAGCTTGTTTATGATGCTGCCAATGATGTTGGCGATGCAGTTGGTAAACATTTGGGTACTGTGGGTTCAGAATTCGGTGCGTCGACTGGTCGTCAGCGTCGTTGTGGTTGGTTTGATGCTGAAATCTTACGTCGTTCTGTAGATGTAAACTCATTATCAGGTATTTGCTTAACTAAACTTGATGTTTTAGATGGTTTGGAAGAAGTAAAAATCTGTATCGGTTATGAAGCTGCGGATTCAGGTTGTGTGGGTTCTACAGATGCGCTTGCATTTGAAACATTAAAACCAATTTATGAAACTATGCCTGGTTGGTCTGAGTCTACGTTTGGTGCGAAATCATTGGATCAATTGCCACAAAACGCAATTAACTATGTAAAACGTATTGAACAGTTGATTGAATGTCCTATCGACATCATTTCAACAGGTCCAGATCGTGATGAAACAATTGTGATGCGTCATCCATTTGATGCTTAATTGATTCAATCTTTAAAAAGCTCCTTCGGGAGCTTTTTTTGTTATTCTTTTTAGGTGTTTTAAATAAAGTGTGATTATATTTTGATTTTTTTTGTAAAATACAACATAATTCAGCCGCTAAGAGCTGAGCTTCGTTTTGAAGCTTGCAATAAGATCTATGAAATTTGGTGAAAATAATGATTAACAAGAAACTATTACTTGGCTTAGGGTTGGCTATAGGCTTAACAGGGTGTACCACTGTTGCTGAATTAACGGGTAATGATTCTGCGACTTTAAACCTCAATGCAGCAGCAGATTATAAACTTCTTGTTGAAGATGCAAAGGCACAAAAAGCACTTGATACAACATCTGCAACATATAAACGAGTCAATGCTGTTTTCTTAAAGATGAAACCTTTTGCTGATCAAGCAAATCAAACGGGTCAAAAATTTGACTGGCAATTGAGCGTGCTTAAATCCAATGAACTCAATGCATTTGTCATGCCTGGTGGTAAGGTTGTGTTCTTTACAGGTATTGTCAATCAATTGAAACTGACTGATGCTGAAATTGCTGCCATTATGGGACATGAAATGACCCATGCCTTAGAAGAGCATTCTAAACGTGGTGCTGGCGCAACTGCAATTACAGACTTTGCTGTGAAAATGGGCAAAACTTATGCAGGCGACAAATTGGGCTCAGTCGGCACTCAAGCTTTAGATATCGGAAGTAAATATGGTGTAGGTTTGCCATATTCACGTAGTTTAGAGTCATCTGCTGACCGTGGTGGATTAATGCTTATGGCGAAAGCTGGCTATAATCCTGAAGCGGCAATCAGTGTTTGGCAAAAAATGAACAAGATCGATGGTGGTAGTAATAATGGGGTACAGAAGTTCACTTCAACACACCCATCAAATAACGACCGTATTTCAGATTTAAACAAAAACATGGTTGAAGCAAAGCAAATCTATCAATCTGTGATTAAAAAGTAATTTGATTGTAGAACGCTAAGCCCGATGTAAATCGGGCTTTTTATTTACAGCTAAAAAAGACTAAAGTCGATATCAATTAGACTAGGTTTTCAAGTTTAGCTTGTTAAAATGTATTTTTAGATACACATTGAGTTTGTAGGATGCAAAAGAATATATCGAGCACGATATTTTATTCTCTGATTTTTGCTATGGGCGGTGCTCCAACGATCGCAATGCTGATTATTCAGGCTCAAACCAATGATCTGAATATCATCAATAATGCATTGCTTGGTCTGAGTGTGATGGTTGCATGCGTACTGGTTCCTATTATTTTGATCCAGAATGCATTTTTGTTTATCAAAAGAAATGATCAATATTTAGAACAAAAGATTATTCCATTGAAAAACATATATTTGACGCTGAATGTAATTTGTCTCATATATTGGTTGGCAATTCAATTTTTGTGATATTTCACTTACATAATTAATATGAATTAATGGATTTTATTGATTTATCCTTATGTAACATTTGCATATAATCCACAATGCTTTTATTTGTTCTCCATGGAGTTGATTATAATGAACAATAAATTAATGCTTAGTCTTTGTGCGGCGACTGTCATTTCAATTTCAGGGTGCTCAACTATCGCGGATATGGCAGGTGCTGATTCTGCAACGCTTAATTTAAATGCAACACAAGGCTTTAATAAAACAGTGCAAGAAGCACGTTTGAATAAGACTCTAGATACAACTTCTGCAACTTATAAAAAAGTGAATGCAGCATTTATTCGATTAAAACCTTTTGCTGATCAAATGAACCAAACGGGTCAAAGATTTGACTGGCAATTGGCAGTACTTAAGTCAGATGAAATCAATGCTTATGTTGCACCCGGCGGTAAAGTGGTTTTTTACACAGGGATTGTAAATCGACTGAATTTATCTGAAGCTGAAGTTGCTGCGGTGATGGGCCACGAAATGACCCATGCTTTAGAGGAACATTCTAAACAAAAATTAGGTGCGCAAGCGTTGACCAATCTTGCAGTTGGTATTGGTAAATCTTATGCAGGCAGCCAAATTGGTGAATTAGGTAATGCAGCGCTCGATTTGGGAAGCCAAGTCGGGGTAGGCTTACCATACTCACGTAGTTTAGAAAGTCGTGCAGATGAGGGCGGCTTAATGATGATGGCGAAAGCTGGCTATAATCCTCAAGCGGCAATTACCTTGTGGGAAAAAATGGCGAAACAGGGTGGAGGAAAAGGTTCTGCATTACTGTCAACACATCCATCTGATGTCAATCGTATCAATGCAATGAAAAAGAATTTACCTGCTGCAATGGCAGTTTATACTGCACGAGGCGGAAGATAAGTTTTTTGATAAAACCTATCGAATAGAAAAGGATGCTTATGCATCCTTTTTTTATTGAAAACAATGTAGAACAACACGTGTTTTAAAACCAGTGCTTAAGGTGCAGGGTTTGGCTGCTGCTGATGAATTGCATCTATTTCCGATAAGATTTCTTCAGACAATTGGTGATCAAAGGCCTGAATATTCTCTTTTAGTTGGTCGAGCGTAGTCGCACCAATAATGGTACTACTCACAAAAAATTGTTGTTTAATAAATGCCAAAGCCAATTGGGTAAGGCTTAAACCATGCTTTTCTGCAAGCTGTGCATATTGTTCAGTTGCCCAATCACTTTGTGGATTGCTATAGCGGCTAAAGCGAGAAAAAAGCGTAATACGTCCTTTTTCAGGGCGTGCGCCGTGGCGATACTTTCCTGTTAAGTAACCAAAGGCCAACGGTGAGTAAGCAAGTAAGCCGACGCCCTCGTGTTGTGCGATCTCAGACATCCCAATTTCATAAGTACGATTAAGTAAACTATAAGGGTTTTGTACACTCACGATTTTTTCTAAGCCCAATTGTTCAGCTAAATGTAAAAATTTTAAGGTACCCCAAGGCGTCTCATTGGATAAGCCAATATGACGAATACGTCCTTTTTTCACTTCTTTTGAGAGTGCTTCTAAGGTTTCAGCAAGCGGGGTAATCTCTTGTGTACGTGCTGCGAGTTGATTGCTGTAGCCCAGCGTGCCAAAGAAGTTAACAGGGCGTTGTGGCCAATGCAGTTGATAAAGGTCTATATAGTCTGTTTGTAAGCGCTTGAGCGAGCTATCAATAGCACTACTGATCTCTGCTTATATAAACTTGGTATGCCCATCACGAATTTGACTGCCACCTTGTTGGGGGCCTGCAATTTTTGTGGCAATGATAAGTTTGTCACGCTGACCGTTTTGAGCAATCCAATTCCCAATGATGCTTTCAGTCGACCCCTGTGTCTCTGGTTTAGGGGGTACGGGATACATTTCAGCAGTATCCCAGAAATGAATATTTTGATCGAGTGCATAAGCAAGTTGTTCAAATGCTTCATTCTGATTATTTTGTTCACCAAAGGTCATGGTACCTAAACAAATTTCAGGGACCACAAGATCAGAATGCCCTAAACGATTTGACTTCATTTTATGTCCTTCAAAATTAATATTCAGTATCTTATGAGAATAATAACGTAATTTAAATTTGATAACTAAGTGAAAGAATGTTTTTAATTATCAAAATAAGATAAAGTTATCTGATTCTTTTATAAAATGCTCATTTTAGCTTGGTCTTGTTTTATAACATGGTCATGAGACCAGCTCACAGTAATTCTCTGTGTATTTATCGCAACATGAAAAAAGCAAACTCGGGAGTTTGCTTTTAAACTATATTTTAACTTTTTGACAATATTTGATATTTATCCCATTCAACATAATTCTTTAAGGAATTAAATTCTCAAATTTGTTCTCAAGCTTTATTCATCATCTGTGCTTAGTTCGTCTTCAGAAAAATTAGATTCTTCCAAAGATACATCAAATATAAGGATGGCTTTACCGTCGGTTTCGATCATGCCTTGTTCTTCAAGTGTTTTTAGAACACGACCAACCATTTCACGGGAACAACCCACGATACGACCAATTTCTTGGCGAGTAATGCGGATTTGACGGCCGTTTGGCAAGATCATCGCTTCAGGCTGTGCTGAAAGATCAATTAAACAACGTGCAATACGACCAGATACATCAATAAATGCAAGGTCAGTTACTTTGCGTGTTGTATTCTTTAAACGACGAACAAGTTGTGCAAATACTGCATAACTTAAGTCAGGATATTGTTTACTAATTTCGTGGAAATTATCATATGAAATTTCAGCAATTTCACATACGTCACGGGTTCTTACTTCCGCAGTACGTTGTGGATTTTGCTCAAATAATCCCATTTCCCCGAAAAAGTCCCCAGGGTTCAAATATGCAACAACAATTTCACGCTCATCATCTTCACGTAAAATAATTGAAACTGAACCTTTTAAAATTAAATACAGTGATTTTGACTCTGAACCTGCATCAATAATCGTTGAGCGTTTTGGAAAACGATTGATGTGGGCTCTTTTGAGCAAAGCTTTGACTGACTCAGGTAGTTGACCAGGAGACAAAGCATCTGTACTAAGTTGTGCAAAATTAGAAGACATGCTTAAAAATTCCGAATTGGATAATAACTAGATCTGTTGATCTAAATTGAACTCGTCACGTAGAAGCAGTAGAGATGAAATTCCTTATCAACTCATTTTATGCTAGTGTACAGGTACCCCGTAAATTTATAGCTTTTTTTAGGTAGTTGCAATGCAAACTAGCGTTCATTGGTTAGAGAATGTTGCTTTCGAAGCAAAATCAGAAAGTGGTCATCAAATTGTGATGGATGGTTCTGCTGAATATGGTGGTGAAAACCGTGGACCACGTCCTATGGAACTCATATTAATGGGACTTGGTGGGTGTGCTTCATTCGATATTGTGACCATTTTAAAGAAATCTAGGCAAAATGTAACAAATGTTGTTTGTCAGCTCAAAGCGGATCGCGCAGACACGATTCCAGCTGTATTCACGAAGATACATTTACATTTTGTGGTAACAGGGCATGATGTAAAAGAGAAGCAAGTAGCTAAAGCTGTTGAATTATCAGCCGAAAAGTATTGCTCAGCAAGTAAAATGCTGTCCGATGGTGGTGTTGAAATCACCCATGATTTTGAAATTATTTCCGCGGAATAACGGAATTAATTTTAAAAAAGCCAATCAAAAGATTGGCTTTTTTTTAACGTGTTTTGGCTGCTTAAGTTGGTGACTTATTCGATCAAAATTAAAAAAAATAAATTATTACAAAATGTGTATTTGTTCAAAAAAAGCATTTTTGAAACAAGTGTTCAAAGGTTTCTTCGCATTTTTCTTGCTAAATTAAGGTGATAAAAATAATTGTGGGTCAACTCTGGCATTATTTAAGCTCATTCCCCAGTGTAAATGTGGGCCTGTTACTCGTCCTGTTTTACCCACCAATCCCAATAAATCTCCTTGTTTCAAGATTTGCCCTTTTTCTACATTGATTTTACTGAGGTGACAAAACATACTGATCAGACCTTGTCCGTGATCAATCATGACGGTATTTCCATTAAAGAAATAATTGCCTGTCGCAACGACCGTTCCCGCAGCTGGCGCAATCACTTTTTGTCCGATGGGGGCAGGGATATCTAAACCAGAATGTGGAGCACGTTCTTCACCATTAAAAAAACGTTTACGACCAAATGAATTACTAAATTTTCCTGCTGTAGGACGGATAAATTTGGGAAAGTCTTTCCATTGTGCAGGGCTAAATGAGCTGTAAACACTGTTTTGTTCTTTCGCTTCTTGGCTATAACGATCAAGTTGTTCCTGATTTGGATTGACGTAATCCTGATTTTTTACATTGAGGCGTTGCTCAGCATATTTAAATGGCTTCACTTCAATATTAATTGGGCCTGTAGAGCTTTGTAATTGCAGTGTACCCAGTGGTGCTGAAAGCGGAATACCAAAAACAATATGATTTACTGCATTTTCACCATCCACGATCAAGACAGGTTTATCTTGGTAAGTGACATTTAACACAGTTTTAGCAACAGGAATAACCGCTATGCCACCTGCACGACGTGAGTCTTGAGGTAAGGCGAAGGCTTGAGTTGCTACAATTAAGCTAGAGAGTAGGAAAAGTTTTTTGATTGAAGGCATAAATGACATACAAGGTTTAATTTTTTGTAGTATCTCGCTTTTTTATTCAGATGCTCAAGCATGTGATTGTTAAATTATAAGTAGAGTATTTTTAAATCACTAATTTCATCAAAGCATCAAGTCTTAAAGATGGACTATACAAGCTTCACTTCGAAAAATCACATGCCTAATTAATTAAGCATGTGATTATGATCGATCAATAAAATCATTAAGAACTAAAAATTAAACGCTAAAGTTTAAAATTAAGATTTATAAGGTTTAGCACGGCGCAGTTGATGTAATACTGAAACCAATAAATCAATTTCCTCAGTGGTATTATAAAACGCAAGAGAAGGGCGTACCGTACGTTCAACACCGAAACGGCGTAAGATCGGTTGGGCACAATGATGCCCAGTACGTACGGCGATTCCATATTGGTTGAGTACTTTCCCAACCTCTTCCGTTTCATAGCCTGCCAGTGTAAAAGACATCACACTGGCTTTATTTAATGCAGTACCAATCAGTCGTAGTCCAGAAACGCTTTGTAGCGCATGTTGACCATATTCAAGCAAGTCATGTTCATAACGTGCAATGTTATGGATTCCAATGCTTTCTACGTATTCTAAGGCAGCACCTAAGCCAACAGCATCTGCAATATTCCCCGTACCTGCTTCAAACTTATTTGGGGCAGGTTGATAGACCACATTCTCAAAAGTCACATCCTGAATCATATTTCCGCCGCCTTCCCATACAGGCATGCTATCAAGTAATTCAGACTTGGCATAGACAGCGCCAATACCTGTTGGGCCAAAAACTTTATGCCCAGAAAACACAAAGAAATCGGCATCTAAGGCAGTAACATTGGTGGGCATATGTGAAACAGACTGAGCACCATCAATCAAAACTCGCACACCTGCTGCATGCGCCAATGCAATAATTTCTTGAGTAGGCGTTACAGTACCCAAAGCATTAGAAACCTGTGTAATCGAAACCAGTTTGGTTCTAGGATTGAGCAATTTTACAAATTCCTCAATCTGAATCTGACCAGTATCATCTACAGGAATTACACGGAGTTTTGCACCAGTTTCTTTACTGAGTTGGTACCAAGGCACAATATTGGCATGATGCTCAAGATGGGACACAATGATTTCGTCTCCCGCTTGAATATTCTGCGTACCCCACGATTTTGCGATTAAGTTAATACCTTCTGTTGTACCTCGAACAAAGACGATATTTTTTGCTGAAGTAGCCCCAATAAAGCGAGCCACAACATCCCGAGCATGCTCATAAGCATCACTGGCACGTGCTGCAAGTTCATGCGCTGCACGGTGAATATTCGAATTTTCATGTTGATAGAAATATGAAATTCGATCGATGACCGCCTGAGGTTTATGGGTGGTGGCTGCATTATCCAACCAAACCAATTGTTTACCATTTACACGTTCTTGTAGGATGGGAAAATCCCGACGGATTTGCAAAATATCAATGGGTTGATAGTTCTGAGTATTCGCGGGTATTTGCACATCTGAATGCGGACGAACAGCTTCAATGGTAGGTGATTGAAGAAAATAATAACCAGACGCTGCGGTTGCAGGTTTGTCGTTACGATCTTGTAATACACTTTTTAATTGCTGGTCATCAGTCACATGATAATCATCAAAAGCATATGGATTTTTAAGCACATCAGTTTGAGCCACATTTGTATTTACTGTTTGGGCGCTGGTAACTTCAGGGTGAGGCAGATCCAAAAAGTAATAACTCGATTGCGCTTGATGTGGTGCAGTCGTTGTTAGGTTTGATGGAGCAGTGTGTTGTGTGATTTGTGTAGGATTCAAAGACAAATCTAGCTTTTGTCCGACCGCAAATGGATCAGGAGTATTTGCACCCCCAACAATGGGCGAAGAAGATAGAATTCTACGCTCAGGATGATCGGCGGTCGGTTCTACATAGTGATGTGTAGAATCTGGATTTAAATTTGCCTGTTGCACAATGGCAGGTATACGTCCAGACAATGCAGCAATAGGATCTTTAGGCTGTGGTTGATGGCTAACACCTTGAGATCGTTGATCGGGTAGATCAAAGTTAAAACCTTGTGGGTTTTGTTTGGGTAAAGCCGAAAAAAATTCAGCAGCCAATTGAGCAATGACAGATTCACTGATGGGTGCATCAGCAATATGATCAGAAGAAATATCTGGAGTGGCTTGATTACTTGTAAGTTGTTGGATAGTCATGGTACTTGTCTACCTCCACATCTTCGAGCACAGCGAGTGCATCATCTGTCAACACAGCAAGAGAACAATATAAGGAGATTAAGTAAGAGGCGATTGCATTACGATTGATGCCCATAAAGCGTACAGATAGGCCTGGTGCCTGTTCACCTGCAAGACCTGGTTGGAATAAGCCAACAACACCTTGACGCTTTTCACCGACACGTAACAAGATAATTTTGGTTTTGCCGTCTTCAACTGGAATTTTATTTGAAGGAATCAGTGGAATACCGCGCCAAGTGATGAACTGTGAACCAAATAGGCTTACGGTTGGTGGTGGAACACCACGACGGGTACATTCACGTCCAAAAGCCGCTATCGCATCGGGATGTGCTAAGAAGAAGCCCGGTTCTTTCCAAACTTTGCGCAGTAAATCATCAAAATCATCTGGTGTGGGTGCACCTGTCAAAGTGGAAATACGTTGTTCATCTGCAACACTTGCCAACAAGCCGTATTCAGGATTATTGATCAATTCACTTTCTTGACGTTCTTTAATAGTCTCGATGGTTAAGCGTAACTGTTCTTTGATTTGATCATGAGGACTACTATATAAGTCAGAAACACGGGTATGAATATCCAGAACTGTGGAAACACCATTTAAAAAATATTCACGTGGATTAACTTCATAGTCGACAAAAGTTTGTGGAAGTGTTGCTTCATCACGTTGTGTACAAGCCACCTGAATGTCATCGGTATTGCTGACTTTGTTGACACGGTAAATACCCGCTTCAACAGGGGTCCATTGCAATAAATGTGTTAGCCAACGTGGTGTAATGGTGGAGAGTTGCGGTACTGTTTTTGTCGCATTGGCAAGTTGACGAGCTGCTTGATCATTCAATGCTTGGCGTGTGACTTCTTGGTTCTTAGCCATGTTTTAATCCTTGGTGGTATTGGAAATTAATTATTGATTACTGGTTTGATTTAAAAATGCTGTTGTTATCTTCTCCAATAAAGTAAAAATTTTGCTCTTGGGGTTTAATTGTGCTGTATATTTATTGGATTAATTTGAGGTTTATTGCGTGCGTTTTATTGCCATTTTCGAGGAAAAATTCATAAAGGGAATAAAGCAAAAGCCTTATTCCTGACGCCAAGGTAAGTTGTGGAAACGCCATCCATTGAAAGAACCACGATGATCGTTTTCATCAAGGTCGCCTTCAAAGCCTTGTTCAATATTGTAAATATTTTCAAAACCTGCATTAAAAGCTACATTTGCAGCAGCAGCGGAACGTTTGCCACTGCGGCAAAGCAGTAGAATGATCTTGTCTTTTCCAATTTTAGTTTCAAGTTCTTTGGCAAAGCGTGGATTGCGGTTCAGCGCAGTTCCTGTTGCCCACGGGATATGCACTGTATCTTCTACATAGCCGACAAATTTACGTTCTTCGTTGGTGCGTACGTCAACAATCACCACATGTCCTGCTTTAAACAAAGCCCATGCTTCATGAGGTAAAATCGTTCCAGTAAATTCTAGATAATGATCTTCAACACGTTGTTTTGCTTGTTCAAAGATATTTTCAATTTGAGCCGTTGTTAATTCGGTAAAGTGTTGCTGATTTAAACTCGTCATTTCAATTGCCTTTTTTGAGACTTAAATCACGTCTAAGTCATCATGTATCAGATGTATTGATAACAACTATAATGATTTTATATATTCAATAAATTAATAAAAATTGAATTGCTTATTCTTATTTTGAAATAAGGTTTAAATGATTTTTAAAGATATCTTTATACGAAGAATGTTTATCTACAAGATTGCTAATAAAATAGTATCAAGGGTCTGCTAGCATTTCATATTATAGTTTGCGTTGTAGGTTAAAATTGAGCATGAGCGTATATGTCGTAACGCATGGGATAAGGAGAATAGCCAGCTTATTTCTGCGTTTTATAATGTAGGCTGAGATAATTTTAACGATAACCCAGAGTAAGAACAAAGCACTGCTTTGTTTGCAGTCTAAAGTGTAGTTGAGGGACTAGAGTGTTTTTTGCTGCTACTTCGTTACGAACTACTAGTTTAGATGACTAAATTTCGTATTTCGTGCCTCGGATCGCCTAAAAACACTCGTCGTCGCAAACATAAACGAATTGCCAACAGACCCTGTTCATTCAAAGTGAATAATAAAATTTCATGTTAAGCGCATGGATTGTGAAAAGTCATTTCAGTAGGTAAATATATGACCCAATGGAATATCCCCAATATTGTGGATGAGCTACAACAAGCTCGAAATGAATGGCGTACTCAACGTAAAAGCTTAAAAGACTTTGGCGGTAGGGAATTACCTTCAAAAGATGAAATTAAGAAAATCATGAATGATCTGTGTGGCATCTTGTTCCCTATGCGACTTGGACCACCTGACCTACGCCAACAAAGTGAAAATTTTTATATTGCACATGCACTTGAGAAAACTTTGCACTCATTATTGGAGCAAGTCAAACTCAATTTAACCTATGATTATAAATATAAAAAGCACAACGAAAATGCCGATGTGATTGAGGTATTGGCACAAAGTATCGTCAGTGAATTTGCGCAAAAATTACCAGATCTACGCCGTATTTTAGATACAGATGTGATTGCGGCCTATGATGGTGATCCAGCAGCACGAAGTGTTGATGAGGTTTTATTGTGTTATCCGGGTATTTTGGCAATTATTTACCATCGTATTGCACATGAGTTTTATAAAAAAGACTTGTCATTGTTGGCACGTTTAATTGCTGAGATTGCACATTCAAAAACTGGCATAGATATACATCCGGGTGCACAAGTCGATCAAGGTTTCTTTATTGATCATGGTACAGGTGTGGTGATTGGTGAAACCTGTATTATTGGTAAAAATGTGCGGATTTACCAAGCCGTAACGCTTGGTGCTAAACGTTTTGAAATTGATGATTCTGGGCGTTTACAGAAAGAATATGCACGTCACCCAATCGTAGAAGACAATGTGGTGATCTATGCAGGTGCAACTATTCTTGGGCGTATTACCATTGGTCAGGGTGCTGTAATCGGTGGAAATGTATGGATTACCCAAAGTGTTGCAGCAAATAGTGCAGTTTCTCAAAGTTCTGCAACCAAGTCAGAAGTGTAAGTGTATTGAAAGCTTAATAGGTTGCGTAGCATAAAATTTTTATGCGGTTAAAATGCTTCATTCAGAAAGTGGAATGATGTAGTAAGTTTGATCAACCGAGATGATCAGTTTATTTCTAATTTGGTATATCCAAGCAGTGTCAATGGGCAGCTTAAATTGTTTATTTTGCCCATGTTGTTTGATTTCAAATACATCATAGCCAATCGGTGTAAACCAGAATATATAATGATTTCCTGAACCTTGAACGTCATCAATACTTTGATATTTTAGATATTTGGCATTTACAGTGGATAACTCTACTGGCTTTTTGCATTCAGGCAGTCTTATTTCATCTGCTAACTGTGGCAGAAATTTGGAAAAATCACGACTATAGAGATAACTTTGTGGTGTTTTTAAGAGCTGTGTTTCGTGATCAAGAATTAAATAGCATTCTGCTTGGTGCTGTTGTAGATAAAGCTTTAACTGTTGAATGAGCTTTAAATTAAATGGTTCGGCAGGTTGAGCAGGATAATCATCTGGTGAAAAATCACGTTTTGGTTGTTCAGGCTTGTCTCTAAAAATATCTTTGAAATTTTCGATTACAGATTGCTGCTGTTGTTTATGTTCTTTTTGAGCTTCTGCGGCTGCTTTGGCCGAAATATATTGAGGATCAAAATAAACCGTTGTGCCATATTCTAAGACTTTCTTTTGATATGTTTTTTCTTGCACCATTTGCTCTAAAATTGTCTGAGCAAATGCAGTATAGGAAAATGAAGTCATGGCCGTTGAATTTTGTGTCTGTGCATTGAACAAATAAGCTTGCATTGGATCATTCACACCAGATTGAAATGTTTTTATAGTGATGAGAAAGTGATTG
The DNA here is from genome assembly GCF_022343575.1 of Acinetobacter sp. AG3. NCBI lineage: Bacteria > Pseudomonadati > Pseudomonadota > Gammaproteobacteria > Moraxellales > Moraxellaceae > Acinetobacter > Acinetobacter sp. AG3. The sequence goes on along the minus strand of NZ_JAKQZD010000001.1, from coordinate 2,573,766 downwards.
TGATTTAAGGCGACAATTTGATCGATCAATTGATTTGTTTGTGCAGCAATGAAATGAGGCTGAATCTGTTGATCATGATTTAGATCGTAAGTACATATTTTAAAATTCTTTACAGGATTTTGTTTTATATGACTTTCAGGGCAATTGTAGACAATAAAATTTTCATTGATGGCTTTTCTATTCATATCATCAGAGGTTTTAAACCATGTGAATTCTATGCCTGATATATTCGGTGTTAATTGCTGGATATGTTGGTGCGGAAATTTTTCACTATTTGGCGATTTGTAGCCACAGGCATACAGTGCAGATGCTGCAATTAATACAGATAATGATTTACCGAAAGTCAACATTGTTCTTATACTAAAATCTCTCAATACTCCTTACTCTAAAAGCATATCGTTGAAAATACAAACGCTTAAAAAACTAATCTTCTATATTTTTCCATCATCTTACTTGAAAAATAACGTTTCAGCACAGATATTAATACTGAAATCTATTCCAAGTGTTTTGGTAAGCTTTTGAAAAATATATAAATTAATTCACTATTGCTATTGAAATCGAAAAAAACGTTCCCATTTATTATTCAAGTACAAAATTTGTTGTGAGGAATAACAAGAATGCGATTTGAAAAATTTACGAACCGCCTGCAGCAAGCCTTATCTGATGCACAATCTCAGGCAATGGGTAATGATAATACCGCAATTGAGGGTATTCATATTCTTTCTGTTTTATTGGAAGAACCATCCAATCTTAGCCTGTTGCAACAGTCAGGCGCCAATCTACCTGAGTTAAAAACAAAACTGCAAAAAGCCTTAACAGACGCGCCAAAAATTGGAACACCAACTGGGGATATCAATTTAAATCCTGAAGCTGTGCGTGCGCTTAATTTGGCAGACAGTTTTGCTCAAAAAGCCGGAGATGAATTTTTATCTACGGATTGGGTGATCTTGGCACTTGCTGAAACAGGTGCAACCAAAACATTGTTAACCAGTGTAGGTGTAACAACTGACAAACTACGCAAAGCAATTGAAAATATTCGAGGTGGCGAACAAGTTATGGCAAATAACCATGAAGATCAGCGAGATTCACTCAATAAATATACTGTAGATCTTACGGCACGTGCTGCGGAAGGCAAACTCGACCCTGTAATTGGCCGTGATGAAGAAATTCGTCGTACCATCCAAGTGTTGTCACGTCGAACTAAAAATAATCCTGTATTGATTGGTGAACCGGGTGTCGGTAAAACAGCGATTGTGGAAGGTTTGGCACAGCGTATTATCAATGGTGAAGTGCCTGAAGGCTTAAAGGGTAAACGTGTTTTATCGTTAGACTTAGGCTCGTTGTTGGCTGGTGCAAAATACCGTGGTGAGTTTGAAGAACGTTTAAAAGCAGTACTCAAAGATTTAGCTAAATTTGATGGCGAAATCATCCTGTTTATTGATGAGCTACATACGCTTGTTGGTGCGGGTAAAGGTGATGGCGCAATGGATGCAGGTAATATGTTAAAACCTGCATTGGCACGTGGTGAATTACGTTGTGTCGGTGCAACAACACTGGATGAGTATCGCCAATTTATTGAAAAAGATGCAGCTTTGGAACGTCGTTTCCAAAAAGTTCTGGTGGATGAACCAAGTGTTGAAGACACCATTGCAATTTTACGTGGTCTAAAAGACAAATATGCAACGCATCATGGTGTGCAAATTCTCGATTCTGCAATCATTGCAGCCGCGAAAATGTCACATCGCTATATTACAGACCGTCAATTGCCAGATAAGGCGATTGATTTGATTGATGAAGCAGCATCACGTATCAAAATGGAAATTGACTCAAAACCTGAGCCACTTGACCGTTTAGATCGCCGTTTAATCCAATTAAAAATGCAATTGGAAGCGGTGAAAAAAGATGCAGATTCAGTCAGTAAAGCTGAAGTTGAGCATTTGGAAAAACAAATTTCAGATGTTGAAAAAGAATATAGTGATTTGGAAGAAATTTGGATTGCAGAAAAGCGTCTAGTCGATGGTACAAATCAGGCGCAAATCGAACTTGATAAAGCACGTACTGCATTTGAAAAAGCACAACGTGAAGGTGATTTGGCAGAAGCAAGTCGTTTGCAATATGGGGTGATTCCAGAGTTGCAAAAACGCTTAAATGAAGAAGAGGTTGCGGAAGTCAATGAAGAACCAAAACTGATTCGTACCAAAGTGACTGAAAATGAAATTGCAGAAGTGGTCAGTGCTGCAACCGGTATTCCTGTGTCAAAAATGCTACAAGGTGAGCGTGAGAAATTACTCCATATGGAAGATTTCTTACACAACCGTGTGGTGGGACAGGATGAAGCTGTGGTTGCTGTCTCAAATGCAGTTCGTCGTTCACGTGCGGGCTTATCTGATCCAAATCGTCCAAGTGGTTCGTTCTTATTCCTTGGACCAACAGGGGTGGGTAAAACTGAGTTAACCAAGGCTTTAGGTAACTTCTTATTTGACAGTGATGATGCGATTATCCGTATCGATATGTCAGAGTTTATGGAAAAGCATTCGGTGAGTCGCTTGGTGGGTGCGCCTCCGGGTTATGTGGGTTATGAAGAAGGTGGTGTTTTAACTGAAGCAGTCCGCCGCAAACCGTACAGTGTGGTGTTATTTGATGAAGTTGAAAAAGCCCATCCAGACGTATTCAACATCTTATTACAAGTGTTGGATGATGGTCGATTAACTGACTCACAAGGCCGTGTGATTGACTTTAAAAATACCGTGATTGTGATGACATCGAACTTAGGTTCAAGTGATGTACGTGAACTCGGTGAAGGTGCCAGTGATGAAGATGTTCGTTTAACGGTGATGAATGCCGTATCACAACATTTCCGTCCTGAGTTTATTAATCGTATCGATGAATTGGTGGTGTTCCACTCGTTGAAAAAATCACAAATTCGTGGCATTGCGGATATTCAATTGGATCGTTTACGTTCACGTTTATCTGAACGAGACATTGGATTGAAAGTCGATGATCAGGCCTTTGATATTCTGATTGATGCTGGTTTTGATCCTGTATATGGTGCGCGTCCACTTAAACGTGCAATTCAACAACAGGTTGAAAATCCATTGGCTCAGCAAATCCTTGCCGGTCAATTTACAGCAGGTGATACCATCTTAATCAGTGCTGAAAATGGTCAACTTGATTTTGGTAAATTAAAATTAAGTTAATTTATCCAGCAGTATAACCGAAGCCAACTACCGTAAGGTGGTTGGCTTTTTTATTGGATAAGCATTTATATTTTTGCGTGTTACAGATTCCGATCAGTAGGACTTTCGCGTTCTACATAAGTGTAAGCATTGGTGCAAGGGGAAGTAATCTTGATGGATAGCACTAGTGAAGGGGAAATAAGGTTGATTGAGCAGCAGAATGCCACATTAAGACTTTCGCATAATAGGGAAAACACTACACATCATAGAATTGATGCAAAGGTTTAGTGCCTGTTCAATCCTTCAATCAAGCATCCAGAGCTATAGGGATGCATAGATTTATAAACCATCCTAAACCAGCAATCGGCATAGTCTTGGCTTTTTATCATATTATTTTAATCATCAGATATTTATGCGTGTTTATTTCGGTTTTACCTATTATCGGGTTTTTCATGAATTTATTGAAAAAACGGTCAAAAATTGATAGTTTTTCAATGAGGAATAATAAGAAAGGAAAAGTTGATCATGATGATCAAAGATAAGGACAAATCTGATTATTTAAAAATACTCGGTTTTCTCTTGATGGCATTTAGTTCGATAGAGGCATTGGCAGATAAATTAGATGATCAAGATCTTGCAGAGCAATCTGTAGGTGTGGTTAAACTGTCACCCATTATTATTAAAGCTGTCAAGGAAAATGCACAACAACCTGTCGAAGAGCAAAATAACCTGCATAAACAAGTTGCTCAGGAAAGGTCGGACGATGCTAAAAAAGATGAAATTTATTCTACTGTATTAACTGATTTCGAGTGGCAGAAAAAAGACCCAGACCCAAATCAACCTGGGGATAAGTATTTAAAACCACTAGAAAAATATAGAATAATTGAGGTTGGCTATAATCCATATCAACGCCATGATGTGCGAATAACAACCCAAGATCGCGTTACACTTTATATAGGACATGAAATTGACCCCGTGGCTTATAAATAAGCCCGAGGTCTAGTATGATTAAACAGGGAAGTGTTTAATTTTCCATGCTCTATGGATTTTTTGATTACGTTTGAAATCTAAGCCAATCGTTTCATTGGTGATCTCTTGTACATCAAACATTGCATCGATTTCTTCATCCATCTCAAAACCACGGTAGTTATTTGAGAAATACAACGTTCCCTCGGTGGTTAGACGGTTCATTGCACGTTTAAGTAAAGAAATATGGTCACGTTGCACGTCAAAAGTACCGTAGAATTTCTTTGAGTTTGAGAAGGTTGGTGGGTCAATAAAAATCATGTCATATTGTTCATGACCTTCTTTTAACCATTCAAAACAATCACTTGAGAAGAATTGATGCTGTTCATCTGGGTGATCAACCGTTAAGCCATTTAAGACAAAGTTTTCTTTAGACCAATTTAGATAAGTATTGGATAAGTCAACACTTGTCGTACTTGCAGCACCACCTAAAGCAGCGTGTAGACTTGCTGTAGAGGTATAACTATACAGGTTCAGGAAATGTTTTCCTTTAGCTTCAGCTGCAATACGTAGACGCATTTGACGGTGATCTAGGAATAATCCAGTATCCAAATAATCAGTCAAGTTGATTAAAATTTTGGCTTTACCTTCTTGCACAATAAAACGTTTAGATGCAGTACTTTGTTTTGCGTACTGAGTTTTACCTTCTTGACGGGCACGAGTTTTAATAAAGATCGCATCACGACCTAGACCTGTTACGGCACGGATTGAAGCCAAAGCAAGGTTAAAACGTTTTTTGGCTTTTTCTGGGTCAATGGTTTTTGGTGGTGCATATTCTTGAACATGTAAACGATCACCATACAAATCTACAGCGACATTAAAGTCTGGTAAATCTGCATCATAGAGACGTAAACAGTAAATATCTTCTTTTACAGCCCATTTTTTCAAAGCTTGCATATTTTTTTGCAAACGATTGGTAAAGTCTTCTGCACCTTCAATTTTTTCAAATTGTTGATGTTGCCAATCTGCAAGGAAAGGTTTAACCACAGCTGCTGGCTTAATATCACCAAAACGAATATAAATTGGCAATTTACCATTCATTAAACGTAAGATTTGTGGATTGTTAAATGCCAATACATCAGCTTGTTCAACAGCCGCTGCGATAACGGCAGCATGCTGATTGGGGAAATTCTTTTGTAGAAGTGCTGACAGACCCAGATATAAAGCTCGGTTAGAGGCTTTTTCTCCTAAACGCTCACCATAAGGTGGGTTGGTGACAATAAATGAAGTTTTGCCTTCAGCTTGGAAATCGGGCCAATCTGCTAAAGTACGCTCTTCAATTTGAATTTGATCCAGTTGTTGCTCAAATCCAGCAGCAATAATATTTTGTTTGGTTGCTTTTACTGCTTCCCAATCTGCATCATAGGCATAGAATTTAGGTAAAGGTTGTTCTAGGGCAACTTTATGACGTTCAGCTGCTTCAGCTTTAATCGACATCCATAACTCATGATCATGCCCATTCCAGCCATTAAAGCCGAAACGGCGCACTAAACCAGGTGCACGATCAGTTAGGATCATCAATGATTCAATAATAAAGGTTCCTGAACCACACATTGGGTCAAGAATAATTTCTGGATTGCGTTGTTTAAGCTGTGCTTTTTGTAGGATAGCGGCTGCTAGGTTTTCTTTTATTGGGGCATCTGTCATAAAACGACGATAGCCACGCTTATGTAAAGAATCCCCAGATAAATCTAAACAATAGGTGTGTTCAGTTTTTCCAGCAAGCACATACAGGGTAATTTCAGGCTGTTTAATGTCGATACTTGGACGTTTACCTACAGCTTCCATGAAGGAATCAACCACACCATCTTTAACACGTAAAGTCGCAAACTGTGTGTTGACTTTAATATCACGTTCTACGTGAAGACGAATTGCGAAAGTACTTTGTGGTGCAAAAATAAGTGACCAATCAAAATTGATCGCACCTTCATAAAGTTCTTCTGCAACGTCACGTGCGTCATGGGTAAATTCAAGTTCATGAACATGAATCGGTGTTAGTACACGAGAAGCCAAACGTGACCACATACAAACACGGTATGCATCTTCGAGTTTGCCTTTAAAGATCAAACGTCCAGGAAATTTTTCAATATCTTGAATCCCTAAACCTTGAATTTCTTCTTGCAGTAAGGTTTCTAGTCCATCTGCACAGGTAACCCAATATGTAGAAAGACGTGGTTTCGAATTCATGAATATTTCCAAAGACATTAAAAAAGCAATCGCGTATTTTAGCGTATTTTGATGACGAAAACTTATAGAATGACCTTTTAAGTCCGAAATTTTATAAAAAGTACCAAATTCAGTTAAAAATTTGGGTTTTTTGCTTGAAATATATTCAAATATCAATATGTAGATAAGATCAAATAACGAATTTAAAAAATGCTCAGTCTTATTGTTTCAATGTTTATTTTTTCGCTATCTATGTCGATTTCACCGGGACCTGTGAATTTGACCATTTTAACCAGCAGTATGAATTATGGTGTAAAAGCAACTTTTGCATTTATTTCAGGGGCGACCATTGGTTTTACCTTGTTATTGGCATCAGTCTGTTTTGGTTTGTATCAAATGATCGTGATCTATCCTGTACTTCTTGATGTGATCACGATCTTGGGTACAGTTTTATTGTTGTGGATTGGGCTCAATATTCTACGTGCAAAAGGGACCGTGATCTCAAGTCAACCCCATGATGAAGCAAAAATACCAACCTTTATACAAGGTGCATTGATGCAATGGCTAAATCCTAAAGCATGGATTGCCGCAGTGGCGGGTACAGGGCTATTTTCAACGGGGCATATCCATGCTGTTTTATTGGTTTTTGTAGCGATTTATTTTGTTGTCTGTTATCTATCTTTATTGCTGTGGGGGATTGCTGGTGAAAAGTTAGCAAGTTTTTTAAATACAGGAAATCGGGCGCGTCTTTTTAATATCGTGATGGGTGTGTTATTAATTTTGATTTCATTGGAAATGTGTTGGCGCTATTTTTATCATTAAAATTTGATTTAAAATTCTTTTATTACTGAAATCATTTAAGACCAAGAAAAATTGGCATGCAGTATTACAATTTAAATAGATGAGTCATCTATGAATAAAACACACATGTAGTTCTTGATTCATGATGATGAACGTAAAGTGCATACGGGGCAATTTCTAGATCTATTTAAAGGTCCGCAATGTGTGGGGCGAGTTCTAGTCGGTAAACTTTTAAATAGAGAATAATGTGTATGCATTATTAATTCATTTTATGGTGTGATTTTGGTACACAATTTGCTTAATTATCCATCGTATTGGCTCAGAAATTTAATTGAATTTTTAATGAATTAATAAATACGGGGATTTCTATGCAAGATCTTAACAACAGCAGATTTATTGCACATGCAGATGCGTTTTCCATTGGGGCATTAATCTTAACGCGATTAAGACGTGTGACAGGGCGTGTGATTGATGTGATGTATTTAGTGGATAATAAAAGCTATGCACAGTATGTGATTGATATGTCATTGGCGACTCAAGATCCAGAATTAAATCGTCATGCCTTGCGCTTACAGCATTTATTAGAACAGGAACAACCAGCTTCCTCTGTGAATACAGTAACGACAACGCAAGTTGAACAAAGCGAGGAAGCATATGTTTCTGGTGCAACAGAAGAAGAAATTTATCGAGCGCAAGTCTCACATCACTATATTGGTGCATTGAGATAAGTCGGGCAATAAGCTCTAACTATAGCGTTAGAGCTTAATTGATACAGTGTGATTAAAATTAAAACTCATTTATAGTGTTGTTAAGCTGTGAGACAATCACTTGAGTTATACGAAATTCAATGCAGAAATTAGCAAATATTTAAAAAACAACCAAATGATTTACGTTGGTACGGCTGATGAGTCGGCACAACAAACTGAACTGCGATTAAGTCATTATCATCAAGCAAAGGCTGTTGTGTTTAAACTGTGGGTTGAACAGAAAAAATATAAAGAATTAATCTCCTGTGCGCATGGGCGTTGGTATCCTTATGAGGATTTTACTCTCCCATTGGCACAATATTTTGCTGCTCAACAGGATTTGCCACATTTAAAATTTCTTTGTGAACACGAGATCCGCTTTCGTTTAGAAGATACCTTAAAGTGCTTAAAACGTGTAAAAGAATATGATGTGACATTAACCAATATACAAATATCGGAATATCAACTGCATGATTTTGATCCACAAAAGTACCATCCAATAGCAGAATTACTTAAATGGCGTAATCAAGCCTTGCTGCGAATAGATGCTTATATTGAGCTGTTAAAAGATCAATCAGATATTGACTACCTCAATATGATTCAGCAACTTCGAGAAAAATTGATCAACTTAACACTCAAACTTGCAGACTTAAAGCAGATCAAATTTAAAATTTGATCGCTGACTTTTATGACTATTTGTCCAAAACTTCAACTGCCAAAGAAAAAGAAAATCTGTATAATACGTTAACTTAACCTCTAAGGAATCTCTCATGCACTTGGCGGCATTGCATACACCGAGTCAGATTCAACTCAATAATGATGGAAACTTAAAGCATTTCCTGACCATCGAAGGTCTTTCTAAAGCAACCCTCACCAAAATTCTAGATACAGCCCATTCCTTTATAAATGATCAAAATCAACTGATAACGACACCACTTTTAGAAGGTCGTACAGTGATGAACTTATTCTTTGAAAATTCGACACGTACACGAACTACTTTTGAAGCGGCTGCAAAACGCTTATCTGCAAATGTATTGAACATTGATATCGCACGATCAAGTACTTCAAAAGGGGAAACATTGCGCGATACACTATGGAACCTCGAAGCGATGGCAGCAGATATTTTTGTTGTACGTCATTCTTCATCAGGCGCAGCACATTTTATTGCTGAAACAGTTTGTCCACACGTTGCAATCATCAATGCTGGAGATGGGCGTCATGCTCATCCAACTCAAGCAATGTTAGATATGTTAACCATTCGCCGTGAAACGAAAAAGAATTTTGAAGACATTAGTCTGGCAATTATTGGTGATATTAAGCATTCGCGTGTGGCACGTTCAGATATCGCAGCGTTACAGACTTTAGGTTGTAAAGATATCCGTGTAATTGCACCAAATACTTTGCTTCCGTGTGGTTTTGATGAATATGGTGAAGGCGTTCGCTTGTTCAATAAAATGGATGAAGGCATTAAAGACTGTGATGTGATCATTACTCTTCGTATTCAAAATGAACGTATTGATTCACCAGCTTTGTCGTCACAAGCTGAATTTTACAAAATGTATGGTTTAAATAAAGATCGTCTTGCCATGGCTAAACCTGATTGTATTGTTATGCATCCGGGACCGATGAACCGCGGTGTAGAGATTGATTCTAGTATTGCTGATGGTGCACAGTCGGTAATTTTGCATCAAGTGACCAATGGTATTGCGGTGCGAATGGCTGTTTTGGCTTTGGCAATGCAAGGTCAGTTGCAAGAGAAAGGTTTGTTAGAAGCAATTGCGGTTTAAGGTTAAGGATAAAGTCATGAGTAGTGTAAAAATTGAAAATGTACGTGTCTTAGACCCAATTAAAAAAACTGACACTGTACAAACGGTTTATGTTGAACATGGAAAAATAGTCGAATCATCTGCCAATGTCGTAGATACCATTGACGGACAAGGAAAATGGTTGATACCGACTATGGTTGATTTGTGTGCACGATTACGTGAGCCAGGTCAGCAACAGCATGGTACCTTGAAGTCAGAAGGTAAAGCGGCACGTGAAAATGGTATTTTGCATGTATTTACCCCACCTGATTCAAAGCCGATCGTGCAAGACAATGGTGCTTTGATTCATGGACTTGTAGAAAAAGCCATGTTAGATGGTGGTATTCATTTACAAGTGATTGGTGCGCAAACCCAAGGTTTAAATGGTAAACAACCCGCAAATATGGCAGGTTTAAAAAAGGGTGGTTGTACTGCCGTTTCCAACGCATATGCTACTTTTAAAGATGATGATGTGGTTCTGCGTACCTTGGAATATGCAGCTGGTTTAGACATGACCGTGGTGTTTTATCCAGAAGAGCATCAGATCGCAAAAGACGGTTGTGTACATGAGGGGTTTATTGCCTCACGTCAGGGACTACCTATGATTCCAGCACTGGCTGAAACAGTTGCTATTGCGAAATACCTATTGATGATTGAAGCAACAGGTGTCCAAGCGCACTTTGGTTTGCTTTCAAGTGGTGCATCTGTAGAGTTGATTAAAATTGCAAAAAGCAAAGGTTTGCCTGTGACGGCAGATGTTGCAATGCATCAATTGCATTTAACAGAACATTTAATTGATGGTTTTAATTCTTTGGCACATGTGCGCCCACCATTGCGTGCTGAAAAAGACAAAGAATTACTGCGTCAAGGTGTCAAAGACGGTGTGATTGATGCGATTTGTACCCATCATGAACCTTTGAGTGGCTCTGCGAAATTAGCGCCTTTTGCTGAGACTTTACCCGGTATTAGTGCATTTGATACCTATGTGTCTTTTGGGGTGCAATTGGTTCGTGAAGGTTTGTTTGAACCTTTAGAATGGGTTGAAAAAGTTACGCTTGCTCCTGCAAAAGTGGCCAATATGACGGATCGTTGGGTCAAAGAGTCGGGTTGGGCTTTGGTTGATCCAGATCTAGAATGGGTTGTTAACAATGACAGTATTTTATCTCATGGAAAAAATACGCCATTAATCAATCAAAAAATGGTCGGTAAAGTACTGCAAACGTTTACTGCCTAAGCTGTAAAATTTACATAAGCGCAAAAATTGAAACAAAAAGCCAGCATAAGCTGGCTTTTCAAATAGATATTGAACACGCTGTGCTACAAAAAGCTATTATAACTATTAGAATTTAATCACTAGAATAAAAAATGATCAATAAAATGATTTTTAATGTGACAAATACAACAATGAAATCGGAGTGTCCAAAATTATGAATATTATTGAGCTTCTAAAAGAACGGGTGACCACAAAAGTTTTACAGGGTGATCTTCAGTTTCAAGATGAAAAAATCGGTGCTTTAAGTGCCTTTTATCCCATTCTCCTCTCTGTTTTAAAATCAAAACCAGAACTTATTAATACACTTCAACAAAATCTAAATCCTCGCTTAGGCGATATTTTCAGTCATCAACCAGAAACAGTCACACATTTTTTAGGACTGGTTGCGGGCAATGCACCAACCCAAGAAATTGAAAGCACATTAAACCACTCTATTGCTCCAACTTTATCATTGCTTGCAGATCAAGCAGGTTCAGATGATAAGCATGAAATTTTTGATTTTATCAAAGCGCAATGGAACAATATTCAAGATGCTTTGCCAGCTTGGGCAACAGGATTATTTGCCACATTGGGTTTAAGTGTAGGTGGTCTTGGTTTCGCAGCCACGACTCAAGCTGCACCCGTGGCTGAGGCAGTTATTCCCCCTGTAGAACCTGTGGCACCGATACCTGTACAAAGTGTATCTCCAACACCAGTACCCCTTGATACGTCTACAATCACAACAAATTCGATCCAAGATGAACCTAAAAAATCCAATTGGTTATTGCCAATTATTGCTTTGTTGGTGATTGCAGGATTGGCCGCATTGTTATTTAAACAGTGCAGTAGCAAGCCACCTGTAGGGGGAGATCCAGTAAGCAGTAGTGCTTCACAAGCTGTTGCTGATGTGCAAGCCACTGAACTGCAAATTTCAACAGATGCTGAAGGTAAATTAGCAAGTTGTCAGGCACAATCGAGCAGTCAATCTTTATTGGACAGTTTAAAAACCAGTATTGCCTCAGTGTTTGGTCAAACCGATCATTGTCAACTCACAGCCAGCAGTGCTTATGCCGCTGATTTGCCGGATCAAAATGCTGTAGATCAGGTGTTGGCTAAAATTAAAGGTATTCCAAACATTTCATTGGCTTGGATCGGTGATCAACTTACCATTCAAACAGCAGATTTAGCGCAAGCACAAAAATTGGCAGATGAGTTAAAAGCTATTGCTCCTAATCTACATATTTCTGTAGAGCAAACAGCCGATGCAAATGCAGCTGCAACAAGCAGTGCTGCAAATGTAGATACAAGTAACTCACAAGCAGACCAAGCACTGTCAAGCATTCAGGCAGATAAAGCCAATGTAAATGATATTGCAGCTGCATTGAATTTACAGGTAATTAATTTTGCGACAGGTTCTTCAGGTATTCCGGAAGCCAATAAAGCGATTTTGGATAAGGCAGCGAATTTGTTAAAACAACTACCAGATGCAAAACTCGTGGTTAAAGGCTATACGGATAATGTTGGGAATGCGGATTCAAACAAAAAATTATCTGAAAAACGTGCAAAATCGGTTGTTGCATATTTGGTTGAAAAGGGCGTACATACCTCACAGTTAACTGCTGAAGGACATGGTCAAGACAATCCAATTGCAGATAATTCAACCAAAGAAGGGCAATTTAAAAACCGTCGTATTGAGTTTGAAGTACTTGGTGCAACGACGCCATAATCTTTTTGGGCGGTATGTTCGGTGTTAAAACAGGCATAAATTGTATAAAAAGCTTCTGAATATCCAGAAGCTTTTTATTTTTTACTCGAAAATTCTTCAATTATTTGGTTAAATGAGCCACATAAAAATATGATCGGATAAACAATGAATAAATCATTAAACCCATTATTTATGATTGCTGCGATTTCTAGTACCTTGATGCTGTCAGGCTGTGATTACTTCAAAAAGAAAAAAGATGAAGGTAATGCTGAACTTGCAGAGTGGAGTTGTACCAATCAAGATAATATCAATCAAATTCAAAAATATTTGAAAGATGAGTATTTGCGTGAAGTCGCAGACAATATTAAAAATTCTGGTTATGAAGCTGACCAAGCACTACTTCAGAAAATTAACAATGCTTTAAAGTTTGAAGTGAAGAATGTTCGTACGATCACTGAAGACTCGTCTAAAACCAATCAACTGGAATGTGAAAGTCAGTTAGTGGTTCAATTCCCGAAAGGCTTACAACAGCGTGCTGAAAATTCATATGCAGAATTTGGGCAAGATTGTGAGGAGGGATGTGAAGGTGATGGCTATCGCAGTATACGTGAGTATATCGAAGCTGGTGAATCTAAATTGGTATTGGCCAATGATCAGCTGAAAGGTAAGTTTAATTACAATGTTGTGAAAACAGACAAAGATGGTTTAACCCTTGATGTGCTTAATCAGGATGCAGTTATTCAAGGGGTAACTTTTGTTACGGTAAAAGCGGTGCAATACGCAGCCTATATGAAAGAAAATAAAGATATGCGTGAACGCGAGCAGGTCAACCAAATTGAAAATGCAGAGCAAACAGCACTTGCACAAAAAGCCATGGACATCCGTAAAAAAGAGCTAGATGAAGAAAAGCTTAAACAAGTTGATCGTTTAAACCAGACTTGGGACAGTTTGAGTGATGAACAAAAAGCGCAATTTAAGCAAGATCAAACAGAATGGTTTGAAAAACGTGATGTTGATTGTAAAGTCATTTCACAGAAAAGTTTTGGTGATATTCCAGACAGTGAAATTGAAACCTATCAGCAACAACGTCAATATTGGGATGATGCGATGTCTCAACAAAATAAAGAGATGCAATATACCAAGTGTTTTAATAAACGTACCGCTGAGCGAATTATTTATTTAAACAATGCATTAAATTGATGTAATCATCATAATCTGAGAGGGATGAATTGATTCATCCCTTTTTTATTGGCATGCTGTAAGTATATTTAAAGTTTTAGATGTCGATATGCGTATTAGTATTGTTGGTTCAGGTCGTGTTGCTACACATTTTGCAAAAGCACTGTCAAAACAACATCATATTGTTCAGATTTATAGTCGTAATTTAAACAATGCACACAGCTTAGCCCAGCAGGTGAATGCTCAGGCAATTGATGCTGTGGATTGTATAGAACCTGAAATTGATTTATTAATTATTGCGGTAAGTGACCAAGCCATTGCTCAAGTCATCCAAACGATTCATTCACAACTTTCGGATGTTTTGATTGTTCATACTTCTGGCAGTACCAATCTCAATATATTGACTGAACACCATGTAAAATCTGGGGTTTTTTATCCCTTACAGACTTTTAGCTTTGAACGTGAAGTGGATTGGCAGAATACCCCGTTGTTTATTGAAACGGCTTTGCAAGAAGATTTGCCTACTTTAACGACGCTAGCAAATAGTCTAAGTAATCAGGTTTATCCATATAATTCAGCGCAGCGGCTGAGCTTACATCTGGCAGGAGTATTTGCCTGTAATTTTACAAATTATTGTTATGACATGGCTAAACAAGTGGTCGATGCACAGCAGGTCGATTTTAATTTACTGTATCCATTAATTTTGGAAACAGCAAAAAAAGCCACCCAAAATGATCCTGAAACTATGCAGACGGGTCCTGCAAGGCGTGGAGATGTGAATATTTTAGATATGCATCAGCGTATGTTACAGGATATGGGGCGGGAAGATCTTAAAGATGCCTATACACTTTTAAGCCAACAGATACAGAAAAAACACTCACTTGATTAAGTGAGTATTTTATCAATCGTATCTTTTGAAATCAATTGAGATCTAATTTAAAGCAGCGTGATCTGCACCGATTGTGACAATAACACCAATACAAAACAGGCTACAGTAGATAAAAAACCAGATGATCATGCGTTTAAAGGCTTTGTCTGAAATCGAGCTATCAGCATATTGTGGTTTTTTAGGGCTTTTGTCATCATTCATCGCAAAATCTCTTTCTGCTTAATATAGATTCATTATGGATAGAAAAGTGTTCACACTGTAGATACAAAAAATTAGAAAAAAACTATAACAGATAAGTAAGCAATGATGAATCTGTTATAAAAATTCAGCTTATGTCGTCACGGATTTACCAATAATATAAATCAATTGGTTTAATGCATTTTGAATCTTTTCATTCATTTCAAATGAACAATTCATCCGAATAAAGTGATTTTGTTGATTGCTAATATTAAATAAGCTGCTCGGCGCGACACTAACACCGTGTTCTAACATGTGCTGATAGATCTCATTACTATCGACTTGTTCAGGCAATTCAATCCATAGAAAGTACCCGGAAGGATAATAATTGACATGGCATTGCTCAGGTAAATGGGTTTTTAAATAATTAAAATATTGTTTTTTATAACGTTGTAAGGTGGATCGTAAAGTTTTTAAATGTTTTTCATAATGACGATGGGAAAGATATTCAACCAAAGCATTTTGGATAAATGAGTTGACTGAAAGGGTACTCATAAGTTGAGTGTGTTGAATATGTTCAGAGAATTTACCTGCATAGACCCAACCGATACGAAAACCTGCACCTAATGTTTTGGAAAAAGAAGAACAATGTAGTACCCAATTTTGTTGATCAAAATACTTCATCGAGAGGGGTTTTTTCTGATCATAGTAAAGTTCTTCATAGACATCATCTTCAATCAAATAAATCTGATATTGGTTGAGTAACTTCGCCAATTTTAATTTAATTTCATCACTCACAGTAAAGCCAATTGGATTCTGACCGTTTAACATCATCAAACATACTTTAATTGGATATTTTAAAATTGCCTGTTCGAATGCGTCTAAATCAATGCCATGTTCAGGATGTTCTGGGATGGTAATTACTTTTAATCCAAGTCGTTCAGCCGCTTGCCATGCCCCATAAAAAATCGTCTGCTGTAATAAAATATAGTCCCCAGCTTGTGTAAGTGCTTGCAATGAAAGATTTAATGCATCTAAACCTCCAGACGTAATCACAATATCAGATGGATCCGTGGGGATGCCTTGCATAGCATATTTTTGAGCAATAATTTTTCTCAGTTGATAATTTCCGGGTGGTAGACTGGGTGTTTGTTCATAGCTACGCCGTTGTCGAGCAAGTTGTCCAAGCGTTTGTATCAGTTTAGCGGAGTAGAGCAACTGGCTATTGGGAAAGGCAGAACCTAAAGGGATAATGTGTTCAGACTGGGTTGATTTTAAATATTTGAAAACAACGGAGTTAATTTCAACTGTTTCATTAATCACATGTAATGTGGTGGGGTGATCTGAGCTTTGTTCTACAACAAAATACCCTGACTTTTCTTTTGAATAAATCAGACCTTGCGCTTCGAGCTCTTGATAAGCATTCATCACTGTAATCAGGCTTAAACCTGATTGTTCAACCTGTTGACGTAGTGAGGGTAACTTTTCATGTGCTTTCCATGTCCCATTTTCAATCAATAATTTTAGGCTATGGGCCAGTTGTTCAGATTTATACATAGGTCAATGCAAGTGGGTATTTAAAATAACTATAACAGAAGCAATCAGCACAGCTCTATCTGTTATATATTTTTTCTAAAATTTTGTGGCTATATTTCTTTTTGATTTCTTTCCAAAATAGTCGCACGCGATGCAGTATAGAATGAGGCAGGGATATGTTTGTGACGACTCAGTTGAATGTGCTCACACAAGTTTTATGTGAGCATGATTGCTCTGAAAATGTGATAGAGCAACTCAATCAAAGATTTGTAAATCTAGAAGCAACATTATTGCGTGCCAAAGTCTTACGTGAATTTTCAAAAAAGAAAAGTACAGCGATTATCCAATCTGCAATTGCTTCAAATCATTTAAGTCTGGCTTATTTGTTTTCACCGTTTATTTTGGCGAATTTAAATCAAACAGTGCTTTACTCAACGCTTCTGACTGCACAAGTTCAAGATATTTTAAAACCTTATTATCAGGTTGAAAAAACCATGAATTTGACCAAGGATGATGTCGTGTTAGAAAGTTTAAACTTATTTTTAGATCTACAAGATCAAACATGGGATGCGCAGGAGTTCGTATATTTTCAGTTGTTCAAAGCACTGACTCAGGCAGAAGTTGATCGTATCTTTTTAATTACAGATCAGCGGATCAATCCAGATTATTTGTTTGAAATAGAATGTTTTTTTAAGGTTCGAATTTTCTTGGTAAATCCCGAAAATGATCAAGATGGTCTAAATCTGCAATTAGATCATCATGATCATAAATTAAACATGCAGAAGCTTTTGTTTAAATATAAAGATGATTTTCATGTGGCTTTATGTCGTAAATTTTCAGAAATGAATGCTAAAATTTTAAATTTATCAGGTCTTTATGATCTAGCTCAAGCGCAAAACCTAGTCGAAGATATGTTTTATTCTGAACATATTTATGAAAAACTATCGGTTTATGCTGAATATATGCAGACCCGATTACAGAACAATGTGTTTAGTCCAAAATTCAAATCTGTGTCAAGTTTGCAAGCTTAGATGCTGAGTATTTGCATACACAACGCTTTATTGAAGTGCTTTATGTATTGTATAAAGATACAACATGAGCCGTGAATACTTCGTTATTAGGTAAAAGTCTGGTCTAAAGCTTTATATATTAGCGATCAGATAAATGTTTTTTGAGATGATCTAAAAAGAGCTTCACTTTTTTAGGAATCTTTTGTTGAGATGGCGTAATTGCATAAAAATAAAGTTGCTTTGAATGATAATCCTCTAAACAACGCATAATTTTTCCGGCATCTTGATCTTTTTTGGCTAAAAAATCGGGTAAAAATATAATGCCTTGATCTTGTTTACAAAAATCTAAAAGGAAATCGCCACTGTTGCATGTCAATTTTGGCGTACAGTAAATAGTTTCTTCTTTTTTATTCTTACTCAGCACAATTTTAGTGCTTGAATCTGTTTGTGAATACAACAATAGACTGTGCTGTTTTAACTCATCGATTGTATTGGGTACGCCAAATTTTTCAAAGTAAGCTGTAGTTGCATAAAAATGTCGATGATAGGTACTAAACAGGTGGGCATTACGCTGATCAATATCTTGACTGATTCTGAGCACAATATCATATTGATCTTCACTGATATTTAAGAACTTATCTGAAAGAAACAAGTCTATTTTGATGTTGGGATACTGCGTCATAAATTTAGAAATGATCTCGGTAAGATGCGCATGTCTAAATGAATGAGGTGCATTGATTCTGAGTTTACCCTCGGGATATTTCTGGTCATGGGTAAAGTCACTGGTTGCCCATTCAAACTCACTCATAATGACTTTAGAGTGTTGATAAAATTTTTCACCTGAATGAGTTAAATCCATTTTACGGGTATTGCGGATGAACAGGACTGTATTAAAAATAGTTTCCAAATGACAAATTCTTTTCGCAACTTGATCTCTAGTAATGTTTAAGTGACGTGATGCACTGCTGAAATTTCCATATTCAACGACACTAATAAACGTATTGATACAGTCTAATTTATCCATTTAATTTTACAGTACTCTTCACTTGAATGATTAAAGTAACGCATCATCCTCTGCTGATCAATCATTGTATCTTTTTAGGATACAGTTTGTATTTAAAATAGTGTCTAGTGGTTTACGTGTATTTTTGCTTTTATATAAATTCCTTTATAAATGTGTTGCGAATCAAAATGAATAAAGCATTTTTAGAACAACTTACACCTCAAAACTGTCAAATCATCTTTATTGATCAACAACCACAAATGGCTTTTGGCGTACAGTCAATTGATCGTCAAACTTTAAAAAATAATGTGGTGGGATTGGCTAAAGCTGCTCAGGTTTTTAATATTCCAACCACTATTACAACAGTAGAAACAGAAAGTTTTTCAGGACACACTTTTCCAGAATTATTAAATGTGTTCCCTGAAGCACCTTTACTCGAAAGAACCTCTATGAACTCATGGGATGACCAAAAGGTTCGTGATGCATTGGCAGCCAATCATCGTAAAAAAATTATCGTATCTGGTTTATGGACTGAAGTTTGCAATATTACATTCGCTTTTGGCGCGATGCTGGAAGGTGATTATGAAATTTATATGGTTGCCGATGCTTCAGGTGGAACTTCAAAAGAAGCACATGATTATGCGATGCAACGGATGATTCAAGCAGGTGTGGTTCCTGTAACCTGGCAACAAGTTTTACTTGAGTGGCAACGTGATTGGGCACATCGTGAAACTTATGATGCAGTGATGGACATTGTGCGTGAACATTCGGGTGCATACGGTATGGGCGTAGATTATGCATATACCATGGTACATAAAGCGCCAGAAAGAACCACAACGCAGCATGAAGTTATTGCACCTGTGTCAGCAAAATAAACCTTATGGATATAAATATTCATCTACATGGAGATGATCATGACAGATGTACAGTTAATTCTTAAGAACGGCAAAATTACCACGCTTGACCCGAAACAACCTGAAGTAGATGCAATTGCGATCGCTGATGGAAAAGTGTTTGCCACGGGTGATGAAAATAGCATCATGAAGTTGGCCAACGACTTGACAAAAGTGATTGATTTAAATGGTCGTCGCGTTATTCCCGGTTTAAATGACAGCCATCTCCATATTATTCGTGGCGGGCTTAACTATAATATGGAGTTGCGTTGGGAAGGGGTACCGACTGTTAAAGATGCTTTAAACTTACTCAAAGAGCAGGCAGAAAATACGCCAGCGCCACAGTGGGTCCGTGTTGTCGGTGGGTGGACTGAATTCCAATTTGCAGAAAAGCGTTTACCAACTTTAGCTGAAATCAATAAAGCTGCGCCTGATACCCCAGTTTTTATTCTGCATCTATATGCAAGCGCAATGCTGAACAGAGCAGCATTAGATGTCTTAGGTTTTAATAAAGATACTCCTGATCCACCTGGGGGCAGAATAGAACGCAATGAAAAAGGCGAGCCAACAGGTTTATTATTGGCAACGCCTTCTGCTGCAATTCTGTATTCAACACTAGGTAAAGCACCCAAATTACCTGTCGAAGATCAAGTGAATTCTACCCGACATTTTATGCGTGAGTTAAATCGACTCGGTGTCACTTCTGCGATTGATGCCGGAGGAGGCGGGCAAAACTATCCAGATGATTATACAGTGATCAATCAATTGCATGAAAAAGATCAAATGACCGTTCGTATTGCTTATAACCTCTTTGCACAAAAAGCCGGTGAAGAGTTAGAAGATTATCAACGATGGACAGAAATGACGTTTCCCGGTGATGGCGATGCATTATTGATGATGAATGGTGCGGGGGAAAACCTGACTTGGTCAGCTGGTGATTTTGAGGATTTTTATGAACCTCGGCCAGATCTTCCAGAAAAAATGGAAACCGAATTAGAAGCCATTGTTGAACATTTGTCTGATAAGAAATGGCCGTTTCGAATTCACGCCACCTATGATGAAAGCATTAGTCGATTGCTCAATGTTTTTGAACGAGTCAATGGTAAAAAGCCATTTGAAACCCGTTTTATTATTGACCATGCAGAGACGGTTTCAGAAAAAAACATAGAACGGATCGGTGCACTTGGGGGTGGAATTGCCATTCAACACCGTATGGCATATCAAGGCGAAATCTTTGTTCAGCGTTATGGTGCCGATGCAGCCAAAGACACGCCTCCGGTAAAAAAAATGCTTGAGCTGGGTGTGCCAGTGGGTGCTGGAACAGATGCGACGCGTGTTGCATCATATAATCCTTGGGTCTGTTTGGCATGGTTAACCACAGGTAAAACTGTGGGTGGCTTTGCTTTATATGATGAGAAAGACTTACTTGATCGTCAGACAGCGCTAAGACTATGGACCAAAGGATCGGCTTGGTTTTCAGGCGAGCAAAGTAATAAAGGCGCTTTAGTCGCAGGTGAACATGCGGACCTTGTTGTACTTTCAGATGACTATCTCACTGTTGAGGGCGATGAAATTCAATTTATTGAATCAGTCATGACGGTGATGGACGGTAAAGTGGTCTATGCGGGTGCCGAATTTAAGCAACAAGATCCACCGATTCCACCCGCATCGCCTGATTGGTCACCAGTCAAACGATTTGGCGGACAGTGGCGTCAGTCTGAAAATCGTAATGCACCTTCCTTACAACCCTTACAAAAAGATTCAGCAGTGTGTGCATGTTCTAGTAGCTGTGGCATGCATGGACATTCGCATGCATGGATGCTTGATGTTCCTATCAATGATCAGGAAAAAAAATCATTTTGGGGCGCACTAGGCTGTTCTTGTTTTGCTTTTTAAAACCAACCTAAAAAATTCCATCTGAAACTAGGTGGAATTTTATTGGGGAGAAATTTATGAAAATCTATCTGATCTCTTTGGCCGTTGGGTTGTTGGTTGGCGTGTTGTATTACCTATTAAATGTGAAATCTCCAGCACCACCTTTTGTGGCCCTATGCGGTTTATTGGGGATGGTTATTGGCGAACAACTCATGCCAATGATTAAAAACTTATTATCCTAACGATAGGGTGAAGTAATAACAGGAGAAAGGGGCAAACGATGCAATTCAGACTAAGTAAATTATTGAGCTTCAATGCAGGCTATCTCGATACTGCAAGCTTTCTCGCATTGCATGGCTTATTTTCTGCCCACGTGACAGGTAATTTTGTAACATTAGGCGCGGCTTTAGTCTCCGAGAGCCAAACAGGTGCTTGGGCTAAATTGGCAGCATTACCGATGTTCTGTATTACGGTTTTATCGGTAAAATTGTTGGATCAAAAGTTTATCCGCCATCAAAACAGTTCATATGCGTTTTTTCTCAAACTGATGTTTTTGCTTTTTAGTATTGTCGCTGTATGTTCCTACTTTTATTTGCCCTTTCCTAAATACGATACCATCATGAGTTTCACTGTCGGTATGTTATTGGTGGCGGCTATGGCGATTCAAAATGCGATGCATCGTATCCATTGGACGAAAGAATCACCAACAACTGTGATGACGGGCGCTACAACACAATTGATGTTAAATATTGCTGAACTTTTTTCCAAACCTTCTCAGGAAAAAAGACTGCAAATTCGTCAGAGTATTGTTGCAATTTTTCCAACCATGTTGAGTTTTGCATTGGGATGCGCAGTTGCCGCAATCGTATATAAATTTGCATTGCTGTGGTTATTTTTACTTCCCCCAGTTTTGTTACTGATGATTTACATCAATCGGGACAACTATAAAAAAAGCTTAGGTTTTGACAGATCCTAATTCTAATTAATTATTGAATGACGAGTAGAACATGGAAAATATACAAACGACGCCACCGAGTGGGTTTTGGAAAACATGTCGAGATCCTTTGTTATTGACAATTGTGGGTGGCGCAATTGATACCATTGGCTTTATCGCACTGTTTGGTTTTTTTACTGCACATGTCACAGGAAACTTAGTCTTAGCCGGTGCTGCTTGGGTCAAAGGTGGGCCAGGGATTTGGATTAAGCTTGGGGCAATTCCCTTATTTATTCTGACTGTTGCCATCACCAAATATTGGATTGATCGTAGCGTACAAAAACATACCACTTTAAGTTATTTATTTTTGGGGGAAGCAATTTTTTTGCTTGGGTTTATGCTTGCGGGTTTATATTTTGAACCATTTAAAGATGCCAATAGTGTCACCGTCGCAATTACCGGTGGTTTAGGGCTGATCGCTTTAGCTATTCGTAACACTTCAAGTAAAACCTTAATTAAACATATTAGTCCGAGCACCATGATGACGGGAAATACAACACAGTTAGGTATAGATATTTCTAATTATTTAAGAGATCGGAACGATAGCAATATGCAAAAGCTACAGCATAGTTTCAGCATTGTGGTGGGGTTTGTGATTGGCGCATTTTTAGGTGCTTTTTTATATGTGTATCTAGATTTCTGGAGTGTCGCTTTCTTTGTCGCACCTGTGTTGTATCTGTCTTATCTCGCAGCCAAGCAAAGATTTGTCCAACCAAGCTAGTGGCTTAATGATGAATAAACATCAATGAGTAATCATGCTTGATGGCGTTTTTGTCATGATTATGGTGATCATGTCGGCGCTTAAAAATTCCTTCAAATATCTATTGGAATAATCATTTTTTAGTTAAATCAAGCCTTGATTGATTTAACTCGCATTCATCATTCACATTTTTGAAAAATCCAAAAATTAAGCCATGTCTTGTCAAACAGCAAAGCCAGCATCTGTCATTTATTTTAATTATGGACTTTGCAAAATTAAGGTAAACCTATGTCAAATTTAATTAAATGTATGATTCCTTTTGTTTCATTGCTCAGTATACAGTTGCATGCTGCTCAACACAGCTTAGACAAAAATAGTCATTATTTGTTTGGTGATTGGCAGGGGATGCGGACTGAACTTTTAACGCAAGGGATTAAATTAGATGCAAACTTGATTGTAGACAGCGCTTATTTAGCCGATGGTGGCTATAATTCGGGGAATGATCCTAAATATGCCAGTCAATTTTTAATTGGTTCAACTTTAGATTTAGAAAAGCTGGCAAATTGGGAGGGGATGACATTAAAAGTAACAATCACAGCAAGACAAGGACAAAGTTTATCTTCCGAAGATATTTCTGATCCATCTGCACCACAGCTTGCCAATGTTCAAGCAAATTATGGTCGTGGTAACAGTAAAAGTCGATTGACCGAGTTTTCTTTGGAGAAAAACTTTAAACAACAGGGGCTCAGTATTAAATTAGGGCGTTTGGGAATAGGTACAGATTTCAATGTGATGTCTTGTGAATTTCAAAATAATTCATTTTGTGCTGCGCAAATGGGGAAATGGCAAAGCGGAATTTGGTATAACTCTCCAATTTCTCAATGGGGTGGTCGTTTAAAATATCAATTTCACCCAGATCTGGCCGCACAAATCGGCGTTTATGAATATAACCCTCAAAATGCTTTAGAACGTCATGGCTGGAATCTGAGTACCCATCACGCCGATGGTGTCACCATTCCCATAGAGATGATCTGGCAACCGAAATCATTGATCAATGGATTAGCAGGGACTTATCGTGTAGGGGCAATGTATAACAGCGCAGATCAAGCTAAAAATCAAAAGGATATACGGACGGGACAGCAACAAAATCATACTTATGGCGCTTGGTTTAATTTTGACCAGCAACTTACTTCAGTTGGTGTAGGAAAGCAGGGCTTACACAGTTTTGCCAATTTTACATTCCATAGCCGTACCACCAACAAGGTGGATCAGTCTCAACAGATCGGTTTAAAGTATTATGGGGTGATAAGCAGCCGAGCTGAGGATAATTTTGGTTTTGCGCTTAATCGTATTCATATCAATGATCGTTTTACAGAAGACAATAAACAATTTAATGCTGATGCCGAATATAATATTGAATTAAATTATAGTTATTATCCAACAAAATGGCTGATGTTACGTCCAAGCCTGCAATATATCGTTCATCCTGGTGCAACACATGATGTCAACAATGCTTGGGTCTTGGCATTGGGAACAAAGCTTAACTTTTAGCATAAAAAATCTAGCTAAAATATTTTAGGATGAGTCCAATTTAAATAGGCAACATTAGACAAAAAAATAGCATTAAATATTTGATATTTAATGCTACAGATAAATTTAGAAGGAGGGTGATTTGGATTAATTTATTTTCTTAAAAATAAAGTCATTAATCTTATGACCTGCCTCAATACCACGACGTTCAAACTTGGTTTGTGGACGCCATTCAGGACGAGGATAGCTATTGCCTTTGCCTGCTAAATTTTCTAAACGAGGACGATTGTCTAAAACATCAAGCATCCATTCAGCATACGGTTCCCAGTCTGTTGCAGCATGGAATGTACCACCGATTTCCAGTTTTTCTTCAACCAATGGCATACGATCATGAGAAACAAAACGGCGTTTAAAATGACGTTTTTTCTGCCAAGGATCAGGGAAATAAAGTTGAACTGTATTGATACTATTGTCAGGCATTTCACGCAGAACTTGGATTGCATCTGCATCTAAAACACGTAGGTTTTTAACTTCTGCCATACCTGCTTCATAAACACATTGCGCAATACCAGGCACATGCACTTCGATTCCAACAAAATTACGTTCAGGATTGGCTTTTGCCATCAGGACCAAAGAGCGGCCCATACCAAAACCAATTTCTACCGTAAGTGGGCGTTCAGGATGTTCAAAGTGTTGACGTAAATCGCCGACAGGGTATTCCAAAATTAAATCACGATGTTGTTCAAGCGCAGTACGTTGTGAAGTATTGAGCGGTGACGATCTACGCATAAATGTCACAATTTCACGGTGTTCTTGCAAATTGTCTAATTCTACAATTTGTGCTTCAATTTGATCGTTTGACATGATTTAGGTAATACTAGAAATCTAAAAGGCGTATTGTAAGTGCTGAGCTTCGCAAGTCAAATTTTTTATAGAATTTCATTCAATTCTAATAAATTTACAATGAAAACTGGATAAAATAAAATCATTAACGCGCACTGAGTCAAAGACTATTCTTGTTATTCAATGCGTCGTTATGTTCATTTAGACTTTGTCTAATTAACTCGATTAATTCCCGCGATGCTTTAGGTAGTGCTTTATCTTTTAACCAAATCAGATAAATCGGAACGGAAAGTTGATTGTAGGTATTTTTAAAATCAATTTGGATTAAACGCCCAGCATCAATATGTGATTTGACCAATGAATATGGGAAATTTCCCCATCCTAAGCCGATCTCAACCATATCAATCGCCGTTTGTAGATCATTGGTTCGCCAATAAGATGCGGCAATTACCGATCTCAAATCAGCAATATCAAGCGCACTACTGGCAACAACAATTTGCCGAACATTAACCAAATCCTCAATATAAATAGGATGAACTGCTTGATTCATCAAGGCATGATTTGCAGAGATTGTTGCAACAACAACTTCCATGCTGACCAATTGCAAATGTTCTTGCATTTTAATATGTTGCCCTGAACCTGCTAAACAAATTGTGATTTGTTCTGAATACAGTAAATGCAAAATATCATCTTGTGGTGCAGTAATGATTTCGATATTGAGCAGTGGGTATTTTGCTGCAAGTTTATCAATAGATTGTAAAAGTTTTTGATTGTTTACATCCGATACAACACCTATTTTTAAAGTACTCTCCAAACCTAAGGACAGTTCATAAGCATGTTTACTCAATTGTTTTAATTGTTCTGAGATGATTCTTGCTTGTGGGGCTAAGGCAAGTGCTGACGCTGTTGGAATCACTTTGCGGGGTGTTCTTTCAAACAGCTGTAAGCCTAATTCTGCTTCAATATTTGCAATACCCATACTGACGGCTGATGGTACTCGATTTAAGGCACGAGCCGCAGCAGAAAAAGAGCCTGTATCCAGTACTTTTACAAATAATTCTATATTTTCGCTGGTGAAATTCATAATTGGTATCAGTCAAACTGAAAGCTATTGTCTTTATCTATTATTATAACTGAAATTAAAATAGCTTTTTTGAAAATCTGTTTGGGTAAGTTTATGCAAGGTCTTAAACGTAGAGTAATTTATGTAAGTACCTATGAAATCATTGGACTGGGTATTTCTTCTTTAGGGCTGGCACTACTTTCGGGTACACAATTAACCCATACAGGGCCTTTGGCTTTCCTGATTACCACGATTGCTGTGAGCTGGAACTTTATTTATAACTTAATTTTTGAAGCATGGGAAAAACGCCAAACTTTACGACAACGTACGGTAAAACGCCGTGTAGCTCATGCGATCGGATTTCAATTAACCTTGGTGGTTTTTCTTATTCCATTGATTGCATGGTGGATGAATATTAGTTTTCTAGAGGCTTTTTTATTAGATGCGGCTTTAATTGTTATCATTCCAATTTATACATTTATTTTTAATTGGTCTTTTGATCGATTATTTGGTGTTCCACTTTCCGCTCAAGCTTAAAAAATGTAATTGTTTCTGCTTAAATTATTGCCCATTCAATTGAATGGGCAATAATTCAGGTTTTTTCTAGCACATTAATTTTTATTTAACGCTTTAAATTTATACGACAGCTGATGTCGCAACAATAAAAAAATCGCCATTGTTGACCGCTCATAATTTATATAATCACTAAAGTTCATTCGGAAAATTAGGTGTGAGTGATGACAGAGCGTATTAGAGAAAAACTGCAAATTTTAGCAGATGCTGCGAAGTATGATGTGTCATGTTCATCCAGTGGCAGTAACCGTAAAAACAAAGACAGTGGGCTAGGCAATACGGGGGCTGGAATTTGCCATAGTTATACCGAAGATGGTCGATGTGTATCGCTGCTTAAAATTTTATTTTCCAATGTGTGTATTTTTGATTGCTCATATTGTGTTTCTCGCCGTTCTAATGATGTCAAACGAGCTGCTTTTACGGTACAAGAAGTTGTTGATTTAACCATTAATTTTTATAGAAGAAATTATATCGAAGGGCTGTTTCTCAGTTCAGGAATTTTTAAGTCAGCAGACTATACCATGGAGCGCATGCTACAAGTCGTTAAAAAGCTACGATTAGAAGAGAACTTTAATGGCTATATTCATCTTAAAACGATTCCAGGTGCTTCACAGGAGATTATCCATGAGGCAGGGCTTTATGTAGATCGGATGAGTATCAATTTAGAAATGCCTACCGCAGAAGGTTTAAAAAAGTTCGCCCCTGAAAAAACCCATGACGAAGTGCAAAAAGATTTGGGCATTGTTCGAGACCGTTTGATTCAATTTAAAGATGAAAGAAAAATTATAAAAACTGTGCCGAAGTTTGTTCCAGCAGGACAAACAACTCAAATGGTGGTGGGTGCACATAACGAAACGGATCAGGATATTATCTTAATGGCTGATCACCACTACAAAGAATTTAAACTCAAACGGGTATATTTTTCGGGCTATATTCCGATTAATGATGAAGAAAAAGCGTTGCCTTCGGTAGGTTCAGCACCGCCATTACTGCGTGAAAATAGACTGTATCAATCTGATTGGTTAATGCGGTTTTATGGCTTTGAAGCAAATGAAATTGTTAATGCAAAGCATCCAAATTTAGATTTAGATATCGACCCAAAACTGAGTTGGGCATTACGTCATCCTGAACAATTTCCTATCGATATCAATCAAGCTGAATATCGAATGATCTTAAGAGTCCCTGGAATTGGGGTCCGTTCAGCTAAGAAAATTGTTCAAGCACGTCGTTTTGGTAAAATTCATATTGATCAAATCAAAAAATTGGGGATTGCGTATAACAGGGCAATGCATTTTATTCGTTGTGCTGATACCCCTCCTTTTTTAAAAGATCAATTACCCAGCCAAATTCGCCAGAAAATATTACAGACAGGGCATTCAAAATATACTCAACAACTTTCGCCACAATTGGATTTGTTATTCTAAATGGCGAAATATATTTTTGATGGGACCATGACAGGGATTTTGTGTTGTGTATTTCGTGCATTTCAATTTAAAGAGTTTGATGTCATTGTCTCAAGTGAAAACAATACTCAAGCCGCTTTATTTGATGAAACGATTTTTGTTGAATCTAATGACGCTCAAGCCAATAGAGTTTGGCAAGGCCTAAAGTTAAAAGTTTCAGCAAGTGGTTTACGTAATTTTTACTATACTTTTTTATCTGAACAGGAAGATGCTTTTCAACATCTGTTTAATTTTAGTGTTTATGCATTCTTCGCTCAAAAAGCGATTGATCGAGATTATGGTCATCCAGATGTTTTGGCACTGTCAAAATGGGCCAAACAAGTGGGAAGAGAAAAGCACCGTATGGAAGCTTTTGTTCGCTTTAAAAAATGTAAAGATGAATTATTTTTAAGCTTGGTTAAGCCAGATTTCAATGTTTTGCCTTTGATCGAAAAGCATTTTAAAGCCAGATATCAAGACCAGCGCTGGCTTATTTATGATGAAAAACGAGATTTTGGTATCTATTATGATTTAAGACAGGTTCATCAAGTCAATATGAATGTCTTAGAGATTGATCAAAAGATTCATCAAGGTTCTAGTCAAGATTTTAGTGTTGAATTAGATCATCAAGAGGTTCTATATGATCAGCTTTGGAAAGATTATTTTAATAGTGTAAATATTTCAGCGCGGAAAAACATTAAACTGCATATTCAATATGTACCAAAGCGATATTGGCGTTATATGAATGAGAAAACGGTTTAAAGATTAAATTAATGATATCGCCTGTATCTATAGCTGGATCTTGAATAATATAGTTTTGGTTTTGATGTCTAGCTGGCTTTGTCTATGGTATTGCTATGGATTATATGAGCGGCGTCACAACAGTTATTTCTTCCCGAATTTTTTATTTAATCTTTATATGTCTCAAAAGAGGGAGCGATTACATGAATACAAAAAACATGTGTGCTGTCTATTTTAAACACTGTAATGCTTATGATTTAAGGTCTTCACTCTTTACACAGGCAAAGGTTTTATGTTTATTTTTTGAATAAATCTTATACAGTTTTTTATTTTTTCAGCTTTCTATTTTATTTGAAAATACTATCAAATGGTATAATTTATTCATGTATAAGCAATTGTAATTTATGTTGATTTTATAGTGGTATGTGATTTGTGTTGTTTTTATTTTGTTGATATGTTAATTATAAAATGCAAAATACATCACAGAATAATATACAAGGAAATACCACATGAATAGAATTTATAAACTAATATGGAATGTAAGCCTAAATGCTTGGGTAGTATGTTCAGAGCTTGGGAGAAAAGGGAAATCATCATCGAAAGTGACTTTATTGATTGGTGGTGTTCTGATTTCCTCAGCGAGTTTAGCTGTAGAGTGTACGCAAGGAACAAATGGCTCTGTTACGGTTAATAATACAAATAATACTGGAGCAAATATTAACTGTGAGGTATCTACTATTTTACCTGAAATAGGAAATACAAGTATTTGGAATACTGGGTTTTTAGTTTATAGCCAAAATGCCAACAGAAGCATAACGCTGACCAATGATTTAACCACAACACTCAAGGGATCGGGGGGGATTTCAGTCTATGGAACTGCACCTAATTTTACATCTTCTTTTAATGCCGCTGGAAAAAAACTCGATCTCACGATTACAAATTTAGATAGTAATAGTAGCAATCCAAATGGGGATAATATTGCAAAAATAGGACTGGGAGTATCGCATGGGGGTACTTCAACTATTGGTACATTGAATCTTACCATGCTAGATTTACCCAAAGGGCCAACATTTAATGAACGATTTGAGCACTATGGTGTAGTTGTGGGGTCAAGTGTTAATTCAGCAGAAACAGCTGCTTTTAATGGGATGAGGTCCAAAGCTATATTTGATAATTTAAATATTAAAATGAGTGCAAATAATAACCCATCCTTTTTATCAAATTATCCGTTAGTTGTCGGTATTCGTGCAATTCAAGGAGCACCACAATCTTCTGGTAATGGTGCTGCTGGCTATGTAGAGGTGAATAAAGATTTAAACATTGATATTAAAAATCAAAAAAATGATGCAATAGGAATTTATATTTCTGGTTCTGAACAAGGTGGCGTGGTACCAGAAGTTCATTTAAATAATAGCAATATCAGTATTGAGAGTACATCCACTCGCGCAAACGCTATTCGTTTAGGGAAAACAGCAGCAATTGGTACAGGCGAAGGTCGTTTATACTCCAAAGGAAAAATGATCATAGATACGACTAAAGCGCTTAATGATTCTGCAATTGATATTATTTGGCAGGGCGCTTTACTGGATGCCAATGCCGCTACCTCTAGTACTGAGATTAAAGCAGGCAGGGAAGCTATTAATATTAGTGGTAATTCAAGTCAAGCTACAGATCAAACAATTACAACATTTAATAATTTAATCATTAATAAAACAGCTACAAATACGGCAAGTTTAATTACTGTAGGAACAAACCAAAAAAACTATATTTTCTCTGCTAGAGGTGATAACACATCACTGATTTCTAATACGGGAAATAATGCGTATTTGATTGATGTTCAAGGAGCAAGTACAACGCCAAGCCAAGTCAATTATCATTTTGAAAACGGATATATGCAGGGACTTGTAAATAAAACAGACAGCTCTACTTTAAATCTCAATTTAAAAAATAACGCGATTTGGCAATTGGAAGCGAATGGAAATAGTACTCAAGCGAACTTTACAACATTAAATTTAATAAATTCACAACTTGTTGCTCATGATGTGAATCGCAGTAATCTACTTACAAATACACAATCTGCTTTTAACTTAAAAGGAAACGTTGTTGCATCCAACTCTCAAATTGATCTGGCTAATGGTGTGGCTGGAGACAAATTAACCATTACTGGCGACTATACAACTGGAAATAATACTTGGCTAATGGACTCTTATTTAACGGGTCTTGGACAGAGTGGTGATTTAGGTGTAGATGGTAAATCATATACAGATAACAGAGGTGGTCCCACATGTTTGAACAACTAAAAGCTTATTTATAAGTGATACTCTGCTCTAGTTAAGCTACCTTATTTTGTTGTGGTAGCTGGTCATAGTAAAACTCATCTGGAGTCATTTTGTCCAGACTCGAATGAGGTCGTTTCAAATTATAAAATTCAAAATATGCGTTTAATTGCTTCTTCGCATCCAAAACATTGCTGTAGGCTTTGAGATACACCTCTTCATATTTAACGCTCCGCCATAATCGTTCAACCATCACATTATCAACCCATCGACCTTTACCATCCATGCTGATTTGGATGTCATTTGATTTCAATACATCAATAAATGCATCACTGGTAAACTGACTGCCTTGGTCTGTATTAAATATTTCAGGTCGACCATATTTTTCAATAGCTTCATTTAATGTTTCTATGCAAAATGTAACCTCCATACTAATCGATACTCTATGCGCAAGTACCTTGCGGCTATGCCAATCAATCACAGCACATAAATAAACAAAGCCTTTTGCCATAGGGATATACGTTATATCCGTAGACCACACTTGATTACTGCGCTGAATAGCCAATCCTTTGAGCAGATATGGATATTTGCGGTGAGCTTGATTAGCCTGGCTTAAATTTGGTTTGCAATATAACGCATTAATGCCCATTTTCTTCATTAAAGTACGTGTATGACGTCGTCCTATATGATGTCCTTGACGATTCAACAAATCACGCATCATACGGCTACCTGCAAAAGGGTATTGCATATGTAACTCATCCATACACCGCATCAGCTTCAGATCTGATGCACTCACAGGTTTTGGGCGATAGTAATAACAACCACGGGAGACTTTCAGCAGCTGAGCTTGCTTAGATACTGAAATCTGAAGTGAGTCATCGATTAACTTTTGTGGTTGAAGCGGCCCAGTTTCTTCAACACACCTTCTAAAAAATCAATTTCTAATGCCTGCTCACCGATTTTTGCATGTAGTTTTTTTAGATCGATGGGTGGTTCTGTTGGAGCTTTTGATTGATCGAAAGCTTGCGAGGAAGCTGAAATCAGTTGATTTTTCCAGTCGATAATTTGGTTTTGATGAACATCAAATTCAGCACTCAATTCAGCAAGTGTTTTTTCTGCTTTAATCGCAGCAAGTGCTACCTTAGCTTTAAAATCATTTGAATGATTTCTTCTTGGTCTACGTGCCATAAAATACTCCATATATTGATGTTTATAACATCATTTGGGGAGCAAAATATCACTTATAAGTGTTGTTCAAATTTCCTGATCCACCTCTTAACGTCAAAATTACGGGTAATGTGATTGATAAAGGTATTGATTGGGTTTGGGTCAATAACTTAAATCTGGTTGATCCAACTGGAAAAGAATCTATTTTGATGTATGACATCGATGGTGCATCCAATGGTGAATTTCTTTTACAACGCCGTGTTGTAAAAGGCGGTTATGAATATTTGTTAAATAAGCATGCGAATGGTGACTGGTATCTTGAAAGTTTCAATATGAAAGGTGAAACGGGTGATACCGGAGCGACTGGTTCTACTGGAGCAACAGGTGATACTGGAGCCACAGGTTCTACGGGTGATACTGGAGCCACAGGTTCTACGGGCGCAACGGGTGATACTGGAGCCACAGGTTCTACGGGCGCAACGGGTGATACTGGAGCCACAGGTTCTACAGGCGCAACAGGTTCTACGGGCGCAACGGGTGATACTGGAGCAACTGGTTCTACAGGTGCAACAGGTTCTACGGGCGCAACGGGTGATACTGGAGCCACAGGTTCTACGGGCGCAACTGGTTCTACAGGTGCAACGGGTTCTACGGGCGCAACGGGTGATACTGGAGCAACAGGTTCTACAGGCGCAACAGGTGATACTGGAGCAACTGGTTCTACCGGAGCCACAGGTTCTACAGGCGCAACTGGTTCTACGGGCGCAACGGGTGATACTGGAGCCACAGGTTCTACGGGCGCAACTGGTTCTACCGGAGCGACTGGTTCTACTGGAGCAACAGGTTCTACTGGAGCAACAGGTTCTACAGGTGCAACGGGTTCTACGGGCGCAACGGGTGATACTGGAGCCACAGGTTCTACGGGCGCAACGGGTTCTACCGGTGCAACGGGTGATACTGGAGCGACTGGTTCTACTGGAGCGACTGGTTCTACTGGAGCGACTGGTTCTACTGGAGCGACTGGTTCTACTGGAGCAACAGGTGATACTGGAGCCACAGGTTCTACTGGGGCGACTGGTTCTACAGGTGCAACGGGTTCTACGGGTGCAACGGGTTCTACCGGAGCGACTGGTTCTACGGGTGCAACAGGTTCTACCGGAGCGACTGGTTCTACTGGGGCAACGGGTTCTACTGGAGCGACTGGTTCTACTGGAGCAACAGGTGATACTGGAGCCACAGGTTCTACGGGTGCAACAGGTTCTACAGGTGCAACGGGTGATACTGGAGCGACTGGTTCTACGGGCGCTACAGGTTCTACCGGAGCGACTGGTCCAACAGGCAGTACAGGTCCACATCAACCAGTCATTCGCCCAGAGGTTGGTAGTTATACTTTTAATGCCAATATTGCCAATAACTTATTTGTCCATCGTTTAGAAGATCGTATTGGTGCAAGTGAATACACCAATATGAATAAAGATGATGTCGGTCAACTCTGGTTAAGAGCTGTAGGGGGCTATAATGAATTTGAAGATAAATCTGGACAGATTGATACCGATGGTCATCATTATGTTTTACATGCAGGTTTAGGTTTGGCAAACTTTGGCGAAAAAGATGAATATAATGTCGGCTTAATGGCTGCTTATGGTAATGCAGGCAGTGATTCCAAATCATCAATTACAAATTACAAATCATCTTCAAAACTCGATGGTTATGGCTTTGGTTTGTATGGAACCTGGTTTGAAAATCCGACTGAAAAAACTGGTGCATATGTCGATACATGGGCAATGTGGAGTAAGTTTAAAAATGAAGTATCTGGACAAGATTTTGGAACAGAAAAATATGATTCTTCAGGAATTACGGCCTCAATAGAAGCAGGTTCTAGCTATAAACTTGGACAAAGTGAAGGCGTTAGTTATTGGATTCAACCACAAGGTCAATTTATTTACCAAGATGTTCGATTAGATTCATTTAAAGAAAAATCTACAGGTACGTTAATTGATGAAGGCAAGGGCAATATTCAAACTCGTCTTGGAGCAAAAGCCTTTCTTGTGGTCCCTACAGATATTGCAGCTAGCTCAAACTATCGCCCATACGTCGCATTAAATTGGATTTATAATTCTGAAGACAAACTTGTGAAGTTAGATAATAGTTACTATGGTATTTCTGGCAACTCAAATTTGGGTGAAGTTAAATTTGGTGTTGAAGGGCAAACAAGCAAAAACAGTTATGCATGGTTTAATCTTTCATATCAGATGGGTAGTAATAACTATAGCGATTTCATTGGAAATATTGGTTGGAAAGTGAATTTCTAATTCTAGTATTTAAGTGTTCTTAAAAGAAATCCATCAAGAAGCCTTGCAATGCAAGGTTTCTTTCATATAGAAGTATGTAAATAGAATCAAAGAGAAAAAATATGACACTTTGCTTAAATATGATTGTAAAAGATGAAAGTCATATCATTGAACAAACATTAGAAAATATATGTCAACATTTTAAGTTGGATTACTGGGTGATCTCAGATACTGGATCTAGTGATCGTACACCAGAGATTATCGAAAACTTTTTTAAAGCGAAAAATATTCAAGGTGAGATAATTTATGAAGCTTGGCAAAATTTTAGTTATAACCGTAATATTGCTTTAAAAGCTTGTCTTGGAAAAAGTGATTACATTCTTATTTTTGATGCAGATGATTCAGTAACAGGTGAGTTAAGTCTACCGACTTTACAGAAAGATGCTTATTATTTTCAACTTTCCAATGAAGATCTCTCGGTAAAATATTTAAGAAAACTCATTATTAAAAATAATGCTCAGTATCATTGGCGCGGTGTTTTACATGAATATTTAGAAAATAAAAATGAGCAAGAGGTAGGGGAAGTTCAAGGCGCTTATGTCGTTATTTCAGGTCGAAAGGGTAATCGGAGTTTAGATAAAGACAAATACTTAAAAGATGCCAAAATCCTTGAAATGGCTTATATCTCTGGTGATGATCCAGATTTATTACCACGTTATGCATTCTATTGTGCACAATCATATAAAGATGCAGGACAGATAGATAAAGCAATAGAATGGTATCTAAAGCGGGCTGAATTAGATATAGGTTGGTATGATGAAAAATACTGTAGTTTTGAGCAATTGGGTTTACTTTATGAAAGTGAAAAAAATTACAAAGATGCACTATCGTATTGGCAGATGGGAATAGCCCATGATCCACACAGAGCTGAGTGTTGGTATCATTCGGCTAGACGGCATAGTTGGGATCATCATCCTGAATTGGCTTACTGTTTTGCCAAACAAGCCAGTGAAATAAAAATGCCGGAAGGTAATCGTTTATTTTTAAAGAAAGATATTTATAAATTTTGGTCACTATATGAATGGTGCTTAAATGCATACAAACTTGGAAAAATTGAAGAGTCCTATCAAGCCTTTAAAAAATTAGTTGAACATTGTCCAGAAGACCTTGTCAATCGTTTAACAGATCAAATCAATGAATATCGTTGTTTTATTATGCAAGACTCTTTTTATGAGGGGCAGTTGTTGGCACTGAATTTACATCGAGTTGGAAAAAAAGCGTTATTAGAAAAAATTTTAAACGGGAATTAAAAACCGATATTCATTGTTGAGTAAGTTAAATGAAAAACCTTATAAACCCTAGTTTATAAGGTTTTAACGCATCTACTCAGAATAATATAAATCAGATTTCGTGATTGATCATTTATTCACTTTGGACTTAATCATCTAACACTTTAGACTGTCGTTCATTATCTGCTTTCCCAATCTGCCAGTAAGAACAGGCATAACAATCTTCTTTGCCCCAATCACTTTGCTTTCTTAAGATATTACGACATGCCCGTACGGCTTGTAGTTCGGCGGTAATATGTGCAAAACGGCTTGCTGGTAGATTAATGAATTCAGGATGGTGTAACAATTCGTCAGCCAATAAACTTTGCTGAAGCGGGTTCGGATTGAACAGCCATGTTTGCTCTAAATCAGCTTGTGTATTTAGTTCGATTTGATCTTCTACAGTTGCTACTTCTGCAATGACATATACTTTGGCATCAGCTGTTAATTTTTCTAAGATCGCTTGAGTAACTGCAAGTCCAGTCCCATCAGTGATAATGAGATAATGATTCAGCCCTGTAGGGATTGAATTTTTAGCGGCAGTAGACATGGTTACGCCAATTTGATCTCCAGGTTGAGCACGATCTGCCCAGTGACAAGCCACCGTATCTGTACCATGCATTGCAAACTCGATGGTTAGGGTTTTGTTGACTAAATCAATATCTCGATGGGTATAAGTCCGAATTTCTGGCATCATCTCAGGATTACTGACAATCCACTTACGCTGATTAAAATCAAAATCAGGAATTTCTATCGCAGTTTGATCATGCCTTGGAATAAAAATTTTATTGTTATCACCAATACTGGTGTATTTGAATTTCTCTACATCTGCACAGTCAAAAATAATACGAACATAGTTTGGACCTAGATATATTTTCTCTTTCACTTGAATAAAAGTGCGATGTGCATTCAGCGCCATGATTTATTCCATATAAATAACAATAATTCTCATTATCGTATCGGCTTTTACATGAAAATGCCACTATTACCGCGAGAGTTGATGATAAAACTGCAAAGATGCTCAATATCCTGCATCAATAAATCATAAACAATTTAATCTATCTATTTGTATTATTCAGTATGAGGAGGAATAACATAAGTCACTGAATCATATTTAGGTTTCTTTTTATATTCAGAAATAACCCCACCTAAAGATTCTGCGATATGACGACTAGCATAATTTTCAACAGCTACAGGGTAAATAAAATTATTACAACTCAAGTTGCCTGAAGCCCAATGAACCATGCTTGTTACCGCATCTTTACCAAATCCTGACTTATGTCGATCTTCTCGAATCCAAATGCCTAATTCAGATGTTTCCGTTTGTATTTGATGCAGTCCTGCAAGGCCAAGAAACTCATAATTAGCAATGTTTCTGACGACGAAAATTAACTCATTCCCATGTTTAATATTCTCTAGCCATTTTTGCCAGATCTCATCAAACTCTTGACGGTTTTGCGGAGGATCCCAAGCCATATATCGAGTTAAGGTGGGAGTTATATGCTGAAATACCTCATCAGCATCTAAAGATGTAAATGGTTTTAAAACAACTTGAGAAAAATGGATCTCTATATTATTCCAGTTCAAAAAAACCTCGAAAATTCAAAATTACAGTTAATTTATCGTATAGCAGTCAAAAGGTACATGGTTAAAATCAGGATCGGTTTAAGCTAAAACTATCTTAAATTGAAGTCATCAATAGGGATATCGATCCTAACTCTCTGACTTTATTATTCTGAATATCAAGTTTCAATTTAAATCCTGTATTCATAGCAATCAGAATTTTTATTGATTTACTTTAATCAATAACCCGCGGAGTAAAAGGTTTAGT
The DNA here is from genome assembly GCF_022343575.1 of Acinetobacter sp. AG3. Classification (NCBI taxonomy): domain Bacteria; kingdom Pseudomonadati; phylum Pseudomonadota; class Gammaproteobacteria; order Moraxellales; family Moraxellaceae; genus Acinetobacter; species Acinetobacter sp. AG3. The sequence continues at coordinate 2,535,748 of NZ_JAKQZD010000001.1, read as the reverse complement.
GCTGTTCTTCCAGACTTGAGTCTTTGATTATGGTCGTCACCATTGGCTATCCAAAACGCGGCTTCAGCTAAACTGCCATAAATTAAGCAGGCGAGTGCTTGCGGATCAGTTTGCTCAATGATTCCTTGCTGGATAAGTTGCGCTATCTGTCTTTGCATCGAATCAATACAGTGTTGTTGCGAATCTATAGATGCACTACCCAAGACCGCTCGTGCATCGCGCAGTACGATGCGTTGATATTCTGATTCTATTGCCATGTCCAGATAAGTATGACAACGCTGACTAAATCCTGACCAAATATCTTTAGCTTGTTCGGAGATCACATCTAAACGTTGATCCATTTCATGATCGATTTGTGCAACGACTGCAGCCAGTAATCCTTTTTTATCACCAAAATGGTGATACAACGCACCACGAGTGAAACCTGCCTGTGCGGTGAGATCATCCATTGAGGTATCGGCATAACCACGTTCACTAAAGACTTTTCGAGCCATCGTAATCAGTGCAGCACGGGTTTCTTCCATTTCAATACGAGTACGACGAACCATTAACTTCTCCTTACATACGTTTCGTATGATTATTTACATACACTGCGTATGAATGTATGCTTTATTCATACGCAGTGTATGTATTTTTGCTGAATCCTTATATGTTTGCAAGAGATTGTATTCAGGAGAGTCTGATGATTGGTCTATATAGAGAACTGTTCTGTGTCGCGGGTACCCAAGGTTTTGCTTTGGCTGGCTTATTGGCTCGGATTGCCTTACCGATGACCGGCATTGGTATCATTGTTATGTTATCTCAACTGAGGGGGAGCTATGCGCTGGCTGGTGCAGTGTCTGCGGTATTCGTATTGACATACGCATTAGTGTCGCCCCAAGTATCAAAGTTAGTTGATCAATATGGACAAAGTCGCATACTGCCTATCGTAACAACGATCAGCAGTATTGGTTTATTGATATTGGTATTTGCTTCATGGTGGCAGGCTGCTGATTGGACGTTGTTTGTGGGGGCATTATTGGCGGGTTTTATGCCCAGTATATCTGCCATGGTAAGGGCGCGTTGGACAGCAATATATGCTGGACAAGCTCAATTACAAACCGCTTACTCACTAGAAACAGTACTAGATGAAGTCACCTTTATTATCGGCCCGCCATTGTCTGTTGGTTTATCGGTAGCAGTGTTAGCACAAGCAAGTTTACTGGTTGCAACATTGTTGTTGATTATCGGTGTATTTTTACTGGTGTTACAACGGGGTACAGAACCCCAAATCGACACACAAGATTTAACTCATAAGCGTTCAGGCTCAATCATTATGCTTGTTCAGATACGCTTGCTGACATTGTTAATGGTTGGAATGGGGATCATTGTAGGCACAATTGATATCGTTAGTGTCGCCTTTGCTGAACATCTTGGTCAGCCTGCAGCTGCCAGTTTGGTGCTTTCTGCATATGCATTAAGTTCATGTTTAGCTGGCTTATTATTTGGTGCAGTTAAATTGAAAATGTCTTTACAGCATCTTTTATTATTCGGAGGCGTGGCAACTGCAGCGAGTACATTACCCTTATTATGGGTGAATAGTATTACGATGTTGGCAAGTAGTGTTTTACTGGCAGGGGTATTTTTTGCACCGACAATGATCGTCGCAATGGCACTGGTCGAGCGCATTGTGCCAAAACATCGCCTGACGGAAGGTATGACATGGTTACTGGCTGGGTTAAATGTTGGCGTGGCATTAGGCGCGGCAATCTCTGGACAAATGGTTGATGGCTATGGGTTAAGATCGGGTTTTCTCATTGCATTATGCGGAGGGGGTATGGTGTTGGTGATTGTGTTATGGGGACATTACCGTATGGGTAATGACAACATAGCCATATCAAATGATCCGTCATGATGATCAGCACGATTCTTTTTGCTGTGCTTTCTGGAGTGGTCTTCGATTGAGGACTTTAGTTTAAGTACATGCCATGATTCATAAAAAACCATTTCAGCGACTCAATGCGGAAATGGTTTTTATGAAATATGTGTGCTTAAGATAGCGTTAAAGGGTTTTATCTAAAGCGTATTCTGTTGGTTATAGTATAGTTGGTAATAGCGCGTTGGTTTTGCTGTAAGATAAAACTCTAATTTTTACCATGACTATGTGTTAATTGCGTTTTAATTGCCCAATTCATTTTTTGCCCAGTTTGGGTCATCTAACATTTGATGTACACGTTTCTTATCAACATCATTTTCCCATACACCAATCACTAAAGTTGCGACACAATTACCAATCAAGTTACTTACTGCTCTAAAAATACCAATCAGCCAATCCACTGAAAGGATCAATACCAAGCCAATCGCCGGGATAATAGGAAAGCTGGATAAAGTCGCAGCGAGTACAACGATCGCTGATGCGGGGATGCCATGTGCTCCTTTTGAGGTAAACAAGGTGATTAAAAGAATCATGATAAGGTCTGAAATTGTTAGATGAACGCCTGTCGCTTGTGCAATAAATACAACAGCAAGGGTGAGATAAATTGAAAAGCCATCTAAGTTAAAAGAGTAGCCCGATGGAATGACCAGACTTACCGTGGAGTCTTTTATCCCTAATTTTTTTAGTTTATACATCACTTGCGGTAGCACAGAATCAGAAGATGATGTTCCACATACGATGGTGATTTCCTCTCTAAAATAGCGAATGAGCTTAAAAATATTGAAACCTAAGAGTTTTAATACCAGACCAAGTATGACGATCACAAAGAAAATCACAGTTGCGTAATAAATTAAGACCAAATAGCCCAGATTAAGTAAAGTTTCTATTCCAAACTTTGCTACGGTAAAAGAAATTGCACCAAAAACGCCGATAGGGGCCAATTTGATGATAATGGACATGATTTTAAAAATAACTTGAGATATTTTATCGATAAAAGAGGCGACAGGTTCACTGACATCTTTAGACAGCATAGATAATGCAACGCCAAATAAAATTGAAAAGACAACCACTTGCAGAATATCATTTCCTGTAAATGCACCCACAGCAGTCTGAGGAATCATATTTAAAAAGAAATCAGATACACCTGTAACTGCATGGATATTTTCATTGTACTTGGTCATTTGGGACGCATCTAAAGTTGAAATATCCACGTGCATACCATGCCCAGGTTTAAATATATAGGCTGCGGCTAAGCCTAAAATTAGAGCGATAGTGGTCATGATTTCAAAATAAATCAGCGTTTTTATTCCCACTTTCCCAGCTTTTTTTAAGTCTCCTGCACCATAGATTCCTAACACAATGACGCAGAATATAAGTGGAGCAATCAACATTTTGACAAGTTTGACAAAGCCATTACCAAACACTTGAAAATTGATCGCAATATGAGGCAAAAAGTAACCGAATAAACAGCCAATCACCAATGCAATCATTACTTGTAAAAATAAAGAGCGTTTAATGAGCTTCATTGAGGAGATTCATAACTAAAAGGTCACTTGAAAAAGCAATAGTTATGCCATTTTTTGAATGAATAATTTTTGGTCTTTTCTGTAGTTTTTGTTGTAGTGTTATTTGATTATTTGATACATAGGTTGCTTAATAGCAGTATAGATAGAATAACAAAAAGGATATCTAACAAGCCTTAAAACAATATCCTAAAACATTTAACAATAAGAAGCTAAAACTTGTACATCTACAATCGTATTTTTTGTTAGCTTGAAATATACCGTATTGTTGGAGTAAGAAAATGACTAAAAAAGTACTATTCATCACTTCAAATTCTGGCGTTGAGCATGATGAGCTTAAAAAACCTTTAGACTTTTTGACGAGCAAGGGCATAGAAAGCATTCATGCTGCGATTGAATTAAAAGATGTACGAACCGTTGTTCATGATGATGAAAAATCGGTGTCATATAGTCCGCATGCAATTTTGGAAAAAGTAGATCCAAGTGATTATGATTTGCTGGTTATTCCAGGGGGAACGGTCAATGCCGATCAATTGAGAATTGATGAGAATGCTAAGAAAATCATTCAATCCTTTACAGACCATAAGAAACCGATTGCTGCCATATGTCATGGACCATGGACTTTAATCAATGCAGAAAGAATTAAAGATAAAAATTTGACTTCATATAAAAGTATTCGCATAGATTTAGAAAATGCAGGTGCAAACTGGATAGATGAAGAAGTTCATCGTTGTAATACGGGTGGATGGGTACTCATTACATCGCGTAGTCCAGATGATATTCCTGCCTTTAATGAGGCGAATTAAAAGAATTGGAATAAGTGAATAGAGTAGGCTAGGCAAAGTGTAAATTTTTGAGATAGCCCTTTAATCGAGGGTTATTTCATACAATCTTTGAATATGCTGGGTTTTAATTCCCCACACAGAACCTGATATTCTACGTTGATGATTTTCAAAGCTTTGTCGACTCTCAAAAACTTCATGCACATCCCAAATTAAGGGATTTTGACTTTGTTTAACTTCAAAAGAAACACAACCTCGTTCTTGTCTGGTTAACTTGATATGTTCTGGAAGATACTTGATTACGATATTTAATTCTTGTTCAGACACACAGATTAACTGACCACATAGCTTAACCATCGCATTCTCATTGATAAAATAGAGCTGTTGTTTTATGTAGGCGTAGTACTAGTCTTGCATAAATTATTATTTTTTGCGTAAAAATTTAATGCGCATTTTATTCGATCTTTCATAAATCAAAAATGATCATGTTGAGTGATTTATATTGGTATTGATGGTTAGAATCAAGGAGTGTGTTGATCTATGGTTTAGAAATGACTTATGAAAGAAGCCTATTGAATTGCTTATAGATAACTTAATAAAGAAGCAGATATTAAAAAACCACTTAGGATTAATGCATCTAAGTGATTGTCTTATTTGGTGGGCCCGCCCAGACTTGAACTGGGGACCAACGGATTATGAGTCCGCTGCTCTAACCAACTGAGCTACAGGCCCTTCATCAAGTGAATTGATTAATTATCAACTACTTGGAACGTGTGCAATACTATCTAAGATTTTAGAGTTTATCAAGTTTTTTTTACAAGTAGACTGTAGAGAATAGCTTGATATAGTGTTTAGCATTGCGACAGCTAGAGATTCTATATAGGTCAACACCAAGAGTAAAGCTGACAAAGACATTTATTGATCAATTGGAGCTTAGATCTGCGATTTATCGAGACAAGGAGTTGATTGGCTTTGTTGTACGTGTACATAACAGCGATAAAACTTACTATCGCTGAAAGAAAGTTCTTAGTAGATCTGTGCGCACGACTTTGGATTATATGGAAATATCAGTCTAGGGAAAGCGCATGACTTAGCACAGGGGAAATTGCTACAAATGGCATAAGGGATAAATCCCAACCATAAAAAAGCAAAAAATATTAGAGCAGCAACAACAATTAAATATCGAGAAAAAGAAGTCTACAGCAGCTATAGCAAACCAAGCTTTTATGGATTACCTCAATTTAAAGTCTCTTCAAGCAAGATCAATTATGGACTATACAATCAAAAATAGGTCGTTTAAAAATAACTACACATTACTCTAACTTAGCCTTGCCAGCTCGCAAGCATATAGATCACAATCGCAAGTAAAAATAGACCTACTAAGAGTAAAATATATTTAGGGATTCTACGCTTTTCTTGTGCTTTTTCAGATCTTTCTTGAGCGGTTGATGGGTTGTTATCATGTTGCATATTAACCTCTAAGATTTATCAAGTGATTAATTTATATGGTGGACTAATCTCATCAATACTGTGTGAATAAATGTTGTTCAAAAGTGATCAATGTAGATTAAATGAAAGATTAAGTATTAAATGAAATGATGCTTTAAAATAATGGCTAGTTATTTTTAAAATAAAAACATAGTGTTAATTGGTATTCTGTATTGAGTTAAAATAAATAAGCAGGGCTTAAATTCACAAGCACTTACAACACTAAACAGCGAATAAAATAATCCATGCTATAAAAACAATGCTTTTATTTAACATTATATGGAGAAGTGATTATGTCTGTAGGTGATAAATCAGCATATACAGCAAAGCAGAAAAGACAAGCGCAACATATTTATGAAAGTGAGAAAAAACAAGGTCGCTCAGATGAAGATGCAGAACGTATTGCTTGGGCGACTGTAAATAAGCAGGATGGTGGTGGGAAAAGAAAAACACAGCATTCTTAACTGATTAAATCCACCTCGGTGGATTTTTTATTTGCTAAATAAACTATTAATTTCCAAAAACTAAATGAGAGCATCCTAAAGATGATTTTTAAAGTTTACTTATAGGGTTATTTGAAATATTACACCGTTAGTCATTATCCATATTACTACTTATAAATTCTAGAATAGAAAATATATCAACAAGCAAAAAGAGTGAATATCAATATGCAATTCAATACTGGGGCAAACGCCTTGACCTTATCAATGAAGGCGAAAGACAACGCCAATTAAGGTTAGATGAAGATACGAAAGTCTTAATAATAAGATTTAATCAAATATAAAACGCTCGATGAAATTCATCGAGCGTTTTATATGAAATAAGTGTCAATCTACTTCAGAACGAGACACCTATAAAATTGAATATAACTCAGTTGTAATAGGCCAAATCTATACTTCTAGCCAAGTGTCTTTAACCTCTTGAGAATCTTTGGTTAAGATAACTTTTTCGCCTTTTATCTCACCAACCCAAGATGTTGGGATGAGATGGTGATGTCCATCGCCATGTTTAGTCAGCTTGATTTGGTCTGCTCCAACAAGGTGATCTACCTCACCAACTTTGGTTCCACAAGACGCAATAACATCGGCATGATTCTTAATACTTTCAACATTGATAGAAGTCATTTGATACTTTCCTATTGAAATGTGATTTGAATATTTACCTTATATGAAATAGGTAGGTGAGTCTTGGTCTGAAATGAAAAGGCTACAAGACAGCCAAAATAATTACTTAATGAATTAAATTTTATACATGGTAATTTTTTGAAATTAATTATAAATGAAGCCATTACAGTATTTAAGTTGCTGTAATGGCTTCAGGTTTTAACAGATAGACTTAGAAACGATAACCTACACCAAGGTAAGTGATCAGTGGGTCGATCTCAATTTTAGTTTTAGCCTGAATAAGCTTTGCATTGTTGTTGGTGTTGAGGACTGTAATGGTTGCAGTATTGTCTAACTTCGCATACGAAATAGAGGCAGTCGCAAACCAGTTTTGTTTAAAGTCATAGGTAAAACCAGCAGTAACAATCGGTGCAATGGCATCAGTAGCATCTACCTTAACTTTCATGTTGCCGCTTGATTGCTTTCCTTCTAGAGAAGCACCTGCTTTACCATCATGAATGTTTTGAATCATATGTCCAGCACGTATCAAATCATTTTCAATCCCTGAATTGATTTCGATCTCGTTGAAGTAGGCATACATTAAACCAGCACCTACAAATGGTCTGAACTTATTGACACCAGATTTACCAAAATAGTACTGCGCTTGTATGGCAGGCGTCCAAGCTCTAGCAGATGCAGCAGTGTTATAACTATCTAAATCTGTAATCAAAAGATTGTTTTTTAAATACAAATCGCCTACTAAGCCCTGAAGTGGCTGAGATGTTGCTGAAAAGGGTGCATAGACAGTACCTTTTCCTTTTAGATCAACTTTTGGTGGAATCCCTGCAATCAATTGAACGGCAACATTGTCAGTGACATTATAAGTAAACATCATACCTAGCGTGTCTACATCCTCAACTTCCAAACCAGCATCCGCTGACCAATTGGCAATCCCATTGATTTCAGCAATTCCTGTTAATTGGTCGATTAAGGTTGGGTCGTCTGCCATGATTACATCCAGCAGGTCATCAAATAAATATCGTCCTTCTTCATTACTTGGTGCATTGAGCAAGCTAATTAGGTTGGGATCCATCGCATCAATACGAGATTGATCGACATTATTTAAAATGGTTTGGCCTGTAATTACCCCCACAGCAGCTTTAGTACCATTACCCACAGAGGTATTAATCCTAAAAGGTTGTGCTTTCCCCATTGATGACATATGCAACCAACCCGAAGAAACCGAGAAGCGTTTAAAATCTTCAGCTTGGCTTATTCCCGCAATACACAAGAGTGAGGTAGTAACGATGGCTTTTTGAAAGATCTTTTTTATTTTCACTTTGATTCATCCTTTTAAATACAATCACTGTCTTCTTGACAATGAGATTATTAAAATTACATAAAACAACCAATAAGTAGAGTAAAAACTCTAATTTAAAAATGGTATTAAGACTTAAAAGTTAATAAATAATGATTGAAAAGTAATATAAAAAACATAAAATCATAGAGTTGTTTGAAAATAATGTATTTTTAATTATATTTTTCATATAAATAAAGTATTACAAAATAGTGACATAGTTTTACTTTTTGATAAATTTACTTTACTTTTGATTATATTGAAAAAATTATAAGATAAATTAGTAAATCTAAATTTAATTATTATTCATAGGATATTTTGGATGAATTATTAATATAAGTTGTATTATTTTCCTAGCTATAAAATACAACTTATAAAGAAATGAACGGTTATAAAACAGCGAATAAAGCATAAAAAGATCAGTTAATGCCTATTGATTTGCATTTGTTTAAAATCCAATACATGTGATTACGATTTGAATCGCCAAAATAATAAGACAGATTATTCCAACAGCATAAGAAATACTGCGCCATGGTTGAATTGCACTGAGATAGGTGACTGTATGTGTGATTCTTGCAATCGTAAAAATACAAAAGACCCAAACAATGAAATCACTGCTTAGGTTTAATACAATACAAAGTCCTCCAAGCACCCAAAACACGGGAATATTTTCTAGATCATTTGCCCAAGCTTGGCTGGCTCTGGTTACTTGTGGTAGTTCTTCGGGTCTGGCTTGAACACTGACAAAATTAGCATCTTCGGTATTTTTAAACGCTTTATTCTTTATACGATAAAATCCTTGATAACAAGAGATTGCAAGCATTTTAAAAAAAAGCAAAACCACACAAAATGCATAGATATGTAGTAAATTATTCATAGATCCCCATTTATTTTATATGCTTTAGAAGTAAGTGTATCTATTTAAAGTGATTTTCAAACTTTGTCGAGCGAAATTTTTAGAAGCAGTTTTAATGCTTGATGAGTCTGATTTATTTTTTGGTGAGAATAACTGAAATAGAGCCGAATGATTAAAAGCTTAACCAAAATTGAAAATTAATTGGATAGTTCTAACAATGATCTAAGTTTTGAGTCAATGAGAGCTGCTGCTGAGTGTGTTGCGGTATACGATGATCTAGCGAAGTTTGTGGCTATTGAGCGGGAATAATATGCAGTGTTACTTTTTTCGTTTTTCTAAATAAATTTCAAATACACTCCATGTACAAATCAAAACAAAGACTAAGGCACTTACGCCAAAGAGAGGCATCAACATATTGCAATCCTTTTGCAGGTAAAATTTTTGAGCTTATGGCGCAATTAAGACTAAAGTCTAAATGATTTTAACAAGATAAAGAATATTGATTTGAGTTTTATTATTGAGACTATGATTTATATGAATGTTTTTTATGAAGAATTTATATTTTTGTTCTAAAGTGAGTTAGATGACATTGGTGGATTTAACGATTTTACATTTTAATCACCCATTTCGGTATAGCAAAACAAGTCTTTAAAATGACAAAAATAAATATACAAATGTAAAAATAAGCACAATAGAGATTGTCTTTTTAAGCTTTTACTCGGACAATTCGCAAATTATGATTTTATGATATTAGGTATTTATGAAAAAGATGTTGGGAGAACTTACTTTTAAGCTCTCAGGTTGGTCATATGAAGTTGATCAAAGTGTATTAGAAAAAAAACAAGTCATTATCGGTTTTGAACATACATCCATGATGGATGCTGTATTGTCATTGGCAATTTTTCAAATTCATGACATTAAAATCCATACTTTAATTAAAAAAGAACTATTTAAAGGGCCATTGAAACCGATTTTAGAAAAAATTGGTGGTATTCCTGTAGATCGAAAGTCAAACAAAGACATCGTTTCTCAAATGGTTGATCTGTTTCAGAGTAATGAAGAGTTTAATTTAGTGATTGCACCAGAAGCAACTCGCGCAGAACGTGGACAAGCACGTAAACCGATCCGTACTGGTTTTTGGCATATCGCAAAAGCAGCTGGTGTTCCTATTGTTTTGATGTATGCAAACTCAAAAACAAAACAGGGTGGAATCTTTGGTAAAATTTACCCAACAGATCTAGATCAAGACTTAGCAGAAATTAAACGTCTATATAAACAACATACAGGGCTCGATATTGTGATTCCTGAAGCAAAAAATTCTTAATTTGCATTAAATCTAAAAAATAAGCACTTTCTCATAAAAAAGTGCTTATGGTAGAATTGCCGCAATTTGATATGGCATAAAGCCAATCTACAGGAGCATATTTCGCATGGCGGGTCATTCCAAGTGGGCCAATATTAAGCATCGCAAAGCAAAACAAGATGCAAGTCGTGGTAAAGTTTTTACCAAATATATTCGTGAATTAACCACAGCAGCAAGACTTGGCGGTCCTGATGTGGGAAGTAATCCTCGTCTACGTGCTGTTGTCGAAAAAGCACTTTCAGTGAATATGACACGTGACACGATCAACCGTGCTATCCAACGTGGTGCTGGTGGTGAAGACAACGATGATTTAAAAGAAGTCACTTATGAAGGTTATGGTGTGGGTGGTGTTGCGGTTATCGTAGAAACCATGACAGATAACCTTAATCGTACTGTGCCTGATGTACGTCATTGTTTTTCTAAAACTAATGGTAACTTAGGTACTGCGGGTTCAGTGGCATACTTGTTTACTAAACGTGGTGAGATTACTTTTGAAGATGTTTCTTTAGAAGACAAAATCATGGATGTGGCTTTGGAAGCTGGCGCTGAAGATATTGAAGTGAACGAAGATGAAATCTTAGTGATCACTACACCAGAAAGTTTTGGTGATGTACAAGATGCTTTGACTGCTGCTGGTTTAAAATCTGATAATGCAGAAGTGGTTATGAGCCCATCAACAAAAGCATTGATTGCTGATGTGGATCAAGCAAAACTCATTGTGAAAATGATTGATATGTTTGAAGATCTTGATGATGTTCAAAATGTATATACCAACGTTGAATTCACAGATGAAGTATTGGCTGAATTAGACAGTTAAGTCTGATTTGAGTTGATAAAACGCACCTTTGGGTGCGTTTTTTATTATTACCTGTTTAAATTTAATTTATTAAATAAAAAACAATGATTTATAAGTAGTTTTTCATTTGATTAAATTTAAATTACTTAAATAAAATCCTTCAACAAGATGAGATCAATATTGCTTCTGTTGATCAATCAATCAAAGATTTAATGGAAATTGGACGATTTGAATACTCTTTTAGCCTAAATGAAATTTCTGATGCACTGTCGATTTTAGTTAACACTGAAAATTTTGCCAAAACAATTATAAAGCTTGCGTATGGTGAATTTAAGATCGGATTTTGAGATGAAAACCCACTTACGGTGGGCAATGCTGGAGTTCTCTTTTTAGTTATGGACCACAGTCTTCAATAGTCAAAATTTTTATACATTAGAATGTTTAGGTAAATTAAAAAGAGTTTGAGAAGAATAAAAAAAAGTATACAATTACATCAAAATTACATTGCAATTATTAATAAAAGTAATTGTTTGAATTTTTAAACTAATAAGTATTCTTACAATGAAAAAAGGATTTTTATAATGAAAAAGGTATTTTTATCAAATGCTTTTTTGGGGTTAATCTGTTTTAGCAACCATTTAGTTTATGCAAGTTCTGAAACTTTTCAACCTATGTCAGAAAGTGAAATGTCAGCGACAACTGGTCAGGCTTTAATGAGTATGTCTTTTATTGCACCTAATGATTCAGATAACTTGGAAAGACAGCGTACTGGCGGTAGCCAGAATATCGGTTTTTATCGCTTAGGTTTGGAAGCAGAACTAGAGTTGAATGCTAATATTAAAAAATTACAGCTAGGTTGTGGGGGATTGAACGGGGCTGGTGGATGTGACATTGATATTGATAATTTAAGTTTAAGTGGTATTTCTGATACTAATTCTGGCAGAGCAAGTTCCAGTGCAAAATTAACCAACCCTTTCATTGAGTTTGCAATTAAAAATCCTGGTCAGTCATCAACAAGAGAAATGGTAGGATTGAGACTGAGTGCCGAGAAAATACTAGGTCTGATGACTTTGGGAACAGAAAACTCATCTGTTGCGAATGGACTAAATAGTTTCTCTGGATACATGAAAGTACAGTCAGGTATTGGTACTACTGTTGCAGAACAAAGTAAAATTAAAGGATATGCCGATACTGCTGCACAGTTTATGAATCTAGCTACATATCCAATTAAAGGCAATTTAGTTGCAATTGGATTAGCAAATGCAAGTTTCATCACAACTGGAGGGGGATTCAGTATTCCAGAAATGAATAACCTTCCTTTTGAAACCTCCCAAATTGTTGTTGTAGGAAATCGTAAGACATCAGTTGGTTTATCTGCATCTGTTGATATTCCAACTATCAATTTAGGGACAGGAAATGATTATCCAGCAATAGGTAGAACAACCTTTGATGCAAATGGAACCACAACAGCAGTATACACAGCTGGTAATCCCGTAGACGCTAAGATAACAGGATGTCAAAACACGGTTTTTTTAATTCCTGCTTGTTTAGCAGCACCAACAGGGCGTCAATTTACTAATATCAAAATGAGTGGTTCAGTAAGTGGTGCGAAAGCGACTGTAAATTTTCAAGAAGCTCTTGGCTTTATTCATAGTTTACAGGTGAATTCGGCTGCATCTTTAAGCTTACAAAATCAGAGTTTATTGTGGCCAGGTTCTGAATCCTTAAATATTGCACAGCCAGGTTGGTGGTTAGCACTTGCAGATCCTATCAGTATAGGTCGAGTAGAACCAACCCAAAAATTAAGTATTGAGCCATTGCTTGGTCAATTTGCTACGAAAGCTGGAGATTATTTACAGCAATATCCTGCTAGAACCAATGATCTTGGTGGAATTATTAGTGGAAATGGACTTGATGCAAATATTGGAAATGTAAATTTATCAAATGTTGCTCCCCTACAAATGAATCTATCTAACCTTCAGCTTAATGGGCAAAATTTTGCCCCAAATTGTTATGGTAGTCTTAAATTTTGTTAATCTTAATTTACTGGAATTCGTACAGAATTTAAAAGAGAACATTACGGATACTGACAATCTGAGCATCAGTAATAAATCTTATCCAGTTAAGAGTGATTCAGGCAGTGCAATAATGATAAATTTTTAATAAAACATGATTATTTTTTTAATTTAATAAATGAAAATATTGAGTGCAACAAAAATGCAACATATTGATTTAATTGAATGTTAATCGCACCTTTGGGTGCGTTTTTTATTCAGAGAATTTATTGCTGATTTAAAATTGCGGAAATAAATTTATTTTTTTCAATCCGATAATCGATCATATCTAAATTTTCACAACGCTTTTTTAGATCATTGTACGTTCGCACCAGTTCAGGCGATTGTCTGAGTTTATCTCTAAACTGAATAAATGACTCAAATTCAGAACCTTTGACAACCAATTGAAAGGCGACATCATCACCATTAAGCGATTCCAACATACACAGTTGATCCGTTCTCAGCGTTGCTAATTTTTCTTGAAAATTTAAGCCATAAAGTTTTTGAATTGCATCATTGAATTCAGATTGATCCACTGCAATATAAATATCTAAATCTCCTTTAGAGATTGCATTTGGAATCGAAGAGGCGCCAATGTGCTCAATCTCTGCATTGGTTAAAAGTGCTTTAATTTGAGTTTGATAATACGCAAACCGTGCATTGCATTGTGGTTGATATTCTTCGGCTAAATAAAATCTCATAAAAAGACCCATTCAAATACAATGTGATATCTTTGATTTTTAAATTCTACTTATTTAAAACATCATAAAACCAATGTTTAAGACCAATGAGAGTAGCTTTGCTTCGTAGACTTTTAAGTGCATTCTATTCAACGTGTAGAAACTAAACTAGCTCAATACATAATTTAAATTCGATTGAGTAGGCCAGTACAATTAAACACGCGTTTATATTCTTTAATCACAAAGCTTGAATGTAGTGCAACCACATGCTCAATTTTACCAATCCGTTTGAGTAAAATTTCACTGTAATTCTCCATATCTTTTGCGATAACTTCGACAAGGAAATCAGCGGTTTGCCCAGTCACTAAAAAGGCGTTAATCACTTCAGGGATGTTTTCGAGTTCTTCTAAAAATTTAGCAAAGGTATCGGTGTCATGTTTGCTTAGGGAAATTTGTAAAATGACATGTAATTTAAAGCCTAATTTTTCAAAATTAATATCACGCTTTAGATTGGTCATGATATCAGTTTCGATCAAGTGTTTGATACGACGATGGACAGAACTTACTGACAGGTTAATACGTTCTGACAATTCATTTAGATTGATGTCTTCATGGGTTAAAATTTCTAAAATTTGTTTGTCGTAACGATCCAGTTCCATATTTTTATCCAGCTTGAAAAAATTTTCTGTATTAATGTAGATTGATTTTTATAGTTTTTCAATATTTGAATCATTTTTGAGAATAAATATCATAAAACGCTAGGTTATGGAAAATGAAACAGTTTAAATCTGATTGTATGCTGTATTGAACCATATCATGATGATTTTGCAAATGACCTGTTGAAAACATTGAGCGAATTGCTAAAACTTAACCCAACGAATTAAAGATTATTTTTAGTTATTGCTCCCCTATAAAATTTTTACTTTATACTGTTTAAAATTGAAATGTTTATCCACCCATGCTTGAACACGATCTAGAACTTACCGAATCTGAAATGCATCTCTATTCCCGTCAAATTCTACTGGATGGTTGGGATATTGAGGCACAGGAAAAATTAAAACTCGCCAATGTACTGATTGTTGGTTGCGGTGGAATAGGGTGTACCACTGCCGAATTGTTGGCGCGTGCAGGTGTTGGAAAAATTAGTTTGATTGATGCTGATACGATTGAAATCAGTAATTTACAAAGACAAATTGCCTATGTTGCGCAAGATGTGGGTTTTTATAAATCGGAGATCTTGGCCAAGAGATTACAAACAATTAATCCTTTTATCCAAGTAGAAAGTTATACCAGTAAATTGGATGAAAATAATGCGCAAGCATTGATTGCTCAGCAAGATTTAGTCTTAGATGGTTGCGATAACTTTACCACCCGTTATCTGGTGAACCACATCTGTACCCAGCTGCATATCCCACTGATTAGCGCGTCTGCGATTGGTTTCCAAGGTCAGCTCTTTATGGTTGACGGTGACTCAGCTTGTTATGAATGTTTATTTCCCAAAGCGCAACAACATAATGAAAGTCTACGTTGTGCTGACTCTGGTGTATTGGCCACCACACCCAATGTTATGGCAAGTTTACAGGCACATCATGCACTTCTATATTTAGGTTTGGCGAAAACCCCACTGAAACAAAAACTGATGCTATGGGATGGATTAACAATGAAACAACGAATTTTAGCCTTTGAAAAAGATAGAGATTGTACAAACTGTCAGGCAAGCCATACTGCAAATGCTGATTAATTTGCTACACTTATACAAATTCAATTTAATGTTGACATTATGAAAAATAATATCTTTTTAGATGGTCTGCGTTCAGTTGCCCGAGTTGGGGAAACTGCAGTTATCGCTGCCAAAGCTGGCATTAAATACGCCACTGAAAAACCAAGTAATGCCAAACTGATGCGTGAAACCTTTGAATCATTAGGCTCAACTTATATTAAATTGGGTCAATTTATTGCCAGTACACCATCTTTATTTCCTCGTGAATATGTTGAAGAGTTTCAAGGCTGTTTAGATCAAACGCCTTATTTACCTTTTAGCTATGTTCAGGAGGTGTTGGAACAAGAATTTGCTGGACGTAATTTAAGTGAAATCTTTGCATCTATTGATGAAAAGCCTCTTGCTTCAGCGTCTATTGCTCAGGTTCATGCGGCCAAATTGGTGACCGGTGAAGATGTTGTAATTAAAGTGCAAAAACCAGGTGTAGAAACTATTCTTTATACCGATTTAAATGTATTGCACTGGGCAACAAAGGTGTTGGAAAAAGCGATTCCAAAAGTAAAATTCGCTTCATTGGCAGATATTGTTGATGAAATTAAAACACGTATGGTACGTGAAGTCGATTTTATTGAAGAAGCACAAAATTTAGATGATTTTGTGAATTATCTCAATGTGTCGCAAAACACCGCAGCAACCGCACCAAAGGTCTATCATCAATTTTCAACACGTCGGGTACTTACCATGCAACGCTTGTATGGTGTGCCATTGACTGATTTTGATGTGGTGAGAAAGGTCGCGAAAGATCCATCTCAAGTGCTGATTACCGCCATGAATACTTGGTTTGGTAGTTTGATGTTATGCCAGTCTTTCCATGCTGATTTGCATGCAGGTAATCTGATGTTGCTTGAAGATGGCCGTATTGGTTTTATTGATTTTGGTATCGTTGGACAGTTAAAACCTGAAGTTTGGCAAGCATGTATGGCATTTATGGATGCTTTGCAAAAGACTGATTACAAGTTGATGGCTGAAAATATGTTGGGTATGGGCATGACTAGTACTCAAGTTGATACGCAGGTTTTGGCAGAAGATTTAGAGCGTTTATTTAGTGGGGTACTGCTTGCAGATCCACAAAAAATTATGACGTCTAATCCATCGGATTTAAATGACATCATGATGGACATGGTGGGTGTAGGCGAGCGTCATGGTATTCGTTTCCCACGTGACTTTGCCTTATTATTTAAGCAAATGCTCTATTTTGATCGTTTTATGCGTGTCCTTGCACCATATACCGATATTTATGCTGACCAACGTTTACAGATGGTGCAAAATATTGATCCTGTGTCGCTGTTAAAACATTGATATAGATGTTTCCCCTTTGTGAAAAGCTGGCTGAGTTTGATTGTAAAATCTTACTTGGCCCTTTTAAAAAGGGCATTTTTTATTTAGATTGAGAATTTATAAACGTCATGGATGCAATTATCATTGAAGGGTTGAAAGTTGAGACGGTGATTGGCTGCTTCAATTGGGAACGGCAAATTATCCAACCTTTAATGTTGGATCTCCACATTCAAACCAGTTTAGAACAAGCGTCTAACTCAGATGAATTGGTCGATACGTTGAACTATGCTGAAATTTGTGAAATTTCTGCCAAAGTGATTCAGGATGCTGCGCCAAAATTGATCGAACATGCGGCCAAATTGGTGTTGAATACGCTTTTCTCTACCTTTCCGCCTATTGAATCGATTATGATTACGATCCGTAAGCCTGCCATTATCCCGCAAGCCAATTCTGTAGGAATTCGTCTTGAACGACACCGAAATGATATTCGCCCTAGCTCTAGCGAGTAATCGCGATCCACAACAAAATTTTCAAAAAGCATTTGCTCAGATTGCCCATTTGGGAATGGTGTCATTTTCTTCAATCTATTTAATTCCATGCCGTGATGGAATTGGTGCAGATTATTGGAATGCTGCATGTTTGGTTCAAAGCCAGCTGTCTGTAGATGAAATGCTATCTTTATTAAAAAAGATGGAAGCAGACTCAGGTCGTGTACGCCCATCACATCAAATTTCCTTGGATATTGATCTCATTGCATGGGGATCTCATTTAACTGCAATGCAATTTAATCCAAAGAAACTACCATTGGCGTTGGATGTTAAAGTGCCGATGTCTGATCTTTGGGAAGATGCATTATTCACACATTCTACAGATCAATTTCCAGTTATCATTTTATAGTCTTTAAAATAACTCGGTTAAAAACAATGTATTTTAAGCCCTTGGCATTATTCAGTTGTGTGCTTTTATTCAGTGCATGTCGCCATTTACCTGAACAATCCGTTACACCAGCACAAGCTGTAAGTGAAGTGCAAACCTTACAACAGCGAGATAACAATCTTAAGCAAAAAGTGAATGCTTATACACAAGATCAAGCTTTATTTGATGTGGCATTTGATGATCTCAATCAAGATGGGCAAGATGAAGCCATCGTGCTTTTAAAAGGACAAGATTGGTGTGGGTCTGGTGGTTGTACAATGCTGATCTTTCAAGGCAAACCCAATCAACAGTTTGGCTTTTTAAGTAAAACAACCTTGGTGGATACGCCAGTTTACGCCACAACATATCTGCATAATGGTTGGAAGCAATTGCTGGTTTATAGCCGAAAGCATGGGCAAGTGATGTTGAAATTTGATGGAACTCAATATCCGCTCAATCCATCTTTATTGCCTGTTGCAACTGCAAAGTTGGCACCGAATACAGCTAAATTACTTTTGGGCGTTGCTGAGTAATTTTTTATTTTAATCCATATTGCTACATCAAAATGTGAGTTAGGCAGACCTTTGTAAAATGCTAAAAAAACAAGCCCAGCAAGTGGGCTTGTAAATCAGTTAAATCATGATGTGAGATAAATTAGATAAAATAACTGGTCTTGGTCATCAGTTTAGAAATTGCAGTCATGGTGATCTTCACTGGAATAGGCAGCTCTACACCACCAGCAGTTAATGCTGTATCACGATGATGCAGTTCATCTTCATTCATCTGCACCAATATTTTACGTGAACGTTCGTCTTGAGCTGGAAGCTGACTGATATGGTGTTGTAAATGTAAGCTAACTTGGCGTTCAGTTTCAGCTACAAAACCTAAACTATATTTATCACCAGCAATGCCAGCAAGCGCACCCATACCAAAAGAAAGACCATACCATACAGGATTCAGCAAACTGGTATGACTGTCGAGCTCTTTTAAGCGATCCTCACACCAAGCCAAATGGTCTTGTTCTTCAATTGCTGCAAATTCCATTTCCCGACGTACATTTGGAAGTTTGGCCGTTAATGCTTGCCCATGATAAAGCGCTTGAGCACAGACTTCACCACTATGGTTGACGCGCATTAAGCCTGCAACATGACGTGCTTCACTGACAGCCAGTTTGGTTTCGACTGCATTGGATGGATTGCTTCTTTGTGCCGAAGTTGCACCAGGTACTAAACTTCTTAAAGCTTGGTCAAATGAATTGATCAATTTATCGATGCCAGTATATTGACGCATATTAGTCCTCCAAAGAAACCCGAGTTGTTGCTATTAATGGTTTTAAACGAATTAATAACCAAGTACTAAAAATAGCACTCAGCACAGCTGTGATACAGAATAAGATTTTAATATCTATTTTCAAAATACTTAAGATGAGAATAGAAAAAACTGCCGATGAAACCATGAATATTGCATTAAAAATGTTATTTGCCGCAACCACACGCGCACGGTGTGATTTTGGGGCATAGGCTTGCATCATGGCATAAAGTGGAACGATGTAAAAACCTCCACTGATACCCAATAAGGTCACCGCAAGCATGACATGATAATAAATTGCCCCTGAGTTAAACATATCAGGAATTGCAATCAGATCACTTGTTCGTTCTGGAACAAAGGCCAAACTGCCTGCTAAATAGAGTGCAAATACCGTTAAACCAATCGCACCAAGTGGTACCATTTTGATATTCACCTCAGCTCCGCCAATTTTACGACACAGTAATGAGCCTACACCAATGCCGACAGAAAAAAAGGTAAGCAATAAACTAACGACATTTTCATTGGCATGCAGGTTTTGCTGGGTTAACTGGGGGATTTGGGTGAGGTATGTTGCACCATAAAACCAATACCAAGAATTGCCTAAAAGTACGATAAAAATTAACGGTAAACTTTTAGCATAACGAATGGTTTGGAAACTGGTACGGAAGAAATTCCAATCGATATCTAAGTCTTCATTTGAAGTAGATTGTTTAAGGACAAAACGACTGGATAAATAACCCACCACTGCAATAGAGACGATGGTTAAGCAAATCCAGATCATATTGCCTTGTGATAGCGAAATGACTGCGCCGCCTAAAATCATCCCAATTAGAATCGCAATCGATGTACCTGACTGAAACAGGGCGTTACCAGACATCAGTTCATTGGGTTTTAAAATTTCAGGTAAAATCGCATATTTGATTGGCCCAAAAAAAGTACTGTGCGTACCCATTAAAAATAAGGCGAAGAGTAAAATCCAAAGATTGCCCAATAAAAAACCCGCCGAGGCGATCAACATGATGATGATTTCTAAAATTTTAATATTTCGGACTAAAAATGAGCGTTCGTATTTATCTGCAATTTGACCCGCAGTCGCAGAGAAGATGAAATAGGGTAGAATAAACAATAACGCAGCGAGATTGTTGAGTGTGCTGATATTGGCAGACTGATGATGAATCCAACCATAGGTAATGACGAGTAATAATGATTGTTTATAAACATTATCATTCAGGGCGCCAAAAAACTGGGTAAGGAACATCGGTAAAAAACGTCGGGTCCCTAAAATATGCTCATTTTTTTCCATTGTAGACGACTTCATTTAGTTATATATAAGAAATGTGTTGAAATGGTAACTATCTCTCAAAATCATGTATCATGTTTTTAACTTAAATCATGTGTAAAACCAATTGGTTTGGGTATTTGAAAGATTTTTAATAATTGATCTTTCTACAAATAAATTTAGGTCATTCGAGCTTGGTATGCCAGCAAAAATTAATTTTAAAAAATCTGTGCTTTCACATAGTGTACATTTACACTTTGACCGTTATCATATCAATAAACTGATATGTTCAAGTGTTTTTTTAAGTGTTTTTGCGATCCCTGTCAGTTATGCCGATCAAATACAAAGCAATCAGAACTTGCCATCAAGCTCTGAAACCATCGGTACAAGTTCTGAAAAAATCAGCAATACTCAAGAACAATTAGAATCAGCAGCCATTCAACAAGGTGTACCCAACGAAAAGATCGACCAGTTAGATCAGAAAATTCAACAAGCTCAACAAACTGATCAAGTCGATAGCGTTAAAATGCTTGAACAACAAGAAAAAAATATGGGGGTGCAAGATGATTTTAAGCCGATCCAATTTGAAGATCTTGAAGAGTTACCTGCTGTTGCTGTGGATCAGTCTTTAGCAAATGAAATTTATAAAGTTGCAGAAGATGCAAAAACGGATGCGCAGAATTTTCGTAATGGGGTGACCAAAGCGCCTCAAGTTGAAGTGACTAATGCGACCCAGCAAGAATTGAATGAAATTACGCAAGCGCCAGTCAATGTTGATCAGCTTATACAAACGATTCGTGCGGACAATAAAATTTCTGTAGAGGAAAATCAATCGGGTAAAACCTTGGTTGATAATACACAGAGTAATAGCGATGAAGAAAAGGCTAAACCTGGTTTCTTTAAAAGTTTAGTCAATAAAATCCGTGGGCCGCAAGACAACGGCGTACCAATTCCAAAAATCAGTGTTTCCGTGACGGGGGCGCCTACGGTTCTTGCAACTAACTTAAAAGCAAAATTAGGAACCTTTACCCAAGAAGCATATTCTGACTTTAATGGCTCGGTGCCACAGTTAAGAACACTGGCAGTACAAGCTGCCCAAGCAGTAGGTTATTACAATGCAGAATTCAAGTTTACTAAAATCGATGATACCCATTTAGGGGTTAAAGTCACCCCTCATGATCCAGTTAAAGTGACTGAACAAAATATCGAGTTTACAGGGGCAGGTGCTAAACTGGCACAGTTCCAAGTTATTGGAGTACTTCCTGATTTAGAAGAAGGTGATATTCTCAATCATGGTGCTTATGAATCTACCAAAAGCCGAATAGTAGATGCAGCATCGAATAACGGGTTTTTTGATGGTTATTGGCGTTTACATGATGTCAAAGTTGAACAACCGCAAAACAAAGCCAAAATTGATTTAAAGTACGAAACGGGCGATCGTTATAAATTGCAAGATGTTGAATTTAGAATGAGTGATCCTTCTAAGCCACTTCCGATCGATTTAAAAATCTTAAAAACCTTAGCGCCGTGGGAAGATGGTGCGGATTACACCGCATGGCGTGTCAATGGTTTGGCCAATAACTTAACCAACTCACGTTATTTTAACTATACCTTGGTTGATGCGATTAAACCGGATGCAATTGTAAAACCACTTGAGCTTCCCGCAGATCTGCAAGCTTTAGTAGATCAGCAAAAAATCACTGAAACGACATTGTCAGCGCAAACCAATGCCGATAAAGCGCATTTGTCAGATAAAGAAGTGACCCAAAATGTGGTCAATGAAAATCAGTTTGCGGGAACGCAAGGTGAAGAAGTCAATCCGAACTTAAAGCAACTTCAAGCGCAGCAGAAAGAAAAAGAATCTGATGATGATCTATTAAAAGATCAGGCACGTGAGAATAAAAAGATTCCTGTGATTGTGACTTTAAATGCGGATCGCTTAAACAGTTTAGAGACAGGTATTGGTTATGGGACCGATACAGGGGTACGTTTACGTAGCCAATATAGACGTGCGATTGTTAACCATTTAGGGCATTCTTTTGATGCCAATATGGAATTGTCACAAATTCGTCAAGCGATTGATGCTCGCTATAACATTCCTTATAAACATCCATTAAATGATTACTTCAGTTTGGTTGCGGGTTATGAACGAGAAACCCGTGATGGTATTGGTAATGACATGGATTTGGTTATTGAGTCTGCGGTAGCCGGGGTAGACCGTATTATTAAAGGGTCTAGAAAAGAGTGGCAGCATATTCTTGGTGTGCGTTACCGCTTAGACCGTGTTACTCAAAATGGTCCTGTAGATATTGCCAATATTCCTGATGCTTTTTTAATTCCTGGTTCAAATCAAGAACAGCAGTCATTGTTGTTGGGTTATGAAGCAACCAAAACAACCAGTGATAATCGGATCAATCCAACACGCGGATATAAGCAAAGTTATAAAATTCAACTTGGCAGTCAGTCTTTACTTTCAGATACGGATATGGCGATCACCAGTGCAGATTGGAAAGGCTTATATTCATTTGGTCAAAATGATAATCATCAGGTGGTTGGTGGTTTGAATGTCGGCTATATTTTTGCCAAAGATTTTGAACAGGTTCCTTATAATTTAAGATATTTTGCTGGTGGAGATCAGAGTTTGCGAGGCTTTGATTATAAGAGCTTATCTCCAACGGAATATGGTTATAAAGTCGGTGGTCAAGGTTTGGCTGTCGGTTCATTGGAATACAATTACCAATTTAAAGAGGGTTGGCGTGGCGCAATATTCAGTGACTTTGGTAATGCTTACGATAAATCATTTAGTAACGATACCCAATATAGCTTAGGCTTAGGAATCCGTTGGAAGTCACCAATTGGTCCGATTCGAATTGATGTTGCATCAGGTGTTTCAGATCCTGCTCGCCCAATTCGACTGCACTTCTTTATTGGTTCACAACTTTAATTAACTAAAAATATAAGAGAATTACTGGAAATATTATGGCTGATGAAGAACATCAAGATGTTCAAAATGAACAGCAAAATGATCAACTAAAGCAAGAGCAGACACCGAAGAAGCGCAATATATTGCGTAATATTCTGATGTCATTGCTTTTGGTCATTATTTTATTGATTGCTGCATTGGCTGTGATGTTTAGTACCGATAAAGGCAGTAAGTTTTTATTGGATCGGGTTGCTTCAAGCCAGAAAATTATTGATTACCAATATGAAAGCGGTAACTTGCTTCAAGGGATCATACTTAAAAATGTTTTGGTCACTCTCGCTGCGGTTGATGTCAAAATTGATCGTGCGGATGTTTCCTTGGGTTGGCGCGCAATATTAGATAAAGAAATTCATTTGAGCCATGCTGATGTTAACAATTTAAGAATTATCAGCAAAACACCACCAAGCGATGAACCCTTTAAGTTTAGCGAAATCAAGTTACCTTTTGTTTTACGTTTAGATGAAGCGAATGTAGATCATATGCAGTTGCAAACTGCCTCTACAAAAATTGATTTTAACGATATTCATTTAGAAAATGCATTGTGGTCGGGTACAGAGCTGAAGTTTGAAAACTCTAAAATGGACATGGGCTATTTATCTGTAAAAGACGCGACAGGTAATATGAACTTTAAGCAAGGCGATTATCCACTGAATGCCAAAGCAATTTTGCGGATCCCGAGTTTAAAAAGTTTGAATGTTGAAGATATTTACGTACATGCGCGTGGCTCACTCGACACGATTAAAGCGGGTGTTGCAACGAAAACGCCCGATCTTTTAACGGGCTGGGCGGTGATCCATCCGATGCGTCATGATGTTCCAATGAATGGTGCTTTGGTTTTTAAAGATTATCATTGGCCGTTGTTGCAGGAACAAGAATTACTGTCTAAAAATGGCTTGGCGAAATTTCAAGGCGATGTTAAAGGCTTAAACTTAGACATCAACACAGACATTAGTGGTAAAAATATCCCACAAGGTCAATATACTGCTTTAGCATATACCGATTTAACCAATCAGTTGAATATTAATAATTTAAATGGTCAATTGATGGGTGGTGCTTTAAATCTTGCAGGTTTGGTCAGTTGGCAAGATCATGTGCATTGGGATGTGCAAGGCCGTTTAGATCGAATCAATCCAAAAGATAAAATTATCCCACAAGTGATTCAAGACTTTTTACCTGTTTCCCTTGATGCCAAAATTGGTTCAGTGGGCGAATTAAAACAAGGTATGCATTTAACCGCCAATGTTGATTTTGATAAATATGAAGCTTGGAAGGTTAAATTAGATCAAGCTGAGCAAAAGGGTAAAAAGCCTGAACCGATGTTATTGGGGGTTAACTGGAAAAATATCGACCGAGCCGTGCCTTATGTGGGCTGGTTGAGCAGTGAACAAGGTCAGGTTGAAGTTGCACTGGTTGACGATCAGCAAAATATTCATGTGGCAACCGTTGTACGTCAACATGAAAAAGGCAGTTTACCTGAGGGCAAATACACAGCTCAGTTAGACCTAAAAGGCAATGATCTACACGTACCAGCATTTGAATATGTGGCAACGAAAGGCAGTTTATCTGGAAACGCAGTTGTTGAATTACCTACTGAAAAACGCCAGTTAAAATGGAATGCCTTACTCAATGCAAAAGATTTTAATCCACAAAGTATTGTCGCAACTGCACCAGTAGATTTAATCAATGGGCAAATAAAAGCCAATGGTTATGCGAAACCAAATCAACAATTGATTAATTTTGATGCGATTAATTTAACTGGGCGACTTGCAAATCAAGCCAACCCTGAAACAATCCAATTGACAGGTAAAAGTACAGCCGCAGTTATTTTCAATGATGCCAATGCTGGTGGAGCATTTAAAGGCTTTGCTGTGAATTATGACGGGGCATTAAATGCGTCACAGCTAAAACAAGGCAGTGGCTTGTTAAAGATCAGAGTTGCAGGTACACCAGAGCTAATTAAAATATCTGAGCTACAGCATGATGGTGTTGCTGGAAAAATCTTAGCCAATGGCTTGGTGCATATCAGCAATGGCATCGGTTGGGATATCAACGCATCTTTGGTGCGTTTTAAACCACAATATTTTGTTTCTTCTGTCCGTGGTGAAGTTTCTGGGAATGTGAAGACTCAGGGGAATTGGTCAGATCGTCTGAAGAGAATTAATATTCAACAATTGAATATTGCAGGCATGATCAATAACAAACCATTGAGAGGACGCGGTAACCTTGCAGTTGTTTTAAATTCTGATTTAAAAGGCTTGATGCCACAGCAATTTGAAGCCAACAACTTATTTTTGTCTTATGCCAATAACCAAGTTCAGGCGACAGGAAATGCACAGAATCTACGATTAAAAGTCAATGCACCTGCATTATATGAGCTTTATCCGGGATTACGTGGCACAGCATATGGTTATTTGAATCTACAAGCACAGCCACGTCTGAGTGCAACTGCAAACCTCACAGTCGATAATTTTAGTTTTAATGATAGCCTAAGCATTAAAAAATTAAGCTTAAAAGGTGAATTACCAACTTCTGAAACTGTAGCGTCGAAAATGGTGGCGCAAATGGATACTTTGCGCAGTGGAAACCGTGAGATTCAGCATGCAGGGATTACACTTTCTGGCACACGTAAAGCACATTTATTACAGCTTCAGGCATGGAACTATTATTCCAAGTTTTATGTACAGCTTGCAGGTGGATTTAATGCGCAAAATGATTGGTTAGGGCAGATTCAAAAAGGTGAGTTTGACTCAGTAAGAGCACACTTATTACAACAACAAAATGCACCAGTTATTTTTAACGCGTCAAAATCGGAGTTATATGTTGGGCAGCATTGTTGGTCAAGTCAGCAAAGCCAATTGTGTTTTGATCAACCGATCCGCGCAAGTCAGCAAAATGGTAATGTTTCCTTTGTTACTAAAAATTTAGATCTGAATGATTTTGCTGCGTTTATGCCAGAAGGTTTGGCACTGACGGGGAAATTAAATGGTTATGCAAAAGCATCATGGGCGAAAGGTGCACAACCTAAATTAGATGCTAAGCTGGTTACCCGGAATGGGCAAATTGGTATTGCAGCAGAAGATCCGAATGATCCTTCAACTTCGATGAACTATGACGAAGCCAGTGTAATTGCGAAAAGCATAAAAGATGGCTTGTTGTTGCGTGTTGATTTAAAAGCACCGAATGTCGGAACAGGCTATGCCAGCATCATTGTCAACCCATATGTCGAGTCTAAGCCGATGCGTGGTGAGGTGGCATTTAATGAAGTTCAGCTGAAAATCTTAAAACCATTTATTGCTGATGTACGTAAGCTTGATGGGACTTTATCACTTGCAGGAAAAATTAACGGCACGCTGACACAACCATTGTTTGATGGTGAAATGCGCTTGAAAAATGGTGAAATTAGTATGATTTCACTGCCTGTGAATTTGAATAATGTTCAGATTTACACTTCAATTCGTCAAGACGTTGCAACAATTAATGGTGCATTTAACAGTGGTCGTGGTGTCGGTAAAATTAATGGCAGTATCGATTGGAAAAATGATCCACATATACAATTACGTCTCAATGGCGATAAATTGCTGATTCGTCAAGCACCGTTGATCACTGCAGTTGTCGATACTGATATTGAATTGGATGCTTTACCTTTAAGTAAGAAACTGACCGTTAAAGGTAAAGTTGATGTACCTAGTGCATTAATTTCAATGCCTGAATCCAGTGCAACCGTAGTCAATGTGTCACCTGATGTCCGTATTGTAAAAGAAGGTCAAAATCAGCTAGCAGTGCTTAAAGCAGCACAGCCGTGGTCTATACGTGCAGATGTTTCAGTAAACTTGGGCGATAAAGTTATTTTCCAAGGCTTTAATAGTCGTATTCCATTGGTGGGCCGTCTTTACCTTTCTCAACGTGGTTTGGAAACTGCAATGCGTGCCAATGGTGCGATTGGTGTCAGTCAAAAAGTAACCGTTGAAGCTTATGGTCAGCGCTTAGACTTAAATCGTGCCATTGCTCGTTTTAATGGTCCATTGTCTAATCCTACATTGGATGTCGATACCAATAAGAGTATTTCTGGCAGTACCGTAGGTCTACGTATTACAGGCACAGCTTCTAGTCCAAACATTCAAGTTTATAATGATGCTGGTTTATCAGATCAAGAAGCGATGAATGCTTTAATTACAGGACGTATTAATGAAGGTTCTAGTGGCTTAAGTAATGCTGAAGGATTTAAATCGGATGTAAACAATACGATTGCAGCAGCAGGGATCAGTTTGGGGCTAGGGGGAACGCGCGCATTTACCAATCAAATTGGACGTACATTTGGTTTAAGTGGTTTGTCTTTTGATGCACAAGGGACTGGGGATGATACGCAGGTCAGTTTGACGGGTTATATTACCCCTGACTTGTATATTCGCTATGGTGTGGGGGTATTTACACCAGTGAATAAACTGACTTTACGTTATCAAATGAATAAACGTTTATATCTGGAAGCCAGCCAGTCTTTAGAAAAAGCCATTGACGTGTTCTATCATTGGAGATTCTAGCCAAAACATTTTAAATGCAATCGGTATTGAAATGTAGTTGATCAATATTGAAAAACTCGGATTACGATCCGAGTTTTTTATGCTTAAATCAAATGAGATGAATCATTGAGCTAAACAAAGCGCATCGTAAAATGCTTGATGTGAGCAGCGCAAAGATCTTGTACATAGCTATTAAAAGCCAATAGGCGAGTATATTAAAGATCTTTATATTGCACTTGTCTTGCTGATTTATACTGATTGTTTAAGACTGATCATGGGTTGAATATTTATTTTTTTAGAAGTAGAAAAGCCCAATGAAATATTGGGCTTTCAAAACTGATTTGAGGAAGGCGTTACACCCTAAAGCGCTTCAATGGCGTTATTCAGTTAATAACACATCTCCATATTGTTCACGTAAATCACGCTTTAACATTTTACCGGTACCTGTTAAAGGAATGGATTCAACAAAAATAACTTTGTCTGGGATTTGCCATTTCGCAATCTTATCTGCATAGTAATCCAATAGTTCTTGCTCAGTAATGTGACTACCTTGCTGTTTAATCGCAATCACCACTGGGCGTTCATCCCATTTTGGGTGGTTTGCTGCAATCACAGCAGCCATCGCAATTTCAGGATGATTCATGGCAATGTTTTCAAGCTCAACAGAAGAAATCCACTCACCACCTGATTTAATTAAATCTTTGGCACGATCACTTAACAGCAGATAGCCGTCCTCATTAATCGTGGCGATATCACCGGTATCAAACCAACCATCAGCACTTAACGCTTTTTCAGATTTGCCATAATAAGATTCAATAATCCAATGGCCTTTGACTTGCAGATTCCCCGTGCTATGTCCATCACGGGCAACTTCATGTGTACCATTTTCTTCATCGGTAATACGTAAATCTACGCCAAAAGGTGGGCGACCTTGAGACAAGCGAACTTTAAATTGTTCTTCTTCACTTAAATTTAGGTGTTTGGCTTTAAGTTGGTTGCCTGTGCCCAATGGGCTCATTTCAGTCATGCCCCATGCATGAATAGTTTCGCAATGATAGATGTCTCTAAATGCTTTCATCATCGCAGGTGGGCAAGCTGAACCGCCAACGACATTGCGTTTAAGGCTTTCAAGAGCGCTACCAGATTGTTTTGCTGCGGCAAGCAAGCCTTGCCAAATCGTTGGTACACCGAGCGCAATACTGACTTTATATTCATCAATCATTTGCACTAAGCTGGCACCATCTAAACCCGGGCCCGGGAGTATCAATGTACAACCGACCATTGCTGCGGCATAAGGTGTACCCCAAGCATTGACATGGAACATGGGAACCACAGGTAACATAATATCTTTTGCAGATAAATTTAGTGAGTCGGGCAGTGCGATCGCATAGGTGTGTAAAATGGTTGAGCGATGACTATACAAAGCGCCTTTTGGATTGCCCGTTGTTCCTGAGGTATAGCAAAGCGAGCTTGCGGTATTTTCCTCAAAATTTGGCCACTCGTACTGTACAGAATGTTCTGCAATCAGCACATCATAGAATTTAACATCTGGGAGGGCATCGGCAATATCTTGGTCAAAAGCACCCAGATAAACGAAATGTTCTACATGAGGGGTAAGGGCTTTCACTGCTTTGATTAGCGGTAAAAAGGTTTTATCAAATAACACCACTTTGTCTTGAGCATCATTGATAATAAAGATCAATTGTTCAGGAAAGAGTCTAGGGTTGATGGTGTGACAGACCAAGCCACTTCCGGAAATTGCATACCAAGATTCAAGATGACGATGATTATTCCATGCAATCGTTGCAACTCGGTCACCTAAGCCTAAACCCAGTCCAGCAAGTGCATTGGCAAAGCGTTTAGCGTTTTCGCTTACATGTGTCCAATCTGTCTTTGTAATCGTGCCATCGGTATTTTTTGAAATAATCGCAGTATCACCATGATAACGCGTAGCATGCTCAATGAGGCTACTGATTAATAATGGTTGCTGCATCATACGTCCTTGCATATAAAATTCCTTTATAATCTTGTTGATAGGCTTAAATTGTATTTTTCTCAGAAGCTTTCTAAGTGAAAAAAATTGTTAAATAGAAAAAGCTATCATTTCATCCTATATAAAAGTCAGATTAAATCAAGCTTAAAAACAATATATTTTTGCAACATTTTTATTCTTTTAACCAATAAAAAACAATAGCTTAGTTGGATTATCACAATTTGAAAATTTGATCAAGAAATGTGGGGTATCAGACTAAAGAACTAGGGAAAAGTATTATTCAGATATATGTATATGTGCTAAACATATTACATGTCTTGTTAAGGCATTGATGTTTTAGGATGAAACTATATTGACGTGACATATTAAAAGGAGTTTTAGAATGTTTCAAAAGATCAGAAAATTATTGTGTATCCACAGTTTTGAATATGAAATTGGACATAATATTGTGGTTAAAGAGTGCCGTAAGTGTGGTGCTCATCATTAATTTTCTAGAAGCGATCGCAAAATATCACTATATTATGATCATTCGATAAAATATGGTGATATTTAGAAAGCGTTATATCTCTAAATGAAAATAATAAAAATCTAGTTTTGCAAGCTGATTCATTCAATCTTATGGTGATAGATGTCCTCGTTTGATTGCATATGGCTGTTTTATTTTATTGCTTAAGGCTGTCTTGGTTTTTTAAGTATTGCTAAATTTACGTTAGAATAATGCTATTCTTGTTTTATTGTCTTTGAATCATAATGTCTAAAGATTTTTTAGCTGAAAATTATATTGTCGATGAACATCTTGCTGATACTTTAAATTGGTTATGCCAACATCAAGATTGTTATGATGCTTTTCAATTTGATGTGTTGACTCAAGAACTCAAAGTTCATCATGCCAATGGTACAGATATCATTCGTCAGGGGATGTATCTTACGGCAAAGTACGGAATTTTAATCACATCTTTATAGTGAGTTGGTGTTCAATGATTGTCGCTAAAATCAGCATGTAACATATTCTTGCGCTTAAATTTAATTTATCGTGTTTTTTTACTTTGATTAGTGCGACAAAAAAGTCAAAACACAGCTAAAATATAGCTTGAATAGAGTGTATTGAATCCATAATGAATATGAACGTATCAGAACATCAGCGTAGCATTTTGGCTACGATGGGAATAGAGCTTTGGATCCCCAAGGTTGATGTTCAAACACGTCATTATGAAAATGCGCTATACCGTGATATTGCTCAAGTTGAACAGGATATTGCTGTTGTGCCTGAGTTGAACACGCATTCAACTCAATCAGATGCAAAACCAGAAAATCAAAAAGTACAGCCGCCACAGATTGAAAAAGCTCATCAGCCTGAAGTTTCTTTATTAAAACGCAATCCTGAAACACAGCAAACTGAAGAGATTTCGGCACCTGAGCAAATTCAGCAACAGACAAACTTTACTGTTGAGCCTGCATTACAAATTGCGCCATTTGAAATCCAAGCCTATTGCATTGAAAGCTGTGTCATCTTTGTCGATTGTACTCAAATCAGCGCTGACCAATTCACGCTATGGGGCAATATACAGCAGGCGCTTGTAGGGCAGTTTTATGATTTAAAATGGCCTTTTCCAATGGTGCAGCTTCAAGATGGAAGAGGGGCTGCGATGTATATCCAAGGGTTTGTTGATGCTTTAAGGCAAGAACGCAAAGTCATCAGTCTTGGTCAATTGCCTTATTTAAACAATACTGAAATGTTTGAATTGGCAAGTTTACAAGAGATGATTGAACAACCCCTATTAAAACGCCGTCTATGGCAATTTATGCAAAATAAACTGAATTAGTTTTCAAGATCTGTACTGAGAGGTTTTCTAGGATATGAATAAAAAAGTGGTTGTATTTAGTCAAATCGACTCAGAAGTTCAAGCAAAATTAGCAGAAAAATATCAGTTGATTGTATTGAATCCTAAGCAAGGCGATATCAATGCACAAATTCGTCAAGCGGTTGTTGATGCAGATGCAATGATTGGTGCGGGTCGTTTGATTAATGAAAGCAATATAGCCACTGCAGAAAAATTAAAAATTATCTCCTCTGTCAGTGTGGGCTATGATAATTACGATGTTGATTATTTAAATCAAAAGAAAATCTGGTTGTCGAATACACCACACGTATTAACCGAAACGACTGCGGATTTAGCGTTTACTTTGTTGATGAGTGCTGCGCGTAAAGTACCGAGTCTAGATCACTGGACCAAACAAGGTGAGTGGCAACGTACAGTCAATGCGACACAATTTGGTCAAGAAATTTTTGGTAAAACTTTAGGAATAATCGGTTTAGGTTATATCGGTGCTGCTATTGCACGACGTGGATTTTATGGCTTTAATATGAATATTTTGTATCATAATCGCCGTGAAAAAATCGAAGTTGCACAACAGTTTAATGCACAATATAAAAGTCTTGAAGCACTGTTAAAACAAGCTGATTTTGTTGTGGTTGCGGTAGATTTAAATAGCCAATCTAAAGCCTTAATCGGTGCTCAAGAATTTGCTTTGATGCAAAAGCATGCTGTTTTTGTCAATATTGCACGTGGTTCGGTGGTGGATGAACAGGCATTAACAGAGGCTTTACAGAACCGTCAAATTTTTGCTGCGGGTCTAGATGTATACCAAAAAGAACCGTTGCAACAATCGCCATTGTTTGAGTTGGATAATGTCGTGACTTTACCGCATATCGGTTCAGCAACCGCCGAGACGCGCAAGAAAATGGCGGAACTGGCTTTTCAAAATTTAGTCGATGCTTTGGAACAACGCACACCAAGATATTTAGTCAATGAAAACTTCTAGTTGACGTTGAATGTTTGCTGACAATGCAAATTACATATGAAATGTTTACAGCCCCCTAACACTTCATTGCGAATTTGTACTAAATTCAATGTTATATTTAGAATATTAAAATAATTGGGACGATCAATTGAACAAGACCTTTCTCAGCCTTTGTCTCTGCTTAAGCACTTCAATTAGCTCAGCTGATGATTTTCTGCAAACTCAGAATAGTACTCAATTTGAAGTACCTGAGATTGGCAGTGGGGTGGGGTTTCTTGATCAACAAAAAGAAAAAACCATTGGTGAAACAGTTTATCGTCAAGTGCAACAGCGAATGCCAGTTCTGCAAGATCCTTGGCTGGAAGACCAGTTTATGCTGGTTTTTTCAAAAATTCTCAGGCAAACCCAACTTTCACAACCTGTAGGGTTGGTGGTGATTAAAGATGCTCAGATCAATGCATTTGCAGTACCTGGGGGGATGTTTGCCTTAAATAGTGGAATGGTTACAGCTTCAAGTAACATGGATGAAGTTGCCAGTGTAATGGGACATGAAATTGCCCATGTCACACAACGTCATTACAGCCGTTCACAGGAAGCATTTAAAGGTCAAGGTTTGTTGGCGCTTGCTGGAATCATTGTTGGCGCTGCATTGGCGTCCAAAGCGGATGGTGATATTGGTGGTGCAGTGATGATGGGTACACAAGCTGCATTGATGGACAAGCAACTCAGTTATAGCCGAAATCAAGAACGTGAAGCTGATCGGATCGGCATGCAGTTTATGTATGGGGCTGGATATGACCCAGAAAGTATGGCTGATTTCTTTGAAACCATGCATCGTTCTACCAGTCGGTTAAGTTTTTTACCTGATTTTTGGTTAACTCATCCCTTAACAACAGAGCGTATGAGTGAAGCAAGATTAAGGGCAAATCAATTTCCAAAAGTTCCTTTTCGTGCTCAGCAATCTGATTTTGATATTATTAAATGGTATACCGCAGTGATTTCGGGACAAGCCACTGACCGTCAATTGCTGGCTTTAGCACAATCGAATAATTTAGCGGGTTTATTGGCTTTAAGTGAATTTTATTTGCTGCAAGGTGATTATGACAATGCGCAGACGCAGCTGAATTTAGCCAAGAAGGTCAACGCTGAGCATACTTTGGTCACTTTGATTCAAACTGATATTTATTTAGGGCGAAATAAATTAGATGATGCCTATCAAACCATCATCAGTAAGCAAATCATAACCCCAGAAAATCGTGCATTAAGTTATAAATTAGCCGAAGTTTATATTCGACAGCAGAAGCCCAAAGAAGCTGAGCAATTGGTTAATCGTTTTGTGAATAAAAATAATAAAGATATTATTGGCTGGCAACTGTTACAACAAGCGGCAAATTTAGATAAAAAGAATCCAATGCGTACAGTCAATGTGCTGAGAAATCGGGCAGAAGTTCAGTATTGGTCTGGTGATGAAGAAAATGCGATTAAATCACTTTTACATGCCAAGCGTTTGGCTAAAGAGAATAATGCGATGAGTGCCCGTATCGATACACGCTTAAAAGTGATGCAAGATGAGCTGAAGTTAAAAATTTAAAAATAACATTTAAAGAACTTAAAACTTGAGTTAAAAACTAAAAAATAATGGGTAATTTTAAATGTGCCATTAAAGAAAATTTACTTTCTATTCTTGCTTGAACAGGTTAAGCTAAAATCACTTAAAGTTATAATAAAGTATTTGATTCACATGAAGAAAATTTTAATCGCATGCAGCATTTTTTTCTATGCTCACTCAACATTTGCAGCAGTACCAGAAAGCTATGTTCGAGAAGTTGAGCGTATTTCGACGCAATACAGTGCCGACATGAAATTTTTTTTGCGTAGTCTAGATCCGAAATTGAGCCAGTTTAACCCGCAACAAGAGTCAGAATTCTGCGGTATTGTTAAAAAATATGTCGATGATATGTATAAAACGACAGATGAAAATCGTCAATACCTCCCACCATCAGCGCAATCTATGACCAAACAAAATGTGATTGATAAAGTGATGTTGTCACCTGAAATGCAGTTACTAAAAAAATATAATATTCAGTGTGATTTGAAATAGGTTTATCTTTAACATCTTACATCTGAGCCACATCATTTATGGATTTTAGCCAATTTCAAATTGAGAATGAGCAGATTGTTCTCAACATCATTCAAGTATCTGATGCTGAAGATTTATATAGTGCAATAAAAAATACTTTAACCGAGCTTAGAAAGTTTCCTGCAAGTCTCGCATGGGCATTGGAAGAGCCTAATTTGCCAGCTTCAATGGCATTCTGCCAATCTCGTTTGGTGGCGTTGTTAAATAAAGAGAACTTTGTATTTATTATCCGTTTAAAAGAAACTGATGATTTTTTAGGGGTTGTCGATATCCATGCAATTGATTGGTTGCAAAATACTGCATCTATTGGGTTTTGGGGAAACTCAAAATTTAAACAAAAAGGTTATATGGCACAAGCGCTAACACTATTTGTAAGTAGTTTATTCTCGAAATGGAATTTTTGGGGTTTAAATGCTTATGTCGATGTAGAAAATATATTGGCACGAAAATTATGTGAAAAAGCAGGGTTTTTGCTTAAAGATATTCAATATCAATCTGTACAGAATCCAGTCGATGGTGGCTTTAGAGATATTTGCCATTATCAGATAGAAAATAAATTAACTGATATTGTAGATTGACGATTTTGGGCTATTTAACAAGAAACTATTTCATTGCAAAATAATTTTTATTTAAGTTGTTAAATAGACCAAATCAAACAGAAATTCAGATTTAAGAACGTTGGGTTTAGCCAAGTTTTGCTTTAATTTTTGCAGAAACTTGTGCTGGATCGGCACGTCCGGCTATGATCGGACGTAGAGAATTCATCACCTTACCCATATCTTTCATGCTAGTTGCACCTTGCGCAGTAATTGTTTGCGCAATGAGAGAATCAAGCTCGTCCTCTGACATAGCTTCAGGTAGAAACTGAGATAACACCTCAATTTCGGCTTGTTCTTTACTAGCTAAATCTTCACGGCCTGCACCTTCAAAGGCTTTGACCGATTCTTTACGTTGTTTGATTTGCTTTTCAATGACCGCAAGAACCTGAGTATCGTCAAGCTCTATGCGCTCATCGACTTCGATTTGCTTGATTGCTGCCTGTAGACCACGAATTACCGTTAACTTACCCATTTCTTTAGCACGCATTGTTGCTTTTAAAACATCAGTTATTTGGTTTTTTAAAGTAGTCATTTATCTGTCCAGGTGAGTCAATCAATCACAAATTAATCTTAGTAAAGGCGAGTAGTACGTACTGATTCACGCGCCAATTTCTTTTGGTAGCGTTTAACAGCAGCAGCTTTTTTACGTTTACGTTCTTGAGTAGGTTTCTCGTAGAATTCACGTTTACGAACATCAGCTAAAACACCAGCTTTTTCGCATGAACGTTTGAAACGACGGATAGCTACGTCTACTGGTTCGCCTTCTTTCAATTTAACTTGTGGCATGAAGAATCCTCATTAAGTTATGGATAAGATCAGGGTCGAATTACCCTAGATCACAAGTGAAGGTCAGTATTTTACTCATTTACATCTCATACCACAAGTCTATAATAGCTTTAGCAATATTTTGAAATGGGTAAAAGGCAATTTAATGATCGTTCTGGGCTTAGAAACTTCATGTGATGAAACAGGATTAGCGCTCTATGACAATGAAGTCGGCTTAAGAGGACAGGTGTTATATAGTCAAATTAAATTGCATGCAGAGTATGGTGGTGTGGTCCCTGAATTGGCCTCTCGTGATCATGTTCGGAAGTTAATTCCTCTGATTAATCAGTTGCTTGAGCAAAGCGGTGTAAGAAAATCAGAGATCGATGCAGTGGCGTATACGCGCGGCCCTGGCTTAATGGGTGCACTGATGACAGGGGCATTATTTGGTCGCACCTTGGCTTTTGCGCTGAATAAACCCGCAATTGGCGTGCATCATATGGAAGGTCATATGCTTGCTCCATTATTATCCGAAAATCCACCTGAATTTCCGTTTGTCGCATTATTAGTGTCAGGTGGACACACTCAATTGATGGCAGCACATGCAATAGGTGAGTACGAAATTCTAGGTGAGTCGATTGACGATGCCGCTGGTGAAGCTTTTGATAAAGTCGCAAAAATGTTGAAATTACCTTATCCGGGTGGTCCAAATATTTCAAAATTGGCGGAACAAGGTGACAAAAACGCGTTTGAATTTCCACGTCCAATGTTGCATCAAGGGCTAGATTTTTCATTTAGTGGTCTAAAAACTGCTGTTTCAGTGCAGTTAAAAAAATTGGGTGAAGAACAACGTGATGCAGATATTGCAGCTTCATTCCAAGAAGCTTTAGTGGATACTTTGGTCAAAAAGTCGATTAAAGCATTAAAACAGTCGGGTTTAAGACGTTTGGTGATTGCGGGCGGTGTCAGTGCCAATAAACGTTTAAGAGAGCGTTTAGAAGCAGATTTAGCTAAAATTAAAGCAACGGTTTATTATGCAGAACCTGCTTTATGTACAGATAATGGTGCAATGATTGCGTTTGCAGGTTATCAGCGTTTAAAAGCTGGACAAAAAGATGGTTTATCGGTGACGACAACACCACGTTGGCCAATGACTGAATTGACTAAACCTGAATTAGTTTAAGTCCGATATTGAACGGATTGTTAAATTTAACAAAGAGGCGAAAGCCTCTTTTTTTATGGATCTAAAATTTAACGAGAATAAGGCTTCCATGTTTTGCTTTTGTTATCATAGTGATATTGAACCTGATCATCGTAATTTGATTCAAAGTTTGTATGGCCATATTGATGATTGATACTAAAACAATTTTTAATATTGCTATAGGTTTCATGTGTGCCAGGGTGATCACCATCGAATTGTGAACCCATTAAGCATAATTTTGAGTCATTCAATGCAAATGTATAAGTGGGCTTCTTTTTGACATTGCCTTCATTATCTTCCCAACCCGTAAACTGATAATTGAGTGGATAGGCAATACCCGTTTGGGTATCTAAAGCAACCATTTCTAAAGAATCTGAAGTTCCCGTATTGAGTAAAATATATTTTTTATCAAAATTGGGCTGCATTGTTTTAAGCGCATTTTTATATTTGGCAAGATTGGCTTTAGAACAGTAATCGCCATTAAAATAATCACTCTGACACTCAGAAACTTTTTTAAACGTCGTCCCAGCATATGCCAATTGTAGCGATGCAGAACAAACAATCAGTGATAGGGCGAAAAATCTTTTCATTTATATTGACTTTGAAGGTGTTTCTACACAGTTTATCGCATTTCTTTTACTGTGGTTTATCTGATTTCATGATAAAAAATAATCAGAATATTAAAAAATGAGATTGGAACATGGACTTATTGTCTTCTGAACAGCATATCCACCCAAACAATATTGATACAGATCCTCAGCTTTATAAAAAATTTAGCCAAGGCGTGCGTTTACCTTATGAAGTTTTAAACATTCACAATATTCCTGATGGTGCAAAACCTGGCCATTTTATCGAGATTCGTTGTGGTGGGTTTGGTTCAGAAATTTCAGCACACCCTACAGAAAAGTATCAATTCTATGCACTTACAGATCGTGGGCCGAATACCACATATAACGTTAATCAAGATCATGGCAAAATCTTTTTAGAGCCTGACTATACTCCTAAAATTGGATTATTTGAGTTAAAAAAAGATGGAACTATTCAGAAAATAAAAGAAATTTTATTAAAAGATCCAACGGGCAGAAATATTACTGGTTTGCCCAATCAGCATTTTGGTGCAAGTAAAGAAATCGCCTATGACCAAGATGGCAAGAAATTAGCCATAGGCACAGATGAATTTGGATTGGATGCTGAAGGTTTGGTTGCACTCAAAGATGGTACTTTCTGGGTCAGTGATGAATATGGTCCTCATATTGTGCATTTTAATGCAGACGGGCTAGAAATCGACCGTATCAATGCCTATGTCTTAGATGAGCGCAGAACATCGGGGTATTTATTGCCCCAAGAATATGCCAATCGACGCCAAAATCGAGGGATGGAAGGTTTAACCATTACACCTGATCAAAAAAAGCTGGTGGGCATTATGCAATCCACCATGAGTAATCCCGATGCTTCAGTAAGCAAATCAGATCTTGTGCGTATTGTGATGATTGATTTAGAAAGCAAAGTCGTTTCTCAGTATTTGTATCAACAAGAAGGGGGTCCGAAGGCTTATTCAAATACGGCAATAACCGCATTGAGTGCCTCACAATTTCTAGTCGCAGAACGCGATGATGATTTCTATAAAGATAATCCTCAAGCATTTAAACGGATTTATAAAATCAATCTGCAACATGCCACTGATTTGGAAAAGCTAAAGCCAACTTCAACGATTCGGCAAGATGAACAATTCGGCCTGTTGATAGCAGAACAAACCCTTGAACAATATGTGTTAACAGCAGGCTGGAGTGGTCTGGCTCAACAGGGTATCTACCCAGTAGAAAAAACCTTAGTGGTGGATTTGGTTGCGCGTTTACACTATCCGCACGATAAAATTGAAGGTCTATGGGTGATTGA
This sequence comes from Acinetobacter sp. AG3, assembly GCF_022343575.1. Lineage (NCBI taxonomy): Bacteria > Pseudomonadati > Pseudomonadota > Gammaproteobacteria > Moraxellales > Moraxellaceae > Acinetobacter > Acinetobacter sp. AG3. The sequence continues at coordinate 2,496,375 of NZ_JAKQZD010000001.1, read as the reverse complement.
TGAACAGCATTTAGCAGTGCTCAATGATGATGATTATGCTTTTTCTGAAACGGATGGGGTATTGGAACAAAAGTATTTGGATCAAGATAAAACTATCATCGATGGCAATACACTTTATATCCTTGATCAATTGGATTTAACAGCGGATTAAATCATTATCCATTCAAGATAAAATTAAACCGCCAAATTTATTTGACGGTTTAATGCATAGTTTCACGCTTAACTTTGTGCTGGTTTTAAACTTGATTCAAGTATTAAGCTTGATTCAAAGATTAAACTTAGTATTCCCAGAACATCCGTTGAATTTCTTTTGCATCTTTGGTTTTGGTCAGCGCCAAAGCAGCTAAAAGTTTTGCTTTTTGCGGATTCAAATCGTGAGCAACCACCCAACCATATTTATCATCAGGCTGTTCAGCATTACGTAATACAAAACCTTGTGGAACGCGTGAAGAACGAATGATTTGTACACCTTGTTGCTGGAGTTGGTTCAATGTCGGAACAATATAATTCGCAACGGAACCATTACCTGTACCCGCATGAATAATGGCTTTAGCACCCGCTTTCGCATAGGCCACATAGGCATCTGGAAGCATATTGCCTGAACCATAAACGATTTGAACGATTGGTAACGCATCACCTTGAATGTTCTCAATATTAAACTCAGAGCTATTGTTAAAACGTTTTGCAACATTTCTAAACCAATAAGGTTTACCTTCAACCAGTGTACCTAAAGCACCCCATTGGCTGACAAAAGCATCGGTATGAATATTGATGGTCTTTGACACATCACGTGCTGCAAAAATATCATCATTCATTAACACAAAAACGCCTTTGCCTTTGGCACTGTCTGCGGCAGCAAGCGCAACAGCACTATACAGGTTCAAAGGGCCGTCAGCTGAAAGCGCTGAAGGTGGACGCATAGAACCAACAACGACAATTGGTTTATCTGTATGAACTGTAAGACTTAGAAAATAAGCAGTTTCTTCTAAAGTATCTGTACCATGGGTAATCACCACGCCATTCACATCAGGCTTTTTAACCAATTCGTTCACTTTACGTGCAATGGTTAAAAGCTCTTTGTCAGTGATGCTTTCTGAAGCAACCTGTAAAGCCTGTACGCCTGTAACATTAGCAAGATTTTGAATTTGTGGAACTGCATTCAACAAATCATCTACAGGAACTTTCGCAGCAGTATATGTTGCGCTATTTGTAGAACTTGCTCCAGCACCCGCGATCGTACCGCCAGTTGCGACGACAACGACATTATTTTTTGCATAACTCGTAAAGGGTAAAAGCATGCCAATTGCAAGTGTAAGTGCAGTAACCGTCTTTTTCATAAACTATCCTTTTCAATCATTGTTCTGGTCATAAGCATTTTTTGTACCAGTTTTTAAATCTATATAAATACTGAGCTGTTGCCCATACTTATTTAAAAATGTAATTTTTCAAATAATCACTCAAATTTATAGTTACATACTATTAAAACTGGATAAAGTGCTTGCCAGTGCGTTTTTTCAGCATTCAATGAAGATGTTGTACAATATAACGTCAATGACTAAGTTTTTAGTTGTACAGATGAATTGGGTAATTAAAAAAGGCATTCAATTTTGAATGCCTTTTTTAGCTTATCTTTACTTTATAAAGATTAACGCATTTTTGCCAAGAAACGACTTAAGCGGTTCATTGCTTCACGTAATTCATTTTCTGCAGGAAGGAATACCACACGGAAATGATCAGGTGTAGGCCAGTTAAAACCTGTTCCTTGAACCAGTAAAACTTTTTCAGCTTTGAGGAAATCTAACATGAATTTTTCATCATCTTCAATTGGATAGATTTCAGGATCTAGCCTAGGGAAACAATACATTGCACCTTCTGGTTTTACGCACGACACGCCAGGAATATCGTTAAGCATTTCCCAAGCAATATTGCGTTGTTCATATAAACGACCACCTGGGCGGATCAAATCATTAATTGATTGATAGCCACCTAAAGCGGTTTGAATCGCATATTGGGCTTGGTGGTTGGCACATAAACGCATAGAGGCAAGCATGTCCAAGCCTTCAATGTAATCCATTGCACGAGACTTATCGCCCGTAATCGCCATCCAACCAGAACGGTAACCTGCAATACGATAGGCTTTAGATAAACCATTAAAAGAAACACATAAATGGTTTCCTGCTAATGCTGCAACAGAGACATGTTCGATACCGTCATAAACAATTTTGTCGTAAATTTCATCTGCAAATAAAATTAGATCATGTTTTTTTGCTAATGCGACGATCTGTTCTAAAACATGGCGCGGATAGACTGAACCCGTTGGATTATTTGGGTTAATCACCACAATACCACGAGTATTTGGGGTAATTTTACTTTCCATATCCGCCATATCAGGATACCAGTAGTTTTGGTCATCACATTTATAGTGAATCGCTGTACCACCTGATAGATTTACGGCTGCCGTCCATAATGGGTAATCCGGCATTGGAACCAGCATTTCATCGCCATCATCCAATAAACCTTGCATCGCCATAACGATCAGTTCAGACACACCATTCCCGATATACACATCTTTGACATGTAAATCCAAGATACCTTTTTGCTGATAATACTGACAGATGGCTTTACGCGCAGGGAAGATCCCTTTTGAATCTGTATAACCGACAGCATTAGGCAAATTTAAAGCCACATCATTGATAATTTCTTGAGGGGCTTCAAAGCCGAACGGGGCGGGGTTACCGATATTTAATTTAATAATTTTATGACCGGCTTCTTCCATCTCATTGGCCGCTCGTAACACTGGTCCACGAATGTCGTAGCAAACATGCTCTAGCTTTGACGATTTCTTGATTTCACGTGGGGTTGTGTTACCTAAAACGGACATAATTTTATCCAATTATTTTGAGTTAAAAAAATAGATTACTGAAATATCACAATCTATGTTGAAATTTAGCTAGAAATTTTCCAAGCTCTAGCGTAAATATGGAAGTACTGAAGCATGACATTGAATGTCAAAGATTTAAAGGAGTTTAATGATGGGAAAACTCAATAAAACAGACCGAGAATGGCAAAGAGAGTTATCACCAGAGGAATTTAAAATCACTCGACAAAAGGGCACTGAAGCTGCCTTTACTGGAAAGTATTGGAATTCCAAGCAGCATGGAACCTATGTATGTCGATGTTGTGGGGAAGAGTTATTCTCTTCAGAAACCAAATATGACAGTGGTTGTGGTTGGCCGAGCTTTTTTAAACCGATCAATAATACTGTTATAGAAGAACAAGATGATCATTCGCATGGTATGGAACGTGTAGAAATTATATGCCATCATTGCGACGCTCATTTGGGGCATGTATTTGAAGATGGACCACAACCAACGGGCTTACGCTACTGCGTAAATTCCGCTTCTTTAGAATTAAAATCACAAGAAAAAGGCGACGAGGAAACGTATCCATGACCAACATTTATCAGTTTGAGGCTGAGCTGTTAGAGGGTGAAAATAAATCTTTTTCTGATTATGAAGGAAAAGTTTTATTGATTGTAAATACTGCAAGTAAATGTGGCTTTACTCCACAATTTGCAGGATTAGAAAAGGTTTACGAGAAATATAAAGACCAAGGTCTTGAAGTTTTAGGATTTCCTTGTAACCAGTTCGGTGGACAAGACCCCGGTACAAATGAGCAAATCGGCACTTATTGCCAACGCAATTATGGTGTTTCTTTTCCAATGTTCGCTAAAGTGAATGTAAAAGGACCTGAAGCGCATGTGATATTCCGTTATTTAACCAATAACAGTAAGGGCATACTCGGCAGTGGCATTAAGTGGAATTTCACCAAATTCTTAATAAATAAGAAAGGTGAAGTGATTAACCGCTATGCACCAACCACGAAGCCTGAGGATATAGAACAGGATATTGAAAAAGCTTTAGCAGAATAACCTGTTGTACAGATCAAAATAAGACTGAGGATATGATGCAATTAGACACTGCAGTTGAATTTTGGACTGATCCGCAAATGCCCTATGTCGAAACACGTAGGGCATGTCAAAGCCGTATTTGCTATAAATCACATAGCCTCCGACCTTTTCGATTGGTGCTGTGGATTGTGGAATAAGTCGCTTTAGTAGCTATTTTGCCAGCGAAGAGCAAATTCAAACAGGAAGCGTAGTAATCATTCCTGCTGAGGTGGAACACGCATGTAATCCACTGGAAAATCAAGCATGGAGTTATCAAATGATGCATTTAGATGCACATTGGGTTGCTCAACTTTTTTCAGAATTAGTCAAAGATATTGAGCAGCTTTATCCCCATCATCTTCCGTTGCTAAAACCACAAATTTTAACAAACCCACATATATACCAAGCATTTACGCAGTTAAATCAGCTGTTATTTGATCCAACTATATCGATTTTATTCAAACAACAACAATTAATTGAAGTCCTGAGTGAAATATTATTGCCCAATTTTGAATTTACGTTATTAAAGCAGTCTGATTATTTTCAAAAGCATTTGGGTGCAATGATTGATGATATGAATCACAGTAAACAGATGCTTTCTTTAGAAGATCTCAGTCAAAGTCTAGGGATTAGTCGTTATGCCATTATTCGCTTGTTTAAAAATAATTTTGGCTTAACACCACATGCGTATCAATTAAATCAAAAAATAAATATAGCCAGAAAGCGTTTGAAGTCTGGAGAAGCAATTATTCAAGTTGCTCATGATTTGGGGTTTACAGACCAAAGTCATTTTCATCATGTGTTTAAATCGCATACTGGAATCACACCGAAGCAGTTTCAAGCTCAGTTTGTCATGCTCTAACTGCGCAATTATCTACAAGATAATAGGTTCTAAAAATATTTAAGCTCATCTAAATATTTTTTTGGATCGAGTAATGCAACTGTTCTTTATTGTGATTGTCACCCATTTCATTGCTTTACTTTCACCCGGCCCTGATTTTTTTCTTATTTTAACCTCATTGTTTCGAAATGGGCCACATGCGGCGAGAGCTGTTTGTTTAGGGATCGTCTTGGGAAATGTTGCCGTGATAGGCCTTATTTTGAGTTCATTGTTTTTTCTTGGCAAACTCGATGATGATATTTTAAAGCTGGTAAAATGGGGCTGTATTGCTTATTTAAGTTATTTGTCTTATCGGTGTTTCATATTTGCACAACAAGCTAAACTAACAGTGGATTACCATATAGAACACCAAAATAAACCCACCTTTGCATGGATAAAATATGTCTTGCTGGGGATACAGTCGAGTTTATTAAATCCTAAAAATATTCTGTTTTATAGCAGTATTATTATGGCAATTTATCAGCACTATAATGTTGTTCAACTGACTTTAACCTGTTTGTGGATGGTGAGTGTAGTTTTGATCTGGAACTTGCTTCTGGTGCGATTGATGACCCAAAATAAAGCTATGCATTGGTTTAAAACCAAAATCAAATATATTTATTATCTTTCATCCTTATGCTTTGGCTTATTTGCTGCGGCTTTGTTGCTGAATTAATCAAATAAAATTAGCCCAAATAAAAAAATGTCTATCTAATAAAGATCTTTGATAAATCAAAAAATGATCATGTGGAGTGAATCATATTGGTATTGAAAGTTCCTTCTCCCTTTGGGAGAAGGCTAGGATGAGGGCGCTTTTATGTTGATTTATGGTTTTAAAAAGGACTTATGAAAGAAGTCTAATAAAGATCTAGATAGGCTTTCTCTTTTACATTATGTTGTCATCTCATTCAATTTTAAAAATCAAGAATGAGATACGCTTGCTTCTTTCGATTTATTGGCTTTATTGCGCTTAAATAACATGTTGTGAATATCATCAATAAAGGTATACACAACAGGAATAACCAATAATGATAAAAAGGTACTGGTAATCAGTCCACCAATTACAGAGATTGCCATCGGTGCTCTAAAACTTGGATCTGTACCTATTCCTAAGGCAATCGGAAACATACCTGCACCCATCGCTAAAGTGGTCATAATAATGGGTCGTGCACGCTTATGGCAGGCATCTAAGAGCGCATTCATACGTGAATACTGCCGTTCATTGCGGGCGATAATTGCATAATCGACCAAAAGAATCGAGTTTTTACTGGCAATTCCCATCAACATGATTAAGCCAATCAAACTTGGCATCGAAAAACTACTTTTTGCTAAAAGCAGTAGCACAAACGCACCACCCAGTGCCAAAGGCAATGCTACTAAAATGGTGATCGGTTGTAAGAAGTCTTTAAACAGGAGCACCAAGACCACATAGATACACAATACGCCTGTGAGCATAGCTAAACCAAAGCTTGCAAAGAGCTGTTCCATCACATCGGCATCACCCAGATTGGTACGTTTTACTGTCGGAGGTAAGTTTTTGATGGTTGGAAGTTTATCTACAGCAGCCGCAACATCGCCTAAAGGCTGATCATTGAGCTCAATATTAAAGTTGATGTTACGTAAACGGTTAAAGCGGTCAATTTGTGAAGGACCACTTTCAATATTAACTTGTGCAATGGTGCTTAACATCACTGGACCTTTACTGCCTGTAATCATCAAGCGTTTAATCAGGTCTTGGTCTTGACGTGCAGACAGGGGCAGTTTGATGACGATCGGAATTTGCCGTTGCGAAAGGTTTAATTTTGCCAAATTCTGATCAAAATCTCCCGCCGTGGCAATACGCACAGTTTCAGCGATATTTTGTGTGGTAATGCCTAAATCCGCAGCTTTTGCAAAGTCAGGGCGAATCACCAATTCAGGGCGAATCAATGCTGCGCTTGAGGTAATACTACCAATATTTGGAATAGTCCGGATTTCTCGTTCTACTTGACGTGCTGTACTGATTAATACATCTGGGTCATCACCTGACAGCGCAATTTGATATTGGCTGTTATTGCCTGCAATACCGACTTGAATCCGTGCACCAGGCAATGGAGCTAAACGTTGGCGCAAGTCGTTTTCAATTTTTTGCAAACTTGCAGCACGGTCTGAACGTGCTGTGACTTGAATGGTTAAGGTTGCTTTTCTTGGTTCACTTGATGCACCACCCGCAAAAGGATCTGTACCTGCTGAACCACCACCAATCGTGGTATAGACACTTTTAATTTCAGGATGATCCTTAATTAAACTACGCGCGTATTCTGCTGCTTTTAAGGTATCTGGAAATTGTGAACCTGGTGGAAGCTCAACACGCACTTGGGTCTGCCCAGTGTCAGGTGGTGGAACAAAGCCTGTAGGGAGTAATGGAATGAGCATCAGTGAAGCAATAAAGAAAATGATGGCACTGCTTAAGGTGATCCAACGATGATTTAAACACCATGTGACCATCCGCATATATGCGCGCATCACCCGACCATCTTTGGCACGATCATGTTGAAGTTCAAGATCACCATGATCTTTGATTGCTTGGCTTTGATCATCTAATACTTGGTTGTCATGATGACTTTCAACTTTGCCAACCCAAGGTTTAAGAATATAGGCTGACATCATAGGTGTCAGTAAGCGTGCCACCAAAAGTGAGGCAAAAATAGCCAAAGCCGCTGTCCAGCCAAATTGCACAAAGAATTTACCCGCAATACCACTCATAAAGGCAGTGGGTAAGAACACTGCAATCAAGGTGAAAGTGGTGGCAATCACGGCTAAACCAATTTCATCGGCTGCCTCCATGGCCGCTTCATAAGGCGTTTTCCCCATTCGAAGATGCCGGATGATATTTTCAATTTCTACAATGGCATCATCGACCAGTATCCCAACAACCAACGACATGGCTAACAGTGTGACAATATTTAAAGTAAAACCTAAGTAATACATGCCAATTAGGGCGGGTAGAATGGACAAAGGTAGGGCAGTTGCCGCAATGATCGTGGCACGCCAATCACGTAAAAACAGCCAAACCACCAAGATTGCAAGCAGTGCGCCTTCATACAGCAAGGACATTGAGCCTTTGTAGTTATCAACCACAGGATTTACAAAGTTAAATGCTTCAGTGATTTTAATATCGGGATGCGCCGCTTTTAATGTTTCAAGTGCCTCTTTTACTCCGATTTCAACATCAACTTCACTTGCACCTTTACTGCGGGTAATTTCAAAGCCAATCACAGGGTGGCCATTTAACAGTGCAGCAGAACGTCGTTCAGCAATGCCATCACGAATGCTGGCAACTTGATCCAGCCGAATATGGCGACCATCACTCAAGGCAATATCCATTGCTGCAATTTCAGCAGCAGTTTTTACTGTGGCGATGGTACGAATAGACTGTTCACTGCCGCCTATTTTGGTTTGTCCGCCAGATGCATCTTGCTGAACAAGGCGTAATTGTCGGGTGATGTCTGTTGCTGTGGCATTTAATGCTAAGAGTTTTTCAGGATCTAATTCAACTTCAACTTGACGCGTGACACCGCCTACACGAGAAACCGCACCAACGCCTTTGACTTTTAACATTGCACGTGCTACATCGTAATCAACAAACCAAGACAGTGCTTCTTCATCCATACGAGGGGATTGGATGGTGTAGGTGAGAATCGGTGAACCTGAAAGGTTGATTTTACTGACAATTGGATCACGAAGATCTGCAGGTAAATCTGAACGTACTTGTGAAACCGCATTACGGACATCATCAACAGCTTCTTGCAGTGGTTTTTCCAGTTGGAACTCGGCAGTTACGGTAACTACACCATCTTGGATATTGGTATATTGATTTTTAAGTCCCTGTAAAGTTGCAATCGAGTTCTCAATTTTACGTGCAACTTCTGTTTCCAGTTGCGGTGGTGCTGCACCGGGTAAAGCCGCAGTAACCGTAACCATCGGTAATTCAATATCGGGGAATTGTTGGATTTTCATCCAATGAAAACACATCAAACCCGCTAAACCTAGCATGATAAAAAGCAAGATACCGGGAATCGGATTTTTAATCGACCAAGCGGAGAAATTCATGTTATTTCTCCTGCGTGCTAACGAGTTGTTTGGTCAATGGTGTATCTGGAATGGCATGACCACGTTTGATTAAATCACCATCTGACAAGAATCCTGTTCCAGAGGCAACCAGTTGAGTGTTTGCTGCTAAATCAACAATTTCAACACGATCATTTAAACGTCGACCAAGTGTGACTTTCTGTTGAGTTACTCGATTATCTTTATTGACAATAAACACATAAGAGAAACCATCACGTAAAAGTACTGCGGTTTGAGGCACTGTTAGTGCTGGCTTTTCGCCTAGATCAAACTCACCTTTGACAAACATACCCATACGAACAGCATCAGTGGTAGGTATATCCACATAGACCAAGCCATAACGTGTTTGCGGGTCAATGACTGGTGCAATCATCCGAACGCTACCTGAAACGGCTGAACGGCTAGGATCAGGTGAGGTGATATGCGCTGTCATGCCTTTTTTAAGTTTATATAAGTCTGTCGAGGTTACTTCGGCACGCCATTCCAAACGGTTATCACGGATCAAGCGGAACAGTTCTTGTCCCGTTTGTGCCAATGAGCCAACTGTTGCTGTACGTGCTGAAATAACCCCATGATCGGGTGCAATCACTTGGGTTTGTGTTAAACGAAGCTGATTACTGTCAATTTGGGCTTTGGCAGCATCTAAACGGGCTTGTGCTGTACTTTGAGAAGTCAGGTATTTTGTCGCTTCTTGTTGTGAAATTGCACCAGTATTTTTGAGTTGTTGAATACGTTGATTATTGATACTGGCATCAGCTAGCACAGCTTTCGCTTCTGCATAATTGGCCTTTGCTGTCGCCAATTCAGCACGAATACTTTCACTGTTAATTTCAGCCAAAACTTGCCCACGTTGTACGCTATCACCAACGTTGACATTGACTTTGGTAATTCGTTGCCCCGAAAGTTCACTGCCAATCACCACTTCTTGCCATGCAGCAATATTGCCATTGGCTGTAAAGTTTTGCTTCCAGTTTTGTAGCTCGGGTTGTATCACCGTTACAGTCAGTGCTGGTTTTGCGCTAGAAGCGGATGTTGCTGCATTTTCTGGAGAAGGCTGCTTTTTATTTGAAGATTTCCATCCAATAAAAGCCACGATTAGCACAATAAAAATAATTGCAATAATGATCCCGAGTTTTGAGTTTATGCGCTTTTTTTTCATTGGGTCATGCGATTTCATTTTAGTTTTTTAAATGAGTAGAGATAAGTTGAGTATCTCTAAAGGCTCTATGTTTGGTCAAGTTGCAATACAGCGCTTAATGTGATTTTTTGAAAGTTAAGCGGTTAAATTTTGCTATAGAGAGGCCGTTGAAGTTAGTGATATTTGTTGTTTTAAAGCACTGATTATTAGATCACGTGAATGAATAAAATTATTTATATGTTTTTGATATAAAAACCATCAAAACCAGCATAATTTTGTATAAAAACTACAAAAACTTTCTCAATTTATAATATTTTTTAATAAATAAATACCATGAGTTCTTGCTTTTTTATTTGAAAAAACGTGCTTATAAAATGAGAAAGCAAGTTTAAGTAATAGTGATTATCATTTAATATTGCGACTTAATTTAGATGACTGTTTTAGAGCCTCCTATGCGAAAAATTAAACCCTTAATTGTGATGATGGCAGTGGCGACAAGTGCTGCAATTGCGCATGCTGAACAACAAGATGCTCCATCGACTCAATCGAGCAATGGTAATGCAAAACAACTGAGTACGATTACAGTAGTCGCAAGTGCAGATGCATCAGCAGAGGGTTTAATGCCAGCATTTGCTGGTGGACAAGTGGCTTCTGGCGGTAAAGTTGGAATATTTGGTAATCAGAAAAATATAGATACGCCGTTTAATCTAACCAGCTATACCAATCAATATATTCAAGAGCGACAAGCAAAAAGTGTTGGGGATGTTTTAAAAGTGGATCCAAGTGTTCGTGTCGGACGTGGTTTTGGTAATTTCCAAGAAAATTATTATATTCGTGGCTTTAACTTGGGTTCAGACGACACAGCCTATAACGGTTTATATTCAATTTTACCACGTCAATATATTCCTGCGGAGCTGTTTGAACGTGTTGAGGTATTAAAAGGGGCATCCTCATTTTTAAATGGAGCCATGCCAAGTAATGGTGGGATTGGTGGTGCAATTAACTTATTGCCGAAACGTGCAAGTAACGAACCACTTAATCGTGTCACAGTAGGTACGGACTTTAATGGCGGTTATATTGCCAATGATATTTCTCGCCGTTTTGGTGAAGATCAACAATTCGGCGTACGAGTAAACACAGCATATCATGGCGGTGATACTGCTGTTGATAATGAAGAAGCATCTTTAGGCTTAGCTTCTATAGGTTTGGATTACCGTGGTGATCGTTTACGTCTTTCTGGCGATATGGGTTATGTGAATAATCGTTTAAAAGCGACTCGACCAAATGTGACTTTAGGCGCGGGTATTACCGAGATTCCGAAAGCAATTGATGGCTCAGATAACTTTGCACAAAAATGGACGTATTCAAATGAAGAGGATGTCTTCGGAAGTTATCGTGCTGAATATGATTTAGCAGATAATTTAACAGCTTATGCTGCTTATGGTTTTCGACATGGCGAAGAGCAAAACAGTTTAGCAAATATGACATTGACCAATCAGACAACAGGCGCGGGAACCATTTATCGATTTGACAATGCGCGTGTAGATATGGTCAATACTGGTGAAGTTGGTGTGCGTAGTAAAGTAAACACAGGTTCAATTGAACATAATTTAGTGCTATCTGCATCGGCATTTCAACAGAACACCCGCAATGCTTATGTGATGGACTATAAAAATACATTAGCCAACAATATCTATAATCCAATCCAGTATGATCAACCTGCTTATTCACAAAATGCGTTGTTTGGGAATAACTTAGATACACCTAAATTAACGACTCGGACGCGTTTAAGAAGTATTGCCATTGGCGATAACCTCAAAGCTTTAGATGATAAATTAACAGTCATGCTCGGTGGACGTTATCAAACCATCATGCAAGAAAACTATAATTATGGAACTTCAACTAAATCAGGTGAGTATGATGAAAGTAAGTTTACCCCTGCTTTGGGTCTAAGTTATAAAATCCTGCCTGAAGTTTCAGTTTATGCAAATTATATTGAATCTTTAGCTACAGGTTTGAGTAATACCAATTCAACGACGAAAGAAACCACAACACTCAAACCATTCGTTGCTAAACAAAAAGAAATTGGTGCCAAATATGAAAATGATCAGTTTGGTGCAAGCCTAAGTTTGTTTGATATCGATAAGCAGCGCGCAGTACTTGAAAACAGTGTTTTTAGTGATGCGGGTAAATATGTACATCGTGGTGTTGAACTCAATACTTTTGGTCAATTGACTGATTCTTTAAAAGTGTTAGGTGGTGCAACTTGGATTGATGCAAAGCAAAAAAATACAGGAAATGTTAACTACGATAATAAAAAGGAAGTGGGTGTTGCAGAATTTCAAGCAAATGTTGGTGCTGATTGGAAATTACCAACAGTTCAAGATGTGTCTTTAAATGCTCAAGTCACTTATACAGGTTCGACTTATGCAAGTTTAGACAACAAATTGAAAGTAGGTGATTGGACAACTTTAGATCTTGGTGCGACATATAAAACTCAGTTGGGGCAAACACCGACAACTTTTAATTTCCGCGTAAATAATGTCTTCGATAAAAATTATTGGTCATCAGTTGGTCTATTCGACAACATCAACAGTACTTCTAACACCAATAACGGCTACTTGGTTGCTGGGCAACCTCGTACATTCATGCTAAGTGCTGCATTTGATTTTTAAATACCATAAAAAAATGCCCCCAAATTTGGGGCATTTTTTATAACAGCATATTTTTATAAAATAGCTTTTAGACGTTGGATCACTTGCTCACATTGAGCAATATCTGCGACCAATGCCATACGAACATGACCTTCACCAGGATTGCCTTGTTCAGTATCACGAGACAAATAACGCCCCGGTAAAACTTTAATGTTGGCTTTTTCCATTAACATTTTGGCAAAGTTTTCATCATGATCGACTTTTAACCAATAATAGAAACCTGCATCGGGCTTTTGTAATGCTAAAAGATGACCGAGTTCATTTTGGAACAAATCAAATTTGGCACGATACAGTCTACGATTTTCTTCAACATGTGTTTCATCGTTCCAAGCAACAATTGAAGCCAATTGATGTTGGACTGGCATTGCAGCGCCGTGATAAGTACGAAATTTTAAATAAGGTTTAAGTAAGTTTGCATCCCCAGCAACAAAACCTGAGCGCATACCCGGTAGGTTTGAACGCTTAGACAGAGAATGGAACACGATACAATTTTTATAATCGTTACGACCTAATTCAGCACAGACTTCCAATAAACCGATCGGTGCTTCATCAAACCACAATTCTGAGTAACATTCATCAGACGCAATCACAAAGTCATATTGGTCAGAAAGTGCAATTAGCTTTTTAAATTGTGCTTTTGAAAGTACCGCACCAGTAGGATTTCCCGGCGTACAAACAAACAAAAGTGCAGTTTTTTCCCAAACTTCAGCAGGTACAGCATCAAAATCACCGAGGTAATTGTTATCTTCGGTACAGTTAACAAAGTATGGCTTGGCGCCAGCTAAAAGTGTTGCACCTTCATAAATCTGATAGAACGGATTAGGCATTACCACATAAGGTGCGTCATCACGATTAATCAAGACTTGTACAAAAGAGAAAATCCCTTCACGTGTACCTGTAACTGGAAGGACATGATCTTCGGCACTGATTGCATTCAGTTTAAAACGACGGGTTAGCCACTGAGCAATACTTTCACGAAGTTCTGGTAAACCTTTACTGTTTGGATAAGTTGAAAGGTGCTGAAAATTATCAATGATCGCTTGCTTCACAAACTCAGGAGCAGGATGCTTTGGTTCTCCAATTGAAAGTGGGATCAAAGGTAAATCTGCAGGTTTTACATCCTGAAAAAGCTGGCTTAACTTTTCAAATGGATAAGGATGTAATAAAGACAAACTAGAGTTCATGAAACAATTACCACGATAGAAAGTAAGATTAATGTTGCCCACAGATTTGATTGGATGCTTCATCTAATGCCGCTTTTAATTTTGCGGTAAAGACTTCAGCCTCAGCTTCAGTGAGGGGGGTGCCATCTTTTTTGGTGACAAAGAAAATATCTTCTGCTTTTTCACCCAGCGTGGCGATTCTAGCAGAATGTATGTCTAAACCTTGCATCATAAATAAACCACCAACGCGTGCAAGTAAGCCCGGTTGGTCGAGGGTAGAGATTTCTACCATATTTTGCTGCAAAGCTTCGTTAAGTGTTACATCCACGGTATTTTCAATATCGAAGTGGCGAAGTTGACGTGGAATACGACGTTGCATCAAACCCGGATATTTATCTGATTCGCTTAAGGCTTTAATTAACGCCTGTTTGACTGTTTCTTCACGTTCAGGATCGGTTAATAAGGTACCGAAACGATCCAAGACCACATAAGTATCTAAACTAAAGGCTTTGGTTGCAGTGATAATCCGTGCATCTTGGACATCCAGATTCATACGATCCAAAATTGCCACTGTGGTGGCAAACAGATTGGGTTGGTCTTGGGTATAAATAAAGATCTGTACAGCATCTTGTGCTGCTTTACGGTGCGCACGCATGAGCACCAATGGTGCAGGGTTGTCGCCGTGTTGCAAAATCGCGCGGGTATGCCATGCAATTTCATCTGCGGATTCTTTAAGGAAGTATTCGTCCCCAAGCTCTTGCCAAACCTTTTCAACTTGATCAAGTGGAAACTCATCTACCAAGACTTCGCTTGCAGAGAATTTGGTATCTTCAATCAGCATTTGATAATCAACAGGACGACCCAAACCAGAACGAATTACATCGCGCGCATGGGTATAGAGTTGACGCATCAAAGAAGAGCGCCATGTATTCCAAAGTTTTGGATTGGTGGCATTGATATCGGCAACCGTCAGCGTATAGAGATAATCTAAATGCTCCATATCACCAAGCTTTTCAGCAAACTCTTTCACCACATCTGGGTCAGAAATATCTTTTTTCTGTGCGGTCATCGACATCAGTAAATGGTTTTGGATGAGCCAAGCAACCAGATTACATTCGCGTTCGGTAAATCCATGCGCAAGACAGAATTCAATTGCATCTTCGGCGCCAAGTTCACTGTGATCTCCACCACGGCCTTTGGCAATATCATGGAATAATGCAGCAAGGAATACGATGTCACGACGGACTAAGCGTTGAAATACAGAACTGACAACAGGATAGTCTTTGGCAAAGCCGGGTTCTTTAAAACGATTTAAATTACGAATTAACAGTAAGGTATGTGCATCGACGGTATAAATATGGAACAAGTCATATTGCATCAGTCCCATGATTTGCCCAAATGCAGGGATATAATTTCCTAATACACCATAACGTTTCATTGCCACCATGGTTTCATATAAACGATATGGAGAGCGAATGATCGCCATGAATAATGCTTGATGGGTCGGATTATCACGAAATGCTTGATCAATGCGTTTTGCTGCTAAAGTCAAAAGACGTAATGTACGTGCACGAATACCCTCGATTTCAGGGCGATTCGCCAAGATATAAAAAATCTCTAAAATAGCGCTTGGATTTTCGGAAAAGGTTTTATGTTGTTGAACGGCAAGCTTGCCATCAACCAATTTAAAATGTTCGTTAATATTTTCGATTTTACGTTCATAGTCGGGTAAACGTGGGGTAATCACCGATTCATTGAAATAAGCCAATAACATTTCATTTAAGGTCGAAACCTGTTGCGCGGTACGATAATAACGCTTCATGAACTGTTCAATTGGATAATTTGGATGATGATCATCTTCTCGTGTATAGCCAAATTTAGCTGCAATATCACGTTGATAATCAAACAATAGGCGATTTTCATCACGTTTGGTTAAACGGTGTAAATGATGGCGAATTTCCCAAAGAAAGTTTTCAGCTTCTTCCAGAACGCCCAATTCAAATTCAGAAATAAAACCCAAATGAACCAAGTCGTAAATACGATTGACTCGGAAATGTCGTTTGGCAATCCAGCCAATTTGGTTAATGTCCCGAATACCGCCGGGTGCATTTTTAATATCGGGTTCTAAATTGCTTTCAGTATTGTTATGTTGTGCATAGCGTTGCGCTTGTTCATCCATCTTGGCATCAAAGAAAGTCTTGTCTGTCCAAGTTTGGGAAACGACACGACGAGGCCATCTTGCCAGATGTTGATTGCCAATAATTAATCGCGCTTCAATCAGCGAGGTTGCCACAGTGAGATCATTGGTGGCTTGTTCAAAACAACTTCGGATACTCCGTACACTGACACCCGGTTTAAAATTCCCCACATCCCAAAGTGTAGAAATAAATTGCGTCACTGTTTGTTCTTGTTCAGGAGAAAGATCTTCTTCTGAAAGAATCATGATGTCGACATCAGAATAGGGCAACATTTCGCGTCGCCCATAGCCACCAACAGCAAATAAACCGAGATCTGTTTGATCTAGCCCCGAATGCTTCCAGAGAAACATAAGGGCTTCATCTACCACATTTGAACGGGTACGGACAATTTCGCGTATTGTTGTACCATGATCATAGGCCTCATTTAACTGTTGCTCAACATCGCTACGCCATTGATTAATCGCTTTAATGTCATGTATATCAGTTACATATTCCAATAGAGGAGAGGTGTTGATCATGGATGTCTTGTCCGCAAATATATTGGCTAGTTGTTTAAATGAACAGTGACTTTTGCAGCCGTTTCTTGTGCAAGTTCACGTGCTTGGTCTGTTGTTTCAGCACGTGCTGTTGCCACGCCCATACGACGACGTTTAAATCCTTCAGGTTTACCGAACAGGCGTAAGTCTGTCGCAGGATTTTGCAAAGCAAGATTTAAGCCAGAGTATGAAAGATTCTTTGCATCCATACCTGCATAGATTACAGCACTTGCAGCAATACTATGTCGTTCAGTATTGACAGGTAAACCCAAAATCGCACGTGCATGTAATTCAAATTCGCTTTGGAATTGTGATGCAAGTGTGACTAAGCCTGTATCGTGTGGACGCGGTGATACTTCACTAAACCATACTTTATCACCTTTTACAAACAGTTCTACCCCAAAAATCCCACAGCCACCAAGTGCTACAGTGACTTTATTGGCAATGCGTTTGGCTTCATTTAAAGCTGCTTCTGTCATTGCTTGGGGCTGCCAACTTTCTACATAGTCGCCTGAATCTTGACGATGCCCAATTGGATCACAATAAGCGGTTTCAATTTCACCTGTTTCTGGATTTTTCGAACGTACAGTGAGTAAGGTGATTTCAAAATCAAAGTCAATTTGTGACTCAACGATGACCGTACCTTGATTTACCCGACCACCCGTTTGAGCATATTCCCAAGCCGCGTCTACTTCTGCATATTCTTTGACACGAGATTGCCCCTTACCAGAAGAAGACATTACAGGTTTAACAAAGTTCGGATAACCAATGTCATCACATGCAGAACGGAAGCTTTCTAAAGTATTGGCAAAACGGTAAGCGGAAGTCGGTAAACCAAGTTCTTCTGCCGCTAAGCGACGAATCCCTTCACGGTTCATGGTTAAATTCACCGCTTTTGCCGAAGGGATCACGGTTGCAATATTTTGTTGTTCGATTTCGACTAATACTTGAGTAGCAATCGCTTCAATTTCTGGAACAATAAGATTGGGTTTTACTTTTTCAATTAAAGCTTTTAATTCTGTTGCATCTGCCATGTTTAAGGCATAAGAGAAATGAGCAACTTGCATGGCAGGTGCGTTTTCGTAGCGGTCTGCCGCGTGAACTTCGACACCAAGTCGTTGTAATGAAATCACCACTTCTTTACCAAGCTCTCCTGAACCTAACAGTAAAACTTTAAATGCAGATGATTGAAGTGGGGTACCAATAGTAACGCTCATGCTATTCTTCCATGCTTGTCTTATGGACTGTTAGCATAGCAGAACTCAGGCGTGTGTTAAGGGCTGATTGACATAAAATAATGATATTGTCTAACAGATTTTTTTATAAAGTTTTTAGCTTATCGGTGGTTTGCCACTACAAATGAAGTGGCTTTGAATTTGCGCAAGAAACTGATTAAGAATTTTTAATTAATTCTTTTTACGAACCCACAGAATCAACGCAATGAGGCAGATCAATAATTCTACAAAAAATGACCAATGCAGAATAAAGTTTAACCACCACGGCTGATAACGTGAGCTGACTTCAAAAAACACATAGGGTTGATCAATAAACGGTGC
This sequence comes from Acinetobacter sp. AG3, assembly GCF_022343575.1. NCBI lineage: Bacteria > Pseudomonadati > Pseudomonadota > Gammaproteobacteria > Moraxellales > Moraxellaceae > Acinetobacter > Acinetobacter sp. AG3. Next base: position 2,478,131 of record NZ_JAKQZD010000001.1, on the reverse strand, counting down.
AAAAAGCCAAACATCACCTACAAAAGTATCCAAGCCAATATGTAGTAGGGTAGCACCCGAAAAAAGACTGATCATCAGGGCAGGTTTAGCCGTGTATTTTGAATGGATGAAATAACATAAAGCGATTAGAAAGATTGGAATCCAAAATGAAAACCAATGTAAAAAATATTTATGGTGATGTACCGACCTATGATCGAATAAATAGAAATAGAATAGATCAATATCAGGAAAAACTGCACCAAGCATAATCAGCGTAAAAAAAGCTTTATTGGTGATTTTTGTCTGTTTAAATTTCTTGAGTAAAAGTTTAGCCAGTATATAGCCAGAAGGTAAGTGTGCGATAAACATATCAAGTTGCGTATTTTAAATATTATATTTGAAAGCAATCATACACAACTAATTAATTTACATAGTTTTTTATTGTAAATTGATTAGATAAAAGCATTTTAAATCCGAAAGACTTTAAATTTAAACGCTGATCTGATGATACATTAAAATATGCTCAAACAACAAAACTACAGATAGGTGTAGACCAAACCATAGGCCAATGCTGCTGTAAGTGTCGCTAAAACAATTCTTTTAAATTTAAAATATAATCCTGTGAGTACGATAAAGCCCACCAGCATCGCAAAACTTTTATTTGGGGTTTCAATCAATGGTGGGAGAGTGGCGACAATTAACATTGAACTGATTGCTGCAATTCCAATACTGCCTAATGCAATTTTTAACCATGTTGCACCACGAGTTTGTGTGTGTTGTTGGCTTTTTTGCAGCAGATAGAATGGACCAAAGCGTGAAGCAAAATTTGCAATACCGACCAATATCCCCACCAAGATAATCTGTAAATCCATTTTAAATACTCACTTCATCAGTTTGCTTTAAAACATAATGTTTAAATAATCCCGCTAAAATCCCAGATGCAATCCCAATAAAAATTGCAGCAGACATGTTGATAAAATAACAGGCCAATGCGGAAACCACTAAAGATACAGCAACCACAAAAGTATGTTTTTTCTCAAAAGCTGCCAGTAAGAAGCTTAAGAACAATGCAGGTAACAAGAAGTCTAAAGCGGCTTGTAAAAATTGCGGCAAGTCGCTGACTTGATCTGCAAATAAACCACCTAAAAATGAACCCAAGGCCCATGACATCCAGCTAAACAAGCTGAGTCCGAGCATCCAAGACTCTGACCATTCTTGACGACGTTGGGAAAGTTTAATCATTCCAGCCGCAAAAACTTCGTCGGTTAAACCCCATGCCCATACTGCGGTCTTTTTTAGGTTTAAACGGTCTTGAATCAGGTTTTGTAAGGCTGGCCCATAAAGTACGTGGCGAATATCCAGTGCAATGACTGTAAGTGCTGTCATCCAAATAGATGTACCACTGCCCAATAATGCAACCACAAGAAATTGGCTAGCACCAGCGTACATAGAGCAAGATAGAAATAAGGCTTCCCATGCACTAAAACCAAATTGGGTCGCGGATACACCAAAGGCAAAAGATACAGGCAGATAAGTAAAGATGATGGCTTGACTGTCTTTAGCGCCTTGCCAAAAGCCAGCAGTTTGGACTGAGGGATTGTGCTCTGACACAGGACACCTAAAACAAGAGTAAAACAAAAGGTAAAATCAAGATTGTGTATTCTACCCGAATTTACTAGCATAGTAGCGAAATGTTTATTTAGGCGTAACTTTATGTTCGCAAATCAGTCGAAATTATTATTGAGTATGACCTTGGTGTTAGGTGTTTTAGGTTTACAAGCATGTGGTAATTCATCTTCTGAACCTAAAGAAAAAGTTGAAATTAAAGCTGCGCCAAAACTAACCAATGATGCGACAACCTATGCCAATGAAGCATGGAAGCTGATCAATCAGGTGGAACCCTTTGTCTACCGTAAGCAATTGAATTTGATTGAAGACAATGTACGTAAACCTTTACGGAAATTAAGTACCGACTGGCGTATCAATGTCAAAATGACCGATTCGGTGACAGAAGGTAAATACGCGTTGTGTCGTAAAGCCATGACCAGTTTAGATACTTGGGCAAGATCGACATTGGAAAAAGATGGTGAAATGCAAAAAAATCAAGCGCAATATGAACGTGATAAAGCCCAGTGCAAAGATGCAATTGAAAATCCAAGTTTAGGCAATACCAAAGCAAATAATAATATTTTTTAAATGATTTTAGAAAAAATGGCGCAAATATGCGCCATTTTTTTATTGATACAGATCTAGGTTAAGTACGTTCGGTGTTACTTAAGGTTTTAATGGATTGGTCGATGCTGTTTTCACTGCTTTGTCTTTAGCAGCAGTTGATTTTGCAGCGGCGTCATTTTTTACTGCTTTGGTTGTTGCTTCAGCTTTTGCTTTGCTTGCAGCCGTTTCAGTTTTTAGCTTTGTCGCTGCTTCTTTCGGTTTTGCTTCAACAGCTTTGGTTGCAGCTACACTTTTGTCTTTTGCTTGAGTTGCATCAGCTTTGGCTTTTGTACTTGCAGCCGTCGCTTTTTGAGTCGCTTGAGCTGCAGGATTTGCCGCAACACATTTGCCGCCTTTATGGTTTGGGCCTGTACCACCAACCAATGTTGTACCTTTAGGGCATGCAAATGCAGAAGCGCTAAGTACAGTGAATAATCCCGCTGTGAGCAATATTGTGATTTTTTTCATTTATTTCAACTTTTATTGAGATGGCATTAGCGCCTAGCTAAAATATAATTGTATTTTTCACAAAGTAGAATAAATAATTTGTATATTTTATTTATAAAATGATTATATATTCCAGCCGTTTAAGGTGAATTTAATATTTGTCTAAAAGTAGAAAAGTGATATGTTAAATTAGAGTTGGCCGAGTGAGTGGGCGATAGAATGTAATTGATTGATATCTAATATTTCTATTTTTTTAAAGGCAATTTTTAAAACACCTTGTTGTTCGAGTAAATGTAATTCTTGGTTAATAGTTTGACGTGAGCATTTGAGCAGCAATGCCAATTGTTCTTGAGATAAATGAATGATGTTATTTTCAATACGGATATGATTGCCGTAGCCGTTTAAGATAAACATCAAACGCTGAGCCAATCGTTGTTGTATATGCTGGGTTTGAATTGAAATGAGTTCTAAAAAAGCAAAGCGAAGTTTTTGACTGGTTAATTGGGCGATATGGAACCAATATTGTGGATAGTCATTTAGAATTTTCTGAATCGCTTGGCTGGGTAAATGTAAAATTAAACATTTTCCAACAGCAATGGCATCATGCGAACGTGGTTGCTGATCCACCAAAGAAATTTCTCCAAACCACATAATCGGTTCTGCAATAGCAGCAACGGATTCATTTCCTTCAATATCAATATAGCCTAAGCGTACCCGACCATCTAAGACCGCATAGATACCATTAAATAGATCGCCAGATCTGAAAATCGCTTGGTCACGCTCAAATTTTTGATAATGGGCTTGTTGTTGAATCAATTGTTGAAAAGGAATAGGCAGTTGTGAATACCATAAATTCTTTGATAATAATTCAAGGTCCGTTGAATTCAGCACAATATATCCTTTTATGTATCATTGTTAATCTTTGCTTTGATTTTCAAATATATCTAACAGCATAGTCAGTAGGGTAGAAATTACATTAGATAAAATCAGTGGCGATAAGCGCAGAGTAGAACCATTTACAATCCTCCTTTAAGAGCAACAATTTAGCGTGAATATGACAGAGTCACTGGCCATAATGTATCAATAAATTTATTGTGAAAGCTGTTGTTATCTACTTCTTTGCAAATTTAAATGAAAAATCAATTCAACTTGTCAGCTAGACGACAACTTTTATCTTAGCGTTTTTATATAGTGAAATGAAGAGATTAACAAGGACGCTGAAAATGAACAGATTAGAACAACTTCTTAGCCAGTACGCAGCTTATCATTTAGACCATAAAAATGTATTTACGCATTTTATTGGTATTCCGATGATCGTATTTTCAATTATGTGTTTAACGGCTAGAGCAGGGGTGATGCTTTCGGGTTTTGAAATCACTTTGGCATTGATTCTACTGGTTTTAAGTGTGATTTATTATTTAAGTCTGGATAAATCATTCGGCTTTTTAATGTTGCTTATTTATGCAGTGGCCTATCCATTTGCCTATAAAATTGCCCAATTAGGCATGGGAACTTGGCTAAGTATCAGCATTGGTACCTTTGTTGTAGGATGGGTATTCCAATTTGTAGGGCATTTTTATGAAAAGAAAAAACCTGCATTTGTTGACGATTTAGTTGGTTTAGCGATTGGTCCATTATTTGTCTTGGCTGAATTTGTATTCTTGCTGGGTTTTCGTAAAGATCTACAAGAAAAAATGCTAGCAGAAGCCAGAAAGCAACGTACTGCAATGGATGAAAAATCATTACAGGCTTTACACGCGAAATAATCTGAAAGATAACCAATCCAAATCAAGATAAAACCCTTTAAGTCAGTAATTTAAACTGGCTTAAAGGGTATCGACTTCTATATTTTTGTTTATTTTAGAATAAGAATTCTTTGATAAATATCACTAAACCAAAGAAAAAAATGGCGCAACCAATATAAAATTTTATTTTTTTAATCAGTGTAGAGTTGAACATTGGCATCGTCATATGGTCTGTATAGTATTTCATTGGATTGCTTCTAAATAACGGCGATTTACTTCTTCCCAATTCACAACATTATAAAATGCCGCAATATATTCGGGACGACGGTTTTGGTATTTTAAATAATAAGCATGTTCCCAGACATCTAAAGCCAGAATCGGGATATTGCCATTCATCAGTGGTGAATCTTGATTGGCACTGCTTTCTACGATGACTTTCTTTTCAGGGGTTACGCTTAACCATGCCCAGCCACTACCAAATCGTGTCAGTGCTGCTTTGGTAAAGGCTTCTTTAAATTTTTCAAAACCACCAATATCTCTGTCAATTGCTTCAGCGATTTGTTTAATTGGCTCTCCACCGCCTTGAGGGCTCATTACTGTCCAGAATAAAGAGTGATTGGCATGACCACCGCCATTATTAATCACGCTATTTTTAAGATCAGTAGGAACTTCATTCACTTTTGAAACCAGTTCTTCAATTGACAACTTTTCCCATGCTGTGCCTTCAACTGTGGCATTGATATTATTGATATAGGTTTGATGGTGTTTGGTATGGTGGATTTCCATTGTTTTTGTATCAATATTAGGTTCAAGTGCATCGTATGCATAAGGCAGTTGTGGTAGAGAGTAAGCCATGAAGCAATCCTGTGGTGTTAAGTATAGTGATAATGCTAATAATTATCATTATTATATATGAGCATCAAAAGTGCAACCTACTTAACTTTATTATTGTGTAGCTGATTTCAAAATAGAGATGCTGAATTGAGGCAGGGTTTAGCGATAGACGTTTGGCGCGTTTTAAGATGTAAATAAATATCGTGTATATTTACTGGAATATTATAATTTTAAATGTTGATAATTTTTTATAAAAACCTGAATACGTATTTCATTAAAAAACAGGGCTGACCTTATAGAGATGAGATGAATGATCGAGATGGTCCACAAATTAATCAATAGATCGTTGAATCTGCACTTAGAAAACAAGTTTTAAATATTCGTCAGACATTTATAAACCAAACGGAAACCAGCGAAAGATTCTATGATGAAAAAAAACAGGTTGAAGAAGTCTTCAACCTGTCTCATTAAAGCATGAGATCCTTTTATACGTTAAAACGGAAGTGCAATACATCACCATCTTGAACGATATAAGTTTTACCTTCTAAACGCCATTTTCCTGCTTCTTTAGCACCGTTTTCACCGTTGTATTGGATGAAATCGTCATAAGCAATACATTCTGCACGAATAAAGCCTTTCTCAAAGTCAGTGTGAATTACACCCGCAGCTTGAGGTGCAGTTGCACCCACTTTTACAGTCCAAGCACGCACTTCTTGAACACCTGCTGTAAAGTAAGTTTGTAAGCCAAGTAAGCTATAACCTGCACGAATTACCACATTTAGACCTGGTTCTTCCATGCCTAATGCTTCAAGGAATTCAGCGCGATCTTCATCATCCAACAATGAAATTTCAGCTTCGATTTGGTTGCAAAGCGGAACAACGATTGCATTTTCCTCAGCAGCTAACTTTTTCACAGCTTCAAGATGTGGGTTGTTTTCAAAACCATCTTCTGCAACGTTTGCAATATACATGGTTGGTTTTAATGTCATTAAACCAAAACCACGCACAAGTTTACGTTCATCATCATCTAAATCAGCTGCACGAGCTGGCTTGCCTTCATCAAGTAAAGGTAGAATTTTTTCTAAAACTGCTTTTGTTGCAAGCGCTTCTTTATCACCGCTTTTAGCTGATTTTGCCAAACGGGTAACTGCTTTAGTTACGGTTTCCAAGTCAGCAAGTGCAAGTTCAGTATTAATCGTTGCAATATCATCTAATGGATCAATTTTACCATTTACATGAATTACGTTTTCATCTTCAAAACAACGTACAACGTGTGCAATTGCATCAGTTTCACGGATGTTTGCAAGGAATTGGTTACCCAAACCTTCGCCTTTAGATGCACCCGCAACTAAACCTGCAATATCTACAAATTCCATCGTAGTTGGAATAACACGTTGTGGTTTAACAATGGCTGTTAATTTGTCTAAACGTGGATCAGGTACAGGTACGATGCCTGTATTTGGTTCAATGGTACAGAATGGGAAGTTTTCCGCAGCAATAGCAGCTTTAGTCAATGCATTGAAAAGTGTAGATTTACCAACGTTCGGCAAGCCGACAATACCGCAATTAAAACCCATGAAATAACTCACAAAGTGTTATATAAAAATTGCGGATGATTTTACATGAAAGCCATGACAAAGTCAGGTCTGCGACCTATAAGTTTTAAAATCAGATCATCTCAAATATATCAAGTGCTACATATTTGCCTGAGATCAGCACTTTTATTGAACAAAATGAGCATTCTAGGGGAGTGACAATTGATTTAGCATAATTTTTATAAGTGGATTAATTAAGTAAAGTTACTATCCTTCGTCTAACGACGACATCCATGTCGCCCTACAGATGGGTAAGCCTTGTATCATTCAACAAGGCAAAAGCGAAATCTATTTTATTTATATTGATGCGAATTAAGTTAATTGGAAAAACTTAAATCTTCCGCTTATCCAACTGGCTTGCCAAACTGTCACCAAATGCTTGAACGATCATGACCAAAGCCACCAAGACCACAATCACAGCAAACATCATTTGCATATCAAAGCGTTGATAACCATAACGGTAAGCAATATCACCTAAGCCACCAGCACCAATTGCACCCGCAATTGCAGAGGAGTTAATCATGGTGACAATTGTAACTGTAAAACCTGCCACAATGCCGGGTAACGCTTCAGGTAAAAGCACATGCCAAACGATTTGCTTACGGTTACAGCCCATCGCTTGTGCTGCTTCAATTAGACCTTGATCAACTTCACGTAAGCTAACTTCTGCAATACGGGCAAAGAAAGGTGTCGCTGCTAAAGTTAATGGAACAACAGCTGCCCAGACTCCGTAACTGGTTCCGACAATCCATCGGGTTAAAGGAATCAGCGCCACCATTAAAATCAAAAAGGGAACCGATCGAGTAATATTAATCACCGTGCCCAATGCATGATTGATCTTTTTAGATGGATAAATCCCTTGTTCAGATGTATTGACCAAAATCACTGCCAAAGGTAAGCCAATCAAAAAAGCAACAAAGGCAGATACGCCAACCATCAGTAAGGTATCTATGGTTCCTGTCAGCAATAAATCAATGAGTTGGTCTTGCATAGCCAAGTACCTCTATTTGTGCAATTTTATGTTTTAACCTTTCTTGTAAATTATGCAGGTCTAAATGGGTTTGTTCAGTACCGACAATCAGCGTTCCAATCAAATGGTTTTGGATATTGTCGATATGACTTTGATATAAATGTACCGATTTTTCAAAAACCTGAAAAAGTTCAACTAAATCAGGTGAGTTTTTTGGATCGGTTTCATAACGTAGTTTTAAAATGCTATGGGTTGAATCTTGTTGCAACGCTGTATGCACTGGAAAGGGCAAATCGAGTTGTTCTAGGTTTAACAATTCTTGTGTGATTTTCTGCTGAGGCTGTGAAAACACGGACCAGACTTGTCCTGACTCAACGATTTCACCATGTTCAATTACCACCACTTGATCGCAAATTTCACGAATCACTTGCATCTCATGGGTAATTAAAACAATGGTAATCCCCAATTCTCGATTGATTTTTTTCAGCAAGGATAACACCACTGAGGTACTTTCAGGATCAAGTGCAGACGTTGCTTCATCACACAATAATATTTCTGGATGATGCACCAGCGCACGAGCAATACCAACACGTTGCTTTTGACCACCAGACAGCTGTGAAGGGTAGTTATGCGCTTTATTTCCCAATCCGACCAGTTCTAAAACATCGTTGACACGTGTTTCAATTTCAGCTTTATCGACATGGGCAATTTTTAAGGGCAAAGCCACATTGTCCCAAACTGTTTTGGCAGACATTAAATTAAAATGCTGAAAAATCATCCCAATTCTTTGACGTGTTTGAATCAACTCAGCATGACTGAGTTCAGCCAAATTCTGTTGATGAATATGAATACTGCCTTCAGAAATACCTTCTAAACCATTTAAGGTTCGGATTAGGGAAGATTTACCTGCACCACTTTTACCGATGATGCCGAAAATCTTGCCTTGAGGGATATCTAAGTTGATATTTTTTAATGCATGGATCTGTTGATCTTGCCCATCATAGTATTTATTCAAATCACGAATTTTGATATGAGGGACTGAAAAATCAACATGCGAACCGAAACTCACCATTTCTATTCTCCTTATTTCCAGCCTGCAAACCACATATCTTTGCCGAAATCTTTATCTAAAATATCTCGAACTTGCTGTGAGTTTTGGAAAGCTTGAATAAATTTCTCTAACTTTTGATTTTTGTCTTGATAATCAGTACGTGTCACAAAAAGAATGGCGTACTTTTTATCAACGGGATCTAAAAACAGGGCACTATGCGGATCGGCTTTTTTTGCCATATTTAAGTAATGCGGAAAACCAAAAATCAGATCTGCATCATCATAAGCTAAAGCTGTTTGTGGACCTTCAACTTCTAAAAACTTCAACTGTTTTGGGTTTGAAACAATATCTTGAAGTGTGGAAAGTTCATTGTTGATGTCTTTGATTTGAATTAACCCCGCACGGTGTAGCAAGATCAAAGCACGCGCAGAGTTGACGGGGTCACTCGGGATGACAACACGAGCATTTTGAGGTAAGGCCGCTAAGGATTTATATTGTTTTGAATATAAACCGACATGACTGCCGCTACCTGTACCAAAAGCATGCAAATCGTAATTGGTTTGTTTAATGGCATTCTTTAAAAAAACACTTTGTTGGAAAAAGTTAGCGTCAATGTCACGGTTTTGTACCGCAACATTGGGTGCTTGCCAATCTGAAAATTCGACCAGTTTGACATGGATACCATCTTTCTCTACCTCTTTGGCAACCGTTTGTAGTAATTCGGCATAAGGTGGGCTAATGCCAATCGTGAGTACATTATCCTTTTGTTGATTTTGTACATAACGATAGGCAAAAAGTCCTAATAATACGATGACAACAGCAAGACCAATCAGCAGATTCTTGTTTTTGAGTTTGGAAACTTGGGACATGAGTTATTCCTTATTTCCAACCTGGGAACCATAAATTTTCACCAATATCATCATTTAAAGCCTGTTTGACCTTGTCTGAAGTTTGGTAAATTTTTACAAATTCTTTTAACTGTTTGGCTTTTTCTGGGTGCTTTTGCTCATAGTCATCTTTTACAACAAACAAGATGGCATAACGTGTATTGGTATTATCATCGAGTAATAATGCTTTGTTTGGATCAATGGTTTTTGCAAGACGTAAATAAAGCGGGTAGCTAAATACTAAATCAGCATCATCTACAGCACGTGCAGTTTGAGGTCCTTCAACTTCAATAAATTTAAAGTTTTTAGGGTTTGATGTAATGTCTTGTAAGTTCGATAAATGGTTATTCGGATCTTTCAAGGTGATGAGTTTAGCCTGTTGTAAAAGTAACAGTGCACGACCTTGGTTGACTGGGTCATTTGGAATCACCACACGTGCATTTTCAGGTACCGCCGCTAAAGAATCATATTTTTTAGAATACAAACCCACATGAGTTGCAACACCTGTGGCAATCGGTTTCAGTTTAAAATCAGTTTCTTTTAACGCATTGCTTAAAAATGGTTGGTGTTGGAAATAGTTTGCATCAATATCACCATGATTCAGTGTGATATTCGGTGTATTCCAATCTGAAAATTCCACCAGTTTAATATGAATCTCTTGTTTCTTAGCTTCCTCTGCTGCAACTTGTAAAGGCTTGGCAAAGGGTGGGCTAATACCAATGGTGATTTCTTCTGAACCGGCTTTTTTATGTTGGTTCCAATAAAAAAGTCCTGCAATCACGGCAATAATGATCACGCCAAGCAAAATAAATTTATTCTTGGAGCCTGATTTTTTGGATGGCTTACCATTTGCAGGTGAGTTTATTTGAGTCATGTGACACCCCTTAAAGTGAAATTATTCAATTCATCATGTTTGCTGATTAGGATATTTAGGCAGTTTGCTTTTGCTGATCTGCCGTTTCGATGCTGTTGTTATGATTTGAGTTTTGACATCGAAAATCAGCAGCAGGGTGTTGTTGGGTTAAATGATCACCCTGTTTAAAGATTTTGTTGCGTAAAGAACCATTTTCATATTTGGTTTTAAATCTGCCACGTTGTTGCAGTTCAGGAATAACAAAATGAATAAAGTCATGATGTGATTCAGGCGCAACAGTACGAGTCAGGTTAAAACCATCGATACCTGTTTCATCAATCAACTGAATTAATTTTTCAGCAATTGTTTCTCCACTTCCAACAATCAGTGGATAACGACCACCGAGTTGATGCTGTGCTTTAAGATCGTTAGGTGTGATCTGGTTTTCCTTAAATTTATTATTGACTGAAGCAATACTGTTGGTTTGTTGATATGGGATGGCTTCATCATCAGCATATTTGGATAGGTCGATACCGACTGAACTTGAGAAATGTGCTAAACCAGCTTCAGGACTTGCATAGCGGGCATATTCAGCTAATTTCTCTTGAGCTAACTCATCTGTTTCTGCTGTAACCACTGTGATTCCCACAAAGATTTTAATATCTTCTGGATTACGGCCTTGCTGTACAGCCAATTCTCGAATCTTATCCACTTGTTGTTTGATTTTTGCAGGTTGGTCCCCTCCAATAAATACACATTCCGCATGACGTGTGGAGAATGCTAAACCGCGTGGTGAAGCACCTGCTTGAAAGAGCACAGGAGTACGCTGTGGTGAAGGTGAGACTTGGAAAACACCTTGGCTTTGATAAAAGCGCCCTTGATGGTTAATTTGATGAACTTTTTTCGGGTCAGTAAAAATACGCTTTTGCTTATCTTTTTGTACTGCATCATTTTCCCAAGAACCTTCCCAAAACTTATAGCAAAGCTCTAAAAATTCTTCAGCTTGTTCATAACGTAAGTCATGGTCTTTTAGACCTTTTTGCCCAATCAAGCGTTCAGCACTGTCCAAATACCCCGTCACAATATTCCAGCCAATCCGACCTTGTGTCAGATGATCTAAACTCGCGAAGCGCCGTGCGAATTGGTACGGTGTTTCATAACTTAGGTTTACGGTCACGCCAAAACCTAGATTTTGGGTTACCGCTGCCATTGCTGAAATCAAGGTAGATGGGTCATGACTCGGCAGTTGAATGGACTCTTTTAAGGTTAAATCTATACCATTCTGATAAACATCATAAACACCGGTAATGTCTGCGATAAACAACCCATCAAATAGACCTTGCTCCAAGGTCTTAGCGAGATCAGTCCAGTAATTGAGCTCATTAAAACGATGAGATTCATCACGTGGATGGGTCCATAAGCCGTGATTGATATGACCGACACTGTTCATATCAAAAGCATTGAGTAAGATTTGTTTTTTTTGTGTTGCATGTTGAGATGTATTTGTCATTACAATGTCCCTCTGCGTGGTGGAAGGATGTTGTTTAATACATAGTTTCCAATAAAATAATATTTCCAGCGTGATGCATCATGCAGTGTATGTACCCGTACATTGCGCCAATGTCGATCTAAACCATCGGCACGTTGACTACCACGACTTCCAGCCAACTCAATCAATTTTGAAGATGCTTTTAATGCTGTTTCTGTGCTGTGTGCACGTACTTTAGCTACATCTAGTGAGGCTTTGGCAATATTTTCAACTGTAGGTTGTGGTTTTGCTGCATCAATAGATTGAGCAGCTTGTTTTAATAAAACCTCACTTGCTCTTACATCCGCAGCAACACGGCCTAATTCATAAATGGTCAGTGGATCTTGGTCTGCACGTTCTACATTGGCATCAATCCATGCGCGTGCTTTTTTAACCCGTTCTATTGTTTCTTCAAAAGCTGCACGAGCAATGCCTGTTTCAATCGCAGCATGCATAATTTGTGCAAATGGCCCAACGAGGGTGGGTTCAGAAAATGCAGTGTCAAAACGAATGACGTATTCAGATTCAACAAAAACTTGATTGAATTTAACGGTGCCACTGCCTGTGGTTTTTTGTCCAAAGCCTGACCAATCATTGATACGTTGTAAGCCTTGTGCATCGGCAGAAATAAAAGCTAAATATTCACGTTCTTCAGCATCACGAACTAATGTCGGAATACGATGGGCAAATAGACTGCCCGTGCAATAGAACTTTTCCCCATTGACCACATAACCATGTTCAGTTTGACTAATTTGGGTATGCTTTTGTGCAGCAGTCTTGGTCTTAAATTCAGCGAGCGCATTGCCAAAACGAGCGCCTTGAAGTACTTCGCTATAGAGTTTTTTCTTTTGCTGCTCGGTGCCTGTATTACGTAATACTTCAAGTGCATAAAAATGGTTTTGAGGGATTTGACCAATAGAGCCATCAACGCCACTGAATAATGCAATTATTTTAGCGACAGTATGGCTAGAGACCTCCGCACCACCATACTGACGTGGTACTGTGATCGCCCATAACCCTGATTGACTAAAAGCTTCAACCTCATCAAAAGGTAAAATTCTTTCAGCATCACGGAGTACCGCATTCTCTTTAAATTGCTGACTCAACTGTTGCGCGATTTCTAAAGCTTCTTGATCATTTTGAATAATATGTGCTTGTGCAAAGGGATGATTGTGTACATCCAATGTTTTATTGATATCTTGATAAGTTGTCATAATATTTCCCTGATGAGTAACAAAGTCGTTTAACTTTAAATCCACGCATGGCGCTGATTTTGCGTACCATTTAAGTAATAGTTTCCAATGGCATGAAGTTTCCAACGCACAGGGTCATGTAAGGTATGCACACGAGCATTACGCCAGTGTTGATCGAGATTATGAGTTTCTAGACTTGAACGACTACCACCCAATTCAAGTAGTTTTTCAGAAATAAGTAGTGCTGCATCATTGGCATACACTTTTGCCTCAGCAACGATAATGGAGGCTTTACTGGCTTGTTCAGGACTGACGATGTCTTGTGAATCTAACTGATCTAAATATTCTGCGGCTTCATCCAGCAATAAAATCGATGCATCGAGTAAGATATTGAGCTTACCGACTTCTTGTAGGGTATACGCTTCAAAACTGGCTTTATCCACATTGGCATCAATGATTGGGCGCGCTTTATGGATTGCAGATAAAGTATCTGCAAAGGCAGCTTCTGCAATACCCACATCAATCGCAACCTGAATCAGTTGTGAGTACGCACCACGATATTTTGACGCATCGGCAAGTGGTTTTTCATCCATAATAAGATCTGGGTGAACCACAACATTCTTTAAACGCACTGTGCCACTTGCCGTTGTACGTTGTCCAAAGCCATCCCAATCATCAACAATTTCAACACCGTCAGCTTTTGCATCAATAATTGTTAAAACAATATGACCATTTGGGTGAATTGCGCGTATCGCCAACCAATCGGCAAAATATGAACCCGTTGAATAAAACTTCTCACCATTTAAAAGGTATTGACCATTGATCTGTTCTAAACGTGTTTCAATGGTTCGGGTATCTTTGGTATTGCGTTCTGGGCCACCATTAGAAAGCCGTTTACCATTTAAAATTTCAGTATAAATAAACTGTTTTTGCTGTTCATTGGCAATATGCTCAATGGCATTTAACAGTCCAAATTGATTTTGAGGAATCTGTCCGACACTGGCATCTGCCTTGGATAAAATACGGAAAACATGCGCAAGGGTTTTATTTGAAACTTGAGCACCACCATATTTTTTGGCAATGCGAATTCCGCCTAATCCTTTGAGACTTAATTCTTGTATGACATCAACAGGTAAAATTCGTTGTTGATCACGTATATTTCGTTCTACCAAAGCAAAATCAGCAACTTGGTAAGCTGCATTTATTGCTTGTTGATCGTTTTGGATCACAAAGGCTGAGGTAGAAGAATTCAAACTAGACATATTGGCACCTTTCAATAGATACCAAAACGCTAAGCAATATTGCGGTAAAAATTAAACGAACTATTGTGCTTAACTTATCTAAAATTATTGTTAGGATAAAAATCGCAAAGTTTTTTAATATTGAATATATGTTAAATAATTGAAATTTATAACTTGTTTTGAATTCCTCTGGTCGAGCCCTTAGTCTGAAGCAGCTTTGTTATTCCTATCACGAATAAAGAATAAAGAAACTGATATAACCATAGAATAAGCATTGGGTCATATGACGAGCGATTGAAGTAAAAAGTACATTGTAATTCAAGCGATGAATGTCTAAAGTACACAAGATTACTCAGGATTAATCTTAACTTTTAGATTTATCTAAGCTTTTAATTAAAAAAAATAATTTGGAGATTACATGCGTACGTTGTACCAATTCCCACTCTCGCATTACTGTGAAAAAGCCCGTTGGTTGCTTGATCATAAAGAATTGGATTTTGTTGCGCAGAATTTAATCCCAGGTGTCCATCGTGCATTTGCACAACTTAAAACAGGGCAAAACAAGTTGCCTATTTTAAAAGATGGAGAACGCTTTATTGCGGGGTCGACTCAAATCGCATTGTATTTAGATGATGTTTATCCTGAACATCGACTGCTTCGTACCGATCACACGCTTCGTGAAAAAACCTTAGAAATTGATTTGATTGCCAATGAGTTAGGTATTCATGTACGTCGTTGGGGATTGGCACATGCTTTAGCAGAAGGCGATGAACCGCTAGAAATTATGATTGGTGAAAAAGGTTATTTACGTCAATTTGAAAAAATTTCAAAGCCTATTCTAAAAACCATGGTTTCAAAAAGTTATCAATTGGACAAAGAGAAAGTCGAAGAATCTAAATACAATTTAGAGCTGACTATCGACAGTTTAAATAAGATTTTGATTGATAATGGTTGCCGTTATTTTGTTGGCGATCGCCTTGGTTTGGCAGATATCTCGGTATGTTCAATCCTTGCACCGTTATTAGAATTACCTGCGACACCTTGGGAAAAGGAATATGCAGAGAATATTTCTCAAGAATTTACCGAATTTAGCCAACATTTGTTAGAACTGCCTTTAGGGCAATACGTGAAAAGAATTTACGCTACTGAGCGCAATGCACGTGTAGATTGGCGAGGAATGTAAGATTTCAAAGCAAGAAACTCTCCAATTTACTGAAAAATTAAGTATCATAGTGTGGAATTGGAGATTTTTTAATGCAGAAGTTCGTAATTTTAGGTGCGATAAGCACTGTTTTATTGATGGCGGGTTGTACTGAGAAAAAGCCTGCAACTCCTGAAGAAATTTGGAAAGGTTACTGTACCAGTATTGGTAATGCTGCACGTTCTATTACTTTAGATCGTCAAAATGGGATTACCAAGAAAGAAGCAATTGAGTATGCAAATAAAGTCACTGATCCAACAACTAAGGGTTTTGTACTCGAGTATTTAGAGAAAGTCTATACATTATCAGATGCAGAACTAAAAGCGGATAAAGATGCAGTTCAAGCAAAGTTTAAGAACGAAGCATTTGAACAATGTCTAAATACACCGCATGATCCGAAAAAAATGCCAGATTATAAACCGTTCTAAGGAGCGGTTTTTTTTATGGCTTAAAGCACAACAGCAGGCGATATACCTGATCAGCAGACAATGAAAGAATACGATTTGTGTAAATTAGAAATCCGAATCGTGAATGGTCAAGACTTGCACACTTTTGAGTGTCCATCCCTTTAAATCGTTTAGGTGTATTTTTGCATAAAGATCACCATAACATAGTCTTTTTTATGTTGAGTTATCGAAAAAATATAAGTAATCGTCAAACCTCGTCACAAAAAATGATTAGCATAAAAATTGAAAAGCATATATACACTATAGAAATAGAAAATAAAAAGTAGCATAGGAGTGAGACAATGGAAGTAGTTGCTTATTTACATAATGCAGATTTGCTCTTAGAAGATGACAATGGTGTCGCTGTGATTAGCGGAAGTCATTATGTACTGAGTTTAGGTGATCAAGTTTTTTTTCAAGAAGTCATTGATGAACGAGCAAAGTTATATCAAGTGAAAATTTCATTTGCGTGTACTGAACATTCAATGTTTCATGAAGATGAAGTGCAAATGAAATTTGAAGGTTGTCGTACAGAATTCCAAAAGTATGTAGACAGTACGACAGTCCACTAAGGTGGAATGTACTTTGTTCTAAAAAAAAGGCAACATATGTTGCTTTTTTTATGGCTGAAACAGTCTAAAGGCAAAGTAAACATAACTTCAATCTTATTAAAGTGAAGTTCATGTTTTACAAAGATAATATTTTTAGAGCTTTTTCAAATTAATTTGAGAAATAATTTACATAAACGTCTGATGAAAGCGTACTGTGTAGATCTGTAGTTAAATGAAGCGAAAAGTGATGAGTATTTATTTATAAAATAATGGTCATCACGAATTAATACGCTCATTGCATTAACTTTTGGCTTGATTTTTAGTAAAATTTGACAGTCCATATTGCCTGTGAAGCTTTAATAAGCAGGAATTCACAGGTAAATTTTTAAAAAGAGGAATTACACCGTGCTAGAAGCTTACCGCCAACACGTTGCAGAACGTGCCGCACTCGGAGTCCCACCGAAGCCACTTGACGATGCTCAAACTGCTGACTTGGTTGAATTACTAAAAAATCCACCAGCGGGTGAAGAAGCATTTTTAGTAGATTTGCTTGAAAACCGTGTTCCAGCAGGTGTTGACCAAGCTGCATATGTAAAAGCTGCTTTCTTGACTGCTGTAGCTAAAGGTGAAGCGACTTCTCCATTGGTTTCTAAAGAGCGTGCGGTTTACTTACTAGGTACTATGCTTGGTGGTTATAACGTAGCACCTTTGGTTGAATTGCTTGATGATGCTGCACTTTCAAGCTTAGCTGCTGAAGCATTGAAAAAAACGCTTCTTGTATTTGATGCGTTCCATGACGTTGCTGAAAAAGCCAAAGCGGGTAATGCAAATGCACAAGCCGTTATGCAATCTTGGGCTGATGCTGAATGGTTTACTAGCCGTAAAGATGTTCCAGAAGAAATCAAACTTACTGTTTTCAAAGTAACTGGCGAAACAAATACTGATGATTTGTCTCCTGCACAAGATGCTTGGAGCCGCCCAGATATCCCATTGCATGCAAATGCAATGCTTAAAAACGTACGTGATGGTATCAACCCAGAAGTTCCTGGTGAAGTTGGTCCATTAAACCAAATCAAAGAACTCATCGCAAAAGGCAACCAAGTTGCTTATGTTGGTGACGTTGTTGGTACGGGTTCTTCTCGTAAATCTGCGACTAACTCAGTGCTTTGGTTCTTTGGTGATGACATTGCTCACATCCCGAACAAAAAAGACGGTGGTTACTGCTTAGGTTCTAAAATCGCTCCAATTTTCTTCAACACAATGGAAGATGCTGGTGCATTACCTGTAGAGATTGATGTTGCTAACATGAACATGGGCGATGAAATCGTTCTTAAAATTGATCATGCTGCAGCAAAAGTCACTGCTTTTAAAGCAGGCGAGCAAATCGCTGAATCTGAGTTGAAAACGCCTGTTCTTCTTGACGAAGTTCGTGCGGGTGGTCGTATCAACTTAATCGTTGGTCGTGGTTTGACAACTAAAGCGCGTGAAGCTTTAGGTCTTCCAGCATCTACTTTATTCCGTGTTCCAGTTCAACCTGAAAACACTGGTAAAGGCTTTACTCAAGCTCAGAAAATGGTTGGTCGTGCTTGTGGTCTTCCAGAAGGTCAAGGCGTTCGTCCAGGTACTTACTGTGAACCGAAAATGACGACTGTTGGTTCGCAAGATACGACTGGTCCGATGACTCGTGATGAATTGAAAGACTTAGCTTGCTTAGGTTTCTCTGCTGATCTTGTGATGCAATCTTTCTGTCACACAGCTGCATATCCAAAACCAGTTGACGTTCAAATGCAACATACGCTTCCTGATTTCATCATGAACCGTGGTGGTGTTTCATTACGTCCAGGTGACGGTATTATTCACTCTTGGTTAAACCGTATGCTTCTTCCAGATACAGTTGGTACTGGTGGTGATTCACATACACGTTTCCCAATCGGTATTTCATTCCCAGCGGGTTCTGGTCTTGTCGCGTTTGCTGCTGCAACTGGTGTTATGCCGTTGGATATGCCTGAGTCTGTACTTGTTAAGTTCAAAGGTAAAATGCAGCCTGGTATCACGCTACGTGACCTTGTACATGCAATTCCTTACTACGCGATTCAAGCGGGTGACTTAACTGTAGAGAAAAAAGGTAAGAAAAACATTTTCTCTGGTCGTATCTTAGAAATCGACTTAACAGAAATGGAAACTGACTTAACTGTAGAGCAAGCATTCGAACTTTCTGATGCTTCTGCTGAACGTTCTGCTGCTGGTTGTTCAATCACACTTTCTGAAACGAAAGTTGCTGAATACTTGAACTCTAACATCACAATGTTGAAGTGGATGATTTCTCAAGGTTATGGCGATGCACGTACTATGGCTCGCCGTGTTGAGAACATGGAAAAATGGTTAGCGAATCCATCACTTCTTCAAGCTGATGCTGATGCTGAATACACTAAAGTGTATGAAATTGATCTTGCTGACATTAAAGAACCAGTTCTTTGCTGCCCGAATGATCCAGATGACGCTAAACTTCTTTCTGACGTTCAAGGCGTTAAAATCGATGAAGTGTTCGTTGGTTCTTGTATGACGAACATTGGTCACTTCCGTGCAGCTGGTAAATTACTTGATAAAGTACCAGGTGGTTCATTGTCTACTCGTTTATGGTTGGCTCCACCAACACGTATGGACGAGCATCAATTGATGGAAGAAGGTTTCTATAACATTTATGGTAAAGCTGGCGCGCGTACTGAAATGCCAGGTTGTTCATTATGTATGGGTAACCAAGCACGTGTAGCTCCGAACACAACTTGTGTATCGACTTCTACACGTAACTTCCCGAACCGTTTAGGTCAAGGCGCAAATGTTTACTTAGCTTCTGCTGAGCTTGCATCTGTTGCTGCGGTACTTGGTAAATTACCTTCTCCAGAAGAGTATCAACAATATGCTGCTCAAATCGACAGCATGTCTGCTGACATCTATCAATACTTGAACTTCGACAAGATGGGCGAGTATACAGATGCTGCTAAAGACATCGATACTAAGAAAATTGCTGCTGCTCAATTAAGCTAATTTATTGAAAAATAGATTAAATTGAGTTAAAACTAAGGGCTGATTATTCAGCCCTTAGTTTTATGTATAAAAAAGCTTATATGTGCTATTTACTTAAATATAATGGCTAAAATGATATTCGAATGGTTTATATAATAGGGTAAAGGAATTGCATCAATTTTATATAAACTGGTGAGAAACGGCTCAAGTACATGATTTTGTTGTCTTAAATAAAGAAACATATGCATATGAAGATCATATGCAACTGGTTAATCAAGTACCTTATGATGTATCTATACATGATGATCTAATTATGTTTTTTTACAACAGATACCAACTTATAATCCATCTAAAAAGATTAGACATACTGGTTTAAATTACTATGGTATAACGATTATTGATTCTGAAGGGGCCTTAGTCGCATATAACATAATCAGCAGTATTGTAAATGTTATAAAACTATCTCCGAAATTTCTAAAATTTAGTAAAGGATATACTTATAAATTTGATGAAGGGCAAGAAAAATTAATATTTCAGAAATATAATGTGGTCGACGACCAGTTTGACCAACTGAAAGGATGCATTAAACAAGTCATTGATTCAAATGGGCAATTGTATATTGCTCATTTAGGAATTTAGTACAGATATTTTTTGATAAAAATAAAAAATTGTTAACTATACATTTTTATAACATCAGTCATCATATTCTTAAAATCTAAAATAACGACATAATGATTGATGCTCGACGGATCAAAATCAGTGTTTACAGAATCAAATAATGTATTTGTTAATGGAGTGATATTTAAATCATCGATAAGACAAGATGAGTCTAAATTAAAATACTCAATATAATAATTAACTTTTATTTTTGCATATTCTGAGTATTTAAAACCAGATAGAATGAGTTCTTGATCATCATTGCTTATATTTTTTGAACACATGGTAAATAATAATGCCATACAGAAGTAGTCAAATTCATCTTTATCAAACACTAAAATATTTAAATCGATAAAATAGTTTTTAAGCATACTTTGAATCAAGGCAAATGAACTTGCTAAATCCGCAGATAAATTTTGGATAATATTAGAATAAGGCATCATTTTTTTAAGTTTTAGTGAATCAATGGGTATTGTATTGCAAAACCATTGTTTTGTAAAACAATACTTATGGTGCAGAATATATTGCATTGCAATACGTCTAAGATACTTTGTTAAGCTAATATCAAAGAATGAATATAGGTCATGCAATACGTTATTTGAGAAAACGGAAAGGCTGGACTCAGCAGCAATTAGCCGATTTTTCTAATACTTCAAAAAGTAATATTTCCAATCTTGAGAACGGCAATCAAGGGTACAGTCCTGCAATACTCCAATACCTTGCTGAAGCATTTAATTGCACTGTAGCGCAATTGTTTTTATTGGCAGAAAGCTTAGATGATGATGAAAACATTGCTGAGAACTGGGATCAGATGCCCATAGATGCACTATTTATACAACTGCCTAAAGATATTCAAGATAATTTAAAACAGCTTATATATAGCTTGATTAAAAATAAGTCCTAATTCTATATCTCCATATTTATTAATATTCTACGATTGATCTTAATTTTCTATTTATTTCATTATGCATAATGATTTTAAGCAATTTAATCTAACTTGATATAATTGAAATCATCTCGTATGTGTCTTTGAAATTTATCACTTTTATATTCTCACTGTGTTTTAAAATAATAATACTCATTTAACTTATAGATAAAATGATCAGACAATAAAAAGCCCCTTATTCAGGGGCTAGTCGTATAGATCACTCTATACTTATATAAGGCTCATCTCATACTGGTTGTATTAAAACACAAAATGAGATATTCAGCCATAAAAAAGATGAGCCGTAGCTCATCTTTTTTTACACAAGAAAATTAATGTGCATTTGCTACAGCAGGAGCAGCAGCGGCTGTAGCATCATTTGCAGCTTTACGAGTAGGTGTGTAGTTTAAACCTAAAGTCGAGCTGGTATATGTACGCACTTGATCAAGCAGAGCAGGGTTGGTATTTAAATCCTGTTGATAAGACTTCACAATCTCATGCAATTTTGGATTCCATTTACCTTTCACTTGCTCAGGGAACGCTTTTTCCATCAAGCTCAACATAATGTATGGAGAAGTTGATGCACCTGGTGAAGCACCAAGAAGGCCTGTGATTGAACCATCTTTAGAGGTGAAGATCTCTGTACCGAATTGAAGTGTTGCAGGTTTACCCGGTGCTTTTTTGATAATTTGAACACGTTGGCCAGCTTGGCTTAAAGTCCAGTCTTCAATTTTTGCATCTGGATAATATTTTTTCAATTCATTGAACTGATCTTGCTTAGACATCGCCACTTGGCTGACTAAATATTTCACCAAGTCCAGATTTTCCATACCAATGGTTGCCATCGGAATCACATTGTTTTTGTTGGTCGCATCAATCAAATCAAACTGAGAACCATTTTTTAGGAACTTGTTTGAATAGGTTGCGAATGGACCAAACAATACATACTTTTTACCATCAACATAACGAGTATCAATGTGTGGTACAGACATTGGAGGTGCACCTAATTCAGGCTTACCATAGACTTTTGCAGTATGTTGTGATGTAACAGCTGGATTGTCTGTCATCAAGAAAATACCACCGATCGGGAAGCCAGCATATTGCTTAGTTTCTTCCAGACCTGTCATTTGCAATAATCTAATCGCAGCACCACCCGCACCAATAAACACATGGCGAGTTTTAACATGGCTGGTTGTGTTGGTTTTTAGATTTTTAAACGATACAGTCCAAGTTTTGTCTGCATTTTGACTAATACCTGTTACTTCAGATGAAGTTTCAAGTTTGAATTTAGGCTGTTTTTTCAAATGATCAATTAATTGAGTCGTAATTGAACCATAATTTACATCAGAACCTACGTCCATACGTGTTGCAGCAACTTTTTGGTTTGCATCACGGCCTTGCATAACTAAAGGCGCCCATTGCTTAATTTCAGCAGGATTTTCAGTATATTTTAATCCTTCGAACATTGGGCTTTGGCTCATCGCTTCATAACGTTTTTTCATGTAGTTCACGCTATCGCCCCAAACAAAGGCAATATGTGGTACAGGATTAATAAAGCTGTTTGGTTGACCTAACACGCCATTTTTGACCTGATAAGCCCAGAATTGTTTACTTACTTCAAATTGTGAAGCAGTATCAATGGCTTTTTTAATATCAACTTTACCATCTTTTTCAGGGGTATAGTTCATTTCCATAAAGCCAGAGTGTCCCGTTCCTGCGTTGTTGAATCCCGCAGAACTTTCTTGACCTACCTGATCCAAACGTTCATACATATTGATGGTCCAGTCTGGTTCAACTTCATTGAGGTAAGTCCCCAAGGTTGCACTCATAATACCGCCACCAACAAGTACCACATCTACAACTGGTTCATCTGCTGTTGTGTTGACTTTTTTAGAAGCAATTGGTCTGAATAAAAAGATCAATCCAATAACAAAAATAACCCCGATGACAATCAGTAGGTATTTAAAAAATCTCTTCATATATTTCCTGTTTCATCAAGTTTTAATAATATTGTAATGTAGAAAAGTTACATAAATGTTAGTTTGTGTAATGATTTTTTTCGTAAATGATTTAAATATATGAAATAATTTGTTTTTAAATTTGTAAAGATGTGTACAAAAAACAACCAGATTAAAATTTGATTAGGGCGTGTCCTCATTTGAAAAATTGGTTTTAAATACTTAAAATCCTCCTTTAAGCTCTTTTGATTTCTATATTTTTTCAATGGCACGTACTCTTCTCACCGATGATATCTGGCAGCAAATTCAAGATACTATGCGATTACACGGTTGTTACTGTTCAAAGAATAGTAGAAATATCATGGAAGCGATCTTATGGAAACTGCGTACAGGCGCCACATGGCGTGATATTCCCCAAGAATTTTGTCCTTGGCAAACTGCTTACAATCGCTTTAATCGTTGGGCAAGCAAGGGATTGTGGGATAAATTTTTTTTAGATTACGAGGCGTCTTGGATCAAGAATGGGTATTCATTGACGGAAGTTACATACGCGTGCATCAACATGCAAGTGGAGCTCGGCATGGTTTCGAAAGAGCAATTGGACAATCACGTGGTGGACGAACAACAAAAATACATCTTGCAACCGACGCGAATGGATTACCGATTGATTTTAAAATCACTGGGGGTGACGTCCACGACAGTCAAGTTGCAAAACAACTGATTGATACGGTAGACGAGGCAACTTATCTCATTGCTGATAAGGGGTATGATGCTGAGCACATTAGAATATATGCCAAGAACAAGAATATGATTCCCATTATTCCATTGAGATCAAACAGTAAGAGATCGAATAAGGAATTTGATAAATATCTATATAAATTAAGACATTTAGTTGAAAATGCTTTTGCGAGATTAAAACATTTCCGTGCTATTGCAACTCGATTTGATAAACTGGCACGCAATTATAAATCTATGATTCGTATAGCCTGTATATTTATTTGGTGCAAAGCCAAATGAGGACACACCCTAGTATATTTGTGTAATAAATATTCAAAAAAGTCTTAGACTAAAGTACTATTTTTTGTAGGTGTTAAGCTTTTTGTAGCTTTAATTTGGCTAAAAAATATGCTGAATAGAAGAGTTTTCCAGCCTCAATATGAAAACTCTTCTCAAGATCTTTTTGCTTATTCAATCATCATGAGGTCTGATTTATTTTCAAGCTTTAAAGGACGTAAAGCAAAAATAGAGCGGGTATGACGAATACCTTTCATTGAATATAAATTTTTACGTAAAAAGCGCTCATAATGTTCAGCATTTTTCACCGCAACTTTGACCAAATAATCATAATCACCTGTTACCAAGTGCGCTTCTACAACTTCAGGCATTTGACTGAGTGCATCACTAAATTGCTCTAAGATCTCGTCATCATGGCGTTCTAAGGTGATCTCAATAAAAAATAGTTCATTAATCCCGATGGCTTTGGCATTTATGGTGGCAGTATAGCCTTCAATGACATTTAAAGATTCTAGACGTTTAACACGTGTCCAACATGGCGAAGAGGAGAGTCCAACCAGTTCAGAGAGCTGAGCGACCGTTAAACGACCATCTTTTCGAAGTGCCGATAAAATTTTGCGATCAATCCTATCTAAAGTGTACTGACTTTCATTCATGAGCTTTACCACAGAAAATATTTTCGAGAATAATGGAATATGTGAAAAATCATTCCGAAAATACTGGAGATTTATATTAAATACGGGAAACATTCTATTCAGTAGAACGCTAGAATAAACTTATCAAATCAAAGACATTTGGGAGACTGGCTTTGATTTAGCGGATAGTATCTTTAGAGGAAAGGGTGCCTTTAACGATACTGTCCGCGACCTTATTCTACGCTTTAAAAAAATTATAAAAATAGCTTTAAAACGATAAAATTCAATCGCGCCTTCACAAATTGCATATGATTCAATAAGATATTGTAATCTTATTTAGGGTCTGTAGACATTTCATAAATGGCTTGCGTTGTAGGTTAAAATTGAGCAGACAAGGCATGAAACGAAGAGAATAGCGAGACTATTTTCGAGTTTCATAACGTAGGCTGAGATAATTTTAGCCACAACCCTTCGGGACTAGCTTGTTTTTTGCCGCTACGTCGTTACCTTGCGAAACAGTGTTTCTCATCATTTAGAATGACTAAATTTCGTATTTCGTGCCTAGTATCGCCTAAAAAACACACGTAGTCGCAAACATAGACGAATTATCAACAGACCCTATTGTATAACAAAAAATTATGCAATGAATAAAATATATTTATACTTTGAGTTCGATGCTTTAACAGTCAAAATAATCAACAAAATTGTAAACTCAAGCAGCTGAAGATGTGCAATTAAATCGAGAAGTATTAAGATGATTTATCTTTAAAATAAAGAATAATGCATGCGATTCACAGCTTGGTACACACTCCGAAAATTTGTATATGACAATTTGCATAATGAAGATTATGAAACGTGGTTTAGTCGTGCGATCAATTTCTCTTTGATTTTTCTAATCATTGGCAATGTTGTCGCGGTACTTTTAGAGTCAATCAATGATGTTTATAAAGCCTATCAGCTTTACTTCGATGCATTTGAGGATTTTTCAATCATTGTCTTTACAGTTGAATATATTTTACGTTTTTGGAGTGTTGCAGAAAAAGAACCGTTTGATTCTGAATGGAAAGTACGTTGGAAATATGTGACCAGTGGTGCTGCGATCATCGATTTACTGGCGATTTTACCTGCATATATCAACTTCTTTGTACATATTGATTTGAGATTTTTGCGGATTCTACGTTTACTGCGTTTATTAAAACTTACCCGATATTTTATTTCATTACAGATTTTACTGCGCGTTATAGAACGTGAAAAGGGTTCATTTCAAGCCGTGATTTTTATTTTGGTGATTATGATCGTGATGGCGGCAGCAGGCATTTATGTTGTCGAAGGTCGTGCACAACCCGATGTCTTTAGCTCAATCCCTGCATCTATGTGGTGGGCGGTGGTGACGCTCACTACTGTGGGTTATGGTGATGTAACGCCAATTACCCCACTTGGACGTTTCCTTGGTGCTTTGATTACCATACTCGGTGTTGGATTGGCTGCTTTACCCGCTGGTATCTTGGCAAATGGTTTAGCCAATGAATTGGAATTAAGAAAGCAACAACTGGAGTTAAAGTTTCGAGATCTGTTAGAAAGCTGTGAAATTGACATCATTCATGATGAAGACAAGATTGATGATATTCGTAGAGATGTTGGCTTATCTGCTGAACAGACGCGAGATATTGTTTTACAACTGATTCGTGAACGTAAAGAACAGGAATTGGAAAGAGAAAAAAACAAGTATTGTTTCTGTCCAAATTGCGGATATAAGTTACCTGAGTGAGTATTTAGATGAATCAACTTAATCTTTCAGAACAGCAGAAAGCTAAATTCGTGAGTATTTTTTCTGAAAGTTTAGGTCTAGATATTTTACAAAACCGATTGCAATCATTTTTGAGGAAGTTTTTCAAAATTATTCATATTTAAAACTTCCTCAAATGAATATCGTGTCTACAGCATCTTTAAAATATCAAGTGTATTATCAAGAACCTGATGCCGATCCTGAAACATTAAGTATTGGTATAGGACATTGGAATATTTATATCTGGAGAACTTTGGATGGAAACTGGTGTCTAGATGATTTGTATGAAGAACCAATCGAAATCGTAGCAGAGATTTTAACTTTGTATCCTTTGTTTTCAATGATTCCCAAAAATGTGAAAACTCTCAAAGAGCTATTAGAATTAGGAATGATTTTAGAACAGCATTTATTTCAATTACCGAAATTTTCGGAAATTCGACCTGATGATTGTCGCGAAGTATTGTCATGGGATGGGCGTTATTTGTTAACAGGTAATAAAGTCGAAAATTTGAAGTTGTACAGCTATCGTGAATGGAGTCAATTGATTCAGCGTGAAAATTTTTTTAATAATGAATTGACCCTAAAATGAAGATGAGTGACCGTCATTTATAAAAATATAAGTAGTGAATTATCTTGGATCCGTAGTCATCATCTACATAGCACTATCCATTCTTAAATTGGCTGAGACGAATCAATGCTCGCTTTATTTGCGCTGAGTGCTTCACAATAACAACGATAAATTCAATCTATATAATGATGAAAATTCTTTTAAATATTTTGACCAACGAATAGCCAAATAAGAGTTTTAAATTTATTTTTTACATATTTTTTAATGAATTATTGAGTAAATTTAAGTATTAATAACGCCATAAAAGTTTTGAATGGTTAACAATGAACATTAATGTTGATATTTTTGGCACGATTGCAATTGCTGTAGCCGTTCTTTTTATTGGTTATTTTCTTGTAAATAAGATCAGTATATTGAAGCAATATAATATTCCTGAACCTGTAGTAGGTGGGTTAATTGCTGCTGCTGTAACTTTTGTGCTTTTTAAGCAATTTAATTTAACCGTAAATTTTAATGCTAATATTCAACAAAGTTTTATGTTGATGTTTTTTACATCTGTTGGGCTGAGTGCAAGTCTACTTAAGCTAAAAGAAGGGGGCAAGTCGCTGCTTCTTTTTATGGTCTGCGTAGTGATTTATGTGCTATTGCAAAATGCTGTTGGGATAAGTTTGGCAACCGCACTCGATTTAAATCCTTTGATTGGCTTGATTGCAGGATCTGTTACTTTAACTGGTGGGCATGGTACAGCTGGAGCATGGGGCAGTATTTTTGAAGAAAATTATGGTATCAAAGGTGCGATTGTTTTAGGAATGGCGAGTGCGACATTTGGTCTGGTCATTGGTGGAATGATGGGTGGTCCAGTTGCAAAATTTCTGATTCGTCGTTATCAATTGGCTGAAGAAATAGCACCATCTGCAGCGCGTATGCAAGCTCCTCCATCTGCTGAAACAGCACCATTTGAATATCCAGAAAAGACCCGTTTGATTACCGCTGATGATGCGGTTAAAACCATAGGAATGTTTGCACTGTGTATCGTCTTTGCTAATTTCATGACCGGTGTTGCCAAAGGACAATGGTTTGAGTTACCGACTTTTGTATGGGCATTGGGTTGTGGGGTGTTTTTACGGAATACACTGGAATATGTATTTAAAATTGAACTGTTTGACCGTTGTATTGATGTATTTGGTAATGCCTCGTTGGCTTTATTTTTAGCTATCGCCTTAATGTCTTTGCAATTGTGGTTACTTGCTGATTTAGCTGGTCCATTGGTGATCATTCTGATCGTTCAGACGGTTTTTCTTGCTTTATATCTGTTTTTTGTCACTTTCCGAGTTATGGGTAAAAATTATGATGCAGCAGTATTGTGTGCAGGTCAGTGTGGGGTAAATTTAGGTGCAACACCAACTGCTATTGCCAATATTCAAGCTGTAACCAATACTTATGGGCCTTCGCATAAAGCATTTTTAATTATTCCTCTAACTGGCGCATTTTTTGTTGATATTGTGAATGCCGTTGTTATTCAAACCATTACAAAGTTCTTTTAAATGTTCTGTTAGAAAAAGCGATGTGAT
The DNA here is from genome assembly GCF_022343575.1 of Acinetobacter sp. AG3. Taxonomy (NCBI): domain Bacteria; kingdom Pseudomonadati; phylum Pseudomonadota; class Gammaproteobacteria; order Moraxellales; family Moraxellaceae; genus Acinetobacter; species Acinetobacter sp. AG3. Next base: position 2,449,258 of record NZ_JAKQZD010000001.1, on the reverse strand, counting down.
GACTTAAGCATTTGGGAAACAGCCACAAAAAGTGGCTGTTTTTTTTTGTATTTAAATCAGTTTGATCATTACTCTTTTGAATCTCACACTGTTTTATACAAATCATATGGCTGCAATAAATCGTGATTTAGACTAAGGTTTTCTGTTGGTGACTTTAAACTTTCAAAAACACTTAGATGAGGAATTGAATATTTGAGCGAGATCAACGCTTAAAGGATGTAACGGATTGAAGTTTTACTCAAAAATTTAATGAACACAGTAATATACTTTAAATATGAATCATCATAATATGTAAGCCACAAACTCTGTGCTTGATATATTTTACGTGTTCAAGCTTTGAAATTAAGTCAGCGCTAGGCACTAGCATTTATTTCATCAGTGTAGAGTTTGAGCTTATATACTTAAATTGGATCACACTCGTCTAGGATGATGTATGTCTAAAACGAAACAACCAACCTCAAAACAATTACTGTCAGTGATTCAGACACAGACAGCAATTGCAAAATTAGGCTTAGATATCAATGCTGTCATGACTTTAGTGGCAGAGCAAGTTCAATTAATTACCCATGCAAAAGGTGCAATTGTAGAGCTCGCTGAAGAAGGTGATATGGTCTATCGTGCCGTTTCGAATGGTGCAAATCAATTTTTAGGCCTACGCTTAAAGATGGATTCTAGCCTTTCAGGGCTTTGTATCGCGCAGAATACGACTTTATATTGCAAAGACAGTGAAACTGATGAGCGTGTAGATCGTGAAGCATGTAGACGGGTTGGATTGCGTTCTATGGCTGTTGTACCGCTAATTCATTGTGATGAACCGATTGGTGTATTAAAAATTTATTCAGAACGGGTAAATGCCTTTAAAGAAAGTGATATCAATTTACTTACACTGATGTCTGAACTGATTGCTGCTGCGATGTATCATGCCAGTAAGTTTGGTGCTCAAGAACTCTATAAACTTGCGACACAGGATCAGTTAACAGGACTTGCCAACCGCGCTTTATTCCTCGATTGTTTAAGACAAGGTGTTGAACAAGCTAAACGTACACAAAAGTTACTTGGAATCTTGATCATCGATATGGATGGTTTGAAGCCAATCAATGATCAATATGGACATCGTTTAGGTGATGAGGCATTAAAAGAAATAGGTAAACGTATCGTCAATATTACCCGACACGATGATTTGGTTGCGCGTTTAGGTGGTGATGAGTTTGCAGTGATATTAAGTAGTCTTGGCGATCAAGAGCTGGCAAAAAAAGTCATGAATCGCATTGTTGAGGCATGTGGATTACCGTTTGTATTTGAAAATGTCAAATTAACTATGGGTGCAAGTGTCGGTCTGGCTTTATTTCCTGAAGATGGTATAGAGGTGGATCAGGAAATTTGAACAACACTTATAAGTGATATTTTGCTCCCCAAATGATGTTATAAACATCAATATATGGAGTATTTTATGGCACGTAGACCAAGAAGAAATCATTCAAATGATTTTAAAGCTAAGGTAGCACTTGCTGCGATTAAAGCAGAAAAAACACTTGCTGAATTGAGTGCTGAATTTGATGTTCATCAAAACCAAATTATCGACTGGAAAAATCAACTGATTTCAGCTTCCTCGCAAGCTTTCGATCAATCAAAAGCTCCAACAGAACCACCCATCGATCTAAAAAAACTACATGCAAAAATCGGTGAGCAGGCATTAGAAATTGATTTTTTAGAAGGTGTGTTGAAGAAACTGGGCCGCTTCAACCACAAAAGTTAATCGATGACTCACTTCAGATTTCAGTATCTAAGCAAGCTCAGCTGCTGAAAGTCTCCCGTGGTTGTTATTACTATCGCCCAAAACCTGTGAGTGCATCAGATCTGAAGCTGATGCGGTGTATGGATGAGTTACATATGCAATACCCTTTTGCAGGTAGCCGTATGATGCGTGATTTGTTGAATCGTCAAGGACATCATATAGGACGACGTCATACACGTACTTTAATGAAGAAAATGGGCATTAATGCGTTATATTGCAAACCAAATTTAAGCCAGGCTAATCAAGCTCACCGCAAATATCCATATCTGCTCAAAGGATTGGCTATTCAGCGCAGTAATCAAGTGTGGTCTACGGATATAACGTATATCCCTATGGCAAAAGGCTTTGTTTATTTATGTGCTGTGATTGATTGGCATAGCCGCAAGGTACTTGCGCATAGAGTATCGATTAGTATGGAGGTTACATTTTGCATAGAAACATTAAATGAAGCTATTGAAAAATATGGTCGACCTGAAATATTTAATACAGACCAAGGCAGTCAGTTTACCAGTGATGCATTTATTGATGTATTGAAATCAAATGACATCCAAATCAGCATGGATGGTAAAGGTCGATGGGTTGATAATGTGATGGTTGAACGATTATGGCGGAGCGTTAAATATGAAGAGGTGTATCTCAAAGCCTACAGCAATGTTTTGGATGCGAAGAAGCAATTAAACGCATATTTTGAATTTTATAATTTGAAACGACCTCATTCGAGTCTGGACAAAATGACTCCAGATGAGTTTTACTATGACCAGCTACCACAACAAAATAAGGTAGCTTAACTAGAGCAGAGTATCACTTATAAATAAGCTTTTAGTTGTTCAAACATGTGGGACCACCTCTGTATTGAACTCAATAAGTTGATTGAGTTTGCAGACCTTAAAATGTATGAACATAAACGTTCTAGAAAAATGATTAATCTAAACACTTGAAATTTAAGATCTTTGATAGGAAATAAGTTTTAGTGAGGTTTAGATCTCATCAATATCATTTATGTTGAGTATATGCATTGAAAGTATCTGCAATCATTATGTACACGCATTTATCAATTTTATGAATTGAATGTAGCTCAAATTTAACCTGACAGTCTCAATCAAATATCGGTAACTGTTAGATCAGGTTTGAGCTATACATATCAGCGCTGATAATAACTAATTACTGATAATGACTCATCACTATATTGTTATAAGCCTCTGGATGATGTAACCAAGGAATATGCCCTGAGTTTGAAAGTGTAAATAAATGTGCTGTAGGGTATCGATTGATCACGAAGTTTTTACTTGTTGTATAGATGTCCTGATCTCCATAGACAATGGTAATCTTAAAATCTGGATTTTCTAATCCAGTTAACAGCGGATACTTGATGATTTCAGGTCTGGTTTTATTGATCGGCTCTGCTTTCAGTAAATCAAAATCATCAGTGAGATTTGGATGATCTGTTGCAATAAATCCTTCATTATAGTTTTTCATAACTTGTTTAAAGAGGCGTTTATAAGCTTCATCGCTTCCAAGCGCGCCTAAAAGGCTATTTAATCCCATTTTTGTCCATGCCCAAGCACTTGTTTTGGACTTGTTGAGTTGCATGACTTCTTTCTCAGTTTGTTTCCATTGCGTATTGGTACCTGAGCCTGGGCTACATAAAAAAAGACTGAGTAAATTATCAGAATGTTTTTCAGCATAGATTTGTGCATAAAGTCCACCCCAAGAGTGTCCCCATAAATGAAACTTATTGATTTTATAAAATTCTCGAACAGTTTCAATATCGCTTAAATAAGCCTGCATAGAATAGTCTTTATCAAGACAAGGAGATTTTTGGGTTCCTCTTTGATGAAATGTGATCACTTGAAAATGATCTTTTAAAAGATCGGCAACGGCAGAGAGATCACTTGGAAAACCAGGTCCTCCATGTAATAAAATTAGTGTCTCTTTGTCTGGATTTGGATAAATAATACTAAATAAAGTATTTCCATTATGATCGACAATGTTGCTTTGCATTTGCGTTTGATAATTTGCTGATTGCAGCGTAGAAGACTGTATTTCTATCGAATTTGCATTATTTTTCATGTCCAATATGGTACCTCATTTTATTTGAGCAAATCAAAAAATGGTAAGGTGAACCAATCTAAAAATGTTTCTGTATTGATTCTGATTTTTAAAAAGTATTTTTATACAAGCTTATATAGTAGCTTATTTATACCAGATGATAAACCCGATAAATGGTCTAAGAAAAAACAAGTGTAGCGATGACTTGTAATTGTTTGATTAAAATATCTTGAGTTTCTATTTTAAATACGATGATTTGTTCACTTATTTTATGATAACAAATTGTTATTTATCTGATGAATAAAGATCTTTTAAAAGTCAAAAAAGATCATGGAAAGTGAGTTGTATGGGGATTGAACGTTCTTTTTTCCCTTTGAGAGAAGGCTAGAATGAGGGGGATTTTACGCTGAGCTTTGGTTTTAAAAAAGACTTATGCAAGATTCCTAATATAATGAGTAGATTTTAAAAAATTAATCTTATTAAAGTAGTGGAAGGATGATCAATGATGTGTGAAAAATTCTAAATTCACCCTTTATCAATAGAATTACTGGCGAAAGTAAGCCTATTGATAAAGTTCAGCGAGCACATTCTTTTTAGATACACAATTGGTGATTTTAAAATACCTTAAGTTTTTCCAATCAGTAAAGATAGGATTCCTGCAGCAATCAATGGACCCACAGGAACACCTCTGAGCAGTGCAACTCCAGCGACTGTTCCAATCAATAAGCCTGCAACAACATTGGGTTGGCTGCTCATTAAGGAAACGCCACGACCACCTAACCATGCGACCAATAAACCGATCGCAATGGCTGTTAATGATTTCCAGTGCATAAATGATTTTAAGATGACATCACCGGGGATTTTGCCACTGGCAATTGGAGTAAGTACGCCAATGGTTAAAATAATAATGCCGACTTCTAAACCGTGAGTTTGTAATAATGGGAAAAATTCACTTAATGGTGTGATTCTAAAGACGATCAAAACCCCAGCTGCAATGGTGACCGCAGTATTGTGACTAAAAATGCCGCAGGCCAATAAAACAAGGAGCACAATTAAATTTAGGTCTAGACTAGAAAGACTCATCAATATTCAGCATTAAAAATTAATATATCCATTCATTATACTAAAAAGCGGTATGTGAATTTGCCTTGTCTGGCAATGATTCACATTTAAATTCAGTCGAGTGTGGATTTAGTGAACAATAAATTTTTCAGTTTCAGCACCCAATAAATTCCATTCATACTCAAAGTCTTGCGCCAGTTTAGACAGATTTGTTGATTTAAGTTTTTGTATTAAAATGTTTTGTGCTTCTTGCATGGCTTGGTTTAAAGCCTTATTCACCACCAATTCAACCAGACAGTTGGGTGTTTCTTGTTCATTGCCAATGGCAAAAATAGTAGGTTCTCCAACAGCCTGATAAATATCAAATAAAGATATTTCCTCTAAAGCTTGTACTAAGGTCCAGCCTCCACCGGGGCCTTTGTCTGCATGCACAAAGCCTGCTTTTTTTAAACCAGACATGGTACGACGTACTACGACAGGATTGGTGTCTAACATGATTGAAATTTGTTCAGAGGTGAACGGTTTTTTTTCACGGGCCATATGTAATAGCACATGCAACATTCGAGAAAGCTTACTGTCTTTACGCATAGTTTTTAAGTCAACGCTCTTTTGTTAATTGTAACATTAAAAGTTGCAATTAGAAAAATAACTCAATATAGTAACTTTAAAAGTTACTTATTGGTATTGAAAATGAACTATGACGTCGTAATTATTGGTGGGAGTTATGCAGGTTTATCAGCAGCATTACCATTGCTTCGTGCTAGAAAAAAAGTGTTAATGATTGATGCAGGCATGCGTCGTAATCGTTTTGCTGAACATTCGCATAATTTCTTAACCCAAGATGGCAATACGCCAGCAGCAATTATTCGTGATGCAAAATTACAGTTAGACAAATACCAAACTTTGTCATGTATTAACGCATCCGTCACCGATGTGAGGGCTGTCGGGCAGCAATATGAGGTTCAAATAGACCAAGCCGATGACAGGTTTACAACCATTCCAGTCAAAAAAATAATTATTGCTACAGGTGTTAAAGATGATTTACCTGAAATCGATGGTTTAGCAGAACGGTGGGGGAAAAGCATTTTTCATTGTCCATACTGTGATGGCTATGAGTTAAATCTTGGAACACTTGGAATGTTATGTTCAGGTCTACATTCGATCCATATGGCATTGATGTTACCCGACTGGGGCAATACCACTTTATTTTTAAATGATGTAATTTCACAAGCTGAATTAGATCCCGTCACACTTGAGCAGCTTAAACAAAGAAATGTGAAATTGGATACACGCAAAATTGTCAAAATCCACAATCATTGTGATTTAGTCTTTGAAGATGGTGAGCAGGTTCAATTAGATGGATTATTTGTTTCCACTTTTATGCGCATCAACGCTCCTTGGGTTAAAAAACTGGGGATAGTGCTTGATATAAATGAATATAGTGAAGCCATTCAAACCACAGCCATGAAAGAAACCAATCTTAAAGGGATATATGCTTGTGGTGATATTACCCGTTCAGGTGGGTCAGTTGCTTTCTCAGTCGCAGATGGGGCACTGGCGGGTGTTGCTGTACATAAGTCATTTATCTTTAATACCTGATAAAAGCATCTATTGATTAATCAATAAGGCTAAAAAAGTCTGAATGTTGTTTGGGTTTCAATTCACGATACTTTAAAATGTATCGTGAATTTTTAAGGTATTGATTTATGTTCTTGGAAAAAATGTTGCAATCACAAGGCTTTGGTTCACGTAAGCATTGCCAACAACTCATTAAAAATGGTGCAATTCAAATCCAAAACGAGGTCGTTACCGACCCCAAATTTAAACTTGATCCTCAAAACCTAGTATTTTCAGTGTATACCGAAACATTTCAATACCGTGAAAAAGTCTATATTGCCTTAAATAAACCGCAGGACTACGAATGTTCCCATCAATCAACACACCATTTTAGTGTTTTTGATTTATTCGATGATGTCCTTATGAACCGTGGTTTACAAACTGTTGGTCGTTTAGATCAGGATACGACGGGTTTATTGCTACTGACGGATGATGGGCAGTTTTTGCAAGCATTGACTCATCCTAAAAAGCATGTGGCTAAAGTTTATCAAATACAAACAGCCGATCCGATTACAGATGATCAGATTCAACAACTTGAACAGGGTGTAGAATTACGCAATGAAAAGGGTACCTTTGCAGCAACAGATGTACAGCGCTTGGCTGAATATGCATTACAAATGACTGTGCACCAAGGGGTTTATCATCAAGTCAAACGGATGTTGGCTGCTGTGGGGAATAAGGTTGAAAGCTTGCATCGTGCACAAGTCGGGCAATTAGCACTCAAAGAATTAGTTGAAGGTGAGTGGGTCTATTTGACAGAAGATCAGGTGAATGCTGCTAGAAATAGTCAAAATGAACAAATAGTGATTTGATCATGGCTTTAAAGCTCTATATTGCTGTTTTAGATGAAATGCCAGACTTTATGGTTCCAACCCTTGTTGCGTATGCAGTCTTGGCTGCGCACTTACAATTTGTTCAAGATGCTGATGCTGAAAGTTATAAAAATTGGTTAGAACATTCTTTTCGTAAAGTTGTGGTCAAGGTGAATCAAAAAGAATTTGATAAAATTGCTCAATTAAAGTGTTATTTAGGACATGAAAGTACAGTATTGGATGCTAAGAAATCCTGTGCTGTGGTTTTTCCTATTTCACAGGACATGATACCCAATGTACTTAAATTCGCAAAGATGTGGAAACCGACATTGAATTGATTAAAAAATGCATTGTAAAAAACTACTTAAGGAAACAATGAAATGTCTGGAATTCATTGTCTTTTACAAAGCCCATTTGCTCATAGAGCTGATGTGAATGGTAATTATTTTTCTGGGTTTCTAAACTGATTCGTTGCGCATCTTCATGGCGTGCAAACAGAATTGCAGTATCAATCAGTTGTTTGGCAGAACCTTGTCGACGAAAAACAGGTGTTACATACACATCATCTAAAATATAGTACTTTGAACAGGAAACAGATGAAAAGCCTTGGTATAACAACACAAAGCCTGTAAAAACATCATCTTTTACATGGATGAAGATAACACTTTCTTTATTTTCAAAACGTTGTTTTAAAAAATTAAAGGACTGTTGGATATTGGAAGATGCACCGTAAAATTGGCGATATTCATCAAATAAAGTAGCAAGTTGATTTAAATCTTCTTTGGTCGCTCGTCTAACGATCATTTATTACTCCTTGCAATGATTTTTATCTTTGCAAAAGAGCATAACCAAAAAATAGAAAAGTAAACTTAATTATTTGTTTAAAAATGCGACAGTGTTATTTTTTGTCACTTTCACCCAAGATGGCATTTAACTCTGCAAATAGATCTTCATCGTCATCATTTAAATCAACAGAAGAATTCAGTTGTCCGTTTTGTTGGTCTTGCTTAAGTTTTCTCAGCTTGAATAACTGATCCATATTGATATTTTGATTTTCTATGGCGAAAGGGATGGATTTTGTGATGACAACTTGTTTAAAAAACAGTCGAACTGCTTGTGCAGGCGTAATCCCCAATTGTTTAAAAACAGCAAATGCTAGTTTTTTTTCTTGTGAATCAAGACGTACTTGATAGACTTCGGTTTTTCTCATGAATAGTGACCAAACAAAATTTGAGTTTGAATGCTTATTTTAATCAAAGCTTTCGGAATTTCAATGCTTAATCGTCAAAAAGTCATATATTTGTCATTACGTCAAAATTACAGTGTCAATTCATAGTCAGAACAAAAGCAATATTCGGCTTGTGTAATCGGATCAAGGAACTCAATTTTCTTGGCTAATAGCTGTAAAGGTTGTGAAAAATCAGCAGCATCTTTATGTAGAACTTGCGGATAAAAAGGATCGTTTTTAATTGGAATATTTAACCAATTTAAATGCACTCGTAATTGATGTTGTTTACCTGTAGTCGGCTTTAATAAGTATTTTGCCCAAATTTGATTGTGTTCAATCAGATCAATTTCGGTATATGAGTTTGATTTTCCCTCAACAACTTTCATGGTGTAAAAGGGTTCGCCCTTTTCCATTCTCAAGTCCACAGCACATGGAAATTTTAAATTAGCATTGAATTGAGCAATCGCTTGATAGGTCTTATTGACTTGTCGCTCAGCAAACATTTGTTGATATAAACCACGTGTTTGAGACCGTTTGGAAAACAATACAACGCCAGCAGTTTCCCGATCTAAGCGATGAATTGGGGTAAGGTCTGGGTTGTTTGTGGTTTTTTTTAAACGAACTAATAAGGTTTCTTGTATATATTGCCCAGAAGGGCTGATGGTTAAAAAGTGAGGCTTGTCTACCACGATTAAATCTTCATTTTCAAACAATATCTTTTCTTGAAATGGCACATGAATTTCATGGGGGAGAAATCGATAGTAGTAAAGATGGGTATTCTCTAGATAAGGCTGATCAACGGTTAATGCTTGACCTTGCATATCGATGATGAGTTGGTCTTGAAAACGTTGTTGCCATTCATTGGCTGGAATATGTGGAAAATGCTCACATAAATAACTGAATAAATTTTTAGGTAAATCTGCTCGCTTGGGGAGATAAACTTTTGATGCAGTTACACCATCTCTCATTGGCGGTTGATATTCTGAAACAGGGGTGGCGGGTTTCATAAGCGTATTTTTTATGCAGATAAGTTTAAAGTGAGTTGTCTAAGCGTGTTGGAAAGTATCAAAACATGATTTCTAAACAATGCAACATAGGTTTTAAAGTCACGCAATGCTATCATATTGTCTGGTTTGAATCATGTCGTGAGCGTTATGCAATATTCATATAAATTAAGTCTGAGCAATGAACAAGACACCCAAATGTTGGCACAAAAGTTAGCTCAACATATTGCAAAAGGCGTGATTTATTTAATCGGTGACTTGGGGGCAGGTAAAACCACACTTACACGCTATTGGTTGCAAAGTTTAGGTCATCAGGGTGCGGTTAAAAGTCCAACATATACCTTGGTGGAACCTTATAATATCAATGCGAAAGAGGTGTTTCATTTTGACTTATACCGTTTAAATGATCCTTATGAGCTTGAATTGATGGGTATTCGTGATTATTTTGAGGTCGAGAATGCTTTATTCTTGTTTGAATGGCCTTCTAAGGGCGGTGATGAAATTCCACAGCCAGATCATGTCATTCGCATTTTAAAAACAGAAGATGAGGCTGCACGAGAAGTGGTCATTGAAAGTATTTCTGCTGAATTGATTGAAGCGTTGACTTGATCAATGTTTTCAGCATTTTAAGCCCATCATATATTTTAATTTATTTAAATTTTTAGGTTAATTGAATGCAACGCGAAGATATCAGTTTAAGACGTATCCAAAACTTAGATCCAGCACTGGCCAACCAAATTGCTGCAGGTGAGGTGATTGAACGACCATCATCTGTAGTGAAAGAGTTGCTTGAAAACTCGATTGATGCAGGTGCGACTGAGCTGATTATTCGTGTGGCAAATGGCGGCAGTACCCTGATTGAAATTATTGACAATGGTCGAGGTATTCACGCTGAGGATCTAGCACTTTCAGTCACCCGTCATGCAACCAGTAAAATTCAATCTGCTGAAGATTTACATGCAATTGTGAGTTTGGGCTTTCGTGGAGAGGCGCTTGCCTCAATCGCAGCGGTTTCGCGTTTAACCTTAACCAGTAGTCAGGATGATTCAGGTGTCGGTTACCAACTGGAAGTTAATGGTACAGCATTTGACCATCAAGATATTCAAGCGGTAGCAACCCAACAAGGTACACATATCCGTATTCAGGATTTGTTTTTTAATGTGCCTGCGCGGCGTAAATTTTTAAAGAAACCAAGTACTGAATTTGGTCATATTGAAGAAATTGTACGTCGAATGGCGCTTACGCATTTCGATATCCGCTTTGTTTTAGAACATAATGACAACATTCGTCTTAATTTGCCGATTGCAGATAGTGGTGAGCTAAGATTTCAACGGGTACAGCAATTATTGGGGCGCCAATTTACTGAAAATGCTTACTGGATAGACGCAGACAGTATTAGTATGCGTTTATCAGGCTGGTTAGGACATCCTTCAGATGCGCGAGCACAAGCCGATTTGCAATATGTCTATGTGAATGGTCGTATTGTCAAAGATAAAACCATTTCTCATGCTTTGCGTATGGCATATGATGGTATTTTGCATGGACATCAACATGCAGCGTATTTGCTGTTTTTAGAAGTTGATCCTGAAAATATTGATGTCAATGTGCATCCAACTAAACATGAAATCCGCTTCCTTAATCAGCGTGAAGTACATGAGTTTGTACGACATTTTGCTAAAGACACCTTATCTCAATTCCAAACTGCAACTGCGGATTTATCTTCTGCAATGAAGCAGGATGGAGCAACAGAAAATCAAGCATTGTCAGCGCAGCCACGCTATCAGGAACAATTTCATTTACATCGCAATGCGCCAACTGAGCAACATGTAAGTGATCAAAATAGCCGAAGCAATTCAGATGGGTCTATACAGCATAGTGGTCTAACAGATTTTAGGGATACACAAGCCCAAACAGTCAATTATTCCCACTATGAACCACAACAGCCGTATCGTGGCACTCAGCAACTCAATAACGCCTTGAAAAACTATTTAGCCCCTTTACGTGAGTCTGGGGATGCTGATCAAGAATTAACAGATCAAGCGTCCTATGAGCGATCTGTACAAGAGATCCAAAATAAACAGGCCCATCAGGTTGATGAATATCCGTTGGGAATTGCAATAGCGCAATTACATGGAATTTATATTCTTGCACAGAATACGGAAGGCCTGATTATTGTTGATATGCATGCAGCGCATGAACGTATTTTGCTACAACAAATGAAATCTGCATGGGATAAACCAGAATTTTGGACCTCACAGCAATTGCTTATTCCTAAAGTCATTTCGATTACCCGTATGCAGGCAACCCGTGTTGATGATTTAAAACCACAGTTGGAACGCTTAGGCCTAGAAATCGATCAATATGGTGATGATCAAGTGATTGTACGTGGTGTACCTGCGATTTTACATAAAGCAGATTTTGAATCCTTGGTACCTGAATTACTCAATGATTTAGATCCAAATGATGAAGCGCAGGCGCTACAGCAAAAGCGTGATCAAATTTTAGCAGGCATGGCATGCCATGGTGCAGTGCGTGCCCATCGGATGCTAAGTCTTTCCGAAATGAATGCTTTGTTGCGTCAAATGGAACACACAGAATTTGCCAGTCAGTGTAATCATGGTCGACCAACATGGCGTGCATTTCCATTGCCCCAATTAGATAAATTATTTGCTCGAGGAGAGTAGTTGTACATGTCAAATCAATTGCCCGTCATCAATTTAATGGGACCAACCGCAAGCGGTAAAACTGCTTTGGCATGTGAATTGTATGATCATGGGAATTATGAGCTTATTTCTGTAGATTCTGCCTTGGTCTATAAAGATATGGATATTGGTACTGCAAAGCCAACCAAAGCAGAGCAGGAGCGTTATCCGCATCATTTGATTGATATTATTACCCCACTTGAGGTTTATTCCGCTGCTGAATTTGTCGAGGATGCTTGTCAACTGATTGATGATATCCATGCACGCGGTAAAACACCTATTTTAGTTGGCGGTACAATGCTATATTTTAAAGCGTTGCTTGAGGGGCTTTCTACAAATTTACCGAGTGCTGATTACGCGATTCGTGCTGCGATTGAGTTAAAAGGTGAAACGGAAGGCTGGCAATCGGTGTATGATGAATTAAAATCTGTTGATGTATTGGCAGGTGAAAAATTTAAAGTCAGTGATAAGCAAAGAATCATTCGCGCTTTAGAAGTGTATAAAATTACTGGTCGTCCGATTACTCAACTACAGGCGGAACAACCGAAGAATCAACCGTACCGATATGATTTTCATAATTATGCTTTATTGCCTGATCGCCTAGAGCTGCACAAGAGAATTGAACTTCGTTTGGAAAAAATGTGGGAAATCGGATTTTTAAATGAGGTTGAAAATCTTATGAAAAAATACGATCTCGAAGAAAATTTACCTTCTTCACGCTCTGTTGGATACCGACAGGCGATAGATTTTTTAAAAAACAGTGATTTGAGTCAAGAAAGTGAGCGTCAAATGAAGGATAAAGCACTATTTGCGACACGACAATTAGCAAAACGTCAATACACATGGTTACGATCTTTGCAAGAAACACACTCTTTTCAAACTTTTTTTACGATAAACCAAGCACAAGAAGACTTGCGAAACTTATACGGATAAAGCAAAATTTAACAACTACCTTTTTTATAAATTTTAATTGAAAAATAAAGGTAGTTTTTGCGCTGATTTTAATTTTTTTTGGAGTATAAAATGTCTAAAGGTCAAACTTTACAAGATCCGTTCTTAAATTCTCTCCGTAAAGAACGTATTCCTGTTTCTATTTTTCTTGTAAACGGTATTAAATTACAAGGTCATATTGAATCTTTTGACCAGTATGTTGTTTTGTTGAAAAACACAGTAAGCCAAATGGTTTATAAGCATGCTATTTCAACTGTAGTACCTGCACGTAATCCACGTCCTGCTGGTGCTCCTGCTGGTGCTCAAGGCGCTGCTGGTGGCTTCGGCGGTCAAGCTGGCGGCTTCGGCGGTCAAGCTGGTGGCTTCGGTGGTCAAGGCGGCTTCGGTGGTCAACAAGGCGGCTTTGGTGGTCAACAAGGCGGTTTCGGTGGTCAAGGTGGCTTCGGTAGCCAAGGTGGCTTCGGCGGTCAAGGTGGCTTCGGTGGTCAAGGTGGCTTCGGTGGTCAAGGTAGCTTCGGCGGTCAAGGTACTGACTTTGGCGGCGAAACAAAATTTGAAGATTCACAAGAAGATGAAAACAATCGTTAATTTCTTGATTTAACAAGAACGATTGTAAAAGAGACGCCAAATTGGCGTCTCTTTTTTATTGGTTGTCCCATCCTCGATAAGGTTGACACTTTCTAAAATTAAATTTAGAGATAAAAAAACCAGTGCAAAAGCACTGGTTTTTAATTTAACGACTTAGCATAGACTTAACTTTCATTTTTCTTTGGATCTAGGCTTGGGTCTTTGATTTCAATGTAAGTATTTGCACGTAACTCTCTTAACCAGCCGTCATATTCTGATTCGAATTGACGTTCACCTAAAATTTGGCGAGCCATACGCTTTTGGTACTCTGAGGTCATATCTTGTTGACGTGTGCCTGTAACTTGGAGAATATGCCAGCCAAACTGAGTTTGAAATGGTTTGCTGATTTCGTTGACTGGCGAACTCTGCATAAGTTTGTCAAATTCAGGAACCATCATACCAGGGCTTACCCAACCCAGACTTCCGCCATCACGAGCAGAACCAGGGTCATTTGAATAGGTTGAAGCAAGCGTAGCAAAATCATCGCCCGCTTTTAAGCGGTTATAAATACTGTCAATGGTTTGCTTTGCATTTTCAGGGCTAACAACTTCTGATGTTTTAATCAAAATATGACGCGTATTAAATTGCGGAACTAAAGCTTTTTGCTCATTCGATTTTTTTTCTAATAATTTTAAAACATGAACGCCGTCTTTTGCTGGAATTAAGTCAGTGGTTTGTCCTGGCTCAAGGGTAGTAACACGTGCAGCAAGATCTGTTGGGATATCTGAAAGCGGACGGAAGCCCATATCAGCACCATCAACTTTAACTTGAGCTGTGCTAAATTTCTTTTCTATGCTTTTAACGTCATTGCTATCTTTTAAGTCAGTACGGACTGCTTTTGCAATACTTTCTAACTCGCTTGCAGGCGCTTCTCCTGAAATACGCATATGTAGTACATGGACTTGACTACCAACAGCAGCTTGACCTTCAGGTGATTTTAAGAAGTTTTCAACATCAAGGTCAGTGATCTTGATACGAGACATCACTTGTTGTTGACTCAATCGTTGAATGAGTAAATCTTCCGCAACACGGTTACGCAGTAATTCATAGGTACCCGGTGCAACAGCATCTAATTTTTTTTGAAAAGCTTCTAAAGAATTTGCACCAGATTGTTGGGCAACTTTCAATACGGCTTCATTTAAGCTTTTTTCATCTGCTTTTAAGCCATACTTCTTCACTTGTTCAAGCTGTGCATCATGGGTGATGAGCTGACTCAGTACTTGCTGTTGCAGAATGTTTTGTGGTGGGATTTCTTTCTTTTGTGCCTGAAGTCGATGTGTCGCTTCAGCAACACCTTGGTCTAAATCACTTTTTAAAATTGCTGTAGAACCAACAATTGCAATGATTTGGTCCTGCGGAGCAGCATAAACTGATACCGAGGTGGAGATGAGTAAAGCTAAGGTTGATGCTTTAAATAATTTTTTAAATTTTTGCGTCTTCATTAATGTGTCCAAGATTGATTAGCTTTATCAAAACCTAAAATACGATTTTCAAGTAATGAACTTAACTTGTTGTTCAAACCACCAAGTCCTTTTAGTGTGATCTCAGCCATCACTGCGCGTTTTGGCTTTGTATCAGGAAGAGAAACGTCATCTAGATCATTAAAGTACGAGCGACCATAGACGGAAATTCCCCAACAACAAGATTCATAATTCACACCCAATAAATATTCGCGTGCGACATGGTTGTCAAGGTCATATTGAACATGTCCCATAATACGCCAGTTGTCTTTTACAGGCTGTATAAATGATGCAACTGCTTGATCATATGCACGTTGACGGTCAGGGAGGTTATTGCGATAAAAATAACCAACGTTATAAAGGTTTCCGCGTTGGCCTGTATAATACAATTGGAAGTCATGTTGAGCGCTATCACCATTTGACATCCACGCTGAATTGGTACTCAGTGTGAAGTTTTGTGAAAGTTGGCTAGAAAGGCTCAGCACAGGACCAGTATGTTTTTCTCTGTCTAAATCATCTGTATTGTTGAGTAAAGTAACTTTTCGATCATCAAAATAATAACTTTGACCAATACTGGCTCTTAAGCGCTCTAAGCCGACTGTATCAAATAAGCTATAACTTAAACCAAGAGATAAAAAGTTATTGTCTTCTAAACGGTCATGTCCATAAAAGCGGTACGGGCTAAACAATTGATCATAGCTGATAGAAGCTGTTGTTGAATCAAAGTTTGGATAACCTGTTTGATTTTTATATGGTGCATACGTATAGAAAGCGCGAGGTGTAATGGTTTGGAGAAATTTTCCGTCCTTTTCAAATGTTAGCCCCGTATCCAAAGTAAATTGAGGAACAACAACGGATTTGTTTTTGCTATCTTGGCTTTGGTTATTTAAATTAAGTTGATCTACTGTGGTTTGATCATAGAAAGTATTTAAACTTCGAACAGAGACTTCAGGAATCACAAAAGACCATGGATTACGGAAATTATAACGTGTCGCAAATTGGTTATATAAACGTGTACCACTTGGCTGGTTGTTATAATCGGCATCATTGATGTCTTTTTGGAAATACGCAGTATCGTTGTTAAATTCGTATTCCAAACCTTGCGGATTTCCAGCGACATAGTTCAGTAAAAACTGAGGTAGGCGGGCGTAAGGTTTATCTACATCTTTGATGGTTTTATCAAGGGTTTGGAAGTCCTCAACTTTAAGTTGAGCTTTTAAGCCTGGAATACCGTGATTGTAGTTGAGTTCCCATGCACGACGTTGATTCAGCTCTGTACGAGTGTTTGGGTTGTTATCTAGATCTGAGAAAAAATCTTTATCAGAAACGTAGTTATATTCTAAGTTGGTTGACCATTGTTTAGTGATATCCCACTTGTGTAGGAAATGCAGGTCTTTACGATCTTCATCATTATAATCACGGTCAGAAGGTAAGTAACTTCCCCAAACACTACCAGCACCAAAGTTCTCAGTTAAATAGCGAAACTCACCTTGAGCCATAAGACCGCGGTCAGTAATCAGCCGTGGTGTAATAGTGGCATCATAGTTGGGTGCCAAATTTAAATAAACGGGAACTGCAAGTTCAAAACCACCATCATTGGTAAAGCCGAAACTAGGATTTAAAATCCCCGTAGTACGGCGGTCATCGATTGGGAAGTTAAAATATGGAACTGCGAGTACAGGCACATCCTTAACATAGAGTTTGGTCCCACGCGTTACACCTCGACCAGTATCTTGATCCAATTCAATTTTATTGGCCTGAATTTTCCAAGTGGGTTTTTCATCGGGTGGGCAGGTGGTGTAGGTGGCATTTTCAAGGACGATATTGGTTGGCGAAGTTCTTTCTATTTTTTCTGCATGACCATGTGCGTGGGTCAATTCTGCAATATAGAAACTATTATTTAGCTGCCCAGTTTCATCTTTCAGGTTGTAATCGATTTGATCACTTTGCGCGATGATACCACCTTGTGCCATTTGTACATTGCCTTTCGCTTTGGCGAAAGTTTGTGTTTTATCAATGGTCACTTCATCGGCACGGATCATACGTCCAGATTGGTCAATGACCACATCACCAGACAGGAAAGAGTCGCCATTGGGATTGTAATAACCATTATCTGCAGTAATCACAGATGATGCTTCTTCTGGGTTTGTTGATTTAGCTTGGGTGCTAAAAGGTGTAACCCAGACACCTTCACAATAACGGGTACTTGGATTTTTTAAATCACGTACCTGTGCTTCAGGTGAGTTTTTGTCCACATAATATTGTTCAAAGAAATTTTGCCCTGCAAAGCTTTCTTTGATGGCTGCATTCAGTTGCTTATTATTAACTTCAGAAACAGTGTCTGTCGATTCAGCATAGCTGGATACTGAACTTCCACAAAGAAGTGTCAAAATAGCAGTCGCTAAAGGATTAAATTTAAACTGATGCTTCATTTGTCTCGTTAACCAAATATGCTAATCGCAATTAATTATTGTCGCATCATAGAGAAAAAGTCGATAAGTAGCTACACTTAGCACTTCAAAAATTCAGCCTGAATTAGATTAAATTGCAAATGAATACACAACGTGAACAATTGATACAAACATGGTTAACATCTGTACTCAGTTCAGATCAATTTGAAATCAATTTTTTAGCAGGCGATGCGAGTTTCCGTCGTTATGCACGAATTACCTTGAATAATAAAACATTTATGCTTATGGATGCACCTCCTGAGAAGGAAGATTGTCGTCCTTTTGTTGCGATTGATGAATTCTTTGACACAAATGGGGTGCGTGTACCTCATATTGTTGCTAAGGACTTAGATCAAGGTTTGTTGTTACTTGAAGATTTTGGCGATGTCTTGCTATCTACACAATTGAATGATCAAACGGTAGATGCACATTATGCGCAAAGTTTTAAGCAGTTGGTGCAGTTGCAGTCTATTGCTGCTGATTCATCACACTTGCCAGCATATGCCTATGAAAAGCTGATCTCAGAAATGGAATTGTTGACGGATTGGTTGTTGCCCTCATTAGCTATCCAAGTAACAGATGAAGAGCTTGGGTTAATTAAACGAACTTTTGCTATTCTTGCCAATGCAGCTTTGGCACAACATCAAGTAATCGTACATCGTGATTTCCATAGTCGTAATCTGATGATTCTTGAAGCTGAGAAAGACCAAGGTGTGATTGATTTTCAAGATGCAGTGATTGGTGCGGACACCTATGATTTGATTTCGATTACCCGTGATGCCTACGTACAGTGGGGTCCTGAGCGTGTGTATGGGTGGTTTAAAGTGTTTTATGACTTGTTACCAGAATCTGCCAAGCAAGATCGTGATTTTGATCAATTCAAACAAGATGCTGACTTTATGGCAATTCAGCGCCATATCAAAATTTTAGGTATTTTTGTGCGTTTGTTTGAGCGTGATGGTAAATCTGGTTATCTCAAAGATTTGCCTCGTGTCATGTGGTACTTATTGGAAGAATCAAAACCTTACCCAGAATTACAACCGTTTATGCATTTTATTCATGCACGGGTTTTACCAAAATTTGAAGAAAAATATGGCGTATATGAGGTGATTGCAGCATGAAAGCAATGATTTTAGCTGCGGGGCTAGGCAATAGAATGCGACCTCTGACCCTCTATAAGCCAAAGCCTTTATTAGAAGTCGGCGGCAAAGCACTGATTGTATGGCATATAGAAAAATTAAAAAAAATCGGTGTGACTGAAATCGTGATTAATTCTGCATGGTTGGCAGATATTCTGATTGGTACCTTGGGTGATGGCTCACAATTTGGTGTGACTATTCGCTGGACGCGTGAAGATGAGGGCTTGGAAACCGCAGGTGGGATTATCAATGCCTTAGCGCTTCTCGGTGATCAACCTTTTATTCTGGTCAATGGTGATGTATGGACCACTTTTGATTTTGCATCATTATTAGATATCAATCTTGCCGATGATCTTGCACATTTGGTTTTTGTCAATAATCCTGAACAGCATCCACAGGGCGATTTTACCTTGGCAAATGGTCGCGCTTATACCTTTGAGCAAAATCAGCAAGGTGAAAATTTAACTTATAGTGGTGTCGCTGTGATTAACCCAAAAATGTTTGATGGTCTGGAACAGGGTAAAAGACCACTTGCACCCTTGCTTAAACAAGGCATGCTAGACGGTAAAATCTCGGCTGAGAAAATGCAGGCAACGTGGGTTGATGTGGGTACACCTGAGCGTTTAACAGCCTTGGATTGGCAAATAAGACAGGGCGAGTATAGTTAAGTGAGGATAAATACGCCTAAGTGCGTATTAACTCATCGTTAACTACTGTTCCACGGGCGAGAAATAGGTATACTTTCAGCTAACTTTTTAGAGATGTTATTTGATCATGCATCCATTTTTTCAAGAGTTAAAGCAAGGCAGTCTAAAGCTTGGCTTAAAACTTGGTGATGAAGCATTAGGATTATTGTTGCAATATCAAGATGCGCTCGTCCTGTGGAACAAAGCTTATAACTTAACGGCGATTCGCGATCCAAAAGAAATGTTGGTTAAACATTTATTGGATAGCTTAAGTATTTTAAATGATTTACCCGCTGGTCGTTTACTCGATATTGGTACAGGCGGGGGTATGCCAGGGATGATCATTGCACTGTGCCAACCTGAACGCCATTGTGTTTTGTTGGATTCAAATGGTAAGAAAATTCGTTTTCTGAAACAGTTTATTGCAGATTTAAAACTAAAAAATGTTGTCGCAGTTCAGACACGTGTAGAAAATGAAGATAGTATCCATGATCTTGGGCAATTTGATGTGATCACCAGTCGTGCATTTGCTTCATTGACAGATTTTGTGACAGCTTCAAAACCTTATATGCATGAACGCAGTATCATTGCGTCAATGAAAGGTTTGATTCCCACTGAAGAAGTTGATGCTTTAAAAGACAAGTGGAGTTGTGACATTATTGAATTGCATGTACCTCGGTTGGACGAACAACGTCATTTACTTTTATTAAAACAGATTTAAAACAGACTAAGGGTTGGGGTTACCATGGCTCAAATTATTGCTATCGCAAACCAGAAAGGTGGCGTAGGTAAAACCACGACAGCCGTGAATTTGGCTGCCTCTTTGGCAGTGTTGAAAAAGCGTGTTTTATTGGTGGATATGGACTCTCAGGGTAATGCTACCATGGGGTCGGGTATTCAAAAAAATGATTTGTTGTATTCAGTCACCGATGTACTTCTGGGTGAAGTACCGATTGAAACTGCAATTAGTAAAGCTGAAGTCGGTTATAAAGTGCTTGGCTCAAATCGTGATTTGGCAGGTGTTGAACTGGCAATCGCAGAGCAAGATGGACGTGAGTTTATTTTGCGTAACGCTTTACAGCAAATTGAAAAAGACTTTGATTATATTATTGTTGATTGTGCACCAAGTTTAAGTTTAATTACGGTCAATGCTTTAGCCGCAGTCGATGCAGTGATTATTCCAATGCAATGTGAGTATTATGCATTAGAAGGATTGGCAGATCTGACCCAGACCATTGATAAAATTCAACAGGCGTTAAACCCTGAATTGGAAATTATTGGGGTGCTTCGTACCATGTATGATGCACGTAATGCACTCACCCGTGATGTTTCTGCCGAATTAGAACAGTATTTTGGTAAGAAACTTTATGATACAGTGATTCCGCGTAATGTGCGCTTGGCCGAAGCGCCAGCACATGGATTACCGATTATTTATTTTGAGAAAAGCTCTAAAGGTGCAATTGCATATTTAAATTTAGCAGCTGAAATGTTGAAAAAGAGTAAAGTGAAAAAAGGAAATAAAGCATGACCGTGAAAAAAAGAGGGTTGGCAAAGGGTCGTGGCTTAGATGCATTATTAGGTTCAATCCAAAAAGAAAAATTACAACTTGAAGTTCAAGCATTGGATCATGGCCAATTAAAACAGATGGATGTAACCCAATTAAAACGTGGTGCATATCAACCCCGTCGTTTTATTGGTGAGCAAGATTTACAAGAACTTGCAGCGTCAATTAAAAAACATGGTGTAATGCAGCCGATTGTGATTCGTCCGATTGAAAATGACGAAACTCCCTATGAAATCATTGCAGGTGAACGTCGTTGGCGTGCGGCACAATTGGCGGGTTTGACTGAAATCCCTGCAATTGTACGTGATTTGACCGATCAAGTTGCGATTGCCTTGGCATTGATCGAAAACATTCAGCGTCAAGATTTAAACCCAGTTGATCAAGCACTGGCATTACAACGCTTCCATGAAGAATTTGGGCTTAGTCATCAAGAAATTGCAGACACTGTAGGTAAAGCACGCACTACCGTAAGTAATTTATTGCGTTTATTAAGTCTAGAAGATGAAATCAAAGATTTAATGCAACAAGGTCTGTTGGACATGGGGCACGCCCGTGCGATATTGACCCTAAAAGCTAAAGATCAATTGCAAATTGCAAAAATCGTGATTGATAAGAGTTTGTCTGTTCGTCAAACCGAGCAGTTGGTGCGTGATTGGAATACGCCAAAGCAGGAAAAATCTAAAAATCCACTTGCGCCAGATGTGCAACAACTGACTCAGAAACTGTCAGAGCGCTTTAGTGCCAGTGTAAAATTAGACTATAACAAACAGGGTAAAGGCAAGCTGGTCATCAGTTATAACTCGCTTGATGAGTTAGATGGAATTTTAAATATCTGTTTACCAGAACAATAATGTTTAAGCGATTTAATTAATTTGGGGAACTAAAGATGTGGGAACTTGTTAAAGCCGGCGGTTGGTTAATGCTGCCATTGGTTTTATGTTCAATTTTTACTGTTGCGATTTCAATCGAGAGATTTATACGGCTGAAACGATCTTTAGTTCTACCTAAGTCGCTTATGATGCAAAAAGGCCGCAGTGTTGACGATGTTTTAGATGAAATGGAACAAGATCAAGCGGTTTGCCAAACGGCATTGGGCTATATTTTTAAAGATGGTATTGATGCTTACGCTCAAGGCGAGGCATTTGCACGTGCTCAGATGGAAGCGACTGCTTCGCGCGAAATTGGATATTTAGAAAAAAATATCAATTTCTTAGGTACATTGAGCGCTGTTGCACCGTTATTGGGGCTATTGGGTACAGTGATTGGGATTATCGAATCCTTTTTGGTGATTGATTTAGGTACGAATGCCAATCCAACCATGATGATTCCAGGTATTTCTAAGGCATTAATTACCACAGCTGCGGGTATGGTAATTGCTATTCCAGCACTATTTGCCTACCGTTATTTTCAGCGCCTAGTTCAGGAATATGTGGCTGAACTCGAGCAACAGTCGACTTTATTTCATGCCGCCTTATTTTTTCAGAAACACCTTGAAAATGAAAAAAAGAAAGCTGGTTAAATCCGTTTTAGGGGTGTTTCATGAAATTTAGACGCAGAACAGTTGAAGATATTCATATCAATCTTACGCCATTGATTGATTGCTTGTTATTTATATTGGTGATTTTATTACTGACCACCACCTTTAACCAGCAAAGTCGGATCAATCTTTCTTTACCGGATGCACAAGGTGTTCCGCCAAAAGAATACAAAAATAAAATTGAAGTCATGGTAGACTCGGCAGGGCATTATGCAGTAAATGGGCAGGCACTTTCGAGTAAAGAGTCGGCTGATTTAAGTACTGCAATTAAGCAAGCAGCAAATGACAATCGTGATCTGATGTTTGTGATTGCTGCAGATGCCAAAGCGACGCATCAAGATGTTATACGAGTGATGGATGTCGCAGGACAGCTCGGTTTCGTTAACATCAATATCAGTACCAAAGTTCCATCTCGAGGTTATTAATTAGTGAATCAAGATTTTAAGGTCTATGTCCGTCTTTTGGCGTATTTAAAGCCGTACTGGGGGGCAGCCTTACTCGTTATTATTGGATTTGGCGTAAATGCGGCAACTGAAGTTTCTGTAGCGAAATTACTTAAATATATTATTGATGCAATTCAAGATGGTAATCGTGGAGATCTTGATTGGTTTCCAGCGCTAATTATCTTGTTGATTTTTTTCCGTGGCTTAGGGTTGTTTATGGGTGGCTACTTTACTGCAGTCATCTCAAGAAGTTTGGTATTTAGTATTCGTCAAGAAGTTTATGCCAAACTGTTAAAACTACCCGCACAGTATTATTTGGATAATTCATCAGGTCACATCACTGCAAAAATTATGTATAACGTGGAGCAGTTAACCGCAGCTTCCTCTGAATCGTTAAAAACATTAATTCGTGATGGTGCAATTGCTTTAGGTTTATTGGGTTATTTGCTGTATACCAATTGGCGTTTAACCTTGTGTATTTTTATCTTTATGCCGATTATTGGTTTATTGGTGCGTAAAGCTTCAAAACGCATGCGTAAGCTGTCTATTCAAGTGCAAAATACCATGGGGGATGTCAACCATATTGTGCAAGAAACAGTCAGTGCGAATGCGGTTGTCAAAAGCTTTGCTGGCGAGGAAAATGAACAAAAACGTTTCTATAAGTCTTCAGAAGAAAACTTAAAACGTGGTTTGAAAATGGTGGTTGTACAAAACTTAAATAGTCCACTTGTACAATTGGTCATGGCTTTTGCTCTAGGTATCATTATTTGGTTGGCATTACGCCCACAAATTTTAGGTGATACTTCAGCTGGCGAGTTTGTTGCCTATATCACAGCAGCAGGATTGTTAGCAAAGCCTATTAAAAATTTAACAGATATCAATGAAAAATTACAACGTGGTATTGCGGCTGCATATTCTGTATTTGAAGTTCTAGACCTGCCTCAAGAAGAAAATACTGGAACATTAACGCCAAAATTATTGGGTAATATCAAGTTTGATCATGTGTCTTTGGTTTATAAAAATAATGTAAAAGGGATTGATGATTTCTCATTAGACATACAAGCAGGCCAAACCATTGCTTTGGTTGGGCGTTCAGGTGCTGGTAAGTCATCTTTGGTGAATATGTTAGTGCGCTTTCAAGAAATTAGTGCAGGGCAGATTTATCTAGATCAACTGCCTATTCAAGATATTGAACTCAGTTGTTTGCGTACCCAAGTTGCGATGGTCAACCAGCAAGTTGTGTTATTTGATCGAACAGTGCGTGAAAATATTGCATACGGCCAATTAGAAAAAGCCTCTGAGGAAGCCATTATTGCCGCTGCTAAAGCAGCTTATGCACATGACTTTATTATGGAGTTACCAAAAGGTTATGACACACCTTTAGGTGCGCAGGGCTTAAGTCTTTCAGGTGGTCAACGTCAACGTATCGCCATTGCACGTGCAATCCTTAAAAATGCACCAATTCTTATCCTTGATGAAGCCACCAGTGCTTTGGATAATGAGTCTGAACACTTTATTCAAAAAGCATTTGATGAAGCGATGCTTGATCAAAATCGAACCACGATAGTGATTGCTCACCGTCTATCCACGATCGAAAAAGCGGATAAGATTGTGGTTATGGATAAAGGGCGTATCATAGAGCAAGGTACTCATACTGAGTTATTGGCGAAGCATGGCGCTTACTATCAATTGTATGAACGTAACTTTGAGGAATAATCGAACATGTCTATTGCGCAAATCATTCAAGATGCTTGGAATAAACAGTCCAAGTGGTTGATTGCATTGCGGCCATTGTCATGGTTATATCAGTTCGGTTTTACGGTAAATAAGCAACTGTATCAAAAAGGTATAAAAAAAACCTATCAAGCACCTGTCCCCGTGATGATTATTGGAAATATTACTGTGGGCGGGAGTGGAAAGACACCGTTATTGATCCAGTTGGTGAAATATTTGCAACATCACCATGTTCGCGTTGGCGTGATTAGTCGTGGTTATGGGGGGCAAGGGCCTTTCCCTGCACTGGTTACTTTAGATTCTGTGCCTGATCAAGTGGGCGATGAACCCTGTTTGATTGTTCAGTCTACTGATGTTCCCATGGTGGTGGGTGGTAATCGCCAAGCCAATATTGAGTTACTACTGCAACATTATGAACTTGATTTAATCATCAGTGATGATGGTTTACAGCATTGGGCTTTGGCGCGTCAAATCGAATGGATTGTACTGGATAATAACCGAGGTTTGGGCAATCAGAAGCTACTTCCTGAAGGTTATTTACGCGAGCCAGTGAGCCGTTTAAAACACGGTACCGTGATTGAGCATGCGCATCAGCCGCATTCAGCTCTCAATATGCATTTAGAAGTGACTGAACCTTATCTATTAAATCCAAGTTTTGACCAATCTGAACAGTTTGATCCTACACTTGATTATTATGCAGTCGTTGGAATTGGTTTTCCGCAACGCTTTTATAATACCTTGGAAAGTATCGGTGTAACTCAATTTCAATGTCATGAATTTCCAGACCATTATGATTATGAAATTGATGACTTGCAGTTTGAAGATAACAATCCAATTATTACCACTGAAAAAGATGCGGTAAAGCTTTTACCATTATTGAAAAATCATTCTACATTTAGTCGTGAGATTTGGGTGGTTCCAGTGGGAGCAGTCTTGTCTGATGAATGTTATCTATTACTCAACCAACAACTTACTCAACTTGGTATTGATCTAATACAAGGTTAATTTGATGAAACATATTGTTATTCCTGCGCGTTTTGCCAGTTCACGCCTTCCCGGTAAGCCTCTTTTAGAAATTCATGGGCGAGCCATGATTTTACGTGTGGTCGATCAAGCAAAAAAAGTACAGGGCTTTGATGATCTTTGTGTGGCGACAGATGACCCGCGTATTGCAGCACTTTGCCGAGCAGAAGGTGTGGATGTTGTGATGACTGATCCGAATCATCCTTCGGGCACAGACCGTTTAAGTGAAGTTGCTCGGGTCAAAGGTTGGGATGCTGAGGATATTATTGTGAATGTACAGGGTGATGAGCCTTTGTTGCCTGCACAATTGGTGATTCAAGTTGCTGAGTTGCTGGCACAGAAAGCGGATTGTTCAATGTCGACCTTATGTGAGCCGATACATCAGTTTGACGAGTTTCAGCGTGACAGCATCGTCAAAGTGGTGATGTCAAAGTTCAACGAAGCGCTTTATTTCAGTCGTGCACAAATTCCTTACGATCGAGAGGGTGTTAAACAGGTTGAGCAAAAGCTACATCAGCATGCTTATCGCCATTTGGGCTTATACGCTTACCGTGTCAAGCTTTTACAAGAATATGTCACTTGGGATATGGGGATTTTAGAACAGTTGGAAAGCTTAGAGCAATTACGTGTTTTAGAAAATGGACATCGTATTGCGATTGATATCGCACAAGTAAACTTACCACCCGGTGTCGATACTCAAGCAGATTTGGATCGCTTAAACGCCTTGGATGTAGCGGTTTTTGAATAGCTTGTATTTGCGTTATTTATCTTTGCGTCACTTGTTTTTACTACACTTGTATTTAGGTTTTTGATTCATGGATGCTTCTAATTCTCAGGTTTATCCTTGGCAGCAACAAACATGGGAAACCTTAACTGGTCGCTTTCCAAAATTAGGGCATGGTTTATTGTTCTATGGTAAAAAAGGCTGTGGTAAACATGCATTTACCCAACATTTTTTATCATGGGTTTTGTGTTTAAATAAAACACCACAAGGTGCTTGTGGCGAGTGCGCAAGTTGCCAGTGGCTCAAATCGGATACCCATCCTAACTATGTTAATATCACGACCGATGAAGAGAATAAGAAGCAAAACGCGAAAATTAAGATCGAGAAGATCCGTGATTTACTACCATTTGTGCAGCAAACAGTAGATGGTTGGCGCGTTATTGTGATTGAACCTGCAGAAGCTTTAAACATTGCTTCTGCAAATGCACTATTAAAAACGTTAGAAGAGCCGGGTGATCGGGTACAGATTATTTTACTTGCGGAACATTATCTAAAGCTCCCAGCAACGATTCGTAGTCGATTACAGCACTTTGCCATGGATCGTATTAGCCCCACGCTTTCAGAACAATATTTGCAACAACATTTACCTGCTGAAATGCATTCTAAAATTAACTTGTTAATGAATTTATCCAATAATATGCCATTGCAAGCATTGGCGCTTGCTGAGCTAGATTGGTTAAACCGACGTGGGGAGTTTTTACAAGATTGGCAAAAACTGGTCAGTCAAAAAAGTATGCCTTTACAGTTTGCTTCAAAATGGAATAAAGAACTGAGCTTTTATGATTTTTTACAAATGTTTGAATACTTGTTGTCAGATATAATTTGTGTCAAGCTGAATCAAGTTGTAAAGAATTCAGATTTGCAATTAGATGAGCTTGCCGCGCAGTATCAATTGCAAAGCTTGTTCTCTATTTATGAAGATTTACAACAATCGAAGCTAAAAGTTGATCAAAATGTACAAACAAATCTAATTATTGATCAATTGTCGATTCAGTTAATGAATGTGACATAAAATTTGAATATTCAGGGGGAATAATCATGCAACCACGTATGGGCGGTTTGATTCAAGTCAACATCAATGATCGTGCAACTTTACAAGCCAGTTATATGCCTTATATTTTAGGCGGTGGCTTATTTGTACCATCAAAGAATCCTGTAAAAATGGGCGATGAAGTGTTTGTACTGGCTGGTTTGCCAGATCAATCACAGAAAGTTCCTTTAACAGGGAAAGTGATTTGGATTTCGCAAAAGCAAAATGGAATTAAGCCACAAGGTTTTGCAATTCAACTTACTGGTGAAAAAGGCATCTATTACAAAATGGAAGCAGAAAAATTACTCGCAGGCAGTATGTCTTTGGACCGTCCTAGCTTTACAATGTAAGCCAATTTTCAATATTTAGGAATTTCTGTGTTTGTTGATACGCATTGCCATTTAACCATGTTAAATCTTGAACCTTATGCTGGGGATCTCGATGCCGCATTACAACAAGCAAGAGATGCTGGTGTGTCCAAGTTTATGGGGATTTCTGTAGATTTGGATGACCATATCGCACTTGCAGAAATTGCCGCAAGACATTCAGATGTGGGCTATAGTGTCGGTGTACACCCATGTGAAGATCCAGCTGTGATGCAACGTGCAAGTGTTGAAAAACTGGTTGAACTGGCGCAAGCTGAAAAAGTTTGGGCCTTGGGTGAAACAGGCTTGGATTATTTTCATAGTACTGAATTTATTGCTGAACAAAAAGCCTGTTTTGCACGACATATTTACGCATCGCAACAGCTTAAAAAACCTGTAGTTGTGCATACCCGTTCAGCAAAGCATGAAACCGTAGATATTATTCGGGCTGAAAAATCAACACATGGTATTTTGCATTGTTTTACAGAAGATTGGGAGACTGCAAAGGCCGTTTTAGATTGTGGCTACTATATTTCCTTCTCTGGAATTGTTTCATTTAAAAATGCGCAAGATTTAAGAGATGTTGCTAAGCAAGTGCCTTTAGATCGCTTGTTGATTGAAACGGATAGTCCTTATTTGGCACCGATGCCTTATCGTGGAAAACCGAATGAACCAAAATACGTTCCTTATGTAGCCAAAGCGCTGAGTGATGTATATGATAAAACGCTTGAAGAGATTGCTTTCATTACCACACAAAATTTTGAAAATCTGCTTCAACAAAAGTGATTGAAAAGCACTGATTTAAAAAGCAATCAATAGAAGTGCGTCAATTTATTAACGGATAGAATTAACAAGAGAGTTTATCGGGTGAAGATGGATCGACAGGCTCAGTTTAGAGCAAGAGAAGCATTGATTTTTCAGGTTGCTGAACAACTGCTTTTAGAAAATGGTGAAGCAGGGATGACATTGGATGCCCTAGCTGCAGAATTAGATCTAGCCAAGGGAACACTTTATAAGCATTTTCAGAGTAAGGATGAGTTGTATATACTGCTCATCATTCGTAATGAACGTATGCTACTTGAAATGGTACGTGATACTGAAAAAGCTTTCCCTGAGCATTTGGCTTTTTTTATGTTGCACCATTTACATCATCCTGAACGTGCAGTGTTATTCCATCAGATCGAAGAGCGATTATCCACCACTGGACAAGGCATCCATCATTTATTTAGTGAACTCTATCAAGTACGTAAACAACGTTTACGTATCATTATTCGCATGACAGAAAGCTATCTAGAATCGATTCAAAGTTTGATGTCGGTACGTGATTATTTGGCTTCGATTTGGTCAATTACGCATGGTGGAGCAGCGATACTGAATTCCAGCTTCTATCAGCGTTATTTAGGTTGTCGAGATACCTTACGTGTCGCATTGATTGATCAGGCATTGGCTGTGCCAAAACATCCACAAGCCTCAGAACAGGTGGCTTAGCTGCAATGAAAAATCTACGATCATCTCAAAAAATGCGAGGTTTTACCTTAATTGAGGTGATGGTGGTGATCGTCATCATCAGTATTATTGCCTCATTGATCATTTTAAATATTGATGGCGTAGATCAGCGTAAAGCTATGCAAGCACGTGAGATGTTATTGCTCGATTTAAAGCAGATTAATCGTGAAGCCAATGATCAAGCGCGTATTTATGCACTCGATTTACACAATGCTACGGATGTTGCAGCTGCACAGTATGGTGTTATTGAATATATTCCAGTCAAAGAAGACGCTGAGCAACGTATCCGAGTGGTTGACAATAAACCATGGAAAGAAGTGACAGACTTTCCTAAAAGAGCGTTGCCAGAATACGTTTCATTTTCTATTGAAACGGAAGATCATCAATTCCAAAATGCAAATAACTCAGAACTCTTGGGGAATAATGCACCTAAATTGATTTGGTTTGGAAATGGTGAGGTCAAACCTGTCACAATTCAAATGTATTATCAGCAAAAGCCAGTGGGTGGGGTAATTCGAGTTGATTATTTGGGTAAAGTAGATGAAGAAAAATAAAGGCTTTACTTTAATTGAGGTGGTTGTGGCTTTGGCGATTTTTGCAGTCGCAGCAATGGCTTTGACCAAAGTCGCGATGCAATATACGCAGTCGACAGCCAATGCGATTTTACGAACTAAGGCTCAGTTTGTTGCACAGAATGAAATCTCAATGATGATGATTAATCGTGAATGGCTGTCAGGAACGTCATCCAAACAGGTCACCACACAAGGTGAAACTTGGCAGGTAGATAAAAAAGCAGAATCTACACTGAGCCCAAATGTACAAAAAATAGATGTGCAAGTGAGCCTTTTTAATCCTGATACGGGTAAAGTAGAAGCAGGGATTACCAATATGGTGTTCTTTAATTATCCGATCAAAGAAAAATAATGATGAATCTAATCAAGCATAAAAACAATCAAACTGTGTATGCACAGAAAAGCACAGGCTTTACCTTAATTGAACTTTTGGTGGCCATAGCAATCTTTGCTGTTTTGTCAGCATTGGGCTGGAAAATATTTGACTACCTGATTAAAGTTAAAGATCGTAATGTCATACATGAGGAAAATTTAGGTCAATTACAAGGTGCGTATCAACAGATTCAGCGTGATACCTTACAGATTGTTCCTATTTCTGCAAGAAGTGGTGAGGAAATGGAACCTGCTTTGGGTTTAGATAATCAAAAACTTTCTTTCAGTAAAACAGGTGTAACCGACCCGCTTAAACAGGGGTTGTCACCCTATGAACGAATTGAATATGTTTACAATGCGCAAGAGAAAAAACTTTATCGGTTAAAATATTCAAATTTAAATCGAAATAATTCAGAACAGCCCTTGTCGAGTGTGTTATTGGCAGATGTGGATCAGTATCGTATTGATGTTTTAAATCCAACAGAATTAGATCGTTGGCCAAATGATATGATTAAAAATGATAGGCAATTGCCGCGTGGGATTAAAATTAAAGTCACGATTCGTGATATAGAATATGAATGGATTTTTAGTTTGCTCGATTCTGACTATCTGATCAATAACGGCGCAGATAATTAAATCAGTATTGTGGTAGATGCGGATCAATAAATTTAGGTAAATCATTCATGCAATTAAAGCAGCAAAAAGGTATCGCATTAATTACGATTTTAGTGATGGTCGCTTTGGCAACCATCATTGCTGCGACGATTGCTAAACGTCAAAATTACACCAATGAAAGTACAGGGTTTTTAAAACGGCAAAGCCAAGCACTTTTTTATGCAAAGAGTGCGGAAGCATTTTATTCTGAGATATTGGTACAAGACAGCGAAAACAGCAAAGAGGCAGATTACTTACAAGAAACTTGGGCAAAACCGATGCCAGCATTTCCGGTTGAAGATGGATATGTCACAGGTGTGTTGGAAGATGAGTCAGGTAAATTCAATTTAAACAGTTTATTAACCAATGAAGGTAAGCCCAACGACGCGGCACAGAAATATTTTTCTAAGCTTTTGGTTCGTGTCGGTTTACCTGCTGATGCTGTTCAAGCAGTGATTGATTGGCAAGATCCAGACAATGAAACCATAGGTTCATACGGCGCTGAAACAAGTTATTATCAGGGTTTGCCTAAACCATATTTGGCTGCAAATCGGAAATTTTCCAGTGTTGAAGAACTTAAACAAGTACGTGGTTTTGAAGAAAAGAAGTATGATTTAATTGCACCCTATATATCGGCACTGCCTGATATTGCCACAAAAATTAATGTCAATACTGCACCTGCAATGGTTTTGGCAGCCATGGATGAGAAACTAGACGTAAATAGCGTACAAACAGCTTTAAAAGCGCGACAAGAAAAACTTGAGCATTTTGCCAATGTGGGCGAGCTAATGAAAATCGCACCATTTGACAGCTTGGAAGCTGCAAGCAAAACCGAGGCAGACAAGATTTTTGGAGTAACATCCAGTTATTTTAAAGCCAAGATCGAAGTATCTTTAAGCAATCGCAAGCGTCAATTTACTACACGCTTTATGCGTAATGATAAATCACAAGTTTATGTTTATTCGCGTAGCCTTGCACCATTTTGAAAATTTCAGTGAATTTTTTTTTAACTATATGATTTTAAATAACTATAAAAGGTAGTTAAAAGGTTGGTTGATTGAGTAAACATGATTCGATAAGCTAAATAGGCCTAAAAAAGCAGATCATCCTTTTGGCTAATTGCAATCAACGTGAAAATTAATGCTCAGGGTTCGAGTTTTGCTTTATAATCGAGATTCTTTACCGATTTGTTTATAAAATTTGGCTCATGTTAATTCGTAAGTTATTTAAGTTTGAAAATGCACATATTGTGCGGAATTGCACGTCAGATCGTTGCAAACGGTCTATACACGGGCACAGCTATAAAGTTGAATTACTACTTAAAGCTTCAAAACTTGATCATGGTCAAATGGTATATGACTTTGGCTTGCTTAAAGGTGTAATCAAAGAAATTTTCGACAGTTTTGACCATGCGATCTGTTTTTGGCAAGAAGACAACCCTGAATATATTCAGGCGTGTAAAACTTTTAGTGCTCGTTGGGTGGCTTTGCCAGTTTCTCCATCGGCTGAACAGTTTTCACGGATATTCTTTTTTCTCGCGCAACAGATTTTAAAATCAACCATTACCCAAAATGGGGAAGGGGATGTTGAAGTCTATTCTGTGATTGTGCATGAAACCGATACAGGTTATGCGCAAAGTTTTCAAGAAGATATTGAAAATGCTCAGATGGGGCTGTTGAGTCTGGATAAAATTATTTTTTCTGAGCAGGTCACATCTGAATGGTCTGACCCAGAAATGTATGAAAAATTGAAACAGGGTATTCCGTTTCAAAACCCTGAAGTGGATTTACAGGTTAAAATTTAAATGATGATTTTTGAGTGAAATCCATCTTTAGGACAAATAAATTTTTAGGAAAATGAAATTTAGGATGAAAGTTGATGCAATTATCTGAACTCGAACAAACAAAATTAAATCAAGTTCGGTTAGATCAAAGTTGGAAAGAAGGTTTAGCTGAGTTTCTTTTGAGTCAGCAAATGGATGATTTGCGTTCTTTTTTAGTTGCTGAAAAAAATGCAAATAAAACCATTTACCCACCGAGCTCACTTATTTTCAATGCATTAGACACAACGCCATTGAATCATGTAAAGGTGGTGATTTTAGGACAAGATCCTTATCACGGTCCTGATCAAGCGCATGGGTTGAGTTTTTCCGTACAAAAAGGCGTTGCATTGCCTCCGTCTTTACGTAATATCTTTCATGAATTAAATACAGATTTAGCTGTACCTGTATCCCGACATGGTGATCTCACCAAATGGGCTCAACAGGGTGTATTGCTTTTAAATAGTGTGTTGACAGTGGAAGCTGGGCAACCAACATCACATCAAAAACGCGGTTGGGAAAATTTTACAGATCATGTAATTGATGTGTTGAATGAGCATAGAGAGCACATTGTATTTATACTTTGGGGCGCATATGCTCAGAAAAAAGGACAACGTATAGACCAAACGAAGCATCTGGTATTAAAAGCTGCGCACCCATCTCCATTGGCAGCAAATCGTGGTGGCTTTTTTGGTTGTAAGGTTTTTTCAAAAACAAATAATTATCTGAAACAATATGGCATTGAGCCAATCGACTGGCAGCTGGACGCATGACAAACTCTCCCGAAATAAATAATTATCACCCAGATCTGATTATCGAAGAAGCGAAAAAGGGATGGCGAATTATTCGCTTAAATCGTCCTAAGTCGCTTCATGCACTTGATGAATCTATCGTTGCGGCATTATTGAAGCTGTTTGAGGATTTTCATCATGATGACTCAGTTAAAGCAATTTGGTTAGATTCAACCACGCCTAAAGCTTTTTGTGCAGGCGGTGACGTTCGTAAACTGCGTCAATTGGTGATCAACAATGAAGTTGAAACAGCCAATAAGTTTTTTGAAACCGAATATGCTTTAGATTTACTGTTGCATAATTATGCTAAACCTGTAGTGGTTTGGGGTGAAGGTTATGTCATGGGTGGTGGCTTAGGCTTATTCATGGCAGCGCCTTTCCGTTTAGTTACACCGTATTCGCGTCTTGCTATGCCTGAAGTGAATATCGGTCTATACCCAGATGTAGGTGCTACACGTTTCTTAGCAGATCGTGGTCCGATTGGTTTATTTACGGGTTTAACTGGATCGATCATGACTGCAGCAGGTGGTTATGGGATTGGTTGGGCAACCCATATTTGTGATGCCCAACGTGATGTGGTTTTACAGAAACTGATTGATATCGATTGGGATCATTATCCTGCTGGCGATTTCCGTGCTTTAGATGACACCTTAAATAGTTTACATCGTCCTGTTTCACCTGGACCATTGCAAAACTCTTTGGATGTGATTCATAGTGTTTGTCGTGGTGTAAACTTTGAACATGATTATGAAGCGATTATTGGTCTAAGTGATGCGCGTAGTGATTGGTTGCGTCAAGCCAGTGAGAATCTACAAAAAGGTTCACCAAGTACTGCTGCGATTACTTGGTTGTTATGGCAGTGGGGACGTCAAGTTCATCCGTGGTCTGAGGTTTTTGAGTTAGAAAAACAAATTTCTGATTGGAAAATTCGTCATCCTGATTTTGTTGAAGGTGTACGCGCACGTTTGGTGGATAAAGATTTATCACCAGAGTGGGAACAGGTTGAGTCGCGAACATTGCGTGGAATCCTTGCGAAAAACCCACCTGTAACAACAATTGACAGTTGGAATACGCTGCTAAGTCAGTACGGTATTATTTAAGGTCGTATGACTGAAGAAACTCAACACTACATAGATCAACAATGGATGCAGCTGGCTTTAGAGCAAGCTGCATTTGCTGCATCTATCGGTGAAATTCCAGTAGGAGCTGTGATTGTAAGTCAGGGGCAAGTCATCGGTGAAGGTTATAATCAACCGATTGCTCAGCATGATCCAACAGCCCATGCGGAAATTCAGGCACTGCGCAATGCGTGTCAAAAGATTGAAAATTATCGCCTACCAGAAGACGCCACTTTATATGTCACACTTGAACCTTGCACCATGTGTGTCGGTGCATTAATCCATGCAAGAATCAAACGTGTAGTTTTTGGCGCGACCGAACCTAAAGCGGGTTCACTCATCAGTAGTCGTCAACTGTTAGAGATTGGCTATTACAATCATATATTTCAGTATGAAGGTGGTTGTTTACAAACGCAGTGCTCAAGCCAACTGTCTGATTTTTTTAAAATGCGCCGTGAGCAAAAAAAACAATTAAAGTTACAACAAAAGACCTTAAATGACTCATTAAAATGATCTAGAATACACAAGATTTTAGTGACAATGAAAATTGTCAAAATAAGGGTTTAAAAATATAGTTAAAGTTTAAAAGGGTATAACAATGAATTCTATTCAAGTAAAACAAGAGTTTAATGCACCAATCGATCAGGTCTTTGACTTGTTATCAAAACATTCAACCTATAATGTGGCTTTTGCTCCCATTCAAGTTGTACGGGTAAAAGATGCTGCTGATCCTGAACGCCCAGATGGATTGGGTTCTATCCGTCGTATGGGGTTTGGTCCGATCAAGCCGATTCAAGAGCAAATTACGCATCTGGATGTCAATAAACGTATTGAATATAAGTTAATTAACAATCCATTGATTAAACATCATATTGGAATTATTGAGTTTACAGCGCTTGCTGCAAATAAAACCCGTGTTGACTATACGATCGAATTACAAGCACGTGCACCATTTGTGAGTAAATTAATACTTGCACAGCTTAAACTAGCGATTACACTTGGATTTAAGAAACTTGCTAAGTCTGTAGCTTAATTGGAAATTCAATGACAATTCAAATTATCACAATCGATGGGCCAAGTGGTTCTGGTAAAGGAACACTTGCAGCAAAGCTTGCGCATCACTATCAATTCCATTTATTAGACTCTGGTGCGCTGTATCGTTTGCTTGGATTGTCATTGCATCAAAAAGAATTGTTGGACGCATTAGACACTGAATCTGTATTGCAACAAAGTGTGACGATTGCAACAAATTTAGATATCGTATTTAAGAGTGCTGACAACGGAATCATGATTTTGTTGGATGGTGAAGATGTCTCACAAACGATTCGTACTGAACGCGTTGGTGAATTTGCTTCAAAAGTCGCAGCAATTCCTGCGCTTAGAGCGGCATTGGTAGATCGACAACATGCTTTTGCCCAGTTGCCTGGCTTGGTTGCCGATGGGCGTGATATGGGTACTTCTATTTTTCCACAAGCACAAGCGAAGATTTATCTCACTGCCTCAGCTGAGTCCCGTGCAGAGCGTCGTGTAAAACAGTTGCAGGGAATGGGGCTGGATGTTAAAATAAGCGACATTTTAGCAAATATACAAGCTCGAGATAAAAGAGATATGGAACGCACAGTCGCTCCACTCAAGCCAGCAGAAGACGCTTATATCATTGATAGCTCAGAAATGAACATCGATGAAGTGTTTAAACTGATGACTGATTATGTCGAGTTACATTTAGCTAAATAAAGAATATTTAACCAAATATTAGCCAAAGCATAGCTTGATCAGTTTATACGGACTATGTGGATGGCTTAACTAAACCGGCCTTGTCTGATCCAAGACCGTTGACTTTACTAGGTATATCATGACCGAATCTTTTGCAGCCCTCTTTGAAGAAAGCGAATCAACTCTCAATATCGACAAAGGTGCCGTTATTAAAGGTATCGTTGTTAGCATCGACTCTGACTGGGTTACTGTTGACACTGGCCTTAAATCTGAAGGTGTTGTTGCACGTTCAGAATTCTTAAACGAACAACGCGAACTTGAAGTTCAAGTTGGCGATGAAGTTGATGTTGTTGTTGAAGCGCTTGACAACGGTATGGGTCAAACAGTTTTATCACGTGAAAAAGCGAAACGTGCTGAAACTTGGACTAAACTTGAAAAAATCTTTGAAGACGGCGAAATCGTTACTGGTGTTATTTCTGGTAAGGTTAAAGGCGGTTTCACTGTTGACATCGGTCCAGTTCGTGCATTCTTACCAGGTTCATTGGTAGATACTCGCCCTATTCGTGATACAACTCACCTTGAAGGCAAAGAGTTAGAATTCAAAGTAATCAAACTTGATGCTAAACGTAACAACGTTGTTGTATCTCGTCGTGCTGTAATGGAAGCTGAATCTTCAGCTGACCGTGAAGCGCTTCTTTCTCAATTGGAAGAAGGCCAAACAGTTACTGGTACGATCAAAAATCTTACTGATTACGGTGCATTCGTTGACCTTGGCGGTATTGATGGTCTTCTACATATCACAGATATGGCTTGGAAACGCATCAAACACCCTTCAGAAGTTGTTGAAGTGGGTCAAGAAGTTACTGTTAAAGTACTTAAGTTTGACAAAGAACGTAATCGTGTATCTTTAGGTCTTAAGCAATTAGGCGAAGATCCATGGTTAGCGATCATGAACCGTTATCCTAAAGGTTCTATCGTTAAAGCACGTGTTACAAACTTAACTGACTACGGTTGTTTCGCTGAAATCGCTGAAGGCGTTGAAGGCTTAGTACACGTTTCAGAAATGGATCACACTAACAAAAACATCCACCCATCTAAAGTTGTTCAGATTGGTGATGAAGTTGATGTTATGGTTCTTGAAGTTGATGAAGAACGTCGTCGTATTTCATTGGGTATCAAGCAAACTCGTGCGAACCCATGGGAAGAGTTCTCTAAGTCACACGACAAAGGTGAAAAAGTTTCTGGTACGATCAAGTCTATCACTGACTTCGGTATCTTCATCGGTTTACCTGGCGGTATCGATGGTCTAGTTCACTTGTCTGATATTTCTTGGAACGAACAAGGCGAAGATGCTATTCGTCGTTACAAGAAAGGTGATACAGTTGAAGCAGTTATCTTGTCTGTAGATGCTGAAGGCAACCGTATCAGTCTTGGTATCAAGCAAATGAACAGCGACCCGTTCAATGACTTCTTAGCTGCTAACGAACGCGGTGCGTTGGTTAAAGGTACAGTAACTGCTGTTGACGCTAAAGGCGCAACAATTAAGTTAGCTGACGAAATTGAAGCTTCTTTGAAAGCATCTGAAATCAACCGCGATCGCGTTGAAGATGCAACTAAATTCTTAGAAGTTGGTCAAGAAGTTGAAGCTAAAATCATCAATGTAGATCGTAAATCACGTTCTATCAACTTGTCGATTAAAGCGAAAGACGAAGCTGAAGAGAAAGAAGCTGTAGCAAACTTGAAAACTACAACTGCGCCTACTGGTCAAGACAATGGTCCTAAGACAATTGGTGATTTGATCAAAGCACAGATGAACCACTAAGTGATTGTTAAGAAGTATTATTTAATGTAATTAATTAATATTTTTTATTCAAATAGTGTAAAAGGTAGCGTAGTATATGATTACTGCGCTACCTTTTTGTATTTAAAAAGGATATTATCTGGTGTATATCAATTAGCATTAAAATTAATGAGGTCTTAAATGACAACTGAAGCACTTAATAAGTCTGACTTAATAGAAAGAATTGCTCTTAAAAATCCGCATTTAGCAGAGCCATTAGTCGAAGAAGCAGTTAAGATTATGATCGATCAAATGATTGCATCATTATCTTCAGATGACCGTATTGAAATTCGTGGGTTTGGTAGTTTCGCTTTACATCACCGTGAGCCACGTGTGGGTCGTAATCCTAAAACAGGTAAATCAGTAGAAGTTGCAGCAAAAGCTGTACCTCACTTTAAACCTGGTAAAGCACTCCGTGATGCAGTAAACGAATCTGCTAATTAATAAAATTCGAATGAGGTGAGTATGCGCTATTTCTTAGTTGCATTACTACTGGTAGTCTTTGGTTATGCTTTAGCATTAGTCTTGCAGAATCCAGCTGAACTACCTGTAGATTTATTGTTTACTCAAGTACCAGCAATGCGTTTAGGGTTATTGCTACTATTAACTTTAGTGCTTGGGATTGTTCTTGGATTGTTGCTTGGTGTACAGGTTTTCCGTGTATTCCAAAACGCATGGGAAGTTAAGCGTCTTCGTAAAGATATTGATCATCTCCGAAAAGAACAAATACAGACAGCACAATTGGCCGCTGCTGAAGCTGCCGCAAGTGCTCGTCATGAAAAGACAGTATTAGATATTCAACCAGAAAATAAGAATATCAATACGCTTTAATCATTATGATAAAAAAGCGCTTTACCATCAGTGTAAAGCGCTTTTTTGTTGGGTGTCGACTATTCAACATCAAAAACTTTGGTCAATATCATCAAACAAATAAAAGAATATAAATTCGCTATTTTTTAATCATATACGATATTTAAATAAGCTTGAGATCTGACCAGACCAGGTGTCACCGTATTTGCTGTTCTTACGTAATTGGCTTTAATCACATGTTGAATCAGCTGAGCAGTGCTTAAATTACCAAAGGTCCATTTGTTGGTGCTCTTTGATTGGTTTGGATCTAGACTAATTATCGCATTATTTTTATCACGTAAACGAATACCTACACCGGTCGCATAACCTGCACCGACTTGATTCTCTAATATATTTGTTGCATTGGATTGATTTAAGGCATCAGTGGTATAAGCCTTTATTTCACGACCTGCGCCATCATTTAAATTTGCACAATTTATACTGAGGGTTGCTGTATTGCTTGAGCTTAATGCGGTCTCATTTCCGACTAAACCCAAGTTTCGTACACTAACATCAGGCAGTGCAATGGTGTAGCTACTTTGACTCAGTGAGCATGTGGATTCAGAGATATTGACTGTTGCATTTAAATATACGGGAATTTGTGTATTTGCAGGAATAAGAACATTATCACTAACACGTCTTAAACTGATGGTTGCTATTCGTAGATTCGAAACATTGATCGTTGTGGGGTATGAGGTCATTGCTGATGTTCTAGGTAAAACATATAATGTCACCCTCATTTTTACACCATGCGTATCACCACTATAACTATAAATTGCTAATTCAGTGGTATTTAGTGTTTTTAATGTACCACTCGCCGGTGCATCGCCCATTTCAACTTTAATCCCTAAAGCTGGGTAAGCATTTAAACGCGAAATATTGGCATCATAGGTCGTCA
The DNA here is from genome assembly GCF_022343575.1 of Acinetobacter sp. AG3. NCBI lineage: Bacteria > Pseudomonadati > Pseudomonadota > Gammaproteobacteria > Moraxellales > Moraxellaceae > Acinetobacter > Acinetobacter sp. AG3. The sequence continues at coordinate 2,409,064 of NZ_JAKQZD010000001.1, read as the reverse complement.
CATTGGTGGCAAAAACATTCCCAAAAATGGTTCTATTTGTGCCAACAGTACATCCGGTGTAGACACGGAAAATATCAAAATTTGCTGAAGCAACTTCACGGGAATATACATTGGACTGTACTGATGACCCTTCATATTTATTGATATTCATGGTACTGGCATTCATCGTCGGCATGCTATAGCCGCTGGTGAAATTGCTGCCTACACTGCAATCTGCAAATACTGCAAAACTTGCAGGGAGTGTAGATAACATAAATAACAATTTATATTTCAGCATAAAATTACTCCGTGCTTATTTGCAATTTAGGCTAAAGCTTGCAAAAGGGATTTGAGTTTTACTTTGTTGCAATATTTCTTTTGAAATATCGAATTGACAAGAATCAGTATTACTCCAAGAGACGCTATAGCGTCCAGGATTTATATTTTGCATAAAAATTTGCTGACCTTGTCCTACTGTAGTCACTGCATTACCCAAAGCATCTTTCACTTGAGCACCCATTGGAATGAGCACTTCATTTGCGTGTTTAAGTTCAATTAAGGCTTTTGTGGTCTTTAACGCTTTAAAATCCACTAAAATACTTGCGTTCGATTTAGGTACAACTTGTAATTGGGTTGCATCAACATCGGTATTTAATGGAATTGTATTTGGGTTTAAGTTGATACTATTGTATTGGTAAGGATTTAGATAGGGAATAATCGCATTACCCCAGCGATCAATTTTAATATTATTTCCATTGGAGAGGCTGGTTCCCTCTAAACCTTTGGCATGAATAATTGCAAAAGTATCATTTAAATCATTGGCTAAGGTAATGCCGTGTTGATGTGCAACAATTGCACCTTGTGCTTGTAAAGAGTATTGACGTTGTTGGTCAAAGTCGGTTGCATAAGTCGATGCTAAGTAAACCGGATTGGTTCGATAACTCAAAGAACTGCTGAAGATATCTTTATCTTTACTATTTGAATAATTGAAGTTATAGCCGAACTGCTGATTTTCACCTAAATTTCCAAATATGCCGACTTGATTGGTATTGAGTGCATTATTATCTGGATAGACTTCACTACTTAGGCGTAAATTACTATTTTTCTTTTTAAACGATAGAGGAATATTCACATTCACAAAGTATTGAGTGTCTTTATCTAATTTGTATTGATCATTTTGAGTATGTTGCATACCCACATAGTAACTGATGCCTTTATAACTATTGCTATAGCTAATTTGATAAAATTTTTGTGTATTGATTTGATGCCAGAATTCATACTGTGAAAAACTGGCTGAAACAGCACCAAACTGATGACCTAGGTTCTGGCTGAGTTGAATATAGTTTGATGACTTGGGCCGACCATTAAGTACTAATGCAGAACTGTTGTTTTGAATATAACGATTCTGCATGGCTTCATCGAAGGAATAATATTGATCATTTCCATAAACAGTACTGTTTAAACTGATATTTGTTTTTGCACCGTTTAGAGCAAGGTTATAGCGCAGCGTAAGCAAAGAACTGTCTAAATTTTGGTTGGATTGGTTAATATCTGCTTTAACAAAATTACTTTCTAAAGCGATACCACCGAGTTTGGTATTTAACGCGGTTCCTAGAATATAGGATTGATAATGATCACTGACCAGCGCTGAACTGCTCACTGAGATAAAATCATTTAATCCATAATCAAAAGATGCATTGATTAACTTCTCATCATAGGATTTGCTATTTTGACGAAAAGTACCTGCTGCAATTTGATAACGATACTGCTTTGCGCGGATAGATTGAATAAAATTATTATAAGGCAAATCAAAACTGCGGATTTCACCATTTGCTTCAATAATATCTACATTTAATGTACCACCCGTCCCAGGTGTTTGGAGATCTGTAATATTAAATGCGCCGGCAGGAACAGTGCGTTCCATAATAATTTGTTGATTTTGGCGAACGCGTATTAAAGCATTACTTTTTGCATAACCTGAAATTGTGGGTGCGTAACTTTGCAATGAAACCGGAAGCATTCTGTCATCGCTGGCAAGTTGTACCCCACGAATGGCGATACTCGAATTACTATTGATGGTTTTGGTATTGGTATAGAAATCACCAAGAGTAAGCTGAGTTTTTAAACTAGGCAATACTCGCATAAGCTTGTTTTCATAACTGGTATATTGGCCTGAATGATTGCTGTCTCCCATACTAGTACTACCAGAATGACGGAATTGCCAATCATCAATATTGATACCAGAATTAATATTCAGAAAGCTAGAATCTTGTTTGTTGTCCTGACCATAATCTGAATTATAGTAATTGTAGTAATATTTGAGAAAAGCACTATTTCCACCAGTTTCCCAAAGTGATGGATCTATATAGCCAAATGGTCGTTCATTTAACATCGATTGAGGGCTTGAAACATCCACGCGTTGTTCCGCTATATTCAGCTTCCAGAACACGACATGATTCATTAAGCGTGTATCGATACAGTCACCAGTGACTTTATCTAAATCGATAAGTTTATGATTGAAATCAAGCTGCTTAACAGTACTGCGTGGAATACAATAACGTTGCTTTTCAGGTGATTCAGGATCATCTGAAATATGCACAATAGAGCGGGTGATATAACGATCATTTAGGTAAATATCGAGGATGTAATCATTTGGCGCGACTTTATCGCTTGAAACAAACTTTTCAAGATCAATTGTTTTAGAATTTTGGCCGTATAAAAAACTATTATCGAATTGTGGTGCTTGCGCTATAACATTTTGATTGCATAGATATAGACTTAGCGCCAAAACACTATACCTAAGTGTGAAATGTTTCAAGCACAATTCTCCCAATAATTTAGATTAAAACTGTTTCTCTATTGTCGATAAACTGCCGTAGTCATTGATTAAATAAAGCTGTACGGACTTAGCGTCTGATAAATTTTCGACCTCAATTTGTTGTTTTGAAAACGGTTCTATAAAACTTAGATTTTTAATTTCGCTTGGCGTACCATTTTTTAAAACCAGATTCGATTTACCAAAATTTAAGTAATAAGGTGTTGGATTATTGATTTGTAGTTGGCTGTTTACACGCTGTACTTCAACTTTTTGAAACGCTTGTTGCTGTTCCATTTTGATGCCAGTTGGTCGGTAAAACAGTTTTAAGCGATTACGTATCGCAAATTGTAAATAATTTGCTTCAGCTGTTGGCTTGGCAGGGATATCAAGCACGTTAAGCCAAAATAATGTTTCTCGATCAGTAGCAAGCTTTTGTTTTTGATTGAAAATGACACGTAAAGATTGTCCTTTCGCTGCTTCAATCGTCGTTATCGGAGGGGTAACAATAAATGGGGCTTGGGTTGTGGTTGGATCTGCAATAATGTCTTTACTGTCCACCCATGATTGTACTAATGCAATTTGATCACCTACATTGGTTAATTGCACAGATACAAATTCTTTATCACTTGGGTAAATTACACGGGTACCTGTAATCACAATACCAGCATGCGCGGATGTGATCAAAGTACTGAGCATTAACAAGCTAGAAATAAAAAATGGTTTTTTCATTGAAAGACCCTTGGGGAGATGCAAGTCTGGCTAAGATGTGACAATTAACCAGACCTGTTTAAAAAACTTACAGACCCAAATGTTTAATTATTGATATACAACATAGTAAGTTGCAGTCGTGCTTACATCACCAGCAGTTGTTGCACCTGTTGCATAGTAACGTGCATAAAAATCAAGGTTTGCAGAACCGTTTGCAGTTGCAACATTTGAAGTCACAATGTTTTGACCTGTACGATCTTTAGTTAGGTCAATCACTGCTTTTGCAGAGTTTAATAATTGAATATTTACGTTTGTTGCACCGCCAGTGGTTACGGTGTTGTTTAGACGACCTGCAGTATTAATATTTGCATTGGTGTTGTCATAATAAACACCCACATTACCTACAGGGCATGCTGTTAAATTAATCGTAAATTTAGTGTCGCCATTTGTTGTCGCCGCTGTCGCTAAAGTTGATTTACCTACAGTCGGTAAAACAACAGTGTAGTTACCAGCAGTACCACCAACTGTACAGGTTTGATCAACGATTTTACCTGTAACTGTTACTGTACCATCAGCAGCCGCAAAAACTGTTGAAGATGCTAAACCTAAGCCAATGATCGCTAAACCCAATTGAATATTTTTCATAGAATTTCTCTCAATACTGCGTTGATTTGCCCTTTACTGGTACTTTCCTAATAAAGGGGAAGTGTTTAGGAGCTAAACAATAAGGGCTACTATAAATTTTTCCTAAATAAAAACAATGAAAAAAAGAGACAAATATCACATTATTTTTATCTTATAAGCACAATATAATGTTATTTGTTTTAGATTTGTTTTTTATTATTTAAATACAAGAGTATATTTATAATTAACATGTTTATTTAATTAAAGGAAAATTTGGTTCTGTTTACCAAAAAGTGACAAAAAATGTCACTTTTTGTGAATAACGTCATATTATAGCAAATTATTTTGATCTGCTTATATTAAGCGTGAGTATGTTTTTAAGATTTTCTAAAATAATTTATTATCATGGTTAATTAAATATTGGGTTTTATTTTAATACGCTGCACTGTAATTGATCATTTTCATCAAAAAATTTTATAATATTGAATTTAAAGGATTTTCTTTAATATTTATTTAGCTTATTTGTAAATTATTTTTAAATGCTTAAATCAACATAAAATCGCGTTCATCCTAGATTGCTTTTAAAAACAGAAGGTTTTTTTAATGCGACTTTGCTTCACTTAATATGATTACTTTTTTGATTTATCAAAGAGATTGATTGTTTAGTTATAATGTAATGTTTGTTTAGTTATAAAGAATATATTGAGAAATAGCGCAGATAGATTTATTAAAATATAAATTCTAGAGCAAACATGGATGCAATGAATGAGAAAAATATAATTTTAATTTAATATTGTTTTAAGTTTTTATAGGTTTTTAAATATATGAAAAAGAATTTATCTGTTGTAAGCATAAAGAACGATAAATAGAAGACTGTGTTTTGATTTTTTTATTTGTTGGAGTGAATGACGTGCTTCACATTGATCAAATATAAAATGAATTTTAAGCGCTTTAAGATTGATTGATTAAGTATCCATAAAAATAAGCATAGAGATTAAAACAGTATATTCAATCAATAATTAAGCATGCGTAGTCACTTGCATTATGCTGTTAAAAAAAGCGCTTTGATTGTTGTAAAACGCTTTTTGTAAGCTTTAACAATTCTATTGGGCTAACCAGAAAAATTCAGCAAAGCGGAATATTGTGGTGACCAGCATTGCTATTACAATCGTCGTGATAAGTGAGTGGTTTTTCCAAATCAGAAATAAGCCTACCAATACCCCCATGATTTTGCCTAAGTCTGCCCAATCCGCACCTTCAAAAAAAGTGCTGAGAATCGCAATAGAAAACAGTAAAGTTGTTGCGGCATCATTAAAAAGTTGCTCACGTTGTTGAGTGATCGTAAAATATTGGCCGAGTGAAAGTCCCGCATATCGGATCAGATAAGTCCCCATCGCCAGCAGCATGATCCCGATCAAAATGATAAATTGCTGATGCATGTTATTTTCTTCCTACAAGCAAGCCAAATAATGACATAAGTATCGGAATCCCTAAGGGTAGAAATGGAAAAGTAGCGAGGCTGATGACTGCACCAGTCATTGCCGATTTTCGAGCAGATTTTCTTTTTAATGCTTTAAAGGTAAGTGCAAACAGTACGACAGGAAAAATCGTATCGATACCCAGTAATTTTGCATAAGCTAAATGACTTCCCAATATATAACCGCTTAAAACGCCTATGGGCCAAGCAAATAAAATTCCGACACCGCACAGCCAATAAGCACTCAGTTTTAGTTCATTTGAAGATTGGCCTAAACCAAATAAAACACTTTCATCATTCATAATATGTGTAGCAAAATATTTTAATTTATTTTTTTCTATAAAATGGGTAATCGCTAAACCAAAAGGCAGATGTCGTAAATTAATCAGTAATCCGACAATCGCAGCTGTAATCGGACTGCTTCCAGCAGCAATCATGCCAATGAAAGTAAACTCGGCAGCACCAGCCAAGACACAGATTGAAAGTAGTAAAGGTATCCAGATCGGCAGTTGATAATTGACTGCAAGCGTACCTAATGAAATCCCGATCAGTGCGGTTGCGATGCAGAGAATCACGATTGATTTTATCAGGGGCTTGGGTAAATTTTTTATTTCTTTATACTTCATTGAGATGAGCCTTGCTTAGGGTAATAAGATCGTTCGATAAAATGAACGATCATTTTTTATAATAGTTTTATTATTATTGTTCGTCAAATCGAACGATCGTATTTTGGAAGGATAATGTCTATACCAATTGAAATCATTGCAAATAATCTGCAAAAAGAAAGAAAAAGTGCTGCATTATCTTTGGGAGAAGTTGCTCGACGTGCAGGCATTGCGAAATCCACACTTTCACAACTTGAATCTGGACAGGGCAATCCGAGTCTAGAAACTTTATGGGCACTTTGTGTGGCTTTAAATATTCCTTTTGCCAAACTTATGGAAGCACAAGCTCAAGCCACACAAGTAATTCGTTATGGCGAAGGTGCTTCAGTTGTTTCTGAAATATCAAATTATCAGGCTGTTTTGTTGGCGACATGCCCACCCAATGCACGACGAGACGTGTATATCCTTACAACTCAACCGGGTGAGCCGCGTTGCAGTAAACCGCATCCTATTGGCAGTGTGGAGCATATTATTATTATGCAGGGCTCTGCCAAAGTCGGTTTATTAGACAGTGCTGAGTTACTTCAAGCAGGGGACTATATTTCCTATCCAGCAGATCAAGCGCATATTTTTGAAGCACTGGAGCAAGACACACGTGCAATTTTGATCTCAGAGCAGAGATAAATCATAAGCAAGATCTAAGAATAGTTGATTGTTTTGTGCTGAAGTCGATTTTCTGGCTTTGTACATGGCGTGAATCACTTTATAATGAGCGCAAATTTATGTGATGGAACTGAGATTCGTGAGTATTATTGTTGCCTTAGATGCAAAAAGCCAATATGACGCCCTAGCAATTGCTGATCAGCTTGACCCATCACTATGTCGTTTAAAAGTCGGTAAAGAATTATTTACCCATGAAGGCCCTCTGGTTGTGAAAGCACTACATGATAAGGGCTTTGAAGTATTCCTCGATTTAAAATTTCATGATATTCCGAACACAACTGCGCAGGCAGTTTGTGCTGCGGCTGATTTGGGCGTATGGATGGTCAATGTCCATGCTTCAGGTGGGCGTAGAATGATGGAAACTTGCGTAGAACGCTTAAAAGCAGGTAACTATAAAACTCAATTGATTGCGGTTACTGTACTTACTTCAATGGAACGTGAAGACTTGCGTGATATTGGTTTAGACATAGAGCCATTTGAACAAGTGAAACGTCTGGCTAAATTGACGCAACAGAGTGGTTTGGATGGCGTGGTATGCTCGGCTCAGGAAGCCAAAATGTTACGTCAGGATTTGGGTGCTGAATTTGCTTTGGTAACACCAGGGATTCGTCCAGCTGGTGCAAATGCAGATGATCAAAAGCGTATTGTAACGCCTAAGCAGGCCATGCTTGACGGTTCTACTCATTTAGTGATTGGTCGTCCAATTACTCAGTCTGAACATCCAAGTAAAACCCTGCAAGATATTTTAGCGACTCTATAAAAATAAACCCTCTTTTTCAGTTGATCAAGAGGGTGATTTCTTTGATTTATATAATAAAAATTGCTGTGTATACACTGTAGTGTATCTGCGTTACTAGGTCTTTTTTCAGAAGTTTAAAAAACTTTTTATTCCAGTGATTCTATTGATCAGTATTACTATCTCGTCAGATAAAGTACGATATTCTGCGCTTAATTTTAAAGTGCAGCCAGAACACTTACCGCAATTGGCGCCAATACCGACAGAACAAAACCACTGACCATTGCATGTGGAATATAATCATTGCCGCAAGCTTGTTTCACCATAGGTAAGATGACATCCATTGCGGTTGCACCAGCAGAAGAAATTGCTGAACGTGGATAACGCCATCCAATCATATACATAAATAAAATGGCAAAAATCTCCCTAAATAAATCGTTCATTAACGCAATACTTCCCAGATGGGCATTCTTTAATTCAGTCACCACAATCCCTGTCATCGAATAGAAGCCGTAACCTTGCGATAGCATGATTAAATCTTTCATACTGATGTCTTGAATCAAGAAAAATGCCGCAACAGCACCCAATAGTGAGCCAATCACGCAGGCAATCGGTACCAGCATAATTTTCCAGTTTAACCAAGAACGATCCAGTGGCGAGTAAGCCAGATCCAAGCCGATCAGTAACATGTAAACTAAAAGTAAATTCCATGTGCTGACATGCAGTGCAACATGGAAAAGGTGGGCCAACTCTGCTAAGCCATAACCTACAGCCAGTGCAATAAATGCATAGCTGATGTTGAGTAATGAACCCATCAATAATTCAGCAGAAACTTTACCTTGTGATGGTTTGTAGCCAATCGCTGTAAATACCAGATAACAACAAAAAAATGCACCCATTGATGTGGTGAATGCAATTGTGATTGAACTGGTGAGAATCTGTGCAGGGCTGGCAATATTATGAATTGTTTGAGAAAACTCCATTGCAATCGCAATTAAAAGAATATAGGTAAAATAAGGCAGTATTTTAAAAGCTATTTTTTCAATGGATTGTGGAATTCTGCGGGCTAAAATAAACCCTAAACATAAACAAAATAAAAGTTGGAAAATAAGCCAAAGTGATTGCATGAAAAATAGATAGGCAATGGATACCTATCTATTATAGTCGAAGCGCAGAAAAGCGGTTGAAAATTTATAGAAGAATATCAAGCAAGTTTATGCAGCTTTTGACTTTTGCTTTGCACTTTGCGCACGGCCTAATAAGCGAAAATCTGCTGGGTTTACTTTGCGGGTGTTGAGCCAAAATTTCCAGGTATAGGTTGGCCATAATGCAAAATTTTTACCGCCATCTTGTTGGTACCAACTGACACAGCCTGATTGCCATACCGTGCCTGCAAGCTGTTGCTGTACATTTTCATTAAATTGATCTTGTACTTCAGCTTTTACCGTCACTGCTTGCGTCTGTGTTTTTGCAACCATTTGAATCAATTGCAAAATATAATTCACTTGAGATTCAATCATGAAAATTACAGAGTTATGACCCAGTACGGTATTCGGACCAAGCAATTGAAATAGATTAGGAAAACCTTTAGTACTGATCCCATAAAAACTTTCTGCACCATCTTTCCATGCGGTTTTTAATTCAACACCGTGTTCACCATAGCAATCGAATGATTTTAAATAGATGCGTGGGTCTGTAATAAAACCAGTACCATAAATTAAACAATCAATTTGACGTTCTTTGCCATCCTTAGTGATGATGCTATTTTCTGTAATTTCCTGAATTCCATCGGTGATTAATTCAACATTTTTACGATTAAATGTTGGAAAGTATTTGTTGGAAATCAGGATGCGTTTACAGCCCATAATATAGTCAGGGGTCAGTTTTTTGGCGATTTCTTTGTCTTTGACTTGGAATTTTATATAAGCTTCAGCAAGTTTCTGACCATATTTCATGATTTGTGGTTTTACAATGGGGACGACACGTGATTCATTTGACCAGTACAAACGAGCACGGTGTAATTTTCTAAACCATTCAAAGCGACTAAATAGTTTTTTATCAAGTGCATTATACGCACGTTCATCACGAGGAATCACCCAAGCAGGGGTTCTTTGAAATACATAAAGATTTTGAACTTTTGCAGCAATTTCAGGAATATATTGAATTGCACTACCCCCAGTACCAATGGATGCTACATTTTTTTGATTTAAATTATAGTCATGCTTCCAGTGTGATGAATGGAAAACTTCACCTTTGAATTTTTCAACCCCTTTAATTTTAGGAATCTGTGGTACATGCAATGGCCCTGATGCAAAAATAACAAATTGAGCCTCAATTTTTTGTCCACTTTTTAGTGTTAAATGCCAATTGAAATTGTGCTCATCATAACGTGTAGACACCACTTCTTGATTAAATTGGATGTATTTCTTTAAATTGAATTGCTGAATTAAATCTTGAATATAGTCAAAAATCTCAGGCGCTTCGGCATAACGTTTTGACCAATCTGTTTTTGGTGCAAAGGAAAGCGAGTACATATGTGATTGAACATCACAAGCCGCACCTGGGTACTGGTTCTCACGCCATGTACCACCAACATTATCTGCTTTTTCTAAAATGATAAAATCATGAATATTGGCTTGCAATAGGCGGATTGCCATGGCTAAACCACCAAATCCAGATCCAATAATTGCAACTTGCGTTGATTGGGTTTTTGCTTCAGTCGTAGGGGCTGTACTCATTTTTGTTCGCTCTGACTTTTCCAGTTTTGCATAGAATATCGGAAATGCAACGCTTGAAATATGATTGCACTGACACAAAAATTGATATATTCGGCAATTTGCAAAAAACCATCTTTGTAGTACAAAGTTTGGGTAGAAATCAAATGATGATCCAATGAAACGCTCGATTCTCGGTTTAATGTATTTAATTCATGGTATGCGTAATGCTGGAATCGATGTAGATTCACGACTTGCTAGTATTGGGATCAAAGCAGATGCACTTGATCCCAGTTCAATCATTCATCCCAGCTTAGAGTGGGATATACAAAAAGTGATTGGGCAGGGTGTACAGCCAGAAACAGGCTTGTTTATCGGCCAGCATTATTCTTTAGCGGGCTATGGCCCGTTGCTTATGCTCTTGGTGACATGTAGTAATGTTGGTGATGCGATTCAAAATGGTGTGCATTATCAGGGTTTAACCTATTTATATGGTGTCTTAGGGCTTGAGAAAGGCGATCATCAAGTCGCATTAACCTATAAGCCTGTAGATTTAGAAACAGAAATGGGTTTGTTGAGAGCGCAATGTGAAATCTCTGGAACTTATAAATTTCTGGATGATATTTATAAAATGATGGGACTTACAGCGCCCAGCGTGAGAATCGAGTTACCCTTTCAGCAGCCTCAGGATTTAAGTGTATTAAAGCAATATCATGATTATTACGGTTCAGATTTACATTTTAATTGTGAAAAAGCCGCTTTTTGGATCAATGAAGATGTGATGCAACTGCCGATTCCATCCGCAGATCCAATTACACATCGGGTTTACGAAGCCAAGTGTATTGCTGAAATCGAGCGATTGAATGCCGAAGAACAGAAAATTGCACCGTTGATTCAACGGGTAAATGATTATTTGGAATTACAGCAAGGGATTATTCCTTCGATGGCCGAAGTGGCTCAGGCGTTGAATGTGCCTGAAAGAACCTTACGCCATCAGTTGCAGCAATTAAATACCAGCTATAAACAAATTCGGGAACAGCTGATTAAGCACAAAGCTTTGCGCTTGATTGAATATAAGGAATATTCAATTGAGGTGATTGCGGAATTACTCGGCTACTCAGAACCCGCTGCATTTAATCATGCTTTTAAACGTTGGTTTGGGCAAAGCCCGCGTCAATATGGTAAATAAACAGGTAGTGCTGATATGAGATATAGAGTTAGAATTATCCCAAAGTTTTATTTATCAAAAATGAATATTCGATATACTTCCTTTAGCCTTTAAAAGTAACAAAATGATATGTTAGATCAGAATACAACTTCAACAGCATTTACTCCCGTATCACCCGCTGAGCGTTATGCAAAAGCATTGTCATCTGGACAGTTTTTACCAGATGATGCTCAGGCTCAAGCAGTACATGAGTTGGAGCGGGTATGGCAAGAATTGATCAATCGTTATAAAGCATCGAAAAAAGCTTTTCGTCGTTTCCGCCGTCAAACTGCACCGAGAGGTGTATATATGTGGGGCGGTGTAGGGCGTGGAAAGACATGGCTCATGGATCAATTTTACGATTCGATTCCTTTTCGCCGTAAAACCCGTATGCATTTCCATCACTTTATGCAATTTGTGCATAAAGAGTTAAACAAGCTTTCTGGACAGCGTAATCCTTTAGATATCGTTGCAGATCAAATTTATAAAGAAGCTGTGGTGATTTGTTTTGATGAGTTCTTTGTATCGAATGTAACCGATGCAATGATTCTCAGTGATTTATTCCAAAAATTATTTACCCGTGGCATTACCTTGATTGCCACATCCAATATTGCCCCAGATGGTTTATATAAAAATGGAATCCATCGTGATCGTTTTATTCCAACGATTGAAATGGTAAAAAAACATTGTGTGGTATTGAATGTTGATGCGGGTGTTGACTATCGTTTACGGGTATTAAAACAAGCGCAATTGTTTAAATCGCCACTGACAGATGACAATAAAGTCTGGATGGCAAAGCGTTTTAATGCATTAACCACATCGCAGACAGTGTCAGAAGAACCAATTACGATTAATAACCGTGTTGTTGAAACTTTAGGCCATACAGAAGATGTATTGTGGTGTGAGTTTAGAGAACTCTGTATGAAACCGCGTAGCCCATCGGACTTTATTGAAATTGCCAATATCTATAATACCGTTTTGGTGAGTAATGTTCCGCACTTAACTGATTTGCTGTCAGAAGGTACACGTCGTTTTATTTATTTAGTAGATGAGTTTTATGACCGTGGCGTAAAACTGCTACTAACATCTCAAGACTCGATTATTGAGATTTATGACGGAGAGAAGCTGGCTTTCGAAATTGAACGTACACGCTCTCGTTTACTCGAAATGCAATCAGATGAATATTTGCAGTCAGAGCATCGTTTGATTAAAGGCAATAGTGAGTTAGAAGTAGAATAATCATCCTTAGAAAGATGTAAAAAAGCGATCTTATCATTGATAAGATCGCTTTTTTTATGGGGGATACTGTCATCAGGATGCATTTTGCAAGGATTGTCTGAGCAATCTATTTAAGGAGTCTCAACCTATATTAGATATATGCGATAAGATTAAAATGATCCCACAAAGCTATTTAAGTTGTATTCGTCTGATGACTAAAAACAATTAACCCACCTGAATTTCAGTATTTGGGTGACGAACACGACTTTTATTTGGTGTCGCAATCAAATAAGCCAGTGTTAGTGGTCCTAAGCGTCCAGCAAACATTAAACAAATTAAAGCGATTTGGCTGCCAGCATGTAAATTTTCAGTGATTCCGCGTGATAAGCCGACAGTACAAGCCGCAGAAACGGCTTCAAATAATAAGTCTAAAAACTTTTTATCAGGCTCAAGGATCAGTAGGGTAAAAAAGCCAATCAGGATCAGCAGTGAAGTAATTGAAATGACCGCCATTGCTTTAAAGGTCGCCTGATGAGAAACAGAATGCCCAAAAATGGTAATTTCATCTGAACGTTTTAAAAAAGTAATGACACTTAAAATCATAATAATAAATGTGCCGACTTTAATTCCACCAGCGGTACTTAAAGAACCACCACCAATAAACATCAATACCATGGTAATTAAGGTTGATGCATTGGTCATGCTGCTGACTTCCAAGCTGTTAAAACCTGATGAACGAGGTACAGTGGCATGGAACCACGCGTTTAAAGCTTGATCACCAACAGACATTGGAGCCAGTGTTAAAGGATTGGATGCTTCGATTGCCCAAATAACAATAAAGGCAAAAAGGTTTAAGCCCGCAATCGTAGACAGAATTAACTTACTATTGGTAGAGAGTTTCTTCCAACGCTTGGCTCTTTTAATATCCATCAACACAACAAAACCAATCCCACCGATGATATACAGCATACTGATGGTAAATGTCACCATATACTGGTCAGAGAAACTCATTAAGCTATTGGGAAATAATGAAAATCCACCATTGTTAAACGCAGAAATACTATAAAACAGTGCGTAGAAAAATGCATGTTCAAGGTCGTAGTGATGTGACCAAGCCATGGTTAGAATCCCTGTACCAATCGCTTCAAAGAACAATGAGTAAAGAAAAACCCCTTTTACTGTAAAGGTCGCTTTGGCCAAACTGGTTTGACCAATGGTTTCCTGTGCCATAACTTGCTGTCGAATACCAACTTTTGAGGAAAGACTCAAAGCAGCTAAGATTGCAAACGTCATAAAACCTAAGCCGCCGCATTGGATCAGGATCATCACCACAACTTGACCGAAGGTGGTTAAGGAGTCGCCAATATTGACGACAGACAGCCCAGTAATAGTTACAGCAGACGTGGCAGTAAACAGGGCCTCTAGCCATGTCAAATTGCCTTGATTAGCAAAAGGAAGTTTAAGAAGCAATGTTCCGATGATAATAAAGCTTAAAAAACCTAAAGCAAGTAAGCTCGGTGGACTGAGATTAATACTATTGTGTTTTTTGTTGATTAGTTCTTTTTTAGATAAACGCATAGTTATAACTATAAGAAACGAATCGAAAATTGTCTTAACATTTCTACAGGACCTTCAAGAATTAAAATATCCTTTTCCTGTAAAATCGTCCCCGGTGCAATATCATACAGTACATGTGAACCGCGTTGTAATAACAAGGTTGTAATTTCGGGGGTATTTTCCATGACCGTTTGAAATTGCGCGCCTTGTAAATTTGCACCTATTTCAATTTTGACGATATAGCGATCATTATTTAATGCCATATAACGTCTCACCATTGGATAACTGAGTGATTGCGCAACACGAATCCCCATGTCTTCTTCAGGGTGAATGATTTTTGTAATGCCTAAATGAGACAAAATCATATGATGTGATTTAGATTTGGCCTTTACAAAGATTTTTTCGATACCCAAATTTTTTAAATGCAGTACGCATAGAATACTGGCTTCAATATCTTCACCAATGGCAACCACAACGGCATCACAATTTTTGATATTCAGTTCATCTAACACATGTTCATCGGTAGCATCTGCAATAACTGCGTGACTGATTTTATCGGCAATGTTTTCTACATTTTTTTTTAATGTATCAATACCTATTACATCGTGATTTAAGTTGGTGAGTTCTAGTGCAACTGCTTCACCAAAACTGCCTAAACCGATGACAGCGAATTGCGCCATTCTACAAAGTCCTTATCCCGACACTGATTTTGTGTTGGTATGATCATATTCAATTTTTATATATTTTATCTTTAAAGTATTGCAACGCCAATCTACAAACTGAGAATAAAAAGCGATAAATGTAAATAAAACCAGATTTATGTCATAAAAACTTAAAATTGATCCGATATCATTGCTTTGAAATTTAAAAATGCAAAGCCAAGATTGAGCTTTCGATCCAAGAATAAAAAATGGATGATAAAAAAATGGATGATAAGAAAATTTTTAAAATTCTCCAACATTGGTTCCCAGCGTTGGAGCAAAGAGATATTCCCAAAAAGAAACATCGTAAACGTTTTGTCGAGTTCCTCAATTGGATCGAAGCTGAAAAGTTTGGTGGGCGATTTCGTGGATATTTAATGAAAATTGACCGTATGCAATTTCATGAAAATGAGATTGAGCGTTGTGCGATTTTTCATGAATATGCAGTCGATAGCTTGGGAATTCAAACTCAAATTCGGGAAAGAGTGAAGCCTTTATTTGATCATTATGAAGTACACAAAGATGTTATTGGGCGCTATTATAATGTTCAAGATCAGGTTTATGATGTTGTATTCGAGGAAATATTAAAACAAGCCAGACAACATGATCATGAACTGTTGCTGATTTATGCTGAAGATTATTATTGGTTGATCGTACCAAATCATGAATATAAAATTGAAAAGTTCTGCAAGTGTTTTAACAAACAATTTCATGATGAAGATGTCAGTATAGAACATTACGCATTATTTGATTGTTCAAGATCGACTTAGTTTTTTGCGATTAATTCAACATATTGATAATAAAATAGAGAGATATCCATGTCACAGAAAATATATTCATTACTTCAACATTTAATTCCCGAGCTAAATGCACAACAAATTCCTCAAGACACTGAATTTTATAGTTTTAGTGAATGGATCAATCAACAGCATGATTTCTTGCATTATATTGAATTAAAAGAATATTATGACAATGGAATTGAAAACGATTTCTACTTTAACCAGCACAATATTGATGCTGAGCAATTGCAAAATGAAATCGAAGTCGCAATAGCTGAAGTATTTGATCAATACGATGAAGATGATGATGTTTCATTAGGTGATCAAATGGACGCAATGCAACAAACAGAAGAAATCATTTTTGATCAAATTAAACTGGTTGCAAATCAGTATCAGCTTTCTTTATTGATTATATATCGTGAAAATCCGTATTGGATGCTTGTGCCCACACAAGATGAGCAACAATTAAATCAGATTGTGGATGCTTTTAATGACGCATTTAATGATGATGGTGATTTAAATATGGCGGTTTATTAAGTTAACTTTTTCGAATTGTTCTGATTTTATAAAAAATAGCCCATAAAAAAATTTATAGGCTATTTCTATTTTGAAGCTATTTCTATTTTAAGAAACGTTGATAACCTAAGTTATTGGTAATTTCTTGATATGGGTAATTGATATTTTCCAACGTCTCAATCAGTCCATCTGGATTCTGTACCGCATCTTCTGCATCCAAGCCAACCAAAACACGTCCTTCTGCTGCACCGTGATTACGATAATGGAATAGGCTAATGTTATGGGTTGGACCAAGACGCTCTAAGAATGTTAATAAAGCACCTGGGCGTTCTGGAAACTCAACACGGAACAAACGTTCATTGGCAATATCGGCATGACCACCAATCAAATAACGGATATGCAATTTTGCAACTTCATCATCCGATAAATCATCGACATCATAATGTAATTTCATTGCTTCATAGATGTCATGGCGTTCTTTTTCACCAGCCTTTAAGCTAATACCGACAAAGACTTGAGCAGCAGATGCATCACTGGCACGGTAGTTAAATTCCGTAATATTACGCCCTTGCAAAGCACGACAGAAATTCAGGAAAGAACCTTTTTCTTCTGGAATGGTCACTGCAAAAATGGCTTCTTTACGTTCACCAAGTTCGGTACGCTCAGCAATATAACGTAAACGATCAAAATTCATGTTGGCGCCGCAAACAATCGACACCATATTTTTGCCTTCAAGACCATGTGCCGCAACGTATTTTTTGATACCTGCGAGCGCCATAGCACCTGATGGTTCAACAATACTACGACATTCATCATAAGTGTCTTTAATTGCCGTACAGATTTCATCTGTATTGACCAGTACCACATCACGTTCAACAATTGGACCTGAGTTATCAGATTTTTGTAGTTGAATGACTTCAAATGGCTTTTCACCGATTTGAGCAACGGCTGTACCATCTGCAAATAAGCCTACAGAAGGGAGTACTACACGTTGATTGGCTTCAAATGCTGCTTTTAAACATGCAGATTCATCATATTCGACAGGAATAACTTTGACATGCGGGGCAACATCACCAAGATATGCTGCTACACCAGCAATTAAACCACCACCGCCCACAGCAACAAATACATATTCAACATCACGCCATTGACGCAATATTTCATTGGCAATTGTACCTTGGCCGGCCATAACCAGTTCATCGTCATAAGGCGGAATAAAGGTTAAACCTTCGACATTTGCACGTTGAATGGCATATTTGTTAGCAACATCAAATGAGTCGCCGTGAAGCACAACATCACCACCCAAACGCTTTACTGCTTGAACTTTAATGTCAGGGGTGGTTTTCGGCATCACAATAATGGCGCGAATACCTAACTTTTGACCAGATAAAGCCACGCCCTGAGCATGGTTACCTGCTGAAGCAGTAATAACGCCACGTTCCAACTGAGATTTCGGTAATTGACTAATACGGTTATACGCACCGCGTAGTTTGAAGGAAAAGACAGGTTGTAAATCTTCGCGTTTAAAGCGAATGTTATTGTTTAGTTTTTCACTAATTCGTGGCGCTGCTTCGAGTGGGGTTTCGATTGCAACGTCATACACCGTTGCCTGTAATATTTGTCGAACCAAACGAGACAGCATGTTAATTTTCCATCTAACAGTTTAAAATGAGCGCTCATTGTAACAAACCGTTGTACCTTTGCGTTTTAAAATTATGCAAAATGTGCAGGAAATTGAAATTTTATTGAGAGATGTCATGAGCCTTTATGCAACCCAGGACGAGAAAAAACAAGCTGCAGCCCAAGCCGCTTTAAAACACTTACCAAGAGGGGGCATTTTGGGAGTCGGTACTGGTAGTACAGTGAACTTCTTAATTGAATTATTACATCAGTTACAACTTGAAGCAGCCGTAGCCAGTTCAGAAGCAACAGCTCAACGTCTTAAGAAATTAGGCATTGAAGTGGTTGATATGAACCATGTTGGTGGTTTAGATGCTTATGTAGATGGTGCTGATGAAATTGATCGTCATTTACATATGATTAAAGGCGGTGGTGCAGCACTCACGCGTGAAAAAATCGTGGCATCTATTGCGAAAAAATTTGTATGTATTGTCGATGACTCGAAATGGGTCGATCAATTAGGCCGTGAATTTCCATTGCCTATCGAAGTGATTCCTATGGCACGTTCAGCAGTTGCGCGTAAAATCGTATCTTTAGGCGGTGACCCAGTTTATCGTGAAGGTGTAGTAACGGATAATGGTAATGTCATTCTAGATGTGTATAACTTAAATATTCTGAATGCATTAGAAGTCGAAAAAACCATTAACGATATTCCTGGTGTGGTGTGTAATGGTATTTTTGCGATCAATAAAGCTGATGTCGCTGTAGTCGCCACCAATCATGGTATTGAAGAGCGTACCGCAGGATAAGAAAAAATTTCCCCTAACTTCTGCTTGAGTAAAGATGAGGTTTACTACCTACCTTTTTTAAGTAAGCGTTGGGGGAGATTCTAAAAATAAGCGTATTAAGATGGCAAATCTTCCTGAAATAAAAATCACACATCATGCACGTGCAACACGCTTGCGTTTACGTGTTGAACCCACGCAGATTCGCCTAACTGTGCCCAAATATTGTACCCAACGTCAGATTCAGCATTTTTTACACGAGTCTGAACAATGGATGATTGATACCTGGCATAAACAGCAGGAAAAAATACAGCAAGTTGATCAGATATTACCGACAAGCTTGCAACTGTTTAATTTAAAACAGCCCTTAGAAATTATTTATAAAACTCAAAAAAATAGCTATATTTTAGATGAGCAAAAGCATCAGTTATTTATCAGCGAGCGTCAGCCTGAAAGCTATTTAAAAGCTTTTGTGATTGCTTATGCAAAGCATTATTTACCAATCTATTTAAAGCAAGTCAGTGATGAAACCTGTTTAAAGTTTGGACAGTGTGCTGTTCGGCACCCGAAAACGCGTTGGGGAAGTTGTACAGCCCATCATGATATTATGCTCAATAGTGCCTTGGTTTTATGTGATCAACAAATTACCCGTTATGTCTGTGTACATGAATTGGCACATACCAAACATTTTGATCATAGCGCTGCTTTTTGGTCTGAAGTTGAAAAGCATGATCAACACTATCAGCAGCATCGTAAATTTTTAAAAAATAGTGTAATGCCTTGGTGGTGGGCCTAATAAAATAAGTAAATTTCTAGATTGCATTAAAACAAAAAATGAGGAAAAGCGTATGAGTGTAAAAAGAATCATAAGTAATATTAAAGCTTTAGATTTAGCCAGTGCCCAAGCTTTTTATGGTGATTTTTTAGCGATGGATTTGGTGATGGATCATGGCTGGATCAAAACATTTGCCAGTCAGGAAATCATGCATCCACAAATCAGTATTGCTTCGGAAGGGGGAAATAAAACAGATGTACCCGATTTTTCAATCGAAGTCGACAATGTGGATGAACTTTATGAAAAAGCCAAAAAATTAGATTTAGACATTCTCTATCCCTTAACCAATGAAGACTGGGGTGTTAGGCGATTCTATGTCAAAGATCCATTTGGAAAGGTTGTAAATATTTTACAACATATTGAATATTAAAAATTAATGAATTAAGTAGGATTTTTAAATGCAGTGGAATAAATTGGTTCCAGAACTGATCGTCACCGATTTGGATAAAAGTTATCATTTTTGGGTGGAAATATTGGGTTTTTCTGTAATGTATCAACGGACTGAAGAAAAATTTATCTATGTGGAACTTGATGGTGTTCAGTTTATGTTAGAGCAACAGCAACAAGGGCAATGGTTAACAGGAGTATTGGCCTACCCATTGGGAAGAGGGATTAACTTTCAGTTTGAAGTCGACCAACTCGACAGTATTTTAAATCGTTTGGATGTCGCACAATGGCCGCTGTTTGAAGCGTTAGAAGAACGTTGGTACCGTGCAGAAAATATAGAGCATGGACAAAGGCAATTTTTAGTTCAAGATCCAGATGGTTATTTATTACGGATTGTTGAGGTGATTGGAGAAAGGGCAATAACGTTAGATTAAATAAGATTGGCTTAAATAAGCTAAGGTTATAGGGACTTTAATTGAGGTACAGCGATGCACATCAGATCTTTTCAAAATCATGACCGAGCACCATTGAGTGAACTTTTTTTAAATACCAGAAAATTAAGTTGGCCGTGGTTAGATTCTTCAAAATGGGGGCTGAGTGATTTTGAAAAATATACCGAAAATGAAATGATTTTAGTGGCTGAAAAAGACCAAGAATATTTGGGATTTGCATCTATTTTTCTACAAGAGAACTTTTTACATCATCTATTTATTGCCCCAAATGCTCAAAATCAGGGTATAGGGACAGCATTGCTACACGCAGCAGAACAACTGTTTACGGATACAGGCTATCTCAAATGTTTATCTGAAAATAAACAAGCTCTGTCTTTTTATTTAGGTCATGGCTGGGAAGCAATCAGCACTGGAGAAAGTGAAGAAGGTGGATATATATTGATGTCAAAAGCAAAACTTATTCAGTAAAACTATTGATCCATTCTATAATTATTTCGACGACTTGATCAGGCTGTTTAATCCATGCACTATGTTGATTGCCTTGGGTTTTATGGGTTAAATCCAGCGTGTTTATTTGTGGGTTTTTAAAATAACCACTGAGGCCAAGCATTGAAGACATTGGTGCAAAATCATCGCCATTTAAATAGATAAATAAGGCAGCGTTATTCACCACGTTTTCTTGCCCAATAATATGTGCATAATTTCCTGTAAAGATAACTTTAGACCAATCACGCATTAAGGATTTTGTCTCTTTATTCCCAAAAGCAATTTTATAGCCTGCAAAATAACCATCTTTTAAAATCATGGCGTTGATCACTGTGACTGCTTTTAAAATATTGATTTTACCTTTTAAGTCCCAATTTTTTAAACCGATATTGCCTGTGGCAACACCAATGACTTTGTTTGCATAATTTTGTGCATAAAGTGTTGCTAAATGTCCACCTAAACTATGTCCAAATAAGATTGGAACTTGTTGGTTTAGTTCTAAGGCCAGCTTTTCCAGTTGAGGAATAAAGTCATTGAGTAAATCAGCATAACCATAATCAATCTTTGCTGAAACAGGCGGAGTATTACGCCCACAATGTGGATAATCAGCCACAATAACATTTAAGCCACTTTGGCTTAAAGCGGTAATGAGCACCTCGTATTTACTGATTGCTATGCCTAGCGCAGCCAGCAAAATAACACTATGGCTGTTTTCAGGGTTTGAATAAATATCGACTACAATTGGATATTGACCAAAATTAATATTCTTTTGGGTAAAAGAGGTATTTTTCATGATTTAGTCCTTAAAAATATTCATTTGAATCATGTTTGAAAGTCCGAGTTTGTGCATTAAAGCAGTCCGTGATTGAGGGTTTCCTTTTGCTTCAATTGAGATAAGTTTACGCATTTCTGAATTAAAATGTACCCGTGGATATTGGTTTAAAATTTGGTTTTTAAAACTGTTTGAAAATAAGTAGAGATCAGTCCCAATTACATCACAGGAAGTGGCTTTTTGTAGTAATAGCACTTCTTTAGAAAGACTGTGATCACTTTCATCTAAACTGCCATTCATATGTAAACAAATCGCATTTGAAATATTAACCATTTTGTCTTCGGGATAATTGTGTTTGCTACAGAGTGTTTCAGCTCTTAAGGCGCTTTCAAAGCTAAAACATTGACATGCATATTGATCCAAATGATTAACCAGTCCTAAATCATGCATCAAACATGAAATAACAAGACTCTCTTGATCAAATTGCCATTGTTTGGTGTGGGCGATAGCAACAGCCCAAAAATAGCTCCGCCAAGAATGATTGATGATCGCTTGAGAGGCTGTTTGCTCTAATTCGTCCATCGCTTCTTTGACAATTGCTGTGTCAGGAATCTGAAAATTATCCAGTGTAAATGAAGTTGAATCATGATGTGCTTTGAGAAATGTTTTGCCATAGTTTAATGTGACAGGGATTAGAACTTGTTTTATAAGCTGAGTTTTTTCTTTAAAGCTAAGTTTTCCATTACTTGTATTCATCCACGCTCGTGATCCAATCATGACCAATGCGTCCTTTTGTTGATTTTAGAGTAATTACTCTAAATTATTATGCATAAATCATTTAGTAAGACAAGACCGTTTTCTTTGAATTTATTTGAATAGTCTTTTATGCCAAAAACAAGAATTAAAATGAAAAGGTTTGTCTCTTTACTATTTTCTTAGATATAGCCAATCTGTCAAAAAACTCAGACATAAAAATATAATTTTTCTCAATTAATATTTTTATTTAAATCAATTGCATAGAAAAATAATCTATATGGTTATAAAAAGACTTGCAATGCCACACCTTACATTTAAAGTTTAAATACCCCCGCCCAACGGCGACATCCATGTCGCCCCGCGGTAGAATAACCATCTATGATTCAAAAACACAAAAAACGAATTAATAATTAGGTGGGTTGACTATATTTGGATTGATAGATTTATAGACAATGTCATTGAATAGTCTGCGTGTGTATATTGATCATCATAAATTTTAAGTAAGGGTATAATGCCTTAAAAGTATTTCTTAATAAAAGCAGTTAAATTACAAAATAGTCTGATTATTTTAAGCATAAGTTGGGAGCGAATAAAAAAATACTCTAAACTTGGCGACTTGCCAATATTTCCTATTTCTTATCATAAAGATATCAGACGTGAATTTTGCAGATACTCATTACTTTATTTTGATTGTACCGATCTGCCTGATATTAATGGGCAGTTTACTTTTGATCTGCCATTATTTTTTTAAAGCACCTACTTATTTATTTTGGTTGGGTCTTGGATATATCGTGCCGTCTTTTGCTTTAGCTGCACAAAGTTTTATGTCTAACCAACAATTAACATTCTCTGCCCCTGTTGTTGGTGGTTTATACCTATTTGGTGCATGGGCAAGCGCCTATACTATGGCATTGAGAAAGAAAGCCAGTGCGCACACTTTAGTGGCTTTCATTTTGATCCTTATCACAATATGTCTGCTGGTCTATTATTCTTTTGTTGATGAACAGCTATGGATGCGAATGCTAATTTTAAACCTGAGCATTGCCACAGTTGAATCCTTAGTTTTAGTATCTATTTTTAAAGATGATAAGCAAAGTGATTGGTTAAATAAGCTGGTCGATTATTCTTACCTTTTTATTGTTTTATATACTTTTGTCCGTGTCATTATTATTTTCTTTTTTTTGAAAAATATTGAAGCCAGTATGCTTGTAAATTCAGTATGGTGGTTAATGATGCTTGCTGCCAGTATTATCCTGAGCATGTGGTTTGCGATCGTACTTTTAGGCACATTAGTACGAGACATTATTTTGAAATTAAATGATGAACGTTCTAGAGATCCATTAACGCATTTACTCAATCGCCGTGGCTTTTATGATGCAGCTAAAATCAATTTAATCGATTTGCCAGAAAAACAATATTTTTTGCTGATGTGTGATGTTGATCATTTTAAGAAAATTAATGATACCCATGGGCATCTGGTCGGTGATCAGATTTTGCAAAGCGTAGGTCGTCTTGTCAGTCAGCATGTCGGTGAAAAGGGCTTAGTGGGGCGTTTTGGTGGTGAAGAGTTTATTGTTTTATTACAAGTTGAAGATCTCGATTATGCCTATAAAATTGCTGAGCGTATGCGGACTGCTATTGAAACTGAGCAATTTTTAACTCAATCCATCTTATTGACAGCCAGCTTTGGCTTAACACAAGTGAGACATCGTAATTTAGCGAGTGGTATAGAAGCTGCTGACAAACTTTTGTATGTTGCCAAACGTAGAGGGCGCAACTGTATTGCGCAAGATTCATCAATCGAACTTATGTGAATTTAACTTTGTCATAATGCTAAAATATCATAAAAACCCAGTAAAATAGTTTAGAAAGCATCAACTTCCTGTCATACTACAGCACTACAAAATGGATACTTTTAAATCGAGGTAAAAAACGTGATTTCAGTGGGTATTGTCGGTGGAACAGGTTATACAGGCGTTGAATTGTTGCGTCTTTTACTACGACATCCAAATGTTCAAGTGAATGTACTGACATCACGTACCGAAGATGGTCGCCGTGTAGATGATATGTTTCCAAGCTTACGTGGGCACACCGAGCTTAAGTATTCAGATTTAAACATTGATGAATTAAAAAAATGTGATGTTGTGTTTTTTGCGACCCCGCATGGGGTGGCAATGCAGCATGCACAACAACTTTTGGCAGCAAATAGCAAAGTTATCGATTTAGCCGCTGATTTTCGCTTGCAGAATTTAGCACAGTTTGAAAAATGGTATGGGATGCAGCATGCCTGCCCAGAGATACTGAAAGACTCTGTTTATGGTTTATCTGAACTTAATCGTGAACAAATTAAAAATGCCAATGTTGTCGGTAACCCGGGTTGTTACCCAACAACTGTTCAGTTGGGATTAGCGCCACTTTTTAAGCAAGCTGAAACATTGGTTAAACCAGAAAGTATTATCATTGATGCGAAATCGGGTGTATCAGGTGCAGGGCGTAAAGCTAGTCTAGGCATGATTTATTCTGAAAATGCAGATAATTTTAAAGCCTATGGCGTTGCTGGACATCGTCATCATCCTGAAATTGTAGAAGCATTAGAAAATATTTCGGGTCAAAAAAATGTATTTGATCAGATTCTTTTTGTGCCGCATTTGGTTCCGATGATTCGTGGTATGTTTAGTACAATCTATGTTGATTTGACAGAGCAAGGTGCAGCAGCAGATTTACAAAGTCTTTATGAAAAATTTTATGCAAATGAAATATTTGTAGACGTAATGCCTGCAAATAGTTCACCAGAAACACGTTCTGTACGTGGTGCAAACCAACTCAGAATTGCACTGTATAAACCGCATCCGAACAAATTAATTGTTTTGTCTGTTCAAGACAATTTAGTCAAAGGTGCGGCAGGACAGGCTGTACAAAATATGAACTTAATGTTTGGTTTTGCTGAAGATGCTGGTTTACAAGGTATCGGATTATTACCATAAAAAACGCTTTATGGCTTCACACACATATAACTTTGCGGTTAAATGTGTGTTTTGATTCTATCAATAATACTTAGAGATGATGATGCAGAACACAGAAACAAATACCGCGTCACAACCAGCTCAAGCACCGAAAAAGCCTTTTTTAAAAGGGAATATGCCTTTGGTGATCGGTGGGGTTGTATTATGTGCTGGCAGTGTACTTTTAGGTTATACGGTTGGACATCGCCAAGGGCTAACGGTAGTCGGTTTTGATGCAGATGCAGAACAGTTGGTAGAAGTTGTGAAGCAACAAAAAACAACGCTGGCTAATTTAAATAAAAGCCTAAATGCTGCTGTACAGGAACGAGACGTGGCTGTTTCGAATTCTAACGATTTGTTAGAGTCATTGAACAAAGCCAATGCTGAAAAATCACAAGTTGATGTGATGAGTGCGATTTATCGTGAAGTGTTAAAACAACGTGGCGGTTTGAGTTTAACCATTCAAAACTTGGCCGTTAAGCCATTACCAGAAAATGCTTATGAATATCAGCTTGATCTTATTCAAGTCAGTCCAAGACGTGCGACGGGTTCTGTTGAAATTCGTTTGATTAGTGGTACTGAGGTGTTAACAGTGCCAATGGCAGATGCGAATTATAATTTTACTGATTATGAGCGCTTAACTGGTCGTTGGACCATGCCTAAGGGCTTTAATCCACAATTTATCGAAATCCGCCTAAATGGTGCCACGCCAGTGGTTAAACGCTTTAGTTGGTCACGTGGGCAAGCTGTAGACAGTGCAGCAGTGTTTGCTGCAGAGGTTCCTCAAGCTGCGGCTAATTCTCAATAAATCATAAGTATTTTGAAAAATATGCGAACTAATAAACGTCAAATGAGTTTAAATGAAGTGAAATCATCATTCCGTGATTCAGGATTTATAGATTGGCACTTGAGTATTCGTATAAGTAATTCAGAAGATCCAAACCATCCAGACCATGATCAAGCAGATGTTGCAGTACAAACTGCACCACCTGAAGTGAAGCGACCACCGATGTATTCTGTCGTTTTATTGAACGATGATTACACTCCGATGGACTTTGTTATTGAAATTTTACAACAATACTTTGCTTTGAATCTTGACCAAGCCACTCAAGTAATGTTAACAGTACATTATGAAGGAAAAGGTGAAGCTGGTGTTTATCCAAGAGACATTGCGGAGACTAAAGCCAACCAAGTTAATAACTACGCTCGATCTCAAGGTCATCCATTGCTTTGTCAGATTGAGCCAAAAGAATAAGGGGGTTTCATGCTCAGTCGTCAATTAGAAGTTTCACTCCGTTTGGCTGTTAGCATGGCTCGTCAAAAGAGACATGAGTTTCTTACAGTTGAACATTTATTATTGGCTTTACTTGATAACGATTCAGCGGTAAATGCCTTAAAAGCATGCGGTGCTGAAATTATCAGTTTGCGCAAAGAGTTAGAGGAGTATGTAGAACAACATACCCCTAAACTAGGAGAAAACAACGACCAAGCCCCTCATCCAACTGAAAGTTTTGACCGTATCTTACAACGTGCAATTTTCCACGTTCAGTCAAGTGGCGGTGATCGCACAGTAGAGGGTGCAGATGTACTGGTTGCGATGTACTCTGAGCGAGATTCTTTTGCCGTTTATTTGCTAAAACGACATCAAATCAATCGTTTGACTTTAACCCAATATTTGTCACACGGTGCGCGTAAAGAAGAAATTCAAGTTGAAGAAGAATCTGATGATTTAGAAGGTGAATCAAATGCTTCAGCAAATGCTGGACCACTTGAACTTTATACTTTGAATTTGAATATTGAAGCGCAAAAAGGCAAAACTGATCCTTTAATCGGGCGTGAAAAAGAAATTGAACGAACTGCTCAAATTCTTTGCCGTCGCCGTAAAAACAACCCATTGCTTGTAGGTGATCCTGGTGTGGGTAAAACATCGATTGCTGAAGGTCTGGCATGGTTGATTGTGAATGGTAAAGCGCCTAAGCCACTTGCGACTGCTGAAGTGTTTAGTTTGGACATCGGTGCATTGGTTGCGGGTACAAAATACCGTGGTGACTTTGAAAAACGCTTGAAACAGCTTCTCAATGCTCTGAAAAAGAAACCAGAAGCAATTTTATTTATCGATGAAATTCATATGATCATTGGTGCTGGCTCAAGTATGGGCAGTACCATGGATGCATCGAATTTAATCAAACCTGCGTTGGCGAATGGTAGTTTACGTTGTATTGGTTCAACCACTTTCCAAGAATATCGTCAAGTGTTTGAAAAAGATCATGCACTATCACGTCGTTTCCAAAAAATTGATGTGAATGAGCCTTCTATTTCAGAGACAATTGATATTTTGCGTGGTTTGAAAAGCAAGTTTGAAGATTTCCATCATGTTAAATATGAAGATACTGCGCTAGTTTCAGCGGTTGAGTTGTCTGCTAAATTTATTAATGATCGTTTCTTGCCAGACAAGGCGATTGATGTGATTGATGAAGCTGGTGCACAACGTCGTTTAAAAGCTGAACAAGATGATACTTTGATTACAGTTGAAAATATCGAAGATATTATTTCGAAGATTGCACGTATCCCGCCAAAAACAGTATCTAAAGATGATAAATCGGTACTTGAATATCTAGAGCGTGATCTTAAACGTGTGGTATTTGGTCAAGATGAAGCGATTACAGCTTTGGCTTCTGCGATTAAACTGTCACGTGCAGGCTTGAAAGCGCCAGATAAACCAGTGGGTAGTTTTGTTTTTGCAGGGCCTACAGGTGTTGGTAAAACTGAAGTGACCAAACAATTGGCAAAATTGCTGGGTGTAGAGCTTGTTCGTTTCGATATGTCTGAATATATGGAGCGTCATGCGGTTTCTCGTTTGATTGGTGCGCCTCCAGGTTATGTTGGTTATGATCAGGGTGGTTTACTGACTGACGCGATTCATAAGAATCCGCACTGTGTCTTGTTATTAGATGAAATCGAAAAAGCACATCCAGATGTCTTTAACTTGTTATTACAAGTCATGGATCATGGTGCTTTAACCGACAACAATGGGCGTAAGTCTGATTTCCGTAATGTGATTATTGTATTGACCACCAATATCGGTGCTGAAAGTATTTCTCGTAACAGTATTGGTTTTACTGAGCAAGACAATAGTAATGACAATCAGGAAGCGATGAAACGTGCATTTGCACCAGAGTTCCGCAATCGTTTAGATGGTGTAATTCAGTTTAAAGCATTGCCTACCACAGTGATTGAGTCTGTTGTTGATAAATTCTTAACCGAACTCCAAGCGCAGTTAGATGATAAAAAAGTGGTACTGGAAGTTGATCAATCTGCTCGCGATTGGATGGCTGAGAATGGTTATGATCGTTTAATGGGTGCTCGCCCAATGCAACGTTTGATTCAAGAACATTTGAAGAAACCACTTGCTGAGATGATTCTATTTGGTGAGCTTGCAGATCATGGTGGTAACGTTGCTGTCTCTGTGAAGAAAGAAAATGGTAAGGCGATAGGGCTTACATTAGAAGTCTTTGAAGATCAGACTGCTGAACCAGCATAGTTGTGAATGAGCTTTAAAATAACCCGCATTGATTGCGGGTTATTTTTTGAATTAGACGCTTATAAAATATCAATTTTCTTTAACCAAGCTAGGAATAATGCTGGCCATTGTGTTGTTTCAGTATTGGCTTTGCCTAAGCCCCAACCATGTCCACCATTTTTGAAAAGATGTAATTCATAAGCGATCTTGTGTTGCTGCAAAGCGGTTTGCATATTGAGACTATTCTGAATAGGTGAAATCGGATCATCAATGGCGTGGGCTAAAAAGGTTGGAGCTGTATTCTGTTTGACTTGTAAATCTACTGAAAACAAGATTTGTTTGGCTAAATCATGTTTTGATCCAAATAAGCTTTTATAAGCATGGGTATGATCTAGCGGCGCTTGCATACTAATGATTGGATAGAGTAGCGCCACAAAATTAGGCCGAGCGGAAATTTGATCAATCGAATCATTTAAACTCGAAAATTGTTGTTGCCATTGTGTCGCAATGATTCCAGCTAAATGCCCACCTGCGGAGAAACCCAGTACACCAATTTTGTCTGGATCAATGTTGAATTGATGTGCATGATAACGAATGATACGCAGGGCTCTTTGGCCATCTTGAAAGGGCGCAAGCAGATTATTGCCATCCTGATTAGGTAAGCGGTAGATTAATTCAAATACGGTAAATCCCTGTTCTTGTAAAAACTGTGCAGTTGGCGTGCTTTCTTTGGCCAATTCCTCTCTGGCATAACCCCCACCACTAATGACTAAAATAGCGATGTGATTGCTCTGTTTGGGGGAATATACCCGCAGTTGAGGAGAGGTGATATGCTCAATAGCACCATGCTTATTTATCGTATATTGTTCACTGGATGGTGCCAGTGTTGCACTATTGGGCCACAGAGGAAGACTCAGTGTTGCTGCATCTACATTTTGGCTAAGCCAGAGGAAAATGAAGCAATTAAACACGAAATGATTTATTTTCATCCATAAAAAACCAAAAAATGTAGATGCTGATATTTTATCCTATTTTAAACAAGGCACATTCATCAACATATTTTAAAAATGTATGCTTTTGTGGATGAGGCAGACAACAACTACAATTTATAGATAAAAGCTTAGTTGTTTTAGTCTGCTCAAAATTTTATTGCTTAGCTCGCGTGAAAATCACATATACTCTAACTTCATGATTATTCTTTGAGTATCAATGGACATTGCATTTACTAAAATTTTAACTACGATTTTATTATTTCTTGTCACAGCTGTTGCAGAAATTTTAGGTTGTTATTTTCCTTATTTGATTCTGAATCAAAATAAAAGCCATTGGTTATGGATACCTACCGTTTTAAGTTTGGCGGTATTTGTCTGGCTATTAACCTTGCACCCGGCTGCTTCAGGGCGTATTTATGCCGCATATGGCGGTATCTATATCTTTAGTGCACTGATGTGGCTGAAATTTGTCGATCAAGTCAGCTTAACTCGCTGGGATTTGTTTGGTGGATGTATTGTAATCATTGGGGCTTTGGTGATTATTCTGCAACCGCAAGGTTTGATTCGTTAAGTCTCCAACAGCATTATTGTAAAGTATCTTGTGTTGTTTCAAGTTGATTGATCTTACATACTTTGGGAATTGCTTTACGATATGCAGCATAATCCTGTTTATATTGTTTAAACCATTTCTGATATTCAGGATTTAGCCTTAAATTGGCAAGATTGGGTTCATTTTCAAATGAGGATGGTTCTGTACTGTTCTCATCAGAAAATTCTAATTGTTTTAAGTAGGACAATGCTCGATCCGTTTGACCAAGCAGCGCATAGAATTCAGCGAGGAATTCTTTTTCTCGTTGAGTTTGCTTACGATTCTTATTCACCACAGCTTCAATTTTAGCCTGATTATCACGTAACCATTTTTCAGCAAGTTTCGGATCTTCACGATTGAGATATTTAAAATACTGTTGCGCTAAAATAATAAAATTTCCTGCATCGAAAGCTTGATCGGGACCAGATAAATAGTGAAATAAAGGCTTTTTAAGTATAGTGATGAGGCGTTTTTGCTCATTCTCATCACGATGATATTTCTGTAACAGCATCAGCTTGTCACTGAGTACAGCATAATAATTTTTCTCATACTCCTCATTGTCTGGTTGCAACTTCATTAAGGTCTCAAATAGTTGTTCAGCCTTTAGCAAATAGTTTAGACGTGGCGTTGGGTCTATGTTTTTCCGATAATACACCGACATTTGCGCGTAGAATAACCCTAAATTATTGATTGCGATTGTATCGTTAGGATCACGTTTTTTTAACGCAAAATACGCTTGCTCAGTAAGTTCTTGAAAAGGTTGAGAGAGCGTGGTGCAGTGTTGTTCAAGTAAATATTCAGCATATCCAGAAGTCAGAATCGCATAGTTGTGTAAATAGACAGAATCGTTATATTCAATGTCTTTGGCTTTTAACAGTTTTTGCACATTGGGTTGGGCTTTCTGGATTTGAGCCTTAATCTGTGGTTCAAGTTTGGCAAGATTTTTGGTTGCTAATACTTGATCACTTAAATCTTCTATGGCTTGAATCTCATCATCGTTGATATCTGCATAGCTAATTGAAGCGTTGAGTGATAATAAAAAAATAACAATTTTAATTTTCATTGTTGATTCTGCGTTTATCTATTCTTTGAAATAATTGTATACAAGCCAAGGAAAAACATCAAAAGTTGTTCTATTGGAATTAAAAAAGCATCCAGTAAACTGAATGCTTTTTCTTTCTTAGCGGTCATCCATGACTATTGAATAGGTGGATGCTGTAATTGGTTTAACTCTTTTTTACTGAAACCTCTAGAGATAAGTACCTTTTTAATCCCAGTAATTACATCCTGATCTGTCGCTTTCATCAACGCTGATAAAAGTTGATCATTGGATTTACAAGAGCAATCATTTTCAACACATGCAATTTGATTTTTATGTTCATTTTGCAATGTATCTTCAGCCGTAAACAGCTTTTGCCAAAAACTCATAGAGCCTTCATACACAACCTAACATAGTTCGAAATATAGCCGTTTTTTAATAAAATACAAGATCTGAGCGAAATAGATGGTCGAGTTATAGGCTGATTTTTTCGATGATTTGATATGTTTTAAACGGTTTGTTAAAAGGCCATGTTTTAAATGATTTATAACTTAATGATATATCAATAAATAATTTAAAGAAGTAGCTGCCATGCTAATTTACATGGCAGTCTAATCTTGTAATAAATTGTTTAAATTTTTTCGAGAAGAACTCCAGATTCTACATGATGGGTGTAGGGGAATTGATCAAACATCGCAAATTTCACAATTTTATGGGTTTTAAGCAAGGTTTTTAAATTGTCGTGTAATGTATCTGGATTGCATGAAATATAAAGAATACGTTGAAAACCTTGCAATAGCATTAAGGTATCGTCATCAATCCCTGCTCGTGGTGGATCAACAAAAACTGTATCAAACTCATAGCCCTGAATGTCTATTTCTGCTTCTTGTAAACGACGGAATTCACGTTCGCCGTTATAGGCCTGAGTAAACTCTTCTGCTGAAAGGCGTGCAACTTGAATATTGTCGATCTGATTCTGTTGAATATTCCACTGTGCCGCATAGACCGAAGATTTCGCTAATTCAGTTGCCAAAACACGGTTAAAACTCAAGGATAAGGGAAGGGTAAAGTTACCATTACCACAGTACAATTCGAGTAGGTCTTTATTTTCTCCCTCTACTGACTGACAAGCCCATTGCAACATTTTTTGGCAAACTTGTGCATTGGGTTGAGTAAAGCTACTTTCAATTTGCTTATATTGAAATTTACGCTCAAAAACTTGTAATTCTTCTACAACAAATTCATCGGTTAAGACAACTTTTTGTCCGCGACTGCGACCAATGATTTTAACATTCAGCTTTTCAGCCAATTGTTTTGCTAAAACTTCCCATTCTTCACTCAGTGGCGCACGGTAAATCAATGAAACCAGCATTTCGCCCTTGAGCGTTGCTAGAAAATGCACTTCAAAAAGCCGTTTTGATAAGATTGAATTGGCTTTTAGCTCAGCCAATAAAACTGGCATAAGCTGATTTATACTTTGATCTGCGATCGGAAATTCATCGATACGAGCAACAGTTTTTTGTTGATTTTCATCTCGTTCAAACATGGCATAGAACATATCATCTTCAGTATGCCAAATTCGGAATTCTGCACGCATACGGAAGTTTTGTTCAGGTGAAGCAAATACTTCTAACGAAGGTGGATTAAATTCTGCGAATTGAGTTTGGATTCGTTCAATTTTGGCATCAAGCTGTTGTTGATAAGATGAAGTCATATAAATCAGAAAAACATTGGAATTAAGCAGTAGCGATGGTATCAAAAATAGCACCAGATGGACACCAGATTGCAGTCCATCTTTGTCAATTTATTTAGATCGGCTTGTCTATTGAAATAATCCTAGGATTCTTTAATCAAAGTGACGATGAAGATAAGTTACTCAACACTTACTTAAGTGTTTAACTAAATAGTCAATAAAGACTCTTACCGCAGGGAGTAAGCCTCGGCGAGAAGGGTAAACAGCGTGAAAGATCCCGTGCGGTGCTTTCCATTCAGGTAAGACACGAACCAATTCGCCTGTGGCGACAAAATCATTAGCAATCGTATCTGGAAGTAAGGCAATACCACAATTTTGGCTGGCTAATTTTGCCAGCATCATTAAATCCGACCCCATGAGTATCGGGTTAACTTTAATTTTTTTCTGTTGATTTTCACTATCATGTAATACCATTTGTTGATCTAAGTGCTCATCAACCATACTTAAAATTCGGTGTTCAGATAAATCTTCTGGTTTTTTGAGCATACCAAATTCATTTAAATAGGCTTGGCTTGCAAGAAGGTGCTGTTCAATATGTCCAAACTTTCTCAGCACTAAGCTCGGGTCATCGTCCAGATTTGCGCGCACACGCAAGGCAACATCAAAACCTTCATTGATGATATCTACTCGACGATTACTGACTAAAAGTTGTACTCTGATTTCAGGATAAGTTTTTAAAAAGTCAGGAAGGATTTTGGACAATTCACTTTGCGCAACGGTCACAGGTACACTGACTTTAATCACACCACGTGGTTGTTCACTGAGATGATCGACCAGATCATGCGCAGATTGTGCTGCATTCATCATCACTTGGGCATGGCGGTAAATATTCATGCCAATGTCTGTAACTGCGAAATGACGTGAACTTCGTTGAATTAAACGAACCCCTAATTTTTCTTCTAAATTATATACACGGCGACTGAGCTTGGATTTAGGAATATCCGTTGCACGTTCAGCCGCACTAAATCCCCCATGCTCTACAACCAAACCAAAGCAGTAAAAGTCATCCAAATCAGTGAGCATAAATACATTCCATAATTGCAACAATGACGCACTATTAAACTTAATTGTTGCATCAAGTCAACTTGTTAATTGTGAAAATTTTCTAAGATTAGGCATTGCCTGTCATGAGAATATTTTGAACTTGCTTATATTCTTCTAATCTTAAAAGGTCTTTAGTGGTCGGATGTGGAATACGGGTGATATCCATGTTATCAGCAACATCTGCCAGTTTTACCACACGTGCAATTGGATTTTTTACTGCACGGTAGGCGGCTTCGATTCTAGATTCACCTTCTTTTTTGGTCAAGGCAACAACGGCATCGACAATTTCTTGACTAAAGCCAAGTGAGATTAAATCGACCACAGTGGTGTCGGTATCTTCCAAGATGTCGTGTAATACAGCAACAATCTGTTGATTGGGTGTTTTAACTTTGAACATCAACCTCAGAGGGTGAAAAATATAAGGCTGTTGCGCTTTATCTTTTTGGCCTGCGTGTTTACGAGCTGCTAAAGCAATCGCTTTTTCAATCGTTGACATAATATCCTTAGCTTTGTTTCGTGTATTTATAAAATATGAAAAGCAATTTTAGATTTATCTAAAACGAGTGTTTAATTTCCCTAACTCGTTTAAAATACAATTTTATTCTGTTCCAAAGCGTATGCCATTTCAACTGATCACTTTAGAAAATTCTCAAGAAAATGTTACATGCCCACATTGCCAACATGCGGTCATTGATTGGAATGAAGAACAATATCTACAACCGTGTATACATACCTTGTTTATTGCGATGGATTTGGGCTTTGAATATATTTCAGATGAATTTGAAGCGACCATGCCCCGTAGCGTCGATGAAATCCATGCTCATGATGATCAGGGATTGAATATTTTCAATGAATTATCTGAGAGTAATTATCCTGATTACCTGATTTATAAAACAAGCTTAGGTGTTGTAGGGGATCAAGATTTTTATCGTTATATTGGGTTTAGCGCTTAAATTTTAAGATCGGTAGTCATTCATTTGTTTCTTTTAGCCTACTCTTATTAAAAATGCTGAATAGGTATTAAAAATAGCGGAGTAGGCTTGTATTCTCTATTGTAGGCGCTGTTCTTTTCATCTCCTACAAGCTGAGTTTTTTCATCACAATATAGAAGCTAAACTGCATTCTATAAATCTTGAACAAACTATTGTTTAACTTGAAATCGCGTTATTTTAAAAAAGTACTTTGTGATTGTTCAACTTCTGTCAATAACCATTCAACAAATTTAGCAATGAGGGGTGTTTGCTGTTGTTCTGCATAGACAAAATAATAGGCACGTGAACCTTTTAGCTTAATTTCTGAGGCGATAATTAAATCACCTGAGCGCAGTTCTTTTTCCAGTAGTTTTTGTGGAATAAGCGCAACCCCCATATGATGTATGGCTGCCACCGCAAGCATCGAAAATAATTCATGCCGTTGTCCTTCTAATGCAAAAGGATGCTCATAACCAGAAACTTCAAACCACTCTTTCCAAATATAGGGGCGTGTGGTTTGTTGGAGTAAGGGCAGCGTGGCAATCTCTTCCGCCGTTAAGCTTCGACGTAAATCTCCAGAAGGTCCTCTTAGCTCTGGAAAATGCTTAAAAATTAACTCAGCAGAACACACAGGAACAACATCTTCATTCATTAGATAGTGGACTTTTGCACCTGGCCAATTTTCAATTTGTGCAGGTGTACCAGTATATATTGCAGCATCAAAAATATGCTCACTGAATAAAAAGGGTTTGGTACTAGTCTCTAAATGAATCGTAATTTCAGGGTATATTTCATTGAACTTATACAGTCGGGGTAACAGCCAACGTGTTGCAAATGTCGGTACAACCCCCAATTTTAGCGTACCGCCTAAACCTTTATGGCTCACTAAATCGAGAGTGCTTTGCTCAATACCCAATAAATGAGCTTTGATGTTTTTATAATAATGTTCACCCGCTTGTGTTAATTCAACGCCATGCCGTGTTCTGTTAAATAGATTGAGTCCTAAAAAATCTTCGAGTTGTTGTACTTGGCGAGATATCGCACTTTGAGTAAGATGCAGCTCTTGTGCAGCAAAGGTATAGCTTAGATGCTTGGCAGCCGCTTCAAAACATATCAATGATTGTAATGAGGGAATCATTCTACGCATATTCATTCCTTGAATATCAAAGTTTAATTAAGACTAAATTTAATCTATTCATATCTAGCAAAAAGAACTTAAAGCAAAGCAGATGTATGTAATTAATCTTCCATCAAACCATTTGGTTTTACCTCAAATGAAAATTTATAAGAGGATGTAAAGATGATAAAAATCTGTTAAAAAGCCTCGTTTAATACCCGCATAATTGAACCGTAGTCATTGAGCGAGCCATGTTATAAAAACACAAGATATGCGTAAATGGAATATCTGAGTGAGAATTAATCGTTTGAAAGTATGAATTTTCACACCTAACATCACTACTAAGACAACAAGATATGTTCAGCAAAGGATGCTATGAATCAAATGGTTAATTCTACAAAAACGGCACGTGTTCAATTTAACTGGCAAGATCCATTTTTATTGGAACAGCAACTCAGTTCTGAAGAACGCATGATTCGTGATGCTGCTTATGCCTATTCACAAGACAAACTGATGCCAAGAGTTTTGGAACAATTCCGCCATGAAAAAACAGATGCTTCTATTTTTCGTGAAATGGGTGAGCTAGGTTTGCTGGGGCCGACAATCCCTGAAGAATACGGTGGTGCAGGTCTAAACTATGTCAGTTACGGTCTTATTGCCCGTGAAATTGAACGCGTAGATTCGGGTTATCGTTCAATGGCAAGTGTACAAAGCTCATTGGTGATGGTGCCTATCAATGAATTTGGTTCTGAAGAGCAAAAACAAAAGTACTTACCTAAATTAGCTACTGGCGAGTTTATTGGATGTTTCGGTTTAACAGAACCTGATCATGGTTCAGATCCAGGCAGTATGATTACCCGTGCTAAAAAGGTCGAAGGTGGTTATCGTCTGACTGGCGCAAAAATGTGGATTACCAATAGTCCAATCGCTGATGTATTTGTGGTCTGGGCCAAAGAAGTTTCTGCTGAAGGCAATGTCGGTGAAATTCGTGGCTTTATCCTAGAAAAAGGTTGGGAAGGACTTTCTGCGCCTGCGATTCATGGCAAAGTCGGTTTGCGTGCATCGATTACCGGTGAAATTGTGATGGACAATGTTTTTGTTCCTGAAGAAAATGCATTTCCTGAAATTCGTGGTTTGCGTGGACCATTTACTTGTTTAAATAGTGCACGTTACGGTATTGCATGGGGCGCGATGGGGGCGGCAGAGTTTTGCTGGCACACTGCACACCAATATACGATGGATCGTAAACAATTTGGACGCCCATTGGCTGCGAATCAATTGGTGCAAAAGAAACTTGCAGATATGCAAACTGAAATTGCTTTAGGGCTGCAGATCGCATTACGTTTTGGTCGTATGAAAGATGAAGGTATCGCTTCTGTTGAAGGCACTTCACTGATTAAACGCAACAATTGTGGTAAAGCTTTAGATATTGCGCGTGTTGCTCGAGACATGATGGGTGGCAATGGTATCAGTGATGAATTCGGTGTCGCTCGTCATTTAGTCAATCTGGAAGTAGTCAACACCTATGAAGGTACCCATGATGTACATGCCTTAATTCTCGGGCGTGCACAAACTGGTATTGCTGCCTTTAGTAACTAAAATCCACTGTTTTAAAACAGGGATGCTTAAATCTAGCTAGCATCCCTTGTAGGATTTTTTGCCTTAAATTTTATAAAAACTAAGGTAAAAATAAATCAATGATAAAAGGATTCATCGTGAAAAATATCTGATTATTCTTTTAACTCTCATACTTAACTCTAGATTGATGCAATAAAAATAACAAAGAAATAAGTAGAGAGAAAGATAAAAAGTGACCGATGACTCATTTGGGAAAATGAGGTAGAGGAAAAATGAACAATGATGTTCGATCAGTTACAACTTCAACAAAATTATCCATGCCATCCAATATTGGAACCTTTGAAAAAATAGGCCCAAATACTTGGAAATGGGCACTTTTATTCGCCTATTTCGCTATGGTCGTCGATGGCGTGGATATCATGTTGTTGTCCTATAGCTTAACCAGTTTAAAAGGTGAGTTTGCATTATCTACTTTTCAGGCTGGCGCCTTAGGCAGTGCCTCTCTGGCAGGTATGGGGATTGGTGGAATTTTAGGGGGATGGGCATGTGATAAGTTTGGCCGCGTACGTACCATTGCTAATTCTGTATCGTTTTTCTCAGTTGCAACATGTTTGTTAGGCTTTACCCAAAGTTTTGAACAATTTATGGCATTACGATTTATTGGTGCACTAGGGATTGGGGCGCTTTATATGGCATGCAATACCCTTATGGCTGAATATGTTCCTACAACGTATCGGACTACGGTATTGGGTACATTACAAACCGGGCAAACCGTTGGATATATTGTTGCTACATTATTAGCAGGTGCGATTATTCCTGATCATGGTTGGCGAGTCTTGTTTTTTATCACGGTTATTCCAGCATTTATCAATATTTTCTTGCAACGCTTTGTACCTGAACCAAAGTCTTGGCAGCTCAACAAAATCAATCAGCTTCAAGGCAAGAAACCAGTTGAAGCTACAGTTCCCGAGAAACCGAAAAGTGGCAGTATTTATAAACAAATTTTTGCCAACTTTAAGCACCGTAAAATGTTTTTATTGTGGATGACTACGGCCTTTTTCTTACAATTTGGTTACTACGGAATCAACAATTGGATGCCGAGTTATCTAGAAACAGAAGTGCATATGAACTTTAAAAACATGACCAGCTATATGGTGGGTTCATATACAGCAATGATTTTAGGCAAGATCTTAGCGGGATATTTGGCAGATAAATTTAATCGTCGTGCAGTATTTGTGTTCGGTACTATAGCCAGCGCTGTCTTCTTACCTGTGATTATTATCTTTAATACACCAGACAATATTTTGTACTTATTGATCACTTTTGGTTTCTTATATGGCATCCCTTATGGTGTAAATGCGACCTATATGGCGGAATCATTTTCTACCGATGTTCGAGGTACAGCAATTGGTGGTGCATATAACATTGGGCGAGTAGGTGCAGCTATTGCCCCAGCAACCATTGGTTTCCTTGCTTCGGGCGGAACATTTATGACGGCATTTATCGTGATGGGCGCAGCTTACTTTGTTGCAGGGGTACTGCCTGGCTTATTTATTAAAGATCGTCAATATGACCCACAACAACAATAGTCAACGCTTGTTTAAACAGATTCAGTAAATCGTAAAATTGAGGAGTATTCACTTACTCCTGACATAGAGGTAAACATATGGGTGCATTACAAGGAATTCGAGTTTTAGATCTAAGTCGAGTACTTGCCGGTCCGTGGTGTGGGCAAGTTCTCGCAGATTTAGGCGCCGAAGTGATCAAGATTGAACGCCCTAAAGTTGGTGATGATACCCGTATGTGGGGCCCGCCTTGGATGCTTGATCAACAGGGTCAAGCGACACGAGAATCTGGATACTATCAATCTGCGAATCGCAATAAATCCTCAGTGGCAATTGATATGGCAACGCAGGATGGGCAGCGATTACTACAACACATGGTGAAAACCGCAGATATTGTGATTGAAAACTTTAAAGCAGGTTCATTGAAAAAATATGGATTGGATTATGAAACCCTCAAACATATTAATCCAAAATTGATTTATTGCTCTATCACTGGTTTTGGTCAAGATGGGCCGCGTGCAGAAGAACCGGGTTATGACTTTATCATTCAAGGTATGTCTGGCTTGATGAGTATTACTGGCGAGAAAGAAGGAGAGTTAGGGGCAAGTTCACAAAAAGTTGGTGTGGCGGTGGTTGATATTCAGACTGGGCTATATGCAACAATTGCGATTCAGGCAGCACTGATTTCTCGTCAGCAAACAGGTGTTGGGCAGTATATTGATATGTCGTTGTTAGATGTACAGGTTGCTGGACTCGCCAACCAAGGTATGAACTATTTAAGTTCAGGTATCGCACCTCAACGAATGGGCAATCATCATCCCAATATTGTGCCTTATCAGACTTTTAAAGCGCAAGATAAGGAGTTTATTCTGGCCTGTGGCAATGATAAACAATTTAAAGATTTATGTATTGCCATTGGAAAACCTGAATTGTTAGATCAACCAAACTATCTCCGTAATCAAGATCGGGTGAAATATCGTCAAGAATTGGTTGCTTTGTTGTCTGAATATTTTTTATCAAATACCGCGAAGCATTGGGTCGATGCAATTCATGCAGTGAAAGTACCTGTTGGCGTGATTAATTCTGTTGCAGATGCTTTAGATGAACCCCAAATTCAATATCGTAAAATGGTGGTCAATATTCCACATACAGATAATCCTGATTTTAATGTGATTGGTTCACCGATTAAAATGACAGGAACACCTGTTGAATATCGTAATGCACCGCCACGCTTAGGAGAACATACCAAAGCGATTTTAGAAGAATTTTGTTCAGATGATGAATTGTTACAGTTAAAGCAACAAGGTGTTATTGAGGGTATTGGCTTATAGTCGGCTAATTTTAAAGAATATTGAAATCAACGTATAGGACCAATCAACGTGATAGCTTGATTGGGGTGCTGCAATGCCGCATTAATCATTCAAACCCTCCTTTTTAAGGAGGGCTGTTCTGAATTAATGATAATAACAATATGGAAGAATTACGCTGTAGTGGGAATAATCCGTTGTTGCATCAACACCTGTTGGGCAATATAAGGTTTTTCATCATCTTTAGGTTGAACTGCATGCCATTGATCATTGGCATCGAGTTCCCAAGCACGAATATTGTCCTTTAAATAACTGAGTAGCCCATATTCAATAATCTGTTTTTTAAGCTTTTTATCTTCAATTGGAAAGCAAGTTTCGACCCGAGAAAATAAGTTTCGACCCATCCAGTCAGCACTTGCGCAGTATAAGTCCTCATTGGCATCATTATAAAAATAATAAACACGAGTATGTTCTAGGAAGCGCCCGACAATAGAACGAACTTTAATATTTTCCGAAAGTCCTTCAATTTGTGGTCTTAAACAACAAATGGAACGAATAATCAGCTCTATTTTAACCCCAGCTTGAGATGCTTTATACAAAGCTGTAATCAGCTTAGGTTCAGTCAATGCATTGACTTTAATGATGATACGGGCTTTTTTACCCGCTTTTGCATGTGCTGTTTCTTGCTCAATCAAATGTAACAGCTGAGAGTGTAAGGTGAAGGGGGCATGAAAGAGTTTTTTTAACTTTAACAATTTACCCATACCTGTCAGCTCTTGGAAGATCTTATGTACATCTTCACAAATTTCATCATTTGTAGTCAGTAAACCATAGTCGGTATACATCCGTGCATTTCCAGCATGGTAGTTGCCTGTGCCAAGGTGTACATAACGTTTAAGTTTGTCGATTTCACGTCGCACAATTAAAATCATTTTGGCATGGGTTTTATAACCGACAATACCATACACCACAACTGCGCCAGCTTCTTGTAGAAGATTTGCGACGATAATATTGGATTCTTCATCAAAACGCGCACGTAATTCGATAATCGCTGTAACTTCTTTCCCATTGCGAGCAGCTTCTGCCAGCACTTGTACAATTTCTGAGTCTGGACCACTACGATATAAAGTTTGTTTAATTGCTAAAACATTGGGGTCTTTTGCCGCTTCTTTGAGTAGATTGATAACGGGCTGGAAAGAATCAAATGGATGATGTAATAGCAAATCCTGCTTGCTTAGTATTTCAAATATTTTATTTGAATTTCTTAAGGCTTTGGGAATAACGGCTTGATACGGCTTAAACCTTAATTCTGGAATATCAAAATCAGTAATCAGACGTGTTAAATTGACAGGACCATTCACTTGATAAAGATGTTGTGGATCTAAATCAAATTGTTCTAGTAAATAATTATTAATTGAATTTGGGCAATTATCTGCGATTTCTAAACGAACTGCACGACCAAAACGACGTGAAGATAATTCATCTTTCAATGCCACTGCCAAATCATCGACATCTTCTGCCAACGTTAAGTCAGCATTACGGGTAACACGGAATTGATAGCATCCCGTTGCCGTCATGCCGGGGAATAAATCACTGATATGCTGTTGGATAATGGCTGACAATAAAATGTAATGTTCTGCACCGTCTGTGAGCTCGTTTGGTAAGCGTACAACACGCGGTAAGGAACGAGGTGCGGGTACAATGGCCAGTTCAATCTGACGACCAAAAGCATCTTTTCCTTCTAAGGTGACAATAAAGTTTAAGCTTTTATTGACCAAACGCGGGAAAGGGTGAGCAGGATCTAAGCTAATTGGTGTTACAACAGGTTGTACTTGTTTAAAAAAGTAATTTTTAATCCATTCCGCGTGTTTTTCTAAAATATCATTATATTGGATGAATTTGACGCCATAGTTTTCTAACTCAGGCAATAACACATGGTTTAAGGTGTCGTATTGCTCTTGAATCGCAAGATGTGCGTTATGTGAAATTTGCTCAAGAATGACTTCGTTTGGAATACCATCTGGCGCTGTGGTAATGGTTTTGAAGTCCAGTTGTTTCATTAATCCAGCGACACGAATTTCAAAAAACTCATCTAAATTACGTGAAAAAATAATGAGAAAATTCAATCGTTCAAGCAGAGGATGAGTTTCATCTTTTGCTTGGGCTAACACACGTTTATGAAATTCCAGTAAGGAAATTTCACGATTAATATAGCTGCTAGAGCTATGTTGAAATTCAGGCGTGGTTAAACTTTTTGAAGCGGGCATGATCTGCGTCATTTGAAACTGTCTTAACGACCTTGAAGGGCATAGTAAGTATTCTACATGACAAAATTGTTACAGATAGTTAAAATTTTAAAAATTGTCTTAATCTTAAACGATTAAAAAATATTAATTTTTTAATCGTTAGATCAACTTGAAAAAAAACCGAATCTGCTTAGACAAAATGTGAACTGATACAATGCACCAAGACAATATTATTACAAATTAAAATTTGCATTGCTCATTTTTGAGTTTTAGCTCATAGGCTTTATGTTCAGACATCAGTTTTATTTTTACATAATAAGGATTTTGACGTTGGAATTCATTTTCAAAAAGTAAATGACAATTTTCAAGCATTCCTTCCATCAAAAGTTGCTGAGTTTTTTCTTTACCCATGCTATTTGAAAACTGATTAAAATCTTTAGATGTAATTAAACCTTGCAAATCAACATGATCATGATACATATGAATTTTCTCAATCACTGTGTTTTGGTCGACTTGTACAGGCAGCACGCGAGAGTCTTCTTCACTTAACGCAGTTAAAACATCATCTAAATTTTGTTGATCTATAATTTTATAACCCTGTCCAATCAAATTCTTTTGAATCAAATAATCATCTAATTCAGTTGCATAACTACTTTGAGAAATGAGCATGTACATTGACATTGCGAATAAAGGAATTATTTTAAATTTCATTTGAATTATACACATATTAAAAATATGGATTTTATTATACTGAAACAAAAAATAAGCACCATAGTTGGTGCTTATTTATCTTAAAACAAAACAAATTAGTCTTTGTTTAAATTTTCATTGATTAAAAATTCAACCAAGGCTTTTTGTGCGTGTAGGCGATTTTCTGCTTCATCCCAAACCACAGCGTTTTTGTGATCCAGCATATTTTCAGAAACTTCTTCACCGCGATGTGCAGGTAGGCAATGCATAAATAGACAATCTGGATGTGCTAAATCCATTAATTTTTCATTCACTTGATACGCAGCAAA
Organism: Acinetobacter sp. AG3; assembly: GCF_022343575.1. Taxonomy (NCBI): domain Bacteria; kingdom Pseudomonadati; phylum Pseudomonadota; class Gammaproteobacteria; order Moraxellales; family Moraxellaceae; genus Acinetobacter; species Acinetobacter sp. AG3. The sequence continues at coordinate 2,364,867 of NZ_JAKQZD010000001.1, read as the reverse complement.
CGCTTTTTCACGAATTTTTTGTTCTTCTTCTTGGCCCATACTTGCCCAAACATCCGTCACGATCAGATCTGCATTGACCGCTGCGTCTTCTGCTGATTCAAAAAGTTCTACGCAATGTGCAAATTCTGAAAGAAATTCAGGTTTTGGTTCATAACCTTTCGGAGACGCGATTTTTAACTTAAAGCCCCACATATGCGCAGCTTCAATATATGAATTACACATATTATTGCCATCGCCAATCCAAGCCACAGTTTTGCCATTGATCGAACCACGATGTTCAACAAATGTTTGTACATCCGCAAGTAGCTGGCAAGGGTGGTGGTCATCAGTTAATGCATTGATAACCGGGACTGTTGAATATTCAGCAAAACGTTCAACAATATCATGACCAAATGTACGAATCATCACGATATCAAGCATGCTCGAGATCACACGTGCAGAATCTTCAATTGGCTCACCACGACCCAATTGAGTGTCGCGTGATGAAAGAAAAATTGCACTGCCTCCAAATTGGCTCATACCAGCTTCGAAAGATACACGAGTACGGGTACTCGACTTTTCAAAAATCATCCCCATGACTTTTCCAACAAAGGGTTGAAATACTTCGTTGTTGTGTTGTTTTCGCTTTAACTCTTGAGCACGTTCAATGATACGGTTAAGTTCAGCAGTGGATAAATCACGTAAAGTAAGAAAATGTCGTAGAGCCATGGTTACTCCACAATAATTGTTTAGTCAAAACCAATAGGGAAATTGACCAACAATTCATTGTTGGTGGTTGATGAAAATAAAAAGGAGAATCAGCTAATATACTATATGAATATGAAAACGCAAAAAAATTAGACCTTTTGATGGCCCTCTAAGAAGCGATCTACACAATAACTTACGCAATTGAATATTTCTTGATCAGATTCTTTGATTTCAATCCCCATTAAAATTCGCCATTCCAAATTTCTAAGAATTCCAAAATAAAATTGTGCTGAAAATAAAGGATTTGCACAGGTTAATATTTGATTTTCTACACAACGTTCCAAGGCACATGCAATAGAGTGTTGTACTTGCTTTGGTCCTTTTTCATGAATATAGACGGCCAATTGAGGGTCTTTTTGTGAACGTTCAAGGACCAAGCGTATAAAAGCAATATTTTCAGGAATGATCATATGCTTATAAAAGTTAATCAAGGTATTGATCAAATATGCTCTGAGCTCATTCAATGCGGGGTTAAATGGAATGCAGATATCTTTAAAGAATAAATCACGACGATAGTCACAGATCGCTGTAAATAGACCTTCTTTACTACCAAAATATTTGTAAATCGAGGCTTTTGACCCGCCTGCATGATTCACGATGTCATCTAAAGATACCGCATCATAACCATGCTCTAAAAAAAGATCGTTTGCACTAATCAGTAATGCCAAGCGACGCTCATGCCCACGTTTAGTTTGTGGAAAATCACATCCTGTAGCTTCAACTTGTGCTAAATCTTCGTTCATAAATTACTGAGGAAAAATGGGTTGTAACTATTATATCAAAGATGTCAATAAATTTCTTAGCAAACGTGCTATTGGAAAAAATGATTAAAAAAAGTGCATAAAAATGAAAAAATGAATCAAAATTCATTTTTCTTTGACTAAAGTTTTAGAGTAATATACCTAAATGGTCATATGCGAAATATAAATTATGGCTATACTCAAAACTCAATAAACAAGTGACCACTGTGGAAGGGAATATGACACAACAGACGTCTGCAGGCTTAAGATTTAGACAAGCTCTAGAAGTGGAAAAACCATTACAAATCATTGGTACAGTCAACGCTTATGCAGCGATGATGGCGAAACAGGTGGGTTATAAAGCCATCTATCTTTCAGGTGCTGGTGTGGCAAACTATTCTTATGGTTTACCTGATTTAGGGATGACCAGCTTAGACAACGTATTGGAAGATGTTCGTCGTATTACAGAACGTGTAGATACACCATTACTTGTTGATATCGATACAGGTTGGGGTGGTGCATTTAATATTGCACGGACAATTAAACAAATGATTAGTGCTGGTGCGGCAGCTGTCCATATTGAGGACCAAGTTGCACAAAAGCGTTGTGGTCATCGTCCAAATAAAGAAATTGTTTCTCAACAAGAAATGGTTGATCGCATTAAAGCAGCAGTTGATGCAAAAACAGATTCAAACTTTGTTGTGATGGCACGTACAGATGCATTGCAAAAAGAAGGTTTGCAAGCCGTGATTGATCGTGCCTGTGCATGTGTCGAGGCGGGTGCAGATGCGATCTTTGCTGAAGCAATGACCGACATTACCATGTATAAAACAGTCTGTGATGCAGTAGGTGTCCCTGTTCTTGCAAATATTACAGAGTTTGGTGATACACCTTATTACACCACCCAAGAGTTAGCTGAACAGGGCATCAGCATGGTGCTATATCCATTGTCGGCAACACGTGCAATGCAAAAAGCAGCCCTCGAAGTTTTTCGTTCAATTCGTGAAAATGGTACACAAGTTAATGTACTGGATAGCATGCAACAACGAAAAGAACTTTACGAATTCCTTGATTATCACACTTTCGAAAACACCCTAGACAAACTGTTCACGCAGGAGAAATAATAAAATGGCTGAAGGAAAAGTACTTACAGGCGCTGGATTGCGCGGTCAAGTTGCAGGTAAAACAGCACTTTCAACAGTAGGCAAGAGTGGCGCAGGCTTAACTTATCGTGGTTATGATGTGCATGACCTTGCAGAAAATTGCCAATTTGAAGAAGTCGCTTATCTTATTTTCTTTGGTGAATTGCCTACAGCAGAACAGTTGGCGACATATAAAGCTAAATTAAAATCACTTCGCCAGTTACCGCAAGCTTTAAAAGAAGTGTTGGAACGTATTCCTGCTGATTCACATCCAATGGACGTGATGCGCACAGGGGTTTCAATGTTAGGTAATCTGGAAACTGAAAAATCATTTGATCAACAACAAGATGTGGCAGATCGTATTCTTGCAACTTTGCCAGCGATCATTTGTTATTGGTACCGTTTTAGTCATGATGGTGTACGTATTGAAGAAAATACCGATGACGATTCAATCGGTGCACAATTCTTGCATTTACTACGTGGCGAAAAGCCAAATGAATTACATGAACAAGTAATGAATGTTTCATTAATTCTTTATGCTGAGCATGAGTTTAACGCGTCAACATTTACTGCACGCGTATGTGCTTCAACATTGTCTGATATGCACTCGTGTATTACTGGCGCAATTGGTTCACTGCGTGGACCTTTGCATGGTGGTGCAAATGAAGCTGCGATGGAAATGATTGAAAACTGGACATCTCCAGAACAAGCTGAACGTGAAATGCTGGGTAAGCTTGAACGTAAAGAAAAGATCATGGGCTTTGGTCATGCGATCTATAAAGACAATGACCCGCGTAATGGCATCATCAAAATTTGGGCTGAGCGTTTAGCAAAAGATGTTGGTGATACAGTGCTTTACCCAGTATCAGTACGTTGTGAAGAAGTGATGTGGCGTGAGAAGAAATTGTTCTGTAATGCCGATTTCTTCCATGCATCTGCATATCATTTCATGGATATTGCAACAAAATTATTCACACCAATCTTTGTGATGTCTCGTGTTACGGGTTGGGCAGCGCATGTAATGGAACAACGTGCTGACAATCGTATTATTCGTCCAAGCGCAGATTATACTGGTCCAGAGCTCCGTAAAGTTGTACCGATCACTGAACGTTCAGCAGCATAGTCCATTAATCAAGATTGATAAAAGCAGTAAAAATAAAGCCTCCTAAGAGGCTTTATTTATTGGGGAAGTTGACCCGTAGGAAATAAAACAACAGCTTCTTCACGGTTATATCCTTCATCAAAAGGTAAGCTGAGTGATTCAAAAGTAATAAGCGCCCCTTTGTTTTTTGGCAGTTCAAAAGCCTGTTTAAGTTTAATTTCTGGACTGTAACTGGTTAAATTCTGTTGAAGACTTTGATATTGCGGACTTGATATTGTAAATATCGAGCCATAAATTGTTTTAAATGAGTCAGAGCTTTCAGTATCAGAAGGTCTTTGTTCGAGTAGATTAACGTTAAAGTCTTGAAGCGCGATCTTTTTAAGCGGTTTGAGCTGAGTCTTTATGCTTGAAAGTTTTTGCTGAAAGCTTTGTTGATCTGTAATACCTGTAAAATTTTCATCATATTTGAGCAGATCATAGCGTTTTTCACTCAGTGAATAGCGATAAACTTTTGGAATGTCATAGCTTGCTGAGTTTTCAAGAATTAAAACCGCTTTTTTATCTGAATCATAGCCGAGGACTTCAAGTGAAATATTGCTATCACTTTTTGCAAAAGCGAGAGCGCTAAAACTGAATAAGAGCGTTGATGTGATTATTTTTAACACGATTTATCCTCATTATTGTATTGGTAAGAGCAAAATAGCATCTTCAACATCATAGCCTGTTTCTTCTGGAATGCCGAAATATTTAACCACAATCAGCAGCTTATTCTGATTTGGCACGATATAGTTCTGAGTGATTTTTATTGTTTTAGCATACTGTACAGCTTGTTGGTTTTTGCTTTTTAAAGAAGCTGTTGTAACTTTGTATATGGTTTTATATTGAGGAATCTTTTGGGATTGATCATGCCAAGCAGGAACGTAATGAGTTTGACTTTGCACCACTTGAATTTTTGCTGTATTGGCATTTCCTATAAGTAACGGTGTTAAATGCTTTTTAATTTTATTTAGGTCTTTTTCAAACTGGATAGCATCTTGATCATAGTCAATTTGATGCGTTTTGGGATTGATATATAACGATTGTACTTCAATCAACTTGTCAGGTGTTTTACTGTTGAGCTGATAATAGTATAACTGCGGCAAGCGCCCACGCTCATCTTCATAGTGTCTTAACAGATAAAGTTTTTGTTGTTTTGCTTCATAACCCAATACTTCTATTGTTTGTCCACCACCGACAGTTGCATAACAATGTAATGACGTTGTAAGGATAGTGGTGGTGATTATGTGTTTTAGAAATTTCATCCGCAAATATTCTTGATGTGTTTTAAGATATCTTGCTTAAATATTGTTTAAATTAAAATGGTGTTTGAGTAAAAATAAAAGCCAATATAAACTTAAAAAATGCGGAAGAATTAAAAACAGAAGATTAGGCTTCTTTTAACTATATAAATGCTAGATATAAAAAAAGGAGATCATGATGATCTCCTTAATGAAATTTCGCTTGCAAATAATTAGAAATGTTCAGCAGTTGCTAAGTTCCACATTCTAAAATAGAAGTTTTCTTCATCTTTATTTTCACAACTGAGCAATTCGCCGTCTTTCATCCAAAAGTGCAATTGAGCATAGTTTTTGATTTCACGGTCATTGATTCGTTGTGCCAAATGATGTGCTTTAATCTCAGCAGGATGTTGTAAGCCAGCTGCGGCAATCATTTCCGCAAGCGCTTTTAAGGTGTTTTTTTGGAAACTAAACACACGGTCTGCTTTAGATGGTACATCTAGCGCTTTTTGACGTTCTTTGTTCTGCGTTGCAACGCCAACAGGACATTGGTTGGTATGACAGCTTTGTGCTTGGATACAACCCACCGCAAACATAAAGCCACGTGCAGAATTGACCCAGTCGGCACCCATAGCCATCGTACTAGCAATATCAAAGGCACTGATAATTTTACCACTTGCACCAATCTTGATTTGAGAACGTAACCCTGCGCCAATTAAGGTATTGTTTACAAAAAGTAGGCCTTCACGTAAAGGTGTCCCCATATGATCAATCAGTTCAATAGGGGCAGCACCTGTACCGCCCTCTGAACCATCAACTACAATAAAATCTGGAGTGATTTTGGTCAGCAGCATGGCTTTTACAATGCTCATAAATTGCCAAGGTTGCCCGATACACAATTTAAAACCAACCGGTTTACCGTTGGATAGCTCACGTAATTGCTGAATAAAATGCATCATTTCAATAGGATTGCTAAAAGCAGAATGTGTTGCTGGAGAAATACAATCCACGTCCATAGAAACCCCGCGTATTTCGGCAATTTCTTTGGTGATTTTATCTTTAGGCAGAATACCGCCGTGCCCTGGTTTTGCCCCTTGTGATAGTTTGATTTCGATCATTTTGATCTGAGGCAAAGCCGCTTGTTGCTTAAATTTTTCAGGATCAAACTTACCATCTAAAGTACGGCAACCGAAATAGCCACTGGCAATTTCCCAAACAATATCACCACCCGGTTCAAGGTGATAAGGACTTAAGCTGCCTTCACCTGTGTCATGATAAAAGTTGCCTTTTTTTGCACCAGTATTTAAAGCAAGAATGGCATTTGCACTCAAACTACCAAAACTCATTGCTGAGATATTCATGATCGAAGCGCTATAAGGTTGTGAGCACTGATCATTACCAATACTAATTCTAAATGTATTAAAATCAGCAGGTGTTTTGGGTGTCATCGAATGGGTTAAAAAACGATAGTCATCTTGATAGACATCAATAATTGAACCAAAAGGCTTATCTGCATTTTCATTTTTAGCACGTTGATAGACTAAGCTTCTTTGTGCACGTGAAAAAGGTAAGGCATCATCATCAGATTCAATGAAATATTGACGAATTTCAGGACGTATATCTTCAAAGAAAAATCGGAAATGTCCCATTAAAGGGTAATTTCTTAAAATAGAATGCTGTGTTTGGATGATATCGGCAAAGCCAATTGCGGCCAATATGGATGAAATAATCCAAGCTAAATTCAGTACAGTATCTGAAAAAAAGTAATAAATATAATGACCTTCGTTAAAGAAAATAATCCAAGTCAAATATAAAGATACAAATATACAAAGGAACCAAACGGAATAACGGGAGAAAAAAGTATTGAGAAGTTGATGTCGAATTGCTTGAGCAGGACTTGCCATGAAGTAAATATCTCATTCTTTATATAGCGCTAAATTGCCCAAATTGATGAAAAAGCTCAAGTAATGATTTGTTAGACTTGAGAATGGTTCTAGATTAATAATTGAATGATTTATTTTCTAAACAATTTGAGTTAATTTAACTGAAATATTTATTCAATATGCGATGAAAACAAAAAGGAATCGAAAATGTTTGAAGAGTTTCTGACAAAATTGTTAAACCCCAGTATCAGTTTTTTAGCCATTTATGTTTCTGTGATCGTTGTTATTGCTTATATCGGGCTGTTCTTCCAGTTTTTTAAAATAAAAAATCTAAAGCAGGAAAACGAGACATTAAAGCATCAGTTAAATTCTCAAGCTCACTCAAATATCAGCTTAAGCAAGGATGAGGGAATTACTTCTTAAAAAATGGTGAAAGTGAATTGATAGAAATAAAGCCTGAATTTTCAGGCTTTATTTAAGCGTTACATTGTTAGAGTTAGATTGCGGATTTTATTCGTCAGTTGGAACAAGCATCAAGATAGATTCATTTAATAATCCAGCAATGTCCTCTAATATTTCATCATCAGACAATTCATGATTGAGTTTGACACTTTGTCCATCTGCAATCTGCTTTAAATGGGGTGCAAATTGTTCAGAAATACAGATCGATTCACCATTTGCCCAGAATAATAATTCATGATTCTGTTGAAGATAAATTAATCGAGAGGCTGGCTCAATTTGTAGTAAATAGCCTTGGTCAAGAACTTCTTCTAAATCTCCAGTGCCAATCGCTTCAGCATCTGGAATATTTTCAGGGTACTTTGCTTCAGCCATTAGACTCATAATGGCATCTTCTAACACTTTAGAATTATTTAATTTTGCCAACAATTCAGTTTTTAAATAATCGAGTTCAACTTGTGTCACTTGCCCAATCGGGTTTTGTTTATTCCGTAAGATGTCGATAAGCGGATTACGTAGTTGCTGGTCTTCGACAAATTTATCGCTGACACGGTCCATCATGTCGGCAATATTTGGCATACGGAAACCAAAAGAGTAGGTTAGGCAATCGTCTTCTGCGACACCGTAATGCGACAATCCTGGTGGGACATAAAGTAAATCGCCTGGCGCTAAAACTTCATCAAAATTGATCTCCATTTCTGGAAGTAGCTTTAACGGCTGCCCTTCAACAAATTCAGATTCAGCATCACACATTTGTCCAAGTTGCCAATGGCGGTGTCCATAACCTTGTACAAGAAATACATCATAAAAGTCAAAATGCTGACCTACAGAACCACCTTTAGCAGCATAAGAGACCATAATGTCATCACGACGCCACTGTGGAATAAAAGGAAATTTCTTCCAAAGCTCTGCTAAATCAAATGAATAGTGATCAACAGCTTGAATCAATAAGGTCCAAAGTTTTGGCATTTTTTGAAAATCACCTTTGATGAGTGGTGATGATTTTACTGACCATTGATTTGGATCTTTGTCTTTTTGCTTAATCAGGCGTGCTGTGATGTTTTCATCCAGAGCAAGCTCCATGACGTCATCTGGAACAAGGATATTGGCAATTTCAGGTAAAGCATTACGAACCAATAAAGGTTTTTTTTGCCAGTATTCTGAGAGGAATTGTTCAGCAGTAATTCCGCCAAGAACATCTAAAGGTAGGGACATGAAAATAGCCTAAGCAAATTTGAATCTATAATGTGGCTATTGTCTTATGTTAAGTAAAAGGGTGCAAGTTGATTTCTAAACCATAATTTTTAAATTTAGATTATAATGAATCAATCTTAAATTACTTTATATAAATTTAAAAAATGTTAAAAATTAAAGGATTATGCCTGGTTTTATGTTTGATTGTAAATGTATTTAGCATTAGTTACGCAGAACAAAACGTAAGTAATGCCTTTAAAATGCAGAATAAATATACTTATAGCAAAAAAATTAGAATAATAAAATCAGATGATTTTGATAAAAGTTTTAAAGAATTATTAGAAGAGGGCTATATATCTATTAAGTCTGAAGTTTTTAAAGAAAATACAGGTGACTATGATTATAAAAAAGTTGTAGAGCGAATGAACGATAATGCTAAAAAGATAAGAGCAGAGCTAATTTTATTTAGTAGTGAAAATCAGGGTTCAAGTATATTTCAAAGTAAAACTGTTCACGCAATTCCTCGTATGGCTGGTTCGAATAAAAGTAATAATGTTTTTAACAATAGTTTAAATCAAGATAATATGGATGGGACCTATATGGGAGCTTTTACTAGAACTTCTAGTACCACCAAATATAACGTTAATTATTTAATTTTTTTTAATTCTAGAATGGGAATATATCCAGTCAATTTGTCAGATATTGACAAGTCAAATAATGGATTGCAAACTGGGGTAAAAGCAATGTTTATAAAGAAAAATACTCCAGCTGATGGCCAAATTCAAGAAAATGATATAATTATCAAAATAGGTAATGACGATATTATGAATGTGAATAGTTTTGTTGAGTCCTCAAATAGCTTGAAAAGCGGTTTTATTACCCTACAGATTCTACGTAAAGGGCAAAAAATGAATAAAATAATTGCTATAAATTAACATTAGATTGAACATGAAGGTAAATATCAAAAATACTTTCACCTTCAAATCCATAGCAAACTAAGGCAGTTGAATTCCCAACTCCCTTAAAATTCCACATAACTGAATCATTGGCATACCCATCAAAGTGGTTTGGTCTTGCCCAATCATTTGTTCAAATAAACTAATACCAAGACTTTCACACTTAAAGCTACCAGCACAATGCAGAGGTTGATCAATTTCGATATAACGCTCAATTTCAGTCAAAGTTAAGTCACGAAATTTCACATGATAATGTTCGACCAAGGTTTGTTCAAAACCAGAAGCCAAATGTTGCACACTTAAGGCAGTACTAAAAAAGACATTTTTGCCTGAATTGGCTTGTAGCTGTTGAATGGCTCTTTCTACAGCTAAAGGTTTACCAATAAAATCTTGTGGTGCATGTTCACGCCAAGCCACCTGATCTGACCCAATCACAATTGCATTTGGATGAACTTGTGCAATGACTTTGGCTTTTTCAAAAGCCAGACGTTTAGCCAAATCATCGGCATGAGACTCACCCTGTGATGATTCATCGATTTCAGGAGAGATACAATGATAGTCTAAGCGCAAACGATTCATTAAATCTTTACGGGTTTGGCTGGATGAAGCCAAAATAATTTCAGGGTGATTCATCTTTGAATAATTCATGCCTAGTTATACTGCATATTCCATCAAGAGATCTAAGGGAACATACGCCAAAACAGCTTGATGACAGGCTTGTAGTTTTACACGAGGTGCCATGTCGTTTTGATAGGCCTCAACCCAACGTGTCACACATAAACACCAAAAATCACCAGGTTGTAGTCCCGGAAAGCCGTGTTCTGGCAGCGGTGTAATTAGGTCATTTCCCACTTTTTGTGAAAAATTTAAAAATTCTGAAGTCATTTCAGCGCATACAGTGTGCTGGCCGAGGTCGGTTGTTGCTGTATGGCAGAAACCATTACGAAAATAACCTGTGATTGGAGAAAAACAACAACTTGCTAAAGGTTCACCTAAGACATTTAAACCATTGATTTTAGGATCGGGATGAAAAGACATAAGCGTATAGAATTTAAAAGTTCGCCCTATAATAATCAAATCTCAACTTTTCTACAGCTTTTCTACAAAAGTATCTAACCTTTTTTTGTGTAATCATTTAGAATCTACGCGATTTTTAATATCTATAAGAGAGCTATACATGAATTTTCAGCGTATGACTGACCTCGATTTAGCAGGCAAGCGTGTACTTATTCGTGAAGACTTAAACGTACCTGTTAAAAATGGTGTGATTACAAGTGATGCACGTTTACGTGCTGCATTACCGACAATTAAATTGGCACTTGAGAAAGGTGCTGCGGTCATGGTGTATTCTCATCTTGGTCGTCCCGTTGAAGGTGAGCCAAAAGCGGAACAATCATTAGCTCCTGTAGCAGCTTATTTAACTGAGGCACTTGGTCAAGACGTTAAATTATTTACAGATTATTTAGATGGTGTTGAAGTTGCAGCAGGGCAAGTGGTATTACTTGAAAACTGTCGTTTCAATGTGGGTGAAAAGAAAAATAATGCTGAACTTTCAGCAAAATATGCAGCGCTTTGTGATGTATTTGTGATGGACGCATTTGGTACAGCGCATCGTGCAGAAGCATCAACTGAAGGCGTAGCACGCTTAGCAAAAGTTGCAGCAGCGGGCCCTTTGCTTGCAGCTGAATTAGATGCTTTAGGTCGTGCGTTGCAAACACCTGAAAAACCAATGGTTGCAATTGTTGCTGGTTCTAAAGTTTCTACTAAACTTGATGTTTTAACTTCACTTTCTGATATTTGTGATCAATTGATTGTTGGTGGTGGTATTGCCAATACATTCTTAGCCGCAGCTGGCTTCAATGTCGGTAAATCATTGTGTGAACATGATTTGATTGACACAGCGAAAGCGATTGCGGCAAAAGTATCAGTTCCACTTCCAACCGATGTTGTTGTGGCAGATGCATCTGCAATCGATTTTGCAGATTTCTTAGGTTCATTGGCAAATGCTAAAGCAACTGTAAAAAAAGTTGAAGATGTTGCAGACAATGACATGATTTTGGATGTCGGTCCTGAAACTGCAAAAGCTTTTGCTGAAATCTTAAAAACGTCTAAAACGATCCTTTGGAATGGCCCAGTTGGCGTGTTTGAAGTGGATCAATTTGGCGAAGGTACAAAAACACTTTCTTTAGCGATTGCAGAATCTGAAGGGTTCTCTATTGCTGGTGGTGGTGATACTTTGGCAGCAATTGATAAATACCAAGTTGCAGACAAAATTGGTTATATTTCAACTGGTGGCGGTGCATTCCTTGAATTTGTTGAAGGCAAAACACTTCCTGCTGTAGCGGTATTGCTTGAACGTGCTTAATTGAACAATTATTTTAATTGTGACGTTTATATGAAAGGCTGACCTCGCGTCAGCCTTTTTTATCTGAGAGATTCATTGTAAAGTAATGAAAATGAAATATAACTGCAATAAAATAGATCAAATCCAATCACCAACACTGGGAAATGTGATGAAATTTAAATTTACACTTGCAGCACTTCTTATTGCTCCTTTGGCATTTACTGCATGTTCTAAACAAGAAAAAGCACCAGCCTCAGAACAAACATCTTCTTCTGAAGCTACTTCAGCAGAATCAGCAAATACATCTGCAGAACAACAAGCTGTGATTGATGCGCTTGATCAGCCTGTTTTGGATGAAAAAAATACAGATGTAGCTGCTGAAAAAGCAAATGCTCCAGCAGATGCGGCTACGCCAGCGACTGAAGAAGAAGCACCTAAAGCTCAATAATCTTTCTAAATGTTGTTATTTGTTAAAAGTCCCTGCAAACGCGGGGATTTTTTATGAAATAGTCAATATTGTTGCTGAATTGAAATAAAGCAACATGTAGAATATGGGGCATTACTTGGGAGGATATTATGGCTCTTATCTCATTGCGCCAACTCTTGGATCATGCCGGTGAACATAGTTACGGCGTTCCAGCGTTTAATGTGAACAACTTAGAACAAATGCGCGCAATTATGTTAGCCGCTGACGCAACAAATTCACCTGTAATTGTGCAAGCTTCTGCTGGTGCACGAAAATATGCAGGTGCTCCATTTTTACGTCATTTAATTTTAGCTGCAATTGAAGAATGGCCACATATTCCAGTGGTAATGCATCAAGATCACGGTACAAGCCCAGATGTTTGTCAACGTTCGATCCAGCTTGGATTTTCATCTGTAATGATGGATGGTTCTTTAGGTGCAGATGGTAAAACACCAACGTCTTATGAATATAACGTTGATGTAACACGTCGTACTGTTGAAATGGCACATGCATGTGGTGTTTCTGTAGAAGGCGAAATTGGCTGTTTGGGTAGCCTTGAAACAGGTTTGGCTGGTGAAGAAGATGGTGTTGGTGCAGAAGGTGTACTTGATCATTCTCAACTTCTCACTTCTGTTGAAGAAGCTCGTCAATTCGTTGCAGATACCAATGTTGATGCTTTAGCAATTGCAGTCGGTACTTCTCATGGTGCGTATAAGTTTACTCGTCCACCTACAGGCGATATCTTGGCAATTGACCGTATTAAAGAAATTCATGCGGCACTTCCAAATACTCATCTTGTTATGCATGGTTCAAGCTCGGTACCACAAGAATGGTTAGCGATTATTAACCAATATGGTGGTGACATCAAAGAAACTTATGGTGTTCCAGTTGAGCAGTTGGTTGAAGCAATCAAGCATGGTGTACGTAAAATCAACATCGATACAGATTTACGTTTAGCATCTACAGGTGCAATGCGCCGTATGATGGCTGAAAAACCAAGTGAATTTGACCCACGTAAATTCTTCGGTGAAACTGTTGAAGCAATGAAACAAATCTGTGTCGATCGCTATACAGCATTTGGTACTGCGGGCAATGCAGACAAGATTCGCCCAATTTCTTTAGAAAAAATGGTTGATCGTTATAAATAATCTTTGATGGTTGTTGATCACCTAAAAGCCCACTCATACTAGTGGGCTTTTTCTTGAATCATAGGGACTCGGTTCCGCATAAATTTTGCAATGATTGGTGAGATAAGAAGTAAATTATGGAACTCATATTTTCAGCAGCACTTTGTAGTGTGCTGGTTTCAATGCTTTTAAAATGGACCAAACAAAAAGGTTTTGATGCATTGCAAATGATTGCTTGGAATTACGCAATCGCCAGTGTATTGAGCTATATTTGGTTTAAGCCTGATTTGGCCCATATTTCAATCTCAAATACACCATGGTGGTTGATTCTTGGTTTAGGCGTTGTATTACCCAGTATTTTTTTATGTCTAGCAAAATCATTACATAGTGCAGGAATTTTAAAAACTGAAATTGCACAGCGATTATCTGTGGTTTTATCATTATTGGCTGCATATTTTTTATTCCAAGAACAATTTAACCAATTAAAAATGCTTGGTATCGGTTTGGGTATCGTGGCAGTTTTATGTATTGTACTTTCCCAGTCGAGTTCATCAAATTCATCCCTCAATCAGAAAGGGATCCTTTATTTACTCAGTGTTTGGGTAGGTTATGCTTTGGTTGATGTTTTATTGAAATATACAACCAGTCTGGGCTTACAGTTTCCAGTTACATTAACCTTGATGTTTATCTGTTCATTCCTATTATCTGTCGGTTACTTGCTAATTCGAAAAACTCAGTGGAAGCTTCAGAACTGTGTTGCGGGTTTGGCCTTGGGGATCATAAATTTTGCCAATATTGCTTTATATGTCAAAGCGCATATTTTATTAAAAGATTCTCCAGCCATTGTTTTTGCAGGGATGAATATCCTTGTGGTGTTATTTGGGGTCATTGCAGGGCTGTTAATTTTTAAAGAAAAGCTTAAAGTGATTACCGCTCTAGGACTGGTTTTAGGTTTGGCTGGAGTGGTATGTTTAGCCTTGGCAATATAATGGCTTAACAGTAAGAAAGCTTCGTTGTTAATACGATTGATGCTGATCACTTTACAATGACATCAAACGGCAACTTTATAGATTAACTTGGTGGATATGAGATGGATGCATTTGAACAATTATTTATTCATTTAGATTTACAACTAAATAATATTCGCTTAGTACCACTGTCTTTTGAACACGAGCAAGGACTCGCTGAAGCGTGTCGTGATGGTGAATTGTGGAATTTACGAATTACCTCTACACCACATTACACAGAAGTTAAAAATTATATTGAAAAAGCATTAATCCAAAAAGCACAGGGCAGCCGTTATCCCTTTGTTGTCATAGAGCAAAGTTCAGGGAAAGTCTTGGGAACGACCAGTTATCACGATATTTTATTAAACGTAAAACGTTTTGAAATTGGCTATACATGGTATGCACAATCGGCACAACGGACCCATGTCAATACTAGCTGTAAACTATTGCTATTAGGGTTCGCTTTTGAACAACTTCAAGCCAATACCGTGGCGTTGCGGACTGATCAATTTAATTTTAAAAGCCAAAAAGCCATTGAACGTTTAGGTGCTAAAAAAGATGGCATTATTCGGGGTGATCAAATGCGTAAAGATGGTACGATTCGAGATACGGTGTTGTACAGTATTGCACAAGGTGAGTGGAACAATGTAAAAGCACATTTACAAGACATGTTGGCGCATTATAAAAAATAACTATTTTGTTGAATTATATTCGATTCAAGGGCATGCAAATGCCTTTGAAATCATTTGAAAGATCGTCATGGTGATTTCATATTTTGATCATAAAACTTTCAAAAACATAGCGGACAATGGAGGAGCATTCTTTACATTGGTGTAATTGCTATGAATCAAGATATCTTTTCAACGCTTTATACATCATTACAAACCCACCAAGTGCAGCTTTTACCACTACAAATAGAACATGAAAATGCTTTAGTTGAGGTATGTCAAGATGGCCGCTTGTGGGAATTGGAATATACATCGGTTCCACATTATTCTCAGATCAAGGCTTATATTGCCAAGGCACTTGAACAAAAATCTTTGGGAATACGCGTACCTTTTGTTGTTTTAAATCAGCGAAATGGTCGTATTGTAGGAACCACCAGTTTTCGTGATTTTATTTGGGAGGTGCGCCGTGTTGAGATTGGCTATACATGGTATGCACAATCAGCACAACGCAGTCATATCAATACCAGTTGTAAGTTGTTGTTGCTTGAGTATGCATTTGAAAAACTACAAGCTAACTCGGTTGTATTAAGGACGGATATTCGCAATATTAAAAGTCAAAGTGCTATTGAGCGTCTAGGTGCGCATTATGATGGTGTGTTACGTCAAGATGCGCTACGAAAAGATGGAACTGTCCGCGATACTGTTATATACAGCATAATCAAAGATGAATGGCAGGGCATTAAACAGCATCTAAGCCAGTTACTTAGCCAAAGCTATAAGGTTTAACTTAAAGGTTTGATTATGTATTTAACTACAATCTATATGCAAACGATGTTGTTGGCAATGAATGCATTGAAATAGATAGCCTGTTAAATCACCGTCGATACTGAGGTGATCTTGGATAAGCTCTACTGGATAACCATTTTCTTCGATATCGGCTTTGACCTCATCCCAAATTGGTTTAAGCATTTCACTATCCGCATAAGCGATAAACTGACATGGTTCATTGCAATGCACCAGCCAAACTTCTTGTTGCCAACTATGATAACTTGGCGTTTTTAAGCAGATTTCATCTAAAAATTCAGAGTTGATTTTTTCTGATGGATCATTTGGGTTTGAAGAAACACCTTCAATGCCACAATAGTCATTGTATTCTCCATCGTATTTTTGCGCTGCTGCACCATTGGCAATACACCACGGACAGATATAATCGGGTTCATCTACGCTATAGAAAGAGCATACGTACTTTAAATCACGTTGTTGATTGCAAGTTGAACAAATGCCATCTTCTTTTTCAAACAGATCAAGTTTGTATGCATTGGGATGATATTTAAACTGAGGATAATTCATATTTTTGATTCTTCTAGGTAGAGATTTTAACTATTGAATGTTAACAATAAAATTCTACACGAAAACTTTCAATCAGTTCAGGTGGAACACGTGTTGTTTGTCCATTGGTGCGCATAAACAATTCGCCTTTGTAATACAACGGACGGTCCGATTTATTACATTTAAAGACCAATATGGTTTTTCCTTGAATCTGTATTTCTTCTAGTGTGGTATAAATATTTGAAATTTTGTTACTTTCGTGTGCCAGTTTATCAATCAAACTCCGCTTCATTAAGTCGAGTGAATTATTAAAGTGTTCCGCAAGTTCATTTTCAATCCCTACAATGGTTAAATCATCAGCAACACCTATAAAAACATAGCCATTGCGGGTATTCATAAATGCAAAGCACGCTTTGACCCATTTATCTGATTTGCGGTTGGTTAATAGGTCTGTGGTACGTTCCTTAAATTCAATCCGTTGATTTTCACCCAGTTGAATTAAATTAAAATAGTATTCTGAACAGGAATTTTGCCGATAATGATTAAGTGTGGTCTTAATTTTTTCTAATGATTTATATGCGGCAACAGTTTCTAAATTATGAATATCTTGCCATTGGTAAATTAATTTAATCTTTAACTCGTTGGCTAAGTTTGGATCAGCAAGGTATTCAAAGCTCAAATTGAGATATTGTAAAATTTCTGTGTAAATAGCATGACTGGCAATTGGAATGGAAATTTTATTAAAGGTATTCCTAATTTTTTCTAAATTTTTGTAAAATTCAAAAGCTTCTTGGTAAAAACTTAAATATTTAAACTCATTTAAAATATGTTCATAAGGGCGATGAAATGAATTAGGAAACAGTTGCTTGGGCGGTATATGGATATATTTTTCAATCTGTTGGAAGTAATATCTTAAGGTGGGGTACTTTAAGGCCTGATCAAAATTGATTTCAAATTTCTCAGAAAGTGGCTTAGTGGTATAGGCTTGAAAAAACAGCAGTGTTTGGATTTCTTTGTATTTATTGGGGTAGTCATGCCAATGCGTTTCTAGAAACTCATTAAAATTCTTAAATTTATTGGTGAGATACATGTTCAAATCCATAGCAACACCTTTGATCCTCTATTGTTTGGTGTTCGGTATTTACAACAAATATGTCATCAGACTATTTATATATAGTTATTTATAAGTTAATTAAGTCAGGAAATAAAGCGTAAAACTTTAAATCGGATCGTGAAAGTTGTTAGAAAATATAACAAATATTTCAATTTGGTGAATAGCGCATTTGACAGCTTCATTTCGTCATTCATTGATAATTTGCGGAATTGCCGAACTTGGATCTTGGATAAATGATGCCAATCGTTCTTTTAATGTGGTGGCTCGTTCTGGAACCGCTTCAATTGCAATCTCAGCGAGCCTCTTGACCAATTGTAAATCACCAGCAGCACCAGCTACATAGCATAGGGTACACATGTGTGCGGGATGTAAGGGATTTATACAGGCCTGATGCGCTTTCTTGAGAAAATCTTCAGGCCAATGTGCCAATTCATTAAAGAAATTTTGGCTTTGACGATTCCACTCAGATACTAGAAATTGCACCATTTCGTTAGCATCTTGTTCATTTGAGGTATATGACCAATCGTTGTCATGATCATTGATTAAATAAGGTAGGATCGAACTACGCCATGCACAATCATAATCACGCATTTTTTCAATATCTAAAGCTTTACCTGTACATCGCATAACATATTCACCTAATGGGATAAGGTGAATACCGAGATTAACTTGGAAACAATGTCTTTTAATGGAGTGTTGTATATCGATGATTCGAATAACTTCTCCCTCAACCTGCCTAAATACATCGCCTTTTTTTATAAAGCCTTGTGCTTTTAAAATGGGATAAAACTGACGTTGTAATAGTTTGGAAATGACTTTTTTATCCATTAGATATATCCATGGTAGAGGCTAGCATTGCCATAGAAATTTAGCAGTTTTACCCTGAGGGCAATCGAATAGGTAGGCGGAACCTCCTCCACCAAAATTCATCTCAGTTCTATGATCAGGACCAGTCTCTAGTTGAGCAACAAAGCGCATAGGCTTTTGGCAGCAATCACATTCTGGTGTTTCATCATTTTGCAGCCACTCAGCTTGGCCAGAAAGCTGACCTAAAATTTCTCTCTTGGGCCCTTGCCAAAGTTCACGTGATTGTGAATATTCTACTTGCGAATCTTGGAAAATCTTGGCGCCATATTCCGCTTCACGTAAGGTATTTTCAGGTTCTAACGGTTGGAATTTTTCGAGAGATTGAACCTCTGTAATGACAATCACTTTATTGCCACCAACGTCTGCATCCCAGTCATCACACATACCTGGATCTTGGCTACACATAAAGATCAGTTCTAAACCGAGATCAGTTTTTACTTTGCCAAGGTATTGCATTGCACCATTACAATTTGTGCAGTGAGGCCATTCAACCTGTAAGCCAATCGTTTTAACAGGAAGACCGCCAAAAGAGGTTTGATCAAGGTGTTGTGATACTTGGTCTAAAATTAACAGTTGAGTCATGTTTATACCTTATTTTATTTCTATTTTAGCTCTGGGGGGGGGGAGATCTTAACTGTGTACAACATATCCAAAGATTCCAACCAAGCTTCTATTCTGGGTTAAGCCCAATGCAAGTCGAGGTAAGACACAACCTGTAATGATTGTTCCTTTCGGGTAATCATCCGAATTGATTTGTTCTAAAAGTGCTGAGTCACCAATCCGAACAAATGCACAGTCGATAAAATCGTGTTGTGCTGCAAACCAATCCATCATCTTGTGCCAAGGCTGAAAATATTCTGCTGGAGATTCTTCACCATCTTGTTCTACTTCTTTCCACCACTGTGTATTGGTTGTAAGCGGTTCAGTCGTAATGTTCGCCAAAGGAAAAATAGTATTGGCAAAGTATTGTTGAATCAGTTGAGGCGTAATTTTTTGGCTAGCTGAGTTGTGTGAATGCATGATATAAAAATCTTGAAAATAATCACCCGAGTTTGAACCCATGCCAACTTCAACATTTGCCATGATATTGGTGATTTCAGCGCTCAATTTTTGACAAAGTTTTAATTCATCGGAATCAATTTCATGCTGCAATGGAATATTGTGCTTTGAAATAGACCCATCATTATAAACGCTGGTAAAGCGCGAAATGATATTGTTAGGCCATTCATCTGTATCAGCACCCACATCATAATTCTGCATACATTCAGATAATATTTTTAATCTTTCTTCACTTAACGCTAGTTTTATATTCATGATTTTGCCAAATTTAATGATAAATCTTAATCATATAAACGGTAAATTCCAGTAAAGCGCTCACAGCCTTTTTGTGTTGTCGTCACAGACAAAATTGCTTTTTGGAAATTAAGCACATATTTACAGTCATGTTCATTGTCTAAAATTTGATTCTTTTTTTCAGGCGTGGTGTAAGCCAACAATGAGACAATTTGACTATCTTTACGGTTGTTGGGATTTCGGTAGGCGATGCCTTCAACTTTAATCCGATCTTTAGTCAGTTGATGGATTTGTAAATGGGCGGGTTGCTTCGAAATTTTACCATGTTCATATTTAATGAAATGTTGGGTTAAACTTTGATTCATTGAGGTGTAAAAATTTAAGTCTTCTAGGCGAATATCGAACTGTTGTTTAAAACAATCGTTGCTTTTACATTGACTTAAACGGTTGAGCCACAAACGATGTGTATCATTGATTAAGCGTATTGGTGCATCTGTGACCAGATATGCAGTGAGATAGCTCTCATTTAATTGAGCGCGTAGTTCACTATACTGCGAACCACATAACTTTTTTAAAAGTGATGAATCTTGGTGCTTACAGTCAAGAGGCAGGGCGTAAACAGCTGATGTACTGATACAGCTCAAAATGAGACCAGACAAGAGTGTTTTAATTTGATTAAATTCTGTATTCAACAGCATGATCGCTTATACTTTCACAATGTTTGCATACGTACTATAGCGAAAGAGAAAGTACGAATACAAGATTTTTAAATTTTAAAAACTGCAAAAGGAGCTAAGAATGATCATACCGATTCGTATTGGGCAGGGAATGGATGTACATGCTTTTGAAGAAGGTGATTTTGTAACTTTGGCAGGCGTTCAAATTCCACATACGCATGGTTTAAAAGCACATTCTGATGGTGATGTCGTATTACACGCATTATGTGATGCTTTATTGGGTGCATTGGCTTTAGGGGATATTGGACAGCATTTCCCAGACACAGATGCTGAATTTAAAGGTGCGGATAGCCGTAAGCTCTTAAAACATGTTTATCAATTAATTTTAGACCGTGGTTATAAATTAAATAATGCTGATATTACTGTGGCATGTGAACGGCCTAAATTAGCCAAACACAATTTGGAAATGCGTCAAAGTATTGCAGATGTGTTAGATGTTGATGTGACTCAAATTAGTGTTAAAGCAACAACCACAGAGAAATTGGGCTTTACTGGTCGTCAGGAAGGTATTTTATCCACTGCAACAGTCTTAATTTCTCATTTAGCAAAATAATTATTTTTATAGTTTAGAACTCTTACTTATCTATCTACTGAGAAATATTGATGCGGTGGTAGATAAGTTTTGATGTTTTCCGATTTTAAAGTGTTATAGTCAAATTTTAGCTACAAAAAAAGCCCTTTAAAGGGCTCTTTTCACATGCAAAAATTAGTTAGCTAACGCTTTAACTTGTGCATTCAAGCGGCTCTTGTGACGAGCAGCTTTGTTTTTATGGATGATACCTTTATCCGCCATACGGTCAATAACTGGAACTGCAGCTTTATAAGCTTCAGTTGCGGCAGCATATTCACCAGTAGCGATAGCAGCGATTGTGCGTTTGATATAAGTACGTACCATTGAACGCAAGCTTGCGTTGTGTTTACGTGCTTTAACGTTTTGACGAGCACGTTTTTTTGCTTGAGCAGAGTTTGCCACTCGTGCACTCCTTGAATTAGATGGGTCTGGGCGGGCTGAAACCACATCTGAAAACCACATCAGAGGATTATCACCAGCCCGTAAACAAGTGCCATATTGTGATTAAAGAGGCCAGTAAAGTCAAGTGTTGACATGCTTTGACAACATTTTTGTTGAAGAAAAATTTGAAATAAAACGTTAGATTAGTAATAAATCTAGGAGATTGTTTAAAAAATGACTAATTCGATAAAAAATGCGATTGTGATTGGAGCAACAGGTTTAGTGGGGCAGCGTCTCATTGAACAGCTCAATTTATTGGCTGATTGTGAAAAAATTACAGTTGTTGTGCGACGAGAAAATCCCGACTTTTCAAAATTTAAAAAAGTTGAACAATTTGTATTGGATGATTTCCTTCTACTCAATGATCAAGATGTCAGCGGTTACACTCATGCATTCAGTTGTTTGGGAACGACCATTAAAAAGGCAGGTTCTAAAGAAGCTTTCTATAATATTGATTTTGAGATCAATGCGCATTTTGCAGATTTATTTGAAATGACTGAAACCCATTTACTTTTAATCAGTGCGATGGGGGCAAAAGCCAGCTCGCCAATTTTTTATAATCAAGTGAAAGGTGAACTTGAGGACTATATACAAAAGTTGAACTTATATCGTTTTTCTAGTATTCGCCCATCGTTACTCCTTGGCGAACGAAATGAAAAGCGATTCTTAGAAGACGTAACGCAAAAGCTGTATAGTAAATTTTCGCATTTGGTACCCAATTCTTTTAAATATAAGCCAGTGACAGCACAACAAGTGGCTCATACTATGGTCGAGGCTGCTCAAACACAAACTCAAAAAATTGAAATTTATGATAATTTGCGTATACAAAATAGCAAATAATGGAGTGATAACGTGACTATAGTACCTTTTGTAACTTGTGATTTATTAGATGATCATCCAGACCAAGACATCCAAACCTTGATTCCATCTCTAGATGGCAAGTTTTTTAGAAGTTATGGGGCGCGTAAAACCTTTGGTGGTCAAATCGTGACAGTCAAGTGTTTTGAAGATAACTCAAGAGTGAAAGAGTTACTTGCTACAGATGGAACAGGCAAGGTTTTGGTTGTCGATGGTGGAGCATCCATGCGTTGTGCCTTGATGGGTGACATGATTGCAGAGTCAGCGGTTAAGCATCACTGGAATGGTGTAGTGATTTACGGCTGTGTACGTGATGTAGATGCACTAGTTGAACTTGATCTAGGTGTCCATGCATTGGCTTCAATTCCACAAAAAAGCAATCGTAAAGGCATAGGTGAGGTCGATATTCCTGTGTATTTTGGTAGTGTCACTTTCAATTCTGGTGAATATATCTATGCAGATAACAATGGCATTGTGGTTTCAAAAGAAAAATTAGTGGATTTATAAAAAGCTTTATTTAAGCGAAAACAATCATCTAGGGGGTATAAAATGGTGCATCATCAAATTAAAGTTGTACAAGCTTTGGCTTCATCACTGACTGAGGGAGGCCGTGGTGTAACAGGAACTCCGTTTCCAAACCAGCCAGAAAAGGCTTTAAAGTTATATGAGTTTGAAGGTTCACCATTTTGCCGCCGTGTACGAGAAGTAATGACCTTGCTCAATTTGGATTATGAAGTCTATCCATGCCCTAAAGGTGGGACTAAATATCGTCAGGTTGTAAAAGAAAAAGGGGGGAAATTGCGTTTTCCGTATTTCATTGATGAAAATACGGGAACAGCAATGTACGAATCGCAAAAGATTGTTGATTACTTATTTAAGCATTATGGTAAAACAGGCAAAACACCAAAGAAATATTCTCATTATCCTAAATACCCAACGGTCGCTATGGTGGGAACCATTATTAATGGTGCACGTGGGGTTTGGGTTAATAAAAAAATTGTTGATCGTGCAAGTCCAGCGCAATTATTGGAATTATGGGGGTTTGAAGCAAGTCCTTATACACGTGTTGTGCGTGCTGTGTTAACTGAATTAGAAATTCCATTTATTTTTCATAATGTGGCGAAAGAGTGTTGGCAAGATCTAGGGCCAGCAGTTTTACGTTTAAAACCCGGTAAATATATTCCTTTGGTCGGTGGCAAACGTGAAAAAATTATTCCAGTTATGGACCGCGCAAAGCAAGACATTCAAGTGCCTTATTTAGAAGATCCAAATACAGGTGAAAAACTCTTTGAGTCAGCAGCAATCGTATCTTATTTACAGAAACAATATGGTTAACTCTATGTGTTAAAAGCACCTAACATAGGTGCTTTTAATTGAAGGATAAATGTGGGTTTACAAGAAAACTATCTTGAATATCGAAATCATATAAATACTTTAAAGACTGACCAAGGCTATATAAAGTATATTTTGAAAATTCAGCAGGTCGTGCATCAACGGCAGTTGGTATCTTGTATGAGTGATTCAAAATGGCTCAAACTTCTGTATGCAATGACAGACTTGGATTTTCCACCTGCATTTATTGTCAAATTGGTGACTGAAAATAAAGATCTACAAGCTGAAGATCAATTTGTGAAGAAAATTCCGTGGTATTTGGGTGATTGGCATCCTTTCTATCACGATGCTATGCCTGTATTTATTGCAATTGAATATTTAATGGTAAAGCCTATGCTGAGCAAACCGAGAGGACGATTGATCAGTGATTTGATTTTAGATCAAACAGATCAATTTCGTACTTTGTTGCAGCATTTGAATATTATGTTTGATGAAAAAAACAGTTGTTTTAAAATTTATGCTTATTACTCAAAGTAATTTTAAAAAAAATCACAATAGAGGTGTCTGAACAAATAAGTCAAAACTGATTGCTTTAATCATTTTTCGCAACATTTCTATTCATATAAATATTGTGAATTAGTGGATTGTTAACGATAAAAACTTAAGCTTTAAAACAGCCTATGTTAGATTGTAACCAATAGAATATTTTGAGATAAATTATGACTTCAACTCGAATTCAACCTGTTATGAATCGTCCAGGGGAAAATGCCTTATTTATTGTTTTAGGATTAAGGCTTGGGGCTGAAGTAATAGATACAGTAATCGATTTTGCAGCAAATTTTTCAGCATTAACACGTAGTTTAACAAACCGTTATCCAGATGCACAATTTAGTGCAGTCATGGGATTTGGTGCAAATGCGTGGGAACGTTTATTTCCTGATCAGGCTAAACCACAAGAATTAGAACAGTTTAAAGAAATTAAAGGGCCAAAATATACGGCTGTTTCAACAGAAGGCGATTTGTTTTTCCATATTCGTGCTGATCGTCAAGCGTTGTGTTTTGAAATGGCAGATATGATCAATACGCAATTAAAAGCCGTAAGTTATCCAGTGGATGAAGTGAATGGTTTTCGATATTTTGACGGTAGAGCGATTATTGGCTTTGTTGATGGGACAGAAAACCCAGAGCCTGAAATTGCAGCTGAATATGCACTGGTGGGTGATGAAGATCCAGACTTTAAAGGTGGCAGTTATGCATTTATTCAAAAATATATGCATGATATGGACAAGTGGCGTGCGCTCAGTGATGAAGAACAAGAAAAAGTCATCGGACGTAAAAAGTTTAATGATGTTGAACTGAGTGATGATGTAAAGCCTAAAACAGCACACAATGTGGTGAGTAAGGCGCATGATGCCGATGGTAATGAAATTAAAATCATGCGTGCAAATATGCCGTTCTCAAATCCATCTAAAAATGAATATGGCACCTTCTTTATTGGTTATGCACGCAAATTTAGTGTGACTCGACAAATGTTAGAGCATATGTTTCAAGGTGATGAAGAGGGTAATTTAGATCGTTTATTAGATTTTAGTACAGCAGTGACAGGAACCTTATTCTTTGTACCTACTGTCGACTTCTTAGATGATTTGGGTGACGAATAACGCTGATGGTTTATGTTCTTCAGGTAAATGGTCGTTTTAAAACGGCCTTTTACTGCGAACTTTTGTCATCTTTGTTATGATGAAGCTTTGATTTGATTGAGTTTTAATGATGTTTGATAAAATTGCAGCATTATTTAAGGGTAATAAAAATGGTCCTGAACAAGTTTTTCTACAAGAAAATAATATTCAAATTGATGCTGAGCATGGTTTTATCGTAGATGGTATTGTTTTAAATCGTGAGTTATCTGAACGGCTGGAATACTTTTCTAACCGAAAACTCAATAATTTTGATGATTTAAAGGCTTTGTTCTATAAAACAATTTTGATCAATGAAAAGATTGATTTAGAAATCGCGACAAACAACTATGTGCAACGACTTGGCAATACAGAAGAAAATTTAAAACAATTTAAAGAAATTATTCGAAAACTCAATGATTATTATAAAGCGTTTAAACGAGAAAAATAAATCAACTTAAGGCATGGATAACATTTAGTGGAATCAGAATATTTCACCAAAGAATAATGTGTGATGTTGCTTAGTTTTTTTCTGTTATACAAATGACTATTCTCAATTCATTTGCAAGAGCTTCCATAGGCCTATAATCCTGTGAGTTTGTCTTGAGGCTGATGTGAATTCTATCCTGATGAAGAAAATGCTGCTGTTGAGTCACTGCACAGATAAATAGAATAAACAAAATCACTCAACTGAATAAAGTCATCATGTTAAACTATTGCTCATGTCTTTTAGACCCTATGCGATTATGTTTAAACAAGAAATCTCTGACCTCAATTTAAAACAACTGAAAGCAGGCGAAAAACGTTGGATTGGCACAATGCTCGGTTCATCTGCAGCCTTATTGTTTAAGGAGATCGCAGAGAAATCGGATCAGCTCTTTGTATTGGTTGCAAAAAATAATCAGCACTTGGGACAGTTGGAAAGTGAATTAGAATTTTATGGGGTAAAACCAACAATATTTCCAGACTGGGAGATATTGCCATATGATCGTTTATCTCCGCACCAAGATATTGTCTCTGAAAGACTGTCGATACTTTCCAATATGCCACAAAAAGGTATTTTATTAGTCTCTGCAACCACCTTGGCACAACGTGTTGCCCCTACATCATGGGTATTGGGTGAGCATTTTGATATACGCGTTGGTCAGAAATTTGCATTAGAACAACAAAAATTAAAACTGGTTCAGGCGGGTTATCATCTGGTTGATACCGTTTATGACCATGGTGAGTTTGCGGTACGTGGTAGCATCATGGATATTTATGCTTCTGGGCAAAATGCACCTATTCGTATTGATTTATTTGATGATGAAATAGACAGTTTAAAATTCTTTGACCCTGAAACCCAAAGAACAACAACAAAGTTAGAGCGTTTTACCGTACTTCCTGCAAAAGAATTTCCGTTAAAAGAAGCGCGTTCAACATTTCGTGATCGTTATGCAGAAAGTTTTCCAACTGCAAATCCCAAGAAAAACCCAATTTATCAAGATGTGTTAGAAGGCATTGCTTCTCCAGGATTAGATTTCTACTTCCCATTATTCTTTTCACAGCAAGCCATGCAAACACAAAGTTGTTTGGTATCGTACTTACCAAGCAATGCGATTGTCATTACAGATAAGCACATTGACGAAGGATTGTTGAGTTTTTGGACAGATGTGATGCGTCGTTACGAAGACCGACGCCATAATGCTGATCAACCGCTATTACCACCTGAAGAAATTTTTATACAACCGAATCAACTGTTTGAGTATTTAAATCAATTTTCAAGAATTATTGCCTCAACAGAAGCCATTGAATTAAAAGCAGGCTGTATCAATTTGTCGGTTGAATTACCACCACGATTGCCTGTAGACCCTAAACAAGACCAACCATTTAAAGCAGTGAAGCAGTATGTGGATGAGGCCAATCATCCTGTATTACTGGTGGCTGAAAGTGCTGGACGCCGTGAAACTTTAAAAGATGCTTTACGTGCAAGTTTAGGTGAAATTCCAGTTGTTGAAAGTTTTGCTGTATTTCAACAATCTAATTTCTCTGTCGCGATTACCAATGCGCCTTTGGATCGTGGATTGGTCATCAGCAATGATCTATCGGTTATTTCTGAAAACCAACTGTATGAACACCGTGTAGTACAGCGCCGTAGAAAACGTCAACAAGAGGTTTCAGAAGAGTTTCTGATCCGAAGTCTAACGGAACTCAATATTGGTGCGCCAGTGGTGCATATTGATCATGGTGTTGGGCGTTATGCAGGCTTAGTCACCTTAAATATTGATGAACAAGACTATGAGTTTCTGCAATTAAACTATGCAGATGATGCAAAAGTGTATGTTCCTGTGACCAATCTACACCTGATTAGCCGTTTTAGTGGTGGTGATCCTGATTTAGCGCCATTACATAAATTGGGTACAGATGCATGGAATAAAGCAAAACGTAAAGCACTTGAACAGATTCATGATGTGGCAGCTGAATTATTACATATTCAAGCACGCCGTCAGTCTAAACCTGGGATTAGCTTTGAGCTGGATCAAAGTGCATATATGCAATTTTCCAGTGGTTTTGCTTATGAGGAAACACTGGATCAGGCCAATGCCATCGAAGCGACCTTATATGATATGCAACAAGCCAAACCAATGGATCGACTGGTTTGTGGTGATGTTGGCTTTGGTAAAACGGAAGTGGCGATGCGCGCGGCATTTGTTGCTGTTCAAAATAATAGGCAAGTGGCTGTCTTAGTACCTACCACCTTATTGGCGCAACAGCATTTTGAATCATTTAAAGATCGCTTTGCCGATTGGCCAATTCGTATAGAGGTACTTTCGCGTTTTGGAACCAATAAAAGTCATACCAAAACCATTGATGATTTAATCGATGGTAAAGTTGATATTGTCATCGGCACACATAAAATTCTTCAGGAAAATGTGCAGTTTAAAAACTTAGGTTTAATGATTGTCGATGAAGAACATCGTTTTGGGGTACGTGATAAAGAGCGTATCAAAGCCATGCGTGCAGATGTTGATATGTTAACCTTAACTGCAACACCAATTCCTCGTACCTTGAATATGGCTTTTGGCGGAATGCGTGATCTTTCAATTATTGCCACACCGCCTGCACGTCGTTTAGCTGTCAAAACTTTTGTCAATGAACAAACCAATGAAACCATGAAAGAGGCAATTCTGCGAGAATTGTTACGTGGTGGTCAGGTTTATATCTTGCACAATGAAGTAGATACCATAGAACGCGCTGCGGAAAATATTCGTCAACTTGTACCTGAAGCGCGTGTCGCGGTTGCGCATGGTCAAATGCGTGAACGTGAACTTGAGCAAATCATGCAACAGTTCTATCACAAAGAATTTAACGTGCTGGTCTGTTCAACGATTATTGAAACGGGAATTGATGTTCCCAATGCCAATACGATTATTATTGAACGTGCAGACAAACTCGGCCTAGCACAATTACATCAATTGCGTGGTCGTGTTGGACGTTCCCATCACCAAGCCTATGCATATTTGATGGTGCCATCGATTAAAGGCCTTAAAGGTGATGCCGAAAAACGTTTAGATGCCATTCAGAGAGCTTCAAATCTCGGCGCTGGCTTTATGCTGGCTACGGAAGACTTAGAGATCCGTGGGGCTGGTGAATTACTGGGTGAACAACAAAGCGGTTCAATGAATGCAATTGGTTATAGCCTATATATGGAAATGTTAGCCAAAGCGACCAAAGCAATTCAACAGGGCAAGACCCCTAATTTTGATACACCACTTTCACTTACTTCTGAAATTACCCTGCATATGCCTGCTTTGATCCCAGATGAATATTTGGGTGATGTACATCAGCGTCTTATGTTCTATAAACGTATTAGTAATACCGATACTCAGGATAAACTTGACAATATCCGTATGGAGCTGATTGATCGCTTTGGTGTGCCGCCATTACCAGTAAAACAACTATTTAGTGTTCATCAAATTCGGGTTAAGGCCGAAGCCTTAGAAATTACCAAAATTGATATTGGGGCTAATGGTGGGGTGATCGAATTTTCACCTGATACACCTGTGCAAGCGATCAGTATTATTCAACTCATGCAGAAGCATCCAACTTGGTTCCGTATGGAAGGTGGACAACGTTTAAAAGTGATGGTGATGCTTGAAGAAAATGACAAGCGAATTCAGTTTATTCAGGATTTGTTAAACAATTTACTGACAGAATTAAAGCGTTAATTTATCAGGATTTTGAGCTTAAAAAATGCTCAATCTGAGATTAAAAGTGCTTATGAATTTTTTCAGGTAAATCACTTGAAAAAATTCTGTGATTCTTTAAAGTGTAATTGTGATCAGGTTCAAAACAAACTGTGTTTATTTGTACCAAAACACAAGATAACCAATATTCACACGAAAACCGATGTGTTAGTATTAGCCATCCTTTTAATTTTGCGTCATTTATAAAGATATGTTTAGTTTGCATCCACAACTTGCTCAAGATACTTTTTTTGTAGGCGATTTTCCGCTTTCAACATGTCGTTTAATGAATGATATGCAATTCCCATGGCTGATTCTTATTCCACGTGTTCCTGGTATCACTGAGTTATATGAACTAAGTCAAGCTGACCAAGAGCAGTTTTTACGTGAATCAAGCTGGTTGTCTAGTCAGCTTTCTCGTGTTTTTCGTGCAGATAAAATGAATGTCGCTGCACTTGGAAATATGGTTCCGCAATTACATTTTCATCATGTAGTTCGTTATCAGAATGATGTAGCTTGGCCTAAACCTGTATTTGGCCTGCAAGCAGTTCCTTATAGCAATGAAGTATTAGCTCACATGCGTCAAACACTGATGTTGGCGCTACGTGGTCAAGGTGAGATGCCATTCGATTGGCGTATGGATTAAGTGTAAACAGCACAAGGGAAGTGTTTAATAAAATGACATTCGAGGTAAAATATTTTGCCATTTGAACGTATGTTAGATAAAGAGCCAAAGCAATTTGAGATATTCCAGCGATTTATGGGGTATTTGATTATTGCTTTGGTGGTCATGGTTTATTATTTCACCTCCCCAATTGCAAATTATCAATTTTATGTTCCTTTTTTTATAGGCTTTATTTTTATTGTTAGCCCTAAGCTATCGCGCTGGCTAGAATATTCATATGGCTCTAAAATTCGGAAAAACATCTATTTCTTAATTGATGTCATCGTAGTTTCTACCGCATTGGCAGCTGTACATTTAAGCCTCGTGGTAACTTTTGTATTGTTATTTGCACTGATCTATACAGCGATTAACAACAAAATTTCATTTATGATGGGCTCTCTGGCAATTTTAGTTGCCTTTGTTGTGTTTTATACCAATATTATTTTTATCTTTGGTTTTTATGATTATTTTCAGCAAACTAGCCCAGAGCTATCAGTCCTGTCTTTTATTAGCATCATTTTGTTTGTAAACATCGGAAATTATTATCAAAATCGCCGTATCAAAAGTGTAGAAACCAAGAAAAACACCTATTTCAATGAAATGAATCGTTATATTGAGTTGTCAAATCAACTCAGTCGTTATGCGCCATTACAGCTTTGGCAGGCGATTATGCGTGGTGATACAGAAGCCAAGATTGAATATAAACGTAAAAAAATGACGGTTTTCTTTTCTGATATTCAAGGATTTACAGAATTATCAGAAACTTTGATTCCAGATGATTTGGCCTTTGTATTAAATGACTATTTAAGTCATATGACTGAAATTGCCAAACAATATGGTGCAACCATTGATAAATTTATGGGTGATGCAATCCTGATTTTCTTTGGTGATCCTGATTCACAAGGTGTGGAGCAGGATGCGAAAAACTGTATTGATATGTCCATTGCAATGCGCCAGCAGATGAAATTTCTCCGTGAACGTTGGGTGAAAATGGGCTATGCACCTTTGCATATTCGTATGGGGGTAAGTACCGGTTATTGCCACGTTGGGAACTATGGTGCTGTGCATCGTATGGCGTATACCATTGTGGGGCGTGATGCAAATTTAGCCGCGCGTTTGCAATATGCTGCGGATATCGATGAAATTCTGGTTTCAGATGAAACCTATAAGCTGATTAAAAATGATTATCTCTGTGCACCAAAAACTCCGATTGAGCTGAAAGGGATTCAAGGTAAGGTACGCACTTGGCAAGTGATGGAAAAATATTCAGCGACCAAGAATGAAAATCAACAATGGTTTGATTATGAATATAAAGGCTTCCATTTGGTGCTGAATTTAGAAGAAGTGCAAAACTTTGAATACCCAGAGCTGGTTGAAGTATTGGAAAAAATGGTAGAACGGATTAAGGTTCAGCAAAAACTTACCAACTCTCAAGGCGTTGCAAAACTTAATATTGAAGATGAAGTCAACTCAAATTATTTGTAAAATCCTTAAATATTAAATTAAATGCCTAAGCCATTAAAAATTATCAAGACATTAAAAAACCACTCATAAGAGTGGTTTTTTTGCTTAGATGAAAAGCAACCTAGTGGTTTTCAGAAGCGTGGTTAATTGTATACTTTGGAATTTCAACTTCCATATCTTCGTCTGTGATTTTAACTTGGCAAGATAGACGCGAATCGGGTTCTAAGCCCCAAGCACGATCAAGTAAGTCTGCTTCAACATCATCCATCTCTTCGAGCTCATCAAAGCCTTTGCGTACAATCACATGGCAAGTGGTACATGCTTTAGACATATCACAGGCATGTTCGATTTTAATACCATTATCGAGCAAGCTTTGGCACAGATTGGCGTTTGGTTCAACTTCAAACTCAGCACCATTTGGACAAATT
This sequence comes from Acinetobacter sp. AG3, assembly GCF_022343575.1. Lineage (NCBI taxonomy): Bacteria > Pseudomonadati > Pseudomonadota > Gammaproteobacteria > Moraxellales > Moraxellaceae > Acinetobacter > Acinetobacter sp. AG3. The sequence goes on along the minus strand of NZ_JAKQZD010000001.1, from coordinate 2,332,755 downwards.
GTTGCATGAGGTAGTACTTTAATACGTGGCATAGTCGTTACCTTAAATTAGTTTGAGTTAGACCAATCATCAAGTTTGGTGCCTTTCAGTGCATGATCAATGTGTTGATTCATGCGTTCTGCAGCAAAGGCATCGCTATAAGTTTTTAACTGTTCAACAGCATGCTCAATCGATTTGATATCGTTTGTTTCAAGCTGAGCTTTTAAAACTTCAGCAGCTTGGGTGAGTGCAGTCAGTTGTTCAGTACTGAGCAGATTGGAGTCAACCTTTAATGCCTGTGTTAAGGCTTCAAGTTCACGCTGTGCTTCAACTTTAGTTTCATTGAGATGGCGAAGATTTTTATCTTCTTCAGCGAATTTATAACCTTCTAAAAGCAAACGTTCAGTATCGGTTTCAGACAATCCATAAGAAGGTTTAATGTCGATTTGCGCATTGACCCCTGATGTGGTTTCTTTGGCTGAAACAGTAAGCAGGCCATCTGCATCGACCTGAAAAGTGACTTCAATACGTGCCTGACCTGCGGTCATTGGTGGGATACCATGTAATACAAAACGACCTAAGCTGCGGCAATGCTCAACTAAGTCGCGTTCACCTTGCAAGACATGGATCAACATGGCAGTTTGACCATCTTGATAGGTGGTGAACTCTTGACGGCGTGCAACAGGAATGGCTGTATTACGTGAAATTAAACGTTCAACCAAACCGCCCATGGTTTCTAGGCCAAGTGACAGCGGGGTAACATCTAACAGTAATGAACCATCTTTAGAATTTCCAATGAGCTGATTCGCAGTGATCGCAGCGCCAATCGCCACAACTTCATCAGGGTTGATGGTACAAAGTGGTTCTTGCTTAAATACTTCACGTACCACTTTCTGTACAGCATAAGAGCGGGTTGAACCACCAACAAGAACTACATTTTGAATATCATCGAGTTCAAGTTTTGCATCACGCATGACACGTTTACACACATTGATCGTCTTATCTAATGCCACTTGAATGATTTCTTCAAATGTTGTGCGATCTAGCGTGAGATGATGTGTTAGAACTTTAATATCAACAGAGGTTGCATCACTAAGTGCTTCTTTGGCTTTACGCGCAGAAACTATAAAATGTGCATATTCTGCATCATCTAAAGTTTCAATATTGAGTTGTTTTTTTGCCCATTTCACAATAAGGCGATCTAAGTCATCACCACCCAGTGCGGTATGACCGCCTGTGGCTAAAACCTCAAACACACCTTGAGAAAAACGCAAAATAGATACATCAAATGTACCGCCACCTAAATCATAAATGACATAGTTGCGGTCTGTTGTTAGATTGCTTTCTTGGTCCAAGCCATATGCAACAGCCGCAGCGGTAGGTTCGTTGAGCAGGCGTAATATATTTAAACCCGCGAGTTCAGCTGCATCACGTGTGGCTTGGCGTTGCGCTTCATCAAAGTAGGCTGGAACCGTAATCACAGCGCCATTCACCGGATTGCTTAAGCTTTGTTCAGCGCGATCTTTCAGTTGTTTTAAAATTTCTGCGGAGATTTCTACGGGTGTTTTACGACCTTGCGCTGTTTCAAATGCTGGCATTTCATTATCAGCACCCGCAAGCGTGTAAGGGTGTTGAAATTTAACATCTGCTTTAGAACGACCCATAAAGCGCTTAACAGAAACAATGGTATTTTTAGGGTCAGCAGTAATAAACGGTTTTGCTGCATCGCCATATTCGGTTGAATCTTTAGAATAATGTACAATAGAAGGAAGTAACACGCGACCTTGCTCATCGTTCAGTACTTTGGCTTTGCCTGATAATACCGTAGCAACAAGAGAATGGGTTGTCCCTAAGTCGATACCAATCGCAATACGGTGTTCGTGTGGCGCACTTGATTGTCCTGGTTCAGCAATTTGCAAGAGTGCCATTTGTCACATCCTTAAAATAAAAACTAAAAACAAATTCGGGTAAAACATATAATGAAAGTTAAAATTTAGAAATCATCATCTAAACTAAAATCTTCATCATCTAAAAGCTGATCTTCGGCTTTATCAATATCATTCATGACTTTTTGAAAGAATCGTAACTTGCGCACCGTGTCACGTGCTTCAGCCCAATCTTCATCCTCAAAATCAATTTTGAATTCACGAACTAAGCCATCAATCCATTGTTGGACTTCTTTTTTTAAAGAATGCAATTGTTCGGTATTGGTTGCTTCATCAAGCTGCTCACGAATTTCTAAAGCAGATTGTAAGAACTCAAAATCACTAATTGATTGATCTAAGTGATGATCTTGCTTTTTGAGTGACAGTAGATAAGCAGCACGACTGTCTACATTGGATAAAGCTTTATATGCCTGATTAATTTCACTTGATTTAATCAAAGCTTTGTCTTTATCTTCAGCTTTATCAGGATGATATTGCTGTTGTAGTTTTAGGAAATTAGCTTTTAATGTCGCTAAATCAATATCGAGTGCTTCCGGGAGATCGAACAACTCAAAATGACTCATGGGAGATACTCATCCACGATGTTTTACAGGAAAACGGTGTAATTAAATGTGATTAAAACAGTGCAAGACACTGTTTTAACATGAGAAAAAGCAGGGCAGATTATACAGTGAAAGATTCACCACAGCCACATTCACCTTTTTTATTTGGGTTATTGAACTCGAAGCCTTCATTGAGACCATTTTTAACATAGTCCATTTCCATACCATCGAGATAAACCAAACTTTTTGGGTCTACAAAAACTTTTACACCAAACTGCTCGAACATTTGATCATGAGTGTCAATATCATCAACAAACTCAAGTACATAAGCTAAGCCAGAACAGCCTGAAGTTTTCACACCAAGACGAATACCTTCACCCTTACCGCGATTCTTTAAGTAATTGCTGATATGAGTTGCAGCATTTTCAGTTAGATTGATCATGAAAACTCCGTTAAAAAATCATCTGCTAAATTTGACGAACAGATATTAGGCTTTAGTTTTCTTGCTACGGTAATCTTCAACAGCAGCTTTAATTGCATCTTCTGCAAGTACAGAACAGTGTACTTTTACAGGAGGAAGTGCAAGTTCAGTTGCGATGTCGATATTCTTAATCGCCTGTGCTTCGTCAAGCGTTTTACCTTTTAACCATTCGGTTACGAGTGAACTAGACGCAATTGCAGAGCCACAGCCATAAGTCTTAAAGCGAGCTTCTTCAATTACACCACTGTCATTCACTTGGATTTGTAAACGCATTACATCGCCACATGCAGGTGCACCCACCATACCTGTACCAACATTTTCTGCATTTTTATCCAACACACCAACATTACGAGGATTTTCGTAATGATCTATTACTTTTTCGCTATAAGCCATGTTGCTTCTCCAAACCTCGGGGTCAGCGTTGATAATATGTATTTCTACAATCTAATTTGGTGGCATTTTACTGATTTTCAATAAAATGCCGCGTTTTGATTTCAAGGAACTTAGTGTTCAGCCCATTCAACTGAATTTAAGTCGATCCCTTCTTTGTACATATCCCAAAGCGGAGAAAGCTCACGCAATTTCTCAACAGCAGCTTTAGTAATCTTAATTACATGATCAATGTCTTCTTCAGTCGTATAGTGACCAAAGCTAAAACGAATTGAACTATGTGCTAACTCGTCAGAAAGACCGAGGGCACGAAGTACGTAAGAAGGTTCAAGTGTTGCAGATGTACATGCTGAACCAGAAGATACAGCAGCATCTTTTAACGCCATCATCAATGATTCACCTTCAACAAAGTTGAAGCTAACATTTAAGTAGTTTGCAACATTGTATACAGGGTGGCCATTTAAGAAGACTTGTTCTAAATCTTGTAAACCGTTCCAGAGTTTGTCACGGAGTACACGTAAACGTGTTTGTTCAGCTTGTAAAGATTTACCAGCAAGTTCAAATGCTTCACCCATACCGACGATTTGATGGGTTGCAAGTGTACCTGAGCGCATACCACGTTCATGACCACCGCCATGAATTTGTGCTTTGATACGAACACGTGGGCTACGGCGTACAAATAAAGCACCAATGCCTTTAGGTCCATAAACCTTATGACCTGAGAAGCTCATCAAATCAACTTTCATGGTCGAAAGATCGATTTCAACTTTACCTGCAGCTTGTGCGGCATCTACATGGAAATAGGTTTTATTGGCACGTGTTAACTCACCAATTGCAGCAACATCTGTCACAGTACCAATTTCATTGTTCACCATCATCAATGAAACAAGTAACGTATCTGGACGAAGTTCAGCTTGAACCATTTCTGGGGTAATTAAACCCGTTTTAGGTTCAGGTTCAAGATAGGTAATCTCAAAACCTTCTTCTTCTAATTCACGACAAGTATCTAAAATTGCTTTATGTTCAATTTTACTTGTGATGATGTGTTTGCGTTTAGAACCGTAAAACTGAGCAACACCTTTAAGGGCAAGGTTATCAGATTCAGTAGCACCAGAAGTCCAGACAATTTCGCGTGGATCAGCTTTTACTAAATTTGCGACTTGTTCACGTGCATATTCAACTTTTTCTTCAGCTTGCCATCCATAAGCATGTGAGCGAGAAGCAGCATTACCGAATGTACCATCAAAGGTTAAACACTCCATCATGCGTTCTGCTACTTGAGGATCAACAGGCGTAGTTGCTGCATAGTCAAGATAAATCGGACGTTTCATGTCAAATACCTGTAACCGATAAAAGGGCTGAATCAAGAGGTGCTGAATTTTGGCGAACCGCAACGGTTTGTACGTTGTCACGAGCTACTAAATCCGCAAGGGTGATTTTAGCTAAATAATCGGCAATATGGAGAGAGAGTTCTTGCCATAAATCGTGAGTTAAACACATTGCACCATTTTGGCAGTTGCCTTTGTGGTCACAACGAGTCGCATCAACGGTTTCATTTACAGCTTCAATAATTTCTAAGACAGTAATTTCTTCAGCATGGCGCGCTAAGTGATAACCGCCATTTGCTCCACGAACACTTGAAACTAAGCCATGACGTTTAAGTTTAGCGAACAATTGTTCAAGATAAGCGACAGATATCGTTTGGCGGGTTGCAATTTCTGCAAGCGTAATCGTTTGTTCAGGTGGCTGCAATGCTAAGTCAAGTAGTGCAGTCACTGCATAGCGACCGCGAGTAGTTAGGCGCATGATTCGATACACATGTTTTAGACTAGATGTATGAATTTTATGAATCCTGACTAAAATAGTCAAGTATTTTTAAGTTTAATTCTGACTAATTTAGTCAGAATTTATTATTTGAACAAAAATTACTGGAAAATTTCAATTTTTGTTCAAGTTTTATGAAAATATTTGCCAAAGATTATACACGACTAATGCCATAAATAGGAAGCCCAATACGCCTAAAGCCGTATATAAACGTTGTTGGTTGAGCTGCAAGCGTTTAACACGATTTTGATATTGTTTCACTTCAACTTGGAGTGTGTTGATCTTAGAGCGTTGTTGATCAATCTTTTCAAGCAAAGGCGCAATGCGTTTTTTTGATGCTTTAGTCTGGCTGTCATCATCTGGATTGGTTAACCATTGCTTCCAGTCTGAAAGCAATTTAGGTGCAGTTAAGTGTACAACCAGATCACGAAACTGCTCCTTGAGCAGGTTATCGCCTTCCAGACGCATTTTTTTCATGCTACGACGATTAGCAAAGACAAAAATTTGGATGAAATCGATGAGTGTGCTACTCACAGAAAGGTCAATGGCTTTTTCTGGAGGCTGTAAATCAAATAGAATACCACGATCTGTAAATTGAACATAAAAGTCAAAATAAGGAATATAACTATTCATTTTAATTGTAATCTGCTGTCCGACGAATTTTTTTGCCTGTAAGCGAACAACACGATCATGTTTTAATACGAAAGAATAAATGGTTTCCAATATAATCATGACAATGTTTAGCAACAAACGAGAATGACCTTGCTTTTGTTGCGATTCATTCATAAAAAATTCCTATAGCAAAACAGAGAGTCCGATCTCTAAATAAATTTGAAACAATCTCATCCATGACTGGAAACACAATATTTCAACAATGATATAAAAATTATCTTAATAACCATTGTCGAATTGCCAAGTGTTCCTTAACATTAAAACAATTACTTTGCTTTGTAGAACAGTTTAGCAAAAGGTTCAATAGTTTTATTTGATAATATAGCAATATTTTCTACATAATTTGGTCATATAGGTCATTACACGCTGGAGTTTGGGGTAAATGGAGCAAGATATGAAAAAGAGCAACAAAGAACAAACGGATCTTTATGAAGATCAAAATGAATTTGATGAATCTCAAATAAAGCCTAGAAATCATAAAAAGTCAGCATTAGATTTCAGAAAATATACAAAACAAATCTGGTTGGCAGGGTTGGGAGCGTTCTCCAGAGCCGAAGAAGAAGGCAATAAACTCTTTGATTCTTTAGTCAAGGTGGGTGAGGAGCTTGAATCCAAGACAGTTGAAGTCACAGATCAGACAGTCAATAAAGTCACTGAAAAAACCAAAGAGTCAGTTGCAGAAACCAAAGACAAGGTTGAAAAACTTTTAGATCAGCGTGTAAATCATTCATTAAACAGAATTGGTTTAGTGACTGCTAAAGATCTTCAGCATTTGGAAAACTTGATTCTGCAACTCCACAATAAGGTCGATGCATTGGCTGAAGAGAACCAAAACTTACGCGACCAATTGCTAAAAAAAATGAAATAATTACCATTAATCCAAAAAAATCGTAAATTTTAGTCGTAATTTTTGTGAAAAGCGTGTTTGGAGTCTTGCGTTTCCCCCCAAAGCATTGCTATAAAGTCGTCATGGCCTTTGATCTACAGCCTTGGAACTTAAACAAACGATATAAGAGGACGTAATCTTCATGAATAAATCAGAATTAATCGATGCGATTGCAGAAAAAGGGGGATTGTCAAAGTCCGATGCTGGTAAAGCATTAGATGCGACTATTGCTTCAATTGGTGAAGCGCTTAAAAAAGGCGACACAGTGACTTTAGTCGGCTTTGGCACATTCAGTGTTAAAGACCGTGCTGCTCGTACTGGTCGTAACCCTAAAACTGGTGAAGAGCTTCAGATTAAAGCAAGCAAAGTACCTAGCTTTAAAGCTGGTAAAGGCTTAAAAGACTCAGTAGCTTAATCTGAGCTTGTTAAAAGCGCGCCTTTGTGGCGCGTTTTTTATGAAATATATTAAATTATCAGTGATTGCTCGTTCATTCATTTCACAATTTCAGTTAGAATCCTTACGAAATATAATATTGGAATACTCATGGAATCGTTTCGCACTCTCATAAGGGGCTGGTTTGGTAAAGTTCTCCTTGTGTTATTTTTAGCGCCATTTGCTGTGGTTGGTATTGAAGGCTATTTCAGCGGTGGGCAAAAAGCAGACGTAGCTAAAACTGTTAATGGTCAATATATTTCTAAAAAAGAGTTAGAAACGGTTACAAAAGGCTATACAGATCAATTATTGGCAAATCCTGCTATACATGGGGATGAGTCTTTATTGAACAAAGAGTTTATTGCAAATAAAGCACTTGATTACTTAATTAGCCAAAGTCTTTTAAGACAACAAGCTGATAAGTTAGGTGTGACTTTGAGCGATGCTCAAATTGAACAGAAAATTGCACAAATTCCTGCTTTTCAGGAAAATGGTAAATTTTCAAATACGCTATATGCAAACTATTTGCGTTCACAGGGTTTAACTAGCCAAGCATTTATCCAAAATATTCGCCAAGATTTTGCCTTAAGCATTTTGAGCTCTACAATTTCGGATAATGCACTGATCAGTAAATTGGATATCCAGCAAATTGCCAACTTGCAATCTGAACAACGTGAATTATTCTTATCAAGCGTTAAACTTGATGACTATAAAGCCAATGTTAAAGTGACCAATCAGGAAATTGCGGATTATTACAACAAGCATCAAAATAAGTTTAAACAAGTTGCTTCAGTGGATGTGGACTATGTGGTGCTCAGCCCAGCGACATTGACACAGCCAAATGCGGCAGTGACTGATGCTGAATTACAACAAGCTTATACTCAGTTTGTAGAAAAATATAAGCAAAGTTTGAAGCGTGATGTTAAACATATTTTGATCACGACTGATTCTCGTACGCCTGAGCAAGCTGCTGCACTTGCAAATGAAGTGTATGCAAAAATTCAGGCAGGTACGTCATTTGCTCAAGCTGCTGCGCAATATTCAGAAGACCCTGATTCTAAAGCGAAAGGTGGTGCACTTGCTGCCTACGCGCCAGGTGCCTTTGGTGATGATTTTGATAAAGCTGTCAACTCAACAAGCAATGGTCAAGTGTCTAAGCCTGTTAAAACTCAATTCGGTTATCATTTGATTGAAGTGAATACACCAGTAGATTCAGTGCCATCATTTGAGTCGAAAAAAGCTGAATTGACTGTTGAAGTTTTAAAGAATAAATCTGCTAACTATTTTTCTGACACTGTAAATAGTTTAAATGAGCAAGTGGTCAACAGTGATGCATTGGATGTGGTTTCACAAGCAGTGAAGACAGTTCAAGTTCAATCTGCAAATAATGTGAATTTAACGACAACCAATCCAGTTCTTGCTGATCCTGCTGTTAAATCTAAACTGTTTAATGACGATGTGAAAAGCGGAAATACGACGGCGTCAAGTAATATCCAAACTGCCAATGGTGATGTTGTCTGGGTTAAAGTTCGTAAGTATCATCCAGCCGGTGTACAGCCTTTAGCGCAAGCAACTGCACGTGTAAAAGCACAATTGATTGAACAAAAAGCGTTTGATGCTGCGCATGCAAAATTAAATGCCATGATTGCGGATTTCAAAAAATTGCCAGCGCAAGAGGTTACTGCGAAATATCAGTCTAACTTTGTCCATGCAGGAACATTCACTCGTTCAAAAGGCCTTAAGCGTGAGATTGAGCGTGTTGCCTTTAGCCAGCCAGTACCTAAAGCAGGCATGTGGTCTGTCAGCACTGCGAAGCTGCCAAATGAGTTAGTTGTTGTGGCTGTAGCGAATGTGAAAAAAGTAGATACTGCTCAGATGGATCCTGCTGAAGTTCAGCAACTTACGCAAATGTATCAGAAGTTCCGTGGTGAACAATTATTAGATGATTATTCGCGTTATTTAAAAGCTCAAGCAAAAATTAAATAATTGATCTTCCCAGATTTAAAAAAGCGCCTCGGCGCTTTTTTTATGTGAAATGGAATATAGAATTAGTACAGAAGCTATATCACTAAGATGTGATTAGCGGATGACTGTAATCTTTTTTAGATCTGATTGCGATATTGGCTTGGGCTAAGTTCAAATTGTTTCTTAAATGCCTGGCTAAATGCAGTTTCAGATGAATATCCCACTTGGTGTGCAATCTGCTGAATAGGCAGTTGCCCCTGTTTGATTAGCTGGCTGGCAAGACGTAAGCGATGTTGTTGCAAGTAGGCTAAAGGTGTTTCCCCAATAATTTGATTAAATAAGCTGGCAAATTTAGAACGCGACATACAACAGGTTTCAGCTAAGCTTTCTACGGTCCAGCTCTGTTCTGGACGGCTGTGAATGGCTGCAAGTGCATTTGAAAGTTCAGGATGTACCAGGGCATTTAACCAGTTATTGTGATCTTGCATTTGCTCAATATAGTCACGTACACACTCAATCATCAAAATACTGACGACGTGGTCCATAATTTTATTTTTACCCGCCATAGTTCTACGGGTTTCAGCAGAAACAAAATATAATCCAATTTTAAGCCATTCAGGTGCCTCATCACTCAAGGCATTTTGTATATGCAAATATCGTGGCAGTGCATTGATCAATGGACGAGCCATGATTGCATTCATATGGCACCGTACAGAAAGGATAAGGGTCTTTTCTGAGCTTCCTTGACCAAATTCAATTGCGTCTTGTCTTAATCCATCAAACAGTGATTCTATATTGAGGCTTTCAACTAACTGCGTGTCTAAATGATTTTTTACCGTGTGTGCTAATCCTGCTGGAATTAAAAACATATCGCCGGTTTGTAGTGCAACAGTCATTTTGGGTGAAAATTCTAAATAAGCATTTCCATACAGAACAATATGCGCGATCACGGCATCTTGTTTTGGGCTCTGAAACGACCAATCACCTTGAGCTTGAAGGTAAATATATTCTGAATGGTTGAGATGAATATCATCAAAAATTTTACTTAAAGCATCCATAGATTCAGTTCAAATTTCCTATTCTCAAATAATAAAAATGTTTCATGCTATTAAAACATGTGCGCAAAGGACAAACTCTATGTTGAAGATGCCAAAGACTTTTTCATAGGTTTTATGGACGCTTACAACTGTCTTTAAGTTGAATTTTACATAAATATATAACTAAGTAGAAAGATAGGGAAGATATAGCCATGAATGCACCAGTTCAACTGACAGAGCAGCAATTGCAACAATTAAAACCAAAGTCAGGTTTGGCACTTGATAAAAAGCGTTATCTTTGGATGATTAGTCCATCACTTCCAGTGATTGGGTTAGGAATCTTAGCGGGATATCATGTTGCACCTAAGCCACTGAAAAAAGTTTTTGCATTGGGTGGGCCACTGGTACTGCATGTGATTATTCCAGCCATTGATTCATTGATCGGTAAGGATAAAAACAATCCGACCAGTGAAGATGTAAAATTACTTGAGCAAGATCCGTATTATTCACGTTTGGTCAAATCCTTTATTCCGATTCAATATGTTGCCAATGTATATGCTTGTTATTTGGTGGGACGTAAACAAACATCTCTTTTAGATAAGATTTTGCTTGGTGTCTCAATGGGTGCAATTAATGGTATTGCCATTAACACAGCACATGAGTTAAGCCATAAGCATGACCGTATGGACCATATTTTATCGCATTTGGCATTGGTTCCATCAGGCTATAACCATTTCCGTATCGAACATCCTTATGGACACCATAAACGCGCTGCAACGCCTGAAGATCCAGCTTCATCGCAAATGGGTGAAACCCTCTATGAGTTTTTACCACGTACCGTCATTGGTTCATTTAAATCAGCGATTGAAATTGAAACCAACCGTCTTAAACGTAAGGGTCTTGGATTCTGGTCTAAAGATAATGAGTTATTGCAAGGCTGGACAATGACCGCAGCATTCCATTCATCTATGGTCGGGTTATTTGGTAAAGGTATTTTGCCTTATTTGGCAACCCAGTCAGCTTATAGTATTACGTTGTTTGAGATCATCAATTATATTGAGCATTATGGTTTGTTGCGCCAAAAAGATGAAAATGGCAAATATGAACGCACAATGCCTGAGCATAGTTGGAACAATAACAACATCGTAACGAATTTATTCTTATATCAGTTACAACGTCATTCAGATCATCATGCCTTTCCGACACGCCCATTCCAAGCGTTACGTCACTTTGATGAAGCACCTGAATTACCAAGCGGTTATGCAAGTATGCTGTTGCCAGCGATGATCCCGTCGTGGTGGTTTAAAATTATGGATAAGCGGGTATTTGATCATTACAAGGGTGATTTAAATAAGGCCAGTATTTATCCAAAACGCCGAGCAAGCATTTTCAAAAAGTTTGGTGTCGTGGACAAGTTGTTGAATAAGTAAATTTAATTTTAAGATAAAAGCCCAGAATTGGGCTTTTATTGTTTTTGAGCATTAAAATATTCTAGTTTTTTTAATGTTGACTAACACTATTTTTAGTTGTGAGTCATCCTTGTTAAAGCATAAGCACTTGTCGCTTAATTTTAATGAATGTAAAAAAAATCCCTGAAATACTATCTTTCTTTTTCTGTTTATTTCATAGTATTCAGCAATGGTATTTTAAATTTACAAATGTAATTTGGAACTTCGTATGAAATGGGAAGAAATAGGCAATCAACCGTGTTCAATTGCGCGTACATTATCTGTATTGGGTGATCGATGGACCATGCTTATTTTACGTAATGCTTTTATGGGTTTACGTCGTTTTGATGATTTTCAAGAAAATTTAGGTGTGACAAGACATGTATTGTCTGAACGGCTAAAACGTTTGGTTGAGCATGAAATACTGGTTAAAGTGGCTTATGTCGATCGACAAGAGCGTTATGAATATCGCTTAACTGAAAAGGGCTTAGATCTATATCCTATATTATTAACCATGGTGGCATGGGCGGATAAATGGATGGATGAGGGGCTGGGGGCGCCTATGGTGTATCAACATACCGTTTGTGGTCATGAGTTTACTCCGATATTGGTATGCTCAGAATGTCAGCAGGCGGTGAATGCAAGACAGGTGAAGCCAATCGTTAGCTCTGCGTTTTTTCAATACATAGCGCAGAAAAAATTAGCTTGATTGCTATTCCCTAGATGATTTTCAATATTTATCATGAATTAATTTTAGATTAAGTTGTTGGTAAATATCATAAAAATATAAAGACATGTGCACTCATGATCTTTAGTGTTGGTGAAAATATTTAGATGAAGCGTTGCAAGTAATTTGAAATTTTAATTACTGATATTGTTTTTGATTTTTGTTAACAAGATATAAAATATGTGATTGTTCAATTTAAAAAATATATAATTTAAATTAATAAGTAAAAGTATGAAAAACAGTAACTGTAATCCTAGTTTAGAAAATAAGGTTTATTGCTTGATAAAGAATAGAGCGATTTTTTAAACAGATAATTTTGATCAAGTCATTCACTTTTATATACTTATTTAACTGATGCAAAATTTTAATAATTTATAAAATATTTAATATGGAGTAATCGAATGGGAATTGGTTCAAGCCCAACAGTCGGAAGTACTTGTGATACGTGCCTACAGAAGTTTACGATTCATTTTCGAAGATGTGAAGATAACATATATGATGGAAGTTATGGTTTTGATTGGTACAGACCTGAATATTTTAAAAAATTAACCAACTATAGACCGAATGCAGCAACAAAATTTGGAAACAAAGTTGCTTTAGTCAGTGGTTCGATACAATCATTAAAAACAACATATACCCAAGACCAAATTAGCAAAATTAGCCCATTTGGCACAGAATATATCCCTGCATGGTTAGCAATGTACCCAAGCTCACAAGAGGATATCAATAGTTCTAATTCTGTCAATCAAGGGGTTAGGCTTAATTTAGAGTTGAGGCTATTAGATTCAGAAAATAATTTTTCATTAAAAAATGATGGAACAAAGATTAAGTTTGAAGTTTCAAATCCGAATATTATTATTGAACCAGCAGAGCTCAGTGTCGAAGATTTTATTTACGCCAAAAAAATGACGCGAGATTTAGGCGAAGATACTAAAAGAGAAGAAGAGATTTATTATTTAGCTTCAGAAATAGTGAATATTAAGTGCACAGGTGCTTTGCAAAAACATGAAGAAATCATTGTAACAGCAATAAAAGGAGAGACCCAAGAGAAAGTTGGGAAGCTAATGCTTTATCATAATGCCGTGATTCCTACTATATCAGTTATCTTTGTAGACGTTATAACTGATGGAAAAAAACCAAGCCGTTCACATGATTATGAAAATTTTTTAAAGCATAACTCATTTAACCAAGCTTTAATTAATGTAGAAATAAAAAATGCCCCAACATTTGATTTAAACAAATATCGTAGCAAAGACGATGATGTTAATATATCTTTGAATAAATTAAATATAAATGACACGGGTTATTTTTTAAGTGACTTAACTAAGTTTTATAAAAAATATCAAGATAAAAACTTAGCGACAAAAAACTATGTTTTTGTAACAACTGTAGAAATAAAGAATGCAGTTGGTGCTGGTGGTGACAGCGTTACCTTATTTAACTGTCCTCAAAATATATTTAATCAAGTCGTGGTACATGAATTAGGGCATCGTTTTGGATTGGATCATTTGTTTGAATCACAGAAAATAACAGCCAAAGGATCGAGCTTTCAATTTATACAGGGTACTACAGCTAATTTTTTAGATTATGATCATTCGGATGGCGTAAATTTAAAAAATAAAACTGCAGTCAATCCAAATCAAACACTAAAATATTTTTTCAAATACCAATGGGATTTTCTCAGGAAGAAAGTGAAATAATTATGCTATCGCCAATTTAGATATTTACTCGCTATATTGATGGGTTTGATCTCATATTGAATTAAACGAATCAATTTTTATAGAGTGATCACAAACAATTTGCAGGTTTAGGGATACCCGCCAAACGGCTTAAATGGCGGGCAACCAGTCCTGTATTAAACTTGTCTTGTAGGACAGCATTATCAATTGCTGGGTTGATCGTTTTCATTAAAAATTTAATCAGTGGACGAGTTGCAGGAGAGTGGCCAAACTGGGTATAAAATTGACGTACTGCATGCAACACTTCAAAATGCCATGGGGTCAGTTGTAGATCTAAACTTTGTGCTAACTCTTGGGCAACCTGTTCATTCCAAATGGTGTAATCTACTAAATGACCGTCTTGGTCTAACTCAAAGCTCATAAAACAACCTAAACAAAACAACTGAAACAATGTAACTTTTGATCAGCAAAACATCAAAGATTGATTTTTAAAAAATCGAAGATAATTGACAACCTAGCCCACTATTTTAAACTGATACAACGGCTAAAGTCTAAAACCAACTGAGCAAATTGTGGGTAAGAAATTGATTTAAAATTTTCAGGAATGGATTCAGATAAAATCTCAGCATCATTTTCAAGAAGATAAAGATTCTGTTTGTTTGTTAAACGCTGGTCTGCTGCAAACAGTACCGCATCACCCATTAAAACAATGTGATCATGAGAACCGTAGAGTTGATCCAACTGATTCAATATATGGTCTGTATGTATAAAAGAAGATTGAATTAAATAAAGCGTTTTATCTGACATTTAAACTTTCCACCCACAGCTTACCAATACAACACATGTTCAAAAGACTGAATAAATTCAGCATTCAGTTCTACAAATTCCAACTCTTGTTGTGATTGAGTAAAAAAAGTCGAGGATTTATTCATATTCTCTACTAAAACTGGTGTTAAATCATAGAATTCAAAGCTATCGACCAGATTTGAAGCAAGCTTAAATACGTGATTTAATTGGCTAAAAGCCATTTCTGATTTAAGTAGGCTTAATCCAGCGTCTTTAAGTAACACTTTGACTTTACAGCCAAAAGTTGCAAGCACCATGGTTGCTGACAAACTTTCATGTACCTGCAATGTATTTAAATTTGCTTGGGTTATCACAACGAGCACAGTATTCACACAAATTACCTTTTAAATGCAACACGCTAATGGGATGATCAACTTAGAATTGAATGATACGATCTGTAGATTGAACAGCATCTGCAAGTTCGCCTAAACCCACAAGTTCAAAGCCTTTTGCAAGATTATCGGCTGGAATTTGGTGACGTTTGGCATTCTCTTGATCTGTTATCCCCCGCGCTAATGCAGCACTCACACAGACAGGAAGTCGAATTGAGAGTTTTTGCCATTCTACAGATAAATTACGTTGATCGTCAGGAACCCATTGCAAGTTGTTCGCAACTTGTACACCATCTTGATAAAAGAAAACACGAAATTCTTGATCTTCAGCTTGCAGTGCTTGAGCTAAACCCAATGCATGCCATGCATGGATTGAAGTCGGTGCTGCGGTGATTAGTAATAAAGTACTCATTTGATGGCGATTCACTTGGAGAATGGACAGTTTGCAACATTCAAACTTGATAATGATAGGTAGTATACAATGATTTTAGTGACTGGTGGTTTAGGCTTTATAGGCTCGCATGTGGTTTTAAGTTTGCTAGCTCAAGGGCAAGCGGTCGTCATTGTGGATAATCTAGCCAATGCCAATCTGCAATGCTTAGAGCGCTTAGAATTTATTACAGGAATGTATATTCCCTTTGTCAAAATTGATATTCGTAATACCCCCGCTTTAAATAAAGTATTTGAACAATATTCAATAGATACCGTTGTGCATTGTGCGGGTTTTAAGTCCATTGAAGAGTCAAACCTAAAACCACTTGAATATTATAATGACAATCTCAGTTGTATTATGAGTTTATTACGCGCGATGCAGCGTACTGGTGTCAGAAATTTGGTACATCTTTCTAGCCTTATGGTTTATGCGCAATCGAGTTTAGAACTGAATGAACAAACCGCATTTAATTATAGTTATCCCAATCCTTATATAAAATCTCAGCAAATGATTGAAGAAATCATTAAAGACACCTTTAAAACTGATGAAGAATGGAAAATTGCCATTTTAAGGGTTTCAAATGTCGTCGGTGCATTTGAGCATGGTGTCTTGGGTGAATTTGTTGCACCACTACCTAAAAATGTTGTCCCTTTGGCTTTACAAGTTGCAGCTCAACAACGTGATCTAATTGAAGTACAACGTAATTCAGAGACTGCGGATAAAACGACTGAGCGTAGCTTTGTCCATGTACTTGATGTATGTGAGGCAATTAAATCAACTATTCTTTGGCTACATGAGCAGGGTAATGTTTATCAAAGTTTTGATATTGCAGGTCCTGTCAGTTCGATACAAAACCTGATCAACTTGATCGAAGAGGTTACGGCGAGTCAAATTCATCAAATTGATGCGGTGTATAAATTAGATGAACTGGATCAGGTTGCATCTACCAGCCAAAAAGCATTTGAGGTTTTAAAATGGAAAGCCCAGCGCTCGCTTAAACAAATGATTGAAGATGAATGGCGTTTTTATCAAAATACTTTAAACAACCGATAAAAATCCAGAATAGATGATTATTGTAAATAATTATCATTTACATGTTTGGTTGATTTGTTTAGCATAATCGCTTCGCTGAAGCTGGTGTTTTTACGCAGATGTTGTCAAAACAAGCTTTAACTTGAAAATAAGATATGGATAAAGAAGAGGTTGAAAATGCAAACACGTATTGAACATGACACAATGGGCGATGTTGAAGTCCCAAGCGAAGCAATGTGGGGCGCACAAACTCAGCGAAGCGTAGAAAACTTTAAAATTGGTACAGAACATATGCCACGCCCGATGATTCGAGCGATGGGGCTGGTCAAAAAGGCAGCGGCAATAACCAATGCCAGCTTAAACCAAATTCCGCATGATCTGTCACAGTATATTGTCGATGCTGCCGATGAAGTAATTTCAGGCAAATGGGATTCACAATTTCCTTTGGTGGTTTGGCAAACAGGTTCAGGTACGCAAAGTAATATGAACTGTAATGAAGTCATTGCCAATATCGCCAATCAAAAATTAGGTAATCCATTAGGTTCGCAAAAGCCAGTGCATCCGAATGATCATGTCAATCGTGCACAATCTACCAATGATTCATTTCCAACAGCGATTCATGTGGCTGCTGCGGTACAAATCAATGAGTTGCTTATTCCAGCAGTAAAACGCTTACGAGACACTTTACATCGCAAATCTGAAGCGTTTGACGATATTGTTAAGATTGGTCGTACTCATTTACAGGATGCAACACCACTTACATTAGGACAGGAATTCAGTGGCTATGTTTCACAGCTGGATCATGGACTAAAACGTTTACAACAGGCTTTGGTGTGGCTCTATGAGTTACCACTTGGTGGAACCGCTGTTGGTACAGGTTTAAATGCGCATCCTGAATATGCAGACAAAGCAGCGGAAGAATTAGCCAAACTGACGGGGTTACCATTTATCAGTAATCCCAATAAGTTTGAAGCACTTGCTGGTCGTGATGCTGCTGTATTTGCTTCTGGTTCATTGAAAACCTTAGCTGCGAGTTTAAATAAAATTGCCAATGATATACGTTGGTTAGCAAGTGGACCACGTTGTGGTTTGGGCGAGTTGCGTATTCCTGAGAATGAACCTGGTTCAAGCATCATGCCTGGTAAAGTCAACCCAACCCAATGTGAAGCAATGACCATGGTGGTTGCGCAAGTGATGGGGAATGACACCACGATTAATTTTGCAGGTGCAGCGGGGAATTTTGAACTGAATGTTTATATGCCTGTGATTGCATATAATCTTGTTCAGTCGATTCAATTGCTTGGCGATGCATGTAACAGCTTCGACGAACACTGTGCTGTAGGTATTGAGCCAAATCGTGAAAAAATTGATTACTTCTTACATAATTCATTGATGTTGGTAACAGCGCTGAATCCTGTGATTGGTTATGAAAATGCTGCTAAAGTTGCTAAAACGGCTTATAAAGAAGATAAGACTTTAAAAGAAGTTGCGATAGAACTTGGTTTTGTCACGGCTGAACAGTTTGATGAAGTGGTACAACCTGAAAAAATGGTACGTCCAAACGCGAAATAATGAGTTATAAGCGACTATACTTTTGATGATTTATTGAGCAAGTATCAGTCGTTTAAAAAAGCACCTTAAGGTGCTTTTTTATTTTGAATTTGGAGGAGTTATAGGACTCGCATTAACCATGTTTCTCGCGAGTTTCATGGCAGCTTTGAAATCCAGCCTCAATGAGTCGATTTCTGATTTCATCAAGGCTGTTGGGTTTTTTGAAATGTCCGAGTTCGCCTTGTGTGAGATATTCGAGCGGGAATCCGAATTCATGTTGCCACCATTGTTCGAGTAAAGGATGCTTTCATTTGATGAAATCTAAAGTCGTTTGTAATGGGACGAGATCAAGATTGTTGTATCCTGTCAGTGTCATAGCTAGTATAACCTTTCCGCCATTATATTCAATGTATCCTTTAAGGGCAGCTAAAGTTCCTCCCATAGAAACAGTATCATCAATAATTACATAATTTCTATTAGGTTCAACAGCCCCATCAAAGATAGGCTGGCGTACAATTCTTTGATAAGAACTTGCATTGGTATGGTTTGCTTTGACGGTTTGTACAATATCATCACAAACTTCAAATCCTAAATAACCACTTAGGATTTCGGCAAAAACTGCAGGAATTCTATTTTTCCCTAAATGCTCTTCAGCTAGAACAGGTACAAGTATAGGATTTTTACTAAATACTAATTTTCCGAAATCATAAATATCTTTTTCTTTTAGTACATTTTGAAAAAGTAGATTAAATGCGGCTTGTACATCTCCACTTTTAGCTGATAAATAAAGATCAGGATCAGTATTTTTTAAAGTGCCAGATTGATATAAAACTTTGACTGGAGGAAAATCACTCCAAGGAGTCCTTATTAACTTTAAAGTCATTATTTTATTCCTAAAGTTTTTATTTCTATGGATTCGGCTACCAATAGCAGATTTCATTCAACCATTTAAAGTTTAAATATAGATAAGTTGATACTCAGAGTAAATGGAAGAATAGACTTCTTTCATAAGTCCTTTTTAAAACCATAAATCAATATAAAACCCCCCTCATCCTAGCCTTCTCCCAGAGGGAGAATGAACTTTCAATACCAATATAATTCACTCCACATGATCATTTTTTGATTTATGAAAGATCTTTAATATAGAGATAAGTAATTTTACTTGTTCAACCAGAGTGAAGATGTTTATTCTTTTAATCATGAGCAGAGTTAATGTCATTAAAACAAATAAGCCAATATTAATTAGATTCATAAATGAATATGTTGATACAGTGTTAAGGTTAAAACAATGTTTTTAGTGGGAGTGTTGTTTGAAATGGGGAGGAGTAATAATGTGTCAATACTATGAATGGTAGTGAAAAATTACCGTTATGGTATGATTTTAAAAATGATACTTATTATTGTTAATAGTCTTTCGATATGAAAAAAATTATCTATAATATTCATGTCTTTAATTCCTGTTGCCGTTATTGCTCAACTTGATCCTGACTTTAGTAAACCTTTAGAGTTCAAATCATCATCCCACCAAATAGTACAAAAGAAAATATGCTACTCATACAGTGATTACATGAGCCTCCTTTATAGAAGGCTTTTTATACGCGCAATTTACATTGTGGCATGCTCTATTTAATTGAGCGCCGTTTTCTCAAAATACTGAACAGCAGGTGAACGTGACATATAGGCTAAAGCCTGTTCTGTATCACCTTCATGAAGCGGATTAAACTTTGGAGAGGTCCAACGTAGAGTGGCTTTCCATAGGTATTTAATGGTCGGTAGGTGATCTGTTTTGGTTGCCGTTTTTTCAAACTCTCGAATAAAAGCAAAGAATCCACGGCGCATTAATTTTTGGATGTGCTGATGTTCAGTATCTTGTTGGCCAAGACTGAGAGCAAAATCAACAAGGAAGTAAATAAAAAGCGGAAAAATTCCCATCATAATGATTTGTCTGGAAACATAAAAACCTAGCTTTTGTTGTAATAAATGCTCAAACAAATCATAAGCGACACAACGATGTTCAACTTCTTCCGCAAGATGCCAGCGGAATAAATCAGCCATAGCTGGATCTGCTTTATCCCAAGATTTGCTATCAAGTGTCCATTGCCCAATTGTACCTGTAAAGTGCTCGATCGCTGCAATAACACCTACACGAAAGATTAACCAATATTCGTCAAATTTTTTTCCTTTTAAAAAAGGAATTCCTAATGGTTTGTCACCTAATAAAATGTTGAAAACAAGATGAGCACGATTTAATGGTTCTTGTATGTCATAGCCATTTTCTCTTAAAAAGTCTTGTACTTTTTCATGTGCGCGTGCATGCGCAGCTTCTTGGCGGACAAAGCCAATAACGTCTTGTTTTAATTTTTCGTCGCTAATATGTGGAAGGGTTTTATTAAATACTCGACAAAACCAAAACTCGCCCGCAGGCAAAAGCATATTGATACCATTGGCGATATGTGAACAGAGTGGATCATCTGGCATCCAACATACAGAAGACTCAGAAAAATCGAAATATACTTTTCTTGCTTTAATTTGATGACTTTCCGTGATCATTGTGGTTATCCAACATGAAACTGTTAAGCGATTAAAAGTTTTTACCATTTAGAATAATTAGCGACCATATCCTTTGAGGACACTTTTTTTGTGATTTTTACTCTTTTGAGTAGAAAATATTGCTTTAGAAATTTAATATTATTTTTTTAAGTTATTGATATTGTTATTTCTTAATTTAAAAATCCAGAAAATAAAGACGTGAAAATCAATGTGGATTAGATGATATAAAAATAATTTTAATAGGTTGAATCAGCTATAGAAATATCAAATTACTATATTGCAATACTGAGATTTGAATTCAGCGATTGTTCAACAAAAAAAAGGATAATTCACGAATTATTGATTGGTTTATATTGATGATTTTACTAAGTTTTATTTTATAAGTTCTGCATTGTTTTTGGGTTGTAATATTTACTTTTACTTATATATCAGATATTTATAATTTAATAAAACCTAGGGTTGCTGTTGGTTTTATCGATTTTATTAACAATTTTTAATTTTATTTTTCAATAAAAATTAATTTATAGTGTCAGCTCAACTTTATAATATTGACTCAGGTATAACATGAATAAAAGAAAAGTTATTACAGTCTTCATTACAAGTGGCATGGTCACTTTTGCCATAGCCGCAACCACACTATCACCAAACCAGAATAACCAGAGTGGAATCATCCCAACAGGCTATGATGATCTGATATTTAGTGTATCCAATGGCAATTGGGTAAAGAATATTTCCTTACCGAATGTAGCAAAAGAAGGTGCCTTAATTACAATTCAATCAACTGCGGGTTATGACAGTGATATTGATTTAAGTAATGTAAATATTGAAAAAAAAGGCGTTCTCACACTAAAGTCTGGAAACAGTTATCGTTTTAAATTTAGTAATGGAAAATGGGAGTTTTATGCGCCTGAAACTGCCAATTTTACGCCTGAAAAAAATGGCAATACCATTCCCGTATTTCAACAATCACAGGCCCAATATGTTGTAAGTGATGCTGCTTGGACTGAGACAATCCATTTACCGCAAACAGGTCAGAATGGCCAGATCCTTGTGGTTAAGTCTAATGCGCTTAAATCCTCCAAAATTAATTCACAAAATGCTTTATTTCCAAGTACATTGGTTGTCAATAAAAATGATGCATATATCTTCCAATATAATCAAGAACTGAGTAAATGGGTTCCACTGTCTGTTCCGACACGTATTATCAACGTGATCAATGGTAATACTGCGGCATTAAATACAGCTTTGCAAAATTTAACTGCAGCTAAAACAGAAATTCGTTTTGCTGATGGCGCGTGGGTGTCTTCATTAAAATTACCGCAAACAGCAAACGACCGAGATCGTATCATTGTTAGCTCAACTGCAAGCTGGCAATCAGTGATTGAAAATGAAAATACCAATACCACCGCAACCCTAAAACTCAACAAAGGCAATCGTTACGAATTCATTTATATTGCAGATAAATCGTATTGGGTGTTGGCTTCCTCTCCTAAAACCGTATTCACTGCAAACACCGCTGCACAAGGCTTTACATTTAAAACCCCTGTTGTTGAAATAACCGCTGATAATGCGCAATGGGCACCTGTTGTAAACTTGCCAGCGGCTCAGTCTGGTGACAAGGTTATCTTATCTAATTCTGCGGATACAGCGTTTACAGTTTCAGGTAGCAGCATTAGTGCAAGCTTAAAAAAAGGCGATAAAATCCGTTTGGTATTTAACAATGGTGTTTGGAACACCGATAGTTATCAGATTGATTTGCTGCTTGTGAATAGTCCCGTAGTCAATGACAAGCTCGGTGCAACTGCTGCAAAAATTCAAGCCCGTGAAGCACTTAGATTAACCAATGAAGCGCTTGAAAACTCGCAAGCAAAAGCCTACTACAAAGAAGTTGGATACTTGGATTATCGAATCCCTGGAACGACACTCGGTGATGCGATTAATTTAGGGCGTTCAGATGCCACCGTACAAGCGGAAAGAACCAGAACAGGTGCTGACGCGGTATATACCATTACAGATCATTCGGGTTGCGGTTTAGCTTATATAAATAGCACTCCGAGTAAGTACAATATGATCGGATCACATAACTATGGTTGTGGTATCACCGCAATGCGGCATGAATTAGGGCATAACATGGGACTCGGACATAGCTTTGATCGAACCACAGGTTATAACTGGGGATTTGGTCATCCTTTAGGCAGTACTATTATGGGTGGAAATCAAATTGGCTTATATTCAAGCCCTGATATCTATAGCCCTGAATATGGCGTGCGTTTAGGTGAAACTGACAAATTTGATGGCTTAAGAAAAATTAATGAGAATGTTGAAGCCATTTCAAAATTTTTAGTGGCGGTTAATCCATAATGAATAAACGGATATATCTCATTATTTCCGTTGTTTTAACTGTTTTGTTGGTTTCTTTGTTGGCTTGGTTCATCTCAGGTCAACAGGAGGCAGCTGATACAGCTAAAGCGATTGCGTCTAAACAAAATGAACAAATCGATCAAGTGAATTCACCGAAGCTAAATACAAAACTAACCGAAACACAAGTATTGCAACGTATAAAAGACAGCCATGCTCGCCGTAAACTTGTATCGCTAGATGAAGACAAATTACGTGCAGGAATTTTCAATCAACAGATGTTCAATTTGAGTACTGTTGATACCGTGTCTATGCATAATCCTGTTCCTTTGACAGATGCACAAAAAAAAGATGGGCGAATATTTCTGAGGAATGATCTATATACCTTAGAGGCGAAGAATGTCGGCGATCAAATCGTATTTAATGTGCCAGGCTATGGTTTAAACAGACAGGCCGTTATAGAACGTATAGAGGTAGATCCAGATGAAGATATTGTCAGTTGGTCAGGCTCTCTAGAAGGAGGAGATCAAAATAATGAGAAATTTCATATTACTCAAACCATTAAAGACAATTTTACCATGGGTACGATTACAGCAGATGGTAAAACCTATGCCATTTTGATGAAAAATGGCTATGGATGGGTCAATGACGTTGCCAATGAATCTGCCGCACTTGAGGCAGCGGAAAAGGAGATGGATCATGTACATTAATTTTTTAATCTAAAGACATGATTTATTCTCTAAACTTGAAGTAGCAACAAAATGAGTGTAGTAATTACTGCGTCATAGTCATAACAAAGATTTAGACACCTCGAAAGGTGTCTAAAATCATCATTGATTTAAAATTATTTACGAACTGAATCAAGTACTTCTTTGTTTGTCACAACTTCTTGTGCTTTTGAATAACTTTCAATCAGTAATTGATAAGCAGGGAAGATTTGAGTGTACACTTGAGCCCATTCAGCAGCATCTTCACGGTTCCAAGTTTGTTGAATTTCTGAAGCAACCGCCGCTGTATCCATCGGTACCGCACCTGCTTGAACCACACGTGCTAAGGTAATTTCTTGTGCCATTTTGCTATATGTACCTGATGCATCAACCACAACAAAAACTTTATAGCCATCAGCAATTGCACTAATCGCTGGAAAAGCCATACACACGCTGGTAATCGTACCCGCAATAATCAGGGTCTTTTTACCTGTTGCTTTAACCGCTTCAACGAACTCTTGATTATGCCATGCATTAATTTCGCCTTTACGTGCGACATATTTTGCATGGGGTACATTTGCGTGTATTTCAGGAATCAGTGGGCCATTGGGGCCTTGAGGAACTGAGGCCGTGGTAATGACAGGCATGTTTGATAATGATGCTATTTTAGCTAAGGCTGCTGCACGTTGGCGTAGTTCTGTCATTGGCATATCAGCAACGGTTTGAAATAAACCACTTTGATGATCAATTAACAGCATAACGGAATCATTTACATCAATCACTGGGGCTTGGCCATTAAAATTAGCTGGAGTAGACATTTTATATATCCTTAGTTAAGCAATCATTTGCTGTTTTTAATACTAACAGTAGGACAAATATTGAATTATACTATTTATATGACATATTGTCTTATATAGAGAACAGTTGCGATATTTAAGGGGGATATGATGAAAGACTTAAATGACCTGTATTATTTTACCAAAGTGATTGAATATGGTGGCTTTTCAGCTGCAAGTAATGCGTTGGGTGTGACCAAATCATTGTTAAGTCGAAGAGTTGCGGAATTGGAAAACCGTTTAGGAGTAAAACTTCTCAATCGAACCACCAAAAGAATTTCGATTACAGATGTCGGGAACATATATTTACAACACTGTAAAGCAATGCTTGTGGAAGCTGAATCAGCTGATGAGGCAATCGCACTGTTAAGCGCAGAGCCGACTGGAATTGTAAAAATTTCTTGTCCTACAAATTTATTGCATATTAATGTCAGTAAAATGTTGAATAAGTTTTTAGCACGTTATCCGAAAGTTAAATTGCATGTGGAAGCGACAAATAGAAAGGTAGACTTGTTTAATGAACGTTATGACGTTGCAATTCGAATCAGACCCTTACCTTTAAAAGATAGTGATTTGATTGTACGTAGCCTATCTATTTCAAAACAATTTATTGTCGCAAGCCCTGATTTGTTGAATCAACATTTCTTGATTAAAACACCAGAAGAATTAACAAGATTACCTATTTTAATGATGGAGTCTTTGTCCTTTGAATATCATTGGGATCTATATAACTCTAAAAATGAACTATATGTGGTTAAGGATGAGCCTAGACTAACCACTACTGATTTAAGTGCATTGCATTTAGCGACTTTAGATGGCTTGGGAATTGCAAAACTACCGGAATTAATTATTGCTGAAGACTTAAAAGCGGGCAGACTGGTTAAAGTGATTCCTGAGTGGGAACCGATGCCAGAGCTTATTCATTTGGCCTATACTTCTAGAAGAGGTCTATTACCATCGGTAAAAGCTTTAATCGAGTTTTTGGTCACTGAGTTTGATCAAGTTTAATTCTTTACAAGAATCAGCTTTATTCACCCGCCAATATCTTTGATCGACAACAGGTGAATACTGCAATTGGCATTGAATAAACTGTCATAATTGTTAGAATGCATTTCTTTCGCTGTTTTCATGTTATTTTTATTTTGTATTTAGGCTGCAAGATGACCAATAACGTTATAGTAAACAGTATTTTAATTAAGGATTTTTTAATGTTATCAATTTATTTAACAGATGTTCAGGAAAATGTGCAGTTTAAAGATTACCCTGGTGAGCACCCTGTTAAATTTATTTTAAATTTCAAAAAGATTTTTCCAAGTGTAATGGAAATTTTACTCCCAGTACTTCCTGATGATGAAGACTTGGATAAAATGACTTGGGAATCCACAACTGAAGATTTTGAGATTTTTAAGAAACTCCTTACAGGTTGGGGCGTGATTGAGTTACGTTTACAAGCGATTAGCCAATATAAGAATAAAAATTTCGCAGACCAACTGCTTAAACAAGCTCAAGCCAAACGTAAAGAATTTGCAAAAAAGCAGCAACAATTGTCTACGGTTGAACTGGACTACTTATTTATGCATGAAACACATGCATTGATTGACGCTGAATTGGTTGAGTTAGGTGAAAAATTCTATTTACCTACTTTGCGAGATATTTGGAAAAATACTGTACCTGCCAAAGTGCTGAATGCTAATTTCTAGTCAAACATAAGCAATAGATTGAAATAATCAAATTCAAGTATAAAAGGCAGTTTTAAACTGCCTTTTATTTTTTTATTCATCTGTTTACGTTTTTTAAATTGTAGGCCCAAGCGTATAAAACATAAAAAATAGAATAAATATTGAACTGATGATACTTAATATATTTAAAACTTTCATTTTTTAACCAATTGCGATATCTAAATTTTGAGTGGAAACATTTTTAATGCTTGGATTTTATTCGGCAGTTGTTTAAGCATGATGACAATGATTTAAATGAGGTCATTCATTTAGCAAGTCTTTATGATTTGATTTTAAATGTTGGTACTTCTTATTCAATCTTCTTTATTACGCGTTTGTAGGATAAAACTTCTGATTGTAGATTGTTAGATGGTATATGTCGTGATTTCTATATCTAGGAGTTGCTTAGGGTCTGTTGACAATTCGTCTAGGTTTGCGACTACGTGTGTTTTTTAGGCGATACAAGGCACGAAATATGAAATTTAGTCATTCTAAATGAATAGTTCGTAACGAAGTAGCGGCAAAAAACACGCTAGTCCCCCGCTGCGCCTTGCGCTGCAAACAAAGCAGTGCTTTGTTCTTGCTCAGGGTTGTGGCTAAAATTATCTCAGTCTGTGTTATGAAACTTGAAAATAGTCTCGCTATTATCCTTCATGCTTTACGACGTATACGTCTCATGCTCAATTTTAACCTACAACGCAAGCCATTTATGAAATGTCTATAGACCCTTATATTTCTTCTAATTCACTTTTGCTTAGAAACATATGACAAAAGTAGATATTTCTAGCAAGTTTTTTTATGTTGTAATACTTTTGATTTTAATCAATTCATACTTGTTATGATTTTTTAAAATATCTTGATAATCTTTTTTAAAGTATCGGATTTCCCCGGGGATATATCCAAGGATATTCAGCAATGTCGAATAATTTTTTAGATTTAATTCATAAACGCCGTACAATTTATGCGATTGGACGTCATGTTAATCAATCTCCTGATCATCTTACTGATTTGATTCAGCAAGCGATCAAGCAAAGCCCATCTTCTTTTAACTCGCAATCATCTCGTGCAGTGATCTTGTTTAATGCTGAACATGAGAAGTTCTGGAACTTTGTAAAAGTTCAACTCAAAGCTTATGCCAAAGATGAAGCAAGTGCCTTAAAAACAGAGACTAAAATAGACAGTTTTATCGCAGGCTTTGGTACCGTTCTTTTCTTTGAAGATTTAGATGTGATCCAAAACTTACAGGAAAAATTTCCAGCTTATGCAGAAAACTTTCCGATTTGGGCTGAACACTCTACAGCAATCGCACAATTTTCAACGTGGACAACCTTAAATAGCGAGGGTATTGGTGCATCCTTACAGCACTACAATCCAATTGTCGATGAACAAGTCCATGCGGAATGGGATATACCCAAAACTTGGAAACTTCGTGCACAGTTGGTGTTTGGTTCAATTGAAGCGGAGGCTGCTGAAAAAGCCTATATCGATGATGCTGTGCGTTTTAAAGTGTTTAAATAATTTTTTATTTTCTCTAGCTTCTTGGCTTGCTCAGCCAAGAAGCTTTGCTATTGAAAATGCTAATCAATCTATTGATCTAATTATACAAAGTGTCGGTTATTTAGACCCAATTTCTTTTCGCAGACTGTTTAGAAAGAAAACCAGCTTAAAACCCTTAGAGTATCGTTGTAGTAGATTCAGTCGTCGAGTATCAGCTTTTCAATTGAATTTAGCTTGAAAGTTGAGTTGTTGCTATTTACTCACTAAAAGCTGAGGCGACGATGGACGCTTTTTTAAGTTTTATTGATCATTGCTATATAACAAACAAATCATTAAAAAAGAAAACGATTTCCAAAAAAGTGCTAAAGAGGCTTTGATTTAAAATTTAAATGTACTATAGTAAAGCTAGAAAAGTTGAGTAATATGCTTGGTTTTTATGCAGTTGATTCTTTATTTCAAGTTAAAGATCTACAGTTAAAAGCAAACTTATACTTTTTTCTATCTCTCTCAATATGAGCAATCAATTGTGTTAAGAAGCAGTGGTCTGTTGCTGGCATTTGCAACAGTATTTTTACAGCTTGCGGTTTTTTTACAGCCGTTATTACCTGAGCAGTATCAAATTGCTCCGGTCTGTGAAGACATCACTCAAGCTTTATTGCGACCAACACATGCACATCTTCATCATGAGCAAGAATCTAGTTTTATTCATCACTATTTACATTTAGATCAAGCCCAACAAGCAAGCAGTTCAAGTCATGATCATCATGACATTAACCATCAATGTCAGTATTGTGTGGTATATGGCAATTTAGTGATGCCACCAGAAATTGGCGTAAAAGAAATCCTAGTGCGTATTCAAGTACGTTTAATGGCTTATGTTGAAAACTTTCAGCATGTCTATTTTCAATTACAACGCCTGTTTCTGATTCCTCAAGGGCGAGCCCCACCTGTAGTCTTTGCATAACACATTCACCGATCCATAGGTTTAGCATTTTTAAATAAAGGCTTTAAAGCCATGCGATCGTATTTCGAATTTATTGTGTAGAGAATGATCATGATTTTTCAAAATTTCCTCGATTTGCAGGAAAGCAGCCTTTGCATGCTATTTTTAGTATTGTTTAAAAATACCGCAAAAAGAAAACAACAGATTGTACTGAATGTTCAGGCGTATGCTGAGTGTGTACAACAAAAAATGTTTATCAATGTATTCAAAACTCAATCTTTACCAACTTTACCAATGAATAAGGTGATGTCATGGATCTAGGATTAACTGCTTTAGAATTGGCGCGTATTCAGTTTGCTTTTACTGTTTCTTTCCATATTATTTTTCCTTCAATTTCTATCGGGCTTGCAAGCTTTTTAGCTGTGCTTGAATGGCGCTGGCTAAAAACTCAAAATCCTGTTTACCAAGATTTATTTAAATTCTGGGTGAAAATTTTTGCTGTCGCTTTTGGGATGGGCGTGGTTTCTGGTGTGGTGATGAGTTATCAGTTTGGAACAAACTGGAGTGAATTTTCACGTGTTGCAGGCTCGGTAACTGGTCCATTACTGGCTTATGAAGTGCTGAGTGCATTTTTCTTAGAAGCTGGTTTCCTTGGCATTATGCTCTTTGGTTGGGGGCGCGTAGGTCCTCGGGCGCATTTCTTTGCAACGGCTATGGTGGCGATTGGTACCTGTATTTCAATGTTTTGGATTTTATCTTCAAACAGTTGGATGCAAACACCACAAGGCTTTAGCATCGAAAATGGGATTATCGTGCCGCAAGATTGGTTTGCAATTGTGTTTAACCCCTCATTTCCTTACCGTTTAGCCCATATGGCTGCGGCAGCATTCCTTGTTTCAGCCTTACTGGTGGCTGCAACTGCTGCTTGGCATTTATTAAAAGGACGCCGTGACGCATTAATCAAAAAATCGTTCTCTATGGCATTGTGGATGATTCTGGTCCTTGCACCATTACAGGTTCTCATCGGTGATAATCACGGTCTAAATACCTTAAAACATCAGCCTGCTAAACTTGCAGCGATTGAAGGGCATTGGGAAACCAATAAAGGTGAGGGTATGCCGCTATATCTGTTTGGTATTCCAGATATGCAAGCAGAAGAAACTAAATATGCTATTGGTATTCCAAATCTTGGCAGCTTAATCATGACCCATACGCTGGATGGTGAGGTAAAAGGCTTAAAAGAGTTTGCACCTGAAGATCGTCCTAATTCTACTGTGGTGTTCTGGAGCTTTAGAATCATGGTTGGAATGGGCATATTGATGATTCTACTCGCCGTGATGGCATTGTTTCTACGCAAAGGCGGCAAGCTTTATGAAAACAAATGGTTACACCGTTTTGCTTTTGCTATGGGACCTTCAGGATTTATTGCCTTGCTTGCAGGCTGGTTTACCACAGAAGTTGGTCGTCAACCGTGGGTGGTATATGGAGTGATGCGAACCAAAGATGCTTTATCTCCAGTTTCTGCGGAACAAGTTGGCCTCACTTTAATTATTTTCGTTGTGGTGTATTGCATCGTATTTGGCATCGGCATTTACTATATGTTGAAATTGATGCACAAAGGTCCACAATTTATCTACGCCACACCAGAAAGTGTAGCGCATAGTGAAGAAGCGGTTATTTTGGCCTCTAAACGTCCATTGACGAGTGTTGAAGATAGCGTTGATTCCAATGAACAGGAGCGTAAATAATGATTGATTTATCTCTGATTTGGATTGTCATTATCGCCATTGGTGTATTCATCTATGTAGTATTAGATGGTTTTGATTTAGGGATTGGGATTTTATTTCCCTTTGTTAAAGATCAACACGAACGTGATGTGATGATGAACACCGTTGCACCTGTTTGGGATGGTAATGAAACCTGGATGGTATTGGGCGGTGCAGCATTATATGCGGCGTTTCCAATGGTCTATGCCACTGTATTATCCGCATTATATATGCCAGTTATCCTTATGGTGATTGCTTTAATTTTCCGTGGTGTGGCTTTTGAGTTTCGTTTTAAAGCCAATCGAACCAAACACTTATGGGACAAAGCATTTATTGGTGGATCAATACTTGCCAGCTTTTTCCAAGGGATGATTCTTGGTGCGTATATTCAAGGGATTAAAGTTGAAAACCATATGTATGCAGGTGGTGGTTTAGACTGGTTATCGCCGTTTACTGTGTTTACAGGTATTGGTGTTGTTGTACTTTACGCAGCACTGGGTTGTGGATGGTTAATTTTTAAAACTGAACTTGATTTACAAGATCGTATGTATCAGTTGATGCCTAAATTAATCGTTGCTTTGTTTGTCATCTTTGGCGCAGTCAGTATTTATACCCCGATGGCGCATCCTGAAATTGCAGCACGCTGGTTTAGCCAACCACAATTGATGTATTTTAGTCCTGTACCCATATTGGTGGTGCTGTTTACTTTTCTTGTGCTTCGCGCATGTAAAAAGCGTAATGAACTAAGCCCATTCCTTTATACCTTGGCTTTGGTTTTCCTTGCTTATACTGGGTTTATCATCAGTTTGTGGCCTTATGTTATTCCGCCATCAGTGACTATCTGGGAAGCTGCCGCGCCACAGAGCAGCCAATTATTTGCTTTAATTGGTGCATTGATTTTAATTCCAATTATTTTGATCTATACCGGGCTTTCGTATTGGGTGTTCCGAGACAAAGTTCGAATCGGTGATGAAGGTTATCACTAAGGTTAAACGTAGCATGTTTAGTCTTTTGGCTTGAGTAAAAAATAGCCTAATCAAGACTAAACATGCAGCAGGGTAAAAATTTAAAGCTTTAAATGAGGTAAGCAAGTATGAAACTATCTCAAACACAATGGTTTGTCGTGTTATGGCTAGGTGGATTTCTAACATTGGCGATTATTGCTGGTTTTTTTAGAATGTTGATTCAGTTGGCCTACTAAGGTTTTACTGAATAAAAAATGAGGAACTATGTTCCTCATTTTTTATTTAATTTTTTGTTTTAGCGAATCGACAATAAAAATAATCTGTATATAAGCGGCTTCTAACAAATTAATAAATTTTTTTCATCAATCAAAAAATGATCATCTTTGATTAAATCAGGCCAAGGGTGAAAACGGTTTGGTTTTTATTGAATGGGTTATATGACGTGACAAAGGTAAATTGTTTTTTTAAATAGATGTTACTCAGATTGGGCTTAATTCTATGTGGTTAGAATTTTTTCTAGTACTTTAAAAATAATTTGAAAATCATCATCCTCTAACCAAGCTGAATTACTAATGGTAAAACTTTGTGCTGCGAAGCGCGTTGCATTTGGCGTATCGGCATGTATATGCGATAACGCTGGATAGTGGGAAATTGAACGTACAATAAGTTTGGTTATGCCTAAACCTGAGCACCAAAGTTCATCTAATATTTTTTGACATAATCTTTCGTTTTCTACAAAACAAATCAAAAAGGGAAAAGTTGCCTGAGTATTTATCTGTTCATCAAATATATGTAAGTTTGGCAATAATCTTAATTGTAAGATACGCTTTTTAGCTCGCTGTCTTGCTTGTTGCCAATGTAGTGGAAGGCGTGTACTGGCATGTGCTGCGACTTGACTGCGCCATTTTCCAAGTTGATGAATAGGGATACTGTCGAGATCAAAGTTATCACCTACAGCTGTGATTTCATCATGGTTTTCTAGCGCCTTACGCAAAGGTTTGCCATAGAGCCATGTTAAAGTTGCAGGACGATAAAGCAAACTATACGCCATCAACTCCAAACAACGTTTCAGCTCCCATTGCTTGAGCAGAGGTAATGTTAGGGAACTCTCATAAAGTTGCTGGTTGATTTCTAGATCTCGACTAAACAATACACCTCCTTCAGCACTGGTTAGTCCTTTGCCAAAAGCCAGACTAAAAAATGCAATATCTCCAATTAGCCCTACGCTTTGATAATGGGTTTTAGCACCCATAGATTGAGCAGCATCTTCAATGATAAAGGTCTGATAATGTCGGGCAATTTCTTGGACTAAGCTAAAATCATAAACTAGACCAGCAAAATGAGTCACCACAATTGCCAAGGTATTTGCATTGGTTAATTGTTGTAGTTGTTGAATCTCAAAATTTAAGCTATTGGTTTCTATGTCACATAGAACGGGCGTTAATCCTATTTTCTCAATCGCCAGTGCCACCAACGGACATGTCCATGCTGGAATAATGACTTGTTTACGTCGTGGCTGTCTTTTTTCTAGCGTTTGCAAGGCAAGAATTAGAGCAACTGTACCTGAGCAAGTTAAACTCGGTTGAGGAATATTGAGTAAATGGCTTAGATATGTGGATAGATCTGTTTGACGAGCAGAAGGAAACAGATCTCTAAAATTAATCGTGAGGCCATTGGTCGGTGGGATTTCTTTTTTCATATTTAGATGTCGTAAGTCATATTCCTATGTATTGGTTCAAATAGGGTGTGGTTTTACTTCAGTAATTCATTGGTTGAAAGATGTTGTTTTGACTCATCTTTTGCTAAGAAAAGTACACCAATTAAAATCAGTGTTGCGCCTAGTACTTTTGCAAAGGTGAGTGGTTCATTAAACAACCATATAGACAGAAGCGTGACGCTAATCAACTCCAAATGTGATGCAGCAAAGGCAGGTCCAACAGGTGCATGTTTGAGTAAAGTCATCCATGTAAAAAAGGCCCCGATATAGCCAATAATTGCCCCATAAATCCAATAATGACTCAAGATACGGATTAACCAAGCCATATCATAAGTCAGTGGCATTGCATGGATGGACGCAAATTTAAAACTGATTTGGGCCAAGGTGTCAAAAGACATTAATATGATAAAACCGATGATATAAAATAACTTCATGTGCCTAATCCCACAACAGTGACGCCTAAGCTAATTAAGATGACACCGATCAGTCGATTACGTGTGAGCTTTTCATTGAAAAATAAACGCCCAGCGATAAGGATGACAACGATATTGATACTGCCTAACATCACACCATCAGACAATGGGACTAAGGAAAGGAAAATAAGCCAAGTGAAAAACTCAATGATATAACTGGTGATACCAATCCAAATCCAGGGGCGTATTGCCATTGCTTTCCAATGTGCAATGCCATCATGTTGAGTATTTTCTGATGCTGCTGCCTTAAAAGCCAGTTGACCGATAGTATCAATGACAATAGTTAGAAACCAGACAGCAGCAATAGCTAAATTCACGCAGGTTCACCATGTTTTAAATTCGCTTCAACAGTGCTTATTCCAGCTGACTTTTCTACAGGGTTGGAAATAACAGCCAATTGTTGATGTTGCTTGATGAAATTTAATGATGCTTCAATGACTTGTTTACGATCGTTATCAATCGTGATCATATGGTAGCTTTCGTAAAGCCAAATTAATTGTTTTTGGCCCGATACTTTGTCATAGATCAACTGACTATTTTTTTTATCCGCAATATCATCATGAAATGCATGTAAACAAAGCGTCGGAGCGGTAATTTTATATAAATTTTTACCAACATTTTTGGATAAGCGTTGCATCTGATAAAGTGAATGCCAAGGATTACCTGGCAATCCAGCTTTACTACTATCATCACTTTTCATGGCTTCTAGAATACGCATACGCAATTGTTGGTTTTTAATGCCGTAAGGCTCAGTTTCATCAAAGGCACTATTTTTAAAAATATTTAAATGCGAAACGATAGGTAAAACGATAGGCGCGAGTATTTTTGACCATCGTGGAATACTCCAACCATCAAATTTAAATGTTGGGCTATAACAAATCACTCCAGAAACTGGATGTTCTGAAGCATATTTAAGTGCCAATAACGAGCCCATAGATAATCCAATGACAAATATTTCATCAGTATGCTTTTTTAATTCTTCAGCAGCTTGGCAAATACTTGAATACCAGTCTTCCCATTTTGTTTGGACCAAGTCTTGCATTGTTCCGCAATGTCCTGCGAGCTGTACGGCTAAGACACTATAGCCCATTTGCTGACAGGGCTTTGCCACACTACGCATTTCATTAGGTGTGCCTGTTAAACCATGGATCAGTAGTACACCAGTACGACTTCCATTGATGAAGAATGAGTTATCTTTAATCATGCAAGCACCATAATCGTTGGATCAAGTTCAAAATCACTCATCAGTAACTTTTCTAAAGGTTGATGAATTTCTGTAATATTTTTAAAAGGCGTATATAAAATTTGTTTTTCGCGGCAATGTTCAATCAGGGATTTTTTTGCAAAGACATAATTTGCACTTTCGGCAAGACAAAAATCTGAACGACCATCGCCAATTAAAATAATATTTGCCTGATGATTCATCTCAGCAATTTTGCATTTACAGGTGCCACTTGCACTTTTACAGGCTAAATTGGTATTTGGAAATTCTAATCGCCATTGGTATTCATTTACTTGAACCAAATGATTCGCGATAACTGGAAGATGCCCAAGATTATACTTAGATAAAATATATTGAATCACCAGATCTAAACCATCGCTAACAATGGTCAGTGGTATGTTATGTAAAGCGCTCAATTGCACCAGATTTAAAAAACCAGCATCAATTTCTATTTGATCTAAACATTGATAAAACGCTTGTTGATTCATATGCAATAAAGCGATTTGTTGTTGCATACATTGCTTTGAGCCAATCAATCCTTGTTCCCATTGCTGCTCAATGGCTTGCCATCCATCTAAGGCAAAAGTTTCCAATAAATGATCAGTTGTATCATTTAAACTAATAGTCCCATCAAAATCACATAATATATGCCAAAGGTTTTGTGAGGTCGTATTCTGTTGCGGGCTTATCAGGAACATAATAAGTTTTACCACTGTTATTTTAATAAACTTGTCACATAAATTAATTTTCGATTCTTAATTAAATCTTATGGGAAATTAGTGGCAAAAAGATGACGTTGCTGTATTGTAAAAAAGTGTAATTTATTAAAATTATTTAATTTATTAAAAATTAATAACTTATTTTTTTATCGCCTCAAATTAAAGGAATTTAAAATTCATATTTTTGACTGAATTAAGTTTCGGGTCACAAAACAAAACAATGTTAATGGAATTTTACTTTTTTTTAAGATTCGCATAAGAAAGCAAATTCATATTTAGCCCACATCGCAAATATGCTGATTTCAGATTTGAAGTCATTATAAAAATGCGTTGAATGGACCGAAATATGAACAATCATTTAAAACCCATAAAACTTGCACCGATTATCGGAATACTACTTAGTTCATCCTATGTATATGCAAATGATGATCAGCCTGCAGCTTTAAGTATTGGTGCAAATTACACTGTCGATTTTCAGCCATATAAAGGAAAACGTACCTATCAGAGCTTATTACCTACAGCTTTCTATGATAACGGTCGCGTTTATTTAGAAGGCGATGAAGCCGGTGTTTATCTTTTAAATGATGATCACAATGAACTGCGGTTAAATGCTGCATACGATGGCAGCAGTTATGACCCGAGTGGGGAGCTGACTGGACTACAACGCCGTAAATGGTCAGTCATGGCGGGTGGTAGTTATATGCGAATAACGCC
The DNA here is from genome assembly GCF_022343575.1 of Acinetobacter sp. AG3. Classification (NCBI taxonomy): domain Bacteria; kingdom Pseudomonadati; phylum Pseudomonadota; class Gammaproteobacteria; order Moraxellales; family Moraxellaceae; genus Acinetobacter; species Acinetobacter sp. AG3. The sequence continues at coordinate 2,296,367 of NZ_JAKQZD010000001.1, read as the reverse complement.
ATTTGGGGGTTTTAAGGCCCAGATTGGAACAGACGTACTTTCTCGAAGTAAGGGCACGATTGCCACAGTATCTTATCTGGCCGAAATCAGTCGTGGTAAATGGTCTTTTTACCCTGAAATCGGCGTGCAATGGAACAATGCTAAATATAACCAATATTACTATGGCGTAAGTTCATTAGAAGCCCAACGCACAGGTATCAGTTCTTATCAACCCAGCTCAAGCTTTCATCCTTTTTTAGGGATGGCAGCTGATTACCAGATTTCAAAAGATTGGAGTGCTTTTGGCACTTTAAACGTCGATTTTCTTTCAAAGGAACAAACAAATAGTCCAATGATTGACCGACGTACAGATATTTATCCATCCATCGGCATCAAATATAAATTTTGAATGTAACTCATTTCTCCACTCAGATTTTGTTTCAAAACAAAACTGAATCAATTAAAAGCTCGAAAAAGGTAACAACATGAATATCAAAGAAAACCATCTTTTTGCAGAAGGTCAGGCCATGACAAAACGTGAACCATTAGATGAAGCACAACTCTTGGCGGATGAAGCCAAATATTGTTCGTATGGCGATACCGTGCATTATGTCAATCCGCCTAATATTTTTACAGATTGTCGAGGTAGCTATGTTTACAATGACCAAGGCACGCCATTTCTTGATCTTCAAATGTGGTATTCAGCAGTTAATTTTGGTTATAAAAACCCACGCCTAGACCAAGCATTAATTAATCAAATTCATACCTTACCTCAAATTGCCAGCCAATATTTACACCCAACTAAAATTGAATTGAGCAAAGTCATTGCCGAAGATATGTTGAAAAAGACCGGCGTAAAGGGACGTATTCACTATAATGTTGGTGGATCACAAGCGATCGAAGATTCATTGAAATTGGTGCGAAATTTCTGTCATGGTAAAAGCCGTATGTTTGCTTTTGAAGGCGGCTATCATGGTCGAACTTTAGGGGCTTCTTCAATTACCTCAAGCTATCGCTATCGCCGTCGTTATGGTCATTTTGGTGAACGTGCTCAATTTATCCCTTTCCCATATCCTTTTAGACGTCCTAAAGGGATGACAGCTGAAGAGTATGCAGTAAAACTTGTGGCTGAGTTTAAACGCTTATTTGAAAATGAATATCATGGTGTTTGGGATCCTAAAGTTCGCGAAAGTGAATTTGCCGCTTTCTATATTGAAACGATTCAAGGAACAGGTGGTTATGTCATTCCACCTATGAATTTTTATCCAGAGTTAAAAAAAGTTTTAGATGAACATGGAATTTTATTGGTTGTTGATGAAATCCAAATGGGCTTTTATCGTACTGGTAAATTGTGGTCATTTGAACATTTCGGTATTACCCCAGATGTATTGGTATTTGGTAAAGCTCTGACCAATGGTTTAAATCCGCTTGCAGGCGTTTGGGCGAAAGAAGAAATCATTAATCCTGAAGTTTTCCCTGTTGGATCAACGCACTCGACTTTTGCATCAAATCCATTGGGTACGGCAGTGGGGCTTGAAGTCATGAAAATGCTGGCCGAGAAAGATTATGAAAAACAAATTATGGAAAGTGGTGCATATTTCCTTGAAGGCTTAAAAGATCTACAGAAACGCCATCCTGAAATTGGTGATGTTGATGGGTTAGGCTTAGCTTTACGTGCAGAAATATGTCAAGTGGATGGCTTTACTCCAAATAAAGCATTATTGGACAAAATGGTAGATATTGGTCTTTCAGGTACTTTGGAGTATCAAGGTGAAAAAAGTGGTCTAGTCTTAGATGTGGGCGGCTATTACAAAAATGTGATTACATTTGCACCAAACTTGGAAATCTCACGTGCTGAAATTGATCAAGCAATGGTTTTATTAGAGCAGTTATTACTACGTGCTAAAAAAGAGCTGTGATTCAGTAGGTTGAATTTATGACAATGCAAACCGATCTCAATCAATTGGAACCACATTCACTGGTAGATGCTTTTATTCAGCATCCACCTAAAATGTTTGATGTAAATGATTCAAGCGATTTTTTAACTTTTTTTACAACAGATTTTAATCTACTCACGACTTTAGATCTTCCTGTAAAAAAACGCATTGAATCTACATTAGGTTATTCATATTGGGGGCGGTTTTTGCATTTAAAAACATGTTTTATTGGAACGACCGTAACCGAATATAGCCCACTTATCAGTAGTTTACCGGTCAGTGATTTGCTGCAACAACTCAAGCAACGTATAGGCCAGCAAAGTTTAACGATTATTAAAGATTTACCAATAAATTCGCCTTTATTAACTGCGCGAGAGAATCTCTATAGTCAGCAATTTATTGAAGTTGCAGAGCGTGCCGGTTTTCTGGCGATAGAAGGGCAAGCTTTGGCTTATGTGCCAATTGATTTTGAAAATCGAGAAGATTATTTAGCAAAATTTTCAAAAAGCCGCCGTAAAAATTTGAAACGCAAGTTGAAAAGCTTAGACGATTTACGGGTTGAGATACTCGATACAGGTGCGCAACAATTTGCACAGCACGCATTTCGAGCGCAGTTATATCAGTTATTTTTAAATGTTTACAATCAAAGTGAGGTTCACTTTGACTTACTCACTGCTGAGTTCTTTGATGAAATTTTGCAAGATGCTGAAAATGGTGGCAAAGTTTTTTTGTATTGGAAAGCGCAAATTTTAGTGGGATATAACATTTGTTTTGTGTACCAAGGTAATCTTGTTGATAAATATATTGGTTTAAATTATCCCTTAGCCATTGAATATAATCTTTATTTTATCAGTTGGTTCATCAATCTGGATTATGCCAAACAACATCATTTAAAATTTTACATTGCTGGTTGGACAGACCCTGAAGTAAAGGCTCAGTTGGGTGCTAAGTTTACTTTTACACGGCATTTAGTCTGGATTAAACAACCTATATTAAGATTTGTACTCAGACGACTACGCCATTTGTTTGAAGCAGATGCACATTGGCATGAAAGTATGCAGGAGTCAAAATCATGAATAGCATTAGGCAACATGTTGTTCTCAATTTTGATGGTTCAGTCGAGATTTCGAATGCTGCGCAAAACATCGATCTTGCCAGTTGGCAAGAACAAATCCGTTTTGGATGTCATTGGAAAAAATTTCAGCAACTTGAAGATTATCTAGCCGAGCAATTACCTCCATCAGATCAATTGGGTTGTGTATTTATGGGAAGTGGTGATTATCATCATATAACCCAGCTGCTTTTAAAACGGATAACAAACAATGAACCTGTTCATTTAATTGTTTGTGACAATCACCCTGACAATATGCGTTATCCGTTTGGAATACACTGCGGTTCATGGGTGTATTGGGCCAGTCAATTGCCACAGGTTGCCCGGATCGATGTGATCGGCATCAGCTCAAGTGATATTAGCTTAAAACATGCATGGGAAAACCATTGGTCTCCTTTATATAAGGGCAAATTGCATTATTGGAGTATTCAACAAAAGGCGAATTGGACCCAATGGATTGGCGCACAACATGCATGGCATGGTTATGATGAGCCAGACCAATTAATGTCAGATTTTTTTAATGAAATACAAAAAATTGATCTACCTATATATTTATCTATAGATAAGGATGTGTTGTCTAAAGATGTGGTGATGACCAATTGGGATCAAGGGCATTTTTTAGAAAAACATTTGCAGGATCTAATTCAAACTTGTTCAGCGCGTCTAATCGGAGCCGATATTACTGGGGATGTCTCAGCTTTTCATTATCAAAGTCGATTGAAAAGGTTTTTAAGTGAATCCGATGGGCAACAAGAGCCGACCCAAATCGAAATTGCTCAATGGCAAATACATCAGCAAGCATTAAATCAAAGATTGCTTAACAGTATTCATCACGCCTGGAAAATAGATGAATAAAACAGATCGTATTCGGTCTCATGTTATAACAACAATTATTTTTGATTTACGATCTTGATCATGTATACCGCAGCAAGAGTTTTTTCTGATGTTTGAGCTTATTATCGTAAAAAAGTAGGACTAAGATCATTGTAAAACAATAAAATAGCCTAAGCAAAATTATATAAATGCAATTGGATTTTCTCATTTATAAAGACATAAAAAGTACTTTATCTAATTTAAACTGGATTTTATGTCATGTTTAGATCATTTTCTTGCCAAGATGAATGGTTAAATACCGATTCATTCTGATCAATGTTTTCATTATCCATAATATATAAATGGCTGGCATTGTTGAACTTTAGTTTTTGAGGATATCTAAATAGAAATAGGGTTCTAATTGACGAATTTCTGTGGGTTTAAGACCTGCATCTAACAGGTATTTTTCTCTATTTTCGAGAACATCACGGACATCCTTAATACAATCTCTGGCTTGATCTAGGTTGAGTCCAAAGGCATTGCTACGACTGATAAGGTTGTCATAGCTTCCAAACCGTCCATCATTGCCTAAAACCAGAGCATGTTCATTTGGAAATGAGCTTGGCATACCATGAGGTAAAACATCAAAAAGCGGGCTTAAAGCATAATGTTGTTTTTTCATGTCATACATCAAAAAACCATGATTTTTTAAATGATCGTCAGTATTGCTAATCATGACATTCAGCACCATCCGCTTATAGAGTTCTTTTTGATTACTGATAGCATCAAAACAAATCTGACTACAGACTTTGGCAATACTCATATAGGACATTTTAGGATCTCCTATACGAATTTTCTGAATATTGAGCAAACTATTGGCACTTATATAGTGCTTTTTACGTTCAGGGCAGTTTCGATCAAAGCGTTCAACTAAGAGAATAGGGCGACCGGCACATTCTGTTAGTTCGGCATTACATGTATTGAGCCCCATATCTCGTGCCATATTCAGCGAAGCATATTCGACTTTACAGGTATCAAACAAATCATCACTTTTATTAAATTTGGCAATCCATTCTTTATTTTTATACATCACAAGGGTTTTGGGTCTGGCTCCGCCCATTGAAGCCCCGTTATATAACAGCTTGTTTAATTCAAGTTGCTCAAGTTTCATCTCAAACGGATCTCGTTTTTTTTCGATGAGTTCAGTAATTTGTATGAAAGTTTCTAATTCTGCATATTGAATGATATTTGAATTGTTTTTTATATGCGATTTAGACAAGCTTCCAACAATACAGCCGACTGAATTTCCTTGTGAAGCGAGTAACCATTCCAATTGATTTAATGGTGTTCTACGGTGTAAGGCATTGGTTAAGCGTTTACCCCAATTGTCTGGTGTTGCATCTGCAAGTACACCAAAACCATCTTTAGAAATAGTTTCATATGGTTTGTTATAAGACTGAAAGCTTAGATTAAGTGGATCTAAAGGGAAGGCATCTGCACGTTGTAAGTATGATTGACCATAAAGAAAGCGATAAATCGGTTTTTCATAAGAATAGTGTGCAGCAATTGTTGGCTGGGAGCCTGTATCTATGAAAACATAACATCCTTTAACTTCATCCATGTTCATTTACCTATCAGAAATCATCACTAATCACAGACTGTTTTTTTAATCTTGCACGTACTGAACTATTACGATTTTCGAGTGCCAAGCCAACTTCATCCAACTCAGGATTCGCGAGTGAGCCTAGGGTATGTTCAAGGCCAAAGATCACTAAAACTGAAATCACATTTTTTAGGCTGGTACTTGGATCACCTTTTTCCATACGTGAGATCGTTCGGTTATCTACATGAATGCGATTGGCCAAATCATGAATGGTCATATTACGTCGAAGTCGGGCTTTTTTGATATTCGTCCCAATTTGAGTCAACATGTCTTCCACACCATCAAGCATAAAATTATGCGCCGAAGTTCTCATCGCAACATTATCCAAAACATGACATAAAATGTATATTATCATGGTTAACATGGATTTTATGTCTTATTTTTATAATTTGAGTTCAATGTATGAAATGTCGAATGGAATAGATAAGTGGCTTAATTTCACCTACTAGAATGAAGAAAATCATTAAGAATAGGGATGATCGTACGTAAGCGGCTTAACCGCATGCTAAATCCAATCGTTTATAAAATAGCCTAAGCAAAAATTTTAGAAATTTCTTCTCTTAAATAAATGTGCCTAGAATTTTCATTTAGCACACCGTGCCAATAAATTCCCATATTTAATACAGGTAGATCAATAGGATGCTCAAAAATATTAATACTTTGATCTACCTGTAAATGTGCCAGTATTTGCTTTGGAATGGTTAACATCGCATCAGGATATTGTGCTAAAACTTGCAGGGCAGTTGAATAATGCTGACAACGCATAAAAATCTGACGACGAAATTGCGCTTGATTTAAATATATGTCCTCTAAAAGCAAACCAGTACGGCGTGAAGAAACACCGATATGAGGTGATGCAAAATACAGTTCAGAATTGATATTTATATGCTGAGAACAAATCACAAAATGATCTTGAACCAAATTTTGATAATTAATTTTATCACCATAATTTTGTTCTAGATCAATGACAAAATCGACTTGTTGAGCAGCTAAATCAGCAATTACATTCTTGCGGTCAAGCTTGGTACTTAGAAACTGAATGGTTAAATTCAATTTTTGGAAATGGTGAATCAATTTGGGAAAAATAATCGGTTCAATTTCATCATGTATTGCAATGCGTAAGGTTTGTACTGAACTGGGATCAAACTGTTGTTTTTGTTTGGAGATATTTTGAAAAGCAAATAAAGCATTTTGTACAGATGGATAAATCTGTTCAGCAAAAGGTGTCGGCAGCATTTTACTCCCAGCGCGAACAAATAAATCATCTTGCAAATGCTGCCTAAGTCTTTGTAAAGCATGACTCGCAGCAGACTGAGTAATGCATAAAATCCTTGCCGCTTTTGAAATATTTCTTTGCTCATAAATGGTGATAAAAAGTGGGTATAAATTAATATCAATATGATTGAAAATCGACATATCAAGATTGGTTTTATTATGAATCATATTCATAGTAAGGTATTGAATTAAATCATTTGGTTCATAATAGGTTTTCAGCTAAGGTAAAGTAAAGAGTCACTATTCAAATATTTATCCATATATTTACAGGAAGATAAGCATGTTTGAACTTTCAGCACGTGCGCAAGAATTTGTAGAACGTACCAAAGCCTTTATTAAAAATGAAATTGAACCTGTAGAAGCTGATTTTTGGAATGAAGTCCATCATCTGAATCAAGGCGGTGATTGGACAAAATGGCAATGGCCAGCACAACTTGAAGTCCTGAAAAATAAAGCAAAAGCTGCTGGACTTTGGAACATGTTTCTACCAGACCTAGTATTGGGTGCAGGTTTATCTGTACAGGAATATGCCCATATTGCAGAACTCTCAGGCCGTAGTTTAATCGCACCCACAGTATTTAATTGTAATGCTCCAGATAGTGGCAATATGGAAGTGCTATGGCGTTATGGTTCAGATCAACAAAAACAACAATGGCTTAAGCCGTTATTAGAAGGAAAAATCCGTTCAGTATTCTGTATGACTGAGCCAGCAGTTGCTTCATCGGACGCAACCAATATGCAGGCGACTGCAGTGGTAGATGGTGATGAAATTGTATTGAATGGTCGTAAATGGTGGTCTTCAGGTTTGGGAGATCCAAATGCGAAAATTATTATCTTTATGGCGCATACACCTGATGAAAGCAAAGATCGTCATCATCAACATTCCATGGTTTTAGTGCCTGTGGATACTCAAGGTGTGACCATTGAACGTATGTTACCCGTGTTTGGTGATTATGATGCGCCACATGGGCACGGCGAAATTAGTTTTAATCAAGTTCGTGTACCTGTAAGTAATTTTATTGGTGGTGCTGGACAAGGGTTTGAAATTGCACAAGGGCGTCTAGGTCCGGGTCGTATTCATCATTGTATGCGATGCATTGGTGCTGCTGAAAAAGCATTAGAATTAATGATTGATCGAGGAATGAGTCGAACTGCTTTTGGTAAAGAAGTGCTTAAATTAGGTGGGAATTTAGAACGTGTGGCAGATGCTCGTGTTGCGATTGATCAGGCACGACTGTTAACCCTGTATGCGGCGTATAAAATGGATACTCAAGGGACTATGGCTGCGCTTACCGAGATTTCAGCCATTAAAGTCGTTGCACCTTCAGTCCTTGAAAAAGTAGTTGATATGGCCATTCAAATTCATGGTGGCATGGGCGTATCACGAGATACACCTTTAACAGGATTCTTTGCTCAAGCCCGCAGTTTACGTTTAGCGGATGGCCCAGATGAAGTGCATAAAGGGATGATTGCAAAATTAGAATTAAAAAAACGAGGTTATGGCTCGCGAAAAAAATAACAATTTGCTGATAAAAAATAACTGCTTTATGTTAGAGGTGTTATATATAAAGTAGTGAGCAAGTGAAGTTTTTAGTTAAAAGTATCATTCTTTATAGATGTATGGTTTAAAACATAAGATTCAGGGAAATAATATGTCAGTCATTGATATTGGTGGAAGTATACGTGAAGGAGAGGAGCTGGACATTCGTGCTGTCGGAAATTGGCTCATTGAAAATGGATCTGAAATTTCAGGCAATGTAGAAGTGACTCAATATTCTGGCGGAGCTTCAAACTGGACCTATCGTTTAAAATATGACAATGCTGATTTAATTTTACGTCGTCCACCCAAAGGGACAAAGGCGAAATCTGCACATGATATGGCGCGTGAATATCATGTACAAAAATGGCTTGCACCATACTACCCAGTTCTTCCTGAAATGGTTGCGCTGTGTCAGGATGAATCTGTAATCGGTTGTGACTTCTATGTGATGAAACGCATTGAAGGTATTATTCCGCGTGCCAAACTGCCCCCTGAACTGAATTTTACTCAACAGCAAGTGCATGAATTGTGTATTAATGTCTTAGACAAGCTGATTGAATTACATCAAGTTCCATATCAAGGCACCGAACTCGAAAAACTTGGAAAAGGTGATGGGTATTGTCGTCGTCAGGTTGAAGGTTGGGATGCACGTTATGAAAAGGCGCACACCATCAATGTGCCGAGTTTTAAATTTGTACGTAAATGGCTTAATGAAAATATTCCTGCTGACTCAAACACGTGTTTGATTCACAATGATTGGCGTTTTGATAATGTTATTCTTGACCCTAAAAACCCAACCCAAGTGATTGGTGTATTGGATTGGGAAATGGCAACCATTGGTGATCCTCTCATGGATTTAGGTTCTGCTTTGGCCTATTGGGTGGAAGATACAGACAACCAAATTTTTAAATCAACCCGTCGCCAGCCTACACATTTAAAAGGGATGTTTACCCGTAAAGAAGTGGTTGAATATTATTTAGAAAAAACTGGATTAAAACCAGATAATTGGGCATTCTACGAAGTATTTGGTATTTTCCGTTTAGCTGTAATCGCACAGCAAATTTATTATCGTTACTATCATAAACAAACAGATAATCCTGCTTTTAAAGATTTTTGGATTGTGATTCATGCCTTACATATTCGTGCCTTAAAGCTCATCGGTATACAAAAAATTGAAGCCAATGAAGTTGCACAGAAATATCTTGAAAAATTTAAGGAAATTTTAGGAAAATGACCACAATCTACCTCGTACGTCATGGACAAGCGTCATTTGGTGCAGAGAGTTATGACAAGCTTTCACCCAATGGCGAGTTACAAGCCAAACTATTGGGTCAATATCTCGATAAAATTTTGAAAGAAGAGCCTTATGTGGTTGCAGGTTCAATGTTACGCCATCAGCAAACAGCAAGTTTTGCTTTGGCTGAAAGTTTTTCTGATGCTCAAATTGTGACTGACCATCATTGGAATGAATTTAACCATCAACAAGTTTTTGCTCAATATGATCCGCGTTTTAATCAACCGCATCTACTTAAACAGGATGTTGCCAAAGAAAAAAGTCCACGTGCTTACTTGGCAAAAATTTTTGAAGGGGCAATTGACCGTTGGACTGGTGGTGAATATCACCATGAGTATGACGAATCTTGGCCAGATTTTAAAAACCGTGTAGAAACGGCTTTACAGAATTTATGTGATGAGCTGGTAAAAACCAAACCTCGCTATGCAATCGTATTTACTTCTGGCGGTGTTATTTCAGTTGTTGCAGGAAAACTTTTGGAGTTAAGCGCCAATAAAACCTTTGCATTGAATTGGGCAATTGCCAATACCAGTTTAACCACATTACGACTGGTGGGAAATGAACCACAACTATTGAGTTTGAATGAACATCATTTTATTAAGGCTGAAGATCCGCAACTATTGACGTGGATTTAAAGTCGCACTTTTAGAAATATAAAAACAGTTTAAGGAATTTGTCATGGCAAAAACCATTTTAATCACAGGCGCAAGTTCTGGAATTGGTGCAGGAATGGCACGAGAATTTGCGCAAAAAGGTTATAACTTAGCCGTCTGTGCGCGTCGTTTAGAGCGTTTAGAAAGCTTAAAACAAGAGTTGGAGTCTAAATATGGTATCAAAGTGATTGCCAAAACTTTAGATGTGACCAACTATGAGCAAGTATTTCAAGTCTTTCGAGCATTTAAGCAAGACTTTGGTAAGCTCGATCGTATTATCGTCAATGCAGGTGTTGGTGATGGTCGTCGAATTGGCAATGGTAAATTTGAGATTAACCGTGCAACTGTAGAAACCAATTTTATTTCTGCATTGGCACAGTGTGAAGCTGCTGTTGAAATATTCCGTGAGCAAAAGTTTGGTCATCTGGTTGTGATTTCTTCTATGAGTGCACTTCGTGGTATGCCTAAACACTTGACCGCATATGGCGCAAGTAAAGCTGGTGTAGCTGCTTTAGCGGAAGGGATACGTGCTGAGTTAATTGACACGAAAATTAAAGTTTCTACGATTTTCCCTGGTTATATTCGTACTGAAATTAATGAAGGGGCAAAAAAACTACCGTTTGAGGTCGATGTTGAAACAGGTTCTCATTTATTGGTTAAAGCAATTGAAAAACAACCTGTTAAAGCTTATGTACCCCAATGGCCTTGGTTACCGATAGGCCTAGCCATGAAAATATTGCCATTAAAAATTGTGAATAAACTTGGTTGAGCTTTATTCAGTTTTAAAAGACCCTGCAAGGGTCTTTTTTATTGCATTGCATAGATAAAGCTTTAAAATCTAACTGGATAAAAAATAATGAGAATTTTAATATGTTTATCGTATTGGGTTTTTTCCTGACCAGCTTTTTAGTTTTTCTTGCGCGTATCTTGTATCTCTTCTTTTTTGAAAAGCACTGTGAAATTCAACAATGCCTGATGCAAATGGATGATATTCAAAAGTTAATGTATCTTGGTATCATTTTAATCGGGACCTATAATGCCTATTTGATGAGCAAAAGTAGAAAGTATGCGGTTTTAGTTTTTGAGTTTATTGGTACATTTATATTTGCTTTTGCCTTAAATTTTGTTGATTTAGCCCAATAGCAACTTGGCCATACAATTAAGTAAAATCGACATTGAACTTTATGATTTTAATATTGCGACAAGCTATATCCGACTCTGACTGATTTTGAGATAGCTTTGTTCAATTGGTACCCAAATATGCTTTTAAAAATTTCTACTATTGTTCTTGTTCCAGCGTTAATTCTTCAAGGTTATCGCGTCAAGAAAAATACACTTCGATTACCTGAACCTCAAGGATTGCGAAAAGGTGTTATAGGACAAGGAAAAGCGCTATCTATTTTAATTTTGGGTGACTCTGCTGCAGCAGGTGTAGGAGTTGAAGATCAACGTGAAGCCTTATTGGGATGTGTACTCGATGAATTAGCCTCTAATTTTGAAGTCACTTATCAATTAGAAGCGAAAACAGGAGATAGCACTTTAGAAATTTTGCAAAGAACCAAGCAATTAGACAATCAACAGTTTGATGTTGTGATTACATCGGTGGGAGTAAACGATGTCACAAAACTCATTTCACCACAAAAATGGATTCAGCAACAAAAGAAACTTTATACAGAAATTGAAGCTAAGTTTTTACCAAAGATGATTTTAGTCACGGGTGTTCCCCCAATGAATCTGTTTCCAGCATTACCAAATCCACTGGGATGGCTGTTTGGACAGTATTCGAGTGCAATGAATCACAAGTTAGCCCAATTCATCGAAAATAAAATCAATTATCAATTGATTCGTTTTGATTTAGCCCATTTTAAAACTTTAAATTTACAAATGGCACGTGATGGTTTTCATCCGAGTCAGGAAATTTATCAAATTTGGGCAAAACAAATTTCACAGTGTATTTTTAGCAAATTTAGCTAATACAACGTTCAAATCTCTATCTTTGACTATAATAAAAGCCTAAAAGCACGATTCAAAAAAGTATCAACGCCATTCATAAAATATTGCTTTATTGATTTCGCTAGAAAAAAATTAATTAACTAAAATCACTATTTTGTATCTTTACACTGAATATTTTCTTTTTCTTTGTAATAGTTTAAAGCAATATCTAAGTCTGAAAGTAATTTAGTTTCAGTATAGTTCTCTGGATTTAATTTAAGTAAATTTGGCATGTAATTCGATTTGTATTCTTTAGGATAATCTTGACATACGATTCTGGTCTTATCATCCAATGTCGTATTTGGATCATCAAGTTGATCAAGATATTTACTAATCATTTCATCTGATTGTTCAAATTGTGCAGTGAGGGTTGGTCGATCTGTTTGCGCAGTTGCATGCTGCTCAGGCTCTTTATTGCAAGCAGACAGGGCAATGATCAAGAATAATGCTGTAAAAAGTTTAATGTTCATAACGAATTGATTTTTAATGTTAAGAAAAAGTTTTCGGTTGTATAAAGTCAGTTAATATTTAGATAAATCTTAAAGAACCTTAACTATCAAATATATTACCGAGATATGCAATGATTTTTATTACCATATCTTGAAATTGTTACAAATTCAAGATATTTAATGATTTTATTTGAACTTTCCGATTAAAAACAGCACATCGCCAAGTTTTGTATTTTTTATACGGGGGCAAATTGACGCAACGACTTTTATTAGAACTAAGAATATTGATTAAAGCTTTGTTCTATATGAAATTTCTAGTAATTTTTTAAAGCCAGTAATCACAGCAGCAATAAAGAGTTGACCCGTCATAAAGAGATTTGATGCAAAATAGTTTTGTCGGAATGTTGTTGAAATTTATTTAAAAATAATAGCTTAGTGGTCAAGTTGAAAAAATCAGCTAACGTGTTGTGTTAAATAAATTTTTTGTAAGGTTTATTTCTGATCTCAACCTGAGTATCTTATCCTCAAAATATTAAGAGGGTATTTCATGAAAAAAATATTCATTATTGCTTTAACAACCTTAGCATCAAGTTTCTCCTTTGCAGAGAACTTACAGTGTGAAAAAAGCTATGAGATTTTTAATAAGCAAGCTGACAAGGAAGTCGAAATACTAAAAAATGGTTCACTTGATGATGTTCTAAAATTTTATGATCAGATTGAATATGACCGTAAACTTAAACCTAAGCATCAAGGACAAACCTTTTCTTCAGCTGACTGGATCAGTGATGCTGAGTACAGAAAAGACATTAAATTACAGCAAGATTTAGCTAAAGATGGTTCTTATAAAAGTATAGATTCTTCCTTTTTAAAACCAAAGTTAAATTATATCTCTAGTGTAGGTGAAATTTGTGTTGTTCCTATGCGATTACAAGATGAATTTTTCAAAAAGAGAGGTGGATCAGGAAATTTGAACAACACTTATAAGTGATATTTTGCTCCCCAAATGATGTTATAAACATCAATATATGGAGTATTTTATGGCACGTAGACCAAGAAGAAATCATTCAAATGATTTTAAAGCTAAGGTAGCACTTGCTGCGATTAAAGCAGAAAAAACACTTGCTGAATTGAGTGCTGAATTTGATGTTCATCAAAACCAAATTATCGACTGGAAAAATCAACTGATTTCAGCTTCCTCGCAAGCTTTCGATCAATCAAAAGCTCCAACAGAACCACCCATCGATCTAAAAAAACTACATGCAAAAATCGGTGAGCAGGCATTAGAAATTGATTTTTTAGAAGGTGTGTTGAAGAAACTGGGCCGCTTCAACCACAAAAGTTAATCGATGACTCACTTCAGATTTCAGTATCTAAGCAAGCTCAGCTGCTGAAAGTCTCCCGTGGTTGTTATTACTATCGCCCAAAACCTGTGAGTGCATCAGATCTGAAGCTGATGCGGTGTATGGATGAGTTACATATGCAATACCCTTTTGCAGGTAGCCGTATGATGCGTGATTTGTTGAATCGTCAAGGACATCATATAGGACGACGTCATACACGTACTTTAATGAAGAAAATGGGCATTAATGCGTTATATTGCAAACCAAATTTAAGCCAGGCTAATCAAGCTCACCGCAAATATCCATATCTGCTCAAAGGATTGGCTATTCAGCGCAGTAATCAAGTGTGGTCTACGGATATAACGTATATCCCTATGGCAAAAGGCTTTGTTTATTTATGTGCTGTGATTGATTGGCATAGCCGCAAGGTACTTGCGCATAGAGTATCGATTAGTATGGAGGTTACATTTTGCATAGAAACATTAAATGAAGCTATTGAAAAATATGGTCGACCTGAAATATTTAATACAGACCAAGGCAGTCAGTTTACCAGTGATGCATTTATTGATGTATTGAAATCAAATGGCATTCAAATCAGTATGGATGGTAAAGGTCGATGGGTTGATAATGTGATGGTTGAACGATTATGGCGGAGCGTTAAATATGAAGAGGTGTATCTCAAAGCCTACAGCAATGTTTTGGATGCGAAGAAGCAATTAAACGCATATTTTGAATTTTATAATTTGAAACGACCTCATTCGAGTCTGGACAAAATGACTCCAGATGAGTTTTACTATGACCAGCTACCACAACAAAATAAGGTAGCTTAACTAGAGCAGAGTATCACTTATAAATAAGCTTTTAGTTGTTCAAACATGTGGGACCACCTCTAAGCCTATGCTGACTGAGGCGGACGTTATTTTTGTACGCGACATTCAAACTAATGAATGGCGAAGATTTATCTATTTTGGAATTGAAGATAAAAAAGACTTTAATGAGTTTTTCCCTGATTTTCCTAAAAATGTAAAGCTTGCTCAAATGTTAATAGATAACAAAAATTTTGCTGAGAGCACTTCAGAATTTGGTTTGTTAATGCTTGAAGAGATGGGTGTTGAGATCACAGCAGAGATGAAGGAAATGATGAAAAATCAAACAGAGCCTTTTAGAGTTAAGTTAAGCGCGAATGGCTACTGAGTTTTATTGTGTAAGTTGTATTTAAAATACTTAAATGAATTGCACCCTTAACAAGTTGGATCCTTTTAGCTTCATTCAAAGGGTGCTTTGATTTAATATCTATATCAAGATAGATAATTTAACTCATCTTAAATATTAAAATCTTCAAGTGATGGATTATTTTAATGTTGACTCTTATACTATATACCCAATTCTAGGTATATTTATCTATTATTATTCTAGATATATTAATTTTTTATTTTCGAAAAATGGAAGGTTAAAATGTCAAATGAATCACAAATTACCATTACGTTTCCTGAAGGGTCTGTATTAACAGCAACTGCAACAGATACTCCATCGACATCTACTGGCTTTAGTGTTAAGGCTCAAGGTACAGGATCTTTTACAGGTTTAAGCTATACAGTTTCTGCACATACAAAAGGCACATTAGAGGCAAAAATAAAAGTTATGGCTATTACATCTGAAGATGTAAAAAAATTAAATGATTTGGTTCTAAGTATGGTAAATGCATCAACTCAAAAAGAATTTAAAGAGTATGAAAAAACACATGCAAGTGCCAATCTCAGTATTTGGTCATTTTGGAGTGCTGGTGCATCAGCCTCTTATGATAAAACAACTGAAAATATGCAGAAAAGTGGATTAAATGAAGAACAGATTACAACCATTATTAATAAAATGTTTGAAATAGCTAAGAGTCAATCGAGTGTAAAATTAAAGTTTGAGATTGATAATAGTCAAAATGATTATTCCGTTAGTGGTGATCTACAGCTATATACTATTGGGGGAACTATACAGACCGAAAAAGGGACAGCAGAATTTAGATTTCTTGCGGATAAAGGAACAGCAGGAAAAGGCTCAGATACAGCACCAGCCGAAGGTGAAATAATTCCATTGTCATAATTTTTTAATAACACTAATAGACTTCTTGCTTAAATTTGATTTTAGTAGTCCTTAAGCTTAATAAAAACTTATAGATAATTACTATTTTAATTTTTAACTAATGCAAGAAGTTTAATATTAATAATATGAGGAATGTAGAATGTTAAAATCATATATTAAAAAAGCTATAGTACTTATCACAATATTTTCGAGCTCTGCAGTATTCTCAGCATATTTGGATTTTTCATCAAATTGGAATGCTGTAAGTACAATTCCTATGTCAAAAAGAACAGCCTCTAGTGTGGTTAATTCTTGCCCTACTGTGCAAAATTATGCAATGAAAAAGGGAGATCGTTCCGGAGCAATGGTTGTGGCAGGCCCGCACACATCTAATACTGACGAGCATTTACATTTAACGGTTCGTCTATATAACAATGGTATTCATGAAAGAACTTGCCATGTTTATGTTGATCAAAAAGGAAATTTTACAAGTTGCAAATGTTTTTATACTTAATCGTTATTTCAGTAATAGAGCTGATCCAGCAGGCTTGTTTATCAATTGCACTCAGATAATGAACATTTTAAAAGATCTATCAGTTTCCCTAAAATAGAAAAGTAATTTACAGGCCCAAGTAATTATTTTTAAAAGATAATACAAATTTACAAACGCTCATTTTCTGTATTGATTTTGAGCGTTTGAGGTTTGTATTTCCTGTTTATACCAACCTACACAATATCAGTAGAGATGTCTTAAATGGTATGGAACTTTTTCAGATATATAATTGTGAGAATTAATGCCAGCATTGTACAAACCATAATAATCATTGATAGATTCATAAGTGGATTAAAATTAAAGCTATGACTGATTGGCACTACAATTAAGCAAATTAAGAATTGAATAGCACCTTGAAGTGCGCTTGCAGTACCTGCACGTTGACCTTGTTGAGATAATGCCAATGCATTACTGTTTGCACTTACCAATCCAAGACCTGCGACAAGACCAAACAATCCGAGCATGGTTGAGGATAGATTGACCAAATCATATCGAGGCGAGATAAATAGCCAAATCGCACTCATCACTTGAATCAGAATACCAAGTAATAAGATTCTTATAAGGCTAAATCGACCAATCAGACGAAGATTGATTTGCGAGAAAATAATCAAACCAGCGGCATTTATACTGAAATAATAACCAAAATTTTCAGGTTTTATCTGAAATTGATCAATGAAAATCGCTGGTGCAGCGGCAATATAAGAAAAGAATGCTGCATAAGACAAACTACCTATAAGTGTAGGGGTTAAAAAACTTTTGTCCCGACAAACATGGAAATAATTGATAAAAATATCGCCGACATGAAGAGATTTTCTTTTATGGTGATTCAGTGTTTCTTCAAAATAAAAATGCACAAGAACAAGATTGATGACACCGAAACAGGCAAGGAAAATGAAAATACTTTGCCATCCCCAATTGACTAAAAGCCATCCACCCAATATCGGTGCAAGAATTGGTGCCAGCCCCATCATGAGCATCATGCTGGATAAAGCTCTTGCAGACTGTTTAGGTGTTAATCGATCACGAATCGCTGCACGGACCATCGCCATTCCAACGCAACCACCTAAAGCTTGTAATACTCTTGTCATTAACAATTGATCTATTTGTGTGGTAAAAATACACAAAACAGATGCGATCACAAATAAAGTTAATCCAAAATATAGCGGTGGTTTACGCCCAAATCGATCACTAATCGGGCCATAAACAAGTTGACCAATGACTAAACCTAAAAAATATGCGGGCAATGATGATGACACAACACTAGTTGTCACTCCAAATTCTACTGCAATTTCAGGAAATGCAGGTAAATACATATCTATTGACATAGGGCCGAGCAAGGTTAAAAAGCTTAAAATACTGATCCATGCTAGGGTATAAGGTTTTGTTTCAGAGGGGGTATCATTGGATTTCTGTATATGGGGTGATCGAGGCATAATCTTACCTAAATGATGATCTTCCGCAGAATGGATGAAAAAAAACAGCGTCACTCAGATTTATGCATTGTGCTCATTGCTTAAAATAAGAAGCATTTCATCCATTTTGGGAATGTCTAGATAGAATGTATTGGCTAATTTAAATTCAGCTGACACGTATTTATTTCTGATATTCGTTAACCGAAATGACAAGCAAAGGTTTGCACCACGATTTTATTGTTTTTCACAATCAGCGTATCCGTAGCCATTTTTGCATTAGGCGCTGACCAGCGAATATAGGCGACTTCACCATAGACTGTTTTTTCTTCTATGCTAATTTCACGTGTACCTTCAGGGAAAAAATCCCGATATACGTTTATAAATGTTTCTCGAATCTGATCGGTACCACGTATTACCGTATCGGTTCCATTGATAATGATGGCATCAGATGCATAGTCTTGCACTGTTAAGTCCACATCACCTAAGCGGAAAGCATTTAAATGCCTTTCTAAAACAGCTAAAGTTTCTGTTATTTCACGATTTTCAGTATTTTGTATATTCGTAGTATTCATAAATAGATCTCCAACATTGCTATAGATAGGGGCCGTATCTAACGACTGATCAATACATTATTGTTGTATTGAAGCGTCCCTTGTAGCTACAGAACAGTTGAAACAGTTATTCCGATTTGTTGAAAATCCACCAATAAAACTAATTTTTAATTGAAAGTGTGATGTTTTTTCCCATATTCAAAGCGGATAGTTGTTGGTTCAATTTTAGCTGTTCAAATTTAAGCGCGATAAAATCAATAAAACATCTAGTTTTTGCGGGCATGTGCTTTTTGCTAGAAAAATAAAGATTGGTATTTCCTAAATCTGCATACCATTCAGGTAGGATTCTAATTAAAGTTCCATCTTCTATATATTTTCTTGCATGAGCAGTGGAGATCGCAGCAACACCTAATCCTAAAGCGGCGCCTTGATGTAATGCACTTGGATCATCTGCGATAAGTTTTTCATTTAAATTTAAGTAAAACTCTTGTTCATTTGGACCTGTAAATTGATATTCATGTAACTTACCGGTTTGAGGAGATTTCATGACAATCCCATCCCAATCGGAAATTTGCGCTGGATGATTGGGTCGTGTTTTATGTTTTAAATAATCAGGTGAGGCAACAATAATCATGTGCAGTGGGGATAGTGGTCTGATAATAATGCCTTGACCTAATTTAATCCCACTTCCAATTGCCACATCAAAATTATCTGTTATTAAGTTGACCTGTCTATTAGATAAGTGCCACTCAAGTTTGATATCTGGATAGTTGCTGATAAATTCAGGCATAAATGGCAGGATATATTCCACCCCAAATCCAGCACTTAAACTGACTTTTAGAATGCCTTTTGGCTTGCTCGAATCAACATTAAATTCTGAAATAGTTGTCTGAATACTATTTAAACTGTCTCGAATACTGATAAAAAAGTGTTCACCATCTTCCGTCAATTTAAGATTTCTGGTACTTCGATGAAAAAGCCGAACACCTAAATTTTGCTCTAACTGCGCTACATTTCGAGACACTGCGGCAGGTGTTAGGCTTAAATGTCGTGCTGCGGCTGAAAAACTTCCATATTCTGCACTTTTTATAAATGATTCGAGATTAGACAGCGTTTCCATATTCTATTTTCAATTTTTACTTGAAAAAGATTATAGCAAAAGCACTCTACTTCACAATGAGTACTGATTTTATAGTCGAGAGACTTTAATGAAAGAGTAATGTGAAATGTTAAACAAATTATCGTTGGTTGGAAAAGTTGCGTTAGTTACCGGTGGGTCGCGAAGTATTGGTGCTGAAATTGTCAAGACGTTAGCCGCCCATGGCGCTATAGTTGCTTTTACGTATCATTCTTCGCAAATCAAAGCTGAAGAATTGATTAAAGAAATCGAGTTTCATGGTGGGCAAGTCATAGCGATAAAGGCAGATTCAGGAAATCCTGAAATGCTAATCAAAGCGATAGAAGATGTTGCTAAAAAATTCCATAAAATCGATATATTAATCAACAATGCTGGAATAAGTCATTTAGGCAGTCTAGAGTCAGTATCAATCAGTGCTTTCGAGCGATTGGTGGCTGTTAATATTATGGGGGTATTTTTGGCCACACGTGAAAGTTTAAAACACATGGGTAAAGGCGGAAGAATAATAAATATAGGCAGTACGATGGTCAATTATTCTGGTTTTAGTGGAGCATCAATTTATATTCTTACAAAAGGTGCAATCACAGGATTTTCACGAGGATTAGTTAGGGAGCTTGGCGTTAAAGGTATTACAATTAATACCATTCACCCTGGTCCAACCAATACTGATATGAACCCTATAGATGGACCAATAGCAAGCCTATTACTGCCTAATATCCCAGTAGGTCGATATGGCGAGGGCATTGATATTGCGAATTCTGTTTTATTTTTAGCGAGTGAACAGGCGAGCTATATTAGCGGTGCTGAATTAAGTGTCGATGGCGGTTTTATTGCTTAATTCCTTTGGATCAAAATCAAATTTATATGTTCAGCCCCCAGAAAATGAATTGAAATTTTCTATTCCAAATCTATGGAAAAAACCCTCTATTTATAGAGGGTTAAAACAATTCAAAAATCATACTGTTTCAATAGATTGCTGCTTAGCTTGTTTTCACATCAAAATTCGAACTCAAATACAAAATGTTTTTCGGCTCAACTAAAGAGACATTTTTCTTTTCATCTATTACAGCACAAAGGGCAGAACCACATAAAATACGGTACTGTTTAAGATTATTTTCATTGCCAGTAATTTTTATTAAAGGTAATTCTTTAATATTGGAAAGTACTTCTGAACCATTTTTTTTACCTTTTTCTTGTGTGTCAAGAATAGATGTGAACAACATGAATGAACAACCTATGATTAAAGATACATAGATAGTAAAAGTTGTATAATTTTTCTCCAATTTATCAGTCTGGCTTGAATTATGTGGTTTAACTTGATGTTTTAATCGAAATTTGATTTTACGTCTTAAGAAATCAACAATCTTTTGATCTAACTCGAGTGAGACATAGATGTATTTCAAAACATAAAGAGTTATGCCAATTAGGAAAATAGTTATTAAAGGGTTTAATGCTTTAAGAAATCCCCAATAGATTTTGTCTTGAACGCTAAAGTTTAAGACTATAGGATCAACATAGAAAGGGCGTAAAAAACCGCCTAAATAAGCTTGGCCAGATACAAATAGAAAAATGGCAATCAGTGAAATAATGATTGCTGTATCCAATGAGAAATTAAACTTCATTTTCTTTCCTTATTATTGATTTTTAGGGCAATGCCTGCCATTTATATCCGATAAGCAACCACATGCTTTAGCATCGCTATCACAGTCTGAGATTCAGTTTGCTCAAATTTCTTTATTTACTCATAACATGTTTGTGCTTGAATGTAAGTTCCAAAGTCTACACATATTTTTCAAAAAATGGATAGACGTGTGCCACAAAACTAAAAATTTCTGAATTTATTGTGAAAGTTAAAAATTAAGTAAAAGATAAAAATGACAAACCACGCTTAGCAAGTAAAAATGTTAAGATAACAGCATAATTCTTAAATTATTTCTTATTTATAAATGACTGATATCGAAATAGAAACCCACCCACTCAAACCATTTCTTCCTACAAATGCCAAGCTATTGATGCTTGGTAGCTTTCCACCGCCTCAAAGCAGATGGAAGATGGATTTTTATTATCCGAATTATCAAAATGATATGTGGCGAATTTTTGGGCTTATTTTCTTTGATAATAAAGATCACTTTTTAGATTTACCTAATAAAAATTTTAAGGAACAACATATTCGCGAATTCTTAATCGAAAAAGGTATCGCAATTTTTGATACGGCGTATCAAGTTATTCGCTTAAAAGGGAATGCCTCAGATAAATTCCTACAGATTAAAACCCCCACAGACCTATCACAGCTTTTAGCGCAAATTCCTGAATGTAACAGCATCATGACCACTGGAGATAAGGCAACAGATACCCTGATGTTATCTATGCCTGAAGAAACTGAAAAGCCACAGATAGGGCAATCCTCACAAGCTATATTTGCTGAACGAGAGATATGTTTATATCGGATGCCTTCTTCATCAAGAGCGTATCCATTAGCACTGGATAAGAAGGCAGAGGCATATAAGAACTTATTTAAAGAAATAGGCTTACTTTAAGTAAGCTTAAAACTCATAATTTGGCATCATGGTTGGGTATTGAACCCATTTAAAACCAGTCACGTTAAAATCTCGAACATGGGTAAAACTAGACCAAATCAATTGGCTCCCTTTAGTCCATGAGAGCGGTTTGATACGCTGTTCAATCATTGCTAATTCTTCAGCAGTGGCGATACGTAGTTCACCAATTTCGATATTTAAACGAACACCGGGGAAATCTGAAAATTTACCTAAAATCATCGATTTCAACCAGAAAAAACGCTTACTATTCACTGCTTGTAAACATGCTTTGCTATTGTTAGGAATGTTTTCTTTAAATGATTCACTATAAGTATCAAAGAAAAATCCAGTTTGATTATTTTTTAAGAATACGGTTCCTATAGGCGTTATATTAGGTTGCCCCAATTGATCGACAGTTGCAATCGAACAATGCATAGAGGCACGTTGAGCAGTTGAAATGGTTTTTATTATTTGTTGCCAATTTTGAGAATCAATCATGTTTTTTCTCCTTAAAGCGTCAACATGTTGAATAAAATTAGCAAAATAAACCATATCTGTAATTGACAGTTTTTGTTTTAGCTTAGGCATTTATCCCATTGTACTTGATTAAATCGATATACACATATAGTCAATAAATGCTTAAGCTTTTGCATTTTCTATGCAAATCGTTTTGCCAGAGCAACACAGATCACGACTGCAAAGCAAACAACAATCATTGCAAAACTTACATGCTCACCCAATAGAACTGCTGAAAGCATTAAACCAATAAACGGTTGTACCAATTGAATTTGTCCAACTTTGGCAATTCCGCCCAACGCTAGACCTTTGTACCAAAAAATAAAACCGATCAACATACTAAACAGTGATACATAGATTAAACCAATTGTTTCAGGCCAATGAATATTTGCAAAGCTTGATGGTAGGTAATATAGACTTGAGATGAGCATCAAGGGTAATGCAACCACCAAAGCCCAACAAATCACTTGCCATCCACCCAGTTCTCTTGAAAGCTTTCCACCTTCAGCATAACCCAGTCCACAGACAACAATTGATGCAAGCATATAGAGATCACCCACACTAAAACTTAAATTACGGTTTTCATAAAACATAAATCCAACCACAATGGCGCTGCCAATTAAGGCAAATAACCAAAATTGTGTAGCAGGTTTTTCACCCCCGCGTAAAACTGCAAAAATTGCAGTCGATAAAGGCAAGAGACCAACAAAGACAATAGCATGTGCTGAGGATACTGTTTGTAAAGCTAAGGCCGTAAATAATGGAAAACCAATCACCACACCTAAAGCCACAATAACCAATGATTTAAATTGGGCAAAAGAAGGCTTTGATTGTTGTAAAATAAACAGGCAGATTAAAGCAATACTTCCTGCAATGGCTGCCCGAGCTGTGGTTAAAAATTCTGGACTAAACCCCATGACGGCAATACGGGTTGCAGGCAAAGAGCCAGCAAAAATCGCGACACCAATAAAACCATTTAGCCAGCCAATATTTGTTTTATCCATCATCAATTACTCAGTCAATTTATGATGATTTAAGCGCTATTTACTGGAAATATATATGTACACTACAGTACAATTTTAAATAACTGTTATGCTATTTTTACCAGTACAATTCTAATCAATCTAACGAGTTTCCTCAGATTTCTTATCTTTAAAATATGTGGCTTTTAAATGGCAAAAACTAAAATTGAACAAACAGTGCTGATGATTAAAAATCAAATTTCGAATAAAAGTTTGATTGCAGGTTCACGCTTACCTTCAGTCCGTCAGTTTGCTACACAAACAAATTGTTCTGTTTCAACGATCGTTGAAGCCTATGCCAGATTAGTTGCGGAAGGTGTTTTAGAATCTCGTCTTGGTTCTGGTTACTATGTATTAGGTAAAGCCGAACCGATGCAAATGATTGATACTGAAATACAGTATCAACGTGAAATAGATCCCTTATGGATTTCAAGGCAGTCATTAGAGGCGAAGACGGATGTGCTAAAACCGGGTTGTGGCTGGTTACCGACCGCTTGGATGCCTGAGCAATCGATCCGTAAAGCGTTAAAACAAGCTGCCAAATCTGAAATCATCATGCTTACTGATTATGCAACACCGCATGGACATTTGGAGTTACGTAAATTTATTGCCAGAAAAAAAGAACTGTATGATTTAAAATTTAAATTGAATCAGATGCTTATTACTGACTCAGCAACCCAGTCCATTGATTTAATTTTTAGACATTTGCTTAGCCCTGGTGATGTGATTTTGATTGATGATCCTTGCTATTTTAATTTCCGCGCCTTGATTAAGGCACATCATTTAAAAGCCGTTCCAATTCCATTTACAGAAACTGGACCAGATGTAGAGAAATTTGAACAAGCACTGAATTTAAAGCCAAAAATCTATTTAACCAATTCAGGGATTCATAACCCAACAGGAGCCACGATTTCGCTACAAACGGTTTATCAAATTTCCAAGCTGGTTGAGAAAACTGATTTATTGATTATTGAAGATGAAATTTTTGCTGATTTTGAATATACACCAGCACCACGTTATGCTTCATTAGCAGGTTTTAAGCATGTCATTCAGATTGGCAGTTTTACCAAAACTCTATCAGCTGCAATTCGTTGCGGTTATATCATTGCAGAATCAGAACTGATTGATCAATTGATCGATTTAAGAATTGCAACCAACTTTAGCAATAGTCATTTAAATGCAGAAATTATTTATCAGGCTTTAATGGACAGCAGTTATCCTAAACATTTAGATTGGTTAAAGAAACATTTGCTTAAAGTCAGCAATGAAATGATGCAAAAGTTGGGGCAACTCGGTATAAAACCGTGGATTGTGCCAACAGCAGGGATTTTTTTATGGTGCAAATTGCCAGATGGTATACAGGCAGCGGAATTATCAAAATTATGTCTTAAACAGGGCGTAATTCTTGCGCCGGGTAATTCTTTTAGCCAAGCTGAAAATGCAGGGCAATTTATGCGCTTTAATGTTGCACAATGCGTGGATAAAAAAGTCTTTGATATTTTGGCGATGTCAATTCAGCAGTTAAAAATAAATAACTTACAAAGTTAGCGAAAATCCTTTTCCTTATTGCTTTAAAATATGGGTAAATAGTAAGCAAATTTATATTGATTTCAGTGGAATAATTATAATGAGTGTTCAGGATGTACCAAGTCCAATTGATTTAAAAAATCCGCAAGATGCTTTGCAATGGGCTAATGAAGCCAATGAAAAACGCCCATGGCGTTATGAGTTTTTTGACTATTATGTGAATTTAATTCAAAAAGCAGCCAAAGAGAAACACTATCAAACTGATCAAAACGTGCAGTTCAATATTTTAGAAATAGGTTCAGGTCCTGGTTTTTTTGCCAAACATTTACTTACCCAGTGTGCTGATATTGAATATACTGCGCTAGATTTCTCTGATGCAATGCATGAGCTTTCTAAAAGTAAGCTACTTTCTTCTGAGTTAGACAGAGTGCAATATCTGATTGCTGATTTTAAAAATGAAGATTGGCGCGATCAGCTTGGACAGTATGATGCCATTATTATTCATCAAGCTTTACATGAGTTACGCCATAAAAACTATGCAAATCAATTTCATCAACAAGTAAAGACATTATTAAAACGTGATGCTCTGTATTTGGTCTGTGACCATATTTTTGCATCAGATGCGATGAGCAATAATGACTTGTATATGTCGAAACATGAACATTTTCAAAGCTTAAAATATGCAGGCTTTACTGACATAGAACTGGTTAAAGAGATCAAAGGGCTCTGTCTGTTTGAGTGTTATTTGTAGCAGTAAATTTTTAATACGTTTGGTATATACGTTGTCATTACAATAAAATTACATCATCCATTCAAGTGGTAAATATGAGACGCTATACATGACAAATCGTTGGAATCGTGTTGTTTCAGGGTCAACTTTATATTCAATCACTTTGCCATCCGCACGATGATCTAGCCAGATCAGTTCACCTTGCGGATTAAGTTTTAACTCATAAGCAACCCTAAATAGGGTTTGATCCAATAGATTTGAAATTTGCTCTTGTAAAGGATCTGATTGAACAACCAGTCCAACTTCGGTATTGATATTGAATGATCTTGGATCAAGGTTAAATGAACCAATAAAGACTTTGTCATCAATATTGATAAATTTTGCATGCAAACTGGATTTATTTTTGCCTTTTTTCGGAATGATATTTCCTGTAAGGACCTCATACCAAGTGCGGCGATTGCGTTCTATATAAGGTTTAAATTCATAAAGTTTTGCGCCTCCTTTAAGCAGGTCAACTCGATACTTTTGATAGAACGCATGGACAAGCGCAACATCATTTGCCATAAAGGAGTTGGTTAAAATTCTGACTTTGACATTTTGTTTAGGGAATTGGTTGATGAAATCCGTCCCATTTTTTGTAGGAACAAAATAAGCGGCAATCAAATCCATTTCTTGTTTGGGATCACCCAAATGTTGGTGAATTTGGTGTGAAATTAATTCATTACTGTGTGCTTGTCCTAAACTTTTCTTTGGAGAATCTGCCAGAAAATCGGCATAAGCCCAATTGATTTTATTTTGATTAAGCTCATTGGCGAGTTCTTTCTGCTCAAGATTTACTTTTTCATCTGTCGTATGTTCAGCTTGTTCAAGTCGTTCAAAGCTTTTTCGCAAAGTTAATAAATCGTGTTCAGAACCTTTATCAATAAATTGATCAATCGGATAGCTTAATTGAAAATTCCAAAAGTCGGTAAAAACTTCATTTGCACGATTGACCGCTTTACCAAAAAATAAAATATCCATATCGGTAAATTGGAAAGATTCACTGGCATCAAAATATTCACTGCTGATATTTCGTCCGCCTGTCACAGCAATTGCACCATCAGCAATAATTAATTTATTGTGCATTCGATGGTTGATTCTGTTCATTCTAAAAATATAATCCATTACACGAAAGTGTCGGAATTTATAAGGATTGTATAATTTGATCGAAATGTTTGGATGTGTCAGCAATGCACTTAATTGCCGATCTATTTTTGTTCCGTTTTGATCATCGATTAATAAGCGTACTTTTACACCGCGGTCAGCAGCTTTAAGCAATTCGTGTAGCATTAAATTGCCAATAAAATCATCTGCCCAAATATAGTATTGTAAATCAAGTGTATATTTGGCTTTCCGAATCAGATGGATACGTGACGCGATACTTTGGAAAGCATCATTCATGGCTAAATATGCAGTGAGACCTTGAGTAAGCATCTGTTTTGCTTGAGGCTCATTGATCCAATGCTCTGCATATACTTTAACTTGTTGTTCTTGTTCTGGTTGATTCATAGGTAAACTACATCCAGTGATTGAAAAAGCCAAAATAACGAAGGCAAGTGAAGTCTTTGAATGATTCATTCTTTCAATGAGTACTTTAAATTTTACTAAATCATATCATCAAGTTAATGGTTGAATCTGTAAAGAGAAAAAGGTTACTGTAGTCCAACTGTTAAAACACAAACCTATTAGGATATTTAGCTATGAAATCACGTGCTGCTGTTGCATTTGGTCCAGGAAAACCTTTAGAAATTGTGGAAATTGATGTTGCTCCTCCACAAAAAGGCGAAGTCCTTGTTAAAATTACCCATACAGGGGTTTGTCATACAGATGCATTTACTTTATCAGGTGATGATCCAGAAGGCGTATTTCCAGCGGTTTTAGGCCATGAAGGGGCTGGTATTGTTGTCGAAGTTGGTGAAGGTGTAACTTCAGTAAAACCTGGGGATCATGTGATTCCTTTATATACTGCAGAATGTGGCGAATGCTTATTCTGTAAATCAGGCAAAACCAACCTGTGTACAGCCGTTCGTGCTACACAAGGTAAAGGGGTTATGCCTGATGGAACGACACGTTTTTCTTATAATGGTGAACCTATTTACCACTATATGGGGTGTTCAACTTTTAGTGAATATACTGTCGTTGCTGAAGTATCATTGGCTAAAATTAACCCAGAAGCAAATCCTGAACATGTCTGTTTGCTGGGTTGTGGTGTAACGACAGGGATTGGTGCAGTCCATAACACAGCAAAAGTACAAGAAGGCGATTCAGTTGCTGTATTTGGTTTAGGTGGTATTGGTCTGGCTGTTGTACAAGGTGCGCGCCAAGCGAAAGCAGGTCGTATCATTGTTGTTGATACCAATCCTGAAAAATTTAAGTTGGCAGAAGATTTTGGTGCGACTGATTTCGTTAATCCAAAAGACTATGACAAACCTGTTCAAGAAGTGATTGTTGAAATGACAGGTTGGGGTGTAGACCATTCATTTGAATGTATCGGCAATGTCAATGTGATGCGCTCAGCGCTTGAATGTGCTCATCGTGGGTGGGGACAATCAGTCATCATTGGTGTAGCAGGTGCAGGTCAAGAAATTTCTACCCGTCCGTTCCAGCTTGTGACTGGTCGTACATGGAAAGGAACCGCATTTGGTGGGGTAAAAGGCCGTACACAATTGCCAGGTATGGTTGAAGATGCGATGAAAGGTGATATCCAACTTGCACCTTTTGTTACCCATACAATGGGCTTAGATAAAATTAATGAAGCATTTGATTTAATGCATGAAGGTAAATCAATCCGTACAGTGATTAACTTTTAAGCTTAAATACTGAGCACCACCCAGAACCAGTGATACATCATGTATCACTGGTTTTTATTTGCATGATAAATGTATGAGTTTTATATATTAATTTTTTAAGCTTATCTTTTTTTGTTATGTTATGACTTTAAAGCAAAAAATCAAAATAGGTCGTCTTATGAAAAATGTTGCAATTTTAGGTCTTGGTATCATGGCTTTAACCGTATCAGCATGTTCTTCGCTTCAAACTAATGCAACGCCAGATCAAACAGCACAAAACACTCAAACTACATGTGTTGCTGAACGCGCAACTCAATTGATTGGTCAAAATGATATGTCTGAAGCGAAAATTAAGCAGCTTACACAGGCATCAATCGTACGTAAAGTTGCGCCAAATCAAGGGGTAACTATGGATTATCGTATTGAACGTGTGACAGTAACTGTAGATCCTGCGACCAAAAAAATTACCCAAGCGACTTGTGGTTAATAACACAAATTTAAGTCTTATATGATTGAATAAATACTAATTTATTCAATCATGATTTTAAAGTTTAATTTAACAGAATCGCTTCATCTATTTGACATAGAACAATCATTATAAAAGACTAAAATAACAATATTTTGCTACTGAATGACAGATAATGCTTGCTTAAAGCAGTTTTTTTGTTATGTTTTAAGCTGTACTTTTGGATGTGTAGCGTTAGAGCACAATACTTCAATTCATTAGCTATTATTAAAACCCTATGAAAAGACTATTTTTAATCCTATTTGCGATTTTGATATCAAATTCAATATTTGCTCAGAATGAAAACTATAAAATTGCCATGGATAATTTTATAAACAACTATAATTCTGATCAGTATGAAAAAATTTATGATGAATTTTCTGTTGAAATGAAAAAGACATTGCCGCTTGAAAAGACAAAGCAATTTTTCTCAGGATTAAAATCTCAGGCAGGAAAAATTGAAAGTAAAGAATTTCTCAGCGATCAACAAGGAACTTATCAAAGTTATAAAACCAAGTTTGAGAAAATGGTGTTAACGGTCAATATTTCGCTTGATCAAGAAAATCATATCAAGGGACTTATTATGAAGCCTAATGAAGTCCAAAAAGAGATAAACAGTAGTAATACTGTGAATGCACTTAACGCTTATCCAAAAGAAATCTCAGACATCATTTTTTCGAATAGCCAAAATTTTCCAAATAATACGCAACTTTCTATTGCAGTCGTTCAAAATCAAAAAGTGAAATATTATGGGGTTATCAAAACTGATGGCAAGATCAAACCGATTGAAAACCAGAATAAGGTTTTTGAAATTGGTTCTATTACCAAAGTTTTTACATCGACCGTTTTAGCTTCGCTTGTTGATGAAGGAAAAATTAAATTAACGGATGAAATCAATCCATTTTATCCATCTTTAAAATTTAAAAATAACACTCAACTGAATTTTAAAGACTTGGCTAATCATACTTCTGGTTTACCGCGCTTACCAGAGAATCTAGATTTATCGAATCAAAGTAACCCCTATAAAGATTATGGTAAAAGTCAGATTGAACAATACCTTAAAGATGATTTGAAAATTGAAAATGAGCCTGAAAAAAAATATGTTTATTCCAATTTAGGGGCGGGATTATTAGGCTATACGCTTGGCGTATCACAAGGAAAAAGCTTTCAAACATTATTACAAAAGAGAATTTTTGATAAATACACAATGAAAAACTCATTTGTAAACTCGCAAAATCTAGATACTAAGTTAGTAAAAGGGCAAAATCCTGATGGACAAATCGTATCAAATTGGGATTTTGACGTTTTGTTTGGTGCTGGCGGGCTATTATCAACCACAGAGGATTTAGCAAAATTTGCAATCGCACAATTCGATCCTAAAAATACCGAATTGACTTTAACACGTACACCGACCTTTGAAATGAACAAAGATATGAAAATCGGTTTAGCTTGGCATTTGTTGAAATCACAAAATGGAAAAGATTTGGTTTGGCACAATGGCGGAACTGATGGCTATTCATCTTCAATGGCAATAAATGTTGAGGATAAGACTGCTGTTATTGTGCTATCTAACCTCTCAGCTTTTCATCCAAAAACGAAAAACATTGATAAATTATGTTTTCAGCTCATAGATGAGAAGCAAAAATAATATTTGGATTTTACATATGGGGAAACTTAACACTGCAAATATTTTGAGTAGATTGGAGGTTTACTTTTAGTTTGTGATAGCTGGATTGAAATAATAAATACAAGTTTTTCCCCTCAATTGAAACTCATGTTCTTGTCGTTGTATGCCACTTTAGAGAGATACTGAAATGAAATATAGGGAAATTGAGCCAAATGGATTTTTGAGTAATTTTGTGAAGTGTTTTTGGTATTACGAAACTATGGGAATAGATGTTCAGCATACCATTTTGCCAGATGGTTACTTTGACTTAATTATCGAGTTCGTAGATGGAAATTTAACAAAAGTAAAACTGACTGGAATATGGAGAAGACCAAAAGACATACAAATTTCTAAAAACACTAAGTTCTTTGCGATCAGATTCAAGCTGTTAGCCCTTGAGTATATATTTAGAACACAGATAAAATCTATTTTAGATATGACGATAAATTTACCTGAGTCTTTTTGGAGAATTGACGAGTATCATTCAGACGAGTTTGATAAATTTGTTTCTGAAATAACGAACAATTTAGAGGCTTCAATAAAATTCTTAAAGCCCATTGATCGCAGAAAATTAAAACTATTTGAAATCGTGTATCAACAAAAATCTACATCGGTGTCTGAAATTTCCAATAGCATTTTTTGGAGTAGCAGGCAAATAAATAGATATTTTCAATCCAATTTCGGTATTACATTCAAGGAATTTTTAAGTATTGTACGTTGCAATGCGACTTACCCAGAAATTTCAAATGGTAATCTAAATCCAAATTCTGACTATTTTGATCAAGCGCATTTTATCAAAGAAATTAAAAAATATACTGGGGTAACGCCCAAAGCGTTAAGTAAAAACAAAAACGACCGATTTTTACAATTATCAAAAATGGATGAAAGGCAATAATTCTATAACTTAATTTAAAGATGAATTAAAAATGAAAATTTGCAAAATTTCTCCAAACTTTGAAGTGACTGATATTAAAAAAACAACGGCTTTTTACACAGAAAACCTAGGCTTTAATCTGATCATGGCGGTTCCAGAATCACAAGATGGAATCGATCAAACTTTTCTTGAAAATAAAGAATATGTTTATGCGCTGGTGCAGAGGGATAACGTGGAATTTATGTTTCAACGTTCTGATACCTTTAAAAATGATGTTGTTTTTTCAAGAGGGTTAGCTATTGGAGCAACAGTATCTTTTTATATGGAAATAGAGAGTATTAATGAATTTTATTTAGCACTAAAGCATAAAAATCTTCAGCTCACTGAACTAAAAACAACATGGTATGATATGCAAGAATTCTATTTAAAAGATCTGAATGGCTATATTCTTGGCTTTGCTGAAAAAGTTGAATAAATGCCTTATAACATCATTTTAGCGTCTTGGGTAAATAAAATCCGCCATATGGGCAATAAACCATTGGCGGAAAGTTTTCCAAAATGATCAGAATGAAGTATTACTTTTTAACTCAGTAAAAATGCTTCATTTACTCCAGATTGCTTAACAAAACAATCATCATGAGAGACCAGAATGACAGCACCTTTAAATTGCTCAATGGCTTGCGCAAGTAATTCTCGTGACTCAATGTCTAAGTGATTTTCAGGCTCATCCAATAACAATAAATCAATATTTTGATGATGATGACTTATTCCAAGTAATGCTACTTTAAGTTTTTCACCGCCACTGAGTTGCCCCAATTTTAAGAGTGCTTTTTCGCGGCGGATCCGCAGTTGACCTAATAAATTTCGCCATTCAACCTCCAGTATATCTGGATTAAATTTCGCTAAATTCTTGATCACAGAAAGATCATCATTGAGTAAACTAAAATTTTGATCCAAATATAAACTTTGCCCGGTAAAGAAAATTTCAGTACTTTGTGATTGATCAATCATTTTTAATAGGGTGGATTTACCCACGCCATTTGCACCTTTAAGCTGGATTTTTTCACTGGCTTGGAGTGACAACTTTATTTTCTGTGTGGTGGTATAAGGCAATTGTAAATCGTGAATTCTTAATATTTCACCTTGTTTAGATGATTGAAAATGAAAGTCAAATCGTTGTGGTTTAATTTTTTCTAATGTTGTTTGTTTCTCCTGTAAACTGCTCTGTGTTTCATCAGCTTGGCGAATTTGTTGTGCACGTAATTTCCCAAAACTTTGCCCAGCTTGCTCTTTTTTAAAATCCAGTAGAATCTTGGCTTGAGAGTTCGAGTCACGCAATTGAGCACCTTTACGTTGACGTTTTTGTGCTTTCATTAAACTATCATGCTGTTGTTGCTTTAACTGTTTAAATTCACGTTTTTCTTGTTGAATAGACTGAGTTAAGGCATGGATTTGTTGTTGGTGCTGTTGAACATAATCAGCATAATTTCCCGAAACATGTTGTAAACCTTGCGCGGTTAAAGCATAAATATGCTGCACTTGATTCAGCAATTGAAGATCATGACTAATAATACAAACTCCCGCCTTATGTGCCTGAATCGATTCAATTAACCATTTTCTTGCCATGGCATCTAAATGATTACTTGGCTCATCTAAAAGTAGATAATGATCTTGCTTTAGAAATAAGCGACACAAAGCCAGCTTGGTTTTTTGACCTTCACTTAAGTATTGTATGGGAAAATTTAAATCAAGCGGCAGTTGTGCATTGCTTAAAATTTGTTGCCATTTTTGAGGTAAATCCCAACAGTTTTCCACCAAATCATAATCTTCAAAACTGGCACTACTGTTTTCAATACGCTCAAAAGCATTGTGTAGATGAGCAATATTTAAAGCTTCAGCTATGGTTTTCGCATTTAATCGTTGTAATTGTGCTAAATAATCATGTTGGATATGCCATGCAATTTGCCCTGAATAGGCTAAATCTGAATGCTGTTGTAGGTGTAATAGTTTAAAAAGTAATGATTTTCCCAAACCATTACGACCAATCACAGCAGAAGTTTGCCCTGAAAAAAGCACAAAATTTAGTTGTGTAAACATTGTTTGAGTGGGGAATGCCAAACTCAAATTTGAAATAATACATGCTTGTTGCATTCAATGATCCTCATATAGAGGATGCACAAAATAGTATGTAATAAAAGCTTTAAATAACAGTAGATTATTTAATTTATCGTAAAGACGGTATCAGAACCAAAAGATAAGTATAGCCTTGAGTAGAATCTATTTTGCACATCAAAAATTAAATAAATAATGATGAGAAAATGACTTACTTCATTGGCGTTACTCTTTTAAGAAGGGGATAAGAATGCTTATTGTATAAGAATAAATCTGTATGTCAATGTTCAGTTTTTAAAATGCTCATTAAAAAAGAATCATCTCAAAACTTAACTCCCTTATGAAAAGGGAGTTAAGTGGCAGTTGATTGAACCAATCAACGCTTATCAATTTATTTAAGCAGTTGCTTTAATGACTTCTGCAACAGATGTTGCTACATAATCAATATTTTTTAAATTTAAGCCCGCTGCACACATACGGCCACTACGTAGCAAATAAATGGCATATTGATCTTTTAATATATCCACTTGTTCAGCCGTTAAACCTGTATAGCTAAACATGCCTTGTTGTTCTGTAAGGTAATCAAAATTACGACTAGGTAAAGCAGCAGTTAATTTTGCCTTTAATAGTTCGCGCATTTGGATGATACGCTC
Organism: Acinetobacter sp. AG3; assembly: GCF_022343575.1. Taxonomy (NCBI): domain Bacteria; kingdom Pseudomonadati; phylum Pseudomonadota; class Gammaproteobacteria; order Moraxellales; family Moraxellaceae; genus Acinetobacter; species Acinetobacter sp. AG3. Next base: position 2,261,624 of record NZ_JAKQZD010000001.1, on the reverse strand, counting down.
ACGCATTTCTTTAAGTTCTGCATGCCATTTTTCAGTTAATGTTGCATCATTCAATACATTATCAACCACTAAGGCACCTGTCGTTGGAGGGCTTGAGTAGATACGGCGTACAGTTGCTTTAAGCTGACCTAAAACCTTTTGTGCAGTTGCTTGGTCATCACAAATAAAGCTTAAGCCACCAACACGCTCACCATATAGTGAGAAAATTTTAGAGAATGAATTACTGACAATGAAATTCAATCCTGACTTGTCTAAGGCACGAATTGCATAAGCATCTTCTTCTAAGCCTTGACCAAAACCTTGGTAAGCAATATCTAGGAATGGAATTAAATCACGTGCTTTCAATACTTCAATTACACGATCCCATTCAGCAGGTGTTAAATCTGCGCCTGTTGGGTTATGGCAACAAGGGTGAAGAAGAACAATGCCTTTTGCAGGGATTTGCTGTAAATCCTCTAACATGCCTTCAATATTGACACCATTGGTTGCTGCATCAAAATAACGGTAGAAATGTGAATTGATTCCTGCACCATTAAAAATTGCAATATGGTTTTCCCACGTCGGTTGGCTCACCCAAACATCAGATTCAGGGAAGTATTTTTTTAGAAAATCTGCGCCTACTTTAAGTGCACCAGAACCACCTAGGGTTTGAATGGTCACTGCACGACCATCTTTACGTGCTTGGCTATCTGCACCTAAAACCAGTTTCTGGGTTGCTTCGTTATAAGACTTTGAACCATCCATCGGTAAATAAAGCTTTACCTTGTCATTGCTTGGTTCAATATTTTTCAAAGCCGCTTTTACAGCGTCTAACTGAGGAACAATTGTGTCCTCATTATAATAAAGACCAATACTTAAATTTACTTTGTGTGTCCGTTCATCCTTACCAAAGGCTTCCATTAGAGAAAGAATTGGATCACCTGCATAAGGATCTACATGTTGAAACATGGTCTAAAGTCCTAAATCAATCGAAAAAATCAAGTCTGATAATATAGGTAATTCAAACCCCGACTCAACAGTAGATTGAGGTTTATTTTTTATTATTTATTCAACTTTAGATTAAGGTCATCGCACATTTGTCTATATTTATAGCCAAATGTGTATTCTCTACAAAATAGAGGATAAATAAGATAAAACTTAAACAGTGTATCAAGTGCGGTATTGAAAGAGAGATAGCTAAGATATTGATTGTTTTTAGGTCGCAGTATTGTTAATGAATGATAAAACTATTGTTCTGCATTTCTCTTCTTGTCATCATAGTGCAAGCGCAATATTTAAATTCTGGATGGTTTTTAATGTTACTGAATTATCAATACGATCAAGCTCAAGATAGCCATGAAACTCAAAAAGTCACACTGGTATTGATTCACGGGTTATTTGGAAGTTTAAGTAATTTGGGCATTATTGCACGTGAATTTCAAGGCAAATTCAACTTATTACAAATTGATGTTCGAAATCATGGCCATTCTGCACATTCAGATGAAATGAATTATCAATTGATGGCTCAGGATGTTTTGCAAACACTTGATCATTTAAATATTGAAAAGTTTATTGCGATTGGACATTCTATGGGTGGAAAAATTGCAATGAAACTTGCAGATTTAGCGCAAGATCGTATGCAAAAAATGATTGTCTTGGATATGACACCTTTTGCATATCAAGAAAATCACCATGATCAAATTTTTAAAGCCTTATTTGCGGTTGAAAATGCACAAATTGAATCTCGTAAAGAAGCAACAGAGATTATGCGTCAATATTTAAAAGAAGAAATGGTGATTCAATTTTTATTAAAATCATTCAGTAAGGGAAAATGGCTGTTTAATGTCCAAGCTTTATTTAATCATTATGCTGATATTTTAAGCTGGGAAAATCAGCAGGTGAATCCTATTCCAGCATTGTTTATTAAAGGTGGAAACTCTCCCTATATTTCAAAAGCTGAACATTTTTCTGCAATCGAAACCCAGTTTAGTCATAGTCAAGTTAAAGTCATTGAACAAGTCGGGCATTGGTTACATGCTGAAAAACCGGCTGTAGTCAATCAAATGATCTCTGGGTTTATAGAATGAGGTTTTAGACTCTGAATAAATTAAAACAGCATATTTAAAGGTAATATGCTGTTTATAAATAATTGTTTTATAAACACTACCAGTTCTTTAGTCCACTATGGTCAAGAAAGTGTGTTGGTTTTGAATTTTCCATTGAGTACTAGATATGAAATTAGACCTAAAACCAAACCCCAAAATGCACCCCCAACACCAAATAAACTGATATTGGCCGTCGTTGCGAGAAAGGTAATGAGTGAGGCTTCTCGGCCATCAATATCACTCATCGCATTTGCAAGACTTCCAGCAATTGTACCTAATAATGCAAGTCCTGCTAAAGTGCTTATAAAAGCGACTGGAAACGCTGCAAAAACAGCTGCTAACGTTACACCAAAAATTCCAACAAGAATATAAAACACACCTGCGGCAATCCCTGAAATCCAGCGTTTTGATGGATCTTCGTGGGATTCCTTTCCAGTGCAAATTGCAGCAGTGATCGCAGCAAGATTAAATGCATGTGAACCAAACGGAGCCATGAGGAACGAGCCTAAGCCTGTCACGATAAGAATCGGTTTAGCATTGGTGTGAAAACCATCATTTTTAAGAACCAGTAAACCTGGCATATATTGTCCTGTTAAGGTAATTAAAAATAAAGGTAAAGCAACACTCAGTATCGAGTTTATAGAAAAAGTTGGTGTGGTAAAAATAGGCGAGGCTAATTTTAGTTCAAATCCCGAGAAATCAATCCGTGATTGTAAAAGTAAGAAAATAAAGCCAAAAATCAAGACACTAATAATGGCAAATCTTGCAGAAAATCGTTTGGTGATTAGGTAAATCAAAAATAATGAAATCGCCAAAAAGGGATCAATTGTCATATTGGTAAAGGCAGCAATCCCAAATTGCAATAAAATACCTGCCAAGAGACCAGATGCAATACCTGCTGGAATTAGACCAATCAATTTTTCAAAATAGCCCGTAATTCCCAAGATCACAAATCCCAGTGCAGAAAGTAAATATGCGCCAATTGCTTCGGAATATGGCACGGTTACAAGCGTCGTAATTAAAAATGCAGCGGCAGGTGTAGACCACGCAGTGATAATGGGTTCTCGGGTATACCAGCTTAATAATATTCCTGTGATACCAACCCCAATAGAAATAGACCAGACCCATGAGGCAGTGAGTTCAGGGCTAAGACCAGCCATCTGCGCAGCTTGAAAGATTAAAATAAAGGTACCACCATAATTAACAATGACCGAAATTAAACCAGCCATAATGGGGGGAAAAAAATCATTAGAATGATGTTGAAAAGACATAAACTCTACCCCTAAGATTTAAAAAAAGAAGTAGTAGAGTGTATTTTTGATTGTGGTATTGCCATAAGATACACTTTTAATATTTTTTAAGGTACCAGTTTGCCAATATGACTTTATCTTCTGCCTTTTTACTTAACTTTGGTAAAGGTGAAGGAGTTAAGAATGGTTTTTATATTGCTAAATACAATGAGAGTAGTGCTTTGAATGCAGCGAAGAAAAATACCCTCAATTTAGGTTTCTTAATGATTTTTTGAATTTCATAGATCGTACAATATAAACAGTTATTACAATTAAAAAACTATTGAAACAAGAGTTCAATAATAAATATGAGTTTATCCTCTAAGATTGAATATTAAATAAATTTTTCGATAGGATAAAAGTATGAGCCATAGTAAGCAACTCACCATATTTGATGTCTTAAAATTTAGTCATGAAAAGCAAAGAGAATTATCTGATAAATTAATTGAAACCAGTGGCAACTCAGAAGAAAGAAAGCATTATTTCTCATTATTGAAAAATGAATTATTTGCACATGCAGTGGCTGAAGACAGGTATTTTTACATACCTCTTATGATGACAGATGCAGGTTTGAATATTACAAGACATGCTCTGTCTGAGCATCACGAAATTGATGAGCTACTTGAGCAACTTACTGAAAAAGAATTCAATAATCCGAGTTGGTTACGTATAGCAAATCAGCTACGAAAGCTTGTACATCATCATTTAGATGAAGAAGAGCATAAATTTTTCCAGCAATCTGGTAAAATTTTAAAAGATGATGAAAAACTAAGCTTAGCTAAAAAGTATCAACATGAATATGATAAATATATTGATAAAGACAAAACAAGTTTAGTTAATTAATGATTTAAACTTTTTAAAATTTAGCTAGATAGATAAGTCAGATTTGAAAACTGATGATTTGATGACAAGAACGCCAATCGTATCGATTGGCATTCTTGAAATATCAAATTACTTTAGGTAAAAGCTATAATGTTTGCCACTCATTTCTTGCTTCTTCTGAATTTTTATTCAAAATTACGTTTCCATCTTTAATTTCACTCGCCCAACTTAATGGAATCAGATGATGTTCATTATGTTCATCATCACTTCGAGTCAATTTAATTGAATCTTGTCCCTCAAGATGATCAACCTTACCGATCTGTGTACCACATGAAGCAATTACTGAAGCATGTTCTTTAATATCGTTTGCATTAACGTTACTCATAATGTTTGCTCATCTATTGTTCAAGTTGAAATATCAGTCTAAGACATTTAAAAAATTAGTGATGTAAGTATTTTAAAGTTTTAAGTTTTGTTGAGTTAATAATGTAAGGTTTATAGATTTATTTAATTTATAAATGTCATTTTTGAATAAATATATAAAATTAAAAATAATGTGATTCTGTTCTCAATTAATTAATTTTGTTATGCTTTATTCATTTTTTTTTGTGATGTAATTATAATTTATAAGCTTTATTGATGTTTTTTTGATTATTTTATTTTTTTTGATCTTAATTAGATGTTTGAAAGTATTGATGTAAGATGTTGTTTTATAATGTTTTATTTTTAAATAATTAACGGTGATGTTTTAATATGTTGTATTGTAATTTGATGTTATTTATTTAAAAATTTCTAAAACGATAATACTCAATAGGGCTGGTGTTTTGAGCTAATTTTATTTTAATTTGGTTAATTTAATTTTGTACAAACCTTTCTTGAAACTATAACAAATAGTAATATTAAATAAAAATATTTAATCTAGGATGATTATCGTTGATTGATTAATTGAATTAATAACTTTTATCAAAATAGAGGATTAAATATGTCAAATTCTAATATAGATAACGAAGTAGTTAAGGATCTCAGTAAAGAACAACGTGACCAATTGAATGCCGATCCAATTTCCGGTGAGCCAGGCGCACACCCAATCGGGACAGGTGTTGGAGCCGCAGGCGGTGCAGTAAGTGGTGCAGCTATTGGAGCTGTTGGCGGACCTGTAGGTGCTGCAGTCGGTGGGGTAGTAGGTGCAGTTGTTGGAGGATTAGCTGGAAAAAGCATTTCTGAAGCTGTAAATCCAACTGATGAAGATGTTTATTGGCGTGAAACTTACAACACTCGCCCTTATTATAAAGACACGATTAACTTATATGATAATGTAGATTACGATCGTGATTATCGTGATGCATATCAGCTAGGGTACACTTCTAGAAGCAATTACCCTTATGAAACAAAGTTTGAAGAAGTTGAAGCAGATCTTAAGCTTCAATGGGAAAAAACCAAAAGAGAGTCTCGTTTAAAATGGGAAGAAGCAAAGCATGCAGTAAAAGATGCTTGGGATCGAGTAACTCGTTAACAGATACTCAAAAAAATAGCCCTTCAATGTAAGGGCTATTTTTTTGTCACTAGTAAACAAATGGCAGCAATCCACTACAACCATTAATTGTGGTAACATATTGAAAATCCAAGTGAATGCAACGACATGCAAGCTATGCCAATCCAATACAGACTGAGTGGATTCTATTTTTGGTATTATTCAATAGTTGGAACTTTTTTACCGTATTGGAGCTTATATCTTCAAGATCAAGGATTTAATTATCAAGAAATCGGATTACTGTCGTCTATAGCCATTTTAACCCGTATATTTGCACCTTTTATTTGGGGATTTATCGCAGATAAAACAGGAAAACGAATGTTGTGGGTTCGTGTGGCAACCTGGATGGAAGCTACGATCTGGTTTTTAATTTTTATCATTCCCAACAATATGCAATCAATTGCATTTCTGATGCTGATTTTTAGCTTCTTTCAAAATGCCATACTTGCGCAATTTGAAGGTGTAACGCTGTTTTGGCTGGGTAATCAACATACAGCATTGTATGGAAAAATTAGAAAATGGGGCTCTATTGGATTTATTATTGGCGTATTTAGTATCGGTGCGATTTTAGAAGTTATTGCAATTCAATATTTACCAATGATGTTGTTATGTATTGCATTTACAGCTTTTATTTGGTCCTTTTCGATTAAGGAACCCAGCACTGCACCGAGTGCACAAAAAATATTAGACCCATTGCTTCCCATTCTAAAAAGACCAGTGGTTTTTTCATTTTTTATCATTGAATTTATTATGCTTTTTGCACAAGCACCATTTTATAGTTTTTATAGTAATTATTTAAAGCTTGCTGGTTACAGTACAACTCAGATTGGCTTTTTATGGTCAGTTGGGGTGATTGCTGAAATTATCATGTTTAACTATGCAAATTTCTTCCTAAATCGTTTTTCATGGCGAAGCTTAGTCGCACTTTGTTTAATCATGACCAGTATTCGATTTATTTTGGCAGGTTTATTTTCAGAAAGTTTCATTATTCAATTTATTTCTCAAACTTTTCATGCATTTAGTTTTGGTTTATTTCATATTATTGCAATGCGGGTCATTTTGCAGAACTTTGCAGCCAAACAACAGGGCAGAGGGCAAGCGCTATATAGTACCATGTGGGGACTTGGCGTTGCATCTGGCAGCATCTTAGCTGGGCAATATTGGGAAAAATTATCAGGAGAATATATTTTTATCATTGCTGGATTTTCAGCATTGCTTGGTTTGCTATTGATTAATTTTTTACCTAAAACATTACAAACGATTCAAAGATAAATGAATCTCTTTGCAGAAAAGAGATTCAGAACGTTCAAATCAATTCTGTACGGGTTAATTTAGTAAATAAACAATAAGGTGTACAATAAAAGGTCCAACCAATACCATAAAAATACCAGCTAAAACCATGGTTAAACTGGCAATAACACCTTCATCTTTATCACGCATATAAGCTTTACTTGTACCAAAACCATGTGCCGCATTACCCAAAGACGCACCTTGTGCAAAGCTTGATTTCAGTCTTAAACCGCCTAATACCAAATCACCAATTAACATACCAGTCACCCCAGTAATCATGGTGAATAAAATCACCAGTTCAACTGAACCGCCGATATGGGTTGTTAACTCCATTGCAAATGGTGTGGAGATTGAACGTGCCATTAGACTATAGGTTGTTGTTTGGTCAAAATGAAATAACTTGGCAAGGTAGAATGCACTGATCATTCCAGCAAGCATACCAATGACCACACCCATAGAAATTGAAATGAGATGTTCTTTAATGATTTGGCGATATTCAAAAATTGGGATTGCAAAGGCAACAGTTGCAGGCCCTAACATCCATATAATCCACTGACTATCAAGCATATAAGCATCATAAGAAACATGTGCTGACAGTAAAATGGTGATTAAAACAATCGGAACCAAAATTGCTGGAGATAAAATTAAGTATGGAAATTTACGATAAAGCTTTTTGACCAACACATAAGCGACTAATGTGATCACTAGGCAAAATATTGAAATGGCAGACATTATTTATCTCCCTGTAATACATGTACGGTTTTATGAACATGACGTTGTTTCAATTTCCGCTCTAGTTTAAAACCTATATGCACACTATAAGCAGTAAATACCATCACACAAATTGTGCCCAGTACAACCACAACAATCAGTTGCCAACCCTCAGTGATAAATAGGTTTTTATATTTCATTAACCCGATAAAACAAGGAATAAAAAATAGTACCAATTCACCTAGAATGAAATCTGAGCCTGATTTAATCCAATTTAACTTAAAAATACCTGTCATGAGCCCAATCAAAACCATAAATAAGCCAATCACAGCTGCCGAAATAGGTAAATTAAATTGCTTTTGAATGATTGAACCAATCCACCAAATCAAAATTAAAAGCCCAATTTGCAATGTGACTTTATAGATTGATGAAATTTGATGGCTTTGAGTGCGCGTAGACATTTTATTGCAGATATTTTAAAAAGATACGTTATTTTAGTTGCAAACATCACAGCATATTATGAATAATTAAACCATAATTATGCGTTTTTGGAATAATTGATGGACATTAAAAATCTTAAAATTTTTGTAGAAATCGTTAATTGCGAAAGTTTTACTTTGGCTGCGGATCGTTTGTTTATGACACAGCCTACACTCAGTAAATCAATTAAACATTTAGAAGAAGAACTTGGCACAGCTTTGTTTAAAAAAGGTGAAGCTGGAAGAAAAAGGGAAGTTGTACTTACCTATATTGGTGAATTAATTTATCAACATGCTTTAAATATCTTAAATGAACAAAAGCAAATATTTGAAAATATTGATCAAGTACAGCAGTTAAAAAAAGGTAAATTAACCATAGGCTTACCACCATTAGGCTCGGTATTACTTAGCCCTTTAATTGCTTTATTTCACCAGAATCATCCTAATATTCAATTGAAATTCTTAGAAGTTGGTGCCAATGGTATTGAGGAAGCAATTGCTGATAAAAGTATTGATGTTGGGATTTTACTCGGTAATTTAAGACCAAGTTTTGCGGCAATTCCTGTGATAGATTCACCGATGTGTTTATTAGCAAAGAAAAATTCACATTGGAATCAAAGAGATTCAGTAAATTTGCATGAACTTAAAGAAGAAACTTTTTTACTTTACGCTGATTCTTTTACATTAAATAAGATGATTATACAGGCTGCAAATGCTGTAGGTTTTGAACCAAAAGTGGTGTGTAAAAGTAGCCAGTGGGACTTTATCACCAAAATGGTGGAGTTTAATATGGGGCTCGCCATATTGCCCAAAATTTATTGTGATCAGTTAGATCAAGGGAAGTTTTGCTCAGCAATCCTTAATGAGCCTAAATTACATTGGACATTGAGTATGGCTTGGAATACGACTGTAGCAATGAGTCCAGCAACCAAAGCTTGGTTAACGATTGTAGAGATGCATAGAGATAAAATTCATTTCTAGATGGATTGATAGCTTTTAAGTCTTAATAAATTGAGATTAGCATGACTCAGGTGTGAATTTCATAAATATTAAAACTATTTATATCAAATGTTTAATTATAATAATTTCGCATAATATATATTATGTTAAATAAAATATTAGGTAAGTTGTCTACTCACATGTTGTTTGCAATGGCTACCTAATTATTAGAATTTGACTAATTTATATTTAGAAAAAAGTTAACTAGAAAATAAGCTGTAATTTTCTATGTTAATTACGCTTAAATTCCAACCCTCTCATTTTTCAATTAGCTCAGGTTATAATGATGGCCTCCCAAAATATGGTTGATCTATTATGAACGCCTCCAATGACCCTCTACACGGCAAAAAACTTGCTGACATTTTGGATGAATTATTAGATTACTACGATGGCTTTGAAGGCTTAAGTCGTAAAATTGAAATTAGATGTTTTTGCATAGATCCAAGTGTTAAGTCATCATTGCGATTCTTACGTACTACCCCATGGGCACGTGAAAAAGTAGAAAGCTTATATTTGTATGTCTTACGCCAAAAAGCCAAACAGAAATCGTAGCTATAAAAACCCTGACTCAGCATAGACAAATTTAGTCTATTCTTAAGACTTCATAGCTAGGTTCATGAACCAAATATTTTATAAATTGTTATTTTAGTGCGCTAAGTAATTAAATTTATTGTTTATTAAAAATCAATTTAATTGTGAAATAAATTCTAGGTGAACATAAGTTAAATAGAATATCAGAGACTGTGGCTACACAATGCTGTTGTTGTTACAGCTCAGCAACTTGAATCAGTAAAATTATATTCAAGTTGCTGAGTATTCCAAGTAACATAATATAAGTTATGCTGAAATCAGATCGCTACTCGATTTTGTATGGTGATGGCTTCAATGTACTTTCGTATTTGCTTCAGTTAAATAAGCTTTCTTCGATGCCTTATTCCATAAACACAGTTCTTGCCCTATTTTGTTTTTCATATGTGCTTGCGGATATTTTCCTTGAATCAAGAGTGCCGAATATCCAACACGATCATCAAACAGCATGACATTACTTACTGTCTTGGCATTTTTAAGTTGACTTGCTTTTATACAAGCCGCTTTTATTTCCTGATCATGCTTGTTCCATGCCTGCTCGGAACTTCCGAAAGCGACGCTAATCACAGCAGAACTTGCCACAAAACCTAAAATAGAAAGATATTTTAAAAATATACGATATCTCAATATCATGATGATTGTCCTGTAAATTCGAGTTTCTGGATCTATACTGAAACAATCTGATGAGATAATCTAGCAATTTACACATGCTGTAACAGCAGATATTCAGGATTACACATATCTCTGGAAAGTTGTCCGTGATTAAAATTTTAAAATATAGATCAAAGACTTAAAAAAAGTTCTATTCTATAGAAGCATTACCTGACTCACGTGATTCCATACAGTGATCAATAATTTCTCGCGTCTTATCGGTTGCGGAAATTATAATTATGACTATTAATTAAAGCGCTAACTTTGCTGTGTGGCCCTGTCTATGTGATGCATCTATAGCTTGTGATCTTGAAAAGCCCATCCCTTTTAAAATATATATCTTGCGCTTTATCTATTTTTATGTATGATTGAGTAGTCACTCAATTAATATATTTGTCTATGGCCCGTCCTCGTAGTGAAGATAAACGTAATGCAATTTTAAATGCTGCTATTGAAACATTGGCAGAACTTGGAGAGCGTGCATCTACTTCAAAAATAGCTAAAGTCGCTGGTGTAGCAGAAGGTACTTTATTTACTTATTTCAGTAATAAAGAGGAATTACTTAACCAATTATACCTTTCGCTAAAGGCCGAACTGCGTCAGGTCATAATGCTGAATTATCCGAACAACTCAGACCTACAAAGCCAAATGTTTTATATCTGGCAAAGCTATTTGGACTGGAGTTTAGATGCCCCATTCAAACGTAAAGTGATGGCACAGTTGTCGACTTCAGAACAAATTACAGAGCAGAGTAAACACATTGGTATGCAAACTTTTTGTGATTTTACTAGGACTATTCAAGAACATATTGATGACGGCAAATTAAGAGATTATCCACCCTTGTTTATCGGTTCGATTTTGGGTGCACTTGCCGAAGTCACACTCAACTTTATTGCTCAAGACCCTTCTCAAGCTGATCTTTATCGGAAGTCTGGTTTTGAAGCTTTTTGGCATGCAGTTTCAATGTAGATAAAGACTAAAGTAAGGATGTGCAGCATTCTTATTTTTTAAATTAATTAATGAGTGATTAAATACTCATTTAAATAAATCAAAATAAGCACTTATCTCAAGTTCTTATTTACAGATATAGCTTGTTCCACTCAAGGAAAATAAAATGACAATTTCAAACGCAACAGACTTGCTTTCCCCCTTTATGTCATCACAGCAGCACAATGGGAGATATAGCAATACAAGACCGAATCTGCACACACATTCTTTCGGAAAAACGCTAGGCTTAATGTGGAAATTTCTATTTAACAAACCCAAAAATACGGTGCCAAACCAAGAAATTCCTGTGTTAAGTTTATCAAAAGAACAACTCATGAGTGCCCCTGACCGTTCTCTATTTCGTCTTGGGCATTCGACCATTTTATTAAAATTACGTAATGAATTTTGGTTAACCGATCCTGTTTTTTCTGAGCGTGCCTCGCCTTTTCAATGGATTGGCCCAAAGCGTTTTCACCAACCACCGATTAGCATCGCAGACTTACCGCCCATTAAAGGCGTGATTTTGTCGCATAACCACTATGACCATCTTGACTACCATGCAGTAATCCAGCTCAAAGACAAAGTTGAACACTTCTTAACACCACTTGGTGTTGGTGACACACTGATTAAATGGGGTGTGCCAGCAGAAAAGGTTCAGCAACTTGACTGGTGGGAAATAACCCATGTGGCTGGTCTTGAACTGATTGCTACCCCTGCCCATCATTTTTCAGGCCGTGGTATGGGTGATAGCAACGCAACGCTTTGGGCATCGTGGGTGATTATTGATAATGATCTACGGGTGTTTTTTAGTGGCGATACTGGTTATTTCGATGGGTTTAAAGAGATTGGACATCGTTATGGTCCTTTCGATCTTACCATGCTAGAAACTGGGGCCTATGATCCAGAATGGCCAGATGTTCACATGCAACCTGAGCAAACTTTACAAGCGCATATCGATTTAAAAGGACGTCATTTGTTGCCTGTCCATAATGGGACTTTTGACTTGGCGCTTCATGCTTGGGACGATCCATTTGAACGGATTGTGGCTTTGGCTCATCAAAACGACTTAGCGATTAGTACGCCTCAAATGGGTGAAGTATTGAACTTAAACCAGCCAAATGTCGAAAACTATTGGTGGCGTCCGTAATTTTTTCAATCATTTTTAAATTATTTACGTCCCTCAATCCTCTTTTAAAGGTATTTATATTCAGTGATATAGCCCTATTGTTTTCATCTATATTTTCTTTTGATAAAACTAGGGCTGACTTTGTCTTGTGTGTATAAATAAGAACTTGCTCATGGTCTTTTGGCTGATTTTTTATGTTCATAAAAGTTCCCATCTTTTCAATTCAGCTTCTATGTAGTCAAAAAGAGAGTGGAGGCATCTCTGTAATTTATTTAGGCACGAACACTTTTATGTCTTAATGGTTGTTTTAGCCCCATGAGTTTGGTTGTTTAAAAAATGTGAATATATTTGCTCAAAATTACTTAATCTATATCTTTAATGTGCAATTTTTTTGCTCAGAACTTAAAAAAATGTAAAATAAATGATTTAATGAAATATAGAACAAATATACTAAAAAATAAGATTAATCATTCATATAGATTAACATTTGAGTATATTTTAGGTGAGAAATCACCCATGTTATCATGGAAAATAAATGAAAATTCTAGTTATTGTTTTAATCATTGTGGCTCTTGGAATTGTTATCGTTAAAAGTAAAAAGTCCAATCAACAAAATTTAAAGGAATTAGTTAAAAGAACCTTTCCAAAACATACAATTATTGAGAAATTTGGCACAGTTATGATTTGTGAAATTAATCATAGAAATGAACCAGATGAGCTTATTTTTATAAGAATAAACCCAAATAGAAAAAAGAATATCAATAGAAATGGGCGTAGATTAAATGCTGAATACCCTGCGATTCCAACAATAAAAGAATTAAAAAATGACTTCAACAGCCACTTAAATTAATGCTTGATAGAATCAAGCCGTAGATATCCAGCTTTAATAAAACAATTGCAATGGGAATTAAGAAAACGTAAAACTCCAAGAATTAAGCTATCGCACGCTGAGCAATAGCCAAAGCCTCATCCAAATCCGCTTTTAAATCGTCTACATGTTCAAGTCCCGCATGTAGACGTACCAAATATCCACGACTAGGCAAATGACTGTGAGTTCGATAAGGCGTTCCAACTGGCAAAATCAAACTTTCAAATCCACCCCATGACAAGCCAATGTGGAAAAGCTTTAAAGAATCAAAGAAAGCCTCAACAAAACACGGATTGTTTTGTTTTAAATAAAAAGAAAATAAGCCTGTAGAACCAGAAAAACTCTGTTGCCATAGTTTGTGATATGGATTCATTGCTAAAGCTGCATGGTTTACCAGATCGATTGCTGGATGTTCATTTAGATAATGAGCGAGTATCACGCCATTCTCTTCATGTTGTTTTAAACGAACGGCTAAACTACGCAACCCACGTGATGCTAGATAAATATCATCTGGACTTGTCGTTTCACCAAAAAAGTGTACAACTTTATTTAATTGCTCTATGGATGCGGCATTTGCTGTTGCAGTCCCCATGAGAATGTCAGAATGCCCACCAATATATTTTGTTACAGCCTGAATTGAGACATCGGCACCATGTTTTAAAGGTTGAAAAAACAATGGCGTTGCCCAAGAGTTATCTACTAAAACCTTGGCATTCATAGCATGGCTTATTTCTGAGATTGCAGCAATATCGCTAATTTCAAAAGTAATTGAACCTGGTGACTCTACAAAGACTACACTGGTTTTTTGATTAATTTTGCTCTTTAACTCATCTAGATCACATGAGTTAAAGTATTCAACTTGGATTCCCAGTTTAGGCAGCATACTGTCTGCAAAACTTCGTGTTGGCCCGTAAATATTATCGGCAATCAGAACATGATCACCTGCAGCAACGAATGCCATTAATGCATGCGTACAAGCCGATAGTCCGGATGGAAAAACCATGCATCCTGCCCCACTTTCTAATGTATTAATTGCACTTTCAAAAGACTTTGCTGTAGCAGCACCAAAACGGCCATAATGTTTATAAACACCGCCATTTTGCTTATGATCTTCCCATTCTTTAAAACTATCGACGACGATAGTTGAGCCTCGGTAAACAGGTGTATTCACCAAACCATCAAAACGCTGAGGGGTTCTTCCCAAATTTATGACTTGTGTACAAAAGTGATTCATAGCAGCACCAGCATGATTTCTAACAAATATTTCTATAAACAATGATAGATAAATGCATAGAATTTTTATTTTAAATAAATCACTATTTTTCTGAAAAATTCGAATTTCAATCCATGTTCTAGCATATAAAAGAAATTTTATTTCTATATTAAGATAATAAGGTAAATATTCATGATGTGGCTGGTTGATATCTTTATTGCTTTATCTCGAATAATTATTTAAGTGGAATTTGCTTAAAAATATGATTCGTAGATCTGATTTTTATTGGCAATTTACTTTTTCTACTATTTATTGCTCGTTACTAATCAGACCATCCATGAAGTTTGGACAATACTTAAAATCGCAACTTTACCTATTAAGGTCTAAATTCATTTATATAGAGATCTGTAGTGTTTTAAACTTTTTTATAATCTGGATGTCCTTTTTCTAAAAATGCAGCCATACCCTCCTTAACGGTGACATCAAAACTAACTGCTGCAATCGCTCGTGCTTCTAGCTCTAAATGAGTTTCCAAACTATTTTGATGGCTAGAAAGTAGTAATTGGCGAATATTATTGAGTGCAGGCAAAGGCTGATTTGCCAACAAAGTTGCATTTTCTTTTACTCGTTGCTCAAAGTCTGCATCTGAAGAAACCATTGTTAATAATCCATATTCAAATGCCGTACTTGCACTCATTTTTTAAAATGATAATAGTTGAATAGTTTCCCTTTAATACCTATAAATGTTCTGTTTTAAAAGCGATAGCCAATACCCATGTAACTAATCAATGGATCAACATCAATTTTAACTTTTCCTGAAATCAGATTTTGATTGTTATTTTGGTTATTTACATCAATTTTCGCGTCAATATCCATTTTCGAATAAGATAATGAAGCTACGGCAAACCAATTCGAGTTAAAGTCATAATTAAATCCGACACTAAATACTGGCGCAAAAGCATTTCTAGTGCTGACTTTAATAATAGGTTTGGCATCTGAACTTATACCAGCAAGGCTATTTCCAGCATTACCGGTGAGAATATTCTGCACCCGATGACCAGCAAGAATAAGGTCATTTTCAATACCTGAATTGATTTTTACATTTTCTAAATAGGCATATAGTATGCCAACACCAACATATGGACGGAATTTGTTAATACCGCTTACACCAAACTGATAATGGGCTTCAATTGCGGGCATCCAAACTCTAGTATCGATTGCATATTTGGACTGGGTAAGATCCGTTATATAGAGTTGTTGTGAAATGGGAATACTATTTGTACCAATAAGTGCTGTTGATGTGGGTGGCAAATTAACCTGACCAATAACTGGAGCATATACCTGACCAATTCCTTTTGCCTTAACCTTAGGTGGTATACCTGCTTTAAGCTCTAACGAAATATTATCATTTAAATAATAATTAAACATGATACCCATGGTATTAATGTTTTCAACTTCCAAGCCTGTATTAGGGCTAGTCCAATTAGAAGGTTGATTTAGAGTAGCAGTACCACTTAAATCGGCTGAAAGGCTTGATATGCCTAGGCCTTGTATAGTGCTAATTACCGTATGTGCTTGTTGCCCTTGAGTCGTTGACTGATCAATTGCGCCCAGAATATTCTGGGTTGAGACATCACCTACTCTATAAGTACTGCCTGCTGGGATTGCGGTCGTATTATTTATATTGTTTGCATCACCTAAGGGTTTTGCATACAACCAGCCGATAGAAATCGAATAGCGTTTAAAATCTGTTTTATCACTTGGTTTAAAATAGGAACTGGCATAAACAGTTTGTGCAGATACAGCACATATAGCTAAACTATATATATAATTTTTTAATTTCATGGATCCATCCAATAGATTTTAATATTTTGAATGAATATTTGACGACAAAATTGAATTAACTTGTATCGTCAAAAAGAACTAATTTATTAAAAATTTTTAATGATGAGATAAAGCCAATATTTTTTTTTGCTAAAAAAAGAGAGACTTTTCTTTAAATTAATGCATATTTCCTAGCAATAACTAATGCCCCGGTTCTATTTTTTACACCTAATTTTATGTAAATATTATTAATATGCCATTTTACAGTTGAAAGTGAAATGAAAAGCTCATCTGCTATTTGTTGATATTTTAAACCTGACTCTAACATGTGCAGTAATTCTAATTCTCTTTTTGAGAAAGCAGCTCTATTAAATTTAATCTGATCACTTTCAACATCTAAGCAAAGGTGGTTGCTTAATTCATTGAGCAAATTTTTATAATTTTCATCTAAAGTAGATGCTGAGCTCTTAATTAATTGAAGTGAAGCTATAGAAAATTTTTCAAAATCAATAAATACTCTAAAATACCCATTTTCAGTAGCCAAAAATAAAGCATGTTTAATCCGATCCAATGCTTCTTTGTTATTGTTTTCATATTTTAAGGCAATAAATGATTTTAAAATTAAAATTTTACTGAACAAAAATTGGTTTTTTTGCAATTGATTATCATAAAGAAACTCATCGAGAAGTTTAGACACTAAGTTGAAGTTATTTTCATTCAGTTGCATTAATATATTGATATATTTATGATAAATTTTAACTTCTGCGCACTGATCAGTACTATCCTCCACCCTAATATCTATGTTATTTAAACAACTAAAGTCTTTTTCAATTTTATTAGAAAGCAAATACAATTCAACTTGCTGGTACTGGAGTAATATATGCAGCCGTTTCGGATAAATTGAGATAATAGCTTGAAGGTTCTCTCTTAAATTTTGTGTGTCAGCCCAACGTTTTTGAAGTTTATAAGAAGTCGATATTCCAGCGAATGCTGTTTCAACTAAA
The DNA here is from genome assembly GCF_022343575.1 of Acinetobacter sp. AG3. NCBI lineage: Bacteria > Pseudomonadati > Pseudomonadota > Gammaproteobacteria > Moraxellales > Moraxellaceae > Acinetobacter > Acinetobacter sp. AG3. Next base: position 2,244,158 of record NZ_JAKQZD010000001.1, on the reverse strand, counting down.
CCATGATTTTTAATATTTCTATATCCAATTTCAACATATTCTTGGGCTTTTGAAATTTGATTGACTTCATAGTAAATTGCTGATAATAATTGTGAAATTGTAGGTAAAATAGAAGCATCTTCACCTATTTCTTCAATTGTTTTATAAAATTGCCTTTCTAAAACTTTTTGTGCACGATTATATAGACCACAATCAAGAAGAAATAAGCCGTAAAGTAGATTAACCCAGATTTCACCATATATACTGCCTGTATCTCTAATCACTTGTAGTGCATAGTTGATTGATTTTTGAGCCAAATCATACTCAACATTCAATCTGTAACTTAAGTAACTTGCACAAGATACAACTGCCTTATCAAAATTATCGGTGTTTTTATTTTTTTTAAACCAAATTTTTGATTTTTCTAAACTTATTTGGCGTTTATCCTGAAATGTTAATAAGACAATTTCAATCGAATCTAATTTAGCAGAAAAAAACTGAAAATCCAGTTCATTTAGATACTGATCATTTTGTAAAGCTAGTCTGAGATCATTTACTCTTTGTTTTGACTCCTCCCATTGATATGAAAGTGCGAGCGACCATGCCAGCCAGTAAATTATTTTATTCCAATTAAAATATTTCTCATCTTTTAACTCCTTGAACCAATTAATCAGTGTAGGTAATTCACCTAAGTCCTTAGCTAAAATTTCACTGGTTTAGAGGTGGTCCCACATGTTTGAACAACTAAAAGCTTATTTATAAGTGATACTCTGCTCTAGTTAAGCTACCTTATTTTGTTGTGGTAGCTGGTCATAGTAAAACTCATCTGGAGTCATTTTGTCCAGACTCGAATGAGGTCGTTTCAAATTATAAAATTCAAAATATGCGTTTAATTGCTTCTTCGCATCCAAAACATTGCTGTAGGCTTTGAGATACACCTCTTCATATTTAACGCTCCGCCATAATCGTTCAACCATCACATTATCAACCCATCGACCTTTACCATCCATGCTGATTTGGATGTCATTTGATTTCAATACATCAATAAATGCATCACTGGTAAACTGACTGCCTTGGTCTGTATTAAATATTTCAGGTCGACCATATTTTTCAATAGCTTCATTTAATGTTTCTATGCAAAATGTAACCTCCATACTAATCGATACTCTATGCGCAAGTACCTTGCGGCTATGCCAATCAATCACAGCACATAAATAAACAAAGCCTTTTGCCATAGGGATATACGTTATATCCGTAGACCACACTTGATTACTGCGCTGAATAGCCAATCCTTTGAGCAGATATGGATATTTGCGGTGAGCTTGATTAGCCTGGCTTAAATTTGGTTTGCAATATAACGCATTAATGCCCATTTTCTTCATTAAAGTACGTGTATGACGTCGTCCTATATGATGTCCTTGACGATTCAACAAATCACGCATCATACGGCTACCTGCAAAAGGGTATTGCATATGTAACTCATCCATACACCGCATCAGCTTCAGATCTGATGCACTCACAGGTTTTGGGCGATAGTAATAACAACCACGGGAGACTTTCAGCAGCTGAGCTTGCTTAGATACTGAAATCTGAAGTGAGTCATCGATTAACTTTTGTGGTTGAAGCGGCCCAGTTTCTTCAACACACCTTCTAAAAAATCAATTTCTAATGCCTGCTCACCGATTTTTGCATGTAGTTTTTTTAGATCGATGGGTGGTTCTGTTGGAGCTTTTGATTGATCGAAAGCTTGCGAGGAAGCTGAAATCAGTTGATTTTTCCAGTCGATAATTTGGTTTTGATGAACATCAAATTCAGCACTCAATTCAGCAAGTGTTTTTTCTGCTTTAATCGCAGCAAGTGCTACCTTAGCTTTAAAATCATTTGAATGATTTCTTCTTGGTCTACGTGCCATAAAATACTCCATATATTGATGTTTATAACATCATTTGGGGAGCAAAATATCACTTATAAGTGTTGTTCAAATTTCCTGATCCACCTCTGTTTTTTCAATAACTAAATTTTGAATATGACGGTCTTGACTTAATTTTGCATAATAAGCAGACTTTTTGTAATATTGATTTCTAATTGACCACATTGATGCACGAACAAGTATTTTTTTTGACTTATTATTAACTTGTTGACTGAGTATGAATTCACGCAAGAGTGGATGGACTTTAAATTCTCGATTATTTCGATCTGTATTTTCGATAAATGCTCCGCTATGATATAACTGTTTTAATCTAGATTTACTATCAGTAAATTTTAATGCATAGTTGCAAAGTTCAGCATTCGCCGTTTCAAGAGTAGACAAACCAATCAGGAATTCTTGCATATCAGAATCCAAATTATCTAAAATTTGTTCTTTAAAGAGTTGTGAAAATATATAATCCTCACCCGAAAGCTCAAATAACTTTCGTGCATTTTGTTGGTTATTTAATAAATCCTTACAAATGGATATGGCATATGGCCATCCTTGTGTTTTATTAAACACAAATTCAAGTTGACTGGCTGAAATGTTGGTATCTAAATACTCGAAAACTTCGACGCTATTAAAGCTTAAACTTGATGAATTAAATATTTTAATTTTCTGATTCAGTTCTAAATAAGATATTCTAAATTTTGGAAATATACGTGATGCAATGATTACATGGCAATTAACCTTTTTGTTATCTAATAAATTATCAATTTCATTATTAAAGTGAGCACACTCTATTTTTTCGTAATCATCAATAAAGATATAACATTCACCTGAAGTATACCTGTGTAAAATTTTTTCAATCGTTGAATCTTGTTCCAATTGATGATTAAAAAAAAGACTTAAGGCAGCCAACAAGGAACCTCTTTGCTTTGGGTCAAAATTTATCTCATCTAGCCAAATACAGCAAATATCATTACTTATTTTCTCGAAATATTCGAAACAGTATGTCAAAACTGATGTTTTACCATAACCACCTGGTGCAAATAAGAAATTAAGCTGGATATTCTCTATAGATTGCCGAACTTTATAAAAACAGGAATGAATATAAATATTTTCATTCTTATTGTGCCTTCCTTGGCTTGCTGAAAGCATTATCTTTCTTCCATAAATAATTTATCATTATTTAAAAATTCTCTATAACTATTCTAATAATGATAATTTCTTCCGATATGTTTATTGTAGGTTATATTTTTTTTGAATAACAATGAAATTATGATTATTTTTTAAGCACACATTTTTTAAATCAGACTCAGTTTGAACTAGGTTTAAATCAAGCGCAGTTTTTTGTACAATGCGTTGTTTTGCTGCAATAAAATCTTTTACTGAATTTACGTAGACTACCATTTTTAGCAGATTACCTTTAAAGTATAATCTTGAAAATCCACCCTTTGCGAAACTCTGCCTAATAATGACTTGATCATAGTGATCTATTACACCAGCTATGTGTAAACGTTTGTCATATTGTTCAGACCAAAACCATGGTAATGCACTATGCGGGATTGAATTTCCACTGAGTGTAGCTATTGCCGTCTTGGCTTGATCAACTGCATTTGCTAAGCATTATTTCTACATAATGCGGCTGCATGGATCGCTACTTTCAAACTTGAATAGTCATATTGATTGAGAATACTAGGTGGCAAATCCAAAATGTGATGAAACATTGTTGGTACCCACACTGACTATGGTAATTTTATATTTTTCGATAGTTTCTAATGCTTTTTACACGACGCTATGCCATGCATTAATAACTACTCAGGCAAGATATGGCATGCAAATTCAATATGACAAAAAAGATTGCATTCAAATTACGATTATTGAGAAAGTTTAATTCTAGGTATTGAACTAAATTTGCAATACCCAGAATTGGTGGTATGGGAGAGTTTTTATTTAATTAACCCTTAGCCAAGTTTGACTTCTACCCAATGCTGAAATTCCTAAATAGCCTCGAAGTCTTAGTTTTTTCCCATTTTCAACTAATTCGCCTTCCAAGCTATAAATACGACCAGAATCAGGATCTAAAATTTTTCCATCTTTAAATTTTCCACTTTCTACTAATTTTAAACTATTAATGACGGTTGTACCCTGTAGGCGTTTTCCCATCAACCTACCGTTACAACTTTTACAAGTCAATTTGTTCTCTAGATCAAAGACATCTACAATACTGCCATTATAGATATTGTCTTTTACTTTTTTAATTTCTATAAGAAATTTGGGTTTGCCAGTTTTATCATCAATGGTCTTCCATTTTGTGCCTTGAATCGAATCATTTGCCCAAGAAGCAGAAGCTAGAAAAGCACTTGCTACGAAAATTAAAATTTTATTCATAAACGTATCCTTTTATTTATGGCCTTATTTCCAAGCCAGAAGCTAAACTCATATGTATTTCAGAAAATTTATTGTTTTTTAATAACTGGATTAAAAACAAACAAAAGGCAAGCTAACAAAAGGTGGCTCTGATTTATTCATCACAAAGAACTAATTTATAGTTTTACCTGCCTTAAGTTTTAGCCATTAGCCAAGTAGAAATAACGAATCAAAAAACGTAATGACAAAAACCAACCTTTTTCTCAGGTTTATTTTCGCCATTTTTTTGTCATCTTGATGAAGATACCAAATTGCATCAGGGTGAAAACCAAGGAAATGACAATGAGAACGATGAGTAAATCTAAGCCATTCGATCACGCATTACGTGAGTTAACTAAAGCCCCTTTAATTGCTTTAGCAACTTTATTCTTGTTTATTATCTGTCTAGCCATTCTGGCAATTGTTGAAACTGTGGGAATTAAAACATGGCCATCATGTAGCAAATGAGCTGTTGATCATAAAAGCTTTTGGTCTTGTGCCAGTAAAAAATGACCAGTCAAAAACGACAAATGATGTGAGTACATAAGATGAAAAAATGGCAATGTCGATATTGTTCATTTATTTATGGCAAAAAAGTTGGAATTCCTGAAGACGCGATCGCACCAGGAACATCTCTGGATCAATTTTCAGATGATTGGATGTGTCCAGATTGTGGTGCAACTAAAGAAAATTTTGAGGAAATATTTTAAAACTCATTTCGAGGCAATCAATTTGTAATGACTGATCTTTGCCTCATTGTAAGTATTCTAAAGATTTATTTTTTCAAGGAGTGAGAAAATGGACAATCTTTTTTCAAATACAAGACTAAATAACAATATTTTGATGACAAAGTTCATTCCACCAATATCAATAAAACCGCAGATTAAACGGACTCACTTATTTAATCATTTAAACAAAAATACCAAGGTTAAATTGATTTCTGTGATGGCACCTGCTGGATTTGGTAAAACTGCATTTTTAAGCCAAATTTATATTCATCAAAAGAAATATCGTAAAGTCATTTGGATGACGCTTGATAATGCAGACAATGACTTTAATCATTTTATTCAACATTTATCGTATATTTGGTTTAAAACGACTAATCAAGCTTTTAATAGTAATTTTCTTGAAAATATTACTCAGTATTCAGAACCTTTTTCAATTTTTTTGGATGAAGCAGAACATATTTATGATGAATCAACGCTCAATTTTTTACAGCAGATCATAGATTACTTACCCTTACATAGCCAAATTATCATCAGCTCCCGCCAGTTATTGCCTTTAAAAATTGCCTCATTACGTATTCATTGTCAATTACTAGAAATTACTCAAGAAGCACTCAGTTTTAGTGCAGATGAGATAAATAAGCTGGTCTTAAACAATTATGGATTTCAGCTTCATCCAAATGAAATTAATTTATTGCTCAAAAAAACCGAAGGTTGGATTATTGCTATTCAGCAATTCGGTTTAACCTTAACTTCGAGACATTCTCTACGTACACAGATTCAGAAGTTTTCAATTAATCATAGTGGACTGAATCATTTTTTAAGCGAAGAAATTTTAAATCAATTACCCAATAATCTTCAGGATTTTTTATTGAATTGTAGTGTCTACTCGCAATTTTCTGTGGCTGATTGTGATTGGTTACTCAAAATAAATAATAGCGCTTATTTACTTAAACAATTAGAGCAAAAAAACCTTTTTCTTATTCCTATGGATCAGCAACATGAAAAATATCGTTTCCATGGTTTATTTTTAAGTTATTTACGGAATCAGTTTCAAAGTTTATACCCTATAAAATTTAAATCACTGCATTTACGTGCTGCAGAGCGTCTACTTTATTTAAACCAACCGATTGAAGCAATTGAACACTATTTACTTGCAAAAGCGTTTGGCAAGTGCATCGAAATTTTGACTCTACATAGCCAAAAATTGCTAGAAAAAGGTAGAATACGGTTTTTATTACGCTGTTTGGATCAAATACCAGCCCATATTTTTGAGAATTTGCAACACTTACAAACAGCATATACATTAGCTCTAATTTTAAATCGTCGTTATGCTGAAGCTAAATATGTCATCGATAAAATGAAAAGGCAAAAATTGCTATCTTATATTGAAACTAAAATATTAGATTGCTTATGGCTCACAATGACTGATCATATCGAGGAAAGTTTTGCTATCTGTAAAATAATTTATAATGATCTAAATACATATGATAGCTTGTTGAATCATGTTTTTATTTTAATTTATTCCCATTATTTAATCGCAAATAACAAAATTGATTATGCTCGAAAAATAATTCATAAAGTTATCAATAATTCTCGATATAATAGAAATACTTTTATACAAACTATTTATGAATACAATGAAGCATGTATAGAGTTACAACACGGGCATTTAAATCAGGCTTATATCAGATTGTATACAAATTATAATTGTAGCTGGCGAGATCATCAAAATGATGTAGCTGGTGGTCAAGCAATGATTGAAGTTCCTTTAGCTGAAATTTTATATGAAAGAAATCAATTAGAAGAATCATTAAGTTTAGTCAAAAATTGTCTTGCCTACGCACGTCAAAATGGTCATATAGATTCATTAATATCTGCCTATACACTATCCGCTAAAATTGAATATTCATTACATCATGACAAAACAGCAGCACTATGTTGTCTTAAAGAACTAGAATATATTGGAGCAGATTTTAACTTTATGCGTGTTAAGGCCAGTGCTCTCCTTGAACAAGCGCGAATACATTGGCTGAATAAAGATTATTATCTTGCGCGGAACATTTTGAATGAAATCATTGCTTGGGATATTTGGCATACGCTAGATAATTTTTATATGCCAGCTCAGTATCTTGATACCCCTCAAATGCTTATATGGCGAATTGATATAAGTCACAGTGACGGGAAAAAGCATGAGCGAAAAATTCAAGATTTCATTAAACATACAAAAAATTTACTTCATGAAAGACGTGCAATTAAATTAAAAATGATACTTTCTACTCTTTATTTTAGCGAAAATAATCAGAAACAAGCATTTGATTGTTTTAGAAGCATATTGTTAGATATTGGTAATGAAAAGTACCTTAGAAGCTTTTTAGATGAAGGTCCTATTATGCATAAATTGATTTATGCTTTTTATGAAAATTATAGGGAATCATTTCATCTAGATTCAAATACTCGTAAAATTTTGGAAATTTTAATTTCGTTAGTCGATTATTCTACAATCAAAGAAACACCTCCAAATAGAAAAAATGTATTTTATGAAGCTTTAAGCAAACGAGAATTAGAAATTTTAAGTCATGCCGCTGAAGGACTACGTAATCAAGAAATTGCAGATAAAATTTTTTTAGCAGTAACAACGGTTAAGGCCCATCTTAGACGTATACACTCTAAACTGGATGCACACTCTCGTACAGAAGCTGTTGCCATAGCGAGGAAAAATGGCTGGTTATAGTGATCAATTGGTATTTTTCTCTTGTTAAACCATTAACGGCGTATGATTTTGCTGTTGAATATTTGAAAGTTTAATTTTCTTGCTGTTCCTTAGATTTAAGTTACAGCTCGGATAGAAGCTTAGAATGCCCACCCATATATTTTCTAATTGCCTGAATCAAGAGATTTGTTTTAATTTTTATGGAAAAAAATCAATAATCAAAGAAAATTTAAAGGTAATTCAGTCGTATACTTAATTTGCTCCATCGCAAAACTGGAGCTCACATCAGTAAGACCAGAAATTTGAATTATTTTTTTATAGACTTTGTCATACTCAAGCACATCGGGTACAGCGACTTTTAACAAATAATCAGTCTCTCCAGCCATTCGATACACTTCTATAACTTCATCGATTGTATGGATATGATTGTGAAATTTTTCAATCCATTCTGCATTATGTTGTGCAGTTTTAATAAAAACCATGACAATCACATTGATATTTAGTTTTTTACGATCTAATAAAGCAACTTTAGCGCGAATGATGCCTTCTTCTTCCATTTTATGAATGCGTCGCCAACATGCTGTATTACTTAATCCAATACGATCTGCGATATCGCCAATCGCCCAGGTACAATCTTTTTGTAATAGCTCCAAAATGCCACGATCGTATTTATCTAGCTGTAATTTCATGCAGTTCACTTTATATAAGAAATTAAAAAAATGAGTCACTGATTTATCTATGATTGGAATGATATTCTATTTTTAACAAGATAAATAGATTTTTAATTCTTAGTGCTGATTACTTGAAACTCTCATTCAAATCAAGAGTAGTTCAGATAAGTTATGGCTCTATTCACGGTTTTTTAACGCATTGCTAATAAGAATAAGGCGTTATAGCGATTGGAAAAGTTCTTGTAGTGTTTGGATAAACCATGTTCTGGCTTCTATGTCATCTCGATGGTTATACCAATTGGCACTCACATTAAACGGTTTAACTGAAAACGGTAATTCAAAAATATTGACATCACCATTACGCGCATAAACTTTTGCTGCCCGAGAAGGCAAAGTCACTAATAATTCAGAACTGGTCACAACATCTTGTAAAACACTAAAATGAGGAAGCTCAAGCATGATTTTTCTTTTTAAGCCTAATTCTTTTAGCCTTTGATCAATTTCAATATGACCCGTTGAAGATTTAATAGCTGCATGATTTTCTTGAAAATACTGTTCTAAACTCAGTGTATCCCTGATACGTGGATGGTACTTATGCGCAATGCACATATAGCGTTCTTCAAATAAATTACGTGATTCAATTTTAGGCATAACGGTATAACTACTATTGAATACAGCAACATCTAAAAAACCTTCAGTCAACCAGTCTTCTACTTTATGCGATTGAATTTCTTCAATTTCCACCTTAATAAATGGTGCTTCTTTAGAAAGGTATTGAATTAACGAAGGTAGTAAACATATTTCACCCAAATCAGACAAACCTAAACGAAATATCCGAGTTGAGGTTTTTGGGTCAAAGTATTTAGATGCTGTAATTGCCATTTCAATATCGGTAATTGCTTGTCTAAAGCTTGGGTATAAACTTTGTGCCAACTTGGTCGGTTTGACCCCAAATTTGTCTCGTTCAAATAAAGGATCATTTAAAAATTTACGTAGGCGATTTAGATTGTAGGTGACAGAAGGTTGGCTTAAATTGAGGCGCTCAGCTGCATGACTAATATTTTTAGTTTCAAAAACGATAATAAAAACTTTAATAAGACTTAGATCAATCAATTGTAATATCTCTATTGAATGAGGGAGGTAGACCTCCCTACTCTACTTTTAGATTTGTAGCGCTTTCACCGCCAATTTTGTTTTTTTCAAGCGTAAGTGAATCATTGAAACACTTATTACCGCAATAATACAGGGGATTGATAATGCGATAAAATTATAATTAATGGGCAGACTTAAGCTTAATAACCAACCACATAAGATTGGCCCTAAAATTGCACCTAAGCGCCCCACACCTAAAGCCATTCCTAAGCCTGTTGTACGAATATTGGATGAATAAAATTGAGACATATACGCCAATAATAAGATTTGCCCACCAATTGATGCCGCACCTGCAACCGCAATACAAAAATAAAGAATGACCATTGGTAAATTATAACTCAGTAAAATTAATGCGATCGCGCCACTTAAAAACAGTGAGCATAATACCTTTGCCAGATTAAAACGATCCGCTAAGTAGCCACCACAAATTGCACCAAGCATTCCCCCAATATTTAAAGCCAATAGAAAAACCAGACTGGTCGATAAATCATAGCCTGCTTCTACCATTAATTTAGGCAACCAATTACCTAAAGCATAGACCAGTACAAGCGCCATAAATACGCTGCCCCAGAATAAGAGTGTTACCATCCCACGATTTTCTGCAAATAAATCCTTGATCGGGGTTTTAGAGGTGGATTGATTGTCTTGATGAAGACCAATTTGAGTCTGAGACGTATAGGTAATATTGCCGTCAATTTGTTTAAGAATCTCAATGGCTTGGTCGGTTTTATCACGGCGTACCAAATAATCAATCGATTCGGGTAACAGCTTCCAGATTATGGGAATGAGTAAAAGTGGTGTGCCTCCTAGAATAAACATGATTTTCCAACCAAATTGCGGGACTAACCACATTCCTAATAAAGCTGAACACATCCCACCAACTGCATAACCACTAAACATTAAGGAAACCAAGGTTGAACGTAGTTTTTTAGGTGCATATTCCGTCATCAAGGCGATTACATTTGGCATGACTCCGCCTAAACCCAAACCAGCCAAAAACCGAAAGATTGCAAAATTTTGTGGATTATTGGCATAACCACAAAGTAAAGTAAAACCACTGAATAAACAGATACATAAAATAATTAATTTTTTGCGGCTAAATCCATAGCTTTCTAATTTATCACTCAGGCTACCGAAAATAATTGCACCAAACATCATCCCAAATAAAGCGACACTGCCCAGAAATCCAGCCGTAATACTGTCAATTTTCCATTCTGCCATCAACTTGGGTAAAGCAACACCGTAAATCACTAGATCATAACCATCAAAGATAATGATCAATGCGCTGAGTAGAATCACCCGCCAATGAATGGCTTTTAATTTGGCATGATCAATAATTTCATTTGCATTTATGATTTGCATAATAGACCTCCCTGGTCATATTGTCCTGTTTGTAATCTTTGTTGTTTAAGTCGTCATTTCAGTGTGCTGTAGTTGTTTTGCTAATGCTGCTTTAGCTGTTTGAATATCATCTTCAAGCGAATGCTGCCATAACCAGTCAAAACGCTGTGCCAGATGTTGGCCTATTGATTCAAAATCAGGATATTTCGATGAATATAGCTCATAGATTTCACCTGATTCACGCGAGGTATTTTGAACTTTCACGGCGCGCGCTAATCGAACTTGCTCATAGATTTCTGATACAGCTTTGATAGATTCAGATGTCAACTCAGGGTTTTCTAATAATTTAGCTAAAATCAAAGCATCCTCTAAACCTTGTCCAGCACCAGCACCTTGATGCGGTAACATGGCATGAGCAGCATCGCCAATCAAAATCACATTATTGCTTTTGTTTTTATAGGTTTCTAAAGGTTGAATCTCATGTAGTGCCCAAATGGTTGGTGAGTCGATCAGATCTAATAACGCCTTACAACTCTCGCTCCAGTCTGCAAAATCAGCCAGCATGGCTTGTTTTGAAACAGGAGATGTCCATGGTGTATTCTCTGCTAATACGGTTTGCGTGCGATCTGACTTAAATGCCACAATGTTAATTTCTTCACCCTGACGGATTGGGAAAGTTAAAATATGTTTATCTTTCCCTAAAAGCATTTGCGGCACATCGGCAATTTCTGCATCATTTCTCAGTTTTGCAATGGCTTGCTTAAAATCTTGAAATTTAATAATTCCACGATATGCCCAAGTTCCCGAAAATTGAGGTTCAACACGCGCTAATTGATTAGAATCAAGCACATGGTTTCGAACAACTGAACGGATCCCGTCACAACCAATCACATAATCAAATGTAATATGTTGACCATCGATAAAGTGAATTGTCGCTTGTTCTTCATCTGCCTCAATTTCTTGTACACGTTTATTAAAATGTACATTTGTTAAAGGCACTAACGGAATTAAACGATCGAGAAAATCTGCACGATGTACCGAAGACTGTCCCACTTGTGGCGCAATCGATGCAGATAGATACTCATCGGTATAACCATTACGCCATTGAAACCAAATATCAGTGTATGGTGCCTTTACCTGATCTGCAATAGATTCATACTCTTGGCTTAAACCTAATAATTGAATGGCTTTAACTGCATTGGCACCAAATGAAATCCCTGCACCAATTTCAGAAAACTGTGATGCAGATTCAAAGAGATGTACATCTAAATGTGTATTTTTGACCAATTGAGTCATGAGTGCTAATCCAGCAATACCGCCACCAATCACAGCAACTCTAATTTTTTTGTCCATTTTTAGCATTCCTTACTAAATTGCTTAGAATTCTATGATTGGTTATTTTTTAGAATAAATCCAATTTATATTTTTAGGTTTATACTATCAAATTTTTTGATATTTATTTAAATAAATCTCTTTCCTAAAGCAAAAAATGATCATGTAGCGTGAATCATATTGCGATTGAAAGTCCCTCCTCCCTCCGAGAGAAGGCTAGGATGAGGGGGATTTTATGTTGATTTATAGTTTTAAAAAAGGACTTTTTGAAAAATTCTAAAGTATTGATATAACTAAATTATTGTTCTATTTCTTGAAGAGTGTTTTAAATATCACGCTTAGTTTCATAAATTTATTTGAGACTTAAATAAAATATTTAAGAACCTTGTCTATACAACACTATTTTTCTTATTGAGATCACTTTTTAGATTTAGACTTTTCAGAGGTTACATTGATATACGTGTAACCACGCTGTTCTTCAAGTTTTTCATACTTTTCGGCAATTGTTGGATCAGATAAATCCTCACCAATTTGAACATCACCATGAATTCCATTTAAGCCATGAATTGCTGAAATGTGATTGCTCCAAGAAGTACGGTCTGCGGTAGTCGTCTTATATTGGAGTAAATAATTATCTAGGATTCCCTTACCTGGTTTATCAATCTCATTACTCAATGCTACGAGATAATCTATTTTATTTGTTCTATCCCATTCTATTGAGAATCCTGCACGATAACAAAGTTCAATATGAACTAGCAGCATAGTACGACCATTTCCATCTAAAAAAGGATGGCCATATGCAAATAATCCCATGATCTCGCCAAACTTGTGATTCATCATTTTAGGATCATTGGCTAGACTTAAGCCTTGTTCTATAGCAAGCTGTGCTGACATAGGATGTGCAAATAATGTATCTGCTTTTTTTATCGCGCAATTTGGTGAAGTGATTGATCTATCTTGGCCGGCCCAAGGATAATAATCTGAAAACAAAATATGATGAACTTTTAGGAAGTCCGCATAAGTTATTCGTGGACATGATGCTAAAAAATCTAAGGCTGTATCAATATTCGCTTCAAAATAAGCATGTTCAAAACGCTTAACGATTTCTAAATTTTTATCTTTTCTGAAATTGCGTAAATAACCGTTTGTCTCAAAATCATTAAAGGGATCAAACATGTTGAGTTTCATCAAAATAACGGCCAAGCAAAATCAACATTTGTGAACCATCGATCACATTTGCTCGACGTAAAGCAATTACTAATTTTTCAGTTTCGTCTGGTTTAACATCATCATCAGCTAAACGAGTAATCGTTTGAGCCAATAGACTACTTCTAGTATTGATATAGCTTATATGGTTTTGACGTGCAAGTTTCGCTATATATCTTTTCAACCCTTTATGTGGAATTTCATTCACATTCAGCATCACAAAGTTCCTTAATAAAACTGCCTCTCTATTATAACATGGGTAACTTCTACGCTAATAAAAAATGAGATGCTATTGACGGTTCGTTAATTAAATTATCTAACCGTCAAATATTAACTTAGCTTACATCTCAATTTAAATTGCCAATAAGCTCAACAAGTTACTTTAAAAACCCACAGTCCACGAGAGTTGTGCTGTACGTGGTGGGCCAAGAAATAAATAGTCATCGCCTAAGAAACTCCCCGCATCGCGCCAGTATTTTTTATTAAACATGTTATCAATGTTGAATCGAAGCGTATTGTCATAACCATAAGCACGAAAGTTATAAGCTGTACCTATATCAAACACGCTATAGCCTGATACTTTTACTGTACCAGTTTTATTGGCATATTTACTGCTGCTGTATTGCATGCCAGCCAATAAACGTAAGCCATCTACTTGTGGTACTCGATACGACAGATGATTAGCAAAACGGACACTTGGTACATTCTGAGTTTGATGACCTTGATAATCTGCCACTTGTATTTCTTTTAAACGTGAACGGATCAAAGCTAAAGAAGAAGTCATATCTAGATTTTGCCCGAAGCGTCCTTGTAAGCCCAATTCCAAACCAAGGTTATGTTGCTTACCATCCGTGACAAAGTATTTGTCTGCGTTGGTGTATTGATTGTCTTGGGTTAAATCGAACAATGCCGCGGTAAACAGTAATGTTTGCCACTGCTGCTTAATCCCCAATTCATACTGAGTTGAATTTATCGGTGCTAACGTTTTAAAAGCATTACCTTCAATCCCTTGATCAGGAATACCAGTAGCAAACCAAGGGGCTTGTCCGCCATCACTTAAACCTTTGGCATAAGAAGCATAGAGATGGGTGTGTTCCCAAGGTTGATACATCAACGCAAACTGTGGCAAGAAACGATTAAAATTGGTCTCTCGGATGTTGTTAGTATTCTCATCATAGGCATTTTCATTTAAGTGCATTAGTTTGCCGCCCAACAAAACTGACCATTCAGCGTTAAAGTCAATCTGGTCAAGTAAGTTCAGTGCGGTTTGTTGACTGTCTAATGATTTATAATGTTTACCTAATGTTTTTTCAGTCGGTATATAGTTTATAGGATCATTATAAATATTTCCTGTAGATTCAGAACCCTTAACTATAGGCTCGTTGATTGCATTATATTGCGTATGACGTTTACTTATATGTGACAGTTCTAAACTTAGCTTATGTTGCCAAGCCCCAGTGCTAAACTTTCCGTTTAAGCCTGCTTTAAATTGATTGGTTAAAAAGCTGTCATCTGGATTACGGAAATCATAAATATCATAGTTACCATTTTGGTCAAAAGTATTACCTAAACCCGTTTTTTGACAAATACTGCTACCACAACCCCACGGAAATGCTGAATAATCATCAATCACGACACGGCTTTGTGAAGCAGACAGATTTGTTGTCCAGTTGTCATTGACTTGGTAAATATATTTTAAGCTGGCATTTAGGCTTTCATTGGTCACTGGTTTACTCCAGCTTTGATAGCCAAGTAACCGATCCCATTTAACCCCAGTGGGTACAGTTGTACCATCCAGTAACTGATAACCAGCGACTGAGCGCTGACGTTGACGCTGCGATTCAATGTCAAATTCTAATTTTGAGCGATCTGAAATCTTCCAGTCTAATGCCAAAGCGCCAAATAAACGCTGCCCATCTGCATGCTCAACATAAGGATGAATTTCTTCTTTGGCCAGATTCACTCGATAACCAAACTGTTGCTCTTCTCCCAACCAGCCACCCAAGTCAGTTGCAACACGATTGCCACCATGACTATCTACTTCAACGGTAATAGCACGAATGTCTTCTGGACGTTTAGTGACATAATTGATGACACCACCCGGTGTTGACATCCCACTTTGGATTGCACTTATACCCTTTAGAATTTCAACTTGTGCTTTGTTCTCAAGCGCCACATTTTGCTCACCACGCAACAAATTGCCATTGAGTAAATAACTTGACCCTAAATTTAGGTTAAAGCCACGCATAATAAAGTTTGGATAATAACCAATGGGTGCGTAGCCATCGCCGATTGCTGCATCATTTTTAACAACATCCGTCAGGGTTTTTGCATGTTGGTCAGCGATACGTTCCGCGGTGACTGTACTGATAGATGCAGGGATCTCAGCAAGATTCTGCTGAGTAAATCCTGATAAATTTACCTTGGGTTGATAATAAGCAGCTGGTGTTGTTTCTTCTGTTTGTACGCTTACTTTAATCGTTTTAAGTTGCTGTGTATCTTTTTCAGTATCAGCATGTGCCAATACTGGACTTAGCCCTAGACATGAAAATGAACCAACCGCCAGTAGTGCTTTTTGTAAACGAGAAAATGGATACGTTTTCACAGTAATTGTCTAACCCCAAAAGATAATCTTACAGCCTAAATTTGTGCGCATGAGTATTCACAATTTTCTTCGATTGAACAAGCATTTCTATAAGATATTTAAGCTTTAAAAAAATATTTCGATAGAGCTATGTAGATAAAAATTTAGGTTTGAATTTATTTTTAAATTTTTAAATTTTTAAATTTTAGTCACAACATGTCTGTAAGATTTATTTAAATACTAGATATCTTTTTTGCTTTATATTTTTAATGGATTTACAATAATATTTTAGAATACTTAAACAATAAATATTGTTTTTCATTTGATTTTAATTTATGTTAAACAGTAATAAAATTTATATTTTTAGAGTAAATTAATGATAAACTATATCTGCACATTTTATATTGAATCTAAAATTAAAAAAACAGTAGATTTGGAGCTAAACAAATACAATTATTTTGAGTTAATAAAAAAATTTAGAAATGAAAATTTCATTAGCGCAAAAGAATTACTAAGATTAGATGTTTTGTTAGATTCATATACATATTCCGTAAAATTAAGACCTTTAGATGGAAACCTTACAAGAAGTAGAACAGAACTAGAAAAATATCTAAAACTTCTTATTAAAAAAGATGTTGAAAGAAAATATATTAATTTAAGAGATGTCGGTTTTTTATCATGTTCTCGAGATGAAGGTCTTTTTTCAGATTATACTAATATTTCTAGTTGGTGGCTTGCGACATTGTTTAAAGGAAAGAAAAGCTTATCAGAAGAAAAACGAGAAAATTATCTAAAATTTAATCAAGAACAGATATTAGAAACTATTATAGACAAGGAAAACCCATCACCTGATAGTTTTACAGATAATCATCAGGATTTTTATAAATTTCAATGGCATAATAAAATAATGGCTAATAATGCTGGTGGTTCTCATCGTTTAGGGCGAGTTATAACTCTATGTAATGAGTTTAATCATAATGAATTATATGAAACTAATCTTCATAGTTTTTATATAGATAATTTAATTTTAGATACATTATTTGAAAAATATTGTCTTTTTATAGTATTTAAAGACAAATCAATTATTCATTTTATAAACTTTATTTACTCAAAAAAAATTGAAGCATATACGCTTGATTTAGAAAATTTTCATATATTAATAATTAAGAAGGATAATAATTCTTCAAGCATATGCACTATTTTAAATAATAATCAGAACATTAAAGAATTTTTGAAAGAATTTATGATCTGAATAGTCATTAACAAAAGCTAGATATACTTAAGTTTTTTTGACTTAAGCTGATTTTTGCAATCATTTTTTAATTTACGTCTTAAAGTTGAAGCAGTCATGAAGAGATTTGAGGCGATTAAATCAACAGGCCATTCAAAAGTGAGATCACTTGAAATCATTGAAAGCTCTTTTTCGCTTAAACGAAGAGTTTCACTGATATTAGAGACTTCAGTATATTCAGCGTGAGGAACAAACTTTGTTGATAGCTCAGCAAAATCCTCGTCTTCGAAATCAATCAGTACTGCAAAATATTCCTTTTGATGAGGTATATTTCTCATATCTACTCTTGGACTGTTTGGTAGAAATACGAAAGTACCAGATCGGTATTCTATAGACTTAGATTTTCCAAGTTGCTTTTCGCCATTTAAAATAAAAATCAGTAATGGCTTTTTTATGATTGGTATTTCGTTAGGACTGAGAATCCACTATAACTTCGCTAAAGCATCAAGATGTTGCTGGAAATCACCTTCCGTTCCTGTAGCATTTACATGATCGAAGTAATCATACCAACCACTTGCTTGAATACCTGTTAATAATGCATCCCGTGCCTGTTGATTTGGAAAGCGCCAAATCCCCATAAAACGATGATAACTACTTTGATCAGCTGCAGTATCAATCTCGGTGAGTGTTAAAAGCTCGACACCCAGACTAGACAAGCCTCCCATAGCTGCGCCAACATCAGTCAAATATTGTTGACGCTCTTGTATAGGTAAAGCTTGCCAAACTGCATTGGGTGTATAGAGTTCAATGAGATAGTGATTCATGATTATTCCTTGATTTAATTCAACGTTTTATATCGATAATTTAAAAAGATTTTTATATAAATATTTTATCAGCACTTATCAACAAGATTTTTCGCCACTTTCTCAAGTAAACCTGTTAATTGTTCACGTTCAGCTTGGGTTAACCCAGCAAACAGACTGGCAATCCAGCGACTATGCTGATCAAACACAGTTTTTGCGACTTGCTTGCCCTTTGCCGTCAGCTGAATACATAACGCGCGACGATCTTCTGGATCTGCGTGACGTTCTACCAATTGTTCACGTTCTAAACCATCCAGTAGTCCAGTGACTGTGGCACGGGTAATTCCCGCTTGTTCAGCTAAAGTTTTAGGCGCTACAGCATCACTAGCTGCATCAAGGAGAAATAAAAGCACAAATCTCCCTTCAGATAAGCCATAAGGCGCAAGTTGTGCGGCACAGTCTCGATCAATACTTGAAGCGAGTGAAAGCGTTTGAAAACAGAGGCGTAAATTTTCAATATCTGCCATTTTACGGCGTTGCGCTTCATACAAAAGCGCGGTGTATTTCTGTTCTAGATTCATTTAGTATTTAGCCATATAGTATGGTAGCTAACTATATATTGAATATTTTAGCTGTGTCAAGATTGATTCTTTACCAAAAAAAAACAGTGCTTAAATTGATCGATTTTAAATGGACTAAAACAGATTTTTTCAGATTAATTTTTATGTTTACTTTATCTCGTGTTAAATCGATAAAATAATCCTTAATATTATTTTGAATAGATAGAAGCTAGCTCATGATGTTTTATAAGTTATTGAAATATATAGTTAAAGTTTAATTTATTCATCAATTAAAATCTATTCAATATTGCCCTTTCAACGTGATGAAACGCCCATTTATTCGCCGTAAAGCAAGGCTTAAAACTCAACAAAATATGTCGCAATCATACGATGTATATTCCAAGTCAATATTCATCACTTATACATTGTTACTGCTGATCTATGTCTAAGCTTTTGAAGATCAAACCAGATATTGATCTAAATTTTTAAGGGAAAAATCGATGATTTGCAAAAGCATTTGTTCTGAATAACCATCTCTGGCTTGAACGGATAATCCATGTAGCACTAGTCCGTAATATTGCCCTAATATTTCAGGGTCAGCATGGTCTAATAATTGTCCCTCTACTTTCGCCTGTTTAAAGCGCTTAACCAGACTTTGACCACGTTCAATACGTTGTTGCTTCATCCAGTCTAAAAGACCTTGATTTTCCTGACTTAATACACTTGCAGATGATACAACCATACAGCCATATGAATGATTATTCTGGGTATAAAGTTTGATTGCATCTTGAAATAATTGGCTGATCGCATCCTTGATATTTGCTTGTCGTAAAGCGTGGATCGCAAAGCCGCCTTCATTTTCTTCGTAGTGTAAAACAGCTTCTCGAAACAACGCCTCTTTCGAGCCAAAGGCTTTATAAATACGCGCGGAAGCAATACCTAAGACCTCGACTAAATCTGACATCGAAGTCCCTTCATAGCCATGCTGCCAGAAAAAATCACGCGCTTGAATCAGTGCTTTTTCCCTATCAAATTCTCTTGGTCTACCAGCCATAACGACGCTTCAATTCGATTTAGTGTTTTTTATTATCATTCGAAAAAAAAAATTTCGCAAATAAATCAATAGGATTTATTGGAGAGGCTACCCCTTTTTAGATTCTTTTTTAAAAACTTGTTGTTTTTATTCAAAAGAAAGCCTATTGTTTGTCGATCGACAACTAATTGAGTTTAGCTATGCAAACCATCAAAGGTCCAAGTATTCATCTCGCACAATTCAGTGATGATATTTTCCCATTTAATAATTTAGAGAGCATTGCCGCATGGGTTTCCGATAAAGGCTTTAAAGCTGTACAACTGCCAGCATGGGATAAGCGTTTATTTGATGTTAATTTAGCAGCCACAAGCCAAGATTATTGCGATGAAATACAAGGGATTTTACAAAATAATGGTTTAGAAATTAGTGAGTTGACAACGCATATTTTTGGTCAACTTATGGCTGTGCATCCAGCTTATGATGCTTTGTGTGATGGTTTTGCACCTTCACATTTACATGGAAATTCAGTAGCTAGAACTCAATGGGCTGAACAACAAATGTTGGCTTCTGTGCAAGCATCTGCCCGTTTAGGTTTACAAGATATGGGAACTTTTTCAGGTTCACTGGCATGGCCTTATATCTTTCCTTTTCCTCAACGCCCCGCTGGACTTATTGAAACCGCTTTTGATGAACTTGCACGTCGTTGGATGCCGATCCTCAATGCTTGTGATGAACATAATGTCAATCTGTGCTACGAGATTCATCCTGGCGAAGACTTACATGATGGCATTTCCTTTGAAATGTTCTTAGAACGGACACAACACCACCCACGTTGTCAGATTCTTTTTGACCCGAGTCATTTTATTCTGCAACAACTGAACTATTTAGAATACATCGATATCTATAAAGATTTTATTCGGATGTTCCATGTCAAAGATGCTGAGTTTAACCCGACAGGTCGACAAGGGATGTATGGGGGCTATCAAAATTGGGGAGATCGTGCAGGTCGATTCCGCTCTACTGGAGATGGTCAGGTTGATTTTAAAGCAATTTTCTCAAAATTGGCACATAACGACTATCAGGGCTGGGCAACTTTGGAATGGGAATGTTGTTTAAAAAATAAAGAGGATGGCGCAAGTGAAGGTGCTGAGTTTATTCAACAACATATTATTCATGTTACTGATAAAACCTTTGATGATTTTGCCGCAGCGCCTGTCAATCAATTGCAAATAAATCAACTTTTGGGTATCTAAGGCAGAGATTGAGCATTTACTATGACAACCATTACAACACATGAAAATTTAGTTGATCAATTTCAGCATCATTACATCCATATAGACAGTAAAAAGCTTCATTATGTCTCTACAGGTCGTGGTCCTGTCGTATTACTTATCCCCGGTTGGCCACAAACATGGTACGCATGGCGAAATGTAATGAGCGTATTGGCGGACAATGGTTATCAGGCAATTGCTGTGGATCCACCGGGAACAGGCTATTCTGTCCCGCTGAATGGAAGTTATGATACGGGGCGAATTGCGACAATTTTATCCAGCTTAATGTCAAAACTTGGACATGATACTTATTCAGTGATTGGTCACGATATCGGGATGTGGGTTGCTTATGCACTTGCAGCTGATTTTCCCCAATCTGTTACTTCTCTGGCTGTGACTGAAGCCGTTATTCCCGGATTGGCAACGCCACCCTCTATTTTTGTTTCAGCTGATGAAAATATTTTTCTATGGCATTTCATGTTTAATCAAGTGATGGACTTACCTGAAGCTTTGGTCAGTGGACGTGAAGAAACTTATCTCAATTATATTTTTGATAAGTGGTCATGGCATAGAGATAAAGTCGCCGCTGCAACTTATATTGAGGCTTATAAAGTATCGGGACGTTTAACGGCAGGCTTTAATTACTATCGTTCAATCCCCGAAACCATTCGTCAAAATAAAATCCGCGCAACTAAAAATCTAGAAATGCCTGTATTGGCGATTGGTGCAGAACAGGCAACCAATGATGCACCTTATGAAACCATGAAAAAAGTTGCACCACATTTAACCAGTGCAATTGTCAAAGATTGTGGTCATTTTATTATGGAGGAACAACCCGAAGCGTTTTGTTCCCTGATTTTAGAATTTCTACAACAGGAGCAATAAGATGCCTTTAGATCATCAAATTACAGACTGGCTTAACACTAGACCTGCTGCAACAACTGCAAACACACTTTGTGAATTAAGAGCGCAGGTAAATCAGGACATCATACAACAGCAAGGTATTGAGCGAGATCCCAGCTATCAATCCAGTTTTTGGGTCACAACTTCTGATCAAGCTCAAATCCAAGTTCGGGTATATACGCCCTATGCTTTGGTGCAGCTACAAAGCAACCCAGCTTTAGTATTTGCCCACGGTGGCGGATGGTGTTTGGGGAGTTTAGATGCATGGGATCGTTCATGTCGTTTACTGGCAGAATCAACACAGTATGTTATCTTTTCAGTGGATTATCGCCTAGCGCCTGAATTCAAATTTCCAGTACCGCTGACAGATTTTTTTACAGCACTTCGTTATATTCAAGAACATGCTTTAAGTTTAGGGCTTGATCGAAATCGTATTGCTGTGGGTGGTGATAGTGTGGGCGCTAACCTTGCAGCGGCTGCATGCTTACTCGCTAAAGCGCATCCAGAAATCCAGATTAGTCAACAACTGCTGTTTTATCCAGCCTTAGATGCCACGATGCAGGGTAAATCCTATGAAACTTATGCGGATGGTTATGGCTTAACCACTGCAACAATGGCGTATTGTTGGGATCAATATTTAAATAGTGATTCTGACAAAACCAATGAGTTGGTGAGCCCCCTACTGGCACAGTCATCACAAGGCTTACCTGAGGCAACAATTTTTGTCTGTGAATATGATCCACTGCGCCATGATGGTGAACAATATGCTGAAAGATTAAGAGATGCGGGTGTCTCGGTGAAATTTCATTTTCTAGCAGGAATGATTCATGGTGCAATCCATATGACTGCAATCACAGAGAAAGCCAATGCTATATACGATAAGATTGATTTATAGGTGATTTTGATCATCATGAAAAAAGGAAATCGCATGATTTCCTTTTTTGCTATTTCAAAAGTATCTGAATGTTTATAAAAACAGAACTGATATACGCATTAAAGATATTAACCTAATTCAGCCAATATTTTATCTAGCGTTGCATTCTGTTGCTGCCATTTGGGCTGTTTATCTTTGTCGACAATTAAAGCGCGAACACCTTCAAGAATATCACCATGTTCAAACCAGATATCCTGTAAATTTCGTTCCAGCTGCATACATTGTTGTAATGACAATCCCCGTCCCAAGTATTGCAGTCTTAAACTGGTCTTTTTCGCCACCCAAGAACGTTGTTGCAAGGTGTTTAAGACTTTGCTTGCCCAGGCTTGATGCTGTTGGTCTTTTTCATTTTCAAGACTTTTTTCAATATCTTGTAAATTTTCAAAGCCAAAATGCTTACGAATGTTCTCAACCGATGCACTGAGTTCACTTTCTACAGGGCGGGTAATGAATTTAGAAATTATCTGTTCAATATGGTCTTTGCTTAAATTGCTTGATTGGCTCAATGCATCAAGTAAGGCATTAAACTGTTGGCTAGGAACATGATAATCAATCAAATCTAAATATAAGGCATCACTGCTACTGATTTGGTCGCCAGTGGTTGCCAGATAGACCCCAATATCATCTAAACGTGACAAGAAATGCGTTGCTGCAACATCAGGAAAGAAACCAATCGCCGTTTCAGGCATGGCAAAACGTGATTTTTCACTGCTAACAATAATATGACAGGCCTGTGCCAGACCAAAACCACCACCTAAGACATAGCCATCTAACAATACAACAACAGGTTTTTTAGACGCGCGAATGCTATTCAACATGTCATATTCAGCGATAAAATAGCCTTTATGTCCATCTGTACCATTTTGATAACAATCATAAAGATAACGAATATCACCACCTGCACAAAATGCTTTTGGGCTATTGGATTTGATCAGTATCGCTTGAATGCCAGCATCATTTTGCCAAGTTTCAATTTGTATACGGATACCATTGATCATATCCAAAGTCAGTGCATTCAGGCTGGACACTCGATCTAAAGTAATCACACCCAGCGCTGCGTGCTGTTCGACGATTAAATGATTTTCAGTATTCATCCGATCTTCATCCTATTATTGATTTTTAAAGTTGGCTTGGCGTTTATCAACAAAGGCTTGCATACCTTCTTTTTGATCCAAAGTAGCAAAAATTGAATGAAAGGTTCGTCGTTCAAAACGTAAACCTTCCGCCAGACTCACTTCAAAGGCACGATTAATTGATTCTTTGATCATCATTGTCGCCACCAATGATTTTTCAGCAATTTTTTCAGCAGCATTTAAAGTCTGGGTTAAAAGCTCTTCGGGGCTAAACACACGGGCAACTAAACCACTCAGTTCTGCCTCAATTGCCCCCATTTGTCGAGCGGTTAAACACATTTCCATCGCTTTGGCTTTACCTATGGCAAGGGTTAAACGCTGCGTACCCCCAATGCCTGGAATCACGCCTAAAGTGACTTCAGGTAAGCCAAATTTGGCATTATCCGCACAGTAAATAAAATCACACATAAGTGCCAACTCACAACCACCACCCAAGGCATAACCACTGACAGCTGCGATTAAGGGTTTACGGCGTTGCGCAATTCGATCGGCAAGATTAAAAAAATCATCAAAATAAATATTGGGAAAGTTCAATCCCGCCATTTCTTTAATATCAGCACCTGCTGCAAAGGCTTTTTCTGAACCAGTCAGCACCATACAGCCAATATCCTGATCTTTTTCTAAATCATCTAAAGCTAAATTTACTTCTTGGATTAATTTTGAATTTAATGCGTTTAAAGCCTTTGGGCGATTGAGTGTAATTAAGCCTACGCCTTGGTGTTTTTCCAGTAAAATCGTTTCAAATTGCATATTCATTTCCTTATCTGTTTTATCCCATCATCTGATGATATACAGCGATTAACTCTATTTATAAACTTCGCGCAATCACCAAACGCTGGATGTCACTGGTACCTTCATAGATTTGGCAAATACGTGCATCACGATAAATTCGTTCAATTGGAAAATCTTTTAAATAACCATAGCCGCCGAAGACCTGTAAAGCCTCTGAACAGACACGCTCTGCCATCTCTGAGGAAAATAATTTTGCCATTGAGGCTTCATTGAGACAGGGCTTGCCTGCTTCTTTCAATCGTGCGGCATGATGGACCAATTGACGAGCTGCTTCGATTTCTGTTGCCATACTGGCCAAACGAAAAGCGATTGCCTGATGTTCAAAAATCGGTTTTCCAAAAGTAATCCGTTCTTTGGCATATTTGCTGGCTTCTTCTAAGGCCGCACGTGCCAAACCCACCGCTTGCGCAGCAATACCAATACGACCGCCTTCCAGATTAGACAGTGCTATTTTAAGCCCTTCACCTTCTTGACCTAACATTAAGCTTTTGTGTACCCGCACATCAGTCAATGCAATTTGGCAGGTATCTGAAGCATGCAATCCCAGTTTTTCTTCAGTGCGAATCACTTCATAGCCCGCAGTTTCCCGTGGCACAATAAAGGCACTGATACCTTTTTTACCAGCACTTGGATCGGTCACTGCAAATACAATAATTACACCAGCATTATTTCCTGAAGTAATAAATTGTTTTGCGCCGTTAATGATCCAATCCTCACCATCTTTGACAGCTCGGGTTTTCAGTGCTGCTGCATCAGAGCCTGTATGTGGTTCGGTCAATGCGAAAGCACCGATCATTTCACCTTGTGCCAAAGGCATTAAATATTTTTGTTTTTGCTCTTCACTACCAAATTTAGCAATTGGCACACAACCGACTGAATTATGCACACTCATAATGGTAGAGGTTGCGCCATCGGCCGCCGCAATTTCTTCAAGTGCAAGGACATAGGCTAAGTTACCAGTATCTGAACCACCCCATTGCTCTGAAATCAGCATCCCCATAAATCCCAATTGCCCCATTTGTGACAAGGTTTCTTTGGGGAAAATGCTGTGTTTATCCCATTCCGCAGCATTTGGTTTAATTTGTTCTTGGGCGAAGCTTTTCGCCATGTCCTGAATCAATAATTGTTCTTCAGTAAATTGCATTTCATATTCCTTAGCATCATTTAACATCCTACATTCGGCAAGTTTAGCTTGTCTAGGATGATCCTTACTAGCTTTATACACTTAATTGTTGTTTAGCAATTTCTTGATTTCGTAGTAAAAAGCGTTGAATCTTACCACTTGGGGTCTTGGGTAGTTCAGTGACAAATTCAACTTGTCTAGGATAAGCATGGGCAGACAGACGTTTTTTGACAAATTGCCCAAGTTGTTCAGCCAATTCCTCAGACGGTGTTTTATTTACTGCCAAAATCACAAAAGCTTTAACGATTTCGGTTCGCTCTGGATCAGGTACTCCAACAACAGCAGCTTCAATCACTGCCTCATGTTCAAGTAATGCACTTTCTACATCAAAAGGTCCAATACGATATCCAGAGGTGGTAATCACATCATCACTACGTCCAACAAAGCTCATACTCCCATCTGCATGTAATTCAGCAGTATCACCGGTCAAATAATAATTTTTGATAAACGGTGATTTACGACTTTCTTTATAGCCACCAAACCACATCATCGGTGATTGACTGATATCTACCGCTAAAATTCCAGCGGTATCGGCAGGCAACTCATTGCCTTGATCATCTACCACAGCAACACGATAACCTGGGCTGGCAAAACCAGCAGCGCCTGCACGGACGTCGTGGCTTAAACCATGATGATTGCAAACCACCATGCCCACCTCTGTCTGTCCATAATGATCAAAAATAGGCGCATCAAGCACTTGTTTAAACCAACGAAAAACTTCTGGATTTAAAGGTTCACCAGCACTGCTCACAACCCGGAATTTACCCTTTAGTTGTGCCATTTGAGTGGGATCTGCGGCCATCATCATCCGATATGCTGTAGGTGCCCCTGCCAAATTGGTAATTTTATAATCATCAATAATTTGACATAAACTGTCTATGCTAAAACCACCTTCATAAAACAAAGTGGCATGGCCTAACAATAAGGGTCCTGTGATACCGTAATATAAACCGTACGCCCAACCTGGATCAGCAATATTCCAAAATGCATCATCTGTGCGTAAGCCGATCGCATCTTTCATATAGTTGCCAAAAGCAATTAAGGCTTTGAGTGGAACTTCTAAAGGTTTTGCAGGTCCCGTGGTACCCGAGGTAAACATCAGTAAAAATGGATCTTGAATGCTTTGCATGACCAGATCGCATTGCTCAGCCTGTTGATGGAGTTCTTTCCAAAAATCTAAATCGCCTTGTTGTACAGCATGACCCTGTTGATCAGCGACAGTCATAATTTGTGGACACTGTGCAACTTCATCCAGTTTGCTACGGTTGCCGATATCGGTCACGACCAATTTGCTTTTTGCCAACTGAACTCGATGTTCAATCGCCTTTGGGCCAAATGCAGTAAATAGCGGTTGATAAACTGCACCAATTCGCCAAGCAGCGAGAATCACCACCAATAATTCGGGAGTTCTTGGTAATAAACCCGAAATACGATCACCGGCTTGAATACCCTGTGACTTTAAAAAATTGGCAAACTGACTCGACCATTTTTTCAGTTGAGCAAAGGTGTATTGTTCTTTACGTCCATCTTTAGCTTGCCAATATAGGGCAACTTTTTCGCGATCTGCTTCTGCATGTCGGTCACAGCATTCATAACAGGCATTCAGTTGATCGACTGAACCTGAGAGCATTTCCTTAACCGCACCATCTAAATTAAATGTTTTAGCAACATCCTGATAATTCAACATATTATATACTCCGGCCTGGATTTATTGTTATTCATGACACGAGTGAATCTATTGGTTTTTCACCACCCATCGGTGGTGAAATTGACTGTGCTTCGATTGATGATTAAGTTTCTTTAGGCAAATATTGCTGAATGATGCTGGAAAAATCGAGTTGAGCATTACCTTGCATACACAGTTGCTGATAAAGTTGCTGTACCAAACCGCCTAAAAGCAAAGGTTGTTTGACTTGGCCTGCGGCTTCAACAGCCAAACCCAAATCTTTAAGCATCAGTTGAGAGGCAAAGCCATCACTATAACCACGTCCAGCTGGTGCATTAGCCGAAATACCCGGCCATGGGTTACACACTTCCGAGCTCCAGCAACGACCACTCGAACTATTGATTACGCCTGCCAACGCTTGTGCATCGATACCGAGTTTTGCCCCGAGCGCCATGCCTTCAGCCACTGCGGCCATTGAAATACCTAAAATGAGATTATTGCAAATTTTAGCAATTTGTCCTGCACCCACTTCACCACAGTGCACGATGTTCTTACCCATTGGTGCAAGCACAGATTTGACTTGTTCAAAGGCTTTATCATCAGTTCCTACCATAAAGGTTAGCGTACCTGCTTGAGCCCCGATCGTGCCACCTGAAACAGGTGCATCACAAATTTGAATTCCTTGCTCTGCACCAATTGCAGCAATGTCTTTAATGGTTTGTGGATCAATGGTACTGCTGTCGATACATAAGCTGCCTTGTTTAAGCACAGCAAGTACCCCATTTTCACCCAAATACACCTCTTTAACATGCTTTGCGGCTGGCAGCATAGTAATTACCACATCTGCATTTTCTGCTGCTTTCTGTGGACTATTACAGGCAATTCCACCTGCTTCGGTGAAATGTGCGATTGCAACATCACTTAAATCAAAGCCATAAACCGTCAAACCTGCTTTGAGTAAATTATGGGCCATTTTACCGCCCATATTGCCTAAACCAATAAATGCAATATTCATCCTTGAACTCCTATATTAACGCAAGCTGATGGTGGTATTCACTTCACCTTTTTCTTGTGTATCTTCAAACCAACGACTGGTAATGGTTTTAGTTTGAGTATAGAACTGTACTGCTTGTTTACCATAAGGCCCTAAGTCCCCTAATTTTGAACCTCTTGACCCGGTAAAGCTAAAGAATGGAACTGGCACAGGAATTGGAATATTAATCCCAACTTGACCGATATCAATGGTGCTTTGGAAAGTACGTGCTGTGGCACCACTTTGAGTAAATAAACCCACACCATTCCCGAACGGATTGGCATTGACCAATTCAATGGCTTGTTCAAGCGTATCAACATGAATAATGGCTAATACAGGGCCAAAAATTTCTTCAGTATAGATACGCATATCGGTGCTGACTTGATTGAATATGGTTGCACCAACAAAATTGCCATTTTCATAGCCTTGGACATGTACGCCTCGACCATCGAGTAAGAGTTGTGCACCTTGTTCAATACCGCTATTAATCAAATCTATAACCCGAGCTTTAGCACGTGGTGAGATCACGGGGCCAATATCTGTTTGCGGTTCATGCCCAGCATTGACTTTCAGTGTTTTGGCTTTTTCAACCAATTCATCCACCCAGTTTTTAGTTTCACCGACCATGACAGCAACAGACAATGCCATACACCGTTGTCCAGCCGCACCAAATGCAGCACCAACTAAAGCATTTAAGGTTTGTTCTTTGTTGGCATCTGGCATCACCACGACATGGTTTTTTGCACCCATCATCGATTGCACACGTTTACCATGCTGACCTGCTAAGTTATAGACATGCGTCCCTACCGCAGTTGAACCTACAAATGAAATGGCTTTAATGTCTGGATGCGTACATAGACGATCTACCACTTGTTTGCCACCATGTACCACATTGAGTACACCAGCAGGTACACCTGCTTGTAATGCCAACTCAACCAGCATCATGGTCGATAATGGATCTTGCTCTGACGGTTTAAGTACAAAGGTATTGCCGCAAACAATCGCCATTGGAAACATCCATAGTGGAATCATGGCAGGAAAATTAAACGGGGTAATTCCAGCACATACACCCAATGGTTGCTGCAAGGTATAAGTATCTACACCACGAGCTACACCTTCAGTATATTCACCCATTTGCAAGGTGCCAATTGAGCAAGCATGTTCAACCACTTCTAAGCCACGTTGGATATCACCTTCTGCATCAGCCAAGGTTTTACCTTGTTCTGCGGTCAAAACACGGGCGATATCGTTCATATTGTCACGAATCAAATCTTGCAGTTTCAGCATGATACGCATACGGGCTTGAATTGGTGTAAAACGCCAAGTTTTAAATGCTTCTTGTGCAGCAGCAATTGCAGCATCAACTTCGTCTAGAGTTGCCATTGGGACACGACCAAGCACCTCTTGGGTCGCTGGATTTAGAATGTCTTGCCATTCAGTAGTATTTGATTCGGTAAATTTTCCATTAATTAATAATTTAGCCGTCGTCGAATGAATATTTGACATTGTGTTCATAACCTCTCCATAGGCAATATTTTTTGTTGTTACATTCTTAGAAAATAGCCAAAAGCAGTATTTTCATCAGCGCTGTTTTAAATCAAACTAACAAAGAAAATATAGATGACCAATAGAAATTAACGCACAATGAATGTGCAAATATGCACAAGGATGTCATACACAATGAAAGTCGATTGGGATCACCTACAGTTTTTTTTAGTTTTAGCGCGTGCCAAGACGTTAACCAATGCAGCTCGTATTATTGGGGTCGAACACAGTACCGTGTCTAGACGAATACAGGCGCTAGAATTAGCTTTAGGAACGCCGTTGTTTAGACGCGAAGCCACAGGCTATGAACTGACTATGGAAGGCTTGGCGTTGGTGCCTCGTGTTGAGCAAATGGAACAAGCATTCTTGCAAATTGAAAAGCCCAACTTACCTTTACAAGGACATGTGCGAATTGGCACACCGGAGGGTTTTGGAACAGCATTTTTAGCCCAGCTATTGGCAGAACTGTCTAAACAATACCCTTTGCTCACGATTGACCTTATCCCGGTTCCAAAAATGATTAAGCTGTCGCATCGTGAAGCTGACATTGTGATTTCCATTGATCGTCCTAAGTCAGGACCTTATATCATTACCCGTTTAACCGATTATTGTCTTAAAATTTATGGCAGTAAAGGCTATCTAGAAAGCACCCAAGCGATTAAAAAACTTGAAGATTTAAAAAACCATCAGTTTGTAAACTATATTGACGATTTAATTTACAGTCCTGAACTGTATTGTTTAGAACGTCTGCCCTTACAGCTCAATGCAAATTTTAGAAGTAGCAGTATTTTGGCCCAACAAGTTGCTGTGAGTGCAGGTGCTGGATTGGCAATTTTGCCGAAGTTTTTGGCAGAAAATAAACCAGAACTTAAACAGGTATTACAAGATGAAGTTCGTTTTATTCATACCTTTTGGATGCTAACTTTAGTCGATTTACAGCATGAACCACGTATAAAATTGGTTTGGGATTTTTTAAGAACACAAGCTGATAAATATCAAAATTTATTGATGGATTAGTCATTCACTTATTCATAAGAGATATTAGGGATAGCCCTTTTCATCATCAGTATAAATTTAAGCCGTTGAATGATTTATCAAATATTATTTTTAAAAATAAAAACCCAAGACGAATCTTGGGTTTTTCACTTAAGTTATCAATAAAACGCGTTTAACTTGCTAAGCCAACAGCTTTAGCACGTGCCTTATGTAATTTCTTATAACTGTCAATAAGTCTTAAATGACGATCAAGCCCTTCAAGCTGCATACTGGTTTCAGTCAAACCATAAAAACGCATACTGCCGTCTAGAGAACCAATAACTGCATCCATTCGTTCATCACCAAACATACGACGGAAATTCGCTTCATAGTCATCTAAATCCATGTCGTCATCTAGTTCAACTTCAAGCATTACATTCATACACTGGTAGAACAAGCCGCGTTCTACAGTATTGGTATTGTATTGCAGGAATTGTTCAACTAAATCTTTGGCTTCTTCAAACTGTTGTAAAGCAAGATAAATCAACAGTTTTAACTCAAGGATGGTCAGTTGCCCCCACACAGTATTATCATCAAATTCAATCCCAATTAAAGTCACGATATCGGTGTAATCATCCACTTCAACGTCTTCAAGACGTTCAACTAAAGCTTCTAGTTGCTCATCATCTAAACGATGAAGATTTAAGATATCTTCACGGAATAACAATGCTTTGTTGGTATTGTCCCAAATTAAATCTTCAACCAAATAAATTTCAGAATAATCAGGCACAATGATACGGCAAGCTGTCGCGCCTAAGTGCTCATAGACTGCCATATAGACTTCTTTGCCCATTTCCTCAAGAATGTTCAACATGGTCTTTACTTCTTCAGCATTGGCATTTTCACCCACACTGCTAAAATCCCATTCAACAAAGTCATGGTCTGATTTTGCACTAAAGAAACGCCAAGACACCACACCACTTGAATCGATAAAATGTTCAACAAAATTATTTGGTTCAGTCACCGCATTACTGCTAAAGGTTGGTTTAGGTAAATCATTTAAACCTTCAAAACTACGACCTTGTAATAACTCGGTTAAGCTACGCTCTAAAGCAACTTCAAGCTTAGGATGTGCACCAAACGATGCAAATACGCCGCCTGTACGTGGGTTCATCAACGTGACACACATCACTGGAAATTCACCACCCAACGATGCATCTTTAACCAAGACTGGAAAGCCTTGTTCTTCTAGGCCTTTAATGCCCTCAACAATACGCGGGTATTTTGCTAAAACGTCTTCTGGTACATCTGGAAGTGCAATTTCTCCCTCTAAAATTTCACGTTTAACCGCACGTTCAAAAATTTCAGATAAACACTGCACTTGAGCTTCCGCTAAGGTATTTCCTGCACTCATACCATTGCTTAGATATAAGTTTTCAATCAAATTTGATGGAAAATATACAACTTCTTGATCTGATTGACGTACAAACGGTAATGAACAAATCCCACGCTCAGTATTACCTGAGTTGGTGTCATACAAATGTGTACCTAATAATTCATTGTCTGGGTTATATATCTCTAATGTATATTCATCCAATATTTCTCTAGGTAGCGCTCCATTTGGTCCTGGTTTAAACCATTTTTCATCTGGATAATGTACAAACTCAGCATTGGCAATGTCTTGCCCCCAAAACTGGTCGTTATAGAAGAAATTACAATTTAAACGCTCAATGAACTCGCCTAATGCCGAAGCCAAAGCACTTTCTTTGGTTGAACCTTTACCATTGGTAAAACACATTGGAGATTGCGCATCACGAATATGTAATGACCATACATTTGGAACAATATTTCGCCATGAGGCAATTTCTATTTTCATTCCCAAACCTGCCAGAATCTCTGACATATTGGCAATAGTTTCCTCTAAAGGCAGATCTTTACCTTCAATATAAGTTGAGCTTTCTTGTGCTAAGTTTGGCATGAGCAATGCTTGTGCATCGGCATCAATACTTTCAACTTCTTCAATAACAAATTCAGGACCTGTTTGGATGACTTTTTTAACGGTGCAACGGTCGATCGAACGCAAAATACCTTGACGATCTTTATCTGAAATATCCGCAGGCAGTTCAACCTGAATTTTAAAAATTTGTTTATAACGGTTTTCAGGATCGACAATATTGTTTTGCGATAAACGAATATTATCTGTTGGGATATCACGAGCTGCACAATACACTTTGACAAAGTAAGCAGCACACAAAGCAGATGATGCAAGAAAATAATCGAAAGGACCCGGCGCAGAGCCATCACCTTTATAGCGAATGGGTTGATCAGCAATTACTGTAAAGTCATCGAACTTGGCTTCTTGTCGAAGATTGTCGAGGTAATTGACTTTGATTTCCATGTGGGCACCTAAATATTCTTATGTGTTGGCATGGACACATAAAATTTAAATATTGAAAAATAAGCCGAATCACGGAGAAGAAATTGACTTAAAACGAACCAACCTCAACTGAGGTCAGTAATAATGGACACTATTATAGAATTATTTTACACAATTGATAACTTTAGAATGGAAAGTTTGAAAATACTTTAAACAAAAGCCATTCCTAGAAATGACTTTGTTGATTAAAACTTTTACAGCCGCACTTAAAGCACCGGAATGATCGAAGGAAGCATGTCATGAATGGTCTTACCATTGCAGGTATCGCCAATCGCAGACATTTTCCATGCACCATTGTGGCGATAGACTTTAGCGATAATCAAAGCAGTATAATTACCTTTTGCTGAAAGGTTATATTTTGCGATTTCAGTATTGGTATTTGAGTCAACTAAACGACAAAAGGCATTTTCAACTTTTTCAAAAGTTTGACCACGGAAACTACTAATTGTAAAAACCAGTGCTTTGACTTGCGGTGGAATTTTGGTTAGATCAACATGGATCACTTCATCATCGCCATCACCAGCACCTGTCCGGTTATCCCCTGAATGCCAAATACTGCCATCCTTACTTTTTAATTGACCGAACCATACTGCATCAAGCGGTTGGTTGTTTTCATCAAAAATAATGACAGACGCATCAAGGTCGATTGAATCACCACCACCGCCACCAAAAAGACCACCTAAAAATCCGCCACTCTTCGCCACATCCCAGCCTGCACCAAGATAAATTTTGGTCAAAGATGAACCATCACCTTTTTCTAAAGAGATTTTTTGACCTTTTACTAAACTAATACTCATGTGTTTCCCTCATAGATTTAATTGTTTCTATTTAAATTTAATGCTGAAGATAACCATGTGAGGTAACTCTTGCGATTTCGGGAACAAATAATGACTTTGCCATTGCCCCTAAACTTAAGCACCATACCTTCACCACTGGTAAAACTGTTTAAAAGATTTCCAACAATTCCGCGGTTTTGTGAACTTGGCATCCCAATGTTGTAACTTAAAGACGAATCCCATGCCACAACATGACCATTATCAATGGTGGTTTCTCCATTCTGAGTGCTTACATCAACTTCCATTAAGGTGCCACAACCAGAAATACACAGTTGCCCTTGTCCAGATGATTCCATCACCACAAAACCACCCGTATCACCAAAGAATCCACCACCTAAATTTGCTTGAATCTTGGCTTTGACATTGACATGTTCTGTTGCGGCAACAAAAGCCCCATCAGATAAAGTGTATTGCTGAGGGCCAATGTTAAGAATTTGCATATCTCCATCTATGTTTGGAGAAAGTAGACACTGTCCATGACCAAATGATGCTTTGATTTCTTGCTGAAACAGCGATTCACCTGTGGTAAATCTACGCATAAATGATTGAAATAAGCCGCCTCGTAAATTCCCTGCCAATTCTAAATTTTGTTCAATCATGACCATTGCATCAGATTCACAAAATATTTTTTCTCCCTGTACCAAATCGACCAATAGAAATGGTTCTGGGCTGCCTACAAGTTCAAATTTAGCCATCGATTGTCCTCACTTTATCGAATAATGTTTTTATTTTTCGCTTCTTTTAACCACAGTGGAAATTCCTGAAGCAGCGCATCATACAGTTGTGCTTCAGGCATACTTTGAATATTACTCATTTCAAAAAAATTGCAATTATCTACCACTCGCCCATCCATCGTATCGAGTTGTTCCAACACACCGTAGTTACGACCACCGATACCCACGAACTGCCAAAAAATAGGAAAACTGGACGCATTTTTAAGAATATTTTTAATCTTTTTACTTTCACTGACCCCGCCATCTGAAACAAATACCACATAAACGGGTAAATGAGATGGATTTTCTTGCGTGAAATACTGAATCACAGCGTCAAGTACAGCAGGTTCATTATTATAACGTGCACCAGCTTTCCACTTTGGGTGTCCGCCTTGATCTGTATTGACAAAATTTTCTAAGTTGTTCAAGGTTACATCGCTTAAACGCAATGATTTTTCTGCAAATGCCCAGCACTCAAAACTACCATCATCATCAAAATTGACTGCCAATGGCATAATTCGGTCGAGTACTTTTTGCACATCACCCTTTATATACTGTTGGTGCATTGAACCTGAATAATCTAGCACTAAAGCCACACGAGCTTTTACATCGAGTAAATTGTTTTTTTCTAAACTGATCAAAGACTTTTTAGTAATGTCTACCAAATGCGGTGCTGCATTTTGGATTTTATCCAATACCACTTTCTTTTTCAGATCAATCGTAGATGTGCTATTGCTTATCGATGGGTTTGCTGTTGATGGAGTAGCTGCTGCACTTTCTTCAACTTCTCCCCCAAAGTGCTCAACCAAAGCCTTTAAGCCACCATTAAAACCTTGACCAATTGCAGCGATGCGCCAAGTATCACTTTTAAAGTAAATCTCAGTCAGCATCACAGCTTTTTCTTGGCTAAAATTAGAACCATTTAAAACATAACTGGCAACAACCTGACCCTGTTGATTAGATAACTCAACCTGAATCGATTGTATATTTTGGATTTGAGACTGTTCATTGGCTAAGGTTGCACAAATAACAAAACGTGACGTTCGTGTTGCATCTATCTTGTTTAAATCAAAGGTAAAATTATGTATGTTGCCTTGAAGCTGATATTGAACTTCGCCTTTCGGAGTTTGTGGCTGATTATAGAAAGTCATATAATCATCATGGAAAAGTTTATCGTTTGGCGCAATACCAAAACTAGAAATATCGATTTCAAAAGGTGCTTGAACTTGTACACGTACTTTAAACTGTGTCTCTGTCTGCAACAATTGGTGAAGTGCCAGTTTTTGGCCAGTGATGAATTGCATTGTTGTTCTCTATTTAGTACTTGAAAATAATTTTTACTGTGTTCATAAATGAACCGATTTAAACCGAATCACTTTCAAGTACTAAAAGATAAATCTTTTAGTACTGATTTTAAAAATTAAACTGCAACACCATAACTTGCAGCCAAAGCGCCTAAGCCACCGTTAAAACCTTGACCAACTGCTTTGAATTTCCACTCACCGCTATGACGGTATAATTCACCAAAGATCATCGCAACTTCTGTACTACCATCTTCAGATAAGTCAAAACGTGCAAGTTCTTCTGCATTGCTATCTTTATTGATTACACGGATATAGGCTTTGTCGACCATACCGAAGTTTTGACCATTTTGTTGGCCTTCATGAATGGTTACAGCAAATACAATTTTAGCCACATCTGCTGGAACTTTAGATAAATCAACTGAAATTGTTTCGTCATCACCATCACCGTCACCTGTACGGTTATCACCGTTATGGTTGACAGAACCACAAGGAGAAGTTTTTTGGTTAAAGAAGATGAAGTCGCCATCTAAACGAACTTTGCCATTTTCACCAGTCAGAAAAGCAACAGCATCCAAGTCAAATGCTTTACCATCTGTCACACGAGGATTCCAGCCTAAACCTAAGTCTACTTTATTCATTGTAGGCGCTGTTTTAGACAGGTTGATGTTACCGCCTTTTGATAAATTAATAGCCATTTTTAGTTTCCTTTGTCAGTTGTTGTTTCAAGAGATTGTTTTTTACTATAAGAAATTGATGAGATCACTGCCCAAACAATAAACGCGACACCAATCAGACCTGTTACGACTTCAGGTACATGTAAGCCTGTACCACTTGCAAGCATGATGAATGCAAGTGCACCAATCGCATAATGCGCGCCATGTTCTAAATAAACATAGGCATCAAGCGTACCTTTTTCTACAAGGTAAACCGTCATCGAACGCACGAAGATTGCACCGATTGCCAAGCCCAGCATAATAATTACCACATCACTGGTAATTGCAAAAGCACCGATTACACCATCGAAACTAAAAGACGCATCAAGTACTTCAAGATACAAGAAGCCACCGATACCGCCTTTGATAATTGTACCTGTGACTGGTGCACCATTATTTGAACTGGTTTGTTCAGTCGCAGGTTCTTGCTCATCATCATGTGAACCGCCTTCAAGCAAGTGTCCGATCACCTGAACACCGACATAAACCACAATTCCCCAGATCCCAGCCATAGTTACAACAAGGCGAGAAGATTCAGGTACAAAATTAGCCATAACCAATAATGCACATAATGAAATAAACACTGAAATCGCTTGAATATTGCCTAGATCAGCGAGTTTTGACTCCAACCAATGGAACCAATGCTCATCTTTTTCATCATCAAATAAGAAGTTAAGGAAAACCAAAAGTAAGAACATACCACCAAATGCTGCAATTTCAGCATGGTGTGCCATGAGTTTTTCAGAGTAGGTTTTCGGATCGTTCAACGCGAGTTTTGCGACTTCTATCATCCCCATGTCTGCAGTGACGCCAACAATGAGTAATGGAAAGATTAAACGCATACCAAATACAGCGATAACAATACCGACTGTCAAAAATAAGGTTCGCCAGAAATGATTCCAGTGCTTAAGTACTGAAGCATTTACCACAGCATTATCAAATGATAAAGAAACTTCCATTACTGCAAGAATTGCAGTAATTGCCAATGCCTTGAACATGGTCATTAAGCCGGCTTGGGGCCCATGTGTAAAACCCCAATACGCTGAAATTGCTAAACAAATGATGGTAAAAAGAATCGAAAAGCGAAAATGTTTCATCCATTGAACTCTTATATTAGATGCTTATACCGAACTGTTGGCACATTGCGCTTAAACCGCCAGCATAACCCTGTCCTACAGCTCGAAACTTCCACTCACCATTGTGGCGATATAATTCACCAAAAATCATGGCAGTTTCTGTTGAATAATCTTCATTCAAATCAAAACGAACAATTTCAGTATTGCTTTGATCATTTACTACACGAATAAACGCATTTTGAACTTGACCAAAATTTTGACCGCGACTTTCGCCTTCATGAATGGTAACTGTAATCGCAATCTTTTGAACATCTGCAGGTACTTTTGCCAAATTAATACGAACCGCTTCATCATCGCCATCGCCCGCACCAGTACGGTTATCACCTGTATGTTCAACAGAACCTTCAGGAGAACGGGTTTGGTTATAGAAAATGAAATCATGTTCACCACGGACTTTACCGCTTTCGCTTAATAAAAATGCCGAAGCATCTAAGTCAAAATCTGTTCCGTCAGTTGCACGCGCATCCCAACCTAAGCCAACCAAAACTTGGTTTAAACTTGGGTCAGTTTTGCTTAAAGATAAGTTGCCACCTTTGTTTAATGAAATTGCCATTTATATTTCCTCTACTTTATTGCAGTGTGCATTGGTTGTTTAAATATATGCAGTCGATTAATTTTTAGAACCATGTGTCCATCGGAAACCGAAACCATAATGTTCATCTAAATATTTTTGATCTTTAAAATAACGAACTTCTCGATTGGCTTGTATAGTGCCATTGTTATTCTTTAATTCTACAATAGAACATGTTGTCAATTGATTACCATCCGTCAAATGAACTTCAATTTCAGGTTGATCTGGGATCTTAATGGTAACCACGCCATCCGTTGCTGTCCATTGCGCAGCACCTTGATAAATATAAGCATAAATCACAATACGCTCAATTTGATCCCACTGATTACCATTAATGTGCAGATTTTCACCCTGTACAGATGAACCAGTACGATCATCGCCATCAAGCTGAATAAATGGTTTGATCTCAAAACGACCAAAACGATTGCCCAACGGTTGTACTAAATCAATTTCACCATTTTTAAGTTGTACCATCGCGCCAAGATCCAGATCTATTGCACTTGAACCCGATAGTTTCTGAAAAAATGATTGGGATTTGGGCTGGCTTTTATTCCAGTTTAAATTGACTGAAATTTTCCCAAAACCATTGCCTTTTTTGCTTAAATTGATGGTTGAATTGTTTTTATCTAGTCTGATTTTAGACAAATTAATATTTGAATTTGAATTTGAATTTGAATTTGTAGGTGTAGGTGTAGGTGTAGGTGTAGGTGTAGGTGTAGGTGTAGTGTTTTTCACTTCATCGGCAATCACAACACCAAAGTTTTCTGCCAATGGCTTTAATCCGCCATTAAATCCTTGGCCAACAAAGCGAAACTTCCATTGGCTGTTATGTAAATAAATCTCGGCAAGAATTAAGGCTTTTTCAGTTCTATTGCGAGTGTCCAAATGTGCAGTCGCAATACGCTGTTGTGCTGCATAAAGCTCAATATCAATCGGAACAATATTTCCAATAGTGTTTGGTTCATTGATCGTGACACAAATGGCGATTTTTTGAATTTGTGCATCTA
Organism: Acinetobacter sp. AG3; assembly: GCF_022343575.1. NCBI lineage: Bacteria > Pseudomonadati > Pseudomonadota > Gammaproteobacteria > Moraxellales > Moraxellaceae > Acinetobacter > Acinetobacter sp. AG3. The sequence goes on along the minus strand of NZ_JAKQZD010000001.1, from coordinate 2,204,355 downwards.
AAAGTGCAGTATTGATTTTTAATTTGGTGAGATTTGGATTCTTCGATGACGATTCTAGCAAAACCACACTTTGATTGGATGTTTGACGTTGCCCATAAAAAATCATGTCCTGATCACCACGCACTTTGAGCGTGCCTTGGGCCAGTAAATACGCAGTAACATCTAATTCAATGTCAGATGAAAAACCTGTTTTAATACAAATTTCAATATCCTGAGCAGGTATTTGAATATTTCCACCAGCAACCAGCTGCATAAACCCTCCACTTTATAGATATATTATCGCTTTTTGATAAAATGAGTTTAAAATCATATGTTATTCAAATGAAGTTTTTTAAATTAACTTTCTTTATAAAAAACAAATAAAAATAGATGTGTTATGTTTTACCATAAAAATGACTAATCTCAAGTGTTTCAGTGTTTTTTTTCTTGGGGTTTGATTACTTTTACAAAATATTAAAATTAAATATTGTATCACTACGGGGAATTGTTATATTTTCCAGCGCATCAGATTAATCGCTTTAAAAACTTCGTTATTCTTTATAAAAATTTGAGATTAAATTAGCCGTGCTACAGCAATATAAAATTTGGATCGCCGAGTGTTATTCCTGTCAAAATGATATGATTCAATTACTGAAAAGCTCTAATATATCAAAACAACTGACTATATTTTGTTCTCATAGCCGTAATCGCCCCGAACTTGCCTTAAGTGCTGATGTTTATCTTCAGCAACCTGCTATTTCAAAGAGCGCTGAATGGTTATTAGAACAATGTATTGAACATAATATTCAACTGCTCTTCTGTGGAAAGCACAGCCAACATATTGAGCCGTTTAGAGCCCAATTTGAACAACATGCTATTCAGTTGATTACTGGTACACTCAGCTCAGAACAGCATGAGTTGATGAACAATAAATACCAGTTTACCTTACATTGCGAAGCGCAAAATTTATCTGTCATTCCAGCGTTATTAGCAAATTCCACAGAAACGCTGAAAAGATCTATTGAAACATTGCAGCTACAACATAGTGAGATCTGCGCTAAGCCTGTTTATGGGGTTTATGGTGCAGGTTTTGTCCGTTTACAGAATCATGTGTCGTACTTTAAAAATTTTAGCTCACCGACCAAATGTAATACCCAGCAATTTATAGAGGCATATAATCAACAGGAAGAGCCTGTTGAATATCTGATTATGCCTTATTTGGCTGGGCAAGAATGTTCAGTTGATATTGCTTGTAGTCAAGGAAAGATCATTGCTCAAGTAACCAGAATCAAACATGTTTATTTTCAAGAGTGTTTTTTGCAACATCCTTGTCATCAAATTTGTATAGATTTAGTCGATTATTTTCAATGTGATGGACTAATTAACATCCAATTTAAACAAGATGAAAGCTTGCAATGGCATATTCTTGAGATCAATCCACGCCCTGCTGGTGGTTTTGCTTATACACAACATACGGGAGTCAATTTAATTGCCGAACTGATTGCTGAAAAATTAAATTTGAACTTAGTTCGAGCACCGCAACAATCGCCTGTTAAAGCTTTACCGATTGCCCATAGTATAAAATTGGATTTGTAATATAGATGAAGCATATAGATTTAAGTCGTGGGCGAATCACTGTTCAAGTTAACCAACAACATAGCCACTGGGCTTTAGATGATTTATTAGATTTTGCAGAAAGAATTAATCCTAAAAGAGCATTTTTATTTGTTTCCAAAGTATTGGGGAAACATATTCCTGTTGCACCCTCTGTCATGCAGCGTAGCTATAGCGATTTAGCCAGTTTAGTGCCTACAAATTTAGCTGGGCCAATCTGTGTCATTGGTATGGCTGAAACAGCCGTCGGTTTAGGTGCTGGGGTTTATCGTGAATTAAAAAAACAACATGGCAAAAATGCGATTTTCTTAACCACAACACGACACCCTATATCGACCTTACCGACATTGGGGCTTTTTCTAGAAGAACATAGTCACGCACAAGATCAGTTTATTCTAAGCAGCCACGATCCAGTTAAACATCAGCAAGTGGTTGATTCAAAGACTTTGATTTTAGTTGATGATGAAATTTCAACAGGGAAAACCTTTAAAAATCTGATCAATAGTTTAACCAATTCCGGTTTGCAGCAAGTTGAACGCGTGATCTTGGTCACGTTGGTGAACTGGGCCGAACACAGTCTTGCAACGGATGAGCTTGATATCCCTGTGGAAGTGGTTTCATTATTGCAAGGAAATTGGCAGTGGCAAGCGAATCAACACAATATTCAGGTTAATATGCCCAATGTCAGCTCCACTGAGCAACAGGCACAGAAAATTATTGCACCAAATAATTGGGGGCGTGAGCCAGGTTATTTAGAATGTACGCCATGGGAACATATTCACATCAATCATCCAGACGAAAAAATACTTGTACTCGGTTCAGGTGAGTTTAGTTGGATCCCTTTTCTGATTGCAGAACAGTTGGAACAACAAGGTGCTGAAACTTATTTTAGTTCAACAACCCGTTCACCAATCATGCAAGGACATGCAATAAAAAGTATTTGCCAGTTTCATGATAACTATGGGCTCAATATTCAAAACTTTGCTTATAACGTAAAACATCAAGAATTTGATCGGGTGCTTTTGGTGATTGAAACACATCAAGATAGTGTAGACCCAAGCTTGTTTGAACAAATTAAAAATTTGGAAGTGATCAGTTATGAACCCTAAACCTTTGGTCTTTGTCGACTTGGATGACACTTTATTTCAAACTTATCGAAAACAACAACCGACACCACAACATCAAATAGTGACTACAGATGTTTCTGGACAACCGCTTTCATATATGAGCCCAAAACAGCAGTCTTTTTTGAATTGGTTGCTTGAATCTGCAGAAGTTGTACCTGTAACTGCTCGCTCAGTTGAAGGCTTTAAACGTGTACAAATCCCCTTTCAATATGGTGCGATTTGTTCCCATGGTGGCACGATTTTGGATCAAAATTTAGCCGTAGATACAGACTGGTTTGATCTTCAAAAACAACATGAAATTCAACTCAATGGCATACTGACTGACTTGCCAGATGCTTTGCATGACTATGCCAAAGATTTGGGTGCAGTCAGAACTTGGACCTTGGTTGAAAATGAACTGAGTATTTATTCTGTTGCAAAGCAACAGCAAGCTGGTGCGTTATTTTTAGATCGGCTTGTTGATCAATTACCTAAACCGCTACTGGAACAGTGCTATATCCATATCAATGGCAATAATCTGGCGATTATTCCACATCATGTCAGCAAACAAAGCGCGGTTGAGTTTTATATTCAAAAACATGATCCGCAACGGGAACGTATTATTTTAGGTTGGGGCGATAGTCTATCAGATGCTGGATTCCTCAGCTGTTGTGATTGGTTTGGAATGCCGAAAAGCAGTCAGTTGGATAAGTTTCTGAATACCCATTTAAGCCATGATTTTGACACTAAAGGATATTTAGGTCATGTCTAATGCATTGATTACACCACTCAATCCAATCTTGAGCGAACTTGGCTTTCACGGTTCATATCGTTCCGAAGATGTCACTTTTTTGATGCAGATTGATGATATTCAACCCACTGCAGTTGAAGAAAAAGAATATCTGATCCAGTCAGGAAAAATGCACTATTCACAAATGATCAGTGCTGAACATCCACCAACGGATGAACAGATGCAACATTATCAGCATGCCTTTGAACAAGGTGCACAGCGCCTTGCCGAAGAGGTTCAGAAAATTGGCAACAGTTTGATGCAGCGTTTTCCCAAACAAAAGATTGTTTTGGTGAGCTTGGTTCGTGCTGGTGTTCCTTTAGGTGTTTTACTTAAGCATTACCTTGAAAAGCATCAGTCTTGCTATCACTATGGTATTAGTATTATTCGTGATCGTGGTGTCGACTTTGCTGCACTGCAAGCGATTATTGAACAACATGGTGCTGAAAATATCGTTTTTGTAGATGGCTGGACAGGTAAAGGCGCGATATGCAAAGAACTCACAAAAAATCTACAAGACATTCCTGAGCTCTTTGATAAAAATTGGCAGATCCCGCGTTTAGTTACCCTGTCTGATTTGGGTGGTTATTCTTGGTTAAGTGCCAGTACAGATGATTGGTTGATTCCATTTGGGATATTGGGTTCAGTGATCTCTGGGCTGACTTCTCGGACGATTTTGAAAGAAAGCATAGAACAGCAAGATGCCCGAAACAATTGCTACCAGACACAAAAATGGCACAGTTGTTTGATCTATGATCAGTTAAAACCTTATGACCTTTCTGTTAATTTTATTGAGAAAATACGACTGTTGATTGAACAAAACCCAACGGATAAACAAGTGAACTGGAACAATCAAATTCGTTTAGTACAACAGCAGCAATGTGCAGAAACGATTGACTGGATTGCAGCACAATATGCGATTCAAAATATTAACCATATAAAACCCAGTATTGCTGAAGCAACCCGTGCAGTTTTAAGACGCGTACCTGAGCGAATCTTATTAAAAGACGAATCTAATCCTCATGTACAATTATTATTGCACTTTGCACGTGAGCGAAATATTCCAGTCGATATTCTGGGAACAAAATTAGGTCCTTATCACGCAGCAACATTGATAAAAAAAGTAGAGAAGAACAAATGAAGCCACTTTTACACGCCATTGAACTTGGCGCGACCATGTATATTCCTGCAACACATGAACAATTGTGGGAGGTTACCCAAGGAATTAAATTTCCGCAGATTAAATCAATTGCGGTATGCCTTGAAGATGCTGTACTCGAATCAGATGTTCAAACGGCGATGGTGAATTTAAAACATTTATTGCAAAGACGACTGGATGAACCCAGTTTAAAAGCCCCTGCCATTTTTATCCGCCCAAGAAATATGGAAATGGCGAAGCACATTGTCGACTGGGATCTAAATCAAACATTTAATGGCATGATTTTGCCCAAGTTTAATGTATTTAATCTCAAAAATTGGATGAATGTATTACCTGCCAATTTGCAATATATGCCGACGCTTGAAACCAAAGAAATCTTTGATGTGGCACACAATATTGAACTTTACCAAGCCCTTAAATATGACTTTCATAAAACATTATGTTTAAGAATTGGTGGCAATGACCTCTTGTCCTGTTTAAATTTGCGTAGACCCAAAAACACCACGATTTATCAGACGCCTGTGGGCATTTTGATTTCACAATTGGCGGGATTATTTATTCCCAATGGTTTTCAGCTGAGTTCGCCCGTCTGTGAACATTTTGAAAATACACAGTTATTGATGCAAGAGCTTGAACAAGACATGAATAATGGAATTTATACCAAAACGGCAATTCACCCTGCTCAAATTGGTCATATTCATCATGCCTTACAAGTTCAACCTGAAGAGTTTCATGAGGCTCAGTTAATCTTAGCCCACGATGCTAAAAGTGTATTTAAATGTCATGGTTCAATGATCGAACCTGCAACCCATAAAAACTGGGCTGAAATGATTTTACTCAGATATAAAACTTTTGGTTTGGTCAAATCATCGTGTTCAACACATGACAAAATATTGGTGGTGTAGGCCTGATTTAAGGGTTGAAGCAGCAAATTATGCTTCAACCATTTGTACTACAGCTAAACGACCACCATCTTGTTTAGAAAATAAAATTTGAACACCATCTTTTAATTCAATTTTACCGCCAACCGGGATCTGTGTTTTATTGGCAACATCGGTAAGATCAGGCATATCTTCATTGACCAACCACCATACATCATTATGTAAGACGAAATAGCCTTTTCGCTTGGTCTGTTCTGCGGTCAAGCGTTCATTCGGTGCAATCATATTATTGGTATGCCATGCGTAAATAGATTGGCCTGTCCACACCATTAAACGATGATTATCGGGTCTAAAATTACCTTGCTGCCGTGCTGAGTATAAATTGAGAATAGGTAATTTACCTTTAAACGGCGTATGGCAAAATGGGCACTCAGGTTTAGTAGAGTTATCAAAGACATACCACTTTTGACCACAACGGTGATTATGACACGGCTGAATCAAATCCACTGTTTTAACCAAAGCTGTTTCCCAGTCGTTGGCTGAGGGGCGCTTGGCAGGATCATGTAAACCTTCGACAAAGCTTTTGATAAAGAGCTCAGACAAATACGGTCCAGTCACTGTCAATGGTACTTTTGCAGGATCCCCCCACGGTTGCTGACTGACTTTAAGTTGAGTCGGTTTCACCTGATTACTATGATCTGTTGGGTGTTCAATAAACAGCGCTTTTTCACCCATTCCCAGCGTTTCATCCTTTTGCGGATCATTCATATCATGAATTTTTCCACCACGTAACGGATGTCGATAGAGCAAATACATATAAATCAATACCGCCAAAGCATGTTTATCTGTCGCAATACTGGGTAAATAACGATCAGGATTGTCTTTGGATAAATGACTGGTGCGTACCACTTCTGGTGCAATAAAATCAGGAGTACCGACAACATCAGGTGGGTATTTTCCAGGTACCACCAAACCATCAACGTCAATAACACTAGCACTGCCAGAAACAGGATCGACCAAAATATTTTTATAAGATAAATCTGAATGGGCCAAACCCGCAGCATGCATACGGCGTACTGCGCGAGAAATTAGAATTCCTATTTTAAGGTAATTTAGCCAAGTGCCTTTTTCTTTGTCGTCGAGAAATCTGTTTTGGTTATTTGCACTTGCAAACCATTTCCCTTCTTTTTCTTTGCCTTTGATTTGCAGAAAATCATTATTTTTTGAACCATATTCAAAGAAAAATTGTTTTCTATAGGTTGGGGCGGTAATCCCAAGCAAATTATTATATTCAACTAAACCGTCGGGCCAACAGAAAATATTTTTCCAATAGTCCCCACCAATCCCATTAAAGATACTTTGCCATTTATTGCCTACAATTTCTTTTAAACGATCTTTTTGCTGCTCAAAGGTGGCTTTAGAGTCATAAAACTTATTTTTTTCTTTACTGAAAAAGCACACCACATAGCTACGATCAGGTGAAAAATATACATCTTTCATTGCACCTGAACCGATAATTTCATCTACAAATTCTATTTCACGTCCATCAACGGTGGTACATTTAATAATTTTTGCTGACATACTTGCCACCTTACACTATATTCTTCAAATACTTAGATATTATTTATACAGATATTGTTGAATGCTTATTCCATAATACGGCCATGGTACGATCATCATGATGCCCAGCTGTAAAGAAATGCATCCATTCCAACAATGCTATATCAGCTGCTTCATTCTGTAGCAACGGATCCAGTTCACGGTATAAACTTTGCCATTTGTCAAAATTGGATAAGCCAGAATCTGTTTCAAATTTTGGATCTGAAATACCATCTGTCATCAACATAATCGCATGGGTATCTTTAAAGCAGCCTATTTTTAAACGGTTTGGAAATTCTGTTGCAATACTCAGATCTAGAAACTTGGTCTGTCCTGCATATTCACCACCATCTGGAACATTCATCAGACGCACATTGTCCTCGCTATATACTGCGATTGCACCGTCTCCCACTGAAAATGCACTGATAAAGGTTTTGTCAGCTAATTTACATACGACCGCAACCAGCAATGTGGTTGAAAAATCTTTAGTATTTGCCCCAATCTGCTCTGCTTGTAATTTGATTTGGTTAATAATTGATTTATAAATTTCATAATATACATGATGAAACTGTTCATTTAACTTTTTGGCAACTGCAACAGTTTCAGCATCCTGACTGCCCACTTGCCACTTTTCTAAATCAGCAATCAGGCTTTCAACCGTGTGTGGGTTTAAATAGTTTTTAAACTCATTTTCAACAATCTCTACCGCAATTCGAGAGCCTTCTCTGGAGTATTGCGCACTGCCTGCACCATCTGCCACAGCCAAGACCGACCAAGGTGTATTGTCAATTAAGGTAATGGAAAAATCGTCATCTCTAAATAAGCCTGCGTGTTCATGTGAACGGCCCCGACGACTTGCAGCGATAATTTTATAATCCACGGCATCAATTAAGACTTGATCCAAATGTGGCTTGCTAAATTTTTGCCCAGACTCAGGTTCAATGACTTTCCATAAACTGCGTGGGTCTGCAATGATATTCAACCGACACTGGGCAGAGCGTGTTTCTCCATCAGCAATAAATTGAAAAGAAAATTCGATTGAATCTGCGTGTTGTGGTTCACCATGAATACGCTGTGTGGCTTCATCGAAATAAAAACTTGGATCTGGAAATTTAAAGCTTTCAGATTTGAATGTTAATTGATTGACATCATGTTGTGAAATCACTGAAATTTGAGATTGATAGTGTTGTCCAACTCGGGCATTTTCAACCTGAAATTTAATGTCTTCATATTTACTTCGTCTAAACACAGATTCGATCTCTAATCTATTCTTCTCAGTTTCAGAAGATATTATTTCAGGGGTTGAGTTTATATTTTCAGAATCAATTATCGGCTTGTTTTCTAAATTGGGTTCAATTGTAGCGGCTGATGCTTGCTCGACTTGATCTGCAACAACTTGCTGTTCAACTTGTAGGATCGGTGCCAGTTGCAATGTTGTATGAAGATCTAAAGTGATATTTTGCGTTTCGGAAATTGCTCCAACTGAATTGGTGTTTTCAGATGATGTATGGAGTTGATCCACATTGACTAAAGGCTCAGCGCAATTTTGTTGAATATTTTCATCAAGCTTGACTTGGTCATCAACTCTAGCGTGTTGATTGGTTTCTGTTTGCTGATTAAGACCGACTTGCTCTTGAACATTCTTATGTACAGTAGCTTGAGTTGTATCCGAGCTTATAGTTTCATGCTGAGACTGTGCAGCAGATGTGTTATCCAATAAATCAGCTTCATCGATATTGCTCAAACGCGGTGCAGCTATCTTCACTTTTTCCAATTCGTTGATGAGTTTTGAAAGTTGTTTGAGATTTTGTGGATCACTTAATAAAAATTGTGAAAAATCCTCACTGAAATCAGCAGGATTTTGTTCCAAAATTTGCTTTAATTTGCATACATCACTGTCCATTTTACCCTCTACTCATTTTTCTATTATATTTGCTTGGTCACTTGGTCACTCACCAATCAGGATGCACTTAAGCGTTAAGCGATATAGATTTTTAATATTGTTCAATGCAGCAACGCTTTAATCATGTATCAACACATCAACCGATAAAGCCTAACCTTGCCCACGGGTTAAATCAAAATCTCCATCACCAGAAGAAAAACTGATTTGTCGACGACACCACGGGCAAACCACAGATTCCCGATAGCCGTCATAACACATCAAATTACCGCATCCACATACCGCAAAAGCGGTCTCAGAAAAACAATGTGGACATTCAGGGAAACCATCGAGTTCGGCTGTATTGATCTGCTTATTGGATGCATTATGATCTGACCAAGTAAAATATTCCTCAGATATCGCACTACAGGTATCTAACTTAAAATTATAGATATTGATATTTAAATCAGCTGGACCTTTGTACTGTAAATTACGTATATATTTGATGATATAAGGTTTATTCATCTTTTGGCAGCGACCGACAAATATCGCACAATGATCATCGGCTTTATTTTTTTGTAGAGATAATGCATCTTTTGCCAAGCGCATATAACGCTCATCAATCGGCAACAGATCATCTTTTTGTTGATGACTACCAATACTGATACTTTGTGACACTACAGAGGCTGTGATCCACTTACACAAACCTTTGACATATTCTTGATTGATCTGATCAATTGAAATGGTATTTTCAGTGATCTTACTCAGCACAGAAAAATCAACATCTGCACCTAGACCAATGGCGACGACTGTTGCTTTATGCGCATATTTGGCATTCCAGCGTTGAATTGCCTGATCATATTCATCGGTTGGACGACCATCGGTAAATATATAGACCATTGGCTTCCAGTCGCCTTTGACTTCACTGGTGGTTTTCATCACATAACGATCAATTTCCTGACCCAAATGATCTAAAGCTTTACCCAAATGTGTCCCACCACCCAAGGGCAAATTAAAATGATTAAAGGCAAATAACTCAGTTAAAGGGACCAATGTTCTGACAATCCCTGCATATGCAATTACTGAAACATATACAGTTTCAAGCGCATAAGGATCTTTCCTTAAACTGCTTAAAATAAATTCCACACCCTCTTGAACTGATTCAAGCGGCTGCCCGACCATTGATTCAGAACAATCAAGAACAAAAAATACCGGTAAACGGCGCATAACTTCACCTACATTATTTTTATCATATTATTCAAATAGCTAAATCAAAAAGATAAGCGCTGATCTGTTTGATTTAACATTTTTATCGTCACGTAATCGCCAGCTATAAAACCAACTGAATTTCGGCGGGTGGTGGTGGTAAAGAAATTGAATCGGATACTCCTGCACTACTGCTACCAGCAACCACACTTGCAGAAACCCACTTAAAGAAGCTGGCAAAACTATTTGAGTCCATGGTGTCTAACACAACCACTTGATCCGTCAGTTGCAACAAGGATTCAGTTTTCGCTTTTGGTCCTGCAGCACAAGCGACAATCGTGGCAAAATTAAGCTGTTTAATTGTGGGAACGATTTGCTGATAAGCATAGACATCTGAGGGTGAACCATCTGTCATCAAAAACAATAACGGGCGCCAATCGCCTTTAACATCATTGCTACTTTTCTGCACATTCTGTTGTACTTCTTGTGCCAGTAATTCCAATGCTGCACCCATAAATGTTGCACCCACATTCGGCACATCTAGATCGGGAATTTGAACTTGATCCAAAGGGGTAAGCGGTAAATAAACTTTTGCTTCAATATCAAAGGTGATCACACTTAAATACACGCTTTCAAGCGCATAAGGATCTTGCCTTAATGCACTAAGCATCGACTGCAAGCCCACATTCACCGAGTGAATTGGCTCTCCACGCATAGAGCCAGATGTATCTAATAAAATATATACAGGTAAACGGCGCATTATATTCTCATTTTTTAACTATATTTTTTTAACCATTCCACGAAATTATCCGCGGGTGATGCATTACCGACCGCATTAAATTTCCAGCCACTATTTTCTCTGACCAGTTCAGCAAATAATAATGAACGTTGTTGATCATATTGACCGATACCTGATAAATCAAAACGCACCATTTCTTTGCCAGTACCATCGACAGCACGAATAAAGGCATTTTTCACCTGACCAAAATGCTGATTATTTTTTGCACCATTGTAAATTTGCACAATAAAAACAATCTTGTGATATTCAGCAGCCAAGCTATTTAATTTGACAATGATTTGCTCATCATCGCCGTCACCAGCACCTGTACGGTTATCTCCAGTCAGCCAGATTTGTCCTGAACGATGTTTTAAATTATTAAAAAAGATAACATCACTATTTTCGAGTGTGGCTTGACCTGCGGCATTCCAGCCCAGATCTTTTACTTTTCCACTGGCATCACATAAAAATGCCACCACATCTAGATCGTGTTCTTCGCTCTTTGCGCCTGAAAATAATCCACCTAAAAAGCCTTTCTTTTGCTCAGTGATATCCCAACCGAGTCCAATCGTCACTCGTTCTAAATCATGTTTAGATTTTTCAAGGCTGAGTCCTTGACCTTTCGCCAATGTAATTGCCATGCTATTTTCCTTTATTTTTATAGAACCACATTCACTTCAGGTGGTGGTGGTGGAAGATCATTTAAGCCTGTGACTTCTTTTTGACCTGCATCTACTTTTTGGCTTCCCGTAGAAATACTTGCAGAAACCCATTTAAAGAAGGCTTTAATGGTATTTGAATCTGCGGTTGCAAGTTCTACCACAACTTCTGTAATTTGTTTGAGAATACTGCTATCTGCATTATGTCCCGCAGCACAAGCAATAATCATCCCCGTCTTGGCTTGTTTTAGTTTTGCAAAACCTTTGGTCCAATCATCCGTTGGTGCACCATCTGTCATAATAAAAACTAAGGGTTTCCAGTCACCACGGGTGTCAGGTGTGGTTTTTTGCACTTCCTTATCAATTTTATCTGCCAGTAATCCCAGTGCTTCGCCCAACTGTGTAGTCCCCGTTGCCTGTAATTGAGGGGGTTGAAACATCGCAATTTCAGTTAATGGAATCAGTTGTTTTGCTTGTGTATCAAAGGTAATAATAGACAAATAGGCTGTTTCGAGCGCATAAGGATCTTGTCTGAGTGAAGAAACCAGTATTTCAACACCATTTTTAACGGCTTCAATCGGTTCACCATGCATCGAACCTGAGGTATCTAATAATAAATATACGGGTAATCTTCTCATTTGTTTATCTCTGTTGAATGTCTCGTTAATTTTTAATCTTTATGCATATGTTTATATAAAAAATTGAACTAAAAACAAAGCTTTTTTATCATTTTTAATACTTAATTTTTTTCTCAAATATCAAATTTTGCTTAAATCCCCTGTTTTTTAATTGAGCTTATCCTGACATATTATTTGTTTTATGCTGAGTAATATTTTAAAAATAATCGCAGAATTCTAAGCTATAATTGTTTTATTACTTACCTTAATCTGAATCCTCAGATTTTAAAGCCCAATATGTCAAAAAATCTCGCAACCCTGATTGGTTTAAGTGCCATTTTACAATGGTCTTCCATTGTCGGTTTATTGAAAAAAATTAGTTTTAGTTTGGGCGCTGAGTTGGCTGTGCTACTGATGTATACACTGAGCACGTGTATTTTATTAATATTTTTTAAAATCCCAAATTTAAAATTAATTTCAAAAAAATATCTGATTTTTTCTACCTTATTGTTTGTTATTTATGAATTATGTTTTTCTTATGCCATTGCACTGGCACAAACCGCCCAACAAGCCATAGAAGTCAGTCTGGTCAATTACCTCTGGCCGGGCTTAACTGTTGCGATGCTGATCCTCTTTAAAGAAATTAAATTTAATGTCTTTGTTATTGTCGGTTTAGCCATCAGCTTAAGTGGGATTATTTTGATTCAAACTGGGCAAGGTGCTTTAACACGGTCCAATATTTTATCCAATATTCTCGAAAATCCAATCAGTTATATTTTGGCATTTGTTGGTGCAACGCTATGGTCCTTATATTGTGTGATTACCAAAAAATATAGTGATGGGCATAATCCAATTTCATTTTTCTTTGTGGCGATCAGTATTGTACTGTGGACTAAATACTTGTGGTCACATGGGTTGAGTCTAAATGCAATTCCAGAAGTTGAACTTACAACAATAGGATTATTAGGCATTGTTTCATTGGTGATGGCCTTGGGCTATGCCGCTTGGAATATTGGTATTATCAAAGGCAATATTACGATTTTGGTGACTTTATCTTATTTTAGTCCAGTCATCTCAACTTTGATTTCAATGTTTATCTTACAAACCAATCTACCAACAGAGTTTTGGTATGGCGTGATCTTGGTGACTTCAGGCTCTTTAGTGTGTTGGATTTCGACAAATTGGCAACAATTAAAAGACAAACTATTCAGTGTGTTAAATTAAATGCTTGCCGATCTGCAAGCATTTTTAAATAAATACCATCCAAGCAATCATTCAACAGCTTAAGCTGTATTTAATCCATATTGAATGATCAACTCAGTAAATGGCCCCGCTACTTTTATTCAGTTTAGGGGCCATAAACCGCTTAACTTGTTTGCCTAAAGTTATCTGCAAGTTTAACTAGACAAATAACCTTCACGTTTAAGATCATCTGTCGTACTCAGAATCGCTTTACGTAAAGTTGTTATGATAAAGTCTACATGTTGTTTATTTAAAATTAAGGGTGGCGACATAATATTCATATGACCAACTGGACGAATAATTAATCCATCTTTCTGGCAATAATCTGCAATTCGAGAACCGACATTGACTGAGCTTGGGAAAAGTTCCTTGGTTTTCTTATTGGCTAAGTTTTCAATACACATCATAAACTTCTTACCACGAACCTCACCGACAATGTCTAAGTCAACCAATGTGTGTAATTGATCTTCAAAATATTGGCCTACATCATTGACATGTTGCAGTAAATTTTCACGCTCGATAATTTCAATATTTTTTAGTGCCGCTGCACAAGAAACAGGATGACCAGAATAGGTAAATCCATGGGTAAATAACGCACCATCCGCCTGAGGCTTACCAATCACTTTTGCGATATCATCAGATATAATCGTTGCACCTAAGGGTAAGTAACCTGAAGATAAGCCTTTGGCACAAGTAATAATATCTGGAACGATATCAAACTCTGATTCTGAAGCAAAAAAGTGCCCTAAGCGTCCAAACGCAGTCACAACTTCATCGGACACATATAAAACCCCATATTTATGACACACTTCAAGGGCTTTTTTATGATATCCCGGTGGAGGTACAATAACACCGCCTGCACCCATGATCGGTTCTGCAAAAAATGCAGCGACATTTTCTGGGCCCAATTCCAAAATTTTATTTTCTAACTCTTGTACCTTTTCATTACAGAACGCTTCTAAGCTTTGGCCTTCCGCTCTACGGTATGGATTTGGGCATGAAATTTGGTGGACCAATTCACGATCGATATCAAAACCGATATGGTCAAACTCAACCCCTGTTAATGACATACTGATATAGGTACTGCCATGATAACCATCTTTGCGCGAGATTAATTTTTTCTTGCTTGGTTGACCAAGTTGATTGAAATAAAAGTGAATAAGTCGTACCGCAGTATCATTGGCAACTGAACCTCCGCAACCAAACAGTACATGATTCAAATTTCCAGGCGCCAGTTCAGCCAGTTTTGCAGATAATTTTGCAGCGGGGATCGAAGTATGGTGACCAAATGCAGAATAATAAGGAATTTGCATAATCTGTTCTGAAATGGCATCGGCAATTTCTTGACGCCCATAACCCACATTGACGCACCATAAACCACCAATACCATCCAGATATTTATTGCCTTCAGCATCAAAAACATAACACCCTTCACCGTGTGCAAGAATCATGGCACCTTCATCTTTAAAAGTTGCAAAGTCAGTCCATGGATGAATATGGTGATCTTTATCTTTTTTCCAAACTTCTGTAATTTCTGTTGTTGATAACTGCTTCATAAGATAACTCCTTGTTAAAATTCTGCTTTTATTTGGTCAAACTTTCGATGGATTCTGGTTGAAAGAGTTGTCTTTTCATCACCAATTTGATCCAAAGAATACTGATGATTGTGGTAAAACCAATCACAATTCCGACCCAAGTAAATATTTTGACTCTCAAATCTGGGGTAGGCACAGCATAGAAAATCGTAAGTACCATCCCGATAATGCCAATGATTTGTAAGAATGGATAAAATGGTGCTTTATAAGGTCTTGTCATCTGTGGGTAGCGTTTACGCAACACAATCACGTTGATATGTGCAATCACATAAGCGATCAACCAAGAGATACAGGCTGCTGTTAACAGAACCTTTATCACTTCGGTTTCACTCTGTGAGAACAGCATTGGTATCATGATGATGACAGCAACAAATACAACGCCCACCCAAGGCACATTATTCTTCTGATTGACTCGGGCAAAAATTGATAACACTTGCTTATTGCTCGCCATGCCCTGCAACATACGCGGTAAGGCAGCTAAAGTCGCATTTAAGGTACTTAAGGTGGCAAATAGAGCACCAATCGCAATAAAGAGTAAGCCTGTGGGGCCAAATACCGCCGTTGCATATTCAATATGTGGGGTCAAAGAATTAACCAAGTGCTCTTGGGGTAAGAAATACAGTGCACCCACGCCATATAAAGAAATGGTGATAAAAATCGTGGTTAAACCGATATACATCGATCTTGGAATATTTTTACTGGGATTTCTGGATTCTTCGATCATCGGAACAACAAACTCGACGCCAACAAATCCCCAAAAAGCCAACGCAACCAGAGCCACAGTATTTGTATCAAAAGTAATTGTATAATCAACTACTTGAGTATGCGGATAAACCCAACCGCTGATCGCAAATATACCGAGTAAAAGTAATAACACCACCATGACAAAAGCTACGGTATTTTGAACTTTGGAGAAGATATCAATTTTCAGCAGATTTAAACCCACTGAAATAAATAAAATCAAAAAGCCAATACCAAAATAGGGAACATCCAGTTTAAATATTTTTTTGATTACATCATCGATTAAAATCAGTTCCGCTGAAACAGCAAACATCGCCACCAAAATATAACCACAAAACACCGAAAGCATTGCGGGTAAATGCCCTGTTGCAACTAGACTATAATCACTGATACTGCCACTTTTAGGAATTAATAATGCCAACTCTGCAAAAGAGGTCGCATAGCTCAGTGCTAAAAAGAATCCGATAATCAACGGAATAAAAAAACTTATTCCGCTTAAGCCAAATCCTTGCAAAATAATCACCATCACACCTTGCGATAGTACTAAACCAACCGCAATAGCGATTAAATTAAACAAAGTTAACTGTTTTTCATTTACCTTTTTTGCCTGATCGATTAAACGACTTCCTTGCTGATTGTTCTTGCCTGTCATGTGCTCCTCCCTCCTAGAGTGGGCATTAAAACTGGAAATTTAAAAACTTATTTCATGCGGTTTTTTCTTCTTTATTGATTAAATTTCTTTGAGTTTTATCTTGATACTTTAAATACTGACGTTGAATATCAATGTGGCCTGCCACGCGTTTTGCATCATGCCAAACGCCCCAAATAAAGCTTGAACCACGCCCAGATAAATAAGGCAGACCAATAAAATAAATCCCCGGTTCTGTTGAAACACCAAGCTTATGGTTAGGACGACCATTTGCATCAAAAGCATTGACTTCCAACCAGCTATGATCAAACCCAAAGCCAGATGCCCAAATTATTGAGGTGATCCCTGCTTGGGCTAAATTGAGCTCTAAGATAGGTTGTTGAATGCATTCAGCATCATCTAAAACAATCCGAGCTTCTGGTTCCTCAGGTAAATCTATACCGGTACGCTGAACATAGGCATCCGCAGCATCTAAAAACTCAAAATACGCTTTATCACCGTCGGCCAATGACTGTTGCAAATCATTTTGAAAACGAACCCGCTCAGCTTCAAATTGCATTGTCATCCCCAGTAAAGTGATGCCTTGTTGTGCTAGACGTCTAAAATCAATGGAATGCCCACCATGAGTACCACTCACAGCCAAACCTTTCAACGGCCCTGTATCGGTTTTTATGCTATCCCATCCGCCCAACACCCCGAGCCACCAAACATTATCGCGTTGACGATAAACACGTGGTGGACGTTCATGCGCTCCCACAGACAAATAAACTTTTTTACCAGCACGATTTAATTCATCTGCGATTTGAATACCTGAAGAACCTGAACCCACCACTAAAACAGCCCCCTCAGGGATTTGTTGTGGATTTTTATATTGGTCTGAATGAATTTGGTATAAACCCGTTTGCTGAGGTGCAATCGAAGGAATAATGGCTTTTTGGAAAGGCCCTGTTGCTACAACAACACGTTGTGCTGTTAAAGTGCCTTTTGAGGTTTCAACAATAAAACCCGCAGCTTGCGCATTTACTTGGACCTTTTTAACTTCAACATTGCTATAAATCGGTGCATTAAAGCGCTTGGCATATTTTTCAAAGTATTCAGCAACTTGGTCATGATGTACAAAACTATCTGGATCAAGATCAAATTCCATATTGGGAAAGCGATCGTGCCAGCAAGGTCCATTCGCTACCAAAGAATCCCAACGGCGTGTACGCCAAGCTTCTGCAATACGGTTTTTTTCTAATACCACATGTGGAATTTTAAGCTCTGTTAGGTGCTCACTCATCGCGACTCCAGCTTGGCCAGCACCAACCACAACAGTATCTATTTCTAATTTATCTAAACTCATCTTTTTTCCCTTGTCAGATCGAGGAACGTCCTTGCAACAACAACTCTTTTGCTGAATAGACATTTACCAACTACTGCCAATCACATGTGTTTGGCTGTATGTGTTTGCTGCAGATTTTCTGTTCAAAAAATAAACAATTCAAGTTGCGCAAAATATGATTTAAGAAAAATATAGGGAGCCCAGCAGCAAAGCGAAAATAGAATATCCAAAACAAATGCATCAAAAAATCTGAAGCCACACACTAAGCACATGAAATAAATAGAAAATATATGCCAGACTATAATTCTTTTTAAATTATTTTTATTACTACGGAAAAAGTAAATTACTAGAAAGGAAAACACAAATTGTGAGTGCTCACGAAGTAAGCATACTAGAGAAACATCATAATTAACTGAGGATTGAGTTGTGAAACATACCCGTATTCGAACATTTAATACCAAGAAAACTTATCCAGAGCAGAATTTAGACAATGACCTATGCCAAGCTGTGGTTGCACGTGGGCGAACTGTTTTTCTTCGCGGTCAAATTGGACAAAATCTGGATACATCGGAAAGTGTTGCGATAGGTGATGTCAAAGGTCAGACCGAACAGGCGATGTACAACATTGACATGTTACTCAAAGAAGCTGGGGGAGAATTGGCAGATATTTGTAAAATTACCATATATATCGTTGATCCACGCTTCCGTGAAGATGTCTATGGTGTTGTCGGTAAATGGCTCAAAGGGGTTTACCCTGTCTCAACGGGTATCGTTGTCTCCGCTTTGGCACGTCCAGAATGGCTTGTCGAAGTTGATGCAATTGCCGTTATTTCAGACTAAAAACCATCAAGATGTGAGGGAAATATGACATTTTCAATTATTGCGAGATGTAGTGAAACAGGACAGTTCGGTGCAGCAATTAGTTCCTCCTCTCCAGCCGTTGCATCAAGATGTATACGTGCCAAAGCTGGGATTGGTGTTGCAGCAAGCCAAAATATAACTGATCCTCAATTGGCCAGCATTTTACTTGAAATGACCAAATATAATATATCGCCTAAAAATGCGATTACAGAATTAACTAAAAATACCGATTTTATTGAATACCGCCAATTAACTTTACTTGACGCCGTGAATGAGCCTTTTGCCTATAGTGGAGCAAATAGCTTAGGAATTTATACACAACATATAGGGAAACATGCTGTATGTGCGGGTAATTTACTTGCAAATGAGAATGTTACTCATGTTATGCTCAAACACTTCGAACAAAGTAAAGGCGCTTTAGCTGAGCGTTTACTTTATGCATTAGACGCTGGAAAACAGGCTGGTGGAGAAGCAGGAGCAGTACATTCTGCTGGTCTTTTGGTTGTTGACAAATTGGAATGGCCGATTGTTGACTTACGCGTGGACTGGTCAGATCAACCCATTTCCGACCTTATCGCACTATGGCAGATATATGAACCGCAAATTGATGATTATGTTTTAAGAGCTTTAAACCCGATCAATGCTCGCAGCTATGGTGTTCCAGGAAATGAATAAATTTTTCGAGGGTATACAATGGAGGTGTATCCAAAGTGTTAAATCGAATTTCTTTAAGACAAATGGAATACTTTGTTGCAACAGCTGAATGTGGCAGCATCATTATCGCTTCGGAGAAGATACATGTATCCTCTCCGTCTATTTCTGCCGCAATCGCACATATTGAATCAGAATTACAAACCCAATTATTTATTCGCCAACATGCCAAAGGCTTAATCCTCAACACTGTTGGTAAAAGTGTGATGTTGGAATGTAAGAAGATCTTAAACCAAGCTTCAAGTTTATATTCTCTTGCGGCAGAATTTTCTGGTTCCATACGTGGGCCGTTAAAAGTAGGCTGCTTCCCTGCTTTTACCCCGATGATCTATGCCGATATCATCAATGGATTTTCCAACTTATATAAGCAAGTTTCTTTAGACCTTTACGAAGATGATCAACAAGCACTTCTAAATGCGCTTATACGTAATGATATTGATCTTGCTTTAACTTACGATCTCAATATTGATGAAAATATTATTCATTTTGAAGCTTTAACGAAATTGCCGCCTCATGTATTGGTCAGTGAGGAGCACCCTTTAGCAATATTGCCTGTTGTAAGCTTAGAAGAACTTTCACAGTACCCGATGATTCTTTTAGACATGCCCTTTAGCAATGAATATTTCTTATCATTATTTAGAGCTCAAAATCTTACGCCCAATGTTGTGCGTTCTTCAAAAAATATCGATGTCGTTCGTTCAATGGTTGCCAATAATATTGGCTACACGATTTTGAATGTTCGCCCGAAAAACACCTATAGCCTTGATGGTAAACGTCTGGTCCGTATTCGTATTGCGCATGAACATCGCCCGATGTATATCGGCATTGCGACACCGAAAAATGTACCCAAAAATATTGTTGTCGAAGCGTTCATTAGTCGTTGTAAAAGCTTTATCTCTGACCACTTTATTTCAGGCATGAGCTCGCCACATTTCTACGATCCCTATATAAAAGCCCAAACACAAAAGGATTCCTCAGATGTCTAATCTGTCGAGTATTCAACTACTTAAAAAACTTGTTGCATTTGATACAACGTCCTACAAAAGTAATCTAGAACTAATCATGTTCGTCAAAAACTTACTTGAACCTGCGGGAATCAGTATCACTTTAAATTTTAATCCAGAGCAGACCAAGGCCAACCTATTGGCAAGTATTGGTCCTAAAGACCAAGCTGGTATATTGCTCTCTGGACATACCGATGTGGTTCCAGTTGAAGGACAAGCGTGGAGCACCGAACCTTTCCACGCTGTAATCAAAGACGATAAAATTTATGGGCGTGGTACAGCTGATATGAAAGGCTTTATCGCCTGCGCGATACAGGCCATGTTAAAAGCAGCACAAATGCCAGAATTGGCTAAACCATTGCACCTGTGCCTTTCCTATGATGAGGAAATTGGCTGTATTGGTGTGCGCGGAATTCTTGGCCTACTCTCTGAATTAATTATTCAACCAGAGCTTTGTGTGATTGGTGAACCTACCAGTATGAATATTGCCACAGGCCATAAAGGCAAAGCAGTATTTAAAGCAATTTGTCGTGGACAAGAAGGTCACTCCGCTTTAGCCCCGTTATATGTCAATGCGATTTATTGCGCTCAAAATGTTGTTGAGGCAATTACTACGACACAAAAACAGATTGCAGAAGGTCCAATTGTCGATATGGACTACGATGTGCCTTATACCACTGTACATGTCGGGAAAATACAAGGCGGTAAAGCTTTAAATATCGTTCCCAATGAATGTGTTTTAGATTATGAGATTCGTAATGTTGCAGAACAAGATACGGAGTCAGTTCAAGCGAAAATTTTTGAATATATCGAGCAAAGCCCTTATGCAAAATTTGTCAGTTTTCAGGAAATTAACCAATACCCCGGACTAAATACCTCAACTACTATTCAAGCGGTCAAATTTTTACAAAACCTTCTTGATCCAGCAACTGCATTACAGAAGATTTCATTTGGTACAGAGGGTGGATTATTTCATCAACAGTTAAATTCTGCTGTTTTAGTTTGTGGCCCAGGTTCTATTCAAGTTGCGCATAAACCAGACGAATATATTGAAATCTCACAGATGCAACAATGTGATGCATTTTTTGAACGCCTGCTCAGTCATATTAAGCGCTAAGATGCAACTATTGATTTAAAAAATTAGTTTAAAAAATAAGCAACACCTTAAAGATCTTTCATAAATAAAAAATGATCATGTGTAGTGAATCATATTGGTATTGTGAAAGTTCCTTCTCCCGCTGGGAGAAGGCCAGGATGAGGGCGCTTTTAAGATGATTTATGCTTTTAAAAAGGACTGGTAAGAAGTCTATTTAATTTGTTTTTTCTAAACCCAAGGCTTGTATAAAACAAATTCACAAAATTGGCGAAAAATAATACGGTTAAACCTACTCTATCGCTAAAATTTTAAGGAAGATGAATGAAACTAAAACAGGATTGGCTAGAACAACGTGCGCAGATAACACTGCCAAGTTGTGCCTTTATCGCCGGACAATTTGTCAACACCACGCAGACCTATAAAGTATCAAATCCAGCCACCGCTGAGTTTTTAGTCGATATGTCAGCATGTGATGCCAATGACGTTGAACAAGCAGTTCAACATGCGAGAAAGACCTTTAACAGCGGTGTCTGGTCTCGGTTAGCACCGCGTGAACGTAAGCAAATACTTAAAAAGCTCGCTGAACTTATTCGTGAAAATGCTGAAGAGCTTGCCTTACTTGAAACCCTCAATGTAGGTAAACCGATTCAGGATTCACTGCATGTTGATATTCCAGGTGCAGCATCTTGCTTTGAATGGTATGCAGAAAGTATTGATAAAATTTATGATGAAATTGCTCCTACAAGTGTAGACCAACTGGCGATGGTCAGTCGTGAACCCATAGGCGTTGTCGCTGCTGTGGTCCCGTGGAACTTTCCGCTTGATTTGGCAAGTTGGAAACTTGCACCTGCCTTAGCGACAGGAAATTGTGTTGTATTAAAACCCGCAGAACAATCACCCTTTACTGCATTAAAACTCGCTGAACTCGCAAAACAAGCTGGCATTCCAGATGGTGTATTACAAGTAGTTACTGGCTTAGGACATATCACGGGTCAAGCACTTGGACGCCATCCAGATGTCGATTGTTTAGTCTTTACTGGATCGACCGAAACGGCAAAAAAGTTTTTGGCTTATTCTGCTGAATCCAATATGAAACCTGTTTGGCCAGAAACCGGTGGGAAAAGTGCCAATATCATTTTTGCTGACGCTGATTTAGATAAAGCGGTCGATAAGGCGATTTTTGGTGCATTTTATAATCAAGGTGAAGTATGCTCGGCAAATTCACGGATTTTATTAGAAACAAGCATTTCACAACAATTTATAGAGAAATTTACAGCCAAAGCCCAAACACTTAAGATTGGAGATCCTCTAGATCCGAATACCACGATGGGCTGTTTAATTGATCGTCAACATGCGGATAATGTCAGAGCAGCTATTAATCAAGCCAAGGCTCAAGGTGCGCAATCTCATGTTATTCCGTTTGATTTAGATGCTGCTTTAGACCCAGCCACCTATGTGGCACCAACCATTTTAACGGGTGTCAATCCTGATTTTAAAATCTTCCATGACGAAGTTTTTGGTCCTGTGGTTTCAATCACAACTTTTGAAACCCAAGAAGAAGCCATTGAACTTGCCAATCACTCCATTTATGGATTAGCTGCCTCAATTTGGACCCAAGATATTCAGAAAGCAATTCTTCTGTCTAAACAGCTTTTAGTCGGCACAGTCTCTATTAATACAGTAGATGCTTTAGATGTGAGTACTCCATTTGGAGGATATAAACAGTCAGGTTATGGCCGTGATTTATCTTTACATGCGATTGATAAATTTACACAGTTAAAAACCACATGGATTCAATTGTAAATCCAAAAGAGCACTCAATCCGTCAAAAAGAAAGATTGACTGCTCCTGATGCTATAAAGAAAATTTATACAATATAGCGTTTGCTTAGCCCCCATTCTGCCAATATTCGACGATAAGTTGTAGATGAACGATCTGCTTCAAAATGTGCTTCCATTGTAATATCTAATGGAAGCTCTTCTGGTTTTTGACTCTCTACCATGTCCTGATCTTCTGCAAAAATTTGCGCATTAAAGTCGTAAACTGCCTGCAAGTCGCCTGTGGTATCAAAATTACGGGTCAGTGGTACAAATAAGCGGGTTTTGTTATGTGATACAGGACAACAGGCATTTAAAATTTTCAACACACCTTCGCGTGGAAATTCAACCTTTAACACCGCTGAAAATGGTGGGTAAACATCAAAAATTCGTTTCCATAAAAAACCCTCTGGTGCCAGATGCTGTAAGCCATGCGGGTAGTTGCTCACATTACTGACATATTCAGTATGTAAACCATAGTCTGTACGCTCAGTGGTGTATTTGGGTACGACAGGATTTTCAGCATCAGCAAAAGACTGCTGATGTACCCAAGCAAAATGTGCGACATCAATAAAGCCTTCCAATTGCCGCCCGCTTGAACCCGCAATGTCAACGAATGGTGGCAGTACGGGCTGATGCTCAGGATCATCCCAAGTGTCCAATATTGGAAAGTTTGCATGGCTTGCATCACGACTAAATAAACTTGTCCAAACCAAACCATATTTTAAAACTACAGGAAATTTGGTGAGACTAAAGCGCTCTGAGATATTTGTCAGGTCTGGCTGCGCTGGAATTTTTGTACATTGACCTGCTGTGTTGTAATGCAATCCATGGTAGGGACAAACAATCTCTTCACCTTGCACCCAACCTTTGCTGAGTGGTACACCACGGTGCGGACAAATATCACGCACCAACTGAATCGCACCACTTGCCGTTTGATAAAGCGCCATTTTCACATCGAGGAGTTGTACTTGTTGTGGGTCTGTTGTGACATCTTGCACACGTGCGACAGGATACCAATGCTGAGCAAGTATTTCCCAGTCTTTAGGTTCAAAACCACTACATTGTGGCTGACTAAACAAGTTCAGAACTGGAATTGCATTCATACAAAACTCACAGAATATATTTAATTTCATGATCTTATGCTGTGATTTCAGCATAACGGTCAGGTAAAATCATGGCTGAGTTTTACATTACGAATTTTGTCTAATTCTGTCTATTAGAATGTTTTACTTATCTCATTCTAAAAAATAGAACACCTATCTGAAAATTATTTTTAGAAAAAACTCATCATTGGCATAAAAATCGCTTAGTGATCTGTGATTTTAGCGGGTTTCAAATTTCCTTGATTTTCATTGCTTAGGAATAAGTCCGTGAAATATAAATAATGGACAGCCCATATGCCTGTGAATACAACTTTTTCACGATTTTCTGATTATTTTATTGCGGTTGCCAAGACAGGCAGCTTAAGAAAAGCAGCAGATCAACTTTATATTTCAGTATCAGCGGTACATCGTCAAATCGCACTTGCTGAGGAAGAGTTTGGCATTGATCTGTTTGAACGTTTACCCAGTGGTTTAAAACTGACACTTGCTGGAGAGTTACTCTATGCGGATTTGATTAAGTGGCAAAAAGAATTTCAATTAACCCGTAATCGTTTTGATGAAATCCAAGGACTTTCTCGGGGAACAATTGATTGCGGATTGATTTCTGCACTCAGTGATGGCTTTGTTTTAGCTTCAATTCAATATATGTATGACAACTACCCTTGGATTAATTTTAATTTTCATATCCAAGATAGTGAAACTGTGTCAAATATGATTATGGACGCTGAAATTGACTTTGGAGTTTTATTAAACCCGAAAGGCCATCATCAATTAGAGGTTTTATCTTTTGTCGAAATCCCAATCGGTTTTGTTTTACCTAAAGATCACCCTTTGACGAAAAATGAGAAAGTTTATTTGTCAGATAGTGTCAACGATAAACACTTAATTCCTGGCGCTCCTTTAATTATTCATGATTATGTGCAGACCTTGTATAAGCACCATAAATTTAGCCCACAGCAGCACTTAGATTGTAATGACATTCGAATGATTATGTCATTAATTCAAAAGAATTTAGGCATTGGGTTATTGTCATTTATTGATGCATATCCATATTTAGAGCGTGACGAGCTGGTTTTTAAGCCGATTCGAGAAAAGGGTTTATATCCATTAACACTGGCTTTATGTGTTGCGCCAAAACGACAACTTTCACGCGTATCGCAAATTATGATTAAGCATCTTATTGAACAAATCGAAGTATTTAAGCTCAAGTTGATCCCTTATCAATAATCAGCTTTAGCTATGTTGTAATAAATGAACAACAGCCCCTTAAGCAACAAAGTAATCACGTGTAGCTGAGTGATGACTAGCAATAACTCCCTAAACATATATGAATCAAAAGCATTAAATTTCCAATGCTGAATTTAGATTTAGTAATTTAAATTCAGCATCGACCTAGCAACATTTAATCTAAAGGATTTCCGATAATATTACTGATAATGCCACGCATAATATGTGGGCCTTGTTCTTGACGTAAGTCTTGATACCACGCTTCGGTCACAGCCTCATCTTTCATATGGGTCACATCACAGCGCTTGCGGGCACGTAATACCAGCTCATTGGCACGCTCATTACGTTTATTTTGATAACGTTTTAACGCATCCTCTAAGCCTAATGTATTGATTTGCAAAGCGCGTGCTAAGTAAATTGCATCTTCCATGGCTTGGCAACCGCCCTGACCAATATCAGGTGTGGTACTGTGAGCCGCATCCCCCATAATCACCACTCGGCCTTTATAAAACTGGGTAAAAGGTTCAATATCATGAATTTCTACTCGATTGGTTTTTTGCTCATCAATCGCTTCAATTAAGTTTTGAACTGGCTGGCACCAGTCCTTAAAATATTGTTTAAAGAGTGTTTTATATTGGGCTTTACTGTTTTCTAAACCTACAGGCAATGGCACATCAAAGAAGAAGTAAAAACGTTGCTCTGACACTGGCATAAGCGAAACACGTTTTCCCTCTCCAACAAAGGTTGTCCATTGATCTGCTTGGGCAAATTTATCTGAAATTTCGACTAAGCCATTCCAATTAACATAACCTGCATAACGACGTTCAACCTGTTCACCCAGTACATATTGGCGCGTCAGCGAATGTGTTCCATCAGCACCAATTAACAATGCTGTGGTGACTTCACTGCCATCTGCAAACTGAACTTTTATCTGTTGATCTACTTGTTCTAGTGCAACCATTTTTTTCCCAAGATGAATATCCTCACGGCCAAATTCATCCATCAACATGTTTTGTAAATCTGCACGGGAAACTGGATAAGGCCGTTGCCCAACCTCTTCAATCAAAGGCATTAAACTAAACTGAGTCATGTGCTCACCAGTTAAGCCATCGATATAGGCTAAATGATCCATTTGACCACCAAGTTTAGCAACTTGATCCGTTAAGCCTAAATAATTTAAACACTTAACACCATTTGACCATAAAGAAATAGCAGCACCTACAGCTAGAATTTGTTCAGTTTGTTCATAGATGGTGACCGTATGTCCGAATTTTTTTAGTGCAATACCTGCGGTTAATCCCCCCATACCTGCACCGATAATAGTAATCTCCATCTATTTCTCCTCTGTCTGTTTCTTTAACACTTATGACTAAAATGCTAAAAACGTGCCATTTATATAAAAATCACAACATTCCTTAAGCAAAGTTGGCATAGGCTATGCATGATGAGGACGCTAAGATATTGTTTTTATGAGTGCTTATTGAACTTTAAGTGCTGATATCAATCAATAAAATGATATGAATCGTAATATGAATGGTAAATAAATATGGCAACTTTACTTGCACCAAGTTTTGAGCTTCCTGCACATTTGCAACAATACAGCAATTTGGCAGATCCCCGAATTGGTACAAAAGTACTTGAATGTTCAGATGATTTTTTTGCAGAAGCACAACGAATGTTGCAATTTAATCCACCCATTTTTGTAGAAGATAAATTTGATGATCACGGCAAATGGATGGATGGATGGGAAACCCGCCGTAAACGCCATGCAGGCTATGACTGGGCAATTGTTAAATTAGGTGTTGCTGGAAAAATTACAGCATTTGATATTGATACCACTTTTTTTACGGGGAATTACCCTGCTTCTGCTTCAATTGAAGCCTGTTATGCACCAAATGGGGACTTAAGCAATGCACTATGGCAGCCCATTCTAGATAATTCTGTTCTTGGCCCCAGCCAACATCATATTTTTGACATTAAAAATTCAGCAGTCTTTACCCATGTCCGCTTAAATATTTTTCCTGATGGTGGTATTGCACGTTTTCGCGTCTATGGTGAAGTGCAAATACAGATCCAAGATCGCCAACGTATATTAGATTTACTGGCACTTGAAAATGGTGGACGCGTGATTGCCTATAGTGATGCCCATTTTGGCCATCCTCGTAATTTGATCAATCCGAATCGTGGGATCAATATGGGTGATGGTTGGGAAACCAAACGCCGCCGTGCACCTGGATTTGACTGGTGTATTTTGGCACTCGGTCAAAGTGGTGTAATTGAAAAAATTGAAATCGATACCGCACATTTCAAAGGCAATTTCCCCGCTCAAGTATCGATTCAGGCGATATATATTGAAAATGCGACTGATCCACAATTGATTCCGCAAAGTATGTTTTGGCCATTTCTACTCAATGCTCAGGATATGCAAATGGATCATATCCATGATTATGTAACCGATATTTTAAAGCATGAAAAAATTTCACATATTCGTGTCAATATGATTCCAGACGGTGGCATTAGCCGTATCCGATTATGGGGTAAAATTGCAGAGTGATTTTATGAAATATATTCAAATTCAGCCATTAACTGCTGAAGCTTTTGCAGCATTTGGTGAGGTCATTGCCTGTGCTGGCAATGACTTTTTCCATATCAATGGCGCGCATACGGAACGCTATCATGCTTTATCCTTGGCTCAAGCGGCCAATGCTGAAGTCGGATTAAGTATTTTTCGTAATATTCAAAAAACCCAAGTGCCTTGCGAAATTCAAATGCTTGAACGCCATCCAATCGGTTCACAGGCATTTATCCCGATGCAAGGTCAATCCTTCTTGGTTGTAGTTGCAGCGGCTTTGGATCAGGATCAACCTGATCTTGATCATATTTATGCCTTTATAAGCAATGGCCAACAGGCTGTAAACTATCGTGCAGGCACTTGGCATCATCCGTTATTGACGCTTGAAGCACCCAGCGACTTTGCTGTAATCGATCGGATTGGTGAGGGTCACAATTGTGATGTTTTTCAATTTAATGAAAATATTGTCCTGACCTTATAATCACCATTTCATAACAGCAAATAAAAAATACATGGATCAAAACATTCCTCTAAAAGTGCTGAGAAGTACTGAGATAAGATTTTACCCTATGTTGTTAAAAAACCAGTGCAGCATCACTCAGTGTTGCGCTGGTTTGGAAAAATGATCTTAAGCTTATCTCAATCCTATTCATGCATTTAAAAACATGATCAGATAAAGATCATTTTAAAAATGATATTTAATTAAAGCACTGACATTATTTTCATCTTTGCCTGAGATGCCGTATTTATTATTCCAAACAGAATACTCAACGCCTAAATACAATTTCGTATCCGGTGAAATATGTTTACCCGCATTCCATTTCCACTGGGTGGTCCAGTTTAACTCACTGGCATGATCATCTTCAGCGGTTGACCAATCCAGAAAACCATCAACAAGAAAATCTTCTGATGCAATTTTGAAAGGCACACCAAAAACAAAAGTCAGCTGATAATCATCATTTGTGTTCTTGTAATTGTCTGCTTTATAAAAGTTTAATTGTGCATATTGGAAATATGGAATCGCCAAATCTACCCCGATCCCATACAGATAATTATTAAACCCTTCACCGCCTTCCCATGTTGTAGCAATGAGAACGTCTTTGATTGGTCCTGCTTCCAACTTATGCCCTGAAATCGCGCCTAAGCTCAATCGTGGTGAAACTTCAAAATAGGTCTCATTGCCTGAAACATCATTATTAGTACGATCCGCAAATGCAAAGAAGTCCCCATATTTTAATTTGGCTGCATATTCAAAAGTAATGGTCGATTGGTCATCTTCCCGAGCAATTAATTCATAATTTTTTCCATATAATCCAGTAATGCTAAAGTCTTGCCAAATAGGCGCAGCATGGATGCTAAAAGTGGTGCAAACGAAAGTTGAAAGCACAGCAAATTGTGTTAATTTCATTGTATAAATTCCCCATCAGAAATAGCGGTAAACACCTGCGTGAATAAGCAAAAACAAAGCCAATTTTTTACACTTGGTCAAAATTCCATAAAAAAAAGCCCAAATCAATGGGCTTTAAAATCATGAAAAAAACGAGTTCTATAAATCTAATTCTACAAAAGCTAGCTTCCACGATACGTGGAATAAGCAAATGGGCTGATTAATAGGGGAATATGATAATGTTGTGCAATATCAAGGACTGAAAAATGAATCACAACTTTTGGGAAAAACGTTGCTAAGGCTAAACGGTCAAAATATTCAGCAGTATAAAAAACCAAACTATAATTCCCTGTTTTAATTCCACTTAAATTAAAATCTGCTACCCGTCCATCTTCATTGGTCCTTGATTCTGCAACAATATTGTCTTGGCTATCCAATAATTTTATCAGAACATTTACGGCAGGCTTACCGAGATGCGTGTCTAATATATGGGTACTGATCATGTTATTTCCTTTCTAAACATTATTTTAATGCAATCAATCATTTAAACTTTCATCTTCACTCAGTTCTTGACTGAGTCTTAACATTGCAATTTCACCCAGTTGTTGTTTAACAATACGCTGTTCTGTTTCAGGATCATTTAATAAACGATATTTCAGTGCTTGTAGAATTTCAGTCTGATCTAAGCCCATAGCACGAATTAAAAAAATATGACCAAATTTCTTTTCATAAGTAATATTGCCTTGCAATAAAGCATGTTGTGTTTCAGTGCTCTGTTTTATTGCTGATTGCTCTTGATTGGAAAATGCTTGCTCTTTTTCACTCAGCACAGCCTGAGCCTTTTTTTCACCGATCCGTGGGTGTGTCGCTAATGCATTTGCAATTTCTAACCATGTCCAAGTTGAGGCTTGTGCTTTTGCAAAATCCATTAACGCTTGAGTGTTGACAAATGGACGTTGTGACAAAATTTCATCTGACCAACGTTGAATGTGCACACAATGCTTAAGCAAGGTTGTAAGCTCTTCTGATGATGCTTGATTAAATTCTTCTATTTTCACGAATAATACCTATGCTTGAGTTCGCTAAAATGTTCAAACACTTTTATATAAACTTTGCTGCGCGCTTTACTGCATTCAATTAAAAATAAAGTGCTTACCTTAAAAGCCACATCCTCATAGCGACAATTATGCGGCTGAATGGTGTTTAAACCAATGTTCAGCGATATCACCGCGACGACAGATCCAGACTTTTTCATGTGCCTGTATATAATCTAAAAAACGCTGTAATGCTTTAAAACGACCGGGACGTCCCAGAATACGACAATGCATGCCAATCGATAGCATTTTCGGCTCAGTTTCACCTTCTGCATAAAGCACATCAAAGGCATCTTTTAAATATTGGTAAAATTGCTCGCCACTATTAAAACCAGCAGGCGCGCAGAACTTCATATCATTACTTTCTAATGTATATGGAATGATCAGGTGCGGACGGCTTTGGCCTTGTAAATTGGTTAAGCTGGTCCAAAATGGCAAATCATCACCATAGTAATCGCAGTCATATTTGATCTGTGGAAATTCAGCCAATAATTTACGCGTATTTGGGCTATCTCGCCCTGTATACCACCCCATTGGTGTAGTGCCAAACAAGGTTTCTAGAATGCTGATCGCTTGATCAATATGCTGACGTTCCGTTTCAATATCTATAGTTTGGTAATTTAGCCAACGCTGTCCATGTGAAACCACATCGTAATGGGCTTGTTGAATGGCTTCCACAATATATGGATTACGTGCCAGCGCCATAGCCACTCCAAATATGGTCATGGGTAAGTTACGCTTTTTAAACTCATGATGAATACGCCAGAATCCTGCACGAGCGCCATATTCATACATCGAATCCATCGACATATGTTTGTCGGGAAAACTTGCTGCTCCCACGATATCAGATAAAAACTGCTCAGAACCGGCATCACCATGTTCGATATGGTTTTCAGCACCTTCTTCATAGTTAAGGACAAACTGTACTGCTATTTGGGCTTGATTAGGCCATGCTACTTTAGGTACTTGACCGTGATAGCCAATGAGATCTCGTGAATAGGGAGTATTTTGGATTTGGTCTATTAAGTCTTGCCCACGTAAATAAGTTTTACTCACTCAAACCGCCTTTAAACTTTTCAATCACCATTTTTTAGTGTGAATGATCAAGCAGTTTTTGTGCCAATCTCACTCATGTTTTAGTCAACGGGTTGGAAAGTTAACTGCATGTGATGACTTGTTCCATTGAAAATATAGTGGTGTTTTCCAATTTGAAAACTTTGATTAGGTTGAACAGCACTTTCCTGCTGAGTACGTACAATCATCGCATTATTTTCATTCGATTCTTTTAACAAGAATTGATAAATTTTATCCGTCATCTCTGCATCTAATAATTTATGCTGGATTCTATTTTGTAGATATTGATCTAAACGTTTTGTATAAAGTTCTATAAGTTTTTTATCACCAGAACTAAAAATGCGATCAAAATTATTTAAAGAAGCCACCTCTTTATTTACTGAGCTTAATCCTGTGGTTTTAATTGCATTCACTTCAAATTGATCAGTGCGTTCAAAAACCAGATTCAGACTTTCGAGATTGTCTGAAAAATTTGCATCTTGTTGTGAATATTGTTCATAGATATCACGAAAAAGTTTTTGATATTCATAGGATATAGACGCGTAATCATACAGATTAAAGTATTGCATCTTACTTACATCAGCTAAGTATTCAGCACATTTTTTCCCACATTGTTGTTTTTGTTGTTGACTGATTGCATTGGTCACTAAGTACTTTGTATAAAATTGATGCGCATCATCTAGATATTGAATCTTATGCGTCCATTTATATTTCACCAAACTTGCATCACCTGCTGCAAGGTAGGTTTCATATCTCAAGATTTTTCTCTCTTTTGGTAAATCTTTCTCCCATAAGTTACGATATTGATTCAAAATTTTAACTCCCGATATGGTGAAATCAGAAGCCGCTAAAGCACAATTTTTATCTTCTAAATAACCCAAAAAATCTGAAACAAAAATAACATCCATCGAATACACATCTATTTTTTCAGAATTTGAACGATTTAAGAATTTATGCAACATGTTAAGAGGCATATAGCTTTCAGGCCCCTTACATTGTGTTTCAAGAGGTTGCGCAAATTGAGTTAAATCTGACTTTAAAGCCACAATATCTGCATATGTAGATACAGGTATAAACGTAAAAACCGTCAATAGAGCAATTTTTCTTATTATAAAATTCATGCTGTTAATCTCATTTTATTTAAAAATAAAAAACTCTGTATTGTCTAATTGATGATTTAACAATGCATAACGAAAATCACGCATTAATTGTGACGATAACTCTCGCTTTTGCTCAACCAGCATTTTCAATAACTGTAAAAACTGACCATGACTAAATACCAATAAATGTTCATGTTGATAATGCGCTTTTAGCGAATCCAAGTGCGAAATAAAGTCCGAAACGCGTTGATAAAAATTTGCAAAAGATTCAGCACCGTCACTTGTCACTAGATTCACATCTGCTTGGTTCCAATAATCATCAACCCAAGGTTTTCGTTCCTCTAAAGTGGTATTTTTACATCGCGTATCGGATAAGTAAGAAAACTCCTGAATATCCAAAACTTGAGGTGTAATCTGATCTCGTAATAAAATTGGTTCAGCTGTTAGACGTGTACGGAGGAATGGCGAGATAAAAATCTGCTTTGCTGGTGGTAAAACATCAACAAGTTTTTGCGCTTGTTCATGTCCAAATTCGGTTAAGGGAATACTTGCATGTGACTCAGTTTTACCGTTTACATTACCTAAACTTTGTGCATGACGGATTAAATAAATACTCATAAAATTCTCTTACATCACCTTTATTTTGAAAATAATCAATAATTTTTAGTCAATCAATTTACAACTCATATTTCAATCATCATTTTTGAAGATTAATCATCCAGAATTTTGGTTAGAAAAATTTATCGGCTCCATAATTAGTTTTAACTTATTGTCTGAAACTATAAAACTATAAAACTATAAATGTGCTGACCTAATTGATAACTTGTTACACTTTTTCTTTTAGTCTCATGTGTACCTAAATATTCAACCTTTGTGTACAAGTATCTGCTTTCTTTGCTTAAAATCTCATATATATTTTCTATCATGCGATCATCAAGAAGATTTTTTTCAATACGATATTTTATATAAGCATCTAGTTGTGCATAGAAAATATTTTTAATGTTTCGGTCATCAATTTTAAAAATGAATTTAAAGTTTTCAATTGATGCAACTTCGAAGGGGAAAGAATTTAAACCTGTTTTTTTTATATATTTGATTTCAAAATCATTAGTTAAATCAAATATTTCTTGAAGTTGTGTGATCTGCTGTTCTGTTTTTTTAAAATTTTTATAATGATGTTGAAATAGATCATGATATGCCATTAAAATACCCACATAATGAAGAGGAAGATAAAATCCATGATCTTCTTTTAGATATACATAATCTTTACATAACTCTCCACATCGGCTTTTCTCATTTTTTGAAATAATATTTCTATTTAAATAAATATTAAAATTTTCTTGAGCTTGTTGTAATTTTTGGTTATCCATCGTCCAAGAATACTCAATTAAATTAGCATAACCTGCTTGCCTATAAACTTCATTATTCAACATTCTCTCTATATCATATTTATCTTTAAAATATTTTTCTTTAATTGAAATACCATTAGCTGAAAATTTACTTGCTGCCAAAGCACAATTTTTATCTTTTATAAAAAGTAAAAAATCTGAATTAAATATAAACATAAGATCATATACATGAATATCACTTCCTTTTGAGTCATTTAAGAAGTTATTCAAGTTTTTTATTGGTCTATAATCATCTTCATTTTTACATGCTATTAATAAATCTTGGCTTATTAAATTTAATTCAGACCGCACATCAGCATACGCAAATTTATTCATCCCTATAAAAGCAATAAAAATTGCTATTTTTAATACTCTAATCATCAAATTGGCCCTTATATTTTTCTCTTTTTTGATATTTTAAAAATCATCTTCATTTTCAAAAGGCTTCTTTCATCAGCTCTTTTTTAAATCATAAATCAACATAAAAGCCCCCTCATCCTAGCCTTCTCCCCCAAGGGAGAAGGAACCTTCTATAGCTATATGATTCACTCCAGATGAGCATTTTTTAATTTAGCAAAGAGCTTTAAAATTATGAGTTAAATAAGAGTTTCTCTACTGCTCTTCGGTTTACTAAACCTTGTACTGTTTTGCCACCTGCTTTGATCCAAACATCAAATTGATCACTGGCAGCGTGATAATCAGAGGCGTTCAATAATTTTAATAAAGTTGAATTTTTAAAAGCACCAATACCAATGTTATAGCTCAATGAAACCAACGCATCAAACTGATTTTGATTTAATGGCACATTTACAGCAGCAGTTACTGCTTGCTCAAAACGTCTAAGGTCATATTGCATATAGTTTTTTGCTTGTTCAATGGTACAAGTATCACCATACTGAACAGCTTTTCCATGCGGGTAAATCGTCGTTCCATAACCGATGGTACACACACCAACACCATCATCATAAGCTTTAAGCTCTAATCCCTCAAAACCACAAATCAAATCCACGCCTTGAGGACTTACCTGAGTAATCTGATCTTGTGCAAAGCCAATGACATTCGTATCAGAATCAATAGCGACACCTATATTTGAGTTGGAATAATCAGCCCTATGTTTATTCGATTCGCGCTGCTGTTGATTCAATGGTTTTGAAAACAACGTAGAAAATAACTTGGAAAAAAATTTAGACCAAAATCGCGTCATCAATAAAACTCAAAAAAAAAAGGAAAAGGTTATATCGCTGTACCAATACCACCCAATATTAAACATAGCTTTTTGAATAAATAAAGTTGTCTTTGGTTGCATTGGGTATAGATCTATTGATTTTAAATAGAAAAACTCCTTTCTTATGATAAGAAAGGAGTTTTATCTTCTTGTTGTTAATATACATAGAATTAAAACAAGAAATAACGCTGTGCCATTGGTAATACTTCAGCAGCTTCACAAGTTAGATGTACACCATCTGCACGAACTTCATAGGTTTCAGGGTGCACATCCATCACAGGACAATAGCTATTATGCTTCATGTCTTGTTTAGTGATGTTTCTGGTATTTTTACAAGGTGAAATTAACTTCTTTAATTGTAATTTTTCAGCAACACCAAGTTCAATTGCGGCCTGTGACAAGAAAGTAATACAGGTATTATGCACGCCTCTTGGATACGCCCCAAACATTGGACGGTAATGTACCGGCTGTGGTGTTGGAATTGAGGCATTAATATCTCCCATTGGCGCTGCCGCAATCATTCCACCTTTAATGATCATTGACGGCTTTACCCCAAAAAACGCAGGTTTCCACAACACCAAATCAGCAAGTTTCCCTTCTTCTATAGAACCAATTTCGTGGCTTAAACCATGAGTAATGGCGGGATTTATTGTATATTTTGCAATATAACGCTTCACCCGATTATTATCATGGTACTGATTATCACCTTCTAATGGCCCACGTTGCACTTTCATTTTATGCGCCGTTTGCCAAGTGCGTAAAATCACCTCACCCACACGCCCCATAGCTTGAGAGTCAGAAGACATCATTGAAATTGCGCCGAGATCTTGCAAAATATCTTCTGCTGCAATCGTTTCGCGACGAATACGACTCTCAGCAAATGCGACATCTTCAGCTATCGCTGGATCTAAATGGTGGCAGACCATGAGCATGTCTAAGTGTTCATCAATGGTATTGATGGTATAGGGACGGGTTGGATTGGTTGAAGATGGCAAAACATTTGCCTGACCAATGGCTTTTAAAATATCAGGTGCATGACCACCACCCGCACCCTCAGTATGATAAGTGTGGATAGTACGATTTTTAAATGCCCCCAGTGTTTCTTCAAGAAAACCACTTTCATTTAAAGTATCAGTGTGAATCGCCACTTGTACATCATATTCATCTGCCACAGTTAGACAATTATCAATTGCAGCAGGGGTAGAACCCCAATCTTCATGCAATTTTAACCCCACCACACCCGCTTTAATCTGCTCCGCAATCGGTTCAGGTTGACTCAAATTACCTTTACCCAATAAGCCAATATTCATAGGTAAATCATCAATGGCTTGCAACATGGTTGAAATATGCCATGGCCCCGGTGTCACCGTTGTTGCCGATGTTCCTGCAGCAGGACCAGTACCACCACCAATCATGGTTGTTGTTCCTGACATTAACGCTGTTTCAACTTGTTGAGGGCAAATCCAGTGAATATGAGTATCAATACCACCTGCTGTAAGAATTTGTCCTTCACCGGCAATCACCTCAGTTGCCGCACCAAGTGGAATGGTAATATCAGGTTGAATATCAGGATTGCCTGCTTTACCTATTTTCCAAATTCGCCCATTTTTTAATCCCACATCGGCTTTAATAATTCCCCACCAATCGACAATCAA
The DNA here is from genome assembly GCF_022343575.1 of Acinetobacter sp. AG3. Lineage (NCBI taxonomy): Bacteria > Pseudomonadati > Pseudomonadota > Gammaproteobacteria > Moraxellales > Moraxellaceae > Acinetobacter > Acinetobacter sp. AG3. Next base: position 2,167,220 of record NZ_JAKQZD010000001.1, on the reverse strand, counting down.
TGCATTGGTAATCACCGTATCTGCAACATCTGTTGCAAGTAATTGAGATTGTCCCATCCCATCGCGGATAACTTTACCACCACCAAATTTAACTTCTTCACCATAGGTGGTGAGGTCTTGTTCAACTTCTATAAAAAGTTCGGTATCTGCTAAACGTACTCGATCCCCAACGGTAGGACCAAACATTTCAGCATAAGCTCGACGTGACATTTTCATTTTGATTATCCTTTTAGTCCAACTTACCCATCACACGCCCTGCGAAACCATAGACTTCACGTTTTCCGACCAGTGCAACGATTTCTACATCACGTCGCTGCCCCGGTTCAAACCGAACCGCTGTACCAGCCGCAATATTTAAACGAAAACCTTTGGCACGTTCACGATCAAATTGCAAAGCATCATTAGCTTCATAAAAATGAAAATGTGAACCCACTTGAATCGGCCGATCACCTATATTTGATACTGAAATTTTCAGTACTTCACGACCAACATTCATTTCAATATCACAATCAGGTGTAATAATTTCACCAGGGATCATATGCTTATCCTAATTTTGAAGAAGTGTTCTATACAATCGGTTGATGGACTGTGACGAGCTTCGAGCCATCTGGAAAAGTAGCCTCTACTTGCACTTCAGCAATCATCTCAGGCACACCCTCCATCACATCATCACGACTGAGTAAGGTGGTGCCAAAATGCATCAACTCACTGACAGTCATTCCATCTCGCGCACCTTCAAGCAGTGCTGCGGAAATAAATGCAATAGATTCAGGATAATTGAGTTTTAATCCACGTGCTTTACGACGCTCTGCAACCAAACCCGCTGTAAAAATCAGCAGTTTGTCTTTTTCAGTAGGATTGAGTTCCATATGTATTTCCTAAAGTTCTCACATTTTTTTATGCAAAATATGTGCTCAGTTTTAAATTAAACACGCAGATTTTATTTCTAAAAGATGATCTTTAAATGAATCAAGTTCGCCAAATGCGTGGAAATGCTTCATCCAAATCAAACCAATATCGCCTTAATCTGGCGCGAATTGCTGCAAAAGCATCATGACAATGTCGAACATCATCGCCTAAAAAACGTGCACTGATGACATCACCCAATAAGGTTAACCTTACAGGCATATCCATTCGCATCATCAACTCACGAATTAAATCGATATGTGCCTCTAAATAAATGTTTGCTCGAAATTTTTCAGGAGGAACTGCCCATAAACTCCCCATAACGGCATGATTATTCATGCCTAGACAAGAACTTAGCCAACGATCATTGCCTTTAAAACTCAGTGTGTCTGCCACCAGTAATTGCTGATTTCTCCATAATTTAAAATGACTGTGATAAGCACCAGATTGAAATTTTTCATCTCGAGCTTGTCGACCAATTACCAACATATCCCAACCGATAAAGCTTGCTGTCTGATCAAGCTGAATCAAGGTTTCTGAGTGAGCATTGGCACCGTCAAATAACATGGTTTCTTGTGGAAGCCATTCAAACACAGCATTGTGTTTAACTGAGATATGGATATGTTGATAAGCTTGTTTGCCATTGGTCCGATACCATTTACCAGCACCTGGCGTTGTGACTAAGGCATGGGCAGCAGCATCTACACTGATCTCAAATGTTAAATGATCACCACCTGCAATACCCGCAGGCGGATGGACAATAATCGCATGACAAATTCCAGTTTTTTCTGGCCACAGCATCTTTTGCACACGTACAGGTCCAAAATGTCTACGATGCGCCAATACCGTTCGCTCAGTTTGAGCCTGAAAACCCAATTCAAGTTTGGCATACCAAAGGCGCTGATCAGGAAGATGTTCTACTAAACTTATCATGACCGCCTTTATAAATTGATATCCGCAATTAAGCGTTTAAACATTAAGCCAAACCAATAACTGCAACGATTGCTGCCAAAGTACCAATAATTTTTTTGCCATATGGAACGTACTTTTTGATAAAAGCACCAATGCCTAATCCACCCGCATAGATCAATGCCATTGCTGTCACCATACCTAAAATCAGTAAGCTGGCATGACCTGATTGGCCTAATTCAGCGCCATGTGCAACGCCGTGAAAACTTGCCAATAGAACTGCTGCGATAGGTAAAACTTGATTTGTTTTTGTCCAAAGCGCAACAGCCAATAAAATCAATGACGCAATGATGCCGTATTCAGCAACTGCTGCTGGAATAAATCCTTGGCTACCGATCATAAAGCCAATCACCATCGCTATAGCTAAGCCAATCAAGCCGAAAAGCTTCCAGCGTTGATTTGCCGTCCACATCAATACACCAAATGCGATTGCCATCATCAAATGATCTAAACCTGTAAATGGGTGAATAAAGCCTGCCCAAAAACCGCTATGGTGATCATGTCCAGGATGAGCCAAAGCCAATACAGGTAGATATGCAGCACATGCCATCAGACTGTGTTTAAAAAAACGCATTCGAATTCTCCTTTGATTATTTTTCAATTCAAATAGTTACAATTTTTTTTAATATCGCGACTAAGCTTTAATCTCTACGCTAAGCTTTAAATAAACCTTGTTTTTCAATAAACTCAATGACTTGTATTAAACCATCTTGAGTTTTCATATTTGAAAATAGAAAAGGTTTGTCACCACGCATGCGTTTTGCATCTTGATCCATCACATCGAGATTTGCACCGACCATTGGAGCTAAATCTGTTTTGTTAATAATCAATAAATCCGACTTGGTAATGCCGGGACCACCTTTACGTGGGATCTTTTCACCACCTGCAACATCAATCACATAAAGGGTTAAATCAGACAATTCAGGACTAAACGTAGCGGCTAGATTATCTCCACCACTTTCGATAATAATCAGCTCTAAACCATCAAATTTTTCACAAAGATCATCAATTGCAGCCAAGTTAATTGAAGCATCTTCACGAATTGCAGTATGTGGACAACCACCTGTCTCAACACCAACAATACGTTCTGGTGACATCGCTTCATGACGAGTTAAAAAATTAGAATCTTCTTTGGTATAGATATCGTTGGTCACAACCGCCATATTATATTTGTTGCGTAAAGCAAGGCATAAGTTCAAGGTTAATGCTGTTTTACCTGAACCAACAGGACCACCTATTCCAACACGTAAAGGGCTACGTTCTGTCATCATTTTTTCCTTTTCTATGCTTCATTCTCAATAAAAAATAGCGAATGAAACGTGTCATTTATGATCTGAATAATCGTGAATATAAAGTTTCATGCGACATACTTAACATCGCATAATTGGGCAAGGCACTACTTAACTCATCATCTTCTAAGGCCAAGGCACGCACTACCGCTTGAGGAATTAAGCCATGTAAATGCCACAAAATTCTTTGACCACTCATTTGCCCTAAAGGGACAGTTTTAACCGCACCTAGCACTTGGTTTTCTAAAACAGTAAAGCTATATGCTGTCAGCACATCCACCAGATTAAGTTTTAATGTTCCGCATAAATGTGCATAAACAGGGACAAAACCAAACTGCTTTTTAATCTCAGGTTGCTGTTTTAAAACATCACGAATCCAAGCATTCAAAGAAAATGCCAACTGCTGAGATTCAGCCCGTAATTCTTTCGACTCACGGCTCGCTTTATAAAAGTTAGCCCAATTTAAAAATTCAGCTTCGTCTAAATAATGTTGCATCAGACGTTTTAAAACGGGGAGTTCAAACCTAACCAGCAACATTTCCAGCACTTCTTCAAAATAAGCAATACTGCTTGCTTCATCATGAATCAAACCCTGATCAATCGCACTTTCCACCCCTTGCGAATAGCAATATGCACCGATGGGTAAGGCTGTCGATGACAGGGTCAATAGACTTAATAGTTGCGATGCGTTAGTGATGGACATGATGTAAAGCCTTAATCGGGCTTAAACGATGATCATGCTGATGTTGGGCATATGCCCCACTTTCAGGTTCAAATGGATGTTCAACTTCATCTACAGTTAGTCCTAAACCTTGGATCATTTCTGCAAGGACATGATCAGGTTCAAAATAAAGTGCAGTTGGAGTAAGCATTAACGGAACATGACGATTTCCCAGATGATATGCAGCTTTAAGTAAATCAAAACTATGCAGTGCCGAAACTTGCATTAATTTTTCAGCTTTGGCATCTACACGTAACACTTCACCTTGTTCAGTTGCAATATAAGAACCACTACGCAAAATGCCTGTACGTGGTAAATCCGCACCAATATCGTGCCCATTATTTAAAGTTGCACGAAAACGGCTCTTTTGCCGAGTATCAAAAGTCAATTCAATACTTTCAGCCTCAATGTTTGACTCTATATGGTCTAGACGTTGCGTATAAATTTTCATATTGATCCACTTTTCTATGGCACTTGATTTAAAATGTTCCAAATTGATGCCAAAATTTTATTCATAAATATCGGTTTGCATTAAATTAAAGCATTTATCATGCCAGTTTTTAGAATCGTAAGAATTCAAACTGCATCTTATTTAGAACACCAACCTAAAACCTAAGATCAAATTTACATGAGCGAGATTTCAATAAAAAATAAGAACAATTAAACGTTACAAAATAAAACCATAATAAAATTATGTGTATTTCACAAAAGCTTGAAATAACACACTTTTGATCAACTAAAATTCTTATCGACAATTTGCGACTAACAGCGCAATGTGTTATCAATGAATAAATAATCAGACAAAAAAGGGAGAAACTTATAATGGCTTATCAACATATCCTTCTTGCTGTAGATGACTCTCCTATTTCTTATGCTGCACTTGAACATGCAGAAAAACTTGCACTTGCTTTTAACTGTAAAATTACTGTGATGAGTGTGATAGCAGTTGATCCTTTTAAAGGCGTCGATTTTTATAAAATAGCGCCTGCTGTAACTCAATATTTATTTGAAGCTGAAAAAAATGCTTTAGCACGTTTAAAAGATATTCAAGAAACTTTAGTTCACCATGGTGTAACAACAGTAGATACCAAAGTGGTACGTGAAGTGCCTCCTGCTACTGGAATTTTAGATGTTGCAGATGAACTGAATGTGGACCTTATCGTAATGGGTTCTCATGGACGTACTGGTCTGAAGAAATTCTTCTTAGGGAGTGTTGCACAAGAAGTGTTGTCGATTTCTCCACTGCCTGTGTTGATTATTAAATCTACCCAAGAAGAAGCTTAATTCTTATTTGAAATGTTAATTAAAAAGGTGTGATTATGAGTTATCAAAATATTCTTGTCCCAGTTGACGGTTCTGACATTTCTTTTTCTGCATTAAAACATGCTGCTGCGATTGCCAAAGCCTTTGGAAGCAAAGTCACTGCGATCAGTGTCGTTGCTGAAGACCCTTTTGCTGCTGCTGATTTTTACTATTCGCCAGATATGTTAAAAGATTACATTCAAGAAGCAATTAAAAATGCGGAAGAAGGTTTGAGCAAAGCCAAACAATTGGCTGAACAGCAAGGTGTTCAAATTGAAACACAAGTCGTGAGAGACTCGGTTGCAGCTGAAACCATCATTAAAACTGCTGAATCATTACATACAGATTTAATTATCATGGGATCGCATGGTCGCAAAGGCTTCCAAAAGTTTTTCTTAGGCAGTTTTGCGCAAGATGTACTGGGTCAAACCAAACTTCCTGTATTGATTGTCAAACAGTGATTGATTAGGGTCTATAGACAGTTCATAAATGATTTGCGTTGTAGACGAATTGTCAAACGCCCCTAAAAGCCAAATAAATAAAACCCAGTTTAACTGGGTTTTATTTATGCAATGTCTATATCAAAGATAACTTGGGAAACTATTAAACTGCGATAACTTTGACTAAAATGGTTTGAGATTCTTCAAAATCATCAAAAATTTGCTTACGGCTAAGTTCTTTGGACTTTACTTTAAAATTATGATTTTGATAGTGAATGATCTCAGGTATTTGATCAAAATAATTTCCTTCGGCTTCAATACTTTCTTCAAATAAGGCTGTGCCAAGCTGATATTCTCTACTTTTTAAGACAACATACTTAACAGTCGTTTTCATCATTCGCACTCCATTTTCATATGCACTTTATTTTTATTTATATCACTTTTTGACGCGTTTGAAATATAAAAATTCATCATATTGCATAGTAATTCTACAATTGGCCCAAAAAAGGAAAACCCACCTGTTGAGAAGTGGGTTGACTGCATATTTACAGACTTTACGCTGATTATTCTTTTAACTTTCTTTGATTGTTATTTGATGCTTATTCTTGGCTTTTGTTGTTTGTGCAATCATTATGGCAAATGAATATGACAAACTTATTTCAACTCAGCGTTCTTTTGATTAATTTTGTCTCTTATATGCCATGTGGAGCTAACATCATGATTTATATATAAAAATATCCAAAAAAATTAAATTCATGGCTCAATATGCTTATTTTTTATTTGGTTTTCTTGCAAATTCCCTCAATTCACTTATAGTTAAATTATTGAATATAAATAATTAATTTAGAGCCATACCGATGCTTTTAAAACAATGTTGTGATCTGCTTGAAAGAAAGAATTTAACAGTCGCATTTATTGAAAGTGCAAGTTCTGGTTATTTATCCAGCCAGTTTTCGATCTATAAAAACAGTGGTGCAGATATTTTATTAGGCGGTTTAGTCAGCTACGACCCCTCTATTAAAATTTCAATTTTACAAGTTGATCCATCCCTCATCGAAAAATATAGCGCTGAATCAATTGAAGTCACAAAAGCAATGGCAGTTCAAGGGAAAAAACTCTTTAGCGCTGCAGATATCATTGTCAGTTGTACCGGCTTACTTAAACCTGGTGGTAGTGCTAGTATTGAAAAACCAGAAGGTACTTTCTTTATCTCAATCTATTATCAAAACACATTGTCGAATTTTAAATATTTTATTGAAGGTGAGCCGTTGACTCGTTTAAATCAATTAACTGAAAATGTTGCTAAGGAAATATTAAAAATCTTAAATTTTGTTTAAGATTTATGCTATGTCTTAACTGAAATACAAATTACTGAAATATTTAATTCACTTTTTAACTAAAAAGCGGTAAATTTTACATAGATTATCAACATATCAATAACACAAATGAACTTATTAGGAAGCGGTATGAAACTTCAATTTGCGGTAATTTCTTCTTTAGCATGTTTAACTTTGGCGGGTTGTGCTGGCTCTTATCCAGAAAGAGTTGTTACAAAAGGCCCTTTAATCTGTGAAGCAAATGAAGTTTGCCCTGAACTTTCTATGCGTTGGAAAGATGAAGTCCGTGATGGATTTAAAATCACAGCAGAAATTAACAATCCAACAAAATATGATATTACCCAATTTGTCTTTTTAGTGGATGGTCAGCCATATACATATTCAACCATTAACACGACACAATACGCGGGTACAGTTTCATCAAACTCGATTAATGTTCCTGTCAGCTTTCTTAACTCATTCCGTAATGGTAAAGAAATCTCACTTAAATTGGTAACCAACCAGGGTGATGTTGAACGTTCAATCTTAAAGGCAGATGGTCAACAGTCTTCTGCGTATCTGACGTTCTTAAAGGGTTATACAGGTCAAATTGTTACTCAATAAGACTGAGCAGTATAAATATAAAAAACCAGACAAAATGTCTGGTTTTTTTAACTCAAAATCTTTAACTTAAAATAATGAATCCAAGATCATTCAGCAAAATTTGTTGAGCAATAACTCTATTAAGTAAAAAAACAAATCATTTGAAATTTACTCTAATAATTAAAGGTATTTCAAAACTAAAATACCCTCTCTTATCTCAAATATATTTGCTATTTAGGTTCAATTGGGGCAAATGGTGCAACCACATCAGCATTTTGTGCACGGTGACGCATAAAATGATCCATCAATACAATGGCAAGCATGGCTTCAGCAATAGGTGTCGCACGCACGCCCACACAAGGATCGTGACGACCTTTGGTCAGTACATCTGTATCTTCACGATCTAGATTAATGGTTTTCCCCGGTGTAGTAATACTTGCGGTTGGTTTTAACGCAATCGCTACACGGATGGTTTGGCCTGAAGAAATACCACCAAGAATACCACCAGCATGATTGGCTAAAAACCCATCTGTGCTAAGTTCATCACGGGTTTCATGGCCAAATTGTTCTGCAACTGCAAAACCATCACCAACTTCAACACCTTTCACCGCATTGATTGACATCATGGCATGGGCAATATCAGCATCTAAACGATCAAATACGGGTTCACCCCAACCTACAGGTACTTTTTCTGCAAGGATCTCAAGCTTTGCACCACAACTGGTCCCCTGTTCACGCAATGATGTCACCAGCGCTTCAAAACGTGGAACCGCATTGACATCACCACAGAAGAACGGATTATTCGGAACTTCATTCCAATCTAAAGCTTGTGCTTTTTCAGTACCAATTTGCGTCACATGTCCACGAATCACAATCGCAAATTTCTCAAAAAGAAATTTCTTTGCAATCGCACCCGCTGCCACACGCATCGCCGTTTCACGTGCACTTGAACGACCACCACCACGATAATCACGGAAACCATACTTTTGCGTATAGGTGTAATCTGCATGGCCTGGACGGAAAGTTTGCGCAATATTGCCATAATCTTTAGATTTTTGATCTGTATTACGGATCAATAAACCAATCGAAGTTCCTGTCGTTTTACCTTCAAAAACTCCAGAAATGATCTCAACCTCATCTGGCTCTTTACGCTGAGTGGCAAACTTAGACGTTCCCGGTTTACGACGATCTAAATCAATTTGTAAATCTTCAGCAGATAATTCAAGACCCGGTGGCACACCATCAACAATTGCCATCAAGCCTACGCCGTGAGATTCACCACAAGTCGTTACACGGAAGAGTTGTCCAATACTGTTACCTGCCATGCTTACGACTCCTTAAGCTTGAATAGATTGAATAAATAAATCACGGAATGTACGACATTGTTCAGCAGTCAAAGCAAAAATACCTGTACCGCCTTTTTGGAACTGTAACCAGTAAAAATCAATGGTATTAAAATTCTGTTTCATTGCCCATTCTGAGTTACCTACTTCAATCACGATTAAACCGTCTTCAGTTAAATAATCAGCTGCTTGAGCCAACATTTTTCGAACTAAATCCAAACCATCTTGACCAGCAGCTAAAGCAAGTTCAGGTTCATGATGGAATTCATCTGGAAGATCAGCCATATCTTCAGCATCCACATACGGTGGATTTGAAACGATCAAATCATATTGATTTTCAGCTGGGATTTTGGCAAACAAATCTGACTCAAGCAAAGCCACCTGATATTGCTTATTGTGATGCTCTGCATTAATAGAAGCCACTTCTAATGCTTCTTTAGAAATATCAGTTGCATCTACTTCTGAATCAGGGAATGCATATGCCAACGCGATCGCAATACAACCTGAACCCGTACACATATCTAAGATACGTTGCGGTGTTTTTGGATTTGGGTTTTCAGGTAAATTATTCACGCCTGCACGTGTTTGTCCATTTTCATCTAAACAATAAGGTGCAAAACGGTTTTCGATCAATTCAGCAATCGGTGAACGAGGAATTAACACACGCTCATCAACATAGAATGGCTTACCAAAGAAATAAGAGAGGTTAAGTAAATAAGAGGTTGGAATTCTTTCATTTACACGACGTTCGAGTAAATTTAAAAACTCAGCTTTTTCACTTGGCAATAATTTTGAATCTAAAATTTCAGCATCCGCCTTCCATTCCAAAGAAAGCGTTTGTAAAACCAAGGCAGAACTTTCTGCGAAATAATCTTCTGTACCTTGACCCAAATGTGCATCGTATTGACGTAAAGCTGTAACCCCAAAACGAATAAAATCACGAATTGTTGATAGGTTTTCAGCAGCTTCCTGTAAATGTTCAGGGCTAATAGTCGGTCGATCCACTTAAGGTTTCTCCAAGGTCATATTTTTAAACGCCTTATGATACCTTGTTTTGCATGACATTTATAATGCTTTACGACAATTTACTTAGCAATTATTTTATAGCGCAATAAAGCACTATAAACGATAGCTTTGTTTCTCTAACATATTGGCTCTATTGACTGTTTGTTTGAGGGCACAATTGTAATACTTCATTTTATAATCATCAGAAACTGATTTATTTGACTCATCACACTGCTGATCTCGAAGTTTAAACCATTGTTTCTGATATTTCTTTTGAGCTTTCTGTTGCTTGTCTGTATACAAATCCAACGTCTGTTTAAATAATGATTTCAAACGATCATCTTGCTTGCTCAACTCAGTTTTCATACAGCTGGCAAGTGTTGCCGAGCTTGAACCTGCCGAATTCATACAGCTTAAATAATCTGAGCTATAACCGATCGCCTGCGTGTGCATCGGCAATAATACAACTAAACTGATACCCCAATACTTTAAATACATCCAATTCCCCAATCCCAAAATCATTATTTTAATTCAAAAACTTTTAATCCAAAGAACTCAGGCACTGATTAGCAACAATCGCCTCTGCAAAAGAGTGTAAAAGATTTGAAACTAAATACAATCATTGTAGATAAATTATTGTTAAAACTTGATTTAAAACAATCAACTTTGTTTCACCATATCACTCGTTTTTTCAGATTTTTTTTTCAAACCTATTGTTGTATATTTTTAAAACAAATCAATGCGCTTGGTTATAAAATATAAACTTATTTGTGGCAAAATTGCTGAGATTGAGCGCTTAACTTGAAATTGGGTCATTTCACCTTTATATATACAACAAGTTTTTAAATATTTATGAATTTAGTCAATTTATGAGCTACAAACATAATAACCTCATGGCTATGCGTCAGTCATGGTGGGATGATGAATCCACTCCAAATGTCAAAATTGAAAAGCAGTTTTTTCAACAAACCCTCACTGAACAAGGTGTTTACGAAGCGCCTTCTCTAGACGATGTAAAATATTTTTTCTTTAGCTTGCCTAGCATTATCATTGTTAAAGGCTATGCGCTGGGCTTTACTAATCAAAGCGTTAAAGATCTGATCATTCATTACATTGCTTCAAATAAGCAAGGTTTAATACTCCGCAAAGAGCTTAAAATCCAATTTAGAATGTAAATTTTAATATTGCTTAGGCTATTTTGATGGAATTAATTTAATTCCCCCATTCAGCGAATTGAACTGTTTAAATACAGTCATTCCATGTAATATTCCTTACAATTAGTCATCTTTTTATCTTTTCGAATCTCTTATAAAGGATTTTATCTTCATGTCAGATCAGAACGAAAAGCTCAAACAGTTAAAAACCTCATCAATGGATCGTCGCTTATCAATTGCAAAAGCATCATTATTGGCAGGTACACGCTGGGCAGCTTCAAGTGCGAGTTCAATCTTTTCAAGTGAAGAAGAAAAAGAAAAAAAACGTAAACAAGCTATGAAAGAACAAGCCAATTATCTTGTTCAAGAAATTGGCAAGCTAAAAGGTTCAATTGTTAAAATCGGTCAAATGATGGCGCTTTATGGCGAGCATTTTTTACCTGAAGAAATTACTCAAGCATTAAACACCCTCAATAATCAAACAGTTGCCCTTGCATGGCCTGCGATTAAAGAGCAATTGGTCAGTCAATTGGGTTCAAAACTCAACGATCTCACCATTGATCATGAGCCGATTGGTACAGCTTCTCTGGCTCAGGTTCACCGTGCAACACGTAAGTCAGATGGATTAGAGTTGGTTCTTAAAATCCAATATCCTGGTGTAGCCGACGCCATCGACTCAGATATGAGCCTATTTCGAAATATGCTTAAATTGACACGTATGGTGCCACAAACCCGTGAGTTCGATCAGTGGTTTGATGAAGTGCGTGAAATGATGCATCGTGAAGTTGATTATAAAGTTGAAGCGGCAACAACCCGTCGTTTTGGCCAGCGACTTAAAGAAGATCCACGTTATGGCGTGCCACAAATTATTGATGACTATTGTACCAATCAAGTCCTGTGCATGACCTTTGAACGTGGTGTACCCATCAACAGCCCTGTCATGCTGTCTTTACCACAAGAGCGACGTAATCTTTTAGGTGAAGCATCACTTGAAATCGCAGTTCGTGAATTGTTTGAGTGGGGCGAAATGCAAACCGACCCGAACTTTGGTAATTATCTTGTTCGCTTGGGCAATGGTGAAGAGATAAAAGATAAAATTATTTTGTTAGATTTTGGCGCTATACGTCAGTTCGATGACCAATTACTTCGCGTAGCTTGTAATTTAATCAAAGCGGGTTATAACCACGATGCAGAAGCAATGGTCAATGCGATGTCGGGCTATGAGTTCTTTGATGCAATGCCTTTAAGCATTAAACCCGATATGGCAAAAGTATTTTTATTGGCAACAGAAGCATTTAGTACACATTTAAATAACCCAGATTTACCTGCTGGCGTGATGGATCAACATAACCGTTATGACTGGAAAAAAAGCCAGCTACATAGCCGTGTGATGCAACGTGCTTCAAAATCAATGGCTTCACGTTACTTCAGTATTCCACCAAAAGAATTTATGTTTATCAGTCGTAAATTTATTGGTGCTTATACATTTATGACGGTGATTGAAGCAAAGACCAATGTTCGTAAAATGATTGTACCTTTTGTTTAATCTTTTTAGTTTTCATACAGGTTAAACGAGATTGTAAACGTTTTAAAAATGTCACTTTTACCAATACCCAACAAATGTTGGGTTTTTTTATTTAAAAATAAACAATAAAAATCAGAATATTAATAACAAATATATCATCTACTCTGCCATTCATCTAAGGTCAATTACTTTGTCAGCTTTGACATAGTTTTTTATTTTTATGCATGTCAGGATTGTTGTATACCGACACTAAAATACAGGGACTTCGGCATGACCAATATGGTAAATAAAGCTCAAGGTTTGGGTTTAAATCTAATTACAAAAATTGCAGGTAGTGATTTACTTGATCAGTTTAAATTGCGCAAATTTATCGAAAGATCACTTTATCAAGGTTCTAAAGCTGGTTTTAAAACCTTAAGTGCAACACAAAAAGCATTTAAATCAGATTCAAATGTAACCAAACAACGTCTGCCCAATCAGCAAAAGTCCCTATTTGATCTGAGTTTGACTGAAGAACAGCAAATGACGGTGGATGCCATGGATCAATTTGCGTCCGAAGTACTTTATCAACTGGCCCATCAAGCGGATCACGACGAAAAGTTTCCAGTTGAGCTTTGGCAACACAGTACCGATTTAGGTCTAAATTATTATGCACTGCCTGAAGCTTTAGGCGGTGTTGCATCTGAAAAAAATATTGTGAGTAATATTTTAATTGCCGAACGCTTGGCTAAAGGTGATTTTTCACTTGCTGCAGGTCTGCTCTCTACTTTTAGTGTCATCAATGCAATCACACAATGGGGTTCTGAAAAAGTTCAATCTGTTTATTTAGCAAATTTTGCCAATGATACCGATATTCAAGCCACTTTTGCGGTACAAGAAGCAACCCCAGCATTTAATCCCTTACGCTTAAAAACCAAAGCGACTGCCAACAATGGACAATTCAGCATTACTGGAGAAAAAACTTTAGTGCTATTAGGTGCAACAGCAGATTTATTCCTTGTTAGTGCAGACTTTAAGGGTCAAGCGGACGTTTTCGTTGTAAAGCGAGACCCAAGTATTACAGTGAAAAAATCACCGGCAATGGGTTTAAAAGCAACTGAAACGGTAACTTTGAAGTTTGACAATACCCCTGCCCAACGTCTAGGCGACGAAGATTTTAATTACCCTGCATTTTTAGATTTAGGCAATCTAATGTGGTGTGCAATGGCTGTTGGTAGCTGTGAAGCGGTTAAAGATTACAGCATCAAATATGCCAATGAACGTACTGCATTTGGTGAACCTATCTCACACCGCCAAAGTGTGGCATTTATGATCGCAGATATGGCGATTGAAATTGATGCAATGCGTATGCTGATTTTAAATGCTGCCAGTCTTGCAGAAGCAGGACAACCCTTCCATAGAGAAGCGTATTTAGCTCGTCTACTTTGTGCAGAAAAATCCATGAAAATTGCTACAGATGGTGTGCAAATTTTAGGTGGACATGGTTTTACCAAGGAACATCCAGCTGAGCGTTGGTACCGCGACTTACGTGCAACAGCCGTTCTACATTCTGGCTTACACGCTTAACTTAGAAGATAAAGGATAAAAATCATGAATTTACAAAATCCAAAAAAATTCCAGATGCTTTTAGATCAAGCACACGAAACCGCATTGAATGTTTTACGCCCAATTTCTCGTAAATACGACAAAGCAGAACATGCCTATCCTAAAGAACTTGATATGCTGGCGTCTTTACTGGATGGTATGAACGACGGTGGTGATGGACTCAATGCTGGCGCTGCAATCAATAAACGTGGCGATATCGACAGCAATAATAAAAATGGCACCAATATGTCGACTGCCTTGGGTGTGATCGAAATGTGTTATGGCGATACAGGCCTACTGCTGACCATGCCTCGTCAAGGGCTAGGCAATTCAGCGATTGCTGCCGTCGCCAATGATGAACAGCTTGAGCGTTTTAAAGGGACATGGGCTGCGATGGCCATTACTGAACCTGGTTGTGGTTCTGACTCTGCTGCGATTCGTACAACCGCAACCAAAGATGGTGATGATTACATTCTGAACGGTGAAAAAATATTTGTCACCTCTGGGGAACGTGCTGACTCAGTCGTGGTTTGGGCAACTTTAGATAAGAAATTGGGCCGTGCTGCAATTAAATCTTTTGTTGTGCCTAAAGGTACACCTGGCATGAAAGTTGAACGCCTTGAACATAAACTTGGCATTAAGGCATCCGATACAGCGGCAATTAGTTTTATTGACTGCCGTGTCCCTGGAGCAAACTTACTCGGTAATGCAGAAATTGATGTAGCCAAAGGTTTTGCAGGCGTGATGGAAACCTTTGATAATACCCGTCCACTTGTTGCAGCCATGGCAGTGGGCTGTGCCAAAGCGTCTTTAGAACGGATTAAAGACATCTTTAAAGATGAACTAGATCCCGATTATGCAACTCCATATTTGCAAACATCTAATTTGGCTGCACAAATCTATCGGATGGAGGCAGAATGGGAAGCTGCACGCTTACTCACCATAAAAGCCACATGGATGGCAGATAACAAAAAACCAAACTCTCGTGAGGCCTCTATCGCCAAAGCTAAAGCTGGACGTATTTGTAATGAAATCACTTTAAAATGTGTAGAGCTGGCTGCCAGTGTGGGTTATAACGAAGATGAATTATTAGAAAAATGGGCGCGTGACTCAAAAATTCTAGATATTTTTGAGGGAACACAACAGATTCAACAGCTGATTATTGCCCGTCGCGAATTGGGTAAATCTTCGAGTGAATTAAAATAGTATTGCAGCAAAACCTGTAAATTTACTTAGGGTTTGTTGGCATTTCATAACTAGACGAATTGTCAACAGCCCCTATACTGTGATTCAAGTGGTAAAGTTTTGATCAGTTGAATTTTTAACTGATCACAAAAGGTAGAATTTTTGTTATAAAAATTCTACCTTTTTTATTTTCATTTACTTATGTACCAAATTAGAACGATACAAATACAAGACAATCCGTCGATCGCACAAGTTATTCGTGAAGTATCTAAAGAATTTGGCTTAGCACCTGAATCAGGCTTTGCTGTAGCCGACCCGATCTTGGATGATTTATATCAGGTATATGCTCAACCCAATGCCCAATATTGGATTATTGAGGATGCAAATGGTCGCGTTGTTGGTGGCGGAGGTCTTTCACCATTACAAGGTGATGCAACTGTTTTAGAGATTCAAAAGATGTATTTTTTGCCTGAACTTCGTGGTTTAGGATTTGCTAAGAAAATTTTAGAAAAGTGTTTTGAATTTGCGCAACAACAAGGCTTTCAGTCTTGTTATTTAGAAACCACTCAAGATTTATGGCAAGCCATTAAACTCTATGAAAAGTTAGGCTTTGAGCATTTATCGCAACCTAAAGGTAATACTGGACACAGTCATGTTTGTGAAGTTTGGATGCTTAAAACATTGCTTTAATTCGTCATAAGCTTGCTCAATTCACTTTGGTCGTATTTTCATTACTTTCAGGACATAACACAATGTTATTATGGTCTAAATCACTCGAAATTTTGAGTGATATTTCAATGCGACTTAAAAAAATGGATGATTGGCAAAACAGTCATTGAAATTGCTTAATGGTGATTTACAATGAAAAAGTTTAAATAATTTAATTTTTATGCGTAGAACATCATCATTTATGAGTATTGTGTGAAATTAAGGGAATGTATAAACAATGTTGTATTTGGAAGATTTAAATATTGGTGATCATTTTAAAAGTCGTGAGTACGAAATGACTTTGGATGAGGTTTTAGAGTTTGCACATAAGTATGATCCGCAAGTTTTCCATACTGATGCTGAAAAAGCCAAAGATCACCCGATTTTTAAAGGACTTGCTGCAAGTGGATGGCATACATCTGCCGTCACCATGCGTCTTTGGACAGAATGCTTCCCTGTTGCTTATGGCTTAATTGGTTCAGAATCAAGTTTAAGATGGCCAAAACCCACGCGTGTGGGCGATAAAATACATGTTGATGTCGAAATTGTATCTATCCAGCCCTCTAAAACAAAAAATGATCGCGCAATTGTGACCTATGTAACACAAGCAAAAAATCAAGATGACGATGTATTGCTAATTTCAACCACTAAAATTGTGGTATTTAAGCGCAATTTTGATGCACATTAATCCTAAATTTGTCTTACAATATTTAAGGGTTTTTCCATATCATGACAATATGATTAAACAAGTAAAAACAATGTTCAGAGCAATGGAAAGCACATGAAAACAGTCTCAGCTCGCCAAGATCAGGGAATTCCTGGTGTTTATGGACTATTATTATTAGATATTGTTTCTCGTTGGGGATATAGCGCAGAAACACTTTTCGCACCCTTTAATTTTACCAGCGAACAGTTAGCAGATCCTGAGTGTCGGATTCCGACACCACTTGCTAATGAATTGATTAAACACGCATTAAAACTTACAGGTGAAAGCACCTTAGGCTTTCATCTTGGTACACAAATGCGTATTTCAATCCATGGCTTTATTGGTTATGCCATCATGACAGCACACGATATTACCGATGCGCTTGTCTTAGCCAACCGCTTTATCCAGTTGCGTATGCCCTTTCTACAATTGTATTTTTCTACTTTTGGTGAAAAAGCCACACTTCAATTGCAATGTGATATCGAAATCGAACCTTTACGCACAGAAATTGTGATGGGGCTAACCTTTGGTATTATGACCATGGCAAAAGCTTTGACTGGTATTGATTATTTGCATGGCGATATCGACTTTGATTTTCCCAAGCCTGATGGTTTTGACAAATACATCGAGAAACTGGCAAAGCAATACAATATGCGTTTTGAACAGCCGCATCTCATTGCAAGTTTTGACAAATCCTACTTGGGCTTAAAAATGGTCAATGCTGACCCGATTGCCAGTCAAATTGCGATTAATCAATGTGAAGCAGAACTTTCAGCTTTGGGTGAAAGACGTCGTTTGGCGATGCGTGTACGTGATATCTTGACTCATTCGGAACAGCATTATTTAAGTATTGAAAATGTCGCAGATCGTCTGCATATGTCAGACCGTACATTAAAACGTCAGTTGGCTGCCGAAGGTACTTCTTTCTCGACACTGGTAGATGAAGTACGTTATCGCCATGCCACATCGTTACTTTCCCGTACTGACTATACACTGGAACAAATTGCAGATGAACTCGGTTATAGTGATGTTGCAAACTTTAGTCGTGCATTTAAACGCTGGAGTGGTCGTAGCCCAAGTAGTTGGCGCAAAGATCCATACTTATAATGTGATTTATCACGATTATTTGTTTCGATGAATAAGTTTATCAGTATCTCTGCTTTCTGTTTTGATTAAAAAACCTGTATAACTCGTGCCAAAAATAAATTGATTAATGGAGTCATTATGAATCATCCTTCAGATTTGAAATATGCAGCTACACATGAATGGGTAAAAATTGAAGGTGATCTTGTGATTACTGGTATTTCTGACCATGCTCAAGATGCTTTAGGCGACTTAGTCTACGTTGAAGCGCCTGAAGTGGGTAGCCATGTGGTTGCTGGTGCTCAAGCTGGTGTAGTTGAATCCGTTAAAACAGCATCTGATATTCATGCGCCTGTTTCTGGTGAAGTTGTAGAAGTGAATACTGCCCTTGAAGATGATCCAGATTTTGTGAATGATGCCCCCTATGGCAAAGGCTGGATTTATAAAATTAAACCAGACAATATTGCAGATGTTGAAAAGTTACTCAGCAATAGCGAATATGAAGCTGGTCTTTAATTTTTAAAATCCTAATGCTTAAAAATAATGTTTAAACACAAAAAGATCAGATGAGTCTGATCTTTTTGTTTATGTCGTAACGGAAAATAAGGTACATCAAGCCGTCTGCAACAAATCCTGTTTCGAAAGCTGCTCTGCAACATCCAACAACAATTGCTCCGTCTTATTCCAACCCAAACAACCATCTGTAACAGATTGACCATAAGTCATATCACAAGAGATTTTTTGATTACCATCCACCAAATGACTTTCTAGCATTACACCACGTACATGGGTTATATGTCTTTCTTCAATGATTTGCTGTAAAACCAACGGTTGCTTTAAAGGATCTTTACTGCTGTTACCATGACTACAATCAATCACCAATGCGGGTAATTTTCCTTGATGCTGCTGGCGGATCTGCTGAATCGATTCTGCATCATAGTTTGTACCCTTATTTGAACCACGTAAAATGATGTGTGCTAAAGGATTACCATGACTATGTACAATACAAGGCAATCCCTTTTGTCCCATGGCTAGAAATTGATGAGGATGACTTGCAGATTGAATTGCATCTAAAGCGATTTGAATCGAGCCATCTGTACCATTTTTAAAGCCAATACTAAAAGGCATATGACTTGAAATTTCACGATGAATTTGTGATTCACTGGTACGTGCACCAATTGCACCCCAAGCCAATAAATCATCAAAATATGCAGTTGCCATAGGGCTTAGAATTTCACTGGCGATCGGCAAGCCTTTTTCAATAATTTGTAAATACAATTGGCGTGATTTTTCTAAACCCAATTGCATATTGGCAGATCCATCTAAATTTGGATCGTATAAAAACCCTTTCCAGCCCACAGTTGTACGTGGTTTTTCAATATATGCACGCATCACTAGAAAGATCTGATCTGACACTTTTTCTTGTAATTGTATTAAGCGATCTGCGTATTCCAATGCGGATTTTTCATCATGAATAGAACATGGGCCAGTAATCACCAATAAACGGTCATCGGTACCATCGAGGATATTTTCAATTGTTTGGCGTTGCTCGGCGATTTGTAAAGCGAGCTTATGTTTTAATGCAAATTTTTCTTTTAACTCATAAGGCAAACTGAGTTGAGTTTCTATGGTTTGATTTTGTTGTAAAGCAATATTTAGTGCATTCATGATGTATTCCTTTGGACTCTCTAAAGTCCGAACTTTTATTTGAGCGTATGGGATCTATTCAAATGGGCAATCAGGTTTTTCACTTGACCAAAGTAAGTCCAATAAAAGTTGCTAAAGTATACGTAGTTAAATTTCATCATGACATTCTCCAAAATCTTTACACTTAATTGATTCAAAATATTTTTAACATTCAGATATAAAAAAACCTGATCGGTGTTGCCGATCAGGTATTAACTTTGATGGGCAACCAATTCATTGCCCGAACGACTTCAGGCAATTATCTAAAGAATTGCCAGAAATAATAAGAAGTAGCGATTACAGGTTGCTTTTTCATCTTTATGTCGTTCATAAAAATCTATATTGAATTTACAATACCTGTAGTCTGTAGACTTTTCAAGCCCTTTTTTAAAGTTTTTCTATATTTTATGTATGGAATACAAATGATTGAGTTAAGGCACAATTTAACCCAATCATTGTTGTTAATCCCAAGCCCCTTACTGCAACATTTCTTGCACTTGTTCTGCACAAATTGCTTGGCTAAATAAGAAACCTTGGCCAAATTTACAGCCCACAGCTCTTAAATTTTCAAGCTGCTGAATCGTTTCAATCCCTTCTGCAATAATATCTAAAGAAAGGATTGGACCTAATTTTGCAATCCCTTCCACTATTGCTTTAATTGACTTTTCTTCATGCATACGATTTACAAAGTTGTAGTCAATTTTTAAACTATCTACAGGGTAATCACGAATATGCGTCATCGATGAATGCCCTGTTCCAAAATCATCTAAGGCAATCCGCACGCCTTCTTGTTTAAGTTTTTTTAACGCGCGAATGACATATTCATAGCCACGATCAGCCAAGACATGTTCAGTAATCTCGACTTCAACAAGATGATGTGGAATGGCATACTGGGTTAAGCGCTTTAATAAAATTTCAGCATAATTATCCCGCATAAACTCTACAGGTGAGGCATTGATTGAAATCGGTACAACGTTAAAGCCTTGCTTGATCCAATGAGAAATATCTGTAAATATTTTATCGTGCATGGTTTCGCTGATTTTAGTCGCTAACTCAAAATCATTAAATGCTTCAGCAACAGTCGCAGGTAAATAAACATTGCCCTCTACATCTCGCCATCTGAGTAATGCTTCAAAACCAATAATTGAGCAATCATCCAGTTTCACTTTAGGTTGGTAAAATGGTTCAATTTGATTGTTACGGATAATTTGGCGCGCTGTATTTAATTGCTTGGCTTTACTTTGGGCAATTTCAAACATGTCTACACCAAACATACGAATACCACCACGACCCCGTTCTTTAAGGTCATTTAAAGCAGCATCTGCACATTTCAACAATCCTGAACCATCTTTGGCATCATGCGGATAAATTGAACCGCCGATACTCATACCACCATTCAGCAATTTACCGCTATAAGTAATAGGCGCATCGAGTTGTTGTAATAATTTTTTGGAAACAGCCTCAATCTGTGCATGACTTTCCACATGGTCAATCACCACCGCAAACTCATCCCCCCCGAGTCTTGAGATATAGGTATTCTCATCTAAACAATGCGCAAGGCGTTTAGACAAAACCTTAAGTAAATGATCACCAGCAGAATGACCCAATGTGTCATTAATATGTTTAAAATGATCTAAATCAATCAGTAACAATCCAATTTTGCTTCGATTTTCTCTGGCTTTAGAGATTGATGCCTTTAATCTTCTTTTAAATGCACGACGATTCATCAAACTCGTCATTTCATCAAATTCACAGATCACTCTGAGTTTTTCTTCGGCAATACGTTGTTTGGTTATATCTCGAGAAACACATAAAATACTGGTGGTTTGACCATTTTCATTGACAACAGGGGTTAAAATATTGTCCCAATACATGGTTAAATTACCAAAGACACTTTTACCTGCAAATCTGGCGTTTTTCCCTTTTGCCGCTTCTTTAATGGCTTTTTTGCCCTGCTCACGCACTTCTGGTGGCAATAGTCCAAGCCATTCCATACCAAAAGTTTTTACTTTTTCTTGTCCTAGTAATGCAATACAACCAGATTTATTCATATGTGACACATAACCATCTGGTGTAATAATTTTGATACAGTCAACACTGACATCAAGCATATCTGTATTGGCTTTTAGGGACTCACTGGTTTCACGTAATAACGTTGCACGTTCATGAATATTGGTGCAGGTTATGGTCCAATCAAAAAACTGTTGTTTATAAACCGTACTTTGAGCAATCAGCAAAAACCATTGATAGTCGCCATTCACATGACGGATACGACATTCTTTTTCAAAACGTTGACCAGTTTTCTGCGCTGTTATCCAAATATTATAGATATGTTCTGCATCATCAGGATGTAAGCATTTAATCCAATCGGAATCGCATATATTATGCGTATCTACACCAATAAATTCTTTTAATGGAGTATTACAATAGCCAATCCCTAATTTTGTCACCCAAATAAGGTGGGGTATCAGATCTAAAGCTTCTTTGACTTCATTCAAAATTTGTGCAGATCGAGGAGTTATAGACTTTGGAAATGAACCCACCTGATTCAAACTCGAATGCAAAGGTAAATAAATGCCTGCCATAAATTAATCCTATCTATCAACGCAAAAATTAAGATAAACCATTGTTCAAACTTATATGTATTTTAAATAACCACAGCTTCTTGTATAACCCAAGTGTCGAGTCGTTATTTTTTTAAAAAAACCATGTGATATAAGTCACACTTTAGCCAATAAGTTTAAATTGTATACAATAATGTTTATAAAATCTATTCTTTTAAGTTTTTAGGTGTGTTTCAAATTTATGACAAACCTATGTTTATTTAAATTATCTTTAAATATCAAACTGATAAATAAATTTTATATTTTGTAATATGAGAAAAAATCCCCCTGTTATGATTTATTCTAAAGAGACTCAATTCCATGATCGAGTTCTGCACTTATTTACAATAATCTTAACAATATTCATAAAAAAATCAATCATTGCGTAATTTTCAAGCATATTAAAGAAAATTATTTTAAAAAACTAAATAAATAATCATCGTGATTAAATCGCATAATTATTGAACAAAAATTTAAATCATTATCATTTAATAAATATATTTTAATTTAAGCAATTTACTTAAAATAATTTAAAGGTAATTTTAAATAACGAATACCATTTATTTCAGGCTCAGGAAATTGACCTGCATTCATATTGATTTGAATGGCTGGAAGGATCAATTTCGGCATAGCCAATGTAGCATCACGCTGTTCCCGCATCGCAATAAAGGCTTGTTTAGTTACCCCTGTATGGATATGGATGTTTTCTTCACGTTGGCTCTTAATGTCTGTTTGGCAATGATAATCTAGGCGTGATTCTGACAGGTAATCATGACATAAATACAACCGAGTATGCTCTGCTAAGTTAAAAATTTTCATTACAGAATCATAAAGTTGTGCCGCACTGCCCTTTGGAAAATCACAACGCGCTGTGCCATAATCAGGCATAAACAAAGTATCACCAACAAAGGCTGCATCACCAATCACATAGGTCAAACAAGCTGGGGTATGACCAGGCGTAGGGAGATTATATGCCTCTAACTCGCCAATCTTAAAAATCTCATGATCTTTAAATAAATAATCAAAGGAATGCTGTGCTTTTAAAGCCTGATAATCAAGATTATAAATTTGACTAAAAATATCTTGAACAGTCACAATTTTTTCACTTATGGCGATTTGACCACCTAACTGTTCTTTTAAATATTGTGATGCTGTTAAATGATCTGCATGTACATGTGTTTCAAGAATCCACTGCACTGTAAGATGATGTTTTTGAATATACTGAATAATATGGTCTGCATGTATTGTTGATGTTGTTGCAGATGCCGCATCATAATCCAATACACTGTCAATAATGGCACAGTATTGAGTTGCAGGATCAACCACCACATAACTAAAGGTATTACTGGCTTCATCAAAAAAATCTTGTACAAATGGATTCATAAAAAATTATGCTCCTGTCACTTTGCGATGAATCAATACGCCAAACAGCATGGCAACAATAAAATATAGGGCTTGATAATAACCTAAACCAATCAATGTAAATGCGGGTGCTGGACAAATTCCAGCAATTCCCCAACCTATACCAAAAATGAAAGCGCCTGCAATTAACTTTGTATCGAGTTGGGTATTTTTTGGTAATTCGATCACTTCATTAAACACAGTCACAGGATGACGTATCGCTTTTTGAAAAGGAATAAATGCGACTACAATTGCACCGATCATCACAAAAGCCAGACTTGGATCCCACTGGCCAAATATATCTAGAAAACCGATGACTTTTGCTGGATTCGACATGCCTGAAAGCATTAAACCTACAGAAAATAGCCCGCCAAAGATAAATGCAAAGATATTTTTCATGATTAAGCTCCAATCACATGACGCATCACATACACTGTGATAAATCCAGCCAGCATAAAGGTACAAGTCGCAACAATTGAGCGTTTAGACAAACGACTTATCCCACAAATTCCATGACCACTGGTACAGCCTGAACCTAATCGTGTGCCAAAGCCAACCAATAGACCTGCGATGACAAGTAAAATTGGGCTTGTCGTTAGCATCACGATTTCAGGATTAAAAATCACTCCATAGATAAATGGTGTGCTGAATAAGCCCAATAAAAACCACAAAGCAGGTGTTTTAAAAATTCTGTGTGGATTGAGGACTTGTGCAATTAGACCACTTACCCCAGCAACACGACCATTTACAAATAAGTAGCCAACTACAGCCAGCCCAAGTAGAACTCCACCCAAAAAGGCCAGTATAAAATCATGCATTGCTTTAAACCCATACAATATATGTTTTTATAATATATATTTATTTAAATTAATCAACCTCATCTTCAGATAAGGATATATAGAAATATGCAAATCAAAGGCATAACTGCAAATACAATCTCTATATGATTAGCTACGAATTGCACAGCCTAATTTTTAATTTTGATTTAAATCTCTGAATAGCTTTATTCATATTTATAATGAACAATCAATAGCTTATAATTTATTTTAATTTTTAATATTTTGCCAATAAACTTCGTTTATCAGTCCTTTTTAATACGATAAATCAACATAAAATCCCCTCATTCTTGCCTTATTCCAAAGTAAGAAGAAATTTTTAATACCAATATGTTTCACTCAACATGATCTTTTTTTGCTTTATCAAACAGATCTAATCTTCAAATTAATTAAATTCACTCAATACTTTGTCTACAAACCATTTAGGGAAATGCTCTACAACAGGATTTAGTTTTAGTACTTCAGCCTTTTCAATCTCTGCAATAAAAGCTGCTTTTTCACCGTGACTTGAATTATCAAAAATATATGCACGATCTGAGGCTTCAATTGCCAACATCAATAAATCTAAACTACGGTAATAGCGCTCACAGATTTTCTGCACTGGTACAGCATGACCACCTGTAGCGACCCGATATTGCACACGTCCAATATTAATTTTTGGGTCAACGGTTGCCACATAGTACAGATACGTTTTAAAGCCTTGTTTCTGGGCTTCACGTAGAAACTCTACTTTGCTGATATGCGACATCACAGTTTCAAAAGTGAAACTCATTTTTAACCTTAAAAATTCCATCCGAATAAAATCGATAATGCGTGCGCAAAGATAGGAGTCGATTTCATCTCGGTTAAATATAATGAGTCCATCCACAATTTGTGGTTTTGAGGATAATAGCGGCACGACTTGGTCATTCTTTTTACGTTTTTTTTGTTTTAAAAATTTCAGTAACGCTGCGCTAGATAAATCATGATGATAATCATCTAAGCACAAACTTTGAGTCGCAGATAATTGTTTTTCAAGCTCATCTGCATTTAAATATGCCCCAATCTGATGGGGCGCTAAATAGTCTTTAATTGTGCTTTTACCTGATCCGTTTGGACCAGCAAACATTCTTATTCTCGGCTGTCGCATATAAAGTTATGCCATCACCTCTTGTTTCTTTTTACGTTTTAACACACTGTGTTTAAGCTTGGGAACCACATAGGCAGAAGATAAATCTTCAACAATTTTGATTTCACCATTGCGTTGTTGGACCAGCTGTTGATCTTTTACATAAGTGATTGTAGCGCTTGACTGACTTGCATGATTAAATGCCGCACTAAACGCATCGATAGCAAGCACTGGAATTGTTGCTTCCTCACGTAATGTCGTCTTCATTGCTGTAAATGTCGTCATGTCAAATATCCTCAGCTTGATTTTTAGCTGTAGTTACATCTTAACATATCACTTATTATTGTCTATTTATTCAACTGTAAACAGAGAAAATCTAGTTCTGTAGAAAGTTAAAACAGAATGTGAAGATATATTCACAAAATTGATTTAGAAATTCATCAAAAAACATAAGCTAAAAGCCATACGACATGCACTGACACAGTTATACTGTATTAAATAATGGATGGAACCTACCGATGTCTAGTGATCTTGAAATTGATGTAATGCGTGAATCAGCTGCATCAGTCGTGACTATTTTAAAATCTTTAGCCAATACAGATCGCTTACTCATTTTATGCCATCTTGCTCAAGAAGAGTTAAATGTTTCGCAAATAGAAGAAAAAACTCAGATTAATCAACCGACGCTCTCTCAACAATTGATGATGTTACGTAAAAGTGATGTTGTTTCAACACGTCGTGATGGGAAGCAAATTTATTATTCTATTAAAGATCAAAAACTGACAGTGGTATTAACAACCTTATATGATTTGTATTGCCCACAGGTTTAATACACATCTTAGCGTCTAGATAAATTTAAAATAAAAACAAACAATTCAGTATATAAGTTAGCTGTCGCTATTTTTCTTAGCATTTTTTCTGCATAATATATATGAAAATATGCTAATGAAGTTCCAATGGCTGCCCCAAAAGTTCAACTCAGTAAAATACTCCCTGCATGGCAATGGCTGCAAGACTATAATGTCCCTAAATTTAGGGCTGATCTACTTGCTGCTTTAATCGTCATTGCAATGCTTGTACCTCAAGGTATGGCTTATGCCATGGTTGCTGGGTTGCCTCCTGTGACTGGCTTATATGCCAGTATTTTACCCATGATCATCTATGCCATTGTGGGTGGCAGTCCAACGCTTTCTATTGGTCCTGTTGCACTGATTTCCATGATGACCTTTGCTACGCTTGAACCGCTCTATGAGGTGGGTTCACCTGTATATATTCAAGCAGCATGTTTATTGGCACTTCTCGTCGGCATACTTTCAAGTTTACTGGGAATTTTTAGATTCGGCTTTTTAATCCGTTTAATCAGCCATCCTGTGATTAAGAGTTTTATCATCGCATCCGCAGTATTGATTGCACTCAGCCAAGTTAAGTTTATGCTCGATGTTCCCTTAAAATCAGGCAATATTATCGAGTTTATTCAAAGCATATGGCAATACATTAGCTTTACCAGTATTGAGACTTTAATTTTTGGTGTCTGTGCGATTCTGTTTTTGATTTACATCCCTGTTTTTTTTAAATCTAAGTTATGCCAATCTTATGCACATTCTCTACAATTCTGGGTGAAAGCACTGCCCTTGGTTCTGGTGTTTATTTCGATTGCGTTAATACATTTCCTGCATATAGACCAATTTGGTATCAAAACCGTGGGTGAGATTCCTTCAGGATTTCCACCAATTGCCATGCCTTACTGGCGTTGGGATTTGGTGATCCAGCTTTTACCCGGTGCAGCGATGATTACCATGGTGAGTTTTGTCGAATCTATTTCTATTGCACAGACCAC
Source organism: Acinetobacter sp. AG3 (assembly GCF_022343575.1). NCBI lineage: Bacteria > Pseudomonadati > Pseudomonadota > Gammaproteobacteria > Moraxellales > Moraxellaceae > Acinetobacter > Acinetobacter sp. AG3. Next base: position 2,139,910 of record NZ_JAKQZD010000001.1, on the reverse strand, counting down.
AGCATTTCAACAACGTAGTGAGCTCAATAGTAATCAAGAGCTGATTGCACTGGGTTTAGCCAATTTTAGTGCAGGTGTCACGTCAGCATTTCCTGTGACTGGCAGTTTATCACGTACAGTGGTTAATGCAGATGCAGGCGCAAAAACACCTATGGCTGGTGTGTTATCTTCAATTTTTATCGTGATTGTGAATTTATATTTTACCGGTTTATTTAAACAACTTCCTTTAGCGATTCTCGCTGTCACCATTATGGTATCCATTTGGAAATTGGTTGATTTTAAACCCTTCATTGAAACATGGCGTTATTCCAAAGCCGATGGGATTGCCATGTGGGTCACATTCTTTGGGGTGTTGTGTATCGATATTTCAACAGGTTTGATTATTGGTATTGTTTCTACATTTTTATTGCTGTTATGGCGTATTAGCCGTCCACATATTGCCGTCATTGGCTTAGTTGAAGGCACGCAACATTTCCGCAATATTTCAAGACATGATGTTTTGACCAGTACCAATATTGTGTCTATTCGTATAGATGAAAATCTAAGTTTTTTAAATGCCAATACCTTAAAAGAATTTATCATTTTAGAAGTCAGTAAACACCCAGCACTACATCATGTGGTGATCAATTGCTCAAGTATTAGTAATATTGATGCAAGTGCTTTAGAAACTCTGGAAGAAATCAACAGTGATTTAAATAAATTAAAAATTCAAATGCATCTCACGGAAGTCAAAGGTCCAGTCATGGATCGTTTAAAACAGTCCAATTTAATTAAACAGCTCAGTGGAAATATTTATTTAACGCATTACCAAGCCATGCATCAATTGGATGCCCAAACTTTTAGTTAAATAATCGTTTAAATTATCAACATTTTTTATTATGATTGCTGAAAAAGCTATATATTTTTTAATATCTTAATTTTTATGGCGAAATTGTATTATTTAAGTTTTCGCTTTTAGGTATAGAATACGCGGCTTGTTCATCGATTTTAGACCAGTTTAGGCATAAAGGTTCAACATGTTTGCTGTCCTAGCACGTTTAAGTTTAGTTACTCGTATTCTTATTGCCATTATTCTTGGTTTTATAGTTGCGTATCTATTCCCCAATTCAGCCCAATATTTCATTATTTTAGGCGAGCTTTTTATTAAAGCATTAAAATCCATTGCACCAATTCTTGTATTTGTCTTGGTTCTTTCATCTATTGCTAACTTTAAAGTTGGTGAAGGCGCGAGTAACTTAAAACCAATTCTTGGATTATATGCAATTGGAATGTTACTGGCTGCGATTAGTGCCATTACGATTAGCACAATGTTTCCAAGTACTTTGGTTTTTGCACATGCAAGCGAAGTGACTTTACAGCCACCGGGTAGCGTAGCAGAAGTATTAAAAAATCTACTCCTTAGTTTTATTACCAATCCAATAACGGCTTTACACGAGGCAAATTTTATTGGCATTTTAGCTTGGGCTGTAGGCTTAGGTGCGGCACTTCGTCACGGTTCAGAAACCACTCAACAAGTGATTACAGATATTGCGGATGCGACGAATGCCATTATTCGTGTGGTGATTGCTTTTGCTCCTGTGGGGATTTTTGGCTTAGTTGTTGCAACATTTGCGCAAGCAGGTTTAGAAACCTTAAAAAACTACGCACACTTGATTGCTGTACTCGTTGGTACCATGCTTTTTGTAGCCCTCATCATCAATCCATTGATTGTTGGTTTTGTGATGCGTAAAAACCCATATCCTTTGGTTTTAAAATGCTTAAGAGAAAGTGGAATCACTGCGTTCTTTACCCGTAGTTCTGCGGCAAATATTCCAGTAAACCTTGACTTGGCAAAGCGCTTAGGGGTAAATGATACTACTGCTAACGTTGCGATCCCATTAGGTGCAACAATTAACATGGCAGGTGCAGCGGTAACAATTACCGTGCTCACCCTCGCTGCTGTGCATACACTTGGTATTCAAGTTGATATCGTCACTATGGTGATCTTATCTGTAGTTTCTGTGGTAACGGCTTGTGGTGCATCTGGTGTTGCTGGTGGTTCTCTGTTGTTAATTCCCGTGGCTTGTGGTTTATTTGGTATTCCTTCAGAAATCTCAATGCAAGTAATTGCAATTGGTATGGTGATTAGTGTGCTTCAAGACTCAACAGAAACAGCATTGAATTCCTCGACTGATGTCTTATTTACAGCAGCAGTTGATCTTTCTAAAAAGTAATATACAAGGTATATGAATAAAAAGAAGGAATTATGCCTCTACAGTATTTGCCCGTTTGGATTCAACTAGGTGCGTTTATGCTTGCAGTCAATGCAGGCATAATTAATGTGCTTGGTTTAATTACCGTCCTTCATCAATCCATCTCTCATATGACGGGCAATGCCAGTTTATTTGCGCAAGCACTGATTCATCAACAATATGATCATGTGCTTTACCTTTTCTTGGTCATGCTCAGTTATGTGATTGGATCAAGTTATAGTGGCTTTATTTTAGGCAATAGCAATTTTAAACTGGGTCGTAGATATGGCGTTCCACTCAGTCTTGTCAGTGTGTTTATTTTGCTTTGCTGGTTATTTATTCCTTATTATCCAAAATATGCTTTACTCTGGGCAAGTACCGCAATGGGGATGCAAAATGCCATGGTCAGCCACTATAAAGGCACCATTATTCGCACTACACATCTTTCAGGGGTTTTAACTGATCTTGGTTTGGCTTTAGGCTATCTGTTTCGAGGACTCGGTATTGAAAAGCGCCGTGTTACATTACATTTATTGATTCTTTGCGGATTTATTCTGGGTGGGCTGATTGCCAGTATCGTGTATCCTTATTTACAATTAAATTCATTCCTTATCCCTGCTGGATTAAGTTTAATACTCAGCTTAACGTATTGGTTTATTTATTTTCGGCATGGTTCGAAACACATTTAATGGTTGGTTATTGTTATGGTCAAAAACGCATTGCAAGCACAGTTACTCAAAGCTGGCTTAGTGGATAATAAAAAAGCAAAGAAATTGTCAAAGCAGGCACAGCACGAGCAACGTACAGGTCAGAGTAATGAAGCTGAGCTTAAAGCTAAAATTGAACAAGACAAACAAGAGAAAATCAGTAAAGACCAAGCGCTGAATCAAGAGAAACAACGCATTTTAGATGAAAAAGCCTTAAAAGCTTCAATTATCCAAATGATTGGTCAACATAAAATCACAGATACAGATGGCGATGCGGTCTATCAGTTTATCGATGGTTCGGTTAAGAAAATCTATATCAATCAGCAAGTTTATAATGCCTTGGTTTCAGGCAGTTTGGTGATTGCACATGACAATAATGATGCCTACGCAATTTTACCCAAAGCTTTGGGTGAACGTATCAATGAAAAAATGACTGGATTTATTATTGTCAATAATTCTGAGAAGAATGAACAAGTGACAGATGAGGAAGATCCTTATGCTGCTTATGTTATTCCAGATGATTTGATGTGGTAATCCCCTGTTCTATTTTTCAGTTTATATTTTTAGAAATTTCATCAGCCTAATGCTTCAATCATTAGGCTTTTTTTTGATTTAAATAAAAAAAATTCAGCATTAAATTTATTTTTCATCCATGCACTTTTCCTCAAAATTTCTACATAATTGTGCGCTAATCTTACGCGAAATTACATAAACGGAACGATGCAACATGCACCGTACAAAACTTTACTGGGGTACATTGAGTACTTTAAGCCTTGCAATATTCGCCATCACCTCTGCAAGCCTTGCAAATGATGAAACAATATCTGCAAATAAAACCACTGAAGCGACTCAACTTAAAGAAAATGAATCACCAAAACAATTAAAAACCTTGGTTTTTGCAGCAGAGCAAGCACCTGCTAAAGATCCTGATATCAGTGCGGTCGCTAAAACCATTGTGACACGTGAAGAAATGCTGCAATTCGGCGATCAATCGGTCAATGATGCTTTAAGACGTGCAGCAGGTTTTCAAATGCCAACACCTGGACAAGGACCACGTGGATCAAGCGGTTCAGGCAGCATGCGTTTTCGTGGTGGTGGCGCACCAGTATTTTTGATTAATGGTGAAGCCGTACAAGGTGGACCACGTGGTGGTATGTCTATTGTTGACTCAATTACGCCTGAAATGATTGAACGAATTGAAATCACCAAACAACCTAGTGTAGCTCAAGCCTCAGTTGCCTCATCCGCAGTGATCAATATCATTTTAAAAGAACCCTTAGACGATGCTCGAATCAGTGGCAATGTTAAATTAGGATATGGCATCACCCAATCGGATCAAAAAGAAGAACAGCGTAAAAATATCAGTGTACAAGCAGATGGGCGTGATGGTGCATGGATTTACAGTGTTTCAGCCAATCAAATGTGGAATGACAGCAAATCAAGCACAGAAATTGAAAATATAAATGGTACACGCCAACAAATACGCACTACCAATCGTACAAATACCATGTTTTCACCACGTGTTGAATATCAAATTGATGATCAACAAAAACTGGTTTCAGAAATTTTTTATCGTAAGAATGAAAGTGATGGCTCTAGCAGTAATCAAGTTCAAAATGATAAAAATGACAGTATTCGTTTAAATACCCGTTATGAGCGTAAAGATAAAGGTGACTCAGACAAAGTCCGCTTGTCTATTGAAAAGCAAAATGAAACTGAATCCACTCGTTCCAATCAATACAGTTCTTATATTGATGAAACTGTGAATGAATACGGCTTAGCGTATGATGGGGTACGCAAGTTTGACGAAAGCAAACAAGTAAAATTTGGACTTGATGCGCGTGCCAATGCGCTAGCAAGCAATATTGCTGATACATTAGATGAGCAACGTTACGCACTTTATTTGGAAGGCAGTTGGAAGTTTTCAAAACGTCAAACGCTTACCGTGGGCGCACGTCAGGAATGGTTAGAACGTTCAGGCTTGGTTGAATACAGTGATCAAAACCTCAGCCCTGTGCTTGCACACCGTTTAGACTTTAACGATCAATGGTCTTTGCAAACCAATATTAGTCGCGCCTTTAAAAGTCCAAATAGTAACAATCTCATGCCGACTGTTTCCATTTCAACAGATGCTGATGCAGGCTCTATCAATAACCCAGACCGTGGTGGTAATCCCAATCTTCGGCCTGAAAAAATCACCGCACTGGAAACAACCTTGGGTTATAACACTACTGCAGGTGGCGTAAATATTACGGCTTTTCATCGAGATATTGATGACTATATCGAAAAAGTGATTCGTCAAGAAGGCACACGCTTTGTTGAACGTCCGTATAATCAAGACCAAGCAACAACCTACGGTGTAGAAATTTCAGGTCGCTATGCTTTAAAACAAACCGAAAATGGTCATTCATTTATGTTGAATGGACAATTATCGACGGTACGCGCCAAAATCGAAGATACCGACCATAATACCCGTTTAGCCAGTGATGTTGCCCCTTATACAGCAAGTACAGGCGTTTCATACAATTACCAGCCTTGGCAATTGTCAAGCAGTATTAATCTAAGCTACACGCCTGAATTTACCCGTGCTTTAGACAATCTTCCCTATGATCGTACAACCAATCAACGTGTAAATGTGGATATTAGTGCGACAAAACGCTTCCCTAAAGGCTGGGCAACAACACTGAGTGCTCGTAATATTTTGAGTACAGACTATAAAGAGCGCTTAAATAATCAAAGTGATGGTGCTTTATATGAAGCTCGGGTCAATGATGCTATTCCAAGCTTCTTGTTCAGTGTAGAGAAAAAATTCTAATTTTGATTAGCATAGATATATAAATCAAAATCTTATTAATTATTTACTGATAAATAATGAGTAGATAAACATAAATAAGTGATCAATTTAAAAACCGAAGTTTTAAAAACTTCGGTTTTTTTAATCTTATTAAATATAAAAACCACAAATGATAAAACAGAGTAAACAGACGGTTTCTGCGATTTCTATACTGGCACCAATGGTGTCACCCGTAATCCCATCGATTCGTTGAATAAACTTATAGCGTAGATAAATTAAGGTGAGGATAAAAATCGTTGCGGTCACCAAACCAACCCAAACAAAATAACCTGCGCCCAATAAACTGATACCAAAAATGATCATTGCCCAAGTTTTAGGGATATATTGAGCAATGGACCAGCCTAAGCCCTTTTCACGGACATATTCAGTGGTCAGAAATAAAAATAATGGTGTTAAACGCCCTAAAATAGGAAATAGAATCAAAGCAGTATAGTGTTGTTCCTGTAATAACACATACAGTGCAGACCATTTAATCAAACAGATAACAATTAAACTCAGCACACCAAACGGTCCACATGCTGGGTCTTTCATAATTCTTAAGGTATTTTCTTTATCACCAAAGCCACCGACCCAAGCATCCGCAGTATCCGCTAAACCATCTAAATGTAAGCCACCCGTGAGCAAAATCCAGATGACCAGAATAATGGTACTGAGTAAAACTACAGGCAAAACATGTAGAAAACTGGCAACGGCAAACAGAACCAAACCAATCAAAAGCCCAATCACTGGATAAAATAGCAGTGACTGACCATTTTGTTTTGGCGAAGGCATATTTTTTAAATAAACAGGGAAAATCGTTAAAAATTGCAATGCAATAAAAAATGGGGTCATTTATTGCTCTCCAATAACTCTAATTGCATGGTTTCGCTGTCCAACATAAAGCGATTTAATTGCCCAAGCTCAGCAGACATTTTTAAAATATCATCAAGAGATTGTTGTAGCGCCATACATTTTAAAAGCTTAATCACACCACCATGCGTCACAATCAAAGCTGTTTGACTTTGTGTAATCAGCATTTGCTCTTTGATCGCTTGTAATGCTTGCTTAATTCGATACTGAAAATCTAAATATCTTTCAGCATTTGGTGGAGTATAACGTGTCGGAGATTGCCAAAAATTTTCCAATAACTCAGGCGTTTTTGCATAAATCTGCTGTGTTGAAATACCTTCCCAATCACCAAAATGAATTTCTTGTAATCGATGATCTTGCATCAGTGGTATTTGAACTTGTTCAGAAAGTCTCTGTGCAAATGAGAAACAGCGCTTTAAAGGCGAGCTAAACATAAAATCCCATTGCGTTTGCACAGAGGATTGATCATAGGAAATGGTCTGGTGCATTTGTTGCCAGCCCAATTCTGTCAATTCATCATCAGTCGAACCACGCAAAGTATGATTCAGCGTAGTTTCCCCGTGACGTAATAGATCAATCCTCAATTTCATGCATATGCTCTTTTTGAATTATGAATAAATTTAAACTTTCTCGCCAATTACCGCAGCTTCTGCAAAAGTGGCCATATTGTTATGTAAACTACATGCCAACTTAATCACACCCAAGGCAGCACCCGCACCACTGCCTTCTCCCAAACGTAAATTAAGCTTTAATAATGGATCAGCATTCAACTCTTGTAATAGGCGTTGATGCCCATATTCAGCAGACTGATGACCGAACAACATCCATTGTCGAACTTCAGGATTGAGTCGTACCGCGACTAATGCCGCCACAGAACTAATAAAGCCATCGACAATTACAGGCATCCCGAGTTGAGCACAGCGAATATAAGCTCCTGTCATTGCAGCAATTTCTAAGCCACCTACAGCACACAAAACTTTAAATGCATCATTTTCAACATAATTTTTATGTAACTCAAGTGAATGCTGAATGATATTTTTTTTATGAATCAACTGATCAGCACGAATCCCCGTGCCTACACCTGTCAGTTGCTCAGCTGGTTCATTTAATAAGAAACATGCAATCGCTGAAGCTGAACAGGTATTTCCAATCCCCATTTCCCCAGCAATGTAAATTGAAGCACCCTGTGCAATGGCTTTTTCTACACTCTCACGCCCTAGCGCCATGGCTTGCTGACATTGTTGTTCAGTCATTGCCACTTGTTGAGCAAAATTGGCAGTCCCTTGAGCGATACTATGACGTTCAACGCCTTGATATTGGTAAACCTCACCCACTGTGCCGCAATCAATGACTTGTAAAGTCGCAGCATATTCTTTAGCAATCACACTGATACAAGCCCCACCCGTTGCAAAGTTTTGCAACATTTGGCGCGTTACAGCTTGCGGATATGCTGAAATATTTTCAGCCATTACCCCATGATCACCTGCAAAAATCGTGATCCAAGGTTTATCTACATTCGGTTTTGAATTACTTTGCAAAGCTGCCAATTGCACGGCGACATTTTCCAAAACAGACAGCGAGCCTGTTGGCTTGGTCAATTGTAATTGACGTTCTTCAGCCTGTTGTTTTGTTTCTGCGTTTGGCACTTTACATGCTTCTAACCACCAATTCATTGTTGCTCTCCATCTCGTATTTTAAAAATTCATTGTTAATCGTTAAAATGCTCAAGTTTATATGATAAAAATCACAATATTTATCCTTTTAATAACATCGGAAAACCTGCGATGCAAAACACTACTTTATCAGCTATTTGACCTAATAGTTGATGTAAACGTCCTGATTCATCAACAAATTTTCGAGTTATTTCACCCATTGGTATAACACCGAGTCCTGTTTCATTGCTAACTAAAACAATTTTAGACTTTAATGTAGGTAGAATTTTCAGCAATTTTTCACATTCGATGCGCTGAAGATTTGAGTCCTCATGCATCAATAAATTACTCATCCATAAGGTTAAGCAATCCACCAAAATCACTTGTTCTTGTTGATCTATTTTTTTTAAACAATCGGCGAGGTAAAGTGGTTCTTCAATCAGCCGCCATGCATCAGGTCGTTGTGTCTGATGGTGTGAAATACGTTGTCGCATTTCATCATCCCATGCTTGTGCGGTAGCAATATAAACAACTTGTAGATTTGAGTCTTTTGCGATCTGTTCAGCTAATTTACTTTTGCCAGAACGCGCGCCACCTAGGATTAATTGCAACATAAATTTGACTCCCAAGATCCATCTGTTTTTTTCGGATTGAGTATAAGCTGATGTAACGTAGCTAAAGGCCCCTGTAAGACTTGCGCTTGATATATACCAAAATTAAGCTGATCAATGCCAATTTCAAAACTTTTTTGATCAATCGTTTCGATAGCCTTAAATATTTGTTGCGCTTTAAACTCAGCTGAATACAAACCTAAGGTGATATGCGGACAATAATCTAAAGCAGCAATTTCTTGGCTTGAATGGGATAATAATTGTCGAATATTGCTTAGGCTATTTTCGTGATCTTGAATTTCTATAAATAAAGCACTGCTAAAACTATTTATTTTTCCTGTTGTTAATTTAAAACTATTTAACTGGTTTTGGCTCAAAATTTTAAGCTGTTGTTGAAATTTACTTTGGATAAAATCATCATCAAATTGCTTTTTATCTTCGGTTAGAAAGCCACAAATATACAATGTGATATGAAATTGGCGTGTGTTGGGGTGCAATAAATAGTTTGAGAATTTTTCTGTTAAATCGCTTAAATAAGCCAATAATTCAGGATGATGAATTTCGATATACCATAAGGCGTAGTGTTTTCTCCCTTTGTGCCACTCGGGATAATCATGTGTCTCAGTTGGAGTTGTTAAACTTTGAGAACCTAAAAACACATCAAATTCACATTAATTTTAATGCTTCTATTAAAGCACGTAATCATCATGTTTAAATCTTGAATTGACTGAGTGTTGTTCAATTGAAAATGAATTTTATTCAGTCAGATTTTATGATTGCTTGATAAAAATCCAACATAGATTCAAAGTAGTAATCTGCTCTTGCCAGCATGGTCTGATTTGGCGCTTTAATATCCTCAATCAAAATCGTTACTCCCCCAGCCAAATCTGCTGAAGTAATCCCATTTTCAGAATCTTCAATCATCAAGCTGTGTTGCGGATTTAGATTTAATAACGTGCAGGCTTTGTTAAAAATTTCTGGGTGTGGTTTACCTTGTATCACGTCATCGCCACAGACCAACAAGGTAAAATAATGATCAATTTTTGCAAGTTTTAAATATTTTTCAGCAATTTTTCGGGTACTAGATGTAGCGACAGCCAATCGGATATTTTGAGATTGCAAATAAGCTAATATTTCTAAAAGCCCAGCTTTCACTGGTACGCCTTGCGACAAAATCATCTCAAGTTCAATTTGTTCAGCACGTTGCCGAATGTGCTGGTAAGGGATATCTTGACCATAAAACTTTTGTGCTAAGTGTTCTGAGCTTAACGCATTAAGCCCTAAACATTGCATCAAATAATCTAAGCTAAATTCTACACCAGTGATTTCCAAAGACGCTTGTTTTAACACATCAAACCTAAGCCGTTCAGTGTCCAGCATCGTACCGTCCATATCAAAAATAGCAGCTTGAATCGTATGTTGCTGGAATTTCACAGTGTCCCTTTTATAAACAGATTAAAAGGGAGAAACCCGTTCTCCCTCAAATTTTATAGCAATCTATTGAATACTATAACATTGTTTCAACTTTAAATAATCATAATAATAGCTGTTTGCTTTATAGCGGGCATAATCACAACCTTTTTTAAAAGCAATCTCTTTTTCGTTATAGAGCATTTTTAACAAAGTCTGCCCTTGCGAATTCTGATAAATATCCCACTGTAAGTTTGCTGCCATCGGTGAGATATCTTCACCACGCCACGCACTATTTGAATAATTAAACGTCTGCGTCAAGGGCACAGATTGCATCATCCCCTTTAACTCTAAGCTGGTGGCTAAAGGGATTATGATTTCAGCATGAGCAAATCTTAATACAGCAACATTCTTTTGTGTATTGCTCATAACATCATCAACTTGTTTAAATAAATCCTGTTTGAGTGATTTGGCAATATCTGTTGTTACAGCTTTGCCTGTATCAAAGCTTGGGCCCTTACTATAAAAATCATTGGCATCGTTATATTGCGCATAAAACTTAGCCGCTTCAATTGGCATATATTTTTTAAAATTTGTCGCTCCAAGCTCGTCTTGCATTCCGCCAGTGATTGAATACAACTCGTACACATAAGCAGCAGCATCTACTGCACTGGCAATGGTATTTTTCCCCTTTCCTTTTTCAGTAATCTGTTCACCTTTAGGGCTTGTTACAGTGAATGATCCTGAATTACTAAAGCTATAGCCAGTTTGACCAATTTTTTGAATAAATGCTGTTTTAAAAATTGGGCTTAATACTTCTGTTGCGATTTTTTGCGCATTAGGATCTGCACTCAATGTTTTAATTTTTTGTTTTAAATCTGGATCATTCTCTTCAAAATCTTGATATTTTAAACTAGCCGCATAGACTGTTTTGTCTAAATCCGTTTTAACATTGGCCAAATCGTCTTGTGCATTTAAACTATGAAAATACAGATGAAAGCGATTTACCCCGCCATCGACAATACTTGGTATAGAGGTACTGTTGAGGCTTTGATAGCTTGCTGGTGTAATTGCAGTCTTTAAACTTGGTTGCTGTTTCAACAATTCATTGGTAAAAAATTTAGCACTGTCCACCGCACGATCCACACCCGAGCTAACGATCTGTACAGATTTACCTTGTTGACTGGCTTGATTAAACAATTGTGGTAAGCGTTGTAATAAGCGATCGGCAATACCCTGATGTTCTTTAATACCTACAGAAGTTTCGTTGCCATAGCCATACTGGCGTATACCTTCCACTCCATAACCCAATAGAATATTGGCTTTCATCATGCCTTCTAAATCAGCACCCAATTGTTCACCCAATGGCGTTAAGGCATTTTCCTGTTTTGCTTTTAACCACATGTTGTATAAAGCTAAATCATATTTAATACTCGATAAACCTCGTGAACCATGTCGAGCAACTAATTCTGTAAAAACTGCACGATAACCTGCTGGCGTTGCTTCATAACTGCTTAGTTTCTGCTGAGGTTGATAGGGTTGTTTGGTCTGTAAATATAGTGATGTATCAGCTTTAGGTGGGACGACAACAGCTGAATTATCATCATGATCATTATTGCAGGCTGTTAAAAATAGTCCTGAAGCAAAACAAATGATTAGCGAATGTTTAATTTTAAATGGTTTCATCATTGAAATGTCATATTTGATTTAATGCAGGCAAACTAATCAAAGAACATGACACTGGTATGACCATCCTCTATTTATTCCATTTAAAAACAACAAAATAAAAATACAGCAATAAGAAAATACTAAACAGTAAATAATATGGGAAGATAATGTTAAGTTGGTACAGCCCTGTGCTCATTAATGGTGCAACAACCAAACTGAGCGCTTGCGCCATGGTGCATAAAGCAGCAATTTTAGTTTGCAAATTTATCGAAACTGATTGTGATGCACCTGTGGTAAATGCAGGCATTAGACATGCCACAGCGATACCATAAAAAACATAAGCCAACTGAAAAATCACGATCTGCTGGGTATAAATTGACAAGATCAGCCCAACCAACATCGTGCTTAATCCGACCATTAAAAGCTGTGTTAAAGACCATTTAAACCATTTAGAAATCGCAATTTGCATCAAGACCGAAACAATCCCCACAATCAACAAGCATTGGGAAAAATAGAGGGCACTTTGCTGAATGTTAAATTGAAATTTATCTTGAATATAAAAACCTGCAGTTAAATTCAGAGTAATAATCGCAATATATAAACTAAATCCAAGGATCAACCAAATCATCGATTTTCTTAGATCATCATCACTCAGACGAACCAATTGCGAATGACTAGAATCTTGCTGAGAAATCTCTTTTTGTAAAAGTGCGTCTTGAAAATGCTGATCTTCATCAAAATGATAGGTTAAAGGCGAATGGTTTGGATCATGACGTTTTGAATGTGACTGTTGAGCATTTTCCCCGTTGTGTTGATATAAACCTACTATCAGCATACTCATGACAGTCAAAAGCAATACGGCGAGCCACAAAGGAATCAATATTCCCCAAATAATGAGTAATGTGGTTAAAAATGGCCCTAAAATTAGCCCTACACTGTTTAAGGCACCAAAGCTTGCCATCTTCTGACTGCGTGTCGTTTCATCTATATATCGCGTCATCACATAACTTTGTAATGCGATTTGCGGCATTGCCATAAAAAAGCCAATACTGCTTCGTGTAAGCAATAATAAAGTGAAAAATAGTCCAATTGGCATGCTATACATTAGCCCATAACTTAATACCCCTGAAAATAGTCCCCACGTTATGCTCATTCCAATAAAACCGATACTCAATAAATAATAATGATTTTGAAGATTCGGTTTTTTAGAAATCCACATTGCAGTCAAACTCATCAGCAATGCACTAGCAGACACCATCAAACCTGCCTGAAGCTCTGAGATTTTTAATAGACGAATAAGAGGTGCAAGTAAAGGTAAAATCATGGATAAGCTGATCCCGTTGAGCAGCGTTGCCATCATCCAAATATCATTATTTTTATTCATTTGAATCTCCTAAAATAGCAGTCTTGACTGATTAGGAAAATTTTTATTGGATTTATATAATTACCCACGCTTCAGTTTTTTCATCGAGATATTGCTCAATAAAAAGCCTCTTTCAAATTTTAAAAAGGCTTTATCTGGATCAATACTTCAGCGTATAAGTTAAACCGTAGCTACGACCTTGTGCAGCCAAACTTGAAATAGCCCCATAGGTTGGCGCAACCGCTTGACTAAACACTGTTTTATAGTCTGTATTCCATACATTATAAACGCCAAAGCCTAATCTGCCTGGACCTACTTTTGCACTGGTGATCACATCCATAATCGCAAATCCCTTAATCTCAGCGGGTTTTCGACTACTGCGGTCATTTAGTGGATTGACATAGTCTTTAGTGGCCTGATCTGTACCACCAATTGCTAAAGTCTGTACGCGTAAATTGATATTATCTGCAAATTGCCATTCTGAAAATAGCGTGCCTTTCAGTGGTGAAACTCGTGTAGCATCTAGCTCTTGCCAATCACCGAGTATATTTTTAAATTGACCGCGCGTATAAGCAATAGTTCCTCCCATATTCCACATATTTGAAATTGCATATTTTACATTGGCTTCCAAACCATATATGCGTTCATCGGTATCAATCACTTCAATATTAAAATTTGGGGCAGCATTAAACCTCACAGATTTATCAGAATCATTATAAAAAGCAGTCAGCCCTAGATTGAGTCCCTTTTGCTCTTGTAAACGCCAGCCGAGTTCATAATTATTCACTTTAATCGGATCAATATTATTACTGGTCACAACAAAACTTGCTGGAACATCTCGCAGCATCCGTTGTACGTCTGGAATACTAAAGCCTTGAGAAAAATTAGCAAAAATTTGTTGCGTATCATTTAAGTGATAAACCCCGCCCAAATTAAATAAAGTCGCATTATGTTTAACTTCACCACCTTTTAAACTTTTCGCCGTATAGCTAGGATCGAAGTCAGCGACAATACTTTCAGGGTACGGGGTAGAATCACTGACATCACTATTAATTCGTTCGTGACGCACGCCTGTCTGTAAATTTATACGATCCGTAACTGCATAATTCGCCTGAATAAATGCCCCAAGTTTTGCAATTTGAACATCTGGTCCCATCGCATAGTTTTTTGTCGCTTGATGATTTAAGCCATTACTCGCAATAAAAGTATTAGTATCATACCTTTGCCCTTCTTGACCATTTTTCTCATTTTCAAAATCTAAACCGTAACTTAACCCTAAAGCCCGATCTACAACTTTAAAATCTTTCTGTAAGGCTAAACGTGATCCCCAAATATTAATATCCGTATTAGACTGCATCACAACAGGAATACTTCTAGTAGGAAGAGGTAATTGCGGATGCGGTAAATTTACTGCCGTTGGAAACCATCTTGCCTGCTCTTTACGGTAATAAGCTTCCAAGGTTAAACTTTGCCCCAATACATCATTATGGTTATATTGGGCGTGCGTTGACCAGCGTTTTGTTCTAGGTTGATCTTCGAGTTGTAAGCCTTTTAATGCTTTTAAACTGGGTGTAGCTCCTCTAAATATGACAGATAAACCCTGCCCATAATCAGGTCCATAATCACTGTCTTGTTCATCATTATAATATTGTGCGCCAACGGTTAAGTGCTGTTGATCTGAAATGTTCCAAGTGAGTTGTCCATTGACATCAAGGGTCTGGGTATCTTGACGATCAGTTTGCGCAACCTCAGGCCCAATACGATCGCCACGACTGTCTTGAATTTCACCACGTTTAACATAGCCAACACCCAAATTACCTTTGATGCGTTCTTGGTTAAACGAAACATTTTGTGAAGCTTCATAAGCCAAGGCATCGCCTTTAAAATTATTCCCTGACGTTAGCCCCAGTTTGGTTTCAAAACTTAAAGGCTTGTCACCGCCTTTTCTGGTAATGATATTGATAATACCGCCAGTTGCACCTGAGCCATAAATACTCGTTGCCCCAGACACAACTTCTATTCTGTCAATCACTGAAGGAAGAATGCTATTGAGCTGACGCGATCCATCCCGTGAACCTGTTTGTGGTATCCCATCAATCATATATTGCACCACACGGCCGCGCATGGTCATACCATAATTAGAAGTTGTACCAGTATTGGGCGTGAGCGAAGGAACCAATAGTCCTAAAATTTCTGCCGTGCTTTTACCCGCATTGGCTTGCTTTTCAATTTCACTACGCTCAATGCGATACACCGTCCCTGCAATATCTGAAATACTTTTTGCAGAACGTGTTGCCGTGACCACGATTGGCGCTAGGCTTTTTACCTCTGCCCCAGTATTTTCAACTTTTTGAGTCGTGGGCTCTTGCGCATAAATCTGTGTCGCAATAGCCAAACTTAAACACGTCAGTTGTATTTGAATTGATGTTCTTTTCATGATTTATCCCTTACAACATCTCTGATCTTAGAGTTTTTTGTGATTTGGAAATAATGAGTTGTGAGAGAATCAAACTCACTACAGATGCAATAGCTAAAACAATATAAAAATTGCCATAACCTAATGATTTGGCAAGAAAACCTGAGCCAGCCCCGCCAATAAAATAGACCAGCAATTCAAAACACACCAAAATTGTAAAGTCGGTCCCTGCTTGCGCTTTTGAGCTACTCTGCATGAAATATGCATATAAAGAAGTCATTGCGATATAACGAATTGCAAGGAATGCAATCACAAAAATACCCAGCAAAAGCTGCCACTGATTTAACCATCCGAACAGAATAGCGATTCCTAAGAGTCCATATATCAGTGTTCTCACCCAGCCAGCCCATAGCAGTAATTGGGTCGCCTTTCGCTTTTTAAGCAGCAATGCAGCAGAAACGGCAGCAAGCAATCCAACAGCTGCACCCACCACAGACATCAACACACCAATTTGTGAAAGTGACCATTTTTGATCAATCAGCATTGGATTGAGCATTGCCATTGCGGGGGCTTCTACAAAGCGATAACAAACAATTAAAAGTAATGCCCAACGAATTTCAGGTCGTTTAAATGCTCGCATTAAACTCGGTGGGCTTTTCATCATGTGTTCAGTGTTTTTTTCTTGTATTTGAAAAACTGCAAACATTGTCAAAGCGGTTAAGCTTGCTAAACAAATCAGTGCTGTTTGCCATCCATAATATTGATATAGCCAAAGTGTTGCAGCACCACCGAGCATACTGCCAAGTGCAATGCCAATGCTTTGCGCCATACTGCCAAAGCGGTAATCTTGTGGTGAAAATGCTTCAACGGTATATCCATCAATGGCAATATCTTGGGTGGCTGCAAAACTCGATATCCATAAACCAATAACGACAAAGACCAGTAACCCATAAGAAAACTGAGTCAATGCAAGCGCAATAATTCCTAAAACCAAAGCAATTTGAGTGAACAGCAACCACGTTTTTCGTTTGCCTAATTTTTTAATATAAAAACGGTCAATGAGTGGCGCCCAAAAGAATTTGAAAGCCCAAGGAATATAAAGCAGTGACAATAGCCCAATCCAGCGTAGATCTACGCCTTGATGTCTTAAAATCGCAGGCAATGCCACATTATAAAAATACAAAGGCAAGGCATGAGCCAAATATAAAACAACCACAACACTTAGACTCATGACGGAAATTTGTTGAGTAACAGATGGTTTGGTTAAATTATTTATGCGTTGCATAATAGCCACCTCTGCACAGCCCATTGCAATGCATCAGCACGATCTAATGTCACATAATATGGAACTTGCCATGCAACATGTAGCGCAGGTGTATTGAGCCGTTCTTGATCGGCTTGATCTAAGGCGATCCGTACTAAACCTACACAGTACTTAAAAAAATTGGCTTTATTTTTTTTATACCAATTCGCTTGAATTTGACGGTATTCCTGTGGAAATGTCGTACCTTTTGCACTCCTCATCACCAAAACAAAATTTTGTTGCTGACATAGAAATGTTTCAATTTCAGCCAACCAGAACTGAAATTCAACGATTGAGACATCTTTGCAAAAAATCATCTCTTTGATCTGAATATGTATAGATTGATAACTCATAAGGCAAATTCAACTTATTGGATTTTATATTGTTTTTTTTGTGCTAAATATTGCTGAGATTGGACTAGGTATTCACCAAATTTTTGGTAAAAAGTATCTCTAAAACAATAATATAACATTGCATCTTTCTCTGGCATCCTAAGAATACCCTGAGTTTCGTAGCACATTTCTTCTACAACTGCTGCATAGGGTTTAACTGTCGAGTCAGGTTCACCTACGATTTTCAGCGAGTTCGCATGCTCAAAAATATAAAAGTTTAATAAGCGCGCTACTGTTCTAAGATAGCCTTTACCAAAGGCCGATTTTTCACCAAACAGCAAATGCCAGCCCAAGTCCAGTTCATGCGCAATATAATAACGACTTAATCGATCTCGTTTAGCTTCATAGATTTCTGCATAGCCCACATCCTGTCCATCAACTCCAACGACAAATAAACGATGATGATCATCAGCCAATTGTTTTTCAAAATAGACCTTCAGATCTGTTTCTGATTTATTCAATTGCCACTGCGGAATCACATGTGGTTCATGCATCCATTTGTGTAATAAAGCCATATCATCAGGGTATTTCACTTGACGTAAATAAAACTGATTGCTGTTTTCATAGTATTCATAAAAGTCTGGCAATTGCTGTGATAACGTTTTCATCACGGTCACCTTTATTGTATTTGTTAGATTATTGAGCTTTTGATTCGTGTTAAATCTAGGTGCTACACAGATAAAACACACTCTGCACGAGCACGGTTTATCATGCTGGCGCAGGCGAAAATTGTGCTATCCAACTGTTTAAGGTTTCTGGGCTTACAGGGTTTGCAATCAAATCTAGAATTACAGGTACGGGGCGTTGTGCTTCATCGTGATAACTGGTGGTAAATAGACGAACACGGTTTAAGCAAACCTTATGGTATTGATTTCTAAACATTGCAAACTTTTCAATTCTTGCTGAATATTCTGGATGCTGTTGATGAAATTCATCAATTACATAGGATACGGTTTGCCAGAATTCAATTTCATGATGTTGTGGGAAATCCTGTAGAAATACATTACAGATATAGCGGTAATGCACCATAAACAAACCTGTAAAAATAAAGTGACTCAGGTCTTGTGCAGAATGTCTCAGTAAAATTTTAGCCTCGTCAGGAAGATCCGCCAATTCAGGAAAATCTTCATCGACAAGATTGATATCATCAATAAAGTCTTTAAGCACCATGGCTTTAGGTACACCATTTTCATGAATTAACATGGTATTTTCACCATGGGGTGAAAATGCAAGTCCGTATTTATAAAGGCAAATTAGAAGCGGATGAATACTGACTGTAATAAATTGTTTTAACCAATCCAATGGGGCTAATCCTGAAGCTTGGATAAGCACCGTTAAAATGGAAAGCCCTTGAATATCACGGTGTAATAAAGCAGCTTGTGATAAGACCTGCTGATGATATTCAACAAATGGATCTACACTCTCACGCCATAAACAGCCAAATAATTCTTTAAATTGATAAGGTGCGCCTGCAATGTGATCATAACAAGGCTGCCGAATGGTCAAGGTTGCAATCTCACCTAAAAACACCACCCCCGTTTTTTGTAAATCCACATCTTGTTTTAAAATATTTTTTAACCATGCTGTAACAGCAGGTGCTGCTAAGTTGCGTTGAGCAGGCAACCCTCGATAAACGGCGGTATTTAGAATACTCAATGGTAGTTTAATGTAATGACGTTGTGCATATGATGTATTACATAAAGTGCGTATTGACTGCATTGGTGCATAATCATCTTGACCAATTTCAAGTTCGACAATTTTTTGATCTACAATTTCATTGGCATAAGTTGGCACAATCCATTGATGCCACTGCCAAGCATGTGCAGGAATGAGATAATAATCCTCTGAGTTTAAAGCAAGACTTTGCATTTTTTCACGGAATTGTCGCAATTCCTGCTGGTCAAACTCATGGCAATATAACTGTCCTGCATACCATTCAGGTGTAGAACGAAACTCTGCCAAATCACGATGCACAGCCAGCCATAACACTTTGACTCTGGGTAAAATCTCAGGCGCTGAGTTCAGATAATCATCATAACCAAAGCCCATTCGTCCTTTACTCATAATTAACCAAGGATGACCGCGCAACATCGCTTCAATTTGGTAATGCGGTGCAGTCAGTACTGCTGCGCTTGTTAGTCGATTTTCATCCAGTACATGTGCTTCGGCCAACCATGTATTGTTCATCTCTTTAATCAAATAGGCTTTGGTAAAGGGTTTAACCTCAACCTGATTGGAAAAAGCAGCAATAAATTGATGCAAATTCCAAGCAGGCCTTTTCGTATCCAAAGTTAAATCACGTACTGAACCCTCTTGAATCTGCCAATGTCCCAATAAATACTGTTGTGCATTAAACTGATAAATTCGGTCATCCAATCTCAATTGAAATACATCATCACCCAGACTTTCCGCCTGAATAATTTCTTCATATAAAAACTCAGCGATTGCCATTTCAATTAAGCGCTGGCCTGCACTTCGCCATTGCTGCTGATTAATTTGTAACTGTGCAAAACTCATATGCTGCTCTCAATATTCGAATATCGTTGATGGTTTTGTTGATGCTGAGAATGTTGTGTAGTTGGGCTTTGAGATTGAAAATTGACATTTTTAAGCAAATCTTCAACATGCTGAGCATGCACATGATGCTGTGTTGTGATATTTTTCGAGATCACTTGGACTTGCGGATTCTGCAAAGGATCAAAATGTTGGAAACATTGGGGAGATGTTGCTAAGTCATATAGCGCATAACCCACTAGCTGATTGGCAATTGTCGCCGCACGATAAGCACCTAAACCCAAATCAGGTGTGCCAATACCATGACTATGCATATCCATGTTCTGAACAAAAATTTTGCCAATGCCAGCATATTCAGCAGCATAATTTGCTGAAATATTCCAATGTCCTTGTGGATTGGTTTTAATCAAGGGCTTCAGTTGCTTGAGAAATTGAAATTCAGGACGGCGATAGCCTGTAGCACAGATCACATAGTCACTGTCTAGACTGAACTGATTTAAAGTCACTCGATCTTGAAAAATCAGTCTAATTTTCCCCTGTTCCGTTAAAACAACATCAATTAGGTTGGACTGACTATGCAAATGTGTTGCTAAATCATTTCCAGCAAGATGTCGGTGGTAAAGTTTCTTATATATTTCACGAATGGTTTGCGCACTGATTCCTTTATATAAAAGTGACTGTTTACTCAATTGTAAATCTTTATTGAGGTCATCAAAGTGATGAAAATGTTGGCTATAATCTGGACTAAAATGTTCTAAAGCTAATGGAGTATATTCCATAGGAAAAAAGCCATTGGCTCGGGTCAGCCAATTGAGATTGAATTTCGGTTGAGAAACCTGATCAAATTGATATTGACGATCGAATAAATCTAAAAAGATTTCTGCCGCAGATTGCCCTGATCCCAGTACCACAACATTGCCTTGTAAATTTTTTGGCTGATGCTCTAGATAATGTGCTGAATGTTTACATCGCTCAGGATAGCTTTGAATCAATGTCTGCATACATTGTGGGATATAAGGCACATTTCCCGCCCCTAATACAATGTTTCGACAGCGATAGCGCTGATAAATCCCCGCTTGAAAAACGAGAACTTCAAAGCCATAGGATTTGGGTACAATTTCTGTGACTACAGATAAATATTGAATATGTTCAATTTGATCTGCAACCCATTGGCAATAATGATTATATTCTTTACGAGGGATATGCGGTTGTTCCAAAAAATAGAACTTATAGAGTCGCTGTTGCGCTTTTAAATAATTGAGAAAACTAAATGGGCTGGTCGGATCTACCATAGAGACCAAATCAGCCATAAAAGGCACTTGCAACATTGTGTTTGGAAGCTGCATTCCTGCATGCCAATCAAACTGAGCTTGTTTTTCAAAAAACAGATATTTTAGCTTTGATTTTTGTTGTAACAAGCTGGCTAAACTCAAATTAAACGGTCCTAAACCCACAGCAATAAAATCAAGCATAAATTGCATCCTTTTGTTTTAGACATAAAGGATTTGGCAACTGAATATAAATTGATTGCTGTTCTACAGGCGCAATCAGTTCATCCAGCTCATATAAACGCGTAAGTAAATTCCCTTTATATGGCAAGGTTGGTTGATACAATAAGCCTTGTAATAAACTACTGTCAGGATACTGTTGATATAATTCCATCAATTTATCTTGCAATAGATCAATAAGTTGCTGTTCTGAAACACTCCCTGTTGCTCCAATTGCGTTGATCATGCCAAATAAAGTATTAGCAAAAAAATAATAGCTAAACCTTTCATCAACCAAAGTTTTTGGCCCAACAGCCTGCGCTTTTCCATCAAGTTCCGGGTATTCTTTTAATATTTCAGTGGCGTATTCTTTGATGTAATAAAAACCCTGATTGTCTCTTAACCATAAATTTTGAGGATACGCATTTTCCAATTCGACCAGTACATTCTGCTGATGTGACTCAAATGCCATGCCATAGTGATGATACAAATACATCAAGGGAACTAAGCTGATCGCTAAAAATCGCTCAAACCAATTTAATGCAATTTTTTCAATACTTAGCTGCGGTTCTGCCTGTGCAATTTGTTCAAATAAATGATCAAAGCGATTTAAATTTTTTGCTGGATGATCTTGGCATAAGGAGGCAATACATGACACTTGCTGCTGTCGATCAAAGGGCTGATCTCTAAAAATGCAGATCGTTTCGTTAACAATTGTTCCGTCGATGATTAACGCAGTCCATGCGGGGTCATGAATTGCTTTCAATGTAGGACAAGATTTTAAAATCGATTGACCTATTCGCCCCTGCCAAAGTTGACGCGTGATTTCTCCACGATGACATTCTTTGGCCAAATTGACTCGGATAGAGTTGGTAATCATCACGGATAGTGAAAGTTTCACCATCCACGGCGCTGAATAGCTGACCAATGTTCTGACGGATGTTGTTGCAGAAAAATGCCAAGCCTTTTCACCAAAATCAATTAGTTTTTTTTTGGCTTTTAACTCTTTATACCAATCTTTGCTCTGTAAATAACGTGCTTGCCATGGATGCAGCGTCAACAATTTATAGCTTGAATGTGTATGAATTAAATCTAATTCTGCTTCGCTCAAATACCATTGCATATGCTTGATGAGTTGAGTCGTGATTGGCTGATCTGATGTTGTACTTTCTGCCAGATATTCTGGTGCAACTAACCAATAATACAGTTGTGTTTGACCCTTGTGTTCTGGTGAGAATCTTAACCAATCTTCATGAACGAAACCTGTGCGACTCTTTGGCGCTGGATGCATACTGTGCCCAAGAATCAATGCTTGTTCTGTCTGGATAAAATCTTGTTTGGCTTGAATCAATTGGTCAAAATCATATTGACGCTGCTTTAAAAACTCAGCTAAAGCATCTCGGCTTTGGATCCATTTTTCAACCAATGATGCTGAATCTAAGGATTCAACAGAATTTCGTAGCAGCTCTTCTAGAAGTAAGCAAACCATCGCAATTGGACTAAACCTTTGCGCTTGTCCTTTATTAAAAATCTGCGGCAGTTTATCTATTCGATGCCGCCCTAGAAGACTTCTATACGAAAGCGGTACATATAATTGGGATTGGATGGATTCCAATGGAATCATTAACAAGGTCAAGCCTTGGCTAAACGCAAGTTGTGTAGAGTTTTGCTGATATTTCTCCAGTAAAATTCTACTTCCTGTTTCTTGTGAGTATGCATTGATTAGGTGCTGCATCGCCAATCGGCTGGCAAGCTCTTTCATCTGACCATATCCTCTGTACAAGACTTTTTACTGCACTAAAAAGATCTAGAAATTTGATTTATGTTTTTCTTGGATCGTGTAGCTCTGCTTAACACAAAATAATGATAATCATTCTCATTTGAGAATGCAATGTTATACCCTGCTTGTCTATACAGGTTTAACACTATGATTTTGTGAAGATTCATGATGAATTGGTCTTTTTCTTATGGTTTATATTTTAAAATTTTAAATTGTAATAAATGATAATATTCTCATTTAGAATTGAGAAATTTCATCGAAATTTTCATTTTAAGAGATTATTTAGCAAGTTTTATCGATCTATAACTTCACTAGCAGATTTTAATCTATGGCTTATGTATTGATTTATCGTGATATTTCTAATGGAAAAATAAAAAGTAGATTTAACGATATCCGTGAATTGTGTCGCTTCTTTAAAATGTTATTTTATCTACATCTTGTCGAAGCAAATCTGACCCAATCAATCAGAGCGATACGGTTTAGCAAAAATTTTGTCCAAAGCTAATATAATATCGCTTGTTTATTTTGGTGAATGCCAAAGTAACTGAGGTACAAAATTACAAGTTTGATCTAACCAACACAATTTTTCTTTACGATCCAATCGATCATGAGCACCCATGAGGTGTAATACATATCGATCTAGGTCACTGGCATCAATTGGTTTTTCACTGACTATTCCTTTAGTCGGCATATGATCATACCAAATAATAATTGGAATACGGTAGCCAGCTTCAGTATTTGCACTATGCCCAGCATAGTTTTTAGCATGCCCGACTTCATTACCATGATCCGATAAAAAGGTAAAAGATCTAAAATCAGATTGTGTGGAAATTAAAAGATCGAATAACTTTGCAACAACCCAGTCTTGGTAAAGTATGCTGTTATCGTATTCATTGCGTTTTAACTGAATTAAGTGATTGATCTCATTTCGTTCAAGTTTTTCTTCAACCTCATCATTGCTAGAATCATTAAACTTAGAAAATTGCTCTGGGTAGCGCAACTTATAATTTGGATGTGAACCAATGAGATGCAAAATAATCAATTTACGAGGATCTGGGTCATCCAATGCAATTTTATAAGCGGGCAGAATATTTTCATCTAATGACGTGCTACTACGACCTGACTTTTTATTGATAAAAACAGCTTCATCTGCAAATGAGGCAAAAAGTGAAGAGATATAAACATCATCTTGGTTACTAATCCAATAAACTTTAAAACCTGCAGCCTTAGCGTATGCCATAATATTTTCAGGGGCATGATCATCCATTGCATTTCGCGTACCATCATTAAACAAATAACGTAAAGATTGGATAGTAGATGATGCTGGCGAGTAACCACGACAAAAGACTTTGAATTGATCACTCCGTTGAGTTAGCTCAGGTGTTGTATTTCGTGGATAGCCACATAATCCAAAATTAAAACTGGTAATGCTGTCAGTTAAAACTATGGTATGTGTCTGCCTTTTATTCAATTGACCACTAAAATCTAAGCGCTGTTCTGCATTCAATGTCCATTCTTTATGTATCTGATCATGCTGTAGAATACGCTGTTTAAAATCTTGAATTTTGCCATAGTATCCATACCAAAATGGCAATGGATGTAAAGCAATTGAAGGCTTAATCGCATAGCTGGCAGTACACAGTAGAAATAACAAACCTATAGCATAACGTCCTAATCGATGTACTTTCTGATCATGGAACTCACGCGTATTAAAATATTTAAATAAAATAAAAAAATATAAAATCAAAACGCTTAAAATAAAGCCAACAAATAGAATAAAAAAACCAAGATGCAGTTGAAAAAATTCTAAACTTTCATTCAATGTTGTATTCGCGATAGATTCAATAATTGAATATGCTTCAGCATCACTATTGAACAACAGCCAACTTACTGAGAGTAAGCTGGTATGAAATATAAAAATAAACCACCAAATGATTGAAAATAATTTCCAAAATAAATTTGATTTTTTTGTGGCTTGAAAACACAACCAACACCCTGGTAGTGATAAAAATGCCAAACGAACACTATCCGACCAACTCCCAGCTAAACCTAATAACAGTAAAGTGATCAGTGGTAGTGCAAGTAGATACGGTATAAAAAACATGCGTTGCCAGCTTACTGGTATTCGATTAAATCGTTTCATTGTCATTAGAAAAAGTAATGTTGAATGAGTGCTGCAACACCAATAATTAAGAAGACAAGTGCGCCAATTTTATGAATGAGTGAAATTGGAAGTTTTTCTGCAAGTTTATTACCAATAAATACGGCTGGAGCATTCACCAACATTATTCCTAAGGTAGTACCTACAGTTACCCAGCCGATACTGTCAAAACGAGCAGCTAATGCCACAGTCGCTATTTGAGTTTTATCACCAATTTCTGCCAAAAAGAAAAGCACAAAGGTTGCGCCAAAGACACCGTATTTTTGCCACTTATCGATACTTCCAGATTCATCATCTAGCTTATCTGGGATTAACATCCATACGGCCATCCCAATAAATCCTAGAGAAACAATCCACAATAAGACAGTTGGACTAAGAACAGTCGTAATCCACTGCCCGAGTACGGCAGAAACACCATGATTTACCAGTGTCGCGAGAAAAATAGCGATAAGAATAGGAATAGGTTTTCGGAATCGTGCAGAAAGCAGTAGTGCCAGTAATTGGGTCTTATCTCCCATTTCAGATAAAGCAACTACAGCAAGAGAGATTAGGAAAGCAGATATCATAATAATTTCTCTGGCTAGCAATAATTACCAATGATTTATTACTCTTGCTAGCCATAGCAGAGTCATAAATCAAAGGTCTTGCCAACAAAAAGAAATCTATGATCGGAGGATCATTTGGTTCTTTGCTATGATGACCATGCTAGTTTAAGCAATTATGTTGACCATCACCTTTTTACCTAAGGTAAAAAGCGGCTACTCCCCAATGAAGTTTTTTTATTTTAGTAGAATCAAGTGTAGTTTTCAATCATACTTTTTAGATAAATTAAAAGAACTCATTCCTGTTTGATTACGCCGTCTACTCACCGCATATTCCTATAAAAATATTTTAAATATTGATCAGTAACAAAATTGCAAAGTTATGAATATATTTAGCTAGAAGGAAATAATATTAAAAACGATCAATTCTAACAAAAAACATTTAAATTCAATAGATTATATAATATTTATTTTTAAATAGCAGCCATTGCGTGTACGCATTGGTCGCATAAGCATGACTTTAATTTCATTCTACTTGGCGCTTTTATCGAAAACAAAAAAAGCTCATATTAAAAGATTATTATTCAACAGTCTCAGCCATTCTAAAGAACCTGTAATCAATGTGATAAAATATAATTTACTGATTTTTTAAAATAAAAATCAAATAATTTTATCTGAGAAGTATAAGGTGTATTATCTTAATTTTAGATACAAAACTGAGCTATAGATTTTTATGTTGGAACATAGCGAGATTAATTTACCGATTATTATTATTGGCGCTGGGATAGCAGGAATCGCATGCGCTAAAAAATTACAAGAAAATGGTAAAAAAGTTACCATACTCGAAGCGAGGTCTCGCACAGGTGGGCGCATAGATTCATTGCAATCTGATGCTGATGTTTTTGATTTAGGTGCATCATGGATTCATGGCGTTGAAGGTAATCCTATCTGGGAAATTACCCAAGAGAATCATATAGCAACAACTGTATTTAACTATGACAAATCGCAATATTTTCATGAAAATGGGTTGTTATTTTCTGACAAAGAAGTCCAAGAGTTTGAATCTTATGTAGAGGAAATAGAAAAGCAACTTTCTCAAACACAAACGCAATCTGCCCTCAAGGCGACTGAAGAAATAATTTCTTCTTTACATTATTCAGGTAATACATTTTCAGAAGATTATCTTAAACAATTATTATTTAACTTTTTCAACCGAATAGCAAATGACCCATTTGCGACAAATCTTGAGCTACTTTCATCAAATTACAAAAATTACGAAGGTTATTTTGATGGTGATGAAGTTATTTTTCCCAATGGCTATGCCCAAGTTATAGAGGTGCTTTCAAAAAAAATCGACATTCAATTCAATGTTGATGTAAAAAAAATCATCTGTGAAAATGATTATGTCAAAATTATTGATTCCAATGATAATTTTTATATAGGTTCCCGTGTAGTGGTTACTGTCCCACTTGGAATTTTAAAGAAAAATCATATCGCGTTTGATCCTGCATTACCTCATCACTATACTCAATCTATTCAAGATATTGGATTTGGATCCTTTAATAAAGTATTTTTTGAATTAGAACAACCACTTTCTTTTAGATCCAAAATGCCGATAGACAAGATAAGTGATTTCTATTGGAATGAGCTTGGTTGTTTTAATATTCTAGACTTATCTGGAATTTATAAAAAACCAATTTATTTAATGCTGTTTGGAGGAAAGCAATCTGAGTTTATCGATAATTCAGTGGATCATGAAATATCAAAGTTTATTTTTAGTAACTTGCAGAAACAATTTAACAATATTCCCCATACACCTAAAAGACTCATCGTTACACGTTGGGGTGCCGACCCTTATAGCTATGGTTCTTTTAGTTTTCCCTCACTAAAGCACAGTGAGGATATTGTTAAAGTGTTGCATCAACCAATTCAAGAAAAAATCTTCTTCGCTGGCGAACATTGTAGCTTGAAATATGCAGGTACGGTTCATGGCGCATATTTAAATGGCGATGAAACAGCTCAAAAAATATTAGCTGAAGTTTCACTTATTTAAGTCTAATCTCAGCCATGAAAAAACCTCCCGAGGGAGGTTTTTATAATGTTGTCTAGAGTTAGGCGCATTGATAATAGACTTCTTTCATAAGTCCTTTTTAAAACCATTAATCAACATAAAAGCACCCTCATCCTAGCCTTCTCCCAAAGGGAGAAAGAACTTTCAATACCAATATGATTCACTCCACATGATCATTTTTTGATTTATGAAAGATCTTTAATGCTATTTGCAATTTTTTTGCTCAAAACACTTATAAATTAAAGCGCCAATCACAGCGCCAACAAGTGGTGCAACCCAGAAAAGCCATAATTGACTCAGTGCAGCCGTTTCAGCAAACAAAGCCACTGCTGTACTACGTGCAGGATTGACCGAAGTATTGGTGACAGGAATACTGATTAAATGGATCAAAGTTAATGCCAAACCAATAGCAATAGGTGCAAAACCAGCAGGTGCACGTTTATCTGTAGAACCGAGAATTACAATTAAGAAAATAGCAGTTAAGACAATCTCAATTATTAATGCAGAAAGCAAAGAATATTTTCCAGGCGATAAATCACCAAAACCATTTGTTGCAAATCCACCCGTACCAGTGAATCCTGCTTGACCTTGTACAATCAAATACAATATAAATGCAGCGAAGATACCACCTACGAGTTGAGCAATGATGTATGGTGCTAAGTCTTTTGCATTAAAACGACCGCCAACCCATAAACCTATACTTACTGCGGGATTGAAATGTCCACCTGAAATATGACCTAATGCATACGCACCAGTCAGTACAGTGAGACCAAACGCGAGTGCAACACCGACAAAACCGATACCCAATTCTGGAAATGCTGCAGCAAGTACTGCACTACCACACCCTCCAAAGACCAGCCAAAATGTTCCAATAAATTCTGCAAAATATTTATTCATGTTCATTACTTTTCTGTTCAATAAATCCAAGCGAAATTTAGCAAAACAAGTCACACTTTTAAACAAAAACATGAATTATTTTACAAAAAGCATAAGTAATTGATGAAATGACGAAATTCATAATTTTTATAAAACAAACCCTTCGATTGAAGGGTTTGTTAGACAAATTAAAATTCCAATTCAGAGGGGGAAGAAGGAATGATTTAATAAATCTATTGGTAATTATTAACATGTATATAGATTTATACAATCTTATTTAATAGAACACAGCATTCTAAAAATTTGAAGATCAATCAAAAAAAAGCCCATCTGCGGGTAAGCTCTTTAGCCGATTTATGGCAAAGAATTACTTATTATTAAAAAGCTGATCTGTTATCTTTTGATTAACTTTACTTCGATGTCCATTGTCAAAATATCGATCTACATGGCATCGTTTTGTATTTGTATCGGAGAACACCCCATTTGAGAAAGTAAATGCAGAGTGATCAAAATCACCTTGTGAGAAAACTTTATTCGCTTTTTGGGTTCCTAAATATTGAGCTGTAAGTGATTTTGATACACCTTTGTTATTTACACAAATATATTGATCACAAATCACACCTTTTTTAGGTGAAACTAAACTTGTGTTGGTTTTAGCAATCACTGGAAAACTGATGATTAAACAAGCATAGCTGATGAGACTCAATAATCCTTTAGAAATTTTCACTTTTAAACCTGCAAAACAATACAAAAAAATAAAGGAAAATTATAAGATCAATTGGATTTAAGATATACAACAATTATGTTTAAACCTATATAAGAAAACACATTAGGCTTCTTTTATAAGATATTTTTAAAACGATAAATCAACATAAAAGCCCCTCATCCTCGCCTTCTTTTAAAGTGAGAAGGCGATTTCAATAGCAATATGAATCACTCATTATAAACATTCATTCAGTTTAGAAATAATCTAGAGATATTATGATTAACAGCAGAATTATCGATAAAATCAAATAAGTATTGATATTATTAAAGCTCTTAAGATAATTTAACATTCGTCATTTCCCATAAGAATTTAATAAAATACTATATGGCTGACAGATAGATAAAAGACTAGGAAAAGAAAAGCAGACAAAAAAATACCATCGATAATCAAATTGGTTAAAAATGTTGCACGATGAAATTTAAATAAACTTGTAAAGCTAATAAATTAACAATTTTATATTCATAAAAACTTAAATCACAAGTTAAGCTAATAAACAGTTTTAGATATTTTAAATAAGTTCATTTTAAAAACCAAAATTTAGATTTATTGGTGATATAAAACTTTAAATCAGTGGCTCCACTAACACTCTTCACTTATTTATTTAAAATTTAGCGACGTTAAAAGACAATTAAGTATTTTTAGATAATGCTTAGAATCAATTCAATTCATCAAGTTTTAAAAAATAATTCCTTTTGTCAGGTCTATCATTTTTTAAATGCTTTAAAAATATTTTAGCAGTTTCCTCCGAGGCATCCTCTCTTAGGCAACGTTCAACAAAGGATATATCTACAAATTCATCAGCTAACCCAGCACGGCCAAGATCTAAAAAGTAAATTTCATTGAATTTATCTATAAAAATATTACTATCCGTGATATCGCCATGAGAAAAAACCAATCTTTCTTCAACACGAGTCTCAGTTAACTCATTCCATAGACTTAGGTAAGTTCTATGGTCTCCCCATAATTCAGCGTCAAAATCATCTTGATCTATATCGTCAAGGAGTTGGTTATCAATAAAAAATTTTGACTCTTTTAACCGATGATCAATGTTTGAAATAAATGGACAATCAATAATAGCAACTGAATTTAACAGATTGAGTGCCTCCTTATAGATAGCAAGCAATTCTTGGTCTGTTAAAAAAAGCGCTGAAATTGGTTTTGCATTGATCGCTTTAGTGATCATGAATTCAAACTGCTCATCCTGAAAAGTCATGATGAGTTCAGGCACCTTTAATTTCTCAGAGAGCCAACTCAACATTTTCGCTTCGCGAGAGACACTGTATGTGGTCTCTGTATATAAAGTGCTAGATCGCTTAAGAAAAAAAGTTTCATTATTTCGATTAAAAGAATAAACATCCGATGGCGACTGACCAATTTTATTTGGCTCTAAAATGCTGTTTCCAATAAATTGTTGAATGATATTGGGCAATTCCATCAAGTTTTCCTTTTATTTCAGCATTAAAAACCCCGCAAATGCGAGGCCTAGTAAATAGATGATCTTAATTTGGTTCACTGTAGCAAAAATATGGCTTATTCCCTATAGATGATCAATACTTCAAAATTTTGTCATCATCTTTCAATTATATAAATTGCGCTAGACTTAAAAAGTGGAGTGCAGTATTTCTCGACCGCAAACCTCAGGAATAAGCTAGAGCAGAATATTAGACAGCAGCAAGACCTCAGGATGCAGATAAATCGCGGAGTAGCTGCTCTAAATCCTGTTCGCCTACTTTTGTTTGAGCACCTGCCTGCAAGCCGCCACGAATGAGTTTTTCAGCAGCAGGACGCGCAAACTGACCTGCCCATGCTTTGTGCTCTCGAAGGAAGCCTTCGCTTAAATCCGCTGGTGGGATTACTTTCTTTGCAGCGGCGATGACTCCTTCAGGTAAAGCTGCAATATTTGTGGCGATGCGATGAACAAAAGCGTCTAAATCATTTGCCGGAAGCGCACGATTTACCCAGCCATATCGTTCGGCTAGCAAAGCGTCAATCAGCTCAGCACCAAGAATTACCTCTAATGCACGCCCCGTGTCATACGCTGTGAAAGATATTGAGTACCACCACCACCAGGAATAATCCCCATCAATGCCTCACATTGGGCGAGGCCAGCACGCCCAATAGCAGCAAATGCCATATCCACTGCTGCTACAAATTCAGCACCGCCACCACGCGCCAAGCCTTCGAGCTTAACAATCGTCACTTGCGGCTGTGCCTGAATCATCTCTCCTAAAGCCTGAAATGGATTCAATCCATTAGGTAGATCTTTTGCGAACTGGTCAAAAGCGTTTGGCTCATCAATTAAGGTCATGTCTACATGAGCGATGAAAAACTCAGGATCGGCGCTTTGGAACACGATTACACGTGTTTGTGGGTCATCACGTACCTGAGTGAGAAAAGCTCGAATATCACTCATCAAGGCAACATCCAATACATTAACTGGTGGATTGTTAATACTGACAGTCGCCACGCCTCGATCATACTCAATGTGAAGTGTGGAATAAGTTGGAATGGTCATCATATACCCTTGATTTTAGCTGTGTGCAATCATGGTATCTTATGTATACTTAGTGTCAATTACGCACCTTAAGCATCCTAAGTATCTTGGAGCATACCTATGAACCCTGCTCACGATCCAATCTACCGTGCCGACTGCCCAAGCCGTGCCATTCTCGATCAAATCGCAGATAAATGGTCAATGCTGGTTTTGATGGTGTTACATGAACCACGTCGCTTCAACGCCATCAAACGGCGTCTTGATGGTATTACCCAACGTGTATTGACACAGACGCTTCGCAAGTTAGAACGCAATGGTATGGTGACACGCACCGTTATAGATGGGAAAACTCTAGGCGTGGAATATGCCTTGACGCCACTTGGTCAATCACTCAAATTGCCTTTTAACGCGCTCTACGACTGGACTGTCGAGAATATGGACACCATTCAGGTGTGCCAATCTCGCTATGATCAATCTGATGATGTTATTCGCACAGCGACCACCCAGCAATCAGGCATAACACTAAAATAACGTGTGTAGTCGCTAGCTAGAAATGTGAGAGTTTGGCTTGTTCGTCCAAAATCGTATGAATATGGAAAAGATTATTTAGGTTTTAAAACTACCACCTGTTTTGCTTACTTAATTTTACTTACTTAATTTAGTTCCACTTTCATCTATACAATAAAAAACCACCGCAAAGGTGGTTTATATCTTGAATGAATGACTGTAATCTTGGTCTTTAATTTTCAGTTCTATTGCCTTAGTGGAGTCAATATTTTTGTGACTAACTATAGTGAATCACAGCTTTTTTTAAATTTAACTCAAGAAACTCTTCTTATTCATCAACAATATCAGCAAAATTCGCACCCAAA
Organism: Acinetobacter sp. AG3; assembly: GCF_022343575.1. NCBI lineage: Bacteria > Pseudomonadati > Pseudomonadota > Gammaproteobacteria > Moraxellales > Moraxellaceae > Acinetobacter > Acinetobacter sp. AG3. The sequence continues at coordinate 2,106,891 of NZ_JAKQZD010000001.1, read as the reverse complement.
ACCTTAGCTAAATCTAGTGGATTAACCCCAATATCCAAGCCCCTTTTACCACCACTCACATACATTTTACTTAACTGTTGTGCACTTTCACAAATTACCGTTTTTAAACGCTTTTTTTGACCTACAGGACTGATTCCACCGACTAAATATCCAGTTAAACGCTCTGCATCTTTAGGATCAGCCATATGTAGTTTTTTACAAGAAAAAGCACTCGCCACTTTCTTTAAATTTAATTGATGGTTCACTGGAAGGATGGCAACAAAATAGTTTTTATCATCTGTCACCATCAAAGTTTTAAACACTTCTTCAACATTTAAACCTAATTTTTCAGCAGCCTCTAAGCCAAAACTTTTTGCATTTACATCATGTTCATATTCATGAATTGAAAATTCAATTTTATTTGATTTTAAAACTTTGCAAGCAGGCGTCATAGAATAAACAAGATCAAAATTAAGAAGACATTTGAATTATAGGACTATTTATGTAAATTTTAAAATAACAATACAAATTTAAATGATGAAAATTAATACTTGTAAAATCATGGAAAACTTGATTAAAATCCTGTCATATACCTTATATTACTAGAACAATGCCATCAATCTATCAATTAAAACCAGCATTTCAAAACTTATTGCGCCCTTTTGTTCAAAAGCTTTTTAATATCGGAATCACGGCAAATCAAGTCACCTTATTAGCGATGTTTATATCGCTTGGTTTAAGCTTTTTTCTATACCAGTATTATCTGAATCATGCTGTAAATGGGTGGTTATTGCTCTTTCCCTTGTGGATGCTGCTACGAATGGCTTTCAACGCCATCGATGGAATGCTTGCCCGTGAATTTAAACAACAATCCAACTTAGGTGCGTTTTACAATGAGTTGTGTGATGTTATTTCGGACACAGCACTCTATCTATGCTTGATTGCTTTTGGCTTTATTAATGCAAAATTACTGTTATTGATTGCTTTCCTTGCAATTCTAAGTGAATACACTGGTGTAATGGCGCCACTGATTGGGCAAGAACGTCGTTATGATGGTCCAATGGGAAAAAGTGACCGTGCATTTTGGTTTAGTTTAATCACAGTCGTGATTGTCGCCTTGCCATTTTTCACTACAAATTTACAACTTCTCGGCTTAATCTGTAATGGCATACTCATTTTAATTGGTCTGCTGCTTAGTTTAACCATCTATAACCGAATTAAAAATAGCTTAAAAACAGCTTTATAAAACAGTTTCATATTTAGGGTAAATTCGTATGTATAACAACAGTCATCACACCTTTAACAGTCATGATGGAACAGAATTGTTTTATCAACATTGGGCAACCAACTCACCGAGCGAAACAAAAAAAGCCATTCTTCTGTTTCATCGTGGACATGAACATTCAGAACGTATGGCGCATTTGGTCAAGGAACTCAATTTAAGTGATTTTGATTTCTTTGCATGGGATGCCCGTGGTCACGGCGATTCCCCAGGTGAACGTGGTGATGCACCTAGCTTCTCTGCATGTGTAAAAGATATTCAATATTTTGTCCAACATATTGAAGAAAACTATGCTATCGACGCCAAGAATATTGCTGTAGTTGCACAAAGTGTAGGTGCGGTATTGGCCGCAACATGGGTACATGATTATGCGCCTAAAATTCGCGCCTTGTGTCTCGCGTCCCCTGCTTTTGACATTAAGCTTTATGTGCCATTTGCCGAACCAAGTTTAAGAGTTATGGAAAAAATTCGTGGTAATTTTTTCATCCAAAGTTATGTTAAAGCCAAAATGCTGACCCATGATGAAGAACGTGCTCAAAGCTATGATACCGATCCTAAAATTGCTAAAGCAATTTCGGTGAGAATGTTGCTTGGACTTTATGATGCCTCAAAGCGTATTGTTGCAGATTCACAAAACATCTTTGTACCGACTCAAGTGTTATGCTCAGGTTCAGATTTTGTGGTTTTTCAAAAACCGCAACGTGAGTTTTACCAAAAGCTTCCGCATCCTAAAAAAGAATTACATATTTTAGATGGCTTCTTTCACGATACTTTAGGTGAAAAAGATCGCCATATAGCAACAGAGAAAATACGCCGATTTATCCAGCAATGCTTTGCGGTTGAATATCAAGCTCCAGACGTTTTAAATGCGGACAAAATTGGTCCAAGTTGTGCTATCGCTGAAGATCTCAGTTCACCTTTACCCGCTAAATCAATGAAAAATGCATTTTGGGAAATCACCAAAAAGAATCTAAAAATTGGTAGCCATTTATCTAAAGGCTTAAAAATTGGTGAAGACACTGGCTATGACTCTGGAAGTACTTTAGATTTTGTCTATCGTAATCAATCTGAAAGTTCCAATCCTATTGGCAAAATCATTGACCGCCAGTATTTAAATGCGATTGGTTGGCGTGGGATCCGTGTCCGCAAACAGAACATTGAACATTTGGTTCAGAAATATGCGGATATTCTGATTAAAAAACGCAAGCCATTGAGAATTATGGATATTGCATCTGGTCATGGGCGTTATATTTTAGATGCTGCGGTTCAACTACCAAAACGACCAGATTCGATTTTATTGCGTGATTATAGCGATATCAATGTACAAGCTGGTCAGCAAATGATTGCAGCGCGTGGACTCAATGACATTGCTGAATTTGTTCAAGCAGATGCGTTTGATACACAGTCTTTGGCCTCTGTTAAACCAAAACCATCACTTGCTGTGGTTTCGGGTTTATATGAATTATTTGCAGACAATGATTTGCTCCGTCAATCACTTGAAGGCTTAAGTAAAGCAATTCTTAAAGATGGTTATTTGATTTATACCGGTCAAATTTGGCACCCACAACAAGAATTTATTGCGCGTGCACTAACCTCACATCGTGAAGGTGATGCATGGGTAATGCGTTTACGCTCACAAGCGGAAATGGATGCACTTGTTGAAGCTGCTGGCTTTAAAAAGGTTGACCAATGTATTGATGAGTTTGGAATATTTACCGTCTCAGTCGCACAAAAGCTATAAAATTTCTGCTATCACAGTTGGTGACTTGATATAAATCAATCTAAGTCACCAATTTTTTAATTTAAATAGAATAAAAATCTACGGATGTTTTATGCAAACACTCATCAAAGAAACTGGGACATGGAAATGGGGCGTACTTTGCTTAGTTTTTCTTGCGCCTTTCTTTTTCCTCACTTATGGCTTTGCAAATCAATATGCATCAGGTCTGAGTGATGTTCCAAGTATTGTCTTTGCTTGGGAAAAGCATATTCCACTTTGGGCTTGGACGATTGTGCCGTATTGGTCAATTGACCTGTTTTATGGTCTCTCCTTATTGCTTTGTTGGAATAAGTTTGAGCTTAAACAACAAGCGCTTAGGCTATTTTTAGCGCAAGTTATTTCGATTAGTTGCTTCTTACTGTTTCCTTTAAAGTTTAGTTTTGAACGCCCACCTTTAGATGGTTTTTTCGGTCTATGGTTTGATGTCCTCATGGGCTTCGATAAACCCTTTAACCAAGCGCCCTCATTACATATTGTTCTGTTGATTATCCTTTGGGATTTCTATCGTCGCCATGTATCGGGGATATGGAAATATTTGGTCGATTTTTGGTGTGTGCTGATTGGCATCTCTGTACTCACCACATGGCAGCATCATTTTATTGACCTTCCTACAGGAATACTGGTTGGTGCTTTATGCTTATGGTTATTTCCAATTTCAGTAAAATCCCCATTTAGAAAAGATGGACTGCAACTGTTAACAGCAAAACATTTAAAGCTTGGCAGTTATTATCTATGTGGTTCAGTGATTTTCTTTATCTTAGCTTATGAGTTTAGATCATGGGGGTTGTGGTTAATTTACCCTGCTGTGAGCCTGTTTATCGTTGCACATAGCTATAGTTTTGTACGTCCACATTTTTTTCAAAAACAAGAAAATGGCAAAATGACGGTTGCAGCACAAATACTGCTTGCGCCTTATTTAATCTTTGCTTGGTTTAATAGTCGTTTTTGGACCAAAAAGCATCCCGAAGATTCTTTCATCATTCAACATGAACTTAAAAAAATCTATATTGGAAGAATTCCAACACAACAACATCACCACCAATACAATGCAATATTTGATTGTGTTGCTGAGTTACCCTTAAACCATGCAACGGTATATCAGCAATATCTCAGTCTAGATCTGATTCCATTACAAGCCAATCAGCTTGAGTTAGCCGTAGCACGATTAAATGATTTGATGTCAAAGCTTGAAGCAAGCTCTACCCAAAATATTCTGATTTTTTGTGCCTTAGGTTATTCAAGAAGTAGCGCTGTACTCACTGCTTGGCTGATTCAACAAAACCAAGATGCCAATATTGATGAAATGGTAAACATTATTCGTAAAGCTCGCCCTTGGGTGGTATTAAAACAAGCTCAACTTGAAGAATTAGAAATTTACCATCTAAAACTGAAAGGTTTAGCGCCATGAAAATGAATTTTTATGTGGTTGCGCAACTGTTATCAGCAACCACAGCTATATTGCTTTCAGGTTATTTGGCTTTTGCCTTATCTATTTTTGCCATCCTGTTCAAAGGCTGGCAATCCATTGAGTTTTGGACGTTCATTGTCATTACATTGTTATTATCTGGGTTTCATCACTATCTCTCATTTCGAGTTAAGTTTGATACTCAACTCATTAAAATAATTGCACGAGAATCACAAACTGAATCTATTGAAAACTTAACCCTGCAATTTGATCAAACCCTAGTGAGTATGAAATTGATGCCCGCATCCAAAGCAGGACGTGATTGGTCACAGCGTTTTGCAGGATGTTTTAAACTTTTAAAACTTCAAATTGCTTTATTATTGATACAATATCTGGTTTTAATGATTTTGATTTCTAGAATTATTTAAAGCGATTTTAACCTCAACTGATACAGTTTTAGCTGATATATCAATTGTTATCGTATGATGGCTTGAATCATCTTAAATCAAGAAAATTTTCAGCTTCTCAGCAGTGAAGATCTTGAAATGCTATAAAATTCTTCTATGATTCAAAAAATAGAAATGATAAATTTGTAAAAGGAGACCAAGCTTTTTACTTTTTATTCAAAACTAAGTTTGGTTATATTTTTATTTTAATCACTTAAAAAGTAGAATTTTATACTTTAATCATCTTATTATACAGCTTGCCCCACAATAAAATGCTTCAATATCAATCGGCTTAGAGAATGAATCAACTACCTGAACAACGTTCCGAACAAGATAAAGAGTCATACAATAAACCGTCTTTAGAGCAAAAGACTCAACACTTAGATTCATCTAATGGAAATTTAGCATCACACTCTATTGCTCGCTTTATCGCATTTTTGACACGCCGTGGCGCACGACTCTTAACTGGTGCTCGTAGCTTGTGGGTTGGTTGTCAGCCTGAGATGAAACAACGTATTTACTATGCCAATCACAATAGTCATATCGACTTTATCTTATTATGGTCTTCACTTCCCAAACTGATGCGTCGTAAAACTAAACCTGTTGCTGCTTCAGATTATTGGCTGAAAGATGGTTTTAGACAATTTTTAATTAAAGACACCTTTAATGGTGTCACGATTCAACGTAATCGCGAAGATAATGCAGACCCTTTACAACCTGTGAAAGACGCTCTTGCTCAGGGTTATTCCATTATTTTCTTTCCTGAAGGTACTCGAAATCTCGATGATGATCTTGAGCTATTACCTTTTAAAAGTGGCCTCTATAACTTACATAAACAATTTCCTGAGATTGAGATTGTCCCTGTTTGGATTTCAAATCTAAGACGTGTCATGCCAAAAGGTTCTTTTGTTCCTTTGCCATTACTGTCTACCGTATGCTTTGGCTTTCCTTTAGAACAACATTTAGAAATGGATAAAGCCACATTTATAGATTATGCACAGAAGCAGCTATTACAATTAAAAGAGGTTGAGAATCAATGATTTTAGATAATCTGAATAAAACCTATCTTTTATTTGGTATTTTTGCGGGAATTTTAGTTTTTGCATCTAGCGTGGGCTTTATTCTCAAGCAAAAAGCTGGGCAAAAACCCTCATCAGTGATTGATAATTTAAATGCACGGATCAATGCTTGGTGGGTGATGTTGATCGTCATTGGTGCAGCCATCCTATTGGGTCAAACTGCATTTATTATCTTATTTGGGATTATTTCCCTGTTTGCTCTACGAGAATTTACCAGTCTATTGCCGACACGGCGTGGTGATTATTTTCCTTTACTTATCGCCTTTTATTTTGTTATTCCCTATCAATATTATTTGATCTATATCGACTGGTACGGCTTATATTCAATTTTTATTCCACTTTATGTATTTTTACTGATTCCGATTGCTAGTTTAAAACAAGAAGATACCAAACACTTCCTTGAACGTAGTTCTAAAATTCAATGGGGGCTCATGGTCTGTGTTTTCTGTATTTCCCATGTTCCGGCATTACTCAATTTAAAACTAAATGGTTTCAAAGGTGAACCGATTTGGTTAGCAATCTGGCTGATTATGGTCGTTCAAGCATCCGATGTTTTACAATATGTCTGTGGTAAGCTTTTTGGAAAGCACAAGGTTGCACCAGTCTTATCACCATCAAAAACAGTTGAAGGCTTAGTGGGTGGGATTGTTTTAGCCACAGCTTTAGGTGTTGCTATGGCATGGCTTACTCCATTTAGCTATCTACAAGCGACATTGATAGGACTGGTTGTATGTATCTTTGGCTTTTTCGGTGGTTTGGTGATGTCAGCCATCAAACGTGACCGTGGTGTCAAAGATTGGGGACAGTTGATTCATGGTCATGGTGGGATGTTAGATCGGATTGATTCTATCTGCTTTTCAGCACCCATCTTCTTTCATATTTTAAGATATTGGTGGAGTTAGTGAATAAACATGATTGTGAGAGATATAGATGAATTACAAAATAATATTTACAATGCTCTGTGTAGGTTTGGGTCTGCAAGGGTGCAGTTTATTTAATCAGTCTGAATGTAATAATCAACAAGTGACTGATCGTGTAAAAAAACTCTACTCAAGTCAGGTAAATATCAGTTTTGGATCAAAATTAAATCAACTTACTCAACAATTTAATCCAAATGCAAACAAAACAACAAAAACCATACCTTCTATAGAAGGAATCACTTTAACTAAAATAAAGCGATTAAATCTGGAAAAATTACAGGCTGATAAAGACAATCAGGATTCACAAAATCTAATCGATTTGATTACTGATCGTTTTGAAGGTGCACAATATATTTGCCAAGGTGTAATTCAACAAGAGATTAGCACCAATGTACTTGCAGATATGACCAAAGAACTTTTAGATAAAGACTCAAATGTGATTGAAGAAAATAAATTAAATATTCCAGTAATTTATGCTCTGTACCAGCACAATGGAAATCAACAATTTGAAGTCCAATATACTGCTCAGAATCCATTGCATTTAATGTTGGCAATAATGTTACAGAAAAAACAAGCAAAAATGACGAAATAACGCCTAAATAGCAAGCAACCAACAGCTTAAGATACAAATCACGAATAAATCTACCAATTTTCATAGATTGACAGGTTTAAATCAGCTACTTAACATCAGGGCAATCTTGGATACATAGCATTGGTTTTATTTTGAATTTTCAGTATCAGTTAAAAATAATTTCTGCAGTAGGCTTAACACTTGCGATCACAGCATGTTCGTCTTTGGGTGGCGGCTCTGTGCAAAAACGTGCTGCTAAACTTTCGACTGGAATCCAAAAAGCCTATTCTGTCTCTCCCGATGTTGCCAATCGTGTATCCCCAATGATTGTACAAAGCGCAGATCAATATGATGTAGATCCTTTACTGATCGCAGCAACCATCCGTCAAGAATCGAGCTATCGGAGTTATGTCACCTCTCCATCTGGTGCTGTTGGGCTTACCCAAATCATGCCGCGTTATTGGCAACAGGCCTGCCCTGGTGATTTGTTTGATGAATATACCAATGTACGCTGTGGCACCATGATCTTGGCAAAATATAATCAAAGTGCAGGAAGCTGGAAAACGGCCTTAGCCTACTACAATGTTGGACCCACAAATTACCAAACAAATCGTAAAATGAAACGCCAAGGTAAACGATACGCGAAACAAGTCAAACAACATGAAAAGCAGTTAAAGTCTTCATTATAAAATTTAAGAATAGAAACTGAATATCAATAAAATAAACCCACTCTTGCTGATACTTGAGCGGGTTTATTTTTTAGTCTATAACAACAATACACAACATAGACATAAACGATTTAATTCAAACTTAATCTGCTGAAATATCTTCAAACAAAACGGAAGACAAATAACGTTCACCCGCATCTGGAAGAATCACCACAATGGTTTTGCCTGCATTTTCAGGACGAGCAGCTAATTGTGCAGCAGCAGCTAACGCCGCACCACTAGAGATACCGACAAAAATACCTTCTTGAGTGGCACTTTGACGGGCAAAATCAATCGCTTCTTGGTTGTCGATAGCAATAACTTCATCAACTAAGTCTAAATCCAAGTTTTTCGGAATAAAGTTTGCACCAATCCCTTGGATCTTATGTGGCCCAGGCGTTAAAGTTTCACCACGTTTGGTTTGTCCAATAATTGGTGAATCTGCGGGTTCTACAGCAACGGAGTAAATCGCTTGCTGCTTGACCTTTTCAAAATAACTTGAAATACCTGAAATGGTACCGCCAGTTCCGACACCAGCAACAAGAATATCGACTTTACCGCCTGTTGCAGCCCAAATTTCAGGACCAGTTGTTGTCTCATGTATTTTAGGATTGGCTGGGTTTTCAAATTGTTGCGGTAAATAATATGTTTCAGGTTGTTCTGTCGCTAAACGTACTGCCTCGTCAACTGCGCCTTTCATACCTTTTGCGGGTTCAGTTAAAATTAAATTTGCACCCAACGCTTTTAATACTTTACGGCGCTCTATACTCATACTTGCTGGCATGGTTAAAGTGATGGCATAACCTTTTGCCGCTGCTACAAATGCCAATGCAATACCAGTATTGCCGCTGGTTGGTTCTACAATATGCATGCCTTTTTTCAAAAGCCCCTTTGCTTCTGCATCTGCAATAAGTGCAGCGCCAATTCGATCTTTAACAGAAAACGCAGGATTACGACTTTCAATTTTTGCTAAGACCGTTGCGCCACCTGTAATAAGACGATTGATACGAATAAGTGGTGTATTTCCAATTGCCTCAGCATTATTAGAATAAACAGCAATCCCTAAGTTTTCAGTTGCTGGAAAATTTGGATCTGTAGACATGACCTTTCCTTGAATTTAAATGAATTTATATCAATCTATCATAATGCTTTTCTATGAAACTTTGATATTGAGTAACTGAATTTAATTATACCAATATCGAAATAGTTTATTGATAAAAATCATAAGTTTAGTTTTTAGGCAAAGTGTTTGACCGATTTGTCGTCAAATCAAACTATATATTTGTATATTATTTCAAGCATAATAACGATATGACTCATATTTAGAGAATATTATGGCAAGCAATGCTTATCAAAAATTTTATCGTCAATTTACAAAAAAAATCTTAGATAAAATTGTCAGCCCACAAGTTTTAGGCGATACAAAAACTCTTGAAAATACAGTTAATGATCCAAACACAGCTAATTTTCCGATTTGCTATGTCATTCAAGATGACTCAACTTCAAATAAAGTCTTGATCGACAATGAAACAGAAAAAAGAAAACTCAGCCCTGCTTTTGCGCCACTTAATCTAGGGGCAGATTATCAGGAAGATGATCGTTTTATCACTTTAGAACCTACCAAAAGCAATGCTTCTGCCTACTACCCAGATAAAATTATTCGCTTAGTCGAATATTTATTGAAACATCCTGAGCAAGATGTGCTTTTAGTGCCAACAACGATTTTATGGGGACGTGCACCAGAGAATGAAGATAGCTGGTATAAAGCATTGATGACCGATGCTTGGGCTAAACCAACGGGCATTAAACAAGCACTGAATATTACCCTGTATGGCCGTAATAATTATATTGAATTCCATCAAGCAGTTTCTTTACGCCAGTTAATTGACTCAGCCATTGAACTCACACCCAATTTTTCACCAGCGCATTATGTGGTGACTGAGCTCAATAAACAATTTAATGGCTATAAAGAAGCAATTCTTGGTCCTGATATTTCAGATCGTCGCAATGTGATTAACAAACTCATGGTGAGTGATGCGGTCAAAGAAGCCATTCTCAATGAAAGCATTCATAAAAAAATCAGCATTAATGAAGCCGAAGCACTCGCGCATAAATACCTCGATGAAATCGTCTCTGATTTTTCTTATTCGACCTTACGCTTTGCTGAAATTGCTTTAACTAAATTATGGACCCAGCTCTATGATGGTATCGAAGTACATAATTTCGATACGGTTCGTGAACTTGCCAAAGATTATGAAATTGTCTATACCCCTTGTCATCGCAGCCACATTGACTATTTGTTATTGTCTTATGTGATTTATAACCGTGGCTTGATGGTTCCCCATATTGCAGCAGGTATTAATTTAAATATGCCAGTGGTTGGGCAACTGATGCGTGGTGCAGGTGCATACTTTATTCGACGTAGCTTTAATGGTAATGCGCTTTATACCGCTGTTTTTAAAGAATATATCTACAGTATGCTCAATCGAAATACACCGATGGAATACTTTATTGAAGGTGGTCGTTCTCGTACTGGACTTTTATTGCCGCCTAAAAAAGGGATGCTCGCAATGACCATCCAAAGTTATTTGCGTGGCAATAGTAAACCGATTGCCTTTATTCCGACTTACTTTGGATATGAAAAACTGATCGAAGGCAGTTCATACATAAAAGAACTGGGTGGACAGAAAAAACAAGCTGAATCACTATTTGGACTACTTAAATCTATTCAAAAGATTGAAAAAGTCTTTGGTGTTGTCCACGTCAATTTAGGTGAACCAGTTTTCCTTGAAGAGATCTTAAAAAAGAACAATGCTCCACAACGTGTTGCTTTGCATGAAGAGATGCCTGAGTCTGTTAAAGCCACGGTCAATGATGTTGCATTTGATATTTTGGAAAATATCAATAAAGCCGTAGTGATTAACCCTATCAGTTTGATTTCTCTAGTCTTATTAAATGCACCAACCCATGCTTTGGCAGAGCGTGAAGTATTGGTACGTTTAGAACAATTCCGTAATCTACTCAAACAGCATCGTTATGATGAGCGTATGCAAATCACTGAACTTTCCAACACAGAAATCATTCAATATGCCATGAAGCTTAAACAAGTTGAATTGATTGAGCATGATAATGAACGTTGGGTGAAAGTCAGTGATATACAGGTGGGCTTGCTTAAGTATTTCAGTAATAACATTCTGCACACGTTTATACTGCCAGCACTGATTGCCAAAGTATTGCGCGTTGAAACAGAGCAGCAGCTGTTTGAGATTTCAAAATCTGATTTATATACCCAAGTCATCGAACAATACCCACTTATTCAAAAAGCCTTCTTTTTAAAATGGGATGAGTCTGAAATTGAGAGTGAAATCACACAAATTGTCGATTATTTTGTTGCGGAGAAATTAATCACACTTGAAGCAGATCAAAGCATTAAGATTTCAAATGCAGATCCTAAAATTCGTTTACTTTCCGCCCTTGCTCATCTATATGATGTCAATGTGGTGAAAGAACCTGAAAAAGAAAGCAAAGAGAAATAATCCTTTATGTTTTGGTTTTGATCCACAATAAAAAAGTTCCTTCAACCATTTGGATAAGGAACTTTTTTATAAGCGTATATAGCTCATAGAAATATGGCTAATTGATTTACTTTAAAGCAAAAAATGATTTTTAGTTATTACTTAGACGTTTTTCTTAATCCGTTTTAAATGCAATAAAACCATGATAATTCAATACTTGAGCAAAGTTTTCCACACGCTTAAAACCTGCTTGCAAATACAAAGCGCTCATTTCATCAACAGAAATTAAAGCAAAATCTTGTTCAATACGATCGGTCATAAGTTGCGCCTGTTTTTCTGTTAATCCGGTTGCTAAACTCAGATTTTTTAAAGCTTGTAATTGTTTGGTATTCGAAATTTCCATCAACTCATAACTTAAACATAGACCAGTACTGCTTAGGTGATTTGCAATATCTTTTAAGAATTGTGCTTTTGCATCAACTGGAACAAAATGTGAAACCAAGATCGCCAAAGCCACATCAAAACTCTCATCGACTCGTTTAAGAACAGATGTATCACCTTGTATAAACTGAATACGAGAAGAAAACCCTAAGCCCGCTATATGTTGTTTGGCTTTATCAATCATATTTGCTGCAGGATCGATTGCTGTAAAATTCCAATGAGGAAATTGCTCAGCCAAATATTGCAGTTCATAACCTGTACCACATCCCACGACTAAAATCTGCGCTTGAGTCGATACATAGCTCTTTAATACAGCATGGACTTGTAAATGTATCAGTTCATAACCGGGAATTAATTTACGAATATGTGCATCATATCCTTCAACTACAACTGGATTATTAAAGTCCTTTGCCATTTCTTTAAGCCTTGCAATGATGATTAATATTATTCCTGAGGATGTTTGACTTTCACTGCCTGTAAACAAAAATCAGCGATTTGTTTTACAAAATACTCTTTATAACTTTTATCAAAACGCTTGGTCTTGGCGATACTTAAAGGTTCAATCACAACAAAAGTCATTGCACCCACGATGCACAATGCCGTGGTGTTTAAATCCTCAAAAATAAACTCACCTGAATGACGTCCTTCGGTCAAAATTTTAATAATACTTTCTTTAATCAATTGCTTGCTTTGAAAACGTTCTAATTCAAATTGAGGATCGACAGGTTCAAACAATAAAGAATAAGACAGTCGAGGGCTATTCATTGCCCTTTTTACAAAGGTTGTGACAGCTCGATCTAATTTTTCTACAGCGCTGAGTTGGGTATGTGCAATATCATTGAGAATATTGACTTCGATATGAATCGCCGCATTTAAAACTTCAATCAATACCTGATTTTTATTTTCAAAATAACGATAGACCAGTCCACTTGAAACGCCTGCCCGATCTGCAATCGCTTGAATTTGTGCATCTTTAAATCCTCCTTGTGCAACCAGTTCTCGTGCAGACAATAAAATCATCTCGCGGTTCTGTTGCATTTTCTCTTCCATGACAGAGGATCTTTTATAGTTCATAGCGATACGTAAATTCCATTCCAAATAAACTGGCAGCGAATAGTTTACCCTGTTGATACCACAAGGTAATTTAGATTAAATACTAATAAATTTTGCAACAATTAGCTATCCACCTAGATCGCTTGATTCAATATTTAATAAATCATTGATGAACTTAATCATCTTGTTGATGTTATTTTGTACCATTGCTGATCTATCAATTCCTCATCGATCAAAGCAGTCATTTTAAATTACTTCTTTTTGGAAAATGATCTTTTTTAAATCAGCGATTGATCCTTCAATATTCTTCAATGATCTAAGGCAACTTCTTAAGACAATGCACATATGAATTGTCCGATAATCCCCCCTTAAATTGGTCATTACACCCCTTTATTAAATCCAGTAAAAATGATTCACTAAAATCATCAAGCTTTCAGATAAAACTTAAATAAACTAATAGCTTAACCTCTATTAATCACTATAGTTTTGTCTGAATTTTATATGCGAAATAAAAAAAACATTCAAGGAAAGAAAAGCATGAAAACTCAATCACTCATTCTCAGTATCCTCAGCGTTTTACCCACTGCTTATACTCATGCAGCTGCGATGGATCAATCTGGTCAATCGATACTGGCGTTTCTTGAAGACAAGAATTATTTCGAAGCCAGTATTGCCGCAGTTGACCCGAAAGTATCAGGCAAAGTCCGAAATCGACCTGATTTAGTCAATGCGGGCAGCAATGATCTGAGTACAGGTGATATGGCACAATCATATCAATACTATAATGCAGCATTAAAACTGCAAATTGCGCCAAAAGTTTCCTTTGGGCTCATCTATGATCAACCTTATGGTGCTGCAATCGAATATCCTTTACGTAGCAATAATACCTTCTCTGATACTGAAATCAGTATGAAAGGTACCCTTGCGGATGTTGATACTCAAAATATTGCGATGCTATTTGGTTTTCAGCCAGATGCTCATTTTAACCTCTACGGTGGTGGCGTATACCAGACAGTCAAAGGTAAAGTGTCTTTACGTGGTAATTCGATGAGTGTGTTTAATGGCTATGATGCCAACTTTAAACAAGATAGTGCTGTTGGATGGCTTGCTGGTGCTGCTTTTCAGATTCCTGAAATTGCTTTAAAAGCAGCAGTGAGTTATCGTTCTAAAATCAAGCACAAAATAGATGCTCAAGAAACAATTTTTGGACAACCTTTAGCATTCACCACTGATAAAGATACAGAAATCAACACGCCACAATCGGTAAATTTAGATTTTCAAACAGGAGTTTATAAAGATACGCTGGCATATTTAAATGCGCGTTGGGTAAATTGGAAAGATTTTAGAATCCGTCCAACACAGTTTGGTGCACTCACTGAACTGGCAACGGCTGAGTTAAGCCAAGGCCTATATGCTGGTGGATTTAATCTGGATGACTATCAAAAAGACCAATACAGCATCACTGTTGGCTTAGGACATCAATTCACACAAAAATGGGCTGCGTCGGCTGATGTTTCATGGGATTCTGGTACTGGAAATCCTGCTTCTGTATTAAATCCTACCAAAGGCGGTTGGGGCTTAGGGTTGGGTGTTCAATACAATCCTACTGACAATTACTTTATCGCAGGAGGCATCAAATATATTTGGATTGGGGACGCCACGGCACAAGATGGTACCTATTACATTCCGGTACCCGGTGCTTCAGAAATTGCCCAACAAGGTGATTATCGTGACAACAATGCCATAGGCTATGGTTTAAAAATAGGTTACCGTTTCTAATGCTCGATGCGTGATCTTGTTAAAATTATTTTTTAGCGTAGACTTCATTCTAGTGTATATACTTGAGAATGAAGTCTTTTTCTTTTTATTCAAAGACAAATTCATTTTTCCGTCATTTGTATACGCTATAAATTTTAATGATCAATATGAATAAACCTCAGTAAAAAACCAACTTAAATTAAAGGATCAGAATATGAAATTATTACGTTTAATTCCAATTCTCGCTTTAGGCACTATCTTAACCGCATGTGGTGGTATGCCAAAGGAATGTGAAGAATCTTGGAAGCATATGGAAGACTTGGCAAAACAAAGTGGCATTCCTGAAGATTCACTAAAAGAACAGAAAAAAGCCTTTGAAGAAGAAATTAAAAAGTTATCTAAAGAAGATGCTATTCAAGCCTGTAAAGCACAGTCTTCAATCATTGGCATGGTTAAGTAATTTATCTTTGATCTACAAAATGGATGCTTCTGTTTGCAGGCATCCATTTTTGCCTGTAAATAAAAACTCAAACTTTAATTTTGCCATTTTAATCGTCACAATTTTTTGCTTCACTATAAATAAACATTGGGCCTAAATCATAAGTCTGATCATTCCTTTTCACTTGTGGAATGAATGCACTTGAAATTGAACCATCTAAATATAAAGCTTGATCTGTTTTAAGCTGCGACTTAAAAATATCAGCAAAATTATAAAAATTAATTTTTCCACGACTTATCACAAAATACAGTTGATTATTTTTAATTCCCACCCCATTGCGAACTTTTAATGAATCTGAGTTTTTAACGAAAATTGGATTGATCTCACCATTGATCAATAACATTGGACCAGATTGGGTAGCATAACGAGCTTTAAAATTAGATTTAAGATATTGTTCTGTGGTTTTAATCACAGCTTGCTTATTGTTCCAAGCAACCACACCATTGGGTTGCATAAAAAAATTACCAAATTTGTTTTTTTGTTGGTTTAATTCTGTTTGTTGTTTACCTTGTTCAATGTACAACCCCACTGGTGCAAAATTAGGGTGATACATTCCTGCATTCATGGCAAAACTGATCTGGCATTTTTTAAGCTCTTTTTGCACAGTTGCGAACTTTTTATAGGTTTGCCCTTGTTGGTTTTTTAAAAATAGTTGTAGCTGATCCAGATCTTCGATACGTACAGCATCTGCGATCACCTTCTTGTCTTTGATTATTTTGATATAGTCAGTATTGGCATTGACGTGAAATGAAAGTGCACTCAATCCCATCATGCTTATCAGCGCATATACCCCAGTTTTAAAATTCATAACATCCCCATGCAAAGCGTTATATTTTATCGTGTGATCTATTGAATAATGAAGGCTAATTAGCACTTTTAATGCATTTTTTTACTTAATTATCACTTTAAGGGCTATCAAATTCATTTTGCATGGTTATAATCAAACTATCCTTTCAATTAAATACATGTGTACACTTTATTTGAACTGAGTGGAATATGCAGACAAAACAAATAGCTAAATACCCGTTAGGTGCGCATTTAATCGTCAAACATTTTGGCTATAGCCATCATGGAATCTATGCTGGAAAAGGTCGTGTTATACATTATTCAGGGCTGGCACATTTTGTAAAAAAACGCCCAATCGAAATCACTTCACTTGAAAAATTTTCACATGGTAAAGTGATCCGTGTCCGTTACTATGATCAACCTAAGTTTTCTGGTCGTCATGTGGTGCGACGTATGCGTACACGTATGAACGAAAACAGCTATCATTTGATTATCAATAATTGTGAACATCTGTGTAGTTGGGCAATTACAGGAGTTGAAAGTAGTCCTCAAGTGGTAAAAATGATGAACCGTTTAACCACGATTGGCTATATCAGTTCAATCATGACCTATATGAATGGTTTATTTTTAACAGTTGCAACCACCTGTTTTGCATTGGTCTTATATATAAAAATGAAACTCAGGGCCCAGTCAAAATTAAAACTTCCAACCTATTTATCACTTAAAGAACAACAGCCTAAAAAGTAAAATACTCAACTAAGTTCTTCATATGACGTTAGGCAAAGCCCTGATTTTAAATCACCACTAAAATGGTGAAAATTTGTCTTCAACCAATTTGAGTTCTATTCCATGTTCCAAATAAGCTTTTAAACCATCCAGCACTGTGGTGAATCCCCCAGTCGCATCTATAATAAATTGAATCAGTTCAGAGCCTTGTAGTGAAATATCGTAATTTCTAATTTTTAAATAGGTTTGCTCGGGGCTAATTTCTTCAAATATAAAATCTACCGATGTTTTGGGTTCACCCCAAGTAATTTGAATCAATTTATTTTCAATAATGTTAAATACCATAACCTTTGCGCTGACTTGATACTTATCCCAACTCCATTGCACAATTTTGCCTTCTTTTAGCGGGCCTGTAGAACGACTAAACCAGAATTTTGAAGTAATTTCAGGATCAATAAATGCATTAAAAACCGCAGACACGGGTTTACGAATTAACATTTGAGTTTCAATGGTTGGATTCATTCTTATTACTCTTCTAAGCTTATATAGAACTATATATGGATAACAAAGTGATACTGATAACATAAGTGCTATGTAATCAGTATCATGAGAAGTGGTCCCACATGTTTGAACAACTAAAAGCTTATTTATAAGTGATACTCTGCTCTAGTTAAGCTACCTTATTTTGTTGTGGTAGCTGGTCATAGTAAAACTCATCTGGAGTCATTTTGTCCAGACTCGAATGAGGTCGTTTCAAATTATAAAATTCAAAATATGCGTTTAATTGCTTCTTCGCATCCAAAACATTGCTGTAGGCTTTGAGATACACCTCTTCATATTTAACGCTCCGCCATAATCGTTCAACCATCACATTATCAACCCATCGACCTTTACCATCCATGCTGATTTGGATGTCATTTGATTTCAATACATCAATAAATGCATCACTGGTAAACTGACTGCCTTGGTCTGTATTAAATATTTCAGGTCGACCATATTTTTCAATAGCTTCATTTAATGTTTCTATGCAAAATGTAACCTCCATACTAATCGATACTCTATGCGCAAGTACCTTGCGGCTATGCCAATCAATCACAGCACATAAATAAACAAAGCCTTTTGCCATAGGGATATACGTTATATCCGTAGACCACACTTGATTACTGCGCTGAATAGCCAATCCTTTGAGCAGATATGGATATTTGCGGTGAGCTTGATTAGCCTGGCTTAAATTTGGTTTGCAATATAACGCATTAATGCCCATTTTCTTCATTAAAGTACGTGTATGACGTCGTCCTATATGATGTCCTTGACGATTCAACAAATCACGCATCATACGGCTACCTGCAAAAGGGTATTGCATATGTAACTCATCCATACACCGCATCAGCTTCAGATCTGATGCACTCACAGGTTTTGGGCGATAGTAATAACAACCACGGGAGACTTTCAGCAGCTGAGCTTGCTTAGATACTGAAATCTGAAGTGAGTCATCGATTAACTTTTGTGGTTGAAGCGGCCCAGTTTCTTCAACACACCTTCTAAAAAATCAATTTCTAATGCCTGCTCACCGATTTTTGCATGTAGTTTTTTTAGATCGATGGGTGGTTCTGTTGGAGCTTTTGATTGATCGAAAGCTTGCGAGGAAGCTGAAATCAGTTGATTTTTCCAGTCGATAATTTGGTTTTGATGAACATCAAATTCAGCACTCAATTCAGCAAGTGTTTTTTCTGCTTTAATCGCAGCAAGTGCTACCTTAGCTTTAAAATCATTTGAATGATTTCTTCTTGGTCTACGTGCCATAAAATACTCCATATATTGATGTTTATAACATCATTTGGGGAGCAAAATATCACTTATAAGTGTTGTTCAAATTTCCTGATCCACCTCTCATGTTTTTGTTAACAAATTTAACGGATTAGTTTTGAATAAGTGATGATTCAACAATGCGCTGATAGCGCTCTGAAAATTGACCATTCCAATACGGGTAATATGGATATACTGGATAAACCGCACTGACTTGATTTAAACGCTGTAATTGTGAATCCGTAAGCACTAGATCTGTTGCAATGAGATTATCTTGCAGTTGTTGTTGATTTCGAGCACCAATCAGTACAGTAGACACTGTAGGACGTGTGAGCAACCATTTTAAAGCAATTTGTGGGACTGAATATCCTGTGTCTAATGCAATCTGTTTTAAGGCATCGATTACCCTATAAAGATATTCTTCGTTTACAGGTGGTGCAAATTGAGCTGTTTCGTGTAAGCGACTATTTTCAGGCAAAGGATTGTGACGATCAAACTTACCTGTCAAACGTCCCCATCCCAAAGGACTCCACACAGCAGCACCTATATGCTGATCATGATTTAAAGGCATCAACTCCCATTCATAATCCCGACCTATCAATGAATAATACACCTGATGTGCCACCATTTTTTCATAACCATAACGATCTGCAATCGACTGCACTTTCATCAATTGCCAGCCTGAAAAATTAGATGCCCCGATATAACGAACTTTTCCGCTTCGGACCAATTCATCTAAAGTTTTCATAAGCTGATCTAGCGAAGTAAAGCTATCAAACTGATGTAACTGTAAAACATCGATATAGTCTGTATTTAAGCGTTTTAACGATTGCTCTACAGCATGAATTAAATAATGACGACTCAATCCGACCTGATTCACTTGTTCATTGCTACGAAGCGCAACTTTAGTTGAAATAATTGCACTGTGCCGATACGGCGCTAATGCAATTCCAAGCATTTTTTCAGATTCACCGTCTGAATACACATCGGCCGTATCAAAGAAATTAATTCCTGCATCTATACATGTAGTAATCATTTGATTGGCTTCTTTCTGCCCTGCTTGTCCCCATGCAGAAAATAGAGGACCTTTCCCACCAAAGGTTCCAGCACCAAATCCCAACTCAGATACTTTTAAACCAGAATTGCCTAAAAAATTATATTTCATGATCATTCACCTTGATTGAATAATGTGTCTCATCACAAAATAACAACTTGGTATTATTTTAAAAATCAGGATAATAAGGAATTACTTTTTCGATTTTATGGAAAATGAATACACAAGACTTTCAATTCTTCTTACGTGTCGCAGATTTAGGTTCAATCAGCCAAGCGGCAAAAGAAGCCAATATTGCAGTTTCAGTGGCAAGTCAACGAGTGCAAAGGCTTGAAAATCAGCTCAGTCTTAAACTTTTTTATCGCACGACACGGAAACTGAGTCTGACCGAAGAAGCCAAAATATTGATTGAGCAAGGACGTCCACTACTCGATAGTTTCCAGACATTAACCGAAAATTTAAAGCTTCAAGATCAAAAGCTTTCAGGAAGCATCAATATCACGGCTTCCGCAACCTTTGGAACACAGATACTGGTTCAGGTTATTGCTGAGTTTTTAAAACAACACCCTGAATTATTAATCAATTTAGATTTAGATGACCAAAATGTAGATCTTATTAGTCAAGGCATGGATCTCGCGATTCGCATTGGCAAACTACAAGATTCTTCTTTCATCGCAAAACCATTATCTATCAATAAGCGCTTACTTTGTGCTGCACCTGAATATCTCACTAAATTTGGTATCCCCAAACGTTTAGAGGATTTACAGCAACATCGTTGTATCGTGCAACGTCATCAACAAGGCATCAGCAATACATGGAACTTTGTGGATCATGCTAACCCAAATAGAAGATTAGATATTCAGGTAAATGGCTATTTTATTACCAACTCCGGCGAAGGGATTCGTCAGGCATCTTTGGCAGGGCTCGGCATATCTAATCACTCACTTTGGCATGTCAAAAACGATTTAGATTCAGGAAAACTGGTTCATGTGCTTCCTGATTTTATGGTAGAACCCACTGCTATTTATGCTGTTATTCCCGATAAAAAATTAATCTCTGATAAAGTAAAAGTTTTTATTGAGTATTTACAGGATTACTTTAAAGAATTCTAATGATGATTTGGCTAATGTTATCCGTTATTCCAAATGACAAACATAATCTACAACTTCGCTGGATTGCAAACTAAAACGGCTATTTGCAGGAACAGTAAAAAACTCTCCAGAACTGTAGACTTCCATTTCTTCTTGATCTGCTATCCGAACCAAGCATTTTCCAGAGACAATCTCAATGCGCTCAGTCACATGCGTTTCAAAAGTTAAAGGTTTCTCTGTGGGTAAAATTACCCCCAATGTTTTCTTCGAACCATCTTTGCATTCGATAAGATAACTGATTGATCGCCCTTTATAATGAACATTAGGTTTAATATGGACCGTAACAAAATCAAATTGGGAAGACATATATTTGTCCTGATTATTATTTGTGCATTTACTATATCGCTTTTCTATAGTATTCCTCAATCAATTTCAAACAGCATAAAAAAAACCTAGCCGAAGCTAGGTCTTAAATCATGATTTCATTCAAGATTGAATAAAATTATTTACCTGGTTTAAAGCTATCTTTCAAATCTAAGACACGGTTAAACACAGGTTTATCTGCTGTATGATCATATTGATCCGCAACAAAATAACCCTCACGCTCAAACTGGAAACGATCTTCTGGTTGCGCTTGAGCCAAAGCAGGCTCGATCACTGCTTGAAGTACCGTTAAAGACTCTGGATTTAAATTTGCCAAGAAATCATCATCTGCATCTGGTGCAGCTTCGGTGAATAAACGATCGTAAACACGAACCTCAGCCGGAATCCCTTTCGACGCAGAAACCCAATGTACAACGCCTTTCACTTTACGACCTTCTGGGTTTTTACCTAAAGTTTCAGGATCAATTGAACATTTCAACTCGATCACTTCGCCATTGGCATCTTTAATCACTTCATCACACTTGATCACATAAGCATGACGTAAACGTACTTCACCCTCAGGAACTAAACGTTTAAAGCCTTTTGGTGGAACCTCTTCAAAGTCTTTACGATCAATAAAGATTTCAGAGGTCAAAGGAATAATACGATCGCCCATATCTACATTTGGATGACGTGCATGGCTTAAATCCAAATCTGCTGGCAAGTTAGTCAAAGTTACTTTCAGCGGATTTAAAACAGCCATACCACGTGCTGCTGTATTTTCAAGAGATTGACGAATACAGAACTCAAGCATAGCCACATCAACGATACCGTCTGTTTTAGACACGCCTACACGCTTACAGAACTCACGTAACCCTTCAGGGGTAAAACCACGACGACGCATGCCCACCACAGTTGGCATACGCGGGTCATCCCAACCATGAACATAGTTACCTTCTACCAATTTACGTAATTTACGTTTAGAGGTAATCGTATAGTCTATATTTAAACGGCTAGATTCATACTGACGTGGAACTGATTGTGAATGCACTTTCTCAACCACCCAATCATAAAATGGACGATGGTCTTGAAACTCTAAAGTACATAATGAATGGGTAATCCCTTCAATCGCATCTGACAATGGATGAGCATAGTCATACATTGGGTACATTTTCCATTTATCACCCGTTTGGTGATGTTCTGAATGAAGTACACGATATAGAATTGGATCACGCATATGTACATTTGGTGAGGTCATATCAATTTTGGCACGTAATACTGCTTCACCTTCAGCTAACTCACCATTGTTCATTTTTTCAAAACGAGCAAGGTTTTCTTCAATAGATGCATCACGATAAGGTGAGTTTTTACCTGGCTCGACAAAATTACCACGGTTAATTCTAATTTCTTCTGGGCTTTGTAGATCTACATAAGCATCGCCCTGTTTGATCAACTGAACTGCCCAAGAATGTAATTGGTCAAAATAACTTGATGCATAGCGAGGTTCGCCATTCCACTCAAAACCTAACCATTTTACGTCATTGGCAATACCGTCAACATATTCTTGTTCTTCAGCATCTGGGTTGGTGTCATCAAAACGCAAGTTACACAAACCATCGTATTCTTGAGCAATGCCAAAATTTAAGCAAATAGCCTTTACATGGCCAATATGTAGATAACCATTTGGCTCAGGTGGAAAACGTGTAACAACTTTTTGTGTACGGCCCGCTGCCAAATCTTCTGTAATGACTTGGCGTACAAAATCTAAGCCCGCTTGTTGTTCTTGCTGCGCATTATCGACAGGGCTTGGACTATTTGTCGGGGTTTTCGGCAGTTCTGAAACAACATCATTTGGCTTCATAGTTGATAAATCACTTCTAAAAGTTAAAATTGAATATAGAAAATGTGATTTTATCCTTTTTTAACAAAAGAATTTCACATTTTTACTTGCTATGTAGTTTACAGTTTGCTTATGCTTCTCTCAACCAAAAACCCATGACATTTTTAGTCATGATTAGGAGATTATAGAATGAGTTTTCCTCAAGTCGAATTAAACACCAACAAAGGACGCATTGTTCTTGAACTTAACTCTGAAAAAGCACCAAAAACTGTTGCTAACTTTTTAGAATATGTTCGTGATGGTTTTTATGATGGCGTAATCTTCCATCGTGTTATTGATGGTTTCATGATCCAAGGCGGTGGCATGGATGAAAACTTCAAAGAAAAAACCACACGTGATTCAATTGAAAATGAAGCGGACAATGGTTTAAGCAATGACGAAGGTACGATTGCAATGGCACGTACTCAAGCGCCTCACTCTGCTTCTGCACAATTTTTTATCAATGTAAAAAACAACTCTTTCCTTAACCATACAGGTAAAACTGCTCAAGGTTGGGGTTATGCAGTATTTGGTAAAGTAACTGAAGGTTTAGACATCGTTGAAGCAATCAAAGGCGTTCGTACAGGTAACCGTGGTTATCATGCTGATGTTCCTTTAGAAAACATTGTGATTGAATCTGCAAAAATTATCTCTGAATAATTTATAAATCCTCCCGAAGCTGACTTTTAAATAAAAGGATACTGTTCCCTTTACAAAGCAAGCTTGGGAGGAGTTATTAAATAGGAAAAATAAGTGACCTATCTGTTTATCGCTGATTTACATTTGTCACCAGAACACCCTCGACTGGTTCGAGGGTTTTTTGATTTATTAGAACACTATAAATATCAAAATACGCAACTGTTTATTCTCGGTGACTGGTTTAATGCTTGGATTGGGGATGATTATACTGCGCCTTGGTTAGATGAAATTATTGAGCATCTAAAACAATTTTCCTTGCAAGCTGGTAATCAAATTTATTTTCAAGTGGGTAACCGTGATTTTGCCTTAGGGCAAACATTTTTAAATCAGTTTAATGGTAAATTACTTCCTGAATTTTATACATTTAACATTGGTAATAAAAAATTTCGTCTTGAACATGGCGATGCTTTATGTACCGATGATATTTCTTATCAACGATTTAAAAAAATTATTCGTAATCCAATTGTATTGGGACTTTTAAAAAGCACCCCACTTGGTTTTAGACAAAAACTTGCCAACGGTTTTCGTAAAAAAAGCCGTGAATCTCAACAAAATAAATCCTATAAAATTATGGATGTTAACCAACAAGCAGTAGAAAAAGCAGTTAATAATGTCGATCTGTTGGTTCATGGTCATACTCATCGCCCTGAAATTCATGATGTAAATGGTAAAACTAGAATTGTTTTAGGGGATTGGCGTGAAAAAACATCTGAAGCAATGATTTTAGAAGTGGATGAAAATGCGGATTGGAAATTTATTAAATGGACAATTTCAGACACAAATCACTTTACCCATGATTAAAAATCATGATTTTTCACCTTTATTTACGTTTTGAAGATTCAAATTTCGCGATTTTAGCATACAATATATCGAAAATTTACGATATATGAGATCGCCTTATGGATGTATTAAATGTAGCAAAAACACGTTACACCACAAAAGCTTATGATTCTTCTAAAAAGATTCCTCCAGCACAATTTGCACGTTTACTTGAAATCCTGCGTTTAACCCCATCGTCAATCAATATCCAGCCTTGGCATTTTTTTATTGCTGACAATGATGCAGCTAAACAACGTATTGCTAAAGCCTTAGTCGGAAAATATAGCTACAACGCACCAAAGGTTTTAGATTCATCACATACGATTTTATTCTGTACCAAAGCCGATATCACAGAACAGCACCTGAGTAATTTACTTCAGCAAGATGATCTCAGTGGCCGCTTTAAAGATGACAAGGCCAAACAAGGTCAAAAAGACAGTCGTACAGGCTATGTCTCTTATTATCGCAATGAAAAAGGTGATATTCAGCGCTGGGCGGAAAATCAAACCTTTATCGCACTGGGTCAAATGCTATTAGCTGCAGGTATTGAAGGTATCGATGCAACGCCAATCGGTGGTTTTGACGAAGATATTCTGACTGAAGAATTAGGCTTAATTGAAAAGAATTTGGTCCCGTCTGTGATTATGACACTCGGTTATCGTAGTGATAGTGATTTTAATGCAAAACTGCCCAAGTCTCGTTTGACCCAAGAAGAAGTCTTTACTCGTCTATAACTTTTTAAAGTACTTGCTCCTACTTAATAAGTGCTGTGGGGCACACCACGTCCCTCAGCACTGAATCATAAGAACTTTTTGTTAAGAGAAATCACTTTCACAGGCATCCATAAATTCATTGATTAACGCGCTTGGATTGGCTCTTTTGGTCCACGAAATGGGTTCTTCATAATATTCAAGCTCATGAATAATGACTGGAAGATTTTTCCCAAATGTATCTTGAAGAATATTTTCAGAAAATAATTGCTGAACCATTTTGATTATTTGTGTAATAAACAATTGAGCAAACTGCTCGCCTTTTTCTAAAAGTTCATTAAATAGCGCATCATCTTCTTGTTCAGCATATTCCATCTGTTTTTGAGAATAATAAAATGGCGTTTGCTCAAACCATTGTGCCAAAAGCTGATCATTCTCTCCACCAATATCCCAAGACGGTTCTTGTAACCAATAGGCATAATTCCATTTCGCTTCAGCTTGACTCGAAGCTTCAGAAATTTGCGCTTGAAACTGTTGATTGGTATTAAAGTTAAGTTCAACTTTGGGAAAACAAGGTTCATCATCGTCACAATAGTAGTACAAGGCCAAGGCGTACACATCGTGATAATTTTGTGCAATATATTGAATCGATTCAACTAACTTTGCATAACTCGTTTCATGCCAGTGCTTTTGCGTTGTTGATTCTATATTCATAACACACCTAATTATTTTTACCAGCACTCTGGTGAATATGGACATTCACCAGAGTGCAAATACAAAAATATTGCCTATATGATTAAATCGGATGCGAACTTGCAATTTCCTGACTAATCATCACAGCTGTTGCAGCAGACAACGTCCAGCCTAAATGCCCATGCCCTGTATTGTAAAATACCCGTTCACGTTTTCCACGTTTTACCACAGGCATCATATTCGGCATCATCGGACGTAAACCCGCCCACGGAATACAATGCTCGGTTGAAATATCGAAGTTCTTATTGACCCAATCTGTTAAAGGTTGGATACGATCTGAGCGGATATCTCGATTATAGCCATTAAATTCAGCAGTTCCAGCAATACGTAAACGATTGGCACCTAATCGTGACGTGACGATTTTCGCACTTTCATCGAGCAAGCTGACCCAAGGTGCGCCATTGATACTTTTTTCATCATCCAATTGTACGGTGATGGAATAGCCTTTTACAGGATAAACATTCACACGATCGCCCAATTGATTGGCCAATTGGTAACTGCCAACACCACCACAAATCACCACGGCATCTGCACTGAGTTGTTCGACTGCTACTGAACCGCCTTCCATGTTTTCAACACTCGAATGATATTGAATATTTACCCCATTGGCAGTGTGTTCTACATTCAAGACTTCCATACCAAATAAATATTTTACCCCATATTTTTCAGTCGCTTTAGCAAGTCCAGTGGTAAATTTATGGATATCACCAGTTGCATCACCTGGGCAATAAAAACCACCATAGTATTCACCCGTCAAACTCGGCTCGATGGATTTAATTTCTTCATTGGTCACGGCATGACGCTCTAAACCACCTTTACATAACAGCGCATTGACGTTGGTTGCCACTTTATAATCATATTCAGAATGGTAGAAATGTAAGATGCCACGTTTTTCTAAATCAAAATCAATGCCTTCTTGTTCAGCAATATTAAATAGCCTTTGACGCGCTAAAAGTGCCATTTTCACTGTATTTTGAGTATTTGCTTCATAGTGTTTGATATTGCCAAGGAATTCGACCAGCCATGCATATTTGTGCAAATCAAAAGATGGATTGAGCAATAATGGTGCATCTTTCTTCGTCATCCATTTAATGCCTTTTAACACAGTGGATTTTTGATTCCACACTTCAGCATTACACGCAGACAGCTGCCCACCATTGGCAAAAGATGTTTCCATTGCGGGAAATAAATGTTTATCAATAACAGTAACTTGATAACCTAATTGAGCAAGTTCATAGGCAGAGGTAACACCTGTAATACCAGAACCAATAATGACGACATGACACATACGCACACTCCGTTGAAATGCAATATTTTTTTATTACATTGTCAATGTATGCCCCATCTGTCATGTGTACCTGAGAGCTTCGATAAAAACCTAAACTATTTAGGCTTTACCATCCCCTTCGGTGAGTCATTTCTTTTTTGTTTTCAATAGAATGACTTCTCTCCAGAGGTTTTACAATGATTACAGTCCTTTTGCCTGAGAGTTTCCGGGGTCGTTGCTCCTTCGGCGAGTCCGCAAGAGACTTCTCTCCTGCAATCATCTTTCCTTGTATTAGCAATTAATATGCCATGAATTTGTTCGAATACAAGTAAAATATGTTCAATTATTCTCTAATTTTTAAATTAAAAATTAAGATCTTTAAATTGCTTAAGAATTAAATAGCTTAGCGATTAAATTGTTCAGCGACTCTGGCTCTGTTGTAGCTTGATTGAAGTCAGCATCAAGCTTTGTCAATTCTTGAAAAGTTGTCGAACATCTTGCAAAGTTACAGCGAATGTTTTTCATTTCCCCATTTCTAATCGCGGTAAACGACGCTTTTATTATTATTTTCATATTTATTCATGCTTTAAAATAAGATTAATGGTTTTTATATGTTCCAAATCATCAGGATATAACTCAACATTACGCATACTATGATTTTGTCGATTTAATATCCCGATTTGTTCATCCTGATAAAATTCTTGATTCATCTTTAAACCATTCACGATACAATTTGCGATGTAATCTTGTTGCCCTTGAAATAACAGAATGTTATTTAATCTTTTTGATATTTGAATTTTAGCCTCTAAAGTCTGTTGATGTTCAACACCCAACATCGTTAACAATAATAAGAAATGCTGATCATTCAATTGAAAACTCAAAAGTTCTTCTAGCGTAAAAAACCATGCTTCAAAGTGCCCACTCAGATTGCCTATATATAGATCATTGAGATAATAATTAATCTGCTCTTGGGTAAACTGGATATCTACCCGAATATCAGCACTAATGGAAAATTGATAATTTCGAATGCTATTATTTTCACTGGGTAGAAATGATTGATACCACGCTGCCAATTCCTTGCTATACGGATCTAAACCAACCGCTTCCTGAATCGCCTCATCTAAATTCAACTCCTTTTCTTCATCAAAACCACGAAGTAAAAGCAGAAACCAATGCCAAAAATATACATTGGAAAATGAAATTTCCTGTTCTGCGACTTGGTGATTTTGATTCATATCGCCTTAACAATCGTCTTAGTGATTCACTGAGTCATATCGGAACACATTCAAATCATCATATTCAATTTGTGGTGTGGTTCCAGAAATAATATCGGATAATAATTTTGCTGAACCACATGACATGGTCCAACCTAAGGTGCCATGCCCTGTATTGGTATATAGATTTTGATACCTTGTTTTACCAACAATCGGTGTGCCATCTGGCGTAGCTGGTCTTAAACCCGTCCAGAAATGTGCATCTGATATGTCACTTGCATTTGGAAATAATTGTTGTAAAACCATAAGCAAAGTGTCTTCACGGCTAGATTTTAAAGAGCGATCAAAACCATTAATTTCAGCCATCCCCCCTACACGAATTCGATCATCAAAACGGGTTAAGGCAATTTTATAAGACTCATCTAGAATTGTAGAAACCGGTGAAAGTGCCGGATCAACAATTTTGGTGGTGATCGAATAGCCTTTTAAAGGGTATACAGGTGCATCTATCTCTAATTGTTTGAGCATTTCATGACTATAACTGCCCAATGCCATGACATAAGCATCTCCCTTGATTTTGCTACCATCTTTCAAGTGAATCGCGGTAATCCGTTCAGCATCTTTTTCGATTGATTCAATTACCGTATTAAATAAAAAATTGACCCCTTGTTTGGCTGCAAGTTCTGCCAACTCTGTTGTAAATTTTTGGCAATCGCCTGTCTGGTCATTGGGTAAACGCAAACCACCAACAAAATCGACTGTTGCATGGGCTAAAGCAGGTTCTGCCTTGATAACCCCAGCTTTATCCAACAACTCAAATGGTACACCTTCATGTTTTAAAACTTCAGTATCTTTGCCTGCCACATCCAATTGATGTTGTTTACGAAAAAGTTGTAATGTGCCTAGTTGACGTTCATCAAAATGAATCTTGGTCTCTGCACGTAACTCATCCAAACAGTCACGGCTATATTCTGAAATTCGTACCATTCGCTCTTTATTGATCTGGTAGCGATTGATATTACATTCAGCCAACATGCGCACCATCCACTGATACTGATGCATATCGCCTGTTAGCTTAATTGCCAGTGGTGAATGTGGTTGAAACATCCATTTAAACGCTTTTAGTGGAATACCTGGCGCAGCCCAAGGTGATGCATAACCTGGAGAAATCTGCCCAGCATTGGCAAAACTGGTTTCTAAAGCCACATTGGGTTGTCGATCAATCACAGTGACTTCATGACCTGCTTGTTTTAGATAGTAGGCGGATGTTGTACCAATAACACCTGCCCCCATGATGATGATATGCATACTGAACCGAACCTTATACGAATTAATCGTCTTATAATAAAAATGATGTAGTTAGAGAAATAATTTATATAACTATTTTAATTTAGCACTTAGAACAGATTTAGCAATACCGATTTGATGTTGAAATGTCAGCTTTAATTCGATTTTAAATAGATAAATCATTAACAATATCACATGATTTTTAAACTATCAGGAAACTATATAAACGGTTTAATTTTAAGAAAAATATTTTTATTTATGTTTGATACCATCCTTCTCTTAAAAAAGAGAAGGAATAGCTTTAGATTGAGAAATTCTAAATTGCAAAGATTTTATTTATGCGTATGGATAGACATAACAATACCAAAACTCGCTAACAATGCAATTACGGCTGATCCGCCATAACTCATCAGCGGTAATGGATCGCCAGTTACAGGTAAAATCCCACTGACCATACCCGAGTTTACAAATACATAGAAAAACAAAGACAAACCAATCGTACCCGCCAATAAACGGCCATAGTTATGGAAGCTGCTTAAGCTAATGATCATACATCTAAAAATCATTGCGGTATAAAGTGCAAATAAGAAGAATACCCCAATAAAGCCAAATTCTTCTGCATAGGTCGACATAATAAAATCAGTATGATGTTCAGGTAAATAACCCAACTGAGACTGTGTTCCTTCTAAGAATCCACGCCCAGTCATTCCACCTGAACCAATCGCAATTTTAGATTGGATAATGTTCCATCCTGCCCCAAGCGCATCTGACTCAGGATCAAATAAGGTCATGATCCTTTTCTTTTGATAAGCTTGTAATACAAAAGTCCAAATTAAAGGAAAAGCCAGTGCCAATGCAGCTAAGGTCCCAATAATTAAAGTCCACGACATGCCACTTAAAAACAAAGCAAACACACCACCAATCACGATACCAATTGCCAAATCTGGCTGTAACAACGCCAATACGAAAGGCACCATCATGATGATCAAAGCAATTACAATATGTTTAAACTTAGGCGGCAACGGGTTACGTGCAAAATACCATGCCATCATCAATGGCATGGCGAACTTCATAAATTCGCTGGGTTGCATACTGCCAATCCCGGGAATAGTCAGCCAGCGCTTTGCGCCTAATCGAACATCACCAACCAATAAAACCAGAATCAACAACAAAATTGCAAACAAATAAAACCAAGGACTGATCGCTTGATATACTTTTGGTGGAATTTGTGCACAAATAAAAAGCAGAACAAAACCAACACCGAAACTCACGGCTTGTCGAATGACCATAGACATATCTTCAGAAGATGCGCTATAGACCATCAATAAACCCAAAATCGCATTGATAATTAAAAAGCCCAATAACCAAGGATCAAGGTGTAGTTTGTCCCACCTTGAAACTTTTTGATTAATACTTAAACCATCTCTGACTGATTGACGTAAAAACTTATACTGTGGCGATGGTGTCATGAATACAAATCTTAAACCTAGTTTAATCTGGTCAAATTATAGAGATAAATAACGGTTGAGAAAATCAATCAATGCATAATTATTTTTATTTTCGTTGTTTTATTGCTGCGATTGCAAAATTAACTTGGCTAACTCCAAATCGTCTGGATAGGTAATTTTAATATTATCAGAACGCCCCATGACCACTTTGACAGGTTCATTGATATATTCCAATGCACTCGCCTCGTCTGTAATGACAATATTATTCGCTAAAGCTGTTTCGATTGCCGTTTTAAGCTTTGAAAAGGTAGAAATTTGTGGTGTCTGTGCTTGCCATAATTGATCTCGACTGACTGTTTTATTGATATCTTGCTGATTTTCAACACACTTCAAAGTATCTCTTACAGGAATTGCAAGAATCGCACTACTGTTCAGGTTTATTGCGGTATCGACTAAATTTTCAAGACATTGTTGTGTCACACAAGGACGAGCAGCATCATGTACAAAAACCAAATCATCGGCTTGTGCAAATTGTTCTAAATAACGCAACGCATTTAAAACAGAATCAACACGTTCTGCACCACCCAAACAAAAATGACTCAAATGTTTATTTTTTAATGGCAATGTTTGCGCATAATGGTCTTGCTCACCAACAGCGAGTACATAACCCGCAAGCGGTAAATCGTTTAGACGCGCTATGGTATGCGCTAACACTGTTTGATTTTGGATGACTTGGTATTGTTTAAGTTCGGTTTTTGAAAAACGACGCCCTGAGCCAGCCGCAGGAACAATTGCCCAAATTTTACGGTTGTTCTGGCGCAGGTTCGTTGTCATCTTCATTGGTTCTTAAATCTACACTTGGATCGGTATAAATAGGTTTGTAATGGGTACTGATGGTACTCATCTGTACAAAAGTTTCATGTGGCTTGACTAGACCAAGGTCTAAACGTGCATGTTCTTCTATGGCTTCAGCACCATTTTTTAAATCATACACTTCAGCAGCAAGAATTCGGTTGCGTTCTTTTAACTCAGCATTGACTTCAGCTTGCTGTTCAATTTGCTGTAGTAAAGCTTGATGAGGGAAATGACCACCCTCACCGAACCAAAAGCGATATTGTAATACCACAACGATTAAAATCGCGAGTACTGCAATCACTTTACTTGAAGTTGTTTTAAAGACTTCTAACATGGATTTGCGTCTTGAGTAACAGCATTAAATTAAGATGCTAATATACATCAAATATTTTGTATGAAGAACACTAAACTATGCGAAAACTGCAAAACTAGAACAAAATAACTTTTCTTTCTTTATAAAAAATAAGTGGGTGATCAATAATCTACTTTGTAATTAAAAATCAAAAAATTATCTTTATGCTAAAAACTCACATATCGCGATATTATTTATTATAAATTTCCATTTTCAATAAACTAAGTTAATTAAATTCTTACCCTAAATTTTATTATCAATCAATTACATGATATTAAATTTCCCTTAAAACATACTATTCATGATTATTTTTTAGCGTATAAAAAAGCCATCCCCTATATCAAATAAAAGAATGGCTTTTTTTTAATTTAAATCAATAAAAGATATTAATTTAAACCTTTAAACTCAGCTTTACCGCGATAAGCAGCATGAGTCAATTCTTCAATACGAAGCAATTGGTTATATTTTGCAACACGGTCAGAACGGCAAAGTGAACCAGTCTTGATTTGACCCGCTGCTGTACCCACTGCAAGATCTGCAATTGTTGAATCTTCAGTTTCACCTGAACGGTGTGAAATCACAGTGCTATAACCATTCGCTTTAGCAAGATAGATTGCATCTAAAGTTTCAGACAAAGTACCGATTTGGTTGTATTTGATTAAGATAGAGTTACCTACTTTCTCATCAATACCACGTTGTAAAATCTTAGGGTTTGTAACGAACAAATCGTCACCGACCAATTGGATTTTATCACCAAGGATAGAAGTTAAATAGCTCCAACCTTCCCAATCAGACTCATCCAAACCATCTTCAATTGAGATAATTGGATATTGTTTAACAAGGCCAGCAAGATAGTCAGCAAATTGGTTGCTTGTGAATGCTTTGTTGCCTTCACCAGCAAGAATATATTGACCATTTTTGTAGAATTCCGAAGATGCACAATCAAGCGCAAGCATAATATCAGAACCTGCTTTATAACCAGTTGTTTCAATTGCAGAAAGAATAACAGTAATTGCTTCTTCATTTGAACGTAAGTTAGGTGCAAAACCACCTTCATCACCAACTGCAGTATTTAAACCTTGTTTTTTCAATACAGATTTTAAAGCATGGAAAATTTCAGCACCAGCACGTAAAGATTCAGCAAAAGATGTGAAACCTACAGGCTCAATCATGAATTCTTGAATATCAACAGTGTTGTCCGCATGTGCGCCACCGTTCAAGATGTTCATCATTGGAACAGGCATAGACAAAGTTGTTTGACCACGAAGATCTGCAATGTATTGGAACAATTCAGTTTTCTTCTCAACAGCAGCCGCACGTGCAGCCGCCAAAGATACAGCCAATGTTGCGTTTGCACCTAATTTTTCTTTGTTTTCAGTGCCATCAAGCGCAATCATTTTGTCATCAAGCGCTTTTTGTTCAAATACGTTTTGACCTTTTAATAAGTCTTTGATTTGACCATTTACGTTTTGAACTGCAGTGCGAACACCTTTACCTAAGTAACGTGATTGATCACCGTCACGAAGTTCTAAAGCTTCACGAGAACCAGTTGAAGCACCAGATGGTGCACATGCACGGCCAACAACGCCAGAGTCTAGGATTACGTCTGCTTCGATGGTTGGGTTACCACGAGAGTCCAAAATTTCACGTGCACGAATGTCAACGATTTGGCTCATGAATAATTCCTCAGTTGATTAAAAATAAGATGCTTTCTAAGCGCATCAATGTGTATCTAACTTTTTGAAACCTTTAACTAAGGTATCCAATTCTTTTAACTGTGCTAAAAATGGCTCAAGCTGTGACATACGTAATGCACAAGGACCATCACATTTTGCATTTTCAGGGTCTGGATGACTTTCTAAAAATAAACCTGCAAGCCCTGTTGCCATACCCGCACGTGCTAAGGTCGTGATTTGCGCACGACGACCACCTGCTGAATCAGCACGACCGCCTGGGGTTTGCAATGCATGCGTGACATCAAAAAATACCGGCACATTCATTTCTTTCATGATGTCGAAACCCAACATATCAACAACTAAGTTGTTATAGCCAAATGACGTACCACGTTCACACAAAATGAGCTTGTTATTACCCGCTTCTAAACATTTGTTTAGAATATGGCTCATTTCACGAGGAGAAAGGAATTGTGCTTTTTTGATGTTGATAATGGCTTGAGTTTTCGCCATTGCTTCAACCAAATCAGTCTGACGACTGAGAAATGCAGGAAGCTGGATAATGTCAGCAACTTCAGCGACAGCTGCAGCTTGGTGAGGTTCATGAACATCGGTAATAATCGGAACATTAAAATGCTTTTTAATGTCGCCTAACCATTCGATGCCTTTTTCCAAACCGGGGCCACGGAACGAATGTAAGCTTGAACGATTGGCTTTATCAAAACTGGCTTTAAATACATAAGGTATCTCTAAACGAGTACAGATATCGACATACGTTTCTGCAATTTCAAAAGCCAAGTCTTTCGACTCAAGTACGTTCATGCCGCCGAATAATACAAATGGCAAGTGATTTGCCATTTGTATATCGCCTAAACGTACAATTTCTTGTGGTTTTAATTGTGACATTTAAACTTCCTAGTTTAAGTTCTTACATACTTACTTGCTGTTTTGGTGCTGCTTTTTAGCGGCATCGATAAAACTAGCAAATAATGGATGTCCATCACGTGGTGAACTTGTAAATTCCGGGTGGAATTGTACAGCAATAAACCAAGGATGTTCAGGAATTTCTACAGTTTCAACAAGATGTTGCGCTGTAGAATAACCCGAAATTTTCATACCTGCCTGTTCAATTGCAGGAATAAAGCGATCATTCATTTCATAACGGTGACGATGACGTTCAGTAATTTCCGCTTTACCATAAACTTCACGTGTTTTAGTGCCTTCAACCAATTCTGATTTTTGTGCACCTAAACGCATTGTGCCACCAAGGTTTGACTCAGTACTACGATGCTGGATTTCACCACGTTCATCTAACCATTCAGTAATTAAACCAATCAATGGAAATTTTGTTGAACGATTAAACTCTGTAGAAGTCGCTTCTGGCATAGCAGCAACATGACGAGCAAATTCAATCACGGCCAATTGCATACCTAAACAAATACCCAAGAAAGGTACTTTGTTTTCACGGGCATATTGAATCGCCTGCATTTTGCCTTCAGTACCACGTTCACCAAAACCGCCAGGAACCAAGATTGCATCGATACCTTTTAATACTTCAGCTGGATTTTGGCTTTCAAGCTCTTCAGCATTGATATAGTCAATTTGAACTTTGACACGATTTTGAATACCCGCATGTAAAAGTGCTTCATTGACAGACTTATATGCATCTGGCAATTCAACATATTTACCCACCATCGCTACACGAACTGTGTACTCTGGATTCAATAATGCTTCAACCACATGATCCCAATCCGAAAGATCGGCTTCAGGCAAGCTGTCATAACCAAAACGTTCACAGATTAAATCATCAACGTTTTGTTCATAGAATGTACGTGGGATTTGATAAATTGAACGTGCATCTTTACACACCACAACGGCACGCGCTTCAACGTTTGTAAAGAGTGCAATTTTACGGGTGGTATCTGCGTCAACATCATGTTCAGTACGACAAATCAGAATGTCTGGTTGAATACCAATCGACAATAATTCTTTAACAGAATGTTGAGTTGGTTTGGTTTTAAGTTCAGCAGCAGACTTGATATAAGGTAATAAAGTCAAATGCATCAACATGGTACGTTTATGACCAAGCTCAACCATCAACTGACGTACAGATTCCATGAATGGGAGAGATTCAATGTCACCTACTGTGCCACCGATTTCCACAATGGCAACGTCATAACCTTCGCCTGCGCGAAGAACACGTTCTTTAATATTATCCGTAATATGTGGAATAACTTGTACTGTACCGCCGAGATAATCACCACGACGTTCTTTATTTAAAACGTCTTGATAAACACGACCTGAAGTAAAGTTATTTAATTTGGTCATTTTGGCACGACGTAAGAAACGCTCGTAATAACCCAAATCTAAGTCAGTTTCAGCACCATCTTCTGTGACAAATACTTCACCGTGCTGGAATGGGCTCATAGTCCCAGGATCGACATTAATGTATGGATCCATTTTGACCATGGTTACTTTTAAACCACGGGCTTCTAAAAGTGCAGCAACTGAAGCAGCTGAAATACCTTTACCTAGTGATGATACAACACCACCAGTTACGAATATAAAATGGGTCATTAAGTTTCTCGTACAATGGAGCCTAAATTGGCCTACAATGTTGTGCGATTTTACTTTACCTTGTACCA
Source organism: Acinetobacter sp. AG3 (assembly GCF_022343575.1). Classification (NCBI taxonomy): domain Bacteria; kingdom Pseudomonadati; phylum Pseudomonadota; class Gammaproteobacteria; order Moraxellales; family Moraxellaceae; genus Acinetobacter; species Acinetobacter sp. AG3. The sequence continues at coordinate 2,070,029 of NZ_JAKQZD010000001.1, read as the reverse complement.
AGAAAGCAAAGTCAATTCACATCAATTCATAGAACAATAAACAATTGGCTATTCTATCAGCATTTCCAATAAAAAATTAGCACTTGATAAGGTGATTTTTAAATATCATTTTGCTGTTATACTAAGTAACATCTCTTTAATACGTTTTGTTTTGAGTCATTATGAATAAGAAATTTTTAATTTGTGGTGCAATTGCGACAGCGCTTTTGGTATCTGCTTGTGTAAAAAAAGAAGAGCCTAAAGAAGCTGAGCCAGAGAAAGTTGAAACTGCTCAACCTGCGACTTCTGAACCGACACAGTTTGAAAGCTTACCAAGTGTTGAGCAGAATAATGCACAACAAGTCGAAATTCCGGCACATGTAGAAGTTGAACGCACAGAAACAGCAAATACAAGCACTGAAATTCGCCGTGAAGCAACGCATGAAGCCCATGCAACTATGCCAAGTGCACAAGCGGAAAATAAACCTGCTGCGACTGAGGCGAAGCCTGCAAAAGCAGAGTCAGTAAAAACTGAAACTGCACAAACCAAAACACCAGCACCAAAAGCAAGCTCTGGTTCAGCACAATCTGAAGATGATGCTGTTGCCGCTGCCATCGCTGCTGCTACACCAGCTTTGAAAAACTAAGATTTTGCATCGCTAAAAAAAGGGAAATGATAATTTCCCTTTTTTTATAACTCCGTATAAGTATTCAGTTGCATATGCCATATGAAACTGAATTTCTTATGATAAGTCATGAATGAGTTTAATTGTACCTGTAGCTTTTAAAAACTAAGCCGCATGTTGTTTTGGCTGAACCATATTATGAACAGCAAGTACATCTGCTAAAATTTCATCTGAAAGTAATCCCTCAGCTTTGATCAAAGCCAAGACACTCTGCCCAGATTCATTTGCCATCTTTGCAATTCGTGTAGTGGTTTCATAACCTAAATATGGGTTTAACACCGTAATGATACCAATTGAGTTATCCACTAAATGCTGACAATGCGCTGCATTGGCACGGATATTTTGGATGCATTTTTCATTCAGCATTTGCATCGCTTTGCCTAATAACTCAATAGATTCAAATAGTTTAAGCGCAATTAACGGTTCAAACGCATTTAATTGTAGTTGACCACCTTCTGCAGCCAAAGTAATTGCTAAATCATTTGCAATAATTTGATAGCACGCCAAATTCATCGCTTCAGGAATCACTGGATTTACTTTTCCTGGCATGATTGAACTACCAGGCTGACGTGGTTCCAATTGTATCTCACCTATACCAGTACGCGGTCCACTCGATAACAAACGTAAATCATTAGAGATTTTAGACAACTTTGTTGCAGTACGTTTGAGTAAACTTGATAAAAGTACAAAGTCACCCATATCTGTAGTCGCTTCAATCAAATCAGGCGAGCTTGAAATGTTTTTACCAGTAATTTCTGATAAAGCTTGAATGGCATTTAAGCGATACTCAACCTCGGTATTAATCCCTGTACCGATTGCTGTCCCACCTAAATTAATCACACTGAGTGAGTCGGGCATAATATGATTTAACTTTTGCAAATCATTTTGTAAGGTATGCGCAAAAGCACTAAATTCTTGCCCTAATGTCATCGGTACCGCATCTTGTAACTGAGTACGTCCCATTTTCAAGATATCAGAGAACTCTTCAGCTTTGCGACCTAGGCTTTCAATTAGTTTTTGAAACGGAATATTGAGATGATCCAATGCAAATAATAGACCTATTTTTATTGCACTTGGATATACATCATTGGTCGATTGAGACATATTTACATCGTTATTGGGATGTAGATATTGATATTCGCCTTTTGCATGACCAAGAAATTCTAATCCAATGTTTGCAATAACTTCATTTGCATTCATATTTGTAGAAGTTCCTGCCCCACCCTGAATCATATCAATAGGGAATTGATTATGGTATGAACCATTTATTAATTGCTGACATGAATGTTGAATCGCTTTATATTTATTTTCTTCAATTTTATTTAATTTAAAATTAGCCTCTACACAAGCAGACTTCACCATAGCAAGCGCTTGAATAAAAATAGGAAAATGACTTAATTTATGTGCACTTAGGTTAAAGTTCTCAACCGCTCTTAATGTTTGTACACCGTAATAGCAATGAAATGGGACTTCTTTCATTCCCAATAAATCTTTCTCAGTTCTCGTTTTAATTTCAATGTTCATTTGCAATGTAACTCTACGAAGATAATCAATTCATCTTAGGTGAAACAATCTAAACTTGACCAATGTAAAAAAATATATCTGTATGCATTTTTTGCATATCACTTGTTATACTTTGCTTGAGTTAAATATTTATTGGTGATTGAACATGACGCTTGAAATTCGGTGGATAGAGGATCTTCTTGCATTAGACCAAGAGAAATCCATTTCTAAAGCTGCAGCTATACGTCATGTCACTCAATCGGCTTTTACACGTAGAATACAAAATATTGAAGAGTCGTTAGGGTTTCAAATTTTAAAGCGTTATAGTAAAAATATTGATTTTACAGATGCTGGTCAAGTCTTGCTCTCAACAGCAAAAAACATTCAGAATCAAATGGATACAACAATAAAGTATTTAGAAAAAAACATTAAAGATAATGAACTCTCAATTAAATTTGCAGTATCCCATTCTCTCATCACGCAGTTTTTTCCAAAATTTATTCAAAAACTATACTCAGACTATAATGATCTAAAGTTGGAAATTATTGCTGCAAATCTGCAACAAGGGATACATTTATTAAAAGAAGGTTCTTGTGATTTTCTCATTTGTTATTGTGATCAACTCACTTTACAACAATTGGATCTCACACTTTTTACCTATCATAAAATTGTAAATATGCAAATTGTACCTGTTACAGCCAGTAAAAATGGATTACCAAAATACCAACTCAACCAAACCTTCCCCCTTTTGGCCTATAGTAAACAAGCCTATCTGAGAAAATGTGTAGATAAAATTATAGAAAGTAAACTCAATTACCGAACGTTATATGAAACAGATAATGCCAGTGACTTAAAAGCGTTGGCTTTACAAGGCTTAGGTGTAGCTTGGCTACCTCGCTTACTGATTGAAGAAGAAATAAATTAAAATAAATTAAAAATACTTGATGGTTATAGTTTCTTTCAAGATATTTATATCGTTCGTAGCAATATTATTTACTCGCAAAAGATAAATTTTGTTTGGAATTATTTAGCGTTTAAATAGGTCTTTATTTTAAACAAAGATCTTTATTACTTCAAAAAATGATCATGTAACGAGAATCTATTGATATTGAAAAGTGCTTTCTCCCACTGGACGAAGGCTAGGATGAGGGGGATTTTATGTTGGTCTGTGTTTTAAAATGGACTTATAAAAGAAGTCTAATATTTATCTTAACCTAGCAACATAGGATCAATAAAACACCCAGTTGAAAAATTAAAACTGACAAATCAAATGATAATAGTTTGATCTGTCAATTTTTTAATTTAAAGAGATATTTATTGATACTGCGTATCATCATGAATACTGTCTTAAAAAATCAGCCATTAAACGCGAAGCCCAAGATTTGGTATTAAGACCTTCATAAAAACCACAATGACTGCCCTTTTTGGTCGTCACCACCACAACATTGTCCATATTTTGAATGGTTTCTTTAAATGGCTCTAAATTCTTTATTGAACATACAGGATCATCTTCTGAGTTTAGAATCATTAATGGAATTTTAACATTTTCAAATACATAAATTGGATTTGTGGCTTTTGAATAGCTTTCATAATCTGAAAAACCAGCCATTTCAAAATATTCAGTTTGAAACTCTTGTAGAGTTTTCGTTTGTAGAACATTTTGTACAGAATGTAATGGTGTCCAGGTTTGCTCATAAGGCTTAATAAATGCCTTAAACAATTTTTTGGTCATGACTTTGGTGTAGAAAGGATGGACATTTTGAAATCCAAGCTCAGTATCATAACCAGGGCACATGGCAAAAGCAGCTTTAAAAGGTGTATCTAGGCCTTGTTCACCAAGATAACGCACAAGTAGGCCTGTACCAGCGGAAGAACCTACTGCATAAAGATCAGATTGTGGGAATGTGTTTTGAATCGAAGCCAATTGCTCTTTTAAATCAGAAGTTGAACCAAAAATCGACATTAAAGGAACAGGCATAGGTAAGCCTGCATGCCCACGGCGTAGACATAATGCAATACGCCATCCCGTATATTCATGGAGATCTTTGACCAATTCACGCATACTGTCAGGTGTGCCTGTAATCGTATGCATAATCACGATGGTGGGAGTTTCTTGTGGTAAATCGTAGCCATACCATGCAATTGCCGTAACACCACCATCTTGCATGGTCAGCTGATCAATTCGATCATAGTCCAGCTTAACGGATTTTTTCTTAATTAAATCAAAATATAACAGATGGGCATGGGTATTGCTGAGCCATGGTGTAGGACGATATTTATCCTGTAGTTGAGGCAGTTTCTTGATAATCTCAGACATTTTCCCTTGCTGATTAAAATACAGCTTTGGTAATTCAGCACCTGTCACTTGATCCAATAAATCTTGGCTAATCTCAGTAAACTTATGTAATACAGACATTTTCCACCTCAACTCTTTTATCACTCATCATCATTTTAAAAATTAAGAAATTTTTCACGCTTAATTTTATTTATTGCAGTATATACGTAATTAGGCTTTAGGTATAAAGCTGGCCATACGTTGCCCCATTTGAGCTGCCAATGCTTCCAAACCACTTTTTGGTCGAATCATCACTTCAAAATCAACAATTTGACCTTGTTGATTAAAACGAATCATATCAATCCCTTTTAATTTTTTTTCACCAACATTGGCAGAAAATTCTAAAACTACACTTTGCTCATCTTCTGTAAAAAATTCTCGATGATATGTAAAGTTTTCAAAAATTTGAATCACATTACTTAAAATGAAAAAGACCACTTGCTTACCTTCATAGGGGTTATAAGCCACAGGTGAACGAAAAACCACATCGTCTGCCAGTAATTCATTTAAAAGACTCATGTCTCGACTTTTCAGTATGTTGTGCCATTTTTGGATTGCAGGCTTGGTATTTGTATAACTCATTTTTTATATCCCTTTAATTTGAAATAATTTGAATTTATGTCCATCATTTTTAAAGATCATTCATAAAACCCCTTCTCTCGCAGCATGCTTCACACTACACATGACTTAAAGAGAAGGAGTTCAAACAGGGTTTATTCTTTTAAATCACAGCTGCCAATTCAGCACCTTGGCGAATTGCACGCTTCGCATCTAACTCGCCCGCTTCTTTTGCACCACCAATCAAATGTACAGATTTTCCATCAGCTTGGAGTTGATCAAACATTGCTGTATAAGGTTCTTGGCCTGCACAAATCACCACATTGTCGACATCTAAAATCATGGTTTTGTCGCCAACCGTAATATGTAAGCCCTGATCATCAATCTTGTCGTAACTTGCGCCAGGAATCATATTGACATGACGATGTTTTAAACCTGTACGATGAATCCAACCTGTTGTTTTGCCTAAACCAGCACCAACAGATTTGGCTTTACGTTGCAGTAAGTAGATTTCACGAGGAGATTGTTCAATCTCAGGTTGTTTCAAGCCACCCACATGTTCATAGGATGTATCAATTCCCCATTCATCATAGAATTTTTGTGGATTTAAGCTGCCACTCTCTCCTTCATGGGAAAGATATTCAGCAGTATCAAAACCAATACCGCCTGCACCAATAATTGCTACTTTCTTACCGACAGGTTTACGCTCACGTAAAACCTCGATATATGACAAAACTTTTGGATGATCGATACCTTCAATATTTAAATGACGAGGCGTTACACCTGTAGCCACCACAACATCATCAAAGTCACCAGCCGCTAATTCTTCATAGCTTGCAGTGTGGTTAAGTACCAGTTTGATATTCGGTTGTAATTCAATTTTACGTTTAAAATAACGTAAAGTTTCATAGAACTCTTCTTTGCCAGGAATGGTTTTTGCAATATTAAACTGACCACCAATCTGATTAGATGCTTCAAAGATTGTAACTTTGTGCCCACGATCAGCTGCATATGTTGCAAAACTAAGTCCCGCTGGACCTGCCCCAATTACAGCAATATTTTTAGCTACTGGCGATTCTTTAAAAATAAGTTCAGTTTCATAACATGCACGTGGATTGACCAAACACGTTGCAATTTTCATTGAAAAAATATGATCTAAGCAAGCTTGGTTACAACCGATACAGGTATTGATTTCATCAGCACGGCCTTGTTCAGCCTTCAATACAAAATGCGAATCTGCAAGCATGGGGCGCGCCATCGAAATAATATCAGCATCGCCTTGAGCCAAAACATGCTCAGCCATTTCAGGAGTATTGATACGGTTCGAGGTAATTAAAGGAACTTTGACGGAACCTTTTAATTTTTTCGTCACCCAAGTAAATGCGGCACGCGGTACTTTGGTGGCAATGGTTGGAATACGTGCTTCATGCCAGCCAATTCCAGTATTGATAATGGTTGCACCGGCTTTTTCAATTTCTTTCGCAAGTTGAATCACTTCCTCAAGTGTAGAGCCGCCTTCAACCAAATCCAACATAGATAAACGATAGATAATGATGAAGTTTTCGCCGACTTCCTGACGTGTTCTTCTGACAATTTCAATCGGGAAACGGATACGATTTTCATAACTTCCGCCCCATTCATCATCACGATGATTGGTACGTGCAGCAATAAACTCATTGATCAGATAACCTTCTGATCCCATGATTTCCACACCATCATAACCTGCAATTTGTGACAATTTTGCACAATTGGCAAAGTCTGCAATGGTTTGATGAACTTCTGCTGAAGTTAAAGCATGTGGCTTGGTTGGATTGATTGGCGCTTGTATCGCAGATGGTGCAACATTTTCAGGGTGATAAGAGTAACGACCTGTATGTAAAATTTGCAGTGCAATTTTACCGCCAGCATCATGCACAGCTTTGGTAATGAACTTATGTTTTTCTGCTTCTTCTAAATGATCCAGTTTTGAACCACCAAAGAATGTTACCCCATGATCATTGGGCGAGATGCCACCCGTCACAATTAAGCCAACGCCACCTGCTGCACGTTCTGCATAAAATGCAGCCATACGTTCATATCCACCTTGAACTTCTTCTAGTCCAACATGCATTGAACCCATCAATACACGGTTTTTTAATGTGGTAAAGCCTAAATCTAAAGGCGCAAGTAAATGCGGATAATTAGACATGTGAACTCCCTTGGCGTGCTCTCGCTAGCTATCAATCTGTTAAATGACACTTCATATCTGTTTAATGCAACAAGTTGCATAGTGTGAGTATTTATAATCGAGATTTGATTTTTATGCAACATGTTGCATAATGACTTTATATTCATTTTGTTGATGTGATATTACACAATGTCATTAGCCCATGTTTTATTGACCAGTCTGATAGAGAAGCCAAGTACAGGTTTTGAATTGGCGCGACGCTTTGACCGATCTATGGGATTCTTCTGGAATGCAACGCATCAACAAATCTACCGTGAACTTAACGGCATGCAAAAGAAAGGCTGGATTTCCACCCTTGAAGATCAGTCTGATCATGGCCGTAAAAAAACCTATCAAGTTGAGCAACTTGGACGGGTCGAACTGGCTGACTGGATGGTCAAACAAGGCCAGCCTGCACAGCTTCGTGAAGAAATTATGGTTCGCTTACGGGCAGAAGCACAATTTGGTGGAAATACTGTTTTACCTGAACTTGAGCGTCATTTAGAATTACATCGTGAAAATTTAAAACTATACCGCCAGATTTTTTCCAAAGATTTTGAACAAATCGAGCAACTGGATCGAACTTTATATATTCACAAAATGATTTTACAATTGGGTATAGACTTAGAAATGGGCTGGATCAATTGGCTCGACCAAGTCATTCCACAGCTTAAAGCGTTTGAGAATAAAGAGAATTCATAGGAAACTGCATGCCACACTATACAATGCCAGATGGCGAAAAATTATTTGTTCGTGAAATTGGTCAGGGTGAACCTGTACTGGTCCTGTCTGGTTTAGGTATGCATAGTTGGCAATGGCTTCCCTTTTTACTGCCTAATATTAAACATTATAAATTTTATATCCCAGATTGGCGCGGATTTGGTGGCTCTAGAACCTGTAAGATCCCTCAAGAAATCGATGCGATTAGCAACCATTGGCGTGATCTTGAAAGCTTAATTGACCAGTTAAATTTAGATCATTTTATTCTTATGGGTTATTCCATGGGAGCAACCACTGCCATGCATGGGATGCAATATGGCAATTTGGCTGAAAAACTCAAAGCTTATCTACACATTGATCAAACCCCTAAAATCCCAACGGATGAAACATGGGAGTTTGGATTATTTGGGAAAAAGTATTTTAAAATTAAAAGATTGCTAAAAGACTTCTCTGATTTTTTACATCAATATTCAAATTATCGTTTTGTCGATGAATTACCGATTGAACCACGAACTGAACTGATTCAAATTTGGTTAAATTTTATTAAAATTCAGGGCAGTAATAAATTAAGCCCATTTATGTTTAATTTGGCGCTTAAACATCCTCAATTACAAAAACATTTATTACCTATCCGTCGAATGGATTATTTAACTTGGTATATCGATAATTATCTCAACCATGATGAAGATTATCGTCAGGCAATTTCACAATTGGAATGTCCAACTACATTCTTTATTGGGGAAAAGTCATCGCTCTATCCTGCTGAAGGTCAAATGCAAATTTCTGACAGTTTAGCCAATGCGAAAAATATTATTTTTAAACGTTCAGGGCATACGCCGCTTATTACAGAACCCGTGAAATTTAGCCAAGCAATCCGTTTATTTTTAAAAGAATCCGCTTAATTGAATTCCAAAAGCCCTGTTTAATGCATATTAAACAGGGCTTCTTTGATGATTATACTGCAACGGATAACTTAGAAATTATACATCGCAACCGCATTAAAACGATTGTCCTCACCTGTATCCTGTCCATTAGGCGCTGCAACAAAGGCTTTACGCTCACCATAAACATATTCCAGACCAAAACTTAACGGCTTTTTCGGGCTATAAAATACATTGGCCCAAGCTTGCCAAAGTGTTTTATTGGCTTTGGTCGGATCACTCAAATATCGAATATAATCCTGATTTTCATCTGCTTTCATATAGCCATATCCCAATGTTCCTCGCCATTTTGAGTTAAACTGTTGCGTCACCCCTACAGCGATTGAGTCAAATTGATTCAGCGCCATGATGTTTTTATTGGCATCTATAGCAAAGCCTTGGTTCGTCCATGACACTAAACTGGAATCACCTTTAACATGATAATAATCTGCTTTAAGTGTGGTTTTTGCAGAAATATCGTATTTTGCTCCAAGTCCAACACCCCAAGCGAGTTCATTATCAGCAACAGTCCTCTTTTCACTAACCATGCCTCGCAAACTCAATGCACCCGCTCGATCAGCAAATGATTGATTGAGTCGAGTTGATAAAACCGGGATCCGCATATTCGATAAGGCATCTTTGGAATCTTCCAAAGCCGTTACCAGCTGTGTTTCAGCATTAAATTTATGGGTATAACGAATTTGTGCATCTCGTTTAACAGCGCCTCCCACATAACCCAAAGCATCAATTGTTTCTGGCATATAATCAGGCACTGCAAAGTTGGACCATGTTTGACCAATCAACCACTGACCATAATTAAAATAGGCATGGCGAATTCTAAGTCCATCATTCGCGCCCAAGAAATCAACTTCTATTTTTCCAGAAATATCTTTGTCAGTAGTTTTAAAATCTAAACCTAAACGTGTCGCTGCAAGAGTCGATTTTAATTGATCACTACTTTCATTATGGCCTTTAAGCGGTACGCTATTGATCTGATTATACAGTCGATCGGCACTTCCACCTTCCGACTGATACAATAGATCCGCACGGATATTCCCATATAGTGTTACTTCTGCACCTGCTTTTGTTCGTGCAAAGCTTTGATCTTTTGCCTGCGATACAACCTGTGCCGTTTTAACATTATTTTCCAATGCCACAATTTGCTTATTTTGCAGCTGTTGCTGTTGTTCAATCATTTCACGTAATTGTTTAACTTCATTACGTAACTGTTCCACTTCTGTCATCGAATCTGCATGTGCCATATTTAGGCTAAGTAATCCCATTGACACCAAAATAATGTTGTATTTAAAAATATGCATTGTAGAAATCATCCTATTCTCTACGGTTTAATTTTCGTATTTATTGAGCAGCCGTCATCTTCATGATTCGGGCTGAGATAGCAATTCAGTGAGTGAGTTTGGTTTACGAACTTAGTTAATTGTATTTCCAACAATATTTTGTTGAGTTGTTGGTGCTTCGGCCGTTTGAGTTTTTTCCACTGAAGCATTTAAATTCACAAAGAATATCGCCAGTGCTGCAATAAATCCTGGAACAGCGATAACAAGAAAATTCATTTGGTGAGGTAACTCTAAGGTCAGCAATGCACCTGTTAAGACTGGTCCAACAATGGCACCAATTCGTCCAATGCCTGATGCCCACCCCATACCTGTAGAACGTACTGTTGCAGGATAAAATTGTGCAACAAAGGTATAGAGTAAAATTTGTGAACCAATGGTTGCTGCACCAGCAATTGCAATCAAGGTATAGAGAATGAATTGTGGGCTTTTAAAACCAAGGAAAATGAGCGCAATCGCACCAACCGTAAACATGATGGTCAATACGGGTTTAATATGAAATTTATCCGCCAAAGCACCACCACCAATTGCACCAACCATGCCACCAATATTTAATGCAAATAAGAAGATCATACTTGCACCCAGTGAATAGCCTGCTTGGATCATTAATTTAGGCAACCAACTTCCGAGTGCATAAACCATCAATAAACACATAAAGAAAGCAATCCAGAACATTACTGTGCTTGATCGACGGCCTTGCTGAAACAATGCACGTAACGGTGCTTCATCACCAGCGGTGACTTCATTTAATTCAAATTGAGTCGATGCATGAATCTGTTGCTGTGGTGCAATTTTCTGTACCACTTCTCGCACTTGATCGGTCTTGCCTTGGTGAGTTAGAAACATTAACGATTCAGGTAAAAACTTCCAAATAAGTGGTAAAGCCAAGAATGGGATAATGGCGATATAAAACATGATTTTCCAACCATAATCGACCACCAGCCAAGCACCCAGCAAGGCAGAGGTCATACCACCAATGGCATAGCCACTAAACATCACAGCGACCAGTGTGCTACGTATACGTTTAGGCGCATACTCGGTCATTAAAGCCACCACGTTCGGCATCACACCACCAATACCAAGTCCTGCTAAAAATCTGAGAATCCCAAATTCAACGGGTGTTGATGCAAATGCACCGAGAAAAGTAAATCCACTAAAAATAGCCACACAAATCATGATGGTTTTTTTACGGCCCAACTTATCAGACAGTGTTCCAAAACTCATTGCACCAAACATCATGCCAAAAAGTGCTGTACTGGCTAGCAAGCCTGCTTGTACAGCAGTTAATCCCCACTCTTGCATCAATAAAGGTAAAGCTACGCCATAAATAACCAGATCATAACCATCAAAAATAATAATTAATAAACACCATAATAGAACGCCCCAATGAAAAGGGGTGAATTTTGCTTCATCCACGATACGATTAATATTTAGTTTACTCGTTTGCACTTTTGCCTCCTGCGGTGAAACGCTACGAAATTTTTTCAAACAATGAGGCAGCTGTTATTTTTTGTCCAAAACCGATTGCATATATATCCATACCTTAAAAGTCGGTTTAATATTTTTTATTGAATAAACAATAGGTTAAAAATAATCATTAAAGAAATCGGGCTTTATATTTTCAATGATTTATTTTTTATTTTAATGATTATCTCGATATTTTTAGAGTTTTAGAACCAATCAATCGACTTGTTCTGATTTTTCAATATGTTACTTTTCACACAAAAGAACATCTATAAATAACTTTTCATTCAATGCTTGAACTGAATAGGCTTCTATCTTAAGTCCTTTTTTAAATCATAAATCAACATAAAAGCACCCTCATCCTAGCCTTCTCCCAAAGGGAGAAGGGACTTTCAATGCTAATTTATTAACGACACATGATCATTTTTTGATTGATGAAAGCGGTTTAATAAATGGTCGTAAAGCTCGCACGATCATATTGAAAGCCTTCTAAATCATAAACCTGATAAATACAATCAAATAAAGACCGAATATTTTCACTTTCATCCATACAACGTATTGCCATAAAAATTGGGCTTTTTGCAGAGCTATCTAACAATGGGATATAGATTAAATTCGGCAATTGAATGGTTTTTGCACTCTCGGGGACAATACATACGCCTTCACCCGCAGCAACCAATCCCAAAGCCAGTTGAATTTCTCGAACTTCTTTTAGATTCTTAGGATCTAGACCATGCTCGGAAAACAGATGACGTACTTGGGTAGAAAAATTGGGCTTAGGGTGACTTGGGTAAAGGAATAAGTTCTCATCTTCAATATCGGCAAAATAAGTGCCTTTAGAATCTGTAGCAAGATGATGACTGATATGGACAGCCAACATTAACGGCTCCTCTCGTAACAAAACTCGCCTAATGGCAGGATCAGAAATTCTTAAACGTCCAAATCCAACATCAATACGCCCCTCTTTAAGCGCCTGAATTTGATCTTTGGTACTCATTTCAATCAGCTCAATTTTTAAATGTGGTTGCTGTTGACGGAACATATAAACGATTTTGGGTAATAAACCATACAATAAAGAACCCACAAACCCCATGGTTACCGTTTTTTCGATCAAGCCAATTCGCTTAGTCATGGACTTTACTTCTTCGGCATTAGACAAAAGTTTAACAGCGTGTTGATAAAAAAATTGCCCTGCTTCTGTGGTTTTTAACGGACGGCTTCCACGTTCAAAAAGCGCGATACCCAATTCACCTTCAAGGTTTTGAATCTGTCTGCTCAGTGGAGGCTGAGCAATATAAAGCTTTTCTGCTGCTTTGGTAAAACTTTGTTCTTCTACAACAGCAACAAAATAGCGCAAATGCCTGAGTTCCATCTCAAACTCCATACCTTTAAGATATAAAAAAATGCAAATTTGATCTTAGACAGCGATCATCCATTCTTTTAAGGTATATCAAAAGCAAGATGTAAAGCAAGACTGTAAAACTTTTGATATTCACAGCCAGCCAAAGAATCTCATTCTGTTAGCCCAATGAATCACTTTTATCAGTTCCAGCTTTAAATCTCGCACATGAAGAACATGGAAAGTGGGCAGCAAAGTTTCAAACGATTTTTTTCGTATGCAATGCCAAACCACGCATACTGCAGGAGATCTAGTATGAACCGTCAAGAAATCGATACTTTGGTCAAACAAATGAATGTAGACACTGCAACAGGTGCAGTCGATACACGTGTACAACAAGTAGTGGTACGTTTATTAGCTGACTTGTTTCAAGCCATTGAAGATTTAGACATTTCACAAAGTGAATTATGGAAAGGCCTAGAATATTTTACCGATGCAGGTCAAGCCAATGAACTTGGTCTTTTAGCAGCGGGTTTAGGTTTGGAACATTATTTGGATTTACGTGCTGATGAAGCAGATGCAAAAGCTGGTATCACAGGCGGCACACCACGCACCATTGAAGGCCCATTATATGTCGCTGGTGCGCCTGAGTCTGTCGGCTTTTCTCGCATGGACGATGGTTCAGAGAGCGATAAAATCGACACCCTATTTATTGAAGGTACAGTAACTGACACAGATGGCAATCTTATCCCAAATGCTAAAGTTGAAATTTGGCATGCCAACAGTTTAGGTAATTACTCTTTCTTCGATAAATCGCAGTCAGATTTTAATCTACGCCGTAGCATATTGACTGATAGCAATGGTCAGTATATTGCACAAACAACTATGCCCGTTGGCTATGGCTGTCCACCACAAGGGACGACTCAGTTTGTACTGAACAAATTAGGCCGCCATGGTAACCGCCCATCTCATGTGCATTATTTCGTATCTGCACCCGGCTATCGCAAATTAACCACACAATTCAACATCGAAGGTGATCAATACCTTTGGGATGATTTTGCTTTTGCAACACGCGATGGCTTAGTGGCAACAGCTATTGATATCAGTGATGAAGCTGAAATTGCTCGTCGTGGTCTCAACAAACCATTTAAATGTATTTCATTCAATGTAGCACTGGTAAAAGAACAATCTAAAGCACCATCTACAGAAGTAGATCGTCGTCGCGCAAGCGCTTAAACCCACACGCACGGAACCGAAATGTTTGCACTATTGCAGCACTTCGGGGACTTCCTCTCATTTGGAAAGTCGGAGAACCCATATGCCACGTATTCCTGTTATAAATACCAGCCATCTTGATCGAATTGACGAACTCTTAGTCGATAATTTTGAAACGGGTGAATTTAAACTTCATCGTTCTGTTTTCACAGATCAAGCCCTTTTTGACCTAGAAATGAAATACATCTTTGAAGGCAACTGGGTTTACTTGGCACATGAAAGCCAAATTCCAAATAACAACGACTATTACACCACCACTATGGGGCGTCAGCCCATTATGATTGCGCGTAATCGCAATGGCGAATTAAATGCCATGATCAACGCGTGTTCACACCGTGGCGCACAGCTTTGTCGGCATAAGCGTGGTAATAAAGCGACTTATACATGCCCATTCCATGGATGGACATTTAATAACTCTGGGAAACTACTCAAAGTTAAAGATCCAAGTGATGCAGGTTATTCGGACTGCTTCAATAAAGAAGGTTCACACGACCTGAAAAAAGTAGCTCGTTTTGAAAGTTATAAAGGTTTCTTATTTGGCAGTTTAAATCCAGATGTACCAAGTTTAGAAGAATTTTTAGGTGAAACAACCAAAATCATTGACATGATTGTCGACCAATCTGAGCAAGGCTTAGAGGTTTTACGTGGTGCTTCAACCTATACCTATGAAGGTAACTGGAAACTGACTGCTGAAAATGGTGCAGATGGTTATCACGTTTCAGCTGTACATTGGAACTATGCAGCGACCACACAGCAACGTAAAGAAAAACAGCAAGAAAATGACAATGTACGTGCAATGAGTGCAGGTGCTTGGGGCAAACAAGGTGGCGGCTCATACGGTTTTGAGCATGGACATATGCTGTTATGGACTCAATGGGCAAACCCTGAAGATCGTCCTAATTATCCAAAAGCTGATGAGTACACTGAAAAATTCGGTGCGCCAATGTCGAAATGGATGATCGAACGTTCACGTAACTTATGCCTTTACCCAAATGTCTATTTCATGGATCAATTTGGTTCGCAGATTCGTGTATTGCGTCCAATTTCAGTCAATAAAACTGAAGTGACGATTTACTGTATTGCACCTATAGGTGAAAGCCCTGAAGCACGTACACGACGTATTCGCCAATACGAAGATTTCTTTAATGCTTCGGGCATGGCAACTCCTGATGACCTTGAAGAATTCCGTGCCTGTCAAGCCGGTTATGCTGGTATTGAGCTTGAATGGAATGACATGTGCCGTGGATCAAAACACTGGATTCAAGGACCGGATGATGCGGCCAATGAAATTGGTTTAAAACCTAAACTGAGTGGTATTAAAACAGAAGATGAAGGCTTATATCTCGCCCAACATCAATACTGGTTAGAAATGATGAAACATGCCATTCAATCTGAAAAAAATCTTGCTCAACAAGAAACATCTCAGCAAGGAGCAACAGCATGAATGCAACAGCAAGCATCGATCAAGTTTCTTTAGAAAATATTGCGCAATTTCTCTACCGCGAAGCACGTTTTTTAGATGATGAACAATGGGATCAATGGCTCGCCTGCTACTCACCTTCGGCATGTTTTTGGATGCCTGCTTGGGATGATGACGATCGTTTAACCGAAGATCCTCAGTCTGAAATCTCTTTGATTTATTACCCTGACCGTCAAGGTTTGGAAGACCGTGTTTTCCGGATTAAAACTGAACGTTCTTCAGCAACCATGCCTGATACACGCACTTGCCACAATATTAGCAATATTGAAATTATCGAAAGAGATGGTGACAAAGTCACAGTCCGCTTTAACTGGAATACACTGAGCTTTCGTTACAAAAACAGTTATAGCTACTTTGGTATGTCTCGTTATGTCATCGACTTTTCTGCCACACAACCACAGATTCTCAATAAATATGTGGTGTTAAAAAATGACTACATCAACCAAGTCATCGATATTTACCACCTCTAATTTTTTATCTCGAATTGTGTAAAAAATATGAGGTGTTTGCTTTAGCCAAATGGAAAGTTGGCTAAAGCACTCAAAAGTTTTAAAGATTTTTATAGGATTTTCAGCCATGTCAAACCACAATGTTGCTCTTCAATTTGAAGATGGCGTAACGCGTTTTATCTCAGTTACACAAGGTGAAACTTTATCTGATGCAGCATATCGCCAGAAAATCAATATTCCTTTAGATTGCCGTGATGGTGCTTGCGGTACATGTCGTGCTTTTTGTGAATCTGGTTCGTTTGACATGCCTGAAGAAAGTTATATTGAAGATGCTTTAACACCAGAAGAGGCTGAACAAGGCTATATCTTGGCCTGCCAATGTAGACCTTCTTCTGACGCAGTATTCCAGATTCAAGCTTCATCTGAAGTATGCAAAACCGAAATTCATGCATTTCAAGGCACATTATCTCGTGTGGAAAAGCTCTCTGATTCCACCATCACTTTCGATATTCAATTAGATGAAAGTCAGCCCGATATTCATTTTCTTGCAGGTCAGTATGTCAATGTGGCAATTCCACAAACCACTGAAACGCGTTCTTATTCATTCAGTTCAAAACCCGGAAATCGCTTAACAGGCTTTGTGGTACGTAATGTTCCAAATGGAAAGATGAGTGACTTTTTAAGTGAAAATGCCAAAGCGGGCGACAAAATGACCTTTACTGGTCCATTTGGAAGTTTTTACCTTCGTAATGTAGTTCGCCCTGTCGTTATGTTGGCAGGCGGTACAGGTATTGCACCATTTATGTCGATGTTACAAGTGCTTGAAGACAAAGGCTCACAACACCCTGTACGTTTAGTATTTGGTGTGACCAATGACTTTGACCTTGTGGCACTTGAAAAGCTCAATGAACTGCAAAATAAACTGCCATGGTTTGAATACCGTACAGTCGTTGCACATGCTGAATCAACACATGAACGCAAAGGTTATGTGACAGGTCATATTGACAATGACTGGTTAAATGGCGGTGACGTCGATGTTTATTTATGTGGTCCTGTTCCTATGGTTGAAGCTGTTCGAGGCTGGTTAGATACCGAAGGGATTAAACCGGCAAACTTCTTATTTGAGAAATTCTCTGCAAACTAAAATCGTACTGTTCAGGAGCTGAGAAGAATGTCAGATCACCAAAGATTTAAAAATAAAGTTGTCATTGTTACTGGTGCAGCACAAGGTATTGGTCGTGGTGTCGCCCTACAAGTGGCAGCGGAAGGTGCGCATGTGGTTATGGCCGATCGTTCAGAATATGTCGAAGACGTGCTTGTTGAAATTAACAAAACTGGCGGTGATGCAATCACCGTCAATGCAGATCTGGAAACTTTAGCGGGTGCTCAAGCTGTCGTTGCTAAAGCCATTGAACGCTATAACCGTGTTGATATTTTAATTAACAATGTCGGTGGTGCAATTTGGATGAAACCGTTTCAAGCGTTTTCTGAAGAAGAAATCATCAAAGAAGTGCATCGCTCACTATTTCCAACCTTATGGTGTTGTCGAGCAGTCCTGCCCGAAATGATCAAAAATCAAAAAGGTACCATTGTTAATGTATCCTCTATTGCAACATGTGGTATTCATCGAGTGCCCTATTCAGCCTCAAAAGGTGGTGTAAATGGTCTAACTACAGCACTTGCATTTGAACATGCCAAAGATGGTATCCGGGTTAATGCTGTTGCGACTGGCGGTACAGAAGCACCTCCACGTAAAGTTCCTCGTAATACTACGGCATTGACCGAAAATGAAAAACAATGGATGCAAGATGTGGTAGATCAAACCATTGATCGTACTTTTATGGGCCGTTATGGTTCGATTCAGGAACAGGTCAATGCAATATTATTTCTTGCCTCTGATGAATCCTCTTATATGACAGGTACTATTGTCCCTGTAGGTGGTGGTGATCAGGGTTAAAACTGGTTTCTTTTTATATAGCAGGATCATTGAAATTCAATGCATGGAGGCTTTGCCCAATGGCATCCCTGTTCAAAACATTAAAACAAGATTGGTCTTTATCAGCGACAGTTGCAGGATTTTTAGCTGTACTGATTTCTTATGCAGGACCAATGATCATTTTTTTTCAGGCCGCTCAACAAGCCAATGTTTCCTCAACCATGATGGCATCATGGATCTGGGGGAGCTCTATTGGTGCGGCAATCACTGGAATCATTTTATCCATTAAGTTTAAAACGCCGATTATTACCGCATGGTCAGCACCGGGAACGGCGCTCTTGGTGGCTTTATTTCCGCATATTTCTCTTAATGAAGTTGTTGCAGCCTATATTACTTCTGCAATCATTATTTTTATCATTGGGATTACTGGTTCTTTTGACAAACTTTTAAAATGGATACCACAAGGGCTGGCAGCAGGAATGATGGCTGGAATTCTGTTCCAATTTGGTTTAGGTCTGTTTAAAGCTACTGACACAATGCCCTATGTGGTTTTTGGTATGCTACTCTGCTTTTTACTGGCGAAACGCTTTTCGCCTCGCTATGCCATAATTTGGGTATTATTTTCAGGGATTACGCTCAGTTTTATCTTTGGAAAAATCAATCCAGTACCAATGGATTTTTCATTGGCAGTTCCTGTTCTGATCAGTCCAGAATGGACCTGGTCTTCTACATTGAATCTTGCAATTCCACTTACAATTGTCAGTTTAACGGGCCAGTTCTTGCCGGGTATGGCAATTCTCAAACTGAATCATTACGATACACCTGCTAAACCGATTTTAAGCATAGCCAGTATCACCTCTATTGCTGTGGCTTTTACTGGTGGAATCACGATTGTGTTAGCAGCGATTACTGCTGCACTTTGCACGGGTAAAGATTCGCATGAATTGAAAGAAAAACGCTATATCGCGGGTATTGCCAATGGCATCTTCTATATTCTAGGTGGATTATTTGCAGGCAGTTTGGTGATGCTATTTAGCATACTTCCCAAAGAGTTGATTGCGGCACTTGCTGGATTGGCCTTACTCGGAGCAATTACCACCAATCTTGGTATTGCAATGAAAGATGAAACACAACGAGATGCTGCCATCATTACTTTTCTTGCCACTGTATCAGGTATGCATTTTTTAGGATTTAGTTCGGTTTTCTGGGGAATTTGTATTGGCATGATCGCACACTTGATTTTAACTCGACAACAATCAAAGGCTGCCATTCCAACTCCAATACAAGACTCACCGCAAAGTCAATAAACCAGCATATTCACTTAACAATCAGCATAAAATCCCATGCAGTTCGATGGGATTTTTCTGTAATAGCATATTCTGGAATATAACCAAGTTTCACTTTATGAAAGCACTATTTCTTGCGGTTAAATCTTAAAATATTTCACTGTAGTTTATTGGTGATTTCTAAATACCAAATCGTTTCACCCCAAGCACTATTTTCAATTTTTGGAAAAATTTCTCCTTGTTCAAAATAACGAGATTGAGATTTGTTTGCTGGACTCCACCAATATCCTGATCTTGGGCAACTTTGGCTTGATAAGGCCTTTATATTTTCAACATCCAAAGAATTATCTGAACCACCTTCATCAGCAATTCTTTCAATTAATATCCAATTCACTTCAGCATACAATGTTTCATATGTGTCTGGATCCACCCCGATTGGTACTACACTTCCCCACCCTCTATCCTCTTCTTTGCTTGAAGCTATAAACTCAATCCGCTTCTGGTCTTCTTTACAAATATAAATCCCTGTCGTTTTTACTTTCTCATTAGATTTAACGGTTATTTCAAAATTTATCCGATATATTGGATAAGAGTTTGGTAAATCAACATCAATTCCTTGAAATATAGCTGCTTCTGGAAATTCGGCTTCAAGAAAACCCATATCCCAATTTTTTGGGTAAGAATTTCTAATAATTGAGGCATATCGATTTGTGATTGAATAATAATCCCAACATTGTCGTACTTTATCGTTAGGTAGATCATCCATCCAATGTGGAGAAAATTCACTTAGACCTTTGTCATTCGAACGAATTTCCCCCACACAATTTAGATAAGTAAAATCACCTGATTTTATTTTTATATAAGCATATTCTATCCGATCCATCGTGGACCTAAAATTTGGTAAAACTGTACCGCCCCAATTAATATCTGCCCGTTCAGGTAAAGGAAAATCACTTAAGTTATAAGGAAGATTATGCATATATATTTCAAATAACTCTTCTAAACTATCTAAAAATTGACGATGGTTATTACGTACAATTTCAAAAAAATGCAAAGCGCTAAATTGTTCAAGCAAATAGGCTTCTTTCGGACTAAATGTATAAAAACTGCTTAGATTTGGTTTTTTGTCCTTCAACTGCAAATATACTTTCGCACAATCATTTTTAATCTCTGGTTTTTTAGTACAAAGCTCTTCACTTTCCCCAAAAACAATAAGACTAAGAGAATAATGTTTTTTAAATAATTCTTCATAAATCACAATCAGGAGAACCCCGATTATTGGTAGGATAATTATCAGTAATACATAGTTTTTACTTAACCAAAAATAAATACCTAATCTTAAAATTAACCCTGTGCTCAATCCCCCATAAAGATATGATGAGTAAATTTGAAGTTTTTGAAAGTTAAAGTAATAACATACTCTATATAAGCAGAGAGTGATTAAGCTAAAAACCAATATTGTGAGTACACTAAAGTGAGAAAAACTAAGTAATCCCACTAAGAAACAGATAAAACTAATCATGAGTTTTATCCTTCAGATTTTAAAGTATGAATACAATGAATATTATAATAGTGCATCATCACTTCCGATTAGTTACTTCAAAATTAAGCATAATTATCATATGTAATTCATTACTATTTTATTCTAACTAAAAAGAAAACCATCCTTTTATGGATGGTTTTTGCCAATTTAAAAGTTTAGTCTTCACCATCAAACTGCCAATACACATCACCCCAATCGCTCTTAATATTAGGGAATACATTACCTTTTTCAAAATATTGTCGTGAATTTTCTTTGGCGACTGTAAACCAATATCCAGACTGAGGACATATACTGCCCGAGATTTGATTTTTAAAAAACATATCATCAGTTTTATTATCTGGGTGATCTATTACTTCCCATTTAACGTTATCAAAGCGAAGAATAAACTTATTAGTAAAAGCCCATAAATAAGACTCTGATGCTTCAACTTTAAATACTAAATCTTCATCTACAAGATTACTAATAATAATTTTAGTTAACTTTTCATCACAATACTTATATATTCCTTTTGAAGATCCAATATAAACAGCATCATTAAATTCAGTCAAAGAGTAAAAATCTGCATGTATATTTAGATCAGTTAACCTTTTTATAGAGTTATCATCTTTTATTAAGAATAAATTACCTTGAATCCCCGCAGCAAAAACATTTTTATTCTTTAATAACAATAATGAGTATAATGTAGCTGGTGTTTTTCGTTCCAATACATTCCATTGCTTCCCATCATAATGAGCAATTAAACCTGATTCACCAATTCTCCCCACACAAAAAAATTCATTTGAATTTCTACCACATATATCAATGATCGAAATATCATTTTCTTCAGATGTAAGCTCAATATTTGTGATTTCTATATTATCACGACTTAATTCAAATCCTTGATTGATCAATGACCATTTTTTATTAGAAAACTGATAAATTTGGCCATCATACCCACAAACAAAAATTTCTTGATTTATTGCTTTTATTGTAAATAAATATCCTTTACCTAGACTCCAATCTTCATTTAGTCCAGCCCCATCAATATATGAAAACTTACTAGTTTCTCCATTATATTCCTCTAAATGCCCTTCATTGCTAATTCCAAATAGTTTTTTATTATTTGGATTGTTATTATAACACACTGATACTACATCAAATTCCACATCATGATAATACCAGCCTGTTTCTAATCCGTCATCATAATCAAATAAGATACATCTTGAATATTCCGCATCAAACTTATCTAAGTTATCTAGTGAAGCGCTTAAATAGACCATACTATCAGAAATTACACATGCGCTTTTGAATGTTACAGGAGATATTTCTGTCATAGTTTCTTTCCACCATTATTCATATTTGTACCAACTTTTGCCCCTAAGTGAGTTTTATCAATAGTCATTTTACCACTTGGGTCTGCCCGTACTTTAAAATCTTCGTTCATGCCCATAAGCTGATGATATGCTCTAAGTTTCGCTAACATTTTTGTTCGATCACATTTTAAGATTTTTGAGACTGATACTGCTGCAAAATACTCTAATTTCCATAAATCAGTAACCCCTTTTGGAGTAGAAGTCCTCCCTAAGATTCTTTCTTTTTTATCATAATAAGCATGTATTTGCCCATGTTGTAATTGCTTACCAGCGCCAGTTACACATACAACTAATCCATTATTTTCAGATATAGCTCCAGAGATACGCTTATCTGTTTCATTTCTTTTCCCATATCTAAATGCCCTATCTGGTACAACATGATGTCCAGTTTTACCAAACGGTTTGCAAGTATCAGGATAGTATGGCTTTAGAGCACATGGATCATCAATATCTTTATCTTTTGGTGGCTTATTTTTTTCAGGTGTATGTTCCGATTGTCGATGTGTCGAACTTGTTGTTTTCCCAGATTGAACATTTGTTTCATATCTATTAGTGGGAATATTATGACCATTCCCTCCTGCCATACCTAATTGCTTTTGAGGCAATATATTATGAAACAAGTTCTGTATATTTTCACAAAATTCGTCTATATATTTTTTTATAGAGTTTTTTGCGTTAGTAATTCCTGTTTTAAATTTTTCCAATAAACTTTTAAGTGAGCCGCTTACTGTTTCAAGAAGTCCATTTATGGCTTTCAGTAATCGATCAATACAATTCTTTAAGGCATCAAATGCTCTTGTTCCCATTGTTTTCCACGGTTTAGACCTTAACCAAGTCTCTGGGCTTTTCCCCCACGGGCTTTTTATTTTTAATTTTGTAAAAATACTTTCAAAACCTTCCATTGTTTTAATTATGCTTATTTTAGTTACTCCCTTTACTTTTACTGCTTTTACAATAGTTTTAATTGCAGAGCCAATTTCAGGAATAACACCAAAAGCTGTTAATGCCAAAGCCATATAATTTTCTTTTGTTTTCCCATTTTCCTCAGACAGATCTATAAGATTCGCTATTAAATCTCGGATATCACATACTTGGTCTACCAAAGGGATCATACTTACTAAGCCACTTACAATTACCTGCGACATAGTAGGGCTTTTATTAAAGTCGCCTTTAAGCATTCCCCAAATCCAACTACTACTTTCTACTAATGCCACTGCTGTATTGTGACTGGTTACACCTTCATTAATTGCTGCTTGACCTTGATAAAAGGCCATTTTACGCCACCATGGCAGATTGGGATCAGGTTTGCTTGTATCATATTCTCGATACGAAAGGTAATTTGCGGGATTATCATGAATATACTTTGCTAATTTTTCAGCACCATACCAAAATTGTTGTTGAATATCAGTAGATCGACTAGCAATTTTTTTCCAAAAGGCTTGGTTTTCAGGATTTTGCACTGTCATATTATTCTCTATTTTTCTTTTTCATCTAAAGAAGTCAATTCATTCTGAAGAAACCAATCATCGACTTCATGAGGTGGATATTCTGTTTCACTTTGATCTTCACCGTATTGGATTTTTGCTTTACCAGCAGGAACTGCTTTTACAACAGCCTTACCTTTTTCATCCAATTTTCCTTTTCTTCTGCTGCCATCTGACAGTAGAATTTCAAAATCAGCACCTTGGACTGGTGTTCCATCACTGTGTAGATATTCCAATACTAAATCATCAAGTTTTAAATCCGTTATTGGTAGATGAGGTAAAATAAAATTTGCTTTAGCCCCACTCACAAACTTGTGCTGCCCCGCCTTACTCTCAAACAAACCACCAGTAGTGGCAAACACACCTGAGCCATTGATTCTTAATTCTGAGGTATCTGCAACTAATCTAATCTCTTTAGGACTGGTAATATAGATTGCATCTTCAGTTGAAATGATTTGAATCCCTTTCCGTGCAATCAAATCAGCCCCATCTCCTTGAGCTTGTATTTCAACCTTGCCTTTACCTGCATAGAATCTGGCACCTTCCTGTGCTGCAAACAAACTGATTTTACTTTGTGCATGAGCTAACAAGTTCTTTTGAGTACTTAGGTTAATACTATCACCTGCACTATGACTAATTTGACCATCTGCTGAAAGATGTACATCTTCATTGCTTGCAAGGGCGATTGAATTGGGTGAAGTCAAAATCATTAAAGCTTGTTTAAATGCTTTTGCCTTAGTTTCGCTTTGCTGTTCGATTTGTTCAATAAACTGCTTAAGATCATCTAGAATTTCTAAAGGGTCGGTTTGTTGATTTTTAGCGACTTCACTTAACGCTTTTGAATTATTCAAACCAGATTCAAGTTGTGATTTGGTCTCTTGTGCATCAAGATGATGACCACTTGCTGAATCTTGCGAATAGGTAGAAAGCAATAAGCCTTGTTTAGCTCTAAGCGCTCCCCACTGATCTGTACGCAATTCAAAGCCTTCACCACGTCCCTCGCTGGTGTCAGTTTCTTTAGGATGACTGAGATTACCTAAATTCAGCTGGCTTGCTGAATGACTACTTTGCAGCTGGACGCTGATTTGTCCTGTACTATCATCAAATCTCAGTTGGTTGTAGCCACTCCCTTTATATTCCTTACTTTTAATCCCTGATAATTTTTTAGTATCTGGCAATTTGCCTTTATGATCAAATTTGGAGGGATGACGTTGTGCTTCATGAATTCGCCCCACGACATACGGTCGATCGATATTGCCATCAAAGAAATTAATGACCACAATTTCTCCAATACGAGGCAAGAATCGTGCACCATAGCCTTCTCCTGCCCAAGGCGTCAGTACATCGACCCAAGCCGAATCTGTATCATTGTCATTTGAACCTGCACCGCGATCATGGGTGTGGTCTTCATTTCGAGTGAACAAGAAGCGTACTTTGATACGTCCCCATTCATCGATATGAATTTCCTCGCCATCCATCCCGACAACTTTTGCTCGTTGTGGATGTGTGGTAGGTCGTTGTTGCAGTGGGTTATATTCAGGAACAATGTCGATGCTTCGACGTTGCAATACAAGCTGATTGGCTTGACGTTCATCTTTGTTATTGGTGATAATATTGTTCAATTGCCAATGACTTTGTTTAAGTAATGCTGTCACTTGATCATTCAGGTCTTTAGGCAAGTTGTTCTGATTATAGAATGTCTTTGAGGTGATCAAAAATTCTTTGTCTGCACCTGAATGCTGATCTATTTCAGGATGTTCATTAAATTCAAACCAATACCCCACATATGCATCTCTTACTGTAGAAATAGCAGTAAATTTTTTGGCTTGTAGATCGAAATATTTACTCAAGTTTTCATTGAGCTTTTCAATTTGGACATGACCAGATTTGGTTACACCATCTTCACCTTTTAAGTCCTGTATCCATGCAGGACTGACATGAAATGCCTGTTCTAAAGCTAAACTTGCCACATTCTGATTGTCTGAATGCTTATGTTTGGTAAGAACTGAACCTGCACCTTCTTCTTGTTCTAAAGCATCCGCTTGCCATCTTTGTACATGTACAGCCGTAGGTTGAATGGAACGTAAACCAGTAAATGCCGTTATGCTATCTTGTCTTTCTACAGCACTGCTACGGTGAAAACGGATACTACGGCGATCTAGTGCTTTGTATTGCGCATTATGATCGATTAGGCGTAGTTTCTGTGGTTGAATCGGCTCTGAAGAACTAGAAACTTTATGCTGTGCTTCATCGACTAAGAAACTTATCCCTTCAGAAGCCAACAACCGTTGAATAAAGTCAAAATCGAGCTCATTGCTCTGCATGATGAATGGTCGGACATCATAGTCTTTGGTTAAGGCTGTTTTGTCCAAAGTCAGGCTTGAAGCAAACAATGGACTTCGCTCTCGCCATTCTTGAAATAGAACCTCCACAACTTGAACAACAGATTTATTCATAAACACTCTGGAGTTTCTACGATATTTCCAAAGCGCTGTGGGGTCTTCAACTGTAAGGCGATAAATTGTAAGAGAACCGTCACTGGCACCTACATCGGCTTTGGTTACGATCCCTGAAATTCGATTCAGCTCAGATTTGTCATTAACAATATCTACGGCCACTTGGCTACCAATAAAGCTTTTTAGAGCAATGCTTGCTGATGTAGATAGACAAGTTAATTGTAGGCTAAGGCCTAAGTTAAGTGTATGTGTCCCATCAATACGTTGCAGTAAAACTTGATCATTTAAAGATGAATTTGAAAATAGAACATGGATCGCACGTTTTTGCGTACCAAGTCCCAGTTGCTCTAAAGCAGTGTAAATATTGTTAGACATAGTTTATTATTTAATTTTAGAATGTGATGAATTATACTAAAAAGCTTAATAAAATGTCTAGACAGGCTTGTCTACAGCCGCTTTTAAAACGACAAATTGTGTCTCATTTTGTTTCAACGTGTTAAGTCAATTATGCCGATAATCAATCTGCCCTTTGGTCATTTGAAAATATTCTTGTATTTTCTTTCTCTCTAATTTGTCTCATTCGAATTGATGTGATTTCACCCAATCGTAATTAGATATTTTTTCTCAACTACAATACCGAATACTTTTCGATGGTTCTTTTCATTTAACTTAAATCATAAGTAAATCTATCTAAAACCCAGTTTGATAATTATTTATTTTTTTCATTTTTACAATATGCAATTAATCAATAAATTCTCATATTACGCAAATTAAAACAAGAACATTCGTGCATTAATTTTTAGATATAGCTGTATTAAGCTGTGTATTTTTTGTACCAATACCGTATTTGTATAATCGTTTAATCTTAAAATCAAAATGCAAAATCCAAACAGTTTGAAATGCAAAAAATTTGATTTTTCACATTTTCAAGACATAAAAACCGTAGCAGCATAATAAGGATATTTTATGACTGAAACACATATTTATCAGCCACATGAAAAACGTAATCGTGTCATGGCTATCGTTGGGGCTGCTTCTGGTAACTTGGTGGAATGGTTTGATTTCTATATTTATGCAGCATTCGCAACCTATTTCACCCATGCATTAACCGCTCCAGATATGGATGACTCCACAAAAGCAATTTATGTGTGGGGCGTCTTTGCTGCTAGTTTTTTCATGCGGCCCATAGGCAGTTGGCTTTTTGGCTGGATTGGCGATACCTATGGACGTAAAAAATCCATGATCATTTCTATTACCTTAATGGCGATCAGTTCATTTTTATTTGCAGCACTCCCGACTTATGATCAAGTCGGTATGGCAGCACCATTTCTATTATTGGCTGTACGTCTGTTACAAGGACTTTCAGTAGGTGGTGAGTATGGTACTGTTGCGACCTATATGAGCGAGGTTGCTTTAAAAGGTCAACGAGGATTCTATTCCTCTTTTCAGTACGTCACGCTGTCTGGTGGACAACTTTTAGCAAGCCTTTTAGGCGTGATTATGTTGGCCCTTATGTCTAAAGAACAATTAATGGATGGTGGCTGGCGTATTCCATTTGTTATTGGTGGTGTCGTTGCCATTCTTTCATTCTTTGCACGTCGACATTTAAAAGAAACCTTATCTGAAGATGATAGTGCAAAAGAGGGTTCAGGCAGTTTAAAAGAATTACTCAGCAAGAACTGGAATACGTTCCTACTGGTTGTTGGTTATACCTCTGCGGGTTCATTGTGTTTTTATATCATCACAGTATATTCAAAAACCTATATCACCAGCCTTGGTTTTGCCGACAAAACGGTCGGCTATATGATGACCATTGCCCTATTTGTATTTATGTGTGCACAACCTTTGTTCGGGATGCTGGCAGATCGAATCGGTCGTCGTGCTTCAATGATGCTCTTTAGTAGCAGCTGTGCCATTTTCATCTATCCTGTCATGGTCATTGCAATGCCGTACTTTAGTGGTTCAGCTTTTATCGTGACATTATTACTGATCTTCTTAATGATGTTACTCAGTTTCTACACCTCGATTAGTGGTTTAGTTAAAGCAGAAATGTTCCCGCCACATATTCGAGCCTTGGGGGTTGGTTTTGCCTATGCTGTCGGTAATGCAATCTTTGGTGGATCTGCACCTGCTGTTGCATTAAAGTTAAAAGATCTTGGTCATGAGAACAGCTTCTTTGTTTACGTGATTGTCATGCTAATTATTTGTCTTTTCTGTAGCATGCAACTCCCTAAACAGCCGAAATATTTACACCATGATCATTAAGCTCAGTATTTTAAGGTCTGTTTTTACAGACCTTTTCTTTTAATACATGCCATTTGTTGTAAAATAACCGCGTATATACAATAAAGTCTTATTAAATCTTGAGGAAAAGATGAAAAAAATATTGCTTATTCTTACCTGTATTTCAATCAGTCATTTTGCCAATGCTAAAACACAAAACTATATACTGGCCAATGGTGGTGGTGTTGATGACAACGGCTTGCTGTTAAAAAATACCCAAGGCAAAACCATTTATGCATACTGCAATCAAAAGTGCGGGCCATGGTTTGACCATGATGAAGAAACAGGCGGGCAAATTTTAAAAAAGCAATATATTGAAAAAAAAGTCCAAGCAGATATTCAATTTGAAAAAAATGCAGATCGAGTTGCTGGTCCTAGTGCAGATGAGTCTTTTTACTTCATTAAACAAATCAAATTTATTGAATAATTTAAAAATAAATCATGACATTAGAATCCACTCCCCATTCTAAATGTCATGCTCTGGATCTTGTAGATAAGCCGCCTGACACCATTTAACTGCTTCAGGATAGTTATAATAATGAGAAAACACGTTTCACTCAATTTATGTTAGGATTTTAAAAATTTTAATTGTTTATCCTATGAAAAAAATTGTAGTTTTCTCAGGTGCAGGAATGAGTGCAGAAAGTGGAATCAGCACGTTCCGAGATAGTAATGGCTTATGGGAGAATTATGATATTCAAGAGGTGGCTACACCTGAAGCTTGGCAGCGTAACCCTGCCTTGGTGCAACGTTTTTATAATGAACGACGTCAACATATTCTCAAAGCCCACCCCAATCAGGCACACGATACCATTGCTCAACTCGAACAATATTTTGATGTCATTGTAATTACTCAAAATATTGATGATCTACATGAACGTGCTGGAAGCCAACAGGTTATTCATTTACATGGCAATATACGCCTTGCTAAAAGTTCTAAACCTAATGCGCAGTACACAAATGAGTTTTATCCTATAGATGGTTGGCAATTGGATCTAGAACAACATAAATGTCCTGAAGGATTTCCACTTCGACCTCATGTGGTTTGGTTTGGTGAAGCTGTTCCTGCGTATGAAGAAGCAGTAGAGATGATCCGTGATGCTGATATTTTTATTGTTATTGGCACCACATTGACCGTCTACCCTGTGGCAGGTTTGATTCACGAGATTCCAGAACACTGTGATGCATATTATATTGACCCGCAAGCCAGTTATGAGCGTGTTCCCCAGCAATACCAGTGTTTAAAAATGAATGCGACTGAAGGAATGCAACAGCTTTTTGAAAAACTGACAACACATTAAAAAACCAGTGCAATTGCACTGGCTTTAAAAATTACAGCATAGCGCTAAGCAAAATCATGCATTGTCATCTGTGGAATTCATCTGATCTTTTTTTACATCTTTAGAAGGTTTAGTCGAAGATGAATCATTGAATAATTTATTCATTACAGGCTTAACCACTCGATAAATAATCAAGCCAAAAAATACCAGTAAATAAAGTGGCCAAATGGTGACTAAAATAACCAATAAATCCAAAATAAATTGCCAGCCATATTGAATACCTTCCCAAGCACGCTTCCAAAAACTATCACCGTTTAAGCGTGCCACAGCATCAACATCAACATCCAGACTTTCTCTCACCATCGCGGGTTGCTTAATGGCAATACTAATCGTGCTAAAACGTACCCGATCTTGAACTTCAAGTTGAGTTAAACGGGAAATTTCATTCAGCTGTGATTGTTTAGTATCACTTGGAACGCTTTGAGTTTGTCCGATTTTTTCTTCTAAAAGCTTTAACTCAAACCGCTTTGCAGAATATTGTTGTTGATTTAAAAAATACATCAAAGGCAATAACTGATTGACATATAACGCGGCTTTATCACTCGGTACTCTGACAATGATCTCTGCATGCGGATCAACTTTTTCAAAAACTCGGATTTTACCATCCGCAATTTTTTGTGTTTTGACATCGAGTACATCAAAACTGATATTTTTCTGCTCTATAAATCCGCCCGCTTGAAAAGTGAGCTTATCAATTTCTAAAGCAGTTTTAACCACATCTTTGACTGTGAAATTAACCTGAGCTTCACGCACCATACGACGTGCTTTTTCTGCTTGACTGACATCGGTACTTAAAATAGTTTCAGGTTTTTGTTCAGTCACAGGTGTGGTATCAACAGAATTTTCAGCAGCTTGCTCAGTACTTTTTTCTGCGGCATCAGCCGCTTGTGCAGCACCCTGAGCAACGACTTGTGCATCTTGAGCAGACGCCGAACTTTCAGCAGCTTGTTCCGATTTTTTCGCACATCCAGAAAGAAGTACCAAGCTTAAGGCGAGAATTAAATGTTTATTATTCATAGATTATTGACTTTTGTTGGTGATTTTAAATTTTGTTGAATTATAAAGAAACTTTATTTTTTTTACCATGCATAAAAATACAGCACCGAAATGCTGTATCTATCAGCGTTTTTTACACGGATCAACAGGTGTAATTCAAACAATTAGCCTGCTTTACCGATTTCTTCATATGGCTGTACTGCAATTTCTGAAATCATATTTTCAAAAGAGAAAATTTCATCTAGACGTTCTTGGCTCAATAAACCTTGTTCGAGTACAACCTCTTGAATGGTTTTATTTTCAGCAATACATTGCTTCCCAATTTCATCACACTTTGCATGACCTAAAATTGGATCAAGTAAGGTAATAATTCCCACACTACGCATCACTGCATCAAAACAGGTTTTTTCATTGGCAACCACACCTTGAATACACTTCTCATCCAAGGTTTGAATCGCATTGATCAATAATTCAATTGATTCATTCATGGTAAGCGCAATCACAGGCTCCATAACATTTAACTGTAATTGGCCTGCTTCTGCTGCGAAGGTAATGGTTAAATCATTACCAATCACTTTAAATGCAACTTGATTGACGACTTCGGGAATCACAGGATTGACTTTTGCTGGCATGATTGATGAACCAGCTTGTAATTCAGGTAAGCGAATTTCCCATAAACCTGTTCTTGGGCCAGAACTTAATAGACGTAAGTCATTACAGATTTTAGAGAGTTTTACAGCCAAACGTTTTAAGGTGCTTGAAAGGATAATAAATACACCGCAGTCACTGGTCGCTTCAACATAATCTTCTGCACCAATTAAATTTAAACCTGTTAAGGCTTTTAAATTTTCATTGACCTGCGCAGCATAACCATGTGGCGTATTTACCCCTGTACCAATCGCAGTAGCGCCTAAGTTAATTTCTAATAAAAGTTCACGGGTCTTTTTAATTAGACGAACATCTTCTTTGAGTAATGTCGCAAAGGCATGAAACTCTTGTCCTAATGTCATTGGGACAGCATCTTGTAACTGGGTCCGTCCCATTTTTAGCACATACTGAAACTCAGCAGATTTTAATGTCAGTGAACTAATCAAATTATTGATTTTTTCAAATAACAAATCCAGTGAATAGTAAGTTGCTAAACGTAATGCGGTGGGATAGACATCATTGGTCGATTGAGATTTATTGACATGGTCATTTGGATGGATGATGTCATAACGTCCTTTCGCATAACCTAAAGACTCTAATGCGATATTGGCAATGACTTCATTGGTGTTCATATTAATCGATGTTCCCGCACCACCTTGGTAGACATCTGATGGAAATGCATCTTTCCAATTTTGCGGATTTTCAATCAGTTGATCACTTGCTTTTTGAATCGCTACACTGATTTCTTCAGAGATCTTATTAAATTGCAAATTGGTTTGTGCCGAGGCCTTTTTGACCTGAGCCAAAGCGCGGATAAAAAAGCTTTGCTCACCGACGCTATGTTTAGAAATATTAAAATTTTCTAAAGCTCGGATTGTATGAATGCCATAATAACTGTTTATAGGAACTTCTTTACTTCCCAATAAATCTTTTTCTATTCTTGTAACTTCAGGTTGAACCGTTTCCATGTGATCTGCTCATTATATATTTATGCACTATAGTTGTGCAGTTATAATAATATTCCTTCTCATCTGCTTTTGTACTAGCAAAATATGTCATTTCGATAAACAATTTTATGGAATTATCAATTAAACGTTAACAATGTAACTTTGCGTAAAGTATAATCCCGCAGTCACTAAACACTCCCAGTAGAATTTTTTTGGATATAAATTGCTGATTTTTTGCATTTGTATCTAAAGTTACAATCGGATACATAAATCTTGCACAATCACCTTATAAAAATCACAGCGATATTTTTTAGTTGTGTGAAAGAATTCGCTCGTGAAACTTATGCGATAAAAAATAAAACTTGGAGATTTACTCCACAAGGACTGAATTAAATATGGACTCACTCAACCCCACAGTTGTCACGTTTATCTTTTATATCATTGCAATGGTTTGTATAGGCTTATATGCCTATATAAAAACCACCGATTTCTCAGATTATATTTTGGGAGGTCGAAGCTTAGGGAGTTTTGTCACTGCACTTTCAGCAGGTGCATCGGATATGAGTGGCTGGCTACTCATGGGTCTCCCCGGCGCAATTTACTTGACTGGATTATCTGAATCATGGATCGCAATCGGGCTTATTATTGGTGCTTGGCTCAACTGGTATTTGGTTGCAGGCCGTTTACGTGTCCATACTGAAATACAAAATAATGCATTAACATTACCAGATTATTTCACCAGCCGTTTTGGTGATAAAAAGAAAGTGATCCGTATCATTTCTGCACTGGTTATTTTAATCTTCTTTGGTATTTACTGTGCTTCAGGCATGGTGGCAGGTGCACGTTTATTCGAAAGTATTTTTGCCATGAACTACACCACTGCACTTTGGGTTAGTGCGATTGCAACCATCAGTTATGTATGTATCGGTGGCTTCCTTGCGATCAGTTGGACAGATACATTTCAAGCGGGCTTGATGATTTTTGCATTGCTGTTGGCACCGATTATGACTTTCTTGGCAGTCGGTGATTTACAACATGTCAATCAATTGATTGAAGCCGCACGTCCACATGCAGCAAATATGTTCCAAGGGGTTAGTTTTATTGCCATCATTTCGTCAATGGCATGGGGCTTAGGCTATTTTGGACAACCGCATATTCTAGTCCGTTTTATGGCAGCAGATTCAGTGAAAACCATTCCCAACGCTCGTCGTATTGGTATGGCATGGATGATTCTATGTTTAGCGGGCGCTGTTGCTGTCGGTTATGTGGGTATTGCTTATTTCCAAGCACATCCTGACATTCCATCAGCTGCAATTGTGGCAAAAAATCCAGAAACAGTGTTTATGGAATTAACCAAAATCTTATTTAATCCATGGGTTGCTGGTGTTGTCCTAGCCGCTATTTTAGCAGCTGTCATGAGTACCTTAAGTTGTCAGCTTTTGGTATGCTCAAGTACCTTAACTGAAGATTTATATAAATCTTTTCTTCGTAAAAAAGCCTCACAAAATGAGTTGGTTTGGGTTGGTCGTTTAATGGTTTTAGCCATTTCAGTGCTCGCGATCATTTTGGCATTTAACCCAGAAAGCAAGGTACTAGGTCTAGTGGCTTATGCATGGGCTGGTTTTGGTGCAGCATTTGGTCCGCTTATTTTATTGTCTGTGTTTTGGAAACGTATGACTTTAAATGGCGCATTGATCGGTATCATTGTCGGTGCTGTAACCGTAATTGTTTGGAAAAACACCATGGCGCATACGGGCTTATATGAAATCGTGCCAGGCTTTGTGCTTTCTTTCATCAGCATCATTGTGGTCAGTTTAATGGACAAAGCGCCTGAAAAAGATGTAATTGATCGTTTTGAAAATGCTGAACAAATTTATAACCGTGAAATGAAAAATATGTAAATTCACATGTTTGAATAAACCATTAGCGTTGGGGGCATTCATGCCCCTTTTCTATTTCTTTACTTTCGCTTTAAAATTTAAATGTAATTGTGAGCTGTCTTTAATCACTTCCATCACTGGATAACTACGTGTTTCTTTTACCCCAGGCAATTGCCAGAGTACTTGCCCTGAAATACGACGAAACTCCTCCATATCAGCACATCGAATTTTCACTAAAAAATCAAAACCGCCACTGATCATATGACATGCCATGATTTCTGGATATTGTACAATGGCATCTGAAAAAGCATCCAAAGCATTGGGTGTGGTTTTGTCTAAAAGAATCTCAACAAATACCACAAAATTAGCGCCTAACATTTTCGGATTTAGTTTTGCTTCATAGCCCAAAATAAATCCTTCCCCTGTCAATTTTTGCACCCGAGCAAGCGCAGCTGTGGGCGATAAATTAACTTTTTCAGCCAGCTTAATATTGGAAATTTTTCCATCTTTTTGCAAAATGTCCAAAATCCGAATATCTATACGATCTAAGCTTAAATAAGCACTTTCCATAGAATAATTCTCTAAATATTATTCAAATTATAGTGAGTTATTCACCAAATATTCTGTAATCATAAATTATATAAACCCATCTGCTCAACAAAAATATTTGCTAGTCACAGGACGTTGACAATGAATATGGATTCACCTCAAGTTTTAAATGCAAACCTACTTCCAAGTTTGGATTACATTACCGAATTTAAAGACAAAACTGATTTTGAAGAAGAAATCAATCATGCGTGGCGTCGTGCTGAATCGGAATGTGTTGAAAACTTACTTGAGCACAGTCAAATTTCTGAAGCAATGAATCAGAAAATTTATGAGATTGCATTTAACTTAGCGCATAGCTTACGTGACCGTAAAAGTTCGTCAGGCAAAGCAGGTATCGTACAAGGTCTGCTGCAAGAGTTTTCATTGTCTTCACAAGAAGGCATCGCATTGATGTGCTTGGCTGAAGCCTTATTGCGTATCCCTGATAGTGCGACCCGAGACTTATTGATTCGCGATAAAATTAATCAAGGAAACTGGAAAGATCATTTAGGCCAAAGTAATCTGATGTTTGTCAATGCTGCTGCATGGGGACTCATGCTGACTGGCAAGCTGATGGAAACGCCTAAACAAACCAGCCTTTCAGGGATTCTCACTTCGCTTTTAGCGCGTACAGGTAAAGGCATCATACGTAAGGCAGTTGATGCAGCCATGCGTATGATGGGTGAGCAGTTTGTTACTGGTGAAACCATTGAAGAAGCATTGGACAATGCCAAAATCCTTGAAGACAAAGGTTTCCGTTATTCTTATGACATGCTTGGTGAAGCGGCACTGACTGAACACGATGCAGATCGCTATTTTGAAGACTATACTCAAGCGATTCATGCCATAGGTAAAGCGTCTGAAGGTAAAGATGTTTATACCGGTCCAGGAATTTCAATTAAACTTTCGGCTTTACATCCACGTTATCAACGTTCTCAAACCGAGCGTGTGCATCATGAACTTTATCCTCGTATTTTAAATTTAGCACTTTTAGCAAAGACCTATGACATTGGTCTTAATATTGATGCTGAAGAAGCAGATCGTTTAGAGCTGTCTTTAGAATTACTTGAGCGTTTATGCTTTGAGCCACAACTGGCAAACTGGAAAGGTATTGGCTTTGTCATTCAAGCCTATCAAAAGCGTTGTTTCTATGTGGTAGATTATATTATTGATCTGGCAAAACGTAGTCAAAAACGTTTAATGATTCGCCTGGTCAAAGGTGCTTACTGGGACAGTGAAATCAAAAAGGCACAAATTGACGGTATGTCTGACTATCCAGTCTTTACCCGTAAAGTGCATACAGATTTGTCGTATATTTCATGTGCAAAAAAACTATTGGCTGCGCCTGATCAGGTGTATCCGCAATTTGCAACACATAATGCGCAAACGCTTGCCACAATTTATGAGTTAGCAGATCCACAAAAATATTATCTTGGTCAATATGAATTCCAATGCTTACATGGCATGGGTGAACCACTTTATGAACAAGTGGTAGGCAAGGTTTCGGATCAGAAACTAGGGATTCCATGTCGTATTTATGCGCCTGTCGGTAATCACGAAACCTTATTGGCTTATTTGGTTCGACGTTTATTGGAAAATGGTGCAAATACTTCATTTGTTAACCGTATTGCAGATAAAAATATTAAAATTGAAGACTTGATTGAAAATCCTGTTCAAGAAATTTTACATACTGCAGAAAAAGAGCATGCAGTCGGGCTAAAACACCCTGCTATTCCGCTTCCTCATGATTTATATCAAGGCATACGCCAAAACTCTCAAGGTTTAGACTTAGCCGATGACAGTAAATTAAAAGATTTAAATCAAACTGTTCAGCACTATTTAAAACACCAGTGGAACAGTTATAGCCTTGTCGATCAGCTTGATTTACAAGACTTAGCTGAAATAAATTCGCAAGAAATCCGCAATCCAGCTGATCACACTGATTTGGTTGGTTATGTGATCGAAGCAGAAACAGCGCAAGTTGATTTGGCCTTAGATAACGCTCATCAAGCTTTTGAAAATTGGAAAAACGCATCTCAAGATTTTCGTGCAGAGTTATTGCTCAAAGCTGCTGCAATTATGGAATCGCGTATTCAGGAACTGATGGTTTTACTGTGTCGTGAAAGTGGTAAAACCTACAGCAATGGTATTGCCGAAGTACGTGAAGCCGTTGATTTCCTCAGATATTATGCAGCTCAAATGCAAAGTATCGAAAAAAATGGCGCACTTAGCCCCTTGGGTACAATTTTATGTATCAGCCCTTGGAACTTCCCGCTTGCAATTTTTACTGGACAAATATCGGCAGCACTTGTTGCAGGAAATACCGTAATTGCTAAACCTGCGGAACAAACCCCATTAATTGCAGCACAAGCAATTCAAATCTTATGGGAAGCAGGAGTTCCAAAATCAGTTGTACAATTACTTCCTGGTCGTGGTGAAACAGTCGGTGCAAAACTTAGCCAAGACGAGCGTATTCAAGGCATTATGTTCACAGGTTCCACTGAAGTTGCTAAGATTTTACAAAAAACCGTGGCACAACGTCTGAGTCCAACAGGTCAACCGATTCCGCTGATTGCTGAAACAGGTGGCCAAAATGCGATGATCGTCGATTCTTCTGCGCTGACAGAACAAGTGGTAATTGATGCAGTAAATTCAGCATTTGATAGCGCAGGTCAACGTTGTTCTGCCCTCCGTGTATTGTGCGTTCAAGAAGACAATGCAGCAACCTTAATTAAGATGCTTAAAGGCGCCATGCAACAGCTCAATATTGGGCAACCTATTTTGCTTAAAACAGATATAGGTCCAGTGATTGATGGTGAAGCGCAACAAAATATTGAAAAGCATATCGAAATGATGCGTAGCAAGGGCTATTCAATACATCAACTTGCTTATGAAACACCAACATCTGATCTAAATGCAGGCACATTTATTGTCCCGACGGTGATTGAGCTTCCAAATCTGAATGATTTAAAACGTGAAGTTTTTGGACCTGTATTGCATGTTATTACCTATAAATATGGTGAATTAAAGCAATTGTTAGAACATATCAATGCAAAAGGATATGGTCTAACCATGGGTTTACATACACGTATCGATGAAACCATTCAAACCACTATTGAACATGCGGAAGTGGGCAACTTATATATTAATCGTAATATTGTAGGTGCTGTTGTCGGCGTACAACCTTTTGGTGGTGAAGGTTTATCAGGAACAGGGCCTAAAGCTGGCGGTCCGATTTATTTATATAAATTGATGCAGCATACAGCCCTACCCAATCGCCCTTTTGGTACTGTAAAAAATATCTCGGAACAGCTCAATCTAAAACCATCTGAGATTCAAACAGAATTTAACACTTGGGCGAAGCAGCATTATTCGCAATGGGCTATGCATCAGTATCAATCCCCGATTGCTTTATATGAACTTCCGGGTCCAACAGGTGAATTGAATCAATATCATGTTGTATCACGTCATCGCATATTGGCAATCGCAGCGCAAGAACAGGCTTTGCTGAATCAATTTAATGCAATTTTGTCTCTCAATGCGCAAGTCTGTATTTTAAGTGATGATGCGATTGCTTTAAAAATGATTCAAAGTATGCCAAAAGCATTGCAACAAAAATTTTCGATGATCAATGATGTGACTGTTGGAGAGTTTGAGGCAGTTTTACATCAAGGTGCTGGTCTAAAAGAATTACAGACTGTGATTGCGCAACGTGAAGGCGCAATTGTTGGCATAACGCATTTAGCGGATGCCAATACAATTATCCCACTTGCACCATTACTTATTGAGCGTGCGATCAGCATCAATACTGCTGCTGCGGGCGGAAATGCAAGTTTGATGACTTTAGGCAGTGAATAAATCATAAAGCAATGATTTAACCCAGTTTAAAGAAAGTTTTCCATTCCAAGTCAATATCATTTGACTTGGTTTTTTTTATTTAGGAACGTTATTTTAGTTTGCAGCTATTGGTTTTGCTTAAAAATCTGAGCAAATGAATCACTATTCAGGATAAGTCCTTAATAACAATTGCTGTTTAATTTCCTCATAATCATCCTGCATTTTTGGGGAGAGACTTTCTACAAACCATGCCCCATCCGCTGCATAACGTAATATTTTTAATGTGGCAGAATCATCCGTTTCAGCATGTTGAGACAATCGCCGTGTCAGCCATTGATCCCACTTCTCACTATAAGATTTATCAGTCATCAATGTCATGCTTAAAGCACTCCATACCGTGTTGACCCCAAATGAAGAACTTAAGGTGACAGCAATATATGCACGTGTAAAACAGCCATAAGTGACTGGATCTTGTTCAATTGCTAGACTGACTTGCTGGTCCAGTTGTTGGATTAATTCTTCCAACATGGCCTCAATCAAAACTTGTTTATTGGCAAAATGATGAAATACACCACCTTTCGTTACACCTGAACGTGTTGCAATACTTTGAATCGACACGCCATTTACACCGTGTTCAGCAACTAAACTCATCGTGTTGGCTAAAATTAATTTTTTAACACCTTCAGGATCTTTTTTACGTTGATAAGCATTTTCTACAATTTTATCCATACTCAAATCTTACCTGCTTCGTGCATTTATCAATGTCCTGCTGATGTTGAAAATAAGTTAATCACCAATACACCTGAAATAATTAATCCAATGCCTGCAATTGCAGCAAAGTCTAAGCTTTGTTTGAAAATGAAGTAACCCACCAAAGCAGTCAGGATAATACCGACACCAGCCCAAATTGCATAAGCAATACCTAATGGAATCGTTTTAATCACTTGAGACAGTAAATAAAAAGAAATCACATAAAAAAATACCACCAGTAAACTTGGGACTAACTTTGTGAAGCCTTGCGATTTCACTAAGAATGTTGAACCTGTTACTTCAGCGATGATAGCGACCGCCAATAAACTATAGGCAAAAAGTGTAGAATTCATAAACTCATCAAAAGATACCATTTGGTTGGTATGTTATATAAATTCAATTTACAATACAATCTTTAGCGATTTGTAATCTCAGCCATTAAATTTGATGAGTAATAAGCAATTTCACTTTGATAAAAATTATTTTATAAAAAAAGGCGAGTTATCAATATGATACTCACCTTTTTTCTTCAATTTTCTACTTAATCAGGTAGGATGAATAAAATAGAAAAATGAAATTATAAACAACAAGGCAATGACCGCCAAAATTAAATACGTGTTTACCGTGTTGAAACTCTTTATAAAGTTTAAAATTTCCATTATTTTCGTCACAAAATAAACCAAAATCTATTTTAATATATCTTGTCACAATTTGTAAGATCATTAAGTCTGCTTAAATTAAAAAACACTTAAAAAATGAGTCTAAACGTCTACTTTTACAGCACAAATAGATATTAAAATGAGCCATTCCAAATGATAAATATTATCATATAGTTGTTTTTATTCAGTTATTCTGTAGGTTTTGATACCTATATCACAAGAATAAACATCAAACTCCGTTGATAAAAAATCACCCGAATTGATTAAATTATCTTAACAAACTATGTTTTTAATGTTTTAAACATATGATAAAAAAATCAAAAAAATGAAATATTTAGATACACTCTTCAAATAAAATGAATAAAAAATGAAGGATTTAGATAGAAGTGTTACAAGTTGTGTTTAACAATAAGCGCGCATAGCAATGCTTTATGTATATTAAATTTTAAGTGTATAAGGCAAAAAGTGATCACTATAGGATCAACTAAGTGTTTAAAAGATATATTACTTTTTCTCATGCAAAATGATAAAAAAATTTACACTCATTCCTTGAGTTGTAAATTTTAAAAATTGTTATTCTACTTATTAAAAAGCTTATTTCACCTCAAAATGGTGTTTTTCTGTGACCAATTTAATTTTTATATCTTTATAGTAACGAACCATTGTGTTATTGGGATCTTTCTTGAGGGCATCTGCAAATTTATCTTCATTCATTAACTTGGCATAGGTTTTATAGCCAATTTCTAAAGTTGATGCTTTCTTACTTGATTCTTGAAATTCATCTATACGCTTGTTGATTTGCTTTACACTGATTTCCATCTTTCATTTCTCGCTACAATTTTATTTTT
Source organism: Acinetobacter sp. AG3 (assembly GCF_022343575.1). NCBI lineage: Bacteria > Pseudomonadati > Pseudomonadota > Gammaproteobacteria > Moraxellales > Moraxellaceae > Acinetobacter > Acinetobacter sp. AG3. Next base: position 2,028,927 of record NZ_JAKQZD010000001.1, on the reverse strand, counting down.
TATAACATGCTTTTATGACAATTCAGTTTAAATCATTATTTTTTGAGTTTATTTTGAATCAACATTTTTCTTCAAAAACAAAATAGTTTGATCAAACGTTTGCTGACTCGCCTTTTTGCCCAAGAAAAATTGATATTCATGGACCAACCATTCTTTTGATTCCGGGTAGAAAATAGCTTGAACAGGGATTTGCTTTTCTTGCAACGCTTTTACAAAAGGAATGGACTGCGTATCTGTGAGAAAATCTTTATTCCCTCCACTGATAAATACAGGCGGATAATCCTTGGTAAGATGTTGTATAGGTGATAAACGTTTTAAATATTCAGGATTGTCTTTTTGATTACCTGTATAAGCTTGAACAAGGTTATTTACCCCCCATTCAATCAGTTTGATTTCATCTGGTGCTGTATTGATAAAGGCATTCATATCATAAATTCCGCAATGCAGAATTAAACCCTTAAGTTGTGAAGCTTGAATCGAGGCTGTAAATCCAGATTCTTTGGCAAAATTTGGGTTAGTGAGAAGCGCTGCATAATGACTGGCCAAATTGGCCCCAGCCGAATCCCCTGCTAAAAATAATTGATCAGCATCTATATGGTATTGTTTTGCATTTTGCTGGATAAATCGCAGTGCATTATTGATTTGATACAACTGCGTTGGATAAATTGCTTGCGGTGCAAATTGGTATTGCACAGAAACAACATTATAACCTTGTGCTGCAAGCAGTTTAAAATATCCTCTTGCATTATCTTTAGCACCTGAAATCCAACCACCACCATGAATCCAGATCACTGTTGGGCGTTTTTCAAATTGTTGAATATCTATTGGCTGATAGAGATCTAAACTGAGTTTTGGTTGTTCTTGGTAAGTTATATTATGGGTAACAATGACATTCTCTGGCGCATGTTTATCCATCAGATAGCGTTGAAAATGTGTTGAAGTATCAAATGCCTTGGCAATGATTTTGTTATTTTTTTGCACATTTTGGCAGGCAGACAGTGTGAATAGTGAAAGTGTACAAATAAGAATTTTCAGTTTATGCATTTTGACCTCAAAAATGTTCAATCATTGTGATTTTCACATTATCGATACATTCAATTGTGAGCCTAATATAGCTTAAAAAATGAATTCCTTTTCTTTTAATTTCAATGCAAAAATAACTAAAAAAATTTTAATTTATATTTGCGCGATTTGTTGATGTAGAGTTTGCAAAAATAAATCCGCTTCAGCTTTCGTCTGGCACTTTTTATGATATAGACCATTGGCATTTTGATTGTGTGGTGTATATTCTATAGTTATAGAAAAATTTTGCGTAATCATATCTTTAGAAACATGTATCGCGATAATATGCAGTGAATTTAGGTAAAAACCATCTTCTATTTTAACCAGCATTTTAAGCCTCAAACTTTATAACACAGAGAGAGTAAGATAAAAAAGCCCATCTTTTGATGAGCTTATTGTTTAAATATTTTAAACTTAATCATACTTCAATTTAGCCAATATTTAAAATTTTTGGCTGTTTATTATGTAACAAAAGGAATATCCACTAAGAATTTTCTTGAACAATACAATAATAAAAAACTAACACATCATCAAAATTCAGCTTTAGATTGTCTGACATTTTTTTAATTGATCAAATTGCTTTGGTGTTAGATTGAATAAATCGTGATACTTATCACATTTCATAATAAAAGTTATTTTATCGAAATCTCTTTTATGGAGGTTGTTAATATGAATTATTTGATTATTCTAAACTCATCACAAGCACATCATTATGATGAAGTCCATAAGCTTATCTGTGACTACGATGCTTCGATTCGGGTGAACCCTTCCACTTGGCTGATCAATACCAACTATGAAGCCAACATCATTCGCCAGCATTTAGCGAGTATTATTAGCATTCATGACTCTTTGTTAGTCTTTAAGATTGATGGTGAACATTCATTTACCAATGATTTGGATTTAAATGACTGGATGGAGGATATAAACAGTAAAAGTATGATTCGTGTCTAAAGCTCATTCCGCTAAATTGCTATAACTAAGGCTTAAATAAACATGATTTTTCATGTTTGAAGCGCTTTAGCATTGATGTCACATATCGAAAGCCACGATAACAAACGACTAAATATCGTTTGAAAACATAAATGAATAAATTGCAGGAAAACAATCAACACTAAGAAAGACGAAAAGATTATAGCTTTATATCATTTCAAAGATAATGATAAATCCTTGAAAGTTGAATACACGACCTCACTTCCAAGGATATTTAATTAGGGTCTGTTGACAATTCGTCTACGTTTGCGACTACGTGTGTTTTTTAGGCGATACTAGGCGCGAAATACGAAATTTAGTCATTCTAAATAATGAGAAACATCGTTTCGCAAGGTAACACGTAGCGGCAAAAAACACGCTAGTCCCGAAGTAGGTTAAAATTGAGCAGGCAAGGCATGAAACGAAGAGAATAGCGAGACTATTTTCGAGTTTCATAACGAAGGCTGAGATAATTTTAACCACAATCCTTCGCAAGCCATTTATGAAATGTCAACAGACCCTAAGCAGCTTTAGTTTTACTTAGCGTCTTCAACAAACTCTTTAAAGTCAGCTTTACGTATTTTTGCATGGATCCCCTTGGTCTTATCGACCACTTGCGATACTTCAAAATCGGTAGCAGCGCTTAGATAAGCATAAGCAATCGCTTCATCAATACCATATTCTTGATTTAAAAAACGAATCGCTTCACGTGTAGATTTTTTCATTGCTTCGTCTAAATCTTCATCTAATCCTGGTGTAATCCAAAATTCAGCATTCTCTGCTAATGGCTGTACGATTTCTTTACCCGGGATCTTATCTTTGCCTGTTTTTAATAAAGTGAATTTGAATGTTGCTCTTGCTGAAGCTTCTAATGCAGTTAATGCAACTTCGCCATCACCTTGGGCAAAATGACTATCACCGGTATAGAACAATGCACCCGGCACTTGTACTGGGTAATATGCAGTTGATCCAGCACCTAACTCATTTATATCAATATTACCACCATACATCGCTGGTGGTACTGAATGAACTGGCTGTGATGTATTCGGTGCGACCCCCATAATGCCCATAAACGGACTTAGTGGGAAACGAATCGATTTACCTGATTGTGTTTTTAGTACCCCCTCATATTCACCCTTGGCATTTTTTTCTATTGGGGTAAACACTGAAACGTTTCCATATCGCTCAGGATGTTCAGCCGAAGCATTTTCTTGTTGAGGTCTTTTAGGAAATTCGCCCACTAAAGCACCTTTACCATGACGATTTGAAATGACGCCATAGGGAACGCGAGGCTCTACTTTAATGACTTCTACTTTTAAAATATCACCAGCTTGTGCACCTTGAATCTCAATTGGGCCAGTCACAATATGAGGTCCATCTTTATGAAAATCATGTTTTAGAGAAGATTTTGTAATATTTTTTGCTTCATCTAAAATGTATTCATCTTTCACCCCTTTTGATTTAAAGAATTTTTCCGCATCCCGCCCTTGATCTTCAAGTAAACCTTCATGTGAAACTGTATCAAAAGTTACCACACTCCCCGACGGAACAGAAATCACAGGCTTGGCATCTTTATTCGGTAAGTAACCCCAAGTAATCGTGTTTAAAGTCGAAGGTACATAATAATTGCCTTTGTATTCACCGTCTTTTAATTGAACCGGCTTATTGGATAATTGCTTAAGAACATTAAAACTTTCAGCATGAACGACTGAAGTACTGATAGCACTGAAAATAAACAGTGAAAGAACCGTGTGCTTAAACATAAAAATACCTTTAATAATTGAAAAATAAAAATATTGCAAAGGTGTTTTCAGCAAATTTCATGCCACGGTAAAATTACTTTAATCTGTTCATTTCAATAGCTATTGCGCCAATTGTTTACAATTAGTCGGTCTATTCAAGTGCATAAATAATGAAATGCCCGTAAATATCTTATTTTTGAATGGGTTTTAAAGTACTTAATTTTAATGTGTACAGTTTTCTCTCAACCTATTCGGCTTCTTTCATAAGTCCTTTTAGGGCGATAAGCCAGCAAACTCCCCCTCATCCTAGCCTTCTCTCAAAGGGAGTAAAAACTTTTAACACCAATATAATTCACTCATTACGATATTTTTTGATTGATGAACTACGAATAAAAAACCCCACCAAATGGTGGGGCTATTTACATCATAATTCTATTTAACTTCTTTTACTGTAAAAGATTTATCTTTAGCAAGTTCAATGGTTCCTTCATCGCCTTTAGAATGAATTGAAACACCATTGTCACCTTCTAAACGCATACCGCTTCCAGCAGATACTTCTTTCAATGAATAGTTATTTCCATCGCTATCCGTTAATGTCGCTGTAACAAAATTATCACTGGTCTTAAGTGTAAATTGTTTCTTATCAGCGGTTTCATATTTTACCGTTTTTTCAGCTGACTCATTTGTATCAACAGCAACGGCACTACTACTTACCTCATTATCAGGAGATGTCGCTTTATCTTTGTCTTTTGCACTACACCCAGCAACAAAAACAACAGCTAAAAAAGATGAAATTAATAATAATTTTTTCATGTTTAATCTCGAATAAATATGGAAGTTAAGTTCTAACATAGCGCTTTAGAGCAATCCAACCACTTATTGCGAATAACTACTTGTTGCCTACACAAATTATAACAATCACTTAGAACCTTATACACTTTAAGCTTGAATTTTGTTTTAATTTAAATATTTAGTTTTATTTTTTGATCAATGGATAAGATGTATTAAGCCTAGATAAGTGCTGTCATTGCCGATTAGGACGAGACGGTTTTAAATCATTAAAGAAAATTACTCGGCTATCTTAGCTTATGCCTACAGTATGATTTCTTATAGAGGAAGCCTAAAAATTACTTGAATTAGATATAAAAAATCCAAATAAAACTTTGCTTTAAAATTAATAACTCCCCCACTTTTCGATATCTTTTAATTGTGAAATAGAGTTTAAATAGTCAAAAACTTATCTGTAAAATATTTGTCTAATCTCAAACAAGACTTTATCTTTACAATAAAAAAGACGCTTTAAGCGTCTTAGCATAAACATGATTTCGCCAACCTATTATATCAATCAGCCCACTGTATCAGTGGGCGTTGGGTTAACTGTCCTTATCGACTGAATGTGGCGTTGTTGTTTGATCTTGCTTTTGTGTATCTGTATCTCTTTTTTGACACGCTGTTAAGCCGATCAACATAGCTAAACTTAAAATTGAAAATATTTTCATACTTCGCTCAGTTTTGCCTAAAAATACACCATATAAAAGTATGGACTTCTTGATGTGTATTTTGTGAAACTTGCGTAACATTTCCCACAGCCTTAGCAAAGTTTTAAATCAGTATAGATGACAAATTATATACACTCACCAACAATGCTTACATTTAAAAAATCTACTCAGATTATTAAGATATTTTTTAATTTTCAGAATCATAGACACATGTTTGGTTTTCTCTTTAAAAATCCATTTAATTCGCCAAAATTTAGTCACTTCGCCTTAATATTAGCCAGAATTTCGATCGGTTTATTTTTCTTTACAACGGGTTATAACAAATTATTTGTAGAGAAAAATCAACAAATCATGTTGGAAACGATTGTTTCGGCAGGTATACCTTTTCCAGAAGTGACAGCTATCATTGTTTCTTTATTTGAATTTGTATTCGGGCTATTGCTAACCATAGGATTATTTACTCAGTTAACCAGCCTTATATTGATCTTTATTTGCTTTGTTGCACTCGTAACCGTTGGTATTTATACAATTCCACCAGGCCTTAATTTGATCACTTGGATAAGCTGGTTTTTCTATATCCATGATTTGCTTTATATTTTCATTTTACTTTTTATTTTTACAAACAGGCCAGATTCTTTCACTCTAGATAAACTTTTTTTCAAAAAATACTTTTAGAAAATAGCCACTTTTTGGGGAAGTGGGTTATTAAAATAATATATCAGTTGATTATGATTTATGAGAATTTCTCTTTAAATGAAATTTTAAAGTTTATTTATCTAAACAAGCATCTTCAATCAACTTACTACCCTGTGGAAATTTAGTCACAGTTCTATAAGTTTCAATAAGATCTGCATTGTAATCATAATATCCCGCATACAAGAAAATTTTTCTAGCTTCGCAGTCGTGATAACCAATCATTTTGATATAATTTTGAAGCTCATATTCTCTACCAAATATTATTCTAGTAACAATAACTTTATATTTAGGTTGATCTAAATCTGTTTCTCGTTCTGCGATTAATTTATCATTTCCAAGATACCGAGTATGATCACGATCAAAATATTCTTTGAATTTCTCTATATTTAATTTTTTATCAAAAATTGGCATTATTGGATCTGCATAACAAAGCTGTGATATCCATAAAAGAAATAAAAAAAGGATTTTTTTCATAATTTATAATTTTTTGAATGCTCTATAAAATAAATTTAGCTTACATAAAATTAAAGCCCATCCATTGATGAGCCTTTCAGTTATTTGGTTTGTTTTGGGTCAACTTTATAACAATCGGTTCGCATCTTCGGTGAGAGTGTATTGCTGTTAAGCATACTCATCCCATTCTGACTCTGATATCTAAAGCGATCATAATCACTCATTGTTGATGTAATGTTACTGACATCTGCTCCATATCCCATACAATGCGCATGATTACTTTCTAAATCATAACTGGTACAAGATACCAAGAAAAAAAAGCTAATAAATATTAATGATTTCACTTGTGTTTTTACTTTAAAGGCTAAAAAATAATTTGGTTTAAGTAGATGTTTATAACGCCCGTCTACATCATAAAAATATGCCATATCCGATGTATAAGATCAACATATCTTCACCGCCTTGAGCCACCATGTTATATACTATTTTAGATAAATTTACCGTAATTGCCTTTGTATGTCTGACCTACAGTTTTCCTTAAGTGAATACCTTGCAACTGTTCAAGAAGTTATACGTGTAACTTTTGATGAACCAATATGGGTAAAAGCTGAGATTAGAAATCTAAGTATCAAGGGCGGCCACTACTACTTAGAACTTGCAGAAAAGGAAGAAGATTCAGATAAAGTCATTGCCAGTTGTAAGGCAACAATCTGGAAATTCTCTGCTGCCAAAATGGTATTAAAATTTGAACGTGAAAGTGGTGTTGAACTCTCTCGCGATCTCAATGTACTGATTAAAGTGAAAGCTGTATTTAGTCCCCAATATGGCTTTTCAGTCAATATTGAAGCAATAGATTCAAGTTATACCCTAGGTGATATCGCACGGCGTTATCAACAAATTTTAGAAAGACTGACCAGCGAAGGTTTACTGAATAAAAATAAATTACTCCCTGCCCCATTTGATATTCAAAATGTCCTCGTTATTGCTCCTGAAAATGCTGCTGGCTTGGGTGACTTTAAGAAAGATGCAGACGCTCTCGATCAAGCTGGGGTTTGTCATTTTGTCTATCATACGGCAACGTTTCAGGGGAACACTGCGGCTACAAGTATTTCTGAAGCTTTAGCAAATGCATTACGACAATGGGCGAAAGACCTCAGTACACCACCAGATCTTATTGTGATTATTCGTGGTGGAGGTGCAGTCAATGATCTAGCCTATCTCAATGACTACAATCTCGCTGCGCTACTCTGCAAACGCTCTGTTCCAATCTGGGTAGGTATAGGCCATGAAAAAGATAGAACTATTTTAGATGAAGTGGCGAACCGTTCTTTTGATACACCGAGTAAAGTGATTGGAGGTATTCGAAATCTAATCGTAGAGCGCACTCAAGATGTGCTAGATTCTCTACATAAGATTAAACTGTTATCTCAGCATCAAATCACAGCTTATCAAAGCCAGAATGATCAGTACATCAAAGTCATTAAAACGCTTTCTCAAGGGCAGATCAATGAAGCAAATAAAAGCTTAGATTTGATGAAAGGTACTGTTCAGTATTTGGCACAGCAACTGATTAAATTGGCATCCAATCAAGTTGAATCACTCATGCGTGAAACGCTTTTGCAAAATCCACGTCATGTCATGGCCAAAGGTTATGCTATTGTCCGTAGTGATGGTAAAGCCATTCGTTCTATTCAACAAATTTCAACTGATCACATCCAAGTAGAGTTATTGGATGGTACGATCAACGCAAATGTGACACAGGTATTAAGCAATGGCTAAACAAGATTTAACATTTAAAGAAGGTTATGACGTTCTAAAGAAAAATGCAGAATTATTAGAATCTCAAGAAGAACCTGATATTGATAATTTGATGAAGATTGTGGAAGAATCCATGTCTGCATATAAAGCCTGTAAGTCACGTGTAGATGCTGTGCAACAGGCTCTAAATGAGACTTTTAAAGAATAGATAGATAATCAATCTAAATGTTCAATAACTTTATAACTCCTAAACATGCTATTTCTCCTATAACAATAAGAGAAATAGCACTACAAATATAATTAAATAAAAAATTATTAGTAATTAAACACTTAACATACTATTTAAGGTTTCACTGACATTTTTTGATTTCACTTGAGATTTTAATCCTTCAAGTGCGGCTTTTACTTCACTTCGTTGTGGTTCAGCTAATGTATACCAGCGTGTAAGGACTTGGAGTAAACGAGAGCCAACAATTGGATTCTTCTCATCCAAATACTTCGCCAAATCGACAAAATGCTGAACACCAAAACTCCATGCATTGACAGGATTGGCATTTAAACCACCACTCACTGAACGAATACGGTTAGGAGTACCTAAATCATAATCAGCATGTGACGTTAAATACTGAATTGTTTCAGCCGTTGCTTTCGGATGCGCTGCTTGAATCATAAACCATTGATCTAATGACAATGCTTCATCCTTAAAGCGCTTATAGAAGTCCGCTAAGGCTGCTTTTGCTTGTGGAGCATCATTCCATACCAATACTTTAAGTGCCCCAAGTCGCTCAGACATATTCACAGAATTTTCATACTGTGCATAAGCCAAATCAAATACTGCGGTATCCCCCTGACGCGCCATAAAACTCAACATGATATTTTTCAGAGCACGAACACCCATTGCTTGTGAAAATTCATTTTGTGAATCTGGATCAAGTGATACATATGTTTCTTTAACAAAGTCACCCAAGACTTTAGCCAATTGATTCAACAAGGCTTCACGTGCTTCATTTACAATCAAAGGATTATAATCTTGATCAATGCGACTACCCAAATAACCTTCACTTGGTACATCAAATAAGCGTGACGCCAATAGCGGATCTTTTTCAATTACATTTGGTAAGGTCTGTTTAATTGCATCTACATAAATTTGAGCATCATGACCATTAAGCAAAATACGCTCAAGCAAAGTCTGTGTGGCTTGCCACTGGTTAAAACCATTGGTTTCATATTGTAATAAGAAGGCAAGTTCTTCATCTGAATAGTTAAATTCAAGATTTACCGGTGCTGAGAAATTACGTAATAAAGATGCTACAGGCTTTTCGGTCACACCTGTAAATTCAATACTTGCTTCTGTTTGATCAAACAAATACACCCCATCTTTTACCCCATTCTCAAATAAAGCCTCAGAATGCAAGGTGTACTGCTCACCTGTTTCTGCATTAAACAATGCTAAAGCCACAGGAATAGGTACAGCTTTTAAATTTGGATATTTAGGATGGGGTTTTAAACTTTGTTTAAAGCTTAAACGATAAGTTTGAGTACTCGCATCATATTCACCTTTCGCTTCAAGCTTTGGCGTTCCTGGTTGGTTATACCAGATTAAAAATGCAGACAAATCGACACCTGAACCCGCAGTTAAGGCAGCAACCCAATCTTCAACAGTGACCGCTTGACCATCATGACGTTGAAAATATTCATCGGTACCCTTACGGAATTTTTCCTTGCCCAATAAAGTTGACATCATGCGGTTAATTTCCGCACCTTTCTCATACACTGTCGCGGTATAGAAATTGTTGATTTCTACAAAATGATCTGGACGTGGAGGATGCGATAATGGACCTGCATCTTCTGGAAATTGATGCGCTTTAAGCACAGCAACATCGTCAATACGTTGTACTGCAGCCGATTGTAAATCTTCTGAAAAAGACTGATCACGGAAAACTGTTAAGCCCTCTTTTAAACACAATTGGAACCAATCACGGCAAGTAATACGGTTACCTGTCCAGTTATGGAAATATTCATGAGCAATCACAGACTGTACACGCATGATTGCGGCATCAGTGGTATATTCTTCATCAGCAAGCACACATGATGTATTGAAAATATTTAAACCTTTATTTTCCATTGCACCCATATTGAACTGACTGGTTGCCACAATCATATAATTGTCTAGATCGTATGCACGCCCATAATGTTCTTCATCCCAACGCATAGAATGCTTTAACGCTTCCATCGCAATATGACATTTTGGGATATCTTTTTCTTCTGCATAGATTTCTAAAGCCACATCACGACCTTCTGAAGTGGTATAACGGTCTTTTAAAACTGCTAAATCACCAATCACACAGGCAAATAAATAAGCTGGTTTTTTGGTTGGATCTTCCCAAATGGTATAATGGCGCTCATCACCAGTTTTACCCGCTTCAATCAAGTTACCATTTGCCAAAAGCACAGGATATTTGTTATCGGCTTCTACACGAGTGGTAAACACAGATAAGACATCTGGACGGTCAGGATAGAACGTAATTTTACGGAAACCTTCTGGCTCATTTTGAGTGACAAATAAATCACTCCCCGCAAGATATAATCCTTCGAGTTGTGTATTGGTTTCAGGATGAATGACCACAGATGTTTCAACGATGGCTTCATCTGGTGCATTGGCAATCACCAATTGCTCAGAATCAAGCTTATACTCACTTTCAGTAAGCTGCTTACCATTAATAGAAATTGATTTAAGCTCAAGATCGCGTCCAAGCAATACCATATCTCCTGCTGCTTGGCGTTTCATGACTAATTTGCTGTTTACATTGGTATGGTCATCATAAACTTGGATATCGAGATTGATTGAATCTACAACATATGAAGGTTTTTGATAATCTTTTAGATATATAGTTTGATCTGCTTCAACTACTGGGTTTGCCGCGATATTCATATGATGTCCTAATCCTATTGTTGAGCTTCGACTTGTTATCGTGAGCTTGATCATCAATCAAATTTCACAAAGTGTCTGTTCTGTACTGTTGATTAATTTCTATATGGGTCTAGTTGAAATTAATTTCAATTGTTGGAATGCAAAAAACGTGCGAGATGGCCTATATTTATACAACAATTTATCCTGTAAATTAGAAATGATGCTTATGAAAATTAATGCAATAAAAAGCAAACAAGATTTTTTAACATTTTTAGATAATCTCAAACAAGATCATCTTGAAAATATTCAACAATGGGAAAATAAAGATCTGCAAAGCTTTTTAGCAGCAATGCACAATTGGGTGGAAGATATGGAGGGTTTTTATGCCAATACCCAACAGCCACAACCAGAGTGCATCCCATGGAAAATTTTTGCAGATATTTTAATGGCTGCAAAAATCTATGAATAATGACAAGGAAAACTTTGAGGAAAATATATGAAATCGCTTAGGCTATTTATAACTATAATGAGTCTTCTCTCTTTGCCTGTTTATGCAAAGCAAACTGCCCCATATTTTTGCTTTAAAGAAAGTCAAAACAACATAGACGAATTGTCAACAGCCCCGAACCTTCTGCTTATTTCTGAGGAAGAATTTCCAAAAGTCAAAACAGTTCAATATTATCCTTATATGAAAAAAATCTCGTTAAAGTTTACCCACTATGATGCTGTTGATACAGCACAAGGTAGACCAAGTGAATTTCACGATTTCTATAAAGAAATAATCAATCAGAAAGAAACAGGAACTTATGAAATCGTTTATCAAGGTGCTGTGCTTTACAATGTCAATTACACCAGCAAAAAAACCAAGAAAATGACCCAATTCGACAGACTCTATCCTAATGATGGACAAATTTTTCAAAAACTTAAGCAAAATGGGGTTAAATGCTTTTAACGGTATTTTTACAAAGAAAAACTTAGAATAATGCCTTCTTTATCTGAAATTATGGATAATGGCTGTAAATGAAACAAAGATATGGAATTATGAAGTTGCGAACCTTGCTCAGTGTATGTGGTTTTACTTTGTTGAGTCTAAGTACCATCAGCCACGCAAATCCTGAGTTTCTCCCCCCAGATCAAGCTTTTCAATTCTCTGCTGAATCAATTTCAGAAAATAAAGCACAATTGAAATGGACAGTTGCACCTCACTATTACCTTTATCATGATCAATTTAAAGTAACAGTCAACAATAAAGCTGTACCTTTAAGTCTCCCAAAAGGTCATATCAAAGATGATCCAACCTTTGGGAAAACAGAAGTTCATTATGAAAATGTGACTACACAGATTCAAGTCAAACCAAATTCACAATATTTAGTGATGTATCAGGGTTGTTCTGCGGATGGCTTATGTTATCCATTACAAAGGAAAACTATTGCAACTGATGCAGATGGCTTATTACCACAAAGCAATACATCGTCTAAGCACCTATTCAATAATAATTCAAATAGCACATTACTCAATCAGCCTGCTACTGTCCCAGCTCAAGATAAAAAGCTCAAAGAAAACGCTGAAACTAAAGCCAATTCAACTGCTGAAGAACCAGTTCCAAACAAAGTATTGGATGATCAAACCACTCAGCTTGGACAAAAAACTGTCAATAAAGCAGATAACACTGCACATCTAATCGACCCCAATGCTTCTGTTGCAAGTAGCAATGCAATTACAGATACGGAAAATTCTGCTGATTTAAACAGCAATACGGGCACTAAAAACAATACATCGTCATTACAATGGAATGATGATCAATCATTCTTCAAACTATTGTCTAAAGACTCTCTGTTTCTAAATTTATTGGTGTTTTTCGGTTTAGGTATTTTACTGGCGTTTTTACCCTGTTCGCTGCCACTTATTCCAATTCTCTCTGGCATCATCATTCAGCGCGCGAAAGGTTATAAAGCTGTTGTGATTGCCTTGTGCTTTGTAGTGAGTATGGCAGTGGTTTACGCCATTATGGGGATTGTGGTTGCTGAAATTGGTTATAGCTTTCAACGTTGGTTCCAAAGCCCTTGGATCGTTTCATTATTTGCAGTTTTATTTGTTGTATTAGCTTTAAATTTATTTGGTTTATATCAATTAAACTTACCTCAATTCATCACCAATAAATTGAGTCATCTGCAAAATAATCAAAAAGCTGGGACAGTGCTCGGTGCTGTGGTTATGGGTGCATTATCAGCACTTATTGTTGGCCCTTGTATGAGTGCCCCACTTGCTGGCGCATTACTATTTGTTTCACAAACTCAAAGTGCTGTATTAGGTGGCTTGTACTTATTTATTCTCGGTCTAGGTATCGGTTTACCTTTATTTATCGCCAGTGTATTTGGTTCTAAATTATTACCAAAACCAGGTAAATGGATGGATCGGATTAAAGTCAGTTTTGGCTTTATTATGCTGATGGTTGCATTGTACTTTATTCGCCCTATGCTGCCTTCGACTGTCTATGCTGCAATTTTTGCCTTGCTGTGTATTGCATTGGCAATCTATCTCTTTATTGCTCTACGTGACAGTGAAAAAACGGTTAATAAAGTTATTCTTGCCATTATCGCAATAGCCAGTTTAATGGCTGGTTTTTTGAATATTCAACAAAGTTATTCTGCTTATCAAATTCAACATAGCCAAACAGAACATTTAGTTTGGAACAAAGTGACCACCGCTGAACTATTAGAACAGGCTTTGGTCAATGCAAAACAGCAAGGCAAACCCATCATTATTGATGTCTATGCAGACTGGTGTGTGGCGTGTCAACCGATTGAAAAAGAGGTATTCCCACGTACCGATGTACAAGAGGCATTGAAAAACTTCACGCTTATCCAATTAGACTTAACCGAATACAACGCCTCACAAGACATCATTTTAAAACAACGTGAAATTTTAGGTCCACCAACCATGCTGTTTTTAAATAGCAATGCACAAGAAATCCGTGAATTGCGCTTTACAGGTACCTTCTCAGCACCACAACTTATTCAACAAACTGAAAAAATACACACAGGACGTTAAGCAAACTCTCCATGATCACTGCACAAGCAATTCATTTAGGACCGATTATGTTGCCATGGGGATTAACCATCCTCATGCTTGCGATACTGATGAGTGTGGTAATTGGAAAGTTTAGCTTTCAATATTTTAGCATTTCAAATTTACAATGGGCTACGTTTAAAGACTCGATTTGGTCTGCATTCTTGGTTGGCTTGTTATCTGCACGACTGGGGTTTGTCTTACTCAATTTAGATGTTTATTTAGAGCATCCAATTGAAATATTTAAGATTCAAGATAAAGGTTTTCATCTTTATGTGGGAATTGCTTGCGCTGGCCTATGGATGGTTTGGAAAAATCGATCTCTAAAGAAAAGCTTTATTGCACTATGCTTTGCAGCTTTTGCCCTGTTTTTCATTTCAGGCCAATATTTCTATCAACAGGTACAATTGCAATACCAACAATTTCCTCAAGTCAATTTAGTGAATCTTCAACAAGAGCATGTTGAGCTGACTCAGTTCCTCGGTAAACCCACCGTAATTAATCTTTGGGCCAGTTGGTGTCCGCCTTGCAGACGTGAAATGCCGGTGTTAAATGATGCTCAACAACGATACCCCAATGTGCAATTTGTCTTTATTAATCAGAATGAAGACGCCAAAACGGTGCAAACGTATTTGCAACAACACAAACTTAATTTGCATTGGGTTCTACTGGACTTTGACGGTGTAACGGCACAAAAAATGGGAATGTTTGGCTTACCCAGCACTTTATTTTTTAATGCACAAGGCAAATTAATCGATACACATATGGGGGAACTTACCCATGCAGCGCTTCACCAAAAAGTTCAAAGGATAGTTTCGGAATAATCTATTTCATTGGCATTGATTAAAGAATTATTGCTTTTAACCTTAGGAGTCATCTTGATGATTGATTTAAAAACACTCGGTATTTATTCGCTTGGTTTGGTGTTAAGTGGCTCTTTGTTTGCTGCTGATGCAAATTTCCTTAAAAATAAATTGGAAGAAGAAGGTTATAACTTTGTTAAGCAAATAGATGCACCCGAGGGTTTAGAAGGTTGGACGGGCTATAAAGATGAATATCCATCGACAATCTTTATTTCAAAAGATCAAAAGCACTATATCGTTGGTGACCTATTTAATGCTTCAGGAAAAAATTTAACCGAAGAAGCGATTAACACCCATGTTAAAGGTGCGGTATTAGATGAAATTTGGAAAAGCCTAGAAAAATCAAGTTGGATTCAAGACGGCGATCGCAATGCGCCAAAAGTCGTTTATGTGTTTAATGATCCAAACTGCCCTTACTGCCATACCTTCTGGCAACAAGCACGTCCCTTTGTAGATTCAGGAAAAGTTCAATTACGTCATATTATGGTTGGGGTCATTCGCCCAAGCAGCAAAGGACAAGCCGCAACGATTTTAAACAATGCCAATCCTGCAGAAATTTTCAAACAATACAATTTAAGCAACGGTAAGAATAAACTGGTGGAAATGAAAAGCATTCCTAAGCCGTTATCTGAAAAGTTAGATGAAAATACCAAACTGATGGATAAATACGGTTTTTATGCTACTCCTGCAATGGTATGGAAAGATACAAAAGGTGAAATTCAAAGCCAGCAAGGCGCACCGAAAGACATTAAAAAGTTATTTGATTAAGCAATGATAAAAATGAGTGATTAAAACCCACTCATTTTTGATTAGGGTGTTTTGCATATTTAAAATGAATTGAGTGACATGCAGTTTTATTTTAACTCTTAAACCATTGTTTCACTTGAAATCTGATAATTTAAAATTTATCGTGGTTTTATTTTAGAGAGATCGTTTAACAATTCCATAAGCTGCTGGATTTTCTCTGCACCATATTGTGTTTGAATATCTGTATAGCTTTCTTCCATTTTCACCGCTTGCGTCTCAAAGTATCTTTTACCTTCATCGCTCAGCTGAATCAAGCTCACTCGTTGATCATGTAGATCTTTTCGTTTCTTAATCAGATTTTGATCAAGCATACGATTTAAAATCCCCGTTAAACTGGGTCTTAAAATACATGCCAAATCAGCCAAGTGGTTATTTTCAAGTTCATCATATTGATAAAGTACAGAAATCACACGCCATTGCTGCTCAGTCAAACCCATTTCATTTAAAATCGGTCTAAAATGCATCATTGTAGCTTCTCGCGCTTGTAACAAAGCTAAAGTCAGAGATGGCGATACGCGAATCGGTTTCATAAAAATCCTTTAAATAAAAATTTATAGAGAGATTAATTAAAGAATTTATTCAATACATAGCCTCACGATTTGACTGATCAGTGAATTCATACAAATCCATATTTTCTTGACGACAAAATGATAATAAAAAATTTATGCTGCTCATGCGAACAATCTTACAGTAACAACATCTGCGCAAAATAAAAATATTGTGGCAATGCTTGTTGCATATCATAAAAAATCATCAATAAAATGAATGACTCACTTTATTTATATGATTGTAGTATATAGCAAAATTTTCAACTTTTGTTCAAGTGCTTCAGCCTGTTTGGCTTTATCCACGATCTTGAATTACCCTGCTATTCTTTTTAAAATTCTGCGCAAAAACGAATGCTGGTTGATTTTTCTGTTTCTTTTTTGAGTGGTTATTTTCTTTTTAATCGTCTTGCTGTCTTTTTCCGATATTCAGGTAAATAAAATCCATAAAAAAATGCATTAAAAAACTCGCAATTAAGCGAGTTTAGGGTGCGTCAATCATACGATTGACGCTTAAAGCCACACAAAATACAGACCAGGGAAAATCAAATCTTGTACTGCTTTAATTCGTCTATTATTGATCATTTTTTTAAAAACAACTTATCATTTTCAGCCAATTAAATATCATTTTCTGACTAAAATAAGGCTTAAATGACATTTTGTTTATTTCTTAATCGAACAAAATCGCTCAAGCGTCATTCCAGACTGCTCAATACTTTGCTTTTGTCGATCTAAAAAATTATTGGCGATCACCAACATCATATTGGCCGTATCAAGTTCTAAATTTTCTTTCGAAATCCTAGCAATCGCTTGATAAGCATCTAAACGTGAACAAAATGCTTGATGCTGTTCAATCGCAGTGATCGTGCTATGCGCTTCATCCAAGATATGTTTAGTTGCATTGACTTGATCAGTATAGGTTTGAATACGTTGATCATACTGTTCTTGGGTGAGTTTTTGCGTGGATGATTCAGCAAAACTTTGCGTGCTCAATCCACTACTCAGAACAATACTGCAGAGGCTCAAAATAAATCTATAGATCATGCTGAAGCAAACCTTTTATTTATAAAATATCTGCTTTCCATACATCTTCGTATTCATCAGCATCTATCATAAATCTAAAGCCTTGTTCCAAAGCCAGATAAGGGATCGCATCAGGAAAAACTTCTTCAAGCTCTTTTACACTGATCACATCAAAAAAATCTTCCCCCTCTTCCAACTCACCACCATAAATAAACCATGACACGTTTTCAGCATCTGGCTGTTTACGCAAACCCACGATCGGTTCTTTATTTAAGGTTTGCTTAGCGATAGCCACGAGATCCGTTTCATTGACTTTGATATATCGAGAGTCAAATTCTTCACACACTAATTTCTGTTCTTCTACAAAATCTTGCAACATGTACATTTCCGAGCGATTGGATTTTGTTAAATTGTAAGCTGACAGTTTGACAATCACAATCAATTCACCAAAAGAATCTTGCATCACGCGTTTATTTTGTTAAACTTGATTATGTTACATTTTCAAGGTGAATCGTGATGCCGCCAAATTTGACTCCGCCATCGAAGTTAAGTGATCGCTCTGTAAGAGAAAATTTTAAGACAATCAATTCTCTTATTTCTATTATCGAGCCTATCTCAAAGCAAGATTTACGTACAATTGAATTTCGTAGCAACATCTGTATTCCCTATCCTTTGGAAACCGTTGCAGCAGGTTTTCCATCACCCGCTCAAGACTATACTGAAAAGAAAATTGATTTAAATGAACACTTAATTCATAACCCTATTGCAACCTTTATGTTAAAAGTTAACTCCTTATCAATGAAAAATGCAGGTATTGAAATTGGAGATGAAATTTTAATTGACCGTAGCCTAGAGGCTGAACACGGCGATGTTGTTTTGGCATTAATCAACAATGAATTTACAGTCAAACGCTTTATGCAAGTTAAAGTATCTACAGGAATTTATGATATTTGGCTCAAAGCAGAAAATCCTGATTTTCCAGATATTCATCCACACAGTGAAGAACAAATTATGATTTGGGGTGTCGTTACTTGTATTCTTAAAAAATTAAAATGATCATTGAACGGCATAGCCTTTGTTTGTGCCAATCATCTTCAAGCTTCATTTGCGATACCCACATGGCAACCAAGACTCACTAAAAATAGGTTAAAAAAATAATTGTTATGATTGAATCATTAAGACGTCTAGCACTCTCTCATCAAGGCCTAATTTCACCTGCTTCCTTTGGTACAGGATTATCTGGAACACGCCATGCGATTGAACATCTTGGCTATGTTCAGATTGATACAATTTCTGTGGTAGAACGTGCCCACCACCATATTTTATGGAGCCGTGTTCCAGATTATCAGCAAAGTCACTTAAATCAACTGGTCAAACAGCAGCATATTTTTGAATATTGGTTTCATGCAGCATCTTATTTACCAATGCAAGATTATCGCTATGCACTTCCTCATATGACATCGATTAGAAATGGTGAGCATCGTTATTTTAATCGCGGTGATCAAGCTTTTATGAATGAGATTCTAGCCCGGGCGAAAGCTGAAGGCAGTATTCGATTACGCAACATTGAACAAGGCAATAAACAAAATTCGGGGGGCTGGTGGAACTCAAGTTTAGCGCGTCGTTCGATTGAGCAATTGTTTATGCAAGGCGATTTGATGATTTCTGAACGTAATGGTATGGAAAAAGTCTATCAACTGACCGAATATTGTATCCCAAGTCATCTTGATCTGAGTGTTCCTACACTAGAGGAATATGCCCGCTACTTGTTCAATACCACGCTCCGTGCACATGGCGTGTTTGCATGGAAGCAATTGTTGCATTTAAAAGTTGGGCAAAAGATTCGTGAGGCAATGCGTGACATCGTCAATGAACAATTAGATGCAGGTGTGATCACCACTTTAGCTCAATTCGGCAATAGTGACAAAGAGAGTCAAAATCTTTATATCAAAACCGATGCCTTAGAACAGATCCCGAATATTGAGTTAAAAGTAAAAATTCTCTCTCCTTTTGACAATCTGGTAATACATCGTGAACGTTTAAATACCCTGTTTAAATTTGATTATCGTTTGGAATGTTATGTGACACCACCTAAACGTATATTTGGTTATTTTTGTTTACCTATTTTATATGGGGATCAAATTGTCGGACGTATAGATTGCAAAGCACATCGGGCAAAAAATCAATTTGAAGTCATCAGCCTACATCTTGAACCGCAACATCTTAATCATACTATTGCAGACGCGGCGCATTTCTTTAGCGCACTAAACACTGAAATACGCCATTTTGCCCAATTTAATCAATGTATAAATATAAATGAAGGTCTTCATAAAATTCTTGATGAAAGCAATAAACGATTTAAGTAATCGACAACGTAAGCTTAAAATCAAGACACTTAAAAATGAAGAAGCTTAAAATTCAAAATAGCTAAAATGACAAAACGCCTAAGTTGAGGCGTTTTGTCATTTAGAAGCTACGATTAAGATGAATTCAAAGCCCTATTTTTGCTGAGGCTTGTGTTGGCTTTGCTGATTTTGTTGAGCCTGTTGGTTGGATTGTTGCTTTTGCTGATTTTGTTGATTTGATTGTTGATCTTGCTGACTGTGTTGCTTCTGCTGCTGATTAGATTGGTTGGGTTGACCTTGTTGGTCATTCTGCTGGTTTTGTTGCTGATTCTGTTGAGAGTTATGTTGTTGATTAGCCATTTTCATATCCATCCTTTTCAATATTGGGATATGCCGTACAAATCGACGACAACTGTTAATTTAGCCCTCTCAGTTTTCTATACAAGGATTGAGATGTTTCATTTTTCGACATTGTAAGCTGCAATTTAAGATATACCTTTTAAAAGAACCACTTCTCTATTTGCTCTTTTTACCTAAATTACTTAAACCACTACGAAGCTCAACAGTGCTTAGTCAGTTTTGCATCTCACTACACCGATGATTTAATCATCCAGCCCAAAGGATGAACAAATCCACACTAGATTTGATTTGAATTTATTTTAAACATCTTTTAATATTTCACTTGAATTTGCAACTTTTTCAAGACAGCCCATGAGCGAACAAATTTTTGCTTTGATCGACATTAACAATTGTTATGTCAGTTGCGAGCGCGTATTTAACCCCAGTTTAAATAACAAGCCAGTTGTCGTCTTAAGCAATAATGATGGTTGTGTCGTTTCACGAAGCAATGAAGCCAAGGCGTTAAACATAGATATGGCAATCCCTTGGCATGAAGTTGAACAACAAGCTAAAAAAGCTGGGGTACTCGCCTTTTCAAGTAACTATGCTTTATATGGTGATTTCTCAGATCGTTTTTTTAAAATTTTAAAGATTTTTTTTAAAGATGAGGATTTGGAAGCCTACTCTATTGATGAATGTTTTATCAATCTCAGCTCTTACCAAGACTTATTCGATCTACAGGATTACTGTAGAAAACTCATCAAAACCATCCAAAAATGGCTTGGTCTGCCCTGTTGCATTGGTATTGGCTATAGTAAAACTCAAGCCAAGCTTGCCAACAATTTTGCCAAGAAACGTGGAGGCTTTGATAGCGTCTGTGACCTGACTGGTTTAGATTTATGCAGTTTTGAAGGCCTACTGCTTGAAACCAGTGCTGCAGAAGTCTGGTGTGTTGGACGTAAAACCAGCAAACGCTTACAAGCTTATAATATTTATAATTGCTATGACTTAACTTTTGCCAATGAACATTACCTTGCACGCGAGTTTTCAGTGGTCATTGGACGCACCATTCGTGAGCTAAAAGGTCAATCCTGCATTGCTTTGGACGATGCAGACATTCCCTCCAAACGCATCCTTTCCTCACGCAGTTTTGCATCTGCTCTAAACAATGTTGAGATTATTAAACAAGCCATTATTTTCCATGTCAATCGTGCACATCAACGACTGAGCAAGCAACGACAACTGTGTGCAGTTGTGCATGTTTCCTTATATGAAAAAGTTGCACAAGCGCCCTATAAAAAGGCACAAAGCAGTGTCATTGGCTTGATGTATGCAACAGACGATTTGATGATTTTAACCAAGTCAGCATTACAGCAAATTGATGTTTTATTTAAAGAAAATTTAAAGTATGTAAAAGTTGCTGTGATGTTCTCAGCACTGCATAGCAAAAGCCAGCACATCAATGACTTATGGCATCCTGTAGACTTTATTCAGCAACGTGATCAACTTATGGATACGCTCTCAAGTATGAAACAACGCTTTGGCTCAGACTGTATACAAGTGGGTTATCATTCCAACCAAGAAACATGGAAAATGCGCCAGCAAAATCGGTCTCCAAGCTATACAACACGTTGTAGTGAGATCTTATCTATTGACGATAGTCATATGGCTGTTACACAAATCAAATGAATAGTTTTGGTCACTCAGTTTAAAATAAAGTCTCTGTAAAACATCTGCTAAAAATGTCATATTTTAACATTGCCATTTACAGACAAAATTAACATTATATAGCCCATACAAGGCACTGCGTTTCCGCGACGATTCAAAGAAAATATAAAGTATTTGTGGAAAAATATGCCATAATATGCAAACTTTGCAGACATCTTGCAAATTTTTTTGCGACTTTTGAATTGGAGCACTCTCAATGAGTTCGACCATTTTGGTCATTCACGGACCAAACTTAAACTTGCTAGGAAAGCGCGAACCTGAGGTCTATGGTCACCTCACATTGGATGACATTAACCAACAATTGAGTCTCCAAGCACGTCAAGCCAATATAAGTTTAGATACTTTTCAAAGCAACTGGGAAGGTGCTGTGGTCGATCGTATTCACCAAGCACAACAAGACGGCATAAAATTTATCATTATTAATCCTGCCGCGCTGACCCATACCTCAGTCGCTATACGTGATGCCCTACTTGGCGTTGCGATTCCATTTATTGAAGTACATCTTTCTAATGTTCATGCACGTGAAGCATTTAGACATCATTCTTATTTATCAGATAAAGCCGTTGGCGTCATTTGTGGTTTAGGTGCCAAAGGCTATTCTTTTGCACTTGATTTCGCCATCGAAAAACTTAAATCTTCAACCCAATCATAATTTAGGAATACGAACCCATGGATATTCGCAAAATTAAAAAGCTCATCGATTTGATGATCGAATCTGATCTTCAAGCAATTGAAGTGAAAGAAGGCGATCAATCGATTGCTTTAACTCGCCGTAATCCTGTGGTTGCTGCTGGTGTAGCACCTATTGCCCTCCCAACCGCTGAAGCGCCTGTAGTTAAAGCTGCCTCTCGTGGTGCAGTAGAAACGTCTCCAATGGTTGGTGTGTTCTATTCAGCACCAAGTCCTGGTGAAGCACCCTTTGTAAATGTAGGTCAAACTGTTTCTGCAGGTGAAACCCTCGGGATCATCGAAGCAATGAAAATTATGAACCCGATTGAAGCAACACAAAGTGGTGTAGTTGAAGAAATTTTAGTAAAAAATGGTGATGTAATCCAGTTCGGTCAACCTTTATTCCGCTACCGCGCGTAATACCTCGGGGGTTGATATGTTGCAAAAAGTTTTAATTGCAAACCGAGGTGAGATTGCGTTACGCATCACTCGAGCTTGCAAAACTTTAGGAATCAAAACTGTCGGCATCTATTCAGACGCTGATAAAGATTTGATGCATTTACGTTTTTGTGATGAAGCAGTATGTATAGGTCCAGGTGCGAGTAGCGAAAGCTATTTAAACATTCCTGCCATTATTACCGCAGCAGAAATTACAGGCGCAGATGCCATCCATCCCGGTTATGGTTTCTTATCTGAAAATGCTGAATTTGCAGAAATTGTAGAAAACTCAGGCTTTATTTTCATTGGACCGCGTCCTGAACATATTCGTCTAATGGGAAATAAAGTTTCTGCAATTACGGCGATGCGTAAAGCAGGTGTACCAACAGTTCCTGGTTCAGCACATGCTGTGACACCCAACAATGCGTTGGCTGAAGCCAAAGAAATTGGTTTCCCACTGATTGTAAAAGCTGCTTCAGGCGGTGGTGGTCGCGGAATGCGTATTGTTGAACGTGTCGATACATTACTTGAATCGGTTCAAGCTGCACAACGTGATGCTGAAATGTGGTTCGGTGATGATACGGTTTATATGGAACGTTTCCTGCAAAAACCACGTCATGTTGAGGTACAAGTTTTAGCAGATGGTAATGGTCAAGCGATTCATTTATATGACCGTGACTGCTCTTTACAACGTCGCCATCAAAAAGTGCTTGAAGAAGCACCTGCACCAGGTTTACCAGAAGAAGCGCGTGCGCATATTCTTGAAGCCTGTGTCAATGCATGTAAGTTGATGCAATACCGTGGTGCTGGTACTTTTGAGTTCTTATTTGAAGATGGTGAATTCTTCTTTATCGAGATGAATACCCGTGTTCAAGTTGAACATCCTGTGACTGAACAAGTGACTGGTGTAGATATTATTGAACAGCAATTACGTATCGCTGCGGGTCTAGGTTTAAATCTTCAACAAGAAGATATTAAAATCGAAGGTCATGCGATTGAATGCCGTATCAATGCAGAAGATCCGTCGACCTTCTTACCATCACCAGGTAAAATTGAATCATTCTATGCGCCAGGCGGTGCAGGTATCCGTTTAGATTCTCATATCTATCAAGGATATAACATTCCTCCGTATTATGACTCAATGATCGCAAAGTTGATTTCTTATGGTAAAGATCGTGAAACTGCGATTGCCCGTATGAAACAAGCCTTGGATGAGATGATCTTAACTGGAATTAAAACCAATATTCCATTACATAAAGATCTGATCCTTGAAGACAAAAACTTCTGTTCACAAGCAATGGATATTCACTACCTTGAAAAACACTTGTTAAAACAAGTTCAAGGACATGAAAAAGATGCTTAATATGCATCCTCTAATCCAGTAAAAAATCCAATAAAAAACCTCTGTAAAATCAGAGGTTTTTTATTTTAAAGCAAATGCTTGACTATTTAGCCAAGCATTGATGCTTTAAATCAACTTAAGGCAAGACTCTGCGTAAAGTAGCAAAGCACTGATCGCCTTTGTCAGAAATACAAAAATTCAAAGTATTCTTATTAACCCACTTCACAAAATATTGGGTAACTTCACCTGACTGATCTTCTTTACGCCCCGAACAATCAGTTTCATTATTTTCATAGCGAATTTGCATGATTAATGCGGGTGGCTTTTCCAGCGTATTATCGGGTGAAGGCTGATAATCAAACAGACCGATTGACCACTCTTTGGCACTATTCACCACCACTTCATTGGAACCGCGGAAATTATAATATTCTGTACATTTCTTATTTTCTGGAATTTCCATGCCCCATAAGCCTAAAATTTCAGGGCGAGTATTTATACGAATTGTGCTTGTGGTATTGGTTGCAGCCACAGTCGCAGGATTGGTTGCTTGAGGTTGAACTGTTTCAGCTCTCGCAAAAGGTGAAAGGCTAAGCAATAAAGAAATTATAAGTGCTGTTTTTTTCATACCAAGTCTGTATGTAATATTTCATCAGACATAAATTAGCATAGATTTAGAATAAAACATGTAAAATTAACGATATATGAACAATCTTTCTTGTTTAGTCTAGGCAAAAACATTTTTGTGACGAGCCCGAATTAAGGTAACTAAAACTATTGATTTATCGATATAAATAGATATGATTACTTATTAATACCTTAGCAGAGCCAGATAAAATATTGGCTTAGAGATTAATCCCTCTTTAGAATAGGTTAGAAAATTGCCTCGAGCTATCGCATATTTAAGTCAAACGCTTAAAGACAACATCTCTGCATTTTTTATTATTGCAATGATTATTTTTGTCTGCGCATTGGCTGGAATATTTGGTAGACCCTTATCCTTTCTTGCCATTTTTTGGCCCGCAAATGCTGTTTTACTTGGACTTTTTTTAAGGTTTCATCGCTTAAAAAATATAGGGGGATGGATTGGTGCATTTACCGCCTTTATGCTCGCAGATCTGCTTACTGGCAATTCATTTTTAATCACCTTCTTTCTGACTCTGGCCAATCTAGCTCACGCCTTGGTCACATTAGGACTGATTCGTTTTTTTAAACTGGATTATAAACAATATAATAAAGGCCTAACATTTTTATACTTATTTGCAATCAGTGCCTTTGGCGGTTGTTTAGCCTCACCAATCGTTGCAAGTTTAACAGTCCCTTATTTACCAAATACCTTTATGGTTATGGATAGAATCTGGATTGATTTTGGCATGTGGTGGACGGGTGAAATCCTCAATGTCATTGCCTTTTTACCGATTATATTGGCAATCCCAGATAAAAAAACCATTCAAAACCATATTCAACAATTTAAACAACAGCCTTTTCAATACGAAAAATTTCTTCCGCTGTTGGGTGTGATTTTATCGGTCATTCTGACTCATTTTTTTCTGGGTCCAGGTGCAATCATGTTCCCCATTGCAGCACTGGTCTGGGCTGCACTAAGCTATAATTTATTCTTTGTCTCTATCATTAACTGTATCGTGTGTATGCTGCTCTATAATGCATTGACTGCATATTATATTGCTCAGTCTCCAGATGCCTATTTAGGCACCACACTGTCTGTACGCATCGGTTTAATGATGTTGGCTTTAGGGCCTTTAACCCTTGCTATTATCAGTTTAAATCGCCAAAAGCTTTATCACCAAATCTTATACTTAGCCAATCATGATGGTCTCACCACCACACTCAATCGTCGTTATTTCTATGAAGAAAGTGAACGTACCATTGCTGAGGATGTTGAAAAGCAACAAGCACACAGTGTCACGATTTTGGTTTTAGATTTAGATCATTTTAAGAAAATTAATGATCAATATGGCCATGTGATTGGTGATTATGTTTTGCAAGAGTTTACCCATCAAGTCAAAGCACAAATTCGCGCGAATGATCTATTTGGTCGCTTAGGTGGTGAAGAGTTTGCTATATTATTAAAAGATCTATCTTTAGAACAAAGTGTTGCCATTGCACAAAGAATTTGTAATAGCGTTTTCAATACCCCGATTCATTTAGATGATCAGCGTAGCTTAAATATCAGCGTCAGTATTGGCTTAAGTTATCAGACTTTACCCTATTGCATACCTTTTCAACAGCTGATTAAACGGGCTGATGATGCTTTGTATTTAGCCAAGGAAAAAGGTAGAAATCAACTTTGTCTAGAAACCACGATCGAGCAAAACCAAAAGATATTTGCCCAATAACTCAGAACAGCAAGGGAAAGCTATGAAATTTTCAGAATATATTCAATATGATGGTATCGGTTTAGCACAGCTTGTTCAAAACAAAGAAGTACAAGCACATGAATTATTAGAAATCGCAATTCAACGCGCTGAACAGGTAAACCCTAAAATTAATGCGATCGTTATTCCGATTTATGAACAGGCATTAAAAAATACCCAAAACTATGCAACTGGTCCCTTTTCAGGTGTACCGTTTTTGCTCAAAGATCTACACCAAGAATATGCGGGTGTCGCAACTTCATTTGGTTCTAAAGCATTTAAAAATGCTAAATATATTGCTAAAGAAAACTCAGAAATCGTCAATCGCTGGGTAAAATCGGGCGTGGTTACTTTTGGTTTAACCAATTCGCCAGAGTTTGGCATTAAAGGTATCACTGAACCTGAGGCTTGGGGCAGTTGCAAAAATCCGTGGAATTTAAAACACAATAGTGGTGGTTCTTCTGGAGGTTCTGCTTCTGGCGTGGCAGCAGGTATCGTACCAATTGCAGGTGCAAGTGATGGAGGCGGTTCTATTCGGATTCCAGCCTCATATTGTGGCCTATTTGGTTTAAAGCCAAGTCGTGGACGTACACCTTGGGGACCTGAAATCAGTGAAGCAATGCATGGGGCTGCGATGCAACATGTATTGTGCAAATCAGTCCGTGACAGTGCCGCAATGTTAGATGCTACTCAAGGCTCAGATCGCACGGCGCTTTTCAATATCCAAAGTCCAACTGAACGCTACTTAGACATCATTGAAAAAGCCCCAAAACGTTTGCGAATTGGCTTTTCCACTGTTTCCCCAATTGGAACCAAAGTTTCAAAAGATGCAGTACAAGCCATTCAAAAAACCGCCAAACTTTTAGAATCTTTAGGACATATTGTTGAAGAAGCAACCCCTCAGATTGACGGTATGGCGCTTGCCAAAGACTTTATTACCACATGGTTTAGTCAATGCGCTTATACAGTGAATCAAGTCAAACAGCGATTTGGTGCAACAGATCAGGATTTTGAATTAGATACTTTGGCAATTGCAGCATTTGGTGCCAAAGCTTCTGCTGTGGACTATATTAACAACCTCAATAACTGGGGTGTTTATGTTGCAAAAATGAACCATTTCTTTGAGCGTTATGACTTATTTCTGATTCCGTCTACAGCCTCAGTTGCACCTAAAAATGGTGAGGTAAAAACACCATCTTGGCAGGTTCCGATTTTAAAAGCCTTGCTCAAAGTCGATCAAGCCCACTTACTGGCAAAAGGTAAGCTGGTTGAGCAGATGATTAAAAATAATTTGCAATGGGTTCCATTTACCCAATTGGCCAATATTACGGGCTTACCAGCCATGTCAGTACCTTTATATTGGAATAAAGATAATCTGCCCTTAGGTTCACAATTTATTGCACCTTTTGGACGTGAGGATGTGTTATTACAACTGGCGGCACAATTGGAGCAAACGCAACCTTGGGCAGCTAAATATAAAGGCATTGCGATATAAATTTTATCAGCTTAAATATTCACATTAGTCATCTGGTACTGGTGTGAATATTTTTGAGAATAGCGTGGCATTGCAAGCTTTTCAATCATACATATTCATTTCTATAGAAGAGTATAATTTCCATAAGTTATAAAGTTTGCTTTCGTAAGATTATTCTTAGTTCATTACTTTAACCCTCTTTATATAAATGAGAAGCATCACGCAATTAATATACATCACGTAAGTAACGTTTTTGTTCAATCAACTGCTCAAACTGATCTTCACCTAAAATATCAATTAATACTGTTTCAACCCCTTGTGCCATCCCCTTTAAACTACCACAAATATAAATTGATGCACCTTGCTCAATCCAATGTTTAAGTTGCACTGATTTCTCCAATACACAATCTTGTACATATTTCTGATTATCTGTATCACGTGAAAACGCATAATCAATTTGCGACAGTACAGACTGTTGTTGCCATAAATTCAATTGATCTGCAAAGCCAAGGTCAACTTGGTACTGACGTTCACCATAAATCAACCAGTTTTGCTGAAAAGACCATTCTGCACGTTGCCGAATATGTGACATCAAGCCTGCTATCCCAGAACCATTTCCAATCAGAATAATAGGTTGATCATTTTGGACCAAATAAAATGCAGGATTTGAACGAACTCGACAAGAAATTTGCTCACCTAAAGCCAGCGCATGGGTAAGATAGCCTGAACCCAGCCCTAAACCTGTTTGATGAACTTCTCGTCTGACCACCAACTCAATCTGATTTTGCGATGTAATACTGGCAATCGAATATTCACGAATCGGTAAGTCTTCTACCTGTGCCAACCATTGCTCAAATGCCGTTGAATGTTGCATGGCATCAAATGAACGTAAATTCTTAAACCGCAATAATTCTATTGGATGATTAGCCTGAAACACACTGGAGTTTTGAAGATTAAAATGATCTAAAAATGCCTTGATTTGTGAATCTGTATTGGCACATTGAATTTCAAGAATATCACCAGATTTCCAACATAATGCTTCAACTTGGGTAAACACAAGATGATACATTGGATGCCCTAAACTGCCTTGATTTAATAAATGGCGTTCAGATAAAACCACGGAATGAAATGGATGTTGTGTCAATTGAACAGGTTGAGCTGAATATTGCGGCAAAACTAGGTCAAGTTGAGTTTGCCATTCCGTCAGACCTGTAGGGTTTAGTTGATCAACACAAATCATGGGAAATAAAGCTTGTGCATGGTTTTCAGTTAACCATAAATCCAATTGTCTACCAAAATTACAGAAATTTGCATAATGCGAATCACCAAAAGCCAACACAGCATACTCAATGTCATTTATATCAAATGACTTTGTCATTACGTTTTTAACAAACTGACGTGCTGAATCTGGTGCATCCCCCTCGCCATAAGTACTAACGATCCATAGAATCTTTAAGCTACGTTTAAATAAAGCGGCATTCACCTGTTCAATACTCAAGCACTGAACCAAATAACCTGAAGCAGATAATTGCTGGGCTGTTTGCAAAGCAAAACTTTCTGTCTGCCCTGACTGACTTGCATATACAATCAAATATTCATCTGCATTTTGAGCTAAATTGCGTTTTGATTGAGGTCTCAATAAAAGCAACAGAAAAATGCCATGAAATATAAACAAGATTGCTAAAAATATAAGTACAGTCAGTACAGCATGTGTCATTGTTCTAACCTTTTATACCACTATCCAAACCAGAAGCATCAATAACGCTAAGCTGAATACCGTCAAGAAAAGATGTGTTTTTAAGCGAGTCTTAATACTTAAAAATAGGATATAGCCTGCCAATGATAAGATCGTAATGATGATTGCACTGATATCAATCAGCCAAGTCCATGCTTTACCCGCATTTTTTCCACGGTGCAAATCACTGATCAATGAAACGGTAGAGGCTGGTTTAAGCGTAATTTCAGCTTGACCATTGTCTAAAGTGACCCAAATATCTGTTGAACCTGCTGGGCTTGCCAAATGAATCATGACTTCATTGTCCATGACTTCACCACTCTTATAACGACCAATGACTGCATGATGTTGTCGTAGATAATCTACGATTTGAGTGCTTGGATTCTCTTGGTCTTTAATTTGAGTCAGGACATTTTCAGGTAAAGTAATCGTTTCAGTATTTTCATCTGTTGCAGGGGTAAACCATTCAGGGTGGTTTAAAATTAATCCCGTAACAGCAAAAAAGATTAATACAATAAAGGCAAAAGCTGATAACCAGCCATGCACATAACGTGCATGGCGGTAAAAATCTCGACGTTGATACACAATTAAACTCTCATCAAAACTTTTATCAAAACGCTTATCCGAACAGGCATAGTCAGCAAATTAATTCACTTTCTGGAAATTCAGTTTGACGACACCTATTTCCTTTTGTGCCGGTAAATTTTGAGAGGAAGCTTTTGCTTTTACGTCCAAGTTAAAGGTTTGATAAGAATGATCACCATGCTCACGTGAAGCTTCAACATGTATTTGATATTGCCCTGCATCTACAGTTTTACCATTGTCATCTTTACCATCCCAAGCCAGCTTATAATTACCCGGTTGGCGTGACGGTTTAGCAACTGCATCCAAGTTCGTTATTTGACGACCATAACGGCGCCACCATACATAGTTTGAATTAATCCATTTTGGGTCTTTGCCCCAAGCAGCAAGTGTCCGCACTAATTTTTTATCACTGTCGGTCACCCAGATCGAGATATAAGGTGCACGATAATTTTCCACAACCAATTTGGGAATAACCAAATCGATCACCGCTTGATAACCTGCGGGCCATTTTGCTGAAGCATTTGCTGCAACATTATGAAAATCTGCTTGCTGTGGCAGTTGAACCAAAGCATTCCAACCTGTGCTTTGATGCGTTTCACCTGTTGATAGTGTCAGTTGAGCTTCATAACCGAGCAAAGATT
The DNA here is from genome assembly GCF_022343575.1 of Acinetobacter sp. AG3. Lineage (NCBI taxonomy): Bacteria > Pseudomonadati > Pseudomonadota > Gammaproteobacteria > Moraxellales > Moraxellaceae > Acinetobacter > Acinetobacter sp. AG3. The sequence continues at coordinate 1,997,862 of NZ_JAKQZD010000001.1, read as the reverse complement.
CGATCAGTTGCATGCCTTCTGCTGGCTTCATCACAGTCAAGGCTGTTGCTAAAGCATCCGCATCCGCAGCACATTTTCCAACAACTACACATTGCTCAACATGTTGGATTGGCAAACCGGTATGTGGATCTAAAAGATGAGATTGCCCCGCCAGACTACGATAACCCTGACCACTGAATGCGACCGCTTGGTCTTTTAAGTTTAAAACTTGGCTTGGTGCTAGATTGTCATAGTGATGAAAGGCATCTTGTACACCAACATTCCAACCCGCTTGATTGGGTGAGGTTCCCCAAACGCGCATGTCACCACCAATATCCAGTAAAATACCTTTTAAATTCGGTACCGTTTGACGTGCTGCAATTAAAGCTCGATCAATAATATAGCCTTTTGCATAGCCATCTGGTGCAAAAGTAACAGAGCTATCCATTTGCACACTTTTTGTTTTTTCATCCAAGCGAACACTGTTGTCTTGCAACTGAGAAATCAATTGATCACGTGTACTTTGATCAATTTCAAGCATGCCATTGGCCTGTTGCCACATTGCAATCAAATTGCCTAAACGCGCATCAAATGCGCCACAGGTTTTACCACGCCAAGCTTCACATGCAGCGATGACTTGATACAAATCCGCAGATGCTGTGAGATGCTTTTGTTGGTTGAGTTGCGAAATTTCACTGTCATTTTGCCAAGTTGATAACACTTGATTCAAATCAGAAATTTCTTTTTCGATTGCAGCTGTTGCACGTTCAGCTTCTTGTTGCGAAGTTCCAGTAATCACCACATCTAAAGATGTACCCAAAACATGATCACGATGGAAATGATGACTTTCCAATTCAACATGGTTATTGCTTGTAGCAGAAACCTGCACTGTTTCTGCATAACTATGCAGTGGAGATATCAGTGCTAATGCCATGACCAGAGGCGAAAGACGAAATACGGCACGAGTTGAGGGTGAACGTCTGCTTGATGAGGACATACGGATAGTCTCTGAATTTTGTTAAAATAATATTGATAATGATACTTGTTATCAAGTACATTATGTAAAATATTTTAACTTAAGTTTACAGGACGCTTTAAATGAATCAATGGCTCAAAATTGCCTTGCTATCTGCATTACCCGTAGTTGGTTCTGCACATACCATCAGCCCTTTTATTCTCCCTGAAGTTTTTGATACCAGCGCATCCCAAAATGTAAGCTTCCAGAGTTCACTGACCCTTGAAAAATTTTTTGTTCCCAGCATTAACTTTAAAACCAGCTATCTCATTACAGATCCTAAGGGTCAGCAAATAAAAATAAACCCTGCTGCCGAATTAAAACGCTTTAATGTTGCTGAGTTTGATCTTCCAAGTGAAGGGACTTACCGTATCCGTACAGATAATGCTTTAGGGAATAGTAGTAAATATGCCCTTATAGATGGTCGATGGTTACGTATCCGCCCTGTACGTCAGCAAAATGCAAATATGCAAGCGCCTAAACCAGAACAACCAAAAGCCGATGCTGAAAAAAAACCAGTAACACCACCACAACCGCCACGTTCAGTTTCAGCAGACCAAGTCCCTGCAAACGCACAAATCTTAGAAGTTAAAAACAATATTATTGCTGAAAGCTTTGTCACCAAAGGTAAACCAAGTCCTGTCCCAGCAATCACTAATAAAGGATTTGAAGTTAAGTTTTTAACCCATCCAAATGAATTGTTTGCGGGTGAATCATTAAAAGCGCAGATTTTACTCAATGGCAAAGCTGTACCAAACCTTGAAGTTGATGTGTTTAAAGGCGCCAGTAGTTATGAAACCAGTGCACAACGTGAACAACCACATGTAAAAACCAATGCAAAAGGTGAAGTGGAAGTTAAATTTGAAAAACCTGGAATTTATTTGATTACGACTTCTTATCCAGAGGCTAATCCTGACAATAGCAAAAAGCCAGAAAGTGAGATTTTTACTTATGGTCTAACCGTTGAGGTTGCTGAGTAAATCCTATTAAGATCTTAATTTTTATTTAATAGATCTTGCGAAAGTTAGTCAAAAAAATGAGCATTAAGCACCCATCCATATTTTGGACTGGATATGCAATGAGTTGTTTTTATATTGACGAATTATACATGGTCGTTCTATCGCGTGGCGACATGGATGTCGCCGTTGGGCGGGGGTACAGGACGTACCCCTCGCCTAACGGAAGATTTTTGTCACCTTTTCATCTCTGAAAAGTGAGGCATCGCCTACGCAAACCTATTTAAACTTCAATTGTAAAGTGTGGCATTGTAAGCTTTTCAATCATACATATTCATTTCTATGGAAAAGTATAAGTTCCAAGTTATAAAGTTTACTTTCGTAAGAAAAGCCAAATAATTAGCATATTTATTAGCTTTCTTTCACAAGTCTTTTTAAAAGCATAAATCGACATAAAAGCACCCTCATCCTAGCCTTCTCCCAGAGGGCATTGGTATCTACACATCTTTTTGTAGAGACTCTAATGCAATTTCAGCAATCAGCTTAAGGTCATCAACCGAATGTTCAGATAATAATTGTAGTGTATTCAGTAATATTGACAGACCAGCCAAAATTGCAGGAGCACTTTCCCTTGTTCCTCTTTTTTGTTGCCTTCCTGATAGACGTGTTAGAAAGACTCTAACTCTTGAATTTTTCTCATCATTTTCTCGCTGTATTCGCCAAGTTAATACACATGCCATACTTGCAATTAAGAGTCGTCTTAATATCGCTTGCGGAGTTGTTTGTAGCCATGACTCAATGTCATGGCCCGCCTGTTTTAACAACTTAAAATAGTTTTCTATTTTCCAACGCCAGTAATACCAAGTTGCCAATTCTATACTTGGAATTTCTGATGATACATTACTTAATAAGCTCCAACGAGAAAGTGATTTTCCTTGCTTATTTTTAACTTCAACTACAATCAGTCGAACGGTTAATGACTTTCCCTTTTGTGGTGGAACTCTTTTTCCCGTTTCGTCTTTTTGCATTGGTCTTGCATTACGCGTAATACTGATTTGAGTTTCACCAACATAGAGTTGTTCGCAATTCCCTTTATATTGAATTGTATGGGTTTGTGTAGTTGGTATTTGGTCTGACACTTCCCTTAACTTAACATCTTCTCCTTGATATTCAACACGATTTCCTTCTTTACCTCGAATAAGAAATAAATGTTCTTGTTGATTCAATAATCTAAGATGAGCAATTGAATCTCCTTCACGATCAATAATATGTACGAGTTTCTTTTCTATTGGTAAAGACTCAATATGTTCGATTTGTTCACATAGTGCATTTAAATGGGTTTCTTTTATTTTATGCCCATCAGTAAATGTTGAATAACGTCCAGTAGCATCACATAAAGTTTGATCTAATGGTGCAATGGGTAAACCCGTTTCCGCATCAATTAATAAACTGCTTTGTAATTCATAGCCTTTGTCACTTGCATGTGTTCTTTTGAATCTATTTAACTTGTTGTTATGTTTGAAATATTGTAGTTGAGACCAATCATGAGCAACTAAGGCATAGTGATGGTTCGATAGAGCGATTTGTTCAAGCGCAAGTTTTTGAATAGGCTGATTGAGTTGTTGAAATGAAACGTTTTCGTTATTTAAGAAACGCCAAACTGCTTGGGTTGTAGCAAAGCTAGTCTTTTGGGTAGAGGCAATATCTTTAAGCGCTGGGGCTAATGAAGCAAGTGGATTCATATTAAGTTTTACAAGACTTCCGTAGCGTTTAACTAATCGGTTATCTAAGTGTGGAATGTTAAATTGGAGAGCATGCTCTCCAATTTAACTTAAATAGATTTAATTGTGTAGATACCTATGCCCAGAGGGAGAAGGAACTTTTAATACGAATATGATTCAATTCAAATGATCATTTTTCAATCTATCAAAGATGACCGAATCAAAATTTAAAATAATAATCAATTAGATAGATATACAAATCTGGATTACTTTAAAGTTAAAAGACTTTAGCATTTTTTTGCATAAGCAAATCAACAATCAAGACAACCACTTATACAAAAAAGTCATAAGATATGCCTGTTTTTTGATATCTGGCAATATAAGTCATGTTTGGTCCTGTTGAGTTTATTCTAGCTGGCGTTTTAGTCGGCTTCTGTGTAGGTATTACTGGTGTAGGCGGTGGTTCTCTTATGACCCCCATCCTGATTAGTTTATTTCGAATAGAACCACACATCGCAATCGGAACAGACCTACTCTATGCGGCTATTTCTAAGTTTTGTGGCTCAATGGTCCATGCTAAAAAACTCAATATCGTTTGGCCGATTGTTCTCTGGTTAGCCTTGGGCAGTGTCCCTGCTTCATTTATCACCCATTGGGTTTTAGACAATTACCTTAGCAGTTCAACCCACTACAAAGCCATTTTAACCATGGTGTTAGGCTTTATGCTGACCATAACAGGCTTGTCTATCGTGTTCCGTTCTAGAATTGAAAAATTCTTTGCTAAATTTCGTGCAGAAAAGCAAGATTTTCATGAGGCCAATAATTTCAACATTGAAGGCAAACGCACTTATGTTGTGATTATGGGGATTGTACTGGGTGTATTCGTGACCCTTTCTTCTGTAGGTGCTGGCGCATTTGGTATCATGGCGCTGATCCTCATGTTTCCCAATTTACCGATGATTCGTATCATTGGTTCAGATGTGGTACATGCTGTTTTATTAACCTCTGTTGCTGGGTTTGCACATATGACATCTGGCAATGTAGATTTTCATCTGCTTGGATGGTTACTGGTGGGCTCAATTCCTGCAATTGTGGTGGGAACCTTAATCAGTTCTAAAATGCCAGAAAAAATGATTCGCAAGGTTTTGGGGATCACCCTATTTGCCTTGGGTATTAACTTTATCTTAAACCCAGTTAAATCCAAACCCGTAGAAAAACCACAGGTTGCAATAGTGACACCATCCGTCCAACAACCACAGGTTTAAAATTAAGCTTTTATTGATAACTAATAATTATGAATTGACCGTAAAGTTTTAATGATTTATTTATGACAAAACTTCGGCCAATTCATGTTATATTCTGACCACTAAAAATACTTTCTGTATGTTTCTAATACCCAGTGACGGCAATGAATACATTAAATTCAAATCCAATTACTCAATCAGATATTGATGACGTGAATGTCCAAAGCATTCAAACGCTGGTAACCCCAGCGGAACTTAAAGCTGAATTACCATTAAATGAAAATGCCTACCAAACTGTACTTCATGGTCGGGAAACTGTTCGTAATATTTTAGATGGTAAAGATAAACGTCTATTTGTTGTGATTGGCCCTTGTTCTATTCATGACCCTGTTGCAGCACATGATTATGCAAATCGTTTAAAAGTATTAAGTGAAAAAGTAAAAGATACTTTATATATCATCATGCGTGTTTATTTTGAAAAACCTCGTACAACCGTTGGTTGGAAAGGTTTGATCAATGATCCAGATATGAATGATTCTTTTAATATTGAAAAAGGTCTACGTTTAGGTCGCAAACTATTGCTTGAGCTAAACGATAAAGGCTTACCTTGTGCGACTGAAGCGCTTGACCCAAACTCACCACAATATTACCAAGATCTTATTTCATGGTCTGCAATTGGTGCACGTACAACGGAAAGCCAAACGCATCGCGAAATGTCTTCAGGTCTTTCTTCACCTGTAGGCTTTAAAAATGGTACAGATGGTGGTTTAACCGTTGCAACCAATGCTATGCAGTCTGTTAAACATGGTCATAGTTTCTTGGGTTTAAATAACGAAGGCCAAGTTTCAGTGATTCGTACTAGTGGTAACCCTTATGCACACGTTGTATTACGTGGTGGTAATGGTAAGCCGAACTATGATGCAGGTTCTGTTGCTGAAGCGGAAAATGCGTTAGCAAAAGCCAAAGTCAGCAATAAAATCATGATTGATACCAGTCATGCCAACTCAAATAAAGATCCGTATTTACAACCACTTGTGTTGAAAAATATCACTGAACAGATCTTAGATGGCAATAAATCTATTGTCGGCATTATGGTTGAAAGCCATATCAAAGGTGGACGCCAAGATATTCCTGAAAATCTTGCTGATTTAGAATATGGTAAATCGGTGACTGATGGTTGTATCGATTGGGAAACCACTGAAAAAGCGCTTCTGGAAATGGATGCGGCTTTAAAAGAAATTTTACCAAATCGTTAATTAATATAAAAACGCCATCTACATAGATGGCGTTTTTGTTTATGATGTTATTAAACATTTTCTGTAAGAATGCTATGAACGAACTTGAACAAGAACTCTGTCAAATCGCAAACTTCCAGTTTGTCCACGAACATTTACTGACTTCAGGTCAGCCGAGTGCTGAACAACTGAAACAGATTAAAGAATACGGCGTAGATACAATCATCAATCTGGCATTTACAGATGCCAGCTTACACCTTGAACATGAAGATAAAATCTGTGCTGAGTTTGGGCTCAACTACATTCAAATTCCAATCCATTGGGATACACCAGCAGATGATCAATGCTTATTTGTGTTAGATTTGATCGCGCATTTGGTACAGGAAAAAATTGTTTGGGTACATTGTGCAAAAAATATGCGGGTGAGTTGTTTGATGTATTTATATCGCCAATATTATATGGATATCGATATGCCAACCGCACAAGAGTTGATGCATCAAATTTGGGAACCCAATGAGACTTGGACCGGTTTAATACATGCTGTTGCCTTACAACTGCAAGGGCGCAAAGCCACTGAAGATTTACAACACTCCTTGATGAATGCGGATCAGTTTTCTTAAACCAGCATAACAACAGTTCAATCATTGATGTATTTAAGTAAAATCATCAACATGAACAAAAATAAGCGCCTTATGGCGCTTATTTTATTGTGATAACTTAATGTTTGATTTGCTTACTTGATCAATAGTTGCTTGATCAAAGCTAAATTTTCAGCGCGGGTTGCAGCCAAAATCAAACTGTTATTGGCAGTAAGATTTGTCCATTTTTGATTCCCACCAGTACCGCAATTATAACTAATCAAACGTGCTCGGTTATTGCTTAAATAACCATATTCCAAATCAAAACATTTTGAACCTTGCTCGATACGTTGCAGTGTGGCATTCATCGCCCACACTTGGCTTGCTGCATCATGGTTACATGAGCTTAGATTAATCACACCACCCTGATTGGCTAAACACTGATCCATATATTTTTTGCTGTGGATTTTACCCATTGCATCGTAGATCCACTGTTCAGTGTCATCACCCGTACAGCCACTCTTACCACTGATATAGGCATTCAATTTGCCATTAGCCAGTGTTTCAACTTTTAGACAATTTGTCCCATTTTTAATACTGGAAACATGGTTTAAATTGAAATCAGTACTTAGTTCCAACTTTGCCACAAACTGATTAAATGCCTCAATTGCTTCTACATTGCCACTTTCAAGATCAGTTCGATATGCATTTATCCAACGATTTAAACGATAAAGTTTAATTTGCTGTTGGGTATAACGGACCATTTCTGTTTGCGCGTCCGCTGACAATTCAGTTTTAAATTGACGATAAGAGTCAAATAATAAGCGTGAATCCGCATCTAGGCTGACCACCTCTTTACCTTTATTATTCAGCAAAGCTTGTTCGAGCTGTGGCATTTCAAGTGTTCTTAATGCCGAATACTCTGCTTCTTTACCAATAGAAACAAAAGGTGCCATTGCTTGTGTAGTGACTGGAATATTGATATTCGACAATTTCACTGCTTGCTGACCTGCTTTTTGGCAGTAAAGATCAACATTTTGAGGTGTATCACTTTGCGCAAGGTTGATATGGAACTTATTGGCATTGCTACCTGAATTTACCCGTTGTGGTGCAAGTGCAATATTTTCTACTTTGTTGGCATACTGCACATTTAACCAACAACTTGCAGCTGTGCCAGCCGTGTTGGCCTGAGGTAGATTAAAGACATTGCCCCAATTGCCTCGTGCCGCAGGATAAATAATCCCCACCTGATTAACTGGATCATAGCCACCTAAAATCGTATAAACAGGCACACTAAACAACCGTGGTTTTAAAAAGTTACCATCGGCACTGTTATACCAAACATTGCCTGAGTTTGGCGTTTTGGGTTGTGCATCAACCATTTCACGTGTTGCTGCATTCCATTTTTTATAACCTGTCGTAGAGTTTGGATCCCACACGTATTTATCAAAAGCAGGTTGAATTTTTAACCACATACTATAACCAGTATAGTGGGTATATTTGGAAATTGAGCTAGCGCTAGATCCACCACTCATGGCATCCCAACCATAGGCATAGAGATTTTGGAAGTTTGGTACACCATTACTGCCATCACCTAAATTGGTATTGCCCCAATTTAAATTGCCACGCATTTTATTTCGAAATGCAATATATCCCCAGCCGCTATCCGCATGGTGTGCAGACCAGAAATAATTTGTAGGACTTCCACTTGTTTCGACTGAGCCAGGATAATGCCCTAAACCATAGTGATGCCCGATTTCATGGCTAAATTCATTCCCCACCGAATCGATCAATGTCAAAATACCATTTCCACCACTTAAGCCGTGATTGGACTCACCATTGGCATATTTACCTCTGGCATGATGAATCACCACACTTTGAGTCACTTGTGGTTGCTCTTGGCTTTGCATCGATGAACTGGTGACACCCCAATTCGCTAAGTTAATTCCAACACTAAATGTCGATTTAGCGGTGTTTTCACGCATATCTCCATCATAGACACCACCATTTGTTGCACTAACAGAACCGTAAATGACACCACTTGCAACCATGACCCGATTAAGCTTCATTTCATCGTATTTGCTGACAATCATTTTTGCAGCAGGGATGGTTTGGAAATAATCGGTTCCTGCTTTTTCAGGTTCCAACAGCATATAGTGACCATTGGATTTAGGCGCATCAGTCAATAAACCTAAACGAATACTTTGTACCACCAACTCGCCTGGTGCGGCAAAATCAATATCTGTTCCAGCTAAAGAACCACTGCGATTGTTTACAGAGTCTATAATACGGATGGATAATCCTGAACGTACCTCATCCCACTTTAATGCTACTGACCATGCCTGTTTAGAGTACATCACCCGCGCTCGATCATCCTGATTAGATTGATCGGAAGCAGCAAGACGTGAAGGCTCTTTTAGATTTACGGTACGTATCAGTTGGTTACCTTGATAAATTTCCGCTTGTAATTTATCAACATCTCCCATTGAAACCAAAGGTGTAACCAATAACAATGCATCTTTCTGCGTTGTTAAGCGTGGCATTTTATCCTGTTCATTATTCTTCGGATTTACCACATGGCTTTGGGCAAACTGTAGCATTGCAGCAAAGTCACCATTTAAATCATTGCGTAATAAGCGATTTCCACCCTGTGCATTAAAATCATAAAAGCCTAATACACTGCTTGAGATTTTATTTTTAACTGGTTCTGGATATTTTTCTACTACAGGTGGTGTTGTGCCTGTACCACCATTTGAACCGCCCGAACCATTTTCAGGAGGTTGTGTTGTACCACCATTTGAGCCACCTGAACCACTCTCTGGAGGCTGAGTCGTACCGCCATTTGAACCGCCCGAACCACTCTCAGGAGGTTGTGTTGTACCACCATTTGAGCCGCCTGAACCACTTTCAGGAGGAGTCTCCGTTGACCCACCTGAACCATTGTCTGGGGTTTCTGGTGTACCATCGCCAGGTAACTCATTTGTACCATCGCCAGGGTTTTGCGGTATATTCGATGGCTGATCATTTGTAGAATGGCTATCACTACCGCCTCCACATGCGATAAGCATTGCTGAAAGCGTACAAATTGTTAAATATTTAAACCGTAATTGCATCACATATCTTCCCCATATTTATAACGACTTATCTCTATCCCTAGTTTCTGAGATTAAATTAAAATAATTATATATTTCAATTATTTAAATATATCATATTGTTTGTAATCATGTGATTTTTATTTAAAAAATATAAAAAGGACATATTGCTCTAAATTTTACTTTTATGGATTTATTGAGTTTTAGGTTGTTATTTAATCACACCAAGCCTGCTTACAACATGGTGTTAGCAATACCATTACTAACTTAAGACTTTGCTTTTTACATTTTTTTTACATCTTATTGCTATCGTGTGGCGACATGAATGTCGCCCATTGTGTAAGGAATACACTGCTATTTAATCTTCTTCTTGTATTTGATCCAATTATTGCTGAAACTCACGTATCGACAATTCACCACGTTCGCCTCGCCAAATCCATTTCAAATGACTATCTGCAAAACGCTCACCTTCAAACCAAACAAATAGACCTTCCATCATCTCAGGCCAATCACTTTGGCTGATATAGGTACGCTTTGAAATCACCGCAATAATTGCAGCAAGAATCGTATCGTGGCTCACAGCCAAACTAATACCGTTGTTTAGCGTAGGATGTGTTTCATAGATTAATTCAAGCACATCCACCACACCCGTAATCGGATGCTTCATACCAGGTAAGGCATTATTTACAAAACTGTTGATAAAACCTAAAGCACCTTGTGCTCTAAAATAGGGAGCGGCCTGTTTAATATCCAGCACAAAGCTTCCCGGCTCAACCAATAAGCCCTTTTCTACAATTTCGATATGATGGGTATTCGGATAAGAAGAAATTCCGTCAGCGCCTTGAATCATCAAAGCCGCGGTATCGACACAACGCTGAATGGGGCTTGAAATACAGTGTTGAATCACACGATCCGTATTTTCAATCAAATAACAGCCCCAAGCTTGCGCTAGATCACGACCTTGGGAAGTTAATTGCAGATCATAACCTGCCAGCCCCTGCCCATTCACAACCTCACGAATTGAATGACGCGTGAATAAGGTTACAGGTGTTTTCGCATCGGGCAATAAATCTATTGCTTTTAGCATACTGTTCGGCAATAAATCTAAGGCCATATCAACTTAAAACTCATTTTTATACAAGCTTACTATAACATATGCAGCCAAGCGCTCAATCTAGGGTCTGTTAACATTTCATAAATGGCTTGCGTTGTAGGTTAAAATTGAGCAGGCAAAGCAGGAAACGAGGAGAATAGCGAGACTATTTTCGAGTTTCATAACAAAGGCTGAGATAATTTTAGCCACAACCCTTCGGGACTAGCGTGTTTTTTGCCGTTACGTCCTTACGAACTACTTATTTAGAATGACTAAATTTCGTATTTCGTGCCTAGTATCGCCTAAAAAACACACGTAGTCGCAAACATAGACGAATTGTCAACAGACCCAATATCAAAGTGTTAAATTATCTATAAAATGCATATGTATATCAGATTAAAAGCTCACATTGCTTAATGCTTCTAAAGCAATTTCTTTATTCTCGACATTCCGAAATGCGATAAAACCATCATTTAACACGGTATCACGTTGATTATAGGTAAATGGAACCGCAGCTAAACTCAGTAATCCGCCACCAATACTTTCCAATAATCCTTGTCCTGCACTGGTATCCCACTCAGAGGTTGGATGAAATCTTGGATAAATATCAATTTCGCCTTCAAGCATCATACAAAACTTATAGGCACTGCCCGCCTCGCGTCTAATGACAGGCGATTCTTGTTCAATATAATCAATATATTGCTGATACTTTGGATTTTTACTGCTATGGCTTAGTCCAATTTGAATTGCATCTTCCTCTACAGCTTTAAACTTACAATAACGTTCCCAAGTACGATGAATAAAGCAATATTTATAAGGCAATTCTGTTAAATATCCCAAATACATCACTTGCTCTGTCGGTACAGCAATGATTGAAAATATGGTTTGGTGGTTGTGAATTAGACTTAAATTAATCGTAAATTCATCACGTTCATGAATAAATTCTTTGGTTCCATCCAAAGGATCCAACATCCAGCAGATATTCCATGTATGTCGTTGAGAATAATCGCTCTCTTCTGATAGCACTGGAATTTCAGGAGTGATTTTCGCCAATTGTTCAATTAAATAAGCATTCACTTTTAGGTCAGCTTGAGTAACAGGTGACTGATCATCCTTTTTATCAATATTAAACGCATTTCCAGCACAATAATTTTGGTATTCCTCGAGCAAGATTTGACTTGCAGATGCCAAAACTGGAACTAATTTTAAAATTTGTTCATCTTGTGGTGCTTGAGTGGTAATAAACATTGATCCGACCTGTAGGATGTCTGATTTTTGTCCACAAGCCTACCATTTTTTTATGTTGAGTGCATGAAAACAATAGCTTTTAATTAATAAATATCCTGAGTTTGGCGTGATAAAAAGCACATAAAGGTGCTTTGTAAGTTTATTTACCACACTGTGAACAAATCCATCGATTTGCAACAGCAGAAGCAGGTTTTGCGATCATATGCCACAATAAAATAATAATCCAAATAATCAGCCATAAACCGCCAGTAAAAATGGTTAAAACCAAATGCATTAGCCAGCTCATCTCTTTGATGTTTTTTTGATGTAATGTTTGTCTCCCACAAGATTTACACATCATCATTTGTTGGGCTACTTTTTTTGCCATTTCATAATTTCCACATATACATGTGAGTGATTTTATTGAGGAAGTGTATCTTCTAAATCAAGAATATTATCCGCCTGAGAACTTGGCAGCTCTTGAACCTCTTTTAATTTACGTCCAACTGCTCTTGTTCTGACTTGTGCCTGATCAATACTATTTGAAGCTTCTTCAAGTTTCTTTTTAACCTTATCTAATGCTTCACCATATTTAAACCATTCCGTTTTAACAGCAGCTAATGTGTTCCATACTTCACTTGAACGCTTTTCTATTGCTAAGGTTCGGAATCCCATTTGTAAGCTATTTAATATCGACCATAATGTTGTAGGGCCTGCAAATACCACTCGATAATCACGCTGAACCATATCAACAAGATTAGAACGTTTGGTCACTTCAGCAAATAGACCTTCAGTTGGTAAATATAAAATTGCAAAATCAGTTGTGGATGGTGGTGAAATATATTTTCTACTGATGTCATTGGCACTTTGCTTTATACGTAATTCCAATTCTTTTAAAGCTGATTCAACCCCAACTGCATCAGCATTATCTTGCGCTTCAATTAAACGGCTATATGATTCCATAGGGAATTTAGCGTCAATAGGTAACCATACAATCTCTTGATCACTATTCTTACTTGGAATCTTCACAGCATATTCAACACGCTCAGCATTACCCTTCGTTGACACATTCGCTTCATACTGATCAATTGTGAGTACTTGTTCCAACATGGCACCTAATTGGACTTCTCCCCAAGTACCTCGAGTCTTAACATTTGTTAAAACTTTTTTAAGGTCGCCAACACCACTGGCTAAAACTTGCATTTCGCCAAGTCCTTTATGAACTGATTCTAACCGTTCACTAATCAATTTAAAGGATTCGGATAATCTTTTTTCAAGCGTGCCTTGGAGTTTTTCATCGACAGTTTGACGCATTTTCTCTAGTTGCTCAGAATTATCTTTTTGTAAGTTAATTAACTTTTCTTCAATCTTATTTCTAAGTAATTCTGCTTGTTGTGTTTGAGATCGATTTAGACTGTTAATTTGCTCTACAAAGGCATTTAAATGCTTTGTTTGTTCATCAGAAATCTGCTTTAGACTTTCTCGCATTGTTTGTGCATAAGTTAATAATTCTGCTTTAACTGTACCTCCAAGCTCCTCGCGATTAAATCTTGATTGCTGGCTAGATTCTTCCCTGCTTTTCCCCAATTCATTGCTTGTGAATCGCTCAATACGCTCAAAAGATTGACTCATCGGGGATAAAATATCGTCTGTATTGAATTTCCCTGATTTTTTTAATAATAGCAATATTTGTAAAATTGCAACGATGATTATGGCAACGAGTATAATTATTTGTATATTTTCCATTGTGTTAGTAGTCCCGGTAATTCATAAAATTAGTTGTAATTTTCATATCTACAGAATTTAAAGCTAAATATATGGTCGTTGAACTAAATCCAATAACAACACATAATAATCTATTCATTTATATCCCCTTTTTATAAAGACAGAATATCTTTTGCCTCATTATTGTGCAATATGAAATTCAACCGCCTGTTATTTGTATAAAAATTTATCGCTAATTTATTAAAAATGAACTCGTTTTACAATTTCAGATGAACTTTGTTAAACTTTAAAAAACTTTGGAGTTTCTTGAATGCAAAAACCGATCATCTTTTTTGACATGGACGGTACACTCCTTGATTTAGCTTTTGATGATCTGATCTGGAACACAAAACTCCCTGAACGGCATGCAGAAACCCATCAATGTAGTTTAGAGCACAGTCAAAACATTCTAAATGCATTTTATCAACAACATAATCATACCCTCTGCTGGTATTCTTCAAAATATTGGTCTGAAAAAGTTGGGGTTGATATCCTACAGTTACAATATGATTTTAAAGATAAAATCACCCCAAGAATGGGCTGTTTTGAATTATTAAAACAATTAAAAGCACAAGGTTATCGTTGTTGGTTACTGACTAATGCAGATTGTGCTGGCTTAAAACTTAAACTTGAAAATGTTGATCTCAGCCCTTATTTTGAAGTAATGATCAGTAGTGAAGAAATTGGCTATTCCAAAGAGTTTATTGAGTTTTGGCAAATCCTGCAGCAAAAGCATCCATTTGATCCACAAAATGCATGTTTTTTGGATGACACCATCCCAGTATTAAAAGGTGCTGAAAAGTTTGGTATAGCGCACTTAATCACGATTACCCAACCTTCCAGTGGTCGTGTTGCGCGTCATCACTTAGAATTGCAATACCCTGCAATTAATCATTTAACTGAGCTTTTACCATTACTGAAAAACGTAGCGTTAGCAAATTTACACTCAACAGATTTAGAACATAAGGATGTCGATGTCAAAACAGCCTGAGAAACAACAACTTGAAACAATGCGTGTAGACAAATGGCTTTGGGCTGCACGTTTTTTTAAAACACGCTCTATTGCCAAAGATGCAATCGAGGGTGGTAAAGTTCATCATAATAATGAACGTGTTAAAGTCTCAAAAGAGATTCGTGTTGGAATGGAGCTCACCATACAACAAGGTTTTGATCGTAAAACGGTAGTGATTAAAGCACTCTCCGTTGTTCGTGGCGGCGCACCGATTGCCCAACAACTTTATGAAGAAACTGAGGTGAGTGTGGCACGTAGAGAGTTGATTTCATCCCAAAGAAAATTGCATAATCTAGCGCGCCCTGATCATCGACCAAGTAAAAAAGATCGACGACAAATTAGCAAATTTAAACAAGAAAATGATCAACAATTTGACCAATCTTGGTCCTATGATGATGACTGAATTCGTTTAGGTTGGGTACGACATCTTATGTCGTACTAATGTTTTTTAATATAGAACCATTTTTTATTTTCTGTCACTATTACTGCCGTGGACGAAAGATCAAATTTAATGACATCCACTTAAGATATTAGTGATATTACATCGTTTGAGGTTTACGAGATGGATGATAACAAAAGCAAGGCACTGAATGCGGCACTGAGCCAAATTGAGAAACAATTTGGTAAAAACACAGTGATGCGCTTAGGTGATAACACTGTTCAAGCGGTTGAAGCGGTCTCTACAGGCTCTTTAACACTTGATATTGCATTGGGTATTGGGGGCTTACCAAAAGGTCGTATCGTTGAAATTTACGGTCCTGAATCTTCTGGTAAAACGACAATGACGCTACAAGCCATTGCACAATGCCAAAAAGCAGGTGGAACATGTGCCTTTATTGATGCGGAACATGCTTTAGATCCACAATATGCACGTAAGCTTGGGGTAGATATAGACAACCTTCTAGTTTCACAGCCAGATAATGGTGAGCAAGCACTTGAAATCGCAGATATGTTGGTTCGTTCAGGTGCAGTCGATATGATCGTTGTCGATTCTGTAGCAGCGTTAACCCCTAAAGCCGAAATTGAAGGCGAAATGGGTGACTCTCACATGGGTCTACAAGCACGTTTGATGAGCCAAGCTTTACGTAAAATCACAGGTAATGCCAAGCGTTCAAACTGTATGGTTATCTTCATTAACCAGATTCGTATGAAAATTGGGGTGATGTTTGGTAGCCCTGAAACCACAACTGGTGGTAACGCATTGAAGTTCTACGCTTCTGTACGTTTAGATATTCGTCGTATTGGACAAGTTAAAGAAGGCGATGAAATTGTAGGTTCTGAAACCAAAGTCAAAGTTGTAAAAAACAAAATGGCGCCTCCTTTCCGTGAAGCACTTTTCCAAATTATGTATGGTAAAGGTGTAAATCACTTAGGTGAATTGGTTGATCTTGCAGTTGGACAAGAACTTGTACAAAAAGCAGGTGCTTGGTACTCATATCAAGGCGACAAAATCGGTCAAGGTAAAAATAATGTCATTCGACATTTAGAGGAAAACCCTCAATTGGCTCAAGAACTTGATCGTATGATTCGTGAAAAGCTTTTGACTACTGCCAATGCTGCACCAGCAGAAGAGAAAGAAGAAGAGCCTGACTTTTTAGATGTTTAAATTCAAACTTTATTTTTAAGTATATCAAGCACCTTTCGAGGTGCTTTTTTATGCTAAAAACCAAATTAAACAACAGTTATTTTGATTTAATATAAATTTCAGTTATAACTAAGCTAAAGCCGTATGAATCAGATTCTTTCATTATTATGTATAAAAAAATCAGAACAATCACTGAATTTTTATTTTTTCGAGCTCCACGAATTCAAAAAAATAAACTCAAACAACACTTTCAAAATAAAACCATTTTAATTACAGGGGCAAGTTTTGGGATTGGTGAAGCATGTGCAAGGCTGTTATCCAATACACAATGCACGCTTGTGCTGATTGCACGCAGTACAGATAAACTTATACAACTCAAAAGTGAATTAGAATCTTATTCGTGCCATATTGAAATCATCTGTGTAGATTTATATCAATCCGATGCTGCAGAACATATTTTTCAAAGCCTAGCAGCACGTAATATTCAGATTGATGTATTGATCCATAATGCAGGAAAATCAATTCAGCGCTCTGTTTGGGATAGCTTGGATCGCCCACAGGATATCGATCGAACCATTGCGATTAACTATATCAACCCTGCTCAACTTACCCGTTTATTGTTAGGTGATTTAAAACACAAGCAAGGACAAATTATTGTGGTTTCAACCATCAATACCAAACTGTTTGCCCCGCCATTTTGGTCAACCTATCAAGCTTCGAAAACCGCAATGCAACAGTGGATTCTTGCCATTCAACCAGAATTGGCGATTCATGAAGTACACGCAGGCTTAGTCTACTTGCCCTTAGTCCGTACACGAATGATTTTACCCACCAAGCAATATCAACAAATGCCAGCGATGCAAGCAAAAGACGCTGCTCAAGCGATTCTTGCGTGCCTAATTTATCGTAAACGACAATGGCAACCATGGTGGCTAGGAATTGCACAGATTGGTTCAATATTGTTGATCACACCGATTTATTATTTCTATAAACATTTACTCAAGCGAAAGTTATAAGATGAAATGGATCTTTTGGTTAAGATGGTGCATAAGTTTATGCTATAGCACTACTCAACATGGTATTCATTTATATAGTATTTTAGATGCACAGACGCGTATTCAAAAAAATAAAACAGCATTTATTATTGATGATCATCAAATTAGCTTTTTAGAATTAAAATGCAGAACTGATCAACTTATTTGTGAATGGCAAAACTCCCATAATCCAAAGCAACTTCCGCAACAGATTGGTTTAATGATGCAACAAGACCTAGATAGCTTGGCGGCCTTGTTTGCACTGAGCCGTTTAGGTAAAGATATCATTATCGTTAACCCCAGCCTCGTACAGCATAAACTTCAAGCTTTAATTGACCAGAGACAACTGCATCTTATTGGCAGTTTAGATGTATTTACTCCACTCAATATCCAAAATTTTACGCTTATTCCTGCACCAAGTACCCAGCAGAAATTTCGTATAAAACCGACTTATTTTAATAAAATAAGTGTCTGTTCTTCTGGTTCAACAGGAATTCCTAAAGTTGCGACAAGGCAATCTAAACCACTACAAAGTTTACCTTTGTTAGACCTCATGCTCAGAAAACTAAAATTTTTTAAAATTAAGCAAATTTTTGTGATGACACCACTCTGCCATGCGGCAGGTTTAACTGCGAGTTTGATGGCGCTGAGCTTTCATAAAACTGTGATTTTGCAAAAACGTTTTGATCCACAATCTGCCAAGCAACTGATTAAACACTATCAAATTGATTGTTTAAACTTAGTGCCCACTATTTTATACCGTTTAATTGAACTGAACGCTCCTCTGAGCTCAGTGCAATACATCATTACAGGTAGCGCGCCTTTAAGTGCGAATTTAGTCAAACACGCCCTACATCACTATCCTCAGATACAACTGTTCAATCTCTATGGCAGCTCTGAAAGTGGAATTAACCTCTTGGCAACAACAGCTGATTTAAAACGAAATCCTGAAAGTATAGGAAAAGCTATTCAAGGTGTACAAATTAAAATTGCCGATTCTACAGGTCAGCCTTTAGAAAATGGCAATATCGGTATCTTATGGAGCAAATGTGCTTGGTCAATTACACCGAATCAATGGCTACAGTGCGGTGATTTAGCCGTACAAGATGCTAAAGGTTATTATTATTTAAAAGGTCGCTCTGATGATATGTTAATTTGCGGTGGTGTAAATGTTTACCCGATTGATTTGGAAAATATTTTATATACCCATAGCGCAATCAAATTTGCACACGCTTATGCTATAGATGATGCTGATCTTGGACAATGCTTGGCAGTAGACATTATTCTCAATCAGATACTCAATATTGAAGAATTACAATTATGGATTAGCGGCCAAACTCCTCGCTACCTTCGCCCTAAATCAATTCGAATCATTGATCAAATAGAAACAGACAGTATCGGTAAGCCAGTTTAGGCGTTATTAAGCTTCGACATGAAGCGCTTTAAATAAAAAATCTAAACCCTGATATCTACTTATCTTCCCCTCTTATACTGGTTTAGATTCTTTGATATTTAGGCGGAGGAAAATTCATCCGTATAGCATTTGCACTGTTAAAAAAATGAATTAAAGCTAAACTAGTGTTTATCTCTGAAATAAATAGATTGTTATCAATAGCTATGAGCCAAGCAAAATTTCCCAAATTGTTAGATTACCAAAAACTCAAACAGCAATTTGGTGAACAGGAAACAATAGAATATCAGCATTCTACATCTCAACCTGCAGAACCTGCATCTGGCATTGCAAATGATGAGCACGCCTTTAATGCGGAACAGGATCTTGCACCCAAACCACAGGGCTTAACCGGTACACGTTTGCGTTCTTATGCTTTTGCGGTGTTGACTCGAAAAGAATATTCCAAAGCTGATCTAATTGAAAAGCTGATGACCTATGCGCAGAGCCGAGAGGAGGTTTTAACTTTGGTTGATGAGTTGTCAGCGAATAACTACCAAAGTGACCAACGTGTGGCAGAAATGACTGTACGTAGCCAAGTCCGTAGAGGTAAAGGCCCGAATCGAATCAAACTGGCCTTACGCGCCAAACAACTGGATAGAGCCTTAGTACAAGAGGATATTGCAGAAATTGATTGGTATGAACAAGCCTATCAATTGAAAGTTAAAAAATATGGTACAGAGGTCAGCAAAGATCCAAAAATTAAAGCCAAACAAATTCGCTTTTTACAATATCGTGGTTTTGAAATGGATGCGATTATGAAAGCAATTTCAAAAAAACCAAGTGATGATTGAATTAAATCAGATGGTCTAAAGATTGAGAATATAAAAATTTTCAGGAATTAAATAGCAGAGATAGTTTTAAAATGTAGGATATAAATCGAATGGATATATTAAGTTATTATTATTGGTAGATTTAAAAATCTGGTGGCAGCCCTACTAGCAAAATCTCGGCACATCGTATTTCTGATACCGTTGCTACCTTCCGGTCCTGGCGGGGTTTTCAGAGTACAATTGCGAAACCACCAGCAGGGCTACCATTGCAAGAACAGAGTATAGAGATTTTTAATTTTCTTTCAAGCCTAACATTGTGATTTTCTCAAGTTATTCATTCGTTTGCTTATTTCATCATCAATATGGTTAATTTTTAACAGTAATTCTAACTTTTCTTTTCAGTAGCCCATTAAAATTATCAAGCATCAGTCAATATTCTACTGAATTTTATCTCAGCGCTACTTCATAGATTGCAGGTGTTAAAATACAAAAAAGCTTCATATTGCATTAGAATTAGCTGAAGATTGTAAAAGCATCTTGCAATTCCGCCCCTAGCCGTTTTTAATGATAACAATTATTGATTTTCAAATAGCCCATATCAGTCTATTTGAAAAATTTTGACTTTGATGGATTTTAAATTATGCTAAAAAAGCATGCCCTGTTTTCTATTGCTTTACTCAGTTCAGCATCTTTATATGCAATCCCTATAGAATCTCGTGGATTAAGTGATACTGCATCATCTCGAAATGATGTAGCGAATTCACCAGCACCCATTGCTGGAAATATGAATTGGGATTTAATACAAAAGAATCAACAATTAGAAAATCAAATTCGTGAATTACGTGGCAAGATTGAAGAACAAGATCATGCCATTGATCAACTAAACAAAGAACTCACCAACCGCTATACCGATTTAGATCAACGTCTTGAACTGCTCAATCAGAAACTTGAACCTGAAAGCAATCAACCAGAACAAGCACCTGCTGAAAATGCACCTGTCGATAGTTCAACCGCAACCGATCAAACAGCCACAGCAAGCAAAGCTACAACGAATAGCCCGGCACCAACAACGGCTCAAAATCCAGCAACACCAGCCAACAGCAGTAACAATACCAGTGATCCTGTTGCACTGGAAAAAGCAGCTTATACCATTGCTTTAGATGCCTATAAAAAAGGCGGTGCAAAACAAGCCATCGCTCCTATGCAAAACTTTATTAAAAACTACCCAAACAGTATTTATACTGGAAATGCTTATTTTTGGTTAGCTGAGTTTCAATTGGCAATTGATCCACCAAACTATAATGAAGCCAAGAAAAACTATGAAATCGTGGCAGCTAAATTTCCAAACTCGTCTAAAGCACCGCGTGCTTTATACCAACTTTATAGTATTGCCAAAGATGTTAACAAGAATACACAAACTGCAAATGTCTATAAAAGCAAACTGTTAAGCACCTACCCTAAATCAGAAGAAGCAGGTTTTTTCAAAAAAGGTTAATCCGCTTATTCACAATTTAGACCAAAAAAAATGCCTCAATAGAGGCATTTTTTATTGATATTTTTAACAATTAACGCACGATACCGCGCTTAGATTCTAATACTGAATCAATCAATAACTGGACTTCTTCAACTTCTGGAAGGATCTCTTGACGAATTTTTTCAATGGCTTGTTCAGTGGTTAAATTCTCTTTATAGATCAATTTAAACGACTCTCTTAAGCCTTGAATCACATTCTTAGACCAACCTTTACGACGCATCCCTTCAACGTTCATACCATAGGCATGCGCAGGGTTGCCTGAAACCATGACATAAGCAGGAACATCTTTAAGAATCAGTGATGCACCACCAATCATACTATAAGAATCAATCTTACAGAATTGATGGATACCTGAGTTCCCGCCCACAATGACGAAATCGCCAATGTGAACATGGCCAGCGATGCCGACATTATTTGCAAAAATATTGTTATTTCCAATCAAACAATCATGTGCAATATGCGTATTCACCATCAATAGGTTATTGCTTCCTATTTTGGTTAGGCCTCGATCTTGAACAGTGCCACGATGTAAGCTGCAATGTTCACGGATTTTGTTGTTGTCGCCAATTTCTAACCAAGTTTCTTCACCTTGGTATTTTAAATCTTGACAAATTTCACCTACACTTGCGAATTGGAAAATATCGTTATTTTCACCAATACGTGTATAGCCTCCAATCACAACATGTGAGTGAAGTTTGGTACCAGCACCAATCGTCACTTGTGGACCAATAATACAATATGGCCCTATTTGGACATCTGGTGCTATCACTGCAGAAGAGTCAATAATAGCGGTTGGGTGGATTAAGTCGTTACTGCTCATGCCTGCTCTAATTTCTGATGAGAAATGATAATTTCAGCGGTTGCTGCTACCACGCCGTCAACACTGGCAGTACATAAATACTTGTAAATGCCACGTTTTTGCATGAGTAATTCAGATTTTAGCACGAGTTGGTCACCTGGTACGACTTGTTTTTTAAATCGTATTTTTTCAGCACCAGCGAATAAGAACAAAGAACCTGGTCTTGGCTTTTCATTATTCATGATAAAACCAAGCACACCAGAAACTTGTGCCATCGCCTCAACGATCAAAACACCCGGCATAATTGGATAGCCAGGGAAATGACCTTGCATAAATTCTTCATTAATTGAAACGTTTTTGTATCCTACAATCCCATTCTCTGTAACTTCAGTTACACGATCGACAAGCAAAAATGGATAACGATGTGGCAAATACTCGCGAATCGTTTGGGTTTGCATTGGTAATTCAGGAACCGTAAAAGGTAGAGATTTAGACTCAGTCATAATTATTTACGCGACTTTAAAGTTGATTCAATGGACTCAATTTGAGCCTGCATATGATCTATTTGTTTCACCAGTTTGGTCAATGGCACATCTGCTAATTGTCTTAAGCGCACAACCGTTCTTTTCCAATGATTTGTTTCAAACTGTCCAGTACCTGAAGAATAAGAACCTGCTTCAGAAATACTTTTTGTGACTATTGACATTCCAGTAATTGTGACATTATCTGTGATTTTTATATGCCCTACGATGCCAACAGCACCTGCAAGAACACAGTTTTTGCCAATAATCGTACTACCCGCGATACCACACTTGGCTGCAATGGCAGTATTTTCGCCAATTTGCACGTTATGGGCGATTTGCACAAGGTTATCAATAATGACACCGTCATGAATGATTGTATCGTCCAAAGCACCACGATCAATACTACAATTTGAACCTATACGTACATCATTTCTGATACGTACAGAACCCAATTGAGCAATACGATTCCACTTTCCTTGATAAGGTGCAAAACCGAAGCCCTCTCCACCAATTGCAGTATTGGAATGAATCCGAACACGATCTGCAATTTTTGTTTGGCCTGTAATAGTCACATGAGAATCGACAAAACCGTCTTTGCCAATTTCAACACCATCATCAATTTTGCTGTGCGATTGGATAACTGTATTTGCACCCACCACACAATCATCACCAATCACAACATAATGACCAATATAAGCATCATCTGCAATAATTGCTGAAGGAGAGATTTGCGCGGTACTTTCGATACCCCGTTTAGTTACTTTAACTTCAAATTGATGGGTTAAAATCGCAAAAGCGAGATAGGGATTGGCAACAACAATAAAATTCTGGCAATTTGTAAGCTGTTCTTTTAACTCCGCCGTGACGATCAAAGCGCCAGCTTTAGAATTTTGAGCTTCATTCAAATATTTGTCGTTATTTACAAAAGAAATATGATTGGATTGCGCGTGTTCTAAACTTGCAAGCCCATCTAAAACAAAATTGGCTTGACCAATTAGCTCACCTTGTACAAGCTGAGCTAATTCATCGAGATGAAAACGATTTGATTTCATTGATTATTTAATTGCATTAACCTTTTGGATTATTTTAGCAGTTAAATCACTCTTTGCGTCATAAGCAAGTGCTGAATTTTTATTCAAAACAAAGTCTAATCCAGCTTCTTGGCGCAATTGTTCAGCAGCTTGCTTTACACGAGCCTCAAAAGTTGCATTGGTGTTTTGAATTGTGCTCTGTACTTTCGCCTGAACACCTTGCTGAATCGTTTGGAATTCATTCACTTTTGCTTGGTATTGCGCATTAATTTGCTGAACATTTGCACCTTGGGCCTGTGCTTTTTGTTTCAACGCTTCAATATCTTTGGTGATTTGTTCAAGCTTAGTGGTTTGCGGTTTAACCGATTGTTCTAAACTTGCATTCTGTTGCTTTAAGTAGGTGCTACTTTCTACAACTTTTTCTAGATCAACTACACCAAAACCTGCCGCTTGAACCAATCCAGCAAAACCCAAGCCTAAGCCCATAATGGCCATTTTCATTGTTTTCATCATTGTTCCTTATATTAAGTTAAATCTCGTAAAAAGATCGTACTTAGAAAGTACGACCAATCTCGAATTGAATATTTTTAGTTTCATCGCCCGGTTTGTCATTCAATGGGAATGCATAGCTCAACGAAAGTGGGCCAATCATGGTAATCCAAGTAAAGCCTACACCAACACTATAACGCATGTTACCAAAGTCAAAATCATTATTGTCTTTACAGTACTGTTTTGCATTAATTGGTGTTTTTGAACCATCTAGATAAAGATCACCAGTCGCTGTGCTACAGTCTGTATCAAAGACTTGTGCGCCCTCAGCAAAGATCACCGGACGGATCTGACGCGCCCAATCACCCTTAAATGGAACAGGTAGAGCCAATTCTGTACCGAATTGTACTAAAGCATTACCACCAACTTCTTCAGGGTCATAGTCTTTGGTTTTTCTTTCGTTATAGGTCACACCAGGGTATTTTGGACCCAATGTACTGTTGTCATAACCACGGACTGAACCAAAACCACCCGCATAGAAGTTTTTATAGAATGGTAAATCATTACCATAACCTAACTTACCATAGCCACGTAATACGAAATCACGGCCTAATGGGAAATAAGTCTGTGCATCGTAAGTAACTTTTTGATATTCAACATCACTACCTGGCAATGCAATTTCAGCATTGACACGATGTGAGGTACCGTTAGTAGGGAAAATTGGACGGTTCAATGTATTATATGACCAACCCAAATTTAAATTATAAGTTAAGAACTTACCTTCAAACTCAGAATCAAATGGTGTTAAATCTTTAACCTTTCCTGCTGAATCAACACATGAAAGATCATCTGGTTTTGTAGAATCTAGTGCTTTCCACTCACCATCACAATATGTACTTGTACCAATAGTTTTACCACCATGGGCTTTTAAGTAATCACGTACATAGGTTGAAACATAAGCACCAGTAGTTACTTTAGTTTGGTCAACGTTTAAACCTGCACTAATGTTTTGGTTTTCATCAATTGGATAACCAAATGTAACACCACCACCGATACTGTCCGTTACATAGTTGTTAACGTTATAATCATTATTTAACTTGGTTTTACGGTAGTACATGTTATAACCACGACTTACACCATCAATGGTAAAGTATGGGTCAGTCACACTTAAGTTATAATAATCTTGGGTTTCTGAACGAGATAAATCGATAGAAACACGATTACCGGTACCCATAAAGTTGGTTTGGCTTAAACCTGCTTGGAATGTGATACCACCATTCTGAGAATAACCTACAGCCAATGTACTGGTACCAGAATGTTGTTCTTCAACATCAATATTCAAGTCCATTTGATCTGGCAAGTTCGGTACACGAACAGGTTTAACATCAACTTTACTAAAGAAACCAGTACGTTCTAAACGAACTTTAGACAAGTCGATTTTTTCGTTACTTGCTAAAGCACCTTCCATTTGACGCATTTCACGACGTAATACTTCATCCGCAGTTTTAGTATTACCAGTAAAGTTAATACGACGTACAGTCACTTGTTGACCAGGATTAATATAGTAATTTAAGTCAACAATATGGGTTTCATTATTGATTTCAGGGACGACATTTACTTCTGCATAGTAGTAACCCGCATTACCATATTTACGAAGTAATAACTGCTTTACAGCATTGACTTTTTCTTGAGAATACGTTGTGCCATCTTTATAGATTTGTAGCGCTTTTAAATCTTCAGTTTTATAAAGTGCATCACCTAAAAATTTAGTTTCGCCAAATTTAAACTGCTCGCCTTCGTTGACTGAAACTTCAATAAAGATATGTTTTTTATCTTCACTAAGATTTAAATTTGAACTGTTAATATCAAAATTGATATAACCTTTATTGAGATATAGCGCACGCAATGACTCTAGACTTGCTGACATTTTTTCACGTGCATAACGGTCATTTCGAGAAATAACCGATAACCAGCCACTCTCTTTTACCGCAAACGCCTGTTTAATGTCGTCTTCTTTAAATACGGTATTACCAATAATATTGATATCAAAGACTTTTGCAGGCTTACCTTCATTAAAATTGATATTCAATTCAACGCGGTTATTAGGTTGAGCAACTTGTTCAACTTTAATATCTGCATCATAACGACCTTGTTGAGCATATTGTTGCTCTAACTCAGTTTCTAAGGTTTGTAAGGCAGACTTTTTAAGCACTTCGCCTTCGGCCAAGCCCATTTTCTTTAAACCATCCGTCAAAGCTTCTTTCGGAATTAGTTTATTGCCTTTAAAATTAATTTTTGAAATTACTGGACGTTCAATCACTTTAAACACCAAGACACCGTCTTGGTTAGATGCTTGGATATCATCAAATAGATTTGAAGCGTACAAAGCACGAATTGAATCAGCAATTGCAGGATCATTGACACGGTCACCACTATTTATTGGTAAAAGTGCAAGAACATTTTGTTGCGTTAAACGAACCAAGCCATCCACACGGATATCACGTGCAATGAACTCATCTGCCGCTTGTACTTGCTGTACAGCTGCCATCGCACTAACGAGCGCTAATGGCATAAATAAATGTGAGTGCTGCATGCCTATTATTTTCCAGTAAGTTAATCCACAATTGCGTTATAAACGCATAAAATCATTAAATATTGCAAGAAGCATCATGCTACCAAGCAGTACCATACCAATTTTTAACCCAACCAATTGTATTTGTTCAGAAACAGGTTTACCACGAATTGCTTCAACAATGTAATAAACCAAATGACCGCCATCTAACATCGGGATAGGCAATAAATTTAAAATCCCCAAACTCACACTCATCAAAGCCATAAATGAAATGAATGTTTGCCACCCCATTTCAGCACTTTGACCAGCGACTTTTGCAATGGTAATTGGACCTGATAAATTATCTAAGCCAATTAAACCACGTACCATCTTCACCATTGAATTCAAAATCATTGCTGAAAGTTGCCCGGTCTTTTCAACAGCAACAACAAAAGCTTCAGCAGGATTATATTGAATTGTTTGTTTATATTCAGTAGGAATTGTCAGTTTATCAGTCTGTGCTTGCACACCCAACATACCTGTTACATTTCCCATATTGTCGCGTTTACCTTGCGGCATTACTTGTAAATGTACAATTTGCCCTTGACGCAACACATCAACTTTAAGTAACTTTTCAGGTGATTTTTGTACCACATCCACCACATCAAACCAATCTTTCATTTTCACCTGATTGATTGAAATGATTTGGTCACCTTCTTTCATCCCTTGACGAATCGCAGCGCCATCACTACTTAACTTATAAACAGTTGCAGGAATCTGTGGACGATATGGGGTAAAACCTAGTACATCAAATGGTGACTGACTTTGGTCTTTTAAGAAATTCTTGATTGGTAAAGCAAAACTCTGCGGCTGACCATTGCGCTCAACCTGAACATCGATATGACCTGTTTCACCAACACGATCAACGATGGCATAGTTGAGTTTTTCCCAAGTGCTGACATCTGTTCCATCTACAGCAACAATTTTATCGCCAATTTGCATTTGAGCTGTTGCAGCAGGTGTATTGGGTAGAATTGCACCAACACGAGTATTTAATTGCTCTTGTGCAGGCAGAAATAGAATCCAAAATAGGACGATTGCAAAAATCAAATTGATCAATGGACCTGCAGCAACAATCGCAATACGCTTCCATGGTGGCTGACGGTTAAATGCTAACGGCAAATCTTCCGCACTAACATTCCCCTCACGCTCATCCAACATCTTGACATAACCACCCAGTGGTAATGCAGAAAGTTGATATTGGATACCTGATTTTTTCGATGTCCACTTCAACAAAGTTGGACCAAAACCAATCGAATAAACCAGTACTTTTACACCGAGTTTACGTGCAACCCAATAATGCCCAAATTCATGAATCGCAATCAGCGGACCAAGTAAGAATATGGCAGCAACAATGATAAATAGAACACTCATGATCAGCTTCCCAATTGTGTAATGCGTTGTGAAGCAACTTGGCGCGCAAGTTGATCTGTCTGCAAAATCGTGTCAATCGAATCTGCCAAACCATTTTGAACGTGATTTAAGGTATGTTCAACCACTTGTGAAATTTGTAAAAATGCAATTTTTTGCTGTAAAAAAGCACTCACAGCAATTTCATTGGCAGCATTGAGAATAGACGGTGCCAATCCGCCCGCCTGCATAGCATGCCGAGCCAGTTTAAGCGATGGAAAACGCGTAATATCTGGTGCTTGAAAGTCGAGTTGTGAATGGACAAATAAATCCAGAGGCGGGACATGTGTTTGAATCCGCTCAGGCCATGCAAGTGCATGCGCAATCGGCGTACACATATCAGGATTACCCATTTGAGCCAAAGTTGAACCATCCACATATTGAACCATTGAATGAATGATACTTTGTGGATGAACAACAACTGTAACAAATTGTTCTTTAATTGAAAATAAATGACATGCTTCGATCAATTCTAAACCTTTATTCATCAGGGTTGCAGAATCTACCGAGATTTTTTGTCCCATCGACCAATTTGGATGTTTACAGGCTTGTGCAGGTGTTACGGTTTTTAATTGTTCTAAACTAAAGTTTAAAAATGGGCCGCCTGAAGCAGTCAACAAAACTTGCTTGACCCCCAATTGAGGCTCACCATTGGGTTGAATCTGTAAATAATTTTGCGGAAGACATTGGAAAATAGCATTATGTTCAGAGTCGACAGGCAGTAACAAAGCATGATGATCTTTAGCTGCTTGAAGCATAATATCGCCAGACATCACCAAGGCTTCTTTATTGGCAAGTAAAACGCGCTTACCTGCTTTCACTGCGGCTAAAGTCGGCAACAATCCTGCTGCACCAACAATTGCTGCCATCACCACATCTACATCAGGATGTTCCGATACGGTGATAAGCCCTGCCTCATCTGTAAGGATTTCGATATCAAAAATATGATGTATAGCAAGTAGCTGTTGTAACTCATCTACTTTATCCGATGGTACAACAACACATTTCGGTCGATATTGTTTGCATATTTCACTGAGTTCTTTGATTCGACTAAATCCAGTCACTGCAAAAACTGAATACTGGTCCGAATGCTGTTGTAAAATTTTTAAAGTACTGCGCCCAATAGAACCTGTAACACCTAATATACAAACAGATTGTGACATCTATAAATCTACACCAATAAGTTTTAAAACATACATGCCAGCCGCAAAAAACGGAGCCGCAGCAAGCAATGAATCTATACGATCAAGCACCCCACCATGTCCTGGAAGGATACGACCTGAGTCTTTAATTCCTGCACGACGTTTGATCATAGATTCAAACAAGTCGCCAAGCACAGAGCTAAACACAGTCACAATAGACAAAACTAGGAAAAGAATATGTTGTGGAAGCGTTAAATGTAGGTAAATCGATTGAACCACGATGATCACAATCGCAACAGTGACAATCCCACCAATTAAGCCTTCGATTGATTTGTTTGGACTCACATCTGGCGCAAGTTTACGCTTACCAAATTTACGCCCAACAAAATATGCACCACTGTCCGCGCCCCAAACCAACAGGAACAGGTACATCAACCACCAAGGAGAGCTTTTCCAAACTTCAAAAATAGCGGTAACTGCGGCACTGATTAAAACCAAGCCAACAATATTTAAAGTGATATTGTACCAGCCATCATATTCAGGATAATGTTTTACCCAATACAGACTACACAACCAAGTGAGAATAGAGGCACTCCAAAGAATAAGCGCCAAATCATTAAAATATAATGCTAACCCTGAAAAAAAAGCGGTCAATACACCGAATCCAGCAGCTTTAATTTTCTTCACATGGTCAGATTCATGTGGCATGAGTTTAAACCACTCATAACCTGCTGCCCCAGCTGCGATAATCATTAACACTAACATTGGATATTGAGATTTTGTTGCAAACATACAACTCAGTACAACTGCCACCAATACCAATGCGGTTATAATCCGCTCTAACATTATAAATTCTCTATATGTTCTTGTTGAATTTGTTCAGAGGTTTTTCCGAAACGTCTTTCACGCCCTGAAAAAATATTGAACGCATGATCCAACTCTTGCACTGTAAATTCTGGCCATAATGTCTCAGTAAAATATAACTCAGCGTATGCAGCCTGCCACAGTAAGAAATTAGACAGTCGGTAATCACCGCCTGTACGAATCAATAAATCCACGGGTGGCAAATCCCCCAAACTTATTTGTTGTGCAAATAACTCAGTATTGATTTGATTCACATCAATTTGTTGATCTTTAACCTGTTGCGCAAGTTTACGTGCAGTATCTGCGATATCCCACATACCACCATAACTAATCGCAATTGTTAAAGTCATGTTACTGAACTTAGCAGTCCTTTGTTCAGCATGCAACATTAATTCACGTAGCTCTGGAGAAAGCCGACTACGATCACCAATAAATCTCAACGAAATTTCGAATTTTTCCATCCGTGGAATTTGTTCATGAATTGTGTCTTCTAACAATTTCATTAACAAATCAACTTCATACTGCGGTCGGTTCCAGTTTTCACTTGAGAAAGCAAACACAGTAAGCGCCTGAACGCCAACTTTACGGCAATGCTCTACAATCGGATCAAGGACATTTTTACCTTCACGGTGTCCATCACCTTTTTGCAGTTGTTTCTTTTTTGCAAAACGATTGTTGCCATCCATGATGATGGCAACATGTTTTGGAAGATGGTTGTCTTCAGATGTGGTCATTTAAATCTTAGACCTTCATCAATTCAGCTTCTTTCGCAGCAAGACGTTTGTCCACTTCAGCAACAAATTTATCGGTAATTTTTTGGATATCATCGCCTGCACGACGTTCATCATCTTCAGAAATTTCTTTATCTTTTAATAATGATTTGATATCGCCTAAAACATCACGACGAATGTTACGAATCGCAACTTTGGCATTTTCTGCTTCGTTACGTGCAACTTTCTGCATATCTTTACGAGTTTCTTCTGTCAAAGCTGCCATTGGCACACGAATCGCATCAGCAGTTACTGGGTTTAAGCCCAAATCTGATTCACGGATTGCTTTATCAATTGCAGAAACCATTGAACGTTCAAATGGTTGAACTAACAAAGTACGTGAATCTTCAACACCCACGTTAGCCACTTGGTTTAACGGCACGTCAGAACCATAGTAAGGAACCATAACTCCATTTAGGATGGATGGATGCGCACGACCTGTACGAACCTTTGCAAAACCATGTTCCAAAGACTCCAATGACTTATTCATACGGTCTTCTGCGTCTTTTTTAAGATCGTTAATCATATGATCTTCCTTACTTATTTATCTAAATGTGTATGGGGTCTAATGACATTTCATAAACAGGCGAAGTGTCAATACACCCTAATCTAAAATTGCAGTAGTATAAAGAGCTTTACTACCCACGTACATTAGTTTGTAACGTGAGTGCCCTCTTTTTCGCCCATTACCACAGAAAGCAAAGCACCAGACTTGTTCATATCAAATACTTGAAGTGGCACATTGTGATCGCGGCATAAGCAAATTGCAGTTAAATCCATGACACCAAGTTTCTCATCTAAAACTTCATCAAAGCTTAAATGGTCATATTTAACAGCATCATCATATTTGCTTGGGTCTTTATTGTAGACACCATCAACTTTAGTGGCTTTTAAAATAAGGTTTGCTTCAATTTCAATACCACGTAAGCATGCTGCTGTATCCGTTGTAAAGAACGGATTACCTGTTCCAGCAACAAATACGCACACTTCACCTTGAGTTAAGTGGCGAATTGCATCACGGCTTGAATATGCTTCAACTACTGCACCAATTGGCAATGCTGACATTAAACGGGTTTTGATATTACGGCGAACCAAAGCATCACGTAATGCCAAACCATTCATTACCGTAGCAAGCATACCCATTTGATCACCCGTTACACGGCCAACCAAACCATCTTTTTGTAATTGACTACCACGGTATAAGTTACCACCACCAACCACAATACCCACTTGCACACCCAAACCAACCAAGTGAGCAATAGATAAAGACATTTGATCTAAGACTTGGGCATCAATCCCCATGTCTTTATTACCCGCAAGCGCTTCACCCGAAAGTTTCAGCAAAATTCGCTCATAGCGCGGCTTTTTAGAATCTAACATCACAAAACTCCAATACTTATATCTACAATTTTATTCGTATTTAATCAAATCGAAATCGGCAACACTTAAGCTGATTTAACGCGAATCAACTTGGCAAACAAATCGTATTCATCTGCATCTGTAATTTCAACTTCAAGTAAATCACCAGCTTTAATCACTGACTTATCAATATCTTCAACAAAAACATTACCATCAATCTCAGGTGCATCTGCATAAGAGCGTGCAACTGCGACTGGGAATTCTTCTTCAAGATCATCCACTAAAACCGTCATGGTTTGACCAATACGACTTTGCAGTTTTTTAGCAGAAATCGCTTGTTGAACTTCCATAAAACGTTCATAGCGTTGTTGCTTAATTTCTTCAGGAACATGATCAGGCAAATCGTTGGCTGTTGCGCCTTCTACAGGTGAGTAGGTAAAGCAACCTACACGATCAAGTTTCGCCTCTTGTAACCAGTCCAATAACATTTGAAAATCTTCTTCAGTTTCACCAGGGAAACCCACGACAAATGTTGAACGAATAACCAATTCAGGACATTTTTCACGCCATAATTTTAGACGTTCCAAGGTGTTTTCACTATGAGCTGGTCGCTTCATCAATTTTAAGATGCGCGGACTGGCGTGTTGAAAAGGAATGTCTAAATACGGAAGAATTTTACCCTGTGCCATTAAGTCAATCACAGCATCAACATGTGGATATGGATAAACATAATGTAATCGCACCCAAATCCCTAACTGACCAAGCGCTTCGCACATGTCATAGAATTTGGTTTTAACAGGCTGACCATTCCAGAAATCAAGCTTATATTTGGTATCTACACCATAAGCGGAGGTGTCTTGAGAAATCACCAAGACTTCTTTTACACCCGCTTTTTTTAACGCCTGTGCTTCATTTAATACTGAGCCAACAGAACGTGACACAAGATCACCACGCATGCTTGGAATAATGCAGAATGTGCAACGATGGTTACAGCCTTCTGATATTTTTAAATAAGCATAATGTTTAGGTGTTAAACGAATACCTTGTTCAGGTACAAGATCTACAAAAGGATTGTGTTTCGGTGGTTCTGGAACATACTGATGGACAGCTTCCATCACATCTTGATACGCCGCAGCACCTGTCACTTTTAAGACATTTGGATGCATCTGGCGAATTTTATCTTCATCTTTACCCAAACAGCCTGTGACGATCACACGACCATTGGCGCTCATGGCTTCACCAATTGCGTCTAAAGACTCTTGTACTGCAGATTCAATAAAACCACAGGTGTTCACAACAACTAAATCAGCACCTTCATAATCTGATGCAACATCATAACCTTCAGTCTTTAACTGCGTTAAAATGCGTTCAGAATCTACCAATGCCTTAGGACAACCTAAAGATACAAAACCGACTTTGGGGGACTTCATGAATCTGCGCTCCACTATAATCCGCGTATTGTATGACTTTTCAAGAGATAAAAACAGGTGGAAACTGCACTCTTTGTATAATGCACCAAAATACATCCAATCAAATAATTAAATTACTACAATGCACCATTTTGGAACAATATAATGATAGCGTAATATGAATGCTGGTTTTTACACGTGAATAAAGCGCAGTAAATGCGCAATTTTTATCATTCATGTAAGAAAACTGCGCAGTATATAAAAGTTGGCGTGCATCTTGCTTTATATCAGGACGATTTAACCGATTCAATCACCCATGTTCGGGAAAATAGAAAACGAGGTGCAGATGCCATTGCGCTATTTAAAGACAGGAAAGCTCTGCTAATGGATCAATACCCAACAATTGATTATAGATTGCTTGTGGATAATTTAACCACTGCAATTCTTTTGGTCGATTGTAATTTAAATATTTTTTATCTTAATTCATCATGCGAAGCATTGTTTGATATTAGCTTGCTTCGTGCGGCAGGTCAGCCAGTGATTAATATTCTACATGCACCAAATGATAGCTTTAATACCTTGGAAGCATTAAACAACTCAATAAAAACAGGTCAAGCCTATACACGCCGTGAAGCGATTATCAATGTTAACTTTAAAGACATGCATGTTGATTATTCCGTATCGCAGCTAAATACAGGAAGACCCTATCACCCATTACTATTAATTGAATTAAATCCGATTGATCGGATGCTTAAAATTTCTAAAGAAGAAAACCTGATTCAACAACACCAAGTTGCACGACAACTGATTCGAGGTGTTGCACATGAAATCAAAAACCCATTAGGTGGAATTCGTGGCGCAACTCAACTGCTTGCTCGTAGTTTAAATGATCCACAGTACGCAGAGTTCACCGATATTATTATCAGTGAAGTCGATCGTTTAAGAAACCTTGCTGACACTATGCTGGGTTCACGTCAACTCCCAAGCTACGAATTGGTCAACGTACATGAACCGCTTGAACGTGTTCGCTCATTAATTGTAAATCAGACCAAGAAGAAAATTAAAATCACACGAGACTATGACCTTTCATTGCCTGATGTCAAAGCGGATCGCGATCAACTGATTCAAGTGATGCTCAACATCAGTGTCAATGCAGTACAGGCGATGACTGAGAATCGTGAGTTTTTTATTGATCATCAACCTGAACTGATGTTGCGTACACGCATCCAACGTTTAGTGACGATTAATGGCGTACTGAATAAATCAGCCATTCGTATTGATATTGAAGACAATGGCCCTGGTGTTCCTGAAGAAATTTTAGAATCCGTGTTTTATCCACTTGTGACTGGTCGTGCCAAAGGAACAGGTCTTGGCTTAAGCATCGCACAAAATATCATGCATCAACACAACGGAATGATTGAATGCCAATCCGTTCCTGGAAAAACAGTATTTAGCTTATATCTACCTTGGGAGTCTAACCATGTCGCATAATAAAATTTGGGTGATCGATGACGACCGTGCTATGCGTTGGGTCTTGGAAAAAACATTTAAAGAAGAAGGCTTCGATGTCACCAGTTTTGAAGAAGCACAATCTGCTTTAGATCAACTTCCAAGCAATGCGCCAGATGTCATTCTCACTGATATTCGTATGCCCGGCATTGATGGTTTAACCTTCCTAGGAAAAGTCAAAGGAAGTTATCCTGATCTGCCTGTGATTATTATGACAGCACATTCAGATTTAGAATCTGCAGTATCGAGTTATCAAACAGGTGCTTTTGAATATCTACCAAAACCGTTTGATATTGATGAAGCACTTGCGTTGGTAAATCGTGCGATTTTGCATATCAACAAACTGCAACAACAAGAATCGGCCAAAGTTACCCCGATTCAATCTACGGAAATTATTGGTGAATCCCCTGCAATGCAGGAAGTTTTCCGCGCCATTGGACGTCTATCTCAATCGCATATTACTGTATTGATCAACGGTGAATCTGGAACAGGTAAAGAGTTAGTTGCACACGCTTTACATCGCCACTCACCAAGAAGCAGTAAACCATTTATTGCGTTAAACATGGCCGCTATTCCAAAAGATTTGATTGAAACTGAATTATTTGGCCATGAAAAAGGTGCATTTACTGGTGCCAATACTCAACGCCAAGGCCGTTTTGAACAAGCCAATGGCGGAACCTTATTCTTAGATGAAATTGGTGATATGCCTTTTGAAACCCAAACACGCCTACTTCGTGTTTTGGCAGATGGTGAGTTCTATCGTGTTGGTGGTCATATTCCAGTTCGTGTTGATGTTCGTATCGTGGCAGCAACACATCAAGATTTAGAAAAATTGGTCAATGATGGCCGTTTCCGTGAAGACTTATATCATCGTCTAAATGTCATTCGTATTCACATTCCTAAACTTGCGCATCGTTCTGAAGATATTCCGATGTTGGCGCAACACTTCTTGGCACGCGCGGGTAAAGAACTCGGAGTTAGTCCGAAAATTTTACGCCCAGAAACGCAAGAGTATATTCAAAAACTGCCTTGGCCAGGCAATGTACGTCAACTCGAGAATACCTGCCGCTGGTTAACTGTAATGATCACAGGGCGTGAAGTTTATCCAGAAGATTTGCCGTCTGAATTAAAACAAATTCCAATCAACAAATCTGATGATCAGGGTCAAGCGCAAGCTGGTATTGATCGTATTGCATTACATCATTGGGATGAGTTACTGGCGCAATGGGCAATTCAAAAGCTTAAAAATGGTGAAATGAAAATTTTAGACATTGCCACCCCAATGTTTGAACGTACTTTGATCATCGCAGCACTTCAACAAACCCGTGGTCGTAAACGTCATGCTGCTGAACTTTTAGGTTGGGGGCGTAATACTTTAACCCGCAAACTCAAAGAATTAGGTATGGATTCTGCTGAAGATGATGAAGAGGAAGACAAAACTGTCTTAGCTGAATAATAAGCAACTCATAAATATAAAGTTTACTCCAACCATATTTCGTAAGAATATGGTTGTTTTTTATTGGCTCATAGTGAAAAATAGCCTCGTGAAATTTAAACTTTATCGTCTAGGGTAAAAATGAAGAAAACTGTTGTTGTAATTAGCTTACTCTCTATTTTTAGTGTTGCTTGCTCTAAAAATAAACCGCATGACAGTTCTGAACATCAAGCAGAAGCCCCAGCGGTTAAAAAAGCACATAAAGCAGCCAATTCAGATGATTGTTTTAAGTTAGAACCCAACAAACAGTTTACCCTTAACAACAATGAAGAAACACAAATACAGATTGTTCCTACAACCTTCAACAATCAGAATGCAATAGCAATCGTTAGACAAGGCGCAGGTGTGCGTACAGATTATATCTACGATTTAACTGGCCGCACCATGCTTGCAAACTTGGACTATGGTATTGCTGCGCTCGGATCAAATCCAAATGATGTGCTGGTAAAAACCACCTATCAAGCCCCGCTTCCAACATTCCCATCCAATCTTAAACCACAGCAAAAATTCCAAATGACGTATAACGCAGTCATTGAATCGCAAATGGATAACAATGATAAGTCTGAAAATAATAAGACGATTGACCTAGTATTTGTAGGATTTGAAGATCTGACTTTAATTGACAATGATGACAATACCTTAAAGTTTGATAATGCATGTCATTTCATTTCTCAAATCGGAGATGAAACATTGGATGAATGGTATGCTGAAGGATATGGGCAAATTAAATACATTAAAAAGAAACAGAATGGCGACGTAAAAAGTAGCGAAGCAATTGGCGATGACCCACAGCCTTAATTTAAATCAGCCAGTCAACATCTATTGACTGGCTTTTGTCATTTTTATATTCGATTTTACTTTAAAAAGCCTGATACCAAATTCATGACATTTTGAATATCACCATTGGCTTCAGTGTGATCTGTTGCATCACCTTGTGGTGTGAGTGAATCAATAATTTGCGGTAATACTGTAGAGATTGCACCATATACTTCATTGGTCGGAACATTGGCTTGTTGAGCAACTTGTTCAACTTGCTGACCACCAAATAAACTCTGGATTTGCTCTACATTTACAGCACCATTTCCTTGTGACGGATCGACCCAACTTTGAACCTGCCCACCTAAGCCTGCGCCTTGCAATTTAGCTAAAGCACCTTGTAGACCACCATTTTGTTGAATCCAACCCAAGACCAATGGCACAACTGCAATCAATAAAGAAGAGGCATTAAAACCACCCGCTTGCGGTGCTTGTTGTTGTTGTCCACCTGTCAAACCACCTAAAACTGAACCAAGCACGCCACCCAATCCACCTTGTGATTGTTGCTGCTGCCCACCCAAGCCACCGAGTACTGAACCAAGTACCCCGCCCAATCCACCACCTAGCCCGCCTTGTGATTGTTGTTGTCCGCCAAGTGCTTGTTTTGCCAGAATTTCCACAATATTGGTTAAATCTGTCATGCGTTTTCCTTTTTTAAGTTTTATGAGACAAGTACAGCATACTTGGCTTTATCCTATTCACCAAAATTGGAATTGTTAAATTTTGCAATAGCTTAAGACTGGTTTATAACCAAAATAAAATCACTACCAACGAAATTTATTCCAGTTTTCTGGATTAGCCCAAAACTTAGAATTAAACCAATCTGGTACATGCTTATAGGTCAAAATATTAAACTGCCAAAGTGCAAAATCATTTTGATGTAAAGTTTTATCAATAAGTTGGGTAAAACCTAGCGATCTGAGTAACTGCTCATCTTTTAGCTGACATGCCACGACAATTCGTTTTGCCAATAAATCACGCAACTTGACCAATAACTGGGATTTTTGTAAATCGGTGATCCCAGACATTTCATCTGTATCTAAAAGTACAAATCCTAAATCATATCGTTGCGTAAAAGGCAGACTTAAAAACTCAGATACGTTAAAATAGGACCATTGAATTGAATAATTTGTAGGGTATTGCGCCAAATTTTGCCCAATACACAATGCAGTTTGAATTGGCTGTTCTTGCGATAAATCGTCTAGCATTGAAGTGATGACATTTTGCTCAGCCATAACTGCACCTTTTTTGAAGCGAGTAATTAAACATGGAACTACAAGGCATTTGCCATAAAATGCATGCAGGTCTTAAAGACCTTAGTGTAACTGATCAACAAACACATAAGGCAAATGTTGAATATAAATTTATATTAGATCGCTCAGAAACCGAGCTACCATTTAGTTTAGGCCAGGAAATTGAGATTGAAGCGACAGGAAATATTTATTGTGTTTCTTGTGGAGCAAAAACACCAAAGTCTTATTCGCAAGGCCACTGCTTTAAATGCATGAAAACCAAGGCGTCTTGCGACATGTGTATCATGAAGCCTGAAACTTGCCATTATCATTTAGGTACTTGCCGTGAAGATGATTTTGCTCATGATGTTTGCTTTCAACCGCATATTGTCTATCTAGCAAATTCAAGTGCTTTAAAAGTGGGGATTACCCGTCTAGGTCAAATGCCAACACGCTGGTTAGACCAAGGGGCGACCCAAGCATTGCCTATTTTAAAAGTCGGTTCGCGCCGTCTTTCAGGTCAACTTGAAGTCATGTTTGGTACACAGGTTGCAGATAAAACGGATTGGCGAAAACTACTTAAGGGTGAAGCTGAACCGATTGATCTGATTGAAATTCGTAATGAATTGGTTCAAGAGTTTTCCCCAAAGATTCAAAGCATTCGCGATGAGTTTGCGCAAAATCTTGAGTTTAATGAAACGGTTGAATTGTTAGAAAATGAATTACCCCGTGAATTTATCTACCCTGTCGATATTTATCCTGAAAAAGTTAAATCACACAATTTAGATAAAACTCCAATCATTCGCGGCAAGCTACAAGGAATCAAAGGTCAATATCTGATTATGGATACGGGTGTTATCAATATTCGTAAATATACAGGTTATGAACTTAAAGTTCGGGCGGAATAATTTTCACACTCAAACCCAGAAATTGATTTATACATACTCCTCTTTATCTTAGATTTAGAGGAGTTTTTATTGGTCAAAGGTTTTCTAAACTGATTACAAAGTATTCCAGCAGCTCGATAAGCAAACGGATATTTACTTAATCGGTTGTTAGCGTTAAAAATCAAGCTGTTAAAATTGCTAAAATCGCCTGAACCGGATCTTCACTATTTCCAGCCAAAAGTTGCTTGTGCATGGTAATCAATTGCATCACCTGAATTTGTGCAGTTTCAATATTCATTAATTTTTCAATTTGATTGGCCAAATTTTCTGCTGTAGCATCTTGTTGGATAAGCTCTTGAATCACTTTTTTTCCCGCAATAATATTCGGCAATGAATAATACGGAATTTTCACTAAAAATTTAGCAATCACATAGGTTAACCAATTCAACTTATAAAAAGTCACCATTGGACGATGCAACAATAATGCTTCAAGTGTCGCTGTCCCCGATGCCAAAGCTACAATATTGGCAGCATTCATGACCTGACGACCAATTTTTGATTCTTTATCGGTATTTTCTAGTAAATGAATTTTTGCGACCAAGTCACTTGGATAATGCTTTAATAATTCCTGAATTTGTTGTTTGCGTAAATCATTAATGGCAGGAATCAGGAACTGATAATCTGGATATTTTTGATAAAGAATTTTTGCTGCATCCAAAACCAACGGTCCAAGTCGTTCAATCTCACCACGCCGACTTCCTGGTAACAAGGCAATATGCTTTTGACTGATATCTAAGCCAAGCTCTTGCTTTGCATCCAAAATTGGATTTTGTAATGGCAATTGACTTGCCAGTGGATGCCCAACAAAGGCTGCTGGTACGTCATATCGTTGATAAAAGCCTTTTTCAAAAGGAAATAGACAAAGCACTAAATCTATACTGGCTTTGATACCATGGACCCGTCCTTGTCGCCAAGCCCATACAGATGGACTGACATATTGCACCGTTTTAATCGGCAAGTTTTTCTGTTTTATTGTTTTTGAAAGGCGTAAGTTAAAGTCTGGCGCATCAATACCGATAAAAACATCTACAGGATTGGCAGTCCATTTCTCGACGAGACCATCACGTACAGCAAATAATTTTTTTAAATCTTTAAGCACTTCAACAATCCCCATTACAGATAAAATATCCATTGAATAAAAACTGTTAAATCCTTCTGCAATCATTTGAGGACCACCAATCCCCTCAAATTCAGCATCAATACCCTGTTCACGAAAACGACGAATAAGTTTTGCGCCTAAAGTATCCCCTGATACCTCACCTACGACAATTCCAATTTTAAGCTTTCGATTTTGCAAGATATTCTTCCTGATCAGCACTATAACTGCATGATAGCATATTCATCAGATTTAATTGTGAATAGTCAAAACAGGATACTGCTATGGCAAATAGGTGAATTTATAAAACAATTCATCTAATTTTCTATCGTTATTTTATTTTCTATTTATATTTTCAATTGCACGACGCTTGTAAGCACTTCTTACAAACAATAAACTAAGCGATAATTATTATCATTTAAGATAAACAATGTTGAATTCTCTCCCACACAGTTTTAAGTTCTCTATTCTTAGTTTAGCGGTACTCAGTGCTCAGCAAAGTTTTGCTGAAAATATTGAAAATCTACCCACGATTTCAGTTCAAGCCACAGCGGATCAAACTGAATTAAGCTCTGAACAATCAAAATCTTATATCGTTAAAAAATCAGCAAGTGCGGCCAAGCTGAATATTCCTGTCAAAGAAACACCACAAACAGTGAATGTAGTGACACGTCAGCAATTAAATGATTTTGCGCTCAATAGTGCACGTGAGGCTTTAAGTAATACTCCCGGTATTACTGTCAGCAATCAGGAAACCGAACGTTCAACCTACACCGCTCGTGGTTTTGAAATCTCAAATATTTTAACTGATGGCGTCGGCTTCCCTTCTAGCAGCTACAATTATAATAATACCAATCCTGATACATATTTTTATGATCGTATTGACGTGATTAAAGGTGCAGATGCTTTAACCAATGCTTTTGGTGATCCAAGCGCAACAATCGATTATATCCGTAAACGCCCTACCCAAGAATTTCAAGCCAACGCTGGACTAAGTTATGGCTCTTGGAATACCCAACGCTATGAAGCAGATGTTTCAGGAGCACTCAACAAAGAAGGTAGCATCCGCGGACGTTTGATGGGTTATGAGCAAACTGGGGATTCTTATCTAGATCGTTATTCATCTGAGAAAAATGGATTTTCTGGCATCATTGATGCGGATTTAAGTGATAGCACGTTATTGACTGTCGGTTATAGCCAACAACAGAACAAACCTAATGCAAATAATTGGGGTGCCTTACCACTTCTCGGTGCAGATGGGAAACAACTTTCCTATGAGCGTAATTATAATCCCAATCCAGATTGGGCATATTGGGATAATAAGTCACAAAATGCTTTTGCTGAGTTAAAGCAAAAAATTAATGATAAGTGGACAGCAAAGCTGAGTTATAACTACACCCAAACTGACCACAACAGCAACTTACTCTATTATTATGGTTATCCTGATCAAAATGGAGCGGGTGTAGCCCTTACCGCTTGGGGTGGAAAAGAAAATCTAAAAAGTCATTTTGCCGACTTAAATCTACAAGGCTCATATTCATTATTTGGCCGTGAACACGAAGCGACGCTAGGTTATAGTTATCTACAAAATAAACAGTATGATCAACAAACCTCAGGCACAATTAATGACAGCAAAATCAATAATAATAAGACCACTGACTGGGCAAGCTGGACACCTCAATCAGTCACTTGGTCAGCGTTTAGTGATGCGGCAAACTATACACAAAAGCTCAATTCTGTATATGCGGCAACACGACTACACTTAAACGATGATTTAAAACTTTTACTCGGTTTAAATTATGTTCAAGCTAAAAGTGAAGGTGAAAGTTACGGTTCATCAATGGCCTATGACGAAAACAAAGTATCTCCTTATGCTGGCATTACCTATAACTTTAACCCTGAATACACAGGTTATCTAAGCTATACCTCTATTTTCCGCCCACAATCTGGATTGGGTACTGATAATAAAGCACTCAAACCAGTTGAAGGTGAAAGCTATGAGGCAGGTATTAAAAGTTCATGGCTAGATGACAAACTCACTGGAACTTTGGCGGTGTTTCGCACAGAACAAAGTAATTACCCTTTACGTAACTCTGATGGAAACCCTCTCAATCGAAAAGTTGAAACCAGTGACTTACGCTCTCAAGGGGTAGAAGTTGGACTGGCTGGACAATTAACAGATCATTTGAATCTGGCATTTGGCTATAGCCAATTTAGCTTAAAAGATTTAAAAAATGGTGGAGAGGCACGTACTTACAACCCCAACCAAACCATTAATCTTTTAACCACCTATACCATTCCAGCTATACCTAAACTGAAAATTGGCGCAGCCTTACAATGGCAAGATGCAACCAAGCTGTATGACTCTACTGTAAAGAGTACAATTACCCAAGATGCTTATGCTTTAGTGAATTTGATGACCAGCTATGAGTTGAATAAGCATATTTCGCTTCAAGCAAATGCAAACAATGTAACAGACAAAAAATATTTATATAGCTTTCCAGATGGTCAGGCATTTTATGGCCCATCTACAAACTATAATGTTGCAGTGAAATTTAAATACTAATCTGAATTCGCCTTAATCTTTTAGGATTAAGGCGTTTTCAATTGCAAGAAAGTGATCGTTATGCAGATTGTGCTCTACCCTTTATCAGTGCTCTATCGTTTTATACTGGCTTTTGGTATGGGCTATGTGTGCAGTTATTTAGTATCCTTAACTTTAATTGATGTGTTTTATCCTTATTTTGCCAAAGCTGAATCTATTTATTTGGCGGCATTTAGCGCACTTATTTTTTACATTATTTTTGTGATTCTAAGCTTTTGTATACATTCTTTAAAGAAACTTACGCTGATCAGCCTAGCGTTGGCCGCTACTTTTTTCCTATTTTCCAAGTTTATAGGTTAACTCATGCATAAATCTGTTCGTCAATCTATGGCATGGTTACACTCTTGGATCGGGCTTACTTTCGGCTGGCTGTTATTTGCAATTTTTTTGACAGGTTCTGCAACATATTATCGCCATGAAATTAGTATGTGGATGCAACCACAATTCGCAAGTATGCAAATCAAACAGGAATCCGCTATACAGTCTGCGTTTGCTTATTTGCAAAAAA
This sequence comes from Acinetobacter sp. AG3, assembly GCF_022343575.1. Lineage (NCBI taxonomy): Bacteria > Pseudomonadati > Pseudomonadota > Gammaproteobacteria > Moraxellales > Moraxellaceae > Acinetobacter > Acinetobacter sp. AG3. Next base: position 1,953,954 of record NZ_JAKQZD010000001.1, on the reverse strand, counting down.
ATGCGCCAGATGCAAAAAGTTGGTATATCGGCGTTGCAAATCAGAATACCCCTGCAAATAAAGTTTATTGGCAAAAAGCCGATGGTGGTTATGAAAGTAAAACTTTAGATGCCAATACAGGTAAAGAATTGAGTCTTTCTGCCACACAAGGCGGTGATTTCTTCTATGGGTTTCATTACCAACTTTATGGAATGCCTTATTCTATTGGACGTTTGATTGTCACCTTTGCAGCGTTAATTATGTTTATAGCCTTGATTTCAGGCATTATTACCCATAAAAAGATATTTACCGATTTCTTTACCTTAAGAGCATTTAAAGGTCAGCGTTCATATTTAGATTTTCATAATGTAAGTTCGGTAATCGCATTGCCCTTTTTCTTAACCATTACATTTACCGGCTTAGCGATCTTTTTCTATCTGCTTTTCCCCGCAGGGATGAAAAAAGCCTATCCAGATAATCCATATCAGTATTTTGATGAAATTCGTCATGTTTCAACTGCAAACAAGGCTCAACAAGCACAGCCGAAGAATATGTTATCTATTCAACATTTCCTGCAACAAACCCAACAGCAATGGGGAAAAACTTATATTGATAACATAACCGTAGATCAACCCAATACACAGCTTGCCAAGCTCACGATTACTGCCTTAGAAGATCATTCGATTACACGTAATCAAGCACAACTTAGCTTTAATGGCGCTACTGGTGCTTTAATTGGGAATACTCGTAATAACAGTGCAATTGCAACATTAAATGCCAGTATGTATGGGCTGCATATGGCGAATTTCGCCCAACCTTTATTACGTTTAGGCTTGTTTTTCTCTGGTCTTCTTGGCTGTGCAATGATTGCTTCGGGCTTATTGCTCTGGAGTTTAAAACGACAATTACAAAAGAAAAATGATCATTTTCACTTTGGGCATTATCTGGTCAATCGACTCAATACCACGATGATTATTGGTTTACCCATTGCGATGTTGGGTTATTTATATGCCAATCGTTTTGTGCAACTTCAAGCAGATACACCGAATTATGAAGTCTATACATTTTTCACTTTATGGTTATTCAGTTTTATTATTGCGCTCTGCACAAAACAACAATATCTCTGGAAAACTCAGCTCAAGTTGCTGATTGCTATGACATTAGCTTTGCCTATTTTAAATGTCTATTATCTGATTTCTAATCAATATATTCATTCATTACAGGATTATTGGTTATTTTTACGTGTGGACTTAATGATCTGGTTATTTGCCATTTTAGCGATTTTTTTACATCAAAGAATCACACCGATTCAAAACAAAGCTGTGGCGAAGATCAAGAAAAAGCTGGAACAAAAACAAGCGCAGGAGTCTGTGTCATGATATTGACCTTAGCATTCCTCCTGATCCTGATTGCCAGTTATAGCTTATATTTGATCAGCTCAAAGCAGATCACCAAGACTCAGAAAAGTAAATTTTCTGTTTTAGTACAACATGTGAAACTGGTAAAAGTTATCGCGTTTGCGTTGATCATCTCAGCTTTATTTTTATTCAGTGTAAATTATGGCAATAGCATCTCTTTTGTGGCCTTATGTATACTGAGTAGCCCAATACTGTTTGGATTGATACTCTTTGTAAATGATTTAAAACCAAAAATAAAAAAGTAGACATCTAGCGTTTGAACACAGCTCTAGACTCAATTAAATTTAAGTTTAGATAATTTTCAGCATAATCGTGCTCATTCCTATCAAAAAATGGAAGCTTATCGCTTCCATTTTCAACAGTTAAACATTAAATTCAATATGTTTTCCTGTTGGAAGCTCTACATCAATGCGAAGCTTCCCTCCCATTGCTTCAACATATTTCTTTATCGTTGAAATTTTAAGATCATGACCACGATTTTCAATTGCTGAAAGTGAAGGCTGCTTGATTCCAAGTATCTCAGCTAATTCTTTTTGCGAAATCTCTAATTCTTCTCGAATAAGATGCAGCTGCGTTTGTAAACGTAGTTCATCAGCCATTTTTTGAATTCGGTCTTGACTCTCTGGAGAGCGACCAGCCAATAGTTCCTGTAAGGTTTTAGCCATTAGATTGATCTCCTAGGGTTGAAAGATGAAGTTCGTATTGCTGTTCTGCAATATCTAACATCTCTTTATAAAAACGCTTTTTACCGCCCTTATTACCAATACAAAGCACAACAGCCTGTCGTAATGGATCAAATATAAAAAAGGCTCTTAGTGGTTTACCTCTATGCTGAACACGTAATTCTTTCATGTTCATGAATTTCGAGTCATTTACGGTATCAACTAAAGGGCGACCTAAACTTGGCCCCAGCTGTTGTAGAACGACCAATGCAGCTAAGACTTTTTCCTGTGTTGAATCATCTTGCTGTTCAAGCCATTCATTAAACAAATCCGTTGTAATGACTGTCCATATGCGAAACCTAGAAATATAGACTGTAATCTATATTTTAATATAGTACTTATAGAAAGGCAAAGTTTCTTTTAAGAATTGAACGCTCATGTAAAAAACATTCGAGCAGTGTTGTTACTTTCTCATGATTGTTATTTTCTACCGTTTAAAAGTATATTGATAAAGTGTTAGAAGATTAATGTGCAATTTACGATTAGATTGTCAAAGTACAATAATTTTTTAATTATCTTTGGCTATACTATAAATCGTTTTTATTCGATATAAATAACTGGTGTAATTTCCACGAAAACTATACAATCTACATTACCCCACTATTCTCCCAATTTCTGCTGAATTTGCCTTAAAATAATTTAAGCTGTTCAGGTTGTAACTTCATTTCAATATTTTACAATTTAATCAATCTATAAAATTTCCACGAGGATTTTATGTTGCTGCAATGGTTTGAAAAGTTAGTAGATCCATATCCGTCGAAAGGTTTAAACGAACCATTACCCACCAAGTTCTTTCCATTTGTTTGGCAAGCTGCGACTGGTGTTAAGCGTTATTTATTGATTTTAATATTATTCACTGCTGCAACAGCAAGTTTTGAAGCTTTATTTTTTTCACAAATCGGACATTTAGTCGATTGGTTGACACAGTCAAAACCTCAAGACTTTTTAGTAAATCATCGTGAAAATTTGATCTTTTTAAGCTGTATTCTGTTGGCAAATATCTTTTTTGCCAGTATGCAATCCATTATCAGACATCAGATTTTATACAGTAGTTTTCCAATGCGTTTGCGTTGGAGATTTCATAATTTAATGCTACGCCAAGGCTTAGACTTCTTCCATAATGACTTTGCTGGACGTTTATCTGCCAAAGTCATGCAGACTGCGCTAGCGGTACGTGAGTTTTGGGTGATTTTGGGCGACATGGTGACTTATGTTGTCATCTATTTCATTACCATCAGTATCGTGTTGGGATCAATTTCTCCTATTCTATTGATTCCACTTTTATTATGGTTGGCGTTGTTTGTCAGTGCGGCATTATATTACATTCCAAGATTAGGACGAATTTCCAAAGAACAAGCCGATGCGCGTGCGGTGATGACTGGACGTGTAACAGATGCCTATACCAACATTCAGACAGTAAAACTTTTTGCACATGCAGGCCGTGAAAGCCAGTATGCAAAAGAGTCAATGAAAGAGTTTATGCGTACAGTGTTCAAACAAATGCGTTTAGGCACTGCATATGAACTTTGCATCAATTTGCTGACAGCCGTTTTATTCTTTGGGGTTTTAGGTACTGCCGTTTGGTTATGGTTACAGGGTCAAGCAGCGATTGGTGTGATTGCAGCAACAACAGCCATGATTCTTAAACTCAATAGTATGGCTGAGTTTATGATGTGGCAAACCTCTGCCCTATTTGAAAATGTCGGCACAATTCAAGATGGTATGCAAACTTTAGGTCGTCAGATCAATATCCAAGACAAAGAAGATGCCAAACCACTTGTTGTGACTCAAGGTAATATTAAATTTAGCGATGTCACATTTGCTTATAATAGCAAAAAAGTCATTGATCACTTTAATTTAAACATTCAACCGGGTGAAAAAATTGGTATTGTGGGACGTTCAGGCGCTGGAAAATCCACATTAATTCAATTACTTTTACATTTTTACACCATCAATAATGGAAAAATTACCATTGATGGTCAAAATATTGAAGAAGTCACTCAAGACAGCTTAAGAAAAAATATTGCGCTTGTGACCCAAGATACTTCTTTATTACATCGTACAGTTGCGGAAAATATCAAATATGGTCGCCCTGATGCGACTGATGAAGAAATGTATGAAGCAGTAAGAAAAGCCAAAGCAGATGAGTTTATTCCGCAACTTTCAGATTTAAGAGGCCGTACTGGCTATGATGCTTATGTTGGTGAGCGTGGAGTAAAACTTTCGGGTGGTCAACGTCAACGTATTGCCATTGCGCGTGTATTTTTAAAAGATGCGCCTATTTTAATCTTGGATGAAGCAACCAGTGCTTTAGACTCCGAGGTTGAAGCTGCAATTCAATCAAGCTTAGATGAGTTAATGCAAAATAAAACTGTAATCGCGATTGCTCACCGTCTTTCAACCATTGCACAAATGGATCGTTTGATTGTGTTAGATCAAGGTCAAATTGCAGAACAAGGTACTCACGAGGAACTGATCGCACAAAATGGTATTTATGCACATTTATGGCATAGACAGACTGGTGGTTTTTTAGTTGAACCTGAACCAAAAGCCACAGAAGATGAAGATTCAACAGTCAGCACTTCGTAAATAAAGTGTTTAAATAGCCAAATTATAAAAAACCACGTTAAAAATAGCGTGGTTTTTTATTATATAGTCAACCAGTCAAAAACTCAGACTCAAGAATATAATTTTTCATAATTAATATTTTAAATTAAATCAATTATATGTAAAAAATTATTTGATTATAAAAAGTTAGCAATACCACACTTTACTTTTAAAATTTTAATCGCATTGCGTAGGCTATCCCTCATCTTATACTGCAAATAGCACTCTTGCGCTTTCCGCTTACTTATCCAAATAAAACAACAACTCTTCCTTATAAATCAATAATCAAAAACAAAAAAGCTGCCTTATATAAAGACAGCTTGTGATTTAAATCTAGCCAATTAACGCTATTTTAAATGATTAATACCAATTCATTAACGAAACACCTAGACCGACATAAGTCGCACGGTGATTATAATCAATCAAGCTTTCGCCATAACCATCAAACAATTGAAAATGCCCACGTAACTTGCCTTTAATTGGAAACGCCCAATCAAATTGCATTGCGCCGTGCGAATCGTCCCCACCTTTTAAAGAGTGACGTAGCATCAAAGAAAAATCATTGTCATTCCAGCGATAGAATGCAGTCAAATCACCACGACCGATATAATTTTTAATGTCAGGGTTATTGTCATCCTTAAAATCTTCTTCGATGCGATACCACGGACGCACCATCAAGGCAAAATTATCTTTTTCAAAACCAAGATTTAAAATAACCCGATTCCAACTACGTGATAGCGGATCAGAACGCCCGTTTGACTGATGATTCAAAGTCAAACCCAGTAAGCGACCATTTAAACCCAATAAATTATAATTGGTTCTAAAAATCAAACTTGCTTCAGGTTCGTAATTTGTTTCACGAAATGGACGAGACTCTTCACTGTTATAAACTTGCCAGCGAGACGATTGGGTATAACCAACCCAAACATCACCATTGTTCCCAAAAATATTTTCGGCAGCTTTGGTTTTTAAAGAAATCTGAAATTTAGCTTCCATTGACTTTAAATTTTGATCTTCATCCACGGTGTTTTGAGGATTTGGACTCTGCGGAAATTCATTTTTCTTGCTGGTCCAAAATGCAGGAAGCAAATAAACAGGTTGATTCGCGCGAATATTCCACGTACCTAATTTACTGTCTTGAGAAAGCTCCCAACGTCGATCAAGTAATGAGGTATTTGGATCAATTTTATCACCATGAATGGCAAATAAATTTTCTGCTTTCTGGGTGATTTTATCTTTGAGTGTTTCAGGTTCAACATTGGCTTTTTGAATATCTAAAGCAGCACGTTGCTCTGACACCAAGACTTGCGGAGCAACGGTAGGTGTTTTAAATATTTTATCGTAACAAGCCAAACGGTCAGCATTAGATTCGAGCGCAACACAGGCTTGCGTACTTGCAGGATTCACTTGTGCAGTATCATCTGCATGAGCAATGGTCACCAAACCAAAACTGAGCATCATTAAGATGCTCAGATTCAATGGTGTACGTTCAAAATTTTTGAACGACATAGAATTCTCCAGAAAGAATTTATAGGGTTAATTTACTTTCTTAATTTCAAAACCTAATTGTTCCAACACTTCTTTTTTGGCAACTGGAGCGACTACAGCTCTTACAGGCTTTTGCTCAAGTAAATAAGTTTGTGTGACACGCTTAAGATCGTCAATAGTAACGTTTAATAAGCGCTCGCGTAATTGCTTTCTAAACGCAGGTGTGCGTCCATGAAGCAATGCATAGCATGCAGTAATGGCTTCACCTGCGGGTGAACCAGGTTTATCCATACTAGAAACCAGACCAAGAATGGCTTCTTCAAGCTGATAATCATGCTGCTCTTTGTTTAACAACCAATCTAAACTTGCTTCAAAGTCTTGGAAAGTTTCTGCAAGGCGTGGATCACGATAACTATAGAATCGGAACGAGCAAGCATTGCCATCATAACTTGCGCCCCCACCATATGCACCACCCTTTTCACGAATAGCACTATGCAGGAAACCATTGCGTAAATAGCCTGCAAGCACCATCAACGGCGCCGCATCTGGATGGGCAACATCTACAGCTTGGTAAGCAGAAGCACAAAATTGAACATTGGCTTGAATTAACCACGCTTGATCTGCATTGCTCTCATCCATAGCCACTTGCGTTAAATAGACAGGAGATTGATCAACTGCAAGTTTATCCCAAACCGTTTGCACTTCTTCAACTAAACGCTCTGAATGATGCTCTTCACACACCAATAAAAATTGTTTTGGTGCAAGCATTAAGCCCTTATGAATTGATTTTAACTCATCTATAAACGCATCATATGCAGCTTCATCTTTTTCAATTTTTGCGATCAAATCACCTAGCCAATTCAATGCGCCTAGGCCGGTATTGTCATAATCACGTTTTGCCAACGCACTCATATGACGTGAGGCAATTTGCATGGCATAACTATGTCCAGAACCCGATAAACGAGAAGCCCAACGTGTTTTACGTTGTTGTAAAAGTTCGATAATACGATCTTTTTCATCAAAACGTAGTTGCTCAAAAGCCAATTTAAGCAACTGAATCGCATCAAACTTATCCGTTAAAGATTTGGTTGTTAACGTCAACCATGCACTAATTTGACCTTTGTCATCGGTTTTAGAACGAAGCGAAGCACCCATTCCCAAACCGCCACTGACTGCCGTCTGTAACTGTTGAAGTTCAAGATAATCATATTCGCCCGCACCCACTTCTCCCATGAGAACAGACAGTAAGTTAAAATAAGGCGATTTTACAATTTGATCTGGAATTTGAATCAATACTTGTTGGTAGTAAATTCCATTTGTGCCTGCATGGTACAGATTCAATGGTGTATCTACCCCATTGCAAATCACTTCACGCAATTGGCCTTGAACAATGGCCAATTCAGCTGGAATGTCTTCCAAACCGACTTTAGGCAATAAGCTCAAATCATCTGGAGTTTCTTGACGAATTTTTAAAGCTTCTGTCTGAGCAATAATTTCAGCTTTATCTGCTTCTGACAAAGCCTCACCAATTTTCGCCAAACGTGCTTTTTCATCTTCTGCTTCTTGAGCAGATTTATTTGCATCTGGAACTAAAGTCATTTGTACACGATGCGGATTATCCAATAAATGAACTTGAATCAAGTTGGATAACCACATCGGATCTTTGAGTTCTTCTTTAACTTCTGCAATGGCAGTATCCACATCCCAAGCATGGATTGGATCATTATGATGAATTGCATTGCCCAAACCATTGAGAATCAGTGTTAAACCATACGGCGTACCATCACCACTGATTTCACGTTGATGTAATTCAATTTGATGCAAAATTGCATCGACCATGTCTTTATCGATAGGCTTTGAAGCAACGTCTTGAAGAATATTAAGCACGCCATTTTTAAATTCTTCAGTATGCTCAGGATTTGAACCTTGAACTCCACAATAGAACGTCATTTCATAGTTAGAATCATCTACACCCATGATTGGACCTGTAGACTGTGCATAACCACAAGTTTCTAAATAATGGCGCAACGGCGAAGCAGAGTTTTCTAAAAGAATCCCTTCAACCAAACGCATACCTAGGCGAAGTTTAACATCACTGGTTTTTGGCAATAACCAAGACAAAATATGATAAGTCTTGTCTGTTAAATCTTCTGCATCAACAGCATAGGTTTCTTGTACTTCAATCGGTGCTGTTAGTCTTTGCTCTTCTTTAGAGTAAATCGTTTCGCCTTTACTGAATTTAGACAGCGCCAACTTTTCAAATTGTTCTTGCAATTTATAAGCAGGCTCATCACCAAAGGTCATAAATACTGCATTACTTGGATGATAATGTGATTTATAGAACGCCACTAACTCATCATAAGTTAAGTCAGGAATATCCTTCGGATCACCACCAGAATTATAATGATAAGTCGTTTTCGGGAATAGATGATGCGCAAGCTGATGATAAAGCTGATCTGAAGGTGAACTCATTGCCCCTTTCATTTCATTAAATACCACGCCTTTATAAACAGGCTCACCATTTTCCAACTCAATACGAATACCTTCTTGAGCAAAATCCAATGGATTTAAATTGGCTGCAAAAGCCGCGTCCAAATAGACTTCCAAAAGGTTTTGGAAATCCTTTTTATTTTGGGTTGCAAATGGATAAGCGGTCCAATCAGCTGCTGTAAACGCATTCATAAAAGTATTTAATGAACGACGAATCATCAAAAAGAATGGATCACGTACTGGGAATTTCTCTGAACCACACAATGCTGTATGTTCAAGAATATGTGCCTCACCTTTGGAATCCATTGGTTGAGTACGGAAAGCAACAAGGAACACATTTTCGTCGTGATCAGTTGTTAAATGGTAGTGCATTGCACCAGTCACTTTATGTTTATATTCAGACACTAAAATGTCTAAAGCTTCTACATGGTGTTGACGTACCAGCTGAAACGCAGGATGAACAGTTTGAGATAAGGTTTCAGTGACATCTACAGTCATGCGATCTCCAATATTAAATGTTTATCTATACCTTCAAGTATAACCGAAACTTAAATAAATGCGATTCATTCCTAACACTAATTCTTAGTAAATCAATCAGGATTAACCGTGACTTGCTGCTGAAATATCAAGAATACGCAATGCGATAAATAAAAAAAGTGATGATCAAAGGATTCGATCATCACTGTAAACTTAACTTTTTAACTCAATATTTTTAAATTAGTAATACTTATGTTTTTTCTGTATCCCAACGCTGAGCGATAAAAATACAGATGAAAATCGCAATCAATAATACAGCCGATGCAGTGAAACGACTCAGGGCTAATCCACCATGATCAATCGGTTTATCCAGAAAATCACCAACCACAGCGCCTAATGGTCGAGTAAGCACAAATGCGCTCCAGAACAAAATAACCCTTGAAGTTTTTGTAAATAAATACAAGGCGATGACGATGAGAATCAAAACCACATACAGCACAATCCCACCGCTATAACCCAGTCCTGCTGTATCTGATGACCAATCCACCAATGCAGTACCTAAAGTTTGTGAAAAGGTAATGGTTAACCAATAGAACAGTTCTGCACGAGGCTGATTGATATGTGGTGAAATTGTTCCTTCGACTTTGTACCAAGCATATAAAGTCAACAATACCAAACTGAGTAATAACGTACTTCCACCTAAATAACCAATACCCAGTGAACGATCGACAAAGTCTGCTAGTGTCGTCCCCACTGTCGTACTTGCAATAATGGTAAACCAATATAAATAGGGATGAAAAGCTTTAGCCCGAATTTGAAAATAGACAAAAGCGATAAAGATAAAAGCAAAGATAAAGGTACCGACCAAATACCCTAAATTAAGTGACATTGAAACAGCATCGCCAGCCGTTTCACCAAAAGTGGTTGCAAAGATTTTGGTGATCCAAAACAGTAATGTGACTTGCGGAACTTTAGAAATCAGTACATCTAAATCATTTTGCTTCATTTGATTTATTCAGCAATTATGCGTTAAAAGCTATATTCTATGCTTCGACTTAAAATAGAATTAAAAACGTGATAAAAGTCACTTTACCCTGCTAAAAACTGAGTCATCATTTGTATTTAGCGCTTATCAATACTTCAAAAAAGCGGATGTATGTCTGATCTAGCTTGAGAAGTTTTTATATAAAAGAATTGCTTAGGCTATTTTTTAGTATTTTACCACTAAAACTATTTTTGCAGATCAACACGGATTCATTTCCAAAAATAAAAAGTATCTTAAAGCCTATAGCTGCAAACCAACAGCACCATTTTCAAATGATGCTGTTACTCAGAGTTAGAGGTATAGACCAAGGGATTTACAAATTCACTAAATTAAATATTTAAAGTAATTATAATTTGGGTGATTTGAGACAAAAACATAATTTTGCTTTTGATAAAATGGCGCTGCATCTTTTTCACTACTTAAGCACAATGCAGAAAAATTAGATTTTGCTCTTTTTTCAAGTTCGAGCAATAAACTTTTACCCAATCCAGTTTTGCGATATTCAGGCAATACATAGAAACGGCGTACCCGACCAATTTTATGCTGAGTTTCTGAGTTCTGCTTTGTATCACCATCCTCACTGATTTGAATATTTAAACCACCGCATGCAACCAGTTTATCTCCATCAAATGCAACCAATAAAAATTCACCATGTCGATTAAATTTATTGCTGCCTTGCTGAAACTCATCAACCAAACGTTGAATAAAATGAAACCCTTCTTTTTCAGCAACTACGGCTAAATCTTGAATTTGCGCAGGCAATTGATCTACCTGTTGAATTAAAATATTCACTCAACCTCCAATATGTTTTAGGGTTTGTAGACAGTTTTAGCTTGATGCCTATGTTTATTTCTCAACAAAACCTAACCCAGCGATCTCAATCAATCACATTGAAACAATCTAATTTAATCACGCACACTGATCAACACAATGGCTTAAACTACGCAATAATCGTCTCAAAAACTGGTTTTGTTCAGCACACCAGCAAGTTGTAAAATTCCAACAAACCATATTTGACAAATGTAATTGAAATTTTTTCAACAAACTACTGTAAAGCTGAGCATTCGTGTAAACTTTATGTTTTTAACATTGATGTGATGAAGAACATGGCTACAGTTGACCTTTTTGCAATTGGTAACGCGCTCATTGACCAAGAATTTAAAGTATCAGATCTCTTTTTAGCTGAACAAAATTTGCAAAAAGGCACCATGCAACTCGCAGATGGTGAATCTCAAACTCGGCTATACAATAATTTAAAAGCCAGCCAAAATTATAAAGGTCAAGCATCTGGCGGTTCAGCTGCCAATACCACAGTGGCATTCAGTGCATTAGGTTCTTCAGCATTTTATGCGTGCCGTGTTGGAAATGATGATCTAGGCACAATTTATCTCGATGGTTTAAATGATGCAGGCATCAAAACGTCGAAAAAATCGATCAGTGAAGGTGTTACGGGTACATGTATGGTTCTGGTCAGTGAAGACTCAGAACGTACGATGCAAACTTATCTCGGCATTACCGCAGAACTTTCAGATCTACAAATGGATTTTGAACCTTTAAAAACAGCGCAATGGTTATATATCGAAGGTTACTTGTCTACAAGTGATTCAGCACGCGCAGCCGTAAAACAAGCACGTCAAATTGCTCGTGATCACAAGGTTAAAATCGCATTAACCCTATCTGACCCTGCAATGGTGCAATATGCACGCCAAGGTCTAAATGAATTAATCGATGATGGTGTGGATCTAATTTTCTGTAATGAACAAGAAGCCATGATGTATACAGAAACTGACTCTGTAGAAGCTGCGCTGAATAAATTAAAAACACTAAGCACTGATGTGGTGATTACACTCAGTGAAAAAGGTGCATTAGTCGCAGATCAAAAACAGCATTTTTATGTTCAAGGTCGTAAAGTAAATGCAGTAGATGCAAATGGTGCTGGTGATGCATTCTCAGGTGCTTTCTTATATGCTTTAAATAATGGTGAAAATTTACAAACCGCGGCACAACTTGCTATTCTTATTTCAAGCGAAGTGGTGTCTAAGTTTGGACCACGCCTAGACGTTGCAGAATACGCAAATCTACTCGAAACGTTCAAAAAGGAATGTGCATAAATGTCTGAAAAAATTGCAATGACCGATGAAATTGAAGAGCGTAAGGCACGTGCGTTTGACACAATCACTGGCGATACCATTTTTATCACTCAACGTGATGGCGCATTTTATGCCTACCAAAATGTCTGCCCTCATCTACAAACTGAACTGGAATTTCTGGAAAATCAGTTTTTAGACCAAGACGGCGAATATATTCAATGCTCGACGCATGGTGCTTTGTTTGAAGTTGAAACAGGTGAATGTATTTCAGGACCATGTCTGGGTGATAAACTTGAAAAAGTAAATATTTCAGTCCATTCAGATGGTGGCATTTACATCGAGGACGAATAAGGTTGGAAACTGCCATGCTTGGATTCTTATTTGAACATGAATTAATGCCCTTTCACCTCAGTGTCTTGGCTTTAATTCTGCTGAGTATGGCAGAAACTTTTGGCTACTATATCGGCTTACGGCCAAGTACCTTTCTGAAAAAAATTTCACCAGATTGGCTCATTGAGTCGCCGCTGTTACAAGTTAAATTTTCCAAAGTACTTATTTTCGTTTTTTTATTATTGAATTTTAGTTTTGCAGGCTATTTTTTACAGCTCTCTATCTTTGCAAGCAAACAAGTATTTGCCGCTTGGTATTATGTAGTTTTACCCGCATTGGTAATTGCAATCTTCTTCACCGTGTTTATGATTCATTGTTTGGATCAGGTGATAAAACCTAAAGTTACGTTGAATCAAGTTGACTTGCTTGGACGATTGGCCACAGTCTCTAGTGGTAATGCACGACCTGGGTTTTCAGCTCAAGCACGGGTCCGTGATGAAAATGGACAACTGCACTATATCCAAGTCGAACCAGAATTTGGTGAGTTAGAGTTTCAATCGCAAATCATCTTAATACGTTTTAGAAAATCACATTATATTGCCAAGAAAATTTCGATCTCAAATCATCTATTTAGTTCAGATCAGTATTAAAAGTTTGACTCGGTTGAGCACGTCCAAAACCTTTATTACGTCTCCAGCTGAATCTAATCATAACTTGCCCTCATTTTGGCCAACTTGCAATTTTAGCTTCAATCCGTGCACAAAATGACGCAATTTGAACTTGAGTAAGCGATTCAGCTTTATACAGTGACAACATTTGAAAATGGCATTTTGGTGCGCAGGTACTCAATAATGCGATTTTCAATATGCGTTTTACTGGTTGCCAAAGTACCAAACGATCTACCCACCAAGCTGAACCCAATGAAGTAATCGCCAATGTGTATTTTAGGTTGTCGAGTTTAGGTTGAATTGCACCCAAATCGTTTGCATGATCATAAGCAACTCCAGGAGCCCAAATACGATCAAACCAGCCTTTCAGTATTGCAGGAAAACCAAACCACCAAGTCGGAAAGACCAGTATTAAAGCTTCTGCGGAAAGTAAATCATCTATATTCTCTTTGACAGCAGTTTGTTCAAATGTAGGACTGTAATAACTTTGACGTTCCTCATCTGTAAGTGCGGGTGAAAAACCAGAGGCGTACAGATCTTCAACCACAACTTCATGACCATTGGCAATTAAAGTCGCTATTGCGGTCTTCGCCAAGCTTTGACAAAGGCTATCAGTTAAAGGGTGAGCAATAACAACTAAACATTTCATGGTGATTTCCTTTCAGCTCAATCAGTTATAACTTATTAGATAAAATGAACAAGAATTTAAATCATTGAACTTTAGCAAAAATCCAAATATAGATGAAGTTGTACATAATCAAATAAATACCCAACTATCAAAATAGAAACATCTTTTAACTTTTAATTATGACTAAAATTTAAGCATAAATCACGATTATTGTTCCCCCCATATTTGTTACTCAATTAGATTTTTTCTAAAATAATAAACTCAGCAAAAATTTAAACCAACCATTTTAATCGGAATAATTTTTCACCAAATTTAATTCAAACTAATTTGGTTGGTTTAATAAAATCTAAACAATACTATTTTACTAGGTTTTATTTTTATTAATTACAAGTGTTTTAATCAACTTTAAAATCAGTATAAATTAGTATATTTTTTAACAATACAAATTTTTAAGTTATTGTTTAATTTAAATTTAATAATATATTTTTATTTTAACTGTTTTATCTATTTATTTCTTGTTGCGTTTTGTTTAATAATATAAGCATATTTAAATAATAGGCTTAACGCATGAGCTTAAAACCTAACGATTTAAACCGTCGGCTTGTCAGAGAAATTGCAGTCATATTAATAATTAAGATTGCCCTTTTAATGACGATCAAACATATCTGGTTTGATGCGCCGACTATTCCTAAAGATTTTGATAACCAAGTTGCTGAGCGTATTGCTGGCAGTCCTTCCCAAATCAAGGAGACACGTTGATGATTTCTGAAAGCGTGGTCGATCTTTCGCGGTTCCAATTTGCAATGACCGCGATGTATCACTTTATATTTGTACCACTTACTCTAGGTCTGGCTTTTATTCTTGCCATTATGGAAACCACTTATGTGATTTCTGGTAAAGAAATTTATAAAGACATGACCAAATTCTGGGGCAAACTTTTCGGTATTAACTTTGCTTTAGGTGTAACCACTGGTCTGACCATGGAATTCCAGTTCGGTACAAACTGGGCGTACTACTCTCACTATGTGGGTGATATTTTTGGTGCGCCACTTGCCATTGAAGGATTGATGGCATTCTTTCTAGAATCAACTTTTATTGGTTTATTCTTCTTTGGCTGGGATCGCCTTTCAAAAGTTCAACATTTAAGTGTGACATGGTTAGTTGCGCTGGGTTCGAATTTATCCGCATTATGGATTTTAGTTGCCAATGGTTGGATGCAAAATCCTGTCGGTTCAGAATTTAATTTTGAAACCATGCGTATGGAACTTGTCGATTTTGGTGCTTTGATTTTTAACCCAGTTGCTCAAGTGAAATTTGTTCACACAGTGTCTGCAGGTTATGTCACTGGTGCAATCTTTGTTCTCGCCATTTCAAGTTATTACTTATTGAAAAAACGTGATTTACCATTTGCGCGTCGCTCTTTCGCCATCGCTGCAATCTTTGGTTTAGCGTCTACACTTTCAGTCATCTTATTGGGTGATGAATCTGGTTATGAGCTTGGTGATGTTCAAAAAACCAAGTTGGCTGCAATTGAGTCTGAGTGGGAAACACATCCAGCACCTGCACCATTTACTTTATTTGGTATTCCAAATCAGGAAGAACAACGTACTGACTATGCCGTAAAAATCCCATATGCAATGGGTATTATTGCCACACGTTCACTCGATAAAGAAGTCACAGGGCTTAAAGATTTGATGGTGCAACATGAGGCACGTATCCGTAATGGTATGGTAGCATATAGCGAACTCGAAAAACTTCGTGCTGGTGACCGTTCGCCTGAACTGATGGCATCGTTCAAAGAAAACCAAAAAGATTTAGGTTATGGCTTACTTCTTAAAAAATATACTGAAAATGTAACAGATGCTTCTGAAGCACATATTCAAGCAGCAACAAAAGATACCATTCCAAATGTAACTGCATTGTTCTTCTCTTTCCGTGCAATGGTCGCTTCTGGTTTCTTGATGCTACTCCTGTTTATCCTTGCAACATTTGCTGTGGCAAAACGTAATGCAGAAAATAAACCATGGTTACTTAAATTTGCATTGTTTGCACTACCATTACCTTGGATTGCAGCACAAACTGGTTGGTATGTAGCAGAAGGTGGTCGTCAACCGTGGACTATTGGTGAAGTTTTACCTACACATCTTTCTGCCTCAAGTTTAAGTACTGGTGATGTATGGGGATCAATCATTGCATTAGCCGCGTTCTATACAGTGTTATTGATTATCGAAATGTATTTAATGATCAAATTCTCACGCTTAGGACCAAGCTCTTTACATACAGGTAAATATCACTTCGAGAAACTTGAAGCTCAGCAAGCTCAAACTGGGGAGAATCAATCATGATCGAATATGAACTTCTCAAAATTATCTGGTGGGTTTTAGTCGGTGTTCTACTGATTGGCTTTGCCCTCACAGATGGTTTCGATATGGGCTCAATGGCACTGATGCCATTTGTAGGTAAAACTGATGATGAACGCCGTGCAGCAATCAACACCATTGCACCGCATTGGGAAGGCAACCAAGTGTGGTTCGTGACTGCGGGTGGCGCACTATTTGCTGCTTGGCCTATGGTTTATGCAACGGCTTTCTCAGGTATGTATTGGGCACTCTTGCTGGTCTTATTTGCACTCTTCCTTAGACCTGTTGGCTTTGACTATCGCTCTAAACTGCAAAATACCCAATGGCGTAATTCTTGGGATTGGGGCTTATGTATCGGCGGTGCTGTACCTGCGCTGGTTTTCGGTGTTGCATTTGGCAATATGTTCTTGGGCGTCCCGTTTACTTTAGATGAGACTGTACGTTCAACTTATACAGGTAGCTTCTTTGCCCTACTTAATCCATTTGCATTGGTTTGCGGTATAGTAAGTTTGTCGATGCTGTGTGCACATGGTGGCGCATGGTTAATGCTGCGTACAGATGGTGTATTACGTCAACGTTCTGCTAAAGCAACACAATTGATGGGTATACTCTTCTTAGTTACCTTCTTGGGCGTGGGTGCTTGGTTATATTTTGGTGGCATCGAAGGATATACTTTGGTACAACCATTTAATACCAATGCTGTTGCCAATCCGCTTGCGAAAGAAGTATTAACAACGGGTAATCATGGTTGGATGAATAACTATTCAATTTACCCAATCACCATGCTTGCACCTATTTCTGCAATCCTTGGCGCAATCCTGATTATCTTTGGTGCTGGTAAAAACAAAGCTGGCGTCAGCTTTACAGGTTCTACCTTAGCGGTGACGGGTTCAATTTTAACTGCTGGTTTTGCACTGTTCCCATTCTTAATGCCATCAAGCATTAACCCAACTGTAAGTTTAACTATGTGGGATGCGGTTTCAAGTAAGAATACATTGACAGTAATGACTGTGGTTGCTTCTATATTTGTGCCAATTATTTTAATCTATACCACATGGTGTTATTACAAAATGTGGGGTGTTATCACCAACAAACATGTTCAAGATAACTCACACAGCCTGTACTAAGGCTGTGTCTAAGCAAATAGGAGAATATTTATGTGGTATTTCGCTTGGATTCTTGGGATCTTGATGGCGTGTTTTGCAGGTGTTTTAAGCGCACTCTATATTGAACATCATCAAGATTTGGATGAGGAATAAACCATGACAGAGATCGCAATGACAACAAAACAAAGAAAGCCGAATAAGTTTGCAATGGCCATTTCGTTTTTGATGGCATTGCCTCTTGCTGCGGTATTGTTGATTCACCCTGGCGCAATGCTTGATGCCAATGGTCACTATAACCATAGTGCGCTCATGATGGTGATGATTGGTATTTCAGGTGGCTTTATACATGGGGTAGGATTCCTACCACAGTTTTGGTTATGGAAATGGTTATTTAGCCCCTATGTCGCATGGCCACTCATGCTGTGGGGCTATTACACTTGGTTCTTTAGCTAAGTCCAAAATTTGAAACAATAAAACCCTGATTTATTCAGGGTTTTATTTTAATTGGATGAAATGCTACTCGTAACACTCTTTCTCATTTCGATTAAATGCAAATCTACAACAGGTATGCCTACATTTGCACTTAAAGGATAATCCTCCACTACACCCGTTTGTACATAGCCACGGCGCTGATAATAAGCAATCAATTCATGACGTACACTTAAAAC
Source organism: Acinetobacter sp. AG3 (assembly GCF_022343575.1). NCBI lineage: Bacteria > Pseudomonadati > Pseudomonadota > Gammaproteobacteria > Moraxellales > Moraxellaceae > Acinetobacter > Acinetobacter sp. AG3. The sequence continues at coordinate 1,935,878 of NZ_JAKQZD010000001.1, read as the reverse complement.
CCACATAACGAAATGCGTAAAATGGCAATGGTTGGATAGAACTTTGTTATGAACATACTGTTCAGCAAAATCTAAAACATATTTGCCAATACCTTGATTTTGTAATGTAGCTGCAATACAAAATGTGCCGATTTCCACATCATATTGGGTAAAAGTCAAACCAATACATGCGACAATTTGCTCATCCAATTCAGCAACAAATAACTGAAAATTATCCTGAGCCAAGGCTTGTTCTAATTGCTTGGCATTGATTCGATTTCCCGTGACAATCTCTGATTCACTGGTCCAACTACGACCTTCTTGTTGTCGATAAGCAGAATTAATCAGATCAACTAAATTTGTAATGTCGGATATTCGTGCTGTTCTAAAATTAAGCTGCATACAATTTGCTTTTTAAAAACTTAAATATAAATAAGACCAATTCAAAAATGACCAGTGATAAGGCAACCTCAATGAGAATTAGCAATTCCCCACTTCGACTAGCCGAACAATGCATTTGGGCAGTTCCCGCAATACATTTAAAGATCAGCTTATAAAATGAGATTGACCAGATATATAAAATACCTAAACTAGCAAAGAAAGCTATAAAATGGAAAATATTAGATTTATTTTGAATGAGTTGTGCTGTAATACGATAAGCTCGATATGGAATCCAGCTAAAAGCAAATAAGCCAATAACGGTAAAAATGATCGCTACTGTATAAAGAAAATCATCTGAGATCAAAAAACTTTCAAACATTTTATTCTTTTTTTCAAAAAAACACGTTGTTATAACACAAAAAAGACCATCGAAATGGTCTTTCAGATTTACTTAAAATTATTGCTCAGCTAACCAAGTCATAAACTTCTGACGTTCCGCCTTAGTTGCATTTTGCCAGATTTGAATCAATTGGCGATCTGCTGAATTGGCGTCACTCACAGTTTGAGTGGTCTTGCTAACTGTGGTTGCTGCTGGTGATTGGCTTGTCGTTGTTGCATATACAGCTGCTGGTTGATTTACTGGCGCTTTGTTACTTGAAGTTAAATCAATCACTTTGCCAAATAAACCAGAACCTAACCAAGGCTTCGCTTCAGTATTTACACCAGTCTGTTGCACCACGAGACGGTTTTTATTGTCATAAATCGCAATCGTTGGTTGTTCTGCATATTTTTTTGCATCTTCAAAACGCTGAGGCGGATTCACTAAAGCAATTTTATAAGTTTGACCATCTTTTAAATCTGGCGCAGTCACTGTAACCACACCCGACTTTAAAATATCATGTTCACCATTTAAATGTTCAAAATACTGTTGATAACGAACACTTACCGCAACTTGACCTGCATCGACTTTATATTCATTCTTTTTACGGATTAAACCTGAATTCACTTCTTGATCGTTCACCGCCAATACTACAATTTCTTCTGGCGCAGATAAGGTGACTGCTGCAAAAACTGATCCGCTTAGCATTAAAGCTAATGCAGCAACGCCGTATTTAAAAGCCATATTGCTCTACTCTTATGTCAAAAATATGTAAAATTTATTGCACTATGCAATGTCGTGATGACAGTTTTATGACAATGGCGATTTGTTCTGATTTTTATAATGAAACTATATTCATTTTACTTATCACATAATTTTATCATTTACTGGAAAAACCATTCATCTGCTTGTCCTGAACGCACATTTTAAAATTATTTTTTCTTATTTATAACTACAGCATTTGAATAGCACACATTCAAAATAAGCATAATTCTAAAAAACAAATTAACAGGATGTTCCCCATGAATAAGAAAACCATATCCAGATTTAAAGCAATCTTAACGAGATGTATCATCGGTATTACAACTGTTTTTGTCGTACCTTATGCCACACAAACAATGGCAGCAACCAGCTATGCCACTCAAGCGAGTCCTGCACAACTGTCAAAACTTGCCTACAATATGAACGCCAATATGGCACAACGTAACCTCAACACATCTGAAAAAAATCTGTACCAGCAACTTTACAACATTGCCAATAATCAAACCACTTTATACGACCCATCTATTACCTCCACTATCCAACAATATGAAAGTATACGTAGCAAAATTCGTCAACAATTTTCAACGGTCAAACAATTGGCGATAAATACTTATGGTAATCAATCACAACAAAAAATAGTGTTGGCGACCAATGCCTTTATTTTGATGTATTACGATGCACTCAGTCGTAATAACCCAAAATTCTTCTGGCCAAATCTGGGGATTTTTGTAGCCAATGATGTCCGTTCAACGTACGCATTAACCTTCTCATTGTCCAATGCTTTAGATCCCTTAAATGTCACCAATGGTCAAAACATCATTATTGCGGGGATGAATGTACCAACATTACAGTCCACCATTGCCCAAGCCAATAATGAATTAATTAATGGGCAAGCCAATGTGATGGCAGATATTGGTGGACTCAGTATTATGCATCAACACTATGATGCTTTGGTGTTAGCACAACAACTGACTGGCTATGGATCTACCCTGACTCAAGCGTTTCAATTACAAAAAATCGCGGATGAAGAAGCGCTTAGATCAGGTATTTATTCATCAAAATTTAAAAAACTGGCTACAAATGCAGCCATTAGCTTTGGTATCCATGAACAGGAGAAAATTTTACAACCGATGTGGGATAAGCCATTAATGCGTGATTTTGCTAAACTTAATGATTTTATGCTCTCACTAAGTTTAGAGAACTTAGGCTTACGTGGTGATATTTTTGTGGGCATCAATAAATTTAAATTAATTTTCACCCCCTATCTGATTATACGCGCACCATTCACTGCAACCAATCTGGCCAATGTACAACATCGTATTGCGATTGCACGCAATGGTTTCAATGTGCTAAATGAATGGAAACAAAATATATTCTTTGCGCCATGGATACCCATCTATCAAGCAGAGATTGGTAGAGGAAATGGCTTATACCAACCAGTAGGCGCACGATAAAGCATTAAACCCCACGATGCACAACATTACACTTTTTTCAAAGCGACTACATTTTGAGCACAGTTTTTGCTTGTTTAATGTTGTGTATATCGCACAATAAAAATACTCAACAAAAAATGAGGTGCAACATGATTTTTAAAGACCATATAGTCCGTGTTGAAAACATTAAAACGATGCAAATGCTGGATAAAGCGAAGTTAGATCATCAGGTTATTGCGATGTTTATGACTTGTGAAGGCATTCCTTTAAAAACCAGTGAAGTGACTGCGCTTTTAAAACAATATGAAATGTTAGGACAGCACAAAGTTCCAGTTAAAAAAGCCAAGGCATTGCTTCAGGCTAAAATGGAGCATTTTGAGGATTCTGAATTACCGTGCCCTGCTGCTTATTAAGGCAGCTAAGCGTTAGGATTATTGTTTAAATCACCTTTTATCGGTAAATAGAATCAATAGATACGTTCTATTTACCGCATTTAAACCATATAAACTACTAAACCATGCAAGCTTGATTTCCCCAAAGCCCCACATTGTTACTTTTGCAAAGGGATTACAAATATTTGCTTTTCAAAATAATAATGTAAACCAGACTGCGCTATTTTATCCTGCAATAATTCTGAATGGTCAATATGTTTTGACGCAACAAGGCGCCCCATATAACGGTTCTCAATCGGATCAATTTGAATATTTTTAAGTGCTTTGAGCAAGAAAATACCATAACGGCATTCTACGTACAGACTAGATAGAAAGATTAAAAATGATCCCATTTCGAAACATCTAAACTTGCACTCAACTGGATTCAATCATTGAGATTTAGTCTTTGAATATCATTGAATAATCATACAATGGGTTCAATCATCATCGAATTGTATATTTTATAAAACATTCATTTTAAGCAATCAGCTTTCATCTATATAGATGTGTATAATGAAAAGTCCTGAATAATTTATATATTTATCTCTATGCTTCAAATTCTGCAAAAACAGCTGGATGAAAGTACATTTTGCCCGCTTTGTCAGGCAAGTATGTATTATGTTGAAGCTGAAGAATTTGAGAAAGAAGTCAGTTTTCACCAATGTAGTCATTGCAATCATCAAGTTTTTCAAAACAATCAACGTAACTGTCATTGTGAAACATGCCAAAGCAAACGACGTAAGCTGATTAAAGAAACTCGCTTGCAAGAAACCCGTAAGCTAAAGAAAAAAGATAATTTTGAACTAGGTTTAGACCAACTCAGTTTTTTACATAAGTTATTTTTACTGAGTATTTTAGACAATCAGGTGCATGAAAATACCAACCATCAAGAGTTTATTGATTGGGAAGTGATTAAATATCACCCAATTACCCCCAATTACTATTTCCAAAGTCAACTTCTCAATCAACTGATTAAAGACAATGTATTTGTTGCCAAAGATTTTAGTGATGATGCACATCAATACTATATCAATGTCCGTTTGGATGGTTATTCCGAACCGAGTATGTTTAGTATCGCAACACAACTACGCCACTGGTTCTATGAAAATCTAAGCCAAGGTATCCCATTTAAAACATCCGAAGAAGTCAAAAATGCACTCTATGTTGTGCTGTATCAAGAAATTGTACAGTTTACCCAACATTATTGCCGCACGTGGGGTATCCAGATTTCGGGCAATAAAAACTTCCAAATCTTCTGTTATCACCTACTCGACACATTGGCTGTTGGACAAATTTTCTATCTCATTCAGACTGCACTTGAATATCTATATCAAAAAAAGGCGCTACAAGTTCGTAACGAAAACTTTATTAATACCAATATTCTCAAGAAAACAGTGCAACAATATCGAGAACGTGCAATTGCTGAAAAATGGGAAACATCAACCCTACCACGCCCACCAAATATTCCATTGAGTAGGATGAGTGAAATACTGTTTTATCGGTTTTTGGGCTACGATGAAGGTATCTTCTTTCAACCTGTGTGGAAATCTTGGAAAAAGATTGAACCACGCTTAAATTTCTATTCACAAAAGCGCTGTATGTATTGTGGCTCAAACGAATTAACGGTTGAGTATGATGCACAAAATTATGTGACATTATTTTGTCGCAGTTGCAAACACCAAGACCACTATTTTACTCAGTAAGGAGCATTTATGAATCATCCTGAAAATATTACACATTCTCAAACGGATCAACTTCATACCCACACTGATGTCATTTTACAAAAAGTTGTGGATGCTTGGACTGAGTTACAAACTCAACAGCCCTTAGTACAGTGTATTACCAACAGTGTTGCAGCAAATTATGCAGCCAACGTCTTATTGGCTGCTGGGGCTTCACCTGCGATGATTGATAACCCATTTGAGGCGGAAAGCTTTGCTTCTATTACTGCGGCATTAAGTATCAATGTGGGAACGCCGACCTCTGAACAAATGCAGGCCATGCAAATTTCAGCACAAACTGTAGCAAGTAAAAATACACCGTGGGTTCTCGACCCTGTTGGTTATGGTGCATTTCTCAAATGGCGCAGTGAAATGGTTGATCAATTGGTTTTGCTTAAACCGACTGTTATTCGTGGTAATGCCTCAGAGATCAGTGCACTTGCAGGTAATCAAGTTGAATCCAAAGGTGTAGACAGTACTGTGTCAAGCAATGAAGTGTATTTACAGGCTTTAGCACTTTTAACCCATACCGAATGTGTTGCAATTTCTGGTGAATCTGACTTTATCCTTTCTAAACAGCTCAATAGCGTGATTCAGGTCAATGGTGGAAGCTATTTACAGCCTAAAGTCACGGCAACAGGTTGCGCTTTAGGGGCATTAATTGCTGCGTATAGTGCAGTCACAACAGCCACGATTGCAACAATCTCTGCACATATCCATTTTGCGATTGCAGGAAAATTGGCTTTTGAAAAAACCCAAGCTGTTGGAAGCTTTAATGTTTCATTTTTAGATGAAATATATCAAATGAGTGCAGATAAAATTTGGCAATATGCAGACATAGAAGTTTTAAGTCTTTAGACTAAACATATAAATTTGCTTTTTAGCATTAAAATTAAGCTTAAACCTATGGAATCACTGATGTCATTACGAGAAGAAGAAAAATTGTTTTGGGACGCAATAGACCAGTCGAATCACAACAAAGATGCTCACTGGTCTGACTATGATATTGACCAGCATTTACAAGATCTTGTGCAATATTTATCTCAATTAGATAAACAACAACTGATTACTTTTGAAAAAACACTCCAGCTCAAACTCTCACAACTCTATAGTGCTGAAATCGCAGAACTCTCGACAATTCTAGAATCTGATTTTACTGAAAAAGATGGTATTTTCAATTTCGATGCTTATCTATCAGATGATGGTTTTATTTATTTTAGATGTTGGTTAATCCTCAAAGGTAAGGAATTCTTTGATGACATACAAGAAGATATTCAAAACTTTGTTAGCGGAAAATATAGTTTTGATATAGGCGACACTTGGGCTGAGGGTCTACTCTATGTTGCTGATGAGGCATATAGCGTTCATCATGAAAATGAAGAAGAGTCTGAGATTCGTGATGCGGTATATTTACAACATCCAGAACATCACTATGATTTTGCAGCGGGCGAGATTGAAAGAGATTTACTCAATGGTGCTGAGTTACAAGCGCGATATCCAAAACTGGTTAAAGCAATATGCGAACTCAGAAGTGAATAAGTAAAAGATTGGGGCTTATTTTTTAAGCCCCAAGCTGATTATTTTTGCACAAAAACTTTTTTATAAATTTCTCGTGGCATTTCAGCAAACTCTACACAGAGCTGAATTTCTAAACCCTGTGCACAATAATCTTCAAATGACTGTAAAAATTGCGATAAATTTTCAGTCATTAAGTCTTTTTGTGGTTCAGTACGACCACTTAGACCTTGTAAACGTACAAAAATAAATGCTTGATTACTCTGTTCGCCGCTTTCATCCCCAAAGCCAATCAAATAATCCGAAACTGATTGAATACGGGATTTAATATCATGTGCTTGCCCCACTAAACCTGTATCAAACAGTGCATGATTTAAGCCCAACATCAATTTCTTTTTATCTAAATTTTGAATATTGTCAGAATAATCAATAAACATTTGTGGCATGGTATTAACCGTTTGAAAGCACTAGATATTGATAAGAATTATAGCATTAACATATAAAAAAACTGTAAAATTAACGCTAAATTAACATTTTAGCGCTTAGATTTATGAGAACGGTAAAAGAAAAAGCAAGCCGTAGAGGTGTTATTTTTTTTAGCTTACTTTTAGCTCTACAAATTTACTTCCAAATACTAAATTTTCTAAATGATAAGGAATTCGAGATAAATCAAATACTAATCTATATTTCGTTGATTTTAATCTGTAAATATTACTTTAAGTTTGAATCTTTTTTAAAAGCTAGACATTGGGCTTAAGTTAGCATCTTAATTATTTCAAACATTTTATTTTTTTACACTACATTGATTATATTTTTCAGCTGTATCAATATTCCACAAGCTAAAACCATTCTCTCTTGCTTATTTTAGTTTTAGCATTTGTGGCATATATCCCATAAATGAATCTTAGCTAATTCATATTACGAAGCACTTGCATAATTAAGATTATACCGATTTTAGAGACTCTACATAAATATAGAGTCTCCTTAATTTAAATTCTGGCATGTGTGCCATACTTATCGATCATAATTGAACTCGCTTCATTTAAACCACGTACTGTGACGTTGATTCCATTCTTACGAAATTTGCTTACAACAGAGTCCAACATCGCAACAGATGTGACATCCCAAATATGGGAGTGAGTCAAATCAATAATGACATCTGAAATTTTCTCATTGAAGTCAAAACTTTGCATAAATTTTTCAGAAGAGCTAAAGAAAATCTGACCGCTTAAATCATATAAACGTGCTGAACCTTCAAAAGTAGACTTCACCTGAATATCATCTTCTAATTTAATGGCAAGAAATAGCGCTGAAAGCAAAACGCCACTGAGTACACCTAATGCGAGGTTATGAGTAGCCACGACCACTATGACGGTCACGATCATCACAGCATTACTACTTTTAGGATTTGCTTTAAAGCTAGTTAGAGAACGCCATTCAAAGGTACTAATAGAGACCATAATCATTACAGCAACCAATGCAGCCATCGGAATCACTTTGAGCCAGTCACTAATAAATACAACAAGAATAAGAAGAAAAATACCCGCTGAGAATGTTGATAAGCGAGAAAAACCGCCTGATTTCACATTAATCATAGATTGACCAATCATTGCGCAACCCGCCATTCCTCCCATAAAACCAGATGCAATATTCGCGATTCCTTGCCCTTTGCATTCCTGATATTTATCACTTGGTGTATCAGTCATTTCATCCACGATCGTCGCTGTCATCATAGATTCAAGTAAACCAACTGCCGCTAATGCGAATGAATACGGCAAGATAATTTTCAATGTTTCAACATTCAAAGGGATGTCTGGAAGTAAAAATATTGGAAGCGTATCAGGCAAAGCCCCCATATCCCCAACTGTTCGCACATCAAATCCAAGACTCATTGCCAATATCGTAATTGCAATAATACACACAAGCGGTGAAGGCAGTATTTTTCCTAATTTTGGAATGAGCGGAAATAAATAAATGATTACCAAACCTAATGCAACCAAAGCATAAACATGCCACGTCACATTCACAAATTCAGGCAACTGAGCCATAAAAATTAAGATAGCTAAAGCATTCACAAAGCCAATCACTACAGATTTAGAAACAAACCGCATTAACTTCGCTAACTTCAAATAGCCTGCAAATATTTGAATCACACCCGTTAAAATTGTTGCAGCAAGTAAATATTCAAGGCCATGCTCTTTTACTAAAGTGACCATAAGCAATGCCATAGCGCCTGTTGCTGCTGAAATCATTGCTGGACGCCCCCCAACAAACGAAATCACGACGGCAATACAAAATGATGCATATAAACCCACTTTTGGATCTACACCAGCAATAATTGAAAAAGCGATAGCTTCAGGGATGAGTGCAAGCCCCACAACAAGTCCAGCAAGCACATCCCCACGGATGTTAGAGAACCATTGTTCTCGGATATTAGATAACATAAATAGCGCCTATTTTTTTGATTTTTTGATAGGCTAGTGATGTGATATACGACACACAAACGACTACACCACATCACTAGACAGTGATGAGTTATTTACAGATTAGAAGAGGTAAATAAACTTAAGGTGGCGTAAGTGTCATAAAAAAGCGCTGGTTTTGAAGGAAGTTAAAGTGCGAGTATAGCATCCAAATTTACTACACAGCTATACGATGCTGAAATTCACTTTAATTTTAGAATAAGAATAACCATAAGATGAAACATTTCTGGACTAGGGCGCTTTATGGTTCTTTATCTCATTCAAAGCAGGACATCTATTGTATTCTATTGATAGACCTTAACAAAATCATCAATAAACATCTGTGTTAATGCATTCTTTTTCACTTAAAACGATTGAATCATAAGATCTGAGATGCAACAGTAGCATTGATCACCAATTCTAGATTTTCAAAATCGTCAAATTGCTCAAACTCAAAATCGATCTTGATTTTCGCAATCACTTTTAGATAACCGTCACGACTTTCAATAAATGCCAATTGGTATAAATCGACAGGATTATGGATACTTTTAATGGTAAAACACCCATTAAATGCATCACATTCATTTTCATCAAAAACAAACGTCAACCCAAGCAAGTCTTTTAAAAATGGAGATGGTAGCTCCAACCCTTCAAAAGAAATATTTGAATCTATCAATTCATGCGCATAATAAAATGGGCACAACTGAAAGCTGAGATTATAACTATTAGAATATTTGCATTTAGACAAAATAGCTAAACGTGGACTTAATAACTTTTTCTCAAATTTAGCCATTAATTCATCACTAAAAACATCTATCACTCAACAAATAACAATGCCAAACGTACCTGATCATAGCCCATTTTGGGACTGGTTAAATCAACGATTGGACGCAATTTAATCGCACCATCATCATTAAAATGACTTGGATCTTGACGTTTCTTCAATTTTTTATAGATCACACGAATTTTTTCTACAACTTCTTCACCAGGATTTGCAATCGAGATATCTAAACCTTGCTCTCGATGTAAACGAGCCAAATGATTGATAATCGTCGCAGGAGTTAATCCACGTTCAACCGCAATATCCTGAATCTCATAGCCACTTTCAAACAATTCACGTGTTTCATCAAGTGTTGCCGAAGCATAATTGGTTTTACCACTATTACGCGCCAGCTTCTTTTCATTACGTTCAATTTCAGTGGTATTTAACGTCCCGCCACAATGACGAATAAAGGCATTGTGCTGTGTGGTTAAATCTGAATCTGCATAATGCACTTCGGCTTCATTGGATAACTCTTGAAAACGGCGATCTGCTTTAATTGCAAGACTATCCAGTTCCAACGCCTGATCATTAAAACCTAACAATCTTAAACCCTGAATCGATTTAAGCCGGGATAAAGCTACATAACCCTGACCTTTTTCAAATGTATGGCTTAAATTGATTTCCGCAGCTTCCAAGGTCATCCCTTGTGATTTATGGATAGTAATCGCCCAAGCTAACCGTAATGGCACTTGTTGTAGACTAGCAATGGTTTTACCCCCTTCATTGTCAACAGACCATGTTTCTGGCGCAACCAATAAGGTTGTACCATCGGTCATTTTGACTTTAGGCAACATCCCCAACTCATCGTCTTCTTCAAATCCAATAACTTCACCTAAACTACCGTTGATATAGCCCATATCGAAGTTATTTTTAACAAACATAACTTTGGCATACTTTTTAAGCGTCAACTCATCAGGCGCACGTACAGAAGATTTCAATGTTTCAATCAGCTTTTCATTCCCATCTGTCACTGCTACAAATTGATGATCATCCCCTTCAATCGCATTAAGATGCTGAAAGTTGATGCTATCCACGTCCATATTGTGGGTATACAAACGCGTGTAGGTATCACCAATGTCTTGATTACGGGTATCTTGTAGCGCTTGAATATGCTTTGGCTGAATATTCTGGGCACGAATCGCATTGAGTACATCATTCAATGCCGAATCATCTTGACGATGCTGCTCTGTCAGGTAGCAAACACGAAATTTTGCTTCAACCCAAGCGGTTGACATAAAACAAAATTTATCTCGATTTAGTTCGCTATTTTTTCCTACAGGCGGCAGCTGAAAAAAATCACCAGCCGCAATTACTTGAATACCACCGAAAGCATCATCAGATTCTTTAAAATATTTTAAAACTTGATTGACTAAATTAAGCTGTTTGGCATGTAACATTGAGATTTCATCAATGATCAAGACTTGGGCATTTTCTAAATGCTCTTTTAAGTATTTACGCTCTTTCATACGCTTTAAATCATCATCAGTCAGCGTATCTTTGATCCCAATGCCTGCCCAAGTATGAATCGTCATGCCATTCATATGTGTTGCTGCAATCCCCGTAGATGCTGTAATTGCAACAGGGACTTTGCGTGCTTTTAAATAATTGATGTACTGATTAAGCGTATAGGTTTTTCCTGCACCAGCAGATCCAGTCAAAAAGACATTTTCACCCGCTTTCATAAGTTTGAGTGCAGTTTCTTGTTTCATAACAGCCTTGAATTACCTAAACAGGATGGGACGGCTATAGCCTAACGATTTTTACATAAAAAGTTAAGCCAAATGCATCATGAAAAGTGAATTAAAGCCAAGTCGCTCACTCAAAATTCATCTACGTCAAACTATAAGTTTCCCAATTCTTCATTGGGTTGAATACTGCTTTTCCATTTTAAATGCTGATTTACATCATCAATAAAAGCTTGAGCTTTCAATATATAAAACTCATCAGGAATATGATTATTGGGTAAACGCAATTGATCAAAGACCAAACGTCCTAATTTATAATAGCAACCTAAAGTCATTTCCTGAGTCGCATCATCAACTTTCGATACATGAAATGCTACATATTCACGATCTACGATCCGAGCACAATAGGACAATGCCAAACAGTGTTTAAACACTAGCGACTCTTGAATAATTCGTTTTAAGCTATTCAGTTCCTCATAGCACCACTCTTCAAAATAAATCTTTTGCATTGGTGCAACGCGATCCCAATGCTCTACATCTATTTTTTCTTTAAGTGTCGACAAGGTATCAACAAAATAATGATGTTGATGCCAACGCTGTGCTTGCTGATATAGACCAGACCAAGTGACATTCCGCTCAATATCGTGATGATCATTAAATAAATGCATCACATAATCCAAAACAAAGCTGTCGTAAATACTATGGTTAGATGCACGACCGATCTGCATGTGTTTCAGTTTTTTACGGAAATCATCGACTGTTATATTGTGCTTTTGCAACTGAATAAAAAATTCAGCATGTTGTTGTCGTTGCGGATAAATAAATTTAATCAGTTGCTTAGGCAAGCCCTGAGCAATGTGTTGTACAAACAGCATAAATGCTTGAATGATACGATTTATCTTAAGGTATATTTTTTTATACATCTGTGGTTGATCCGCTAACATCAACGCAGCGAAATCCAACCATTCTTCGATATATAAATAAGAATTAGAAATTATTTTCTTATTCGATTTATTTTCAATCTCTGTTTTTAAAAAACTATAACGATTGTTCTTTTGGTGATTTTGCCATTCATTTGTAATTGCAAAGGAATGACATTCAATTAAAAATAGCCGCGCTGCAATATTTTTAAAATACTTTAAAACACTTATAGTGACTTCAGGATAAATCTTTGAAGTATCAATCAGACTTAATGCTGTGATCGTGATCCTGACATTGGGATCCTTTATATGTCGACTAATCCAATCATTGACCTGTTCATCTTGTTTAAATAGCCAATTTGCAGTGCGCTTAAGGCTACAAATTGGAAATTGTGGAACTTGATCCTGTTCCCAATATTCAGCATCTTTTTGTAAAAAGTGCTGCTTGCTCAATAAATCCTGATATTGCCAAAAGCCCCGTTTCATATATTTTGCATAAGCAAGCATTTGCGGTTGTTCTTGAGCATGTACAGCCAGTAGTTGATAACTTGCAAAATACTGACTGATTTCGTGTAAGCGTAATGATTCTGGGTGAAAAATCTTTAAAATACGCAAATAATGCGCTGGAATAAACTGATCTAAAGAAAAAATGGCCTGTTGAAATTTGGGTAGCAATGACTGAATCGGTAAAAACTCTTGACCCAATACAGAATTAATCAGCACTAAATGCTTAATGTTAATTTCAACACTTAAAGGGATTGCTTTACCATATTTGGCAAAATCAGAAACATAGGCATAATCAAAATATTCATAGTGCAGCAAAATTTGATCAATACGCTCTGCATCTGCTTCACTAATATTATATAAATACTGCTCTACCCGATTTTCACCATCCACCCACTCGAAAACCTGCTCAATCAGCGTTTGGCGGATGATTTGGGCTTTGGTCTTTAAATCAGTTGGATGTATCTCATGATATTTTGTTGTATAAAAATAAATATTTTCTGAGAAATATTGAACAAAACGATTGATATTGATTTTATTTTCTAAACAACGCGGTAACTTTTCAAAATTTAAAGCAAAAATTAAACCCTTTTCTTCATCAAAGTAGATATTGAGTAACTGATTTGCCAGACTGAATTTATGCTGCTGTGGATCAAACTGGAAAAAGTTGTGCGCAGTAATCTCGGACAAATAGTCAAATTGATCAAGATAAATCTTATTTAAATTTGCTGAAACCTGAAGTAATTCTTGAGCAGCAAGCTGGTGTCTATGTGGCAGCTGCTCCTGAACTGTCTGCACCATATTTGTTTGCCTCAATCCATCTCTTACATATTATTGGATTTGTTATTGTAGGCGAACAATTTTACAAAACAAATTGAATTCCAATTATCTTTTGCAAAAGTTTGTTTAAACTGAGCTGTGATCGTGTAACGGGTTTTTATTTTATTGATTATGTTTTACCTAGTTTTTATTCCTTATAGTCAAACCACCTAATTATTTATACAAGTGACTTCTATCAAGCAACTGATCATAAATGAAGCTTATGTTTTTATATGAACTTTGAGTAACAATTGGTTATCAATTCATTTTTGTACTTTTGAATCATAGATGATGATCCTATCGTGGGGCGACAGGGATGTCGCCGTTGGGCGGGGGTAAAGGACGTACCCCTCGCCAAACAGAAGATTTTTGTCACTTTTCATCTCTGAAAAGTGAGGCATTGCCTACGCAAAGCTATTTAAACTTTGAATGTAAGGTGTGGCATTGCAGTTTTTTTATAATCAAACAATTTTTCCAGAAAATTAATTTAATTAAATTTTTATAAAAAAAAGATCCCCTTACTTTTCAATAAAACTAAGGGGATCTCTATCGCAACACATTTGAAATTTTCACTAAAATTTAAAATAAATGCATTGCAGGCTTAATTAAGAATGTACAGGCTTTGCCCCCATACGCTCTTCAATCAAGTCATAACACCATTGGAAAATAAAGGTATACACCAAAATACAGGTGGTCATTCCAAAATCCAATAAAATTGCTTGCCACAAAGACATATCCATTGCGTAAGCAACCATTGGAATCGTAGCTAACATCAAACCACCCTCAAAACCAATGGCATGTAAAATACGTACACCAATCGTACGTTTAAGTTTTCTCTTACGTTCAAATTGTTCAAAGAAATGGTTAAACACCATATTCCAAACCACTGAAGTCACGGCCATTGCAACACCTAATACACCAGTAACTTCCATTGGCACTTCAAAAATAAAACTTAATGCAATCGCTATGATCACCAACAGGATGACTTCATAGCTTAATGCATGAATAACCCTTCTTTTGGAAATCATCATTTAAAACTACTCTTTCTTGATTCGATGGATGCATTATATTTTTATAATATTGATCAATCGAGTCAGGTTATTTCAATTTTATTGAAAGGTTGCGTGAATTGGAGTAAATTTAATAACTGAAAAACTAAACAGAATGGTGCCAAGCGCATGAATATTAACCAAGAACAACTCACTATCTTTAAAACGGTGATGGAAACAGGTTCATTTTCAGCAGCAGCCCGCCAGCTTGGCAAAGTTCCCTCCGCTGTTAGTATGTCTATCGCCAACTTGGAAATAGACTTAAATCTAAAACTCTTTAATCGTGTGGGACGTGAACCAATCCCCACACCTCAAGCTCAACGCTTATATGAAAAAACTGAACAACTGCTGGTAGAAATGAATCAGTGGAAACAACAAGCGATTGCACTTAGCGAAGGCTTGGAATCCTCATTAAATATCGTGGTGGTTTCAGAATTACTGCATACAGACTGGGCTGAATACATTGCACTGTTGGGAGAGCATTTTCCAACTTTAGAAATTAATATCTTCTCCGCACCACAAGAAGATGCACTGAAAATGCTGATGAATCAGACGGCTCAACTGGCATTGATGTTTGAACGTGAAATACTTGAAAGCCGTGAGCAATTTGTCGAATTTAAAAAAGAAGCCTTGGTCCCTGTTTCAGCTATTCATCACCCATTATCAGCACATAAACAAGTTACTTTTGAACAAATCCTACAATCCAGACAAATTGTCGTGGCAAGTCGTGATCGAACCATTAAACCCGAACTGCTTTATTCTAAAAACTATTGGCGTACTGACAATCACCACTCAGCATGTGCTTTAATTTTAAAAGAACTGGGTTGGGGGGTACTTCCCTTGGAAATGTTTAATGAAAATCCTGAGCTCAAACATAAGTTAAAAATCTTAGATTTGCTCGATTTCACACCAAAATTTGAATATTTTGTCGACTTAGTCTGGAGTCGTGAGAGCAATTTAGGCTCAGCTGCTCGTTTTTTGATTAATCACATTCGAAATCAAAGAATTCATACAAAATAATAGGCCTTTCAGTACATTTTCCTCTTTTGCTCAAATCGCATTGTGTTATAAATAAATCACAAATATTTTAACTAAGAAATAATCGGTAATGACACAATCTGCATTAGATCAATTAAAACGCTTAACCACTATCGTTGCTGATACAGGTGATTTAAACGCAATTCAACAATTTCGCCCTTTGGATGCAACGACTAACCCTTCACTCATTACAGCAGCAGCACAACAGCCTGAAAGTCGTGAGCTGATTGAAGATGCCTATGCGCAAGCAAAAAAAGAAGGTTATGAATTAGATGCGCTCGTCGAACGCACCATCGATATTCTCACCGTCAAACTCGGTGTCGAAATTTTAAATATTGTAGAAGGTCGTGTTTCAACAGAAGTGGATGCAGCCCTTTCCTATAATAGCGAAGAAACCATTGCCAAGGCTAAAGAGCTACTTGCATTGTATAAAGAATATGGGATCGACCAAGACCGTATTCTGATCAAGATTGCCTCTACATGGGAAGGTATTCAGGCAGCGAAAGTGCTAGAAGCAGAAGGCATTCATTGTAACTTAACCCTGCTTTTTGGTTTACACCAAGCCAAAGCCTGTGCAGATGCCAATGTTACTTTGATTTCTCCATTTGTCGGTCGTATTTTAGATTGGTTTAAAAAAGCTGAAAATGTAGAAAGCTATCCAATTGAGAAAGATCCAGGCGTATTGTCTGTTAAACAAATTTATCATTACTACAAGCAACATCAAATCAAAACTGAAGTGATGGGCGCAAGCTTCCGTAGCATTGACCAAGTTCTAGGTTTAGCAGGTTGTGACCTTTTAACCGTTGCACCGGGTCTGCTTGAAAAATTGAAAAATGATCAACGTCATGTGGTTTCTCAACTCAGCTTAGACACGGACCAGACTGCTCAAGAACATCAAGAGATTTCTAAAGCAGAATTTAAACAACAATTGGAAGCTGATTTAATGGCATTCCAATTATTGCAAAGCGGGATTGACGGTTTTATCAAAGCACGTGAACAACTCGCATTATTATTGCGTCAATCTTTTGGCCTAGATGCTGATTTTATTGACTAATCTATGTATTTAGAATGATTTATATAAATCTAAATTATAGATGCGCTTTTGGTTAAAATTGCACTAAAATCGCTCACACTCTAAAGCCGAGTTTGTTATCATAAACACTCGGCTTTTTTATTTCGCTTTTCTTATACAGTGAGAATGTTGTGTTTGGTATTACCGATATTGTGACATATATCCTAGGGACTATTTTTATCGTTATTTTACCCGGTCCCAACTCATTGTATGTGATGTCAATTGCCTCTCGATTTGGGATTAAAACGGGCTATATCGGTGCTTTAGGCGTATTTACAGGAGATTTAATCCTGATTCTCTGCACTGTTTTAGGTGCTGCCTCTTTACTACACGCCTTTCCTTGGTTATTTATCATTCTCAAAGTTGTAGGTGCAAGCTATCTGTCTTATCTCGGTATTCGTTTGTTGATCGCAAGTATCAAAACTTGGCAGAGCAAACCACAAACGCTGCAAACAAATACATCGAATACTGCAACTAACGAACAATTTCATCCATTTCGAACAGCATTAACCATTAGCTTACTCAACCCAAAAGCAATTTTATTTTATCTCTCGTTCTTTGTTCAGTTTGTTGATCCTGATTACCCTTACCCTACTTTAAGTTTTGCGGCACTTTCTGTGATTCTACAAATCATCAGTATGAGTTATTTGACGATCTTGATCTTCTCAGGCGTTAAACTCGCCACTTTTTTCAATACACGCTACAAAATTGCTGCAGGTTGTGTTGCTTGTGTAGGCTTACTGTTCTGTGCTTTTGGAATCAAGCTCGCTGTTTCAACGATGTAAGCTGATTTAGCTCAATAGATCTCCCGATTAAAAGCATTCTTTTTTGGATCGTTCTTTTGGATAAACTGCGCTTTCTATTCAAGGCAATATCTAATCTTTATCAATGGGTAATCTATAGTCAAACCACCTCATTATTCATATAAGTGATTTGCATCAAGTCATTGAGCATAAATGAAGTTTATGTTTTTGTATGAACTTTGAAAAAATGTTGGTTATCAATTCATTTTTTAGTTTTGAATTCTAGATGGTGATCCTATCGTGGGGCGACATGGATGTCGCCGTTGGGCGGGGGTACAGGACGTACCCCTCGCTCAATAGAAGATTTTTGTCACTTTTCATCTCTGAAAAGTGAGGCATCGCCTACGCAAAGCTATTTAAACTTTGAATGTAAGGTGTGGCATTGCAAGGTTTTTTATAATCAAATAATTTATTTTTCCATGTAATTGATTTGATTATAAATACTCATTAAGGGAAATTATATTCTTGAGTCAGCGTTTTTTGACAGCTTATCTATACATTGTTTTCAACTAAAACAGTTCTAGGTTAAAAAAGCCAAATTCTCCCAAAATGAGAATTTATTCAATTTTATTTTTCCTTTTGCTATTTAATTCTAATTAACCCTATAAGCTTTAAAATGATCCATGTATGATGGTTGCATTTTCAACCATTCAATCAAATTTAAAAGCAAGGGATCATGCAAAAGTTACTCCAAGACTTCTCTATACCTGCTGTATTTGCAGGTTTCATTACCTTCTTAATTGGTATCAGTGTTTCGGCTGTACTCGTTATACAAGCAGCTCAATTACTTGGCGCAAACCCTGAACAAATTACCTCTTGGTTTTGGGCACTCGGTTTAGGTATAGGTCTTTCAGGATTAATTCTTTCTTGGAAATTCAAATATCCTGTTGCCACCTCATGGTCAACCGCTGCACTTGCACTCATCATTGCCACTGCCAGCGGCTACTCACTCTATGAAGCCATTGGTGCTTTCTTGGTGAGTGGTTTACTGACTGCCACACTAGGCTTTTTAGGTATATTTGAAAAAATTATTTCGTATATTCCTCAGAGTTTGACCAGTGCCATGCTGGCAGGCGTATTACTCAAGTTTGGTATTGCTCTATTTGCCAGTATGCAAAACGACTGGGCATTTATTCTCAGCCTCTTGGCGGTTTATATCATAACTAAACGGCTATGGGCTCGTTATTGTATTGTGATTACCGTGATCGCTGGAATCATCATTTGTCCATTTTTTATGGAGTTTCATGTTCCAACCTTACATTGGGGATTGGCAAAACCAGTATGGATGACACCTGAGTTCACATGGTCTGCAATTCTCGGATTGGCACTGCCTTTATTTGTAATCAATATGGCATCTCAGTATTTACCAGGGATTGCGATGATTAAAAGTTATGGCTATAAACCCCATGTTAACCAACTTATTGGTTGGACTGGTACAGCGCAGACTTTGCTTGCACCATTTGGCTGTTATACCGTAAATATTGCCGCAATCAGTGCTGCTGTCAGTCTGGATGACCAAGTTCACCCAGACCCTGCGAAGCGTTATATTGCCGGCATGAGCTGTGGTTTCTTTTATATTTTGATGGGGCTATTTGCGGCAACATTGACAAGTCTATTGATGTCTTTTCCACATCTTTTTATTGTGGCATTAGCGGGGATCGCCTTGTTTGGTACGATTAGTCATAATATTGCGATTGCATTTCATGAAGTCAAAGACCGTGAAGCCGCACTGCTCACCTTCTTATTCAGTGCATCAGGTGTTCAGTTTTTTGGGATTGGTTCCGCTTTTTGGGGACTACTATTTGGCTTCGCTGTTTCGTTTATTTTAAACTTTAAACTTAAAAAATAGCATTTTGATCAATAAGATGAATGGAGGCTCATTCATCTTATTTTAAATTTTCAATCGTCGAATCAAAGCAAATCGAGAAGCGATAGACAAAAAAAAGCTTACCCTAGGATGGGTAAGCTAGAAAGCTTGAAACAACAATAGAAACTACAGCGAGAATCTGGAAGCTATCTTAGCGATTGGTTAATATTTAAACCAATACTTAAAAACACTTATTGGATATTTCTTAAACGAAAATATCCCCTAAAAGATCCACATTTCCAGCAAATAAAGTGAGAAAAATCTCATTTTCAAAGATAAAAAAACAATAAATCGCTGAGCATAATTCATTCATTAGACCAAAGTCTAAAGATTAAATCTCAGGGTAGTTGCCAGTGCCTTCAGGCCAAGGTGTAAGCAATTCAAATCCTGTATCTGTGACAGCAACCATATGTTCCCATTGTGCTGACAATGACTTATCCGCAGTAACCACAGTCCAGCCATCTTTCAGCTCTTTGACACTGGATTTCCCCGCATTAATCATTGGTTCAATGGTAAAAACCATACCCTTTTTAAGCACTAAGCCCTGTCCGGGTTGACCATAATGTAATACGTTAGGTTGCTCATGATAAATCTTACCAATCCCATGACCACAATATTCACGAACGATCGTATAACCTTCACGTTGCCCAACTTGTTGGATCGCATGACCAATATCCCCAAGTGTTGCACCGGGTTTGACCATATGAATCCCAGCCACCATTGCCTCATAAGTCGTTTCAACCAGTCTTTTCGCTTCAGGTTTAACTGTACCCACATAATACATACGGCTGGTATCACCAAAATAACCATCTTTGATAATCGCAACATCGATATTGATAATATCGCCATCATTTAAAACCTTATGTTTTGATGGGATACCGTGACAGACCACTTCATTTGGAGAAATACAGGTGGTTTTGGTATAACCATAATATCCAATATTTGCAGGGATCACTTTTAGCGTATTGACAATAAAATCATTGCAAATATCGTCTAAATACTCAGTCGTCACGCCCGGCTTCACATATTCACCAATCATTGCTAAAACTTGAGCAGCTAAACGCCCCGACACTCTTAATTTTTCAAGGTCTTGTTCGGTTTTAATGGTGACTGTAGAAGCTTTCATTGGATCTGTCCGCAAAAGTGAAAAAATATTATATGCCTTTTCAATACGTTTAGGGCAATTTACCGCCTATCTTATTCAATAAAAATGCAAAATCAAGCACATAAATTTTAGAATAAGTATAATCTTTCCATATGATGATTTTATCTATTCTATATTTTTTGAAAATTTTGATTTTTTCAATTTTTGAAAATTAACGGTGAATCATCCACATAAATATAATCAATATGACTAATTGGTTAAAATTTATAAAAAACGGGAATATTATCCATAAAATAAAATACAAAAAATAAGCTATTTCTACTAAAATCGCTGTTTTGCTTTTTCAACCACAGTTTATGACTAATCTCCGTACAAAGGATATTATTGCTTTAGGCTTTATGACCTTTGCCTTATTTATTGGGGCAGGCAATATTATTTTTCCACCCATTGTTGCTCAACAAGCCGGTGAACATGTATGGCTCGCAGCGCTAGGTTTTCTAGTCACAGCTGTAGGCTTACCTGTTATTACCATTATGGCACTTTCTAAAACTGAAGGTTCTATTGCGATTTTAAGCTCGCCTTTAGGTAAAGTCGCAAGTTTAATACTGACGGTTGTGTGTTATCTCTCGGTTGGGCCATTATTTGCTACACCTCGTACTGCAACTGTTTCTTATGAAATTGGTTTTTCCTCATACTTTGGAAATGGTGGTACAGCATTATTTATTTATAGTGTTATCTATTTTGCATTTGTAACTTTAGTTTCTCTTTATCCAAATAAATTATTGGATACAGTGGGTCATATTCTTGCACCGCTAAAAATTATTGCACTGGCAATTTTAGGTATTGCAGCATTTCTGATCCCGACTGGTTCAATTTCTCCTGCGATCAACAATTACGCTACCAGCCCTGTTTCTGAAGGTTTTGTGAATGGTTATTTAACCATGGACACTTTAGGCGCTTTGGTTTTCGGTATTGTGATTATTCATGCCATCCACTCTCGTGGTGTAACAGATAAAAAGCTCGTAACCAAATATGCAATTATTGCAAGTTTGATTTCTGGTGTAGGTTTAACGCTGGTTTATCTCAGCTTATTTAAACTTGGTTTAGGCAGTCATGATGCTGCTCCAAATGCTGAAAATGGCGCAGTGATCCTGCATGCTTATGTTCAACATGCTTTTGGTGACTTAGGTTCTTTATTCCTGACAGGTTTGATTTTTATTGCATGTATGGTTACCGCGATTGGCTTAACCTGTGCATGTGCTGAATACTTCTCTGAACTCACGAAAATCCCATATAAAGTTTTAGTGATTATTTTAGTGTTATTTTCATTGGTGATTTCAAATCTAGGTTTAACCAAACTAATAGCTTTTTCAGTCCCTGTACTCAGTGCAATTTACCCACCGGCAATTGTGGTCATTCTATTAAGCTTCTTTTGGGGTAAATTCAATCACCCAACCACGGTTATCGCACCTGTTACTGGCGTTGCATTTCTATTTGGTCTTATTGAAGGAATTAAAGTCACAAGCTTTAAAGACAGCTTACCTTTTATGATTCAAAACTTACCGTTAAATGAACAGAATCTAGCATGGGTGATCCCATCATTGATCGTGTTAATCATCTGTGTCGTAATTGATAAAATTAAAAAATAAAGCTTTTTAATTATCATCCTTAAAATTTGATTTTACCCAAATCTTATTTTAACAGTGATCAATAATTGTCATGTTTACCCCACAGGCCGTTATTGTTTGCGACACAATTTTTAAAGCGTTGTTTGATCCATCTTAGTGCTTCAAGCATGTGATCAATGCACCTGAATAGATCGAATCAAGCTTTGCGCTATGTATAAAAAACTTTTGGCTAAAAAATACTAAAACTTAATTTTCATTGAACACAGATAAATTCAGTCGCGTTGTTGCATTTTTTCAATGAATGAAACGCTCTCCATGTCAAAATCGAATTATTTTGAAAAAAATAGTCATTTTTTTCGATTTTTGCATAAATATTGCATAATTTTTTATCAACTTTAGTCGAAAGTGCTTCCAAGACCTATTCAGTTATTGTATTTTATTTTGATAACTGGCTCACACTAACCCCACAACAATTACATCATTTATATAAAAAATCACTCATATTTTCATTTTTTATAAAATAATCATCATTTGTAATAAATATGTCATAATTATTTTGAATAATAGAGGTATTTGCTCTTGAAATAATAATTAGATATGGTACAACTGAATAAACCAATCCAGACTAAAACAATGTGGTTTTTGTCGAGCAGACAGGAGGAATGGGGATGTTATCAATACATTTCAATAAGCAAGTCTTCATTAATTCTTTGAAGACAAATACAAAACTGGTCATCTATCTAAGTACAACACTTGCACTTTTAGTGACTCTGTTTATTCATGGACTCATTCAAGGCAATTTAAAACCTGAATTTTTTGCCTATGCATTAGTCGTTTCTGCTGCCTTCTATGTTTGGGATGTAGTCGACCATAAATCTCGTAAACTCGCGAAGATTACAGAATAAAAGATGGATGCCATGCATCCATCTTAAACAAGAAAAGCAGAAAAATATCAGAACAAAAAATACAGAAAAATAAGCAATAACGCCAATCTCAACATTTCATTCAGCTTTCCAATAGTATTCTCATGACGTCTTTTAGCCGAAGATCTGTCATATATTTTTAAATTAATTTTTAAACCAACATACTGAAAAGTATAATATTTCTTCTTTTTCGTAGCACAATCACTCAATCTAACATTTGCTTTAACGGGTTTTTTAATCCTCGCCTTTGTGAAGATTCGGCTTAGGGGTTTTAATCCTCCCCTTTGTGACGTTTCGACACAGAGTTTTAAATCCTCCCCCTTGCGAAGTTAACACTTCTCACCTTTGAAAAAGGAGGAAGTTTTTCGTTACTCAAATAAATTGAGTTTAACCATACAGCGTGTTGCTATCGCGTGGCGACATGGATGTCGCCCATCGCCTATGCAATTGCAACACAGCTATATCTTGAATTGAAAGTTGAGCGGCTTTATTTAAGGTGATTGATTAAAACAAAGTAATCAACATACCAAGTAATAATCCTCCAGTCGCAACAATCTCCCCGAGTACCAATAACAGCATTGCTATACGTAACAATATTTTCGGTAATTGCATGGTTCCTAATTGGTGCGGTTGTTTGAATTGATTGGTCGTATCTTTTAAAAAACCATGCAAAACATAACTGGCGATTGAAAAGCTAAAAAAGAATAAATTGATCAAGACAAATATCAAATTTGTGGTTTCTGTCCAGCTTGAACAATAGGCCATTACCGCCAAAATTAAAGTGGCTGGAGCATAAAGCAAGCTGCTGCGATGTGCGATATCGACATAATAATGCGCTCGGGCCATTTCTGATCGACTAATTTGGTAGTATTTCCAAACCCCTGTCAGCATACCTACCCATAGATAAATCCCGCTGAATATTAAAGCTAACTTTACTGACAAACCTAAACCCGCAAAATCCATTTAAAACACCCTAATTCAAACAGCTTAAAATATTTAGATTAGCTTTGACTCATAAGTCATACTTTGATCAAGTTTCTTTTTGGAACTTATGTAAAGTAATCATCAAAGCATACTCATTGAATTGTTATGAATACATTTGAAAATTTAACCATAACTTGTGCAGATAGCTATAGCTTAACTGCACGTTTTTATCCGGCAAAACAATCAACCCATCGATTGCCTATTTTGATTTGCCCTGCTACAGGGATTACCCAAGGTTTTTATCATCATTTTATAGAGTGGCTTGCTCAACAAGGTTCAGATGTGCTGGTCTTCGATTTCCGTGGTATAGGTGAATCCTTACATGGTCCTCTTCGTCAGTCCAAAGCAAGTATCCAAGACTGGGGTCAACTGGATATTCCTGCAGCCATTGAAACTTTGCTGAATAAGACAGGAAAACAACAAGTTATACTTTTAGGTCATAGTGCTGGCGGACAATTATTAGGCATTGTTTCTAACTATAAGAAAGTGGCACAAGTGATTGCAATTTCAGGCTCTACAGGACATGTAAAAGGACTTAAAGGGCGAACCAAACGTATGGCGCCAGTCATGTTTAAGATGATCTTTCCTGTTTCAAGCTTAGTCAAAGGTTATGGCGCAACCAAGTTTTTAGGCATGGGAGAAAATTTACCCAAAAATGTTGCAAAACAATGGGCTGAATTTTGCAGTAAACCCGGTTATGTAATGAACGCTATAGGTAAAACGATTTTCGAGGACTATCACAACGAAATTCAATGCCCAATTACGGTGTATTGGTCATCGGATGATGAGATCGCTACTGAAGCCAATGTCAAAGACTTACTTCGCCTATATCCAAAAGCCAGCACAGAAATGATAGAGCTTAAACCGAAAGATACAGGTCATAAAGCCATTGGTCATATGTTAATGTTTAAGAAGTCACATCAAAACTTATGGCCAACAATGGCACAAAATATTTTTAATGATAGTCAGACCAGCTAATTATTCATACAAGTGATTTCCATCAATTCATTTTTTGTACTTTTGAATCCTAGATGGTGATCCTACCGTGGGGCGACATGGATGTCGCCGTTGGGCGGGGGTATAGGATGTACCCCTCGCCAAACGAAAGATTTTTGTCACTTTTTATCTCTAAAAAGTGAGGCATCGCCTACGCAAAGGGATTTAAACTTTGAATGTAAGCTGTGGCATTGCTAACTTTTTAAATCAAACAGTTTATTTTTTTATGCAATTGATTTAATTAAAAATATAGATCTAAGAGAAATTATATTTTATGTCTAAATTTTTTTACAGGTTGATTATAGTTTTAAGTACTTAGATAAGTAATCCTATCTAAGTGCTCTTTTTATTCAAAAAAAATGCCTCATCAATGAGGCATTTTTCTACTTAACTTTTTATATCTGCTTGCGATTTAATCGCAAAATAGTGATCAAAATTGCTCTGGACGGGTAATTTTTACCGTCTTGATTCGATTTTCATCCATTTCGATGACTTCAAACCAAATGCCCTCTTGTTCAATCTGAGTACCTACTTTTGCTTCGCCTTGAGTTTTGTCTAAAATCAAACCTGCTACGCTAAAGTAACCTGAGTCTTCTTGAACCAGATCCAACATACCAAGTTCCAACTCAAGCTGATACAAGTCAAGCATACCTGATGCCTTCCACGTTGTATCATTCAATTTGATCAACTCTAGCTGTTCATCTGCATCAGGAAATTCACCCGCAATTGCCTCAAACACATCCAATGGAGAAATCAAACCTTGGATATTGCCAAATTCATTACTCACCAAGACCAAAGAACCTTTAGACGTTCTTAAGGTATGGATTGCGTCAATCACTTTCATTTTTTCAAAAATAAAAATTGGACGACTACGTTTAAGCAAGGCTTGTAATTGCTCTGGTTCATCCAGTACATCAATTAACTCTTTAGCACGGACAACCGTAACCACTTTATCTAGTTGTCCACGACATACAGGGAATAAACTATGTGGTACAGCCAAAATTTGCTGACGAATACTCTCCGCATCATCTTCAAGATCGATCCACGAAATTTGATTTCTTGGCGTCATGATTGAGGCAACTGAACGTTCAGCAAGGGTCAGTACACCACCAACCATATAGCGTTCTTCATCACCAAAGGCTTTTTGAGCAGCTAAAGCTTCAGGGCTTTGTAATAGATCTGCATCCAGCTTGCTTCCCATCAATTTTAAAATTGAATCTGCGGTACGATGACGTAATGGTGTTTTCGACTGATGCTTTTCAACATTACGGCTGGAAAACTGGTTAAAGGCTTCAATTAAAATTGCTACGCCAATACCTGAATAGATATAGCCTTTCGGAATATGGAAACCAAAACCTTCCGCGATTAAGCTCACACCAATCAACAATAGGAAACTTAAACATAGAATTACGACAGTCGGATGCTTATTGACAAAAGCGGTTAACGGCTTAGACGCAATCAACATCACAACCACAGCAATCGTTACAGCGGCCATCATCACGTAGATATTGTCGACCATACCGATCGCGGTAATCACTGAATCAAGAGAGAATACAGCGTCTAAAACGATGATTTGCGCTACAACTGCCCAGAAGCTTGCATAGACAACTGCACCTGAACTTTTAACCTCAGGTTTGCCTTCCATTTTTTCATGTAGTTCAGTGACGGCTTTATAGACGAGGAATAGTCCACCGAATAATAAGATTAAGTCTCGACCTGAGAAAGACAACCCGCCAAATGCGATTAAAGGCTTGGTTAATGTGACCAGCCACGAAATGATAGACAGCAAGCCTAAACGCATAATTAAGGCTAAAGATAAGCCAATAATACGTGCTTTGTCTCGTTGTTCTGGAGGAAGTTTATCTGCAAGAATGGCGATAAAGACGAGGTTATCAATACCCAGTACAATTTCTAAAACAATCAGGGTTAAAAGACCAACCCAAATTCCAGGGTCTAATAAAAATTCCATTATTAGAGCTCCTGCTTATTATTATCAATATATAAAGTGGAGAAAAATAAATTTGACCTACACGACGACGGATCCATGAATGAAACCTTTTCAACTAAATTAGCTTAATTATGCACAATATCTTGCGGTTGTAATTATTTTTCACAAAAATTTTACATTTATTTAAGATTTTTCTTATGGATAACCTCACCATACGGGCGAATTGCAGTTCATCCCTGCTCTCGTATGATCAACTCAATGCTTTACAGATGCCGATTCATCTTATTCAAATTATTTTTCACTCAATCTTACAAAAATGTCATTGGATTTTTTCAATATAAATTGTGTATAACTATAGTTATTAAATGCTACTTACCTTTTAAAGGTATAAATCGCTTTAATTTAATTAATAATTTTCAATCGGATATATGGGCATTTAGAGAGGAAATATTTAGATTTATCGCCATGATGACGTAATCAAGGGAAATTATTAACAGTAAAGCCAAGTTGATTTTTCTTATTTTTCAGTTAAAATAACATCAGATGTTAATTTTTTTAACTAATAAGCTTGCTTTTCACAACATCTTCTTGGTAATTTTCATACTTGAGCAAGCTGAAATACATAGGATGAACCATTATGACACAAGGACATTCATTGACTTTCAATAAAAATAACCTTTGCGGTTGTTTTGAAAATTTCGATTCCACACCAACAACTAGAGAATGAACTCTGTTCATTCCAAATTGCATGAAGAAGCGACTAAATTTACGCAAGGTATTACTACTTTTTATCTAATTTAAGACAGTTATACAATGCCTTTACTGAATACTTTAACTTAAGTTTAGTTCAAGCAAAATTTACATTTCGTCGATTTTACTTGTTTTTTTCATTAAGTGATCTATCACATATTGATTCAAGTATTCAAAGTAAAATATGATTAGCGCTTAATATATGGCAATAATTACAAAAAACAGGGACCTCTAAATGACTAAAAAATATGCAAAATTTTTACCCGCTGCTGAAAATTTTAACATCGAAAATTTCCCATACTACTGGATCACTCAAGTTCATTCTCAGTATGTTTTAAATTTAGATCACGTACTTAAAAAGTATGGGGTAGACAACTCTAGACGACGATTATTGGTTGCTTTAGAAGCCAAGCCAGATGCAAGTGTCTCTGAGCTTTCAGAAATGATCGTTTCTAAAATGTCGACAACAACCAAAATTGTTTATCGCTTAAAAGAGGAAGGCTTTGTAGATACCTACTCTTGTGAAAACGATGCACGTATTACACGGGTACATTTAACAGAATCTGGGCAACAAATGACCCATAAAATTAATGATTTAATGAGTGTTGTACTTGAACAGTCATTTGACGGTTTAACACCACTACAAATTGAAAAAACCATGGAAAATTTAAAAATCATCTTTAAGAATCTTGCACATTAATTGTTAAGATTCTTCATCAAAGATGTTCAACTGTGGCGAGTTTTTGTTATTTGATACTTTGGGGCAATAAAAACACTCAAACTCCGCCACAGGGAAACCCTCTATAAAACTCGAAATATTGGGCTGTTTTAAGCCCAACCACTCATCAAGTCGATGCTGTGGAATAACCACCACCGAACGTTTATCTGTTCGAGGTTCATGAAATTCACTCATCATCGGGTGGGTGTGGGCATCCATACTGATCATGGTGGCTGAACGAACAACTTCATCGGTTTTTAATCGGGTAATCTCATACAGTGCAGCAATATAAAAAGCCTGACCATCTTTACGTCGCACACCCCACCGTTGTGGTCGACCATTGATATACTTGGATTCATAAAATTCTGTCACGGGGATCACACCAAATTGGCACTTGCTAAAAGCCTCGACAAAACTGCGTTTTCCATCAGGGTTTCATTTCTTGCATTATAAGTATGTTTTGCAGCATCTTTGTCCTCAGCCCATTTTGGCACTAAACCAAAGTTGACTAAACGCCATTCCATCCCTTGATCGGATTTAAATAACAACGGCGTTTGAAAGCTTGGAAATATTTCTTCTTCATAAAGGAAAGGGATCGGGGGTAAGCCAAGCTGTTGAACTTGTAATAAGCTGATCGGTTTAAAGTTAGCACACATAATAATAAGATTTAAAATATTGATTTATAATTGTTGAATTTATCTATCGCGCTATCCATTGATAAGAATATTAGACACTGATAAAAACTTGAGACAGCACGCGATTTCAATTGAGGATAAACCGAAGTTTACCCTCTTCACTTAGCTTTTATCCAAAAATCTTTTTCACTTTGGCACTTAAACCATGGAAAAACTTATGTTTTGCATTGGCTTTTTCGCTGGTCAAAAAGTTAATTTGAATAGATTGACGTTGCCCTTCATAAGGAATATAGCCATGCCAACCATTGTCAGTTACTTTAAATGCAACCAATGAGCCCGGACCTGCATTGATTTCAGTCACATAGTTATTGATGTCTTTATCATCATTGAGAATGCGTAAACGTCCATTCGGCGCATCCCAAGATTCATTTAAATAGATCAAAACCGTCAACAATTTGCTTTTTGAATCACTGTGAATCCGCCCATCTTTTTGACGAGAATAACCACGTAAAGTAATCATCATCGGATGTTCCATCACATTGACATCAAATTTATCTGTTAAAATTTGACGAAATTCTGGTGTATCCAACGATTTTAGAAATCGATCAAAATTAGGCTTAATTTCTACATCTTCGATGTTAAAGCTTCCGCCCTGTTCAATTTTAGGAAAGTCTTGGATTACGGCCTGGACTTCACTATCAGCCAAAGCATTTTCAACCACAAAATACGGATAAGGCGTACTCGCAACTTCAGCATTTTTCAGCGCATCTAATTTCAGAATTGATGTCATTTATAATTCAGCTTAATGATTAATTCCGTTAAATTGTATCAGAGATTTTATCTTATTGGCTGAAAACTCAAAGTCACGTCTACAAATTTTATATATGCAGGCAAAGCAACATTTAAAATAAACCATAAAAAGAATAAAGCCTCCGAAGAGGCTTTATTGATAAGCTAATAGGATAAATTAGACGATAAAATTAATCGCCTGTATAACCTTTTAACTTTAAGCGATACGCATGCAATAATGGCTCAGTATAACCAGACGGCTGTTCACCACCTTTAAATACTAAATCATAAGCAGCTTTATATGCATAACCGTCAAAACCAGGCGCCATGTTGCTATATTCAGGGTCGTTGGCATTTTGTTCATCAACAATTTTCGCCATACGCTGCATAACTTCTTCAACTTGCGCTTTAGTCACAATACCATGACGTAACCAGTTCGCAACGTGTTGAGAAGAAATACGTAAAGTCGCGCGATCTTCCATTAAACCGACATTGTTAATGTCTGGCACTTTAGAACAACCCACACCTAAATCAACCCAACGAACAACATAACCCAAGATACCTTGAAGGTTATTTTCAAGCTCTTTGGTCTTCTCTTCTTCAGTCCAGTTTGTATCTGTGGCTAAAGGTGGTGTCAACAAGTCATCTAACGGAAGCGCTTCAGTTTTCAATAACTCTTGTTGGCGTGCTGAAACATTACATTGATGATAATGAATCGCGTGAATCACAGCACCTGATGGTGAAGGAACCCATGCACAGCTTGCACCTG
Source organism: Acinetobacter sp. AG3 (assembly GCF_022343575.1). Classification (NCBI taxonomy): domain Bacteria; kingdom Pseudomonadati; phylum Pseudomonadota; class Gammaproteobacteria; order Moraxellales; family Moraxellaceae; genus Acinetobacter; species Acinetobacter sp. AG3. Next base: position 1,904,990 of record NZ_JAKQZD010000001.1, on the reverse strand, counting down.
CTTCTGGATGTTCAATTTTGGTTTTATACATGTCTAAAAGCATGTCAGGTTTAGGCCACATGCCTTTACCAATCTGTGCTTTACCACGTAAACCTGCTTGTAGACCTACCATCACATTACGGTTTTCATAAGCTGGGAACCAAATTTGGCTTTTCACTTCGCCTTTACGAACGAAAGGACCTGCTTCCATAAAGGTATGAATTTCATCACCTGTACGGTCCATGAAACCAGTATTGATGAAAATAGTACGGTCTTTCGCTTGTGCAATACAGTTTTTCAAGTTTACAGATGTACGGCGTTCTTCATCCATAATCCCGATTTTCAACGTTTTCGCTGGTAAGCCAAGTGCTTGTTCAGAACGTTCAAACAATTCAACAGCAAATGCAACTTCTTCAGGACCATGCATTTTTGGCTTAACGATATACATTGACCCTTTACGAGAGTTTTTGTTTTCGTTTTGACCTTTGATGTCTGCGAAAGTCAATAATGGTGTAATTAAAGCATCCATAATACCTTCGTAGATTTCAGCACCATCTACAAGGATCGCAGGGTTCGTCATTAAATGACCAACGTTACGAAGAAGCATCAATGAACGGCCATGAAGTGTTGTTTCACCACCGATCAAGTTCTTATGTGTACGATCTTTATTCAATGTACGCGTCACGGTTTTACCGTTCTTCTCAATTGATTCTTCAAGCGTACCTTTCATTAGACCTAACCAGTTACGGTAGCCTTCTACTTTCTCTTCTGCATCTACAGCAGCAATCGAATCTTCCAAATCTTGAATCGTAGTAACAGCAGCTTCTAAAACAAGATCTTTAACACCCGCCGCATCAGTTTTACCCACTGGGCTATTTGCATCAATTTCAATAACAACGTGTAAGCCGTTATTTAAAAGTACAATTTCAACAGGTGCAGATTCTTCGCCATTAAAGCCAACAAATTGTGATTCTTTCGCCAAAGTCGAGGTTGAACCATCTTTAAGGCTTACAACAAGTTTTTTGCCTTCAACAGCATATTTTGTTGCATCTGCATGTGAACCATTTGCCAATGGGAATGTTTCATTTAAGAAATTCTTAGCAAATGCAATAACTTTATCGCCACGAACAGGGTTATAGCCTTTACCTTTTTCCGCGCCACCTTCTTCAGAGATCACGTCAAAACCGTAAAGCGCATCGTATAAAGAACCCCAACGTGCATTTGCCGCATTTAAGCAATAACGTGCATTACGCACAGGTACTACCAATTGCGAACCAGCCAATAATGCGATTTCTTCATCTACATTTTCTGTACTGATTTGAAAATCTTCTACTTCTGGTAATAAGTAGCCAATTTCTTTTAGGAAAGCTTTATAAGCTTGGAGTTCAAATTTATTGTTGCGGTGCCATTCATCAATTTTAGCCTGAATCTCGTCACGCTTCGCTAAAAGCGCCTTATTCTTAGGGCTAAGATCGACAACAACTTGCTCAAAGTTTTTCCAGTATGTTTCACTATCTAAACCAGAACCTGGTAGTGCTTCATTTTCGATGAAATCGTAAAGTTCTTTAGCAATCGCTAACTTGCCTTTTTGAATACGTGCAGTCATTGTCTTTCCTGATATTGCTACTTTTTATAACAAGAGTTTCTAGTATACCGATTTAAACCATGCTGAATAGTACTATCACATTGCTAAATAGTGATCATTTTAATTAAAAAAAATAGCTACATTAACTTAAAAAATAATGATCAAAAATACAGCAACACCATCAACTAAATCATCAACTTAAATCGCTTTTTAACAGTGTATAAATTTTTTAAAATGTCTAAATTAGACCAAAGTGCTGAATCAACCCTAATTTCCCCATTTTTTTATACACTTTTATTCCTTGAGCAAAGATTAAGCCATGAATAGCGCTAAATGTCGATAAAACCAATCCATAATTCTGTGTAAAGAATTGTTCGACTCACTTATTTTTTTCTGTTCGTTCAAATCTCATCTTATTGTTTCAATTTAGATGATTAGAATCTTTAGCAACAAGGTGGAATCACATAATTTTTTTAAACCACTTATGCTTTTTTAGATTATTTAATCATACAGCGTCGATCTATTATCTGGCGACAAGCAGGGATAACGTACTGCACATAAAAAACCTGTTTAAAATTTTCATTCTAAACAGGTTTCTGGAATAGCTAAGTCTAAGCTAAATAAGCAATAGACCTCAGCTTAAAACGAAATGCTTCACTTAGTTAAAAGTTTTAAAACGTGTTGCATCATCAATAAATGTTTTTTCGCCCGCTGGTGCTTCGATTGAACCAAATACTAATTGTGCGCGAAGTTTCCAGTCAGCAGGTACATCAAATGTTGCTGCCACTTCTTCATCCACGATTGGATTATAATGCTGTAAAGATGCACCAATACCTGCTTCAGCCAATGCAGTCCAAGTTGCAAATTGTGCAATACCTGTTGAATGCTCAGACCATACTGGGAAATTATCAGCATATAATGGGAATTGTTCTTGTAGAGCTTTGATCACGCTTAAATCTTCATAAAACAACACTGAACCAGCACCAGCGATAAAGCTGTTAATTTTACCCGAAGTTCCTTCAAATGCTTCAGCTGGAACGATTTTACGTAAAGTTTCTAAAACGATTGTCCAGAATTTAACATGTGAATCACCAAATAAAATCACAGCACGAGAAGATTGTGAGTTAAATGAAGATGGGCTATGCTTGATTGCATCTTTGATGATTTCTTCAATTTTCGCTTGGTCTAAACTTAAATCTCTACCAATTGCATAAATTGTACGGCGTTGTTTGATTTGATTTAAAAATGACATGGTGTTAATCCTTCTATGACCAGATGGGTCGTGTTATTTAACATGGTTTGAGTGTATTGCATCATTCTTAGTTTCGTCATGCTTATATACATAACAATGTGTTCTATATTTAGAACAATATGTGAAATCGGGCATTTTTAAATGCTACCGTGTTTATGTGGTCCCCTTTTTAAATTGCAATTAAAGTATTTATTAATCAAACAATTCAATTAAAATTTACCATTAAACTCAGCCTATTGCCTTGAGCTTTTCAACGATAAGAATATGGCAAATATCCTATATACTTTTCATTGCTTGTTTTGTGGTAAAAATATTGCAAATCTGGGCAGATGATTCTAGACATCGCATTAAAGTACAACTTGATGACATTCTTATGATGCCTTCTTTCAATAACGTACCACCATCAACCCCAATCTTAGAAAATAAAAAACTCCGCATAAAGCGGAGTCTCATTTAAGATAAATAGTTATCTAAATTACTTATCTGTTTCAAACAGTGCAGCGACAAATGATTTTGCAGAGAATGGACGTAAATCATCAATCTTCTCACCCACACCAATATATCGAATTGGTACATGAGTACGACTGGCAATATTAAACAACACACCACCCTTTGCTGTTCCATCTAATTTGGTAATGGTTAAACCTGTTAAGCCTACAGCTTCGTCAAACATTTCAACTTGGTTAATCGCGTTTTGACCAGTACCTGCATCCACCACCAACATCACTTCATGTGGCGCAGTTGCATCAATTTTTTGCATCACACGTTTTACTTTAGTCAACTCAGACATCAAGTTACTTTTATTATGCAAACGCCCTGCTGTATCAGCAATTAAAACGTCCACACCTTTGGCACGTGCACTTTCAAAAGCATCAAAAATGACTGAAGCACTGTCTGCACCATGACCTTGAGCCACGACAGCAATATTGTTACGTTCACCCCAGATTTGAAGTTGCTCAGTTGCCGCTGCACGGAAGGTATCTCCTGCTGCAAGCATGACTTTCTTGCCTTCACCTTGTAAACGTTTGGCTAATTTACCAATCGTGGTGGTTTTACCCACACCATTTACACCCACCACCAAAATCACAAATGGATTTTTATTGGGATCGATATGCAATGGTTTTACCCGAGGTGCAAGTAAAGCAACCAGCTCTTCTTGTAGCGCTTTATACAATGAATGTGAGTAAATCAAATCACCACGTTCTGTACGCTCAGTCAAATTCGCAATAATGGTTTTAGTCGCCTCTACCCCGATATCAGCAACCAAAAGTTGCTCTTCTACTTCTTCAAGCAACTCATCATCAATTTCTTTACCACCAATCAGGATATTGACCATACCATCGGCAAGGCTTTTACGTGACTTGGTCAAACCTTCTTTCATGCGGCTAAAAAAGCCACCTTTAGACTTTTCATCTGCCGATTCAATCTGTGCGTCTTGGCTCTCAGTTTGAACAGGTTCCGTTTTAGGTGTTTCTACATTATTTTCAATAATAGGCACATTGACGGCTGGTAAACTAGGTAATGTGACATCGTCATCCCCGATATCCGCATCAATCAAGAATTTATTTTGCTGTTCTTGCATGCCGATTCCTTGAAAAGCATAGCGTTAAAAAAGAATGAGTTTAGCATAGATTGCATCATTTTTAGCGTTAAAGCAGCGATAAAACAAGCAAACCAAAATGCAACATTCCAGCCTTGCTTTAAATCATTAATTTTTTAAGAATAGTTCTAAATTTAAAATAAATTTTTGGGTTATCTGTGTATATTCTGAAATCTAAATTCTTAAATCTTCTTAGACAATCCAAAGTTATCCTTGCGCCACTTTTATTTTTATCTTTTAACACGGTAAATACGCAACTTCAGGCAGCGCCTCAAAGCCAACTTTCTAGGACCACCTTTGAAACCACACTGAAAAATGGTTTAAAAGTGATTATCCGTGAAGATCATCGTTCACCAATTGTTATGACCCAAATCTGGTATGGCGTGGGAAGTAGTGATGAATCAGGTAATGTACTTGGTATTTCGCATGTGCTTGAACATATGATGTTTAAAGGAACCAAAAAAGTTCCAGATGATGAGTTTGCACGTTTGAGTCGAATTTATGGTGGCCGCACCAACGCCGCCACATATACAAATTACACCAACTATTATCAGCTTTACCCCAAGAAGTATTTTCCATTGGCTTTGGAACTTGAAGCAGACCGTATGACAAATCTGGTCCTCAAACAACAAGACTTTGATCCTGAAATCAAAGTGGTGATGGAGGAAAGACGACAACGGACTGATGATAATCCACGAAATCTAGCCTACGAACGTTTTAAATGGATCGCCTATCCAACCAGTCACCATCGTCAACCAGTGATTGGCTTTATGAAAAACCTACAGAATATTCGTCTGGATGATCTTAAACATTGGTATCAAACTTGGTATACCCCCAATAATGCGACCTTGGTCATTGTGGGAGATGTCAATGCAGAACAGGCACTTAAACAGGTTGAAAAATATTTTGCAGCAATTCCCAAAAAGGAACTTCCTGACCGTAATGATGTTTTAGAGTTTGATCGAATGGGGTATCGGCACATGGAAGTGCAGTTGCCAGTACAAGTCCCCAACTTGTTTATGGCTTGGAATGTCAAATCCATTGCCACAGCAAAAAACCCACAAGATGCTTACGCACTAACCATTATCCAGTCCTTACTGGATGGCGGAATCTCCGCACGTTTACAAGATCGTCTGATTCGAGATAAAAAAGTGCTGACCGCAATCAGTGTCAGTTATGACCCCTATAATCGCGGCGACAGTTTATTTATGATCTCCGCGATCCCAAGTGATGATGTTTCTCTGGATGAGGCACAAAAAGCGATTGAAAAAGAGATGAATTTATTTAAAACAGAATTGGTCAATCAAGCTGAACTTGATCGTGTCAAAAACAACTTCGTTTCAAATTTAATCTATAGTCAGGATGATATTAGTGGACAAGCCAATATGATTGGGAATTTGGAAGTAAACGGCCTAAGTTTTCGTTTAATGGATGAATTACCCAAACATTATGACAAAGTCACACCACAAGATTTACAACGAATTGCCAATATTTATTTTGTCAAAGCCAATCTGAGTAGTTTGTATTTAATGCCTGAAAGTACAAAAGAATAAAAAAGGATCTCTCATGAATTTTAATCCATTCTCGACCTATTCGATAAAAATACCGCTGTTTGTGTGCATCAGCTTACTCTACTCCCCCCTTAACCATGCAGAGGTTGAATTAGACAATCATGATGAAACGGATGCGGTTATAGATGATTCAGCACTTAAGGCAAATTCGACTTTACAAAGCTTAAAAAATTTAGATAAACATCAACAGTACCAAGCGCCCTTTGTTCAAGACCTCTCCAACAACCAAAAAGTCAGAACACTGTTTGTTTCAGCCACCGACCTGCCTATTGTGGATATTCAACTCACCTTTAATGCAGGTTCCTCACAGGATGAAGCACTAGGAAAAGGTTTGTATGGTATGGCAAATATGGCAGCCAAACTGATCACTGAAGGTACAGATCAATATACAGCAAAAGAAATCGCGTCTACATTTGAAGGATTAGGCGCTCAATTTAGCGTTACCGCGTACCGTGATATGTTTGTCGTCCGGCTTCGGGTCTTGTCAGATCCTGAAAAATTAAACCCTGCCATCAATACCATGTTGCATGTGCTGAATCATGCACAATTTAATCCATCGGGTTTAAATCTTGTGCTAAATAATACCAAGGTTGGGCAAAAGCAAATCCAAGAAAATCCAAGTCGGATTATGAATATTCGCTTTTATCGTGCGTTATATGGACAACATCCTTATGCCGAACCCACTGTAGGGACCAATGGCAGCCTTAAAAAAATTACCCCAGAACTACTTAGGGCTTATCGACAGAAACTACTTGTTGCCCAAAACATGAATATTGCCATTACTGGTAATTTAACTGCAGCCGATGCAACCCAACTGGCCAATTTAATCAGTCAAAATCTAACTCAAGGTGAAGCTGCACAAGCACTTCCTGAACCACAAGATCAAAGTGATTTTAATATCCATTACATTCCATTTAACTCAACACAAGCCAATGTGATGATGGGACACTTGGCTATTCAGCGCAGCGATCCTGATCGTGTTGCATTAGAAGTTGCCAATCAAATGTTTGGCGGAAGCGGATTTAATTCCACTTTAATGAAAGAACTTCGGGTTAAACGAGGTTATACCTATGGAGCGTATAGTAATTTGACCTCCACATTGGCTCAGGGGTTTTTTAGTTTGAGTTATTCCACTGAACAAAATCAATTGATGGACAGTATCAAAGTTGCACATCAAGCCTTACGTGATTTTGTAAAAAATCCAATCCAAAGAAAACAGCTCGAAGAAACCAAAGAAGGTATGTTACGTTCATTTCCAATGACCTTTAGTTCCAATGCCAATATCAATGCCCAAATCGCATCGATTGGTTTTTATCAACTTCCTGCGGATTATTTGACTCAATATCAAAAGCAATTGAGCCAAGTCACCACCAAACAAGTTCAAAAAGCCATTCAAAAACATCTTCGTGCGGATCGTCTCACCTTGGTTGTTGTTGCACCAACACTGGATCAGAATGAATTAAAAGACATGTTAAGTGCTGATTTAGCCAACCCAGATCAATCCAGTACAAATCAAAACAAGCAAGTGGATACGCAAGCCATGCCAGATGTCCCGACATTGATCATTCAAAAAACAATTCGTCCGCAAGCGGAATCAACCAAATGAGTATTATCAGTTATTGCGGATCTTTACTATCCACCGCAGGATATCGTTTTACTTGTTGATTTTCAAAATGATAGGCACGTAGTAGGCGTAAATACTCAACCACATAAATACGATCTTGGCGGCGCAATTGATTGGCAATTTTTTGCGTCTTAGGATTGGCGGCTTGTTGTGAATATTGCATCACATATTTGTATTGATCTGGATTAACTGGCCGTGTTAAAGCCAATGTTGCAAGAAAAATCATCAGTGCGATGATCACAACAACAAAAGAATTCAAGATTTTTTCCACAGGAAATGAATAGAATAATTTTTGAAAATAATCTTTGAATTTTTGCATGAACTACCTCTAATTACAGATAGTTTATCATCCTGACCATAAAAATATAGGGCTTTCTTCAAGACAGCTGAAGATCGGTTGTAAGATGATCTTTAAGATCAAAATTGCGAGAACGACAGTGCTTAAATAATCTCCCCATAGATATCATCGCCTATCGATATGAGATTTAAAGCCCTGTTCTCTTATTCAAGAAAAGGGCCTGAGCCAAGTTAAACAACGCGTGAATCATTTCTATATCGTGCCAATTAAAGGATCGTTGCACGTAAGAATGCGAAATATAAAATAATCGCGATTATTGCCAATGCAATACTGACAGCAAAGATACTTACTCCCCCCTCTGCATGTGCAGGATGCAAATCATCATCATCAGCAAGACGCCTTAATTCACCATCATAGATTCGATAAAAGCCTGCTTTTTGCACTGGATTTAAGTTTCGGGTATAATCGTACACGCGTTTACGCTGGGCTAAACAATAATCCCCAAGATGGATTTCTTGATGATAAATTGCCTCATCCAGTTGTTTACGGTGATACTGAGCTAATTCTACGATCTGAGACTCAGCAGCGGGTACATCAAAAATAAAGCCATCTATAGTGTTTGTCATTTTGCTCTCCCTTTGTCTTAATTCTCATATTGATTTTAATAAATATTATTTCTGATTAATGTTTAATCATGTAATCTTATCTTCGTCAAGCATAGATTTCAAATCGCTTGACAAACAAGGCTAATTGTAATATTAGTTTAATAAAGTTAAGTTAGATTAGTTAAGTATAAGCTCCGTTGGGGAGCTATGTTAAAAGATCATAATTACAATAAGGAGTTATATATGATTCATCAAATCTCTCACCAAGACTTAGAACATGTTTATGCAGATGCTGTAAATACAATCCAGTGTGAAATGAACTTTGTAGAAGCGGTAAAAGCATTAGAAGATGCGGCGAAAGCGGGTCATGGTAAAGCGGCAATGTTTCTTGCAGAACTTTACTACCAAGGTTTCCGCGTTGAACGTGATTCTCTAAAAGCCCAATATTGGCAAAAGATGGCAACCATGCAAGCATAATAAAACGTCACCTAGGTGGCGTTTTTTTAACCCTATTCTTTTTATTTTTAATAAATCATTACGCTTTCAATACATTTTTTATTGTTTTAATAAATGCTTACGATTGAGCATAAAGCACCAACAGTTCTTATAAGAATTTCAACTACAATAGGCAATGTACTAAATAAGATTGTTAATTATGAAAAAGTATATTCATCTTCAACCCATTTCGAATGAATTGTTTATTAAAATTTCTATTTTAAAATCACTCATGTATTGTGGTGTACTTTGGGGACTTTACCACGATGGCTGGGCAATGAAGTCTGGTTCAAATGAAGTTTATTTTCCTTTTTGGCTAAACGCTGTTCAAGCCCATCAGTATGCAAAGATTCATTGGCCTCACTACACCCCTCGCAGAATAACACCTAAAGATTTTAGAGAATCGCTGTTACCTACATTAACACGGCTCAATATCATGCCTGCATTGTTTAATTCTTCATCTCGAAAATTTAAACTCTCAACTTCTCAAATGGAACATTTCTTTTTCCATAGTCATGTTCAATTTCAACCGGCTTAAAGGCGAAGATATATTTTTAGCGGTTTAAAATTGTTGTAAAAAATAAACTTTATATTTTTATGACTGCAAAGTATTTGCAAAGTTAAAAAATACAGTTAAGTTAAAGGTGTGCAGATTGGTAAGCACCCTAGAAAAGGAAGAATAATTATGACGACAGTAGCACAAGTAATCCAAGATAAGATTGGTCGTGAAATTTATACGATTTCACCCTCTGCCACAGTATTAGAAGCCATTACACTTATGGCAAACAAAGGTATTGGTGCTGTGGTTGTCACTCAAGATACAAAGGTCGTCGGAATCCTCTCAGAACGCGACTATACGCGTAAAATTGCCCTTATGCAGCGTACCTCTGACCATACAACGGTCGCTGAAATTATGACGTCTAGAGTGATTTCTGTGACACGTGGCCATACGGTTGAAGAATGTTTAAATTTAATGACTGACGGACACTTACGCCATTTACCTGTGATTGAAGGTGAAACGCTAGTTGGATTTGTTTCTATTGGCGATTTAGTCAAAGCCACCATGGAAGATCAACGAAAATTGATTGAACAGTTAAGACAGTATATTTCAGGTTAAATGACATTATAAAAATCTAACCCTCCATGTGGAGGGTTTTTTATTGTGTATAGAAAATTGGCATCTCAGCTTGCATGTAAAACCATTTTAAATTTCAAGATAATAGAAATAATCACCTGCTTTGAGTTGCATGTCTTTATTTATCATGGGGATAAAACAATCGAGTTCATTAAACGAAAGCTAAGGCTGAATTTCAAATTTAACGATAAAATAAAAAAACCTAGCCAAATGAACTGAACCCTATAAGTTGGACACAACTTATAGGGTATTTTTATGAAATACGATTTAAAGTTTAAACAAGCAGTCATTGCTTATTATGCTCAAGGTCATTCTAGCTTATCAACAGCCAAGCATTTTTCGATTAGTGATAAGGATGTCTCTAAATGGTTGGCTCAATTCGATTTAGGTGGAATTGATGCAATAAAGCCAAAACAGAATAAGACAATTTATACAGCTGAATTTAAATATTACGTATTAAAAACTATGCAGAATGAGCGATTAAGTTTATCTAATACTGCTCTTCGTTTTGGTATTTCTTCCCCGAGTTTGATCAGTGTATGGCGTAAAATCTATCAAACCGATGGTATGCTTGGACTAGAACCAAAGTCTAAAGGAAGAGTATCCATGTCTAAAAATAAACATAAATATATTGTTGATAAACCAGATCATGAAAAAACAACTGCTGAACTTCAACGGGAACTACTCTATTTACGTGCTGAGAATGCCTACTTAAAAAAGCTCGACGCCTTGCTGAATCCACCCAAAAAGGACAACAAGCAAGGTTGATTGATCAGATGAGTACTGAGTTTGCTTTGCCATTGCTTTTAGATATTGCTGAGTTATCGAGGAGTAGTTTCTACTATCATAAAGCCAAGCTAAATGCCGTAGATAAATATGCAGAACTCAAGCAACGGATTTGCCAAATTTATGATGAGCATAAAGGTAGATATGGTTATAGACGAATCACTTTAGCCTTGAAGCAACAAGGTCTTCATCATAACCATAAATTGATTGCTAGGTTGATGAGAGGCTTTGGTTTAATTTCACTGATTCGGCGTAAAAAGTACAATGCTTACAAAGGTACATCCAATAAAATAGTCAAAAATAAACTCAAACGTAACTTTGAAGCGAAGCGACCCAATAAGCGTTGGCTGACAGATATAACCGAATTTAAAGTTGCTGATACGAAGTTATATTTATCTCCGATCTTAGACTGCTATAACAATGAGATTGTGAGCTATACACTTTCAAGACGTCCAGTATTTCAACTTGTTAAAGATATGCTTGATCAAGCCATAAGTCATTTACCAAACTCACGAAAACACAAGCTTATGCTTCATTCAGATCAAGGTTGGCATTATCAAATGAGCCAATTTAGGAGTACGCTTAAAGCGAATAAGATTAAGCAAAGTATGAGTAGAAAAGGGAATTGTTGGGACAATGCTTTGATGGAGAGTTTCTTTGGTACATTAAAATCAGAGACGATTTATCTAGAGAAACCAGAAAACATTGAGGTCTTAGAGCAACAAATTCATGATTACATCCATTACTATAACCATGAGAGAATACAAATTAAACTAAAAGGATTGAGCCCTGTTCAATTCAGAACTCAATCCAGTGTTAACTAAACTGTCCAGGATTTGGGGTTCAGTTCACAAAGCTAGGTTTTTAAATCAAATCAATTTTTTATCAGTTTAGATTTAACTTTTCAGCAACATAGTCGGCATCTTTATCACCACGCCCTGAAAGGTTTACAACAATTTTGATTTCTTTCGCTAATTTAGGCGCTTCACGAATTGCCCACGCCACAGCATGAGAGCTTTCTAATGCAGGAACAATCCCTTCTACGCGTGAAAGGGTCATAAACGCATCTAAACACTCTTGATCAGTTGCTGTTGAATATTCCACACGGCCTAAATCTTTTAAGAAGCTATGTTGAGGGCCTACACCCGGATAATCCAAACCAGATGCAATCGAGTGCACAGGCAATGGCGCGCCCTGTTCATCTTCTAGTACATAACAAGCCATACCATGAATCTGACTTGGCTTTCCTAAAGTCAATGTTGCTGAATGCTGTTGAGTATCCAGACCATGACCTGCAGGTTCCACACCAACCAGTTTAACCTCTGCATCATTTAAAAATGCCGTGAATGCGCCAATTGCATTTGAGCCACCGCCTACACACGCAACCACATAATCTGGTTGTGCGCCAAAGCGATCTTGGGTTTGAACTTTAATTTCATTGCCGATAATAGATTGGAAATCACGTACCATTTTTGGGAAAGGATGCGGCCCAACCACAGAACCAATCGCATAAATAAAGTTTTTAGGGTCTTTTAAATACTCTTCAAATGCGCTATCTACAGCATCTTTCAGTGTTGCAGTACCTTGAGTGACTGAAACCAGTTTTGCACCCAAAATCTTCATTTTCACAACATTGGGATGCTCTTTTTCAATATCCACCTGCCCCATATGAATTTCACATGGAATACCAACCAAAGCACATGCGGTTGCAAGTGCAACGCCATGTTGACCAGCACCTGTTTCTGCAATCACTTTGGTTTTTCCCATATATTTGGCAAGCAAAGCTTCGCCCAAACAATGGTTAATTTTATGTGCGCCTGTATGATTTAAGTCTTCACGCTTTAAATAGATTTGTGCGCCACCCAATTGATCAGAAAGGCGTCTTGCATGGAATAAAGGACTAGGGCGACCTACATAATTGGCAAATAAATCAGCCAATTCATTTTGAAATTCAGGCGTTTTACGAATTTCCTCATATGCGACATTGATTTCATCCATTGCTTCTTTTAAATGAGGTGGAATAAATTGACCACCATATTCACCAAAAAAGCCTTGTTCATTTGGTAATGCAATACCATTTATTTGATGATCCATTTCTTTCCCTATTTAATAAATCAGCCGTTGAATTTATGAATAACAACTTTGCTTTCGAATAATCTATCGTGACAAATATTTCGTGATATCCTCAATACCTTTAAGGGTCATTGGAAACATATGATCGTCAAATAATTGTTTAATTAATGCGATGGTTTGTGTGTAATGCCAATAACCTTGCTCTTCTGGATTTAACCATGCTGTTTTTTCAAAATGATTGCGTAAGCGGCGTAACCATACGTCTCCTGCTTCATCATTCATATATTCAACAGAGCCACCGACCGATTTCAGCTCATAAGGTGCCATACTTGCATCACCCACCACAATTACACGATAGTCTTTACCATAGGTATTAAATAAATCCCATGTATTCATTCGGGTAGAAGAACGACGATGATTATCTTTCCACACATAGTCATATAGACAGTTATGGAAATAGAAATACTCTAAGGTTTTAAATTCAGTTTTTGCCGCACTAAACAATTTTTCACATTGTGCAATGTGCGAATCCATCGACCCACCTACATCAAACAACATCAAAACTTTAATACGATTACGCCGTTCAGGCACCATTTGTACATCTAAAATGCCCTGTTTGGCAGTTTCATAAATGGTACTGTTAATGTCTAATTCTTCTGCAGCACCTTGACGAGCAAACTTACGTAAACGACGTAAAGCCATTTGCATTTGTCGAGTACCTAAAATTTGTTCATCATCCAAATTTTGATACTTACGCTGTTCCCAAACTTTTACTGCTGAATTTTTACGACTTGGGCCACCAATTCTCACGCCTTCAGGATGGTCACCAAAAGCACCAAACGGTGAAGTTCCACCTGTGCCGACCATTCGGTTGCCACCTTGATGCTTTTTATGTTGTTCACGCAAGCGTTCTTCCAACATCTTCATCAGTTCTTCAAGCGAACCTGCTTTCAGCAATTCAGCACGTTGTTCAGGTGTGAGATGTTTTTCAAGTAACTCTAAATCAAACCAGTCTTTGGGAAGTTTTTGAACTTTGCTGAGCAGATCATCGATATCAAAAGTATGAATACCTTCAAAATAATCTTTCATAGCACGGTCAAATTTGTCAAAGAAGCGTTCATCTTTGACCATGACTGTCTTTACTAATTGATAAAAATCATCTTGATCGGCAAAAACCAAGCCTTCACTAATTGCTTGGTTGAGATCAATGAGTTCTCGTGTTGAAACTGGAACACCATATTTTCTGAGGGTATAAAATAATCGCACAAACATGTTGCGATCTCCTCATTAACGACGTGACATAAAGGCTAAGCGTTCAAGCAACTGTACATCTTGCTCATTTTTAATCAATGCACCATATAAAGGTGGAATCGCTTTTGATTTATCATGATTACGCAAAATGTCTTCTGGCATATCATCTGCCATTAACAAGCTTAACCAGTCAATCAATTCAGATGTTGAAGGTGGTTTTTTTAAGCCAGGCACTTGACGTAATTTAAAGAAGACTTGTAATGCTTCTGAAACCAATGTTCCAGAGATATTTGGAAAATGAACTGCGATAATTTCACGCATCGTTGCTTCATCAGGAAATTCAATATAATGGAAAAAACAACGACGTAAAAATGCATCTGGCAGTTCTTTTTCATTATTTGAAGTAATGATTACGATTGGACGTTGGGTTGCAGTAATTGTTTCGCCTGTTTCATAGACAAAAAATGACATTTTGTCTAATTCATGTAGCAAGTCATTTGGAAATTCAATATCTGCTTTGTCTATTTCATCAATCAACAATACACAGCGTTCTTCGCTGGTAAATGCATCCCACAACTTACCTGGTTTGATGTAGTTTTTAATATCGTAAACACGGTCATCGCCCAACTGGCTATCACGTAAACGAGAAACTGCATCATATTCATACAAACCTTGCTGTGCTTTGGTTGTAGATTTAATGTGCCAAGTAATTAATTTAAGACCTAGACTCTCAGCAACTTGTTCAGCCAATAAGGTTTTGCCTGTACCAGGTTCGCCTTTCACCAATAATGGCTTTTGCAATGCTCGAGCTGCTTTTACAGCCAGTTTTAAACTATCCGTTGCAATATACTGTTCAGTACCTGTGAATTGTTGAGAATCGACAGACATAACTTACCTTTATTTTTTATTTAAAGTGGTGAAATATTTTTTGCTACAGCGCTTGCTTGGGTATTTTTCGTGGTTTTGTATTTAGACCAAAAAAATCCAATGACTAAACCAATACCCATGACAAAAGTAATTAAGGCAAGATTTGACCAAATCAATGGTGAATCCTTGGTCAGAATTCCAAATAACAGTCCAAATATTGCTGGCGCAATCGCTGAGTTTGGTCCTTCAGAAATGGTCGGGGTTGCAAGAACGGCAAATACAATGATCCATGTAATACCGCCAAGTGGCGATGGCAATCGTTTTGAAATCGAATACCAGCACCATAAAATCAACAGCGTCCCAAGAATATAGACGGTTATTGCGATATTATCTTCTGGGATAGCATCAAATAGATCTAAAAAATTTGCCCATATTCCTGATAACTGATCAAGCACCACGTAATCCCTCTGGTTCAACCGCATTTGGGTTAATTAAACCTTCTGGCGGCATTTGAATAAAGAAGCCTTTTGTATTGAGTGAATCGATTACATGTAACACATTTACACGTGCCAATGGTCGAGCTTCGCTCAGTTCAAGATGCATTACATGCGTTGCACGACCAAAGGCAACACGTAGTGGCTCAGAAAGAGCCGCTAAGGGATCTGCACTTTCGTCTGTATTTGGATGATTTGGACGAGCCACATAAAGATACATTTCATCTTTTTTGCTCGATTTATAAATATCACAATGCATTTTAAACAACAGCTTCAGTAAAACTTAGTTGACAGCATACATGAAAAAAACGACGGATACATTATCGAAAGTTAACGCATCAGTCGTTATTTATGTCCAATTGCTAAATCTTTGATCAACAATAACGCAGTAAGCTTTCTTGGCTATTGATGATTATTCATCTAAACAACGGCAGCAACAGCCGCTATTCATTGACCTTCATCTGCATACTTAAAAACTTAATATCTTCTTGTAACAGATGGATAAGTGGCTGGGTAAGTAATTCATAGCGCCACCCCAACAAATAACCGGGTAAATCCTGTTCATTGCCATGAAATACCACATGATGATACAAGGCATTTAACCATTTTTTACGCATAAGTACTTCTTTAGGTACTTGCATTTCAAATGAAACCTGAGAAATTAACTCATCCACTTCAAGGGTGATTCCCTGAGAAGAATGCTTAATTGGTCGTGCAATACGCAGTGGCCACTCATCGGTTTCAGGCAGAAACTTCAATAAATCTAAAATTGTTTTTCCATGTTCACGCACAATATTTGGACGTATTCCCTTCACAGAGGACAATTGAAAATTATTTTTAGGATTGACTTCAACCAAATCAATCATCGTGGCATTTTTTAGAATAAAGCTCCGTGGTTGATTGAGTGCTTTGACCATTTCTTCACGCCAAACACTTAATTGTTGCAATTGCATCAATTGTTTTCTGGAATGACGATAATTACCAATATCACAATATAATTTTTCTTTTGGTGTTTCTGAAGCAATTTCAAAGGTTAAATTTTGACAATCTTCAAGCACATGTGAGTATAAGCTTTTCTCGACCAATTCTGCTTTTACTTTTTCAGCCAGACGCATAATGTATAAAACATCATTGGCTGCATAATTCATTTGTTCATCTGTTAACGGTCGAGCCAGCCAATCTGAACGTGTTTGATCTTTATCAATATCAATCTCTAACACCAATTTCAATGCATTTTGATAACTGACCTGTAGACCATGTCCTAAAAAAGACAACCCCACTTGGGTATCGAAGACATTTTTCAGATTTTTCTGATCTGCATAATGATAAATGAGATCAATATCTTCTCCACAAGCATGAAAAATATTTTGCTGTGCTTGAAAAAGTTGAAACCAAAAGCGATCTAAATTTAAGGTTGAGAGGTGGTCCCACATGTTTGAACAACTAAAAGCTTATTTATAAGTGATACTCTGCTCTAGTTAAGCTACCTTATTTTGTTGTGGTAGCTGGTCATAGTAAAACTCATCTGGAGTCATTTTGTCCAGACTCGAATGAGGTCGTTTCAAATTATAAAATTCAAAATATGCGTTTAATTGCTTCTTCGCATCCAAAACATTGCTGTAGGCTTTGAGATACACCTCTTCATATTTAACGCTCCGCCATAATCGTTCAACCATCACATTATCAACCCATCGACCTTTACCATCCATACTGATTTGAATGCCATTTGATTTCAATACATCAATAAATGCATCACTGGTAAACTGACTGCCTTGGTCTGTATTAAATATTTCAGGTCGACCATATTTTTCAATAGCTTCATTTAATGTTTCTATGCAAAATGTAACCTCCATACTAATCGATACTCTATGCGCAAGTACCTTGCGGCTATGCCAATCAATCACAGCACATAAATAAACAAAGCCTTTTGCCATAGGGATATACGTTATATCCGTAGACCACACTTGATTACTGCGCTGAATAGCCAATCCTTTGAGCAGATATGGATATTTGCGGTGAGCTTGATTAGCCTGGCTTAAATTTGGTTTGCAATATAACGCATTAATGCCCATTTTCTTCATTAAAGTACGTGTATGACGTCGTCCTATATGATGTCCTTGACGATTCAACAAATCACGCATCATACGGCTACCTGCAAAAGGGTATTGCATATGTAACTCATCCATACACCGCATCAGCTTCAGATCTGATGCACTCACAGGTTTTGGGCGATAGTAATAACAACCACGGGAGACTTTCAGCAGCTGAGCTTGCTTAGATACTGAAATCTGAAGTGAGTCATCGATTAACTTTTGTGGTTGAAGCGGCCCAGTTTCTTCAACACACCTTCTAAAAAATCAATTTCTAATGCCTGCTCACCGATTTTTGCATGTAGTTTTTTTAGATCGATGGGTGGTTCTGTTGGAGCTTTTGATTGATCGAAAGCTTGCGAGGAAGCTGAAATCAGTTGATTTTTCCAGTCGATAATTTGGTTTTGATGAACATCAAATTCAGCACTCAATTCAGCAAGTGTTTTTTCTGCTTTAATCGCAGCAAGTGCTACCTTAGCTTTAAAATCATTTGAATGATTTCTTCTTGGTCTACGTGCCATAAAATACTCCATATATTGATGTTTATAACATCATTTGGGGAGCAAAATATCACTTATAAGTGTTGTTCAAATTTCCTGATCCACCTCTGTTGTGCCGTCGAGCAAAAATACTTGACCATTGACATTAATTTGGAATACACCGAGTTTTGGCCAAAGTGTGTCGACTTTAATAAATTCAGTGTCTAGACCATAAGTCGAGGTATGTTGCATCAAGTTCAACACATGTTCGAGATCGGTCTGTTGATTAATAAATTGAAACATGTCAGTTTAAGTCAAAATGTTACATTCAAATGAAATATGATTTTACCTTAATATATAAAATTTAAATATAATATTTTTAAACTAATTCTCCGTAAACACCTTATTTTTCAATAAAGTTTCTTGTGAATATTTATTTTATATATAGGTTTTACAACTTAATAAAAGTATATTTTAAAGTAATAAATAACATGGCTAATCATTGCTTTAGCTTGAGTTTACCTAAAAAATTTAGATTGAATGTAAATAATTTTTAAATGAGACAGAGTTTGTTGATCTTTTAATCGTTATCGCATTTGCGCTAAACACCCAAGCTCAACAAACTCTAAATGGTACCAAGTCTAAGATCGCTATTTCATTCTCATGCGATTATGAACAGCCTGACTCAATGTATGACTATCCACATATTCCAATTCACCACCTTGTGGAACACCTTGTGCGATTCGTGTCATTTGCAAAGACAAATGTTTTGTCGCTTCTACAAGATAATGCGCAGTCGCTTGCCCTTCTACTGTTGCATTGGTGGCTAAAATTACTTCAGTAATTTTACCATCGGTTAAACGCTGCACTAAATATGGAATACCTATTTCTTCAGGACCAATACCATCTAAAGGCGACAAATGCCCACCCAATACATGATATTTGCCTCTAAAGCTACCAGACTGTTCTATTGCCATTACATCTGCAGGAGACTCAACCACACAAAGCAGCTGATCATCCCGATCATTTGAGCAGCAAATATCACAGACTTCATTTTCAGTTAAAGAATGACAAACACTACACTCATGAATATAGGAAGTTGCTTCATTTAGCGCATGCGCCAAACCAATAGCACCTTCTTTATTTTTCATGATCAGATGGAGTGCCATACGTTGAGCCGATTTCGGCCCAACACTGGGTAAGATTCGTAAAGCTTGTACGAGTTGATCAAAACGGTCGCTAAACACCTATGATTCCTTAGAACAAACCTGAAAGACCTGGTGGTAAACCCATACCTGAATTGGCTTCTTTCATCTTCGCTTCTGTAATGACTTCAGCTTGGCGAGCCGCGTCATTCATTGCTGCTGCAATCAAGTCTTCAATCATATCTGGATCGTCTTGTAACAAATCTGGACTGATTTCGATACGCTTAACAACATTACGGCAAGTCATTGTTACTTTTACCAAACCGCCACCAGCTTCAGCATTCACTTCAGTTTGGGCAAGTTGTTCTTTTGCCTTTTTAACGTTGCTTTCCATATCTTTCTGCATACGTTGCGCTTGCTGCATAAGCATATTAATGTTCATAAAATACTCCGAACAAAAGTCCTAAATTAAATCTCTGTCTTGCACTTTCATGACTAGTTTTTTAAAAGCCTAGAAGAAAATGAAAGAAACTCTTTTGCAAATTTTGCTTATCTTAAATTAAATCTAATCCATGAGAAAGGTCACGGATAATATCATCGACATCTTCTAAGCCAACAGACAAACGGATTAAACCTTCACGAATACCCGCTGCTGCTTTTGCTTCAGGAGAAAGCTTACCATGAGTCGTTGTTGCTGGATGGGTAATTGTTGACTTAGCATCACCTAAATTACCTGTAATCGAGATAAATTGTGTATGGTCAATAACTTTCCAAGCACCTTCTCGTTCACCTTTCACTTCAAAAGAAACGATTCCACCAAAACCAGTTTGTTGTTTGGCTGCTAACTCATGCCCAACATGATCTGCTAAGCCAGCAAAATAAACCTTTTCCACTTTTGGATGAGCAACCAACCACTCGGCAATTTTTTGTGCACTTTCAGAATGCGCTTTCATACGCAGTCTTAAGGTTTCTAAACCTTTTAAAAAGACCCATGCATTGAATGGGCTCATCGATGGACCAGTGGTACGAACATAACCAAATACTTCTTCAAGTAATTTGTGACTACCGACCACAGCACCACCCAATGCACGACCTTGTCCATCTAGATATTTGGTGGCAGAGTAAATCACTAAATCTGCGCCAAATTGCAATGGACGCTGTAAAATTGGTGTGCAAAAACTATTATCAATCGCCAATAAAGCATCATTTGCATGTGCTAAATCTGATAATGCTTGAATATCTGCGACTTCAGCCAAGGGATTTGATGGTGACTCAACAAACAGTAATCGAGTTTCAGGACGAACCGCGTCTTGCCAAGCAGTTAAATCAGTTAAATCAACAAAAGTCACTGCGACATTAAATTTAGCGACATATTTTTCAAATAATGAAACTGTAGAACCAAAAACAGCACGTGAACAAATCACATGATCGCCTGCCTTTAAGAACGACATTGCAACGGCCATGATTGCAGCCATACCCGAACTTGTTGCCACAGCGCGTTCACCACCTTCTAGTGCAGCTAAACGCGTTTCAAACATTGCTACAGTTGGATTGGTAAAACGTGAATAAATATTACCTGGTTCAGCACCAGAGAATTTTGCTGCTGCTTCCGCTGCATTTTCATACACAAATGACGAAGTGAGGAAAATTGGCTCACTATGTTCACCTTCAAAACTGCGTGTATGACCTGTACGAATCGCTAAAGTATCAAGTTGGTATTCAATGTCGTCGTGCTGGCTCATTTCAACTACTCAGTCCAAAAACTGCCTTTGTAAAATATTGCCAACATTTTGAGCGCCCTATGTATTTAAGGTCAAGGTAAAATCGTAAATTATCACATACACTTCGCTTAAATCTGCATAAAAATGAGACAATCACCGCTTATGACACAAGTATCAGCTAAGTTCCAACAGCGCAAATCCAAATTGAAGAATCTAACCACACGTATCTTCAATGGTAAGTCATTGGTTTTATCTCAAAGTACCCCTTATGAAATTATTGCGGAGCATCATCAAACCAAAGTGCGTTACTACGCAGCTGCTGAAAAAAAATTTAAGGAACCTTTGGTTTTTACAGCACCATTGTCGATCAATATGGCAATTTACGACCTCTACCCTTATCGTTCACTTATCAAATATTTTACCGAACAAGGCTATGATGTGTATTTATTGGACTGGGGAAAACTCAGTTATCAAGATCGCAACTTAAACTTTTTATATTTTATTGATGAAGCTATGCCGCTATGCATTAATAAAATCCGAGTACATGCTCAAAGTGAGCAAATCTCATTGCATGGCTGGAGCATGGCCGGCATTTTTGTATTACTTTACACGGCATTACGTCAACCCAATTATGTTAAAAACTTAATTATACTGGCCAGCCCAATTGACAGTTATGCATCGGGCGGTATCGGTAAACTTTATCAAAAAATAAATAATCTGATTATAAAGAATCAAAAACTGAAAGATACTTTATATAAAGGTGGTTTACCGAAAAAACTGATCCATACCCCAGGTTTACTCAATGCCATTGGCTTTAAGATTTTAGATCCAAAGGGTTGGTATGAGGGACATAAACAATTGTTGCTAAATTTAGACGACAAAGAGCTCTTACATGAACACGCTACCCTTGGAAATTTTTTAAATCACATGGTGGATTACCCCGGTGGTGTCAATCAAGACATGTTATTTAATGTTTGGCTGCAAAATCCACTGAAAAATGGGGCAATTCAGCTCAGTAACCACAAAATTGAACTTCGCAATATCGACTGTTCATTGATGATTGGGGCTGGAAAAAATGATCAAATGGTCACCGCAGATGCAGTTAAGCCTTTAAGCGAATTGACAAAGAGTAGTGATGTCACGTTTACTCTTATTCCTGGGGGACATTTAGGGCTAATGTCTAGTCAAAAAAGTGCAGATGAATTTTGGCCTACACTGTCCAGATGGTTAGAACAAAGATCGACAAAAATTTAAGAGATAGATATGAAGACTACAGTTGCATTTATTGGTTTAGGCGCAATGGGCTATCGTATGGCAGCACATTTACCCAAACATTTTGATACCGTATATGTGTGGAATCGAAATTTTGCAAAGGCCAAGCAACATGCAACTGAGTTTGGTACTCAAGCTGTCGAACTCGATCAAGCGGTGCAAGCTGATATTATTTTTTCATGTTTACCAACCAGTCAAGATATCGATGATTTAATCCAAGATTTAAAGATCAAAAATGGCGCGATTTGGGTCGACTGTACCAGTGGTGTACCTGATGCTGCGCGTAAACAATCTGAGTATCTGCTCAAAAATAATATTCACTTCTTAGATGCACCTGTAAGTGGTCAAACCATTGGCGCTGAAAATGCAACACTGACCTTTATGGTCGGCGGTGCGGCAGAAGCGTTTCAAATTGCCCTACCTGCAATGCAAGCGATGGGTAAATTAATTAAACGTGTTGGTGACTCAGGTGCAGGCTTTGCTGTAAAAGCTGTAAATAATATGATGATGGCGGTTCATTTATGTGCTGCCGCTGAAGGATTTACCACGCTGAAAGCACATGGGGTAGATTTAAATGAAGCGCTTGATTGTATCAATGCATCCAGTGGTAAAAGTGGTGTGACTGAAACTGCACTACCGCAACGTATCCTCAATCGTAGCTTTCCACTGACCTTTGCTTTACCCTTATTGGCAAAAGATACAGGTATTGCCATTGATTTAGTTCGTGATGCAAGATTATCAGCACCTATTCTTGGTTTAACACAAAGCTTAATTACCGCAGCCAATAGTCTTTCAGAGCCTGATAGCGATTTTTCTACCGCGGTAAAAATGTATGAATCATGGAGCAAAATTACATTAGATTAATTTTTCGTCATTGAATAATCACAACTAAACCTTATAATCACATTAAGTGACATGTAAATATGTCAATTTCGAGGTCGTATCATGAATAAATATGTAATTGCTACACTTTCTAGTTTATCTATTTTAGTCGCTAGTCACGCTTTTGCTGATAACACCCAAGAATGTAAAAAATTGCAAGATGATTACAATGTCATTTATGCATCAAAAGGGTTCTGTTTTAAAGATCCTGAAGCAAAAGCAAAATATAATAATGACAATTGTTATACAAGTAAGCCTAAATTTTCTGAAAAAGAGCAGCAAAAACTTGACTCTATCAAGGAACGTCAGAAAGAATTGAACTGTAAATAATCACATTCATACCTTCAAGGAAATAAACATGGCTTATGATGATCAGAATATATTTGCACGAATTTTACGTGGTGAACTTCCTGCAATTAAAGTTTATGAAGATGATCATGTGCTTGCATTTATGGATATCATGCCGCAAGCCGATGGGCATACCCTGATTATTCCGAAGACTCCAGCTGTGACATTGCTCGACTTAGATCCTGAAATTGCAGCTTATACAATCAAGATTGTGCAAAAAATAGCACAAGCAATTGAAACAGCTTTGGATGCTCAAGGTATTGTATTGATGCAACTTTCTGGAGCTGCTGCTGGACAAACTGTACCTCATGTACACTTTCATTTGATTCCGAGCTCGGTGCATGAATTAGGTCGTCATGCTATTCAAATGGGCGATCAGGAAAAAATTAAAGGGTTTGCTGAAAAAATTAAGGCTGCACTGGCTTAATTAAAAACCTTTTTAGAATCAATGGGGCTAATCAAGCCTCATTTTTTTATTCAAATTACACAAATGTTAAATCCGCGTCATTAAATTGTCATTTTTTCTTCACTGATATGTAACAAAGTTTACAGATACTGCATGCAAGTTAGTAAGTAGTGCACAAACCCACACTTACTGAATAAAAAAAGTAACTGCAAACCCATTGAACATGTTTTGGAGAAATCTCAATGAAAAAAGTGCTACTCGCTGCAGCAATCGCCACCCTTAGCATAAGCGCAGCTCAAGCAGCGCCAACATTGTATGGTAAATTCAACGTAACTTTAGATCAAATTGATAAGAATGGCTTTAAAGACGAAAGCGTAACTAAAGTAAACTCTAACGCTTCTCGTATTGGTGTTAAAGGCGAAGAGAAATTAACAGATAAATTGTCTGCTGTTTACTTGGCAGAATGGCAAATCAGTGCTGATGGTGATGGCGATGCTTTCACTAACCGTAACCGTTTCGTGGGGATTAAATCAGACGGTATCGCAACGTTAAAAGTTGGTCAGTTTGATTCATATTTCAAAAATGCTGCTGGTAACAACCAAGATATCTTCAACGATCACAACGAACTCGATATGACTGCGATTTTAGTTGGTGAAGATCGTTTAAAAAACGTGATCGGTTTTGAAACTGATAAAAAATTATTGGCTGGTTTAGCTTTCAACATCATGTTCCAGCAAGGTGAAGAATCATCTGCTTTAAAAAATGATGCTAAAGGTCAAAAAGGTAGCCGTGATAGTTTCGGTGATGGTATCTCTACATCACTTACTTATGACAACAAAGACTACGGTTTTGCTGCTGCTGTTGCAGGTAACTTCGGTGTTGCATCTAAATATAATGCATATAACTCTGAATTAGGTAGCAACACAATCTACTCTGACGCAATCCGTGTTACAGGTTCTGTAGACTTGAAACCTGCGGGTCTTGATGGCTTAGTATTTGGTGCATTATGGCAAACTGCTAAACCGTCTGATGATACTGTTGCAACCACTTCTGGTACTACAGTAACATCATTCAAAGGCTTGAAAGAAAATGCTTATGGCATCACTGCTGCATATGCAATTCCTTCTACACCGATTAAGCTAAAAGCTGAATATATTTCTGCAACGACAGAACTAGATGGCCGTGATGATCGTAAACAAGACCTTTACGGGATTGGCGCTGATTACAACATCAACAAGCAAGCTCGCTTCTACGGTGTTGTTGGTCAACAAAAGCGTGATTGGTCAACTACATCTACACCAGAGAAAAAGAAAACTGTTATTGGCTTAGGTATGGAATATAACTTCTAATCCGAACCTTTAATAAAAAACGGCAAGTGATCTTGCCGTTTTTTTTCGACTCAATAATTCAAAAGCTCATTTTATAAAATACATATTCATTTGCTGAGTAACCATCATATAAATTTAGCGCTTTTATAAATAGCGTACATATCATTTCATCATCTATGACAGATCTTTCGTTTAGCAACATGAATGTCGTGCTTGGATAGGCATACAGCTCCCCAAACCAAAACTGAAAATCATTAATTTAAATATCAATATGTAGGATATAACAGCAGTTATATATAAACACCAAAAATACAAACAAGCTCGACAGAATCTTAGGATTTCACGCTGTCAATTTTTAACAGTTAAAGTTTGATATAGGTTCGAAACCCACGGCTCGCATAATATGAGGCAGCACCATTATGATAGGTAAATGTACGCCCATAACGCTGATCACAAAAGATCGCCCCGCCTTGCTGACGTAATATCGTTGGAGTTTCGACCCAGCTGGATGTTTTTAAGTCAAAATTGAATATTTGCTGTAGAGCATAATACTGTTGTTCAGTCATTAGTGCTAAGGCATGCTTATTTACCCAGTCGATCACCGTATCTTCAGGAGGATGATCCTTGCGACTGAGTAATGCCTCTCGGTCATAACACAGACTACGCCGTCCTTTTGGAGACTCAACTGCACAATCAAAAAAATACACACCTTCTGAGTTCGGTAAAACAACCACATCAGGCTCACCGCCAGTCATTTCCATTTGTTGTAAAACCCATAACTTTTCAGGACAAAGCAAAAGTTGTTTCTGAACAAAATCCCAGCTCATTTGTGCATGTCGTTCTGTATGCTGCTGAAAACGCTGTGCTAAGGTTTTAAATAGGTTTTCAACTTGCAACGGACTCAATGTTTCTTGCTGTTTTATCATTTTATTTTACTGCCTGATTTTAAGCCTCTGCTAGCATAGCATTATCCGCCAAGCGCAACCAAATCCGCTTTTTAGGCATACTGAAGTGGATTGATTAAATAGTGTGGCACGGATAATTCAATAGATTCCTCTGCATATGCAATTCCTTCCACACCGATCCAACTAAAAGCTGAATATATTTTTGCAACGACAGAAAAATCGTCGTGGCGATCGTAAAATACGGGATATAGCTTCTAATCCTAATTTTAAAAAATGGTAAGAAATCTTGCCGTTTTTTACTTAACAACAGAATATTTTAAAAATCTCGTATTTCATCAAACCAAGTATTCATTGTTTCTTGATCTATATCGAATGTTGAAGCTTCAACCAGTTGCAGTACAGCAAGACCAGTATCTTCCCTTTCAACAGTTTCAATATTGGGCAATGTATTAATTATCTCAACAAGTTCAATAATTGCCCCTTTCACATCTTGCTTTGTCTTCGCCTTGGAGATTTCTTTTAAAGCAGATTTATATGCTTTGATCGCAATTTTTGCATTATTGCTTTCCCAATTTTCAAATGGAATTCCATATTCAGTGGTAAACCATATTGAACTCCTCAGTTTAGACACCGACGAATAATCCAATTGTTTTTCTTTAACTAAATGCTTTAATTCAGCATTTAACCTTTTCCCTGTTTTTTCATCAATATTCCATCCAATGAAGGACCTTAAGTTTTCCCAAGTATTTAAAGCTGGAAAGCCTTCCAAATTTACAGCATAGCGTATTCCAATACGTTCAAGTTGCTGAAGTTGTTTTAGACTTGCTGTATTGGTTATATTCCCAGTTAAGTTTAGATTTTTTAAATTAGGAAACTGTAATAAGCTTTCACAATCAAAAGCTTGACCTAAAGGTTTAACAGCTAAATCTAACGAAGTTATTGCCGCTAAATTTTTCATAACAGGAAGATGGTATGCCGATACCATTGGATCTTTGCTTGTCGTTGGCTCTATTCTCATATGGGGGTATGCTGCTGTGGTAATAATTTCAAAATACTCAATATGACCAGCCAAATGAAGCGAATATAACCCCTTCTTATTCTCACCATCAGCATGATTTAAAACTAATGTGATTGGATGTTCATCTGCTTTGATTGAAAAGTTATGAATTTGAGCATGACTTAAATCTAGACAAATCGCTTGCGT
The DNA here is from genome assembly GCF_022343575.1 of Acinetobacter sp. AG3. Lineage (NCBI taxonomy): Bacteria > Pseudomonadati > Pseudomonadota > Gammaproteobacteria > Moraxellales > Moraxellaceae > Acinetobacter > Acinetobacter sp. AG3. The sequence continues at coordinate 1,877,595 of NZ_JAKQZD010000001.1, read as the reverse complement.
AGGTCGCCAAGAAAAATCTTCTATCACTCTTTTCTTCGACCATTCAATAAACCCCTGATCATTTCCCCAATAATAAAAAAATCTTGGCCAATCTCCATAAGGATGCAAATGCGCATTTTGTTGACCATTTGGCGTATACAAAGTATTAAAAGCGTCCCAATTGATTACAGCATTTTCTTCAACAAGAACATCAAACTTTTTCTTGTCCATTCCGATTCGACCAATTGAGAAGCTTCCTTGCCCAGCTGGAATTTTTATCTGATGGCTATTTGTACCTGTTAAAGAAACATAAATGGGAGTATTTCTATCCATGTTGATCCATTATTTGTAAATTGTATTATTTAGCTTTCAGCAAATATTAACTACTTATACTTGTGCAAATAAGCATATAAACTCAACACAGAATATATCAAGCTAAAAGCTTAGCCTTTGTTTCATTTTAGCAAAATATGAACATGTTAGATTTAGCTCTATATTTCAACTTTCCCAACTTAGATACTTAGATACTTAGATACTTAGATACTTAGATACTTAGATGATCTAAAACCTTGATGATCTATTTTGACCACAATCAGTGGATGGATTAGAAATTCCAATTTTTTCTAAGAAATCATCGCCTAATTCTTTAATATGAAAATCCATATAGTCTTTGACTATCCCTTCAACTTCAAAATCCTTTTGAATGATGTTTTGCTTTTATTGATCAAATTTTACGATATTTTCTAGTAAGTAATTTATTTGATCTAAAGTTTGCTTATTTAAAATATCTTGCCGATTTTCCAATAGAGCACTAACGCCAAAAATGTTGGCACTGTTTACACTTCGTTCCATTTTTATAAAAAAAGAGCGGAAAACCAAGCAATAGAAAAACCAAATAAGCGGGACGTTTTCCTTCGGTATATGGCTGTATATCGCGACTACCACAATGAGGGCAACTTTCACTTGCTCCAAACTGTTGCTCTAATTCTTGGCTAAAATCTTGGGCAAGTAATGCTTTAGCCTCCTCTGCATAGCTTTCAGGAACTAACAGTCGCACACCACCCAAAGCATTAGAGTAGAGCCAATCCATATTAATAGTATGTTCATTTTCAATACGTGCTGGAATTTCAGCTGCTTCTAATTGCGTTTTGGCAATCTGAGCCTCGTAAGGGAATGAATATGTTTCAGCGACCACCCATTGCATAAGAACACCTAACAGAAATAAAAATGGATTTTAAGCTCAATTCATTTCACTGTATATTGCATAAATTTATTCAGTTGATGCTTCCATTTTTCAAGTTATAACGAAGGAAAGAAAATTTCATAAAAATAAGGAAATATGTTGGAGGATAGATAGGTTTTAAAGCAGTGCATTTTATCTATTTCCGTTAAATGTCATTTTTCTTTCTATTCTGCCTAAATAACCAATAACTATAGTTAGTCTTAACTCTATCCTACTTTGCTATATTTTGATGAGGAAGTGAAACAGCAAAATTTATATCTTATTCTTACTATTTATTATTTTTATCCACGCATAAAAAAACACCCCGCTCTCGTTAAAGATCGGGGTGTTTTAGATTTAAAAGCTGGCGATGACTTACTCTCACATGGGTAACCCCACACTACCATCAGCGCTAAGAGGTTTCACTTCTGAGTTCGGGAAGGGATCAGGTGGTTCACTCTTGCTATTGTCGCCAGCAAACTGTTATGGACTTGTTCGGGTCTTATTTAAATGCCTTACTTCGTACCAAATGAGTTTAACAGAACATTTGAGTTGAATAGTTTAACTAGCTTTACAACTAAATCAAGTATGTTTGATCTTTTATGAATCAAATGATGCTTCATATACAACTGCTTGGGTGTTGTATAGTCAAGCCTCACGAGCAATTAGTATTGGTCAGCTTCATGCGTCACCGCACTTCCACATCCAACCTATCAACGTCGTAGTCTTCAACGGCTCTTTAGAGGACATAAAGTCCTAGGGAAATCTTATCTTGAGGTAGGCTTCCCGCTTAGATGCTTTCAGCGGTTATCCCTTCCGAACATAGCTACCCGGCGATGCGACTGGCGTCACAACCGGTACACCAGAGGTTCGTCCACTCTGGTCCTCTCGTACTAGGAGCAGATCCTCTCAAATTTCCAACGCCCACGGTAGATAGGGACCGAACTGTCTCACGACGTTCTAAACCCAGCTCGCGTACCTCTTTAAATGGCGAACAGCCATACCCTTGGGACCTGCTTCAGCCCCAGGATGAGATGAGCCGACATCGAGGTGCCAAACACCGCCGTCGATATGAACTCTTGGGCGGTATCAGCCTGTTATCCCCAGAGTACCTTTTATCCGTTGAGCGATGGCCCTTCCATACAGAACCACCGGATCACTAAGACCTACTTTCGTACCTGCTCGACTTGTGGGTCTCGCAGTTAAGCGCGCTTTTGCCTTTATACTCTACGCGTGATTTCCGACCACGCTGAGCGCACCTTCGTACTCCTCCGTTACTCTTTAGGAGGAGACCGCCCCAGTCAAACTACCCACCAGACATGGTCCTCGTCCCGGATAACGGGACAGAGTTAGAACCTCAATATTACCAGGGTGGTATTTCAAGGATGGCTCCATAGCAACTGGCGTCACTACTTCAAAGCCTCCCACCTATCCTACACAAGTAAGATCAAAGTTCAATGTCAAGCTGCAGTAAAGGTTCACGGGGTCTTTCCGTCTAGCCGCGGGTACACCGCATCTTCACGGCGATTTCGATTTCACTGAGCCTCTGCTGGAGACAGCGCCCCCATCATTATGCCATTCGTGCAGGTCGGAACTTACCCGACAAGGAATTTCGCTACCTTAGGACCGTTATAGTTACGGCCGCCGTTTACTGGGGCTTCGATCAAGAGCTTCGCTTACGCTAACCCCATCAATTAACCTTCCAGCACCGGGCAGGCATCACACCCTATACGTCCACTTTCGTGTTTGCAGAGTGCTATGTTTTTAATAAACAGTTGCAGGGGCCTGGTTTCTGTGGCTGCCAATAGCTCAAGGAGCAAGTCCTATCACCGTCAGCAGCGTACCTTCTCCCGAAGTTACGGTACCATTTTGCCTAGTTCCTTCAGCAGAGTTCTCTCAAGCGCTTTGGTCTACTCGACCTGACCACCTGTGTCGGTTTAGGGTACGATTCCTGTGTAACTGAAGCTTAGAGACTTTTCCTGGAAGCATAGTATCAGCCACTTCGCTAGTAAACTAGCTTGCTATCAGCTCTCAGCATAGAGCACCCCGGATTTGCCTAAGATGCATGCCTACTGCCTTTCACCTGGACAACCAACGCCAGGCTGACTTAACTTTCTCCGTCCTCTCATCGCATTACACAGAAGTATTGGAATATTAACCAATTTCCCATCGACTACGCCTCTCGGCCTCGCCTTAGGGGTCGACTCACCCAGCCCCGATTAACGTTGGACTGGAACCCTTGGTCTTTCAGCGAACGGGTTTTTCACCCGTTTTGTCGTTACTCACGTCAGCATTCGCACTTCTGATACCTCCAGCATACTTCTCAATACACCTTCATCGGCTTACAGAACGCTCCCCTACCACGTGCACATAGTGCACATCCGCAGCTTCGGCATATAGTTTTAGCCCCGTTACATCTTCCGCGCAGGCCGACTCGACTAGTGAGCTATTACGCTTTCTTTAAAGGGTGGCTGCTTCTAAGCCAACCTCCTAGCTGTCTATGCCTTCCCACATCGTTTCCCACTTAACTATAATTTGGGGGCCTTAGCTGGCGGTCTGGATTGTTTTCCTCTTGACTACGGACGTTAGCACCCGCAGTCTGTCTCCCGGATAGTACTCATAGGTATTCGGAGTTTGCATCGGTTTGGTAAGTCGGGATGACCCCCTAGCCGAAACAGTGCTCTACCCCCTATGGTATTCGTCCGAGGCGCTACCTAAATAGCTTTCGGGGAGAACCAGCTATCACCGAGTTTGATTAGCCTTTCACCCCTATCCACAAGTCATCCCCTGGCTTTTCAACGACAGTGGGTTCGGTCCTCCAGTTAGTGTTACCCAACCTTCAACCTGCTCATGGATAGATCACCCGGTTTCGGGTCTATACCCAGCAACTAAACGCCCTATTAAGACTCGATTTCTCTACGGCTCCCCTATACGGTTAACCTTGCTACTGAATATAAGTCGCTGACCCATTATACAAAAGGTACGCAGTCACCGAACAAGTCGGCTCCCACTGCTTGTATGCATGCGGTTTCAGGATCTATTTCACTCCCCTCACAGGGGTTCTTTTCGCCTTTCCCTCACGGTACTGGTTCACTATCGGTCAGTCAGGAGTATTTAGCCTTGGAGGATGGTCCCCCCATATTCAGACAAGGTTTCACGTGCCTCGCCCTACTCGTCATCATTATATGTGCCCTTTCGTGTACGGGACTATCACCCTCTACGGTAGCACTTCCCAGAGCTTTCCGCTAAAACACATATAACTTAATGGGCTGATCCCCGTTCGCTCGCCGCTACTGAGGGAATCTCAATTGATTTCTTTTCCTAAGGGTACTGAGATGTTTCACTTCCCCTCGTTCGCCTCGCATGACTATGTATTCATCATGCGATACCTACCTTATGGTAAGTGGGTTTCCCCATTCAGAAATCTCCGGATCACAGGATATTTGCCGCCTCCCCGAAGCTTATCGCAGGCTATTACGTCTTTCATCGCCTCTGACTGCCAAGGCATCCACCACATGCACTTAATTACTTGACTATACAACCCCAAACAGTCGTTAATCCCTACAAGGAGGATCAACAATGTGAACTTAATCACTTCTATTTGTTGCCTGTGAATTTAATCACTATACAGCTTCAATTTAATTCATATACCAAAACGCTTGATTCAGTTTTATCGCTAGTGCTCATTTCATTCAACATTAACAATTACTTGCTAACATCAACTAAAACGAGTTTAAACAATTATTTCAACTCAAATATATTCTGTTAATGATTCACTACCGCCTCGTCAGCGAGTAGTTAACTGTGATAAATCACAGAACTTAATAAGCTATCGGCTTACTAAGTTCTGTAATCACTTAGTCTTTAATTAGTGGTGGAGACTAACGGAGTCGAACCGTTGACCTCCTGCGTGCAAAGCAGGCGCTCTACCAACTAAGCTAAGTCCCCAGCTTAAGATCTTAATATATCTGCTCTTCTGTGTTCAGTAGACTTGGTGGGTCTGACAAGACTTGAACTTGTGACCCCACGCTTATCAAGCGTGTGCTCTAACCAACTGAGCTACAGACCCTCAGATACATCAATGAAGAACAACTTGTTGTGGATTCTTACCAATCGTCAATCTTTCGTTAAGGAGGTGATCCAGCCGCAGGTTCCCCTACGGCTACCTTGTTACGACTTCACCCCAGTCATCGGCCACACCGTGGTAAGCGTCCTCCTTACGGTTAGACTACCTACTTCTGGTGCAACAAACTCCCATGGTGTGACGGGCGGTGTGTACAAGGCCCGGGAACGTATTCACCGCGGCATTCTGATCCGCGATTACTAGCGATTCCGACTTCATGGAGTCGAGTTGCAGACTCCAATCCGGACTACGATCGGCTTTTTGAGATTAGCATCCTATCGCTAGGTAGCAACCCTTTGTACCGACCATTGTAGCACGTGTGTAGCCCTGGTCGTAAGGGCCATGATGACTTGACGTCGTCCCCGCCTTCCTCCAGTTTGTCACTGGCAGTATCCTTAAAGTTCCCACCCGAAGTGCTGGCAAATAAGGAAAAGGGTTGCGCTCGTTGCGGGACTTAACCCAACATCTCACGACACGAGCTGACGACAGCCATGCAGCACCTGTATGTAAGTTCCCGAAGGCACCAATCCATCTCTGGAAAGTTCTTACTATGTCAAGACCAGGTAAGGTTCTTCGCGTTGCATCGAATTAAACCACATGCTCCACCGCTTGTGCGGGCCCCCGTCAATTCATTTGAGTTTTAGTCTTGCGACCGTACTCCCCAGGCGGTCTACTTATCGCGTTAGCTGCGCCACTAAAGCCTCAAAGGCCCCAACGGCTAGTAGACATCGTTTACGGCATGGACTACCAGGGTATCTAATCCTGTTTGCTCCCCATGCTTTCGTACCTCAGCGTCAGTATTAGGCCAGATGGCTGCCTTCGCCATCGGTATTCCTCCAGATCTCTACGCATTTCACCGCTACACCTGGAATTCTACCATCCTCTCCCATACTCTAGCTTCCCAGTATCGAATGCAATTCCCAAGTTAAGCTCGGGGATTTCACATCCGACTTAAAAAGCCGCCTACGCACGCTTTACGCCCAGTAAATCCGATTAACGCTCGCACCCTCTGTATTACCGCGGCTGCTGGCACAGAGTTAGCCGGTGCTTATTCTGCGAGTAACGTCCACTCTTCTTGGGTATTAACCAAGAGAGCCTCCTCCTCGCTTAAAGTGCTTTACAACCATAAGGCCTTCTTCACACACGCGGCATGGCTGGATCAGGGTTCCCCCCATTGTCCAATATTCCCCACTGCTGCCTCCCGTAGGAGTCTGGGCCGTGTCTCAGTCCCAGTGTGGCGGATCATCCTCTCAGACCCGCTACAGATCGTCGCCTTGGTAGGCCTTTACCCCACCAACTAGCTAATCCGACTTAGGCTCATCTATTAACGCAAGGTCACAAGTGATCCCCTGCTTTCCCCCGTAGGGCGTATGCGGTATTAGCATCCCTTTCGAGATGTTGTCCCCCATTAATAGGCAGATTCCTAAGTATTACTCACCCGTCCGCCGCTAGGTCAGTTACCGAAGCAACATCCCCCGCTCGACTTGCATGTGTTAAGCCTGCCGCCAGCGTTCAATCTGAGCCATGATCAAACTCTTCAGTTAAAAATCATTAGTGACTTAAGGTCACAATTCTGGCTCATCAATGTACTGACAAATTCTCTCAAATAAACTTCGAGTAATTTAAACCAATCAATCAATGATAATATTTCGATCAATCAATCAGTAAAAATCCACACAAGTTGTTCTTCATATTCTCTTAATGATTAATTTATCACTTCGTCAGTGATAAATAAGACGCAATAAACATTTAACAACTTAACCCTCTAAGCTAAGTTCGTTTGCTGTATCGCGTCGGGATGCTGCGTATTCTATACAGATTTTAAACCAGCGCAAGCCCTATTTTCAACAAAATGCATCGTGTGATTATTTTTTAATCTAAATATTCAAAAAACCGCATAATTCACCTATTTTTTAGGCATTTTTGAGAAATTCAGCTTAAAAGCAACCTATATCTATTCAAAATAATCACCAGAAGATTGTGCATGTAGAAACGCAGGAATTAATCCTGTTAATGCTGCACGTATATCAGCACGTTCATTAATCAATTGATGCGAGCCTTCTTCAAGAATCAATAAGGTCTGTAATCTAAATTGTCGACGTACAAAATCAATATTATATTTCCAGTCTACAGTTTGATCTTGTGCACCTTGTGCCAACCAAACCGGAATGCGGCACTTTGGATAGGCTTCCATTTCCAGCATCCACTTTGACATTGCCAAAATCCAATCCATTCCCATCATTCGAGGTTGCAAAGGGTCTTTAAGGCGTACAAATCTTAAAAACTCTGGATTGTGATTATTTCTTTTAAAGTGACGAGGAACTTCTCTTTTAATTCTGCGAATAATTCCTAAACCAATAGAATTATGCCACCACGCTGTTTTTGCAGGTCGGACCAATGGTGAAAGCAGCAATACCCGATCCACAATTGGATTTTCACGTTTTTGTGCATACTCAAGTAAATGATGCATCCAAATTGCACCACCTGTACTTTGCCCCACTCCCAACCACGGCTTAGGAAGCTGCTCTGCATTTTTTACATATTGATAGACCGCATGTAACACTTGTTGATAATGGTCAAAGTTTTGAATATTTGCAGGCGAACCATTACTCAGCCCATGCCCTGGTAAATCATAAGTAATCACACTAAACCCTTGTTCAAGGATTTCTTTCACAATCGGTTGGTAAATACCACTATGTTCTAAATAGCCATGCAACAAACATACAGTGCCTTTTATTTTATCTATATTGGGTTTAAATACTTGCACATGCAGTTTAAACAACGGCATATCAATAAAACCTTGCCATTGCACACAGTCCAGTTGATCAAAACCATAAAGACGTTGATAAGATTTTATTTCTTTATTTGGAATATATTCACGATTTAAGTTTAAGGCTTCTAATAGTTGTGGTGTTGTATCTCGACTTGGTATAGGTAAGTCAAGTTGCTTTAGAATTGTTGGATTTAAAAATGGAATATCTGCCATTAAGGCACCTCTCTACAGCCACTCGAACCAAACAACATATCTCGGATCGTTGCTAAAGTTTCATAATTGGCTCTACGACTATGATCATAATTTTGTTTGCTAGGCTGCCATGCTGTTAATTGAGTTGGCATGGGTGCATTGACAGGAATTGTTTCGATCCCATTTAATGCAAATAAACGACGCGTTCTTGGCATATGGTAACGATCGGTAATTAATAAGACTGTAGGTGCACCACCTTTCTTCTGTAAAAGCAATGAGCTGAAGCGTGTATTTTCACAGGTGTTCATGCTTCTATTTTCTAATAGTTTTGCTTGTACACCGCGCTCAGATAACCATTTTTGCATATAGGGTGCTTCTACACCACTCAGCACAATAGGAAGTTTAACTTTCTCTTCTAAGGCTAAGGTTGTTTCAAGTCTTAGTTTGGTATAGTCATTCACAATAATGTCTTTTTGATTTTTATCTAAAGTTAGACCACCGCCCAAGACTACAATTGCATAAGGTTGACTGATTGGCTTCGGTTGTTCACTGGTTTTGATCGGCAAACTTTCAAGATCTTCTTGTACTTGTGAACTGGACAATTCATTTGCCAATGTGTGTGAATTTTCTTGAAGTAATTTTTCATCAATTTTATGTTTTTTTAAGAATGTTAAATATTCATCCATTAAAGCCTTATTGTCTTCACTATTTAAATCCAATAAGTTTTTAACCACATCGTTCGATTGATTCTCAACAACCTCTGATGCAGCATGTTCAGACACCAATGGAATTACCGGTTTGTTTTGTTCTTCATCATCATTTTTTTGATCTTCAGCAATTTTTTCTTGCAAGGCTTTATATCGTAACTGGAGTAGCATTAAATCCTGAGCATTTTTACTCTTAATGGCTTCATCCATCAGCTTAAGATAGGCTTGTCGAGCAATCCATAAATCAGAACCAGGTTCTAAATTTTCAGCCTCCGAAAGCGCAGCATTTTGCTGGCTCTTTGCTGCCACCTGATTGACTTCAACTGGAACAATGCTATTCAGGATTTTAACCATCATTGTCGAATAAAATGGCGTGTACCAAAAAACGACCAAACAGCCGAATAATACAAATAATATGGCAATTATTCGTAGAAATCTGACCATCCAATGCGGTTTGACCATATATTTACTCAATTTAATGGTTTTCGATTAACCCTAGTTCATTATAAAGCACAGGTTCAGGCTCTAAGTGCACACCAAACTTCTCAAAAACATCTTTTTGTACTGCCTGATATGTTGCGCGTACATCTGTCAATGTTGCATCGGCATAATTCACCAATACCAACGCTTGTTTATGAAACATTCCCACTTGATTAAGCTGTTTACCTTTCCAACCTGATTGATCAATCAACCAACCCGCTGCAATTTTAACGTGATTCCCTGCTTGAGGATAATGTGGAATATTAGGGAATTTTGCAATTAATTGTGAAAACTCTTGTTGCTTAATAATCGGATTTTTAAAGAAACTTCCCACGTTTGGATATTCTTTTGGGTCTGGGAGTTTACTTTGACGAATATGAATCACTTGCTTTTGTAAGTTTTCAGCACTCATATCATCCATCATTGCATCTTTTAAATCCCCATAATTTACTTTTAAATCAGCATGTTTAAGTAATTTAAAAATCACATGGGTAATCACATAACGATCTGGATCATCTTTAAAAATACTGTGTCGATAAGAAAAATGGCAATCTTGTGCTTGAATTGAAAGTGTCTGTGCTGATTGACGATCGTAGACTTCTACAGATTGAATAAATTCACCGACTTCAACACCATACGCGCCAATATTTTGCACAGGCGATGCGCCGACTAAGCCCGGAATCAAAGCCAAGTTCTGTAAACCATAAAGTTGTTGCGCTGTCGTCCATAATACAAAGTCATGCCAAACTTGCCCTGCACCCACTTTGATTGTTTTACTTTCGGCATCTTCACTTAAAAATTCAATACCGTGTATATCTATAGCAACTACAAGCGCATGAATATGCTCAGGCAGCATCATATTGCTGCCCCCTGAAAGCAGTAAAACGTTTAAATCGTGTGCTTTAGAAAACTGCAACGCTTGTTGAAGATCTACGATAGATTGTATTTTGACATAATGTGATGCAATCGAGTTCAAACTCAATGTATTAAAGGGTTTGAGCTGAACCTGTGATTCAATATTCATAACTTAAATTTATTTCCTAAAAATATTTCAATCACTTGCATTAAAACTGTTGTTGAAACACATGTACCCAAGCCAAACTGCTTGATTCACACTGATCAAGTACACGTTCAAATCCATCAGCTTCACCATAATAAGGATCTGGAAGCGCCTGTTGTGGATAAACGCGATCATGCTCACTCATTAAAGCAATTTTAGCTTTGATTTGAGCAAGACCAAATTGGCTGATGGCTTGGTTATACACATGCTGGATATCCGCAAAATTCTGATGATCCATGGCAAGAATCAAATCAAACTCTAAAAAGTCTTGTATTTTTAATTGTCTAGCACGTAATCCAGAAAGATCATAGCCTCTTTTTATTGCATGTTTTTGACTGCGACTATCGGGTGATTTATTTGGATGATAATTGCTCGTTCCAGCGGAATCCACAACTACATTTAATCGTTTTTCATCACAATAGTGTCGTAAAACCACCTCTGCTGTGGGTGAACGACAAATATTTCCTAAGCACACACATAAAACTTTGTATGGCATTTTGGATGACATAACAACCTCAAATGATCATTTCTTTTATAAAGTCTTATGTTAAGTTATTTAGCAGGCGAATCCTATAGAACCTTAAAACAATAATGTTTAATTTGTGATGATAGATTAAGGATAATACATATGAGTCATTTTCAATTCCAAACTGTAGCCAATATTATTTCAGGTTTAGGATCAATCCAAGAACTCAGCACAGTATTAGGCAATCAATACCACAAAGCATTAATCGTGACAGATGCAGGCATGATTCAACACGCACTGCATTTGCCGCTATTAAAAATTTTAGCGCAATGCAATTTAGACTATGAAATTTATGCCGATGTACAGGCAGACCCAGCAGAGCAGATTGTTTTATCGGCAGTTCAATTTGCCAAAGACAATCAAGTAGATGTGGTGATTGGCTTTGGTGGTGGTAGCTCTATGGATGTTGCTAAACTCATCGCGATATTGGCAAATCCAAAGCAATCACAAAGTATTCAGGAAATCTATGGAGTCAATAATGTCAAAGGCCCTCGCCTTCCTTTAATTCTTATTCCAACCACAGCGGGCACAGGCTCTGAAGTCACCCCCATTTCAATTGTCACTACAGGTGAAACCACCAAAACAGGTATCGTTTCCCCCATTTTATATGCCGATGTGGCAATTCTAGATGCAACATTTACCTCAGGCCTACCTGCACATATCACAGCAGCAACAGGCATAGATGCGATGGTGCATGCCATTGAAGCCTATACCTCTAAAATTAAAAAGAATTTTTATGCAGACATGCTTGCTAAACAAGCCCTTAAACTTTTAAATAAAAATTTAAAATTGGTCCTAGCGGATGGTACAAATTTAGCAGCTCGTCAAAATATGCTGGTTGGCTCTATGCTTGCAGGGCAGGCTTTTGCCAACGCTCCTGTAGGTGCTGTACACGCTTTAGCATACCCCTTAGGTGGTCATTTTCATTTATCACATGGACATACTAATGCTTTGGTTTTATTGGAAGTGTTAAAATTCAATGCGCCTGATGCAAAAGCACTTTATGCAGAGTTAATGCAATGGCTTGATCCTTATAGTAAAGGCAGTACAGAAGGCTTATGTGACTTATTTATTGATCATATGCAGAGACACTTAGATCACAGTGGTTTGACTTTGAAATTACGCGATTTAAATGTACACGAGCAGCAACTGGATAGATTGGCATCCGATGCAATGCTACAAACCCGTCTTTTACAAAATAATCCGAGGCCTCTACTCCACGCAGATGCATTAAAAATTTATCAGGCGATTTATTAAAATTTATCAACATTGATCATGCACTGATTTATTGAATACGCTTTTAAATAGACTTCTTTCATAAATCCTTTTTAAAAGCATAAATCAACATAAAAGCGCCCTCATCCTGGCCTTCTTCCAGTAGGAGAAGGCTCTTTCTATACCAATACGACTCACTCCACATGATCATTTTCTGATTTATGAAAAATCTTGAATAAACATGAAGTACAATTGAGACATACTCGCTGAGTGTTTTATTTAAAAGTATAAAGATATCTATCATATGACCTATAATTTGTGTTTGAAATATGCGACCTGCATCAGATCAAATCGACCTAAATTTTGAACAAAACTTATAATCTTGTAAAAATACAGCATTAAAATTAAACTTGATTATTCTCAAAATATGAAAAAAACCATCTTATTGCGTCGTTTTGTTATATTTTTTAATCAATCGAACTTAAAGTTTTTTTAAAGATTTTATTTAAAAATGATTAATTATCAAACTATTAACCCATTAAACGTTTATTTTATGACTAGCTAGTAATTAGTTTTTATTTAATTTTTATTTAATTTTTAAAATAATTACTCTAAAATCGCGACAGATCTTAATCGGAAAATTAAGACAACTAGTATTGGAAAATGATTCTATGAAAAAACTTACATTAGCAATTCTGCCATTAGCAGCATTTGGATTAAGCAACGTTTCTCACGCAGCAACTTCAGATGGTAAAACTTTTGGTGTTTCTGCTGGTTGGTTACATGTTATGCCTCAAAGTAAAGGACAAGGCGTAAATGGTAAAACTGGTAATAGTCCTTATTTAGGTCCATTGGCGAATATACAAGCCAATAACCCAGATGCAGGCTTTGAAGTACAAAATGCAGATACAGCAGGCTTAATGCTTGATTATTTTGTCAATGACAATGTTTCGCTTGAATTAACTTTAGGCGCTCCTCCTGAAATGGAGCTTGCTGGTAAAGGTAGCATTAAAGTTCATGGTGTTACTGTCGTTGATCTAAATAAATTTGATAAAGCTGCAACAACAGATGCTTATACACCAACGCTTTCTGGTCGTTATCACTTTGGTTCAATCAACAACAAGATCCGTCCTTATGTAGGTGCAGGCTTGATGTATGCTCATTTCTCAAATGTTGAGACTGATTCAGCAATCAATGATGCATTAAAAGCCAATCCTTTACTTGGTCGATACAATCCAGAACTAGGTAAAGTTAAAGTTGATGACGCGTTTGCACCTGTTGCAATCCTTGGCGCAGATTTCAATATCAACAAAAATTGGTATGCAACTGCTTCTGTTTCATATGCGCATTTAACAACAAAAGCAAAATTAAATGTTAATGGTACAACGCCAGCTGGACAAACCACTTTAATTTCAGGCCAAAGCAGCATTGAGATTAAACCAATCGTGACTTATTTAGGTCTTGGTTATCGTTTCTAATCAATTTGGACTGAATCAGTTCTAAATTGCAAAAGCTCATTAGGTTAGACTTAATGAGCTTTTTTATTGCATACACTTGATTATAAATGTTTAACTAAAACACTTGTAAACAAGTGCAAAATTCATCTATAAAGTTACTTGTTTATAAAATCTTGAAAAGCATTGACTTGGTGATTGATCACAAAAAAGCGCTGTTAATTTTTTATCTATTTGAATGAATAATCCAAATGAAACCAGAAATAAAATTACGTACCCAATATTCCTTTATCTTCCCTATCCAAACACGTTGGGCAGACAACGATATTTATGGTCATGTGAATAATGTGACTTATTATAGTTATTTTGATACTGCGGCAAATGCGCTCCTGATCCAAAAAACAGACTTTGATATACACCATTCACCCATCATTGGCTTGGTGGTAAATTCTTCATGTCATTTTCTCGAAGAACTCACCTATCCAGAAATTATTGAGGTTGGGGTCGCCATTGCAAAAATTGGTAATTCATCACTGAGCTATGATCTGGCTATTTTCAAACAGGGTAAAACTGAAGCTTCAGCACAAGGTCAATTTGTGCATGTATTTGTTGAGCGTGAGACAAAGAAAAGCACCCCGATTCCACAAAAAATGCGAGATGCTTTGCAAGACTATATACTTTAAGGTTAAAGCTAAAAATCGACGCTCAAAATAGCTTAAAACCGACACCCTAAAAATAAAACATCATTTTAAGCCAAGGTATTTTGATCCCAAAAAGCCTGACTCACTTCAGGCATTTGATTTAACATTTCAATAATCGGCTGAATTTCTTTTTCCTCAACGGAGTTCGCAATCAAAATCGCCTTAATCTCCACATCTTGCTCACCAAACGGTTCTACATCAAAATCTTTAGCAGGAAAATGATAACGCTTTAAAGCTTTATTCAGCTCATCCATAACATATTTACTGTGCTCTTTTTGACAAACCACATAAATTTCATGTTGCATTTCCGAATCAACATTTAAAGGTTTACGGTCGATAATATGCCCAATAGGACGTAATAAAGTATTGGCTGCCAAAATAAATATCGTCGCTAATATTGCTTCCACCAAACGGTCACAACCTGCCGCAGCACCGACAGCAGCAGAACACCACAAGGTTGCAGCAGTATTGAGCCCTTGAATATTCCCTTCTTGGCGCATGATTACCCCTGCGCCAAGAAATCCAATGCCAGAAACCACATAAGCAATCACCCGTACTGAACCATCAGCACCTGTTAAGTTATTGGCAATATCAACAAATATAGCAGCGCCAAGTGCGACTAATACATTGGTTCTTAAACCTGCTGTACGCTGCCTATACTGTCGCTCAAACCCGATCAATCCCCCTAAAATAAAAGCGCCAAGTAAACTAATCAAGGTATCTAGCATATTCGCTAATTCTAGATGTTGCATGAATTGGAGTTGCATTGGAGTTCTCCATTACCACCCGTAACGACGGATGTAAATTTTTTTCATCAGTTGCACAACCAGCATGTAGCCAAGCAAGATGAAAGGTAAAAATAAGAAATAAGTTAATGGTAAAGCTTGTAATTTTAAGTACTCAGCAAAAGGCCCCATTGGTAAGAAAATACCAGCAGCCACAATGACCAAAGTCATGACCATCAAAGGCATTGCCGCACGACTTTGAATAAATGGTATTTTTTCTGTACGAATCATATGCACAATAATCGTTTGTGTTAATAATCCGACGACAAACCAACCTGACTGAAACAAGGTTTGCTGTTCTGGTGAATTTGCATGAAATACAAACCACATCAGAGCAAAGGTCAAAATGTCAAAGATCGAACTGAGTGGCCCAAAGAAAATCATAAAACGTCCAATTTCATTTGGTTTCCAGCTTTGCGGTTTTTCAATCAACTCATCATCAACATTGTCAAATGGAATGGCGATTTGTGATACATCATAAAGTAAGTTCTGTACCAGCAAATGAATCGGTAGCATCGGTAAAAACGGAATAAAAGCACTAGCTACTAATACCGAAAAAACATTACCAAAATTTGAACTTGCCGTCATTTTGATATATTTCAGCATATTGGCAAATGTACGTCGTCCCTCTAGCACGCCTTCTTCAAGCACCATTAAACTTTTTTCAAGTAAAATTAAATCTGCTGATTCTTTGGCAATATCCACTGCGGTATCAACCGAAATTCCAATATCAGCACTGCGTATCGCAGCCGCATCATTGATTCCATCGCCTAGGAATCCAACCACATGTCCATTCTCTTTCAGCTGCATCACTATACGTTCTTTGTGAACTGGGCTTAACTTGGCAAATACCTGTGTATGTTCAACGGCAAATTTTAGTTCTTCATCAGTCATATTCTCAACATGCCCACCTAAAAGAACATGTTCACAGTCCAGACCAAGTTCTTTGCAGACCTTTTGAGTAACAAACTCATTATCACCAGTAAGCACTTTGACATTGACGCCATGCGCTGCCAATTGAGCTAAAGCAGGTGCAGCAGACTTTTTAGGTGGATCCAAGAAAGTTAGATATCCAGTTAAAATCAAATTACTTTCATCTGCGACAGAAAAGTCATCTGATCTACCACTAAAATCTCGATACGCGATGGCAATAACACGTAAACCTTCAAGATTAAATTGGCGTATTTTTTCTTGAATCGCCTCAAGATGGTCTGGTGTTAATAGCTCAATCTTGTCATTTATCTCTACGTGCGAACAGACTTTCAACATTTCCTCTGCCGCACCTTTAGTGATAATGCGTGCATTACCCTGCAAGGTTCTGACTACTACTGACATACGTCGACGCACAAAATCAAACGGTACTTCATCAAGCTTCTTAAATTTAAAATTTAGATCTTGCAAGTCTTGTGCAGCATGGTCCAAAATTGCAGCATCCAGTAAATTTTTCAGCCCTCTTTGGTAATAGCTATTTAAGTAAGCTTGTACCAGTACGCGTTGTGATGTCTTGCCATTTACATCGACATGTTGTGATAAACAAATTTTATCTTCAGTCAAGGTACCTGTTTTATCAGTGCATAAAACATCCATTGCGCCAAAATTTTGAATCGCATCTAAACGTTTAACGATAACTTTTTTACGAGATAAAAATACTGCACCTTTGGCCAATGTTGAGGTCACGATCATCGGTAACATTTCAGGTGTTAAACCCACAGCAACAGATAAAGCAAACAGCAATGCTTCACTCCAATCGCCTTTGGTAAAGCCATTGATAAATAATACAACTGGTGCCATGATCAACATAAATCGAATCAATAGCCAACTGACTTTATTTACCCCCATTTGAAATGAAGTCGTTGCACGATCTGCATGGGATACTCGGTGTGCCAATGCCCCAAAATAGGTTTGTGTCCCAGTATTTACCACCACTGCTTTTGCAGAACCAGACACAATATTGGTTCCCATAAAAACAATATTTTCCAGTTCCAATGCATTTTGCAGGGTGTGATCTTTTTGATCAGCAAACTTTTCTACAGGAATAGATTCACCTGTCATTGACGCTTGTGAAACAAACAGATCTTTTGCAAAGATAATTCGACAATCCGCAGGGATCATATCTCCAGCAGACAATAAAATGATGTCACCAGGAACCAAATCTTGGATCGCAAGTTCAACCTGTTGAGATCCTTGATCTAGGTCATATTGCAAGGTTTCAAGGTCTGGATCATCCCAATCAACTTGACGAATCACAGTAGCTGTATTACTTACCATTGCTTTTAATGCAGCGGCTGCTTTATTTGACTTAAATTCTTGCCAATAGCGCAGTACC
The DNA here is from genome assembly GCF_022343575.1 of Acinetobacter sp. AG3. Taxonomy (NCBI): domain Bacteria; kingdom Pseudomonadati; phylum Pseudomonadota; class Gammaproteobacteria; order Moraxellales; family Moraxellaceae; genus Acinetobacter; species Acinetobacter sp. AG3. Next base: position 1,860,052 of record NZ_JAKQZD010000001.1, on the reverse strand, counting down.
GTAGAAAGTACAACCATGGTTGTAATAATGATTGTGCCTTCTATATCGTCGGTAAAGAAAGCCACCAAAGCCAAAATGGTAAGTAAAATATTAAATGGATTACGATAGGCATACCAAAGATGCTTCCACCACGGCAGTGGTTTTTCATGCGCAAGCTCATTTAATCCAAATTGTTCTTGTCGTTGTTCAACCTGCTTTGCTGACAAGCCTTGCTCTGTTGTATTTAAATGATTAAGCAATTGCTCTGAAGCTACATAGGAAGCATTGATCAAACTTTGTGAAAGCTTTTTACTAATTTCACTGGCATAACTGGCTTGATGTAATTCTTTAAATGAACGATGACGTTCAAATAAGTGTTGAATATGATATTTTTTGATGAAATTAGAAAATAAACGTTGCCATAGATTATGAAGCATAATGTTCTCCTTTTTTGGCAATAAAGACTTCTTCCTATTGAACAGGAATTGAATTAGATGATTTTTTTATGAGCTTAAAATTGGTGAGAAACTCAGCTCCCAGCCCAAACCAGCGATCATGATGGTGGTCAAATCGATCTGCATAAGCCACTTGGACCCTGACAAAATCTTGAATCAACTCATAACCAAATGCGGTTTGAAAAAATACAGACTGGTGATCTTGATTAAAGATTTCTGCACTGAGCGAAGTTTTAGCATTGATCCAATAATTACTTGAAATTGCAGCTAAAACATACTGAGTATTGCCCTGATGTTCATAGGAGATATTGCCATTTAAAAATAACCGATCATCCAGTAATAAATAAGTTACGGGGAGATTCACTTTCCAACTAGAGTGGTCATCACCATACATATTTCGGCTTATTGTTAAGGATGCGGCAGCGCCCCAACTATTTGACTCCACTGCTTTCAAATTACGTTTGAATTGACCTGATATCACATCATGACGATTCTTATTTTGAACATGATCATCCAGTTGAAAACTTAATTCCAAATTTTTGGCAATGCCACATACTGGAGAAAAACTGGAATTAACCTCCTGATGTTTATAAAAGTTTATATTACTTTCAAAATGGCAAGTATATAGATCAGCAACACTTGCATCATCTGTAATTAATACAGGATCAGCATATGCTGATTTATGAATAATAAGTAATAAAAAGCAGCCCGTAATCAGTACTGTTTCTATCATACAAAGTTGATTGATTACCATCCGTAATCCTCATTGCTGAGGCGGTATGAATCTAAGTGCGCACAAAAACAAGCCAAAATTGAACTGATTAAAGTCAAAATTGAGCTGTTTCACGTCAAAATGGGGATGTAGTTTAAAATCAGATTATAACTGTCTCATTGCAAGACAGCTCTCCTAAAGGCAGTGCTCTCTTGCTCAGATACGAATAATGGCTGTATATAAACTACAGCGCCTCGATGAACAATTTGCCACTTAGGGTCTCCGCTAATTAAAGTTGCCGCAATTATAACCATAAAAATATTTAAAACAAGTGATTTTCAGCATAACAACGTCTATAAATGCCAGATTGATCATCATAATTGGAATTAAAATTCTTATATAAATTGAGAACCTGATGAGATTTTAAAATGATTTACCTTGGCACAGGTAGAAAAGGATTGTGAATAATGCATAAATTTCGGCAAAATACAGTGGAATAAAAACAAGCCCAATTCCAGTGAAATTGAGCTTGTTTAAAACGTTATTTAATCTAGATGTTTTTTAAAATTAGGCTTTGAGCTGAATATTTTCCAACTTTCCATCCAATGCTTCAATTAAGCTTTTGACCAAAGGCTCTTTTTGAAGCATTTCACTGGCACGATCATAAGCTCGAAGCTTACGCTCGTTTTGCATCATATAAGGTGTAGTCGACTCAACTTCACCATATTGCACCGTAAACAAAGTACTCGGCCACTGCTGTTTTAATTTCGCCTCAAGATCATGTTGTGCTTGGTTCAATAATTTTTCATATTTTTGTGAAATTTGAAAAATAGATTGACCATTCACATCCCCTGTCATTAACCCATGCTGTGCAAGTTCTTGAACAGCTGGAGAAAGTGAGCTATTTCTAAACCAATACTCCCATTTATCAACCGTCCACTCACCTTCTAAGACCTGTAATTTTAAGGCAAGTATCTGTTGCGGCGTTTGTTCCTCAGAACAAGATCCGTGTTCTATTTCAGGGATAATATTAGAAACTTGAGCTGGAGTATCTGTTTGAGAATGAATAGGCTCAACCAAATCAATTTCAACATTTTGATCCTGATTTTCAGGTGCTAAAAAGAATACATCTTGATTTGGGCTAGACGGAGACATGGTATTTTTCGGTTGACTCAACTCAGCACCAAACAAGGTTAAACTTGGTTCTGCATTTTCTACGTCAATTTTCTCTTGAACAGTTGGCTGCTGTGCTTCAATACCTTGATTATTATGAGCCGTTGCTTCAACCACAGCGCTTTGTTGTACTTCCTCAGCAAAGTCATCTAAATAGTCATCACTGCTCGGTTCATGGTCAACACTTTGCTGTTGAGTTTGCTGATCTTCAACTTGGTCAAAAGCTGGATCTAAATCACTCACTACACGCTGCGAATTGGCCTCAACCTGCGCTTGCTGTGTCTCCGCTAATGGCGCGTCAGTTTCTAGTTGTGAACTCACATTCAAAGTAGCATTTTGTTGTTCACTGTTTTTTTCAACAGGCACTTGCTGAGCCTGCTGTTGATGAGCTGGCTCTTGCTGAATTTGTGCTTGTTGCACAAGCCCCGTTTGAACAGATGCTTGATGCGGTTGCTGTGAAATAGCAACTTGATCGATATTCTGATTGTTTTGTGGTTGTTGAGCTTGAGAGACTACAATTTCATTGCTTTGCATCGGTCTAAATGCCAGTAAACGCAATACTGTCATTTCAAAGCCTTGCTCTTGTGTTACTGCAAGTTGTAGCTCCGCTCTACCTTTACTGGCAATTTGATAATAAAGCTGTAAATCTTGTGCAGAGACAATTTTTGATAACTGCATAATTTTTTGATTAATTTCAGCACTGTATTTTAGACTTAAATCAGGCAAATATTGCAACATTGCCAACTCATGCAAAGTCGAAATAAACTGATCTAAAACCAATGAAACATCTAAAGCCTGTTGCCTAAATTGTAGTAATAATTGGCTGACACGTGCATTTTGGTTTTGATGAATTGCCAAGATCAAATCATAAATGATGGTTCTATCAATCAAACCCAGCATTTCTTTGACATCTTGATGATGAATTGCACCTTGACCATAGGCAATTGCTTGGTCAGTTAAAGACAATGCATCACGTAATGAACCTTGGGCAGATTCAGCAATTTGCCAAATCGCATCTTGCTCTGATGAAATTTCTTCTTTATTTAAAATATCTGTAAGGTGATGGGTAATTTCATCTACAGCCAATGGACGTAATGTAAATTGCAAGCAACGTGAAATCACCGTAATTGGTAATTTTTGTGGATCAGTTGTCGCAAATAAAAATTTTACATGTTCAGGCGGTTCTTCCAATGTTTTCAATAACGCATTAAATGAATGCGTCGAAAGCATATGTACCTCATCGATCAAATATACCTTAAATCGCCCTTGGGTTGGTGCATAAGGCACATTGTCCAGTAACTCGCGTGTATCTTCGACTTTTGTCCGTGATGCCGCATCGATTTCAATAAGGTCAATAAAGCGCCCTTCATTTACCGCCTTACAGGTTGCACAAACTTCACAAGGTGTAGAGGTTACCCCTGTTTCACAATTTAAACATTTCGCTAAAATTCGAGCAATTGTGGTTTTCCCTACCCCACGCGTTCCAGTAAATAAATAGGCATGGTGTAAACGTCCACGATCTAAAGCACTGGTCAGTGCACGTGAAACGTGATTCTGTCCGACCAATTCATTAAAGTTACGTGGGCGATATTTACGTGCAAGTACCTGATACATGGAAGCTCCTAGTTACAGGTCTAAGGATACTGTTTTTTTGCTGATTAGTGAATGAAGAACTGTAGAGTTATTTTTTTATTAGAGATAATTCGATCAATTTCTTCTAATTTGACACTGTGCTCTACAACATAAAGTTTATCTATCTCTTAAATAGATTTAAAAACAAACAGTAGCTATTTTACTTTAAAAAACACTGCCGTGGCAGTGTTGATTAAATCACAATTTGGGCTTGCTAAAGTTTTTCAATCGGTACATCAAACTCATTTTTTCACACTTTAAAATCTAAATGTAAAAACAAGCGCATAATTTAAATTATGCGCAATATTCTAGACAGCGATCTGTTTCTTTGCTGGTAAAGCACGCCAAACAAATACAGATAAAACTAGGAACATCAGACCCGAAATACCCAAGACTTTACTATGCGAATGAATAAACGCTTCAAAAGCAGCTTGTTTTACCTGTTGCATCAATGCAGGTTCTAATTGTTTACTCAGCAATAATGCCTCACCAATAGAAGAACTTGCTTGAGCTGCGATATTCAACGGTAAATGATCAGGCAAGATAATCGAATTCGCATAAAATATAGACAACAACAGTCCAAAAATCGCAATCCCAAGACCTGCACCTAACTCATACGCCATGCCTTCGATTGCACCAGCAGCCGTTGCTTTTTGTGGAGGTACAGCAGACATAATAGCTGCCGTGGAAGATAATAATGCGATTTCAACACTGATCCCCATCAGCACCATCCACACCCAAGCTTGAATATAATCGATGTCAAAATTGGTCATGGCCAAACCAAAGAAACATAAGGCACACATCAGCATCCCTACAGTTGCTACAGGTCTCAAACCATAGTGATTCATTAAAATACTGGTAAAGGGTCCACCAATACTAATTGCAATCATAAAGGGTAAAATAAACAAACCTGCTTCCAATGGGCTATATCCATACACAAACTGTAATTCTTGTGAAAGCAGTAGCTCAAAACCAACTAATGCAATCATTGCCACCATTGCCATCACAATACTGGTTGAGATCACAGGATTCTTAAACAGACTAAAATCGATCATCGGTTGGGTTGTTTTCAATTGATGGCGGATAAATCCTACCAACAATCCCAATCCAAGCACAAAAATCAAAATCATCCCTAGGCTAAACGCATAGATAGAGGTCTTAATCGAATAAATCAGCATTAAGATTGCAGTGACCAAAATGAGCGCTTGTAATAGATTTAAAGGTTGCTTGGTTTGTACTGCTTGCTTTGGCACCAGCCATGTGGTCAATACCAAGACCAAAATAATAATTGGCACGTTAATCAGGAACACGGTTCCCCATGAAAAATGTTCTAGAATAAAACCACCCAACAATGGACCAAAAGCGGCTCCACCACCACCGACAGTTCCCCAAATACCTAAAGCATAATTACGTTGTTTTTCATCTAAAAAGGTATTTCGAACACCTGCCAAGGTTGCAGGTAAAATCATGGCAGCGCCTACACCAAGAAATGCTCGGGCAGCAATCAACATATAGGCTGAACTCGCAAAAGCAGCCATTAGCGAAGCCACACCAAAAATACCAGCACCAATCAGCATCAGCCGTTTAAAACCAATACGATCCCCCAATGCCCCCATGGGTAAAATCAAGCCTGCCATGATCAGTGAATAGATATCTATCACCCAGAGCATTTCATTACTGGATAGTGATAAGGCAGCACTCAATGTTGGGATGGCAACATGCAAAACCGTTGCATCAATTGAAACCGGTAAATAAATTAAAACGATGATTGCCAAAATCACCCAATTGCGGTACATAACACACCTAACTAAAGTTGGACACTTGTTCAATTTGAGTCATTATAACCAGACTTGAACAAACGTCCAACTTTGTTTAATATTTGTTTTGTAAATTTTATTGTATTAAAAGTGATGAACTATTTAAACCGAGAACAACGTCGTACTATGATTTTGGATGCAGCAAAGCGTGTTGCATTACAAGATGGATTGAATGGATTAACTGTGCGCCGTATTGCCGCAGAAGCACAAGTTTCAACAGGACAAGTACATCATCACTTTGAATCAAGTTCGCATTTAAAGGCCGAAGTTTTTATTGAATTGATGGATCAACTCAATGAAGTAGAAGATCAAATTAAAACCGACAGTAGTTTTGAGCGTTTATCTCTCTTGCTAGGCTTTGAAAATATTGAACTAACGCAACCCTATTTACGACTCTGGAATGAAGCTGAGATTTTAATCGACCAAGATCCTGAAATTAAAAAAGCTTATAATATTACGATGGAACAATGGCATGTTGCCTTGGTTACTGCGATTGAACATGGCGTCAGCCAACAAGAATTTAAAATTGCTATAACCAGCAGCAGCCAAGACATTGCTTGGCGGCTGATTGCTTTTGTTTGTGGTTTAGAAGGAATCTATCAACTTGGCTTAAAAGGTCTAGACCAACACTCGTTTAAACATCATGTCGAAACCATTCTAAAAATGGAGTTATTTGCCTAAGAAAATATTGATAAATCTATATACCGCTGTTTAAAGTCCTTATTTTTAATTCTTTTGCAAAATAAGACTCAGCCATCTGATCTACTATAAAATTTCAATCGCTTTGATCTTAATATTTAGAACCAGCCTTTACTTCCCTTAAGTAAACCGTCGGCGCAACGTAATGTTTCTTGGGTCAGCCCCCAAAGACGATAATCACCGGTGATTGAACCAATGGCAAAATTATGAGTGTAGGCAAAACTAAGCCCTCGTTGCGGGTCACACCACGCCCCAGAACCATTATATCCAATGTGACCAAAGCCTTGCTTGGCACGTTTACCCATACTAATCACACGATGGTAGCCTAAACGCCATTTCATAGGAATTGGCATCACGCGATCTCGTTTAATCGATTGGATTTGACTTAACTCAGCAAATATTTCAGGGCGAATGAAAACTTTTCCTTCCCAAACCCCTTTATTTGCCATCATGGCATAAACTTTTGCAAGACTATTGGCGCTAAATACACCATTGGCCGCTGGAATAATTGCTTGAAGCCCTTGGTCACTAAAGAAACTAAAATCACGCATCCCTTTCGGTACCATAGCATCTAAAAAATCTTGTGGATTTTGTCCGGTTAATTCAACCAATTTATCGGAAAAAGACGTTTTATGATGCTTCTTGGCTTTGCTCTTACTGGATTTTGTTTCTGTTTTTTGTACAGGTGCTGCTTTTTGAATTAAACGCGCCACACGGTTTAGCTCAGATTCAGGCACACCAAAATAGGCACCATCAAGTTGTAGGGGTTCAACCAAATACTTCTGCATTAACTGTGTTAAAGATTGTTGCGTTGCTTTCTCTAAAACACCACCCACCAACCAGCCAAATGTTAATGCCTGATATGCAATATCAGTTCCTACAGCAAAACGAGGTGTGGCCTGCTCCATGACCTTGAGCATATGCTGCCAATCTGCCATTTCAACGGCACCAGCAATAATATTTCGAATATCGTATAAGCCACTTTGATGAATTAAAATATGACGCAGTGTCATATTCTCTTTACCATTTTGAGCAAATTCAGGCCAAAAATTGACTATAGGCGTATCGTAGTCTAAGAAACCTTCACTCACCAAAATATGCGCGAGTGTTGCCAGTACACCTTTCCCAGTGGAATAACATACCGACAAGGTTCGCTCATTCCATTGCTCAGTTTTTGATTTTTTACCCGTATATATATCGACAACTTTTTCATTTTGAAAATAAACAGTTAAAGCAGCACCACCATTTTCGCTACGACCATCCTGCAAACGACTAAATTGAACAGCGAGATCTTGAAAACGCTCATCCACATAGCCTTGATAATTTTTCGTACTCGCAAAAATAATGTCCGTTAAACTGCTCATTGCCCTATCCTATTTTTTTAATCATAACTTTTTTAATTAAAAAAGCCTGAATCATCTCGACTCAGGCTTTATATTTTATCTTATAAAGCGTTAACTACACCAGAAACATGAGGTTTTTGTGATTTTTGATTACGAATCAAAAAGTCAGTTGTTGTACCATCTTGTGCAGTTAAAAATTCTACTGTTGAAGGTAAATACATCGGCAATTTAAACAATACATCGGCTTCATAAGCTTCTGGTAAGTTGAGCCCAGCGAGAACACGCGCCTTGCTCCACATCCCATGAGCAATCGCTTGTTTAAAACCAAATGCTTTTGCAGTTAATGCATGGATATGAATCAAGTTAAAATCACCTGATGTCATAGCATAACGACGACCAGTATTTTCAGAAACTTCCCAAACCGCCTGAACTTGATAATTTGGTTCTTTTTTATCTTTTGGTTTTTCTGTAACTGAACCATCGGTTTTTTGGCGTGCTAGATAGGTGGTTAATCCTTGCATGACCACGTCACCGCCAACTTTGGCTGTTGTGATGAAATCGAACTGAACCCCTTTATCATGGGGCTTTAACTCACCAAATTGACAAGATAAAGTCAGCTGTTCATTGACCCCAATTTTACGTGTTTGCTTAATTTGATTGCGAATATGCACCAAGCCTAAGATTGCAAAAGGAAATGCTTCAGAGGTCATCATATGCATTTGTAAACTTTGCGATAAAACAGCTAAATAAATCGCGGGAATATACCCATTATTTTTAAAGCCACACACTTCGTTATATGCTTTTAAATGATTTGGATCAATTTTGAATGAATCAACCACATATTCAACTTGCGGTAGAACTTTTTCACCTTTTGGCTTTTTAAAAATTAAACCCTGAATCACTTTTGGATAAGCTAAATATGGCTTGGGAAGTTGACTAAAATGGCGAGTATTCATACTGGACCTTTGAAAAATTAATTCTTATTCAACATTTAAAAAATCCAACATTTCAGTTGGAAATTAACGGATGATACAGCTTAAACATCCTGATTTCGTTCAAGAGAAAGCCAGCGAAAGTGTTATTTAAATACACAAATAATCTCTTCGCGGAAATCCCCTAAACGAAACAGGACTTCACTTATGCGTGATTATGCACCCAATAAGCTTTGACCACAAACACGCACAACATTACCATTTAATCCTGTAGATGCTGAAGATGCAAATAAAGCAATTGTTTCAGCAACATCAACAGGTAAGCCACCTTGACTCATTGAGTTCATACGACGACCTGCTTCACGGATTGCAAATGGAATTGCCGCGGTCATTTGAGTTTCAATGAAACCCGGCGCTACAGCATTAATGGTAATACCATTTTTTAACACAGGCGCAGTAAATTTCACCAAACCAATGACACCTGCTTTTGATGCAGCATAGTTGGTTTGACCTAAGTTACCAGCAATACCTGAAATTGAAGATACGCAAACAATACGACCATTTGCATTTAAACCATCATTTGACAATAAATAATCGTTAATACGTTCAGCAGCAGATAAGTTGATATTAATCACCAGATCCCACATCTCTGGCTTCATATTTGCCAAAGTTTTATCACGTGTAATACCCGCATTATGTACGATGATATCTAAACCACCTTGTTGAGCTGCCGCAGCTTTGATTTTTTCACCAGCATCAGCAGCAGTGATATCAATTGCGAGCGTAGAACCACCGATTTCACTTGCAACACGGTCTAGGTCTGCTTGTTGTGGTGGAACATCTAAACAAATTACATGTGCACCATCACGTGCCAATACATGTGCAATCGCTTCACCAATACCACGGCTTGCACCTGTTACTAATGCAGTTTTGCCTGCAAGCGGTTTTGCCCAATCGATATCAATCACATCACCTTTAGATACGCGAATCACTTGACCCGATACGTATGCTGAACGTGGAGAAATTGCAAAACGTAAACTTGATTCCAAGTTTTGTGCAGCATCTGCATCAACCAGAATAAGATCAGCAGCAATTCCTTTCTTAAACTCTTTACCAACCGATTTAACAAACCCTTCTAATGCACGTTGTGCAATCGCTTGCTTAATCGTTGGTGCAGTTTCAGGTGTTAAACCAATAATAATTACACGACCTGATGTTGCAATTTGACGGGCAACAGGATTAAAAAACTTGTGTAGTTCATGTAATTGTTCTGAATTTTGAATCCCTGATGCATCAAATATCACTGCTTTGAATTTTGATTCTTTATCGCCTTCATTAAAAGCACCAACATTCAAACCAGATTTTGCAGCAGCTTGTTGTAACTCTGCGTTATTCCCTGCATAAGTATTGGCATGAATATTACTAAGAACCTGCGCAACTTCACCAGTGAAATGACTCTTTGGAGCTGCACCAAATAATACAGCACCTTTAACGACAGGAGTGGCTGACTCAAAGCGGTCTAGCTGGATTGGTGATGGTAAACCTAAATTTTTTATGACAAATTTACCAATTGGAGATTTAGCAAATGCTTGGTATTGGTCAGACATGTTTCTTATCTCTCATCAAATTAATTTTGTATGGGGCTTAAGCTATCTTTTAACTTCAGTATAATCTCAGATATTTAGCTGTGTTGCGCTTTCTTAAATGGCTTGCGTTGTTCTTCGCGCAAGGCTTAGAGGAATCGTCAACAACGCTATCATCTCTATGTCCCATAAGTTTCAGTTAAATCATACTTGAGTTGCCAAAATGATGACTTGACCTGAAAGAATATGCAAATGTCATTATAGTCAATTCGAGTCATAGCCAATTATGTTAATGTAAGTACTAAGAATATTGCGAACATGCTTGGAAAAGCCTTATGAGCAAAACAACTCAAGAAAATTCAAACGCTGAAAGCACTGTACAAGAAACTGTGTCAAATACATCAAAACCTCGTACTCGTACGAGTAAAAGTAGCAACACAAATTCTACAAATGCCAATGCAGCCAACACGACTAAAAAACCGACTCGTGCACCAGCAGCTGCTTCACGTAGCAAAGCAACGGCATCGACGGCAAAAAAAGTTACAACAGCTTCATCTTCTAAAACTCAAACTTCTGGTCAGCAGGATAAAATTATGAGTCAAAACACTGTACGTCGCGTAGCAATTATTGGCGGTAACCGTATTCCTTTTGCACGTTCAAATGGCCCTTATTTCCGAGCGTCAAACATTGACATGCTTACTGCGTCTTTAAACGGTTTAATTGAACGTTTTAACCTTCAAGGTCAACGTTTAGGTGAAGTTGTTGCTGGTGCAGTTCTAAAACATAGCCGTGATTTCAACATGACACGTGAATGTGTTTTAAATACTCAACTTGCCCCTGAAACCCCTGCTTATGATATTCAACAAGCATGTGGTACTGGCTTACAAGCAGCTTTCCTTGTTGCAAACAAAATTGCATTAGGCCAGATTGAAGTGGGTATTGCTGGTGGTGTGGATACTACCTCTGATGCACCGATCGCATTTGGTGACGGCTTACGTAAAGCATTGCTTGAATTAAACATTGCAAAAACAGGTAAAGACCGTTTAAAAGCCTTAGCTAAAATCAATGTTAAAGACTTGATGGATGCGCCAAAAAATGGTGAACCTCGAACAGGTTTATCTATGGGTGATCACCAAGCGATTACTGCTTTAGAATGGGGTATTCCTCGCGAAGCTCAAGATGAACTTGCTGCATCTTCACATCAAAAAATGGCCAAAGCATATGAAGAAGGTTTCTTCGATGATTTGATCACGCCATTTATGGGTCTAGACAAAGACAATAATTTACGTCCTGATTCTTCAGTTGAAAAATTGGCTAAGCTTAAACCTGCATTTGGTAAAGGTGAAACTGCAACAATGACTGCAGGTAACTCTACTCCACTTACAGACGGCGCTTCAGTTGTACTTTTAGCCTCTGAAGAATGGGCGAAAGCAAATGGTCACGAAGTACTCGCGTACTTAACATTCACTGAAACTGCTGCTGTAGATTTTGTCAATAAGAAAGAAGGTTTATTGATGGCGCCTGCTTATGCTGTTCCACGTATGTTGGCTCGTGCGGGTATTAAACTTCAAGACTTCGACTACTATGAAATTCATGAAGCTTTTGCATCACAAGTTCTTTCGACTTTAAAAGCTTGGGAAGATCCTAAGTTCTGTAAAGAACGTTTAGGTCTAGATGCACCTTTAGGCTCAATTGACCGTAGCAAACTCAATGTTAAAGGTTCTTCTTTAGCTGCGGGTCATCCATTTGCAGCAACAGGTGGTCGTATTTTGGCAACCGCTGCAAAATTGATTAACCAAAAAGGTTCAGGTCGTGTACTCATTTCGATTTGTGCTGCTGGTGGTCAAGGTGTAACTGCAATCGTAGAGAAATAAGTTCTCTGATTTGTACCATACCTTCAAAAAAGCATCCTGAATGGATGCTTTTTTATTACTCGTCAATCTACATATCGCTAACAAGATTTTACCTAGACCACAAAAAATGGTTAGCCGAAGCTAACCATTTAAAATCTTCACTATTCTTAGGGAAAATAGTGTTGATTTTAGAAGCGATACCCCACACCAACATAAGTAATCAATGGATCTATATCGACTTTTGTCGTGGAATTAATCAGTCGCTTACCAGTCTTGGCATCAACAACATCAATCTTTGCCTGATTGTTGAGCTTGGCATAAGAAACAGAAGCCACACCAAACCAGTTTTCATTAATATCATAAGTAGCGCCCAGACTTACAATGGGTGCTATGGCATCAGTCGTTTTAACTCTTACATAAGGATTTGCACTGGAAGGTTTGCCATCTAACGCAGCCCCAGCTTTTCCATCTAAAACGTTTTGAATCATGTGTCCCGCTGCAACCAGATCACTTTTGATCTGTGAGTTCAACTTAATATCCGTGAAATGAGAGTACATCACCCCTACCCCAATATATGGACGCAATTTATTGACACCAGATTGACCAAATTGATATTGCGCTTCCAGCGCTGGTGTCCAAGCACGTACCGATGCTGCTTTAGACTTATTGCCTAAATTGGTGATTGGAATGGCTTGATTTAAACCAATACCATCTGGAAATAAGATATTGACCAACTCATTTGGCGAAGTGGCTAATCCTGTGAGCGGTGCCAATATTTCCCCTTTACCTTTAATATCCACTTTTGGAGGAATCCCACCAATGAGTTGCAAAGAAACATTGTCGTTGATGTAATAATTTAGCATCAAGCCCAGCGTATCCACGTCATCGACTTCGAGCCCTGTACCCTTTGCTTGCCAATTTTCCAAGCCATGAATATTTGCGGTTCCTGCGACCTCCGGCAAAATATTCCCCTTACCATCAGTCAATAAGGTTTGCATAAAGGCATCATTGAGAAATTCAGTTAACACCTCTTTCTGATTAAATGGCACTCCGCCTAAGTCTTCTCCCATCGCATTAGGATCAACTGAGTTTAAAAAACTGGTTGTAGAGATACTTCCGACTGTTGCATTGGTACCATTTTTAACACTGGTATTAATATTAAAGGGATTGGCTTTTCCTTGAGGCATGACATGTAACCAACCTGCAGATACTGAAAAGCGTTTATACTCCCCCGCAAAACTCGTGCTGGTAATCGCGAATAATGAAGTTGCTATAGCAATATTTTTTAACGTTAATATTTTTTTCATTTTTTATCCTTAAAATATGAGATTACCGAACCGTGGTAACCTGTTTAAAAAACATACATAAAAAACAATATTTATGTATAAAATTCTGATCAATAGCATTTACACTCATCCGAAAAAAATATTGGTATCTTTATTTTTAATTTTTTTATAATACTTATTAATCATACATATCATTATGTTATTTTTATCATTTAGCATAAATTAACAGTACAGGTATATTTAAAAAGTCTATTTAAGCCCATACTGACCTAGTATAGAAATATTAAATTTTTCACATAATTTTCACTTTTTAATTATTAACACACATTCTCATAAATTGATAATTTAGTCTATTTTGATGGATTTTAAAATTTATCCCCGAAATTTAACGCAACGATTCACTTTTTAAAAATAAAATGATCTGTCAAAGCAAAAAATACCAAATAAAATCTGTTTTTGTCGTTTTTAATCAAAACTCACGTTAAAGCCTGATTTTCAGCTTAAAATTATAAAGAAAAACTTCATCATTTTATTTTAAATATAAATATCAAATACTTAATTTAAAATTTGCATGATTAAAATTTGGTAGGTGTTTAGTAGGTATTCAATCCAGCCCTCAAAACTGATACTCAACCTCAAGGTGATCATCACCTTTCTGGAATGATGAAATAACAATGGTAGAAGGAATCGCACCATGGCTTTTAAAAATATAGCAGATCAAACAAACGGTTTTTACATCCCTTGCGTCTCACTTTTTGGTCCAGGTTGTGCCAAAGAAGTCGGCGCTAAAGCACAAAATTTAGGGGCAAAAAAAGCCCTCATCGTCACTGATGCTGGCCTATTCAAATTTGGTGTTGCAGACATTATCGTTGGCTATCTCAAAGAAGCTGGCGTAGACAGTCATGTTTTTCCTGGCGCAGAACCAAACCCGACAGATATTAATGTACACAATGGCGTAAATGAATATAACAATAATGGCTGTGACTTTATTGTGTCTTTAGGCGGCGGATCTTCTCATGACTGTGCAAAAGGAATTGGCCTAGTCACCGCAGGTGGCGGTCATATTCGTGATTATGAAGGGATTGATCAAAGTAAAGTCCCAATGACACCGCTTGTCGCAATCAATACAACGGCGGGAACTGCTTCTGAAATGACTCGTTTCTGTATTATCACCAATACAGATACCCATGTAAAAATGGCGATTGTTGACTGGCGTTGTACCCCGCTTGTTGCAATTGATGATCCTAAACTCATGATTGCAAAACCTGCTGCTTTAACTGCTGCAACGGGTATGGATGCTTTAACTCATGCTGTAGAAGCTTATGTTTCAACTGCTGCAAACCCAATTACCGATGCATGTGCAGAAAAAGCCATTTCAATGATTAGCGAATGGTTAAGCCCTGCTGTTGCCAATGGCGAAAATCTTGAAGCACGTGATGCGATGGCATATGCACAATATTTAGCAGGTATGGCATTTAACAATGCATCTTTAGGTTATGTACATGCAATGGCTCATCAATTAGGTGGCTTCTATAACCTTCCACACGGCGTATGTAATGCAATTCTATTACCGCATGTGTGTGAGTTTAACTTAATTGCTTGTCCTGACCGTTATGCAAAAATTGCCCAATTAATGGGTGTCAATACCGAGGGTTTAACCGTTACTGAGGCTGCTTTTGCTGCGATTGATGCAATCCGTGAGTTATCATCATCTATTGGTATCCCTTCTGGCTTAGCTGAACTGGGTGTCAAAGCGGAAGATCATGCAGTAATGACATCAAATGCGCAAAAAGATGCCTGTATGTTGACAAACCCACGTAAAGCAACTGATGCTCAAGTCATTAAAATTTTTGAATCAGCAATGTAAAACGATACTCTTTGGTTCTACATCAGCCTGACAACTGTTTTAAGCCAAATCCAATGAAGTGTGCTTGATACTCAGGAATATTACTTAGGTAATATTCCTTTTTTTATACGCTTATTAAAAAATGACAATCATTATTGTCAGATATATTGATAAAGTCACAATCTATGACTATGATGCTTAAAACACCAGCGGATTATTTCAGCAATGACAACAACAAGTAAAACCATCATCATCACGGGTGCAAACACTGGAATCGGGCTTGCAACTGCAGAAACATTTATTAAGGATGGTCACCATGTGATCATTGCTTGTCGTAATCCAGAAAAAGCAAAAACAGCACAGCAACACTTAGAGTCATTCGGTACAGGTCAAGTAGACGTGATTCACCTTGATTTAAATAGTCTTGAACAAATTAACCAAGCAGCCAATGAAATTATTGCCAAATATGAAAAAATTGATGTATTAGTCAACAATGCTGGCATGATGACACCTGATCTTGAGGCCACAGCTGATGGTTTTGAAAAACAGTTTGGGGTAAATTATCTGGGGCCTTTTCTTTGGACATTGAAACTTCTTCCATTGGTTCAAAAAGCCCAACAAGGTCGTGTAATTCATTTGGCTTCAATGATGCATCTTTTAGGTCGTATCCAACCTGAGAATTTTAACGCGGATCAAGTGAAAAAATACAATGGTGTATTGAGCTATGGCAATAGTAAATTAGCCAATCTGCTGTTTAGTAATATCCTTGCAAAACAACTACAAGGAAGTCATGTCACCAGCAATGCATTGCATCCAGGTGGCGTAGATTCTGAGATTTATCGTGAATTACCCAAATGGCAATATGCAATAATTAAACTTGGTCTTATTCCACCATCTAAGCCTGCCGAATTAATTAAAAAAATTGCTTTTGATCCATCATGGGAAAAGCGCAATGGTGATTATGTGAGTTTGCAAACCCCTGCGTTTAAATCAGGCAAAGCCAAAGATATACAGTTGGCACAAAAACTATATGATGAATCCTATGCGCTGGTAAAAGACTATCTGTAATTTTTCGGATTTCATTTTTCAATAAATTCAGGAATATGCTATGACCACTCAATCTACTGAATATCAACCTGATATCCTTGGTACAGGGTATGAAAAACTAACCTTAAACTTAACAGATGACTATGATGGTAAAGTCATTGCGACTTTGGTACGCAAACAAGCAGTTCAAGCGACCAAGAAAGCGGTGCTATATATCCATGGTTTTATCGATTATTTCTTTCAAACAGAAATGGCTGAACAATTTAATCAACATGATTATGATTTTTATGCACTTGATTTAAGAAAATATGGTCGTTCTTACCTACCACATCAAAAATATTATTATGTTCTAAATTTGAATGAATATGATGAAGAAATCACACAAGCATTAAAGATTATTGGTCAGGAAGGCCACACTGAGGTGTTACTGGCAGGACATTCTACAGGAGGATTGATCGCAACATTATATGCAGCACATTATCCACAACACCCCCTTATTCAAGCCTTATGGTGCAATAGTCCTTTCTATGACTTTAATATGCCTGCTTGGAAGAAAAAATTAGCCCTCCCAAAACTCAGCGCATTGGGTAAACGCTTACCTAATTTAAAATTTCCAAGTGAATTAAATAAATGGTATGTCACTAGTCTGCATAAAGATTTGCAAGGCGAATGGGATTTCAGCTTAGAGTGGAAAAAACCAACTTACCCCAAAGTATATTTAAGCTTTGTGCATGCAATTTTTGAAGCGCAAAAAGAAATTCATGCAGGTGTACAGATCAATGTACCAACCTTAGTGATGCATTCTCACAAAACGACCTATCCCAAGAAATTTAACCGAGATGCTCAAAGCACTGATGTTATTTTAGAGGTCAAAGACATCGTGAGGGATGCAGGTAAAATACAGGGCGACGTTAATGTCATGACCATTCAAAATGGGCTGCATGACTTGGTCTTATCGGCACCAGAAGTCAGAAAAGAAGTTTATCATCAACTTTTTTCTTGGTTAGCCCAAAAACAGCTTTAAAAGCGCCAATTCATTCTTCTTTACAAGCGAATGATCAGTTAAAAGTATCCTGCAAAATCAATGTTCATCTTTATATTTCATTAGAATTTGATGAGCAGGATGCCCGACTGGTGTAAGTTCAATCAGACGCTCAACGGCATCAATCGCCTCTGGAAAATGTGCAAGGTGTTTTAATAAAGCATCTGTTTCATTGGCTTTAAAAATCGCTTCACTCAGGCGTGATTCAAGGCAGTCTCGCCATGCAGATAAAAAAGGACTTTCAGTTTTAGCTAAAAATACACCTTTGCATAATTTTAAAGCGGATTCGGTATAACCCGCATCTAAAGCATTCTCTGCTTGCAAGAAATCTGCCTCAACATGTGCCAATAAACGATAAGGCCGTGAACCCAACATGCCACCCAAGATATCGCGCAGTTGCGACATTTCAGCTTTTAATGTGCCGACACTTACTTTTCGTTCACCATATAGCGCTTGATGTAAATTTTCCAGATTCATCCCTTGTGGACACAACGCAAGAATGGTCAAAATTTCAATTTGTCGTGGTGTCAGTACCACAATCTTGCCATTGAACAACACTTGTGGCACAGCAAAAGCCCGGATAAATAAATGTTGTTGCTGAAACTCTAGCAATGCCGATTGAATAATTGAGGCACAGCGTTCAGCTGCCAGTAATCCCAAACTATTGTGATGATTCCATGTGGTTGACAGATCAATCACCCCTAAAACTTGTTTGGAATAAGGATCTATAATGGGAGAGGCATAACAAACCCAGTCATGCACAGAAGACATAAAATGTTCGTTAGAAAACACACAACTGGATTGTTGGGTTTTTAATGACAGTGCCAAAGCATTGGTTCCCACCAAATCTTCTCGCCATTGCCCACCAGCAATAAAATGAACACGTTCTGCAGCATTGCGCATTTGCCCACTCGCGGCTGACCAGATAATGGTACTGCCAATATCCCCTACTGCAGCAACCATTGCCGACTGTTCTGCGATATGGGTTAATTCATCACGACAATGTTCGATTGCTTTTTCTAACAGTGTTTTTCTTTCTTGTTTTACATTCATCAAGGGTGCAGCATCACGATCTTTGGGAATCGCAGCTGAGTTGGAACGTTGCCATGAACTTGCAATACTCTGCCCGAGTTGATCAGCATGTTTTAAAGACAAACTACTACTTTGGCGTAATTGCTCAATTAAACTCCGTTTATTTGATAACTCTTGTTGGCTTAACATACGCTACTTCCTCTGTAATTCGTTAAAAAATATCCTATCCTTTCTCTGTTGTTTTTATCCAGCGGACCTGCTTATAAATTACTCTAGCACATTAACACAGTGAGCTTAACATCAGTCAACACAACTCATACCAAAGCGTTAGAATAAAACCAATTTTTTCCAATATTTAGCAATTTTTCAATAAACAAGAAAATATTGCCAAAGATTAAAGCATAGCGCAAATGTGTCTTGGATTTCATCCAACCTTTTCCCTACCTTTGACTCTCTATGCTCAAACCATCATGTAAACAATCATTGTTCATACATGCCATATTAAACACATCATGAATGATCATGAATATAAGTAAAGGGATACTCTTATGCGTTATGTAGATCCAAATCAGCCTGGTTCAAAAGTACAGTTCAAAGCCCAATATGAAAACTTTATTGATGGCAAATGGGTAGCACCTGTTAAAGGGCAATATTTTGATAATGTCTCTCCTGTAGATGGTAAAGCCTTTACCAAAATTCCACGTTCTTCTGCGGAAGATATCGAACTTGCATTAGATGCAGCACATAAAGCCAAAGCTTCATGGAACAAAGCATCTCCAACAACACGTTCAAATGTACTGCTGAAAATTGCAGATCGTTTAGAAGAAAATTTAGAATTACTGGCGGTTGCAGAAACATGGGAAAACGGTAAGCCAATTCGTGAAACATTGGCAGCTGATATTCCTTTAGCAATTGACCATTTCCGTTATTTTGCAGGCTGTTTACGTGCACAAGAAGGTGGTATCTCTGAAATTGATGAAGATACCATTGCTTACCACTTCCATGAGCCTTTAGGTGTAGTTGGTCAGATCATTCCATGGAACTTCCCTATTCTTATGGCAGCATGGAAACTTGCACCAGCACTTGCGGCGGGTAACTGTATTGTGCTGAAACCTGCTGAACAAACACCATCAAGTATTTTAGTTGTTGCTGAACTCATTCAAGATATTTTACCGCCAGGCGTTTTAAATATTGTCAATGGTTACGGCGTTGAAGTGGGTCGCCCACTGGCAACCAATCCACGTATTGCTAAAATTGCATTTACGGGTTCCACTGCTGTTGGTCAAATGATCATGCAATACGCAACTGAAAATATTATTCCTGTGACACTTGAGCTTGGTGGTAAATCACCAAACATCTTCTTTGAAGATGTCATGGATAAAGATGATGACTATTTAGACAAAGCGCTTGAAGGCTTTGCCATGTTCGCTTTAAACCAAGGTGAAGTATGTACTTGCCCATCACGTGCCTTGGTTCAAGAAAGTATTGCCGATAAATTCCTAGAAATGGCAGTTGAACGTGTAAAACGCATCAAAACTGGACATCCTCTAGATACAGACACCATGATTGGTGCTCAAGCATCTCAAGAGCAACAAGACAAAATCTTGGGATGTATCGCAACAGGCCGTGCTGAAGGTGCTCAATTGCTTACAGGTGGTGGCGATCGTCAGGAAGTCGGTCAAGGTTTCTATATTGAACCTACCATTTTCAAAGGCGACAACAGTATGAAGATTTTCCAAGAAGAAATTTTTGGACCAGTGCTCTCTGTCGCAACATTTAAAGATTATGACGATGCAATCCGAATTGCCAATGATACGATGTATGGCTTAGGCGCTGGTGTATGGTCGCGTTCTGCGCATACCTCTTATCGTGCGGGTCGTGCGATTGAAGCTGGTCGTGTATGGACCAACTGCTACCATATCTACCCTGCACATGCTGCATTCGGTGGTTATAAGAAATCAGGCATTGGCCGTGAAAACCACAAGATGATGCTTGATCATTATCAACAAACCAAGAATTTATTGGTTAGCTATTCAACCAAAGCAATGGGCTTCTTCTAAGTTCTGTAGTTGATTTACACTTTTAAAAAGCGAACTTTGGTTCGCTTTTTTTGTCATGATGAAGATGCTTTTTAATTCTTATCACTATCAATTCATTATTTTATACAGATTGCGATGATTCGCTAAATTTAGTCGGTTGTTGGATTCATCCAAACATCTTCATAGCCATGCTCATCAATAATGACATGATAACCGTGCTCAAGCGCCAAATAAGGTAAAATTTCAGGTAAATATTGCTGTAAATGCGAGGCATGCAGCGGTTGATAAAAATCATCAGCGGAAGAATATTCTCCACAGTGAATAAACCAAGAAACATTGTCTGGTTTTTTAAGCGCAACTCGAACTGCATAAATCGGTTGTTGACCTAGACTCTGTAATGCAATTGCAACCCTATCCGACAAATTAAATTCGATATATTTTGACTCATATTTTTTGCAGATTTGCCGTTGTAATGTTTCTAAATCCATCAACACATTCCTTTATTGCCTGTTTAGTATTGCCTGTTTAGTATTGTTTGTTTAGTTGCATAAACCAATACGTTCAAATCAGATATATTAAGATCAGCAGCAAAATTACTTACGCCTTTTCCATAGCATTTTAATATTTTCGAAACTATATCCAACCACAACTCTTAAATTCACCATCAATAACATTGTGAAAAACACAACAACAAACATCACTAAACTTCGTGGAAAAAATTTCTGATCTAAAACAGATTGATAAGTATTCAATGCTAAATATAAAATGATCAAAAGTGTGTAAAACAACAGTTGAAAGTAGATTTTGTATCTTGGCTTTTTCTCAACAATTTCCATCAAATATACAGACAAAGCCAATGCAGAAAATGCGGTAAAAACGAAAAAGCTGAGTACCCATAAAATGCTAAAGCTTTTGATATGGCCGATTGCCCATAAGGATAGGTTAGCAATACAGCCACATAGTATAAATGCTGTTTTAGGACGTTCTATGAGTTTATAAATCAAATCATTCATTCTCTGTGCTTATACTCTTCTTTTGTTCTTTTACGAAAGGCTCACGATAAAATGCTAAACCATTTGTGCAATATCAATAAATGCCTGTGTAATTGGACTCATCTGTTTTTTATTCTTCACTGCCAGACTAATAGACCGCTTGATATTGGGTGATAAAGGTAATTTTTGAACATTGGGAAACAGCGTCATCAACTCTTTATTCAAGGCCATATCTGCGACAATTGAAACACCAGCACCATTGTTCACCATATTAATAATGGTCAAAATTTGAGAAAAATAACATTTAATTTTTGGACTCAGATTGGCTTTTTTAAACATCTCTGTCACATGGTTTTGGCTGCCTGCTGAGGTCATTAAAAAAGGATGTTCTACCAATTCATCCAATCGAACTGCACTTTGTTGTGATCGTGCATAGGATTTGGGAATAAGTGCTACAAAAATATCCTCTATCACAGGAAAAGTATCAAAACGTTCTTCAGGTAAAACCACAAATCCAACATCAATAGTACGGTCATGAATCCATTGAGCAATATCTTTGTCCGTTCCTTCTTTAATAAACACTTCAATATTTGGATATTTTAAACTAAATTTTTCTAGAATTAAGGGAATCAATACATTAGAAGATGAAGCACCAAAAGATCCAATTCTTAAAGTGCCAGAATGAAATCCTTGTATATCGGAGATTTCTTGTTTTAGCACATTAGAAATATTCAAAATTTCTTTCACATGCACTAAAAGCCGTATACCCGATTCAGTTAGCTCAACTTCATTATGATTGCGATAAAACAATGTGACTGACCAATCTTGTTCTAAGCCTTTAATTGCATGAGAAATCGCAGATTGAGAAATTTGCAAACGCTGCGCTGTGACAGTAAAGCTTTTTTGTTCAGCCAACATGGCAAAAATAGTCAGTTGAGTAAATGTCATCGCCACTCTATCCATGAGTAAAGACTCATTTTACCATGAATAGGCATAAGTCATATTCTTGATTAAAGTTTACTTGGGTTTAGCTTACAGATGAAATAATCAGTGGGTGGGACTTGGTCGAATTAGGTTCTGCATAGAGCGTTCATCATGCTACAAATGATTACTATTCTTTTCCCATCCATTGCCCTGATTGGTTTAGGTTTTTATCTGTTCCAGTCACGTATACTGGATAAAAAATTCTGGAATGGCGCAGAAAAGCTCAATTACTATATTTTATTTCCAGCCTTATTGTTTAGTTCTCTTGCAAATGCAGATATGAATATGGGGCATCTCAACAGCATTCTTACGGTCATTTTTTTCATTATGGCCACGATCATTGCTGGCGTTTATCTGTTTGCAAAGTTAAACCGCACACCTATTGCCCAAATCGGTGTATATGTCCAAAGCTTGATTCGTTTTAATACCTATCTCGGACTCTCGATTGCCACAACACTCAATGATGCTGAAATCAAAAGTATCTTGGTAAATATCCTTGCTATAGCAATTCCCTTGGTTAATGTTATTTCGATCCTTTCTCTGACAGATAAAGATCAACTGAACATTAAAAATATTTTCTGGTCTCTAATCAAAAACCCACTGATCAGTTCTTGTATATTGGGAATTACATTTAATGTTTTAAACATCCCTATTTGGTCTGGCTTTGCAAATCTGTTAAATGCTTTTTCAAGTAGTAGTCTGATGTTGGGCTTATTATGTGTAGGAACAGCAATTCAGTTTTCGACGCTCAAAGTTTATCTGAAAAAGTCTTTGCTCATTAGCCTACTCAGATTATTGCTGATCCCGCTTATTGCCTTTATCTGCTTGCAATTTTTTGAGCTCAGTCATGCTGCGGTGATTGCTATCATGATTTTCTTTTCTATCCCAACCGCATCTTCCGCATATATCTTAACCAAACTATTAAACGGCGATCATCAATTAATGGCGGCAAGCATCAGCATGCAAACACTTTTATCAGTATTTACTTTGGCACTGATCCTTGCGCTATTACAGCATTATTATGTTTAATCCTCTATATTTACGATTAGCATTTCTTCATCAAATATTTTGATGATTCGATGTAGTTTGGCTTTCTGTAGAATAGCTGTACTGCATGGCTAGCTACAGCACAGCTATTCTCTCATGCTAGTATCTAAATCATAGAATCAGAATTTAAAAGCGTATTTATCAAGATTTAGCCAATTCCATCTCAACAAAGTGAAGATGATCAACGCCCCAAAACATTTCATCGCCAATAAACCATGTCGGTGCACCAAAAACACCACGCCCAATGGCTTCGTCTGTGGTATTTTTTAGTTGGGCTTTAACTTGTTCATCTGAAAGCCAAGTTTGAACCTGCTCTATACTAAAACCCAATGATTGAAGCAATATAATAAGTTCATTGATATCATTTAAATTACGCGGATGCCCAAACATTGCATCAAATAAAGCGTTTAACACTGTTAAGAATTTTTCAGCTTGATAAAGCTGAACTGCTGTAATCACCCGCATCAGATTTAAAGTATTAATAGGAAAATAGGGATTCATTTGTATTGGAATATTCCAGAGTTTTGACCAGCGCCCCATATCAATCATCGAATAGCTGGCTTTTGCTGGCACAGCCATTGGACTACTGTTCCCTGTGGCTTTAAAAATACCACCAAGCAAGACTGGCTTCCAAATCACTTGCGCTTGATTTTGTTTTGCAATTTTTTGAATCTGATAAAAGCCTAAATAACTATATGGACTACCCAAATCAAAATAAAATTCTACCTGTTTCATTCAGTGTTATTCCTTAACTGTACTGATCATGTTTTTATCGTACTACTGTAAAAATGATTCTAGAAGAAACTTAAATCATCCAGACGTACTCTCGCTATACAAAGATAAAGCCACCTGCTTATACAACATGACTTATAGCAACTCGCAACCATTAATTAACTTACTAATATAAAGTGACTTACCATTTTTCCATCCAAGGACGTAAATCTAGCTCATGTGTCCATGCATCACGTGGTTGCTGGGCAAGATGCCAATAATTTTCAGCAATATGTTCAGGATTTAAAATACCATCTTGGTCTTTTTTCTCATAAAGATCAGGAAAACTATTTTTAATAAAATCTGTATCAATTGCACCATCAACTACCACATGAGCCACATGAATATTCTGTGGACCAAGTTCTCGCGCCATACTCTGTGCCAAAGCTCTAAGTGCATGCTTTGCCCCTGCAAATGCTGAAAAATAAGCAGCACCACGTAGACCAGCAGTCGCACCAGTAAAGATCAATGTTCCGCGTTGTCGGCTTACCATTCGTTTCGCCACTTCACGACCAGTTAAAAAAGCGGAGAAACACGCCATTTCCCATATTTTAAAATATTTACGTGCGGTTTCTTCAAGGATGCTACATGGAACATTGGCACCGATATTAAAAACCAATACCTCTATTTCACCAATGTTGCTTTCAATTTCTTCGATCAATTGTATAACTTGCTGTTCTTTTCGAGCATCTGATGCAAAACCATATGCTGTCCCACCTGCCTGTTCAATTTCATCAATCAGTGGTTGTAACTTGTCAGCATTGCGACGGGTCATACAACTAATATATCCCCCTTTGGCAAAACGTTTCGCAATCGCACCACCTGTTGCATCACCAGCTCCAATAATCAATGCAACTTTCTGATTTGATGTTGTTATTTCATCTTGCATATCATGCTTCCCTTTTTGCATAACGATCGTTATTATAACGATTACTATGTTATAGTTTAACTAGAGCGTCAAGAAAAAATTTGATCGAGGAAAATATGCGATACAAATCTGACTATAAAGAAGAAAAAAGAAAAGAGCTGTTAAAAATCAGTGGGCAGCTTGCTAAAAAAGATGGTTTTGCTGCAACCGGTGTAGATGGCTTTATGAAAGCTGCTGGCGTGACCAGTGGTGCATTCTATTCACATTTTTCTTCCAAGCAGGATTTGTTTAAAGCATTGGTTGAAAACGAACTCAAAAATAGCATTCAGATGTGGCAAAACAACCCTCATGATCAGGCTGAGTTATGGATTGAATTTGAACTCAATCGTTACTTAACCCTCTCGCATGTTGAACATCCAGATTATGGTTGTGTATTGCCAACACTTGCCACTGAAGTTGCGCGCGCTGATCAGGAGATTAAACAACGCTATCAACAAGAATTACAGCGCGGTCATGCCCTATTTGCTCAACGTCTCGGAAGTGAAGAAAAAGCTTGGGGCGTCTTGTGTCAACTGGTGGGCGCTATACTCATAGCGCGAAGTATCTCTGATGATTCGGTTAAATTGACCATTTTGGAATCAAGCAAACACTGTATTTATTCCATGTTGCAAATCGCAGCATAAATTTAGTTTTCAAGCCAACACAATCTAGTATAAATTAGCAATATTCTCGTTAAATCATTATAAAACCATGACTTCCTCCACACACGCTTTGCCGAAGACAATCTATGCCATTCAACATTTAGCTTTTGAAGATTTAGGTATTCTTGAAGACACTTTTTATGATTTGGGCTATCGCATACGTTATTTTGAAGCGGGTATGGATGATTTAAAGCAAGCATTTGAATTTGAAGGTCTAGTCATCATTCTAGGTGGACCAATTGGCGTTTATGAAACAGAAGATTATCCTTTTTTAAATGATGAAATCGCTTATCTTAAACAACGTTTGGCCAAGAATTTACCCACTATTGGCATTTGCTTAGGTGCACAATTGATTGCGCATGCTTTGGGTGCAAAAGTTTATGCAGGCCATCAAAAAGAGATTGGTTGGAGTCAATTGAAGCTAAATCTAGCTCAAAATAATCCCTTATTACCGCTGGTTAATACCGAAGTCTTACATTGGCATGGTGATACCTTTGACTTACCTGTACAGGCTGAATTACTTGCCAGTTCAGCAATTTATACAAATCAGGCGTTTAGAGTTGGACAAAATATCTTGGCGTTACAATTCCATGTCGAAGTTGCAGCAGACGATATGGAAAAATGGCTGATTGGACATACGTGTGAATTACGCAAAGCTGGCTTAAATATTCCTCATTTACGAGCTGAAAATGAAAAATATGCAGCAAATCTTGAATTAAAATCACCATTGGTTTTAGAGCATTTTATCAAACACTTAAATGTATAATCTATTTATCTATATCAGCATGAAATAGACTTTTCTGTTTCGTGCTTTTTATAACGTATTTACTCTTCACCCATTAATACGGCGTTGCTCGAAATGTAATATCAATACTGCATTGCCTATATTTAACTGATTATTATATTTAACTGACCATAGCATTTACATTAAAAAGATATTCTTTATTCTCACACAAAATTATTTAATCAAACTTAATATTTTACACTAAATCATACCTGATCATTATGTTTGAGCTACAGGATTATACAGAGTAGATACATTAAAGCTTGCTGATTTATTTATACTGCATACTTTAAAACCAAGACTTTGTTTGCAATGAATAAAATATATATTGGCGCTTCTGTGCTCATGACAACGCTTCTTTCTGCCTGCTCTACCCCTGAAGTAAATAATCAAAATGCTAAACCGCTTGGCATGGCCAATCCTGCAAGTGTGTATTGTCAAAAAATGGGAGGAGAGTCTCAGATTAAAAAAGATACATTAGGAAATGAAGTAGGATATTGTAAGCTTCCAAATGGAACAGTGGTTGATGAATGGAAGTTGTTTAGAAGTGCACAAGGCGATGAGCAAGCTGCTACTAAATAATTTTGAATAATCGCTGCGGAATATAAACAATAGACAAGCCTTCTGGAATGACTGATTTTCTATTGGCATAAATTTCAGACTCATTACTGTATATTCACTACGGTAATGAGTTGCTCCATCATTGTCATCGTTAAAATAAATTAGATCTAAACATGCATTAAATATAAACAGTATTGTATTTATTTTGGGAATATTGAATAGATGAAAACCTACCAATCTAAACAGGAACTGATTGTTGCAATCAATAATTCATTAAAGCAATATTTAACAGAATTTGAAGAAATATCCGAAGACTTAAAAGATCATAAAGTTGCAGCTGTAGATAAAACCCCTGCCCAAAACTTAGCCTATCAATTGGGGTGGGTAAATTTATTATTAGAATGGGAAAGTAAAGAACTTGCAGGTTTCCCCGTTTCAATGCCGAAAGAAGGCTATAAATGGAATAACTTAGCCAGTCTATATCAAAATTTTTATCAAACTTATGCCCAGCATTCATTAAAAGAAAATACTCAGTTATTGTCTAAACGGGTTAAAGAAGTCACAGACTGGATTGAAAATCTAACAGATGAAGAACTATTTGAAATAAATCAACGTAAATGGGCAACCACACCTGCCAACTGGCCACTGTATAAATGGATTCATATCAACACTGTCGCCCCTTTTACCAATTTTAGAGTTCAAATCAGAAAATGGAAGAAACTCAGCATAAATACTGAACCAACTAAAAAGCCTTAACAGGTTATTTTTTTCAGTTCTAAATATTGAGTAATGGTGTTATTTAATTCATCCAAATAATACTGTTTGGGTTTTTCTAGCCCCATGGATTTGTGTAATTTCATTAAAGCAGGCAGGTATTCATTTTTATAGACACGCTCATATTCACCACATAATAATGCTCTATTTACCTCATTACTGGTATTTTCATTATCCAATTGCTCATGCATGACTTCAATTTGTTTT
The DNA here is from genome assembly GCF_022343575.1 of Acinetobacter sp. AG3. Classification (NCBI taxonomy): domain Bacteria; kingdom Pseudomonadati; phylum Pseudomonadota; class Gammaproteobacteria; order Moraxellales; family Moraxellaceae; genus Acinetobacter; species Acinetobacter sp. AG3. The sequence goes on along the minus strand of NZ_JAKQZD010000001.1, from coordinate 1,831,893 downwards.
TTTTGCTGCATCAATACCAAACTATGAGGATTTGGTGTAATACAGCCTGTAAGCATCAGCAACATTACCATTGTTATTTTTTTCATAAATCTGCTTCATTGTTCTTAGATTAAACTGAGCATAAACTATTTTTATCCCCCGCTCAATTTGTCGATAACAATTAAAATTTGAGTTTTACTAAAGTACGTATTAAAATCTTGATTAAGTAACAAAATCAAGATTTGATATAAACAATTCGAATCTGATTCACTCAAAGTGCAGAGCATTAAAATTCAATCACTCGTAGTTTTATTGATTATCAGCCATCAAGGTGTAAAGAATTTAATCCATGTCCCCTAGAAATAAGCCAAACAGAAAACAATTGTTATCCTCTGCTTGGTCAACAGATCAAGATTGCTTTCTCATTGAAAACAACCATTTAACTGTTGATCAATTGGTTGAAATACTGCCCTACCAACATGATGAAATTATCGCAAGAAAAAGTCAACTTGGACTGCTTAGAAGGGATTTTTACATGAAAAAACTACATGACTTGTAAGCAAAATTACAATATCCCCGCATCGGGCGCGACATAATGAATATATATATTAAATACTTAAATATAGGGCTATGTCATGAACAACAAGTTTAAAATATTTACGCTCGTCGGTGGAATAGCATTACTGAGTGTTGCGGCATTTGCTTATGCAGGAAATGAAAAGATTCAAACCGTTAAAAATGTAGATTTAAAGAGGTATCTGGGTACTTGGCATGAAATTGCACGCAAGCCAATGTATTTTCAAAAGAAATGCGATTATAACATTACTGCTGATTATTCCTTAAATGAAAATGGCTCAATCAAAGTGGATAATCGTTGTTACGATAAAAATGGCAAGCTTCAACAATCGATTGGCGAAGCATCTGTACAAAACGCGCCTACAAACTCCAAATTAAAAGTGAGTTTTTTACCAAAAGCACTTCGTTGGTTACCTGTAGGGCGTGGTGATTATTGGATTTTAAAGCTAGATGAAAATTATCAAGTTGCATTGATTGGCACACCCAATAAGAAATATTTATGGTTACTCAGTCGATCTCAACAGCTTGATCCAGCCACGACTGAAGAATATTTAAATTATGCTAAAAGCTTAGGATATGATTTAAGTGATTTAATTGAAACCAAACAAAAATAAATGCATACAAGCCCTCTTTTTGAGGGCTTGTTGAATCTGGCTCATTTTATACGATTGCACTACAAGCCCTTCTGATCAATATTATCTACGAAATGAGACACAACTGATGAGTAAGCCCACAACCATCAATGCTCCAGCACAGATAAAGGTAAGTTGCATCCCATCAATGATTGCTAAAGCCGTTGCCTGAGTGAGCTGATTTGTGCCGACACCAAATGAAAAAATAGCTCCCATCACTGAAGCCCCGATAATTAAGCCCATATTACGAGATAAGCTAAGAAGTCCTGATACTATCCCTTGTCGAGCTTTGGGAACATCTGCCAAGGTCATGGTATTGTTGGCTGCCTGAAACAACTGATAACCCGAAGTCAAAATAATGATCGGCATAATATAGCCACTTATACCCATCAATTTCGGTAAGATAGCGAGCATCGAGCTACCGATAATCAGAAAAATTAACCCTGTAATGACGATATAGCGACTGCCCCAACGATCGACAAGTCGACCCGATGGAATCCCACTTAAGATAGCAACCACTGGCCCAATCCCCATAATCAAACCCACTTGTATTTGATCCAAGTTTAGACCAAGACTGAGATAAAAAGGTCCAATGACAAGTGTGGTCATCATAACAGCTGCAACCAACGAATTAACCATAAGGTTTGGTGTTATGTTCTGGTCTGTTTGCAAAGAAGTTAGCGCAGGAATTTGTTTTTTAATGTAATCATTAGGCAGCAGTACCCTAGCCAGAATAATCGCGATACCCGCAAGTATAAACTGTAATCCAAAAATGCTTTGCCAACCGCTCACGACAAGCAGAAACCCGCCCAACACTGGTCCAAGTGCTGTACCTAAAGCAGATATTGTTCCAAGCATTCCCATTGCTCTTCCCAACTGTGATTTACTGACGGTCTGACGTGTAAGTGCCATTGCAAGTGTCATTAAGAATGCCGCACCTATTCCTTGAAATGATCGTGCAGCAACCAATATCCATAAGCTGGGTGCAACACTACATAGCAGTGAAGCCAAACTGAATATAAGCAGTCCAACGATCAGCATAGACTTACATCCATATCGATCACCTAAGCGTCCAGCAATCACAACCGTGATCGTCAACGAGATCAGATATCCAATTACAACAGCCTGTACTTGAATAAATGGCAGTAAAAAGACCTCAGCTAGTGTGGGTAATGCGATATTAGCAATGCTTGTTCCCAGCGATGCCAATAGCATGGATAACGCCAAAGTGATAGTGATTCCAGTTTGGGTCTTGTTTGTCAATGTTAATGATTCTGTCTGCTCTGTCATGTTGCGCTCTTGTCAGCAGTGGTGTTTAATCACATACTACTAATTCAAGTTGACTTGAGGTCAAGTATGAAATTTCTTGATATTGGTGAAGTTTCAGCAAAAAGTGGAATTAAACCTTCAGCACTACGCTATTACGAAGAAATCGGTCTGATTTTCTCAATTTCTCGCCATGGATTACGTAGACAATTCTCTTCTGAAGTTCTGTTACGACTCACTTTGATTTCAATGGGAAAATCAGCAGGCTTTTCACTTAAAGAAATCGCAGCAATGTTCGATAGTCGTGGTGCACTTGATCTTTCACCAAGTGTTATTCACCAAAAAGCTGATGAGATTGATCTTCAAATTCATAAATTGATCGCACTTCGTGACATACTTCGTCACGTAGGTGACTGCCCTGCACCATCGCATTTGCAATGTCCTAGTTTTAAGCGACTAGTTGAAAAGGCTGCTCATAAATAAAAGACTTTTTAAAAAGGTTGTTAGGCGTATTTGCTGAATAGCTAAATTAGATTGTAGAACAATAATTAAAATTAGCACGCAATGACATTGAACAGTCAAATGGCTTTCTCTAAGATGATAAAACAAGCTTAAATTTTGATGACTTTTATACGTTTGTAGCCTGATCTACGAATATAAATTGTATCTGTTGAAATCGGTATTTTTGATTTATGGATCAAAGTAAATCTAGTGATTCTGGTGTTTTCCTCTGGTTAACATATCACACCCTAAATAAAATGAATTTGGACGCAAATCGGATATTTTCACAAATAAGATTATCTGAACAACCACCTGACAAAACCATTCGGCGAGATAATTCGACCCAACAACGCTTTTGGGAAATAGCTGAAGAAATCAGTGCTGATCAGGATATCGGACTTCATGTAGGTGAACATTTCCCCATTTTTAGAGGCGAAATATTAGAATACATTTTTATGAGTAGCCCTACATTTGGAGACGGCTTACAAAGAGCGTTGCGTTATCAGAAAATTTTTACCGATGCTTTTGTGGCTCATTTACACATTGAAAATCAAAATGCAATGATCACGAATCTTCAGCACCCAGTTCGTCATTATCTAGAATGTGCCATAAGCGTTATGCTTAATTTTTTAAACTATATCAGTAACAATCATTTTTATCCCAAAGAAATATGGTTGCCTTACCAAGAAGGCGCGAGTTTAGATGAATATCAACGTATCTGGAAATGCCCGACTCGTTTAGGTATGCAGTACGGCTGTATAATTTTTGATGCGGAAATATTGAGTTTAGCTTCAGCATCGGCTGAGCCAATGCTATTAAAAATACATGAGCATGTAGCTAAACAGCAGGTGAAAGTTGTCGATAAATATTATTTGATTAATGATATAGAAAACTTACTCAGCTCTGGTTTATTAGAATCAGGGCAATTAGATCTAAAATTAATTGCCCAACATTTAGGGCTACAGCCCCGAAAACTTCGTGCAGATCTTAAAGAAGTTAACACGACTTTTGAAAAAGTTTTGGCAACTTATCGTGAAAAAATGGCCAAAAAGCTGTTGATGAATCCCAATATAAGCATAGATCAAGTTGTATATTTACTTGGTTTTTCTGAGCCTTCCGCCTTTTCACGTGCCTTTAAACGTTGGACAAATGAAACGCCATCCCATTATCGCCAGCGCAAGCAAAAATAAGTTTTCACTATAACTTGATTCTAATGACATTTAACGAGTTAGCTTTTCGGTCAAAAGAAATGAGCTGTTTTTTTCTACACTGATGGTTATTTCTTAATTGAAAAGGATCAGAGATGTTAGGTTTTCCAATTGGCCTTTTAGTTGCGAATGGATTTGAATGGTATGCACATAAGGTATGGTTGCATGAGTTTCCAAGTAAACACCGTAATAGCCCTTTCTTCACACATATAGCACATCATAAACGTGCCAGAACAGATCTGTTTCATGATGAAGGATATCGTGAATCTATGTTTAAAAATGCAGAAATTTATAATGAAAAAACCGTATTGTTAGGTTTAGCCGCGGTTTCAACTGTATTTTTACCCATTGCACCATTTTTTACTGCCGGCTTATATTATGGGATTTGGAATTATTGGCGTGTACATGCAAAATCTCACCTAGACCCAGAATACGCGCGTAAACGGATCCCTTGGCACTATGATCATCATATGGCAAGTAATCAAAATGCCAATTGGTGTGTTACACGTCCGTGGTTTGATTATATTATGGGAACACGTGTTTTTACTGAGCTTTCGATTAAAGAAAGCAATCCCTTAGGAATAAAACTACCTCAAAATTTTGAAATAATCCTAAATAAGACATCACAGAAAATATTTGCAAAATCATATCTTAAAATTATCTCTAAGAGTGCATTGGATATAAAAAGTACTCGTCAAGGCATCTCATTAGAACTGTAAATTTTAACAAATAAAGTATTAAGGATCATTTAGATGAAACGATTATTCCCCAAACATATTGCTGCACCAAAGTTTTTACATCATTTTATCGATCGTTCAGAGACAATCAACGGAAGACCTTTTGATGTGAATACGCCAACGCATACACCAAAAGGAAAGTATTCTTGCGTTCATTATGGGGTTATGATTCCGAATCTTGAAGCACCATTTAATTTTTTGAATCTATTAATTGTGGTTGGCCAACCTCGTGTAAAAATTTTTCGGAATCAACATTTAATCCAAACTACTGCGCTTGATACTGCAAACGTATTAATCGGTACCGCAGTAGGTACAAAAGAACATTTTAATGGCTATAGTGTAGAAAATGACTGTGTATTGGAAAGCAATGGTTCATCTTTAAGTTTTGGTCATGACGTGTTACTTGAAGGTACATATCCAAATTTTCATGCGCAGCGTGAAGGTCATGATTTCAATTTTGATTTAAAGATTCATGCGACTGATAAAATTGCCCAATTTGTACAAATGTCATTGGGTTTATATGATCACTGGGCATTATTATGTAAATATGAAGGATTTCTTGAATATCAAGGTAAGAAAACCACAGTTCAAGGACTGTGTACTTATGAATATGCTCGTGCAGTAGATGTAAATTTATATATCAATTATTTTACTTATCATATTTTAAATATCGATGAGAAAACTCAAGTCCTACTTGTAGAAATCCTTGGTCCATTAAATCTGGTATTGCAACGTCGAGTATATATTCGTTCTACAGATGATCATGGTAGTATTCATTCAAATGGATTTAATTTTAATGTCCATGCATTTGAAGATCAGCGCGTTATAACCCCGAATGGTTTATCAATGCGTTTAGCTCATACTTTCTCATGGAATGTGAATGATGATAATGGAAATCCGTTAATCCATATTGATGGTCGAACAAATGCTGATTTTCAATATGGTATGGCGGGAGGTTATGCAGGGAGCTATAAATATAAAGGTACATTCAAGGGTCGTGCAGTTGAAGGTACTGGTTATATTGAATATTTAGATATCCGTACCGATTAGATCGATTCAACTTATAACTAGGTGATAAAAAGCCTAGTTTAAACAGATATATCAGCTGCTTTACCATTGCTCGATATTCATCAATGTAGTTATGAAATATATCAAGGCAACGATAATACGATATTCGGTCTTTTCTACATTTACTTTGGAGGGAAGTAAAAGTAAATTAAAGAGAACTATTCCTTAAGCACTAAGACAAAATGAATATCTTTAACCAATTTAAACTTTGTATTGAGCAGCGTAAAAGCTTAATTCAAGCATCCTTGCTACTAATATTGTCAACAAGCGCTATGAGTGTTTACGCAGAAACGGATGAACAATTAAGCAAATCTGGGCAATGGCGTGACCCTGCCACAGGTCTAATCTGGATGCGTTGTTCAATTGGGCAATCATGGACAGGCTCAACTTGTAAGGGTGATCCTTTGGAATTTAAAAACTGGGAAGATGCACAAGATTATCTTAATCAAATGAATAAAAATGGTGGATTTGAGGGTAAAAATAACTGGCGTGTTCCCCAAATAAAAGAATTAATAACAATTCGTAAATGTAGTACTGGCTGGAGGAAAATAGGACAAATACAATTACCAGAACAAGAGCGGAGACAATATGGACAAGATCATGAACTTGAAATGAAAAAATTACCTTATGGGCAAAAAGCTCCGGCTAACTGTGCTGATGATTCAACTAGCCCTACATTAGATACTCATATTTTTCCTAATACCCCATCTAATGGTAAATATTGGTCAAGTTCATTATCCCCATGGAAACCTATAGGCTACAAATATAAGGCATGGAATGTCGACTTTAAGACTGGTTTTTTTGCACCGACCATTAACTACACAGACGACCATAGTTTTTCTAGAGCAGTTCGAAATAGCCGTTAGTTTCCCAGCAAGAAATTGTCTAGCATTTTATATAAGCAGTATCATGCTAATGTTAGAAAAAATTTAAAAATATAAAAGAATTGCAACGACTGAAGAATAGCTGATTTTGCCTCTAGAGCAAATCATAGTGAGTAATGATTATTTAAATATCTTAAATTGAATAAGGAATAGACGATCAAAAAGGCCTATAAAGCAAGTTAAACTAACTTTACAGGCCTTTAATCTATTTAAATATTACTTCGCTACAGAAGCTTCTGTTGTAATATTTACAGTGATTTTATCACCTACATTCGGGACATATGCTCCAACACCAAATGCTGAACGATTAAATGATGTCGTTGCATTGAAACCAATTGACTGTGCTTTAGTCATTGGATGCTCACCTTGTTTGTTTAAAACAGCATCTAAAACAACAGGTTTAGTCACATCTTTCACAGTTAAGTTACCTGTGATTTTGTATTTGTTTTTACCTAAAGCTTGAACTTTCGTACTTTTAAAAGTGATGTTTGGATACTTTGCAGCATCAAAGAAATCTGCATTTTTTAAATGCTCATCTAATGCTGCAACATTGGTATTTAAACTAGACAATGGAATAGTTACATTGACAGATGAGTCTGCTGGTTTTGCATTATCAACAGAGATTGTACCTTGGATGTCACTGAAGTTTGCTGAAGGAGTTGAAAAACCGAAATGATTCCAAGTAAATACTGTTGCAGTATGCGTTGGATCAATTTTGTAATCTACAGGTTTTGCCATGCTAAAAGTTGCTACTGATGCTACAGCTAAACCCAATGTTAATGCTTTGAAGTTCATCTTTATATTCTCGCTATCGAATGGATATTAGTTTATACACTTCCCGTATAAATTCATTGTTATTGATAATACGATATGTTGCATATATGCAACGATTCTATAATGAGCGCTTTTAAAACTTAATCAAGTCCTTAAAAATCAATATAAAATGTTGTTTTATAAAATTTTAATTTATTAAACTCAATTAAACCATGTATATATCAGAAACTAAATTCAAAACTAAAATTTAAAGTTCAATAAATTACACTAGACCATTTTACGGAAATTTTATATTTATAGTACTGGTCTTTTTTATCTGATGAATGTTTTATGGCAAATATTGCTCAAGCACAAAGTACACAAACAGCTTATCGTGTAACACTCACCAATCCACAAGGACATACATGGTATGCCGATGAACCTAGCGATAAAGGTGGTCAAGATACTGCACCGAATCCAATTCAAATTTTATTATCAGCACTAGGCGCTTGTACTGTGGTCACCCTAGAAATGTATGCAAATCATAAAGGGCTTAAAATTGAACATGTTCAATTAGATTTAGCTTTAAATCCTGAGGGCGATCCTGAAGCAGGTCAAAATAATATTTCAAGGAAAATTATTCTTAAAGGTGATTTTACCGAGGAGCAACATAAACGACTGCTAAAAGTTGCAGAAAGCTGCCCTGTTCATAAATTATTGACTTCAAATATCCAAATTCAGACAGAGTTGGGTATTGAATAAGAATTCCCTCATTTTTTAACAAGAGGATCAGGTATTCTTATTAATAAATACCCCGTTCAATGCCCTCTATCCACTTTCTGACCCAGTTAGCATTTCCTTGATCATAGATTGTATTATTATAATTTTTTTCAGCTGTTAATTTAGATAAAGATTAATTCTTAAAATTACAAGCTATAAAAATCAAAGCCCCTTTCGGGGCTTTTAAACTTATAACTTCTCAACCAAGACACGATCGACTTGCTTTAAACCAGATTGTTTTTCATGGTTTTTACGGCGGATCTTAATCAACTTGTCTTCTTGAAAATCTTGTAACAGCAACTCAACGGCAACCATAGATTCAAGCGGCAAATCTTGCCCAATCCACTTTTGCTCACCTGCGTCCATCAAGGTAATTTCATCACTAATTTGTTCATAAAGGCTCATATTTTCCTCACTTCTGGGATATGTATCACTATGTTTCATGAATACCCAATGAATGGCATAACTATATACCTATTGCTAAAAACTGCTACTAAAATTTACTTAATTTACAAACAAATTTCATAAAATAAAAATGTGTTAATTTGGGAGTTTTTATACTTTATAATTCAGAAACTTATATTTAAATATAGCACTTAATATCCCTACCTGCTTCTAGAGTTGAGTGGGATTTTGTACCCCAATATATTCGGCTAAAAAAACTGATTGCCAAGACTTACACTATTTTTAAATCTATAAACACTTTAGTACCTTATTATTGAAAATATTTTTATACGATAAAAAAGCAAAAAGCCCACTAAAAAGTCAACTTAATATCTAGTGGATTACCATAACCTTGTCCACTCTAAAAGAATATGCCTATGCCTTGATCAAGATGAAAAAGCTTTTACTTGGGCAACATCATATTGATCTTTAGCAAGCTTGCCTTGTTTAAAAAGCCAAGTTGCTACTTCTGGCCATGACCACAAAGGAGATTTAGTAGATACGCCATATATTGGTGTAGGAAACAAACCATCACCTCGTTTATTCAATGCATATAGTGATAGAGCTTGGCGACTTAATCCTGCACGCTCAGCCATTTCAGATAATGAAGCAACCCCATTCTCTTCCAAAACTAATTGGTTAAATCCAGCCGATTGAATGTTTTCAATTGCAGAATTAATTGCCTCAGCAGCACTGCTCGCTTCGCGATCAAATTCCAAATAAACAGTACTATTTGAACTACAGATCAAAGCATCATCACAACCAGCTTCAAATAATTTATCTTCTAAATTTTCTACATTTGGACGTGCATCACGAATCACAATTGTAAAGTGATAAGTATTCATTGTTCACTCTCCATTGCATTGGTTAACATTACGAATAATTTGCTTTGCATGATTCTCTGGATTTCTAGGCGTACTCCATACACTCATTTGATGCTCCGTATGCCCTGCTATGCAACGCAGTCTACAAAATGCATGTGATGATTTACCTGATTCCACAACATCCCACCCATTTTCAATTGCATATTCGATTGCTTCACGAATATGCTTATTAGGATGCTTATCCATGGTTACACCTATTCTAAATAAATTATATGACCACATGTTGACACATGTCAACAAAACTAAAATGAATGACACACTGTTTCTAATTTTTGATTAATATCATTTATAAAAACATTCAATTTTTTTAATTTATCACTCAATTGAAGAGTTAGTTTATCAAGCTCAAACTAACTTATCACGCTTTCCCTATGATCACTCTCACTAGGAAACTCTATATCTTTTACTACTCGTGATGATCATCATAATTTAGTTTCAGCACACCACGTAAAAAACCAGTAAGGAAAATAAACACTGCCTAATCGTTATCGATGATGGTGTTTTTAATCAAAGCACTTTCCATTCAATTAAATAATGCTGATCTATTTTCGATAGCTTAAGGTTAACCTTCATATTTCTTAAAAGAAAAATAACTTTAAACACATGTATTCTATTTTTATTTTAAAAAAGTGAATGCAGAGCAATAAAAAACGCCCCTCTCGGGGCGTTTTTATATTTAAAACGATGCAAGAATTAAGCAGTTAATTCTTTTACAGCACCAACAACAGCTTCAGTGGTAATACCAAAGAATTGGAACAAATCTTTGGCTGGTGCAGACTCACCATAAGTTGACATACCAATAACTTTGCCGTCTAAACCTACAAATTTCCACCAGTAATCTACATGTCCAGCTTCAACTGCAACACGTGCGCGGATATTTGATGGTAATACTGCTTCACGATATGCAGCATCTTGCTTCACAAATTCTTCCGCACATGGCATAGACACTACACGAACACCGTCAAGTTGTGCATATGCTTCCATCGCCAATGAAACTTCTGAACCAGTCGCAATGATGATCGCTTTTAATTCGCCTTTTTCTTCAGCCAATACATAACCACCTTTCACAACATTCTCAATCTGAGCTTGAGTACGTGTTTGGAATGGTAAGTTTTGACGAGAGAAAATTAACGCTGTAGGACCTTCCTTACGTGTTAAAGCAGATTTCCAAGAAATAGACGCTTCAACTGTGTCACATGGGCGCCATGTATTTAAATTTGGTGTACCGCGTAAAGAGGCAATTTGCTCAACAGGTTGATGGGTTGGGCCATCTTCACCTAGACCAATTGAGTCATGAGTATAAACATGGATCACACGTTGTTTCATCAATGCAGACATACGAACTGCATTACGAGCATATTCCATAAACATAAGGAAGGTTGCTACATAAGGAATGAAACCACCATGCAATGCTACACCATTGGCAATTGCAGTCATACCAAACTCACGCACACCATAATGTACGTAGTTACCCGCAGGATCAGACTCAACCCCTTTCGCGCCTTTCCAAAGTGTAAGGTTTGAACCCGCCAAGTCAGCAGAACCACCTAAAATTTCAGGTAGTAAAGGTGCAAATGCTTGAATCGCATTTTGGCTTGCTTTACGTGTTGCAATGGTTTCACCTTTTGCATTCACTTCAGCAATATAAGCATCCGCTTGTGCCAAAAATTCTGCAGGCAAGTCACCATTCACACGACGTTTTAACTCAGCCGCTTCTGTTGGGTATTTTGCAGCATAGCTTGCAAAAACGTCATTCCAAGCAGCTTCTGAAGCTGAACCCTTTGCTTTTGCATCCCAAGCTGTATAGACATCAGTAGGAATAATGAACGGCTCTTCTTTCCAACCCAATGCTTCACGAGTTAATGTAATTTCATCATTACCTAGTGGCGCACCGTGGCAATCTTCTTTACCTTGTTTGTTTGGCGAACCTAAACCAATAATCGTTTTACAGATAATCAACGTTGGTTTCGAGCTTTCTGCACGCGCAGCAACTGTCGCAGCACGAATTGCATCTGCATCATGACCGTCTGCACGAAGTACTTGCCAACCATAAGCTTTAAAGCGCTCTTCTGTATCGTCAGAGAACCAACCTTCTACTTCACCATCAATAGAAATACCGTTGTCATCATAATAAACAACGAGTTTTCCAAGACCTAATGTTCCAGCAAGTGAACATGCTTCATGGGAAATACCTTCCATTAAGCAACCATCACCCAAGAAGCAGTAAGTGAAGTGATCTACAACTTGAATATCTTGTTTATTAAATTGTGCCGCTAAAGTTTTCTCAGCAAGTGCAAAACCTACAGCATTGGCAACACCTTGACCAAGTGGACCTGTTGTCGTTTCAATCCCTGGTGCATAACCTAATTCTGGGTGACCAGGAGTTTTAGAATGTAATTGGCGGAATTGTTTAATATCTTCAATAGAAAGATCATAACCAGTTAAATGAAGCAAAGCATATTGCAACATTGAACCATGACCATTTGACAATACAAAACGGTCGCGGTTTGCCCATTGTGGGTTGCTTGGATTATGGTTTAAAAATTCACGCCATACGACATCAGCGATATCTGCCATCCCCATTGGAGCACCTGGATGTCCAGAATTAGCTTTTTGCACAGCATCCATAGCCAATACACGAATTGCGTTAGCTATACGACGTTCATTCAGCGGGGTTGTCATAAATCAGAGTCCAATAAATTAAAATATAGGAAGATGAATAGAAAATTCAAAAACTGGGATGTATTGTCTTAAAAAAAGCGATCAGGGTAAAGACTTAAGTCTATATTTATCCGCTTAGGTTGCAAATTAATTAAAAAATATACCGAATAGTCTTAAATCAACGTTAAAAACGGTCTTTTTTCTTATTCACATCGAACATCTCAACATCAGCAAAACAAATTTGATTATGTTTAAGCGATGCGGTTACATTCGGATACTCTTTCACCATCCAATTCAGTCTAAATTTTGAAAATTTCATACTGATCAATTTTAAATAGAACAAGATCTCGCTAAAGCGTTTCACATGATAAAAAGTCATGATAACTTGAATGCAAATCGGCCTGCTTTTGCAAATTTTCCAGAAAACAGGACTCAACCATAATCTTTTATCAATTTTTCTAATGAGCATATCAATTAAAAACACATGAAAATGAATTTAATTCATGCATTTTAGTCAGGTAATGCTAGTCCTCAGGCTGAAGTCGATGTAACATATTGCGTCTTTATAAATTACTGTGATAGGACTTTCATGCGCGAGTATGCTGTTTTTACTTCGGAATCTGTGAGCGAAGGCCATCCAGATAAAATGGCTGACCAAATCAGTGACGCTATCTTGGATGCAATCTTAAAAGAAGACCCATACGCTAGGGTTGCATGCGAAACATTAGTAAAAACTGGTGCAGTCGTTCTTGCAGGTGAAATTACAACGACTGCAAATGTCGATTTTGAAACTATTGTCCGCAATACCGTAAATGGAATTGGCTATCACCATACCGATTTAGGTTTTGATGGTTCAACTTGTGCTGTGATTAACATGGTGGGTAAACAATCACCTGAAATTGCACAAGGTGTAGATCGTCAGAAACCAGAAGACCAAGGTGCAGGTGACCAAGGTTTAATGTTTGGTTATGCAAGCCGTGAAACTGATGTGTTGATGCCAGCACCGATTTCATATGCGCATCGCTTAATGGAAAAACAAGCTGAATTACGTCGTAACGGCGCACTACCGTGGTTACGTCCAGATGCAAAAAGCCAAGTAACATTTGCCTATGAAAATGGCAAACCTGTTCGTTTAGATGCAGTTGTTCTTTCAACTCAGCACGATCCTGAAATTTCACAAGCCAATCTTAAAGAGGCTGTGATTGAAGAAATCGTGAAAAAAATTATCCCTGCTGAAATGTTCCATGCAGGTACTAAATTTCACATCAACCCAACAGGGTTATTTGTGATTGGTGGTCCAGTGGGTGACTGTGGTTTAACCGGTCGTAAAATCATTGTAGATACTTACGGTGGTATGGCGCGTCATGGTGGCGGTGCTTTCTCGGGTAAAGACCCATCAAAAGTTGACCGTTCTGCTGCGTATGCAGGCCGTTATGTTGCAAAAAATATTGTTGCAGCAGGTTTGGCGGATAAATGTGAAATTCAAGTGTCTTACGCAATTGGTGTTGCTGAGCCAACTTCGATTTCGATCAACACATTTAATACCGGCAAAGTATCTGATGAATTGATTATCCAATTGGTTCGTGAGCATTTTGACTTACGTCCATACGGTATCACCCGTATGCTTGATCTAATTCAACCGATGTATAAGCAAACCGCTGCTTATGGTCATTTTGGTCGTGAAGGTTCAGATACTGCATTTACTTGGGAAAAGACAGATAAAGTTGAAGCACTTAAAGCTTCTGCAAATTTGTAATTCTAGCCTAAGATCTAAATCTGAAAAAAGCTCGCAAATGCGAGCTTTTTTATTGAATTAATGTTATCGGAATGAATACCTCAAAATTTTTCCTCCTCTACTCCACTGAATATCTATATGTTAAATATCTTATCGATATTTATAACTTAAAACATCTCTAATGGTTTGTTTATTTTAATCATTAGCATGATCTAATTTTATTGTTTTTTAAAAAATCAAACCTTTATACAATTAAACCTACCATCTACACGAATTATTGACCATCTGATTTAGCATCTGGCTGTAACACACTCAATAAAGAAACTTGCGCTGGGGTTTCTGTATTGTGATTTTGCAAATAAATATGTCCCACTTTAAACGTTACTGCTGCAATCAAACAAGCAACCAGACAAAACGTCCATAATCCATATGGGCTTTTAATATGTTGAGAGCCACATTTTGGACAAACTTTTTGTGTTGAACTGACCGCTTCATCACAACAAGCACAATGATATTGTAGAATCATATTCAGATCTCCTTTTATGGCGCTATTATTGTTTTTAATTATTACACTACAATTATATCCATATATGTAATGCAAAAAATCTGTTTCTTTTTTTAGTGTACATGATTCATATCTTTTGACAAGACAAATTTGTTTCAATATATTCTTGCATAAATTCAATAACTTAAATTTACATACTAAAAATAAGTGATTATAAATCAACAGCTATCAAATTGTGGATCATTCATTCAATATTCTGTATTACATTGATTCAAGCTATAATCTGTAAAGTTAAAGATATTGTTTTGGAGATTATTTTGGTACAGCTGATTAAAAAAGGCGGTTTAAGAGAGCGTGCAAATCGCAGTCGTAAATACACGCAATCTGAAAATAATATTAAAACCTTAGATCCACATCGCTATGCCACTCAAGATCAAAACGATAGTCGCAATGATCAACAGTCACAACAACAACCCGTAAATCCTCTACAACATCCCGACCACTAAAACATTTTCAAGACATCGACCCAAAGGAAAATGGCAAATAATAAGAAAAAGCTTCCTGAAACAATATCGATATAACTTCCCGATTTTTGATAAACGCGTTTAATTTTAGGAATTGACATGATCATCATCAACAGGCTGAAAACTAAAAATGTTTGTATTGGAATAATCACTGCCAACTGCGGTTTTAAATTTGCACCTGCTGTTGAACTCAATGCCAATGAAAAAACACTACTAAAATAAATCACAATCTTAGGATTAGCTAAATTGGTATAAAGGCCCAATAGAAAATAGTTTTTAGGAGGCTGCTCGATCACGCCATCTAAATTGGTATTTTGTTTAAGTGTTGCAATGCCGCCTTTCAACATTGCATAGCCCATTTTAGCAAGGAATAAGCCCCCGATCAGCATCAAGACTTGTTGAATCCATGGCCATTGTTCCAATAAAACCGTAAAACCAAGCAAGGTTAATGCAACCCATACCACCACACCAGCAGAGATGCCTAAAATGATTTTTACAGTATTGGCACGTGTTGTCGATGCTGAGCTTTTAGCGACAAGTAATACATCTGGACCAGGACTCAACTGTGCAACAAAGTGTAGTGCACAAATAGTCAATAACATCGACATAATAAAATCTTAGAAATTGTGACTCAGTGATTATATCGTTTGATCAAAAATATGTTTAAGAAATTATGCTTGCTTTCGTTGATTTCAGACATAAAAAAGCCGAATCATTGATTCGGCGTTCTATTCAATATCATAGACTGTATTTTATTTTTTATTTACATCTTTCAATTCAATTTGTTTATGCTGCGGTTCAACTTCATGCGCTTCACCATCAATAATGGTTGAATCACGATATTGCCCACCAGATTGCTGGTTCTGCATATCCTGCATTTGACGCATCAAATCTGCAAATGGGTTTTCACCTTGAGCACCACCCATGTCCCCCATTCCACCCATCATATTGTTCATCATGGCTTGTTGCTTTTTCGCCATATATTTCATACCTGCATTTTTAATTGCATTCTGTACAGGTGGAAGAATAACCAGTAGTGCCAAGACATCGGTGATTAAACCTGGAATCATCAACAAAATACCCGCAAATGCTGTCGCCATTTTTTTGGCAATTGCAGGATCGTTTCCCATCATTCCTGTCATTTGCATTTGTTGTAATTGCGGCATAATTGTTGCTGTACTTGAACGCAACAAGTTTAAACCAATTACAAAAGCAATGATAAACCAGAAAAATACGTACCAACCGCTAATGAATTGGGCTACACCAATCCATACAGCAATTTCAAGAATCGTACCAATTAAAATAATAGGAAAAAGTTTCATCGAAACAAGGCATCTCAAAGATAAATTAAAAGTGAGCTTGAAAATTCACATATAAAAACAATGAATTTCGTTGCTTCTATCATTTATATGGGCAGTTAAAAATTTTTAAAGGGTAATTTTGTGTTCTGACAACGATTTTATGTATTTGTGCGATTTATTGACTAAGATTTTATAAATAATGAGCACCCTAGCGTTGTGCTTAAGGGAAATAATACTGTTGTGTACTTTGATTATACAACTAAGTTAAAATTTTACTTACAATTCATTTTTAGAATCATATAATTGAAGCAAGACTTACGATAAGCAGTATTATGCCTTTAATTATTGGAATTGACCCTGGTTCACGCTTAACAGGTTATGGCATCATTGAAAAAGATGGTCAAAAACTTACTTTTGTTGATGCTGGTACAATTCGCACTGAAACAACAGAAATGCCTGAGCGACTCAAACGAATTTTTGCTGGAGTTGAACGTATTGTTCAGTTTCATGGTCCTACAGAAGCTGCTGTAGAGCAAGTATTTATGGCACAAAACCCTGATTCCGCTTTAAAACTTGGACAAGCGCGTGGAGCGGCAATTGCAGCATTGGTCAATTTAGACTTACAAGTTGCAGAATATACGGCCCGTCAAATTAAACAATCTGTTGTGGGCTATGGTGCTGCAGACAAAGAACAAGTTCAGATGATGGTAATGAAGTTACTTAACTTATCAATCCAACCCCAACAAGATGCTGCCGATGCACTCGCTGCAGCAATTTGCCATGCCCATGCTTCTGGCAGTATGAGCAAATTAGCTGTACTGAATGCTTTAGGCGGTATGGCTCGTGGGCGGAGTCGCAATAGTAGTCGTCGACGTTAATTTATACACCACCAAAACGCCTCACTCTACCCATGTCAAAGTCCAAGCTATTGCAATCATCAACAAGTTATCGCTATCACCAAGATGATCTGAAAGGTTTTTTATTTATTGAGATGGTAGAGCCCATCTCAAGTTAAATAAGGGAAAGTATCTTTTCGAATCTCACGAATACTGGGCTGCTTTGTATAGGTTGCAATTAACATTTTCCCAGAAGTTCTTAGATTTTTCTTCTGTTCTGAATCAACACGAATCAATACCAACTCTTCAGGGATACGTGGATTACTCCCTTCTCGACAAATTATGAAATTTTGATTCCGTTCAAGAATGGTATAGTTTGGAAATTCCTTTTGTAACTTTGCTTTGAATGACAAAGACTTATCTTCTTTTTGCCCACTATCGAGTTGGGTATAAATAATCAATACCAAACACGCAGCAAATACAATTCCAACAACTAAATATTTATCAATCATGTAATTTCACTCGAATATACTTCTGCTGTTTTTCATTATACTGATAAACATGGGTTTCATTTATAGGCACAATTTTAGCAATATCACCAACATAAATTTGTTGCGTACCAGAATAGTGAATTTCAATATCATACAAACCATCATGCTCAGTGCTTAAAAAACGATAATCAGCTTGTGTATTGTAGATTTTATCACTTCCTGTCACTTCATTGTCATTCCCAATTTCTGCAACTTCCAATTTAACCATTACAGGGTTTTCATCAAATGGGACGATATAAAGCGTGCTAGTTGAATAGCCTTGTCGACTATACGCTTGTACTTCGACATAGCCTTTTATTCGCGGACCAATTTTTCGAATATTTTTAACTATATTTTCAGTCGGATAAGGCAAATAATTAAAATCTGCATTCATCCAACTATTTTCATCCCGACTCTGGCTCACTAACTCAAATTGACCTAAAGCATTTTTCTTAAATAGGTAGATTTTAGTAAATGTTGCGCATACACCACAAAAGTTTAGTAATTCATTATTTTTATCTATCGAAACTTCTGTTGTACTTATAAGATAGCGCAACTCATTTTGAGCATTTTGATAAGCACTCGCAGGACTAAATACAATCACAGCATCATCACGATCAAAGACATGGGTATATTCGGCATTTTTAATCCCGACATACTGTATATTGCTCTGATCTAATTGAGGGATTTTGACATATTGGATCTGTTTTTGATAAAAAGATTTCATCACAGTTTTAAAGTCCAAATCTTTTAAAGCAATCTTATTCTTATTCGTCACAGCGTCTACTGGTTGTGCGACAAGCTCAGTATGAATACCGCACATCAAAATACAGCTTAATAAAATTTTGTTGATCATCATGGGTAATATTGATTTATATCAGTATGTGGTTGCTATTCTAAATGATCTCTTTAACGGACCATCTTAAAATCAGTATAGTCTAAATCATGATTCAGGTTTTGTTGTTCAATACTAGTAACATCAGCACGTAAAGGCCCAACATAGCAATGACGAATCAAACTTAAAATCGCTTGTTCATCTCCGACCACAACCGCTTCAACCTCGCCTGTAGTTAGATTTTTCACATAGCCTTTTAAATTCAATTGTAAGGCTTCTTTTTCAAACCAACGACGATAGCCTACAGCTTGAACTTTACCACGAATTAACAATTTTACCGCTTTCATCACATACTC
Source organism: Acinetobacter sp. AG3 (assembly GCF_022343575.1). Lineage (NCBI taxonomy): Bacteria > Pseudomonadati > Pseudomonadota > Gammaproteobacteria > Moraxellales > Moraxellaceae > Acinetobacter > Acinetobacter sp. AG3. The sequence goes on along the minus strand of NZ_JAKQZD010000001.1, from coordinate 1,812,898 downwards.
ACTCCTGACAATGAATGATTGACCACATAATACACAGCATCACGCATTTGCTGGGCCTGTAAACCACGCATACCGTTTTTTGCGAGCCTATCACCTGCCAAAGCATGTAAGGTGACAATTTCATGTAAGTGAATATTTTCATCAAATTGTGCTTTTAAACTGGCAATCATTCCTGCAAGAACATCTCCCATCCCACCAGTGCCCATGCCTGCATTCCCCGCAGTACAGATCCATAGATGCTTTTCTAAAATCAAACTTCCAGAACCTTTAAGTACCCATTGTCCTGAATATTTTTGCTGAAGTTTTTGAATCGCAGCAATACGATCATTTTCAATCTCTGCCACTGAGCAATTTAATAATTTAGCAGCCTCACCTGGATGAGGCGTCAGGTAAGTTCGTTGATTGAGTTGAACAGCTTGTTCAGCTAAAAACCACAAAGCATCAGCATCTAAAACCACTTGCAGCTGTGGGGTTAAATGAATGGGTGAAAACCATTTTGAAAATTGTTGTTTCGCCCAAGCATCACGCCCTAAACCCATTCCAAAACTGACAGCATCCACATGGCTTAATAAATTTTGAATATCCACATCAGTTAAAGCGTTGATATCTCTCAGCATGATGTTAGGAGAGCGTGCCAGAATTGCAGTGTGATGTTTGGCATGACATACAATCGTGACTTTTCCAGCACCCGCACTAAATGCAGATTCAGCAGCTAACATGACTGCACCGCCCATCTCTGCATGCCCACCGACCACCAAAACATGCCCATAACTGCCTTTATGACCGAACGCTTGGCGTTGTGGTAATTGAATCTGGGTGGGTGACAACTGTGCGACCGCTTTTAATTGTGGGTCTATAGGAACAATTGAAATGAGCTCAATTTGACCCGCATATTCTCGACCTTGTCCTGTAAACAAGCCCGCTTTAAGACCTAAAACAGTCAATGTTTGATCTGCTTTTACTGCTACAGGTAAAGGTTGTCCTGTATTGGCATTTAAACCACTTGGAATATCAATCGCTACTTTTAAACCTGATTGGGCATTATAGTGTTGAATAATCGCTTGTAATGCACCGTCCAAATCACGGTTTAAACCAATACCAAACAGTGCATCAATATGACAATCAAAGCGCTTTTCGATATTAAAATGTGGGTGGATTTTAATTTTATCTTTCTGTACTAACTCAATTGCCGCCTTTAACTGCTGAGAATGCCCTGCTTCAGTTGCAAATATTTCGACTTGATAACCGTATTGATGCAAATAATGGGCAACACAATAGCCATCACCTGCGTTATTTCCTGCACCGCACCACAGCGCAACAGTGGTAATTGGGGGAGAAGCTTGTTGAAACAAAATATTTAAGCGTTGCGCAATCGACCAAGCCACCTGTTGCATTAAACCAAAAACGCTATTTTGCTGAGCAAACCAACGCGCTTCCCATGCTTGTATTTCACGGCTGTGATAAACTTGCTGATGCATCATTCTGTCCTTTTCTTCTCACTATTTTATAGCGCATTGATTCATTATGTCGGCAACTTTAACTTCGCAATCCATTCCCTTGCAACAGCTTGATCTTCAAGAACTAAAATCTTGGATCAAACAACAGGCTTTGCAACTGGGCTTTGCTGATTGTGTCATTGCTCGTCCTGATGCTCAAGCTGAATTACCACGATTTAAAGAATATTTAAAACGTGGATACCATGGTGATATGAAGTTTTTAGAAGAAAATTTAGAAAAAAGAGCGGATCCAACACTACTGGTTCCAGGCACAAAAAGTATCATCTGTGTACGAATGAATTATTTGGTGGAAACACCAAAACCGCGTTATGTACCAGATGAGCCCAATTCAGCAATTATTGCCCGTTATGCACGTGGACGTGACTATCATAAAATCATGCGTGGTCGGCTAAAAACCTTGGCAACCCTTATTAAAGAAAAAGTTGGTCCGTTTGAATCCCGTCCCTTTGCGGACTCAGCGCCGGTGTTTGAAAAATCACTGGCAGAAAGTGCGGGGATGGGATGGACCGGTAAACATACTTTATTGATTCATAAAAAATCGGGTTCTTTTTTTGTTTTAGGTGAATTATTTACTTCACTTGATTTGCCCTTTGATGAACCAGCAACGCATCATTGTGGTTCATGCTCAGCCTGTATCGATATTTGCCCAACTCAAGCGATTGTTGAGCCGTATATGCTGGATGCGCGCAGATGTATCGCCTATTTAACCATCGAATATAAGGGAATCATTCCTGAAGAGTTAAGACGTGGTATTGGTAACCGTGTTTTTGGCTGTGATGACTGTCAACTAATTTGTCCTTGGAACAGTTTTGCCAAAAAAGCTTCGATTGAAGACTTTAACCCACGTCATGGCCTAGACGATATTAACTTATTGGATTTATGGCAATGGGATGAACAAACCTTCCTCAATTGTACTGAGGGTAGCCCCATCCGACGTACAGGCTTTCAAAGCTTTATGCGCAATATTGCAATTGGCTTAGGTAATGCACCGTATTCAGCCCAAATTATTGCAGCATTGACCCAAAATAGAGCCTTACATGATGAAGTTGTGCAAGTCCATATTGATTGGGCTATTACCGAGCAAAATGCTAAACAACACCAAATTTCAGCCCATTGATGCCCTTAAATTGTGCCGAGTGATAATTTTCAGATCGTTGCAAAGTTCGTAATTTTTGAATATTTTAATCACCAATACACTGAAGTTAATAAAAATTAAAGTTAAAATTTTGTGAGTAAATCACAAGGAATGTGGTTAACTTTGCAACTATATTTATAATTTTAGTTTTCTATACTCTTGATCTTTTTAATCGTAAGATACCATCGTATTTGGACTTTTTTGCCCTATGGAATTGGCATGAATTATGTATTATATACAGGGATAGATAATGATTATCATGGATTTAATTAATGACAGTACGTAATGACTGGGCTCGTGAAGAAATTCAAGCTTTATATGAACAGCCTTTTTTAGACTTAGTTTTCAAAGCACAGCAAACTCATCGTGAACACTTTGATGCCAATACCATCCAAGTCAGTACTTTACTTTCAATTAAAACTGGTAAGTGCCCTGAAGATTGCAAATATTGTTCGCAATCTGCACGCTATGATTCAAAATTAGAAGCTGAAAAACGTATTGCGGTCGATAAAGTGATCAGTGAAGCAAAAGAAGCCATTGAATCAGGTTCTTCACGTTTTTGTATGGGTGCAGCATGGCGAAACCCACATGAGCGTGATATGCCTTATGTCCTCGAAATGGTGCGCGAAGTTAAAGCATTAGGTTTAGAAACCTGTATGACACTGGGTATGCTCAACCAATCACAAGCTGAACGTTTACATGCAGCAGGCCTAGATTATTACAATCATAACTTAGATACATCTCGTGAATACTATTCACATATCATCAGCACCCGTACTTTTGATGATCGCTTAGACACCTTGGATCATGTCCGTAATGCGGGGATGAAAGTCTGTAGTGGCGGTATTGTTGGATTGGGTGAAAATCGTAATGATCGTATTGGTTTATTACATGAATTAGCAACCCTGCCTGTTCATCCTGAATCTGTACCAATCAACATGCTCGTTCCAATCGAAGGTACGCCACTTGCAGATGTTGAAAAACTTGATGTCACAGAATGGATCCGTACGATTGCGGTTGCGCGTATTATCATGCCACACAGTTATATCCGTCTCTCTGCTGGCCGTGAATCGCTCACTGACTCAGATCAAGCTTTAGCCTTTATGGCAGGTGCAAACTCGCTATTTAGTGGTGAAAAATTATTAACCACACCGAATGCTGGTGAAGGTAAAGACAAACAATTGTTTAATAAGCTAGGTCTAAAAGCAGAAAAAGCCAAGCCAACCGTGGCTGAGCTTTCTGTCGATGCGATGGCGAGTTAATTCAAAGTTATTTCTAACACCGCTTGAGATCAAGTGGTGTGAGCACTTCCCTTCTAATTCTTTTTATTATCATTGCTATGATGGCTTTATCTACAACTCACTTTACCCTTATTAAATAATCATCACACTGTTCTTTTTCTGCATTTGATCTACGATATCGTCTGTGGCAAAGCCAAGTCGCCAATACAGCAATTGCAGTACATCTAATTCATCTTGGGTAATAATTCGATCATTCCACAAACAAATTTCAGCCACACCCAAAATACTGAGGCGATCACGTAATAATAACCCTGCAATATCATTTAAGATTTCACCCAAATCAATAGGTTCATCTGAGATTTCTTCAAACAGTTCTAACTCATCCTTAGACAAAACCCGTTCTAAAATCTCATAACGCACATCAAGCTGATTGGCACTGTTAATTTGCTGTACGTGCAGCAAGGCATCGATCAAGCGCACAATTTGTGGTTTAACCGTTTCCAAGGATGACGGTGTATGCATTGGCAACAAATGCAATTCAGCCTTTACACGCTCAATCAGCAATGCATCCAACAAACCAATCTCGCCATCTTCTTGAATAATTTTCGCTAGCTTGGTGACGAATTGACGCGCACTGGTCGCAGGCATATTACCAAGGTTTTCACAGGCATCATGGAAAATTTGAATATGTACCCGACCATCTAAATTTAAAAGTGAGTCAATAATGGCACGACTTACCTCCGCATCAGACGGAATAAACTCGCGATACTGTCGAATCATTAAGATGGCGACCATCACCTCACGAGAACCCGTTGCCGTTTGCATAGCGCGCTGAATCAAGTCAGAACGCTCAATTTGACGGCGTACTTCTGGATTTAAAGGTTTAATTGCATCGTTTAAAGCAAAACTAATAGGTGATAAGCGTAATAAAGGTAAAGGCTGCGGAGATACCCACGGGTTATAAACATCCCCTGTTGATTCTTCCAAAGGACGCAACAAACTAAATAAAGGCTGACTGCGTAATTTTTTTAAATTTTCTAGCTGTAGATCCTGTAACAGTGTCGGATTTAACTCATAAATACGGTCTTCAATACTTGGATGGATATTTAACCAACTTTGCGGACTTAAGGAATTGGCAAAACACATATGCGCAATAGCTTCAGAAAACTCACTATGAATTTGAGAACCTGCGTGATGCACATAGATACGTAATAAGGTTTGTACATTGGCATTATTGAGCAATAATTTTTTAGTTTTATAATCGTTATAAAAAGTACGACCACCCAAAGTAAAATATTTAATCAAACGATTAATTAAAATCCCCATACTGCCGAGCAGCCAAATCACCCCGCCAACTGCGACAAAGCTGGTTTCAAATTTATGCTGATTTCCCTTGGCGTTATAACGATTAAAGCCCTGCTTTGCGATTTTGCTTCCCAACTGGCTAAAGGTAATTAAACCACTATATAAAATTTTAAGTCGGGTATTTTCGCGTGCTTCACCGGATAGAATTTGATTGAACTCATGCCCCAATAAACCATAAAGCTCTAATTCATCCAGATTCTGTAATGCACCCCAGGTCAGAATAATCACCGTATCTCTTGGATGAAACCCAGCAGTTAAAGCATTGACTCCGACTTCATCTGGCAATACATACAATGTAGGTGCATCAATCTCAAAAGTCTCTGCAAATCTATCTGCAAGCTTTAATGCTACACTTTCTTCTGGAGTGCTTTCAATTTGACTTAAACGACGAGCTTTTAATTGCTTTGCAAGTGAGTGACCACCTGTACGGAACACATAAAATTCATATGCGATTGACCAACCAATGATGACGATGATCAAACCAACACAGTAAGGGCTGAGAATATTCCACCAGATCTCTTGATCTGGGTCCACATAGTGAACCAGCAATCCTAAAACAGTATTTAGAATAAAAATGGTCAAAATGACCGCAAGTAAGCAAATACTTGCAGACCACAACATATTCTTGTTTTTTATCAAATAATGACTGACATCTTTCAATGTAAAATTCCTCATTACATTGCAAAATACTATAAATGAAAAAAGCGGGAACTTCCCGCTTTTTCTCAATGTAAATCAAAGTTGCTTACATTTCTTCTTTGATACCGCTTAAATCCACAGATGCTGCATCGATATTGACATCAATATAACCATCTTTTTCTTTTTTCGCAGTATCACTACGACTTTGCTCAAGATCAGTTAAATATTGCTCATCAATATCACCTGTGACATAAACACCGTCAAATACTGAACAATCAAAATCCTGAATAACAGGTACTTTACTGGTTCTTACTGCCGCTTTTAAATCATCCAAGTCTTGGAAGATTAAACGATCAGCACCAATAATCTCCTGAATTTCTTCAACACTACGATGTGAAGCAATCAACTCTGCTTTTGCTGGCATATCAATACCATACACATTTGGATATTTCACCATCGGTGCAGCAGAGGCAAAATAGACTTTTTTCGCACCCGCATCACGTGCCATTTGAATGATTTCATTACAAGTGGTACCACGTACAATCGAATCATCAACCAACAAAACGTTCTTGCCTTTAAACTCAAGCTCTACAGGGTTGAGTTTTTGACGAACAGATTTGGTACGTTGTTGCTGACCCGGCATGATAAAGGTACGACCGATATAACGGTTTTTCATGAAACCTTCACGGAATTTCACACCCAACATATTCGCCAGCTCTAAAGCAGAAGTACGACTTGTATCTGGAATTGGAATCACCACGTCGATGTCATGCATATCCCCCCATTCACGAAGAATTTTCTTCGCAAGGGTTTCACCCATTTTCAAACGTGCTTTATATACCGAAATACCATCGATGGTTGCATCTGGACGCGCAAAATAGACATATTCAAAAATACATGGGCGGTAACGCGAATTTGCCGCACACTGTTGTGAAAAGAACTCACCTTTTGAATTGATAAAGATCGCTTCACCAGGCTCAATATCACGTTCTACTTTAAAACCTAACGCGGTTATCGCAACAGATTCAGAAGCGATAATATATTCTGTTTCACCATTTTCAGTTAAACGCGAACCATAGATCAGTGGACGAATACCATTCGGATCACGAAAACCTACGATACCATGCCCTGTGATCATTGCAACGACGCCATAAGCACCTTTACAACGCTCATGCACACGTTTAACTGTATGAAAAATATCTTCAGGCATTGGCGTTAATGATGCACATTTTTGCAATTCATGAGCAAAAACGTTCAGCAATACTTCTGAGTCTGAGTCCGTATTCATATGACGTAAGTCAGTTTTGAATAAGTCATCGTGAATATCAGCCGCATTGGTTAAGTTACCATTATGCGCCAATGTAATCCCATAAGGTGAGTTTACATAGAAAGGCTGCGCTTCTGCACTACTTGAAGAACCAGCAGTTGGATAACGCACGTGACCAATACCATAGTTACCGAGTAATGCGCGCATGTGGCGAGTATGAAATACATCACGTACCATACCATTATCTTTTCTTAGAAAAAGACGTCCATTATGACAAGTCACAATCCCAGCCGCATCTTGCCCACGATGTTGTAACATCGTCAACGCATCAAATAACATTTGGTTTACAGGTGCTTTACCTGCTATACCAACGACTCCACACATAACTACCTCGCAGACCAGCTAGGACTAATAAAACGGATTCTTTGTCGAATGTGCTGATTTTTCATCGCTTTGAGTATCCGATGATCGATCAGCCTTAGTTACAGAAGTATCATCGGAACGATCTTCTGAATGTATATGATGTAATGCTTCATTTGCAGCATCTTTAGAGATTTCAGATGCCAAAGGTGCAAATGGTAACAGCGTCTGAATGAATTTGGATTGTTTCCACGTTGGAGAACTTTCAACCCACGGCCCTAAACCTTGCATAGTAATGAGGACGATGAACAAACCTTTCAAGGTCCCTAAAGCACTTCCAGCTAAACGATTTAACGGACCGAGTTTTAAAGTTTTTAAAATCTGATTGAGTAAGGCTGTGACAATCCATGTTAAAACAATAATCACCAAGACAATAAAAGCAAATGCAGCAATTTTCTGCACCACAGGATCCTGACTGAGTGCAGACATTGAAGGTGCGATGATATTGGCATATTTAGCACCGACAATCAGTGCAAAAATCCATCCTATCAAGTTCGCAAAGGCTTTCACGAATCCTTGTCGCAAACCGTTTAGCCCTCCAATGAGCAATAGAATCAGAATAATAATGTCTAAGGTATTCATATTTTAAATCATAGCGTCAACACAGTCTTTAATGAGTGTAGGACCTGTATAGATCATACCACTATAAATTTGGACTAAGCTTGCACCGGCTTGTTGTTTTGCAACAGCTTGTTCACCAGATAAAATTCCACCAACACCAATCAAAGGAATTTTACCTTGTAAAATTTTTGAAAAAGCCGCCAAACATGCCGTACTCTTTTCAAATACTGGCGCACCTGATAAACCACCCGCTTCATCACCAAATGGCAAACCTTCAACCCCCTCACGGGATAATGTTGTATTGGTCACGATCAATCCATCAATTTTAAACTGCAACAATTGTGATGCAATAAATTCGATATCTGAAGCTTCTAGATCTGGTGCAACTTTCAACACTAACGGAACATAGTGCTGCAATTCTTCTGCCAACTCTAACTGACGTTTTTTGAGTGTTTCCAAAAGTTCAGTGAGCGCATGGCCACTTTGTAAAGAACGTAAATTCTTGGTGTTTGGAGATGAGATATTAACAGTAATATAAGATGCGTAGTTATAAACTTTTTCAAGACAAACTAAATAATCAGAAACTGCATCTTCAACTGGTGTTGTGGCATTTTTACCAATATTGATACCAAGAATGCCTTTAAATTTTGCGGCTTTAACATTCTCAACCAATTGATCCACACCATCATTATTAAAGCCCATACGGTTAATAATTGCTTTGGCTTGGGGAATACGGAAAAGGCGTGGCTTGGGATTGCCCTCTTGTGGCTTAGGCGTAATGGTTCCAATTTCAATAAAACCAAATCCTAAACCCGCTAAGGCATCGATATAAGCGCCATTTTTATCCAGTCCTGCTGCTAAACCAACTGGATTCGGAAACTCAATTCCCATGCAAGTGACTGGTTTGGCAGCAACAGTTTGACGAATCGCCCCCATTTTATGGGCAGATTTAAGCATGGATAATGTGAGTTCATGTGCACGCTCTGGTGCTAAAGAAAACAACAAAGGGCGAGCAAGTGAATACATCATAGCTACAAAAGTCTACTGCTTTTTAAGTTGCCATATTATAGGCACAGTATGTTGAAAAGGCTATGCTTGAACTGTGTTTATTTTCACTACTACTGTACCGTCGCTGTTAATTTAATCTGCCCACCTTCTTTGGCTAACTCCATCTTTTCCAAACTCACACCCATTTGAGCAATTTGGGTTAAAAAGTTAGCTAAAACGGCATAGTTTTGATGTTGTGCAATAATCTGAAATTGCTCACCCACTTGCTGCGAGGCAACCGAAAGTCCTTGTTGTTGAGCCACACGCTGAATTTTATCCGCAGTGGTTAATGCCAAATCATCTGCGGGCTTCATGGCCACCACATTACTTTGCATCCACACCACAAGATCTTTCATCTGATTTAAACGTGCTTGTTGTTTTTCGGCAGCTTTATGGGTGTACCACAACGCCGCCCCCACAATTGCCACAATGACAAAAATCGTAGTAAAAATAACCATGACACGTTCACGTGGAGATATTTTTTCTAAATTCTCTGCGATTTTCTCAGACCATATATCCAGTCGATTTTGCACATTTTCCATTGTTTTCATTATTGTATCTTCACCAAACCAACGACAGATGCGCCTTGCGTCTGAACATTGCCTAATTCTGCTTTAAAGCCCTGTTGATTCAGTTGCGTCACCAAGGTCTGCAAGCCTTCAGCATTTTTCGCCACCAGATCCATATTTAACACAGCTGTATCATAATTCACACGACTGGCAATGATCTGATGTTGCATTAAAATTGGCCCCACACGACTGAGTAATTGTAAAGCTTGGGTATTTGCACTCTGACTCAGTGCCAATTTATTTTTAAACTGACGTTCTACAGACTCTTCTGTAATCCGCTGCTCATTTGGAAACCATTTTTTGTACTGATCCACTGCAATCAAAGCAGTTTGATCTGCAACTTTCTTCAGCTTAATCCAACGCAAAGCATCGTAACTCAATTGCGCAATAATCAAAACAACCACCAAAACTGCACAGGCTTGCCAATAACGAGAAACGCCTTGATTGGCTTGCTTGGCTTTTGGCAATACATTATAAGGATGTAGTTTCGGTTTTTTGATTTCACTAAATTGATAATCAAAAGGCTCACGCTGATCTGCTGTCGCAATGGCAAATAAGCTGACCGCTTGCTCATCTGTCAATCCGCTATATAAATAGCTTTTCTCTCGATCAGCGAAATCCAAATATACATTCAGATCATCAATCGAATTACCAAGGAACTCGCCTTCTCGAACCAATAACTGTCCGTTGACATTGGCCAAAATCGTCTGTCCGACTTCTGGTACAGGCAGCATCAAAAAGTCAGGTAATAAAGAGACAATTTTTAACGAAATCAATGACAAGGAATGCTGCATTGTGGTGACAGCATATTGATGAATCCCCAATATTGAAACCTGATCGGGTTGTTGAAAGTGTGAAAACACTTTCATCTGATCAATCGGCAAAATCACATATTCTTCTAATAAATATTTGACACCATCTACACCCAATTGTTTATATTGAGTTTTACTGAATTTCTGTTGAAGAATTTGCACTTCACGACTTGGGAAGAAAACCACAGCTTCTTCACCTTGGTAAAGTTTAATATCTTGTATTAATTGTTCTAGGCTCGAAGATTTAGTCCAATCACTTCCTCGAGACCACTGCCAAACCCCATTGGCTTCAGGCATCCATAAGTACAACATTTATCGTTTTCTGCCGTTAAGTTCTTTTAACAATGCTTTTATACAGTTGGAATAAAGGCTTTATCTTGTGTAGATAGACCATTTGCAATCACAGTTTGCTCATAGATACGAGCTTCTGCCAAGGCAAAAGGATTAAAATATTCATGTGTCAGTTGTTCTGCAATATGTGCCACAACATTCATATGACATACCACCACAATACGTTCAAATGGCAATTGTGACAACCATTCGATTGCTAATTTTGCATCATCATCTGGCTTTATTTTGTCACAGACCAATACAGATATATTCGGGAAGTACGTCTGTATGTGCGCCAATGTTTCTTGTGCTCTTAATAAAGTGCTGACAACAAATACATCCGGCTGCACGATTTCTTTTAAAAAATTAGCCGTTTGTTGTGCTTGTAAATGCCCACGTTGTGTTAAAGGCCGTTTACTGTCCACCCCATTGACGGGTGGAGCTGCTTCACCATGACGCACCAAAGTCAGTTGCATAAGATTTCCTTTTTAATACTGCACTGATTATAACGAGGCTTTGTTACAAATCCATCTCTAAAGTTTTGAATATTGTGCCAACAACACACGATTAAACTTCGTTATGCGGAAGCACAAACTCTACATCACTACGATGCCCATTCTTCATCAAAGAAACGGCAATATTCAGTGGTGGCGCACCTTCAAAAATAACTTCATACAATGCAGTGGTAATTGGCATATAGACATCCAACTCCTTTGCACGTGCATTGACTTGTACAATGGTGTTGATCCCTTCAGCGGTTTGTCCCAATTCAGAGGTTGCTTGTTCCAGTGTCTTTCCAGAACCCAAGGCAAAACCAACTTGATAATTTCGGCTCAACGGGCTGTTACAGGTTGCGAAAAGATCACCCACACCAGACAAACCTAAGAACGTTAAAGGATTTGCCCCCAACTTAACTGCAAAGCGACTCATTTCAGCCAAGGCACGGGTTAAAATCATACTCTTGGTATTTTCCCCAACTTTATAAGCAGCGGCCATTCCCATTGCAACAGCATAAATATTTTTAAGTGCCCCACCCAATTCGACACCATGTACATCATCACTGCCAAATACTCGAAACAAGGCACTATGCAGTGCTTGTTGTACGGCATAACGTACTAATTCACTATCACTGGCAATTACGGTACCTGCTGGTTGTCCTGCAACAATTTCTTTGGCTAAATTAGGTCCTGAAAGAACACCATAAGGAACTTCAGGAAGCTCTTCACGAATGATGTCACTCATAAAGCTAAAGGTTTTTGCTTCAATCCCTTTGGTTAATGAAACAACGGCTTGTGCACTAATAAAGGGTTTAATTTGACGTAGAACATCACGAAAAGAATGGCTTGGAATTGCCACCAGAATAATATCGCGATCACGCACTGCATCTTCTAAATTTGACTCAGCACGTAAACCCGCCTCCAATTGAAAATCAGGTAAATAGCGTTTATTGACATGAGTCGCATTAATTTCAGCTGCGATATTTTCATCGCGAATCCAAATCATGGTGTCACAACCATTACGTACTGCTGTATTTGCCATTGCAGTACCGAAACTACCACCACCCAGTACAGTCACACGCAACGCTGTTTTCTGACCCAATACAATAGGTTCAACTAAATCTTTAAATTGTAAATCCGACATTTATTGTTATCCTAAAATGCTTATCCTAATAACCCAATGATTTTTCGACCTGAAAATATCAACAACTTTTTGACTCAAGCTTGCCAAAAATGAACATATTGTGTTGTTTCAATCTCTGCACGCGGGGCAATCGCTTTTGCCGCTGTACCAACATAAATAATGCCTGAAATTAAATCTCGTTCAGCTAAACCCAGTGCTGATTTTAATAATTTAGATTCGACCACAGCCCCACTCCGCCACATAGTTGCGAAACCTTGTGCCTGCATCGACAATAAAAAGTTTTCAATTGCAGCCCCTGAACTCAGCGTTTGTTCAAAAAAAGGCACTTTAGGGTGATCCTGAAATTTAGTCACAGCAAGCACTAAAATAGGCGCTCTAAAAGGATGAAGTTTTACCCGTTCAACTTGGGCTGGATCTAATTCACCTAAGTCAGCAATAGATTGTGCCAGTAATGCACCAAATGCTTCACGTTGCTCAACATCCACGACAATAAATTGTGTGGGTTTTAAACGATGATGATCAGGTGCTGTTAAAGCGGCTTTAAATGCAATATTCAGTTGTGCGTGTGAAGGTGCAGGTTCAACCAAATGACCAATCGATTGACGTTGATGAATATTGTCATGTACTGCTTTGAAGTTTAAATCTGACATTGACCTATCTATTATCTGGTTAATTTCACTTGTTTCAAGATTAGCATAATCTAAAATCATTAAGCTATCTCCGACAAAATTTACTTGGCATCTGTCAATATTACATACAACTTATTGTTAGGTTATCAATGAGCATGATTGCTCGCAAAAAATGCCTTCGATACCCTTTGGCTTCGAAAATAAAGCCAAATCATCAATAAACTTAAAAAAAACTGCAAAATTTATACATGTTTCTCAATATTTAGCCCATATTCTATGCTCAAATTATAACTAATTTAAAAGCAGTATCTTTTTAATTTTTAGTACAGGAATTTGAGAATCAATATGAATAAATTAACAACGATCACTTTACTTGCTAGTTCAGCGTTACTCTTCACTGCATGTGCATCAAATCCAACACAAACTTTAGCGATTCAAAAAGCAGATAACCAGTATGAAGTCACTGGCTTAGGTAAAGACCAAATTACCGCAAAAAATAATGCCATTACTGCAGCAAACAAGGCTTGCGGTAAAAAAGGTGCACCGGTATTAGTGGATGAAAAAACTGAATACCATGGCAGTTTAAAAGGTGTCGTTGATGAACAGACTGGAAAAATGATCACGGCAGCAGCAGGCGTATTAGGTTCAGTAATGGGTAAAAACTACGGTATTGAAAAAGATACTGACTATCAAACAACATTGACCTTTAGCTGTAAAGCAAGTTAATCCGTTTAGCCGTCTAAACTAAAATAGCCAATAAAAAACCCACTTTAAATAAGTGGGTTTTTTAAACACAATTCGATAAAGAAACAAAAAACTTAGCAATAACCATCTAGTCGCGTTAAAGGCAATTTTTGCCCAATCGCTTTCTCAATAGTCGGTAAATTAAATGCATCATCTTCAGACAAGAAACTAATACTTACACCCTGTGTACCTGCACGACCTGTACGACCAATACGATGTACATAATCATCTGACTGTTCAGGTAAAGTGAAATTCACCACATGAGATACGCCATCAACATGAATACCACGGCCAGCAACATCCGTTGCGATCATAATATTATGCTGACCATTTTTAAATTGATCTAACATTTTCAAACGTTTATCTTGCGCTATTTCACCTGATAGCATCACCACCTTATAACCATCTGCTTTTAAATGATCATAAAGTTTACGTACTTGATCACGGCGATTGGCAAAGATCATCACTTTTTCAATGGGTTCATCTGCCAAAATTTCGCGCAATAAGCGATATTTATCTTTCTTTTCGACCACATATACACGTTGTTCAACATCAGCGTTGGTTTTCTTTTCTGGTTCGATTTCGACTGTAACTGGCTCACATAACCATTGTTGGGCAAGATTGAGAACATCATAGCTAAATGTTGCCGAGAACATTAAGGTTTGACGTTGCTCTTTACGTGGCGAAAAACGCACAATCCGTTTAACTGATGGGATAAAGCCCATGTCTAATAAACGGTCAGCTTCATCAATCACCAAAAATTCAATTTGATCTAACCAAACTTCTTTTTGTTCTGTGAAATCAATTAAACGACCAGGAGTTGCCACTAAAATATCAACAAAACCTTGATCCAGTTGTTTTCTTTGCTTATCAAAATCAACGCCGCCAACCAAAGTCACGACATTTAGATTGGTATATTTGACTAAATCTTTTGCATCATTTTCAATTTGAATTGCAAGTTCACGTGTTGGCGCAAGAATCAATGCACGTGGTTCACCACGGAAACGTTGTTCTTTAATTGGGTTTGTGAGCAAATCATTAATAATACTGACTAAAAATGCCGCTGTTTTACCTGTGCCGGTTTGAGCACGACCAATTGCATCATGACCTGCTAAAGTATATTTCAATACTTTTTGCTGAATTGGGGTCATTTCTTTAAACCCTAAAGCATCAATCGCTTGTTTAAGTTGCGGATGTAAATTAAGGGTTTCGAAACCTGATGACATAAATACGAGCTCTAACTGTAGACACTTTTAATTGCGCCCATTATAAACAAAAAACGCCCCAATTTATAAGAAATTGGAGCGCCACTTAAATTTTAAAAATTTAAGATTAGTCTAAAGGCTGAACTTCTTCAGCTTGAAAACCTTTTTGACCTTGCACAACACTGAATTCAACGCGTTGACCGTCACGAAGTGAACGATGACCGTCACCTTGAATAGCACGGAAATGAACGAATACGTCATCACCGCCTGCGCGTTGGATAAAGCCGAAGCCTTTAGTGTCGTTGAACCATTTAACTACGCCTTGTTCACGAGCTGTCATAAGTTAATCCTCAGTTATTAAGAAAAAGGGACCACCCGGTGTTGCAAACAGCAGAGCAAACAAAGTTTTAAAATATTTTCTAATTTCAAAGCTTGTAATCATTCTGTAAAACTATTAACAAAATCCCGGTTACATCCATCTTGTAATAGGGTTTCAAAACAAGAATTGTTTCTGATAAATCCTAAATACGCAACGAGCTTAACATGGGTTTATGACAATTAATAGAATTTTTTTTGATAATTATTTTCGATATCAAGCGTGTTTTTTAAACAGCTTCACGATTATTTTTTATTTGTTGAAGAATATTCCAATTTTTGTTGGGGTGTTTCAATAAACTTGGTAAAATATGTGTTCCATAACCCTGTTGTTACCTTGCCAAAAAATGAATGAACCTTTAGGTCAGACAGCGATTGAAATAAATTGTATGGGTAAACCCTGTCCAATGCCTCTATTAATGTTAAAGCGTGAATTAAAAAGAGCATTGCCTCATCAAATATTTCTTTTAATGTCCTCTGATCCGCACAGTGAAATTGATATTAAGCGTTATTGCGAGATCAACAAGATTTCTTGCCAATTGACTAAACGATCAGAGCATGAATTTCATTACTTAATTGAATCTTAATTATTTTCAATTCAAATTATTTTTTGCAAATTTGCATATATTTTTACATTTCGATACCCAAATTTCCTTACTTATGTACAATATTCGAATTAAGATGAATGCATTAGCTATACAACGAAATTCCTATAAGGAGAACCCATGAGTGACAGCAGCAATCAGTTGATGCCCCTGTCCTTATCTGCACCAGGTGTTAACTTAGGTGCTTATATCAGCACCGTAAATCAGATTCCAATCTTGACAGCTGAACAAGAAAAAGAGTTAGCTGATCGCTATTTTTACGATCAAGATTTAGATGCTGCGAAAATGTTAGTGATGTCTCACTTACGTTTTGTGGTGCATATTGCGCGCAGTTATGCGGGCTATGGTTTGCCACAAGGTGATTTAATTCAAGAAGGTAATCTCGGTTTAATGAAAGCAGTTAAACGCTTTGACCCAAATATGGGCGTGCGTTTGGTGTCTTTTGCTGTGCACTGGATTAAGGCTGAAATTCATGAATATGTGATTCGCAATTGGCGTATTGTCAAAATTGCGACCACCAAAGCGCAACGTAAATTGTTTTTTAATTTACGTAGCCTAAAAAAATCAAGTAAAAAACTTACACTTGAAGAAGCACAATCAATTGCCAACGACTTAAATGTAACAGCAGAACAAGTCTTGGAAATGGAAGGTCGTTTAACCGCTTATGATGCGGCTTTTGAAGCTCAAGGTGATGACGATGACGAAGGTTCAACTCATGTTGCACCAGCGCTTTATCTCGAAGATAACCGCTATGACCCAGCTCGTTTAGTCGAAGAAGAAGATTACGAAGAACAAAGTACTTCAGCTTTGCATAACGCTATGGAACAATTGGATGATCGCTCACGCAACATCTTACAGCGCCGTTGGTTAGATGATGATAAATCGACCTTGCATGAACTGGCTGCAGAGTACAATGTCTCTGCTGAGCGTATTCGTCAGTTAGAAAAAAATGCCATGGACAAAATCAAAGTTGCCATGTCATCCAACTAAATCTTCAAAACTGTCTGCATACCAGACCAATAATTTATATTTTCAATAAAAGGGCGACATGCCCTTTTATTTTGCCTGATATTTTTGTCAAATCTTTATTCTTAATAGATTTTGCCTTTAATCCCGCTTCGAAATTGTGTTAATGTTATGCGCAAATTTATGCAGATGACTGGCTTATGTGGATTGCAATTTCAGCACTGAATTTAGCGCTTGCAGTAATCTTAGGTGCCTTTGGCGCACATGGTTTAAAAGCTCACGCAACTGAAGCTCAGTTGGCATGGTGGCAAACAGCAACTGATTATTTTTTCTACCACGCACTGGGCCTATTGGCACTGGCTATTCTCAGTAAAGTCATCCCTCAACTTCCAATCAAAGCCAGCTTCTTACTCATCCAAATTGGTATTTTATTTTTCTGCGGTTCGCTTTATGTCATGGCACTGGGTTTACCACGAGGTTTAGGTGCAATTACACCCATTGGTGGAGCACTGATGATTGCAGGTTGGCTGGTCCTTGCATGGAATGCATTGAAATACGCTAAATAAAATTATTTTGATTTTAGACATCACAATTTGCGCAATCGAATGGAATGTATATGCAAATTTTCTTAAATGGTGAGCCTCAAGAAACCGCTTGCCAAAATCTTTTACAACTGGTTCAGGAACTTTCACTCGAAGGTAAACGCTTTGCCGTAGAAATGAATGAAATGATCATTTCCAAAAGTAAACTTGAACTTACCCCTATTGCTGAAAAAGACCGTATTGAAATCATTCACGCTGTCGGTGGCGGCTAATTTGGAGCTCTCCCATGCTAGATTTTCCTACTGAAAACTCCCCTCTTATTATCGGTTCTCGTACTTTTCAATCTCGTCTTCTCGTGGGTACGGGTAAATACAAAGACATGCAAGAAACTGATTTAGCAATTCAAGCCAGTGGCGCTGAAATTGTGACAGTAGCGATTCGCCGAGTAAACATTGGGCAAAATCCAGATCAGCCCAACTTACTGTCAATCCTTCCACCTGAAAAATACACCATCTTACCGAACACAGCGGGTTGTTTTGACGCCAATAGCGCAGTACGTACCTGTATGCTTGCACGTGAACTTTTAGATGGCCATAACCTGGTCAAATTGGAAGTATTAGGTGATGAGAAAACCCTTTATCCAAATGTAACAGCGACACTTGATGCTGCTCGCACATTGATTGAAGATGGTTTTGAAGTGATGGTGTATACATCGGATGACCCTATTGTGGCTCAAGAACTTGAAAGCATGGGTTGTGTTGCGATCATGCCTTTAGGTAGCTTAATTGGTTCTGGCCTAGGCATTTTAAATCCGCATACTATTTCAATTATTAAAGAAAATGCCAAAGTGCCAGTTTTGGTTGATGCTGGTGTAGGTACTGCAAGCGATGCCGCAATTGCAATGGAATTAGGTTGCGATGGCGTATTGATGAATACCGCGATTGCCGCTGCACATCATCCAATTTTAATGGCGTCAGCAATGAAAAAAGCGGTTGAAGCTGGACGTGAAGCCTATTTGGCGGGTCGTATGCCACGTAAACGAATGGCAAATGCGAGTTCACCAGAAACAGGTTATTTCTTTAAATAATCGTTTGAATTGCCTAAAAGGATTTTCCGAAGTCCTTTTAGGCTCAAAATATCTTGATAAATTCATTGAGAAAGATCATGAATAAAATAATAAATACCGCCCTGCTCCTGAGCGCTTATTCATCGCTAAGCTTTGCAAATCAGCCTTCTACCTCATTACAAAAATTTGTCCCAAACAATTGGGAAATTCTTGCTCAAGCAGAAGGTGATTTGAATCAAGATGGTAAAAAGGATATTGCCCTCATCATCCAACCTAAAAATGAAAATCAGCACAATCGAAAGCTTTTAGTGCTTTTTCAAAAAGGTCAACAATTACAACTTAAGCTAAGTCGACAAATTCCTAACTGGACCTATCGTTCAGAAGAACTCTGTATCGAAGATGCTCTAGATGACTCCTCATTGACGATAAAAAATCAACGCTTAGATGTGTTATTCAATACCATGTCATCCTGTAGCAATACGTATGGCTTGATATATACCTATGGGTTTAAACTAAAGAACAATCAATTCCATCTCATTGGATTTGATGTTTATGATTTAGATAAAATTAGTGGCAAACTAAAAGAAACCAGCCTTAACTTTCTAAGCAACAAAGCCAAAGTGACCACAACGCCAAATATCTTTGCACAAGTTGAAACGCCATCCAAAATTGTTTGGAAAACACTGAGAACTTCGACAAGCTATACTTTGGAGAATATTCCTTGGGATAGTGAAGAATTGATTCATAACTTTAGCGTTCAATTTATTGGAGAAAAATAATGAAAAACAAAACTGAATTAATTTTATTTTGTGCATTAACAACATGCTCAACTTTGATTTGGGCAGACACCAACCCCAAAGCTGACTATCAATCATTTATCCCTAAAAACTGGAAAGTGTTGAGTAAAGTACAAGGTGACTTAAATGGTGATAAGCTTACAGATCTTGCTTTAATTATTGAAAATACGGATCCAAAAAATATTGTGACAAATGAGGGATTAGGTAATCCTCAGCTGAATTTAAACAATCGAAAGTTATTAATTTTATTTAAAGCCCCTCAAGGCTATCGTCTTGTTGCAAGTAATTACTCGCTTCCTACTGAGGGAGATAAAGAATCACCTTGTCTTGCTGACCCTCTAAGTGAAGGCGATCCACTCACCATCAAAAATGGATTAGTTAAAATTAATTTACATTATTGGCTCAGTTGTGGTTCATGGTCTGTCTATAACAATGCTTTTACTTTCCGTTATCAAAACCAGTCTTTTAAGCTGATTGGTTACGATACAGATTACTTCCATCGTGCATCTGGTGAAACCAGTGCGAAAAGTATCAATTTTCTAACAGGTAAAATTAAAAACACTACAGGTGGTGGTGAGTTTGAAAATCAGGATCAAGCTAAGCAAGTTTCTTGGTCCAAATTAAAGAACAGTTATTCACTTAAACTTGAGCAGATCAATTTTAAAGACTACGGCGAGTTTGAATAAAACACGTTTCGTATCTACCAACGATTCATAAATATGCCATATTATTCTGAGAATAAAGGTATCGAAGAGGACTCGATATTTGCCATAAAAAATTAGCTAAGACAAGGTAATCAAAAGTGATCGCTTGGAGAGATGCCTAAAAATAGGCGTAAATTTAACAACAAATTTACGATTCAGTGAATTGGAAGAAAACCATAAAAAATAACAATCTATTACTTCTATTTTTTACATTAACAGTCTGCTCAAGCTTAGTTTGGGCAGAAACCGATACTGGAGCTGATGTTCAAGCTTTCATGCCTAAAGATTGGAAAATACTAAGTAAAGTTCAAGGTGACTTAAATGGTGATCAACAAGCAGATATGGTGCTGATTATTGAAAATACGGATCCCGTAAATATTGTTAAAAATAAATTCAATCATAAAAAGCCAGCAAATCTTCAACTTAACCAAAATGAGCGAAAATTATTAGTTCTATTTAAAGACGCTCAAACTTACCGCCTTATCACCAGTAATTCTTCACTCCCTAGAGAAAGCAACAATGAACGCCCTTGCCTTATCGATCCATTGATTGTAGACAATTCACCAATCATCCAGAATGGACAACTTAAGATCACATTAAATTACTCGTTTCGTTGTAATTCATGGGAGGTCTTTAATAATATTTATACTTTCCGCTATCAAAGCCCATCATTCGATCTGATCGGCTATGATTTACATTATTTCGATATACCATCAGGTGACAGTCGAACTGAAAGTACTAATTTTTTAACAGGGAAAATCAAAAATGTCACAAGTACGCAAGAACTTGATCGCAAAAATACACCAAAAATATCCTGGTCAAAATTAAAGAAAGCACCTTTGCTCAAACTTGAGCAAATCAACTTTGGGCGTTATGTTCAATGATAGATGTCTTTATAAATTATTTTTTAAAAACAATAATTCAACATAAAAGAATCCCCCCCCTTAGCCTTCTCCCAAAGCGAGAATGAACCTCATAATAGTGAATTAACTTTAAAATCCATGTTCTAAAATACGGATTTTAACATCAGCAACATGCTCTTTTACTTCAAGTTGATACGCTTGCATATGCTCAGTTTGTAAGTGTGCATTGAGATGCTCAATATTTTCCCATTTTTCAAGCATCACGATCAAATCAGAATCCTTGCTTTGATAACTTACATCAACACCAGCGTCGACCAATAGCTGATAACCATGACAGCCTTGCTCTTGTAATACTGTCGGGGTAATTTTCTTAAATGCTTGGATAATTTTATCTTTGTGTAATCCATTTGGATATGCACGGATTTCAGCGACAATGGTCAACATTTTAGACTCCTTAAATTTTTTAAATGAGATACTCAAAATTCCAGTTTGCTTAAGCAAAAAGCTGCTGTAAATGTTGGCGATATGCCTGTTCATATTGCGCAATTTGTGGTGCTTTAATCACATCATTGACAATAAATGTTTCTAAGCTTTGCATCCCTAAGAATTGATTGGCTTTATGAAAAGGTAAATACACACCATCTACACCAACACCATGGAAAAATTGCTCAGGATCATCAAACGCTTGCAAGGGTGCATTCCAAGTTAACGACAACATATACTTTTTCCCCTGAATCAAACCACCTGAGCCATATTTCTTGGTAGCATCAGAACGGCTACGACCATCGTTGGCATATAAACTGCCATGACCAGCGGTAAAAACATCATCAATATATTTTTTCATGGTCCATGGTGCACCCATCCACCAACCTGGCATTTGATAAATCACAACATCCGCCCAGAGATATTTCTCTACTTCTTCTTGAGCATCGTAATTTGCATCGGTACGTGTCACTTTTACACTGTGTCCCAAATCGCTAAGCACGTCTTCACCCAAACCAGTTAGGGTATCGTTTAATTCACCATTTGAATGTGCAAACTGTTTCGCACCATTTACGATTAAGATATTACTCATTGTTTACCTATGTTTTGCCAATACGCTTGATTTATGGCGCAACTATAGAGCTTATTTTTATCGCAAAAAATGCAAAAATAAGCAAAACATTATTGACTAAAAATCAACAATAAACACCTTTCCCTGTTTCTGTCCATTTCACATTAATCAATTCAATAAAAAAGCACCCGTAGGTGCTTTGTATATCAATTCAAGCATACTTAAGGAATTAAACCTTCATCACGCATTGCAATCTGTACAGATTGACGTTCAGCGACTTTATTGCGTAATGCCACAATATTGGTAAATGGGGTTAGATCATGATGAATTGAATTCGACCAATTTGTCAGTACAAACAAGTAGGCATCAGCAGGACCAAAGCGGTCATTGACCAAATAATCGTATTCAGACTCTGCAAGATAGTCATCTATATATTTCAACATTTTATCTATGGTTGCATAGCCACGTACTTTTTCATCTTCAGTGATCGCTGGGTCAAAGAAGACGGCATATTCATCATGCAACTCTGAGTTTAAATAACCCAACCATTCTAAAACTTTAGCACGTCCCAAACCTGATGGTGGGATCAAATCCTGTTTAGGGTCGTGTTGTGCAATAAAAGGCAGTACTGCAACATTTTCAGTCAAAAGTAAACCTGGATTGATTTCTAATGCGGGTACATAGCCTTTTGGATTGATTTCGTAATAATCTGCGCCCTTTTCTGTTTTATGCGTTTTTAAATCAACACGTTCTAGATCAAAATCAACATTAATTTCGTTGAGTAAAATATGGGCAGCTAAAGAACATGCACCTGGTGAATAATATAATTTCATATCTAATCCTTGTTATATGACTGTTTAAGTTGTAAATGGCTCAGATCACAATTTCAAGTCGTAAAACATAAAATTGCAAAAAGCATAAATTTATAAAATCAGCTATAACTTGAATATTCAACAAAATGAAGACTTTTTCAAGTCAAAGTTAACTGCTTTTTCACTAAGAGATGTTTTAACATACGCATCTTTAAAGAATGATGAAAGGTTTATAGTGATTAGTCTAAAAAAAGCGGAATGGTTTTCCAATATTCGTACAGATGTACTTGCTGGAATGGTCGTAGGCTTGGCACTTATTCCTGAATCAATCGCTTTTTCTGCAATTGCAGGCGTAGATCCACAAGTCGGCCTGTATGCATCATTTTGTATTGCAGTGAGCATTGCTTTCTTCGGTGGGCGTACCGCAATGATTTCCGCAGCCACAGGCGCAATGGCGTTGCTGATGGTTACTCTCGTCAAAGATCATGGTTTACAGTATTTATTTGCCACCACAATTTTGACTGGAATTCTTCAGATTCTTGCTGGCTATTTTAAAGTTGCAAAACTGATGCGCTTTGTTTCACAGTCTGTCGTCTATGGTTTTGTTAATGCGTTGGCTATTCTCATCTTTGTGGCACAGATTCCTGAATTACAACGTATGGATTTGACGGCGTATCTATTTGTCGCCTTTGGCTTAGGGGTGGTTTATCTTTTCCCCTATATTCCCAAAATCGGTCAACTCATTCCCTCGCCTTTGGTGTGCATTATTATATTGAGTTTCGCTGCCTTATTTTTGGGTGCAGATATGCGTACAGTCAGTGATTTAGGAAAATTTCCAGACACTTTACCGCTGTTTTTAATTCCAGACATTCCACTTAACCTCGATACCTTAAAAATTATTTTTCCTTATGCCATCACCTTGGCCACCGTAGGTTTACTCGAAACCATGATGACCACCACGATTGTTAATGAAGTGACCCAAACGGAAGGCGATCGTCATAAAGAATGCCGTGGCCAAGGCATCGCCAATATGGTCAGTGGGTTTATGGGGGGTATGGCAGGCTGTGCCATGATTGGACAATCGATTATCAATGTGTCTTCTGGTGCACGAACTCGCTTATCGACCTTGGTTGCTGGTGTTTTTTTACTGTGTTTAGTGGTCTTTTTAAAAGAATGGCTGTCTTATATTCCAATGGCGGCACTGGTGGCAATTATGATTATGGTGGCTTTTACTACATTCAACTGGGACTCAGTCAAAAACTTTTCAAAACATCCCAAACAAAGCAATAGCGTGATGCTTGCGGTGGTGGTCATTGTACTGATGACGCATAACTTAGCTTTAGGTGTGTTAATTGGTGTACTTTTATCTGCACTTTTCTTGGTCAATAAATTAGAAAATGCAGTGCGTGTCCAATCTCATCTATTGAACAGCACGACCCGTAAATATGAAATTTTTGGGCAAATTTTCTTTAGCAGTTCAGAAAAATTCTTTCAGTTTTTTGATTTTAATGAATCTGTTGATCATGTCATTATCGATTTAACCCATGCCCATATTTGGGATATTACCTCTGTCAGTATGCTCAATCAGGTACAAAACAAGTTTCTGCAAAATAACGTTCAGGTTGAAATTATAGGGATGAATGAAGCAAGTCGTAGCTTGGTTGATCAATTTAGTGCGGTAAAATAAACAGCTTTATTTTTCTTAAGGCAGTGATGATCAGCGTTTAATACAGGTAAAGAACAATAGCCAAAATGGTAATCGCAATGCATTGTATCACTGCCAAATTTCTAAGGAATTTAATCATCGTAAGCTACATCCATTATAAAAATAATCCATTATTCAGCGAATATAACCGATATTTTGCTGTTAAATTGTGATTTTTATCTACTAAAATTTGAATATTTACTTAACTTGTCTCAATAATCTTATCTCAAAAAGTTAACTTGGTCTCAATAAATTGACTTTAGGCATCATTTGATACTTAGTAAGTGCGTTAAAACGCGATTGTAATAAACTGAATATTCATTCCTAATCACTGAATTAAATACTAAAAATACCTATTATCAGGTATAGATTAAGCCATCAATATCTGAAAAACTAAGTCCAATAGACATGGGCGAGTTTTTTACATCATGAACAATGAGTTAAGTTTACCTGTTCCAGTCATCATCGTAGAAGATGAGCCGCTTATACAAAAAAGACTGACTGACATATTAATTAATCTAGGGTACTCAATTGCAGATTTACGTTTTGCCCAAAGTTTAGCTCAAGCCAAAGAACAACTCAGTATACACTCAGCCTCTTTTGCATTGGTTGATTTGGGCTTGCCTGATGGTAATGGAATTGAGTTTATTGAAATTTTAAAAAACTATGATCCAACCATCATGATTTTAGTGATCTCTGCATGGAGCACTGAAGATGCGATCCTCAATGCACTAAGTGCAGGTGCAACAGGCTATGTGCTCAAAGAAAGAGATGACTTAGAAGTTTCTCTTTCGATCAAAAGTGTCTTGCGTGGTGGAGCGCCGATTGATCCATTTATTGCTCAAAAAATTTTAAAACAACTACACTTTAATGAAAAAAATAATTCAAATAAAACTGCACCCTGTCAGAAAGTCACTGATCAGGACAGTGTATTATCCAAAAGAGAATTGGGAATTTTAGAACTGGTTTCTCAAGGTTTAAGCAATAAGGAAATTGCAGATCAACTCAATTTATCCCGTTATACCGTTGAATCTCATATTAAACATATTTATCGGAAACTTGCGGTATGCAACAGAGCCAAAGCCATCGATACAGCACGCAACTTAGGATTACTCGACTAATTCTAAAATTAATCGGGTTGTTCGGTCTTATGCTAAGTTTGACCCAGCATTTTGCTTTTGCTGGTGCAGCCTTAACAGGTCAGTCCAATACAACAGATGCAGCCTGCCACTTTCAAATCCAAAGCATACAAGTTGCTCAAGCGCTTGCAAATCTTGAACAGGTTCCCCAACAGGGATGGAAAACAGTCACCTTGCCAGATGACTGGGAAACGCGCTGGAATAACTACACAGGCACTGCTTGGTATAAAATCAAATGGCAATATCAGTGCGATCAGGAAAATCAACCTGTCGCCTTGCTGATTGAACGAATCAATATTGCAGGAGCTGTCTATAGCAATAATGAACTGTTATGGAAAGACAAATCCTTAGTAGAGCCATTGTCAAGAAGTTGGAATATGCCAAGGTATTGGGTACTTCCTGCTACATCTATTCAAAACCAACAAAATGAAATTTTAGTCCGTGTTGTAGGGGTTGCATCACAACATTCAGGCCTAGGAAAAATTAAATTTGGTCAGGCCGAAGATATCGCCAATCAACAGGATCAGTTGGTTTTTGAACGGCGAACTTTATTTTTTATCAATATTATTATTACCTTTGTGGTGGGAACTACAGGTTTTACCATATGGCTATTTCGACGCCAAGAAAAAGCCTTTGGGTGGTTTGGTTTAACTTCATTTTTATGGGTATTGTTTGCCTATAATATTATTTCGACCATTCCTCTTCCTTTTACCGACAGTATCTTAACAGCACGTCTAAATCTGGTATTTTTAGTCGGATATACCTATTGCCTCTGTTTATTTGCTTGGCGTTTTGCCAATCGCCATTATCCGTATTTAGAACGTTTACTTTTATTGACCTCTATAATCGCGATTGCAGCATTGCTATTGACACCGATCAATTATCTAGAACCTAGCTTATCCTCTGTCTTTTTCTATTCTGGCATGGTATTTATTTTTAACTGCTTGTTTTTTCAGTGGATTGCTTTTAAACGTAGAAAGATGGACATTCTCCTGCTTGCGTTTATTTTCCTCATCTATTTACTTATTATTGTTCATGATTTTTATAGCATGATCCATCATCTGGATCAGACGCTCTATTGGACGCCATTGGCTGCACCAATTACCAGCTTAGCGATTTCGTTTATCTTGGCTTATCGTATTTCGCAGAATGTTGGACGTATTGAAAAATTTAATCAGACGCTTGAAGAAACTATTGAAAAAGTCACGTTTGACTTAGAACAATCTTTAGATAAAAAGTACCAACTTGAAATCGATAATATGCGGTTGCAAGAGCGTCTAAACCTGTCCCATGAATTACATGATGGACTAGGTGGTTCAATTGTTCGCTCGATGATTATACTGGATCACAGTGAACATATTGAAAAACAACAAGTGATCTCTATGTTTAAACTGTTAAGAAATGACTTACGCCAAGTGATTGACTCAGGAAGCAGTGCTGGGGCAAAAATACCTGAAAGTCCAGTGATGTGGGTTGCGCCATTGCGTCATCGTTTTATACAAATTTTCGAAGAAATGGAAATTGAATCGACTTGGATTTTTGCAGAAAAATGGAAACATAAACCGCTTGCATTGATTTGTTTAACCTTTTCTCGTGTCGCAGAAGAAGCCTTAACCAATATTGTAAAACATAGCCATGCAACTGATGTCGAAGTTTCGTTGGTTGAAGATGAACGACAACAACTCGTGTTAACCATTCAAGACAATGGCATTGGCTTTGAAGTTGATCAGGTTCAAGCTGGTTTGCATGTGGGTTTGCAGAGTATGCAAGTGCGAGTAAAAAGAATTGGAGGTAGTTTTGAAATCCATTCTCAGCAGGGTTTTACCGTGATCCGAGCCATAGTACCGTTGAAAGATAAAACCGAATGATTTAGATGAATGAAATAGTATTTCGACCAATATCATTCGCTTGATCTATGAAGAGATTCTGTCTTAAATCAGTTGGTGCAATTTTTTATGTTATATAGTTTTATAAAAGCATAAAAAAAGAGAAACTAGATCACTAGTTTCTCTTTAAAAAGATATCGCGTATTAGGATTTCTTTTTTGAACGCGCTAATACTGAGCTCGCTGTAAGCAACATCAGTCCAAATAAAGACCACAGTCCCGTACTGCCCCCACTGCTCTTATGCCCACCTGTAGTACCACTTGATTCATTTAAATCTAAATCAACAATAACCGGATCGTGATCAGAAGAACGGAAAGCATCTGGCGCATAGAAAGAAGCAATTTGTTCTTCAGTTTTATATTCTTCATTGTAGTCTAATGCTGTTGGTTCATCAGCATTGATATGCCATGCAAAAGTACGTTTAACCATTGGGTATAAGTTTGCATCTGCAATTGCATGATCTAAATTACCCGCACCACCATTCCCGGTTGCATCACTGGCCACACCAAAGACATAGCTATATGCAGATTTACCTTGCCCTACTTTTTCATCATTTAGCAATATTTTGTAGTTGGCTTTTTCAAATGCCAAGATTGGATCTTCTTTGGCATAACTGTTCATATCCCCAACCAATAAATAATTTGGTTTTTCAGCTTTGGTCGGGTTGGTTGCAATCCACTGAATCAATTTTTGTACTGCAGTAACACGAGTCGGATTCCAACAGCCTTGACCATCACCTTGGTTTGCTTCTGGTGAGGTTTTATCGTCAGGACAACTACCTTTAGACTTTAAGTGATTTGGTACAACAGTAAAGGTTTTTCCTCCCGTTACTGCTTGGAAGCTTTGTGCCATCGTGACTCGGTTTTTCTGTGTCAAATCATCATATACCACAGGATTACCAACAGGTTTTACACGTTTGCTATTATAAATAATCGCAACTGCAATCACATCAGTACCTAACTTATCCATATTCGGTGGGATGACATATTTCCAATCTGCACCTAAAGCTTTGGTTAAGTAATTCACAGCACTTTTTTCGCCATAACCATTGTTGGCAATTTCCATTAAGCCATAAACATCTGCATCAATGGTTTTAATCGCACTGACTATTTTGGCATGTTGACGATTAAATTCTGTCTCGGTGTTTGCACCACGATCTGGTTTAACACCAATCAGCGGCGAATTGTCATAATTTAGGACGTTAAATGCGGCAACACGAACCTGTTTAGTCTCTTTTGCCAAGACGGTTGAATTCCGCAGATTGCTGTCTTTGACAACCTCAGGCAAAGCTTTGTTTTGAATCGGTTGAATACGCCAAGCATTAAAACGGTATTCCAAAATCCCTTCAACATTTTTAAGCTGATAGCCTGTACGTAAAGTGTTTGCCGCATTAAATGTTTGTGGCAACCATGGTGTTCTGTTTTGATTGTTATAACCATCATCCAAGATAATCTTAGACAATAGATTTTGTTTTGCTAAAGCAACCGCTTCATTGGATTTCGCAGGATATAAATTGGTTGGGATATATAAACGTCCCAAACTTAAAGACAATTGACCATATCGACCATAATCATAATTCTCGCTAACCGTTAGGGTTTGAGGAATTTTCACCAACATGCCTTGATAGCGCTTAGGTGCATTGCCTGTAGCATCGGTTAAACTTGAAAATGGCAGTTGAATCGGAGTAGAACTCACCAAACTTGCGGCTTGATTATTACAGGTTTGAATATTGCTGCTCAGTTGATCAATTTGCAATTGATTTTCATAATTGGTTAAACGCCCTTTCAGAATCACTTCTTCACCCACTTTACCGCCAGTGATTGTGCTTGCAGCAGGGAGATAGACAAAGATCGCATTGCTTAAATTTGCTTTAGCTTTACTGTCAGGGGTTTGAATATAGAAACCTGAAAAACCATTTTGATAGCGATAATCCGCAGTAATGACACCTCGAACCACATATTGTTGGTTTTGTGCCGCAGATTGTAAATCTGCAATTGCAGTATCAGCAGCACTACAACTGATTGCAGTGATTGGCGGTGTCGTTGTACCAGTACCTAAATAGCTACTGAATGCATTACGATCTGACCATTTGCTCCACTCACTGTCCAAATCAAAGGCACTATTTGGATCTACAGCGCTGACATCATTTTTATTTTTTATTCTGCTTAGGCTATTTCCAGCACTGGTGATTGTGGTCCCCCAACCGCCACTTGCAGGTCTTTCCCCAATCCGCCCAAAACGATCTACAGCTGTTCCTTTATACACAAGGACCAAGGCATCATCGCCATTAAATGACAAAGCATTTGCAACTTGATTTAATTTATTACCAATTTCTGCCTGTAATTCAGTACTGCCCACAATAAATTTGGCTTTGGTCGCAAGTGTTCCTTGTAAATCAACAGTTGTAGGAGTTGTTTTACCATTGCTATATAGCTGAATTTGATAATCAGCAAGGTTGACGGTTGATGCATCTGGATTATAAATTTCTAATCCTTTTCTACTTCCTGTGCCATCAATGTATTGGCTAAACATCAATTGTGCATAGCTTGGAAATGAACAGCCCAATAGTGCAAGGCTTAAACAAAGTGTATGTGGTTTTAAATTTTGCATAATTTTTAACGTTTGTTGAAATTTAAAGCAGATTAATTTTTATTAATGACAATATCGTGAATTTGAATCATTCTATTTGATCCATTTATTATTTAGACAAAAAATATCACAGGTAAAGTGGACTAAAATTGTTATAAAGACCTTAGAAATACGGGATCTTATGCTGATCATAAAAAAGCACCCTTTCGGGTGCAAAGCATGGAACTTTAAAAGATATTAAGCCTGCAATTGCATTTGCTGTAATTTAGCCACTTCTTGTTGCTTCAATAAATTACGTTGAATTTTGCCACTAGATGTTTTGGGTAAGCTTTCAACAAACTCAATTTCACGTGGGTAAGAATGCTTAGATAATCGAGAACGTACATATTCTTGTAATTTCGCATTCAATTGGTGACAACCCGTGAACTGAGGCTTGAGCACAACAAAAGCTTTTACGATCTCTGTTCTTTCTGGATCAGGTTTACCAATCACGGCAGACTCTAAAACTTCAACACATTCCAAAAGGGTACTTTCTACATCAAATGGCCCAACACGATAACCTGAAGTTGTAATGACATCGTCTGCACGACCAATAAAATCAACCCCACCTAATTCATTCAAACGAACAGTATCCCCAGTTAAGTAATAATGATCAACGAAGGATTTACGATTATTTCCACCATAACCTTTAAACCATGTGAGTGGCGATTGAGAGAAGTCAATTGCTAGCGTTCCAATCTCACCTCGTTCAACTTCTTGGTTGTCTTGATTTAACACTGCAAAACGATGACCAGGATTAGCAAAGCCTGCTGAGCCGACTTTTATTGCATGTGCTAAAGCATGATGGTTACCAATCACCATACCTAATTCTGTCTGCCCATATTGGTCATAAATATTGACATTTAAGTCATGATTAAACCAATGAATTACTTCAGGTGTTAAAGGTTCACCCGCACTGCTGACTGCACGTAAATGCGCTTTGATTGAAGCATTAAATTTTTCTTTAAAGCCAAAGAACATACGAAATGCTGTCGGTGAACCGGTAAGATTACTGACTTGGTATTTTTGAATAATTTCCAAAGCATGGTCGACACTAAATGCCCGTTCATCCATGATAATACTGTGTCCCAATCCCAATGGGCCAGCAATACCATAATATAGACCATATGCCCAACCTGGATCCGCAAGGTTCCAAAATGAATCATCTTCACGTAAATCAACGGCGTGACGCATATATTCTTTAAAGGCCAAAATCGCTTTTAATGGTACTGGAACCGATTTTGCCAAACCTGTTGTTCCAGAGGTAAACATCATTAAAAAATCATCAGTAAAACTCAACATAACGGGTGCACATTCAGCTGATTGACCTGCTAGCTCTTGCCAAAAATCTGCATCCTTTGTTGTTGCAAAATCTTGTGGATGAACAGTCAGAATATTGGGAAGTTCAATCCCGTTTAATTTTGGACGTTGTTCAGTGTTAGTGATGATCAGTTGGGTATTGGCTGTTGCTACGCGATGCTCAATCGCTTTTGATTCAAAGGCGGTAAATAAGGGCTGATAAATTGCTCCGATACGCCAAGTTGCCAATATGGTGATCAGTAATTCTGGAGTGCGTGGTAATAAGCCAGCAATACAATCACCAGTTTTTAAGCCTAGCGAGTGTAAATAATTGGCTAATTTTCCTGATGCTTGTGCCAGTTGTTCAAAGGTCCATTGTGAAGACTCACCGTTTTTGCCTTCCCAGATCAAAGCCACTTTATTTAAACCGACAAAACGCTCGCAGCACTCGATATAGGCATTGATTGACTGTGGGTTGCCAACCAGTTGCTCATTGATTAGTTTTTCATAATCGAATTCTTGGTAGGCTTGTTCCAATGTTTTCATGGCAATATCCTTGTATTTTCAGCACAAATCATCTCGATGTGCGGTTCCATATTTTGCTTTCTAGCTTTTCTAAAAATGTTGAATCATTCAACATGTGTTCCTATGCGTATAGATAACCATGATTAGAAATCACACACAATTTCCAAATACCTCAATTGTATTGCAGTTTTTGAACATCTGCTTTTGCTGTCATGGTGGAAGGCTTTAAAATAAAAAAGACCAGTGCGAAGCTGGTCTTGAGATAGAATTTTGATGCGCTAATCTACAATTGAACTTACTGAATCAGCGCTCTTGCGATAACTAAACGTTGAATATCGGAAGCGCCTTCATAAATCTGACTGACTCGAACATCTCGATAGATTCGCTCTACTGGAAAATCAGCAACATAGCCATAACCACCATGAATTTGTATTGCATCTGAACAGACTTTTTCAGCAATTTCAGATGCAAACAACTTCGCCATTGATGCTTCTTTTAGACAAGCTAAACCTGCATCTTTTAAACTTGCGGCATGGTAAATCAACTGCCGTGCTGCTTCGATTTGAGTGGCCATATCGGCTAAGCGAAATGCCACAGCCTGATGTTGTACCAACTCCACTCCGAAAGCTTTGCGCTGATTGGCATATTCAACCGCAGCATCCAACGCCGCTCGTGCCATTCCCACACATTGAGCGGCTATACCAATGCGACCTGACTCTAAATTCGACAAGGCGATTTTATATCCTTCACCCTCATTTCCTAATATGTTCTCAGCAGGAATCCGACAATTCTCAAAAACAATTGTTGCGGTATCTGAGCAATGTTGTCCCATTTTATCTTCAATCCGAGAAACGATATAACCTTCTGTATTGGTTGGAACGATAAAACAAGAAATGCCTTTCTTCGCTGCGGATTTATCCGTAACTGCAAATACAATTGCCACTTGTGCGTGCTGTCCAGAAGTAATGAATTGTTTGGTTCCATTAATTACCCATGAATCGCCATCACGTTCTGCTTTACATAGCAAAGCACCTGCGTCTGAACCCGCCTGCGGCTCCGTTAAACAGAAACAGCCAAGCCATTGACCTGTTGCCAATGGCATTAAGTAGTCTTGTTTTTGTTGGTCTGTCCCATATTTTTGAATAATTCCACAAGGCAAAGAATTTTGTACGCTGACAATGGTTGAAATTGCACCATCTCCTGCGGCAATTTCTTCAATTGCCGTCACCAAGGAAATATAGTCCAAACCTGCGCCACCCCATTGATCAGACACGGTCATGCCTAATGCACCCAGTTCACCCAACTCTTTGAGTTCTTGATGAGGAAATTTTGCAGTTTTATCACGTTCAGCAGCTGTGGGTTTAAGTTTATTCTGCGAATAATTTCGCATCATTTCCTGAACCATTTTTTGTTCATCATTGAGAATCATTTGAGCATCCCTCTCAGCACTTTTAAATTTTAAATCACTGCAATCATGATCAGCGACCAATCAAAATCTCGTTGTTTATATAAATTTAGGCTAAAGTCTGCCTAACATGATGGTTTAGATCATGTCAGGCCGTATTCAATTTTTTAAAAGTTTGCTATTGCTTACATTAAAGCAAAGTTAGAAATAAGCAGACGGATTAGACCAGATTACTTTGGCTGCATACGGATTGCGCCGTCTAATCGAATTGTTTCACCATTTAAATAGCTATTTTCACAAATATGACCAACAAGCTGTGCAAACTCTTCAGGCTTCGCAAGGCGTTTAGGAAAAGGCACCATTTCACCCAACGCATCTTGAACATTTTGTGGTAATGATTTCAACATCGGGGTTTCCATAATCCCTGGTGCAATGGTCATCACACGGATGGCATGTTGCGCAAGTTCTCGCGCCAAAGGTAATGTCATTGCAACAACAGCACCTTTAGATGCAGCATAAGCGGATTGACCAATTTGGCCATCAAACGCAGCCACTGAAGCAGTGTTAATAATCACACCACGATCTTCTTCACCTGCGGGTAACGCATAACGAGAAATGACATCTGCGGCAAAACGCAGCATGTTAAATGTTCCTGCGACATTAATATTCAATACTTTTTGAAATGCGTCTAAAGCATGGATGCCATTTTTACCTAGTACTTTGGCAGATGGGCCAATTCCTGCACAATTAATTAAGCCATTTAATTGAGCATAATCCTGCTCCACATTTTTAAAGAATTGTTCAACAGCAACTTCATCGGTCACATCAAGTTGAACAAATTTGGACTTTTCACCTAAGCGCTTCTGCATTTCTTCGCCAAGCTGGTGATTCATATCCACCATGATCACTTTCGCACCTTGACCAATCAAATGTGTGGCTGTCGCTGCACCTAATCCAGATGCACCACCAGTCACAACAAAAACTTTTCCTTCAATTTTCATTTTATTTTCCTAGTTCATTGTTTGAATTGAGCAGTTTAAATGATGAATTAAACCCACTTTCGACTTAAGATGCAGAGTAAACATAGTCAAGCTTGAGTACAATTTCCAAAAGTTGCATCCTGTATGATGTATTTGGACAATTTAAACATCTTTTTGGAAAACTTTAGTCACAAAACACGTCTCACAAGATAATGGAATACACTGTGAACAATCAACAATTCAGTGAAAGCAAAGGCACAATTTCAATTGCACTGGTACATGAGGCGCTGAGCAGTGCCCAAGACAAGGGCTATGATATACAGCAGATTTTGCATGATGCAGAGATACCGCTGGAAATATTTCATGCAACCAAATCACGT
Source organism: Acinetobacter sp. AG3 (assembly GCF_022343575.1). Lineage (NCBI taxonomy): Bacteria > Pseudomonadati > Pseudomonadota > Gammaproteobacteria > Moraxellales > Moraxellaceae > Acinetobacter > Acinetobacter sp. AG3. The sequence goes on along the minus strand of NZ_JAKQZD010000001.1, from coordinate 1,778,045 downwards.
ATTGCTGTTTCAGCTTATGCAAAACTTTGGACTAAAATAGCAGACCATATGAATGATGAGCTCTTTGGCATGGACTCGCATCAGATGCGACGCGGTTGTTATAAATTATTGTCTAAAATGGTCATGCAAGCGGATACCCTACACACAGCGATTGAACAAATTTTGCAATATTTTAATTTTGTCTTGGATGACTTCACCAGCAAACTGATTATTGATGAAAATTATGCATACATTGTCATTACAGATAAATTACAAACTAAGCGTATGTTCTGCTATGCCACTTATATTATGTTGATTCACAGTTTGATCTGTTGGTTAGCAGATCAAAGGATTTTACTCAATCAATTACAATTAAAATGCACGCCTCCTGAAGATGACAGCGATTATCGCGTTCGATTCTGTGAAAATATTACTTACCAAGCAGATGAGAATTATCTGCAATTCGATGCAAACTACTTAAACATTCAAATCAAACGTGATCAAAAATCTTGGTATGGTTTTATTAAAAACACCCCTGAAAATCTACTATTAAGATTTAAGAATCCTTTGGCTTTAAGTTCAATGATTCGCAAGCAATTACTTTCTATTGCTCCTGCTGAATGGTTAGAACTCGGTGAACTATCAGCGCAGCTGAATATTTCAGAAGCCACCATACAACGCCGTTTAAAAAATGAAGGCAGCAGTTACCAACAACTCAAAAATGATATACGGCGAGATATGGCGATTGAACTGCTTGGTAAAACCACACATACCTTACAAGACATCAGTGAGCTGTTGAATTTTCAGGATGCCAGCGCATTTCATCGGGCATTTAAAAAATGGACTGGGGTAAGTCCAGGTGCTTATAGAGAACTCAAATAACATTGAAAGCATTGTTAATGCAAAAGATAATATTTTAAAAAATTTATTTAAAATCAAAATTATAATAAAAAATATATCAATATAAAGGCAAGCTCGATATTTACAGCTTATCTGAATAAGGTTGCAAATTAATCAATAATGGTATATTTATTACCCAATTTAAAGCAGGTTTTCTGCTTATTTCCTGTGGTACCCTCCTCCCCTTTAATCACTTTTAGGTCACTAACATGATTAAGATGATTGATGTACTAGAGCAAAATCTAGTTCAAAACTTTATCCATTCCCTTTCTGCTCAAACTGAACATTTAGATGAGCTTATCGAAGGTATTTTAAAAGCTTCAGATCATGACTTTGAACATGCCATGAATGATTTTTTCAAAACCAATGATGCTGCAGAAGTCGCACAAGCGCTTGATATTCACCAAGAGCGATTAGATGCAATTCAATCAGGCTTAGCAATGAAAAAAGAAAACATTGCTGATACTGCAAAAATTGTTGCGCTTTGTCTGGCACTTGAAACCAATGCATTAGACCAAGTTGAAATTGCAGACAGTCTGGAAGATTATCCAGTTTAATTTGCCCAATCCAAAAATGCCTCTGTATAGAGGCATTTTTTATGTCTAATGACTAAAATTTAATTAGAATATTTTTTTATAACTCATTTCAATAATCATCTATTCAACAAACAAATATGCATAATTTAAAAACATAAATTTATTCATATAGTTAAACCAATATTTTTTACATTTCATATTTTAAGAAGTGAATATCTGTTTTTCTTTTTTGTACTTTCACCCTAAAAAATATACATATCTAGCTCTGTGTTTCTCTTTGAATTTTATGGGGTATGTATGAAAGTTTTTAGCAAAAAAATGACGCACTTAGTTTCCACCTTAGCTTTAAGCTTAACCGCAATGTCTTCTTTTGCAACCATCCCAACAACATTGAAATTAGACTATGCCTATTACGCCCCAACAAGTTTAGTGGTTAAAGAACAAAAGCTATTAGAAAAAGCCTTACCCAAAACAGAGGTCAAATGGGTGTTTAGCCAAGGCAGTAACCGTTCACTTGAATATTTAAACAGTGGCAGTATCGATTTCGCCTCTACCGCGGGTTTAGCAGCAGTATTAAGTCGTGCCAATGGCAGTCCGATTAAAACGGTTTATATCCAAAGCCAGCCAGAATGGACTGCATTAGTCGTTGCAAAAAACTCAGCAATCAAATCCTTAAAAGATCTCAAAGGGAAAAAAATTGCTGCAACCAAAGGGACAGACCCATTCTTATTTACGCTTCAAGCACTTGAAACCGTCGGGTTAAATAAACGCGATGTGCAATTGGTACATCTACAACATCCAGATGGGAAAACAGCTTTAGAACGTGGTCAGGTAGATGCTTGGGCTGGTCTTGATCCACTGATGGCATCTGCACAATTGCAATCAGGCGCAAAACTGCTCTATCGCAATATCGCTTTTAATAGTTACAGCGTGTTAAGTGTAAAAGATCAATTTAGCACCCAAAGCCCAGAAGCAGTTGAGGCTGTAATTAAAGCTTATGAACAAGCACGTAAATGGGCAAAAGCCAATCCAGATAAACTTGCAGAATTATTAGCACGTGAAGCAAAATTGCCACTTGAAGTGGCGAAGTTGCAATTGAGCCGAACTAATCTAGATCAAAACATTCCAACCGCGAAACAGCTTAATGCGCTAAAGAAAGCAGGCACTATTTTGACTGAAGAGGAACTGGTTCGAAAAGGCACCAATGTAAATCAAGTTGTAGATCAACTATTTGACAGAAAATATGCACAAAAGGTCATTGGCAAGGTTGCTGAGAAGTAATGACAAAGTCTACACATACTCAATCGACGCAAAGCGAATCAAATGTACGTATAGCGCAGGCGAGTTTAAACAAACCTGCCTTTAAGACCAATGTTTTAAAATGGGTAAAAGGAATTACACTTCCGTTGCTGCTCATTTTATTATGTGAGTATTTAGTTCGTTTTGGATGGATTGAGTCTTATCTGCTCCCTGCCCCAAGTAGCTTAGTTGACTCATTCAAACAGCTTGCCGCAGGTGATTTATTGACCCATATCTATACCAGTACTTGGCGTGTTTTTTTAGGTTTTTTTATTGGTAGCTTATTGGGGCTCATTTTTGCAATTGCAGTGGGTTTAAACAAACACATTGAAGAATTTTTAGAACCTACATTTTCAGCGATCAAATCTATTCCAAGTCTTGCTTGGATTCCGTTATTGCTTTTGTGGTTAGGCATTGATGAAGCCTCAAAAATTACCTTAATTGCGATTGGTGCATTCTTTCCCACCTATACCAATAGCGTATCTGCCATACATGGTGTTGATTCAAAGTTGTTAGAAGTGGCAAAAGTATACCGTCTGACCTATCTACAAAGTATCTTCCAAATTGTTCTGCCTGCTGCATCGCCTGGAATTCTCGTTGGACTCAGAAACAGTTTAAGCCTAGCGTGGATGTTTATGATTGCAGCAGAACTGATTGCAGCGACACAAGGTATCGGTTATCTGCTCAGTGATGGTCGAGAAACCTCAAGACCTGATATTGTGATTATTGCGATCATCTTACTGGCTGTTCTCGGTAAACTCACTGACAATCTGATGAAATTGATTGAAAACTGGTTTTTACGTTGGAGAACATAAACCATTTAAAATACGGCTTTTGATCAGCCGTATTTTTTAAATTGCTTATTTGCAACTTGCATTTCTGCTTTTCTCTATGAAACACTGTCGCAGTAATAGTTAGGTAGACAGTATGATCATTCGTGATAAAAGTAACAGCTTCGCACTTCTCTTTGCTTGGCACGGCACCATTCTTCCCAAAGTCTTACCCGCATTAACTTTTGTTGTGCTGATCTCGACAGTTCTGGTTTACCTATCATCACATCACTATTTTACAATTCCTGCTGTACCTGCAATTGGGTTTACCGTGTTCGGGATTATCCTTTCTATTTTCTTAAGCTTTAGAAATACTGCATGTTATGATCGTTGGTGGGAGGGTCGTAAACTCTGGGGTGCCTTGATTGCAACCTCACGCCATCTTTCTCGTGACACACATGTTTTACAAGAAAACCAGCGTAAAGTTTTAATGTATCGGGTGATGCTATTTACCCGTTTATTAAGAAATCGTTTACGCAATCAAAATCAGTCCATTGAATTTTATAAAAATAAAGTTGATTTAGATGAATTAAGCTTTAGCCAACTGTCAAACCACATTAATGCTGCACAATTTGTTTTAGAAGAAATCCAAAAATCTTTAGTGCAATCACTTAAATCAGGTGAAATTTCTGACATTATCTATCAAGGTTTAAATCATCATATTGTTGCTATGGGTAATATTCAGGCTGGCTGTGATCGCATTCTAACCACCCCATTGCCTTATTCTTATTCAGTCTTATTACATCGCACAGTATATTGCTTTTGTTTGATTTTGCCGTTTAGTTTAGAGGCAAGTTTAGGGATTTGGACACCCGTCATCGTCAGTTTAATTGCTTATTTATTTTTGGGACTAGATGCTTTGAGTGCTCAGCTTGAAGAACCATTTGGCCTACAAGAAAATGATTTACCTTTAGATTCAATTACTCGTTTAATTGAAAGAGAAATGCACAGCTCTTTGGGTGAAAAACTCTTAGAGCCGATTCAATTGGTGAAAAGTAATTTGACTTAACTGGTTTTTCTAAAGGCTATATTTCCCCCTTAGCTTTTAAATACAGCGAATTCTTTTAATACTTATTATTCGCCAATAAAAAAGACTTTGTTGGATAAGCAACCACCGCCATCCAACAAAGTCTTTTTAGACATTGCAATGCAAAACTAATTTGGCCACTGACCTAGTGTGACACGATCATTTCCACCATAATCTTTAACGGTTCTGACTTGTTTAAAACCAGCACCTTTAAAAATGTTTTGTACCGCTTCAGCTTGATCATAACCATGCTCAAGTACGATCCAACCTTGAGTCGCCAACCATTTTTTACCTTGCTGAACAATATGTTCAATATCCGCCAAACCATGCTGCTCAGCAACCAAAGCTCTTTCAGGCTCAGAAGCAAGATGCGGCATATGCTCATCATCAGCATCAATGTAAGGTGGATTAGAAACAATCACATCAAAAAATTGACGATTCAAAGCTTTAAACCAACTTCCTAAGAAAAACTTGACCTGCCCTAAGTCATGTTTTTCAGCATTATGTAAAGCAACCTCTAAAGTCGGCTCATAAATATCTGTGGCAATAATAGACCAATTTGGACGCTCACTTGCCAGCGATAATGCGATCGCACCTGTACCCGTACCTAAATCAACCATACGAGTATCTTCAGGCAAATCAAGATTTAAAACCGTTTCAACCAATACCTCAGTATCTGGACGAGGGACTAAAGTATCTTTGGTAACTGTTAAATCCAAAGTCCAAAATGGTTGTGAGCCAGTTACATAAGCCAAGGGTTCACCCGCAGCAATCCGCGCTAGACCCTCGACATATTGCTGTTCTTGCTCAGCAGTTAATTCTTGCGTAGATTTAAGTGACAAATCAAAAGCATCAATTCTTAAAATATGCTCAAGTAACCAAGCATTTTCTTGACGCTCATAACTTTCAGCTTCTCCACGTAAGGCCAAAGCCTGTGCAATATTCATTAACCACCATTTTGTTGTGCAAGCATCGCCAACTGATCTGCTTGATATTCGCGATGTAAGCTGTCAAGTAGTTCAGTCAAATCACCTTCCATTACTGCATCTAACTTATATAAAGTTAAATTGATACGGTGATCTGTCATACGACCTTGTGGATAGTTATATGTGCGGATACGTTCCGAACGATCCCCTGAACCCACCAAATCACGGCGCATTTCAGATGTTGCTGCATCGGCTGCAGCACGTTTCGCATTCTCTAAACGTGAAGCCAGTAACGCCATCGCTTTTGCTTTGTTTTTATGCTGTGAACGTTCATCCTGACATTCCACCACAGTACCTGTTGGAAGATGGGTAATACGTACAGCAGAATCAGTTTTGTTAATGTGCTGACCACCCGCACCAGAAGCACGGTAAGTATCGATACGTAGATCCGCAGCATTAATCTCTACTGTGGTGTCTACATCAACTTCTGGAAGAATTGCCACAGTACATGCCGAAGTATGTACACGACCTTGTGACTCAGTGGCTGGAACACGTTGTACACGATGCGCCCCACTTTCAAACTTCAAGCGACCGTAAACACCTTCACCATTCACTAGACAGATAATCTCTTTATATCCGCCATGCTCACCTTCATTTTCAGATAAGATCTCAATACGCCAGTTTTGAGTTTCAGCGTATTTACTATACATACGGAATAAGTCACCCGAGAAAATCGCCGCTTCATCACCACCGGTACCAGCTCGGATTTCCAAATATGCCGAGTTGGCATCATTTGGGTCTTTAGGAATCATAAGAATATTCAACTCAGCTTCAAGTTGTTCAATTAAAGCTTTGTTCTCTTTGATTTCCTCAACAGCCATATCCTTAAAATCTGGATCAGTTAACATTGCTTCTGCTGTTTCAATATCTTCTTCAGCTTGCTTGTACTTTTTCCAAACATCGGTAATTTCTGATAAATCATTATGCTCACGGGACAAATTACGAAAACGCTTATTGTCTGAAATGACTTCAACATCTGCCAATAATGCTTCTAACTCTTCATGTCGATCACAAAGTTGGTCTAATCGTAAACGTAACGATTCTTTCATTTTAAATAGATTCTCAAGCTAAGCCTTACCAAAAAACATCGAGCTTTATAACAGCCCATTTAAAATTGGTAAGAAAATTCTAAAATTGTGCCTAGTTTACCGATTCTGCCATTTAAATGACACATTTATATAAGCACCATCAAGATAAGCTGGAGAATTTATAACAAGATGATCCGCATGTTTTTTGATTAGATGCTTTTATTCTCCATTATTCATGCTATTTGTTAACTAATATGGGTGTTTTAAAATCACTTTTAATAGAAAACATACATTCAGATACCAAACGCTATCAATTTTCAGATCCCTCTCCACATTTTTTTGAAAAATTTTTGTTACATTTGCCACATCGAATAGAGATAGAACTGTCCAGATAAGGACATGGAGCAACACATGAAATTTAATACGATCATATTTAGTACTGTATTGGCAGTAACTTCAATATTTACAGTAAGTGCTCATGCTGATAACTCAACACGTATTGCAGCAACTTCTGCTCTAGGTAGTGTCGTTGGTACTGCTGTAGGTAAACAAATCGGTGGTAACACTGGCGCAATGATTGGTTCAGCAGTGGGTGGTGCAGGTGGTGCTGCAGCATCAACCAATAGAAAAGACCGTACTGCGGCTGCAATCGGTGGTGGTTTAGGTGGTGTTGGTGGTTATACCGTAGGTAAAAATATGGGTGGTACCACAGGTGGTTATATTGGTGCTGCTGCTGGTGCGGCGGGTGGTTCGGTTCTTGGTAAAAAAGTTTCTCAAGACCGCCATGCAGATCAACGTAAGTACAATAAAAAGTACTACAAAAAACACCGTCGTCATCACTAATTGATCCGTGAATGATATCAAGCACCTTCGGGTGCTTTTTTGTTTTGTTTCATCTTAGATAAACTGTCAATCGTGTAGAACTACAAGTAATGATTCATAGCTTAATATTGATTGTACAAAATAAGGTTTTACTTAAAACTAAGTTTAATATTCACATAATATGAATAAATTAATCAGCCAAATATACAATCCACACACAAAACACAGAAATTGCTTACATTCAAATCCATAATTATTGCTAAATGTTTCGTTATTCTAGCCTCAAGTTAAAGAATTCGAAGAAGCTTCGATCAGGAGTTTAAAATGAAATTACAAGCAATCCTTGGTGCAACTGTAATTGCAGCAACAATGATGACGACTGCACATGCAGGCAACTCAACCAATACAGCATTAACATCAGCACTTGGTGGTGTGGTGGGTGCTGCGATTGGCCAACAAATGGGTGGTTCAACAGGCGCGATGATTGGTTCTGCAATCGGTGGTGGTGTTGGCGCAGGCGCTTCATCAAATAAACGTGACCGTAATGGTGCGATCATCGGTGGTGCTTTAGGTAGTGCTGGTGGTTATACCGTAGGTCGTAATGTGACGGGTACTTCAACTGGTGGCTATATTGGCGCAGGTCTTGGTGCTGCAGGTGGTTCGGCATTAGGTCAAAAAGTCAGTGACGACCGTCGTTATGATGATCGCTATGACAACCGTTATGGACGTTACAATGATCGATATGATCGTGGTGGTTACCGTAATGTTGATTATCGCTATAATGACCGTGGCTATCGTAAAGACAATGGCAATCATTATGGTCACTACAAAAACAAGAATCATTGGAATAACTGGAAAAATTAATTTCAGTCCAAAATTGATATCCAATTATTTAAATCAAGCACCTTCGGGTGCTTTTTTTTGGATAATAAAATCAACATCAAAACCACCAAATATCGACAATTTTCGATATACATTTGCACACTTATATCGTATTATTTCGATATATATTATTTTCGAGTTTAAAAATGTCGTCTTTAACAGATACCACATTAAAGAATACGAAGTTCTCTATCCTAGAACTCGCACCAGTTCGAGAAGATCAAACAGTTGAGTTTTCACTTAAGCATGCATTGCAACTTGCTCAGCATGCAGAACAGTTGGGGTTTGATCGCCTTTGGTTAGCTGAACATCATAATATGGACGGTATCGCCAGCTCCGCAACTGCTGTATTGCTGGGTTACATCTTAGCCAATACAAAAAATATTAAAGTGGGCTCGGGAGGGATTATGTTACCCAACCATGCACCTTTAGTGGTTGCTGAACAGTTTGGTACCTTGGCAACACTCTATCCAAATCGTATTGAACTCGGCTTAGGTCGTGCGCCTGGAACAGATCCAACCACCATGCGTGCATTAAGACGTGGTCGTCAAGAAACAGAAGAGCAATTTCCACAAGATGTTTTAGAAATTTTAAGCTATTTCGCCGATGCGGTGCCTCAGCAAAGAATTAAAGCAACACCTGGGCAAGGTACGCATGTGCCTGTGTGGCTTTTAGGATCGAGTCTTTTTAGTGCACAACTGGCGGCTAAATTAGGACTTCCTTATTCATTTGCCTCACATTTCGCACCGAGAATGTTAGGACAAGCCATTCAGCTCTATCGTGACAATTTTGAACCATCCGCCTATTTAGATAAACCGTTTGTATCTATGGGAGTTCCTACTGTGGTCGCCCAAACCGATGAGGAAGCAGAGTATCTAGCCACAAGTGTGTATCAACGTATTCTTGCATTACTGACAGGACAAAGTTTAAAACTGAAACCGCCTGTAGCAACAATGGAAGGCCGATGGTCTGCATCAGAGAAAATGTCCGTACAAAACTTCTTAGGTATGGCGCAAATTGGCTCACCAGACACAGTGAAGAACGGTTTAAAGCAACTTTTAGAAAAATATCAGGTAGATGAATTTATTTTCACTTGCGATATTTATGATACACAGAAGCGCCTAGACAACTTTAGTTTATTGATGGATTTAAAAAAATAATACAAATCAATCATGTTTTCCTCTTTACCAAAATGAAATGACAAATTTCATTTTGGTTTTTTTTTGATTTAACTGTCCTATAGCTGAAATATCCAATTGATTTAAAATACTATTTATTATTTCCCCCACTTAAACTCTATTTGAATTAGCTCTCATAAATTGAAAAGATTTGCCATCTCATTTCAAATCAGCATAATAGAACATATAAAAATCAGTAAAATAGTAATAAGGAACAACAATGAACCAATATATCAATAAACCCACCCCTGCTTTTATTGCAGTCAGTTGGGTGGCTTTACTTGCTGGTGCGGCAGCCTACTGTGTCGGTTTATTCAATGCACAAATTCTATTAAATGAAAAAGGCTATTATTTAATCCTGATCCTTTATGGTCTATTTTCTGCTGTTTCACTACAAAAAGTTGTTCGGGATAAACTTGAAGGTCAGCCAGTCACAGCAATTTATTATGGACTATGCTGGGCTTCAGTGGTGATCTGTATCGTTCTGCTCGCATTGGGTTTATGGAATGCGACCATGGCACTCAGTGAGAAAGGTTTTTATATCATGGCTTTTTTACTCAGCCTCTTCGGTGCTGTTGCTGTACAAAAGAATATTCGAGACTTGGAATATCTCAGAACGAATTCACAGCCTGAATTGCCTCAGCCCCACCCTGTTCAACAAGTTGAAGTTAAAGAACTTGAAACACCAGAAGATAAATTTTAATTGTTAAACAATCTATTGCTCCAAATGATAAGACTTGTCCTTTTATGACAAGTCTTTCTTTTTATCTCAATCACTTAGCTAAATTTTCACATTCAAAATCAAACCATTACTGGGTTGATATTTTTCATCATTTCACAATGAATATCTTTGCCAATTGATTCACAGAAATATTAAATAAAATGCAATGAAATCCTTATTTTTGATAGATTTGCTATGGCTTCAATTGACTTAGAAAAAATGTTAGATAAAGTCAAAAATACACAATGGACTTTATCCGATATTGATTGGGATGCACCAGGCCGTGAGCTGGTTACAGTTGAACAATGGCCAAAACTTAAAGACTTTATGGCAGATCTGATGTGGATTGAGCATGTAGGTGCCCGTGCATTTTCAGCAATGTCAAAAAAAGCGCCAACGGCAACTTTACGGGAGATGTACGCCATCTTTCATGCCGAAGAACAACGCCATGCCAATGCAGAAATGGCGCTCATGAAACGCTGGGGAATGTTAGATGGTGATATCCCTAAACCAAATAAAAATTTACGCTTGATTATTGAATGGCTAGATACCTATGCCGATGAAATGCCTTTTTATATTTTAGGCGCAGTGATTCCCATGCTTGAAGTGGCTTTGGATGGCGCTTTATGTACCTTTTTATTGGATACTGTAGATGATCCAGTTTGCCACCAAGCCTTTGAACTGATTAATGGCGATGAAGCACGGCATTTAGGTGTGGGTTTCAGTGTAATGGAAGCACAAGGGATCAATAAAAGCGTCATTGAGCTTGCCCAAATGGCTGCACGAGTAATCGACCCACGTTTGATGCTGGGTATTTTGGCCTACTTACCATTGATCAATAAAATGCGTGACAACGTCATTAAGCTCGGGCTTCCTGAAGAAAAATTATATGCAGCAATGAATAAATTTTCGAAAATTGGCGGAAGAACAGCGGAAGGACGCCGTAACCCATGGTTCCAAATCATTCAATTTCATGGCAAAAATGTAGTAGATCGCAATAAAAAATGGTTCCATATCCCGATTGATGCCATGGTTAGCGTGACTGACAAGATTCCTGAAAAGTCTTTACCTAAAGTCCCAAGTTGGATATATCAATTAACGTCAGAACCCACTGCGACCAATTAGTATAAAAAGGAAATAATATGCTCGATAGGAAAAAGAGTCAAAATGAAGGTTTTTTTCAAAATCAGCCGGAATTTTTTAAGCATTATAAAGGTAAAATTATTGCATCTACTGAGATTAAACTCACCGATTTTACCGGTTTAAACGTGGCAATTATTGGTGCAAATCAACTTACAGTCACACACCTTGGCCACGTTTTAAACAGTGCTGAATTTGTAAAAGTGTTTCAAATCACACCCGCTTTTATTTTACCGCAAACTGAAAAAGGGGTTCAAAAGTTAATTTCGCACCCTTTGATTATCAAAAATCGTCGTTTGTTTAATCATCGTGTTAAATCAATGTTGGCGATTCGTTATCTAGAGTCGCAAGTTCAGGAACAATGGTTAAAACGTCAGTTGATGCCGAACTCTGCGTTAAAGAGTAAAGTATTTTTAAAATCAGATACTTACTATACAGCATTACAACGTAAAAACTGTAAATTAATCACTTGGCCAGTCGTTAAAATTACTGAAAATGCAGTACAAAGTATGGAAGGAATTGAACATTTAGTGGATGTGATTATTACCACTTACGAATAATAGTTTGAGAAGGTTTGAATTTAAGAGGCTTTTAGGCCTCTTTTATTTAATTATTTGACCACACCACTGTAACGATAACCCTGTGGAGCTTTCTGATAACGTAAATAGTTATTGGTCAATTTTCCTGAAGCATTCACCACCAATATATCAATATTTTTTAAGTCTTTTGAGATACGGATAAAATCTTCAGCAGAACGCTCCCATTCCTGACAATCATTTTCAACACCGATTGAATCAAGTTTTTGAGTCTTGGTTTCAAAAATGGGGTGCGCGACAAATTTGCCGTTGTTCAATACAAAGGAGTGAATGCGATAGCCCCTTGAACAAGTACTATTAATAAATAGACTGGTGACTAAATAAACGTCCTGATTTTTAATTTTGACTTGCGCAATTTTATCGATAAATCCCACTTGAGCTAACTCTTGGGACGCCAATCCATTGCTTCGCTTCACCTGAATTAAACTATATGGTTCTCTCATCGTTCCCCCAGCAGAAACGTCCATTGTATAAAATTTGATTTTTCGATCAGGGCTGTAATGGATATCCAGCATATTTTTTTCAGTGAGTTTTGCAAACGAATATGCAAAACTCGATGAATCATTTTTTATTTTATTTTCAATTTCATTGGAAATTTTTTCATTGTACTGATCACATTCAGCACGTCCTGAACAGGTTTTTTGATAATATTTTTCAACCAACCCATTTTCAAATTTGCTCAATGATTCAGCATTGGTTTGTTGTGCAAATATACTTTGTCCACTTACAAGTATGAAAAATGAACTCACTTTTAATATCTTATTCATATAACAAATCACACTATAAAAAATAATAAACATAAAAGAAAAAGAGCCAAATCTTGATTCAGCTCAATACTGTTGTTACACCACAACACACATCAAAAAATATAATGATGGATTATCCAATACGACGTTTTAGACCTGTCATTTGTAATACGCGTGTTGAAATTTCTTCAATCGACATCTCTGAAACATTTAAATATTTAATCCCTTCAGAAATATAGATCCCTTCAACAGCACGCAGCTCCATCTGACACTGCGAAAAGCTCGCATAGCGACTATTGGCTTTACGTTCAGAACGAATGGCAACGAGACGTTCAGCATCAATCATCAAACCAAATAGTTTATTTTTATGTTCTTTCAGTACCGCAGGTAAGCGATTATCGTCTAAATCTTCTTCGGTCAATGGGTAGTTTGCAACTCGAATACCAAACTGCAAAGATAAATAAATTGAAGTTGGAGTTTTACCAGAACGCGATACGCCGATCAGGATTAAATCTGCTTTGTCATAATGGCGGGTACGTGCCCCATCATCGTTATCCAAAGCAAAATGAACAGCATCAATACGTGCTTTATACGACTCAGAATCCGTCACAGCATGGGTTTGTCCGACTAAAGTTGTAGGCGGTGTACCTAAAACGTCCGACAACTTACTAATAAGCCCTTCAAAAACATCAAGATTTACAGCATTTGCAGTGTTAATAATGTCACGAACATAAGGGTCAACCAAAGTATCGAATACCAAAGGTTGTTGACCATCTTTATCCGCCCTTTTATTGATTTCTTCGACTACATTCATTGCAGCTTCTTCAGAGGTAATATAGGGAATAATATGGATATCAAACTTTACATGAGGAAATTGCGCTAATAATGAATGCCCAAGGGTTTCAGCCGTAATCGCTGTACCATCAGAAATAAAAAATACGCTCCGCTTTATTTGGTTACTTTCTGACATTAAAAATCTCCTCAAACATTTGTCTTAGCGATGTATAATCTTTATAGTAAGCCCATCTTACATGACTATCACTTAGTTGAATCAAAATGCTAAGTTTTTTGTTATAATTTCATGCCAAGATAGTGATTAATACTGCATAAGTGGAGTAACAACTTTGGAAGCACGCGTAATCGGTCTGGAAAAACTAGGTAAACACGACGTTGAGATCGTGGGTGGTAAAAACTCTTCACTTGGGGAAATGATCAGTCATTTAGCAAATGCTGGTGTATCGGTTCCAGGTGGATTTGCAACGACTGCTGATGCATATCGCGAATTCCTAGAGCAAAGTGGCCTAAATGCTAAAATCAATGCAGAACTTGCAGCATTAAATGTTGATGATGTAATCGCACTGGCAGAAACTGGTGCAAAAATCCGTCAATGGATTGTAGAAACTCCACTTACTACAGGTCTAGAGACTGAAGTTCGCGAAGCATTTGCTGCCCTTTCTAACGGTAATCCTGACATCGCTGTTGCGGTACGTTCTTCTGCAACTGCTGAAGACTTACCAGATGCTTCATTTGCGGGTCAACAAGAAACTTTCTTAAACATTCGTGGGATCGACAACGTTCTTATCGCAATTAAAGAAGTTTTTGCTTCACTTTATAATGACCGTGCCATTGCTTACCGTGTACACCAAAATTTTGCACATGATATTGTTGCGCTTTCTGCTGGTATTCAGCGTATGGTTCGCTCTGAAACGGGTGCTGCAGGTGTAATGTTTACACTTGATACAGAATCTGGTTTCCGTGAAGCAGTATTTATTACTGCTTCTTACGGTTTGGGGGAAATGGTTGTACAAGGTGCAGTAAACCCTGACGAATTCTATGTTTCTAAGCCACTTCTAAGAAATGGCAAACATGCCGTTATTCGCCGTAATCTTGGTTCTAAACACCAAAAAATGATTTATGGTGAAGAAGGTGCTGCGGGTAAATCTGTTGTGGTTGTTGATGTTGAAAAAACAGATCGTCAGCAATTTGCTTTAAATGATTTAGAGCTTCAAGAACTTGCTAAACAAGCCTTGATCATTGAAGAACATTATCAAGCGCCGATGGATATCGAATGGGCAAAAGACGGTGATGATGGTCAAATCTATATCGTTCAAGCACGCCCTGAAACGGTAAAAAGCCGTGAGAATGTCGGCACAATGGAACGTTACCTCCTTAAACAAAAAGGTACAGTTCTTTGTGAAGGTCGTTCAATTGGTCAACGTATTGGTTCTGGTAAAGTTCGTATCGTTACCTCAATTAAAGAAATGGACAAAGTACAAGAAGGTGATGTTCTTGTATCTGACATGACTGACCCAGATTGGGAACCAGTGATGAAACGTGCGGCTGCAATTGTAACTAACCGTGGTGGTCGTACTTGTCATGCGGCAATTATTGCCCGTGAACTTGGTGTTCCTGCCATCGTAGGTTGTGGTAATGCAACAGAAGTGCTTGTTGATGGTCAAGAAGTCACTGTTTCTTGTGCTGAAGGTGATACAGGCTTTATTTATGAAGGTGCGTTAGATTTCGAAATTCAACGTAACTCGATCGAATCTATGCCTAAACTTCCGTTCAAAATTATGATGAACGTAGGTAACCCTGACCGTGCATTTGACTTTGCTCAAATTCCAAACGAAGGGATTGGTCTTGCACGTTTAGAATTCATCATCAACCGTATGATTGGTGTGCATCCAAAAGCGTTGTTAAACATTGACAGCCTACCACGCGAAACACGTGCGGCCGTTCTGGCACGTACTGCTGGTTATGCATCACCGATTGAATTCTATGTTGAAAAATTGGTTGAAGGTATTTCTACCCTTGCAGCTGCATTTGCTGACAAACCAGTAATTGTTCGTATGTCTGACTTTAAGTCGAATGAATATGCAAACTTGATTGGTGGTAAGCTTTACGAGCCTGAAGAAGAAAACCCAATGCTTGGTTTCCGTGGTGCGAGTCGTTATGTATCTGATAACTTCCGTGACTGCTTTGAACTCGAATGCCGTGCATTGAAAAAAGCACGTGATGAAATGGGTTTAACCAACATTCAAATCATGATTCCTTTTGTACGTACAGTATCTGAAGCGAAACGTGTTATTGAGTTATTGGCTCAGAACGGTCTTAGACGTGGTGAAAACGGTCTTAAAGTGATCATGATGTGTGAGTTACCAACAAACGCATTACTTGCTGAACAATTCCTTGAACACTTCGATGGTTTCTCTATCGGTTCAAATGACTTAACTCAGCTAACACTTGGTTTAGACCGTGACTCTGGTATCGTTTCTCACTTGTTTGACGAACGTGATCCAGCAGTAAAAGCATTACTTTCTATGGCAATTCATGCTTGCCGTAAAGCGGGTAAATATGTAGGTATCTGTGGTCAAGGTCCTTCTGATCACCCTGATCTTGCAAAATGGTTAATGGAACAAGGTATTGAATCTGTTTCATTAAACCCAGACTCAGTTTTAGATACTTGGTTCTTCCTTGCAGAAGAAAAGATTAAACAATCTTAATCAAAGCTGTTTAAAAAGACCCTCTAGCAGGGTCTTTTTTATGTATATTTTTTAAACTTTGATTTTAATATTCTATGAAGTATCAGATTTAAGATTGGTAGTTTTTAACGTAGATGCAAATATTAGATATATCGTTGGTGTATTCAGTTTTCACATCTGTGTTTGAATGTTGAACCAAGTTTTACAGTCACTCCTCTGCTGCTAAATAGGTTAATTTTTCTTGATATTTTAAGATTTCGTGTAAATTTAATGTTAATACATTCAAAAATCTAGTATACATAGTGGTTTAAAAAAGTAGGTGAACAAAGTTGCGGTTATGTTCATTTTCATCTACCAATTTTGTACTTTTAGATTTATTTTGAGAATTAAGTTTTATGCAAATTTACTTGGCGAGAAATAACCAACAAGCTGGTCCGTATTCAATTGAACAACTGAATCAAATGCTTGCAAGCCAGCAAGTACTTTTAACAGATTTAGCTTGGCATCAAGGATTAACGGAATGGAAAGCACTTGGTGAACTTACACAAGGTAAACTTGTTTATGAGCCTATTGGTTATGTCACACCAACGTCATCAAACAACGAACAAATTGATCGTCAACAAAATCCGGCTATCACCAATATAAAAATTGAAAAAAGTACAAAAAAAATCATTAAAGCAGCACCTGTAGGTAAACGAATCTCAGCCAAACTTATCGATTTTGCCCTTTTGTTTTTACCCCAATTCATCGCTATTGCTTATTTTATGCCTGAAGATGCAATCAAAGTTGCTTCAGATGGTTTTTCAGTAGACAACCAAGTTAAAATTGCTGAAATGATCAGTCAAAGTATGCCAGCCTATCTGAATATTGCTCTGATGGTCTTTGTACTTATTCTCTTGATCACTCAATGCTTTATGATTACCAAACTTGGACAATCTATTGGTAAAAAAATATTCAAACTGCAGATTGTTGATGTCAATACCAATCAATTGCCAGGGTCGCTAAGAGGATTTTTTGTTCGTTCATTTTTATTTCTTATCCTGTCTCAAGTTATGAGCGTATTGCCTCTGATTGCCATCATTTTCATTGTTGATTTGTTCATGTTTTTCTCTAAAGAGAATTATGCATTACATGATCGTATTTCTAAAACCAAAGTTATTGATCTTTCAGAATAATTCAAATGGCGGTTATACCGCCATTTTTTATCGCTAGCCAAGCACAAAATAATAATTTATGTTTTTGTTTTCCTTATAATTCCGACTAAAAATATCAGGTATTTTTACATCAATATATTCAACCTCTATGTATAGCTAAGTTTGACGATATGAGGCATAATGCCCTACAACGTAGCGGTGTCAGATCATTGAGAATGTTTTCTATTTAGAAATAATAGTCATTTTCAATCATGCGGCACTTTAATCGCTATCCCATATTTATATAGGGAATGGGACTCTTCACCGAGGTTGTAAAATGAGACAAACGACTTTAGCTGTATTGTCTTTATCTGCGATCGCCGCACTCTTAACTGGGTGTGGTGGTGATATAGTACTTCTAAACTCTAAAGGTCCAGTCGCTGAAGGTCAAAGTAGCCTGATGATGACTGCGATCTACTTAATGCTATTGGTCGTAATTCCTTCGATCTTGATGGCATTGTGGTTTGGTTGGAAATATCGCGCGTCAAATAAAGATGCAGACTATAAACCTACATGGGCACACTCTACTGCGATTGAAATTGTAGTATGGGGTATCCCGTGTATTATTATTGCTATTCTTGCGTATTTAACATGGTGGGGTTCACACAAATATGACCCTTACAGACCATTAACGAATACTCAAGGTCAGATGGAAGAACATTTAAAAATTCAAGCAGTCGCTGAACAATTTAAATGGGTATTTATCTATCCTGAACAACAAATAGCTACAATTAACGAAGTTCGTTTCCCAGTCAATAAACCAATTGAATTTCAAATCACTTCTAACTTTACAATGAACTCATTCTTCATTCCTAAGTTAGCAGGTCAGGTTTATGCAATGGCAGGTATGCAAACTAAGTTACATATGCTTGCAGAACATCCAAGTCCAGCAGATGGCTACCGTGGATTCTCAGCAAACTATAGCGGCTATGGCTTTACGCAAATGCGTTTCAGAGCTCATGCTGTTTCAGATGCTGACTTCAACACTTGGGTAGACGCTATTAAAGCAGGTAAAGGTACTTCAATTAATCCTGAAGCGATCCAAAAAACCACGCTTGATGCGACTGAATTTGCTACGCTCAAAGATGGTGATCGTTCTAAACACCAAATTGAAGCAATGCTGAACAATGCGCATACTCCAGAAGAACTTAAAGCTGCACACGAAGCTGAACGTAAAGGTCCATTCCCTACTAAGCCTCATCCTGTGACTTATTATTCTTCAGTTACGCCTGACTTGTTCAAAAGCATTATCAACACTTACATGAGCAACTACCATGGTGCAGACCATGCAGGTGCTGAACATGCAGGTGCTGAACATGCAACTGCTTCTGTAGGGGAATAAGACATGTCTTTGTTATTAGGTAAACTCAATTGGGATGCAATCCCTAAAGAGCCGATTGTACTTGTAACAATGGTCATTATGGCTCTTGGTGCAATTGCAGTTTTCGGCGGTATCACCTATTTCAAAAAATGGGGTTACCTCTGGAATGTATGGTTTAAATCTGTAGACCATAAAAAAATTGGTATTATGTATATCCTTGTGTCTGTTGTGATGCTACTTCGTGGTTTCGCAGATGCAATCATGATGCGTCTTCAACTGTTCCTTGCAAAAGGTGGCGGTGAAGGTTACTTACATCCAGACCATTACGATCAGATCTTCACCGCACATGGTGTAATCATGATCTTCTTCGTAGCAATGGGTCTTGTTGTTGGTATGATGAACATCACTGTACCACTTCAAATTGGTGCGCGTGACGTTGCATTCCCATTATTAAACTCTGTGAGCTTCTGGTTATTTGCTGGTGCTGCTGGTTTGATGATGGTTTCACTAGTATTAGGTGAGTTTGCTGCAACAGGTTGGATGGCTTATCCACCTCTTTCTGGCATTCAATATTCTCCTGGTGTTGGTGTTGACTACTATATCTGGGCACTTCAGGTTTCTGGTCTAGGTACGCTTTTAACCGGTGTTAACTTCTTTGTTACCATCATCAAAATGCGTGCACCTGGTATGAAACTTATGGACATGCCGATCTTTACTTGGACTGCACTTTGTACAGCAGTATTGATCATTGCATCTTTCCCAGTATTGACTGCAACAATTGCAATGTTAACGCTAGACCGTTACTTCGGTTTCCACTTCTTCACCAATGAGCTTGGCGGTAGCCCAATGCTTTATGTGAACTTGATTTGGACATGGGGTCACCCAGAAGTATATATCTTAGTATTACCTGCTTTTGGTCTTTACTCTGAAATCGTTTCAACGTTCTCTCGTAAAACGTTGTTCGGTTACAAGTCTATGGTGTATGCAACGATTGCGATTACAGTACTTGCTTTCGTGGTATGGTTACACCACTTCTTTACCATGGGTGCTGGTGCCAACGTTAACGCGTTCTTCGGTATCATGACCATGATTATTGCGATTCCTACTGGTGTGAAAATCTTCTCATGGTTATTCACTATGTATAAGGGTCGTATTACCTTTACATCACCAATGTACTGGACACTTGGCTTCCTTGTGACTTTCGGTATCGGTGGTTTAACGGGTGTATTGATGGCTGTTCCACCAGCTGACTTCTTGGTACACAACTCTTTATTCTTGATCGCTCACTTCCATAACGTAATTATTGGTGGTGTTGTATTCGGTATGTTCGCAGGTATCACTTTCTACTGGCCAAAAATGTTTGGTTGGAAGTTAAATGAAACTTGGGGTAAAGCATCGTTCTGGTTCTGGTTCTTTGGTTTCTATTTTGCATTCATGCCACTTTATATCCTTGGTTTCATGGGTATGACACGTCGTTTGAATACATATGACAACCCTGAATGGGACCCATACTTAGCAATTGCTTTGTTTGGTGCTGTGCTTGTAGCAATCGGTATTGCTTGTTTCTTAATGCAAGTTATTGTTGGTTTCTTACAACGTCACGACAACATGGACAACACAGGCGATCCATGGGATGGTCGTGTACTTGAATGGTCTACTTCATCCCCTGCTCCGTTCTATAACTTTGCTGAAATTCCAAAAATCAATGGTATTGATACTTTCTGGAATGACAAAGAGAATGGTGTAGCGTATGCACGTCCTGAGAAATATGAAGATATTCATATGCCAACTGACCGTGCTGCTGGTTTTGTTATTGCCTTGTTCATTACAGCAATGGGCTTCGCTTTAATCTGGCATATCTGGTGGTTAGTCGTTGCAACTTTCCTTGGTGCTGTTATCAGCTTCATCGTAAGTTCATTCACTAAAAAAGTGGACTACTACGTACCAGCTGCTGAAGTAGAACGTATCGAAAACGAGCGTTATGCTTTACTTGAAAAACACTTGAAGAAGGACTAAGGATATGGCTGAAGTACTTCATCACGACAACCACGGACACGATGAACATCATCATCACGATGATACAGACATCACCGTCTTTGGTTTCTGGACATACTTGATGAGTGACTTGATTTTATTCGGTACACTCTTCATCGCGTTCGCTGTATTAAGCAGTCATATTCCGCCTGGTACTCCAAGTCCAAAAGAGTTATTTGGTGAGTCTTTAGGTTTCGTACTTGTTGAAACCTTTGCTCTCTTGATTTCTTCTGTGACTTTCGGTTTTGCGGTACTTGCTTCTTACAAGAAAAATGTTAACCAAGTGCTTATGTGGTTAATTATCACTTGGCTCTTTGGTGCAACATTCATCGGTATGGAACTTTATGAATTTAATCATTTAGTTCACGCTGGTCATGGTCCTACCCACAGTGCGTTTTTATCTGCGTTCTTTACCCTTGTAGGTACGCATGGTATCCACGTAACATCTGGTTTGGTCTGGATGATCGTGTTAATGGTTCAAATCAAGAAAAATGGTTTGACTGTTCCAAATACACGTCGTCTTGCTTGCCTAAGTTTGTTCTGGCACTTCCTTGACATCGTTTGGATCTGTGTATTCAGCGTAGTTTATTTACTGGGAGCTTTATAATGAGTCATGATCATAATGCTGCTGGTGCTTCGCACGGAAACATCAAACAATACTCTATCGGCTTCATTCTTTCTGTCGTATTGACCATCATCCCTTTCGGGATGGTGATGAAAGGAATGACTGGTGGTGCAGTTGTTGCAACGATTGCGATCACTGCGATTGCTCAGGTTCTTGTACAATTAGTTTTCTTCTTGCACATGAATTCATCTTCTGAACAACGCTGGAATGTGATTGCATTCATCTATACGATTCTGACGATTGCAGTTCTATTAATTGGTTCTGTATGGATCATGAACTACTTACATTCAAACATGATGCTCTAGGGTGTCATGTTGAAAAAATATCTATTCCTGACTAAGCCAGGAATTCTCTTTGGTAACTTCGTTACCACTTTGGGCGGCTTTTTCTTAGCCGCTCAAGGTTCTGTAGATTTCCTTTTACTTCTCATCACATTACTCGGCACTACGCTTGTCGTTGCCTCTGGCTGTGTGGTGAATAATGTCATTGACCAAGACATTGACCAAAAAATGCAACGTACAATGAATCGTGCGCTTGTCAAAAAAACCATCAGCCCAACAGTTGCTTTAATTTTTTCTGCTGTGCTCGGTTTAATTGGCTTTGCTTTGTTGTGGTTTTTTGTCAACGCCTACGCATTTGGCTTTGCTGTACTCGGCTTTGTTGTGTATGTGATTTTTTATAGTCTTTGGAGTAAACGTACTACCATTCACCAAACTGTGATTGGAAGTATTTCTGGCGCAAGCCCTCCTGTAATTGGATATACTGCTGTTTCCAACGGATTTGATGTTGCCGCTTTGCTGATTTTTTTAGCTTATGCACTCTGGCAAATGCCACATTCTTGGGGAATTGCAATCTATCGATTTGATGATTATAAAAATGCAAATATTCCAATTTTACCTGTAGCCCGTTCAATTTTTCGCACGAAAGTTGAAAGTTTAATTTACGTTATTCTGTTTGCTGCAGTTTTAAATGGATTGTATTGTTTTGGCTATACCAACATTTTCTTCCTTATTACCTTTAATGCTTTATGTGCCTATTGGGTATATTTATCGATTATTGGATTTAAAGCTGAAAATGATCAGGTCTGGGCAAAAAAATATTTTTTGTATTCCGTCATTCTAATTACAGCGCTCAGTGTGAGCTTTAGTTTTAGTTATGTCTCCCCTGCACCTCATTTGCCACTGTTTTAAAAAAAGATAGAGTTCTCTCTATCTTTTTTTTATCTGCATAAATAAAATTAAAATATTAAAATTTTTATTATAACGATAGGCACTTTATGCTTTTTAAAAATAAAACACTGCAATATGTCTTTCTTGTCGGTTTACCTTTGGTAGTTCACCCTACTTCTAGCTTTGCTGGCGCTGCAGAAGAAATCGCATCACCAACTTTTGACCTAAACAACAATCAATATCGTATATTAAATCTCCCTATACTCTATCCAGCCAATGACAATAGAACCAACATGATGCTACTGCTAAGTGACAAAGGTTTAGCAAGTATCAAAGCATTTGAAGTTGATAAAATGAGTTTATGGGATACGTCTAGTGGCTTAGTCCCTTTTTACCCAACCGAACTAACTCAAGCATCTGAAAATAAGATTCCAAACAAACGTGCTTTTTATGATGCAAATGATCACGTCTATGATGAGCGCTGTATAACCCTCAAATCTGGTGCTGAAGTTTTTCTTCAACAAGTTTCAAATCACAAGAAAATATCTCAAAACGAAAAAAGCAGCTTGTTAGAACAACGAAATCAGATCAAAAATTGTCAACAAACTATTCCACTGATTCAGGTCAATACAGAATGGACACAATCCGCTCAACAGTATGCTTCTTATTTAAATGGGATCATTTTATTTTACAAAGCTAACTATTCCTCAGCAACTAAAATATTTACAGCACTAAGCCAAGTTGATGACCCTTGGTTAAAAGAAACCGCTCAATACATGCTCATCCGCACATCATTAAATGAGCTGTATAGCCAGTCATTAGGAACTTATGGTGATTTAGATACTCAAAAAGTTGATCAAGCGCTTCTTAAAACTTTTTTTAATCGCATTACTGATTATTTTAAGCTTTACCCTAAAGGTCAATACGTAGCCAGTGCCAGAGGCTTTTTACGCCGAGGCTACTGGATTGCCAATCAACAAGATGCGCTAGTCAAAGAGATGATTTGGCAGATGGATCACCCCAGATCAGATTATTACAATCTCGATATGTCCACATTGGCGGCCGAAATAGATCGCAAGGTATTTGGTTTAGAAAACTTCAATGCAAAAACACTCAACGATCCTTTCTTTTTAGCCATTTATGATCTGATGTATATGCGTCAGAGTGATTCTACGCAGTACCGGCCAATTAGCTGGTCCGAGTTAAATGCACAAAAACCTGTATTTAAGGAGCAACCTGAGTTGTTCCGTTATTTACAAGCCGTTCATTTATATTTTATTCAGAAAAAACCGCAAGATGCGTTAAATTATTTACCGAAACAAAAACCCAATTCCATTCAAAATTATTTAGAACTCAGCCAATATACGCTTAAAGGGGTCATTCTTGAAAAAAGTAGTGATAAAAATCTGATTGGACAATATTGGGACCATTTACTCGCAATTTCTGCTAATCCTTATCAAAAAGCTTTGGCAGAAGTCGCCCTAGCGATTCACTATAAAAACACCAATAACCAAAATGCCTTTTTAGGAAATCATTCAAAAATCAAACAAGCAAGCTTACAGAAAGCATTCATTACTCAAATTGCCGATGTCAAAGCTTTAGAAAGTATCATTACTGCCAAAGACAGTTCAGCTGATAAAAAGAATCTGGCTTTATATACATTATTAGATAAAAGCTTAATGAGTCAAAACTATGCGGTATTCAATAAAGCCTATACCACATGGTTACCTCAAGATGCCTCAGAATACAAAGCATACAACAGCAAAATTAAAGCTTATAAGTCAGAACCCCACTTCGAAGTTTTTGTTTGGAATGGTCATGAAATTACACCAACGCTCAAATGCCCTAAATTAAGCACCTTAACAGCTGGCTTAGAAAAAAATCCAAAAAATTTAACTTATCGTTTATGCCTAGGCGAATATATGCGTAATCAAGGCACTGCTTTAGAAAATTTTTATGGTGACTATTACTATGGTCCAAGTTTTAGCCAGCCGAAAAATGCCTTTACAGGTGAAACTTTTAGTCGTGGTGAGGTCTATAAAGAAATTATTAAATCCAATTCTAAAAGTGAATTACAAGCTTATGCGCTTTATCGCGCTGTGATGTGTTATTCGCCGAGTAGTATAAATGTCTGTGGTGGAAAAGAGGCCACAAAATCCACACGCAAACAATGGTACGCACAAATTAAACGTGACTATCCAAATACCACATGGGCAAAATCTTTAAAATATTATTGGTAGTTGATTCATGCTTAAACAGATTTTCTCGGTTCTACTGACAATCCAATGTTGTTTAGGATTAATGGCGTGTCAACCGAGTCAATCCGCAACAGCCTTAGATCAGGTCAATGCAAATGACTATGATACCTTTTGGATTTGGGGAAATATCAAGTCTGCGCCTTATTTAAGTAAAGCAAAGGAAATCTATATTTTACAAGGTGAAGTTAGGCTGGAGAAAAATTCCAACCAATCTATCTTGATCCAACAAGGCATTTCTGTGGTTAAGATTCCACATCAAAAAGTATGGTTAGTTTTTCGAAATCATCATTTAAATTGGCAAGGCGCTGAAATAGAAAAAATTTTACAACGCGTCCGACAGTGGGAAAGCGCAGGCAATCACATTCAAGGTATTCAAATCGACTTTGATGCACCAACTAAAAATTTAAAAGCGTATGGCTTATTTCTACAACAGCTTAGAAAGCAGTTACCACAGCATTATCAACTCAGCATCACCAGTTTGATGGATTGGGCAAATCTGCGTGATCCAGTTACACTTAGGCTATTTAGAGAAAATATTGATGAAATGGTGATTCAAACCTATCAAGGCACTACGACTATTCTAAATTATCAGACTTATTTAACCAAGGCTTCAACATTGAAACTGCCTTATAAAATTGGCTTGGTACAACATGGTAAATGGGATCAGCAACTTAAATTTGATACTGATCCAAACTTTAAGGGTTTTGTGGTGTTTTTATTACCACAAAATAAATCATGAATTAATCTAATCAATAAATTGATGTTTTTATTCAATTTAACTTCTAATTGAGTGACCCAATTAACTTCCAAAAAAAACAGAATCATGCTCAAACCGAGCAAATAATGCATCCATTTTTCCCGCATATTTCATATCCAGTTGATGCCATAATTTTTTCGGAAGTGGAATAAATTCTAATGTGTCGGAACCATCAGAAGCTTTACAGAAACGGATTTCATACTCAGGTTGTAAAATTTCATTGAGTGACCGTAGTGTGGTATCACGATCAGCACCTTCTCCTTGATAAGGAATCAACAATGATTTTTCACCATAATGAATTGTGATGCTAAAACCTTGTTGATTATCAGCATTTTCAAGTTCAGCAGACAATTGTCCAGTTTCTAAAATATTTTCACAATAGCCAATAATTGCATCATCCTCTTCTCTCCAATCCACCACCATGACAATGTCATAACGACCATCAAAAACATCAAAGTAGAAGTCTTGTGTAGGGTTTTCAATATAAGATTCAATGGTTTCAAGTTTTTCAGTACTGTAGTTTGTCATTTTAGTGATCCATATTTTTATTCATTTTTAATCTAAATAGGTACAAGATGAAATTCAATCTCGGGGCTGTAAAATTTTAGTGGTTATTCCAATAAATATTTGAATATTAAATTGTGTTTGCGCACAAACTTTCCTATAATAGGCGCTCGCAATTTTTGCGGCACAATCTACTGGCTTTTAAACTGTTGTTTAAAGTTTATGCTGATTGTGACTCCTTGCTTCAATCTTTTTAAGGTTGGGGCTGTATAAACCGTAAGGAGCTGACAATGCGTCACTACGAAATCGTAATTCTGGTACACCCAGACCAAAGCGATCAAGTTGTGGGAATGGTAGAACGCTACATTTCTCACATCAAAGATGCTGAAGGTCAAATTCACCGTCTTGAAGATTGGGGCCGTCGCCAATTGGCTTACCCAATTAACAAAATCCATAAAGCGCATTACATTTTAATGAACATTGAATGTAACCAAACTACGCTTAATGAATTAGAAGAATTGTTCCGTTATAACGATGCAATCCTTCGTAACGTGATTATCCGTCGTGAAAACGCAATCACTGAAGAATCTTTACTCGCTAAGAGTGCTGAAGAAAAACGTGCGCGTAAAGCTCAACGTGAAGAAGCACAACAAGCTCAAGATTCTGTTGAAGCATAAGGAGAACATCAATGGCACGTTTTTACCGTCGTCGCAAGTTCTGCCGCTTTACAGCTGAGAACGTTACGTACATCGACTACAAAGATATCGACACTTTAAAACAGTACATCACTGAAAACGGCAAGATTGTTCCTAGCCGTATTACAGGTACTAAAGCTCGTTACCAACGTCAATTAGCGCTTGCTATCAAACAAGCTCGCTACTTAGCGTTGATTCCTTACACTGACAATCATAAGTGAGGTTGAGCCGTGGATATTATTTTATTACAACGCATTAAAAACCTTGGTAAATTAGGCGATAAAGTTTCAGTTAAAGCTGGTTACGGCCGTAACTACCTTATCCCTCAAGGTAAAGCAGTTGCAGCGACTGAAGCGAATACTGCTGCATTTGAAGCTCGTCGTGCAGAACTTGAGAAAGGTGAAGCTGAAGTTTTAGCTGCTGCTCAAGCACGTGCTGACCAATTGAACGAAGTAAACATCGTTATCACTGCGAAAGCTGGTGATGAAGGTAAATTATTCGGTTCAATCGGTACTCGTGATATCGCTGACGCGTTAACAAATGCTGGTCTTGTTGTTGACCGTGCTGAAGTTCGTTTACCGAACGGTGCACTTCGTCACACTGGCGAATTTAACATCGCAATCCAATTGCATCATGATGTTACTGCTGAAGTTCTCGTTACTATCGTATCTGAGTAATTTCTTGCAGAAAAAAAGAGCATACTTTTGTATGCTCTTTTTTTATCTTTAAATTTTAGCTCGGATCAGCTGAAATTGTTTCTAGTTGATTCATTCCCCTACTTATCGGTATTACTGTTAGATACTTTTAGTATTTTGCATTAAGATAAGTGAGTACTTCAGTACACACGTACATTACGTAAATAATGTTTTTGCACGATTTAAAAATCAAGGTTTTATATGTCTCAGGCAACTGCCACAGCTCAACAGAATCCCTTCAGCACTGATGCAAAAAACAAAGACAATGCTCAGTTAAAAGAGTTTCGTACGCCTCCTCATAACTTGGCAATTGAACAAGCTGTACTGGCTGCATTGATGACGGTTGCTGAGTCTTTTGAACAAGTCAGTGATACTTTGAATGAAACTGATTTTTATGCAACACGTCACAAATATATCTTCCGTGCAATCGAAAAACTGGCACAAGAAAACTCTCCATATGATGCAGTTTTAGTCAACGATTGGCTGATTAAGCAAAACTTGCTTGATGCAATTGGCGGTGAAGAATATTTAATGCAATTGATGTCAGATTCACCTTCAAGTTTCTATAACCTAGAAACCTATGCGGGCAAAATCAAAGAATTTTCAACGTTAAGAAGCATGATTAAAGTGGGCAATGAAATCCTGCAAAATGCTTATGACACCAAAGGTCGTGAAGTCAGTGAAATTCTAGATCTTGCTGAAACCAATATTTTCTCTATTGCAGAACAACATAATAATAATGCCAAAGCACAAGGGCCAAAAGCCATTACCTCAGTTGTAGCAGACGTTTTTGATAAGTTAAATGAACTTTCTCAAATGGAAGGCAATATCACTGGTTTAACCACAGGTTTTATGGAGTTAGACAATAAAACCTCTGGTATGCAAGCTGGTGATATGATCATTGTTGCTGCACGTCCGTCGATGGGTAAAACAACCTTTGCCATGAACCTTGTAGAAAGTGTGTTATTTAACTGTGATCTTCCAGCACTGGTTTTCTCTATGGAGATGCCAGCAGATTCTATCGCCATGCGTCTCATTTCAGCATACGGTAAAGTCCATCAAGGGCATTTACGTTCAGGTAAGCTTGACGGCGATGAATGGTCTAAAGTCACAGGAACCATTTTACAGCTACAAGAAAAACATCTTTATATTGATGATTCATCTGCACTGCCACCAACGGAACTTCGGGCACGTGCACGACGTATTGCCAAACAACATGGTGGCAAGCTGGGTTGTATCATGATCGATTATCTACAATTGATGAAAGTGCCAGGCATGGGTGATAACCGTGTTGGTGAGATTGGTGAAATTTCACGAAGCTTAAAAGCCCTTGCCAAGGAAATGATGTGCCCTGTTATTGCACTGTCACAGCTTAACCGTTCTCTGGAAAACCGCCCAAATAAACGTCCGGTAATGTCCGACTTACGTGAATCAGGTGCAATCGAGCAGGATGCCGATTTAATTATGTTTATTTACCGTGATGAGGTTTATAACAAAGAGTCGAAAGAAGCAGGCACAGCTGAAATTATCATTGGTAAACAACGTAATGGCCCGATCGGGACTGTACGTTTAGCCTTTGAAGGTCAATATACGCGCTTTAGTAATCTATCGCCTGAGTATTATGCGCAATATCAAGATGAAGAATAATGCTGATCAATAAAGTTAGCATCATTTAACACTGCTGTTGAGATGAGATTTTAACCTTCAAATCTTGGAACTTAAAGTCTCTCTCAATGTTTCAATATTCTTAGTCCATTCATCATAATCATCTGAATCTTGCCAAAGCTCATCCAATTCAGAGTTTTCACTGGTCAATAATAATAATGCAGTCAATGCTTTGGGAATAAGCGCATAATTGACATTGTTTTTATTCTGTTCTAGCCATTTTTCTACAGGTTCAGGATAATATTCATTTTCTTCAATCCCTTCACCAAATGATTTAGCTAAAACATCTGCCGCAGCATGCGCAATACAGCCAATATCTGCATCGATAAACTCTTCGGTTGCCATATCAATCATTTCATCAAAAGCTTGTTCAATGACAACATGCCCATCTTGCTCTTCAAACTCATAGGCCCAATCACTTGCAGTATCATTTCCAAATGGTTCATGTGACCATGTTCCCATACACCCTCCGAAATAAATCCTTAAATTTAAATATAAAATGTACGATTTTATTTAAAAAATAAAGTGCAATATCTTTACAAATTATGTGCAAAGCGCTTAGCAAAAATTTTATCGATACAAAATCAATAAACCATTAAAAACACAAATGTTTATGTTTATTTAAAGCTGATAGGACTACAATATTTAGCGTTTTAAAGCTGCACTTTTTTTAAAGTTAGGCTTTTATCTCTATTTATGCGATTTAGCATTATTCAATCTTTGCCATTCCTCAGGAGTAACTAGGGTGCGTCAAGCAACAGTTTATATTGACAGTGAAGCACTGCAATATAATTTAAACCGAGTCAAACAACTTGCACCAAGCGCTAAAATTGTCAGTATGGTTAAAGCCAATGCATATGGACATGGCGTCAAGGACTGTTTAGCCGCCTTAAATGCGACTGATGCCTTTGGTGTCGCCTGCCTTGCTGAAGCCTTAGAGATTCGAGCATTAGGCTATCAACAACCGATTACTCTCATCGAAGGTATTTTCAGCGCTGATGAAATGATTAGTGTTCTTGAAAACAACCTTGAAATCGTTGTACATCATCAGCCACAATTGGCTTGGTTACGTGCACATAAAAAACAATATATCGACAAAGGTTTAAAAGTCTGGGTAAAACTCAATAGCGGTATGAATCGATTGGGTTTTAAGGTGGCTGAAATTATTGAAGTGATTCAATCACTCAAAGCAGAAGGCTTTACCTGTGTGCTGATCATGCATTTTGCCAATGCGGATGCGGATCATCACCCGTTAAATGAACAACAGAAAGATCAATTCTTACAGGTAAAAGCTGCTTGTGAACCGATCTTAGCTTCATGCTGCAATTCTGCTGCTATTTTTAAATGGCCTGAACTGAATTTTGATTTTGTACGTCCAGGTATCATGCTTTACGGCGCGTCTCCCTTTGCAGATCGAAGCGTTGCTGAACTAGACATCAAACCTGTCATGAGCTTTACCGCTGAAATCATCGCACTCAATCATATTCAAGCAGGTGAATCTGTAGGCTATGGCTCTACATTTGTCTCCAAAAATAAAATGGATATCGCCATTGTTTCAATAGGCTATGGGGATGGTTATCCGCGTGCTTTTCCTCAACAAAACTATGTCAGCATCAATGGTCAAATGACAGCGATCATTGGTCGTGTCGCAATGGATATGATTGCAATTGATGTCACTGGCTTAGATGCACCGCTAGGTACAGTCGTTGAACTGTGGGGCAAAGATCGTTTGGTTGATGATGTGGCTGCTGCCAATGGTACGATCGGTTATGAGTTACTCTGCCGTATGAGTGCTCGCCCTATCCGTAAAAAACTTTAAACACGCGTTCTCGATTCAAGATGAAAATCCAAGCCATCGCTTGGATTTTTTAAGAGTTTTCAGATTTCAGACAAATTCTTCTGGCTGTTCAATCTCATAGAGTAGTTTAAGTAATGTCGGGATATCCTGTTCATCTAAACTTAATGGGCGAAAATGGTTATAACCCTTACTCTCGAAGTATTGTTGAATTTTGCCATTTCGTCTCACGTATTTCATAGACCACTGTGAAAAATGCCCTTGCTCAACATGGCCTGCTCTAAACAGCTTGATCTGATGATGTCTTGGATCTTTATGCAATTTTTCCAATACATGTAAGATAATCACTTCCTCACCTTCTAGGCATTGAAAAAAATGCTCATCTGCAAAATACAGAACGCCTTGAACTTGATGAAGTATATTAAAATCTCTCGCTTCACCTAAAATATCTCTTAAATCATTGAGTATTTGATGATGGGGTGAAGTTGTTTTACTTGCATAGCATAATTGAAAAGTCATGTAATTCTTCTATTTTTAACTTTCATTATTTATAAACAATTATTTGCGATCATACAAGTCTTAACATTTTATTATTTAATTGTTTATCATTTTTTATTCGGATTGCTTTACAGCACATACATAATAACCATGCTCTTTAATTTTTTTAATTTAAAACAGTGATTTAATATATATTCATTAAAAATCACTCATAAATCAAAAAATGATCGTGTGGAGTGAATCAAATTGGTATTGAAAGTTCCTTCTCCCTATGGGCATTGGTATCTACACATCTTTTTGTAGAGACTCTAATGCAATTTCAGCAATCAGCTTAAGGTCATCAACCGAATGTTCAGATAATAATTGTAGTGTATTCAGTAATATTGACAGACCAGCCAAAATTGCAGGAGCACTTTCCCTTGTTCCTCTTTTTTGTTGCCTTCCTGATAGACGTGTTAGAAAGACTCTAACTCTTGAATTTTTCTCATCATTTTCTCGCTGTATTCGCCAAGTTAATACACATGCCATACTTGCAATTAAGAGTCGTCTTAATATCGCTTGCGGAGTTGTTTGTAGCCATGACTCAATGTCATGGCCCGCCTGTTTTAACAACTTAAAATAGTTTTCTATTTTCCAACGCCAGTAATACCAAGTTGCCAATTCTATACTTGGAATTTCTGATGATACATTACTTAATAAGCTCCAACGAGAAAGTGATTTTCCTTGCTTATTTTTAACTTCAACTACAATCAGTCGAACGGTTAATGACTTTCCCTTTTGTGGTGGAACTCTTTTTCCCGTTTCGTCTTTTTGCATTGGTCTTGCATTACGCGTAATACTGATTTGAGTTTCACCAACATAGAGTTGTTCGCAATTCCCTTTATATTGAATTGTATGGGTTTGTGTAGTTGGTATTTGGTCTGACACTTCCCTTAACTTAACATCTTCTCCTTGATATTCAACACGATTTCCTTCTTTACCTCGAATAAGAAATAAATGTTCTTGTTGATTCAATAATCTAAGATGAGCAATTGAATCTCCTTCACGATCAATAATATGTACGAGTTTCTTTTCTATTGGTAAAGACTCAATATGTTCGATTTGTTCACATAGTGCATTTAAATGGGTTTCTTTTATTTTATGCCCATCAGTAAATGTTGAATAACGTCCAGTAGCATCACATAAAGTTTGATCTAATGGTGCAATGGGTAAACCCGTTTCCGCATCAATTAATAAACTGCTTTGTAATTCATAGCCTTTGTCACTTGCATGTGTTCTTTTGAATCTATTTAACTTGTTGTTATGTTTGAAATATTGTAGTTGAGACCAATCATGAGCAACTAAGGCATAGTGATGGTTCGATAGAGCGATTTGTTCAAGCGCAAGTTTTTGAATAGGCTGATTGAGTTGTTGAAATGAAACGTTTTCGTTATTTAAGAAACGCCAAACAGAGGTGGATCAGGAAATTTGAACAACACTTATAAGTGATATTTTGCTCCCCAAATGATGTTATAAACATCAATATATGGAGTATTTTATGGCACGTAGACCAAGAAGAAATCATTCAAATGATTTTAAAGCTAAGGTAGCACTTGCTGCGATTAAAGCAGAAAAAACACTTGCTGAATTGAGTGCTGAATTTGATGTTCATCAAAACCAAATTATCGACTGGAAAAATCAACTGATTTCAGCTTCCTCGCAAGCTTTCGATCAATCAAAAGCTCCAACAGAACCACCCATCGATCTAAAAAAACTACATGCAAAAATCGGTGAGCAGGCATTAGAAATTGATTTTTTAGAAGGTGTGTTGAAGAAACTGGGCCGCTTCAACCACAAAAGTTAATCGATGACTCACTTCAGATTTCAGTATCTAAGCAAGCTCAGCTGCTGAAAGTCTCCCGTGGTTGTTATTACTATCGCCCAAAACCTGTGAGTGCATCAGATCTGAAGCTGATGCGGTGTATGGATGAGTTACATATGCAATACCCTTTTGCAGGTAGCCGTATGATGCGTGATTTGTTGAATCGTCAAGGACATCATATAGGACGACGTCATACACGTACTTTAATGAAGAAAATGGGCATTAATGCGTTATATTGCAAACCAAATTTAAGCCAGGCTAATCAAGCTCACCGCAAATATCCATATCTGCTCAAAGGATTGGCTATTCAGCGCAGTAATCAAGTGTGGTCTACGGATATAACGTATATCCCTATGGCAAAAGGCTTTGTTTATTTATGTGCTGTGATTGATTGGCATAGCCGCAAGGTACTTGCGCATAGAGTATCGATTAGTATGGAGGTTACATTTTGCATAGAAACATTAAATGAAGCTATTGAAAAATATGGTCGACCTGAAATATTTAATACAGACCAAGGCAGTCAGTTTACCAGTGATGCATTTATTGATGTATTGAAATCAAATGGCATTCAAATCAGTATGGATGGTAAAGGTCGATGGGTTGATAATGTGATGGTTGAACGATTATGGCGGAGCGTTAAATATGAAGAGGTGTATCTCAAAGCCTACAGCAATGTTTTGGATGCGAAGAAGCAATTAAACGCATATTTTGAATTTTATAATTTGAAACGACCTCATTCGAGTCTGGACAAAATGACTCCAGATGAGTTTTACTATGACCAGCTACCACAACAAAATAAGGTAGCTTAACTAGAGCAGAGTATCACTTATAAATAAGCTTTTAGTTGTTCAAACATGTGGGACCACATCTAACTGCTTGGGTTGTAGCAAAGCTAGTCTTTTGGGTAGAGGCAATATCTTTAAGCGCTGGGGCTAATGAAGCAAGTGGATTCATATTAAGTTTTACAAGACTTCCGTAGCGTTTAACTAATCGGTTATCTAAGTGTGGAATGTTAAATTGGAGAGCATGCTCTCCAATTTAACTTAAATAGATTTAATTGTGTAGATACCTATGCCCAGAGGGAGAAGGCTAGGATGAGGGGGCTTTTATGTTGATTTATGGTTTTAAAAAGAACTTATGAAAGAAGTCTATTATTAAAAACACAAAGTAAATCATGATCCACCTAGTCAATTGTCTCGATATAAATTTTAGAATAAAAGAAACATAGAATTGAATTTATGCGACCTCTTTATAATTTTTAATATAAAAAAAGCGAGATTAAACTCGCTTTAAAAGCACATAGAGTACTATTCAAAATAATCATTGGTCGGTTTAGGTAAATCTTGCAAACCTTTCTTTAAAGTTTCAGACCATTGTTTGCTGATGTGTTGAAAATAAGGATCACTGTCGTTAATTCGCTTGCCTTTTGGTACCTCTAGGCTGTCTTTAAGATAAATCATCGCATCTAATGGCATACCAACAGATACATTTGAACGTAAAGTCGAATCAAATGAAATTAAACTACAACGTAACGCTTCATCTAAAGGCATATCATAACTTAAGGCACGATCTAAAATTGGTTTACCATATTTACTTTCACCAATTTGAAAATAAGGTGTATCACTGGTTGCAGAAATAAAATTACCTTGCGGATAAATATTATAAAGCTGCATTTCCTCTCCACTGATCTGGCCACCAACCAATAAACTACAATAATAGTTACTTTGCTCTTGAGTATCTTCAGTGACATCTGCAATGACTTTGCGTAGGGTTTGCCCAACCAATCCTGCGACCTCGAACATCGTATTCACGCTATACAAATTGGGTTCTTGCTTAAGTGCCAAATGATTTTCTAAATGTCCAATCACCGCTTGTGTCGTTGCAAGGTTGCCAGAAGTTTGAATACAAATAAAGCGTTCGCCTTTTACCCCAAACGTATAAAGTTTTCGATATACAGAAATGTGATCGACTCCAGCATTGGTTCGAGTATCACTAATAAATACTAAACCTTGTTTGAGTCTTAAAGCACAGCAATACGTCATGAAACTACCTATACAACTAAATTTGAGATTAATCACATTCTGCAATTATTCACACTATTTACCATTGCCATCATTAACATGCAAGCACTTGAACAATAGAATACATGGTTTCAGTGCCACCTTGCTCTCTTACTCCACGAACGGGTGCAACATCCCAATAGTCGCGTCCAATCGCCACATAGACATGTGATTCTGGGCGGAATAATTGATTACTGACATCAATAACATGCCATTTACCGTCTAAAAATACCTCTGTCCAAGCATGACTCGCCAAATGCGATTGATTATTTACATATAAGTAACCAGAAACATAGCGAGCTGGTACACCCAATGCTTTGGCCATCGCAATCAAGACATGGCTATGATCTTGACATACCCCTTGTCGTGCTGAAAAAGATTCCATTGCGGTATGCGTTACTGTGGTACTTGCGCTGATATAAGGCATATGTTGCAATAAAGCTTCTGCTAATTTTTGGAAATTCGCCCAACGCTTATGCGTTATATACTGTTCAGCAAAAGCAATCATTTCTGTATTGCACAAGGTTGCAGTGGTTGGCTGTAAAAAAACCACAGGCGATACCTGATCTTCGATACCAAATTGATTGTCTACATTAATATCGACAATCCCCTGCGCCATAATGGACATTTGTTGATAAGGCTCAATTTGCGAACTGGTCAACCAAACATTATCAAAAGCATCTTTTTTAATGTGTTTTTCACCGGGAACACTGACATGCCAACCCGTCACCTGTTGATGCAAATTAGACTGTGGTGTCATCTTGATATACTGAATACTATTTTTTGCCCATTCAGAATATTGGTAATGCGTTTGGTGATTAATCATCAGTTTCATAAGCGATCCAATTCAAATAATGAGTCAATATGGTCACTAAAATGATAATAATTCATACGGTCTGGTTGGTTTTTTAGTTCTTCCCAAACTTCAGGCAAACTACACATACCATGTTGATCTAAACGATCAATCAAATGATTCAATTGTGTCAAAGTCACTGATTTATCTTGATTCAGACGTAATTGACGATCAAATTGTTCCATTTTTTGCCCTAAGCTAAAAAATAGAAACAATAATTCATCATCCTCTGCCTCTAAAACATCATTACATTCTTCACAAACATCACAAATAAAACCAGCATTTTGCTCTGCCTGTTGTAATAACTGATTTAATTCGGCAAAGGACTGTGCTGAAATCACCCCACGTAAATCATGAATATTATTTTTGGCACATAAAAAATGCTGATGAAATGATGCAGGTTGCTCATTGTCTAAAATCAATTCATTTAAAGAACTTGCATCAAATGCGGGTAAACAAAAAGCATGTGCATAGTCTAAAGCCAATTCATTGGTTTTAAATGGAAATTGGCTACACAAATATTGAATACGGGTTAAATAGCGTCCTAACCAAAAAATATTCTGTGCATTGGTACTGAGTAAAATCATGTTTGCTCTCCTTTGGCTGGGATTATTTGAAGGTGGGGCTAAATTGAATATTCATCAATTACCCATGTATCCTTAATTCCACCAC
This sequence comes from Acinetobacter sp. AG3, assembly GCF_022343575.1. Classification (NCBI taxonomy): domain Bacteria; kingdom Pseudomonadati; phylum Pseudomonadota; class Gammaproteobacteria; order Moraxellales; family Moraxellaceae; genus Acinetobacter; species Acinetobacter sp. AG3. The sequence goes on along the minus strand of NZ_JAKQZD010000001.1, from coordinate 1,741,238 downwards.
CTTGTGATGAGTTGACCACCAGTGAACCTTGTTGCATCGCAACACGAGTCAAGCCACCTGGAACAATTTCTATGCGTTCTGGTGAGCTGAGAATAAATGGTCGTAAATCAATATGACGTTCAGCAATTCCTTGGGAAGTTAGTGTTGGTGCAACAGATAAATTTAAGGTGGGTTGAGCGATATACGCAGAGGGTGAAGCCATTAACTTCATTTTAAATAGGTCAATTTCTTGTTCAGTTGCTTTAGGACCGATGAGCATCCCATAACCACCTGAACCTTGAGCCTCTTTTACCACCAATTGATCCAGATTTGCCAAAACATAATCCAAAGCTTCAGCTTCACGGCATTGATACGTCGGTACATTGGACAAAATTGGTTTTTCATTTAAATAATAAGCAATCATTTGATCCACATAGGGATAAATCGACTTATCATCTGCAACGCCTGTACCAGGTGCATTAGCAATCACCACATTTCCACTTAAATAAGCAGACATTAGCCCTGCAACACCTAAAGTGCTATCAGGTCTAAAGCTTAATGGGTCTAAAAAACCATCATCCAAACGCCTATAAACTACATCAACCTGTTGACGCCCACGGATAGTTTTCACATAAACCTTGTCGTTTTCAACAAAAAGATCACGTGATGTCACCAATGGCACACCCATTTCCCTTGCTAAAAATGAATGTTCATAATAGGCGCTGTTATAACGTCCTGGTGTTAAAACCACGATTGTGGGGCAATCTACTTTTGAATTTTCAGCCAAAACATCACGCAACAATTGTGGATACAACTCAATATTGGCAACGTGTTGATTGCATAATTCAGGCATAAGTTTTTGACTCATCTTACGACTTTCAAGCATATAGGACACACCTGAAGGCGTACGTAGATTATCTTCTAAGACAAAAAACTCACCTTTGCAGTCCCGAACAATATCAATTCCACTGATTTGACTGTAAATATTTCCATTCAAGCGATGATTCATCATCACTGGTTGATAAGCTTCATGAGAAAGCACTTGTACTGCTGGGATTAAACCTTCTTTTAAAATATTTTGTTGATTATAGATATCCGCTAAAAATAGGTTTAAGGCTTGAATACGTTGTGTACAGCCTGCTGCAACCTTGTTCCACTGTTGCTTGGCAATCACACGTGGGATTAAATCAAATGGTATGGTGCGGTCAATTCCCGATTTTTCACCATAAACTGCAAAAGTAATTCCTTGATATAAAAAATGCGCTTTGGCTGTTTCATTGAGTTTTTCAAGTTGGTAAATGCTGTGTTGAGATAACCAATCTTCGATTTTTTCAGCAGTTTCGGGCGAAAGAACCTGATCATCCGTCATTTCATTAAAAAAAACCGAATTCATTTGTTTAAGTAAATGATGTGAGGCTTGTTGTGCATCGATATTTAGATTGATGGCCTGTTGGATATTTCCTATCTGTTGTTGATTCGTCGTTTCAGTTTTTTCTTCTGCCTCAGCAATTGGCAAAGCGAAGCGATCTGCATAATTCTCATTGCTTGAATTTGTATCTATGGTTTCTTTTAGCATACAAACCTCTTTTTATCTTCTCTAATGGCTTCTTTAATAATGCAATATCAATGCCAAAATATTATTAAATCGCCATATCCTGTATTCTTCACTTGTACAATTAAATCTTTCTGGCTCAGTTTTATTAATTCATTGTTTGCTATTGCACTCAATGTGAGTTTTGATCGAACTTGTTTCAAAATTTTTTAGCTAATATTTTCAACACCTAAGCGACTAGTCACAGGATATAACTTGCAGAATCAGTTTTAATTTTCTATTGTGTAGCTGATTTATTTCCCTTAAACATTCACGATTCCATTGATACCAAACCATGTCTGCACAAGAAAAAGAAACTTCCAATAGCCTCTATCGCCAATGGCAAATCCTGTCCCGACTCTCTACAGGGAAGTGGATGGGCACACGTGAATTACAAGAAGTTTTAGAACGTGAAGGGATCGAAATCAGTCTACGTACGATTCAGCGTGATCTAAATCAGATTGCTCAACGCTTTCCGATCGAGAGTAACAAAACCGTACCACAAGGCTGGCGTTGGCGTTCAGATGCACCGATTCAAAGTCTGCCGCATATGACCAGCTCGCAAGCAGTCACGTTTATGATGGTTGAAGAACATTTAAAACACCTGCTTCCACCAAGTTTAATTGATGAAATGAACCCTTGGTTCGATTTGGCACGGCGAAGCCTTTCTACGCAGAACAATGTTCGACAATGGATTAACCGTGTTCGAATTGTGCCTGCTAGCCAACCAGTAATCCCACCTCTGGTGGAAAGACATGCACAGCAAGCCATTTATGAAGGACTACTACAAGATAAACAAATTGAATGTGTCTATCGTGCACGCGGTTATCAGGGTGAAGAAAAAACCTATACTCTAAATCCTTTAGGTTTGGTTCAAAAAGGTGCAATTATTTATTTGATTTGTACGCGTCATGACAAGACAGAAGTTCAGACCTTTGCATTACATCGTTTTAAATCTGCAACTGTTTTAGATTTACGTGCTTTACACCCTGTCAAATTCGATATTGATGAATATATCGATTCTGGTGCGCTGGGCTTTAGAGTCGACTTTTCTCGACCGACCGAAAATGTTGAATTAAAATTAGTCATGCACGAAGATGATGCACAATACTTCACGGAAAGCCACCTCAGTAAAGAACAAAAAGTTGAACAACTGAATGAAGAGTTGTATCAAGTCAGTGCTGTGGTTCCATTTACCTCACAATTGGTATGGTGGTTAAGAAGTTTTGGTAAAAAGATTGTCCGAATTGAGCCTGTTGAAGTGTTTAATGCGGTACATGAAATTGAATAATCTAGCAACTTCGCCCAAGCCAATATAATCAAAATAAAAAGAGCCTTTCGGCTCTTTGATTTATTGTTTTGATTGTTATTTTTAAATTTTATTGTTTTTGTGCTGATATAAAACCCATGTCACATTTTTACATGTCCACAAGACATGGGATTTATTGGAGTATGTTAAACATCACATGTTACAGCACGCGAGTTCAGCACTATTGTAGCGGATCGATTTCATTGTCATGATGTTCACCTCTCGTTTGAATGTAAATTGACTATAACCATGATTTTGCAAACTGAAAAATAATTAAAACTGCTTTGTTTTTCATCAATTCTGTTTAGGAGTTATTTTTATAAAGTTAGATTGGATCTGTTTATTAAATCTGTTAAACACACTACACTTGATTAAAAATCAAAAGTAACCAATGAGAAATATTCAATGATTAAAAAAATGCTTATATTATCAATAACAAGTTTGTACTTAACAGGTTGTGGTGGTGGAAATGATTCCAATAATAACAATTCACCGTCTGAGCAACTCCCGCCAAATAAAGTTGAAAGCCAGTTACTCATTACTAAAGATAATCAAATTACTTCATTACAAGCAAATGTTGAAACTCAAGACCAAACGAAGCCATTATATAGAGTAATGCAAAGCTTTGAAGCTCCAAATCTGAATGAAGTAGGCGCTTATGAACTAAGTTACAATTATTATGAATTTCAATTCAATGCAAAAAATCAATTGAATGAAAACCACAGCTATATAGTTGGCGTACTTTTTGATAAACAAGATCTCACTAAAGAACCTGAAATTACTCGATTAATGGATGTTACCTCCATAACGAATCCTATTGAATATATCTGTTATTCTTATAGAACTGGTTGTAAGAATATAACAATGTCAATCGATCCAAATTCAGGAAGTAGTTATGCTACATTCAACAACACGTTGTTATATAATGAAGATACTTCAGAGAAAATAGAAATTAAACTCAATGGAAAAATTTCAGGTACCTTATCCAAACCACCTATAAAAATTCAAAATATTGAAAAAACTGATATAAAAAATAATATTGTGCTATATAACACCCTAAATAACAGCTCAACTAACTTTAATGGAAAACATTTTAAAATCTCTTTTACAAATCATAATATCATTGAGTTTTGGTCAAGCTCTTTGAGCCCATTTGATAACTTATATATAAAAACCATTGATAATCAGGCTACTGAATCACACTTTAATATTTATTCAAATATTGTTCCATCACCCAAAGTAAAAGCAGACTCTTTAAAAAACATCCAATTTAATCCAAAAACGTTTACATTTAACTTTAGTAAAGTAAAACTAGATGGCGTATTAAAAGATGATTACTTAGATGGCCAAGTTGGCCTGTAGAATTTATAAAATCAAAAGGTCATCATTAAGATTTTCCTTTGATTTACATAAATATTTACCTTTAAGCTGGCACATTGGAGAGTAGTTTGGCCAATAAGGGTTCAACTAAATCTTTAGCTCTGAGCTGCGCTAACCATGACTCTGGAATTGAATCAAAACCAAAATATAATCCAGCGATTCCTCCTGCGACACAAGCCGTTGTATCTGTATCTCGACCAAATGCAATGGCTGTTTTAATGACATCTTGATATGTTGTTTGTTGTAACGCATATCTAGCCGATTTTAAACAATCAACCACATAACCACTGCCTGTTCCCTTTTCCAATTCATCAGGTCGAATGTAATATTCTAGTTGTTCTAGATCGTCTGGCTTATCTTTTAAATAAGCACGTAATTTTGTCACTGCATCAGACCAAGCAGCGTCAATATCCAAACCATTTAAAATAGACCTTGCCCATAAACAATATAAAGCACAACAAACTTTAGAACGTAAATGCGCATGTGTGACATGTGATTGCGCATAAGCATCTTCAATCAATTGTATATCTGAACCTTGATGCCAAATTGCTAAAGGCAATACCCGCATCAATGAACCATTGCCATTTGCAAGTACATCATTATTTGCAACCTGTAATAATGGCACACCAGACAGATAGTTTCTTATGGCTTCAGCAGTTTGTACTCCAACATCAAATACTTGAAAATCCACAGCCATATAACCACATTGATACCAGTTACATATGCGTTTCATAAAATCTTCTGTATCCATTTTATTTTTATAAAGTAATGAATCCAAAAGGCATAAAGCTTGTGCGCCATCATCTGACCATGTCCCTACTGGAATATGAGGATAGGTCTTTGCAAAATTATTCGGTGGGAGCATTTCAATTTGGTCATAGGCTGGTAACTGCTCAGCTAAGAGAAATTCATAAGATACCCCTACAGCATCACCTACCAACAAACCATAGATTGCACCTTTTAATTGATCTTGTTTTGTCATGTTTTACTCTAAAATCTATTTACTTTTTATATTGTCATAATGACAATATATTTTCAATGAAAATTCCCCTTTGTCATAGACAATAAAAAACCCGCATATAGCGGGTTTCTTACAATTCAACATCTTAAGCTGATTTTCTCGCTTGGTTATTTTTACGAATTGTAATCATCACCAATTGAACAGCAGCAGGTGTTACACCCGGGATACGGCTGGCTTGTGCCAATGTTTCAGGTAATACATTTTTCAGTTTCATGGTGATTTCACGAGAAAGTCCTGAAACGATATCATAATCAAAATCAGCAGGAATTTTGGTGTCTTCCAAACGCTTCATTTGCGCAACATCTTCTTGCTGACGATTGATATAACCTTCGTATTTCACAGCAATTTCAATCTGCTCACCAACAAATGCAGATACTTCAGAACCAGTTAATTCAGCAATTTGTGCAAAGTTGATATTTGGGCGTTTAAGTAAATCGATTGCAGAACATTCTTTAGAAAGATCAGCGCCTGTCAATTCAACGAATTTTTTACCCATTGGATTGTTCGGTGCAGCCCAAAGGTGTTGTAAACGACCTGTTTCTTTTTCGACTGCTTCCATTTTTTCACAATAAGAAGCCCAACGCTCATCATCAACCAAGCCCATTTCACGGCCAATTGCTGTTAAACGTTGATCAGCATTATCTTCACGAAGCATCAAACGATATTCCGCACGAGAGGTAAACATACGGTATGGTTCTTTGGTACCTAAGGTAATCAAATCGTCGACCAAAACGCCCATATACGCTTCATCACGTTTAGGCGTCCATTGCTCTTGATCCCACGCACGACGTGCAGCATTTAAGCCCGCCAATAAACCTTGTGCACCAGCTTCTTCATAACCTGTTGTACCGTTAATTTGACCTGCAAAATACAAGTTATTAATCGATTTGGTTTCAAGTGAGAATTTCAAAGACTGCGGATTGAAATAATCATATTCAATTGCATAACCTGGGCGAAGAATGTGTGCATTCTCCATACCACGGATAGAGCGTACCAACTCAAACTGCACATCAAATGGTAAAGATGTTGAAATACCATTTGGATAAAGTTCGTGTGTATCCAGCCCTTCTGGCTCAAGGAATACTTGATGCGAATCTTTATCGGCAAATTTATGAATTTTATCTTCAATCGATGGGCAATAACGTGGACCTACACCTTCAATCACCCCAGTATACATCGGCGAACGGTCTAAACCACCACGAATAATCTCATGAGTACGCGCATTGGTATGCGTGATATAGCAATTTACTTGCTCAGGATGCATCGAAGCATCCCCCATAAATGACATAGTTGGTGATGGGAAATCACCCGGTTGTGGAATCATCACAGAAAAATCGACAGAACGCGCATCAATACGTGGTGGTGTACCAGTTTTTAAACGGCCTACTGGTAGATTTAATTCACGTAAACGAGCCGCTAACGAAATTGATGGTGGATCGCCAGCTCGCCCACCTGACGAATTATTTAGACCAACGTGAATCACGCCACCTAAGAATGTACCTGTGGTTAACACCACAGTTTTCGCATCAAAGCGAATACCCATTTGGGTCACTACACCTTTAACCGTATCGCCTTCAACAATTAAGTCATCTGCAGATTGTTGAAAAATATCTAAATTGGCTTGATTTTCAAGTGTATGACGAATCGCGGCTTTATAACGGATACGGTCAGCTTGTGCACGAGTTGCACGTACAGCTGCGCCTTTACGCGAGTTCAAAATACGAAATTGAATACCGCCCTTGTCTGCAGCCAATGCCATTGCACCACCTAAGGCGTCAATTTCGCGAACAAGGTGAGATTTACCAATACCACCAATGGCTGGGTTACAGCTCATCTGCCCTAAAGTCTCAATGTTATGAGTCAAAAGCAGAGTCTGTCGACCCATACGCGCCGCAGCCAGTGCCGCTTCCGTACCTGCGTGACCGCCACCGATAACAATGACATCGTAAACTTTAGGATAATGCATAGTGATAAATGAGAGATAAAAGAATGACAGGAAATTATAGCAAAATTTTACTTCTAGTTTTAGGCAGTTTTACAAATATTATTTCCCTCAATCATGCGTATGAACGATTAAACATCTCTTATACATAGGCAACATAAATTGACACTTCGTTTCATGACTGCCCTACAAATAGAATTTAACTTATCAAAAACTCACGATACGATAGACAATACACGGACAAATTATTTTTTTCGAGACTTTATATATAAGGAATATCATGATGAAAAATACCATGTCTAAAGTAATTACAGCATCTTTACTCAGTTGTGTTGCATTTAGTTTTGCCCATGCTGCTGATGAAAACACCAGCAAAGCCGAAGTGAAAAAGCAAATTCAGGTATGTGCCAAGAAAAAACAAGGTGACTGGGTCACCTACGCCAACAAAGGTGTAACTTTTAACGGTACATGTGAACCAAATGAAAATGGTAAATTACAATTTAGCTTCCCAGCACCTGCAGGTGGCAACCCAACTGCCGCTGCTGCAGCGCCTGAACCAGCCATTGAAAACCGCCCAGCTGTAGAACAATCTGCTCCAGCGAGTGCCGATGCACCAGCAACAAATGATGCATCACAAGCAGAACAACCTGCAATGGAGCAACCGAGTCAAGCCGCTCCAAGCGAAGATCCGATCCAAGCGCAATAATCTGCTTTAGGCATAAATACGTGCTTTTATAAATACCTGCTTTTATAAATAGCATGTATGAGCAAAAAAGGTGTTCCATTAAAAAATGGAGCACCTTTTTTATTTCAAGTCTGTGCGTAGACTTGATTAATATCAGTATTCATATAGTTTTACGTCTACGATGAATCAATTGTTATTCGGCCTAATGCTATATATTTAAAACACATATTTTCAAGAAGATTTCTGAGTCATAGATTTCATTTTTCAATTCGATACCTTTCGATTACACTCAAATCGAGAACGGAATATTCACATATTGAATCAGGGTCTGTTGACATTTAATAAATAGACGATTTGTCAACAGACCCTAATGTAAAACAACAAAAAGGATGAAACTATGGATTCAGGGATAATTACCATAATGCTTCCCCTCGCCCTCGCCATTATTATGATTGGACTAGGTTTAGAACTTACTCCAAAAGATTTTGCGCGAGTTTCTAAACACCCTAAAGCTGTATTGATTGCGTTATTCTGTCAATTGGTACTTTTGGTCGGTATCGCTTTTATCATTTGTAAGGTGCTTGCACTCCCGCCTTTGCTTGCCGTAGGTTTAATGTTGCTTGCAGCCTCACCTGGAGGAAGTACCGCCAATCTATTTAGTTATTTATTTAAAGGTGACATTGCACTTAATATTACCTTAACTGCAATTAACTCGGTCATTGCTGCCTTCACCTTGCCTTTGATCGTAAACTTTTCGATTCAATACTTTATGAATGATGGGCAACAAATCACCATGCAGTTCAGTAAAATACTGCAAGTCTTTGCAATTATTTTAATTCCTGTGTGTATCGGCATGCTCATTCGACATTATGCGCCACACTTTACTGAAAAATTAAGTAAACCTTTAAGAATTTTCTCAGTGGTATTTTTGATTCTCATTATTATTGGGGCAATCACCAAAGAACGTGCACATATCATGGAATACCTAACTCAAGTCGGCCTAGCCACGGTGATTTTCTGTATTTGCAGTCTGGTTATTGGCTACTTTGTTCCAAGATTACTCGGTATTAATAGTGCTCAAGCACGCGCATGCGCATTTGAGATCGGCATTCATAACAGTACCTTAGCCATGACAATTGCTTTAACTGTCATCGCAAATTCTACTGTCGCTATGCCTGCCGCAGTTTACTCAATCTTTATGTATATTTTCGCCGCTATTTTTGGTGCCTTAATTTCAAGACATGCAGCAACTGAAACTGAACCTGCGATATAAAGCCATCATGTGCCTCAACTAAAATGGATGCTTAAGCATCCATTTTTTATTTTGCTACTGAATATAAGCGTAACTTCCCAGTTTCGGCTACAATACTGCCTTTAAGAAAACGATTTAGGTCTTTGCCGTGAAGTGGTTACAAATTCATATTACTGTAGAACAAGCTCAAGTTGATTTTACTGAAACCTTGTTAAGTTCTTTAGGCGCAGTCAGCGTGACATTAGATGATGCTGAAAACCAAGACTTGCTTGAACCACTCCCTGGCGAAACTCCGCTATGGAATAAAGTGATTGTTACAGGAATCTACGCGCAAGAAGAAGGCGAAGACATTGATGTAACAGCACTAGAAACATTTATTCGTACTCAACTCCCAACTGAACCAATGCGTAGTGAATTTCTTGAAGACCAAGTATGGGAACGTTCTTGGATGAATTACTATGAACCAATTCAAATTGGTGAAAAGTATTGGATCGTACCTGAATGGATAGAGCCGCCAGAAGCGGATGCCGTCAATATCAAACTTGATCCAGGCTTAGCATTTGGTACAGGTAACCATGCATCTACTTTCCTTTGTCTGCAATGGTTAGGCAAAACCGATGTTAAAGATAAAGTGGTGATTGATTATGGTTGTGGTTCAGGCATCCTCGGTGTTGCAGCACTGCTTTTAGGTGCGAAGAAAGTCTATGCAACAGATATCGATCCACAAGCTGTCTTGGCGACCAAACAAAATGCTGAGCTGAATGGTGTTCTTGAAAATCTTTATGTTGGATTACCTGAAGAGTTCAATGCAGAATTTAAAAACCAACAGGCGGATATTTTGGTTGCAAATATTCTTGCAGGCCCACTTATGTCTCTTGCTAAAGAATTCTCAACTTTGATTAAATCTGAGGGAGAGTTCGCACTTGCTGGCGTAATTGAAGAGCAAGTTACTGATGTTTCTAGTATTTATTCTGAATTTTTTGATATAGTAGAAGTCGAGAAACGTGAAGAAACCTGGTGCAGAATTTCTGGGTCGCGTAAGGCTGTTTAATCTATGAAAATTTAAATATTTATGACCGAAAAACAAACCCGATGCCCAAATTGTGCTTCAGTTTATAAAGTATCAGTTACGCAACTCACTGTTGCGCAGGGTATGGTTTGTTGTCCGAAATGTTCACATAATTTTAATGCATTAATTCATTTACAAAACAGTCAACCTGCTCAACCCAAGATCAATCCTGAGACTGTCGTGCAAAGTCAGGCACAAAACCTCATTACGACGAAACGACAAATCGAAACCAATGTTTTAGATATTTTTAATCGTAAAATTGAAAACTCCAATATTGATTTAAGAACATACTTAAACAATTTGAATTATTTCAACAATGAGCCAGTCAATAACATTCCAAGCTTAAACTTATCACAAGGTTTAAATAACCACGGGCAACATTTAGTAAAACCCAAAAGTACGTTTTATTATCTGGCGTGGAGCTTGATCAATCTTGCTTTACTCAGCATTTTATTATTTCAAATCCTTTGGTTTAATCCAAACTTAACTGATCGTTATCCGTTTTTGAATACTGTCTTTACCCAAACCTGTGCCGTCTTACAGTGTGATACTGTTGATCAACGCTATAAACAAATTGTGATTAGTCATCTTAAAGTTAAAGCACTTGATAGACAGGAGACTCAATTTTCAGGTCAACTCAATAACCAATATTCTAAAAGCTTAGAATTACCCCTAATAAGAGTCACCTTAAAAGCTCAAAATAAGGTCATTGCTACACATGTGATTACACCTGAGCAATATCTGATTGAAAGTTTAGTTGGAATTAAGCGTATTCCTAAAAATAGCCCATATCCTTTTAAATTTGTTGTTACAGAGCCAAGAAAAAGTTTTGATCAGTACCAATTAGACATTATTCACCCTTAAAATTAAAAAAAATTATAAAAAAATGAAAAAAAATGTAGTTTTCTTGCTCATTTTTTCTTAGACAATGGTATCATATGCGCCACGAAAGCTTTGTCCTGCAAACTCCTCGCATTTTTTCAAAAAAAATACTGTTTTGTTATGTGCTTTATATCCAATATCGCGCATGTAGAACATTTTTTTGTTTAAAAGAGTGTTGTAACAAATATTAATCTATTGTTACGCTTATTTTTCACTCAACTCGACGATTTGTGGCAAGCTAATTGTTCTTGTTTTAGAGCCAACCGTTTTAGGATCTAAAACGGAGCTCAGATTTTTTTAGACCACATTTATATATTACTTTACCCAAGTAATATTTTGATTTTCGGATTAACTCGCATGAATAGCAAATCTCCTATTTTTACTGCACAATCTGACGTCGCTCTTCGTATTCACGTAGATCGCGCAGTTCGTCACTATTTTGCACAATTGCAAGGTGAGCAACCATCACAAGTGTACGACATGGTGCTAGCAGAAATGGAGAAACCTCTTTTATCTGTTGTCTTAGAATACACACGCGGGAATCAGACTCGCGCTGCTGAGATTCTCGGACTGAACCGTGGCACTTTACGCAAAAAGTTAAAAGCTCACGGTTTAATGAGTGAATAAATGATAAAATGCTCACGGCTTGCGTGGGCATTTTTTTTACCTATATTTTGCCTACCTGTTCAATCTCTAGACTTAAAAACTGTTGACGAAGATCATGACTATTAAACGCGCTTTAATCTCTGTTTCTGATAAAACCGGGATCGTTGAATTTGCCCAGAACCTTGTTGCTCTTGGGGTGGAAATTTTATCTACTGGCGGTACATATAAGTTGCTTAAAGACAACAATGTGGCTGTAGTTGAAGTTTCAGAGCACACAGGCTTCCCAGAAATGATGGATGGTCGTGTAAAAACACTGCATCCTAAAATTCATGGAGGCATTTTGGCTCGTCGTGGTCTAGACGAAGCTGTCATGGCTGAACACAACATCGATGCAATCGATCTTGTTGTCGTAAACCTTTATCCTTTTGCTGCTACTGTTGCTAAACCAGACTGCTCGCTTGCAGATGCAATTGAAAATATTGACATTGGTGGCCCAACAATGGTTCGTGCAGCTGCGAAAAACCATGCATCTGTGGGGATCATCGTAAATGCAACTGATTATGCAACTGTAATTGCAGAACTTAAAGCGGATGGTGCTTTATCTTATGCGACTCGTTTCGATTTAGCGGTTAAAGCATTTGAACATACTGCCCAGTATGACGGCATGATTGCTTCTTACCTCGGTGCACGTGTTGGTAAAGAAGAAGGTCAAGCTGACAAATTTGCTCGTACTTTCAATACCCAGTTAAATAAAGTACAAGATCTTCGTTATGGTGAAAATCCACATCAATCTGCTGCTTTCTATGTAGAATCGACTGCAACTGAAGCATCGGTTTCAACTGCTAAGCAGTTACAAGGTAAAGAACTTTCTTATAACAATATCGCGGATACAGATGCAGCACTTGAATGTGTCAAATCATTTGCAAAACCAGCGTGTGTCATTGTTAAACATGCAAATCCATGTGGTGTTGCAGTATCGTTAGATGGTCTTAAAGCTGCATACGATCTTGCATATGCAACTGACCCAGAATCAGCATTTGGTGGCATCATTGCATTTAACCGTGAGTTAGATGTTGCTACAGCTCAAGCAATTGTTGACCGTCAATTTGTTGAAGTGATTATTGCACCAAGTATTGCCGATGGTGTACTTGAAGTGACTGGCGCAAAGAAAAACGTCCGTGTTCTGGTATGTGGCGAACTTCCTAAAATTGATGAACGTGCTTCACAATACGATTATAAACGTGTCAATGGCGGTTTATTGGTTCAAGACCAAGACCTCGGCATGATCACTAAAGATGATCTTAAAGTAGTGACTAAGCGTGCCCCTACTGAAGCAGAAATTGATGATTTAATCTTTGCTTGGAAAGTTGCCAAATACGTTAAATCCAATGCTATTGTTTATGCTAAAGGCCGTCAAACCATTGGTGTTGGTGCTGGTCAAATGAGCCGTGTAAACTCTGCACGTATTGCCGCGATCAAAGCTGAACATGCAGGTTTAGTGGTTGAAGGTGCTGTTATGGCATCTGATGCATTCTTCCCATTCCGTGATGGTATTGATAACGCTGCAAAAGCTGGTATCAAATGTATTATTCAACCGGGTGGTTCAATGCGTGATGAAGAAACAATTGCAGCAGCAGATGAAGCTGGTATTGCAATGGTCTTCACGGGTATGCGTCATTTCCGTCACTAATTCACAATAAATCATTATTTAAAAATCCCCCTAAGTCCCTCTTTTCATAAGAGGGACTTGTCACGAACTACAGGACTCTTTAAATTCGTGATACCCCTTCCTGTATAAAGGGAGGTTGGGAGGGATTAAAAAAGGATACATAAGATGAACATATTAGTTTTGGGTAGTGGTGGTCGTGAACATGCATTGGCATGGAAAATTGCGCAAGACGATCAAGTCACTAAAGTTTTTGTTGCACCAGGAAACGCGGGTACAGCAACTGAACATAAATGTGAAAATGTTGCTTTAGATATTCTCAACAACCCTGCCATTATCGACTTTGCAAAAAATAATGCCGTTGACCTCATTATTGTTGGTCCTGAAGCACCGCTTGTAAATGGTGTGGTCGATGCAGGACGAGCAGCTGGCCTTAAAATTTGGGGACCAACCCAATTTGCAGCACAACTTGAAGGCTCTAAAGCTTTCGCCAAACACTTTTTAAAACGTCATAACATTCCTACAGCATTCTATGATGTATTCACTGAAGTGGATGCAGCCAAAGCATTTGTAGAAAAAAATGGCGCACCAATCGTAATTAAGGCAGATGGCCTTGCTGCGGGTAAAGGCGTCATTGTTGCGATGACCAATCAAGAAGCGTTTGATGCAATTGATGACATGCTTGCAGGCAATAAATTTGGTGATGCAGGTTCGCGTGTTGTTATTGAAGAATTCCTTGAGGGTGAGGAAGCATCGTTCATTTGTATGATTGATGGTGACAACATCCTTCCCATGGCAACGTCACAAGACCATAAACGTATCTTTGAAGCTGACCAAGGTCCAAATACGGGTGGTATGGGTGCGTATTCCCCTGCCCCAGTTGTGACTGCAGATGTTTTTGACAGAGTCATGAAAGAAGTCATGCGTCCAACTGTAGATGGTATGAAGGCTGATGGTCATACCTACACAGGTTTCTTGTATGCTGGTTTGATGATCGATGAGCAAGGGCAACCTCGTGTCATTGAGTTTAACTGCCGTTTTGGTGACCCTGAAACTCAACCGATCATGATGCGCTTAAAATCTTCTCTGGTTGATTTAGTAGAAGCCGGTATTGCTGGTAACTTACCCGCTGAAGCTGCGTGGGATGAGCGTAAAACTGTTGGTATTGTGCTTGCGTCTAAAGGCTATCCTGAAACTTCGAGCAAAGATGACGTGATTTCGGGTTTAGATACCCAAATGACAGATGCGAAAATTTTCCATGCAGGTACAGCAAACAATGCCAATGGTGATGTAGTGACTGCTGGCGGTCGTGTACTTTGCGTAACAGCGTTAGGCAACACAATTGGTGAAGCGCAAGCGAAAGCCTTGGAACTTTGCCAAAAAGTGACTTTTGATGGTGTTCAATATCGTAAAGATATTGGTTACCGTGCAATTGCTCGTGAAAATGCTTAAATCTGATTGAATTGTAAAACCCGCCTAGGCGGGTTTTTTTATTTGGTAAATTTTTAGTGAGTAATGCTCTTCCAGAATAATAAATATAAGATTAATTACCTTGATTGATTTTGCGCTGAATCATTTGAATCACCTACCTCATCAACACCACCAATGACCATTTGAAGCCAATCTAATAATTGAGGAAATTCCCGATATCCATCACTGGCTAGAAAATGTCCAGCATTGGGAATAATTTCATATGGAAACTCCAATTTTTCTGCCAACAAGATACTTAAATCAGTTGGAACATATTGATCATTACTCGATATAAACATTTTCCGATTCAATATTTTATTTTTAAAAGAAAAATCCTTATTCGTTTCAGTGATATATGAATCCAGTTGAGGTAGTACTGCCAATTTATTCGAAAATCCCGATACACAGACAACACCACCTATCTGTTGAAAATCAGATTCAGACAGGAAATCAAGCAGCGTAATACATCCTAAACTGTGCGCAACAAAAAATGTATGCTGATCAATTTGAGCAATATTATTTTTTAAGGTTTGCTTCCACTGTAAAAGCTTTGGATTGCTGGAGTTCGGCAATGCGATCTTTACAACTTTAGTATTTTTATCTTGTAAATTTTCCTCAAGATAATTAAACTAATGATCATCCACATTTGCACCATAACCATGAACGATATAGACATTATTTTGAGCATATGCAGTATTTAGCAATAAAAAACTGCTTAAAAGAAAGATGATTAATTTCATTTATCGATCTCTTTGAGTTAGATAAGATCTCCATGCTAAAGTATGACAGTGGTGTCAATGTCAATCACTGTTTGAATAAAATCCCCCCCATTTCGCCTAGCGCCCCCTAATAATGTTTATCACTGTACTGCTATAGGTACAGATCTAATTTTATTTTACTTATTCAAAAAAAAGATAATAAATCCTAAAAAATTTATATATTATGAATAAGTATAAAATTTAAACATTTATCGTTTAACATTCAACAAAAGCATTTGTTTTCTTTATTAAATTAATAAAAACATTGATATTCAAACAACGACATCACTACCTAATGTCAACACGCAGCCACTATGTATAATTTTCATTTATTGATATGATAAACAAATCTTTAGAGTCTGTTTTAAACAATTAAAATTCTTTTAAAACAGACTGCTAATCCTCAAATGTAAAGAATATAGATAGCGCAATCAGACAAGTACGTCACCGCATTATTTATTTTCAAAAATGTTAAAAATTCGATTTAAATGATCGAGAATGCAAAGGACAAAATTCTACTGCATTTGCTACTTAGGACTTATTCATGAAAAAGCTGTTTGGCGTTTTACTTAGCGCGTCTGTGCTCACTCTTTCTGCTTGTGGAAAACAAGAAGCTCCAAAAAATGATGCTGCCCAAGCAGATGCAGGTAAAGAACAAGTCGTTACCATGGCTTCTACAGGTTCAGATGCAGATATTTGGCGCTATATCGCAACATTACCAGAAACAAAACAAGCTGGAATTAAACTAGAAGTTAAAAACTTTACTGACTATGTTGCAATGAATACTGCTGTGGCAAACAAAGAAGTCGATATCAATGCATTCCAATCATATGCATATCTTGTTGCTTTCAATCAATCCAACAAAGAAAAAATTGCACCAATCTCTACAACATATTTAGAGCCAATGGGTATTTACTCTAGTAAAATTAAAAAAGTTGAAGAGTTTGCCAATGGTGCAACCATTGCTATTCCAAATGATGGCGCAAATGAATCACGCGCATTGCTACTTTTACAATCTGCTGGTCTCATCAAATTGAAAGATGGCTTTGATTTAGTTAAAGGCACGCCTGCTGATATTACTGAAAATGCAAAGAAAATTGTCATCAAACCTATTCAAATGGCGACTGCGGTACGTGCTAAAGATGAAGTTGATGCAATTGTTTTAGGTAATACTTTGGCAATGGAAGGCGGTTTAAACGTGCTTAAAGATTCGGTTTATTATGAGCCAGTAGACCAAACAACCAAAATGAATGTCAACGTACTTGCTGTTGCAGATGCACGTAAAGACGATGCCCTTTTGAAAAAAGTGGGTGAGTTATATCATGTTCCTGCTGTAGGTAAATATGTTCAAGAACACTTCGGTGGAACTAAAGTTGATGTGAATAAACCTGTAAGCTATCTTACAGAATCAAAATAGTTTTATAATGGATCAGGTCTATTGACCATTCTTTTATGAAAGGTCTGTAGGCCCTCATAAAACAGGCAAAGTGAATTTGCCTGTTTTTTCTTTTTGCTATAGTTTTTGACGATATGATTGAATTTAAAAACATTTCAAAACACTATGAGTTGAAAGGTCAAACCATACGTGCACTGGATCAGATTAATCTTGAGATTCCAGCGGGCAGTATTTTTGGCATTATCGGCTATAGTGGTGCAGGTAAAAGTACCTTAATCCGTTTGATTAACTTGCTTGAGCGTCCCAACCAAGGACAAGTCATCATTAATCAAAAAGACTTTACGGCACTTGATGCACGTGCATTACGTCAAGAACGTGCAAATATAGGCATGATTTTTCAGCATTTCAATTTACTACAAACCAAAACTGTAGCTGACAATATTGAAATGCCGTTAAAGTTGCTAGGTGTCAGTAAAGACCAACGTGAAAAACGTTTAAATGAGTTACTTGAGTTTATTGATCTAAAGCACAAAAAAGATGCTTTTCCAGATGAACTCTCGGGAGGTCAAAAGCAACGTGTCGGTATTGCACGCGCCTTGGCCAACCACCCCAAAATTTTACTTTGTGATGAAGCAACCTCTGCACTTGATCCACAAACTACGAAATCTGTTCTCGCTTTGCTTAAAAAGATTAATCAAGAGCAAGGGATTACCATTGTCATGGTTACGCATGAAATGGATGTAATTGAATCTGTTTGTGATTTTGTTGCGGTTATGGAACAAGGCAAAGTGATTGAAACTGGTTCTACCTTAGAAATTTTTAGTCAACCGCAACACCCGACGACGAAAAACTTTATTCAAACCGTTTTACAGCAACAGCTCCCTGTTAATATCTTAAACAATCTCGAAAATCAAAATCATAAAAGTATTTATAGTCTGCAATTTTTGGGTACTTCAGCGCAAGAGACCGTGGTACAAGCAGCAATTAAGCAATTTGATGTCAGCTTAAATATTTTATTTGCCAATATGACTGAAATTAATGGTTCAGTGATTGGTCAAATGTTTATACAACTTTTGGGAGATGCTGAAAGCATTCGCCAAACCATAGATTTCTTTGAAAAAAATGGGGTCAAGGTGGAACAGTCAGGAGTTAGACTATGAGAGAACTCATTGTACAATGGCTCACTACACTCACAGCACCATTTTGGAAAAGCTCTTTAAGCATTGACCAATTTGTTACAGCGATGCAAGAAACCATTCAAATGGTCATTTTTGCAATGCTGTTTGGTACCATTTGGGGCTTTATTCAAGCAATTACCTTGCTGGTTACTCGCCCTAATGGCATTTTACCCAATCGCGCTGTTTATCAGATTTTAAATCCTATCGTCAATGCACTACGTTCCCTACCCTTCATTATCCTATTGATTGCAGTTTTCCCACTCACCAAAGCGATCGTGGGTACAACTATTGGTACTTGGGCAGCGATTGTACCGTTGACCATTTATGTTGGTCCTTATATTGGTCGTCTTGTAGAAACATCATTGCTTGAAGTGAATGAAGGGATTATTGAGTCTGCACAGGCAATGGGTGCATCGCCTTGGCAGATTATTTTTAAATTTATTATCCCTGAATCTCGTAGCTCACTCATTCTGAGCCTTACTACAGCAACCATTAGCTTGATTGGTGCAACAGCGATGGCGGGTGCTGTAGGCGCTGGCGGTATTGGTGATTTAGCTATTTCTTATGGTTATCAACGTTTCGATCAAAGTGTGGTTTATCTCACTGTGATTGTCTTATTGATCCTTGTACAAATTGTACAGAGTCTTGGAAATTGGTTATCTAAGCTTCGATAATCCTTGCTTGCCATTTCCAGTTGTTCTTTGTTCTAAAATCATACCCTCCTTGTTGAGGGTATTTTTTATTTCTTGAGTTAGCTACAGATATAAATACTTATAAAATTTATAGATCCTTTTTAATTCTACTCATTTGATCAACTGCTCTTGATCAATCCTTCAGAACTGATTAAGTTATAGAAAACTTAAGAAATATTTGAAATGAATAATTTTACCCAAACCATCGCCCCGTTACTCCTTATGCTACCTATTTGCAGTTTTGCTGCGCAACATTCAGAAGATTACACCACCACAGTGAAAGTTAATGGTGTTGAGCTCAACCAAGCAGTAAGTGCAACACAAATTGAAAAATTGGTCGGGAAAACCTCTCAAAAACCCATAAAAACATTTTCAGAATGTACAGGAAACTATGAATACTCAATCTCTACTGCATCAGGAAAAAATCTAACATTTGACATTTTTAGTGAAGAAAATCCACAGATTAAATCTGACGCTTTTTATAAAAGCAAAAATACTTTTCAACAACTCGGTACGACCAAAGGGCGAATTTGGCTTTCTTGGACAAATGCACAAAAGATGACAGATACCGTTTTGATTAACAACAAACCCATCACCAATCTGTATAGCATCAATCAATTTAAAAAAGACTTTCCAAACAGTGCCAAAACTGGCACCCATGTTTTAATGTTAACGGCATCGGAAGCCAAAGAATTTTTAAAAAATCCTGCTGAATTTGAAACAGGCTATCGCAGTTATGTCGACTTTAGTTTTAAAAATGGCCAACTCAGTAAATTAGAAATCAGCCAAGGCTTGACCTGTTAAATTTTAGTGAGAATAGCGTATTGGTCTATATGCTATTCTCTAAAAGAATAACCTACCGCAAAACTTGTTTGTTCAATCAAATAGAATGCCGTACAACCGAATTACATATGTTTTCACATAAATATGCCCACAATCAGCTTTCCAACTTGTCTATAGCCTAATTTTACTATTAAATTTGTATCAGCATATATATGGAATTCAACGATGCAATTTAAAATTCACGTCATAGATGTAAAAAATCAATTACAAAACTATATTTGGCTGATCGAAAACAGTCACAGCCACGATGTCGTTGCAATTGACCCCACAGAAGCATCGCTGGTTGAAGATTATTGCCTTGAGCATCATCTGAATTTAAAACAAATTTGGCTTACACACTGGCATAAAGACCATATTGGTGGTGTTCCAGAATTGATTGCAGATCATAATATTCCTGTTTATGGGCCTCGTGCTGAACTAAGTCACATTCCTTTTATTACCTACCCGCTGCAACACGATGATCAATTTGAATTTCATGGATTAAACATCGACATTATCGCTGTGCCAGGTCACACCCTAGGGCATGTCGTTTACTTTATTGATGCATTAGACAGCGTTTTCTGTGGTGATACCCTTTTTGCTATGGGGTGTGGACGTATGTTTGAAGGAACTGCTGAACAGTTTTATCACTCTCTCAATCGCCTTGCTGCTTTACCACCAAGAACCAAAGTTTACTGCACCCATGAATATACGCTTTCTAATGCACAATTTGCTTTGCATATCGAGCCAGAGAACCGAGCGATACAACAACGTGCCGAAGAAATCAAACAGCTTCGTGAACAAGGGAAAATCACCTTGCCCAGCACCATTGAACTTGAACTTGAAACCAATCCCTTTTTACGTGTTGAAAGTGCTGAAGAATTTGCACGTATTCGTGCATTGAAAGATCATTTTTAAGCAATCACGATTATTGTTTTTACAATGTTAAACTGCGCCAGCCTAAGCCTCTGTTTTTAAAAGCCTCGCAGCGGGCGGTACTGTTATTACATGCCTATACCAGTACCGTTCAAGATATGAAGGCCTTAGCAAAATTTCTGCATCAACATGGCTACACTTGCTATGTGCCTAGCTACGCTGGGCATGGTTTAACGTTTGATGAGTTTCTCAATTACACGACAGCGGATTGGTGGCAAGATTACATATAATGCTTATCAATTCTTAGAAAATCAGGGTTATAAGCATATTGCTGCCATTGGGGTTTCTTTAGGTGCAATTTTATCGTTAAAACTCACTGAGCACTTTCCAATTGATGCATGTATTAGCATGTCTGCGCCACAGGATCGAAGTGTAAATGATCTTTTTAAGCGACTAAAGCACTATGCTGAATATCTCCACCAATTTGAAAACACTCATACAGGTTTAGGCTTAAAAAGCTTAGAAAATAAAGCAGCAATACAACTACAGCCATTTCATCAATTTGTTGCCGTAACCATAAGTGATATTTCTTTAATTCGCGCACCTATCTTTTTATTGTATGGTGAATCAGATGATGCACATTATCAATCCAGTGCACAAACCATTTATAATCATGTGAATTCTACAAAAAAAAATTAAAAGTTATCCCAATACTGGGCATCTCATGACTTTAGGTAAAGATCGGACATAACTGTTTGGCGATATTTTAGATTTCTTAGATCAACATCATCCTGTACAGCTGTAATCCCCATGCTTCTGTTAAATTTACTTACATTTAACCACAGTGAAAATGAGAAAAAATCTGCTTTTTTAAACTGATATCTTTGCATCAAAATATTACAAACACAGTTTTTAAAATTAATTAATCCATTGTTTTATTTTAATATTTTTTATTAAATTCACATTTCATCCATATTGGCAGCAAAAAAATACGCATTGATACAAAAGCCTTATTTCTCAAATTGCTCAAATATTGATATAAAAAATAAGTTTCATCAAATTTCCCCTTTAAAAATTTAATGATCACCCCTATTAAATTTATAGGCAGGAATTAAGGAGATCTTCTGTGAAAAAGGTTGTAAAGGCAAAGAATTTAATCGCTTTTCGTATTTGGTTAGAAAAATTAGGCTATTCAGTAAAAAATTTAGCTGATGGAAAAGGATTTACTTTCAGCTTTAAAAAAGAATATGGTTTAGTCACTTGTGATTTATCTGGTAATAACTTAGCAATGCAGCTCGGTGAAGAATTTGAAGATCACTTAAAAGCTTAGTAAGTGTCTAAATGAAGTTTCTCTTTGAAAAGACCTAAACGATTTCGTTTAGGTCTTTTTATTGATCTGGCTAAAATTCTAATTCTAAAAACCTTTAATCAAGATACAGCATAGTTAGAATAAAAATTTAGGCATAAAAAAAAGCATGATTTTCATCATGCTTTTTTAAATTTGGTGGGGACGGAGAGACTCGAACTCTCACACCTTGCGGCGCTGGAACCTAAATCCAGTGCGTCTACCAATTTCGCCACGTCCCCGAATAAAAACTAACGCTGTAGTCTTTTAAATAACTTGGCAGAGGATCAAGGATTCGAACCTTGACGAACGGTTTTGGAGACCGTCATGCTACCATTACACCAATCCTCTATAACCCTTCATTTTGTTTTAGTACCACAAAATGAATGCTTGGTGGGGACGGAGAGACTCGAACTCTCACACCTTGCGGCGCTGGAACCTAAATCCAGTGCGTCTACCAATTTCGCCACGTCCCCAATGGCTGTGTATATTATAGAGATCGTTTTATTATGACAAGCCCTTTTTTCGAAAAAGACACTCGTTTGTTTAAATAAAAAACAAATGTTGCAAATACTGCTTTTTGTTTAAACAATTTGGCTTAATACTTGTTTTATTTGATAAATATTTGAGCAACGTTGCCCTGCTTTTTTCATTAACATCGCTGTTAAAACCATTTCAAAAATTTTAAATCGCTCTGGTAACACCACATTTAACTGCTGACAATGCAAAAATGCCCAATCTTGATAGCTTTTTGCCGATAAGCGCTGTTGTGTCAACCACTCTAACCAAACGATTCCCAACGCATAAATATCGGATTGAAATGATTTTGGTTGCGCATGAAACAATTCTGGTGCCATATACCGTGGTGTTGCTGTATGTGTTGCGATATTTGTTAAATTTGTGTCGTGAGCGGTGTTTACAGCCTGTTCAAAGTCAATCAAATAACTTTTCTCATCCTTAACGCGAAAGTGCTCAACTTTGATATCACCATGCAGATAACCATAGTCATACAAATGTTCAAGCACATCTAAGCTGAGTACTAATCGCTTACCAATTTCAACCAAGCTAAGTCGATCAGGTAGATCCTGAAAAAGCTTTGGGGCATCTTCCACCCATAAAGCTTGATCAATGACCTCTTCATCCATTTGAAATTGCTGAAATGGATCAAATATTGAAAAGTTTAACAATACAGGTTGAGTTTCAGTCTCTAATGCATTCAACTCGCTATAACAGTTCAGCTCATTGAAAAAGTGCTGTTGATAACAGCGATTTGAATTTTTGAGCTGTAATTTCAACCAAAACAATTGCTGACCCTGCTGAATTTGATAAACACGACGACCAAATTTTTGACTTTGGATTGAATTATATGCAACCGGAAGAATTCTGCTTTGGCTCATACTTCGGCCAATTGTTCTGCGGGTATATCTTTCGTCATTGGATGATTCAAAACTTCTAGACAATGTTGGATTGTTTTACCAATACGTGCATGTGTTTCTATACTTGAAATTTTTGGCCAAGTTGCACGCTCACCTTCTCGTTGCAACAGCTTAAATAGATATGGGCGTGGGTTCTGTAACATATAGCTATAATGGCGCAGACTATACTCCCCAATAATATTGACATCACCATAGTAGCGCTGGTCAATAATACCGTAACCGTGATCGAGTAAACGACGCATAGAAGGAACTCGTCCCATACGACCTCTGGCAAAGTCCATGATCCCCATTGCAGCCATGCGTCCTTGACTACGCACTATACGTTCAGGCCAACTCAGTAAATCTCTACGGTAACGTTCTTCATCATTCTGCATAAACGGTACAATATGTGGATTAACCTGACTGGCAATGGTGTAATTCAAATTATAAAGACGTGACATGCGCTCTTGGGGAAAATCATTGCGGACACTGCCGTCTACCCAACGCGTATTTGCCAAATAAGGAGTATGTACACCATCATAACGTTTACTGATCAAACGCACAGGTGGAAATAAAACCGGTACAGCACATGATGCCAATACAGCACTCCAGACCAATAAGTCTGGTGAGGTATATTTATTCATGATTCGTACATCTTCTTGGGAAACATCATAAGGCGCGACGGTGACATTGATATCTAAGCCTGATTTTTCAAATGCCTCCTGAAAGGTTACATCACCTAAATTTTCGACCAAGAACTTTTTAAGATATCGGACATCAGCAAAACCACCATTGCCTTTGATTAATTCTTTTAAGCTTCGGAAGTGAAAAGCTTCACTATAAAACTGGTCACCACTGAGCAAGTTTGGAATCTCACCCGGTTCATTTACCCCCAGCATCGCCGTCATGATTGCCCCAGCACTTGAACCAGAAAGTACTTTTGGCATTAAGTCTTGTTCCATTAATGCTTTACAGACACCGCTATGGAATAAACCTAATGTTGCACCACCTGAAAACATCAGTGCGGGCTGACCATAGGCCTTTTCACAGTTTTCAAAAAACTTCCTTTTGCTTTCATGACACAAAGCTTGGCAACTTTCTGAAGCGATGAATGCCAAACTATTGCTCACTTCATCAATATAATCTTCAATTATTTTTTTAGTTCCAACATAGGTATGTGCAAATAGCATCGGATGCCCGATGTTGGCAACATCGTGACTAAATCCTTCTCTTAGGATATACATCAAATCTTGGGTGCGATTTTGTAGACGGTAACGACGCAATAAATTTAACCGATGGGAAATAATTTCAGCATCAAAATATGGTGAGGTATTATCCAGCTTCCACTCCTGTGCCCCCGTTTCTTCATCCAGTTTTAACGCTATAGATTTCCACTCTTCATAGTTTTCCGCATGTTTCAGTTTTCTTTTTAGTTTTTTAATACGATAAGCCTGATGCGGATTTAAATCTTGAGTGAGTTCTAATAACATTTCTAATATTCCTTTGATTTTTAATCCGACACTTTTAAATACCTGTCGATAAACTATGCTGAAAAATAACCAGATAATCAATTACCATAAGTCATTTAATTCTTGCTTTAGATTCCAATTATCGCCTATTGAGATTAGCTCAATAAAATTACTGTGCTAATATCAACCACACATTGTAATTTCTGAAAATAGCGAACGGATATGGCAACTTTCGACTTACCTGACAATATCATCCAAAAATTATCCACTGTTCTTGATCAGTTACATCAAGTTCTTCCTGAAAAGAAACAAGATACTGACTTTGCAGCAGTGGCTTTTAGGTGGCACGATAAACAACTCAAAGCGATTTATAACCCGAAAGCAATGCATTTGGATGATCTTAAAGGGATTGAACGTCAGAAAGCTAAAATTTTACAAAATACTGAACAATTTCTACACGGTTTACCTGCCAACGATATTTTACTGACTGGCTCACGCGGTACAGGAAAATCATCCATTGTCCGCTCTTTACTTACCCAGTATGCAGAACAAGGCTTACGTTTAATTGAAATTGAACGAGATGATTTGTCTGACTTGCCAGAAATTCAAAAAATTATTAAAGATCGTCCAGAAAAGTTCATTGTTTATTGTGATGACTTGGCATTTAATGCTGAAGATGAAAATTACCGTAGTTTAAAAAGCGTGTTAGATGGCTCGCTACAATCTGGCTCAAGTAATTTTGTGATTTACGCGACCAGTAACCGTCGTCATTTATTGCCTGAATTTATGCATGAAAACACACCTGTAACCAAAGTCGATGTGCCGCAATATAAAGAGTTGCACCCACAAGAAGCCATCGAAGAAAAGATTTCTTTATCAGATCGTTTCGGTTTGTGGTTGTCGTTTTATCCAATGGATCAAAATCTTTATTTAGAAATTGTGGAGCATTATTTAGCAAAAGCAGACATGCCCTTTGCTGATGATGTTCGTGCTGAAGCATTAAGATGGTGTCAAGCTCGTGGGCAACGCTCAGGGCGTGCAGCATATCAATTCTCTAAACATTGGATTGGTTCAGAACGTTTAAAGGCTTTATAAGTCCAACTTTTTAGATATACACAGCCCTAACTGAATAATAGTCAGGGCTTTTATTATTATCACCTTAGTCATCCTAAACCCTTTTATCACCCGATAAAATTTCACTGCTTCTTTGTCTCATTTGATAACAATAGCTTGAATGGATTACCCTGTTTCATTCAATCCATATTATTCAAATAAAGCTTAAATTATTCGTTTCTATGTAAAAAAGACCATCAACGCACAACTCAAGCTGACTGCTGGTTAATCATGCAACTAAAAGCCAAAATTAAAAAATTCAGTATATTTAAATATATTTCAGACACTTAAATACAAAGCAATAATTTATCCAGAACATTTTATTTCAGCACATCACAGTTTAAGCGTGATAAAATAGCCGACAGTTTCATATAGGATAGGTCTATGCAGTTTGTTCATCTTGGTATTCATACCGAATTCTCGATTACAGAATCGATCGTACGTATACCTGATCTGATTAAAGCTGCCGCATCTGATGAAATGCCTGCTTTAGCCATTACAGACCTATCCAACCTGCATGCAGCAGTTAAGTTTTATAACAAATCGCTGGGGAAAGGGATTAAACCTATTTTCGGCAGTGTAATTCGATTAAATGATGCAAACCATAAAGCAACCTTACTGGCAATGACCAATAAAGGCTGGCGTGGTCTGACTGAAATTGTCTCTCGCGGCTTTATTGAAGGACAACAGCTGTCGATTCCATGTGTAAAAAAAGATTGGGTACTTGAACAGTCTCAAGACATCATTGTACTTTTGGGCCTACATAGTGATGTCGGAGAAATGCTCTGTGCAGCTTATCCTGAAAAAGCTGAACCGCTGTTAGAACAATGGATCGAAAAATTTGGCAATCGTGTTTATTTAGCGCTGACGCGTACAGGTCGCCCATTAGAAGAAAGCTTCAATGAAGAAGCGGTTAAACTCGCTGCAAAATATAATATTGGTGTTGTGGCACATAATGATGTGCATTTTGTTAGACCAGAAGATTATGAAGCACATGAAGCACGCGTTTGTATCGCAGATGGTTATGTTCTAGGCGATAGTAAACGTCCTAAGCATTACAGCCCTGAGCAATATTTTAAAACCTCTGCTGAAATGATTAAGCTGTTTGCAGATATTCCAAGTGCCATAGAAAATACCTTACAAATTGCAAAGCGTTGTACCGTTTCACTCCGTTTAGGATTCCATGATCTACCAGACTATCCAATTCCGGAAGGTCATACTATCCATTCTTACTTTGAGCATCTCTCTGAAATTGGTTTAGAAGAACGTTTAGACTTCCTTTACCCTGTTGAAACACGTGATGAAGATTGGGCTGAAATTCGTAAGCCTTATGATGAACGTCTAGCCTATGAGCTTGGCATTATCAATAAAATGGATTTCCCTGGTTACTTCCTCATCGTCATGGACTTTATTCAATGGTCTAAAAACAATGGTGTTCCTGTAGGTCCCGGTCGTGGTTCAGGTGCAGGCTCACTCGTCGCTTATAGTTTAAAAATTACTGACTTAGACCCGCTGCGTTATGACCTACTCTTTGAACGTTTCTTAAACCCAGAACGTGTATCCATGCCCGACTTTGATATCGATTTCTGTATCGCTGGGCGTGATAAGGTCATCGATTATGTGGCACGCCATTATGGTCGTGATGCGGTTTCTCAGATTGCAACCTTCGGTACCATGGCTGCTAAAGGTGCGATTCGAGATGTAGCACGGGTTTTAGGTAAATCTTACGGTTTGGCAGATCGTATTTCTAAAATGATTCCGACTAAACCTTTAGGTCTCACCTTAGAAGAATCTATTGAGGCTGAACCACAACTTAAAGATATTGTGACCAATCCATCCAACCCAGATTATGACGATGCTGCTGAAATCTGGGAAATGGCACTCAAGCTTGAAGGCATTACCCGTAATACAGGTAAACACGCAGGTGGTGTAGTCATCGCGCCAACCAAAATCACCGATTATTCGGCAATTTTGTGTGAAGCTGATGGTACAGGACGGGTTGCCCAATTCGATAAAGATGATGTAGAAGCTGCGGGCTTAGTAAAATTCGACTTCTTGGGCTTACGTAACCTTACTGTAATTGAAGATGCGATTCAAAATATTAATAAGCGTATTCAATCTGATAAGCCATTAAATATTTCAAACATTCCTTTGGACGATCCTAAATCCTATGCAGTATTTGCTGACGCAAATACCACCGCGGTATTCCAGTTTGAATCCGTGGGCATGAAAAAAATGCTTAAAGAAGCACGCCCAAGTAAATTTGAAGAAATTATTGCCTTCGTATCTTTATATCGACCGGGTCCAATGGACCTTATTCCTGACTTTATCCATCGTATGCATGGTGGTGAATTTGAATACTTACATCCGCTGTTAGAAAGTGTACTCGAACCCACTTATGGGATCATGGTATATCAGGAACAGGTGATGCAAGCCGCACAGTTCTGTGCTGGCTATACACTGGGTGGTGCAGATTTACTTCGTCGTGCGATGGGTAAAAAGAAAGTAGAGGAAATGGTCAAGCAACGTGCCACCTTTATTGAAGGTGCTGCGAAAAAAGATATTGATGAAGGTACAGCCAACCATATCTTTGACTATATGGAAAAATTCGCAGGCTATGGTTTTAACAAATCACATGCCGCTGCGTATGCTTTAGTTGCCTATCAGACGGCTTGGTTAAAAGCACATTACCCTTCAGAATTTATGGCTGCGGTCATGTCTTCGGAAATGCAAAATACAGATAACATTGTATTTTTAATTGATGACTGCCGAATCAACAACTTAGTGGTATTGCCGCCATCGGTCAATATGTCGTTCTACCAATTCTATGCCAGTGATGTAAACACCATTATTTATGGCTTAGGTGCAATTAAAGGTGTCGGCGAACAAGCCATGCAATCCGTGATTGATTCACGTGAGCAAGATGGTCCTTTTAAAGATTTATTCGATTTCTGCCACCGTGTAGATTTGAAGAAAATCAATAAAAGAACATTGGAAGCATTGATTCGCGCTGGTGCACTGGACTGTTTGGGAATTGAACGTTCAAGTTTAATGGCTCAACTTCCAGAAGCCGTCCAAGCCGCTGAACAAGCACGTTCAAATCGTGAAACGGGTATTATGGACTTATTTGGTGAAGTTGAAGAGGTTCAACGTAAGCCAGCTAAACCTGTAAAACCGTGGTCTGATGAAGTGCGTCTAAAAGGTGAAAAAGATACATTGGGTTTATATCTGACAGGTCATCCAATTGATGTCTATCGTGCAGAATTAAAATCCTTTATTCCAAATAAAATTAATGAATTAACCCCTACTCGTCGTGGTGTAACCACTGTTTTCGCTGGTTTAGTGGTCGATATTGCCAATTTCCCAAATCGAATGATGATTACCCTTGATGACGGCACAGCACGAATCGAAGTCTCTGCGAATCATGAACGCTTCCAACGCTTTAAAGACATTATTCAAAATGAAAAAGTGGTGGTGATTGAAGGTGAAATTTATGAACGTGAAGGTTTTGACCGCCCTATGGGTCGTTTGACCAAAGCATTCACCCTTAATGAAATTCGACAAAAGCGTGCCAATAGCATTGCCATAACACTGAATACTGAAGTGATGACGAAAACTTTAGCCTCGGATATTCAAAAGATCTTACTGCCTTTCTGTAATGTCGATATGTGTCAACACATTCCAATGCAGATCCAGTTAGATTATGACTATGCCACGGCTGAGTTACATTTAGGGCAACAATGGAAAGTTGCCCCATTGGATGAGTTGCTTTCCAAATTACGTGATTACTTTGGTAAAGAATCTATTCATATTGAATACCAAGTCAAATCTAAAGCGGCAAAAGCCGTGGATCATCGTGGACTTGCCCAACCGACTCAAGTTGCACCACCGCCAGAAAATATGAGTATGGATGATGCAATGGATGACTATATGGCAGATGCAGGCCAATTCTCCTAACCTCCCTATTTGAATTTAAAGCTTAATATTTTGGAATATTCATGGATATTTTCGACAATGCTGTGATTTCACAGCATTTAAGTCATGTACGTATTGTCATGGTCAATACGACACTTCCTGCCAATATCGGAAGTGCTCTACGTGCAATGAAAACAATGGGCTTAACTAAACTTGTGCTCGTTGCACCTAAAACCTACCCTCACCCAGATATAGATGCCTTGGCAGCTGGTGCGGCAGATCTGATTGAGCACATAGAAATTGTCGACATCTTAGAAAATGCCATTAAAGATTGTCATATTGTATTTGGAACCAGTGCACGTAGTCGCACCATTCCGTGGCCTTTGCTTGATGCACGCCCTGCAGCGCAAAAATCAATGCAAGCGGTTATTCAACATCAGCAAGAAATCGCTATTGTCTTCGGTCGTGAAGATCGTGGTTTAACCAATGAAGAGCTTGCACTGGCAAACTTTCATGTCACAGTCCCAGTAAATAGTGATTATGGTGTGTTAAATGTTGCTCAAGCAATTCAAGTGCTGTGCTATGAAATGCGTATGGCAACATTAGAACTGGCTGATAAGAAACTGGATACTGAAGCAGTGATGCGGGTAACAGATTCAGCAGATATGCATTGGGATGAACCTTTGGTCACACACGAACAAATGGAACAGTTTTATCCGCATATTGAAAAAATGTTGGCTGATATCGAATTTTTAGACCCTAAAAACCCGCGTTTACTGCCTTTACGCTTGCGTCGATTATTTGGGCGTATACAATTAGATAAGATGGAATATCATTTATTAAGAGGCATTTTTAGCCGAGTTCAAGCCTTAAATAATGGTACATGGAAAAAGTCAAAAGATGAGGATCAAAACTAATGCTAAAACAGCTTAAAGAAGATATCCAAGCTGTATTTGCGCGAGATCCTGCTGCGCGTAATACATTTGAAGTTTTAACCACATATCCTGGGATACATGCATTAATGATGCATCGTGTTGCCCATGAATTATGGGAAAAAGATTGTAAAACTTCAGCACGCATTTTGTCTTCTTTTAGTCGTTTTACTACAGGTATTGAGATTCACCCTGGCGCTAAAATAGGTAAACGCTTTTTTATCGATCATGGTATGGGTGTGGTGATTGGTGAGACAGCAGAAATTGGTGATGATGTCACCTTGTATCATGGGGTGACTTTAGGTGGCACGACATGGAATAAAGGTAAACGTCATCCGACTTTAGCAGACGGTGTTGTAGTAGGCGCTGGTGCAAAAATCTTAGGCCCTTTTGTGGTCGGTAAAAATGCCAAAGTCGGCTCAAATGCTGTGGTGACTAAAGCTGTACCTGATGGCGTCACGGCGGTAGGTAATCCTGCTCGCTTTATTAGCAAAGATAAAGAAATCGTCACTACACCAGAACCAAGTTGTCCAGAAGAAATGACCAGTGGCATTGAAAACACAGAATTTCAAGCCTACGCAGCCGTACCAGAACAATCCGACCCTATGCTTGATGGTATGCGTGTTTTGTTAGATCGTTTGGAACAAAATGAAAAACGCATCAATAGTTTGTGCCAGCGTTTATCACTTTTAGACCCAACCTTTAATTTACAACACAATATTGAACAGCCTTTAAGTGAAGATGAAATCAAAATTATTGAAGAAGTTAGACGTGAATGTGAAGCACAAAACCACTCATCGAAAGCATAAGGTTTCTTAGGGCCTGTTGACAATTCGTCTATGTTTGCGACTACGTGTGTTTTTTAGGCGATACTAGACGCGAAATACGAAATTTAGTCATTCTAAATGAGTAGTTCGTAACGACGTAGCGGCAAAAAATACACTAGTCCCGAAGGGTTGTGGCTAAAATTATCTCAGCCTTCGTTATGAAACTCGAAAATAGTCCCGCTATTCTCTTCGTTTCATGCCTTGCCTGCTCAATTTTAACCTACAACGCAAGCCATTTATGAAATGGCAACAGACCCAACTACTTCACAAAATGAAGTGTCAATAGACTGTAATGTATAATTTTTAATAATACGAACCAAATCAAGTTGCATGTTCAGACGTCTTTTCATAGACTGATGCGCATGCACGTTTTTTAATATAAATTAATGGAAGAAACACATGACGATTAAGCCTTTGGCATATGCATTGCTCGCAACATCATTACTTACTGCGTGTTCAACAACACCGACCAAGCAACAGAATAAAATAGATGCTAACGAGCCGTTTATTTACACTGAGCCTGAATTGTCTCCTCCGTTCTATGCATTAAACCCTTTCGATTACTCGCAACCGCCAGTTTTTGAATTAGAGTTGAAAAAAGCAGCGGCTCAACCTGTAAACAAACTCGAAGTAACAGATCCGGCAAATCCAAACCAAAAAATCATTTTAGATACCAATAAACTGATTGTACCTACAGTAAATAGCGCACAACGCGCTATGAAATATGCAGTACTTGCTGGAAACAATGAAATTGACATCACTGCAATTGATGATTTCTTGCAAATGGTTGAAGGTAAAGCACGTCATTACCCACCACAATTTAGTGACCGTAAAGAACGTAAAGGCTTTGAAACTAAGTTGAAAGAAGTCTCTACTCAGCTTGACCAATTGGCTGCGGCACCAAATGCTTCTTTTGATATTTTGATTCGTGCATTTAAAGCCAGTGTTTTGGGACGTAACCTTGACTTAGGTTCTTCTTATACCACCAAGTCATTAGAGTATGCTCAACGTATTCTCAAAATCAACAAAGATGATGCTGAAGCAAACTTGTGGTTTGGTTTCTCTTTATCTGAGGGTGGCGGTCAAAAAGAAGCGATTCCATATTTAGATAAAGCCATCAAACAAGGTGTTCAAGAAGCCTATTTATCTTCTGCAAACAACTTTATTGGTATGGAGCAAAAGAAAAATGCGATCCAAACCTTGAAAAACTATAAAGTGAAATACCCAGAAGAAGCTGAAGTTGCTGATCGTTTAATTCAAGAAATTGAAAAACAAGGTCGTTACAACGTTTGGCAGGTTTTGAAAAACCCAGCTCTGGCAAAATAAATTTATAAATTTTTGAAAAAATAGGCTGAACATTCAGTCTATTTTTTTGTTTATAAATTGAATAAAACTAACGTATGATTCAGACAAAGATTGATCTAGTTAATGATTATGCAATACTCAAAAAACAATATTTTGCTTTGTGCTTTAGCAATGAGCCCATTGATTTTATCTGGATGCCAAGTTGTCAGTGTAAAAAATCAAAAGGTGAACGTAACCATTGCCAATGAACGTGACAGCATTTTGACACGTTCAAAAATGAGTGAAGCCAGCTTAAATGTTTTATCAATGACTGGACGTGAAGCCAAATCATGTACAGATGAACCCGAAAAATGTGTGGCCGATTTAGCCGAAATTCCACAGATTCAAGATGAACAACTGCTTTCCACCGCAAGTGAAATTTACTTAACCAAAGCAATCAATCTTGGTGACTCATCTAATTGTAAAGTCAGTCTTTTTTCAAAACATCAATCCACTGAAAAGCAGCAAGCCTCTCAGAAAAACTATGAGCAATGTTTAGATCAGCAAATGGTGATGTTAGATAATAGTATCCGTTATAGTTATGCCTATTTGTTTAAAACTGAACGCCAACCCCAAGACCGTATTTTTAACAACCGACAAGTTCAGATACGTGACTTTTATAATCAAGCCTTAGCCAAACTGATTTCGACATATGCCATAAGAAATAAAAACCAAAAAGTGGCAAAACAAATTAAAGTGGGCAAAAGCACTTATCGTATTAATTTTAATGGCTACCCAGCACTGGCTCAAATTGAACTTGAAGATCTCGTTTCAAGCTATAATTTAAACTTCTCAGGATTACGTTCGATCAACCGTAGAGACGGTTTCGGTGCAGAATTTGTGGCAATTTTACCCAACACGACAGCACCTGAAGAAAACAAATATATTGTGAATCCATTTGATTATAAATACAAAAATGGCATGAATCCCAATATTCATCAACCGCGTTATTTATCGGTCAGTATTGCAGCACAACCTGAAAATGCAAATGAATCATTACAGAACATCTTACATAACCCAAATTTTCAACTGAATGTATATGACCCGTATAGCATTGAAAATTTAAAAATTGGCGGTAAGCAATACCCACTTGCTGCAAACTTTTCAGCTCCCTATGGCCTATGGCTGGCTCAAAACAACTTAGGCATTGCAGCTTATTTGAGCTTAATTGATCGCGATCAAAGCCTGACCATGCCTCATTTATATATGCTTGAACCGTATAACCCAAATAAGAAAGTGATTGTTTTGGTACACGGTTTAGCCAGTAGCCCTGAAGCGTGGATTCGTTTAACCAATGATATTATGGGCGACAATGTATTACGTGAGCACTATCAAGTCTGGCAGGTTTTTTATTCAACCAATATGCCGATCTTAGAAAGCCGTTTTCAGATCAATGCCATCATTAATCAAGGTTTTGCTTCAATTAATCAAAATTCGGCTTCTGCTAAAGATGCCGTGTTGATTGGGCATAGTATGGGTGGGATTATTGCGCGCTTATTAGTCAGTGATGCCAATCTGACACAACCCGCCTTAAAGATGCTGAACAATCGTAAATTTGATAAATTTAAAGATGATCCAATGTTCAAATCTCGTTTGACCATTCAATCTGTGCCTAATTTTGACCGTGCTATTTTTATTTCAGCACCACATCGTGGTACTGCATTTGCTGATCGCTGGTTCACTTTGGCTGCTCGTCGGATTATTAAGCTGCCAGGTGCATTCTTAGGGGCTTTAGCTGACTCTATTGATGAGCGTGATTTAAATGCAAAAAACTTTTTAAAAGATGTTGGGCATGGACTGATTCAAAATGGTCCAAGTGACTTAAGTCATAGCTCAAACTTCACCAAATTGACTGAAAACGTGATGCCAAAGAAAGACATGATCTATCATTCAATTATGGGCAATATCACCAATAGCACAGATCCTAACGTGATGACGGATGGAATCGTTCCATATACCAGCTCACATTTGGACGGCGCAGTATCTGAGAAAATTATCAAAGGTGGTCATTCGATCCAAGAGACACCTGAAGCGGTGTTGGAACTTAGACGGATTTTAAGACTACATTTGACCGAACTTGGGCTTTATAAACCTTAAACTTAGCGTCCAAACATATAAAAATGCCAGTCAATCTTAAATTGGCTGGCATGGAATTATTGGTTTTATAAAAATCTAAGGTCTTATCCGAATCAGTGAATAACTCACTTAAGAATCAGTGGTTCCGGCAAATAGTGCAATCACATCTGCTTCGGTTAGTTTTTTTGTCTCATTGTTAAAAGCATAAAACTCAGGCTTATTGTCTATAAAAATTTCCATATCGAATTTTATATCTTGAGGCTGTTGATCCAATGCAAATGCATTGATATTGCAATAACTCTGGTCTTTAGTCCGCCAAAATAAATTTGTACCACAACAGTTACAAAAGCCTCGCTCGCCCCAATCAGAAGAATTATAAATGCTTAAGTGCTGATCTTGAGTAAACTGTAAACTGCCCTGTTCGACATCAATCGTCATAATTACACCGCTCGTTTGTCTTCGGCAAATTGAACAATGACACGCATGAACATCATGATTTTTTAATTCAACCGTAAACGTTGTTGCCCCACAAACACATTGCCCTTTCATAATGATTTCCTTGTTTTATAAATTTTCCATAAAGATACTACAATGATGTAGTGAAATTATAGTGAAACAGATATTTTTTATCATACGGATGTTTTTTAATTGAAAAGCGAAATGATTCGCTCTAAATTAGTCAATACAACAATTTAAATATAATATTTGGAAAAGTATGCGTTATAAAATTATAGATGTTTATCAGCTCCAAAATATTCAACGGTATATTGCAAAGTGTCTAAAGACACAATCACCTCAATTCATTGTGATTGAAAGTGATCAAACCTTATGTAAAGAGCTCGATATTATTGATGTCGACTTACAAGCATCGATTGCCACGTGGGCAACGGGTGAAAGAATTGATTTAAAAATCATTCATCAATCCAACCATATTGAAAAATTCTACGATTTTGAACATTAAAAAGATCAACTCAATCGTTCAAATTCAATAAAAAGTTTGACAGTAAATCCCTCAACATCATATTTTATTTTAAGTTCTCTTTTAGAACCCCATATAAAGGATAAATATATGAAACACCCAAAAGAAATGACAGGGCTTGAATTTCTACAAGCAATGGTTGATGGACAAATTCCTAGAGCATCGATTAGTGAAACCATCCCGATGGATTTACATGAAATTTCGCATGGTCATGCAAGTTTTAAAGTCAAAGCGGATCAGCGTCATTTAAATCCTTTAGGTGGCGTACATGGTGGTTTTGCAGCAACAGTTTTAGACTCAGCAACAGGTTGTGCAGTACATACCACCCTAGAGGCAGGCGTAGGTTATGGGACCATCGATTTAAATGTAAAAATGTGCCGCCCTGTACCTCAAAATAAGCAATTATTTGCTATTGGACAGTTGATTAATTTAAGTAAAAGTCTTGCCATTTCTGAAGGGAAACTGGTCGATGAAGATGGCAAATTATATGCACATGCAACAGCGACCTGTATGATTATTCGTGCATAACTGGCTGCTTAGAGTGCTATTTATATTGAATAACACTTATTCAGCATTAGCCTTCGGTTCATCAACATACATCTTACCCATCTTCAGCTGTTTTAGGCTCTCATCCCATTCCAGATTACGCTTGCAATTGATTGCTTCTGCACGGCTAATTTCTGCCATGTTTTGCCCACAATATCCCCCACCAACTTCGACTTGAACGATAGCTTTGGCTTGATTATTGATAATCTGATAAGAAAATACTGCACTGTTAAAAATTTCTTGTATGGTTTTATGATCTTTAGATTGGTAGATCACCAGCTGCTCTCCCCCATGCCCTATAAATACACCATCTTCAATACACCTAATCGAGTCAGGTTCATAAATATATTCTGGCTGATCATCCCCAATTAAATCCACAACCGTAACAACATTTTTCATATCAACCGCTACAGCTTGCTTACAATGTTTCTGCGCATCTTTTACCTGCTGTATAAGCTCATCAGGATAATTTAATCCTTTAGATTTATGCTCTATTTTTACTTCAGTAACAGTCGTAGGAATTTCGACTTCAACTTCACTGCTTGCCTTTCCTGTATCAGCTTTTGCACGATCAACTTTGTCATTATTATCTGCTGCAATCGCTGCTTTTTTCGTAGACTCCGCTGGAGCTGCATTCTAAGAATTTTGTTGAGAACAAGCGCTTAAGAAAACAAGCCCTGATAAACTCAAAATATTGACAATGTTCAAAATATTTTCCTAAATATAAACTAAGGTTTCTTAATAAAATAAATACTTAAAGTTATGAAATTTAACTATAAAAATAAAATCAGCAAATTTATAAAAGACCGAATAATAACGATTTCTATGCTGATCTAGATTCACCTTTAAAGTTTTGACAAATTTACTTTCGCATTTTGCTCAAAATTTTTTCTAAAATATTCAGTCTGATACAAAGGTTGCATGTGAAAAAAATGCTGTAAAACTTCTGCTCTTTTGACTTTATAGATTTCAGCATCAACCCACGCGTATTCTTGTTGAATTTGCTGTTCATATTCTGCAAAACGTTCAGCAGAGCTAGCCAAAATTGCTAAATCGATATCAAGTAAATAATTTAAATCATACTGTTTAGACGGTTGATGCTCTTGTGTTGCAATGATCCATTGAGAAACTTTGTCTAAGACCGATTGCGTTAAAATATCCGCACAATGCTCACGCATTAATTGAGCACTTTGTTGTTCATTATCTTTTGCTTGTGGATTATAAACGGCATCATGAAACCAAATTGCCAACTCAACAGCAACAGGATCATTCAATTGCGCTTTTACTTGGTGAAATAACTCAAGGCATTCGACAATATGTTGAACCGTATGATAATGACGTTGTGGCTCGGTATAAGCAGCAACAAGCAACTGCTGTAAAAAAATACACTGCTCTGTTTCGATTGCTATGTGATTCGCAAATTCAGCCCAATACTGATTGAATGGTTTGAGGTAATTTTCTGTTTTAGCTATGATCATATTTATAGAACATCTAAGACTTTATATATTAATACAACATTTTTGGCTGTTATCCCATGATCAATAAATCAAAATTTTTAGCCCCTTCTCATTTAGACAAATTTGCTTGTTATAAACACGCTGGCTATTTTCAAGATCTCATTGATATTGAATGGCGAGGTCAAATACAGTCCTCCACACAGAATAAAATATTTAAAATCAAATATTATGGAGAGATTTTTGAAGAATATCAGCTCATTTGTGGGACAGACTTTGCACCAGAACTCATCTACGCGGTAGATGTAGAAAGCAATGAAGAAATTTTACTTTTTGATGGTACGCAACATGGTTATGATCCCATGTTCTGTGATGAGTTTACACATGAACAAATCACCGAAAGACCGTTAATCCATTTTTATAAAGATCAGGACAATCAGGATGAATTTGAGATCATTTTTAGTGTCTATCACAATATAGATTATGATGAAGAACTAAATGATTTTCTCAATCAAGACGGTGAAATTGAGCTTATTTCGGGGGAAATAATTTCTGTTGAGAGATTAAAATTAGATGGCTTTGATTTTGTTCAAATCAAAGCGGTAAATTCGCTTGGTCATGAATACATTATTTTTGAAAAAGAGCTGGCTTAAGCAAGCCAACTCTCTTTCAATACATTAAACGCTTGAAATACTTAAGCAACTTGCTCATCACGCTTAAATACCAGTTCACCTTTCAATGAACTCTCGGCATCAAAATAATAACCATCGGTATTAAAGGATTTAAGATCATCCATTTTTTTCAATTGATTTTGAATGATATATCGAGCCATTAAGCCACGCGCTTTTTTAGCATAGAAGCTAATCACTTTATATTTACCATTCTTCTGATCTAAGAATACTGGTTTAATAATATCAGCCTGAATTTTTGCTTCCTTGACCGATTTATAGTATTCATCAGAAGCAATATTGACCAATAACGTCGAGCCGCTTTGTTGCAAATCCTGATTGATCAAATCGGTAATTCGATCTCCCCAAAATTCATAAAGGTTATGACCACGGGTATTGGCAAGTTTTATTCCCATTTCCAAACGATACGGCATCATTAAATCAAGAGGACGTAATAAGCCATATAGACCAGATAAGCTGCGTAAATGATCTTGCGCAAAATTGAGATCGTCTTGCGACAAACTATATGCATCCAGACCAGTATAAACATCGCCTTTAAATGCAAAAATTGCTTGTCGCGCGTTGGCAAAACTAAAGTCAGCATTCCAGTCACGGAAACGCTCCGCATTGAGATTGGCAATTTTTTCACTGACACTCATCAAACTGGCAATATCTGAAGCGGAGAGTTTACGACTTAGGTCTATAAGCTGTTGAGATTGATCCAGCAGTCTTGGTAGAGTGTGCGTATCGGTCGGGAGTGCTGACTGGTAATCGAGCGTCTTAGCAGGGGAAATTAAGGCGAGCATGGTCTTCCTGATCAAAAAATAACTAATCAAACTATAACAGTCGGGATATTTTAATTCCAATTCATGTTTTCTGTGAACAGAATCGGTAAACTATCGCACTTCCCTGCTTATGATCGTTTAAATTATGTCCGAACAACTGTTCATTCAAGGTTCGGTTGGCAAAATTGAAGTTTTTGTTGACTATCCTGTGGGCGAAGTAAAAGGTTTTGCTGTCGTTTGTCATCCTCACCCACTGCAAGGTGGTACACCTCAACATAAAGTTCCTGCTTTACTTGCACAAATCCTCTCTGAACAGGGTTGTGTGGTCTATCGCCCAAGTTTTCGTGGTTCTGGACAAAGCGATGGAATCCATGATGAAGGCTTTGCTGAAACTGAAGATATTCTAGAGGTCATTAGACACGTTAGACAATTACACAAAAGTCTACCTTTCTATGTTGGCGGTTTTAGTTTTGGTGCACATGTAATGGCAAAAGCCTATCATGCGCTCCCTGATGAAATTAAACCGCAACAAGTGATCTTATGTGGTTTACCAACATCCACTGTAGATGGTCTACGTCATTATGTTACCCCAGCAATTAAAGGCGATATCCTGTTTGTACACGGTGAAGCAGATCCGACGACTAAACTCTCTGATTTGCTTGAATGGGCGAAACCGCAGCGCCATTTGATTACGGTATTGCCAGGTGCAAACCATTTCTTTACAGGTTATTTAAAGCAGTTAAGAATCGCAATTTCGCGTTTTCTTCTTGTGCCATAAATCTGAATTTAAAAAGAATTCTAGGATAAATAAGGTGAATGATTCACTTTATTTATCCGTTCACATCATCCCAACTCAGAGCAAATTTCGCCAAATACTTTTTCACTCGATCACTGTCGTTGGTGGTTTGTCTTTGCTCACGAGATACAGAAAATAAACGCCGTCCAGCATCGGCCATGGATTTCGATTTTTGGCAAACCTCAATCACCCCTTGCAATTGAATACGATCAAACTCATCAATCTGCGCCACTTGTTCAGCACTTAAAATTTTCATCAGTGACGATTGGGTTAAAGCATCTTTATTTTCAGCAATATTCCAAATTTGTTGTAGTCGGCCAATCTCAGCATTTACTTCATGTAAACCAATACGCTCGCCATTGGCTAAAGTCGCCATACGTGTCACGCTTGCAGTTAAATCACGAAAATTCCCCTGCCAACTGGCATCTGCAGATTGCGCAAATTTTAAATATTTTTCTAAGGCATCGGTATGAAAACGTAACTGACGTTGATGTGCAACAGCAAAACGCTGTAATTCAAAGGTGATGTTCGGTTCAATATCTTCCACACGATCTTTTAAGCTCGGTAAAAAGAAGGTCCATGTATTTAAGCGAGCCCATAGATCTTCACGGAAACGTCCTGCACGAACTTCCTCACGTAAATCTCGATTGGTTCCAGCAATCAACTGAAAATCAGCCTGGACCTCTTTATCACTTCCTACAGGAAAGAATGACTTATCCTCCAAGGCCTTAAGCAACATGGCTTGCTCATCCAACCCTAGCTCGCCGATTTCATCAAGAAATAAAATGCCATTATCCGCACTTTTTAAATAGCCAGTACGTGCTGCAATAGCGCCTGTAAATGCACCTTTACTATGACCAAATAATGTCGACATCGCACTATCACCAACCAGCGTTGCGCAGTTCACATCAATAAAGCGCCCTGAAAGATGAAATTTTTCCTTTTTCAATTGATAAATTTGCTTGGCTAAATGCGACTTACCGACCCCTGTTGCACCCATAATCAAAATTGGCGCACTTGAGCGTGTTGCAACCAATTCTACTTCTTGAATCATTTGATTAAAGTTTTGGTTCTTCGTGGCAATATTGGCTTTTAACTGCTGCCAGTTTTCAGATTGTTCATGTTCAAACCGCTGGGTTAATGCGGCATATCGAGATAAATCTAAATCTATAATCCGATATTCACCCTCAGGTTGTTGTTTACCTGTAGGTGCACTTTGAATGAGTTTGGCTGGTAAATAATGCGCATCAATTAATAAATACCAACATATTTGCGCAACATGCGTACCTGTGGTGATATGTAATAGATAATGATTGTTCTCAGTATCAAAAGAATATGATTTTACAAAGTCATATAATGCACCATACATATCCGAAAAATCCCAGGGATCACGGATATTCACCTTATGGCCAGTAATCTGGGTTTGCGGTGAGATTTCTAAAGCATCTTGTCGCAAATGATCAATTAAGCTGACATTACGGCGATCATGTAACAAAACCAGCTCATCAACCACTAAATCTTCATGCATCAACAAACTCATGGTGGGACGCCAGCGTTGCCAGCGATCAAGTTTTTTCCCTTGATCCAAAGTAGAACCCACAAAACCAATCACGACTGTTTTTTTAAATTTTTGCATATTTCTATAAATCTATAAAATTTTATATATCTTGCTTAAAGCATAGTTTTATTTTGTCAAAAATCAAATACTGTTTATACCGTCATTTTTTAATATTTTAAAAATCTCAGTTTCTCTTTTGAATATAATGCTACTATACTATTGATGTACAAAGCTTTTACTCACTTCTCCCATCACCGTCTGATTCGACACTTTTTGATGGAATCCACCCTGCTTTGTTGTAAAAACAATCATAGAAAACATTTTAAATATTCAATAGGTTTTAATTCCTCATGTTACAGTTTACATTCTTAGGGACATCCTCTGGTGTGCCCACATTAACACGCAATGTGTCAGGTTTAGCGATTCATTATTGCAAAAGCAAAGACTGGATATTGGTTGATGCAGGCGAAGGTACGCAGCATCGTATTCAACAAGCAAAACTCTCTTTACAACATTTAAAAGCCATTTGCATTACGCATGTACACGGCGATCATTGTTATGGCTTGATGGGTTTACTGGCAAGTGCTGGTATGAATGCACGCAAAGATCCGATCACGCTGATTGCACCCAAAGAAATTCAACAATGGTTTGAAGTAACCTGTCAATTCACTGAACTTTTCCTGCCTTATCCAATACATTTTATCGATGTAAATACTTTGACGAATCCCTTTCAATTGGATGAGCATATTTCCATTGACGTTCATCACTTACACCACCGTGTGACAAGTTATGCTTATGGTTTTAAAGCGACACAAACTCAGCGCAAACTCAATGTTGACGTTTTAAATCAACTCAAAATTCCAAAAGGTAAACTATGGGGTGATCTACAACAAGGTCAAAATATTGAGTGGAATGGGCAGTCCGTCTTAAGTCAAGATGTTCTCATTCAAAACACTCAAA
Source organism: Acinetobacter sp. AG3 (assembly GCF_022343575.1). Lineage (NCBI taxonomy): Bacteria > Pseudomonadati > Pseudomonadota > Gammaproteobacteria > Moraxellales > Moraxellaceae > Acinetobacter > Acinetobacter sp. AG3. Next base: position 1,698,482 of record NZ_JAKQZD010000001.1, on the reverse strand, counting down.
GTGTTTATGCCATTGTCGGTGGAGATAACGATCAGCCAGAATTACTATCCAACGCTTGTCAGGATGCAGCACTGCTGATTCATGAAACAACCTATACTCAATCGATATTAGACAAAGTAGGCGCAGGCCCAATGCACAGTTCTGCGAAAATGGTCGCTGAGTTTGCAGAATCGATTCAACTACCTAATTTAATTGCAACGCATCTCAGTGCCCGTTACCACGATGCACAAGGTGTGCAAAGCATTAGTGATGAAATTGCCCAGTACTATCATGGCAATTTTTATATTGCTGATGATTTTGATCAGTATGAACTAAATATGCACGGCGAATTAACACAGCTTCGCACTGGGAAACCTTGGGAAAAGTAATTTTCCCAACTTCAATTTAATGCTATGCAATATTGTTGAATCATAGATGGGCGTTCTATCGTATGGCGACATGGATATCGCCCATTATGTGTAGGAATGCGGGGGTACAGGATCTACCCCTCGCCCAACATGAGTAAAAACAAAGCACGGCTTTGTTTGCAGCGCAAGGTTTGGCATCCCCTAGAAAAGTGAGGCATCGCATACGCAAAGCTATTTAAACTTTAAATGTAAGGTGTGGCAGTGCAAGCTTTTTATATTCAAATAGTTTATTCCGACTGCAATTAATTTAATTAAAAATATTAATTAAGAAAAATTATCTTTTTGTGTCTGAGTTTTTTTAATAGGTTGACTGTACCCCAACTAACTTTGCTTTTAGCAGGATTTAGTGTCCTTTTTATTTGCACAACATTAGGCCCATTGATTTTTATTTTAAAAATAGAAATAAAGATAAAAACCTATAAATAAAGATATTTTATTTTATAACTTTTAAATTTAAAAATAAATAACCACTGAACTTTTAAAATTTTTAAACTCATAAAATCAGTCATTTAAAAATAAAAATTCATTCCAAAGCAAAACTTGGCACACTCTCTGCAATATCTATCTCAAGAAATTAAAAAATCACTTGAGGATGCTGTCATGGCGAACAAGACAATTTTTGCCTCTAAACAACAGGCAAAACCAAAAACCATTGAATACAACGAAGCTGGTGGTCGCGCATATAAATTAAAATCTCGTGCCGCATTAGCGCAGCTTGCTGCAACAGGTACACTGAATCAGACCTTTTATCAAAATGCACAAGTGCAACTTGATAATATTCTAAACCTAGCGCTTGAAGTAGAGCCTGAATTTGTGGCTAAAACTGCAATTTATGCACGACAAAAGGCACATATGAAAGATACACCTGTAGTGTTATTGGCTTTACTTTCTGAACTTGATGCAGAATTATTTAAGCAAGTTTTTCCTTTGATTATTGATAATGGAAAACAGTTGAGAAATTTTGTTCAAATCATGCGCTCTGGAATGATTGGTCGTAAATCATTAGGCTCATTACCGAAACGTATGGTCAATGAATGGATTCTTTCAGCATCGGATCAACAATTGATTGCGGCCAATATTGGAAACAGCCCTTCACTTGCCGATGTGTTAAAAATGACTCATCCAAAACCAAAAACAGTTCAACACGATGCTTTTTTTGCCTATGTCCTAGGAAAAGAATACCAACTTGTCCAACTTCCGACTCAAGTGCAAGCATTGGAAGAGTTTCGATTGGGAATAGCAACACAAATACCAAAAGTGCCGATGCAGCTTCTAACCAATTTAAATTTGAATGCGAAACAATGGGCCGAAATTGCAAAAAATGGTTCTTGGCAAATGCTACGTATGAACTTAAATACCTTCTTACGCCATGATGTTTTTAAAATCAAAGGAATAACAAAAATCATTGCCGATAAATTGATGGATGAGCAAGCCATAGCCAAAAGTCGAGTATTTCCATATCAATTGATGATGGCTTGGTCAGCACTTGCAGAGGATATGCCACATGAAATCGCCAATGCGCTAAAGTTTGCTATGCAGCGCGCCATCGCCAATGTACCGAAACTTGAAGGAAATGTGGTGATTGCGATTGATGTTTCCGGTTCGATGTCAAGTTCTGTGACAGGTTATCGTCAGGGTGCAACCTCTCAGTTACGTTGCGTAGATGCTGCTGCATTATTTGCTAGTGCATTTAAATATGTAAATCCAAATATTCGTTTGATGCCGTTTGATACTGAAGTTCGTCAATTATCCAATTTCAGCAAAGTACAGGAATATTTAAAACGAAAAAATTTTGGAAAACAGCAAAATTCAGAAATTGATATTTTTGCTTTGGCCAAAAAATTTGCCAGCATGTGTGGTGGTGGAACTGATTGCTCTAAGCCTTTGGAACTGTTAGTGAAAGAAAATGCCAAAGTCGATATGGTAATTTACTTCTCTGATAATGAATCATGGGCAGATCAAGTTCCAAGATCACACCGAAAAACTGGGATGATGCATTATTGGAAACAGCTAAAACAGCATAACCCTGATGCAAAACTGGTGTGTGTTGATCTGCAACCCTATACCACTACGCAAATGCCTGAACATAGCGATGTGATGAATGTCGGTGGATTTTCCGATACGGTATTTCAACTGATTGAAAGTTTTGCCAAAAATGAAATGCATGCAGATCATTGGGTAAACGAAATTGAAAAAATAGATATTACACAAACTCAGCTTTATGCAAGCTGAATGTATAAACAAATTTGATCGAGTCTCTTCAAGTGTTTACATTTAACAATGTCCACAATTGATAAGACTGGGTTAGATAAAAAGCACAAATGCCATAGGAACTACATTTCAAGATTATGCTGTTTCTATATTTAATTGTTGTGCTAAGTAAGAAATTGCCAAATGCAGATAGAACTACATTACTTTGAATAATTGATGTTTTATCGACACCTTTGTTGGCAAAATACATCGCATAAAATGCGTTAAGGACTACATCTTTAATGCGTAGGTCGGTGGTTCAAATCCACCCTTTTCACGCTTTTCCAAGTTTGAAAAGTAGCTCAGTTGGATAGAGCAACGAAACGTCTTTAACATTTTGTTTATGCAAAGCAGTAAAAGAATCAAATGCTTCAAGGACTACATCTTAAAATTGACGTCATCGGTGGTTCGAATCCACCCCATCATTTCGATGATGGTCGCCAAGCGGTAAGGCACGAACGTCTTTGAAAAACTTGTTGATTCACTTGTAGGGCAGTATATGAAAATATATTGGGGCCATCAGTCCATCAAATACTCATAGGACTACATTAGAATTCACAGATCAGAGGTTAGATTCCTCTGCTGTATATACATACAGTCGCTTAAAGCAAAAGCGGTGAATTGTTTGTCTTATAATCAAATTTGTTGATGGACTTGTGACCTATGTTTAAACGATCAAATGCCTGTTGGATTACATCGCGATCTCACGCACAGTATTTCGGGTACTGCACATATCCAACACCAACTTTTTTTGATCTTGTATATGCAATAATGAAAGTAGATCAAATGCTTTGAGGACTACATTACGCGTTTGTCGGTGCTTCGATACCACCCGGTATGACAAAATACAGTAGCTCAGTTGGTAGAGCCACGACTGTCTTCAGCTCTTTGTTGATGTACTCTCATTATAATAAATAGATTTACACGATAAGCAGTCACGAATATAAATTGGATTACATGGTAACGCCTTAGTGCAGGGGTTAGGCCCTTCTATCGTGTTCACTCACAAAATCGGATCTTAACGTTTGTGGCTGTTTTTCTTTTTAAACTCATCATGTTTAAAAGCGATGCTTGTGAATCAACAAAAAATTTGCTAGCTTGGACACTTCAACTCAAAACCAAAGACAGGTGTCAGTCTGTAAAACGCAAATTATGTCTATACAAGTTATTGTTGACGATAACAATCTTGATCTTGCTTTAGAAAAACTAAGAGTTAAAAAGTACTATTTAGAAACTAACCACTGGTATAAGAAGTGCCAGAACTATCATGAAAAACCGCCAAGTAAAAGTCGTAAAAAAAGCGAACTGAAACTTTTACATGGGCATAGTCAAATCCTAGAAGACGATCCTCTCGCACTGAGGTTAAAAATCCATATCGAAGAACATTATCAAGCTTTAGCAATAGATCCTACATAAATCTGTCACTAGTATTCAACTCAATAGTTTTAGCCCATTATCTAACTTTCAATATCCATGTACGACTAACGTGGATATTGAAATATAAAGTGAAAAAATGAAATTAAACAAAAGTGAAGTTCGACATCTCGCAGGCTATTTAGAAGGTATTTCTGAAGCAGATGGGCAAATCAGAGAATTTTTAATCACTGCTGACTATATTCGATATGATGATGATTTAGATGTAAAAAACAATTTTTTTAAAAACTATCCACATTTTAAAAAATATAAGTTAATCACAGAACAAATTTCACTTAGGCAATTAGAAAGTCATATATTTCCTAATTTTTTATTGTGTAATACCATTTTACCGACACAAAAATTAGACGATAAAAAGAGCTTCCTCACATTCCGTATACTCGACTATATAGCACAATGTTATGGATATCAGTTTCCCAGCAACGCTATGTACTTTCTAAAACTTCATCTTCCAGATAATGAAATAAATTATTATATAATCATTAGTGGCGAAAAAAATGCAATAAGCATACTTCTAAGAGGATATAAAAATATATATTTAAATATATTTACAGATATAAATTAAATATAAAACCTTTTGTTAAATATACACCCCAATACTTTACCACCACTATAAAATAATATTATTCAATAACTTACAAATAAAAATCTCAAACCCATAAAACTTGGCACACTCTCTGCAATATATAGAACATACATCATGAGATGTATATAAATATCACCTGCCTGCAACCGCTTGGCAGGCAGGTTTTGAAAAGGATCAAAGCAATGTCTATGTTAGTCGCAGAACAAATCGAAAAACAAACTTCCTTAGCACAGGAACGTACTTATAACGTAATTCAGGATGCTAAAGGTGTTCCTATAAAAATGTGGACCAAAGGTGTCCCTGTCGATGAGAAATCGAAAGACCAATTATTAAAAACAGCACAAATGCCTTTTATCTATAAATGGATGGCAGTAATGCCAGATGTACATGTAGGAATCGGAGCAACGATTGGAAGTGTAATTCCAACCAAAGGCGCAATCATCCCTGCTGCGGTCGGTGTAGATATTGGCTGTGGAATGATGGCCGCACGTACTTCGCTAAGCGCATCAGATTTACCAGACAACTTACACGCACTGCGTACCGAACTTGAACGTTTAATTCCACATGGTATGACCAAAGGTCGTGGTCGTCGTGACCGAGGTTCATGGGATACACCTACTGCACGTGTTGATCAGGCTTGGGCTGAGTTGGTGACTGATTTTGAATATATCTGTGCCAAGCATCCCCGTTTGAAAAATACCAACAACCATAAACAGTTGGGTACTTTGGGAACAGGAAACCATTTTGTAGAAGTCTGTTTAGATGAGCATCAACAAGTATGGATTATGTTGCACTCAGGATCTCGTGGTGTAGGAAATGCGATTGGTAACCACTTTATTGAGCTTGCACGTAAAGATATGCAAAAGCATTTTATTAACCTGCCTGATAAAGATTTAGCTTATTTAGTGGAAGGGACTGAACACTTTGATGATTATTGGTTTGCAGTGGGTTGGGCACAACGATTTGCCATGAAAAACCGTGAGTTAATGATGGAAGCTGCGGTTCAAGCTTTACGAATCATCATCAATAAACCATTTAATGCCAAAGTGGAAGCCGTAAACTGCCACCATAATTATGTGGATAAAGAAGAGCACTTTGGTCAGGAAGTGCTGGTAACACGTAAAGGTGCTGTACGTGCCCGTTTGGGTGAGTATGGAATTATTCCGGGTTCTATGGGTGCCAAGTCATTTATTGTCAAAGGTAAGGGAAATCAGGAGTCTTTCTGTTCGTGTTCGCATGGGGCTGGTCGTGTACATAGCCGTACTGCAGCGAAAAAGTTGTTTACTGTGGAAGATCAGATTGAACAAACCAAAGGTGTGGAATGCCGTAAAGATGCAGCCGTGATTGATGAAATCCCTTCTGCCTATAAACCTATTGAAGATGTGATGAAAGCACAAAGTGATTTGGTGGAAGTGGTTTATACCTTAAGTCAGGTTGTTTGTGTAAAGGGTTAGTTGATGCATAAATTAGGGAGTTTAGATCGTAAAATCTAAACAATGCTATTGGGCTTTAGCTTGGGGCCATGAATGTTCAATTTGGGATGATGCATTGGATTATTCTTATTTAGAATTTTGTAATTATGATCAACCTAAAGAGGATGATTATAATTTCATGGCCACTTGGCATGAAATTCAAACTTTAGAAGACATTATAGAATTTGCCGAATCAATCCCAGTTGATACACTACCCCAGCAAACTTTATATGAAATCGTTGTTTTAAATATTTATTGACTATTAAAAGCGATAAGGAAAATAAAATGAAACTTGCAGAAGCACTCTTATTACGAAGCGATCAACAAAAGAAACTCGCTTCATTGAAACAACGTATCAATGCGAACGTATTGGTACAAGACGGTGATGAGCCATCCGAGGATCCAAACGAGTTATTAAAGCAAGTATTTGCATTAACTCAAGAGTCTCAAAAACTTGTTTATGCCATTCATCAAACCAATGCTTTGGCAAAATTAACGGATGGTCGTTCATTATTGGCTTTACTTACTCAACGTGATGAGCTTGTAGAGCGCCATAAAATTTTAACGTCTGCCATCAGCAACACACAACGTGAGCCTGACCGCTATAGTACACGTGAAATAAAATGGCATAAGGTCATTCCAGTATCATCATTGCAAAAACAATCCGATGATATCAGTGCCAAATTACGCGACTTGAATGTATTGATACAAGCCACCAATTGGCAAGTTGATTTACTTGACGTTTAAAGCCATCATTTAAAAGCTTTGATAGGGCCTACCCTATCAGACCTCGAAATATATTGGGCGAGTACAAGATCTAAGGCTGTATAGATTGAAATAAAAGTCAGCATCATTTTTGGGTAATGACAGCGAAGCGGATTTAGAGCGGAAACGCACCAATCAAATCCATCACCTTTCATCACTTAAACCTTTGTGAATCAGAGTGACTATTCACACTGCATTACCACGTACTGACAATATATTTCACCTTATCTCAAGTGATTCGTCATTTGAGAAAACCCGAACATACTGGGCGAGTGCAAGATCCCCCACCTCCACAACACAGGATTGAAAATAAGGTGTAGTGGCTTGATGAGCGAGCGGGTTAGCTTAAAACTTTAAGCACAAATCAACCCATCACTACGTACAAGGCAAACCTTTGTGAAAGCAAAGTTACAATGCACTGAGCATCACCATGCACTGACAGTATGTTCACCCCTTTTTGGAATTTTTAATGAATTACCCTTGTTCTTGTTGTCATCATTACACGAGAGATCAACCTTCGGGTAATTTTGACTTTGAGATTTGTCCAGTTTGTTTTTGGGAAGATGATCCTGTACAAAATATTCATCCAAATTCAAAAAGTGGTGCAAATGCAATCTCATTAGCAGAGGCACAAGATAATTATCAACAATATGGTGTAAGTGAATTACGATTTTTAAAACATGTTCGAAAACCGAATGATTTAGAAAGAAATGATGAAAAACAAAATGAACACATTAGTAAAAAATAAAGCCATCCAAATTGATGGCTCACAAGGCGAAGGTGGAGGGCAAATTTTAAGAACTGCCCTTTCACTGTCTATGTTAACGGGTATTCCATTTGAGCTTGTGAATATTCGTGCAGGGCGTAAAAAGCCGGGCTTAATGCGACAGCATTTAGTCTGTGTACAAGCATCACAACGCATCAGTAATGCCATTGTGGAAGGTGCTGAACTACATTCACAAAAATTATATTTCCAACCCCAACAAGTTCAGGCGGGTAAATATGATTTTCATATTGGTTCAGCGGGTAGCACAATATTGGTTTTACAAACACTACTGCCTGCACTGATGATGCAAAATGAAATCAGTCACATCAGTATCCACGGCGGAACACATAATCCAATGGCACCGACTGCAGATTTCATAGAGTCTTGCTTTCTACCTGCTCTTCATAAACTTGGAATAAAAGTCGACTTTGAATGCGAACGTGCTGGTTTCTTTCCAATTGGTGCGGGTCAAATCAATATTACAACTTATCCGTGGATAGATAAGCTTGAATATTCAGTATTAGATAAAGGCAAATTACTGGAAATACGTGGCTATGCCGCTGCTTTAAATATTCAACAGAATATTGCGGATCGTGAACTGGAAGTATTACATAACAAATTGAGCTTAAGCCAAGGTAATAGACTAAATTTTCAAGGGATTAGTCAAGGGAATACGGCTTTTGTGGTGTTAAATTACCAACACCACCAACAAGTATTTTCTGCGTTAGGTGAAATGAAGAAAAGTGCAGAAAAAGTAGCGCATGATTTAGCCAAAGAAGTTAAATCCTTTTTAGCTTGCGATGCTGTGGCTGACGAATATCTAGCAGACCAACTTTTATTGCCTTTAGCTTTAGGTAAAGGCGGTGCATTTACTGCTCAAGTTGTCAGTGAACACACTACGACACAAGCTGAAATGATTCAAAAATTCTTAGATTGTGAAATTCACTTTGAAGCAATCAATGATATTTTTAAGGTGAGTGTCATCACATAAGCTTCAGCTATGCTAAATCCAGTTTACAAGCTCATCAATTGCTTATCTTTATGTGCCAATTCATTTTAAATTTCATACTTATTGGCACATTATGTAAATAAATGACCCAACTATTCATTATATAATCAACGCCTTAAATAAGTATGATTTTAAAGTAGAAAATACCCACTTAAGGAATAAGGGAAATGATGAGAGTTTTATTGGGGACAGCATGTATCGCATTTTTAACATCGACAGCTTTTGCAGAAGATATCGTGGGAACTTGGCGTTATATCGATGACAAAACTGGTGAAGCAAAGGGACTGGTTAAAATTGAAAAACAAAGTAACGGTACCTATGCGGGTACAGCATTAAAAGCAACACCACGCCCAGGCTACACCCCAAAAGAATTTTGCACCAATTGCCCTGCACCTTATACCAACAAGCCAATTATTGGCTTACAGGTAATCTCTGGGCTAAAGACAGATGATCATGTGAGTTATACTGATGGGAAAATTATTGACCCAGTTTCAGGTAAAATCTATCGCTTAAAAGGTAAAGTCAGCCCAAATGGCAAGAAACTATTTCTTCGTGGATATTTCGGTATTTCAGCAGTAGGTCGTAGCCAAACATGGTTACGTGTCGAGTAATAGCATAATTTAATTCATAATAGAAATGACAGTTTTATCTCAAGCAAACTGTCATTTCTAAACCTCTATTTTGAATGATTTTTAAATCAGTTATTCACAGCAAGTTGATATAAAAAATCTAAATGTGTGGCTGCATCACCCTTATCTAAATTGAGATCACTGGCACGCCCACCCAATCTCAGTGCAGGAAGATAACAATACATTTGATTATCAGTTAATTTACCATATTGAGTTTGTGCCTTTGCTAAAGCTGATTTTTCTAAAAATTGCTCAATGATCTCATCATCACAAATCCAGTCATTAAAAAAATCTGTTAATGACCAAGCTGTTACCCCAATATCCGAGTTGTGCGGGTCGATAAAGGATACATCCTCATCGCCATCATCGCTTAATAAACGATAATAAAACACTAAACCAAACGCTGAAATAGCAATGGGTAACCGAGTCATATCAGGTTGATCTTTCATTAACCATGACCAAAGCACATCTTGATAAAGCTCAGGGTTAATGATCTGTAGCAAACCGTTACCATAGAAGCCAAAACCATGATTTTGCCAAAGCTCTAAGAGCGCTTCAGGTAAATACGCTTGATATTTTTTTACAGTTTCAGGGCTTACTGTGTTTCCCGCCTGATCTACTGAAAATTTATCGATAAATGTTTGTAATTGCATAAGTATCTTCTCTAGCCCTGCTTATACTTTCCATTCAAATCCACTAAACGCATCATCTTCTTTTAATGTATTTTCTACAGCATTTGCCAATTGCTTAATCATGCTCTGGGTTGCAATCTTCTTAAACCATGCTTGCTCTTCATCAGCATGGGCTGAAATTTCACAAGTTAATAATCCTTGATCATTTAAATGACAATTAACCCCCAAACCAATTGGATGATTTTCTACGCTGACAGCAAGGTCTTCATCGGAGTGTGTTGTTTCCGCTTTAAAGCCATATTGAGACAGTTGTTTTAACAACAAGGTCGTCACGTATTCCTGAGTGACATAACATACATTTTCACCATGGTTGTGACTGTTAATATGATTCTCACAGTTTGCTGTAAATTGTAATGTTCTCATTGCTTCATCCAAAAGGCTTTATAGTTGTATGGTTTTAGAATAAGCAATATAAACAAAACAGCCAAGCATTTGCTTGGCTGTTTTTAATTAATTATACAAATATTAGACAAGGACTGATTTATTCGGTGACTTGAATCTGAAGCCCCGCCTGATTAGTGAGTTCAGTAAATGTTGGGAAACTTGTTGCTACAGTTTCGGTACCGATAATCTTGATCTCGCCTGAGTTACGTAAACCCGCCATCGAAAAACTCATTGCAATACGATGGTCATGGTGCGATTCAATTTCACCGCCAGAGAAAATAGCAGACCAGTCGCCCGATTTACCTTTTCCTTCAATGATGATGCCATCATCAGTTGGCGTACAATCAATCCCCATGGTTTTTAAACCATCTGCCATCACTTGAATACGATCAGACTCTTTAACCCGTAATTCAGCAGCTCCTGTCAACACCGTTTGCCCTTCAGCACATGCAGCAGCAATAAACAAAGATGGAAACTCATCAATTGCCAAAGGTACTTGATCTTCTGGCATATGAATGCCTTTCAATGTACGGGTACCACGGATACGTATATCAGCAATCGGCTCACCGCCTGCAATTCTTTCATTTTCAACAGTTAAGTCTGCACCCATTTGCTTAAGGATTTCGATTAAGCCTGTACGAGTTGGATTAATCCCAACAGCTTCAAGGGTAATATCTGAACCTTCAGTAATGGCAGCACCCACCATAAAGAATGCAGCAGAAGAAATATCAGAAGGCACTTGAATCTCTGTCCCAACTAACTTGCCACCACCGTGTAATGAAATACGATTACCTTCCGTTTTCACAGCATAACCAAAAGCACGTAACATACGCTCAGTATGGTCACGGGTTGGTTCAGGTTCAGTCACAGAGGTTTCACCCTCTGCCCATAGACCTGCCAATAAAATCCCAGATTTGACTTGCGCAGATGCCATTGGCAAATCGTAGTGAATGCCTTTCAATGCTTGAGCACCAGTGATTGAAACAGGCGGAGTACCACGTTCACCCGTGGTTTGAATTTGCGCACCCATTTCACGTAAAGGTTTTGCAATACGCTCCATTGGACGCTTAGACAAAGACGCATCACCCGTCATCACAGAGTCAAACTGTTGTGCTGAAAGCATGCCTGAAAGCAAACGCATCGACGTACCAGAATTACCCATGTACAGTGCCGTTTTTGGCGCTTTTAAACCATGAATACCCACACCATGAATGGTCACTTCACCATTTTTAGGGCCTTCAATACTGACACCCATATCGCGAAATGCTTGAAGTGTTGCTAAAGCATCTTCACCTTCAAGGAAACCTGTAACGTGGGTTGTACCTTCAGCGATTGCACCAAACATGATGGAACGATGTGACACTGACTTGTCACCCGGCACGGTAAATTTACCTTTAAATGTCTTCTCACCTGGCAAAATGGTAAATTGTTGTGTCACCTTATTTTTCTCCATCAAAGGTTTATTGGCGAGCATATGATTGAAATGCTGTCGTGCCGCTTGTGCATGTCCTAGCAATCCCATCAGGGCTTGTGAATTCTCATCTTCAATCAGTTGACGTAATGTCGCAAGTTGCGTTTCAAAACCATCAACTGCTTTCAATATGGCTGTTTTATTGGCAAAAAATATATCATGCCACATCTGCGGATCACTGGCAGCAATACGTGAGAAGTCACGAAAACCTCCAGCGGCATAACGGAAAATATCTAAGTTATCTTCACGATTTGCAAGCTGTTCGACCAAATTAAATGCCATCAGATGTGGTAAATGACTGGTATGTGCCAACACTTCATCATGTTTGTCCACATCCATACAAATGACTTCTGCTTTTGCAGCCTGCCAAAGCTGAATCAGTTTTTCAACTGCCCAATCAGCACTGCTCGGCAACGGTGTTAGAATCACTTTATGATTCACAAATAAGTCAACTTTACCAGCATGGACACCTGTATGTTCTGCACCAGCAATTGGATGACCAGGTACAAAACCTACAGGAAGATTTTCACCATAAACAGCATGTGCCGCAGCCACCACATTCCCTTTGGTACTTCCGACATCGGTAATGATGGCGTTTTCAGAAACATAAGCTTGAATCGTTTCAAGCACTTTCTGTGTCGCGCGAACGGGTAAAGCCAGAACGATTAAATCTGCATCTTTTACCGCTTCTACAGGATCACTAAAACCCGCAGAAATAATTCCTAAAGCTTTTGCATCTTCCAATGTTTTTTTTGAGCGTGTTGATGCAACAACATTTTCAGCAAGATGTTCGACTGCAATTACACGGGCTAGACTTGAACCAATCAGTCCAAGTCCAATAAAGGCAACTTTTTTAAATAAAGGTTGTGACATAACGATTTTGAACTACCTATTTCACAACGACATCAAAGCACAGCAATCGGATATGAACCCAATACACGTACTTCTTTAACCAGTGGGCGAATATCTTCAATCGCCGCTTTAACATTGTCCTGTTCCACATGACCTTCAAGATCAATGAAGAATACATACGCCCATTTTTCAGGTAATGCAGGACGGGTTTCAATACTGGTCAAACTAATGTTGTGTTTTGCAAATGGTGCAAGAATTTCCAATAAAGCCCCTGCACGGTCATGTGCTGAAATCAGTAATGAGGTTTTATCATTGCCACTTTGCGGTACTTTTTCACGGCCGATTACCAAGAATCGTGTCGTATTTTCAGGGTTATCTTCAATATTGCCGTGGAGAACTTCTAAGTCGTAGATACTTGCAGCCACATCAGATGCAATTGCTGCTGAATGCCATTCATTGCGAATACGGCGTGCAGCCTCCGCATTTGAGCTTAAAGCCACACGTTCTACACCCGGATAATGTGCATCCAACCACTTACGACATTGCGCAAGTGTTTGTTGATGTGCATAAATTTGTTTAATACTGTCTTTACGAGTATTTGAAGAAATCAGGAATTGGTGATGAATACGCAATTCAACTTCACCAATCACATTTAAATGCGATGCTTTAAAACAGTCTAAAGTATGGTTGACCACACCTTCAGACGAGTTTTCAACTGGAACTAAACCATAATGTGCACTGCCCGCTTCAACCTCACGGAACACTTCATCGATCGTTGGTAGTGGACGAACCACAGCATCCTGACCAAAATGTTTTAATACAGCAGAATGTGTATAAGTACCAACTGGACCTAAAAATGCAATACTTTGTGGTGCTTCAAGTGCCAAACATGCAGACATAATTTCACGGAATAAACGTGCCATGGTTTGATCTGACAATGGCCCTTCATTGCGCTCCATAACTTGACGTAAAACCTGTGCTTCACGTTCAGGACGATAAAATAACGGATTCTCTTCTGCTGCAAATTTTGCTTTAGCAACTGATTCCGCCAGTTTTGCACGGCGATTGATAAGTTGTTGGATTTGCTGATCTACAGAGTCAATATCTTCACGGATTTGAGCAAGATCTAGAGAAGTCGTTTTTTGATCATCGTTGATCATTGTTATGTCGCCCTTTAAAGTCGAGAATTACGAGAAGTCTATGTTTTAGACCACTGACAGTATAACAATAGTTCAGTTTAATTTGTTGGGCAATAGTGCATTTTTCAATGTTTCACTTTCAACTTATATATTGAATAAAATGTCATCACTTTATAACTTTTCTGACCACAAAATGAATTACAAAGCAGCTATAGAATTTTAAGCATTGCGCTCTATGATAAAAAGCATAAGCGCATTTCGAGTCATAGAATATGAATAAAAAAATCGCTGTTCTCATTACCCATGATTTCGAAGATGCGGAATATCATCATCCCGTTGAAGCTTTTCGAGCTGCAAGCCATTCTGTGCGCAATATTGAAAAGTCTGCGGGGAATATTGTGTATAGCAAACAAAGAAAATCTTCGGTCAGTATAGATTTAGGTATTGATGAAATCTCTGTTCGGGATTTTGATGCGCTGATGATTCCGGGTGGATATTCCCCTTATCATCTTAAAGAAGATGAACGATTTATTGATTTTTTACGTAATTTTGCCAATGCGCAAAAACCTATTTTTTTATGTTGTTACAGTAGCCATTTGCTTATCGATGCACAAATTGCCATTGGACGGCGCTTAACCTCAATTGAAGATATCCTCAAAGAACTTAAAGACGCTGGCGCTGTGGTTTTTGATCGCGAAGTGGTAAACGACAACAATTTATATATTTCATCACGCTCGACTTTTGAACTGCCTATCTTTATTAATGAATGTTTAAATGTATTAAGCGCTTAGTTTATTAGTTTTAACATTATTTATGAAATTTTGTATCTCTTTTATAAGTCAAAATGATCATATTGCATGAATCATATGGGTATTGAAAGCCCATTCCCCATTTGGGAAAAGACTAGGATGACGGAGCGTTTATGTTGATCTATGCTTTAAAAAGGATTTACGACTGAAGCTTAATATAAAAATTTAAAAGCTCATCCAAAAAGCGAAATCATTATTGCCTGTACCAATGGGTCTAAACGTTTAAGCTAAAATCACGTTGTAAGGGTTTTACAGCGATATGAGTTGACTTATTCAATACAGCCTCACTAGTGGTCAAATATACCTACTCAAAGCTTGACCATTAAAACTTATAACAGAATCGAAAAAGAAATATGATCTCCTGAATATATCTTCTCTTTTTTGCGAATCTCTGCTTTAAGCGGCAGTAAATAGCCCTCTGATTGCTTGTCAGGAAATATAGATGTTTTCCAGATACTTTTACCTAGTGTGACAGTAATAGGTACAGCACCCCAGCTTCGTTTCTGATGAATGTATTTTTTTATTTCTTCAGATTGTAATTTGGAAATAAGAGCATAATGCCATCCACCAACACCCAAATAGTGCTGGACTGTTGATTCAATTTGAAAAGAAACTTCATGATCCATCATTTTAATTTCACTTAAAAGTTTAAACAGCTTATCGTTGTTATATCTATTTCATTCGCCAATTCTATTTTTTAGATAAGACATGAGCACATTACCACTGACTTATTATTGTACAAATCCAATCAAACAAACAAGACCTACACCTACGTATTTGATCAATTGTTGTTTGCTCTATCTTTACTTTTTAATGTTTGTTTTTTCAATTTATTTATTTGATTTTTCTCAATATATTCCCATCAAAATAAAAAAACTGTTCATGTTTCATAAAAAACACGAACAGCTTATATTTATATTATTGTTACATATACACTATCGACCAATGATGCCACGTGCCACGATTTCTTTCATGATTTCATTTGTACCACCATAAATACGCTGAATACGTGCATCTACAAAGAAACGAGAAATTGGATATTCCGTCATATAGCCATAACCACCAAACAGTTGTAGCAAGCTGTCGATGATTTTCATCTGCATATCCGTACTAAAACTTTTTAAAGCCGCTGCTGTTTCAACATCCAATTTACTTTGTTTATATAAAGCTAAATTTTGGTTATAGAATGCTGCTGTTGCCAACTCATCAATTTTTGCTTGAGCCAAAACAAAACGAGTATTTTGGAAGCTGCCAATTTTCTGACCAAATGCTTGACGTTCCTGTACATACTGAGTAGTGATATCGATTGCACCACGAATTGCACCAAGTGCTGTTGCTGCAATTGCAGTACGTTCACGAGGTAACTCTTGCATCAAATAGGCAAAACCTTGACCTGCGCTACCTAACAATTGATTTGCTGGAACTTTAACATTATCAAAGAACAGTTCTGAGGTATCTTGAGAATGCAAACCAATTTTATCGAGATTGGTGCCCTTTTTAAATCCATCTAGATGTGTATCAACCAATAAAAGTGACACCCCTTTTGCACGTGCTTGAGGATCAGTTTTTGCTGCCAATACCACTAAATCTGCATGCTGACCATTTGAAATAAACGTTTTAGAACCATTCAAAACATAATGGTCACCATTTAAAATCGCACTACTGCGCATCCCTTGTAGGTCTGAACCCGCTCCCGGTTCCGTCATTCCAATTGCGCCCACCACTTCACCTGACACCATTTTCGGTAACCAGTATTGTTTTTGTTCTTCGTTGGCAATATGCAAAATATAAGGAGCTGCAATTTCTGAATGACATGAAATCGCGGTAGACAATGCGCCATAGCCTGCACGTGCAGACTCTTCAACCAACATCAATGAATATTCAGTTGGAACGCCATAACCACCATACACTTCAGGTACATCTACACAAAGAAAGCCATTTTCGCCCAATAATGACCATACTGAACGTGGCATTAAGCCTTCTTTTTCCCATTGCTCATAAAATGGAGCAACGTGTTCATTCATAAAACGTTTAAAGTTGTCACGAAAAAGTTCTAAATCTGCATCATATGCCAACATGTCTTGTATTCCTTTCAATCTGAGTTTTTGATTTTATGATCCCTAGCATGCTAATCATTTTTTACGAACTTGTCATGACCACATGATGTCATTTTTTCTGAGCATTTTTGCGAATAAAGAAAAGACTTTTCCACAAAAAAAGAGTAATCAGCTTTCGCCAATTACTCCTTAGGTTGTCAATGAATAATCAAAACTTAGAATTTATCGTCTTTAAACATCGGTAAAGAAGAATTTAGCTTGGTGATCTCACTCATCAATTTATTCACAACGGATGGAATTAAGGCATCTGCCATTTGTGCAGCTTGTAAACCTAACTTTTCGCCAAGTGTTGGCTTACGACGTGTTTGAATCACATATACGTCATGTTGTGGCAATAAGCTCAACAAGTATTCATCTGAAGTTTGCAATTTATCCACTAAATTTAAATTGCGCGCATCTTCACCATACCAGTGTTCACCTGTTGCAACTTTTTCGACATTGAGTTGCGGGCGATATTTTTCAACAAAATGCTTAAATAATTGATGCGTTTGTTGTAACTCTTCTTCAAATTTTGCTTTACCTTCTGGGGTGTTTTCACCAAACATCGTCACAGTACGTTTAAACTGACCTGCGGTATATAGCTCAAAATCAACATGATGTTCTTTTAACAGTCGATTAAAATTAGGGACTTGCGCAACAACACCAATCGAACCAACCACAGCAAATGGTGCAGAGACGATTTCACTTGCGATACACGCCATCATATAACCGCCACTCGCAGCCACTTTATCCACACAAATCGTCAGATTAAAGCCTGCATCACGTAAACGAACCAATTGTGCAGCTGCAAGACCATAACCATGCACCATACCACCTGGGCTTTCTAAACGTACGATGACACGATCACGCCCTGCTTTTGCTGTCGCAAGAATTAATGTAATTTCTTCTCTTAAGTTTTCTACAGCTGAAGCCTGTACATCTCCTTTAAAATCTAAGACATAGATTTTTTGATTATTTTTTTTACGTACACGTGCTTCTTTTACAAACTGTTGAGTCAGTTGAAACAATTCCAATTTCGATGCAGTCGACTGAGCAATTCTTTTTCTTTGCTCATTAATTCGAGCATTTAAATGACTGATGCGAATTTCTGCGGGTACTTTGGGTAAATGAAATAACATAGAATTTATAATCTCGAATATCTAAGGAAATGCTTTTCTAATAAGATGCGGACGGATCAGTTAAATTTCAATACACTTTTTGAAAAATTCGACAAAACTCAATTCTCTTCGACTTGATGCATGATCAAAAGGTTTATCTATACGTTTAAAATCAACAATAACTAAATTTTAGTTATAGAATATATAGCTTTTTTTTATATTTAAAAACGCATGAAAATTCGAGTAAAGATAAGCGTTTTGAATAAATTAAGATTTTATTAATAGTTTTTACATCTAAGTTAAGCTTTGCTGATTTCAGCATATTCAGCGACTTTATCTTGAAAATAACGCAAATGCCACTTGGTAGAACTTTTGCTGGCTTTTCTTATGACAAATTCACATAAAAAAACATAGACATGTTTATATCAAACAGATAATACAAATAAACATATATCACACATTTTATAAATTTATATTACGTTATTTACTAGCTTTTTTTATCTAAATAACATATTTGTTATTTTGATTAAACTATTTAAAATCAACACGTTAAAAAGAATAATTACATTTTTCAAATTTATGAACATTTGCGTGTCATTTCTTTAAAAAATGTTTAATTTTATCAACATCAAGGATAAGGATTGAGTATGGATATCTCCTCACACGATGAACACCTACCCCCTAAAAAACAAAAGTTTTATCAAATCCTCTATGTTCAGGTTATTTTTGCCATTGTACTTGGTATCCTTCTTGGACACTTTTGGCCAGATATTGGTGCAAGTTTAAAACCATTAGGTGATGCATTTATTAAACTGGTCAAAATGATTATTGCGCCTGTTATTTTCTTGACGGTTGTCACTGGAATATCAGGCATGAAACATATGGGAACTGTAGGACGAGTAACGGGTAAAGCAATGCTTTATTTCCTGACATTCTCTACACTCGCATTAATCGTCGGGATGATTGTTGCCAATATTATTAAACCAGGACAAGGTTTAAATATTGACCCTACATCATTAAAATCAGAGAAAGTTGTTGAGTACGCTGAAAAAGCACATGACGCTTCGATTGTCGACTTCTTACTGAATATTCTTCCAACAACCATCGTTAGCCCATTAACAAGTGGTGACATTCTACAAGTTCTATTTGTTGCCGTATTATTTGGTTTATCCTTGGCTGCGGTAGGCGAAAAAGGTCAACCGATTGTAGACTTCTTAAACAACCTTACAGCACCCGTATTCCATTTAGTTGGCATGCTGATGAAATTTGCTCCGATTGGTGCTTTTGGTGCAATGGCATTTACAATTGGTAAGTATGGCATTGAAAGTATTGGAAATCTTTTACTTTTAATTATGACATTCTATATCACGGCCTTACTCTTTATTCTGGTTATTTTGGGTGCTGTAGCTCGTTATAATGGATTTAGAATTACAGATCTGATTCGCTATATCAAAGATGAATTATGGTTAGTTTTAGGGACCAGTTCATCTGAAGCTGCACTTCCATCATTGATGCGTAAAATGGAAAAAGCAGGCTGCGAAAAATCTGTGGTTGGCTTGGTTATTCCTACCGGTTATTCATTTAACCTCGATGGTACCAACATCTATATGACGATGGCAGCGCTCTTTATTGCACAAGCATGTAATATCGATTTGAGTATTCAAGACCAAATCTTATTATTGCTCGTTGCAATGCTAAGCTCTAAAGGTGCTGCTGGTGTTACAGGTGCCGGATTTATTACCTTAGCAGCAACATTATCTGTTGTTCCAGCAGTTCCTGTTGCAGGTATGGCTTTAATTCTAGGTATTGACCGCTTTATGTCTGAATGCCGTGCACTGACCAATTTAGTTGGTAATGCGTGTGCAACAATTGTTGTGGCACGTTGGGACAATGCTTTAGACAAAGACAAACTGGCTGCTGCATTCGCTCATCCGAGTAAAGCACACTATGATGCTAAAGCAGTTGAACAACATCGTGAAGATCCAATCGATTAAAAACATCCGATAAGCAATATTTGTAATAAGAAGGAGCTTTTGAGCTCCTTTTTTATATAAAGCAACTATGAGTAGATCAGAAAATTACACATAACCATCAACTGCTATTCACATATAAAATGAGGCACTAACTGAA
Organism: Acinetobacter sp. AG3; assembly: GCF_022343575.1. Taxonomy (NCBI): domain Bacteria; kingdom Pseudomonadati; phylum Pseudomonadota; class Gammaproteobacteria; order Moraxellales; family Moraxellaceae; genus Acinetobacter; species Acinetobacter sp. AG3. Next base: position 1,678,473 of record NZ_JAKQZD010000001.1, on the reverse strand, counting down.
AAATAGGTTTAATACATAAAGCTTAAAATGATGTATTTCTTAGAAAAGCATTTGTCTAATTTACCCATTCTCAATAGATTGGTTTTATTCAAACAACTTAAACAAAAATACTTCATTCAAAAGACTTAACGAAAACCGTATTACCCCCCTATTTCAGTACTCATCAATGAATAGGTTTAGACGATCCATTCATTATTTTAAAGCTTAAATTTTTAATTGTTTTTGATCCACCATTCTCATCAATTTAATTCATTGCTTCAGATGCTTATATGCTTTATCTATAAAAAAAAGAGCCTTTCGGCTCTTTAATTTCACATTTAAACTTGACTTAATCAGTACTCGACTTAACCGAAACGGCCGGTAATATAAGCTTCAGTCAATTGGTGATCTGGTTGAGTAAAGACTTTCTCTGTAGAGTTAACTTCGATTAAGTCACCTAAATGGAAGTATGCTGTACGATCAGAAACACGCGCTGCTTGTTGCATGGAGTGGGTTACAATTGCGATTGTATATTGCGTAGAAAGCTCAGAGATTAACTCCTCAACTTTTGCTGTTGCAATTGGATCAAGTGCAGAACATGGTTCATCCATTAAAATCACTTCAGGGCTTACCGCAATCGTACGTGCAATACACAAACGTTGTTGCTGACCACCTGAAAGACCTGTACCTGGCTGACTTAAACGATCTTTAACTTCATCCCACAAACCTGCTTTACGCAAGCTATTTTCAACAATCTCTTCTAAATCATACTTATCTTTGGCCAAACCATGCAGTTTAGGCCCATAAGCAACATTATCAAAAATTGATTTAGGAAACGGGTTTGGTTTTTGAAATACCATTCCAACTTGAGCACGGAGCAACACAACATCTAGATTTGGATCATAAATGTCTTGGTTGTCTAAACGCACTTTACCTGTTACACGGCAAGTATCAATCGTATCGTTCATACGGTTCAAGGTACGTAGAAATGTTGATTTACCACAACCTGATGGTCCAATAAATGCAATCACTTCATTTTCATAAACTTGAAGATCAATACCCTTAATCGCTTCTGCGTCACCATAGTAAACATGCACATCTTCAGCACTAAGTTTCACAGTTGTATTTTTTTCTTTCTTCGGTGTCGAAGACTCAAACTGGGAGACAAAAGAAGTGCTTGCTTGCTTTTGCTTACTATCAGTCGATGTAAATTGAGATTGTTCAGAATTCACGGTTGTATCCTGTCTTAAGGAATTTTTAGTTTCTACAGTATTCATCTCTATTCTGCCCTCTTTTACCAGCGAACTTCAAATTTCTTACGTAACCAAATTGCAAAGCTGTTTAATCCGACCATAAGTGCCAATAACACAATGATGGCTGCAGCCGTACGCCCTTCGAAGAAGTTACGTAATTCATTACCTTGCCATAAGTAAACTTGAACAGGTAAAGCCGTAGATTGATCTAATGGAGATACTGGAATATTTGCAACGAAAGCGCTCATACCAATTAATAGTAATGGTGCGGTTTCACCCAATGCATGAGCAATACCAATAATCGCACCTGTCATAATCCCCGGTAGAGCCAAAGGCAATACATGGTGGAATACTGTTTGTAAACGAGAAGCACCAATACCTAACGCCGCTTGGCGAATTGATGGTGGTACTGCCTTCAATGAAGCACGTGTGGTAATAATTACTGTAGGCAAAGTCATTAAACTTAAGACCAAACCACCAACCAAAGGTGCGGATATAGGTAAATGCATCCAACCAATAAAGATAGCAGCACCCAATAAACCAAATACAATTGATGGAACTGCTGCAAGGTTATTGATATTGACTTCAATGATGTCAGTAATAAAGTTTTTCGGTGCAAACTCTTCTAGATAAATCGCACTTGCTACACCCAATGGAATAGAAATCGCGATCACAATTAACATCATGAACAATGAACCCATAAATGCACCAGCCAAACCTGCTGTTGCTGGTGAGCTGCGTGAATCTGGGTTGGTGAACATTTGCGTGTTAAAAGTACGGTTAATAATCCCTTTCGCAGCCAAGTCATCAGAAAGTTTACGTACTTCTGGACTAAGTTGTTGCTGCTCATCAGGCAATGAACGATCGATATGACCAGCCAACCACACATCAATATTGGCATCAGCAAGGAAATTAAGTTCTACCGTTTTACCAATCAATGCTGGGTCTTTAAACACCATATCACGGATACGATATGCTTCTGAACTGGTGTAAATACTTGAAAGATCATCACGACGACTTTCGAGTGCAGGGTCTTTTGCAATGATTGCATTTACAATCAATGCATCCCAATCAACCATACCCATTTTTGTTTGCCAGTCGACATAACGCTCTTGAAATACGGCAGGAGATTCGCCCACTTTTTGTGTTGGTTTTGGTCCAGCATCAATCATACTTGGATCAAAATACACAGGTACAGTCATACTTGCTTGCCAAAATGCTGGCAACCCTTTGTATAAGATACTTCCAAATAAAATTGCAACAAATGCCAAACCAATAATCACTGCTGAAAAACCAGCAAAACGGAAGGTCTTTTCTTTACGATGGCGTTTTGACAATGAGCTGGCGATTTTAGCTTTACGTTTTTCTCGCAACTCAGCGGCAGCTTGAGGATCAAATACATTTTGATCCACAGGAGATGTATTTGATGTACTCATTCGTATTGCTCACGATATTTACGCACAATATAAAGTGCGACAATGTTTAAACACAATGTAATGGTAAATAAAGTTAAACCCAGTGCAAACGCAACCAATGCCTGCGGACTTGCAAAGTCTGTGTCGCCTGTTAATTGTTTTACAATCGTTACAGTAACTGTTGAAACAGCTTCAAGTGGATTGATATGTAACAATGGACTATTACCAGCAGCAAGTACCACAATCATGGTTTCACCGACTGCACGAGATACTGCAAGCAAGAATGCACCCGTAATACCTGGTAAGGCAGCTGGAAGAACCACTTGACGAATGGTTTCAGATTTGGTCGCACCTAAACCTAAAGAACCATCACGTAAGGCACGTGGCACTTGAGTGATAATGTCATCTGACAAAGAAGATACGAATGGGATAATCATAATACCCATTGCAAAACCTGCTGTTAATGCACTGGTCGCATTGACTTCAACACCAATAGAATCACCAATTGATTTGAAGATTGGGCCAATCACCATCATGGCAAAAACACCATAAACAATGGTCGGAATACCCGCTAAAACTTCAATTGTCGGCTTTGCCCATGAACGGAATCGAGGTGAAGCATATTCAGCAAGATAAATTGCAATCATTAAACCCAGTGGAACAGCAACCAGTAGTGCAATACCACTGACCATGAGTGTTCCCCATAGTAATGGTAATAAACCATAACTTCCTTCAGCATTACCTGAAGTACTAAAGCCAGGATTCCACTCTGTACCAAAGAAGAAGTCGATTGGACTTACAAACTGGAAAAAGTGCATCGCCTCACTGAACATCGACATCACAATACCCACAGTCGTGAGAATCGCAACACCTGAACACAGGATCAAAACAACATTAATGGTTTTTTCAACTTCGTTACGTGCACGAAATTGTTGACTAATTCTTTTTCTTGCCCAAATCAATCCAAGGATCGCAGCACAAGTTACCACAGCAAACTTTGCAAACGAGCCAATTCTTTCAAATTTTGAGAGTTGTTCTGCAGCTGCAACCTCATAAGCTGCTGGCGTATCTGTCACACCAAAGCCAGAGGCAATTGCTTTAATACGATCTACCAGTACATCTACCCCAGCTGTATCTAGCGATGAAGCAATATTTGCTGGAACATTTTTTAAAATTAGATGTTGTAAAACACTTGGTTCTACCAAGTTCCAAACAATCAAAATTAAAAAAGCTGGGATTCCACACCACAACGCCACCAAAGAGCCATAATAGCCAGGACGTGAATGTAAAATTGCAGTGTTATTTCCCTTACCTGCTAGGCTTCGGCTTTTTCGTAGCCCGATTTGATATGCGATAGCGATTAAAGCCAATAACACGCCAATGAGTAGCAGATTCATGTATTCTCCACCGTTTTTTCAATTTTAATGATTTGAAAAAACTCTACTTAGCAAGGAAAGCCGATGGTAGTCACCCACCATCAGCTCCATTATTGCGGTTTTATTATTTACCAGCTTTAAAACCAGCCAATACTTTTGCACGTTCAGCGTCAGACAATGAAATCAAACCAGCTTTGTCTAGCTTAGAACCTTTACCAGATACTTTCTTGTTAAGGAAGTATTCAGTATATTCTTTTAAGCCTTTGATTGACTGTAAATGCTCACCTTTCACATAGAAGTATAAAGGACGAGATACAGGGTAAGTACCATTTAGTACAGTTTGCTCAGAAGGAACAACGTTGTTCACTGTCGCAACACGTAATTTATCTTTGTTTTGGTCATAGAAACCTAAGCCAAATACACCTACCGCACTTGGAGATGTTTTTAAACGTGCTAGAGTTTCAGTATAATCACCAGCAATTTCAATTACTTTACCGTCTTTACGGAAGTTAGAACATGCTTTTTTCTGTGCATCTTTGTCTAACTTTTTGAAGTAATCGTAAGTTTCGCAACCCGCTTCAACCATTTTCTCTTGGAACACTTCACGTGTACCGTGGTTAGAAGCTGGAACAACTAAAGTAATTGGCTCATTTGGAAGCGATTTATCAATTTGGTTCCAACGTGTATATGGGTTTGGTACCAATTTACCATTTGATGGTAATTCAGCTGCTAGGGCTGCAAATACATGTTGTGGACGTAATTTATAAGCTGCTTTGCTTGCATTTGAAGCAAAAACGATACCGTCATAACCGATTTTTATTTCTTGGATTTTATTTACGCCAGCTTTTTTACATGCTGCAATTTCAGTATCTTTAATTTTACGTGAAGCATTTGCGATATCAATTGTGTTATCGCCTACACCTGAACAGAACTGTTTAAGACCAGCAGAACTACCGCCTGAGCCAACTACAGGTGCTTTAAATTGAGGGAAAGTATTACCAAATTCTTCAGCAACAATACTCGCATAAGGAAGTACAGTAGAAGAACCAGCGATTTGGATGGTATCACGAGCGTTTGCTGCTACTGCTGCCCCTGAAACTGCTAATGCAAGTGCGATGTGATTAATGCGCATTCTTTTCTCTCTTAAATAAACTGCTATTTTGAAGTACACCACTTCTTGTTGTGTCGTACTTTTCGGATAACTGCATTTTGATTTTAAAATATGACAAATAAGTTACAGCTTTATGACGCTTTTATGATATTTGATAATTCACATTTGATTTTATTAAAAATCTTTTAAATTCAATATGTAAACAACTGTGTTCTATTTTTTAAATTTGAGGATATTACAATTCAAATTGTAATATTTCATGTGTATGTCACAAAAGCTGTATTAAGGTTTACCCATTTCAAGCGACACTCTATGTCGTGATAGCCTTATTTCCTTATCTAAAAACCCTTAAAATAAATAAAAAAGAGCAATTTAAATGATCAGATTAAATCGTAAAGAATGGCATGAAACTTTTCTAAAAATGGTAGCCTCAGCCAGCATGATCACGTTTATTATCTATATGAGTTGTTGGATTATTTACTTTTTATTGGCACAAATTAGCCAATACAATCTGATCCAAAATATTGTCATTAGTTTTAGCTTCATCAGTTTATTTATATTAACCATGCAAACCTTACGTTCAATGTATCAGGTCTACTATTTGCCTTTAATGAATAGTTGCAGGTTAAATTATCAAAAAATTATTTTCTTTTGCAGCAGTTTCTCCATCGCACTTATTGTAGTCAGCTCATTTTTATTAAATTTTGGAAAAATGTTAAAAGATTATTACAGCTAAGCAGATATAAATGATCGCCGCTGCGCATGCCTACTATGCAATCAAGTGTTCTATTTTTCTTAATCATTCCACACAATAATTGAAATTTCAAAGAACACAGCATTGTTTTATATTCAAATGAGCATTCCCTAAAAGATTTGAATATGAATAGCAAAACACTGAACAACTTTAACCCAGACCTCCCCGTTCATATGAGTTTCTCCGAACATGACTGGCAGCTCTTAGCCCAATATTGGTATCCAATTGCATTAGCAAGAGATATTACTGAGCAACCACTCGGAACCATGTTGCTGGATATGCCATTGGTCATTTATAAAATAGATACTGAAATCATTGTTGCCAAAGATGCCTGCCCACATCGCGGTGTTCCTTTAAGCATCGGAACAAATGATGGTCAAGGTATCGTTTGCCGTTATCATGGTTTACGCTTTGGTGAAAATGGAAAATGTAATCGTATACCTGCACACCCGAATCATAAAATTTCGGACCGTTTCCACCTAAAAACCTATGCTGCTGTTGAACGTTATGGATTAATCTGGTGTTCACTTTTTGCAAAAAAACAGGATATAGCCAATATTCCAAACATGCCGCATTGGGATGAGACCTCGTACCAACAACTGGTTTGTCCTCAAGTCGATTTAAAATGCTTTGCTGGTCGACAATTGGAAGGCTTTATCGATGTTGCTCATTTTGCATGGGTACATCCAGAAACTTTTGGTGATCCAGAAAATACTGAAGTGCCTGATTACACCACGCAAGAAACAGACTATGGTTTTAGTGCTGATTATATCAGTAGTGTAGGTCGTTACCCAATTGGTCTAGATCAATTAGGACAAGCGGATTTTCAATGGTTACGCCATTTTGAAATTCATTTGCCTTTTACCGCAACATTAACCATTCATTTCCCCAATCAAGCGAAACAGGTCATTATGAATGCTGCCTCACCCATGACAGCACGTAGTACTCGATTATTTGCCCCCATTTGTCGTAACTATGATCAAGATTTACCAATAGAAGATGCTTACGAATACAACCTTAAAATCTTTGAAGAAGATCGTTTGATCGTTGAGACACAAAAACCAGAATATCTACCTTTAGATTTATCCATTGAGGCGCACTTCCCTGCTGATCGCAGTTCAAGTATGTATCGCCGTTTATTAAGGAAAATTGGATTTAGCCCATTATTCGCCGCATAAATCAGTTTCATCACCATGTTTTATAGAAGTTGATCAGGCTTCTTTAAAACAATAAAACCTGAATGTATCGCTCTATATATTTATATTTTTCCAGTTGATTAAATTTAACTCAAAAGTTTCTATTAAAATTGCACTCTTCGATTAAAAGATTAAAATGCACATTACATAAATGAAGTGACTCCAATTAGGTGGTATAACATGCAACAAATGTGGTCAGACATCGATGCCTATATCGAATCACATTTAATTCCTGAAGATCCAATCCTCATACAAACATTAAAAAACACTGAGGATAAAGGATTTCCAGACCACCTTGCTGTTGCCGCAAATCAAGGCATGTTATTGCAAATGTTGATTCAAATGAACAAGTGCAAACGTGTTTTAGAATTAGGTACTTTTGCAGCATATAGCACCATGTGGTTAGCCCGTGCGCTACCTGAAGATGGCTATATTTTAACGATTGAAGGTCGTGATACGCATGCTGCTTTAGGTCAAGAAAATATAGATCAGGCCAAGCTCAAACAAACCGTTGAATTAAAGTGTGGTCGTGCAGCTGATATTTTAAAAGCGTTGCCTGAAGCTACAGAACCTTTTGACTTTATTTTTGTCGATGCTGATAAACAAAGCTATCCTGAATATTTAGAATTAAGCTTAAACCTGTCGCATTCAGGTACAGTGATTGTTTTGGACAACGTTATTCGTGCTGGTGACATTCTTGACCCAGACAACATCAAACCAAGTATTGAAGGGATCCGTAACATGTATAAAGCCATGCAAAACCATCCTAAAATTCTGTCATGTACAGCTTTGCAAACTGTAGGTAGCAAAGGGCATGATGGTTTTGCCATTGCAATTGTAAAATAAAGCATGCTGATTTAATTTTTAAAACTGCTATTTAGATAGCAGTTTTTTTATAGCTAAAGTTTTAACAAGTCCAGCTTAGCTTCAATCATTCTCCTGAGAGTTATCCCCTGAACTTGTTTGTAGAATTGTGGATAACTCAATAATGCTTTAATAAACCCATGAAAATAAAATACTTTTAATCGTCGATTAATTTTCAACCAGTTAAATTCATGGTTCATGAAAAAGTGCTTGCATTTCAAAATGCAATATTTTTATCAAATTTTTTAATCAAAAAAAATGCCACAAATCATATTATTTGTGGCATTTCATCTCTTCTGTTTGATCGGTCATTTGACTGAATGTCGATTGCTCAGGTCGCGTTGTCTTTTAGCTTCAAATCAAACTTATTTTGCGACCAACAATGGAACTGCAGCATTTCTAAAAATAGTGGTCGTTACACTACCCAAAAAGAACTGATGAATTTTACTATGACTAAATGCACCTAGAACAATCAATTGAATTTGATGCTGATCTTGATAATCCAAAATATTTTCAGCAACATCACCATAACGGTACTCTACCACCACATCTAAACCTGCATCTTTTAAACGTTGCGCAGGCTCATTGAGAATTTCAGGATGATCACCGACATAGAGTAAATGGCATTGTAAAAGTTTAAGCAAATCACTTTTTTCAACACGTTTTAGCATTTTTTGACATGTTTCTGAAAGCTCATAAGCAAAAATAAACCGTGTAGGTGGTTTAAATGTTTGTCCAACAGTTAATACGGTACTTTTGGTTCCACGAATAAAGTTTTCAACATTACTGCCCAATATTTTATTCTTCTCAGCTGAACGCTCACCCACTCGACCGATGACAGCGATATCATCTTCAGTCAATTCATTGAAGCTTTGTTCGAGAAAATCACCTTTGGCTTGAATTTGAATTGGTGTGATATTGTATTTTTCTTGAATCATTTCAGAAATATGCTTGAGTAAATTGTTACTGTAATCCAGTGCTAACTCACTTTGCTTTTGTTCAAGTTCAGCCAGCTCTTTAAGTAACATCGCATTACTTTCAAAGCCAATTACCCCACTAATTTCCCCTAAATGATAACTTGCAGGGTAATAATCCAATACTTGCAATAAAACCAGTTCACGACCAGTTTTTTGAGCAATCCATGCGGCTGCTTCTGCCAATGCATTGATGCACGGAGAAGAGTCAATACAAGCCACTACTCTGTTCATTTTAACCTCGCTTTAGCTTTACAGCTTTGGGTCTATATTATTTTAAATTAGCATAAGTTTTTATAAGTTTGGACAACTTTATGTAATTAATTCCATAATTTAATTATGTATTTGTACAAACTGTGCATTCATTCACGATAACGAATAAAACGCGCTGGGTTCCCTGCCACAATTTCTCGTTCAGCTACATTTTTAGTGACCATACTATTCATTCCAATCACCGCATGTGAAGCAATTTTTACACCATCTTTCACACCAACATGCGCGCCCAGCCAAACATCCTGACCAATTTCAATACCTTTGGAAGTCACAGCTTGTTGATAAACCGGAATATTCAAATCCATCCCATGATCAAAAGCATAAAGATGACAATAGGCGGCTATACGAACTTGATCATGCAATTTAATACCGACTTTACCCCCATCCAAAATACAATGATGGTTGATCGCGACTTCATTACCAATCTCTAACGGTCCATGCAAGGTACAATCCGCTGCAATAAAAGTATTATCCCCAATGACAATTTTCCGACCAGGCTCAGCAAAAATATGCGCCAATGGTGAAATAAAACAATTTTGACCTATTTCAACAGTTTCCATTGCCATCAAATACGCTTGATACTGCTGCTGCCACTGCTCCGCCCAAACTCGATTTTTCGGTTTAAGTGAATAATACAGCCACGGCATATAATTTAAGCGATGCTTATGTTGTTCACGATATTTCAATAATGGGTCTTGTTCAATCATCAACGTCTTCCAACAATTTAAGTTGCTCACGCCCACGCGTTACATCTTGAATTTTTAACTTAAGTGGATCAATTTGATGTATTTGTAATAATGCCTCAACTTCAACCCCATTAGCAGTATATTGTTCTGTATATTCAATACCTTGGGTATTTAATTCATACTGAAAAATTGACCATTCGCTGAATTGGCATTGAAAATAAATTTTCTTCTTTTCAATCAGTTCTATTTTTTCAGCCAAAAGTAGACATTGCCCTGCACAACCACCATAGGCACGAACTAAACCACCTGTGCCCAACTTGATGCCACCATACCAACGATTGACCAATACAATTGCATTGGTTAAATCATTGCCCTCAATGGTCGCAAGGATCGGGCGACCTGCTGTACCTGAAGGTTCACCATCGTCATTAAAACGAACATTATGACCTATTTTCCATGCCCAGCATTGATGTGTTGTTGTTAGATCTAAATGTTTTTCCAGAAACATTTTAACTTGCTGTTCATTTTCAACAGGCGCTGCAATGGCTTGAAATCGACTCTTTTTAATATCTTCCTCAAAAATCGTTTCGGATACAAGTGTATAAACCATAATGAAAATAAAACATTCAAACTCAATATATTGCCATTATAACGTGCTTTTAAAATACATTGGACAATAAAAAACCCTAAGCGAACTTAGGGTTTTTTCTATTCACTCACTAAGTTACAGGACAAGCTGATGATTTTGAAGCAAGAGTTTCAAGATATCATCTTCAGTTTTGCCGTTAAATGCAGCACCTGATTGCGCCAAATTATCCAATTGGAGTAAATCAGTTTTGCCAGTGTACGTAGTTCCTGCACCATCTCGATCTAGGGTGAGTGTGACATTATTACCATCAACTCTTACACCAAGATAGTTTTTCAAATAGTTTGCCGATGCTGTTAAATCAGCTGTGATATTTGCACTGTTAAAACCAATCAGTAAATCAGAAATATCAATGATGTCTGCATTCGTATCAGTGTTCACATTTCCAGAATGGAAGTCTGTCCAATGATCAACACCATTTCCACCACTTGCACTTGCACTTTCCAATACATGATATACAAGTACATCTGAACCAGCATGACCTGTAAAGGTATCATTCAGTTCACCACTAATCAGTGTATTACGTAGAGCATCACCAGTCGTTATTGCATCAACAGTTACTGTAAGAGATGCTATATGATCTTGACCAAAAACAGAGAGTTTGTAATCGAATACTTCTTGACGACCAATTACGCCTGCACTCGGTGTATACACATAGCTTCCATCACTTTTCACGAACAGACTGCCATATTCACCTTGCACAGTTACGCCGTTATATCCCACTTCAACAAAGTGGCCACTCCCCGTATCAATACTGAATTTTGCATAAGATGGATTATAAGTATCATCTGTCAACATATTGCCAGTAATTGCAGCAGGAGTTACTGGTGCAATTTCATTATAGTGAGTAATGTCTTGCGCTAAGCTCACTGTAGCATTAAATCCAAAACCTACATTACCCGACACAGATGCCGTAATTGTATAGGTTCCTGGTCCTAAATTAGGCATGTCGACAGTTATTGAACTTCCAAGTGCGTTGAGAAGAGGCTTACCGGTTATCGTACCAACAACTGTACCACTTTGATCTTTGATTGTAAGAACAACCGTAGGTAATAAAGAAATTGCAGATGGTATATTTACTTTAACTACAACATGTGAAGAGTCTGTATTCGCCACACTAAATGTTGTCGGAACATAAGTACCACTACCACCACCTAATGAACCTGCCACTGCAAAACTAGCACCTTGAGTCGTCTCACTTACTGTTTGCACCACATTCGTTACAGCACCAATAGCGACATGCTCTGCATTGTCTAGAATGATTGGGGCTGGAAGAGAAACATCATTTTGAGGATTTGTATTATCCCAAACCACGCCAGAGTTATCACCATCGATACGGATATTCAAATGCGCAGACGCTTCACTACCATTAAAGTCCTTGATCGTATAGGTAAATGTATCTACCTTACCAATATCCGCAGGATTACCATTACTTACATATTTATAATGCCCGTTTGGAGAAATATAAAGTGTTCCGTAAGCACCAACCACAACCGTGTTTGCACCTGATAATGTGACTGCAGGATCCCCCACTTCATTGGCCACTTTAGTGACAAATGTTGTTGTATTTACTTCATCTGCACCATCCACACTTGTAATTACATTTCCTTCTATGGTACTTGAACCTAAATATTTATTGGTCTGGTCTTGCATGGTTAATTCAACACCACCAAATAACTGTGCAGATGCTGTCGAATCCAATAAATTCAAGATTTGTTGTAATAAACCAGAATCCGTTGGTTTCTCTTGCAGTGCGATGGTATAAACGCCTGGTGGCAAATTATCTAAATTAATCTGACCAGAATAATTAAAGATAATGCCCAACAATCCAGGTGGAGTTAGCTTTACAGCATCTTCCACGATGAAGTGTTCTTTTTGTATTACACCATTTTCATCCACATATTGACGTTCAAGTACAGCATTGAAAAACTTATCTGCCGTACCTAATAAAGCACCAATAAGACCGCCTATCGCAGCACTTACAACACTACCGCTTACATTGACATGAATACTTGACGTGCTGTTTTCTTCAACTTCAAAATTAAATGGTACGGTATTTCCTAAAGAGATATTTAATCCAAGTAAATTTACGCCCAATAATTGTGAAGCTCTGCCATGTACACCAACATCATCACCCGCGGATTCATGATAATTTTTAACAGTTGCAAGGTCATCATGAGCAACAACCTGATCAACATGATCTGGTGGTGTTAATTCACCTGGGTCTGCTGGCGTTCCTGCAATATTAATAATGATTTGAGCTGTGTCAGATGTTGTTCCATTCGACAGCTTATAATCAAATATTTCAGTTTTTCCAAGAGCTGCTTCTCCGGCTGTCACCGTATAGGTAAAGGCTCCTGTTAGAGTATTAATTTCAAGGCTTCCATACTCTCCTTGAATCGTAACAGTACCTGGTGTAACAGACGTACCATCTATTTCAATGATCGAACCACCACTGACTACATCTTGTCCATTGCCATTATCAGCAAAAACATTGCCTGTTAATGCATAGTTAGCAAAAACTTCTTCAGTTCCCGTTACGCTAATATTTGTTTTTTCATAAATCGTTAATAAGTTTGATAATAAAGGAGCAACCGCAGCATTAACAATATAATCAATTACTCCAATTGGTAATACATCTAGTAACTGGTTCACTACACTTGAAAGTGGTAAACCGATTGTATTAACAGGGATTAAGATTGTATTGACTAAAGCGAGAATTGGAGCACCCAATACTGGGCCAAGTACTGCATTAATTGCTACTCCGATAGCTGCTGCATTTGAAGCCCCCAGAATTTCTCCTTCGCCTCCAAGGTCACTAATAGCAACATCTTTGAGTAACGTCGTTAGAGCACTATCATCTGCTTTAACTGCAACTGTATAATTACCTTCAGGTAAATTAGTGAAATCAAGTTTAATTGAGTCGTTACTATTCACGACACCAATGATTCCAATACCACCAACTGTGACAATTCCACCTTGGCTACTACCACGTGCAACCTCCACTGGTCCATTGGCGGTTTGCTGATAAATAACAATCTGAACAGCCTCACCGACCGAAATCAGGTCTTGTTGCGAAACTGTGACCGAAATATTACCAGTCGTTGCCTTACCTGCACTTCCTGTCGTTTGTGGAATTGAAAAATCTAGACCAGTAGCATTATTCCCTAAGAGATCAACAACTGCGATATCTGAACCCACAACTTCTGTACGGTTTTCACGAACTTCTTGACCTAGATTTAATGCAAACTCATCATTTACAGCATTAAGTGGCGGAAGAACAACTGAACCATTGTCTACCGCTGTCGGTGGAAGCGTTGCCGCATCATTGCCAGCTGCATCTTGGATCGCATTTGGATCATTACCCGTAGTTGGATCGGTATAACCCACTTCAACCGCTTGACCTGCTGTGACTGGTGTACCCAAGGTTAACACCACGTTATTGCCAACTATCTCTACCGAAATAATCGCAACCGCTTGACCATTTGCCGTCACTGTGAAGTCGCCAGCAACCGGTGGATGTAATGGATCTAGCGCTTCATCATAAGTCAAGGTCAACAGCGTACCTGTGGTATCTACTGCTGCACTCTCAAATGTCGGTGCTGTGCTATCCCCACCTGGAATAATCGAACCATTGTCTACTGTTGTTGCTGGAAGCGTTGCTGCATCATTGCCTGCCGCATCTTGAATCGCATTTAGATCATTACCCGTGGTTGGATCGGTATAACCCACTTCAACCGCTTGACCTGCTGTGACTGGTGTACCCAAGGTTAACACTACGTTATTGCCAACTATCTCTACCGAAATAATCGCAACCGCTTGACCATTTGCCGTCACTGTGAAGTCGCCAGCAACCGGTGGATGTAATGGATCTAGCGCTTCATCATAAGTCAAGGTCAACAGCGTACCTGTGGTATCTACTGCTGCACTCTCAAATGTCGGTGCTGTGCTATCCCCACCTGGAATAATCGAACCATTGTCTACTGTTGTCGCTGGAAGCGTTGCTGCATCATTGCCTGCCGCATCTTGAATCGCATTTAGATCATTACCCGTGGTTGGATCGGTATAACCCACTTCAACCGCTTGACCTGCTGTGACTGGTGTACCCAAGGTTAACACCACGTTATTGCCAACTATCTCTACCGAAATAATCGCAACCGCTTGACCATTTGCCGTCACTGTGAAGTCGCCAGCAACCGGTGGATGTAATGGATCTAGCGCTTCATCATAAGTCAAGGTCAACAGCGTACCTGTGGTATCTACTGCTGCACTCTCAAATGTCGGTGCTGTGCTATCCCCACCTGGAATAATCGAACCATTGTCTACTGTTGTCGCTGGAAGCGTTGCTGCATCATTGCCTGCCGCATCTTGAATCGCATTTAGATCATTACCCGTGGTTGGATCGGTATAACCCACTTCAACCGCTTGACCTGCTGTGACTGGTGTACCCAAGGTTAACACCACGTTATTGCCAACTATCTCTACCGAAATAATCGCAACCGCTTGACCATTTGCCGTCACTGTGAAGTCGCCAGCAACCGGTGGATGTAATGGATCTAGCGCTTCATCATAGGTCAAGGTCAACAGCGTACCTGTGGTATCTACTGCTGCACTCTCAAATGTCGGTGCTGTGCTATCCCCACCTGGAATAATCGAACCATTGTCTACTGTTGTCGCTGGAAGCGTTGCTGCATCATTGCCTGCCGCATCTTGAATCGCATTTAGATCATTACCCGTGGTTGGATCGGTATAACCCACTTCAACCGCTTGACCTGCTGTGACTGGTGTACCCAAGGTTAACACTACGTTATTGCCAACTATCTCTACCGAAATAATCGCAACCGCTTGACCATTTGCCGTCACTGTGAAGTCGCCAGCAACCGGTGGATGTAATGGATCTAGCGCTTCATCATAAGTCAAGGTCAACAGCGTACCTGTGGTATCTACTGCTGCACTCTCAAATGTCGGTGCTGTGCTATCCCCACCTGGAATAATCGAACCATTGTCTACCGCTGTTGCTGGAAGCGTTGCTGCATCATTGCCTGCCGCATCTTGAATCGCATTTAGATCATTACCCGTGGTTGGATCGGTATAACCCACTTCAACCGCTTGACCTGCTGTGACTGGTGTACCCAAGGTTAACACTACGTTATTGCCAACTATCTCTACCGAAATAATCGCAACCGCTTGACCATTTGCCGTCACTGTGAAGTCGCCAGCAACCGGTGGATGTAATGGATCTAGCGCTTCATCATAAGTCAAGGTCAACAGCGTACCTGTGGTATCTACTGCTGCACTCTCAAATGTCGGTGCTGTGCTATCCCCACCTGGAATAATCGAACCATTGTCTACTGTTGTCGCTGGAAGCGTTGCTGCATCATTGCCTGCCGCATCTTGAATCGCATTTAGATCATTACCCGTGGTTGGATCGGTATAACCCACTTCAACCGCTTGACCTGCTGTGACTGGTGTACCCAAGGTTAACACCACGTTATTGCCAACTATCTCTACCGAAATAATCGCAACCGCTTGACCATTTGCCGTCACTGTGAAGTCGCCAGCAACCGGTGGATGTAATGGATCTAGCGCTTCATCATAAGTCAAGGTCAACAGCGTACCTGTGGTATCTACTGCTGCACTCTCAAATGTCGGTGCTGTGCTATCCCCACCTGGAATAATCGAACCATTGTCTACTGTTGTCGCTGGAAGCGTTGCTGCATCATTGCCTGCCGCATCTTGAATCGCATTTAGATCATTACCCGTGGTTGGATCGGTATAACCCACTTCAACCGCTTGACCTGCTGTGACTGGTGTACCCAAGGTTAACACCACGTTATTGCCAACTATCTCTACCGAAATAATCGCAACCGCTTGACCATTTGCCGTCACTGTGAAGTCGCCAGCAACCGGTGGATGTAATGGATCTAGCGCTTCATCATAAGTCAAGGTCAACAGCGTACCTGTGGTATCTACTGCTGCACTCTCAAATATCGGTGCTGTGCTATCCCCACCTGGAATAATCGAACCATTGTCTACTGTTGTCGCTGGAAGCGTTGCTGCATCATTGCCTGCCGCATCTTGAATCGCATTTAGATCATTACCCGTGGTTGGATCGGTATAACCCACTTCAACCGCTTGACCTGCTGTGACTGGTGTACCCAAGGTTAACACTACGTTATTGCCAACTATCTCTACCGAAATAATCGCAACCGCTTGACCATTTGCCGTCACTGTGAAGTCGCCAGCAACCGGTGGATGTAATGGATCTAGCGCTTCATCATAAGTCAAGGTCAACAGCGTACCTGTGGTATCTACTGCTGCACTCTCAAATATCGGTGCTGTGCTATCCCCACCTGGAATAATCGAACCATTGTCTACTGTTGTCGCTGGAAGCGTTGCTGCATCATTGCCTGCCGCATCTTGAATCGCATTTAGATCATTACCCGTGGTTGGATCGGTATAACCCACTTCAACCGCTTGACCTGCTGTGACTGGTGTACCCAAGGTTAACACTACGTTATTGCCAACTATCTCTACCGAAATAATCGCAACCGCTTGACCATTTGCCGTCACTGTGAAGTCGCCAGCAACCGGTGGATGTAATGGATCTAGCGCTTCATCATAAGTCAAGGTCAACAGCGTACCTGTGGTATCTACTGCTGCACTCTCAAATGTCGGTGCTGTGCTATCCCCACCTGGAATAATCGAACCATTGTCTACCGCTGTTGCTGGAAGCGTTGCTGCATCATTGCCTGCCGCATCTTGAATCGCATTTAGATCATTACCCGTGGTTGGATCGGTATAACCCACTTCAACCGCTTGACCTGCTGTGACTGGTGTACCCAAGGTTAACACTACGTTATTGCCAACTATCTCTACCGAAATAATCGCAACCGCTTGACCATTTGCCGTCACTGTGAAGTCGCCAGCAACCGGTGGATGTAATGGATCTAGCGCTTCATCATAAGTCAAGGTCAACAGCGTACCTGTGGTATCTACTGCTGCACTCTCAAATATCGGTGCTGTGCTATCCCCACCTGGAATAATCGAACCATTGTCTACCGCTGTTGCTGGAAGCGTTGCTGCATCATTGCCTGCCGCATCTTGAATCGCATTTAGATCATTACCCGTGGTTGGATCGGTATAACCCACTTCAACCGCTTGACCTGCTGTGACTGGTGTACCCAAGGTTAACACTACGTTATTGCCAACTATCTCTACCGAAATAATCGCAACCGCTTGACCATTTGCCGTCACTGTGAAGTCGCCAGCAACCGGTGGATGTAATGGATCTAGCGCTTCATCATAAGTCAAGGTCAACAGCGTACCTGTGGTATCTACTGCTGCACTCTCAAATGTCGGTGCTGTGCTATCCCCACCTGGAATAATCGAACCATTGTCTACCGCTGTTGCTGGAAGCGTTGCTGCATCATTGCCTGCCGCATCTTGAATCGCATTTAGATCATTACCCGTGGTTGGATCGGTATAACCCACTTCAACCGCTTGACCTGCTGTGACTGGTGTACCCAAGGTTAACACTACGTTATTGCCAACTATCTCTACCGAAATAATCGCAACCGCTTGACCATTTGCCGTCACTGTGAAGTCGCCAGCAACCGGTGGATGTAATGGATCTAGCGCTTCATCATAGGTCAAGGTCAACAGCGTACCTGTGGTATCTACTGCTGCACTCTCAAATGTCGGTGCTGTGCTATCCCCACCTGGAATAATCGAACCATTGTCTACTGTTGTCGCTGGAAGCGTTGCCGCATCATTGCCAGCTGCATCTTGGATCGCATTTGGATCATTACCCGTAGTTGGATCGGTATAACCCACTTCAACCGCTTGACCTGCTGTGACTGGTGTACCCAAGGTTAACACCACGTTATTGCCAACTATCTCTACCGAAATAATCGCAACCGCTTGACCATTTGCCGTCACTGTGAAGTCGCCAGCAACCGGTGGATGTAATGGATCTAGCGCTTCATCATAAGTCAAGGTCAACAGCGTACCTGTGGTATCTACTGCTGCACTCTCAAATGTCGGTGCTGTGCTATCCCCACCTGGAATAATCGAACCATTGTCTACCGCTGTTGCTGGAAGCGTTGCTGCATCATTGCCTGCCGCATCTTGAATCGCATTTAGATCATTACCCGTGGTTGGATCGGTATAACCCACTTCAACCGCTTGACCTGCTGTGACTGGTGCGCCCAAGGTCAACACCACACTAGAGCCATTCACGGTAACACCTGTTACAGGTACCACCTGACCATCTGCGGTTACCACGAAACTGTTTAATGGCGGTAAGTTTGCTGAGTCTAGCGCTTCACTATAGGTCAAGGTGAGCGATGTGCCTGCTGTATCTAACGTTGCACTGACAAAGGTCGGCGCTGTGGTATCTCCACCAGGCACAGTTGAACCATTGTCTACCGCTGTCGGTGGAAGGGTTGCTGCATCATTACCAGCAATGTCTTGAATCGCATTCGGATCATTACCCGTAGTTGGGTCGGTATAACCCACAGTAACGGTCTGACCAGCTGTCACTGGTGTACCGAGAGTCAATATCACGACATTACCATTGACTGATATACCTGTCACATTAACAAGTTGGCCACCCACATTAACCGAAAAACTGCTCGATGGAGGTAAGTTAGCACTATCCAGTGCTTCACTATAGGTAAGGGTTAATTGTGTTCCTGAACTATCCACATGCGCAGATTGAAATTGTGGATTTGTGACATCACCTGCTGTAATTTCAACTGTTTTTGGATTACCTGCACCATCTGTCACAGTGACCGTAATAGTTTCACCGTCTGTAAGTGGTCGTGTTAATTGAACATTATCAACCGTGTTATTACCGGTGATTGTCCCTGTACCAATTACATTACCATGACCATCCGTGATTTTAACTTGACCCGTTTCATTTGAAGTAACTTCAACATGAGTTGCGTCTTGAATGGTTGTAGTGATCACAGGAGCAGTTACATCACCTGCTGTAATTTCAACTGTTTTTGGATTACCAGCACCATCTGTCACAGTAACCTTAATAGTTTCACCGTCTGTAAGTGGTCGTGTTAACTGAATATTATCAACCGTGTTATTACCTGTAATTGTACCTGTACCAATTACATTACCTTGACCATCCGTGATTTTAACTTGACCAGCTTCATTTGAAGTGACTTGAATATGGGTCGCATCTTGAATAGTTGTACTAATAATTGGCGGTGTTACATCACCTACCGTAATTACTTTTTCTGTTTGATTCCCTGCGGCATCAATAACGTCAACAATAATCTTACTGCCGTCAGTTAAAGGCGTATTTAAATCAACTATTAATTTTCCATCAGGACCAATTACACCCTCAGCAATTATTTGTCCTGCTTCATTTTTAATTATAACTTTACTACCAGGTTCATTTGAATTGACCTGAATAGTATCATTATCAATAATATTTATTTCGACTTCAGGTTTTGTAACATCACCAACATTTATTGTTTCAGTTGTTTTATTACCCGCATTATCCGTTGCTGTAATAGTAATTTTTTCATTATCAACCAAAGGTCTTGTTAAATTAATTTCAAGCGCACCTGCTTGATTTAGTTGTCCTGATCCAATTGTTTTACCACTCGCATCGACTATTGTAATTTTACTTGCTTCATCTGCAGTGATTTTAATTTTCTGATTATCTAAAATATCATAGCTTAGTTTTGGTCCTGTTTTATCAGCACTTCCTGAATGGCTTGAACCACCACTTCCCCCTGATGCTGCTGCAATTCCGATCGCCCCAGCTGCAGCTGCAACCCATGCCCATGCAGGTACAGCACTATGATGGCCAACTAAATACTCTTGAAAATCAGTAATCCCTAAATAATCAATTTTAGTTACAGTGCCAGTTGCATCAAATTCAAGAAAGTTAAGTAAATAATGCTTTCCATCTGCAGTTTCTATTGTAAATTCTTTTGGTTTTTCACCAATAAAGAAATCATCAATAACAACTTTTTCTCCATTTTTTAAATAAACCTCCAAATTATTATTAACTTTTACAATCTTGGCTATTTCTGCGCTATCAAGATTTACTTTATACACTGAGTAGTGTTTATTAACTAAATCTTGAGTGAGAACCTTAGCTGTTCCTTTTTCATAAATAGTGATGTTTTTCATAATATTTTTTCCGTCTTATAATTTACTGTTATGCAAAAAAGATAAATAAGTGAGATAAATTTCACAAGTGTATATTTTTAATATTAAAATCACATATACATATAAAAAACAGTGCTTGTCTATAATGGCTAAATGATTGGTCTTTTTTAAAACCATTACTTTGTGATGCAATTATCATTTAGTTAAAATCTTACTTGTTTATTTTACTAATTTATTGCGATTAAAGAGGTGGTCCCACATGTTTGAACAACTAAAAGCTTATTTATAAGTGATACTCTGCTCTAGTTAAGCTACCTTATTTTGTTGTGGTAGCTGGTCATAGTAAAACTCATCTGGAGTCATTTTGTCCAGACTCGAATGAGGTCGTTTCAAATTATAAAATTCAAAATATGCGTTTAATTGCTTCTTCGCATCCAAAACATTGCTGTAGGCTTTGAGATACACCTCTTCATATTTAACGCTCCGCCATAATCGTTCAACCATCACATTATCAACCCATCGACCTTTACCATCCATGCTGATTTGGATGTCATTTGATTTCAATACATCAATAAATGCATCACTGGTAAACTGACTGCCTTGGTCTGTATTAAATATTTCAGGTCGACCATATTTTTCAATAGCTTCATTTAATGTTTCTATGCAAAATGTAACCTCCATACTAATCGATACTCTATGCGCAAGTACCTTGCGGCTATGCCAATCAATCACAGCACATAAATAAACAAAGCCTTTTGCCATAGGGATATACGTTATATCCGTAGACCACACTTGATTACTGCGCTGAATAGCCAATCCTTTGAGCAGATATGGATATTTGCGGTGAGCTTGATTAGCCTGGCTTAAATTTGGTTTGCAATATAACGCATTAATGCCCATTTTCTTCATTAAAGTACGTGTATGACGTCGTCCTATATGATGTCCTTGACGATTCAACAAATCACGCATCATACGGCTACCTGCAAAAGGGTATTGCATATGTAACTCATCCATACACCGCATCAGCTTCAGATCTGATGCACTCACAGGTTTTGGGCGATAGTAATAACAACCACGGGAGACTTTCAGCAGCTGAGCTTGCTTAGATACTGAAATCTGAAGTGAGTCATCGATTAACTTTTGTGGTTGAAGCGGCCCAGTTTCTTCAACACACCTTCTAAAAAATCAATTTCTAATGCCTGCTCACCGATTTTTGCATGTAGTTTTTTTAGATCGATGGGTGGTTCTGTTGGAGCTTTTGATTGATCGAAAGCTTGCGAGGAAGCTGAAATCAGTTGATTTTTCCAGTCGATAATTTGGTTTTGATGAACATCAAATTCAGCACTCAATTCAGCAAGTGTTTTTTCTGCTTTAATCGCAGCAAGTGCTACCTTAGCTTTAAAATCATTTGAATGATTTCTTCTTGGTCTACGTGCCATAAAATACTCCATATATTGATGTTTATAACATCATTTGGGGAGCAAAATATCACTTATAAGTGTTGTTCAAATTTCCTGATCCACCTCTTAAATTTAATTATCACTTTATATTCATTACTAACATTATCAATGATCACTTTTATAAATTTATTTAAATTCTATTAATAGTCTTACCCTTTTAAAACGGAACATTCTATTATCCCCATACTATTCATAGCGCTTAAAAATAATAAATTCCCATTTAATTTTTATGGGTATTATAGAAACTTAAGAATTTGACTTAGATTAAATTTTAAACAAAACATGTAACACATTTCTCTGTATGTGAAGAGCATCACATTAAAACTATGTTGTTAAATTTAAATGAAATAATAATTAATAAAATATTGAATCAAAATTGGAATTTTTAAAATTTTGGTCTCAAAAAATAAAAAAAAAAAAGATGAAGGTGATCCTTCATCTTTTTAAAAAAATCTGAGTGGTTAGACGGTAAAATCATCACCCAAATACACTTGGCGCACGGTTTCATCTGCCAACACTTCTTCTGGCGTACCTTCCGCAATCACAGCACCTTCACTCACAATATAAGCATGCTCACAAATCGCTAAAGTTTCACGAACATTATGGTCGGTAATCAAAACCCCGATCCCACGATCTTTTAACTGGCGAATAATATCTTTAATATCACCTACCGAGATTGGATCGACACCTGCAAAAGGTTCATCCAAAAGCATAAATTTTGGATCAGCTGCAAGTGCTCGTGCGATCTCTGCACGACGGCGCTCACCACCTGACACACTCATTCCAAGAGAATCTTTAATATGGGTGATTTTAAAATCTTCCAATAATTCTTTGAGGCGTTGTTGGCGCTGCTGTTTATTTAAATCTTTACGTGTTTCAAGGATGGCCATGATATTTTCAGCAATCGTCAACTTTCTGAAAATTGAAGCTTCCTGTGGAAGATAACCAATTCCTTTACGTGCACGCTGATGCATAGCTAAATCAGAAATATCTTCATTATCAAGATGAATTTCGCCCTTATCCATTCGCACCAAACCAACGACCATATAGAAGCTGGTGGTTTTACCCGCACCATTCGGCCCAAGCAAACCCACAATTTGTCCACTTTGCATACTGAATGAAACGTCTTTGACCACCCAACGTTTACTATAAACTTTTGCTAAATGTTTGATACAAAGCACTTGAGGTTGATTCGATGCTGTCATTAATCACGCGCTCCAGGGAAAGACTTGGTACTATTTGGCGGGATAATAATTTGTACACGTCCTTTCGCTGAACCTGTGCTATTTGAACTACCAGAAGCTTCAATATCGCCTTTGTTCATACTATATTTTAATGAACTGCTGCGAATACTTGCTCCATCTTGATATAAATAAGCATTACCAATTAAATTAATAATACCTGTTTCGGCATTATAAATAATTTTTTGTGCTTCCCCACGAGCAACACCCTTTGCCGTATCAACTTGTTGTTGAAACTTTGCTGGGCCCCCAGTGGCAGTAATGGTACTAATTTGCTTATTTTTATTCAATTGAGCCACAATTGAAGCAGCTTGAAGCTTCATTGTACCTTGCTCAATGATGACATTACCGGTATATGTCGTTACACCCGCAGCTTCATTATAGGTTGCTTTATCTGCAACCAATGAGATTGGCTGATTACGATCTGACGGTAATGCAAATGCTGCTGCAGACAAGCCCATTAAACCGGCAGTGCAGATCGCTTTTATTAGGAAAGATTGTTTCATTAAAAAAGGCTTAGTTAGGTACATACTTTCCTCGAATATGTGCAAATTCATATTGACCTTGGTTTAAATCAGCTTTTAAACCCTGACTAATAAATTCTGCATCAGGTGCATTAACAGTCACTTGGTGAGTCGTTTCAAACTGACGTATTTTAGGATACCCCGTTAACTCGTCTGTCTGAAATTCCATGGTCCCTCGTTCACCAATCTTGGTCGCTTTAACTTGTCCAGATAAAACGACTTTTTCATTGTCATTAAATCCTCGTGCTTGTTTTGCAAAAAAAGTTGAATCAACTTTATTTTGATGAAACATCGAAGCATTGAGGTTACTCAGTGTTGAAGTTTTTCTTTGTAAATCTTGTTCTAAACGATCCACTTGAGCACGAACATAAAGATTGCCCTTTTCATCTGTTTGGACCAACTGGATACCCTCAGCAGTATACGTCATGCTTTTGGCTGAATTCGCATCCAACTTTTTGCCTTTCCCACTGTAATAGTAATAGCCACCACTGATTGCCGCGATGACAACTGCAGTCACATATAAAACCTTAGTATCCATAAATTACATTCAACATTTGATCAATCTGAATTTACGCTATTAATGCGGTATAGCTGTATATTTTTCAAGTAATTCTTGGTAAGTGCCTTTTGCCATCAGCAACATATCACAGACTTCACGCACAGCTCCACGCCCACCCATTGCCTGTGTGACTAAATCTGCTCGACGACGCACTTCTACATGCCCGTTGGGTACAGTCACTTTCATCCCTGCGATTGCAAAGGCTGAAAGATCTGGCCAATCATCGCCCATATATAAACAGTCTTCAGGATCTAAATTGAATTGAGCACAGGCTTCTTTAAGTGCAGTCCCTTTGTCTTCACGCCCCTGAAAGACCAAATCCACGCCAAGATCAGCCATACGTTTTTCAACAATATTACTTTTACGTCCAGTGATAATGATGACTTTAATTCCAGATTTTTGCACCAGCTTCATGCCTAATCCGTCTCGAATATCAAAGGATTTAATTTCATCCCCTGTATTGGTCAACGTCACAAAACCATCACTCAAAATTCCATCTACATCTAAAACCAATGCTTCAATATGACGCGCTTGTTCCAGTAAAACATAAGAAGCCATTGATTAATTTACTCCAGCTTGAATCAGGTCATGCATACTAATTACACCAATCACTTTATTGGCATCATCAACGACAATAAATTGACTAATTTTCTTTTCATTCATTTTTTCTAAAGCTTCAACTGCACGTGCTTCTTTAGAAATGGTTGAAGGATTTTGAACCATGACCGCGGATACAGGCAAGTTCACATCAAAACCTTGCTGTCTATCAATTAAACGGCGTAAATCACCATCGGTAAATATGCCCAATAAGGTGTCATTTTCATCGACAACAGTGGTTAACCCTAAACGCTTATTGGATATTTCGTACAAAACTTTATTCATTGGTGTATCAGGAAATACTTTTGGTAAATCAGTGCCTGTACGCATCAAATGTTTTACATGTAACAACAGACGTTTGCCTAATGCACCAGCAGGATGTGACATTGCAAAATCATCTGCCGTAAAACCACGTGCATCTAATAACGCCACAGCCAACGCATCGCCCAATACCAATGTCGCAGTAGTGCTTGAAGTGGGTGCCAAACCTAATGGACATGCTTCTTTGATATTTCCAAGTGTCAACGCAACATCCGCATTTTGTGGCATGGGTCCTTTGTCATCACCGCTGATGGTGATTAAAGGCACTTCCAAATACTTAATCAGTGGCATCAACATCATAATCTCATCACTCTTTCCAGAGTTTGAAATTGCAATCAACACGTCACCTTTGACCAACATACCCAAATCGCCATGCCCTGCTTCACCAGGATGCATAAAGAATGATGGTGTGCCTGTTGATGCGAAAGTTGCTGCCATTTTCCGCCCAATATGCCCAGATTTCCCCATACCCGTAATCACTAAACGACCTTGGCACTGTAAAATAATTTCACATGCGCGCGTAAAGCGTTCATCAATTTGAGTCGCTAAAATCTCTATGGCATGTTCTTCAATGCGTAAAGTTTCAAGTGCAACTTTTTGAAAATCAACTTGATTTGATTTATTTTCAGGATTCAAAATGGGCTAACCTTAACTCTATAAAGAGTTTTGAATATCGAATGGAATATTTTTGCTATTTTAGCATAGCAATACAATAGGCTGCTTTCCTAAATGTATAAATTTCATTTTCTTAGAAAAATAACGTATAAAACTTTATGAAATATGGAGCTTAGGTTAAGATTAATCATCATTTTGTTGAAGCCTTTAGAAAACCTATGCAACCATTTGTTCTTTACAACTCTGAGCAACGAAAAAAAGTTGAATTTGTTCCCCGTAAAGAAGGACATATCGACATGTATGTGTGCGGTATGACAGTTTATGATTACTGTCATATAGGCCATGCTCGGGTGATGGTTGCTTTTGACTACATTATTCGTTTTTTACGTAGTCAAGGTTGGAATGTTAAATACGTTCGTAACATCACAGATATCGATGACAAAATTATTGCGCGTGCCAATGAAAATAGCGAAAGCATTACAGCT
Organism: Acinetobacter sp. AG3; assembly: GCF_022343575.1. Classification (NCBI taxonomy): domain Bacteria; kingdom Pseudomonadati; phylum Pseudomonadota; class Gammaproteobacteria; order Moraxellales; family Moraxellaceae; genus Acinetobacter; species Acinetobacter sp. AG3. Next base: position 1,652,004 of record NZ_JAKQZD010000001.1, on the reverse strand, counting down.
TTGACCGATCGTTTTATCAAGGCGATGAATGATGATGCCGAAAACCTAGGATGCTTAGCACCTGATGAGGCACCCCGCGCAACAGATTATATCGATCAAATGCAGAATATGATTGGCAACCTTGTCAATAAAGGCACGGCTTACCCTTCTGCAAATGGCGATGTCTATTTTGAAGTTGAAAAATTTAAGAACTATGGCCGACTTTCAGGACGTAAACTTGACGATATGCAAGCTGGCGCTTCTGAACGTGTTGATGTTGAAGTTGAGAAGAAGCATCCCTTTGACTTTGTGCTATGGAAACATGCTAAAGAAAATGAGCCTTCATGGGCTTCACCTTGGGGCAATGGCCGTCCAGGTTGGCATATTGAATGTTCAGCAATGTCAACTTGCTGCTTAGGCAATCATTTCGATATTCATGGTGGCGGTTCAGATCTTTTATTCCCACATCATGAAAATGAAATCGCGCAATCAGAAGCTGCAACAGATGAACAATATGTAAACTACTGGATGCATGTTGGCTTTATCAATGTCGATGGCGAAAAAATGTCGAAATCTTTAGGCAACTTTTTTACCATTCGTGATGTGATGGAGAAATTCCATCCTGAAGTGATTCGTTATTTTATTGTGTCATCACACTATCGTAGCCCTGTAAACTTCTCGGACTTTGCACTAAAAGAAGCAAAAACTACGCTTTCTCGTTTTTATCATGCATTTAAAGCGTATCAACAAGTCTATGGCAATAAAACCACAGACCTGTTAGATGAAACGCTCGTCGAGCGCTTTAATTCAGCAATGCGTGATGACTTCAATACATCTGAAGCAATTGCAGTTTTATTCGAAATTATTAAAGAATTGAATCGTGCGGTTAAAGAAGAGAATGCAGCGCAATCTACGCTTTATTATTCTACGTTACGCCACTTGACCAATATCCTTGGCTTGGTTCAATACAATGTAGATGACTTTTTAAAATCAGACATTGGTCAAGAAGCACTTGGCTTATCCGAAGCTGATATTGAAGATTTCATTCAACAACGTGTTGATGCCAAGAAAAATAAAGACTTTGCCCGTGCAGATGAAATCCGTCAGTCTTTGCTTGCTCAAGGTGTAGTACTGGAAGATACACGTCAAGGTACCATTTGGCGCCGCGCGGATTAATTTCTAAGAGCTTTATTAAAAAGAAAAACCTGATCAAATGATCAGGTTTTTTTGTAAAGTCGTTGCTGACTAAATATGTTTTTAAACGGTACATCTCTTACAGTTTCTTTATATTCATCGTATGACCATACTTAAGTTTAGTTTTATAAATTGTTTGTTGAAATTTTATCTCTCCTAATTTACTTATATAAAAGCTAAATTATTAAATACATTAAAAAAATAAATATTTTATTGAATATGATGGACTATAGTTTTATTGAATCAGCGAAATAGCTGATATACTCTGAGTCCAGTTCTTCATCAGCGGTTTTGGATCAATAGAATGAGTTCAGTGCGCCAACAGAATTTTCTTCTTCGCAAAGAGAAAATTTTAGCAATGGCAGAAACCTTATTGCTTGATAATAATCAGGATATTACGTTAAGTGAGCTTGCTGCTGAACTTGATATCGCAAAAGGAACGATCTATAAACATTTTAAAAGTAAAAACCAGCTGTATCTTGAACTGATTATTTTGAATGAAAAACGACTTTTAGATATTTCTAAAGCCTATCATCATGATATTAAAATCTATGTATCCGAATACATGTTATATAACATGTTAAATTCGAATCGAACAATTTTACTGCATGTGATTGAAGAGCGTTTAACCAATAATGAACGTAAACTCAAAGACTTATTCGAAGAACTTTATAGCATACGTGAGCAACGTATTTTAGAAATTAAAGATCTTTTCGGGGCACATCTCAAAGCCTTAAACAGTAGTATGTCAATCCGTGATTACTTGTCTTATATCTGGACAGTGACTTATGGCGCATCATTATTGTTAAATTCTACGCACTATCAAAAGTCTATTGGCTCTCGTGAACGCTTAATCAAACTCTATGTCAATCAAGCATTGATGACACCTGATAAGCTAACCGATTCAGAGCATCAAGCGAATTAATCTTAAAAGGATAACTGTTCTTAAGCTATTGAGTTTAAAAAATCCTCTAAACTTCAGGCTGATCGCCATGGCTTAATAACTGACTGGGTAAAGGCATGGAGTTCACCTGACTAAAAATCTCATAACACATATGTCTTAACCACTGATGGCTGGTTTTATGGTGACATGACATATGCCAATACTGCTTAATCGAATAAGTCGGAAAGGAAATTGGTGCTGGAAAAATTTGTAAGTTTCCTCGTGACAACAAGACTTCGCTCAAATAATAAGGAACGGTTGCAATCGAATCTGTATCTTGCACCACTAAGCCAACACCCAGATAACTCGGAATACGCATCAATACATTACGTTTTAAATCCAGATTTAACAGCTCATTGGCGATGTGATAATGCCCCACACCCGCATCAATATCGATGTGTGATTCACTCAAATACTGCTCAACGGTCATGCTTTGTTGAGTTAATCGTGGATGATCTTTAGATGCAATCACCACATAAAATTGTTCGAATAATTTTTGTTGATAGAAACCATTTTCTAATTGCGGTAAAAAACCAATCGCCAAATCAATTTCACCATTTGCCATCTGATAACTGGTTTCAGAGGTGATGGCGCGAACATTTAATTTGACATGTGGTGCATGTGCTTTGAGATATTGAGAAATTTTAGGCAATAAAACTAAGTGAGAAACATCCGTCATCGCAACTGTAAATTGTTGCTGAGATGCTGTTTCATCAAAATCCACACTAAAATTATTAATAATTTCAACTTTACTCAGTGCTTCACTGATCAAAGGATAAAGTTGTTTAGATAATTCTGTAGGCACCATTTCATTACCAATCCGTAAAAATAACGGATCGTTATAATGAACACGAATTTTGTTCAGAATATTGCTTACTGTAGGTTGGCTCATCGCTAAATGATCTGCGGCAACAGAAACACTTTTAAACTTGTAGATATAGTAAAAAATACTGAGCAACTTACAATCTAACTCATACACGAAATTACATCTCACTCATTTTTTAGATTCAATATTATATCTTCTGCTTTTTTATAAAAATTTCCAATGTTTTAATGTACCGATTTTAAACAATCAAACCAGGATTTTAAAATCGGTACGGATTATTGGCGCGATCCGCTCAGCAATTATTCTTTAACAAACAAATCTACCATCAACTCATCCTCTGAATCAGCATAGCGATATTCAGAAAAATCTGTAATACCCGACTCTCGTAGGATTTCTTCATCAATCAACAAACGTCCTGTTAAAGCACGTTTCTCACTGTTTAAAATACGATAAGCGGCGTCTGCCATAATGTTCGGTTTACGAGCTCTGCTAAATAATTGCTTACCGCCTAAAGAAAACTCAATTGCAGCTGTGGCAATAATCGTTCTTGGCCATAGTGAGTTTACACTCACTCCATAACTGGCAAACTCTTGATTCATCCCTAAAGTCAGCATACTCATACCATATTTAGTAATGGTATAAGGTGCATAGCTGGCAAACCATTTTTCATCCAAGTTTAACGGCGGTGAAAGATTTAAAATATGTGGATTGTCACTGTTTTTTAAGTACGCTAACGCAGCTTGACTACATACCATCACAGCACGTGTATTAATCTGATACATTAAATCAAAACGGTTTGGGTCAAGCGTCTCTACCCCAGACAGTTTAATCGCACCAGCATTGTTAATTAAAATATCAATTCCACCGAAATGCGATGCTGCTTGTTTCATGGCAAGTGCAACCGCATCTTGATCACGTACATCCAGTTGAAGTGCTAAAGCTTGACCACCTGCCGCCTCAACTTCTTGAGCAACAGTAAAAATCGAGCCTCCTAATTTAGGATGCTCTTGTGTAGATTTTGCAGCAATCACAATGTTCGCACCATCTTGTGCAGCTTTTAGTGCAATCTCTCGCCCTATTCCTCGGCTTGCACCGGTAATAAAAAGTGTTTTTCCTTTAAGCGACATGATTTCCTCGTTGTATTTGTTTTTTGCTGTACTAATCTACTTAACTTTTTTTTCTCCTCATAGTACCAAATCTGCCATTTTGTATACTCATGAGTACAATAATTATTGTTCTTTATGGTCTTTATAAAAATCAAAAGCTTGCATAAGCAAGCTTTGGACTAAATGTGATTAAAATTTAAATTCTAGGCAGCGCCAACTTTTGGGCTTGTTCCAATTTGCCAAACAAATGGCAATGGTTCACGATTGACTTCCCAATCACCAATCACTTTTTCCTTATATACGACTGGATTATGTGAAGATACGACCCGCGCATTGCGCCAGAAGCGATCAAGTTGTTTTGTGGTGGTACTTGCAGATGCGCCAAGCGCATTAAACAACTTACTGGTTAAATCCAAGACTAAATCAGAAATAACCACCTGCCCCTGTGCCGCTTCTAATTCAGCATCATTATTTGCTTGAATATTTTTTACTTCGGATTCACTAAAGTGACTGATATATGCACGCTGCAAAGCTTCTGCTGTTTGTGTGGTAATGCTTTCACTTGCATAGGCTTGTGCGGAAGCTTTACCAATCACCTGTAAAATCTGTGGATCATTACGCACTAAATCAGCATTGCCATGACTAAAAATACGATCACGCTTTTGTACTTCATGAATAAATGTTGTAACTGCTGACTGTGCAATACCTGATAAGGTCGCCAAATGAATCACTTGGTAGAACGCAGTCTGATATTTAAAACGTTGTTCAAAAGGCAAAATATGGTCTGGTTCGACTGCAACATTGCTTAACGTTAAAGTGCCACTCCCCGTAGTTTTTTGACCGAAACCATCCCAATCATCTTGTACTTCAACCCCAGAAGCATGTCGAGAAATCGCAGCAATAACATGCTGATCCGTACGTTCATCATAGGCAAATAAATCAACCCAATCCGCAAAGATTGTGCCTGTCGAATAGTACTTCTTCCCATTGACCAGCAATTGATTATTATTTTGAGTCACACGGGTAATCACATCACCAATTTTTACATGACCAATTTCAGTCCATGCATTCCCCACCAAATCACCTTGCACAAAACGTTTAAACCATAATTCTTGATTCTTAAACTTATGTGCATTTAATCGATCTTCAACAAAAGCGAAATGCCCTCGCAATGCTTGTACAATATTTGAATCGGCCTGAGCTAGTTCAGTGAGCAATTGAAATAACTGAGGTAAAGACACCCCATCTCCACCAAACTTGACTGGTACACGTAATGCACCAAAACCCGCATGTTTTAACCAGTCGATTTGCTCATACGGCAATATACGCTGTTGCTCACGTTCAACGACACCTTGTGAAATCTTTTCAAAAATTGCGCGATATTTTGATGCAACCTTTTCATAATCTGCTGAGATTGATAAATCTTCAATAAAACGGTTTTGTATATCTAAGTTACCCATTTTTCTCTCCATCTGTTGGTTATTGTTATTCTTAACTCCACGCATGGCGTGGTAAGTGAATGTTATTGAGATAATAATTACCGACTAAATTAAATTTCCAACGTACAGGATCATGCAAAGTATGAGTACGGGCATTACGCCAATGGCGATCTAAATTTAATTCAGACAATGTTGAACGAGTACCTGATAATTCAAATAATTTATTTGAAGCCAGAATGGCAATTTCAGTTGTTAATACCTTGGCTTCTGCAACCAGTAATGCCGCCTGATTAGCATTCTCTTCAGATGGTTCGGCAATTGCTTGATCAATTGCATCACCAGCCAAGTCTAAAACAGCTTCGGCTGCACGTAATTTGATTTTTAACTCCCCTATACTTGCAATGGTATACGGATCATCGCTGGCTTTTTCTAAACCTGAGTCAATCCAAGGGCGTGAATGTAAGCGTACATATTGAATCGTTTCATCAATTGCACCACGAGCAATACCTGCATCTACTGCGGCTTGAATAAATTGAGAAATCGCACCTGCTGCTGTAGGTCTTTCAAAGGCTTTGTGAATCGGCACAATATATTTTTCATCAACTTGAACTTGTTTTAATAACACAGTTCCACTCGCTGTGGTTCTTTGTCCAAATCCAGACCAATCATTGACAATTTCCAGACCTGTACTGGTTCGTGGCGTTAAGGCAACCACAGGCAGCCCATCTTCATTAACTGCTACGACAGGTACCCAATGTGCCAATAAAGCCCCTGTAGCAAAGAATTTTTGACCATTAATTTCATAACCTTGGGCTGTTTTATGTATTTTGGTTTCTAAATCAGCAACGGTCTTGCTGCCTTTTTCTGAAAACGCATTGCCTAAACGTCGACCTTTTAAAATTTCAGCAAAGAAAAATTGTTGTTGTTCAGGACTGGCATCTAAACGGAGATGCTCAATAAAAGCCCAATGATTTTGAGCAATTTGCCCAAGTGAAGGATCAACACTAGAAATGGTCTTCACCACTTCGGCTAAAGTACGATATTTCACATCAGCCCCACCAAATGCCTGAGGAATATTAATTCCCCATAAACCACTTTGTGAATAGAGCTGTATCTCTTCAAGCGGCAAACGACGTTCATAATCACGTTGTGATGCCTCTTTGGCAAATTCTTTGGCCAAATTTTTCGCCACTTGAATGGCTTCCGCATCTGATTGAATAACATGTGCATCATGATTCAATTCAAAAAATTGCAAAGGAACCGCTGTCTGAGAAGAAAAGTTTTTTTGGTTTAAATCAGTCATTGTTGTTACTCTTTTAAATAAGCATGGATTTAAACTAGCACTATTTTTTTATACTATTTATATGAATAAATGCATTTATTATTCAAAACAAAATCATAAATTTATCATTAAAATTCATAACTATTAAAATCATAAAAAAAGCCCACATGACGTGGACTAATTTCTAACGGATGAACACAATCAATATGCAATAAACAATTATTTTAGATGCTTATTTAAAATTGGACTTAGACTAACTTGCTTGTGCTAAGCTATTCTTATTGTCTTTGCGATATTGTGCACCTCGATGATTCTCTGGCAAATAAGCACTTTGTTGAAATAGTTTCTCTCGTAAAGTCCCCTGACGATATTCTGTTTGATAAACACCACGGCGTTGTAACTCAGGTACAATGAAATCTACAATATCAATAAAAGTTTGATGAGCAAGAATATAAGCTAAATTAAAACCATCGACATCGGTATCTTCTACCCATTGTTGTAACTCATCAGCGACCGTCTGTGCTGAACCAACCAATACAGGGCCATTTCCCCCCACACTATTCCAATGGGCAATTTCTTCTATGGTCCAAATACGCTTAGGATCTGCATTGACATAAGCATCTAGCATTGATTGGATTGCATTGGTTTCAATATACTCAACTTTATCATGTGGTTGATACTGTGAAAAATCCACACCAGACCAACCAGACACCAAAGTTAAAGCACCATCATAACTCCCATAAGACTGATATTCTTTAAATTTCGCCTGTGCCTTTTGATCCGTTTCATCCGTTACAATTGACAATAAGCTATAAATTTTAACAGCATAAGGATCTCGCCCTTCCTGTTTTAATTTTTCACGAATACTTTGAACAATTTTCTTAGCGGCTATTTTTGACGGTGGCGCAATAAAAATACATTCGGCATTTTGACTTGCAAATTTTTGTCCCCGAGCTGACGCACCTGCTTGGTATAGCACAGGCGTGCGTTGTGGCGAAGGTTCACAAATATGAATACCGGGGACTTTAAAGTATTTCCCCTCATGTAAAATGGGATGAACTTTTGTATGATCAGCAAAGATTCCTGACTGCTTATCTCTTAAAACAGCATCGTTTTCCCAAGACCCTTCCCACAACTTATATAGCACTTCTAAATACTCATCGGCAATATCATAGCGATCATCATGATTTAATTGCGTATTTAGACCCAAGTTTTTAGAACCACTTTCCAAATAAGAGGTGACAATATTCCATCCCACCCGACCTTTGGTAAGATGATCTAATGTGCTGATTCTTCGTGCAAAAGGATAAGGATGTTCAAAAGAAATTGATGTAGTTACACCGAAACCTAAATGCCGTGTTACCGCAGCCATCGCTGGGACAATTTGTAAAGGATCATTAACTGGAACTTGTACTGCACCAGTCAAAGCATGTTCTGCACTGTGGTGGTAAACATCATATATCCCGAGTACATCCGCAATAAAAATGCCATCAAACACGCCCTTTTCCAAAATTTTAGCGAGATCAGTCCAATACTCAATATCTTTATATTCTGTCGAACGATCTGAAGGATGACGCCATAAACCAGGAGATTGGTGGGCAATACAATTCATTTCAAAGGCGTTAAAGCGGATCTGCTTCGTCATTTCTCTTCAACTCATTTTGGTTATTATTTTTATCCTATGCCATTTATCTTTATTCTTTTATCTCAATATCTTCAATTATTATCATGATTGCTTTTATCTAAAATGGTGAAGTGAATATACTATTTTATAAAAAGTGCTTTATTTAAAATGACTCATATTGGCCTTCATCATTCTGTAAGTATCATGATTAACTTTGTATAAAAATTAAAAACACATCTTATTTCAAAAGCATGAATCCAAACTTAGTTTGATGTTAATCACTCAGTATAAAATCTAAAGAAAAAGAAAAATTCGATGCTAATTTTCAATCTTTTTAGCCAGCAATTGACGTGCTTTAAAATCTTTATAGAAGTATAAAATTAGTCCAAAGATCAAAACCGCCGCACCAATAAATACACTCATTGTCGGTTTCTCATTATTGAGCATCGCACCTAAAAACATGGCAATCATTGGGGTCATCACAGTCGTCAATGACAAGGTTGTAGCTTTAATATTTTGCACCAATTTAAAATAACAAAACATCGCCAGTAATGAAGCCATCAATACGGTATAAATCAACGCCAATAATGATTTGGTTTCGGGAATATGCGTAGGTGCATACTGCCAAATAAAAGGAATAATACACATTGCAGCCAGCGTAGAAACCAAGATTGAACCTGTTGCTTGCGCCATCGGAACAACATCTGCATTTACTTTTTTTACCCAAAAGATCGAAAAAGCATAGGTAAATACACTCATCAACATCAACAAGATTCCAACAGGATGCACATGTTGACTTGCCCCGCTACTGGTACAAATAATGGCGAGGCCAATAACAGCAACCAGCATCCCAAGCCATTGAATCCTCAGTAATCTTTGACCAAAAACAAAACGACCAATAAGCCCTGCCATAATTGGAGCTAATCCAAACATCAAAGCAATAATACCTGAACTTAAATAACTGGTCGCAGCATAGGTAAAAATTTGCGAACCAATCAGACTAAATGAGCCGGCTAAATAACTATGTAAAGCAATTTTATTGCACGGTAATTTAACTTTTAAAATCAGCAATAGAATTAAAGCAATCGGCAAAGCGATAAAAAACCGCAAAACCAAAGCCCACATCATATGTAAATCTGCCACACTCCATACAATTGCCAAAGGCGTACTTGCCCAAATGAAGACCAATAAAATATAAGTCGTCATCAGGTTGGATTTGGAGGGCATATAGATTCCTAAATGACTGCTGGATGTGAATTAAAATGTGCTGGGTTTAAAAATGAATTTCTACATTGATCTTTGCAAATTCAATTAAATCTTAATCACACAATGTGAAGATCTATTGAAAAGCAAGATCGAGTCATTCAAAAGGTCGAAAAAATCAGTCGCAGATGATTATTCAAAGCATGAATTAAACTTATATCGAAGTCTTACGTTTCTGCTTGAGAATGGTTTGGTCTAAGCTACTCGAAAACTCACGTTTATCACGCTCAGAAATCGGTGGTGGCCCACCTGTTTGTACACCTGCACCGCGCAAAGTATCCATAAAATCACGCAAATGTAAGCGAGCTTTGACATTGGCTGAAGTGTACACCTCTCCACGTGGGTGAATTGCCACACCGCCCTTTTCAATAACCTGTGCCGCTAAAGGGATATCCTGAGTAATCACGATATCATGCTCCCCCATACGATCAACAATTTCTTGGTCCGCTTGATCTGCACCCGACATTGCTTGAATTGAGTTGATTCGTACAGACGGTGTAATGCCCACAGGCTGGTTTGCAACAAAAGTAACTTCTAATTGATAACGGTCTGATGCACGTAAGATCACTTCACGAAGAATTTTAGGTAAAGCATCTGCATCGACCCAAAGTTTAAATGGCAGCACACAACATCTCTGATAAAGATTTTTCAACATTTTAGCAAAATGCCGCTTCGCTGTCCTATGCATATTCTTTTATTTATCGTGCAAATCTTTAACGACTTTCAGATTCAATCAAACTTTGCATTTCGCTTTTGGTGATTAAAAGTACAATTTCGGACGTGGTTTATGACAATTGAGTTTAATATTCTGGTTTTTCTTATGATTTTACATTTCAGGACTTGAAATCTAGCAATCACCCTCGATTTAATAGCATAAGAGAGGCATTTAAAATCGTGAAAATGAACAATCAAAACAGACCTGAAACAATTATCATAGAAGATCAGAATTTTGGTAGCCATGTCGAACATTGGAGTCTATTGACTGAAAATCCAACGTCCGAAGTGCCCAAATGGTTAGGTTTGGCTTTGGATGCACCAGTGATGCCCATGGGGCTTTGTTCAAAAGAATGCGATATGGATGTATCAACTTGGTTAATCCAAGGTCCAAGCGGTTCTTCTGTACAGCTCTGTCAAGTGATTGATGTTGAGAATAACAAACCTAAAGCTGTAAAAACGGCTTTCCCAAGTTTTGAAAGTCCCTATCAATTAAATGCTTCTATTGACCGTATTATTACCTGTAAAACCAATACTCAAGCAGTACTTAGCTTAAAAGTAGGAACAAATAGCGTAGTTTATGCATTTGACAGCTTGTACAGTGTAAACGGCCACCAATATTTGCAAGATCAGCAATATAAAGTTCAACTGAATGCATGGGCCTATGAACTTGAAAAAGTTTCTGACCATGAACAAATCATTGTTGATGATCCTGCTTCAATCAAACACCATCGTGCATTAAACGATATCCTGTCACAAAATAATGGTATTGCACCTGAGAACCTTCAAGAGCAAATTGATGCATGGGAAGCGAAGTCAGAAGATGATAAAGCACCTGTTACTGTCGATTTTTCTAAAATGGTGGCATACCTCTATGGAGAAACGCTAGGGCAAGAGGATGAAGCTTGGTTTCAAGGTAAAGTGGTCGGTAAAACTCAAATGCAGTTTATGCAACAAAATTATACCCTTTATGATGTGACTTTAATTCTTGAAGAGAACCAACCCGCAATCTTAGTCCGTATCGCAACCAAGGATCCTGCTTTCAAAAATTTTGAAATTGGACAATATATTCGCGGTAATATCTGGATTCAAGCAAACATTTATTCTGCTGCTTGATTCAAAAAACACATGATCAGCATGATGGAAAACCCATCATGCTTTTTTATTACATGTTTTGTAACATTTCTATTATATCTAAATAGATCCCTTCACTTTTTATCTTTTTGAATTCAAATTTACCAGTTATCCACAGTTTAAATTCAAAATTAAATAATCAGCCCTTTTTAAAACTATTTAAGTTGAAGAATATCGCCTGTTTATTTAAATAATAAATACATTCCCCTATTTGAAAAATCCCAAGAAAACGAATTCAAAAATAAATTTAAAAACAGCAGCTTAAGTATAAAAATTAAACCAATAAATATCATGATCTTGTTAAAAAATAGACTTCGTTTTTATACCTAAATCGGATTATTATCCATATAAAGACTAAAAAACAGACAAGTTATCCACAATGTATCCACAAAATCATGATTATAAATTCATAATATTTTTATTGATCGGGAGATAATAAAAGCCGCAACATATTAATAATGTAATTTAGCACTTTATTTAACCAGTCAATTATGTTAAAAATACGACGAACCAATAGGATTTAAACAATAATTTAAAAATCTAGGCTCAGTAATGAAAATTATACCTGAACAATCGACTAGTCTAATCAATCAAGTTAGTGGTTTTCACTTACGCTTGGATAAAGGAGCCTGCTGCTTTTTTGTTCTAGGTATGTTTTTAGCTGCAATGATGATCCATATATTAGGCATATTCCCGACGACTTAATGTTTTACGACATTTATCTCACATAAAAAAATCCCTCACTCTGGAGGGATTTTTTTATGTCTACAGACTTTAGGGTCTGTTGACAATTCGTCTACGTTTGCGACTACGTGTGTTTTTTAGGCGATACTAGGCACGAAATACGAAATTTAGTCATTCTAAATAAGTAGTTCGTAACGACGTAGCGGCAAAAAACACGCTAGTCCCGAAGGGTTGTGGCTAAAATTATCTCAGCCTTCGTTATGAAACTCGAAAATAGTCTCGCTATTCTCTTCGTTTCATGCCTTGCCTGCTCAATTTTAACCTACAACGCAAGCCATTTATGAAATGTCTACAGACCCTAATTTCCCCTCCCCTGTTTATTCAATCAAAGGAAAAAATTAAGGTTATGTTCAACAACAACAAATCATTTAAATGTTTTGAAGTAAGATTAGCCGTTACGTTGAGCAAAGTCATCCATAAAGTTGACAAGTGCTTGTACGCCTTCCAAAGGTACAGCGTTATAAATACTTGCTCGCATACCACCCACTGAACGATGACCCGCAAGATTGAGCAAATAATTTTCTTCAGCTTCTTTCAAGAATAATTTATCCAGTGCTTCATCTGCTAAAGTAAACGGTACATTCATGATTGAACGGTTTGGAAGTGCGATCGGGTTATTATAAAAATCACTAGAATCAATATAACCATATAGCAATTTAGATTTTTCAAGATTGGTTTTATACATTGCGTCTACACCGCCCTGCTCAAGTAACCATTCAAAAACCAAACCAGACAAATACCAAGCATAAGTTGCTGGCGTATTCACCATAGAATCATTCTTTGCTTGTGAACCATATTTTAACAAGCTTGGAATTTCAGGTTTTGCTTGATCCAATAAATCATCACGCACGATCACAAGGGTTAAACCTGCTGGACCAATATTCTTTTGTGCTCCAGCATAGATCAAACCAAACTTAGATACGTCTAATGGTGCTGATAAAATACTTGATGAAAAATCAGAAACTAAAGGTTTATCTGTTTCTGGAATATTGGCAAATTGAATACCGCCAATTGTTTCATTTTCAGCATAATGGACATAAGCCGCATCGTCTGACAAGTTCCATGTACTTTGCTCAGAAATTGCAAGCTTTCCATTGATGCTTGTTGCCGCTTCAACGATATTGATATCGCCATAACGTTGCGCTTCTTGAGTGGCTTTTTCTGACCAAATCCCAGTATGAATATAATCAGCTTTAGAATTTTTACCCAATAAATTGAGTGGAATTGCAGAAAACTGAAGTGATGCACCACCTTGTAAGAACAATACTTTATAGTTCTCTGGAATGTTCATCAATTTACGTAAGTCTGCTTCTGCTTTTTCAGCGACAGCCACATAGTCTTTGCTACGATGGCTCATTTCCATGATGGATAAGCCTTTACCATGCCAATCCAATAACTCAGCCTGAGCTTTTTCTAAAACGGCAGTAGGTAATGCAGCAGGACCAGCACAGAAATTGTACGCGCGCATGATTTTTCCCTTTTTAAAAGTGAAACGAATGAAATAGGCGCATTTAACCACAAATCGACCTTTCATGCAGTAGCTTTGTCAGTCAATATTTCAATATGTTTAGAGATTTAGAGTTGATAATTCAATTAACTATCGATATTGAGAGAAGCAAAATATTCTAGCTAGACTGCTCATTGATATTTTTAAACACAACGCTAAAACAATGACTTGTTACCGACCTGCTTTTCTAGCTGACCGCACAAGACTAGAACATTCGTTACGCATAACCATATACCAATTAGAAAACTCAATTTATCAGCTGAACTCAGTTATAATTTATCCAGCTTAAACTTTATTCATTGGTAGATGTTCAATGCCAGCATCAAATCATCAGGATTGGATTCGCACAGCATCGGAAACAGATCGATTTGAACGTATCGAAGCATTTTTTAATGATCATGCCTATGAACCACATCGGCATGATACCTATGCCATTGGTCGCACACTTTCAGGCGTTCAAAGTTTTCATTATCAAGGTGTCATGCAACATAGCCAGCAAGGTATGACCATGGTGCTGCATCCTGATGAAAAACATGATGGTGAATCAGGTACTCAAGACGGTTTCCGCTATCGTATGGTGTATATAGAACCTGCAAAAATTCAATCTATTTTAATGGGTAAACCTCTCCCCTTTATCCAACACGGGATCAGCACAGATCCTCGATTATTTAAAGCCACCAATACTTTTCTACAAAGCATCGAAAATCATATGGAAGTCTTGGAAGAAGAAGATGCGCTGTATGATCTGGCCATGGCTTTAAATGAGATTTCTGTTCAACCATTATCACAACGACTGAGTTTTGATTATCGTGCAGCAGAACAAGCTCGAGAATTTATTCATGCTGTATCTGAACAAAATATCAGCTTGGATGATTTAGAAAAAAGTATTGGACGCGACCGCTGGAGTTTGTCACGCGACTTTCGTTTATTGTTTGGAACCAGCCCACATCGTTATTTAACCATGCGCAGGCTGGAAAAAGTTAAAATCAATTTAATCAAAGGGGCTTCTTTGGTTGCGGCGGCAACAGATGCTGGATTTTATGATCAAAGCCATATGACCCGACATTTTAAACAAGCGTTTGGGCTCAGCCCTGCGCATTGGAAAAAGATCAATCACTTGCCTTAGGCGTAAAATACATAAAGATTCATTTCAAACTGGTGTTTCATCACAGCAAATGCATTCCTATAATAAAATCGCGTAGCATTCCAAGCCCTGTAACAATCAGCATGATTGCCATAATTTTATTTAAATAATTAAACCATTTAGGATCAGAAATTTTATCCCCTAAAAACTTGCCCGCCAAAGCATATATAAACGGCGCTCCAGCAGCACCCATTGAAATGATCAAAGATACAACAAAAATCATCACGCCTGTAATTTTAGCAGCAGGATACATAATTGTCGTGACGGGTAAAATAACCAGAATCCCTTTAGGGTTAAATAATTGAATTAAGAAACCATTTAAGAAGCTCAGTTGATGTTCGGCTTTGTCAGTACTTTCTAAATAGGCTGTCAACATTTTAACAGCCATATAAAAGGTATACACCGCTCCGACCAAAGAAATATAGTCTAGCCAGTGGTGAGGAATAACAGCCTCACCAACATAGCCCAAGGTCAGAAATAGAAATAACATTGCACAACCCACCCCAATGAAAAAACCGATGGATTGTTTAAGCTGCCCAAGCAGTCCTGAATTCAATCCAATGAAATTTACAGGACCGGGGCTATACATCACACTCAAGGTATAAAGAAAGATTTCCACAACAACACTCAACTTTGATCTAAATGAATTTCAGAAGATCAAAGTAAGTCTGTGGAAGTGTTTTGTATTGTACGTTTGTGCAGAACTAAACTTTATTTTCTACATAGCGAGCAAAATTATCTAAAATTGCTTGCCAACCTGCTTGCTGTTGTTCAATCGGATAGATCGTTTCAGGATCAAAACTAATTCTCACCACAACAGCATCATTTTTCTGTGCAAAGTGAACTTCAGCATTTCGCTCGCCAAAAGAATAGGCAATTTTTTTATGCGGAATAATTTCAGTATATGTACCCGCAAAATCAAAGCCCATACTGCCATCTTTGGCTTCCATACGATTTGAAAATTGACCACCCACACGTAAATCGTTTTTAGAGTTAACTGTATGCCAATCCGCTGAAGCGGTATTCCATTGCTGTATATCCTCAGGATTATTATAAATATCCCAAACCAATTCAATTGGCGCTGTGACCACGGACTCAACGGTAATTCTTGCCATTTTTATTCTCCCTAGATATATTTTGAGATTCAATTTATTGATTGAATTATCATAGTTTTGATTATAATTTAATCGGGTTTATACTGATGATCGAAACTACAAAAACCACACATATTAAAGTATACATTTAGATTATTTATTCTAGTCATTCAAGGTTAGAATAGTCTCAAATTTAAACAAATGCTGATGATTTTTCAGATGAAATTTAAAACTTGCTATTCACTTAAAGCATTATCAAAATTGATACAAGTAAGCAGTTTTGCAGCCTTAAATACGGCCTTTGTATCTGTCACCTTTGCTGAAAATCTAAGCTATGTACAAGCAGAACAATATTTACTTGAAAATTCTTATACCACCCAAGCCAATCAAGCACTCAATCAAGCATCTAAACTTCAAGCAGAGGCTGTCAAAAATATTGGTCTACCTCGCATCGATTTAAATGTACGTGCCTATAAGTTTCATACTGAAACAGATATTCCGCTAAATGGGGTCAAAAATAATCTGGAACAGACGCTTTCACAAGGGGTGAATGATCGGGTTGATCAATGGCAATCTGAACAGAACATTCCATCGAATATCACAGATCCTTTAAAACAAGGACTAAACCAAGGAATTCATAGTGGTATTGGCTTAATTCCAGATACAGCCAATGTTGTCCTTGAAGATGAAGTTGTTCGCCCTACAGTTTCTGTGATGATGCCAATTTATACTGGCGGGATTACCTCGACAACAAAGCAGATTGCCAATTTAAAAGTTGAACGTAGTCAACTCGATGCTAAACAACAGCAAGATACACAACGTTTTGAAGTGATTCAGGCGTATTTTAATGTGCAATTACAACAACAGCTGTTCAATGCCAGTCAATTCAATCTGAGTGCAATGCAACAACACTATGACAATTCACTCAAACTTGAAAAACAGGGATTTATTAGCAAAGGACAGCGCATGCAATTTGAAGTTGCGCGCAATAATGCCCAGCGTTCAGAACAAAATGCTTCGGCAAATTTACAAGCCAGTCAGTTCCAACTTCAAAATTTATTGCATAAATCCAAAATTGATCAACTGACGACACCCTTATTTGTCAATCGTCAGCAAAGCCAATCACTCAACCAACTCCTTGCTTCTTCTCCTGAAACTTCAAGCCTAGTTCGAAAAATGCAAATGGATACGCAGCTTGCCAATCAGAATGTCAAAATACAGAGCGCCGCAAAAAAACCAACCCTTTTTGCGTTTGGGGAATATAGTTTAGATCAAAACCAAAACTGGATTGTGGGTGTTGCTGCTCGCTACAACCTGTTTTCAGGGATTGATAAAAACAAAAATGTCCAAGCCGCTGAATTACAAAGATATGCAACAGAGCTTATGACAGCACGCACCCAACAAGAGATTGAGAATATTATCTACAAATCCTATAGTGAACTCGCCACAGCACAGCAGTCCAATCAATTACTGCAACAAAATGAACAAGCAGTGTTAGAGAATTTAAGAATCCAACAATTATCATTTAAAGAAGATATGGGCACCGCCACTCAAGTCATCGATGCACAGAATCAACTCAGCCTACTCAAAACAGAAAAAGCACTCAATGCCTATAAATACGTGCTCTCTCTAGCAACTTTGCTACAAAGCCATGGTTCTATTGAACAATTTAAAGACTACGTCAATCAAACTAATACAGATTATATTCGTTAAGATGGAGCATAAAATGACAAAACAGCATGACCATCACAATGGACAAAATGATTCATCTTCAACTTCGCAAGCTGATGCAAACTCAGATATTTCATCAAATGAAAATTTATTTCATCCAGAAATGAATAGACAAAACAATTCAGATCCAACAGCTTTATCTGATACAGCTGTAGCACAACAACCTACAGCCGATCAAATTGAAGCTGAAAAAGAAACACCAATCAGAGACTCAGCACAGGAACAAAGTGCTGCGACAAACATCAACGCTGATCAAAAACCTTCTAAAAAGAAAACAATTCTGGTCATTGGCGCAATAATTTTAATTCTATTATTGGGATTGATTGCGTTTGGTCTATGGAAAAGTTATCAACCTAAAACAGTCGATGTTCAAGGACGTGTTGAAGCTGAAACATTACATGTCAGCACTAAAGTTCCAAGTCGGATAGAAGGCATCTTTGTCAGTGATGGTCAAAAAATTGAAAAAGGACAACTGTTAGTTACTCTAAGTAGTCCAGAAATTGCTGCCAAAAAACAACAAGCACTGGCAAGTTTACAATCCGCCTTAGCCTTACAATCGACGGCAGACAGAGGTTCTCAACAAGAAAATATTGATACCTTATATGCCAATTGGCAAAGTGTAAAAGCGCAAGAAAATCTTGCAAAAACGACCTATCAACGTGGTGCCAACCTCTTTGCACAAGGGGTAATTTCGCGTCAACGCCGTGATGAAATGCATGCCGCTGCGCAATCAGCCACTCAAATGAGTGAAGCCGCTTATCAGCAATATGCACGTGCAAAACGTGGCAGTACCGCTGAACAAAAATCTGGGGCTGATGCACAAGTCGAAATTGCAAAAGCCGCTGTTGCGGAAGCCAATGCTTTAGAGGCAGAAACCAAACTATATTCTCCTGTAAACGGCACTGTATCTAAAACTTATGGTAAACCCTCAGAACTGGTGGCTATTGGTGTCCCTGTTGTGAGTATTATTCAAGATGAAGAAAATTGGGTCAGTTTAAATGTCCGTGAAGATCAATACACCCAAGTTTATCAAGCAAAAAACTTAGATGGTTTTATACCCGCACTCAATAAAACAGTGTCATTTAACATCAAAAATATAGATGCTGAAGGTGAGTTTGCAACTATTAAAACCACACGTCAGACAGGTGGATATGATATTCGTAGTTTTAAAGTCAAGCTTACACCCGCTGAAGCCGTGCCTGAATTAAAAGTAGGCATGAGTGTGATCTTTAAATTAAAAGAGAGCCAATAAACATGTGGGCGGGCATGTTAAGAGAGCTTCAATATTTGCTCAAGCATAAATGGGATTTATGCTTAGTCACACTTGCCCCGCTCTTTGTGATTATTTTATTCAGTAGTATGTTTTATGCAGGAAAAGCTGAACATTTACCGATTGCGATTATTGATCAAGATCAAAGTGAACTGAGTCGCAATATAGAAAAGTATCTTAGTCATAATCATACGCTTTCAATCTACACAGTATCAGACAATCCCAATGAAGTTGAGCATCTGCTCAATCAGACCAAGATTTGGGGATATGTGCATATTCCAGCAGGTGCTGAACAACGCATGGTTCAAGCACAAGATGCGCAGATCAGTATTGCTTTTAATCAGTCCTATTTTAGTATTGGTAATGGAATTTCTTCAGCAATGCTGCTCTCTACAGTTGAAGCCATTGCTGATTTTGCCAAAAATTCATATTTTGAAAATAAAATTCCTTATGCTGAACTTTCCACCGCAAATATAAAAATTTCTCCCCTGTTCAACCCCAATCTCAGT
This sequence comes from Acinetobacter sp. AG3, assembly GCF_022343575.1. Lineage (NCBI taxonomy): Bacteria > Pseudomonadati > Pseudomonadota > Gammaproteobacteria > Moraxellales > Moraxellaceae > Acinetobacter > Acinetobacter sp. AG3. Next base: position 1,632,501 of record NZ_JAKQZD010000001.1, on the reverse strand, counting down.
TATGAGTTCTATTTAGAACCTTTTATGATTCCAGCAATTTTGCACTTATTGCTGTGTTGTTGTGTGGCTTTTGCAGTGGGTCAAGAATTGAAATACGGCACCTTAAATCAATGGGTCCAAGACAAATCTGTATTGAATGCACTTTTGGCAAAAAATATGGTCTATGTGTTAATTTTCTGTTTTTGGACTTGGGTTTGGCTGTTTTGGCTGGTGGCGATCCGAGGTTGGTTCATTGCTGGCAGTCTATGGATGATTTTACTTGGACAGTTCTTACTTTATTCAGCCTATGCACTGATCAGTAGTACCGTCGTTCTCGCAACTAGAAATTTATCTAAAACTTTTGGATTTATTGCAGTCTATGGTGGCTCCTCGCTGAGTTTTGCAGGCGTAACGCTTCCCTTAAATAATGCACCAATTTTTACCAAATTTTGGGCCAATATTATTCCCTATACACCTTATGCGAAATTACAAACTGAGCAATGGGTTGTTGGCAGTCCTAGTTTTATTTCGATGATTCCTCTAGCTATTCTTGCCGCATATTGTATTTTCTATTTTGCATTATCAAGTTTACTCCTCAATAAAAATTTAAAAGGAGCAAAACATGATTAAATTCTTTAAAGAGCTCGCTCGATACTATGTAGACACTTTTAAAAATATTGGGAAAAACTCGTCTATTTTGACCACCATGGTACTTTCAGTATTTTTTTATAGCATTTTTTATCCTACAGCCTATAAAGCGCAAACGGCTGAAAGTTTACCGATTATTATTGTAGATGAAGAACAAAGCTATCTGAGCAATACCATCATTACTGAAGTTGGCAAAAGTCCCAATGTAAAAATTACTGAAATTACTGGAAATTTTGAACAAGCAAAACGGATGGTTCAAGAGCAAAAAGCCGATGGTATTTTGTTATTACCTGAGAACCTATCCAATAGTGTGGTTCGAGGTGAGGCTGGTGGTATTGGTTTATATTTGAGTAGTGCTTATTTTCTTAAAACCAAACAAATTGGTTTAGGCTTAGCCACTGCAATTGAAAATGCGGTTGCAGAGCAAGCCGAAAGGTTTGGCAAAATTTCACATTTCCAAGTCGCGCTTCCGATCCATCAAATCCCGTTGTTTAACACACTTTCAGGATATGGCAGTTATATCTTTCCTGCAATTGCACCGCTGATCATTCACCAGACTATTGTTCTAGGTCTGTGCATGTTGATTGCGGGGTATCGTGAACGACGATGGCGAGCCACAACCGCTGAGTTTTTTGGAATCTATCTAGCAGCACTCACGATTGGTTGCCTCGGCTGCTATTATCTATTTGGTTTCACTTACTGGATCAATGATTACCCGAGAGGCGGCAATTTCTGGGGCATGCTGTTTTCCGTTCCGATTTTTATTAGTTGCGTGATTGCAATGGCAATGCTTTTAGCCAGCTATCTAGATATTTCAGAACGTGCTGGACATCTGATCGTTTTCACCTCAATTCCATTGTTTTTACTTTCAGGTGCAGCTTGGCCCCTGCAAGCAATGCCAACTTGGATGCAGTATTTTGCTCACCTCTTCCCGTCCACTCAAGGGATTAATTTATTTATTCAGTTAAATCAAATGGGTGTGCCGATTCAGGTGGTTATTCCTAAGTTAATTTATCTCGTATGCTTAACAGGAATTTTGATGATATGGGCATATATACGCCTAACTCAAACTTATAAAAAATAAGAATAGTTGTGTGAAATTTAATTTATATAATGAATTAAAATTAACAATAAAATCGAATATTTTAATCAAACTGAACTATTTTTAATCATTTGAACGCGTTTTTGATAAAAAAGTTAGTATTGCTGACGCAAATAGCGTCAGAATAGGCCATTTTCGAAATACTCTGAATACTCTGAATACTCAGAATCTCCCACCCTAAGGCACCCACATGCTTTAGCGGGATTTCTTTTCTGTTTTTTTGATAGAGTTTTCCTTTTCGCCAAAATCTGAATTTTAAGGGCTCAGTATGAAGAAAATGAGAATTAGCCTCGCTTGGCAAATTGTTATTGCGCTCTTCTTAGGTATTCTTGTTGGTGCTTTTTTGCACAACGCACCTGAAATTCGCGGTGACATCATTGCAAACTTTTTACAACCATTGGGTAAGATTTTCATTAATCTGATCAAAATGATTGTAATTCCACTTGTGCTTTCCATGCTGATTTTAGGAATTGCCAATGCGGGTGACAGTAAAAGTGTCGGTAAACTTGGGTTAAAAACCATTGTTTATTTTGAGATTATTACGACAGTTGCAATTATTGTAGGCTTAGTTGCTGCCAATGTATTCCAACCTGGTGCAGGCATTGATATGTCTACACTGACAACCTCTGATATTTCGCAATATAAAGAAACGACACAGGAAGTCAGCCATGAAGCTCATGGCTTAGTGAATACAGTTCTTTCACTTATCCCACCGAATATTTTTGCTGCAATGGGTGATGGGCACATGTTGCCGATTATTTTCTTTGCAGTCATTTTCGGTATTGGTCTAGGTTCATTGTCTAAAGAAACCAAGCAACCGTTAATTGACGTGTTAAAAGCTGTTTCTGAAACAATGTTCAAAGTAACTCACATGATCATGATGTTTGCACCATTTGGTGTATTCGGCTTGATTGCTGCGACTGTAGCAAACTTTGGTTTTAGTTCATTATTACCGTTAATTAAACTTGCTGTTTTAGTTTATGGGGCAATTCTGTTCTTTATCTTTATTGTGCTTGGTTTTGTGGCTAGATTCTGTGGTTTCAGTATCTGGACAATTATCAAAATCTTAAAAGATGAACTTATTCTTGCCTACTCCACTGCAAGCTCTGAAACCGTTTTACCACGTATGATGGAAAAAATGGAAGCTTATGGTGCGCCAAAATCAATTACCAGTTTTGTTGTTCCTATCGGTTATTCATTTAACTTAGATGGTTCAACACTCTATCAAAGTATTGCTGCTATCTTTATTGCACAACTTTACGGTATTGATTTAACCATCACTCAACAGCTTGTTTTGGTCTTGACCCTGATGATTACCTCTAAGGGTATCGCAGGCGTTCCTGGTGTGTCTTTCGTGGTTCTATTGGCAACTTTAGGCAGCGTGGGTATCCCACTAGAAGGCTTAGCATTTATTGCGGGTATTGACCGTATTTTAGATATGGCTCGTACTGTATTAAATGTGATTGGTAATGCACTTGCTGTTCTCGTGATTAGTAAATGGGAAGGCAAATTCGATACTGAAAAACAAAAATCTTATAATTTTGATGCCACACATTAATTTTTAAGATCAGAGAAACCACCTTCGGGTGGTTTTTTTATACGCTATAGTTATCAAAATTTAAGCGGTAAATTTACTTACAAAATAAATGCATATACTTGCTTAAACTGCAGATAAATAATTATTTTAATATTTTTATAAATTTCAAAAACTTAAATTATAACAGTTGATTAGGCTTTTCTTGCTTAAAACGTTTTAAGTTCCGATTCAGGTTATTTTAAGTCATATTTTTAATAGTAGCAGTCCAATATGTTCTAAGAACATGTGGAATACAATTTTGTTTAATTTTCAATCACTATAAACAATTGGAAGTGCTACACATGAAAATGATTTGTTATTGTGCTGATGATTTTGCATTGAATGATGAAATCAGTCATGCGGTATGTGTACTTCTTAAAAAAAATGCCTTGCAAGCAACATCATGTATGACGCAATCACCAATTTGGCATAAACACGCAAATAAATTACGTGCGCTTAAAGCGGAGATAAATCATCCAATTGAAATTGGTTTACATCTTAACTTTACCCATTATTTTGACCATAGCAACTTCCTTTATTATCCACTTAATGAACTCATGTTAAGAGCATGGTCAAGAACTTTAAATAAAGAAAAAATAAGAACAAGCATTATTCAGCAATGGGAACTTTTTGTTGAAGCACTTGGTACACAGCCAAATTTTGTAGATGGACACCAACATATCCACCAATTTCCTGTCATTCGTGAAGTTTTAATCGATGTATTAAAAGAAAAAAACTTTAACGGATGGATTCGCAATCTAGATCACACCATTTCTGTTCAAAAATATCAATTCAAAAGCAAAACATTAGAATATCTTGGTGCTAAAAAGACACTAAAACTTAATCAAAAAAATCATTTCAAAACGAATACTTATTTTGCTGGAATTTATGATTTCAAGAATGAAAATTATGCTGCACTGAATTATGAATGGCTAAAATCCGCTCAAAATAGGTTATTGATCATGTGCCACCCTGCTGCTGCTCAACCAAAAGAATTTGATGAAATCCAAGATGCTCGTATTGATGAGTACCAATATTTCAACTCTGAACAATTTTTTCGAGATTGTAAAACTTTCAATATTGAACTCCAACCAATAGGCCAAATGCTATGAGTAGAAATGCTATGAATAGATTAGAACCATTTATTTCATGTGTTGTGCCTGCATATAATGAGGCAGAAAATTTAAAAACATTTATTCCAGCTCTTGCAGCAACCTTGGAACAGCAAAAAGTTTCCTTTGAAATCATCGTGATTGATGATGGTAGCAAAGACAATACCATGACCGTGCTTGAAAGTATGTTGGATCGCTATCCGCTTAAAATTTTAGAACTGTCACGAAATTTTGGTAAAGAAGCCGCCTTAAGTGCAGGGCTAGATCATACAACTGGGAATCTAACCTTAATGATCGATGCTGATTTCCAGCATCCTCTTGATGCTATTCCCACCATGATCAATCTTTGGAAAAATGGTTATGACATGGTTTATGGAATTCGTAATAGAAATACTGAATCTGGACTAAAACGTTTATTTACATATGTTTATTATAGAATTCTCAATTTAAGTTCAGAAGTCGTTATTCCTGAAAATGCAGGCGATTTCCGTTTATTAGATGAAAAAGTCGTAGAAGCGATTAAAACACTTCCCGAGAAAAACCGTTATATGAAAGGTTTATATGCGTGGGTCGGCTTTAAATCAATTGGTATTCACTTCTCTGAGTTAGAAAGAAAAAATGGTCAATCAAGCTTTAACTTCAAGGCTTTATTTAACCTTGCCCTTTCAGGACTTACAGGATTTTCTAATCTTCCTTTAAGAGCGTGTATCGCATTTGGAGCTTTGTTGGCACTTTGTTCGGTTTCTTATGGCTTCTATATTATTTTTGAGACTTTAGCCGAAGGTATAAAAGTCCCAGGTTGGGCAACATTAATTGTTGAAATCAGCTTATTGGGCGGTATTCAATTATTGTTTATTGGAATATTGGAATATTGGAATATTGGGGGAATATATCAGCCGAATTTATACGGAAACAAAAGATCGACCTCGTTATATTGTTTCCAATAAATACTCCAATACGAAGTACCTTCATTACACACCTTCAAATAAAAATAAAATCTTTTAAAAATATGGTTAATTCAAATATTTATGCGTTTTCAAAATTTTGTATCGTTGGTGGCGCTGCAGCATTAACACATTATTTGGTGTTAATGCTGCTTATCCACCTCACATCGATAACACTTGCGTTAGAGAATTTAATCGCGTTCAGCATTGCATTTTGGGTGAGCTACTTTGGGCATCGCATTATTACCTTCAATGCGCAAAAAACTCGACATATACATGTATTACCCAAATTTTTACTTGTTGCTTGTCTAGGTTTTATCTTTAACGAAGCATTCCTACTCACGACGCAGCATTTTTTCCATGCTGAAAATTTATCAACTCTTATCATTTTAACTATTGTGATTACAGCAATTTTTACATTTTTTTTAAGCAAGTTTTTTGCTTTTAAATTTTCAGGATAAGCGCCATGAAACCTATTTTTCGTTCATCTAAAACTTTGCTGATTTGCTTATCACTTTGGTTACTCATCTCAGTTTTTATTCGCCCAATGTCTGTGCCAGATGAAGGACGCTATGGGGATATTAGCCGCTGGATGTATGAAAGTGGTGATTGGTTAATACCACGATTAAATGGTATTCCATTTATGCATAAACCACCCTTACTACACTGGTTAACAGCAAGTTTAATGGAAATATTTGGTTCACATGTTTGGGTTGCTCGTCTAGTTCCTGCATTTGCTGGCATTATCATGTTGGTCAGTTTATTTGTTTTTACTAAGAAACATGTGAATGAAAGAATTGCCCAAATTTCGACTGCTATTTTAGCAACTGGGTTATTATTTTATGGCTGCGCTGAATACATTAATCATGACATATTAGTTGCATCTTGGATTAGCTTAACAGTATTTTGCTTTGCAGATTTCATCCTCAGTGGTAAAAGAAATATTTTATTCCTCGGTTATTTTGCATGTGCATGTGCATTTTTAAGTAAAGGATTAATTGGTGTACTGATTCCAGGAATGGTTATTCTTCCTTGGATGATTTACATAGGACAATGGAAAAAAATCCCAGCAGTTTTAAACCCGTTCGGTCTCTTGTTATTTGCGCTAATTGCTTTGCCTTGGGTATTTATAGTTCAACAACATTATCCAAACTTTTTACATTATTTTTTTATTGAGCAACAATTTAGTCGATTTAACTCTGGCGAATTTAATAATAAACAAGGTTGGTATTTTTATGCAGCCTTACTGTTTGTGAATTTTTTACCAATCATACTCGCTAATGGCTTCAAATTTTCGAGCACCGCCATTCGCGCACAAACAACCCAACCTATTTTTAGTTTACTTGTCTGGTGGGCATTGTCCGTTTTATTGTTCTTCTCGATCCCACCATCAAAACTTGCAGGTTATATTTTACCCTCAATAGCCCCATTTACAATGATTTTCGCACTTATGACAAATCGAATCATTGAAGAAAATAAATTGAGCAAGTTCCAAGTTTATGCACTTCCAACATTACTATTTGTATTGGCGAGTAGCTTAGTCGTTGCCCCATTTACCATGCATCGAGATATTGGTTTTTACTCCGCTGAGAAAAATCAAATTTTCGCAGTTGCAGGAATTGTAATGATTCTCTGCGGTATCTTAATCGTCTTGTTTAAAAAACATAAAATTGAATTTTTTACCTTTATTGTTGCTTGTATGATGGTGTTATGTAGTATGGCAAGTAGTAGCGTGCAATTCTTTGATGTTAAATCTAACTCAAATCAGGTTAGTTTTGTTCAAGATATTCCAAAGAATCTACCTATCGTTTTTTATGATAATTATTTCTATGATGTTCCTTTCTTATTGAATCTCAAAAATCCTGTTTATGTTGTAAAAGATTGGTCAAAAGTAAATACTGATAGCTCCTCGCTTGAACTTAAAGATGGCTTACTTTTTGAAGCCAACAAAGCGCAGTATCTTTGGGAGTTTTCACAATTTAACCAAGCAATTAAATCTAAGCAAAAATTGGTCGTCTTTGCAAAAGCTGGAGATTTAAAATTAGATCCGTTGCAGAATCAATATCATGTTCAACACAGCCGTAATTTTGATATTTTTATTATAAATTAATTGTAATTTTCTCTAATTAATTAACAAAAATAAGGAAACTCTCTTGATGGATTGTTTCCTTTGAGCAATATTATTTTAATTTTTGAATCTGAAGCTATCTTAATAAACTCTTGGGTTAAATAACCATCTTTTGCAAGACATACATTCCAATCGTAAACTTGCATCCCATGAATCATTAAGCTTTCAACTTTCCATTCGGCCCGTTTTTCAAAATTCACTATCCCCAATTTATTTGTGAACTTTTCATCATATTGATCATCTATTTTTGCAGGATGTACTGCCGTTACTAACACGACTTTTACATCAGGAATTGCTACTCCCTGCTCATTTACAACAGTCACAGTCACTTGAGGCTTCTGTGTTTTATATATCGGATAACAGCTAGTTAAAGAAATCAGTATTGATATTAGAAATATATATCTATTCATTCATTTACCTTGTATAGCCACAGCTCAATTTTGAGTTTCCTTGTGGTGTTTCATCTAAAGCGTTCTCAATATTCCAATCATCACCCACAACCTTACGTAAATGATAGAGCACCGTTGTCGGTGTACCCTTAAATACAAAATAATAACCATTGGATTGAGTTTTACCCGATTTATATTTTTGTAATGCAATTTTGATCAGTTGTGATCCAAAAACATTACTATCTACTGCTAAATCATCCTGTTCAGTATGTGCAGTTTTATAATAGCGATAACCTTGCACACCATAATATGTATTATTACCAATAATCATCGTCTGTTTAGATTTATTCAGCTTTACATTTTTCTGCCCATCACGGCTAAAATCTTGTAAAAGTACAGCTATTTTACTTTCAGGATGTTGAAAAAGTGCATAACAATTGATCGCTTTAGTATCGATAAGCGTGTCTATTTGAATATTCTGAGCATTTACCAATTGTGTAGAAATCAAACCGACGATTAGTAAACTTATTTTATTTATATTCTGAAACTGTTTCATAGATTATTTTCCAGCAGTCGTTTGCGAAAGCAATAAGTTTTATAAGGACTCTAAAGTCACGATTAGGTCATTTATTTTTATGAACAAAAAATTATAAAAATTCATAATAGACTTCTTTCATAAGCCCTTTTTAAAACCATAAATCAACATAAAAGCACCCTCATCCTAACCTTCTCCCATAGGGCATAGGTATCTACACAATTAAATCTATTTAAGTTAAATTGGAGAGCATGCTCTCCAATTTAACATTCCACACTTAGATAACCGATTAGTTAAACGCTACGGAAGTCTTGTAAAACTTAATATGAATCCACTTGCTTCATTAGCCCCAGCGCTTAAAGATATTGCCTCTACCCAAAAGACTAGCTTTGCTACAACCCAAGCAGTTTGGCGTTTCTTAAATAACGAAAACGTTTCATTTCAACAACTCAATCAGCCTATTCAAAAACTTGCGCTTGAACAAATCGCTCTATCGAACCATCACTATGCCTTAGTTGCTCATGATTGGTCTCAACTACAATATTTCAAACATAACAACAAGTTAAATAGATTCAAAAGAACACATGCAAGTGACAAAGGCTATGAATTACAAAGCAGTTTATTAATTGATGCGGAAACGGGTTTACCCATTGCACCATTAGATCAAACTTTATGTGATGCTACTGGACGTTATTCAACATTTACTGATGGGCATAAAATAAAAGAAACCCATTTAAATGCACTATGTGAACAAATCGAACATATTGAGTCTTTACCAATAGAAAAGAAACTCGTACATATTATTGATCGTGAAGGAGATTCAATTGCTCATCTTAGATTATTGAATCAACAAGAACATTTATTTCTTATTCGAGGTAAAGAAGGAAATCGTGTTGAATATCAAGGAGAAGATGTTAAGTTAAGGGAAGTGTCAGACCAAATACCAACTACACAAACCCATACAATTCAATATAAAGGGAATTGCGAACAACTCTATGTTGGTGAAACTCAAATCAGTATTACGCGTAATGCAAGACCAATGCAAAAAGACGAAACGGGAAAAAGAGTTCCACCACAAAAGGGAAAGTCATTAACCGTTCGACTGATTGTAGTTGAAGTTAAAAATAAGCAAGGAAAATCACTTTCTCGTTGGAGCTTATTAAGTAATGTATCATCAGAAATTCCAAGTATAGAATTGGCAACTTGGTATTACTGGCGTTGGAAAATAGAAAACTATTTTAAGTTGTTAAAACAGGCGGGCCATGACATTGAGTCATGGCTACAAACAACTCCGCAAGCGATATTAAGACGACTCTTAATTGCAAGTATGGCATGTGTATTAACTTGGCGAATACAGCGAGAAAATGATGAGAAAAATTCAAGAGTTAGAGTCTTTCTAACACGTCTATCAGGAAGGCAACAAAAAAGAGGAACAAGGGAAAGTGCTCCTGCAATTTTGGCTGGTCTGTCAATATTACTGAATACACTACAATTATTATCTGAACATTCGGTTGATGACCTTAAGCTGATTGCTGAAATTGCATTAGAGTCTCTACAAAAAGATGTGTAGATACCAATGCCCATAGGGAGAAGGAACTCTCAATACTAATATAATTCACTCCACATGATCATTTTTTGATTCATGAAAGATCTTTAAAGCACAAAAACCACAATAAAGTGGCTTTTGTCATTAACATTTAAAATTATCAATCAGAAAACGTACTCGTTTCTTTAGCTATACAATTAAATACGCACTGAGAATAATCAGCATTTGTACAGCTAAAATAACACTAAACCATTTCCAGCCTTTTTGGCGAAGGATGACCTTATCTGCTGTTGAATAATTGACTGTTCTTATCATTTTATCACCTCATTCTTGCTACATCATGGAACATCTTTGGGGCAAAACATCGGTCTTTTAATAGACAATGTATAACATGCAAAAAATAAACCAACGTTAAAACTGTAACTAAAATTATCTTATACTTATGTATATAATTAACTTGATATAAATCAACTCATTTTGATATTTCATTATTTAATCATACATAGTGCAGCTATCACGTGGCAGCATAAATCTCACCATTGAGTGGAGATAATGAAAATATTGATCAGTTTAAAAACAAAAAAGCCCCTTACGGGGCTTTTTTAATCTATTGGTCTAATCTAATTAACCAATAAACTTACGCGCATTGCGGAACATACGTAACCATGCACCATCTTCAGTCCACTCTTCAGGCTTCCAAGAATGCTGAATTGCACGGAAATTACGTTCAGGATGCGGCATCATAATCGTTGCACGACCATCTTTTGAAGTCACCCCAGAAATCGCTTCAGGAGAGCCATTCGGGTTCAATGGGTATTGTTGAGTTGCATTACCCAAGCTGTCTACATAACGTAAAATTACTTGGTTACCCGCATTTAGCGCAGCAAAGTTTTCAGCAGAAGTTTCTGCACGGCCTTCACCATGTGCAACAGCGATTGGTAAAATAGAGCCTTCCATCCCTTCTAGAAGAATCGATGGAGATTTCTCAACTTTCACATTCACAACACGTGCTTCAAATACCTCTGAAGTATTACGGCGGAAACGTGGCCAGTTGTCTGTACCCGGAATAAGAGGTGCAAGCTGAGCCAACATTTGACAACCATTACAAATACCTACAGAGAAAGTATTGTCACGGTTAAAGAATTTCTCAAATTGATCACGAAGTTTAGGATTAAACAGTACAGACTTAGCCCAACCACCACCAGCACCTAAAACATCGCCATAAGAGAAACCACCACAAGCAACCAGACCTTCAAAGTCGTCTAAATCTACACGACCTGAAAGTAAATCACTCATGTGAACATCAACAGTATTAAAACCCACTTTATCGAATGCCGCAGCCATTTCAACATGACCATTTACGCCTTGTTCACGTAAAATCATCATGTTTGGACGGCGTTCATTGATATAAGGTGCTTCAACAGGCTCATTTAAATCAAATGTTGGTAATGCAATTATACCTTTATGGTTTTTATCACCAATTAATGCAAATTCTGAATCAGCGGTTTCTACGTTATCACGTAAACGTTGAATTTGATGAGACACTTCAGTCCAAGCTTGTTGCAATTCAGCACGATCAAGTAGTAAACCGTTCACTGACAATTTATCAGAATCATTGACAGTACCAACAACGCGAATCGCTTCTCTTAAACTTGAAGTTGCAACTTCATCTGTCAAACTTGCCCAGTCTGCTTTAGAAATTTGCAATACAGCGCCGATTTCTTCAGCAAATAAGCTTTCAGTAGATTGATCTTCAAGTGCTACACCTAAACGTGAAGCAAACATCATTTCAGCAACAGTTGCCAATAAGCCACCATCACCGATGTCATGATACGCCTTGATCAAACCGCGATTATTCCAATCTTGAACCAATGCGAAGAATGCTTTGAACTCATCAAAGTTATCAACATCAGGTGTAACAGAACCAATTGCCTTATACACTTGTGCAAGGATCGAACCGCCTAAACGGAACTGACCTTTAGATAAATCAATACGTACCAGAACTGAATCTTCATTTTTCAATTCAGGTGTCAATGTTTTACGAACATCCAACACAGGTGCAAATGCAGTGATGACACCAGACATTGGTGAAGTCACAGATTTATCTTCGCCTTCGTCATTCCAAGTCGTACGCATTGACAATGAGTCTTTACCCACTGGAATTGCGATACCCAATGCAGGACACATTTCCATACCAATGGCTTTTACACCCTCGAATAATGCTTGATCTTCACCTTTTTGACCTGCGGCCGCCATCCAGTTAGCAGACAGTTTAATATCACTGATCTGTTCAATATTGGCACACATGATATTGGTGATGGACTCAGCCACAGCCAAACGTGCCGAAGCAGCAGGATTTAACAATGCAACAGGAGGACGTTCACCCATTGCCATTGCTTCACCGGTATAACCTTGTAAGCTTGTTGTGGTTACCGCAGCATCCGCAACAGGAACTTGCCAACGACCCACCATCTGATCACGCGATACCATACCTGTGATTGAACGGTCACCAATGGTGATTAGGAATGATTTTGAAGCCACTGTCGGGTTTTTCAATACACGGAAGATCGCATCTTTTAAATCAACTTTAGATGCATCAAACTCATCACCTTTACGTTGCATCGTTTCGTATGTCCGACTCATACGTGGCGTACCACCAAGCATGACTTGCATTGGCATATCCACTGCTTTGTTTTCAAACAATGGATCGTTTACAGTCAATTGACGTGCTTCAGTCGCCTCACCCAATACCGCAAATGGGCAACGTTCACGTGCACAAATCGATTCAAATAACTCTAATGATTCTGGTTTGATGGCAAGCACATAACGTTCTTGCGCTTCATTTGACCAGATTTCCATTGGCGACATGCCTGGTTCAAGCGATGGGATTTTACGAAGATCAAGAGTTGCACCCAATTCGTGATCATTCACAAGTTCAGGCATTGCATTGGAAACACCACCCGCACCTACATCGTGTACAGATACGATCGGGTTAAAGTCTTCCATTCTCCAACATGCATCAATCACTTCCTGACAACGACGCTCCATTTCTGGGTTTTCACGTTGTACAGAAGCAAAATCTAGGTTTTCACCCAATTTACCACTATCTACAGAAGAAGCTGCACCACCGCCCAAACCAATGAGCATCGCAGGACCACCCAGTACAATCAGTAAATCGCCTGGCTGAATTGCATCTTTTTCAACATGGTCAGGACGGATATTCCCGTAACCACCCGCAATCATAATCGGTTTATGGAAACCTTTTACTTCGCCATTAACATTTTGCTCAAAAGTACGGAAGTAACCATTTAACGCAGGGCGACCAAATTCGTTGTTAAATGCTGCACCACCTAAAGGACCATCAATCATGATCTGAAGTGGTGATGCCATACGAGATGGTTTACCGTAGTTTTCTTCCCAAGGCTGTTCAAAACCGGGAATATTAAGGTTAGAAACCGTAAAGCCCGTTAAACCCGCTTTTGGTTTACCACCACGACCTGTTGCACCTTCATCACGAATTTCACCACCAGAACCTGTCGCAGCACCTGCAAATGGAGCAATTGCTGTTGGATGGTTGTGGGTTTCCACTTTCATGAGAATGTGGGCAGCTTGGCTCTTGTATTTATAAATATGGTGACCAGTAGCTTCATCTTTTTTCGGATAGAAACGCTGTGTGTCAAAACCAACAATTACAGAAGCATTATCTTTATATGCTGACAAAACATCCGTAGGTGATTCTTTATAGGTGTTTTTAATCATTTGGAACAATGATAATGGTTGTTTTTCACCATCAATTGTCCACTCTGAACCAAAGATTTTATGACGACAATGTTCTGAGTTTGCTTGAGCAAACATCATCAATTCGATGTCGTGTGGGTTACGCCCCATCTTATTAAATGCTGCGGTTAAATAGTCAATTTCTTCATCTGACAAGGCAAAGCCAAACTCAGAGTTTGCTTTAACCAGTGCATCTTTACCTTGTCCCAAAATATCAATTGAGTTTAAAGGCTTAGGCTCAGTTTCAGAGAATAAAGCTGTTGCGTCATCAATTTTATTGAAAACGCTTTCTGTCATACGGTCATGTAAAATTTGTTTTACTTCATTAGAGATTTCAGAAATCCCCTTTAAAGTAAACAAAACACCGCGTTCTAAGCGGTGTACAGGTGTATTACAGTTGGCAAAAATATCGGTTGCCTTAGATGACCACGGTGAAATTGTACCGACACGTGGCGTGACTAAAATCTGGACTTCGTCACTTGCAGCCTGACGAACTTCAAACGATGCGCCATCGTTTAAAAGCTGTAAAGCAGATTGCTGTTGTTGCTCGTTGAGCGTTTGGTCGAAAAGGTAAACCCATTGGCTTTCTATTGATTGAACAGAACTGATCGACGCAAGGCGTGTTAATAGTTGTGTTTGCTTAAAAGAAGAGTGTGCAGGTGCACCGGCAACGATAAACATGCTGTTTTTGGCTCCACGGGCAGGTTTTGGCAACCTACCTCAATGTGACTTGAAGAGAGCGCATATTCTACTGTGAAAGCAAGATTTCAGCTAGTCATATCCCACTTAAAAAACGCTGAAATCTTGGTTTTAAATATCCGATTTACTTTGACTTTCGTCTTTAAACATGATTCGTAACAATTGAATTATTGAGCTGTATAATGAAACTCACCCGTTTTAGGATCTTCTTTCGCAATGATTCCACTTTTTTGATAAAAAACTTTTCCACAAGAAATCTCAGGATCGATTTCACCATCAATATCGTAGGATAATCGGACATTGATATGTTCCAAATATGGGTTTTGAGATGCAGAGTCAATGAAAAATACATCTAAACTTTCCATGTTATAGCACACATAGATTTTTTCAGGATGCGAGTTTTTATTCAAATCAATTGTATAGGTATGATCCGCATTTTGAGTCATTCGATCGAGTTTGAGAGCAACCGCATTGACCAAATCACCACTTTTATTGATCGCATACGCATAGTTTGCCGTATCATTTTTATAAGCTTCGTTGCAGTTTTTAATTGGTTGCCCAACCTTCACCTTGCTAGGCGTAAGATCATCTATTGTAAATTTAGCTTTTCCATTCAACATACTGCTCGGTAAAATACTCCAATACTGTTTATCTTGTGCATTTGGATCATCTGTCCAAATACAATTATTTGTCAGATGACCATCTGGCGTTTCTTGAAAGGCAAAAGTTGCTAAAGCTTGATCTACTGCTTCAGACTTGGCAGGAATGCTTTCTTCGATTATAGGTTTGCTCACTTCAATCTTTTTCTGAGTTTCGATTTCTTTGTTTTGATTGGATAGATTTTTATCAGTGGGGCTACACCCTGCGAATAGAATAATCATAGTTAATAAGAAGAAATTTTTATTCATGCTTTACTCTATTTTTTAATGATACAAGGATCATGCTTATTCATATTAACTGTTTAAAAGTCTAAACATATTAACTTTAATCATGGAAATTTTCCTAGTGTTTGGACTATCTAGATTATAAATTGGTTTACTGATCATTCTAAAAATTTACTGCTCAATATTTAGTGGATAGAAAAGATCAAAAATTAACAGGCGATTGTATTATTGGATAATTTTTAGGTGAGGGTGAACAGCTTTTAATTCACCTTGATTCTGAAAAACCTGATTATGGCTCTGTTGTTGTCGTGAATCCAATTATAGCGAGAGATGATTGGTTTAGTGTTGAAGCCAACTTTTATGACCTCATTATGAATTATTTTAAATATAAGGGTGAAAAAATACTGGGAAAATATTTCTCAAATATAAACCGACCAAGACAACTTACGTCGCCTGCCCCTAGTACATTTTCAATAAATTTGGCATCATACGATTAACGAAAGAATGAATAATGATAAATGACTCAAATGCGTTGGTTAGAACTCCTTTCAACAGTTCGTTTAGGTAGTAAAAAGCAAAGTACAGAACAGGCACGAAGTCCATTTCATAAAGATTATGACCGCATTATATTTTCGCAAAGCTTTAGACAACTCAATCGTAAAACTCAAGTCCATCCACTAACCCAACATGATGGTATTCATACACGGCTTACGCACTCTTTAGAGGTGTCATGTATTGGGCGTTCTTTGGGAATGCTCGCTGCTGAAAAAATCAAAAATGAACTCCCCGTTTGGATCTCTCCAGCAGATGTAGGGGCGATTATTCAAGCCGCCTGTTTAGCACATGATATCGGTAACCCACCCTTTGGACATGCTGGTGAATATGCGATTCGTGAATGGTTTGATGACGCTGCACATACAAATTTTTTACAAGACCTGAGCCCTGAACAACAAGCAGATGTACGACAGTTCGAAGGTAATGCACAAGGTTTAAGACTGCTTACTAAAATTGACTATCATCCTCATGATGGAGGTATGCGCCTTACTTATGCAACGTTAGGAGCTTACTTAAAGTATCCTTGGCTTTCTAAAACCATCGAATCTCAAGGGAATACTCCTGCAAGCAAACGGGCTAAATTTGGCTGTTATCAAGCTGAAAAAGAAATTCTTAAACAGATTGCAGATCAACTCGGTTTAATTCAATTGGGCGAATATCATTGGTGTCGTCATCCACTGACGTATTTACTAGAAGCTGCTGATGACATTTGTTATGCCTTAATTGATTTAGAAGACGGCATTATTCTCAATATGCTCAGCTATGAAGAAGTTGAACCTATTTTTCTTGATTTATTAGGAGATTATGGCGTTCCCGCTGAACTCAGTATGCCATATATGACTTGGCAACAAAAAATTGCCGCTTTGCGTGGTCGTGTTATGAAACGTTTGGTCGATGAAGTAACTACTGCTTTCGCAAAACAACATTATCAAATTTTGTCAGGCCAGCTAAAAGGTTCATTACTGCAATACTGCGCTGAGGATATTGAGATCGGGATAGATCGAGCAAAAAATCTTGCCCGTGAAAAAATCTTTGAACACCCGCAAAAATCAGGTTTGGAAATTATTGCCCATCAGAGTTTACAGCATATTTTAGATGCCTTTATTCCCCTTACCACACCGAATAAAACATTAAGTTTTAAAGATGGTCGTTTACTGTCTATATTAGAACGTTTTGGTGCACGCTTTAGTGATCATCACTATGACAATATTATGCAAGTCTTAGATATTGTGAGTAAATTTTCAGACCATCAAGCCTATAACTTAGCGCAAGAACTCCAAGGTAATAAGGTTGGTTTTTTCTGATGACTGCGCGACATATTGATGATGGTATCTATAAATATCAATTTATTTACGCCGATCAATGGGTCCATTGCCCTGATTGTGATACAGCAGGTATTGTCCATTATCAATCATTAGATACAACTCTATATAGTTGTAATTGTCGCGCTCATTTTGTATTTACCTGTCGCAAGTGCAATCGCCATTTAGACAGTCATTCCACGCAATATAATATTGAATTTAATGGCTATTATTATGTATATCTGTCTGAACGTTGCCACTTCTGTGGAGGGGCTCAACTAACAGTGAATGAAAAAATACGGAATATTAAAAACCCAAATTCATATTTTGAAGCAGTCTGCCCTTTATGTAAAAAAATCTCAAAACTGATGCTAAAATCTCAAAAAATTGTTTTCTCAAAAGCAAATCGGTTGGAACATACTCACTTTGGGCTTAAGCTTTATTTAGTCGCTCATACTCGTTTCGGGAACATTTATGTACATAATCTTGAGCATTTACAAGTATTAAAGTCTTTTGTACATGCTGGTTTACGTGAAAGGACACAAAGTACTGGAAATTCCAGTTATTTTTCTCGACTGCCTGCTTGGATAAAATCTGCCCGAAATCGCAAAGAAATTCTTAAAGCAATTTTGCGTTTAGAGCAAATGGCATCTACTATTCAACCATTAACAAATAAGTGAACAAACTCAATGATCGGATGTCTTATTGGTGAAGTCTTAGCTTTAGAAGCACCTACCGTACTTTTAAATGTAAATGGCGTGGGTTATGAGATCGACACGCCACTCTCAACATTTTGCCAATTACAAAAAGGTCAAAAAGTTACCTTATGGACACATTTAGCCGTCCGTGAAGATGCTCAATTGCTATATGGCTTCTCTAATGCTCAAGAAAAAACCATCTTTCGCACCCTGCTAAAAGTGAATGGTGTCGGTCCTAAAATGGCTTTAGGCATTCTCTCTACACTCAGTGTGGAAATGTTGGTACATACTGTTGAGAATGGTGATGTCAAAACTTTAGTTAAAGTGCCTGGCGTTGGTGCGAAAACAGCCGAACGTTTAATGATTGAACTTCGTGATCGCTTTAAAGCCTTTGCTACAGGTACCACACCGAGTAGTTCGACTTCAACTCAAATACAATTTACGGGCAATTCTGCTGTTGCAGAAGCTGAAGCGGCATTGCAATCTTTAGGTTATAAACCTTTGGAAGCACAAAAACTGATTAATGCCGTGAAAGCAGACTATACTGAAGCAAGCGACATTATCCGTGCTGCACTTAAATCCATGAATAAATAAGACAGATTAAGACACTCATGCAAGACCGTTTAATCAGTGGGGCTGAAAAACCCGAAGATCATTTTGATCGTGCCATTCGTCCAACCTCTTTGGATGATTATATAGGCCAACCTGTTGTACGAGAGCAAATGGAAATCTTCATTGGTGCTGCTCGTGGTCGTGGTGAAGCACTTGATCATACCTTGATCTTTGGCCCACCCGGTTTAGGTAAAACCACATTGGCCAATATTATCGCCCGTGAAATGGGGGGAAATCTTAAATCTACCTCTGGCCCAGTACTGGAACGTGCAGGTGATTTGGCTGCAATGCTGACCAATCTGGAAGAAGGTGATGTGCTATTTATCGATGAAATTCATCGCCTCTCTCCAGTGATTGAAGAAATTCTTTATCCTGCGATGGAAGATTACCAACTCGACATCATGATTGGTGAAGGCCCTGGCGCACGTTCGATAAAATTAGACTTACCACCATTTACCTTGGTTGCTGCGACAACACGTGCAGGTCTACTCACCTCACCTTTGCGTGATCGTTTTGGAATTGTGCAACGTTTAGAATTTTATTCAGTTGAAGATTTGACCCATATTGTGGCGCGTTCAGCATCATTAATGAATGTTCCCACAACAGCAGACGGTGCAAAAGAAATTGCTCGTCGTGCGCGTGGTACTCCGCGTATTGCTAACCGTTTGTTACGTCGTGTTCGTGACTATGCACAGGTTAAAGGCACAGGTGAAGTTACTCAACACATGGCACAACGTGCATTGGATATGTTAAATGTTGATAAAGATGGTTTAGATACTTTAGACCGTCGTTATTTATCGATGTTATTAGAGCGTTTTGATGGCGGCCCTGCTGGTGTTGAAGCTTTAGCTGCAGCAATGGCTGAAGATTCAGGCACCTTAGAAGATGTGATTGAACCCTATTTGATTCAGCAAGGTTATGCTATGCGTACTGCTCGTGGGCGTATTGCAACCAACCAAGCATATTTACAATTTGGGATGACACCACCTGAACCCAAATAATCGAAACAAAGGAATATTCAATATTCCCTTGTTTATTTTATAGTTTTATATAGAAAAGCCCTATACAAATAGGGCTTTTATAATGCTAATCGAAGATAAGTTTTATTAGAATTTAAACGTTGTGCTCAATTGAACACGGCGTCCTTCTTGGGTATTTTTATACCGATTAAAATAGTCTGCGCCTACTTTTTGATAATCAACAAAGTTTTTATCAAAGACATTATATAAACCCACAGCAATATCCCATTGATCATTTACAATAAAATTTGATCCCATATGCATCAAACCATATGCTTTAAAATCACCTAGTGCATCATAAACGTCTTGGTTCACTACAGGTAGACTATTATAGTAGTCTGGTGTAAAACGCGCACGTTCACTCCGGTATTCGCCTCGCGCCCATAATTGAATTTTATCATCCGCTTGCCATTTTAATGATGCATTGACCATATGTTTAGGCGTATCGTTTAATGGTGGATTACCGCTCGCTTTGTCCTTAATTTCTGCCTCCGTCCATGTATAATTTAGGCCAAATTTCCAAGTCGGTACAAACTCCCAATTTAAGCCTGTTTCAATACCATAGCTTTCTGCCTTTTGAGCATTGATCGGACGAGTAATATTCCAAGCACGTTTGTCAGTATCTCCAGCTTGCATTAACCATGGTGTACCAAGTCTTGCCATTTCGTCTTCACAGTCAGCTTTTACCTTAAGATCCTTGGCATCACAGGTTCTCTCCACTGGTCCATTAATTATTTTATCTTTAATCTGACTGAAAAATGCTGTGATGTTGGCATCAAAATTGGAACCATTATTAAAATAAGTACCCAGCTCAAAGTTATTACTTGTTTCAGGTTTTAAATTTGGACTTCCAAAAAGAGGAGTTCGTCCTTGTCCACCAACATTATAAATCCCATTGGTCAGGCGCTCCAAGCGAGGCGCTTTATAACCCTCACTATAGCCACCTTTAAATGTCCAATTGTCATTTGCATTCCAAACTAAATATGCTCTAGGTGTCCAAAAACTACCAAATGTATCATGATTGTCAAAACGTAAACCCGTTGTTAAAGCTAGATCAGGGGTAAGTGCCCATGTATCTTCAGCAAAAAGACCCAATTGCTGAAACGACACCTCCTTATTTACCCTTAATCCGTCTTTAATACTTGCATCCCACCATTGCCCACCAAGGGTAATATTGTGTCCTTTAAAATATTGAGTGGCCAATTTAGTATCAAAAATCGTATCCTCACTTTCTAAAAGACGTGGTGTAATTACACTTGAACCTGCTTGAGCACGTGCTGGAATAAGGCGACCAATGGTTTCAGTTTGAGTATTACTAATATTTGATTCCAAGGTCCCTATTTTATTGCGCCATGTATGTACAAGTGTTAGTCGATCTCTATTAAATTCTTTCGATTTATCATAACCACCATTTGCACCAAGCGTACCAAGTTGACTCTTACTGTTGTCATACCATTGTTCAGTTTTTTCATATTCTACCGAGAGATCGTGTTGTTTAGTTGGGGTAAATGTTACACGTGCCCCTATAGTTTCTAAATCTGATTTGGTTGGGTTATCACCCCTGTTTAGCTCTACTGAATTATCATTTACATCGAGATATCCCACATTGGACTGACTCCGTTGAGCCTTTCGTGCACGAAGCTGCACTCCTAATAAGTCCTGAACAATGGGTCCACTAAGAAAAGCATCTGCTGCACGATGGTTACCAAAATCAGAACTGTTTGGCAGTAACGTCCCTTCTAATGTGATAGAGCCTGTCCATACATTTGAAACTTTTTTTGTAATGATATTGACCACGCCACCCATGGCATCAGAACCATACAATGTAGAAGCAGGTCCTCGAATAATCTCAATTCTTTCAATTGCTGAAACTGGAGGAATAAAACTGTTATTTGACTCACCAAAACCATTTGGTGCAATATCTCCAGTACTGTTCTGACGGCGACCATCAATCAAAACCAGAGAATATTCCGCACTCATACCACGAATCCGAATATTTAATCCCCCGGTTTTTCCTTCCATAAGACTGACATCAACCCCCTCTACATCAACTAAAGCATCTGCGATAGAGTTTATACGTTTGCCTTTTAGATCTTGTGCGGTGATCACAGTAATACTTGCCGGTGCATCTTTTAGTTTTTGCTCATAACCCGCAGCAGAAACAACAATCGTTGAAAGTTGTTGTGTAGCATCGGATTCTACCTTGCTATTTGCAAAGGCTGAAGTTGTTGTAATTCCTAAAAGTGCGATTGAAATAGGACGAAGGTTAAACTTACTCATAAATAGAATTCCAGTAGATGGACGACATAAACAATTGAAAACAAATAAAACATCTAAATATGAATGATAAGAATTATCATTTGCAATAAAAAGCATACAAAAAACAATAAGCATAGTAAAGAGTTATTACACATTAATTTAATTAAAACTTAATAAAAAACTTTTGTTGGTTTTAATAGGCTTATTTAATTACATCGATCTCATTAAAAATTTGTTATTCAAAATAAATAAATCATTGTTAATGTTTGATTTTATTATTTTATAAAATTATCCTCGATACATCCTTTTTACTCAGCTTTGAATATAAATTCCTATACTCGATTGGCTGCTCATAAGTAGTTTAAAGTTAAAAAATGTCAAATCATCATATAATCATGCTGGTTATTTAAACAATTACAAAAAAATAATTTTGGAATGAACGGGTTTTGTCGAGCGTTGAAGTTATGAAATATAGAACGGATATTCAATTGCCATCATTTATTTCACGCTGCAAATGCAGATGGGCATACTCTTTTGATTAATGAGTTTTTCTTATTGTACGTTTAAAACTTTAAATTTATAAAAAAGCCAATTCAATGTTAATAATTTAATAAAAGGACAGTTGCTAATTTTGGCTGAGCAACACAAAAAGGAATCAAATTGAGTGAACTTGCATGGAATGTGAGTTTAAAAAAAATTTAACAGTGCATATCCCTAAAGCTCATTCGAGAGTCTTTTATACAAATATTCAAACTCACTGATATTGATCGTTATCGCCCGAAAATCAATATTTTCAACATGGATGTACTGGTTTCATAATCGAATAAATAGGATATTTAAATATGGATAACACTCAGAATATATTACAAAAATTTGCAATAAAAGTCAGTGATTGGTCAGAAAAATGGTTTCCTGATTCCTATATCTTTGCCCTGTTAGGCGTCATCATTGTCGCCATAGCTGCGATTGGAATAGGAGCATCTGTTCAAGACGTCGCAATTTCATTTGGCAATGGTTTCTGGAGTTTGATTCCATTTACGATGCAAATGTGTATGTTGATTGTCGTTGGTTATGTCGTTTCAGTATCTAAACCGGTCGAAATGCTGATCCAAAAAATGGCTCAGATTCCCACATCTGGAAGGAATGCTATTGTTTTTGTAGCGACCGTCAGTCTGTTGATTTCACTGATTAACTGGGCCATGAGTACGGTTTTAACTGCCCTTTTGGTGATTGCACTATCCAAGCGTAAAGAGCTGAATATGGATTATCGTGCAGCTGCCGCAGCCGCTATTATTGGTATGGGTGCAACTTGGGCACTGGGTATTAGTTCTTCCGCTGCCCAGTTACAGGCAAACAAAGCAAGCTTACCTGAACCACTTTATGACTTAACCGGTATCATTCCTTTTACTGAAACGATCTTTTTACCACAGTCTATGATTATGACTGCCGTATTGATTATCGTATCAATTGCCATTGCATTCTGGTCTGCACCTAAAGGCAATAGCATAAAAACCATTGATGAATTTGATATTCATTTTGAAGATGAAAAGACCGAAGTTCAAAGCCAAAAACGCCCAGGTGACTGGCTGGAAAACTCCCCTATTCTGAGCATTTTAATTGTGGTTTTAGGTCTGATCTGGATGTTTAATGAATTTACAAAAAGCAATCCGATTATTGCCATTTCCAGTTTAAACACTTACAACTTTATCTTCTTAATGCTCGGTATTGCTTTACACGGAACGCCTCGAAATTTTTTAAATGCCGTTTCTAAAGCTGTCCCTGCGGTTTCTGGCGTACTGATTCAATTTCCACTCTATGGAAGTATTGCTTTTATCATGACAAGTGCAATGAACGCACAGGATTTATCTCTATCTCATTATATTGCTGAATTTTTTGTATCGATTGCATCCAAAGAAACCTTTGCAATTGTCATGGGGTTATATTCAGCTATTTTAGGTTTCTTCATTCCATCAGGTGGTGGTAAGTGGATTATTGAAGCACCTTATGTCATGCAGGCTGCACACGATCTGAAAGTACATTTAGGCTGGTCTGTTCAGATTTATAATGCAGCAGAAGCTTTACCTAACTTAATTAATCCTTTCTTTATGTTACCTATGCTGGGAATTTTAAAGTTAAAAGCTAAAGATGTTATTGGGTTTACAGTTACCCAGCTTGTCTTTCATTTACCCTTAGTTTTATTCTTATTGTGGATTCTTGGTCGTACTTTAACGTATATGCCACCTACTTTTTAGGATGTAAAAGGCTTTGTTGTACAAAGTTATTTAAACGGCTTATTCAATATGTTACTTAAAATCAACTTTATTAATCAATATTTAGGAATAATTAGCATCTATTTTGGTCGACTCTAGGTCTACTTTTATGAGATCCTTAAATCGGCTTAATTGTTGATCTATGTAGAAATCTTTAATGTAAAAAAGGGTCTGATGTTTGTGCAGACCCTTTTTGAAAAACTAACTACGAAAGTTTCGTAATCGCTTTATAGCTGATGCTCAGATTGTGAGTATCAGCAATGTTCTCTTTTAAATTTGGCAATAAATTCTTTTTGAGCATCACTAAAAACATGATTATCTTCACCCCATCGTGTATTTAGCCTAACACCAAAACTATCCATAAAAGCCTTGTTTTGATCAGTTGTTAGGAAGTGATAAATCGCAGCAGGCAAATAGAATTTAAAACCTTCTGAACTTAAACTATAACACTCCTGTCCAAAATAATATAAATACTCATAGCTCACATCTTTCCATGTTCTGATCCGTTCATTTGGCCTACTACGTAAGTGAGCTGCTTCAAGTCCAATTTGTAAGTAAAATTCTGGCCAATCAAAGTTAATTTTAAGAAACAAGTCTTCAGTAGACATTTGTCTTTGTGACAGGAAATCATCATCAATTTGGTCAAAATAACAATAATAAGTATCGAAAAAATCACATTCTAACAATGAGCGATTTTCACCCAATTCAAAAGGTGGAAAAGTTTTCTCAAGTTGATCTTTAATATCTGCATTCATAATTAATTTTCACATAGACTCAAGGCATTTTGTGCATCAATCAAAGCAATAGCGTGGTTTGGATCAGGAGGTAACCAACAAGCATTTTCTTGAACTCTTGCATTGATTAAATTTCTAAAAAGAGTTGCATTAGCTGCTTTCACAGTTGTATCTGTTACATTCTTACAACTTTTCCCTCTTGTAGCATTTTTAGCATCTCTTGTGGCGCGAGTGTATGGCATAAATAGAGATTTATCACAAACCCAGCAACTACCATTTCTAACAATACCGCTTGGACATTTAGAATTGTTATCCAACTCATCAGCTATTGGTTTAGCTTTAGAATCATCCTGTTCAGCCTCTGACAAAATATTTGTAGCTGCTGCTAAAACAGTAAACTGTGCATCAAGATTATCACTTTCTGCATTTTCAATGACTTGTTGGGCAACGGTTATGAGGGAGAGGGTTTTAGTCTTATCTTCCACAAGATAATCAAATTTACCAAAAATTGAATTATGAATAACACAATAGCGATCTGCATGCAGATAAGCAATTTGACCATTTTGCACTCTACCAAGTTGAATACCAAAAGATGTACACAAAGCAATTAAGTCCGCATTATCGGCGTGTCGATACATTAAAGCATTTGACGAATTGCAACGATCAGCAGAAGATCCAGTACAGAAATAAATGTATGATTTACCAACTTGACCCTTTTCTTTATAGCGGATCAAATTATTCGCAGGATCCATCACCCAATCAACAGCACCTAATAATTGCTCAACAGCAAAAGATAGTGCAATACCTGCTACACCTCCACGTAAAACCTTAGCAACTTGTGAAGCATTAGGTGAGATTAGAACAGAAGATGTAAGCGAACCTTTTGTTCCATCATATAAAATTGATGCTCCTACAGCAGTAGGATTTGATAGTGTCCATCCACCAATTGAAGCGTTAACTAAAGCTGAATTTAATAAAAATAATAAGGAAGCTAGGAAAATTACTATTCTTCTAAACATGTATATTTTTCTCTTTGTGAAGTTATAAGAAATATTAATAATTGTTTTCAAAACATTAACATAATCATGCTCAAAAACAACATGAAAATGATGAAATGAACTTAGGTAAATTTACTCAAAATTATTTTAGTTGGGATGAGTTATTTACCGTTATTTGATTTTAAGCACGATTTTTTCCAGCCAGTGACAAACTCATTTATGGCCTTCTGCTGCCCTAGCATTGTTACATACACGGGCTTAGATAGCGCATCA
Organism: Acinetobacter sp. AG3; assembly: GCF_022343575.1. Classification (NCBI taxonomy): domain Bacteria; kingdom Pseudomonadati; phylum Pseudomonadota; class Gammaproteobacteria; order Moraxellales; family Moraxellaceae; genus Acinetobacter; species Acinetobacter sp. AG3. The sequence goes on along the minus strand of NZ_JAKQZD010000001.1, from coordinate 1,606,463 downwards.
GCAATCATGTCCTCTAATAACTGAGCTTGATGTTCCATTAACCCATCCTTTGTATCATCAAATACTTTCTTTAAATCAATCCCTCCTTGGCGCATTTGAATGATCATGTCGGCTGTCTCTTCAACAATTTTGCATTCATCGGCTTTATTTGCGAAAGCAGAAGAACTTAACAATAAAAGTAATAGAATTTTAAATTTCATATATTTGCTCTTAGAATTAGTATGATATTGTTAATTTATATTAATAAGAGAAGTTTTAAATGGCAAATATAATAAATTTTTTAATATATGCAATTGCATTATTTTTAGCTACATATGCGATCTTAGTAAATGAGACACATCAAACAACTGGTGTTGAAGCAGTCGTTGTTTTTTTTGGAATGTTTGCAATAGCAAAAATGTTTACATCACATAAAAACTGGGGCATCTAAGTGACCGTCCTCACTCAGAAGTCCATGCTTCAATCAATCTTTTGTATCAGCTGCTTTACCATTGCGCGATATTTCCTAATTTAACTTTTGAGTATGACCGTGAGAGTAATACAGTACTCAGTGATGCCACTTCATTTACAGAATCCCCTAACCTAATCTCCTTCACCCTTACTCTCCTCATTCGGATTGTAATCTTGTGCCATTTGAGAAAGCAGACCTTGTGCTAAAATTCGCGCCAAAGTCAGGGTTAAACTCTTGTGCAAATTTATAAGTGGGGCAAATCAATTTACTTTTCTACAATATAGCCTCTAAAGCTTATATACACGTACTGTTCAAGCAACAGTCTGCTGTTCATGTAGATTTCCGTTTCTCTCAAAACATCTCATAGATGCTTTTGGCGTAGTTGATAGGTTCCCTTATAGGTATTGTAAAATTCAATCAAGCAATCAGATCAGCAAGATAAAGTTCTTGTTTTTTCAACTGAATGATTTGAAATTGAATCAGTGCAAGTAAATACTGGCAAGCAATTGATAGATATGCAATAAACAACACAGGAATGCATAGCAACATGAGTAATAAATTCGAATTCCAAATCCGTGTATATATCGAAGATACAGATGCAGGCGGTATCGTATACCATGCCAATCATATCCGCTTTATGGAACGCGCACGGACAGAATGGCTACGTGCATCCGGTATTGACCACTATTGGCATCAAAAAGATTACAATTTTGTCGTGCATAAAATTGCATTGAAATATTCTCGCCCTATACTCATGGACGATCTTATTACTGTTACAGCAAGTGTAGTTTCATGTAAAGCTTCGTCATTTGTGTTGCAACAGAATATATATCGTGGTGAAATCATGCTTGCTTCTGGCGAGGTGGAATTGGCATGTTTAAGTACAGATATGAAACCTCGTAGAATTCCTGACGAAATCCGTGATTTAATTCTTCGAGAATTAGCTCACGAATAAAAAATACTTTTGGCACATGTAACTATGGCAACACAACTAGAATCTTCTTTACACATCTCTGATTTAATTTTACAAGCGAGCCCTGTGGTTCAATTGGTGATGCTAATCTTAGTACTCGCATCCGTTTTTAGTTGGTATTTGATTGCCAAGTTGCATATGGGCTATAAGAAAGCACATCAAGGCGATGAGCATTTCCAAAAAATCTTCTGGTCTGGTGCTGAACTCAATACCTTATATAACAATGCTCAGCTTAATTCTAAGCGAAGCGGTTTAGAAGATATTTTCTATCAAGGTTTAAGTGAGTTTTTAAAACTTAAAAAACGTCATGCTGAAACTGCATCAATGATTGAAGGTACTGAACGTATCTTGCGTGTAGGACTCAGTCGTGATCAAGGCCGTTTAGAGCAAGGCTTAAGCTCTCTCGCCAGTATCGGTTCTGTCGCACCTTATATTGGTTTATTTGGTACTGTTTGGGGCATTATGAGTGCATTCATTGGCTTAGCTCAGGTTGAACAAGTTACCTTAGCCACTGTTGCACCAGGTATTGCTGAAGCATTGATTGCAACTGCGATTGGTTTATTTGCTGCAATACCAGCAGTACTAGCATTTAACCATTACACTGCAAAAGGCGAAGAAATTTATTCAGATCGTGCATTATTTGCAGAAGAAATGGTGGCGCTATTACAACGTCAGTCTGTGGGAACTACACAGGAAGATGAATAATGACAATCCAACGTTCTGGACGTTTTGAGCGCGTCAAAAAGCCTTTAAAAAGTGATATGAATGTCGTTCCCTATATCGACGTCATGTTGGTTTTATTGGTTATTTTTATGGTGACAGCACCCATGATTACCACGGGTGTTAAAGTTGATTTACCTCAAGCAAACAATAATCCGATTCAATCTGAAGACCGACCAGCCATCGTGACTTTAGAAGCAGATGGTACGATTAAACTTGAAGACAAAAACCATAAAAATGAGGTTTTAACTTTAGATGAGTTAAAAACAGTACTTACAGAAAATCAGCAACAGGCTCAAGCAAATAACAAGCAATTGAGTGTCTTGATCAATGGTAGTGAATCACGCCCTTATGGTGAAGTCATGAAACTCATGTCTACACTGCAAGATGCTGGTTTAAGCCAAGTGGGTTTACTGACAGAGTCTGTAAAGTAAGTTATGAAAAATATTCAAAAGCCACAATCTAAAGAAAAAGCGATTGCACTTGGATTTACCCTAGGTATTCATGTGGTGGCGATTACTGGCTTACTTTTTCTCGGTTTAAGTCAACCACCTGAGCCACCCAAGCAAATTAAAACCGTTTTAATTAAGCCTGAAGATTTACCACCGCCTGAACCCAAGCCTTTAGTAGAAACTGATGCCACTGAAACGGCAGATAGCAAGGTTGCAGAAAATACTCAGCAAACAGCGGAACCCGATCAAACTGCAGCAGAAATTCCAACTGAAGCAAATAACACACCAGATACCAAGGCGATAGATACACAAAAAGCTGCCGAACAGGCCAAGGCAGCCGCATTAGAACAGCAATTGGCTATGGCAGCGGCTAAAGCAGCACAAGAAAAAGCCTTAAAACTTTCTCAAGCTAAAGCAGATGCTGCGGAAAAAGCCAAACAAGAGGCAGCTGAAAAAGTAAAGCAGGCTAAAAATGCTGCTGAGAAAGCTAAGGCTGAAGCTGAAGCAAGATCTAAAGCAGATGCAGCAGCTAAGGCTAAGCAAGAGGCGCTTCAAAAAGCCAAAGCGGATGCTGCGGAAAAAGCTAGACTCGCAAGACTCAATGCCGAAGCAAAAAGCAAAGCAGAAGCTGCAGAAAAAGTCAGAAAAGAAGCCGCAGATAAGGCCCAACAAGCCAAAGCGGATGCTGCTGCAAAAGCTAAAGCAGATGCTAACGCAAAAGCCAAAACGGATGCTGCTGCAAAAGCTAAAGCAGATGCTGCTGCAAAGGCTAAAGCGGATGCTAATGCAAAAGCCAAAGCGGACGCTGCTGCAAAGGCTAAAGCGGACGCTGCTGAAAAAGCCAAAGCGGATGCTAATGCAAAAGCCAAAGCAGATGCTGCTGCAAAAGCCAAGGCAGACGCTGCTGAAAAAGCCAAGGCAGATGCTAATGCAAAAGCCAAAGCGGACGCTGCTGCAAAGGCTAAAGCAGATGCTGCTGCAAAAGCCAAAGCAGATGCTGCTGCAAAAGCCAAAGCGGATGCGGACGCAAAACGTAAAGCTGATCTAGCACGCGAATTAGATGAAGAAAAAGCCTCTGCTGCTGAAAAAGCCAAAGAAGCTGCTGCAAATAAAAAGGCAGAAGCGAGAAAAGTTGCATCTTCTGCGAAAAAGGACTTCGAAAGTAAAGTTCGGAATGCTTGGCGTATGCCAGCTGGCTCAACAGGTCAAAAGGCAACAGCTCGTGTTACACTAACGGATAGCGGTTCTGTGGCCTCGATCATTGTCAATGCATCAGACCCAGATGTAAAAGCAAGTGTGGAACAAGCAGTTCGCAATGCTGCACCTTTCCCAATGCCATCTGATCCAGATGCCAGACGCGAAGCACGAAGTTTTAGTGCAAATTTTACAGTGAAATAATTTTAAAATTACACCCTGTCTTGGCAGGGTGTAATTTAATACAAGAACAATCACTCGGAAAAATCAAATGCGAGTTAAACCCATATTTGTAGCAATTTCATTATTTTTTCCAACTACATTATTATTTGCAAAAAATATCGAGCAAGAAAAAATACTTGAAGTAAATACGCAACAACACCCACCTTCTGCATCATACGAAAACAAACCGTCTGTACCAACAACAGAAGCATTACTTCAACAAAGTCAAATGGCTCAGCGGATAAATACCGCTAGAGTCAATCGGATTGTTAAAAAGTTGAAAAATTTAACAATTATCCAAGAAAATGCCGATGTTATTATTTACTTAGATGACAGCGGGAATATAAAAGATATTTTAATCACAGAACAAGACAGCGAAGCGTTTTCAAACGCAATCAAAACGGCGATTCAGCAAACAGCACCTTTTGAAATGTCTAAACAGTCATCGCTCAATCAATTATTAAAAGTGATTCGCATCAAATTCCGTGCTGAATAAGTCTCTATTCAACACGAGATAATATATTTTAATGACAGCAAAAATGGCATTGTTGTCAAATCTATAAAAAAGTAATTTTTACAGCTGCACCATTTAAAATACCCAAAGATCAAGCCGAAATTCATTGGTGTAATAAATTTGAATTTAATTTTTTTAGTAAATCTGTTCAATGATAATCTTTTGTTCACAATTACATGCTTTATATAGATTAAAATCATGTCTTTGTGCTACAAAGCTAAGCATAGTTAAAAATTGATATTTGAGTACATGAAGTCCAATGAAAATCATGCCTAAACATCTATTAGGATTCGCAATTATTGTTGCATTTAGTCCAGCATTGATCACCACATCATATGCACAATTGCAATTAGAAATTGCCAAAGCACCTGAATCTGCACCTAAAATTGCCATCATTCCATTTAGTAATGATCAATCTATCTACCCTATTGTTGAACAAGATTTAAATCGTTCTGGGCGCTTTACCAGTTCATCAAAAAATCTTCCTGCAACTGCAAACATAAACAATATAAATGCAGAAGCATGGAAAGCGGCTGGGGTTCCTTATGTGGTTTTAGGTGACTCTAAAACCAATGCAGATGGTTCATTGGCAGTACATTACCAACTCTATGATGTTGAAAAGCAAAAATTCCTATTAAATGAATTGCTCTCAATCCCAGCATCACGTGTGCGTTCTGCGGCACATATGATCAGTGACGCAATTTATCAAGCGCTTACAGGGATTCAAGGCGACTTCACAGGACGTATTGCTTATGTGTTACGTAACCCTGCAACACCAGAGACTCGTTATACCTTACAAATTGCAGATACCGATGGTGAGCAGCCTAAAACGGTATTAAGTTCAAGAGATCCTATTCTCTCACCTGCTTGGACGCCAGATGCGAAAAAAATTGCATATGTTTCATTTGAAACCAAGCGCCCTGCTATTTATATCCAAGACTTAGCCACAGGTGCACGAGAAAAACTCGCTGCATTTCGCGGTTTAAATGGTGCACCAAGTTTCTCTCCTGATGGGAAATCAATGCTGTTTACTGCGTCTATGCATGGAAATCCTGAAGTTTATCAAATGGATTTAGATTCACGTCAAGTGAAGCGCATGACTAACGATAGCGCAATTGACACAGAAGCACGTTATGCTCCAGATGGAAAATCGTTTATTTTCACATCTGACCGTGGTGGATCAGCACAAATTTACCGTTATAGTTTTGATGATGGCTCGACCAAACGTTTAACTTTCCGTGGTGCATTTAATGCACGTGGTACATTAAGTGCCGATGGTAAATATGTGGCATTGGTACACCGCCCTTCTGGTAGTAACTACAAAGTTGCCATTCAGGAAATTTCTACAGGTATCACCAATATTTTGACACCAACAAGTTTAGATGAATCACCAAGCTTTTCTCCAAATGGGCAAATGGTGGTTTATGCAACACGTGAGGGTAATCGTGGCTTATTGGCGATCATGTCTACAGATGGTCGCTTCCGCATGAACTTACCAAGCGAACAAGGTGAAGTACGTGAACCTGCTTGGGCCCCTAAATAATTTAATCAAGATGTAAATCACTTATTTAAAATTGAAATACCGGAGATCAACATGAAGTCAATTCAATATCTAGCTTTACCCTTATTAGCAGCAAGCTTGGTGATGACAGGTTGTGCAAGCCGTAAACCTGCTGCCACTGTAGAATCAGGAACCAATCCAAATAGTGCGACGACAGTAAATACCAGTGGTTTAAGTGAAGATGCTGCTTTAAATGCACAAAATTTAAATGGTGCTTCATCTAAAGGCGTGACTGAAGCCAATAAAGCATTTTTAGCAAAACGTGTGGTACATTTTGATTATGACAGTAGTGATCTTTCCAATGATGACTACCAAACACTACAAGCACATGCACAGTTCTTGATTGCCAATGCCAACTCTAAAGTGGCATTAACAGGTCATACAGATGAACGTGGTACACGTGAGTACAACATGGCTTTAGGTGAGCGTCGTGCTAAAGCTGTTGAAAGCTACCTGATCACCAATGGTGTTAAAGCAAACCAATTAGAAGCAGTAAGCTACGGTAAAGAAATGCCGATCAATGCTGGTCATGATGAAGCGGCTTGGAAAGAAAACCGCCGTGTTGAAATCAACTACGAAGCCATTCCTCCTCTTTTAAAATAATGCCAAAGTTGCATTATTAAAATAGACCATAAAAAATGCCCAATTCAATTGGGCATTTTTACCAGAGCTTATTCTTATTCAGCGCTTTCCTATTTCAAGATAAAATTTTGATTTAGTACAGTAAAATAAGAAACTGCTTAGCATGTTCAAGGTAATTTATATTAATAACGCCATTTCTTGAGTATTTGCTCATTAAATAACGCAATAAACCGTTCCTCTACCCATTCATCCACCTCATCTGGATGCGCTTCAGCAAAAAACTCAGACTGTACTAAAATCAGACAACCTTTAATATAGTCATCCACAGAGTCCAATATTTTACTTAAATAAGGCGTGTCGTCATGATCAAAGTAATAGATTTCTTTGCTAATATCATGAAAACAAAACATATTGCCATTACCAAGATAATCACTAAATGTAATCAGATGAGGTAAAACTGCTAAATCAGTCTGACTAAATTCAGGCGCATATTGCGGTGCATTTGCCCAAATATCTTTTAAGTAGCCAATATCATCAAATTGCTGTAATTGCTCACCAATATCAGCAATCCCAAAGTGTTGATAGAAGATCTTTAAAGATTCAGGTAAGCGACAATTTAAACGCTGTTCAAGTTTTAAAATTTGCTCATCATCAATTGCAGGTGCAATCTCATCATCATTTAAATCAGCAAGAGATTCTAAAATTAGGCGAGTTTTAACATCCCACTCCGGTTCACCAATTTTATTAAACGGAATGATAATGTCTGTTTTGTGATCAATCTCTATCATAAAGATTTATTGTTCGGAATTAATATAAAATAAATGAATAGAAAAAAGCGCTCATATCGCAATGAACGCTTTTTATTGATTAAGCCTTTGACTCATCTGGCTTGGGGCTTTGCATAGATTCAATCATGTCATGCTTATTGAATTCCTTGAATTCAGGCTTAGCTTCGTAATTCTTCCATGCTTCTTTCACTTTTTCAGCACTAATATCTTTTAAATCAATGCTTTCATTTGGAGTCGGAGTCGCTTCAAACTTTGTCGTTGTCATGTCAGTGCTCCTATACGCTATTGTACGTATATTCAACATAACACTTTCTAAAATACTTTCAAGGGTAATTTCACGACAAATAACACAGGATAATTTCTATTTTGTGCTGAACTCATCTAAAATAGCCTCCATTATTTGGTTTGTAAAAATTTATCGCTTTTGGAGCACCTCTGATATGTCATATCGCACCCTATCCCAATATTTAGAACAACAACAAGGGAACTTAACACCTGAACTTGCCAATGTGATTGAAACAATTGCCAATACCTGTAAAACCATCGATCAGGCTTTACAGAAAGGTGCTTTAGCTGGTGTCTTGGGGAGTGCACAACATGAAAATGTACAAGGTGAAGAGCAAAAAAAACTTGATGTGATTTCAAATGATTATTTGATTGATGCTTTAAAAGCCAATCCAAATGTAGGCGGACTCGCATCTGAAGAATTAGATGAATTTACCCCAGCTCAAGACAATGGCAAATATTTGGTTTTATTTGATCCATTAGATGGTTCAAGCAATATTGACATTAACATGTGTGTAGGAACAATTTTCTCTATCCTTCCTGCGCAAAATGCTGTAACGCAAGCTGAAGACTTCATGCAAGCAGGGATTCAACAAGTTTCAGCAGGGTATGTGCTTTATGGCCCATCAACAATGATGGCTTTGACCGTTGGTGCGGGCGTTGTGTTCTTCACTTACGACCCTGAAGAAAAGCAATTCTTACTCACTTCTGAAAATATTCAAGTTGCTGCGGATACCAAAGAGTTTGCGATTAACTCATCAAATCAACGTCATTGGGAAGCACCTGTAAAACGTTATATCGAAGAACTACAAGCAGGTAAAACATCTATACGTGAAAAAGATTTCAATATGCGTTGGGTGGCGTGTATGGTAGGTGATATTCATCGTATTTTATGTCGTAGCGGTATTTTCTTATATCCATACGATACTAAAGATCCTAAAAAAGCAGGTCGTTTACGTTTAATGTATGAAGCCAACCCAATGAGTATGTTAATGGAACAAGCTGGCGGCGCATCGACTACGGGCCGTACACGTATTTTAGAGATTCAACCGACTGAGTTACATCAACGTGTTCCTGTTATCATTGGTTCTAAGAATGAAGTTGAGCTTGTTACCAGCTACCACAACTAATTCTTCTCTCTTTTCTTACTCTCTATTTAGGGAGTAACGCCAGCTAGGGTCTGTTGCAATTTCTTTATAGAATGATCACAGACCCTACTTAATTTTTTGGACGTACTCTCCCATGCCTACAATTTTCCTTGAATCAAAAGACAATCCCAAAATTAAACACCTCAGAGGTTTAATTGAACAAAACACTTACCGTAAAAAACAAGGACAAACTGTACTTGAGGGAACCCATCTTACGCTTGCATGGTTAGAAAAAGGTCGAAAGATTAATTCAATTTTTACCACTGAACATGCCTTAGATCATGAAGATTTAGGCAGTATCCTTGACCAATATCAAGGTATCGTGTTTGTGGTCGGTGAATCTTTATACAAAGATTTAAGTACCCTTGGAACCAGCCTTGCATGTCTAGCCATTGTAGATTTACCAAGTTCAACTCAGGCACTGAATTTTACTGAAGACACGCTAATTCTTGAAAATGTCCAAGATCCGGGCAATGTTGGCACATTACTTAGATCAGCAGCAGCTGCGGGTATTGAACAAATTGTCTGTACCAAAGGTTCTGCATCGTTATGGTCACCACGAGTATTACGTGCCGGTATGGGGGCGCATTTTTCATTACACACATATGAAAACGTCATCCTTGAAGACTTGCTCAAGCAATTTAAAATTCCTGTGTATGTGACCAGTTCGCATCAGGCAGAAAGCCTTTACACTAAAAACCTGCGCAAACAGTGTGTTTGGATTTTAGGTAATGAAGGTCAAGGTGTTTCAGATTTCGCTCTTAAACGCGCTGAAGCGGTATCTATTCCGCAACCTGGTGGTCAAGAATCCCTCAATGTTGCAGTTGCTGGCTCGATTTGTTTCTTTGAAATGGTTAGACAACGACTATAAGGTTAATTTATTTTAAATATTGCCCGTTATTGGAAAAAATCATTTAAACTGAAAAAAATAATTGATTTACATGTCAACCCAAACCATTTTTTTAACGTTATAGAGATATGAATTTAAAATAATGGTGGGTACCCATGACGGGATTTTCCATCTCTATGGACTTAGCACCAAAGAAGTCACAGTCTGAAACAGCAAGTGCTCAAACGAGTACGAGCGAGCAGCGCCTGCGTTTTTTCATGCAGGACGTGACGGGTCGTGCCCTAGTGATGATGGAAAATGCAACCCAAGGTCACAATGGGATTGCGATGGATTTGGTACAGGAAGCATTTATTTCCTTACATAAATCTTATGCAGATAAATCCACTGAAGAATGGTATCCACTGTTCTATACAATTTTAAATAACAAATTACAAGATTGGCGACGCAAAGAAGCACGACGCGCTTCTCCATTTTCGTTATTTCGAAAAATTGATTTAGATTCTGATGATGAAGAAGCTATGGAAATTGTGGATGAATCCACACCTAATCCACTTCAATTTCTAGATCAAGATGTCACCGTTGAGGAAATTCAAGAAGCCATTAGCCGCCTCCCTGTACGCCAGCAACAAGCATTTATGTTACGTGCTTGGGAAGGATTTGATACACAAACCACTGCATCTATTATGAACTGTACAGAAGGTAGTGTAAAAACTCATTATCACAGAGCTATTCAAGGACTAAGAACTTCGCTCTCACATTTAAATCCGTATGGAGGTTCATCACATGAATAATGATGATTTCACCAAACAAGTGACGGCAAAACTGGATGAAGCTGCACGTCATCACCGCAATAAAGCAGTGGTGATGAACAATGTGCTTGACCATATCCAAGATAAACAAACCTCACGTTTTGGTCACTGGAAAATGACTGGTTTTGCGCTTGCAGCGGCAATTACTGGTTTTGTTGTGATTCCCAATGCTTTTGATATATCACCAGAATCACAAACCCCACAACAAGTGGTGATTAGTCCTAAACTTTCACCTCAAATGATGGAAGATTTAGACATGTTATCGGTATTTGGTGAGGATAAAAATTCTCATGGCAGCTAGAAAATTAGCTTTGGCATTTTGTGCTATTGGTTTTCTACAAACAAGTTTTGCTGGATTTGAACGTTTTTGGATTTTTTCTAAAGATGCGAACAGTCAAGTCAATGAAACATGGGATGCCCTTTCTGAGGATGAGCAAAAGGCACTGATTAAGCGTTATCAAAATTTAAAAGAAATTCCGACTGATCAAAGTGCAGCACTGCAACAACGCATGGATTGGTTTACTCAGCTTCCTGAACAAGAAAAGCAAAAAATGCGTGAAGTCTGGCAGCAAATGAGCACCGCTGAACGCAACGAAATGCGTAAAAAAATGCAAAAAGCGTCAACATCTGATGAGCGTAATGAAATTCGTGAACAATATATGGTGAAATATCAACAGAATATCACGAGTTCACACTAAGCATATTTTTAAATTTCATTCATTGCCAGTTATTTAACTGGCTTTTTATCATTAAACTCAGCATCTTCAAACTCAACATCGTCAAAATCTAAACACAGCATTACTGACAATTCTCCCCTCTCATGATTTTAAAATTAAAATGCTGAATTTCTAATTTTCAGACATAAAAAACCTGCACAAGGCAGGTTTTTCATCACTTAAATTCGAAACCGAATTACAAGCTATAATACATATCAAATTCAACTGGGTGAGTCGTCGTATTTAAACGACGTACATCTTCAGTTTTAAGCTCGATGTATGCATCCAACATTTCTTTTGTGAATACGCCACCTTTAAGAAGGAACTCATGATCCGCTTCAAGTGCTTCAAGCGCCATATCTAGGCTATGCGCAACTGTTGGGATTTTAGCTTCTTCTTCAGGAGGAAGATCATATAAGTTTTTATCAGCTGCTTCACCTGGGTGGATTTTGTTTTGAATACCATCAAGACCAGCCATCAATAATGCCGCAAAACCTAAGTATGGGTTCATCATTGGATCTGGGAAACGCGCTTCAATACGTTTACCTTTAGGGCTAGAAACGTATGGAATACGAATCGAAGCAGAACGGTTACGTGCAGAATAAGCAAGCATAATTGGCGCTTCGAAGTGAGGAACCAAACGCTTATACGAGTTAGTAGAAGGGTTTGTGATCGCATTCAATGCACGTGCATGCTTGATGATACCACCGATGAAGTAAAGCGCCATTTCTGAAAGACCAGCGTATTCATCACCAGCAAACAAGTTCTTGCCATCTTTAGAGATAGACATATGAACGTGCATACCTGAACCGTTATCACCAACCATAGGCTTAGGCATAAACGTCGCTGTTTTCGCATATTGATGCGCAACGTTCCAAACAGCATATTTGAACTGTTGAACTTCGTCAGCTTTACGAACCATCGTATTGAAGCTTACACCAATTTCTAATTGGCAAGATGCAACTTCATGATGGTGCACTTCTACACGACCAGGGCCCATGATGTCTTCGATACGTGCACACATTTCAGCACGCATATCTTGTGAAGAATCTACTGGAGGAACTGGGAAATAACCACCTTTAACACGAGGACGGTGACCAGAGTTACCTGCTTCATAGTCTTTACCTGTAGACCAAGCAGCTTCTTCAGCGATTAATGTATGGCGAGCGCCAGACATATCGATGTCCCATTTAACTTCGTCAAAAACAAAGAATTCTGGTTCTGGACCAAAGAATGCAGTGTCACCAATACCTGTTGATTTTAGGTATTCTTCCGCACGACGAGCAATCGAACGTGGATCACGGTCATAGCCTTGACCAGTAGATGGTTCAATAACATCACAAGTAACGACGATGGTTGCTTCAGCAAAGAACGGGTCAAGAAAAGCAGTTTCAGGATCTGGACGTAAAATCATGTCAGATGCTTCAATGCCTTTCCAACCAGCAATTGAAGAACCATCAAACATTTTACCATCTTCAAAAGTATCTTCATCGATAGTGTCTGATGGGTAGCTTACGTGCTGCTCTTTACCCTTAGTATCAGTAAAGCGAAAATCGACCCATTTTGCGCCACTTTCTTGTATGAGTTGAAGGACCTTGTTCGCCATGCTCATTTTGCTCCAATGAATTTTTGTTGCACTTGTGAAGTGCGTGTTAGTAGTTGGTATTTATATAGCAAGTAGCATACCAACTTTTAAAATAATTGCTAAAATATTGAATTTCTTATCAGAAAATAAGCTTAGCAACAATTAAATTCCATCTATTATACTGAGTGCAAATAGAATTGCACCATATTCAAACACACTTCTCGTTTTAAAATTATTACGCACAATTTTAACGCACTATTTTTGTGCAAACTGAATAAAATGTTTTATCTTGGTGCTTATATTACGCTAACAACACTTTTTATCGACTATTTTTTAAGATGATGGCAATTTTTTATTTCAAAAGCATTAAAATAAGGCGTATTCAGTATGTATACGCCTTTAACATTGTTCTATACAGCCTTTAATAAAGTAATTTGATTTTATAATTTACGATCTCCTATATCGACAATTAGCCAAATTCGACTTCGGCTCTTGCAATAAGTGCTTCAACCATGATCAATACATCATCTTTTTTTCTGGCGTCTACTGCAAAAATTGGCATGGTCAATTGATTTAACTGCATCCAATCTTTATACGGTTTTAATAGGTGCTGCGGATTTTCATCTATATGGGTCACACCGACCACAATATTGTTGAGATGTTCTTTAAAACTTTGAAAATAAAATTTTAAATCTTCAAGTGCATCTTTTTGCGTATGGTCAATCAACACCACCGCGCCGATTGCACCTTTACATATCACTGACCAAACAAAATCAAAGCGATCCTGCCCTGGCGTACCATATAATCCAACAATAACGCCTTCATCTAATTTGATTTCACCATAGTCAATCCCGACAGTGGTCAATGCCTTACTGTGCGCTTGCTCATCTGTATTTTGTGCTTCTGTAGATAAGACTGAAATTTCAGATAATGATTTGATTGCTTCTGTTTTACCAGCACCCATTTTACCGCCAAAAACAATTTTATACTTTTGTAAGATCACATCATCACCTATTTTTTAAACTTATCACTGCATCATATAAACTGGATATAGATTTGCTTATCGTGTCAGTTTAAACAAACTTGATTTAAGGGTTAATTTTTACAAGCCTTATTTGATTTGTATGTTTTTAGACACTTAAAGCCCTAATTTTTTCCTTAACTTACCAAAAAACCCACGTAAAATGCCTGAAGATTGTTTTTCCTCAGTATGCAGTTTTGCATCTTCAAGCGCTATTTTTTTTAGTGAATTGGTCAACACACCAATTGAAACAAATTTAGCGACTTGTTCTTTGCTATAGCCTGTTTTCTGAGCCACTTGGGAAACACTTGCTCCCAATTCAAAACACGCTGCAATTTTAAAAACCATTTGCCGTTCATTTTGATGATTCGGTTGTGGCCAATCTAGCAGTTTATAACAATCGTTAGAACTGATTGGAATATTGACATCATCTGAATACCACAATAAATTCCACACCCAAGATCTAAGTTCTATACCTTGAAAAGTACTCACAGACTGTGCCATTTGCATAGTTGCATAAGTAAAATTTAAAGAAACATCCGTCCCTTGTACTTTTCGTAGCGGATCTATCCAAACTTGTTGTGTGCGAATATTAACTAATGCGATGTTGCCTTTTGAGTCGAATACTTGAACATTGCCATTTCGCTCATTAAAAAGCTCAGGAACCACCTTGGTTAAATCGGCTTTTTTAGAAATCTGATTGACAATATTGACGGTTTTATCACTGACAGGTACATGTAAATAGCGATCTTTAAACCATTTTCGAATTTCATCTGAGGGTGAAAAAGGTAAATATAATTTATCTCCTTCTATTTGCCCTGATTTTTCATTCTTATTGACCAGACGTAAATAAGGGACTTTTTTGACACCGACCAAATTTTGAATTGTTGGTGAACTAAAAAACATATCATTCACAAGAAGAATATCTAAATGAGGGTCAGCAATATTCGCCCAACTTACTTGAAGTGAGTCATCATACATAGATCGTATTTTCTGCTTAATTGCATCGAGCACATTTAAACTCAAACCGAATATAGCGATTTTTATTTCTTCTTTCATTTAGCCCCCATGGCCCCATATAGAGTGTGAACAGTTTATCATTTTTATTTAGAAATAAAATACAAAACACTATATTTGCTGTAAAAATTTTGTACAAATTTAATATACTATTAAGCGTATAAAATACAAGAATAGTTATTAAAAAAAATCTCAAGTAAAATTTAACCCAGATAACACAAATAAAATATGTTATTAAATTTCAACTATTTAATTTAAAATCAAGCTAAGCAAGTGATATTTTAGCTGAGTAATAATGCCAATCAATTTTAATAAAACTAAATGTTTTATTAAAAAATATTAATAACATTTGTATATTAATATCGATAACATGAATAAATTTGTTTTCATTTGATCAATTAATCTTATATTGCTATGCATCCCAATTGATTTTTTTAGCGTGTATCGGTTTGCATCGCTTATTAAATAAGTAATATAAAATGTTTTAAAAATAAATTAGTGATTCAGTTTTCGAGTATTCACTGTGGCACAAAAATTTAAGACGAGCTGAGAATGACAACCTAGTTTTAGGAACTGTAGAGGGTGGATGGTAAGATGGTATAAAGGAAATCAATATATAGATATCGTACCTGAAAATAGAATTGTTCCATTTGGGAAAGAGGATATTACGAATAATGACTAACGAGATTAGAAAAATTAACTTTAAGGTTATAAAAAATGATGGCTTGTGTGCAGGGCTTTGTATGCAAATTATTCCCTTAAGCATTGAAAATAATAGGAATTATTTAAATTCTATTGTTATTGGCGAAACTGCTTTTTCTTTAATCAAAAGGTTTTTTTTTGAAGGTGAAGATAAATGGGCACATTGGAGAGATATTTATCTTGATTCAAAAAAGGTTGAAGTGATAATTGCGAGACTAGAAGCTTATAGAATGTATTTGGATACTAAAACAGCAATAAATGAAAATGACAATATCCAATTCATTTTTAATGAAAGTAAGTTAAATTTTATTGAAAACTTTGAATCATATAAAAATGATGCTATTGAAATGATGGATCAAATTGTTATTTTTCTAAAAAATATTTTAGAAAATAAAGTAGATGGAATAACTGTGATAGGCGTATGACGTTGTTGACTTCGAATAAAAATAGAGTGTACTAGCTTATATCTGCTCTAACGCTCACCTCTCCATCCAATGAAGAATTACAAAGAAACGAACAGCACCTTTATGTTAATCAAAAACGACTTTGTTTTAAATAATCTCATCTTTGCTTGACGTTCTCTGATATAACCACTATCTCCTTGCTATTATTGATCCTTATTAAGTTGCTTTGCTCGTAACCATAGCCGATTTTCGAAGTCAAAATATTTAAGTTTTGCTTGCCGGAATTTCCATCTAGATCACAGAGATGTGTAAATTTTTCATTACTCATAAATTGGGTCCAAAAAACCCACCGGATGAACTGCATCCCGAAAGTTGGACAATTTTGGACTAACTTGGAGGATACATTGCTCTGAGCTTGTTATAATTATTCTTGGAATTATTAAATATAAACACCATTTTTAAAGCAAATGTTAGCAGACCTAATTTTATGAAAAAAATATTACTAACTCTGAGTATTCTCCTATCCTGTTTTAGTCTTTCACTTGAGTCAAGTTTTGCTCAGAATGAAAGCACAGCTAAAATATCGAAATCCGAAAAACAAGATTTAATTGATGATTGGGTTGATTATAAATTAATTGAATACCAAATGGATGCATATTTAAATCAACAAAAAAATCCTAATATTGATCCAAATGATCAGAGTGTTGAAGCTTATTCTGAACAAATTAAGCAAAATTTTAAGCAGTATTTTCAGCAATACAAAATCAGCTATCAACAACTAAAGTCACGTACTTCTGAAATGCATGACCTCATTCAACTACAATTACAATATCTTGATCTCACTAAAGATCTAATGTTTAATCCAAAATATGAAGATACACAGCAAAGCCCAAATCAAGAAAAACAAGTGGCGCTTAAGCAATATCAAGAACTAAATGAACAGATAAAAAAAGATGCTGCAAAGTTAGAATTGCAGATGTTAAAGTATCAAAAAAGTTTGAGATAGTTTTTTCACTCAATACATTGTATTTTCATTGATTTTAAAAGTGCCCTAGTAAATTGCACTACCAAAGCTAGGCACTATTTAGTCTAACTTTAAGTGTGTTTTTCTATGGTTAAATATTTTCAAAAATTGAAACTTAAAGTTATTCAGTATTTTTATCTAGTTTAGCTTCTTTTAGGTAAAGCTGGTGTATTTGGTTAATTTCCATTGATATCACCTATTAAAAGTTCTCTCGAAGGAGGTTTGAATTTAATAAAATGAGTAAAATTATTGTTCAAGTCAAAATTAATATAATTTGATCCTGATGAAAAATTTGGATCGAACAACCCTCATATCCTGTAGCTTTATAATCTTGTAATGAGGATGCTTTTTACTCTACGCTCATCATTCTTATGACCCGAGTATTATAAAAAATCAGAAAATAAAACAAAAAAACAATTAATTCGCGCCTCTTAAATCTTCAATACAACTCTTCTCTTTTTCTTCCTTGTTACGTGCATCAACAGGATTCTTAACGCATTTACAATAATCGTAATACTTTCTCTCATCCAGCTCTTTGGGTGGAGCTATGCCCTGACATTCCGTTAGTACTGTCCCTAGTCTATGAAATTCTTTGCTTTCTTTATTTTCTGAGGGAATACTAGGTTTATAGATAATTATGAGTAGTGACACTATTATTGCTAAGAAAAATATATATTTCATCCAATCAATAGCCTCCCTAACCCAAAATATGTAAATCTGTTTATAAAGCAAACTTTAATATTAAATCAAGACTTGCTTAGTTTAATCATCCTTCGCAGTTTGCCATTTGTAAGATTCAACACCTAAACTCAACTGCCGTTGCTTATTAATATTAGAGTTAATCTGCCCCCATTTGATCTGCAGCAACTAAGCACACCCGATATGCTGTAGCTTGTCTAAGCAATGCAAAAGCCAATGATTTTTAACTGAACTAACTACAAATCACTTGAAAAAATGTATGATCAATATATTGAAGACTGGGCGGATATGGTCAGAAAAAATTTTACTCTGAAATTAAGAAAGGAAATATCAAACAACCGAATCGAATTTCAGAAAAAGATGTGTTCAAGTATGAGTCCTATGTAAAGCAAAAAGTGGAAGAATTTAAACAAGAATCTGATATCATAGCCTGCACCTAGCAGGCTTTTTTTATTTTGTGCTGTAACTAGGTACTTTTTTCAAAACGGGGAACCTAACGGGTATCCAAAACCACTAAACAAAATAAATTGATAAATTTCTATAGGTTAGTATCAATATGCTTCTAATGATCGATAATTACGATAGCTTTACGTATAACATTGTCCAATATTTTGGCGAGTTAAACCAAGACGTTAAAGTTGTTCGCAATGATGCCGTGACCTTAGAGGATATCGAACGATGGCAACCAAAGTACTTAGTGATTGGTCCTGGTCCTTGCTCACCCTCTGAAGCAGGAATTTCTATCCCTGCAATTCAGCATTTTGCAGGAAAAATTCCAACACTCGGTGTGTGCCTAGGTCACCAAGCGATTGGTCAGGCTTTTGGTGGCGAAATTGTGCGTGCCAAAACAGTGATGCATGGTCGTTTATCTGACATGTATCATAGTGACCAAGGGATCTTCAGCAACTTACCTTCTCCATTTTCAGCAACACGTTATCATTCACTCGTGATTGATCAAACCAGTGTGCCTGAATGTCTGGAAGTTACTTGCTGGACCAATGAAGCAGATGGTTCTATCGAAGAAATCATGGGTGTCAAACATAAGACATTGCCAATTGAAGGCGTGCAGTTCCATCCAGAATCCATTCTGAGTCAACATGGTCATCAGATCTTTAAAAACTTTTTAGAAATTTATGCTTAATATGCGTAGTACAAGATAATGAATATTCAACAAGCTTTAAATAACATCACTAAAAATATCGAACTCACTCAACATCAAATGGAGGAAGTGATGCGTACCATCATGCGTGGTGAAGCCACAGATGCCCAAATTGGTGCATTCATGATGGGACTTCGTTTAAAAGGTGAAAGTATTGACGAAATCACCGCTGCGGCACGTGTAATGCGTGAGTTTGCAATTAAAATTGATGTGGGGGATATCCCGCATTTAATTGATATTGTTGGCACAGGTGGTGATGGACAAAACCTATTTAACGTCTCTACTGCCTCTTCATTTGTTATTGCTGCAGCAGGTGCAACTATTGCAAAACATGGAAATCGTGGTGTTTCTTCTAAATCAGGCTCGTCTGATCTTTTAGAACAGGCCGGGATTAACCTTGATTTAAATATGCACCAGACAGAACGTTGCATCCGTGAAATGGGGGTTGGCTTCTTATTTGCCCCAAATCATCACAAAGCGATGAAATATGCGGCTGGACCACGTAAAGAATTAGGCTTCCGTAGTATTTTTAATCTCCTTGGCCCGCTTACGAATCCGGCTGGGGTACGTCGCTATGTGATTGGTGTATTTTCAACAGAATTGTGTCGTCCACTGGCCGAAGTTTTAAAACAACTGGGGGCTGAACATGTCATGGTGGTTCATTCTAAAGATGGATTAGATGAAATCAGTTTGGCTTCCTCGACTTATGTCGCTGAATTAAAAAATGGTGAAATCACGGAATGGATGATTCAACCAGAAGATGTAGATATTGAATCTCAAACCTTAACTGGTCTTTCTGTTGATAGTGCTGCTGAGAGCTTAGCATTAATCAAAGACGCGCTCGGTAAGAAGAAATCAGCAAAAGGTGAAAAAGCAGCCAGTATGCTGGCATTAAATGCAGGTGCTGGTATCTATGTTTCAGGTCTGACCAAGAGTTATAAACAAGGTGTCGCTTTAGCACATGATATTATCTATGGTGGGCAAGCTTTAGAAAAAATGGGCATTTTGTCTGAATTTACCAAAACACTCAAAGAGTATGAAGCTTAAGGATTAGAGGACGTTATCATGGTGGATATTGCCAATACAATGTTGGGTAAAATTGTTGATCGTAAATACGAAGAATTTGCTCAACGTTTAAAACAACGTAGTTTAAACGATGTTGAGGCGCTTGCCCAAGCTGCAACACCTGTGCGTGGTTTTGCAAAATCTTTATACAGTAAACGCCCAGGTGTGATTGCTGAAATTAAGAAAGCCTCACCATCAAAAGGGGTCATTCGTGAAAATTTTAACCCTGCTGAAATTGCTCAACAATACCAGCAAGCCGGTGCAGCCTGCTTATCTGTTTTAACAGATTTAGATTTCTTTCAAGGCGCTGATGAAAATATTCAGATCGCCCGTAGTCACTGTGAATTACCTGCGCTACGTAAAGATTTTTTGATTAATCCTTACGGCGTTATCGAAGCGCGTGCTTTACATGCCGACTGTATTTTATTGATTGTGGCTTGTTTGTCAGATCAACAACTTGAAGAAATGTCAAAGACCGCATTTGAGCAGAACCTTGATGTTTTGGTTGAAGTTCATGATGAAGCTGAACTGGAACGTGCATTGCAACTTTCAGAGCGTTGTTTACTGGGTGTGAATAACCGTAATTTAAAAACCTTTGATGTCGATTTAAGTACCTCATTGCGTTTGAAGAAGTTACTTCCACCATCACGTTTACTGATCACTGAAAGTGGTATTGCAACACCAGATGATGTGCGCATGATGCAAGAACACGATATTCATTCGTTCCTTGTGGGTGAAAGCTTTATGAAGCAACCACGCCCTGATCATGCATTTAATGCGTTGTTTGGTCTGCCTGAAACAGTGTAATTAAAAGTCAAAGGGTGAGTTCGCTCACCCTGTTTTCATATTTCCCCAATCACCCCTATAAATTTTTCAACTCCCAACATTCAAGTCACGATCAACGCAGATATAACTGTGTGAATTCAATTCAGTTCAAATTTGACAAGATTCAGACTATACTGAGCGCCTAATACCGTCCATTTACTGTTTTTTGCAATTATGAGTAAATCTGATTCCACATTCTCTAAATCACAGCTTGATTTATTAAAACAATTCAAAAAACAAATCACTCCTCCGCATTCTTCAAAAGTTGCAGTGCAACCTGAAAGTAAGAATGCACAAGTAACAGCACCTGAAGAGTTAGATGATGCTGATTTGTTTAAAACCGCACTCGGCGGTGTAACCAAACTCGATAACGGCAATATTGCCAAAATCGAGCGTAGTGATTTGCGCAAAAAACCAGATGCAAAAACCCTTGCCAAACGCGCGGCGGCTGAAGGCGCATTTGAAATTAATGATGCAGAATTGTCAGATACACAAGCGATTTTAAATCCTGTTGCAAGTCAGGCGGCTTTAAGCTATCGCATCGCAACACTACAACATAAAGTTTTTGAAGACTTAAAAGCTGGTAATCTACGCTGGTTTGAAGCTGTTGATTTACATGGTTGTACTGTTGAAGAAGCACGCTCTGCTGTATTGCAAATCATTCAAATGGCAAAAGATGAAAACCAAAATGTCATTAAAATTGTCCATGGCAAAGGTCCAGAAGCCATACTCAAAACTTATGTGAACGGCTGGCTTCGTCAACATCGTGATGTTTTAGCTTTTGTCAGTGCTCCTGAAAAACAAGGTGGCACAGGCGCAGTTTTGGTTTTACTGAAACGTGCTGAAAGAAATCCAAAATCAAATGGAAATCCATGATCATTTGTTTTAAATGATCAAAACTCTCTTAAGTGTCGGTTTATCTTGTAATTAGAAAATATTATTCATTTTTCTGATACAATGCCGTCCTTGTTCAAACCGTATAAGTGAACACGTTTTATGTCTATGCAGCAATCCTACGCAAATATTTTAACTGCCGTTGGCGAGGACTTAGACCGTCCTGGTCTGAAAGATACGCCTATGCGTGCGGCTAAAGCTTTTTCGTACTTGACGTCTGGCTATAGCAAAACGTTGGAAGAAGTGACCAATAATGCGGTCTTCCCTTCTGATAATGATGAAATGGTCTTGGTAAAGAATATCGAATTTTATTCGTTATGTGAGCATCATTTATTGCCTTTTCATGGTCGTGTACATATTGCCTATCTCCCTTCTGGCAATGTTTTAGGACTGTCTAAATTTGCCCGTATCACAGAAATGTTTGCTCGCCGTTTACAGATTCAAGAACAGTTGACCAAGCAAATTGCAGATGCAGTGGCTGAAGTTACCCAAGCACGTGGTGTTGCGGTGGTCATTGATTCAGCGCACATGTGTATGATGATGCGTGGTGTCAGCAAACAAGAATCGACCACACGTACCGTGTCATTTGTCGGTGATTTTAAAACAGATAAAGAAGCACGTCGTGAGTTTTTATCTGCCGTGCCTGAAGCACATTAAGACTGATCATTCAGTAAGCAATATAAATATCAAAGCCTCATTTTATTGAGGCTTTATTTTACGATAGGGTTTTACAATGTCTTTAATTTGGTTGGCAGGTCATGGTTTAACGCACAGTGAAACCACTATCGATTATCCTCGTGCTGAACGATTGGTTAAAGGAAATCCCAAACGACTTACACAAAGTTTGTATGAACATCCCAATATGAATTGTGGTATTTGGCAATGTGAGGTCGGTGCATGGGATATTCAATTTGCAGACAATAAACAAGAATTTTTTCAGGTGATTGAAGGTTCTGTACGTTTGCATGATAAAAACTCCTCATCATTTGTAGAAATTAAAGCTGGTGAAGCAGGAATTATCCCACCTTCATTTATCGGTACATTTGAAGTGCTTGAAGCAGTTAAAAAATATTTTGTTGTGGTTGAAGTTTAAGCCACTAAAACTTGTGACTTTTTTGATGATCGGCGCGTTCAAATATAAGCTTTTTTTATATTTTTTGCTTTCTTATAGCTTATATTTGTAAAACGCTCACTTACTGTCCACTTAAAACTATATGATTTAAATTATCTCAGCCTTATACCATTATTTTAAATGAAAAATTTACTGATCTTGATTTCAGCGTTAACTGCCACTAGCGCCTTTGCCGACAATCTAAATGCCAACGAATTAAAAGATGTGCAAAGTGTCACTAAATTATTTAAAAATAAAAATATCACCGCGATTTCAAACAACATTACCTACCCCTTACATCGTGAAGAACCCATCCCAAGTATTGCCAATGCAACCCAGATGAAACAACGCTTTAACCAAGTGTTTGATACTCAACTTATTCAAGAGATCGCCAACTCAAAACCATCACAATGGGAAAGTATGGGTTCGCGTGGTGTGATGCTCAATGGTGGCACACTATGGTTAGATGGTCATAAAATTAAAGCCATCAACTACAGTAGTGATGCTGAACAAAAATATAAAGCACAACTAATTTCACAACAAAAAAATCAATTACATTCATCAGTTAAAAATTTTAAAACACCTGAATTACAGTTTAAAACAGCCAAATTTCAAGTGCGTATAGATGCTATGCCCAATGGTAAATATCGTTATGCATCTTGGGGAACAAAACAGTCCCAAGCGACAAAACCTGATCTGATTTTAAATCAGGGTCGTGTTGAAATGGATGGTTCAGGCGGCAATCATCACTACATTTTTAACAGTGGTACATATCAATATGTAGTTTATCGTCATGTTTTAGGTGCAAGTGAAACACCAGATGTCACATTAGAAGTCACTCAAAAAGGCAAAAAGATCCTTTCTCAAGCAGGCAAATTATTTAAATAGTTTGTATCAATGATTGAGCTGAATCATTTTTCTCAAGTTTTTTCTAATTCATACAGATTTAAAGCGAGTCGAGCAAATCACCAGATGAACTGCTCGATAAGCTGTTCAAAATCATGTGCTGTGCGATATATCACAAACACACAGCCAATCCTTTAAGTATGATATTTGATTATTTTTTTTCAGCCAATTGATAAATCAATTGTTCCATTTGTTGCATGTATTGACGGTTCTCATGGTCCCACGGATGGAAGTTTGGACGGAAATAATCGATATAATTTCCCAATTGCTTTCTCAATACACCAATGCCGCCAAAGGTATAATGATAGGTCTTTTTCCAGCTGGATAAATCGCTTAACTTGCCTTCTCCTTTAACAATGGTCAAGAATACAGGAATCACTAAGCCCCAGAACACAATCGTTGCGATCACCAATCCAAAACTACGAACAGCATAGGCATAAGGACCATGCCCCATTGCAGTATTCCATACATCAAAAGCCACAGCTTTATGTTCTGTTTCTTCAAAAGCATGCCAACGCCAGATATTGGCATAATGTTCTTCAGCCCCTTCAAATAACTCAGGTGTCCGTAATACAGAATCTGCCAATAAAGCGGTAAAATGTTCTAATGCAATTGTTCCACTGAGCCAAAAATATGCAGGTAAATGCTGTTTAAGCAGACCAAAAATCTCTAAAACCAATGCTTCAAATTTTGGTGCAATCGGTGAGCGTGCAAATAAGGCTTGGTTATATTCTTCATGCTCACGTCCATGCATTGCTTCTTGACCAATAAAAGCCGTCACCGCTTTTTGTAATTCTGGGTCTTGGACTAAATCACGATGTGCCCTTACAGCATCAATAAAGAAGCGTTCGCCAATAGGCAAGACAATAGAAAACGTATTTAGCAATGCGGTAAAAATTGGACCTGCGGCGGTATGCCAATCTGCGATTCGCTCTGCAGGTAGATTAAATCTAACATCACGGCGAATAGGTAATGGCTCATGATACACACTCGATTTAATAAATTTTTTTAAAATGCCCATGGTTGATCCTGCCTCTGGCTGATTATCATTTTTTTAATTTAGCTGGTGCGCTTATTAGAATTTTACTTAACTGGGTATAATTCCATAGGTCATTTCGACTCATTTACATGTCATTGCATCTCTATTTCATGATATTTTGATCGAATAAGTCTCTCGAAGTATGTCGATATATGCTTGCGATACCATCAACAGCATGATCTAAATTGTGTAAAAAGTGGATCGTCCAAATGCCTTTTTTCGTTCAAAAATAGACTTTGCTGAAATGTCACATCAAGCATATTCAATAAAAAACGCCGAGTCATAACAGAAATTAAATGTAGGATATTTAAGAGAAGTACACTTAGTTTTTTAATTTATTTTTTAAACTTAAAGGTTTACACAACACTTAAGCTTGAACAAATACTTTAGTATTTACAAAGCAGTGCCTTAAACATCATGGCACTGCTTTGTTCAAGATATAAAAAATTTAGCCATTAGAATAATAATTTTTTGCGATGCTCATCGCTTTGTAATGGAACAACGTGGTCATCTTTTAAATCAACCCCTGAAAGTTGTAATTTAAATGAATTTCGCATCAACGCCATTAAACGTTGTGTGGCAATTTGAATACTCAGCCCTGCAGGTCGTACATTGGAAATACAGTTCCGGCTTGAATCCATACTGCCTTTTCGCGCTTTCCAAGTGTAATACACCCCCATACTGTCAGGTGAGCTTAGACCAGGCCGTTCACCAATCAACATAATCAATAAGGGTGCATTAAAACTTTCCGCCACTTCATCGCCTAATGCCACACGACTCCCTGTAGCAAGTACAATTGGCGCCAGTTTCCAGCCCTCAGCATCAATATGTTCACGTAAGGAATTGATATAGGCAATGGCATTCTCTTCTATTGCACGTGCAGATAAGCCATCACCAACCACGATACATACATCATATTGCTGTGGGTGCTGTTGTACATAAGTCGTGAGTTGAGTTTGAGCCTGTTCCGATAACTCACGGCCCAAATCAGGACGCTTTAAATATACTTCTTTGTCGGTTGCTTTGCTTTCCACAATGAGACTTTCAAATTTTAAATCTCTAAGCCGAGCTTGCATATTTTCAGTATCTAATTGGTGAAAAACAGCATCTTTGGCCTGTGCATGCGAGAGTTGAAACTTAAGCAATTCCTGAGTTGGAATGCTACATCCTACTCTTCCCATCGCAATTCGGGCATCAGTATATTGTTTTAACTTATGCCAAGGATCTTCATGAAAACCATTTGGAAAAGTTTCAAGTTTTGAGAGCTTCATGGTTTACTCTCCTTTTTATGATAATAATTTAGCAAAGTTTTTTGGCATACTGCTTGGCCAATGAATTTGCCGTTGTTCTTGGTGCAAAATTCCTTGCTGATCTAACCAAGCCGAAAACTCAGGGGCCGGTTTTAATCCCATTAACTGACGTAAATATAAGGCATCATGGAAAGATGTGGTTTGATAATTCAACATCACATCATCCGAGCCTGGAATTCCCATGATAAAGTTAATTCCCGCAGCACCAAATAGCGTGAGTAACACATCCATATCATTTTGATCTGCGTCGGCATGGTTGGTATAGCAAATATCACAACCCATAGGTACACCGAGTAATTTGCCACAGAAATGATCTTCTAACCCTGCACGAATAATCTGTTTCCCATCATACAAATACTCTGGACCGATAAACCCAACCACAGTATTGACCAATAATGGATTATATTTACGTGCCACTGCATAGGCTCGTGCTTCAATAGTTTGCTGGTCCACACCATGATGCGCATTACTGGATAAGGCACTGCCCTGTCCAGTCTCAAAATACATCACATTTTGACCAATTGTGCCTCGGTTGAGTGCTAAAGTCGCCTCATATCCTTCCTGAAGTAAATCCAAGGTAACACCAAAGCCTTCATTGGCCAGTTGTGTGCCTGCAATGGATTGGAACATTAAATCAATTGGAATATTACGTTCTGCAAGTTGAATCCCTGAGCTGATATGAGTTAACACGCAGGATTGTGTTGGTATTTCATATTCTTGAATAATATGATCAAGTAACTTTAACAATTCCGACAAATTATGTAAGTTGTCTGTGGCTGGATTAATCCCAATCACAGCATCACCATTGCCATACATCAAGCCATCCAATAGGCTGGCCGAAATACCCAATACATCATCGGTTGGATGATTTGGTTGTAAGCGAGTTGATAAATGACCTTTTAAACCAATCGTATTGCGAAATTGCGTCACCACTTCACATTTACTCGCAACCAGAATTAAATCTTGATTACGCATAATTTTACTCACAGCAGCAACCATCTCTGGCGTTAAACCCTTGGCTAAATTGGCCAATTTTTCAGAAGTTGCATCTTCACTCAGCAACCAATTGCGAAAATCACCTACAGTAAAGTGCGCAATTGGCGCAAATAAATCAGCACGATGTTCATCAATAATTAAACGCGTAATATCATCTTTGTCGTAGTCGATGACTGTTTCATTTAAAAAAGTTTTTAACGGGACTTCTGCCAAAGCCATCTGTGCTGCCACACGTTCCGTTGCATTACTGGCTGCAACACCGGCCAACTCATCACCAGAACGTAATGGGGTTGCCTTAGCCATTAAGGTCTTTAAATCTTGGAAAATATATTGTTGCTGAGCAACACTATAACGATAACTCATAATTATAATTCCTGTTCTGCTGCCTTAATGCTGGCAAATTCTTCTTCTGGTGTGCCTGAAATCAGATGATGACGACTATAAACAAGAAAATAAACAATGAAGACCACATAGATGCCCAAAGCGATAAACCAGACTTTTGGATCGACCAAGAAACCCGCAACCACGGCGACAATTGATAAGATCAACGCAATACTGGAAGTAAAAATACCACCAGGTGTTCGATATGGACGATATACATCAGGTTGTGAAATACGTAATTTGATATGCGCCATCATCATTAAAACATAAGAAATCGTCGCACCAAATACCGCAATCAAAATCAGTAAATCCCCCTGTTTGGTTAATGACAATAAGAAGCCAATAATCCCCGGAATAATCACGGCTAAATATGGCGATTTATTTTTGTTGGTCAATGATAAAGACGTCGGTAAATAACCCGCACGAGAAAGTGCAAAAATTTGCCGCGAATAGGCATAGATAATCGAGAAGAAGCTCGCGATTAAACCAGCCAAGCCAACAAAATTTACAAAGTTCGCCAACATGCCGTGCCCATATACTTTAACCAGCGCATCCACCAAAGGTGCACCTGAATCTTTAAGTACACTTGCACCTGCTGCACCTGCACTCAATATTAAAATCAAGATGGCAAAAGCAGCCAAGATCAACATTGCACCAATCAAACCGCGTGGTAATGATTGTGCTGGATTTTTAGCCTCTTCAGCAGCTAAAGGAACGCCTTCTACAGCAAGGAAAAACCAGATTGCATACGGAACTGCTGCCCAGATCCCTAAATAACCTTGGGGTAAAAAGCTACTCGCACCGGCTTTAGATGAATCAACTGCAATATCGAATAGATTGGCACTGTTAAAATGAGGAATCATCGCAACAAGGAACACCACCACTGCAACCACTGCGATCGCAGTAATCACAAACATGATTTTAAGTGCTTCACCTGCACCTTTTAAATGAATCCCCATAAAAACCAAATAACAGATTAAATAAATTAACCATCCGCCAACTCCAAATAAGGACTCACAATATGCACCAATAAAGGTCGCGATTGCTGCTGGAGCGATAGCGTATTCGATCAGAATCGCTGTTCCTGTTAAATAACCGCCAAATGGTCCAAAAGCCATACGGGCAAAACTGTATCCACCACCTGCTGTAGGGAGCATGGTCGACATTTCTGACATTGAGAGGCATATACATAGATACATGATCGCAGCAAAAATTACTGCGACAAACATACCGCCCCAACCGCCTTGTGCGATACCAAAGTTCCATCCAGCAAAGTCGCCTGAAATCACATAGGCAACCCCTAAACCGACCAAGAGTAACCAGCCAACAGCACCCTTTTTTAATTCTCGTTGAGCAAAATATTCTTTGGAATCTTCTGTTTTTACGATAGTTGATTGTTCATTTCGAGCGTCCATCATCGTTCCTTTTTAATTTGCCTTCTTTTGTATAAGCAAAAAAAGTGCCTTTCCTTGGATGACGTCAATGTTTTTTGTTCAATCCCATGAACATAACGTCTTGTCAGTTGTTAAAAACTGCTTTTAAATGAATCTACCAAACAAAGGTAGGAGAAAAGTTGAATAGCACCAAACTAGAGAATCGGAAAAAGTTATTGAAAATTGAATAATTAAAAGAAAAATAATGAAATTTATATATTTTATTTACTTTGTTATTTGTTTATTTAATTTAAGATATTATTTAGTATATATGCATAAATGGATTATGCGATGGACTCAAAACCACATGCTAAAAAGCCAACAATCAAAAATGAAAATTTAACCCCTACTCAAGCAAACTCACGTTCCCAGCAAGCATTACAATCCGCACTGATTCAATGTCAGCAGGATTTACTCAACACGGCGCTGCTCGCTGCTGTTGTTATACAAATCAGAGATCTGCAAAAAAACCTACTGTGGTGTTCCGCCAATACAGATCCATTCACAGGATTCCAGCAAGATCAGGATTTGGAAACAAAGCCAGATCACTATATTTATAGTGCGCCTATTCTTGATTTAACATCAGGGGAAGCATGTGGTGAAGTGGTTTTATTTCACAGCTTAAATCAAGCAAATATTTTTGGACAATTGGCCGTTACACAATGCGCCGAGATCATTGCACAAAAATTATATACACAGCCCTTTAATCGTTTAACTATCCATGCATTTTCAGTCCCACAGAAAATAATGATCAATAATCAGTCGATCCTTTTAACGCCACGGCAGTTTGAAATCATCTGTATTTTAATTCTAAATCCTTTGGGCTTAACCCTAGAACAGCTACATATTTATCTCTATGGCGATGAACAGATCAGCTTAAATACGCTTAAATCTGAGATTTCTTATTTAAAAAATAAGGTTGGCGAATTAATCTGTGCAAGAACCTATCAAATACAGGCAGAAATTCATGCAGATTTTAAAGAATTGGAAGATGCTGTCGATGCGGGTTATCTTGATACAGTCAAGCAACTCTACCAAGGTCATTTCTTTATAAAAACCAAAAGCCCTTTTCTAAACAATTGGCAGCAGATTCTAAGTATGAGGATCAATAATCTGCTTGTATAAACATCCTTGGCTTGCGATCGATTAATATCTATCTCAAAGCCTCATTCTCAAAATCCGATTTGCCAGATCTAGCTTTAAAAATAATGTACAAAGCCTAAACCAATTTTTTGCCAATCGAGTTGGTTTTGTTGTTGGTACTCCCAATTGACGTTTAATGAATTTTGACGATTGAGCGAATATTGTAGTGTACTCTGGATACGTAAATTCCACTCACTTGAATCTTGCCAATAGGGTAATTCGACTTGAACAATACTGTTTAAACGATCTGACCATACATTTTGGCAGCCTAATGTTGGTCCTAGTCCAACGCGCCAGCCTTTATCCAATGATGTACCTGCTTGAAACTGTGTTTGTAGTTCTGCATAACAAAGATGCTTACGATCATCATCTGCAAGGGTATAACCAGATTGGGCTTTTGCACTGACTACGCCATGTTGTTGCTGGTCACTAAATTGTCCATTTTGAATGGCTTCTTGCTGCCAGCCTAAAGTAAAACCCCAGGTTATTGGCATTTTAAACGGGGTGATGGGGTTATAAGAGTTTACTGTTAATACATCGAGATGTTCCAGTTTAAGCCGATCATCTCGCCATTGCGCAGCACCGTCCAGAAACAACAATTGCGTGCCTGTACGGAAGCCGCCCTGCGGATCTTTTAGTTCGTGATAGGCCTGACGATGACCAATTTGTACAAATTTTTCACCCTGAACCTCACCTGCTTCCACGGACCACTTACGTGAATCATGTCCATTAACTGGATCAACTTTCGGACGCACAGGTGCTAAACGCTGTTTCTCTATAGGGATTTGACTACGTAAGCCTAGCAGTTGTCTAAAACGCGGTTGAGTAAAGCTTGCATCGACCTGACGAGCAACGAATTGTAAATATAAATCGTCATAGGCCATTTCTAATATTTTTGCACGATCTTGATCATCATAACCAGCGATAGCCGCTTGCATCTGTTGTGGTTCTAATACTGCAATTGCATGGGCTTTTTTTGCCAATGCATGACCATGTTGTTTGGCCTGTGAATTTAATTGTGTTTCTAACGCTGGACGATATACCGCTTCTCTTACTAATCCCTGTTGCTCTACGGCTTTAATGGTTTCAATTGGGATCGCTGCATATGTAAATTGCTTGCGTAAATTCGAGCTTGGACGGACTAAATCAATCAACCCCAATAAACGATAGGCACAATTATCACTGACAAAATAATAAGGAAAACTGACCTTTTGCATTTCCCAAATATGTTTTACCAAAAAAGCGGTCTCTTCAGGATTTAAATTGAGTTCATATTCCCAAAGATCACGGCTTTCAAAATCACCATATTCTTTCACTTTGCGATAATAAGGCATTAAAGAATATTCACCAGGATATTTCCCAACTAACCCTTTCCATGCATAAGACCAATTGTCATCGCTGTTTACTGTGGCTGCATAATTCACAGCATAAGAAACTAAGTTGAGCTGTTTTTGATCTTTAGGATCAAGACGAAGCAAGGTATGTCCAAACATTGAGCTTGGATTGCCCATAAAATCAGTCGCATAAATCAAGGTCACTTGGTAGGGTTTGATTTGTGCATACCATTGATCAAACTCAGGACAGGACACAACGGGTAATTGTTGTTGTGAAATATTCAGTTGTTGTATCAACCATTGGCTACGTGCAGGAAATTTACAACGAATGGATTGATTGGCAGCCGCGGCTTGAAACAGTGCAGTGATATCTGCATTCATTTCATTTTGGATGTTCTGGCGACCATCTTGAGCAAAAAAATAACCTGAATAACTAACTTCGCTTTGATTTGTGCTTTTATGACTAGTGTTATGGTGATTTAAGTCTTTAGCAGAGGCATCTTCTGCATAAAGTAAACGTTTCCAGGTGATATGACTGGCTAATTGTTTTTGTTGTGCCAGTTTTAACGCATTTTCTAATGCATGCTGATTCTCTAAAGCGGATTCCGCATGTAAATGAACGGTAAACAATGAACTGAGTAAGCTTAAACTAAGTGCTAAATATTTCATTCAATCATCAATTTATATAGATATATTATAAAACTGCGCAATTAAGAAATGTTGGTTCAATACAAGAGTTCGCTCAATGTTTACTCCTGTTCGATTCATTTCTCAATAATGTATATTTGATAAAATTTAAATAAAAAAACCCTGCAACAAGGCAGGGTTTTTGATGCAATTAAACGTAAGCTTTTAACACTTCGTCTTTTGCCATCACTTGTTGAAGTGACGCTAATACTTGTAGAGAATTTTGATTTTCTGCTGAATAAATACTTGCAAAGTTTGACTTCGCTACAGCATTGAAACGTGCTTTATCTGCATCTTTAACATTTAACAATGAAGCAAGTACGTTTAGGCTTTCACCTTGACCTACAGCCATATCACGTGCAAGTGCTTCTGAGTTTTCATTGGTAAAGGTCACAACTTGCGCAGTCACTTTACCATTGCCATTACAACCTAAAGTACCAAACGTAATACCTAATAATTGGTTAGTAAAAAGACCATTGGTGGTCGCCGCTAAAATTTTCGGTACTTTTCCAGATTGACCAGCCCAAACTTGTGAACCTACACCACAACCCACATCTGGAT
Organism: Acinetobacter sp. AG3; assembly: GCF_022343575.1. Classification (NCBI taxonomy): domain Bacteria; kingdom Pseudomonadati; phylum Pseudomonadota; class Gammaproteobacteria; order Moraxellales; family Moraxellaceae; genus Acinetobacter; species Acinetobacter sp. AG3. Next base: position 1,573,902 of record NZ_JAKQZD010000001.1, on the reverse strand, counting down.
CAGCCATAGCAACACTTGAACCCGCAGCCAATACAGCAGCCAAAGCGATTTTTTTTAACATATAATTCTCCAGAATTTTCATATGCATTGTTTTAATTCAACATATGTAAATTGTTATTTTCCATTATGTGTAAGTTTGATTACACCTATTTAGATTTATCACATAAATTCAGATATGCAAATCTAAATGTGACAATTACGAAATTATTTATTGTACTTTTTTAGTGACCATTCACCCTTTTTATTACGATCTCCAAGAATCTTAAGCACCAAAACCAGACTTAAAAGTAACAGTAAATACCACGAGCCTAGCTTACCCCACCCCACCATATGCCATGCATCTACTTGACTTGGATACAACCAAATTTTATTAAAAGTGCTAATATTTTCAGCTACCCAAATTATAAATGCCAAAACAACCAATACTGGCAATATCGGAAGCTGAAATTCATGCTGTTGTAGTTTAAAACGAATTTTTGTTTTCCAAAAAATCACCACACTCCAAATGAATAATACATTTCGAAAATCTGGAATAAAGAATTTGCTCATGAAATTGATATATGACAATAGTGCCAGACTCAACATATTGGCAAAACTGGGCAAATTTAAAAATGAAACCTGATACAAACGCAGTGAACGTGCAAAAAAACTACCGACTGCCGAATACATAAATCCTGCAAATAAAGGCACGGTCAAAATTTTAAAAACGGCAGGTTGCGGATATTGCCAAGAAGCAATTTGCGGGTGTGTTAAAAATATTTCCATCCCCATGGCCATGATATGAAATAAAGCAATAACTTTCGCTTCTGCCCAAGATTCTAGTCTTAAATACAATAAGCAGACTTGAATGATCAACGCATAAAATAATAAACAGTCATAACGGAACAAACCATAAAATTCATGGCTGCCCATCCTTGCCGTAATGACAAATGCAATCAGCAATAAAATACCAAATAAGGCAGCCGATGCTGCCTTAAATAGAAATTCATATAATGATTTAAAATAGATCATAAATGCATTTACAACAATAAGTTAACCTAAGTATTTGGCACTGTATTGGTGTACAGTGTCAATAAATGCTTTTGGTTTTTCAGGGTCAACCCATTGGGTAATACCATGACCTAAGTTGGCGATATAACCTGTTTTCTCACCATTGGCATAAGCATCATCCAACATGGCTTTGGTTGCTTTTTCAATAGAATCTGCTGAACCATACAATGTTGCTGGATCTAAATTTCCTTGTAGTGCTGCACGTCCATTGACGGTTTGGCGCGCCACGTTTAACGGGGTTGTCCAATCTAAGCCAAATGCATCTGCACCTGTTGCAATCATTGGCTCTAACCATTGACCACCGCCTTTGGTAAATAAGATCACAGGTACTTTACGCCCTTCATGCTCTCGTTTTAATCCTGCAACAATTTTCTGCATATATTTGAGTGAAAATTCTAGATATTCACGATGCGCCAATGCACCACCCCAGCTATCAAAAATTTGTACAGCTTGAGCACCAGCCTCAATTTGAGCATTTAAATAGTCAATTACAGCATCGGCTAAACGATCTAATAAAGCATGTAAAACTTCAGGTTGTGCATACATCATCTGTTTGGTAAAACGGAAGTCTTTGCTTGAACCACCTTCCACCATGTAGGTTGCCAAGGTCCACGGACTACCCGAAAAACCAATTAAAGGCACCTGACCACCCAAAGCTGAACGAATGGTTGAAACCGCATTCATGACATAAGCCAGATCAGATTTGGCATCGAATTTGGGTAAATTTGCCACATCCTGTTCAGTACGAACTGTTTTATGGAATTTAGGGCCTTCGCCTGTTTCGAAATAAAGCCCTAAGCCTAAAGCATCGGGAACAGTCAAAATGTCTGAAAATAGAATTGCAGCATCAAGCTCATAACGGCGCAAAGGCTGTAAAGTTACTTCACAAGCAAATTCTGTATTTTTACAAAGAGAAAGAAAATCACCTGCTTTCGCACGTGTTTCACGATATTCTGGTAAATAACGTCCAGCCTGACGCATCATCCAAACCGGAGTCGTATCTACAGGTTCACGCAATAAGGCACGTAGAAAACGATCATTTTTTAAGGTCGTCATTTACTTTCCCAATCAAAAATTAAATTCGCCCCATCATAGCAAAAAGGCCTGCTACATAACCATTTATAGAAAATTTTTCTCAATAAAGTTTTATTTGCTTGCTTTGATTTAAATTTCGTTTGGTATACGAAAATAAAACAAAACCAGCTGACAGAGAAAATGTCTATAGAAAAAAATGATTAACACAAAACAAATACTGCAACACCTTATAATTTCTGCAATACTTACACAGATTTTTAGTCATAAATTATGAATAATTCTTAAGGTTGATCTACATGTTCGTTCGCTCAATTCTTGCTTTGAGTTTAAGCTGTTTATTAACAGGTACAGCTTTTGCTGCATCTACAGCTGAGCAACCTCTAACGCCTAAAAAAGTTGCTGCTCCCGTTGAAGATCCTATTGATCCACTTGCTATTGACAGTTCTGCTTCAAGTGTAGAAACACAGATAAGCCAGCAAGAGCAACAAGACTTAGACAAAGCTGCAAACACGCTACAAAATTTAGAAAAAACTGAGGATAAAAACTCAGGTACTGCTATTGCCCCATCATCTCCACAGACCACGACTGCAAAAACGGCAAGCAATCCAAATGCACCGAAAGCATCATGGACTTTAGATGGGATCAACAATGCACAATGGTACGAAAATATTGGCAAGGGTCAATTCCCTGTCTATGCCCGTGCCCATGTCATGTTAAATAATGCACATGCTTCACCAGGTGCAATTGATGGTTCAAGCGGTATGAATACGCTGAAAGCCATTGCTTCATTCCAACAAATGAATGGCATTAAACCGACGGGTGAGTTGACCAAAGAAACTTGGGATGCATTAGTGTCTCAACAAGGCAATAAACCTGCTTTTGTGGAATACACGATAACTGCTGAAGATCTAAAAGGTCCTTATGCAAAATCAATTCCGCGTGATTATGCTTTACAAGCAAAAATGCCAGGTTTGTACTACACCCGTGTCACCGAAATGTTGGGTGAAAAATTCCATATGGATGAAGAGTTCTTAAAGAAACTTAATCCTAAAGCAACATTTAACAAAGTTGGTGAAAAAATCGTTGTCACCAATATCCGTAACGAATTGCCTGAAAATATCCATTTAATTGTGGCGCATAAAGGTGCGAAACAATTGTATTTATTTAATGCGCAAAACCAAATGGTTGGCTCATTCCCTGCCACAATTGGTAGTTCTGATACGCCATCGCCAACAGGAACCTATAAAGTTACCGGTGTTGCTCGCAACCCTTGGTATAGTTACTCGCCAAGTAACTTTGTACAAGGCAAAAACTTAAAACCATTATCATTACCACCTGGTCCAAATGCCCCTGTAGGCAACATCTGGATTGGCTTGAGTAAGAAATCATTTGGTATCCATGGTACGCCAAACCCATCTGCAATTTCGAAAACAGCTTCACATGGTTGTATTCGTTTGACCAACTGGGATGCCAATGATTTAGGTAAAAAAGTTAAATCGGGTGTAACGGTTAAATTCTTAGAATAATCTTATACTTGATGAAATGAAAACCAGTGTACATACACTGGTTTTTTTATTGCAAAAGCTAAAAACTTTATCGTTCCAAAAATAAAACAACATGTTGCTATTTTGCTATTTCATCCCAATTAGTTAAATATTAATATTTACTCATGTTAAAAAATAAAGAATTGGAGACTTGAGATGAATACTTTTTTACATCACAGCGAAAACCGTGGTCACGTAAAAATGGGTTGGTTAGACACCAAACATAGTTTCTCTTTTGGTAGCTGGTACGATCCTAAATATATGGGTGTTGGTTCTTTACGTGTAATCAATGACGATACCATTGCAGCACATAAAGGTTTCGGTACTCACCCACATGACAATATGGAAATTTTGACCTGTGTACTCAAAGGTACCATTTCACACAAAGACAGTATGGGAAATGAACGTCATATCCATGCGGGTGAATGGCAATTGATGAGTGCAGGTACAGGTGTACAACACAGTGAAATCAACCAAGGTGATGAAGCCGTTCATATGCTACAAATTTGGGTGATTCCAAATGTTCAAGATGCTGAACCGAATTATCAACAAATTGAACGCGATCCTAAAAAATCACCAAATGAATGGCAATTGATTGTGGGACCAAATGACAATGCGCCGATGCATATTCGTCAAGATGCTGAAATTAAAGCGGCATATTTGGAAAAAGGTCACACACTTGAAGTGAAAGCAACCCAAAAATTTAACTATGTACATGTGATTGAAGGTGAGATTGATATTGCCGGTCAAGTCGTTAAAGCAGGTGATGCTTATTTATTTGACGAAGATTCAACACTCACTGCACATGAAGATAGCCAATTTATTTGGTTTGATTTAAACAGCTAATCCGTATGCAATAAAAAACCTCCGTATGTAATATATGGAGGTTTTTTTATGTCGAGCTTATTGAATAAGTTAGCAGCAGTGTTTAAGCGCAATAATCTTTTTTCTGATCTTTAATCAATGATAAAGCAGCATTCCAAGCGGCCTGAATAATCGGTTCAGCGGCATCACTTTCAAATTGCTTGACCGTATATTCACATATTTGCTTACTCGGATAATGCAGTTTTGAGCTGCTCATGGCTTTGATCTGAACTTGACACGCCCGCTCTAAAAAATAAATTTCATGAAATGCTCTCGCAATACTATTACCAGTGGCGAGCAAACCATGATTACGTAAAATCATGCAACGATAATTGCCTAAATCCTCAACCAAACGCTCTCGCTCTGCGGTGGAAAAAGCGATGCCCTCATATTCATGATAAGCAATATTATTATAAAATTTCAGTGCATGTTGCGACAAAGGCAATAAACCTTTTTCTTGTGCAGACACCGCAATCCCATCTGCCGTATGGGTATGAATAACACAGTGAATATCATCTTTGGCATGGTGCAAGGCAGAATGAATAACGAAACCTGCAACATTGACCATTTTCCCTTGGTCATAATCGGCCACAATATTCCCTTCATGATCAATCTTCACCAAATCTGATGCTTTCATCTGATCAAATGTCACCCCATAGCGGTTAATCAGAAAATGATCAGGCTCATGCGGGACACGTAAACTGATATGGGTATCAATCAAATCGGTCATTCTATAGTGTGCAATTAAACGATACAGTGCTGCCAACTGACAACGTGCTTCCCATTCAGCCTTATCAATATGCTTTGGACGTTTCATCCTAAAATCCTTTTTATTGCCAATGTATAAAACATCATTACTTTTAACGAGAGTTCAACAAATTAACAAGTTTTAATTCGTGAATGGCGACTAAAGCATCAAATTTGAGTTTACAGAATATAAAAAATCCAAACCAATAATTGAATATTGATTTGGATTAAAATTATTAATTATCATATTTTTTATTATTATTTATACTTATTAAATTATTATAATAAAGCTTTATCTTTTATTTGTTTTTATTAAATTAAAAAATTAAATTATTATTTATTTTAATTCTTCATTATTGTTATAAAACGCCCTCATTCGTTGTTATAAAAAATAGATTTAAATACTGAGCTGATAGAGCAATTTCTTACCCTTAAAAGTTAAATCCTTAATAAAAACAATATCTCTATTGTCTAAGTAAGAAATAGCATCATCAATTTCAATGTAGTCTTCATCAATCAACCATGAAATATCCAGTTCGTTTAAATCAACCATACCGACTAAGTAAATAGCCTGATTTTTATTTTGTCGATTTTGAATGTTTTTTAAAATTTCGCGTATCTTAATCCAGTCTTTCATATTTTAAATCTCATCGTGCTTACAGGTTCTATTATATTTATTGGAGAATTAAATACTAGATAGAAAAATGCCCTATGCGACAAAATTTGTCGCATAGGGCATCACCATAAAAAACCACAATATCTGTATAAATTTCATCCATGAATATGAATCAGAATTTCCCCAACAATCGCTTTAAAATTGCAATATGAAAGCTTGAATTCATCCCCTATATGCTGTTTTCATACTTATAGTCAAATAAGGAAAAATCACCTCTGCTTGCAGCGCTTCTTACAAACTCACTGCGAGCGTCCTAATTTTTGTGCATGTGATTGACCTTTGCAAAATCACGATTCCATATTTCACTCGTGTACAAACTTTTGCTCAATGAGATGTCATACACAATCCCATTCCCCACAACCAATAAATGCCACGTTTTTCACGGTAAAATCTGCTGTTTAATCATTTGAAGTCACAATCTTATCCCTTTGCCTTAAGAAGACTGTGATATGGACTTTGCAGCATCACTTGATTCTAGCTTGATCTCATCGGGCTGTTTTTCTCCACGATTTAAAAATAGATTCAATAAAATTGCAGCCAAAGTTGCTGTACCAATTCCTCCAAGATCAAATGATCCAATATGTACACTAAAATTACCTGCCCCCATGATCAAGCTGACCGCAGCAATAATTAAGCTACTGTTTTTAGTGAAATCAATTTTGTTATCAATCCAAATCTTTGCACCAGCCACTGTGATTAAACCAAACACCACAATCGAAGCACCACCTAAAAGCGCAACAGGAATAGTACTGATCACCGCTCCAAACTTAGGTGATAAGCCCAACAAAATGGCAAAGATCCCAGCAATCACAAAGACAGTAGTTGAATAAATTTTAGTGACAGCCATAACCCCAATATTTTCAGCATAGGTTGTCATCCCTGTCCCACCAACAGAAGCTGATAAACTGGTACATACACCATCGGCAAAAAAAGCACGCCCCATATAAGGTGATAAATCACGACCCGTCATTGCAGATACTGCTTTAAAATGACCTAAATTTTCAGCGACAAGAATTATTGCCACAGGCGCAATTAACAGCATGGCATTGGCATTAAACGTAGGTGCAACAAAATGTGGTAGGCCTAACCATGCAGCATTGCTGATGACTGCAAAATCGATAGCTTTGCCAAAGCCCATTACATTGGCAAGGATAAAATATAAGACATATGCACAGACCAAACCCAACAACAATAATAAGCGACGCATCATGCCTCGGGTAAATACAGCAATCGCACTGATACACAGAATGGTTAGAATTGCCATCCAAGTATCAAATGAATTTGCTGAAACACTTTTAATGGTGACGGGTGCCAAATTTAGTCCAATGATCATCACGATTGCCCCCGTAACAATCGGTGGCATCAACTTTTCAATCCAACCCGTTCCCGTCTTCATGACAATTAAACCAATCGCGGCATACAGCAAACCACAAGCGATGGTCCCCCCCAAAGCCAAGGCAATATTCGGATTTGACCCCACACCTGCATAGCCCGTTGCAGCTGCAACAGCACCGATAAATGCAAAACTCGATCCGAGATAACTTGGCATTCTTCCACCCGTCATCAAGAAGAATAAAATTGTGCCGATACCTGTGATAAATATAGTTAAATTGGGATCAAAGCCCATCAACAAAGGCGCGAGAACTGTTGCACCAAACATTGCAAATGCATGTTGCAAGCCCAAAACGATACTTTTTCCGACAGGTAAATATTCATCAATTTGCACAGGGGTATGATCTAAATTTCCTGTGTATGGTTTAAATGATGTAAACCATGGTTCTTTTGTCGCCATTTTCTAAGTCCCCATATTGAGAGATCAACATACATTTTGAGGTTCACAGTAACTGCGTTTGAAATATAGAAGCGCATTTAAACTTGGGTTGTGACGAATTGCTTTGACCTGACAAAACAATACATCGTGGCTGCCGACCACTTGACTGGATACCACTTCACAATCAAATGAGATTAGGGCGTTATCTAACACGGGAGAACCTGTCACCAGTTCACTCCATTCAGCTTGCGCAAACCTCTGTTGCATCGGTGTTTTGCCACCAAAGAGATTCGATAATTCGGCTTGATTTGAACCCAATGTATTGACACACAAAACTTTATTTTCAGAAAAAATGTGATATACCGAAGCAGCCCGATTAAGACATACCAATAAAGTTGGAGGTGAATCCGTTACACTGCATACTGCGGATGCAGTAAAACCTGCCTGCCCTGCATCACCTTTGGTGGTGATCACATTGACCGCAGCACCTAGGTTAGACATACCTTGTCTAAAGATAGCTTGATCGATTTCTAAATGGACATTGGCTTCACACGGCGTGTTAAACTCAATTATTTCACCAGTAAGTGCACTTTCCTGTTTGATCATTTGCATCATGACGCTCCCACCTCAATGCGCAAATGTTCATCGAGGTTAAAATTCTTTTTGAAAAAAATGATTAAAACGCATAGACAAATCTAGACATGCTCTATCCCACATGTGCTACAGATGCAATTTCTACTAAGGCTTCGGGTTTAACCAGTCCGACCTGTACACAATATCGAGCGGGTTTATCATTGGGAAAATATTCAGCATAGACCCCATTTAATGCGGCATAATCCGCCCAATCTTTGACGAATATTGAGTTAAAGGTAATATCATCCATTGTCCCACCTGCAGTTTCGATGACGCTTTTAATGGTTTCTAAAATATGCCGGGTTTGCCCTGCGGCATCACCGACACAGACCACATCATTATTTTCATCAAAAGCCAAAGTACCTGAGACATAAACAATATTGTCTGCTTTGGTTGCTGGCACATAAGGTGCAAGGGGCTTAGCCGTACCTGCTGGGATCACAACTTGTTTCGACATTTTGAATTCCTTTATTTTTCCTGAAAGCATCTTCACCATAGACTTCAATACTAGAGAAGGCACAAGACACATAGCCTGTTGAAAACCATTAAGCCGTTCGACTGAAAGTGACGTGATTTGGCTGTGCCTGTTGAGTATTAAATGTCTTTACAAATGATGCCGTGTCAGACACCCATCCAAAAAAAGTTTGAATGTTATATAAGGCTGCCTCTTGCGCTGCTGGAGGACCCGCTTGATAACATGCATCTTTAAGCGCCACACCAAAGTATTCCAAGAAAAAACCATCTCTGAGGGTTGATTCCACACAAACATTGGTGGCAATCCCAACGAAAACTAAATTTCGGATGCCACGAGCACGTAAAATGCTGTCCAGCGCCGTATTAAAAAAACCGCTATAGCGTGGTTTCTCGATCACAATGTCTTGAGCTTGAGGCTTTAACTCATCAATTAATGCAAAATCCCACCCCCCTTTTGCCAATAACTTGCCTTGTAAATCAGGATTTTTACGCATGGTTTTTAAGGCATTGGATTTATGAAAGTTAGGAGAACCTAGGCCACCTGCTTCTATATATTGCTCATCCCATCCGTTTTGGAAATAGATCACTTGGATGCCCGCGGTATGTGCTGCATCAATGCTTTTTTTAATATTGGCAACCACAGGTTGAGTGGCGGAAACATCAAAACCTGCCAAATCTAAATAACCACCGATTGAGGTATACGCATTTTGCATATCAATCACGATAAGCGCCGTTTGTTCTGGTGCAAGCTGAATTGATTCTGGTTCTGCTTTTAAGACTCTGCCGGTTCCTGCATGTGCGGTAAAATCTGTACAGACCAGATGTTCTACAGCTTTAGCGTCATTCATCATAGTCATGCGCTTTTCTCCAAAACGGGTTGAGCTGGTTTTTGATAGCTTGCAACAACCTCTTTCCGGCAACTCATCAACGGTTGAATACGTTGTCCAAAATCCTCAACTCCTTGTATAAAATCATCAAAAGTTAAAAGAATCCCTTCTGTACCTTGAATTGTAGAAATTTCATCTAGCATCTTGGCTACATTTTCATAAGAACCAACGATTGTTCCCATGTTGATATTGACGGGTGAAACACTTGAAGCCATTTGACGAATATTGGTATCTGTACCCGATGTTTGATCTTTGCCGCCTTGGTTCATTAACCAATTAATCGCCTCTAGATCTGCCCCTTGGTTATAGCTCTCCCATTTCGCCATGGCGTGTTGATCTGTCTCTGCGGCAATCACCATAAACAGTACATAGGTTTGTACATCTCTTCCAGTTTGGTCGGTATGTACTTTTAAACGGTCATTAATTTCAGCGTAAGCGATTGGTGTATTTAACCCTTTGCCAAAGACAAAATTATAATCTGCATATTTTGCAGAGAATGCTAAGCCCGCATCAGACTGGCCTGCACAAATAATTTTCATATCAGCTTGCGGCTTAGGCTTAACTTGGCAATCCTCCATTTGGAAAAACTCACCTTTAAAATCAGATGTTCCTGTTGTCCAAAGTTCACGTAAAATTTCGACATATTCAGATAAATAATCATAACGTTTAGAGAAATAATCATTCCCTGGCCATAGCCCCATCTGGGTATATTCTGGTGGTTGCCAACCCGTCACAACATTTAGCCCAAAACGTCCATTTGAAATTGAATCAATCGTAGATGCCATACGTGCCACGATGGCTGGTGGCATCACCAAAGTTGCGGCTGTCGCAAAAATTTTAATTTTGCTGGTGACGGCAGCTAAACCCGCCATTAATGTAAAAGTTTCTAAGTTATAATCCCAAAATTCAGTTTTACCACCGAAACCACGCAATTTAATCATCGACAATGCAAAGTCAAAACCATAATGCACTGCACGTTGTACAATCTGTTTATTTAACTCAAATGTTGGCTTATATTGCGGTGCATTTTCTGAAAGCAACCAGCCATTATTTCCAATCGGACAAAACACACCAATTTTCATAGCTAAACCTCACTGGACAAAAAACATTCTAAAAAAATCTGATCAAAAATTTAAAACTTCACTCAGCTTATAATTATTAATAATGCATACTGCATGCCACTAAATTTAGACAATTGTTTTTATTGCAAAAATTTTAATTATTATTTTTTATTTTACCTTTTGGTAAAATTTATGATTTTCTTAAGCAAAAAAATTAAACTAAAATAGTGCATAAATGCGTCATTTTAGATCATTGAAAATTCTAAAATCTGATTGAACAAAAAATAAAAAACCGCATAAAAATGCGGTTCGATGGCATAACAATTGGCTTTTAATAAACCAGTATTTCAATACAATAAATAATCCAATAAAAATCAAAATTTAAACCGCAATTAAAGCTATAACAAAATCAATATTTATAATATTTTATAAGCATCCTCAACAGCTAATCGAGGCAATCTTGCATATATTCTTTATGAGTAACATAACCAATATTAATAATCCTATTAGCAGCTGTTATGCTTTGTCCTAACTTTCATTTTCTAAAGAAAGCACTGCCTTTCATCCTAGTTTGGCCTCAGATATCGTCAAAAAATATAAATCGTACAGGACAACAATTGGCAGAAGTAGCCCATTTTTTACTACATCATAAATCTACTGAATTTGTTCAGCACTGATTGCTTTATATCACCAGCCATTGTAGATTGTGGCCGCTAAGCACAATTGATGTGAATCCATTTTTAGGTTGTGGTTTATAGCACCTCTTCTACTAAATTTTGAATTAAAATCTGATTGAATGTCTTACTCTCCGTTACTGAGGATGCATGTGCTCCTGTTTCCAACAGTGTTAATACGCCATGCCCCAATACTTTTTTAAGATCGATACTCTTTTGATAAGGCACTAAAAAATCATCTTTGTTGGCAATATAATACACATCTGTTTTCGCCAAAGCTGCGACATGTTCAGGTAAAATTTTAAAATTCATCAATGCATTCATACGTACCAATACATTGTTGATGGGTGGAAAATCATCAAATCCAGAATTTTCAATATCCTGAATTTTTTGAATATGTTTTGAGATATAGGCAGGCGGATATAGGAATAAAGCTTGTACCCGTATATAAGCTTCAACACCTACATTTTCTAATAAAGTCATACGTGCCTGAAAACACTTCTGTGTATGCGGATCAAGCGCATCCCAAGCATTAATAAAAGTGAGACTGGTTAATGATATATCTGTATTCTGAACCAAAACCGCCAATTCTGCCCCGATGACTGCGCCCAAAGCATGTCCAATAAAATGGCATTGTTTGATCTGTTGTTGATGCAGAATATCGAGAATTTGTTTGGCCATATTTTTGATTGAGTATGATGTTGGCAATGCATCAGAATCTGCATGACAACCTTCTTGATCATAAACAAGCACTTGAAAATATTGGGTTAAGGTTTCAATTTGTGGTTGCCAAAATGAGGCGTGCCCACCTAAACCTGAAGATAAAACGACAATCTCAGCATCTTGCTGAGTAACACAAGGAAAAATTCGATAGCTCATTGTTTTACCATTCTATTAATTTGTTCATTTAATAACAGCAAAAAATATGCCGAATACTTGTTATGTTTAGGTTGGTTTTTTTGAGGCTTTTGATAAAGAATGTTAACGTTCGGATTTTTTATCCTATTCGTTTACACGCTCAACATAACATCAGAATATTTTTGACATAAAACTAAAAAGACTTTTGATGAAATGAATCTTTTTCAAATAATTCGACATCCCAAACATAGACCTACCTATTAAAATTTGGACATTGAATCAAATCTTTTTAATGTATCATAAAAAAAGCAACAAGAATGTTGCTTTAAAATAGCAAAGACTTTCAGCCTTATCCGTATAGATTGTTTCAATCAACGCATCCGTTTTAAGTTATAAGTTACAACGCCCCAAATTTCAAATTCTTGCCCTTCTTCAATATAAATATTTTTAAATTCTGGATTCTCAGCTTTTAACCAAACTTTCGGTGGATCAAACTGCTTGTCAATCATCAAGCGCTTCACGGTAAAATCATTATCAATACGGGCAATGACAATATCGCCAGATTTTGCAGAAATGCTACGATCTACAATCAAGGGGTCTTCAATATCAATACCAACATCAAGCATTGAAAGCGAATTTGCTTTAACAATAAAGGTAGAACTCTCATTTCGAATTAAATATTCATTCATATCCAATGATTGTTCTATACTATCTTGAACAGAAAATGGCACGCCAGCAGCGACTCGTTCTGTCGCAAGCGGAATCTGATAAACCTTATCATTCTTAGGCTGAATGGTCTGGATATTTATGCTAGAGCTTAAATCACTGAGCTGGCCGTTTTTGAAATTTTTCAGTAACCAGTTTTTGATAAAATCTACTTGTGACTCTGGGACACGGATGACTTTGGTCGGCTCACTAAACTGTGCCTTACGCCCAGCATTGGCTCTCGCACCTCCGTGTTCAAATTCTACTTTCTTAGACATTATTTATCCTATATGCTTCATAAAAGCCTGTAAAATCAATATAGCTTGAAAAAGTTACAAATTCAAGTTGACGGCAAGTTTTTTTTGAATAACAATAACTCTATCGATCAGTTTTGATACATCTATTTGAACAAGGACGACAAAGATAATCAATATACTTATCATAAATCAATAATTTAGAATACAGACATCTTGTTAATTTATTGATATTTTTGAATAAGTTCTCTGATCCCACTTAAGCACTTAATTGATTGATTTTCTATGTGGAGACATAAAAATGGCGACTCAACGTGATGCAATTCTTGGTTATGCAGACGAACAACATGCTTACTATATTCGTTTGATTGAAGACAATAATGTGTTAGGCAGCCAGTATGGTTTATTTTGTGAAAATACCAATAGCGATATCGCTGAAAGTATCATGACCACATTATTTTTAAAGAAATCATTTTGGCTCAATGGTTCTGAATTTAGTGATATTGTCAAAGGTTTAGAACCTCTTCCACTTTAAGCGGATGCCAACCTAATAAAATTGGATCTGCTTAAATATTCAACTGAAGTTTATGATTTGATATGTATTTCGTGATTAAAATGTCGTTGTATTCCCCTCGATACAACGACGATTTAATTTTCAATTGAGCACGCTATCGATTGCATTTAGATGTTTGTCTTAAGCACTGAACTTGTGAATCAACTGCTTACCATCCATAATCTCTTGTTTGATTATTTCTTTTTCGTTATTCCTACTTTATCCATTTCTTGATTATCTTGTCCTTTTATTGAGCCTCTACTGAGTTCTTTACCAGTCACTTATAAAGATCATTGATCACCTCGTATTCACGAGCTGCTGAAATACTCAGACTAATCCAATCCCTCCTGTTTATTCATGGCACTTATTTTGCTTAATAAATATTACGTTTTTCAATAATCGTAATACTCAAGCTAAAATGAGGGCGGTAAATATGGGTTATGTCGCAAAGGAAATTGGTCAAAAGAACAAGCTATTACTGAGCTTGTGTTCTTTTCTGATCCCTATTTTGCTCTGGTGTGCGGTCAGTTATTTACCTTTTATTTGGCACCCTCAAGTGCAAATTACAGATTCTGGTAGTGTCTCGTATTTTCAAGTTGGCAGCCGAGTTGAAAAAAGTGTGTTCTATAGTGAGGCACAAAATGCGGTCGATCACCATTCTGCACCACCACAAGGTATTTTAGTTAATCCCATTTACTTACCTGCACCACATGAAGTGGCTAAAGCCTTGGTGACTGCATTTACCACACCGCCAGAACAACCAGATACACCATGGTTTCATCAAAGCTTATGGCACAGTATTAAAATCGTTTTTTCCGCTTTTTTAATCTCTTCAATTTTTGGTATTCCGCTGGGGATCCTCTGTGGTTTCTCACAAAAAATATCGCTACTTACAGAACCTTTTGTTGAATTTTTCCGTTATTTACCTGCACCTGCATTCGGTGCGCTTGCTGTTGCCATTCTCGGAATCAATGATGCGCCTAAGATTGCAATTATTGTAATTGGAACGTTATTTCAACAAATCCTAATTATTGCCAATACAACCCGTATGGTCGATAAAGGCTTAATCGAAGCGGGCTATACCCTTGGAACTAATAAGCTTAAAAGCCTATTCAATGTGGTGATTCCTGCGGCTTTTCCAGATATTTACCGTGATTTACGTGTCTTGTTGGGTTGGGCGTGGACCTATTTGATTGTCTCTGAATTGATTGGTACGACCTCAGGTATTACATGGTTTATTACCCAACAAGCACGCTATCAAAACTTTGACAATGTATATGCTGCGATCTTGATTATCGGGGTGATTGGACTGGTGTGTGATGTGTTATTAATGAAATTGGGCGAGCGTATGTTCGCATGGAAAGCAGGGGCAAAATAATGAATGACTCAACTTTTAATTCAGCTGAATATTTTCAAAAAATTTATGCACGCCCTGTCATCTTAGAGGCTAAACAACTCAGCCAAGTATTTAAACATGGTAAAACTGAACGAACCGTTTTAAATCAACTGAATCTTAAAATCCATAAGCGTGAATTTATTTGTGTGATCGGTCCATCAGGTTGCGGAAAATCAACCTTAAGCCGAGTGATTGCAGGTTTAGATCCATACCATAGTGGTGAGATCTTGGTCGATGGCGAAGCTATTACAGGCCCAAGCCCTGAACGTGGCATGGTATTTCAGGGTTATACCCTATTTCCTTGGAAAACGGTTAAAGAAAACGTCATGTTTGGCCCACGAATGAAAGGTGCCAGCCAAATGACTGCGGAAGCCCATGCACGGGAATGGATCAATATTATTGGCTTAGACAAATACGAAAACCAATATCCACATCAACTTTCAGGTGGAATGAAACAGCGCGTTGCTATTGCACGAGCTTTGGTTAATGAACCAAAAATCTTATTGATGGATGAACCTTTTGGTGCGCTTGACCCGCATACCCGCCAGAAGATGCAAAAGCACTTAATGGATTTATGGCAAAACATTGATATCACGATTATTTTTGTTACGCATGATATGGATGAAGCTATTTTATTGGCTGACCGTATTGTCGCGTTAAAAGCCAATCCTGGTGAAATTAAAGAAATTATTGAAGTAGATTTACCACGCCCGCGTTCATTAGATGTTATGACAACTCCCGCTTTTCAACATTTAAGAGCGCGAGTGGATCAGTTGGTCCATGCTCAGGAAGATGAGCTTGATCCATCACTACAAGACTTACCCAAAATACCGCGTATGACCCAAGTCAGTACAGGTCAATAAGCAGACGGATTTTTAGAGCATTTGGGACGACCCAAATCGCTAAATTCTTTGTTGGACGGCCAACCTTGGTGATATTCATGTCAAACACATATGTTTTACCGCTTGTGGACATTTCTCTACTCTCCAGCCCTGAGCTTCAAGATCGACTCACGGTCGCACACGCTTTAGATCAGGCATGTAAAGATGTTGGTTTCTTATATTTAACAGGAGAACAATTTAACCCTGAGTTATTTCAAAAGCTTTATCACACTGCCCAGCAATACTTTGCCCAAGATACTGCCATTAAGATGCAGCATTATATTGGCTTATCAGAAAATCATAGTGGTTATGTGCCAATCGGTGAAGAACGCTTTGTTGAAACAAGTTATGATCTCAAAGAGGCCTATGATGTCAATTATGATCACCAGAGCCAAGCAGATCGTCGCCCCTTGGTTGGCCCAACACAGTGGCCTGATGACCCGATATTTAAGCAGCAAGTCTCTGCCTATTATCAGCATATCAAAGCGGTTGGGCATGAAATTTTCCAAAGTTTTGCATTGGCACTCGGTCTAGATGAGCATTATTTTGATGCACATATTTCCAAAGCTCCCAGCCAACTTCGCCTGATTCATTATCCTTACCATCCTGAAATTCAGGATAAAGAAGGTATCGGTGCGCATACCGATTATGAATGTTTTACTTTGCTCTTACCCACAGCGCCCGGATTACAAGTGCTTGATAAAACGGGGCAATGGATTGATATCCCCCTACTTGAAAATACATTGGTCATGAATATTGGCGATATGATGGAAATTTTATCCAATGGCCGATATTTAGCAACCAAACATCGTGTAAAAAAAGTGGCTGAAGAACGCTATTCATTCCCGTTTTTCTTCTCTTGTGATTATGACTATGTAATTCAGCCTTTAATCAAAGATCAGCCTGCACAATATGCGCCTTTAAAAGGTGGTGAACATCTTTTTAATCAAACCGCACAAACCTTTCAGTATCTCAAAGAAAAAGTGGCACGGGGCGAAATTCAACTTGAAAATGCCCGCCCGCTTTATTCATTTGGTTTAAGCCAAAATGAGGAGTCGAAATGAACTTATTAGACCTCTGTACACAACTTAAACCAACGGATGACTCAACCTGTTTATTGCCCCAATACTTATTGGGTGCTTTCCGCCGTAAGAGCATTACCTTTGCCAATGGTTTAACCGATGAAAACACCCTCGTCTATTGGTTTCAATCCAAGACATTTACCATTGATTTACGCTTAAAAGACCCTCGATCAACACCCGTTTTAGAACGACAAGGTTGGGTTGGCGATACCCTTTGGGATGCTCAAAATCAATTGCTTTCATGGCATCTCAGCAGTAATTATCAAAATCATGTGCAATGGCCCGAACCTGCCAAATTGTATTCGATTGGCAATGCCATACTCGAGTTTTCACCCAGCCATGCTTATGTTGAGGATTGGCGTCAACAAGCGACTCGCGGCATATATCTTGGCTTACGTTTATTTAAAATTGAAAATACTGAGTTAAATACCAGTTATCCTGCGGATGGCGGCTTGATCCTTTGTGATCATTTTATTGCCTTTGCCAAGTCTCGACATCCCGATATACAACAGGTTTTAAAATCTGCTGAGACGTTAACAGACGCTATTTCAAAGCAACAGATCAGTCTAGAAGCTATCCAAGACTATGAGGTTTCGATCAGTTTTGATCAACAGATCATTGATCTTAGTACTGTCACCGACAAAGTTGGAAGCAAGATTGATCTTGAAAATTTCCAACAGCTTGATCACAACACACTGGTACAACAGCGAATTATCGATGGTGAACATTGCCGTTTATATTTCACACTTGATGTATTTCAGGCAGATTTTTGTTTTACAACACTGACGGGCACTTCAACTGCTAGCCAAAGTTGGTTTGATCATGAAGAAAATCACCTTTTCCATCATGCAAAAATAGCCTTATAAGGAATATTTTCAAGCAATGTCTTTTTTATATTTAATCATTGCCATTGTGGCAGAAGTCATCGCGACTTCTGCCATGAAAGCCTCAGATGGTTTTAGTCAGTTGTCTGCATCGATCATCACCGTGATCGGATATGCGGTTGCCATTTATTTTTTATCACTGACCATGAAAACGATTCCTGTTGGTATTACTTATGCGCTTTGGTCGGGTGCAGGTATTATTTTAGTCTCTTTAGTCGGCTTCTTTTACTACAAACAACACTTAGATTTAGCTGCAATCATCGGTTTGATATTTATGATTATTGGAATTTTAATTATTCATCTTTTTCAAAAAGCACAGAAATATAATCAATAGATATTTATATTTTAATGTGATTGAAGGGATACCCTTGTTATTCAATTTAAACTTAACTTGCTGATTTTTTATCAAATCTACAGTAGTGAAAATTTTAAAATTTGTTTAGTTTCTAATGCGGCTCTAGCATTCAAATCTGTTTAAAGTTTGCGATTAATCTCTATGCTCTAAATAAAACTTTTGCAGCTAAAAAAATAGCCCAAGACATGCTTAGGCTATTTTTCAAATTATTCGACTCTTTTAAAAAACATTATTTCAGCTCTTGTAACAATGTTGGATAAATCAAACCATCGACATTTTGTTCAGTTTTATAAATCCCATTTTCCACGTTGAATTTATTGACGTGATACGACGAGCCATAGATCGAATCAAAGCCATTGCCTTTACTAAAGACTTTTTGATTGGCTTCTAAATCAAGTAAATGGGTACCATTCACCATCGTTTCGTATTGTTTTGGATCAACCCCAGAACGAATTGCCATAATTTTTACAGCATCTGCATGTGTCGCAGGATCATTGATGTATTTCACCGTCTTGTCCCACACTTGAAGGATCTTTTTCCATTCATCTTTATGTGCAGTTAAATGACTCATATTTACGGTCAAGGTGTCATAAATTAAACCGGGTTTATCCTTCGATGTATAAATGATTTTTGATCCTGCAACCGCTTTCAATGCCTGACTGGCTACAGGTTGCCATACTGCAATCGCTGAAACATCGGGGCTGGATAGGACTTGCGGTAATTGATTGGTCGCAGAATTGACCAATTTGATTTCATTGATTGGAATTTTTTGATCTGACATTGCTGTTGCAAGGAGCAAGTGATCGACCAGACCTTTTTCAACACCAACAGATTTACCTTTTAAATCCTGAATACTATTGATCCCATCTTTGGCAATAATCACATCATTGCCCGCAGAATAGTCCGTCGCCATAATCATCATGCCTTGGGTACCACCTGACGCCGTCACCAAGTTATCGCCATTGGTGACAAATACCGCATCTAATTGATTGGCTGAAAAGGCTGAGAGTGATGCTGAATAATCAAACCATTTAAACTCAACATTGAGACCAGCTTCTTTTAACCAGCCTTTTTCAATCGCAACCTGCCATGCCACAAAACCGGGCCAATCACTATAACCGATGGTGATTGCTTTCGCATTTGCTGAAGCTTGAGTAGCTTCTTTCGCTTCTGGAATTTTTGCTGTGTTGTCACAACCAGCGAACAACATCGCAGACAATAGTGATACTGATAATAAAGATTTATGGATCATACAGAAACGCCCCCTGTTTTTTCGCCTTTAAATTGTGTATTGCTTTGATTTAGCGACTGTATATATGCACGCCACCCCCCAAAATGACTGATATCTATAGCGTCATTGATTGCATAGCCCTCGCAGATAAAACCTTTAACCCAACTACCATCTTCAAGTTGTACATTACCGATTCCCAACGGCGCAGGAACCTCTGCAACGATTGCCCCAAAATTTGCCAATGGAATATCCCAAACCTCAACTTCAATAGACGTTCCTGTTGCATCAGATTGCAGACCGGGTTTTGCTGGACTGGTATTTTTTAAAGCAAATAATTTGTAATTTTTAGCGGTATAGGCTTTCTTTAATAAAGTCCCTTGACGTGTAGTGAGCTGAAAATTAAGTGGCATCGCTGTTAAATGTGCGCCCACAACCGCTAACTTGACTGAATTTTTTGAAGTAATCTCAAGCGTTTTTTGATAATGCTGCTGAGATTTCCCCAATGCAAGCGCTGTCAGTGCTTGCCATTTTTGGGCAAAATTTGCCAAAGCTTGATCGTGCCAAGCAGGCGCGATAAAAGTCACTCCACTGGGTAAACCATCTGCGCGAATTGTATTGGGCAATGCTATTGCAGCTAAATCGGCAAAATTGACAAAGTTGGTATAAGCCCCCATGTGTGAGTTCTTTATAATGGGGTCAGCTTCAACATCAGCAATACGATAAATCGTGGGTGAGGTCGGTACCATCAATGCATCATAGCCTTGTAAAGCCAAATTAATTTTTCGAGCCAATACAGCGCGTTTATATTCAGCTTGAAGTGCATCGGTGGCGCTAAAGCTATCTGCTTGGGCAATGATTTCAGCGATAACAGGATGTGCTTGTTCGCGTGTTACCACTTTTTCGACCGCTACTGTTCGTTCAGCAACCCAAGCCTCGTTATAGAGTGCTTTGGCAAGTGCATTAAAATCCGTAAAATCAATACTTTTAACTTCATAGCCGAGTGATTGAATTCTTTCTACCGCGATTGCGAAAGCTTTTTCAGTTTCGCTATCACCATAAAACTCAAGCTGTGCGGGTATGGCAATTTTCCCTTTAGAAAACTGAGTCGGAACATTGGCGGGGTGAGTACGTGAATATTCATCTGTTTCATCATAGCCTTGCATAACACTGGCAACCGTCCAAGCATCGTCACTGCTCAAAGCAAAGATAGAAATTACATCAATTGTTCTACAAGCAGGCATTAAGCCTGTGGTTGAAAACCAGCCTTTGGTCGGTTTAAGACCAACAATATTGTTATGCCCTGCTGGCACGCGACCCGAACCGGCTGTATCGGTCCCTAAGCTAAATGGCACCATACCATTTGCAACCGCAACCGATGAACCAGAGCTTGAACCACCGCTGATATATTCTGGATTAAAACTATTTTTGACCGCGCCATAAGGTGAACGTACCCCAACCAATCCCGTTGCAAACTGGTCAAGGTTGGTTTTTCCAATCACCACAGCACCAGCTTTTTTTAACTTGGCAATCACCACAGCATCTGTGGCTGCTAAATATTCAACGTCTTTACACGCAGCGGTGGTATGGAACCCTGCGACATCAATATTGTCTTTAACAGCAAATGGCACACCGTATAAAGGTAAATCAGCTATATCTTGCTGTTTTAACGCTTCGATTTGTGCCTGAATTTGCGTGGCAGATGCGATTTCAATCCAAGCATGATCGTCATTGTAAATGGTTTTAACATAATCGATTAAACCCTCAATCTTGATTTGCTGACTGGTATATGCCTTTTGCCAGTCTTGGATCGTCCATAAGTCTTGCATCACTCTACTCCCGATTTAATCATTTTGCAGAATTGGTGGCATCACAGCATCCATCAGCTCCAGATGCCCTTTGATCACACCCTTGAGTGCTGTAAATTGTTGGCTTATATGCCGAAGCTCAGAACTTGCCCCTTGCATCAGCATGACTTGTAAGATTTTTTGTTGATCAAGTTGAATATGCAGTGAACTGATCACTTGTGTTAAAAACTGTTGTTGTAAATCAATCAGTTGATTTCGAAGTGGCATTTGTCCTGCATCATAAAGGATGGTCAAAGTGCCGACCATGACTTCATTTGCTTGCGCCTGTTCCGCAATCAGGTGTTTATTGATCATGTCAACAATCGCTTGAGAGCGACTTTCGTAGTGCTGATCAACAATTTTCTGATCGAGTGCATTTAGCGTTGCTTCAGGTACAGTAATGCTGATTCGAGCCAACTTTTGTTTAGCCACAAAATTATCCTTTTAGCTTGTTGACTGAAGTATTTTGTTTGATATACAGGCCTGCGCGTACACTGAATAAATCAACAAAAAATGCTTTAAGCGGATGTGTTTTTTTAACTGTTGTTTTGACCTGATTCATAGCACAACTCCATCTCAGTATTACCAAATTCGGTTTTTGTATTACTGATATAGCAATGCAGAAAATGTGCCAGTTTTTAACCAAGTTTTTGCTGGTTTTAGCGTGTATTTATGGATGATTTTTGGGCAAAAACAAATTAAATGCACAAGCATAGCGCGAAGCGTTATATAGGTTTAACAGTAAAGCCTTTGCTATTTTAATTTTAATCGGCTAAGTCTTTATAACTTATAACACTTGATAGGATTATGGCTGTAAAGCAAATAGAAAAAATTAAATCTATGTTTAAAATAGAAAAGGAGCATCATCACTGATGCTCCTTTATTGATTTTTATCAGGCTACAGGTGCCAAGGTAAACAACACCTGTCCAGTCTTAACCGTCTGGCCTTTTTCAATGGTGATGGCTTCTACCTTCATCCGTTCAGGTGCAACAATCGGAATTTCAATTTTCATCGCTTCAATCACCGCAAGGGTTGCACCTTCTTCAACAATATCTCCAGAAGCACATTCGATTTTCCAAATTGAACCTGGCATATGTGATTCAACTGCACAACCACCTTCGGGAATACTGACCGCTTCACCATCCTCTACAGTATCTAAACTTTCAGATACATATTCTTGTAAACCTGCGGCATGCCAACGACGGCGCTCTGCTTCAAAGTTGGCTTGTTGGGTCTGTTTAAAAGCATGAATACTCTCTTGATTTGCAGCAAGGAAATCATTGTATTCTTTCAGATTAAGCACACCGTCTTCAATACGCAGTTGCAAACGCCCTGCTTTAAAATCTTCGCGCATCTGTAGCAATTCTGCTTCTGAAACCTCATAAAATTTAACCTGATCAAAGAAGCGTAATAACCACGGCTTGCCAGTTTCAAAATTGGCATTTTTACGATAGCGACTCCACATTTGTGTGGTACGTCCCACAAATTGATAGCCCCCAGGACCTTCCATACCATAAACACACATATATGCCCCACCGATACCAACAGCATTTTCCGGTGTCCAAGTTCTTGCAGGGTTATATTTTGTTGTGACCAAACGCTGACGCGGATCAAGTGGTGTGGCGACTGGTGCACCTAAATAGACATCACCCAATCCCATGACTAGATAATTGGCACTATAGACCACATCTTTTACCGCTTGCTTTGATGCTAGGCCATTGATACGACGAATAAACTCGATATTATCAGGGCACCACGGTGCATCAGGACGGACGATTTGTGTATAGCGCTCAGTCGCCAATTGGGTTTGTGAATCTTCCCATGCCAGTGGCAAATACACGGTCCGTGAAGGCACTTGCATATTGTGTATATCAGGCAGTTCCGCTTCCGCGTGTTGAAGTTTTTCCAAGAGCTCAAGTTGATCAATTTGAATTGAATCAAAATGAATTTGTAATGAACGAATCCCCGGGGTGAGATCAATAATTCCGTGGATATTCTGCTCTTTTACCCATTGCATCAAAGCATGAATACGGAAACGTAGATTTAAGTCTAAAACCAGATCACCATATTCAACTAATAAATAGCTATTCCCCGCAGGTCGATAAGTCACACTCGGTAAATCTGCTTGTGCTACCCGTGTAGCTAAAACAGCATTTTCTAATGTGTCATTTTCCGCGTGGAAAATAGGATTAAAATTCACCGCATCTGTGTCAGAAGCAATAAGACTTTGATGATATGTTTGATCCAAGGCTTTTGCTTGCGCATAACTGACAGGAATAAATTTAACTTTATCGCCTGCTTTAAGTTGACCAATTTTCCAAAGTTCAGAATGAATCACCACTGCTGGACAAACAAAACCACCTAAGCTTGGACCATCAGGCCCTAAGATGATCGGCATGTCGCCTGTAAAATCAATCGCACCAATTGCATAAGCATTGTCATGGATATTTGATGGATGTAAACCTGCTTCACCGCCATCTTCACGTGCCCATTCTGGTTTTGGGCCAATTAAACGAATACCGGTACGACTGGAATTATAATGAATCTCAAACTGGTTACTAAAGAATCTATCAATATCGTTTTTGGTAAAGAAATCTGGTGCGCCATGCGGACCATACATCACTGCAATTTCCCAATGACGCGCAAATTTAGGGATTTGATCTGCGGCTAAACTTTTGCTTTGAGCAGATGAATATTCAGTAATCGCAAGCATATCCCCAATTAATAAATTACGCCCTGCATGCCCACCAAACTGCCCCAGAGTAAAGGTTGCTTTTGATCCTAAATATTCGGGAACATGGAAACCACCTTTGATCCCAATATAGCTTCGGCATCCAGTGCTCATTGTTCCACACTTTAACACCTGACCTTTTTTAACATTCACAGTTTGCCACATTGGAACCAGTACGCCATCCAGTTTAGATGGCATGTCGCCGCCAGTAATCACAATCTGACTATCACAATGAAACTTTAAACTTGGCCCTTGTAAAGTACATTCCAATCCAGAAGTATTATATGGATTGCCTAAAAGTTGGTTGGCAACATTTAAACTTAAAGGATCAATTGCACCGGATGGTGGGACACCCACATCCCAATACCCTAAACGACCAGTAATATCCTGAATTGCGGTTTGAATACCGGATTGTAAAACCTCAATTTTTTGGGTTTTCCATACAAAGCTATTTAAGAAGCGTGTGGTTTGTGTCCCTGAATTAAACACCTCACCCGCAATAATATTTTGTAGGTATTCCAGATTGGTTTCAATTCCTGCAATCTGTGTATCTGCCAGACTAGATTGCATGGCTTGAATCGCCGCACCTCGATCTGACGCCGTCACAATGATTTTGGCAAGCATAGGATCATAATATGAAGATACATTTGAACCGGTTTCGACCCATGTTTCGACCCGTGCATTCTGATCAAATTGCACATAGGTCAGTAAGCCTGCGCTGGGTTGAAATTGTTTAATCGGATCTTCCGCATATAAACGAACTTGAATCGAATGTCCTTTTGACGCTAATTTTTCAGTGGGTGCTGTCCAATCGCCACTGGCCAAAGTCACCATCCATTCAACCAGATCTACAGCATAGACTTGTTCCGTCACACCATGCTCAACTTGCAGACGGGTATTCACCTCTAAGAAATAGAACTGCTCGGTTTCAGTATCCATCACAAACTCAACCGTACCTGCTGAACGATAATTCACAGATTGCATGAGTTGAATCGCGACAGTTTGAATATAGTCACGTTGCTCGTCGGTTAAATGCGGTGCGGGTGTTTCTTCTATGACTTTTTGATTACGACGTTGTACAGAACAGTCGCGTTCTCCTAAAGCCAACACCTGCCCTTTTCCATCACCAAAAATTTGCACTTCAATATGTCGAGCATGCTGCACAAATTTTTCTAAGTACAAACCTGCATCTTTAAAGTTGGCTTGGGCCAAATACGAAACGGTTTGATAAGCGTCTTTGAGTTCAGCTTCATCCCAAACCAAACGCATACCGATACCACCACCACCCGCAGTACTTTTTAACATCACAGGATAGCCAATACGTGCTGCTTCGGTGACTGCTTCTGATTCACCAGAAAGCAAAGAACTCCCCGGCAGCAGTGGCACTTGGCTTTTAATCGCCAGTTCACGCGCCGTATGTTTTAGACCAAAATCCAGCATTTGGCTTGAAGTTGGCCCAATAAAGGCAATACCCTGATTTTCACATAGGTCACAAAACTCTGCGTTTTCAGACAAAAAACCATAACCCGGATGGATTGCTTCAGCGCCAGTTTGCTTGGCAATTTGTAGAATTTTTTCAATATTTAAATAACTTTGTTGTGCTGGTGCAGCACCAATACAAAATGCCTCGTCGGCTAAAGTCACATGTAAAGAATCCTGATCAGCTTCTGAATAAACAGCAACGGAAGCGATGCCAAGTTTTTTAAGTGTACGAATCACACGACAAGCGATTGCACCACGATTGGCAATAAGAACTTTTTTAAACATATTTATGCTCCCATACCAGTGTGTATCAGCAATTGAATTTTCGTTGGGTTATAGCCATTACATGGGTTATTTAATTGTGGGCAATTTGAAATCAGTACGATTAAATCCATCTCAGCTTGAATTTCCACATATTTTCCAGCAGCAGAAATACCATCAGCAAAGGTTAAATGGCCGTCCGAGCTGACAGGCACATTCATAAAGAAATTAATATTAGGACCAATGTGCCGAACGTTTAACTGATGTTTTTGTGCAATCGGATGCTTGGCTAATGCATACATAAAATTATTACGGCAACTGTGCATTGGATAAGTGTCATGCGCATAGCGAACCGTATTACTTTCACATGAACAGGCACCGCCTAAGGTGTCATGACGACCGCAGTTATCATCGACAATCACCGCAATTGCACGGCCTAAATTACTGTATAAGGTTGTCCCTTTTTCAAGGTAAACATGCTGATTAATGGCCAGAGTATCTGTTGCGCTATAACGTTCTGCTGGGTTTTCTGCTGAAATAAATAAGGTATCGACGGCTTGATTGCCTTCTAAATCAACAATACGGAAATATTGGCCTTTTTTTACTTCGCCCATCCATGCTTCACCCGCAGGACAAACTTCATTTAACAAGGCTTGATCTAAAATAGGTTTTTCGATTGAAGTTAAAATGCTCATGCTGATTGTCCTTAAATGCGTGTGTTGTGAGATGAACTCAGCGCGTAATAACGCTGGTTATTGTCAAATGCACGTTGATTTTGCGGACATGAATCTCGACAAATATCGTTTTCTGTTAAGGGCAATGCAGTAAAAAGACCCATTTCTATATCAGCGGGAGCATATTGCGCTGAATGATCTAAGCCATGCGGTGCAGCCGATAAGAATACAAAACAATCCATTTCAAAACGCAGTTCAATGATTTGCCCAGTATTGTCTGAGCCAATATAAGACAATGCACCCGCATCATCTGGGGTCACTTTTGAAAATAAATTCACTGTTGCGCTGAGGTCGATTTGCCCAAGTGAATATTTGCTCATTTCAATCAGCAAGCCATCTAGGCCATTTTGAATCATTTGATTTCGGGCATCTTGGAATGTCTTTATTCCAAAAGTAGCTTGGATTTGTTCTGGACGACTTGGACCACACAAAGCGTCATTCCAGCCATGATCATCATGAATAATTGAGGCCATAACCCGCCCCAAATCGGAATACAACACATGACCTTGAGTTAAAAAAGCAGTATGTTGCCCTTTTAAACTATCTGGCATATTAAAACGTTCAAGCCTGTCATGGGCATTCACACAAAATAA
Source organism: Acinetobacter sp. AG3 (assembly GCF_022343575.1). Classification (NCBI taxonomy): domain Bacteria; kingdom Pseudomonadati; phylum Pseudomonadota; class Gammaproteobacteria; order Moraxellales; family Moraxellaceae; genus Acinetobacter; species Acinetobacter sp. AG3. The sequence continues at coordinate 1,546,641 of NZ_JAKQZD010000001.1, read as the reverse complement.
AGAGACATTGGCATCGGCAGATAAAGCTTTAAATCGTAGTACGCTTCCTTTGGGAATGCGACCTGACCAGTGATGTCCACCGGGTAACTTTTCAGACCAAATGACCTGTTGATCATGATAATTTGTCGTATGCATAGCCACTCCTGTTCGGATAGTTTATTGACTTCCTCCCGGGCTTTTATCCCTCCGTGTAGTTCTTTCGAACCGCGAACTCTCGGTCCAGACATACTTTTTTAGACAAGTATCGGAACCCTAGATCACTTTTTATAATTTTATTTGATGCAAAGGATGTGCCAATTGAGTATTACGTTTTTAGGCTTTAGTAATACTAATTTTGTGCGATAAGAGTGCATTTCAGAACATAGAAAACAAAAATGAGTTATTAATGAGCTAAAAAATGGCGATGTGCCAAACAAAAATCCGTTCTAAATAAAACGATCTCTAATTGAAAGCCATCTCTAATAAACTCCTTTTCTAAAAGAAACCTGTCATAGAAACAACACGGCGCAAAAATATTTAGGCTCGTCGATAGGTTGGCGTAGGACATGCCAAACCTTGCGCTGCAAACAAAGCCAAGCTTTGTTTTTGCTCATATTCTGCTTAAGAAGATAATTCAGGGATATAGCGAAAACACCCGATAAAAAACACGCGCTCATTCAGGCCAAAACCAGCCTGAGTCAGCGCGTGTTAAAGTGCTTCATGGTACTCAGCAAGTAGGTGCTACACGATGACTCATTAATAATACATTTTAGTAGTACGTTGCTCTTTTTTTCGAGAATTTATCCAATTGCTTGAGAAAGCCATCAAAATAATCTTTTTCTTTTTCTTCTACACGATAACCTGCATATAAGGTTCGACGTAAACCTTCAGGCGCGACACAATCTAAACGACGAGAAACCACCCAGCCCTTTTGCTCATATTCATTGACCACCCAATCAGGCAGTGCTGCGATACCATGACCACTTGCCACAAGTTGAATCAACATTTGGGTTAAGTCTGTGGTGCGAATATGTTTTGGCTGAATATTGGCAGGAATAAATAATCTCGACATAATATCCAGTCGATGCTTATCCACTGGATAGGTCACCAAGGTTTCTTCCGCCAACTCTTGCACCGTAATTTCTTTCATTCGTGCTAAAGGATGCGTGATTGAGAGCACCAATCGCGATTCATATTCAAAAATTGGAAAATACTCTACCCCTTTTAGCGCAATTGGATCTGCTGTAATTAATAAATCAAACTCACCAGTTTGTAATAACTCATGCGGATTGGCTTCAAATCCTGAGGCAAAATCTAAATCTACATCTGGGTATTGTTGACGATACTGGTTTAGCAATGGCATAAGCCAATCAAAACAACTGTGGCATTCGGAAGAGAATACAATTCGTCCCGTTTGCCCATGCACAATACGGGTAATATCAGACTGGGCAATTTGCACTTGTGGCAAAATATCATCAGCAAGTTTCAGTAATCGTTGACCAACATTAGAAAAACTCACTGGACGTGAGCGACGATTCACCACTTCGACACCAAACCATTGATCTAACTCTCGAAGCTGGTGTGATAAAGCAGAAGGTGTTAAACACAAATCTCCTGCTGCTGCAACTAATGAACCATGTTCACGTAAAGCAGTAAGTGTTTTTAGATGTCGAAGTTCTAACATTCCGTCATTACCAAATTAATATGTTAAAGGTGATCTGGCTATAGCATAACGGATTGATGGTGTTTATGTTTAATTATTTTCACTTAAATTTCAAATTTGTTATTTTTATTCATTTTTAAATAATAAGCAAAACATTGAGGATACTTCTACTCATCCATACAATTAAATCACTCCATTTTTGAATGAACGAAATCTGGCGATTTAAAATATCATCCTTAAAAACTTTCAGCATAGACTGAAAACATTTCAGTGAATTCAAACACCACAAGACTTTAAAACTTTTACAATAGAAGATTATTCATTTTTTATATTGTTTAGCATGACTCTGGAACGCCAAAAGCTCACACTCCCCCAAGGCCACGACAAATTGTTGCTGCATTCATGTTGCGCGCCGTGCTCAGGTGAAGTCATGGAAACCTTAATTGAATCAGACATCGACTTTTCAATTTTTTTCTATAATCCAAATATTCATCCAGTCAAAGAATATTTAATTCGCAAAGAAGAAAATATTCGTTTTGCTGAGAAGCATAATATTCCATTTATTGACTGTGACTACGATACAGACAATTGGTTTGAACGTGCCAAAGGTATGGAAAATGAGCCTGAAAAAGGCATCCGCTGTACCATGTGTTTTGATATGCGTTTTGAGAGAACCGCACTCTACGCACACGAACATGGATTTAGTTTAATCAGCAGTTCATTGGGCATATCGCGTTGGAAAGATATGCAACAAATTAACGGCTGTGGAATTCGAGCTGCCGCACATTATCCACAAATTGAATATTGGGATTATAACTGGCGCAAAAGCGGCGGTGCACATCGTATGATCGAAATCAGCAAACGTGAAGAATTTTACCAACAAGAATACTGTGGCTGTGTTTATTCACTGCGAGATACCAATCGCTGGCGTATGAAAAATGGTCGTGACCGGATCAAATTAGGTGAAAAGTTTTATACCAATGTGATGGACGAGGAAAATTAATTTATCCAGACACCTCCCCTTATCACTGCTTCACATACCAGTTTTTCCAAGAGCTGGTTCCACGGACTTCTATTGGTACAGTTGGAATCAGCTGCTTTTTTAATACCTGAATTTGATCGACCTCTTCAGCCAATCGAGCTTTGACAGAGTGTATACACTCTCGATCCCCAAACTCACAACGGTCTAAATGTGTGCCACCGCATGGCCCATTTGCCAGACCTTTGGGGCAAGTTTCAGGGCAAATATATAAGGTTTCAGCCAGCCTACACTGACCACAACTCTCACACCCGACAATAAAATGTTTACTCAAATATTCCGCTTGTAACAGCAGTTTTGCTGCAAGGGCTTTATTCCAAAAACCCGCACTAAAAATATAAGCACCCAGCCCTTTGACCAAACTGGAATTAAACATGGTACTGTGAATGGTATCTAAAAATTGATATTTCACTTTCTGATGCAAATTACTCAGCTTAGACTTTTCTACTACAGCTGGACGTAATTCATTGCCAGTTTTAAGCTGCCATAATTGATCCCATAATTGTTGACATTGTTTAAGATCAAGATGTCGATACTGTTCAATATAACCCGTTAAAATCGCTTGCTCATCGGCTTTATGGCACGCAGAAAGATGCACGCCTGCATAACCAATATGCTGACAAATCAATATTTGTAAAGCACAACGTAAATAAGTATTTTCAGTTTGATCAGAACCATGTTCTTGAGCCAACACTTCAAGCATATGTGGTGTAATCACAATACCTGCAACATTATGTTTCAGCATAAATTTCGCTCGTGCTAAAGTCAGCGGCATCACACAAGCAAGAATTTTTTGTGTATAGTTTTCTTCAATTAAAAACTCATGCGCTTGTTTGAGTGCAACGAGGTCAAAGCCCAACTGGGTAATAATATAATCAGCGCCTGCTTGTAGTTTTTTATGCAGTTTTAAATACTGCGCTTGTTTTTCTGCTTGACTATATTTAAACGGGTTCAAGGCAACGCCAATATGAAAACCACCTTGTTGTTTGGCAGCGATGACCGCATTCACCGATTCCAAATAGCGTGTTCGAGCATGACTACCTTGCCCATCATGATGTTGTTTTAACCTATCGCCAGTCAGTAACAATAAATTTTGCTGTCCGTGTTGTTTGGCTTGCGTTAAAAACAGATTGAAATCATGTATATCTCGACCTTTACCTGCATAGTGCAATACTTTGTCAATTTGTTGCGGATAAGATTGTGCAGCGATTATGGGCGCAATATCATCATCTGAACGTACTCGATCTGACAAAGTCATACATACAGGAAAGCCCGCCAGTTGTGTTGCTACGGGCAATAGCTCTTGCATCGAAGGCAAATATTCCACCAAACAACAAAATTGGTTTTGAGCAAAGTATTGGGAAAGCTGAGACATAAAAAAATTTAGATAAATACAGCAAAATAAATAGGCCTGAATTATAGAATGTTTTAAAACGAATTGCTGTAATCATAAAATGCTTTCAAAATAATCTTGATAAAAATGCTTAGCTCCGTCAAGTAAACATTTTTGTTTACTTGGTCATCATTTTTGTTTACCATGTGCTTATGTTCAATAAAATGAGCTAAGTGTGAAGAGAAGTGATTTCATCAAAGAGTTAAAAGGTTTGGGCGCAACATTTGTAGAAGGTAGTAAACACACCAAGGTTTATTTAAATGAGAAACAAAGCACTATACCTCGCCATACTGAGTTAAAAACAGGACTGGTAAAAGCAATAAGAAAGCAACTAGGAATTTGAGGGTTCGCCCTCAAACCTTTCTTAAGATGAAATTGTTATTCACATTATTTCGGAGATTTAATACATGTTTTATCCAGCTAAACTTAAACCAGATCTAGAAGATGGCGGTTATGTTGTAGAGTTTAGAGATATTCCCGAAGCTATTACCCAAGGTGATACTTTAGATGAAGCCAAAGAGATGGCTCAAGATGCACTTATAACCGCTATGGACTTTTATTTTGAAGATCAAAGGTCTATTCCTTTACCAAGTAAAAACCTTGAAGAAGGTGAAGTATTTATTGAAGTTCCAATAAGTATTACGTCTAAAGTTTTACTTTTAAACTTAATGCTTGAGAAAAAAGTAACTCAAGTAGAACTCGCTAAATTGCTCCATAAACCTAAACAAGAGATTACTCGTATTGTAGATCTACATCACTCAACAAAAATTGATACTGTTGTTGATGCATTAAAAGCCTTAGGCAAACAACCCCAGCTTATAATCTAAAAAAAGAAACCCGCCAACAAATGGCGGGTTTTTTGTACCACAATATGTATGGTTATTCACTTACTATAGTGAACGTGTCAAAAAACTCAGACACATTAATGTAATTCCCTTTAATCAATATCTTCAATTAAATCAATTGTATGGAGAAATAAATTAATTGATTATAAAAAGGCTTGCAATGCCACACTTTATGTTCAAAGTTTAAATCTCTTTGCGTAGGCGACGCCTCACTTTTCAGAGATGAAAAGTGACAAAAATCTTCTGTTTAACAGGGCTCTTGCGCTGCAAACAAAGCAGTGCTTTATTTTTGCTCATATACCCCCGCCCAACGGCGACATCCCTGTCGCCCCACGGTAGGAGCACCATCGATGATTCAAAAGTAAAAAAACGAATTGATAACCAATAGTTTCTAAACGTTCATACAAAATATAAGCTTCATTTATGATTAATGACTTGATGCAAATTAATTGTGTGAATAATGAGGTGGTTTCACTATATCTAATATATTAATAAATAAAAATATTTTAATTTTAACTTTTTTATACTGAAAAAATGGGTATTGTTTCCAATACCCATAAAACTTATGTCTTACTATTCAATTCAAATAGTGAAAACTATATCTAAACTAAGCTGCTGTTAATATTTAAATTTCACATTCAGACGAACCATCATAGGATCTCCCCAATTGACCAATTGTGCATTTGGTGTGGTCCCTGCCAGATACTCTCTATCAAATAAGTTTTTAATTGTTAAACCTGCGCCCCAATTCTTGGCTTCATAACCCGCATTTACATCAAATAAGGCATAACTTGGTAAGTAGACAAAATCTGTATTACGTTGCGCTGTTCGAGAACCTTGATAACGAATCCCTGCGCCAATATTCCAGCCTAATTTATCTGGGCTAAAATAGTACTGGGTGGATAATGAACTGGCATTTTTAGGTACATGATTGGTCCGTTTACCAATATCACTGGCAATCACACTTTCAGTGACTTTCGCTGTTGGGATATAGCTATAGGTTGCTGTTGCATTCCATTGATCAGTTAATGCCGCTGCGATTTCTGCTTCAAAACCTTTGGTGACTTATTCACCTGTTTGGATTGAGAATTTCTGAGAGATATCTGTTTCAGTCACATTTTTACGGGTCAGATCATAATAGGCAATATAACCTTGTAGACGCTGATCCAGTGCTTGTAACTTGACCCCGACTTCGGCCTGTTTACCCTCTTCAGGATTCAGCAATTGACCATTTTCACCAGCATCTGTTACAGGCATAAATGAGGTTGAATAACTGATATATGGTGCAAACATATCATTGATACGGTACATCACCGATCCACTACCCGTAAATGCATTATCAGAGTTTTTGCTGTTGCTATTTTTTAATACATCGTCAATTTCAACCTGAGTCCAATCGTGTCGACCAGACAATCCAATAATCCAGTGATCATCTACTTTAATTGTATTGCGTAGATAGAGACCCGTAAATTGGCTATAGGTCAATTGCTGTGTTGGCGCGCCCAGTTTGGTACTGGTGATTCCATAGACTGGATGGTTAGCATTAAAAGAGTTGATAGTATCGTTTCTACGATAGTAATCACTACGCTCTCGCATCATATCGACACCCACCATCACATCATAGTTGATCTTTCCAAAATCAAAATTACGTTGCAGGTTGCTGTCCAAAGTATAGTTGGTATCTTGCTTATCTTGATTATTTACAGAACGTTTAATGTCTGGTAGAGGACTATTACCTGATGCCAATATCGGATTGCCTTGGGTATCAGTTTTGGTAACCGCAAAGTTTTGTTTAAACACCCAAGCATTATCAAAGTAGTGCGCATAATTTGCACCAAGACGATAAACATCGACATCATAACCATGATCAGGTTCACCAAAGAAGAGGCTTGAAGGGTATTTTTTATAATCGCCTTTGCTATAAGGAATGCCCTGTTGACGGATGTATTCACGGTGTTGATAGCTGGCAATGACGGATAAATCATCTTTATCGCCTAAATCAAAATTGTAAGATGGAGCAATATATTGATTTTTAAAATAAACATGGTCAGTCGGGTCATCTTGATCAGAGATCCGTCCTACTATACGAAAAGCGCCTTTTGCACGATTATCAGGGGCATAATTTAGGTCAAATGTACCTTCTTTTAAACCATAGCTTCCATAACTTAATGTGCCTTTGTAAGCGGTTTCTGCTTGCGGTCGTTTGGTGGTTAAATTGACTAAACCGCCTGGCAGCGCCAAACCAAAACCAACTGAGGTTGGGCCTTTGACCACTTCAATAGACTCTAAGCCAGAAATATCTTCCGCTCTTAAAACATTATCTGATGCTTGGATACGCAACCCATCAATATAAGTTTGTGAACTGGATATTTGTCCGCGAATAATAAAGTCATCCCAGCCTCTTCGTCCATATTGACCAGAGGTCACGCCTGCCACACCTTCTAAAGCTTCTGCTACTGTTTTTGCTTGCTTTTGTTCAATTTGCTGATTGGTGATCGCACTAATCGACTGAGCTGTTTCAAATAAAGGCGCTTTAGATCGCAATACCGCGCTTGCTGTTTTTGCTGCATAGGCTTTTTTATCACTGTCTGCTTGTACGATAATCGTTGGCAATTTATTGCTTACAGCATTTTGCGTTATCTCTGATTCTGACTCAGCATGAGCGGTGGAGAGCATGATGGCAAAAACTGAAAATGCGAGGGAGGATTTATTAAACTGCATTAAACAATGACCTAAAAACTTGAAGCTTAATTATAATCATTTTCATTTATATTTATCACTATTTTTTTACGCTTTCCTTTTGGTGACCTATGTATGAAAGGAATAACCCTTTAAATAAAACATGCTTTTTCTAATAATTCGACTGTATCAATCACATCACTGATAAGTTAGGCTTATTTTTTATAACGATTGGTCAAAAACAATAATGTATTTTATTTGGATGTTTTATTTTGCAGATGACTCATATATTGAGTCGGGCTTAAACCCAAAACGCGATGAAACATGGTGGTGAATGCAGCAGGATTTTTAAAGCCAAAATCATAAGCAATGTGCTGTATCGGCTGGTTTTGAATTAATTTTTCCAGACTTAACAATACACAAGCATGTTGTCGCCATTTTGAAAAAGACATCCCAACTTCACTTTTAAACAGCCGACTAAAATGCCGCTCGCTGATATAAAGTTGTGTCGAAATTTCTTCGGGTGATAAATGAATATTGGGCTGCTTTAAGAACTTTTGGCAAATTTCTAAAATGGCTTTATTTTCCGGCAAAGGTAAATGCAGTTCAATTTTTTCGGAAATAGCCAGCTCAGTTAAAATCAATTCTTGAATCAGCTCATCATGTCTTGAAAGCGGTTCATTTAACGCTGGTGCTTTTAAAAGTAATTGTCGAAGCAAAGGTGAAATTGACAGCACTTCGCAACATTCAATCTGCCTAGGGACATCTTCAGGAAGGATATACAAACTACAGGTTTTAACATTAAAAAAAGTCAGTTGATGCGGGACTTGCGGTGGAATCCAAACCGCCCTTTCAGGAGGAATGATCCAGTTTCCTTGTGGTGTTTCTACATGCATCACACCCTGAGCTGCATAGAGTAATTGTGCTCGTTTATGGCTGTGCATCTTCAACACATAATACTCAGCGTACTGCGTTTCTATCGCAATCATTTTATGTTTTAAATGCTCAACACTATGAATCGAAATTTGTTTCATATCCGTGTCTGATTTGAGTAATTAAATGCGGAATATAACAAATTTTATCGATCGAGAAATCCTTAAACTGGTATTTATTTTCAAAGATCTCTGTGTATGGAACTCTATCTTATTTTATTGGTTGCAGGATTTGTCAGTGGCATACTCACCATATTATTTGGTTTTGCCGGTGGCTTTGTTGTTGTTCCTTTGGTTTATTCGACAATTCGTATGCAATATCCAATTCATTCTACCGCCTATGATTTAGCTTTTAAAAGTGCAGTTGCCACCTCATTATTGTTGATGGTGATCAACTCTGGATTGGCAACTTATCAGCAATATAAACAGCGAAAAATACACAAACAATACATCTTCCCAATCGCATATTGGATTGCTGCTGGTGCAATTTTAGGCACTCTACTCGCCCTAAATATTTCATCACACCTGTTAAAATGGGCTTTTGCAATCTATTTGTGTATTACAATTTTTGATTGTCTGCTTCGTCAATTCAAACAGCCCCACTCAAATCCTCAAGCCGTAAGATTACTCACCAAAACAGAACAAGGTCTAGGCGGAATCTTTATCGGCGGAATTGCATCAGCATTGGGTGTCGGAGGCAGTGTAATGACTGTCCCCCTGTTCCGGCGCTGTGGTTTGGATATGTCTTCAGCCGTTGCCCTTGCCAATCCTTTGAGTATGCCAGTTGCGATTGCAGGTTGTATCACCTTGATCATTGGGCAAATCATTCAACCACAACATTTAGGTATGCATTTTATTGGTTATTTTTACTACCCTGCTTTGATTGCGTTGATTATAGGCGGCTTTTTCGGCATGAAACTGGCAATACAATGGACCGGAAAATTATCTAATCAAATGCATGAGCGAGGTTATATCCTGTTACTCACGCTGGTTTTAATCAGTATTTTATTTCAATAGGAAGACTGTGGCCTACAGACTTGAGGCTTATGTCTTGCGCCCAAGTGTTTTGGAGCTAGTGGACGATTTAAAAGACGCACAGCCAAGAAAAATGATTCAAATGAACAGAGCTTGCGTTGCCTAGAAATGAACAGTTAATCAACCTCTAATACATATAAATTAATCTGCGGTTTTGTTTGTATTGTTTAATCATACATGGTGGTTCTATCGTGTGGCGACATGGATGTCGTCGTTGAGCGGAGGTATATGAGCAAAAATAAAGCACTGCTTTGTTTGCAGCGCAAGAGCCCTCGCTCAACATGAGCAAAAACAAAGCACTGCTTTGTTTGCAGCGCAAGGTTTAGCATCCCCTACGAAAAGTGAGGCATTGCCTACACAAATCTATTTAAACTTTAAATGTAAAGTGAGGCATTGCAAGCTTTATAATCATACAAATCCATTTTTATAGAACGCTGATACTTTTAAATTTGATCTATGGCTTAATCGAGTAACATTTAAAAAAAACGCTAGCTAATTTTAAATATGACTATCCGTGAAGAAGTTTTGAGTTTTGGCACAATTGACATTAGTGTCGTGAGCATCAACCCCATTCGATGCCAACCTTTAAATTGATTAAACAAATAAGTCCGCACATGTTTAAGCTTCGGATGCCATGTTTCAATGTCTTTTTCATCATCCATACCAAACTTAAATGTTGCTTTGGTTTTACTCACAGTGTCGTGTAAAGCAGACTTTGTGCTCATCCAAGCATTAAGCATGTCAAAATGAATTTCAGCACCTGAAAACCGCTCGGCTAAAGCGGTTAACACCTGTTGATTTTGTGCTTGATTGAAGTACATCAATACCCCTTCAATCACAAACATAAAATGACCATTGGGATGCGTTTCTTTTAATTGATCCATCCACGTAGTTGATAACATTGAACTTGCAATAAAGTGTTCATTTTTATGCGCGGGTATCAGTTGCTGACGTTGTTCAATCACTTCAGCAATATCCAATTGATAAAACTCAGCATGTTCAACACTGTTACCGATACGTTGTATACGGCTATCTAAACCACAGCCTACAAATACAATAATCGGCTGATGATTAAGATAATGATGAAGTTGAATAAAGTCTTTAACCTTCTGATCAAAATGTGTTGAACGCAATGCAACACCAACAGACGTGGCCTTCTTGTTTTTATATTTTGAAAAATCATAATCAATTTTTTCCACCAACTCACAGGCTGTTTGATCATTGATTAAGGGATTTTTTTTCTGCGTTTCAACGGATTTGGCATATAAGGTAATCAGTAGCGTGTCTGCAATCTCATCTTGCAAGTTAAGCGATATTTTTTTCATTACGCATTCCTCATGTCATTTAGATTTATTTTTTGCAAATAATGCTTTGGGTGATTTTCCATAAAAACGAGTAAACGCAACTGTAAAATTATTGGGATATTGATAGCCCACCTGCCACGCCACTTGAGCCACATGTAGACCTGACTCAAGGAGGCTGTGGGCTTTTCGCATCCTCAATTGCAATAAATATTCAGTCGGATTGACCCCATACAGCTTGATAAAACAGGTTTTGAATTTATATACATTCATACCGATCACACTGGCGATATACTGCATCGTCAATGCTTGATCTAATTGATTGATCATTAAAGCTTTGGCTTTTTCCAAATTTTGCACATCCTGCATACTCAAGTTTGCAGATGAAACTGCTGATTCATCAGGCGCAATGAACGGCAACTGTTCTGATAACAAACTCAGTGCATGAATATGTTGTTGTAAGCTATGTTGTGGTTGATTGTTGTGCTGTACGAGTGAATGTGCCAATGCGCAAGCATGGACTTTACTGGTCATTGAAACAGGCTGAAAAGCGATTGGGTTGATATGGTTTGGGAGAAATAATGCCTTGAGCTGTTGTGCGCTTAGATATTTACTCAAAAATTCCGAGCTCATAATCAAGCGAAGCTGAGTAACCGTCTGTTGTTTTTGATAGTGACGTATTCCTTCAATGGATGGAAAAGTGTTGATACTGATATGGTCCGCTTTAAAACTGAGCTGCTCTGCATTCTTACTCTGATATTTTGAGCACCCTTGTAATCCAACAGTCAATACCATCACGGGGTTTGGGTGTGTTGCTTGGGTTTCTTCTTCTAATGCATATTGAGGACAATAGTGTAATTGGTTAATCAACAATCCATCTTCAATCTGTAGAGTATCTGCATAGCAATAACCAAAATCTTCAGGCAAGCCAATACATTGTTGCCGTGAAGAGATCTCTTGAACCGAACGCGCTACATCAACCCGCACACGATGATGTAATTGTGCCATCACTCAATACTCCATCTAGCTGAAAACTTCATTCCGCATAGTATTTTCTATAATCCGCATATAAGAAATAATAATCATTCTCATTTATTCAGTCATCATATCGTATCTTTGGATCGAATGTCTAGACTGAATGTTCTCGGCATTGCCTATGTAATTTTAAAAGGTGCTTTTAATGAATCTTTCTCTAAACCAAGCCGTACAAATACTGACTCAACCTCATCCTTTACATTTCATTTGGCAAATTTACCTGTCACAAATACAGGCGCAAGCCTTAGATTTTTCAATTGAAAAAAAACTCTTTGCATCATTATTTCAATTTGAAGATGCCACAGTCCTAGCAAAGAAACATGCTTTGCATCCGCAAAATACCGATTATCTATTACAGCTCTTGGCCAGTTTACAACTGTTAGACACCCAGTTTGACCCAACCAGACAAGCTATGCTTTATCGTATTAAACCAGCACTTAAAGACTACTTTGATCCGATATCAGATCAGTATTGTGCTGATGCGTTGTTATATCGCCAACAAGTGATTCAGTCTGTTGCTGGTCAACTTTCTGTGTCTTTTTCTCGTGATTTCCAAGCCCAATCTCGATCACCAGAAACGATCGGATCTGCATGGGCACAAGCGGCTCAAATACAAATTGCCCAAGAACAAAACGCTGTTACAGTTCACATTGCAGATGTGCTTTCTGACGTAGTCCGTGAATTTAAAACAGCAAGGCATTTTCTTGATGTCGGTGCTGGCGCTGGACGGGTTGCGATGCATTTGGCTGAAAAGTTTACTCAACTTGAATGTACCCTTTTAGAACTTCCGCATGTCATCGAGGCAATTCGTCAGAGGTGGTCCCACATGTTTGAACAACTAAAAGCTTATTTATAAGTGATACTCTGCTCTAGTTAAGCTACCTTATTTTGTTGTGGTAGCTGGTCATAGTAAAACTCATCTGGAGTCATTTTGTCCAGACTCGAATGAGGTCGTTTCAAATTATAAAATTCAAAATATGCGTTTAATTGCTTCTTCGCATCCAAAACATTGCTGTAGGCTTTGAGATACACCTCTTCATATTTAACGCTCCGCCATAATCGTTCAACCATCACATTATCAACCCATCGACCTTTACCATCCATGCTGATTTGGATGTCATTTGATTTCAATACATCAATAAATGCATCACTGGTAAACTGACTGCCTTGGTCTGTATTAAATATTTCAGGTCGACCATATTTTTCAATAGCTTCATTTAATGTTTCTATGCAAAATGTAACCTCCATACTAATCGATACTCTATGCGCAAGTACCTTGCGGCTATGCCAATCAATCACAGCACATAAATAAACAAAGCCTTTTGCCATAGGGATATACGTTATATCCGTAGACCACACTTGATTACTGCGCTGAATAGCCAATCCTTTGAGCAGATATGGATATTTGCGGTGAGCTTGATTAGCCTGGCTTAAATTTGGTTTGCAATATAACGCATTAATGCCCATTTTCTTCATTAAAGTACGTGTATGACGTCGTCCTATATGATGTCCTTGACGATTCAACAAATCACGCATCATACGGCTACCTGCAAAAGGGTATTGCATATGTAACTCATCCATACACCGCATCAGCTTCAGATCTGATGCACTCACAGGTTTTGGGCGATAGTAATAACAACCACGGGAGACTTTCAGCAGCTGAGCTTGCTTAGATACTGAAATCTGAAGTGAGTCATCGATTAACTTTTGTGGTTGAAGCGGCCCAGTTTCTTCAACACACCTTCTAAAAAATCAATTTCTAATGCCTGCTCACCGATTTTTGCATGTAGTTTTTTTAGATCGATGGGTGGTTCTGTTGGAGCTTTTGATTGATCGAAAGCTTGCGAGGAAGCTGAAATCAGTTGATTTTTCCAGTCGATAATTTGGTTTTGATGAACATCAAATTCAGCACTCAATTCAGCAAGTGTTTTTTCTGCTTTAATCGCAGCAAGTGCTACCTTAGCTTTAAAATCATTTGAATGATTTCTTCTTGGTCTACGTGCCATAAAATACTCCATATATTGATGTTTATAACATCATTTGGGGAGCAAAATATCACTTATAAGTGTTGTTCAAATTTCCTGATCCACCTCTGTTCTTCTGTACTACATTTTGTCGATGATTATGCTTTAATTTTACAAAGACTGCTTACAGCTCTATCACCCAATGGCGTATTGATTTGTTGTCATGCAGAAATTGACCCATCTCAATATGATGCAGGTATTCAAAGCTATTATCTCAATATGCGTATGCAAGGCAATTACGTTCCACAAAAGGACGACATTTATCGCAGCTTAAAACAACTGGGTTGTCAGCACATTGAAACGATCGAGAATGTGCGATTTCCTGTTGCCCCAGTTGATGTGCTGATTGCACGGAAATAGGTTATGAAAAAGCAGGAATATTTATGGCAATTTGCCTTTTTGGCTGGATAATTTTTTACTGGTAGCCCTATACAGTAATTTAATTTTAGGCAAGGTTCACTGTTGTTCTAACTTTATCCTTGCCTTTCACTCTTAAGTTATCAATGATTTCTAAATGATGTGAAATCATATCAGTCATGGGGTTGATATCATTCAATAAAGTATACCTGTATGCTTGAAAAGATGACGAAAATTATTTGCTGTGAGAAAGGTAAATCTACAGTTACTTAAATAAACTTTGCTACATTTGTCTAAGATACAGCCTTCTGATTATACGGACTCACCATATGGTCAATTTTTCGTTTTAAAACAAACCATGCTTTTTTATAAGCATTTTTATGCCGAACACAGGTCTATTATTTATTAAAGAGGATTTCATTTTTATTTAAATGAAATTTCTCCAATGTCCCACCAAGAAATTCAACAACCGAACAAGCACTAGCTGACGCAGTTACAATTTTAAAAGGTTTAACGTTATAGTGGATATCTATTAAATACCCAAATGCATCAATAAATACTATATCAATATTATAACGCATACCGATTGTATGGACTGAGCGACATGGTGTAATCAGCAAACATTGTTGATGGTTTAATTTTTTCCGAAATAAGAGCCCACTAGCTCTAGCAACAAAACTTCTAGCGACTATAATTTCAAATTTCTCATTACTCTGACTTAAATACATATCAACCAAACGCATCCTTCATCATGATATACAGTGGGAATCCGATCACGATAAATGTACAAGGAAAAATAAAAGCAACCAATGGGAAAAGCATTTTTACAGGAGCTTCTAACGCTAACTTCTCAGCGCGTAGAAAACGCTCAACACGTCGTTGCTCTGCCTGTCCACGTAGGATTGGTCCAAGGTTCATCCCCATATTTTCAGCCTGAATAATGGCTGATACCAAGTTTTGTACAGAGGGCTGATCGATGCGTTGTGTCATATTTCGTAAAGCATCATTCTTTGGAATACCCTTTCGTATATCCGCAAGCACTCTCGAAAACTCATTACGTGTCGGGCTCGTTACTGCTTTGGTAACAGATTGATCCAGCGCATTGACTAGGGTAAGTCCTGCTTCCACACATAAAACAATAATATCTAAAAAAAATGGTATTTCTTTTAGAATAATATTTTCTCTTTTTTTCTTTTGACTCTTCAACCAAAGTACGGGGTACACCAATCCATAAAGTCCAAATGCGATACTATATATCAGCTCAACACCAGACAAATACAACATGATTAAGGCAAGTAGTGAAAATACTGAAGCAAAAACAACCTGTGATGCAATAATCTCACTTGGTTTAAATACATAATCATACCCAGCATAGATAATTTTTTTTCTCAGACTATCTTTTATTTTTTTTGATATAAATGGCTTAATATAAAATGAGATGGCTTTTATTAATCCCCAGAGAACATAAAAAAGAAATGGTGGCTTATCCAAATACTCTCTATTTTCATCGGGAACAGCATAGACAAAACTAAAAATCTGCCAACATAGGAAAGAAATAACGCCACCTAGACCAATAAAACAAGCATATAAGATTAGATCATTCATGTTATACATCGATATCTACAATTTTTCTAATAAAGACCATTCCAAGCACATCAAATATCAGAATTCCTGTTAAAGCAATCCATCCAGCGGGTGTAGACCATAATTTATGCATCGCTTCAGGCTCCATCTGACACAAGACAAAGATCAAAGCAATGGGCATTAAGCCAACCACCCAAGCCTGCATTTTACCTTGTGATGTAAGCGCCTTAATCTTACCTTCCGATTGATTAATTTGGCGCAGAGTTTCTGCAGCTTTAGTCAAAGTTTCAGCTAACTCACCGCCTGTTTCGAGTGCGATACGTATACTTGTCGTCATTAATATAACTGCATTGATTGGCATGCGTTTTTGAAAATTTAAGAGTGCATCACTCAACGGTAATCCAACTTTCTGCTCTTTAATAATGAAAGAGGTGGTCCCACATGTTTGAACAACTAAAAGCTTATTTATAAGTGATACTCTGCTCTAGTTAAGCTACCTTATTTTGTTGTGGTAGCTGGTCATAGTAAAACTCATCTGGAGTCATTTTGTCCAGACTCGAATGAGGTCGTTTCAAATTATAAAATTCAAAATATGCGTTTAATTGCTTCTTCGCATCCAAAACATTGCTGTAGGCTTTGAGATACACCTCTTCATATTTAACGCTCCGCCATAATCGTTCAACCATCACATTATCAACCCATCGACCTTTACCATCCATGCTGATTTGGATGTCATTTGATTTCAATACATCAATAAATGCATCACTGGTAAACTGACTGCCTTGGTCTGTATTAAATATTTCAGGTCGACCATATTTTTCAATAGCTTCATTTAATGTTTCTATGCAAAATGTAACCTCCATACTAATCGATACTCTATGCGCAAGTACCTTGCGGCTATGCCAATCAATCACAGCACATAAATAAACAAAGCCTTTTGCCATAGGGATATACGTTATATCCGTAGACCACACTTGATTACTGCGCTGAATAGCCAATCCTTTGAGCAGATATGGATATTTGCGGTGAGCTTGATTAGCCTGGCTTAAATTTGGTTTGCAATATAACGCATTAATGCCCATTTTCTTCATTAAAGTACGTGTATGACGTCGTCCTATATGATGTCCTTGACGATTCAACAAATCACGCATCATACGGCTACCTGCAAAAGGGTATTGCATATGTAACTCATCCATACACCGCATCAGCTTCAGATCTGATGCACTCACAGGTTTTGGGCGATAGTAATAACAACCACGGGAGACTTTCAGCAGCTGAGCTTGCTTAGATACTGAAATCTGAAGTGAGTCATCGATTAACTTTTGTGGTTGAAGCGGCCCAGTTTCTTCAACACACCTTCTAAAAAATCAATTTCTAATGCCTGCTCACCGATTTTTGCATGTAGTTTTTTTAGATCGATGGGTGGTTCTGTTGGAGCTTTTGATTGATCGAAAGCTTGCGAGGAAGCTGAAATCAGTTGATTTTTCCAGTCGATAATTTGGTTTTGATGAACATCAAATTCAGCACTCAATTCAGCAAGTGTTTTTTCTGCTTTAATCGCAGCAAGTGCTACCTTAGCTTTAAAATCATTTGAATGATTTCTTCTTGGTCTACGTGCCATAAAATACTCCATATATTGATGTTTATAACATCATTTGGGGAGCAAAATATCACTTATAAGTGTTGTTCAAATTTCCTGATCCACCTCTATATCCCGTAACACCACTCACTTCATCACTTACATCAGTTTGCTTACCTGTTGCTAAAATCTTCACACCTTGCATCAATGGAACGGTGGCTGTTTTTTCAGCACTTTGCAGTGTTACCATTAAATCAATTAAGTCCCCTGGTTTAAGCATTGTTGAAATCGAGCTTTCATCATCGACAGGAATAGTTAAGGCTCTCCTTCCTGGAGGGATAAGTTTCGCGATATCTTTTTTGGCATCAACCATTGAGTACATAACAATATCCCCTGGTTTTAAATTAACCTTTAATGGCAATCCTTCAATTGAACCAAAATCTGTAGCCAATACAGCATTAGACTGCTGGTAGTCAGATGGAATATTCCTTTGTGAAACTGTATCTGTTGAAATCAGACCACCCGCTGCAAGATCTTTACTTGCAACAACATAAGCAACTTCAGGACCTTTTTGCGTCATACTCTCTACTTTATGATCAAAAGCTGTTTTAAAGCCCCAAACACTTAATATTCCAATTAGAATTGAAACAATAAGAGCCACAATTTTTTTATTAATATTCGGTAGATTCATTATGGTATTGCATCCATATTCAAAATTGTTGCATTAAATTTATTCATAAATAGTTCATATGCATTCTTAAACATCAAAAATAGACTTCCATCACCAAAGACACCATTTCCTGCAACAAGGATAATCAAAATAAAAACTAAACAGATTAAGTATTCTGTTGTTGCATTTCCAGTTATCTTATTTCGCATTTGAATGACTCTTTTTCACATTAATAATAACCAATGTATTGATGGATTTCCGAGCATCAAAGATCAAATTAATCTCATTTCCATCACCTAAATCAAAATATGAAAATGCATCATTAATATCACTCATTATTGCTCTTTTTTTCAGCTGACCAATTATGCTTTGGTAATCTATTCGCTTAAAGGTTTTAAATACCATTGTTCTATTAATCTCACCATAGTCTTCACTTTGAAAGTCAGTCGTTGGTTTTACAAGCTTTATATAATCTGGAAACTTCAATAATTTATAATTAGCTTTTGACGGACAAATTACTCTTCCAGAAAATGACTGTTGATTGGTTGAAAAAATTTGAATTGTAGTTCCACCATTTTCAGCAATATAAAAGAGAGAACCCTGTTTAGAAAATTTAATATTTTTCTTATCCAAAAAATCCATATAACAATCTAAATTGCACAATGGTGATACCAACTCATACATTTGAATAGAGGAGCCATTTAAAATGGTATTTTTACCTATTTGAACTAGATGCATATTTTTTTCTTTCAAATTATTAAACAGACAAGCCCTAGCTTCTGCAACCTGCAAGAAAACAATAAAACCAATGGATAATAAATATTTTTTGTGTATCATTTTAAAGTCGCTTTACGATCATTTGGAACGACTTCCATTTTATAAATACCATCTTTCTGAATCTTTTTCTCAAATCCCATAGAGGCTACGGCAGCATTATAAACATTATTTATATTTGCCTGAATTAACTCATAAGGTTGTAAATAAGCAGATTTTTTCACGATATTTTTTACATCATTCGAATCATTTGCTGCCCAATTATTTCTTAATGTTCCAGCTGAGGCTTTAATATCAAATGACTGTGCAATTGGAAAATCCCGAATACCTGTCACAAAATTTACTGGAACAGTCACTTCAACTGTATATTGGCCATCTGACTTTAAGCGCTTAAACGGTTTTGCAGCTACGCTCAAAGGATCAACACTTAAGGTCTGACTGTATTTCTCCTTTGTTTGTATTGCTGTAACCTGTACAGAGTCCCAGTTAACTAAAGAATTTCTTGACATATCCTGATCAGAGCCATCATCACAATCTGCATTACGGTCACTTAGAACATCCGCACCTGTTCGAGCAAAGAAACGCTGACCAACTTCACGAGAAAGCGTCTCTTGATCATTGATATAAATCCCTTTATTTACTCGCCAAGCGACATAATCTGCTGCTTGTTCTGATTTCAACTTAACAGTTGCGAGCTTAGAAACCATTGGAATGGCAACCATCAACATACTTAAAACGACTGCTGCAATGGCAAACTCAGCAATGGATTGGCCTTTTTGATTCTTCATCATATTTAATTCACCAATGCTGATTCTGTATTGACTAATGTTCTTTTTGCCACATCCATATCATCAGATAATCTTGTTTTCCAATATGGGCTAAACAAAGAACCATACTCATGGTTAATTTGGTTGCCTGAAACCTCTAACTGCCATGGTCGCTGAAAATATACTTCCGCTTGAGTAATTGCCTGCATGTCACCATTACTTAGTCCGCCCTTCTCTAAAGCATCGTAGTTATCTAGAACCGTAAAATCTTTACCAATGCTTAAATTAGAATTTCGATTTGATGTTACCAACTTATTACGAGATTTTTTCACTGAAACGACTAAAGGAAATATATTATCTTTATTATTTAAGTCTCTTAGCTCATAAAACTTGGGAATACCAGCGCCAGTAATTGCTCCACCATAATTCCTAACATCCCATTGCGGTGTATTCTTTTCAGCATAGCGTCTTGATTTAGGGTTTGTTGAACTAGCACCACCATAACTTCCTGATTTTGATGCCTTATCTTGTCCTAATTGGCTACCTAAAGCACTCCCCCAACCGATTGGAATCTCATCATGTTTCTTTCTTATTTTGAATCTTCTAATCGTTTTATAGTAATGATGAATAGATAAAGTATCGATACCTTTCCATTCATCTAACTGTACCAACTCTGTTCCACCAGCTTTATGAATACGATATTCATTCCACCCGCCTGGAGCGAGAACAAGCTTTGGGAAAATATCATTTTTACTACGGTTTGTAATAAATGGATCAGCTGAACTCAGAACAACATCAGCCATACGCTGTCGCTCTTGGGCAGTATATTGTTTAATAATTTGCGCTGGAAATTTGGAGGCACTTGCGATAAGTCGAATGTCATAGTCTGAACTATTGGCTTTAGCTAAATTGCCAAACTCTTTCGGAGCATTTAAAATTGTTGCATTGCTAGCCAGATTTAAACTATCTTGAGCAAGCTCTAAAGCCTTCACTTCAATGCCGTAACCTTTGATGTAAATCCCTAAAGAATCAGCAAAATAATTTAATCCTGTCCCTATATTTGAAAACACAGCACTCACTGGAGGAAACCATGATGTTGCACGACTGATATTAGTGGAAGTTTGGGCCGCGTATTTTGACCATGATGCAGTACTCACACCTTGTGCAATAGCGAGCTGATTTGCGATTTGTGTTCGATTTATATATGCATTGAGATTTAGTAGTCGTGCCTGACGTGTTGCTGTTGCATATGCTGACTGATCAGCAAGCATTTTTGCTTGTTGTCTCTCTGATAGTAACTGAGAAGTATTAAATATAAAAACGATGGTCAACATTAATATCAATGACATTACCAGCATTAACAAAGTTGACTGCCCAGATTGATAATTCATTTCAACCTCTTATAATAAAAACATGACTACCCTTTAAACTTAATATGTAAAAAGTAGTCATTTTCGTAAAAAAATAATTAATTATTTTTGTTGTTCATAAGTTCCTAACTGTTTATCAACGGTACCTTCTGCTGTCGCTTTATTTGCATTTTTCGTAGCTTCAGCACGTCCAGTTGTTGAAGATTGCCCGCCTAATTCTGCAGCTGCAACTGCAACTTGAGAACGTGCAGTATTACCGTAGTAACGAAACACACCAATTGCAGCCACTGCAATTAATGCAACTATTATAATATATTCAGTCATACCCTGACCCTGAATACGTTTTGGTTTCAATAATATAAACATATTTATAGATTTCATAATCGGCCCTATAATTAAAATAAAATTACTTTATATTTTCTGTAACACTATGTATTTATTTGTGTACGTAAATATATTATACTGTCCAGTGTATAAAAAACAACCTTCTTCTAAAAAAATAGGGTATGCGGTAAAATGAAAAAAAATATACAAAAAGGGGTTTCTCTTACTGAGTTCATTATAATTGCACCTTTACTTTTATTTATTGGTCTTATCGGGATTCAATATGGTCTTATTTATGTCGCACGTTTAAATGTGACCTATGCTGCATATGAGGCTGCAAGAGCTGGTGCAATTTATAATGCAGATCCAGCAAGAATTCAAAATGCTTTCATTAAGGGACTAGTTCCATATTTTGCAACACCAGGTATTTATTTGCCTGGCAACAATCATGTCGCTACACCTATAAGTAAAAACCCAAACCTTGCTCAAGTTGCTCTACAAGGAACCGCTTTAAAAGAAATAATTAAAAAAACAGAATCTGCCTTTATGCATATTCACATAATAAATCCATCTAAAGCTTCTTTTGATGATTGGAATGATGACTTATTAGCAAAAGCTTATCGTATTAAGACTGGGCAGAATGTTCGTATTATTTCTAATGATAATTTAGATACAAAAGCAACAACGATTAAAAATAAGTCTAAACAGAATATTCAAGATGCCAATGTATTAAAACTACGATTTGTATATGGCTATGAACCAAGAATTCCCTTAATGAAAAATATTTTTAGTTCATTGACCTCATTTTTTACCAGTAACCGAGATGCAGCGAATTTAAGAATGTTAGCTGCAGGTCGAATTCCGATCGTAGTCGATATTTCTGCACAAATGTTAAGCCCAGCGATTGAGGCTGGCTTACCAACCAACACAGTCAATAGAAATGGTTATCTTGTTGGTGAAGATTTAATTAATCGCCTTCAGGAAAATCAGGCCATGCAGTGGCAAGTCGGGCAAAAGAAAAATGACCTTTTAGATGGTATTCAAGACTCAGCAGAACAGTCCGCAATTTCTCAATTTGAAAAAGATGCAACTGATCTCAATGCAATTGATGATATTGGCTCTGCATTACTAGGAGGGTTGGCTGCTAACAACTCGCCAACAGGTAAGGCAGGTTCTTCGACGAATAGCATTATTGGAGATACCAATAACCTTATAAGTTGCTCTTCAGGCAAAACCATCACCAACTTTTATTAATTTTAGATTAAAAGAACTCGAATATGAAAAATACAATTTTTAAAATAGGGTTTATTAACCTTGGGCTTACAATTTTAGGGCTAAACTCGACTCTAACCCATGCTGGTGTTGTGGATTTTAGCCAATGCGGTATTGACTCTTCATTTGCAATTATCACACAAAGTGAAGGTCCAACTTATGCTTGTGGTGGTATCGACAATGGTGTCGGCAACCCTATTAATGTCCTCAATGGTAATAAGTTTGAAGCTGTTGAAGATTTTAAAGAACTTCCCGCTTTTAAAGGCCTGTCTTTTTCTCGTTTTTATAATAGTCAAAGTAATGCAAATACTGATCTAGGGTATGGTTGGTATAGCTCTTTTGATATCAAACTTTATGAACAACCCGATATCATTCAAATCCGTCTTGATTCAGGGCAACGGATCAATTTCAAAAAAAATAAGATCCATCTTGGTAATAACCAATTTGTGATTCGCGCACTTCCTTTAAACCCTGCCGATGGCTGGATTGAGAAAAAAATCGATGGGTCTGGATGGATTTGGCATAAAGCAAAAACCAATCAGGATTATTTCTTTCAATATTTAGGGGGTAAAGATCCTAATCTTGCACATATCAGCAAAATTACTTCACAAGCAGATAGTAAAAAAAATAGCCCTAATCTAAATTTTAATTTCTATTATGACCAACAGCAACGTCTTAGCATCGTTAAAAACTTAAAAGGTGACCAGCTTTCTTTTCTCTATTCAACAACCAAGTTTGGGCTACCTCAAGTTACATTAACCACACCAATCGGACGCTATTATTACTTCCTTGACCGCAACAATAATCTTGCCCAAGTCGTTTATCCTGATGGACGTCGTTTTCAATATAGTTATGACCCTAAGTTTCAAGGTGGAGATATTCATAACTTAACAGCGAAATGGGCCTTTGATCAAACTCAAAAAAAGTTTAAATTGATTTCTCAGTGGCAATACGATCGTCAAGATCGAGCCATCCTCAGCCAACATGCCAATGGGGTTGAGAAAGTCTCTATACAGTTTGATACACGTACCCATAAGGATATGCCAGCAAATTACACCACGAACAAAACCGTTTTTAAAAATATCGTCACCAATAGTTTAGGGCAGAAAACCACCTACTCCTATCGAATTGATGGGACTCAATTCCAGTTATTGGAAAGTCTGGGTGCGGGGTGTGCCAGTTGTGGCGAAGTCAATAAACGTTATCGTTTCAACTCACAAGGTTTAGTGACTTATGCCGCTGATCTCGATTCATCTGGAAAAGCCATTCGAACTATTGAGCTCAAATATAACGATTTGGGTGAAGTGACCACCAGAACGGTTTCTGGTATTGGAGTCGAGGCCCAGACAACGGCTTACGAATATGAGTCTTATCAGATTCAACAAAATACATTAGCACAAGTGTCTTCACCTTTTCTTAGTCAGTTGAATCAACAATATTACCGCAGGTTAAAAACAGAATTACGCAATAGCGTTGTACCTGGAAAACAATATCGTAAGCAGTATCTTTACAATCAGAATAATCAGCTCATTTCTGTTCAGGAAAATGGATTTTCTCCTTTAGGGGATCATTTGGTTCGAGAAACCAAGTATGGCTATGACTCACAAGGGCGTTTGGCTTGGGAGGACGGTCCTTTGCCGAATGGTCAAAGCAATTCTCCTCAAGACAGTGATATTCGAACTTATCAATATAATGCTTTAGGACAATTACAACATTTAGTACTCCCTGGACAACAAAGTGTTCAAGTGTTGTCATTTGATCAGTTGAATCGTCCAGAAAAAGTAAAGATTCAAGATGGACAACGAGCAATTCAAATGAGTCTTAGTTACTTAGGCTCAGAATTAACCGTATCCAAGTATGTTTACCATTCAGATAACACCACACATACGATAGAGCATCGCTATAATGATGATGGACAGCTGATTTCGACTAAAAATGGATCACAACAAACTGATTTTATTTATGATTTGGTTGGTCGTCTGAGTGAAACACGAAATCTGAATGGCCTCACCTATAGCAAACAATATAATACTGAGAATCTTGTAACGGATGAGACCATCACGGATCAAGATGGCAAGCTTGTTCAGCGTATCAATAATCAATTTAATTTGGATGCAGAGAACCTTTCTATAAAGGTGTCTGATTCGCTGGGCCTATTACAACAAACAACCCAAACAGGTCTGATGTCTACACGTAAAGATGCACTCAATCGTGTGTTTATTCAGCATATGGATGGACTTGGACGCAGCATTGCGTTGCAAACCGAAAACTCAAACCGTCAACTCATTCATACGACCTTATCTTCATATCAGCAAGGCCATGCTTCCCAATTTTCTGCAGGCTTACAACAAAATAAATGGATGGATGATTTTGGGCGTACTGTCGTGACTCAATCCCCTGCTATTGGGATCAGGCTGTTTCGATTTAATGAAGCCGATTTAGCGATCGAAATCATTGATGAAAAAAGATTAATTCAAAAAAACAAATATGATCATGCCTACAATTTGATTGAGTCTTCAGTTCAAAACCCTCAAACTCAAGTCGAAACGATTATTCAGAAAACAGAATTTGATGGTTCCAAACCAATTCGTCAGATGAGTCAAGATGAAGTACAACACTGGCAGTATGCTCAGGATGGTAAATTACTTCGTCACACCACCACCCAACTCGATAAAACCTCACACAAGAAGAATGTTCAACCTATTAATTTTATTAATCAACCGCATCAATTGAACAACATTGAAGATATTTTATCTGAAAAAAGTAAGCAACAAGACCATAACTTATCCATAAACTCATGGTCTGAAGATTATGAATATGATGAAAATGGTTTACTGCGTAAAGAAAAACGTCGTGATTTAACCATTCAGTATAATCGAGATCATTTAGGTAAAATTACTTCTTTACAGCTGATTAAAAATGGAAAAAAATCTTCTGTTGATCAAATTCAATGGAGTAGCACTGGGCAATTAACCCACTACCGTTTATCGACGGGTCAACAGTTATGGCGTACTTATGACAGCCGTGGTCGTTTGATTCAACAACGTTGGTACAGTCCTACATCACAATCTTGGTGGGGACGTTTGATTGTTAACATAAAATACCGCTGGTTGGGTCAGAATTTACCTGAGTCAGACATTCAAACTTCAAATTATGTGTATGATCAAGCCAACCGTTTAATTTATAGTAATGAATCGGGACGTCAGTTTTATCAATATGATGATCAAGATCAATTATTGGCGGTATGGAAAAGTGATCAGCAACATAAATTGAGCAGTTCTTGGTACCCAACTCAAGTCTACGCGTATGACACACAAGGTAACCGCCGTCTACAATGGCAAAAAGCAGATAAACAACAACCAGAAGCGATAAATCTTTATCGTTATGGTGAAAATGGTGATGCTTCTATACAGTTGCTCGGTGTATCTCAGCATTTAGTCAATAAAACAAATATACAAACAGGTCAACTCACGCGCCTCGCGGCTTATACACAGACTGGACAGCCTCATGCTTGGTGGCAAGCAGAACCTGAAGTAAATACTGTTTTAGATTATGTGCCTTCTGCAAATAGTGGTGCGCCACTATGGGACACATCTTCTACTTCGTGGCATGGGGTAAATGATCAAAATCACAATATTTCAATAGATCAACAATTTAATCAACAAGGTTTGATCTCTAAGCGTTCTGTGGCATTTAATACTCGAAATCAACAACGTGAGTTTTCTCAACGAAATGGTTATGTGAATGGTATTCGAATGTGGGAACAACAGCGTTTACGTATGCCAAATGAGCAGTTTTCAGATATTCATGCCCCAGAAATCCAAGATGTTGTTGTTGATCGTGATTATGTGATGCTGGCAGGTTTGCCTGTGATGCAGTTTAGTCAAATTTCGACTCAAAAACAAAATGAGCCATTAAATACAGCGTCTGCTTCGTTTAATGCGGTTCAATTCAATCGTATTGGTGCGCCAATAAAAGTATATGATGAAAATAATACTGCCCGTTGGCAAACGGATTATTCGCCATTTGGAGAACGCCTAAATACGATCAGTACGCATGATGATGAGGCAAAGTTGATTCGTATTGTTGATACTTTACCGATTTCTCAATCTATGGATGATTTACGTTATGCGATCTCGATTCGTTTACCCGGGCAAAATGAAGACCCGATCACGGGGTTATATGACAACGGTTATCGTCAGTATGACCCAACTATAGGTCGTTATTTAACGCCTGATCCGATGGGCACTGTAGATGGCTTAAATCCTTATTTGTATGTGGGAAATAATCCGTTAAATAAAGTGGACCCTTATGGGTTATATCAAACTGATATGCATTATTACATGACTTATTTCTTAGCCATTACTGCAGGTATTGATTCTGATAATGCTAGGCGTATTGCTTTAGCAACGCAGTTTGTTGATACTAATGATAATACAAGTCCTTATGATGATGAGGCTGGAGCTGGAAAAAGCCTTTACAATAATTACATGACAGAAAGATTACAATACTATCATTTTACAAATAATAGATTCGCTTACGATAAACCGTTCAAAGGAATGGAACTCGGCAGTTGGGATTTAGATAAACCTAAAGCTATGTCTGATATCGATTACCTAAAGTGGCGTCTTACTTCAAATTTAAAAAATATTCCTCAACTTAAAACATTAACCAAAAATTACAATAAAGCCGCGGAGTGCGGAAATCTAAATCTAAGTATGCAGTTTTTCGGAGAATATTTACATGCGTTTGAAGATACATTTGCTCATCGAGATCAGAATAATGATCCATTTGGTGTAAATATTGGTGTTGGTCATGGAACACATGGTTCTCACCCCGATTATACATACAACCATGATGCAAAATTTAATTTGCCAAATAACCTAGTAGGTTATGACTCTTGGTCAGTAAATGAAACAAGATCCGCTATAGCGCAAGAACAGACTTATAAAAAACTCGTAGAATATCGAAGAAATATTTTAAAAATTCCTGATAGTCAAACCAAAACTGTCCCATGGAATCAATTAAAAGCATACTTAGCAATTTATAATGCAATTCCAGATAATTTAGAGCCTAAAAAGGATGTTGGGTCACTCGATAGCATTCAGAAAAAGATTAGTTATTTACAAGCATTACTTAATGGCACATCGATCAAACAAAATATTTATGTTTATGATTATGTAGCCAAAAAAAGCAAAATTGTTCAAACACAACCTATTAAAACCAATTGGGGATATAAACCTAAGCAAGGGGAAAGTTTTGAGCTAATTAAACCCTTTAAAGATGAAAAAACTGGAGAAACTTTTCTTGGAGCTGGTAAAGATGGCTATTCAATTCCCAAAGCCATTACCAATCGAATTGAGGTCTTTCGTAATTTAACGAAAGCTGATAAGGATAACTATACCGACTTAATCTGGGATACCTCTGTGAGAAAATATAAATCAAAAGATGGTGAAGGGAAAACAATACAAAATATTGTACAAGCTTATCGATTATCAATGAAATCTATATTTAGTTCAAAATCTAGTCCATTCACGATTGAAGGCACAGCACCAGTAAAATGATTAGGAAGATGATAATGAAAAAACCTATTACGTTGTTGAGTATACTTATATTATCAGGTTGTTCTTTTGCGCAAAAAGAACAACCTGAAATAGAATATAATTTTCCAACCTGTGGTCAAAGTATATTAAATGGGAAATCAGTAACCAAAGTTTGCGCAACACGTGACTTTATTGCTTTGGAACCGAGAAAAAGAAAAAGGGATTGGTTAGGATTTTTAGCGGCTGAAGGGAGTAGTGGTTATTATGGCCCAAGAGATTCTGCAGGAGCTATTCTTGAATTTAAAAATCAAGAGCTCGATATGCAAGGACATGTTTGGGATTTTTCTAAACAAAGCAATCCAGGACTAATATTAAGAGGTCATGACAGTATCATTAGAAATGGTATTGTTCTTAATGCGAGCATACTTTTAGGCTCAAATAGTTATTTTTCACCAAATTTTGCTATAAACGAACAAATAAATAACTTAAATTTCAAGAAAAGTGGCTTTTTGTATGCAAATAATACTTACGATTGTAAAAGGTCAGGGCTTTATTCTTGTAAAGATAGTAATTTATTAGAAAATATATTTCTTAAGAATATTAAAAACAAAGCAAATGATTTAAGTCTACAATCATGGGGAGGTGGGATATTAAATTCAGAATTGATATTAAAAAATAGAATTAATATTTATGGTTCTAAAGCAACTATACTTCAGAATCAAATAATTTCTCAAACTGAACTAGGTGAAAATTCTATACTTTCAAAAGATAAAGCTGGAAGTAATAAAAGCATATTTTCTTTAACTAAGACAAGTTCATCTAGATTGGTAGATAAATCACCACAAATATTTCCAGATGAAAATAATGACACTACCGCGATTCCAAATGCTTTATATATCAAGTTCTCCCCTGATACTGTCATCGACGGAAATACTTTTACCCTCACCCATAAAAATGACCAGGCCTATGCCATCGTGTTAGATCACTCCCCTCGTGTTCGTATTAGCAACAATACTTTTAACGGTTTTAAAGTCCCTATTCTCATGGATCAATGGAGTTCGATTGTCGATGAAAATGGTAAAGAAATTAAACCTGAAAATTTCAATGCTTATGGAAATACCATCAATCCAAATAAATATGCGGGCAATGTCACCATGAATCGAAAAGGCGAAATTGTGAAGGAGTAATTATATGGTGTTGACGGGTTGATAATGGAGTTCAATCTTATTGGTACACCAAAGCATGTATTAAATGTTGAAAATCAGCGGAGTTCTAAACTAAAAATACTCCACAAATCTAATCACTCAAATACAGAATCAAAATAAAATCTTTGTTATTCAAGGTAAACCTGCTCAAGGAACCAGAAAATGAAAAAAATAATACTTCTTATAACTTCATTTATTTCATTGACCGCTTGTGGTAGTGATGAGATTGCGAATGGTATGCAATATGAGTTTCCTGAATGTGGTATCAGTCAACTGAATGGGAAAAATATTAAAAAAGTCTGTGCTACACGGGACTCTATCGCAAAAAGTGTTTCAAAAGACTATACACCTAAATTTTTACAAATTTTAGTGGGGGCTGGGCATACCAGTAACTACTCAGGAGGTCGTCCAGGTTTAATTTTAGACTTTGAGAATCAGGAACTTGATATGCAAGGATATATTTGGAATTTTTCTAAACAGGGTAATCCAGGATTAGTATTAGTTGGTCATGACAGTATCATTAGAAATGGTATTATTTTAAATGCTGATATAGTCTTGGGTGATTCATACTCTCCTCCAAATTTTGCGACAAGTAATCAAATAAATAACTTAAATATTGAGAAAGAAGGTTTTTTGTATGCAAATAATACCTATAATTGTAGGAGGTTAGGACGATATTCTTGTGAGGATCCTATTTTATTGGAAAATATATTTCTTAAGAATATTAAAAACACAGCAGATGATTTAAGTCTACGATCATGGGGAGGGGGAATATTAAATTCAGAATTGATATTAAAAAATAGAATTAATATTTATGGTTCAAAAGCAACTATACTTCAAAATCAAATAATTTCTAAAACTAAACTAGGTGTAAATACTAGACTTTCAAAAGATAAAGCTGGAAGTAATAAAAGTATATTTTCTTTAATTAAGTCGAATTCATCTAGATTGGTAGATAAATCACCACAAATATTTCCCGATGAAAATGATGATACTACCGCCATTCCAAATGCTTTATACATCAAATTCTCCCCTGATACTGTCATCAACGGAAATACCTTTACCCTCACCCATAAAAATGACCAAGCCTATGCCATCATTTTAGATCACTCCCCTCGTGTTCGTATTAGCAACAATACCTTTAATGGTTTTAAAGTCCCTATTCTGATGGATCAGTGGAGTTCGATTGTAGATGAAAATGGTAAAGAGATTAAACCTGAAAATTTCAATGCTTATGGAAATACCATCAATCCAAATAAATATGCTGGCAATGTCACCATGAATCGAAAAGGCGAAATTGTGAAGGAGTAGTTTTATAGTGTTGGTGAGTTTGTAATGCAGTTCAATCTTATTGGTACGCCAAAGCATGTATTAAATGCTGAAAATCAGCGGAGTTACAAAATAAAAATACTCCACAAATCTAATCACTCAAATACAGAATTAAAATAAAGTATTTGTTATTCAAGGTAACCCTGCTCAAGGAACCACAAAATGAAAAAAAAATTACTTCTTATAACTTCATTTATTTCATTGACCGCTTGTGGTAGTGATGAGATTGCGAATGGTATGCAATATGAGTTTCCTGAATGTGGTATCAGTCAACTGAATGGAAAAAATATTAAAAAAATCTGTGCTACACGGGACTCTATCGCAAAAAGTGTTTCAAAAGACTATACACCTAAATTTTTACAAGTTTTAGTGGGAGCTGGACATACCAGTAGCTACTCAGGAGGGCGTCCAGGTTTAATTTTAGATTTTCAAAATCAAGAGCTCGATATGCAAGGACATGTTTGGGATTTCTCTAAACAAAGAGATCCATATTTAGTACTTAAAGGTCATGATACTATGATACAAAATGGCGTATTTTTAAAAGTAAATACTATTCTTGGTGGTGGTTACTCCTCTCCTAATTTTTCTACAAACATACAAAACCTCCAATATATTGAAAATTATAATTTTCTATATGCTAAAGAAAACAATGATCAGTCCATACAAAATATGATTATTGAAAATATAAAACATTCAGGTAATAGCTTTTATTTATTCTCATGGGGAGGAAGTATATTAAACTCAAAATTTAGTCTTACTCAGAATATAAATATTGATGGTTCAAAAGCAACTATACTTCAGAATCAAATAATTTCTAAAACTAAATTAGGTGTAAATACTATACTTTCAAAAGATAAAGCTGGGAGTAATAAAAGCATATTTTCTTTAATTAAGACGAATTCATCTAGATTGGTAGATAAATCACCACAAATATTTCCAGATAGAAATGATGACACTACCGCTATTCCAAATGCTTTATATATCAAATTCTCCCCTGATACTGTCATCGACGGAAACACCTTTACCCTCACCCATAAAAATGACCAAGCCTATGCCATCGTGTTAGATCACTCCCCTCGTGTTCGTATTAGCAACAATACTTTTAACGGTTTTAAAGTCCCTATTCTCATGGATCAATGGAGTTCGATTGTCGATGAAAATGGTAAAGAAATTAAACCTGAAAATTTCAATGCTTATGGAAATACCATCAATCCAAATAAATATGCGGGCAATGTCACCATGAATCGAAAAGGCGAAATTGTGAGGGAGTAACTGAATCCGAATCTAAAAAAAAATTAACTAGAAATAGATGATTAGAGCAATTAACACAAAACTCACAATTTCAGTCACTCTACTTGATTTTACAGTCTAATTCGATGTAACTGATGATTTATCTAAAAACTTGAATAGTTTACTGGATATTCCAACAAAAAAAATACGATTAAACACTAAAAAATAATATGATTTATAATTTAAATTAAATCATTAAATAGAGTATTTTTATTATTTTAAGTTACTGATACAAACCGTATCTTCAAGCATTGAAATAATATTCAATTGCGATGGGGTTAATGTTCTTTCCGTATACCAAACTAAGCCTATATCAATATAAATATTTTTCATCGTCAAAGGTAAAATATCTACAAGATTGGCTTTTTTAAAATAATCGGCAAGCTGAAAAGATAAAAAACCAATCGATTCTGTTGCCAGTAGCACCCCGATATTGGTCAGTGTGGATAAAGACTCCACATAACGTTTGGATAAATTGACTTGATGACACAGTAAGAATTCTTCGATCACAATTCGAGTGGTGGCAAATTCAGGTGGAAGTACCATTGGGAATTCTGATAGATCCGTCCAAGTGAGATCCTGCTTGGTCACCAGTGGATGCCCTTTTTTCACCACTACCACAATCGGATCTTTATACAAATGCTTGGTTCTAAATTCTATGCCCAGTGGCTTTGCGGCCAGATTTCCGATCATCACATCTAACTCACCTGTACGAAGCAATGAAATTAAGACGTCTGAGCTGCCCTCTCGTGCGTTAATACTTGTGGAAACCATTTCATTTTCCACTCTTGCGATAAAATTTGGAAGAATGGACAGTGAAACTGCGGGCAACAACCCTATGGCAATACGGGTAGCCCGCCCTTCACTGATTGCCACCAAATCATCCCGTGCAGAGGCAATTTCATTTAGAATTTTTTTAGCATATTTTACTAAACATACACCTGCTTCTGTGGGTAACATTCCTCTTGTGGTGCGATCAAAGAGTTTGATATTTAACCCTTCTTCAAAGTCTGCCAACGTTTTTGAAATTGCAGGCTGAGTAACATTTAAATAATTTGCGACCTTTCCAATATGTCGCATCTCATCCAGCGTCACCAATAATTGTAAATGTCTTAATTTCAGGTTTGAACGTAAATAATGATCAATCTTCGCCATAATATCACCCCCAATATAAAATCCATTTATTTTAGATAAATTCCACTATATATAATTACCATTCACAATCCAATTAAATCCATAACCCTTTTATTATAAATCAATCTTTAAATATAAATAGACGCATAAATAGATTCAGTCAAAATTAAAATTCGAATATAAAGATCAAGGACGCATCTATGTATTTTAAATCTTTAAAGCATAATATCGCCAAACATATTTTATATGGCGTGACCCTAAGCTGTTTCAGTTTAACCACCCATGCAGAGTTCTGGCAAAGCAATCAGGCAAGTGTTTCATGGAGTAACCAATACCGAGAGCCTGCCAACCCCGATCAGGTATCCAAAACCATTCTAAATTTCACCCATTTAAGTGGTGATCCGTATGGACGTAATGTATTGGTTGCTAACATTTTTCTATCCAATGACAAAGACCCTAAAGCAAATGGTGATGGTGGCGCGACTGAATACTATGCGTTCTATCGTCGTTACTTTTCCTATAATTCAATTTTTGACAATAAAATTGAAAACAAACTGATCCGTGATATCAACCTGACTTTAAGGGTAGATAAGGGGTTGAAAAACTCAGCAATGGAACCTAACCCAACTAAAGCTCGTGCGGGTTTAAGCATGGATTTCAATGTTCCCAAAGGTTATTTTGAAGTCGGCGCAGACTGGTACTATGAAAGTGTAAATAATAATTTGGCCAATGGTCGGTTCAATTTCGATCCAACCTATGCACTGTGGGCCAACTTTGGTTTTCCCTTACATGACAAAGGCTTTGTTGATGGTTTTGTCGACTTTATTGGCAGTACGGGTCCAGGCTATTTTAACGAGGATGCCAAACCGGCCACCCTTTTTCAGATGAATTATATGTACGATGTTGGCGCTAAAGACGGCCTTAAACTTGGTTTCGGTTATGAATATTTCCGTAACAAGTATCAGATTGATAACCGAAAAGATCCCTATAGAAATGCATTACATAGTGCTCCATTTATTGCAGCACGTTACGTTTTCTAAGTCGATAATCAAGTCATTCCATTGGTGATGGCTTGATTGTTTTAATCTATAGTTAACCTGTCAAAAAACTCAGAGACAAACATATAATTTCTATTAATTAATATTTTAAATTAAATCAATTATATGCAAGAAATAAATTATTTGATTATAAAAAGCTTGCATTGCCACACTTTACATTCAAAGTTTAAATACCTTTGCGTAGGCGATGCCTCACTTTTCGTAGGGGATGCCAAACCTTGCGCTGCAAACAAAGCAGTGCTTTGTTTTTGCTCATGTTTGGCGAGGGGTCCGTCCTGTACCCCCGCCCAACAGCGACATCCATGTCGCCACACAGTAGGATCACCATCTAGGATTCAAAAGTACTAAAAATGAATTGATGACCAACTGTTTCTAAAAGTTCATGTAAAAACATAAGCTTCATTTATGATTAATGACTTGATAGAAATCACTTGTATAAATAATTAAGTGATTTGACTATATTTTTATCTTAACGATTCTTTTATCTTAGCGAATTTGCAATTTAATCTCTGCGACTCCCTCAACAGAACCTTCTAGTAGATCTCCCACCACTACAGGCCCGACACCCTCTGGCGTACCCGTAAAAATTAAATCTCCTGCTTGCAACGTATAATAAGTGGAAAGATCTTCAATCATCTCAGCAATATTCCAGATCAAATGCTGGGTGTTTGAATGCTGAGTCGTTTTACCATTTACCTTTAATTCAATATTTACGCATTTACATCCACTGTTACCTCCGACGCTGGAACAATATCGGATAATACTGCGGACTGATCAAAATTTTTACCCAGATCCCACGGTTTTCCTTGATCACGTGCAATAAGCTGTACATCACGACGTGTCATATCCAGACCACAGGCATAACCGTATATATGATCAAAAGCTTGATCTGCGCGAATATTTACCCCAGATTTACCAATCGCAATTACCAGTTCAATTTCATGGTGATAATTTTGGGTTTTCAGTGGATAGGGAATCTCACTGCCTGATGGAACATAAGTTGCCGCATCTTTTAAAAAATAAAAAGGCGATTGCGTCGATTTATCTACACTCACCCCCATTTCCGCAGCATGCGCGATATAGTTGCGCCCCATACAAAAGATACGGTTGACTGGAAATTTTTTGGATTGATTGACGATCGGTATAAGGACAGGTGCTTTAACTGGGAAAAGTGTTTCTACTGACATTCTGATATTCCTCATTTTTTAATAGATAAAACCATCGGGCAGTTATACTGCCCGAATCAAGGGATTAACCCAGAATTGCAGTTGCTTCAATTTCCAGTAGGATTTCAACTTTGGCTAAAGCCTGCACTTCTACAAGCGTACAAGCCGGAAAATCGCCTTCAAAGAATTCCTTACGCGCTTTCCAGACCGCGGTGTTATTGGCAATATTGGTGACAAAGATGGTCATTTTGACAATATTGTTCATCGTGCCTCCAGCCGCTTCAATTAAATCCTTAATTTTCTGAAAAATCACTTGCGACTGTTCATATTCATCACCCAGCACGGTTTCACCATCTGGCTGCCGTGCAGTCATTCCAGAGATAAATACCTGATTGCCCACTTTCAGGCAGTTTGACCACAAGCCCGGTGCTGGCTCTTTAACTGTTGGAGACATAATCCTTTCTTTTAACATGTTGTTTTCCTTACATTCCTGACACAATATTTCTAACTCAATACTTCTTACTCGATATTTTTAACTCAATATTCCTCGCCCACTTTTCCTGATGAAAGATGAATGTGTGAATCCCAAGCACTTTCACGACTCCAGTTAATGCATACGCTCTGGCGACGCACATAGCCTTTCCATGAGTCTGATCCTGCGGTACGTCCACCTCCCGTTTCCTTTTCACCACCGAATGCCGCGCCAACATCTGCCCCGGTTGTTCCCATATTGACCCGAACAATACCGCAATCACTTCCTGCCGCAGACAAGAACAGTTCAATATTGCTTAGATTGGAGCTATGGATACCTGAAGCAAGCCCCTGTGCAACGTTGTTATGAATAGCAATGGCTTGTTCAAGGTCGTCATATGGCATCACAAATACAATCGGTGCAAAAGTTTCGTGCTGTACGCAATCCCATTCAGGTTCAACATCCGTAATCAAACATGCCTCGACATAAAGCCCCGGACGCTCAATGCGCTGACCGCCATAAACCACTTTAGCGCCAAGTTCCTGAGCGCGCTGAATCGTTGCCTGATATTGCGCTACCGCAGCTGTATCAATCAGTGGACCGATGATGGTCTCTTGTTCACGTGGGTCACCAATACAGATCTGATCAAACGCCTGTTTAAGCAATTCAATCAGTTCATGCATGACACTGCGATGCACAATCAGACGACGAATACTGGTACAACGCTGGCCTGTGGTTCCCATCGCCCCAAAAGTAATGGCACGCGCTGCAAGTTGTAAATCAGCAGTTTCATCGACAATACAACCATTATTGCCTGAACATTCGAGCATATATTTACGCCCCAATGTCTCGCTTACGATACTTGCGACTTTTTTACCCACACCCGTAGAACCTGTAAATGACACCATATTGATACGCAGATCACGGATCATCAGTTCAGCCACAGCGCTATCCGCA
This sequence comes from Acinetobacter sp. AG3, assembly GCF_022343575.1. NCBI lineage: Bacteria > Pseudomonadati > Pseudomonadota > Gammaproteobacteria > Moraxellales > Moraxellaceae > Acinetobacter > Acinetobacter sp. AG3. Next base: position 1,509,865 of record NZ_JAKQZD010000001.1, on the reverse strand, counting down.
GGAATAAACAAAGAAAAAACCCCTTCCAAATTCATTTCCAGCATGGCTTGATTGGCCAGTTTCTGTAAGGCAATTGCGGTCAGTGGGACTTTAGGACTGGGTTTCCATATCACCGTATTGCCACCAATGGCTGAGAGGAAAGCATTCTGCGCCCAAACTGCTGCGGGGAAATTATAAGCACTGATTACCCCCACCACACCCAGTGGTAACCATTGATCATACATTCGGTGTTTCACCCGTTGCGACTGTAAAGTGAAACCGTACATCATGCGAGATTGCCCTGTCGCAAGGGTTGCCATCTCGACCACTTCTTTGAGCTCACCTTTGGCTTCCATCACGGATTTACCTGTATCTAGCGCAACGATACCCGCCAAGGCCTGCATGTTTTCCTGTACCAACTGACCAATACGCTGCACCAATTCACCACGGCGCGGCGCTGGAACCATGCGCCATGTTTTCTGATACGCCACTGCAGCCTGTATAATTTCCTCATAATCTTCTGCTCTAGATGCTGCAATCTGCCCGACTATTTCATTATCAGCCGGACAAACTGCATAAATAAGTTCACGCCCTTCAAGCGTAGACCAACCTTGTTTTACACCAAAGGAACCTGCATGCAGTTGATCCAAACCAAAAGTTTTTAACACCTGTTGTGTATCAAACAGTGCATCTTCTGGATATTTTTTTTGTGCAATATTCATCATTGTTTTAACCTATTCTCTTGATTTTCTTTCTTTACAAAATCACCAATACTTTCATCTGTGTGATATGCAGGTTTTTCGTAATAATGTGGACCATCATAAATCTCGATCAGTCGACTAAACTGATGTGCCAGTGTAGGGCCATGCGGATGGTCTTTCGGGTTCATATAAAAGCAGCCAGATTTCAGTATAAAACCCACATCGATATATTCGTATTCACCTTCAAGGCAGAACATAAACTGATTGGACGCATGGATATGCTTGATCGGGATACAGCCACCTTTTTGAAATTCAAGCAGTGCAATCGTGCCACCAGTGTCTACATTCTTCCAAAGGAAATACTGACGAAACCCGTACTCAGGAAAATTAATCCATTCATCATCATTGAGTTCAGTGGTATTGAGTAGCACTTCCAAACTTTTAAATGTTCCTGTATTGATATTCATTCTTGTTGCTCCTGTTTTTGCTCAGCTTTCCATCTGCTGTATTCCAGACGACTTTCTGCTGTGGCGGGAAAAAGCCCAAAAATAGATCTTCCCTGTCGAATATGCATCGCAGCAAAAGCTTCATATTCGCAAGCATCCAGTGCTGCATCCGCAACCTGATCCACCAATGCCTGTGGAATGACCACCACACCATCCCCGTCCCCCACCACAACATCACCGGGATAGATCGCAACACCACCACATCCAATCGGTTCATTCAAAGAGATCGGATGCAATGCAATCGGCGTTGCTGGTGGTGCATTGTGTTTCTGGAAGCAAGGCAAACCCACCGCATAAATTGCGGGAGAATCACGATAGCCACCATCAGTGACCACCCCAGCAACACCTCGATATTTAAGTCGGGCTGCCATCATGTCTCCCATACTGGAGCCACGAGTACAGCCAAAAGCATCCATGACCAGTACAGCCCCTTCAGGACATTCCTCAATGGCACGGCGATGCAGATTGTCATCACGACTGTAATTGCTCATCCTGCTCAAATCTTCACGTGCAGGGATAAAGCGCAAGGTATAAGCAGGTCCCACCAATTGTTGCTGAGTCGTACTAATCGGATAAATACCCTGCATAATCACGTTACTAAAACCATGCTTAAGTAAAACGTTGGCAATATTCGCCGTACCCACCCGCATCAGTTTTTCACGGGTCGGAGCCTTTAATACGTATGTCATAAGATCTCCTACTGGAAAAACTCCAGTTCTGGTGCCATGCCCCATTGAGTGGTTTCGGTTGCAGTACCGTTGAATTTCATCGGCTGTGCATGCTGATCAAGCATGTCACCATCGGTATAGTGCTCGACCCTAAAACCAAAAGGATCTTTCCAGTAGTCAAAAATCTGGCTACCGAGCATATGCCGCCCAACCCCACAATCCAGTTGATAACCCTGCGCGACAAGATAATCATGTGCGGTCATCACCGCATCCAAATCAATCACTTCAAACGAACAGTGGTGCACACCCACCCAGTCCGACTGCAAAATCAAAATCGAGTGATGATCTACTTTTTCTGCACCTTGGTTAAAGCGCAGGAACGTTCCCACAATCGGCCCGTCTTCACCGGGTGGGACAAAGTAATCTGAGGGAAGCAAATCAAAACGTTGCTCAAGCCATTGCACCGATGCATCATGATGACTGACATGCAGTACAAAATGCCCAAGTTTGATGGCCTGACAAGGTTTGCACGTTACCCGTATAGATTCATTCAAGCGTGGTTTACAGGTGGCATTGTTTAAGTCAAAAGCCTTACGCTCTGTGATATCAACATGTTTGTCTCGTCCCCAGATGGCTTTGATTTCAAAACCGTCTGGCATGTGCATGACCACTTCATAGCCACCGCCTAGTTCAGATGAAAGCTGTACCACTGAAGACCCCTCAAGTTTGGCCAATTCAGTCAGATCTTGCAGACAAGACACCTCGATTGAAGCACCAATAAAATGCTGCTTTTCCGCACGATAGGTCACATGTATATGGTGTTGCTCGCCACTGCCCCGCATATACAACACCTCATCAGTTTTATTGACACAGCTCAGACCAAAATCCGTCATAAACTTTTCCATGACCGCCAAATCTGGCGCGGCATACGTCACCTGAGCAATTTCAATGGGTTTCACCATATTTCAATTCCTTTTCCTGTTAGCCTGCAATCTGAGCGTATTTCCCACTGTGAAACACCAGTGGTTTTACCCCGTCTTGTTGCTGCAAATGCGTGACCAGTCCAACAAATAAGGTATGATCACCACATGGATAGCTAAACTGCAGTTTGGTCACCACCTGAACAGCAGCATTTTTGATCACAGGAAAATCCGCGATATATTCAAATTCGGGCTTAAAATGTTCAGCGTGCTTTCCAGCAAAATGGTTACTGACCTGTATCTGATCTTCATGCAAAATGCTGATACCAAAATACTCACCCAAACTGATTTTTTCATGTGATGCTGCGCTATTGCCAACTGAAACCAGCACCATGGCGGGTTCCAATGAACCTGACATAAAAGCATTTGCTGTCATGGCATGGGTTTGTCCATCATGACAAGAAGAAATCACCACCACACCTGTTGCAAATTTTCCCATCGCCTTGCGAAATTCAAGTGGTGTAAAATCCACATCGGTCTGGTTTGCTTGCATGATCTTCACCATTTCACCCAGTGTTGTTCGCTGTAAGTTCGCAACTGTCATTTTCTTGGTCCTTCTATTGACGCATGCTGCTGAATTAATTTTTATTTAAAATACTCACATCATCAGGGTTGATCAGGTCGGGAACTGTCCAGCCATAAATGTCATATTCATCCATGGCTTTTTGAGCAAAGTCCTTACAGTAATCGAGCATCCCTCTAGACTGTGCCGCAAACAGATTGGTCTGGCGGGTCACATCATTACTGCCAAGATAGTTAATTTCATATAACTCATGCCGAGCGCCAAATTCAGTACCAATCGCATCCCAGAGCATTTTCATGACTTTGACACGCTCAATCGCATCCTTACCATTTGATCCGCGAAGATAGGTGGCGAGATAACCTTGAATGTGGGGATTTTTAAAATCATCGGCATGGGAATTAAGATAGATCAAGCCGCTTGCCACGATCTGTTCAATGATATTTTTGATTTTTGGCATCGCCAATTGGCTGATGACTCTATAGGCCCCTGCATGATGCGGATCTGGACGAATCATGCCATTCCAAGCTTCAGCACTTTTCGCCATTGCATCTGACAGTGCCCAAAAGGTATTGCGCCATGCAATCACTTCGCCCATCTGAGACATCACACCATGAAATTTGTCTGCGCCTGTAATTTCGAGTGCTTTTGCTAAAGTACCGACTAAAAAATCAAGTTTGACCGCAAAGCGTGTACAGCCATGTAAAGAGGCACGCTCTAAATAACCAGCTTCAGTGTTATAAGCATTTGCCTGTTGTAAATTGTTATAAATAAAAACGTCTTCCCATGGGATAAAGACATTATCCAATACCAAAATGGCATCATTTTCATCAAGACGGCTTGACAGTGGATAATCAAATGGACTGCCAAGCACTGCTGCACGATATTCATTTGAGGTACGGCAAAGTAATTTCACCCCAGGTGCATTGGTCGGTACGATAAATACTGGGGCGAATGCTGGATCTTGAAACATCACTTGCCCGACATGTGCAATAAATGTGAAATGAGTTAAAGCCGAGCCTGTGGCAACAACTTTAGCGCCAGACACATAAATGCCTTGCTCATCTTCCTTAACGACACGAATAAAAACATCTTTACCTGCATCTGCGCCAAGACCTCGATCAACAGGTGGATTCATCAATGCATGGTTAATAAACCACGTTTTTTCTTGTGCTTTTCGATACCAACGACGTGCGTTTTCTTCAAAACCCTTATAAAAATCTGCATTTACCCCCAGTGTTCCAATAAAACAGCCTTTATAATCAGGCGACCTCCCCATCCATCCCCATGAAATACGTTGCCATGCCGCAATCGCATCACGTGCAGCCACTTGCTCTTCAACATTATGGGCAACACGAAAAAAACGATGAGTAAAACCACCCCATTCTGTCGGTGTGGTTAAAATATCCTTGGTTTCAGGCGCATGTAAGGCATCATACATTCTGGCAATCATTCGTGCTGAATTACGAAATGCGGGATGCTCGGTAATATTTTCGACCCGCTCACCATAAATCCATACTTCACGCCCATCATTGAGACTGTCTAAATACTCCTGTCCTGTAAATGGAATATAGTCCTTGTTCACTGCAACACTTTCAGTATCTAATTTACTATTCATGTCCCATATCCTTATATTCACTTTATTTATAATTGCTTAATCTTTAAGCATAAAATGATGTTAACAAGGTTATTTATATGCGTCCAATCATGTATTTAGTCTTCATATATAACCTTTTTATTATGAATAAAAATTGCTTAAGCATTAAAAAAGCCACGTTGATAACAACATGGCTTTTGAGTGCGAATACCCGTTAGTTGAATAAAATTATTGGCTCAATATTCGAAAATCTCCACTTACACCACGACAACTATAGATCACTTACTTTGAGAAAGTAGCTGAGCGACTTGAAATACAATGAATGTAAGCAATGCAAAACACCAGTTTTAAAATACAGCCTTTAACTGGGTTTAAGTTAATAATAAATCTTGTATAGTCCAACCTGTCAAAAAACTCAGACCCAAGAATATAATTTCTCTTAATCAATATTTTTAATTAGATCAATTGCATGGAAAATAAATTGTTTGATTATAAAAAAAGCTTGCAATGCCACACCTTACCTTCAAAGTTTAAATACCTTTGCGTAGGCGATGCTTTACTTTTGAAAGAGGTGCCAAACCTTGCGCTGCAAACAAAGCAGTGCTTTGTTTTTGCTCATGTTGAGCGAGGGGTACGTCCTATACCCCCGCCCAACGGCGACATCCATGTCGCCACACGGTAGGATAACCAGCTAGGATTCAAAAGCACAAAATTTGAGTGTCAATCCGCTGCATCCAGTGCAACATCAGCCTCGACAAAATGGGTTGCGGTTCCTTCAGGCATCAATTTTCTGAGTATAGGATACATCAAGAAAGTTAAGCCCAATGTCACAAAGAAACCCAGTTCAAACATTTTGCTTGCGATCAACGCGATCCCAATACCCGAAGCAATAATCAAAGTAATCACCCCTGCCCAATTGCAGCTTTCAACCTTTGCCGTCTGCAATGAAAACTGCCCTTTCCTCACATAGTAATAGTCAATAAGCATCACGCCACACAAGCCCATGGTCATACAACCCAGATAAGAGAGCCAAGCGACAAACTGACCTAGAATCCCTGCCCCGATCATCATCAAAGCAAAAATATTACCAAGCACCACCATAAAGGCGCGCCCCGGTTTTTTTCCAGTCAGCGCATCCAACAAATTGACCAATGCAAGTGAACCCGAATACGCATTGATCGCTTGTGCTTTGGCCTGTGCAGCATAAATGGTGACAAATCCAACCCAGCCTGCAAGCACCACAAAAAATGCACCAGTATTGGTCATGGCAAAACCAGCAGCGGCTTCAGACGCCTGTTGTGGTGACAGACCCGCTTGACGATGCATCAGATATTCAGCCACTTCGGGTATGCCACCAATCACCACCAACCCACCCAATACAATCATGATCAGGTTTTGCATAATCGGCCCAGCCATCGCCAGAACTTTAACATCCTGAGTATTACGGCAATATCTAGCAAAATCGATTGTGACCAGTGCAATTGTGCCCGCAGTTGCCCCCATCAAAACCAGTGCCGTGCTGAGTTTTGGCCAGAACCCACCAGCAACTGAACCCGTAGAATTAAAAACCAGCATCGGGTCCATACCACGCACAGCATAAAGGTGATAAATCATATAGAACGTGACCACCAGTGTAATCACGATCATGTATTTTGAAACCCTTAACGCAAGCTGCAAACCAAATATCGCCAGCAAAATCCATGCAAGGGTCAACACTCCATACAAGGATATTTTGACCAGTATGGTATCTTGCAAGTTGAACATCAGCAGCGTTCCTTCATACAACAAGGCACTTTCCAATGCCAGAAAGCCCAGAATCATAAAGGCAAAAATAGCTGCCCCCAGTGATGAACCTTTGACACCAAAACCGAAAAACCGTGATGTGACCGTACTCGACATACCCGTTTGAAAGGTCATCTTTCCAAGGTAATAACCCATACTATAACCAACAATAGTTGCGATAAATCCTGCCAGTAGCCCAATCCAAAAGCCTGAAAGTAATACTGTAAATCCACCAACGGCAAAAATGACCAGCGCTGTCGCAACACCCATTGGACTCATCGCCAGTTTAAACCCACTCTGACGCTCTGCCATGGGCACACTAACCAATGCATGATCCTCTACAGCTTGTGCGATGGTGGATCCAGCCTGATTTACGTTCTGTGAACTATTTTTATTTGTATTCATCATCGTCCCTTTTATACAGATCCTAATACACCAATCCTCTGGTGATCATTTATAAACAGTGATTTATCTGTTTAGCCTGAAGGTATTTTTTGAATGAATACATGCCAAAGTCCAATCATCTTTCGATGAGAATTCATAACCGAATGGATATATATTGCATCGAGATCGGTAAATCACTAAAGATCTTTCATAAATCAAAAAATGATCATTTTGAGAGAATTATATTGGTATTGAAAGTCCCTTCTCCCCTTTGGGAGAAGGTTAGGATGAGGGTGCTTTTATGTTGATTTATTGATTTAAAAAGGACTTATGAAAGAAGTCTACTGATAAAAAATTATTATTTTAAACACTCGAATATATCGTGATTTGTTAAACATTGCTTAAGTGGGAAAATGAGCAGTGAATATCAATCCATGTCATGACTACTATATAAATTAACCTGCGTTTTTGTATTGTTAAATCATACATGGTGGTTCTATTGTGAGGCATCGCCTACACAAATCTATTTAAATTTTGAATATAAGATGTGGCAGTGCAAATTCCTCAGTCTTATGAATTATCTTTTATCAAATGCTATAAATTCGATGATTTATAAGACTTCACCTCATTTAGAAATCATCTAAAAAATATACTTTTATAAGAAAACTATTCTATAAAAAAACGAGAAGTAAAACTTAATCCTTAAATCAAATTTACTTCTCGCTATGTCAAATTTTGAACATAAACGCATTAGAATTTCTGCGAAATACTCACCTTATAATCTCGACCTGTACCTGTCATATACTCACCCAAATACATTTTGTAATCACGGTTAAATAAATTATCGATCGAGAAATTCAGCGTCGGGCCTTTTACACCAATTGGCTGCCAGTCAGCATAAACGCTATGCAGTGAATAGCCTTTAGTTTTGGGTAATGAAAATGAAGATGCAGCGATCGATTTATCATTATCTGAAAGGCTTCGATCTTGTGCAGCAACAAAGATCCCTCTCCATCCCATGGTTAAGTGATGCTCAGGCACATTCACCCCTAAAGTCGCTGTGGCTTTTTTCGGTGGGATATTGGTCATCCATGTTTTTTGATCAAACCACGGATTTACCGGGGAATTATCACGTTGCCCGCGAATATAGGAATAGGTTAAACCAGCAAACCAAGTTGGTTGATTATAGAAAGCTTCGGCTTCATAGGCTTTGATGGTGTAATCGGTCACATTACGATAAAAACCATGATCATAATTGCCTTTACAGTCTGCTACGCTACCTTTTCCTGTGTTTGCATTATTTTCTGCTTGTGCTTGACAAAATGTTGAGCGATTACGAAATATCTCATCACCGCCGCGATTATGATGATAGGTTAAACGCACTTGCAGATGATCTTCATCACTAAACACATCATCAAAATTCATCTCATTGCCGACACGTATCGCCAACATCTTTTCAGGAACTAAATAACGACTGGTAGATGGAACAGTGGTTGCTGCGGATTGCACATAATATTGTTCATCAACACGAGGCGCACGCCATGTTTTACTGACATTTGCAAACCATGTCATATAGTCGGCTTGTTTCCAAGACATTGCCAAACGTGGCGACCAGCCCGTATAGGTTTTACTGGAATAATCATGCCCTGCTGCTGGATCATTAAATCGTGATGCACGATTTGGCTTGCCGTTATTTTCAATATGATCATAACGGAGTGATGGGGTAATGACGAAATTGTTAATCTGATATTGATCTTCAATAAATGCACTCAGCATTTGCTGATCGCCAGCAGGCATATAGTTCGGTTCATAATAACCAAAATTATAATCTGGCTTTTTGGCATTGTTTTTGTCATAAATCAGCGAGTTTTGTTCCATTTTCTGGTATTGCGCACCAATTTTTAATTTATGCGTGCCCAGTTTTGTTTCAATATCACTGATATTACTCATTTTTAATGCTGTATTGGTATAGGTTACCCAGCTTTCATTGCCTAACAATGCCGCTGAACCTGTCACACTTGGCAAGCGTAGATCATGCTGATAGGTTTTGGAGTAGGATGCGACGGCTTTTAAATTTAGATATGGGTTTGCATCTGGATTAAATTCATAACTTGCAGAGTAACTGGTATCTTCCTGATCACGGTCAACCAAACGGCGTTTCCAAGCCTCGTCATAACCATATTTGGCAATATCAGCTTCAGTCGGCACTGCATCTTGATCACGCATCGCTGCAAAAGGCTCCCAGCCCTCATGTCCACTGCGCATGGCATTTAAAGAAATTTTGTGACCATCGGCAGGATAAAAATTCAGTTTGGCTAAATAGGTTTCTTGCTCTTGCCCAGAATATAAAAACTCAGTTCCATCAGGACGCTTTACATTTCCACTGTCTCGGTTGGTATAGTAAAACAAACCATCGACCAGCCCATTGTCAGCTTTACCATATACAGCGCCAGTATAGGTATTTTGGCTGTTGTTGGAAAAACGTGAATATTTTAAAAATGCGCCAATATTTTTACCCTCATCCAGTAAATCAGTGGCATCTTTAGTTTCTAGTGTGACCTTACCACCAAAACCACCATTTCCGACTTCAACGTTATGGGGCCCTTTATCCACAGTGATTTTCTTTAAAATCTCAGGTTCAATAAAGACTGAACCTTGTCGATATTTATCAAAGGTTTTAACAGAATCGTCCAAGGTAATGGGTACATCGGCGACCCCGCCCATGCCGAGAATATTAATCGTTTGCCCTCCCGGACGTGGCGATCCTGCTGAACCGACACTGGGCATATGATCGAGCAATTGTGCAACATTATTGGCCTGATAACGATCAATCGCTTTTTGATTAAGTACACTCTGACCAAATTGTATGGTGTCTTTTTTTACCGCCTCGACCACAATCGGAGTCATCTGATAAATTTGGTTTTCAGCATTTGTGGTTGATGTTGCTGTTTTTCCTGTTGTTGTTTTTTCTGTTGCAATGTTTGCTGTATTGACTACAGACGTTTGTGTAGCAACAGGCTTTTCAATAAGTAGATAACCTGCGGAAGTTTTTTGAATCTGGAATGGGGTATTCTGCACCAATAATGCAAAAGCCTGATCTAGGGTATATTTACCCTTCATCGTCTTTACCCGATAACGATTGGTTTTTGCTGGATCGAGTAACAACGATACATTGGCTTGCTGTGCCAAGCTATTTAAAGCTTGAGTCAATGAACCGCTTTGCACTTGATAAAAGCCAACAGGTGAAGCGTTATTTGCATGCGTTTGTATACTGATTGCACTCATTGACAGTGCGATTGCAACAGCCATTGCAACTGGCTTTATTGCATTCTGATATAAAGATTGAGACATTCTCTACCCACCCAAGGTTAAATGATAATCATTAACTTCATTCAGTTAAAATAATCTGTGTTTTCATGTGTTCTAAGTTATATGACGAAGCAAAAGTAAAAAAACCGCAATGAAATGCAGTTTTTTTAAATTTTAATTTTCTAAAGCAGCAGCAAATGCATGATTATCTACTTAGGTAACAAGATAAAAATTAATTATAGTGCATTGTATAGTTGACAACAGCATACACATTTTGAGGAGCGACAATTCCAGTCTTAGATGCATACATTACATAGTAGTCTACGACTGAAAAAAAAGTACTGATTATAATTTCACTTGACGCTTGAGTTCCCCAAGGCGCAGAAAAATCGATAATTCTATTCTTCCCAGTACGTATTTGAATAAAAACAGGATTTGTAGTGGGTGCACCTTCGGCTTTATTGATAGAGGTGGATCAGGAAATTTGAACAACACTTATAAGTGATATTTTGCTCCCCAAATGATGTTATAAACATCAATATATGGAGTATTTTATGGCACGTAGACCAAGAAGAAATCATTCAAATGATTTTAAAGCTAAGGTAGCACTTGCTGCGATTAAAGCAGAAAAAACACTTGCTGAATTGAGTGCTGAATTTGATGTTCATCAAAACCAAATTATCGACTGGAAAAATCAACTGATTTCAGCTTCCTCGCAAGCTTTCGATCAATCAAAAGCTCCAACAGAACCACCCATCGATCTAAAAAAACTACATGCAAAAATCGGTGAGCAGGCATTAGAAATTGATTTTTTAGAAGGTGTGTTGAAGAAACTGGGCCGCTTCAACCACAAAAGTTAATCGATGACTCACTTCAGATTTCAGTATCTAAGCAAGCTCAGCTGCTGAAAGTCTCCCGTGGTTGTTATTACTATCGCCCAAAACCTGTGAGTGCATCAGATCTGAAGCTGATGCGGTGTATGGATGAGTTACATATGCAATACCCTTTTGCAGGTAGCCGTATGATGCGTGATTTGTTGAATCGTCAAGGACATCATATAGGACGACGTCATACACGTACTTTAATGAAGAAAATGGGCATTAATGCGTTATATTGCAAACCAAATTTAAGCCAGGCTAATCAAGCTCACCGCAAATATCCATATCTGCTCAAAGGATTGGCTATTCAGCGCAGTAATCAAGTGTGGTCTACGGATATAACGTATATCCCTATGGCAAAAGGCTTTGTTTATTTATGTGCTGTGATTGATTGGCATAGCCGCAAGGTACTTGCGCATAGAGTATCGATTAGTATGGAGGTTACATTTTGCATAGAAACATTAAATGAAGCTATTGAAAAATATGGTCGACCTGAAATATTTAATACAGACCAAGGCAGTCAGTTTACCAGTGATGCATTTATTGATGTATTGAAATCAAATGACATCCAAATCAGCATGGATGGTAAAGGTCGATGGGTTGATAATGTGATGGTTGAACGATTATGGCGGAGCGTTAAATATGAAGAGGTGTATCTCAAAGCCTACAGCAATGTTTTGGATGCGAAGAAGCAATTAAACGCATATTTTGAATTTTATAATTTGAAACGACCTCATTCGAGTCTGGACAAAATGACTCCAGATGAGTTTTACTATGACCAGCTACCACAACAAAATAAGGTAGCTTAACTAGAGCAGAGTATCACTTATAAATAAGCTTTTAGTTGTTCAAACATGTGGGACCACCTCTGACCAATAAGCTCTTATCCGTTGTATCCAAGTCATTAGGTGGTGAACTTACACTCAAATGAATCCCTTTAAAAGCTGCAGTTGTTGCTGCATTACACCACCCTGTACCCGTAGCATTTGTTATCCTCATCTGAATGTATTTGGGCTTTGCTGTTAGAATTGAAGAATTAAACTCTGATTTAAGCACAGCAGGCATGCTAACTGTTAGATCTTTAACACCACTTACTGGACCTTGATAGCCTTGTAATGTACAGGTTTGATCCGTCACCACACCATTGACTGTTATCGTTCCATCTACAGCAAATGCGCTGGTACATAGCAAGCTTAAAGCCAAAGTACTCAATGTGGCTAAAGTCAGTTTCTGCATTCAATAAACCTCATAAGATTTGAATAAGTTTTAATTTTATCAATCATCAATAAACCTAAACTTCCTCAATAAAATCAACATACAAAATTTAATTATAGTGCATTGTATAGTTGACAACAGCATGCACATTTTGAGCATCGACAATTGCTGTCTTAGAAATATATGCTACATAATAACTTAAATATGCCACTGCATAAGCACCCTCAAAAACAGGACTTTTCGCCTGAGTTCCCCAAGGTTCCGAAATATCTACAGGTATTCCATTTCTAGTCGTAATTTGAAAAAAAATAGGATTTGTAGTGGAAGCATCTAAGGCTTTGTTGACCAATAAAGTTTTATCCTCTGTATCCAAGTCAGTAGATGGTGAACTTACACTCAAATGAATCCCTTTAAAGGCTCTAGATGTTGCTACATCACAAACACCCGTACCTGTAGCATTTAGTAACTCCATATAAATGAGTTTTTTACTTAACGGTACATTTGGATAAAACCCTGATTTAGGTACAGTGGGCAAGGTAAGCGTTAGATCTTTAGTACCGCTTGCATCACCGCCAGCACTATGTAATATACATGTTCCGTCAGTCACGACACCATTGACTGTAATGGTTCCATCTACAGCAAACACGCGACTACATGTCAAACTTAAAGCCAAAGCACTCAATGTGGCTAAAGTCAGTTTCTGCATTCAATACATCTCATAAGATTTGAATAAGTTTTAATTTTCTCAATCATCAATAAATCTAAACTTCATCAATAAAATCAACACACAAAATTTAATTATAGTGCAATGTATAATTTATCTTTGTCGTGAAATTTTGAGCATCAACAATCCCCGTTTTGGAAGCAACCGCGACTATGTAATATACATATGTTTCACCATCAGCACGGATACGTACTAAGCTTTTCTCCTGAGTTCCCCAAGCCGCAGAAAAATCTACAGGTTTACTGTTTTCAGTCTGCATTTGAAGAAAAATAGGATGTGCCTTAGAAGCACCACCTGCACCTGTGGCTTGATTCACGAGTAAAGTTTTATCTGTCTCATCCAAATCATCTGGTGAAATTGCACTCAGATGTATTCCTTTAAATGCTTTACTTGTTGCCACATCACAGTGAGCTGTACCTGCTGCATTGGTTAACTGTAGCGTAAATCCATAACGCATTGGCACTGGAACTGTAGGCGTAAACCACGATTTAGGTACAATACCTAATGGAAAAACGATATCTTTCGAACCAGTTGCATAACCACCATCACCTTGCAATGTACAAGTTTGATCCGTGACGACACCATTGACGGTAATGGTGCCATCTACAGCAAATACGTTTGTACATACCGTTAAAAGCAAAGTACTCAATGTGGGTAAAATCAGTTCCTTCATTGAATCCCCCTCCTTTATAAATTTTTAATCATTTTAAATTGCTCAATCTTCAGTAAACGTATACTTCCCAACCAAAAACAACAGAGGCAAATTTAATTATAGTGCAAGGTATAATTTATCTTTGCTTGCACAGTTTGAGCATCGACAATCCAATTCTTAGCAGCGTAATTTATATAGTAAGTAACGGCTGTACGAAGACCAAAATGAAAAACAATGCTTTTCGCCTGTGTTCCCCAAGGTGCAGAAAAATCTACCTGTCTAGCAGAACCAACACCAGTATCAGTCTCGATTTGAATAAAAATAGGATTTTTAATGGATACATCTGCAGCTTTATTGACCAATAAAGTCTTATCATCTACATCCAAGTCAGTTGGTGAAATTGCACTCAGATGTATCCCTTTTAAGGCATAACTTGTTGCGGCATCACAAACACCAGTACCATCAGCATTTCTTAATTCCATCATAAAGTACACTGACATTGTATTAAACTTTGATTTAGGTACAGTGGGCAAAGTAACCGTTAGATCTTTATTACCACTTACACCACTACTACCTTGTAATATACATGTTCCGTCAGTGATAACACCATTGACTCTAATGGTGCCATCTACTGCAAACACGTTGGTACATGCCAAAGTTAAAAGCAAAGTGCTGAATGTAGGTAAAGTCAGTTTATTCATTGAATCAGCCTTATAAAGCTTTAATAAATGCGATAATTTAACGATGCTGTGATTCACATTAGGAGACATGGTAATTTCAACGAAAATAGATAGATCTAAATATATAAACGCTGTTGCTGTTCACTTTAAAACTCTGCTTATTTCAAGCCAGAGCTTATTTTAATATTTATTTTTATTTTAAATTTCCAACAATTTAAAATAAAACTTCATGCTGACAAAAATATCCGCATATCACAATATTTTTAAGTTTACTTTTTATCATGCAAATTCATTACAAAAAATCATGTATAATTTTTTATTATTAAAATTCATAATCATAAATAAAACAAATGATCAAAAATTTATTTTTATTTTAATTTTAAACACCATTTACAACATATCAAAATATGACTAAACATCAATAAAAGCATTTTTCTCATTATAGATTTAACCCGACTAAAATAATATGTTTTATCATTTTGCAATCATATAAATGCCCCCATCATCCAGCTTCCTTATTAAGATCTTCTATACCCATCCAAAGTGTTACCCATCAACATCATTGACTGAATATTCATTAAAGCACTTATGATTTTTTATAAAATGATATTCAATCGATTTCGTTCATCAATCAAAAATGATCGTGTGGCGTAAATCATATTGCTATTCAAAGTGCTTTCTCTCTTTGTGAGAAAGCGAGGATGAGAGGATGAGAGGATGAGAGGATGAGAGGAATTTTTATATCGATCAGAGGTGGTCCCACATGTTTGAACAACTAAAAGCTTATTTATAAGTGATACTCTGCTCTAGTTAAGCTACCTTATTTTGTTGTGGTAGCTGGTCATAGTAAAACTCATCTGGAGTCATTTTGTCCAGACTCGAATGAGGTCGTTTCAAATTATAAAATTCAAAATATGCGTTTAATTGCTTCTTCGCATCCAAAACATTGCTGTAGGCTTTGAGATACACCTCTTCATATTTAACGCTCCGCCATAATCGTTCAACCATCACATTATCAACCCATCGACCTTTACCATCCATGCTGATTTGGATGTCATTTGATTTCAATACATCAATAAATGCATCACTGGTAAACTGACTGCCTTGGTCTGTATTAAATATTTCAGGTCGACCATATTTTTCAATAGCTTCATTTAATGTTTCTATGCAAAATGTAACCTCCATACTAATCGATACTCTATGCGCAAGTACCTTGCGGCTATGCCAATCAATCACAGCACATAAATAAACAAAGCCTTTTGCCATAGGGATATACGTTATATCCGTAGACCACACTTGATTACTGCGCTGAATAGCCAATCCTTTGAGCAGATATGGATATTTGCGGTGAGCTTGATTAGCCTGGCTTAAATTTGGTTTGCAATATAACGCATTAATGCCCATTTTCTTCATTAAAGTACGTGTATGACGTCGTCCTATATGATGTCCTTGACGATTCAACAAATCACGCATCATACGGCTACCTGCAAAAGGGTATTGCATATGTAACTCATCCATACACCGCATCAGCTTCAGATCTGATGCACTCACAGGTTTTGGGCGATAGTAATAACAACCACGGGAGACTTTCAGCAGCTGAGCTTGCTTAGATACTGAAATCTGAAGTGAGTCATCGATTAACTTTTGTGGTTGAAGCGGCCCAGTTTCTTCAACACACCTTCTAAAAAATCAATTTCTAATGCCTGCTCACCGATTTTTGCATGTAGTTTTTTTAGATCGATGGGTGGTTCTGTTGGAGCTTTTGATTGATCGAAAGCTTGCGAGGAAGCTGAAATCAGTTGATTTTTCCAGTCGATAATTTGGTTTTGATGAACATCAAATTCAGCACTCAATTCAGCAAGTGTTTTTTCTGCTTTAATCGCAGCAAGTGCTACCTTAGCTTTAAAATCATTTGAATGATTTCTTCTTGGTCTACGTGCCATAAAATACTCCATATATTGATGTTTATAACATCATTTGGGGAGCAAAATATCACTTATAAGTGTTGTTCAAATTTCCTGATCCACCTCTCAATACTCAAGGTATCAAATACAGTGCTACCAAAACTTAATCAGGAACTCAATCCGTTAGCAAAATCTACACAGGTAAAATATCAACCACCCATCTTATTAATGTATGGAGAAAAAGATATCTATACCCCACCCGAGTTTGGCCACCGGCTTAAAGTAGGGCTCGAACATGTAACACAAGTAGAAATTAAAATCTTCGCGGATGCAGAACATACTTATATTTATCGAGATTTCCCTGAACAATATTCAGAATGCGTAATACCCTTTTTAAAGCAGCATTTTGCTTAGAAACGGTTTTATTACAAACCTATCTCTAAAGGCTTATTCAGCACGATGATTCTTATATGAATAAGCCTGCAACTAAAATCGATGGAAAAATATTTTGTCCAGTTTGGAATGGCTCTGGATGCCGCTATTCGCTGAGATCGCGATCAATACAATAGCAGACAAATGTTGTGTAGCACCGTCAATGGACTTGAGTAGTCATCAGCTAAAATTTCGAATAGTGCCAAATTTGTGCCAAATAAAAAGGGAATCAAACTATTCGTTTGATTCCCTTTTTATTTGGCGGGAGCGGTGA
The DNA here is from genome assembly GCF_022343575.1 of Acinetobacter sp. AG3. Taxonomy (NCBI): domain Bacteria; kingdom Pseudomonadati; phylum Pseudomonadota; class Gammaproteobacteria; order Moraxellales; family Moraxellaceae; genus Acinetobacter; species Acinetobacter sp. AG3. The sequence continues at coordinate 1,492,680 of NZ_JAKQZD010000001.1, read as the reverse complement.
CAGTCAAATTTAAAATATAAAATATTGATTAATAACAATAAAAATATTTAAATTTAGTTTTTTACTGCTATTTTTACTACAAAAAAATCAACCAATAATTTTTGCGCTTAGTTATAAAAGATTCTTTAATTCATTGACTTGATGATTGTACCTCAACAATCATCACTTGCCGTAAAATACTTTTATATGTCTTTGACTACCCTGATCAAACGTATGTATGAATAGAAGTTTAAAGAAAATGGCTTAGGCTATATTGATCCTAAACAGAATCTAGTGATCACGACACATGGTTTTCGTTCTACATTCCGCGACTGGTCAGCCGATAAAACAGATTATCCACGGGAAGTTTGTGAGCATGTACTTGCCCATAAACTACCAGATGAAATTGAAGCTTATTACTTACGTGGAAGGTATCTTGAAAAACTAATGGCCGACTGGGCCATTTATATCATGCACAAACGGCCTGAAGCCATAAATTACAGCTAAAAAAAACTACGATACCAAATACAAAAGCAACTAATATAAAAATAAGAGATAAAGGAATTTTATCTCTTATAAATCTGAATTTTAATTGCTCATCTATCCAACTAATTTGATGTTCCCAGAAGAATTTGTAATGAGCATACCAATTACTAAAAAGTATCTGCTTACTGATACAAAGAGAAAAATATCTAGTTTCAATATCTTGTATCCTAACTTGATAGGCAGATACATCCGAATTTTCAGATAAACATTTGACATCAAAATATAACGATTTCAATTCATTAAAAAGTTTCGTTAATTCTTTGCCTGCATTCTCATATCTATTTTTGTCTTTATCATAAAAACTAATATACAGTCCACATATACCAATGATTACAAAAATAGCTGAGACTAATTTTGTTGACAGCGCATCAATTATTAGCCCAAGAATACCAACTGCCGTAGATATAAATCCAATCCATCCCGGCATCTTCTCAATGAGATCATATGTTGCAAAATTCTTTTTTGCTCCAAATCCGACGTTATATCCTGTTTCAGCAATGTATCTCAAAAGTTCCGCTTTATTCATCTTTAATCCTCAATGGGCACATGAATACGGTCACGAGCAACGACTACACCATTCTGAATGACATAACATTCAACTAAATGCTCACCATTGAAGCTTGAATATTCTTCAATCTGTTTATTTCCACTGTCCCAAATAATTTGCCCACGAATACAATTACGTCTTTTAGCCTCTTCACCTCTATTGAGAATTTTCCATTTAACTGAGTAATTTTGTAAATTTGTTGGCGTCGTATTTTCCTCAATATAGAAACTTAAGCTACGACCATGATTTAACTTTTTCCTTCTTCGTTTAAAGCCTCTTAAGAAGTCAATAAACTCCCCATCTTTGGTTACTCTAGACTCAATTTTGAGTTTGTAGCGAATATCTACAGGATATTGATCCTCAATAAATTGTTCCGTATGTTCATAGCGCATATCTTCGATACGAATAGACATACTCGCTTTTTGACTTGGTGCTTTAGGAAAATTACGACCATAAATCATTCTCCATTTAGAATAAGCTTTGTCATCCGTTCCTAATGAAATCGCTTCTAAACAAAGATCATAAGCATCTTGTGCAGCATTTTGGAATTTAGCCTTAACTTTTACATCTTGATTACTACCTAAAGCCTGATAATGATCACGGTCAGGTTGATCTACTAAAAATTTAAAAAAATCACGACTTAACCAATCGTAATATAGATAACTCTTATCATCATATTCAGTGGTAGATTTCATAAAATTATAAGCTAGTGTATCAATGAGCAATCCTCCCATTGATATACCATGCTTATTTTTCCATGCACGTACCATTTTGCATAAACGACGTAAATTTCGATTTTTAGCATCATTCATGACTTTCATTTCATCAATTTCAGCTTGTGGTTTTGTTATCTTCCAGCTTCCTCCATTATAAGTATCAGGATACTTATAAGACCCATCTTCCTGTTTAAAAACAGGTTGAACTTCAACATGAAAATTAGTGTATTGAACACATACGACTAAACGATCTACAAAAACTGTAGTACGAGGATAACGCTTTAAAATTGCATCTTTCGTATCTTTTAGGAGTCTAGACTGCCCACCATCCTCATACTCCTTCCATTTTGAAGAAGGCAGGATATACAGCATATCAAGATCAGAAATACCCTTAATTGCCGTCCAACGCCCATAAGACCCTACTTGTAGACAGTTATCTGTTTTAGATTCTGTGTTACGAAACTCTTGATTTAAAGCCTTTGTAATCTCTTGATATCTATTTGTAATTTGATCTTCATTATCAATTTTGAGATTACTCAAAAAATCTTGGAACATTTGTGAAACGGACATAATTTATCCTTTTAATTCAAGATAATTATTAATATAGTTTCACTTTAGCATAACCAAATAGGTTTAAAATATAACATACTAATTCATACGACAAATTATGACGCATAACTTAAATGTAAGACTTTAACTTTTATCACTTTAAAAACAACATTCACTATTTTGGTTTATCAAATGCTTGAAACCCAATTCTCTCTCAGCGATTACCTATCAACCGTACAGGAAGTCATTCGTCTGTCTTTTGATGAGCCTGTTTGGGTAAAAGCTGAGATACGTAACCTGAGTATCAAGGGTGGACACTTCTATCTTGAATTAGCTGAAAAGGAAGAGGATACAGATAAAGTCATTGCAAGCTGCAAAGCAACAATTTGGAAATTCACCGCCGTAAAAATTGTGCTCAAGTTTGAGCGTGAAAGTGGCATTGAACTTTCAAAAGACTTAAATGTTCTCATTAAAATAAAAGCCCGTTTTGATCCTCAGTACGGGTTTTCCGTCAACATTGAAGACATCGACTCTAGCTTTACATTGGGTGACATTGCCAAACGCTACCAACAGATTATTGCCCGCCTAAGTACTGAGGGCTTGGTGAATCTGAATAAGTCACTTCCTGCTCCTTTTGATATTGAAAATGTTCTGGTGATTGCACCAGAAAATGCTGCTGGTCTGGGTGACTTCAGGAAAGATGCTAATGCTCTAAATAAAGCTGGTGTTTGCCATTTTGTTTACCATACGGCCACTTTTCAGGGTAATACTGCTGCAAATAGTATTATGGACTCCTTAAGCTTAGGGCTACGCCAGTGGGCCAAGGATTATGTTGTTCCACCTGACCTTATTGTAATTATTCGGGGTGGTGGTGCCGTAAATGATTTAGCCTATTTAAATGACTATTATCTTGCTGCCCTACTCTGCAAACGAAAAGTGCCAATTTGGGTGGGCATTGGTCATGAAAAGGATCGAACCATTCTGGATGAAATCGCCCATCGTTCTTTCGATACGCCAAGTAAAGTAATTGCGGGTATTCGGAATATCATTTTAGAACGGTCACAAGACGTGATGGATTATCTGCAAACTATCAAGCTACTGTCTCAACATCAAATAACAGCATATCAAGGCCAGAATGACCAGTTGATGAATACCATCAAGACTCATGCCCAGAATCAGATCAATACAGCTAATAGAAATCTTGATTTGGTTAAGTCAACAACACAATATTTTGCCCAGCAGCAAATTAAAATTGCCTCCACACAGATTGAATCCTTAATGCGTGAGACCCTATTACAGAATCCTAGGAATGTGCTTGCCAAGGGCTATGCTATTGTACGGAATCAAAACAAGGCTATCCGATCTGTACAACAGGTCAGTTCAACTGTTTCAATTGAGATGCAAGATGGCTATATTCATGCCAGTGTAAGTGAGGTGACAAATCATGAGTAAAAATGAATTAAGCTTTAAAAATGGCTATGAACTGCTGAAGAAGAATGCTGCCCTACTGGAATCACAGGAAGAGCCAGACATCGACAACCTGATGAAGATTGTTGAAGAATCCATGACAGCTTACAAAGCATGTAAATCTAGAGTTGATGCAGTACAACAAGCATTGAATGAAACTTTTAAAGAAAACTAACCTTCATTGTTATGATTCAAATATCCCAACTTACTACAGAACAATTACCTCATGCACTCATGCTAGCCATGCGGCATAAAACTACTCCCACTATTGATTGGGAGCTATGTGGCAATATTCTCGAACATGAAAAGATTAGTTTAGTATTCTTTGGAACACATTGGGTTGCAATGGAAATTAATCCGTTTGGTAACCATACTAAAGCAACTCAGAAATCTGTTTCTGCATTAGATGCAGTTATCAAATGTTATATACAGATTAAACTTGGTGACGTTATAGATCTAAAAATTAATAAATAGGTTACTTGTCAACCAAACCGCTCTTTTAAAATCTTTTCACAAAAAAATAAATCATTATTTTGCAATTAAAAATAGTAAAAAACCAACACCATTCCTAATGAACGATGTTGGTTTTTTACTTACAGACTAATCTATTAAATATATGAGGATAGTTAGCCTATTTCTTTGGCTTAATATTAGTAATGACTTGATTTCCACCTTCTGCTTTTAATTCAAAATCAACTTTTTGTCCTACTGCAAGCCCATTTAACAACTGAGGATCAGCAACCTTAAAACCCATTGTCATTGCCGGCCAATTAATCGCTGCAATTGCTTCATGGCTTATTGTCAATATGCTTCCTTTAGTATCAATTGCAGTAATCACGCCAACAGCTTGGACCATTTCTGCTTTCTCATGAGACATATGTTCCATTGGTGCAGCAGAAGTCTTTTGCTCTGCCGCTTCATTTTTACTGCATGCAGTCAATGTTGTCATAGTAGCAACTAGGATCATAACTATTCTTAATTTAAACATGATAAATAACCTCTTTAGACTAAATAAGAAAGCTATCAATTCTTTGATAGCTTTCTTCGGATTAACAGCTGATATGCAGCTGGAATAACAAACATTGATAAAAGTGGAGCTGAAATCATGCCCCCAACCATCGGTAAAGCAATACGGCTCATCAATTCAGAACCTGTCCCTGTTCCCCAAAGAATAGGAAGTAGCCCGATTAAAATTACAGCTACAGTCATCGCTTTTGGGCGAACACGTAGAACAGCCCCTGTACGAAGTGCGTCATTGAGCTGTTGTTCAGTTAAGGATTTTTCAGAAGACTGCGTTTGTTGTATGGCTTGCTTTAAATAAAACAACATGACCACACCAAACTCTGCGGCAACACCCGCAAGTGCAATAAAGCCTACTGCTATGGCAATTGAAAAGTTATAGCCACTGAAATACATTGCCCAAATACCACCGATTAAAGCGAATGGTAGAGTCAGCATAATCAGAGCAGCATCTTGTACTTGTCTAAAAATCAAATAGAGCAATAGAAAAATGATCATCAAAGTAATTGGTATCACCACCTTTAGACGAGCATTTGCTCTTTCCATAAACTCAAATTGACCTGAATAACTAATACTCATACCCGCAGAGCGTTTCACTTGTTCATCAATAGATCGTTTCAAATCCTGAACAACAGAAGCTAAATCACGCTCTTGTACATCAACATAGACCCAGCCACTTGGGCGAGCATTCTCACTTTTTAGCATTGGGGGGCCATCAGTGATTTGAATATTGGCAATGCTACTCAAAACAATTTGCTGACCTGATTCAGTCAGAATTGGTAAATTCCTTAAGGCTTCAAGTGAATCTCGGATTTCTCGTGGATAACGTACATTAATAGGATACCTAGCTAATCCCTCAACAGTTTCCCCAATATTTTCCCCACCAATTGCTGATGACACAATTTGCTGTACATCGTTGATATTAAGACCATAACGTGCAGCTTGCTTTCGATTAATATCGATATCAACATATCGCCCACCAGTGAGTCGTTCAGCTAAAGCTGAGCTAACACCGGGTATCTTTTTGGCAACCTGTTCAATTTGTTGTGCGACCCGATCAATATCTTGCAAATCATTTGCTGAAATCTTAATCCCGATTGGGCTTTTAACCCCAGTTGCCAACATATCAATTCGGTTACGAATAGGTGGCACCCAGATATTTGTTAAACCCGGTACTTGAACGGCTTTATCCAGTTCTTTTACCAACTTGTCGGATGTCATACCTGAACGCCATTCAGATCGCGGTTTAAACTGAATCGTGGTTTCAAACATTTCTAAAGGTGCTGGATCTGTAGCTGACTCTGCTCGCCCAGCTTTACCAAATACCGTGGCAACCTCTGGAACAGTTTTAATCATTCGATCAGTCTGTTGAAGTAACTCAGAAGCTTTTGCTGCGGACAATCCCGGTAAAGCCGAAGGCATATACAGTAAATCACCTTCATCCATATTGGGCAGGAACTCTCCACCTAAGCGAGTTAAAGGGAAAAGACTGAGAAGAAAAATGAATGATGCACCAAATAAAGTTGTCTTTGGATAAGCTAAGACCTTATCCAACATCGGACGGTATATTTTGATTAGAAAACGGTTTAATGGATTGCATTGTTCAGAGGGTAACTTCCCTCGAATCCAGTACCCCATCAAAATTGGAATCAGTGTAATTGATAACCCTGCGGCGGCGGCCATGGCATAAGTTTTAGTAAATGCCAATGGAGAAAACAGTCGTCCTTCTTGTGCTTGTAAAGTAAAAATAGGAACAAAGGATAAAGTAATGATGAGTAAACAGAAAAATAAAGCAGGTCCAACCTCACTAGCAGAATGCGTAATGATGTCCCAACGCTCTTGTGTTTTTAAAACTTGATCAGGATGTTCATGTTGCCAAGCTTCGATATGCTTATGTGCATTTTCGACCATAACCACAGCGGCATCGACCATAGCACCAATTGCAATCGCAATACCACCCAATGACATGATATTGGCATTTAGTCCCTGATAATACATCAATAAAAAAGCTGACAAGATTCCCAAGGGCAAAGAAACAATCGCAACCATTGCTGAACGTAAATGCCAGAGGAATAGTCCACAAACCAAAGCTACTACAATAAATTCTTCAATCAGTTTATGGCTTAAATTTTCTACAGCCCGATCAATCAATTGACTGCGATCATATACTGGAACAACTTGCACGCCTTTCGGTAGACTCTGTTGTAATTCGGCAAGTTTTTCTTTTACAGCAGTAATGGTTTCACGTGCATTTTTACCAGCACGTAAAATCACGATACCTCCAACGGTTTCTCCTTGTCCATTAAGTTCAGTAATTCCACGACGCATTTCAGGTCCGAGTTGAATCGTTGCAACCTCTCCAAGAGTGATTGGGATGCCTAAACTGTTCGTACGTAATGGTATCTGCCGAAAATCTTCTAATGTTTTTAAATAACCAGAAGCTCTTACCATATATTCAGTTTCAGCCATTTCTAGGACTGAACCGCCAGTTTCCTGATTTGCCTTTTGAATTGCCTCAATGATACTTCGTTGAGTTATACCGAATGCTGCCATCTTGGTAGGGTCTAAAACAATTTGATACTGCTTAACCATTCCCCCAATTGTGGCAACCTCAGCCACATTCGGTACTGTCTTTAGTTCATACTTCAAAAACCAGTCTTGTATGCTTCGCAGTTGTGAGAGATCATGTTGCCCTGTTGGATCAACCAAAGCATATTCGTAAATCCAACCAACACCTGTAGCATCTGGTCCTAATGAAGATTTTGCATTTGTAGGCATTCGCCCTTGTATTTGATTCAGATATTCCAACACGCGAGAACGTGCCCAGTAAAGATCAGTATGTTCATCAAAAATGATATAAACAAACGAATCACCAAAAAAAGAATAGCCCCGAACAGCTTTAACACCGGGCACTGATAACATGGTCGTTGTTAAAGGATAAGTCACCTGATTTTCAACAATTTGTGGTGCTTGACCGGGAAAATTAGTTCGCACAATAACTTGTACATCAGACAGATCTGGCAAAGCATCAACCGGAGTATTTTTGACAGCCCAAGTTCCCCAAATGGCAAGAACTACAGCGGCGAATAAGACTAATACTCGATTTGCAATTGAAAAATGAATAATACGGGCGATCATGATGGTTCTCCCGTTTAGTTCTTCATAGATGTCATAGACATCTTGGAAATGTCAGAAATAACATAAGCATCCCCAACATGTGTAAAGCTAAAACTGACCTGATCTCCTTGCTGAATTTGGGTAAATGGTTGTACTGGTTGTTTAAAGCCCATGGTCATAGCCCCCCAACCCAACTCAGCAATTGCCTGATGTGAAATGGTAATGTCTTGAGCTGTAACTTTTTCCACTTTACCAATGCCTTGGTATATTGATGCCTTAGTTACTTGAGATGAAGTAATCGATTGTCCAGTGTTTAACTTATCCAGTACACCCTGTAAATTGGCCTCAGAATCAATTAGGAATTGTCCCGAAACCACTACTTTCTGACCAGCGTTCAAACCCTGTAGAATTGCTATTTTATTTCCATCACTCTGCCCTAACTGTACAACAACAGGTTCAAAACGCCCTTGTTCATGTGCCACAATGACGATATTACGAGTACCGGTACGTATAACAGCTTGCTCTGGCACAACTAAACTGCTTTGAGGATTGTTGGAGAGTTTGACAGAAGCAAACATTCCCGGCTTGAGTTGTCCCTCTCTATTGGGTAACTCAATACGAACTTTTATGGTTCTGCTTGTAGTATCTAGTGTCGGTAAAATATCAATAACTTTACCAGACACTTTTTGAGGATATGCAGCAAAAGTTGCTTCGACTTTAGCTCCTCGTTTTATTCCAGCAATTTGCGTTTCAGGCACTGCTGCTTCTAACCAAATTGGATTAATTCCTTTAATTGAGGCAAGTGTTTGCCCCATAGTTAAAGTCATTCCACTACGAACTTCTAATGAGTCAATGAATCCACTTATGGGAGCACTCAAAGTCATATTAGATTGTACTTGATGTGTCTGTTCGACTTGATGGATCACATTTGGTGGGATTCCCAAAAGCTGTAGGCGTTGTCGACTTGCTTGAATAAGAGAACGGTCTCCTATTTTAAGTACTGCCAAAAACTCGGTCTGCTCCCCAGTCCATTCTGGTATTGAAATATCAGCAATCGGACTCCCTTGAGTCACTATATCCCCGACTGCATGGCCATAGACACGCTGAACAAAACCACTTGCCCGTGTTTGCAGAATCGCTACCTGTCGTTCATTCGCTTGTAATATGCCATTGGTTAACAAAGTATTACCCATTACAACTTGTTCGACTGTGGCATAACGAATAGCTAGATTTTGTTGAAGAGATGGGTCAATCTTTATACCTGCACTTTCGGTCGTTCCAGAATCACCTTCATCAGCATATTTAGGGACTAACTGCATATCCATAAAAGGAGATTTCCCCGGCTTATCAAAATGCTGTTCTGGTTTCATTGGATCGTACCAGTACAATACTTTAGCGGTTGCTTGATCACTTACAGTTTGCTTTTTATCATTTTGATGAGCGTACCAATATCCAGCACCACTACCAATTCCTAAGCTACCCACAATCAAGCCAGTCATTACGAATGCTAATTTATTTTTTAACATTATCGTGACTCCTCAGCATGGTTTAAGGTCGGTTCTACAAAAGAAAAATAGAGCTGGGCTTTGATAATTGCTTGCTGTTGTTGTAAATCGATGAGGCGTAATCGCTGATTTAGTAATGCTTGTCGTGTCTCAATGACATCTGACAAATTGGCTTTACCAGCCTGATAACTTGCTAGCTGTAAATTTACTTTTTGTTTAGTCAAAGGAAGTGTACTTTGAACTGTACGTTGGATTTGTTGATCAAGGGCTTTTAAGTCCGATAGCCCCTCATCTAACATGGTGAGATGCTCGCGGTATTTTATCTCCTGATCTACTGTAATCCTGTTTTGTTCCGCTAAAATGGCTTGAACCAATGAACTACTACGTTTTTTTGAAAATACTGGTAGTTCTGTTGTCAGTTGCACACCAATCATATCTCCAAATTCAGGAGCACGGTGCTGATAGGCAAACTCGATACTCCAATCTGATTTTTGTAGGGCTTGAGCTTGCTTAAGTTTGGCTTCAGCAGTTTGCCTTTCTGCTTGAAATGCTTTCAATTCAGGATGTTGATGCAGATGATGATATAAACGTGATGTATCAAAATTAATTACAGGTTCTTGGCTAGGCAAACTTTCTATTTCAGTTGTACGACTAGAATCCTCACTGATTAATCGGTGTAATTCTAGCTTTGCTTTATTTAAATCTCGAAGTAAATCATCTTTTTGATCAAGTAAAACCGTTTTGTCCAGCTTAGGGGAAATCGCATTAGTAACCATAGTCCGACCAGATGTAACCTGTGTCTGCGTAATCTGGGATAACAATCCATTTTCTGAAAGAAGGTCATCATATAAGGCCAGTTTACGCTCAAGATAAAAACGCTTAAGCCATACCGATGCTACTTTTTGACGTAACTCAATACGAAGAATTTCTGTCTGAGCATTAGCTGAACCCAATTCAGCTTTTGCTAATTCTATTTCGGCCAATCTTTTGGCACGATTTGGAAAATCTTGCATGATGCCAATCTTTTGCATCGTCATGCCTTCTTGTGTGACTGACCATGCGGCATCGCCAGACACGGGGTAATTATCTAAGCCAACAAACAGTTTAGGATTGGGTAAGATACCGGAAGCTGAAACCATATTCTCAGCGCCTTCAATCTGAGCACTATTGGCCCTTAGAGTAGGTGCATATTGCTCAGCAAGCTTCAACGCTGTATCCAAAGTCAATGGCTGGGCATAAGCATGACCATAACTCAAGAAAAAACAGATCGTTGCAATTGAGCATCCACCCCATTTTAGGGACAGCTTTTCTTTATTAAAGTTCATATTTTTAGCTCTAAAATGATGTACACGCGCACGTGCAGAACATCCATAGAAAACTCTATGAATGATGATTAGTCATCAAATTAATTAGAGCGTGGGGGTTTCCATAAATTGGAAGGATCAGATGAGGTGAAATTTTGATTTAATGGAGAAAAAGTAGACTGTTCCACAGGGGAAGAAACCATAGATTGCAAAACACCTAGTGCTGTAGATCTATATGCAATTTTAGAAAATGACATAATACAATCTTGCTTAGACATACATGATGGATCATGTAATTGCTTCTTAATCTTTACTTCAGCTTTCATACAATCCATGTGCATAGTACTTGCTTTTTCATGATCTTCAGAATTCATCATTTGCATCGATTGCATATCTTGAGATGACATTAAACATGGACTATGTACAGATGCAGCTGCTGCTGCCGATCCTACGATAAGGATAGCAAATGATAAAAACAGCGAAAGGCATGTTTTTAACCAGTGCATAATGTCATGACCAAAATTTAAGCTTTTTTAGTTTTACAGATTCTTAGTAAAATAACAATCCTATAATTAATTTAAATAATTACTTAAACAAGAGCATGGTTGTTGATATGAATCAACAACCATGCTCTAGATTAAAAACGACTCACAACTTGATAAGTTATGAAAGAGAATAAGTAGGCCAACGAGAAAAGATAGATGGCCATTATGGTTGGCTGTTTCCAACTCCCTGTTTCTCTTCTGATAGTTGCCAATGTTGCTAAACAATGTGGAGCAAAGATAAACCAAACCAATAGTGACATCCCTGTCGCTAGTCCCCATCCATCAGGACCCGATATTTGAGATAATAAGGTTTGGGTAACTGCATTCTCATCACCAGACATTGCATAGATTACCCCTAATGCAGCAATAATCACTTCACGAGCTGCCATGGCAGGAATCAAAGCAATACAAATTTCCCACGTAAATCCAATCGGAGCAAATATTGGATGGATTAGATGTCCTAACTGTCCAGCAATACTATAATTGATTGGTGGCATTGTTGGGTTATCAGGTGGTAATGGGAACGTTACCAAGAACCATAATAAAATAGAAAGTGCGACAATAATTCCACCAACTCTTTTTAAGAATATAGTCGCTCTATCATAAAGCCCCAAAGCTACATTTCGAACATCTGGAATACGGTATGTAGGTAATTCAAAAATGAAAATACTTTCAGTTTTATCTTTTCTTACTAATTTCAGGAATAAAGAAACCAATAAAGCGGATACGATTCCTGACATGTAAAGCCCGAACAGAACTAGACCTTGTAAACTGAGCCAACCATAAACCAACTTGTTTGGAATGAATGCAGCGATCAGCAAAGCATATACAGGTAATCGTGCAGAACACGTCATCAAAGGTGCAATCATAATCGTTGCCAAACGATCTCTTTCAGAACTGATACTCCGTGTTGCCATAATTCCTGGGATGGCACAGGCAAAGCTTGAAAGCAACGGAATAAATGAACGCCCACTTAAGCCTGCTTTAGACATCAGTTTATCCAACAAAAAGGCAGCTCTAGGTAAGTAACCCGATTCCTCTAAAACTAAAATAAAGAAAAATAAAATAAGAATTTGAGGCATATAGGCAAGCACACTACCTGCACCCGCAATCACACCGTCAACAATCAAACTTCTTAGAAGTTGGTGCGAAATTAAAGGCCCAACAGCCCCACTAAACCATGTAATCGAATTTTCAATAAATGCAATGAAGGGTTGTGCCCAAATGAAAACCGCCTGAAACATTACAAACATGGTAAAGGTCAATATTAATAATCCAAAAAATGGATGTAAGAATATTTTGTCTAAGAAAGCCGTTCGTTTATCACCATTATCATTCTTCAATATGACCTGTTTTGTAATATCTTTGATTTGGTCGAAATGATTTAGATCAGAATGATAAGGGGAAATAAACAAATTTTTTTGGTCTAACTGCGTTAATAAACCCTGAATCCCTTTTGTCTTTACAGCTATCGATTCAACAACAGGAATACCTAAGAGCTGAGATAATTTTGATGTGTCAATCGAGATACCACGTTTTCTAACCTCATCCATCATGTTAAGAACAAGTAACATTGGTCTGTTTAAAGCTCTGACTTCAAGTACAAGACTTAAATGAAGATGAAGATTCGTAGCATCCACAACACATACAAAAATATCAGGTATAACTTCACCTTTTAACTCGCCAAAACAGACTGCTCTAGTTACTTCTTCATCTAAACTACTTGGCTTTAAACTGTAAGTCCCAGGTAAATCCAGTACTCGTACAGTATCGCCAGAAGGTAATTTAAAAAAACCCTCTTTCCGTTCTACCGTTACCCCAGCATAATTAGCAACTTTTTGACGAGTCCCTGTGAGGGTGTTAAAAAGTGATGTTTTACCGCAATTGGGATTACCAACGAGTGCAATATTTTTAGTGTTCATTGGTAATCTCTACAAAAATTCGTTCTGCTTCATTTTTTCTTAATGCGAAACGTGAGGTTTCAATTTGAACCAATACGGGGTCACCACCAAAAAGCCCTTTTGCAAGTACTTGTAAGGATTCACCTACTCTAAAGCCCAGCAGTTCTAAACGCTCTAGAACAGGATCATTTTTATCTTGATACTGATCACCCTTTTTAAGATCAATGATTTTTACAATTTGGTCTTGCTTTACTTGAAATAAATTCATTGTCTACACCTTATTTCAACGCCAAAATTTTTCTAGCGCCGTTAAGCACGAACAATGAAACGAGGATACCAATAATCAAATCAGGGTAAGCTGAGCTAGTCCATGTCACAAGTACACCGGCAAAAATGACTCCCATATTAACGATTACATCATTTGCGGTGAATATCCAACTTGCTTTCATATGGGCACCTCCATTTTTGTGGCCTGTCAGTAAATAGAGACAGGCAACATTTGCAATAAGTGCACAGAAAGCAATAATAATCATTATGCTAGATTCAGGCTCACTACCTAGAATAAAGCGCCTAATCACATCAACAATAACAACAAGAGCTAATGACAATTGAATCCAACCAGCGAAATGAGCTGCTTTTACTTGATACTTAGCTGCTTTTCCTACTACATAAAGTGCTATACCATAAACAGCAGCATCAGCAAACATATCAAGAGAGTCGGCAATAAGACCTGTAGATTCGGCAATAATGCCACTTATGAATTCAATAAAAAAAAGAACACCATTAATCGCTAATAATAATTTTAGTACTTTCGCCTGCTTAGTTGGATCAGGTGCTTCAGGCAATTCCCCCGTAGCTTTTACCGTTTCCACAAGCTTTGCACCAAAGCCAAGGGCTTCAAGTTTTGTGGTAATTTCATTAATCCCATTGGTATGGAAAACAACTAACTGTCTTTGCGCCAAATCAAAAGATAAACCTTTAACTTCATGCAAGGGAGAAAGTGCCATTCTTACCATTTGCTCTTCTGCCGAACAATCCATCTTCGGAATCAGAAAAGTACTAGCTTCTTGTGCTTGTTCTTTATTTTCATAAGCTTCAGTTTTATTTAATTTTGCCCCAAATCCAAGAGCTTCAAGTTTTGCAGTGATTTCATTACTTTCACCATTATGCAGAACTTTTAGGTTTCGGTTCGGCAAATCAAAAACCAAGCTCTTAACATCTACCAATGAAGATAAAGTCATCCGAACCATTTGTTCCTCTGCGGAACAATCCATTTTCGGGATGCTATAGTCACTGATGAAAGTCGCTGTATCTTCACTCCCCCTAATCTTTTCAGGTGAAGTTATCGAATCCGAACCACAGCATGAATTCGACTGCTTACTACAGCAGGAATCTTTTTCATCAGGGGTAGGTTCTTGCTGTACCTCATTATCGCAACAAGAACTTTTACTTTCTTCTGTAGCTAAATCTTTAATTTTACAAGAATCTGTTTTTGATTCATTTTGTTTTTGCTTAGTGTCTTCACAAGAACTTTCTTGATTACAACCGCAACCACTCATTGATGTGCCTATAGTCATATCTTCACGTATTGCATATTAAAATCCCTATAGCTACTATAGAGTCAATAGATCAGGTGACTTGAAATGAACTTAAAAATTGGTGAATTATCTCAGCTATCCGGTTGCCCTGTTGTTACAATACGGTTTTATGAAAAAGAAGCTTTATTACTAGCCCCTAATCGTTCGGAAGCTAATTATCGACTTTATAACAAAGACCACTTAGAGCGACTTCTATTTATTCTTAATTGCCGAACTTTGAATATGAGCTTGGACGAAATAAAAATTTTATTAGCATACAAAGACAAACCTTGTGGAAACTGTAGTTCTATTAACATCTTAGTTGATAAACATATTCATCAATTAGAGCAGAATATCCAAAAACAGATTCAGCTTAAGCAACAACTTTCTGATTTAAGAAGTAAATGCTCTGGTTTTTTGGAAATTAACTCTTGTAAAGTACTTGAAGGGTTATCCGTAAGTTTAAAATAATTAAGAATGAATAATGGAATATCACCATTATTCATTCTTAATAAAATATTTAGAAAACTAATTCAATACCTGCCCCGTATAACCACCCCTTTTCAGAATTTGTAGCTTCTTGAAAAGTTGTTAATTTCTGTCCTTTTTCATATTGATAAGCGACATCAACAAATGGTCTTATACGCTTATTAATCTCGTAACGAGTTTTTAGACCTGTCTTTAACTCAGACAAACCTGACTTTGTAGCAAAATCAGAATTATCATTAAACACAATATCTGCTGCAATATATGGCTGAGTAATTAGCTTTTGAGTGAGTAATAGATCTCGATCAAACTCAAAACTGGCTCCCCAAAAATTATTTTCACCACCATAAAGGTAGGCTTTTGTCTCAAAGAAATAAGGTGCAAGGCCTAATAATCCAATAACGCCATCAATGCGATTACTATTACGGTTATTTTTGTCCTCACTATACCTTACCCCAGCTTGTACATCCCAAAATGGTGCAACATTTCTACTGTAAAGAGCTGATACATCATATTTGGGATCATTACTCTCCGCTTTATTCATATTAGCTTCAACAAACATTCGATTTTCATCTGTTCCAATCAATGCTTCGAAACTCGAACCTAAGCTGCCCTTACCATCTTTATTAACTATCCACTCATTGGAAAATTTAGTTGTCTGATAAATTTGCCCACCATGCTCGTTCATATGATTTTGGCTAAAAGCTAAAGTTTCAGACCCTTTGCTGTTTGAAGACTTTTGATCAGTATTACGTTCAACATAGCCTAATCCGCCTGATTCGCGTAAAAGCACACTCATACTTGACGTACTCTTATTTAGATTTTCAGTCGAATTATCATTCGCAAATGCCATACCCGCTAAGCCAATTAAAGCAACAGATAAAATTGTTTTTGAATATAACTGTTTAGTGATGTGCATGTTGATTCACTCCCTCATGGCTAGTTTGAGGTTGGGCAACGATACTTTTCGTATCATCATCATTGCTATCTACATTTGCCACAATGAGTTTGTTCATCATTCCAGCTGCCATGTGATATAACAAATGGCAGTGGATAGCCCATTCACCCAATTCATCAGCAGTAAGTAAAGTTGTAACTGTTTTCCCCGGTGGCACAATGATCGTGTGTTTATTTGGCATATTACTTGGATCTTGACCATTTTCAAGCTGCATAAACATACCGTGCAAGTGCATTGGGTGAGCCATCATACTGTCATTCACAAATTTTAAGCGTATACGTTCCCCGTATTTCACTTTGAATGGTTCTGTCTCATTAAACTTCTTACCATTAATTGTCCAAATATAGCGCTCCATATTCCCACCAAGACGGATTTCCATTTCACGTTCAGGGGCACGAGTATCTGGTTGAGGATTTAGAGATTGTAAGTCACTATACTGGAGTGCTTTTTGACCAACGGGTGTTGAAGCATTCGCCCAACCATATACAACATCATCATTCTTTTCTTGTGTAGATGCATTAGATGTAGTCATTTGCATGGTATGGTTCATATCTGACATAGATTGATCATTAGAACTACCTGTCATAGATGACATATCGTGATCCATACCTTTCATTGAAGACATGTCATGGTTCATGCCTGACATAGATTGATCATTGGAACTACCTGTCATAGACGACATATCGTGGTTCATGCCCGCCATAGAAGACATATCATGCCCCATCATCCCCATATCTTCCATAGTTAATAAAGAACGAGGACGTGACTTCGGCATTTTGATTTGATTTATTGGAGGAGTATTTTCATCATGTAATGAACCAACTGAAAAACCACTCCTATCAATTGATTCTGCTTCAATTTGATAATTTGATTGTTTGGGTTCTACAATAACATCATACGTTTCAGCCGTTCCTATTCTGAATTCATCAACCGGAACAGGTTTCACTGGTTGCCCATCTGCACTGACTACCGTCATTTTCAAGTTAGGGATTCTGACGTCAAAGAATGACATTGCTGAGGCATTAATAAACCGAAGACGTACTTTTTCACCCGTCTTAAAATTACCAGTCCAATTTTGTTCTGGAGTCTTACCATTCATCAAAAAAGTATATTTTGTCACATCAGACATATCAGTCTTGAGCATTCGCATCTGGTTCCACATCGAACGGTCTTGCCATGTTGCTTTTAAACCATCTTTTTTAATTTGTTTAAAAACATCAAAAACAGTTTCACGACGGTTCTGATAATAGTCAGCTTCTTTCTTTAGATTATTCATGATTTTATCACTAGTTGAATCATGAAAATCTGAGAGCAATACAACATAATCCTTATCTGTTTTCTCAGCTACAGTTAAAGGTGTCCTATTTTTTGGGTAAATGACTAACGGACCATACAAGCCCTCTTGCTCTTGACCTTTACTATGCGAATGATACCAATAGGTACCATTTTGGCGTACCTTAAACTTATATTCATAGGTCTTACTAGGGGCAATACCATCAAACTGATTAAATCCGGGTACGCCATCCATGATGCCCGGTAAAATTAAACCATGCCAATGAATAGAAGAATCTTGTTTTTTTAGCTTGTTATGGACACGAATAATAGCATCATCACCTTCCTCAAATTCAAGAAGAGGTGCAACAAATTTCCCGTTGACCGTAATTCGTTTTAAAGGCTTACCTGTGATATTCACCGTTTGCTCAGCGATTGTTAAATCATATTCTTTAACCGCTGCCACAACCCAAGTTGATGAAAATAAACCTACTCCTATTAAAAGGACATGACTTAATTTTTTAGACATTTATTTCACCTATCTAATATAAAGATGGGGAGCTCAAGCAAACCAATTATTCGCTTTAATCTCCCCAATCTTTCATTTATCGTATTTGTTATTTATTTGATGTATTTGACATGTTCATCTTTGAGTGGTCCATGTTCATCATATTTGAATGATCCATATTACCCATTTTAGACTGATCCATATTCATCATCTTAGAGTGATCCATCTGAGACATATCAGCCATATTGCCATGCTCATGCTGACTATGATCCTGTTGGGTTTTCTCATCATTCTTCATATTACAAGGTTTTTGGCATTTCTCTGACATTTTTGAGTCCGCTTTAGTTTCAGTGACTACAGTGGTTCCCTGTTTAGCATCGGCTGCCCAAGACTGAGTTCCTGCAATTAAAGTTCCAATACACATAAGTGTAGTTAAGCTACGACGGAATAGAGTTTTCATGTTTTGCTCCAAAAATTAACTTTATGTAAATACCTTAAAGGCCTTCACTAAACATCTATGTGACATGAAAATGACATTTTTGTAATCTACAACGAATCACGTATTTATAACGTTATTATGTTCTTAATGAGTGATATGGGATTTTTATCAATGAGAATCTTACTAGTTGAAGATGAACAAAAAACCGGTGACTACCTTAAACAAGGTCTATCTGAAGCTGGGTATATAACGGATTGGGTAACGGATGGATTATCTGGTAAACATCAAGCGCTTTCCGAAGAATATGACCTCATCATTTTAGATGTGATGCTTCCAAAGCTAGATGGTTGGGATATCATTTATGATATCCGAAAAAGTGGCAAAACTATGCCTATTCTTTTTCTTTCAGCACGTGATCAAATTGAAGATCGTGTGAAAGGCTTGGATTTAGGTGCTGATGATTATCTAGTCAAGCCTTTTGCTTTTGCTGAGTTATTAGCACGAATTAAAAGCTTACTCCGACGGGGACAACAAAAAGAAGATAGTAACCTTATTACAATTGCTGATCTTGAACTTGATCTTCGTAAACGCCGCGTCACTCGCGCTGGGCAACGTATTGACTTAACAGCTAAAGAATTCGCGCTGATGGAATTATTTATGCGTAGACGTGGTGAGATATTACCTCGTACGCTCATTGCCTCTCAAATATGGGACATGAATTTTGATAGTGATACCAACGTTGTAGAAGTCGCTATCAAACGTTTGCGCAGTAAAATTGACAGTAATTTTAGCCCAAAGCTGATACAGAACATACGTGGAATGGGGTATGTTTTAGAGGTAGAAGATGACTCGTAAATTGTTTAATGCAATCAGCTTTCGTATAGCAATCATCTTTTCTCTTTCTACTGTTATCATCTTAATGATTATGGGGTTGGTTATTCACAAGCTCGTAATGCATCATTTTGAAGCTCAAGACCGAACTCAATTAGAAGGCAAAATTCAACTTATAGAGAATCTACTTGAACAGAACCCATCTAACTCTCAAGAACTAAATTTATATTTAAAAGATGCCTTAATTGGACATCACGATCTGATTGTTCAGATTGAACGTCCAACAGGTCAAGTTATTTTTAGCTCAGCACCATCAGTAATTCATCCCCAAGCACTCAACAAATCAAAACAAGATCCATGGCTTGAATGGAAAATTAAAAATAAGACTTATCGTGGCTTAATTTATAAAAAGACTTTTGATCATAATGACTCGTTTATATCAGCTCAGATTATTGTTGGAATCGATACCTCTGAGCATCTACATTTCTTAAATGACTTTAGACGTCAACTTTTATACATTGGATTTGTGGGTACAATTTGTTTAATGTTCTTAGGGTGGTTCGCAGCATGGCGAGGGCTACGTCCAGTACAACAAATGGCAAAAGTAGCAGAGGGTATCTCAGCCCAACATCTTTCTGAACGTTTAGAAGTCGAAAATACTCCAACCGAACTTAAATCACTGGCTGTCGCTTTTAATGATATGTTAGATCGGCTAGAAGCCGCAGTAGAAAAACTTTCAGATTTTTCATCTGATCTTGCTCATGAAATAAGAACACCTATTAACAATTTGATGACTCAAACTCAAGTATGTTTATCTCGTAGTCGAAATATTAATACTTATCAGGAAGTTCTATTTTCAAATTTAGAAGAGTTTGAGCATTTAGCTCGCATGGTCTCTGATATGCTATTTTTGGCAAAAGCAGAACATGGTCTACATTTACCTAACCTACAACAGGTTAATTTAGTTAAAGAAGTTTCAGCATTATTTGATTTTTATGATGCTATCGCTGCTGAAAAGGGAATGTCACTCGAACAGAGTGGTTCAGGTAGTATAAAAGGTGATCCTTTAATGCTACGCCGCGCTTTAAGTAATTTGTTATCGAATGCAATTAAATATGGCAAATCAGATTCGGTCATCAAAATCACATGCCAACAAAACTTTGATACAACAACATTCATCATTGAAAATGAAAGCTCCCCACTATCATCAGAACAACTTAATCGGTTATTCGATCGTTTTTATCGAACAGATGTATCTAGACAGAGAGTTGAAGAAGGTACTGGCCTTGGTTTAGCAATTACCAAATCTATTCTTGATGTGCATGGAGCTTCCATTCAAGCGACTTATAACGAGGGACATATTTCTTTTAAAATTATCTTTAAAAATTAGTGATATCTCGGTTATTAAGCACTCATTCTAATGATGCTTACCACTCATTAACTTACGCTAATGAGTGGTAAGTCGTGATTATTTTTGATGACGTAATCGTAAGGCATTACCAATTACCGATGCTGAGCTTAGGCTCATTGCTAATGCAGCAATCATAGGCGAGAGTAACCAGCCAGTAAATGGATACAGTACACCAGCAGCCAAAGGGATACCTAATCCATTATAGAGGAAAGCAAACATCAAGTTTTGTTTCATATTTTTAACAGTTGCCTCTGATAAAGAACGAGCAATTTCAATACCACGTAAGTCACCTTTTACTAATGTAACTTGGGCACTATTCATTGCTACATCAGTACCCGTGCCCATTGCGATTCCAATATCAGCTTGAGCCAAGGCTGGTGCATCATTAATTCCATCACCAGCCATAGCAACAATTCTCCCTTCTTTTTGCAATTTTGTGACCAAATCTAATTTATCAGCAGGTTTAACCTCACCATAAACCTCACTAATTCCTAACTTAGCCCCAACTGATTTTGCTGTAGTTAGCCCATCACCTGTTGCCATGATGATTCTTAAACCTGAGTCTTCCAACGATAAAAGGGCCTCTGGAGTGCTTGCTTTGATTGGATCTGAAACTGCCAGAAGACCTAGCAGTTTTCCATCGGCTGCCAAATACATAACACTGGCACCTTCAGCTCTTAATACCTCTGCTTGTGGAATAAGAGTGTTAACAGATATCCCTAATTGCTTCATCAGTGCCGTATTACCTAGAGCTAATTTTTGTCCGTTTATCTCTCCATTAACACCAATACCTGAACCTGATTCAAATGAAGTAGGTTTACTTAAAGTAAGATTTCGCTCACGGGCGGCACGTACAATTGCATTTGCTAAAGGATGCTCACTGCCCTGATCTAAACTCGCAGCTAAACGGAGGACTTCATTCTTTTCATATCCTGAAGTGGCTACTACTTTATTGAATGATGGTTGTCCTTCTGTCAAAGTTCCTGTTTTATCAATAATCAATGTATCAATTTTACGTAGATTCTCTATTGCGGCAGCGTCTCGAAAAAGTACTCCATTTGATGCACCTCGCCCTGTTGCTACCATAATTGACATTGGCGTAGCTAATCCCAAAGCACATGGGCATGCGATGATTAAAACAGCTACTGCATTGATTAATCCATAAACCCAACTAGGTTCAGGTCCGAATAGCCCCCACCCCAAAAAAGTTAGAACAGCAATACCTATAACCCCCATAACAAATCGTCCTGCAACATGATCCGCCATCCGCTGCATAGGTGCTTTTGAACGTTGAGCCTGAGCAACCATTTGCACGATTTGAGAAAGTACGGTTGATGATCCAACTTTTTCTGATCGCATCACCAATGAACCATTCATGTTCATTGTTGCACCAATGACTTGATCACCCACACGTTTTGTAACTGGCACAGGTTCACCAGTTAACATCGATTCATCTACAGAGCTTGAACCTTCTGTAATGACTCCATCAACAGGAACTTTTTCACCGGGGCGTATCCGTAATAAATCGCCTACGTGTACATGAGATAGTGGAATATCTTCTTCTATACCATCAACACTGATTTTTCTTGCTGTTTTAGGTGCTAGCCCAAGTAGGGATTTAATTGCCGCTGAAGTTTGGGAACGTGCTTTTAACTCTAGCACTTGACCTAACAATGTGAGAGAAATAATCGCTGCGGTCGCCTCAAAATACACAGCAACACGCCCCATAGATACAAATGAGTCTGGAAATACTTGAGGTACTATTGTTCCAACAAGGCTGTATATAAAAGCAGCTCCTGTACCAATTCCAATCAAGGTCCACATATTTGGACTCCGATTAAGGATTGACTGCCAACATCTCACAAAAAATGGCATTCCTGCCCACAAAACAATTGGTAAAGTCAGTACCAGTTCAATCCAGCTTTGCACCTTCATTTCAAACCAATTCAACTGATGTCCAAACATTGCTAAGAAAACCACAATAATGGTTAGCGGTAAGGTCCACCAAAATCTATGCTTAAAATTCTTGAGTTCTGGGTTTTTATCAGCGTCATCTAAGTCAGGAAGTAAAGGCTCTAACGACATGCCACAGATCGGACAGTTTCCCGCATGGTTCTGTCTAATTTCAGGATGCATTGGACAAGTGTATATCGTGAAGGTATTAACATTAGCGGGCTGATTAACTTCATTTGAATCCTCACCATCCTTCTTTTGTGGTTCTTTTAACGTAACTGCATTCTCAACTTTAGTAATATAAAAATGGGGATCACTTTTAAACTTTATGTGGCATTTTTCACTACAAAAGTAAAAAGTTCTATTTTTAACTTCTTCAGAAAAGTTGGATGCTTCTGTAACGGCCATACCACAGACAGGGTCAGTAAGTCTGTTATTGAGTACTTTGTTTTCATGATGGTGATGGTCCATAAAAACCTCCTTCATATTTAATTTTTTAAATTAATAATTTCATTAAGATGGAAATAGACTCCCTCTTATTAGTTTGTTTAATGATCATTGTTTTATTTAAAGTCAGTGTATCACTTGTGGTTTTTTAATTTTTAAAATGACAAAAATGTAATTTTGAAGTCATCGGGATGTTTCTCTCATCCTTTAATAATAAGCATGAGAAAGGTGATGACCAAGCAACCAATTGATGCATTTCATTCGGTCATTACTGAGCCCAAGATTAGTTTAAAGAGGATGAAGTAATGAAAATTTTCCAAAATAAAATGTCAGCTCTACGTAACACTCTCGTAGGTGCAACACTAATTGTTGCTGCTTCAAGTGCATTTGCACACGTGAAACTTGAAAGTGCAATTCCTGCGATCAATGCTTCTGTAGCAAGTCAACCAAAAAACATAACACTCAATTTTGGTGAAGAAGTCATGCTAATGAACGTTAAGTTACTTGATGCCCAACGTAAGGACATCCCTTTGAACTACCAAGTAACTCATGATATGAAAAAATCATTTGACGTAGTGGTTCCTAAACTAAAAAAAGGAAAATATACGGTGGTTTGGACCACAATGGGTACCGATGGCCATAACATGAATGGTGAATATAATTTCACTATTAAATCGGCAAAATAACAATGAGTGAAAATAGTCAACATGCCAGCAGCTTGCTGGCATGTTGCTATAATAAAGGGAGAGAAATATGATTCCTGAGACTTGGATATACGCAACATGGTTGGTTAAAGTCATTCTATATTTAGGGATTGCATTTATTATAGGTGGTGCTTTCTGCTATTTCTTACTTGGACGTTATGTTGAAATAAAGGGAACTATTCTCAAATACATAACTATTGGTACAGGATTAGGTCTTTTTTCAAGTGTTCTCGGCTTCTTCATTCTTATAGGAAGTTTTGCCAACACTGGCCTTTCAGGTATGTGGGATAGCAACTATATAAATATACTAGTCAATACTCCTACTGGACATGTCTATATCATTCGATCAATCAGTTTTGCACTTTTACTCATATTTATGATAGTCAAACTTAGTAAAGGGACGATTGATATTTCCAAAACTGAAGGAGCAATCTTTACCATACTGCTCACACCAATCGTTTTAAGTTTTTCACAACTCGGACACGTCACGAATTTACCCTTATTCGCTCAAGCTTTGTTATCAATACATGTACTTGTAATGTCCTTATGGATGGGGTCGCTTTATCCATTATGGAAAACAAGCAAAAAAATTAATGGCTTACCACTTAAAGAACGTATGCATCTATTTGGGCAAATAGCAGCCTTTATTGTAGGAATACTCATCGCTTGTGGTCTTAGTATTGCTTTATTACTCTTTAAAGATTTTAATACTCTAATCAATACACCTTATGGGCATGGATTTATTATTAAAATATTATTTGTCCTAAGTATTTTATTGTTAGCAGCCTTTAACAAATGGTATTTCACACCTCGCTTACAAGACCCGAAATTTGCGAAACAATTGGGCTATGCCATTTTATTTGAGATGTCATTAGGTCTATCAATTCTTTTAGCCACTGGTTATATCACCACTGTAGTCGGTATTGAGTAAAAAAGGATCACGCTATGACTTCATGGATGAAGTACAATTTATTATTTTTCATTTTTTTGAATACGACATCATGGGCTGAACCTAGCACTTCAAAAACGATTCGCTCCTTAGATGATACCGAATTACGTAATATCACTGATCATAATCATGGCGACACCAAAGTCGAAGAGAATAAAGACCATCATTCTAAAGATAAACAACTACGTAATGAAGATAGTAGACAACAAAAAGTTATAAATGGATTAATGTTACAAAAGCCTAACGTACTACCGCCCTCCAAATAAACGATACTTAAGTAATGTTTATTGATTCAATAAGTAGCTCAAATTTTTTAATAAAAAATAGTAGCAATATTACTGTTGGGGGCTTCTTAGCCCCCAACAGTATTTAATTCAGAGCTTGAACCGACTGCTGTAAGCCTTTCTGAATATCTTGAACATGAGTGAGATCATGCGTTTGCTGATGCTCTGTTTGAGATTCAACGCTGTAAAACTCCTCCACTATATCCAAACCCTCTTCACCTCCCACCTCAAAGCAGGCATTACCATAACCCTGCCGTGCCACATGATCCAAAGCCTCCTGATAAAACCCTGCTGCCTTGCTTTGTTCATCCATCTGTTTGGCTGAGCTAATCGCATCTTTCAGATTTATGCCATCACGTAAAGTTAAGTCCACGTAATAGATCGGGGTACGATAACTTTGCGTGGTGCTTTTACCTCTTAAAGTCAGTTGCAAAGGCAAACATGAAAGTAGATCACCTGATGCAGCATGGTAGTAACGCAGTCGTGCTGCCAAAGTGCGGATGCTGTTAAAGCCTGTGGTTCTAAAGATGAATGTGCCAAACTCATCCGATTCATCTAGGTTGACGTAGAGTCTGCCATAGGGTTTACACAAACCACTTTGTGCCAATGGGCATAAATCAGGTGATGGGCATGGATGTTGCTCAATGCCATTTTGCCCCAGTCGCTGACAGGTTTCCCCATTGCCTGAGCAGATTAAACGTCCTGTTTGTCGGTCAAATAAGCTGTACTCTGCCCGTAAGTTCAATTCAGGATCATTGAAGATCATGCGGACTGGAATGCTTCTCAGCTTTTGGTTCTGATTGGGCGCTTTGGCACGTAGTTGCTCATCCAGTGGATGTTTGACCCACCCATCTTTATTTTGGATTTGGCTGGTAATGGTAAATTGATCATCTTTTTCAGGCAGACGTTTTCCATTCTTTTCGACAATTTTGCCGATACTGATACGCCCCAACACAGGTGGGGTAATAGCTAAACCTTTAATCATGATGATGTACTCTATATAGATGTTGAAATGGCGTTTAAATTTGGATAAATAAATTTTGGGCATAAAAAATCCCATACTTGTTTGGGGTATGGGATCAGTTGGTTGGGGTGTTAGTTAAATTGAAATGGGTTACTTGGGTATCAGCCCTATCCACCATTCGGATAAATCTGAAAGCGTCGTGTTCCTGCTTTGGTTTGGGGAAATTGCTGTAGGTATTCAGGATGCTGTTTAAGCAATGATTTACTGTCTAGGCTGATTGAGTCTTGTGATTTCTTCCATGTGACTGAACCACCTGTAAATACCGCTCGCTCTGCTTCTTTCATCATCATTTGTAGTTGATGTTTCAGTTCATCAAAATACTGCTGGTGTTGTTCAACTTTATGTCGCTCCTCTAGTAACTGATTAAACAAATAATTAGCTTGTTCATTTTGGGTCAGGTCTTCTACTGTTAATGGAATCTGTTCAGGATAAAGTTGTTGCAAGGCTTTAGCTGCTGAATCCGAAGCATCTACACTGGGTGGAATACCTGTTTCGACACATTGCCAGAAATGACGTTCCGCATTAATGATGTGCTGAATCACAGTTTCATTACGAGTCACTTTATAGATTTTGGTTTCATGCCCACAGATCAAGGCACAAATATGCGCGGCTTGTTTACCTGTGACTGCGAGTTGATGTTGTACTTGGCAGAGGACATAAAGCGGTACGCCATCCCGCCATAGTTTTGCGCCATATTCCCCTACGGTTTTGCACTCCAAGATTTGAACTTCTTCACTACCCACCACGGCATAATCTAAGTTTGCTAACATGAAATGTTTGTCAGGGTCGGGATGTTGCAGTACTGCATTGACTCTGCGGACTTTATAATTGGTGTGCATACTGTAGTATTCAGCCACGAGCGGCTCTAATTGCTTGCCCCAATACAAAGGTGCATGACCTGTACTTTCATCTTCAATGGATTGTTTAATACGTCCTGTTTTAATCATCCACAGTTCGAGCATCGACATATAGGGGTTAAGTCCACAGGCTGCGGCACAATCACTACTGCCGATGCCTTGTCTGCGTATTTCTAACCATTCGGCTTGACTGAGTTTTTTGGTCTCCACGAAGCGTTTTGCAGTAAATAATTTTGGGGCAATAAAGGCTTGACTGGCTTGTTGAATAGATGGCTTTAATATGGCTGTATTCATGTTGAATTCCTATTTTTAATCAGGATTAAGATCAAGGTGATAAATAAAGGGCATAAAAAAACCACATCATCGGATGTGGTTTTAAGGGTGTAGCTTGGATGCAATTTAAATCTTTTGTTGAAGTGACATTACTTAGGCTAAATTATGGAGTAATTTAAACAATCATCCTTAGCGCCTGTTCTAATCCTCGCTGTTTTAAGCCTGCTCCTGCTCCGAACCATGCTGAATCCAGTCGATGATCTCGACTCATAGAGCGACGCTCATGGTCTGCAAATTCTGTGATAGAACAGAGTAAGCCATAGGCCGTTTCCTTGGCTGAGGAGAGCTCTGCGCCCCGTCCATGACCATTAAACATGGTCATCACTTTCGACATTGCACGCCCGTTCGGTTCTGCTTTTGTTACATTCGCTTTAATTGACTCAACTGGGTTGTTAGCCACTTTGCGATAGAACTGAATGATGCCTTCATCCTGTTCTGATGGGCTGAGTGTAGTATTGTTAAACACAGCATCGAAATAAGCCGCTGCTTCTTGTTGGGTGACTTTACGCTGACTGAGCTGTTTCATTTCATACATATGTTCATCCCATGCACACACTGAAATGCCCAATTGCTGTTTGATTTTATCGGCATCAAACTTGGTACTGTGGGGTACTTTGACCACACCTCGACTAGCATCCTGTCCTTTCAATGCAATGGCTAAGGTGTTGTTACACACCACTCTGATTGAAGTGAATTGTGCTGTGGTGGCAAGCGTACCATCGCAAGCGGTTGCCAATAAAATATAACCATTACTAACATCTTTGCCTTTCAGTGCGGTACTTTGTCCTGTTTTGGCTAATGCCCAGAATTTCTTACCGCCTTTGAGTACCCCTGCTGTTTCCAATTCAAAGCCTGATTGCACTGTTAAATCTTTGTAGAAATGTAGAATTTCTTTAGGCTGTACTTCTTGATAACGTTGACTGACCACAGATAAAGCCGCATGCGTGTCTGAACGGTATAAGACACGTTGTTCTTCATAAGGCATGATAATACTTTGCCCTCGTTGATTTTGTGCCATATAGCTGACATCGGAAGATTCGATCCGCCAATCCATGCCTGCCTGTTGTGCCCAGACTTCAATCGGTTGGTTTTGAGAAAGCTGATTGCCCAAGCCATGCCAAGGGGTTGTACCCACATATGCCATTTGTTCAATAAGATGTGCCATAAAATATAGTCCTAATTTAAGATAATGAATTTTTTGAATTTAAAAATGAATGTGATTTTTCAATCGTGGTGATTACGTTGAATGCTTGCTGAACATGCTATTTGCTAAAAGGTGGTCGTGCGTTATTTGGCGTTTGTTCGGCAATCACCAAAATCACACCACCCAACATGGCGCCTGCGATTCCACCAATAAAGGGCGAATAGCCCAAAGATCGTGCCAGTGACATGCCCAGTAGGGCTAAAGTGGTCGGTGAATTAGTCAAACCTAAGCCTTGCATCATGGGCTTCATCGTTCCTCGTTGCGGAAATATCCCTTCTTCTTCTTGATCAAAATCTCGATACGGCATAAAAAACTCCTGATGGTCAATAATGAATCTCTTGTGTATTCCCCTAAGCGATTAGGGAAATCTCATTCAGTTCTTCATTCAGGTGTTATGTATCTGAAATTATTTGCATTCTCTTTTTGATTATTTTTAGCTCGTTATCACAGCTTTGTCGGCAAATGAAATTGACCCTGATCGGGCTTGGCATTATCATGGGCGTGCTGACCTACATCGTCAGTCGGTTTTAGCAGACCGCAGATCCAGCACGATATATAAAATCAATTTTGTATGTCGTGAAACCCTCGTGTTCCCCCTTTGCGGTAGAACGGGAGGGGGACGCCTCGTGCGTGCTGGTTCCTTGGATCCCAGTCTGCTAACCCCCTTTCGTTCTGCCACCATTATTTAGCAGTAATTTGGTAGAACTTCTTATAATTCCAAGGAGTCAATCATGACTGTTTCTTTATTTTTTTCACTGCGCTTTATTCCGATTTTATCTCGCCTCACTCAGCCGAATCGTATCTCTACATTGCTTCGGTAATGAAGATCATTGCACGTCTGATTTTAATCGTCGCTGTATTGATCTGGCTAGGACCTGCTGTCATTGGATTTTTGCTGATGATGTTGCTGTTTTGGCTATTGGTTGAACTGGCTGGCTGGAACAAGCCTCCTCAGTAAATCATTTCATTTCTACGCCTTTTGAAGTCAGACACCATTCATGCTCTATTTATGGCGAGAATCATCATGTCTGTTTTTTATCATCTGCCCATTCTTGGGTTGGCACTGTTCACGGCTGTTGTATTAACAGGTTGTGAAAGTAAATCTAAACGTGACTTTAAGGCAGGTTGTCAATCGGGAGGTACCGATCGATCTAGCTGTTCCTGTGTCTATGACAAGCTCGAAGCGCATTATTCCCCTGCTGTGATGGAGAAACTGGCTCAACAAAATGTCAGTCGTCTTGATCTACCGCAAGATTTTGGCGAACAAATGTATCGCGCTGCACAAACTTGTCAAACATCTTAGGAGAGACACCATGCAAATCAAAAATTATCTGATTGGAATTTATATCGTGATTGCCCTGCTGTTTTCTGTTTATTTAAAGGGATGCAGTGCCACAGCCGATCGGAGCTATGCCTATAACTTAGGCAAAGCCGTGGTATGGCCGATCTCGATGTTTAATTAATGTCATTCAATTAAAAATGTATCGAACAACAATAATTAGGAATTAATTTAAATGAACAAACGAATCAAATGCTTTTTACGGTCAGGTGCTGTTTTTACCTGTCTATCTATAGGCTCAGTCTGTCATGCAGATATAAATCAAGTGATGACATTGATCAATACACCCGCCAATGCGCCCGTCGTGAAACGCTGTGAAGGTAATATTAACTGTAACGCCTTTGTTGCGATTAGCAAACAATGGCAAATCATCCCCAAAGGGGATCGTTTACGGTATTTTATTTATAGCGCTGATCTCAATGCCATGATTCGAGAAGGCAAGGATTTAAAGGAGCCAAAGTTAATGGATATTGATGACTTTGCTTATCAAGTCTTTGATTATCATGCTGAGAATGGCAATGACCGATGGCTGTACGTCAAAGGTTTAGCGGTGCTGAAGTATGTGCAACGTACTCAGTTTTCATCACAGTAAGAGGATGCCATCATGAAAAAATTAATCCTTGCAACTGTGATTGTATCAACACTCACCGCCTGCCAAAAGAAACCTGATGAGCATTCTTCTGTAGCATCCTCAGAGGCTCAAGCATCAATTGACGCCCAAACAGAATCTACGCCACAAGCCAAAGAGCAGGAAGCCGAAGCTGCTGCTATTGCCCATGATCTTTATGATCCTGACAGTACTTACTCAGGGGCTGAGAATATTGATATTCCACCACCTCAGCTTAAACGTGAGTTATTGGCAGGTGAAGCACTCGAAGTCAAATACCGCCCTGTTGATGCGTACCCAAACTTTCAAGTTATCACAAGTACTGTTTATGACACCACGCGTTTAAAAGTGGTTTCTGAAGTCAACGATGTGATTGATAAAGTCGAAATAGACAATCCAAACTGTAAAGTCGTGGGGCTAGAGCCTTTTACCACTAAATTTCCGAGTGTGTCTTATTACGGAGCAATATTTAATATTGTGTTAAAAGGCTGTTCTGCTGAGGAAATTAAGGAAGTTTATCTGTATACCACACATGGTAAAATCACTTATCGTGCCATTGTTGAGCAATGAGTGTTTTAACATCAATAAAACACAATCAACCAATAGGAATTATGTTTATTGGTTTAGTTAAGTTTAGAGGTAAAATAAGCAGGAAGTGATTTTAGCTCCCTGCCTCATCACTCATTTTTATGTTTAATTTCACTGTCAAATGATCACTAAAAAAGTAAAAAAATACTGCTCTTTTTAGCTCTTAAAATGCCATGTGAAAGTTATTCTGAGTTGTTCATAATTAAACAGTTTTTTCAAATCTTAATTTCGAAAATTTTGCCTAATTTGTTTGCCCAGTATCGTTTAAAATTCCTTTTTATCATACGTATTTTTTAAGGTCCATTTATCAATTATTACTTCGGTCTTCATGTGAACATTAAATCCCTATTCAGTGGCTTTGGCTTACCCACGCTGTAAGGTTGAGCACATTCGTGAATGTCAGTATTAGTACCGCCAATGGGGCGTATGTTTATCGGATTGGGTAATTTCTATATAGGATGTAGATTCTGTAAAGAATTAAACATCCTCAACTATCCTTTGAAAATTTAAATAGATTTTGATTGAATTACAAGCAATAATCATTAGTGACCTTTTAAACTTTTATAATTCTAAGGAAAATTAAATGCATAATATCTCTAATGATATTAAAGATTGGCTATACACTCAAAAGTACTGGCTACAAGAAGCTGCGGAACGTTTATTAAAAAATGATGACCTTACATCTAAAGACATCATTGAACTTGTAATATTATTAAAGGCTCCTTCTGCACCACAATCTTCGACTAAAAAATTATTTGCTGAATTAACATCAGTTCCTGTTCTCGATAGTGAATTAAGACTAAAAAGTATTGGAAAAATTTCTGGAATTGAAAATTTAGCACCTAGGCAACCATTAAATTTTGGGACTAATAATTTAGTAGTAGTTTTTGGACATAATGGTTCAGGAAAGTCTAGTTACTCCAAAATAATTAAAAACATTTCAGGGAAGCCACGTGCTATCACCTTAAAAGGAAATGTTTTTAAAGATCCTCCAGCATCTCAAAACTGTGAAGTTATTTACTCTCATGAAGCAAAAGAGCATATTTTAGATTGGCACACCCATACAGGTCCAGTAGATACTCTTCGAGTGATAGATATTTTTGACACTGATGAATCACAATACTATTTAGGGAAAGAAAATCCAATTTCATATACACCAAATTTAGTAAAACTATTTGAGGGTCTAGCAAAAGCTTGTGATGAGGTTAAAGAAAAGTTACAGCTTGAAAAAACTACTTTAATTTCCACTTTACCCGATATTCCTCAAATTTATTGGCAAACTGAAACAGCAAAACAGTACAAAAAGTTAAATGCAGCTATGTCTGAAAATGACGTAGAACTATTAACAACATGGGATGATCAACATGAAGTTAATATTAAATCCCTAGATGACCGTTTAAAGACTAGTGATCCGTTGGATGTTGCTAAAAAAAGTCAGGCTACACTTGATCAATTGAATTCACTAATAAAAAAAATAGAAGATGTAACCTCTCAATATAAAAAGCAAAATATTGAAAATATTAAGACTCTAAAACAAGCCTATGATAATAAAAAAAAACTAGCAGAAAATTCAGCACTAATTATTAGCGGTCAATTATTAAATGGCGTTGGTAGTGATGTTTGGAAAGCAATGTGGGAAGCAGCTAGAACGTACTCAATAACTTATGCATACCCTGCAACCAATTTTCCAAAACTAGATAATTCAAAATGTGTTTTATGCCAACAGGAATTATCTCTTGATGCACAACAAAGAATGTCAAATTTTGAACAATTCATCCAAGGAAAACTAGAAACAGATTCGAAAGCCGCAGAAGCTATATATACTAAAAGTATAAATTCATTAGTGACAATTCCATCACCTATTGATACTCAAACTTTTTGTGTTGCATCAGAGCTCAACGAAGATTGGATACGTTACCTGAATCTATATTTTGATAATGCTAGATTAATTAGAACTGCAATGCTAAGCGAGGAAAAACAAGATATTACAGAAATCATTACAATTTTTGAAGCTATTCAGAATTTAAAAATGCAAAGTTCAAACCTAGAAATCAAAATTGCACAGCTAAAAAAAGATGCAGAAAGCTTTAATCGTACTTTAGTTGAGAATGAAAAACTAAATTTAGAAATGAAACGATGGATGTCACAACAAGTTACTCAAATTCATAAAGAAATAAATCATTTAAAGCAATTAGTACAATATGATCAGAGGTGGATCAGGAAATTTGAACAACACTTATAAGTGATATTTTGCTCCCCAAATGATGTTATAAACATCAATATATGGAGTATTTTATGGCACGTAGACCAAGAAGAAATCATTCAAATGATTTTAAAGCTAAGGTAGCACTTGCTGCGATTAAAGCAGAAAAAACACTTGCTGAATTGAGTGCTGAATTTGATGTTCATCAAAACCAAATTATCGACTGGAAAAATCAACTGATTTCAGCTTCCTCGCAAGCTTTCGATCAATCAAAAGCTCCAACAGAACCACCCATCGATCTAAAAAAACTACATGCAAAAATCGGTGAGCAGGCATTAGAAATTGATTTTTTAGAAGGTGTGTTGAAGAAACTGGGCCGCTTCAACCACAAAAGTTAATCGATGACTCACTTCAGATTTCAGTATCTAAGCAAGCTCAGCTGCTGAAAGTCTCCCGTGGTTGTTATTACTATCGCCCAAAACCTGTGAGTGCATCAGATCTGAAGCTGA
Source organism: Acinetobacter sp. AG3 (assembly GCF_022343575.1). Lineage (NCBI taxonomy): Bacteria > Pseudomonadati > Pseudomonadota > Gammaproteobacteria > Moraxellales > Moraxellaceae > Acinetobacter > Acinetobacter sp. AG3. The sequence continues at coordinate 1,459,001 of NZ_JAKQZD010000001.1, read as the reverse complement.
TGCGGTGTATGGATGAGTTACATATGCAATACCCTTTTGCAGGTAGCCGTATGATGCGTGATTTGTTGAATCGTCAAGGACATCATATAGGACGACGTCATACACGTACTTTAATGAAGAAAATGGGCATTAATGCGTTATATTGCAAACCAAATTTAAGCCAGGCTAATCAAGCTCACCGCAAATATCCATATCTGCTCAAAGGATTGGCTATTCAGCGCAGTAATCAAGTGTGGTCTACGGATATAACGTATATCCCTATGGCAAAAGGCTTTGTTTATTTATGTGCTGTGATTGATTGGCATAGCCGCAAGGTACTTGCGCATAGAGTATCGATTAGTATGGAGGTTACATTTTGCATAGAAACATTAAATGAAGCTATTGAAAAATATGGTCGACCTGAAATATTTAATACAGACCAAGGCAGTCAGTTTACCAGTGATGCATTTATTGATGTATTGAAATCAAATGACATCCAAATCAGCATGGATGGTAAAGGTCGATGGGTTGATAATGTGATGGTTGAACGATTATGGCGGAGCGTTAAATATGAAGAGGTGTATCTCAAAGCCTACAGCAATGTTTTGGATGCGAAGAAGCAATTAAACGCATATTTTGAATTTTATAATTTGAAACGACCTCATTCGAGTCTGGACAAAATGACTCCAGATGAGTTTTACTATGACCAGCTACCACAACAAAATAAGGTAGCTTAACTAGAGCAGAGTATCACTTATAAATAAGCTTTTAGTTGTTCAAACATGTGGGACCACCTCTGATCAGTGGATAGCTTTAGCCAACTCTAGAACAGTTTCTGCTAAAGCTAGCAGTGTTGCAGATGCAGTAATAACTGAGTCATATGTAGCAAGGTTTAACCAAGAGCTTCAGAAACTAGGAGCAAAGCACTTAAAAATAGAACTAATAAAAACTAAAACAGCTAAAGGGCGTCCACTTCATAAACTGCAACTAAAAGCAGCTAAACATCAACTTCCAATTGAATCTATCTTAAGCGAAGGAGAGCGTCGAATTATTACTCTTGCAGCATTTTTAGCTGATGTCGCAGAAAAACCATTCAAAGCACCTTTCGTTTTCGATGATCCAATATCATCCCTTGATCAAACTTGGGAAGAAAGAACTATTGAGCGTTTGATTCAGTTAAGCCAAACACGTCAAGTTATTATATTTACACATCGTTTAAGTATGCTTGGTATGCTTACAGAAAAGGCTGATAATATTCATGCAATTCATATCAGACAAGAATCTTGGGGCGCTGGTGAAGCTGGAGAAATTCCACTATATGGGAAGAAGCCTGAAGCAGCTCTTAAAGATTTAAAAATTAGAAGAATTGCGCAAGCACGAAAGATACTAGACACAGAAGGTCAGGAGCTTTACTACCCACTAGCAAAAGCCATATGCAGTGACCTTAGAATATTAACAGAGAGAATTGTTGAGTTCGTTTTTTTAGCTGATGTTATCCAAAGACATCGTCGTGCAGTTAATACCCAAGGGAAAATACAAAAATTGGCACATATTACTTCTGAAGACTGCGACTTAATAGAGGATATAATGACAAAATATTCATGTTATGAACATAGTCAACCTTTAGAAGCACCAGTACAAATGCCTGAACCAAATGAATTAGATCTAGATGTAGATAAACTTTTGAAGTGGCATGCTGAGTTTACAAAGAGAGTTGCTTAGATTTGTTTTAAGCTAAACATGAAATTCGGATTATCTTGAAATGTGCAAATTTAGTGCACATTTCATTTAAAAAATTTCAAACCTCATACAGCTTCTTACCAAAGCTACGCATTAAATTTGAAAATGTGTATTATTGGCGACGAGCACGGATTAATGTACTAGATATCATAATGTTACAAAAATGAATAACATCACTATAGTTACGTAAGGAATATACGCTACGTCCATACTGACTATCCCCTTCATTTTCACGCTCTTCCCACTGATGCACTTGAATATAACCAGATGATGAATTTGCCCAAATTTCAAAAGCAACAGCATTGTGGCGATCAATATAAACTTTAAACTTTCTACTCCCTTCAGTAATTTCATAATTTTGTTCAGTTGCAACTTGCTTAATGATTTCAACCAATTTATCAAAGTCCATATTTTTCCTTGCGCTAGTTATTTAGAAATTAAGCTAGGATATATGTAACACATACAAAAGCTTTCTCAAATATTGATATAAGAATTTTAGAGCGGAATACTTCTCGATAAAGTAATAATCCTTTAAATATTCATAAAACTTATTAACACTACATAGAATGTGTAATGCTGTAATACATTACACATCCCTAACTACCTCAATCGTAGTAATCTGCACACAAGCTAAAACCTTGAGCTACAAGCAATTTTACTACGTTACAGCCTCTGCGTTTATCGATCTTATACTGTCCTTTACCAAAGCTCCGCATTCTAACCACTTTAGCTCTAAGGTGCTGATTGTCTTTTTCTGGATTCACCAAATACATGGCTGCATTGATGGCATTCTCAACTTGCTTAGGCTGAGAACGATGGATCATACCCACACCCAATGTTCCCTTCTGTGCAAATTGCTCCTTGTACTCAGGGGAGTTAGAGGTAAAGTAGTAGCCTTTGTTCGCTGTGATCTCACTCCAGCTTTGCCCAACTTGTATGGCCATACCAAAATCTTTTTGATGTTTATGCCCATCGTAGATCAGTAACACATGACAGTGGTAGCCCTTAGTCTCCCCTTGTTCAATCGCCCATACATAACCTTGTATATCTTTAAAACAAGTATCATGATTTTGTACCCGATTAATAAAGGTGCGTAGGTACTGATTAAACTGCTCAATACCAATTCCATGTTGATGCTCTAATGCTATGCTTAAATCTACCCGTATAAACAGCAATTTAGAATAATGTTGTGTCAGTTGTTTAATGTATTTTTCTAAACCATTCTTGTTATCACGTTCTTGTCGCTTAAATAATATCAATTCATCTTGAATATCACGATAAGCCCCTAGAGCAATGGTAGTCAGGTAATGTAATTGAAATTCTTTTAAATCACCAATACTGGTGATTGATGGTGAGCATAAATACTCATCTAATGCATGTACCATTCTTCGAAATACATTAATACTCGTACTGTACTTTAAATGCACTTGATATATGGTTTTAAATAAAGACGAAAGTACTTTTAATTCAGACTTAAACTGCTGTGGATTAAATTCTTTGATGCAGATTGAATGTATAAATTGATCTATCCTAATCAGCACTTCTGACTCATTTACACTTGTTGAGATTAAGCACATATAAATATCCTAGTGATGGTTTAATTCATATCACTAGGCGTTAAGTTATCTTTTACGTAAGAGCTCATAGTATGTAATCAACTGCGATCAATAGAATATTCATTAAATATATTCGATACCTATAAGATATATATATTCATTATATTAATAACCCACTAAATTCACTGTAGTAAATCACCGTTGTTCACTAGAACTTGAAGTCCTTATATTGCCTTGGATCAGTGAAAATTTGAGATAATGCATCAAGCTAAAGTTAAGTTATTGATCATCTGTATCGTCAGCATGATCTACAGACTCTTTTAAAGCTTTCTGTTTAATCGGCTGAGTAGAAGGTACATTCTTTCTACTAGCAACAGCTATACTACTTTTAATCAGTAGCTTAGCATCGGAGTTGTGATATTTAAATCCGTTTGTCTTCATAGTATTTTCTATAAAAATGCTATGGCTTAAGAAGGTTGGAATAATTTTTTGTAAAAAATCCGATTTCCTTTGCTTATTGGTTGATTCAATCAGCAAACGATTGAGTGAATATTCCTCATTAGTCTGCATGATTGATTTACCTTGTATTTTATGGCTTTTGAAATGAGGCTTTTCATTCATCTCTAAAATAGACTGTGATTTGTTTTTTACAAACTTAATCCACTTTATATTTAACCCTTGAATTATTGAGGTTGGGTCGGCAAATGCCCGATCATCAAATACAATAAACACATCAGCGTAAAAATGCCCTATTTCATCCTGGCGCCACAATCCAAAGTAACCAGTCCTCCATGATAAAGGTTTTGCGCGTTGTGCATGGTGCAAAAAAGCAGTCCATAAAATTGCTAATTTTTCCTGAGTTATAAATTCAGACTCAAGGATCAATTCAACAGTTACTCTAAATATTAAACTATCTTTTTTCATCAAATGTTGAAATAAAATGGTGGCTACTTCTAGGCGTTTTTTATATTTTCTGTAAGCATTGATTCTAATCTCTTTAATTGACTTATCGTTAGAGCCAAGAGACATCTCAGTGAATATGCGACGTAAGTTAAAAATAGATGAATTAATACTCTGAATTAACTCTTTAGAGACCTGTAAACTGGTGAGCTGTTTTAGTGCATTCTTGCTTTCTTGAATTAGACCATTCTCATGTAATTCAAAATCTTGTATTGTTCGTATAACAGGATTCTCTAATTTACTTTCACCTAACAATATAAATTGTTTACCTAGACGCGTAATCGCTCCATGTAAAATTTGACGTGTTAGCATTTTTTGATCACCAGATACACTAAGCTCAAAAGCTTTTAGTTCCGTTGTAACCAATGTCTCAATAAAAATCTCAATATGTATCATCGATTGAAGTTTTTCAGAATCAGGTTCAATCTCACGATAGTAATGCTTCACCGCTTCAATATAAGCTTGACTGGTTTTAGATAGACTACGTGTACTCCAAACAGATTTTCGCTCACTCTCAGATAAAAAGGGTTGATAACCTTTTGATAAAGCTTTGTGCACTTTTTTTAACTCTTTTAAGGAGCTTTCTTCAATAATGTAATTTTTGGAATTCAGATTGTCTGCTGCAACCGTCTTTAGGTAAGCATCTAAAGTTCCATTCGTAGCCAAATGGTCTTTTAAGTGATTCGGTAATTTAGGCTGAATGTACAAATCAAGTCTAAAGAAAAAGCTAAGTACCCAATATTTAAATGCTTGAACATTTTTGATTTGTGAGTTTTTGATCAAACCTACAGCATTCTTAGAATAATTTTTCCTAATGACCTCATTCCAATTACGAATCGAAACGTAATAGGAAATCCCCAAAAAATTCTGGATTTGTTGTTGTAAAACTTCTATTGATTTTTTTTCAGAGAATTTTTTAGAGGGTTTTAATATCAAAATACAATGTAAGTTTAGATCCTCTTTAGCGCCATGTGTTTCAACTTTGGTTAATCCACTGAGCAAATCAGGAAACCTAGCCAAGATAAGCTTAATATCTTGAATGGGGCTATTTTGTACACCTCCTACTTGATCCAATAGATCTGACCTAGGTTTTAAAAAGTCTTGAATCCTAATATCTATTGTAAATACGTTGAGTGATGAATGCGTTCCTAATAAATGATCAAAACTTTGAGCGTGTTGGATTAGCTTATCGAATACGTTTTTTTCCTGCTTAAGATGATGATTCATTCCATGCTTAATCTTACATCTAACGTGGGTTATCACTTGAGCTATACGTTCATACGGGATATTTCTGGTCATCCAAGGAGTTATTTGATGATGAGTATCATAAATAAATGCGACTTCAGCATATTTATCAAGCTGTACATATACCTCATAAACACTTTTAAAAAATAGATGATTAAAAATTTCAGGGTGTGGAAATAAATCTTTTTGCAAACGTATTCCATTAAACGAATCACAAAACTCCGCAAGTTGCTGTTGATCTTCTTGATATCTGAATTTTGAAATGAACACTTCAGCATCCCAGATATCATCACTGACTTCTTGAGCAAAATCATTTATCCGCTTCAAAGCTTCAATTGTTTCTTTAAAAATTATTTTCTCACTCAACGCACCTGTATAGCGTGTTGAATATGAAGTAGGAATTCTATGTTTTAGTAATTTAAAAAAATTTTCATTTGAAATATTTGGAGCTAAAACCATGCTAAACTCGACTGATCGCTATAGATACCAATGCATAAATTTGGATTTATAAAATTTCATATTTTATATTAATCACATTTAATATATACATAAATATCATTTTTAAAATCATAAATCATCTATTAAAATTTAGTTTATCACTCATATTTCTTTTAAAAAAACAAAAAAAATGCACTTCAAAGTGCAACCTTGGTTCTATAAAAACCCTCAATTTAGTGATTTTAAAATTAAAATTTATTCAGTCTATTGCACAAGATTCGATAATTTGTGCGAGCAGATCCTCCTGCTTACGTAATAAATTTTTGATGACTTCTGGCTGATAGGCTGTGTTGAATGGAAGTTGCTTTTTTAGCAATATTGATGGATCTTGCATGTTTAAGGCTTTGTTTAGTTCACTACATTCAACACGGATTTCTCTGATTTTATTGGTATAGGTTTGTGCCCGAGTGGCTGTCATTATTTTGGCTGAGCCAAGTTTATAACGTGGAAGATTCTGTTTATAGTGATCAAATTCTTGCTGGAGTTTTACTAGATTTTTAGTTTTTTCTGCTAATTGCGTTGCAATCCATTCCTTATCAAATTGCTTTAGGACAATATCTAATTCAGATAAAACACTGTCTACAGCAGCATTCAAATTTTGCCATTTCCCCTGCTCTTTGGCTTTATTCAACATAAAATCAAAAATAACTTGATGCTTTTTATAGAGCACATCTTGATAGCGTTTCTGTGCTCCACGAACCCCTCGAATCCTTGTATGAATTTTTCGGCTATATAAAATATCAACATTCATACTGGCATATTTACTCAGTATACTTTTGTACTGTATTTTAATCTGTTTATCAGTAAGTTGTTCCAGTTCGCCTATTAAGTAAATAAGCCCCTCTAAAACCTCTAAAAAGTCATCGCTTAAATAAATTGTATTATATCTTTGGACTGTAATCGGCTGTTCCATAAGTTGAGCGATTGTTTCTAGTTCATCCCCATTGAAAAATCTGCGGATTTCTAGCAATGCATTAAGATTTAGTTCGTCTCGATCAGGCGCTTCAATATCATGCTCATATTTTGATTTTGTACAGTAGTTAAGAAAGCCTTGGCACACTTCAAATACAAAGTCACTTAACTCAACTTGGTCAACATAAGCCATAAACCCACCATTCCAATTATTCTATTATATATCAAATACATTTTATAGCATTATAGTGCAGTAATTCTTTACTTTACCAGTATTATTATAATCCTCAGTATGAATCAATATGATTGTGGCATAGCGAGTCAGATAGGATCCAGTGAATGAGATTCTTGACTTAAATACAAATTAATTTCTGGGAGCATATGCCATGCTAGAACACCGTTATCGTGTTAAAGATTTAGTCAATTATCCTGAGCGTCCAGCCAAGGATTATGTTGATCGTGGTGGTCGCCATCGTCGATTATCCTATAAACCAGCAGCAAAGGGTTTGTTGAATATCGCAGAATCTACCTTCTGGAAGATGATCCGTCGAGGTGATTTTCCTGAACCGACCTATTTAACGGCAAGTATGCCCACTTGGGCTGAAAGTCAAATTAATGGTTGGCTTGAACAGAAAGTACCCAAAGTTGCATAAAAGCTTAAATGCCTGTCATAGACAGGCTTTTTTTATTCTTTTATTTGTATGAGATCAAATCTTTTTACAAACTTTATGCTGAAACATCTAGCAAAGACTCCAAATAATCTGCCCACTCCTGCATCATCTCCCGACGGTTATTTAAAAACTTGGTTCGGTTGTATGCGGTACCATTATTGTCTTTTACTTTATGTGCCAACTGATGTTCAATAAAATCTACTCGCTGTTCAAGAATTTCATCAAGCATTGTTCGTGCCGTTGCACGTAATCCATGTGCCGTTTGCTTTCCACCATATCCTAAACGTTTTAATGCGGTATTAATGGTATTGTCTGATAGATAAGTTTTGCCATCCCGACCAACAAATAAATATTCACTATGTGGGTACAGATCAATAATCGACTCCACCAATTCAAATGCTTGATTTGATAGTGGTACGACATGCTGTTGTTTAGTTTTACTCGCAATAAACTTAAAGCATCGTTCTTCAGGATAGTAGTATGACTTTTTAAGTTTACGGATTTCCCCAGGGCGTTGAAAGGTCAAGACTGAAAGTTTTAAGGCAACTTGAGTTGTTATAAGGCATCGTGCATGTAGTTTGGTATAGTTCCAAATTTTATTTAACATTGGTGCAAGGTCTTGTTCTTCTGTCACCGCTGCAAAATTTCCGCCTTGTGGATTCGGAAGTTCAATATCTTCGATCGGGTTGTATTGGATCAATTTCTTTTTTCGGGCTGATTTAAAAATTTGGTTTAAATCTGATTTTAAGCGCTTCGCAACTGATAGTGCCTCACGATCAATAATTCTTTGAAATACTTTGGCTTCTAATACATCCACAGTCAACTGAGGAAAGCTCATCTCACCAATATAAGGATAAGCATCATGATTTAAGCGACGTAGAGTTTCTTCATCTTGTTTGCCTTCCAGCTCTCTCTTTTTAAGCCATTCTGCACTGACTACTCGAAAGGTATGCTCAGCCTCTTTCTGTTTTTGATTTTTGGTTTCTAACCGCATTGTGGCTGGATCAATGCCCTGCTTGATCAGCTTCTTATATTCATCACGGACTGTACGAGCTTCTTCAAGCGTGACTTCAGGATAAGTACCCAATGACAAATCATTGCGTTTAGCGATATAGGGACGCGTATAATTAAATATCCAGTATTTGCTACCACTGGAATCAATACGCAAGTACAGATTACCCCCATCAGGAAGTTTATACATTTTATCAGGATTAGGTTTTGCTTTTTTAACCTGTAAAGCGGTCAGTTTATTGATTCCACGAGTCGTCATAACGTATAAACAAAAAAATGCAGTAAGAGATTATCTTACTGCATTTTTTACTACTTTATAACCGCTCATTGACGTACTGTGTCATAGCTTGCTATACCGCTTGTTTCTAACTTTAACCTTATAAGTCAATTACTTATATAGTGTTAAACAGTGTCAGAAACTTCAATGTGGCGGAAGCGGTGAGATTCGAACTCACGGAGGACTCACACCCTCGTCGGTTTTCAAGACCGGTGCATTAAACCGCTCTGCCACGCTTCCATGTGCGCAAGAATACTAAGCTTTTCCAACTCTGACAAGAAAAAAATAGACTTAAACCATTCAAATGCATATTGTTTCATCAAAATAGATGATTTTGATTAAAGTTTAGCTGCTATTTCAGCACCTTCACGAATCGCACGCTTTGCATCAAGCTCACCAGCCAATTTTGCACCACCGATAATATGGTAATTTGCTAAAGTTGACTCACCCTCTTGAGGCATTAAGTCCTTAACGGATTCCTGACCTGCACACACCACAATCGTGTCGACTCGTAACAATTGATCATGACCATTGCTTTCAATCCATAATCCTTCATTGGTGACAGACTTGTATTGCACGCCACGCATCATTCTTACCGCATGTTTTTTCAATTGTGCACGGTGTACCCAACCCGAGGTTTTACCTAAACCAATACCCAGAGGTGTGGTTTTACGTTGCATCAAATATATTTGACGAATTGGTTGCTCTACTTCAGCAGGAACAAAACCACCTTCAGTCATATAGTTTGGATTTGGGTCTACACCCCACTCGCGTTGCCAATCTGCCAAAGGTTGCGGTTGCGGCTGATGCTCAGGTTTTAACAAATATTCCGACACATCAAAACCAATACCACCTGCACCAACAACAGCGACTCTGTTCCCAACAGGTGCGCCACGCAAGACTTCCGCATAAGACAATACTTGCGGTGCGTTACTGCCTTCAATATTTAGACCCCGTGGAATCACACCTGTTGCAATCACCACATCATCAAAACCTTCACGTTCTAATTGCTCACGATTCACTTTGGTATTTAAACGTAAGTCCACACCAGTTTTTTCAATCTGAACCTTAAAATAACGTATGGTTTCATGGAACTCTTCTTTACCTGGCACAACTTTAGCAAGGTTAAACTGCCCACCGACCTCAGTAGAGGCTTCAAACAGAGTCACCTGATGTCCACGACTTGCCGCAATAGTGGCTGCTGACATTCCAGCAACACCACCGCCAACAACCGCAATTTTCTTCGGTTTTTTTGTTTTAAGATAAACCAGTTCAGTTTCATGCGCTGCTCGTGGGTTCACCAAACAACTTGCACGCTTGTTTTGAAAACTATGATCTAAACAGGCTTGGTTACATGCAATACAAGTATTGATTTCATCAACACGATTGGTTGCGGTTTTACTTACCCAAAAAGCATCTGCCAATAATGGACGCGCCATTTGCACCATATCCGCTTTACCTGCTGCCAAAATTTCCTCAGCAGTATCAGGCATATTAATTCGGTTGGAAGCAATGACAGGTACAGCGACATGCTTTTTCACTTCTGCAGTGTAGTCTACAAATGCAGCACGCGGGACAGAGGTTACAATCGTGGGTACACGTGCTTCATGCCAACCAATCCCGGTATTGAGTAAAGTAATACCTGCTTTTTCTAATGCCTGCGCAACAGTGATCACTTCATCCATGGTATTACCGTCATGGACCAAATCGAGCATCGACAAACGGAAGCAAATAATAAATTTTTCACCAACTTTGGCACGAATCGCTTTTACAATTTCGACTGCCAAACGCATACGGTTTTCAATTGGCCCGCCCCAACGGTCTTCACGTTGGTTCACATGGCGACTTAAAAATTGATTCAGTAAATAGCCTTCTGAACCCATAATCTCTACGCCATCATAGCCGGCTTTTTTTGCCAGACTAGCTGTTTCAGCATAATCTTGAATGGTTTCAAGAATCAGTTTGTCACTCATCTGACGTGGTTTAAACATCGAAATCGGTGATTTGATTGGGCTTGAAGATACAACAAACGGTTGATAACCATAACGCCCTGCATGCAGAATTTGCATCAGAATTTTTGCACCATGCTTATGTACAGCATGTGTGACTAAACGGTGTGGTGCAATATCACCTAAAGTATTCATCGTACCACCGGCTGGCAACAACCAACCTTGGCGGTTTGGGGAAATCCCCCCTGTAATAATTAGCCCAACACCACCTTTGGCGCGTTCTCCAAAATATGCAGCAAGTTTTGGGTAGTTATAAAAACGATCTTCTAAACCTGTGTGCATTGAACCCATCACGACACGATTTTTAATGGTCGTAAATCCCAGATGGAGTGGTTTTAAGATATTTGCATAGCTATTTGTCATGATGAATCCTTTAAGTTTGGCTTTGCAACTTGTTGCATACTACTTTATCGAGTTTTAATTTTTTTTTGATGGCAATTTTTGATATTTTCATCGTAGATAGTGTCAATTCTATCTGTCTTACCCACAGCAGAAGCAACACATCTTGATATGACTCAAATAAAAGAAAAGTGTTATACAGTTTTATAACAATCTTCTGTGTCAATTTTCGTTATTTTGCAATATAACTGCTGAATAAAAGTAAATAAGAAAAGGCATCAACCTTATGAGCCACCCGGTATTTTTAACCAGTTCTACCTTTAGCCATATGCCAAGAGGTAGTCAAAATCAATGGGCAGAGTTTTTTCAAAGCGCATCTTTTGAACTCGAAGCAAATGCATTCATTCCGATTTTATGGTTTATGCTGTTTAAGCAAGAAAATATTTTCTGGACAAGATATATAGATGATCTTGATATCAACGATGAACGCAACCAAGTTGATCTAGAAGAACGCCAAGAGGACTTTGGTGAAAGTCAGTATGCTTATTTAGTTATTGATCAACAACAAGCACTTCTCAATTTAGCAGATCGAAAACCCTTATTTATAGAAACTTTTGGTGCAGAGAATAGTTACCATTTTGAAGATTTTAAATCTTTAATCGAACAACATTATCCTGAGTATGTTTTATTGCGCACCAGTGGTTTGCCCTTGGATTTAAATGATGCCCATTTCTTAACCCAATTGTTACAACACATTGAAAATTCGGCACAAGGTCATTCACAACAACTTTCTTTTATTGAAATGCAACGTATCGAGCTTGCTCGTTTTGATGATCATCCCTATTTCTTTTATGGTGTGAATCTACATGACCCTATTCACGATTTAAATACCAAAGAAGACCTGTCCACACCAGATCAAATTGACCCTGCTTCATCTCAACAACCTTTAGCAACTTCGGGTTTGGCGATTTGGATTTGTACAGCCATCGTTGCAATCTTAACCATTGCAATTTGGTTTACCACACAATCCGCACTTTATGCTGTTGTTACCTTCTTTATCAGTGCTTTTGTGCTTGGATTTATTTCTTCTAAATTAGGCGAACAGAAATAAAAAAAATAACCATGCTTTTTTGCATGGCTATTTTATTTAGTCAAATAAATGAGTTCGTCATCTAGCAGTTTTTAAAAGACTGTTTATCTGATAAATCACCATAAACAAATCAAATTAATACGACGCAATATCATCACTTCCAGTATTTTAATTTACTGGTCTGCCCAATGCCGACATTAAAGCTATTGGTTGGATCAAGCTTTTGATAATGATTTTTTAAAGTAGGTTTCGCAATATATAAATGTCCTACATTGTGTTCCGCAGGATATTCTGCACCACGGTTATCCAGCAAATGCCACATCTGATGTTCCATCGCCAAAGGATCTACCCCTTTTTTGACTATATAATCTTGATGAAACACATGGCAGAGGAAATGTCCGTAATACAATTTATGGGTAATTAAATCATCCATCTCTTGATGTAAAGTTTCTACCCATTCACGGTCGTTACGGCGTAAAGCAATATCCAGCGCAACAATATCTTCAACTTCCGAACGATGCGTATCACGATAACGAATTGCTGCACCTGCCACTGCGAAACGATGTAAAAAAGCCTTACGCCCTTCTTCATCCGTACAACGGAAAAAATCACCGGATGTTTTATGTTGAAAATAATCTTTTAAAAAAAGTTCAACTTGCTCAACATCCTGATTTTCGATACGAATCATCAAATGATGTTCATATAAATCACGAAACTCATTCATCCGTTTTGGCAAATGATTGGGCAACAGTTTAGTCACCATCTGCAACATTTTATCAGACAAACTGCGTAAGCCGATTTTTTCGAGATACCCATCCACCTTATCTTTTAATGCAAATGCAGCAGGCACTTTTGCCGTACCAAATTTCTCAATAAACATAAAGGTATCTTTGCCATATTCAGCACCGATATCATAGGCAACACGATGAATGTATTCACCCGCAATCGGTAATCTTGGCAAATCTTTAAGTAAGAAACGGCGGATTTCCGTCAAATCATCATGTGAGTTGGTCCCCACATAAAATACCTGACTTGGAATTTTTTCAAAGGTGTCTAAACGTACTGCAAAGACACAGACTTTACCTGCAGAACCTGAAGCTTCAAATAAACGTGATGGATCAGCATTGAATCGTGCAGGTGTATTTTCATCGACCTGTTTAACATCATGCGCATAACGATGGTCAGAAGCACAACAACTGGCATTATTAATAACATCATTGAGTTGATAGTTTTTATTTTCGAGTTTTGTCAAAATTTCTTCAGGTGTTTCACCCAGATTCACCCCCAAGTGATTGACTAACTCTAACTCACCTGACGCATTGACCTGTGCATAAAGTGCCAGTTCAGTATATGCAGGACCTCGGCGGACCAATGCTCCACCTGAGTTATTACATATTCCACCCAGAACCGATGCACCAATACAAGATGAACCAATCACTGAATGTGGCTCACGGTTATAGTGTGCCAACTCTTTTTCAAGACGATCTAAGGTTGCACCAGGTAAGCAAATCACTTGCTGACCTTGGTTAATCACTTGGATACCCGCCAAACGACGTGTACTCATTAAAATAACGGGTCGGTCGTAATCATCACCAAAAGGTGTTGAACCACCCGTGAGCCCAGTATTTGCAGCTTGCATAATCACAATACAGTCTGCATTTACAGCAGCTTGTAGCACTTGCCATTGTTCAAACAAGGTTCCGGGAACCACAACAGCCAGCACTTGCCCTGAGCCATAACGACGACCCTGACGATACAAGCGGGTAGCATGATCATGAGTTAAAACGTGTTGCTGACCGACGATGTTGATCAATTGCTGAATGGTGTGTTGTGAATCAATATTAGATTGCATTTTCCCTATCCTATTGATGAACCCTTATTCAATCTCATTCAATAAGGCATTCATTCCGACAGCGTTTTTTTCAATATTATTTGTATTGAGGGATCAACAATCAGTTCAAACTACTTTTTTGATGAAAAGTAGCTTGAACCATGCTCATCCGCAAAACTCGTTAAATCACATCTTTTCATTTGATGCTTTGCAAAAACATCATGTTATAAGGTCGTTCTGCCTCAAAGCACTACAGATGAAATTTGCATGGATGACATTTGCGTTTATCAAATTGAACACTGTCATTTAGCTTGATGACGTATCAAAAATACATCACGCATCCAATGCTTTGTCTAACTTGACTAAACAATCAGCGTTAATGTCTGCAATTGTTTTGGCGCCTGTCAAAGTCATTGCGACACGCATTTCTTTATCAATTAACTCAAGCAGATTAGAAACGCCTGCACCACCCGCTGCTCCTAATGCATAGACAAAAGCACGTCCGAGCATGCAGGTATCTGCGCCCAATGCCAGCATACGAACCACGTCCAAACCATTACGAATACCAGAGTCAGCAAGGATTTTAATATCCCCTTTAACGGCATCTGCAATTGGCGGAAGCGCACGTGCAGACGATAAGACACCATCTAACTGACGACCACCATGGTTTGATACAACAATACCATCGGCACCGAAACGTACCGCATCTTTGGCATCTTCAGGATCAAGGATCCCTTTAATCACCATCGGGCCATCCCAAAATTCACGAATCCACTCAAGGTCTTTCCATGAAATAGACGGGTCAAAGTTATTGCCCAACCAACCAATATAATCTTCAAGTCCAGTCGGCTTTCCTAAGTATTTGGAAATATTGCCTAAATCATGTGGACGCCCCAGCAAACCGACATTCCAAGCCCAATGCGGATGGAAGCATGACTGCATATAACGACGCATCGCTGCATTTGGACCACTCATACCAGAATGTGCATCACGATAGCGCGCACCAGGTACAGGCATATCAACAGTAAACACCAAAGTTGAGCAACCGGCAGCTTTGGCTCGCTCTAAAGCATTTTTCATAAAGCCACGATCACGCAGCACATATAACTGAAACCACATTGGGCGGTTAATTGCTGGTGCAACTTCTTCAATCGGACAAACAGATACGGTCGACAAGGTAAAAGGAATGCCCTTTTTATCTGCCGCCACAGCAGCTTGAACCTCACCACGACGTGCATACATCCCTGTTAATCCAACAGGAGACAATGCAACAGGCATAGATAAAGTTTCATCAAACAATTTTGTTTCTAGGCTTAGCTGCGACATGTCATTTAAAACACGTTGCCTTAAAGCGATTTTTGATAAATCTTCTACATTTCGTTTTAGTGTATATTCCGCATACGCACCACCATCAATATAATGAAAAAGAAATGGGGGTAAACGACGTCGTGCGGCTTCACGATAGTCATTCGCAGAAGAAATAATCATGCTCATATCCTGTTTAATCGGCTCGCACGCTGACGACGGGCTTCTTCCTCATCAATCATACGCACTTGCTGTACTACAAATTCTATATGCCCACAGACTGCATCTCTTGCAGCATCTGGATCATGACGTTCAATTGCATCCATCACTTTAAAATGCTGATCATGCAATTGATCAAATCGATGTGTTTCTGAGTACACTTTGCGTCTACCCAAGAGCACGTTAAACTGCAACAGATCAAAAACGCCCCGCATCATCTGTATCAACACTAAATTGTGCGATGCTTCAGCAATCGCCAAATGAAATTTAGCATCGGCAAGTGAAGCTTGCTCATCATCACCAATCGACTGAAAATATGAAATCTGATCATAATATTCGCGAATCTGAGCCAGATCTTTAGGTGTTGCACGTTGTGCCGCATACCAAGCTGAACCACCCTCAAGGATTGTTCGCGCCTCCTGCACATCAAAACGATATGCTGGGTCTTCATCAATCAAATTACTTAAAGATTCAACAATCTGGTTTTGTGACCAATTCACCGGGAATTGTTGTAAATAGGTCCCCGCCCCGCCTTTGCTGACCAGCATTCCAGTACTGGTCAGTTGAGAAATCGCTTCTCTTAAAGAGGAACGGGATACGCCCAGTTGTTCACACAACTTTCGTTCAGCAGGTAAACGTTCTCCGACTTGCATGTTTTTTTCTTCAATTAACATACGAAGGCTTTGTACCACTTTGTCAGAGACTTTCATCTGCTTTCCTCATTCAGTGACGTTTTATGCTCATGGAATCATCCATGGGAACACATAAGCTTGTAGTGTAATAATAATACCGATCATTACAGTAAACGTTATACTGTGTTTAACCGTAAAACGGAACAGATCAGACTCTTTACCTACCAGCCCCACCGCCGCACATGCAATTGCAATCGACTGAGGAGAAATCATTTTCCCAGTGACACCACCACTGGTATTTGCAGCAACCAGTAATACTTCTGGGACACCAATTTGTTGCGCAGTCGTGGCTTGTAATGCCCCGAATAAAGCATTTGCAGAAGTATCCGAACCTGTAAGGAATACACCTAACCATCCTAAGAATGGAGAGAAGAATGTAAATGCTTGACCCGTATGTGCCAATGCCAAAGCCAAGGTTGCAGACATTCCTGAATAGTTAGCAATAAAAGCAAATGCCAACACCATACCAATCGAATAAATTGGAATTTTTAATTCATTAACGGTTTCAGCAAAAGTAACCACTGCTTCTTTTGGCTTCATTTTTAAGAAAATAATGGTAATGATTGCAGCAATAATAATTGCGGTACCCGTCGCTGAGAACCAATCAAATTTATAAATTGCATCATAGTCTTTTACTTCAGCAACAACAGGTGGCATCTTTTGAATCATTTGATGCAAATATGGCACTTTGATAGAAATCACTAAATCATGCAGCGCGCCATCTTTGGTAAATAAATCCTTAAATGGTTTTACACTCCAGATCGTAACCATCACAGTTAAAATCGCAAATGGTGACCACGCTTTGGCAATTTGAGCAAGGCTATATTTCTGCTGTTTCTGTTCAGCAAGATTTTCGCTCATGCTGTCATCTTCATTTGCAAAACGGAAGATATGCTTTGGCTGCCAATATTTTAATAAAATCGTTAATGAAACCAAAGACGCAATTGAAGCGGTAATATCGGGTAATTCTGGACCCACAAAGTTTGAAGTCAAATATTGTGCAAGCGCAAAAGAACCACCACCGACAATCACAGCAGGCCAAGTTTCTTTTACACCACGCCAACCGTCCATAATTGCCATGATCCAGAACAGCACAATTGGAACCATAAATGGCAACTGACGTCCAACCATCTGACTGATTTCCATTGTTTCTACACCAGAAACCTGTCCAGCCACAATAATTGGAATCCCCATTGCACCAAATGCTACAGGTGCTGTATTCACAATCAAACATAGACCCGCCGCATAAAGTGGTTTAAAACCAAGCCCCACCAATAACGCTGCGGTAATCGCAACAGGCGCACCAAAGCCAGCAGCACCTTCCAAGAAAGTACCGAAAGCAAAACCAACAAAAAGCATTTGCAGACGTTGATCTTCAGTAATCGACAAAATCGAAGAACGAATAATATCGAACTGCCCTGTTTTTACTGAAACTTTATATAGGAATACTGCGCCAATAATGATCCAAGCAATTGGCCATAAACCATAAAAGAAACCATAGACCAATGATGCCAATGCCATCATCGTTGGCATTTGATAAGCAAATAATGAAACCAGTAAAGCCAATACAACTGTAATTGTCCCCGCAACACTTCCTTTCATGCGGAATACAGCAAGGGCTAAAAAGAAAAAGATAATTGGTATCAGCGCAATGGCACTGGATACCCAGATATTGCCCATCGGATCATAAATCTGTTGCCAATGTTGAAGCATTGTCATCTCCTTGAAATGCTTGCTAGAACGTGGAATGTCATTGAATCATCCATTTATTTCTCAATAATCGGTATGACCAATTTAGTTTTAAATTAAAAAATTTTGCACTAACTGCCACTTAATATTAATTTTTGCTGATTTAAAGATCAATAGTTGGCACTCAATTAATTATTTTGGTATGACCAATATTGCAAGTATTTCAGTTGATTCACAGATCAATCCTTCAGATTTCAGGGTTTCAAATCGAACAACTCATTTGTTTTATATTATATTTTTTTAAATTAAACTAATTTTCTACAACTTTAGTCGTATCCTATTCTTTCATACACTTTTTAGTAACACTGATTTAAGTTTATTATCGGGTTTAGAAATACTGCAAAACCAAAATTAGTCAGACCAATTTAAAAATCAGTTAAAATAAGCTTCAATGCATCGCTTTAAACAAACAAATATCAAGTAAAAATAGAAAGAAAAAACAGAAAGAAAAAAAAGCAAAACCAATAAATTTTCACTGATTTTGCTTTTTACTTTAATTAAAAATTATATAAATTTAATCAACTATAAATTAATTCAACAATGTCCACTCATTGATTTAACGATGCTCACAACTCAATAAGGTTTCAGGTTTTTTCTTGATTTTAAGATTTAAAGAACTTGAAATAATTCCTGAACAAATAAACGCAGCACCGATAATAATGTTGATTGTAATCGGCTCATGCCAAAGCACATAACCAAAAAATAAACTTAGAATAGGAATACACATGATTGAAATAGACGCAACAAAGGTATCCACCTGACTCACAATCCAATTCCACAAGGCAAAGGCAAAACCTGTCCCAATCACAGCAATATAGAACAGGATTGAATCATTCAGTGGATTCATCCAAACTTTAACATCTACAGGTTCAAAAATTAAAGCACCGATCAGAATCACCACCCCACCCATCAGCAATTGCCAACAGGTCAATTTGATTTTGTCATAAGTTGCAAAATTCTGTTTGATATACACTGTGGTTAAAGCCCAGAAGAAGCCAGACAAGATTAAGAAAGCTTGACCAATTAACGATAAATTCAAATGAATATGATGTAATTGTGGCCAAAGAATTGCAACCAAGCCCAATGTGCCAAGAACCAACCCAATCATTTTTTGGCTATTTAAACGCTCATTTAAAATATAATGCGCCAATACACCAATAAAAATAGGCATAGTAAACACTAAAACCGCAGACAATCCTGAATCAACAAATTGCATGGCAAAGGTTTGTGTTGCATAAAAACCAATACATATCATCAAACTTGAGATCATCAGTTTTTGCCATTCACCTTTTGCGGGTAAAACAGATTTCCTTAACAGTACTTGAACCAACATAAGGGTAAGCGCAGCTAAGATTAAACGCGTAGAAATAAATAAGAATGGCGGAAATATTTGCAAACTATGTTTGACCAATCCCCACAAAGATCCCCAGACGAGACACAATAATACAATTGCACCAATCACTCGAAGATTCATTTGCTGTACTCAACAGATGGAAAGTACATAGAGTATAGAAAATAAATGACATCATGAATAATGCTATGTTTTAATGTACACATCATTTTTTTTGATGCTAAAGCAGATACTTTAGTGTCAGCACGTATTCAATGCATTATTGAGGAATTGAAATGAATATCGATATGGGTGATATCAAATCATTTGTGACTGTTGCTGAACTAAAAAGCATTACCGCAGCAGCAAATAAACTCAATTATTTACAATCGAATATGACTGCAAAAATAAAAAAGATTGAAAATCACTATAAACGTCAACTATTCATCCGAAAACCCAAAGGTGTTGAGCTGACCGAATCAGGAATGAATTTATATCAACAATATAAAAAAATGATCTTCACGTGGGAAGAAACAGAAAATAAAATCTATCAACAGGAAAAATATTTACGCTTTGGTACCAACACCAGTTTAGGCGGGATGCGTTTCTACCCATCTTTTAGTCAACTTTATGAAACCTACCCTGAGCTTTCAATCACCATGAAAACAGGTGCTACAGGCTATATTGAAGATGAAATTTTACGCGGAAACTTAGATATCGCTTATGTTCTAGGTCACCCAAAACAGAAAAATATTCAGTATATTCAAAAGGCAGATGATCAATTGGTGATTATTGGGAAAAATGTCATCAACCATGACAGCCTTGAAGACTGTCTCAATCATCAAAATATTTTACTTGCCTCAGAAGAATGCTGTTATGCAACCACTTTAGATCATATTTATACAGATTATCATTTAACCAAAGGTGAATTAACCCATATTTATGATCATGAAGCCTTAGTCAATTTCACTCAATTGGGTATGGGAATTTCAATGATTGCAAAATCACTGATTAAAAAATTTAATATTCAATATTATCGAGAAACACCCGAACAATATCGAGATATCGGATTCTATCTAATTGCACGAAGTGAACATGTATTTACCCCAATTGAAAAGCAGTTTATTGGTTTAAATGATCAGCTATGATCCCAAACGAATCAGATAAATTGGGTTAACCCTATACATCCAATTTATCTTACTTTTAACATAGGTCAATCCGCAGCTTGCCATTTGGTCTTACGCACATTCAGCAAATCAGCAAATCAGCAAATCAGCAGCCCTATACAAATACCCATTGGAAATCCAATCAAAAATAAACATCCAATAATGGTAGACATCAATCTCCCCATTTCACTACCCTTTTCAACTTCCTATTAAATTTCACACCTCGTTAATTTGACTTTTCTTATAAGTTTTTAAATGGGGTGCATGGGTCATTTAAGTAAATTAATTTCGCTCTATAAATTGTCATTTTTTTCAATGTTAACCTTCAAATCCAATAAAACATTGATTGAAAAAGTGCTACAATACTGCGTTTATAAAATTCTCTTTGGCCACCCATGTATGTGGTGCCTCTTTCGAAATAGTTAGGACGAGCAATGACTGATAATGCAACGATCTTGCAGAATGTACCAGTAGGCAAAAAAGTGGGTATCGCTTTTTCTGGTGGTCTAGATACTTCAGCAGCTTTATTGTGGATGAAACAAAAAGGCGCAGAACCTTATGCTTATACAGCAAACTTAGGTCAACCTGATGAAGATGACTACGATGCAATTCCGCGTAAAGCTGAAAACTACGGTGCTGTAAAAGCCCGATTGGTTGACTGCCGCTTACAACTTGCATTGGAAGGTATTGCTGCAATTCAATGTGGTGCATTCCATATCAGCACTGGTGGTGTTCCTTATTTCAACACAACACCATTAGGTCGTGCAGTAACAGGTACAATGCTTGTTACAGCAATGAAAGAAGATGATGTTAATATTTGGGGTGATGGTTCAACCTATAAAGGGAACGATATTGAACGTTTCTATCGTTATGGTTTATTAACCAACCCTGCACTTAAAATTTACAAACCTTGGTTAGATCAGCAATTTATTGATGAATTAGGCGGTCGCGCTGAAATGTCACAATTCTTGATCGACAATGGTTTTGATTACAAAATGTCGAAAGAGAAAGCCTATTCAACAGATTCAAACATGTTGGGTGCAACTCACGAAGCGAAAGATCTTGAATACCTCAATGCCGGCATCAAAATCGTTGAGCCAATCATGGGCGTTGCGTTCTGGAAAGAAGACGTAAAAGTTGAAGCTGAAGAAGTTTCTGTAACGTTTGAAGAAGGCTTTCCTGTTGCATTAAATGGCAAACGTATTGAAGACCCTGTTGAATTCATTCTTGAAGCCAATCGCATTGGTGGTCGTCATGGTCTAGGTATGTCTGACCAAATCGAAAACCGTATTATTGAAGCAAAATCTCGTGGCATCTATGAAGCTCCGGGAATGGCGCTTCTTCATATTGCTTATGAACGTCTTGTAACTGGTATTCATAACGAAGACACTATTGAACAATATCGTATCAATGGTTTACGTCTAGGTCGTTTATTGTACCAAGGTCGTTGGTTCGATTCACAAGCATTGATGCTACGTGAAACAGCACAACGCTGGGTTGCTAAAGCAATCTCAGGTACTGTGACTTTAGAACTTCGTCGTGGTAATGACTACACGATTATGAACACTGAATCAGAGAACCTCACTTATGAAGCTGAGCGTTTAACCATGGAAAAAGGTGATTCAATGTTTAGTCCTGCTGACCGTATCGGCCAATTGACTATGCGTAATCTTGATATCACGGACACTCGCGCAAAACTTGGTATTTATACCAATACTGGTTTATTGGCTGTCGGTACAGGATCTGCGATCCCTCAGTTGAAAGACAAAAATAAATAATTTTTGATGAAAAATAAAACCGCCAAATTGGCGGTTTTTTTAGCTTTAGCCTTAATGACTTTTCATTAAAGATTGCTTATCAAGACACTGCATTCTTCGTTTCAGGCTGCGATAAGTTTTGTTGCTCTAATTTTTGCTGTTGTTTTTGCAACTCAATCTTTTCAGCATGTTCTTGGCGAATTTGATCATATTCTCGTTTGGTTTCGGCATCACTTTTAGCCGCAAGAAAAGCCATTCCAACTAAAAATACCGGAAAAAATAATGCTAATGTCGCAAAGATATAAAATTTTTTCGAACTTGTCTGTGACATAAATTCAAGGCTTTCAATAAATTTAACTAGGCTGGTTAATATAACAGAATAATCCCATCCAATACATTACTCGCCTACAGCCATAGGATTACAATCCCCTATTTATTGAAAGCGAAAAACTTAAGTAAAAAGCATATCACCTTGTGATTTAGAAGCTTCAGCAATCACTTCCACCAATACTCTTCATCCATCAAATTATTGTTATATTGAGCTTATTCTCCAAACCGCTTTAATAGAATCCGCTTTAATAAAAACCAGTTGCCCATAAAACAAAAACGGTCTAAGCAAATTTAAAAAACAATTAACGATTTTTCGTTTGCTTATAAGCCTCTTGGGCTATAGCCAAGCTTTTCTTTTTACCTTCAACAGTATCTGGAATCTCATTAGATGTTCCGTTTCCAGAGTGGCGTTGCAGATGTTGCTGCTGAGAATACTGATGCATTTCAGACTGAGTTTTTTGTTGTTGTATCGAAGTTTGGTTTGCAGTTCGTTGAGTTAATTTTTGTTGAAGTTGTTGCTGTGGATTTACTGTAGCAGTTCCAGCACAGGGTCTAGATTGGTAAGTTACCGAACCTTTTACCACACATTTGTGTACGTCTTTAGCAAATACATGATGAGAAATCCCTAAAGCTAAGATAACCAACAATACTTTTTTCACAACCAACACTCCATTTAAGTTTCAACAAAATATCAACAAATGATTTAAATTGCTATTTACACAGGAGTTTTCTTATTCACAGGAGTTTGCATCTACAATTAAGGTATAAATATGACTTTTTTTGCCAAGTTTTACAGCATTTTGTCATACGTCAAATCCTTCAGTTTCAAGATTTAATTTGAAGGTTTTTAAGTGATTGCTGAACAATAAAACCATGAACCATAGAAACAGGCAGCATATAAATTTTCCCAAAAAGATTATATGTCACTACACTGGTACATATCGTTAATTCATTTCTAAGCTCATCATATTCCTCGATTTGCAAAACCAACAATACACTCAAATGTTTATCGGTTGACTGTAAAAAAAGCTCACGATCTGAGACTTTGACCACATCAAAAAAATCTGCTTTCCCACCGACTTGAAGCGGTTTAGTTAATTCACCAAAGCCTTGAATAGGTTGCACACCACCTAAATGCCGGCTTAAAAAATCTCTTAGCTTAAACGCAGCTCTCAACCAAACTGGCGGCTTACTGGTCATTAGATAATAGGCTTGAGTACTGGTAAGATTTTTATCAATATATTGCTTGGCTTCATGTAAAAAATTTAATTGATCAAGTGGAGCAACCAGTATTTTAGGATCTTTTTCTATATTCATTCGATTAACTCCTTAAAATATAATTAATATTTTTTTAAATAGATACTAAAAACAGTCTACAGTAATCAGTTGTTGGTGCAATTACTCACAGCCTAAAGTTTAATAAATATACTTAGATTCTAGAATAAAATAGACAAACCATAAATAAAAAAAGGCCCACACTTGGCAGACCTTTGATTATGTTGTGTTTAGATTAATTATCCATGTTATCAATAATTGCTTGACCAAATTCAGAACAACGAAGCAAAGTTGCACCTGGCATCAAGCGCTCAAAGTCGTAGGTGACAGTTTTCGCAGCAATCGCTCCCGATACGCCCTGAATAATCAAATCAGCAGCTTCAATCCACCCCATATCTCGAAGCATCATTTCTGCAGAAAGAATAATAGAGCCTGGATTGACTTTATCTTGGCCTGCATATTTTGGTGCCGTACCGTGGGTTGCTTCATATACAGAAATTGCACCACCAATATTTGCACCCGGCGCAATTCCAATACCACCTACTTCAGCTGCCAAGGCATCAGAAATATAGTCACCATTTAAGTTAAGTGTCGCAATCACAGAGTATTCAGAAGGACGCATTAAGATTTGCTGTAGGAAGGCATCGGCAATCACATCTTTAATAATGATCTCTTTACCCGTTCTTGGATTTTTAATTTTTACCCAAGGGCCACCATCAATCAGCTCGCCACCGAAACGATCAATTGCCAGTTCATAGCCCCACTCTTTGAATGCACCTTCGGTATATTTCATAATGTTGCCTTTATGCACTAAAGTTACACTTGGCTTATCATTATCAATCGCAAACTGGATCGCCTTACGCACTAAACGCTGAGTACCTTCTTTCGATACAGGTTTAATACCAATCCCACAATTATCTTCAAAACGAATCTTGGTTACACCCATTTCTTCTTTTAAGAATTTAATGACTTTTTTCGCTTCAGGAGAATCCGCTTTCCATTCGATACCTGCATAGATATCTTCGGAATTTTCACGAAAAATCACCATGTCGGTCAATTCAGGGTGTTGAACAGGTGACGGTACTCCTTCAAACCAACGCACAGGACGTACACAAACATAAAGGTCGAGCTCTTGGCGTAAAGCGACATTCAATGAACGAATACCACCACCCACAGGTGTAGTTAATGGACCCTTAATCGAAACCACAAATTCCCGCAGTGCCTCAAAAGTTTCTTCAGGCATATAGGTCCCGTAGATTTTATCTGCCTTTTCACCACAGTAAACTTCCATCCATTCGATCGAACGTTTGCCAGCATATGCTTTTTGAATTGCGGCATCTACAACAGCTTTCATGGCTGGAGTAATATCAACACCAATACCATCCCCTTCAATAAAAGGAATGATTGGATGATTTGGAACATTCAGTGACAAGTCTGCATTTACAGTAATTTTGCTACCATCGGCAGGTACTACGATCTTCTGATAACCCATTGTTCAGGTTCTCCCTTTTATTATAGTTGGCAAATCCAAAATAATTGCCAAATAGACAATACTTCTAACCCTTCTTAGCGCATATCAGTCTAGTCTAATTCGTACATTTTTTGAGATTTATACGAGGAATAACAACATTTCTCTACTGAATAAAGCACAATGTTTCATTATTTAATATCATTCAAACCATCATTTTTTATATAAATCGACAAGCTCAATCATCCCTAATGCTTAAAATAAAAATATTAGCTTTGCTTTTCCATACACATAAATTTTCCAAGAGCCAGATCTTTAAAAGTGAGACTTACTATACATTTTCACTATAAACATGATTTCTAATTTTTTGATTTTATATTCGCCATTTAATTTAAAAATCTATAACATTTTGACAATAGATTAATGAACAAACCAGCCACCTTAAAACCACAATATATTCATATATTTCATTGCATTAAATTATGCACCACAATAGATCACAAACAAAAATCGGTAATTTTATTTTTATTATTGGTGTTTTTTGCCATTGATTTATATTTTAAAAAAATAATTTTCACAAGGTCACAATCAAGTTAAGATTAATTACAAAAGTAATTCACTTTTACTATATGTTTTCACATGAATTTTAATGAAAAAATAAATCAAAATTCATTTTTTAATTCTTTCTGCCTATCCTATCGTCTCCAATCAAATTAACCATCTTTGCAATTATTATTTAGTCTTAAAATCTTTAACATTATTCCTGTTTTTTAAATCGTAATGAATTTTGAATTTATTGTGATTCAACCTATCTCATGGATGTAAATAATGGATAAAACTTACACTAAAGAAGAGAAGCGAGGTCGTATACGCGGTATCGTCGGCGCAGCTTCAGGAAACTTAGTAGAATGGTTTGATTTTTATATTTATGCTGTGTTTGCGGCATATTTCACTAAAGCATTAACTGCACCTGATATGGACTCCGGTACTCAAGCAATTTATGTATGGGGTGTCTTTGCAGCCAGCTTCTTTATGCGACCAATTGGTAGCTGGGTTTTCGGACGAATTGCCGATAAACATGGCCGTAAAAAATCAATGGTCATTTCCATCTGTCTTATGGCAGTAAGCTCTTTCTTATTTGCCGCACTCCCAACCTATGAACAAGTTGGAATGGCAGCACCTTTCCTACTTTTACTTGTTCGCCTGCT
Organism: Acinetobacter sp. AG3; assembly: GCF_022343575.1. Classification (NCBI taxonomy): domain Bacteria; kingdom Pseudomonadati; phylum Pseudomonadota; class Gammaproteobacteria; order Moraxellales; family Moraxellaceae; genus Acinetobacter; species Acinetobacter sp. AG3. Next base: position 1,432,384 of record NZ_JAKQZD010000001.1, on the reverse strand, counting down.
ACAGGGTTTATCTGTAGGTGGTGAATATGGTGCTGTAGCAACCTATATGAGCGAGCTTGGCTTAAAGGGTCAACGAGGCTTTTTTGCTTCTTTCCAATATGTCACCTTGTCGGGCGGTCAATTATTAGCAAGCTTGCTCGGTGTTATTATGCTGGCATTCCTTTCAGAGCAGCAATTGCTTGATGGTGGCTGGCGTATTCCTTTTGTCATTGGTGGTATTGCTGCAATTATCTCTCTACTTGCACGTAGCCGTTTAGAAGAAACATTATCTAGCGAAGACAGTGATAAAGAAGAATCGGGAAGCTTAAGTGAACTATTTAAAAATCACTGGAAAACCTTCTTATTGGTTGTAGGTTATACCTCTGCGGGCTCCCTCACTTTCTATGTGATTACAGTATATTCAAAGACCTACCTCACCAATATGGGTGTAGATAGTAAAACTGTCGGATTCATTATGACAGCTTCACTCTTTATCTTTATGCTTGCACAACCGGTGTTTGGTGCTATTTCTGACCGTATTGGCCGTCGTGCTGCAATGCTTGCCTTCAGTGGTACTATGGCGATTTTCATCTATCCAGTCATGGTGATCTGGATGCCACATTTCAGTTATTCGCCATTGATGGTTGCTCTGTTACTTATTTTCCTCATGATGTTGCTCAGCTTCTATACCTCTATCAGCGGATTGGTTAAGGCAGAAATGTTCCCACCACATGTTCGCGCATTGGGTGTTGGTTTCTCTTATGCTGTGGGTAATGCAATCTTTGGTGGTTCTGCACCGTCTGTTGCACTACAGTTCAAAGCGGCGGGTATTGAAAGCACCTTCTTCCTTTATGTGATTGTCATGTTAGTGATCTGTTTCTTATGTAGTTTTAAATTACCGAAAGAACCTGAATATCTAAAACATGACCACTAAACAACATGATCAACCAACTAATAGCTTGTGATCACTGATTAAAACTTGAGATCTACGCTATTCAAAAAAGCTGTACTACCCAAAGGTGGTACAGCTTTTTTATTATTAGGCTTAGCTTCAATAGATGCTGTTTGCAAGTTACCTAGCTCAATTTCACGCAATGGTAAATTCTAGCAAGATAAAACCACCAATCCCCCGCCTAAGAAAAATGTATTTACAACTCAGCCTCGGTAAATAAATAAAGTTGAAGAATACAAAGCGTAATCTGATATAGTAGCGCACATATCGTAGTCTTTATCTTTACCCAACTCTCTTCAAACGGGTAACTTTATCAAACTCAAAAATTTTATTGATATTTATTAGTGGTCTAAAGTGAAAATTGTCATTCTTAATAAACCTTATGACGTCCTCTCCCAGTTTCGTAAAGACGAAGCACATATGACGATGTCTGACTTCGTAGATGACTCGACTTTGCGTTTGGCGGGTCGTCTCGATATGGACTCTGAAGGTTTAGTTTTTTTAACTGATCATGGTGGTTTAAATCAATACATTACCAATCCTGCCAATAAGAAATTTAAAACTTATTTGGTGCAAGTTGATGGTGATGTGACTGAAGAAGCCCTAGAACAGTTGCGTAAAGGTGTTGAGCTAAAAGATGGTATGACTTTACCTGCTCAAGCGAATAAAGTTGAACAACCTGAATGGTTATGGGATCGTGATCCACCAGTACGTTTCCGTGCCAATATTCCAACATCTTGGATTGAAATTTCTATTTGTGAAGGCCGTAACCGTCAAGTCCGTCGTATGACTTCGGCTGTTGGTTTTCCAACTTTACGTTTAATCCGTACCAAGATTGGTGCAATTGATTTGGTGCAAATGGGTTTACAACCTGGTGAAACTAAAGAAATTGAACCATTACTTTATCCAGACTTCCAAAATATTCCAGCAGATGAACCTTATCGCTCACGCTCTTATGTGAAGAAACCTGGCGGTACAGGCGGAAAACCAATTGTTCGTAAGAATAAAGATGGTTCAACAAAGAAATCTGGAACTAAACGTATCTGGCAAATGGAAGATGGTGAAAAACCACGCCGTAAGACCAATGGTACCACCCGCCCTAATACCAAAGCACCACGTGGTCGTGGACGTAATGGCCGCTAGAATTTAATACTTCTAAGCCATTAATCAATTGCCGCATATTGCAAAAATGCCCAATGAAACTCATTGGGCATTTTTATTTTATAACTAAAAAACTCAAGACCAATTAAAACCAATCGCCCCCTCATCATTTAAATTGATTCATGCGTAAACTTGCAAATAAATAACTTAAACAAAGATTTACTCCCTCAATAAAAAAGCCGATGCGTATGCATCGGCTTTTCTCACCAACAAGATCGTCGGTTTATAGCATTTAAAACTTAAACAGTTGCAAGTGTAGCGTTAAGCGTCGCACTTGGACGCATAACAGCTTCAACCTTAGCGGTATCAACTGCATAATAACCACCGATATCCGCTGGTTTACCTTGAACAGCTGCAAGCTCAGCAAGGATTTTGTCTTCGTTCTCATCCAATGCTTTTGCAAGTGGTGCAAACTTGGCTTTTAATTCAGCATCGTCATTTTGTGCAGCAAGTGCTTCAGCCCAGAACTTCGCAAGGTAGAAATGGCTACCACGGTTGTCAAGCTCACCTGTACGGCGTGATGGAGACTTGACGTTATCCAACAATTGACCAGTTGCTTGATCCAATGTTTTCGCCAATAACTTAGCACGCGCATTGTCTTCTTTAATACCTAGCTCTTCTAAAGAAACAGCCAAGGCCAAGAATTCACCAAGAGAGTCCCAACGCAAGTGGTTTTCTTCTACAAGCTGTTGTACGTGTTTAGGTGCTGAACCACCCGCACCTGTTTCGTACATACCACCACCCGCCATTAACGGAACGATAGACAACATTTTCGCAGAAGTACCCAATTCCATGATTGGGAACAAGTCAGTTAAGTAATCACGTAAAATGTTACCAGTCACTGAAATTGTATCTAAACCACGAGCAACACGTTCAAGCGTATAACGCATTGCACGTACTTGTGACATGATTTGGATATCAAGACCCGCTGTATCATGATCTTTCAAGTATTTTTGTACTTTCTTGATCAATTCATTTTCATGCGGACGGTATGGGTCAAGCCAGAAGATTGCAGGCATACCTGAGTTACGCGCACGCGTTACCGCAAGTTTTACCCAGTCACGAATCGGTGCGTCTTTCACCTGACACATACGCCAGATATCGCCTTCCTCAACGTTTTGTGACATCAACACTTCACCAGTTTCAAGATCTGTGATGTTTGCAACACCCGCTTCAGTGATCTCAAAAGTTTTGTCATGTGAACCATATTCTTCAGCTTTTTGCGCCATCAAACCAACGTTTGGCACAGTACCCATAGTACGTGGGTCAAAGTTACCATTCCACTTACAGAAATTAATCATTTCTTGGTAAATACGTGCGAATGTTGACTCTGGCATAACAGCTTTACAATCATACTGCTTACCATCAGCACCCCACATTTTACCACCGCCACGAATCATCGCAGGCATAGATGCATCCACAATCACATCATTTGGTGAATGGAAGTTGGTAATGCCTTTCGCTGAATCCACCATTGCAAGTGCAGGACGGTGTTCTTGGCAAGCATGAAGATCTTCAATGATCTCTTCACGCAATGATGTTGGTAAAGTTGCAATCTTCTCGTAAAGACCAGCCATACCGTTATTGACGTTAATACCTAACTCATCAAATAACTTAGCGTGCTTTTCAAATGCTTCTTTATAGTAAATTTTTACACAGTGACCGAATACAATCGGGTGTGAAACTTTCATCATAGTTGCTTTTACATGCAACGAAAATAAAATGCCTGCTTCACGGCAATCATCAAGTTCTTTCTCATAGAAATCGCAAAGCGCTTTCTTGCTCATAAACATTGAATCGATGATTTCGCCATCAAGTAATGCAACTTTTGGCTTAAGCACAATGCTCTCACCATTTTTGGTGATCAGTTCCATTTTTACGTTACGCGCACGGTCAAGTGTCATTGACTTTTCACCGTGATAGAAATCGCCCTCATCCATATGCGAAACATGTGTTTGTGACCACTGTTTCCATTCGCTCATTGAATGTGGATGTTTCTTCGCATAGTTTTTCACTGCTGCAGGTGCACGACGGTCAGAGTTACCTTCACGTAACACTGGATTCACCGCAGAACCAAGGCACTTGCTATAACGTACCTTAATTGCTTTTTCTTCTTCAGTTGTTGGATTTTCAGGATAGTCTGGGATTGCATAACCCTTTGACTGAAGTTCCTTAATACATGCGCTCAACTGAGCAACAGATGCACTGATATTTGGGAGTTTGATAATGTTAGTGTCTGGATCTTGAGTAAGACGCCCTAAATGCGCAAGGTTGTCAGATACTTTCTGTTCATCGCTTAAGTATTCCGCGAATTCTGCAAGAACACGAGCAGCTACAGAAATATCAGTTTTGACAATCTCTACGCCAGCTGGCTTAGTAAAGGTCTCAATGATCGGCAGTAGCGAATAAGTCGCCAACAATGGCGCCTCGTCAGTCAGTGTGTAAATGATTGTTGACTTTCCACCAGCCATATATAGCCCCTTGCTTTAAATTGTGTTTTGAGAACCGAGCTTGTGACCCAGCCCTTACGAACCGACTTGCTTAAATTTAACCCCAAGAGTATCAGCCTTCCTGGTATTACAGTCAACGTAAGATCTGTGATAACGACATTTCGTAAAAAAATGGTACATCACAAATATTGCATTAATATCAATATTTGCACAAAAATTAAGCATTTTCTTGTAAAAATAGTCATTCCGACCAAGAGCAACAACAATCCATGCCGTCTTGTGCTGTATTGTTTTAATCATTAAAAATTTTATCTTGCTGATTCTTACAGACTGAGCAGCAAATTGAAAGCCATTGAAAATACATCGACGCGCTTCAGTGACATAAAACAAGCCAAACAGCACAAGCAAAAATCAGCTAAATACTGTTTAAATTTTAAATCATTCAAGTCGGCCTAAAAAATGAATAAGCAAATGAAAGGAAAATTATTTACCCCCCTAATGCTCTGGTCACGATATGACAATAAATATGCTTTGGTTAACTTATACTCACAAAACAACAATACTTTTACCTTGAATAGTAAGTCAAAAAATCGTTATTAATAAATTACATGTTTAATTTTTCATCACATCATTGATGAAAGAATAATCTTCAATGATGTATTTCCGATCTCAAAATTAATATTAAAACTGTAGAGGTAATATGTTAATGCTATTACTCATCGCAATACTTATTCAAATCATCTCACTCTGGGCCGTTTTCTTTTTTGCACTTCATCGAACAGTCGGAAGTATCACTACGATTGTCATTGCAATTCTGAGTGCAGTGATCAGCCCATGGTCTCTCATCCTTGGTCTACCGCTTATTCTCATCAGTTTAGTGTTACTGATTGAACCACTGCGAATGCAAGTTTTGACTAAACCGGCCTATAAAACATTAGCCAATGCAATGCCAAGCATGAGTACCACTGAACGTGAAGCATTGGATGCGGGTACCAGTTGGTGGGAAAAAGAATTATTTATGGGGGCGCCAGATTGGGAAAAATTTAACAATTACCCCTACCCGACGCTTAGCAATGAAGAGCAATCTTTTTTAGATCATGAGGTTGAACAACTCTGTCAGTTGCTAGATGAATGGGAAATTCATCAAAATAAAGACCTGAACGCTGAGACATGGCAATTTATTAAAGACAATGGCTTTTTTGGACTCATCATCCCTAAAACTTATGGTGGTCGTGAATTTAGCTCTTTTGCACAAAGTCGCATTATGAGCAAAATTGCTTCACGTTCATTAACCACCGCTGTAACCTGTATGGTGCCTAACTCATTAGGACCGGGTGAGCTTTTACTGAATTATGGTACAGACGAACAAAAAAATCGTTATTTGCCCGGCTTAGCCAAGGGTGAAGAAATTCCTTGCTTTGGACTCACCAGCCCTGAAGCGGGTTCTGATGCTGGGGCGATTCCAGATACTGGCGTGGTTTATTATGGAGAGTTCGAAGGTCAACAAGTGCTTGGCTTAACAATGAATTTCTCAAAACGCTGGATTACTTTAGCACCCGTTGCAACAGTAGTCGGTCTCGCCTTCAAACTGTATGACCCAGATGGCTTATTGGGAGATAAAACTAAAACTGAGTATGGTATTACCTGTGCACTTATACCCGCCTCTCATGCAGGCGTAGAGGTTGGACCAAGGCACCATCCGGGTGGTTCTCCATTTATGAATGGTACAGTTGAAGGTAAAGATGTTTTTATTCCAATTGACTGGATTATTGGTGGCGCAAAAAATGCCGGGAATGGCTGGCGTATGCTGATGGAATGTCTGGCTGTTGGACGTGGTATTTCACTTCCTGCACTGTCTACAGCCGCAGGTGAAATGACATATTTATCTGTAGGTGCATTCGCTAAAATTCGTCAACAATTTAAATTATCAGTAGGTAAGTTTGAAGGGGTGCAAGAAGTTAGTAGTGACATCGTCAGCCATACCTATATGCTGGAAGCTTTTCGCTATTTAGTCACTTGCGGTTTAAATCAAGGTGGCAAACCCGCTGTTATGACCGCGATGGCAAAATACTATGCCACTGAAACGATGCGAAAAATCGTCAATCATGGTATGGACATCACAGGTGGTCGTGGTATTCAACAAGGTCCGCGTAACTTTCTTGCCAATATGTATCAAGCTATTCCGATCTCGATAACAGTTGAAGGGGCAAATATCTTAAGCCGTTCGTTAATGATCTTTGGTCAAGGTTCAATGCGTTGCCATCCTTATTTATTTGAGGAATTACAACTGTTACAGGCCGAAGATAAAGCCTCTGCCTTAAATACATTTAACACCATGTTATATCAACATTTAGGCTACACCTTAAACCGTGGCGCGCGTGCGTTCACTTATGGATGGTTTGGGGCAAGTAGTCAACGACCTGACTCATCAGATGCTTTTACTCAACCTTATTATAAAATCATCAATCGATTCAGTACTGACTTCGCCCTAACCGCAGATATGTGTCTTGGACTGTTAGCCGGTGATATTAAACGTAAAGAAATGCTCTCAGGGCGATTAGCTGACATTCACTCCAAAATGTTTATTGCGACAGCCATTCTCAAATTTTATGAAAATGGTCAGAGATCCTCGCAAGAACAGGTACATGCCAAACTTGCATTAGACGAAACGCTTTATGATGCCCAAGAAGCATTTTATGGCTTATTTGATAATTTTCCGATTCAAATTGCATCAAGTCTGGTTAAATTTGTTTGTTTCCCATTTGGTCGACCAATCAAGAAACCGAGCGATCGTCAAAAGAGTGAAGCAGCGGAACTGCTCATGCAAGATAACCCGTTCCGAGATTATTTAAAAACGCAGGTTTATTATACTGTTGATCCGAATGATGCTTTTGGACGAATGGAAGCCACCTTCAATCTACTCACAACTGTTGAAGACGATTGGAACAGCTTTAAAAAAGCAGAATCTAAAGGTGAATATCAAGGGCTAACATTTGAAGAGCGCATACAGGATGCAGTCACTCGTGGCTTAATCAGCGATGATTTAGCCACAAAATTAACCCAATATAATGCACTTCGTTATGACAGTATGCTCACAGATATTTTTGATGAAAAATTAGAGCAGGTGTTGGTATTAGAAAATCCTCATCTTCACTCAACTTAACTCGATTTGGTAAATGCCATTTAACAGATAAGGCAATATAAAACCTTAACCATAAACAGCGATTCACCATCGCTGTTTTTTAACATAGACATATTGCCAATGGGTTATTTGCCTATTTCGGTATAGTGTTAAAAATATAACAGCTGAGGAAAAAAGACGATGTCTCAACAAGATTATGAAAATGGCTTAAAAGTCCGTACAGAAGTAATGGGGGAAAGTTTTGTAAAACGCGCTCAAGACAACACTGTTGCTTTTACAAGACCTTTGCAAGACTGGATCAATGAGCATGCATGGGGTTCAACTTGGCAACGTGAGGGTGTTTTACCACGTAAATACCGCTCTTTGATTACCATTGCATTTTTAGTTGCACAAAAAAGCCCAACCGAACTAAAAGGTCATATTCGTGGTGCATTGAATAATGGTGCAACAGTTGAAGAAATTCAGGAAGTGTTACTACACAGCCTACCTTACTGTGGCGCACCCACAACCCAAGAAGCATTTCGTGCCGCGCTCGAAGTCATCAATGAATATCAAAAAGAATCATAAACAAGCAATACCTGCTAATTCTTCAATATAGGCCATGCTCAAAACTATGGCCTATATTGCCGAGTTAATTCCAAAACACATTAAAACTATAAAAAAACTCATCCACTTCAAAGCGGACATGATATCCCAGTTGAGTTAACTCAGAAGAAAGCTCCCGAATATCCTCTAAAGCTAGATGTTTAGGTAGAACTGTAAAAGCCACAGTATTGCCCTGCTTGGCATTCTCTTCAATCATTTGAGCCAAACGACCTTTATATAGCTCTATATTTAAGTTTGAGTTGGCTGCCAATCGTTTCGCGTCTTCAGCATGAATAAACATTGTTCAAATTCCATATTATTGTTTTCAAAGATGTCACTACAAGATATAAATAAATATCGGAATACGCTGTATGCTTTATGTTCGAAGGCACATGCTAGAAAATATAGTCACTATAAGATCGTATAACCATCTAAAATTATAAGAATTTTTTCAATTATTCTGGATAAACTTGTAGCCAAGCCTGTACATAAAAATTGAAATAAATCCAGTGCTTTATTTTAATCAAATTTAACTTTTGTATTTAAAAAGTAAATGATAATTGTTATTATTTACTTAATTTTTAACCTTTCCGTATTTGATTGCCTATGAATAGCCAGACTGAACTCGATGTACTAAACGCATCAGTTTCAACTCCGACTGTATCAACACGAGCTAAATCCGCACCCTCTCTCATACAATATCGCGTCATGATTGCCTATCGTTTTGCTCTGGCAATTCTTGGTGGTTATCTGCTTGCATCTTTGTCCGCTATAGTGATTGCAAAAGCATTTGCTGATTATCGTGCCGCGGCTGCGATGAGTGCAACGCTACTTGCTTTCTGTATTCACTGTGCTGCATTCATTTGGGTTTTTATGGTCAATAAGACATTAAAAGCCAGCTTAGGCATACTTCTTCCAAGTATCATTTTATTTGCCATTTATAAAATGATGGGGAATTAAGATGCGCGTAGATGCAAAAGTTGAAGGTCCACGCCAATCCATGTCATGGTTACATACATGGGCAAGCTTAATTCTTGGTTGGTTACTCTATGCAATTTTTTTGACAGGAACATTGAGTTTCTTTCAGTCTGAAATAACGGCTTGGATGAAACCAGAAATACACCAATCCGTTCCAAGTGATTCTCAAGTACAGCAAACCCAAGTTGCCTTAGATTATCTACAAAAGAACTATCCTGATGCTGGTAGTTGGACGATTCAATTACCCAATTCTAGACAGACCACAACTGAATTAAATATTCGTAAACAAGGTGAAGATCTACAAGCACGGCGTGGTGGGGAAAGGATCACTATTGACAGTGCAACTGGACAAGTTATTGAAGCACGAGACACCCGTGGTGGTGGCTTTCTATATCGCTTTCACTTTGAACTGTATGGATTTGATCGTATTTGGGCACGTTGGATCGTCGGTTTAGCTACGATGCTGATGTTTGTGGCAATTATCAGTGGCATTATTACCCATAAAAAAATTTTTAAAGATTTCTTTACGTTCCGTTCAGGTAAAGGACAACGCTCTTGGTTAGATGCACATAATGCCACAGCTGTTTTTGCCCTTCCCTTTCATATCATGATCACCTTCAGTGGTTTGTTATTACTGATGTTTATGTTTATGCCTTGGGGAATCAACCAAGTCTATAAAGATCGACAAGAGTTTTTTCAAGAGATGCGCGGCGGTGCAGTTCAGCAAAATAATGCTCACAATAGAAATGCTGAAAACCGTTCTGGATCCGCAAATACAAATCAAACTCAAGGTCAAAATGAACAACGCTCGCGAGGCGAAAGAGGCAAAAAACATCAACAAGATGTTGGTCATCCTGCGCCACTCACCGACTTAACCCCGCTTATTACAACCGCGCAAGCACAGTGGAAAGAAAATCCGATTGCTTCTATTCAAATCATTGCGCCAAATACATCCAATGCGACCATTGAACTTCGCGCTTTATATGCGAAAAGTGCGGTTCAGCGTGGTGTTTACCCCATTTTAAAATTCGATGGCGTGACTGGCAAAGACATCAGCGAAACGGCTCAAGCAAACAATGCCTCTATCCCAATGGGGATTTACAATGTGGTGACTGTATTGCATGAAGCGCGTGGTCTTGATTTAACCTTCCGCTGGTTATTGTTCTTCTCTGGTGTAATGGGCACCTTAATGGTTGCAACGGGGCTGATCTTATGGTGCGTCAAACGTGCACCGCAACAACAAAAACAAGGTTATAAATCATTTGGTTATCGTTTCGTTGAAGTGATGAATATTGCTGCTGTGATTGGATTACCTATTGCATGTGCCGCCTACTTCTACGCCAATCGTTTCATTCCATTTGAAATAGAAACACGCTTAAATTGGGAAATTAGAGCTTTCTTTATTGTATGGTTAGCTACGTTAATTTATGCAGCGATTCGCCCACATCGCCAAGCTTGGCTAGAACTTCTATTGTTCTCTGGTGCTGCTTTTGCCCTATTGCCTATTGTCAATTTTATCACGGGTGGTCAAGCACTTTGGAACAGCATTGCCAATGACCAATGGATGATTGCGTCTTTTGATTTAATGACATGGTCGCTTGCGATTTTGTTTTTCTACTCATTTTATAAAGTTAAAAAACATAAAGGGCTTCCTGTCAAAAAAGCCAGAAATGTACCTTCAAATAAGGAGATTTCAGCGTGATTTTCTTCTTATTAATTTGGTCTTTGTCTAGCTTGGCTTTTATCGCGCTTGCCAGCGCAATGTCAAAACATCAAAAACAGTTCTATGGACATGAACTAAGCCCCAAACAAACCCAACTTGCTTCTATTACTGGTTGGGCTTTACTGCTGATTTCACTGATCATTTGTGTCATGTCAGGGCAGCTGAGCAGCATGCTCAGCATTTGGGTTGGAGTACTGACCTTTTCAGCATTATTTGTTGGGGTGTTATTAAGCTATTACAGTTTAAAAATGAAATTGGCTGCCAGCTTTTGTGTGGGTATCAGCTTAATCACAAGTGTGATGCTACTCATTTAAACTGTTTCACAAAAATCAGTTATAATCATAAGCCAATCTGCGGATTGGCTTTTTTTATCAAATTTATTGCCTTGTATTGGTATTTTTATGTCTAAACCACTTTCAATCCCTTCAGAATTACTCAATCGTGCTGCAATGGGTAATCCAGCTGCACAATTTGAACTTGCTGAAATATATATGCAAAGTGAAGATGAAGATAACAATCAACTTGCAGAAGAATGGGCACTCAAAGCAGCACAATTAGGCCATGTTGAAGCCATGTATTGGTTAGGTGAAGGCTATGCTTATTATGCAAAAGATATCCTTGAAGAAGATCCTAAAGAAGCCAAGGCTTATTTTGAACATGCCCATCGCTGGTTAGAGCAAGCGGCCAAACATCAACATCCTGCTGCGATTTTAGAGTTATCCAATTTCTATCGCCGTGGTGATGTGGTTGAAAAAGATCTGCTGAAATCAGTAGAGCTGGTTGAGCAGGCAGCAAAACTGGGTGAAGTTCAAGCCATGCGTGATCTTGTTTGTATTTATGAACACGGGATGGGCGTTGATGTTGATGAAGAAAAAGCTGATTTTTGGGCTGAAAAAGCCAAGTCAGCTGAAGGCACTTCGGTATAATTTGTAAATTTAAGCCCATATAAAATGGGCTTAAATTTGATTCACTAATTTAATTACCTAAATGCACAAAAATTACATCTAAATCTTGTTTAGGTACAAAGTTTTTCTCAACCATTTGGAATTGTGTCGGGCTAATTTTATTGACTTTACCTTTCCAACAAAACGATACCAACTCTCCCGGATCTCGTTCAATGGTCAATTTAAAGTTTTCAATCGGTTTTGCCCAATTTGCCCCAGTAGTCAAAATATAACTCAGTGCATTAAAAGGCGAATGTTCCGACTGTGCTTTTTTCAAGCCTTTCTTAAAATTACTATCCATACAAAATTGTTGATTATATTCATCTGGATATAGTGCAACCGAACCACCCACTAAAGGTTTATATTGATGTTTTACCTGTGTAATTGAATTGGCTTTAAAAGTTTGCTTCCAGCTATAAACCACTTGTGATGACCAGTTGATGACTTCATCTGGATTTTTAGGCAAAATGCTTTTTACTTTAGGGTTTGAACAGCCTTTTAGTTTCTTTTCAAATACCCCATATTCATCACTTTTGCGATTCCAAGGATTTAACATTTCAGTTTGTGAAAAGCCACACTGTTTAAATAACTCAGTGACATCAATCGCTTTAGACTTTTCATCTCTTTGTATAAATGTCTGCACATGCATTGTCGGTTGAACTGCTTTTCCATTAACCTGAATTTTAAAACTTTTTAATAAATCCTCAGTGTGGGCAAAATCGGATTCAAAAGCATTATCAACTCGTGGTAAAGGGAACAAAACAGTTTCAGTAATATCCTGATTACTGAGGTTTTTAAATTGATAATCGACCTTAATTAATTTTTTACTAATGAATAAGTCTTCACGTTGCATGGCAATATTTTTATTTTTAAGGTACTCAATTCCCCCTGTTCCCACATAGCCTGTAGAATCATTGGCGAAAGCTGATGTCGCTGTCAGAATCGATGTGATCAATATGATTTTTTTCATTCTCTTTAATCCAAATCAGTTAATCCAAATCAGGAAACTCTATTGTTTGATAATGCACACAATAAATGGATTCATCAAAAATAATATGTGTAGCAATCTGTTTGATAATCTGCTCTTGTAAAAGAATTTCTTTTTCTAAAACTTCATTCCAATAGATTGAGTTTTCTGAAAAATTCTCATAATAATCCAGTACTTCAATCATCGCATTAAACAAAGCCACTAAATGCTGGCTTTTGTTTTGATTTGATACCATCAAGAAAAAGGCATCCAAAGAAATCACCTCAATGGCCGCTAATTCCTCATAATCATCGGCATATTCATCTACGCAAGCATTTGATTGTCGAATTCGCTTTTGATAATCAATTAAATTTTCTTGATCAATATCCTGAAATAATTGTTTTTTATCAATTTTAATTTGATAATTTTGTTCGATAGCAGATTGAAAGTTCGGTAATTTTTCATAAAAAGCAAAAACAGCTTTCACCAAACTTTTCCGCTGTTCAAGCGAAGCCTGCTCAATGGCTTGTCGCAATGCAAAACTATGCTGATCAATTATTTTTACAATATCCATCAATTTAATCTCCCCGATATTCACTTTTTTAAACCAAAAAACCCAGAGATAAAAAAAGCAAAGTACGCAGCATAATCACAAATACAGCAATCATCGTGGCACAGCTCTAGCACTTGGCAAACGCTTAAATGCATCATCTTGATTTTATTTCTGTTTATAGATCAGTAAATACTGATCATATTTTTGCATAGCTTAGCGATTCAAAACAATTCTATCTTTTAGTTGAATATTAACCAACTACATTTGAACTCTATTAAAATCTAGGTACAATAGTCGCCAGTCGAGGGATGCTGCGACTTTTTCACAGGCACATAAATGTGAAATCGCTAGGCTCGACGATTCGGTCAGACCTTCGTGCTGATCAACAACGGCATCCGCGAACTGAATGATCAATATTTTTTTAATATAAAGGAGATCGTGATGAACGCGGTTAATGCTTCATTTACAGATTATAAAGTTGCAGATATTTCCCTCGCTGACTACGGTCGTAAAGAAATCAAACTTGCTGAAGCAGAAATGCCAGCATTGATGGGCTTACGTAAACGTTATTCAGCAGCAAAACCTCTTGCTGGCGCAAAAATTCTGGGTTGTATTCATATGACCATTCAAACTGCTGTTTTAATTGAAACACTGGTTGAATTAGGCGCAGAAGTACGTTGGACTTCATGTAACATCTTCTCAACTCAAGACCATGCAGCAGCAGCAATTGCCGCATCTGGTGTTCCAGTATTCGCTTGGAAAGGTGAAACTGAAGAAGAATACATGTGGTGTCTTGAACAACAAATCAATGTTAATGGCACACCTTGGGATGCCAACATGATTCTTGATGATGGTGGTGATTTAACTGCTGTTGTTCATGAAAAATATCCTGAACTTATTGCTAAAATTCATGGTATTACAGAAGAAACGACTACGGGTGTTCAACGTCTAAACGAAATGTTCCGTGATGGTACTTTAAAAGTTCCTGCAATTAACGTGAATGATTCAATCACAAAATCTAAAAACGACAATAAATATGGCTGCCGTCATTCATTAAATGACGCCATCAAACGCGGTACAGATATGTTGTTATCTGGTCGTCGTGCGCTAGTAATTGGTTATGGTGATGTTGGTAAAGGTTCTGCTCAATCTCTTCGCCAAGAAGGTATGATTGTACGTGTAACTGAAATTGACCCAATCTGTGCAATGCAAGCATGTATGGACGGTTATGAAGTTGTTTCTCCATATAAAAATGGTGTACAAACAGGTAAAAAAGAAGACATTAACCTAGACCTTCTTCAAAATACTGATTTGATCGTAACAACTACAGGTAACTACCACGTATGTGATTCTGCAATGTTAGATACATTAAAAGCAGGTTCAGTGGTGTGTAATATCGGACACTTTGATACTGAAATCGATACAAACTATTTACGTGGTTATAAGTGGGTTGAAGTTAAGCCTCAAGTGCACCAAGTGTATCGTACAGAAAATGAAAATGATTATCTGATTCTTCTTTCAGAAGGTCGTTTGGTTAACCTTGGTAATGCAACAGGTCACCCTTCACGCGTGATGGATGGTTCTTTTGCAAACCAAGTATTAGGTCAAATGCACTTATTCGCAGAAAAATTTGCTGATCTTCCAGAAGATCAAAAAGCAGCACAGATCCGTGTTGAACTGATTCCTAAGAAATTAGATGAAGAAGTTGCTGCTGCAATGGTAGTTGGTTTTGGTGGTGTATTGACGCAATTGACTCAAGTTCAAGCAGATTACTTGGGCGTTGCAGTTGAAGGTCCATTTAAAACTGAGGCTTATAAGTACTAAGTTTTAACCCCCTCTCCTTCGCTTTCTCCCTTAGGGAGAAAGAATATTCATTTACAGATTAATGAATATAAAGGCGAAGTCCTCTCCTTTTAGGAAAGGACTTCGAAGAGGTTAGAACAAATTAAAAAAGTATGAATAAAAAAGGATTTAACCATGACCAAACGTGTTCCAATTTCGTTTGAGTTTTTCCCGACCAAAACTGATGCAGGGGCGGAAAAACTTAAGCTTGTTCATCAAGAATTACAGCTTTTAAATCCAGAGTTTTTCTCGATTACTTATGGGGCTGGTGGTTCGACGCGTGAACGTACATTAGCCGCAATTGCTGACTTTAATGGTAAAGGCACACCTGTTGCCCCTCACCTTTCATGTATTGGTGATGACAAAGTACGTATTGCTGAATTACTCGATATCTATAAAGCTCAAGGGATTGATCGTATTGTTGCACTTCGAGGTGACTTACCTTCTGGTCAAGTCGGCCTTGGTGAGCTTCCTTATGCGACTGATTTGGTTCGTTTTATTCGCGAACACTCCGGTGATCATTTTAAAATTGAAGTTGCGGCATATCCTGAAATGCATCCACAAGCTGACAACTTTGATGCAGACATTAAGCACTTTGCAGAAAAAGTCAAAGCTGGTGCAAATGCAGCCATCACTCAATTTTTCTTTAATCCAGATGCCTATTTCTATTTTGTAGAGCGTATCCAAAAACAAGGAATTGATATTCCTGTTGCGCCAGGAATTATGCCAATTACCAATGCCAGCAATTTAATCCGCTTTGCAGATGGGACAGGTGCAGAAATTCCACGCTGGATTCGTAAGCAACTTGCGACCTATGGTGATGACACTGCAAGTATCAAAGCTTTTGGACATGAAGTTGTGATCAAACTGTGTGAACGCCTTATTGCAGGAGGTGCACCAAGTTTGCACTTCTATAGCATGAATCATACTGAGCCAAACCGCCAATTGGTACTTGATCTCGGTTTAGCTTAAATCAAAATTGCATCATCAACTTGTGAGTAATACTGCATGCCCCGTTTTTATATTGAAACTGATTTAGCTGTCGAAACTACGGTTGAACTCACTGAAACAGTATTTCATCATTGGGTCAAAGTATTGCGTGCACAAGTGGGTGAAAAAGCCACCTTGTTCAATGGACAAGGGGGTGAATATGAAGTGACTTTAACAGCAGTCGCTAAAAAATCTGCTTCTGTTTTAGTCAATTCATTTAATCCAGATAACCGTACCCCTGCTTTTACAGCGCTACTTGGACAAGTCATGAGTAAGGGCGATCGTATGGATTATGCGATTCAAAAAGCTGTGGAATTGGGCGTAGCTCAAATTCAACTGCTCACATCAGAACGTTGTGAAATGCGTTTAAAATATGATCGAGATCAAAAAAAATTAGATCATTGGCAAGGTATAGCGATTGCAGCTTGTGAACAGTGTGGTATGAATCTTGTTCCGCAGATTTTAGCGCCATTAAGTCTAAATGAATGGATCAAAACTGAATTACCGCAGAGTAAATTTGTCCTTGCGCCTGAAAAAGAGCAGACAGATGTACTGAAAGACATAAGCCCAGATATTGCCCTTTTAATTGGCCCTGAAGGTGGTTTAAATGAAGCTGAAATTGATCAGGCGAACCAATATGGATTTAAAAATTGGTGCATCGGTGATCGTATTTTAAGAACTGAAACAGCACCTGTAGTTGCATTATCAATTTTGAATTATCAAAGCTTTAAAAAGTGATGTATGTCATGTAAAATAATTGCAAATTGGATGATTTCACAGTATTTTAATTCCAAAGAAACTATTAATTAGCAAATTTTAAATAGTTGCTCCGTTAAACCTACACATTCTAAAAATAGCAGAGGTGCAAGCGCTAATGAATGATGTTCAGGAAGAGCTTCTTTCATATGATGTGAATTCGTCGAACATCAGAAAGATAACCAAAGATATCCGGATATTTTTTATTTGGGTATTTTTTACGTGTATCTGTGACGCTTTAATTTATCTTTACTTATTTAAGACCTCCTCTGAATTATTAAGCGGTTGGTTTATTCTGACTATTTTATTTATATTATCGGGATTTTTTTCTTCTACCTATCTGTTACAACAAAATAAAGTTCAAGTATTTAAAAATATTGATCTTTTCTTTCAGTTTTCTTGTTTGATCTTAGGAAGCTTATTTGGGATTGGCGTTTATATCATCAATTTAGAATTTATGATGATGCCAAATGTGGTTGACCCATTTTTTTCATTTCTGTTATCTAGCTTTTTGCTGAGTTTTTCATATGTTTTAGCAATGAATTTTCTCAATCAAAGATTTAGTTATTTTATTGCTTTATTTGTTCCATCTGCGATTCCGGTGCTCACGCTCCCTCTGCTTTTCCCTCAAAATACCAACGAAATCTATAGCACCATTTTCATTGTTTGGTTCTCTTTATTATTCTTTAGCACATATGCTTCACATAAAATTTATATTAATTCTGAAATATTAGACCTGAAAAATAAGTTTTTATTTAAGCAATCACAAGAACAACTTGCAAATTATAAAGGCTTAGAAATACAACTTAAAAATGAAATCTCAAAAACACAGGTCATGAAAAGTGAATTGCAGTTACATAATCATTTATTAGAACAAAAAGTAAAAGAACGAATTTTCGATTTTAAACAGATGAATGACCGCTTAGAAAATCATCAAGCCAACTTAGCTTTTGCCCATGAAACCGCGGGTATTCATTCTTGGGTCTGGAATATTGAAAAAAGAACTTTTGAAATTTCCGACTCAAAAAGCGGTGCAGAATTCAAACAACTCAATCTAAAACACAATAGCGTAGATGAATATGTTCATCCTGATGATATTGTCAATTATAAAACCATCCTGAAACAACACATCAAAGGCCAAACTGAGCGCTTTGAGGCAATCTACCGTGTTAAACGAGATGGTCAATGGTGCTGGATTCAAGACATTGGCAAAGTGGTTTCTAAGAATATCAATAACAAACCGCTTAGAATGGTGGGTATCCAACGCGACATTCAAAAAGAAAAGACCGACCAAGAAAAGTTAAAACTCGCCGCAAATGTATTAGCACAAGTGGCTGAAGGTGTTTTTATTTTAGATAATAATTTATGCTACTTAGAAGTAAACCCTTATTTTGAAAAGCTCTTAGATTACAAACAACACAATATCGTTGGAAATCATCTATTTGATATCACCATTAACAATAATTCTCGCACCCAACAAATGTATAATGTGATTACTCAAAGTTTAATTCAAAAAGGAGAATTTGAGTCTGAATTACAGATTGATTTTACCTCTGGGAAGAAACTTGCACTTTGGGTACACATCAATGCAATTTATGATGAAAAAAATAAATTTTCCAACTATGTTGGCATTATTACCGATTTAACTGATCGTAAAAAACAAGAGCAACGACTCTCGTATTTAGAACATTATGACATCCTAACCGATTTGCCAAATCGCTTTTATTTCAAACAACAACTGCATAATTATTTAATTCACTATTCTGATTCATTTAAAAATTTTGCGGTTTTACGTATCAACATTGACCGTTTTAAATTATTCAATGAATTTATGAGCCATAAAGAAGGTGATGAATTATTAAAACAAGTCGCTCACAGATTAAGATTATGTTGTCCAAATGCCTCTCTGATCGCTTATTTAAATAATGATGATTTTGCAGTGATCTATAATTTAAGTAGCAATAACATCAATATTCATCAACATACGCAACATATTTTAGATGCATTTAAACAACCTTTTGATGTTAAAGAACAAGAACAAACCATCACCATTTCTATTGGCGTTGCGCTATATCCAGAGCATGGCTTACAGCTCGACAGTCTCAATGGTCATGCAGAATCAGCATTACACGAAGCCAAGCGTTTAGGCGGAAATACCGTATATTTTTATTCAAACAAAAAAACGCCGTTGCTCAATCAAGGGATCAACTTAGAAAACGAATTAAGAAAAGCCATAAAGCACAAAGAACTGACCGTACATTATCAACCTAAAATCTGTGTTAAAACTCAACGCATTTATGGTTTTGAAGCATTAGTCCGTTGGCAACATCCAACTTTGGGTTATATCTTGCCAGACATTTTTATCCCGCTTGCCGAAGAAACCAGCCTCATTTCAGATATTGGTTTAATTGTATTGCATGAAACCTGTAAGCAAATACAACAGTGGCAATCCTTGGGTTTTGATCATTTTAGGGTATCGATTAATATTGTTGCACAACAAATTTACCGCGGACAGTTAGTCAAAGATATCGACTACGCCCTTAAAAAATATAATATTTCGGGTGATATGCTTGAACTAGAACTGACTGAATCGTCTTTGTTTGATAAATCAGAAGAAGTCAATTTTCTTCTACAACAATTAAAAGATCGCCATATTTCTATTTCTTTAGATGATTTTGGAACAGGCTACTCATCTTTAGCTTATCTAACCAGTTACCCTTTTGATATCTTAAAAATAGATCGTGCTTTTATTTCAAAAATTGGACAAGAAAAAGACGAAGCAATCGTCAATGCGATTATTGCTATGGGCAATGCAATCGGCATTACCTTGGTGGCTGAAGGCGTTGAAACTAAAGAACAAGCACTATTTTTACAAAAACACGGTTGTTATATTTTACAAGGCTTTTACTTTTCCAAAGCATTGTCATCTGCCGACAGCACAAAATATTTGGAACAGCATAAACTTATAAAGATTTGTTAATTTTTTTAGACTTTATATCTATTACTTTGTTTGAAATAACTATTTTTTGACTGTCGGTATCTCTCAACAAATGTTATATTCGATGAAATTTAGTCAAACCACCAGCCTCGCTGGAACATGTAATAATCGAGATTCAGATGGATGATCAATCTTTAAAACAGCAAGCCCTTTACTATCACGAATTTCCAACACCAGGAAAAATTAGCGTTACGCCAAGTAAGCAACTTGTCAATCAACATGACCTTGCGCTTGCTTACTCACCAGGTGTGGCAGCGCCTTGTTTAGAAATTGAAAAAGACCCTTCAAAAGCAGCGCTTTATACTGCTCGTGGCAACTTGGTTGCAGTGGTCAGTAATGGTACAGCCGTTTTAGGTCTAGGTAATATTGGTCCATTAGCATCTAAGCCTGTAATGGAAGGCAAAGGCGTATTATTTAAAAAGTTTGCTGGTGTAGACGTTTTTGATATTGAAATTGCTGAAAATGATCCTGACAAAATTGTGGATATCGTTGCGGCTTTAGAACCTACTTTTGGTGGTATTAACCTCGAAGATATTAAAGCACCTGAGTGTTTTTATATTGAGCAAAAGCTTCGTGAACGCATGAAAATACCTGTGTTCCATGATGACCAACACGGTACATCAATTATCGTAGGTTCAGCCCTTCTCAATGCTTTGCAATTGAATGGCAAAAAAATTGACGAAATCAAAATTGTTGCTTCAGGTGCAGGTGCTGCGGCACTTTCTTGTTTAGACTTGCTGTGTGCAATTGGTGCTAAAAAAGAAAATATCGTGGTTGCTGACTCACGCGGTTTATTGACCACTAAACGTGAAGGCTTGGATGAGTCTAAAAAGCGTTATGTGCAAGATATTGAGGGAACTCAACTTGCAGATGTGATTGCAGATGCCGATATGTTCCTTGGCCTTTCTGCGGCAGGCATTTTAACCAAAGAAATGGTTAAAGTCATGGCGGCTGATCCAATCATCTTTGCATTGGCAAACCCAGATCCAGAGATTTTACCTGAACATGCGCATGAAGTACGTCCAGATGTAATCATGGCAACTGGTCGTTCAGATTATCCGAACCAAGTAAACAATGCGCTTTGCTTCCCTTATATCTTCCGTGGTGCGCTAGATGTTGGCGCTACGACGATTAATGAAGAAATGAAAATTGCTTGTGTACATGCAATTGCACGTATGGCACATGTTGAAGCGGATGCCGCATCTTATGGTGAAAAATCTGCATCATTTGGTCGTGATTATTTAATTCCACGTCCACTTGATCAACGCCTAATTCTTGAAATTGCTCCTGCTGTTGCACAAGCTGCAATGGATTCAGGTGTTGCAAGTCGCCCAATTGCGGATTTCTCGGCTTATCGTCAACGTCTATCTGAATTTGTTTATAATTCAGCATTGATGATGAAACCAATTTTTGCACAAGCGAAAACAGCGCCTAAACGTATTGCTTATGCGGAAGGTGAAGATCTTCGTGTATTACGTGCGATTCAAATCGCTGTTGATGAAGGTTTGGCACAACCTATTCTGGTTGGTCGTACTGCAGTCATTGAAGCAAATATCAAGAAATTAGGTTTGCGTCTTGAACACGGTGTAAATATTACCATCGTAGATCAAGAAAAAAATCCTGATTACGATAAGTTTGCAGATGACTATTACAACTTGATGCAACGTAAAGGTGTAACGCCTGAGTATGCACAACGTGAAACACGTCGTCGTTCTACCTTGATCGCAGCAATGTTGGTTCGTCATGGTCTTGCAGATGGTATGCTATGCGGCACTTATGCAAGTTATGATATCCATTTAGACTTTGTAAGAAATGTGATTGGTTTAAAAGAAGGTCGTAATAACTTCTTTACGCTTAATGCATTGATGCTTGAAGATCGCAATATCTTTATGGCTGATACATATGTAAATACCAACCCGACTGCTGAACAGTTGGCTGAAATGACTATTTTAGCGGCTGAGGAAGTTCGTCGTTTTGGTATGACGCCAAAAGTTGCATTACTTTCGCATTCTAGCTTTGGTTCAGATCAAAATGATCCAAGTGCACAAAAAATGCGTAAAGTATTTGAAATCTTGACTGAAATCGCACCTGAATTAGAAGTAGATGGTGAAATGCATGCAGATGCTGCACTTGATGAAAATATTCGTCATTTTGCATTCCCAAATTCACGCTTCAAAGGTTCAGCGAACTTGTTGATTATGCCAAATCTTGATGCGGCAAATATTTCATTCAACTTGTTAAAATCAACGTCAGGCAATAATGTGACTATTGGTCCTATCTTGCTTGGTGCTGCTAAACCTGTGCATATTTTAACACCTACAGCGACAACACGTCGTTTGGTTAATATGACAGCTTTAACCGTTGCTGAGATTCAACAAGCTGAAGGCTAAGCTTGAAGTCAATTTAACATCAATACCGCAGAACTTTAGTCAATCACTCAAGTTCTGTACTTGAGAAAACCTCTATTCTGATGCATGATGGCAGTAAGAATAGAGGTTTTTTCATGCAAGTTTATTTAGTAGGCGGTGCCGTTAGAGATCATTTACTCGGTCATCCCTATCACGAAAAGGATTATGTTGTTGTTGGCGCCACGCCAGAGCAACTTCTTGCCCAAGGTTATCAACCCGTTGGGAAAGATTTCCCTGTGTTTTTACATCCCCAAACAAAAGAAGAATATGCCCTAGCCCGTACTGAGCGTAAATCGGGACACGGTTATCATGGATTTGAGTTTTTTACCGATCCAGATGTCACCTTGGAAGAGGATTTAATTCGTCGTGACTTAACCATCAATGCCATCGCGATGGATGAAGCAGGTCAAGTGTACGATCCCTATCATGGACAAGATGATTTAGCACATAAAATCCTACGTCATGTTTCAGACGCTTTTGCAGAAGATCCTTTACGCGTACTGCGTGTGGCTCGTTTTGCTGCTCGTTATGCACAATATGGTTTTCGTATTGCTGATGAAACACTTGCATTGATGCGTCAACTGGCTGAATCTGGCGAATTAGAAGCATTGACACCTGAACGTGTTTGGAAAGAAACCTCTCGTGCTTTAATGGAACGTCATGCCGATGTTTACTTTGAAGTGTTACGTGAGTGTGGTGCATTAAAAGTGCTCTTTCCTGAAATAGATGCCCTGTTTGGCGTTCCACAACGACCTGAATATCATCCTGAGATTGATTGCGGTATTCATACACTGATGTCTTTACAGCAAGCATGTAAAGCCAATTATTCTTTAGATGTTCGTTTTGCCGTATTGGTACATGACTTGGGCAAAGCTTTAACACCGAAAGATGAATTACCTCGTCATATCATGCATGAAGAACGTGGGATTCAGCCTGTCACAGATGTATGTGATCGTTTACGTGTACCTACTCAAACGAAACAGCTTGCTCTAGCAGTATGTAAAGAACATCTAAAATGTCATCAGGCTTTTACCTTAAAACCAGGCACCTTATGGCGTTTGTTACAGCGATTAGATGTGCTACGTCGTCCTGAGCGGGTCGAAGCTTTTGCGCAAGCCTGTGAATGTGATGCTAAAGGCCGTTTAGGTTTAGAAAATCGCGAATACCCACAAGCGCATTATCTATTAGATGCAATGAAAACTGTACGCACGATTAAAGCATCGGATTTACCCTCAGATATTCAAGGTCCTGATATTGGTGAAATGTTGATTCAAAAACGTATTGAAGCGATTGCTGATTTAAAGCATGAGTTAGGTCATCATCATCATACGGTATAAAAAATGCCTCTCAGTAATGAGAGGCGTTTTTAGATTTTAGATATCGTATTTTCTTTTAAATAACATCCAATCATTCATTGACCATAGCATGAATAAATATCTACCTATGGTCCAAAACGACATTATTTCAAGACACATCCGCAGGAAATGTAATCACCTTTTCCAACTTCATTTGGTTCATCACCACCATTAACAAACGATCAATTCCCAAAGCTATACCCGCACATTCCGACATATTCGGTAAAGCAGCGAGCAAATACTCATCGATTGGCATCACATGTAGGCCCAGCTTTTCACGCTCTGCATTATCTGCTTGAAAACGACTACGCAAAACCTCAGCATCAATCAACTCATCATAGGCATTGGCGAGTTCTAACCCTTCAATATAGAGCTCAAAACGTGCAGCAACGAACTCACCATCCTCATCCAGTTTGGTCTTTGCCAAAGAGGCCAATTCTGGGGGAAAATCAGTTAAAAATACCGGCGTATCAAAACCTAAACTTGGCTCAACCATATGAGAAAATAACAAATCAATATAGGCTAAACGATCATCACCCAAATCAAGATTGAGTCCTACACGGTGTGCCGCATCTTTTAATTGTTGCAACGTTGCTTGCAGTGGATTCAAGTCCAAACGATCAATAAATGCATGCTTATAACTGAGTACGGTTGGTCGAACTTCACCAAAACGTTCAGCCAAAACCACATTCAATAAATCAGTGACTTCTAACATTAAATCTTTCAAGCTGAACTGCGGACGATACCATTCCAACATGGTAAATTCACTATTGTGCTTACGCCCATGTTCATCATCTCGAAAAACTTTACAAATTTGATAAATCGCGCCACTGCCACTCGCCAATAAACGCTTCATGGCAAACTCTGGTGAAGTTTGTAAATAATGCGTTTGTTTTTTGCCATGTAGATGACGCTGAGCCTGTACAGAAGCCAGATGGACATCGGTTACACCCGCTTGAGACAAGATCGGAGTTTCAACCTCTAAAACATCACGCTCAATAAAAAATTGGCGAATTTGTCTATAGAGTTTTGCTCGTGCTTTAAGCGCCTGAATATCACATGTTGGTTTAAAATCTATGCTCATGCTTTTGGCCCTCCATGAGCAGCCCATTCACGGCGCAAAGGATAAGTTTTACGAAGGTAATCAAAGGCTTTTTGATCCACCTTGCCGTCCTTTAAGCAATCTCTTAAATTTTCATCATCTCGCTGAATATTGTAAATTTCAGCTAAGTATTTTTTTAGCGTTTGTTTAATGTTATTGCCATAAAAATATTGTTCACATGCCGGTAATTGTGATTCAAATTTCTTATGCGCGGTATAGGCAAATGTTTTACAAAATGCGTCATAAATCATCTGAGTACCACGTGCTTTACCTTCCAGACTGTAACCCGCAATATGTGGCGTCACAATTGTAATTAAATCCAATAGACGTTGTGAAATCTCAGGCTCATGTTCAAATACATCCAACACCACTTTACGACGTGTTTTTAAGATATCTGCCATTAATGCCGCTTCTTCAACAACAGCACCACGCGCAGAATTAATTAAGATGGTTTCAGGCTGCATTAGCGCCAATGCATCAGCATTGATTAAATGATGTGTTGCAAACGGCCCTGTTTGGGTTAAAGGCACATGTATGCTGATCGCATCGGCTTTCTTTAATAAAGCGTCAAATTCAACTTGCTGAACATTTTCTCGTTGTACCAAGGGATCATAGCCAATGACATTCCAGCCCAACAACTGAGCCATATATGCTAATCGTGTTCCCACATTGCCTAAACCAATAATGCCTAAAGTAAACTTTTTCCCTAAATCTAGAAAATCCTGATTGAGATACAGTAAAGCCGTGATGACATATTCTGCAACGGCTTGTGCATTGCAACCAGCCGCATTTGACCATGCGATTTGGTGCTTTTCTAATGCTGGAATATCTAAATGGTCTGTCCCTATGGTTGCACTACCGACAAATTTTAGTGCTGTATCTTGGATCAACTGTTCATTGACTTTTGTTATAGAGCGTACCAATAACGCATCTGCATCATTCACATCATGATGAGTCAAATTGCGTCCTGCTGCTTGATGAATGGTTCCGAATTCTGAAAAGAAATATTCAGTAAATGCTAGATTTTCATCTGCAACAATTTTCATAGCGTCATCCACAAGTTTAACTGCCGCTATGATAAACCTTTGAACCACTTAAGACTATGCAGTTCATACATCAAATTTTTTAAATATGGCATAAAAAACCCGCAAGATGACTTACGGGTTTTTAATTCTGAATATTTGTTTAGAACAAACGATTCATACCATTCAATGTTGCCACACGATAGGCTTCTGCCATTGTTGGATAGTTAAATGTCGTTTCAACAAAATACTTAATGGTATTGTTTCCACTTTGCATCACAGCCTGTCCAATATGGATAATTTCAGCCGCATTATTACCGAAACAATGCACACCTAATAACTCTAAGGTATCACGGTGGAATAACAGTTTAAGTTCACCAACGGTATCCCCTGTAATTTGCGCACGTGCCAAATGACGGAATGATGCTTGTCCAACTTCATATGGAATTTTTTCAGCAGTTAACTGACTTTCAGTTTTACCAAAGAATGAAATTTCAGGGATGGTGTAAATCCCCGTTGGAATATCTTTCACTGGTTTAACATTTTCTTCGCCGCTCATATTTGAACCAGCGCAACGACCTTGGTCATATGCTGCAGAAGCAAGGGACGGCCAACCCACAACATCGCCTGCTGCATAGATATTTTCAACTTCGGTTTGATATTGATCATTTACCGCAAGTTGCCCACGGCTGTTTGGTGTAATACCTACATTTTCAAGACCTAAACCATCGGTATTTCCTGAACGGCCATTACACCAAAGAATGGCATCAGCTTTAATTTTTTTACCGCTTTGCAAATACAAGACCACATGATCATCAAACGTTTCTAAATGATCAATTTGCTCATTGTGACGCATCAACACGCCTTGTTCACGTAAGTGATAAGACAACGCATCTGCAATTTCATCATCGAGATAACTGAGCAGCTGATGCTGTGTATTGATCAAGTCAACTTTATGGTCTAAACCAATAAAGATAGATGCATATTCACAACCAATTACACCTGCGCCATAAATGATAATTTTATGAATTGGATAATCCAGATCTAAAATTTTATCTGAATCAAATACACGCGGATGATTAAAGTCTAAACCTTGTGGGTGATAAGGACGGCTACCTGTTGCAACCACAAGCTGTTTGAAAACTAAAGTTTCTTTAACACCATCTTCGCTAAAAATAATCACCGTATTTTTATCTTGGATATATGCGCGACCGTGAAATACATCAATATGGTTACGGTCATAAAAACGTGAATGTGTATCAACTTGCTGTTGAATCACTTTATGCGCATTACGCAAAACTTGCTTCATAGTGAATTGTTTCCAATCCCCTACTTTTTTAAACATTGGATCACGTTGGTAACGGATAATACTTGAAACTGTCTGACGTAAAGCCTTACTTGGGATGGTGCCGACATGGGTACAGTTACCACCAAGTTGCTCACGAATATCTACAATTGCAACACGCTTACCCGATTTAGCAAGCTTCATTGCCGCGCCTTCACCAGCAGGACCAGAGCCAAGTACGACCGCATCGTATTTCACAAATTTCCCACTAACGACTTCTTTCTTACGTGGCATTCAAAGCTCCTTATAGTAAATTCAGTCTATATCTTGTCTTATGCGATATTATGACCTAAACCAAAACAATTTTCTGTATTTCGCATGCATATATTCTGTGATAACGACATTTAGTATATGAATAGTGTTTTTGCCCTATCTTTTTGCATTTCCGCTATAATGAGCATAATCTCCCCCGTAGAAAACAGTGGAAAAGTTGAATATGTCAGAGAACCGTAAACCAGAACAGGGTGTCAAATTACGTGGCGCGGAAAAAGTTGCTCGTATACCTGTAAAAGTTATTCCCACGGTTGAAGCACCACGAAAGCCGGATTGGATTCGTGTCAAAATGGCTGCGCCTGATGAAGTTCAACGAATCAAAACCACTTTACGTGCACAAAAATTACATACTGTGTGTGAAGAGGCGGCTTGTCCTAACCTTCCAGAATGTTTCGGTGGTGGTACTGCAACCTTTATGATCATGGGTGATATTTGTACCCGTCGCTGCCCGTTCTGCGATGTTGCACATGGTCGTCCAAATGCACTTGATCCTGATGAACCTCGTCATATGGCAGAAACCATCGCCAATCTCGGTTTAAAGTATGCAGTGATTACCTCTGTAGACCGTGATGATCTTTTAGATGGTGGTGCGCAACATTTCGTTGATTGTATTCAAGAAGCACGTCAACTCAGTCCAAAAACATTATTAGAAATATTGGTTCCTGATTTTCGTGGTCGTATGGATATTGCACTGCGTATCATGACTGAATGTCCACCAGATGTATTTAACCATAACATCGAAACGGTACCTCGCCTCTATAAAGCGATGCGCCCGGGTTCAGACTATCAACATTCTTTAAACTTATTAAAAATGTTTAAAGAATACTGCCCTGATGTGCCAACAAAATGTGGTTTGATGGTGGGTATTGGTGAAACCGAAGAAGAAGTGATTGCCCTGTTAGATGATCTACATGCACACGGTGTTGATTATGTGACAATTGGTCAATACTTACAGCCTTCTAAAGAACATGCACCAATTGACCGTTTTGTCACACCAGAAGAATTTGAGCGTTATACTGCACACGGTCACAAGCTTGGTTTCAGAAATATCTGGGCTGCTCCAATGGTTCGTTCAAGCTATTTTGCAGATCGTCAATATTATGGTGAACCTGTTCCAGTGGTACGTCGTAAAGTTGATCCAGCGAAAAAAATTGCGGTACAAGCCATCGAAGCTTAAGTCATCGTTCACAAATTTAAACGTCAAAAAGCACTCAATATTGAGTGCTTTTTTACAGATATTTTTAATCTTTAACGACACTTCCCTGTAGTTTTACCTTCAACACTGCTCATACTGCTTTGTAGTTTCGTCAGTGTGGAACATTGTAAGTTTCCTGAAATCATGGATTTATTTAAACTCAATGTTGACGATACCTGACCTGCAAGCACATCCCCCTCAACAGAAGAATTGACTAACTTTAATACTTTGGCTGTATTGGCTTGCACATTTCCACTCACTGAAGAATTATTTAAAATCAAACTCCCACCATTGAGTACATTCACATTTCCATCAACAGATGTACTATTTAAAGTACATGTTGCACCTGCTGGGACAGTTAAGTTTGCCACAGCATTATTGCTAATTGTACTTGAACAATTTGCAGCAAATCCAAGAGGAGCTACGCCTAAACCACATGCAATTGTGATGAGCTTTAAGAAACGCTTTTTCATTGACATTACCTTTTTGTATTATGAATTCAAAATTTAGAATAAATTTATTGTTGAATGATTTTAAAATATACAGTTAGAAAGTTTAATGACAAATATGTTGATTTCTTTTAACTGGGAATAATGAATATAAAAATGGATGACGCTTTAGCTTATTTGTCTCGTTTTACTGTTGTTGCAGATTTCGGTTGAAATAAATCATTGCTGATTTATCGACTTAGCGACTTTGACTGATTTCAAAATCAAAAAGCCGCTTAAAATTAGGGCGGTGTCGTTATTTTACTTTCTGCTTAAGTTCATCTAGATTCTGCTTGAGTTCCTTTACATAGTCTGCGTAATCCAACATTAAGCCCTTTCCTGTCAATTCATCAGGTAGTCCCTTTGTACAATACCAGTTGTCAGTCCACGTATGATTCTGCGGAAAATACATATTTACTAACTCATTCTGAACTTCTGTTTTAAGGTGGACAATGAACTCCTGTGCTTTTGCTTCTCCCATTTGTTCGCTAAGCAACTTAAATAAGAGCTGTTGCAACTCTTTCTGATAACGTCCATGCTTTTGATTCCACTGATCATACAATCGTTGTAACTCAACTCTCGTCGAAGGATCAAATTGCTCACAGGACGCAAGCATATTTGAAATTAAGGCAGGTACATCTAAATAAGCCGTATATAAAAACTGTAGCTTGCCTGTACCGTCTGCACGTGCAACAGATGTCGCCAATAGCAAAACGCAACACAAAACTATCCGTGGAATGTTGAAAAGAGATTTTTTCATATTATATTTTCCTTCTCACTATCGAATGTATGATTGCACATCGTGTTAGACCACGACAAAGTACATACTGGACTAGATTTAAGCACCAACTATAAATAGTTGATTAATATTTTATTTATATAAACTTAACAATAAGCTTTGACTATGCCATTTAAAAAACCACAAGGCTAAGGTTTGCTTCAGTTTTTTGACTGCCTCAAATCACATTATAAATAGTCGTATAAATCGCCAAGAACAGTAGCTAAGTTTAAATCTGTCAAAATTTTTATAGGGTAGTTATCCAGTCAAATCGATTTCTCACTTATGCAAGCATTTAAATAAAATACGCATCATTTTTTAGAAAGGCTCGTTTGCAAGCCTAAGCATTTCATTTGAAAACCTCTCAACAATACTGTTTTATCTATTATTTTAATTATCTATCTTATTGTTAAATCAAAATTATTTAATTCCCCATACATCGTTAAATTTTAACGATTAATATAATTTTACATTTTTTTAACGGCAACACTTCAACTTGACCTTAACATAGTGATTTTAGTCTTAGTAAAAATTGATGATGAAAAAATTAACTTTAGCTATTTCAGCAACCCTATTTTCTGGGCTTTGTTTTGCCCAAAACCCATTAAGCGTACATGTATTAAATCTTGAAAATGGCTTACCTTCAAGCAATGTTAAAGTCATTCTTGAAGCGCAACAAAAAGATAAATGGGTAAAAATTAATGAGGGAAGTACTGATAGTAATGGACGAATTTCATCCTTATACCCTGAAAACAAAGCCTTAGATAAAGGTGTCTACAAGGTTACTTTTCAAACTGGTGAATGGTTTAAACAAAATAACCAACGTGCTTTTTTCCCAGAAGTTCCTGTGGTTTTTGTGATTGATGGAAGTCTTGAACATTATCATATTCCACTGTTGATTAGCCCTTATGGATATTCAACATATCGTGGTAATTGATTGATCATACCACGTTAAATTTTAGGCGAAAAAAAACCGATGTGTTTTAACATCGGTTTTTTGGGGTACACAACTTAATTAAGCCTTTAACCATTTCTCAGCTTTGGCTTGATCTAATACAGTCAACTCAACCGTAGTCAACGCAACTTCGCCGCCTTGCAACTCAAATTGTAAAAACTCATCACGACGGAATGCATAAACCGTAAATTGACCTTGCTGTTTTGCATATTGGTTTAAAAGTTTTTCAGACGCTTTTAAACCATCAATCGCAATGATCACATCATTGGCAGACAGCCCCGCTTTTGCACCAACACCATCACGACGCGCTTGCTGAATAATGACACCCTCAGCTTTTTCAGCAACTTTTAAACCAAATGGAAGTGCTTTTTCATTTTGCAAGCTATAGCTCAAACCAAATTCAGGGAACAATTGATCCAGTGGTAATTCATCTGTGGTATTAATCAAATGATTAATCTGTTCAATCCAATTATCGCCAGTCAGTTCATTACACAGCTCGACAATCGTACGCTCATTGACTTGCATGCCCTTTTGGGTATTTTCATACAAACGGCGCATTAACGCATCCAAACTAGAACCACGTAAACGTAGACCCAAATCTAAACTGAGTGCAACCAAACAGCCTTTATTGTAATAACTGGTCCCAGCATTATTTGAGTTTTCATCCTGACGATAAAATTTAATCCAAGCATCAAAACTAGACTCTGAAACAGATTGAATAAAACGTCCCGGATTCTGTAGATAACGATCAATTTGCCCTTTTAGCAACTTTAAATAAGATGCTTGAGAAATCACACCACTGCGATACAGAATCAAATCATCATAATAAGAGGTGAAACCTTCAAAAATCCATAACAGTGAGGTGTAGCCTTCCTGATCTAAATCGTAATTTGCAAAGTTTTCAGGGCGGATAAATTTAACCAACCATGAATGAAAATATTCATGACTACACAACCCAAGGAAGCGTTGATAATCCGCAGAAGGCTCTACAGGTTCATTTGCTTTAGGAAAATCATCACGTGGCGAAATCAGGCTGGTACTATTCGGATGCTCTAAACCACCATAACTATTGCCAGTCGCCATAGTCATAAAAGTATAGTTTTCAAAAGGTGCTGAACCAAACATTGAAATTTCTGTACTACAGATTTTTTCAAGGTCTTGCTTCATACGCGCTGCATTCATTGTATGCTGACCAGAAACCACAAATTCATGTGGAATCCCATTCGCTTCAAAACTAAAACGGGTTTGATCCGCCAATTCGAATGGTGCATCAATCAATTGTGCATAATTGTTGGCTTTTAAGGTATAGCGCCCTTTCACCAAGCTTCTTGACTCTAAACCTGTGGCAATTTGAAAATGCTTTAATTCTTCAGGTAAAAATACTTCAACTTCGATTGCTGATTCTTCTTGGTCTTGTAGCCCTAGGCAGACACAAGCAGGATTGACATATAAACGGGTTTGATCGACATATGCGCCACGTACAGAAAGGTCATAGGCATAAACATCATATTCAACAGTAATCAGTTCATGGTCGGTGTTATATAAACGCCATTTATTTTTTTCAAACTTATTAATTTGCAGTTGACGACCCGCTTCATCATAGGCTTTCACAGATTCGATATGTTTAGAAAACTCACGGATCAAATAGCTACCAGGAATCCATGTAGGAAGTGACAAAACTTGAGTAGGGTTCGCCAGAAAGCGCAATGTGACATGAATGAGGTGCTGACGGTAATCGTCAAATTCAATCTGATAATGCAACATAAATATATATTCGAAAATAGACAGTGAGAAATTACCAATTAGATTAGCATTTTTTTACAAAGTCAGGCGATTTTAGTCGCAATTGTCTACGATTCTGACTAGCGAAGAGTGCAAAAAAGGCATAGCATTCGCAAAGTTTATGCACTCTTGCCATAGGATTGGCTTAAAGGTAAATCTGTTGAAAATTCTTGCTTCTTTTATCGCGATAACTGGCTTGGTTTGCTCCACGTTTGTTAACGCCGCTTTACTTAATATTAATCCGCAATCTGTTGAAGCTGAAGCTTGGACAATATTAGATACACAATCGGGTCAAACCATTGCTGAATATAATAGTCATGTACAGCGTGCCCCAGCATCCATGACCAAAATGATGGTCGCCTATATTGCGTTGAAAGAACTCAAAGCAGGTCATATCAAAAAAGAAGAGATTATTACTGCAACCCCTGTAGTTCAGATCGTGCAATGGGATGAATCTCAAATGTACCTGAAGCAAGGTGAGCAAATCTCAATTGACCAACTTCTTGCTGGATTGATTGTGATGTCTGCCAATGATGCAGCAGTAACGCTGGCAGAACGTATCTCAGGTAGCGTACCCGCATTTGTTGCTCGTATGAACCAAGAAGCACAAGCCTTGGGAATGAAGGATACTCATTTTGCCAACCCTCCGGGCATTACCATGCCTGATCATTTTTCGTCAGCTCATGATATGGCGATCTTAGGTCAAGCAGTAACATCACAAACCCCTGAATATATGCATTATTCAGTGATGCCAAGTTTTAGTTATAACCAACATTTTCATCATGCCACCAACCTTGTTTTAAAGTCTGATCCAAGTGTAGATGGTTTAAAAACGGGTTTTACTAAAGCAGCCGGCTATAACTTAGCACTGACAGCGCATCGTCCTTCTGCTATTACAGAGTCTCCTGATCGTCGTTTAATTGTGGTGGTGATGGGTGCAAAAAGTGCAGTTAAACGCGCGGAAATTGCACATAAACTGTTAAACTTGGGCTATGCCTACACCCGTGATGAAGTCGCAATTAAAGACAAACAATTGATTGCTGAGCTTCCTGTAGTTAAATCCACCTTAAAAATGTTTAAGGTTGAAGCAAAAAAACCTCAACTCATTACCACATCTTTATATAACGATGCGACACCAATTGATTTAGCGACTTTTGATGTTGTAAATAGCCGTATCATGAAAACTGAGGCAAATGGTCTCTTGGCAGCAGTTGAACCGCTTACAACAACTCAAACCCATTTGAATGTTGAACTGAATGAGACATCACTTACCGCACCTTTAGAAAAGATCATGCATTTGGCAAAAGTGAATGTTTACCAAAACAATCAACTGATTCAAAGTTTTGATATTGAAGATGAAGTGCATATTGAACAAGCCTCTTGGTTTGAGCGTTTAATGGAATGGATCAAGTCGATTTTTGGAATTTAATTAAAACCAACCAATTTACTTAGATTTATTATAATTATGTAACCTGTAATACAAAAAAAACCTAAACAATTAAATAGAATGGCATATTTATGCCATTCTATTTTCATAACAACAATTTAGGTTTTCTATGTCAAATCTACATCATATCGTGATTGTTGGTGGTGGCGCTGGTGGTTTAGAACTGGTGACACAACTCGGTGATACGCTTGGAAAGAGTAAAAAAGCCAAAATCACCCTTGTTGACCAAAAACTCACCCATATCTGGAAACCATTGCTGCATGAAATTGCAGCTGGCACCATGAACCCAAGTGATGAAGAAACCAATTATTATGCGCATGCAGCCAAGCATCACTATGAATTTGTCTTGGGTCGTTTTGAACATTTAGATCGTGATAACAAAACCATCGAGCTCAGCAAAACCCAAACCAGTAAATATGAATCCAATCAAGAGCAAATCACACTGCATTATGACACCTTAATTCTGGCTGTCGGCTCAGTCTCCAATGACTTTAATACGCCTGGGGTTAAAGAATTTTGTCATTATCTCGACAGTCGCCAACAAGCAGAAGTCTTCCAACAGGACTTACTACACTTGTATTTAGATGCTCAAAATAAAAATATTGATCGTGAATTACACATTGCCGTGATTGGTGCAGGCGCAACAGGTGTTGAACTTTCAGCTGAGTTGGTTCAAGCCAAACAGAACTTTTATAAATATGGTTTAAATAAAATTAACCCAAACAATGTCAAAATTACTTTGGTTGAAGGCGCTGATCGTATCTTACCAGCACTTTCTGAAAAAATGGCAGAGCATGCCACACAGCAATTACAACGAATGAAAATAGATGTATTAACGGGCAAACGTGTTGAAAAAGTAGATGCTGAAAAAGTCTATTTTAGTGATGGCACATCCGTAGAAGCACAATTAAAAGTTTGGGCAGCAGGGATAAAAACCCCTAAAGTAATTGCCAATTTAGCAGGCTTTGAAAAAGATCGCATGGGGCGTTTAAACGTATACGCAACTTTACAGACTCAGGCTGATCCAAACATTTTTGCCTTTGGTGATTGCGCCCACTGTATCTTAGATGCAAGAGAAGCACCACTTGGTCCACGTGCACAAGTCGCAAGTCAACAAGCTTCGTTTCTAGTAGATGCAATGAATGCGCGCATCAAAGGACGACCACAGCCAATGTTCCAGTTCGCAGACAAAGGCTCACTGGTATCACTCAGTGAAAATAGAGCGGTCGGTGAACTACTTGGTCAGGTCAATGTTCAAGGTTTCGTGGCAAAATCGATGTATGTGTCTTTATATCGTATTCATCAAGCGACGATATATGGCTATGCTCATGCAGGCTTGTTAACGGCTAAAGATTTTGTTACACGAAAAATCGCGCCAAAAATAAAATTGCATTGAAATTTAAATTTTTGCCCATATTTATGAAAAAATGGTCAAAATACAGATGAAAATGCAATTTTTTAGTAATTTTAGTCTACAAAAATTGCTTTTCACTTTATGATGTAGCCTTAAAATTATCGATTACCGAATGGATCAATAACATGACTGCTATTGCAAATAACAACGTGGTTTCTTTCCACTATACGCTGACTAACGCTGAGGGTGAAACTCTCGATAAATCACAAGGTGAACCACTTGCATATTTACATGGCGCAGGTAACATCATTCCTGGTTTAGAAAAAGCTTTAGAAGGTAAAACTGTAGGTGACAAATTTACAGTAACTATCCCAGCTGCTGAAGGTTATGGCGAATACAACCCTGACCTCGTTCAAGAAGTTCCTGCTCAAATGTTCCAAGGTGTTGAGAACATTGAAGCTGGTATGCAGTTCCAAGCTCAAACTGATGACGGTGTTCAAATCGTTACTGTTAAAGCAATCGAAGGTGACAACATCATCGTTGATGCTAACTTCCCATTAGCTGGCCAAGATCTTACTTTTGAAGTTGAAATCGCAGAAGTTCGTGATGCTTCTCCAGAAGAATTAGAGCACGGTCATGTACACGGTGCAGGTGGTCATCACCACTAAGATCTGCTTGATCTGATCGAAAAGGCAAAGTTTTTACTTTGCCTTTTTTATACGTATTGGTTTAAATTGATGAAAACCTAGTGTGAATGAATCCATTCCTATCAATCCTATGCAAAAACAACTTCTTTGGTTCCGTCAAGACTTACGTATTCAAGACCATACTGCCCTATGGCATGCAGCGCAAAGCGGTCCTGTAATTGCACTGGTGATTCTTTCACCTGAACAATGGCGAATGCATGATGATGCACCGATTAAGCTTGATTTCTATTTACGTCAAATTCAAGCCATTCAACAAGAACTTGCTTCTATTCAAATTCCGCTGATTATCCGCAGCATCCCCTTATGGGAAAACATTGCAGCAGAGATCGATCAACTCTGTCAAAAACTGGACATTGAAAATGTACACGCCAATATTGAGTGTGGTGTTAATGAATTAAATCGAGATTTCCAAGTTCAAACACAACTGAATCAAAGTAACCGTGATTTGGTTTTATATCATGATCGCACTCTGTTCCCTGTCGGTTCAATTCGCAATAAATCCAATCAACCCTATCAAGTCTTCGGTGCATTTAAAAAATACTGCTATGAACAACTGAGTATTTCGATCCCTCGATGCTTTCCTATTCCAGAAACTCAAGCCTTAAATGATGCAATAGATGTGGGCAAGTTGGATAACAATAGCCTGCCGACTTTGGCCGAGCTTGGTTTTACATTCGATCCGAATCAGATCAACAAGCAGTGGCAAATTGGCGAACAATATGCTTTGAATCTCTTGGATGATTTTATTGAAAACAAAGTCCGTCATTATCAACTTGAACGTGATTTCCCCCAAATTGAAGCCACCAGCCAGCTTTCAGCCTATTTAAATATAGGCATCCTTTCAATTCGACAGTGTTTCAATGCCCTCTTTCGAGCACAATTTGGACATTTTTCTATTGATCATATTGGACAACAAACATGGCTCGATGAGCTGCTTTGGCGTGAGTTTTATCAGCATATTCTGTTTGATTTCCCGCGTGTGTCAAAGCACTTGCCCTTTAAAATGCCAACACAGCAACTACAATGGCGTGATGCTGCAAATGATTTAAGCGCTTGGCAAACAGGTCAGACAGGGATTCCGATCGTCGATGCAGGTATGCGCCAGTTACTTCACACAGGCTGGATGCATAATCGGATCCGTATGGTTGTCGCCATGTTTCTCACCAAGAACCTATTGATTGATTGGCGTTTAGGTGAGCAATGGTTTATGCAACATCTTATTGATGGGGATTTGGCTGCCAATAACGGCGGATGGCAATGGTGTGCATCCACAGGAACTGATTCCGTACCTTATTTCCGTATTTTTAACCCTATCAGCCAATCGCAGAAATTTGATGCACAAGGTGATTACATTCGACAATGGGTTCCAGAACTTGCAGATTTAGACGCAAAAACCATTCATGAACCTTATGCAAAAAATCCCAATATAGAACTCAACTATCCAAAGCCAATTGTGGATTTAAAACAAAGTCGTATTCGAGCAATTGAAGCTTTTAAGCAGATTTAAAGTCACACTTAAAAGCGTTCTCAATGCGTTTGATTAAATCGCGTGTTGAAACAATTTAAATGGATTTTGAGGATGTTTTTTTGGGCGTTCAATCGATTCAAAATAGCAGTAATATTTAAAGATGCGATCCAAAGAAACATAAAGCACT
This sequence comes from Acinetobacter sp. AG3, assembly GCF_022343575.1. NCBI lineage: Bacteria > Pseudomonadati > Pseudomonadota > Gammaproteobacteria > Moraxellales > Moraxellaceae > Acinetobacter > Acinetobacter sp. AG3. The sequence goes on along the minus strand of NZ_JAKQZD010000001.1, from coordinate 1,394,498 downwards.
TTTTGTTCTGAAACTGACCAGATTTGCGCATGGTTAGAACCTGATAAGGTACTTCCACTCAATTGGAACAGATAAAAATCTTGTGTCCGTTGAACTGGTTTTTGAGTAGCCTGCGTGTCTGAACTTGATGAAACCCGACTGGATGAATTTAATAATCGACACGGTGTATTAATGAGCCATTTTTCACTAAACCAAAGCTGCAACAGATCGCCCAAATACAGTTTTTTTTCAGTAAATGGCCAAACATCTAAATAGGCTTGTTCAACTTGGATAAAATATTGTTCAGGATCTTGCAGGATTGAAAGGTAATTTTCTTTGTAGACTGAGAAATTTTCAAAAATTTGAGAAATAGTAAGCGTATTCATTCGCTGTCTCCTATTTAGCCATTTAGTGCTGGCAAGTTGGTTTTAAATCCACACTGTTTAAGTCAAACTTAAACACTCTTTATGGTTTTAATCTAACAAGACCGTTTCACTATTGCAACTGTCAGAATCAATTTTTTTAAATTATCTATAGATTGTTCAAATAAAAAGCATACAGTGTACAAATGAAGAAAAGATGACAGGAAAGGCTTGACCCATAAAGATATATCCTTATAATCGCATTCAGATTCTCCAATAGCTCAGTCGGTAGAGCGACGGACTGTTAATCCGCAGGTCCCTGGTTCGAGCCCAGGTTGGAGAGCCAAATTCTAAAAGCCCACTTATCAAAGTGGGCTTTTTTTATTTCAAAACTAGACACAGCGTGTGACAAACTAAAGCAACAGTTCCATCAGGTTTTTATTAAACAGCACAATGAAATAGACCAAAGCAATGCTTTGGTCTATTTTCTAAATTCAGCTTTTAATCAGATAAGTAATTAAGCAGGCACACCGCTATGGAAACGGAAAGTCTTATCAGGCGTTAAAATCAAATCCTTCTCTACTTCACGGATCAATTCGATGCGTTGCTGAATATCCTCTTCTGGATCTTTTAATTTAGCAGTTTTAGCAACATCTAAAGCCAAAGCTAAATAGTCCTCATAGTGACGAGATTCAGATTTCAGCAAGTAACGGTAATAACGACCCAACTCATCATCTACCAATGGTGCTAAGGCATAAAATCGTTCACAAGAACGTGCTTCAACAAACGCACCAATCACCAAAACATCAATCAAAGCTTCTGGTTCATAAGTACGAATTTCTTTACGCAAACCACCTGCGTAACGACCTGCACTCAGACCTTTCCATTCTTGACCACGTTTGCTCATAAACTCTAACACTTGTTCATAATGCAACATTTCTTCACGCACTAGTTGCGCTAATTTGATCTGCAAATCGGTAAAAAAACTGTAGCGAAACATCAAGTTCATTGCTGTTCCAGCCGCTTTCTTTTCACAATTCGCATGATCCTGCATGAGCAATGGGAGATTGTTCAATGCCTCATCCAACCATGCCTTTGGCGTTTCACAGCCTAAAAAAGCAATCACAGGTTGCATAAGCTCATCATAATTCATATTCGACATGATCAATATTCAACAACGTAAATCAAAAATTAAATTAACCAGCTGCATGAAGTGCGGCCTTCATGTCCTTCACTGCTTGTTCCAAACCGACAAAAACACTTTCGGCAATAATCGAATGTCCAATATTGAGTTCATGAATCTGAGGAATTGCAGCAATTGCAGCCACATTGTCCAAATTCAAACCATGACCAGCATTGACGACCAAACCTTTAGATGCTGCGTACTCTGTACCTTTAATAATTCTTTCGAGTTCAATCTGTTGAGCTTCAGCAGTTTTAGCGTCTGCATAAGCACCCGTATGTAATTCAATAGTGGGTGCACCACAAGCAATTGCAGCATCGATTTGTGCAAAATCAGCATCAATAAACAAAGATACATCACAACCAATTGCAGTTAATGCCTGAGTCGCAGCTTTAACATCTTCAAAATGCCCAAGCACATCTAAACCACCTTCTGTGGTGATTTCTTGACGTTTCTCTGGCACAAAACACACATGATGTGGTTGAATCTCTTTTGCAAATGCAACCATTTCATCAGTTACAGCAATTTCCAAGTTCATTCTTGTCGTCAATACAGGTCGCATACGGCGCACATCATCATCTTGAATATGACGACGATCTTCACGTAAGTGTAAAGTGATGCCTTCCGCCCCTGCTTGTTCGCAAATTAATGCAGCTTTCACAGGATCAGGATAAGTCGTTCCACGTGCTTGTCTGAGGGTTGCAACATGGTCAATGTTTACACCTAGCAATGCAGCCATAACATTCTCCTAATTAACCAATAAATTAAAATTAACGGCTCAACGTTTTAGATTGAGCGTTTTGAACCCAAAGCTGACGACTTTTTAATGGTCGATCACCTAAAAGTGAAGTAATCATTTGTCGATAGAGTTTAGCCAATAATTGTAACTGTTCTGGGCTAAAATCCCTACCCTTTTCATAATTTGCCATGCTTAGAATTTGTTGGCCCAACAACGTCCCAGACGAAGTATATGACACTGGTGTAAAGCCTTCCGCCAATTGAAATTGATAACGTTGGGTCAGCATAATCTCTTGTTGATTTGAATCATGCCCATAATCCAGCGGATAACCCAGCTCTTCTAACAGTGCGTGTTCAAACTGGCGTAAAATTTGTCGAAGAAATAAATCAGCTTGTGGATGTTCAGCCAATTTTTGTAAATGTTGTAAAGTTAAATGGTATTGCTGAAATGTTTCAGACATCATTTCTTCAAGCGGACATAAACGAAGCAGCAGTTCATTTAAATAAAAGCCCGAAAAGAAAGCATCCCCATAAAAGAAAATCGGTTGATTGAGTATTTCGAGTTTTGAAAAGTTTTTAAGCTCGGATTTTCCCGATGCTTGCAAAGTAATCGGTTGGTATTGTGGTGGTGGGGTTTGTCTAAGAATACCGTCGACACGACCATGCTCTTGTGTAAATAAGTGCACAATATGACTACGTTCTCTATATTTTCGATGATGGATTAAATAACCATGCAAGATTTCATTACGCATCTAGCTTGAACTTAATCATCCTTTTGTTTTTTCTTATCATCGTCATCATCCCCGTCAGGAATAACAGCGCCTACAACCGCAGCAGTGCCTTTAACCACACCTTTTGTGGTTTTATAAGCAACTTTGACGGGAACTGTCACAATTTTAGTGATACAGCCTTGTAACATGATTATGCAAGCAAGAATTGCTATAACTCGAATCATTTCAGTTCCCAAAAAGTCAATTAAATATCGCTGTAGCCTAAACTTTTTAAAGCACGTTCGTCATCAGACCAACCACCTTTAACTTTCACCCAAAGTGTTAGCATGATTTTTTGCTCAAACATTTTTTCCATGTCGACACGAGCATCCATACCAATTTTCTTCAGCTTAGCACCTTTTTCACCGATCACGATGGCTTTTTGCCCAGGGCGATCAACAAAAATTGTGGCATCAATATAAGTACATGCAGCTTTTGGGCGACCCGTTTTTTCATTCACTGTCGCTTCTTCTGTTTTAAATGATTCAATTTGAACCGTTAAATCATAAGGCAGCTCTTCGCCTAACTGACGCATAATTTTCTCACGAATGATTTCACTGGCAAGAAAACGTTCTGAACGGTCAGTTAACTGTTCTAAAGAGTATAATGGAGGCTGGAATGGTAGATACTTTTCAATCGCTTCACGCAAATGATCCAAGTTTGCACCACGTAATGCTGAAACAGGAACAATTTCAGCAAAATTCATCAACTTCGCACGTTCTTGGATCAACGGTAAAATCATACGCTTATTTTCTAAGGTATCGATTTTATTGATAATCAAAACGACTGGCATTTCTGCATTTTGCAGTTTCTCTAAAACCAAGTCATCATTTGGTGTCCATTTCTGGGCATCTAAAACAAATAGAACCAAATTGACATCACGCAATGCAGAATGTGCAGCTTTGTTCATCATTTTATTGATCGCACGCACTTCTTTCTTGTGCATCCCCGGTGTATCAACAAATACAGCCTGAGACTTTTCACGACTATCAATACCAATGATTTTATGGCGCGTCGTTTGTGGCTTACGTGAAGTAATTGACAATTTTTGACCCAATAAATGGTTCATCAATGTCGATTTACCCACGTTTGGACGTCCTACAATCGCAACAAATCCACTTCGATAATCCGAAGGGATTTCTGTACCTTGTGAGCTAAAAAATTGATTAATTAACTCATTACCGTTTTCAGACGGCTCGTGATCAGCATCATTGTGATCGGAATGTGTACTCATGCAGTTTACTGCTCCAATATCTTTAAAAAATCCGCCGCGACTGCTTGTTCTGCAAAACGGCGACTTGATCCCTCACCCATCATTTTAGGCAAGCCATCTACTGTACATTCTACTTTAAAATGCTGGTTAGGTGCATCACCCTGAATATCTACGACCTCATAAACTGGGAGATGCTTTTTACGAGCTTGTAGATATTCTTGTAAACGTGATTTCGGGTCTTTAAGTTGATCTGTCGGTTCGATATGATCTAAATACGGTTCATACCATTTTAAAACAATCGATTCCAACAAAGGCAAATCCCGCGTTTCGGTGTAAATTGCGCCAATAATTGCTTCAACTGTATCTGCTAATATTGACTCACGATGATGACCGCCTGATTTCAATTCACCTGTACTTAAAATTAAACTTTGACTTAACTTTAAATCATTGGCAATTTTACCCAATGCTTCTTGGCGTACCAAAGTTGCGCGCATACGCGTCAAACGACCTTCATTTTCATGAGGATACGCATGATATAAGTAGTTTGCGATGATCATACCCAACAATGCATCACCTAAAAACTCTAGGCGCTCATAGTTGTATTTGTGACTCACCGAGCGATGAGTCAGCGCGAGTTGTAATAACTCGTATTGTTTAAACTGGTAACCGATTCTACTCTGTAAGCGAGGATCACTTACTTTCAACTGACCTTTGATCAAAACTCTTCTCGAAAGTGAGGACTAAATCTATATTCAGCATGAAATTTTTTCGTACTTCATATTTTTTAGTCACTTGTAAACCATCTTTAGTTGATACAGTCGCAATATCCTCAAATTTAGTATCTCGGATATTGTTCATTTCTAACCGTTTATCAACTTCTGTTGCAAATTTCATTGGTGTGATTTCAGCAGAGCTATTCTTTATCTGCTCTACAATTTGATTATTAATCACACGATCATCCCAGTATAAAGGCCATACAGCAACTATGATTTTCAACATAAAAGCTAAAGCAATTATCCCCAGTAAAATTCCAATATATGAAGCGCCTTGTTGATTTTTACGCATTTTTTTTATCCAACAGCTCAGAATGAATAATCTTTAATCGCAATTGAAAATAATCATATAATTGAGTCAAATACACTGCTGCAGACCCACTGATCATTTTCAATTGTTATAAATTTTTTATCCACTGCAAACCTTGGTGTGATAAAAAACTTTACCGCGCTATTATCCTTGAAACTGCATCAAGTTGCTAGTTTAAATCATTTGTTCTATTTCATTTTTCTTATAAATCAAGACAACTTTATAGCTTTAACAGATAAAAATAAAGGTCAATAAAAATTGACCTTTATTTGATTTTCTAAACTGTAGCCGATTAGTTAATTGCACCATTGCGACTAAATGAAGGCATTTTTAAACCAGGTTCCTTATGCATCCACACATAGATTGCATGACCAGTTAAGTTCTCTTCAGGTACAAAGCCCCAAAAACGACTGTCTGCACTTTGGTCACGGTTATCACCCATGGCAAAATAATGGCCTTTTGGAACAGTCACTTCCCAACTTTGACCATTTGATTTTACAAAGCGGTCATTTGCAGTTGCTACATAAGGTAGGTCTTGTTTTTTCTGTGCATAATTAAATGCTGAAATCAAAGTATTTTGACCTTCCAGCAAACGAACTAAATGCTTATGTGTACCCATCGTTTCATAATAGTAGATTGACTTAGGCGTATCTAAAATATCTTTTTCACGACTAAACTCAGTAGGTACTTGCTCAACATTTTTACCATTGATTGTAAGTTGACCATTATTGAATTCAAGATGGTCACCCGGTAAACCAATAATACGTTTGATATAGCTAATTTTGGGATTTTCTGGATAACGGAAAACAGCAACATCACCACGTTGTGGCTCACCAATATCAATAATCTTGGTATTGGTAATCGGTAAACGAACACCATACTGGAACTTATTCACCAAAATATAATCACCTGTTTCTAAAGTCGGCACCATAGAATCAGAAGGAATATTAAACGGTTCAAATAAGAATGAACGCAACACCAAAACCACTGCTAGAACAGGCCAGAAATCATATGCCCATGAAATGATGACATTTTCATTCCCCTTACCTTTTGTTGCACGTTGTTTCAGTACAAACTTATCCAGTAACCATAGCCCAAAAAATATAAGCGTTGCAGGAACGAGAATTAAATTAAAATCAAAATCCATGAGCAATAAGACCTCTAGTTTTTATCTTTCTACTTTTAACACAGCAAGGAACGCTTCTTGTGGGATTTCAACACTACCCACTTGCTTCATGCGTTTCTTACCTTCTTTTTGTTTCGATAACAGTTTCTTCTTACGAGAAACGTCACCACCATAACATTTAGCCAATACGTTTTTACGCATCGCTTTAACTGTTGAACGTGCAATGATTTGTGCACCTATTGCAGCTTGAATCGCCACATCAAACATTTGACGCGGAATCAAGTCTTTCATCTTTTCAACTAAAGCAATACCACGGTGACGCGCATCATTACGATGACAAATCATTGCCAAAGCATCAACCTTATCACCATTAATTAACACATCGACCTTAACTAGAGATGAACTCTCAAAACGCACGAAATTGTAATCCAACGAAGCAAAGCCACGTGAGCAAGATTTCAATTTATCAAAGAAATCCATAACCACTTCTGCCATTGGAATTTCAAAGGTAATCGATACTTGGTTACCCAAGAATTTCATATCTTTTTGCACACCACGACGCTCGATACACAGGGTCATGACATTACCCAAGTATTCTTGAGGCACTAAAATATGACATTCAGCAATCGGCTCACGTAAATCTTCAACCGTTGAACCATCAGGCATTTTAGATGGGCTATCGATATAAATCGTTTCGCCATTTTTCATCAATGCTTCATAGATTACGGTAGGCGCAGAACTGATTAAGTCTAAATCATACTCACGCTCTAGACGTTCTTGTACAATTTCCATGTGTAGCATTCCCAAGAAGCCACAACGGAAACCAAAACCTAAAGCATCTGAGCTTTCAGGTTCAAAGAACAACGCAGAATCGTTAATTTGTAACTTATGTAGCGCTTCACGGAATGGTTCAAAATCACTGGCATCAATTGGGAATAAACCCGCATAAACCTGTGGTTTTACCTTTTTAAAACCCGGTAAAGTTGCAACATCAGGTGTGGTTGCCAAGGTAATCGTATCACCAACTGGCGCACCAAAAATGTCTTTGATCCCAGCAATGATAAAGCCAACTTCACCCGCTTCTAAAATACCTGTATCGGTATGTTTTGGATTAAAAATACCAACAGAAGTGATGATGTGCGATTGACCTGTTGATTTCATCAACATTTTATCGCCTTTACGCACACGACCTTGTTTGATACGAACAAGTGATACCACACCTAAATAGTTATCAAACCAAGAGTCAATAATTAAGGCTTGTAAAGGTGCGTCACGGTCACCTTGCGGTGCTGGAATAATGTCAACCAATGTCTCTAAAACAGACTCTACACCTAGACCTGTTTTTGCCGAACATGTTGGTGCATGTGTTGCTTCAATACCGATAATTTCTTCGATTTCATGAATAACACGTTCAGGTTCTGCTTGTGGCAAATCGATTTTATTCAGGACAGGTAGTACTTCTAGACCCTGTTCAATTGCGGTATAGCAGTTTGCAACAGATTGCGCCTCAACCCCTTGTGCAGCATCGACAACCAACAATGCACCTTCACAGGCAGCAAGAGAACGCGATACTTCATAAGAGAAATCCACGTGCCCCGGTGTATCAATAAAGTTTAATTGATACTCTTGCCCATTTGGATGGGTATAGTACAAGGTTACAGAAGCCGCTTTAATGGTAATCCCACGTTCACGCTCAAGCTCCATAGAGTCTAGGACTTGAGCCTGCATTTCACGGTCTTGCAATCCACCACACATTTGAATGAAACGGTCTGCAAGTGTCGACTTGCCGTGGTCGATATGAGCGATAATCGAAAAATTACGTATATTGTTGATATTAACGGATTTCTTAGCTACTGCCATACACTACTCTAAAAATATGTACACAATCATGTACTCAATATCAAAAGTACTTATGACGTGCAAAAAATGAAATATCTTAATTGCTGCACAGTATAAGCAGAACATGGTCAAAAATATAGTAATTACATATAAAAATAAGACCTGCTGTGTATTGTTTTATCAACTGCGCCAATCCATGCTTTTAATCTGGTGACCCACAATAACAAGCAGAACCAAGCACTTTTTCTTGGTACTTATACTTCCAGATGCTGACGAATAATACATTAATGCAGAAATAAGCGATGTTCTTTCTGTTCGTAAAATCTATAATCGTCTTTTTAATAAAAACAGGATCGGACTCAAAAAAAGTTTGAGCCAGACTATAAAAAAATAACTGATTAAATCTCATGATAAAAAAGAATGATCCTGCTAAATATCAATAAAACACATAAAATAATTGCAGCAGCTTCAAACAAAATTAAAATTATTTACAACTTTTTGACTCTTTTTATATTCCTCAATCGTTTTAGTAATAGCTTATCTAAACAAAAACATTAACGTGGTGCTGTGCAGATAGAAATTAACCTTATTGGCGGATCTAAAGCACTTGATTCATGCTCAATAGAAATCTTTGTTCAACAACAAATTACAGTGACCGCAAAATGACAAAACAGTCAGGTCATTGATATCAATATATCCTTTTAGATTGCAGCGGCCATACCGCTGTGACCATGATTGAATGGTGAGACAATTTGAATAAAGACCATGATCCTAAGCCTCACATGCAACAGACCCAACTGATTAATCTGGCAGAACAGCTTCGCCCTGAACTGCATCGCTACTGTTCGCGACTGATGGGCTCTGTCATTGAAGGTGAAGATGTCGTTCAGGATACGCTTGCTCGGGCATTGCTTGTGATTAACAAAATACAAGATTTTCAGATGTTACGTGCCTGGTTATTCCGCGTAGCACATAACCGAGCACTTGACTTACTTCGAAGTCGAGCCATTCGAATAACAGAAGCTATGGATAGTGTTACTGACGATATTGAAGATATAAATACCTCTGATCCGATGGAGATGCTGATGCGCGAGGAAACAATTAAAATGGCAGTTTCACGATTTATGCAACTCCCAGTACTTCAGCGCAGTGTCATCATTCTTAAAGACGTTCTTGATGAGCCTCTTGTAGACATTGCTACCCTACTGAATCTGTCAGTAGACTCAGTAAAAGCCCATCTTTCCCGTGGACGTGCTCGACTGCGCGAAATCAACATAACCACGGAAGAAGCACAAATTGCCCGACCAACATCTGATGCAGTAGCAAACTATGTAAAGCTGTTTAACCTCCGCGACTGGAATGGGCTAAAAGCATTACTTTCTGATGATGTCAAACTCAGTCAGTCTACTCATCCTGTCCGTGTTGGCGCTGCCGATGTCTCCATGTTCTTTGGTGCCTACGCAAAAATTGACCATATCTGGCTAGTTCCCGCATGGCTTGGAGATCGCGAGGTCATTGCTGTCTTTGAAAACCGTATAGACCTCAAACCAAGTTATATCATGTGGCTGGAATGGCAAGAAGGCAAGATTAGCTTTATTCGAGATTACCGCTATGTGCGATATGTTGCCGCTGATGCAGAGCTGATATTAACCCCAAATAAATAAACAATTAGGCTCATCATCATACTCAAACCCATTCGCCATTGAGCATATAGCTATTGTTGATGAGCCAAATGCCTTAAGGAGAATGCCATGAAAGCACAAGCAATCCGTATTCCAGATCTAGCACGTGAAGTATGTCCTTTAGAAAATATTGGCTATGAAGATGCTTTTAGCATTGATATTCCGACTCCCATGATGAATAAAAAGTACAGCGCTGAAAAATGGGCATATGAGATTTTTGCCAATGCTCCTCCAGCAATCAATCAGATCGTTAGTCAGTCATGGAATACCTTGGGATTTAAATCTAAATCTGAATCACACTGGCAATCACTAGAATCAGCAACAATGATCAAGCAAGATGATTTAATCATGATGGTTGTTCACTCTGATTCAGTTGATATTCAAATATGTATGGTCATCAACCTGATCAAATCTCAGGTGATCTTCTCTTCTTTCTTTAGCCGCGGTCATAAATGGTTCTCAACACCCACCTTGAAAATGATGACAGTTCCGCATCGCCTCATTGCACCATATTTACTTAACACTGCTACTGAACGTATGAAATTAAAATCATACATTTTTGTTGTTTAAAAATAGCACATCTCAAAATTGAGTAATGTCACTCATACAATTGCATGTTTTTTTTACAGATAAGCTCTCCATTGAGAGCTTTATTTTATTTCTTCATCTTGCTCAAATTATTTTTCCTAACCCCATATTCCCTTCTAATCGATGTTGTAATTTTGCCTAGCTTGATTGAGCAGCCACTCCATTATCCTGCCTTTTCGGCTGTAGATGATGATTTAAAGTGATTCAACACATTTAAGCGTAGATGATAAAAATCATGTCCTGCGTAAAGAGTCCCTCCAATCTCTTTCGATTCCACACCCCCTCTCATCATCGCAAGTTATCAATACACATCCACATGATCAGACTGATCAGCGACCCATCAACTGATATAAAAAGTCGAGTCGAAAGTACGTTGCTAGATCAAATTAAAATAATTTAGAGGCTTTTTGACTCTTTTCCAAGGCTCCAATCGTTTTAGTAGTACATCACTTCATTAGACATTGGAGAAATCGTCATGAATCTGAAAGATAAAAAAGTTGTGGTTACTGGTGGTAGTCGTGGTCTCGGTTTAGGTCTAGTTGAAGCGCTGGTTGATCAAGGTGCAAAAGTAACTGTGGTTGCACGTAATGCCAAAGATCTTGATGCTGTCGCTGAACGGTTAGGGGTTGATACAATTTCTGCGGACATCACAGATGAAGCTGCGGCACATCGTATCATTGCAGACATTCGTCCAGATGTCCTTGTGTTAAATGCTGGAGCAGCGCCGCGAATGGGGCTTCTGGATGAATTAACTTGGGAAGAGTTTTCTATAAATTGGGAAACTGATGTCAAAGCAGCCTTTTTCTGGTTTCAAGCTGTATTAAAAACACCGCTAAATCCAGGCAGCCGAGTTTTAGTGGGATCTAGTGGTGCAGCTGAGTCTGGTTCTCAGATGACAGGTGGCTATGCCAGTTCTAAACGTGCGCTTTGGTTCATGACCAAATATGCCAATTTGTTTTCGCAAGATAAAAATCTTGGTATTCAGTTTCAGGCCATCGTTCCTCGCATGATGATCCTTGGTACGGGCGTTGGTGACTCAGCAGCAGGTGCTTATGCAGCTGCCATGGGAATTACACCTGAAGAATTTGTGTCCCGTTTCGGATTACCTATGCCACCAAGAGCTTTTGGTGATCATGTGATTTCAATACTTAAAGAGCCTCAATTTGCTGAGAGTATGGTACTGGGACTCAATGGTAATGATGGCGTGACGGTTATCGATTTATAACCACCACTCAAAAGATCAGGGTTATACAGCCTGCGCTAAGTGAAGCTGTTATCTCCCTGACCATAATTTAAATCAGTTGATTTTCGCTCAAAACCTTATTAAGGCATCATCCTATGATTCACCTACATTACTGGCCAACGCCAAATGGCCATAAGATCACTATTTTTCTTGAGGAAGCAGGACTTAAATATGATGTAATACCTGTGAATATCGGTCGGGGGGATCAGTTAAAATCAGCCTTCCTTGCTATTTCACCCAATAACCGTATTCCAGCAATCATCGATGATAGTCCAGACGATGGTGGCGAGCCTTTGAGTGTGTTTGAGTCTGGCGCAATTCTTCAATATTTGGCTCAAAAGAGCGGATTATTTCTCTCCAGTGAACCCAGAGCACGAATCATGGCCTTGGAATGGCTGTATTGGCAAGTCGGTGGGCTTGGTCCAATGTTAGGTCAGAATCAACATTTCGCAAAGTATGCACCTGAAAAAATTCCTTATGCAATCGAACGTTATGTCAATGAAACCCGACGCCTCTATAAAGTGTTGAATACTCATCTCGACGGACGTACTTTCATTACAGGTCAAGATTACTCAATTGCCGATATGGCAGCATATCCTTGGATCGTTCACCATGAAGAACATGGCATAAAGCTTGCTGATTTCCCTCATATTAAATCTTGGTTTGAAACAATCCGTGAACGCCCTGCTATTCAGCGTGCATATAAAGTAGCTGAGAAGGTACAAGTGATGGATCCAACTCAGGACAGCTTGGCACACAAAATATTATTTGGTTTGACTCAATAACGTCAGGTCGTAACGAAATGAATTTGTTGCTGAACGATACATTATTCAGTAATCGTGTAGATGAGTCCTGAGATGCATGTCGTTACGATCAAATCCACTAGAGTCTGTTGACAATTCGTCAGGTACCATTTACTGGCAAAAAAACACGCTAATCCCCACTACGCCTTACGCTACAAACAAAGCAGGGCTTTGCTCTTGCTCAGGTAGCAAAAATAAATTCTGCTGAGTGGAGGTGTTCTTTAATCATTTGTTTATTGAACACGCTCATGATATTGTTCTATACAATAAATAGTTTTGTCATAGGTCAATATTGTGCTCAAAGAAATTATTTCAGACAGACTGAGTGAAATTAAATTAACGATTGAGAAAGCCTGCCTCAAGGTGAATCGAGATCCTTCTGAAATCAGATTATTGCCCGTCAGTAAGACCTTTTCAGCAGAACATGTCCGAGCAATTCACGCGCTAGGATATGACTGTGTAGGGGAAAATAAAGTTCTTGAAGCCAAGAGTAAATATGAGGAACTAAAACAACTTAGCAATTTAAAATGGGTGCTGATTGGGCATCTACAGCGCAATAAAGTGAAATATGTAGCCCAATTTATCAGTGAATTCCATGCCTTAGATCGCGTCGAACTTGCTTACAAACTGAATAGCGCCTTAGAAAAAGAAAATCGGGTTATGCCTGTCTTTGTCCAAGTCAATACATCAGGCGAAAGCAGTAAATATGGCATTCAGCCTCACGAGCTAGAACATTTCATAGAACAATGTCTGCCATTTAGCTACATAAAAATCGTTGGATTGATGACTTTGGCAATACATAGCCATGTCCCTAATGAGGTCAGGCAGTGTTTTCAGCTTTTAAGAACCCTAAGAGATCAAATTTCAAAAAAGCACCCAGAGATACAACGGCTTTCAATGGGTATGTCTGGAGATTTTGAACTTGCGATCGCTGAAGGTGCAACAGATATCAGGATTGGACAAGCAATTTTTGGCGCACGTTCCAAACCAGACAGTTATTACTGGCCTACTGAATAGAGCATCACGATGAAAACTCATTATCAGATCAATATATATCGAGAAAAAAAGTTACTCGGTACTTTTACACCCAATCATCTTGCTTCACAAAATTCCATTCAACAACTCATCGCAACATTGACAGCAATTGATCCTATTGAAGTTGAGTTTGTACAAGTGACTGAAGATATGCGTGTTCTGATCTATCAAAATGGTCAGATGAGAACGTTATCCTCTCAATACTCTTATCAAAATACAACTGCAGATTCAGTTTTTCAACAGAATGAAGAGTCATCCAATTCAGTTTGATTTATAGCGCTGACCCACACTTATTTTACCGAGAGACAAACATGAACATGATAAAACACCAAGTTATTAATGTGATCCAATTTTTAAGTTTTGAGGATACAGGAAGCTTTACTCCCGTACTAAAACAGATGGGCTATGACATTTGCGTTTTTCAAGCAGGTGTAGATGACCTAAGTGCCATCTTACAAGAAAAGGACCCGCTTATCATTCTTGGCGGGCCAATCAGTGCATATGACATCATCACCTATCCTTATCTCAAAGAAATCATCGTGGGATTGAAGCAACGATTAATAACCAATTATGCAACTTTTGGTATTTGTTTGGGTGCTCAACTGATTGCCACTGCTTTAGGTGCAAGAGTATATCCCGGTCACATCAAAGAAATAAGATGGGGGCGTTTATCCTTGAGTGCTCAGGCATTTGCATCACCTTTAAGGTTTCTTGAAGGTATACACGTTTTACATTGGCATGGTGATACCTTTGATTTACCTAGCGTTGGCACACACTTGGCTAGTTCAATTTATTATCCAAATCAAGCATTTAGTGTAGGAAATAATATTATAGCATTACAGTTCCATGCTGAAGCAGATCCTAAACAATTTGAAAGATGGCTCATCGGTCATACTGATGAATTAAAGCAACATAAGATAGATATTTTGGATTTAAGACTTGAGAATCAATATTATGGCAATATACTGGCAGACAAAGCAAAACTTGTACTTGAAGACTGGTTAAATAACTTGATCGGGTTTGAAAGTAAATGATTGGATCTATATGGCTGAAATTAAAGGTAAAACATCTCAGGACATTCAAAATAGTATTCGAGAACTTATTCAGAATGGGATTTTGAAGGAGGGGGAATTATTACCCAATATTCGCGCTTTGGCCACTGAGCTGGAAGTCAATCGTAATACAGTTGCTGCCGCCTATAAAGATTTAGCCTTAATGGGGATTGTTGTATCCAAAGGGCGTGCAGGCACTCAAGTTCGCAAAAGTCCACAAATTAATCGTTTTGAAAATCTTCAAAAAACCAATCAAACATTTTTTGACCTCGCGCATGGAAATCCATGTCAGAATTTTTTACCTCAATTAAATGAAATCAACTTTAATTTTAATACTTCGTATTTATATGGTGACAGTACCAAGCTTTCAGTGCTTGAAGCGTTTGCACGAAATGAAATTTTTGCTGATGTAAATAATCAAAATTCTGAAATTGAATTTACCCATGGTGCGGTAGATGCAATTGAAAGAATTCTCAATGCACATTTAATCCAATCTGACAGTATTGCGATTGAGCAACCAGGTTTCATTACCAGTATTCATACTTTACAGGTGAATCGCTTTAATATGGTGTTTTTCCCAGTCACAGCACAAGGCTATGATCTTAATAGTATAAGAAAAGCACTAGAGCAAAAAGCCAAAGCAATTGTTATTACACCAAGAGCGCAGAATCCGACCAGTTATAGTCTTGAGGCTAAAACGGCACAAGAATTACATCAGTTATTTTCTGAATACCCTGATGTACTCATTATTATTGATGATCACTTTTCATTACTTGCCACAACACCTTATTATCACATTGTGCCTGAATCTACCCGACATTGGGCGGTGATAAGATCTGTATCAAAATTTTTAGGTCCGGACTTTAGATTTGCATTTATCAATTGTGATCCTCAGACTGCGACCAGACTAAGGATGAAACTAAATCCAAACTGTACCTGGGTGAGTCATATCTTACAAAAGATGATTTTTTCGCTTATGACATCGGAAAAAGTTCATCAATTAATGAATAAAGCAAAAATACAATATCAGACAAAAAATCAAGAAATCGTTAAAAAATTATTGGATCAAAAGCTTCTAGATATAAGTTATTGTGATGGTTTAAATCTATGGATCGAACATGTGCAAGCTCAGGAAATAGCCTATCAACTCGCGCTAATGGGATGGAAAGTCAGACTTGGAAAAGAGTTTTCATTAGGCCAAGATATTAAAGCTATACGTATCACCACTTCTGAATTAGATGAACAAAAAGCGATGGACCTATTCAATGATTTATCATTTATCTTAACTAAAATAATGACACTCTAAAATTTATGCTTTTCATCCATTATTTTTTGATAGCGATCTTAAACTAAGGAAAAGTAGAAAACTAATTTCCTACTTTCCTTCATGAAAAACATTGAATTTAAAAATCAGAAACCTGCCAATTTTAAACGATTAGCATGCTGACTATATAACGGAACTGGATCTGCACCAGCACCAGAGCCAACAAGTCCGACAATCTGATTAACTTCATCCAAATGGTTCTGTGGATAATTATCGCGAATGACATTGCCCAAATGAGATGAACATATTGGTACCAAACCATCACTATCACTACCAGTGCTCAATTTGATAAATGCTTCACCCGCAAGCAACCCGTAAGCTGTAGGATCTAATAAATTTGTGAGTCCGCCTTTACCTGACCATGAATAATAATTCACACCATTTACTGTAGCTGCTCCAGAACCACACTCAGTCACTGGAATACCTTGCGGGAAAGTGGCATTAAACTCACCAGCCCCAGCCTTGGTCAAACCTGCAAGTGCACTTAAAACATCTTGATCATATGCACCACCATTGCTAGAAGTCCCCCCCAGAAAACTTTCTATACCTGTAAACATATTGATTACAGCTCCGATAGTTTTATCAAAGCCTATTACACTGGCTGGTTTACGTATAAATGTTTCCACCAAATCTGCAACAGGACTCCCTTTATTTGAACCCGCAATACCTGTTACGGATGCAACTAAATCAGGACGAACCCCAGCAACATAGCGAACAGTTTGCACACCTTGGCTATGACCAATCAGGTTAACTTTTTCTGCACCTGTTAAAGCCTGAATCGTGAGAACTTGTTTAAGTAATTGTTCACCACGTACTGCATCAGAGTTAGCAGCAGATGTGTTAGTTACATATACATCAGCGCCTTGGCGACTTAAATCTTGAGGAATACCATGCCAGTAATTGATCGGTCCAATCTGAGAAAAACCAAATAAACCATGTGCAAATATCAAGGGATACTTAGTTTTGGCATAATCTGTTTTTTTAGAGAACAGTCCCCAATCCGTTGCAGATGTTTTGCTACAACCCGCTTGATCGTTTTTGATACCGCAATTTTGATAACTTGTAGTTACAATTGCTGAGCTGTTAACCGATGTGAATATGATGGCCCCAAATACCAAGGCCGGGATTGCTTTTTTCATTGTTCAAGACTCCATATATTTGAACATTATTTTTGTATTACATTGATTTCTTGATACTTCAAAATATTTCCCTGAAAATCTCCTTGTTTAATTCTCAATGCTATATTTCTGTTATTGATCGTTTCCTCATTGCCTATTCAGCGACTTTTTTATTCGAATTAGCCTGCATCTGTTCAAAAGTCTGTGCACGAATTCGTTCTTCTGGGCTGCTAAAAGATTTATTACGTAATTCATTTATTGCAGCCTGTTGTTGAGTCGCATCTTGCTGACTCGCTGTAATTTGTGCTCTCGCTGCAAGATAACTATCTACTCTTTTTTGCCACTGGCTTTCCTGTAAATCAACCTGAGTGAGGCGATCTGCTGCTGCCGCACCGACTAATTTTTTACGCATCTCGTACAGCTCACTTGCTGAACCTCCACGTTGATTAATCTCAGTGGTCAATTCCTGTAATTGGTTGTATTGTAAAATTGGCTGCATACTTGCTTTCAGTTCTTCTGGCTGTTCATTCAGCAATGCTGCACTTTTTTCTGCCTTCTGATTTGTGCTTAAGCGTTTATCATTATTGATCGCGTATTGTGCAATTGCGTACTGGTCATAGCTTTCTTCTTGGGCAAAAAATACATCTGCTTCCTGTGGCGTAAAAATCTGTCTACGCAGCTTAACTATAGCTGAAGCTACTGTTTTAAAGTCCTTTGCACTGTTGGTCTGAGCTGCAGGTAGCTTTTCACGCTGATGCAGATAATCCATATACTTATCAAGTAATTGATAAGAATATGGTTGAGCAGTCGTTGGTAGAAGACCAGCAAGGTATTGACGAATATCAACAACAATACTGCTTTCAGTTTTTTCACCAATACTTGAAAGAAAATAATCGAAACAGTCGCGAATGCCACGCGACAAAACCAATTGCCCTTTCGTATCAACCTGTAAAGGGCAGTTCACCTCTGTCCCCCGCAGTGATGGTGCCAACTCAGGCATAACACCATGAAACTTTAATACTTGTTGATTTGTATCAGAAACTGACGCAACAGTACTTACCGATTGCTGATTTTGTAATGCGGAGTCTGAACTTGATGGGGCTATTACAGTATTGGTTTCTGGTTTTAAATACCATACTATTCCGACAAGAAATAATACGACCAAACCCAGTAATAGAAATTTTCTATATCGGTTTATAACATCCATGTTATATCTCTTTTCAATATTTTATTATGTTTTTCACAACCTCAGATTTTCTGATACTTCGAAAATCTTTAACCAGCTAGAAAAGTAGCTGCTTCATCAATAAGTTCTGTTACTTCAACAGGTTTTGATGCCAAAGATGCATGACTGGCATTCAGTGAAATTATTTTTTTAGCTGACATTCGTGCTGACATCATATTTTGATTCTCAGGATTAATCATTCGATCATCTATAGAGATTTGATACCAAGATGGTTTAGTTTTCCATGCTGGTGAAGTAATCACATCACCAAACGTACTAGCCAACGGTGCCTTTTGGGTTACTGCCATGACCAAACCTTCATCCGCAGTCAAATCTTGACAAAAGCTTTCATGAAATTTATCAGCTTTTAACCAGAGATAACCATCACTGTCTGGTGCTAAATTTGGCGCCGCTTCAGGTAAATTTTGTTGGGTAATCGCCCCAGGGCTTTCACCTGAATCAGGTGCAAATGCAGCAATATAAACCAGACCTACAACATTGGGTAAATTTCCAGCTTCTGTGATGACAGCACCGCCATAGGAATGACCAACCAACAAAACATCACCATCTATTTGTTTAATCATTTTTTTTGTACGTTCTACATCATCAGCCAGTGAGGTCAACGGAATCTCAACAGCATGCAGAGATGAATATCCTCTAGCTGCCAATTCTAGAATAACTTTATTCCAGTGCGCTGCGCCTCCCCAAAAGCCATGTACCAATATAACCGTTGGTTTTAAACTCATTTGCTACTCCAGAAAATTATTATGTTCATATTCAAGTGATCTAGCTTTTCAAGAAGTTTCATGGCATAACTATTAAGAGCGAATTAATAATTGATACTTTTGGTCAGTCAAAGCTTCCTGCAATGATTATTAGGCATATATTACCGGCTAACAATCACCAAGAATGCAAAGTTTTTGCAGAAACAGTATTTTTCTCGGAATTCCAAAAATATGCTTAGTTCGTTTTCAGATACTTTTTTTGATATCTATCGGTTATCAGGTATAGCAGGCAAAATCCATAGTATTTCAACTCTTTTGTCTGGAGAAATACTAGAATTTTCTCCAAATCATGGCTATATACATATTATTCAGAAAGAAAAATGCCTTTTAACAATGGATCATCTGGAACATCATCTGGAATTAAAACATTGCGACATAGTTGTGGTCTTACCTGGTAACTTTCACAGTATAAGCTTGAATACAGATGCATTTCAGGATGCTAAAATCATCACCTGTACAATCGATTTTTCAGGTATTTATGGCTCAGCTATTGCCGAGGGGTTACCTGCTTTTATTCATGTCCCTTTTACCTGTAAAGCCACAAATATTATTGCAGAATGGGTTCCAATCACTGTTCATGCAATTCAACAGGAACTCAAAGCGCCTTCGATAGGCAGTCAGATTATGCTAACCAGAATTATTGATCTATTATTTATCTGGTCAATTCGGTGCTGGCTTAGCACTGTTGAACCGAATCATAAAAGCTGGATTTCAGCATTACAGGAACCGATGATCAGTAAAGCCATGTCTTTAATGCATAATCACCCACATTTTGACTGGACTGTTGAAGAACTTGCAAAATCTACCAATTATTCTAAATCAAGCTTTTACAAGAAATTTACAGAATCTGTCGGGACCACCCCAATACAATATTTAAAATCGCTGAGAATGCGATTAGCCAGTGAATTGTTATTAACCACGCAAAAAAGTATTTTTCATATTGCTGAGCTTGTTGGCTATTCCTCTCAGGCTGCATTCAGCCGAGTATTCTCCCAAACATTTAACTACTCACCTTCTGAGTTTAGAGAATCCTTTAAAAATAATCCTGCACAGGAATAAAACACAACTGCGCTTATTAACAATGTATTGTGCAAAATATTGTTAAATCAAAGTATTTTAATAGTTAGCTTCAGTATTCATTTAAGTCTGCTTCGGAATCTGGCATGCCAAATTTGAGTTCATCACCAACTTTGGCGATTGCGTGAATAGCGGGTAGGAATTTTGCACCAATAACTGTTAATTTGTATTCTACAGAGGGCGGCGATGTCGGGATTGGCAGACGTTGTATAATTCCTTTACTTTCCAAATGACGTAGACGTTCTGTTAATACTTTTGCGGTAATTGATGGCAAGTCAGCTCTTAACTCGCCAAATCGACGTGGTCCAGCACTTAAACACCAGATGATTTCTGCAGTCCAAGCGCCCCGTAGCAGTGCCATACTCTTACTCAAGGGACAGACATTATTTGGCGAAGGCGCACGGTTTTTTCGTAGCTTTAGCCCCAAAGTTTCCTCCATTCATTCTTGAGATTTTCTCTGAGATTTCTTATTTATTCATGTATTGAATATTAATTCCAAGGATGATATTCCACTGACATACTATGCTGAAAATATGCGCAAGCTGCAACCTGATGATTATCGTGAATCTTACTTAAGCCTATTTGCGATGATTCATTCAGGTCTGTTTAACAGCTTGCAAGCGTTGCTTGTTGTTCTTAGAAGCGCATCTTTCACTCGGCAGGATTGATTATTTTTTTAAATATGAAAGCCACATTCAGTTGTTGCGTATTAATTTTAAAATACTTCTCAAGATATTCGCGAAATTCATCTTCGCTTGTGAGCTCTTTTTTTATTGAATGATTTTTACCATGGATCTTTACAGTCGTTCCACTTAAGTTTATTCGTTCATCTCGAGTAACTGCAGCAAGCATCAAATGTTGAGTAAATATAGAATCTGGTGATGTTGCAATATACCAATTGGCAATCACAGCATCCGACTCCGAGACTTTCTGTTCTGGATCAAGTGCATAAATATTGACCCACTCATCACGTATATAAGCTTGAAGCATAATCTTCACACCCGTCAGGGCACTTTCAGCAACACCACTGTCTTTTACATCAATAAAACGGAAAGCTTCATGCGGTGTATTCTGAATTTCCCCGAGCTTATCCAGTGAAAGAACGGCAGTCGGAGTCGTTCCACCAAAACTGGGATCAAATAAATATAATTTATCCACCAGTTTTACCACAGTCACCAAATGAGTACGAATCGGAGCTTCTATAGGTTGAGATTGATAATATACGCGCCCCAAAAGATTAAAAGCCTCATATCCCAGTTCGTTTAATACTGTTCTAGTCAGCGTACTCTGTTCCAAACAATAGCCTTCTCGTCCTTGATCAAGTAATTTATCTGCGATCTGTGATAATTCCATAGACACGTTATCACCAAGAAAAGAAGAAATATTTCCAAACGGGATGCTGGTTACATGTAGAAATAACAACTTTTTTAGATTCTCAAGCGTAGCTAAATACTTGTCTTCTACGCCCAATTTGGTTAAATATTTTTGTGAAACTGATAATTCTAAAGACATCGCTTTGCTACCTTATAAATTATAAAACTAGAATTTATTTGATTTTACAAAATCAGTGAATTTAATCGGATCGCGCCCCAGAACCTGAGTAACTCCCTTGCCAATATTTTCATTTCGCCCATCGAGAATTTCAGAAAATGCCTGCGTCATATGCGCTGCAATAAATTCATCCAGTCCTGCATTCTTTAAATATTGTCTATATGCTTCTTGATTAAGGTATTGATACTGTATATTTCGTTTAAGCTTTACTCCAATAGCATTCACCGCTTCAGCGAAAGTCAATAACTCTGAGCCTGTGACTTCATAAATTTTGCCGTTATGTGCATTATTAGTCAGACATTCAACCACCACGTCTGACAAATCTTCTAAGTCAACGAACGGCTCTTTTACAGTATCTGCCATAAACGTCACTTCGCCAGATTTTATGCCATGTAGAAAATGACCTTCACTGAAATTTTGGTTAAACCATGCTGAACGAATGACAGTCCAATCAAGTTCAGCCTGCATTAAAATTTTTTCACACTTCTCAACAGATGCTTGACCTCTGCCTGATAATAATACAGCTTTGGAAACAGACTGATTCATCATTTCTGTGATCAATCCTTCAATCTGTTGTTCTGCTCCTGACATTGAAGTATCTGGATGAACAATGTAAACAATTTCAATATTCTTCAGTGCTGGGCCAAATGTACTGCTATCATTCCAATCAAAATACCGTTCACTTTCTACATGCGCATTGATGGTACGAGTAGTGACAATTGGATTAAATTTATGCGACTTTAATTTCTCTGCGACGCGTCGTCCATTTTTGCCTTTTCCACCGATGATCAGAATATTCTTGGTCAAACTTTTCATAGATTACCACTTCATTAATTTAAAAAATTACTAGATTTTAGATACTGTTTAACGAAACAGTGCATATTTAACTACATGAAAAATTTCATCAAATTAATAATAAAATTCATAAGCTAAGGAGCCTTTTGATGTAGTTATCATTGCACTTACTGTCTACATTGAGCGATCTCAGTATGCGCAAAGCATGATCCAATATGAATAGAATTACAGAAGACTTATACAAATCTATGGTATCCATTTGGAAACGAGTTTAATCACGAAATCGCTAAAAATTGCTCGTAATACCCACGGCATCTAATCCATGATCTCTACTCTAATATTTTGTTTTTAAAATAAATATTTTTTGATCTGCGTATGTATATTTAACAGGATTTTATCAATGCGAAATAAAGATGGTCAGTCAATGATATGTATGATTACGCATTAAAAACCATTTAACTTTCAAAAACCCCTAATGAATATTTAATTATTTGACATGCCATGATATTGTTCTGTTGTTTTAATTATTTTGTCACAGGACAAATAATAAAGATCTAATCTTCTTTTCAGTTATGGATCTTAAGCTAATGATTGAACAGAAAAATTTATTTAAGTTAAACAAAATCATTAGTTTAATTTATTCACTATAAATAGTCACATTTTATAAATGACGACAATTTAAGCTAAAAATATAGTGAAAACGGCATAAGACTCCAATATAGCTATAAATTTTAATCCATAGGTTGCAATATTATTATGAAAAATAGCGTGTTTAAAAACATCATGTTGATATGCATATTCGGTCATGGACTACATAGCATGGCATTAAATGCAGCGCCTTACTCAAATCAAACGGGTCAATCACCACTAATTGTTGCGCATCGCGGTGGAACGGCGGATGCGCCTGAGAACACAGCCTATGCAATTGATCTCGCTCTAAGGAATCACGCAGATGTGATCTGGATCAGCGTACAGTTAAGCAATGATGGTGTTCCAGTACTCTATCGTCCTAATAATCTGAATGCTTTAAGTAATGGCCAAGGTTTGGTCTCTGCATATACTGTAAAACAATTACAGGGCTTGGATGCAGGATGGAATGTCGCCCGCAATACAGGACAACAAACGATTTACCCATGGAGAGGTAAAGGAATCCGTATCCCAACACTTCAACAGGTGCTTACTCAATTTCCTCGAACCACTTTTTATATTGATATTAAATCGCCTGATGCAGATCCGGTGCAAATTGCTACGGCTATTAAACGTGTACTCGTTTCCACCAACTCACTTAACCGAGTAAGGCTCTACTCCACTGAACGCCGTTATACAGATGCCGTCAAACAGGTCGGTCAACTTCCGTATTTTGTTGCAAGAGATGATACTCGGGATATTTTAGCTCGTGTCGCGTTAAACCATAATTGCCAGGCTGCTCAGGAACCAATTGGGTGGCACGGTTTGGAGTTAAGACGGCAGGTTGAGGTTGTAGAAACCTATACCTTAGGTGAAGGCCGTTCAAAAGCAGAGTTTGTTTGGGATAAGGAAATTATGAACTGCTTTAGGACACAAGCAGCAAATCGTATTGTGCTGTTCGGTATCAATTCTGAAGCAGACTATCGGATAGCAAAACAGTTAGGTGCTGAAGCCGTAATGGTTGATTCCCCTGCTCAATTTTCCAATCGGTGAAGTGTTTAAGTTAAGTCATAAATCATTACACTAAGCATTAGACAGGATGGCTGGTCAACCATTCTCGGGGAGACATGCCTACTCTGACTGAAAATGCGCGAGATAATGCTGATGGATTAGCATAACCCAGTTCTTCAGCCAATATTTTAATTGAATGCCCTTCACGTAATCTACTTTGTGCCAAAGCAATACGCCAGTCTGTTAAATATTCAGCTGGTGTCTGTCCCATCACATCACGGAAGGTATTGGCAAAAGCTGTTCTAGACATACATGCCAGTTCAGCCATGCGCTCTAGTGTCCACGATTCACCCGGATATTCATGCATTCCCACCAGCGTGCGTGCCAAACGTGGATCTGAAAGGCCAATAATAAGTCCAGTACTTACCTCTGCTTCATGAGGATGATCTAATAGCCAACGTAATAGTTGAAGCACCACCACTTCAAATAAGCGATTCGCTAATAATCGTTGCCCACAACGGGCATGGTCGGTTTCAGCAAATAATAGTGCAAGCGCCTGATCCAATCCTTGTACACGCGCTAGAGGGAGTGCAATTACGGCAGGTAATGCCCTTACCAGTGGATTCTGTTGTCCACCATCCAGTATCAACCGTGCGCAGGTAAAATCAGCACCTTCTCTGGGCGGGTTATGAAAATGATGTGTAATTGGCCCAGGATAAAAAAGAAGCGTTGGTTCATCAAAACGCATGCGTCTTGGCAAATGCGCCATAGCTGGATGACTGACTTCCAGTTGTCCCTGACGTAAGACATGTAAATAGCCATACCCGTCACAAGCATCAAAATGGCTGACGCCACATAACACACCAGTATGGTACAACTCTGCCTGCATGCGGAAACGATCAAGCAGACCTGAAAGGCGATCAATGGGGTGAATAGTTTTCATTTGAACGAATTGATATATTTTATGAACATATTGTATCTAATCATACAGAAAATTTACACATAATAATCAAAGTTTGATGCACTTCTACTATCACTACGATCCTTTTAAGGAGATCAATATGTCACGTATCAACCTTGACACTCAACTCGCACCCCGAGCAAGTCAGCCTTTATTAAGCCAAATTCAACAAGCTTTTGGTACGACTCCAAATATGTTTAAGGTAGTGGCAAATTCGCCAGCAGCTTTACAAAGCATGTGGTCCTCTTTTGCTGCTTTAGGTAAAGGTACACTTGGTGCAAAATTAGGTGAACAGATTGCTGTTGCAATCGCCAATTTAAACCGCTGTGAATATTGCTTAGCAGCACATACTGTACTCGGTCAAAATGCTGGCGCTAGCGCTGCTGAAATGGCTGAAGCGCAAATAGGAAAAGCAACTGATGATAAAACAGCAGCAGCACTGACTTTTGCTTTAAAGGTGGTCAATCAACGAGCTCAGATGACTGACGCTGATATCACAACACTTCGCAATGTAGGTTTTAATGAGCAACAAATCGTTGAGATCATGGCGCATGTGGCTTTGAATATATTCACCAACTACATCAATATTGCACTAGATACGCCAGTAGACTTTCCACGAGTCGAATTGATATAAAACCTACCGACCTCTCGTGTAAAACAGAGAGGTCGCTTTCATTAAATATAAGATTTTCTTTATGTGTTATTGCACTTCATCTAAAAATCCAAGTAATTTAAATAATTGAACTTAAATCAAAAGGATCTATTGCAGGATCAATGGGTTGATAGGCTTGGATAAAAGTTGGTGACATCCGTTTCGGACGCCCTGAAGCAATTTCTATACATGCCCATTTGGTATTGCCAGTAAAGAGTAAGCTGTTATCTTTGGCATTAAAAAAAGCATACTGACGGAAAGAATAAAGTGCGTTGATCTCGTATAACCAAGTTCTCAAAATAACATCATCATCTAACATTGCGGCTTTGCGATACTGAACATGATGTTCTACGGCAACCATTGCATGTTTCATTTCTAAATACTGATCGAGTCCAACACCCAATGTTTCGATATGTGCAGATGCAACATCCTGCATCCATTGTACATAGACCACATTGTTTACATGACCTAAGACATCTATATGCTGTGGTTTTACTTTGATTCTTAAATCAAATACTGAACTCATATCTTCTTTCCTTTTCCACTCTTTCAACCATCCGTATAAGTTTGACATAAAAAAGCCACTCTTTGAGTGGCTGATTCTGATCAGTTGTATTTATTGAATACGTAATCCAATCATAGCATGTTGTCCTTCACGAACAATCGCTACACGCGCTACCGTATTTTTCTGTAGCTCTGAAATAGCATCAACAAAATCATTCGGTGTATTTACTTTCTTGTTATTTACTTGGGTGATCACATCACCAGGTAAAATCCGTGACTGTGCCGCTAAACCGCCTCTGGTTACATCTTGAATAAACACACCACCCTTAACATTTAAACGATTCTTTTCTTGTTCAGTTAAAGCACGAATCGCAACACCAATGATAGGCCCTTTATTTGGCTTAGCCGAAGTGTTGGTATTGTCAACTTTTGCAGGGGTATCATCTGGTGCAACAGTTAAAGTTGCTGTAATTACTTTTGGTTTATCGTCACGTAAAACTTCGAGCTTAACAGATTGATTAGGTTGAGTACGATTCAAATAATTTAATAATTCAGAGGTGCGTGATATTGGCGAACCATTATATTTTAAGATTACATCGCCTGATCTAAAGCCCGCTTTTTCTGCAGGTGAATTCGGCGCAACTTGGGTAATCAACGAACCTTCTGGTTTATCTAATTTATAAGCTTCTGCTAAGTTTCGATCGATATCTTGCAGCATTACACCAAGATAAGAACGGGTTACTTTACCATTCTTTTTCAACTGATCAGCGACATCCATTGCTACATCAATTGGAATAGAGAATGACAAGCCCATATAACCACCCGTACCACTAAAGATACGAGAGTTTACACCGACAACCTGACCTTGTTGGTTAAATAGCGGACCACCTGAGTTACCCGGATTTAACGCCACATCGGTTTGAATAAATGGTACAGAGGTTTCCCCCATCATATTCCGTGACTTGGCACTGACAATCCCTGCTGATGCAGAATAATCAAAACCAAATGGTGAACCAATTGCAAGAACAGGCTGCCCGACTTTAAGTTGATCTACATTACCCACAGATAATGATGGGAAATTATTCCCCTCAACTTTCAATAAAGCCACATCTGTACGTTCATCGCTACCCACCACTTTTGCATCAATTTCACGGCGATCATTCAGCATAATCGTCACTTTAGAAGCATCTTCAACCACATGGTGATTTGTCAGTAAATAACCATCTTTACTAATAAAGAATGCACTACCATACGCAGTCTTTTCTTGTGGCGCGCGTTGTTGTGGAATAATGATTTGATTACCAAAGAAACGCTTTAGAATTTCAGGTACTTGTTGCTGTAACAACTCTTCCTGAGATAACTTTTTAACAACATTAACACTCACAACAGCTGGACTGACTTGTTCAACCAAGTTAGAAAAATCCACAGGTGTTGAAGCTTGAACTTGTGATGTTGCCGCAGCGACAGTAAATACTGCTGCATACATTCCTTTTTGTATTAGACCATTACTCATTTCTCACGAACCTGCATCTGATGATTATTTGCTTAAAAATGTTTGTAACATATTATTTAATATCGTTACGTAAAAATATGTTTACATTTTTTTATAAAACAAGACTTTACTTAATTTTATATTAAAAGCCTTGGAATATCTTATTTATACTAAAATCTGACACATGTGACTATTGTAATTTGTTAAAAAAAAGAGTGTTATTAGCAAACATTTTTCAAATTAGCTGATGGACATGTCTAATTTAAGTACAACTCATCAATTTGACGTGGTTATTGTGGGGAGTGGCGGTGCAGGCTTAAGTTTAGCCTTATCTTTGCCTGAACATTTTAATATTGCTGTTTTAGCGAAATCAACCTTAACCGATGCAAGCACATATTTTGCACAAGGTGGCGTTGCTGCTGTACTTGATGAAACAGATTCCATTCAACAGCATATTGATGACACTATGATTGCAGGCGCACAGTTATGTGAGATTGATGCAGTCAAACATACCGTTGAAGGTGGTCGACCTTCTGTCGATTTCTTACTCAACCATGGTGTACAGTTTACTTTAGATGAAGATGAACAATTACATCTCACTCGTGAAGGTGGACATTCACAACGTCGCATTATTCATTCAGCCGATGCCACAGGTAAAGCCATTTCGACCACACTGGTTCAACGCGCTCAAGAAAAGAAAAATATTCATATTTTTGAAAATTACATTGCGATTGATTTAATCACCACACATAAATTAGGACATAAACAACAGCCCAATCGTGCGGTCGGTCTTTATGCACTTGATGAAAACAACGAAAAAGTTCATACCTTTTTAGCCCCATTTACTGCCCTGGCTTGTGGTGGTGCAATGAAAGCTTATTTATATACATCAAATCCTGATATTGCCACAGGCGATGGTATTGCCATGGCATATCGTGCAGGCTGTCGTGTTGCAAATATGGAATTTAATCAATTCCATCCAACCTGTTTATATCATCCTCAAGCACGCTCATTTCTGATTACGGAAGCAATGCGTGGTGAAGGTGCATATTTACGTTTACCTGACGGTGAACGCTTTATGCTGCGCTTTGATGAACGTGCCGAGCTTGCTCCACGAGACATTGTTGCACGCGCCATTGATTATGAAATTAAACGCTTAGGCATCCGTCATGTCTGGTTAGACATCAGTCATAAACCAGCTGAATTTGTTAAAGAACATTTCCCAACCTTATACGCGCGCTTATTGGAACTTGGTATTGATATCACCAAGGATATGATTCCCGTTGTCCCCGCAGCACACTATACTTGTGGTGGTGTGGTGGTCGATGAACATAGCCAAACTGATTTAGCTGGTTTATATGCGATTGGTGAAACGTCATATACAGGGTTACATGGTGCTAACCGTATGGCCAGCAATTCACTACTTGAATGCTTTGTATATGGTATGAGTGCTGCCAAGGATATAGAAGCAAAGTTTAATTCTCACTTTGATATACCGACCGTGCCTGAATGGGATGCTTCACAATCGACCAATCCTGATGAAGATGTTGTGATCCTGCAGAATTGGGATGAACTCCGCCAAACCATGTGGAACTATGTCGGGATTGTAAGAACCACAAAACGTTTACAACGTGCATTGCATCGTATTGAAATGTTGAAGAAAGAAATTACTGAATATTATCAGGATTATCATGTCAGTAAGAACTTGATTGAACTACGTAATTTGGTCATGGTTTCAGAGATGATTGTTCGTTGTGCCATGCAACGTAAAGAATCACGTGGTCTACACTACACGCTTGATTATCCTGAGCTTTCACCTGAGTTAAGAAAAACGGTATTAACACCACCAAACTTTACAGTCGAAACACCATTGGTAAATGAAGCAGTTTAAACCCCTTTAAAATTGTAAAAAATAGTCAGATCATTCTGGCTATTTTTATATAATGGAGCTTAATGAGCAAGAACAAAGCACTGCTTTGTTTGTAGCGCAAGAATGTGATAACACAAGGAGAGGCACCGCTACAGATATAGTAGCGCAAGGTCAGACATCGTCTACGCAAATCAATTTAAATTTTTCAAGCTAAAATGCGACAGTGCAAATCTTTTAATAATTCATAAAGTTATAAATTCATTTTGATAAAATGCAATAAATTCTTCTACTTAAAAATAAAACCTTATGTTTGCTGCATATAATTTCGAGGAGAAAGCTGCATTATTTTCTTAAACATCACAATAAATGAGCTATCACTGTCATAGCCTAATTTCATCGCAACCTGATGTACTGAATCTCCTTCTGTTAACCACTGTAATGCCAATACAACATGTAACTTTCTTCGCCATTGATTAATACTCATCCCTGTCGTTTGATGAAAAGTTCGTGTAAGGCTTCGTTCACTCATACAACATAACTTTGCCCATTCAGCCAAACTTTGATTTTGCTCAGGATATTTTAATAAATGGTGGGCCAATTTGACTAAACGAAGATCTTGTGGAATGGGTAAATAAAATGTTGGCTTTACAACTGATTGAATTTCATCTAACAAGCATTGCTGCAAACGGAGGTCTTTTTCTGAAAGTACCGTATCAGACAAGGTTTCAACTCTTTCCAATAAGGCATTCAGCAAATTTGTCACTTGCAACATGGTGCAATTCGGTTCTAAAAGATGATCAAGTTGGGAATCAATAAATGCAACATAGCCAGAAGAGACACCATAACTACTGACTTTATGTGGCACATTTGACGGAATCCATAAAGCCTGTTGTGCTGGAACAACCCAAATACCAGACGGTGTTTCCACCGTAATTAAGCCATTAACCGTCATCATCAATTGGCTTTTTACATGCTGATGTGACGCAAGCTCCCAATCAGGAACTTGCTGATGTATTTTTAATACAATAATTGCTTGGTCTATTTGATCTACAAAAAAAGGATCCACATTATCAAGCATGGTTTGCCTATATATTTATCACTTTAAAACAGCGTCGATGACTTTCTGCGCTTGTTGTTGATTGTCTACAATAAACATCGGGTAACCAGTAAACTTAATAAAGTTATTGGCAAATTTTTGCGTTTCAAGTCGAATATTTTCATCAGGTTCAATATGAATCAATGCTTTCACATATTGGGTTAAAATTTCACGTTTTGCTTTAACCCATGCTGCAACTTGCTTGCGTTCTTCATGATCATTTTTTTGTTCAGGAAAGGCCCCTTCACTGATAAAAACAAAAGTTTCTTTGCGACTCAATAATGACTCATAAATTGCAATTGTTTCATCAACTGAAACTGCATCTTCAGCTTGATAACTAATACGAACGATTGGAAAGTTTTCTAAATTTTGAATAAACATGATAATCACCATAAATGAGAATAATTATCATTGTATGGATTTATACAGATCGTACATTACTAAATTCAGCCAAAAAATACGGTATTCCAGCCAAATTTAACAGCGAGTTTAGTCTTTATTTTTTCCATAATAAATACGATGCGCTATATGAAAAGTTTCAGCATGTAATTTTGCTAAATCATCTAAGTTCTGATAGCCCCCTGCAAGTACAAACATGATCGGAATATTGTCACGTTTGGCAAGGTTAAACACCATTTCATCTCTTTTTTGAATCAACTCTGTCGTAAACCATGCTGAACCATAAGGATCTGCTTGATGACAATCCATCCCTGCCTGATAAATAATAATATCTGCTTTCCACTCATTTGCTCGCTGAAAAGCTTCATGCAATGCCATGGTATATTGAGCAAAACTTCCATGCTTGGTGTGAATATGACGGCTTTCCGCCCGCTCATAGGTGGGGTAGCCAAAAGCCAATCCGTAAATACTAAAATTATATAAATTATCTAATCTGCGAGTAAAATCAGCCGTCCCATCACCACCATGCTGATCGCAATCCAAAATAAAGATGCGCTTATTTGCATAATGTTGTGCAATTAATGCCAAACCATTAAAAGTACAATATGAGCCGCCATATTCATAATTGGCATGGTGAAACCCTTGCGCAATATTGGCGGCAATCCCATGTTGGAATGCCAGTTCAGTTGCCAACAATTGCCCAGCATTGATGGAGAGTACCGCATCCCTTAATTGTTCATTCCAAGGCTTAAAACCAGCAAACGTTGCCAGTTTTGCCGGTTGTCCTGTTAAAAAAGCCTCAACATATTTAGGCGAATGTAAGGCCTTTAAAATTTCTGGATCAATTTGTTGTGGTTCATGAAATTTATAATGATTAAATTGCTGTAGTTGCTCTGCGACTGCAACAAGTTTTTCCATGCTATTGGTATGTGTTTGAGCAAAATAGCGTGGAGAAAAACAAACATTTAACATAAAGCTATCCGAGACTGAGTGCTCTCAATTGTGATTTTGCAACATCATTGAGTTGTTTTATAAGTGTTGTGTCAGGACTAAACAGCCCATTATTCACTTGTTGTTCAAAATGTGTCGTAAATGCCCTTTGTCGATTCTCAGGTGAAATGGCTAAAGTGGTTAATCGCAAAAACCAAAAACCTTGAATCTCTTTATAAGGAATAATATAGCCTTTAAACTCTTGATTGGGGACTTTGTTGGCAATTTGTTCAATATCATAATCGACAGAAAATAAAGAACCAATCGGAATACGAATTCCATTCATCAATAAAGGTTGTAAATTTATACAGGAATGATTATCCCCCATATTCATTTTTTCAATCAACAGCGGACGATTTTGATCATCTACAAAAATGTTGATTGAGCCTTGTCTTAACATGGAACGATGGGCAATCTTTAAGAAAAATGCTTCTGCCATTGGACATGAGCCCACTTTAGGCTTGCCGTCAAGCGTCGCAATTTCAACATAACCTGTTTCATCTGCTGTTTTGGGTAAAATCACATCTTCCAACATAGCGCAAATCACATGGCTTTCTTCTAATTGTGCTTGTTGCGATAAGCGTCTTAAGTTTGCTTGGATTGCAACTTCTTGTTCAACTAAGGCTTTAAACTCATCATCTTTGGCTTGAGTAAGAAAATTTTGAATCGATTTATTTTGATCTAAGTTATGCCAATCATCGATGTCTAAACCATAAGCATTTTTTTGCTCAAGGATCTTTTTTAATTTCTTAAAATCATAATCTTTAAATATTTTTAAATCAGTTGCTTCAACTTGATCACGCGGAAAATTAATGTACTCAGCCAATACGCGTGTAGCCTGCGTATAACCGCAACCACGGCGTTCAGTTTGATGTGAATAGTGTTCATTCAACATCTCCGTCAATTTATCTGATAAAGGAAAAACCTGTTCCTTAAACAAATCTACGACTTCATGACCTGATGACATATTCTTTATTCCATTTAATCTATATTAATTTTCAAAATAAACTATTTATTATGAATAAATTAGCATTATCCCTTGCAGAACTCAATATATCACTCAAGTTGTAATTGCATCTATATCAATCAATACAATTGATTATTTATTATTCTTTTTGATATTCATGCTCACATACCCATACATGATTTAAGTATCCATTAAAGATCTTTCATAAATCAAAAAATGACCATGTTGAGTGAATCAGATTGGTATTGAAAGTCCCTTCTCCCTTTGGGAGAAGGCTAGGATGAGGGGGATTTTATGATGATCTATGGCTTTAAAAAGAACTAACGTAAGAAGTCTATTGTTAATGACGCTATAACCAAAAATATAGATTGATGATCAAAACAATTTAACCATCACTAAAAATAGTGAGTATTAACACACCATCAGAAAACCCAGTAAGGACTATAAAAAATTTCGTCCAATACGCATTTTTAAAATCCCTGAATGATTTATTTTTGTGGTGGAACAGAATACGTTCCTGTCACATGTGCAACAGGATCATCCGAACCTAAAGAATAAATCCAGACCTCACCGACAATTAAAGCTTTACCCACTTTCATCAATTTACACACACCACGAATATCAACACCACCCGTTGGCTTGCGTAAAAAATTAATATTCATATTGGTCGTAACCGTCAAACCGACTAAACCAATTTCACCCATAATCGCAACATAAAGTGCAAAATCTGCTAGGGCCATCATGGTTGGACCTGAAACAGTTCCACCTGGTCGTATATCTTGATCACTGACGTGCCAAACCAAAGAAGCCCCTTTTTCAGTTACTTCTTCAATTTCACAACGTTGTAAGCTAGGTGAAAAAAATTGCTGTAAGAATTGTACGATTTCAGCTTTCGAGCTTTTCATAATTAAAGTCTTTATATCCCTGACCTAAAACAATATAAAGACTTTTTCGGTTCAAAACACTAGGGGCTGTTGACAATTCGTCTATGTTTGCGACTATAAGTGTTTTTTAGGCAATACTAGGCACGAAATACGAAATTTAGTCATTCTAAATGATGAGAAACATCGTTTCGCAAGGTAACAACGTATCGACAAAAAACACTTAAGTCCCCCGCTGCGCCTTGCGCTGCAAACAAAGCAGTGCTTTGTTCTTGCTCAGGGTTGTGACTAAAATTATCTCAGTCTGCGTTATGAAACTCGAAAATAGTCTCGCTATTCTCTTCCTTTCATGCCTTGCCTGCTCAATTTTAGCCTCCAACGCAAGCCATTTATGAAATGCCAACAGCCCCTTTATCGTTCAAATCAATAGAATAAATTGCTCAATTTCACTTATTTAGAGGATTGATTGGCGCTTATTTTAAATAACTCAACGCCTCAGCAAATACTTGCTCTGGTGCTTGAGTCGCATCTAAGCGTTTCATTCGTTGAGAATCACGCAAATGAATTTCAGAAAACCCACTGCGTACCGATTCAAAAAACACCACTTTTTCTTGTTCAAAGCGGTCTAATGCACCGCGTGCACGGGCACGGTTCATTCCCAATTCAATTGGCGCATCCAACCAAAAAGTAATATCTGGCATTTTAGAAACAAAATTTTCATTGAGCAGTTGTAACTTATCTCGACTTAACCCGCGACCTGCACATTGATAAGCAAAACTTGAATCGACAAAACGGTCACACAGTACAATCTTGCCCTCAGCCAAGGCAGGTAAAATCACAGCTTCCAAATGTTGTGCTCGTGCTGCATACATCAGCAATAACTCCGTGTCATTACTCATCTGTTCTTCATGATTGACCGACAGCAATAATGAACGGATTTGTTCAGCTAAAGGCGTACCACCAGGCTCACGTGTTAAAACAACCTGTTGACCTTGTTGTTGAAAGTAATCAAATAACTTTTGAATGAGCGTGGTTTTTCCTACACCTTCAGTACCTTCAAAACTTATAAACATGCTCATTCCTTAATTCTTAGACCGCATAACTTGAATATATTCTTGCACTGCACGATTATGATCATTCAGATTGGTTGTAAATTTGTGCCCACCATTACCTGTGGCAACAAAGTAAATGTTTTCAGAGTTATCTGGATGCATCGTCGCTTCAATGGCTTTTTTGCTTGGTAAAGCAATCGGTGTTGGCGGTAAACCATTGATCGTATATGTATTATAAGCACTCGGAGTACGTAAATCCTGCTTTGAAATCTTACCCGTATATTTATCACCCATCCCATAAATCACGGTAGGATCGGTTTGTAAACGCATGCCCAGTTTTAAACGACGATAGAACACACCTGAAACCTGACGTAACTCGCTGTCTACACTGGTTTCTTTTTCAATAATCGAGGCCATGATTAAGGCTTCATATTTATTTTTATAAGGTAAGTCTGGCGCGCGTTTTTCCCAAGCTTCATCTAAAATTTTCATTTGACGTTGGTACAGGTCAGTCAAGATTTGCTTATCCGTTGCACCTTTATCAAAGAAATAAGTATCAGGCGCAAATAAACCTTCTGGGTGATCATAAGGAATATTTAAGGCTTTCAGCATTTCACCACTCGGAAGCTGAATCACCGATTTTTCAACCAATGGATCTTTTTTCAATGACTGAATTAATTGCTTCGCTGTCGTCCCTTCTATCACCAAAAGTCGACTCATCTGTGCATTTTCAATATTAGAAACCATTTCTAATACTTGGCGTACATTCATACCTTTAGTGACTTCATACACACCAGCTTTCATGGTGTCATGAATGAAAATTTTCCGATAAAGCTTAAGAATGATTGGAAAACTAACCTTATCTTCCTTGGCCAATTGATCAATAAAACCGGTATAGGTTTCACCATTTGAAATAGACAGCTTTTGTTTTTGACCCGTCACTGGATACGCTTTAAAAATACTCATTTTTAAAATGATTGCAGTCATGATCAAAAAAACAACCAGAACGATCGCAATGCCTTTATAGATGTTATTGCTCACTTGGGCTTGAGTTTTCTTTTTAGATTTTGGCTTAGGTTTGGTTTTAGGCATGAGAATTAAACTGACTTAAATTTAAAGTATTAAATAACTCAACACAGGATTGAGTGTCTAGATGTTGATGACTCAACGTTTCGACCACTTTCATTGGACTGAGGGCATTGCAAAAGAACAGGCTTTGAAAATGTCGAATTTCATCCATATCGATAAAACGCTGTTCACAGGTGACACCATAATGTTGCATCCGTGACAAAATCTCGGCACGCATCACACCATGTACACCATTATAACGAAGTTCAGGCGTAATCCATCTATTGTTTATCCGAATAAAACAATTACTGCTCACACCTTCAACAACTGAACCTTGTACATCTGTGACTAATGCTTCTAACCAGCCTTTTGCCTGAGCTTCTTTTTTCAGTAACACTTGTTCTAAACGGTTTAAGGTTTTTAAACCCACCAAATTCGGCATCAATAAACCAATTGCTTGGTCCAATACACCACTGTGAATTAATTCAGGCTGGAAGCACGCGGTTGTTTTTGGATAATAAACCACATAAAGATCGGCCTCATGTTCAGGCATTGCATAGCCACGATCGCCATCGCCTCGACTAATGATGATCTTCAATGTACCGTTTAATATTCCATTTTTTTGTCTTAAACATTGTAGCGTCTGATCCAACAACTCAAAATTCACATCTAAAAATAAACGTTCAGCCGCCAACTTCAATCGAGCACGATGTAAAAGCTCCAACTCCATAACATCTTGATGTATTCGAACTGTGCTAAAACAACCATCTCCATAATGAAATGCTCGATCTAAAAGTGAAATAGAATCAACAAATTGAGCATTTTTAAAACAGATCATTAAGCAATTTCCTATGGCTTTGCACGAATACTATAAGCAATATCAGCATTTTCTTTTTCTCTTTTATTCATATAAAATTCGTTTTTTATTATTTTTTATGGATAAAGACTAGCGTTATCCTCACTCCATCTTACCGAACTTCAGAATTAAATGGGGCAAAAAAATGCAGTTCTCTAAACTTAAATTTGCTGTGGCAGCAGTACTGATCTCAACCACATCTTTCAGCGTTGCTGCAAAAGATTTTTTAAATGTATCTTATGATCCAACACGAGAATTGTACGATAATTTTAACAAACAATTTGCAACGTTTTGGAAATCTAAAACGGGTCAAGACATCCAGTTTAAACAATCACATGGTGGCTCTGGTAAACAAGCGCGTGCGGTTATTGATGGTTTGCAAGCAGATGTTGTGACTTTAGCATTGGCCGCAGATATTGACGCAATTGCGCAAAATACAAATTTATTGCCAAAAGACTGGCAAAAGAAATTCCCACAAAATTCTACACCGTACACATCAACAATCGTTTTCCTCGTCCGTAAAGGTAACCCGAAAGGCATCAAAGACTGGGGCGATTTGGTAAAACCAGGTGTAGAAATTGTAACACCAAACCCTAAGACTTCAGGTGGAGCACGCTGGAACTATTTAGCAGCATGGGCTTGGGCAAAACATAAATATGGTTCAGACGCGAAAGCACAAGAGTTTGTACGTCAAATTTATAAACAAACTAAAGTACTCGATTCTGGTGCGCGTGGTTCTACGACGACATTTGCAGAACGCGGTATTGGTGATGTGTTATTGGCTTGGGAAAATGAAGCGTATTTATCTACACGTGAACAACCAGGTAAATTTGAAATCATTACCCCATCACTGTCGATCTTGGCAGAACCACCTGTCGCAATTGTTGAAAAGAATGCTGAAAAAGACGGTAACTTAAACTTAGCGAAAGCATATTTAAACTATCTGTATTCACCTGCTGGTCAAGACATTGCAGCGAAAAACTTCTACCGTCCGCGTAATGCAGCAATCTTGCAAAAGTATGCGACAACATTCAAACCGTTAAAATTGGTCACAATTGATAAAGAGTTTGGTGGTTGGACTAAAGTTCAAAAGCAACATTTTGAAAATAATGGTGTTTTTGATCAAATCGTCAAAGCCAATGCAAGTAGCAAATAACTGTTTAAAATAAACTTAAGTGAAAGGAAACAGGAGCATAGACATGATTCATACAATTATTGTTCCAGGCGTTGGTGGTAGTGATTACGATCACTGGCAGTCTAAATTACAACGTGAACTCATGTCTTGCTCGCGCGTACAACAACAAGATTGGAACTTACCTATTCTTAAAGACTGGATTGCCCAATTTGTTGCGACTGTCGTAAATGCTACGCAACCTGTTCAAATTGTTGCACATAGTTTCGGATGTTTAACCACGGTTGCTGCTTTGGCTCAGCACCCTGAAATCACAGCTAAAGTAAGAAAAATTATTTTAGTTGCACCAGCTAATCCAGCACGTTTTGGTGAGGCTGGTTTTGCTCGAAACAGTATCGGTGACTATGAAGCTTATTTTCACGAATTGAAAATCACAGTCCCTGCTGAAATGATTATTTCTGAAAATGATCCTTGGTTAAATTTTGAAGATGCACAGAAGCTTGCGAAAGCATGGAAAATTCGACCTCGAAATTTAGGTCAGGTTGGACATATCAATGTTGCATCAGGCTTTGGACACTTTCCTGAAATTTATGATCATTTAATTTTTAATCAGCAAAATTTCTTTATCAGTAATGCTGATGACAACAAGTTGTTATTTAAATTTGCAATTTAATCATTGCCTTTTAAGCTTGCAAAATCGTTTTAAATTTGCTTATTGATTTCAATAAGCTTTCTCTCTTTTGAGGAGTCATCATGTCGCAGCGATCCCGAGTGCTGCCAGGTTTTGGTCTTTCACTAGGCTTCACCCTAGCGTATCTATCATTAATCGTACTGATACCACTGTCTGCCGTATTCATAAAATCATTAGGCGTAGGTTGGGATGGTTTATGGGAAATCTTGAGCTCTGAACGTATTTTAAAATCATTACAGCTCAGTTTTACCACCGCCCTGATTGCAGCTTTGATCAATGTCATTTTCGGCTTTTTATTGGCTTGGTGCTTAGTCCGTTATTCATTTCCTGGTAAACGTATAGTAGATGCATTGGTGGACTTACCCTTTGCATTACCTACAGCGGTCGCAGGTATTGCGTTAACCTCTTTATATGCATCAACAGGTTGGATTGGTCATTTGCTTGAGCCTTTAGGGATTAAAATTGCCTATACCTCACTGGGTATTACGCTTGCTTTAATTTTTATTGGTATTCCTTTTGTGGTTCGTACAGTACAGCCAGTTTTAAGTGATCTTGAAACTGAGCTAGAAGAAGCCGCTTCTGCATTAGGTGCAAATCGTTTTCAGATCGTGACAAGAATCATTTTACCGATTTTATTTCCAGCATTACTGACTGGCTTTGCATTGGCATTTGCGCGCGGTGTGGGTGAATATGGTTCGGTCATCTTTATTGCAGGCAATATTCCTTACGAAACTGAAATTGCTCCGTTAATGATCATTACCCGTCTTGAAGAATATGATTATGCAGGTGCGACGACAATTGCAGTGGTGATGCTGGTGATTTCTTTCTTTATCTTGTTCCTAATTAACTTGGTACAAGCTTGGGCAAGTCGCCGTACAGGGAGAACCGCACGATGAGCTTAAATACCAACAGCAATGCTTTAGCTGAAAAACTGCAATCTCGTGATGCGACACGTGAACCAGCTTGGGTACGTAATACCCTACTGATTATTGGTCTGATTTTCTTTTTAGGCTGCTTAATTCTACCGTTGGTGCTTATTTTTGTTGAAGCATTTAAACAAGGGATTCAAGTCTACTTTGCCTCACTGGTTGACCCTTATACCCTGTCTGCAGTCAAACTCACATTATTGACTGCAGCCATTGCAGTACCTTTGAATGTGATTTTTGGTGTTACAGCAGCATGGTGTGTTGCCAAGTTTAATTTCCGTGGAAAATCATTCCTAACCACCATTATTGATACGCCATTCTCAGTCTCACCGGTGATTGCTGGTTTAATGCTGGTTTTGATCTTTGGCTCTCAAGGTTGGATTGGATCATGGCTAATTGAACATGATATTAAAATCCTCTATGCGACACCGGCCATTATCCTCGCAACTGTATTTATTACTGTTCCTTTTGTTGCACGTGAATTAATTCCATTGATGGAAGCACAAGGAACAGAAGAAGAAGAAGCTGCAATTGTGCTGGGTGCTTCGGGTTGGCAAACCTTTTGGAAAATTACCATTCCAAATATTAAATGGGGTCTCATTTATGGCGTGATTTTGTGTAATGCGCGTGCCATGGGTGAATTCGGTGCAGTATCTGTGGTTTCAGGCCATATTCGTGGCGAAACCAATACCTTACCGTTGCATATTGAAATTTTATATAACGAACCAAATTCGATTAGTGCTGCTTTTGCCGTCTCAACATTGTTAGCATTTTTGGCCATCATTACCCTAATTTTAAAAACATGGGTTGAATATCGCCAAGAAAAACAAGATCGCGAAAGTAAAGAATCAACTGTTTCTTAAGGAATTGCACATGAGTATTCAAGTTAAAAATATTGAAAAAAACTTCGGTGCATTCCATGCACTTAAAAACATATCGCTAGATTTTCCAGAAGGTCAATTGGTTGCCCTGCTTGGTCCTTCTGGCTGTGGTAAAACCACATTACTGCGCATTATTGCTGGTTTAGAATCAACTGATAGAGGACAAGTTATCCTTGAAGGAACAGATGCAACCAATATTCAC
Organism: Acinetobacter sp. AG3; assembly: GCF_022343575.1. Taxonomy (NCBI): domain Bacteria; kingdom Pseudomonadati; phylum Pseudomonadota; class Gammaproteobacteria; order Moraxellales; family Moraxellaceae; genus Acinetobacter; species Acinetobacter sp. AG3. Next base: position 1,353,669 of record NZ_JAKQZD010000001.1, on the reverse strand, counting down.
GTACGTGAACGTCAAGTTGGTTTTGTATTTCAGCATTACGCACTGTTCCGTCATATGACTGTTTATGACAATGTTGCATTTGGTTTACGTGTTCGTCCAAAGGCGACTCGACCAAATGAAACTGAAATCAAAAAACGTGTTACCCGTTTATTGGATTTGGTACAACTTGGTTTCTTGGCAGATCGTTATCCAGCACAATTATCTGGTGGTCAACGCCAACGTATTGCATTGGCACGTGCCTTAGCTGTTGAACCACGTGTATTGCTCTTAGATGAACCGTTTGGTGCATTGGATGCCAAAGTACGTAAAGAATTACGCCGTTGGTTACGGACTTTACATGATGAATTACATATCACTTCAATCTTTGTAACCCATGACCAAGAAGAAGCCTTAGAAGTTGCTGATCAAATCGTGGTGATGAACAAAGGTGATATTGAACAGATTGGTTCACCGCGTGAAGTTTATGAAAAGCCTGCAACCCCGTTTGTATTTGACTTTTTAGGTCAAGCAAACCGTTTTGAAGGTGAAAACCATCAAGGCATCATTCAAATTGGTGAAGATCGCATCCAACTGCCTACGGCGACACAAACCGCAAATGGTAAAGTGATTGCCTTTGCTCGCCCAAATGAATTGAAAATTCACACGCAACCGACTGAAAATACAATTCAAGCAACCTTCTTACGTGAGTTATGGATTGCGGGTAAAGTCATGGCAGAGTTACAAGATCGTCAAGGACAACTGATTGAAATTGCTTTAAATCCTGATGAAGCAAAATTACATCAATATCGACCAAATCAAACAGTTTGGGTAAGTGCATCTACACTTCACCTATTTGAAAATCAAGTCGCGTAATCGACGACAGGATGAATATTACCCCTATTCATCCACATTTGAGGTATCGAACATCATGAACTTTCAACAATTACGAATTATCCGAGAAACAGTTCGTCAAAATTACAACTTAACCGAAGCATCTGCTGCACTTTATACTTCGCAATCTGGTGTCAGTAAGCATATTAAAGATTTAGAAGATGAATTGGGTGTACAGCTGTTTGTTCGTAAAGGTAAACGGTTATTAGGTTTGACAGAACCTGGTCAAGCGCTGTTGAGTATTGTTGAACGCATGCTTATTGATGCTGACAATATTAAACGTCTTGCCGATGATTTTAATAAAGTTGATGAAGGTACGCTTACAATCGCAACAACACATACACAAGCACGTTATGTGTTACCACCGATTGTCAATTTATTTAAAAAAGCATTTCCCAAAGTTCATTTGATTTTGCAACAAGCCAGCCCTGTTGAAATCTCTGAAATGTTATTGCTTGGTTTGGCTGATATCGGTATTGCAACTGAATCTCTAACCACTGAAGATAATTTGGGCAGTGTATCTTTCTATAACTGGAAACACAGTATCATTACGCCACAAGATCACCCACTGACTAAGCTGAATCCTAAAGAGATTACCTTAGAAAAATTGGCTGAATTTCCAATTATCACCTACCACGGCGGTTTTACAGGACGTTCTAAAATTGATAAAGCGTTTGAAGATGCCAATTTAGATGTAGATATCGTCATGTCAGCACTGGATGCCGATGTGATCAAAACTTATGTTGAACTGGGAATGGGTGTCGGTATTGTCAATGATGTTGCTTATGACACAGAACGCGATAAACGTCTAAAACAAATCGATACTGATATTTTTGGTTTAAATACAACATGGATTGCGGTTCGTAAAGGCCATTTACTTCGTGGCTATGGCTATGAGTTTATTTCACTCTGCTCACCAGAAGCCGATATCAAAGCATTGAAAAAAATTGCCTATCCTGATGATTAAACTTTGAGATAAATGATTAAGAAAGAAATTAAGTCATCAAGGAATAAATCGTCAATAAATAAACCATCAAATAGTCATGATGATCAAAGATAGAGAGCTACGGCTCTCTTTTTTATCATTTAAAAATTAAACACAAACTCTTAAGAATAATTAATCTATTTGATTTTATTTAATATTTTATTATAAGCATGGCTTTTTAGTATAAAATTTAGTCTTATCTTTATCACTGATCAATTTATTTCGGGGGGAATGAATGAATTCTATTGCTTGGGGCTTAACCCTTGGAAGTTTTGTTCCTCTTTTTAGCCATGCCGCGGGTATGGAGAAATCTGACCAGTCTATCCTTGCTTTTTTAGAACCAAATCATTATGTAGAATTGTCTTATGCAGAGCTCTATGCAAATGTTTCAGGGCAACTCCCTCAACATGAGCAATTCAAACAACTCGGCGTTGAAGATTTTTCCACAGGCAACCTTGTCAACAATTACCACTTTGTCAATGCTGCTGCAAAACTGCAAATGGCCCCACAACTTTCATTTGGACTGATTTATGATCAGCCTTATGGTGTTGATCTTAGTTATGAATATCGCCCACAGAGCTTTGCTGGAAAACAACTTTTAGAGTCGGGTCAATTTAATTTTAAAAGTCAAAATTTTTCGATGCTATTGGGTTATCAACCTAGTGCGAATTGGAATATATATGCTGGTGGCATTTATCAACAGTTCGAAGGTGAACTCAAAGTCTTTGGAGCAAACTATTCAGCGATGAGTGGCTATCATGCACAGCTAAAACAAAGTTCAGGTCATGGTTGGCTCGCAGGTTTAAGCTATCAAATTCCAGAGTATGCAATAAAAACTGCGATTACCTATCGTTCCAAGATCAATCATCAATCTGCAATCACTGAGGATGTTTCAGCGCAAGCTTTAAGTATTATTCCTTTTGCTAAAACACAAATCACCACGCCTCAATCCGTCAATCTGGATCTTCAGACAGGTTTAACACCATCGAATATTCTTTATGGCAATTTGAGGTGGGTCAATTGGAAAGATTTTGAAATTCAACCAAGACAATTTGGTGCAGTGGTTAAGATTGCTGCTGAACAATACCCTGAACTGATCAAACCTTTTAATCTGATTGATTACAACAAGGATCAATGGTCTGCAAAGCTTGGGCTTGCGCATGTATTTTCACAGCAATGGGTTGCCACTACAGATATTTCATGGGACTCAGGCAATGCTAATCCCGCTGGAACACTCAATCCTTCAGATGGTTTTTATGCTTTAGGCTTGGGTGCTTTATATAACATCAATCCCCAGAGCTTTATTTCTTATGGGGTTAAATATTTTAAATTCAATAAAGCAAAAGTTAGCAACTTAGACGCCAATACTTCAATTGTCCAAAACTCAACTTTATCTGAAGTGGGCCATAATGATGCTTTTGCACATGGAATTCGAGTTGGCTATCGCTTTTGATTCATCTAAAAATTCAATTCAGCTATCAAAAATACCAAGTTCAAAATAAAAAACGAGCCGGAGCTCGTTTTTTATTACATGATTAACAATAAATTACCAGTGGTAGCTTACGCCCACTTTACCAACTGGTAACCATTTATATTTGTCATCGTTACGGATTTTGTTTTCTTCAGCAGCTAAATCTCTATCAAAATTAGCACCGTTTACGTTTACGAACTCACCTTTTGAAGCTAAGTTTACAGATGGGTTACCAGTATAGTACGCACCAACTTCACCGAATACACCAATATTTTTAGTGATCTTAGGCGCAAAACCAAAACCTACATATGGAGCAATATTGTTTTCATAGCTCATTTTCCCTGAAACTTCACCATTAAAGTTATAGTTATTTCCATTTACTTTAATAGTGCCGTCATTTGAGCGCTTTTTCAGATCATACTCAGAATCTACATAGCCTACACCAGCTGCTACATATAAACCTTGAGCCCAAATATTCTGACTAGCACCCCAAGGGCGAATCTCAGCATTTAAATAAGCTAACTTATTGTCCATATCTGCATCGTATTTTGTACCGTTGATAGAAACATCATCAGTCCAAGAAATATCACCACCGTTATAACCCAATGCTAAACCAACATAAGGGTTAGCAGTCCAAAGTAAAGCACCACCGTAGCCAGTTGTACCCACTTCAAGACGAGCGCCTGTAGGGATTAATTGGTTTGCTTCAAATGCATAACCTTGGTCAACAACAGACCCATCAGCCATTGCTAAACCAGAAGCAGATAATGCAGCTGTAACAGCCAATAATTTTAACACTTTCATTTATGTCTCCTCAAAAAATAGAGTTTGTTCTTTAATCATTAATGTGTTGGACTCGAAACGATCATATGTGATTCGTTCTTCACAATTAATAGAGAAATTGATTACTTTTTGTTATTTTTTGATACAATTGGATATTAATTGTTGTTTTTAAAAGGAATAAAATAAATAAAAACTTAACAATTCACTTATTTGGTTGTTTTATTTTAAATTATAAGATTAGTTTTTTCGATTGAAACTAGATTTTATATCTAATCTGAGTCGAATTTGGTGTAGAATCTTTTAAAATTTTTTGGGAAGGAAGATCATGTCTCAGCTTTCAACGATCATTGAACAAGCGTTTGAAAACCGTGCCAACTTTACAGCAGTAGATTGTCCTGCTGAAGTACGTCAAGCTGTTGAAGAAGCCATTGCTGGCTTAGATAACGGTACACTTCGTGTAGCTGAAAAAATTGACGGTGAATGGATTGTTCACCAATGGTTGAAAAAAGCTGTTTTATTGTCTTTTAAATTAAACGATAACAAGCCAATTGAATCATGTGATCTTCGTTTCTATGACAAAGTAGAGACTAAATTTACGGCTTGGACTGAAGAACAATTTAAAGCTGCTGGTGTACGTGTTGTACCACCTGCTGTTGCGCGTAAAGGTTCTTTCCAAGCGAAAAATGTTGTATTGATGCCTTCTTATGTAAACATTGGTGCTTATGTAGATGAAGGCACAATGGTTGATACATGGGCGACTGTAGGTTCATGTGCGCAAATCGGTAAAAATGTTCACCTTTCAGGTGGTGTAGGTATTGGTGGTGTGCTTGAACCGCTTCAAGCAAATCCAACAATCATCGAAGATAACTGCTTTATTGGTGCACGTTCTGAAATCGTTGAAGGCGTGATTGTTGAAGAAGGCTCAGTCATTTCAATGGGCGTATTCATTGGTCAATCGACTAAGATTTTTGACCGTGAGACAGGTGAAATCCATTATGGTCGTGTACCAGCTGGATCTGTCGTTGTTTCAGGCAGCCTACCGTCTAAATGTGGTACATATAGTTTATATGCTGCAATTATTGTCAAGAAAGTTGATGCTAAAACACGTGCTAAAACAAGCTTGAACGAATTGCTTCGCGAAGACTAATTTATTTTCCCTCGTGGAATTTTAGTTATCTAGCGTAGCAATCGCTTCTCATCTCTACGGTCAATCGTGATCGTAGAGATTTTTCATTTTGTAATCTGTGGTAAATTTCATGAATTCTCTTCGTTCTTCGACTATTCCTGTTTCTGATCCGTCTGCGGGGCTGCGTATCACGGAGATTTTTTATTCATTGCAAGGTGAAGCCAACACTGCGGGTTTACCGACTGTTTTTATTCGTTTAACAGGTTGCCCATTACGCTGTTCCTATTGCGATACCACCTATTCTTTTGAAGGTGGCGAACGCCAATCGCTTGACCAAATAATTCAAACAACATTAGATTATAAAACGCCTTATATCTGTGTCACAGGTGGCGAACCGCTCGCTCAGCCGAATGCCTTACCCTTAATGCAACGTTTAGCAGATTTAGGTTGTGAAGTTTCTTTAGAAACCAGCGGTGCTTTAGATGTCTCTAAAGTCGACCCACGTGTTTCAAAAGTTTTAGATTTAAAAACCCCAACTTCGGGTGAGGTTGCACGAAATTTACTCAGCAACCTTGATCATTTAACTCAACATGATCAAATCAAATTTGTGATTTGTAATCGTGAAGACTATGAGTGGTCTAAACAGCAAGTTGAACAATACGCTTTAGCGCAAAAAGTCAGCACAGTATGGTTTTCTCCTGCTTTTGCAGTGGAAAAAGGTGCGGCACGTTTGCCTCAGCTTGCGCGTGATTTAGCACAATGGATTTTAGAAGACCATCTCCCTGTTCGCTTTCAGTTGCAATTACATAAATTGCTTTGGAACGATGAAACTGGTCGTTAAATTTATCGTCAATTATTAATATTTGGAGAGTTGGATATGCGCCCTCGTGCCGTAGTCTTATTATCTGGTGGCTTAGACTCAACGACGTGTTTGGCTTGGGCTCAAGCAAACTATGACTGTATTGCCCTAAGTTTTATGTATGGTCAACGCTCTACCACTGAACTCGATGCAGCCCGCGCTTTAACGCAACGTGCAGGTGTAGAACATCGTGTGATTAATATCGATTTAGGTAATTTAGGTGGTTCAGCGCTTACAGACCTTAACATTGATGTTCCTGATCATGAAACAGATGGTATTCCTGTAACTTATGTTCCAGCACGTAACACCATTTTCTTGTCTTACGCACTTGCAGCCGCAGAAGTTTTTGATGCTCAAGCGATCGTGATTGGTATCAATGCTGTTGATTATTCAGGATATCCTGACTGCCGCCCAGAGTTTATCGAGGCCTTTGCCAACATGGCTCGTCTTGCAACGAAAGTCGGTGTAGAAGGAAAACCTCTTAAATTTGAAACACCTCTGTTACATTTATCCAAAGCGAATATAATACGCTTAGGCATCGAACATGGCGTAGACTATAGTCAAACGGTTTCATGCTATCAAGCAGATGACCAAGGACGTGCTTGTGGCAAATGTGATAGCTGCCGACTTCGTAAAGAAGGTTTTAAGGATGCAGGTATTGCAGACCCAACACGTTATATACCGCAATAACAAGGTACTGTTTATGAAAAATTTAAAATCAAGTCTTATTCTTTCTGCTTTATTTTCAGCTTCGGCTTTAATGGGATCTACGGCTTTTGCTGCTGAATCAAATGCAGTTCAACAAGCCTATAAGAGTGCAAATGTTAAATCTGCACTTATTGGCGTGTGTAAAACGGAAACAGCTAAAGGTGGTAAATTAACTTCTGCTGAAGTAAGTAAATACTGTAGCTGTGCTGTTGAATCTGATGGTAAGTTAACCAACGATCAAAAATGGCAAATTCAAAGTGCCATTAACCAAAAGAAAAGCCCAGCAACACTTGCTTTCGTTCAAAAAAATAATCAAGACCTTCAAACATGTTTTGGTCCTCAGTTAACAGGTAAATTAAAAACCTTAACTGAAGAAGCAATGAAAGCAGCACAAGCGAAGAAATAATTTCTTCTTGTTGCAAAGAGCCTGCCCATGCAGGCTCTTTTTACAATTGGATGATACAAAACCATATGCAGGACCAATGGAATACTGTGATACAGCAACAAAAATTTGTTGCTTCATATAGTGGCGGGAAAGATAGTAGCCTAGCTTTATATCACGCTTTGCAAAGTGGACAAGCCGTAGCTCTCATTGTCATGCTAGAAGAACATGGACAAAGATCTCGTTCTCATGCCATGCCGCTTGATATCATTGATGCCCAAGCAGAGCTGATTGGTTTACCTATACTTAAAGCATCAGCCACGTGGGATGACTATGAACATCAATTTGTAAATCTCCTCAATCAAACCAAACAACTGGGTGCAGAAGCACTTGTTACTGGTGATATTGATCTGATTGGACATGCGCAATGGAACCAATCAGTCTGTGAACAAAGCCAATTGCAGTTATGTATGCCATTATGGCAAAAACCTCGGCTTGACATTGTGGGTGAATTTATTCAACTGGGTTTTGTCAGCATCATTGTGACGATTAATTTAAACCTCGGTATGCGGATTGAAGATTTGGGTAGAGTTTTAACAGCTGATTTTGTGGATGAATTAATCGAACGTGGGATTGATCCATGTGGTGAAGCGGGTGAATTTCATACCACGCTGATAGATGGTCCAATTTTTAAAAAGCCACTTTTACTAAATAAAGGTGATATTCTCTATCATGAAAATTATGCCTTTTTAGCACTTGAACTTAAACACAACAGCATTTAAGGACAAACAATGACTGAACAAATACAACTTCCGAATCAGAAATTCCCAACGACGACAGGTGAAATCAACCTCACTGAGCTCTCTACAGATTGGTTAGTTTTATATTTTTATCCAAAAGATTCTACACCTGGCTGTACCACTCAAGCGGTTGGTTTCTCTTGTATAAAAGACCAATTTGACGCTTTAAATACCACCATCCTTGGTGTATCACGTGACTCTGTAAAAGCACATCAGAACTTTACGGAGAAGCAAGCATTGACCATTAATCTGATCAGTGACAAAGAAGAAGTATTATGTAAACACTTTGATGTGATTAAAGAAAAAAATATGTATGGTAAACAAGTGATGGGGATTGAGCGCTCAACATTTATTTATCATCAAGGCAAACTGGTTAAAGAGTATCGTAAAGTTAAAGCGGCTGGACATGCTGAACAAGTTTTAGAAGACTTAAAAGCACTACAAAAAGCTTAACTGCAAAAGTCCCTACTCGCTCTAAAGTTAACGTGATTTTAAGCGTGTCAGGGACTTTAAATCTTCTTATTGAAAACATCCTCAAGCCCGACATAGATTGTTTCCTCTTTCCGTATTGAAAAAGATCATTACGCTGACTTGATCCAACAATACCAATCAAAGCAGCAAAGAGATTGCAATTCCCCACATAACCAATGCAATAATAAAATCTAATATTTGCCATGCGCGTTGATTTTGAAAAACCGGGAGTAAAAAGCGTGCACCAAAACCTAAGCTAAAGAAGAATAACCACGATGCTGTTACTGCACCAATCGCAAAATAAAGTGCGGTAGCTTCAAACTTTGTCGATATAGAACCAATTAAAACCACTGTATCCAAATAAACATGTGGATTAAGCCAAGTTAAAGCTAAACAAATCAGAAGCATTTTCATCAGCTTGGATTCATTTTGTTCACTCGGTTTTAAACCTGTCGATGTTCTAAAAGCTTGTAGAAAATGTTGCGCCCCATAAACCAATAAAAACGTTGCTCCAAAATATTTTGCCCAATCGACAAACTCTGGATGGGTTTGAATGACTTTTGAAAATCCAAGTACACCCAATAAAATTAAAATCGAGTCAGATGCGGCACAAACAACACAGACCCAAAATACATGTTGCTTTTTTAAACCTTGTTTGAGTACAAAAGCATTTTGAGCGCCAATTGCAATAATCAAGCTAAACCCAACAGCCAACCCCTGCATATAACTTTGCAACATTTTAAAACTACACTTTTAAAGTTTTGAATGGACTGTGCTATTATCCAAACTTATCTCTTTAAATGAGTATTTCTAAATAAATATCATCTTAGCTAAGTTTTTCTTAGTTGCTTGTGATGTGGCATTTTTAAAATAACTTATATCTTTATATAAAAAACGCCCAATTTTTTAGAGGATCAGCATGTTACAAAGTAAGCATAGTGAAGCATTTCTAGCAGTTGCCGAAACAGGTAGCTTTGAGCAAGCTGCTATTCGTTTAAATATCACAGCATCAGCGGTAACGCTACGTTTACAAACTTTGGAAAAACAACTAGGGCAAGTGCTGATCATTCGAGAAAGACCATGTAAAGTCACTCTAGCGGGTCAGGAAGTGTTACTTTTCCTGCAACATCATCGCTTGATGGAACAAAATTTAATTCAGAATCTTCAAGGGCAAAGTTCACAATCACAATTTTTTAAATTAAATATCGCCACTAATGCCGATTCATTGGTGACGTGGCTATTACCGACAATTCAACACACCTTACTCACAGAAAAAATTGTTATAGACTTAAAAATTGATGATCAAACCCAAACCCACCACCTTCTTGAAGCGGGATTGGTCAATGCCTGTATCTCAACCGAATCAAAACCTATGAAAGGCTGTGAGGCGATTCATTTAGGTACAATGAGCTATAGGATGGTTGCTACACCGAATTTTATTCACACTTACTTTCAGCATGGTATTCAACGTGAAACGTTACGGCATATCCCTGCTGTTATTTTTAATGATAAAGACCATGTACATGCCGAAGTTTTACAACACGTTTTTGGTTTGATGCCAAGCAGCTATCCATGCCACTTTATTCCTTCTGCAACATCTTTTGTAGATGCGATTTTGCTCGATTTGGGTTATGGCATGGTACCTAAAATGCAAATTCAAAAAGAATTAGCAACAGGACAATTGCTTGAAATCATGCCCAAAGCAAGAACCGATTTACATCTATATTGGCATCATTGGAAACAACAATCCAAGCAACTGGAAAAGCTCACATTAGATTTAATTCGCAATACTCAGTCTATTCTGGATTAGGCTTTATAGAAGCTATGACTCGTCCTAAATTAAAGTATCTTATTTTAATGCGTATAATCAAAAACTTTTAGAATAACCCAGTCACGATTTTCGCTATAAAGCAGTGTTAAAACATCATAGAAATACTTTGCTTCAATCACATACTTCAAGCTTAGAGCTGCCGTAGTTTTACTCAGTATTTATAAAACATACGGCATTGGATTTTTTCCTAAAGAAGACCTTCAGCTTGCATGGCTTTTTGTACAGATGGATGTTGTTGCATTTGCTCCATAAAAGCCTGTAAAGATTTCAAATGACTTAAGTCCAAATTGATCAATGTTGCCCAACGAGTCACAACAAATAAGTAAATCTCTGCAATGGTAAATCCTTGCCCCAACAGATTTTCTGAATCATAAATTTGCTCGTCGACCCATGTATATTGTTTTAATAATTTCTCTTTAAAAATATTTTTACTCGTATCATCAAACCCTTTTTGAAAAAATGGTGCATACGATTTATGTAATTCTGAACTAATATAGTTCATCCACTCCAATACTTTATAGCGCTTTAAATCACCAAATGTAGGTAATAAATCACTACGTTTAGCAGTCTCAACCAAATACTGGCTAATGATCGCACCCTCACTCAAATGCAAGTCATCATCACTGATTAAAAATGGCACTTGACCTTTCGGGTTAATTTTCAAAAAATCCTGACCTTGTTCCGTCTGGTGATTTTTAAAAGAAACTTTCACTAAATTAAAATCTTGGTTAATTTCTTGTAATACGATATGAGGGGCAAGTGAACATGCACCCGCTGTGTAAAAAAGTTGCATCTGCTTATTCCTTAAGTTGCTTTAACTTCATGCTATTCTTAACATCGTGAACAATAAATACTCATAATATCAATTCAGTTATTACATGGTGTATATAATGAACACAACATTCAAACGAACAATGTTGAGTAGTGTTGAAATATTTTGTCTCGTTGCTGAACAACGAAGTTTTTCCAAGGCTGCCTATCAAGCTGGTTTGACACCCGCAGCGGTAAGCCGATCCATTGCTCGTTTAGAAGGTCGCTTAGGGATTCAACTGTTTAATCGAACAACACGCAATGTTCGTTTAACCCAAGCGGGTGAGGAATATTTTTTAGAGTGTCAGCAGGCCCTCAAACAAATTGCTGAAGTCGAATTAAGATTAAAAAATAAATCAGCTCAACCTTCTGGAACAATCAGGATGAGTTTACCAACACCTTTTGGTCACTTTAGAGTTCTACCTCTCTTACCTCAATTTCAGCAGCTTTACCCTGAAATTAACTTGGATATACAGCTCACCAATAAAAATGTAGATTTCATTACCGAAGGTTTTGATCTTGCAATTCGGGGGCGTAATGTGCCTGAATCCAATTTAATCGCTCGTTGTTTAGAAAAAGCCGACTTACTGATTGTCGCCTCTCCTGAATACTTAAAGAAACATGGCACACCTACTGAGATTGCCGATTTACAACATCATCAATGTATTCAATTTATCTTACCCAGCACAGGAAAAGAAGTGCCGTGGTCTATGCTCATTGAAAATGAAGTTGTAGAGATTCAAACGCAAGGACACTTGAATTGCAGTGAAGATATTTTAGCCACCATTACCTTAGCTCAACATGGTGGTGGCCTATTGCAAACCTGTCGTTTTATTATTGAAAATGATTTAAAACAAGGAAAGTTGGTCGAAGTACTACAACAATATTCAGGTACTCAACGGCAATTTTCCCTGCTTTATCCTAAGAATAAATACGAACAACGACACATCCGCTTATTCATTGATTTTTTAATTGAACATCTAAAATATTAGACTCAAAAAACAGGCTCGAAATAACGATGAGATTAGAAAATAACGCACCCTGATCCTTTCTATCTCTGCTGTTTTCTATTGTGCTTTCCACTGCCCAGACACTTGGATATTCACTTTTTCTCCAACGCCACCCACAGCTTTTTTCATTCCGAAATCACTACGCTTTATGATTGTAGTAGAACTAAAATCCAGCAATTTTGGATTATTTAGATTGGGTTTAATTGTCGCATTAAAAGTTACAGGCTTAGTCACATTACGCAAGGTTAAATTACCTGAAATTAGATACTTATTATTAGCAAGCGGTTTAAATGCCGTACTTTTAAAAGAAGCGGAAGGATATTTAGCAGCGTAAAATAAGTCTTCACCCATAATCATATTTTTCAAGGAAGATTTATTAATGCTTAGGCTATTTACATCCATCACAAATTCAGTAGATGCCTTTTGCGGAGCGCTCGTATCAAAATTAAGGGAAGAATTAACACGCTTAAATTGCCCTTTGACGATGTTCATACCCAATGAGTCGATATGAAATCCAACATCACTATTGGGTGTCAATGTCCAAGACGCGGCATAACTTGAAATCGAAATAACGAAGCTACCCAATAAAACAGCGTTTATAGCGACTGATTTAAACTGCATGCAATACTCCATTCATATTCTATATATTTCTATTCAGTGTATTGCAATGCACACAAAAAACATTAAAGATTTGATTTGTCTTGCGTTTGGTATTTGTACTTTAATTGTTGGTAAATTTCCGTTTTCTGAAACTTTTCTAAAAACTCAGCTGTGCCCAAAGGAAATTCGACCTGATAAATTTCACCACGATAATACGCTTCACGTAACGGGGTCGCAGAGATAGAGCCGACTAAACTATCCAATTCAACCATTTGCCATTCTGGAAATAGTTTTAAGTAATAAGATGAATCATCTTTAAAATGACCAATTAAACCAATCTTATCGGTCTCTAAAACTGTAGCATTGACCAAGGACTTAACCAGCTCTACCCATTTAGTATCATTATAAACATCAATAACATGTACAAATTTGATTCGTTTTTGATCCGCTTCAGAAAAATTAGACAAAATCATTTGTTCCCGTTCTGATGCCAGAAAAGGATTTTTAGTATTCCGTTCATTTTGCGCAGAACCCAAGGCCAAAATTACATATTGGCTTTGTTGTAATGCAATTTTAATGGTTTGCATATGCGCGAGATGAAAGGGCTGAAAGCGTCCAATATAAACAAGATAATCAAATTTATAAGTCATAAAAGTAATTTTTTATGAACTCATCAGTTGCAACAGAATTTCAAATATGCGACATAATGAGGGCATAAAATCCAATTAAATTTTAAAGCAAGGATAGTACGATGACACTTAGTTGTATTCAACAGCCACATCAACATTTAAACGCAAATTTAGAGAATGGTGTACTGACTTTAGCAATTAATCGACCAGAAGCAAAAAATGCACTGTATGGTGAATTGTATCTATGGATTGCAAAAGCCTTAGATGAAGCTGATCAAGATCGTGATGTTCGTGTGGTGATCTTACGTGGTGCAGATGCTGACTTTAGTGCGGGTAATGATATGAAAGACTTTATGGCTTTCATTCAACAACCACTTGAAGGTAAAGAAGGTGATGGCCCTCCATTTGTATTATTAAAATCTGCTGCACGTTTATCTAAACCATTGATCTGTGCAGTCCGTGGTGTGGCGATTGGGATCGGAGTAACAGTACTTTTACATGCTGACCTCGTTTATGCAGACAATACTGCCCTATTCCAAATTCCATTTGTTAGCTTGGGACTTTCTCCAGAGGGTGCTTCAAGCAAACTCTTAATTCAACAAGCGGGATATCATAAAGCAGCTGAATTGCTGTTAACTGCACAAAAATTTAACAGTGAAAAAGCACTCAATGCTGGCTTAATCAATAGTATTGAAGACGATGTATATGGTCACGCTTTGCATCAAGCACAAACCCTTGCAGCACTTCCATTGGCTTCAATCAAACAAACCAAAGCGTTAATGAAGCATAATCTTGAAGAGATTATTCAATGCGTGGATGATGAAGCGGTGATCTTTATGCAACGCGTTAAATCACCTGAAATGGCTGAAGCCGTTGCTGCATTTATGCAAAAGCGTAAGCCAAACTTCTCGCAATTTAATTAATTGAGTGAATCTGAGCAAAGCCACTGCATGACTAATATTCAGTGGCTTTGCTCATTTTGAATCCAATAAAACTGTTCATTTAATTATGGGTAAAGATCATGTCACAAGATACAACGACCAAGAAGCGCTATTACGAACCCGCTCCACAAGATATCGATATTGAAAATTTCCGTAAAGTCATAGAAAGTCGTCGCTCAGTCCGTAAATACACTGAAAAGCAAATTCCTGCCGATGTTTTAGATGCTTGTTTAGATTTGGCTTTATTGGCACCAAACTCATCAAATCTTCAGCCTTGGACGTTCTATGTGGTTCAGTCTCAAGCGAAAAAGAAACAATTAGTCAAAGCTTGTTTAAGCCAATTATCAGCAAAAACAGCTGCAGAACTGATTGTATGTGTGGCACGTATTGACCGCATTGATGAAATGGCAAAAAACAATTTAACCCATTTCCCCATGCCTGAAGCGCCAAGAGCGGTAAAACAATATTATAAATTTATCGCATATAACTATAAAACTGGTTATCTGAATGCTTTAGGTAACTTTAAAAAAGTGGCTTTTAAAGTTGCACGCACTTTAGATAAACAACTCCCTGTTACTGCGTTTAACCCAGCTGATGCAAAGCTTTGGGCCAGTAAAACGACAGCCTTGGCTTGTGAAAACTTGGTATTGGCTCTACGTGCTTATGGTTTTGACAGTTGCATGATGGAAGGTTTTGATGAACCCTTAGTTCGCAAGATCCTTAATCTAGGTGATAAAGAATTTCCAGTCATGGTGATTAGTGCCGGTGAACGTGCTGAAGATGGCGTATTCTTCCCACAATACCGTTTTGATCGTGATTTGTTTATTCAAAAAGTTTAATTTTAGCTTATAAATTCCTCCTCTCTATTCAGAAGAGGGTTGAGATTTTTAAACTATTATTCAATATCAATGATTTGAATAAACTCAAAAGCAGGTTCTTCATAGGGATGACTTGCTTTTAAAGCGATTGCCACTTGTTTGGCCTTGTGCTCAGGAACGATGGTTTCCACTCGCCATTCTGGCAATTGCTCTAAATGATCTAACTCACCAATAAATGGCTTTGCAGCGCTTAACGGTTTAAATTGCCCTGTTCCTAACACTTGCCAAGCGCAATGTTCATAATCACCAATACCACCCGCTCCTGCTTGAAAAATTGCAAGTTTGGTAGCTTCAAGGTGTGATTCTGGAACATAGTAGATCAGTTTAAGCATATTATTTTATATTCAAAAACTCGATTATAGCTTTGTTCATATTTACTTTTACTTATTTTTTATTTGGTTTTCGTTAGAAAAAAGCTATGTATCGTTAGCTCAATTCATAAGATTTAAACAGAACTGTAGATTTTATAAGCTTGATCAGAATACAAAAAAAAGAGCGCCTAAGCGCTCTTCTTATTTCTCTATAAATTACTCGTCAGATTCAGTATTATCAGACTCAGTTTCACCTTCATCCATAATAGTTTCATCATCAACTAATTTTTCAGAATCAATTAAATTCTCTGAATCTAAAGCAGTCTCGCCTTCGATCGCGTCTAACTGATCGATAATCTCATCATCAGCTTCGACAGCTTCAACTGCAACCACACCGACCAAGACTTCTTCATTACCTAAGCGGATCAAACGGACACCTTGGGCATTACGACCTGTTCGCGCTACTTCAGAAGCACGAGTACGAACCAGTGTTCCACCATCAGAAATCAACATCAATTCTTTAGATTCATCGATGGCAACAGCGCCCACTAACTCACCATTACGTTCAGATGTTTTAATGGCAATAACACCTTTACCACCACGTTTTTTAGTTGGGAAGTCATCTACTGGTGTACGTTTACCATAACCATTTGCAGAAGCACATAATACTTCACCAGTTTCTGGTACAACAACTAACGAAACGATTCGGCTAACCACATTGGTATTTGAATCTGCAGCATCTTCATCATCTGAATCTACATCAACTTCAACATCTTCATCTGTTTGTGCCGCAGCCAATGCCACACGCATACCACGAACACCTTTCGCAGTACGACCCATCACACGAGCATCAGTTTCAGAGAAACGGATTGCTTTACCTTCATTTGAGAACAACATGATTTGCTGTTCACCATCAGTAATTGCAACACCAATTAAAGTATCTTCTTCTTTCAACTCAATCGCACGTAAACCATTCGAACGAACATTACCAAACTGCTCTAATTCAACACGTTTTACTGTACCTGATGCTGTTGCCATAAATACATAGAAGTTTTTACGCACACTTTCTACACGTTCAGCAAATTCAGCAATTAATTCATCATCAAGATCAGAAGCAGAAAGCTCAATACCAATTTCTTTGAGTTGCTTACGTAAAGCATCTGATAAGTCATCTGGATTTTCACCAAGCTCTGCAAACGCAGCTTTTAGTGCTTCGTAATGTGAGTCGATAATTGTGTTTTCACGCAGTTGAGCAACGTTGGCACGGACAAAAGTTCTAAACTCAGTTAAACGCTCAGTAAATTTCTTCGGAGCATCGATTACAGGAAGAATCGCTGTAATGGTCTCTTCTGCATCCAGTGGTAATAAGTTCACCATTGGGCGGCCTTTTGCACCACGTGACGCTTGAGGTACTTCAAATACTCTTAAGCGATAAACTTTACCTACATTGGTAAAGCATAATACAGTTGCATGGTTCGATGTCACGATTAAATGTTGAATATAATCGTCTTCTTTCATCGATGTTGCAGATTTACCACGTCCACCACGGCGCTGCGCAGCATAATCAGACAATGGTTGTGTTTTTGCATAACCTGTTTTTGAAACAGTTAAAACAACTTGCTCTTCTGGAATCAAATCTTCACGAGAGAAATCAATACGTGATTCAACAATGTCCGTTTTACGTGCATCGCCATATTGTTGAAGAACCAATGCAAGCTCTTCACGAATCACATTCATCAAAAGATTGAAGTCATTTAAAATTGCTGTAAGCTCAGCAATTTGAGCTAAAATTTCAGAATATTCAGCTTGTAACTTATCTTGTTCAAGACCGGTTAAACGATGTAAACGTAATTCTAAAATCGCACCAACCTGAGCTGGAGATAAACGATAAAGCTGACCATCCAAACCAAATGGACGACTTGGATCTTCGCCTTCAATCTCATCTGGACGAACTGAAATTGCACCCGCTTTTTCTAGCAATGCAACAACATTTCCACCCGCCCATTCACCAGCAAGTAAACGCTCACGTGCTTCAGCTGGATTCGCAGAAGTCTTGATGGTTTCGATGATTTCATCAATATTGGCTAAAGCAACAGTCAAACCTTCTAAGATATGACCACGCTCACGCGCTTTCCGTAATTCAAACATGGTACGGCGTGTCACTACTTCTTGACGGTGACGAATAAATGCCGCAATGATGTCTTTTAAATTCATCAGTTTAGGTTGGCCATTGTCTAGGCAAACCATGTTGATACTGAATGAATTTTCAAGTTGAGTATTTAAAAATAAGTTATTGACAATAACTTCAGCGTTTTCACCACGCTTTAAGTCAATTGCAATACGCATCCCATCTTTATCAGATTCGTCTCGAAGTTCTGAAATACCTTCAAGTTTTTTCTCTTTGACCAATTCAGCAATACGTTCAATGGTTCTTGCTTTATTGACCTGATAAGGAATTTCAGTGAAAACAATCGTCGTACGACCAGTTTTTTGGTCTTCTTCAAAATGGTATTTACCACGAATATGCAAACGACCTTTACCTGTACGGTAAGCATCTACAATTCCTGATTTACCATAGATAATGCCGCCTGTAGGGAAATCTGGACCAGAAATATATTCCATCAATCCTTCAATTGAGATGTTCGGATTATTTGCATAAGCCAAACATGCATTAACTACTTCTGTCATGTTGTGTGGCGCCATGTTGGTCGCCATACCGACAGCAATACCTGTCACACCATTGATCAATAAGTTAGGAATACGTGTTGGCATAACC
Source organism: Acinetobacter sp. AG3 (assembly GCF_022343575.1). NCBI lineage: Bacteria > Pseudomonadati > Pseudomonadota > Gammaproteobacteria > Moraxellales > Moraxellaceae > Acinetobacter > Acinetobacter sp. AG3. The sequence continues at coordinate 1,335,428 of NZ_JAKQZD010000001.1, read as the reverse complement.
TGAGGAATACGCTCAGAGCCATCGTAGTTATCTTCCCACTCGACTGTATCTTTTTCTAAGTCAGCCAACATTTCATGGGTGAGCTTACGCATACGGACTTCGGTATAACGCATTGCTGCTGCGCTGTCACCATCGACAGAACCAAAGTTACCCTGACCATCAACCAATTGATAACGTAGACTAAAATCTTGAGCCATACGAACAATTGTTTCATAAACAGCTGAATCACCATGTGGGTGATATTTACCGATTACGTCACCAACAACACGTGCAGATTTTTTATAGGCTTTGTTATAGTCGTTGCCTAACTCGTGCATAGCGAACAGCACACGACGATGAACAGGTTTTAAACCATCTCTCACGTCTGGTAATGCACGAGATACAATAACACTCATGGCATAATCGAGATATGAGCTTTTTAGTTCATCCTCAATGGCAATCGGTCTAATTTCCGATACGCTCATGCATACTCCTTATTACAAACAGTGCAAGCAGCAACTGCTCATTTATATAATCTAGCTAGTCAAAATTTAGCTCAAAAAGCGTTGAGCCAAAATCTAAAATTCAGTCGCACAGTATAGCATAAAACCAAGTGATTTTGTGCCTATCCGACCACACTATAATCATGATTTTTTGTAGTATTTTTAAACAATTTTAACGATTTATTGACAATAAAAAACCGCCTGATAGGGCGCTCAATTAAGTATCGCTAAATTTATAAATGATTGGGTATTTTTATCTCAAAACCTGACCTATTTTTATCTATCCAATCATACTCAATGGTGTGCTTCATTCACTATTTTTGCGATGTTTATCAGTAAAAAATCAATCACATCAAACAGGTTTGTATCGGATCGATTAAAACAACTCAAACATGAAAATTGCCATATATAGATATGGCAAAAAATATGAGCAAAGTGATACTAAGTCCAACTCCACTGATCAGAAAAATCTAAACACTTCCAAATATAGAGTGTTGTGAATTTCTATAATTTATATGGATCTGCCTGAAGCAATTCACAGTGTTGCAGCAAATCATCACTGATTGCTACGCGATAACACTGCCAATCACGAATTTGATTATTTTCAAGCTGTGGAACCATATATATTCGACTTGCAGGCGCATCAGTGAATTTACCCACTAAAATCCCTTGCTGTGTAATTTCAATTTGATCAAAAATAAAATCACTAAACTGGGTCTGTTCAAACTTTTCAATATCTTTTAGGCTCGTCGCAAAACGATGCTTGGCATCATAATACTGTGCTAAGCGTGCTTGATAAGCTTGCATATCAAAATAACGTGCTTGGTATTCATTAGACACCACCTCTTCGCTTGCGGGTAGTGCTTCATCTGTTGTCGCGGCCTCATCTTGATTGGATGACCCAATAACAGACATTACGATAGGAATAACCACACTTGAAATAACCCCAAGCACTGCGGGACCAAACATAAATACAGCTAAAAGTATCCAGACAATTTTAAAATTTTTCTTTTTAGGCTGATTTTGAGACTCTCTTTGTGTATTTGCGACTCTCTGCTGCCATGATTCAAGTAACGCACTCGCCTTATCTCCTACAGAAGCATGCTGATTGCTCTCGGTTTCATTGTTCGGCGGAGTCTGACGATGTTTTATATTATGCGTGGGATTTGACTGCTCTTGCTTATTTTCACGGCGTACAGAAAATTCAACATTGCTATTGCCTGTTAAATTGTTGGTCTGTTTAACCTGTTTTAAACGAGTACCACAAACACCACATTTCATGGCTTCATTGATATTCTCAGCGTAACATTTAGGACACTTCATATTTATAGCTATTCTAGGTGAGATGATAAGGAATTGAGCAATAATGGAAAAGCGCAAGGATTTAAAACGACAGAATCAGCCAGTCTAACGCGCCAACAAGTATAGAATTAAAAGAATGGTCAAGAGACACTACAGGATTAAATACAATGTTGTGCCTGTAACAGCTGATTTACACTGGAATTTTCTGTATGTCGCCAGTATACGATGGAAAATTTAATTGTGTTTATGCTTTGATCTTATCGGGTTTAAAATTGGACTTCAAGGTATTTATCCACTGATTCTCTCTTGTTCTTTTCGCCAAAGCATTGATCTCGTTACATCAATTACTTATTGATAAAATAATCACTCAAGATACAGCATCTTAAACATAAAAATTAAGATCAGAAAAAATGAAAATAGCATTTTTGATCACTATTTTTATTTTATGACAGCTTATGTTTAAAACCACTTTTATAAATCAAAAAACATCGTGTAGCGCGAATCATATGAATTTTGCAAGGTTCCTTATCCCTATGAGAAAAAATGACAATAAAGGAACTTTTAAGTTGATTTAGACTATAAAAAGGACTGATGAGAGAAGCTACTCAGAGTTTCTTTATTCGAATAGAGAATAACCCACCATCACGACTTTATTTATCCGTGCACACCATCCATCTATTTATTCAATAAATTTCTAAAATAAAAAAACGCACTTAGGAAATCCTAAGCGCGTTTTTTTGAAACTTAATTCGAGAATTAAAGTTTAGAAACTAATTCTGGAACAACAGTATTCAAATCACCAACTAACCAGTAGTCAGCTACAGCATTGATTGGTGCTTCTTCATCTTTGTTGATTGCAACAATCACTTTAGAATCTTTCATACCTGCCAAATGCTGGATCGCACCAGAAATACCTACAGCGATGTAGAGATCAGGCGCAACGATTTTACCAGTTTGACCAACTTGCATATCGTTAGGAACGAAGCCAGCATCAACCGCAGCACGTGAAGCACCTTGAGCAGCACTAAGCTTGTCAGCAAGAGGATCAAGTACTTTATGATAGTTCTCACCAGAACCAACACCACGACCACCCGATACAACGATACGCGCAGCAGTTAATTCAGGACGTTCTGATTTCACAATTTCTTCAGAAATGAACTTAGAAATACCTGCATCACCTGTAGAAGCCGCTGATTCAACTGCAGCAGAACCGCCTTCAGCAGCAACAGGATCAAAAGCTGTACCACGTACAGTTGCAAGAACAATTGCTTCGTCAGATTGAACTGTAGCAATGGCATTACCTGCATAAATTGGACGTTTGAAAGTTTTAGGACCTTCAACAGCAATGATGTCAGTAATCATGCTTGAGTCTAAAAGTGCAGCAGCGCGTGGCAAAATGTTCTTACCTGTTGTTGTTGAAGCAGCAAGGATATGTGAATAACCTTTACCTAATTCAGCAACAAGTTTCGCTACATTTTCAGCCAATTGGTTTGCATAAGCTGCATCATCAGCAAGCAAAACTTTGCTTACACCAGCAACTTTCGCAGCAGCATCTGCAACTGCTTGAGCACCAGAACCTGCAACCAATACAGTGATATCACCACCGATTTTTTGAGCCGCAGCAACAACGTTTAAAGTTGCACCGTTAAGTGTCTTATTGTCGTGCTCAGCGATAACTAAAATACTCATGATTTTATCCTTCTGTATTAGATCACTTTCGCTTCATTTTTAAGTTTTTCAACAAGCTCGTCTACAGACTTCACTTGTACACCAGCTTTACGCTCTGCAGGTGGTTCAACTTTAACTGTTTTAAGTTTAGAAGTTGCTGTAACACCGAAATCTGCAGGAGTTTTCGTATCAAGTGGCTTTTTACGTGCTTTCATAATGTTTGGAAGCGCAGCATAACGTGGCTCATTCAAACGTAAGTCAGTAGTGATGATCGCTGGAGTATTTAACTCAACAGTTTGTAAACCACCATCAACTTCACGAGTTACTTGAACTTTATCGCCATTTACTGTTACTACAGAAGCAAATGTACCTTGACCAGCGCCAAGTAAAGCACCCAACATCTGACCAACTTGGTTAGAGTCGTCATCAATTGCTTGCTTACCTAAAAGCACAAGTTGTGGTTGTTCTTGTTCAACAACAGCTTTTAGGATTTTAGCAACTTCTAAAGCGCCAAGTTGACTGTCATCAGCCTCAACTAAAATACCGCGGTCTGCACCAAGCGCCATAGCAGAACGAATTTGTTCTTGCGCTTCTTTTGGTCCAATAGAAACAACAACGATTTCTGAAACTGTTCCTTTTTCTTTTAAGCGAACCGCTTCTTCAACTGCGATTTCATCGAATGGGTTAATTGACATTTTAACGTTAGTAAGGTCTACCCCACTATTGTCCGGTTTAACGCGAACTTTAACGTTGGCATCAACCACACGTTTTACAGCAACAAGAGCCTTCATGTAATCCTCGGCTGTTTTAGCAAAAGTAAATGTTAAGAAGAGTTATAATAACGCTTCATTTAAAATTATTTAGGTGTCCTATCTTGCAATGTGATTGGCATTTCGGTCAAGTCACAATTCGCAAAACTACTGTAAAAAGTCATAAAAAAGCTTGAACGTACAGTTCACATTTTTTCTAAATAATTTAACTTAGACACGTAAGGCTACTATTTCGACAATATTTATATATTGATAAATAACATTATTTGTATTGATTCTGTATAAATAATCAAAAGAATTAAGATAAATTATCAATCAATCAAAGGGATGACACTAGCCTTTCATCGATACTGCTACGCTCTGTCATTTTAGACAGATTCAGCAATTTTTCTAAGTATGTTTATTGATTAAATTTGTGAACTTTTTGGCATTAAACTTGTAACAAAATACTAAATATGCAAAAACGGGCTTCTTTTCAGAATCACCCGTTTGTTTCTGCTTGGATTAATTTGCCAATAACCATGCAGCTGCAATGGTCAACAAAGTCCCTGAACCACCATCAATCCATTTTTGCTTACGTTCATTGATGTGCTGCTCTTTGGTCAATTGAGCAATCAAAAGGCTCAAACCACAATACACCAAGAATATCAAAGCAATAAAAATTGCTGACAAGGCTAAGCCTTGAAACACAGTGTTGCCTGATTTATCGATAAATTGTGGCAAAATCGCAAAATAGATCAACATGCCTTTTGGATTCAACAATGCCGTAACAAAGCCTTTGCGGATAGGATTTGAAACTGCTTTCTGCTCAATACGTAATGTCTTTTGGCTAAATACTGATTTAATCAAATGAAATGCCAAATACAATAAATAGGCGATCCCCAAATATCGAATCGTCTCAAACAATACTGGGAATGAAACAATAATTGCGGCAATGCCAAGCGCAACCAAAATCGAATGAACCAGATAGCCAGAACAAATACCGATTGTCGCCATCATGCCTGCTTTCGCATCTTTACCTATCACTTGTGACAGGATAAATAACATATCTGGTCCTGGTGTGAAAATTAACGGAAGTACCGTTAAGGCAAAAAGTACAAATACAGACATCTCTTTTCCCTTTCTGAAGTTTGACTACGAGAAGAAAACAGTATCTTTTAAAATGCTTAAAATAGGATTTCAAATATTCTATAATGATGATTATTTTTCAAATTAAATTCTAATTTATGAAAATTTCATCTAAGACTATTCTAATCAAGCTAGACCGTATTGATAAAAATATCATTCGTGCTTTACAAGCCAATGGTCGAATCCAAAATAATGATCTGGCTCGTGAGATTGGGCTCTCGCCTTCATCATGCCTAAGACGAGTTCGACTCTTAGAAGAAGCCAAAGTTATCCAAAACTATACAACAGTGGTGGATCCACAAAAAATTGGCTTTCAATTGATGCTATTCTCAAGAATCTGGTTGTTAGGGCAAGATGCTGAAACCATTGATACCTTTATTGAAGCAATGAAAGAACTGCCTCAGGTCATGGAGTGTTATATTATTCTGGGTGAATGTGATGCGATGTTAAAAGTGGTGGTCCCTGATTTAGAAAGCTATCGTAAATTTCAGTCGACACATTTGACCAAAAAGAATGGTATTACCAGTGTAAAAACGGATGTCCCAAGTCAAATTATTAAACAAAGCTTTCAGCTACCTCTTGAAGATCTGTAATTCAAAAATACGTATTAGGTGAATATGAAAACATTTAATCGCCCTGTTCGATTAGAAACACCCAGACTTATGCTTAGACAATGGCAAGCTCGTGATTTTGAAGCTTTTGCAGATTTAAATGCTGATCCAGAGGTTATGCGGTATTTTCCAGCGACCTTGTCAAAAAATGAAAGTGACCTTTTGGCACATCGATTTCAAGACTCAATTACCGAATGTGGTTGGGGATTTTGGGCGGTTGAGTTAAAAGAAAATCAGCAATTTATCGGTTTTGTGGGTCTAGCCAATCAAGCGGAAAGATATGCTTTCTCTCCTTGTGTTGAAATTGGTTGGCGATTTGCACAACAATATTGGCATCAGGGCTATGCAACAGAAGCAGCTCAGCAATGTTTGGTATTTGCATTTGAAAAATTAGCTTTAGAACAAGTTGTTTCTTTCACATCTGTACTGAATCAAGCTTCGGAAAAAGTGATGCAACGACTTGGTATGGATTATGTTGAAAACTTTATGCATCCCGCTTTAGACAAAAACCATGCTTTGGCTGAACATGTACTTTATCGTATACAAAATCCAAAGCTGTAACGCTGGTCAATATGCGGGTTATCTTGGGCGATGCAAAATTTTATATCGTAAAACAAAGATCTGCATATCGAACCAAATATGACTGAGGCAATGCGTTAACAATTATCGCCCTTTTCTATCTAAGCAGTGCTTTGATCAGGATGTTTAATAAAAATGATTTATGAATTATGTACAGATCGTCTTTTACTTCGACAATGGCAAGCTTCTGATTACGAAGCATTTGCAAAAATCACAGCAAACCCTGAAGTGATGCAATTTTTCCCCAAAATTTTAAATCGTGAGCAAAGTGACGAACTGGCAAATCAGATTAAATATTTAATCGAAATCAAAGGCTGGGGACTTTGGGCCGTTGAATTGATTGAAACCCAAGAGTTTATTGGGTGTGTTGGACTACATCAACAACCCTCAAAATTTGAATTTTCACCATGTATAGAAATTGGCTGGCGACTTGATCCAAAATTTTGGAATAAAGGCTATGCAACTGAGGCAGCTCAAGCATGTCTAAGATTTGCATTTGAAGAACTGAATTTTCAAGAGATTGTTGCATTTACAGCTAAACATAATCTTGCTTCGCAAAATGTCATGAAAAAAATTGGAATGAGCTTTTCTCATAACTTTCTACATCCTGATTTTGATGAGCACCATCCACTACATGAAGAGAAGCTCTATCGAATTCAAAAACAAGATTTTCAATTTGAGTATTGAACTATTTCGCCATGCTTGCTAAAAAATCACGATGAATATGGCTTAAATCAATCAAATCTTGATTTTTGAGCTCCAGCACTTGCCAAATCTCAATAAAGTCTTCTTTTAAGTCAATATGATTAGACACTGTTTGAGCCGCTTGCCATTGTTGGTCTGATATCCATAAATAGGTCTGATTGGTTGCGGTATTTACAGCTTGAACTTTACCCTCAGCATTGATACCCAATACTTTTCCTTCTTGCGGTAAGGTTGCCTCAATTTTGGGGAGGCTAAATTCTACAAAATGTTTAATTTGACGTAAGCCATAGCCCTTAAAAATTTCTTTTTGAGCGTCAGTCAGTTGCTTATATTTTTGTTCAAGTTCAGGGATCATTGAAAGACCTAATTTTTTTGCAAAATTGAATCAATAGAAATGTATTGAATAAATACCAAACCTAGATATACATGAGAGCATTTTTAAAAACAATTATCTATTCGACTTTTTTCTGTGCTAAATGTGTTTAAGCACTGTGCATTTTATTAAAAAACCAACAGTACTTCTCAACAGGTCTATTCGCTACAAAATACAAAAATCAACGCTTAATAAAGCCTTATATTCAAGGTCAATTTTTTATTTTCGATGCAGCAGCTCTTGGATGCGCTTGATCATAAACTTGTGCCAGATGATCAAAATCGACGTGGGTATAAATCTGTGTAGTGGTTAAATTGCTATGCCCTAACATTTCTTGCACTGCACGCAGATCTCCACTATTGGACAACATATGACTGGCAAAGCAGTGACGTAATAAATGTGGGTGTAAATCAACATTTACCCCTGCACGTAGTGCTTGGTATTTGACTCGATTTTCAATCTGACGTGGGCTAATACTTGTGCCGCGTTGAGTAATAAATACTAAAGATTCAGGGCTAAATTCCCCCTTCCAGATTCGATAGATTTTTAACCATTCAATCAGACTCTCTCTCGCTTTAGAGCCGAAAGGTACAATTCGAGTCTTATTCCCCTTACCCGTGATACGCAATAAATGACGGGGAAAATCAATATCTCGTATGGTTAAACTTTGCACTTCCGCCAAGCGTAAGCCACTGGAATAGAGCAACTCGAGAATAGCCTTATCTCGTAACCACAATTGCTTCTCGATTGGCTTTTCAGGTTCGGGCTGATCCATGATTTGATTAACCGTTTCAATATCGATCATCCCCGGTAATGGTCGAGCTTGCCGCTTTATCTGAAAATCATCCGCTGCATTGATTTCTAAATAACCACCTTGTTTGGCCCACTTCATAAACTGACGAATTGAAGTTAGATGCCGTTGTAAACTACTGGTCGAAAGCTGATCTTTTTCAACACGATAAGCCACATATTCTCTTAAATCTGCAGCTTCGACTTGTTTTAACTCAATCTGCTTGTCATAACAAAAATCAATAAAGTTGGATACATCTCGAAAATAAGCATCTAAGGTATGTACCGATTGATTCTGTATTTTCCGATCCTTAATCCACATCGAGAGCAATTGCATTGCACCGTATTGCATAAGCTCTCCTTTGATCAAAATAGCAAATAATATAACCAGATTGAAAAATATCAGTCTTGTAAAACTGTATACACCACGCCATTGATGACTTCTGCCATCTTATTTAAATTGAGTTTTTCAACAGTATCCTCTTGGGTATGATAATGCTTATTTCTAAAAAAAGCCGTATCTGTGATCATAATAGCAGGGATATCGAAGCGCCAATAATTCAAATGATCTGAGAAATCCACGCCGTGTACAAATGATGGCGCTATCAATCTTTGACAATCAAGGCGTTTTAACGCTTTCATGGCATCACAATATTTTTCGCTCAAACCACGTGAAGTGAAATTACTCACTGCGCCAATAAAATTCCCATGTTTGGGATAAAACAAAGCTAATCCCGATGGATAATCCTGAACATTTTTATGGTCAAAATATCCAATCATTTCCAAAATATACACCGCTTGAATTTGATCTTTTTGTTTTAAAATGGATTGTGCATGAATATAACTCCCCATATGTTCAGTACGGAAATATGGAGGTTCTTCCAAAGTATAAAAGACAAAATCAACATTCTGTTTAAGACTGGCTTTATTGGCTGCTAAAATTCGTGCGATCTCTATTAGCCCCACCACACCAGAAGCATTATCATCAGCACCTTTGAAATTTCCATAAACATCATAATGTGCACCAACAATCACTTTTTTGGCATGACCCATTTGTAAGTGACAGATTACATTTCGATAGGTTTTGCCTTTGACTTGATAAGGCTGGTATTCACAAGGAATCGCAAACTGTTCAAGTTGTTGTTTAATGAATGCCGCAACTCGATCGAGCTCTTGAATATTTTGATAATTTCGAAACGCTTGTGGGTGAATCACTTGTTGTAAATAACTGTTTAAACGATCAGGTTCAGCTTGCTGATCATAGCGTTGTTCTGCAGCGACACTCCCTGTTGAAAGCCCACAGCTGAGCAATATAATGAAAAGATAGTTTAAATTTAAAAAATTTGGATAAGCTATTTGCATGTATAAATCCAATTTAAAAGCGTGTTGGTATAGCTATAATTTAAAAAAACAGCAATTAGACATTCAGTTCTTGTTGTACGCCTGAGAATAACCAATATCACGCTATAATGATGCAATTACCACGTTAGAAATTGTTAATATGAAAATCCGTATTCTGACCATTGGTCAAAAAATGCCTGCTTGGGTATTAACTGGTTTTGAGGATTACTTCAAAAGAATCCAACCTTTTGTACAGACGCAAATTATTGAACTCCCGATGGCAAAGCGTGGCAAAAATGATTCAGAAGCAGATATTTTAAAATATCGCCAAATTGAGGGTGATAGTATTCTCAGCCAACTGAAACACAATGAAGTATTGATTGCACTTGAAGTAGGCGGACGTGAATTTAGTACTGAAAAGCTGGCTGAAACCATGAAAGGCTGGATGCTTGAAGGTTATGATGTTGCACTGGCCATTGGCGGACCAGATGGGCATTCTGAAGCTGTGCGAAAAGCTGCTGCTTGGCACTGGTCACTGTCAAAACTGACTCTGCCCCATCCATTGGTTCGGGTTATGCTGATTGAACAACTTTATCGTGCGATGAGTATTAACCATAATCATCCGTATCATCGTGCTGGCTAGTCATATAATTGGGCAAAAGTTGCATTGTTGAAACAGTCTGTTGAAATAAAAGGCTTATTGAGAGCATACATTTTAGCTAGAATGGGCAATTCACGCTGTATTTAATGATCATTTAGGCACAAAGATATGAACTTACAAACACTCCCAGGTTTATTCATTTCACATGGCTCTCCCATGCTTGCGCTAGATCCTGAACAAGTCGGTCCTGCACTACATCGTCTTGGTCTAAATTTGCCAAAACCACAAGCCATCGTGGTGATGTCTGCCCACTGGGAAAGTGAGGCTTTAGAAGTCAATACAGGTGTACGCCCTGAAACATGGCATGACTTTCGTGGTTTTCCTCAAGCGCTGTATGAGATTCGCTATCCCGCACCAGGAAATCCTGAATTGGCGGAAGAAATTCTACATCTCTTGGCTGAAGCTCACCTCCCTGCACATGCAAATAGTACTCGACCTCGTGATCATGGTGTATGGATGCCTTTATTACATATGTATCCTGAGGCAGATATTCCAGTCATTGAAATTTCTTTACCGATGGATATGCATGCTGATCAAATCTACCAAATTGGTCAAGCACTTGCCCCACTCCGTGAAAAACAAATTTTATTGATTGGTTCAGGCAGTATCACTCACAATTTAAGAGAATTGTCATGGAACGGCAAAGATGGGAATGTTCCTGAATGGGCATCTACATTTAGAAATTATGTGGTGAGCAAACTCAACCATAGTAATTATGATGCGGTATTGGAATGGGATAGCATTCCTTATCTACAGAAAAATCACCCAACACTTGAGCACTTTGCGCCTCTTTTTTTCGCCATGGGTACAGGCCATCGCTTTAGTATTGTGCACAGTAGTTTTTCAATGGGTGCGCTAGGTATGGATATTTATCGTTTTGACTAAAGAACCTGATTGATCAAAATTCAGCAGAAATGATAACAATTTGTTAATTATTGTTTAACTTTTAGTTATATGGATACATATTGAAACCGAATTAATAAATTGTATCCATATCTTTTAGTGTTTCATGGTTTATCCTATGCATAGTTTTTTAAAACGTGAATAGAATATGAAATTCAAATATTTAGCATTAGCTGTACTTCCTTTAGCCCTAGCGGCTTGCCAATCTGGCGATATTCAAAAATTGGGTGATACCGCTGTGAAAGTATTACAACAACAAGGTAATGCAGAGCAAACATTAAATGCTTATCAATGGTCTTATCAACCAGCAGATACAAAACAACCCATCGTACTCAATTTTGCAGACCAACGTCTAAGTGTTGCGACTGGCTGTAACCGACTAATGACCAGTGCAAAAGTTGAAAACGGTTTATTAGTTACAGGCAATATTGCATCAACCAATATGATGTGTTCTCCTGAATTAATGAAACAAGAAAGTTTTGCTGCTGCATTGTTCCAATCAAATAAAACAGCATTTGTACTCGATACAGCAAACACTGAAAGCCCAACGCTGACTTTGGTAAACGCGACAGGTGGTAAAGTTGTATTTACAGGTAAAATGACACCTGAAACTAAATACCAAAGCCAAGGTGAAACAATTTTCTTAGAAATCAGCCCAGAAACTAAAGAATGTTCTGCTGGTGTAAGAAAAATGCAGTGTTTACAAGTACGCGAAATCAAATATGCTGACAATGGTGTAAAAACCCAAGTAGATAAAGATTGGACATATTTCTATGACCAAATCGAAGGCTTTACTCATAGCCCTGCTGAGCGCCAAGTGGTTCGTGTAAAACGTTATGAGATTAAAAACCCTGCTGCTGATCAGTCTAAATACGCTTATGTACAAGACATGATTATCGAACGTGAAACTGTAAAATAATTGTATAGAAAAGCTGAAGTTGAACTTCAGCTTTTCTTTGTTTAACTATTTATAAACATCTAGATTTAAATCAGTTTTATGTTTTTTCAGCCAGATAATCAAAATATTTCTATCTTAAACTTTGCATCTTTATTTTAATCGATGCAGAACATCTAATATTGAACAATAATTAAAAAAAGCAGTGAATATATTACACTCAATAATAGAAACTTAACAATCCATAGTGATTGCAGCAAAGCTCATTTTTTAATACAGCAAGATCGATAAAGGTAAAATCATGAATCACAAATTAAGCATTGCACTACTCTTACCATTGCTCGTCATGGCATGTAGCCAAGAATCCACAACTCAAAAAGTTCCAACGCCTGCATCTATAGAGACCCAAGTTTCAAATACAGCAACTCAACCACAAATTATTTTTTTAGAGGTCAGTCCTGAAACTCGACCTTGTACTGGTGTTGCACCACAAACCTGTCTTTTAGTCCGTGAATTAACATTGAGCGAAACTGGTCAAAAGAATTATACTGAGAAAGAAGCGAGTTATTTTTATGACTCTATTGACGGCTTTACCCATAATTCAAAGTCTACTCAAATTATTAAGGTCAAACGCACAGAAATTGCCAATCCTGCAGCTGATCAGTCTCAATACCAATATGAACTCGACTCAATTGTTGAAACCATTCCGAGCAAATAAGCTTGTCGCTGTTTTTAATTGCTCAGAAAAAAACCGATGCAAAAGCATCGGTTTTAAGTTCAAAATCAAACTGAAATTAGAACACGCCTTGCGCTAACATCGCATCGGCAACTTTGACAAAACCAGCAATATTTGCACCATTTACATAGTTCACTGTGCCATCTGCTTGAGTACCATACTTCACACAGTTACGGTGAATTTCTTTCATAATTGCATGTAGGCGCTCATCCACTTCTTCAAATGTCCACCCCAAACGAATCGAATTTTGTGACATTTCAAGACCAGAAGTGGCAACACCACCTGCATTTGACGCTTTACCTGGTGCATAAAGGATTTTTGCTTCTACAAATTTTTCTACAGCTTCTAGTGTTGAAGGCATATTGGCACCTTCAGCAACACAGATTACACCATTGGCAAGCAGTACATCTGCATCTTCTTCATTTAATTCATTTTGCGTTGCGCATGGCAATGCAATATCACACTGAATTGACCAAGGGCGTTGACCTTCTAAATATTCAAAACCGTGTTTTGAAGCAAACTCAGAAATACGTCCACGTTTTACGTTTTTAAGTTCCATCACTTCAGCAAGAAGCTCATTGGTAAAGCCATTTTTTACATGTACTGTACCGTTTGAGTCAGACAATGAAACCACTTTCGCACCTAAGTACATGGCTTTTTCTGCAGCAAACTGCGCCACATTGCCCGAACCTGAAATCACCACAATTTTATCTTTGAAGCTTTCACCACGAGTTTTTAGCATTTCTTCAGCAAAATAAACTGTACCAAAACCTGTTGCTTCTGGGCGAGCCAAAGAACCACCGAATGATGAACCTTTACCCGTAAATACACATGAAGTGTCATTACTGAGCTTTTTCATCATACCCGCCATGTAACCTACTTCACGACCACCCACACCAATATCCCCTGCTGGAATATCAGTATTAGAACCAAGGTGACGGTAAAGTTCGATGATTAATGCTTGGCAAAAACGCATGATCTCGCCGTCTGACTTGCCTTTCGGATCGAAATCAGAACCACCTTTACCACCGCCCATAGGCAGTGTGGTCAAGGCATTTTTAAACGTCTGCTCAAAACCTAAAAATTTTAAAATAGAGAGATTTACAGATGGGTGAAACCGCATGCCGCCTTTAAATGGACCAATAGCAGAATTATATTGAACACGAAAAGCACGGTTAACTTGAGTTTGACCCTTGTCATCTACCCATGAAACACGGAATTGAATCGCTCGTTCTGGCTCAACAAGACGTTCAAGCAAACCGTGCTCAGCATACTCTGGGTTTTTCTCAATAAATGGCCACAAACTGGTCATAACTTCTTCCACAGCTTGTAAAAACTCTGGTTGATTTGGATCACGTGCTTTAACGTAATTTAAAAAGTCATTCAGGCTATTATATTTCAACGCTCATTCCTCAGCAGAAAATGATACAAAAAAGGTCAACCCTTTTAATAAAATGATAAATTTTGGCGCAAAGTATTTAATCCCTTTTGTATATAATCCACAACCTTTTTTCAAATGTTTTTTCAAATAATATTTAAATTCAATATGATAATTTCTAATCACCCTCAAATAAAATGTCAATTTGTTGGCGTTTTTAACCAAAAAATATTCGATATTTTGATCTAAATTAGCGCATTTTTAGCGCCAAATTAGAGCAAAGATTTTCACTACAAAACATGCTAAAATTGCAAAATATTCTTCGCTTTTACCAAGCATTTGTTCATTTTTCTTTAAAGTTTTATTCACATGAATTCATCGCTTTCCTTCATTCAGCAAATAGATGCCATTTTGCCACAAACACAATGTGGACTCTGTGGTCACCGTGATGGGTGTCTACCTTATGCAAAATCTATTGTAGAAAAAGGCGAAGAAGCCAATAAATGTGTGCCAGGTGGGCAACCTGTTGCAGATGCGCTTGCGGATATACTCAATCGTAATAAACTCATTGCTGAACCAAGTGTCTGGCCAATTCAAAGCGATGGCCGTCCACAACGCATGAAAGCCATTATTCGTGAAGATGAATGTATTGGTTGTACCAAATGCATCAGTGCTTGCCCTGTAGATGCCATTATTGGTTCTGGAAAACTGATGCATACTGTACTTACAGATCTATGCACTGGCTGTGAACTATGCATTGCTCCCTGTCCAGTAGATTGCATTGATTTAGTTGAAGACATTCAGCCTATTCCAAATGACGAACAACGTCTCTTAGAACAAAATGACTTACGTGGTCGTTACTATGCACATATTCAACGTGAAGAAAAGCAACGCATCCATCGTAAAGGCCCTGTGGTTCGTGCAGAAATCGACACTGAACTCTTTGCACAAATAACACAGCAAAGTCAGGCTTTACCTACCATTGAAATCAACCAACCCACAATAAAAAATCCAATTGTTACAGATGCGAAAACCACCATTGAATTGGCTAAGCTGCGGACTCAAATTAAAAAACTAGAAAAACAATTGAGTGTTCGAGCAGATGAAAATAAGCAACATCAATTAAATGAATTGATTCAACAGTTATCTGTTTTGCAAGAGGATGCATCATGACTGTAAAGAATATGACCAAAAAGCAGATTCAGATTTTCTTTGAACGATTACGTGAGCAACGCCCAAATCCTAAAACAGAACTCAATTACTCAAACCCATTTGAGTTGCTTGTCGCCGTTACCTTATCGGCTCAAGCCACAGATGTAAGTGTCAACAAAGCCACTGATAAGTTATTCCCTGTCGCCAATACTCCTGAACAGATTTATGCATTGGGTGTAGACGGTTTAAAGCAATATATTAAAACCATTGGTTTATATAATGCCAAAGCTGAAAATGTGATTAAAGCTTGTAAGATTCTCATTGAGAAGCACAATAGCCAAGTTCCAGACAATCGTGCTGATTTAGAAGCTTTACCCGGTGTAGGTCGTAAAACTGCCAATGTTGTACTAAATACCGCCTTTGGTCAGCCTACAATGGCTGTAGATACGCATATCTTCCGTCTTGGCAATCGCACTGGACTGGCAGTAGGTAAAAACGTGCTTGAGGTCGAACATCGTTTAATTAAAGTGATTCCAAAAGAATTTATTATAGACTCGCATCATTGGTTAATTTTACATGGCCGTTACTGCTGTATTGCACGTAAACCCAAATGCAATGAATGTATTGTGTCAGATGTTTGTAATTGGCCTGATAAATATGAGTTTGGCGCTGCACGCGAAGTCAAAACAAAGTAACGAATAAACGAGAGATTTTAGCAAAGCATAATCATCGTTTAATTAAGATCATGCTTTGTCATTTTTCTGAGGAAGTTATTTTCTGAAGAAACAGCTAGCATCTTAAAATAGTTCTCAATCAAATCTGACTTAACACCTCTAAGGGCACCCAACCAGACTGATCATTAGATAATCTGCTACACCAAATCCAGCCATTTAGTTGTTCTTGTCCAAGCAATAGATCGCCATGATCAACATTGAGTTCTTTCGCTGTGTAATCTGCGATTGCATAGCCTTGATGCTTATTGATCCATTCAATGATTTGAGTAGGAACCCACCCCTCTAATCCATTGTCGACTGTGCAGAAATACCAATTGTCCCAATTCTCCGAGCCTTGATACTTTTCGCCTATGTTCAGCAAAGTCCCCTCTGAAAAATGAATAGGCTCTAAATATTCGCTACGATGTGCTGCTATGGCAATCAATTTCATTTGGACAGTCTTCTTATAATATGAATGCTGTGAATTTAGCATGTAGATGGATAATCAAAACACTTAGAATTAATTGTTTACACATCTCAATTATACAAATTCATCAGTTAAATTCATCAATTTGGAAGAATGAAGCGCGATGATAGATAAGGATTAATTTATCCTCTGCATGAATCTCCCTGTTTATTTTACTTTTTATTTTCCAAATCTTTCTTTAACTTTTCAAGCCGTTTCCACTCTTCAGCCACCTGTGGATGCACTTGGTAATTGCCTGATTTTCTCATTTCACGGCGTTGCTGAAGCTCTTCTTTTTGTGCTTTGCGTAGCAATTTAAAGCTCATATACAATAAGCCCAAAAGAAGCAATATACTCAAAATGACCAAGGCAATTAATACAAACTTCACTCTCTACGCCACTCTTGCAAAAAAAAAGAGACCTAATATGAATCAGGTCTCTGTTATTGTCAAAGCTTAAAAAAATGCTTTGAATGCGGTCTTATTTATCTAAAATCGCAAATAAATCTTTTTGGACATCTTCTATTGGACGTAAACCGTTCAATTTATTATAAGTCGGTGCATTTTCCCCAGAAGCTGCACGTCCTTGATAGAAACCAACAAGCTGTTCAGTTTCATTATGATAAGAGCCTAAACGCTTACGAATCGTTGCTTCTTCGTCATCTGGACGTTGCACAAGATCTTCGCCAGTTTCATCATCTTTACCTTCCACTTTCGGTGGGTTATAAATCGTGTGATAAACACGACCAGATGCTGGATGCTGACGACGACCAGAAAGACGTTTTACGATTTCTTCGTCTGGTACTTCAATTTCGATCACATGGTCAATGCTAATCCCTTCGTTCTCTAAAGCCTCAGCTTGAGGAATCGTACGTGGGAAACCATCGAAAATACAACCATTTACACAATCAGGTTGTGCAATACGTTCTTTCACTAAACCGATAATAAGCTCATCAGATACTAAACCACCTGATTCCATTACACTTTTAGCTTTAAGACCTAATTCAGTACCTTCACGAATTGCAGCACGGAGCATATCACCGGTTGAAATTTGTGGGACATTGTAGCGCTTACAGATCAACTGAGCTTGTGTACCTTTACCTGCTCCAGGTGGTCCGAGTAATATAATGCGCATAAAAAAACATCCTCATTTAAAACAATATGTATGATACCGTTTGCCATGACAAATTAAAACTTATCATCGTAATGGCATCAAATTTATAAGAAAGCCACAAATAAATGTATTAGACCAGCAAAAAATCCAGTCACACCACCGAGTACAATCAAAATCCATTCGTCTTCCTGAAATGCAGGACGTAACAGGTTTTGAAACTCTTTTGGGGTTAACTCTCTAATCCGCTCTTTAAACATCTGAAAAATTTTCTGTGCACGGCTCGCATTAAACGCAGGGTCGCAAACAGGCACCATCGTAATTTCAATTGACCGATCAATCAAGTCTGTCTTGAGTTTTGCATACTCTTTTAGTCCTAAAGACAATTGTAAAGAGGTCCGAACCAATGGAGTTTCCATAATTTCGTTAATATGACGCTTTACAATACGACGGGTTTTTTCTTTCTTAGGACCATACATCATTTCAGTCATGATTGATTTTAACGTAATCAAATCTTCAGTCACGACACTTGCAAAAACATCTGACACTTCTTCTTGGCGTTTCATAAACGCACCCTGAACATTATAAGTGCCAATTCTTGGAATAACAGGTTTAATCCATGGAAATTTTCGATCTTTTGTCCGTTCAAAAAATTGGGGATAGCGTACGTAATGTGGCTCTACTGGGTTGAAAACCATCCAGATTGCAATCCAGTTGGTTAAAAAGCCCCAAACGGCTGCAAAGAAAGGTACCGTCCAATGTTGTGGTACAAAGACATACACAAACATTTGGAAAATACCAAAGAAACTCCCGATTACAGCACTAATATGCCAAATAAAGTTAATTTCTTTTTGCCCAACTTTTAAAAACATACGGACCATCAAACGGCGATCGCCTTCCATTTGAGTCACGACCATATCCCGCATATTGACCAGTGACTCGACGTTCATGGTCAGTTCGGTCACGAGTTCTCTTAAGACACCCGGCAATTGTTTATGCGCTTGACCATAAATTCGACGTTTAATCGAATAAGGTAAATTTTCCCACAAAACAGCATTACGATCTAACATCACCTCATCAATCAAATGCTCAAGCTCAAAACCAACTTGTTCACCGATAATCCGAGCCATATCTTCAGGGTCCATTGCATCTAAAAATTCACGCAAAGAACCCAGTTTGGATAATGTATTGTCTGTGATGATGCCTGAAATTCGCCCAGCTTTGCGTGGCACAATCCCTTGCCAACCCACGGGTAAGGGACCAATATGAAACCCCCAAAACGTGATTGGATAAAATACCATTTTCAGTGCCATCCAAACGTGTGCCCACGTTACAAAGGCTGTCACTGGGATGATACTTAAAATGGCAAGATGATCAGGTCGAGCTGTAAAAGCGTGCCACAAACCATTAACGTATTCCAACATGCATGACTCTCGTATTTATTTCTATTTGCGGTCGAAGGATATGGATAAAATCATAAAAACTTTAGAACCCGACACTTAAGGTATAAGCAAATTGTATTTGTGGACGAGTTTCCAGGACCATATCTCCATTTTTATTATGAAGTTCACTACCTGCACCCATCCCCACACTAAATGTACTTATACGCTCTTTATTCAATAAAACATAAGATAAATCGGCACCACCACCATATTGGACTTCATCACTTCCGTCCACTTTTTTACTTTTAAGTGTTCCGCCATAGACCCCAAGATAGAATCCATTTTTATCTTTACCATTTAATACTACAGGAATTCTATAGCCGACTTGACCAGCAAATTCATGGTCGCCATTATAAAAAACACCTAATTTAGTATACGCAATTCCATAAGGATTTACCCATTCACCATTCGCATGGACCATCTGTTGCGTTACACCCGCACCGATATTCCATTTAGAAGCATCTTCAGGCTTAAACTTTGCCTCTGGTAAAATTCCCTTCATATCTGGCAAATAATCTTTAACATCAGCATGCGCGAAATTTCCGACAGCTACTAACATTAATAAGGGAAAGATTTTTTTCATTATTTTCTCCATTATCCCTAATCTTAACTTAGGTCGAATCTATTTATCCTTAAGGCTCGACTTTAACAGAATTATTTTGGCACTCATATACAAAACGCTATAAATTTAATGTCGCTAAGGTCAAATCCATATAGGCTCTATTGACAATTCCTCTATGTTTACAACGATGCATATTTTTCAGGTGAAATGTCAACGGACCTGTATAAGGCATAACAAATTTGTTGCAGAGACTGAGTTAAAATATATTTTGATGAGTTATTTGTGTTTTTTAATTTTTAAGACTCAATCTGGGGTAAAATGTTTGACCCCTAAATTCACCCATCTTTAAGTACTAAAGCCGACGACGTATGAAGCAGCAGTTTCCTCTAAAAAATGTCCAACAAGAAAAACGCATCTTTCGTAGTCGTGTCTTTTTTGCGATTGGTATTGTTTCATTTTTTATGTGCCTTCTGGTTGCACGTTATGCTTATCTGCAAATTTTCCATCACCAAGAATTTAGTGAAGCATCAGATAAAAACCGTATTCGACTCCAGCCTATCGCACCAGCACGTGGCTATATTTATGATCGTAATGGGATTTTACTGGCAGATAACTACCCTGTTTTTACTGCAACCCTCAGCAAAGCCGATGTCGAAGATATAGATGATACGGTTAAGCGTTTAATTCCAATTTTAAATCTGAATCAAGAAGATATTGACCGTTTTAACAGTCGGATTAAAGCCTCTAAAAAAACAGAACGAGTCACCTTAAAGCTAAACCTAACAGAACAAGATATTGCGCGCTTTAGTGAAGTCAAGTTTCAATTTCCGGGCGTTGATATCGAAACACAAATGACCCGCTATTATCCACATGGTGAGCTATTTGCCCATGTTATTGGCTATGTGGGTCGTATTAACGATAAAGAACTCAAAGCAATTGATAAAGATAGTTATGCTGGAACGAACCTGATCGGGAAAATTGGTGTAGAAAAATCCTATGAAGATTTACTGCATGGTGTTCCTGGTTATGAATCGATTGAAGCCGATGCACATGGTAATGTCTTACGTCATTTAGGCCGTAAAGAGTCGACTCGAGGCAATGATTTATATCTTTCACTCGATTATGGTCTGCAAACCATTGCAGCAGAACAGCTTAAAGATCGTCGTGGTGCAATCGTCGCAATTGACCCACGTACTGGTGAAATATTAGCACTGGTTTCAAGCCCAAGTTTTAATCCGAACTTATTTGTAACTGGTATTGGACATGCAGACTATACAGCCTTGCGTGACAACCTAGATCAACCGCTCTATAACCGTGCGGTCCAAGGAACTTACCCTCCCGGCTCTACCATTAAGCCGATGGAAGGCTTAGGCGGTATTCACTTTAAAACGGTGGATTGGGGAACTGCAATTTCCGATCCTGGCTATTTCCATTTACCCGGTGATTCACATAAATTCCGTGACTGGAAAAAGACTGGACATGGCTCAGTCAACTTACATAAATCCATTGTGGTTTCTTGTGATACTTACTTCTATATCTTGTCTTACCAGATGGGTATAGATCGCATGAATGAATGGATGCGCCAATTTGGTTTCGGTGAAAAAACCGGAGTAGATTTACCAAGCGAAAGTACAGGTCTATATCCAAGCCCTGAATGGAAAATGCGTACTCGAAAAAGCAAATGGCTTAAAGGTGAAACCATTTCTGTCAGTATCGGTCAAGGTGCGTTTACCGCGACTCCATTACAACTGGCGATGGCAACAGCAATTACCGCCAACCATGGTGCACATGTCACACCGCATGTATTACGTGAATCCAAAGGAGCAAAAAAGCATGAAGTACTCAATGCTCCGACAGGAAAAATCAACTTCAGTGGTACTGATGAAGACTGGATTAAAATGCGTGATGCAATGGTTGATGTTATTCAAACAGGTACAGGTCGTGGTATTCGTACACCAATGTACCAAATCGCAGGTAAAACCGGTACAGCACAGGTCAAGAGTATTGCCCAAGGCAAACGCTATAATGAAGCTGCACTTTCAGCACGCCAGTTAGACCACGGTTTATTTGTTGGCTTTGCACCTGCTGAAAACCCTGAAATTGCCATTGCTGTGATTTGGGAAAATGGTAAGCATGGTGGTTCTGCCGCCAAGATTGCTCGTCCTGTGTTTGATTACTGGTTGCTGACTCGCAAAAAGAATCCAATTGTACCGCTTAACCATCAAGTCAGTGGTGGCTTAATGACAGCAGGCATCAAACCGGGTGAACTGCCAAGTGGTGATGTTTCACTTGCAGCAGATCCAAATGCTTTGCCTAAACCGAAGCCAAATACACAGACCAATACGGCTAGCCAAAACCGTATACCAGCTCAAGGTCATAATACGACCACAGCTCAACCCACTCCTCCACCTGTACCTGAGGCTGATATCAGTGAATAATAAAGTGAAAAACCAATTACGTATTATTGGTGGAGAATGGAAACGTCGAGTTCTTCCTTTTGCTGATATCGATGGTTTACGTCCTACCCCTGATCGAGTGCGTGAAACATTGTTTAACTGGCTGATGTGGGATATTCAAAATGCCAAAGTCTTAGATCTTTGTGCTGGTTCTGGTGCTTTAGGATTTGAGGCACTTTCACGTGGTGCACGTCATGTCATCATGATTGAACCCAATGCCACGCAAGCTAAATTTTTAAAAGACAATATTCAGTTGCTTAAAGCTGAAAACTGTCAGCTGAAAATTCAAACAGCACAACAAGCCTTATCTAATTTAAATGAACAGTTTGATTTAATGTTTTTAGACCCACCCTATAGTTTAAATTTATGGGATGAATTGGCTCAAAAAGCGGATCAATACTTATCTGATCAAGCATTGATTTATGTAGAAGCAGATCGTGGCTTAAATCAACTGAATTTACCCTCAACATGGCAATTACAGAAACAAACCAAAGCTGGTGTAGTACAAGCAGGTTTATTTAAAAAAATAATCTAGGGTATTGCTCTCGTGTGGCATCCCCCTACAAAAAAGATAGTATTGCCTACACAAATATATTTAAACTTTCAATGCAAAGTGCGACAGTACCGCCCTACAAAAATAAAAATTAATTAAAAAAAATGGGCATACATTGCCCATTTTTATATTGAAAATAAAGAATTAACGCCCTTTCCAATTCCAGTCACGATCATTGCGATCTCGGTCATAACGACCATCACGACGCTGATCCCAGCGATGATCTGAATCATGTCGCTGATCATAACGACCATGACCGCCGCGATGACCATCATCAAATGGTGCAACAATACAGCCAGTTAATGAAATAGCAACCACACCCAACACAACAACTTTGTTTAACATGATGACTCACCTCTTCATCTCATTTTGTTTAAGTTAGTCTTTTAATGTGTAGTGCTAAACAAGCTTATGTTTCAAGTTGTAGTATTTCCACCATGATTTCTTCATGGTAATAAAAATGATCGATAAGATATTTATAGTTAATAGGTCAGCGTTCTAATCCAAAACAGACGCAATAATTGACCACGATCATAAGGAAAACTAGAGATGTATTCATAACCCACTTTGTTTAAAGCATTGATCTTAAATTCAATACCATAACCAAAAGAAAGATAAAGCTCACTTGACGCAGGATTATCATTTGAAGGATTGAGCAATGAGGTCTTTAATTGTTGTACATTATAAGCAGTATAATTAAACACACGAATACGCTCATTTTCATAAAATTTATTGGTTAAAATTGAATAATCTGCCAATTCATGCTCATGCTGTTCTGCTAACTTTTTTTGCAATTGATCTTGTTCAAAAAAAATATCATTTCGCTCAGTGATCATTTCAGTATTACTTAGGCTATTTTCTTGATTTTCAATTTTAAATAATTGCTCATCTTGCAATTGATCTGGTTGTCCTAATAATTCATCTTGATATTCTACAACTTGATTTTGTGCCTCTTCTGGCATAAGTGCCAGATCATCATAAGCATAAACATTTGAATTTATAAAAAATATATACATGACCATTAAATTGAGCAGGTAAATTGGTCGCATGTTTGGGCTAATCAATTCATCATTTTTATCGGAGTTATACCAATCAAAAAACAAGATGGTTGTCTCCTCTATTTGTTTATAAGTAATTTAAATGATCCGTCTAATTGTAGCCTACATATAGATCAAAATGGCTGAAGCACATCCAATATCAAATGTGCTTTGTTTGAATTATAAATAATATGATCAATATGTTAAACCAATCAACCATCATTCTGAGCCATCATTTCATCGATAGGATTTAAAAAGTTTAATTATTTGAATATTCATATGTAATTAATGCACTAAGATGCTTAAATTCCTCTAGAAGTTTTTTATATTTTTAATTTTGCATCGGTGCAATTGATAAACTTTGTAACTCATCTCTCAATCGAAGAGTCTGATCAATAAAAGTGCTAAAATTAAATTGATATCAAATGAGTTGATTTGAACATGGAAATACGAGATCAAATTATTTTAGTGACTGGTGGCGCACGTGGTTTAGGACTTGCAATTACCCATGCTTTGATTCGTGAAGGCGCAAGAGTTGTGGTGAATTATTTCAATAGTGAAGAATCCGCTCAACAACTTGCCAAGGAACATGCCGAACAGGTTTTTATTTACAAAGCAGATGTAACTAATGCAGATCAAGTCAACACGATGTTTAAAAAAGCAAAACTGCATTATGGACATGCAATCACCTCAGTGATTAATAATGCGCTATTGGCATTTAAATTTGATGGTGATCTACGTCCAAAAGTTGAAACGTTGAGCTGGCACAGTATGCAACAGCAATTGGACAGTGCAGTTAAAGCCGCTTTAAACACCACCCAAGCTGCATTAGAAGATATGAAAAAAGATCATTTTGGTCGAATCATCAATATTGGAACCAATCTTGTGCAGAATCCTGTGGTTCCCTATCATGATTATACTGCGGCTAAAGCAGCACTTTTGGCCTTTACCCGCACAACGTCACACGATTTAGGTCAGTATGGCATTAATGTAAATATGCTTTCAGGTGGTCTATTACGCAAGACTGATGCCAGCAGTGCAACACCTGATCAAGTGTTTGATTTGATCGCTGCCTCTACGCCCTTGCAAGAAGTCACCACACCTGAGCAGTTTGCAGATGCCGTGCTGATGTTTTTATCACCGTGGTCACGCGCTGTAACAGGACAAAATTTGATTGTGGATGGTGGTTTAGTCAAAGGCTAATCACAGATCACCCATCTTATATAAATCTCCTTTATCTTGATCACAAGATTAAACACTAACCATCAAGAAGCGACAACCAATACTCTACAACCAATAAAAATGGGAGCCGATTGGCTCCCATTTTTTAGCTTAAAAATTTAAACTTTGAATTAAACTAAGCCTTTCTTTTTTAAGACATCAAACATAGTTGAACCAAGTTCAGCTGGGCTACGCGTATATGCCATACCCGCTTTTTCAAATGCAGCAAACTTCTCTTCAGCAGTACCTTTACCGCCAGAGATAATCGCTCCTGCGTGCCCCATACGCTTACCTTTAGGCGCTGTTACACCCGCAATATAACCAACAACAGGTTTAGTCACATTAGATTGAATATACTCAGCAGCTTCTTCTTCCGCACTACCACCAATTTCACCAATCATGATGATTGCTTCTGTTTGTGGGTCTTCTTGGAAAAGTTTTAAGCAGTCAATTTGGTTCATACCCGGAATTGGGTCACCACCGATACCAATACACGTAGACTGACCTAAACCAAGCTTAGTCGTTTGAGCAACTGCTTCATAAGTCAATGTACCAGAACGAGAAATGATCCCGATTTTACCTGGTTGATGGATATGGCCTGGCATAATTCCAATTTTACATTCGCCCGGTGTAATAATACCTGGGCAGTTTGGACCGATTAAACGTGCATTATTACCATAAGTTTCAAGGTAACGTTTCGCTTTTAACATGTCTAAGGTTGGAACACCTTCGGTGATCACCACGATTAACTCAATACCAGAATCGACTGCTTCAACAATTGAATCCAGTACAAATGGTGCAGGCACATAAATTGATGTTGCATTTGCACCCGTTTCTTTTACTGCTTCACGCATTGTATTGAAAACAGGTAGACCAATATGAGTTTGACCACCTTTACCCGGTGTTACCCCACCAACTACTTTTGTACCGTATGCAATTGATTGCTCAGAATGGAATGTACCATTCTTACCTGTAAAGCCTTGTACCAATACTTTTGTGTCTTTATTAACTAATACGCTCATGATTGATACTCCTTACGCTTTCACAGCAGCAACAACTTTTTCTGCAGCATCAGCTAAGCCGTTCGCAGAAATTAATTTTAGACCTGATTCATCAAGTAATTTAGCACCTAATTCTGCATTGTTCCCTTCTAAACGAACAACTACAGGTACGGTTACATTTACTTCTTGAACCGCTGCAATAATCGCTTCAGCAATCATGTCACAACGTACGATACCACCAAAAATATTGATCAATACACCTTGTACAGATGAATCTGAAAGAATAATTTTAAATGCTTCAATGACGCGATCTTTAGTCGCACCGCCACCAACATCAAGGAAGTTTGCTGGCTGACCACCATACAGTTTGATGATGTCCATTGTTGCCATCGCAAGACCAGCACCATTCACCATACAACCAATATTACCTTCTAAAGCAACATAGTTAAGGTCAAATTCAGATGCTTTTAACTCACGCTCATTTTCTTGAGATTTATCACGCATCGCTGCAATTTCAGGCAAACGATAAAGTGCATTTGAGTCAATACCGACTTTGGCATCTACACATAAGATTTCGCCATTTTCACGAACTGAAAGTGGGTTAATTTCAAATAGTGCAAAGTCATTTTCAACAAATGCTTTGTACGCGCCTGTCATGATGGTTACAAATTGGCTGATTTGCTTATCTTTTAAACCCAATTGGAAGCCAACATCACGCGCTTGGAATGGCAGTAAACCAACCAATGGATCTACTTCGACTTTAATAATTTTTTCAGGTGTTTCTTCAGCAACTTTTTCAATTTCTACACCACCCTCTGTAGACGCCATGAATGTCACACGACGACTAGAACGGTCAACCACTGCACCTAAATACAATTCACGTTCTACAGGATAAACATCTTCACAAACAAGGATACTATTTACCGGCTGACCATTGGCATCCGTCTGATACGTGACTAAACGAGTACCTAATAGGCTTTTTGCATATTCAGCTGCTTCTTCTTTTGACTTAACAACTTTTACGCCACCCGCTTTACCACGACCACCTGCATGGACTTGGGCCTTCATCACAGCGAATTTGCCACTAATTTGCTCAAAGGCAGCAGATGCTTCTTCGGGCGTAGTGATTAAAATGCCTTCTTGAACTGGCATACCATATTTTTTTAACAGCGTTTTCGCTTGATACTCATGTAGATTCATGTTTTACCTTTTACTACTTTTCACATTGTTATGACACACCAATAATTAGACTTCCATCGCAATAACTATCGGCATTTATTAAAGTTTGTTCTTTTATTTTTAGATGATTATTCAATTAAAAACAACCATCAAAAGTAAAAAGAGCGGTCGAAACCGCTCTTTTTTGTGTTATTTACGTTTACGCTGAATCGCGTGAATCGCACGCCCATCAACAGCAAGCGCTGCTTCATGAACGACTTCAGAATAAGTTGGGTGACCGAAAGTCATCAATTGTAAATCTTCAACTGAAGATACAAATTCAAGTGCAATCATACCTTGGTGAACAATATCAGAAGCACCTGGACCAATGATATGCATACCCAATAAACGATCAGTTTTTGCATCTGCAACAAACTTCACAAATCCAGCAGATTCATTGGCAGCTAAAGCACGACCATTGACAGCAAATGGGAATTGACCGGTTTTAACGTCGTGACCTTTCTCTTTAGCTTGCTCTTCAGTCAAACCTACCCACGCAGCTTCAGGGTGTGTATAAATCACTGAAATAATAGTGTCATAATTCACTTGAGCAGCATGACCATGCATACGCTCAACTGCCATTACACCTTCTTCCATTGCTTTATGCGCAAGCATTGGACCACGTACCAAGTCACCAATTGCATATACACCGTCAACAGACGTTGCACACCAATCGTTCACTTCAACCAAACCACGTTCAGTTAATTTAATGCCTGAATCTTCAGCCAATAAACCTTCTGCATAGGCTTTACGGCCAACACAAACGATTAATTTATCAAAAGTTTGAGTTTTATCTTCGCCTGCTTGGTTATATTGAACAGTCACTTCACGACCATTCACTTCAGTACCTGAAACTTTAGCGCCAATACGAATATCTAAACCTTGTTTTGTTAAAAGTTTTTGATAATCTTTTGCCAACGCTTTATCCGCCATTGGTAAGAATGCATCTAATGCTTCAAACACAACAACTTCAGAGCCAAGACGACGCCATACTGAACCAAGTTCTAGTCCAATTACGCCTGCACCAATTACACCTAAACGTTTAGGCACTTCTTGGAATTCTAACGCACCTGTTGAATCAACGATAAGGTCTTCATCAACTTTTGCTACAGGAATATTTACAGGTACAGAACCAGTTGCAAGAATTACGAATTTAGGTTCTAAAACTTGAACATCGCCACCTTCTAATGGTGTGAATTCAACTTTTTTACCAGCAAGTAATTTACCTGTACCTTGTAACCACTCGATACCATTGCCTTTCAGCAATTGAGCAACACCGCCAGTTAAGTTATCTACAACTTTGTCTTTACGAGCAAGAAGCTTTTGAAGATCAAGTTGGACATTTTCAACTGTAATACCGTGAACATCTAAGCCATGAAGAGTGTCTTCATAGTGATGAGAAGAATCCAAAAGTGCTTTAGAAGGAATACAACCTACGTTTAAGCAAGTACCACCTAAAGATGGCTTACCTTTGTGTACACGTTTTTCGATACACGCAACTTTGAAACCAAGTTGAGCAGCACGAATTGCCGCTTCATAACCACCTGGCCCACCGCCGATTACCACTAAATCAAACTGAGACATGCTTATCTCCAAAAACGAGTTTAAAGGATCACTCTAAACTCGTGTTGTTATTCTAAAGAATTAAAGGTCAAGGATTAGTTTAGCTGGCTCTTCAAGTAACTCTTTAACAGTTACCAAGAAACCTACTGCTTCTTTACCATCAATCATACGATGGTCATAAGAAAGCGCTAAGTACATCATTGGAAGAATTTCAACTTGACCATTTACAGCCATAGGACGCTCTTGGATTTTGTGCATACCTAAAATAGCAGTTTGTGGTTGGTTCAAAATAGGTGTTGAAAGTAATGAACCGAAAGTACCACCGTTGGTAATTGTGAAAGTACCACCAGTCATATCTTCAATTGCTAATTTACCTTCACGTGCTTTTGCAGCATATGCACCAATACCTGATTCAACTTCAGCATAGTTCATACGGTCAGTATTACGTAATACTGGAACCACTAAACCACGATCAGAAGAAACCGCAACACCGATATCATAGTAACCATGATAAACAATATCATCACCGTCGATTGAAGCATTTACCGCAGGATAGCGTTTAAGTGCTTCAGTTACAGCTTTAACGAAGAATGACATAAAGCCTAAACGTGCACCATGACGTTTTTCGAAAGCATCTTTATATTGCTTACGCATTTCCATCACAGGTTTCATGTTAACTTCGTTAAACGTAGTCAACATCGCAGTTTGCTGTGTAGCAGCAAGAAGACGTTCAGCAACACGCTTACGTAAACGTGTCATTGGAACACGTTTCTCGATACGCTCACCAACAGCAACGCTTAATGGTGTTACAGCTGCAGCAGCTGGTTTAGTTTGATGATTTGCAACATCTTCTTTAGTGATACGACCACCACGACCAGTACCATCTACATCCGCAGCAGCAATACCTGTTTCAGTTAAAGCTTTACGCACTGCAGGTGCTTGATCTTGTACTTGAGCACGTTCAACAACAGGTGCATTACCCGCTTGAGTTTGTGCCGCAGCTTGTTCTACTTTCTCTTCAGATTGAACTGCTTGAGTTTGAGTAGCGCCAGAAACAGCACCTTCTTCAAATGTCGCAATAACTTCAGAAGAAAGAACTGTGTCACCTTCATTTTTGATGATCGCAGAGATAGTACCATCAGCAGGAGCAACAACTTCTAAAACAACTTTATCCGTTTCAATATCACAGATGACTTCATCACGTGATACCGCTTCACCTGGTTGTTTGTGCCAAGTTGCAATTGTTCCGTCAGCAACTGACTCTGGGAACACCGGTGCTTTAATTTCGGTTGCCATTATTTAGATTCTCCTGATTGTTCAGCTACGATCGCAAGTGCGTCATTCACGAGCTGAGCTTGTTGTTTTGCATGCAAATATGGTGAGCCACATGCAGGTGCAGCTGAAGCTTCACGTCCTGCATAGCTAATTTGAACTTGTAGAGCAGACTTCATTACACCTTCGTATAAACGAGGAGCAATGAATAACCATGCGCCTTGGTTCTTCGGTTCTTCTTGACACCAAACAAGTTCTTTTATGTTTGGATATGTCGCAAGCACTTCAGCAAGACGTTTTTCTGGGTATGGGTACAATTGTTCAACACGTACTACCGCAATGTTCAAGTTTTCTTCACGACGTTTTTCAAGTAAGTCGTAATAAACTTTACCACCACAAAGTACAACACGTGTTACATCTTGTTTGTTGATTTGATCCACTTCATCAATCACAGTCTGGAATGTACCAGTTGCAAGCTCTTCCAAAGTTGAAGTTGCAAGTTTATGACGAAGCAATGACTTCGGTGAAGTCACGATCATTGGCTTACGAATCGGGCGAATTGCCTGACGACGCATTGCATGGAAAATCTGTGCAGGTGTCGTTGGTGTAATCACTTGCATGTTTTCTTCAGCACATAACTGTAAGAAACGCTCAAGACGTGCAGATGAATGCTCTGGACCTTGACCTTCATAACCATGTGGAAGAAGTAATGTTAAACCACACACACGTTCCCATTTGGTTTCACCAGATGAGATGAACTGATCAATAACCACTTGGGCACAGTTTGCAAAGTCACCGAACTGAGCTTCCCAGATTACCAAGCTTTTTGGCAATGTTGTTGCATAACCATATTCAAATGCTAGCACAGCCATTTCTGACAATAATGAGTCATAAATTGCAGTACGTGGCTGGTTTTCTTTGATATGACACAGTGGAATATAAACCGAACCATCAACTTGGTTATGTAGCTTGGCATGACGGTGTGAGAATGTACCACGACCAACATCTTCACCAGTCAAACGCACCAAGAAACCATCATCAAGGATAGAAGCATAAGCTAAAGTTTCTGCTGCACCCCAGTTTAATGGCATTTCACCAGTTTGCATTTTCAAACGTTCATCGATCACTTTAGATACTTGGCGTTGCATCACGAAACCTTCTGGTAATTCGCGCATTTTTGTACCAATTTCTTTTAAGCGTTCGATTGGGAAAGTCGTATCCCAAACATCTGTATATTCATGGCCTAGATACGGTTTCCAGTCCACAAACATTTTATCATTTGGTTCAAGCACTAAAGCATTGGCAACATGGTTACCTGCTTCAAGATCTTCACGATATTTTTCAACTAAAGCATCTGCATCAGAACGATCTAATACTTTTTCTTGTACCAATTGATCCGCATAAAGCGTACGTGTAGTCGCTTTTTTATTGATCACTTGATACATCATTGGTTGTGTTGCTGCTGGCTCATCTGCTTCGTTATGACCACGACGACGATAACAGAACATGTCAATCACAACATCTTTACGGAATGTATGACGGAAATCATGTGCCAATTGCGCAACAAACAATACAGATTCTGGGTCATCACCATTGACATGGAAAATTGGCGCCTGAATCATTTTTGCAATGTCAGTACAGTATTCTGTAGAACGTGCATCACGTGGATCAGATGTAGTAAAACCAACTTGGTTGTTGACTACGATATGAACCGTACCACCTACGGTATAACCACGCGTTTGTGACATTTGGAAGGTTTCTTGGTTGACACCTTGACCAGCAAATGCAGCATCACCATGTACGATTACAGGCAATACGTCATCACCACCAATGTCTTTACGACGTACTTGGCGTGCACGGACTGAACCTTCAACCACAGGACCAACAATTTCTAAATGCGATGGGTTAAATGCCAAAGCCAAGTGAACTTCACCACCAGGTGTCATCACATTTGATGAGAAACCTTGGTGATACTTAACGTCACCTGAACCTTTTTTAGCTAAAGTTTTACCTTCAAACTCACCAAACAAATCAGCTGGGTTTTTACCCATGATGTTCACAAGTAAGTTTAAACGACCACGGTGTGGCATCCCAATTACGACTTCTTTACAACCTACAGAACCTGCACGTTGAATAAGTTCGTTTACCATTGGAATGAAAGATTCACCACCCTCTACACCAAAACGCTTCGCACCAACATACTTATTACCGAGGAATTTTTCTAAGCCTTCAGCAGCAGTTAAACGTTCAAGTACGTGTTTCTTTTGATCCGCCGAGAAACCGAACTGACCGCGTGCACCTTCAAGACGTTGTTGAATCCAGCGTTTTTCTTTGGTGTCAACAATGTGCATATATTCAGCACCAATAGAAGCACAGTATGTTGCCTCCATTGCGCTAACCATCTCACCTAAAGTTGCTTCAGTTTTACCAATCGCCAAATTTCCAGCATTGAAAACTGTATCTAGGTCAGACTTGGTTAAACCATGTGCAGCGAGATCTAAATCTGGCACATCTTCACGTTTAGCCAAACCTAGTGGATCAAGCTTCGCTTTTTGATGACCACGGTTACGGTATGCTGCAATCAGTTGCAAAACACCGATTTGACGACGTTCATGCTCAGTACTTACTTCACTTTGCACAACAGGCTGAACACGACTTGAATTACGACCTAATAATAAGAATTGCTCACGAATGTTTCCGTGTGGTTGGTCACCTTTAGGGAATTTATCGAAATATTGACGCCAATCCTCACCTACTGAGGTTGGAGAAGAAAGGTACTGTTCGTAAAGCTCTTCAATATACGCTGCACTATCAGCGGAAAGTTCAGTATCAAGACGCAATGCGTCAGCAACTTCTTGCATTTGTGGACCCATTTCCTATTGCAAAAACATTAGAGGGTGCTTTTTAAGCACTCCCATGATTGATAATGCCAAATCGGTAAATTGACATTCACCCATCAGATACTCATGACCAAGGGGCGTTATAAACATTAGCTTTTACTAATGCATACAATGAATCATAACGCCCTCAATGGCATCATCACTCACTTATATACTCAACCGAAGCTGAGCAATTTTTTGCAAATCGACTTAGAAAAAACAAAGGCTTTTTTGCTTTTTCTAAAGCGGTTCTAATCTTTGCTTATAAAATTATTTATAAACTGATCTGGATCACACTTATGTAGAAAAAATGTACCAAAAACATGGTGTGTTTTTCACATATAGTGGTTTGTTAAATCGTAACATGATCTGTCACTTCAATTGATTTTTTTGACACATACCACCTATAAATTAGCGAAATACATACAAGAAATAATCTATTATTATCCATCCATTTATATCGGGTCTGTTGATACTTTTTCAATGCTTAAAGCTTAGATCCCATTCACTCGAACAAAAAACAACCACCGCATTAAAAATCCAATAAAAAAAGAGCGTACATCCCAAGATGTACGCCCTTTTTTCACATCGTATTAACCCGCTTGATCGAGCAACATGCTACGGATATGACCGATCGCTTTTGTTGGATTCAAACCTTTCGGACATACAGACACACAGTTCATAATCCCTTTACAACGGAATAATGAGAATGGGTCATCAAGTCGTGATAAACGATCTTGTGTCGCAGTATCACGAGAATCAATAATGAAACGGTATGCATTCAACAATGCTGAAGGACCCAAGAATTTATCAGGGTTCCACCAGAATGATGGGCATGATGTTGAACAACATGCACAAAGAATACATTCATACAAACCATTTAAGTGCTCACGCTCTTCTGGAGATTGTAAACGCTCTTTTGGTGGTGCAGGTTGATTATTGATTAAGAATGGATGAATTTTGTCATACTGATCGTAGAACTGATTCATATCCACAACTAAATCTTTAACCACAGGCAGACCAGGTAATGGACGAATGACGATTTTTTCAGGTAAATCGTTCAGGTTCCATAAACACGCAAGACCATTTTTACCATTGATATTCACACCATCTGAACCGCAAATACCTTCACGGCAAGAACGACGGAATGTTAATGATTCGTCTTGAACTTTTAATGCTAAAAGCGCGTCAAGCAACATACGATGCTTATCCGTCAACTCTAGTTTAAAAGTCTGCATATACGGTGCTTTATCCTTATCAGGATCATAGCGGTAGATTTCGAATGTACGTGTACCTCTACTCATCTTATTTCTCCCGATTAGAATGTACGTGGTTTAGGTTCAATTGGGTCTACAGACAATGGGCTGTAACGTACTGGCTTGTATTCAAGATGGTTATCCGCTGAATACCATAAAGTATGTTTCATCCACTCATCGTCACGACGACCATATGAATAGTGCTCATCATCAGCAGGCAATTCATAATCTACAACAGTATGTGCACCACGACATTCTTTACGTGCAGCAGCAGAAATCAATGTTGCTTTCGCTACTTCGTATAAGTTTTCAACTTCCAAAGCTTCAATACGTGCAGTATTAAATACTTTAGATTTGTCTTTTAAATGAATGTTACGTACACGTGGTTCAATCGCAAGAATCTGCTTAACACCCTCATCAAGCAAGGCTTGAGTACGGAATACACCCGCGTGGTCTTGAACGATATCACGAATCGCATCTGCAACTTCTTGTGCATTTTCACCAGAAGTAGAATCATCTAAATGATTGATACGTTTCAACGTGTTCACAAGCACATCATTTGGAAGTGGTTGGTATTCATCACCGTGATGTTTAGTCACGTAATCGATGATGTGTTCACCAGCAGCTTTACCAAATACAACCAAGTCAAGTAATGAGTTGGTACCTAAACGGTTTGCACCATGTACAGACACGCAAGAACACTCACCAATTGCATAGAAGCCTTTTACAGGCACTGTGTAATTCATTGTACCGTTGGTTGTGTATTCATTTGCAGCTTTATCAAAACCTGCATAGAAATCTGCTGCATTTTTCGCTGTTTCAGGAATAACCACTTGACCATGAATATTGGTCGGAATACCACCCATTTGATAATGGATTGTTGGTACAACTGGAATTGGTTCTTTGGTGATATCCACGTTTGCGAATTTCTTACCAATCTCAAATACAGATGGTAAACGCTTCATGATGGTATCTGCACCCAAGTGAGTCATATCAAGTAGGATATAATCACCTTTAGGACCACAACCACGACCTTCTTTGATCTCTTGGTCCATAGAACGTGATACGAAGTCACGCGGAGCCAAATCTTTCAAAGTTGGAGCATAACGTTCCATGAACGGTTCGCCATCTTTGTTACGAAGGATTGCACCTTCACCACGACAACCTTCCGTTAACAATACGCCTGCGCCAGCAACACCCGTTGGGTGGAATTGCCAGAATTCCATATCTTGTAATGGAATACCCGCACGAGCAGCCATACCAAGACCATCACCAGTATTGATATAAGCATTGGTAGATGCACGGTAAACACGACCAGCACCACCTGTAGCAAACAATGTTGCTTTGGCTTGGAATACAGCAATTTTGCCTGTTTCTTGGTCAATTGCTGTTACACCGAGTACATCACCTGCTTCGTTACGGATTAAGTCTAATGCAATCCATTCAACGAAGAATTGAGTACCCATTTTCACGTTACTTTGATAAAGCGTATGAAGAAGTGCATGACCTGTACGGTCGGCAGCAGCACAAGCACGTGGAACTGGTTTTTCACCATAGTTCGCAGAGTGACCACCAAATGGACGTTGGTAAATTGTACCGTCAGCATTACGGTCAAATGGCATACCTAAGTGTTCAAGCTCATAAACAACTTTAGGCGCCTCACGACACATAAATTCGATTGCATCTTGGTCACCTAACCAGTCAGAACCTTTTACCGTGTCATAGAAATGATAGTGCCAGTTATCGTCTTGCATGTTACCAAGCGATGCACCAATACCACCTTGAGCCGCAACAGTGTGAGAACGTGTTGGGAATACTTTAGTTAGCACTGCAACTTTCAAACCTGCTTGAGCAAGTTGATATGAAGCACGCATACCTGAACCACCACCACCAACGATGACTGCATCGAAGAACTGGCTTGGAATATTTGAATAATCTTCTTTAGGGGTTAAAGCGCCCATGACATTTTCCTATCAATTCGCCCAAAAAATCTGGATTGCCCAGATCGCATATGCAATAACAGC
This sequence comes from Acinetobacter sp. AG3, assembly GCF_022343575.1. Taxonomy (NCBI): domain Bacteria; kingdom Pseudomonadati; phylum Pseudomonadota; class Gammaproteobacteria; order Moraxellales; family Moraxellaceae; genus Acinetobacter; species Acinetobacter sp. AG3. The sequence continues at coordinate 1,299,182 of NZ_JAKQZD010000001.1, read as the reverse complement.
AATAATCACTGCTGAAGTTAACACGATGCGTAAACCTGAAGCTGAAGGACCCATCTGACGAGTAGTCACATAGTCAGTGAATACTTGCCACATACCAATCCAAGCATGCGCAACAAGAGATAAGACTGCCAATAAAGATAAAATCTTCATCGGAAGTGTCATCATAAAGCCAAACCATTGCTCATAGTTAAATCCGCCATTGCACAGAATCCAACCTAATACCACAACAGTATAAACAGCTAGAACTACAGCACTTACGCGTTGGATATACCAATCACGAGAACCTGAACCCGTTAAACCTGTAGCACTTTTCATTAGAGAACGATCCATACAAATGAAGCGATAACTGATATCGCAGCCAAGATTAATGCAATAGTTGCTGCTACGCGACCGCTTTGCAACTCTTCAGCAAAGCCTAGGTCAGCAAGTAAGTGCTTAATACCCATAATGAAATGGAATAATAAACCAGCGACAAATACCCATACGATAAAACGTACAATGAAGCCACCAAAGATTGCTTGAACTTGAGCAAAGCCTTCAGGCGAAGACAAAGACTTGTCTAAAAGCCACAAAAGTACCGGTACGAGTAAAAATACGATGACACCTGATAGACGGTGTAGAATTGATGCAATAGCCACAGGGGATTTTAAGTTTACATCTAAAACTTGACCCATGGACAAATTGACAGGTCTGTTGCTTTTCACAGCGGGCATCCTGTAAGTAAAAACTCCATCCGGAGTTTGTTGGAATTAATTCGAAGGAAAGCTAGCATTGTCAGACAAATTTAATTGCCTGAACTTTAAACGACACTGAATTATAAAACGTGCACTGTCAAAATACAAACCATCGAAATTGGCTTTTTCTTTAAAAATCACTCAAATAAGAATCATTTACACCCATTTGAAAAATAAAGCAGATCACCCACCTCTGTTTTTCAAGGCTATCTCGTTATTTTTTATGACATTTAAACATATTACTTTTATACATAATTACGTCTTATATTATTTTTATAAATTTAGACTAAAGCACAACATTACGGACAAAATCGTCCTGTGGTTAATTTCTCCCTGCTGTTTTATTTTTCATCAGCTGGTTAAGCTTTAATAGATACCCAACATGTTATTTTAAAATAGTCCTTTATTCCTATTTTAAATGGGTGCCATTTAATTCAGTGATTTGACTGAAAGCTTTATAATAAGAAAGAAAGACTTAGTTTGTGAATAATTCATAATTTAGCTGCAAGATTTTATGGTATTTGATTATTCCTAAGGCAACTAAATGCCTATTTTTATACTGATTCGATTATTTTTTATCCTTTAAAAGCTTCAATAAAAACTATTTTTTAATCAATTAAGCATTAAAATGAAAATAAATATTTCATCAACTCGTTTGGGTGTTTTTTACACAAAAATAATGACAAAAGCTATGTAAGTCGTGAAATTCAGATGGTTTTAAAACAGCAACAATGCATTTCGCAACTTACAAAAGCCACAAAATATTGGTCAAAAATGCCATTTCCTGTCTAGCAATCACAATTATTTTTCTGCACCTTCTTTAGAATTTACCTTATTATACTGACCGACTCTGAAATTTAATGATCAATCTTACTGGTTAAAGTTAGACTAACTACTGATGAAAACATTGTTTTTTCATCCATAAGTATAATTGACAAAATTTCAGTACTCACTAAGCTAAATAGCAATTTTTGATCCGTCTGACTTGTACATTACAAGATGACTCAGCAAGTTAGATAAAATATCCACCAGGACAGGAGATCTATTGAATGTCTGCAGCAACTGGCAAGAAAGCCGTTCTAGAGCTTGATGGCAAAAAAATTGAATTACCAATTTACAGCGGCACATTGGGCCCAGATGTAATCGACGTTAAGGATGTGTTGGCTTCAGGTCACTTTACTTTTGATCCTGGTTTTATGGCGACAGCTTCTTGCGAGTCTAAAATCACTTTCATTGATGGTGATAAAGGCGTTCTTTTACACCGTGGTTATCCGATTGCTCAACTTGCAACTCAAGCTTCTTACTTAGAAACTTGCTATTTATTGTTAAGCGGTGAGCTTCCAACTGCTGAGCAAAAAACAGACTTCGAAAACAAAGTCCGCAACCACACAATGGTTCACGATCAAGTTAGCCGTTTCTTCAATGGTTTCCGTCGTGATGCTCATCCTATGGCGGTTATGTGTGGTGTAGTGGGTGCGTTATCTGCGTTCTATCACAACGGTTTTGACGTTGAAAACGTAGACCACCGTGAAATCACTGCAGTTCGTTTAGTTGCTAAAATTCCTACTCTAGCTGCTTGGACTTACAAATATACAATCGGTCAACCGTTCGTATATCCACGTAACGATTTAAGCTATGCTGAAAACTTCTTGTACATGATGTTTGCTACTCCAGCAGATCGTGATTACAAAGTTAACCCTATTCTTGCTAAAGCAATGGATCGTATCTTTACGCTTCATGCTGACCATGAACAAAATGCATCAACGTCTACAGTACGTTTAGCTGGTTCTACAGGCGCTAACCCTTATGCATGTATCGCTGCGGGTATTGCTGCACTTTGGGGACCTGCGCATGGTGGTGCAAACGAAGCTGTTCTTAAGATGCTCGATGAAATCGGCTCTGTAGAAAATGTTGCACCGTTCATGGAAAAAGTAAAAACTAAAGAAGTTAAACTTATGGGCTTCGGTCACCGAGTTTATAAAAACTTCGATCCACGTGCAAAAGTAATGAAAGAGACTTGTGACGAAGTGTTAAGTGCACTTGGTATCAATGATCCACAACTTGCGCTTGCAATGGAACTTGAACGTATTGCATTAAGCGATCCGTACTTCATCGAACGTAAACTTTACCCGAACGTAGACTTCTATTCAGGTATCATCCTTAAAGCGATTGGTATCCCAACAGAAATGTTTACGGTAATCTTTGCGCTTGCACGTACAGTTGGTTGGATCAGCCACTGGTTAGAAATGCACAGCGGCCCGTACAAAATCGGTCGTCCTCGTCAGCTTTATACTGGCGAAACTCAACGCGATATCAAACGTTAATTCGTTACGCGTTCAGATCGAACAAGAGACCACCCTTTGGGGTGGTTTTTTATTACATATTCATACCAATTGGTATAATCTATTTATTTTAAAATTCATTTAAAATCAAAATATAACAATACGAATAATAAGCATAGAAAACTGAAATTTATATTTTTACTATAAAACTTACAAATCACTACTTTAAAAAACACCCAACAAATAACTTTATTTTATATATTGTTTAAAAATTTTTAATCATACATTTTCAAAGGACTTGAAGATGCCTCAACATTTATCCAAACAAGTGCACGACCCAGATCAAGCTTTTTTTGGTCACCCCCAACCATTAAAAGGTTTATTTTTTACCGAGCTTTGGGAACGTTTTTCCTATTATGGTATTCGCCCTTTATTAATCCTCTATATGGCGGCTTTAGTTGCAGATGGCGGTCTCGGTTTAGATCGCCCAACAGCATCAGCAATTGTCGGCTTATTTGCAGGCAGTATGTATTTAATGACTGTATTGGGTGGATGGGTTGCTGACAATTATCTCGGTCAGGAGCGCGCTGTGTGGTACGGCTCACTGATCATCGCACTCGGACATTTATCCATTGCATTGGCAGCTTTATTTGGACATTTCTTTTTTTATTTTGGTTTAGTTTTGATTGTGATCGGTTCTGGTTTATTTAAAACCTGTATTTCCGTCATTGTTGGCACTTTATATCAGGCTCAAGATTCACGGCGTGATGCAGGATTTTCCATTTTTTATATGGGAATTAATCTAGGTTCGTTGATTGCCCCACTATTGACTGGTTTATTGGTTAAAGAACATGGTTGGCACTGGGGATTCGGAATCGGTGGCGTTGGAATGTTAATCGCCTTACTGATTTTTAAGTTAATAACTGTGCCTCAATTAAAACAATTTAATCATGTGCAAGGCAATGAAAATAACTGGGCTCGTCCTGTACATTACAATCCTAAAGCACCCCAAATGATCATAGGTTTTATTGCCGTTGTTGGCTTGATTATCGGTCTAGTTTCTCTTGGCATAATTAACATCAATCCAATTCAGATCGCCACATATTTCACGATCACAATCTGTATTTGTATTGCCTTATATTTCAGCTATCTATTACTCTTTGCTGGTTTGAATAATACTGAGAAAAAACAAATCATTATCTGTTTTATTTTACTCATCACCGCTGCACTTTTTTGGTCGGCATTTGAACAAAAACCAACATCTTTCAATCTTTTCGCCCAAGACTTTACAGATCGCCAATTCTTTGGCTTTGAAATACCCGCAGTTTGGTTTCAATCGATTAACCCGCTTTTCATTATTATTTTCGCACCGATCATCGCATGGCTTTGGGTTAAATTAGGCAAACAAAATCGTGACCCTAGCTATATCACCAAATTCATTATTGCTTTACTCCTCGCTGCGGGTGGTTTCCTCGTGATGAGCATTGCCAGTTACTTGATCACCCAAAATGGTGGAACTGTTTCTGCATTGTGGATCGCATCAAGCCTCCTGCTTTTAACACTAGGTGAATTATGCTTAAGCCCTGTTGGTCTTTCAACGATGACGAAACTTGCTCCAACCATCATTCGTGGACAAGTGATGGGGCTTTGGTTTACAGCATCTGCTTTAGGAAACTTGATGGCAGGTTTAATCGGTGGTCATGTTTCTATCCATGAAGTTGACCAATTACCCTTGCTATTTGTGCGATGTGTCATCGCTTTACTTCTTGGCGCACTCGTTCTATGGTTAATGAGAAAACCGATTCGTAAATTACTCAATCAAACATCGACCCCCTCTCAAAAATCTATTGATATGCAATTGGAAAAAGTATGAACAGTTTGTCACCTGCCAACAAATTAGAAAACCTTCGTACAATTATGAAGAAATATCAGCAGGATGCTTTTATCGCCATGAGTGCAGATCCACATATGTCAGAATATCTACCTGATTATTGGAAAATACGTCAATGGCTAACAGGCTTTACAGGTTCAGTCGGCACAATTGTAGTTACTCAAGACTTCGCAGGTTTATGGGTAGATGGTCGATATTGGGTACAAGCTGAACAGCAACTGGAAAATACAGGTTACGTTTTACAAAAGCAGACACCTGATGAATCATCAACATATTTGGCTTGGCTTTCACAACATTTAGCCAAAGATGCAAAAATTTCAGTCAATGGACACACCATTTCTGCCCTACAATTTGATGCGCTAAGTCTAGTTGCTCAATCCCAGCAATTTGAAATCCGAACAGATTTAGATTTGATTGGTGAAATTTGGACTGAACGCCCAGCACTGCCCCTACAACCCATTTGGCAAATGGCAGATGATTTAAATGCGCAAACACGCTTAGAAAAAATAACTGCGATCCGTCACAAACTTATTCAGAAAAAAGCAACGGGGCATTTTATTTCTGCACTCGATGATATTGCTTGGATTTTGAATTGTAGGGGGCGTGATGTTGAATATAATCCCGTGTTCTTAGCACACTTATATATTGACCATTCTCGAACTGTACTTTTTATTGATGATGCAAAACTTTCAACTGAAATGCAGCAAAGATTTGCTTTGGATAACATTGAAATCTTAGCTTATAACGCAAGCATCGAGTTTTTGCTCGAACTTAAACAACAAAATATTTTAATTGATCCTGCTAAAGTCTCAATTTCATATGCGCAGGCCATTGAGCAGCAAAGTCATTTAGTCCAAGACATTAATCCAAGCACTTTATTTAAATCGCAAAAACAGCCTATTGAAATTACCCATATACGCAGTGCAATGACCAAAGATGGTGTTGCCCTATGTCATTTCTTTCATTGGCTAGATAACGCATTGGCTGATAAAGAATCGATCAATGAACTCACCATCGACGAAAAAATTTCAGGCTTTCGCGCACAACAAGCAGGTTTTATTGGATTAAGCTTCTCGACAATTGCAGGCTTTAATGCCAACGGTGCATTACCCCACTATCGCGCTACAGAAGAAAGCTTTAGCGAGATTAGTGGTGATGGTTTGCTGCTGATTGATTCAGGCGCACAATATGATGAAGGAACCACAGACATTACCCGTCTTGTTCCTATAGGCACCGCAAGCGTTGAACAAAAGCGCGATTATACACTTGTATTAAAATGTCATATTGCGCTTGCTCAAACTGTTTTCCCTGAAGGCATTGCATCACCTCTTTTAGATTCGATCACACGTCAAACCCTGTGGAAATATGGTTTGGATTATCGTCATGGTACAGGTCACGGTGTAGGCTATGCATTGAATGTTCATGAAGGCCCACAAGTGATTTCATATTATGCCCCAGTCACACCCTCTACCAAGATGCGTGAAGGGATGATTACCTCTAATGAACCAGGCTTATACCATCAAGGCAAGTACGGTATTCGAATTGAGAATCTTGTCGTCAACAAAATTAAGCATTTTGAAGATACGACCTATGGTCAATTTTTAGAATTCGAAACACTAACGCTGTGCCCGATTAACCTAAGCTGTATTATTTTAACGTTGTTAAATGATGATGAAAAAGCATGGTTGAATCAGTACCATCAAACAGTCAGAGAGCGATTAGCACCTCACTTAGAAGGTGATGTTTTAAACTGGCTAAATGAAAATACCCAAGCTATTTAACATTTTCCGTAAAATTTAAAAAGCTCAAAGTAGCTGACTTTGGGCTTTTTTGAAAATCTATATACCATTGATGCATATAATAAAGATAAAATTCTGCACTTTTTAGCATAGTGAGTTTATGGAAAACACATACAACAAAATATCGTTTATCTTCAATAATAAAATTAACCGTCGAATATATCGGACGGTGATATGAATGCTGTGACTACCTTGCCTTACATTTTAAGTTTAATTACTTTGCACAGATGATGCTTCATTTTTCAGAGATGGAAAAAGTGAATCCCATCTGATCGAATCACCAAGCACTGCAATCAACACGGGGACTTATAGTACGATTTTAATTTTTTCCGTTTTGGTTGTAACTTTTGCATTTTTACACGCATTGGATGATTGAATAGTTTTAATCACTTCATTGCTGGCGGATAAAATCTTTAAACTTGAAACAATTTCCCCACCCGTTTTACAATCTTCCTCACCCAACTTCTCACTAAAACGCCCCGGATCACTCGAAGATTCAGCAGTTACAATAATTTTAGCTTTCCATCCATCAAAATAGACTAAATCAGTTGTCTGGGAAACTTGCCCCTGACCCGAGCCTGCAGATTCTATTTCAATCAAATCGATTGGTTTTGCTCGATATTGCACCGTATGTACTGTGAAATCATTGGCTTGACCACCGAACTCAAGTATTCGAGATTGTTTTAGTTTTGGGCGCGTCAATATATAGCCTCCCCAAAAATTTCGTCCTGCATTTTCAAATGTTACACCAGAGAGATAAGCCAGCTCTCCTGACAACAAACGAACCTCTTTTATATAATCAATCATTATCGCTTTGGCGGGTGTAGCTTGAGAAGCGTTTAGGTTCGTTATACTGTTGATCACTGCTTGATCTGTAGGTGTTGCTGCAAAACTTAGGGCAGATGAACTTAAAACAAAAACCATAATACTCAATCGAACTGAAGGATAGTGAAGCATAAGATAAATTCTCAGATTTTGTGATTGATTGTGTGCTTAACGACCCCATTCCATTTTCGCCATATACGGACGAATTTTTTTAATACGTTGGATATTGGTCTTTTCAATCTGAGTTAATTGATTTTCAACATTGGTACTGCATGGCATATACCAATTATCGTTAGCAAATTGAGAGGCAATCTCTTTATTGGCAAATGAATAACCATGACGCGCATAAATTTCATTACGCATCCAGTCCAGTTCTTCAGGAGGAATTTGTAGATCCTCATCTTTTAATAAACGTTGTGATGCAACTGGATAATCACCGACATCTTTTTGATAACGACACTGTTGCGGCTTTAAATCAAAATATTTTGGTTTAACCTTAGCCGTTGTAGATTCCCAACTAGACTCCAACACATTCGGCTGATTCTGTTTTACAGTAAACGTAAACACACCACTACTTGCTTTAGCACCACTTTCTGTTGCGGTAATTTTATAACCTTGTGAAGTCGTCTGTACTTTCCCTGAAAAATTTTGTTTATTTTTACCGAGAACACTATAGCCTTTGACCTGATTACGATCGATAGATTGGATGAAAACAGCAATTTTCTGCTCATCATATTTTCCAGACCAAGATTTTTGCAACTGTTGAATATCCAGTGCATAACTATTCTGGAAACCAATCATTCCTAATCCAACGAGTGTGATTAAACTTTTATTCATTGTTATACCTATTTGTTATGAAGATATTGGATGCATTTTCACATTGATTTTAGATTAAATTGTTTGCTTTGTGATCTACTTTAAGATAAATAAATCAGGATTCATTGTGGTTTATTTTAAAATCTATGCCATACCCAAACATAAATATGCTGTTTCAACCTATCTTCCACTATAATTTCTCAATCACCATTCCATTATAAGCAGTGATGAACAAAACAAAAACTACCTTGGCATATTCAAGCTTGAGTCTGATTTCACTCGTGATCTATGCTTATTTATGCTATCTCATGGTCGCAATATGTTTGCAATATTTCCCATGGCAAACTGATCAGCATTTTCTCTTGTTAAAGCAAGATGTAGTCAATACTCAACCTTGGCAGGTAGCTTTTAAAATCCATGTGATCAGCAGTAGTTTTGTACTCATCGCTGGATTTACACAGTTTTTCCGTGTCTTCCGCACGCGTTATCCCCGAATTCATCGCTGGAGTGGTTGGCTCTACATCATCACCATTTTGGGGCTGTCTTTACCCAGTGGCTTAATTTTAGCTTTTTCAGCGGCTGGAGGGTTATCCACACAAATCAGCTTTGTCTTATTAAGTTCACTCTGGGCGATCACCACCCTATCCGCTTTGTACTTTTTATTGAAAAAGCGCTGGATTTTACATCGTGACTGGATGATCCGTAGTTTTGTACTGAGCCTTTCAGCGCTGAGCTTAAGGACATGGAAAATCGTGCTTTATCAGTTACAACCATATTTTGATTGGTTAACCCCAATTCACATCTATCAGCTAGAATCTTGGTTAGGTTGGGTGGTCAATTTAATCCTAGCTGAAATCATTATTTTTGGATTACATCGTCGCACAAGACAAAAAATAAAAGCCCTAAATTAATTTAGGGCTCTCACAAAAAGTGTTAAGCAATTGAATGATAATCTTATTTTTTACTCACGCTATAATGGTTTAAATCTAGTTGTTTTAATTGATTACGTAATTGTTGCAATGACCATGGCCATGCTGCAAAGTTACGACCATTTTCATCCAGATAATAAGACTTACACCCACCCGCATTAAATACAGTGGTTTTTAAATGTTTTTGCAGACGTTTGTTATGCTGGGCAAGCACATCCGCTTTGATTTCAAAGCGAGTGAATTTTTGCTCACGCATTTTTAGCAAGCCATCAACAATATAGCCGACTTGTGCTTCTGCGATACCAATAAATGAATCATAGACCAGAATGTTTGGACCGAGGACCAAGAACGCATTCGGCACATGTTCAATACTGGCGCCCAAATATGCTTCAGGTGAACTATTTTTCCAACGCTCGGCAAGGACTTGACCATTGCTATCATAAACCCTTTTACCAATCGGAGGATGTGAAACTTCAAAGCCTGTTCCCCAAATAATCACATCCACTTCATGACGTTCACCATTTGCTGCAACCACTGTATTTCCATCAATTTCAACCAAACCATGTGCAATCAGATTCACATTATCTTGTTGTAGTGCTGGATAATAATTGTTTGCAAACAATAAGCGCTTACATCCAATGGTAAAGTTCGGTGTTACTGCTTTACGCAAGGTTTCATCTTTAATTTGTAGTTTGAGTAATTGCTTACTTAGGAAATTCACGGGTTCCAATACTTTAGGATTACGCAATCCAAAGTTAATCCCATTTAAAATCTGTGCAATGCTATTACGCCAAGTTTGTTGAATGATTGGGAAACGAGAAATGATCCCTTTAGCCGTTTCATTTAACTCCATATCCGCCTTGGGTAGTACCCACGGTGCTGTACGCTGGAATACGATCAGCTGTTTCGCTAAAGGTTGTACTTGTGGGATAAACTGAATTGCAGAAGCCCCTGTACCAATCACTGCAACACGCTTACCCGTTAAATCATAATCATGATTCCAACGTGCTGAATGGAACATTTCACCTTTAAAACTTTCAATTCCTTTTAATTTCGGCAAAGCAGGCTCAGTAATCGGTCCTGTCGTAAAGATCACCGTCTTGGCTTGATATTGACCTTTTGATGTTTCTAAGTGCCACATATGTTGTGCCTCATCCCATTTGGCACTGATTAATTCATTATTAAATTCAATTTTCTCACCAAGGTCATATTTTTCCACCACTTCCTCTAAATAGCTTAGAATTTCTGGCTGCTTGGCAAATAAATGACTCCACTTATGGCTTGGTGAGAAAGAAAATGAATAAAGTGCTGAGGGTACATCACAACCGCAGCCCGGATAATTATTGTCGCGCCATGTTCCTCCCACACGACTGGCTTTTTCAAGGACCACATAATCGTTATAGCCTGCTTGATTCATTTTATAAGCAGCAGCAATCCCTGAAATACCCGCACCAACCACAATGGTGTCATAGATGTGCACAGCTTCTTTGTGCTGAGTCTTTGGCGCTTTTTCTTCAGCCGATTGTTCAAGCTTTTTAGATTGAGCGCTTATTTGTGTTTCAACTTTTACCTCAGCCTTATTTTTAGCTTTAGCTGGAGTTTGGATTTCAGCTTTAGGGTGATTTGCTTTCGCTGGCTTTGTAACAGTCTTTGCCTCAACTTGCTTATCTACAAGCACTTTTTCTTTAAGCTGTTTTGCTTCAAGCGATTTGTCTTGTACAGTATTCTGTTGAGTCACCTGTTTAATGTCTTCGACTGTAGTTTGGGTTGAGTTTTGCTCTACGCTTTTCTCTTTAGGCAGCGTAGCTAAAGTTGTTTCTGTTGTCATCTTGATCTACTCGCAGCTTATTTGATGTATTTGTTAAATAATGGATATCCGATACCTAGCGCTTTGGCATATAAGGTGGGTGATACACGTTTTAATATCCAAAACAGTTTTGCATCTGGCTGAGGAATTGTGTACAGCTTGCCTGCATCCAAGTTATTTAAGGTTTTAATCACCACCTGATCACTGGTGGTAAATGCATGATTCATCAATAAATCATCTGCTAAACCCGCATAATGACCAGGCAAACGACCATTTTTCATAATATTTGTAGGCACTAATGTTGGACACAGCACATTCACTCGAATGTTGTCACCGCGAAGCTCTGCTGAAAGGGTTTCTGACAATGCCAATACACTGGATTTGGTCACGTTATAAGCGGTCATTTCGGGAGCTGCTGTATAGCCCGCAGCTGAAGCAACATTGATAATTGCCCCATAGCCTTGTTGCTTAAACTGAGGAACAAAATAATGACAACCATGAATAACCCCCCAGAGGTTGACATGCATACACCATTGCCAATCGTCCAGTGAAACTTCATCAAACTTACCGCCCAGACCCACACCCGCATTATTAATGATCAAGCTTACAGGATGATTCATTAATTTTTCGGCTTGTTCTGAAAGTGCTTTTACTTGCTCTTTCACACCCACATCACATTGCACAGCAAATGCTTTAGCTGAAGTTTGTGATTCAATCAAACTGACCGTTTCTTTGGCTGCATCCAGATTTATGTCAGCACAAACAATTGTTCCTCCGCGTTTTGCAAGTTCCATTGCAAAACTACGTCCAATGCCACTGCCTGCGCCAGTCACAACCGCATAAGCATTTTGGCTCGGCTTAACTTTTTTAGAAAAAATACCCATAAACTTTAAATCCATCTCTTTTAGGTTTTTATGAACGCAATGCAGGATAAAATTCTTTCGTCAAATATGGCGTAAGAAGACCTGTCTTTGGATTCAGCAGTTTCTCTTTGTAATAGTCCAAAAATTCAGATGTATCATGATCATTTGGATGAAAATCGGGACGCAGATAATCAAAAATATGTTTAAAGCTGCTGCCGTAAACACCATCTTTTAAGCCAAAGATCAGGCGAAAATTATATGGAATCTCCTTCCAATAACGTAAGCTAATCAGGTTCTTCGGATTGCGATAGAAAGGCACTAAAAATGATGCAGCTGAAATCAGCACCAAAATCGTGATCAATGCGGGAAAGAATCCAGCAATACGTAATAAATAGTTATTGGATAATTCTTGAAACACATCGAAAGCAATATCCTTATGCTCCGATTCTTCAAGCATATGCCACATCCAGATTGCCCGTTGTTTTTCATCTTGCGAACGGAAGAACACTTCTTCATGATTCATCATGTATTCTGCAAGTACCGCAGTAAAATGTTCAATACCAGCCATCAATGACAATTTCATCGGTTGTGGAAGACGCTCAAACCCATATTCAAATGCCCAACCAGCCCAAGTACGAAACAGTTTTACTGGCAAATCACGAATTAAATAGGCGTCATTTAACTCTTCATGCATTTTTGAATGAATCGCCTCTTGACCAATCAATGAGGTGACACGTTGCTTTAATAATGGATCGGTAATGAAATCACGATGATAACGAGCAGTATCAATCACAAGATCTTCACCACGAGTTAAGAAAATCGACAATGACGCAAAATATGCACTTGCCAATTCTGCATCCATATAAAATCGGTGATCTACTTGCTCTGGGTCAAAATCAAACTTCATATGTCGAATTGGAATAATCGGCGTTTGATTTTCCAGACTGAATGGCGCCGCAGCAAAAACTTTAGCAACGGCTTTCTTAATTGGCTTAGCGAACATAGCTGGTACTCTTTATTCATTTAATATGGCAATCCATTTCATCGTGTTAACGCTGATGAGCCACAGATCGCCTTTTGAGTAAAAACTCTACTTTGATGGCTAAAAATTACGACATGCTTTGTCAATTACCATTGGCACATGCATTCATTCGGTTTGCAAATTATGACAACCTTATATAATTGTCAGACAATCACTTTGAGGAGTTGCCTCCACTGATAAAGAATGTCCCTTAAAAACAATTTTTATAAAGTGCTTGGTTAAAATCACAGCTTTTAAAAAAAGCTTTTCCTTCAAAAATTGATGGAAAAGCTCAGTATCGATCTACAGCATCGTTTTTATATTGAATAGAAAATTTGAATGCTAAGATTGAATAAAATTACATCCGTAAAGCAGGGGTAAACTGTTTAACAAAATAAGGGGTGAGTGTGCCTGTTTCAGGATCAAGTAATTCTTTTTTGAAATAGTCTAAAAGCTCAGTTGTATCATGATCATTAGGATGAAAGTCTGGGCGCAAATAATCAAAAATATGGCCTAAACTGCTACCAAAAACACCATTGTCTCGACTAAATAATAAATCCCAACTGCCCTTTGCCTCTTTCCAAAAACTTAGACTAAAGCTATTCATTGGACGTCGTAAAAATGGCAACATCAATGCGCCAGCACCCACGCCTAGCCCCAAAGTAATCAACGCAATAAAGAATCCTGAAATTCGTAATGGATAATTTGCAGAAAGCACTTGATAAGTATCATAAGCAATATCTTTATGCTCAGACTCTTCCAGCATATGCCATAACCATAAAGCACGTGTTTTTTCATCAAGAGAATGATTAAAGATGTCTTGATGCGTCATGGCATATTGAGCAAAGACAGCGGTGAAATGCTCAATCCCAGCCATCATTGAAAGCTTTAAAGGTTGTGGGAATTTTAAAAAAGTATGATTAAAAACCTGTTCTGCTAAAAACCGATACAACTGCACAGGCAAATTATTTGGAATCATGGTTTCATTGTATTCTTCATGGACTTTGGAGTGAATTGCCTCTTGTCCAATCAAACTGGTTAGACGCTGTTTTAAAATTGGGTCTTGTATTTGATCACGATGATGTCGTGCGGTTTCGATCACCAACTCTTCACCATAGGTTAAAAAAATTGACAGTGCGGCAAAATAAGCAGTCGCCCACTCTTTTTGCATAAAAAATTTAACATCCAACTCATCTGGACTAAATTTAAAATTGAAGTGACGAATCGGGATATTCGCAATCTGATCTTTTAAATTAGGCAATCGACTTGGAAAAGCTTTTGCAAACACTTTTTTGACAGGCTTAGCAAGTAACATATGAAGCACCTATTGTTTATTTAGGGATCAAGGATTTGACTGAAAACCAGTCCAAATTCACATTTCAAGTAAAAAATCCTATTTATGTTGGAAAATTAAGTCATCTGGATTCAAATACCACTGACATTTCAGGTCAATCCATTGGCAATTTATGACTATTCAATAAAGTGTCTGACAAATAAGCGCTGAGCTTGCCTCTACTGATAAATAATGACCTTTGCGGACAAGTCATTAGCTTTGGCTTACTTAAATCATGATTTAATTTTTGGGTGTACCGAACCCTAACTACGGATACGCTACATAACTGAAATCAGGCAACAAGAAAAGTTTCATGTCAGCATATATATAGGGTCTGTTGACATTTCATAAATGGCTTGCGTTGTAGGCTAAAATTGAGCAGGCAAGGCATGAAACGAAGTGAATAGCGAGACTATTTTCGAGTTTCATAACGCAGACTGAGATAATTTTAGCCACAACCCTTCGGGACTAGAGTGTTTTTTGCTGCTACATCGTTACGAACTATTTATTTAGAATGACTAAATTTCATATTTCGTGCCTTGTATCATCTAAAAATCACTCATAGTCGCAAACGTAGACGAATTGTCAACAGACCCTAATAGACAGCTTTTTTAATCGTGGTGTATCTGAGTCACAGTTAATCTTTGGGTCAAACTGAATCAGTGCTAAACTTATGGATGTACTTTTTACACAGCACAAAATAAAACAATGTTCAATTTCATTTGGCGCTTTGTACAACTTCTTCGATTGGATCAATTCAAATATCGTAAATTGACAGATGGCGAAATTCGTATTAGCCAAAGTGTATTTGGAGATTTAATTGATTACAGCCAAGTCAAGGTGATGAATCATCCTTATTTACCGTGGCAGCCTGTTGGTATTTTGATGGCGCCCAATGGTTATATCCACTTAAAAGATGCAGACTATTGTGAAGACTTTTCCTGTATGAGCTTGGGTTACCAAGCTGTTTTTATTCATGAAATGGCCCATGTTTATCAATATCAGCGTCATGAAAATGTATTACTTAAGGGGGCGATTTTACAGTCCGCACTTTACCTGAGTTTGGGTAAATATAACCCTTATCGCTACACCCTCATTCAAGGAAAAGCTTATTTCGATTACAATATTGAGCAACAAGGTGATATCGCCAAAGATATTTATTTAAATCGAATTGAAAATATTATTCTGGATAAAAATGCAGTCAATCCTTCTATTTAAGTGCTTTGTTTTGATGCTAATTTATACAAATTAAGTGATACATTTCACAAAAAATATTTAAAGCTGATCTTTTCCAATATAAAATCCAAAAAATAATGAAAAATCACTAGTTTCTATAAAAAAAATACACTAAATTCATGAGGTCATTGATGGTGTACTGAATAAACTTAATGAATCACTAGCTTCTGACGTTTTTTTAGTTAAAATACTCAATGTCTGAAATTTTTGCCTTGCAAGAAAATAAAGATTTTTGATGATTTTTAATGATTTTATAGTTTCGCCCTTTGGCAATTTCTGTGATATCTATATACATATGTTGAATAACTACATTTTAAAAATCAACAATTTGTATATAAATTACCCTATTGGAATAGGATTTGGTTTAAATGAAAAGTTTTAAAATTGCTCTCGCGCAATTCTCTCCATTCATTGGTGATATTGAGTCGAACGTTCAAAAAATGATTGAACAAGCCAATGATGCAAAAAAACAGAATGCTGAAATTGTTGTTTTCCCTGAACTTTCTATAATCGGTTACCCTGCCGAAGATTTGCTTTTACGCCCAAGCCTAGCAAAGCGTACTGCACAAGCTTTCGAGAAACTGTCTACTGTTAAAGACATCGTGATGGTATTTGGTTTTGCCAATCTTACTGACGATGGTCAACGCTACAATGCTGCTGCGGTGATGAAAGATGGACAAGTTCTAGGGGTTTACAACAAACAAAATCTTCCTAATTACAGCGTTTTTGATGAAAAGCGTTATTTTAATGAAGGACATCAACATCTTGTATTTGAGTACTTAGGTCATAAGTTCGGGGTACTGATTTGCGAAGATGTATGGTCTTTAAATACAGTTCAACAGCTTGCTCAACTCAATGTGGAAAGTGTTTTGGTCTTGAATGCTTCACCTTATGAAGTCGGCAAACCGCAACATCGTATTGAAACATTAAAAGAGTTGGCAAAACAGCTCCATCTCAATGTGGTTTATATCAACCAAGTGGGCGGTCAAGATGATCTCATTTTTGATGGGACCAGTTTTGTCATTAACCATTCAGGTGAAGTTGCGTTACAAGCACCAAGCTTTAAAGAAGATCTCTACTTTGCTAACTACCAAATAGAAAACAAAGCCTATCAAGTGGTTGAAGCTGCACCAGCATTAAACACTATGGCTGAGATCTATCAAGCGTTGGTTTTAGCAACACGCGACTATGTACAACGCTCTGGTTTCCCTGGTGTGATTTTAGGACTATCAGGCGGTATCGACTCAGCTTTAACCTTGGCAATTGCAGTTGATGCGATTGGCGCAGATAAAGTTCAAGCCGTGATGATGCCTTATACCTACACATCACAAATTAGTGTGGAAGACGCCACAGAACAAGCAAAACGTATGGGTGTTACTTTTGGTATTGCCGAAATTCATCCTATCGTAAATAGCTTTATGCAGACCTTATTCCCATTCTTTGGTAACTCACCTGCGGATACAACTGAAGAAAACCTTCAAGCGCGTGCACGTGGTACATTACTTATGGGCTTATCCAATAAGTTTGGTAACCTTGTGCTTGCAACAGGCAATAAGTCTGAGCTTTCTGTCGGTTACTGCACACTGTATGGCGATATGGTAGGTGGTTTTGCTGTACTCAAAGATGTTTATAAAACCATTGTTTTTGAATTGGCTAAGTACCGTAACAGTATTTCTGAAACGCCGGTGATTCCTGAACGGGTTATTTCTCGTCCACCATCAGCAGAACTTCGTCCTGATCAAAAAGACCAAGACTCTTTACCTGCTTATGATGTACTTGATGCCATTCTATATGCATACATTGAGGAAGAACAAAGCCAAGAAGACATCATTGCCAAAGGTTTTGAACGTGCAATCGTGGAAAAAGTCATTCAGCTTGTCGACCGCAATGAATACAAACGTCGTCAAGGTTCAATTGGACCACGTATCAGCTCACGCGCATTTAGCCGTGAACGCCGTTATCCGATTGTAAATGGCTGGAAAGCAGGTGTATAAGCCTCGTGAATGTGAATAATTCACCTCCACCTTCGAGCTTTGCTCAGGAACTTGCTCAAGCACTCTTGCTTGAGCAAGTTCGCTTTATTAAAAAACAACTTTTAGATCAAAAAAATCCGCAATTTATTCAAAATTTTATTTCCCAAACCTATCAAAATGCAGACAAAATCCTTTTAAAAAATGTGATTCAGCTTGAGCAACTGCAGTCTGTGGTGCAAAAATATGCTTTTGAATTGAATTTAGGCGCAGATATTCTTGAATTTATCGGTGTCGTCGCTCAAAAAATTCATCAATATGCCATTCATAGTCAAACCATTTTCAATGATCTACTCTCAGATGAGTCTTTTGAACTGTGGATGTTTAAAATCTTAGAATTAGAACAATTAAGAGACTATATTCAAGAAAACTTACAGCACAACCCGCAGATTCAACAGGTTAGCCTACAGCTTGCCAACCAGATTTTAGAAAGCAACACCCCTTGGCTCAACCAGCTGCGTCAATACACCGTTAAACACAACCGTATTGGCGCGAAAGTCATTAGCTTTATTCAAGATCAGCAACACAATATTGAGCTTAAATTAGAACAGCAACTTGCAACTGCTATCCGTAGCCAACTCAGCAATATCATTCTACTGCCTAATGAAGACCTAGCAGATATCGCTACACATGTTTGGCATGAAGTTAAGCAACGCTCATTAAAAGAGGCTTTCTCTCAAGTTCAATCGATTGATTTTGAAGAATTCTTTATTCTTGTTTATGAAACTTGGAAAGAATTACGTCAAACAGAATATATGCAACAGGTTATTTTAAATGTTGTCGAAGCATTTTATGAATACTTTGGCGAATATAGCTTACAAGAATTACTACACTCGGTTGGGTTAGATCAAAACGATTTATTTATCGAAGCAGATCGCTTTATTCCACATACACTAGGTGCTTTAGATCAGCATGGCTTATTGGATGAGATCATTCAATCCTTGATTGCGCCATTCTACCTTGACACGCAAACACAAAGATTTATAGAAAATTATTTAGCAGAAAAAGCTTAATCAAATATTCAACTGGATTTTTTCAGTATTCTAAATATTCATAGCACGATGATAATTTTTATCTGTATCTAGTGATCTTTTGATGATGCACAAAAAAAGAGACCATGCAGTGAGCATGGTCTATAAAAATGGTGGCTATGACGGGACTTGAACCTGTGACCCCCGCATTATGAGTGCGGTGCTCTAACCAACTGAGCTACATAGCCATAAACTGTGTGCGCATTATCTAAAGTTATCTACCCTACGTCAAGCATTCAAACACACCAATGCTCATACTTTAAGCAATTGATATTTAAATGTTTAAATTTAATACATATTTATGTTTTTATCGAAAAAATCAGCTTAATAAGCAGCATAAATAAGTAAGGAATTAATTTCTCTCCCCCTATTTATCTCTAAAAATCGATAGCAAAAAAAAGAGAGTGGCTTACCACTCTCTATTTGCAACAAGTTCTTCCATTTCAATATCGAGATACCCTTGGTCTTGTACCACCATCATCATTGCTTCAGCAATATAATCAGCTGCAGTACCATCCAAAGAAGAATCAAGATCCTCAAACTGTGGCTTCATTTCATTAATTTCAGTCACAGTCAGTTTTGCCATAGAATAAATTTCTGCATCACTAAAGCTGGTTTTTGCCACTTTTTTAGCAAAATTTTCAATAAGTTGCTTAACCTCAGCAACTAGAATATCTGGATAATATTCATCATCGAACATTGGGAGAAGTAGATCGTTAAACATTGCAACCTAAAATAAAACAGCAATTCACGCGCTTATATAACACAAACCATACAATTCACCAAATTGATCGGGCAATTTAACTGATTAATTTTTCAGATGTAGATGATCAAAATTTTAAAAAAGATCAAACAATATCAGGGACTATTGATCATTCATCATTAAATTGCAGAGCGCATGGCTTGCCATACTTTAATTGCATCCGACATTGCTTTTACATCATGTGCACGCACCATACACGCGCCTTGTTGAATACTGAGCAAGTGTGCAGCAACACTACCTACAGCACGATGATTGGCATCTGCACCATCTAAAGCTTCACCAATGAAGCGCTTACGAGATAAGGCTGATAAAATTGGATAACCCATGTTGTTCAGTTGATAAAACTCATTGAGAAGCTTTAAATTTTGTTGTGCATTTTTAGCAAAACCAAAACCAGGATCTATCATAATATTTTTAGGCTGAATTCCTGCCTGCAGTGCATCATCTACGCGTTGCTGTAATTCAGCAATTACCTCTTGAATAACATCTTCATATTGGTCAAGATGATTCATTGTGGTTGGCTCGCCTCGCATATGCATAATAATCACAGGAATATTAAGCTCTGCAGCAGTCTCTAAGGCATGTGGACGAGTTAAGGCACGGACATCGTTCCAAATATGTGCACCAGCTTTAACCGCCTCACGAATGACTTCAGGCTGTGAGGTATCTATTGAAATAATGACCTCCAATTTGGCTAATTCAGCAACCACAGGAACAACACGACGTATTTCTTCGGCAATCTCGACTACAGATGCACCCGGACGTGTAGATTCACCGCCAACATCAATCACTGTCGCACCATCAGCCATCATTTGCTTGGCATAAGCAACAGCTTGATCTTTTTGATCATGCTTCCCACCATCGCTAAATGAATCTGGAGTGACATTCAAGATACCCATGACATGTGCTTGCGATAAATCCAGACTCAAACGCCCACATTGCAAAATTTGCTTGGGTAGTGGCATCAGTTGCATGTCAATTCTCCGTATTCAATTCAGGCTAGTTTAACAATTCAAATCAGTAGCACAGTGATTTTTTTTCATCTGTGAATTTTTTCGTATAAAAAAAGAGCCTCGATTGAGGCTCTTGTTTATTCACTGACTGATCAGGTCGCTGGTAATGGTGGTGGTGTTGATGGACCATCTGTAGGTGTTACATCAAGCACTGGATTTTCAGCCACATAAACCTTAGGTGGCTGAGGATCACGACCTTCCATGATGTCACGGATTTGATCACGATCAATCGTTTCCCACTCCATCAAGGCTTTTACCATTGCATGCGCAATATCTTTGTTATTTTCAAGGATATCACGCGCAACACGATACTGTTCATCTAGGATACGACGTACTTCTTGATCAACCTGTTGTTGTGTTGCTTCAGAAATCGTACGGCTACCGACATTTCCGAAGAAACCATTTTGGTTTTCATCTTCATAGACCATCACGCCCATTTTGTCTGACATACCGTACTTGGTCACCATTGCGCGTGCCATTTTGGTTGCACGTTCAAAGTCGTTAGAAGCACCCGTTGACATTTGATCAATGAAAACTTCTTCTGCAATACGACCACCGAATAAGATTGAAAGTTCATTCAACATCTTAGACTTGTAATGGCTGGTTTGATCATGTTCTGGCAACTGCCAAGTTACACCCAAAGCCCAACCACGTGGCATAATTGTTACTTTATGCACAGGGTCAGTCCCTGGAAGAATTTCTGCAACAATGGCATGGCCTGCTTCATGATAAGCAGTCGCGCGACGTTCTTCTTCACGAATCACCATCGACTTACGTTCAGGGCCCATGTAGATCTTATCTTTTGCATCTTCAAAGTCATGCATATCGACGGTGTTCTTGTTACGACGAGCAGCAAACAATGCAGCTTCATTGACAAGATTCGCCAATTGCGCACCAGAGAAACCAGGTGTACCACGTGCCAATACTTTAAGATCAACACCTGTTACCGAAGGAAGTTTCTTCAAATGCACAGCCAAGATCTGTTCACGACCTTTAATATCTGGCAGACCCACCATCACTTGACGGTCGAAACGCCCCGGACGAAGTAATGCTTTATCCAGTACATCCGCACGGTTTGTTGCAGCAATGACGATAATCCCTTCATTCCCTTCGAAACCATCCATTTCAACAAGCATTTGGTTGAGTGTTTGTTCACGTTCATCGTGACCACCACCCGTACCTGAACCACGATGACGACCGACTGCATCAATCTCATCAATAAAGATGATACATGGTGCATGGCGTTTCGCCTGTTCGAACATGTCACGCACACGAGATGCACCCACACCAACGAACATTTCAACGAAGTCAGAACCTGAAATACTAAAGAATGGAACTTTGGCTTCACCAGCAATCGCTTTCGCAAGTAAAGTTTTACCTGTACCTGGAGGACCAACCATCAATACGCCTTTAGGAATTGTTGCACCTAAGCGTTTGAATTTTGCAGGGTCTTTCAAGAAATCAACGATTTCCACAACTTCTTGTTTTGCTTCATCACAACCAGCAACATCGGTAAAGGTCACTTTGATTTGGTCTTCTGAAAGCATTTTTGCTTTAGATTTACCAAAACTCATTGGACCATTTTTACCGCCTGCACCACCACCCATGTTACGCATAAAGAACATGAACAATAAAATAATTAAAAGCACAGGAAAGCTTGCGATGAGAAGTTGCATCAATAAACCTTGACGTTGAGGTGCAGTACCTTCAACTACAACGTTATTTTTGATGAGTGTAGGCATCAATTCAGGATCTTGAACTGCTGGGCGAATACTTTCAAAGTTCGAACCGTTCTTTTTTTCGCCGCTTATTCTTTCACCATCAATTGTGACTTTACTAATTTGACCAGCATTCACCGCTGTGACGAATTCTGAATAATTCATCGCAGAAGGCTTACTGCGGTCACTGAGATTGCTGAAGATTAAGATCAGCACACCCAGTATGACCAGCCACAATACGGCATTTTTGAAGTAATCGCTCAAAGCTTTATTCCCATATATAACTATTTTGATCAGGCTCAATCTTGCTTGATCGTAACAAAAAGCGAGTAATGAATTTCGCAATAAAGGTTAAAAAGGTACAAAATGCACAATTTTTAACAACTTGGCAAGCATTTGTTGGCAATTCATTACGAAGAATGAACATACATCAAAAACACCAGCTATTGCGAAACTTTTTTACGGCCCTGTCCAATTAAAAAAACTTCTTTTGAACGTGCACGTGAAGCAGCTGGTTTTGCTGTTTTTAACACATCAAAACTATCCACGACTTGCTTTCGGAACTCATCAAAACCAGTTCCTTGGAAAACTTTAACTAAAAACTGCCCTTTTGGTCCAAGAACCTTGTTGGCAAAATCTAATGCAAGTTCACACAAGTAAATCTGGCGAGGTTGATCTACAGCCCTATTACCTGATGTATTGGGGGCCATATCTGAAATTACAACGTCTACAGTGCGTCCATTTAAAATATTTAACAATTTTTCGAAAACTTCTTCTTCTCTAAAGTCACCTTGTAAGAAGGTAACATCAGGTAAAGCATCCATTTCTAAAATATCTGAAGCAATCACTAAACCTTTATCACCGACCAGTTTACCTGCGATTTGCGACCAACTTCCTGGTGCAGCCCCCAAGTCAACCACGGTCATCCCTGGTTTAATCATTTTGTGTTTTTCTTGAATTTCAAGAAGTTTATATGCAGCACGAGCGCGGTAACCTTCTTTTTGTGCTTTTTTCACAAAAGGGTCATCTAAATGCTCTCTCATCCACGCACGACTACTTTTGGATAACTTCTGGTTGGTAATGCGTGTAGCCATAACTCTCTTGATCTAAACCGATAACTAACTTCTGATTGTACGTGAAAAAAATTCTCATTGCAGTATTCATATTGATTTAAATCGACAGATATTGATATGTTTTTTTGAATAAGCTTCATCGATTATTTCTACAGAATTTACAGCGTAGTGATATGGCTTTTGTTATACTAAGTCGTTTCTAAAATTAGGTTATCTTTTATGGCGGCTCTATCTATCCAAGAACGTAAACGTTTACGTCAAATCGGACATGCGTTAAACCCTGTTGTAATGCTTGGCGATAAAGGCTTGACTGAAAGTGTCGTTGAAGAATTAAACCGTGCTTTAAATGATCACGAGTTAATTAAAGTCAAGGTTACAGGTGAAGACCGCGAAGCACGTGCTGCAACGATTACTGAAATTGCCAATGTCACTGGTGCGGAAGTTGTTCAAACAATTGGTAAAATTGCATTGCTTTATAAAAAAGCTGCGAAACAAAATCCAAAATTGTCTAATTTAGTTCGCCACGCTCATCTTTCAAATTAAGATTTATTTTCATGGCAAGTTTCGAACTGAATGCATTTGATCGTCGTTTTCAAAGTATCTCCCTAGTTGGTGCGATTGAACAAATTAGCCCATATACACTCAATGTCGGTTATTGGTTAAGAGATCCCAATCAATTCATAATTTATCCTGAACTGGTTACAGCAAATCCACGTCAGGATTTCCTTTGGGAAAATACCTGTTTTGAGATTTTTATTGGTGTGCAAGGTGAAGATTATTATCGTGAAATTAATCTATCCCCTTCTCAAGCTTGGCAAGCTTACCAATTTGAAGAATATCGTTATCCTGAAAATATGCCACCTGTCGCTGCTTATGACATTGAATTAAATCAGTTAAAGCGCACGCATTATGGATTAAATGTCAGCATAGATCTTAGCGAGTTCATGCTTGCCAATAAATTAAAATGGTCAGACTTATTTTTGGGTTTAAGCGCTGTTTTAAATACCACGCAAGGTCAACATTTCTTTGCCATGCAACACAGTGGCCAACAAGCCGACTTTCACAATAAACGTGATTGGTTACATACATTTTAAAATACGCTTATGTAAACTGTGCTTGAAAATAAAAAAGTGAGGCAACTAGCCTCACTTTTTTATTGCCATTTCTCTTAAAAATGGCCTTCCTCAAAACATAAGCTTTACATATCTTATTGTTTTGTAGTTACTTTATTCCAAACTTCTAAAGTATGATCTTTTGAACGCTTTAAAGTTTCAGTTAACTGTACTTTATGTTTGCTCGAAATTTGTGAAACATCTTCACGAATTTCTTTACCAACTTCAGTTAACTCTTTCACTAAAATGCTTAATTCTGCTTTTAAGAAATCAGCCAATTCAACCAAATCTTTTTGTGAAGTTGAAAATTGTGATTTGATCACATCAAGACGTTGTACCAAATCTTGTTTAAAGTTTTGTACTTGATCTTGAACTTGCTCAGTTAATTGCTCTGATTCTGCTTCAAGTTTAGTTTTAGTTTCGGTAACCGCTTCAGCAACTTTTTGCTGTGCTTCTTTACCTAACTTCTCTAAATTTTCTGTAGTTTCAGTCACAACTTCTTTCAAAGCCGCAGTCTCTTTTGTTACTTTATTTGTAACAGTTTCTTTAGATATAGTCATATTGATTCCCCCTGGAATGTGAGTCAATAAGATACATTGAAAGGATAAATTTTAGATTTTGATTTGTCTGACAATATTTAAATACTTACAATTTCAAACAATTCACTTTAAAAGCAGAATTAATGCTAAATAGCAAGGTATTTATCTTAGATTATCCCTCGAAATAAAATAGACTTTCGAGAGGCTCATGCGTATAATGCGCTGTTAAGTTACAAGCGAGCAGACAAGAGGAGGGTAGGATTTAGTAAGCCTTCCTTTTTTTTCGTCTACTCGCTTTTTTACAGCCCTATTTTTGTGGTTTTAGTTCAGGAGCTATGGTTTGAGCACCCCCGCCATTTTAGCCCTTGCTGACGGTACTGTTTTTAAAGGTACATCGATCGGCGCTACGGGAAGTACGACTGGTGAAGTCGTTTTTAACACTGCCATGACTGGTTATCAAGAAATTTTGACCGACCCTAGTTATGCACAGCAACTTGTAACTTTAACTTATCCTCATATCGGTAATACTGGTTGTAATGAAGAAGACGCTGAATCAGGTCGAATTCATAAAGTTTGGGCGAATGGTTTAATCATTCGTGACCTACCGTTATTACACAGCAATTTCCGAGCTACTCAGTCTCTTGGCGAATATTTACAACAACATAATGTCGTTGCCATTGCAGATATCGATACTCGTAAATTGACACGTATTTTACGTGACAAAGGCGCACAAAACGGATGCATTCTTGCCGGCGATAATATTACTGAAGAAGAAGCTATTGCAAAAGCACGTGCCTTTGGTGGTCTAGATGGTTTAGACCTTGCGAAAGAATGTTGTGACCCAGAAGGTTTTGAATGGACCGAAGGCTCATGGACATTGGGCCAAGGCTTTTCTCAACCAGAAGCAAAATTTCATGTTGTTGCATACGATTATGGTGTCAAAACCAACATCTTACGTATGCTTGCAGACCGCGGATGTAAATTAACTGTTGTTCCTGCACAAACACCTGCTGAAAAAGTATTGGCGTTAAATCCAGATGGCGTATTTTTGTCAAATGGACCTGGCGATCCAGCAGCATGTGATTATGCAATTGCAGCAGTAAAAACCATTGTTGAAACTACAAACCTACCTGTTTTCGGTATTTGTTTGGGTCATCAAATTCTAGCTTTAGCTTCTGGCGCTAGAACTGTGAAAATGCCACATGGTCACCACGGTGCAAACCATCCTGTACAGAACCTTGAAAATGGTACAGTGATGATTACTTCTCAAAACCATGGCTTCGCAGTAGATGCAGAAACTTTACCTGCAAACCTTAAAGCTACGCATAAATCTTTGTTCGATCAAACCCTACAAGGTATTCATCGTACAGATAAACCTGCGTTTAGCTTCCAAGGTCACCCTGAAGCAAGCCCTGGTCCACATGACTGTGCCCCATTGTTCGATCATTTCATCGAACTTATTGAAGCATCTAAGAAGTAATTAAGGAAGCGATCATGGCTAAACGTACAGACATTAAAAGCATCTTAATTATTGGTGCGGGTCCGATTGTCATCGGGCAAGCATGTGAGTTCGATTACTCAGGTGCGCAAGCATGTAAAGCCCTTCGTGAAGAAGGCTACCGTGTTATTTTGGTGAACTCTAACCCAGCCACCATTATGACTGACCCGACTATGGCAGATGCAACGTATATCGAACCGATTACGTGGCAAACTGTTGCACAAATCATTGAGAAAGAACGCCCAGATGCGGTTCTTCCGACAATGGGTGGTCAAACGGCATTAAACTGTGCATTGGCACTAGATGCTAACGGTATTTTAGAAAAATACAATGTTGAATTGATTGGTGCGACCAAAGAAGCCATCGAAAAAGCGGAAGATCGCAAACTTTTCGATATCGCAATGCGCAAAATTGGTTTGGAATGCCCACGTGCTGATGTTGCAGAAAGCATGGAACATGCGCTTGAAATTCAAGCCCGTTTCGGTTTCCCTGTGATTATCCGCCCATCATTTACGATGGGTGGTTCAGGTGGTGGTATCGCCTATAACAAAGAAGAATTCATTGAAATCTGTGAACGCGGTTTTGATCTTTCTCCAACCAAACAATTATTGATTGATGAATCATTAATTGGCTGGAAAGAATATGAAATGGAAGTTGTTCGTGATAAAAACGACAACTGTATCATTGTATGTACCATTGAAAACTTCGATCCAATGGGTGTGCATACAGGTGACTCCATTACTGTTGCACCTGCACAAACTCTGACAGATAAAGAGTTCCAATTACTGCGTAATGCTTCTTTAGCAGTGCTACGTGAAATTGGTGTAGAGACAGGCGGATCAAACGTTCAGTTCGGTATCAACCCGAAAGATGGCCGTATGGTTGTGATCGAGATGAACCCTCGTGTATCTCGTTCCTCTGCGCTTGCGTCTAAAGCAACAGGTTTCCCTATTGCCAAAATTGCAGCAAAACTTGCAGTGGGTTATACCCTTGATGAATTGAAAAATGACATCACTGGTGGAACAACGCCTGCGTCATTTGAACCTGCAATCGACTATGTGGTAACCAAGATTCCTCGCTTTAACTTCGAGAAATTCCCACAAGCTGATGCAACACTCACTACACAGATGAAATCTGTGGGTGAAGTCATGGCAATTGGTCGTAACTTCCAAGAATCAGTACAAAAGGCACTTCGTGGTCTTGAAGTCGGTGCTTGTGGTTTCGATGAGAAAATTGCGGTGGGTACTGAAGGCGCGAAAGATAAAATCTTGGTAGAGCTTAAAGTGCCAGGCCCTGAGCGTATTTGGTATGTTGCTGATGCATTCCGTCATGGCTTCACATTAGATGAAGTATTTGCTGCAACCAATATCGATCGTTGGTTCTTGATTCAAATCCAAGACATCATTCAGTCTGAAGAGCAAATCAAAACTTTAGGTTTTGGTGATTTGAACGCTGACAATATCCGTGCATTTAAACGTAAAGGTTTATCTGATTTACGTATTGCAGACTTGATGGGCATTTCGCAAAAGCAATTCCGTAAGCACCGTTGGAACTTGGGTGTATACCCTGTTTACAAACGTGTAGATACCTGTGCAGCTGAGTTCGAGTCAGATACTGCTTACATGTACTCAACTTATGATGACGAATGTGAGGCGAATCCATCTAACCGTGACAAGATCATGGTGATCGGTGGTGGTCCTAACCGTATTGGTCAAGGGATCGAGTTCGATTATTGCTGTGTTCACGCTGCCCTTGCAATGCGTGAAGATGGTTATGAAACCATTATGGTTAACTGTAACCCTGAAACGGTTTCAACTGACTATGACACATCTGATCGTTTGTACTTTGAACCGATCACTTTAGAAGACGTTTTAGAAATCGTACGTACAGAAAAACCAAAAGGTATTATCGTACAGTACGGCGGTCAAACACCTTTGAAATTGGCTCGTGCTTTAGAAGAAGCAGGCGCACCAATTATCGGTACGTCTCCAGATGCAATTGACCGTGCAGAAGATCGTGAACGTTTCCAACAGATGATTCAACGTTTGAATCTTCGTCAACCAAGCAACAGCATTGTTAAATCTGCTGAAGAAGGTATGGCTGAAGCATCTAAAGTGGGTTATCCGTTGGTTGTACGTCCATCTTATGTTCTTGGTGGTCGTGCGATGGAAATCGTATACAACGACGACGAACTTAAACGTTACTTGCGTGATGCTGTACAAGCGTCTAACGAAGCACCTGTACTGCTTGACCATTTCCTTGATGATGCAACAGAAGTCGATGTTGACTGTGTATCTGACGGCAAAGATGTGGTGATCGGCGGTATTATGCAGCATATCGAACAAGCGGGTATTCACTCTGGTGACTCAGCATGTTCAATTCCGCCTTACTCTCTTTCTACAGAGATTCAGGATGAAATGCGTCGTCAAACCGTTGCTATGGCGAAAGAGCTTGGTGTGATTGGCTTGATGAACGTACAGTTTGCTGTTAAAGGCAATGACGTTTATATTCTTGAAGTGAACCCACGTGCGTCTCGTACAGTACCGTTCGTTTCTAAATGTATCGGCGAATCATTAGCAAAAGTTGCAGCACGTTGTATGGCGGGTCAATCTTTAGAATCTCAAGGATTCACAAAAGAAATTATCCCAACGCATTTTGCTGTGAAAGAAGCAGTATTCCCGTTCAACAAATTCCCAGGTGTAGACCCGATCCTTGGACCAGAAATGAAATCTACTGGTGAAGTAATGGGTGTTGGTACAACTTTTGGTGAAGCTTTCTATAAAGCTGTGTTAGGCTCTAATGATCGCTTACCGGGTAAACCAACTGAAGGTGAAGTGAAGCACGTATTTATTTCAGTACGTCATTCAGATAAACCTCGTGCCGCGGGTATTGCGAAACAATTGGTGGATTTAGGCTTCAAAATTATCGCAACTGGCGGTACTTATGATGTCATTAAAGACGCTGGTATTGAATGTGAACGTGTGAATAAAGTAACAGAAGGTCGTCCAAATATTGTCGACCGCTTGAAAAATGGCGAGATTCACCTCATTATCAATACTACAGAAGGTAAACAAGCTCAGCAGGATTCATTCTCAATCCGTCGCTCTGCGCTTCAAGGTAAAGTGTATTACACAACAACCTTGAATGGTGCTGATGCTGTATGCCAAGCTTTAGCAATTAAATTGCCAATGGATGTATATCGCTTGCAAGATTTGCAAACACTAGGTTAATTCGTTTCCGATAAGTCCCGTCATCTTATCGGTGGCGGGCTTTTTTCATTTTATAAACCTGTATTTTTTAAAATACTGAACTGAGGGACAACAATGCAACGTTATCCTATGACTCCTGAAGGCAAGGTCGCCTTAGAGAAAGAATTGCAACAGCTAAAATCTGTTGATCGTCCACGTATTATTGCTGCAATTGCAGAAGCACGTGAACATGGGGATTTAAAAGAAAACGCAGAATACCATGCAGCCCGCGAGCAACAAGGTTTTTGTGAAGGTCGTATTCAAGACATCGAAGGTAAACTTGGTGCTTGCCAAGTCATTGATGTTAAAGGACTTGAACAAACTGGTCGTGTGGTTTTTGGTGTGACAGTAACCATTGAGAATTTGGATACTGAAGAAAAGAAAACCTATAAAATTGTAGGTGATGATGAAGCTGACTTTAAGATCAATAAGATCTCAGTGAACTCACCTATTGCGCGTGGTCTTCTTGGTAAGAATGAAGGCGACGAAGCCAAAATCACCACACCACAGGGTGAAGTGGAATATGAAGTGGTAAGTGTTGAATATATTTAACACATACTAGGGCTGATGATTCAGCCCTTTTTATTGGGCTAAAAATATAATATCAATAACAAAAAACGAATCACTTTTATATTCAGTCATCAATCATTGACTAAGACAAACAGACTCAAATATTTTTTGTCAAAAACTCAAGATATATAGTCAAACCACCTCATTATTCATACAAGTGAAGGGTGACTATAGATAAAAAAATTTAAAAACAGTCAGATCAGAATAATCCTACATTCACCCAGAAAATAACACTGCTCGCCTATCCATTGAATAAATATCAAACATCATCTATACATCGCTCAGATCTTGCGCCAAGCTAAATAAAATGCCTCAGCCATATAGATACCAAGAAAACTAGCAATTTTCACCAACTGCTCAAAGTAAATTGCCATTGTTAAATATTTTCTATGCATTACATTGAGGAAAAATTAAAATTCATTGAGGACGAGGATGAAAGCAGGACGAGCAAGTAAAACTGCTGAAGCGGCAGCAGCAATTAGGGCCAATCACCATTTAAATGCCAACGATCCCGTATTCTCTGACCCTTATGCATTTGAAATGACCAATTCACAATGGCGCTTACTTTTAAATAACGCCCTTCTACGTAAAGCGTTAAATTCCAATTTGATAAATCAAACTTTTGGTAAATTGACTGGACAAGTGGTTGGACGTTCTCGCTATACAGAAGATCTTTTAAAGCAAGCGATTGCACATGATCATATTCAACAGTATGTATTGGTTGGCGCTGGTCTAGACTCTTTTGTATTACGCTTGGCCCAACAATACACTCAACTCAAAATATTTGAAATTGATCATCCTGATACACAAAGAACCAAATTAGAAAAATTAAAAAAGCTCAGTAATACAGCTGAGCTCCCAAGCAATGTGGAATTTGTAGGGATTGATTTTGAAAAAGAAAAACTGTCTGATGCTTTGGCGCGTAGTGGATTTCAAAATACCCAAGCTGCATTTTTTTCATGGCTGGGCACAACCCATTATTTAACCCCACAAGCAACCCTAGCAACCTTACACAACATTGCAGCCTTTACTGGCAAAAATAGCCAAGTCGTGATGGATTATTCGATTGATTATAGAGCCTTACAAGGTATTGAGCGTTTGGGTAGCTTCGCAGTGTCACAGTTTACCCGTTTCTTAAAAGAGCCTTTGATTGGTGCGTTTTCTTCGCAAGCATTGCATCATGCAGTTGCAATGATGGGTTATCAGGTGGTTGAAGATTTATCAGGTAAAGACATTACCCATCGTTACTTTAACCATCGTGCTGATCATATTCGTCATACCCATGCCACGCATTTGATCCATTTAAAAATAGGTTAATACTTGAATACCAGCCAAGGCATCGCTGAAGAATTGATGTTTAAACCCAATGCACTGAATATTTTTTAATTGCTGATCAAGATCTAAGTTCAATCTAAGGTTACAATGCGCGCTCTAGCCTTTGCACTTAAGCTTTTGTACTCCCATGACTGACGCTATTCACTCCCCCGTAAAACACTGGTGCGAATTTGAGTTTATTTCTAAGACTGTGAAAAATCCCAATATTCATATTAAAGGAAATTATTCTTATTATTCGGCATATTGGGATCAGGGATTTGAACGTTGCGTGGTGCGTTATTTGCATGATAAGCCGTCAACTGTAGAGAAACCAATTGACCAATTATATATTGGTAACTTTGTTTGTTTTGGGGCGGAATGTGTAGTCATGATGGGTGGCAATCAATTACATCGCCCTGACTGGATCTCTACATTTCCTTTTGATACCCGTAGCTTTTTACCCGCTGGGGATACGGTGATTGGCGATGGCTGTTGGATTGGCAGTCGTGCCATGATTATGCAAGGGGTAACGCTAGGTGAAGGTGCCATCGTTGCTACAGGTGCAGTCGTCACTCAAGACGTGCCAGCGTATGCAATTGTCGGTGGTGTACCAGCAAAAATCATTAAATATCGGTTTTCTCAAGATCAGATTGAAAAATTACAGTCAGTTAAATTGTATGATTTAGATGAGAAGCAAATTCTAAAAATTCGAGAGCGATTACAAAGCGATGATATCAATCAATTGATTAAGTTTTTAAAAGCAGCAGAATAATTTCCTCGGTATTGGTTAATAATCACACAGAAAGCAAAAAGGGCTAAATATCAATTTAGCCCTTTTGCAAAGATTAAAATCTTTTGCTATACATCAGAATTTAACACAACATTTTGCTGTGCATTTTTTAACTTTCGTTGTTTCAGATAATAAGCAAGCATCAAACAAAGAATCCATGCTGGAATCATCATTACCGCAATACGCATATTCTCGGTAAATGACATTACCACCAGAATACCCAACATAAAGATAATGCAAAGATAATTACTGAATGGATAAGCAATACTTGGAAACTTGGTGGTCTGCCCTTGTGCTTGCATGGCTTTACTGAACTTTAAATGCGTCCATGAAATAACCACCCAGTTAATCACAATTGCAGCAACCACCAACATCATCAATAAACCAAATGCTTTTTCTGGAAATGCATAATTGAGTAGTACACATAAAACCGTAACAAAAGCTGAAACATAGACCGCATTGGTTGGAATACCGCGCTTATTAATATGCTTAAGGAACTTTGGTGCATTACCCTGTTGCGCTAAACCAAGTAACATCCGACTACTACAATAACTGGTCCCGTTATAAACCGAAACAGCTGCGGTAAGGATGACAAAATTCAGTAAGGTCGCAACACCATGACTATCCAGTGAAGCAAATACCATTACAAATGGGCTACCGCCTTCTGCCATTTGGTTCCATGGAAAAAGTGCAAATAAGATAAACAGTGTTGCAATATAAAAAATCAAAATACGATAAATAATTTGATTGACTGCTTTAGGCAGAGTTTTATCAGGATCACGCGCTTCTGCTGCAGTAATACCAAATAGCTCAATCCCACCAAAGGCAAAAATAATCACAGCCATTGCCATGACTAAACCTTCAACACCAAATGGGAAAAACCCGCCCAATGCCCAAAGGTTACTAATGCTTGCCTGTGGCCCTGCTGTACCTGTTGCAAGTAGATAGGAACCAAAGCCGATCATGGCTAGGATTGCCAAAATTTTGACGATAGAGAACCAAAACTCCATTTCACCAAAAAATTTTACATGCAATAAGTTGATACCGTTGATTAAAACAAAAAACACCAATGCTGAAATCCAAGTTGGGATTTCAGGCCACCAATATTGAATATAAAGACCAATTGCGCTCAGCTCTGCCATACATACCAAAACATTGAGTACCCAATAATTCCAGCCAGACATAAAACCTGCAAATGAGCCCCAGTATTTGTAGGCAAAGTGACTAAATGAACCACTGACCGGTTCTTGAACCACCATTTCACCTAACTGTCGCATCATTAAAAACGCAATAAATCCAGCAATCGCATAACCGAGTATGACTGAAGGACCTGCAAGCTTAATCGATTGCGAAATACCCAGAAACAATCCTGTACCAATAGCACCACCTAGCGCGATAAGCTGGATGTGCCGATTGCTTAAACCATGTTTCAGGTTTCCTTGCTCATGTTTTGACATATGATTATTCTCATCCTTGTCTCGTAATTTTTTTATTCAAAATTACGTATATCATAAGTTAATCAAAAATGCCTATATCTAATCGAAAAATAATTGATTTACTTTTCTCATAACCGCGCATATAAGCAGAAAATTCAACAAATAACAATTATTATGAATTGTGTAATTAAATTATGTATTGCGTAATCAAATATTTTCAGTATGATAGAAATCATAAGACACTGACTACTTGCTTGAGTCATTTGAACAAGGCATTTAAATAACTTTATATTTATTTGTTTTTCAAACGCTTAAGAAAAAATATCAAAGATTTTGATCACCCCTAACAAAATTAAAGACAAGGAAAGCAAATCATGAGCTCACATTTAACTTGTTTTCTTGAAATTGACTCACAATCAGATTTCACAATACATAATTTGCCCTACGGTATTTTTAGTGAAACACCCCAAGGCACAAAACGAGTGGGTGTTGCAATTGGAGATTGGGTCATAGACCTTGCCCACTTAGAGGCACATGGACTATTAGCGATCAATGGACATCAAGATTGTTTTAATCAAGCGACACTGAATAAATTTATAGAAACGGGTAAACACAACTGGCAAAAGGTTCGTACGACATTACAAAGTCTACTCTCTGCTGAAAATCCAACACTTCGTGATGATGTGGTTTTACGCCAAAACGCATTGTTTAAGCAAAATACAGTCACTTTGCACTTACCTATTCAAGTCTCTGGCTATACAGATTTCTACTCGTCCAAAGAACATGCCACCAATGTCGGAACCATGTTTAGAGATCCTAAGAATGCATTGCTTCCAAACTGGAGCGAACTGCCTGTGGGATATAATGGTCGTGCCAGCTCTGTGATTGTCAGTGGCAAAGATATTGTTCGCCCTTCTGGCCAAATCAAATTACCAGATCAAGAACGCCCTGTTTTCTCTGCAACACGTAAACTCGATTTTGAATTAGAAACTGCCTTTATCGTTGGTAAAGCGACTGAATTGGGTGAGCCTATCGCGATTGCAGATGCTTGGGAGCATATTTTTGGTATGGTTTTGCTCAATGACTGGTCGGCACGTGATATTCAACAATGGGAATACGTACCATTAGGCCCGTTTAACGCCAAGACTTTTGCAAGTGCAATTTCACCTTGGGTAGTGACCATGCAAGCACTGGAACCATTTAAAGTCAAAGGTCCAGAACAACAGCCTAAACCACTTTGCTATTTAGAAGAAAACATTGCCAACAGCTATGATATTCATCTCAGTATTGAAGTTCAAAGCCCTCAATCAGCACAAGCTGATGTAATTTGCCAAACCAACTTTAAATATATGTATTGGTCAATGGCACAGCAACTCACCCACCACACGATTGCAGGTTGCAATGTCCAAGTCGGTGACTTGATGGGTTCAGGCACAATTTCAGGTCCTACAGAAGATGCTTATGGTAGTTTGCTTGAACTGACATGGAATACCACCAAACCGCTCACCCTCTCGAATGGCGAAAAACGTGGTTTCTTACAAGATGGTGACCGTGTTGTGATGAAAGGCTATTGTGAAAAAGCAGGGATCCGAGTGGGCTTTGGTGAGGTTGCCAATAGTATTTTGCCAGCTTGCCAGTTTAACTTTCATCAAACAGAAGACTTGAGCTATGAAACTGTATAGTTATTTTCGTAGCTCTGCAGCTTATCGGGTTCGAATTGCACTGAACCTCAAACAACTGAGTTATGAAATACAGCCCGTGCATTTGGTCAAGAATGAGCAACTGCTAGAGCGTTACCAAGCACTTAATCCAAGTCAGTGTGTTCCAACTTTAGTGGATGAAGATCAAAGCTTTTTACAGTCACTCAGTATTTTGGAATATCTGGAAGAACGTTATCCAGCAATTTCATTGTTGCCTGACAATATCGTCACGCGCAGTAAAGTACGTGCTTTTGCACAAGCGATCGCCTGCGATATTCATCCGTTAAATAATTTAAGAGTCTTAAAGTATTTACAAAATGATCTCAGTCTCAGTGACGAGCAAAAAAAACACTGGTACCAACACTGGATCATAGCGGGCTTTAATAGCTTAGAAGCCCAACTACAAGATTCAAATGGGCAATTCTGTTTTGGTACACAACCGACATTTGCAGACTGTTGTTTGATTCCTCAAGTCTATAACGCCAAACGCTTTAAAATTGATTTAAGCGCTTTTGCAAAGATTGAGTCGATTAGTCAACACTGTTTAACCCTTCCTGCCTTCTTCAATGCAGCCCCAGAACAACAACCAGATTGGGAATAGAGATAAAGGAGTTTTATCATGAGCTTTGCGATTAAAAAAATTCACCATGTGGCTTATCGTTGTAAAGATGCCAAAGAAACCGTGGAATGGTATAAAAAAATGCTCAATATGGATTTTATTTTGGCCTTTGCTGAAGACCATGTGCCTTCGACCAAAGCCTTTGATCCGTATATGCATTTATTCTTAGATGCTGGACAAGGCAATGTATTGGCATTTTTTGAACTGCCTACTCAACCCGATATGGGGCGTGACGAAAATACCCCTCAATGGGTTCAACATATCGCATTTGAAGTTGAAGACCTCGATACGTTATTGATTGCAAAAGAACATCTTGAAACACAGGGTGTTAAAGTTCTTGGTGTCACCAACCATGGCATTTTCCACTCGATTTATTTCTTTGACCCCAATGGTCATCGTTTAGAACTGACCTATAACGATGTGCATGCAGATGCAAAAATTGCACGAATTACCGAAGAAATGAAATTAGAAATGCTGGAAGAGTGGAGCCGTACCAAACGTGCGCCTCAGCATACTCATTTTTTGCATGAAGACGAATTGGGCGCATAATCATGCTCAGTTGAGTATGTCGGGGGCCAAAGCCAACTGAGTACTTACTAAGTTTATTAATCGAATGATTCGTGATTTGGCATCCTAGATCTAGTTGAACACGATATTAAGCAGCTTTAATGGCACACAATGCTCGTTTTGCTGGAACTTATGTAACCTTCAACTAACAACAGCCATCAGCATTTAAAATATTGCTGTGGGACAATGCTAGAACTCATCGGTATTGAAGCGTTGTGACTCCAATACCGATTTTTATCGGCTTAACTTTAATGGTCTAGACCTTTTGATGATGTACTGTTGTTTAATAAATCATATGCAGCACTTCAAAAACAATTGTATGCTGATAACATTCACTGAGGCTCTGTTGAGATTTCATTTAAAAAGATAAGTTCTATTTTGTACAATGCTCAGGCACTATGTGTTAAATATGTAAATCAAATATCGACAGCACATCAACACTGCTAGATCGTATGCAGATTAAGGGTTATTCAATGATTGAAGAAAAGTTGTCTGGTGGGGTTCAATCACTTGAGGTGGGCTTAGCCGTTCTCAATGCCCTTTTGGAACATAATAAGCCGATTATTTTAAAAGAGCTGTCGAGTAAACTTGATATGCATCCAGCCAAGGTACACCGTTATCTTGTCAGTTTGATTCGGATGAATTATGCAAAACAACTTGAAGATGGTCAGTATGCGCTTGGTGATCAAGCTTGGCGTTTAGGTTTAAACTGTATCCAACACACCGATGTTTTACAGCTTGTTCAGCACCTTATTTATGAACTACAAAGTAAAATTGGTTGCGGGATTCAAATCAGCAAATGGTCACCTAAAGGCCCATTAGTTGTACAGTCGATTGAATCAAATCATCCGATTTCAATTGTGACCAAGGTCGGTTCGATCATGCCTTTAGTCAATTCAGCTGCTGGGCGGGTTTTTGCTTCCTATTTACCTGAAGCGCTAATCAAACCATTGATGCACTCTGAATGGGAAAAAGCAACGCTGAACCATAGTCAGGTCAAACCCACCAATTGGGACGAATTTCTTGTTTTAAAAGAAAATACTTTACGGCAAGGCATGGCAATTGCTCAAGGTGACTTGCTTGTTGGCATCAACGCTGTAGGTTTACCTATTTTCAATGCGCATCTTGCAATGGAATTTTGTATTGTTGCATTAGACAGTGAAATGTTTTTACCAGTCAACGCGGGTAGTGAAAAACTTGAATTATTTAAACGTGAAGTTGCTGCGATGAATCAATACATACAAACACGTTAATTTTTTAGTAAAAGATCGCAAAAAGCCAAAAATTAAATTCTTGGCTTTTTTGTATTGAGTACGATTTTGTTATTTGGCTTCTAATACACCACGGCGGATTTGGTCACGTTCGATTGATTCGAACAATGCCTTAAAGTTGCCCTCACCAAAACCATCGTCGTCTTTACGTTGAATAAATTCAAAGAATACAGGTCCAAGCATATTTTCAGAGAAAATCTGTAATAACAGTTTCTTCTGACCGTCTTTGGTATTGCCATCTAACAGAATACCGCGCTTTTGCAACTCTTCTGTCGGCTCACCATGATCAGGCAGACGATCTTTTAACATTTCATAATAAGTTTCAGGAGGTGCCGTCATAAACTTCAGCCCTAAACCTTTTAACTTATCCCATGTTGAAATTAAGTCATCGGTAATAAAAGCAATATGTTGAATGCCTTCTCCGTTAAAGTCAGCCAAAAACTCGGCGATTTGTCCATTGCCTTTGTCTGAGTCTTCATTCAAAGGAATACGAATCATCCCATCAGGTGCCGTCAGCGCCTTAGAAGTTAAACCCGTATATTCACCTTTGATATCGAAATAGCGAATTTCTTGGAAGTTAAAGATTTTTTCATAGAAATTAGCCCAATAATCCATGCGCCCTTTATAGACATTATGGGTTAAATGATCAATTTCATTTAAACCAGCACCACGTGGATTTCGATTTTCGTCATCAAAGAATACAAAATCATTTTCATAAATATCACGATCGACCAAGAAAATTGGCATACCGCCTATCCCTTTAATCGCTGGGATATTTAATTCCATTGGTCCTGCTTGCGAATACATTGGCTCTGCGCCAAGTTCAATTGCATTTTTAAAAGCTTTGGCTGCATCACGTGTTCTAAACCCCATTGCACATGCTGATGGGCCATGTTCTTTAAAGAAGAATGATGCATAAGATTCAGGTTGGTAATTCAAGATAATATTGATATTACCCTGACGCCATAAATAAACTTTTTTTGATTTATGCTTTGCGACTTTAGCAAAACCAATTGCTTCAAAGATTTGATCTAATCCATTTTCTGTCGAAACAAACTCAATAAAAGCAAAGCCACATAGTTCTAATGGGTTATCTAAAATATCCATCTAGTTTCCCTTATTTGAATAAATTCATCCGTTTTTTAATGCCGAGAAAAGATCACAGGTATTTAGGTCAATCGACAAAACATCCTGATTTGAACTCTTCCTTTCCATAATTTAGTCCATGTAAAGCGCTAACCTTGAACTGCATTTACACTGACGCTTAACTCTAAATTTATCCTACAAGAAAGCTTTAATTTATGCAATACATAATCAAATTATGTTATGTGTAATTTTATTTCTTATTCTAATAACCTCGAGCACACTATTTTCGCGCAAATAGCATTACATTATTATGAGACTTTTCTACTAGCTTTGATGTTTCAGGTTAAAACGCTTCCCAACTTAAATCGTTATAATTCAATATCCATTGATAATACGTTTTCCCAATGTTCTTAAACTCAATAGATAAATTTGAACTAGTTTCATCATGGCAATCTGTTGAGTTTTCATATTCCTCTTGAGAAAAACACGCTCGAATCCGCTCATAAGAATGAAAAGGTGTATCAGCCAGAGCCAGTTTATATACACCATTCGGCTCTAACATGACAAAGTCTGCAATCTCTTCCAATCGCCCACCGCCTGAATAACTCACGCTCCAGCGCTTTACCACAGCAATGGCGAACTTTTGACGATTTAAAGGATAAAATGCTGGATAAATACGAATACCATCACTACTTAACACTTCATCCATAGGACTTTTACTATGGTGTTGATAATGCTTGAAATTCCAAGAATTCAGCATGACATACTGATTATTTTCTTTTACGAATTCAATTAATTGAGGTGTTTTGTCTATTAAATATAAGTGATTATCTTTAATGGTTTTCTTTTTCCAAACCTCTGCATTGTTAGTACAGCTTATTTTTAATGCTTGGCAAATGTGCGTGACTTGAGCTGTTTCAGTATTCATTTTAACCCATGGAATTGCTTTGATTTGATCCGCAATTGCCTGCTGTGAGAAAAACAAGAGTCCAGCGTACATCATCCATTTTAATGTCTTGATCGATTGCATCTTATGGATAAACATCGTTATTTATCGTCCTTTAAAATTTGGCTTATCTTTCATTAAAAAAGCGCGAACACCTTCTAAAAAATCTGCTGACTGCCCTGCCTGTCTTTGCAAATCCTGCTCAACTTTAACTTGGCTGGTAAAATCATTTTGCATGCTGAACCGCATCGCTTGCTTAATCAAAGCAAAACTCAGGCTGGCTTGGGTTGCCAAATGCTCAGCTAAAGCAACAACCTCTATCTGTAACTGATCATCTTCTACCACTTTATAAATCATTCCCAATCGTTCAGCTTCATCTGCACTGATTTTTTCGGCAGTCAGCATCAATGCTTTGGCCTTGGCAAAGCCGATCATACGCGGCAATAACCAAGTTGCACCACAGTCTGGAATTAAGCCAATTTTACTAAAGATTTGTGAAAAGCTTGCAGACCTTGCTGCAATCACGATATCGCATAACAATACTAAGCTCGCTCCCGCACCAGCTGCAACGCCATTTACAGCACAGATGATCACTTTTGGTAGTGTATTGATGAGCGCTAATAAAGGATTAAAGTATTTTTCCAAGACCAAACCCAAGTCTATAGCACCGCCATCAAATAAATCTGGGTTTATCGCCTGACCTGCGCAAAATGCTTTTCCAATCGCAGCAATCACAATAATGCGGATTTCGTTATCATCTTTCCATTGTGTTAAGACCTCTACAATTTCAAGGCACATTTGCGGTGTAAAGCTATTGAATTGTTCAGGCCGATTTAAGCTCAAATATCCAACTGCATTTTTTTCTTCGACTATAATTGTTTGATATTCCATTGTCTTTTCCTTTTAATCCATGGTTTAAATTGTAATGTCCTATTATTTTCAGTATGTATATTTAAAACATTTTAAAGGAAGAACTGGATTTACAATTTGCCAATTGTTTCATTCAGCCTCTATATTTTCTCAATTGTGTATGGCTTTTGTTTAAACAATTTAAAGCTTTATTTTGATCATGCTTGATTGCATCTCGATCTTTATTTTATTGATTGATTTATCTTTTTATTCAGCTGCATTTGCAAGCAAAAAAACGGGTGGTGTTTCAAAAAGTATGCTGACATTAAATGAAGCCATTATTGATGTAAAAAAAGGTTAAGTCGAAAGCTTTAAAATGGTTTTCAATCTTTTTTGAAAAATTACAACTCCTTCTAAAACCGCGCCTAATTCGATGCCTTATTTTGCAATTATTACCTTCAATACCTACAGTAAAAAATTTACCAATACTTTGCTTGCAGTTTTTAAAAGCAGTTATGAAACTGTCCCAATGATCACTTGCAATTCGGGTGTAGTGAATACCTAATTGTTTAAGCTTTGTCTTCAATCGTTGAACTGTAGCTAAGTCTCTTTTACCCCAAACATAAGCAACAATCTCACCTGTTTCTCGATGGTAGGCGTAAATAAGCCATTGTTTATTATTTTTATTTCCCACAAAAGTCCAAAACTCATCAACTTCAAGAGACTCATAATGACTTTGTTTAGGCTGAATTTGGTAGGTCGATTCGGTTAAAGTACGTAAAACTTTACCGATACTGATTCGCTCAACTTCAGCGATATCTCGTATACCACTACCTCTGACCATCAACTGTAATATTTTTCGAGTAATGCCTGAATTACATCCTAGATAGCTCAGAGCATGGTCACCAATAAACTGACGTTTACAGTCTTTGCACTGATAGTTTTGTTTCCCATCTACTTTGATGCCATTTTTCTTTATACTGTCACTGAGGCAGGTTGGACATTTGATTTCTAGAGTTATTCGCATTTCTCTATTTTATCAAAATTCAACCTGCTTTGTTTCAGCATACTTTTTGAAACACCACCAAAAAACGATGTAACTTGATGCCAATGCTTTTAATTAAATTTATGATATTTATATGAATTATCCCTACACATTTACTCGGTTTTATTCATCTCATATTCACGTTATGATGACTTTATAGACTTAGAATTGTAATAAATATTCAACTCAGCTTTTCGATAAAATAAGGAAAATAGACATGGCTTATCAAAATATCCTCGTTCCTGTTGATGGTTCAGAAACTTCATTATCTGTTGTGAAACATGCGGTTGAATTTGCCAAAGCATTTAACAGTAAAATCACGGTTGTACAGGTGATGACTTTAGACCCTTATATTGCATCAGAATATTTGGCGCATGGTCAAAGCAATATGCTGATTGAGCGTGCTCGTGAATTTATTCAATCCAATATCAATGTAGCAAAAGATCAATTTGCTGCAGAAGGTGTGCATGTTGAAACACGTTTACTCGAAGGTGAAAATATTGCACATACCTTAAATCAAGCTGTGCAGGATTTAAAAATTGATTTGGTCATCCTCAGTTCACATGGTCGTACCGGACTGAAAAAAATCATTATGGGTAGCGTAGCGCAAAGCTTATTAACTGAATTACAAATCCCTGTTTTAGTAATTAAATAATTTTCACCATTTGTTTTAAAGATTCCTCACTATCTTTATAGTGAGGAACTAAGGTGCCCATTGATATTTTTTTAGATTTATTTTGCCATCAATAACCACAACATCCTCAGCCAATAACTTTGCAGTCTGAATACACATTCCCTTTTCATCCAGCTTTTTTAAGCTGATTCGCCCTTGTGAATTAACCACGCGATACCAAGGGATATCATGATCTTCAGGTAACTGTCCTAATACACGCCCAACCAACCGTGCATGTTTGGGTAAGCCTGCATATTTGGCAACTTGACCATAACTGGCAACTTTACCTTGGGGAATTTGTATGATGACATTTAAAATCATCTGAGCGAGTTCATGATTTGACATTTTTTAGATCGCTCAAGTAATAAAAAATAATATTCATAATCATCTTGGCAAACAGCGTTAAATTGACTTTGAAAATAGGCTTTCAACATTTTAGGCAAATGTAATTTGACTGTACATAATCTAATCTTAAATCGTACCTCAAATACAACAACAAGAGTATTCAAAGATGAAAGGAATCTTCAACAAACTGATTTTATCGACGGCATTGGCAATGGGTTCTGTGGTAACAGTAGGCTTATCGACCACAAGCTATGCTGCTCCAGCGATTGACATTCAAAGTGTGCTTCAACAAGAACGTGCATGGGCGGGCATGGAAACCAAACGTGTAAAAGTCGGTGATATTGATTGGGCTTATAGTGAAGGCGGACCAGCTGGCAAACCTACCATTATGCTCGTTCATGGCCTAGCTGGAAGTCGTGACAACTGGAATCGTGTGGCACGTTACTTAACGCCTTATTACCATGTGATTATTCCTGATCTTCCTGGTCAAGGTGACAGTAAAGTCCCTAACGATTTTGATTATTCATTGCCCAATCTCACTGAAAAATTACGTCGTTTTGCTGAAGCCATTAAAGTAGACAATGGCTTAAATGTCGCTGGTCACTCGATGGGTGGTTCGATTTCCTTACTTTACGCAGCACAATACCCTGTTGATACCAAATCTTTATTTTTAATTGATAGTGCAGGTGTATTTAAATCTGCCAATACTCCTTATTTAAAAGATCCGACAACTTTACGTAATATGATTGTCAGCAAACCTGGCGATTTTGATCGTTTAATGAAAATTGCCACCAGTCTACCGCCTTTTATTCCTAAAGAATTAAAAGATGCTCAAGAGAAATTGATGATTAGCCAATCGGCAAACACCACCAAATTGGTTGAACAGCTGATTGTGATGTCTAAATTATTTACCCCAGATTCTTTTGCCATTGCAGCACGTTCGATTGACCAGCCGGTATTGATTGCATGGGGAGATAAAGACCAAATTATCAATGTTGAAGCTGCGGCTGAACTCAAAGGCTTATTGAAAAATGCACAAGAGCCAATCATTCTAAAAGGAGTCGGGCATTTACCGATTTTAGAACAAGAGCAACTTTTGGTGAAACCTTACCTCGATTTCTTAGGCAAAAACGCAAAATAACAGCTCCAATAAAAAAGCCAGTA
This sequence comes from Acinetobacter sp. AG3, assembly GCF_022343575.1. Classification (NCBI taxonomy): domain Bacteria; kingdom Pseudomonadati; phylum Pseudomonadota; class Gammaproteobacteria; order Moraxellales; family Moraxellaceae; genus Acinetobacter; species Acinetobacter sp. AG3. Next base: position 1,255,246 of record NZ_JAKQZD010000001.1, on the reverse strand, counting down.
TTGTTACTGGCTTTTTTATTGCGACAAACGTTTAAGAATATTGAAGTTTTAGCTTCTTAATTTTATACCTTAACTATTCATTTGACTGAATGCACTGCATTTAGAAGTTACCAGGATTTTCCAATCGCTTCATTTCCTGCGCTTTTTCAGGATGATGTACAGAGGCCACACCATCTGCAGCTTTCTTGTCAACCAAGGCTTCTGGGTTATAAATGGTGATGGTTTCATGCCCTTCGTTATCTTCACCCACAATATATTTGATGCCTTTACGGTTCATTTTATTGCACATGCGCTGATACCAACCTTTGAAACCTTGGGTTTCTTCATTTGGATTGTAATAAAAGGCATTCATGACTGCAGGTAAACCCAAACCACAGACGACCCCTGAAAGTAATACGCTGATAAAGGTATAACCAATTAGAATACTACTGTAGTCACGTAACTCAGGGACGTTTGCCACAGCAAGAATCAGTGCAAGTGAAATCCCCCCACGAACCCCTCCCCAAGAAAGAATAGCCAGACTACCGTTATAGCTTTTTTTGCGGAATGATGGGAAAAATGCAAAAGCTAAATAATTTGCGGCAAAACGAGAGAGATGCAAGGCAAAGAAAGCAAAAAAACCACCAAGAATCAGACTTGTGCTTAAATCTAAAATAAAGATTTCTAGACCAATCAAGGTAAAGAGAAAAGAATTAATAATCCCTTCTACCGTATGCCAAAAATGATTGACCTCACGAATTTCACGATCCTGTAAAATTTCTTTCCATTTATTACCGACAATTAAACCGCCAATCACACAGGCAATCGGAGCGGATGCATGGGCAAATAATGCAACCAGATAAGAACCACATGCCAATAATGCAGTGGTAAGAATCAAAGACTCCATCTCATGTTTACCACGTAATAAACGCAAGATTCCCAGACCAAAAGCCCAACCAATAATCACCGCAACCACAATTTCATATAAGAAAGTTTGTAGTGTTGCAGCTAAACTAAAATGCTCTCCTTCAAGAACATTTAATAAAGTCATGAAAACGGCGATACACATTGCGTCATTAAATAAGGACTCACCTTCCAACTTAACAATCAGATGATGCGGCGCACGTACTGAACTAAGCACACCTTTGATCCCAATCGGGTCTGTCGCACCTAAGGCAGAACCCAGTAACAACAAAACTAAAATTGGAACGGGATTGCCAATCAAGAATTGGAAACCAAACACCAATCCTGCAAAAAATACAGCACAGAGCAGTAAAGCAATCGTTGCCAAGATACTAATCGGCTTCCAATAAACTTTTAAATCTGAAACCTTAAATTTAAGTGCTGAAGAGGTCAGAATGAAGCAAATGACACCATTGACTAAAAAATCATAAAAATCGACATGCCGTACAGCTTCTTCAATATTATGGATGTTAATCGAGATAAATTGATTGCCATTGAGTAAGCTGGCACCCCATTGCAAAATAAAGACAAAAATTGCAGAAACAATGGGAACACCAATGGCTTGAGGGAAACCTAATATTCGCTTATTAAAAATTGTAGTCGCGATAGAAAGCGCAAAAATGACTGTAAAGACCTGAAGAAAGAAATAGTTACCCATCCGAAACCTGTTTTAGATTTTTAATTTAAATGCACATCAAACACTCAATCATTTTTTTATAAAATATAAAATAAGAGACCATTTAACAATCTAGATAATTGTACAAAAAAAACTGAAATATGATGATTACTGGTTATATTTTTTAACATAAAAAGCGCTTAAAAAAAATTGATTGAGAAAAAAAGAGAACATGATGTTCTCTTCTTTAACCCAACAATCCCTAGCTATCTATTTAAAGGTATCACACGCATTGATATCACCCGAATTCATACCAATGTTAAACCATTGCATACGTTGCTGACTGGTGCCATGCGTAAAGCTGTCTGGTACCGCATAACCACGTGCTTTTTTCTGCAAGTAGTCATCACCAATTTTTTCAGCAGCATCCATCGCCTCTTCAATATCACCCTGTTCTAAGAACTGGGTGCGTTGTTGTGTACGATTGGCCCAAACCCCAGCCAAACAATCCGCTTGTAATTCTAAACGTACTGAAAGTTGATTGCCCTGAGTTTCACTGGCACGCTGGCGTGCTTGTTGAACCTGAGACGATATTCCCAATAAGTTTTGGACATGGTGCCCAACTTCATGCGCAATTACATAGGCTTGTGCAAAATCACCCGCTTCATCTTTAGCTGAAAGCTCGGATTGATTTTTTTCTCCAGAGATGCCCATCTGTTGGCGCATATCTTTAAAGAACTGGGTATCGATATACACTTTTTGATCTGCTGGGCAATAAAATGGCCCCATCGCAGATTGAGCCGTACCACAGCCTGATTGTATCGCACCACTAAACATTACCAGTTTAGGTGAAACGTACTGTACACCTTGTTGTTGGAAAATCGGTTTCCAAGTATCTTCGGTATCTGCCAAAACGGTTTTAACAAAAGATGCCGTTTCCTGCTGTTCAGGGGTTAAATTAGTGGGAGCAGAATTTTGACTTGCTCCAGCCGAAGTCACCTGTTTGGTCGCTTGATAGGCTTGCTGTGGGTCAACACCAAAGAATTTCCATGCAACAAAAGCGACGATTAAGCCCAGGATACTAATCCCACCTGCTTTTACGCCCCCACCGCCACGGCGATCTTCGACATTATCACTTTCTCTACGTCCTTTCCAACGCATAGATCGGTCCTTTTTATTTTAAATTGGCTATCGTTTAGGATGTGCTTTGCATTTAGGCTGTTGTGGATTTACCACGAACTTTTTGAATAAGTCCAACAACCAATACCACGGCAAAACCTGCGACGATACCAATCAGTAAATTGATTAACGTTGGTGTTAATGCACCAATAACACTACCAACAGTTGGAATATGTTGAATATGATCAACGGCTTCTTCTGACCAATGATGCAAAGTTGATACCGCATGGGTGATGATCCCCCCACCGACAAGGAACATTGCGATGGTTCCGACAATCGTTAAGGTTTTCATTAACTTTGGTGCAAATACCAGTAAACCACGGCCAATGCTTTGTTTAACATTTGATGCTTGTTGAGTTAAGTACAAACCTAAATCATCAATCTTTACAATCATAGCGACAAAGCCATAAACACCGACCGTCATTAAAATTGCGATGACAGATAGCACCATCACTTTGGTACCAAATGCTGCCGTGGCAACAGTGCCTAAAGAAATCACCACAATTTCAGCAGAAAGAATAAAGTCTGTGCGTATCGCACCTTTAATTTTATCTTTTTCAAATGTGGCTAAATCAGTTTCGATTTGTTGTAATTCTTCTTGTGCAGCCTCACCTGTTTTGGCTTTTTTATGCTGCAAACTATGTAGAACTTTTTCAACGCCTTCATAGCAAAGAAACAAACCACCAATCATTAACAATGGATTAATCAACCACGGTGCAACCACACTGATCAGCAAAGCCAAAGGCACTAAAATTAATTTATTGATAAAGGAGCCTTTCGCGACACCCCATACCACAGGAAGCTCACGCTCTGCTCTTACACCACTCACTTGTTGTGCGTTCAGTGCTAAATCATCACCTAAAACACCCGCAGTTTTTTTAGCCGCCATTTTACTCATGACGGCAACATCATCGAGCACTGCTGCGATATCATCTAATAATATTAATAGACTACTTGCCATTTTTTATCCAAAATTTTAGTTATCCTGTCATTTTAAAGTGAAAATTCATTTTTCTATATAAAATTTTGTAGATTTTCACATTTATTGATAAAAATTGGTTCTACACCATTTTTCGCTGACATTAAAATAAATTATCTCGTACAATAGTGCCCATTCATAAAACACGACTGTCTATACAAAGACTTTGGAAGCGATAATGACGAATCAAGATAATCGTCCTGTGATTTTGACAGGCGACCGTCCTACTGGACAACTACATTTGGGACATTTTGTAGGTTCTTTGCGCTCACGAGTAGGCTTACAAGATTCTCATCATCAACACCTCCTTCTCGCAGATGCTCAAGCTTTAACAGATAATGCGGATAACTTTGAAAAAGTTCGTCGTAATATTCTTGAAGTAGCAACAGACTATTTAGCAGTCGGCATTGACCCAACAAAAACCACAATCTGTGTTCAATCTTGCTTACCCGCGTTGAATGAACTCACCATGTTGTATTTAAACTTTGTGACGGTTTCTCGTTTAGAACGTAACCCAACCATCAAAGCTGAAATTCAATTACGGGGTTTTGAGCGTGATATTCCAGCAGGTTTTCTTTGCTACCCTGTTGCACAAGCTGCCGATATTACTGCATTTAAAGCCACTGTCGTGCCAGTTGGTGAAGACCAAATTCCAATGATCGAACAGACCAATGAAATTGTTCGTCGTTTAAACCGTCAAATTGGACAAGAAGTTTTACCTGAGTGTAAAGCGCTTTTATCCAATATGAGCCGTTTACCTGGCTTTGATGGTAAAGCCAAAATGTCGAAATCATTGGGCAATACCATCGTGTTAGATGCAACAGATAAAGACATCAAAAAAGCAGTCAATGCAATGTATACCGATCCAAACCATCTGCGTATTGAAGATCCAGGTCAGGTTGAAGGAAATATTGTCTTTACTTATTTAGATGCTTTTGATCCAAATAAAGAAGAAGTTGAAGAACTTAAAGCGCATTATCGTCGTGGTGGTTTAGGCGATGGTACTGTGAAAAAACGTCTTGAAGGTGTGTTAAAAGAGTTGATTACACCAATCCGTGAGCGTCGTATGGAACTTGCCAAAGATCCAGATTACATCATGGATATCTTAAAAACTGGTACGGAAAAATGCCGTATCATCACTCAAGATACTTTAGATGAAATCAAAAATGGTTTAGGCGTATTTCATTTCTAAAATGTGCTGATTGTCTAAGCAAAAAAAGCCACTGAATTCAGTGGCTTTTTTTACAACATCTTTTATAACATCATAAATTAATTTTTATGACGCATATGTGGGAATAAGATCACATCGCGGATACTTGCTGCATTGGCAAATAACATCACCAAACGATCGATACCAATACCTTCACCTGCTGTAGGAGGTAAACCGTATTCTAATGCTTCAATAAAGTCAGCATCGAAATGCATTGCTTCATCATCGCCCGCATCTTTTTCAGCAACTTGCGCTTGGAAGCGTTCAGCTTGGTCAATTGGATCATTTAATTCCGAGAAACCATTTGCCAACTCACGACCACCGATAAAGAATTCGAAACGGTCAGTGATATGTGGATTATCATCATTTCGGCGTGCTAACGGCGAAGTTTCCGCAGGATATTCAGTAATAAATGTCGGCTGACGTAATTGAGTTTCAACAGTTTCTTCAAATACGATGGTTTGTAGTCGACCTAAACCAAAACCTGGCTTAACTTGCTCTTTTAACTCTTCACGAATAAATGTTGCCAAGAATTCACGATCCGAAACATTTTCAGCAGTGAAATTTGGATTATGCTCAAGAATCGCATCAAACATCGAGATTTTCTTAAATGGACCTTTGAAGCTATACACTTCTTCACCATAAGGAACATCTGTTGAACCCAAGATGTCGATTGCTAATTTTTCAAGCATACCTTCTGTCAAAGCCATGAGATCTTTGTAATCAGCATAAGCTTGATAGAATTCAATCATGGTAAATTCTGGGTTATGACGCGTTGAAACACCTTCATTACGGAAGTTACGGTTAATTTCAAATACACGTTCAAAACCACCAACAACCAAACGTTTTAAGTAAAGCTCAGGTGCAATACGCAAGAATAATGGCATATCTAATGCATTATGGTGTGTTTCAAATGGACGCGCTGACGCACCACCTGGAATCACATGCATCATCGGAGTTTCAACTTCCATAAAACGTTCATTGATGAGATAGTTGCGAATACCTGACACAACTTTTGCACGAATTTCAAAAGTTTTACGTGTTTCTTCATTCACAATTAAGTCTAAATAACGTTTACGGTATTTTACTTCTGTGTCATTCAAACCATGAAACTTGTCTGGAAGTGGACGAAGCGATTTCGTCAATAATTCAAAATGTTCAATATGAACATATAAATCACCTTTGCCAGAACGACCGATATAACCTTGAACAGCAATAATATCGCCAAGATCTAGACTTTTCACAGTTTCTAGAACTTCAGGTGCAAGCTCTTTACGTGGCACATACAATTGAATACGGCCGGTCATGTCTTGAATCACAATGAATGAACCACGGTTCAACATCACACGACCCGCTACAGATACGTGAACTTGCTCGCCTGCTTCAATTTGTTCTTTAGATTGATCTGCAAATTGTTCTTGTAGATCTTGCGCATAATGCTCACGCTTAAATGTGTTTGGCCATGGGCTAACACCGGTTTCCTTGGCGTGATCTTGAATTTGCTTTAACTTGGCATGACGCTGTGCAATTAAATCGTTTTCGGAAATGTGTTGTTCAGAAGTCGATTGAGCGTTATGTTGCGTCATCTCTGCCTCGATTATATTAAAAAACGGAAGTTGCATAGCATAGCAGATTTACAACATAATGCGTATGAATATAACTCTACGAACCATGTAAAAATTAAAAATCATGAATAAATACTGGCAAGGATTCGCCCAAAGTATCATTCTTTTCAATGTTTTGTGGTTTTCAACTGTGGTTGATGCCGAGCAAATCGTTGTTATGAGCAATACGCAAAAAGATCTTCCCATAAAAATTGAAAGCACCAATCTCAATAATCAAGATTATATTTGGCAATTAGAAATCGTTCCAAATCGAACCAGTTTACAAAGCCAAGTCAAATTAATGAATCCACACTCCACTCAAAAAGCACTCAATTTAAGGGCTTTAGAACTGGCAAAAAAACTCACTCTGGATCAATTACCACAAGTCAGTAATGATTTTAAAAATAAAACCCTCAATGTTGATGAACAAAACATCGCAAAAATAAAATATTATTATGGGAAATACATTCTGTTTATTAAATTTCCAACCCGCATCCAATACGCCATAAAACCCAACTTTTCACAAGTACAAAGCGCTTTAGAACCCTTTTGTGATCAAAGTAAGACACCACCTCAGAATAAAATTAAATTTGATCAACAAGGTAATATCTCGCTCTCAGCAAAATTTTTGGTAAATACACAAGGGCAAATCCTAAATATCCGTTACAGCCCTTTAATTCACGAACAAATGAAGTCGATACTGCAACCTTTACTAGAAAAAATTCGCTTCCAACCACGTAATGAAAATGGTGTGGCAAAATCATTTTCTATTGAACAACCCCTGATTATTCAATGCCATTAAACAATAATGAAAGTGCTAAGTTTCTTAATGGTTTTGTTCAGCCAATGATTTGACTATGGCAAACCCTTGCTGGAAAGCACGATCCATCATGTCCTTATATTCCTCAGAGGTTTCTATTTCAGCAGATAATGTGGTTGTTGCACCCTGTTCATTTAAGAAATATTTTTCTAAAGAGCCACTCCAACTTTGAACATCTGCACTTGTTGAATCTAAAACACCATTTTTCAAAACACCCAAATGTTTAAATACCACTTTTTTAAACTGCTCCAACTCTACAATGGTGGCGACCATACCATTACCACTGGCATCCTGAAATAAGGTTTCCCCGCCAATTTTCCAGTCAGACTGCATTCGCGAAGTTTCCGAAAACGGTTGGGTCCATTTGGAATAAGTATGGGTATCCCACAGGATATTCCATACTGTTTGTGCATTCGCTTGAATGACAATGTCATAGCTTAAAGTCATCATTTCTTTCTCTTATTTTATTGATCCAATCTATAGCTTAGTACAATAAAAACCCAGAATGATTAATTTTTGTTAATAAAAATCCATCACCCTAAAAATTTAAACCTAAACATTCAATATGTTAAACAATAAATAACAAGCATATTGATCTGTTACACAACACTCTTAGACCAAAATCTAAGTTTTTAAAAAAGTGCAGCTAAGTAGAATATTTGAATATAAAAATAGTTAAATGGAAAATTTTAAATCCATTGATAACTTTTTCTAGCTTTGTTCAATTTCTACCTTTGCTCAATAAAGAAAGACCATATGAAAACGATAACAATGAAGAGTATTCATTCTAAAATCTTATTTTTACATGGACTAGATTCATCTAAAGAATCGACAAAATTCCATGCCATTAATGCTGAAAAAAAATATTGTATTAACGTGGATTATCGTAACCTTAACTACAAAACGGTTGAGTGTTTTTATCACGATATTATCGAAAAGATTAAACCCGATTTACTGGTAGGTCATAGTTTAGGGGGGTATTGGGCATTAAAAATGTCACAGCAACATCGAATTCCTGCAATCCTTGCCAATCCGAGCTTAAATCCAGATTTCCGTGAAGACTATGCAGCGATTGATGAACATGATTTAGACCATGACATTCCACAAATTGCTTATCTGGAACTGGGTGATGAGGTTTTAGATATGTATAAAGTGCTTGAGCAATTAGAGTCATATATGCAGATTGAAGCTGTTGAAGGTGGACACCATCGTTTAGTCCAACCTGAAAACCTAAATCATTTAATTGAATATATGGAACAAACCTTTATTGCTTGAAATAAAATCTTCAAAGTACAGTTCGCCGCTCTCTAACTAAAAAAGCCTTGTATTTACAAGGCTTTTTTCACGACAAGACAGACAAACAAATGATTTAAGTATTTAATCACAAGCAGGTAGCCCGAAAACTTAACCTGTTATTGCCTTTAAGCAACCGCTTTTTCAACTGGCTTGGAATGCTCATCGAGCACTGACCAAATCTTTAAACCAAGATCTTGATGTAAATCAGGCAGGTCAAGAAAAATACTTGCACCCAATACTGTATGTTGGCATTTATGCATCAATTGATTGACAGCTTTTAAAGTACCGCCTGTAGCCAATACATCATCTACAATAATCACTTTTTGTGCTGCGATATCCGCTGACATTTCCAAGCGATCTAAACCATATTCTAAGCTATAGCCCACACCAACCACTGGAGGTGGCAACTTACCTGCTTTACGAACCAATAATAAGCCTTTGCCAGTACGTTGTGCCAATAAGCTGGCTAAAACAAAACCTCGTGCCTCAACTGCAACAAAACTATCCACGGCATCCAATTGCTCTACAGGAATACTCGCAATCAATGCATCGGTTAACTCCACAAGATTGTTCATAAACAATGGGGTTAAATCATAAAAACAAATACCTGGTTTTGGGAAGTTTTGGACAGTACGAATACTTGACCACAAAGCAGTAGACATGTTCATCATGGGGGGAGATTAAAAAAGATAAATAATACGTGAATTTTAACGTTTATTAGCCAAAATTGACAGCAGCTCGCTACCTGTTTAATATTAAATTCACGCTAAGTTATTGAATTTATTAAGTCCATTTTCATACAAAATAATGGCTATAGAATGAGCTAATTTTAGCTTAATATTTTTGGCTAAAATATTCATCTAGACCTTTGTCTAAATTCAAATATTTTTAAACTTTTATATCAGTGCTCATCCCTTGTTATGACAGTGTTGTAATTAAAATTGTCTGACAAAGTTGGCATAATAAACATCGCTTTTGTCCTGAGCTGCCATTCAGCTTTAAGATTAGTTAGATAAACTCCGATATTTACTTTACTTTAGATACAGAACTGCGTAAGAATTTAGAGGAATATGTACACATTTTATTTGCATATTATTTGAGTCAAGCAGCAGAAGGAATTTTACTGACAGAAAAAACAATGCATCTGTCAGATATCGGAGAATCAGATGAAGAAATATCAATGCATCGTTTGTGGTTGGATTTATGACGAAGCAGAAGGTTGGCCACAAGATGGCATCGCAGCAGGTACCAAGTGGGAAGACATTCCTGATGACTGGACATGCCCAGACTGCGGTGTTTCTAAAGCAGACTTTGAAATGGTAGAAATCTAAGATATTGCGTAAAGACCATGTTTACATGGTCTTTTTTACATTTATTTTCAACAATACAAAATTATTCAATTCACCTCTAAATTTGAAACAGGTATGGAGAAAGATATGCAACCGATCATCATCATAGGTTCTGGCATGGCGGGTTATACCCTTGCAAGAGAATTTCGTAAGTTAAACACCGAACAGGAATTGGTGATGATTTGCGCAGATGATGCGGTGAATTATGCAAAACCTACCCTATCTAATGCATTGGTTGGGAAAAAAGCACCTGAACAAATTGGTTTAGGCGATGCTGAAAAGATGAGTAGTCAACTGAACATGCGGATTGAAAAAGAAACATGGGTTAAAAGTATTGATGCAGAGAAACATGAATTAACCCTTGAAAAAGATGGACAACCTTCAACTCAAGGCTACTCAAAACTTATTCTCGCTGTGGGCGCAAATCCGATTCGATTAGCGATTGCTGGTGACGGAAGTGATGATATTCATGTGGTTAACTCACTAATTGACTATCGTGCATTCCGTGAAACTTTAGACAATTGCAGCACGGGTGAATGTGGTAACAAGCGTGTGGTGATTTTAGGTGCAGGCTTAATTGGTTGTGAATTTGCCAATGACTTACAAAATACTGGGCATCAGGTTACGGTGATCGACTTAGCACCACAGCCGTTAGGGCGTTTACTGCCTAATCATGTTGCACAAGCGTTTAAAGACAATCTTGAACAATCAGGAATCAAATTTGCCTTGGGCACCACTGTAGAAAAAGTTTCTAAATCTGAGCGTGGTTATATCGTTTCATTGGCCAGTGGTCAGTCCTTGCTCGCGGATGTTGTGCTTTCTGCGATTGGCTTACAACCTAATATTGCCTTGGCTAAAGCTACAGAAATCAACACCAGTCGTGGTGTGATTACCAATACCTTGCTCGAAACCAGTCAAGCAGATATTTTTGCCATCGGTGACTGTGCCGAAGTGAATGGAACACTCTTGCCATTTGTCATGCCAATCATGCAACAAGCGCGTGCATTGGCCAAAACCTTGAGTGGACAAACCACCACTGTACACTACCCAGCAATGCCAGTCGCGGTGAAAACCCCAGCCGCACCTTTGACTGTACTTCCTGCTCCAATTGATGTAGATGTTACATGGGAGAATGAAGAGTTTGAAGATGGAATGTTATCTAAAGCAACAGATGCTGAAGGTACCTTACGTGGTTTTGTATTGTTAGGTGCAACTGCTGGAAAACAGCGTTTAACATTAACAAAACTGGTTCCAGACTTGATTCCTGCATCGGTTTAAGGTTTTAATAGTAAGGATATTTTTTAATCAAAGAATATCCTTGCTTAGGAAAATAACAATGAATAGCGCACTTCAATTTCAAGTTTCACCTTATGCATCGTTCATGAATGAAACCAAAGTCGATTTAGGTAATGGTATTCAGCTTCATGTTGAAACTGGTGGAAATCCACAACACCCGACCATTCTGTTGATTATGGGTTTGGGTGCGCAAATGTTATTTTGGCCTGATTTTTTTTGTAAATCACTGATTGATCAAGGCTTTCATGTGATCCGCTTTGATAATCGTGATATTGGCTTATCTTCAAAAATTCGCCACCAAGGTCCACGTTTAAACTCTTATAAGCTGATGGGTCGCTTTGCTTTGGGCTTACCGAATGACGGCGCGCCTTATAACTTATTTGATATGGCGGATGATGTTGCATTATTGATTGATCGTTTAGGTATTGAAAAACCACATATTTTGGGTGCTTCAATGGGTGGTATGATTTCTCAAATTTTAGCTGCAAAATATCCTGAGAAAATTGATAAAGTCGGCTTACTCTTTACCAGTAATAATCAACCTTTGCTACCTCCACCATTTCCAAAACAACTCTTTAGTCTCATTGGTAAACCTGAATCACGTGATGAAGAAGGAATTGTGAATCATTCCTTGAAGGTTTTTCATATGATTGGTTCACCTGGTTATATCAACCAAGTTGAAGCAATTCAAACTGCACGTAAATTATATCGTCGTAGTTATCATCCAGCGGGTGTACTTCAACAGTTTTTAGCAATATTATGTACAGGTTCCTTACTTAAATTGGATAAGCAGATCAAAAAGCCAACTTTAGTGTTACATGGCTCTAAAGATCGGTTACTACCTCCAAGTCATGGTAAGGCAGTTGCTAAAGCAATTTCAGGCGCTAAATTTGAATTAATTGAGGGAATGGGGCATGATATCCCACCGCATTTTGTTCCTCAACTTAGCGGGTTATTTGCACATCATTTTAAATCATAAGCATTAGGACACTATGGCTGCATTACCATCCCTAAGACAGTTGTCATATTTAGTGACATTGTCTGAGACGCTGCACTTCACTGAAGCAGCGCGCCGTTCGTTTGTAACTCAATCTACTTTATCTGGTGGAATCATGGAGTTAGAACGTTTATTGGGTGGCGTACTCGTAGAACGTGATCGCCAAAACGTACGTTTAACTCCTCTAGGTGAGCAAGTTGTTGCCCGAGCCCGTGTTCTACTCGCCGATGCTCAGGACTTGATGCGGTTAAGTCGAGAAATGAGTGAACCGTTAACTGGTGATTTGCATTTAGGGATTATTCCAACCATCGCCCCTTTCATTTTGTCGCAGCTTTTGGAAGAAGTGCATAAACAACTTCCAAAAATTCAGTTGCATCTGCATGAAGCACAAAGTGAAAAAATTGTTGAAAAACTTGAGCATGGCAATCTAGATGTGATCATGCTGGCTTTACCATTCGACACACGTGGTTTGAAAGTTGCTGAAATTGCGAAAGAAGATTTATTCTTAGTCTGCAATAAAGCAGATCAAAATGCGATGAATGCAAGAAGCTTAGATGATTTAGATCTTTCTCATCTTATGCTCCTTGAAGAAGGTCATTGCCTACGTGATCATACCTTAAGTGTTTGCCCAATCGGTGAGCGTAAAAATGATCACCGTTTAAAAGCAAGCTCATTGCCAACTTTAGTGGAAATGGTCAGTTCAAACTTAGGCTATACACTGCTTCCTGAGATTGCAATTCATGCACATATGCTGAAAAACAATGATCAGATTGTGGTTAAACCTATTGAGAATGCACCATCACGCACTTTGGCTTTAGTTACACGTAAAAGTACACCACTACAAAGTGAATTTGATGTGTTGGTACAAATTCTTCAAAAAATCACGCCAAATTTACGTTAATTTTCCAATACTAAAAAGGAGTCATGATTGACTCCTTTTTTATTGAATATCTAAAAAACCTATAGATCACATCAGCATAAGCAAAATTAAAACGATCTTGTTTTTACTGGATCAAGCATGATAATATTTGACCAGTACAAAAACACTCGCTTATTTTTGTATGTATTGTTACGATAAAAATCGCGAAAAATCGACCTATCCTCAGCTTGTTTTTTTAAAAGCATGCATCCATCTCGTCGACACATATCCAATTCTTCGCATTGGTCAGCGTTCCATAGGGCTTGAATCTTCCAAGCATCGTTAACAGGTTTCCACAGTTTTCTGTGCCTGAATTTTCGATAGGACGCGTATGAACCGACCTTTATATATTATTTTTTCAACGATTGTCTTAGATGCAATTGGCATTGGCATCGTATTCCCTCTGCTTCCCGCACTACTAAAAGACCTGGGCCATCAGCATAACGTTGCCTTGTTAATGGGGGTTTTCCTAAGCCTGTATGCGCTTATGCAATTTATTTTCTCCCCGATCTTAGGTGCTTTGAGTGACCGTATCGGTCGAAGACCTGTTCTGCTGATTTCACTTGCCGGTTCTGCAATCAACTATTTGTTTCTTGCTTGCTCACCCTCTCTTATCTTGTTATTCATTGGACGGATCATTGCTGGAATCAGTAGTGCCAATATGCCCGTGGCTTCAGCCTATATCGTTGATACCACGTCAGAAGAAAATCGAGCAAAATATTTTGGTTTAATGAGCGCCATGTTTGGTATTGGATTTATTATCGGTCCTGTACTCGGTGGATTATTGGGCGGGTATTGGTTACGGCTGCCTTTTTTTGTTGCGGCAATTTTAACAAGCGTTAACTTGCTTATCGCATTCTGGCTACTCCCTGAATCCCGAAGTAACAATCCACTCCCAGTTCCCCCTCAAGTTTCAATTTCGCAAAGTTCGAGTTTAAAGATAAATCCCTTGAAAAGTTTTGGTTTTATCCTTGCTCAAAAAGGTATATTGCCGATTTTGCTGATATTTTTTCTGTTTAGCGCCTGCGGTGAAGCTTATGGTGTCTGCTGGGCACTTTGGGGACACGATACCTTTAAATGGAATACATTTTGGGTTGGTCTTTCTTTAGGCACTTTTGGTTTATGCCAAGTACTGGTTCAGTCATTTATACCGCAACATGCCGTCCGATATTTTGGTGAAAGAAATACCGTGCTGATCGGTCTGGCATGTATATGTATGGCATTAATCATCATGGCTTTTACCCAACACGCTTGGATCATTTTTGCAATCATGCCGATCTTTGCCCTAGGAAGTATCGGCACTCCTGCACTACAAGCTGTTGTTTCACAAAAAATCCCAGCTGCACAGCAAGGACAATTTCAAGGTGTTATCGCCTCAACCATTAGTCTGGCCTCGATTATTGCCCCATTGTTATTCTCTACACTTTACTTTCATTTCCAAACACAATGGACTGGCGCTATATGGTTGGTTGTCGCGATGATTTATTTAATTGCATTACCTGCAATTTTATCGAGTTTAAAACCACAACAGCTTAAGTCATTCTAGTATTTAAGAACGTCAATGCTTTATTAGAAGCGTTGGTTGCTGATTTAAAAAACTTAAATCTATAGCAACCAAGTCATTCAATTTCATTAAAATCCGATTGATTGATACAAAAAAGCCCGATTAATTTTAATCGGGCTTAAGACAATCAAATTATCTTGGCTTAACCATTTACAAAGTGCTCAAGCAAAGTTTGTTGTGCATTGTAAATTGCCTCGCCTTCTTTAGGTTGCACACGAGTCCAAGTACCATCGCCTTGCAACAGCCAAGCACGGATATTATCTTTTAAGTAGTTGACTAAACCTTGCTGGTAAATACGTTTTTTTAATGCTGGATCTTCAATCGGGAAGCACACTTCTACACGATTAAATAAATTACGATCCATCCAGTCTGCACTTGAACAGTAAATACGTGGATTGCCATTATTTCCGAAATAATAAACACGGGTATGTTCTAAGAAACGCCCGACAATTGAACGTACTCGAATATTTTCAGACAGGTTTGGCAACCCAGGACGTAAACAGCAAATTGAACGAATAATCAGATCAATTTGCACGCCTGCTTGCGAAGCTTCATATAATTTATTGATCAATTGAACTTCAGTTAACGCGTTAACTTTAACAATAATTTGTGCAGGCTTGCCCGCTTTGGCATTGGCAATTTCATCATCAATAAAAGCAATTAACTGAGCATGTAGCGTAAATGGCGCATGTAACAGTTTTTTCAACTTCGCCATTTTGCCCATACCGGTCAATTCTTGGAAAATACGATGTACATCTTCGCAAAGCTCTTTATCTGTAGTGAGCAGTCCATAATCGGTATAGATACGTGCATTCGTTGCATGGTAGTTACCCGTACCCAAATGCACATAACGTACTAACTTATTATTCTCACGGCGTACCACCAAGATCATTTTGGCGTGCGTTTTATAGCCCACGATGCCATAAACCACAACAGCACCCGCCTCTTGTAATACATTGGCAACAGCGATATTCGATTCTTCATCAAAACGCGCCCGTAACTCAATCACAGCGGTGACTTCTTTACCATTACGTGCCGCTTCTGCAAGTACCTGAACAATTTCAGAGTCAGCACCACTACGATATAAGGTTTGTTTGATGGCTAACACTTGGGGATCACGTGCAGCTTCACGCAACAAGTTAATAACTGGTGCAAATGATTCAAATGGATGATGTAAAAGAATGTCTTGTTTTTGCATTGCTGAAAAAATATTTTCAGACTTTTTCAATACTTTTGGAATCGCCGGCACATGCGAGTCATAACGCATATGTGGACGTTTAAAATTTGACACAAGACGTGCCAGATTTACCGGCCCATCCACTTTATAAAGTTGTTCTTGTTCTAGATCAAATTCTTCAAGCAAATATTCATAAATATGTTTTGGACAGTTTTCTGTCACTTCTAAACGTACTGCACGACCAAAACGACGTGAACTCAATTCACCTTTCAATGCTTTGGCTAAGTCTTCTACATCTTCATTCAGTGCCAAATCTGCATTACGTGTAACACGGAACTGATAACAACCTGTAGCTGTCATCCCTGGGAACAAATCCGATACATGCTCATGAATAATCGCAGACAACATCACAAAATGTTCTTTGCCGCCTGTAAGCTCATCAGGTAAACGCACTACACGCGGAAGCGAACGTGGCGCTGGTACAACTGCTAAATCAATTTGTCGACCAAATGCGTCTTTCCCTTCTAGAGTCACAATAAAGTTTAAGCTTTTATTGACCAATCGTGGGAATGGATGTGCAGGATCAAGGCTAATCGGAGTAAGCACTGGTGCAACTTGTTCTTGGAAATATTTTTTAATCCACACAGATTGTGCAGGCGTTAACTCGCCACGACGTAAAAAGCAAATGTCTTCTTCACGTAACTTAGGAAAAATTTCCTCATTGAGGATACGGTACTGACGCTCAATCGCTTCATGTGCAGTTTTAGAGATTTGGTCTAAGACTTGTTTTGGCGTCAAGCCATCTGGTGAACGACTTTCATTCCCTAAAGTTAATTGCTCCATCATTCCTGCAACACGGATTTCAAAAAATTCATCCATATTACGAGAAAAGATCAATAAGAAATTCATACGTTCAAGCAAGGGATGTAAAGGATCAACGGCTTGCTCTAAAACACGTAAATGGAAATCTAAAATTGAAAGCTCACGATTTATATATCGTTCATTATAAGAATATTCTGTAGGCGTTGTTGTCGTCACTGCGGTATTCATGCAATAAACCTGCATCAAAAAAATGTCTTAATTCTAGTATGCTTCAAATTTGTGACAATTTCATAAAAAAAGCATCGCTTCATAAAAAAAGCACATCAATTTGTGCTTTTTTAAATTCATTTATTTAGCGTCAATCTGGAATACGGGTATAACGCATATACTTCAAAACCAAACGCTTACGGTATTGAAGCTTAGAATCATCACGATTTTTTTGATAAAACTTCGGATTGGTTAAAATCACTGCTAAAAATGCGGCCTGCTCACGACTTAAACTTGCCGCGCTCTTAGAAAAGTAATGTTGTGATGCAGCTTCAACACCATAGATATGATCTCCAAATTCAACAGAGTTCATATAGACTTCTAAAATGCGCTGTTTCGTCCACATCCGCTCCATCATGGTGGTGGCAATCGCTTCCTGACCTTTGCGAATAAATGAGCGACGATTATAGAAGAATAAATTTTTAGCCAATTGTTGAGAGATCGTTGAACCACCGGCGACTACTTTGTCTTTTTTTAGATTACGTTGTAGTGCATTTTCAATACCATCCCAGTCGAAACCATGATGATCGAGAAATTTGGCATCTTCGGCAGCGACAATTGCATGTTTAAAGTTATCACTGATCTTGTCATAGTCACGCCATTGATGTTGAATCGGCTCAAAATCAGACAAATATGTCCAACGCATAAACATGGTGGTTTCTACATCATGAGTACGCCAATAAATTAAACTTGAGAAAATCCATAGCTGAATCATGATCAAAATACTGACCACAATTAACAAAGCACGAACAATAAAAGCTTTCATGTCAGCCGCTTACTCCGAAAATTCTGACGTTTCATGTTAAGCTGAATCTATCTATAAAAAGCTAAGCAATAGCATGTCTAAATATCAAGATCTTTCAACTTATAGCCAACCCAATTCTATTGGTAAAATAACCTTATTGTTGATTGTCATCAATGTCGGTTTATTTGCCATCCAAGTCTTATCAGGTGTCAATATTACTGACCCGACAACGTTGGATGCGTTGCGTTGGGGTGCTGATTATGCACCTTTAACCTTCTTAGAGGAACCATATCGCTTATTCAGTAGTATGTTTTTTCACTTCGGTATCCTGCATCTAATGATGAACATGTGGGCACTGTATATTTTTGGTGATGTTGCTGAAAAAACTTTAGGAAAGTTTTATTTTCTTGAACTTTATATCCTTGCTGGACTCATGGGAAGTTTATTAAGTGGTTATTTGGATATTCGAAATAGCTACGAACTGCTGCAAAATTTTGATCAAAAACTCTTTCCTCATGTATCTGCAGGTGCATCGGGTGCTGTGATGGGACTTGGTGGTGCACTGACACTACTATCGTTGTTCCCACCTACCCCGAATCAAAGATTCATTTTAGATAAAAGATCACTTTTAACGGTACTTGCGATCAACTTAGCTTTTGGCTTTTTAGCCTCTGGAATTAACAATGCTGCCCATATCGGTGGGATGTTAATGGGTGCGGTCATGGCTTTGGCTTGGTATGCAACACAACGTGCCAAAATGGGTAAAGCTGCCAATATTATCATTGTGATTTTAGGGATTGCAGCAACCTATGGCGTTTATCTCTATTGCCAGCATCTCGTTGGACCACTTAGCCCACTTTGGCAACAAGCCATTGCACAAATGCGTGAGCAATTAAACTTTTAATCTCTAAAATAGCTTGTCTATGCCGTAATAAAACATTGCAGAGTACACTCAATTCAAAAGTATAAAAAACGGCGACCTATAGGTCGCCATTTTTAATTTACTGTCTTCTCTGACCAGTCTTTTAAAGACTCAACTGAAATTAAACAGCCAGATAAAACCACTTAAACAAAGCGGTTTAATTCAACTCTCGTAGACTTTGCAATGGTGGAATTTCAGATAAATAGCTCAATCGGTAACGCCCAATCAATGCACACAACACTGCCATCGAAATTGGTAAAATCAACCAAATTTCCCAATGTAATTGCATCACCATTTCCATACGATAACTGGCAACGGCACTAATCACCTCTGCAAAGAAACAGGAAACGATTCCTGCCAATAATCCGATAAAGCCGATTTCAAAACTCATCATATTTTTTAACTGACGCTTTGAACTACCAAAAGAACGTAGTAATGCCACTTCTTTTTTACGTTCATCCATCAGCAAATTGATACAGGCAATCAGTACCAAAAAGCCAGATAAACTCACCAATACTGCCAAAACCGTAATGATTTTAACCAACACAGAAACCAAGTTTTTAATTTCATCAAAAATTAAAGTGACGTCAATAAAGACCGTATTGGAAAATTGCTGAATCAGATTAACCATCTTAATTTTTTCACTCGGCGGCACATAAAAGCTCCCTAAATAGCTGCCTGCATTTTCATCCAACGTCTTTGGGGTAAAAATAAAGAAAAAATTTGGGCTAAAGCTTTGCCATTCCACTGTACGCAAATTCACAACTTGCGCGTCCAAATTTCCCTCAGGCAAACTAAAAGTTAAACGATCACCAATTTTGATGCCCAATTCTTCAGCCAGTTTGGCCTCTACAGACACCTGCCCAATTTGAGTCAATTGAGCATCTCCAGCAACAATGATATTGTCTTGTGGATAATGATCTGCTTGGGTGAGATTTAACTCACGACGTAAAGAATTATTGGTTTTCACCAATTGGGCAGGAAAAGCTTGACCATTTTTTGCCAATAAGCGCCCTTTTACATTGGGATATAACGGTGTGCTTTTCCAGTGTTGCTGTGCCAATTGTTGTTTAAAAGCATCCAGTTCAAATGGTGGTAGACCATAAATAAACTGGTTAGGCGTTCCTTCAGGCAATTGTTGCTGCCAACGCTCTAATAAATCAGTTCTCAATACAGCAAGTACCGTGATCAGACTTAAACCCAATGCCAAAGCGGTAATTTGCAATGCGGTTTGCGAAGGGGTTCGGATATAGGCTGAGAGCCTATTTTTCATTGATTTTAAAGTCTTTAAAATCATCCAAACCACTGCATATAACAAACCTGTTAACACAATGACTGCACCCATTACCAACGCAGTAAGTATCAGATTTTCGGTCAAGACCAAACTAAAAATAATTAAGCTGACTAAACCTGTAGCCATCATCCACAACATTGAACGTGCCGACTTTTCTTGTTGGCGTATCACCCGAATAGGCGGTGTATTTAACAGTTGCCACAAGCTCGGTAAAATAAATCCAATCAATACAATTGCACTGGTAAAGATTGCAATAGGTAAAGGACCAACCAGCATCTGCAACATTGAAAATTGCAACTCTAGGTTCGGAATCATCTGCAACATCAATTGCAATAATGAATAACCTAAAATCAGTCCTAAAATACTGCCAATGACAATGGCGATTAAAATAACAACGCTCAGCAACCCGAGATAGGTTTGAAAAATCTGCCGTTTCGTTGCACCCATGCAACGCATCAGCGCAATATGATCTTGGTTCTGCTGTACATAACGCTGACTAGTTAAAGCGATGGCTAAACCACATAAAAGAATCGTCAGAATATTGGCCAATTGTAAGAAAGTATCGAGGTTTTCAATTGGTTTAAGTAAGCGTGAATTGCCCTCATCTGCATTACGTAGTCTTAAATTACTTTGTGCATCTAATTCATTATCCGCATTTTGTTGATCTTGTATGGATTGATCTGTTTGTGAGTGTGTTGCTGGCTGCTTTTCAGTCAATGTGTTTTCAGTCAATGTATTGGCACTTGATGCACTTAAAGCTGAATCTGCATCCGAATTTTGTGCAATCTTTGGATTCACATTTTGCTTTTCTTGCGCTTTAAATGTCTTAAAAAATTGCTGGTATGTTGCAATCGACTCCGCATCCCCTGCCATCAACAAACGATATTCAATTCGACTTCCAACTTGAATTGCACCCGTTTTTGCAACATCTGCTTGAGAGATAATCACGGTTGGCGAAAAGGCGGAAAAGCCTAATTCTTGATTTGAATCATGTTCAATGATGCCAGTAACTTTAAACTGACCATTGGCAATTTGAACGCTATCGCCTAGGTTTAATTTTAATAATTCTTGTGCGCGTTTGCTTAGCCAAACACCACCACTTTGTAAGGCTTGTTTTGGCGCAATCCTTAATTCACCACGTAAGGGAAATGCTGTGTCAATGGCTTTCACATTGACCATAACAAACTTATCCTGCGTAGAGGCCATTGAACCAAAAATAGTGACATGGGACTGTTTTAATTTTAAATCATCAGCCTGTTTGATCCATTGTTGGTCAATTGGATCTGTATCACTAAGTTGTAAATCTGCAGCTTGCATTTTGGCAGCTTGTAAGGTCACTGCTTGTTTGACTTGATCATTGCTAAACTTCAATGCGGTGGTCGCACTAATGGCTAAACTCAATGCAATAATCAGTAGATATATACCTGAACTGGCAAAACTTTGCCTAAATAAGGGTTTAAACAAGGTCAACATTACACCACCTCATTCGATTGAGGCGTTTGAGCATGTTCAATCAATTGACCATCTTTTAATTCATAATGACGTTGGCACTGTGCGGCCAATTGCGAATCGTGAGTGACAAGTACTAAGGTTGTACCGAGTTCTTTATTTAAATCAAATAAGAGTTGTTCAATTTCAAATGCAGTATGTTCATCTAAATTGCCTGTAGGTTCGTCAGCAAAAATAATTTTGGGGTCAGAAATTAAAGCTCGTGCAATGGCAACCCGTTGTTGCTCCCCACCAGACAATACTTTCGGGGTTTGTTGGCTTTGTCGCTCTAAACCAACTTTAGCCAATAAACTTAAGGATTTTTGTTCTGCGTGTGCATAATTAAAATTCTTCTGTAAGCGTAATGGTAACATCACATTTTCTAAGGCAGAGAGATGTGGCAGTAACTGGAAAGATTGAAATACAAAACCAATATATTGAAGCCGAATCAGCGCACGTTGTTCTTCGTTTAAATGCTCAATCGCTTCACCACAAACACTGAGTTGACCTGCACTGGCTTGATCGAGAGTGGCAAGGATGCCCAATAAAGTTGATTTTCCGGAACCAGAACGTCCAGTAATCGCGACCTGTTCACCTGTATAAATATTAAGATTTAGATTTTCAAAAATTGTAAGCGTTTGATGAGGTAATTCTATCTTTTGTGTAAGTTGCTGTGCAGAAATTATCACTTGTGGCATGATGGGAGAAGTTGAATCATCCTGAACCTTAGACATCATAAAGTACCTTATATGCAAATCAAAAAATTGTTAAATTTGAAAATGATGAAAAATCTAATTCATTGTTTATTTTTTAGCATAATCTGTCTGTTGCCCGTTAGTAGTTTTGCAAAAACGATCATGATTTTAGGTGATAGCTTAAGTGCGGGTTATGGTATCAACCCACAACAAGGCTGGGTTTTCTTGCTACAGCAACGCTTAAACCAACAATTTCCCAAACAACATAATGTGGTGAATGCCAGTGTAAGTGGTGAAACCACCAGTGGTGCCTTGGCGCGTTTTCCAAAACTATTACAAAGCCATAAACCTGATATTGTAGTGATTGAGTTGGGTGGCAATGATGGTCTACGCGGTCAACCGCCACAAATGATTCAGAAAAATCTTGCCCAATTAATTCAACAAAGCCAAAAAAGCCAAGCCACGGTCATTTTATTGGGAATGAAAATTCCACCGAATTATGGTGCAGCTTATAGCCAAGCTTTTGAGAAAAATTACCAAACCCTAAGCCAACAATACAAAGTAAAAATGCATCCGTTTTTTATGAATGGAATTGCAGGCAATAAAAGTTTGATGCAAAAAGACTTGATCCATCCCAATGCAACTGCACAGAAAATTCTACTCGATAATGTCTATCCGTTGATTCGAGGCGCGCTTTAAGTTTTTCTCAAAGCCGAAATGATTGTGTACCTGTTTACTACTCAAAATCGGATGTCGTGTTTTTTAAGACATCCGCAAAATTAAACAAACGCGCCAATAAGTGGTGAATATAGTCCAAACTCGATTCTTGTTCGGTAAATAAAATCCGATGCAACATGGGTGCAATCACAATTTCAATAATCAATTGATTGTCGATGCTTGTTTCATTCCTTTGTTGGGCACGTTGCTGAATAATATCTAACTGTTGAATCAAAAAGTCATAACACTTACCAGAGGTCGGCGAATCATTTTCCGCCACAATATCGCTTAAGATTGTACGCCCAACGGGTGAGGCATATTCCTCAAAATATTGCTCCATCCATGCATATAAGTCTTGCTTAAAATTACCAAGATCCGCAGGCACATTGTCTGGATGTAAAATATTAAAGGCAACATCCGCAAGCAGTTGAGATAAATCTCCCCAACGTCGATAGATCGTAGAGGGGGTGACTCCTGCATATTCAGCAATCATCGGAATCGTCAAATCTGCCACAGCAACATTGTGCTGTAATGTTTGCACCGCATTATGAACTGCAGCTTGTATTCGTGCACTGCGCCCACCGGGACGCAAACCTGTAATCACTTTCGTCATCAGTAAATCACTACAAATCTATAAATGAAAATCTATCAATGGGTTAATGCTTGAAGAACAGCTTTAATCAAAAATCATCTTAGCTAAACCTTTGTGTTTAATCCAAAATACGGTATAAAAGCTAATTAATAGCTTTTATGTACATGTTGATTATGCGCAACTCTAATTTTAATCGTCAAGTGACTTCCTATAAATTAAGCCATAATGCTGCACTGTACACACATACTTTTACCCTAATGGCCTTTTTGGCAGCCTCAAGCGCACCAACACCGTTATATCGCTTGTATCAACAACACTTCCATTTTTCTCCTGTTTTATTAACGCTTATCTTTGCCACCTATGCGTTTGCATTGCTATTAACCCTATTGGTGGCAGGATCATTGTCTGATTATATTGGACGTAAGCCGGTTATTTTTGTGGCTTTGATTTTAGAAATTATGTCCATGGGCTTTTTCTTGTTTGCATCCAATATCGAAATGCTGTTTATCGCACGAGGTCTGCAAGGTATTGCCACGGCTTTAGCCGCATCTACGTTTGGAGCAGCTTTGCTTGATCTGAGTAAAACACAGGGTTCTTTAATTAATAGTATTTCTCCAATGCTTGGTATGGCTGCGGGTATGCTAATGACCTGCATTGTTTTAGAGTTTTCGACTGTTCCATTGACACTTATTTTTGAAATACTCATTTTTCTGTTTGTATCTACCACATTTATCGCAATTTTTAGCCCTGAAACAGCAACTAAACGTGTGGGTGCTTTGGCATCATTAAAACCGCAACTGACTGTTCCAGTACAAACCCGAAAAGCACTCTTGATCGTAAGTCCAATTAATATCTCGTTATGGATGGTCAGTGGGTTCTTCCTCTCGTTAATGCCTTCATTGCTGGCTCAAGCTTTCCATGTGCAATCGGCATGGTTGAATGGCATGATGTTTATTACCCTATCAGTTTCAGGGGCTGTTGGGATTTTAACCCTGCGCAATGCGCCAACATTTAAAATTTTAGTCACTGCTGCAATTACGATTGTCTCGGGCTCAAGTGTTATTTTGCTTGGCATTCATCTGGTGCAACCAATCTTATTGTTTATTGGTGCTGTGGTGACAGGGGTTGGCTTTGGTACAGGTTTTATGGGTGCAATTCGTGCTGTTATGCCCTTAGCTTTACCTGAACAACGTGCAGGTTTAATGGCCGCATTTTTTGTTGAAAGCTATTTGGCCTTTAGTATACCTGCGATTATTGCTGGATACTTTGTCAATAAAGTGGGCTTAATTTTTACTGCAGATGTCTATATTTGTATGATTATCTTGTTGGCCAGCTTGGCGTTTGTTTTTGCGTTTAAAAATAAACAGAACATTCATTAAAGCGTGTTAAAAATCAAAGCAAAACAAAAGGCGCATTGAGCGCCTTTGGTTTTAAATCTTAGATTAAGCTGGAATATCACGAATAGATGCTTTGCGAATCGCTTCTTTCAGTGCATCATAACCATGAATTGGCGGGAACTGTGGAAATTCACGAATCACATTTTCAGGCGCATCAAATAAGAAACCATGATCAGCTTCACCCAACATGGTTGTATCGTTATACGAATCGCCTGCTGCGATTACACGGTAATTTAGACCATGTAAGGCTTTTACAGCTTCACGTTTTTGATCAGGTTGGCGCAATTTATACGCAGTGATCATACCATTTTCATCAGTTTCTAATTTATGACAGAAAATTGTTGGCCAACCCAACTGTTGCATCAACGGATGTGCAAACTCATAAAATGTATCTGAAAGAATAATCAACTGAAAATGGGTACGTAACCATTCTACAAACTCTTTTGCACCCGGGAATGGCCCCATGTCTGCAATCACAGCTTGAATGTCATTTAAGCCTAAACCATGCTGTTTAAGAATATTTAAACGTTGAGTCATCAACACATCGTAGTCAGGAATATCACGAGTTGTTGCTTCTAATTCTTTGATTCCTGTTTTTTTAGCAAAATTGATCCAGATTTCTGGTACCAATACACCCTCAAGATCAAGACATACGATTTCCATGGGTTCTCCCAAATGTCAGTTAAAAATTTTGGGCTTATCATAGCACTAAAGTTTAAAAATAATGCTGAAAGTTTTTACAGCAACCCTATTTCATTTGGTTATGCATAAGGCTTGTGAATATTTACAAATCTGTTTTATTCATAAGCATTTTAATTAATCTGCTAAGTAGCATATTTCATTTACTTTAAAATATCTGGATCGTCAAAAGCAGCAATTCACATAAGTTGAATTGACCTAATTTTTGCCAAAATGCTTAAATTCAAATATCTTTTGAACATGTTTACGAAAATTGTAGCTTCAAGCTAACTGCCAGGAGCAGATATGACCGCCATTCCAACCATAGATCTTGTGGACGCACTTGCGACTGAGTATGCCGACAAATCACCTTCTGAAATTTTAGAACTTGCGCTTTCTCAGCAAGGTGAAATTGCAATTTCATTTTCTGGCGCAGAAGATGTTGTTCTTATCGATATGGCACACAATTTAGGTAAGCCATTTCGTGTTTTTAGTTTAGATACAGGTCGTTTACACCCTGAAACCTACCAATTTCTTGAAACCGTACGTAAGCACTATGGGATTAAAATTGAGATTTGCTTTCCAGAAGCCGATGCCGTTCAACAGTTGGTCAATGAAAAAGGTTTATTTAGCTTCTATCAAGATGATCATAAAGAATGCTGTGGTATCCGAAAAGTTCAGCCACTACGTAAAAAATTAGCCACTTTAGATGGTTGGATTACTGGGCAACGCAAAGATCAAAGTCCAGGTACACGTACGGAAATTCCAGTCATTCAAACGGATAGCGGTTTTTCTGGTGAAGGCAAACAACTGATTAAATATAACCCATTGGCCAATTGGTCAAGTGCGGATGTATGGAACTATATTCGTATGATGGAGATTCCTTATAATCCATTACATGAAAAAGGCTTTATCTCAATTGGCTGCGAACCATGTACCCGTCCAGTATTGCCAAATCAACATGAACGCGAAGGTCGCTGGTGGTGGGAAGAAGCAACACATAAAGAATGTGGCTTACACGCAGGCAATTTAAAAAAGTAATATCAGGAAAACTCATTAAAACTCATGAATTTTTATTAACTTAACGTTCATCGAAATGCTTGGATTTTACGCTTAGAAAAGTTTTATACTAAGGTTTGTTGATATTTCATCTATAGCTTGTGTTATAGGCTAAAGTTGAGTAGGCAAAGGCATGAAAAAATAGTGAGACTATTTTCAGGTTTCATCACTCAAACTGAGAAATTTTAGCTATACCCAGAATGCCAACAAAGCGCTGCATTGTTGGCAACACAAAATGTAACGATGTACCTGATGTTTTCCAACATCACATCGTTGTAAACATGGACGAATGATCAACAGACCCAAGTTACACGGTTCTATAATTCTAACAATTCACCAGCTCATAAAAGAGTTGTTGTAGAAATTGCAGTGAGGCAATCCAAGACTATGCGCCCATTACACCCTATTGATTTTATTTTTTTAAATTTAGAAAAACGTCAACAACCCATGCATGTTGGTGGGCTATTCTTATTTGAAATACCAGAACATGCACCTTCTACCTTCATTCAAGATCTCGTTGCGGATATTCGTAATTCAAAATCTATTCCTGTTCCACCCTTTAACAACCGCTTAAGCGGCATGTTTTGGGATGAAGATGAAGAGTTTGATATTGACCATCATTTCCGTCATATCGCATTACCTCATCCGGGGCGTATCCGTGAATTATTGGTTTATATTTCACAGGAACATAGTTCGTTGATTGACCGAGCTAAGCCGCTTTGGACCTGTCATATTATTGAAGGGATTGAAGGTAATCGCTTTGCCATGTATTTTAAAATCCATCATGCCATGATTGATGGTGTGGCTGGTATGCGTCTGGTGGAAAAATCATTTTCAAAAGATGCTGACTCCAAAACTATTATTCCGCCTTGGTGTGTCGAAGGTAAACGGGCAAAACGTTTAAAAGAAACTAAACTGGATAAAGCTAAAAAAATATTCTCTGCTTTAAAAGGACAAGTTGAAGCAGCACCTAAAGTGACTCAAGAGCTGTTCCAAACAGTATTTAAAGAAATGGGGAAAAACCCCGATTATGTTTCAAGCTTCCAAGCACCAAGCAGTTTATTTAACCAACGGGTAAGTTCATCACGTCGTTTCGCTGCTCAGTCTTTTGAACTTGATCGTTTTAGAGATATTTCCAAAGCCCTTGGTGTTACGATTAATGATGTGGTGCTTGCTGTTTGTGCAGGCGCGTTACGTGATTATTTAATCACACAAGAAGCTTTACCGAAAAAACCACTGATTGCGATGGTTCCAGCCTCATTACGTGATGATGACTCAGATATGAGTAACCGTATCACCATGATTTTGGCAAATTTAGGTACACATAAAGAAAGTCCTTTAGAGCGTTTAGACATTATTAAACGCAGTGTACAAAATGCAAAAAATCGTTTTAAACGTATGAGCTCTGATCAAATCTTAAATTATAGTGCTTTCGTTTTTGGTGCAGCAGGTGTGAATATTGCATCAGGACTTATGCCAAAACGTCAGGCGTTTAACGTAATCATTTCCAATGTACCTGGACCACGTGAACCTTTGTATTGGAATGGCGCTAAATTAGATGCTCTCTACCCTGTTTCTATTGTTTTGGATGGTCAGGCACTAAATATCACCATGACCAGTTATTTAGATAAATTAGAAGTCGGTTTAACCGGTTGCCGTAAATCTCTACCTAAATTGCAGAATCTTCTCACGCATTTGGAAAATGAAATCCAAAAGTTTGAGCAAATTATTGCAGAGAAAAATGCACTAGAACTCGCCGATAAAAAGCCAAACGCTCAAGCCAAGGCAAAAACGGATACTCAAGATGTAGCGAAGGAATCTGTTGCAGCACGAAAGTTAGTATAGGATTTTATAATTGATTTTAGTGTTGATTGAGAGATAAAAACATAAATTGATTCAAAAATTAAGGGGCTAATATATGCCCCTTAATCTTTAACATTACGACACTTATTTAACAGTTGATGACAGACATTAACCACCATGTCTTTGGTGATTTTCACTTCTTGACCATTGTCATCTAACATAACACATGTATTTTTAGGCTGGCTTTCCAACACATGCTTGATACTACGACTGATTAATTGTTCACTTACACTCATTTTATGACCTCACTTGCTAAGACTGTGAAAGGGAGAAAGTCTTTGGCTACCTTTGTAATCTAGTATTGTGAAATCAGTTGAAAAAGTAAAATTTCAGATGTAACAACTGTTTAACGACATCCTGTTACAATTTCAACTCAAAATGATATCGTATTGCTCTTGCGTGTATAAATTTTCGACTTGGAATTTAATCACGCGATTAATAAAATGCTCTAAATCCGCGACAGCTGGGGCTTCCGCAGTTAATAGGCGATCAATCACCGATGGATGACCGATAACAGTAAAGCCACTCTTAGACTCATAAGCACGGGTATATCTTAAGATTTCTCGAAAAATTTCGTAACATACTGTCTCTGCTGTTTTCACAAATCCGCGCCCTTGACAGGTCGGACATGATTCACACAACAAATGCTCTAATGATTCACGGGTACGTTTACGTGTCATTTCAACTAAGCCAAGTTCAGAGACTTGGGTAATCTTGGTTTTTGCATGGTCACGTTCCAGCATTTTATCAAACTGGTTCATGACCTCTTCACGATGTACAGCTTCCTGCATATCAATGAAGTCAATAATGATAATGCCACCCAAATTACGTAAGCGTAATTGGCGCGCGATCACCTGTGTCGCTTCCATATTGGTTTTAAACACAGTGTCTTCTAGCGTGCGCCCACCAACATACGAACCTGTATTGACATCAATTGTGGTCATCGCTTCAGTCTGGTCGATCATCAGATAGCCACCTGACTTCAAAGCTACACGGGTTTGTAATGCTTTTTGGATATCTTCTTCGACATTGTACAAATCAAAAAGTGGACGCTCACCAGGATAATGCTGCAAGCGGCTTTCCATACTCGGTACAAATTCACAAACGAACTCTTGCAACTTGGCATGTATTTCTCGTGAATCGACATAAATCGTTGCCGTATCATCATTGGCTAAATCACGAATAACACGTTGTGGTAAAGGAAGCTCTTCAAAAATCAACGAAGGAACTGCAATAATTTTTTGTTTTTTCTGAATAAATTCCCAAAGCTTGGCTAAATATGCCATATCTTGAGCAATTGAAGCCTCTTCAATTCCTTCAGCGGCTGTACGTACAATCACTGAACCCGGCAACTTATGCTCGCTTTGAATTCTTTCAATCATCGAGCGTAAACGGTCACGTTCTTCTTCCGACTCAATCCGTTGCGATACACCAATATGACTGCCATATGGCATCAAGACAAGATAACGAGATGGGATAGAAAGATCGGTACTGAGTCGCGCACCTTTGGTGCCCAACATGTCTTTCATCACTTGAACCGTCAGAATTTGACCGGGTTGTAATAACTCAAAGACATTTGGCGTAGGTTGATTACGCGGCCAAATCATATCATTGATGTGTAAGAATGCAGTACGAGATAACCCGATATCGACAAAGGCTGCTTGCATCCCTGGAAGTACACGGACAACTTTTCCTTTATAAATATTCCCGACTAACCCGCGTTTAACAGTTCGTTCAACAAACAGTTCGTTGACCGTACCATTTTGAATTAGCGCCACACGACATTCCATAGGTGTGACGTTAATCAATAACTCGTCAGACATAACTAAACTCAAAACATTATAAAAATTCTTTTCAGCAGTTAATTTAGTGCCTCAACTGCGCTGATCTATACGATCAAGTAACTGTATCGTTTCATGCAACGGTAGCCCAACCACATTGCTATAACTACCCTTTATACCTGTCACATACTTTGCCGCAATGCCTTGAATTGCATATGCGCCAGCTTTCCCCAAAGGTTCACCTGTAGCCCAATATTCTTCCATATCATTCAGACTGAATTGTTGGAACTCAACTTCCGTGCGAACCACGACACTCAATAATTGATGTGCATTTGCAACGCAAACACCTGTCAACACTTCATGTTTTTGACCTGACAATAATGTCCATATTTCAAAAGCATGCTGCTTCGATGTTGGCTTTCCAATAATTTGATTGGCAAAAACCAAGCTTGTATCTGCAGCAATGACAGTGCTTTGTGGGTGCAATTTCAGTACCACTTTGGCTTTGCTTTCAGCCAAACGTTGTACATACTGCTCAATCTGTTCATGTTCCAAGACAGATTCATCAATATCTGGGCTGTGGATGCTAAAATCCAAGCCCACTTGTAAAAGCAGCTCTTTACGCCTTGGCGAGCCTGAGGCCAGAATTAAATGCGCCATCTTCTTAATAAATAATAAAGAACTGGCCAGCAAAAAATACTCGAAACCAATGTTTGCCAATGACGGGTAATCGAAAAATGCGTACCTGCCATCACTTGTGCCATAAAGGTAAATACCAAATGCGCGAGGATTGCAAACATACTAATAATCCAAAGATTACTAAATGTCAGTACACGTCTTTCTCGAATAAAATAGCGAGTTAAAAATGCAATCAGCACATAGCTCAATGCATTCATCCCCAAAGGTGCATCTAACAATAAGTCAGTAAATAGCCCCATGGTAAATGCAAACCAAATTCCACACCATGTAGGCTGACACAGCACCCAAAATAGCATGATTAAAAACATATACAGTGGCCGCCATCCTGCTAATGCATAGGACATCGGATAAACCACTAAAATTGAACCAATAATAATTGAGACAACAATAATCCATAATGGATCTTTACGTTGCTTTTCAGAAGGTAATTTCTTAGCGATCAACATTTGGCTGCTCCATCGCTAAAGAATCAGAGAAAAGTACCACAACATGATGACCACCTGCTAATTGTGCAGCGGGAACCACATCAATTTGCGCAAACTCACCCGTGTTATGACGCATAACTTTAGATACAGAACCGACCAAATAGCCTGCTGGGAAATGTTGCCCCAAACCTGAACTATAAACTTTATCACCCACTTTGATATTGGCACTTGTTGGAACATATTCCATTTTCAAATGTCCTAAATCACCAGTTCCCGTCACGATGGCGCGCATACCTGAGCTTTCTAAACGTACAGATAAAGAATGTTCTTTATCGGAAAGCAACATGACACGGCTACTATGTGGATAGACGTTGATGATTTGCCCCATGATACCTTTATCATCTAAAACGGTTTGCCCGACTTTTAAATGATTGGCTTCACCACGGTTAATGATAATGATATGGCGCAATGGGTCAGCATCGGTTCCAATCACTTCTGCAATTTCCATACGCCCATCGATAATCAATGGTGTATCGAGCAAACCACGTAAACGGGTATTTTCAGCAGAAAGTTCAGAGAGTTTTTGCAGACGTACTTGAGCCTGAAGCAATTCAGCTTGCATCGCGGTATTTTCACGACGTAACTGAGCCTCAGATTTAGTTTGTTGATTTAGCCATTCTTTCGACAATACAGGATAGCTTGCTAAGGCATAAATTGGATTATATGCCGCATACAAGACATCTCTTGCAGGTTGAATCACTTGTGGCATGCGCCAGTTAAAAAACAGCACTACCAAACAAGTGATGACCGCAATGATGAACGAGCGAAAAGATGGCGGTTGTCTTGAAAAGAGATTCGGTTGCACCGCCTCATCCTTAAACTTAATCGAGTATAGTTTAGCCTACAAAAAGCATATCATGGTTTGGATTGTCAAAGAATTCTAAGACTTTACCGCCACCACGCGTTACACAAGTTAAAGGATCTTCTGCTACAACAACAGGTAAACCTGTTTCTTGGGCAAGCAACTTATCGAGGTTACGCAGTAATGCACCACCACCTGTCAACACAATACCACGCTCTGCGATATCTGAAGATAACTCAGGTGGAGTTTGCTCAAGTGCTGATTTCACAGCAGAAACAATACTTTGTAATGGATCAGAAATCGCTTGGGTAATTTCATCTGAAGTTACCGTAATAGCACGCGGTACACCTTCAGCAAGGTTACGACCACGAACTTCAATTTCTAAAGTTGTGCCGTCAGCAACAGCCATACCCACTTCTTTTTTGATAGTTTCAGCTGTTGTTTCACCAATTACACAACCATGTGCTTTACGTACATAGTTAATAATTTGTTCATCAAAAACATCACCGCCAATACGTAAAGAATCTGCGTACACACAACCTTGTAAGGAAATGATGGCAATTTCAGTTGTACCACCACCCACATCTACGACCATAGAACCACATGCTTGCTCAACAGGCATACCCGCCCCAATCGCAGCAGCCATAGGCTCTTCAATCAAACGTACATCACGTGCACCTGCGTTAAACACAGCTTCACGAATCGCACGGCGTTCTACCAATGTTGATTTACATGGTACACATACCACTACACGAGGTGCAGGTGGAAATAAACGTTTTTCATGCACTTTACCAATAAATTGATTTAACATGGTTTCAGTAACTTCGAAATCTGCAATAACACCATCTTTCATCGGACGGATTGCAGAAATATTGGCTGGGGTACGACCAAGCATTTGCTTAGCATCTAAACCCACAGCTGCAACAATTTTCTGCGAACCACTGTGACGAATCGCCACAACTGTCGGTTCGTTTAATATAATGCCCCTTCCTGGTGCATAAATAAGTGTATTTGCAGTACCTAAATCAATGGCGAGATCTGGCGAAAACAAGCCAATTAGTCGTTTTAGAATCACGGGTCGTTCTCAGTTTAAACTTTATATGGACGCAAGATGGCAACTTTAACTAAATGTGATGATTTGAACAAGTCAATCGCTTATTATAACGCACGATATTTTGAATTTTTTTAAAACTGATTAGGTGAGACATCATGTCAAGTTCAGATGTTCAGCATTCTGCAGAATTAAATGCACAAACTGTATCACAAATCGCCAATCTTGCTCGATTGTCGCTGAATGATACGCAATCTGCTGAATATGCTCAAAGTTTAAATAAAATCTTAGGGATGATGGAGACCTTAAAAGCGATCAATACCGATGGTGTTGAGCCACTTAAGAGCCCATTTGATAATCCGCAACCACTTCGTCCAGATGTCGTGACTGAAGCGAACCATCGTGAAGAATATCAAGCCATTGCTCCTGCAACTCAGGATGGTTTGTACCTCGTTCCGAGAGTGATTGAATAATATTTGATCAAATGAACTTATTTTAAAAAATTAATCGTAAAGAATTGTACTCATGACTGATTTACACCGTTTATCGATTCGTGAAATGACAGAAGGCTTAAAATCTGCCCAATTTTCATCTCGTGAATTGACTCAGCATTATTTGGACCGTATTGCGAAAATTGATGATCGTGTCAAATCGTATGTAACGGTCACTCCCGAACAAGCATTGGCTCAAGCTGATGCTGCTGACAACTTACTAAAATCTGGAACTGCTGGCATATTGACTGGTGTTCCACTGGCGCATAAAGATATTTTCTGTACCCAAGGGATTAAAACCACTGCGGGTTCAAAAATGCTGGACAACTTCATTTCACCTTATGATGCAACTGTGGTGGCGAAAGCCAAAGCAGCTGGCCTAGTGACTTTAGGTAAAGTGAACATGGATGAATTCGCAATGGGTTCAACCTCTGAAAGTTCATTCTACGGCGCGACTAAAAACCCATGGAACTTAGAACATGTTCCTGGTGGCTCTTCTGGTGGTTCTGCGGCTGTTGTTGCAGCTGATCTTGCCCCGCTTGCAACAGGTACCGACACAGGTGGTTCAATTCGCCAGCCTGCTTCTTTCTGTGGCTTAACCGGTCTTAAACCGACCTATGGGCGTGTCTCTCGTTTCGGGATGATTGCGTTTGCATCATCACTGGATCAAGGTGGACCAATGGCACGTTCTGCTGAAGACTGTGCTTTTTTGATGAACACCATTGCTGGACATGATCTCAAAGATTCAACGTCAATCAACAAAGAAGTAGATGACTATGTTGCAAACTTAAATGCAACAGCAGTGAAAGGTTTACGTATTGGTATTCCAAAACAATACTTCAATGTTCAAGGTCTCGATGCAGAAGTTAAGGCACGTGTTGAAGAATCTTTGAAAAAATTACAAGACATGGGCGCGATATTGGTTGAGATTGACCTCAACATGACTGAAGCCTATGTACCAACTTATTATTTGATCGCGCCTGCGGAAGCGTCTTCTAACTTGTCACGTTATGACGGTGTTCGCTATGGCTACCGTTGTGAAAACCCAACGGATATTTTAGATCTCTATAAACGCTCTCGTTCAGAAGCGTTTGGTGCAGAAGTGCAACGTCGTATCTTGATTGGTACTTATGCGCTTTCTGCTGGTTATTACGATGCTTATTATGTGAAAGCACAAAAAGTTCGTCGTTTAATCCAACAAGATTTCTTAAAAGCTTTTGAGAATGTCGATGTGATTGCAGCACCATCTGCACCAACAACAGCATACAAAATCGGTGCGAACTTGAGTCCAACCGAAATGTATTTAGGCGATATCTATACACTTGCGGTGAACTTGGCCGGCTTACCAGCTATTAACGCACCTGTTGGTTTTGATACGAATAATCTCCCAGTAGGTTTACAGTTAATTGGTAACTATTGGTCAGAATCACAATTACTTTCAATTGTGCATCAATATCAACAAAATACAGATTGGCATACTAAACGTGCGGCAATTGCTGAGGAGAATGCATAATGACTGAAGCTCAAAAGTTAGCACCATCCGTGTCAAAGCTGATTGACGGTTGGGAAGTCGTTATTGGTATTGAGATTCACACACAGCTTGCAACTCAGTCTAAAATCTTTTCAGGTTCATCAACTGAATTTGGTCAAGATCCGAATACTCAAGCCAGCCTTGTTGACTTGGCAATGCCGGGTGTACTTCCTGTGCTAAACCAAGAAGTGGTTGATCTTGCGATTCGTTTTGGTTTGGGGATTGATGCCTATATCGACCAAGCCTCTGTATTTGCGCGTAAGAACTACTTTTACCCAGACTCGCCAAAAGGCTACCAGATCAGCCAGATGGACAATCCTATCGTTGGGCTAGGTCATATCGATATCCAGCTTGAAGATGGCACAGTGAAGCGTATAGGCGTGACTCGTGCGCATTTGGAAGAAGATGCAGGTAAATCGATTCACGATCAATTCGAAGGCATGTCTGGCATCGACTTAAACCGCGCTGGCACCCCTTTACTTGAAATCGTGTCTGAACCTGATATGCGTTCAGTTGAAGAAGCTGTTGCTTATATCAAATCGATTCATACATTGGTGCGTTGGTTAGGTATTTCTGACGGTAACATGGCTGAAGGTTCATTCCGTGCTGACTGTAACGTATCTTTACGTCGCCCGGGGCAACCATTTGGTACCCGTTGTGAGTTAAAAAACCTCAACTCATTCCGTTTTATCGAACAAGCCATCAATGTTGAAATTCAACGTCAAATGGACATCTTGGAAGATGGCGGTCGTATTGATCAAGAAACCCGTTTGTTCGATCCAAACAAAATGGAAACACGTTCAATGCGTTCTAAGGAAGAAGCCAACGATTACCGTTACTTCCCTGACCCTGACTTGCTTCCAGTGATCATTGCAAATGAGCAAATCGAAGCTGCTCGTGCTGCACTTCCTGAGTTACCTAAAGCGCGTCGTGCGCGTTTTATCGCAGACTTTGCTGTGACTGAATATGATGCACATGTACTGACTCTATCTCGTGAATTGGCTGACTTCTATGAAGCGGTTGTTACTGCTTCTGGCGGCGCGGCTCAAGGTAAAGTTGCTGCAAACTGGGTGATGGGTGAGTTCTCTGGTGCTTTAAATAAAGCCAGCCTTGAACTTCAAGACTCTCCTGTTTCAGCAAAACAACTTGGCGGGATGATCGCACGTATTGTTGACAATACAATTAGCGGTAAGATCGCTAAGCAAGTGTTTGGCTTTATGTGGGAAGAAGGCAAAACTGCAGATGACATCATTGCTGAAAAAGGCTTGAAACAGGAAACTGATACAGGTGCCATTGAAGCCATCATCAAAGAAGTGCTTGCTGCCAATGAGAAGATGGTTGAAGAGTATAAATCTGGTAAAGAGAAAGCATTCAACGGTCTAGTTGGTCAAGTAATGAAGGCCTCTCGTGGTAAAGCCAACCCTGCTCAAGTCAATGAATTGATGAAGAAATTGATTGGTTAAGCTGATTTAATTTTAAAAGAAAACCCGCTTTAGAGCGGGTTTTCTTTGTTTAGGGCATTGGTATGTTTAGCTTTTAAAAATTTGGCATATATTCAAATCTATTGTTTTATTTCAAAATTTTTTATATGGAAAAGCACCCTCACCCCAGCCCTCTCCCGGAGGGCATAGGTATCTACACAATTAAATCTATTTAAGTTAAATTGGAGAGCATGCTCTCCAATTTAACATTCCACACTTAGATAACCGATTAGTTAAACGCTACGGAAGTCTTGTAAAACTTAATATGAATCCACTTGCTTCATTAGCCCCAGCGCTTAAAGATATTGCCTCTACCCAAAAGACTAGCTTTGCTACAACCCAAGCAGTTTGGCGTTTCTTAAATAACGAAAACGTTTCATTTCAACAACTCAATCAGCCTATTCAAAAACTTGCGCTTGAACAAATCGCTCTATCGAACCATCACTATGCCTTAGTTGCTCATGATTGGTCTCAACTACAATATTTCAAACATAACAACAAGTTAAATAGATTCAAAAGAACACATGCAAGTGACAAAGGCTATGAATTACAAAGCAGTTTATTAATTGATGCGGAAACGGGTTTACCCATTGCACCATTAGATCAAACTTTATGTGATGCTACTGGACGTTATTCAACATTTACTGATGGGCATAAAATAAAAGAAACCCATTTAAATGCACTATGTGAACAAATCGAACATATTGAGTCTTTACCAATAGAAAAGAAACTCGTACATATTATTGATCGTGAAGGAGATTCAATTGCTCATCTTAGATTATTGAATCAACAAGAACATTTAT
Source organism: Acinetobacter sp. AG3 (assembly GCF_022343575.1). Taxonomy (NCBI): domain Bacteria; kingdom Pseudomonadati; phylum Pseudomonadota; class Gammaproteobacteria; order Moraxellales; family Moraxellaceae; genus Acinetobacter; species Acinetobacter sp. AG3. The sequence continues at coordinate 1,217,635 of NZ_JAKQZD010000001.1, read as the reverse complement.
TTCTTATTCGAGGTAAAGAAGGAAATCGTGTTGAATATCAAGGAGAAGATGTTAAGTTAAGGGAAGTGTCAGACCAAATACCAACTACACAAACCCATACAATTCAATATAAAGGGAATTGCGAACAACTCTATGTTGGTGAAACTCAAATCAGTATTACGCGTAATGCAAGACCAATGCAAAAAGACGAAACGGGAAAAAGAGTTCCACCACAAAAGGGAAAGTCATTAACCGTTCGACTGATTGTAGTTGAAGTTAAAAATAAGCAAGGAAAATCACTTTCTCGTTGGAGCTTATTAAGTAATGTATCATCAGAAATTCCAAGTATAGAATTGGCAACTTGGTATTACTGGCGTTGGAAAATAGAAAACTATTTTAAGTTGTTAAAACAGGCGGGCCATGACATTGAGTCATGGCTACAAACAACTCCGCAAGCGATATTAAGACGACTCTTAATTGCAAGTATGGCATGTGTATTAACTTGGCGAATACAGCGAGAAAATGATGAGAAAAATTCAAGAGTTAGAGTCTTTCTAACACGTCTATCAGGAAGGCAACAAAAAAGAGGAACAAGGGAAAGTGCTCCTGCAATTTTGGCTGGTCTGTCAATATTACTGAATACACTACAATTATTATCTGAACATTCGGTTGATGACCTTAAGCTGATTGCTGAAATTGCATTAGAGTCTCTACAAAAAGATGTGTAGATACCAATGCCCGGAGGGAGAGGGAGCGTCATCTGATTTTAATCATATTATTAATCTCATACTTTTTACGAGTTAATAAGCATAACGAGGCAAAGAGTCATTTTATCTTCACTATTACTTTTTTATTTTCCAGAAACAGTTACACTTTCAAAAGAAATCTTTGCTGTTATTACTTTAAAAACATTAATCTAGTGCTCAAAACTCAAGGTCAAAATGAAAATATCTATCCTAACTCTCTCAACACTTGTCCTTTTCACAACTACAACTTTTGCAGAAACGAAAGTTAATGTTCCTTCAAAAGAAGCCAACTTGATTTTTAAAGCAGCAGGTTTTGCAAAAACCAAACATGGTTGGGAAGGAAAATGCGAAACAGGTGAAATTACTGTATATCGGGATTTAAATAAAGATGGTCTAAATGATGCTGTTATTTCAGACTACAGCAGTATGTGTTATGGCAATACAGGTGTGGGATACCACCTTATTGCACAACAAAAAAATGGGAAATGGAAAACTATTTTTGAAAACGCGGGTATACCGACTTTTCTAAAAAGCACAGGCAAAGACGGGTGGCCTGATATTGAAAATGGAGGTCCAGGTTTATGTTTTGCGGTGTATCGTTGGGATGGTAAAAGTTATGAGCTAAATCGCTATGAGTATCAGGGTAAAGCCTGCTCATTAAACTAAACCAACCTTGCTTTAAGCCAAAGCATTAAAAGAATATTGATTGATCATGCTGATTGAGTTTAAAAAGGAAAATCCGTTTTAGAGCGGGTTTTCTTTGTTTAAAGAATTTATATGTTGAGTTTTTAAAATTTGGCATACATTTAAATCTATTATTTTTCTCATTTTTTTATCTGGCAAAATACCATCAGTCGATAAAAGCACTCGGTAAAACAACACTTATTTCAGCAAACTTATAATCCTGAATATTTCTCGTCACGATTTTGCTACAACCAAAACTCAACGCAGAAAAATATTGAATTGCATCTTCAAAATCAGAAAACTTAGACACCAACGCTTGAGAAATCCCAACATGATCAACAGGGATAACCACCAAGAATTTTAAAAGTTGTTGAATGAAAAGACGCGCTTTCTCATCACCGCCCAACTTACGCAAAATATAATAAATATTGGCAACACTGTTCGAAGAAATGCATCCTGTAAAATGCCCTTTCTCACACAACGCTACAACAGTTTGACTTGCTTCAACAAAAGGCTGACGCGCTAAAGCCACATCCAAAATTACATCAGAATCAATAAATATCCGCTCGCTCATTTATGTTTTTCCATACGAGCCTCAGAAAGCAATGCCTTATAATCTTGCCCTTGATCTTGAACGGCAAACATCCCAGTCAAACGTCCAGTAATAGGCGCTTGAACATCACTCGAAATTTCAGTGTGTGCTGAAATACGATCTAAATAAGCTTCAACCAAACTCGAAACACTCTGCTCATGTTCCTGAGCATAAAGTTTCGCCCGTTCAATCACTTTTTTATCTATAGATAAAGTCAATTTCGCTTGCATAAGATTTCACCTCATACGTATCATTTAATTAATTATACGTATTGGTTAATTTTTAACAATTAAATTTTAAACAAATTAGACAACGATTGATTTCGCATACCTAACTTATTTCTAATATCAGAAAGCAAAAATCATCTGCTATTTAAAAATTATCAAATTATAAACTATCAAAGCGCTCTACGTTCAGGTTCATACTGATGAATAAAGACTGTATATGTGTCGGCAGAAGGATACTATTCAAGAGCAATCTTATAGTTCATAAAATATATACCCTGAGTTTTTAAAATCTCTCCCAGATATCCAAATAGATTATTTCTTTTCAATGTCATTTTTTTGCGAGAAGTTTCCCTCACCCCAACCCTCTCCCGAATGGAGAAAGAGCTTCATATGATCTTAATCATGCTATCCATCCAATAATGGATGTTCTCCCTCCGTTTATGAGATGAGAAACGCTACCGATTATTTATTATTAAACCAATAATCCCATTTCTCACGATCAACTCCAAACTGTCCTTGCCACCATCGTGTTGGATAGTTCACATCATCATTTCTAATCGGTCGATGCTCTCTTTCTGGATATGTCACATATTTATCTGCATAGCCAAAATGCTTGTCATCATGCAAAATACCAATCACTCCAAAAATCTCTAAAAGCCCCAAACGCTCATCGTCATTGGACTTGAGTGCTTTAGAAATACTCTTTTTAAGTTGAGCTATTCTGTCATTGGGTTGAGCTGTCTCTATTATCGTTTTGAGTTCATTTAGAATGTTGTAATCTTCATCGCTTGGTTCAACGACAGGAAATTTAAGAAATTGTTCCAAATCAAATAAAACAGAAATCAAATTGTCTGTACAGCTTCCATGTTTGTATTTAAAGAAATTGAGTGTATTAAACTCAATGAGTCTTTCAAACTCATACGTATATAGCCCACAAACTGCACATATATTTGAGTTTGGTTCTGGACTGGAAACAAAGTCATGTTCAATCAAACTTTTACCAATACAGTAACTTGATAAAAAAGATCGATACTCCAATCGTCTTGTACTTAGACTGTAAATAAATGCATCCACCACAGATTGCTTTTCAATTTGATTAACTGCTGTTTTTATTCTTCGACAGATTTCATTGTGACTTATTTTTTCTTGTTCAAACATAACGGAATGGCTTTTTGCATATTCAAACTCATCTTCAGTAATGAATTGCATGTATGTATCCCAATAAAACCAGCTCTCTAAATTTTGATCCTGCGAGCTTTTAATAGTTTTAAGTAAAATTTTGACTGCTTTCTTGTCCATGTTTATTTATCTATTCACTTAAATTTTTTAATTCAACATCTTACATATATCATGATAATGATTTATCCCACTCTACGCTCAGGTTCATACTGATGAATAAAGACCGTATATGTATCGGCAGGATGAACCACCTGAGCATGATGCAAAGCATGCGCGATATTGCCTCTATGGTATGTTCCATGATTGATGATATGAAAGAGGATCTCTTCTATTGATAGGCTACCCGTTTTTTTATCTATAAATTGAAAATGAATAATTTCAGCAAGTTGATCCGATCCAATATTTTGTACAAATTCAATAAACCATAAATATGATTCAGCAATTCGATGTTTAAGTTCATCTAAGGCGGGTAAAAATTCTGTATTGGTTTGGCTGTGCAACGCTTTTTTGTTTTCTAGCCGAGATCTAAATAACTCTTCGACAATGATCATATGATTGAATTGTTGCTTGGCAAAATTATAATCTTCTAAATATTGCACTTGATCAATTTGATCTATGGCTTTAAATAAACGCTGATCTGACCATTGTTTATATAAAAAGAGTTTTTCAAAATTCATTAAATTGACCTAAAGCTTTCTTTGAATCAAATCATCAAGATAACATGCAATCACTGAAAAAACCCGATCTTTTAAATACCCTCAATCACCAATTTTTTACAGACCAAAACTCAATCTAATTTTAACAATGCCACTTTAAACAAGCTTTCTTGATGTATTCATTCCACTCCCCAAACCCTTTCAATAGTAAGAGGAGCTTCGTTGAGATTTCTATAATGATTTCAATTGAGTCATGAAGATTCCCACTCCTTTAAACAGAGAAGAAGTCTTGCTCCGTAAAGGTAAAGTGATTTATGGACGAATCACACCCAACTTATTCCAAATATCTGGGGTTAAAAACGTCATCACCAATTTATTTAAGTCGATATAACGCAATACACCCTGTAACTGTTTTTTCACTTCAGGGTTTTTAATAATATCTTCACCTGTCGTACGACCTAACTCTTGGAAACTGTCACCTACTGCTTGCACACCTTCAGCTGCAATCACTGCTTTGGTCTGTGCGGAACACTGCTCTACTATCACCCGTTGCAAAACCTGAGCAAACTTTTGATCGAGTTGTGTTCTTTGTGCATCACTGACATTACTCAATGCTTTTAGATCAGGGTGTGTAGATAGCGCAGCAAAGGTCCACTGTAATACTGTAGTTTTATCTGTTGCTGTAGTTGCTTTTACCAAACAATCACTGAGTTGATCGACGGTTGGCCCTGCGACAGCAAATTGTGCTGTTCCCATTAATGCCGTCGCCATAAACACAGAACGACCCATATGGGAAAATTTAGAATGCATTGAGGAGAAAATTTGGCGTGACATAAACAAAGTCCAATTCGAAATTAAATCCTTTGTATCACAAGCGCTACCTGTTCGCCTGTTATGACTCTGTAAACAACCTATACTAAAAATAATCTTATTTGCTGTGCTAAACTCGATTCAATATTTATATTGTATTTAGAAATAGAAAGCATCTCAAATTTCAAAAATAAAATACTTTCTTAATCCATCATCTAACTCAAACTGATTAAAGATCTAATCTCATGACTCGAATCTCAATCAATAATCCACACCCAAAAAACCTACATTTGTTGGATTTTCTGACATAAAAAACAATCCTGTTGGTCATTAGTTCATCAATAGCACATACGTTTTAATAAGATATTCCATAACTGTTTATAGGGAAATATATATGAAAATGGTCCAAACTCTCACAATAACTACTTTATTCGCACTTTCAATGCCTGCTTTTGCAAAGCAAGTTGTATGTGTTTTTGATCCGGTTGGTAAAGCAGGTGATGCATATGCCCTAGCTAAAGATTATGCACTTGAAGCAAAAAATTGGGGCGCTGATATAGATTTAAGAGCCGTTACTGACGAAAGGCTCGCAGCAGAAGACTTAAAAGTGGGTAAATGTGATGGTGCCATTATCAGTGGTTTACGTGGTCGCCAATTTAATAAATATATTGGCTCCTTAGACGCGATCGGCGCATTAACGGATATGAAAACAGCCATTTCAGCCTATAAATTATTATCTTTACCCCGAGCAGCGGAAAAGATGATCAATGGCCCTTATGAAATTGCAGGATTGGGTACAATTGGCCCAGCATATCTATTTGTAAATGACAAAAATATCAACACATTAGCCAAAGCTGCTGGTAAAAAAATTGGGGTGTTCCGTTATGACGAAGCGCAACCAAAATTGGTTCAACAAGTGGGCGCACAAGCTGTTTCTGTTGATGTCACCAGTGCAGGCGCTAAATTTAACAATCATGAAATTGATATCCTTCCTGCACCTGTTGTTGCATTTAAACCCTTTGAGCTCTATAAGGGCTTAGGAGAAAAAGGCGGAATTGTAAAATTTCCACTGACTCAAATTTCGGCCAATTTTATTATTCGCAAAGACAAATTCCCTCAAGGCTTTGGACAAAAATCTCGAACTTGGGTCGCAAGCCAATTGGGTAGAACATTTAACATCGTAGCCAAATATGAAAAAGAAATTCCTGCAAAATATTGGATGAATATCCCTGCCAATGAACAACTGAACTATATCAAAATGATGCGTGAATCTCGTATTGCACTGACTAAATCAGGTATTTATGATCCACAAATGATGAATTTCCTCAAAAAAGTTCGCTGTAAAGAAAATCCGAGTAGTTTTGAATGTTCGTTGAATGATGAATAAAGCTTTTCATTTATTCGGGTGTTTCACTTCGTTGAAGTGAAACACTTCATTCCATTACTTAATCTGCTTGAGCATATGTTTGGCAACTGCATGATTTTGATTACTCGCCAAATTCTGCAAAATTCGTCTGGCTCGATCTTGCGGATTAGAAAAACGCTGACTATAACTTGGCACATTGGTTAAACATCTTGCTACCAATACACCTGACTCAGCATAGACATTAATTCCACTTGTTCCATGCAAGCGCCCATAATTATAAGCACGTTCAGCATTGTTACAGGCATTGATCTGATTTTGCCCACGCCCTAACTCTTTGCGTGCAGAAATATATAATTGCATCTGTTGTGACTGCGGTGTCGTTATTGTTTTTTCAGGCTGAGACTTTTCTTTTACTTCCTCTGTAGCTGCAGCGACTGGCTTTTTTTCTTCCATGACTTTAACAGGGGTAGTTTTTGCTACATTGTTGATAGCAGCATTTTTTAAATTATTCGTTTTTATATCAGTGCTTTTTGCATCACTGCTTTTTGAATGACTATTTTTAGATTTCTTTTCTTGAGCAACTGCCGCCATATTGCTTTTGTTGTTATAGAATTTATTAAGCTCATCCAAAGATAAAACTTTGGTTTGCAAATTTACAACTCGGGTTCCAGTTTGATCGAGTTTACGTTCAGATAAAGGTTCGATGGATACATACCATTGCTGACCATTACTTTCAATACATTGGTATGCACCGATCCCCTGTTTAACACTACTATAAGTATTTAATAATTTTTTTGCCCAAATATCCTTAACCGAACTCATTGTACTTTTTTGCACTTGAGAAAAATGACCACCTTTGGCGCTACAATAACGGCTTAAATAACTTTTCGGTGTTAAAGACTGCACCTGCTGATCGCTTTGTTTTGATCCCCAATCATAAACATATTCTTTAGATGCGCTATTATTTTCATTAATATTGTGCTTATCAATGAGTTCTTGAGCAGAAGCATATTGTTTAAAAGCATCTGATGTTGATGTATTCATGGTTGTACAACCCTGCAATACAAAAGCGACCCCACCCAACAATAAGAATGTTTTTAAATTCACCGGACATTTCTCAATTATATTTATGCATAAAAATATCTTAAAATGCCCAAAACAACAAACTTATTATATTGAATTTATTGACTATTTATCGAAATAAAGTGATAAGAGAATCACATAAAAAATGATTAGAGATAATCAATTAAGTTAAAACTTAAAAAGCTCTATCTAGACATCTATTCCACTGCCATTTTTTATACAACATGTGAAAAAATATAAAAAAGCCTGCCAAGTCTTGATACAGCTTGGCAGGCTTTTAGGTCAGATTATTACCAAATGGTCACGCGTTTATTGGCAGGTAAATACATTTTATCGCCCTGCTGAATATGAAAAGCATCATAAAATGGTGCTTGATTTAGCAAGGTGGCATTGCCACGAACTTTATCAGGTGAATGCGGATCTCTTTTTAAGAATTCAACTTGCATTGCATCAGTAATTTTAGAACGCCATGCTTGTGCCCAACCAATATAAAAGCGTTGTTCACCTGTTAAATTATCCAACACTGGCGCAGCCTTGCCATTTAAAGACAGTTGATAAGCTTTATAAGCAATTGCCAATCCAGAGTTATCAGCAATATTTTCGCCTAAAGTTAACTCACCATTGACATGATAGCCTTTGATTGGCTCATAAGCGTTATATTGAGCAACCAATGTATTGGTTTTTTCTTTAAATTTTCGATGGTCTTCTGCCGTCCACCAATTTTTCATATTGCCCAATTCATCAAACTGACTACCTTGGTCATCAAAGCCATGACTGATCTCATGTCCGATAATTGCCCCAATCGCACCATAGTTCACTGCATCATCGGCATCCATATCAAAGAATGGAGGTTGTAAAATTGCTGCTGGAAAGACTATTTCATTTAAAGAAGCGTTGTAATACGCATTGATGGTTTGCGGTGTCATGCCCCATTCATCACGATCAACAGGCTTGCCCAATTTATTCAAGGCATATTGATGTTCAAATTCGCGTGAACGGATCACATTTCCAATCAAGTCATTATTTTTGATTTCTAAAGCAGAATAATCACGCCATTTGTTTGGATAACCAATTTTCACCGCAAAACTTGCTAACTTTTTCTGCGCCTGAACTTTCGTGGTTGGGCTCATCCAATCCAGTTTCTCTATGCTTTGAGAATAAGCTTTCATTAAGTTTTGCACCAAGACTTCCATGCGTTGTTTTTTCTCAGCAGAAAAATACTTTTTCACATAAATCTGGCCCAAACTTTCACCTAAAGTTCCCTCAACCAATTGTACACCACGCTTCCAACGTGGTTTCTGTTCCTTGATTTCTCTGAGCTGTTTGCTATAAAAATCAAAGCTATTGTCTACGAAAGCTTGACTAAGCAATGATGAAAAATCACTGACTAAATGAAATTTAAAATAAGCTTTCCAAACCTTTAGTGAGGTATTGTCAACAATTGGGCTTAAACCTTTGAAGTAACTTGGTTGAATGACTTGTATCGTTTTAATCTTATCGGACAATTCTTGTTTTTCTAGATAAGTTTGCCAATCAATTTTTGGACTAAGTTTAGCTAAGTCTTGTGTTTTATAAATATTATAGAGTTTTGTTACATCACGGTTTTGAACATTACTCCATTGTATCTTGGCGATTTGCGTTTCTAATTTTAAAATCCCTTGCGCATGCTGGGCGGCTTGCTTGTCTCCAGCTAGGCTTAAAGTTTTTTCAATATACTTTAAATATTGCGAACGGATTTTCTTAAATTTGGCATCATTTTTTAAATAATAATCACGATCAGGTAACCCTAAACCACTTTGCCCAAGCATTGCCACCATTTCAGTTGAGTTTTTCATGTCTTGGTCAATACCCACATCAAAAGGGCTGGTTACACCAATACGTGAAAAATGTGCGGCCAATTGCGCAATATCTTTTTTACTTTTCAATGCATCAACATTGGTAATTTCCGCTTGAATCGGCTGAATACCCAATGTTTCAATACTTTTTTCATCCATAAAATTGGCATATAGACTTGCCACTTTTTGCTCTGAACTTCCTTCCACCAATTGCTGTTTTGAAAGCTCATCGACAATATCATGCAATTGTTTTAATGATTCTTCATGCAAAATATCAAAAGTTCCCCAACGTGATTTATCTGCAGGAATTTCGGTATTTTTCAGCCACCCTCCATTTACATGTTGATAAAAATCATCATTTCCTTTTACATTTTGATCAAAATATTGATGATCAATCCCCGATTTTTTTTGATCTTTCACAATAGCTGAAGTGGTTTGAGTGATTTGCCCTGTTGTTTCAGCCCATAGTGGTGCAGATGACAACATGATTGCAGATGCTAAAACACTTTTTACAAATCCAAGTTTCAAAGCGATATCCTCAATTCTATTTCTAAGGTTTGAATTTAAAACAATAATAGTAATCTTGAGCTCAGGCTTTATGTGTAGCAAAAATGCAATGATTCACTGATTTTATTTTCAAGATAGAATTTCAAAGCATAAATTATTCCAAAATAGCTCAATCTAAACCTAGATCTTTAGTCCCAGTGAGCAACACCAACATCCAAAATATATAAATCCACTTATTTAGCTAGAGCTTTAGCAAGTCAACCTATAAATTAAGCGAGCAAATTTAAAATATGTTTTAAACGGATATTTTCAGCATCCTGCTTATAGACTGCATAAATTGGTGCAATACACGGCGTATCCGCTTTAAGCGCTTTGTAAATAATTTGCTTGTTCCAAAAATCTCGAATAGCCTCTGGAACTATCGACAAACCAATCCCTGCTGCAATCAAATTTAAACTCGACGTTAAACGTGGGGCTTCTTGAACAATCTTTGGACTAAATCCAGCCTGATAACAGCTAGCCAAAATATTATCAAACAAGTCTTGTCCCGCTAAACGGCGATACAGCACAAAATCATAAGGCTCTAAATCAAGTAATTGGATGGCATCAGGATGTTCGGCTAAGGGGTGATTATTGGGCAATGCCACAATCAAAGGCTCATCAAGTATATGCAAACTGGTGAGTCCCAAACCAATCGGCGCAGGCTTACGCAAAAAAACGATATCATTCTTTTCATTGATAATCGAATCAATCAATGAGCTACTGCCATCTTCTTCCAAATGAATAGACACCGCTGAAAATACTTCACGAAAATTACGCAGTAAAGCAGGTAAAAAGGAATGTAAGCCGACTGAGTTGGTAAAACCAATATTGATTTGCCCTTCCAAACCTTTAGAAATATTTTGCACGCGTTTGGGAATAGCCTGTGCATGCGCAAGTATAGTGAGTGCCTCTTGGTATAAGGCCTTACCCGCTTCAGTTGCTTCTACGCCACGCGGTAAACGCTTCAATAAATCTGTGTCTAATTCATCTTCTAAGTTTTTGATAATTCGTGTTAAAGGCGGTTGCTGCATATTCAGACGTACCGCTGCCCGAGAAATATTACTTTCCTCAACCACCGCCACAAACGCATTAAGCTTATGAATATCAATCATCTTTTCGCCTCAATATCGATCTTTTCATTTTTATCGTGCTAATTCACGTTTAAAGCATACTTTTTAGGTATGAATAACAGCAAAAATAGCATTTTTCTTTATGACTCAACAAGCAGATAATCACATTCAAGCCAAGTACATCACAGCAAATTGAAGAGGTCTAAATGAATACTGAAGCAATCCCAATGGAACAATCCATGACCACACCCAATTGCAAAGCATTATTTTTAGGCTTTATGAAACTTGGTCTCATGGGATTTGGTGGGGTACTCCCTCTCGCACATCGTTTAATTGTAGAAGATCAGAAATGGTTAACATCTGAAAAATTTACCGACTTGTTGGGTGTCTGCCAAATCTTACCCGGTGGGAATATTGTAAATATGGCAGTCGCGATTGGTTATGACTTTGCTGGAGTAAAAGGTGCGATTAGTGCGGTATTTGGTCTTATGCTGGCCCCGACCATTATTGTTATCTCGTTGTACCAGTTATATAGCAGTTTTCAAGATATCCCAATGGTGCAACACATGATTCAAGGTTTAGCTGCCGCTGCTGCGGGTCTACTGTTTGCTACAGGTTTTAAGATGTTAAAACCAATTATGAAAAGTAAGCTAACCTATTTCACCATTATCTTGACCATTATTTTTATGCTGTTGATTAAATTGCCCTTGGCACTGACGCTGTTGATTTTAATCACCGTGAATATGGCAGTTTTAGCATTTAATCAAACTAAAGTGACTCAGGAGTAAAATAAGATGTATGTTCTCATTGCACTGACTTTAGTGTTTACTCAACTGTCTTTATTGGCTTTTGGTGGCGGGAATGCCATCTTACCTGAAATGCAACATCAGGTGGTTGTGATTCACCAATGGATGACTGCTGAGCAATTCAGCTCTATGTTTGCAATGGCGCAAGCTGCACCAGGTCCAAACATGATGATTGTTCCCTTGGTGGGATGGCATGTCGCAGGGCCAATGGGACTGATCGTGACGTCTTTTGCAAAGTTTGGTCCGTCTTCAATCATCACCATTTATGCACTTAAATTTTGGAATAATTTTAAAAGTCATCCACTTCGGGCGAAATTTGAAAAGGCGTTAAAACCTATTACAGTCGGTTTGGTTTTAGTCAGTGCTTGGATTATTGCCCAAGCCTCTGCTCAAAATATTTTACTGATCGCAATCGTCGCCATCACTATTTGTCTAAGTCTGTTTAAGAATGTTCATCCAGTTTGGTTAATGGTGATTGGTGCTGGTACAGGTGCTTTAATTCTATAGATATTGATCAAGACCGCCTAAACAGATTCATTCATAAAGAGTCTGTCAAGACATCTCCCTCCCTCTAAGCCGTGTATCACACAAAGCAAAGAGGGAGAAAATTTATAATGCATAAGAGATTTAAATCGCGACTGCTCTATATAGCTTAATTTATCTATTTTACTGCTGGTTTTCTAAATCACGTTCACGACAAGAAAGCTCATAATATTCTGCTGTTGGTAATGCTTTCAGTTTAAAACCATAATAGTTACTGGCATCTGATTCTACTTTGCTTAATGAGCACTGGTTGGTTTTGGCAAATTGAGTCAAGAGTTTCATATCACTCTTTTTAGCTAAAACCGCTCCCCAACCCTCACTAACACAACATCCAGCATACTGTGTCATATATTCGTCTGATAGCAGTGCAACCGTTTGTCCCATAAATTGAAGCGGTTTTTTTAATTTATATACATCATTATAGTCATTTCTTGAAATATCCGGTTTTTTATTGATTAGCCCCTGCTTTTGCATCTTTTTAAAGCTTGGAAACTGTGCAGATGCCTCGCCCATTCCTCTATACACTGTTTCTTCTACCGCAGCATGGCTGCTCATGGTAGCCGCCGCAATCACTAAACCCAATAGACACTTTTTCATATTTTTCTCATTCATCACTGAATACAATTTTTATTACAGTTAAGTCTGTTAAATTAAGACTAAAGCCGTATAAATTCAACTTAAAACTGCAACTAGAGCATGCTATTTTACATGAAATAAATCATAAAATTTAAACAAAAGGTGTAAAAATGTCTAAACAAATTCTAATGTTAGTGGGTGATTATGTTGAAGATTATGAAACCATGGTTCCTTTTCAGTTCCTCACTGGATTGGGCTATAGTGTTCATGCAGTCTGCCCTGATAAAAAAGCTGGCGATACAATCGCAACGGCGATTCATGATTTTGAAGGTGAGCAAACCTATAGTGAAAAGCGTGGTCACAACTTTGCAATTAACTATGACTTTAACCAAGTTAACAGCGAAAACTACGTTGGATTAGTGATTCCGGGTGGTCGTGCACCTGAATATTTACGTATGAATGATCGAGTAATCGAAATTGTTCGCGAGTTTGATGCGATTAAAAAACCAATTGCCGCTGTTTGCCATGGTGCACAACTGCTTGCCGCAGCCGATGTATTAAAAGGACGCTTATGTTCCGCTTATCCTGCATGTGCCGCAGAAGTTAAACTCGCAGGCGGACAATATGCAGATATTGCAGTCACTGAAGCAGTCACAGATGGACACCTGGTAACAGCGCCAGCATGGCCAGCACATTCTGCTTGGTTAGCCCAATTTGTTAAAGCGCTTGGTGCAACGATTACTTTATAAAATTTAAAACTGTCTAAGCTAAGTTTTCCGCTGAGAGAAAACTTAGCCTTATACAACAGTGAAACTTTAAAAATGTTTAGGCTACATAAAGCCCCATCAATGTTGCGTTTCTTAACGCTGTATCTCAGCAAAGCTCATCGCGCTGTGCAATAATTATTTATAGAATTTTATGTTCAAACAATAGGTTAGTATAAAAGTGGAAATCATTGAATTACTCCAACCCGTTACCTTAAATAAAGATGATTTAGAACCAATTACTATTGAAACTGGGACTTTATTAAAGGTACTGATGGTAAACCCATCCTCATATCTTGTTGGTGATGAATCAGGTATTTCTTTTCTGGTTAATTTTTCAGAAGAAAACCGACAATGGAAAAAGATATAAGCTTATTATTTCGCAATTTATTAGTGTAAATTTACACTCAAAAATGACACCCACCACTTCATAACTTACACTTAAAAATCATATATTTAAATTAAAAAATCCGACTATATCTTGTATTTATATCACCAATAAAAAGTTTAAAAATTATGTTCTATTTGTATCTTTTTGTATTCTTATTGATAATAATAACGATTCTTATTTACCAATTTCTATTCTTATGGACAATCTACGTAAACAAACGGCATTAAACATTGCAATAAAATCAATTCTTATTTGCAGTGCTATTTCCCATAGTGCTTTTGCGCAAGAGCAAAAAAGTAATGAAGCGAATACTTCGGTACTCCCAACCATTACAGTTAAAGCAGATGCTCAGGATGAAAAAACTGAGGGAAGCGGAAGTTTTAAAGCAAAATCTTCAAGAAGCTCATCAAAATTAAAATTATCTTTAAAAGAAACACCACAATCTGTAAGCGTCGTCACCCGTGAACAAATTGAACAACGCGGGCTGACCATTCTGGATGATGTTCTTGCCGCAACACCAGGCGTTACCGCGACTAAAAATGACAGTGAACGTTCTAACTACTATTCCCGTGGTTTTCAAATTACCAATAGGCAAATTGATGGTATGCCTGTAGGAGACAATGCTCCCCGCTTTGATAGTTTTTTCTTTGACCGAGTTGAAGTGATCAAAGGTGCTTCTGGCTTAACTGGTTCAACAGGCAGCCCTTCTGCAACCATCAATATGGTACGTAAGCGTCCTGAAAAAGAGTTTAAGGGCAATGTCAGCTCAACTTATGGCTCATGGGACAATACCCGTGTTGAAGCAGATGTATCCATTCCACTAACTCAAGATGGCAGTGTTCGAAGTCGATTCATGGCAGCGTATACCGATAAAGAATCCTATATGGATCGTTATAAGCTCAAGTCCACAGCCGCAATGGGGATTATCAGTGCAGATTTAACCCCAACAACAACAGCCTCAGTCGGATTTCAATATCAAGACAACGATCCTAAAGGCTCAACGTGGGGTACAGTGCCATATTTCAATGCTGATGGAAGCAAAGCAAATTTTCCGCGAAACTTTAGTTTATCTGCGGACTGGAGTTCAATTGCTAATACCGATAAAACCGTTTTTGCTGATATTGAACATACTTTTGCCAATGACTGGATGGTTAAAGCAGCGATTGCCCACAGCACCTCGGATAATAGTTGGATGGTGGCTTATGGTGGTAGTGGCTTTCCAGACCCAAGCACAGGAAAAGGGCTGAGTCTATGGACCAGTGTTAGCCCTTATGCTGAAAGTAAAAAACTCAATATTGATTTGTATGCCACAGGGCCATTTCAGTTGTTAAATCGCCAACATGATTTAATTATTGGCTATAGTGGTTTTAAAAGTGAAAATACCTCATTGAGTGTAAAAAGCAATCTCGAGTATCCAGCAGCTATACCTGATTATCGTAATTGGACTGGTAATATTCCAAAACCAACCTATGAGAAAACTGGAGCTGGAAGTACCAATACCACAGAGCTTTACGGGGTATATTCAACTTTACGTTTAAATCTAGCTGACCCGCTTAAGTTAATTTTGGGCGCACGCTATAGCTCGTATGACTATAAAGTTGACAAGTGGGATCCTAATGCCCCGGTTTCTCCTACAAAGCCACGTAACTTTGATCAATTGGTGCCTTATGCGGGGATTTTGTACGATATTAATGATACTTATACAGCCTACACCAGCTATACCAATGTATTTAATCCGTCCACTAGACGAGATCGTTTTGGCGATTATCTAGATCCTGAAATGGGAAGCACCACTGAGCTAGGGATTAAAGCGGATCTATTGGATGATAAGCTATTGACCAGTGCTGCTCTATTTTGGTCAAGTGTCAAAGACCTTGCGGTAGAAGATGTTGAATATCGTGATGGTGTAAAAAATGGCACTATTCCAAAAGTAGATGAGATGGATACTGCATATATGTCATCGGGCAAAGGACTCAAAGTCAATGGCTTTGAGTTAGAAGCCATTGGAAAGTTACAGGAAAATTGGAATCTTAGCTTCGGCTATACCTATGTAAATAGCGTAAGTTCTGCAAACGCCAATGCTTTAAGCAATATTCCTCAAAACCAAGTAAAATTATTTAGTAGTATTACTCTTCCAGAAAATCTTTGGACAGGTTCAGAAAAGCTAACATTAGGTGGTGGATTGAATTGGCAAAGTGAAATTTCACAAAAATGGGGGGGAGCTCCTGCAAATGCCTATAACGGTGGTGTAGTCACACAAAAGGCCTATGTATTGGCCAATGCTTTTGCCAGTTATAAGTTAAGTGATGAGTTGACTGCAAGTGTGAATATCAATAACTTATTTGATGAAAAATACTATTTAAATGTAGGTTTCTATAATGGTGTTTATTGGGGGGAACCACGTAATGTGACTTTCACCTTAAGAGCGAAATTTTAATAAAATATAAAGCCAAGCATGAGCGTATAATTAAAAGCGCTCATACTTGCAAGTATTCTCAGCAATGCTTTGGCTGAATTGAATGGATCATAATGAATTAATGGCTAATGATAGAATCAGTCCACCCACTAAAAGGATTTTCAAACTCTTGCCATTTTTCTGCGCCTAGCGCCATTTCATCATCGTTTAATAAACAAGCATCAAATTGACGAATAAGTTCAGATTGATCCATCTGCATCCCAATCAACACGATTTCTTGTCGTGCATCACCAGTTTGAGCATCCCAGCTTTGTTGAATTGCATCTCGACTTTGTTGATCTGTAGGCCAATGTTCATCTGGCACTGCTGCCCACCAATATCCAGCAACGCCATGGCGTGCCATCGCCCCTGCTTGAGACCAAGATCCAGCAAACTCGGGATTTGAGGCTAACCAAAAAAAGCCTTTGGAACGGATTACGCCTTTCCATTCGGAGTTGATAAAATCAAAAAACCGTTGTGGGTGAAAAGGTCTGCGCGCTCGATAAACAAAATTATTGATTCCATATTGCTCTGTTTCAGACGTATGCTCACCTCTTAATTCCTTTAACCAACCCGGAGCTTGTGCCGCTTCGTTAAAATCAAATAGCTGGGTATTTAACACCCGATCAAGATTCACCTTGCCAAACGCAGAAACTTCAATTTTTGCTCTTGGGTTTAAAGACTGCAAAATTCCAAATAATTTTTCCTGCTCGTCTTGATCAATCAAATCTGTTTTATTCAATACAATCACGTCACAAAACTCAATTTGATCAATCAGTAGATCAACAACATTTCGCTCATCTTGTTCACCTAATGATTCACCGCGCGCTTGTAAGCTATCCAGCGAACTATAATCCTTTAAAAAGTTATAAGCATCGACCACAGTCACCATTGTATCTAAACGGGCAAACTCATTGAGAGAAATCCCATTTTCATCTTCAAAGGTAAACGTTTCTGCAACAGGGAGTGGTTCAGAGATCCCTGTAGATTCAATCACCAATTGATCAAAACGCTGATCCTGTGCTAAACGACGCACTTCAACCAGTAAGTCTTCTCTTAAGGTACAGCAGATACAACCATTACTCATTTCAACTAACTTTTCATCCGTTCTTGAAAGCTCAGCACCGCCCTCTCGAACTAAAGCGGCATCAATATTGACCTCCGACATATCATTCACAATCACTGCAATTTTTCGGCCTTCGCGATTGTTTAAGATATGATTGAGTAAAGTGGTTTTTCCAGCCCCTAAGAATCCAGAAAGCACGGTGACGGGAAGTTTTTGCGGAGTGGCTAAAAGAGTATTCATTGGCATTCTCACTTTATATTTTTGTGTTTTCATATCGAGATCGACATGAAAATACTGACTGAATAACTCCAAACAGATCGCTTTAGAGTTAAATTTTTAGCTGTGCTTGCACATACATTTTCAACACTGCAATTTGATGATTCGGCTTTAATCATTCGGTGATGATTACAGCGTTTATCAAGTTGCTATAAATCTAAGCTGAGGATTGAAAAACATCAGGATTTAGATTGTTTAATAGTGGATAAACATGTGTCGCTTGAATTTCTCGTATTAAAAGTTGTCTGATGTCACGGATAAAATTTGGCTTCATGGCGATTCACTCACTTTTTTATTGTTGCCAATTAAAGCGTTATTGATACATGGTGATGAGCTATAGCGATGGTCTGCCCCCCAAGTACGAAAACCTGCACTATCAATATGAATCTGTCCTGATGCATAGACGCCTAAGCCCATTTGAAGTTCCTCACCAGAATTCAGCCAAAATTGGCATAATTTTGCTTTGCGCTCTTGAATCATCAGCTGTTGGTTTAAGTCTGGATTTTCATCACCAATACGAAAATCTAATGCGGCATTAAAAATATGTTTGGAGAAAGCAGCGCCTTTTGCACATTGATTAAGCTTGAAATTTCGATAGACAGAAGTCACGCTAAACTGGGTTAAAATTTTTTCATCCACAAGACGATTTAAAATTTTTAATGTTGGCACAATATTGCCCCACAGCTCTTGTGGCGGAACTTCAAATTCAGATGCATCACATTGTTGCCAATCTCTGGCTGTTTGTAAAAATTCAAAAGTAGGAACATAAGCAGAAATACCTTGTTGCTTTAAAAAGCGCTGATAAGCCTGAACTTTTTCAGCATTTTCTGGCTCACTGAGCCATTTTAAATAAGCAGGCGGCAGATTTTTTTCTTGTTTTAAAATACCTTGCTGCTGAGGAAAGTCTGCCTTTAATGGCACTTGTGGTGACGCTTGCTGAACTGTACGCATAGCATGAATTGTATTTGAGTTGTTTTGACTACATGCAGAAAGGCAGAGTATGAATCCGATCAAATATTTTTTGTTCATCTCAATTTGCAATGATCTCATAGCGTAAATTTAACTCAGATGAGTAGTGTTGATTAATATTGTTATGTTATAACATAACAATATGTATTTCAACTTAAGCTATTCCCCCTATGAATCTTGTTCTTCCAGATGTTTCGGCTGAATCCTCACTCACAAGAAACTATTACTACCCACTCGATTGGGTCGGTATGGAAAAAATCGCGCTTCCGCTTTATCTCGAAAATAGCCTTTGCCAAAGCCAAGTGAATGCTTATGTCAGTTTGGATGATGTGTTTGCCAAAGGTATTCATATGTCGCGCTTGTATACCCGACTTTTGAAATTGAGCACGATCAAAAATTTAGCGCTACTTGATATTAAAGACGCTTTATTGGATTTCTTAGCCAGCCATAAAGATTTATCAGCGCATGCCAAAATCGAAATTCATAGTGAGCTTTATATCGAGCGCCCTGCCTTAGTCAGCCAATTGTCTGGCTGGAAAAGCTATCCTTTTGTGTTGTCCTGCCAGCTTTTAAAAGATGATTTTTATGCTGAATTAAAAGTCGAAATTCCCTATTCATCTACTTGTCCTTGTTCCGCAGCACTTGCCAGAAACATCATCCAACAAAGATTTGCATCTGCATTGGAAAATCAAGAGATTCAGTTAGACCCACAAGAAATCCTCAGTTGGCTAAATAGCACAGATGCAATTGCAGCAACGCCTCACAGCCAAAGAAGTTTTGCTCAGTTAAATTTCAAATTAGATCAAAACATTCAGTATATCCCACTGATTTTATTTATTAATCAGGCTGAACAAGCCTTGATGACACCCGTACAAACAGCAGTAAAACGTATCGATGAACAAGCCTTTGCTGTTGCGAATGGTCAAAACCTGATGTTTTGTGAAGATGCATTAAGACGCTTGTATGCCACATTTATCCATCATCCCAGCATTCTAGGCTTTAACTTTAAAGTGATTCATGCGGAAAGTTTACATGCTCATGACGCAGTTGCTCTGGGCGCTTGGCAATGGTAATGCCTTATCTCAACCACCCTCATTGTTTAACTTATTTAAAATGGTCTAGTCATGCTTAGAAAAAACCCATCTGGTGATCTCCCTGTTATCGATCAATCAGCCTATGTTGACCAAACAGCGATTATTTGCGGAAAAGTCATTGTCCATGCCAATGTATTTATTGGACCTTATGCAGTGATCAGAGCAGATGAAATCAATGACGCGGGTGATATGGAACCCATCATTATTGGTGCAAATTCCAATATTCAAGATGGAGTGGTGATTCATTCCAAAGCTGGGGCAGCAGTGATCATTGGTGAAAATTCCTCAATCGCACATCGCTCTATTATTCATGGTCCCTGTGAAATTGGACATCATGTTTTTGTTGGCTTTAACAGTGTGTTATTTAATTGCAAAGTGGGGCATCACAGCGCGATTCGTCACAATGCAGTGGTTGATGGGCGTGATTTACCCGATCATTTTTATGTACCTGCAATGAGTTATATCAATCCCAAAACCGATTTAAAGCAATTTCCACCCATTGATATTTCAATCAGTGAGTTTTCAGAAAGCGTTGTCAGCACCAATATCAAACTGGTTCAAGGCTATAAGGCATTGCACAATGAGTTTTAAAAATTCGCCCAATCTTATTATTCGTAATGCCAATATTGTCAATGAAGGCAAGCAGTATTATTCCGATGTACTGATTCGACATGGACGGATTGAAAAGATTCATCCCAATATTACAGGGGCTTATCATGCGAAAAATATAGATGCTGAAGGTTCGTGGTTAATTCCTGGCATGATTGATGACCAAGTTCATTTTAGAGATCCCGGCGCAGCGCATAAAGGCAATATTGCTTCGGAATCAATGGCAGCAACAATTGGTGGAATTACCAGCTATATGGATATGCCAAACACCAATCCAGCCACCTTAACCCTAGACGCTTTGACCCAGAAAAAGCAGATTGCAAAACAACATAGTCGGGCCAATTATGCTTTCCATTTTGGAGTTAGTGCGCATAATTTAAATATTATTGAACAGCTTGATCCCAAATCAATCAGTGGTGTTAAAGTTTTTATGGGCGCTTCTACGGGTGATATGCTCGTCGATGATCCTAAAGTTTTGGAACGCTTATTTGCAAATGTTCCAACGGTTTTATTGACTCATTGCGAGTTTACCCCTGCCATTAAAGCCGAAGAAAATTTCTATTTTCAAAAATATGGGGAAAATATTCCAGCAGAAATTCATGCGCAGATTAGAAATAAACATGTCTGCTTTGAAAGCTCAAAATTGGCTGTATCTTTGGCCGAGAAATATGCCACACAGTTGCATGTTTTACATATCACCACCGCGAAAGAACTGTGTTTGTTTAAAAACCTGCCTTTAAATCGAAAACATATCACAGCAGAAGTGTGTATCCATCATCTCAGTTTTGATGATGCTGATTATGCTACTTTGGGCCACTTAATTAAATGTAATCCCGCCATTAAAACCCAGCAAGATAAAGATGCTTTGATTAATGCCCTAGCGAATAGTAATCGCTTGGATATTATTGGTACTGACCACGCCCCACATACTTGGGATGAAAAACACCAGTCATATTTTTATGCCCCTTCTGGCCTACCTTTGGTACAACATGCGTTGCCTGCACTGATGGAACTGGTTGCAGCAGATAAACTGAGTATTGAAACATTGATTCAAAAAACTGCACATCAAGTGGCAGACCTATTTAGGATCAAAGACCGTGGTTATATTCGAGAAGGTTACTGGGCTGATTTAGTGATCCTTCGAGAAAATCAGCAACACATTGCAGTGAAAGATCAAAAAAACTATATGAAATGCAATTGGACACCATTTATGCATAAAACATTTGCTTATGAGGTCAGCACCACAATTGTTTCAGGGCAACTTGCTTGGCATCAACAACAGCTGTTTTTGAATTGTCAGGGACAACAACTTGAAATTAATCGTTAACATAGCAAGTAACGAATAAATGGCAGGAATTTATTGCAAACCTTTGATATTTAAATGGATCATTATTTAATTTCAATATAGCTCATCACGACAAATGTTTAATGATTTTGATTCAATGGGAGAATTTCCACCGAAAGGACTCACAATATTTGTTTAAACCTGATTGACCTCAGCTTTAACGTTATTTTTCATCTTGCTTTTACCCGGCTATAAGCCTAAAGTTAACTTTAATGTCAAGTGGAAGCCAGTAAAATGAACATTAGCGAGTTATCCAAACAAAGTGGTTTAAGTACCCCAACGATTCGTTATTATGAACAAATCAAACTGCTTCCCAAGGCAAAACGTAAATCTAATGGTTATCGTGAATATAGCGACAATGACCTCAAACAATTATTTTTAATTCAGCAAGCGCAACAAGTTGGATTTTCATTGGCTGAAATCAAAGCTTTCCTGCCTTCAAATGTAGGCAAGTGGGATCATAATATTCTGATTGGTCGACTTGAAAGTAAAATCAAAGATATTGAAGATCTAGAACAAAAGTTGTTGATCAGTAAGCAAAACCTACGCAGCATGATCACTGCAATCAATAGTAAGCCTGATGAAATCACCTGTGAAGAAAACGCCAACCGTTTACTGAATCTTTATTATGCCAATGATAAAGTTTAAACATCTTTAGCTTATCGCTAAATCGTAAAAGCGATTGAGCTTAAATCTCACTTTAAGCTCATGATTGTGCATAGGTCATTGATAAGTGATCTATGATGTTCAAACCTTGGAGTCTGCAAAAAGATTGATCAGTATTCTCATCATTACTTTAATGGGTGATCATCCCTAAGCATCAAGTAAAGCGTCTTCGAGTCGCAGTACAGTCTGTCGAATCACATCCAACATCTGAACAACGCACTGTACTTAAGCTGAATGTGAATACTCACGCATACGTTTTTTATACTGACGTGTGCGGCATGTCGTTTCTGTCTGTTGTACTATCAAGGCCCATAAAGGGGAAACCTTAGGATTCGGTGTTTTCCCACGACTAAGTTTCTTTAACTGGAATTTGACTGTTGCCATATTGGCAAGTGAAGCTAAGGTTTTATTTTCCCAGTGAATTGGTTTCAATTCAGGTGCGATATTCTGACCTTGTTTCCATTCGTTGGGTAAGTTAGGGTCGATCGCTAAGGCTGTTGCAATCCCCACCATATCGATCCCACTGTCAATGACTTGTTCTGCAACGGGTTTACGGCGAATACCACCAGTTACCATAATCGGCATATGGGCAACCTTGCCAATCTCTTGAGCAAACTCTAAGAAATAAGCTTCACGTGCCAAAGTCCGTCCATCTCTGGCTTGGCCTTGCATAGCTGGTGCTTCATAACTGCCACCTGACAATTCAACCAAATCAACTGACAGATCATTTAACATTTGAACCACTTGCTGCGCATCTTCAGCACTAAAACCACCACGTTGAAAATCGGCCGAATTCAGTTTGACAGCAACTGTAAATGTTGATGACACCACTGCACGTACTGCTTTGACAATCTCAATCAAAATACGTGCACGATTTTCCAATGAACCGCCCCATTGATCTTGACGTTGGTTGCTTAAAGGTGAAAGGAACTGACTGAGTAGATAGCCATGAGCTGCATGAATTTCTACACCAGTAAATCCAGCCTTTTCACCCAAACGTGCGGTATTGGCAAAACGTTGAATCACTTCGTCAATCATGGCTTGAGTCATTTCAATTGGAGTATTAAAACGATCTGACATTTTACCTAAATCTAAAGCCACAGCAGAGGGTGCCCACGTTGGCTGACCTAAATTTGACTGCATTTGGCGGCCCGGATGGTTGATCTGCAACCATGCTTGCGCGCCTTGAGAACGTGCGATTTGCGCCCAACGTTTGAAGTGCGCTAAATGCTGTTCATCTTCCAAGACCACCCCACCCGGTCCTGTCATCGCACGACGATCTACCATCACATTACCTGTAATGATTAAACCAACACCACCATCTGCCCATGCTTGATACAAACGCATGAGCTCTTCTGATGGTGCATGATTGAGATCTGCCATATTCTCTTCCATCGCAGATTTTGCAATACGATTTGGAATCTGAGTACCATTGGGTAAAACTAATTTTTCAAAGACGTTCATTTTTATAGCCTCATAAAGTATGGACTTACTTTAAGATTAAAGCTCACTTTAATGTCAATCCTTTTTTCGCATTTAATTTTTATTATTTTAAGAACTAATTTTATTCAAAGACTTACATCATAATAAGATAATAACCACCTGATACTTTAATAAAAAATAGAGGCTTCAAGGCCTCTATTTTTATTCTGCTTTAGATCAAACGACAACTGTTCACTCGCGAATAAAAGCCAATAAATCTGGATTAATTACATCGGCATTGACGGTTAACATACCGTGTGAATAACCTTTATAGGTTTTTAATCGGCCATTTTGAACCAGTTTGGCAGAAAGTACCCCTGAGTTTTCATAAGGTACAATTTGATCATCATCCCCATGCATGACTAAAACAGGCACTGAGATTTTTTTCAAATCTTCGGTAAAGTCAGTCTGTGAAAATGCAACAATTCCATCATAATGCGCTTTTGCTCCACCCATCATGCCCTGTCGCCACCAATTCAATACGACGGGTTCTGAAGGTTGAGCATCTGGTCGGTTAAAGCCATAGAATGGCCCCGCTGGTAGATCATGATAAAACTGAGCACGATTTTTAAAAAGCTGATTCTGTAAGTCATCAAAGACTTCTTTGGCTAAACCTTGCGGATTTTTTTCCGTTTTCAGCATAATTGGAGGTACAGCACTGACCAATACGGCCTTGGATACATTTTCCTCGCCATGACGTGCAATGTAGTGAACAACCTCACCACCACCAGTGGAGTGACCAATATGTACTGCGTTTTTAATGCCCAAGTGTTTGACCACTTCTGCAACATCATCGGCATAGTGGTCCATATCATGACCATCCCAGACCTGACTTGAACGTCCATGTCCGCGACGATCATGTGCAACCACACGAAAACCTTCATTTAAAAAGAACAATAACTGAGAATCCCAGTCATCCGAGCTTAATGGCCATCCATGATGAAAAAATAATACTGGGGCATCTTTCGGTCCCCAATCTTTATAAAAAATATCAACACCATCTTTTGTCGTAACATATGCCATGTTAATTTCTCCTGTGTATGATTTACACTTTGAATAACTTATTGCTGTTCTCATTTATGTCAGTAAATTACAATGTTTGATACGATTCGTATGGACCGTCATTCTATACTAAGGTTAAAGTTAACTTTAAGGTCAATGCTTTTGGTGATTTTCTGATAGCAGAAATGTAAATCTATAAAAAATAAAAATACACAAATATCAGGATTTATTATTGAAAGAAAACAGCTTTATTTTTTTATATAGGATTGTTGACGCTTTATGTCGTTACATGATTTAAACCATTACAGGTTTTCTGTTCAAAGCTTCAACGACAACCCACACTATTTTTTATCGGTATAAAAATGAATATAAAAAAGCCAAGACTGGTTTAAAAATCTTGGCTTTAACCTGTTGCAATGGGCTTAGACAATATGAAGTTGGTTGTTGGTTTTTATTTCTTTTTAGGTTTCAATATTTTTCGCAATAATTTAACCCATAAACTCCACTCACTATTTTTCTTGTCAGCTGTAAAATGATTCTCAACTTTATCAAATGCGTCTTCAATATAGGCATCGTGCAACCAACGAATTGCTAAGGCCCATTTTAAAGTCGCTAAACCTGTTGTTTTCATATCAATAATATGTGAAATTTCTGTTTTGTTGGGGTCTAATTCATTAATGCTAAATCTGTGAAAACCATTAAAACCTGTTAAGTCAAACTGAAAAGTGATTGATTTTTCGGGCTGATAATCTGTCACAGAATATCTGATTGGTCCATGCCCACCTTTTGAACCCACACTTAATCCATTGTCCAACTTCATGGCTGGCCATTTGTCTGTTGCTAACATTAAATCATTATCTGTTGACAAAGTCCTGAATAACTTAGCAATTTCAGCCTTTGATTGCTGAATTTCTCTTTTATGGATATTAATTACTTTCATTTTTCCTGCTCAATGGTCATGTTTGTTTGTCAGGTTATTGTTGTTGATAAAATGAAGCACAACTATCAAATATACGAAACTGTGTAAAAAATGCAAGTAAGCATTATTATTCACTTATTTACTTATAATCAGTATAGCTCTTACGAAATTAAGCTTCGGAATGATTTTTAAATATGGTTAAGCTTTATCAGGAATCAAACTTTGATCATTGCATAGAAAGAAGAGTATGAAAATCAAGTTTACACTGCCACACTTTGTATTTTTTATTGGTATAAAAAAGCCAAGACTGGTTTAAAATCTTGGCTTTAACCTGTTGCAATGGAAGTTAGGCGATACGATATTTTGCCTCTTCAGGAATACGCTGTAATGCCTGACGCTGTTTTTTAAAATAAGGTAAAACATGTTCGCCAAGGCGATAGGCTTCTTCTAAATGTGGATAGCCCGCCAAGAAAAACAGATCAATTCCAATACTGTTATATTCTTGAATCCGCTCGATAATCTGCGAATAACTTCCCACTAAAGCAACACCTGGTGGAATACCAATATAGCCAAAGCCTGACCAAACATTGGGATGAATAAAGAAATCATCGACGTTTTTACTGCCTGCTTTTTCACTATATTCTTTTTCAAAACTCAATACACGTGCCGATCTCAAACCTGCATGTGCAGCAGACGCATGTAAGCGTTGTTTTTCAGCAGCTTCATCCAAATAACGTTGTGCCTCTGCCAACGCTTCTTGTTCACTACGGCGTGCAATCGTATCAATGGATAAGCCGAATTTAATATTATCCCGCCCATATCTCGCAGCACGTTTGCGCACATCTGCAATCAATTCAGTAATTTCACTGGGTTTTTCAGCACGCATTAAATAATAATCAGCATGCTTCGCACCAAACTCACGGGCAGCCTCAGACGATCCTGCCGTACAAATGATCGGTAGTTCAGCTTTATTCAGAGGATATTTTAAACCGCCACCTTCAGCAGAATAATATTTGCCCTGGTAATGGAATGATTCATTATACCAATACCCTTTCACCACATCTAAAAATTCAGTCGCACGGATATAACGGTCATCGTGCGGAGTAGCATCCCCAACTTGGCGCTGAATAACCTCAGAGCCGCCGTTGATAATATTCCAAACCAACCGATTCCCTGTGGCACGCTGATACGTTGCTGCACTTTGTACTGCATTATAAGGACTAAAATGATAAGGCTGGAATGCAGTCACAAAGTTTAAACGCTTGGTTTCTCTTGCCAATAAGGAACACACTGTCCACGGTTCTTCACCTGTAGGTGCATTCACCATCAGCGCACCTGCAAAACCATTGATTTCAGCCGCACGAGCCACTTGGCTAAGATAGTCGATATAGGTAAAGTCATCACCAACTTGGTAATTCGATGTTGCACCAGTATTTTCTACACCTGCGACACGTGACCAATCACCACGATTGCGTGGATCACCTGCTAAGTACTCTGCTTCACCATGCAGTGGTAGACGGGTAAAAAATTCAATTCCCATGATGTTCTCCGTATAACTTAGAATTTAGCAGTCAAAGAAACACCAACTTGACGTGGGTTTCCATAAGTTAAAACATATTGTCCAGCGGGACCATTTGGACGGCCGTGTACTTGATATTCTTCATTCAATAGGTTTTTAACGTAAGCATTGACTTGGTATTTGTTATTTGCGCTATGGTAGCCAACATTGGCATTCCATAAGGTATATGCTTTTTGGCTTAAGATTGGATCTACCGAATAGTCTTGACGGTTTACAAGGAAAAATTCACGGTCACGATAGCTGGCATCTGTACCTACAACAACACGAGCACCATCATTGAGATTAAAGGTATATTCTCCACCCAGACCAACGGTGTATTTTGGCGAACGGACTAGACTGTTGCCTGTATTATCTGCATTAACCACATTGGTTATTGGGTTTTTATCGACGAAATCGGTATATTCGCTGTCAAGATAAGCACCAGCAAAACGTAAACGTAGATTTTCAGTCACTGAATAATCTAATTCTAATTCAGC
Organism: Acinetobacter sp. AG3; assembly: GCF_022343575.1. Taxonomy (NCBI): domain Bacteria; kingdom Pseudomonadati; phylum Pseudomonadota; class Gammaproteobacteria; order Moraxellales; family Moraxellaceae; genus Acinetobacter; species Acinetobacter sp. AG3. The sequence goes on along the minus strand of NZ_JAKQZD010000001.1, from coordinate 1,189,841 downwards.
ACCTTTAACTTCAGCTTTTGGTCCATTGGCGAGAACCGAGGTCACACCGCCACCTTGTCCCTCTGTTGCAACCAGTAAATTGGTTTGAATATCTTTATAGTCATAATAAAAAATATTGGCATTTGCGATTAAATCTCCGTCCAATAACGTAGACTTTAAACCAAGTTCATAACTATTTAAGTATTCAGGATTCACGTCGGCAAGTTGGGTTAAGCTGCTGGATAAACCGGTGTTAAATCCACCTGAACGGAAACCGCGTGCGAATCTAAAGTAAGTATTTAAATTAGGATTAATTTCATATTCTGGGGTGATGTCATAGGTCAACTCATTCCAAGTTTTATTGCGACTTGTTGACCCATTTGCATTTGGGGTTGGGTTATAAACAGCATTGCTATAGCCATCTTTTTTCCACCAACTGCCTTTTGTATAGTCTCCCGTTGTGATCTGAGTCAGATTGAGATCAATATCTTTTTCTTCACTGGTCCAACGTAAACCACCTGTCACTTTAAATTTATCTGTAAATTTATAGGTACTGTTACCAAAAAGTGCAAAGCTTTGAGTGGCTTGGTTATAGGTTATATCTCTAAATGCTGGCGTAGATGCAGTTTGAGAAGCAGCGCCATTTGGCAATGTTTTATTGACACGTGCACTGACTCCAGTGGAATCTAAATCCTCATTGAAATAATGAAATCCTGCAATCCAACTTAAGCGTTTTTCAGCATCAGAAGCGATACGGAACTCTTGGCTATATTGACGCCATTCATTATCACTATAGCTTCGTGCGACATCATAAGGGGTGTAATCACCATCTGAAATCGACTTTTGTGTGGTCTTATCAAAGGCAGTAATCGAAGTAAAGCTATATCCGCCCCCCAAATCTCCAGTTAAGGTTAATGACGCGCCATCATGCTGAATCTTATTGTTTTCATCTAAATCTAAATTGGTGTCTCGCCCTTTAGGTCTTTCATAAATACCCCAGTATTTACCCACACTTAAGGAACCATTACTGCCTAAACCATTATAAGTTTGGCTGTGTAGATTGACCAAGGCATCCCATTCATCATTGATTTTGCCTAGCACTTGGAAACGAAAAGATTTTTTATCCACGTTGCCATAATCTTCACCATTGGCAATATTCTTTGCATATCCGTCACGGTCTTCAGAGTAAAAAGCCCCGCGCACCGCAACATTTTCCGAAATTTTGCCGTTTGCAGCACCTTCAAATGTTCGCAGGTTATGATCCCCTAAACCAATGGTTGCATATCCATTGGGTTTATCTGAAAAATTAGGCTTTTTAGAAATATAATTGACTGCACCCGCAGTGGTGTTTTTCCCATAGAGCGTGCCTTGTGGACCACGTAAAACTTCTATACGCTCTAAATCAAACAAGTCACCTGCACCTGCAACTGGCGCATTTAAATAAACCCCATCTGCATACACGCCAACAGGAAATACTGTCGATGCAGCCACATCTCCCGTACCTAGACCACGAATATACCAACGTGGACGACTATCCCCATCTGGGTTTTCAGCTGCAGCATTTGGTGTATAGGTTAAAACATCCCCAATAAAAGTAGAGCCTTTCGCAGCCAAGTCCTTACCCGAAACAGCAGTAATTGCAGTTGGAACTTTTTGAATATTTTGCGCCCGATATTGTGCAGTGACGATCACATCACTTAATTTTTTGACATCTTTGGCTTTTTCAACCTGTGCTTGTTGTGCTGGTGTAGTCTCGATCTCTTCATTTGCAATAGCCAGTGTTGAAACACTCGCCGTTACGCCCCACATAGCAGTTAAAATACTCTGCCTAATTTTTGTAACCTTAAACATGCTGACTCCATTTAAATAAATCTATTCTTGTTATTGGCAACTTTTGTGCCATTCCATTTATTTAAATATTTTCAAAGTGTTATATAAAAAATCATAAAAAAATTATTTATTTTTGCTGATAGATAGACATTTTTAATTGTCGTATTGTTGTTATTTCAACATTTTGCTGTTTTTTATTTTTAATGATATCTACTAAGAATAAATTTATAAAAAGCCATACAAAAGTATGGCTAATGTAATCAAAAATAAAAATCTGTTTAATTTAGAATTTATAGCTAAATTGTCCTTGTACCGTCAATGGACGCATTGGCTGTAAAAACTCGCTATTTGCACCAGCTAAACCATTTACGAAATTACGTTCATTGGTCAAATTAAGAATATTTAAGCCCACTGTCCACTGCGGTTGACGATAATAAAGTCCCAAATCTAAATTATAATTATTGGGTACCTTTACGGTCTGACTTAGATTGGTATACCAGTTACTTGTCCACCAACCCGATAGGTTTAGCCCAAAACCTGACTGGTGTTGATAGTCCACATAAGCACTTGCAGAATATTTAGGAATGCCTGCTGCATCATAACGTCCTGCTTTGCGTTGGTTTAAAGCATTGCTATCGCCCCATACCGTCGCATTGTCTGCATGGAAACCAAAAGGTGAAAAACCAGCTGGAATAATGGAAGAATATTCAGCATTGAGATAGGTTAAGTTTGCCCCGATCGCGATATTTTTTTGTAGCTGCCAACGCAATGATGATTCAAGGCCTTTGATTTCAAAACGAGCCATATTGCCATTGGTATCAGGTGATAAATCGCGCTTCTGTTCAAAACCACTGAGCGTTAACAGAAGTTGATCAGTGATCGGCTCGTATTTCACTCCCACTTCTTTTAATTCACTTTGGCTGTCAAAAGCCAAAGGATTTAGCTGATTTCCAGCGCCCCAAATTAAAAATGGACCAAATACACCCGTATTCAAAGCTGTACTTTTATCATAAGTAAAATATAGGGTACTTTTTTCAGTAGGTTTAATAAAGGTACTGGCTTGATAGCTGAGCAAACTATATTTATTGGAATCTGAGCGGACATCTGTAGGGACTAAAACCAGTGGATTCTCTAATTTTGCTTTTATAGAACTGTGGTTAATTCCCAGATTAATCCCAAAAACATCATTAAAGGTAAAATTTTGCTGTGTAAATACGCTGTAAGTGTCCCAAAAGCCTGTTCCTGTATAAACTGCACCACCTCCATTGGGAGGAAAACCGCCTTTTTCAGCATATAAGCCATGACCCACAGGGTACATTCGAGGTAGATTTAAATAGCCAAAATACTGCGAATACTGTGGAACACCAGCCTGCCCAATCCAGCTTCCAGTCGAACCGCCATGATTGACCAACCCCAATAAATCTCCAGGGTTTTTCTGTGATGGATCATTGGTTAAATCATAAGGATTGATATTAAAACTATTGTTTGCTGCGAGAGAGGTAAATTTCTCATGCCGATAAGCGCCACCTGTACTGCTTTTATTGTTGATTTTGACACCCAATAGCTCAACGTCATGATCGCCTAAAAACTCTAAGCGGTTATCCAATAATTCATGGTCCAAATCGGTAAAGAAACTCCCAACAGAATCACCCAAATCACGACTCTTTTGATATAGCGTACTATTGGCCACAGACCAATTTTCATTGATATCTTTGACCAGTTTAAATTGTGTACTAAAGCGCTTTGCACTGTTTTTATCTTCGCTCCGACCAGAAACATCATCATCTAATTTGACTAAGCCATTGCCTGCGATTGATGGATCATAGACCCAGCCTCGAATTGTACCCGCTTGATCAGCAGTGGAACTTGGCAAAGGAGAAGTCTGTACTGGACCTACAGCAATATATTGATTTTTATCATTCTTCTGCCGAGTTTGCCAACCAATCACTTTAGAGTGAGCTGCACCAGAATCAAAGACTGGAGACCAAAAGTTTGAACCGTTTTGAATAATCGGGGTCGCTCTGCCTTTATAGTAAAGCCCTTGATCAACGGATTGTTGTGTCGCTCTGTTCCAACCATGCGTCACATTAAAATCTGAATAATCGTCATAACTGATATTCCAGTCAACCCGTAGACTGTCATCTGGACGCCAAGCCAAAGCACCATAAAATGCATTAAAATTATTTTTTACATTGTCATAATAGTCATCTGTTCGTTGTGCTGTTGCACTGACACGAAATGCCAATTCTTTAGAAATAGGTGCAGTATGATCAATACTGACTGAGAAATTAGGCTCAGCACCTTGCCCTGCATAAATTGAACCCACTGATCCCGAAATCGTGGTTTCTGCTTTATTAAAATTCGGTTTTTTGGTGAGATAATTAATATATCCCCCTGAACCTGAGGTCGGTGCAAAAATTACCCCCGTTGGTCCTGCAACAATATCAGCAGCTTCATAGGCATTTAAATTGGTCGGATGTCGGGTACTGTATATTCGTTGGCTATCTTGAAAAACTTCGGAATTTTGCCCACGTATCTGTGGCGCGAAATTGGCATTTTGCCCACCTCCTCTGGTGATACTTGGAGCATACTTAACCAAATCATCTGCACTACGAATAACATCTTCACGAAACTGTTGTTCTGATACTTGTGAAACGACACGGGGGGTATCTAATACAGAACTATCCGTCCCATAAATCGAAGTGACTTTACGCTTGGGGAGAATGGTGGCTTTTTTATTTGCTCCTGTCACCACAACATCGGCTAAGGTAATTACATCACCATTAGAATCCTTGGCTTGCTCTGCGGTTTCTTCAGCAAAAATAGCGCATGGAAAGATTGCCCCAAATAGCCCTAGCGCAATCACCAGTGGCTTTAATTGAAAGTTCTGTTTCATATCACACTCAGTAAAATAAATTTACACTGCGTTACGCAAAGCCTATGCCAATCTTTAAATAGGCAAAACTCAAATATAAAACATTGATTTTTATTACTTTTAAATAGCCCTCATTGATATACAGATTTTATTCATGTTTATTTTTTCAACAGAAATGCTGAAAAAGCAACAGTGACAAAAAACACAACGCTTATAATTAATTGATAAATATTAGAAAAATATTAAAAAGAATTGGCATTCATTGTGCAATCTCCTCTGGATAAGTTCTAACTGAGTATTTTTAATGACACATGAAACCTTGTTACTCTCACGTCGAAAATTTTTAACCCAAAGTCTAACTGCACTAGGTGGCGTTTCTTTAATCAGTGGTTTATCTGCTTGTGGACAATCTCCACAACCTAGCGCTGACTCGCAAAGTTCACTTTCCAGTACCCCTAAGCATGGTGGAACAATTCGATTAGGGCTGATTGGTGGACAACAATCAGGTAGCCTTGACCCTCACCTTTCAGCATCAGGAAGTGGGATTACCCGTGGATTTGCGATTTATAATAAGCTCTGGGAATGGGACGAAAACATGCTTCCTCGTCTTGCTTTGGCTGAATTTGCAGAACCTAATCATAATGCCAGCGAATGGACCATACGACTGCGTAAAGGTTTAGAGTTTCATCATGCTAAAACCGTCAGCGCAGATGATGTCATTTTTTCATTGCAACGCTTAACAGATCCAAAGCTTGCCTCACCTTTTCGGAATCTTGTGCAATGGATTGATCGTGATCGTATCCAAAAATTAGATCAATATACAGTACGCATTCCTTTTATTAGTTCAATTGCTGGCTTTGTGGCGCTGCCTGAAACTTGGGTCAATTTTGGCGGTATTGTCCCCACTGATTTTGATCCCATTCATAACCCTGTGGGCGCAGGTCCTTATAAAGTCAAAGAATTTATCCCCGGTCAACGTTCTGTCTTTACTCGGTTTGAAAACTATTTTAAAGCAGATCGGCCTTATGCAGATCGTTTTGAAGTCATTGACTTTAAAGATCAAGTTTCTCGACTAAATGCATTATTGGCAGGACAAATTGATCTTGCAAATGCGATTTCACCTGAATACATTAAAATTTTAGAACAAGCAAAACATATTCAAACGGTTCGTTCTCAAACCAATACCCACAATAGTTTTGACTTTAATACTCAACAGGCACCATTTAATGATCCCAAAGTCCGCCAAGCATTTCGTTTAATCGCCGATCGTCAAGAGCTGATACAACGGGGTTTAAACGGTCAGGGACGCATCGCCAATGATCTATATTCTCCACAGGATCCAGCATTTCTAAATTTGCCACAACGTCAACAAGACATTACGGAAGCCAAGAATTTATTGGTTCAAGCGGGCTTTAAAGATGGCTTAAGCGTTGAGCTGATTACCCCCGTTGGCAACGCCCAACCTGCCCTGATATTTGCAGAACAAGCAAAGAAAGCCAATGTCAGTATTCGGGTCAAACAAGTTGATTTAGCCACATTTAATGGACCTGACCGGAGTAAATGGCAATTCTCCAGTAATGCAACCAACGTGGGTACACCATATTTATCCACTGCTGTAGTGAATGATGCGCCAATTTCAACAACCAATCGTGTCAACTTTAAAGACCCAGAATATAGTGAGCTGTTTTATAAAGCGCTGGCTGAACCCGATTTAGCCAAGCGTAAAGTGTATTTGGCTCAGGCACAAAAAATTCAACATGAACGCGGTGGAATGCTAATTTGGGGTTTTAGCCATAGCATAGATGCTGCATCGAAACAGATTGGAGGATTAGCTGCAGAACACACGATTTTCCCAACGTGGCGTTTTGAGAAATTATGGAACAATCAAGCCTAAAATAAAATTTGCAGCGCCTTAACACCAGCAAGCATCTGCTGTAGTCAGCGATCTTGTGACTTTTCAAGGACGAAAAGTCAATCCAGTATGGGGCTCTGATGATGCATCCCGACTATTGCAGCGCAACACAACGACCTTTTGTGTTGCTGATCAAAATCGTGAATAACACATTCATTTTGTACACATTCAGTTTATAAAAATCAGGCTTATATAAATCATGCTTATACAAAGCAATAAAATTTGAACACTGTTTTAATTTTAACTACCCATATTTTTAGACACTAAAAAAGCTGCCGTAGCAGCTATTTCATTCAGCATCCAAAGACTACTTGGGTACGGTAATCACAGATAATTTTTCTACCCCTACTCGCTCAATACTGGCAAGTAATTTTGCAACTGTTCCATAAGGAATGGTCTCATCGGCATTTAAATTCAAAGCCAATTTAGGGTTGCTGTTTTTACGTGACTGAATCTCTTTTTCAAAACTTGCCAAAGTTACTTTATCCTTGTCAAGGAAGATTTCTCCTTGCGGATTAACACTAATGACAACCGCTTTATTCTGATCCGTTGACTGCGTCGGTGCAGCCTTGGGTAAATTTACTTTCACGGTATTGGTTAACAGGGGCGCTGTAACGATAAACACGATGAGTAAAACCAGCATCACATCAACCAATGGCGTAATGTTAATTTCACTCACCACATCATCTTCTTGGGAGGTTGAAACGGCCATTATGCAAACACTCCTTTTTCTTTGACTTCTTTACTAGATGCATCATGATTGACTACAGTATTTCCAGTGGTATTTTTTGGCTTAGCGACAGGTAACTGAAAGCCCGCTTTTTGATTTAAACTGACAAAATCAGTGGCAAAATCATCGAGGTCTGCACCGATGGTTTTAACTTTACGTATGAAATAGTTATAAGCCAACACAGCGGGTACCGCCACAGCAATACCAATACCTGTAGCAATCAAGGCCTCACCAATTGGCCCTGCAACCACATCCATACTTGCATTACCTGAATGTGCAATGGCCTGTAAAGCATGAATAATCCCAAACACTGTTCCAAATAGTCCAATGAACGGTGCGTTATTGCCAATCGAAGCCAATAATGCAGAACCTTTTTCCAATTGACGACGTTCAGTTAAAATTTGCTTGCGTAAATGACGCTCTAATAAATCCTGCCGACTCCAACTGTTTTGCAAATCTTGATGAGTCTTTTCATCTGCCTCAATCAAGGTTTGAAAACCTGCATTTGCAACACGGGCTGTAGGGCCTTCCCCCTGTTGTGATTGAGTCACTGCCTCAGGCAAATTTTTGGCTTTCCAAAAGGCTTCGACAAAGACCTTACTTTGCTTGCTGGCTTTCTGTGTCTGTACCACTTTAACCACGATCAATACCCATGTGACGATGGAGAAAGCAACCAATAACCAGATTGTGCCGTCATGGATCAATGAATTTATGTCTGTCATGTAGATATCCTCTTAATTTAAAATAGTTTATTTCGGTAATTGATAATGAATTGGAACATCAACCCAACCTTCGACAGGTGTTTTACCTTTTAAGGCCGGTGAAAATTTCCATTGCTTTACTGTTCTTACAGCCGCGCTGTCTAAAAGTTTTTTGCCGCTACTTTGTTTGACTGTTACGCTATCTGGGCTACCGTTTGGCAATACTTTGACCCTTAAAATCACCGAGCCTTCCCAACCACGTTCTAAGGCCTGTTCTGGGTACTCTGCTGCGGGGTTGCTTAGATAACCTGCATAACCCTTGGCTTCTGTCACAGGTAAATTGTCATCAGCAGGCTTCACTGGTTCTGCTGTTTTTGGAGCAGGTTCAGCGCTCAGTTTTTTGCTTACAACAGGTTCCTCAGTTTTTTGAACTGTGTCTTGCGCAATGGGTTTTACAATCGGTTTGGCTTGCTCCACAGTTTTTTGAACAGGTTTCGGCTGTTCGATAGGTTTCGCAATCGGTTTTGGTTTTTCGACCACAGGCGGAATTTTGGGTTTTTGCGTCACTGGTGGAATTTTAGGTTCAATGACTTTAGGTGGTTCCACTGGTTTGACAATTTCAATCACCACGGGTTCTGGCTTTGCAATGTCCAAAGCTGGTGTCGGTAATTGTTTTGCGATATACCAAATACCTAAATGTGCTGCAGCAACCGCAATGATCGCGATCCACAATTTATTCAATTTTGCTGGAGGTGATTGACTCACATCCAAATGATGTCGTGTAAATGGGTCTGATATGCCAGTTGCAGTTGAAGCAGATGCATATTGCCCAAATAGCAACGCCCGCTGATGGGGATTAAATATTCGTTCACTCATGGCAATTTAAACTAAAAAATAAAATACTGTATTGAAAATTGCACAAGTCATGCCAACAATATAAGTCACTAATTTTTATAAATTTAATTAAAAAAATTCTTCGATTTGTCAGCAAAGCTGTTGGTTTTAAGACAGTTCTATGCTGTTGAAACAACAAGATCCCTCTGATATCTCAAAGGGATCTAAACTTATTATTTTAATTTATATCCAACCAAGGGTAAGACTTCTTCAGCAACCCGATATGCTTCTTCCAAATGTGGGTTACTGGCGAGAATAAAATGCCCAACACCAATGTCGATATATTCTTGTAAGCGCTGTGCCACTTGTTCATAGCTCCCCACTAAAATACAGTTTGGACCACCCCTTACATTTGACATACCAGCCCAAACATTTGGACTGACAAATAAGTCTTCAAAACGATTGCCTTGTGCTAAGGCCTGCTGACGTTTTGCACCAACCGACTCAGTATCTTTACGTTCAAATGCATTGCCATCAACAGCGATGGTTTCATACATCTGTTTAAGTTCTTGAAACGCTTGTTCCTGTGTGGGGCGTGCCAAAATATCAATACGCATACCAAACTTTAGCTTATGGTCTGGGGTATTTTGTGCAAGGAAGGAGCGCGCCTGTTCAATCACTTTTTTCTGCTGTTCAACAGGTTCCCCCCAGGTTAAGTGGATATCGGCATGCCGACCTGCAACTTGCAGTGCCGCTGGACTAGCTCCCGCTAACCACAAACGAGGAACGTCATATTGATTCATTGGGTATTTCAAACCACCTTGTTCAACGTGGAAAAACTTTCCATCATAGTCAAAAGGTGCCTGATGCGAATACCCTTTTACAAACTCTAAAAATTCATTGGTTCGCGCATAGCGCTGATCATGTTCAATAAAATCACCATAGGCACGTTGCTGTGCCCCACCGCCACCTGAAATCACGTTCCATTCAACCCGTCCCTGACTGAGACGCTGCAAACTTGCTGCCATTTGGCTTGCGTATGCAGGATGGATAAACCAAGGTTGAATCGCAATCAATAATCGGAGTCTTTTGGTTTCTCTTGCCAATGCCGATGCCAGCACCCACGGTTCTTCAGTATGTGGAAAAGCAGGAATCAATGCGCCGTGAAAACCCACGATATCTGCGGCTTTTGCTACCTGTTGTACATAATCATAGTAGGCAAACAATTCATCTTGATGTTGAGGTGCCACACGTTGAGGGGATTGTACTGCTGGGCTCAGCTGGTTCCATTCACCTCGTGTATGTAACTGATGTGCTCGACGACCATCCCCATGCACAGGGATTCTCCACAAAAATTCAACAGACATAATACTTCTCAATAATTTAAAGGTTTTACACGCTATCGTGAGTGATACAACTTATGAGCAGAAACCATGCCGTTTTTTATTCAATAATGAATTCATCTATATTGTTGTTTTATCTAAATATTATAAAAACCCAGCTAAACATGGTGTTGAAATTTCAACACTTATCCATCCAATACTGTCGGTTTCACAACATAACCTGTTTAATCCATTCAAATAACACCAATCATAAAAACATAACAAACTGATTTATATAAAATAATTATTTTGGCTTGGTTCTTGCTCTATCCCCTTATATTTCTAGATTTTTATGATGATATGCGTATTTTTTCTGGTCTTTTTTTAAGTTTTAGTCTTTTAGGATTGGTTGCTTGTGGCGTACACAAAACCGAAGATCCAAACCAAAGTAAAACCGGTCAACAACAGCTTCGTATTGCGGTTGTGGCCAATGGAACTTCTGGCGGTCTGGACTTTATTGGTGTACCACAACTTATTGCACAGGACCCCATTTTTCTAAAAGCATTAAAGCAGAAAAATATTGAATTAAAGTGGGAACCTGTAACCACTGCGGCTGTGGCCACCTTAGTCAATGAAAGCTTTATCAACAATAAAATTGATTTTGCTTTTTATGGCAATCTTCCTGCGGTAGTACTCAATGCCACTGGTGTTAGAACACAAATTGTCGTCCCTGGCGGAGTCGGTAATAATGTTTATTTGGTGGTTCCAGCGGATTCACCCATCAAAACCATTGAGGACCTCAAAGGTAAAAAGATTGCCTTACATCGTGGTCGTCCTTGGGAAATTAACTTTGCTCAATTGATACAGAGTAAAGGTTTAAAGCTTAAAGATTTTCAAATCATCAATCTCAATCCACAGGCGGGAGCTGCTGCTTTATCCGCTAAAAGCGTCGATGCATTTTTTACCTTAAGTGATGCGCTCACTTTACAAGATCGCCATCTTGGCAAAATTATTTGGTCATCGCAAAGTCTACCCGCTGACTGGAAAATGCGTGCTGAACTATGGGGACGCAAGACTTATCTGGATCAACATCCAGACACAACCCAACTACTTGCTGATGCGACAGTACGGGCAATGCAGTGGATTTCACAGCATCAAGATGAATTCCAACAAAGCCAAACCAAATTTGGTCAGCCTCTAAGTGTGATTCAACGCGAAAGTCAAAATACCAGCAGTAACTGGCAACAAGATTGGTCACCTGAGTACCAAGTGGATTTTCTTAAACAGCATTATGCAAAAGTCATCGACCATGCTGTAAAAAACCAATTGATTCAAACGCCAATCAAAGCTGAAGAGTTGCTCAATGCTCAGTTTACCAGTCAAGCCATTCAAAATTTACAACCACTTGATATTCAACATAAGTAAGGAAACTAGGTCATGAAAATCCTCGTAAATCCGCTTATCGAAAAAAAAATTGTGGCGATCAAAGCACCATTATGGAGGCGATTGTCTTCTGAGCAGGTCTATCGCTTGCTCTCATTCCTTTCACCCATCTTGGCGTTACTGGTTTGGCAATTGATTAGCTATTTACAGATTTTTCCAACCCAAATTTTAGTACCACCTATAACGGTATGGCAGACATTTCTTGCCTTGTTGCAAAGTGGTGAACTACAACTGCATTTAAAAGATAGCCTTTCTCGACTGCTGATGGGTTTTTCAATTGCGGCCACCTGTGCGATTTTGTTTGGCATTGCCTATGCATCTCTCACCTCTTTCCGAAATTACACTTATATTTTGTTCAATATCCTTTATCAAATTCCAATCTTTGTGCTTATTCCTATTTTTATTTTGGTTTTTGGCATTGGTGAACTATTTAAAATTTTACTGATTATTAAAGCCTGTTTTTTTCCAATCGCACTCACAACAGCGGATGCTGTTCGAAATATTCCTAAAAAATATATTGAATTGGGCCAGATCTACAAACTAAAAACTCCAGCATGGTTGAGATACATCATCATCCCTTGCATCCTCCCACCATTAATCGGTGGACTGCGGATTGCTCTAGGTCGTGCTTGGTTGATTTTGGTGGCCGTTGAATTACTTGCTGCAGGCACTGGCATTGGTCAAATGATGGAGCTCGGACGACAAATGTTACGTTTAGACGTTGTCATGGTCGGAGTTTTTATTACAGGAATCATTGGTTTTGCTTTAGATAAAACTTTACGTCAGCTCGAACAATATCTTGTATCACCTGCATTGAGTTCAAGGGGGAAATAATGTCACAGCATCCACTGAACTTAAAAAGTGCTTTTGCGCAACCACTGATCTTGATCAAAGGTCTGCTGCTCCCGCTCCTTTTACTGGCTTTATGGCAATACAATTCAAGTTTAGGCGCCAGTCATGCCTATGCATTTGTGCCTTTACAGAAGGTGTATTTTGCTTTTATTCAGCTGCTTGAAACAGGTGAATTATGGTTAAACACATGGGGAAGTCTTAAAAAAGCTGGACTGGGATTTTTACTTGGCTCGACAACAGGGCTACTACTCGGTGCCTTACTTGCCTATTCAAAAATTTTAAATGCCTTGGTTTCACCATTATTTAATAGCATTCGCCAAGTACCCTTACTTGGTTTAACCCCATTGATTGCACTGTGGTTTGGCAATGGTGAGCAGGCAAAAATCTTTATTATTGCGCTTGCTTCTTTTTTCCCGATGGTGATTAACAGCTTTCAAGGGCTAAGCCATTATGACCAGAAATACAGTGAAGTCGCTCGTATTTACAAATTATCTTTTTGGCAGGAATTTAAAAAAATCCGTTTCCCTCAAGCTCTCCCATATATTTTAACGGGGTTGAATTTAGCGGTGCCTTTTACATGGATTACCACAACTGCCAGTGAGCTGTTATTCAATGCTGGTGCAGGCTTAGGCAATTTAATGATGAAAGCTGAAATCAATGCCGAAATGGATATTTTGTTGGTGTGTGCAATCACGGTCACCCTCAGCGGTATTGGCATGACGCTTTGTATTCACTTGATTTCTAAACGACTACTGCAATGGCGTGTTTAACTGAATCACCCATCTCATCAGGATATTGATATGAGCTTTTCCTTACTCTCGATTAAAAAACTCAATAAATCATTTTATCGAGATCAACAAACTTTCACCGTATTAGATGGTATTCATCTCGATATTCAACAAGGAGAATTTATTTCTATTGTCGGAAGCAGTGGCTGTGGTAAATCGACCTTGTTGCGCTTAATTGCAGGATTAGATAAAGACTATCAAGGTGAGATTTTACTGAATCAAACACCAATACAAGGGACAGATTTAAAACGAGGTTTAATTTTTCAGGAGCACCGTCTATTGCCTTGGCTCAGTGTTTCCGAAAATATTCATTTAGCGCTCGAAGAAACCGACTTAAGCCGTGCCGAAAAAAATGCCCGTGTGGCAGAACATCTTACAATTGTGGGTTTAAAAGGTTTTGAAAATGCTTATCCACATGAGCTATCGGGTGGTATGGCGCAGCGGGTAGCGATTGCACGAGGCTTGGTTAATCAGCCTGATATTTTACTTTTAGATGAACCCTTTGGTGCTTTAGATGCAATTACACGTAGCCATCTGCAAACTGAATTACAACGTATTTGGCAAGATCAAAAGATCACCATGATTCTAGTTACACATGATATAGAAGAAGCGGTTTATCTGGGTGATCGCGTGATCGTAATGTCTGCTCGACCAGGAAAAATTAAAGAAATCATTCAAGTTCCTTTGACCCATCCAAGACATAAAGACAGCGAATTATTATTTAACTATCGTAATCAAGCACTCAATATGCTGGACCATAGCGCATAATGAAATCGAATATTCATCGATATAAATATTATTTAGAAAATATATTCAAGCATGATATTTATACCAACTAGTTTTAAATTATTAAGGAAATATGAAATGGGTTTATCAATTTGGCATATATTATTATTTGCCGTGATCGTTATTTTATTATTTGGTACATCAAAACTTAAAAACTTAGGTAAGGATTTAGGTGGTGCAATTAAAGATTTTAAAGACTCGGTTCATTCTGATGATCAAAAACTGTCTGAAACAAATCAGCCTAAAGAAATTCATCATCTCGATTTAAATAAAGAAAAAAACACTAACGGGTGAGTACTAAATCATTATGTTCAATATCAGTTTTGGTGAACTCTTGGCTTTTGCTGTTATTGCACTGATTATATTGGGACCTGAAAAGCTCCCTCAAACATTAAGGGTGGGATTACTTAAATATAGAGCCCTTAAAAATAATCTTAACAAAATCCAGCTAGAGTTAGAAAATGAACTGGAATTGCTTGAACTAAAAAGGATCATGCAAGAAGAGCTGCTCAAAATAAAACAAAACGAAGAGCTGCTCAAACAGCAGCTTGCACAAATGCAACACGAAATCCAAAGTGTACATAGCGCTGTTGCTATAGCACATCAAGCGCCCCCTTATCCCATACATGATTATGTTTATCAAATCTCTGCGCGTGAATTAAAAGTACCCTTTTTAATTTACACAACATCATCCAATATCTTGCGTGAGGATCAAGCTGCATGACCGAACAAATACTCAGTGAAACACTCACTGAAATGAAATATAGCGAACATTTAAAAGAGCTTAGAAAGCGTTTGATCTATAGCATTGCTACAGTCTTAACTATTTTTTTACTATTATTGCCCCTTGCACAACACAATTATCATTTTTTGGCTCAACCCTTAATATCCCGATTGCCTAAAAATTCAACCATGATAGCTACAGATGTGATGAGTACATTTTTAGCGCCCTTTAAACTCAATATTTATTTTGCAATTTTATTGGCGATTCCCTTTATTCTTTATCAATTCTGGCGCTTTATTGCACCTGCTCTATATCAAAGTGAAAGAAAATTTGGCGTGGCGCTTGTACTCTCCAGCATCGGTTTATTTTATCTTGGCCTATTATTTGCCTATTATTTGATTCTGCCTTTGGCGTTAAACTTCTTTGTCTTAGCTTCACCAGATAATGTTTTACCGATGACTGATATCAACAGTTATCTTGATTTCTGTCTCAAGCTTTTTCTGGCTTTTGGTATCGCCTTTCAAATCCCTGTACTCACCTATATTCTTATTTTTATTGGTATTCTTTCCATTCAACAATTGGAACATTACCGTAAACACATCATTGTTTTGTTTTTCTTTATCGCAATGTTTATTACACCCCCTGATATTTTTAGCATGCTTGCACTGGCAGTACCAATGTGGCTTTTGTTTGAACTTGGTTTATGGATCACAAAAATGACCAGCCCAAAATAAAACATCCATGGGTAAAATGGATGTTTCTATTGCACAGCCCAATTAAACAATTTCATTTTTATTTGGTAATAAATTATATCTTGATAACAAATTACGTAAAACATTGCGCGACAGTCCTAACATTTTTGCAGTCTTAACCTGATTATTCCAGCAACTTGAAAAAGCGGTATTGACGATTTTATCTTCAATGATGTGCCATGCTTCACCATCATATTCTTGAAATAAACGCTTGAGTACATCCTCAAACTCTTGAATCAAATCATTATCTGGTAAAACGCTTGAGCCACCCTCCTCTGAAAACCTTAAATGTTCAATATCAATGGTTTTGCCACCACTGATGAGCAGTGCATAATGGATATTATTTTCAAGCTCACGGATATTTCCCGGCCAACTATAGTTGAGTAGTGCATTTCTGGCGCGATCACTGATGTTGGGTTTCGGCGTAATCATCTTTTGCGAATAGGAGTTTAAGAAAAAATCCACCAAAGGCAAAATGTCACCCTTACGCTCTCGCAATGGTAAAATATTTAGCACAACCACATTTAGGCGATAGTATAAATCTAAACGGAATTTATTTTCCGCGACAGCTTTACGCAAATCAACATGTGTACCAGACAAGATGCGTACATTAATCGGGATCGGTTTACGTCCACCGACCCGAACAACTTCCTTTTCTTGCAATACACGTAACAGTTTTACTTGCAAAGACAACGGCAACTCACCCACTTCATCCAAGAACAAAGTTCCGCCGTCGGCTGTTTCAAAAATACCAGGGCGTGTCTTATGCGCACCCGTAAATGCGCCTGCTTCATAACCAAACAATTCAGATTCTGCAAGTGTTTCAACTAAAGCACCACAATTGACAGCAAGAAACGGCTTATTTTGGCGATCACTTTTCAAATGAATTTCACGTGCGATTAATTCTTTACCTGTACCTGATTCACCTTGGATGATCACACTGGCAGAACTTGGTGCAATGGTTTCAACTTGGCTTAATAGCTTACGAGAGTTTTGATCAGAAAATATAATCGCTTTTGCTCTTATTGGCTTAATTGGCACACCATTATCAGGCAAGGTAATTACTTTATAATCATTATCCAAATAGGATTTCATAATTAACCCTTTAAATAGCTGAGGAGGATATTAAAATAGAATAGTACAATTCTATTACAAAGCTGATAAATAATAATTACAGATATTTAATCCTAAATTTATATATTGAATGATTTAATAGGCGTTTTTGCTTATGCATTTATAATCAATATATTTCTATTTTTATGCAATGTTGCTTTTTAAACAATATGTCTGTCAATTGATCATATATAAACAGCTTACAATAATATTTTTGAAAAAATTATATATTTTATCTCCCCTCACTATTTGGCATCTATTTTGCTCTTTTATTTAAAATTTACAGCATAGGTTAAATGATGAGCATAGAGTTTGTGGGTATGGTTTTTCCAAATCAATGGTCTGAAACCAAAGGAACCCGAATTGGTCATAAAATTGATCTCGAATATTTACGTTATCATGCTCGTGCACATGAATATGCAGGCTTTGATAAAGTTTTAATCGCCAATGGACCAAGTAGCCCTGATAGTACCCAAATCGCAGCTTATCTGGCACAACAGACTGAACAACTTGGATTTATGATTGCACATCGCCCTGCGCTGATGACGCCTAATCTGGCTGCACGTTCCTTTGCCACACTGGACCATACCACTGGCGGAGGACGCATTCGTTTACATGCCATTACGGGAATTACCGCTGAACCGCAAGAAGGTGATTATATTGTTGATAAAATTCAACGTTATGAACGCACGGGTGAATATCTAGATATCATCCAAAAGCTTTGGAAAAGTGAGCAACCGATTCACTATGAAGGCAAATACTTTAAACTGGAAAATGCTTTCTGCCCTTTAAAACCGGTCAATGGAACTTCTATTCCGATTTCATTCGGTGGTTCTTCGGATATTGCCTACGATATCGCAGTGCGTCATGCAGATCTTTATTCGCTTTGGGGTGAGCCTTTAGCGGGCGTGAAAGAGCAGATAAATAAACTTAAAAAGGCAGCAGAAGCAGCCAATAAACCCCAGCCGCAGGTCAGTTTATCAGTACGTCTTATTATTGGGCCAACAGAACAATTCGCATGGCAACGAGCACAACAAATTTTAGCTGATATTCAGCAAAATCCAACGTTCCAAAATAATGGCTCACTTTCGGGACATAAAATTAAAGGCGTAGGTTCACAACGGTTACTGGCAGCAGCACAACAAGGTGATCGCCATGACCGAGCCTTATGGATGCCAACTGCAAGCGCAGTTGGGGCCTATGGTGATACCACCGCCCTTGTCGGAACGCCTGATACGATTATTGCCGCATTACTTGATTATGTAGATCTGGGCGTCACCACCTTTTTAAATCGTGGTTATGATCCAATTTACGATACTGTGGACTATGGTCGTTATATTATTCCTGCGGTACGAGCTGAGGCGGCCAAGCGAAACAAACAGATTGCCTAAGTCCTCAAGCTAAATAAAAACCGCTCATTTAATCGGATTGAATGAGCGGTTTTTATTGCTTGCTAATTTAAGGTCTTGTCATAACCATGAGCATCATTATGAGGGATGGTTATTTTCTTCTGATTTTCTATTGTAAATCTGGTTTGCAAATGGACTGAATCTTCTCCCCTGCAATCACCTTTTTGGCAAATGGAACAGAATCTTGTAGGGAAGCATTCACTGTCTCACTATGTCCCAATCCATGATACAAATGCCCTTCAACGACTGTACCTGCCTTACATGCATCCGCCACCAACTTCATTTGATTACGTGCATCTGGTGTACGATCATTTGCCCCAGTGCCAATAAATAATGGATGATTGATTTTTAAGGTCGGGTAATAACCATAATCATTGGATTGTTTTTCCTGTAATTTTTTATAGATCGATGGTGGATTCGCCTTATAGGCTTGCGCAGGTGAAAGTCCTGCTGTTTGAATATCTCCCATAAAACTGGTCAAACAGGCATTTCTTGCTTGTTCCACCAAAGGCACTGCTTCAGCGGTAAAAATATCTTCAGTTTTGATTTCAGGAAATAAGCTTTGTGTCACTAAAAAACTATAAATACCATATGCTAAGGATGGACTGACTTCATAAGGATTTAACTTTAACTGATTCTTTTCAGCTGTTGCCTCTGGGTCCTGATAAATCACCCCTGTGCCAATAGATCCTTTAATATTTAACTCTGGTGCATAGGTTGCTGAATAAGCTGAAGCTGAAACAGCCCCTGCCCCACCTTGAGATTGCCCCACAATAACAAAACGATTTGCTAGAGGTAATTTCGTTTTAAGCGCAGCTCGACCGCTGTCTAAAATACTATAAGCAAGCATTGGATTATTGATCAGCAAGTGCGGGCCAGCCACACCAAGTCCTTCATAGTCAGTTGCTACTACAGCGAATCCTTCTTTTAACCATCGGTTTAAATATTGTACATCTCGATAAGATCGTCCATTCCAAGAAGGTGCGCAGGCATCTGCTAGACCAACCGTACCATGTGCCCATAACACAACAGGCCAACCTTCTTTCGGTGGCGTACCTTTAGGAAGATGTACTGTCCCAGAAACCACAATGGGGGTCTTACTATCCCGTCCACTTGTTGAACTATATAAAATACGAATGGCCGTACTATCATTGTCCAAACGGATATAAGGGTTGCTGATGTCCTCTGTCTTTAAGAGTTTTCCAGCTTGTTCTGGAATCGCAGCTTTCCATGTATAAAATGCTGAAACACGTCCATCCCCATAACGATCTTCAGGCTGAGGGGCTTGCTGGGCATTTGCCATTCCAGCAGACGTTAGTATGCTTGCGACAAAAACGGATTTAACCACATTAGATATAAAAGTATTTTGCATTTTCATGACCTTGAAACCTATTTAAAAACTGTTTTAAAAAATTTATTTTTTAATTTAAAAGTCGTAACTTACACGGCCATATAAATACGTTCCAAAGGCACCTTCTGGCGCATTAAAACTGTATTTGACGATGTTCCCTACAGATGAGTCTTTAGCTTTGTCTGGGTAACTGTTAAATAAATTATTTGCGCCCAGATTGAATTTTAGCCCTTTTACCCACGCATCTGCTTTGTAGCCAAAGTCCAAATCAGCAATCCATTGCGGATCAAAGGTCTGATCCAATGAAGTATTGGTATTATTTAAAGTAGTCCATTTATCATAACGACGGACTGCGGCATTGATACTCCACGCTTGATTTGACCAAAGTGCCCCCAATGCTAATTTGGTTTTTGGCGCTGTAGATTCAATTAGGCTTTGGGTATTTCGACCAGCAATACTGGAGACTGGAATTCGCTCACCTTTTGCAGTGATTGAGTCTCGGCTGTCAGTGATTTTATTTTTATGATAAGCCAAACCTAAATTCAGCTTTAACTTGCCATATTGTTCAAGATCAAGATCATGTTTTAATGCGAACTCCAAACCACGTGTTTGCGTATCTAATAAATTATTAAAAAACGCCACATTGGCAATATTTGCATACGGCGTATTTGCAAAAGCATTATTGATCACGCTGCCAGTAATATTGTCAGAAAGTAAAATACGATTTCGAATATCGATTTGATAAAGATCTAAAGTTGCAGAGGTATTGATAAATGGTTTGAGTACCAAACCTAAAGAATAATTGGTCGATTTCTCAGGCTTAAGTGAAGTTCCACCAATCAGTAAAGCCGCTTCACTTCCCGCAACTAAAGTCCTTTGCTGTACATCTTGCCAACCTGTCGGAGTTTGCACCGTTTGTACACTATAAGCGGAGTATCCTTGCTGGGCTAATGACGGTGCGCGATAACCTGTATTGACAGATCCACGAAGAGTCAACTGCGGAGATATATCATATTTGGCAAAGAGTTTGCCGTTGGTTGTCGAACCAAAGTCTGAATATTTTTCTGTTCGAATAGCAGCACCAACATTTAAATCTTTTACAATATCGGCTTCGAGATCCAAATAAATGCCGTACACATCTCGACTAATTTTGCGTTGGTCTTGATCTGTAATACCCGCGTATATACCTGGGATACCCGTACCTAAAGCCGTACTTGGATTAAAATAGGGTCCACGGGTATAAGCAATGGGGTCGCCTGCATTTTGTTTATATTGTTCCCAACGGTATAGCGCTCCCGTCGAAACAGTCAATGGACTGGCTAGACCATCAATTGCAAAATCACGACTATAGTCCAGTCCTGTATTGAGTTGGGCAAAAATGTTTTCCCCTAAATCATAATGAGAGGGTGAATCTGCACCATAACTTGGGTTAATGCCATTGCCTTGTTCAGTGCTGACTTTGTTTTGTCCATAAGTGGCATACAGGTCATATTTTCCTGAAGTCTGGTTGCCTTGTTTAACCCCAAACGTGGTCGCAAAATCATCCACACTGACTAAACTCAAAGGTGAGCGTCCATCAGGATAACGTTGCTTAAAATAACTGGATTGATTCAGTACTGTTTTGGTGGTTGGAGGTTCATAAAAATTTTCCCCGATGGTCTTACGATGCCCATAACTACTAAAACCATACAAGGCAATTTCATCAGTTAAAGGTAAATCTAAATTCGCAGTGATATTGATTTGGTCTTTTTGTTCAGGAGAACCAAATTTCCAAGTTCTAAATGGTGTGTTCTGCTCGGTATATTGGGCTTGGGTTGAACCATCATAAAATGTTCGCGTATCTGGTGCAGTATTACTTGCAGCTTTACGCTTTCCTAAATCTACGGCAACAGTTAAAGCACCATCATTGGGTAATTCAAAGCCTTTCCAAAGATTGATTTTATGCTGTTCACCATCCCCTTGTGTATAGCCTCCAGTTTGATAACTCACGCCACCACCATGATCACGTGATTTCAATATAATGTTAACCACGCCCGCGATCGCGTCAGAACCATATTGAGCTGCGGCACCATCTCGTAAAATCTCTATACGTTCAATGGCACTAATCGGGATTAGGCTTAAATCTGTTACCGCAGCACCTCTCCCCCCAGCATACGCTTGTCGAGTGAAGTAAGCCGCTGTATGGCGACGTTTACCATTGATCAAAATTAAGGTTTGATCTGCAGATAAACCTCGCAATGCAATACTCGGCGGCACCGATGCACCGAAACCACCCGCAGGTGATGTTGGTAAACTCACTGACGGCGATAAGCGTGTTAATGCAGCTGCAAGATCACCTGCCCCTGTTTCTTGTAGTTCTTTGGCTGTCACAATGTCTACTGGAGCAGGAGCCTCTAAAGCACTATTGATCGCTCGCCGAGAACCCGTTACAACAACTGATTGCAATGTCACGACATCCTCTTTTTCTGATACAGGCCTTTGTTCATTTGCCAAAGTGATTGAGGCGGTAAGTGTACTGAACGCAAAAACAGAAGAATGAAGAATGAATTGAGAAAAATATGTACGCATATAAGCTTCCTTAACGATCTGCACCGATATAGCAAAGCCAATGCCAAAATTTTTATTATTGAATATCAAAAACTTATCATTAAAAATAAAAAAATCATTGTTTATATTTAAACAATGATTCGAAAAAATGTTTATAAAACCACAGATTTGCTAGTGGCGCATAAGCTTATACAAGTTGATTGTGTAAATAAGATTGATACAACTGATAGTAAGATTGTTGCTGTTGAATCAGTTGTTCATGAGAACCTTGTTCCACTACAGCCCCATTCTCAATCACCACAATTTTGTCTGCTTCTTGAATGGTACTTAAGCGATGTGCGATCACAATACAGGTTCTATTTTTACATAAGCGTCGAAGGGCATATTGGATTTTCTGTTCCGTATAAATATCAATTGCAGAGGTCGCTTCATCTAAAATTAAAATTTTAGGATCAGCCAAATATGCACGTGCGAGACAAACAAGTTGGCGTTGCCCATGACTTAAATTTTTTCCGAGTGTTCCAACTTCAGTAAAATAACCATGAGGAAGCTGTCCTAGAATATCATCTGCACCAAGTTCTTCAATCGCCTGAATCAGTTGTTGATCTGTAGCTTCGGGTTGAATTAAACGTAAATTGTCTAAAATTGTGCCGCTAAACAAGACATTGTCCTGTAAAACAATACTGACATTTTGTCTTAAACTGTCCAGATGGATATCCTGTATCGGATAACGGTCTAAGAAAATCCCCCCCTGCTGAGGCTCATAAAACCGTGTCAGTAATTGAACAATCGTGCTTTTACCATGACCTGTCGGCCCCACGATCGCAACCACCGTTCCAGCGTCGATCTCTAAATCAAAATTTTGTAAAACAGCTTTGGTGGTATAAGCAAAATGTACAGACTGAAAACGAATATGCCCGTTAAGTTGCCCTAATTTCAACGCATGTGGTGCATCTTGAATGCTAGATTGGGTATCTAAAAGTAGAAATATCCGTTGTGCACACGCTGCACCATTGGCATAACGCTCAAATAAATCGGTCAATTCCTGTAAAGGTGCCAAGAATAAAAACACGTAAAAAATACTTTCGGCAAACTGTCCAATACTGATGACACCTTCACTATAAGCATAACTTCCAATCACAATAAAAACCGCGGTTGCCACTGTCGAAAGCAATCCAGTAAATGGGGCAAACCAGCTGGTCCGCTTACTTCCATAAATAATAGAATCATTAAAATCTTTTAAGAGCTGCTGATAGCGCTGTTGATTGGTTTCACTATAATTTAATTGCTGAATAATTTTGGCGCCATTTACCGTTTCAACCAAATGTGCAGTAAATCGACTGCGTTCTTCGGCAACCCGTCCCCAATGCCGTTGTGATGACTTTTTAAATATTGCAGTCATTGTCAATAAAATCGGCAAAGTTGCAAATAAACACCAGAAAAATGGGGGATAGATATGCCACAAAAGCACAGATGCTAATCCGCAACGTAAAATCGCAGAAAGTAGTTCAGGTGGTCCTTGTATCAATACTGGTTCTAAAGTATCGACATCACGATCCGCTCGTGAAATAATTCGGCCCGCTTTAGTTCGATCAAAATAACCAATATTTAAAGCTTGAATATGTTGAAATAATGAACGTCTTAGATCATTAATGACACTTAAAGCCGCTTTTCCAGACAAGTATTTTGATACACCCGCTAATCCAAAACGACACACCCAGCTGAATGCCAGAATAGCAATTGCTATAAAAAGTACTGGCTGATACAACACCAGTATCCCAGCCACTTGCTGAAATCCAGAATCTAAAATGTACTTGACTGCCCATGGACGTACAAAGATGCTCAGCGCTTGTAAGATCTCTACTGAGATCATGGCTAGAATTAAATAACGAATCGGATAAAGCAAAGGAATGAGTTTTTTTAACATTCCGCGATGTAGTGCGGTTTTTGCTAAGTTTTCTTCGATCTGCAGATCAGAGATTTTCGCCAGCGGACGGAAATTTTTAACCGTGGTATTCATGCTTGAATCTCCTGTTGCGCTTTTTGAAAGCCCATCAACTCCCGATAAAATACGCAATGCTGGAGCAATTCTGTGTGGCTCCCTTGAGCAAGAATTTGTCCCTGATCTAATACGATAATGCGATCTGATAAAGAAATCGTGGTCTGTTTATTTGAATTGATCAGAATGGTTCTTTTGAGCTGATTTTTATTGTCAGCCAAGCCTGATAAACGCTGTAATACTTGTTTTTCTGTAGTGGAATCTAAAGCACTGGTTGAATCATCAAGCGCCAAGATTGGCGAGTTTTTTAAAATTGACCGTGCCAGTGCAATCCGTTGTTTTTGCCCTCCAGATAAGGTGACTCCCTTGTCCCCTATTCGTGTCTCCAGACCAGCATCGAGTCGCTGTAACAGTTCAGATGCTGAAGCCAAATGCAACGCATCTCGCATCTCCTGTTCAGTCGCATTCTGTTTGGCTATTTTTAAGTTATCCGCCAAGGTTCCTGAGAAAAAGAAATTATCTTGCGGAATAATCTGAACCATATGACGTAAGTTAGCCAAACTCAGATCTTTAAGATTGAGCCAACCGCGTTGATCTGAACCGATCCAGACCTGCCCTGCGGTTGGATCGATAAAACGATTGAGCAAGTTCATCAGTGTGGTTTTACCCGCTCCAGTTTTCCCCACAATGGTGACGATTTCACCTGCTCGGAATTCAACATTACACTGTTTTAAAATATACTTTTCTGTCTTTCGATCCTGAAAACTGACATTTTCCAGTCGAATATTTAAACCTTCATCCCCATCAGCATCCCCTTGTAGTGGCAAAGCATGTGCAGCATCTACAATTGCCGATTTCTCATCTAGCATTTGCCATATTCGAGTTGCCGATGAACGTGCATCTGCAAAAATATGTAAGACCTGTCCAATACTTTCAATACGAAACACCAATAAATTTGCCATAAGTACAGCAGCCACAAATTGCCCAATCTGTAATTGATTTTGTCCAATTAAGTAGCCACCAAACCCAATCACCCATAAGTAGGAACAGGCAATAATCATTTGAGGAATCGGTAAGCGTTGTGCACTGGTGCGAATGGTTTGAATGGAATGACGAATAAAGCTATCAACCGCAGCATTAAAACGTTGTAAGAGCTTTTCCTCAAGTTGAAAGGCTTTGACCACTCGAATGCCATTGACGCTTTCAGCCAAAGTATCACTGACTTTTTCATAGGCATAGGCAACTTGATGATCCAGCACCACCAACTGATTGGTCAGTTTAAACAGCACAGCTAGGCCTAGAAAAATAAAAATAAGCGGGACAATTCCCAACCAAGGATGATACCAACACAACAATCCGACTGTTGCGGCGACCACTAGACTGGATTCAAACACTTGTCGCCAAAAATTAATTAAAGCTTCTTTTAATTTATCTGAATCTCGGGTGGTTCTTGATAAAACTTCACCTAATCCGTGTTTCCAGTGCCATGAAACATCTAAATGCTGGACCTGGCTAAAGATTCTTTCTCTTAAAATACTTAACAATTGCTGTCCAATCGTCAAGGCACTTAAACCCGCTAAATATTGAATAATGGCGCGAAGTAAAGCGATACTCGTCAGTAGAATAAACCAAAACCACGGATTTAACGGATCTGTAAAAGCATGCTGAAATAAACTTTCAGGTTGGCTGTGTTTTAGCGTATCAATCGCATGTCCGATTGAATATTGCTGTAGTGCTAAGCCAAAATTGGCAAGGACAAATAATGTTGCCGTCAATACAAAGTGAAATGGCATAAAACGATATAAGGCCAAACTTCGCAGCAGTGGATAATTTTTAAACATAAAAATAAAACAACAACTAAAGATCTATAGCTCACTGCGAGATCTATGCCAAATTTTTCAACGGCATAAATATTTTAATCCACTGTTTTATATTGTTTTTTTAAAAAACGTGTTTGATGAGATGTTTGATTTAAAACATCCGCACTTATTCTCTGTTGTTATTGCAACAACATTTGATATATCAACATCATAAAAATAGATATTAAAAATATATTTTAAATATCAACAAGTTAAACAATGGCATCAATATTGCTTTAAAGCATTCAAATCACAACAGGATGTCACAATGACAACACTTCAAACGCAACCATTAAATACACTTTGGTATACACGCTGTCCAGTTCCTACAGGGCTCGGAATCTCGATTCAAAAAGGCTGGCTAAAAGAAAAATTTATTGAGCAACAAATTGAAATTAAATCAATTCGTGAATCGAACTCAAAAGAGGTTCGTAACTCACATTTTAACCATACCCTTGCCAATTCAGTTCGGCATGGTGGCAGTATTCCTGCAATTTGGGCATATGCTTCTGGACAAAAAACCAAAGTCATCGGTTTATCTTGGGCAGATGAAGTCCAATTACTGCTGACTCGATATGATTCCCAAATTAAGACGGTTGAGGATCTAAAAGGTAAACGCTTTGGGCTCCCACTGAATCAAGATGCCATCATAGATTTCTCTCGTGCTCAAGCCATTCGCGGTTTAGAAAATGCATTAAAAACAGTAAATCTTAAGGTCAGTGATCTTGAACTGGTGGATTGTCTGCGTGCTGATATATTAGTGGCGCAACTGCAAAATCATACCGAAGAAAATGATGCGAGTTTCTTTAGCAATCGTAATAAACTGAGCGCAAGTGCAGAGATTGTGGCTTTAATCAAAGGGGATGTCGATGCCATCTTTTTAAAAGGCGCACATGCAGCACAAATTGCCCATGATTTTGCCCTGCATACCATTATTGATATTGGTTCACATCCCGACCCTATCCTACGTTCAAATAATGGTACCCCTCGAACACTAACTGTGGATGAAGATTTTCTATCGCAATATCCACAACAAGCTCAATCCATCGTCGATGCGGTTTTACAAGCTGAACAATGGGCGCATGTGCATGCAGATGAAACTCACCGCTATCTGGCTAAAGAATGTAATAGCAGTGAACAATGGGTCCATGCAGCTTATGGCGCAGATGCACATCTCAAGCTGAATACCAATTTTGATGAAACATCGATTATTGCCTTACAAGACCTCAGTGACTTTCTCTATCGCTGGAAGTTTATTCCAGCTCAAATCAATGTTCGTGAATGGCTAGCACAAGACATTGCTATTCATTCACAAGTGGCTTAACAATACGAAAAAATAAAAGGTTGTCGTGATGACAACCTTTTATTTTTCAGCTTCCAAATTTAAGGCATCGCCTATACAAAAGCTTGTGACTATTCTCAACGCACAAAACGCTGCTTCTCACCGAAAAAAATATGCGATTAAGTACTGCCTCAAACAGTTGTGGATGAGGTTTCCGAATAGCATATTTTTGTCGAACTCAAATTATGACTTAAATTTGGTCACATTTTCAGCCTGTTTCTTTAAAAGCACAGAGTTATATTCACCAGGTGGAATATTATTTAAATAATAATTTCCAACATGATATAAACGCCAACGAATCGGATCATGTGTGGTATGCGTACGTGCATTACGCCAGAAACGATCTAAATTCCATTTTGACAAAGTAGAGCTTGCTCCAAGTAAGCCAAAAATTTCACTGGAAATTTTCAAAGATGCATGGTCTGACTGACTCCGTGTGGCAGCCACAGATAAAATCAATTCAGTTTGTAAGGCTTCATCTTCCAGATTGGTTAAATGCTGCTCAAAAATCGCTGCTGAGCGATCTAAAAGTGCTTCTGCTGAACGAACCAAAACTGCAAACTCACCAATTTGCTTAATGATATGCGGTTCCTGTGTCGGGGAGTCGACACCACTTTCCACCCAAGGACGAGCATTCTGTTGCAAATAATCAATCCCCCCTTCAAGTGCACCTTTGGCAATACCTGTATCCATAGCTGCATGCAAAATCTGAGGCCAAGTTAAACCTGTGCGTAGCACTGTCCCTAAACCACCAGTATTGCGCTTGGCAACATAGCGTTCATCGACAACAACATCTTTAAAATTGACTGTGCCACTGACACTATTGTTTTGCCCCATTGCATCCCAATCATCAAGCAGTTCTACCCCATGCGTATCACGATGAATCAAGATCGAAACAGGTCCATCATCACTGCCTGCAAATAAAGAGATCCACTCGGCCAATAAAGAGCCTGTGGAATAAAATTTACTGCCATTTAAGATTAACTGCCCTTGTGAATTTCTTTCTACACGAGTCTTATGCTGAAATTTATCTTTTCCGCCCACTTCTGCGAGTGCATTGCCTAAACGTTTACCACTTAATACATCACGCAATAATTGATCGCGAATATCATCCTCATAACCCGTTAAAATTCCTCTAAACATGGTGAAATGAATTTGTAGAAGTTGCCCCACACCACCATCTGCAGATGAAATGATCTTTACCACATTGACCAATGTGGTAATACTCGCACCTAAACCACCAAATTGTTGAGGAACAATAATCGCTGTCAGACCTGCTTCTGAAATTAAGCGGGCCTGTTCATAAGGAACACTTTTGTTATATTGAGGATCTTGAGCAAATTCAGTCAGTTGTTTTGCTACTGCCTTGGCAATATCCAATGCTTCTTGTCCACTTTGAATATGTCTTATACTGCCCAATTCTAAAAAATTGTGTTGCTGAATATCGTTCATTTTAACTCCGGAAAATCTCTTGTTTTTTATGCACAGATACGCTGTGCTGTAGTCTTAAATAAGCTGGGTGCATGTGTGAGCAAAGTTTTGGTATACGCATGTTGCGGATGACTCAGTACTTGATCGGTTTCACCGTATTCCACCAGATGGCCATTTTTTAAAACGGCAACTCGATCAGCAATTGCTCTAACTACCCCAAGGTTATGGGTCACAAAAAGTAAAGTTACGCCTTGCTTTTGCAGTTGTTGCAACAGTTTTAAAATAGATGCTTGTACTGACACATCTAAAGCAGAAGTAATTTCGTCGCAAATCAAAACATCAGGCTGACATAACAGCGCTCGTGCAATCGCTACACGTTGCCGTTCTCCGCCAGATAAATCTCTTGGGTAGAGTTCTTGAACCTGTGGAGGAAGCGATACTTGTTGAAGTACCTGAACGACCTTTTGTTGAGTTTCTTGCTGAGATGTAGCAAAAAAGTGCTGAACCACTTTAGTGAGTGTCTGTCCTATGGTGTGTGCTGGATTCAAGGCTTTATATGGATTTTGAAAAATATACTGCAGTTTATGTCGTTGTGTTAACTGACGTTTTTGTCCCTGCAAGGACAATACTTCATCTGCTAAAATCACCTGACCTTCTGCATTTTCATTCAGTCCTGCAATCACTCTAGACAATGTGGTTTTACCTGAACCAGACTCCCCGACTAAGGCCAAACATTCTCCACGCTGTATTTGAAAAGAAACATCGAAAAGTGCTTGTTGCTGGCCATACCAAGCATTGATATGTTTTACTTTAAGCAGTGCCTGTTGATCTGTTTTTAATTCAATCAGATGCGGATCAAGCTCTTGAAAATTGATCACGCCCACTTCATCCCAATGATGACAAGCAACAAAATGTGGATCAAATGCTTGAGATAATAGGGTTAATTTCGGTTGCTGTTGATGACATAATTCGCTAGCGAAAGTACATCTTGCGGCAAAAGCACATCCTGTTGGACGGTCATTCGGTGAGGGTGCATGTCCTTCGATGGGGGATAAATATTTACGAATCGACACATCGGGGATGGCATTGAGTAAACCTTGGGTATAAGGATGTTTTGGCGTTTCAAATAACTGGCTTAATGTAGCATCTTCTGCAATCTGGCCTGAATACAGGACGATTACGCGATCTGCAATATCTTTCACCACAGTCAAATCATGTGATACATAAATTGCTGCGACATTATATTCCCGACATAATTTACGAATAATATTCAGCACTAAAGTTTGGGTCGTAACATCCAATGCTGTTGTCGGTTCATCCAAGACAATTAAGCGAGGCTGTAACAAAAATGCCAATGCTAATAAAATCCGTTGTTGTTGCCCGCCGGAAAGCTGATGAGGATAGCGTTTTAAAAACACATCATCCTGAGGCAATCCCACTTCATCTAAAATTTTAGCAACTTTATGATTTCTTTCACCACTGGATAAGCGTGATTGATGGACTTCTAATAACTCAAGTAGATGCTGTCCAATTGTTAATGCTGGATTTAGTGCCGTTCCCGGATCTTGGGCAACGTGACTGATTTTATAACCTCGAATTTGACGCAAGGCGTGATCGTCAAGACTGAGGATATCTTGTCCATCCAGCGTAATTGTGCCTTGAATAATTTTGGCACCATGTCGTGCATAGCCCAATAACGCACTCGACAATGTGGTTTTACCTGAACCACTTTCTCCCACCAACCCAAGGACTTCGCCCTCGTTTAAATGAAAAGAAATATTCGAAACCACATGATTGCCTGTGTTGACCAATGCCACCGTTAAGTCTTTTACCTGTAGTACCGTATTCTTTAAAATCTCTGTCATGGTTACTTTTCCTCAATCCGCGCTGCGGCACGCCCTACACCTTCAGCCAACACATTGGTTCCCAGCGCAAACAAAGCAATTAAAATCACCGGTGCAAATACTGCCCACGGTTGAACCAATAACCCAGCACGATTTTCATTAATCATCAGGCCCCAATCGGCTGCAGGAGGTGCGATACCATAACCAAGAAAAGCCAGACCAGATAACATGCCAACAGCCCACGTCAACATCACCCCAAGATGAATTAATAAGGGTGTCAGCATATTGGGTAGGATTTCACGGAATAAAATATAGCTTTTCGAATAACCTAAAATTTTTGCGGCCTCTACATACTCTTGCTCAACCAAATTTAGCGCAACACTTCGAGCAAGACGTACTACCCCAGGAATAAAAGCAATCGAAACAGTGAGCACAATCAGCCATGGCTCACGCCCTAGCATCGAAACGATTAATAGCACTAAAATCAGATCAGGAAATGCCATAAAAACATCGGTAAGCCAAGTCACAAACTGGTCAACTTTATTTCGTGCAAAAGCAGCCAATATGCCTAAACAGGAACCAATAATTAAAGCCACTAGACTGGCAGCGAGGGTCATCCAAATTATTGAAGCACCACCCGCTAATACACGAGACCAAACATCATGCCCAATATAGTCATAGCCAAGAAAAGCCTGTGCTTCAGGCGCACCATAGGTCATACCCACTAATGCAGTTGGTTCAAAAGGAACCAGCACTGGGCCAATAAGCGCAAATATCAAAACTAAGCTTGTCACCACAAAACCAAAACGGACTTGTCGCTCAGAAATCAAGGCTTTAAAAAACTTACGTTGATACCAATGAAGTGTACTCATTTCCCCTCTCCTGAATTGATATTCTTCAAGGCATTACGGCGATCGACAGGCTTTACCGTAATCGGTCGGCCAGATTTCCATAAACGTAATGCCTGACGTAAACCAGGTGAGCGGGCTTTATGTTTTTTTGCAGTGCGTATTTTCGGTGTGAGTAAAGTGGTCATTAAGTCTGCAATTAAATTGACCACCACCACACAGATGGTCAGCAATAACACAATCGCTTGAATGGTAGGAATATCCCGCATTTCAATTGCTGCATTCAATGCATTGCCAATTCCGGGATAACTAAATACAACCTCGATAATTAAAGCCCCACTGAGTAAAACCCGTATGGTCAATGCCGTGCCTTGTACCACGGGCACTAAAGCATTAGGCAAAACATGCTTCCAGATAATGCGACGCTCTGGAATACCGCGTAATCGTGCCGAAGTGACATAATCAGACTCTAAGGCATCGATCATTGAGCCTCGCACAAGACGCATGAGATAAGGAATAAGCGATAAAGCTAACGTTAAAATGGGTAAAATTAAAAACTCTAACTGGCTAAACGGAGACTGCCCAGGAATCAGCAATGATGCAGCGGGTAATACATGCAAGATCGAAGTTGAAAATAACATCATCAGCCAAATGGCAATGACAAATCCGGGCACTGCTTTAAAAATAATCGAGCTAGATACAATGATTCGGTCTAGTTTGCGATCACGACGTAGCGATAACCAAACGCCAAGTAAAACTGAAATCGGTACAGTGATTGCCACCACCAAGCTACTCAAAGCAAGCGTATTACCAAAATAGTTTTGAATAATCTGTAATACAGATACATTAGAATCAATTGAGCGTCCAAAATTACCTTGTAATAATTGAGTCAGCCAATTCCAGTATTGCACCAATATCGGTTGAGTCAGCCCCAATTGTTCACGCAGTATTTGAACCGTAGCTTCTGGTGCTTCTGGTCCTAAAATGACCCGTGCAGGGTCAGATGGAAGCGCTTGAGTCGCGATAAATACAATTAAACTAATCACAAAAATCACTAAAATTCCTGACACGATACGGGTCAAAAACCAAGGTAACCATGCAGGAAATTCAAACGACTTGGCGATAGCTGGATGTTGAATCGAGCTTTCAATTTTGCTGGCTTGAGTCGTCATTATCACTCCCCTTTACGCCAAAACTCATCAGTTCGCCATGCTGCAAAACCGGTTCGATCAGGTGTTACACCACCAATCTGATGAGAATGTGCATCTAAAACATTGTTAAAACCCCAAATCAGTAAGCCACCTTGTTCATGCTGAATTTGCTGTGCCTCATGCACCAGAACTTTGCGTTTTTCCAGATCAGGCTGTTGCAATGCGTGATGCACCAGCTCTGTAAAACGGGCTTGATTAAAACGGGTTTTGTTATTGGCTGCACCGGGTCCATCAATCTGCAATACCGTCAATAAAAATGGACGAGAAACA
Organism: Acinetobacter sp. AG3; assembly: GCF_022343575.1. Taxonomy (NCBI): domain Bacteria; kingdom Pseudomonadati; phylum Pseudomonadota; class Gammaproteobacteria; order Moraxellales; family Moraxellaceae; genus Acinetobacter; species Acinetobacter sp. AG3. Next base: position 1,157,089 of record NZ_JAKQZD010000001.1, on the reverse strand, counting down.
TTTGCACCTGTACTCAATGCCCAATCTTGTTTGACTGCATCTGCAAATGTTGCAGCTTCAACTTGTTTAACCTTTACGATCACGCCAGCTTGCGCTGCATGTTGCGCAAACACCAAGGCGGCATTGCTATCTGGTCCTGTATATAAATCAACTTTTAAGTTTTGATCAAAACCAGCGGCTTTTAATAGTGTTTTAGCTTTGGCTAAATCTTGCTTACGCTGTGGAATTTCATGGTTATAAACAGGATCACTAAATGAATACAGATCGTTGGCAATTCGCCCTTGTCCCGCCAATGCCCGTTTCACTAAATCATCCCGATTGGCAATCAAACGAAATGCTTGTCTGACACGAGGATCATTAAACGGTGCTTTAGTGGTATTCATGTCAAAGGATTGCCAAGCATCTGTTTCAGATGAAACAACACTCAGTCGTTTATTGGCTTGAATCAAAGATAAATGCTCGGCACTAATACCCGATGCAATATCAATTTGCCCTGATTGCAAAGCAGCAAGACGCCCGGTTTGGTCTTTAAAATCTATAATTTCAATGGCATCTGCATAAGGCTGATTGTCTTTCCAATAATTTTCAAAACGTACGAAACGGGAACGTTGACCTGGGGTAAAACTTTCCAGTTTAAACGGGCCTGCTCCGACGACATTCTTGATTGGATCATAATCTGTTGGAATAATACCACCCCAACTCATCCATGCTTCAGGTAAGGCTACTAAGCCTTTGCCTTGAGCAAATGGAATTTCAACGGTGTAATCATCACGCTTTTTAATCGCATCGCGCTGTAATGAATACAAATAAGCCGCAAAGGGAGACGCCAGTTTAGGATCGGTCAAACGACGTAAAGAGAAAATGACATCATCGGCTGTAATGGTTTTACCATGATGAAACTCAAGCCCTTTCTTTAACCGAATCGTCCATTTAGTGCCATCCTCATTGGGTTCTGCAAATTCAGCAAGCGCCAATTTAGGTTGAATATCTCGCCCCCACTCCCATAATTTGGCATATAACGGCCAACCTCTAAAGGCACTCGACATTCCAATCGGCTTATGGGCATCTAAATTTCCAGCTTGATTACCATTAATCACCCCAATTTTGATCACTCCACCTTTTTGCGGTGTGCCATGCTGGCTTGTATGTGCAGCAGCTTCATTTGCTGCTGAGGAATCGGAACGAGAACACCCGATCAGGCTTGCTGCTGCAATCGTACCTAGACCTAAACCAGTATTTTTAATTAATGCTCTACGCGTAATTTTACTCATAGGATTCTCCTTTTAAACCACAGTTTCTTGATTCAACAGAGAATCTACAGAGGAGCGCTTTTTTAACTTCGGTAACTCAAAACCATGATCGAGCTCAAGTAGAGGAAACAACAAGTCTGCAACACGGTAAACTTCAGTAATTAAAGGAAAACCCGACAAAATAAATGCAGATGTACCGTAGCTTTCATATTCTTGGATACGTTGAGCAATATTTTCAGCGCTCCCGACCAATGCGGTCCCTGCAGCAGGATTTAAGATATCAAAGCCAAACAGTGATGGCCCTGTCCAAATATTTGGATAAATTTCAAAATCTTTAGCTTGAGGTAATATCCCCTGACGTAAGCGTTCTAAATTTTTTTGAACAATCGGGTTATTACTTTGATAGCTTTCAAAAGTTTCATTGGGTGGAAGCTGACGTTTTACTGCTTCAATCGCATAATTCACATCAATTTTATCGAGTAGAGACTGCGCGTATTGCCACGCTTCTTCTTCGGTTTCACGAACAATAATTTGTAAGCGAGTTCCATACTGCAAAGTTCGCCCAACTTTAGCGGCTTCTTTTGCAACCTTACTGAATTTTTCTCCCAGCAGCGGCGGTGTGTTGGCAAAGCTTAAATACACATCCAGCAATTCCACTGAATGTTGTACCCCTTTCGCTGATGTGCCAGCGCCCCACAGTGGTACGCCTTGTTTTTGGGTTGCCCCATGCCATTTTGACATCGGTGAAGCACCCTCTTGACGTGGAGCCACTTGAATAAACTCACCCTGAAAACCAGATTTATCGCCTAAATAATTCTGTTGAAATGTGCTCCAGTATTCTTTACTAAAGTCATAGCGTTCATCATGTGAATAATGAATACCCAATGCGGCAAGTCCCTGATCATTGCCATTGACCACATTAAACAACAAACGTCCCTGAGAGAATGCATCAAAAGTTTGTGCATATTTGGCTAAAACTGCGGGTTGAACTTCACCTGGATGCTGTGCAACCAAAAACTTCAGGCGTTCAGTAAAAGGAATTAAACTCGCAGCAACCGCCAGTGTTTCATACTCACTTGTACCCATGAGCGAACCGTAAAACCCCAGACGATCTGCGGTAATTGCAATTTGTTGCAAATGTTCATAATCGGTATCCCAGCGTCCCGACTCCAACCAAGGATAGGGACCATCAGGAGAGGTGAGATACCATAAAAGTTTTACAGCCATAATATTCTCTATATTTGTTTTAAATCATGTTTCTAATGGAGTGGAAGTAATCCCAGTGATTTGGCTTTTTCAGTCAATCCGCTCATTTTCCACTGTTGCTGTAACACCCCTTGCCCATATTCACGACTTCCTCCAACCAGTTCTGCTAACAGTTGAATTTGAGCACCTTCTTCAAGCAATAAAATAAATTCAGCAGTTTCCTGTAGACCTTGACGCCCCCAAACTGTGGCACCGCCATTGGCTTCCAAAATAGCCCGATGCTCAATATCAATCTTGAGTTGATCTAAAATGAAATCGACTTCTGCCTGACGCCGATCGATATAAATCGGTAATTCATTAAATAAATGAAAACGCTGAACAGGCACATATCGAATCGGTAGGGTCCGGTGTGTTTGGGCCCAAGCACCTAAATTCGGTGCATGTACATGAGAGATTGTGGTGACATCTGCATGTTCACGAAACAGTTTGTTATAACGGCCGCCAGCACCTTTTCGTCCCAATAAAACTTCACCATCAAGTTTCTCTACCAGTACTTTGCTTTTTTTATCTCGTGACCAAGGACCTGCATAGTTAAAGGTCACCAAAGTATTCTCAGGGGCGCGTTCAACAAAATTGACCGTGCCATTGGCAGTGATTGTGCCCGTCTCACGGAACACCTCAAATGCAAATTCAGCTTTTTCACGGTTGCGTTCAATAAAATCATTGAGTTCAGGGGAAAGTGGCGATTGAATCAGTGTAGTCATGATAAATATCCTGTTTTAACGTTGTTTATTTTGGCGACGCTTTAAAACTTCGAGTAATGGGCGATGATCGACCCATGTATCAAGATCTACGTCTTTTTCAAGGAAGCCATGTAACCAAAGAAAATCTTTTTGTTGTTTTAAAAGCTCAAGGCGTTCTTCACTTAATGAAGGGTGTAAAGATTTATGGAAATTATTACGATACGCTGTAGCCACACTTTCAGCACCCGCAATAGTTTCATCTTGTAGAATAACCAGCACTTCATCTAAATGATCTTCTGCCCAGTCTGCGGTATCAAAAAGCTCTTCCAGAAAATCCACAACGACATCAAAGTGATGTTCCAATAAATCTTCATGTACCGTGATAGGACGAGGTGTCCCGTTGTTCACACGTGAAGTCACATCTGCAAATTGATCTAAATCGATACCGACTTTTAAACCACGTTTGGTGGCTGCCTCAACAGCCGATGCCCCTTTGACATATACGGCATCGACCTCACCTGTAATCAAGGCATCAAGGCCTGACCAATAGGCACTGGCATCACGATCTTGTTTCGATTCAGCACGCTCAGGAACTTCAATAAAATCAACATCACGAAAACTTAAATTTGCAAGTTGTAAAGCCCCTCGAATACCTTGCAATGACATGGCTCTAAAAATACTGCCTGCACGTTTATCGGCATATTCAGGTAAAGCCACTTTGGCATTTTTTAAGTCTTCAGGTTGACGAATTGCTGAATCAGGTCGAACAATAATCACTTGCCATTCATCAATCCAAGTTAATCCAATCAGACGACTTGGGGCACCTTCTGAACGCGCAGCCAAAGCAGGTACATTGCCACCCTCACGGAATAAAGCCGGAAGCTGATGATCAAAATGATGCACAGACAAGCCTTTACGTGCATCTTGCAATACCGCAACATCAATACCATGTCGCTCAAATTTTTCGACCAAGGTGCCGCGTTTTAATGAGATTCCTGTTGCAGTGGGTACTGGACATCGTGTGACCCAAATTTCAGATAAAGTACTTTTTACAAATTCTTTAGAATTTTCTTTTTTATCGACGACAAGTGACATAGGTATTCCTTAAGATACTTCCAATTTCATATCACTTGTATTGAGCAGCTTTTATGCCAATATTTATTTTTATAATTTTCAATGCCTTATGAAAAATATAATTTTAATAAATGTTTAGATTTCATCACTTGTTTTAGATTTAGTGTTGTTTTATCAACAGCGCTTTAAGCAAGCCTGCCCTGAGACACTCCTCATCCGCTTTATTTTTTTGATTGAACAGATTTAAATGATTTAAAGCGCCTCATTGAATCAACATACAGCACCATATAAAAATATAGTGCTGTATCGCTTAAATTAAAAATCGATAGAAGCCGACAGCATATAAGTTCGAGGCGCACCCAAGGCTAAACTGGACAATTGTGGCATGCCCCAATAGGCCTTATTGGTCACGTTATTGATACTCGCAGCTAAGCTCAGTGGAAAACTTGAAACATTGGTCTTATATCTCGCCCCAACATCAAACAGTGTTCGTCCAGAAGCATGTAGTGTATTTTCCTGATTGATATATTGCTTTGAAACTGCTGTGGCATTTCCAGTCAAGGTTAAACCCTGCAACATCGAAATATCCCACTCCATGCCTAATTTCGCCTGTTGCTTGGCAACCCCAGTCGCAGTATTGCCTTGGTTTTTACCACCTGCAGTTTTGGTTAATTCAGGATCAATATAGGCAACACCACCGATTACACGAAGATTCGCATTAGGTGCTCCAAAGAAGCTCCATTCAACTCCTCTATTGCGCTGCTCGCCATCAGCAGTAAAAATATTGCTGACGGGATCGGTATAGCTACTTGGTTTTTCAATTTCAAACAGACTCAAAGTATTTGAGAATTTACCCAAGTCTACTTTAACCCCAAGTTCTTTTTGTTTTGTTTTAAAAGGTGCAAAAACTTCACCCGCATTTGCTGCAGTATACGGTGCAGTTGAGCCTTGGCTTAAGCCTTCAATATAGTTTGCATATAAGGAAATATGCTCTGTGGCTTTAAACAATATCGCAGCCCCAGGTGTGGTGGCACTTTCATCATAACGTGATGTCCGACTGCCTGTAACAATATTAAAAGCTTCACTCAGCACATTCTGTTGTCGTACACCCAAGGTCAATTGGACTTGATCTTGAGCAAAAGATAAGGTGTCCGCAATCCCATAACTGTTTAAACGAGATGCTGTTTTAGAAATATGTGGCGCATTAAAGCGAACTGGATTTCCCCAAACTGGATGATAAAGATTGGTGATCCATTCAGCCCCAGCCACATTTCTTACCCCATAGTCATTTTGATCATGTTGGTAATACGTTGCATTGACAACCCATTGGTGACCAATAGATCCTGTATCAAATTTTCCTTTTATGCCCAGATCAGCTGATTTCTTTTCAAGGTCAAAAGCCAACTGACCAATCTTGGTTTCAAGCCTGCCTTGACTGTCGAGCACGGTCGCTGACATGGCACCATTATATTTATAATCAGTTTTACTTTGTCCATAAGTGGCATATGCCATAACTCGATCACTCAAGTCATATTCGCCACGAAGCATAGCGCCCTTATCTTTGGTTTCAACAAAAGACCAGTCTGGATTTAATAGTGTGTCTGGTTTTGGTGGTTTAGGAATCGCAACCCCTGAGAGTAAATTAATCCCACGGTTGACACCATCTACTCGATCCTCAGCTGTATAGAGGTCTGCTGAAATACGTGCACGTTCGCCACGCCAATCCAGACCTAAAGAAACTAAGGCTGTTTTTTTATCTTGGTCTTTAATTGCGCCTGTTCCATCACGATATACTGTATTTAAACGTACACCAAAATCTTTATTTTGACCGAAACGTCTGCCGATATCGAGATGACCACCAAACTGTGAATCAGACATATAGGTCGCGGTAAAACGTTGCAATGGATCATCGCCTGCACACTTGCTGACTAAATTGACCATGCCCCCCACAGATCCTGCTGGCGGCATCCCATTGAGTAATGCTGTAGGTCCTTTGAGGACTTCGATTCGTTCAAACATTTCGGGAGAGGTTCGATAAAAAGGTGTGATGCCAAACATGCCGTTCATTGACATATCACTTGTACTCGAAGCAAAGCCACGAATATAGTAGTTTTCACTCCATCCGCCACTGGCACCATTGGTAAATACCGATGGGTCGGTTTTAGCAATGACATCGGTAATATCTTTTGCCTGTTGATTTTCAATATATTGGTCTGTATAGCCAATGCTATTAAATGGCGTTTCTAAGAAGCCTTTTTCACCTAAAAAACCTAACTTATTCTGCGAAGAAATCTGCCCCGCTAAAACACTGTTTTTTTCATTCACAGCTTGTACATGAATGGTGGGTAAATTTTGCAATGCCTCGCGATCTGATGGTGGCAGGTCAGGTGTTTGCGCATGAATTGTTGAGATCGGAATCACCAAAGTTAATCCGAAACCCAACAACATTTGAGCAGAAATCAAGTTTTTCAGTTTAAATTGCGGGCTTAAATCTCGGCACTGTGGTTTCAAAGCGTGCTGAAAAAGTGGATGACCATATTTCATATATAAATTTCCTTTCATTTTTTAAGCACAAGTTTCCCTATCACACTTTTTTTATTGAAAAGTATGCTGTAGTCACTTGTTCACGGTATGAGTGTTTTGGCTAGAGCTTATCTGGCTATAAATTTATCGTGTAAAGACCTAATTCATAGCTGATACCCCTTGATGACATCATCAATTAAAATATGCATGGAGGTTGGGCTTGCCGCAGTGATGTACCAAGCATCTGCATCAACAAAAACCACTTTGCCATTTTTCCATGCTTTGGTTTGGCGTAATAAAGGATTACTCATCCGCTCAGCATCAATCGTCGGACGATGTTCCATGACGGCTGTACGATCGACGATATACAAAATATCGGGATCAGCCTGTTTGATAAATTCACTAGAAATCGGTTGACCATGCAAACTTGTATCTACCACTGTACTGGCTGGTTTTACCCCGAATGCATTAAATACAAAGCCATAACGTGACTGAACCCCAAAGTTGCTAAAGGCACCATTGTTATGTAAGACCACCAAAGCTTTTTCAGGACGATTTGCAGTTATTTTTCGTACTTCTGCTACTTTGGCATCCAATGCATCTACTTTTTGCGTCGCCAATTGCTGTTGATTAAAGATCTGGCCTAAAGTGATCAAATGCGCTTTAATCGCCTCAATGTGATGCTGCTGACTGTTATTGAAATTGATGTCATAGTGCACAGTCGGTGCAATTTTACTCAACGCTTGATACTGATTTGCTTGCAGTGGCGTCATTAAGATGATGTCTGGTTTGAGTGTGTAAATCCGTTCCATATTGGGCTGAACAATCGCACCTAGATCTTGAACCTTTTGATCATCTTTATACTTTTGCAAAAAATGTGGTACATAATCTTTGGGCATACCCGCAATAGGAATACTCAGTTGATCAAGAAAATCAGCTTCATTCATATCCAATACCGCAGCACGTTGAGGATGATAGGCAATGCTGGTGGTTCCTAGTTCATGTTTAACCATGATCGGGGTTGCTAATTTTTGAGCCCCTTGGTTCGCATCAGCAGCAGGTTTTTTGTCACATCCCGATAAGCTGATTGCGGCTATCATGTTCAGTGCCAGAGTCCAGCCGTTATTTTTCCATTTCATGTGTATTCAAGCTCCTGTTGAGTTGAAGTAGTTGCACATACAGCCTTGTTCACTGTAGGTAATTTCAAAATCAAGTTCATACAAATCATCTAATTGTTGCGCAGTAATCACCTGTTTGACTGGGCCACTAAAACGTAGTTTGCCGTTCTTCAAGGCAACAATATGGTCAGAATAATTCGCTGCAAAATTGATGTCATGAATCACCAGAATCACGGTACGCCCCTGTTCATCACATAATCGACGTAATGCATGCATGATCTGAACAGCATGTTTCATATCAAGGTTATTTAAAGGCTCGTCCAATAAAAGCACCTCAGTCTGCTGAGCAATGGTCATCGCCAGAAAAGCCATCTGCCGTTGGCCTCCACTCAATTCATCGATATAGGCTTTACGTAATGCTTCTAAATTTAGAAATTGAATCGCCTCATCAATCACCTGATGATCGTTTGCGGTCAAAGCACCACCGCTATAAGGGAACCGCCCAAAAGACACCAGTTCTTCTACGCTCATGCGTAAGTTAAAGCTTGGAGACTGTCGTAAGGTTGCAACATATTTGGCATATTCAGCCGTTCGGATCTGGGTAATATCTTTCTGCTGAAATAAAATTTGACCTTGATCAGGGCTCGATAAATTTGCCAGCATCATCAATAAAGTCGATTTACCCGCTCCATTTGGACCAATGAGTGAAGTCACCTGCTTTTCAGGAAATTCAATATTGACATCCGAAAGCACATTTTTTCCCCCATAGGCTTTATGGATATTACGCACCCTAATCATGAAACACCTCTGGCACGAACTGTCAGTACAAGAAAGTACACACCACATACCAAATTGACTAAAATACTGACTGTCGTTTTATAATTAAAAACATGCTCAACTAAAATCTGAGCGAGAATAAATATGGCGATCGCAACAACACAGCCGATAACTAAGGTAAATTTATGTTGATGCGTTCCAGCGAGTGCATAAGCAATATTGGCAATAAACACCCCCATAAATGCGGTAGGGCCAATCAAGCTGGTTGAAATTGCAACCAAGATCGCAATCAAGGCAAGATAAAATTTGACGTATTGATGATGATCAATCCCCAATGAAATTGCCTGTTCACGACCGAGCACCATCACATCCCAAACAGCATATTTTTTTCTCAGTAACCCAAGAACCATAACGACCGTCACCACTGCATAAATTAATGTTTCAGGTTGAGAACGATTAAATGACGCATAGCTGAGCCCTTGAAATACTGAAAACTCACCGGGGCTTATTTTGAGCTGGATAAACTGAGTGACGGTACTAATCACCATAGTGAGTACTAAACCAAATAACAGCAGTTGAAAGACATCATTGCGCACTCGGGTCAGCAACCAACGGTGCATTGCCCACGAATAAAACAGCATCAGCAAGATTGAAACAAAGAAATTTCCATTTAAACCCAGCCATGACAATCCAGAAGTGCCAAGAAAAAACAGCAACATGACCTGCCATAACAAATAGACGGTTTCATAGCCCATGATGGATGGGGTTAAAATACGATTGCCGACGATGGTCTGAAAGATAATCGAAGAAAATGCAACACATATTCCGCCAAGCACGATGGTGGCGAGCCGAACCAGCCGTTGCGGAATGACATAAGCAAAATCTAATCCTGCATTTAGAAAGACAAACAATACCGCCAGCACCAGTACGCCGAATACCAGCAGCGATAGCTTCAACTTTGTCACGATCGAAGCCCCCTCAGAATCAATATCAGGAATAAAACCCCACCAACACCACCAGCAGTTAAACCGATAGGCACTTCAAAGGGATAAAGTACAGAGCGTCCGATAAGGTCACAGACCAGCAGTAAAGAAGCACCTGCCAAAGCCACAATGGGTAAGGTTTTTGCCAAGTTTTCGCCATACATCAAGGCAACCAGATTGGGAACCACCAATCCGACAAAAGGAATAGCGCCAACGGTAATCACCGTTGCTGCAGAAGTGATTGCAACCAGCAACAAACCAATTGCAGCCATCCTTGCATAGCCTAGCCCCAGACTTGAGGCCATCTCCTCGCCCATCCCCAGTACCGTAAAGCGATGAGCAAAAACATAGCTCAGTACCACGATGGGCAAGATGATATAAATCATTTCATAGTGGCCTTGAATGACTCTTGAAAAGTCCCCCATCAGCCAGCCTTGCATGCTCTGCAAAATATTATTGCGATAAGCATAGAACTCTGCCAATGCACTCAATATGCCGCCATACATCAAACCAATCACGGGCACTAAAACGGTATTCCTAAATTGGATACGGCGAATGATGGCGATATAAATCAGACTGGCAAGAAAACAAAAAAGCATCGCAAACAGCATTTTACTGAGCACACTTGCGGCTGGAATAAGCGTTAATGACACTAAAATTCCAAGCTTGGCTGCATCCAAACTCCCAGTTGTACCCGGTTCAACAAAACGATTTCGGACAATATGCTGTAAGATCACACCACACACTGACAAGCCCACACCCGTTAATACAATCGTGATCAAACGTGGAATCCGACTTGCACTAAGGGTGAGCCATGCATCACTGGATGCAGAAAATAAATCTGACCATGCGATTTGCTGAGCACCCAGCAGTAAGGATGCGATGCACAACATACCAAACAGCAACAATAAAACGACAGGCATTAGGCATGCTCTCCGACCTGTACATTTTTGCCTAGTCGCCATCCTTTAACCGCCTGCCCCTGCGCTAAATAACGGGCATAATGTCCATGCAACAAGCGTAATTGTGCGGGTGTTCCCTGCTCAATCACTCGGCCTTTTTCCAATACCGCGATGTGATCTGCAGCAGCAATTGTCGAGAGTTGATGTGCGATCACCAATATTGTTTTTTGACCCCGTAAGCGATTCAGCAATTCACAAATAATCGCCTGATTTTCTGCATCTAAAGCAGCAGTTGCTTCATCCACCAAAAGAATAGGTGCGTCTTTAATCAATGCGCGTGCAATGGTAATCCGTTGTCGTTCACCGCCTGATAGTCGTACACCACCCTCTCCCACCATGCTTTCAAGACCATCAGGAAGGCGCGCCAACATTTCTGTGATGCCCGCTTGCTGGACTGCCTGCATCACCTGTTCATCGGTTGCATTGGCTTTACCCATACGAATATTCTGAGCAATCGAGCCCGAAAACAAATAGTTGTCTTGGAAGATTTGACTGATCTGTGTAGTCAGTTGTTCATAACGTAATTGCTTGACATCCACCCCACCTAACAGCACTTGCCCTTGATTGACATCAAAAAAACGAGCAACGAGCTTGGCTAAAGTGGTTTTTCCAGAACCAGAAGCACCTATCAGCGCCATCATACTGCCTGAAGGGATATATAAATCCACACCCTTTAAGACATCAGGCTCATCCTCTGCATAACGGAATTGAACATTTTTAAATTCAATCGATGCATCATTGGGGCTTTTAGAAATCTCAACTTGTGCTAATGCTTTGGCGTTAAAAATCTGTTGTATGGCTTCAAGTTGACTGCCTGCACTACGCAATACTTCGCTATAGCTTGCAACCTCAAGCAAGGTGTCAATAAATCGACAAACGAGGAGCAGTGAAACGGTAATGTTAACAATGTCTGCCAATAAGAGCTGATTTGCGCTGTGGATGTTTAGCCAAAACACCGTAACAATCAAAAATAGCGCAAACACAATTTGAATGGCCCAGCTATTCAATACCGCAGATAAGGACGACATTAAAATAAGCTTTAAACCGAAATGTCGTTGCTGGTCTACAGCTTGATGAATAAATCGGGTGCTACGACCTTCACCATTAAAAGCACGTAAAACGGATTGAGCTTGCGCGAACTCCACCATACGTTGGCTTGTTTCAGCAAAACTCTGTTGGTATCGCTCATCTGTAAAACGAGCAATTTTGCTGGTCAATCTAAAGACCAGCACAATCAACGGAAGCGCAACCAATGCAATTAAGCCGAACACACCATGTATACATAACAATGCGATGACAATGACCAAAGGCGTGATCACACTGCTAATCACAGGGGTAAAAACGTGTGCTGGTAATTGTGCAACCGACATCATGCCTTGAGTGACAAGATGATTGAATTGAGTGGTATTTTGTTGGGTAAACCAACCGACTGGTAGACTTGCGGCATGATGCCCCAAACGCAGACGGGCATTTTCTAAAACAGCAATACCAACCGCAATTCCCATTTGCTCCACTACGCGGCGAAGACACCAACACAGGATGATTGCAAAAAATAATAAGATCAGCCAAAGCGCCATTTGATCAAGATTAGCAAGCATCAATTGAGACAAAATCAACGCCAACATGATCAAGCTCAGGCCACAAAACACAGCATATACAACTGCCATCGCCAGATAACGGTGAAGAATAGTGACATCATCACCCAGCAATTGAGAAAAGGTTTTTAGCATGATGCTTCTCCCATTTGCGTGTGAACATGCTTTTCGGTATAGGACCATAATTGGTGATATAAACCTTGCTGAGCGAACAACGCTTCATGGGTCCCCTGTTCAACAATTTGTCCTTGATCAAGGACAAGAATTTGGTCAGCATTCATAATGGTATCTAAACGATGTGCAATAACTAAAAGGGTTCGACCTTGAGCAAATTTTGAAAGTGCATCCTGAATTGCAATTTCATTTTCAATATCAGCGGCAGCTGTGGCCTCGTCCAGCACCAATATCGGGGGGTCCAGTAAAATTGCTCTGGCAATACTGATCCTTTGTCGTTCCCCTCCTGACAACTGGGCATCTTTCCCCACAATAGATTGATAGCCCTGCGGCAACGCCATAATTCGATCATGAATATTTGCCGCCTTTGCTGCGTGTTCTATTTCTTGTTGGCTAGCATTTAGACGTCCGAGTGCAATATTGTCACGTACACTGGCATGAATGAGACGGGTATCCTGCAAAACAAATCCGATCTGTTGATAAAGTGTGGTGGTTTGAATATCGCGTAGATCTACGCCACCAAGCATGATCTTTCCTGCAACAGGATCAAAAAAGCGAAGCAACAGCTGAGCAATGGTTGACTTCCCTGCACCCGATGGACCGACAATTGCAGTGATGGTTCCAGACTTAAGTGAAAAATTCAGATCCGATAGCACTTGATGCTGCGCTGTATAGCCATAGCTGACTTGATGAAAATCAATACTGCTGTCTTTAATCTGTAATTTTGGATTTCCTATAGCCATTGGCAATACTGGTGTATCCAATAATGCCAAAATTCGCTGCGCGGCAGCCTGACTGGCCTGTAGATCATGTAATAAGGTATGCAACAATAAAACAGGGGCACAGATGGTTGGTGTAATCAACATAAAAGGCAGTAAATTTATGGGTTTAAGCCAACCCAAAGAAATCAATAGTGTTCCACTCAGCAGTACAACACCTAAGATGGTGATCGGTGAAATCATCGCATGGGCATGCGCCATAGATTTGACTAAGGGACGAGTAAATATTCGAAAAGCATCTGCAAAGGAATGAACGGCCTGCTGATAGCCCTGTGAAGCCTGACCAGTTTTGCCAAAGGTTTTGACGACGGGTATCGCATGAATAAATTCAACAGCGGCACTATTGATCTGACCCAGCTGAGTGGCAAATTGCTGAATATTATTTTCACTAGCACGCATGGCCTTACGTAAAAATATGACAAAGCCTAAAAATGGCAACAATGCTAAAATTGCCATGCGCCAATCCATCATCAATAGAAAAATTACAGCAACACTAATTGTGCCGAATGCACGTCCAACAGCGGGATAAAAATGTGCAGTTAAACTATGCAACAGACCAATGTCATCCTGCATGATTTGTTTAACTTCTCCCGAACTTCTGCCTGTAAACCAACCCAGAGGAACTTGAGTCAGATGCTGGGTTATATTGCTTTGCAATTGCCCAGTAATTTCATGATCCGCCAAATGCGCGATTAACTCACTGACAGTCAACAAAAACATGCCGAGCAACAAACACCCGATACTGAGTAACATCATCCATAGGATTTTATCGTCACCCTGTTGTGCTCCACCAAGTGTAGTTACTTCGGTAAATATAGTACTGATCACCCATGTAATCGCGATCAAAGGCACCAAGGTGAGCATTGAACCAACCGCTGCTGTGACCGAAGCCAGAATTAACTTGAGCCGAATTGGATGCAATATAAAATTCAATGGATTTGAATACTGAGCCTGAACTTCTTTTACATGACTTGCACACATAACAGTAAAAATCCTGTGTCTGATCGTTCATATCCATCTGCTTTTGGTCAGTTGATTCTGACTAAAACTCCGCTAGATATGCCATCAAACAATAATGAGAATTAATATCAATAGATTTAGTTGCATTGTAGTAAACTAATTAAGCAAAGTAAACGATTTGACCCTCATCCATTCACATGGCAACATTAAAAAATTAATTTTTACGGAATAAATATGTCTTCTCTGAGCAAACCGTCTTCTCGCGGTCGCCCACGTACCATCACCCATGAACGCATCATGAATGCTGGGATTGAGATCGGTTTATTGAACCTTACATTTGTTGGCGTTGCAGCTGCACTTGGGGTCAGTCATATGGCGTTATACAAACATATTGCCAGTTTAGAAGATCTTAAATATTTGATTGCAGAAGAAATTTTTATTCGTTGGGAAATACCGCAGCCTTTAGAAAAAAATCCGATTCCATTAAAACAATACCTGTTTGAATTTATGCATTCAATTCGGGAACTGGTGAAGTCCAACCCTGGTTTTACCCCCTATTTAATTCGTCGCATGGCATCTACACCTTCAATGATTGCCAAAATTGAAAAACATCATCATCAAGTTGCGGCGGCTTATTCTCTTTCTGAAAAGCAGGCGGGCTGGTTAAATGCAACCATTGCATTTCACTGTATCGCGGTTGCAGATACGATTTATTCTGTAGCGGGTAAAGAACCGATTAAAGACACCCAACGTGCCGCTGAAGAAGCAGAAATGGAGGCGGAATTTATCCAGAGTATGGAAGCATTAATCATTGGGGCACTAACCATGATCAATGAAAGAGATGATTTAAAATAACCAGATATAAGACTTTATAGATTCAGGCTGTCTTTAACAGCTGATTCGCTAAGATCATTGTGCAATGGCTAAGCTACAAATTAAATTTTCCCTAAATTAAAAAAATCAGTCTTGAATGGACAAAACTGATTTTTAAAAAAGTATAAAGCATGATGAAAAGAACGTATTTATGCAGATAAATCCACACATAGATATTTCATTTCGAGATATTCATCAATACCAAATTTAGAACCTTCACGTCCCAGACCTGATTGTTTGATTCCACCAAATGGCGCAACTTCATTTGAAATAGCACCAGTATTAATACCAACCATGCCATATTCCAATGCTTCACCTACACGCCATTGACGTGCTGAACTCTGTGTAAACACATAAGTCGCCAGTCCAAACTCAGTATCATTTGCCATTGCCACAGCTTGTTCTTCATTGCTGAAACGGAATAATGCAGCCAAAGGACCAAAGGTTTCTTGCTTTGCAACGTGCATGTCTTGAGTCACCTCAGTTAACACCGTCGGCTCAAAGAAAGTTCCGCCTAAACTTGAACGTTTTCCGCCAATTTTAATCTGTGCCCCTTTGCTGATTGCATCTGCAATATGTGATTGCACTTTAGCAACAGCATCTTCATCAATTAAAGGGCCTTGAGTTGAGCCTTCTTGACGACCATCGCCAACTTGTAAGTTCGCCACAGCAGCCGTCAATTTTTCAGCCAATGCATCGTAAATACCATCTTGTACATAGATACGATTCGCGCAAACACAGGTCTGACCACTATTGCGGAATTTACTCAGCATAATGCCTTGTACGGCTTGTTCCAGATTGGCATCATCAAAAACCAGTACTGGTGCGTTGCCACCAAGCTCCAGTGATAATTTTTTGATTGTTGGCGCACACTGTTGCATTAAAATACGGCCCACTTGAGTTGAACCCGTAAAACTCAACTTTTTAACAGTATCACTTTCACACAGTGTTTTACCAACTTCAATTGCATCACCACTGATATGAAGCAATACATCTTGTGGCAAACCCGCTTGCACTGCCAAGACTTCTAAAGCATACGCCGTTAATGGCGTTTGCTCCGCAGGCTTAACCAGCATCGAACAACCCGCAGCAATGGCAGGCGCAGCTTTACGGGTAATCATCGCCGCAGGGAAATTCCATGGCGTAATCGCAGCTGTTACCCCAATCGCTTGCTTAATAACCAGCAAACGCTGATTTGGCTGTGTTGGGGTCAGTACCTCACCATCAATACGACGCGCCTGTTCGGCAAACCAGCGAATAAATGATGCCGCATAAGTAATTTCACCACGTGCTTCCAACAAAGGCTTACCTTGCTCTGCGGTCAAAATTTGTGCGAGTTGCTCCTGATTTTGCAAAATCAAGTTGTACCATGCCCACAACACATCCGCACGCTGCAAGGCTGTTTTTGCTTTCCACATTCTTTGTGCAGCTTGTGAACGGATAATTGCTTGTTCGACCGCCTGACGATCATATGCTTTCACCCATGCTAATGGCACATGAGTTGCAGCATCACTCACTTCGATGTAACCACCATTTAACGGTTGTTCAAAGTGAATATCTGCATGCTGTAATAAATATTTCAAATGATCTTGAAGCATTTCAATCTCCCATTTCTTATGATGCAACCAGTTATGCTGCAACCAGCGTTGCAAACCCTTGTTTTAAAATAGCGAGACCATCTTTGAATTGCGCTGTTGGAATTGTTAATGGGTATAAGAAACGAATGACATTACCATTGCGGCCACAAGTTAAAATCAGTAAGCCATTTTCCATTGCATGCGTCTGTATAGCTTTTGCTTGTTCAGCTGTTTCTAGTTCAATTGCAACCATTGAACCCAAAGCGCGAATATCGGTAACAATGCTGGTGGTGGCCTTAATTGTATTTAATACTGAAACCAACTCAGCACCCAATACATTGGCGCGATCACATAGATTTTCACTTTCAATAACATCAATAACTGCATGTGCTGCAGCAACCGCAATTGGACTGCCCGCATAAGTACCGCCTAACCCGCCAGGATTCGGTGCATCCATCACATCAGCACGACCAACTACACCTGAGATAGGGAAACCACCACCTAAGCTTTTTGCCATAGTGATGAGGTCAGCTTTAGTTTCATAGTAATTCATAGCAAATAATTTGCCTGTGCGTGCAAAACCAGACTGAACCTCATCTGCGATCAGCAAAATACCATGCAAGTCACATAGTGCACGTAAACGCGTTAAGAATTCCGCTGGGGCCACATTGAAGCCACCTTCCCCTTGCACAGGTTCAAGTACAATTGCAGCCACATCATGTGCAGCAATATCTTCAGCAAAAATATCTTCAATGCTTTGAATTGCGTCATCAATCGTAATGCCTTTCGACGCCACTGGATAACGCGCATGGAAAACGCCTCCAGGCATCACACCGAAATCACGTTTATAAGGTGCTGTTTTACCTGTCATTGCCATGGTCATAAATGAGCGACCATGGAATCCATTTCCAAAAGTTACAATACCGTGGCGACGTGTATATGAACGGGCAATTTTTACTGCATTTTCTACAGCTTCTGCGCCCGTAGAAAAGAATGAAGTTTTTGCAGGACCATCTATCGGGGCGCGTTGATTAATACGCTCGGCAAGAGATACATAACTTTCATAAGGTACAACTTGATATGCTGTATGGGTAAATTTTGTTAATTGTTCAGTAACAGCAGCAATAATTTTAGGATGACGATGACCTGTGTTTAGTACCGCAATTCCACCAGCAAAATCGATAAATTGATTGCCTTCAAGATCCCAAATTGTCGCATTTTCTGCTTTCTCCGCATACCATTGACACATGACACCAACTCCTCGAGGTGTTGCCTGCTGTTTACGCGTATTCAAAGCAGAGTGTTTACTGTCCATTTTATATCCTCAATCTTGATTCATACATGATAAAATTTCAGCATCCATATCACCCAATTGATGATATGCAAATGACATGTTGATTTGTCTTATTGTGCGCTTTTATGGGTATGAAACGAGAGCCACTTTAATTAAGTGCGAGAGAGCCAATGTATACACTTGCTCTATTTTTTAAAAAATTAAAATTCAATAAATACGGATAAATCTTAGCTTTAAAATTAGCTGATAAAAAAATGGCACCTTTTAAAAGGTGCCATTGTTTAAGTTATGCGAAAAAACTAAAAACTATAAATAAACAGTAAATTAAGGAGTTTACTCTGCCCCGATGCATCGCCCTTTGCTAGAGAATTGGCATCACCACCAATAAATACATCATTTTTCCCCACGATATATTCTGCTGCTAACGAAAATTGCTTTATGTCCATATGTGCACCGAGGATTTGCCGGGTTGATGTGGCAAAATCTGACTTATTTTTATCAAACACGGTATAGCTATAATAAGGGGTAATATCATAATCTCTATAAAAATCATTGATATGATAATCAATATTCGCTACATAGTAGTTGCTTTTGTTGGCAACAAAATATTTAGATTCAAATGAACCAACCGTTGTATAATCTGTAGCGTTTAATGACTTGGTATCACTACGATTCTGCCCAGCGGTCAAGGTTAAATTCGCCTTTTGGTAATTTAAGCGACCAAAAACATTCCATGCATGACGATGACCCGTTTGCCCATTACTATTATTTTCCAAATCCGAATACCAATACGATCCCCCTACATTGAATTGAACAGGATAATCATCGAACTGAATTTTCTGATTAATCCGTGCAACCCACATATTTTTTTCTTCGATATTCTCTGTCGTTGTATTTTCAGGCTCAACATAATTGGCTGCATAACGCGCTGAATCTCCACCACCTCCTGCAAAACTTCCACCATCACGAGCAAAATAAGCCAAGTCCAAAACAGTATTGGTGCTGAGTTGCTGCTGCCAATTGATTCCTAAATTATGCACATCTTCTAAACCGGCATTGTCCAATAAACTCCCGTACCAACTACTGGTCCAGAAACGACCTATACCAAAAGGCATATCCTGTAGTCCAAGCCTAATCCTGCTCGTATCACTTAACTTATAACCAAGATTGGCATTGACCAAAGTTGAAAAATCACACAAGGTATCATTTTGATAGCAGCGATATTCCACGCCACCAAACAAGGTCTTGGCATCATATTTTAAATCGAGTTTCGCAGCGTTAAACTTTAATTTATGGTCACTGTCCGAATAATCTTTATCTTGGTAATTCGCACGTACCCACCCTGACACCGTCAGTTTCCCCAATGCCGTATCAGCATTTCCCCAAGAAAGATCCTCAGCATAAATAGCCGTAGATACCGTCATTACGCTGAGCAGCGTAACCAACAAAATCAATTTTACTGGAATATCAGGCCTTAGACTCCACTTCTGGCAGTTCAGCATACCTCTCTTTTTGCTAAATTGATCTTCGCTAAGTGCATCAAAATATGCAGATGGCTGAAGATCATTATTCCAAGTAATTGCCCCTTGTTGCTTATGTGTAAAATCGCTCACTATCTTGTTCATTATATGATCCTATTTTTGTATGTAGACGCATTTCCTCGCGACTGCAAAAAACTAAAAATGATGTAGCCTTGTTGATATTTACGATTCCCTAAGTTTTAGCAGCACAATCTGAGCTAAAAAATAAGCTTGATTTTTTTGCTTGGGCTTTTAGTCAGATCTGTGTATATTTTTTTCTGCCATTTACGGGTTGCTATTTTTCAGCCAGAGATGAAGCAATTTTTTAACAATCATGGTCTGACTAGATCATTTTGCACGTGTTGACAGTGTGCCCACGAGAGCCATTTTCAATTTGTAGGAGAGAGCCAATTGCGTAGCTTGCTTGGAGATTATTTACTACAACGATTGCAGCAAGATATCGATGGAACCTTGCAGTTACGGCTATTTCGCTGCTTACGCAATGCCATAATTGATGGTGTATTGGCACCTAAAACCCGTTTACCTGCATCGCGTGACTTGGCAAAAGAAATTAAAGTTTCTCGCAATACCGTGTTAAGCGCGTATGAACAATTACAAGCACAAGGTTATGTAAATGCCCGTACTGGACAAGGGACTTGGGTCGCAGACGAATTACCTGAATCTTTTTTAGTTAAAGCAGAAAATCCCCATCAGCCCATTCAAGAAAAAAAATCTCAGCAAAGTTACAGCTTATCTCAACGTGGTTCTTACTTAATCGGCTATTCCGCTGCATCACCCTATCAATGGGGGGCATTTGTACCAGGCGAACCTGATGTAACTGAATTTCCGCATCATATTTTTAGCCGAATTCAAACCCGTTTAAGCCGTGAACCAGAAATTAATCAATTAATTTATAGCAATGCTGGTGGCAGTTTGGAGCTACGTCAGGAACTCGCGGAATACCTCAAAATTGCGCGTTCAGTTCAATGTGATGCAGACCAAATCATCATTACCGAAGGTACCCACCAAGCTATTGATTTAGTTTCGCGGACCTTGACTGATATCGGTGATGAAGTTTGGATCGAAGACCCGGCTTATTGGGGAGCCCGCAATATTCTACGCATTAATGGGGTTAATCTACGTTCACTGCCAGTTGACCAAGATGGGATTATTCCAGACCTTCATCCTCAATGCCCGCCTAAGCTGATCTTCGTTACGCCATCTCACCAGTATCCATTGGGTTCACATCTAAGTCTTGAACGCAGAAAACAGCTGATCGCGTTTGCACGTCAACATCAATGCTGGATTGTTGAAGATGATTATGACAGTGAGTTCAGATTTTCAGGACAACCCTATCCCTCTTTACAAGGCTTAGAACCAGATTCACCCGTCATTTACATGGGAACATTCAGTAAAACCATTTATCCAGCGCTACGTATTGGTTATTTGGTCGTGCCCAAAAAACTGTTTTCACCATTACGCATCGTCTCAGCAGAGCTCTATCGAGGTGGACATTTAATCGATCAAAAAGTATTGGCTGAGTTTATTCGTGAGGGGCATTATGGCGCACATATTCGACGTATGCGTTTACTTTATAGCAAACGCCATGCATTTTTAATTGATTTAATTTACCGTCATTTAGGTCAAGATTTCCTACATGAATACAATACAGCAGCAGGTTTACACCTTATTTTAAAATTACCAAGTCACAGTGATGATGTCTTGATTGCATCGAACGCGCTTGATCAAGGGGTAAAAGTCAGAGCACTGTCACAATACTATACAAAACAATACTCTACTCAACAGAAAGGTCTATTGCTCGGTTTCGCCTGTGTTAATGAACAAGCCATTTTTGTCGCTTTCGGTATTTTACTGAAATGCTTACGTGATGTTGGTATTCCGACGCTCAATCATTAAAAAATCAGAGATCCATTAAAATTTCATTTTAAAGTTTAACTTCATTTTTAGCCGCTTTAAAACATCAACACAACCATAGAATATTGTTCATTTTATTGAGCAACTTGATTTTTCTGTACATTTTTTTCCCTCGCCCTTTTCACATTTTTAAAATAATTGGCTCCTTTGAATAGATAAAAAGTGGCTCTCGTCACCTGATAACAAAAAAGCCAAATTAATCGAATACATAAAAAGTATGTAAACAGTTTAGTCGCCAAAGGGTAATCCTTCCCCTGTTTACAAAATATGCGATTGAGCAAAGTTAACCTCATCTTCATTCAGTGCTTAATCATTTAGCTGCATTTCAAAGGATAGATCATTAAAAAATAGCATAGCGCTCAACTGCAATTATATGCTTGATATTAAGGGAAATAATATGACTGGAAATCAATCTGCTTCCAAGCTAGATTCGTCACAAGGCTTAAAAAATGGACTTAAATCCCGCCACCTCACTATGATTTCGATTGCCGGTGTAATTGGTGGTGCATTATTTGTTGGCTCTGGAAATGTGATCTACGATGCAGGACCAGCTGCAATCCTTGCCTACACTTTCGGCGGATTATTGGTTCTACTGATCATGCGTATGCTGGGTGAAATGGCAGTACTGAATCCTGACAGTGGCTCATTTTCAACTTACGCAGACCGTGCCATTGGTCGTTGGGCTGGATTTTCGATTGGCTGGCTGTATTGGTCCTTTTGGACTTTACTGATGGGATGGGAAGCCTTTGTTGCAGGCAAAATTCTCAATAACTGGTTTCCATTTATTCCCATTTGGGGCTATATGCTCCTTGTTATTGTAAGTTTAGTTTGGATTAATTTACGCGATGTTAAAAACTATGGCGAATTTGAGTTTTGGTTTGCCTTAATCAAAGTCATTGCCATTATTCTATTCTTGGTGATCGGAAGTTTAGCCATCTTGCATATATGGCCTTGGGGTGATGCCGCTATGGTCGGTGGTATTACATATTTAACAGCTGAAGGGTTTATGCCGAATGGCTTTTCTTCAGTCATTACTGCCTTGCTCGGTGTAATGTTTGCCTATATGGGCGCAGAAATTGTGACTGTTGCAGCCGCTGAAACCAAAAATCCAGCCAAAGAAATCCGCAAAGCATCCAATTCAATCGTATGGCGGATCATTTTATTTTATGTCGGCTCAATGTTGATTACTGTTTGCTTAATTCCACATAACAACCCTTTATTAAAAGATCCAACTTGGGGGACATACAGTGTAACCCTAACAGCACTGGGTATTCCTGAAGCACGTCATATTGTCAATTTTGTGGTGTTAACCTCAGTATGTAGTTGCTTTAACTCGGCGCTTTACACCTGCTCTCGCATGGTATATTCGCTTTCTAAACGAGGAGATGCACCGAAGAGCTTTGCATTGACCAATCGTAATAACAGCCCATGGATTGGCGTCATTTTTTCGAGTCTGTTTTCATTCGTTGCCGTTTATTTTACCGCGACTGAAAGTATGAATATTTATGATGTACTCATGCTGACAACAGGTACAGTATCCCTCTATGTATATCTCGCAATTGCTTTTTCACAATTAAAGTTACGTAAAAAACTCGAAGCCGAAGGTGAACATATTCCATTTAAAATGTGGTTATTTCCTTGGCTGACCTATCTGGTGATTGTCTTTATTATTGGTGCATTAATTACAATGGTTATTGAAGGAACTTATTTTAAAGAAGTTGCATATACCAGTGTACTGGCCTTACTTATCGTAGGTCTTGGGATTTGTGCACAAAAGTTTAATTGGGGCGCTCATCAAGCATCAGAGAATAAGGCTTCACAAAGCAACGTTAAGCTCAGTGATAATAACTCTTAATACAACAGCAGAAATCAGCTTAAACCGATCTGTGAACAACATTCATATTTGTTCACAGATCATTTTCATTATTTGCTTGCTGACTCAATATTGGCATTGAATAAAGACACACTCAATTTACTAGGGATGCACAATAATTTTAACCGCAGATTCGTTGTTATGAATCAAGGTTTCAAAGCCTTGCGAAACCAAATCATCTAAAGCAATTCTTTGGGTAATAAAAGGTTCTAAATTAATTTTACCTTGCTCAACCAAGCGAATGGTTTCTTGATGATCATTGACATAGGCAATCGTGCCGCGAATATCCAGCTCTTTCATCACCACACTATGCACATTAATCGTTGCAGGATGACTCCAGATTGAGACTATCACCACCACACCGGTCGGTTTCATGGCTGCCACCAGTGTATCCATGACCTTATTGACACTACTGCATTCAAAAGCCACATCCACTCCACGGTCTTGGGTAATTTTCATTACTTCAGCCACAACATCCACTTGAGACGGATCTAGCACATAGTCGGCAACACCTGCTTCTAAGGCTTTTTCTTTACGTTTTGCACTGAGCTCGGTAATGATGACTGTTAAGCCTTTGGCCTTTAAAATTGCAGACAATAACAATCCAATCGGGCCCGCTCCACCAACCAAGGCAATATCACCTGACTGTGCTCCACTTCTTACAAAAGCATGATGTCCGACAGATAAAGGTTCAATCAATGCGGCTTGATCCAAGGGAATTTGGTCAGAAATGGGATGTACCCAACGGCGTTGTACCGCAATTTTTTCAGATAGCCCACCACCGCGACCACCTAGACCAATAAAATTCATATTTTTTGACAAGTGATAATTGTCATGTGGTCCAGTCGGAACATCATCAGCAATGATATAAGGCTCAACCACAACATGTTGCCCCACCTGAATATCATCCACGCCATCCCCTACAGCGTACACCACACCTGAAAACTCATGCCCCATGGTCACGGGTGCAGCTTCACCCGAAATCGGGTGCGGATGACCACACGGAGGAATAAAAATTGGACCATCGATAAATTCATGTAAATCTGTGCCACAAATACCACACCATGCGACTTGGATTCCAACAGTTCCTGGTTGTACCTGTGGTTCTGGAATATCCTCAATACGGATATCCCCTTTATCATAAAAACGAGCTGCTTTCATTGATGCATTCCTCATTCCAGTATTAACGATAAACCATCCCGCCATCGGTCAAAATTGACTGTCCAGTAATATAGTCGGCATCCTCACTGGCTAGAAAAGCAACCAATGCGGCAACATCATTTGGGGTTTCGGCACGTCCTAAAGCAATTCCATCCACATATTTCTGATAAGTTTCACCAACAGGTGCACCTGTGATATCAGCAAAACGTTGATCTATCTCGACCCACATATCTGTACCAACTACACCAGGACAGTAACTATTTACCGTGATACCAGCACTGGCATATTCTTTTGCTGCGGTTTGAGTCAAGGCACGAACGGCAAATTTAGTGGCTGAATAGACACCAAGCAAGGCAAAACCCTCATGCCCAGCAATCGAACATGCATTGATGATTTTGCCAGAATGTTGGCGTTGTTTAAATTTATCGGCAGCGGCCTGAATCCCCCACAGCACACCACCGACATTGATATTCATAATCCGATTAAATTCATCTGGACTCACCTCCGCCAAGGCTTGGACTTGGGCAATCCCTGCATTATTAATGATGATATCAAAGCCATTTAATGTCGATTCTGCATGATCAATCGCACTGCTGATTTGTACAGGATCAGCAACATCTGCAATAAATGTGGTGGCTTTTACCCCAAATGCTTGAATCTCTTGCTGAACAGCAGTTAACTTTTCTTGGTGAAGATCAACCAAGGCAATATGTACGCCCTCTTGTGCCAAGCGTAAAGCAATACCGCGTCCTATACCCTGTGCAGCACCTGTAATTAATGCGACTTTATTGTTTAGACCTCTAGGCATGTTGCGACTCCTTAAATATGGATTGCACGTTGCATTGCCGATAAAACCGACTCATGCATCGCCTCAGATAACGTAGGATGTGGGAAAATCACCTGTGCTAGGCTTTCATCAGTGGCTTCTAAATATTTAGCGATGGCAAAGCCCTGAATATGTTCAGTGACCTCATGCCCCACCATATGTGCCCCCAATAATTCCCCTGTTTCTTGATTAAAAATGGTTTTTACAAATCCTGTGGTCTCGCCTAAAGCCAAAGCTTTACCATTGGCTTGTAAAGGGAATTTACCCACATTGATTGTAAAACCAGCTGCTTTGGCTTTTTGCTCGCTTAGCCCAATACTTGCCACCTGCGGATGGGTAAAAATACACCCTGGAATTTGGCTACGATCTAAAGCATGTACATGTGCCAGCCCTGCAATTTTCTCCACGCATAAAATTGCTTCATGACTGGCTTTATGTGCCAAGCATGGTGCACCTGCGACATCACCAATGGCATACACTCCAACCACATTGGTCTTACACCATGGATCAACTTTGATAAAACCATGCTCAAACTCAATACCCAATCTTTCTAAACCCAGATTTTGAGTATTAGGTTGCACACCGATTGCGGAAAGGACTTTTTCAACAGTGATGATTTGTACACCAGTTGCAGTTTCAACATGACAATGCACTTGGTCCTTGGCGATTTCGATGTTTTGTACAGCCGCTTCAGTTAAAACCGTCATGCCATGCTGTTCAAATTGCTTTTGCACATATTTGGCAACTTCAAGGTCTTCACTGGGTAGGATCTGTTTGGCAATATCAACCAAGGTGACTTGGCAACCTAAGTCTTGATATAAACTGGCAAACTCGCTGCCAATGGCCCCTGAACCAATCACCAAAAGTGATTTCGGCAATTGTTCTGGGATTAAGGCCTCTTTATAACTCCATACATGCTGTCCATCGACAGGAACATGCGCTAAATTGGCGGCTCTAGCACCCGTTGCCACAATAATATGCGGTGCAGAAATCTGTTGTTTTTGCCCCTTTGCATCAGTCAGTTCTAAGCGTTCTTTCGCGATAAATTGAGCGCTTGCATTAAAAACAGTAACTTGATTCTTTTTCAGTAATTGGCCAATCCCTTGTACCAATTGTTCAGACACCTGACGGCTATGACGTACTAGTTGTTGGATATCAAAATCAATCGCACCCAAAGAAAAACCAAACTGTTGTGAATGTTTAAATTGCTGTGCAAGTGCCGCGCCACTCAATAAAGCTTTGGTTGGAATACAGCCCCAATTTAGGCAGATACCACCCAAATGCTGTTCTTCAACAATGGCAGTTTTTAAGCCCAGTTGGGCTGCGCGAATCGCAGCCACATAGCCCCCTGGACCAGCGCCTATCACAATAAGATCAAATTGTGTGTCTGACATGCTCATGCTCCTACACCAAAATCAATGCAGGATTTTCAACAAACTGCTTAAATGCTGCCAAGAACTGTGCGCCTAACGCACCATCAATCACCCGATGATCACAAGACAAGGTCGCGGTCACCATCTGTCGAATCACGATGCTCTCATTTTCAACAATTGCCCGTTTTTCTGCTGCACCTAAAGCTAAAATCGCACCTTGGGGTGGATTAATAATCGCGTCAAACTGTTGAACGCCGAGCATACCTAAATTCGAAATACTGAAACTGCCACCCTGAAATTCATCAGGCGCCAATTTTCCGGTTTTGGCACGTGTTGCAAGATCACGCATATCATTGGAAATTTGTGCCAAAGACTTGGTATTGGCAGCTTTAATGATTGGAGTGATAAGGCCATTCTCAATCGCTACAGCAACCGAGATATCCGCCTGATCAAACTGCAAAATCTGCTGATTCTCTTCATCAAACTGAACATTGACCTGCGGCACTTTGATCAATGCAGCTGCTGCCGCTTTAATCAGCATGTCATTGATTGACAATTTCACTTGCGGCACAGTGGCATTAATTTGCTGACGTAATCCCTGAATGGCATCTACATTTAAATTAACTGTTAAACGGAAGTGTGGTGCATTGCGTTTTGCTGTCTGTAAGCGTAAAGCAATGGCTTTACGCATACCATTCATCGCAACGGTGGTCACCTTGGCAGTTTCTGTCAGTGTTACATCAGCGCTGTTTTGGGCAGGTGCAGGGTTTTCACGCTGATAAACTGCTTCAACATCTTCCTTACAAATACGCCCTCTGGAGCCTGAGGCACGGCAGTCATGTAAATTAATGCCCCATTGTTTGGCTAAACGACGTGCAACTGGTGTTGCCAACACTTGGCTATCATCTGCTTTAGATTTCGCCACTTTACCACTCGGTTGCTGTCGAATATCGGGCCATGATCCACCCGCAGCTTGAACTGCGGTTTGAATGTCTTGCACACTGATACGACCTTCACGCCCTGAGCCTGAAACCAGCGCCAAATTCACTTGATGCTTTTCAGCCAATTTCAAGGCATGCGGTGTTGCAAAAACATCCTCAACAGGTTGATAACCTTGTAATGCTGCAGGAATTACATAGCCATTTTGGGCAACAGCTTTTGATACCTGCTCAGTATGATTCGGTTTAGGCACAGCTTGTGTCTTGGTTTCAGGCTGAGTCGCTGTCAGCTTTTCAGTAACCACTTCAACAGCTTTGCTTTCATTGACAATAGGTGCACCAGCCAAAGATTGAGCAAAGGCATCAATTTCAGCATCAGAAACTTGCGCATCTGCACAAATTGCAATGATCCCGCCAACCACTAAAGTATCGCCATTATTGGCAGTGATTTTACGCAAGGTACTATCAAACGGTGCTTCAAGGACATTGACGATTTTTGTGGTTTCAATTTCACAAATTTCTTGTCCTTTACTAAACTGCTCACCTTCTTGAATCAACCATTGGGCAATGGTGCCCTCTTCCATCGACAAACCCCATTTTGGGATTTCTAAAGTTTTAATTTCGCTCATCCTAAGCCTCCAACGTTTTACGTACAGCCTGTTCGATACGTTCTACACTTGGTAGCCATTGTTTTTCTAATACGGGTGAAAATGGCACAGGTGAATGCGGTGGTGTCACCAGTTCAATGGGTGCTTTGAGATAATGAAAGCCTTTTTGTGCAATCAATGCAGCCACATCATGCCCAAAACCACAACGGGCAGCAGACTCATCAACAATCACCACACGCCCTGTTGACGCGACAGATTCTAAAATGCCTTCTTCATCCAATGGAGAAATCGTTCGTGGATCGACAACTTCGACGGAAATCCCCTCCTTGGCAAGCTTATCCGCGACTTCATTGGCACGATGCACCATTAAACTTAGTGCAATAATCGTGACATCGGTTCCTTCACGGGTGTAATTTGCTACACCAAAAGGGATGGTATATGGTTCATCTGGAACTTCACCTTTGATGTCATAAAGCAATTTATGTTCACAAAAAACCACGGGATCATCATCACGGATGGCTTGGATCAATAAGCCTTTTACATCATATGCACTGGATGGCACCACGACTTTTAAACCGGGTACAGCAGCAAACACGTTATACGGGGATTGTGAATGTTGCGCGGCAGCAGAAAAGCCTGCGCCGATCATGCCTCGAACCACCAAAGGCGCTTTGGCTTTTCCACCAAACATATAACGAAATTTGGCCGCTTGGTTATACAACATGTCATGACATACGCCATAGAAGTCCATAAACATCAGGTCAGCCACAGGTCGTAAACCTGTTGCAGCAGCCCCTGCCGCCATTCCAATAATTGCAGATTCAGTAATCGGGGTATCGATCACACGCTCAGAGCCAAACTCTGTCCATAGCCCTTTGGTGACACCAAGTACGCCGCCAAAGCCTTCGAGTTTATTGTCATCCGTATTTTTACCGCCATGCCCGCCACGGACATCTTCACCGACAACAATCACGCTTGGGTCACGGCGCATTTCTGATTCAATCGCTTCTTTAATCGCGTTTCGATAACTTTTATTTGGCATTGCTTTACTATTCCTTTAGTAAGAGACATAAACGTCGGTAAGAAGTTGAGAAAGTTCTGGATAATTGGCAGCACGTGCTTTTGCGACAGCAGCATCGACATTGGCTTTTGATTCAACATCAATTGCATCCAGCGTGGTTTCAGCAATCTTGCCTTTGACTTTTTCACGGAAAATTTTCAACGGATCTTTATGCTCTTTGACATAATCGAGCTCTTCTTTTGAACGAATTAGTCCTGGATCACCTTCAAAGTGTCCATAAAAACGATTGGTAATGGTTTCAATCACACTTGGGCCTTCACCACGACGTGCACGTTCAATAGCTTTTTGGGCGACCTCATACACAGCAAAGAAATCTGTCCCATCTACTTTTTCAGCAGGCATACCAAAAGCCGCAGCACGACCTGCAATGTCTTTGCTTCCGACTGCATAATCATGCGCAGTACCTTCACCAAAACCATTATTTTCAAAAACAAAAATCACTGGGAGTTTTAAAACCACAGCCATATTCATCGCTTCAAAGGTCAAACCTTGGTTAGAACCACCATCCCCAGTAAATGACAGACCAATTCCACCCGTCTTTAAGGTTTTTGCGGTTAACGCAGCACCAATTGCCAAAGGCGGCCCACCACCAACAATACCGTTGGCTCCCAACATACCTTTGTCTAAATCAGCAATATGCATTGAACCGCCTTTGCCGCGGCACAAACCATCGTCTTTACCAAAAATTTCCAACATCATGCCGTGAATATCACATCCTTTGGCAATGCAGTGACCGTGACCACGATGGGTTGAGGTAATAAAATCCTTGTCGGTCAAATTTTCACAAATCCCAACGGCTACCGCTTCTTCACCACTGTAAAGATGGATAAATCCGGGAATATCACCTGTATTATTTTCATCGTGAAGTCGATCCTCAAACTCACGAATATCTCGCATCCGTCTGTATGCTGCTAGCAATTGCTCTTCCGTTAATTGCATATACTTATTCCTTCATGTTCACAGTTAAAAGTAAAAACCATATATTTAAAAATAAACACTGGTGTTTAAAATTCGTATATTTATATAAAATTATTTCATTCAAAATTAATATTAGACTAAAAAAATATTTCTTTATAAAACACAATAAAAATATTAAAAACAGTACGTTATAAAGCAAAAAATATTTGTAAATTTTTATAATTTTCAAAAACTTAAAAAATCAAACCTTTAACCAACCTTTATTTTATAATATTAATATTTTGCACTCTTTTATTATATTGATAAATATTTTAAATATATTTGACAGCATAGATAAAAATGTCATTTTATATTAAATTATTTTATTTAATGGACTATTTAAAATGGATTTAAAAGTTTCAGTTACCACGGGACAAAAACTACGTGGTGCAGATAAATTGGCACGTATTCCAGTAAAAATTATCAGCACTGAACAGATCCCACAAAAGCCTGAATGGATTCGCGCCAAGATCAGCCAGCCTGAAGAGGTGCAACGTATTAAAAATTTATTACGTCAACAAAAACTACATACCATATGTGAAGAAGCCGCGTGCCCCAATTTGCCACAATGCTTTGGTGGTGGAACAGCGACCTTTATGATTATGGGAGATATTTGTACCCGTCGATGCCCATTTTGTGATGTGGCCCATGGACGTCCCAATATTTTAGATGCTGATGAACCGAAACATTTAGCAGAAACCGTTAAAAATCTAAATTTAAACTATGTGGTGATTACCTCAGTAGACCGTGATGATCTTCTTGACGGTGGAGCACAACACTTTGCTGCATGTATTCGAGAAATCCGTAAAAGTAGCCCAGATACGCTGATTGAGATTTTAGTCCCTGATTTTCGGGGCAGATTAGAAGTTGCCCTCAACATTCTGAGCGAAACCCCGCCAGATGTATTTAATCATAATATTGAAACGGTCCCTCGTTTGTACCGTGCAATGCGTCCGGGTTCAGATTATCAACATTCACTGGAACTGTTAAAACGGTTTAAGCATTTACGCCCAGACATCGCAACGAAATGTGGCTTGATGGTGGGATTGGGTGAAGTCGAAGCAGAAGTTATTGTGTTGCTGAATGACCTCAGTGACTATCAGGTAGACTATGTCACCATAGGTCAATACTTACAGCCATCTAAATCTCATGCCCCAATACATCGTTTTGTTTCTTTGAAAGAGTTTGAACATTATCAAGCACATGGTGAGTTATTAGGGTTTAAAAATATATGGAGTGCGCCAATGGTTCGTTCCAGCTATTTTGCTGATCGTCAATACAAGGGCGAACCTGTACCCAAGCCGTTTACACGGGAAAACATTGCCACAGAAATTATTGCCACAGAAATTTAGGATGATTCAGTGTTAAAGTGAATATGGACGCCTAAACATTAAACAATGAGTACTAAAAAGAATACGCTGTCTTTTTATTGGTAACTTTATTTAACATTTGTGAGCAGAAAACTCATTTCAAAGTGAAACATTAGCTTCTAAAGTGAGACAAATGAATAAAGATGATTATTTTTAGAACACTATTTGTTTGAATATAGCTCAAAATCTGGTGTGATCCTCAACTAAAATCACCAGACACAGTGACAAAGAATACAAGGTATTAATGGCATAACCATTCATCATAAAGGAATATGATATGAAGCTATTGAATCAATTACAGCCACAAGCGCTTCGTTTACAGACCACACATTTTGTCAATATCGAATCCGTCACTGCTGCGCCACTTCTCGCTTTACCTCCAGAACCAGAACCTTCACTGTTTCGTCGTTCTCTTCAACATAATTATGCGGATTTACTAAAAATTGCAGATGATTCTGAAATGGCAATTGGGATCACAGATCATCATGGCACATTACTTTGGACATGGAGCAGTCGTGCTATGCTCTCCTCTGCTGAGCAAGTGCATTTTGTCGAAGGTGGACATTGGTCAACACAGGCTGTCGGTACAAATGCAATTGGTTTAGCCTTAAATAATCATCTCTCTAGCTGTGTTTATTCACATGAAAATCAGATGAACAGTGTACAGGATTGGGTTTGTTATGCCGCGCCGATTGTTGACCCTGTATCTGGACAATTTCATGGTGTGATTAATTTATCGACCAAGTACAAGAAGCATACTTCACTGGGTGTATTGGCTGTAGAACGCTGTGCAGAGTTGGTTCAACGTGCGATTCAATTTGAACAAAAAAACATGCTTTACCTCAAAGTTTTTGGTACACCCAAAGTTCAATTTAACCAACAGCTTTTAACTTTGACCCATCGACAAATTGAAATTTTATGCATTCTTGTGTTACACCCAGAGGGTATTAACCTAGATGAACTGCACTATGCGTTATACGGTGATCGGGACATTAGTGAAAAAACCTTAAAAGCAGAAATGTCACAATTACGTACCTTACTTCCCAACTGTATTTTATCGCGCCCTTATAAGTTAGTTTGTGAGATTCAAACCGACTTTACCAGAGCTGAACAGTCCCTCAATGCAGGTTTTCTCGCTAGTACATTTTCCCTCTACAAAGGTAGTTTTTTGGCCAAATCAGAAAGCCCTTTCTTGACCACATGGCGTGATTGTTTCGATGCGCGTTTAAGTCATCTGATTTATCAAATTCAGGATATTGACCCACTTTTAAAAATTATTAGTCGTCTTCCTGAACGTAATGATGCAATACAACGGGTACTGGAGTTATTGCCTGAACAAAGTCAGCATCGCGCGTATTTTTTAAAATTACTTTAGGCTCAATGAACTTAGATATTTTATTGCACAACTTGTAGTACAGTGCCGTTTTGCTCCGATGTTTAAGGCTATAAAGTTGCTCTGTATAAAAAATAATAAGTGAATCGATCTAAGACTAATTTTTAAGGCCAACGACAGAAAATGCACGGTAAATATAGTCAACCTGTCAAAAAAAATCAGACACAATAATATAATTTCTCTTAATTAATATTTTTAATTAAATCAAACATATGATGAAATAATATTGTTTAATTATATAAAAGCTTACACTGCCACATCTTACATTCAAAGTTTAAATCCCTTTGCGTAGGCGATGCCTCACTTTTCAGAGATGAAAAGTGACAAAAATCTTCTATTGGGCGAGGGGTACGTCCTGTACCCCCGCCCAACGGCGACATCCATGTCGCCTCACGGTAGGATCACCAGCTATGATTCAAAAGTACAAAAATGAATTGATAACCAACAATTTTTAAAAGTTCATACAAAAACATAAGCTTCATTTATGCTCAATGACTTGATGCAAATCACTTGTATGAAATAATTAGGTGATTTAACTATATAGAAAATTATAAGATTAAAATTAATATATTTTTCATGTAATTAAAATAAACCATTAGCCTGATCAATACTACAACGCCTCACAATCTTACCTCTCTCCGCAATAAATCAATTGCTAAAATTAAAATACAAGTAATTTAAACATAAATGCTCTTTAAATGATAATGATTATATTTTACATTTAACGCTATGCAGATCTTCTCGATCCGCTCAGCACTGAAAGAAAGGCAATTGTGGTTTATTGCTTAATAAATATAGGTAGACTTAATAATGAATAGCCAACAACAAACGACATCAGATCAAAAAATAGTACCAGACAAAAAAACGGTTTCAGACAAAAAAACAGTATCAGACCCAAAAGCGATACTGAAACAAGATGATCATATGCGGAATCTGGAAGTCATTGAGATGACGATAACGGCGATATCTCATCCTTTTCCTTCAATTGTACGTATCCGGGGGGAAATCAATACAACACAGCCAGACTTATGGACAACACCCAACCTTGCCATTCGTTTAGAAGTACTTCAACAAGCAGACGGCTTACCCATATCACGTGTATATACCGTGCGTTGCTTTGATCCAAGTACCCGCCAAATTGAAATAGACTTTGTTCTACATGCTGACCCAAGTCCAGCAATGCTTTGGCTAGATTCAGCAAAAATTGGCACTAAAATTCAACTTACTGGTCCAAGACCGCACTTTCTCCCCAATTTTACCCCAGCCAAACGCGTGGTGATGTTTGCTGACGAAACCGCCATTCCTGCCGTTTATTCAATTTTACAGCATTGGCAAACGGGGATTCATGGAGAGATTTATATCGAAAGTTGTGAAGCCAATATTATTGATGATTTGCCAAAACATAGTAGTGTAAATATGCATTTACTCCATCGGGAAAAACCACAGCAAGCGGGTAAATTGGGCATGCTACTTAAAGTTGCCGAGCAGTTTAAAGATCGTGAAGATATAAGCGTTTGGGCAGCCTGTGAACGTAATGAAGCAAGAGCAATACGTAAGCTGTTTACCCAACACAGTCATTTGAGTAAAGATGATATTCGTGTAGCGGGCTATTGGAATGTCGGTATGTCCAGCTCAACATTAGATCTGAGCCGAGTCGCATATTATCAAAAACATCTAGAACAAGGTAAAACGCTAGAAACATTTGATGATCTAGATATGCCTGTTTAAATCAAGCCATTACCCGATTTAAATAACCCCATCTCACTGTTCTTAAGACGGTTATTTCGGGGGAGTATTTGAAATGGAAATCAATTCTTGAGGTTGATGCTCTGGCTTTATTATGGCCTAACTCAATGATGATTGAACACAATTGACAGCAGCCGACTCGGATCTCGCGATCCGAGTCTTTTTTATTATTCATTGCTCAGGCTGTGTTGCATAGCTATACATCATGGTCTGCTTAAAGATCCAAAGCGAATCCACTACAACATTTTTTCATGATGACTAATTATAACTACCGCGAAAACATGGTGATATAATTGCTGAAAATAAGATTACCAAGGTTGTTTTTCTCTAGCCAAGTGCAAAACTTAAAACCAATCTACCCGCCTTAACAGATGAGCCAATGTTATCTCAAAATGACAGGGATAAATTTGTTTGATCCTTTTTTAAATCTCAAACGACATTATAAGCGTACTCCTCACATCTTATAAGGCCGCTTTCGATGTCATCAACAAGAATGCAAATGACAGACAAAAAATACCTGTCAAAAATGATTCAAATGATCATGTTAGGTCTCACTTCTGTAGCTGCTACTACCCTTTTGCATGCTGCTGAAGAGACGACTCAAAATAATGCAGAACCTCTCGCATTGCCAACACTCAAGTTTACAGCAAACCAATTGGGTGAAATTACAGAAAACAGTGGTGTCTATACTCCGGGTTCAATTGCCACAGCAACGCGTTTGGTTTTAAAACCCAAAGAAACCCCACAAACGATTAGTGTGATTACTCGCCAAGAAATGGATGATTTTAATCTCAACTCTATCGATGATGTTATGCGGCATACCCCGGGTGTTAGTGTGGTGACCTATGACAGTGAACGGACAGAATATTACTCCCGTGGTTTTGCAATACAAAACTTCCAGTACGATGGGATCCCGATGAATCGTGATTCGGCCTACTCAGCAGGAAATACCCTGAGTGATATGGCGATTTATGATCGTATCGAAGTTTTAAAAGGAGCAACGGGGCTTTTAACTGGGGTGGGTGATCCTGGTGCAACCATTAATCTCATTCGTAAAAAACCAACCAAAGATTTCCAAGGAAATGTTTCTCTTGGTCTAGGCACATGGAATAACTACCGCGGCCAAATTGATTTAAGTGGTCCACTTAACGAAACGGGCAGTATTCGTGCGCGTGGAGTTGCTGCATATCAAGACAAAGAATCTCAATTAGATCGCTATGAACGCAAAACCCCTGTGTTCTACGGCATATTAGAAGCAGATTTAACCGACAATACCCTACTGACTGTAGGCGCAGATTATCAAGACAATAAACCTAAGGGATCAACGTGGGGCGGTATCCCGATTTATAATTCGGCGGGCCAATTCAATAAAATGCCGCGTGGCTTTAACAATGGTGCAAATTGGAGTAATTGGGAGCAATATACCCGAACCATTTTCTCAACCTTAGAGCATAAATTTGATAATGATTGGGTCGCAAAAATCCAGTTAAATCATCAAATCAATGGCTATGATGCACAATTAGGCGCAGCGGCTGGTGGTCATCCAAATCCATCGACTGGCACTGGTGTTTCAATGTGGGCTGGAAACTATAAAGGCGAAACCAAAAGTGATGCTGCAGACATCTATGCAACAGGTCCATTTCAACTTTTTGGCCGTGAACACGAGCTGGTTGTCGGTGCAAGCATTTCTGAAAGCACTTGGAAAAATAATGGTTATAGTGCACCAACTGGTTATAAAACCAGTGTAGATCAATATTATCAATGGAACGGGAACGTTGCGGAGCCTGATTGGCAAAAAGGTAATCATTGGTCAAACAATGAAACCACCAAGCAGAATGGATTTTATCTCACTTCCCGTTTGAATTTACATGATGATTTAAAAGTCATTTTGGGTGGACGTATTGCAAACTATAAGTCAGAAGAGACGAAAGAGTCAGGTATCTTTATACCTTATGTCGGTGCGGTTTATGATTTAAATGACCAATACTCAGTTTATGCAAGCTACAGCACCATATTTAAACCTCAATCTGCACAAAATCCAAACGGTAAAACACTTGATCCACTTGAGGGAGAAAACTACGAAGCTGGAATCAAAGGTGAATTTTTTGATGGTCGCTTAAATGCAAGCTTGGCATATTACCAACTCAAACAAGACAATTTTGCAAAAGAGATTCCAAACGTCCTTACACCATCTGGTGGTGTCGCGTCTGAAGCGCTACAAGGTGTCAAAACCAAAGGGGCTGAACTCGAAGTTACCGGTGAAATTCGCCCAGGTTGGAATTTACATGCTGGCTTTAATCATAAAATCTCTAAACAAGATGGGATAAAGCAGAGCACTTTGACCCCTGAAAATGAATTTAGCCTTTATACCAGTTATAAGCTCAATCAATGGGTGGATGGTTTAACCATTGGTGGTGGTGCACGTTGGCAAGATAAGACTTGGGGCGATGTCACCAATCCAATGTATAAAGATCCTGTTAAACATGTGGTGTCTGATTATTGGCTATTTGATGCAATGGCAAACTATGAAGTCAATGATCAACTATCTGTTTCTTTTAATGTAAACAATCTTTTAGATGAAAAATATTATACGATTTTTAGCTGGTATAGCACGTATACATGGGGCGAAGGCCGTAACTATAATTTAGGACTTAAATATAAGTTTTAATCCGGTTTAACTGACTTCCTCTAGGCAATAAGCAAACTCCATACTGCCTAGAGGAATTTCTTCTATTTAACAGGCGCAATCAACTTTTGCTATTGCGCCAAAATCACTGATCTCATTTCATCCTGCACTAGCATCAACCTAATTGTGTATTAAATCCTCATGTTGATCTGTGGATCTTATTATTTGACGAGTTCAGAAGAATCAGTCGTTTTGTTGATGGCTTGTGGTGGTTGCGGGCTGGCTAAGTCCTGATTAATTGCTTTGGTTAAACCAAACATATACAGCAAAATAATCACCGAGAATGGTAAACCACATAGCACCACGGCACTTTGCATCGAATGAAAACTACCTGCTAACAGTAAACCAATACTGACAATCGTAATCACCACAGACCAGAAAATTCGCAACCAAATCGGTGAATCACTTTCATTGCTTCCGCCTTTTGTAGACAGATTTGCAATCATCAGCGTACCAGAACCCACTGGGGTCAAGAACAGTACAAAACAAATCACCACAACAATCCCAGCCACATAAGGATTAAAAGGTAAATATTCGAGCAACTTAAACAAAGACAAAGCTGGATCGGTAAGAACCATATCGCCCAAAACTTTTTGTTTTTGAGTCAAAATTAAATCAATTGCAGTATTTCCGAAAATGGAAATCCAAGCCAAAGTAAAGCCTAAAGGGATCAGACACACACCCAAGACCACTTCACGAATGGTGCGCCCTTTTGAAATACGCGCAATAAACATCCCAACGAAAGGTGCCCAAGCAATCCACCAAGCCCAATAAAACACCGTCCAAGAACCGAGCCAGCCTTTTGCTTGTGGATTGTATAAATACACATCAAAGCTTTTCGCAACAAAATGGTTGAGATAGTCACCCACATTCTGTACCAAACCATTCAGTAAATGATTGGTGGGCCCTGTTAAGAACACAAATAACAATAACGCATAGAGTAAACGTAAGTTAATCCGTGAAAGCCAAGCCAGTCCTTTTTCAATCCCCACCACCGTGGTGATTGTCGCAACAGACATCATCACCAATACCACTGCGATCAGAGTTACATTGTTGTCGGGAATGGCTGGGACTAAATAACTAATGCCCGAAACCAACACCAGTGCACCAATGCCTAGATTGGTGACCAAAGAAATCACCGTGGCTAAAATCCCAAAGCCATCCACAAAGTCGCCGATCAAACCATAGATCCGATCGCCAAAAATTGGATAAAGCGCAGAACGTAAAGCCAGAGGTAAATCTAAGCGAAAGGCAAAATAGCCCAAGGTGACACCCAATAAGGCATAGAGCACCCAGCCATGTATACCCCAATGTAAAAAGCTATACATCATGGCATCTCTGGCAGCTTGGATTGTGCCGCCCTCGCCTTCAGGTGGTCTTAAGAAATGATCGACAGGTTCAGCAACACCATAATACAGTAAGGCAATACCGATACCTGCTGAAAACAGCATAGACACCCAAGCCAAGTAACCAAACTCAGGTTTATCACCATCTTTTCCAAGTGGAAGTTGTCCAGCACGTGAAAAAGCCAACCATCCGACAAAACCCAGACATGCCACAATCACCAGCATGTAATACCAACCAAAGAGTTGATTGGCCTGCTCTTGCACATAGGTTAGCCAAAACTGACTTCTTTCTGGAAATAAAACAAACAATAGGCCAAAAATACCGATACTGATTGCAGAACTTCCAAACACAAATAAATTTAATCGAATCCGTTCGGATGAATATCCTTTATGGCTATTTGACACCATGCTATTGCTCCTTGCAATCGGTGTATTTTCTTAAAAAATAATAGGATATGTACTATTTTTACTGAACATCCTGATGGATCAGAATGTTGATGTATACACTTACATTTCTTATTACTCATCAAAAAATTATTGATTTTTGCAGATTATACTTTTTATTGATTGAACGTTCAATCAATAAAAAGTATTATAAAAAAATGCTAAGATGTTCTACATTGAGTAATGTTAAATAAAAAGTGCCTTTTCAGCACTTTAAGTGGATATACATGACAAAACGTAGAGTCAAACCAGAGCATGTGCGACGTGAAGAAATTATTAACGCCGCATTTGATGTGATTTATGAAGTGGGCTTATCCAATATGACCATTGCACAAATCGCAAAGAAAGCCGAGCTATCCACAGGTATTGTGAGTCACTATTTTGGTGATAAACAGGGATTAATAAATACCTGCATGCAAGAAATGCTGAATGTTTTACGTCGCAAAACCGACCAAAATAAAACTGAAGCAGACGAGCATCCAGAAAGCCAACTTAAAGCGATTATTGACTCTAACTTTGATATTAGTCAGGTCAATAAACAAGCCATGCGCATCTGGTTAGACTTTTGGTCTGCAAGCATGCACCTACCCGAACTTGGGCGCTTGCAACAAATTAATGATCAACGCCTGTATTCAAACTTGAAGTTTCACTTTCTCAAGTTATTGGATAAAGAACAGGCAAGCATTGCCGCTCGTGGTTTAGCGGCATTGATTGACGGATTATGGTTACGTGGCAGTTTAAGCAGTCATGATGAATTTGACAGCCAGCTGGCACGTTCCATTGCTTACGATTATGTAAAAACGCAATTGCAATTTGCGAAAAAACCTTTGCAGGAGAGACAGAATGAGTGATTCACAAGTTCATCAATTGTACATCCATGGTCGCTATGTAGCAGCGACCAGTGGTAAGACCTTTACCAGTATTAACCCTGCCAACGGTGAAGTGATCGCAACCCTTCAACAAGCATCACAACAAGACATTGAAGCGGCTGTTCAAAGCGCACAACAAGGTCAAAAAATTTGGGCCGCAATGACAGCGATGGAGCGTTCTCGTATTTTACGTCGCGCTGTCGACATTTTACGTGAGCGTAATGATGAACTCGCTCGCTTAGAAACCCTCGATACAGGTAAAGCCTATAGCGAAACATCGACCGTTGATATTGTCACCGGTGCTGATGTACTCGAATATTATGCAGGTCTCGCGACTGCAATTCAGGGAGAGCAAGTTCCGCTTCGTGAATCAAGCTTTTTCTATACCCGTCGTGAACCGCTTGGTGTTGTCGCGGGAATCGGAGCTTGGAACTATCCAATTCAAATCGCATTATGGAAATCTGCCCCTGCGCTAGCTGCTGGGAATGCCATGATCTTTAAACCAAGTGAAACCACACCGCTGAGCGTATTCAAACTTGCTGAAATCTATACTGAAGCTGGACTACCAGATGGCGTATTTAACGTGGTACAAGGTGCAGGCCGTGAGATTGGACAATGGTTAACTGAACATCCAATTATTGAAAAAATTTCTTTCACTGGTGGTGTTGAAACAGGCAAGAAAGTTATGGCAAGTGCCGCAGGTTCTACACTCAAAGAAGTGACCATGGAACTCGGCGGTAAATCCCCTTTAATTATTTGTGATGATGCTGACCTCAATCGTGCAGCAGACATTGCGGTGATGGCAAACTTCTTTAGTTCAGGTCAAGTCTGTACCAATGGTACACGTGTCTTTGTTCCAAAAGCACTGTTGGCAGATTTTGAAGCCGCTATTGTAGAACGGGTAAAACGGATCCGTATCGGCGATCCAATGGCTGAGCAAACCAACTTTGGTCCACTCACCAGCTTCCCGCATATGGAAAAAGTCTTGTCTTTCATTGAGTCAGGCAAACAACAAGGTGCCAAACTGCTCATTGGCGGTGGCCGTGCGACAGAAGCTGAATTGGCGCAAGGTGCTTATGTGTTACCGACAGTTTTCAGTGACTGCCAAGATGATATGCGCATTGTAGAAGAAGAAATCTTTGGCCCTGTCATGAGCATTCTCAGTTATGAAACTGAAGAAGAAGTCATTCGTCGTGCCAATGACACCACTTTTGGTTTAGCAGCGGGTGTTGTGACACAAGACATCACCAAAGCACATCGTATTATTCATCAAATCGAAGCAGGTATTTGCTGGATCAACACATGGGGCGAATCCCCTGCTGAAATGCCAGTGGGTGGCTATAAGCAATCAGGCGTCGGTCGTGAAAATGGTTTAACCACACTTGGGCATTACACCCGTATCAAATCAGTTCAAGTTGAGTTAGGTGAGTATCAAAGCATTTTTTAATGCACTCACACTTTCTCCGTATATCAATCCTATGTGCCATGTCATCACCTGATTGCATTGGCACTTTTAAAAAATACAAAAAGGATAATTATGACTACTCAAGCATATGACTACATTATCATCGGCGCAGGATCTGCCGGAAATGTGCTCGCAACACGTTTAACTGAAGACAAAGACGTTACTGTTTTACTCTTGGAAGCAGGTGGCCCAGACTACCGTTTAGATTTCCGTACTCAAATGCCAGCAGCGTTGGCCTACCCACTACAAGGACGCCGTTACAACTGGGCATATCTCACTGATCCTGAACCACATATGAATAATCGCCGTATGGAATGCGGCCGTGGTAAAGGTTTAGGTGGTTCCTCATTGATTAACGGGATGTGTTATATCCGTGGTAATGCAATGGACTTAGATAACTGGTCGACGCTCAAAGGGCTAGAAGACTGGAGCTATGCAGACTGCTTACCATATTATAAAAAAGCTGAAACCCGTGATATTGGTGGCAATGACTACCACGGCGCCAATGGCCCTGTATCTGTGGCAACCCCTAAAAATGGCAATAATGTCTTGTTCCATGCCATGGTTGAAGCAGGTGTACAAGCAGGCTATCCACGTACAGATGACTTAAATGGTTATCAACAAGAAGGTTTCGGTCCAATGGATCGTACCGTGACACCAAAAGGCCGTCGCTCTAGTACCGCACGTGGTTATTTAGACATGGCAAAAGGTCGCCCTAATTTAACGATCGTGACCCATGCCACCACCAATAAAATTTTATTTAATCAAAAGCAAGCGATTGGTGTGGAATATATCATCGGTGCGGATAAAACCAATCTCACACAAGCACGTGCAAACCGTGAGGTCTTGCTTTGTGCGGGTGCTATCGCATCACCACAAATTTTGCAACGTTCGGGTGTTGGTGAAAGTAGCTTCCTTAAATCAATGGACATCGATGTTGTACATGATTTACCGGGTGTCGGTGAAAACTTACAAGACCATTTGGAAATGTACTTACAATACAAATGTAAGCAACCTGTTTCACTCTACCCCGCTTTAAAATGGTTTAACCAGCCTGCAATTGGTGCTGAATGGTTATTTAATGGGACTGGTATTGGCGCAAGCAACCAGTTTGAAGCAGGTGGTTTTATCCGCAGCTCAGATGAATTTGACTGGCCAAATATTCAATATCACTTCTTACCCGTTGCGATTAACTATAACGGCAGTAATGCAGTGAAAGAACACGGCTTCCAAGCGCATGTTGGTTCTATGCGCTCACCAGCACGTGGTCGAATTAAGCTGAAATCTAAAGATCCATTTGAACATCCAAGTATTCTGTTCAACTATATGTCGACTGAGCAAGACTGGCGTGAATTCCGTGATGCCATTCGTATCACCCGTGAAATCATGCAACAGCCTGCATTAGATGCATATCGTGGCGATGAAATCAGTCCTGGAAAACAGGTGCAAACTGATGCTGAACTGGATGATTTCGTGCGCAACCATGCTGAAACTGCTTACCATCCTTCATGTAGTTGTAAGATGGGTGAAGATGAAATGGCAGTGGTTGACGGTCAAGGTCGTGTACACGGTCTACAAGGCTTGCGCGTTGTTGATGCTTCGATTATGCCGCTGATCATTACTGGAAATTTAAATGCCACAACGATTATGATCGCTGAAAAAATCGCAGATCAAATTCGTGGCAAAAAATTGCCACGTTCTGAAGCGGGTTATTACAAAGCTGGCACAGCACCTGTGCGCAAAGCGCCTTTACGTCCGATCGTGTAAAAGTATTCATATTTTAGCGACACCTCAGTTTTGACTGAGTGTGTCGCATCTTTCAAGGACGAATAAAATGAGAAAAAAATTATTATTGACCATCCCTTTGAGTTTATTTTTTCAAACCCTACATGCCAATGAATCTGGTGTAGAAACGCCGTCTCCGTATAGTGCAAATTTGACAGTAGCCAGCCAATATATCTCACGTGGTTTTCAACAGACCTGGGGCAACCCTGCTGTACAAGGCGGATTTGATTATGCTCATCCCAATGGTTTTTATGTAGGAACTTGGGCTTCTACTGTGAGTGATGACTTCATCCGTGATGCCAATGTTGAATGGGATGTCTATACTGGTTATAGCCGTAGTTTCGGTCAGTTAAATCTGGGTACTAAAGTCGCTTATTACTACTATCCTGGGGCAAAAACCACTGCTGAAACAGGTCATACCCGTTTTGATTATGGTGAAATTATTCCAGAAATCAGCTATGGTCCGCTGAGTGTTAAATATGCAATTACCTATACTCAAGATTATTTTGGCAATAATTCTGACACTTTAGCAATTGGTTCCAATAAGCACTCTCGTGGTTCAGGCTATTTAGATGTGAATTGGTTACAACCCATCGCTCAAGGTTGGTCGCTGAATATGCATTATGGCAATCAACGTATAAAAAACTTTTCTGCCGCAAGCTTTCAAGATGCCAGTGTTGCCATTAACAAAGCGCTGCCTTATGGCTTATCTTCCAGTTTAAGTTATAGCAAAGCATGGGACAAAGACGGATATTATCAAAAATACAGCAATGGCAATCCCAATGCCAAAGTTTCAAATCCAATTGATTCCACCCTCACTTTTTCACTCACTAAAAAGTTTTAAGCTAAAGTTTAAATATTCAGTAACCTGTTATAAATCAACCAAAAACCATGCCCTTCATGAGCGTGGTTTTTTAATGTCTATAGTCACCCCCCTAATTATTCATACAAGTGATTTCTATCAAGTCATTGATCAGAAATGAACTTATGTTTTTGTATGTGCTTTTAGAAACTGTTGGTTATCAATTGATTTTTTTACTTTTGAATTATAGATGGTGATTCTACCGTGAGGCGACATGGATGTCGCCGTTGGGCGGGGGTACAGGACGTACCCCTCGCCCAATAGAAGATTTTTGTCACTTTTCATCTCTGAAAAGTGAGGCATCGCCTACGCAAAGCTATTTAAACTTTGAATGTAAGGTGTGGCATTGCAAGCTTTTTATAATTAAATAATTTATTTTCTCATGCAATTGATTTAATTAAAAATATTCATTAAAAGAAATTATATTCTTGTGTCTGAGCTTTTTTGACAGGTTGACTTATATCTTGGCTTAATTCAATAAAGCAAACTCAAATCTCCCCATACTGTTGAATTATCATTAGACAGCCATTGATTGTTTGTATAAAGCATTAGGAACGATTGTTCCAATATAAATTAATATTATGCGTACGAAAGAGTTTGATCCTGAAGAAGTTGAAAATGCGGTGATGCAAGTTTTCTGGCGTAAAGGATTTGCAGCGACATCAATTCAAGATTTAGTTGAGGAAACTGGACTCTCACGCAGCAGTTTATATAGTTCCTTTAAAAATAAAGAGCAGCTATACCAACAAGCCTTATCTCGCTATCAACGCCTGATCAGTAAATCAAATATTGAT
The DNA here is from genome assembly GCF_022343575.1 of Acinetobacter sp. AG3. Lineage (NCBI taxonomy): Bacteria > Pseudomonadati > Pseudomonadota > Gammaproteobacteria > Moraxellales > Moraxellaceae > Acinetobacter > Acinetobacter sp. AG3. The sequence continues at coordinate 1,112,169 of NZ_JAKQZD010000001.1, read as the reverse complement.
TTATTATCCAGTGATGGATCAGTCAAAAGTATCATCCAACAATTACTATCTCGTATCATTGAAGATGAATTAAATGATCCGCAACATCGCGGTTGCCTAATGGCCAATGCCTGTTTGGAGTTAGCAGGACACGATCAAAAGACCGCAGAATCTGTCACGTACAACTTTGAGCGATTACAGCTCGCACTGGAACAACTCATGATCAGAGGAAAGCAATCTGGTGAAATCACCCTACACAGTTCTCCACAAGCCTTAGCACTTTTTTTCGTGAATACCATTCAAGGCATTCGCGTTTTGAGCAAAGGCTGTAGCGCAGAAAATCGTCAGCAATATCTAGAGAATGTTGCTGAAGTCGCACTAAATACCTTGTATTAATTTTTAGTTTCCCCCCTTAGCCGACTGGGTAGTTTGCAATGCTGAGGGTTTTATTTACCTTAAAATGGAATGATCATTCCAATATAAATACAACATGGAGTAAACAATGAATATTGATCTTGAAAATTTTGGGATGCCTATATTCCTTAAACGAGATGACCTTTCTGTCAATCATACACAGAGGTATAGCGCATGAATCAGTTCAACAACAGATCAGAGCAGAACCGATCTACGCCCAGCTTACCAATTTGGAAATTATTGGCATTTACGGTTGCAGGTTTTATTACCATTATGACGGAAATCATACCTGCGGGCTTATTGGCATTGATCAGTCATGACTTAGAGGTGTCTGAAGCTTTAGCAGGGCAAATGATTTCAGTTTATGCTTTAGGATCGGTCATTGCGGCGATCCCTGTGGTTGCTGCAACACGAAGTTGGTCAAGAAAACCTTTATTGTTATTGGCAATCACAGGCTTGTTTGTCTTCAATAGTCTAACAGCGCTATCTTCCAGCTATATTGTCATCCTGATTTCACGATTTATTGCAGGAATGTCTGCTGGAATTATCTGGGGTATCTTGGCAGGTTATGCTCGAAGTCTGGTTCCTGCCCATCTGCAAGGCAGAGCGATGGCAATCGTTGGAGTGGGTCAACCCATCGCATTATGTCTGGGTGTGCCTTTAGCTATTGGGTTGGGCAATCTGTTTGGCTGGCGTGGGGTTTTCTGGATGATTTCAGGACTTGCTTTAATCCTGATCATCTGGATAAAAATAAGCCTTCCTCATTTGGCAGGACAACCAGCAAGCAAACAACAATCCATTCTCAACGTCTTGGTACACCCTGGTATAGGCGCAATTTTGGCTGTTATTTTTGTTTGGATTTTGGCACATAACATACTTTATACCTTTATTTCACCTTATTTGTCTGCTGTACAGCTGGGTGAGCATATTGATCTTATTCTTCTTATTTTTGGTCTTTCTTCAATACTCGGCATTTGGATTACAGGGATTTGGATCGATAGATCATTACGCAAATTAACCCTGATCAGTTTAACAGGCTTTGCCATCGCTGCTCTTTTCATGGGCTTGAGCGGTCATCACATCTGGCTTGTGATGCTAGGTATCGTACTTTGGGGAATGACTTTTGGTGGTGCACCAACCCTACTACAAACTGCGTTGGCAGATGTCGCAAGTGAAAATGTAGATATTGCCCAATCCATGCTGGTGACGGTGTTTAATCTTGCGGTTGCAGGGGGCGGTATTTTAGGTGGCATCCTGCTACAAAATGTAGGCATAGACTCATTTTTTGTTTGTATCATCGTTTTATCATTATTGGGGTTATCTATTGTATTTTTTGCGCATAAAAATGGTTTTAAATCAGGACATCGTTTGGGCAGCCAATAAATTTAAAGCTGTCATTTAACACCATGCTTCGATGACAACATCTATTGGATCAAACAGCACCATCATCGTTGATTGGGCTATTTGATCCACCTCTTAAACGATAGCTATGTATTTATCAAATAAAAACAGTCATTTATTGACTATTTTTTTCATTTTCACAGACTTCTTCTGCTGAAGCTTGCTTGATAATATCGACTATATTTGCAATACAATAGATTGTGTTTAATTGAACATCTGCATGATCATAACTACTCGCGTGTTCATAGCCATTGATAATAAAGGTTTCTTTTAGTGCCCTTGTATCCTCCCGTACATCCTGTCCAGATTGATAAGAAACAGTACCATCACCTCTCGAAGTCGGCTTAAGATCTAAATAAAATGTAGCTTTATTGGTTTTAGAAATTTTAAATTTTTCATCTAATAGGACCTCTCTTATCCCATCTTTTTTATACGCATTATTATGTAAATTATGCGATTTAGAGCCAGCTATTTCCAAATCAGCATCATCTTCCTGAGTATTCGTTACATCGTCCTCTTTGATGTCACTTCGATCTTTTATATCTGGAAACTCGATTAAATTTTTCTTGCCATATAAACTGATTAATTCAATCAGTTCATTGGCACTGCTAATATTTAACTCTTCCTTACAACGCCACACCACTTGACCAAATGCTTTAAAACTTTCGTCAGCAGCATAGTTTGCATAAGTATTGGGATGATAAGTGTCAATAATATGATTATGTAATTTTTTTACTATATCTACATTGTCCACATATACATCAAAAGTACTCTCATAGCCTTTTTCATTGGCTTCTTGCTTTAATAAGCCAGCAGGATCAATAAAATCTGGATTCATCATTGCCCACCAACTGTCTTTTCTTTGGTAGATTTCAGTATAAGGATCAGCAGTCTGGGGGAGTGAAGCAGTAATTTCACCAGTAGGTGTCTTTGCTTTGATTAACATCCATGCTTTCGGATTTTTTGGGAAATCTACAGTATTTGAATAATTGGCGAAGGGTAATAACTCCAAGCCGCCAGGCGCACTAGCCAATGTTGCAGTTAATCGTTCCGAGGTATCTCCAAACATAAATTTGCTTACCCAGGCTTTTAGGCTGTTGAGTAATCCAGTTGAGGCTTTCCAACCATCCCAACCTACGGTGAGGCGTTGATAAACCGCTGGTGCCCCACTGGCTGGCATCGCACCATGTACCACACCCGCAATCTTATCTTTAACTTTATCGTTTTGAATCAAGGCACGGGTTACTAGCCCTCCCATGGAATGGCTGACGATAATAAATTTTTTAAATTTTGCGGTAGGAAACTCTTTTTTAACTTGTGCCATAACTTCATTATTAAGTCGATCCGCTACTTTTTCTGCAGAATTCATATTGGTATCCAACCAATTATAACCACAGGCAAATACGGGGAATCCATAGTCTGCGAGTTCTTTATGTTGTTCTAAACTTAATAATTCAATCACCTTACTGCTTGACCAGTTTTTGAGTACTTTTTCTGTTTTTTGATTTCCTGGCTGTACAATTTTCTCCCATTCAGTTGTACCGTTAAACTGGTCTTTCTTTTGGTCTTTAATTTTTTTAAATTGTTGATTTAAATTACTTTCTAAATAAATCAATAAATCTGCATAACCAAGGTTAATCACGGAGCCCCAGCCTCGTGCCAGCGCTATTTCTTTTGTGATATGTGGAATTTGCTTTTTACTTAATTTAACCCCACCATCATATCCCACCTCAGTCGTTTTAGGATTCAATGCAATTTGCCGTTCCTTGGCATCTCTTTTACTATATTCGATAATCGTGGAAAGTGAGATTTTGGGATACCAAACTTTATTTTTCTTTGTATCTTTGATATTTGAACCCATGATCCCTGGAATAAAAATAATCGGCACCACATATTTCGGCGGTACGATTATTTCACATTCGGTCTCGACACTACTGGGTGCAGTGTATGAAACATAGGAAACGTTTCCTGATTTATAAAGTATTTCATACGCTTCATGACGATGGACATTATTTGACATTGTTATTCTCAGAATTTACGAATGGTTTTTAGAATCGACTCATATAGTTTTATGGCATCATATTGTTCTAAACTACTGCTTTCTGTAAGAGGAGAAGAATATCCTGTATCTGTTTCAAAACCGATTAAAGGGTCCTTATTGTCCCGTGCAGTCCCCGTATGTTCCCATAAGGCACTAATCCCATTTCTGCCTTTCATTTTTTCAACCGAAATCCATTCTTGACCCGTTAAATGAGCCGTATTTTTTTCACCTTTACGAATATTGTCTTTGTTCATTTGCCGCTGACTTTGTCCGACTTGACTTAATTTACTTTCAATTCTAGGAATCAACTGTGCCGTTTCTCTTGAGTTTGTTTCTGCATCGAATCTTAAAACCACAGTTGGATAGTTTTTGAAGTCAAAAGCAAGTGTCTGTTTACTGTGTCTAAATTTTTGATCATTGTCTTTGATAAAACCTTGATAAATACATTGTCCATTTTCTTGAGGGATTTCATGTCAGGACGATAACGCAAATTTTTAATTAAATGCTGCATCGCCTCATTACTTTTTTCAGTCCATTTCGGCATATCACTATGCCCGCCTTCAATTAAAAACAGGGTTCTTTTATCAAGTACAAAACCAAAAACACTAAAAGGACGACCTTCCTTCTTTGATTTTTTACCTTTAAGCGTTTTGGTAAGTCGTCCCTCAATTTTTTGTATTTGGAGATCTTCAGTGATAAACCAGTCATCTTCAGAATATTCTTTTTTTACTTTTTGAATAGCCGCATCAAAATCTTGAGGTGTGGCATTTTCTTTCACTTTAATGATAAAAGAATCATATTGATCATATCTTTCCAGTGGATTTGCTTCAGCAGGAATATCAACCACATAACGCCCAATACAATAAGTTTTTGTTTTTTCCAAATTAATCATATTATTTCCAGTATTTTTTATTTCTGATTTTGCAAACGTGCAGCTTGTATTGAAGACACATACAGCGAATAGTAAAGAAGCATATATTTTATTCATTGATATTTCCTTTTTTAGATAAGCGCTATGATATGTATTAAGTATTCTTAACTATTCAAAAGAGTAAAAATATTGTTCAACATTTATTATTATAGCCTTACCACTAATAAGCAAAACTTAATATAAAATATAGTTTTTCTCAAACAAAATAGGTATCTTTTTGTTTCAATGCAATTTTAAAAATAATTGGTATATTTGAATTGTATCGCTACACCCTTTGTTAAATCATATTTTCTTATCAAGTTTTTTAATTCTCACAATGTATCTATTCTGCACATCCCTTCAAAATTTACCGATTATCACATAGACTTTTTGCAAAATTTAATTGATAATGATTATCAATTTCATTATCTGAAAAATTGGTGAACACTTTGGAACAGCCTACTCTAGCGACTGAAGCGATTCGAGCATTTTTTACCTTACAATGCTGCTGGTTAAACAGTGAAGAAATTTATCTTGAACAAGGTTGTTTGCATTGTGGTTCGGCAGCAACTTATTTAATTTATTTTACCCATGCGCCTATTCAAAAATTAATGCTTGATTTTATTCAAAAATATAACTGCCATAACAGCAAAAAATCAGACTTACTCGACTTATTAGACTTTGAACAGAATTATAATGATTTTTTACAAGTGCTTGAAAGTGCAGTAAACAGTTATGCTCGACAATATCAAAACCAAGCTTGTCATTTGGCATTTGAAAGTGTTGAATCTATTTTTGAACGTGAAGCAGCCATCGCATGTTAAGGAATTGGTACTGCAATAAATCAAACTGTAATGATTGAATCGAATAGGCTATTTTTTAAAAGCTATTTTTTAATTTAATGACATCAATTTGTTACTCTCAATCTATCAAAATAAAGGGGCCAACATGTTGCTTGAAGTCTTCTCGACAACAGCAACTTATTGACCCCGATAATAAGTCTTAAGTTAATATCCAGCATATAAGACTTAGCCAACAAAAGTTAAGCGATTAAATTTTCATACTTATACCCAGCTGTACCCCACGCCCAGGAAGCGGTGCAATGTATTTTAATGGCGAGTTCTGTGGTCGTGCATCTTCATTTAACAAATTAGACCCATTGAGGAAAACATCAAAATTGGCATTTTGTAATTTGAAGTGTTTTTGAATTTGTAGATCCAGCAAGTTATAAGACGGCAATGGAATTTCTTTAGACACATTTTTGCCTAAATACTGAGCTTGATCATAGTAAATATTGGATAAGCGTGCTGACCAATCATTTTTATTCCATTCAAGGTTTAGCCCATAACGGTTCGTTGGCATGTTGGGTAAGTAATTTCCATCATTTACCAAACTGGTTTTGTTTGGATTAAGGTTTTTATTTTTCACCAAGTCAGCAAAAGCAGAGATCAAAAGATTGCCATACTGATTGAGTTCAAACTGTTGTTTTAAATCAATTTCAAATCCAGTGATTTCAGCATCTGTCTGGGTCCAATATTTAAGTGGCAAGCGATTACGCATTTGTGCCCCTGAATGGGTCAAATACAAATACTTGTCATATTTCATCTTATATACAGTCGCTTCAAAATTAAAATTTTTATAATTGAACAGACCTGTTAACTCAAGATTTTTGGATTTTTCTTCTTTGAGTTTTTGATTGCCTTCTTCTTGTAACATAATTGAATAATGTGGATTGCTGGCATAAAGTTCATTAATTTCAGGCGCTCTATCTGACACTGAATAACGCAACTTTAAACCCAATAGATCATTATATTTTAGGTATGAACCGAAACTGTAGCTTTCAAGATTAAATTTTGTATCGGTGAGTTTTGTATTTGGTGAATTTCTGGATGTCTCAAAATCACTTTTTTGAATTTTATGTTCAACCTTTTCGTTACGATAACCTGCATCGAGTTCTAGCCAATCAAAGTCTAATTTTTCCTTGATAAACACGGCTTGTGTTTGCGTATTGATATTCGGTAAATAACGTAAATTTCCATGCCCTACCACTTTACGATCAATCTGATTAAAGCCAATAAAACCATTCCAAAATTCAGCAGGTCTATGCTTCAGTAATAATTCAGCCTGTTGAGTATCAAATTTATAGTTATTGGCCATTTTTGATCCTAAATATTCTCCTGATGTATTAACGCTCTTACTCACATCAAATTGTATTTGTTTCAATAACAACGGACTAAAATTAAACTCGCTGTCTAAGGCATATCTTCGCTGATCTGTTTTTACCCCGACTGGTATGCTGTCACTGGTAGATTGAAAAGATTTATTTTCAAGAGAAAATCCGGGTACCCCATATTCACTTTTTTTTGAATCAGCACTGAGCCCAATACGTCCATTGTTGAGAAAATAAGTACTTCCAATCGCAAAGTGCTGATTGTCTAAATAGCTATTGCCCAGCTTGTTTTTATAGTTGGGTGTGACATCTTTATTAATTTTATTTTCAGTATATTGCTGGGTATTGGGCACATATTTAGGGTTTACTGGATTGGTATAGGTTTTTCCACTCCAAACTGAGGTAGGTTTATCTGTATAGAAGGAAAATGAACCATCTGCCCAATCAGGATTTTCCGTCATAAATTGGTCAATATAAGGCTGTGATGCAGTATTATAATTTTTTTGAATGCGTGCTTCTTTTTGGCAAGCATCTGCCAATGCTGTATTTACCCCACCCGTCGCTGGAAATACACCAGTATTACATATGCTCGCTTTACCCTCTCCCGGAATTTTATAAGCTGACATATCTTGGCTAGAAAACAATACATTGGTAGAAAAATTACTTTGGTTATTGAGATTGAGTTTAAAGCCTTTGGCATCAAAATCATTCCAGCCCTTTTTCGCTACAAGCTCTAATTGAGAACTTTTATTCGGCATCGCTGTATCGATTAGACCAGAATCAATATTCACACTTCCGCCAATGGCATTACCACCATAACGTACACTGTCTGAAGATTTATTGACGGTAACAGATTGAGTGAATAAAGGATCAAAAGGGATATTAATATTGCCACTGATACTATTCATTCCATAAATAGACTGACCATTTTCCAAAATCTGCACCCGGTTTCCACTCAAACTGCGAATCACAGGCGCACCTGAATTGGGACCAAAAGCGCTACTTTGTACTCCTGAAAGATGCTTTAAAGCATCACCTAAAGTTTTATTGTCTGCATTTCTATTTTCTACAACGATACTTTGATTGATAAATGGATCATTTTCAGCATTGACTCGAATCACTGGAAGTACAGTCAGTTGTTTGTTTTCAATCGCATATGCAGGAAAGACCGGTAAAGAAATAGCGATTGCTAAAGTATGGTGACGCATCATGGATTCCGGATTGTAATTTATTGTTATGTTATAACATTACATAAACAGATGTACAACAATTATCATCAATGCTTATACAGCTAGACCAGCTAGTGATTTATATCGGAAATAAAGAAATATAGAAGATGAAAAAGGAAGCCGTATTAGGTGTGCTTGATCTGTTGCGCCAGCTTCTGAATATTCATGCTAATCTCATCTGGAGTATGCGCTGCATAGCCAAACAATACTGCTGCTTTTTCATAAGGCTGTTGACAGTAGCGAGATAAAGGCTGAACAGCCAGATTAATAGCAAGACACTGATCAATAAAGCTTTGCTCAGTCCATGGGGCTTTTAGCCAACAAATCACATGAATCCCTGAGTCGGTTGGCTGAACAGTCAATACATCTGCAAGAAACTGTTGAATCGCAGCAATTAATGCCTGTTGACGTTCTTGGCAAGCTTTACGCACTTTACGGACATGGCGTGCATAATGCCCCTCTTTGATAAACAAAGCCAAAGCCGCTTGTTCTAAATAAGCACTCCGCGTATCGGTATAATATTTTGCCAGACTCAATGTTTCTATCAGCGATTCTGGAACCACCATAAATCCAAGTCGAAACTCAGGAAACATCATTTTAGAAAAAGTACCTGAATAGATTACTCTTTGCTGTTGGTCTAAGCCCTGTAAGGCTTGAATTGGATGCGTTCCATATCTAAACTCACTATTATAATCATCTTCAAAAATCCATTTTTGCTGACTTGCGGCCCATTCCAATAGGGCCAATCGTCGACTTAAACTGAGTGTTCCACCTAAAGGGAACTGATGAGAGGGTGCGGTATAGATGAATTTACTTTCGGAATAATGCTGAATAATCTCAGCAATTTTCATCCCTTCGTGATCACTTGATACAGGATGAACTTGAATGCCAAAACTCCGAAAAATATTTAAAGCGGCATCATAGCCGGGCTCATCTAAACAGATCTGATCCAAAGGTTGTAATAATGCATAAGCTGCAAGATGAATCGCTTGTTGGGTACCATTTACAATCAAAATTTGTTGTACATCGCATTTTAGCCCCCGCGTAGAACGAACATAATCACAAATAGCCTGACGTAAAGGCAAATAGCCACGACAATCATGAAACTGACCCAATTGCTGATGAGACTGCCGCCAAGCACGTCCCAATAATTTCCCCCAAAGTGAATGGGGAAATAAATCGGTACAGCCAACGCCGACATGAAATATTTTTTCACCCTGCCCAGATACATTTTGTTTCTGCCAAGCAGGTAATAAATTTGCGATATGCGGATTAATATTTAGCTTGTGACAGATGTCAGATGCAGATTCTATCGCTATCTCTTGTATAGAAATTAATTGGTCAGGAATCAGCTCAGCGACATATGTACCAGAGCTTGGCTTGGTCACAACATAGCCTTCATCCAGTAAACGATCCATTGCAGCCAAGACTGAATTTCTAGAAATCGACATCATTTCCGCCAAGACACGACTAGAGGGCAATTTGGTTCCAGAAGCCAGACGACCATCCAAAATTGCATCACGTAAAACGCTATATAAACCCTCTTTAATCACCCCTTTAGGCAAGATCAAATGGGGGAAATAAGCCGATGCTGCTGTCGCCATAAGTAAAACTGGTACTGTTAAAAATACTTAAAGTGTATCTTATTTGAATACCACAATCACACTTAAACTCATTTCTCCTCTTTCTTTCCCGACGACTGGAGAATACCTGTGGAAAATTTAGTGGTTCAAATTGTGCCTGTTGCACAACAAGACTATAAACAATGGGTGGAGTATTGGCTGGCTTATCAAGACTTTTACCAAGTGGCTTTATCCAATACAGTTACGCAAACCACTTGGCAACGTTTTTTTGATGATCATGAACCGATCTATTGTGCTGTTGCTAAACAAGGTGAGCATGTTCTGGGCTTTGTACATTATGTTATCCATCGCTCGACATGGGCCGAGGCCAACTTTTGCTATCTTGAAGACTTATATGTTTCTCCACAGGCAAGAGGTCAACATCTAGGCAAGCGCCTGATTGAATATGTACAACAGCAAGCGATTGTTCAACCCTGCGCGCGCTTGTATTGGCACACGCAACAAAGCAATCAAACTGCACAAAAACTCTATGACTGGATTGCTGAAAAACCAGGGGTCATTGAATATCGTATGGCGTTAAATTAATCCATAAAAAACCAGAAACACAATGCTTCTGGTTTTTGCTTAAACCCTTCTAAAGTCAGTTCAACAAGATTCAAAATACTTTCTAAGTATATTGAGCATCATCAGCTCACAAAAACCTGATACAACTTTTCAACAGTTTGACGGATTTCCAATTCGGTCAGGGCTGCAAAACCAAAACGAATATAGAAACTGTGATCAGAATGATGCCATTCCGAACCAAAATCATATTCAGAATCAATATGTAATTGCTTTAAAACCGTTAAAAACTGCTGTTGAAAAGGCAATTTAAACTTTACCCACAACGCCATGCCGCCTGCAGGTGGGGCTATTTCAACCCAGTTCTCAAAAGTTTGCTGAAAAGCCCTCACAGCAAAATCTCTACGTTGCTGATAAATCTTACGCATTTTACGGATATGCCGCTTAATTTCACCCTGCTGCATCAGTTCAGCCATTGCCAATTCAGTAATCGCATTGCCCTGTTTATCGATCAGCAAAATGTCTTGTTTCATCGCCTGAATAATTTGCACATTGGTCACCACATAACCAATTCTTAAACTGGGCGCAAACACTTTAGACAAAGAGCCGATATGAATCACTTTGTCTGCTGCCGGTAAGCTGATTAACGGCGGAATAGGTCGACTGTCATAATGAAATTCATGGTCATAATCATCTTCAATAATATAAAAATCAAAGGCTTTAGACAGCTCTAACAGCTTTAATCTTCGATCCATAGACATCGTCACTGTCGTTGGATATTGATGATGAGGTGTGGTGTATACCGCAGCAACTGCATGGCTGGACAAAATTTCAGTTAAATGATCGGTATCTAGACCATGCTTATCCAAACGCACGCGAATAATTTGATAATGATTAGACAGGAATGTTTCCACTGCAGGTGGATAAGCCCATTGCTCTACCACAATAATATGACGCTGAGACTGATGTTGAGCCAGAACCCGCGCAGCTAGAAAAATCCCCATTTGACTGCCACGAACCACACAAATATTTTCCATAGAGGTCTGTATAAAACGCTCCATAGACAACATCTTTAATAAGGCTTGACGAAGTTCTAAACTTCCCTGCGGATCTCCATATCCCATGGTTTGATGACGTGTTACTTGAATCAATGCATGCCGATAAGCCCGTGAAAACAATTCATACGGGATCAGCCGATTGTCAGGCACACCATCATTTTTGATCAGCATCTGAGTTGGCAAAACGGGTGTGGAATTAGGTTGCTCAAGTGTAGGCGATGACTGCGCTTTTAAGTCTGGTAAATTCTCAGAGACAAAGGTGCCTTGCCTAGCTTTTGAAACCAGCCAACCCTGTGCCTCCAAATCTTCATATACCGATTGTACGGTTTTTCGGTTAATCCCGAGTTCATCCGCCAGTGTCCGTGAACCTGGCAAGCGTGTTGCCTGAGTAATTCTGCCAGATAAAATCTCTTGAATAATCTGATTTGCCAACTTTAAAAAAAGGGTCTTTTCTTCACGATCTTCTAAATGTAGCCGAATTTTCCAAGGCTGACGCATAACTCTCTGGCCCATATAAGTTTTAGAAACTGGATATTTTAATCCATCCACAGAATTTTTATTCTGTACTTAGGCGATGTGAAAATCAACTCAGCGAGAGGTTTTATTTATGCAAACGGCACAACTCAATAAACAGCAATTGATGCAAAATGCACAGCAAAATATGCAGCAATTTATTCAAGATTCAAACTACACAGATCGACAAAAGTTGGCATTAAGCTGCCGTATTTTATTTGACCACGGCCATGATGCTGGCTTAGCTGGACAAATCACTTGTCGTACCACGCAAGGCAATAGCTTTATCACCCAGCGTTTTGGTCTCGGCTTTGATGAAATTACCGCGCAAAACTTATTGGAAGTTGATGAAGATCTAAAGCCACTTGATCAACAAGGCATGGCAAATCCTGCAAATCGCTTTCATACATGGATTTATAAACAACATCCTGAAGTGAATTGCATTATCCATACTCATCCAACACATATTGCAGCTTTGTCAATGCTCCGTGTGCCCTTAGCGATCGCACAAATGGATACCTGCGCTTTATATGAAGACTGTTCTTTTGTGGAAGAGTGGCCGGGAGTCCCAGTCGGCAATGAAGAAGGTATTTTTATTTCAGAAGCCTTAGGTAAAAACCGCGCTGTACTGCTGTCACATCATGGTCAGCTGGTGGCAGGTAAAACCATTGAAGAGGCTTGCAACTTAGCCATTTTAATTGAACGTGCTGCCCGACTTCAGCTTTTGGCAATGGCTGCTGGACAAATTCAACCTATCCCACATGAACTGGCAAAAGAAGCTCATGACTGGGTTTCTACCAACAAGCGTAATAATGTCAATTTTGCCTACTATGCGCGTAAAGCTTTAAAAAATCATGCAGACTGTATCGAGGAGTAATGAAAATGAAATTAGAAGGCATTATTGCATACCCTATCACACCATTTCATCCAGACACACAAGCTGTCGATGTTGATGCGCTGACCATCACATTAAATGCTCTACTGGAACAACAATGTAATGCCATTGTGCCATTGGGCAGTGCTGGTGAAAGTGCTTATTTATCTTGGCAAGAATGGCAACAAGTCGCACAAAAAAGTATCGAAGTCGTTAATCAACGTGTCCCGGTCATGTTGGGAATTTCTGAACTCACAACGGCGATGGCGATTCAAAAAGCCCAAAAAGCCGAGGAGCTTGGCGCTGATCTAATTATGGTGATTCCAGTGTCTTACTGGAAACTCAATGATCAAGAAATCTATGATTATTATCAGCAAATTGCTGCCTCCACCAAACTGCCGATCATGGTCTATAACAACCCTGCAACCAGTGGCGTAGATATGTCACCAGAATTGATCGTGAAAATGTTTCAAGAAATTGAGAATATTTGCATGGTTAAAGACAGTACAGGTGATATTCAGCGCATGCATAAATTTCATGAATTATCTCAAGGACAGTTGCCCTTTTATAATGGCTGTAATCCTTTGGCGCTTGAAGCATTTTGTGCAGGTGCAAGTGGTTGGTGTACTGTGGCGCCAAATCTACTCGGTCAGCTACCAAGTCAATTATATCAGGCAGTCAAAGATGGTGATTTAGACCACGCCAAAGCCTTGTTTTATCGTCAATTGCCTTTGTTGCGCTTTATTGTACAAGGCGGCCTACCGAAAACAGTCAAAGCAGGTTTAAATGAATTAGGTTTTTCTGTAGGTGAACCAAGAAAACCGTTACAACATGCCACTCCACTAGAAGTTCAGCAATTAAAGTCGTTGATGGCCTTAGCAAAACAAGCGTAACGATCCTAGTATACGCTTGTGAAGTTATAAAATTGATCCGATAAACATGCTTTGTTGCATACACAGCCGATCTGCTGCTTTGACAGATACTCATTTGACAAATACTCAAATGATGAGTAAATGTCATCCATCGGTGTTTAAATCTAAATGCAACAAAGCAGTTATTGCCATAGCAAATATCGCCATAACAAACAGATCAATTCCCAAATTAACTTTTTAAAAACTAAATCCAAGGTTTAAATTGATCCGATACAACCATTGGTCACTATAGGGTGAAACGGTCGAGCTAAAACCGGTTGAATTCATTGCACCGCCAATAATATTGGCATTTTTCCCCCAAGTATAATCAGCCCACACCATAAAGGGTGACGCAATAAACATCATCCCGGTGGTATTCATTTGAGAATCTGACCAATCATCACGTTTCTTATCCATATAACTATAATCATTGTAGAAACGGATCGCTTTGAGTTTGCCCATATTTTGCATAGGTAAGGTATAGGCAAGATTTAAACTGGCAACTGTCGCTTCAGAGGCAATAAAATAAGCAGGGGTAAATCCGTTATTCCCCATTAAAGTCATATCATTATTGACCCCGTCAGGGTTCTTTGCATCATATTGATAATGAATCACAGAGCTTTGTAAATTAAAGCGTTTGTAATTGTTATCGCTATGCACCCCTACTGCATAATATTGGCCATTTTTATCGGTGGTTTTATTATGCAATTGCGCAATTGCCCCCGATACCCCGACTTCCTGCTTACCCACCTTGGTGTCTAACTTGCGCACAATCCGCGTATTGAATTGATGGCGCTTTTCATTTTGATAGGCTTTTTGACTTGGAAATGCATTGTCGGCAAGATCATCATAAGTGGCACTTTCCGGCGAATAGCGCAGATTGGTTGCCAGCATTTCAGGGTAATAGCCCAGTTTTACATCCCAGTCCTGATTATGAAAATTCCAGTTCAAACCTGGGGCAATGTTATTGCCATAGCCCAAAAAGAATGGGATATGGTAAGTCCAACCATTTTGCGGATAAGGATAAATCGCAAAAGGTTTATATACAAAGCCGGCTTCTAGACTATTCTGTTGATCTAAATTGTAGCCCACGTAGGCTTTTTCGATCGAGCGTTTCTCTTGGTCTTGAAACAAGTAGCTTGCATTAAAATAGGCATCGTCAAATTTACCTTTGACATCGACTCTAAAAATATCAAAATAGAGTTTGCCAAAGCCATCATTCGGTCCTTCCCAATTTTCATAGCGTTGGTTTAATCGCACCACGCCACCCAATTTTATAGAGTCCGTCTCATCTTCACTTTTCCATTCTAATGCTGAGCTTTGCGCCAAAACATTGGATGAGGTACCCAAATACAATGCTGCAAGTAGCATCGCGATAGCTGTCTTTTTCATAATTGCGTCCTTCCCTTGTGGTCCAACGATCCTGTTGGACTTTTGTTTTACCTATAAAACATAGTTTTTATTGTATTTTGAGCAAAAAAAATTTGCCGGAGCTTTTGCTGAACATCCGATGCCAGCATCGAATGTTCAACTGGTTTTAATAGAGTTTTTTCTGCGGCGGTCCTGCAAAGTTCAGTGGTCCAATCGAATTCATATCCAATTCGATCACACTTGGCCCTTGAAAGTCGACCGCTTGTTGAATCACGCTTTTAAACTCATCTGCACTGCCCACTTTCCAGCTTTTCACTCCCATTGCTTCCCCTAAGACTTTATAATCTGGGGTATGCAATTCGTTGAAATATTGACGCCCACCAAAGTAATTCTTTTGGATACCACGCATTACGCCATAACCACCATCGTTCATGATCATTAGCACCATGTTGGTATTTTCTTGCGCCATGGTGGCAATCTCACCGATACCGAGCATCAAACCACCATCGCCCACGAGACCAATCACTTTTTTATCTGGATTGGCAATAGAAGCGCCAATTGCCGTGGCTAAACCAAGACCAATTGCCCCTGCAAGTGAGTGAATATTTAGATTCGGTGCTTGTACTGGAAATAGTCGGCTGCCCCAAGTACTGCCTGACATGGTAATGTCACGAACAAAGATGCCGTCTTGTGGCAGTGCCGCACGTAAGTGATCACAGATCAGTGCATATTGATCCAGCTGAGTACGCAGTGCCTCAATAGCGGACTGTTTTGCTGCAACAACCGCTGCATCATAATCTGTATCAACTTTTGAGATACCGCTTAGCCCTGTGAGCACACGTTGTAATACAGCTTTGGCATCAGCACAAATGAAGTTACGAACTTTATAATTACGTTGCTGCGCCACTGGATTGGCATCAATCTGAATCAGATTATCAGGGAACTGCACCGAATAGGTTTTGGTTTCATTGCTGCGTAAACGCGAGCCCACTACCACCAATAAGTCAGCCTGTTTTAACAGTTGCTCAACCCCTGCTGAGTTATGGAATGCACCTAAACTGCGTGGATGCTCATCCGCTAACACACCACGGGCATGGGTCGAAGAAACCACAGGAATCCCAAGATCTGCAATAGCTTTCACTTCATCAACACTATTTAACGTGCCACCACCAATCCAGAAGATGGGGCGTTTGGCTTTTTTAACTTCTTCAACAATTAAATCAATTTCAACTTGCTCAGCCTGCGGTAATTCAAGCGCTTTGACAGGACCTAAATTCAATGGCAAGTCAATTTCTGCAGCTTGCACATCAATCGGGAGCTCAACGCTTACAGGCCCCATCGGTACTGTGGTTGCAACACGAATTGCTTCACGAATTACACCCACTGCATTGTCTGGGCTGGTAATACGAAATGCAGCTTTGCTTGACGCACGTAAGAAGGTCAGTTGATCTTTGGTTTCATGGATAAAGCTAGCATCACGATCAAGATATTCACGTTCAACTTGCCCAGTTAAATGCAACACAGGGCTCCCAGCATTCATCGCTTCAATCAATGAACCTACTGCATTGCCTGCCCCTGCACCGGTACTGGTCAAAGCAACCCCTAAACCTTTAAAGCGTGAGTGACCATCTGCCATGGTGACTGCACCTGCTTCGCCACGCGCTGCCACAAAACGAATCTTTTCACGACGCCCTACGGCATCTGCAATTGGTAGGTTATGAATCGAAATCACCCCATAGATACTTTCCACTTGGTGTGCTTCTAAAACACGCGCGATTGCTTCGCCTACATTTACACGTTCTGTCATTGTTTATTCCTCAAAAACTTTTTCATTCCATGAATTTATTATTCACACCAAGGATTTGGCTGTTCGCTTAATCCCATATAAATACTTTTTTGCTGCATATAAGACAAAATACCTAAACGCCCTTTTTCACGCCCGATACCACTTTCTTTAAAGCCACCAAACGGTGCCGAAATAGAGAATTTTTTATAGGTATTAATCCAGACTGTACCGACTTCCAAAGCACGCGCAATTTGCCAAGCTTTACGGTAATTTTCAGTCCAGATTCCTGCTGCAAGCCCAAAACAACTGTCGTTGGCTTGGGTGATTAAATCAGCTTCATCGTGATACTTCATCACCACCAAGACCGGACCAAAAATCTCTTCTTGACAGGTTTGTGCAGTATTATTTAAGCCCGTGATGATGGTCGGTAAGTAATAACTTCCTTTCGCCAAATCACCATCCGTCAGCGCTTGACCACCCACTACAACTTGACCACCTTCTTGTTTGGCCAATTGCACATAGGCATCGACAGAAGCCAAATGCTTTGGATTAATTAAAGAGCCCAAATGTACACCCGCTGTTTCTGGATGTCCCACTCGTAAAGCTTTGGTAATTTCAACCAAACGCTTAAGGAACTGATCGTAAATACTGTGATGCACGAAGAGTCGTGAACCTGCAATACAGGCTTGTCCTGCGGAGCTAAAGATCCCATAAGCCACACCTTTAGCAGCCAATTCAATATCTGCATCAGGCATAACAATCGTAGGGGATTTTCCACCAAGCTCTAATGAGGTGGTAATCAATTTATCTGCGGCAAGATGAGCCAAATGACGCCCTGTAGTGGTTCCGCCAGTAAATGAAATTTTGCGGACCAAAGGATGCTTTACGATGGCATCACCAATTACAGAACCACGCCCCACTAAAACACTGAGTAAGCCTTTTGGCAGTCCTGCTTGTTCAAAGATTTTGGCGAGTTCCAAGGCAATTAAAGACGTTGCCTCTGCCGGTTTAAGGATCACCGCATTTCCAGCAGCAATCGCAGGGGCTAGTTTTTGAACTTCACTGGCAATCGGTGAATTCCACGGTGTAATCGCGGCCACCACACCGACAGGTTCATGCACACTCATGGTCATAAAGTCAGCCGCACGTTGTGTGGTGAGTTCATCATTCAGCGTTTCACATGCTGCGGCAACATAGCGTGCTGTAGCGGCAGCACTCATCACTAAACCACGTGTTTCAGCCAGTGGCTTACCATTATCACGGGTTTGTAATTTTGCAAGCTCATCTACACGCGCTTCAATAATCTCTGCCACTTTATACAAAATACGCGCACGTTCATGTGGCATGCTATTGCGCCAGCCTGCTTGTCGCCATGCCAAATCTGCTTTTTCAATTGCTTCATTGACATCATCTAAACTCGCTGTAGAAATTTCAGCATTTACAGATTGATCTGCTGGAAACAGACTTTGAATCGTATTGCCTTTACCTAATCGCCATTCACCTGCGATATAAATTTCCTTTACCATGATCAAATCCTTTTAAATCTGAATTGCTTCAACGCTATTGCGACATGCACGAATCACGCTAAGCGCAGCCAAAGTTGAGGTTTTAGGATTGCTTGCCAAAGGCACACCTACCAATTCAATGGTCATTTCACCAAACACGCCTTCTGCCACAATGGTGTGCTTGTTTTTATTGGTTTTTGGATCAACCGTAAGCTCAACCATGGTTTCATCCATGCCTAAACCTGCGAGTGCTATGGTTGCTGCAACATTGGCATTGGCTGGAAACTTCAGTGCTGCTTCTCTGGCTGTACCACGAAAAAAAACCATAGCTTCACTGACCTGATCGAGATCAACCAATTGTTCAGCATAACTGCCACGCCAACTCTTCGGACTTTTACAGCCTTTATAGGTGACCTTTTCCAAACCACCTTCTTTTGCCGCAGAGATACCATCGATCCCCGCAATCGCACCCGCTAAAAGATGTAGATGGGCATCGTATTGTTCCGCAGTCTGTTTCAGTTGAGAGAAAAATTCGCTATCGGCTAAGGTTCCCACTGAAATCAGACCAATGGTCCAACCTTTCTCTAACACCTTTTGGGCATGTTCTTTTACCGCCGCTTGGCCTGCAACTTCGATTACATAATCAGGCGTGCCAAGGCATTGATCAATCGAACTAATTACCTGTACCTGAGCGGATACTTGTGCCTGTACTTTTTCAACACTGCGTGCAGGCACCACAATCCATTTAAGCTGTAAATCTTGTGGCATATGTGCGTACACTTCTGCTGCCATTGCACCGAAACCAATCATCATCAACTGTTTCATGGGCACACCTTATAAATGTTTGTTAAATCCACCAGAGACATCCAAGGCTGCACCCGTGGTATAGGATGCCAATGGTGAAGCCAAGAACACCAAAGCGTGTGCTGGTTCTTCAGGTTTACCTAGACGTTGCATTGGAATACCACGGTTTTTTGCAATATTGCCTGTCCACTGTTCCCATGACGCTTGGCTATCTGAACGTGTTTCAAAACGGCGTTTCCACTGTGCTGACTCCACCATGCCCAATAAAATTGAATTCACCCGAATCCCATATTGGCTAAATTCATGCGCTAAGGAATGAGTTAAATTCAGCAAAGCGGCGCGTGCCGATGACGTCGCGATCATGTGTGGTTCAGGTTGCAAGGCCAGTAAGGAATTGACATTGGTGATTGATCCACACGCCGACTTTTTTAAATCATCTAAAAATGCACGAACAGGATGCAAGACACTGAAATACTTCAATTCAATTTCTTTCATCCAATCTTCATCTTGGGTGTCTTCAAAATTGGATACACGCCCTTGACCTGCGTTATTGATCAACATGTCGACATTGCCTAAATTTTGATTGACCTGTTGTGCAAAGCGTTTTACATCTTGTTTGTCTAAAACATTGCAGGCTTGAGTAAAAATATGGGCTTGCGGATACTTTTCCAAAATATAATTTTTTGATTCTGCTAGACGCTGTTCATCCCGACCACACCATGCCACTTTGGCACCTTCTGCAACTAAAATTTCGACAGCAGCCAAACCAATGCCTGACGAGCCACCTGTTACTACTGCTACTTTTCCTTCAACTTGGAAGCTCATATTTTTCTCTCGTTTGAGTCTTAACGTGCCGATAAAATAATGTCGTTAAACTGTTGTGGTTGATCGACATAACTCAGATGACCTGCATCTGTAATCAGATGACATCGGCTCAATTGCATTTCTGCGGCAAGGTCTTGAATACCTTGTGCAGATGTAATTTGGTCCTGATCGCCTGCAATCACGACGCAAGGAACACGAATATCTGTTAAATAATTTCTAATTTCGTCATAGGCCAGCAAATACGATGCATGGGTAAAACCGTCTAAGGTCAAATCCTGCATCACCGCTGTGACCAAAGCCAAAGCTTGAGCATCTTGTTTATAAATTAAATGCGGTCCACGACTTGCCGCCATGCCCGCATGACCTAAGCTTTTCAACAACATCGGTCTTTTTTGATAGACTTGTGATTTGCTTTCCTCATCTGAACGTTGATAACCTTGTGCCACATTGGCAATCAGCAAAGTCTGTACACGTTCAGGATAAAGATGAGCAAAAGCACTGGCCTGTAAAGCCCCAAGGGAATGACCAACCAGAATGGCTTGCGAAATTGCCAAAGCATCGATTAAACCCAACAAACGTTGTGCATAATCTTCTGCATTCGGTTGCGCTGTATTTAAACCTTCTGATAAGCCATAACCCGGTGCATCCCAAGCAATCACACGAAAAGACTGACGCAGTACATCGAGCTGGTTGATCCATGAAGCAGAACCCGAACTAATCCCATGTAGCAAAATCAACGGCTGGCCTTGACCTGCCTCACGATAGGCGTGTACTTGACCATCCACTACAATGGTTTTGACTGGATATTTGGCTAATCGATCAAGCAATGTCATGGCTGGATTCCTTTGCTGTAGGGCTGGGCTTTGTCGATTCAATCAACGTTTGATTTGCGACAATGGATGTTCTGGTGGATAGTTCGGAATGGTCGGTTTACCCGCACCTAACATCACACACATCAAGGCATCTTCCTGACCCGGATTAAACAAGCCACGGTAAATTCCAGGTGGAATTGAAATCAGGTCTCGCTCTTTAAGTTTGGTTTGAAATTTCTCACCGTTATGTTCGATAAACAGGTCAATCTCACCACGCAACATAAAAAACACTTCCTCAACATCATGATGAATATGCAAAGGCCCTTCGCACTGCGGAGGTAAAACCATGGTTGAAAAAGTGAAGTTTTCTGCTGGAACAGTGTTGCCATCATTGACTACACCTGTTGCACCCGTGCCCATATAACGCATTTGGGCACGGCGATATTTGGGGTCATAGTCCGCTTGGAACTTCAAGGCATCAAAATCATATTTACGTGTTTCAAAACGTGCGATACGGGTATTTAACCAATCTTGTAAGCTTGTACCTTCAGGCTGTGACCATGATTCGAATTGTTGAGTAGTCATGTTTAACTCCTAGATATCTTGAATTAATAACGTTTTAGTAAAGGAACCAAGAAGAACGATCCAATCACAGCAACTGCTGCTAAGAAGGTAATTCCTAAATTAAAACTGTGGGTTTGCATCACGATGTAACCGATCAGAACGGGTGCAATTGCACTGGCAAAATTACCCAGTCCATTAAAAATCCCACCCGCAGTCGCGCCCACATCAGCGGTGGTCACACGAGCAAGTAGTGCAAATATTGCTGCGACACCAAAGCCCCAAGCCATTGCGCTGAGAGACATTGCTACAATCACTAAAATTGGATCTGTCATAATGACCATGACATACATAAAGATGCCGGCCACCAGTAAGCCACTGAATACCTGAATGGCACGACGACCTAACTTGTCAGAAAGAAATGCACCAATCACTTCACCAATCAACATGGCGATAAATGGGAAGCTTGAATAAATACCAAACTCTTTAAGGTTAAAGCCCTTGTCTTGAATCAGGTAGGATGGAACCCAACTGTTTAATCCCCACAGATAAGTCATCAGTGCAATATTGAAAATACACACCAACCAAAAAGAACCGTTCTGTAATAACACTTTGGTGTTGTGGATATGCCCTTTAAAATTGACACGTTTACTGGTCGATTCCAGCTCAATGGTTTTCTTGAGTTGTAAATTACGTAAGCCAAACACAATCGCAATCAGTGCAATCACAGTTAAACCAGCCATCACAAAGAAGGTGGTATGCCAATCATGCTTTGCGAGAACAGCCGCGGTAATTGGAAAACCCAAGAAAGCACCGATCGGTGTACCCAACAAAAACATGGTGGAAGCACGTGCTTGCTGACGATCTGTATAAGTTTGTTTCACGATGGTATAAGCCAAGGCAAATAATGGGCCTTCAGCTAATCCAAGCAGAACGCGGAGAATTAACATCCCTGTATAGTTGGTGGTAAAACCCATACAGAACATGAGTATTCCCCAAGATAAGACGCTCCAAAACAGCATTTTTTTAGGACTAAAAATATCGCCTAAGAAGCTTAAAAACACTGAGGAAAAACCATAAGCCAATAAAAAGCTGGTCATTAACCATCCAAGTTTTGCTTTGTCTTGGGCAATCCCCATCGCCCCCTGAAAGTGCGGGTCCGCAAATAAGACTGCGATACTAATTTTGTCGAAAAATGCCAGAACGACACAGATCATCAGGACAAAAGCAGGAACCCAATGCTTCAATCCACTTTTTTCTTCATTACTCATATTTCATTCCTTCGATTGAGTCATGAACCGGATTTAATGTTTATGGTTTTAATTTCATGACATTAAATTCAGGGTCTGCTAATAATTGGGGGTCTAACACGGTATTGGATTGCATCCAGCGCTTTGCCAGTTTGACCAGTTTTGAGTCATTGATCGCAATCATATTGATCAAACAGTTTTGCTCATCCAGATAAAGATAACTGCACTGATCTGCTGCGTTTTGACGTAGCACAATCTGCTTGGTTTTTTCAGGTTGGTAAGTCCCTAAAATCTGAATATTGTAGTGATACTGGTCTGACCATAACCAAGGAATATCCAGATATTCCGTATCCATACCTAACATTGACTTTGCCGTGGCAATGGCTTGATTTTGCGCATTGGCCCAAGACTGAATGCAATAGCCCAAACTTGGATGTATCGCCACATCACCTGCGGCATAAATGTCTTGGTCTGAAGTTTGTCCAAAACCATTGACAACAATGCCATCCTTAACGTCTAAACCCGCACTCACACCCAGCTCTTTGGCAATATCTGCACCTGCACCCACCACCACACAATCAAACAGTTCACTGGCATTTGGATGATTCACCACTTCAACTTGTTGTTGACCTGCTTCAATCAAATGCACATTTTTACTATTCAAATGGATCTGAGTACCTTGTTGTTGATGCATATTTTGCAAAAATTCAGATACATCAGGGCTAACGCTACGTGCACAAAGTCGATCACCGTATTCAAAAACATGCACTTGTTTGCCTTGTTTCCGTGCCGTTGCTGCAATTTCTAAGCCGATCCAACCACCACCAATTACTGCTAACTTTTGCGTATGTTGTAAGATTTCGGCTAAACGTTCGCAGTCTTGTACATTACGTAAAGTCACCACATTGGGAATAAATTGCCATGTATTGACTGGTACACGTGCTCGGCTTCCTGTTGCAATCAATAATTTGTCATAAGGCAAAACTTGACCGCTTTCTAAAACCACATGTTTTTGTTGGCGATCCACTTGTGTTGCCACAGCGGGTTTGTGCCACTCAATGTTAAAATCTTGCATCTGTTCAGCAGAGAACAGATGCAAACTGTCATAACTGGCTTCTTTGGAGAGGACTTGTTTTGACAGGGGTGGGCGTTCGTAAAATACCCGTTCCTCATTGGATACCACATGAATTTCACCTAGAAATCCATGTTGACGGAGTGTGCTTACTGCCCAACCCGCAGCTTGTCCTGCGCCAACGATGACTATTCTTTGCATAGCTTAATCTCCCTGTTCCAACTGCTTATACAGGTTTGACTTGGCGACGAGTATGGTCATCTAAACCACCTTCAACCGCCCACTCAGTAAAGAGTTCTAAACAATGTTCTTCAACACGTGGTTGCCATTCTTCCGTCAAATAATCATCATTGGTGTAGTATTCAAATGCACCACCCAAAGGTGAGTTGACATACCAGAAGTAAGCCGAAGAAATTGGATGACGACCTGGACCAATAAAAGTAGACCATTCAGAACGGTTCATGTTTAAGCCACCGCCAATCACTTCATGAATATCACGCACCACAAAGGCGACATGATTGAGTCCAGCAGGTTTATTGGGTACCGAAAGCAAAAACAAATCATGGTGATAGCCTTTGCCACGACAACGTAAAAAAGCACCACGATTACGATAAGCATCCGATAAGAAGAAACCGAGCTTTTCGATATAGAACGATTCTGTTTTTTCTAAATCTGGGGTAAAGAACACGACATGTCCAATCGCAACAGGTTGCCCTTTTTCATACACTGGACTGGCTGCATTGACACGAGTGATACTGCCGTATTGATTAATCCCTTCTGTTTTTAACGCAGGTAGCTCTTGGGTAAAGCTGGCTTGAAAGCGAATGGTCATCCCATTTGGGTCTAAGCATTGCAGCATGTCAGCCGTGGCTTGATAACCATCTACATCTTTCAGGCGAGTCGCTAAATCAGCCAAATCCTGTGCTGCATCATCCAAGCCCCAAGTCACTTCACGTAAAGTTGAGCCTGACTCGATGGCCTGTGGTAGACGCGGATCATCACAATCAAATAAATAAATTTTACTGCCGTTCTGGGTTTGATAAAGATCCGTACCCTCAATATCTGATTGGCTTAGCTTTAAACCAAAATCTGCCAAAAATTTATTTGAAGCAGCCCGATCCTCAACGCCAAACTTTAAAATCTCAATCCCTGTAATCATGAAACAATTCCTTAATTAAAGACAAAACCACCATTTACGGGAATATTCTGTCCAGTCACAAATGAGGACAAATCCGAAAGTAAATAAAGTGCTGTTCCGTTCAGATCCTGTGGTAACTGCTGACGTTGAATCGCACGACCATTTACATATAAATCATGACGATCTTGCGGTACATATTCTGTTGCTTCAACCAGCGTCAATCCTGGAGAAAGCGTATTGATACAAATATTAAATGGCCCTAACTCTCTTGCCATCGAACGGGTCATTGCCAGCAAAGCACCTTTACTTGCAACATAAGCCATCAAGTTAGGTGCGCCCCATAAAGCCGTATCCGATGCCACATTAATTACCTTGCCTGCATCAGACTGCTTGAGATATGGCACACATGCTTTGGTGACCAACCACGTCCCTTTGACATTGATGTTCATGACCCGGTCCCATAGATCGGCGTCATAATCCATCAAGCTTTTACCACCCACATTGGTCGCAAGTGCAGCGCAATTCACCAAACCATCTATTCCAGCTAAATGTTCAGCTGCTTGCTGAACAGCCTGTTGAATCGAATCAGCATCAGCCAAGTCAATCGTGACCGCAGTCACCTGTAGACCCTGTGCCTGCAATACTGCTGCTTCTTGTTGCACAAGATCTGTCAAGATATCCGCCATGACCACTTGAGCACCTGCTTCGGCAATGGCCTGTGCAAAGTCTCGTCCCAAGCCTCTTGCTGCGCCTGTAACAAAGACTTTCTTGCCCTGCAACAATGCGACATTAACCATGAACTTGTTCCTGCATTTCAATACGGTTTGAGCTATTCAAGCTCGCAATTTTCTTTAACTGCTTTTCCGCTTCTTTTTTCATTAAACGGCGTAAGCGCGATAAACCGACATCATGTTGATAGAGGAATTCATGTTGACGTGCGTTTGGCGCAAGATTTTCTAAAATAATTCGATCTTGTTCCAAGACATCCCAATGCAGTTTTTCTAAATGATTGCGATAAAGAAAACGCCAAACATTACGTTGCCAACCACTGACTTTACGACAACGCCAGAAGAAAACACGGGTATTTTGAGCATCAATCGGTGTGGCATAACCCACAATCCAAAACTCACCGCCTGGACCAAAATCTTTACGATAAGGAATCGAAAGACGCAACCAACTTGCACCAGTATTGGCATATTCAACCCAGTCAAAATTGACCCCTGTTTGCCCTTCTTTTTCGAAGACAAAACCATTTTCAGTTGAGCGGTGTTTCATTTCTGCAGTACGCTCACCATCCGCCATTGAGTGCGAGGTACAATGCAAATAGGTGCCATGCATTGGATCCATTACATTATCAATCGCATATTGATGATTGACCTTCCAATCCGCTTGGCATAGGAATGAACTCCATTCCTCACTCGCCAATTGTTCAGGAAAATCAAGTGGTTTAGCGACTTCATTTGGATCAATGCCAAACCACAGGAAAATTGCACCATGTTGCTCAATCACTGGGTAGCTTTTCACACAGGTTGTGCCTTTCATTGGGCATTCATGTACTGCGGGTACATCTTCAACCTTGCCATCATGGCGAACTTCAACGCCGTGATACCAACATGCCACGCGATTACCTAAGTTCCAACCTAAAGAAAGACGCGCACCACGGTGCGGACAACGATCTTCTAAAGCATGCACCTGACCTTGGTCATCACGCCAAACCACGATATTTTCACCTAAACGGGTAATACCCACAGGATTGGCTGCGACTTCCCAACTTGCCAGTACCGGATGCCATTGATCACGTAAACCTAAATCTAAATACTCCTCAACACTCGGAGTCACTGTTACTGCTGCATTCATCACTGTTCTTCCTTGAATCAATAACCTAAACGTTGCATTTCTTCAGAAAATGTTTCAGAAGTCCAAAGTTCACCAGACTCGCAACGAAAACCTTGTTGATTTAAAGATTGAACCAAATCAGTAAGTTCTGTTACGCCTGAAGAAAAGGCTTGAATTAAATGTTGAACAAAATCCTGCTCATAGACTGTTGGCACTTTATAGCGTGTTTGCCAAACCAGAAGTTCTGGCTGTCCAGGTATTTGAATATTGTTGATCCCTGCTTCGGTCGCTGGCGTGGCATGAATCCAGTTCGCTAGCTTCTCATTAAATGTTTTCATGAGATTCCATCCTTATAAATAAGACTTATAGTTGAATTTGAACGTCCTGCCCTTCAACACGTACGGGATAAGTACACAAATCACGACATCCCGGTCCACTCTTTAGCTCACCTGTTTGAATATCAAAAATTGCCTCATGTAATGGGCATTCCACGGTTTGATCTTCAATAAAGCCTTCTGTTAGCAACGCAAAGGCATGTGGGCAAACATTCTCGATCGCAAAATAATTGTCATCGATAAAAAAAACACCAATTTTCTTACCCTCGACTTCTATGGCTTTCGGCTCGTCTTCGGTAATGTCATCTTGCTGACAAACTGAGATCCAACTCATTTTTGCATCCTTATTTGTTTTATATATAAAACTTAATTTAGCATTTAAAACACAATGAATAGAATAAGCTTTGATCATTTTGCTTGTCAAATACTATATTTTTATGTTTTTCAATGAATTAATAAAAAGTTATAATTTTAGATGTTTCTTAATCAAAAAAATGTTTTATATATAAACATTGAGATTAGAAAAATTGATGATTACTATAGTGGTATTCCATGTGCAGGAATTGCAAAATAAACATAGGGCAACTTGGCAATGAACTTAATAAATGATGCTCTCTTGGAGCAAAATGCTGAACCCAATAATGATGAGCGTTATTTAGTACCGGGTTTGGTGCGTGGCTTAGCCATTTTAAAATTATTTGATCAACAGCATCAGGAAATGACCATTTCTGAAATCGCAGAAAAATTAGATGTAAACCGTTCGAGTGCTTTTCGTTTAATCCACACTTTAGAGTTTTGTGGTTATTTAAGAAAAATGTCGCAAAAGACTTATGCACTGAACAGCAACGTGATGGAACTTGGTTTTAACAGCTTATCCAAATCATCGCTGACTGATCTGGCTAGCCCCATCATGCGTGAATTACGCGATAAAATTAAAATCGCTGTGCATCTTTCGATTTTAGAAGGCACCGATATTGTCTTTATCAGCAATGCCCAATCTATTGGTTCATTTACCAGTAATGTGCATATTGGTACACGTTGGCATGCCCATGCCACCGTAATTGGACAATTAATTTTATCTCGCCTTTCTGAGGCTGAAGTGATTAAACGCTATGAACATTTTACCGATTGGAAAGTCTATTCTGATCGTACACCACGTGATTTGGCGAGTTTATTAGAACGTTTAAACTATGTCCGCAGTCAGGATTTTATGATCAGTTGGGGGCATTTTAATACTGATATGGCTGCCAGTGCTGCACCGATTTATAGTCAGGCAACTCAAGAAATTGCTGCCATATTATCTGTAAGCTGCCCATTGAGCACCTATACAGAAGATTTATTTAGAGGTGAAATTTCTCAAAATGTGGTTGAGTATGCTGATAAAATTTCAAAATTTATTTATTTTTAAGCATTGATAAATCTAATTACTTCAATTTGGGTATAGTGAAGACTAACCAAATTTTCTACACATACACGCCAAATAAGAAGTCCTTCTGGTTTTTATTTGGCGATCATTATTATTTTATTTCTTTTCTTCTTTTTTTGAGGGGGGGCTTAAAATCTCAATGCTCACGCTATGCTTCGTAAAAGAATCGCTGCGCTTTTGGCTAAACCTGAATGTTTAAAAGTCGTAAACATTGGGCTGCTTTATAATTCAATTTCTCTACTAATGATGGCAGAAGCAATTGCTTGAGCAGTAGATTTTACTCCTAAGCGCTTTCTTATACTGCGTAAATGATTTTCAACAGTTCTCTCTGAAATTTTTAAAATGTCGGCAATCTCAAAATGCTTTTGACCCACTGCTGCCCATTTTAAAACCTCTTTTTCACGTTTGGTCAGTATTTTTTTATGCGCAATTCTATGCTTTTGTTTATGTAAAATTTCACCAAAGGCAATATTACAAACCATCTGTACTGTGAGTTTAAAATCAGCACCCATATCCGAAATCTCACCCGCAAATGAAATTGCACCCTCTAAACCTGTTCGACCAAATACGGGCACTTGTATTCCATTGACCTCACCAAGATGCAGAGGGCTTTTGATAATCCGATAGGTTTCTTTTGCAGTTTTTTTATGCGAGCTCTTTGCCCAAAAAAAGGCTTCATCGTATTCAAAAATATGCTTGGTGATTGGGCAGCGGCGTAAATAAACTTCACGCTCTTCGATATTGCTTCGATCGACCCAATTGCCATGGACAAAGAAAACTTCATCAATCCATTCATGTTGGTTTTGAGGTGAAACACTACATACAATAATCCGATCAAAATTTAGCTGAGCAGCAAATCCCACCAGAATTTTAAATAGACTTTCGAGGTCCCGTGCTTGTCTCAATTGGTGAACGGTCTGAAACAATAAATCGGCCAATTGATTGCTTGCAAGTCTCATAAAGCCGTCTTCTCACTAAACTGAACACTTAAAACTAAAATATTGGAGATCAGCAGCAGATCGCCTCTAGATCTCCAATATTGAGATAAAAAATTGCGTCTAAATAGAAACAACCTCTTGATTGATGCTTATACCAATTCAGGATCAGCCAATAAGGTTTCAGCGGCTAACTTACCTAAATTATGCGATGCCAAAGGACTGTCTCCAGTCAGAAGTTTTCGGTCTTTATGGACCTGCCCTGTGATACCTTTATTTAGGATTTTAACGCCTAATTTATCGAGGTTTTCACCCACCAACCATTGTAATGGTCCTGGCATATAACCAATTTCAATATTTGCGCCTTTATCTAAAAAGTCAGGAAATACACAAATTTCATAATCTTTAAATATATAGTTTTCTGGTTTTTCATCGACGGCTGCGGCAAGTAAAGCTGCGGGTCCATGACACAGTGTAATCACATATTTATCATTGTTTATCGCCCATTCTAAAACTTTTTTTACACTTTTACTTTCAGGAATTTTCGCGAGTACACCATGACCACCGGGAATGAAAACCCCTGCATATGGCGAGTTTCCAGCAATGATCTCGTCCAAAATATCATCAAGCTTTAACGGGTTTTTAAGTTTTTCAGCATACTTTGCATAAGTATCTAAAACCACTTTATCTTCATTCGGCATCGCCCACATTTCCAACTTGGCAGGATTGCCTGAGAGCGTTGCAATATCAAACTCAAAGCCTGCATTGTCTAAATGAAATACCGGAAGTAACATTTCAACTGGATGATTTCCTGTAGAAAAGAATTTACCGTTCTGCATCAGGATATAGCGCTCATCCGTTGCAATCATCAGAATTTTTTTGTCGCCACGATATGGCTTGGGATAAGTCGTACCGTCATAATCTGTTTTCGATGCGGTGTACTGGCTTAAAGAATAAGGGGATGGAAAAAATGCATTATCTTCAGCAGTATCTGGTGTAGGTATTTTACTTAATTCAGTCATTTTTTACTCCAAGCGTTCTTATAGAGGATATATTCAACATGCACAGTATATTCTGCCCTAAAAAGATTTTTGAATGAGGGAAAACCCCTATTCCTACATTTTTAAAACATATGCTGAATTCAATTTTAATCACGCTATCGCTGCCAATAAACCCTGTTTTATTAAAATTAAGTATCTGATTTTTATTTAATTAAATTTTAAGAAAGTTTTATATTTTCTACGATCCATACTCACGCTCGATACAGAAATACAACGTAGAGATGAAATGAAATACTGTGAGAGATTTTTTAAATGTTGATTGTGTATTAGACTTTGAAACTCAAAATTCCGCTTAGAAAAAATCAATGGCTTCAATGATGAAACTTAACCGTGATCTTAGATTAAGTTTCACCTGATTAGATTAACCGATTATCCTCGTTCACAAACAATGACGAAGTTCATGAATTTAAAACAATAGGTCATTGTTAAATTATTTCCATTCCATCTCACCCGTCAACACTTTAGAGCTTAACTCCAAAGAACTTTCTTCAGCCAAGTTCGGGTATTTTTCTTTTAAAGCAGCAATCACTGATGCTGAATCTTTATGATCTTTTAAAACTTGATCAACATCCACAAGATATTGATAAGTAAAGTCGATTGCTTGAGTTCCTGTTGGAATATCACCAATATAATGTCCAGGAATCACTGCACGCGGGTTTAAACGATTCATTTGTTTTAGCGTTTTTCGCCATTCGTTACGTTCTTTTTCAGTTTGTGCATCTGCTGTCCACAGATGAATTCCTGAAGATAAACCTACACCACCTAGAATTGTACGATTGCTTGGAACCCATAGATAAGATGCATATTTACCCGGTGATTTGATCTCAATTTTTTCACCTTCTAGCACAATTGTTTTATCTTCACTAGCACTCGGTACAATCACTTGAGATGGCGCACCATTTTTTAAGATAGGTCCCCAATAAGCAAACTTGCCTTCTTTGGTTGCTTCAATATGTTTAACAACTTCTGGGGTTGCAATCACTTTTGCATCTGGAAATGCTTGAACCAGTGGCTCTAAACCAAAATAAAAATCTGGATCACCCGCTGTAATCACAATATATTTAAGGTTTTTACCGCTGTCTTGAATGATTTTAACCAAGTTCTTTGCATCGTTAACACTGAATTGCGCATCGACCAGCACTGCATCTTTTTCACCCGAAATAAGTGTAGATGTAACTGGAAAAATGCCTTGTGCTTGTGGGTTATAAACTTTATAGCTTAACTCTGCTGCAAATGCAGAAGCACTCAACATCACTGAACTTGCAAGAAGTGTTTTTAAAAATAATTTCATATTGTTGGCTCTCTTTGGAATTAAATTAAGATTTAAGTAGTTGTTGATCTAGAAAACGTACAAAATCCTCTGATTTATTATAAAAACCATGAAGCGGTATTTTGCCCATTTCACCATGTTGATTTTCATACACCAATGTTGGAAAACCTTGTCCTCGAACATGGGATAATAATTGGCGTGCATGCTGAATATATTCATCTTGTTGATCTTGATCGATCGCATCTAAATATTTTGACCATTGGTCATTATGCAGTCCTAACTCGACAGCAAATTGCGCCAGCACACTATATTGTGTGACATTTAGACCTTTTTGATAGTAGCCCTGTTGTATTAAATTTAATAACGATATCATCGCGCTATGCCCTAACCCCTGCTGAATACTCAGTAAAGCATGAGTTGCAGGGATAGAGTTCATGATCAGTGTGCTGTCTTTAAGCAAACCATTTTTATAATCATCACCAAAATCAACACCTGTGAGTTGATGGATTTGTTCATCATAGTGAATGATCTGTGTTCGCATTGCTGCTGTCATTTGTGGTTGATGATCTTCACTATAAAGTCCACCAAAATGTAGACGTTGTAGATTTGGAAATTTTTCTTCGACTGCATTAATTAAAGGCAATGCACCATAACTCCAGCCGCAGATCGGGTCGATAATCCAGTGTAGAATTGGAGAAGCCATAAATTAACTCTCATCTATAAATATATGATTCAAAATATGTGAAAAGCCACACAGTTTTGCTGATATTTGTTATAGTAAATAATAAACTTACTTTTTGTAAGTACTTACAAAAAAGTAAGTGTTTTTTAGTCGTGGAAAGTTTATGAATACTGATGAATCTTGTTTAGCCGCAAATGTGTTGTCAAAGAATTGCCCCTCTCGGGTTAAGCTTATGCATTTAACCAATCGTTGGGGCGTTTTGGTCATGTTCTGTTTAAGAAGAGGAACACATCGTTTTAGTGAGTTAAGACGTAGAATTGATGGCATCAGTGAAAAAATGTTGACTCAAACTTTACGTGATTTGGAAAATGATGGTTTTGTGATTCGTAAGGAATATCCAATTATTCCGCCACATGTAGAATATTCTTTATCTGAAAATAAAGGAGTTGAAGTCGCTGAAAAAATTTATGATTTGGTTCAATGGATTGAACAAAATGAAAATTAATTTGGAATTGTTATAAGTTTTCTATTTAAGGTTCTTTATTTTGGGGGGAAAGGCTTATTCATTTATAAATAATATTACTGAATAAGCCTTTAATGATAGCTTTTATGCAACAAAGCCATTCAGTTAGTATTTTTAAAACAGACAAAAATATATTTTTAGGTCTATTTTCAAAAACAATTAAATATCATTAATATGATATTTTTCTTGTGTTTTTTCATTAAGAAAAATACCATTTCCTAATGCTATATAACTTACCCCTTGATTATATATGAGATTATAAAGCCCTTCATAAAAACTTCCACCTAAATAATAAAGATCTCCAGAATCAGGTACTTCATAGATTCGCCCATCTATATCAATTAAAACATCACGCCCAGCTTTCGTACAAAAACATACTAATTTTTTATTACCACCTAATAACTCTATATATTCACCATTAAACTCATCACTGCAATCATAATTAGCTAGTTTTGTACTTATTTCACCAAATATATAATACGTATTTTGTAAGTCTATATCATCTAATGGCTTATTAAAATAGAACTTTTTCTTTACAAAAGTAATATACCATAGCGACCTTAAAAATAATTCAACATTAGGCTCAAATTCTTTCAAGTCAAATGGTAAGCTATCTAATAATATATCTCTTTCTGGATACCACCCTGCAAAATATAATAACTCATAAAATTCAGAACTAATTTGATGTGGAAACTTCATTTAAAACCTCAATCTACCATTTGATTTCACAGCATCTAGAACTTCAAAACTTGTTAACGCTCCAGAACATGACCCACAGGCAGGAATATACTGACCATTATCAACACGCATCGCTACTGAGACTGCCTGTTTCAGTCTTTTTTTGGAATTTACCCCTTGCCCTAGAGAACAGACTTCCGCACAATTCCCATGCCCTTTTCCTCTGTCCCCTAACTCAACATCATCATAAGCTTTTTTAACAGAATTTGGAGCTTTATCTAATAAAGTATACCCTGTTACATTCGTTCTATTATTGATACCTGTTAAAACATTACCATCTTCAGTTACGATTGCATTTACTACTCGTGCTCGTTGTGAAGCTGGTTTAGCTAATTCCTGAGCTCTAAGCCTATTAGCTGCTAATACTGCTCTGTCCTGCTGTTGACTTAATGTTAATTTTTTATTTAAACCTAAACTATCTATCCATGCTACAGGGTTAGGTGCATACGCATAAGAATTATTCCCCCCTAACAATCCAATCGGATCTTTACTTACAAACCGCCCCACATAAGGTGAATAATACCGATAACGGTTGTAATGCAACCCTGTCTCTTGATCAAAATATTGACCTTGAAAACGGATATTATTTGAAATAATTTCTGAGTTTTCAAAGAAACTGGATTTAGCTTTTTCAGACTTACCACTTCGAGCATAGCTCTCGTCTTGCGCTCGTGCAAAGCGTTGCTTTGCTGACACGAGCTCACCCCATGCCTTATATTGCGCCTTCCAAATGATTGCACCTGTATGGTCACTCATTTCCTGTGGTGTACCCAAATGGTCACAATGGTAGAACCATACATCATCAAAGCCTTTGCTTTTCTTGGTGGTTTTCCATAACGGATCACGATAAATGCTATAAGGTTTATTACTCCAATCTACACTTTGATGTACTTCTACCTCACCCAAATAAACCGCTTGAACTAAAGGAATAAAACTGCCCTTTTCATAAATATAATGTTTGGTGTAATCTTCAGTAGATTCAAAAGCAACTGTATCTCCATCCCATCCATAAAACACATTCTGTTCAGCACCTGTATGATGATGTTTACTATGTTTTTGAATGCGACGACCTAAAGCATCATAACGATATTCTGCTGTGTATTGGCTGTTGCGGCTTTTGATCATTCGACCAAATACATCCCACTCAAGATGTAAATCACCCTGAGCGTTCTTTTGTCGAACGAGCTGCCCAAATTCATCATACTGATATTGTTGTTCTAAATATTCTTTGACGACATTATTGACCAGACGGTTATAGCCATAATGTCCTTCTTCTGTATTTTGCTTAGATGACTTATCAGAAGCCATATTGTAAGGGTCGATAATATTGTTGGCTGGGTCAAAACGGAATGTTTCCTTGCCTAGTTTGCTCGTTGCGTCCAATAAACGTCCTACAGGGTCATATTTGTAGTTAATATTCCCGCGACGTGTATCTTGAATACCTGTGAGCTGTCCTGTTTTATTGTACTGATATAAACGCTGAATCAGTTGCTGGGTTTCATTGATTGCATTATTTTGCTGTTGGGTAGGAGATTGATAACCAAATTCATGACCATTGACAATTCTTTGCTGTGTTAAGCGTCCAATATCATCATATTTCTGTTCTTGGCTAATTCCATTGGCATAGTGCCGTGCGGTTTCTCTGTGTAAATCATCACGCTCAAAGCTAACAACATCTTCACCATTCAAGATCAGGCTTTGAACATGACCACTGCCATAAGTGAGCCAGTCGATATTTTGCCCATCAGGTCGAATCGTCTGAATCCGCACATTCAGCTCATCGTAAGTATGTTTCCACACGGCTGTTTTATTGGTTTTTAAATCCTGATGATGTTCACGGATTTGATTACCAACCGCATCATAGAACCAGTGTGCAGCACTGTCTGCATTTCTTGCTAAGACAAGTTGCCCATTGCTGTCATAGGCAAACTCTTCTATTTGTTGCTGTTCAACTTCATGAGAGTCGTAGCCATAACCTGCAGTACGCTGTTCAAGTCGTCCCATGCTGTCAAATACAAATTGCTGTATCCTGTCTTTCTGTGCAACACGGTCTTTTAAATCCTGACCATAAGCAGATGCAACTTCGATACTGGTTGTCAGTTGTTTAGTTCTGTCATCGTATTTATAGACTGTTTCTTTTCCATCGAAATCAATTTCTTTCAACAAACGCCCCATGACGTCATAGAAGAACTGGTAACTTGCACCATTTTCATTAATTAACCTCTGCAGGCGACCAAGCTGATCCCATTTGTACTTAAGCTTATGACCTAATGCATCTGTTCGCACAGTGATTAGACCCGACTCATCATACTCGTATCGGGTTTGTTGTTGATTTGGATCAAGGTGCGCAAGTAACCGCCCTTCGGCATCATGTACAAAATGTTCTTCAGTGCCATCAGCATGTTTGATTTTTTCAAGTTGCCCTAAAGCATTTAATGGAACACCTTTAATAATGGCCGTTCTTTGTTCAAGGCCTGATCCAGAATAAAAGTATTCAACTTTTTGTTTTAATGCATTCTCGGCAAACTTAACCCGACCACGCTCATCATATCCCCATTTGGTTTCTTTGCCTGAACAATCCTGATAACTGAGTAAATTACCCTGTGCATCATATTTAAATGATTTCGAGCCACCTTTGGCATCAATAATACTGGTCGGTAATCCTTGAGCACTATAACTGTATGAAGTTTCACGCTGTAAGGGATCTATTTCTTTGATCAGCTGATCTTTATTATCATATTCATTTTTCCAGATAGCTCCTTCAGCATTTTTAATTTCTACTGGATTACCATTTTCATATTTATATTCGACTGAACTGCCATCGGGATTGATAGATTCTAATAAATCACCCTGATCGTTATACCGATAAATATAGACTTCGCCAGTCGTTGTAAAGTGCTGAGTGATTTTTGAATTACTATCACGGATAAACCATTCTTCTAGTTCATCAGGGTAAACAATACGATAATTATAACCATCAATATCATAATGATACTGAGTTACATTACCCTCGCCATCAATTACTAAGGTACAACGCTTATCATCTAGCCATGCTAAAGATAATTCTTGGCTACCGTCATCTGCCCATTCATGAAATGCTCTGGCTTCATATGTTTCACCATCCCATTCTAGATTTATTGCTCGATTGGTTAAGTCCGTATAACGGGTAAGTAAATGTTTATGATAAGAATAGTGATAATTCGCATGATCTCGAGTGGTTGCCTGTATTAAATCACCTTGCTGATCATAAGAATAACTTGCTATATCCGAGCGCTTACCATCTTTGTTGAGAATCAGCTTTTCAATTTTTTGATTTGAATTTTTTATGCATTCAATATAACAGTCCAGTTTTTTATCATTAAAAAACTCGATCTTATTTAATATACCTTCTTCATGCCCAATAAGTATGGTGCTTTGATCAGGTTTTACAATTGCTTTCAGAATGTAGTGATCTTTATATTTTTCAAATAAATATTGTTCCTTATTTTTATACTCAATGACCAAACTATTACCAAGATTGGTAATATACAAATTTTCAGCAACAGATAAATAAGTTGTATTTTCAGCGAGTTTAGGAAGATGGATAATTCGCCCTGTCTCATCGACAAATAAAAATTTGTCATCTTCAACAAAAATTTTCAGTGTCCAAGGTGTAAGCCATCTTGCACCAAACTCACTCTTATCATAGCCTTCCAAATTAGAAGCGTAGCTTCGAGTTTGGAAAATTCCTCTTGTTGAAAATATGTCAGCATCAAGATGAGTGAGAGATTCAACACCAGTTATGAAACTAATACTTTTTTTACTTGCGACAGCCCCACCACAATTACATGGATTTGGATCTTTTTTAGGTTTTGTAACTTTTGATTTACTTTCCAAAGGCGCCGCGGGTGTAACGCTTTTAACTTGTGTTGTTGTGTTTGGTTTTACAGCACCACCTTTTGGTCTTCTTTTTAATACTGATTTTAATATTTCAATAAATTTTAATAGATACGTCTTTGCTTTTGCCTTAATTGCTTGAGCAGCTTTTGCACCAAATGTTTTTATTTTAGTTGCAACTGCTAAAAGCGCCGCTTTCCCGGCTGCCCCCAATCTTGCCAAGATTTTTTGTAAAACTTGATTTGCAACTTGTCCCACTTGCGCTGAGGCAGATAAGGTGAGTGCTTTAAACAAGTTATCAAAGGTATTTTTAGGATCTCGGATTAAACTACCTGTAGTCACCTTGCTAAAACTTTTCTGTGCATCTTTTTGAGCATTTGCAATCGCTATAGGGTTAACAGCCTGACCATTTGCAATATTGATTAAGCCCGATGAA
This sequence comes from Acinetobacter sp. AG3, assembly GCF_022343575.1. Lineage (NCBI taxonomy): Bacteria > Pseudomonadati > Pseudomonadota > Gammaproteobacteria > Moraxellales > Moraxellaceae > Acinetobacter > Acinetobacter sp. AG3. The sequence goes on along the minus strand of NZ_JAKQZD010000001.1, from coordinate 1,074,283 downwards.
AAATCATTAGATATTTTCATCGCATAATCCGAACAGCCATTGATTAAAGTATCAATTTGCCCTGTCGCTTTATCTACGAAAGGTTGTATTTGACCCGCAAGAGCATCATTTAAACTAGCTTGTATTGCACTTTCCACAGCCAAAGCTAAAGTTGTTTTACCTGTAGATACTGCATTTCTTGCCGCCATGACCATCGGCCTTAGGGTCATACGAGCTGTATTCATTCCTGGAGGGACTGGAATAACACCAATCAAATTAATACAAAGATCTACCCAATCTAATATGGCTGGATTTGGATTGTTAACCAAATTGATAATACCTTCGACCACATCAACAAGAGCAATAATATTACCTACTACAGGGATAACGCCTGCAACTTGAGCAAGAGTATTTAAATCAAAATCAGGACTAATATTTTGTTTTAGCCAATCATTGATGCTATTTCGACTTGATACAATATCTTGAGGTGCAATACTTTGAAGTGGGGCAACCACTACTTGTGTTTTTAAACTATTTGCTAATGTTACTATTGCTTGTTTTTGTTCTGGAGTTTGGTTTCCTGGCTTTGAAGGAACCATGCCTAATAGACCCATGTTTTATTCCTTATTTTTTTAATTTATGAAGATTAGCTACCAAACTTGAAGCATTACTAAATGCCTTAGACACATCTGATCTTGTATTTTTCATTTTTGAAATTGAATTAAATATCATATCTGGATTAAAACCTTGCAATTGTTGTGCTGTTGGCCATTCAGCTTGTCTTTTTAAATCGCTAGTTTCAGCCCAAGGGTCTCTTTGATCCCCCTCAAAAAATACTTTAACTGAGCCAGGAACAATACCTGTAACACGTGCAAAACCTTTATCATCAAGCACGCCTTGATACTCTTTACCCTTAACATCAACTACTTTAAATTTCCCTTGTTTTATCGCCTCACCATGAATATAGCTATTGAAAAGCTCCAACACACCTTTGGCATTATTTGACTTCAATGATTGCTGTGAAGCATTGATATGCGCTCCAGGTTTAAACACATGCTGCCCAGCATTCACCTCAAACTTCCCACCTGTTTTTGGGAAAATTCCTGAATTATTCAGTGCAATTTGCGATGAACCACCTGTAATCACAACCTCTTTAGGACTACTAATCACAACTTTGTCATCAGTAGATGAAATGTTAATTCCCAGTTTGGCAAATACATCTAAAGCATCTGACTGTGCTTGAATTTCAACTTTACTTTGCGCTGCAATGGCTTTAATGCCACCTTGTGCAGCAAATAAACTGAGTTTGTTTTGCGCGTGTGCAATCAAATTCTTTTGCGTACTCAAGTTGATGCTATCGCCTGCAATTTGATTGATCTGCGAATCTGCGGAGATATGAATGTCTTCAGGAGTACTTAGGGCAATCCCATCTTGTGAGCTTAATAAAAGCAAGGCTTTATTAAATTTAGCAATTTTTTGCTCGAGCTGTTCCGTAAATTCTTTGAGTTGCTCAATCGATTCTATTTCATCCGTCTTTTGATTCTTGGCAATATCGCTTAAGGCTTTACTGTTGGTCTGGCTACCTTCAAGTTGCTTTTTGGCAAGCTCTGAATCAAGGTGGTCACCTTTGGCTTGGTCTTGTTTATAGGTCGAAAGCAGTAAACCTTGCCCTGCGCGAAGTGCTCCCCATTGGTCAGTTCTCAGCTCAAAGCCTTCACCACGATCATCACTTTCCGCTTTGTCTTTAGGATGACTCAGTTTGCCCAAGTTAAGTTGGCTGGCGGCATGACTACTTTGTAACTGGCTGCTGATTTGGCCAGTAGTATCGTCAAACCTCAGTTGATTGTAACCACTGCCTTGATACTCTCGACTTTTTATTCCTGCCAGCTTCTTGGTGTCAGGCAGTTTACCTTTGTCATCAAACTTGCTTGGATGACGTTGTGCTTCATGGATGCGCCCAACCACAAATGGACGGTCAATGTTGCCATCAAAGAAATCAATAACAACAATCTCTCCTATTCTCGGTAAGAATCGCGCCCCATAGCCTTCACCTGCCCATGGAGTTAGAACATCGACCCAAGCTGAATCTGTATCGTTGTCATTAGAACCCGCACCGCCATCATGGGTATTGTCTTCATTACGGCTAAACAGGAAGCGAACTTTAATACGTCCCCATTCATCAACATGGATTTCTTCTCCACTTGGCCCCACTACTTTGGCCCGTTGTGGTGATGCAATCGGTCGGTGTTGTAATGGGTTATAGGCTGGAACCGTGCTGATATTACGACGTTGAATGGTTAAATTGCTGGCTTGATGTTCATCACTCGTGTTGCTGCTGATTTGGGTCGCTTGCCAATTGCTTTGTTGGACTAAAGCGGTGACTTGATCAGTGAGATCTTTGGGTAAGTTATTTTGGTTATAAAAGCTTTTAGCCGTGATTAAAAATTCTTTGTCTGCACCTGAGTGTTGATCTATCTCAGGGTGTTCATTTAGTTCAAACCAATAGCCAACATGTGCATCGCGCACTGTTGACGTTGCTGTAAATTGTTTGGCTTGTGAATCGTAGTAGTTGCTGATGTTTTGGTTAAATTTTTCAATCTGACTGTTGCCCGATGGCGTTGCGCCATCTTCACCATTCAAGTCTTGAATCCATGCAGGGCTAAAGTGCCATGCTTGTTCTAAAGCTAGACTGGCATTGTCATAATTTTCACTATGGCTGTGTTTACTTTGGACACTGCCAGCGCCTTCATCAATATCCAATACATCAGCTTGCCAACGCTGGATATGTACCGAAGTCGGTTGAATGGAACGCTGACCAATAAAATTGGTAATTGAATCAGTTTTTTCTACGGCGCTGCTTCTATGGAAGCGAATATTACGGCGTTCTAAGGCACTAAATTGCGAATTATCATCAATTAAACGAAGCTTTTGTGCTTGGATTTGTTCTGTTGAACTCGACACTTTAAGTTGTGCTTCATCGATCAGCCAGTTAATCCCTTCACTTCTCATCAAACGGGTCAGGAAGTCAAAGTCGCTTTCAGATGCCTGCATAATGAATGGGCGTACATCATAGTCTTTGCTTAAACCACTCTTGTCCAATGTCAGACTTGAAGCAAACAGTGGACTGCGTTGTGCCCATTCTTGGAATACGGTCTGGATCACATCCACAACCGACTTATTCATAAATACTCGAGAGTTTCTACGGTGTTTCCAAAGTGCTGTTGGGTCTTCTACAGTCAAACGATAGATGGTAAGAGAACCATCAGATGCGCCAATATCGGCTTGGGTCACAATTCCTGAAATACGGGTTAACTCGGATTTATCTGTGACGATATCAATCGCAGCTTGAGTTCCAATAAAGCTTTTTAAAGGAATACTTGCTGACGTTGCAAGACAGATGAGTTGGAGCCGAACACCCTCATTGATTTGATGTATTCCATCGATACGTTGTAGGAATACTTGCTGGCTCAACGCTGAATTAGAAAATTGTACGTGAATCGCACGTTTTTGTGCTGATAAGCCAAGCTGCTCCAAAGCAGCATAAATATTGTTAGACATGCATTATTATTTAATTTTAAATTGTGATGTATTCTACTAAAAAGTTAGGCGGACTGTCTATACAGACCTGTCTATTTATTACTGGTTATTTACACAACACTGACTAGGTTTTGAATATGCCCTTTTTAGCTCAATATCATTATTGATAATGATCATTTGCACTGATTAAAAGCTTGAAAGCGTGCTTAGAGTTTTTTCACCAAACATAAGTGATCAACAGCCCAAGATAAAAAGCTAAAATATCAAACGTATCCAATATTAATATTGGGTTCTTATTCACGCTCTAAAATACGGGGACCAGATCCTTGGTGTCTTAATATATCTTCTGGATTACGTAAAGGACATTGTTTTAGAGATAAACAACCACAACCGATACACCAATCCATTTCATCTCTTAAACGTGTTAGTTTTTGAATACGCTCATCTAAATCCTTACGCCAATGCGATGATAACACTGACCATTGTTCTGCGGTTAATTTGCTTCCCATAGGATAAACACTTAATGCATTTTTAATTTCTTCCAGAGAAATTCCGACTTTTTGTGCAACCTTAATAATTCCAATATAACGTAAGACAATTGATGGAAAACGACGCTGATTTCCATTTGTTCTGATACTTTTAATTAGCCCTTTCGACTCATAAAAATGCAAGGTTGAAACAGCTACACCACTCCGTTTAGCCACCTCTCCTACTGTCATCATTCGATTAAAATCAATTTTTTCTTCTGCCTGCATTTTGATATTTCTCAACATTACTTGATGTTTTATAATTCAGCAAAGTACATTTGTCAATTGATCTTAGCTGCCATGGCTTTTCATCATTACAACTCAAAATACAAAAAACGTTATCGCCAATTTAATCCATTGTAAAAATCTTATCCCTCTACAAATTTTCTGATCAAAGCCCATTGACCTAAATATAACTTGAGGTTTTAGACTGCTTGCCACAGCTGTTATGAATAACAACAAGCTATTCATTTTAAAGGTTTTAATTATCCAGTCTTATTTCTTCAGGAAATATTTTCATGCCATATTTCATTAAATTAAGTTTAGAAAGCCAATGGCTGTGGGCCATCAGCAGATGTTGTCTTGCGCTTCTATTTCTAAGTTCAGGACTTAGTAAAATTCTTGCTGTAGAAACAGGATTTTTGGAAATGCAGGCGGCTGGTCTAGAGCCTGCGTGGTTATTTAATTATGCTTCTGCGTTGATTCTACTTGTGGGCGCCTATTGTATTTTATTTGAGCGACATATGTGGTTTGGCACACTGATTCTTTCCGTATTTTTAGCACTGACAATTGTGATTGTGCATCACTTTTGGAGCATGACTGGTATTCAAGCCAATATCCGCTTTTACTTTGCACTTGAACATATTTCAGTGATTGGTGGTCTTTTAGCGCTGACCATTGCCAGTCATTTTCGACAACAACTCCGTAACCTTGGAGTTGTTGCATGAAAAATAACAAATGGCTCTTTCTAATCGCGATCACTTTAATTCTCGTGGGTGTCGCAATCTATTTTTATTTAAATTCTCGTTCAAGTGAAACGCATCAATCTGGCGCTTATCCTCCAGTCAAAGTGGCCTTGAGTACAGTAGTCGAACAAAATATTCCACAAGTGCTTTCCAGTATTGGTGAGTTGGAAGCAATCCGACAAGTCAAAGTGTCAACAGAAACAACAGGTATGATCAAACAGATTTATTTCCAATCTGGACAAGCTGTTCAACAAGGTCAAATACTGATTCAACTCAATACCGATGTTGAACAAGCTCAATTAGGTCGCTTGCAAGCCAAATTGAAACAAGCCGAAATGGCCTATCACCGCAGCAAACTTTTGATTGATAGTCATGCGATTTCACGGGCAGAAATGGATACGGCATTGGCTGATCGAGATATGACGCGTGCAGAAATCCAACAGCTACAAGCCAGCATAAAACAGAAAGCAATTCGTGCCCCCTTTTCTGGTGTCATAGGAATACGCCAAGTGCATCAAGGACAATATTTAGAGGCAGGCACTGGTATTGCTAATCTGGTCGACTTTCGACAAATTCTTGCCAATTTCACATTGGATGAACAATTGGCATCGAGGTTAAAAATCGGACAATCTGTACAACTCAAAATTGATGCATTTCCTGAAAAGTCCTTTACAGCTGTGGTAAGTGCAATCGAACCGATGATCACAACATCGCGAACTGTGCAGGGGCAAGCAATTTTAAATAACCATGATCAACAGTTAAAACCGGGCATGTATGCCAAATTAGACATCCAAGAATCTGAACGCCCAAGCGTGGTCGTTCCTGAAACTGCAATTACCTATACGGCTTATGGCAATACTGTCTTCCTTGCAAAACAAGACCATAACAAGCTGATTGTTCAACGTGTGGCGGTAGTGCTCGGTGAGCGCCATCAAGCCAAAGTTGTGGTCAAATCTGGGCTCAAAGCAGGTGATCAAGTTGTTGTATCAGGACAACTTAAATTAAGTGATGGTATGCAAGTTGAACCGAGCGTAAATACACTTGAGCATCCCCAATCTTCCTCGATCAAGCCCAAAGTCTAGGGAGATAAGCAAATGAAATTTACTGACCTTTTTGTAAAACGCCCAGTATTGGCCTTGGTCGTCAGCACCTTAATCTTGCTGGCAGGCTTGTTTTCCCTAAATAAACTGCCTATCCGACAGTATCCTTTACTTGAAACCTCAACGATTAGTATCAATACAGAATATCCCGGTGCATCTGCTGAACTTATGCAAGGTTTTGTCACCCAACCCATTGCTCAAGCAGTGTCTTCGGTGGAAGGCATCGACTATCTCAGTTCTTCTACTGTGCAGGGTCGCAGTGCTGTAACGTTACGCATGCAATTAAATCGAGACTCAACCCAAGCCTTAACAGAGGTGATGGCAAAGGTTAATCAAGTCCGTTACAAACTACCAGAACAGGCATTTGATCCAGTCATTGAACGTTCTTCAGGTGAATCTACCGATGTTGCCTATATCGGATTTTCCAGCGAACAACTGTCCTTGGCTGAATTAACCGATTATTTGTCTAGGGTGGTAGAGCCCATGCTGTCTACAATTGATGGCGTTGCCAAGGTACAGACCTATGGTAGTCAGCGTTTGGCTATGCGGATTTGGTTGGATGCAGATCGTTTGGCCAGTCGTGGGGTAACTGCCGCCGATGTCGCCAATGCGATCCGTCAAAATAACTATCAAGCCGCACCGGGTCAGGTCAAAGGCGAATTGGTGGTTTCAAATGTCAATGTTTCCACAGATCTCACCAGTATTCAGGACTTTAAAAATCTGGTGATACGCAATGATGCTCAAAATCTAATTCGTCTACAAGATGTGGCAACAGTTGAACTTGGTGCTGCTTCGACAGAAACAAGTGCCTCTATGGATGGTAAACCTGCAATTTTTGTCGGTCTACAAGCGACGCCTACAGGCAACCCCTTGGTGATCGTACAGGGAATTAAAGATAAATTGCCTGAGATCCAAAAAACCTTACCGCCGGGGGTTACAGTCAATCTTGCCTATGAAACAGCCCGTTTTATTGATGCCTCTATTGATGAAGTTTTACATACTTTTATCGAAGCGCTGATTATTGTTATTGCTGTGATCTATCTGTGTTTAGGTTCTTTACGTAGTGTCTTGATTCCTGTAGTGACAATTCCATTGTCAATGTTAGGTGCCTTGGGTTTAATGCTGTTATGTGGCTTTAGTATCAATTTACTCACACTTTTAGCCATGGTACTCGCCATAGGCTTGGTTGTAGATGATGCAATCGTGGTGGTTGAAAATGTCCATCGACATATTGAAGAAGGATCATCCCCAGTTGCAGCAGCTCTGATCGGGGCACGAGAAGTCGCAGGCCCTGTAATTGCAATGACCATTACACTGGCCGCAGTGTATGCTCCGATTGGTTTAATGGGTGGATTAACTGGTTCCTTATTTAAAGAATTTGCTTTTACTTTAGCCGGCGCAGTTTTGGTTTCAGGGATTATTGCCTTAACCCTATCTCCTGTTATGAGTTCATTTCTGCTTCAATCCAAACAGCAGGAAGGTAAAATGGCAAAAGCAGCCGAATGCTTCTTTGAACATTTGACTCAGCTTTACAGTAAATTGCTCAATTTTTCCTTACATCATCGTTGGATCACTGTGGTTTTTGCGATCGCTATTTTTATTAGCCTTCCATTGCTTTACCAACTTCCTCAAAAAGAATTGGCGCCCAATGAAGATCAAGCCAGTGTATTGGCAGCCATCAAAGCACCACAACATGCCAATCTCAATTATGCTGAACACTTTAATCAAAAACTTGATGAAATCTTCTGGACTTTCCCCGAAACCAGTACCACGTGGATTATTAATGGTACAGATGGGCCTGCATCAAGTTTTGGTGGAACAACCCTTTCCACATGGTCTGAGCGAGTGCATTCTGCGGATGAAATTCAACAGCAACTTCAAGCCAAAGTTGGTGATGTAGAAGGCAGCAGTATTTTTGTATTCCAAAATCCTGCGCTTCCCGGTTCAACAGGTGGTTTACCCGTACAAATGGTGTTACGTAGTGCACAAGACTATTCAACCATTTATCAGGCGATGCAGAACATCAAGCAAAAAGCCCGTGAAAGTGGCCTTTTTGTGGTGGTCGACAGTGATCTCGACTTTAATAACCCCGTGATTCGAATCGAGGTTGACCGGGCCAAAGCCAATAGTCTGGGTATTCGTATGCAAGATATCGGTGAAGCCTTGGCGACATTGGTTGGTGAGAATTATATCAATCGTTTTAGTATGCAAGGTCGTGCCTATGATGTGATTCCTCAAAGCATCAATACACAACGTTTGACAGCTCAAGCACTGACACGACAGTTTATTCGTACCGACCAAGGTACACTGATTCCCTTATCGACTGTGGTCAGTCTAAGTGAACAGGTAGAACCCAATAAACTCACTCAATTTAATCAACAAAATGCTGCAACTTTTCAAGCAATCCCTGCCGCTGGGGTTTCCTTAGGTCAAGCTTTAAGTTTTCTGAAACAGGCTGCATCTGAATTACCGACTGGATTTAGTTACGACTGGCAAGCCGATGCACGTCAGTATGTACAGGAAGGTAACGCTTTGATGTTTGCATTTTTAGCCGCGCTGATTGTGATTTATCTGGTTTTAGCCGCTCAATATGAAAGCCTAATGGATCCATTTATTATTTTAATTACGGTTCCGCTGTCGATCTGTGGCGCATTAATCCCCTTGGCTTTTGGACTTGCCACAGTCAATATCTACACTCAGATTGGTTTAGTCACACTGATTGGACTGATCAGTAAGCATGGTATTTTAATGGTTGAGTTTGCCAATGAATTACAAGTTCATGAAGGTTTAGATCGGCGAGCGGCCATTTTAAAAGCTGCTCAAATTCGTTTACGTCCAATTCTGATGACCACAGCGGCAATGGTGTTTGGGTTGATTCCTCTCCTTTTTGCCACAGGAGCTGGTGCACATAGTCGCTTTGGTCTAGGGCTTGTAATTGTCTGTGGTATGTTGATCGGGACCTTCTTTACGCTTTTTGTCTTACCTACTATTTACAGTCTGTTGGCTCGTCAACACAATCAAGACCTTCATTCTAGCCGTTTACGAGAGCTACAACAGATTGACCAACATGAGCAAAAATCATGACGTTGAGTGGGCTGAACAACCAGCATGCTGCTGTCTAAGCTTCTGTGTATGATCAGATCGCTTGAATATAATTTTTTATTGATAAAGTTCTATATCTATAGAACTTTATCAATTTTTTAATGCGTGATTCTAACCACTGATTTAGAGCTACTGATTTAGAGCGACTGATTTTTCACTACTTTGTTCACTCATATTTTTACAGTTAGGTTTTGCCGATTTGATTGTTTTATAATTCTAGAATCTCATTTCAAACCCAGCTTTGATGGTACGGCCGGGAATCGGCATACCGATCACTGTACCAGGATCAAAGTTATAACGATTGGTTAAGTTATCAACATTAAACGAGAGATTTAGATTTGGATTCAGTTTATAGCTCGCAAAAATATCAACTAAGGTTTCCGAAGAAATTTCAGTCACCGCACGCCCACTCACCCCTGTACCCTGTAACCAACCTTTAGGATTTTTCTTTTCAGAATGATATCTGGCACGTACCCCCACATTGAGTTTATTTTCAAACAAACTTTTGCCTAAACTAATATTAAAAAGTTTACGTGGTGGCAAGCGTGTTGAAATCAGACTCCAAGAATCTCCGACCTCATTACAATCATCTTTCGTCGCTGGGCATACTTTCGGTGCTTGATATAAAGTTCCGTTCATGTTCACAAAGAAACTTGGATGCTGGTAAGCAAGATTAAACTCTAAACCTTTCAATACAACTTGCTCATAATTTAGAAAAGTATATGAGGTGGTATAAGGCAAAATAAAATCAGGCGTAATCTCATTAACAATATCTTTACGTTGTACTCCTTGGGTAAGGAAATTTTGGGTTTGATTACGGAAATAATTGATATTGAATTTTAACTGATCTGCTTCAGTGAATACGTTATCGTTGTGCCCAATAAAGCCAAACTCAACGAGACGAGAATTCTCTGATTTAATCGGCAAATCTGGATCATAACTAAAGGTTTGTTTGGAAACTGTCGATTCAAACAAACTTGGACTGCGATACATATTGGAAAGTTTTGCATAGACATCAATACCATTCAGCAACTGATAATTCAGCTGCGCCATCCAGTCGATCTTTCCGTCATAATCTCGAAGCGCATAGCCTTTGTCATTTAAATCGGAATTGGCGACCGGTCTCATTGCGACATACTGGTCTCCATAATCCTTAACTTTTGCCTTATGCCATTTACTGCCTAAACTCAGGCTAAAATCTTTAAAGATATAATCGCCATTGAGAAATAGAGAGGACTCTTGACGTAATCCATCACGTGCGATTTCAGTATCAATAAGATTTTGTGGCTTCATCCGTTGCTCGTCATATGTCAGACCATAATTCAAGGTTAAAGCATCAATTTTACTGGTGTTTTCTAAATTAATCCCACTACGATAGTCTTGAAAACTTCCCCAGTATTGGTCGCCATAATGTGAATTGGCGATGCCAAGCATGCCATTGTGCTGGCGATATTTGGCATTGGTATGCCAAATCCCTAACTCTAAATCAAACCACTGATTATTCTTGGGCTTATAGGTATAGTTGGCACTGAATGCATTAATCGCTGCGGTTCCAAGGGACCATTGTGGCATGGTATATGCACCCTCTATATATTTGGGTAGAACATAATCACCATCGATGTATCCCCAAGGTGGAGAGTTGGGATCAATCACTTGCGATCTATTCCAATAAAAAGCCATGACCTCACCCGCTTTTTGTATATGGCGGCGCATATTCACTTCAACACGATGTTCGTCTGTAATATTCATACCCGCTTTGATGATGCCTGAATCACTTTTATAACTGGTGTTTACCACCTCTTGACCGGGTCCAACATCAACAATATCTCGCGCTTCATAATAATCAATGCCATGTTTTCCAGCATAGTAATTACCGACTTCGCGTTTACTATAAGCAGCCACCAGATCGAATACATCATTCCGATAAGCAGCAGCGATTGTGCCAGCGCCATTTTGAAAATTATTCGAGGACAGTTTATTACGAAGCAGATAAGACATCTGCTCACGCTCATTATCTGAGGTCTGTGGTGCTTTGTTATTGTTATAAAAACTGCCTTTTAGCATGACACCTGATTGACGATTAGGCAGCAAAATATCGTTTGCACTGAGTGTACGCATTTTCACGATTCCGCCAATACCGCCCACACTAAATTTCGCTCGCGATGCGCCTTTTTCGACTTCAATCTGACTAATCAAATCCATATCGATATAAGTTCGGTCACTCTCTCCTTGATAGCCTCGAAAGGTATGGCTGGATTGTAGGCTACCATCAATAATTACAGGAACACGCCCCTCACCTTGTACTCCACGGATGCCAATATCAATTGCACCCGCTTCGTTACGCAGGCTATTGACTTGTACACCAGCGATATCAGAAAACACATCACCATTCCCCGTGCCTCTAAATCGGCTAATGTGTTCACGATTCAGCTGTGTTGTATTGACCTTTTGTTTTTGTTGTACAGCATTGACTTTAATCTGAGGAAGCGTAACAACGTCACTGTCCGTATTATTGAAAAGTGAAGGGTTATTTAACGGAGTGCTTGTATTTGCAATCGCAGTGTTTTTCTCTGTATTCGGTTTAGCTGAGCCAGATTTAGCAATTAAGACATAAGTCGAACCTTGCTGCTCTACCCGAAAAGGGTGATCTGTAAGCAAATAATCGAAGCCTTGCTTTACACTATAATGCCCGGTAATTCCTTTACTTTTCAGCCCTTTTAAAATATTTGCATCATAACTTAAGGCAATACCCGACTGTGCTGCAAAACTTGATAATACATAGCCCAACTGATTCTCTGAAATTTGATAATATTTTTCTGGCGCTTTTTTCGCTGCCATCGAAACATTGGGAGTAATTTGTGCATAAACACCACTGATGCAAAAGCACTGTATTAACATGGCCAGAGTTTGTTTTTTAAACTTCATAGGAACGCCCACACTTGTGAATGATTTTCATTTTCAATAATCATTACCCAGTGAATTGTTAAAACATGACATGAAAATTTATATTTTTTCTGGTCTGGTCCAAATCCAGATCAACCCAATCAGCAAAATGACCAACAGACTAAGTTTTAAGTGCAGATGCAGTGAAGACACCATTAACATTGTCGTACCGAATAAAATACTCAATGTCATCATCCATTTACGTGAACGCGAAATCTGTTTAAAACCGCCATGATATTGTGCGAGCAACATTGCAATATAACGATTTTGATGTAACCAACGATGCAAGCGTGCTGAACCTTTTGAGGCAAAAATTGTTGCCAAAAAGAGAAAATCAAAAGTTGGAATCCCTGGCAATACAATGCCCACCACAGCGAGAACAAGACACAAAATTGCCAAGATGATGCAGATCACACGCACCACTGAGGATGAATGTAAATTTGCGGATGGCGTTACTGGCAAAGACGCTAACAGCGTTAAGTCTTTGCCTTGTGTGTGATTGCTGACAGAAGACGCTTTCTTCATGTTGAATGAATGTCTTTTAATAATGCGCCAAAATAATCAAAGGCTTGTTGAGCAGCGTAAATGACACGATCTTGCTCATCTTGAGTAAAGTCAGCCTGATCAAGTTCCTCAATAAAGTGTTTCCAGACTTTGGCCCGCCCTTCTGGATAAGCAGCCAAATTTCTCGCAGCAAAATCTGCGGAAAACCCCAAACTTTGTTGCGCTTGTTTAAATAAGAATGCTGCACCCATCGTAGAACCTTCTGATACATAGATCCAACCCAGCGCTTCAGGAAAGCCGATCGTTTCAGTAACCAAGGCCAACGATTCTGGTTCGATCTGAAGGTCTTCTAGGTCTAAGTAAGCTGCTTGCGAACGTCCACGAATATCTAAATCAGAAATCAAGGCTGCAACCTTGGGATGTTGAAATAAATATTCGACATTTTTTTGAAAATAATACTGTGACAAAGTAAATTTTGCATAATGTGCGACATCTTTAAATACTTGGGCTTTTTCCATTAATTGATGCATATATTCATGTTGACTGGCTGTCTCTGTTTTTAAACGAGATGCAAGGCGGTTGAGTGTGAATGACGTGCTCATCAATTTTCTCCAGTTTGTTTGGTTTAACTGTATTACCCGCCTTGTCTGTAAAAACTGACATCATTTCTTAATTATTTTTACTTTTCTGATTTTCAGCTTTAGGCTGAATGCTCAACACACGATCCCCGAAATAACGTTCTACTTTGATTGGATAGCTGAATTGCAATGCTGTTTGTAAGGTGCCAAAGTCATTGACTGGATATGAACCTGAAACTTTTAACGACTTCAATTGAGGGGCAATATCTATATATTGGTGTTGATAGCGCCCAATTTCTTGAAGCAATTTTTCCAACGGCATTTCAAAAGCCATGACCATGTGGTTTTTCCATGCCAATACATTCGGATCTAAACTTTGTAATGCTTTAAAATTGCGATCATCAAAGCAGAGCTGCTCACCAGCATGGACAATTTTAGTGTGTTTGGACTGGTTCAAGCTGACTTTCACTGCGCTTTCTATGACGCCTAGACAGGTTTGATTTTCACTGTTATTTAAATACTGAACATTAAATACAGTGCCAAGCGCTTGAAGATTTGCCGATTCAGTTTCGACCAAGAATGGGCGATAAGCATGATTTTTTTCTTTGGCCGTACGTATTTGTATTTCGCCATAATGTAATTTTACAATACGTTGTTGCGCTGTATAACGCACGTCCAAAGCCGTATGGGTATTTAATTGAAGTTGTGTCCCATCTTCCAGCTCAACCTGTTTCTGCTGACCCACCGCAGTACGATAATCCGATAACCATCTATAGCGATAATCCGAGTTCCATAACATGACACTGCCAAAACACAGAAAACAGGCAAGCACCAGTTGTTTGTTTAAATTAAATTGGGCATTTTTCTTGCCTTGCTGAATCAGCTGTTGCCCATCTTCGGGAAATTCCTCAAGGCTATACAATAAGCGTTCGGCTTTAGACCATGCAGCTTGGTGTTGGGAACTTTGCTGTTTCCATTGTTCAAATTCAAGCTGTTCAGTTTCATTCAATGGTGCGTGTTGGATTTTAATGATCCATTGCGCTGTTTCTTGATAAATTTGATCATGCAACATGCAGACATTAATCCATAACAGCTAAACATTGACTCAGTACTGAAACCAGATCACGCATCACGGTTCGGGTAGAAATATTTAAGCGTGTTGCAATTTCCTGTTGAGTCAACCCTTCTAATTGTGACCAAATAAAGACCTGTTGCTGGCGCTCAGGCAATTGATTGAGTAATTGATTAATCAAACATAAAGATTCAATTGCCGATATTTTTTGCTCAGGTGTAATTTCATCATATTCAGGTCTGCTTGAAAGCGCCTCTAAATAGGATTTTTCAATCGCTTTACGTTGATACCAATTAATCAAGATTCCCTTGGCAACAGTGGTTAAAATTGCACGCGGCTGATCAAAATACAATTCATCTTTACGCTTTAAGATACGCAGAAAAGTATCATGGGCTAAATCAGCGGCATCTTCACTATGGTTGAGGCGACGTTTTAACCATTGATATAACCAAGAATGGTGATGACGGTATAGTGTGCTAATAGGATCAGACATACTTAAAGAGAATGAGAATTATTAACAATATCTTAGCAAAAAAATAAAGAAAATGAGAGCTCAGTTTGCCCTTTTAATTGAATTTTTTAATTTATCCAACTCATTTATAAGACTACACAACATACTCAAATGGGACATATGGTAAATCTTAAACAAAATTTAATTCAAAATTATTATAATTTTATCAAAAGCTTATCGCTTTAAAATAAAAAAATTTCTCGATCATCCTCAAGATGACCGAGAAACTGTTTATCACTTATTGGCGATAATTTATTGACTGATCGCTTGATCCATATTTTTAGCAAATTGTTGAATATCACTGGCTTGAATTGTTGTTTTACCTTTGCCAATCACTTGAAATTGTTGTGCTGCCGTTTCCTGCATTTTGACTTTACCTGTTGCGATATTGGCATCAAAACGTTGCATAAACTCATCCACATATTCCTTCTCAGTGACAATATGATCACCATTCGCATCGGTTGCAAAATATTGTTTGTCACGCGCTGTGAGGTAATCTCCAAGCGTTACATAGTTTTTCCCTTGACCATATTGGCTAATAAATTCGTTGATGTTACTTGGCATGGGCATTGAAATTGGTAGTTTCACGCGGAATCCATCATGCGTTGCATTACTATTGCCCGCTAATTTGGCATCTTCTGCATTTACTAAACCATCCAAGTTTTTATCAAACTCATTAAAGGTTTTTAAACCTGTCTCCTGAAATTCCTTTAAAGTCAGTTTCTGGTCTTTATTATTATCGAGAATGCCATAACGTACATGCGCCTGTTTTTCTGACATTTCACGGCGCTGTTTAAGTAATGGCTCTAAACGTGCTTGCTCGTATTGAACAAACTGCACTTGATTGACTTTTTTATTCGCCTTAAACAATTCGGCATAGTCCTGAGTATATTGCTTAATTAAAGTGCTACTGTTCTGCTCTTTATTATTAGGATGATAAAGCACATATAATGCATATGCCTGTTGATAAGCATTGGATTGATCGACTGTAGCAGCAACCGCTGATCCAGCAGTTGCCATTGCAGTTAAACTGGTCATCCATAGCGCCAATTTTTTCATGTTCGTTTCCTTGGAGGTGAATATTTGTTGAATTAAAAAATTCTTTCCATTTTGCTATTTAAAAAATCAATATTTAAATGCGATACTTGTTATATCGATTACCCTCATCATGCCCCTATTCATATAGCTCAACAGGGTTTAGATTGATGAGGGAGAAATCTTATTCAATGATATTAATCATCATTAAATGTGTATATTTCAGGTCATCCAGTATCTTCAAATCAGAAGTAAAAATATGGATTACAAATATACACACACAATCAACAAATGAGAATAATAATCAATTACAATTTTATTTACAATAACAATGTTGCTAGATCTGCTTTTTAACCTTCAACAAAATCCATCAAAATATTGAAAAATAATAAATATTTATAATTAAACTTCACTTTTTTATAAATATTTGAACATGACTTTAGAGGGAGAATCTGTATTTTTGGATGATCTTACTGTCTTAAAATTCGTATATTTTGTTGTTGTTTATATTTTAAAATGTCATTTTCAGTTTAGCTTTTCCACCTCAATCATCCTATTGTTAATATAAAATTTATTGCATCTTTCCTTTTTATTTCTCTTTAATTTCTCGTTATATTTAGGTTTGTTTATTTTTTATTCTGATTGGCGTTATTAAAATATAAACACTCAAATATTAAAGATCTTTCATACATCAAAAAATGATCATGTGAAGTAAAGCATATTGGTATTGAAAATTCATTCTCCCTTTGGGAGAAGGCTAGGATGAGGGCGCTTTTATGTTTATTTATGGTTTTAAAAAGGACTTATGAAAGAAGTCTATTCACCATAATAATCAAGTATTATAAAAGCTCTAACAGCAAAAAATATTAATTTTTAGGTTTTAGCATAAAATTGATTTCGTGATTTTTTATTCAAGGCTTGCTCGGCTTTTTCTAGAGTTTAGGCTTTTTCTAGAGTTTAGGCTTTTTCTAGAGTTTAGGCTTTTTCTAGGGTTTAGAGTTTTTCATTGATGCCCTATTTCTGAGTTTGCTCGTGCTTTTATCCAGTCACTAAATGCTTTAACTTTAGGTAATTCATTATTTTTCAATGATGTAATATAGTAATGCTGATCACATTTTAAATACATGTTTTTAAATGGCATTACCAGCTCACCACTTTCTAAGTCTTTTTCTACTAGTTTTTTACGTCCCATGGTAATACCCAAGTGATTTTTAGCAGCAATCAAAGCCAGATCAGATCGGTCAAAACTCATCTCTGAAGAATGATCCATATTTACATTAAAATGCTGCGTCCAACTGTTCCATTCATCTGCGCCTGTGCCGTTACTCCATGCTTGGCAGTCATGCAGCAATGTGCAGTTTTTTAAGTTGTCTAGATGATCGTAGAGGTTAAATTTTTCCGCATATGCAGGACTACATACCGGGATAATATATTCGTCCATTAAATACTGATAATTCAACTGAAAAGACGGCTGATTGTCAAAATAAAGCGCAATATCAATTCCGCTACGTTGAAAATTTACATCCTCATTGCCCGTTAAAACTGAAAGTTGAATCAATGGATAGCGTTGGATGAAATCAGGCAATTGAGGAACTAACCAACACTGAGCAATCGATGGTCTTGCATAAATCGTGAGTGAGCCAACAAGTTGCTGATTTTGCAGTGCCTTAATTTCAACGTTTAACGAGTCTAATGAAAATTGTAAAGCAGCTAAAATCCGCTGTCCCTCAGTGGTTAACTTTACTTTACGATGCAAACGTAAAAACAGTTTGATATTAAGTTCTTTTTCTAACAAATTAATTTGGTGACTTACCGCACTTGGGGTTAAAGACAATTCTTCAGCAGCAAGTGCAAAAGACTCATGTCTAGCCGCAACTTCAAATGTATACAGTTTTGAGAGTTGAAAACCGGTTAGATTTTTGTGTGCGTTGGTCATGCCTTTTTCCTTTTTGCTGAAACAAAATGATTGATCACATGCTTCTTGCTGTCCTATGCCCATATAAATAACGTATAAATCATTTAAAAATCAAAATTTATTTAGGATTTATTTTTCAAGTGAATTATTTTAACCCGTAGATCAAATATGATCATTTGACGGATTTCTCTGGTTTAACTTCAATAGACAAAGAATAACTTTTGTCACAGAGATATATGGTATGGAAACCAATTTCGTGGATGTCGGTATATTATTAACCAGTATCGGGTTAATAATTTTTACTATTTTAAAATTTAAACTGCATCCCTTTTTAGCTTTGCTTCTGGCAAGCTTCTTTGTCGGTGTAGCAATGAAAATGCCATTACTGGATATGGTCAATGCAATTGAAAATGGGATTGGAAGCACCTTGGGTTTCCTTGCCACAGTCATTGCACTGGGTACCATTCTCGGCAAAATGATGGAAATCTCTGGCGCTGCTGAACGTATCGCCCTGTCTTTGCAGCGATGTCACTGGATATCCAGTGATGTGGTCATGGTGTTGATTGGGCTATTTTGTGGCATCACTTTATTTGTAGAAGTTGGTGTGGTGTTATTAATTCCCTTGGCTTTTTCTATAGCGCAGCATACCAAAACCTCTTTGTTTAAATTGGCTATTCCATTATGCACAGCATTAATGGCTGTACATTGTGTGGTACCGCCACACCCTGCCGCACTTTATGTCACCAATAAACTAGGGGCTGATGTCGGTACCGTGATTATTTTTGGCTTAATGGTGGGTTTAGCCGCCGCACTGGTTGGTGGCCCACTGTTTTTAAAATTAGTTGGTCAACGTTTACCGTTTAAAGCAGTACCTGTCGAATTTTCAAAGCTTACCTTAAAAGAAGAACACAACTTACCTTCTTTAAAAATCACCTTATTTACAGTTTTTCTTCCAATCGGATTAATGTTAATCAAAACTGTGGCTGAATTAAATAATCATACATCCACTCAGCTTTCACACATTTTAGGCTTTATCGGCAATCCGATCACCGCCATGTTTATTGCGGTATTTGTTGCCTACTACACCCTTGGTCTACGCCGTAATATGCAGATGGGAAGCTTATTAAAAGCCACAGAAGACTCATTTTCTTCAATTGCCAACATCTTATTTATCATTGGGGCTGGTGGTGCATTTAACAGTATTTTAAAAGCCAGTGGTTTAGCTGACTCAATGGCAGTTACGCTTTCCCATTTGCATATACATCCAATTTTACTCGCTTGGTTGGTTGCGCTGATTTTACATGCAGCTGTAGGTTCTGCCACTGTTGCAATGATGGGTGCAACTGCAATCGTTGCGCCAATGTTACCGCTCTATCCAGATATTAGTCCTGAAATCATGGCGATTGCGATTGGTTCAGGTGCCATCGGTTTTACCATTGTGACCGACTCTCTATTTTGGTTAGTCAAACAATACTGTGGTGCTACATTAAACGAAACCTTTAAATATTATACCTCTGCAACTTTTCTTGCCTCGCTCACAGCATTGGGCTGCACCTTCCTGCTTTCTCATTTTATTTAAGCCTTTAGGAGTATTTTATGAACGCTCAACAGATTAATCAACTGATTGCCCAATATCCGATTGTTAAAGACCTTATCGCACTCAAAGAAGTGGCGTGGTTTAATCCCAATTTTACCTCACTGGTAGAAGGGCTGCCCTATGTCGGGTTGGACCAAAAAGATATTGATGATGCCAGTGCACGTTTGACACGCTTTGCACCCTATTTGATGAAAGCCTTTCCAGAAACAGCGGCATCTCAAGGTATTATAGAATCCGAACTGGCAGCGATTCCTCAAATGCAGCAACAGTTGGAACAGTATTTTGGACAATCGATCCATGGTCAGTTATGGCTTAAAAAAGACAGTCATCTTCCTATATCGGGTTCAATTAAAGCCCGTGGTGGCATCTATGAGGTACTTTGTCATGCTGAAAAGCTTGCGATTCAAGCACAACGCCTAAACCTTGAAGATGATTATGCAAAACTGGATCGTCCAGAGTTTAAACAGTTTTTTAGTCAATACAGTATTGCGGTCGGTTCTACCGGAAATTTAGGCCTTTCTATTGGTATCATGAGTGCAAAATTAGGCTTTGATGTGACTGTGCATATGTCAGCAGATGCACGTCAATGGAAGAAAGATAAGTTACGTGCGCACAATGTCACAGTAGTTGAATATGCTGAAGATTATGGTGTTGCCGTAGAACAAGGCAGAAAGGCAGCATTAGAAAATCCAAACTGCTTTTTTATCGATGATGAAAACTCACAAACCTTATTCTTAGGTTATGCAGTTGCTGGGCAACGTTTAAAACAACAATTAGAACAAAAAAATATTTTGGTTGATCAACAACATCCTTTGTTTGTTTATTTACCTTGTGGTGTTGGCGGAGGCCCCGGTGGCGTTGCATTTGGCTTAAAAATGGCCTTTGGTGATCATGTACATTGTATTTTTGCCGAGCCAACCCATTCACCATGTATGTTACTCGGTGTTGCAACGGGTTTACATGATGAAATTTCAGTTCAAGATCTGGGTATAGACAATATCACCGCTGCTGATGGCCTCGCTGTTGGGCGAGCATCTGGCTTTGTGGGTCGAGCAATGCAAAGATTATTAGACGGTTTTTATACATTAACGGATGAAACCATGTATGTACTCTTGGGCATGCTCAATGATGCAGAACAGCTTAAATTAGAACCTTCTGCGCTGGCGGGTATGCTTGGGCCAATTTTGACCAATCAACATCAAAACTATGCCGCACTACATCACTTTAGCCAACAGCAACTGGAAAATGCCAATCATATTGTCTGGGGGACTGGAGGAGGAATGGTTCCAGATGAAGAAATGGAAAAATACATAACCCAAGCGAAAGCCTATAAAAAATAATTTGTATAGCCTTGATTCGCACAGGTCTTGATCTCATCAAAATTGGGGGCGATAGCAGATAAATAAAGTGATTATCCTCTATCGACCCCAATTAAATCCTTGGGTCAGGATTTTCCCAATGGAATTAAACGATCCCACCATTGACCCGAAGGACTTGGGCATTGACCCAATTACTCGCTTCATTTACGGCGAAATCCAACACTGCGGCAATATCTTCTACAGTGCCTAAACGCTCTAAAGGTGCAGCTTTGCTCAACTGAGCAATCAATTCATCACTTTTGCCTTCAAGAAAAAGTTCAGTTGCCGTAGGCCCAGGTGCAATTGCATTTACCGTAATATTTTTTCCTCTTAACTCTTTGGCTAAAATAGCTGTTAAGGATTCAATGGCAGCTTTTGATGCAGTATAAACACCATAGGTTTCGAGTTTCATCCCCACCACACTGCTGGATAAATTAATAATTTTACCGCCCTTTTGCAGTCGCTTAGCAGCTTCACGCATGGTATATAAAGGGCCTTTAATATTAATTGCTAAAACTTGATCAATACTTTCATCGTCTAATTGTTCAATCTTACTTAATTTCAAAATCCCTGCATTGTTGATCAGCACATCCAATCGACCATAGGTTTGAATTGCATAATCAAATAATGCAGTCACTTCATTAGAATGGCTGATGTTGGCTTTAAATAGACTCGCTGTTCCGCCTAACGCTTGAATACTGCTCAAGACATGCTCCGCCTCTTTATCGTTACTGGCATAATTGATAATGATTTTATGGCCTTGTTGTGCCAATAAGCTGGCAGTAAATGCACCAATCCCGCGAGAAGCGCCTGTAATTAAAATCACTTTTTCTTGCTGTGTATGACCTGTTGTATGCATCGTGATGACCTCATGGAATAAAATATACCTCTAATCGCTTCTATGATACTGTTCAGATAAAACCAGATAATCTAGTTAAACCTGACATCTTTATCCGAATAAATCGAACAATTGGAATGGCGTATGGATAAACTCAATGCAATGTCTGCTTTCGTCAATGTGGTTGAACAACAAAGTTTTACCAAAGCAGCACAGATCTTAAATTTGCCACGTTCAACACTGACCGATGCAATTAAACAATTAGAATTCCAACTCAATACGCGCTTATTGTTGCGTACCACTCGTCAGGTAAAAGCAACCGATGAAGGTCATATTTATTATGAGCGCTGCAAATATATCTTGGGTTATATCAATGAGTCTGATCATGATTTTCTTGATGCAAAACCTCAAGGGCCTTTAAAAATCGCAGTTCATGGTATTTTTGCTGCGCATTTTATTCTGCCAAAATTAAATGATTTTTTAGCTGAGTTTCCACAGATACAGTTGCAACTCACCGAAAGCGACCGTTATGTAGATCTGATAAAAGAAGGCATTGATTGTGTCATTCGTATAGGTCAGCTCAATAATAGTGAGTTAATTGTCAGGCATCTGGGTGATATTCAACAAGTGACATTAGCCAGTCCCAAATACTTAGAAAAATATGGCACACCACAGCGCTTAGAAGATCTACAATCACATTTTATGGTCGGATTTTATTCTTCTGCTCGACAAAAGCCACTGCCGCTTGAGTTTCTGACAGGGAAGAAAACACAGTTTTTTGAGTTGCCGTTAAAGATTCAAGTCAATGGTGCAAATACCTATGCAGCAGCAGCCAAACAGCATTTGGGGATCATCCAAGCACCGCGTTATGGTTATTTATCTGAGCTAGAGCAAGGCACACTTTGTCAAATTTTAACTGACTATCCTGTTCCATCCCTGCCTATTTCTTTACTTTATCCATCAAAAACACTGGTTTCACCACGACAAAAAGTTTTTATCGAATGGATTGTACGATTGTTTCAGGATAATCGATTGCTTTGAAGTTTCAATCACGCTGCTTGATGGATATGATTAACTAGCGCTCTCTCGCATTGATCCCCATAGTATTTATACGCCAACACTCAATTCCTGACTCCAAGTTGAATCAGGTTGTTGATAAAGATGCCAACACATATTTTTAACCGCATCCATCAAGACAACATTCTGACTATGCCAGCTTTCCAACATACAATAAGTGATATGGATGCCTTTAGGATGAAACTCTCTTGCCAAAGATTGTGCCAATGCCCGAATACTGGCAAACATACTCTGAGTTAAGCCATTATTTTCAGCGATCAAGTTGGGCTGTGTTCCTAGAAAGATCAAAGTTCCTTGTGACTTTATCAACATCTGTCGAATAATCGCTTGGGCAATATTTACCGCAGCCAAACCAGTATTTTGCCAAAGCTGTTCGACCTGTTGGGCTGAAGCATCGGAATTCGACAATGATTTTGAAAAATCAGCTTGGAAAATACACAGTTCAATTGAATGCCCTGTTCGTTGAATATAGCCAACTAAATTTTTTAAAGCAGTCGGATTGATCAGATTCAAACGAACCCGCTTTAATCCTGAATCTTGTTGCTCAATCTTTAGATTGGTTTGCATAGGATCATGCTGAACTTGATATACAGGCATTGTACTATTGTGTGCTTGATCCACAAAAAGCTGGCTGAGCGAGTGGGTTTCGTTGCCAATAACAACAATACAGCCCTGTAGTTTGGATTTTTTTCTCAGCAATGGAGGAATTAAATTGTACATATTAGAATTTCTCCTGATAAGGACGTAAATCCAGCTCATGGGTCCATAAATCACGCTTTTGTTGATAAAGCATCCAATAATTCTCAGCAATCGCTTCGATATTTAATCCACCTGTGCCTCGTGTAAGTCTCAGTAAGCGCCCTAAACCAAATACCGCCTTATTGACACGATCACCATCGACCATACCATCAACAATAATATGTGCAACATGGATATTTTGAGGCTTATACATCTGGGCGAGATGCAATGCGTAATTACGTAATGCAGATTTGCCCATGGTAAATGCCGCAAAAAAAGGTTTACCACGAAGAGATGCACTTGCCCCGGTAAAAATCAGTGTGCCATATTGCTGTTGTTCAAAGATTTTTAAGGCTTGTTGTGACACTAAAAAAGCCGATAAAAAAGTAGAACGCCACATTTGAGTAAAAAACTGAAGAGAGGTCTTTAAAAAAATTGAGGGAATATTGCCCCCCACATTATGAATAACAGCGACGAGATGCTCCTTTTGCGCATTCCTCTCCGCAAAAAAAGTCTGCACTTGTTGTTCATTTTCAGCATCCAAAGCATGTGCTACGGCGTGTCCACCTTGCGCATTGATTGAATCAGCCACGGCTTGCACTTTCGCTAAAGTACGCCCCACAACATGTACTTTTAATTTTTCTTGAGCAAAACGACGACAAACTGCTGCTCCAATTCCTTGTTCAGCACCTACGCCCATAACAACCACACATGGAAGTGTTGCTATATTTTGAGATGTTGCATTCTGCGTATTCATAGCAAGTCGATCCATTGAGCAATAGAAGGATAAGCTTTAATTTTAGTGCCCCAAATTTTACTGGTGCGGACAATCTCTAAAAGCTGCGAACCAACCGCAATATCAGCCAGTGTTTTACCCTCGCCAACCAACCACCCTGTTTGCGCCAACACCAATTCGATACGCTCTAAATGACGAATAAATTCCGCCTCAATATCCTGCGTGGCCATACGACCTGTACCCTGCATTTTAAGTTGCAGGTTTAATGTTGCTTTGAGCAAGGGTTTTAACAAATATATTTCATGTTTGGGGCGACCTTTTGCACTCATTTCAACCGCATGATCTAAGGCATCAGCATCACTGACACGAAAGTGCACCTCATAAAAATATAACAACTCGTCTGACCAATCTTCCCAAAGTTCAACATAGGCCTTTTGCAAAGGATCAGCAGGATATAATCGTGGTAAGTCTGGGTAAGCATCATCAAGATAACGTGCAATACGGGTACTGTCCTGAATACGTTGACCATCAATATCCAGAACAGGAACCTTGCCTGCTTTACTGAGCATTGGCACTTTTGCACCCAGTACACCGTTATAATCCACAGTCTGATAAGCAATCCCTTTAAATTGCAGCATCCTGGCAACTTTTTGGCAAAAAGGTGAGATTTCCCATTGATGTAATACAACTGAATTCATTTTATATTCTCAGCTTAACGTTGGGTCGATTGATATTCGATGAACTACATCACAGGATCAGCACTTAATACATCAACGGCCTGATTCAAAGGCGATAAATCAAAAAATCTGAATTAAAAGCCATGATCCAAAAAATTCTGGCTTAAAGCCATGATGCAGAAATAGAATCTTTCAACGACGGATAATCATATTGGTTGCTGTTGCATGTGCATACAATTTTCCTTCTTCATCTCGAAGATAGCCTTCTGAAATGACTAAGTTTTTCCCTACGTTGATGACTTTACCTTCAGCAATTAACTTTTTATTAAACGGCATTGGACGACACATTTTTATCGCAAGATCAGTGGTTCCATAGCCCTCACCCGCAGCCAAGACGGTATGTGTGGCACACCCTGTCACTGAATCCAATATCGTTGCGGCAAAACCACCATGTACTCCACCCAATGGGTTGCTATGACGTTCATCTGCAATGGCCATAAATACAATGCGACCATATTCAACGTCTCCTACTTCCTCCATCCCCATGGTTTTTGCAATACCAGGCGCTGGCACCAGTCCTTTTTGGAATGCTTGCATAATTTCCAGACCAGTCATATTGAGTGGATTCATCACTATTTCCTATTTTGATAAATAAAATACTTATTGGAGAAGGGTTGATTGTTCAGGAGATAAGCCAATTTTTACTTTAGTTTGTGCGACAATTTCGGATTCATCGGTATCATTCGGATGAAAATCAAACTGATAATAAGAGAAAAATTGCGGTACCAGCTTACGATAGGCTTGCACTGTAAACCCAGCAAACTTAGTCCAAGACTTAAGGTTTAATAATTGTTTATCTCTCGACATTAACACCACTTGATATACATTAGAAAATAGTGTGATCAGCACAAGACTAAATGTAAAAATCGCCACGCGAGGAATGTAGGCATCTAAGCCCTTACCATATAAGTATTCATACATGTCATAAGCCACAGCCTTGTGTTCGGTTTCTTCAACACTGTGCCATAACCATAAATTGCGAATAGTGGTATCGGTCATTAACTCATTGACATTTTTCATCATCTCTACCACCAACACTGCGGTGTAATGTTCCAGACCCACTGTGACCAAGAGATTCCATTTTTTAGGAAAAGCACGTTCTACCGCTTTTAATATGATCCCCGTGGCTTTTTCTAAGGATTCAGGATCTAAACCATATTGTTGTGCACTGAGATGAAAAGCATGATGTTCTTTAGAGTGCATGGCTTCTTGCCCAATAAAAGCACCAATATCACGATCTAATTGTGGGTTGTTTTTAATTTTTCCACGTAAAGCGCGCACTGAACGGACAAAGTACGATTCACCTTCAGGAAAAAGCGTCGATAGACCTGTGAAGTAGTGAGTAAAGGTTGGTTCGTCATTACACCAATACTTGGGCATATCCTGAAATTCATAATCCATACGACGTACTGGAAATGATGCAGGTGTTTTTTGCTTTGATTTTTCTTTCACCGCTGATATAGACATGGTTCACCTCAAGAATTTATCTTAAAATAACAAGTTCCAAAAAAGAACTTGTAAAATTAAAATAATGGTCCACGTTGATCTTGTCAATGATGTGAATACGTTAAAGCTTCAGGTTGTCCTTAAATGACAGTATCATTCCTATAAAGACAATCGATCTAAGCCAAAAACTTAAAATCTGTTTTCACCCATCGCATTTTGATCAGATGCATGATTATTCATCCCATAAAAATATAACCAATAAAATTAATTATTTAAAAAAAATACTGAATAAATATCTTAGATCTCAACAACAGTTCAAATTAAAATTAAACATTCCTCTCTAATCTCTCCATCAAAACCGATTAAGCTTTTCCAGTTTTATTTTCTATTTCTATCTAGATTTCTGTCTCGATTTCTAGCGCTATTGCCATGTCAATGATTTGTCATAAAGGTGACACCTTGCTGTCACAAGCGCTGTCTAATGTGTGGGCATCTTTATAATGGATGAAACACATGTTAAGAAAATCGAAACAATGGCTATCCTACATTTATATTTTCCCCATTTTACTGGCACTCACAGCTTGTAATGATTCAAATGATGATAAGACCAGCACACAGCCTGATGGATCTAAAAAACCATTAATGCGTTGCGCACCATAAACATAAAAATACCAAAGGGAAATATTGTGATTAATCGTCGTCAATTTTTAGCAAATACACTTAAAACAAGTTTTGGTGCTGCTGCCTTATCTACATTTCCAGCCAGCATTCAAAAAGCATTGGCTATTCCTGCAAATAATAAAACAGGAACCATTCAGGATGTCGAACATGTGGTTATCTTGATGCAGGAAAACCGTTCATTTGACCATTATTTTGGTACATTAAAAGGCGTTCGTGGTTTTGCCGACCGCTTAACCATTCCTTTGCAAAATGATCGTACTGTATGGCAACAACAACGAAGTAACGGTGCCTTATTAACCCCTTTTCATTTAGATGGATCCAGTAATAATGCACAACGTGCACCCGGTACAAATCATACTTGGGTGGATAGCCAAAAAGCTTGGGACAACGGCCGTATGTCAAATTGGCCTACCCATAAAACTGATTATGCAATGGGTTATTTTAAAGAGCAGGAAATCCCTTATCAGTTTGCTTTAGCCAATGCTTTTACCATTTGCGATGCATATCACTGTTCAATGCACACGGGTACAGATGCCAACCGTTCATTTCATTTAACTGGCACCAATGGCGCAGTACCGACCAGTACTGCGTTTGTGAATAATGAATGGGACTGGATTGATGGCGATCCCCAAAATGTAGATATCGGCTACACATGGAAAACCTATGCTGAACGTTTAGAAGAGGCAGGTGTTAACTGGATTTGCTATCAAAATATGCCGGATGAATGGGGCGATAACATGCTCGGTGCATTCCGTACCTTTAAAAAAGCCAATATTGCTTCAGGCTATCCAGTTTCAAGTGGTGGTGCGCCAAATAGTCCATACAATAAAGCAGCGCAACCATTGCCTTATAAAGCTTATGATGCCACAACCGATAATGCTAAAAATCCACTGTATAAAGGTATCGCAAACACCCTGCCCGGCAATAAACCCGAAGAGTTTTTAGATGCTTTTAAAAATGATATCAAAACAGGCAAACTCCCCCAAGTGTCTTGGATCAATGCACCTTCTATCTATTGTGAACATCCAGGTCCATCAAGCCCAGTACAAGGTTCTTGGTTTATTCAAGAAATCTTAGATGCTTTAACAGCAGTGCCAGAGGTTTGGAGTAAAACCGTTTTCTTGATCAATTTTGATGAAAATGATGGTTATTTTGACCATGTTCCGTCTCCATCAGCGCCGACCTTACAAGCAGACAATACTTATGCGGGTAAGTCCACCCTCAGCCAAGCTGATATGCAGCATGAATATTATCTACATGACGCGCCACTAGGCAGCAGTAGCCAGCCTAAAAAAGACAATGGTGTTTATGGACCGGGCCCACGGGTACCACTCTTTGTAATTTCACCATGGAGTCGTGGTGGTGTAGTTAACTCTCAAGTGTTTGATCATACGTCAGTATTAATGTTTTTAGAACAACGCTTTGGGGTAAAAGAAACGAATATCAGTCCTTATCGTCGTGCGATTTGTGGTGATTTAACCTCAGCATTTAATTTTAAAACCCCAAATGAAGATGTACTGCCAGAATTAAATGGTAAACAAACCCGTGAGCAAGCAGATCAACTTCGTTCAGCTCAGCAAAAGTTGCCCAATGTTCCGATTCCAACCAATTTACAACTTCCAATTCAAGCCAGTGGTATTCGCCCATCTAAAGCATTGCCTTATGAATTACATACCAGTGCACGTTGTCAAAATGATGGAACAGTCAAACTCTTGTTCTCGAATACAGGGACTCAAGGTGCAGTTTTTCATGTCTATGACAAGTTAAATCTCAGTCGTGTTCCGCGTCGTTACATTGTAGAAGCGGGTAAAACACTGGATGATGTTTGGAATGTGAAAAAGGATAATCAAGGCTTATACGATCTTTGGGTAATGGGACCAAATGGTTTTCATCGCCATTTCAAAGGTGATTTGAATCGTAATCAAACCCTGCAAATCAATCCTGAAATTCGAGTGTGTTATGATATTGCCAATGGTAATGTTTATTTAGACCTGACCAACACGGGCACAAAAGATGTTGAACTGGTCATTAGCCCAGTCGTCTATCGTAGTGACGCAGCGTTAAAAATCAGTGTAAAAGCAGGTCAAACATCAACGCGACATTGGGAATTGAAAGATACATGGCAATGGTATGATTTTGCCGTAACCTGTACTCAGGACACTAAGTTTTATCGACGCTTTGCAGGACGCGTTGAAACAGGTGCAGATTCTGTCAGTGATCCAGCGATGGTTTAATATTTAAAGAATTTTGAATATTCAGTTTTTTAGATTGTTAACACTGAATCAAATTTAACAGCACCCCAGATTTATTTAAAACTGGGGTGTTTTTTTATAGCGCTTGCTTAGGAACACGTCACCCCTTCCATCACCACAGCTTTATTGGCTTCTGTCGCCACAACAGAAGCGGCAATCGCTTCGACCACCTTACTCAATGACTGCCGTGAAACACTGACAATATCAACAATTTTATTGCCATCTGCACCAACTGCATCGGTAAATGCCATTCGACAACTGAGTTGTCGGTTAGGCAAAACTGCATTTTGTACACCTGTTGGCTGATTTAAGGGTCTGGCTGGATCATCACGTTTAATAATCCAAGCAACTGCCACCTCAATATCCCGATTCATCGAACCCATTAACGAACGTGTGTCGGAGTGTTCAATAATATCAAAGCGAGAAAAGTCGGTTGCAATACGGTAAGAGACTTTACCACCTGTCATACCACTGCTGTAACGATCGACAGCACCTAATTTCTGTTGCAAACCCGCAGACAATCCATCACGTAACTCTGCCCCCAATGTGGACGTCCAGCGTTCGTTATCCAATACATTAGATTTACCACTGCTGTCCTGTAAGACCAAAGGCGCCCTGTTTAAACGGTCGGGTAATCCCACTGGCAGGACTTCAATCACCCGTACATTTGAACTCACCAACGGTTTAACCGTTGGCGTCAAACTATAGTAGTTTGGTGTAGGCGAACTGGAACAGCCAGCTAAACCCACAATGGCCAGTAACAGACCACAACCTGCTCGACTAGACGGCGGCAAATAGGACAAAAAATGTGAGCTATTTTTTTTATTTAGCATTCTTAACCTCAGGCGTTTTCCCACGAATGAGTGATTCTGGGTGTTGTTCAATATAGTCAGCCATTAACTGTAAAGATGCGGCAGCACGTGTCATTTGCTGTAAAGCACGGCGGACATCCTGTTGCATTGGCGCATCACTGGATAGAATGGTTTCAGTAGAGCGCATGGTTTTACGTACATCATCCAACGTCGCCTGTAGTCCTGGCGCGACTTTCCCATCCAACTGTTTCACCAGTTTATCTGTAGAGCTAATCGCTGAATTCATATTATTGAGAGTTTTACGTACATCCTGCCCAATTTCCACCAATGGGAATTTATTCAGTTTGTCTGCAATTTGCGATACTTGTGCTTGTAATCCCTTCAACTCGGTTGGTGTGGTTGGAACCTCAATCACACCATTTGATCTGATGATTAAGTTTGCTGGTTTTGCTTTAGGGAATAAATCAAAGGCGATATAGTTCTGCCCTGTCAGTAGATTTCCAGTGCGCATCTGAGCACGCCAGCCTCTTTCGATAAAGCGTTTAAAAATCACACCATCAGGATCAAGTTCTTTGCCATTGGCTAAACGAGATGGATAAATGACCCCCTCAGCGCGCATCCGAATCTGAGTATAATTTGCATCAAACTCCGCATTAATCGACTGAATATTACCAATTTCAATCCCCATAAAGTCAATCGGTGCACCTGCCGACAAGCCACGTAAAGACTGATCAAAATACATAATGATACGATGTGGATTTCCATCTGGCTCTTTCAAAGCTTCAGTACGAGAATCCCATAAATTAAAACGACTTTGATCCGAAGCAACAGCAGCATGTGAATTCTCAGGATAACCGAAAGCAATCCCGCCAGCGATAATACTCACCAGAGACTGGGTATCTAGCTTAAATCCTGATGCACTTAAGCTGACATCGACACCACTGGCCTGCCAGAAACGCGCATCTGTGGTCACAAACTTATCATAAGGTGCTTGAATAAAGGTCTGTAACTCAACACTCTTACCATCTTTGGCCAACTGATAAGCCGTGATTTGACCCACATTGATCTGACGATAATAAATAGGAGAACCGATATCCAGTGAACCTAGGTTATTGGCTTTGAGGAAAAAGATTTTACCCGGTACATCTGATGAGATGACTGGAGGAACTTCTAAGCCAGTGAACTCATCCTGTTTTTGTTCTGCCTTACCGCCATCAACTTCAATATAAGCACCCGACAATAAGGTATCAATTCCGGAGACACCACTGGCACCAATGCGTGGGCGAACCACCCAGAAGCGTGAGTCTTTTGCAGCAAAATTACTGGCATCCTTACGCAGTTCAATTTTGGCAATGACATGTGAATGATCATCGGCAAGATCAATTTGGCGAACAAGACCGATATCCACTTGTTTAAAACGAACAGTCGTCTTACCTGCAACCAGCCCTTCAGCCGTTCTAAAAGCAACATTAATGGTCGGACCAGTATCTAATACCGCTTTGACTGCCAACGACAGTCCTATCAGCAAGGCAATAAACGGAATCAGCCAGATCAACGATGGTCGCCAGCGTCCTTTATTTTTCTCAGGTTCAGGCAAAATCTGCTGCGTTTCATCTACAGCATGAGGATCCTGATGATCTGAGCTTTCGTTATTGGTTTTATTTTCAGACATACACACCCATCATTGTTTTATTGACTGGAATTGGATAAATCATGATTCAAGGGAGCATGATCCACGTGAATCACATCTGAGCCTTGCAGGGAAAGCCCATTCTTGTTGTGCGTATTCTGGGCAGCAGAATAATTATCCCAAATAATACGCGGGTCAAAACTCAGTGAAGCAAACATGGTTAAAACCACCACTGCACCAAAAGCAACCGCGCCCGGCCCAGCGAGAATAGTTGCCAGTGATTGAATCTGAATCAGGGCGGTCAATAAAGCCACCACAAAAACATCAATCATCGACCATCGACCGATAAACTCGACAATCCGATAAAGCATTGAGCAATGCTCAGGTGAAAAATGCAAACGTTTAGAAGACTGCATTTTTACTGCAATCAACAGAAAACACAGAATTAAAAGTTTTAACATGGGAATAAAGATACTGGCCATAAAAATAACAACAGAAACCAAATAATCCCCATTCTGCCAAAAATAGATCACACCACTCATGATCGTATCTTGCTGACTGCCTAACAAAGAATCTGTGACGGTCATCGGAAGTACATTGGCTGGAATATATAAAATACTCGCCGCAATCACCAAAGCAAGGGTTCTGTCTAAGCTCTTTGGTTTACGTTGATGCAGCACACTATGACATTTCAAGCAATGTGAAGCGTGTTTTGTTTCAGCCTCTGGAACCTGTTTATTGAGTGTTCCACAGCAATGACAAAGCACCAAAGACAAATCTTTGGCTCTTGGGTATTGCAACGAATTTTTATTGTCGATATTCGCTGAGTATTTTGAAAAATTAGCCTGAGACTGTTCAGTTTTCATGAGAGTCTCCTGTCGATCTCATCCCAAAGATCTTTGACTTTTACTGAGGCAATATAAACCAGCAACACACTCAGTATGGAGAATCCCCATAATGCAACGCCCGGAATCACCACAACCATCCCGACCAGTTTAACCAAGGTGACCAATACCCCAATCAAAAATACTTCAACCATTCCCCATGTTCTAAATAAAAACAGGGTACGAAATGCTGCAACTAAATAGCGAGGCCGAACTTTAAAAAAATGAACTGATGAAAGTACATAGAACAGCAGCAATAAATCCAATAGAGGCACCACGAAAGTCGTGATAAGAATCAACACACCTACTGGCCCTTGCCCGGCATGAAACATTGCCCATGCTGCACCCAGTAATGTTGTCTGGGAATCATTCCCCTGCAATTCCACCTTAACAATCGGAAAACTATTGGCAATCACAAATACGATCAGTGATGTTGTTACCATTGCCAGTAAGACACTAAATGGTTTGCTTTGCCGATAAAGCTCAGCACCACAACAGAGACAATAAGCACGCTCACCTTGGGTCAGCTGAATTCGATGATAGAGCGTGTCACATTCCTCACAGGCAACCAGCGTTTGCGGTGCAATATCACCATTTTGAATCAATGCTTGCTGATTCATAGGGGTAGAAACTGGCGGACAGGAGGACGGTTCACGCATAGAACATCAACACCATTTTATAAATTCTTTTTAGACCGAAGCTCATCTTGCTATATTTTACTGAGCTGTATACAGATGAGTTGTGATATTTTTTGATGATATCCTGTTGGTTTTATATAAACAATTGATCTGGCGAAATCTAGTCTAACAATTGACCATGCATTTTATCTATTTGCAATAGCAAGCGCCAATTTTGACATGATTAAAGACACAGTCGTTGCACCAAAAAATCGATAAAGACACGGGTTTTTGCTGGCAAGGTTCCCGTATTCGGATAGAGCAATTGGACATTTTGTACAGGTAAATCAAAATCAGCTAACACCCGAGTTAAACGATTTTGCTGAATATCTTCATCGACCAACCAAGCTGGCGATATCGCAACGCCCAATGAAGCAAGTGTCATCTGATGTATCGCTTCTGCCGAATTAGATTCATACTGACTTCTAACAAAAGGCAATGTATGTTTTTCACCTTGATCATTTTGTAAAACATATTGCGCATCCTGCCAATTCAATAAGCGATGACCAATCCAAGGAACATGTGCTAAATCAGCAATGCTATTGATTGGATAACGTTGTAAAAATTCAGGGCTGGCAACCAAATAAATCGGATATTCAGCAATTTTTCGTGTCCGCATCGATGAGTCTTTTAAGTTTCCCAACCGAATGACCAAATCTAATTTTTCAGTGACTAAATCATCTAAGGAAGAATTAAATGAATATTGTAGTTGTAATTGAGGATATTGGCGGCAAAACTCACCCAGCAAAGGTAAAATGAATTTCCGTCCAAATTCATTGGTCGATGAAAAACGCAATATCCCTGTGACACTTGTGGCTAAGTTTTGACTGCGCTCAAAAGCTTCTTCGATTTGCAATTGAATGTGTTTGAAATCCTCATAAAAGCTTTTGCCTATTTCAGTCAGTGCGATATTACGCGTATTACGAATCAGCAAACTCACATTTAAATGCTGTTCTAAATGCTTGATATCAATACTCACCATCGATCGACTTAAACCCAAAATCTCTGCTGCCTTGGTAAATGATCCTGAATCAACCACTTGCAGAAAACTGATAATCTGTTTTAGGTTTTTTTGCATAATCACACTGATTGTTTGAAATTATTAAACAATGATTTTACTTCGCATGCATCGACAATAAAAGGGCTGAATCGTACCCTCCTGCATCTTGGAGGTCGCTATGTCATATCGCTATAAAATAGCAACAGTGTTTTTACTTGGGTTCTTTATTGATTGCATCAATATTTTCATGTCTGCAATTGCCTTACCCGATATAGCAACAGCTTTCTCAGTCAGCCCATCGATGGTTGCATGGGTAAGCAATGCTTATATTTTAGGTTTGGTTTTAATCATGCCCATGAGCTTATGGTTAGCAAGCGTATTGGGTGATCGGAAATTGCTATGTTATTCAATGCTGCTCTTTTCCGTCAGTGTTTGGTTGATTGGCATGAGTGAATCAATCCATAGTTTAATTTTTTGGAGATTTGTTCAGGGTGTAGCTGGTGGATTATTAATCCCTGTCGGTCAAGCATTGGTATTTGCACTGTTTCCAAATCATGAGCGGCAACGTATCTCCACAATGATCATGGCAATCGCATTAATTGCACCAGCCTTTTCACCAACGATTGGCGGCATAATTATTGATGCTTTATCTTGGCGTTGGGTGTTTTTCGCCAATATCCCCTTTACCGTGATCACTGCTTTTTTAGCGTGGCGATGGATCAAAGAAACTCAAGCTAAAACGTCTGGGAAACCTGACTTTTTAGGCCTGTTTATGGTCAATGTCAGCCTGTTGTGTTTGTTACTCTCTTTCTCATTATTTAATGATTACCATAGTGTTGTACTCGCGATCAGTAGCTTTCTGCTTTCCGTCACAATGCTTCTGATTTATCTCAAATACGCGAAAGGATCTGCTCATCCGATTCTTAATTTGCAATTGTTAAAAAATTATAATTTACGCAATGCATTTATCGTTTATTACGCAGTACCTGGTATTTTTACTGGTGTGAATTTACTGAATATCTTTAATTTACAACGTAACCTTGGGTTTAATGCAAAACAGACTGGCTTATTTATGCTGCTCTATGCAGTAGGTGCATTGGTATCGATGACCAGTGGTGGACTTCTCTATCGCCATCTCGGTAAAAAGCAGCTTTTTATAATCGGTATTGCGCTACATAGCTTAGGAATTTCACTGTTGTTCTGGGTCTCAAATGCCAATGATTTAAGCATCTTGATTGTTGCTTATCTACTGATGGGAATGGGGGGTGGTCTAAGTGCCAATACTGCCCAAATCAGTGCCCTCATCGATTTTAACGGCCAAGACTTATTACAAGGCAGTGTGCTGTGGAACATTAATCGACAAGTCGCTTTTAGTTTAGGTACAGTTGTCCTTATTTCAATCTTTAGTCTGTTGCCTGCTGCAAGTGACTTAATACGTTATCAACAAACTTTTTTGCTTGCAGCTTTGCTGTGCCTCTTATCATTAATTTCCATTTTTAAGGAGAAAACCCATGTCTAATCCTATGGACAATGCATTAAAACATGTCATCGATTTACATATTTTGATTGAAAACGTATTTACAGGTCAAAATGCAAAAGAAAGCCTAAATCAACTCTTAGCCAGTTTTGACCCAAATTTTAAAATGATTACGACGCAAGGCAATGTCATTGGTTTACCCGAAATAAATGCCTTGTTTAGTCAAAATGTAGGTAATAAACCTGCGTTAAAAATTAAAATCTTGAATACGCGTGCTTTATTTGAAGCAGACAACCACTGCTGGATTCAATATCAAGAACTTCAACAAAGCCATGAACCTGATACATTACGCATATCGACGGCTTGTATCAAAGTTGAATCAGGTCAATGTTATTGGGTTTATCTACATGAAACATTGTCAATTTAGCGTAATCGAGTTAAATTGTGTGAAGAGTTTATTTATACAAAAAGTCTAAATTGCTATTCATTGTTCTTGCAATTAATAGCAATAGAATCAAAATTAGCTTTATCTTTGTAATTATGATTATGAATTAACTTTAAAAAATAAAAGTCATTTCTTTTTAAAAGCATGGATAGGCTTCTAATTAAATACCATAAACTCGTTTAAGGCGTGGTATAAGATCAATAATCTGTTCATTATCCTCTGGATTATATTCAGCATATGCTAATGCTATTAATTCCAAAACCGAGGCAAAAACTTCAAATGGCACTTTACCATCAAGTTCATCATAAAAATAAAATTCTGCTGAATCAACCACATGTCCTTCATCCACAACACTATTCATGAGTAAATAAGTTGATGTCTCTTGGAGGCTATAACCTTCACTTCGAATAGCATTTTTAAGGATATCAATAAAAGTATACCCTCCAGCACATGTAACAAAATAGTCCATAAAGAAAGACAATTCAGGGTCTGCTTCTGGATATTTTTGTAAGATATCATTTCGATTGTTTCTTAATCACTCAATCATATACTGCATCATAAAATCTCTGATATAAGTTCTGTTTTAATGATATCCATAGCTTATGGTGTGTCAGGGATAACAGAAGATACACCTGTTATCTTCCCTTTGTTACCATTACTTTATTTTTTGATCAAAGAATCTAAAATACCACCTCTACTTAATGTAGCAATACCACCAATACAATTCAACTCAACAATCATATTACCATTTAAATAATATTTATAATGCGATCTATCCAAGCCTTGAAGATAATATTGCTCATTTTCTAAAAAAAATTTCTCGACATCTTCAATTTTAATATTTTGATGAACTTCTTCAAATTTTTTCCTTGCCCATAATGCATTTAAGAAACAATAAAATAAAAAAGCATTTATACTTTCATATTCCAACAAGTCCTTTTCCATATCATTATAAATAAAAATACTACCTGTTAAACTTTCTATACATAATGTTTCACTAGACCAATCAGCTCCAAAATAAACTGTCCCGTCAGGTAAATCGCCTGCTAAAGCTTCATTAAAACGGCTATATACATTTTCAAATTTAGCGTAAGTACAATTTAGAAAATACCCTAAGAGTAATTCATCACTATTGCCATACTCAAGAATAAATGCATGATGATCAGGCCGTAAGGTTAAACGATGCTGATGTAAAAAATCATTCAACACCTTTTCGTTTACACCTAAAATAATTCCTGTACAGCTTAATTTTAAAAAATCAAAAATGTGCTTACTATTTTGCATTCGGATTAATTCCAATAACTTTATTTGGTTGATTGCTAGCTTGATTATATATGCTTTGATTACTTGGTAAATTACAAGTTGGACAAGGACTCATTTGATTTGAGCTAAGTTTATTAGCATTTGTACCTTTATATGGATGTGGATTTTCTCCTACACCTCTCCATAAAGTTGCAAATCCTGTTACAGCGCTAGAATTTTGACCTGCTGTGACAGCACATTTAGGTTCACTACAAACCCCAGGAGCATTTCCAGGTTTTGGCTCTAATACACGTACTAAACCATGATTGGTATCATCTAAAGTGGTTATACCTACTCTATATTTACCGGGATCAGATTTATCCAATTTTTGCTGTAGATTTTTGATGCGATCAATAGTGCCTTTCGCATTTAAATTTCCTGATATTCCCACACTCACGGTTCCATCTGAATGAGTCATTACAGTTACAGAAGAAGCTTTTTCTTTAGAAACCACCCCCTTCATCGCTTGAATAACATAATTACCTTCAGCATCAGCAAAATTCGTTCTAAATTTATCATCGAAAATATTAACATCTTTTTTAACGAGTAGTTCTGCTTTTGCTGCTTGATAACTCCAAATATCATTATCAACATTAGCATTATTTTCAACTACTTGTCGCTTTTCTAGTTTCTCCGCTGCTTTAGCTTCAGCACTTGCCAGTTTTACACCTTTAGTCGCAGCTCCACCAATTGCCATTAGTGCTACATCTGTACCACTTTCTGGAAATAGAATTTCTGTAGCGACATAGCCTATACCAGCAAGATAGTAACTCGCTCCAGATCTTGGTTTTTCTCCAACGATATAATCCAATACTTTAGATTTTGCAGGAATTAATATATTTTCCGCAGCACTGCGATGACTAATTGTATATTTTGTACCACAGTCACCATAGCTCATACCTTGGCAATTTTTTTGAGCATACTGCAAAAACTCTAATTGCTTAAATAATTGAGGATCAGCTGCTTTAACATCATAATTAGAGGCGAGTCCAACATTCGTTGATCCTAATAATTGTTTTAACTTATTATCATCAAATTGTTCAGCTGCCCAAATTTGTTGTACATTTTTCTCCATACAAGCAGATTGACCAGATGCTTTGCAGGATTTATATACTGACAAATTATCAGCACTTATTTGCTTTATCTTAGCAACAAGTTTATTTTTATCTGCTTGACTACAGCCATTTGCGTTTGGCAATGATTTGCAAATTTCTAAATACTTCTGCAAATCTGCAAATCTTTTATTCGTCAAATGCTCATCAAATTCATCATTATTTGCTATCTGTGACTCGTATTTTTCTGTATTGGCTTTTAATAAATCCAGTTGTGCTTGAGCATCATTAACACCCTTAACTTCAACTTTTGGAACATTCTGAATCTGGGTTTTAGCAGTATCAATATTTGATGAGTTTACCCAACTATTGACATTAAATGCGGCTTCTCCCATCCAACCTAAAGCATTCGCCGACTTTTCACCGAAACCTGCCTGATGTGCATCTTCATGTGTCACCAAATTTACACTATTTTTCTGAGCGTCCTTATCAAGATAAATATCTGTTTTATTGGTGATATTCGTCGTTGCATCCGCTTTTAAATAATTTTCATTGAATAAACCTTCTACCAAACTAACATCTGTATTTTTTATAGATGTTCCTTTGGTCAACTGATCATTATATTCATTGATCAGTTTTTGATTATCCACAATATTATTGGATATTCCATCTTGAATGAGCTGTAAACCTGCCGCCATTTCAGCATTATAAGCTACATTTGCATTATTTTTAGTTAATGTTGTTGCATCTTGTACTGAACCTTTTTCATCCAACAACCCAACAATACCAGAGCCTAAAATTAATCCGCCTGTCGCAGTCGAACCTGCAATAATTTTTCCATTCTGCGGTAAATCTTTCTGCTCTTGAATAATCTGAGCACGACCATTCTCTGTCAGTAAACGATTATCTACAGTCACTGAACCATTCAATAAACCTGTCACTTGGTCTCGGGTGATTTCTTGAGTATTGTTGATATCACGGTTACTGGTCGTTGTAGTGTTGGTTACACTGCCTTGACCCATCGTCGCTTTGGTTAACTGCTCTTTTTCATTCCCTGTACTTTGTAAACCAACCGTTGTACTACCATTTGGATGAAGAGAACTCTCCTTACTCTCTCCTTTGATAGATTTACCCACACTGGTCGATACATTGAAGCCTCGATTACTTTCAGAACTGTGATCTTGTAAATCTTTAAGCTCAAGTGCCCCTGTATAATTCAGTTTGCCATGATCTGTTAAAGTTCCATCAACATTCTTACTTGCATTGGCGATCACACCACCAATATTACTCACCTTGTGCACACCCATCGCATCGAGGTCTGCATCATTTTGAGCATTGCCGATAAGCAATTTGCTGGTTTCATTCACCCAAGCTTTGTCGTTTTGACCTTTGGCTTGGTTATAACTTGCCGTGACATTGCCACCACCTGAACCAATGCCTACACCAACTGAACCACCTTTACTGCTACTGTTGCCTGATGCTGTATCTTGTAAGCTTTCAACATGGATTTGATTGACTTTTATATCACCACGATCTGCAATACTGACCTCACCACCTTGAATATTTAACTTATTTAAAGATCCAGATACTGTGTTGAGATCAACCGTACTGTTTACATTCGTTAAACTTTCATTATGTGATTTCGATGTTTGTTTACCTACTGAGGCACTTCCACCACCACCATAGGTATAGCTCACACTTTGGTTGTTGGTTTTACTGCTGGCATCTTGTTGACTCTGTTCTTTCCCAGCACTTACATTTAAGTCTTTGGTACCCTCAAAAGTGGTTAAACCTGTTGCTGTGAGACGACTACCTTGAACATTTACATCCTGATTTTCAGACTTAAGCGTGAGGTTATTTAACTCTAACTGACTGCCTTGCCATTTACCTTGAGTGGTGTTTGTGGTGGTGGTGGTTTCGATACGTTCACCATTTGCACCAATGGTAAAGCCATAAGTTACTGAACTTGCTGCTGCGGTTGCTGCTGCCGAACCTACAGCAATCTGTGCATTGGCAAGATTGGCTGTCGCCATTGCGACATTGGCTTTGGTATCATCCAGTGCTTCTTTGGTGATTTTTCCTGATGCATAGTCACGCTGTGCCTGACTATACT
This sequence comes from Acinetobacter sp. AG3, assembly GCF_022343575.1. Lineage (NCBI taxonomy): Bacteria > Pseudomonadati > Pseudomonadota > Gammaproteobacteria > Moraxellales > Moraxellaceae > Acinetobacter > Acinetobacter sp. AG3. Next base: position 1,033,663 of record NZ_JAKQZD010000001.1, on the reverse strand, counting down.
GATCTTTGGCTTGTTTAACTGCCTCGGCTGCATCTTTGACCGCACCTAAAGCAAGTGCCGCATCCAAATAGGCATTTCGTACCCCGACTTCAGTACTGATCGTTTCTTTATGTGTCTTATCTTCAACAGTAGTTTTATTTTCATAACCACCGATATTTAAATCACCTCGACCATGATCAATAACTGTATCACCTGTCGCTTTGATATTTTGACCGAGTATGTCTACCCCTTCAGCACCTTGTATTTTAAGGTTTTCAGTCTGGATTGAACCTGTTTTATGGGTTGTTTCTGTAGTTTTAGTACTTTGCGTGGTATCTTCTGACACAAAACCACCTAAACGCACGCTATCTTTGTTGAGCTTAACGCCTAAGCCTTCAATTGTTTCCTTACTGTGTGAAGTGACTGAAATGTTTTGTTCTTCAGCAGCATTCAATGTCACCTTTTGACCTGAAAGTATCGTATTCTTTGCAGTAATATCTGCACTGGTCAGTATAGTTTGACCTGTTGATCCAACATAAACATTGTTCGCTGTTAAATTTGTACCCGTTTGCTTGATTTGCTCTTCACGTTTGCTGTTGGACTCACCAACTGTAAGTTTGGTATCCACTTTAACGCCAGGGAATAAAGATTGAACGCCAGCCAGACCGACTTCGGTGACTTTCATTAACTCTTTAACAACGCCACGATAACCTTTCTGTTGTTCATCCCACTGCTGATCTTGTGTTTCCAGCGTAGTTAGTTTTACATTTTCAGGCATCAATGATCCGTCAGCAGATTTCAATGTCCCATCGACTTGACGTTGCATCAAAGTATTGCCTACAAAGATACTTTGTCCAGCAGTAATATCGTTGGCTTGTAGCTCAATATTTTTAGCTGCATTGATATCAATATTTTTTCCGGCAACCAACTGGGTTTGGGCAACTTCTTGATCAATATAACCCTTTTGACGATTGTTATAGGTCGCAAAGTTAGATTTTGAAGATGTTTCGCTTATGCTTTTTTCATTGATTGTTGAGAGTAGGTTGACATTACCTTGTAAAGCTTGAATCTGGATACTATCGCCAGCACTTGCTTGTAAATGTGTAGCAGTGATATTGCCTTGTTGGCTATTTAAAATAATATTTTTCCCAGCATTTAGCTGATTGGCGATTGAAGTGGTTGTATTCTCATCATAAGTTGATGATTTCTTACTACCAAATGAACCTTTTGAATGAAATTGGCTAGACATAGAACTCAGGTCTAACCCATTCTCAAGTAAAATATTGTTTTGGGCAGAAAGCTGAATACTGCCTTGTTTGCTGTTCAGGTCAACCGCTTTACCACTAATATTCTGGGCATTTATCAGCAACGAACCTTCACTATTGATTTGACTGCCTATGTCCTGTTGCTTTTTATACTGGTAACCATTTTTTGAATCAATTTTCAATTGTTCTGTTTGACTTGTAGTTACTGTTCCAATATCAAGATTGCCCAATGTATTAAGGATGGTCGTGCCATTACTATTATTGATTTGAGCAGCTTTTAAGTTGGTATTCCCCGCGACATCTATAAGCAAAGTAGTTTGGCTTGGATCAAGCTTTTTCTGACTGCCTGAACCAACATAAATTCCCGCCTCACGATCAATACTAGTTTGTGATGAACTAAAACCACCAATTTTCGATTCCGTTGAAAGCGTTGTTGATTCAATATTCAAATTCCTGCCAACTTTCAATGCCATAGATTCTTTGGCACTAATTTGACCACCGATGTTGTTCAAATCTTTTTTGGTTTCGATAGCAACTTGATTACCATGAATCCGTCCATTTAAATTTTGGACATTATCAGCAGTAATTTGCACTGCTTGGCGACCCGCAATCGTTGCACCATTGATCAAATCACCACCTAACTTAAACTGAATGGCATCACCAGAAAGTAAGGTACCATCTCCTTTTAAGTCACCCACTCGTGCTTTAACATATACTTGTGGAACAAGGGCTTGAGTCTTTGTGCCATTTGGTAAGATCACAGTTTGTTCAACGAGCCAAACAATATCACTGGTCAACTGTGCTGTCTGAGCAGCAGTTAATGCAATTCCAGGACGAAGACCATACAACATGGCGAAACTTACCCCATTGTTCATGAGTGCTTTATATTGCTCATCATCATTGGCATAACCTTCTAGGAAGCGATAACCTGTTAGGTTCGCAATCTGATCTTGCACCAAACGTTGTTCATAAAGACCATCGGCTAGACGCTTTTGTTGCAAAGCAGGATCCAGCCCAAGTGCATCCAACATATAGTCAGAAGATAACCAAGTTTTATAATTGGTAAAGCTCGGATCTGTTTCAACTAAATATCCAGCTTTACTGTTTGCATTGACACGATATAGAGCACTATTTGGAACTTTTAGCTCACTTGAATTAAGCGTTCGTATTTCATATTGTGTTGATTCATCGGTTTCACTAGGTGCATTGGCCTGTTGAGTAAAATTATTGGCTTGTGCTTGACCAGCAGTATCACCTTGTTTTTGCAATGTTTGCCCTACAGAAATATTTAAATCTTTAGACTGTAATGAAGATGAATTCTGCTGTAAGCCATTCACTTGACTACTATTATCAACTTGCTTTGTATCAGTAAACTGTTGGTTTTGGTCATTCACTTGTCCTGCTTTTGATAAACTTACATTTTCATCAAGCAGATTTGCATTTAAATCTTTTGATTGTTGTGATGGCTGATTGAGTTGACCTGTCTGAGTCTGGGTTGTATTTGATAAATCAGCTGTATGACCCGTTGTTAAATTTTTGCCATTGGCCTGTTCTGCTTGCAATACATTGACATTTACCCCTGAAGCATTTACATCCAAATCTTTTGATTGTAATGAAGCTTGAGCCCCTTGACCCTTCTGAGTCTGGATGCTATTGGTGATATCAGATGCCTGACCAGTAATCAAATTTTGCGCATTAGCATGTTCAACCTTTGATACCGTAACTTGTGACCCTGAAACATTGGCATCTAAATCTTTTGATTGTAGTGATGGCTGGTTCTTCTGTCCTGTTTGAGATTGTATGCTGTTCAATACATTCCCAGCTTGTTTTACAGTTAAATTCTCTCCTTGAGAGTTTTGAGCTTGCTCAACCTGTGTCGAATTATTGGTATCTTTTAATCCATTTAGATTGGTTTGCTGAGTTTGACTTGATTGAGTGTTATCTCCACTTTGATTGTTAGACACCAAAGTTGTCACAATTTTATTTTGGTTAAACTTCTGGTTGCCCAAAGCTTGACTGACCGCTAAATCAAATGTATCTGTTTGAGTATTTGTAAAAGATTTATTTTTGGTTTTACGCTTCTTCTTCCCCCAACTGTTGTACACAATTTCAGATAAACGCTGTGTACCAGTTGCCACAACCTTTCTAATACCTTTAGTATCCTCAAGATCACCAGATGTGATACTCCCGCCTAAATTAGAAAGCACGCCACCTGCCAAGATTTGGCTTTTATCATTGAGGACTTGAGCACCATCAAGATTTAAAGCACCACCCGCTTTAATTTGACCAGGCGCGGATTCCATGACTCGCGTCTCAGAAGTCACTTGGCTATAAGTATATTTGGCCCAATCTTCCTTTTTATCTTTTCTTGCAATAAGTACCCCATCAAATGTTTTCCAATCACCCTGATAAAATTTTTCAAGATTATCCTTGCGCTCAATTTCAACCATTTGGGTCTTAAAGTTCTTATTAATATTGTTGATTTGCTTCGCTGACAAATGCATATTGCCTAACGATTCAATCGTCGCACTTTCATTATTGATCACTAAGGCTTGCCCGACAGTCTTGTCATTGGCGTCTAATCCACCACCGAGATATAAGTTACCAGCACTAAAAATCAATGATTGGCTTGCATAGTCAGCTGTGTTTGCCAAGTTATTCAAAACCTGAACACCCAAATACATATCACCACGTGAAGCAATCACTGGAGCAACACCAGCACTATTAGGTTGATTATTTAAAGTATTTGCATTGATCGCAAGCGTTGTTCCATAAATACGTCCCGTACCTTGATTGTTGAGTGTATTCGCTTGTAGGCGAGTATAATCACCATTGATTAATCCGGTATTATTCAACTCATTTTGTGCAGTCAAGCGGGTTTCATGGCTTTCAATTTTAGCATCAACCATATTGCCAATATTGACGGCATTTATATCCAGTCGATTACCTGAATTGATCGTTCCATAGTTAATGATATTGCCTTGAGTAATCAGGCTTAAGTTTTGATTGGCCTGTAATTGAGCACCTACACCATGAGTATAGCTCTCTTTTAAGTTCACTTGAGCATCACCCAAACTTAAAACTTTGCCATTCCCTGAAAGGGATTTCGCTGTCAAATTCAGTCCAGTGCCTGATAAAATTTGCCCTTTTAAGTTATTAATTTCTAGTTGATCGCCCACAATGATCAGTTGTTTTTCACTGCTGATTTGACCTGATTGATTATTCAATATTTGACGAATATTCAAATTTTGGTTACCACTACTGCGGATAGCACCTGTTTGGTTATTTAAAATATTGGTCGTGATATTTAAATTATTTGCATCAATCCCCTGAATTGATGTGTCAGTTGGACTGGTTGTCAGTGTATTTTGATTATCCAATTGTTGTGTAGTGATATTTAAGTCACCTACTGCCATGATATGACTATCAGCATCACTCGGCTTTAACTTACCATTGTTATTAATTCGATCAATATTGAGTGTCATTCCCCCCATAGACAACAATTGCCCAGACTGATTATCCAGTAGTTGGTTTTGTTCTGTTCCCCAAATATTTAATTGTTTCCCTGCGAGTATTGTGCCTTGTTGATTCAATACTTGATTGACTTGGATACCTAGCTCTTTAGCACTTGCAAGATATCCCTGTGAATTATTCAACGTTTTAACATTACTTAGCTGTATATCACCTTGACTCAGTATGCCTCCTTGTTGACCACTATTGGTGTTTACAAGATCCTGATTGTGAGTATCAATCTGGATGTTATGCTGAGCCTGAATCAACCCTTGATTATTGTTTAATCGTCCAGAGTCAATTTTAATACTTTCAGAACTTAACGTTCCCTGACTGTTATCTAGTAACTGCCCTTGGCTATTGAGTTGTAGTAAATTTTTACTATTGATTTGCCCCTGAGCGTTATTCACACCATTCGCGACAATATTGATCCCTTGACCAGCTTGGATTAGCCCTTGTTGATTTTCAAGACGGAATTGTCCTGCATCCAGTTGAATCTGTCCTTGAACACTGCCGATTTGTCCTGCATTGTTATTTAGTCCCTGACTCTTTAATGTCAGTTGTTGGTTTGAAGCAATTACACCACTTTGGTTATTGATCTCTTTTACCGTGCTGATCGCTAAATCTGCTTGGCTGTTGATCTGTCCCTTGTTGCTGTTATCGACTTGGCCTGCATTGAGCGTTAACGCTTTGCCTGACAACACCACGCCTGCCTGATTGCTCAATAAGCCATTGCCTGCATTCAGATCAACATCACCCTGTGCACTTCCGATCTGACCTCGGTTGTTATTTAAACCTTGGCTGTTGAGTTTTAACCCCAAATCCGCTGCAATTAAACCTTCTAGATTGTTGATCGCCTGTTGGCTGTTCAGTTGCAGTTGGCCCTGACTGTTCATTTGACCAGACTGGTTATCTATACTTTGTGCTGTAACACTTAAGTCTTTCTTCGCTTGAATCGTCCCCAACTGGTTGGTCAATGCGCCTTGCCCAGCTTGTAAAATCACCTGATCTTGTAAGCTGCCGATCTGTCCTTGAGTATTGTTGAGCCCTTCGCCTTTAACCTGTAATAATCCATTGGCAATCAGTTTACCTGTCTGGTTATTAATCTCAGCTTGGCTCTGAATGCTAAGCTGTCCCTGTGCAGTCATTTGACCCTGTGCACTGTTATCAACACTTTGGGCTGTGATCTGCTGGTCTGCCCCACTGTGGATTTGACCTGTCTGGTTGCTTAATGCGCCACCCAACTTAAGATTTAGATTCGACTTCTCTCCTGTCTGGATCAATCCTGACTGGTTACTTAAGTCATTTGCTGTAATCTCTAACTGACCATTTGAAGCAATTTGACCGCCATCATTATGAATATCACCCTGACTATCAATATTGAGTGTATTTAATGCACTAATTACACCGCTGTTCGTTAGACCATTACTGCTGATATTAAGTGTCTTAGCTGACTGAATTTGTCCTGTAAGGTTGTCTAGGCCTTTCTGACCAGTCTGAATCTTCAAATCTCCCTGTTCAGTACCAATCTGACCTTTATTATTGTTTAAACCTTGACTACTTAAATTTATATTTTGTTTAGCAACCATGATGCCTGCTGCATTGTTTATGTCTTGCACACTGGTAATACGAAGATCACCCTGAGTACTGATTAAACCCTGCTGGCCATTCTCTAATTGCTGTGCATCAATCTGCGTATGACCGCCACTAATCAGTTGCCCTGATTGGCTATTGTCCAATTTGCCAATCAGTTTAAAACTTAAGTCTCGACCACTTTGCAGTAATCCACCCTGATTATTTAAATCTTGGCCTGTTAAATTCAGGCTTTCACCTGAGATCACTTGCCCTTTATTATTTTTTAACCAGTGTTGTTGTAATTCAAGATGGCCTTGGGTCGCGATTAAACCTGACTGGTTATCAATCCCTTGTGCATTCAAACTCAGCTCTTGTTTAGACTGCAGTTTACCTTGTTGGTTGCTGATTACACCTTGACCAGCATCTACCTTCAGTGTGCTTTCAACACTACCGATTTGACCAGCATTATTATTTAAGCCCTGACTGTTGAGCTGCACCGATTGATTTGCAATCATCTGTCCTGCATTGTTATCAATCTCTTGTTTAATCTGTGCTTGTATCGAGCCTTGCGCATTGATTAAACCTGATTGGCTATGTAAGCGCTCTGCTTTAATCTCAATGTCTTTCGCTGATTGCAGTGATCCTGATTGGTTACTCAGTAATCCTGTACCTGCATGAATACTTAATTGCGCTTTGATACTGGCAATTTGACCCTGATCATTGTTCAGTCCCTGACTTTGAATAGTCACCGCATCGTTGGCAACGATCTGACCCGCACTGTTGTCTATGCCTTGGTCAATGCTGAGTTCAATACTCTTCTCTGAACTGATCTTACCTAAATGGCTATTGAGTTGTTGAGCCTTAAGCTGGATATCATTCTGTGCCTGTATCACACCAGAATTGTTATCAACAACTCCTGAACCACTATCGACTACAACGCCTGCATGAATACTGCCGATCTGTCCTGCATTGTTATTGAGTCCCTGACTCTTTAAGCTCAGTTGTTGGTTTGAAGCAATTACACCACTTTGGTTATTGATCTCTTTTACCGTACTGATCGCTAAATCTGCTTGGCTATTGATCTGTCCCTTGTTGCTGTTATCGACTTGGCCTGCATTGAGCGTTAACGCTTTGCCTGACAACACCACGCCTGCCTGATTGCTCAATAAGCCATTGCCTGCATTCAGATCAACATCACCCTGTGCACTTCCAATCTGACCTCGGTTGTTATTTAAACCTTGGCTGTTGAGTTTTAACCCCAAATCCGCTGCAATTAAACCTTCTAGGTTGTTGATTGCCTGTTGGCTGTACAGTTGTAAGTGTCCCTGACTGTTCATTTGACCAGACTGGTTATCTATACTTTGTGCTGTAACACTCAAGTCTTTCTTCGCTTGGATCGTCCCCGACTGATTGGTCAAGGCGCCTTGTCCAGCTTGAACAATCACCTGATCTTGTAAGCTGCCGATCTGTCCTTGGGTATTGTTGAGCCCTTCGCCTTTAACCTGTAATAATCCATTGGCAATCAGTTTACCTGTCTGGTTATTAATCTCAGCTTGGCTCTGAATGTTAAGCTGTCCCTGTGCAGTCATTTGACCTTGTGCACTGTTATCAACACTTTGGGCTGTGATCTGCTGGTCTGCCCCACTGTGGATTTGACCTGTCTGGTTGCTTAATGCGCCACCCAACTTGAGACTTAGATTCGACTTCTCTCCTGTCTGGATCAATCCTGACTGGTTACTTAAGTCATTTGCTGTAATCTCTAACTGACCATTTGAAGCAATTTGACCGCCATCATTATGAATATCACCCTGACTATCAATATTGAGTGTATTTAATGCACTAATTACACCGCTGTTCGTTAGACCATTACTGCTGATATTAAGTGTCTTAGCTGACTGAATTTGTCCTGTAAGGTTGTCTAGGCCTTTCTGACCAGTCTGAATCTTCAAATCTCCCTGTTCAGTACCAATCTGACCTTTATTATTGTTTAAACCTTGACTACTTAAATTTATATTTTGTTTAGCAACCATGATGCCTGCTGCATTGTTTATGTCTTGCACACTGGTAATACGAAGATCACCTTGAGTACTGATTAAACCCTGCTGGCCATTCTCTAATTGCTGTGCATCAATCTGCGTATGACCGCCACTAATCAGTTGCCCTGATTGGCTATTGTCCAATTTGCCAATCAGTTTAAAACTTAAGTCTCGACCGCTTTGCAGTAATCCACCCTGATTATTTAAATCTTGGCCTGTTAAATTCAGGCTTTCACCTGAGATCACTTGCCCTTTAGTATTTTTTAACCAGTGTTGTTGTAATTCAAGATGGCCTTGGGTCGCGATTAAACCTGACTGGTTATCAATCCCTTGTGCATTCAAACTCAGGTCTTGTTTAGACTGCAGTTTGCCTTGTTGGTTGCTGATTACACCTTGACCAGCATCTACCTTCAGTGTGCTTTCAACACTGCCGATTTGACCCGCATTATTATTTAAGCCCTGACTATTAAGCTGCACCGATTGATTTGCAATCATCTGTCCTGCATTGTTATCAATCTCTTGTTGAATCTGTGCTTGTATCGATCCCTGTGCATTGATTAAGCCTGACTGGCTATGTAAGCGCTCTGCTTTGATCTCAATGTCTTTCGCTGATTGCAGTGATCCTGATTGGTTACTCAGTAATCCTGTACCTGCATGAATACTTAATTGCGCTTTGATACTGGCAATTTGACCCTGATCATTGTTCAGTCCCTGACTTTGAATAGTCACCGCATCGTTGGCAACGATCTGACCCGCACTGTTGTCTATGCCTTGGTCAATGCTGAGTTCAATACTCTTCTCTGAACTGATCTTACCTAAATGGCTATTGAGTTGTTGAGCCTTAAGCTGGATATCATTCTGTGCCTGTATCACACCAGAATTGTTATCAACAACTCCTGAACCACTATCGACTACAACGCCTGCATGAATACTGCCGATCTGTCCTGCATTGTTATTGAGTCCCTGACTCTTTAAGCTCAGTTGTTGGTTTGAAGCAATTACACCACTTTGGTTATTGATCTCTTTTACCGTACTGATCGCTAAATCTGCTTGGCTATTGATCTGTCCCTTGTTGCTGTTATCGACTTGGCCTGCATTGAGCGTTAACGCTTTGCCTGACAACACCACGCCTGCCTGATTGCTCAATAAGCCATTGCCTGCATTCAGATCAACATCACCCTGTGCACTTCCAATCTGACCTCGGTTGTTATTTAAACCTTGGCTGTTGAGTTTTAACCCCAAATCCGCTGCAATTAAACCTTCTAGGTTGTTGATTGCCTGTTGGCTGTACAGTTGTAAGTGTCCCTGACTGTTCATTTGACCAGACTGGTTATCTATACTTTGTGCTGTAACACTCAAGTCTTTCTTCGCTTGGATCGTCCCCGACTGATTGGTCAAGGCGCCTTGTCCAGCTTGAACAATCACCTGATCTTGTAAGCTGCCGATCTGTCCTTGGGTATTGTTGAGCCCTTCGCCTTTAACCTGTAATAATCCATTGGCAATCAGTTTACCTGTCTGGTTATTAATCTCAGCTTGGCTCTGAATGTTAAGCTGTCCCTGTGCAGTCATTTGACCTTGTGCACTGTTATCAACACTTTGCGCTGTGATCTGCTGGTCTGCCCCACTGTGGATTTGACCTGTCTGGTTGCTTAATGCGCCACCCAACTTGAGACTTAGATTCGACTTCTCTCCTGTCTGGATTAATCCTGACTGGTTACTTAAGTCATTTGCTGTAATCTCTAACTGACCATTTGAAGCAATTTGACCGCCATCATTACTGAGATCTCCATCACTCACTAAGCTGACTTTGCCTAAACTATTCAGTGTACCTTTATTGTTGTTCAGCCCCGTACTCTGTACGTTTAAATCACCTGTTGACTGTAGCGTACCAGATTGATTAAGCAGTGCGCCCTTGCCTGTGTTGATCGTCACCTGTTCTTTGACACTGCCAAGTTGGCCTTGGCTATTGTCTAGTCCTTGACTCTGAATTTCGACAAACTTGTTGGCGGCAATGATACCTGCATTGTTATTGACGTCTTGCTGAGTCCTAATGCTCAAGCTGCCTTGTGCATTGATTAAACCCTGCTGGCCATTCTCTAATTGCTGTGCATCAATCTGCGTATGACCGCCACTAATCAGCTGCCCTGATTGGCTATTGTCTAGTTTGCCAATCAGTTTAAAACTTAAGTCTCGACCGCTTTGCAGTAATCCACCCTGATTATTTAAATCTTGGCCTGTTAAATTCAGGCTTTCACCTGAGATCACTTGCCCTTTAGTATTTTTTAACCAGTGTTGTTGTAATTCAAGATGGCCTTGGGTCGCGATTAAACCTGACTGGTTATCAATCCCTTGTGCATTCAAACTCAGGTCTTGTTTAGACTGCAGTTTGCCTTGTTGGTTGCTGATTACACCTTGACCAGCATCTACCTTCAGTGTGCTTTCAACACTGCCGATTTGACCCGCATTATTATTTAAGCCCTGACTATTAAGCTGCACCGATTGATTTGCAATCATCTGTCCTGCATTGTTATCAATCTCTTGTTGAATCTGTGCTTGTATCGATCCCTGTGCATTGATTAAGCCTGACTGGCTATGTAAGCGCTCTGCTTTGATCTCAATGTCTTTCGCTGATTGCAGTGATCCTGATTGGTTACTCAGTAATCCTGTACCTGCATGAATACTTAATTGCGCTTTGATACTGGCAATTTGACCCTGATCATTGTTCAGTCCCTGACTTTGAATAGTCACCGCATCGTTGGCAACGATCTGACCCGCACTGTTGTCTATGCCTTGGTCAATGCTGAGTTCAATACTCTTCTCTGAACTGATCTTACCTAAATGGCTATTGAGTTGTTGAGCCTTAAGCTGGATATCATTCTGTGCCTGTATCACACCAGAATTGTTATCAACAACTCCTGAACCACTATCGACTACAACGCCTGCATGAATACTGCCGATCTGTCCTGCATTGTTATTGAGTCCCTGACTCTTTAAGCTCAGTTGTTGGTTTGAAGCAATTACACCACTTTGGTTATTGATCTCTTTTACCGTACTGATCGCTAAATCTGCTTGGCTATTGATCTGTCCCTTGTTGCTGTTATCGACTTGGCCTGCATTGAGCGTTAACGCTTTGCCTGACAACACCACGCCTGCCTGATTGCTCAATAAGCCATTGCCTGCATTCAGATCAACATCACCCTGTGCACTTCCAATCTGACCTCGGTTGTTATTTAAACCTTGGCTGTTGAGTTTTAACCCCAAATCCGCTGCAATTAAACCTTCTAGGTTGTTGATTGCCTGTTGGCTGTACAGTTGTAAGTGTCCCTGACTGTTCATTTGACCAGACTGGTTATCTATACTTTGTGCTGTAACACTCAAGTCTTTCTTCGCTTGGATCGTCCCCGACTGATTGGTCAAGGCGCCTTGTCCAGCTTGAACAATCACCTGATCTTGTAAGCTGCCGATCTGTCCTTGGGTATTGTTGAGCCCTTCGCCTTTAACCTGTAATAATCCATTGGCAATCAGTTTACCTGTCTGGTTATTAATCTCAGCTTGGCTCTGAATGTTAAGCTGTCCCTGTGCAGTCATTTGACCTTGTGCACTGTTATCAACACTTTGCGCTGTGATCTGCTGGTCTGCCCCACTGTGGATTTGACCTGTCTGGTTGCTTAATGCGCCACCCAACTTGAGACTTAGATTCGACTTCTCTCCTGTCTGGATTAATCCTGACTGGTTACTTAAGTCATTTGCTGTAATCTCTAACTGACCATTTGAAGCAATTTGACCGCCATCATTACTGAGATCTCCATCACTCACTAAGCTGACTTTGCCTAAACTATTCAGTGTACCTTTATTGTTGTTCAGCCCCGTACTCTGTACGTTTAAATCACCTGTTGACTGTAGCGTACCAGATTGATTAAGCAGTGCGCCCTTGCCTGTGTTGATCGTCACCTGTTCTTTGACACTGCCAAGTTGGCCTTGGCTATTGTCTAGTCCTTGACTCTGAATTTCGACAAACTTGTTGGCGGCAATGATACCTGCATTGTTATTGACGTCTTGCTGAGTCCTAATGCTCAAGCTGCCTTGTGCATTGATTAAACCCTGCTGGCCATTCTCTAATTGCTGTGCATCAATCTGCGTATGACCGCCACTAATCAGCTGCCCTGATTGGCTATTGTCTAGTTTGCCAATCAGTTTAAAACTTAAGTCTCGACCGCTTTGCAGTAATCCACCCTGATTATTTAAATCTTGGCCTGTTAAATTCAGGCTTTCACCTGAGATCACTTGCCCTTTAGTATTTTTTAACCAGTGTTGTTGTAATTCAAGATGGCCTTGGGTCGCGATTAAACCTGACTGGTTATCAATCCCTTGTGCATTCAAACTCAAGTCTTGTTTAGACTGCAGTTTACCTTGTTGGTTGCTGATTACACCTTGACCAGCATCTACCTTCAGTGTGCTTTCAACACTGCCGATTTGACCCGCATTATTATTTAAGCCCTGACTGTTGAGCTGCACCGATTGATTTGCAATCATCTGTCCTGCATTGTTATCAATCTCTTGTTGAATCTGTGCTTGTATCGATCCCTGTGCATTGATTAAGCCTGACTGGCTATGTAAGCGCTCTGCTTTGATCTCAATGTCTTTCGCTGATTGCAGTGATCCCGATTGGTTACTCAGTAATCCTGTACCCGCATCTAAATCTAATCTGCCCTGTACAGAACTGATTTGACCTTCACTATTATCAATACCCTGAGATTGAATTTGAACATCGGCATTTGCTGCAATTTGCCCAGTTTGATTGTTAACCTGTAACTGGCTATTTAATTTAAGATTTTGTTGAACATTGATTTGACCTTGCGTATGGTTATCAATCGAACCTGCCTGAATATTGGCATTATTACCTACATAAATTTTACCTGAATGACTATTGTCTAAAAGCCCTTTAACCTTAAGGTTCAGATCCTGTCCCTGTGCTGTACTAAGTGTTCCACCCTGATTATTTAATGCCCCCGTATCCATATTCAATATTGTCTGGCTTTGGATAAAACCCAACTGATTATTCAGTTGTTGCTGTATCGCTAAAGTCAGAGGGCTCTGCTTACCACGCTGGATAAGCTGTCCTTGCTGATGATTTAATTGATTCGCTTTCAGGATAATGTGTTCAGCTGAAGTTACACCCTGACTTAAATCAAGAATTCCTGCTTGTAATTGTAATTGACCATTACTGAGTATTTTTCCTTGATTACCCTGTAACTGATCAACCTGAATATCGAGTTGTCCTGTTCCTGCATGGATAAGTTGACCTGCGGTATTATTTAATGATGTCGTATTGAGATTGACCTGTGCTGCATTACTACGAATCTCACCTGACTGGTTATTTAGGATCTGACTAAAATTCAAATCCAACTGATCAGTTCCAGTATGTAAGATATGACCTTGACTATTATCTAAACTATTGGCATTTAGCTTAAGGTCTTTAGCACTTAAAGTACCTTGCTGATTATTAATAACATCATGACTATTCAATGATAAGTGTTCTGCAATCACCTGAGCTGAATGCGTCGAGATATTGCCTAACTGACTACTTAATTCAATATTTTTGGATTGAAGTTGCCCTTTACTCGCATCAATGTGATTTTGACTTTGCACATTAAGATTTTCACCTGCAAAGCTTTGTCCATGTAGCTCCACCTGATCTGCAATAATCTTAAGATTACCTGTTGTACCTAATTTACCTTGACGGTCCAACCCTGCTGCGATTAAGCCAGACTGCTGATGTTGCAAGGTTTCGCTCTTGAGCTGAATTCCCTGTCCTGCGCTCAAAGATCCGGTATTTTGTAAGTTTTGCCCTATGATATTCAGATTTTGATCGGCATAAATATTGCCACTGTTATTCAATTGTTTATGTTCAAATTCAATATTATTAGCTTGAATCTGCCCCTGATTATTATCAAATTGAATGGCACTACTGATTAGGTTTTGTTTTGCAACAATGGATCCTAGAGTATTATCGACTAAACCATGTTTTTGCTGAATATTTTCAGCTAGAATTTGACCTGAGTTGTTATTTAAGTTTTGGCTATTCAGATCCAGCTGGGTTTTCGCTTGAATAATACCTGATGTGTTATCTAATGCTTGTTGAACGTCTAGACCAATATCTTGTTGCTCAGAATAGAGTAGGCCAGATTGATTATTAACTTGTCCTGCCTGAATACTCAGCTGTTGTCCGCTCGCAATTTTTCCTTCGCTATTATTTAACGAGTCGGTGATATTAATATCAACTTGCTCAACAGCTTGAATGGTGCCTTTGTTATTATTCGCACTTGTTGATTGAACCTTTAAGCTTTTATTGACTGCAATCTGACCTGATTGATTACTCAAGATTGTGCTGAGAATATCTGCCTGTTGAACTGTTAATTGACCTTGATCATTATTAAAGTTTTCGCCCTGAACTTTAATATGACCTAGATTCAGCTTACCCTCTTGATTCGCCAAAATATTATTGGTATCCAAATCAATTACACCACGGGCAATAATCGCGCCTTGATCATTATTCAACTGTTCCTTGACATGGATATAACCCTTTTCATAGTCTTTTGGAACATTTGTCGTAGAACTGTCCTTGGCAATCTCAACACTGCCACCATCTTGAGCTGGATTGTTCGGTTTTACTGCAGTTGAACCTGAACCACTTGTTTCACCTGCACTTCCTCCATTATTAACACCAGTGTCACCTGATGTTGCTGAGTTTTTAGCAAGACCAATTCTGCCGCCAGTATTGCTTATTGAGCCTGAGATTAAATCTAGTGATTGCGCCCCAGTCTGCTCAATTGAGCCACTGTTTTTTAAGCTATTGGCATCCAGCACAATACGTGCAGCGTTTAATACTCCTGCATTGGTTAAAGTTTTTTGTTGGTTTAAATACAGTTCGTCTGCACTGCTGATTAAACCTGAGTTATCCAAATTTTGGCTATCCACTCTAACTTGTGAGGTAGCACTACTGATGTTTCCTGTATTTTTAATATTTTCTGCATTTAATTGCAGTTGATCTTTATTGGCAATCATATTGCCTGTATTGGTTAAGTCACCATTGGCATTTAAATACATTTGACCTGTCGTGGCATTGAGTGAGCCTGCGTTACGCACCCCTAAACCTTTTTCAGTACCGACCAAATAGATTTTTCCAGCATACATGCCACCTAATTTTCCAACATCAAGAGCAAAGCTCGGTGTAGGTGAAGACGTGGTACTTGTCGTTGCAGTAATCTTTACTGAATTCTGATCTTGAACATTGATGTCGTTTTGACCCAACACGGTTTTTAGTTCATTGGCATATAGACCCGCATTGACATTTAAAGCACGTGCATAAATATCGGTATAAGGGGTTAAGCTTCCATTTAAGCCTTTCCCTTCAATCGTGACTTGCCCTTCACGTACGCGGAATGAATCAAGATAACCTTGATGCATTACTGCTTGACCTGTGGTTAAGGTAAAACGATCTGCGTTAATCACCCCACAACCATCACAGATCAAGCCAGATGGGTTGGCAATCACCACTTGCGCTTGTTTACCCGCAACCTCCAAATAGCCTTTGAGCTGGCTCGGATTACTGCTGTTTACTTCATTCAGGATCACCTTGGCTTCACCTTTGGCGAGCCATGGATTGCCTTGTACCCAGCCACCCAATTGGGTTTGGGTATTATTTCGTGCGTTATTTAGAATCGCACCTTCCTGACCCACATCAAACTGGGTATAGGTATTACGTGATACACCACCTGCACTTGGGGTTTGAATATTGACTTGGGTCAAACCATTGCTGCTGTTGAGAATGGTGGCTTGTTGAGAGTTTGGTGCTGATCGATCTGCCACAATTTGACTTTCAGCGATGGTTGCCATCGGCAAGGTGTAAATTGCTGCACCTAATAGGCTCACCACAGCAAAATTGACAGGATTGAGTTTTTTATAGGTGATTGAAGATGCACCCGTCACATCCTCTATTTCGATTTCACCAATGCTATATGATTGCCCCGCTGTTTTTGTACGGCTTTTTACAATCTCAGCAACCGCAATAAACATGCCACGTGCTTGACTAAAAATAACGCGATAACGATTCTTATTCATAATGTTTTACCTAAATGTTTTAATATTTTTTCAAGATTGAATGTTGCATATGGGCATGGGATCTAATGGATTAATACATCCAGTTCAGGCTAAATCCTGTCGTCACATTGTCTGTTTTAAAGTGGTCTGGTTTTTTTAACGGCGTCCCAACAAAAACGTCATAATTGACCGATTTTAAGACTTGCCCTCGTAATCCAAAGGCAGCGCCCATTAAACTTGTTCCCAGCAATGGATTCGGTTCATGTGCGGTTTTACCCCCCACTTCACCATAGTCAATTCCTGTGTACCATTGCATCGGAAGCTTAAACATCGAGCCACTGATTTCATTACGGACTAAAAAGCCATTATCTGCCAATAAAGTTTGTTCACCATCAAACCCTCTTACGGTATAGCGATTCCCAATCGAGAATCGATCTTGTGGGGTCAGTGGTTTTTTACTGTACTGTGTTCGCCATTCAGCAAGATACTGTAGCGATTGATTACCGACTTTAAATGGCACTTGCAGACTGGCATTGGCTTGTAAAATACCCACATGGGTATAGGCTTCGCCAAATTGCTCTTCAGGTGCATGCATTGCATTAAATGCACCTGTACCGCGTTTATAGGTTAAATTGCCTGTTAAAGTCGCATTGGCTAGATATTCTGTATGATCCAAACTGGCTTTCCAGCCACCGGTTTTTCGACGTTGTACTTCAATTTCTACATCATTGATGAAGTTTTGTGATTCCCGATACCATCCTCCCACACTGGCGGTGGTTTTTCGTTTGGCATCACGGTAAAGTACCCGAGATAAATCTGCCCCAATCAGTTTGCTTTTGCCGCTATAGCTATAACTTTCACTGGCACCTGCAACCGTTTGGTTATAATCAGACTGGCTATAACTGGTGCTAAGCAGCCAATATTTGAGTGGAATGCTATAACTTAAGTAATAGCCATCTGTTCCGCGTTTACCTTGATCTCCCCCACCCAAATCATGGTTATAACTGCCATAAAACAAGTCATTTGCAGTAAACAGATGGTCTAAAGATAAGGTTGCTGTGCCTTGATATTTCCCAGTTGAATCTGAGCCTGCATCATCAACACCTAAATGAATCCGGTAGGGTTTTGATTGTTGCCATGCCAACTCTAAATCACTATAGCCAGGTTGGTTACGCTGTTCTGATGGTTTGATTTTAAAGTCAGCCTCAACAGTCGGCACACGTTTAAAGTTTTCTAAGCCTTGTTCAATATCCCGAATATTTAAAATATCCCCAGACCGAACAGGCAAGGCATTCAATTTGTGAGCACGCTTAGATGTCCCTTGAACAAATTGAATTTGATCCACTTTCCCAGCAATCACTTGAAGTTTAATTTCACCTGAAGCAATGTTCTGTTGAGGTAGCAGCATGCGTGTGGTGACATACCCATGACTAATAATACTGTTTTGAATTAGATCTAAGGCTTGGTTTAAGCCTTGTACCCCAATACATCGGCCAATGAGATTATGTTGACCTTGCGTGACGGGGCGCATCGCAAAAGTAAATTGACGTGCATCTTCCCCAATCAATACAAATTTTTTAATTTCAAAACACACATCTTCGCTGTTTGATTTTAGATATTGCAGTTGTGCTTGGGTTTGAAGTTGTTTTTCTAGTCCCGTTTGCACTACAGCTTCGGGCTGTAATTGCTTCTGTAATGCTTCATCACGTTGTTGCTGGCGCTAAACAGCATCTATTTCTAACTCTGGGCGTAATTGTGGATCTGCTGCGTTTGTTACTGTACCCAAAAGCGTTAAAAAAACGGCTAAAGTGGTTCTTTTATAGATGAAGTTCTGCATGTCAATAATAATTATGATAAATTTCACGTTTTATTATTTCGAAATTATGACATTTTGTAAATAATTAATTCAGATTTTTTCATCATAGCTCTAAAAACAATAAATATTATCGTTCTATAAAAAATCATGTCCCCCAATATTGACCTATCAACGACAAGGTCATATTTGGGGGATAGATAAAACATGAAATGACTCTAACTTAACCGTTTAAGTAAGTGGCTTTATCTCTCTTGTAAAGCTTGTTTCATCCGCGTAATCGGTTTAATCAAGTATTGAAATACGGTCTTTTCACCGGTCTTTACATCAACAGTGGTCACCATGCCGGGAATAATCGGAAGCTTTTTCCCTTGTTTATCCACTAAACTATTTGCATCGGTTTTGACCAAGATACGATAGTAGACTTCATTTTGGTTTAATTTCAATTCACTATTACGTTTGTCATTGCTCAGGGTATCGGGACTAATCAGTGTCACCACCCCCTCTAAGCCACCATAAATCGAATAATCATAGGCACTTATTTTAACAACAGCAGGCAATCCGGGACGAAGAAAAGCCACATCCTGTGGGCGTATATAAGCTTCAACCAAAAGTTTGTCATCTAAAGGAACAATTTCTAAAATATCTTGTCCTGCATTGACCACACCGCCCACTGTATTAATTTTAATATTTTTCACAATACCGCGAAGTGGTGCTTGAATAAATGAACGGTCAACAGGATCCGCACGCATCGCCATATTTTCTCGCGCCTGTGCCAATTCAGCTTCTGTTTTTACCAACTCATTATTCGCATCGGTTAAATAGCGATTTTTCCGATCTAAAATTTGCGCCCCCAAATCTGCGGATTGTCGTTGCATACGCAATACTTCCACATTTGAAACCAATCCCTGCTGTGCCAGCGGTTGGGTAATCGAAATCTCATGATCCAAGAAACTTTTACTGGCTTTTAATGCTTCGATCGCATCGACCATCGACTGTCGTCTTACCGTATAAGCCTGATATTCTCTTTGCTTTAATTCGCTTGAAATCTCTTGAGGAAATATCGGCTTCGTCTCTGTAGTTTCCGCTTTCAGTCGTGCTGCAATTGCGGTTAAATTTTCAACCTTAGCCTCGCTCTCTCTTAAAATAGCAGAACTGCGAGTATCATCCAGTTTGAGTAGAATTTGATTTTTTTCAACAACATCCCCTTCTTTCACTCTCATTTCCATGATAATGCCAGGGTCTAAGCTTTGAATAATTTGCTCACGACTACTAGAGATAATACTTCCTTGGCCTCGCGTCACCTCTTCTAAGGTACTGTTATACGCCCAAATTAAAAATACGACGATTAACACGAATAGCAAAACAATTACCGCGAAATAGCCATAATGTTTTTCTTGCTGTAAAGCGCCATTCAAATCATTTAACAGCTTCAAATCAGATTGGCTGATTGGGGGCTGTTTAGTTTGTTTTTTCATTTCTTTCACTTACTTAATCTGCATAATCATAACAACATCGTTTCTCATCCGACCAAATTTTGACGTTTAAAACATCAGGTTATTTACGGATCCGAGCACTGACACTCACCCGATGAACTTTGGGTTTTACAGAAGGAATATTTGGGGACTGTTGTTGAACTAATTTGGCAAGAATCTCTGCTTTAGGACCGTCCATCGTAATGGCACCATTTTCCATCACAATAATACGATCAACCAATGCAAGGACTTGAGGACGATGGGTAACCACCAATAATGTTCTTTGTTTTGCCCAGTTTTGAAGCGCATCTAAGGCAGATAATTCTGTTGCTTGATCTAGTCCAGTGGTGGGTTCATCAAGCAGTACAACTTGTGGATCACGTAAGGTTAATCTTGCTAAAGCAATGAGTTGCTTTTGCCCGCCAGATAACCCTAAGCCGTTTTCACCGAGTTGCATGTCTAAGCCTTGCGGATGCTGATTGATCACCTTATCGAGGCCAAACTGATGTAAGACCTGCATTAACTGTTGATCAGTTGAAAAATGATCAGTTCTTGCCAATTCGAGATTGTCCCTAAGCGTACCCAAAAATAAGCGAGGACTTTGGCTAAGTAAACTGACTTTGCTTCGTAAATCACTTGGGTCGATTTGACGTATATCAATATTGTCTAAAGTAACATGACCTGCATTGGCCTCATAAAGACCACTTGCGAGTTTTAACAAGGTACTTTTTCCACTGCCAATATGTCCCAAAATGGCAACTTTTTCACCTGAGTTAATATTTAGGGTTATGTCTTTGACTGCTGGTGCTGCATCTCGTTGATATTGAAATTGGATATGCTCAAAAGCGATCTGGCCTTCGACCGATGCTAAACTGATATATTGACGGCTAGGATCGCGTTCAATAGGTCTTGCAACAATATTATTAATCCCTTGTAAGGCCAATTTAGCTGACTGAAATTTAATCGCTAAACTGGCTATTTGGGATAATGGCGCAAGTGCTCGACCAGATAAAATCACCGAAGCAATCAAAGCCCCCATGGTAATTTTATAATCGGGATTACTGCTGTGAATTAAATAAGTCCCGAATACCACCAAGAAGACAGTATTTAACTGCTGCATACTTGCGGCAAAATTCACCACCAAATTACTTAAATTTCGAACTTTAATCGAAGATACAGAAGTTTTTGCAGTGAAATTATCCCAACGTTGCTGCGCCCAATTTGTGGCATTATTGGTTTTTAACGTCTCGATTCCATCAATTGCTTCAACTGCCAAGCCTTGTCTTTGAGATGACTCCTTCATAGACTCATTGATATAGCGAGCCAATGGTCTTTGCACAAAAAAGCCCACTGCAATCATAATTGGGATTAAGGCCAAGGGCACAAAGGCCAGCTTGCCACCGACTAATCCAATCACACTGATAAATAAAAATAGAAAAGGCAAATCAACAATGGTCAGTAAACTCGCACTGGTCATAAACTCGCGAACTGCTTCAAACTCACGTAGATTATTGGCATAGGCCCCAGCCGAACTTGGACGATCGACCAAACGTAACTGCATAACGCGTCTAAAGAGTGCCGAGCTAATAATTAAATCTGCTTTTTTACCTGCAATATCAGTTAAATAAGAACGAATTAATTTAGAAATAAACTCAAAACTAATCGCGATGATCACACCAATACTTAACACCCATAATGTTTCAAAAGCTTGGTTTGGAATAACACGGTCATATACATTCATAACGTATAATGAACTTAATAAAGCTAAAAAATTAATCATCAATGTTGCCAATACAACTTGATAATAATATTTTCTAAATCGCCAAATCACCTTCCAAAACCAAGCTTTAGGCAAATGATATTCTGGTAAATCAGAACGTAAATCTGATTGAACTTTTGGCTTAATAAACCAACAAAATCCTAAGTACAATTGTTCCAACTGCATTGCAGTGATGACTTTGGTCATCCCATCTGTTTGCAATAAATGATAAGTCCGTTCGTCAGCATGATATGTAACCTCGGTGATCACCGCAGCTTCTTCATTTTTTAATAAGATCGTGGCAGGTAAAGCAAGTGTTGGAATATCTTGTAAAGATCGCTTCAACAATTGGTTATCAAAACCATAACTCCGTAAAACTTCTGTGAGCGTGCCATAATCAATCTTTAAATCTTGATCACGCCCAACCCGTTCCAATAAAGCAGCTTCACTAATCGGACTACCTAATAATTTAGTCGTTAATGCGATATGTGAAATAATAGATTTCATGTTGTTCTACTTAAATAAATACTTTGAAAATAATCGGGAAACCAAGTTAGTTTGTGACACCAGCCCACTGACTGATTTTGGCTTGAGCCAATAAATACTCTAAAGTCGCAGCTCTAAAATCATTACGAGCTTCCACTTCTGTTGCTTCAATATTTGCAAGCTCGTTATAAGCATCGAGTACATCAATTAATGTCCGGCGAGAGATTTTGAATTGTTGTTCATAAGCCCAAACGACTTTTTGTTGAACATCAATATATTGATTCACTAATTTAACGCGTTGTTCATTTTGAGACATATCGAACATGGCTGTTCGACTACGCTCAATGGTATCGCGTAAGCTTTGTTGCATACGCGATGCTACAGCGATTTTGGTTTGATTTTTCTGTGAGATCTTATGCTTTGAACCTTGGTTAAAGATGTCCCATGACATTCTTAAATAGATTTCTTTATTATCTGGACTTGCCGTCCCTTCTAAATTAATACTTGGCATTTGAGCCGCTTTAGACACTTTAATATCTTCAAGTGCACTTTCATGTTCTGCTTTTTGTGCTAAATAACTGGGTATTTGATCAACCTCAGCACGATGGTATTGGGTAATAAAATCTTGAGATGCCATTCCATGAAAAGGATCAACAATCGTATCTGGTGCTAAAAAATCTTTTGTGTAGACTTCTAATCGACTCACAGTTAAACCTAAAGTACGTCGTAATTCAGCAATACCTGTTTCTACTTTTAGTCGACGTGCATGAGCTTGGGCCAACTCACTGAGCCGACCTGAATCATGTTGCACAATAATATTTAAATCATGCAGCATTTTATCGTGACGTTTTAAATTTCGTTCTGCAACAACCAAAGACTCTTTGGTCCTTAATGCGGTTAAATACAATGTACTGATTTTATAACCAAGGTCTTCTCTGGTTTGTTCAGCAGTATATTGATAATAAGCTTCTTTTTTCTTATCTCGATCAACGGCTGCTTCAATCCCGCCCCAAGCATAAACATTGACTGTCGCGCGTAGACCTGGAGCAAAATGCGTTTCTCGCGCATTACTTTCATATTTATGTTGTTGACCGAGCACTTGAGTCCCTATAGCACTGACAATCGGATAATGTTCAGCCTTAGTCGTCTGCATCGTACTATGTGCAAAAGACACATTTGCCTGAGCCTCCTGTATCACAGGATCATTGACCAGCGCTTGTTTGAGTATCTCTTTTAACATCGCTGCATGTACCAATGGGCCATGTATTGCCAACATCCCTATAAAACACAGAGATATTGACCGTGTCAGTTTTCTATTCATTTGCATTGATGAGTTCTATCGGCTACCAGAAATACAATCAATGGCTATAAAAATATAACCATTTGTTTTAAATGTATTTTTTAATAAATTTGCATTGAAGTATTATTTAAATGTGGTATAGCACCATCACGTGCGTGCCAAACCACACTAAAAAACCCAGATAAATATACAAAAAGCATTCGCTACAGGATGTAGAAAATGCTTTTTGTGCGGTTTAATTAGACTTAAATTAAGTTAGGCTGCTCAACACTGAGTTGCTCTAAATGTTGTGAGACATTGATATGGTTTGTATTCACAACTTCAGCTGGATTTGGCGTATTGGCAAAGCCATCTAAAGTATGACCAACTGCATTAAAAACCTCTAAATGATCCAACTGATTACTCATGCTTAGTGCTGTTTTACTGGCACTTGCTTCAGGAATTAATTGAATATCAATGAGCAATTTATCACTAGATTTATCGCCATCTTTATCGACAAGTGTAAATGTAAACTCTTCTTGGGTTTTACCTACAGGACGAGTCGGAGCTGGGTTATAACTAAAGTCACCAAACTTATCTGCTGACATATTTAATTTAAAGCTACCACCGATCTCTGTTTTCACCATCAGTACACCATTACCAGCATCTTGCCAAATACTCGCATTGCTATTGCTACTGGTGATTTGGTTTGTTGCATAGTCATAAGTATAGTCATACCCATCAATCTGAATGATTAACTGACCAGCACCATCGGCACCGAAAGATGAAACAATATTGCCCACATCATCCGTACGGATAGACCCCTGAGTATCAGTAGCTTCTGGAACCAACTCAGACATAATACCGCCGAGATCAGACATATCTTTCAAAATAATAATGTCACTCGAACCATCTTTGTTGGTGCCTTTTTCGCCATCGAAAGCAATTGGTTTTAAGAAATCTGCCCCCTCATCCATTTGAGGACCAATACCAATCGCAATAGATTTTATGTTTTGTTCTTTTAAGAACGCTGTCCACTTATCTTCACCGATATCGATATTTTGATTGCCTGGTTCATAATTTGATGGTGACGTTGGTTGGATACCACGTACTCCATCAGTGCCATTACCAAAGTTTGGAATACCATCACTGACAAAGAGCAAACTATTGTTCACCTTAGCGCCGTCCACACCGACAACTGGACCAGCACCTTGATTATTCAAATAACTATGAATAACTTCTTGTAAAGCCGCATCGTAGTTGGTATCTACACCAATATCTTTTGGTCGAGTGCCAAAATTATATAATCCTTTCACAATTTTCTTGGCGTCGTCTAATGACACCCATGTATCTGTTTGACCAGGTAGCGAAAGATGCTTGGCTAATTTTGAGAAGCCAATGATATTCACTTTCACGTCTCCATTGCCTGGGGCTACACTGTCAAGTTGCTCCTGATACTTATCTAGCATCGTTTCGATCGCTTCGACAGCTGCGTTCATACGCATTTTCTCGCCACCATTTACTGGATCTGGAATACCGCTATCTCTTGCACCCATACTGCTAGAGAGATCCAGACTAATGATCACGTTCGCATAAAAAGTCGTCTCACCATCTGCAACTACAGATATTGGCGCTGCTACTGATTTATCATCTTCCACAGTAATAATGAGGTTAGCATCGCCAATATTGGTATTGATACCAAAATCAAGATCTAAACGCTCACTGTTCTCACCAACATGATCCACTGGTGCTTTAAGACCAATTTCATAAGGAATTGTGGTTTTCCCATTGCTGGTCACTGGTGTACCCAAAGTAATCGACATCACTTCTTGACCGCTTGGTGTGGTTCCAACTAAGCCACCATTTGCTGTTTGAGTCCAGTTTATTGTCTCACCACCAGAAGTGACATCCACTGTTGGCAATGTCATTAAAATATCGCTAATGTCAGCATTACTAGGGTTATCTAAACTCAATTCACCATTTACAACAGCGGCTGTTGAACCATCTCCTAAATCAGCTTCTTTGAGTATCTCGGTTAAGGTACCTGTAGGGCTTATATCTAAAGTTACGTGAGCTGGATCCGATACATTGCCAGCCTTGTCTTTGACGGTATATTCAAATGCATCAGGACCAACATAACCTTTGTTTGGAGTATAGGTTACTTCACCAGTGATTGGATCAACGCTGACCGTACCATGCTGTGGTTGTTTCGTGATCACCACAGTGCTTGGATCTAAGTCACCATCTTTGTCAGTATCATTTGCAGTCACATCAATGATGATTGGGGTATCTTCTTTGGTTTCAGCACTGTCATCAACTGCAACTGGATTGGCGGTGATATCAATCACTACAGTTGCAGGATCAGAAACATTGCCAGCCTTGTCTTTGACTGTATATTCAAATGCATCTGGACCAACATAACCCTTGTTTGGAGTATAGGTCACTTCACCTGTGATTGGATCAACGCTGACCGTACCATTCTGAGGCTGTTTAGTGACCACCACCGTACTTGGATCTAAGTCACCATCTTTATCGGTATCATTTGCAGTCACATCAATAATAATTGGGGTGTTTTCTTTGGTGTTAGCACTATCATCAACTGCAACAGGATTTGCACTGACTTCAACCACTACCGTTGCAGGATCAGACACATTGCCAGCCTTGTCTTTGACGGTATATTCAAATGCATCTGGACCGACATAACCCTTGTTTGGGGTATAGGTCACTTCGCCTGTGATTGGATCAATACTGACAGTACCATGTTGTGGTTGTTTCGTGATCACCACCGTACTTGGATCTAAGTCACCATCTTTGTCACTATCATTTGCAGTCACATCAATAATGATAGGCGTGTCTTCTTTAGTTTCAGCGCTATCATCAACCGCAACAGGATTGGCGGTGATATCAATTACCACAGTTGCAGGATCAGAGACATTGCCCGCTTTGTCTTTGACGGTATATTCAAATGCATCTGGACCGACATAACCCTTGTTTGGGGTATAAGTTACTTCACCTGTGATTGGATCAATACTGACAGTACCATGTTGTGGTTGTTTCGTGATCACCACCGTACTTGGATCTAAGTCACCATCTTTATCAGTGTCATTTGAAGTCACATCAATAATGATTGGGGTGTCTTCTTTAGTGTTAGCACTATCATCAAGCGCAACAGGATTGGCGGTGATATCAATTACCACTGTTGCAGGATCAGACACATTGCCCGCTTTGTCTTTGACTGTGTATTCAAATGCATCAGGACCAACATAACCTTTGTTTGGCGTATAAGTCACTTCACCTGTGATTGGATCAACGCTGACAGTACCGTTCTGAGGCTGTTTCGTGATCACCACCGTACTTGGATCTAAATCACCATCTTTATCAGTGTCGTTTGAAGTCACATCAATAATGATTGGGGTGTCTTCTTTAGTTTCAGCACTGTCATCAACTGCAACTGGATTTGCACTCACTTCAACCACTACAGTTGCAGGATC
The DNA here is from genome assembly GCF_022343575.1 of Acinetobacter sp. AG3. NCBI lineage: Bacteria > Pseudomonadati > Pseudomonadota > Gammaproteobacteria > Moraxellales > Moraxellaceae > Acinetobacter > Acinetobacter sp. AG3. Next base: position 1,006,895 of record NZ_JAKQZD010000001.1, on the reverse strand, counting down.
AGACACATTGCCAGCTTTGTCTTTAACTGTGTATTCAAATGCATCTGGACCGACATAACCCTTGTTTGGGGTATAAGTTACTTCACCTGTGATTGGATCAACGCTGACCGTACCGTGCTGAGGCTGTTTCGTGACCACCACCGTACTTGGATCTAAGTCACCATCTTTATCGGTATCATTTGCAGTCACATCAATAATGATTGGGGTGTCTTCTTTGGTGTTAGCACTGTCATCAACCGCAACTGGATTTGCACTCACTTCAACCACTACAGTTGCAGGATCAGAGACATTCCCCGCTTTATCTTTGACGGTATATTCAAATGCATCTGAACCAACATAACCCTTGTTTGGGGTATAAGTCACTTCACCTGTGATTGGATCAACGCTGACCGTACCGTTCTGAGGCTGTTTCGTGATCACCACCGTACTTGGATCTAAGTCACCATCTTTATCAGTGTCATTTGCAGTCACATCAATGATGATTGGGGTGTCTTCTTTAGTGTTAGCACTATCATCAACCGCAACAGGATTGGCGATGATATCAATCACTACAGTTGCAGGATCAGAAACATTGCCAGCCTTGTCTTTGACGGTATATTCAAACTGGTCTGGACCAACATAACCTTTGTTTGGAGTATAGGTTACTTCACCTGTGATTGGATCAACACTAACAGTACCGTTCTGAGGCTGTTTTGTGATCACCACAGTGCTTGGATCTAAGTCACCATCTTTATCGGTATCGTTCGAAGTCACATCAATAATGATTGGGGTATCTTCTTTGGTGTTAGCACTGTCATCAACTGCAACTGGATTGGCAGTGATATCAATTACCACCGTCGCAGGATCAGAAACATTGCCCGCTTTATCTTTGACTGTATATTCAAATACATCAGGACCAACATAACCCTTGTTTGGGGTATAAGTTACTTCGCCTGTGATTGGATCAACACTAACAGTACCGTTCTGAGGCTGTTTGCTAATCACCACCGTGCTTGGTTCTAAGTCACCATCTTTATCAGTGTCATTTGCAGTCACATCAATAATGATTGGAGTGTCTTCTTTGGTGTTAGCACTGTCATCAACTGCAACTGGATTGGCAGTGATATCAATTACCACCGTCGCAGGATCAGAAACATTGCCCGCTTTATCTTTGACTGTATATTCAAATACATCAGGACCAACATAACCCTTGTTTGGCGTATAGGTTACTTCACCTGTGATTGGATCAACGCTGACAGTACCATGCTGTGGTTGTTTTGTGATCACCACAGTGCTTGGATCTAAGTCACCATCTTTGTCACTATCATTTGCAGTCACATCAATAATGATTGGGGTGTCTTCTTTAGTTTCAGCACTATCATCAACCGCAATTGGATTGGTGGTGATATCAATCACTACAGTTGCAGGATCAGAAACATTGCCAGCCTTGTCTTTGACTGTGTATTCAAATGCATCTGGACCAACATAACCTTTGTTTGGAGTATAGGTTACTTCACCAGTGATTGGATCAACGCTGACCGTACCATGCTGTGGTTGTTTGCTGATCACCACAGTGCTTGGATCTAAGTCACCATCTTTGTCGGTATCATTTGCAGTCACATCAATAATGATTGGGGTGTTTTCTTTGGTTTCAGCACTGTCATCAACTGCAATAGGATTTGCACTCACTTCAACCACTACAGTTGCAGGATCCGATACATTGCCAGCTTTGTCTTTGACTGTGTATTCAAACTGGTCTGGACCAACATAACCCTTGTTTGGGGTATAAGTCACTTCACCTGTGACTGGATCAACACTAACAGTACCGTTCTGAGGCTGTTTCGTGATCACCACCGTACTTGGATCTAAGTCACCATCTTTATCAGTGTCATTTGCAGTCACATCAATGATGATTGGGGTGTCTTCTTTAGTGTTAGCACTATCATCAACCGCAACAGGATTGGCGGTGATATCAATCACTACAGTTGCAGGATCAGAAACATTGCCAGCTTTGTCTTTGACGGTATATTCAAACTGGTCTGGACCAACATAACCTTTGTTTGGAGTATAGGTTACTTCACCAGTGATTGGATCAACGCTGACCGTACCATGCTGTGGTTGTTTGCTGATCACCACCGTACTTGGATCTAAGTCACCATCTTTATCGGTATCATTTGCAGTCACATCAATAATTACGGGTGTATTTTCTTTAGTTTCAGCGCTGTCTTTTTCTGCGATAGGAACATGCTGAGGATGTTCAATTACAGGAGATTTTTTATTGTTATCATGACCTTGACCAATAGCCACTGCCGCTATCGGAACCAAAGCCAATAACCATAATGGATTAAAGGCCCACAATGCTGCAACTTCTTCACCACCTAAAGCCTGACCAGCTTCAACTTGATCCGCAAGCAAACTTACTGCATCACTTTTTTCTGCACTTTCTGGGACATAAGGGTAATATTTGCCATTTTCATGCTGACCGATCAGTAAGTTAGACTCCCCTTCTGAATAGCCCAACTCACCATTTGCAGCATAATAGTTTTCAATAATCAGATCTGGCTGATCAACATCTCCACCTTCGAAACTAATCCACAAATCCTTATCATGGCGTTTAGTCGCAATATTTTCTGGCCCAAATGAAGTCTCTTTATCGGTAAACTCATAATGAACATTTGCTTTTGCAGCAATTTTTAATGGTTTCCCTTGAGAACCACGACCAAACTCGCCCCCTTCAATATTCAAGGTATCAAGTGTTGATTTTTTAGCATTAATTTTGAGAACAATATTCTTTACAGTCACGTTTATTTCCTTAATTTCAATAATTAAGCATTAATTAATAGAATCAAAATACTAAGTTTTGAAATGAAGCGTAATTACGGCTGAGTACCATAAAGAAGGATCTCAACTCGACGATTGGGCTGATTACATGCCAAACGCGCAGTACGATTTTGAGTGTGTTTTTCAGAACAATCTGTGATCAATAAATTTGTTTTACCACGGCCTTCTGCAGCAATTAAATCAGCAGATAAACCATAATTTACCATCATATTTTTTACACTTTGCGCACGATGCGCTGACAACACTTGGTTATAACTTTCCGTACCGTCTGGATCTGTATAACCAATAACATCTATATGGCTAATCTCGGCTGTTTCATTACGAATGGCATCTGCAACATCCTTAATTTCTTGTTTACCCTGAGTTAACATATTTGCTTCATCTGATTTATCAAACTGAAACAAAGCGCCAGCTTGTAATGTAAATTTCTTCAACATTTTAACGGTAGGCTTACACTTTAAATCGCGATCAACACGTGGCAAGGTATGGACTTGTTCTTTTAAATGCTGCTGAGCTTCTTTAATTTCATCCTCATTCATTGCTAAGAAATAAGTCTGCCCATTCTGATCCAGACTCACACGTAAGTAGGTGGTTTTTTCGAGAGGTAAATTATAGTATTGCCCGCCTTTTTCTTTGGTTGCATAGCGATCTTTGACATCCGTTTCAATTGCAACCAACTTTTGGTTATCAGGACAAACTTCAAACTCTTTATAAGCATTGGGTAACAATGAAGCCAAATATTCTCCACCTACAAAAATATTTACCGCTTTTCCCTCAATTTTCTCATCACGAACAAAAACAACATTTGCTTTATTTTTATTTACTTTTTCATTAATTTTTTGATTTTCAAAGTTATGCCACTTTTCAACAGCCGTACCATTACTACCACCTTTCACAGCACATCCAGACAAGATTGAGCTGAGGAGTAGTGTTGTGACCAACAAGCCTTTATTTGTGACCATCATTAAAATTTGTTCCTTACAGAATTTAAAAGTAAAAAACCTCTACAACGAAACGTTTAAGCTTCGTAGAGGTTGCACATAAAAACCTTTTAGACAGCGAGACCAATACTTTAAATTTCAGTAAGGCTGCCTAAAAACACGTTTTTTCGTGACATATTTCACGGTTTAATATTTAAGGTACGCAAAAATAATGAATTAAGATTCATACGTCAAATGATAAAAATTTGCCTTTAGGTTAAAATAATTCACCTGAAAAAACATAAGGTTAAATATTGATCTTTAAATATATTTTGATTTAGAAAGCAGTATCTATTTTAAAATTTTTATTTAATATTTCACATGAATTATAAAATATATGACAGCGAGCAATAAAGTGATGAACTTAGATAAGTCATTAACAGGTTTTCAATTATCTAAACTTCATACATTTGAAGTAGCTGCAAGGCATGAGTCTTTTTCATTAGCGGCAAAAGAGTTATGTTTAACGCCAAGTGCTGTTAGCCACCAAATCAATTTATTAGAGAAAGAACTCAATATAAAACTATTTTTACGCTTACACCGTAAAGTTGAACTCACGGCTGAAGGCAAGCACATTTTTTGGGCATTGCAGTCTTCTTTAGGCCATCTCAATACTGAAATTAAGGCCATCCAAAATCAAACTTTATCTGGACCACTCACAATTTATGCTAGGCCATCGATTACACAAAATTGGTTGGTTCCCAAACTGTCTGACTTTATACAGCGCTATCCTTTTATTGAATTGTCCATTTTGACTGGCAATGAAAATGTTAATTTGCAACGAGAAGGGATAGATTTAGCACTTTATTTTGATAACCAACCTTGCCCGCAATTGAATTATCAATACTTAATGGATGAACATATTTTACCTGTATGTAGTCCTGAGTATGCTGAAAAATTCAACCTTGTAGACAATTGGCAGAATTTAAACCAGTGTACTTTACTTCATGACAGCCATGCATGGTGCAATAAGACTGGAACGGGGGAATGGGACAGTTGGGCCGCACATTTTAATATCAATATTGATACCCCTTCAGCGCTTTACTTCAACCGATCAGATCTCGCTTCTATTGCTGCCAAAAATAACCTTGGAGTGACAATGGGGAGAAAACGATTGGTTGAAAAAGCCATTAAAAATGGCGAACTAATCGCACCATTCCCCGATCAGTTTTTACTCTGCGAGCAACATTACTATATCACTTCACTGAAAGATCGCCACTGGCCAAAAATTGAGGCCTTTAGTCTATGGCTCAAAAATCAAACCATGAGTCACGACTAAAATGATTTGCTAACCAAACATAATTAAATCAATGCTGTACTCATTTATAAATCGAGTACCTTCTGCTTTTAAATGGGTTTATATTCACATACTTAAAAATCGTCAGAAAGATATCCTTGATCCACTCTGACGAAACATAGATTTTTTATAAAAATTCTCTTCACCATTAAACTGACTTTTAAAACGGTTCTTTAAATCAAAGAACCGTTTCGTAATACAGAACCCTTAGAACTTAAAGCTATAATCTATATTTAAACGAGTTTCATTGGCTGAGTGAAAGACCATATTGGTTGGCATATCATTTCGGTAATGAGAAAAACGTGCTCGCATGCCTAAGCCTTTTAACTTCCCTCCTGGGATTTTATAAGCTAAATCCAGCTCCATTGATTCTTCTTTAAATCGCTTATCGCCATAACTAAGTAAATCAATATCTTGCCCTTTGGCATAGCGGGCCATAAAACGCAGCCCATTGAGAGAAATATCAGCTAATTTTACATTTTTAAAATCATATTCATAACGCAGTGAATAGACTTTCTCGTCTTTATTGGAATAATCCGAGCTCATAAAATCAAGCACCACTGGACTTTCTGTTCCCGATAAAAATGGTAACCCGGTCGAACCAAATGCCTGCATATAACCCAAAGACAGGGTATGGTTTTGATAATTTAAGCCAAATAATCCACTTAAATGCTGGTTATCTACATGACCGATTTTTTGTCTACCTGCCTCCTGACTATTGAAAAATCGTACATCGCTTAAAAAAGTTAACTGTTCATTTAAAAGCTGTTTACCATTGAAACCTAAAAATTGCTGTTGGTAGATATCATGCAGTTCAGCCTGATAAGCACGGATTCGATATGCATCATTGAGTTGATAAGCGCCACCAAAACTATAGAAGTAATCTGTTGTTGCTGATTGATCAAAACGGCGATTAATATTGTCCGTACCGACATCACTATAATGAATCGAATCACGCTGTCGCACTTGGTCTACATAAAAACCTTCCAATTGTAACTTTGGAATTTCATTGGAAACAAACCGAGCACCTCGATAAGTTTGAGGGAACAAACGCGCAGGTGAAGAAAAAATCGTGGGCAATCGTGGAACCAAATCTCCCACAAAAAGCTCATTTTTCTTAAATTTTGCTTTGCCAGTCAGCCCTATTTTCCCATAATAATCATCTCTTGAATTATCTGCATTTACAGGTAATAAGTTACTCCGTGCATAGTCATCGGCTCGATCTCCAATTAAGTTAAATCCAGCCATTGCCAATACATCAACACCAAAACCAACTGTTCCATCGGTATAGCCCGATTGACCATTAAAGATGATACCTTGTGCCCAATCGCGCGCAGCAGTATAAGGATATGGATCTTGTTTATAGTCTCGGTCAAAGTAAAAATTTCTAAGCGTTAGCTCTGCACTGCTGTCTGTTACTAAATCGGCATGCGCCAGAGCACTAAATAATGGGCAAAAGTATACCCACACCCACAAGGATGTTTTTTTCATTTTTTTATCTCAACTATTTAATTTTTAGAGGATTAAGTTGTTGTTTTAAGCGTATAGGCTGCTTCATTTTTATGTCGATAAAATGCATTACCTAACATTAAAATAAGTACAATTGCCAAAATAAATACCACCCCGTAATATGCATAAAGCGTGGCTGGCGCTAAACCTTTATCTAAAAAAACGCCTGCTATAGTTGGTGATAAAATGGCACCAATACGTCCAAAACCGATGGCATAGCCTACGCCACGGCTACGAATATCGGCGTCGTAAATTGTAGGTGAAATAGAATATAAACCAGCAATACAGCCATTAATCAGCGTTCCAAGTAATAGGCCAACAATCAATGCCACGCTCACTTGGGCCGAGACAGCCACGAATAAAAACACACATGCGGCAGTTAGTCCTAGAAATAGACTTAAGGCATAGAAGATTTTGATACGGGATGCCAGCAAACCAATAATTGCTGCACCAAAGATCCCGCCAATACTAATTAAAATACCTGTGGTAACCCCTTGTTCAGCCGACATTCCCATTGAAATTAAAATTTTCGGTGTCCAACTCATTACAAAATAGAAGCCAAACATTACGAGAAAGAAAGCACCCCATAGACACAATGTTTGAAAGCCCTGCTGCCCACCAAATAATTTGGCAAAATCTCCGCCACTCTTTGCATCACTTTTTGCATAATCAGGTAAGGCATCTAGATGAGTTAAGCCCATACGCTGTAATACTGAGTTCATTCGCGCTAGCGCTTGTTGTGGTCTTTTTGCCAACAAATAATCTAAGGACTCAGGCAATAACCATATACTCACCAACAGCATTGCAATGGTTGTGATCCCACCTGCAAGGAAAATCGAGCGCCAGCCTAAATGTTCAATCAGTGTCAGTGACAATATCCCACCAAGTGTGGCACCAATCCCATATCCTGTAGACATTAAACTTACCGCAAAACTTCTCCAGCGCGTATTGGCATATTCACTGGCCAAAACATTGCTACTGGCAAGAATACCGCCAACCCCAATCCCTGTGACAAAACGAAGCATGGCCAACATGCTATGACTATTGACAAAAGCACATGCCAGCATGCTGATTCCAGCAATCACCAAACAAATTAAGATCAGTAAACGGCGACCAATTTTATCGGCAAGTGGTGCCAGAAAAATCGAACCAGCAGCCATACCAAATAGACCAGCACTTAATAACAAACCGATTTGAGCACCAGAAAGCGACCAATCCGCTGAAACTGAAGGTGCAGTAAATGCCATGACCATGACATCAAAACCATCAATAATATTAAGGAAAACACAAATCAAAATCACAAACCATTGATAGCGGCTCATCTTATTTTGACTTATCTCACCAAGCACATCTCTTTCCATTTGTGTATCTCCCAATCTGGATAGGATATACACACGACATTGCTGTGCTGCGTCGTTGGGTGGTTATGCATATCCGTATCCATAATTACCTAGAGGAATAATTTAATTTTTAAAACTCGTTTTTGAACAAGAATATTTTTTGGAGCGTCCTGCTCTATTTCATCTTGATTAATTGGATCCAAAAAATCAATAGTATTATTAAAAAATATTTACAAAGTTAGATTAAAACCCATAAAACATATGATTTTAATCAATATATTTAAATTAAAAGAATTAAAAACGAATATACATATTTGAAAATTACACTAAAATGGATCCATTTGGTTTATTTAACCTCTTCTAGTCAGTGACCTTATTGAGGATATTCAAAAAGCCCACCCCCTTATTTTTAAATATTTCAGTTTTCGCAATGTGATAGGTATTCAACAAAAATACAAATTGGATCCAAAATATAAATAAAAGCACAAATAACCACATAAATCTCGTAGAGATATTTTTTAAATAAAAACAGTAAAATACCGATAAATACAAAACAAACAAGCCCAAATCAAAGACTTTAATGATCAAAAATGATCATTTTATCGATTGACCGTTTACTTGTGTTGATATAAATTGGATCCAATAAGTGATAAGGAGTCATCACAAATGTTTATAAAAAATGCATGGTATGTTGCTTGCTATCCTGAAGATATCCAAGACAAGCCGCTTGGTCGCACCATCTGTGGTGAAAAAATTGTTTTCTATCGCGGCAAAGAAAATCAAGTTGCTGCTGTTGAAGATTTTTGTCCACATCGTGGCGCCCCATTATCATTAGGCTATGTTGAAGATGGCAATTTAGTTTGTGGTTATCATGGTTTAGTCATGGGATGCGAAGGAAAAACCATTTCTATGCCAGCTCAACGTGTAAACGGTTTCCCCTGCAATAAAGCCTATGCAGCCATAGAGAAGTTTGGTTTTATTTGGGTTTGGCCTGGAGATCAAACTTTGGCTGATGAGTCCAAACTCCCAACACTAGAATGGGCAGATCATCCTGAGTGGAGCTATGGCGGTGGTTTATTCCATATCCATTGTGATTATCGTTTGATGGTTGACAACCTTATGGATTTGACCCATGAAACCTATGTTCATTCGAGCAGTATTGGGCAAAAAGAAATTGATGAAGCCCTTCCTGTCACCAAGGTCGATGGTGATCATGTCATTACTGAGCGTTATATAGAAAATGTCATCGCTCCCCCATTTTGGCAAATGGCACTTCGTTGTAATAACTTAGCAGATGATGTTGCCGTAGATCGTTGGCAACGCTGCCACTTCGTTGCACCAAGTAACGTACACATTGAAGTGGGTGTCGCTCATGCTGGACATGGCGGATATCATGCCCCCAAAGATAAAAAAGTGTCATCGATCGTGGTTGATTTTATTAGCCCTGAAACAGAAACCTCACATTGGTATTTTTGGGGAATGGCACGTAATTTTCAACAAGATAACCCGACCCTCACTGATCTCATCCGCGAAGGTCAAGGCAAAATCTTTACCGAAGATTTAGAAATGTTGGAACAGCAGCAACAAAATATTTTGCGAAATCCCCATCGCCAGTTACTGATGCTGAATATCGATGCTGGTGGCGTACAGTCACGTAAAGTGATTGACCGATTACTGGCACAAGAAAGTACACTCACGCCTGAAACAACAAGACACAAGTTTCCAAATATTCGGGTGATTTAAAGGAGAATAAACATGGACGTTGTTATTGATAAAATTCATCAACTTACACCATCAATTCGAGCCTTTGAATTGATTTCAAGCAATGGTTCTGCCCTTCCAAGCTTTGAGGCAGGTGCACATATTGATGTACATCTCAAAAATGGTTTAACACGCCAATACTCACTTTCAAACTGTTGTCGTGAAAAACATCGTTATGTGATTGGTGTTTTGCATGATGAGCATTCCAGAGGGGGTTCTCGTTGCATGCATACCGAGTACCGTGAAGGTGATCAATTACGTATTGGCGCACCACGTAACTTATTTGAAATTCATCCTCATACCCAAAAGGCAATCTTATTTGCAGGTGGTATCGGCATTACCCCGATTCTTTCAATGGCATATGGGCTTAAAGCTCAGCGGATCCCATTTGAATTGCATTATTTTGTACGTAGTCATGAAATGATTGCTTTCTATGGAAATTTAACCGAACACTTTGCAGGTCAGATTCATTTTCATATTCAAGGTCAACCAGAAACTCAATGTGATATGTCGTCCGTCTTGGAACAGAATTCATCCGATAGACATTTATATGTTTGTGGGCCAGCAGGTTTTATGGCATTTGTGATGGAGTCAGCTCAACACATGGGCTGGCAAGCAGAGCAGCTACATCAAGAACACTTTGTCGCACAAAAGTCAGAGGTATCTAACAATGCGGCGTTTACCATTGAAATCAAAGGCACTGACCGTCGAATCGAAGTACAGCCTCATCAAACAGCAACCCAAGCCTTACTTGAAAATGGTTTTGATGTCCCTGTTTCTTGTGAACAAGGTATTTGCGGAACCTGTATCACGCGTGTGCTTGCAGGAATTCCAGATCACCGTGATGTATTTATGACTGACGAAGAACATGCATTAAATAACCAGTTTACCCCCTGCTGTTCTCGAGCAAAATCTACAAATTTGCTGATCGAATTCTAATGAAAAACAGCCCTTTGATTCGATTAAAAGAGCTGCTTAGGGTCTGTTGATATTTCTTTTCGGTTTTATTGAGACAACACGTTTCTTAAGGTCTCGCCCAAAACCACAACACTACTATGTTCCCGCATCAATGTTTCAGCACGTCCAGCTTGTCTATGCATTAAAGCATCGTAAATTGAACAGTGTTGTAGATGGGCATAATGTAAGCGACGATATTCTGAAAGTGCTTGAGTTTGGTCATAGGTAATGGCTTGGGCCGAGGCCATGGGCAATTGATTGTTTTTGGCTAAGGCTTGGATCAATGCAACATTTTGCGCGCCTTGAATAATGGTATCGTGAAAAATCACATTAAAGTGATGGTAACGTTCCAGTTCATGATCACCAAACTCAGTTTTTCCATCAAAAAGTTTTTCAGTTTCGACAATGCAATTTTGTAGTGTTTTTTTCTGTTCTTCCGTCAAACCTTGTTCTGCAATGGTTTTAGCTGCCAGTCCTTCAAGGATGCCACGTACTTCAAGTGCGTCATTGATCAGTTTTTCTGAAATTTCTCGAACTGTATAACCGCGAGTCGGATTTTTAATCAGCAAGCCTTCTTGCTCAAGCAAACGAAATGCCATACGCACAGGCTGTCTGGACACCCCAAGCAACTCAGCCGTTGGGATCTCTGCCACTCTGGCACCGCCCTCTAGCTCCCCAGCAATAATCATTTTTCTAAGTTTAATTAAAACTTGTTGACCTGAAGACATTCACTGTCACACGCTATCAAAAATACCCTTTGATGCTAACAAGTTCATCTATAAAATGAAAACAAATTTTCGATTTGAATCTATTTGGTTTCAAGCTTCAAAAAAAGCCTGAACAATTTTTGGTGTTTGAGGGCCACCGATACGCCCATTCCCAACTACTCATCCAGTTAAGAATAAGCATAAAGTCATCAGAAATATTTTCTTGTTATGCTTATACCACCTCAATATTTAATCAGCATATCCCCCAAAGTGATCTTACTTACGATTTCTAGGCCAAATCAAGCTATAAAAGTTAGGGCGGAAGAAGCTTATTTGATTACTTAAATCCCATATTGATGGATGTAGTAGCCTCCCGACTATCTTACAACTAAATTCAGAATTCATCTTAAAAGGCATGCTGGGTATTGACTTGGTATTTCACCCTCACAGGTCCCCGTATATCGATAACCTTTTTCCATCATGCAATACTGCAAACCATTAAACTTCTTTTTACTTACCTGACGCAACTCTCCACTTGCTATATCATCATCAGTCAAATTATAACTTCCATTACTACTTCCACCACATTCACTCCAGTCCTTTCTCACTTGCTCCAGAACCATATCATCTTTAACCCAATAGTCACTAAGTGCGGGTATATTCTTTCCAACCGAAGGGTTACCATTCATCCAGAACCCACCAAGTCCACACCCTGACAGCGAACATAAAACAAATACAAGCGATGGAATCTTCAGCATCTTTTCAGTCTCCTTGTTTTACCGAATCTAAAAATTCATCTTAAAAGACGTGCTGGGTATTGGCTTGGTATTTCACCCCTACAAATCCCCATGTATCTATAGCCCTTTTCGATCACACAATTTTGCACTTTATAGAAATTACTTCTCCATGCTTGACTGCGGTCTTTTCTGGAAACCTCATCATCAGTGAGGCTGCGATAGCTACCGTCAATATCTCCACCACAATCGATCCAGTCTTGCCTCCTGATTTCTGTTACCTTATCCCCCTTTATCCAATAGTCACCAGGTGGTTCAGGATGTAACAACCGCCTGTTAATCTCAGAATCACAATTCGCAACTGGTGTTTGATGTCCACAAATATGTCCATTCTTTATCACACAGCCACTAGATAAGGCCAAAAGTCTACTTATTTGATCATGCTGATATCCTGCTTTAAGGAAGACATTCTGGGCGTGGATTATTATAGTCTTCTAGATCACAAGCATCTGGATGTCGTGCATTCAGCTTACAATATTGATAGTTCGTATTTTTTTTGCAATATTCACTATTCAATCTCCTGTGAATATCAGGAGTGGGTATTTCTGCCCCAGAAGCGCAAACGGGTAAAACTCTGTCCTTTTCGTATTTACATAATGGATATTCGTCCTTGTCACTAAAGCCCGCATGTACCATGCAAAGCGAAATGGATACCTGCGCATTCCTATCAAGTTGCTGATATGCGCGACTCTTACCAGAGGGTTCAGGCATACCACACTCAAGTAGCTTTTTCTTAACATCAACAATACTACTGTTTGGAGCAATCCATTCTAAAAAATCAGGTGGTGGTGGTTGAAACATCTTTTCAGAACATCCAGATGTTAATATGCCAATCGAGGCTAGAAAAAATAGATTTCTCATTAAGCAGTCCTTCCCTTAATTTTAATTATCCCCGTCTTCCCCCATCCGTACTCAACCACGTAATCACAAGAAAGTATTAAGTATCTTAACCATTTTAATTTTAATAGCGAATACTCATAACAGCATGCTTTAACGAAGACATTCTGGGCGTGGGTTTACATAATCATTTTTATCGCACAATTCAGGAAATCGTGCGTTTTGTTTGCAATATTGATAATTCGATTTTGTTCTGCAATAGTGGCTATTCAATCTCCTATTAATATCCGGAGTAGGTATTTCTGCCCCAGAAGCGCAAACGGGTAAAACTCTATCCTTTTCATATTTGCATAATGGATATTCGTCCTTGTCACTAAAGCCCGCATTTACCATGCAAAGCGAAATTGATACTTGTGCATTCCTACCAAGTTGCTGATATTCAGGACTCTTACCAGAGGGTTCAGGCATACCACACTCAAGCAGCTTTTTCTTAACATCAACAATACTACTGTTTGGAGCAATCCATTCTAAAAAATCAGGTGGCGGTGGTTGAAACATCTTTTCAGAACATCCAGATGTTAATATGCCAACCAAAACGAGAAATAGCAGATTCCCTAGTTTTTTGGGATACCTAGTCTGCTTATTCACTTTTTCTTCAGCTTTAAGATTTACTAAAACGCTACTGGGTAAAGGTTTTCTTGTTATATTTGATCTTTTCATTTTGGCGCCCCCTTGAGTTCAATAAGATGCAAAGGATACCCGCTAGGATACAAGGCTTATTCTACTATGACCAGTTAGGCCCACTACCTAAATTAAATAAACCAACTTTGTGGACGATGGTCTGGTTGTTTGTATAAAAAAGAAAACCACCTATATTTAATTAAGATTTAAAACCTTGCTCAAAATAGGTAACTTTCTATTTTTCAAAATTAATGACTAAGCAAGTCTGAACGACTCCCCTGAACCTCATTAAATGTTTTAATTTCATAAGGTAAACCCACATAGTTTTCAGCCAATGTGGTTAAACCCGCATGTGAATCTAAAATATAACTCAATTCAGCCTGCTTAATTTTATGATCAAACTCACTTTCCGTTTCAAAACGATGTAGTAAATGCGTCATCCACCATGAAAAACGTTCTGCTTTCCACACACGTTTTAAGCATTTTTCAGAATATTCCTCGATGCCTTGTTCTGAACCATTGAGATAAAATTCAATTAAGGCATTTGACAAATAAGCGATATCAGATGCAGCTAAATTTAAACCCTTTGCCCCTGTCGGTGGAACGATATGTGCCGCATCTCCTGCTAAAAATAGTTTCCCAAATCGCATTGGTTCAGTCACAAAACTGCGTAAAGGTGCAATACTTTTTTCAATTGAAGTGCCTGTAACCAAATTTTTACGAGTTTCGTCATCAAGGCGATTTTTTAACTCATCCCAAAATCGTTGGTCAGACCACTCATCGACATGATCCGTCACAGGAACTTGTAAATAATATCGGCTACGGGTTTTTGAACGCATACTACATAAAGCAAAACCACGTTCTGACTGCACATAGATCAATTCATCTGAAACAGGTGGAACATCTGCAAGTACACCTAACCAACCGAAGGGATAAATCTTTTCAAAAGTTTTGATTTTATCTTGTGGCACGCTTGCACGACAGACCCCATGATATCCATCACAGCCTGCAATAAAATCACATCTAAGCTGGTACGATTGACCATTTTGCTGAAAGCTAACATACGGGTTTTGCTCAAAATCATGAATTTGCACATTCTCTGCTTCATAGTAAGTGCACAAACCTGCCGCTTCACGTGCATGCATTAAATCTTTTGTGACTTCCGTTTGTCCGTAAACCGTAACTTGCTTACCCTGAGTTAACTCAGATAAATCCACACGATGCTTTAAGCCATTGGTTAAAATTTCAATACCATCATGCGCTAAGCCAAACTTGTTTAGATTTTCATCCACACCCGCTTGCTTCAATAAATCAACCGATACTTGTTCAAGTATCCCTGCTCGAATACGTGCAGCTACATATTCAGCACTGCGTTGCTCAATGATCACGTGCGAGATACCTGCTTTAAACAACAGTTGTCCAAGCAATAGCCCTGCTGGGCCTGAACCAATAATCGCCACTTGTGTGATTAAATTTTCCATAACATTTTCTCCATATCCTGACCATTAAATTAATTTTTTTGATCTCTTTTTGATATGGTGAAAACTGGATAATCGCCGTATAGTAGCAACAATGACCGTATATCGGCCATAAAATTATAATCGGGAATGGATGAACGATGAGATACGATTTAATTGAGAACGAGGTTTCAGGTGAAACCATTAAGCAAGACGATTACATCGCTGGACTCGCCAAAGGACTGAGTTTGCTTGAAGCCTTTGGAGTTGATCGTCAAAAACTCAATTCGACTCAAATTGCAGAGCGCACAGGATTGAGCCGTACAGCGGCACGAAGATATTTACGAACTTTAAAATATTTAGGTTATTTAGAAACTGATGATCACTACTTTTGGTTAACTCACAAAGTATTACGCTTATCAAGCTCCTATTTAAGCTCTGCTCATCTGCCTAAAGTTGTGCAACCTATTCTCAATCTGTTAAGCGCACAAACCAGCCTGACTTTTTCGCTGGTGGTTTTAGATGAACATGAAGTCGTTCCGATTGCGCGAAGCTACTTACCTCAACACGATAATTTACGCCTCAGCCCGTATGGGATGCATTTGGGCAATCGTTTGCCTGCACATGCAACCTCAACAGGCAAGGTTTTATTGGCAGCATTAAATTTAGAAGAACAAAAACACTGGGTAAATAAATATAGTTTGAAACGCCTCACCGCTTATACCATTCAAGATGAAGTCCAGTTTTATCAAGTATTGGCAAAGATTCAAAAACAAGATTATTGTCTATCAAAAGAACAACATGAATTAGGGGTTATTGCGATTGCAGTTCCAGTATTAGATGCACAAGGCAAAGCCGTCGCTGCATTAAACTGTATTGCACAAACACATCGTGTCACTGAAGAACAGCTGATTCAGCAAGTTTTGCCTTTACTGAGAAATACAGCCTATGAGTTAAGGAGTATGGTTTAAAACACGCTGAATAAATTTTAATGGGAACCATAGTGCTTAAAGGCTAATTTTTTTAAACGCATAGCTTTTAACTTGTTCATGACAGTGCAAAACAACATAAATTTATAAAACATAAAGATCCATATTGATTTTTACCATTAGCTTAAAAGATAATAATTATTATTCGCATATTTATAAAAATCAATTTTATGATCCAATCTATTCTTATTCAGCCAATAGCAAATCGCGTACTCAGCTCTATGACTTTGGTCAGTTATAAAAATACAAACAGATGCTGCAAAACCCCTATTTCTGCTAAAAGCACTAACAGCCAGCAACAAAACCTGAACTGAATTTAATCTTTTTTTTATTTGTAAATCATCACTACCCATACTTGAGCAATCAATAAGTTTCTCAATATGCGTAATCACATCACTGTTATCGAATAGGTCATTTTTCATGTTGAAGAAAACTTCTCTCTACTTGGCGCTAGGCGTGTTGATCATGCAAATCTCAATACCTAGTTTTGCCGATAACAGCATTCGTATTGGAGAAACACAAAACATATCTTCCGCTATTTTAAATGAAAAAAGACCAATCCAGATCTATCTCCCTGCGACATATGGCAAATATCCCAAGCAAAAATATCCTGTGATTTATCTATTAGATAGCGAAACTAACTTTCATTATTTGACAGGAATTGTCGAGAAATTATCGAAGTCACCTTATCCCTCGATTCCTGAAATGGTCGTTGTGGGCATCGTCAATACAGATCGTGCTCGAGACTTAACCCCAACCAAGCAAAAGCCTGAAATTAATGAAGGACGTGTAATTGAAGGTGAAACTGGCGGAAATGTCGCATTTTTTAAATTTTTAGAATCTGAGCTCATGCCTGATATTGAGAAAAAATATCGTACGAATGGGTTAAATATATTGATTGGTCATTCTTTCGGAGGTATTACCGCACTCAATCATATGCTCAATGGTCAACAAAATATCCAAGCCTATATTGTCCATGACCCTAGTATTTGGTGGGATGATGAGATCATGTTGAAACGTTTTAAGGAAGCGAACAATCAAGATTTTCAGCATAAAACTTTATTTTTAACCCAAGTTGGTGCCAGTGAAAATACAGACAGTTTAGACAACCATTACAAGGGTATCAAAAAGTTCAATCAATATTTAAGTCAACAGCCTTTTACTCAACTGAACTATAAATATGTCCAGTATGAGGGTGAAGATCACGGTACTGTACCAATCAAAGGTAATCTTGATGGTTTGCGTTATATTTTTGAAGGTATGCGAGTCAATATTAAAGCGATCCCAGAAAATCCCAATCTTATAAAACAACATTATGCTCAATTAAGTCAAAATTTAGGCTTTGAGATACAACCCAGTGAGGCTTACTTAGATCGTGTTTTAGACTATTTAAAACGTTCAAACAATCCAAAAGTAATACAACAATTTCAGGACTATATCCTTTCGATCTATCCTCAATGGCGTGTTAAAACATCATCATAAAAACGTATATGATTTAAATGTGCCACAACGATATGACCGCTTATTTAAAGTGTTCACATCGATGTGGGTTTTCTCTTTACACACTGTTGTTTGAGATTGAATTTTTCTACACGCAAAAAATTAAATGCTTAAAGTATACAATTTTAAAGCCTTCAATCATCTACACACTGATTGTTACTTTAATTCAAGAGAGGGAGGGCAGAGGCCATCTTTAGGCTGTATCGGATTCCAGTAAAAGCTTCTAGCGATCTTTTCTTGGTCAAATAAAATTTTAAACTGACATGTTGTAATAGTGTCATTGGTACGGTCTGCAGTCGTGAAATGGAACAAATAATTCCATTCTCTAGCTCTCCAGCCATCCTCATATTGAGGTCGACCAATCAGCGCGTAAAGTTGATCTTTGGTCATTCCTGCTCTGACTTGATTCAAGTTCTGTACATTTGGGAATGTTCCCGCTTTTTTATTTAAAATGACATCATCCACCTTGTGCCATTTCGCTTGCTCGGTTTTACCCTCTTTAGAAATAATGGTTCCTGTGGCACAAGCACTCAATGTTACGGCAATTAAACTCAATATTAATAAATTTTTCATATGTCGACTCTCGCATAAATTCTTGTTCTCGTTAATTTGAATCCAAAAAATGGTAAGCTAAGACACTGTTTACATGGATAAAATGCCTTAGCTTCCCTAAACTACCATTGGATCCCAGTACCTACAGTTCCCCCAAAATCACCACGCGAGTTACCACTTCCACTCACCTTAAACACCCATCGGCCATTATCTGAAATTGATGACATCCCGATCGCATACCCACTTTCGCCACGGTAAGTCCCCCCACTGATTGCCATCATACTTTTGCCTGGAATATAAGCTTGAGGTAAACCTGCTGTTGCAAGTGCTTGCGCATTGCCTGCACTGGCTCTTTTCTCTAAATCATCTATGCGACCATTGGTGTCATAAAATACTTGCTCTAAACGATCGCCTAGATTGGTAATTTTATTACCTAAATCAATATCAGCCTGATTAAGCGCACCTAAGGCATCACCCACATTATGATATGAGCCGTTATTTACATTGTAGGTTGGCGGAGTGAACTGACCATTTTCATATTTTGCGCCACCGCCTAATGATGTGGTGATGTATTGGTTTGATGTATTGAGTTGTGAACCATTAACCGCATCTTTTGAAGTGCTGGATACTTCACCTGCTGCAACATTGGTGATTTTTTTATTCCCAGCATTTATTCCATTTTGATCTATTGCAACATCACCCACTTTGACTGTGTTTGCTATGACATTATCTGCAGTAACCGTATTTGCGGTAACTGTGTTAAATTTTACGTCATCCGCTGTTGCAACCTTATATTCCTTACCTCCTAGGCTATTGGTTGTTTCAGTGACCGTCATATTCTGCCCAGCAATAACTGTAGCATGTTGCCCAGCTTTTTGGTTGATTGAGCTAATCGCATCATTAATGTTGGTTGCACCTGTCCCACCGATGTTGGTAATGGTATTACCATCTCCGCCTTGGAATGCACCGTCCCCAATAATATTGTGGATCTGGCTTCCATTCACCGCATCTTTACTACTCTGAGCAATACTCCCCTCTGCAACATTGGTGACTTTATTGCCCGCAGCGTCAATACCATTTTTAGTCACACTTGGCCCACCAGTAATGCTAAGACCATCATTATTGATTACGGTATTGCCTGCAGTCACACTGTCAACCTGGATATCTTTGGCTAATTCAACACTGACATTATTGGCATTGTTACTGATATTAATATTGCCATCTTTGTTACTAAAATCGACCGTATCGCCTGATTTGACTGGATTACTATTGGTTCCATTGGTGGTCAAATTCCAACCTTGGTTTGCTGTTTGAATACGATCGCTCACCGCTTTAAGCTGATCCTCTGTCGCAGCTTGACCACTGACAAAGTTATTTGGATTAAATGTTTTATTGGTCAGCCCACCAATAGTCCCTGTTGCACCATTCACAGTTACAGGGTTTGCACCGCCCACAATAATTTGTGTTGGTCCCATTTGGGTTTGATAAATACCATTACTTAGATTGATACTGCCTGCACCAATCCAACTACTATTTTTATTTGCATCACTCACCAATGTACCATCGACGGTACTGATATTCGATTTAGCACCATCTTTCAGTTCGACTTTGCCATCGCTGATTTTGCTTTTACCAACCGTTAAACTGCCTGCAGAAGTAAGATCAATATTTTTTGCTAACTCAACCTGTACTTTTCCAGCTGCCACCTTGGTACTGATATTACTGTCAGCACCAATTACATCAACGCTTTCACCTAATTTCTTGTTTACTGTATTGCCATCCTGAGCAGTTAAAGCAAAACCAGCATCATTCAGTCCAGTTTGGATTTCTTTAAGCTGTTCTTCTGTGGCTGCACGACCTGTGGTAGCAAAATCTTTACCTGATGTAGTCTTATTGGTTAAACCTTCTAGTGTGCCTTTATTGGCATCAAGTACAACTTGATTGACCGTATTTTTGACGCTGATCACACCAGAACTGATCACACTTTGAGTGCTACCATCTTGTACGGTCATACCATCTTTATTTAGTATAGTGGAATCCGTTGCGGTACCCGCAGTGACACTATCAATATTCAGGTCTTTATTTAAGCTGAAATCAATGGTTGTCGTTCCATTACTGTCATTTTTTGCACTGACATTTAAATTAGTTTCACCTGTTGCTAAACCAACATCGACCGTATCGCCTGGTTTGACTTGCGTTGTCCCCAAAATAGCATCTGTTTTGACGTTCCAGCCTTTATTGGCATTCTGAGCCACATCACTGACTTGTTTTAACTGCTCTTCGGTTGCAGCTTGTTTTTGATTATAAATTGCATTTGGATCCCAAGTGGTATTGCTTAAACCACTCACCCGTCCTGTTGAACCATTCACGCTAACAGGATTTGCACCACCTACAACAATTTGTGTTGGACCAACTTGGGTTTGATAAGTGCCATTACTGACATTGATATTTCCTGCACCTAACGTACTGCTATTGCTACCATCACTGACAATTGTACTATTCACCGTACTAATATTCGATTTGCCCGCATCTTTTAATTCAACTTAACCATCTGTAATTTTACTGGTACCGACTGTTAAGCTGCCTGCACTACTCAGATCAATATTTTTGGCGAGCTCTATTTCAACTTTGCCACCAGTGACTTTGGTGGCAATATTGCTATCGGCACCAATAACCTCAATACTTTCGCCCAATTTTTTGTTAATGGTATTGCCGTCGCCAGCCGTTAAGCCAAAGCCCGCATCATTGAGCCCAGTTTGCATCTGTTTGAGCTGTTCTTCTGTGGCCGCGCGACCGACTGTAGCAAAGTCATTACTGGATGTGGTTGTATTGCTTAGGCCTGTAATTGTTCCTGTATTACCATTGACTGTTATTGGATTTCCACCTGTGGCAGGTCCAATCTTGACCACTGGCTCAAGCCCAAAGCTAATTCCATTATTGCCTGTGTTGGTAATTTTAATGTTGCCATCGGTTGCACTAAAATCAACATTTTCACCGAGACCAATCGTATCTTTTGCTGCACTGTCAGCATTTGCACTAATGCTAAATCCTTTATCGATAATCTGTTTAATCTGGCTACCATTTACAGCATCCATAGAGCTATCACTAATATCGCCCAATGCAACATTGGTCACTTTATTGGTCCCCGCATTGATTCCTGTCACGGTCACACTTGGTGAATTCGGCACAGCACCGCCACTTGCGTTTACAAAAGTTAAGCCTTTGCTATCGATCACTGTGCCACTTGCATTTACACTATCGAGCTGAATATCTTTAGCGAGTTTAATGGTTAGTTTATTGTCGGTACTGTCTGCAACCACACCGATGTTATTGTCGGTTAAATTACTCGCAACAGATTCACCACCGACAATACTCAAGCGTTGCCCCAATCTACGATCGACATTCACACCGGCATTGTCTCCAGCAAATGTAATTGGTGTTGCCAATTGATCCTCAGTTGCAGCGCGCCCAGATAAATAGTTACTTGGATCAAAAGTGGTATTGGTTAATCCTGTAATCGTGCCATTTTTGCCATTAATGGCAATGTTTGCCCCACCAGGAAGTCCACCCACATTAACGATTTCTGCAAGTTTTAGATCGACATTTGCACCAGTGTGACCAATGGCTAGATTGCCATCACTATTTGAAAAATCAACTGTATCCGTGGCTGCAATATTTGTAGTGCCTGTAACGTCTTTGTTGGTGGTTAAATTCCAACCTTTATTGGCATTTTCAGCCACCTCATTGACTAACTTAAGCTGTTCTTCTGTTGCTGCACGCCCCATTTTGGCAAAGTCTGATTCAGTTAAAGTTTTATTGGTCAGCCCTGTCAAAGTACCTGTCGTGCCACTTAACACAACATTATTGCTCGCATTTTTTAAGTTAATGGTATTGGCATTTGCGCTATTACTGCTTGCCCCATCAGTAATCACTGTCTGAGTGGAGGTGCTGATATTACTATTATTGGCACTGTCTTTAATTTCCACCTGCCCATCTGTAATTTTGGAAGTGCCGACACTTAAGCTTCCTTGAGCGGTCAGGTTGACATCTTTGGCCAATTTTAATTGCAAAGTATCGGTACCATTACTTACAACCCCCAGATTGCCATCTGTAAGTACCCCAGTCGCTCCACCAGTGAGCTTTAATTGCTCACCCAATTTACGCTCTACTTTCGCGCCAGTGTCTCCGGCAAAACTTAATGGCGTGTCTGCTAAATCGGTAATGGCTTGATTGGTTTGATACAATTGACTGCCATTGATTGCATCTGTACTTGAGCTACTGATACGCCCAGCAGCAACATTGACAATGGTTCGTTCAGCCCCGACATCTCCGACACTTACACTAGAAGATGCAGTCGGAGCTCCTGCAAAATTATAGGTTTTGCCATTAATTGTGGCTGATTTGGTTGCCACATAAGCTGCCGAAACTGAGTTATTTCCTAAAACTACAGCATTTTCATGTGATGCTGTTGCAGACTTACCCAATACAGTTGCGCCTTTCGCACTCACCGAAGCACTATTTCCGATAGCGACCGCATCTTCTTGAAGTGCATTGGTTCCCGTACCTACCGCAATTGAATTTAAAGCGTTTGCATTGGATTGTTTGCCGAGTGCAATCGCATTGATTCCATTTGAAGTTGCATTATTGCCTATCGCAGTGGCATCTTTAGCACGACTTACACTGTTAACACCAAACGCTATCGCATTTTCACCCGCACTTTCTGCATTTTGCCCAATTGCCGTGGCTTTTGCTGCATAGCTTTTTGCTTGAGAGCCTATTGCCAAACCATCTTGAGAAGTACTGTTTGCATCTGAACCTATTGCAGTGGAATTCACACCCGAAGCTTTAGCATTATCGCCATAGGCCATACTGTCTTCAGCAGTTGCTGTGGCAAAGCGTCCTAATGCAACACTCTGTGCACCATTGGCTTTAGACTGATAACCAATTGCCGTCGCATTATCTCCCTGAGACAATGCTTGACGACCAATTGCAATCCCTTGATCTGCGGAATTAACTTCAGCGTCACTCCCTACAACGACCGCATAGTTTGACTTGGTTCCATCCGCCTCAGAACCATTCCCGATGACAATACTATCTTCGCCACGGCTTTCTGCGCTTTTTCCCATCGCAATATTATTTGTACCTGTGGCAATCGAAGAATCACCGATTGAAATTGAAGAAACCCCTACTGAACCCGCACCCGCACCAATCGCAACTGATTTTTCTCTTGCTACAATCACATTACTGCCTAAAGCAACACTCCCAGCTGCAAGGGAAGATGTACTGGCACTCGGGCCAATTGCTAAAGAATTGTCGCCATTTGCCCCTGTATTGTTTTTATTATTGATATCCGTGGTATTTACTGAAAAGTATTGTGGACCTGCTTGCGCAACAGCTGTTTTTAATTGCCCAAAATTCACCGCTGAGGACAGATCATTTTCATCGCCTTTTACGTTACGAATGATCGTTCCATCAGTACCGACTAAATTCACAACTGATTTGTCTGAGTTATACAACACAGCATCAGGTACTACACCACCAATTTGTCCTGTACCCAGTAAATCAAAAGCATCTTGAATTGTTGTTGGAAGCTTACTGGTATTTCCTGAAGAATCTTTAACATTGACTTGGATTAGAGGTAAAGTACCGCCACTTCCAATAGTTGCAGGATTACCTTTTGCATCCGTTGCGCCCATCACACGGATAATGTCATTTTGTAAAGCTTTAATCTGATTGACCGTCACCGCATCTTGCAATTCTGAACCATCTGCAACATTGGTAATTCGACGTTGCTCATTTTTATTCCCGACCGAAACAATGTTAAAGCCCCCCACACCACCAGAGACATTGGTGATATAGCCATTTCCAAGTGAGTTGTTTTGCGCAACACTTCCTGAACCTAATGCCACATCACTTTGACCTGCTAAAGAATCCAAGCCAATTGCAACCCCTGAAGTACCGGTCACAATCGAGTCATAACCGAGTGCAACACCGCCTTGAGCAACACTTGCTCGTGTTCCAACTGCAACCCCTAAACTTTCAGTAAATGTTGCCGCACCGATCGCAACTGAGCTTTGTACGGTGGCGTTTCTATCTTTATTGCTGCCAAAACCAATTGAAATATTCTGATTACCCGATAAGTTTGTCCCTGCATCACTACCTAAAGCGATATTGTAATCAGAACTTGTTGAGTTAACTGTTGAATTGCTACCCGCACCGACCCCTATAGCAATCGATTGGTTACCACTAATATTTTGTCCTGCGTTTGCTCCAACGGCGATATGCCCATTGCGGTCAAATGTACCAGAACCAATAGAACCTACTCCTGCTGCACTACCAATTGAAACACCATTAACCACACTAGATTTTGCGCCATCACCCAATGCAATTGAACTCGCGCCTCCTGAAGTCGCTTGATTTCCGATTGCGACGCTCGCAGTTCCACTTGCAGACACTGAATTTCCGATCGCATTGGCATTGGTCGCAGCAGATGCCGAGGTTCCTATTGCATTGGCATTGGTTCCCACGGCATTTGCACCCTGACCAATTGCATTTGAATGCGTTCCTGTTGCTATCGCAGCATCCCCAATCGCAATACTTGAAGGTCCACCTGCTAATGCAGAAGACCCCAATGCAACACTTTTATCGCCAACAGACATATTGGCGCCATTTTGCAAAGCTGTAAGGAATTGATTCACTTGCGTTGCTGAGACAGCAACCCCATTAATTTCAGTAATAGTGCTGGGATCCGTTCCCATTGCGGTGACAGGAATACCATTGATTGCAATCAGTTGCGTATTGGATACGTTATAAGTCGGGGTCAATGCTCTCGCTTGACCACCATTTCCGATAGAGGTTGAATTGGCGCCAAGTGCGCCTGTTTCTTTACCAAAAGCAATAGAATAATCATTGATGGCATTGGCTGTATTTCCGACAGCAATACTGTTGAGTCCTGTAGCATTTGAGAGATGACCGATAGCGATTGATAGTTCACCTTCAGATTTTGCCACAGGGCCTATAGCAAGAGAATTTAAACCATTGGCTTGTGAATCAACAAGCGATGAGTTGGTGTGGAAATATTTGATACCTTGACCACTTTGGAAAAGTAAATCATTCACTTGCCCGCCTGTCACTGCATCTGTAGATCCTGCAGCAATACTACCGTTGGCTAAATTTGTGAGCTTATCGCCACCCAGGTCTAAACCATTTGCTGTACTGGTCAATACAGTATTATTTGCAGTATCACCAATTTTTACCGAGTTAAACTCTGGATCATCCACAGTGGAAATTGAAATATCCGTACCCGCATTGGTTACAGCAATATTTTTACCATTCACAAAATTCACGGTATCTGTAGCTTTTACGGCGCTCGACGTTCCACCATTGCTTTGTATATTCCAAGTTTGATTCTTCAGCGAATTCAAATCCGTCGCAGATGCCTTGCTATTTAATCCTGTGTTTACATCATTGACCTGATTATTCAAGCTATTGAAATCCGACTGTGACACTTTCGTCGCCAGCCCTGTGCTTGAATCATTCACTTGGTTATTTAAGCTATCAAAATCAACCTGTGATACCTTAGTGACCAACCCCGTAGAGGTATTATTAACTTGATCATCAAGGGTATTTAAATCATTTTTTGTTTGATTTAAATCAGTATTTACTGTTGTTAATGAAACACCATTTGCAACCACATCTCCAGTTGCAGTTAAACTACCATTTACATTTAAACTCTCGTTAATATCTTGCGCCAAAATAGCATTTGAATTAACAATAAATAATAAAAACATCGAACCTTTCACAATTTTATTAATTTTCGATTTCTTATTACCTTTTACAATTTCAGAAACTACAACCCAGCTTCCCACTGTAGTATTCCAGACCAATTTATACACTTTATTCATGACATATATACCTGCATTTATAATGATGTTTTGATTTATTAATTACTTTTCAAATAAAATGCACAATATATTTATATTTTTCCATACTGTTTACCAAACGATACACTTTGCTAACACCAGAAAAACAAATATCCAATATTAAAATAAATAATATATTATTTTCAATAACTTATATTAAAATAATCATCAATACAAATACCTTAAAAATATAAAAAAATTTGTTTATTTTTTTTAAATCTATTTTTTAAATAAATTAACTTTTAATAAAAAATTATCAATCATGAAATCTCATTAAAAATAAATAAGCAAGCAAAAGGCACCACAATAATTAAATTATTTCTTATTTAAGCACAATTTAATATTCACCATATTTGGTATATTCTTTAAATAAATAAAAAAACCATGAAATAATATATTTCAAATATGGATATTTTACACAACCTCGACTGATATAGTATTTTCCATTGAACGTAAAAAAATGAACACTCTATTCATAATCAAATATAGATTAAATAATAAAGGTGGGGCCGCAAAATGATTGAATGGCTACAAGGTGAATTAAAACATAGTCCTGAAATCCTATTATTTTTATCCTTAGCAATAGGGTTTTGGATCGGTCAGTTTCAATTTGGAAAGTTTCAATTTGGTGGTGTTGCAGGATCACTACTTGTCGCTGTTATTCTAAGTCTTATTGGCGTACCAATCGACAATGGTGTAAAAGCGATTCTTTTTGCTTTATTTATTTACGCAGTCGGTTTTGAAAGTGGCCCACAGTTTTTTAAATCGCTTGGGCCACAATCCATTAAAGAAATTTTGCTGGCTATTTTTATGGCTGTATGTGGACTCATTACAGTCTTAGTCATGGCAAAAATCTTTAATCTAGATAAAGGCTTAGCCGCAGGTTTGGCTGCAGGTGGGATGACCCAGTCTGCGATTATTGGTACGGCGGGCGATGCGATTTCTCGCCTAGACTTACCACTTGCAGAAATTCAGAAACTTCAAGCCAATGTTGCGATTGGATATGCCGTGACCTATATCTTTGGTTCTCTAGGCGCAATTATTGTTTGTGTGAATATCTTGCCAAAATTTATGGGACGAGAAATTCATGATGATGCTTTGAAAGCGCAAGCAGAGCAGTTAAAAGGTGCATTTGAACTGGCACCTGGTCAAGAATTGGCTATGCCTGAAATTGTTGGTCGTATTTACAAAGTCAAACAAGCATCAGGACACACCATTGCCGAACTCGAAACACAAGTACCGAGCGTCACTATTGAACGATTAAAACGCAAAGATCAATTTATTGATGTTGCGCCAGAAATTACCTTAGAGAAAGATGATGTTGTTCTGGTCGTTGGTCGCAGGGCTAGTATCGTTTCCATTGCTGAGTTTATTGGATCTGAGTTGCAATCCTCACAAGGCATGGAAATGATCATGGACACCACAGATGTCATATTACGAAACTCAAAATATGCCAACCGTACCCTTGGAGATATCAAAGCCAATACCCCAGATTACTTAAAGCATGGCATTTATGTGCTGGCAATTAAACGTAACAGTGAAGCGCAAGCTTTAAGTGATGATACAGTCCTACGTCAAGGCGATGTGGTCACCGTATATGGAACTAAAAGTGATCTTGAACGCCTAGTCAAAGAAGCGGGTAAAGCTTTACCCGAAAGCTTAAAAACAGACTGGATTTTCCATGGTGCAGGTTTAGTTGTTGGTTTAGTCATTGGCCTCTTTGTTGTCCGTATTGGTGATGTTCCTTTAACCCTTGGTGCAGGTGGCGGTGCGCTGTTATCAGGTCTGTTATTTGGTTGGCTACGCAGCCGAAACCAAGTCCACGGCAATATGCCTTTAGCCGCTTCACAACTTCTCAAAGATTTAGGTCTTGCTGGTTTTGTTGCTGCTGTCGGTTTGCAATCAGGTTTACAGGCCATTCAAACCATTAAAGAAAGTGGCTTGTCCCTGTTTATGATTGGAGTGGTGGTCACGCTAGTACCGCTAATTCTTTCAATGCTGTTTGCCCGTTATGTACTCCGTTATAACAATGTCGCCGTAATGGCTGGAGCATTAACTGGCTCACGCAGTGCAAATCCCGCTTTTGGTGGCGTACTCGACAAAGCTGGCAATTCAATTCCGACCGTCCCATTTGCAATTACCTATGCACTCGCAAATGTATTTTTAACCTTGCTTGGCCCTCTGATTGTCGGTTTAGCATAAATAATTTTATAAATTTCACACTCATTCACTTCAAGATAATTAAGGAGACTTCCCATGGGGAACGTTGATTATTCAAAATACGCAAAACTGAGCCCATTTGAACTCAAAGATGAATTGATTGCTTTAGCACAAAGCCATACCGACCGTATGATGCTCAATGCGGGACGAGGAAATCCAAACTTTCTTGCAACTGTTCCACGGCGTGCCTTTTTCCAATTGGGTTTATTTTCTGCCACTGAATCAGAATTTTCTTTTTCCTATATGCCAGAAGGACTTGGTGGATTTCCTCGTGCGGAAGGATTGCAATCACGCTTTGACCACTTCATCCTAGAAAATCGTGACAAGCCAGGTGTTGTTTTTCTGGGTAAAGCAATTTCTTATGTTCGTGACCAATTGGGACTCGATCCTGATGCATTCTTACTCGAAATGGTCGAAGGTATACTTGGCTGTAATTATCCTGTCCCAGATCGAATGCTAAGAGTCAGCGAAAAGATTATTAAAGAATATGTTTTACGTGAAATGGGCGTACAAGGTATGCCGAAAGAGGAACTCGATTTATTTGCAGTGGAAGGTGGTACAGCTGCAATGGCTTATATTTTTAATTCATTAAAAGAAAATAAAATTATTTCACATGGTGATCGTATTGCCATAGGTTCGCCTATTTTTACCCCTTATCTCGAAATTCCAAAACTTAACGATTATCAGCTCGAAGAAGTACTCATCAAGGCTGATCCTAATCTTGGTTGGCAATACCCAGAATCAGAATTACGCAAATTAGAAGATCCATCGATTAAAGCATTTTTCTTGGTGAATCCAAGCAATCCACCTTCGGTTAAAATGAGTGATGAAGGTTTAGCGATTTTGGCTGATATTGTTAAAAAACGTCCTGACCTGATTATTCTAACAGATGATGTTTATGGCACATTTGCAGATAACTTTAAATCCTTGTTTGCAATTTGCCCTGACAATACCATTCTGGTTTATTCTTTCTCTAAATATTTCGGTGCAACTGGTTGGAGACTTGGGGTCATTGCCTTGAGTAATCATAATATTTTAGATAAAAAAATTGCGGCGCTTTCTAAAAAAGACAAGAAAGAACTCGAAGAACGTTACTCATCCCTCACCACAGATCCATCTAGTATTAAGTTTATTGATCGCCTTGTTGCCGATAGCCGTAATGTTGCTTTAAATCACACGGCTGGATTATCCACACCTCAACAAGTACAAATGGTTCTTTTTGCTTTATTTAATATGATGGATTCTCGTCAAAGCTATAAAAAAGCAGTGAAATCTGTGGTTCGAGAACGCGATGCTGCGCTTTATAGACAGCTTGGGGTTGAAGTTCCACAAGATCCGAATGCCGTTGATTACTATACCTTGGTCAATTTAGAAAATACCTCACGAAAACTATATGGTGATGCGTTTGCTGATTGGGTGATGAAAAATAAGAATCCAACAGAATTACTTTTCCGAGTTGCTGATGAAACAGGTGTCGTACTCCTTCCGGGTTCAGGTTTTGGTGTTCAACACCCTTCTGCACGCGCCTCGCTTGCCAACTTAAATGAATTCCAATATGCTGCAATCGGGACTTCATTACGAAAATTTGCTGAAGAAGCCTATCTGGAATATAAAAAAGTCAGCAAAAAGAATAAATAAGCATGAATAGCTTAGTATCAGTTTAAAAAAAAGATCGCATTAATGCGATCTTTTTTGTTTGCGAATGGATAGCCAAGTTAAGCTCTATTTACCTGTGGCGATCAAATCTCATCACAGTATTCAAACAGTCTTAATTCTGCACTTTACATTTTATTGCTTTTGCAGGAGTAATATTGGTCGCTGAAACTAATTGAGTTGAATCAAAACCTTCAGTTTCCTCTATAAATAAATGATAGTCTTTAATTTGAATCGTTGCCTGTCCTTCATATTGGCAATACCCTTTTTTAATATTGTCTGGTAACTTAAAAGTCTTTTTTGCTGCATCAAAGTTGCTAAAGCAAAACCATACATCTCGTGTATCACCTTTTGGACGCGGAATGAGTGCAGCTGATGTTTTGTTGGGTTCAAAGCAAATACCATCGCCCATATAATCCAAATATTCAGGGTCTAAATTACGTGAAAATTTTCCTGTTAAAGTGGCTAGTCCCTGATAATTTTTAAAACCAGACGCGGTGTTTTTGTATTTGAAGCTTTGTGCTTGTGCAAATACTGGCAATATCCCTAAGGCAATCACTAAAATTTTGTTCATCATCATCCTAATCTACATTTTATAAAGTGCTAAATTTGCAGTAATTTTACCCAATCTTAGCAAATAAAAGAACCACTGAGATATCTATGACAACAGCCTTTTACTCAACAGCTTGGCCTGTTCACTTTGTTGCGTGGTCACCATAAGCTTTGGATAATCGTCAGTAAGAGGATATTTTTCCTGATTTTAAGAGATTGGCGAAAAATGATATGTGTGGAAAAGCAAGAACCGAATTCATTGCTTAACTTGGTTCTCAATGAAATATTGTTAAACTATTTTAGGACAAGACAAAAACAATGTGTTGAACCTATTTTCTGATTGTAAATTCAGTACGCATTGATCCAATTCACAATATTGTGATACTCGCCATCAATGAAGATTAAGCCACAAATTAGTACAACTTATGCTCAGCTTTAAAGTTTGTAAAATCCAACCGATTCTCTAAAGAAATCAAAGGTTCTACCTCTCTTAATGAGCTTATACAACGCTGTGCAAGATGAATATATTCATTTGTTCCATTTCGCTTCCATTCAATTTCTTGTTCTAGTAAATCACGAACGACTTTTGCAGGACTTCCAAGAGCGAGCACATTTGCGGGTATAACAGCCTTGGCTTTAACTGTGCTATTGGCACCAATAATGGTATTTTCACCGATTTCAGCTTCATCAAGAATGACACTATTCATGCCAACCAAAACATTTTTGCCAATCGTACAGCCATGTAAAATAGCAGCATGACCGATATGCCCATACTCTTCGATTAAGGTAATACTTTTCGGAAAGCCATGAATCACACAGTTATCTTGTACATTGGAATTTTTACAGACATGAATCTGTCCAAAATCAGCACGTAACGAAGCAAAAGGGCCAATATAAACGCCCTCTTCAAGAATAACATCACCAATTAATACAGCAGTTGGATGTACAAAGGCGTTAGGGTGTACGACTGGAATTACATTATCAATGGCATAACAAGGCATGTGAATAATCCATATTTTTCAAAGCTCAATTCATTTAAATAATTAAATGCGTTGGTGGGTTTAAGCGTCCATTTCCTCAACTTTTAAACCACCAAATCGCTTATAAAACATAGGATGTAAAGGTGGCATAAAACCTTCTGATGTGCGAGCAAACTGCATAAAGTACTCTTCCCCTGCAAAAACAACCAGTTGATAGAGGTTACTACTTAAGTTTCTCGCATTCAGCGATAACCAGTTTGAAGGTAATAATTCAAATGGTAAATTTGGGTCTTTTAATAAAATTCGGCGGAATTGATGAATAAGCAAAATACGGATTTGAAATGCTTGTGCGGCATCCATATCATCTGAATTTTCCACAAGATTTAAAAACTCTCGAAAATCATGGATAAATTTTTCATAACGTGAATGTAACTCAAGAATTGGCCAATTAACTTCCACCATTCGTTTTACCGTTGGATAAGATTCTTGCCACAGTTGCAAAGTTTCAGCTTTAAAAATCACCACTTGATCTGTCATGTTCTGACTGAGCAATAAATTCTGTAATTTCAATTTATCGCAACTTGGATAAGCCATTACATTACTTGCAATACTGGCAAAACCCAGCCACTCCAATTCTTTCTTTAAAATTTGTTTATTATCAATATCTAATGAACTGAGTAAGACCAAATCCCAACTTTGATCCCATTCTTTATGATTAAAATTATAAATTTTAGTATCTGCCAGTGTAAAACCGTTGAGACTACTTTCAGTCACACGGTAATAACTTGTACGACCAATCTTTTCAGACACTAACCAGCCATTTTGTACCAGTCTAAATACAGCAGTCCGTACCGAACGCTCATTGAGTCCAAAAACACTCATTAACTGAATCAAACTTGCAAGACTGATAATCCCACCGTGATGATGCACACAGTCACCAAAAACCGTCATGATCAGTGAAGTTCCACTTAACATTTCTTTGGTAATAAAATCATCTATAGCAAGTTTTAATTTTGAATTCATAATGTTCGATAGGACCTTAATTTAACAATCTCAAATAACAACACTCAAATTAACCAAGGCTAAGCGTACTTGATGGATGTGTAACATGATTATTGTTGCGCAAATCAAATACACGCTGAGCCTTACCTTCTGAACGTGGCAATGCCCCTTCTGTCAAAATTTCAATGCTTACTGTAATTCCAACCATCGTTTTGATCTTAGTTTTGAGCTGAGTACACAGTTGTGCGTGTATTTCCTGATGTATATCTTGACGCATTTCTGTACGGATGTGCAATCCATCCAGATGACCTTGTTTACAAATTTGAATCTCATAATTAGGAACCAATTCAGGGATTTGTAAAATTTGTTCTTCAATTTGAGATGGAAACACATTTACACCACGAATAATCATCATATCATCACTTCGCCCAACAATTTTATCCATACGGCGCATTGTTCTTGCTGTGCCTGGCAATAAACGAGTCAAATCTCGGGTTCGGTAACGAATGACAGGCATGCCTTCTTTGGTAATCGTGGTAAAAACTAATTCGCCCAATTCACCATCAGCCAATACCTCCCCTGTTTCTGGGTTGATAATTTCAGGATAAAAATGATCTTCCCAAATGGTTAAACCATCTTTAGTCTCTAGACACTCCATCGCCACACCGGGTCCCATCACTTCAGATAGGCCATAGATATCCAGTGCATCAATCCTTAAACGATCTTCAATTTCTTTACGCATCTCATTGGTCCACGGTTCCGCACCAAATATTCCGGTTTTAATGGAGCACTCTTTGGCAGTACCAAATCTTTTTTCCAATGCTTCAATGATATTTAAGCAATAGGATGGTGTCACCATAATTGCCGTGGGTTTAAAGTCATGTATCAATTGTACTTGCTTTTCAGTTTGACCACCTGACATAGGAATGACCGTTGCGCCTAAGCGCTCAACACCATAGTGCGCACCTAGACCACCAGTGAATAGTCCATAGCCATAAGACACTTGAATAATATCTTGATTACTTAAACCTGCAGCACGTAATGAACGCGCCACAACATCAGACCAAACTTGAATATCTTTTTGGGTATATCCCACAACAGTGGGTTGCCCCGTTGTGCCTGACGAGGCATGTACTCTGACTATTTGCTGTTGTGGAACTGCGAACATGCCAAATGGATAATTTTCGCGTAAATCTTTTTTAGAGGTAAATGGAAATTTAGCTAGATCTGCTAAAGTTTTAAAATCATCAGGATGTACCCCAACTTCATCAAATTTCTGACGATAGACGGCACTATTTTGATAAGCATGTTGCAATGTTTGTTTTATACGTTCGAATTGAACATTGCGTAACTCATCAACCGATGCTTTTTCTAAATGTTCCAATGTATTGTTATTCATATTGTTACTCCCTGAACAGCCATCCTTTGGCTGTTTCTTAAAATCCTTGGTTTGGTCTTGCAGTGGCTGTTATGCGTCAAAATTTTCCAAAATAAGCGCAACACCTTGCCCAACACCCACACACATCGTACATAGTGCATATTTTCCATTACGGCGTTTCAACTCTTTCATTGCCGTGATCACCAAACGTGTACCACTCATACCCAATGGATGACCTAAGGCAATTGCTCCGCCATTGGGATTGACCCGTGCATCATCATCGTCCAGACCTAGTTCACGCATTACTGCAAGTGATTGTGCTGCAAATGCTTCATTCAGCTCAATGACATCCATTTGATCCAGACTTAAACCTGTCTGTTTCAGCAGTTTTTGTACTGCTGGTACTGGACCAATTCCCATATATTTTGCTTCAACGCCTGCACTTGCCATCGCAATGACTTTGGCAAGTGGTTTCAACTGATTTGCCGTTGCAAAGCCTTCACTGGTCAATAACACACAAGCGGCACCATCATTTACCCCCGATGCATTTCCTGCTGTGACAGAACCATCTTGTTTGCGGAACGGCGCTTTTAATTTTGCCAAACTTTCCAGTGAGGTATCTGCGCGGGGATGTTCGTCTTCAGTTATACGTGTCAGATTCTTTTTACGATCGATTATTTCTACAGCACATATTTCTTCTGCAAACACGCCATTAAGTTGCGCAGTTGCCGTTTTTTTCTGACTATTGAAAGCAAATAAATCCTGATCTTCACGGCTAATCTGATACTTTTCAGCAACGTTTTCTGCGGTTTCAGGCATGCTGTCCACCCCAAAATTTGCTTTAAATTTTGGATTGATAAAGCGCCAACCAATAGTTGTATCATAAATACTTGGTGTTCGGCTAAAAGCGGTTTCTGGCTTGGACTGTACAAATGGCGCACGACTCATTGACTCAACACCACCTGCCAATACAAATTGTGCTTCACCTGACTTAATAGCACGTGCAGCCAAACCAATCGCATCTAATCCCGAAGCACATAAACGGTTTACCGTAATCGCAGGTACTGAATCTGGTAGTCCTGCAAGTAATGATGCCATTCGAGCGACGTTACGATTATCCTCACCGGCTTGGTTGGCACAACCAAGGATAAGCTCATCTAACTGATCCCAAGCCAACGTTGGATGTTGTTGTTTTAAATATTGAATCGGCAAAGCAGCCAAATCATCTGTACGAATACTACTTAAAGCTCCTGCATAACGACCAATTGGAGTACGAATAGCATCACAAATAAACACTTGTTCCATTTTTTACGCCTTATCCTGCTTGTTTTAATTGTTGTGTTTGCTTTACGGGTAAAGCTGAAGCTGCAACTTTTTTTCTTAAATACAGACTTGGGCGATAGCGTTCTTCACCATAAACTTGATGTAAATTTTCTAAAATCATCAAAATCTGTTGTGCACCCAGTTGCGTCATCCATTGGAATGGACCTTGCGGATAATTCACTCCAAATCTCATGGCAGCATCAATATCGTGTTCTGTCGCGACATCATGCAAAACCGCCTCGCAAGCTTCATTGACTAACATTGCAATGCTTCGCATTACATATAACCCAGGATGATCTTTTGTCCAAATTACATGAACACCAATTGCAGCAAAGAATTGTGTCATTTTATCTTGATCTGCTTGGCAACATGCTGGAGATGCAGTCGCTGCAATTGCTTTAGCTTTATTCCAATCCGCATGCCAATCCATCAGTACAACTTTTTGATGTGTATAAACAATATCGGCAGATTCGCCTTGCGTGAGTCGGAGATCAATATCATCAATTTGAATATAATTTTGTTGAGACACAACTTTGTTGATATTGAATGTCGTTTGATTTTTTAGGCGCTGAATAAAATCAGCTTGATTGGCCCATTCACCATGGATACTCACATTCATGTTCTGTGAGCTATCCTGAGTCATTTCAGGTAAGCGATATACTGGTGTTGGTTGTTCTTGATGATAATTATAGAAGCCTTGTTTATTTTTACGGCCCAAACAGCCTGCATCTACCAGTTGTTTTTGAATAAGAGAGGGGCGATAACGCGGCTCGTAAAAAAATTCCTGATAAACGCTCTGTGTCACTGAAAAATTCACATCTTGACCAATTAAATCCGTCAATTCACATGGTCCCATCGCAAAGCGACCACATTCACGTAAAATGAAATCTAACTGTTCAGGCATCATCACATTTTCCTGTAAAGCACGGAAAGCTTCAGCATAATACGGACGAGCCACGCGGTTCACAATAAAACCGGGCGTAGATTTGGCTAAAACCGGTACTTTGTTCCATGTCTGCATCAGATTAAACAAAGCATCTGCATTCACTTTGGCAGTTTTTAAGCCTTGTACAATTTCAACTAGTTTCATTACTGGTGCAGGGTTAAAAAAGTGTAATCCAATCACACGTTCAGGTTGTGGAATCACAGACGCTATTGCAGTTATTGAAATGGAGGAGGTATTAGAAGCAAAAATAGTCTGTTCAGAGCAAATCGCTGCAAGTTGTTGAAAAATGCTTTGTTTCACTTGTTTATTTTCCACTACAGCTTCAATAATTAATCCTGCTGCCGCAAGCTGCTGAATATCATCCACCACAATTAAATTTGCCAATGTACTGTCCACAAGGGCTTGTGTTATTTTTCCAGCTTGGACACGTTTATTCAGTTGTACTGTTAGCTGTGCAAGTGATGCCTTGGCTGTATTGAGATCAAGGTCAAAGAGCAGCGTTTGATGACCATTCATCGCAGCCAGTTGGGCAATCCCGATGCCCATCGTTCCTGCACCAATAACAGCGACATTTGCTTGCTGTAAATTGAATTGTTGCATGATTAGCATCCTTTAAATTCAGGGCTACGTTTTTGCATAAATGCTTGTACGCCTTCTTTATAATCGCTGGAACGACCGGCTAAACGCTGTAAGTCACACTCTAAAATCAATTGATCATCAAGGCTATTGTCAGCAGCAGCATGGATTGCTTTTTTAATTAAAGACAAGCCATAGGTGGGTTGTGTTGCCAAATGCTCAGCCAATTTTTCTGCTTCAGCTTTGAGTTGTTCATCTGCAACACTTTGCCAAATCATGCCCAGTTGCTCTGCCTTTTCAGCAGGAATTTTATCGCCCAGCATTGCCAAACCCATTGCCTGTGCGCGTCCAACCAAACGGGGTAAAAACCAAGTGCCTCCTGAGTCAGGCACCAAACCTAAGCGACAAAAGGCTTGAATAAATGATGCAGATTTTGCGGCAAGAACAATGTCACAGGCCAAGGCAATATTTGCACCTGCTCCAGCCGCCACACCATTTACTGCACAAATCACGGGTTTCTGCATTTCTGTAATCAGTTTGATTAATGGGTTGTAATATTTTTCAATCGATATCCCCAAATCCGGTGCGTCTGCATTGGGATCAACCACTCGATCAGCTAAATCCTGCCCTGCACAAAAACCACGACCTTCGGCTGAAATCACCACCGCGCGAATATTTGAATCTTTGGCCCAGGCCTTTAACGTTTGTGATACTTCTTGATGCATCGTTTCATTAAAACTATTCAGTTGCTTTGGGCGGTTAAAAGTTAAATAGCCAACTGCATTTTTTTCTTCAACAATTATGGTTTGGTAATCCATTACACACCTCTAAATTCTGGTTTTCTTTTTTCAAAAAATGCATCAATGCCTTCCTTACGGTCTTGAGTTGCCGTAAGCCAGACAAAATGCTGACGTTCTTGCTTCAAGCCTTGGCTTAAAGTCACTTCATGGATGGATTTCAACGATTGTTTAATGACACGGATTGCCAATGGCGCTTGTTTGGCAATTTTTTCAGCCAGTTCAATTGCATATTGCACCGTCAGTGCGCTTGGGCAAATTTGGCTACTAATGCCATGTTGTAATGCAAGCGCTGCAGAAATACGTTCCCCTGTCATTGCCCAACGCATGGCCAATTGCTGTCCGACCAAACGTGCTAAACGCTGTGTACCACCTGCACCAGGCAACATACCCAAACCGATTTCGGGTAAGGCAAATTGTGCATTTTCACCAGTCAGCACAATATCGCCATGCAAGGCGAGCTCAAAGCCTGCACCAAAGGCAAAGCCATTGATCGCCATAATGATTGGTTTTGAAAACTCATCAATGTTTTTCCATAGTAACGGACGTTGATCTTGCTGGATTGTCACCACATCAAGGGCTGCCAATTCTTTTAGATCAGCACCCGCTGCAAAACATGTTTCATTACCGGTAATCACTACGGTTTTAATACTTTGGTCCCGCTCTAAATCTTGCAGCACATCCACAAGTTGTTTTAAGGTGGCATTATTTAGCGCATTATGTTTTTCTGGGCGATTTAACTCGATAAGCATCACGCCTGTTTTCACTAAACTGGTTTTTAAGAAATCCATCTCTCTGCTCCAATGTTATTCCGTTTTATTCATCAAAACTCAAACGCACATTTGGAGTCGTTGGCAATGCTTGACAGCTGAGTACATAACCTTTTGCAAGTTCTTCAGGTTCAAGACTATAGTTAATTGCCATCTCGACCTTGCCTTCAAGTACTTTGCATTTACAGGTTGCGCACACGCCACCTTTGCATGCATAAGGTAAATCAGCACCGGCACGTAATGCAGCATCTAGAATACTGTCATCTTCTTTGGCGACTTCAATGATCAACTCGCGCCCATCCAGCACAATATTGACTTTTTCTTCATTACGATTGCCAATATGCTGCGCTGTGGCTTTTTTCACAGCCCCAGTATTAAAACGTTCAGTATGAATTTTGCTGCGTTCAATACCAAATTCAGGTAAAACCGTTTCGACGGCCTCCATCATTTCATTGGGACCACAGGCAAAACAATGATCAAATTCAGCATGAATCAGATTTGCTTTAAATAACAATTGCAGTTTTTCAGCATCAATCCGACCATTAAACAAAGCACTGTCATTCATTTCACGAGAGAAGACATTGATCAATTGAAAACGCTCTTTAAAACGATCTTTTAAATCCATGATTTGCTCAGCAAACATGGTTTGTTTCCAAGTACGATTGCCATAAATCAGAGTAAAACTGGCAGCTTGTTGCTGTAATAACACTGTTTTTATAATGGACAAAATTGGGGTAATTCCACTGCCTGCGGCAAATCCTAAGTAGTTTTTTCCTCCAGTTTTGGCAACTTTTTGAAAAAAAATCCCTTGCGGTGGCATTACTTCAAGTTGATCACCGGCTTTTAAATTGTCATTTGCCCAAGTTGAAAATTGACCTTGATCAATTTTTTTAATCGCAATACTCATGTCTTCTTGAACATCACTACAAATCGAATAGCAACGACGGATTTCACCACTTTCTGTTAAATGGCGAATGGTTAAATGTTGCCCTGGTTGATACTGAAAGCGCTGTTGTTGTTCTGGGGTAAGATCAAACGCAATACAAATCGCCTGCTCAGTTTGAGGCGTAATTGATTTTATGGTTAATGGTACAAATTGACTCATGTGAAAATCCCTCTTTCATTTTAACTTTTCAAACTGTTGAACAATGTTCAACTTAAATGCATTTGAAATAGTCAAATGGTTCTAAGCAGTCTTGGCATTGATATAAGGCTTTACATGCAGTAGAACTAAATTCGCTTAATAATTTGCTGTGTATGCTGTGGCAATGTGGACATTCAATCCCATCGGTTAATGCGACATGTGTACCACAACTGTGTGCCTCGCCTTTTGGAGGTGCGATACCATATTGTTTCAGCTTGTCTTTGCCATTTTGGCTCATCCAATCAGTGGTCCAAGCTTCAGATAAATCCACCACAACTTGGATCGGTGTGAAACCTTTTGCAGTAAACGCGTGTACGATTTCATCTTTGAGCACGTCTGTTGCAGGGCAACCGCTATAGGTAGGTGTAAGTCGAACCACAATATTATTGTCCTGATTCAACTCCACCCCACGAATCATGCCTAAATCCACAACCGATAACACTGGAATTTCAGGATCAGAAATCTGTTGTAAAATATCCCAGCAATC
Source organism: Acinetobacter sp. AG3 (assembly GCF_022343575.1). Lineage (NCBI taxonomy): Bacteria > Pseudomonadati > Pseudomonadota > Gammaproteobacteria > Moraxellales > Moraxellaceae > Acinetobacter > Acinetobacter sp. AG3. The sequence goes on along the minus strand of NZ_JAKQZD010000001.1, from coordinate 966,964 downwards.
ATCGCTAAATTGTCGAATTAAATTCATGTGCTTCACTCCTTGTGAAAAGCTGAACTTACCAACTCATATTGGGATAAGTGCGTTGCATATATTGCAATTCAGCCAAAACGAAACCTAAATGTTCGGTATGCAGGCCTTGTTTTGCACCACTACGATAAGCCCCTGTTTCAGGTAAACTAAGCTCAAAACGTTGCAGTTCAACTGTTACGACATCCAGCCATTGCGCTTTTAAAGGTTCAATATTTGGAATTAAGCCTTCAGTCACCAAGCCTTGTTCTTCGGTGGTTAAGACAAATAATTCTTTGCTAAAACGCCACAATTCGTTTAAACCTAATTGGGTTTTTGCATGTGCTTCGCTTGTCCCTAAACTTAAACGTTCCATCCAAGCGGTAGAAAAACGTAAGTGATATTTCACTTCACGTAATGATTTCAGCGCAAATGCAGCTAACGCTTTGTGTTGGCTATGGCTTAATGCAGCAAATAACAAATGATGATAATGATCCATTAACCACTGGCGTACCATGGTTTGTGCAAAGTCACCATTGGGTTGTTCACATAACAATAAATTGCGATATTCACGTTCGTTACGGAAAAATGCCAATTGATCTTCGTCACGACCTAAGCCTTCCTCTTCACCGGCAAGACTTAACAATGTTCTGGCTTGACCTAGCAAATCCAAACCAATATTGGCTAATGCAATATCCAGCTCTAGCTCAGGCGCATGACCACACCATTCGGCCAAACGATGCGATAAAATCAGTTGGCTATCACCCAAATGCAATAGGAACTGTGCAAATACTGAATGACTCATCTTCGTCCCCCTTACATATGCTCAATGCCATCTGGAATATGGTAAAACGTCGGATGACGATATACCTTGTCTAATGCTGGATCAAAAAATTCATTTTTTTCATTAGGTTGAGATGAAGTAATCCATTCAGATTTCACCACCCAAATACTGATCCCTTCATTGCGACGGGTATAAACATCACGGGCATTCTGGAGTGCAATTTCTGCATCTGGCGCACGTAAACTGCCCACATGACGATGGCTTAAACCTTGTTTACTTCGTACAAAAACTTCAAATAGCGACCAGTTATTTTTATTGTCCATCATAAAATCCTTATTAAATTTAACTAAAACGCTGAACTAAGCAACTTTGGTAGTAGCTTGTTGTTGCTTTTTTTGTGCATAGACCACAGCGGTATCTCGTACCCATTTGCCACCTTCCCACGCTTTACGGCGTGCTTCGATACGTTCGTGATTACATGGGCCTTTACCTGCAAGAATGTCAAAAAATTCGTCCCAATTAATTTCACCAGACTGGTAATGTCCTGTTGCTTCATTAAAACGTAAGTCAGGATCTGGCACAGTCAAACCCAGCTGTAAAACTTGCGGTACCGTGTTATCCACAAATTTTTGACGGAGTGCGTCATTACTAAAGAGTTTAATTTTCCATTGCATGCTTTGCGCGCTGTTTGGAGAATTATCATCACTCGGACCAAACATCATTTGTGCAGGCCACCAAAAACGATTCACTGCATCTTGTGCCAATTGTTTTTGCTCAGGTGTCCCATTTGCCAACTGCATCATGGCTTCAAAGCCTTGGCGTTGATGGAAACTTTCTTCTTTACATACACGCACCATGGCACGTGCATAGGGGCCATAAGAGGTACGACATAACGCAACTTGATTGACAATTGCAGCACCATCAACCAACCAGCCAATAGCAGCAACATCGGCCCAAGTTAAGGTTGGATAATTAAAAATTGATGAGTACTTCATCTGCCCAGCAATGAGTTTATCCATCATGTCATCACGATCGGCACCCAAAGTTTCAGCCGCACTATATAAATACAATGCATGCCCTGCTTCATCTTGAACTTTAGCAAGTAAAACAGCTTTACGTTTTAAGCTTGGTGCACGCGTGATCCAATTGCCCTCAGGTAACATTCCCACAACTTCTGAGTGTGCATGTTGTCCAATCTGGCGAATTAAAGTTTTACGATATGCATCTGGCATCCAATCTTTAGGCTCAATCGAAATATCCTTTTCGAGAGATTGATCGAAATCTTGTTGATGATTATTCATTGTGTCCTCACTTATCCCAAGTGTTATGCTATTTAAATTAAAACGATACAAATAAAAAATCAATAAATATTTTTATGTATCATAATTATTTTAAAATTTACTTTTCCAAATAACTGTTTTAATTAAAATTATTTTTATTATATTTTTAATATCACAATATTCAGCTAAAAAAATTTGACATTTTAAAATTTAAAAGACAAATTATGAGTCATTAAAAATAGAAAACCATCTAAAACGTATCACAAAAGGAGTTTGAGTAATGCTTGATTTAGATACGGCAATACCCCATACGGAACCCGATGAAATGACCACAAAATCAACCACGCAGCCTGCGATTAAAACATTAAGCTCTTTGGTTTATGGACAAGAATATATCGCTCAACAAGACTTCCGTACTGTCTATCATGCGATAACAGGTGAAGCCATTTATCAAGTGAGTAGTCAAGGAATCAACACGCAAGCCATTGTTGATTATGCAAAACAAAAAGGTGCTGCACTGGCATCACTGACTTTTCATCAACGTGCCAATGCATTAAAACAAGTCGCTCAATATTTGCTGGAACGCAAAGAAAGCTATTATGAACTTGCCAAAGCAACAGGTTGTACCCGTAAAGATGCTTGGATTGATATCGAGGGTGGGATCGGAACTTTATTCGCCTATTCGAGTTTAGTTCGTCGTGAACTCAGCGATGAAACCGCCTTGATTGAAGATGCTTGGATTCCGCTGTCTAAAAACGGTACCTTTGGCGCAAAGCATATTCTTAGCCCAAAGGCTGGTGTCGCTGTGCATATTGATGCTTTTAATTTTCCAATTTGGGGAATGTTAGAAAAAATTGCTCCAACATTATTGGCGGGTGTGCCGTGTATCGTTAAACCGGCCACGGAAGGTGCAGAATTGACCCACGCTGTTGTCAAAGACATTTTGGCTAGCGGCATCTTAGCAGAAGGTGCATTACAGCTTATCTGTGGTCAAACTTATGATTTATTCGAACATTTAAACCCTCAAGATACAGTAACGTTTACAGGTTCTGCATCCACTGGGCAAAAATTACGTGCAACGCCGCATTTAAATCATTATTCAATTCCATTTACCATGGAAGCAGATTCTGTCAATAGTGCTATTTTGACTCAACACGCATCTACGGAAACAACCGATCTATTTGTACGAGAAGTCTTTCGTGAAATGACCACAAAAGCCGGGCAAAAATGTACTGCAATTCGTCGAGCCTTTGTTCCCGTAGAGTTACTTGAAACAGTACAAACACGGTTAATCGCAAAATTAAAAAATGTGGTCGTGGGTAATCCTGAACGTGAAAATGTCACCATGGGGGCATTAGCCAGTGTAAAACAAAAACATGATGTGGCTGAAAAAGTAGAGCAACTCAATCAAGAGGCTGAAATTGTATTTGGTAGCCACCTCCGTCAAGATTTCACCATTCAAGCTGAAAATCCTGAACAAGGTGCATTTTATCCACCGACTGTTTTAGTCTGTAAAAATCCAAGCCAAGCCACGACCATTCATCAAATAGAAGCTTTTGGTCCAGTTGTTACTTTAATGCCTTATGAAAACCTTCAAGAGCTGGCTGATTTAGTTGCATGGGGTGAAGGTAGTTTAGTTGCTTCTGTGGTGCGCAATGCGGATGAAAATGTAGAGCAGATCATTGCCAAAATTGCACCTTGGCATGGTCGTGTACATATCCTAGATAGTGAAAATGCCAAAGAAAGTACAGGTCATGGTTCGCCTCTTCCTTACTTAGTTCATGGTGGTCCAGGTCGTGCTGGTGGTGGTGAGGAATTAGGTGGTTTACGTGCAGTAAAACATTATATGCAACGCACAGCAATCCAAGGTTCACCCAAAGCCATGACACAAATTGGTCATAGTTGGACCATTGGTTCAGAGGTTTTTGAAGATCGAGTTCATCCCTTTAAAAAATCATTTGATGAATTACGTATCGGTGAACGCCTATTGACTGCTCGCCGTACTGTGACAGAAGCTGATATTGTCAATTTTGCTGGCTTAAGTGGAGATCACTTCTATGCACATATGGACAAAATTGCTGCAGCTGACTCAATATTTGGTGATCGTGTTGCGCATGGCTATTTTATCGTATCCGCTGCTGCGGGGTTATTTGTAGATGCAGCACCAGGTCCAGTGATTGCAAACTATGGGATGGACAATTTACGTTTTGTAGAGCCTGTTAAAATCGGAGATACCATTCAAGTCGAATTAACCTGTAAACAAAAAACCCCGAAACCTTTACAAGACCCAAGCCAAAAAGCCCACGGCGTTGTTGTTTGGGACATTAAAGTAAAAAACCAGCGTCATGAATTAGTTGCCACTTACGATATTTTAACCTTAGTCAATCGCGACTAATTAAGCGTTTGTTTAAAACTAATTTTTATTGAATCAGCTCCCCTAAATTTCCAAAGTTAGCCTTAGTCATTGTGTGGCAATCAAGCTAGGCTTTAGGGGAGTTTTTCAAACATATCCTAAAATAAATTACCCCAGAATAAATACTGAACAGATGCAATTTCAGTTAGCGATCTCGGCATTAATAAATCACATTGTTGGTCGTGATGATGTATTTGCCTAAATAAAGATGAAATTCATGGAATTAAACACGACCAAAATAACTTTAGATGAGGGCATTACTCACACGAATACAACGTTGATTGATAACACGACAGCACACATTACAGCTGAATCGATTGGATGACTGAGTGAAGACATAACTTATAAGGGTTTATACAAAACCTGATTCAACTTCGTCTGCAAAATCATATTTACCCAAATCAGTTTATTTGGGTTTTCTTGTTGCAAAAGACTTAATAAAAGACATTAAAAAGATACCAAAAATTGTAATTTAATTAATTTTAGTATCAAATTACAAATAAAAATTAAAACCAATACATCGATAAAAATTACAATCATTTGATTTAAAATATTTTAATATCATTATTTAAAATTAAAAACATTACCAATTTAAATTAAAAAGATACCATTTTTATTTTATTTTAAAAATAGTGTATCCATTTAAAAAATATTCAAGCATAATTATTCGATTGATTCATAATGAGTCAATACGACAAGGATTTTGTTTCAATCAAAAAACCAAGAATAGATTGAAGCATAAGTGAAATACAAAAAGGAAAAGCTATGGAAAACTCTCAAGCAGAATTGCACGGCTCGACGCTTGCACTTCCCACTTCATCGGCATCACGTACTCGCAAAATTGCGATAGCAACGATTGTTGGGACCACCATAGAGTGGTATGACTATTTTATTTATGCCGCTGTAGCAGGCTTAGTTTTTAATCAACTGTTTTTTAAACCCGCAGGTCCAGCCTTTGCCACCCTGTTGGTTTTTGCATCTGTAGGGATCAGTTTTATTTTTCGGCCTTTTGGCGCATTTATCGCAGGTTATTTTGGCGATAAGTTTGGACGTAAAACCGTTCTAGCCGCTACATTAATCATGATGGGTGGAACCACAACTCTGATTGGCTTATTACCCACTTACGACAGCGTGGGTATCATTGCGCCTATCATTTTAATTTTACTGCGTATTTTACAAGGAATTTCCGCAGGCGGTGAATGGGGCGGCGCTGTATTGATGGCCGTTGAACATGCACCAACCCACAAACGTGGATTATTTAGCTCATTCCCACAACTCGGTGTTCCACTTGGTTTATTACTAGCATCACTGGTTTTAGTGATCATGACTGGCTATGTTTCACCAGGAGAAGAGTTTTTAGCATGGGGTTGGAGAATTCCATTTATATGCAGTATTTTTCTCTTTGCTTTAGGCTACTGGATTCGCCGTTCAGTTGAAGAAAGCCCTATTTTTGAGGAATTAAAGCAGAAAGGCACCACACAGAAACCGATCCGTGAACTTTTTGGACAGTATAAAAAAGTCATTTTTAGCTCAGCATTATTGATAGCTGGTACAACTGCGCTGGGCTACATGACTGCTGGTGGCTTTATTCAAAGCTTTACCACCAATCCAAATGGTCTGAATTTAGAGCGTCCAATCATTTTGACCTTGATCAGTATTTCTGCCGTTATTTGGACCTTCTTTACTTGGTTATCTGCAGTGCTTTCAGATAAATTTGGACGTAAACCAGTTTATATTTTCGGCTCATTGATTCAAATCATTACCGCTCTGGTACTTTTCCCACTGATCAGTACAGGCAACTATAGCTACATCATGTCTGGTCTAGCCTTATTATCAATGGGTATTGGAATCACCTATGGTGTGCAAGCTGTCTTTTATTCTGAACTCTTCCCTGCTTCTATTCGCTTTTCAGGTATATCCATCACTTATGCGATTGGCTCGATCATTGGCGGTGCGTTCGCGCCATTAATTGCAGCAGCATTAATCGGCAAAGTAAACGGTATTTATTTAGTCAGTGCATATTTAACCGTGATGTCCGTGATTGCTTTTTTAGCGATTTGTATTTTTAAAGACCGTACAGGTATTGCTTTAGAACCTGATGCTGAAGAAACCCAGAAAAAATCACCTTTCATCTGGAAATAAACTTAAGTCAAGGATGCCTTATGTTATTCAATACACCATTTACAAAGATTTTTACTACGCTCATATTCATCAATACTTGTGCTTTTACACAACTAGCGCTAGCCAAAGATGAATGGAAATTAACTTTAAAAAATGCCTATATTGATCGCAATTTTGACCAAGAAAATGTCAAAGATTCGGGGAGTTGGTCACAAGGCGTATCATTATTTTATCACTCACAATTTTATGACACACCCATTGAAATTTTAAAACATCCTCTGCAAATTGGCGTTGATGGTTCAGTGCAATATGCGGTACGTCTAAGCAATGACAAACATGTCAATGATACCGTATTGCCTTTTGACCCAGTCAAACAAGAACAAGCAGCAGACTATTTAAAATATGGGGGTACACTTAAACTTAAATATGATCAGGCAGAATTGAGAGTGGGTGAGTTATGGCTCAACTTACCCATGACCGCAATCGACACAAGCCGTCAGCTTTTAACGACTTATCAAGGGGTGAACTTAAAATTTCCAATTCAGGAAAAACTTAAAGTCGAACTTGGTCATGTGTCGAAAAACTCTCCTCGCAATGAGGAGGATTTTTATAAATTTTCTTATACGCAGAAAGGTATAAAACATTATTCAGATGGATTGGATTACCTGAATTTATCTTATGATGTAAATAAAGGTTTTAATATCAATTATTACTATGGGCATTTAGAAAATTTATATGATAAACACTATTTAGGTGTGGAGCATCAATACCCAATTGCTAACAATATCGCCCTGCATTCAAAATTACGATATTTTAATTCGCAAGATAATAGCAGTGCTTTAGACATCGATAGCCAAAATGTAGGTTTATTGGAAACATTGAAACTAAACAATCACACTTTAGGTGTCGGTTATCAACGAATTATTGGGGACGCCTACCCTTTGCCTGATGGTTTTTTACCTGAGCTTTATTTTATTAACTGGAATGTCACAGGCTTTTTTAAAGAAAATGAAAAATCATGGCATTTTGTTTATGGTTATGACTTTAAAGATTACATCCTCGGTTTAAACAGCATTGCAAAGTACGCGGTTGGACGAGATATTAAAATGAGCAATGGTGATAAAAATAAAGAGTCCGAGCTTGATGTTCTGACCACCTATAATTTTCAGCAACCTGCGTTAAAAGGACTGTCTTTACAGCACTTATTTACACGTTACCAGCAAGATTATGGGAGTGATTTTACAGAAAATCGTTTCTTTATCAATTATCAATATAAGTTCTAATCGTATCGAAATCGCTTCAATTCATGTCTGATGAATTTCATCAGGCATGGATGAGGAAAAAAGGTTTAGATCTATACATCAACGTTAGAAATTGAAGGGGCTGGATTTAGAAATTAATTGAGCAGCTCCTTCCTCGCTTATAAATAATGATTTTAAAGTATTAGCAGTTTAATTTTTTGTTCTATTTAACTGTGTTCTAATCAATTAAAACACTTCAAAATTTACGTATATTCGTGAAGTTAAATGATTGCCAAAGCATGATTATTGTTAATATCCAATGTCGGTCTAATGACTTTTCAATAACCAAAGAATCATCATAATTTCACTCATGACTCAGTCTTTTTAAACTCACTTTCGATGTGTTTCGCTGCTTTTGTTAACATCTCCACAATCGTTTCGACTTGAATCAAATTAAAGCGTTTTACTGACCCCACTATACTCAAAGCAAGTGGAAATGCCTTACTGGAATAAATAATTGGGACAGCAATTGCACCTAGGTGAGTTTCCAACTCCCCTTTAGAGACGTAATAACCTTGTTTTTTTGTTTGATTCAATTTGTCTAAAAATTCAGTTTCAGTCAGAGCAAATTCACTGGCAATATAATGGTCCTGAAAGTTTCGGAAAATCGATTTCTGAACTTTCGTGGTCGTATTTGCCAAAATAATTTTAGGCGCTGCCCCTGCGTATGCAGGTCGTGGGCGACCACGCCCATAGGACAATAGTGACGATTCCTTATAGCCTTCATGATGAATATCAATGCAATAATCCTCATAAAATTGTGTCAAACAACAATTAAATTCTGTTTGTTCAACTATATCCAGCATAAAAGGAATACTTAACCGTAGTATGGGATTAGATTGTTGTGAAATATAATCCATCACGGAAATTCGAGGTCCAAAGGTATATTGCCCACCATGCAAACGCTGTAAAATTCCGTGTGAAACTAAATCTTTAATATAACGATAACCTGTGGGTTTGGAAAAATTGAGTTTTTCACAAATAATGTCTGCATCCAAAACAGGCTCCTCTATCGAAAATAAAGTCAAAATATTTAACATGTTATTGGATGTGGACATAGACAGCTCAACTTAATTCATCGCCATGAGTTCACGCATTCTACCCTCCCATTCAGCTCTTTGGCAAAAACCTGGAAGTTTTTTGGCATGATTCTCAACTTCAGCCATCAAATCATCTTTAGTTTTGTTTAAATCCAATGGAATTTTCATTGGTTGTGACACATACCATGGCGTATCGATAAATAATTCTAGACGATTCCCTTCAGGATCAGGTGCATAAAACGAAATTGCATTGCCATGCGTAATTGGATCTAAATGTGAAATCTGTAACTCTACAAACTTCACATAGAGTTCTTGCAAAGTTTCCAAACTGTCTGCTTCTAAAGAAATCTGATTAATTGGATTAAAGATTTGCGCTTCAGGGCGACCTGTTGCCAACACAATTTGATGGTGTGTTTTCGGATCTCTGCTGAGAAAGACCAATTGCACATCCCCTCTCGGCGTATTTAAACGTCCGCGATCAGTCACAAAAAAACCAAGAATTTCAGTATAGAACTGTTCCATTTTAGCAATGTCGTTGACATAGATACCAATATGGCTGAATTTAAGACCTTTCATATTTTTCTCAATATTTGATAAAAGTATTGACATAAAATATATTGTTTGCCAGTATTATGTCAATTGTTATTAATTATTGATAATAATTCTAAAGACAATATGTATTTATCAAGGAAGATTTCTATGAAATTATTAAGTTTCAGCATTCAAGGTCAACAATTATTTGGTTTGGTTAAAGACCAGTCTGTGATTAATTTAAAAAAGCATTTAGCAAATAAATATGCAGATTTAAAAAGCTTGTTGGCCGAAGACAATTTTATTGAAATCGTCAAATCTGCTGAAAATGCAGCAGTAGACTATGCTTTAGCAGATATTCAGTTTGAAGCTGTGATTCCAAACCCTGAACAAATTTTTTGTATCGGTTTGAACTATACAGACCATGTACAAGAAACTCAGCAAGAAGTGACTGAAAAGCCGATGATTTTCTTTAGACTTGCACCATCACAAGTTGGTCATAATCAACCCCTACTTCGCCCTGTTGAAGCTGAACAATTTGACTATGAGGGTGAAATTGCCATTGTGATTGGTAAAGGTGGTCGCCGTATTGCCAAAGAAAATGCATGGGATCATATCGCAGGTTACTCTTGTTATAACGATGCTTCTGTACGTGATTGGCAGCGTCATACAGCGCAATGGGGACCGGGTAAGAACTTCTTCCAAACAGGTAGCTTTGGTCCTTGGTTAGTCACTAAAGATGAAATTAAACCCAATGAAATCATGACTTTGACTACCCGCGTCAATGGGCAAGAATTACAACATGCGAAAACTACTCAATTGATTCACGATATTCCTTCATTGATTAACTATATTTCTACATTTACACCGCTTAACGCAGGTGATGTCATTGTCAGCGGCACTCCAGGCGGTATTGGTTTAAAACGTACTCCTCCCATCTTGCTTCAAGAAGGTGATGTGGTTGAAATCGAAGTCGATAAAATTGGCATCCTCAAAAACATCGTAAAAAATGATGGCTAATTGGAAGTGGGGCAAATAAAGCCTCTTTCACTCAGGAGGAGTAAAAAATGGAATTAAAACAATATTATGACGTTGCCATTGTGGGTTATGGACCTACAGGTGTCACCCTTGCCAACTTATTGGTTAAACAAGGTTTAAAAGTCATCGTGCTTGAACGCGAAGCGCAGATATTACAATTACCTCGTGCGGTTCGCTTTGATGCCGAATGTATGAGAATCTTTCAAAGCATTGGTATTTCAGAGAAATTGCAACACGAGCTGGCACCCGGGCCAGGGATGAAATTTGTCGATGCTGAGGGGAATTTACTGATTACTTGGGAACGCCCAACGCAAAAGGGTATGCATCAATGGAGTTCAGCATATCGTATTCATCAACCTGATTTAGAAGCTACATTACGTGAGCATGTAGAACAAAATCCTCTACTCACTGTAAAAATACGCCATGAAGTATTTAAAATTGATGAACAAGCCAAAGACTGCACTTTGTTTTTTGAAAATTTAGCCAATGGTATTTTATACCAAGCAACCGCTAAATTCGTCGTAGGCTGTGATGGAACTCGTTCTTTGGTTCGCCGTTTGATTGGTACAACTTTTGAAGACTTAAATCTGCATAGTCGTTGGCTGGTGGTCGATTTTATTGCCAAGAATAATACCAATGATTTGGGTGATTACAGTATTCAATACTGTAACCCTCAACGTCCAATGAGCTATATCAAAGGCTTAGGCCAACGTCTACGTTGGGAAATCATGGTGATGCCTGAAGATGATGTAAATACACTTACTCAGCCGGAAACCATTTGGAAATTATTAGCAGATTATATACAACCTGAAAATGCCGAAATTGAGCGCGCTACAGTCTATACCTTCCACGCTTTGCTGGCAAAACAATGGTGCAAAAACCGTTTGATCATTGCTGGTGATGCTGCACACCAAACACCACCATTTATGGGACAAGGTATGGCTGCAGGTATCCGTGATGCTTCAAATTTAGCTTGGAAACTCAATGAATTGGTACGAGAGGATCAATCTTTTGAACTGGTTCAAAGTTACCATACTGAACGTATGTCTCATGTCAAAGAATTCATTCAAGGTGCTGTTAATTTTGGAAAAATTATCCAAAATTATTGTGCAAATCATGAGTATCAACAACAAGTTTCTCAACTCAAAAACTTCATTACCCCAACACCAAGACTGGGTGCAGGATTTATTCAAAATACAGATGAGATCAATGGTCAAATTGCTCCACAGTTTATTTTGGACAATCAAATATTGAGTGATGATGCTATTGGCTATCAATTCAGTCTATTTGTCCTACCTGAATATCAGGCTCAAATTAAAGAGCTTGAACTAAATAGCATTCAACGACTGAGTATTATCTATGCCAAGCAAGCAGAAATTTTGGATTGGCTCAATCACAATCAAGCGCATGCCATCTTAGTTCGTCCAGACCGTTATATTTTCGGTAAAGCCTCTCCACAACAAAGTATCGAACAATTAATTAAGGCAACACATTTATACGACGTGATTACGCAGTAAAAACCCTAGGTGATTTTCGGTCACCTATCCATACAGTGTTCAAAGGAAGAAAACTATGGATTCTCAAAAAATTGAAATTCAGGCAACTGATTTGCCAGAACAAAATAAAAAATTGGAAGACACTATACAGAAAGTACGACGTAAGCTTCTATATTTTCTATTAATACTCTTCATTTTCTCATTTTTAGATCGGATCAATATCGGTTTTGTGGGTAAACAACTCAGTGCAGATTTAGGATTAACCGCACTCAGTTTTGGTCTAGCCAATACCATTTTCTATATCTTTTATATTTGCTTTGGCATTCCAAGCAATATGATGTTAAAAAAATTTGGGACGAAACTTTGGATCGGTAGCATCATCATCGTTTGGGGAATTGCTTCGAGCTGTACTGCTTTTGCCACTGATGAAAAGTCACTCTATATCATTCGTGCCATTGTTGGGATTGCTGAAGCTGGCTTTATGCCAGGTATGTTATTGTATTTAACCCAATGGTTCCCAGCCTCACATCGCTCGCGCGCCAATGCCATCTTTATGTTGGCTATGCCGTTTACTGCCATGTTTGGTGCAGTGGTCACAGGTTATATTTTAAATTTACACAATTGGTATGGCTTTACAGGTTGGCAATGGGTGTTTTTACTTGAAGGATTACCTTGTGTCTTTCTTGGACTCTTGGTCTATGCCAAATTACCAAACACGCCTAAAGATGCCAAATGGTTAAATGAAGAAGAAAAGCAAGTTCTCATTCAGGCGCTTAAAGATGAAGAACTGCAAGGTACTCAATTACACAGTCAAAGCAACCCTACTGTTCATGCTGAAACTCTGCTTCACGCTTCAAATAAAACGTCTACTTGGGCATTTCTAAACAGCTCAGTGGTACGTTGTGCTGTCGTGTATTTCTGTATTGTGACAACCTGCGGAATGGTCAATATCTGGGTCCCACAAATTGTTTCTGCATCACTACCGAATTTAAATTCAGTCACTCACGGAATCATTGTCGCGATTCCACATTTAGTCACCATCATTGCCTTGTTTTTACTGTGTTATCACTCGGATAAAACACAAGAAAGATATTGGCATACCTTTTTCCCAATGCTCTTTGGTTTTATCGGTTGGCTCATGGCCGCCTATTTACAAACACCTATCCTGCAAATTATCGGCTTATGTTTGGCATGTATGGCAGGGTTCAGCACCATGGGGATTTTCTGGGCATTTGCCGATGAAAGCTTATCCACTGATCACAAAGCCATCGGTATTGCGTTTATTAATGCCTTTGGTAATTCAGCAACCATTGTCAGTTCATTCTTAATTGGCTTTCTCAAAGATCTGACCTATTCATTTGCAACAGGCATGGTTTATGGCAGTGTTTTGATGCTCATAGGTGCGATCATCATGCTGACATTCACCCTAAAAAGAATGCCACAAAAGTTCGTGATCAAAGGACAGGTTTAATATGAACAAAATTCATCATTCAGCTTATGAACTACTTCGATCTATTCCCAATAGAGCAACTATTCTCATTGGCGGGTTTGGGGCTGCGGGACAACCTACGCAACTGATTGATGCTTTAATCGAAAACGATACTAAGGACTTAACGATTGTCAGTAACAATGCGGGAAATGGTGACTATGGTTTGGCGAAGCTGCTTAAAACAGGTCGAGTCAAGAAAATGGTCTGCTCTTTCCCTCGTCAATCTGATTCGTGGGTCTTTGATGAATTGTACCATGCAGGAAAAATCGAACTGGAACTTGTTCCACAAGGTAATCTGGCTTGTCGCATTCAAGCGGCAGGTATGGGCTTAGGTGCAGTATTTACTCCAACAGGTTTCGGCACTCTGCTCACGGAGGGTAAGGAAATTCGTCAGATCAATGGAAAAGACTATGTACTTGAATTACCAATTAAAGCTGATTTTGCCTTGATCAAAGCACACAAAGGTGATCGTTGGGGAAATTTGATTTACAACAAATCTGCCCGTAACTTTGGCCCAATCATGGCAATGGCGGCGACCACCACCATTGCTCAAGTTTCAGAAATAGTTGAATTGGGTGAACTTGATCCTGAACATATCATCACTCCAGGTATCTTTGTACAACACGTTGTTCAAGTACAGCCAGCCCCATAAGCGATAAGGAGAAATAATATGAGCTACCAGAAACTCAGTCGTGACCAAATTGCAAAACGTGTGGCACAGGATATTCCAGAGGGCGCCTATGTAAACTTAGGGATTGGTTTACCAACCAAGGTTGCCAGTTATTTGCCTGCAGATAAAGATGTCTTCCTTCATTCTGAAAATGGCTTACTTGCGTTTGGCCCACCGCCTACGCCTGATATGGAAGATCCTGAACTGATCAATGCGGGTAAAGAATTTGTGACCATGCTGGAAGGTGGCAGTTATTTTCACCACGGCGACTCATTTGCCATGATGCGTGGAGGTCATCTCGATATATGTGTACTGGGTGCATTTCAAATTGCAGAAAATGGTGATTTAGCAAACTGGCATACAGGTACGGCAGATACAATTCCAGCAGTGGGAGGAGCAATGGATTTAGTTGTAAGTGCCAAGAAAGTATTTATCACCACAGAACACACCACAAAAAAAGGGGAAGCAAAAATTGTCAAACAACTAAGTTATCCATTAACAGGGAAAAACTGTGTAGACCGTATTTACACTGACCTTTGTGTTATTGAAGTAACTGCTGATGGGTTAAAAGTGATTGAAATGGTGGATGGGCTTTCTTTTGAGACATTACAGTCTTTAACTGACGCACCATTAACCAATATGACTGCAATCACTGCATAAATGGAATGATTTTCTTAATAATCGATATCAAAAAACAGATGTGATAAACCAATGGCTGTCTGAAAGCGGAATTTCAGCTGCCAAACTCAAAACTAAAATATTTTCAGGAAGAAAACATGAAACTTAAAACAATCCTTTTGGGTATATTGGCTTCTTATTGCCTAAATTCAGCAACTCATGCAGATTTTATTAAAGATACAACCGCCAATCTTTATTTAAAAAATTTCTATTTCGATCGTAATTTTGACGATGCTCATAGTAAAGATTTAAACAACTGGTCACAAGCCGCAACCTTCAACCTCAATTCTGGTTATACCGATACACCGGTACAACTCGGTTTGGATCTATCTGCACGCTATGCTTATCGTTTAAGTTCAGCTAAAAATATTGTAGATAACATCATGCCTTATGACGCTGTTAAACAACAACAAGCCCAAGATCAACTAAAACTCGGTGCAACAGCAAAATTTAAATATGGCAAAACTGAACTCAAAATCGGTGAAGTTATGCCAAAATTACCCATTGTCCATACTGATGCGGTAATGCAACTCCCTACCACATTTCTTGGTGGTATTTTAGAATCAACGGATTTAGCCAATAGTAAAATCACTGTTGGACGTTTAAACAAAGTCAGTGGTCGTAATACAGAAGATTATTTTAAATTTCATCTGGTCAATGGCAAAAATAAAGCTCAAGCAGATGCTTTAGATTTTGCAGGAATTGATTATGATTTTAACAAGCAACAAGTTCGTTATTTTTATGCAAAATTAGAAGACATTTATGATCAACATTTTTTAAGTTATGAACTTAGACATGATTTCAATAAAAAAACCCATTTAAAATCAAATTTCTATATTTTTGATACCAAGGAATCTGGGAATGCATTGGAAGGAAATATTGATAATCAAGTCTATGCCACTATTCACATGCTAAACCATGGGAATCACACCTTTGGACTGGGTTATAAATATGTTACAGGTGACAATGCCTTTCCTCTTTTAGCAAATTGGGTTCCACAAGTATATTCTGCTAACTGGTCGGTGGGCACTTTTATGCAACAGGATGAACGGTCTTTGCAAATTCGCTATGATTATGACTTTAAGGACACACCATTAAATGGCTTAAAAAGTATCATTCGTTATTATAATGGTGATCATATTAAAACAGCCACTGGTAATAATGGTACTGAAAAAGAGTTTGATCTGATTTTAAATTATGATTTCCAACAGCAAAAGTTTAAAGGTTTGGGTATCTCATGGTTATATGCAGATTATAAAAATTCTGTGTCAAAAGATTATATTGAGAACCGTATTGCACTTTATTACAATCATACCTTTTAAAACCTGAATACGTCATTTTTAAAAACCACCTATAAGCAACTACTAGAATATAATCGAGTAGTTGCTCTTAGTAGTCTTTGTGATAAAGATGAAAATTCAACTGACGGAAAAAGCTTAAGTGCTTTGTTTTTAAAAAATCAAAAGAAATGTAAAGTTTCCCGTGTACAGATGAACAGGTAATGAATGCTTATGATGAACTCATTGGTTTACCTACAGAACAGCAAAAAAATACGATGCAGAACGGCAGATAAACAGATCAAAGCCCATTTCTGAAAACTTACGACTTATTTGATAAAACTATTTCAGCGTGCCGAATTCTAGAGCTGCTTTGACTCAGATATAGATGTTGAAAGTAAGATTTCAAGTCACCTGTATTATGATAATTTTACAGAAATCAGAATTATTGGCATTCTCGTATACTCTTATCCCGACTATTGAAATTCATAATTGAATTTTTTTTACTTAGACAGAAGTAATTTATAAATTCATATTGTCTAAAGGATTTTCCTTTTTTTAACTCAATACGGATCTGAGTCTCTAAATAATTTGACATAAGCATATCTTTTGAAAAGCAAAAAATATACTTACTATCTTTATTAGACAAATTTTCTAAACTTTGTGCATATATTTTCTTTGATAATTCATCATTGAAACTTCCACTTTCATTTTTAAATGATGTGTCAAACATTGAAAACTCATTAGAATCATAAATTTCTTGGGGTTTTAATGAACAAATGCTCTTATCTTCTAATATTTCATATTGGAAATCAGCTACACGTTTCTCTTTACAACCAATTAATATTATTGATATAAAAAAAACACTTAATAAATTAATATTTTTCATGAGATGATAATTCAGTAAATTAAAGGAATTAATGGAGTCGGAGTAGAATTAGAAACCAGTGTATATCCTGAAGGATTACTTATAATCGGTTGCATTACCTGTCTTATATACTGTGAATTATCAGCTATATGATTTCGCCAAGCTAAACTGAAATTAATCTGATTATATCCTTCAATTAATCCAAAATAATCAGCTACAATATTAGCCTGTTGCTCAGGATTCAATTTTTTAAAATCTGTATCTTTATTTAATTCATAATCATATGGGTCATAGACATAATCAGGTAAAGTCCACTCTAATGTTTGTAGCACTAGCCCTCTGCCCATTACATTGATATTAAAGCATAAGAAAGAAACAATACAAAATTTGATCACCCTTGCTCAAAACTTTCTCCATTAACAAAATGATTCCTATACGAAATAGCAGGTATTTCCAGTACCAAACTAGAATCATCCATTAAACAAAAACCACCCGAAGGTGGTTTTATTTGTCTTAAAAACTCGCTTCAGCTCGACTCCGTAAACGTCTTTCTAAGCTTTGTATTTCATATTTTAATCACAAAATAAAACGCTTATGGAAGATTAAGCCTACGGCAATCTTCATAAATAATTTTGCATTGAGCCTCTGGGAAGCCATCATAACGACACGCCTCTAAAACTTTTTTCCGTCCTAAAGCTTTTCTACTTCCTGGGACTAACATTGGAACAACATCGCGCACTTCAC
This sequence comes from Acinetobacter sp. AG3, assembly GCF_022343575.1. Taxonomy (NCBI): domain Bacteria; kingdom Pseudomonadati; phylum Pseudomonadota; class Gammaproteobacteria; order Moraxellales; family Moraxellaceae; genus Acinetobacter; species Acinetobacter sp. AG3. The sequence continues at coordinate 949,228 of NZ_JAKQZD010000001.1, read as the reverse complement.
CCGCCGTTGTTCGTGCTTTATACAATCTATTTGTTCCTTCAGCTTGCCCTATAGTCGCGCAATGGTTGTCATCATAAGTAAACCAAATTCTGCAATCAGTCCCACCTTTTTTTTCACAAGCTTGCAATGCTTTCTCTTCTAACTTTCCGCGGAAAATTTTTGCAGTAGCCACACCAATTACACCATTTGTACCCGAAGCCACATAACCTTCTGTGCTTGGTGTCCGATAGCTTGGAGCTGAATATCCCCCACTGCTTCCATAATTTGGAATAGGCGCACAGCCTTGTACACCTTGACCACCGACAGGATAATAGCCCGGAGGACAATTCCCCTCAGCATGCGCAACACCTGACATCGTTAAAGAAAATAGAGTAAGAGAAATTAACGATATAAAAAATTGTATGATCTGCGGTCTATTGTATTTAGCCATAATTTTTCATCCATGCCGTAAATTATTTTGTGAAATATCTATCATTTATAAGTTAACTTTTAGTTGTTCTAAATCTTAGAATAATTCATCACTAAACTCAAATTTTGAATTGGCATTACTTATTTTTATTCTGATGTTCGTGCTCACCACAACTTGATATTTATGAAATATTTACAATTAAATCAATATATTGATTAACAAACCCAACATAATAAAGTTTATCCAAAACAGTTCTCAATACGAGGATCTCGCCTTCTAAAAAGATCATCAATGGACTATGAGCAGAGGAAAGTTAACACCAAATTATTTTAGTAAGAATGGGCTTTTGACTATCAATAGTTATGCAATATAATCGTGTGAAATATATACCAAATAATAAATTATGATGAATTAATATCTCGCTCTGCTCTGTACGTATAACATTGATTATTTCAGGAGTCTTTTCCATGCCTTTATTCAAATATAGTTGTATCACCCTCATGGTGCTTAGTATCAGCGCTTGCGCCACCTTGGCCACCAAACCCAATGAAGTCGAAGTGGCTGCACAAAAACTAGTCGGGCAACCAGCCAGTAATGCATTTAAAATATTTGGCAAACCTGATCATGGTCTAGGTCCATCGTCGTATGGTAGTGGTGGCTTCTATGGGTGGAATCGAGTGCAGACTCATGTAACACCAGAAAAAGTTTTCGTGCAGACAGGTGTTGAGTATATTGGCCAAAAGACGACCATGGTTGGAATCGGTGGCGGCGGCGTGGTTGGCCAAATGCCAGTTGGTAGCGAACCAGTATATCGGAAGACTGGATATACAGAAAATCGGACTGTTATCGATTACTTTTGCAATATCACACTGTACACAGACGGTAAGAACATCATCACCGATGCCAGCGTAATCGGTTGTGATAAAAAGAAGAAATAGAGTAGCTTAAGCCTATAATTTCAAATGAGCTTATATCTGATTTAGGCTCACTTGAGCACTTTATTCTTCGCATGATTCAAAGCCCTATACTCATTGTGTTTAGCAACAGTATCAATACCTCAAAGTAAAATATCTTTACTCTGCCCTGATTCTATTTTTTGCGGCAAGGCTATTATTAGGCGATTGATCTATAAAGAAACTATCTAGAATTTCTTATCACGACCATAATTTTAAATTGGTCTATATATTTTGCTATAGTGAATAGCGTAATGACTGATATAAATGAACATATGCTTATTCGCCTAGCGACTGAAACTGACACTAAAGACTTAATCGCTATCGACAGTGTTGCCTCACACGATCCGCAGCGAATATTGCAAATCCACAATTGGTGTATGCAGGGTGTCTGCTTTCTTGTTGAAAAAAATGGAAAAGTAATGGGCTACGGCGTTTTAAATTACCATTTTTTCGGATGCGGTTTTATTGAGATGCTGATGGTCGCAGAACCTTATCGTCGCTGTGGTACGGGACGTGTATTACTGAACGCATTAAAGGCTAAATGCCAACATCCAAAGCTTTTTACCACAACGAATCGATCTAACTTGCCAATGCAGCAGTTATTACTAAATTCTGGATTTATTGCGAGCGGTCACATAGAAAATCTTGATGATGGTGATCCAGAGTTAGTTTATTTTTATTCTAAACCTCTAATATAATTACATTTTAACTTATTTTTTTAGGTAATACGGATGAATCGTAAATACTATGATAAAAACTTAAATCAAAGATAACGAAAGATTATAGAATTGCTTATCACGATTTCAACCTGTAGAGAAGTTGAATTTTTAATGTGTTAAAAAAAGTACCTTAAGGTACTTCTATATAAAAATGAATAATTAAAAAACCCATTCAACGCCAATCACTTTTAAAGATATTCATCATCACTCCCCTACAGGGATTGAATATTTAAGTTGATTATTCTTCTGTTCTAAAGGCATCTGATTTTGCTTAATCATTTTCTGTTGATAATCGCGCTCTGAAATTACCCCTCTATTGCGGGCCTTTTGCAATGATTTTAGCTGTTGTTCGCTTTCATGTGCATTCAAAGCATAAGTATCATTATTTTTCAGAAGATATTGAGATCTTTCAAATGGACTCATATTAGAAGTATTTGCTCGATTTTCATACATTTTTGCGACATTTACATCACGTTGAGCGATACGATCTTGCTCTTGTTGCTTTGACAACTCAAAAAAATCAACATTTTCACTATTTTTATTCCCATATTGAGGTTCTTCATTTTGTAAAAATACATAGGATTGATGTTTTTTCGACCAATCTTCAGCACTATACACAGAACCAGCAATTACAGGACTGATCAGCAACATTAATATTTTTTTCATCAAGTATACTCAACTCAAAATAGTGAAAGTCATAGCGATGTATCATACTCTATTTGTAATGTACGTGATTTTCAAATCGTGCTTGTAGATGTCCATGATAGATATTTAGGCATGAAAAAGCGCTGAAATTGTTGATACAAGAAATTAAAGGATTCACTTATTAATCAATTTCCCATAACGACCAATCCATCCTGTTCAGATAAAAATTTTAATTCAACAAGCTTATCAATATCTCTATAAAATGTTCTTTCGGTTTTTCTATCATATAAAATCTGGATTTGTGGAATACGGTAAAGTTCTGCTTTTGACAAAAATTTATTACTTTCACTCATCACTCGCATCACATTATGAATAAGATTGAATTGTCTATCTGAAATTTCCTTCCTAAATTTAGCGTTATTTAAAGCTGTTTGGTAAAGCAAATATCCGATTAATTTATTACTTTCATCATGAAGATATTCAATTGTTTCAAACATACCATTCAATATAAATTCAATAAATGGCTGATTAGGATTATCTTCCTTTTTATCAGCTAGTTTTCTACACTGATTGAATAAAGCAAAATATTCATGGATATTCGTTTGATAATACTTCCAAATAGCAGATGAACTAAACCGATATCCTGACTGCTCAAGAATAAACATTTCAATCAGACGCCCAGTACGTCCATTACCATCCCAAAATGGGTGAATTAGCTCAAAATAATAATGTGCTAGCCCTGCTCTAATTATCGCTGGTTGATTAATTACGTTTGGACTATTTAACCATTCTATCCACGCCTGAATAAGATATTCAATATCCTCTATGCACTTGGGTGGTCGATAGGTCCCTCCATGAGAATCATTACCAACTATTGTTTTTTGAGTTGGCTGGTTATTTCGTAACTGCCCTGCTGGATTATGTTGCTCTTCTAAATTCTGAGATACCAATATATGTAATTGAAACATCGTAGAAAGTTCAAAAGGCTTACCATCTACAGGCTTTAACTGTTTAGAACTGGTTTTTTTTATCCATTCAATAGATTCTTTTAAATTTGTCAGTCTTCGCTCTTCTGACTTTTGAATAGTCTTAGGGTCTTGTTTTAATATGTTTGCAGTTTCTTGTTCTGTAAATTGCCCTCCCTCAATAGTATTGGAACTGTAAATACTGCTTGCTAATACCTTATCCTGCACTTGATCAATAATTAAGGGCAAACTTGGGGTTTTGTTAAAGCGCTTTTGTGAATCATTGACACGATTAAGCATCGCTTGGACTTGAGTATGTTCAAAACCCAATTGAAAAGTAAAAAAGCCTGATTTATATGTCATGACTTTTAACGTCGTTTCATCTATCCATGTTTTACTTTGTTCAGGCATATTTTGTCAGAAAAAATGTCAAAGAAAATGTCAAATCATTATTATTGTATTTCAGTTATTTAGTCAATTTTTTAATAAAAAAAATCAAAAAAATGTCAAAGAAAGTGTCAGAAAAAATGTCAAAAAGAAGAGTTTTAACTAAAATATATAAATATCATAAACTTAATCATATTGAGAAATTATCTAAAATACATCGTACTTATTACACCGTTTTTAATGTGTTGAAACTGGTCACGCAGTATTTATCTAACCTTCTTGCTAATTTATTGAATGTTATTTGTGCGCACTCCTCTTTTTTTTGCTTTACAGGCTGAGTATTTAATGAAAAATACTTACCATACTGCTCAATACAGAAGTTCTTTGATTTAGTTTTAAAAGAATCATATTTTTCTATGGCATATTTAGCTATAACACTTTTTATTCAATTTTATTTACAGTTTTTAAATTAAACTTATATTTTTCAAAATATTAATTTTTCTCACAACCATCCTAACTACTGTTATAATGACCACTGCAAGTCAAATCGTTATTTTTAAATTTTAATGAAAATGGGATTTTTGAAAAAAATAAAAAGTTAACAACTCATCAAACACTTCAAATTTAATTTTAAAAAGCATCAATTATATTTTGGACAGACGTGTGCTATGCAAAAATTAAATTGATTTATGCTACGGAAAGCAAATTATGCAAAATGAAATTAGTGATTTAGATTTCTTTATAACATTAGCCTCATCAAAATCAATGACGCGTGCTTCCATTGAAATGGATATTCCCCTGCCAACGGTAAGTAGAAAGTTAGCAAAACTTGAATATTTTTATGGTAAGAGGCTTATTAACAGATCTGCTAGACAATTTGATTTAACCGAGGCTGGTAAATTATTATTAGATCGCAGTATTTACATATCATCTTTAATGAAACAAGTTCATGAAGAGGTTTCTCAAAATGTGAATTCTTTTGCAGGTAAATTACGTATTGGTAGCTTAAATTATCTTGGCCGCAGTAAGTTAGGTGATTTAATAGCAAAATTCAGCGTACCACATCCAAATCTAGAAATCGAACTCATTCTTTCTGACTCGAAAATGGATCTTGTGGAAAATGAACTCGATATCCTTTTTCAACTCGAACAACCCAATAATGTAATCTACAACTCAGAGATTTTACTCGACACTAGACGTATATTCTGTGCATCACCCAAATATTTTAATAAATTTGGCTATCCTACACACCCCTTAGACTTACTCAATCATCGCTGCATTTGCCTAATAAGAAATCGCCACATATACCAAGATTGGAAATACAGCATAAATGACGAAATATTTGAGGTTCATGTACACCCTTATTTAAAGAGTAATAATGCTGAAGTTACGCACCAATGGATGATTCAAGGATTTGGTATCGGATATCGTTTATATCACGAGGTCAAACAAGAATTAGAAGATGGTATATTAATTGAGTGTTTTAAAGACAATCATTCATCTGAATTATCACTTTACATGGTGTATTCAAAATTAAAAAAGAGAGAGGTTGTCAAAGATTTTATTAACTTTACCAAAGACAATATTAATTATTGAATTCTCTTGGAATGTTATAAGTGAACCACCAATAACATTCCATTTATTTTATGCTTTAAAATTTCCACGTGTAATCAACATTGACCCTCGTTTCATTGGCAGGTCTGAATACGATTCTCTCATTAGGTAAATCATTACGATAACGCGTATAGCGAGCACGGATACCAACACCCTTGAGCATTCCACGAGGTATGCGATAGTTTAGATCAAAATCGAAAGAGTCTTCTTCAAATACCTCACCCTTTAACCGAGGAATTTCGATATCAGTTCCTTGGCTATATCTCGCCATAAATTTTAAACCATCTAAAGCAGTATCTTTAAAATCATAGTCATATCGAACACTGATAACTTTTTCATTTTGATTGGTGAAATCAGCACTTATACTATCCATAAATACTGCGGGTTCAGCATGACTCAATGTTGGCATTGCAGTATCACCTAAAGAGTGCATATATCCTAAACTCAAGGTATGATTTTGAATATTTAAACCGACGATCCCACTTAAATGCTGATTGTCTATTTTCCCTGCTAATTCTTTTCCAGCATCTTCACTGAGAAACGCTCTAAAATCACCAAGAACATGACCGATTCCGACATCATGTTTGGTTTTGATACCAATAAAATTTTGATAATATACATCATACAAATTTGCGTGATATAGATCTGCTTTAACGCCTTCACTAAATTGATATTCAGCACCAAGCATATATAAGCCTGAAGACTCAGCAGCTGTTTTAAATCGCCCATTGATATTTCCTATACGAATTTTTTCATAGTTCGTAGAGTCCCTATGATTGACTCGATCGACATATAATCCATGAAGTTTAAGATCTTTTATTTCATTAAACTGCACGTGTGCACCATGGTAATTCTGTTGGAATAGCCGTGCGGGGCTTGAAAAAATTACTGGAAACATTGGCGAAAGTGTCCCGATATGAACTGTCGAATCACTTACTTTGGTTTTCAGGGTCCAACGCAACTCTCCTGTCTGATCAGGACGCTCATTGTTTCTATCTACAGGCAATAAACCTGAAGCAGCATAATCTTTATTATTTCCCATAAGATTAAAACCTGCTAAAGCAAGAACATCCAAACCAAATCCTACGTTTCCGCTGGTATATCCAGATTTAGCATTTAGGATAAAACCTTGAGCCCAATCTTTTGCTGCAGGATATGGAACATTATTTATGTAATCTCTATCAAAGTAATAATTTTTTGTCGTTAACGATATTTTACGATCTTTGATAAATTCAGCATTTGTAATTGTAGGAAGCGTTGTCGTGAGGCCGACTAATCCAAGAAAAAATATATTCTTCATGATATGTACCTTTTTTACTTAAATTTTTAAGGTGTAAAAATCCTGACTACCTGAAAATAATTGAGGTAGTCGTTATTGTTTTTTTATTTAAACTTTTGAAGTTTGAGGAATTGTCACGTTAGAAGTTGAATAACGCCCTTTCAAATAAAGCGCTAGCGCCGAAATTAAAATAGGCACTGCAAGTACGAAGAAAATACCACTCATACCGAGATTAAATGTGAAAATATAAGCGCCGAAAAATACCCCGAAAATAGCACCAAAACGGCCTAATCCGTGCATCCATGAAACACCAACTCCACGGCATTCTGCAGGATAAAATATCGCAGCTAAAGATGGCAATGAGGATTGTGCGCCAACCAAACCTGCGCCAGCTAAGAAAATAAACAATGCGAGTAAATAAATATTTTGTGTAAGGAATCCTGTTATGACGAATAATACGGCTGATATAAAATATGCAAAAGTGATGGTTTTATTCACGTCATACTTACTCATAAACCAACCAATGAGGATTGTTCCTGCAACGCCACCAAATGGGAAAACTGCTGTGACTAAACTAAACTGTTCCGGTGTAAATCCTGATTCCTTAAGAAGCGTGGGCATCCAGCTTGTAAGTACATAAAATACCAATAAACTCATAAAGCAGCAGAGCCACATCATTGCAGAGGGTACAATAAACTTGCCGACGACAAGACCAACGGGATTGGTATTTTTTTCATTTAAATCAGCATCTAGAGGTGTAACAGGAACTAATTTTGCATCGATAAATTTACCCTGTATATTTTTTACAATTTCTAATGCTTCGACTTGTCCTTGTTTTTTAATCAAAAAATGTAGCGATTCTTTTAAAAGAAAAATTGATACAACGGCAACCACTACAGGAATAGCCCCGCCTATATAGAGGACCATTTTCCAACCATGATTTGATAGAAGTCCTGCTGATAAAACACCACCAATCGTAATACCAAGCGGTAGTGCACAAAATAATAAATTCACCATCCATGCACGGCGATGTGCTGGCATATATTCAGATACAAGTGTTGCAGCATTTGGCATTGCAGCGCCAAGTCCTAATCCCGTTAGGAATCGATATATCACCATTTCAGTCGTGTTATTTGAAGTACCTGTCAGTATGGTTAAAACGCCAAAAATAAATGCCGAACCAATGATGACCCATTTTCTTCCAATCTTATCTGCTAATATTCCTGCAAATATTGCTCCAATCGCCATTCCTATTAAGGCAACACTCATCACTGGGCGTAGATCATTTTTAGTGATCCCCCAATCATCTAACAATGCAGGAGCGATAAACCCAACTACCCCCGTATCAATACCGTCTGCTAGAATCACCAAAAAACAAAGTATAAATATTATCCACTGTTGCAGAGATAATTTTCTAGTATCAACGGCTTGCTGTATATCTAGTATTATTTTCATCATAAAATCCTTTTACTGCATTAAAAATGCCAATAACAATCATTGTTATTGGCTTGAGCTACTTTAAATGCTTAACTTGAATAATTTGTGTGCATTATGACGGCCTATTTTTTCTCGATCATTCTCACCAATTTCGGCATGATCAAACCAATGTGTCGCTTCTTCCATGTCTTCAAATGGATAATCACTTGAGAATAAAACACGATCAGATCCAATTTCATCAATTGCATTTTTCATGGTAATTGTTCGAAAGTTACCACTTGTTGTTAAATAAAAATTCTTACGGAAATAATCAATAAATGGTTTTTCTGCTTTTACACCGAGTGGATTACGACCATTCGCCGATGCCCAATGCGATGTACGCCAAATATTATTTTGAATTAACTCGCCTAGATGTCCTAAAATAATATTAATATTTGGATACTTATCAAATAAACCGGAACCAATTAAACGCAGTGCATGTACACCTGTTTCAACTGAGAATGACCATGCAGGACCCATTAACCAAGGATGATCTTTGATACCCAATTGCTGACTTAAAAGTGGATTACGCGGATGTAAATAGAATGGTACATCGAGTTTAGCAACCTCAGCCCAAAAATCTAAATACTCCTCAGCATCATAATATTTTGCTGTTTCATCATTATTTAAATTTGAGAAACCATTTACTAAAGCACCCGCAAAACCGAGTTCTGTTACACAGCGATTGAGTTCTTTTGTCGCTGCTTCTGGGTCTTGTAATGGTAAGGCAGCAAAGGCCCCAAAGCGATCGGGATGTTTAGCGATTAATTCAGCTAAGGTGTCATTTGCAATTTCTGCAACTTCAACAGCTCTTTTGGGATCTGGTATCGCTTGAATCGCTGGTGCATTTAAAGAAATGATTGAGTATTCAATACCCGTTTCATCCATACGGCGTAAACGTTCCCCAGTTATATCTAGTAATTGACTCCGCTTAGTTCTCCAAACATCTGGTACAAAGAATCTTTCTGAATCACCAAGTGTCTCTTGAATTGCAAAATGTTCTTCTAAAGCAATCTTCCCTTTCATTTACGACTCCATAATTTATTAAAGGTATAGACGTAGCTTAGGTGGATCAAAAGAACACGAGAACATTAATTATGGAAATTTAACTTTCATTTTATGAAAGTTAAATTAGCTTTGATCGACTTGGAAATTGCTTGCAAATATTAATTAAGCGATATGCAGAATGGATAAGTGATTTTCAAATAATGCCTGTCTATGTCCATGATAGATATTTAGGCATTAAAAAAGCCCTGAAACTGTTAAATTTCAAGGCTTTATTAAGTTTCATGATACATCGTATAACTAAGTGACAGATCATGATTTACAAATTTGGTGGGATGGCGTCAATTGAACAATGGTTTTAAATTATTGTTTTTAATTCACTTATTAAATAATTAAAATTAAGGGATACACACAGGGATACAAATCATCTGTTATTAGATATAAATAGCTTCTTTTATGGACTCAAAAAATGTTAGGTTTTATCAGGTTCTTTAGGGCATTCGGAAATTCAAAAAAATACTTGATAAGTATTATATAAATTAAGCTATTCACGTAATGCTCCGAAAACTCTTTTTATGGACTCCGAAAATTAATAATAGATAAGATTTTTCTGACATCTAACGTGTGCATAAATTCCCTTTTTTATAATGCTCCGAAAAACAAAACGAAACGGTAAGATTACGGTAAGGTCTTTTAGGCATCTAGAGATAGCCGAATACTCCCCAAACGGCTTGATTCAGGTAAGATTTTATTGGAATCTAACGTGTCCGAAAACTATATTATTTTGCTTATCCAAGATTTTTCGGATATCAATCACCACAAGATTACAACAAGGTTTATAAAATACCTTTAGGGACTGAAAAAACTCTTTTTTATGGGGTCGTAAAATTATTATTTTCATACAAACACAAATGACAAAACCGACAAAACTATTTAAGTAATGTCAGTTTTGGCAGTGCTACTTGAGGGAATCGTAAATTTTAGGGTTAATCAAATAGCGTTTACTTGGTCGCCCACCTCTTACTGTTGATTCAATCTCTTGTTCATTCAGCCAATCATAATCGACTAATAATTCTAGGGCTTCATTTACTGTATTTAATTCAGTTAAGCCTTTCCAGTTTTTACGATGCACATCCCTCGCAGTAAAGCCATCTAAACGCCACGCTTCATTGTGATTTAGCTTCTTTAACTTGATTGCTAATGCACTCGCTTTGAACGTAGATGAATGTAAAACCATGCCATAAATGCGCCGTGCGTGACTTTCTAAGTAATCACACCATTTAATCGCCATTTCTACACAATTAAGACTTACACCGCCAACACTCACACCTAATTGAACAGAATCTACAAGGTGAAAAATCAAAGCTAAAGCGGGCATCAATTTCCCAAACTTGGATAAATGTTCTTGAATGATTGTATGTTCTTCTTTGGGAATAATTTGACTATTTAACTGTGTTGACCATGCTTTATAGGCTTGCTGTGCTTCTACTGTAAATCGAAAATAGGGTCTAGCATTAAAATCATCTATTGGCTTTGCTCCTAGTTTCGTTAGCTCATATTCAGTTAATCCATCAAGTTGTTTAAATAAGTTAAATACAGCTTCTTTGGCATCTTTATCTCCCTTAATATCTGCATATTGCCATTGTGCTAAATCAGGATAAATGAGCAATTGAAAACGCTGTAATAAACCATCATTTCCCATACCTTGAATTGTCTTTTCTAAGTAGCTCATTAATTTATCAGGTTGAATCCCTCCCAATACTGACAGGCAGTGATTTTGAATGTATCCCGAACCTCTTGTAATACGGTCAAATTGATATGAGCCTGTACCGTTCCATCCCTCAAGATAAAATGCTCGCCCTGTGTCGGTATCATTTTGATCTAATGAGCTTAATAAGCCTATTAATTCGTCACGAATGACCAAAATACCGTTTGGATTACTTCTTTCTAAATCTGCCAATGCTTCGGGTGAACTGTCATTAGTGAAGTATCTTTTTAATACAGGCGGTTTTTCTGCTTCCGTTTGCATATCTGCAATTTCTTGAGCAAGTTTTAATTTGTCTTGGGCTTCTTCAACTTTATCTAATTTCTTAGCAAGAGATTTTTCAGTCGATTTAAAAACAATGCCTTTAGCAATACTTTCCTTTTGCTCAAGTTCAAATTGTTCTTTGGCTTGTAATACCAGTCGATCTAAATGTCGTGTTCCTGCACTGATAGCGGGGGACTTCTTGCTACTCGGTGGCGCAATTATACCGCCCCATAAGTTCGGGACTATTGAATAATCATCTAACTGCTTTGGTTTAATCGCTACTCGTGCGCCTATCAATGCGCCTAATGAAGTCAATAAACACACGGCGACTAGATCAAAAGTCATGTTATCCGCTCGTTTAGCTTCATCCGCACAGTAGGTATATACATCGGTCGGAAGCATATCTTTTGTGATTTTCTTTACAGGCAATAATTCAGATTTTATTTGTTTGGGTTCTTTCCAAACTTCCTGAAATACTGGTAACTCTTTTACTGCATCATCTATAAACGCTTGTACCTCTTGCGCCGTTTCATACTGTGTAATTTCCATAAAAGTTCCATCATTTCGATATTGATCTATAAGCTGTGCTTTTTGGCTTTGAGCTATTTCGAGCAATATTTCTTTATTCTGTGGTCGAGTCGGTATGTATAGCTGTTTATATCCCGCATTCCACAACTGATTGATGACGGCTTCAATTGTGTTTACATCAGCCTGTTTTAACGCTGTATTCGTTGTTTTGCATATATCAGGTAATACAGCTAAAACAGTGGCGTAATGTGTTTGAGCCAATTTAAAAAATGCCTTGAGTTCATAGCAAATAATGACAGGCTTATCTTTTTTGAGTTCGCCGTAATAGGCAAAGCCACGAGTAAAACCATCAGGCATGATTTGTATATGTTTTTCTTGCTGTAACACGACGCATTGAATCAATTTCAATTGCCCATTGTATATAGGCAAAATCATCGGGTTTTCATATTTCACGCCATTTATATCAATTACAGCCTCATCGACATAAATGGGTTGCTTAGTGTTTCCATAGGTTTGAATAACAGGATGATGCAAATACGCACTATCTTGTGGATTAAGCTTTATGCAATTTGCTAATATATCTTTAGGTTGTTCTAGGCTTGGGGTTTCTTGATATGCAGTCATTTAGCCCCCTCAAATTTTATTCATTGCAAAATCTAAAATAGAACACAACATAATAAAAACTATGCCGTAGCCAATGCCTTGTACTAAATCTTTAATAAAAGTTTTCATGCGTCCACCTCACTTGAATCCTGCGTAAGGTTTTGCATTTTGGATTTATGCCATTCGATGATTTGCATATAGTCGAAATAGACTGGTGACTGACGCTCAGTACCTTTCTTTATCTTAGGCGGGAAGTCAGGGTCTAATTTAATGATGTTGTTTAGGGTTTCACGGCTTACGTCAAGAATTTGGCAAGCTGTTTTAAATGAAATTCGAACTGGATATATAACCATTTTTGCACCTGTATGCGTTAACTTGATAGGCACATCAAAACAAATTAAATATCAGCTAGGGTAAGTGGGGTAAATCAAAAAAATACCCTAGCTTGGGTAGGTAGGGTATATACAAATCAATAACTTAATTTGGGTTATTTTTTAAAATTTTTATCTCGTTGAGGCGACCAAGATTTCAATGGGGATGTAATTTCTCTAATTTTTGATGCTGAACTATTTTGTTTTCTGACATCATAATTAGTATTTAGTTTTAACCAAATATTTGCTTTATTGGTATGACTATCTTCTTCTTTAGGATTTGTTATATAAATTGATTCCCATAATTTTATTGCTAATACTAAATCAGGTGCATAGCTATCATCTCTCTCACAATCAAAAATTTGTTCTAAAAGAGAACTTTCCTCATTTGGCTTTATCACTTTTAGCTTATTAATTTCACTATCTTTATCAACAATAATTTTTTCTAATTCATTTATTCTAAATTTTAAATTTTTCTTTTCATTATCAGAAATACTTTTTACATCTTCATTAAATCCCTTAATAATAATTTCAGAACCAAATAAGTATACTCTTAAATCATCAGCATCAATTGAATGATTAACTTCTTTTAAGTCCCCTGATTTAATTGCAGAATATATGAATTTTTGAGCCATACCAAATTTATCTAAATCAACTATACCTGCTGGGTTTTGTTCAGAAACAATACAAGCACACTCTGTTGAATTTAATGAAGGTTGCTTAAATAAGTAAAATTTATAATCTTTTTTTCTTTGATTGTTTGGTTTATCTTCATGTATATCTAAATAGTTTATTGATGGCTTCAAATTTTCAAGGTTGAGTTCTACCAACGGCTTGAAATTATAAATTTCTTCTTTGAGCCAATAATAGCTATGAACTTTATTTCTCGTTTCCTTTAAACCATCTTCACCAGTCAGCCAATACAAACGTAAATCATCAACTAATGTTCTAATTACTTCAAAAGTTTCTATTTCGTATATTCGCCAAAATTCATCTGTTTTATATAATCTTAGTTCAGTAGCTATATCATAGTATCCTAAAAATGTGCCTATATCTTCCCAATCATGTTTATCCTCATTTTTAAGAAGTTTAATAATGTCCCATACTTTAAAGTATTCCTCATCTATTTTAGCTTTTTCTCTTGATAATAAACTCATATTGCCTCCCACAGCATCCCTTAAAAATAGCTAAGCCAATCGAATTGGGCATTCGACTTTCACTCCGTCGAGCTAGGCTTAACAAACTAAATATAAAAGATATTTAATCAAATTAGTGCAAATTTTGTCATTTAGCTTTCTTAAATTGAATAACTGATTGATCTGCTATTTCTTCTAAATAATTCGCATACCATTGCATCATATTTGCTCTGTCCTGTAGGTATTGAGCCTTGTTATACACACCCGCCACACCATCCTTAACATGAGCTAAAGCAGATTCAATATGACGCTCATCAAAACCCCGATTATTTAAAAGTGTACTGGCTATATGCCTAAAACCGTGAGGCGTTTGTCGCCCCTCATAGCCCATACGGCGCAAAGCCATAATAAAAACTGTATCTGACTTAGGTTTACTCTTATCGGAACGACTCGGAAATAAAAACTCTGAATCCGTTTCATAACTTTTTAATTCATTCAAAATTGCTATGGCTTGAGTCGGTAAAGGTACAACATGCTCACGGCGTTTCTTCATACGCTCTTCGGGAATATTCCACACAGCATGTTCAAAGTCGAACTCATCCCATTTTGCGCCACGTAATTCACTCGGACGACAAAACAACATTGCAAGCAACTGTAAACCCATTCGGACGTTCATCGTTGGATAGTTATTAATTGCTCTAAGCAAAGCAGGCAATTCTTTTTCATCTACATGTGCCATATTGGCTTTTTTACCTTGCTCAAGGTATTTCTGAATCCCCTCTAGAGGGTTGTAATCAATACGCCCTGTGACCTTTGCATAATCATAAATATCACGGCACATTGCCCGCATACGATTCACTTGTTCAAAAATGCCTTTCTCTTGTTGTATCCCTTTTAACAAATTCATCCATTCAATTGGTTTAATCGTGGTGTATAGGCGTTTACCCAAAACAGGAAATATATGTTTTTCCAATGCGCCTTTATTTCTTATCATGGTATCCGCTACCCATGAATTAAGTTTTGTGTCTAACCACTCTCGAGCCAATAATTCAAAAGTCGCATTATTTTGCTCAAGTTCTTGCTGTTTTCTTTCCTGTTTAGAAATGATTGGATTTTCACCTCTAGATACATCATCTAAAAGTTCCTTAGCTTTCTTACGAGCTAACTGCCCACTAATTTCAGGATAACCACCAAGCCCTAACCATGACCATTTACCATTGGGCTTTTTATACCTGAGTTGCCATGACTTATTGCCATCGGGTTTTACTCGAATATATAAGCCATTGCCATCAAGCTCACGATATTCCTTTTCATCCGCTTCAAGGTTAGCAAGTACGGTATCGGACAATGGACGGCGCTTTATTTCAGTTCTTTTCATTAGCCTTGTATCCCTCGGATTCAATTTTTTATCAAGGATACACGGAGGGATACACGAAGCGCAATACTATATGCTTTTATGTTTGGTTATATTCAGGCAAGAAAAAAGGCTTAAACCCTTAAGATTTAAGCCTTTCCGTTTTATATTTCGTCATATTGAGTCATATAAAACTAGGTATTTGGTGGAGATGGCGGGAGTTGAACCCGCGTCCGCCAACACTACACTCGAGAATACTACATGCTTAGATATCGTCAATTATTTTAACATTAAGTGACCCGACGAACAGGGTACAAAACGCGATCCTCTAAGTTTAGTATAAAGCCCCGAGGCTTGACTTTATACGGACTTGTGTGCGTGCGCTACAGTCGGGTCCACTGACCACAAGTATTCAGTGAAGCGGACAAGCTGCCCTTAGGCAGCTAGAGCGTAAGATTCGTCGTTTGCGACTAAAATATGCAAATTTGATTTACGAGAGAAAATGCGCTCTCGGCATGCATCTATGAGCTTCATCATCGGCGTCGAAGCCAATAACATCCCCAGATAACACGGCCATCATAACATAATTGTTGCAAATTAAGCAGATAATTCACTACATTTATATCAAATGATGCGCCTAGTTCTATAATTGCGCTACTATCACTATTTTTCAAGGGACAAATATAAAAAAGATGAGCTATTTACTCTCACTTGATCAAGGAACGACCTCTAGCAGAGCAATTATCTTCGATGAGCACGGAAAGGTATATGCCTCTGCTCAACGGGAAACCCAAATTAAAACCCCACATTCGGGCTGGGTTGAGCAAGATGCCATGGAGATTTGGACCACACAAATCACCGTCGTACAGCAAGCAATCGCATCGGCAAGACTATTGGCCAAAGACATTAAAGCACTTGGTTTAACCAACCAACGTGAAACCACTGTAGTTTGGGATAAGCGAACAGGTAAACCACTTGCCCCTGCCATCGTTTGGCAAGACCGCCGCGCTACAGACTGGTGCAATCAGTTAGTTCAAAACAATTTATCTGAAAAAATTCACAAAAAAACAGGATTAAGAATCGATCCTTATTTTAGTGCTGGAAAACTGGTTTGGTTATTGGAAAATGTGCAAGGCTTAAGAGCACTGGCTGAACAAAATCATGTAGCATTCGGTACAGTCGACAGTTGGTTGATTTGGAATTTAACCCAAGGTTCCGAGCACGTCATCGAGGCAAGTAATGCTTCACGTACCATGTTGATGGATTTAAAAACGCAGCAATGGGATACTGAATTAATTGAATTATTTAATATCCCAGCGAGTGTTCTGCCTAAAATCATTCAATCCGATTGTTATATTGCCAATACCGCCACAGGGCTTCTTGGTGCGGAAATTCCCATTTGTGGCGTATTAGGTGATCAACAGTCTGCTCTCTTTGGACAATCATGCTTTGAAGCTGGAACAGCCAAAAATACCTATGGAACAGGCTGTTTTATGCTGTTCAATACTGGAACAGATATTCAATATAGCAAAAATAAATTACTCACCACCTTAGCATGGAAATGCCAAGACCAATCTCATTATGCCTTAGAAGGCAGTGTATTTATGGCTGGTGCGATTGTGCAATGGTTAAGAGATGGTTTAGGAATTATCAAAAATAGTGCTGAAGTTGAAAAGTTAGCTTGCCAAGTTGACACTACAGATGGTGTCGTTTTGGTTCCAGCCTTCACAGGTTTAGGAGCGCCACATTGGGACAGTGAAGCACGCGCTTTACTCTGTGGAATGTCACGTGGAACCAATAAATCACATATTGCCAGAGCAGCCTTAGAATCCATTGCCTTCCAAGTTTCTGATGTGTTGACTGCGATGCAATCGGATATTGCACAACCCTTAAAACAATTACGTGTAGATGGTGGTGCAAGTCAAAATGATATGCTGATGCAATTTCAGGCAGATATTTTAAATGTACCTGTGCTACGCCCTAAACTTTTAGAGTCTACGGCTTGGGGTGCTGCTGCATTGGCAGGATTAAAGGCAGGTGTTTTTAATAACTTCGGTGAGATTTCCGAATCTTGGCAATTAGATCGTGCTTTTGAGCCGAAGATGAGCGCAGACCAAAGACAATATCATTTAAGCTTATGGAATGGTGCTTTGCAGCGCGCAAAGTCCAATTAACAATATCCAATTAGCAATTCTACGTAGAAAAGCTTGGCTAAAATTAAAGATAAAATTAAAGATATATTTTTAGCCAAGCTTGCTCAGATTAAAGTCTTTCAACAAACAGTATCCCATTTAAATGGTCGATTTCATGTTGCACAATGCGTGCAGGAAAACCATGAAATTGCTGGATAATCTTTTCGCCAGTCAGCGTGAAAAATTGTACAGTAACTGCTTCAGCACGAGCCACTTGCCCTCTTTCATTGGGCACACTTAAACACCCTTCCTCACCCAAGATGGTCTGTTCAGATTTCTCTAAAATTTCAGGATTAATCATTGTGATTGCATCCATTTCAGGTGCGTCTGGATAGCGAGGATTCGCTCTTGAAGCAACAATAATCACCTGTTTAGAAACATAGACTTGTGGTGCGGCGATCCCCACACCATTACGCTCTAACATGGTGGCCTGTAAGGCCTTGGATAATTCGTTTAGCCAAGTACTTGAAAACTCAGCTTCAGCCACAGGCGCTGCGATTAATTTTAAAACGTCTTCACCACGTTGGGCGACAGGTAACACGGCACTCATTATCTTGTACCTTGATCAAATGTAAATTGAATAAAGATGAGTGTAGCATTTGAAATGCGCTTTCCAATTCAATTATTGTGCAAAAGTATGTAGGTTATGTACAAATGAATTTCTATTTACCTAAGCCAAATGACAGCTTGTCTTTTAAGCCATTTTTAATCATGATCGTGTAAATAACAAACGTCCAGTCTATCGTGGAAAATAATGAATACAGCACCCCTATTCTTAGGCTTGATCTTTAGCTCAATTGGCTTAGGCTATTTTATCTATGGGAAAAGACAGCGAATGAACATGCCTTTTATCTGTGGCATTACTTTGATGATTTTTCCTTATTTTATTGAAAATACAATGATTATGTCTGTATGCGGTATTATTCTAAGTGTTATCCCATGGCTGATTCGCCTGTAAGTGATCAATATTTAAATCTATTAGAATCTAGCTTATCGCAATGCTTTTAAAGCAAAAATGATTTTTAAGTCGCCTCGATCACCTATAAAAATAAGTAGGATGCATAAAAATAAATATTGATTTTTTAAGTAAAAAATAGTCAATTAAAATGATTACATTCACATTCAATATCTCTTTTAAGGCATTGCATCATCATGGACGAAAAATTGGGCCTCAATAAAGAAGCAAAAAGAACCCTTGCATTGTCTTCTCTGGGCGGTGCGCTCGAATTTTATGATTTCGTCATTTATGTATTTTACGCAAAAATCATTGCTGAACTATTTTTTCCCAGCTCTTTAAGTCCTTTTTGGGCAATGCTGAATACTTACGGAATTTTTGCCGCAGGATATTTCTTTCGTCCGTTAGGTGGCGTGATCATGGCGCATTTTGGTGATCTCGTAGGACGTAAACGCCTGTTTAGCTTATCCATTTTACTGATGGCACTCCCCACTTTGTTTATCGGTCTAATGCCAACTTATACAGACATTGGTTTAGCTGCCCCACTGTTATTGTTGTTGATGCGCGTGGTTCAAGGTATTGCGATTGGTGGAGAAATTCCTGCAGCATGGACATTTGTTTCAGAGCATGTACCGACAAAGAAAATTGGTTTTGCCAATGGTTTGCTTACCGCTGGTTTGTCACTGGGGATCTTACTGGGCGCACTGATGTCGCTGTTTATTTCACTTAAGTTTAGCGAAGCAGAAATCCATGCTTGGGCTTGGCGTCTCCCGTTTATAGTCGGCGGAGTTTTTGGATTAATTGCCTTATATCTAAGAAGTTATCTGAAAGAAACCCCAGTATTTAAAGCGATGCAGGCGCGTAAAGAACTCTCAAAAGATCTACCTATCAAACAAGTTTTGGCATCCCATAAATCTGCAGTTGTCATCGGGATGCTGTTTACTTGGTTTTTGACCGGTTGTGTTGTGGTGATTATCCTATCTACCCCCAATTTACTGACCACCACCTTTAACTTTCCACGTGCGGATGCATTTCAAATGCAAAGCATGGCAATTCTGATGCAAATGTTGGGTTGTATATTGGCAGGTCTGCTCGCTGATCGTTTTGGTGCTGGGCGCGTAATTTGTTTAGGATCGCTCAGTGTGGCAATCACTGCAGGTCTTTTTTATTACAGTTTAGGTCATGCCGCTCATTCAACCATCTTCGGATTGTACATGTTGCTTGGTCTATTTTCTGGCACAGTCGGTGTAGTTTCCTATAGCTTGGTCAAGATGTTTCCTGCCCCAATTCGCTTTTCAGGAATTTCATTCTCATACAATGTTGCATACGCAATTGCAGGTGGCTTAACCCTACCATTGGTACAATGGTTGAGTTTATATCGCGATATTGGTGCTGTGTACTATATTGTTGTGCTTTGTCTAATTACCCTTATCACAAGTCTAGTTTATCGCAAAAAATTTGAAACGGTTTAACCGCGTTGTTTGTATCCAAATGAATGGGTAAGCTCTATTTCAAAGAAATGACAAACCTGATTACGCCCATTGTTTTTTGCCAGATATAAGGCTTGATCAGCCTGACGAATCAACTCCTCTTTTGTTGTTAAAAAAGGATTCGTTGATACTGCAACACCAAAACTTGCCGTCACTTTGATGGTCTGCTGATGATCTAATCGAATTTTTTCTTTTTCTATTGCTTGGCGACATCGTTCAGCAAGACTCATTGCATTTTCTAATGCGCCATTGCTCATGAGAATAATGAACTCTTCACCCCCAAATCGCCCAACAACATCTTGCTCATGAATATTTTCAGTTAAAATTTTTGCAACCTGTTTTAAAACAGCATCCCCAATATCGTGCCCATATTGATCATTAACACTCTTAAAATAATCTAAATCTAATAACACGATCGCAAAAGGACTTTGCTGTTGTTTTAATAAGTCAATATTCTCACCAATTCTCCTCCGGTTATAAATACCTGTAAGCGGATCGAGTACACTAATTTGCTGAATCATTTGCTCTCTTTTGCGCCACTGAGTCAAGAGAATTTCAAATAAAATCAGGCTTGCTAAAAATATCGGAATATAAAAATACAACATGCAAAACACCCAAAATGTATTTTTATATACCGACATGGATTGTAAGTGTTCACTAAAAATTGGTGCATAGGCTATTTTATGCATCAGACTTAATCCAAGGCTGATTAACATAAAACAAGTGATTGGAATGACGATTATATACACCACTTTTCGTTCAAATAATACCAATGCAACCGTGACCAAACTGACATAACCAGCAACCGATGCTGGGCTAAAAATGCCAATACAATGCGCACCAAAAACAAAGATAAGACCAAAATATCCGATGGTTATATACGGAGTTATAATTTCAAAAATAGAATTTTTATTTAAAGCACGAATAATAAAAATAAGTGCAAAGAAACCAATTGCTGCAAAAAATAATAATCGTAAATAAATAGGGTAAAAATCTTGATTAATCCAAGCTTGTAGCTCAACTTGAGCGTTGCTAAAAAACCACCAGACAATCCACAATAAAACAGCAATACCGCCCAAGAATAGAACAAGGCTACACTTCTTGAGATTACTCCAATTCATGATCATGACATCATGCATGAAGTGTTCCGTTGAGGACTGTGTTGCCATCCTACTTTTTTGTTCCATATAATAACCAATCCATAAAATTGTGAACTTCTATCCGTCGCTTTATTTATCTTTGCTCATCAGTTAAATATAACACTCCAGTAATTTTATATAAGTGTATTTCTAAAATATAGATTTTTATTCTAAATAAACCTGACGATTAGAATATTAATCCTTTATATTATTTGCAAATGTTTTCTGAAGAATAATCATTTTATCACATTTATTTTATCAATTTTAACTTTAATTTTTTCCCAATATTTCAATAAAAAAAATTTTCCGCTGACAGAATTGAATCGTTTTTTATTTTACTGGATATATCCGTCAACATTTAACTTATTTTAGGCTATACGCCAAGTTAGATACAAATACTTTAAAAACAAGATTTTTCACCTTTATAATTTTATTGTTAATTTATCCTAATTTATTTTTAACCTATATTTAAACATACTCAAAAAATCAATTTTAAAGCTCACAATTTGAAACATCATTTTAGCAGAATAAAAACTGGAAATATCCAATGAGATTGGCTTAAATCACTGTATTGATTGTCATACTGTTTTAAACTGCACACCATCAATATGGTCATTTAAATTCAGTGCACACATCAATGTGTCAGCACCACCCAAAAATCATTTGAATTCAGTTTTAAGCTTGATTTAAATAAAATATTTTTTCAAAGGCTTAACCAAAAAACTTGGCTTTATATTTTTTTATAAACTCTGATAGTTTTACTGTTAAATTTTAAACCGATAGACGTTGATTGAATTTCTATATTAAAAATCAGCGCTCTATATTTGATCTGAATACAAAATTCTTCTGCGCCATCATCCAAACCAGAAGTGCTCCACATTGTGCCCTGTGGGAACTGATCTAACCATGGGGCTTTGTAAAAATCAGAGACTGAATCAAAGTCGAGATATTGCTCAGGTTGAGCCATGATTCTTTCAACAAGTTCTTCAAACTTTTGTTTTTGTATTTGAACAAAATCAATAATCATGGCAGCCCCTTAAATAATGATGTTAAATTCCTTTATACATGCTCGCCGATTGTTTCTTTTTAACCTGTTCCCATTGCCACCATCCAAATGCAGCCAGTCCAACAAACGCTGCATATAAAGCAGCTGTTAGGAATAATTCTTTATACATAAACATCCCTACATAGACGATATCAACAAAGACCCAAAGCACCCAAGTCGCAATATGTTTACGGCTGGTCCAATAGGTTGCCAATAAACTAAATGCAGCCAGTTGGGAATCTAACATAGGCAAAGCAGCATCAGTAAAATAGTGTAGCGATAAACCAAATATTACCCCTCCAGCAGCTGCGATGATCATTTGCAGAATCACGGTTTGTACGGCTATCGGCTCTATTCGAATCTCATGATCTTGCTGCTTGCCTTTTAGCCAGTGATAAAAACCATAAAAATTCACCACCATAAAGAACACTTGTAAGATTGTTTCACCATACAATTTAAATTCAAAGAATAAATAGGCATATAAAACAAAGGCAAAGAAGTTAAATACCCAACACCACATATTTCGCTTAATCGTCAATGTGACACCAATAATACTGATAATAACCGCGAATATTTCTAATGGTGACATGGTAAAAAGCTAATCAAGACAGGAAAGGCTATTATGAAAAAATACGGCATGATTGCAAGCAAAACCAGAACTAAAATTGAGAACGAAATCTTTAATATAATTTTTGAATTAAAATTCACAAAAAATGCTGTTGTTTTGTTTTTTGCATAATCGTTACGATAACAATATAAATTCGTAAAAAATTAAATAATTAGCCTTAAATCACAGTTTATAGCGTATTGATTTTTAAAATCGTATTTCTGCATCTCAATCAACATACTCAAACATGACGCGATAGAGTAAATTGAGTTCAATAGCATAGACTAATCAGCACTTTTGAAAGCTGCAATTTAAGCTTTAAACGATAGCAAAATTAACTCAAATAGCTGATAAAAACTGTCACATTTGCATGAAAAAGCAGACAAAAGATTAATCGAGAAAACATAGCGCAAAATTTATTTATTTTAAATAATATGTTTAAAAACATTGATTAACATCTTGTTTTTAGTTAATGTTGTTCACATTTTAATCATGTTTACGAGATTTAACACTTGTTTACGTGAATACCAATGAATTTACAGAGGGGAACCTCTACTATCAAACTTAAGTTATGAACAATCCCCAAAGTTCATAACATTTCTCCTTAACCGAACTGTGAAAGCAGATTCGTTGTTCTACGCAGTGATCACCCCAATCATTGCGTATTTTTTTGTCTTCAGTTCCCTCTGTAAACTCAATCAGTTATAAGGAATAGTTGGCTAAAATGCAAGCATTACTTTTCAAGCAATTTCCAAAATATAAAAGAATATATTAAATTATAAGATATTGATTTTAATTAATATCATAAAATATTTTGTTGCAATACTACGACAAAACCGATAAACTTAATTTATTAATTGAATTAACTGATGATCATTTAATTATTCAGTTCAAATTAAAAATTTTATTTATAAAAACGCGCAACAATAATTTTGAGTAGAACAATATGTGGGAATTATTTACACACTCATCCAACTTACTGTTTAGTGTCAGTCTGTGCCTGATGTTTTTATTGGGTATTGTGGAGTGTTTACTCCTTATTATTGGTTCAACCTCACAAGGTTTTTTAGACCAATTTATTCCAGATCAACTGTTAGAAACCCATCATGCGGATCTAGACATCCATACAGATCACAACCTTTTAGTGCAACTGTTAGATTGGCTCTATCTTGGTCGTGTCCCCGTCTTGGTTTGGTTGATCATTTTTCTGACTGTTTATGCGCTATTTGGTTTTATTGTGCAAAGTATATTTTTCAATTTCACTGGAAATTATTTTTCTATTTGGTTGATTGCGCCAGCCAGTCTTTTTTTATCTATGCCAATTGTCCGAGTGTGTGCAGCACTCGTTGCAAAAATTTTACCGAAAGATGAAACCACTGCGATTCACAGTGATGAACTGATTGGGCGTACTGCTCAGATTATTTTAGGTGAAGCAAAACAAAACTACCCTGCACAAGCCAAAGTCATCGATCAATTTGGACAGACCCATTATATTTTGGTTGAACCAGAATTAGATGAAATCTTTCAACAAGGTCAAAGTGTGATTTTGACACAAAGAACAAAACTAGGCTTTCAAGCAACGCCACTTTAATTTTTCAATAACAAACCTGGGTATAATAAAATGTTGAATTCAAACTTATATCAAATCCTTGTTTTAGCAGGCATTATATTGGTGGCACTGATTGTCATCGGGGTTATTATCGCCCGCCTGTATAAACGCTCAAGTAAAGAAGTTTCTTTTGTCCGTACTGGTTTTGGCGGTGAAAAAGTCATTTTAAATGGCGGTGCAATTGTATTGCCGGTTTTACATGAAGTGATTCCCGTCAATATGAATACCCTTCGTCTTGAAGTCAAACGTGCCACAGATCAAGCGTTAATTACTCGTGATCGTATGCGTGTAGATGTGATGGCTGAATTTTATGTACGGGTTAAACCAACTGCTGAATCTATTGCAACAGCTGCCCAAACCTTGGGTAAAAAAACCATGTCACCACAAGAACTCAAAGATTTGGTGGAAGGTAAATTTGTAGACTCACTGCGTGCTGTTGCCGCTGAAATGGCAATGGAAGAGCTACATGAAAAACGCGTTGATTTTGTTCAAAAAGTTCAACAAGTAGTTTCTGAAGATCTGTTTAAAAATGGCTTAGAATTAGAAACGGTTTCACTGACAGGTTTAGACCAAACCAGTTTTGAATATTTTAACCCTCAAAACGCTTTCGATGCAGAAGGTTTAACCAAACTGACTGAAACCATTGAAGACCGCCGTAAAAAACGCAATGACATTGAACAAGACAATGACTTAGCCATTAAAGCAAAAAACTTAGAAACAGAACAAGCACGCTTGCAAATTCTACGTGAAGAAGAATATGCAAAACTTCAACAAGAGCGTGAAATCGCCATTCGTAAAGCTGAGCAATCGGCAGAAATTGCAACACAAGAAGCCGCAAAAAAACGTGAAGCAGAAGAAGCTCAAATTGCTGCTGAACGTGAAGTCGAATTAAAGCGTATTGCATCTGCACGTGATGTTGAAAATGAAAATATTCAAAAAGCGCAGTTGATCCAAAAAGCCCAAGTCGAACAAAAGAAAACCATTGAATTGGCCGAGCAAGATCGTGCAATTGCGATTGCTGAAAAATCACGTGCTGAATCTGAAGCCAAAGCGTTGGCTGACCAAGCACGTGCACAAGCGGTAAAAGCGGAAGAAGAAGTGACAACTGTTCGTGAAACTCAGCGTGCAGAGCGTTTAAAAGCCGTTGAATTGGTGGCTGCAAAGCAAGTCGCTGAAACAGATGCAATTGCGATTACAGTAGCAGCAGAAGCCGCTAAACAAGCAGCTGCAGATGATGCTGAAGCAGTGCGTATTGCAGCACAAGCGGATGCTGAAAAAATACGTTTAAAAGCCAAAGGTGAAGCAGATGCAAAAATGTTGCTTGCTGCGGCACAAGAAAAGCAATATCAAGTTGATGCTGAAGGTACGCGTGCAGTCAATGAAGCCAATAACGTGCTTTCAACAGAACAAGTTGAGATGCAAATTCGTTTAGCTTTATTGAAATACTTGCCTGAAATCATTCGTGAAAGTGTTAAACCAATGGAAAATATTGATGATATCAAGATTCTTCAAGTCAATGGTTTAGGCGGTATGGCAGGTTCCAATACAACAAGTGAATCTGGTGAACAAAATCAAATCGCTTTGTCTGATCAAGTGGTCAATAGTGCGCTGCGCTATCGTTCTCAAGCTCCACTGATTGATAGCTTAATGAATGAGTTAGGCATTAAAGGCGGTGATATTAATGGTTTAACGCAATCCTTAAAACCAAGTAATGATTAATACAAATCATCTCCTATTCGCTTAATTACCAGCCTCTGTCATCAGAGGCTTTTTATTACATGGATTTTTATTCATGATCTAATACACCTGATCGTTTTTAATGGTATAGATGTTAACGATACAGATATGCTTATCTCAATAAGTCATGATGGAAACTCACGATTTCTTTTAAAATCAGCTGATTCAACCAAGATCGACTATCTCAATGCTATGCTCTAACCCTATTCAGTTTTGTTTAATTTAAAAATGACTTGGTTTATTTTTATTCTCGGTGCCATGATTGCAGGCTTTGTCCAAGGTTTAACAGGTTTTGCCTTTGCCTTGATTGCGATGTCTTTTTGGATTTGGGTATTACCGCCACAGCTGGCAGCACCATTGGTGGTGTTTGCTTCTCTATGGAGCCATATCATTGCATTAGGGAAAGAACAAAAACATCAACTCCCGTTTTCCCTTGTTCTCCCTTATATCATTGCAGGATTGATCGGTGTACCTCTTGGTACCTATCTGTTACATCTCATTGATGGAAATACCTTTAAAACAATCCTTGGATTATTTTTAGTGATTTGGTGTCCGACCATGTTCTTTGCTCCTGTGTTTCCTCGTATTCAAGCATTGGGAAAACTTGCAGATGGAAGCATTGGTTTTATTGGTGGTATTTTAGGTGGTCTTGGTGGTTTTTGTGGCGCAGCACCATCAGCTTGGGTGATGCTTAAAAATCTGCCTAAACAACAACAACGTTATATTTTAAGACATTTTAATTTTGCGATTCAGTTGTTTACGATTATTATTTATCTCTGCCAAGGAACCATCCACAAGATCCATCTCCCCTATTTTGTACTGATCATTCTTACAGTGAGTATTCCAGCGCTGATTGGTGCGCAAATGTTTTATAAAATTTCAGAAAAACAATTTAAACAATTGGTGCTGAGTTTATTATTTGCCTCAGGTTGTTTTTTATTGCTGACATCATTGCTTTAGCAAAATAGAGAGAAAATTGAATAAATTTCGCTGGCTATTTATTCAGCATTTGGTCGCTAAAATGAAAACAATATCCGAGCGGCTCTATTTTTAATACCCGATTCATCCTACAATTCCGCCACTCATTTTTCTTAAATATCTGTGATGAAAAACTCATTTTTGTTAAGTGCCAGTATTCTCTTAACAGGATGTGTACTTGGCACATCTAGTGAAATTAAAACTGCGGAAAAACTACTCAGCCAATTTCAATGTAATAATATTGAAACAGCAGAATTGGCCCACAGTTCAATTAATACTTATCATGAACGCTCACTTGCGGTGAGTAAAGAAAAAGCCACTGAGTACGTCGATCGCTATAAATCTGGAGATGAATTATTTAAAATTCCTCTCGATGAAGTGGTTCAACAACAATACGATATTTATAAAACAGCCTGTGAATCCCTTGGCGGTGTGCAACGCTCAACAACAAGCAACGCTAAAAAATAAGCCGATTATTTTTGAATACTGCAAAACGTTTATGATCTTAAAAATATCGTGTTTTAAATGATTGTGTTTTAAAATCATAAACGTAAATCATGATGAGCAGCGTTCATTTTTAAAATTGCCTAGGCCCTCATCCTGTGCTACTGAATTTTTAAATACACCCCCTAGTGAAATATAGCGATCTCATCTCCAGATTTTATCTGATGATCAAACAGCCTTAGAAGCAGTAAAAATAGGCTGTAGCAAACCTAATATAGGCAAAGTGATATGATGGCTGCATCATCACAATAGCCGTGCCGTAATTTATTTTTTTGCCTTGTATGAATGGTCTTTGATACCAAAAATTTTGATCCCCATCAGATAAAAAATAGAGGTTAAAATTAGACCGACAACCCACGAAACATCTGCACCATCAAGCGCCTTGGCAATAGGACCTGTATACAAGTCTGTCGCAATAAAAGGCACTTGAACAATGACACCAAAAATATATGCAGAAACGGCCATAACGTTAAATTTTCCATAAATTCCCCCATCTTGGTGGAAAAACGAATCGACATCATATTCCCCATGACGAACCCAGTAATAATCAACCAAATTTACAGCCGTCCAAGGGATAAGTACGTAGATGAGCAAGAAAATAAAATTAATAAATATGGGCAGAAAATTACTGGATGCTTTGATTCCAATCCATAGCGCAATAGCAATTAACAAAAATGAAATCACAATTCGTCCCTTAGCCAATGGCATAAATGATGGAATAAATGTCTGGATAAAAGAAATTAAAGTCAGTACACCACAATATAAATTCATTGAATTGATCGCTGATATGGAAATGACCAGAATCAAAATAAACGCGCTCCCCATCTCAGGTACATAAGCGATCATCCCAGCGATAACATCTCCACCCGGTGTCACCAATCCTATAGTTACCCCTAAACACATTGGAATGATGGTACCCAATCCACATCCCCAATATGTCGCCCAGAACGCTGCCTTAGCGCCTGTTTCTTTTGGCAGATGACGAGTAGCATCAGAGACATAGGGTGCATATGCAATCTGCCACAGTGCAGCAATCGAAAGCGTAGCGAGAAAACCTGTAGCTGAAAAAGAATTACGCGCGAAAAAGTCTGAAGGTAAACCTTGAATAAAAAACACCCACACATATGCTGCCAAAAAAGCCAAACCAGAGATCACAAAAGTTATTTTTGTAAATAGATGAATTAATCGATAACCAACGATTGTGCCGATCACTGCAACGACACAAGTGAATAATATGCCGGATGACTGACTGAATGAGGGAATAAGCAAATTCATGGCTTGTCCAGCCAGCGTCGCATTTGAAGCTAGAAAGCCGACATACATGATGACCACGATTCCAAGGATTGGAAGCGCGCCATATGCACCAAACTGCCCTTTGGTTTGAATCATTTGAGGGACACCGAGATGCGGTCCTTGAGCGGCATGGAGTGCGGCAAAGATGCCACCAATAAGCGTCCCTAGAATAATACTTAAAATAGCAGAGACAAAAGATTGATGAAAAATGGTGACTGAAACTGATCCTGTCACAAACGTCAGTAGCATCAAATTTCCACCAAACCAAAGTGTGAATAGATCCCGAGCCTTACCGTATCGCGCATTTAATGGGATTTGCTGAATGGTATGTTGTTCAATCGAGTGAATATATTTGTCTTCCATGAGTGTCTCCTAATAGAGAAATCGTTAAAAAATTACGATCAACCAAATTGTTTTTTTAAGATGCAAATCCCCCTACGCTTAAATTGCGCAATTGAAAATGCTGAGGATTGTGGGTGCAGGCGTTCTGCTATGTGGTCATTGGCTCAAGCACAATGGCATCAAATAATGCTTGGATCTGTTGATGAATTTCCCCTTCAAAAATGACCACTATTCTCGATCTGTGGTCATCATCAGGCCACGCATTTAGGTAAGATTCGGGAAATAGATAATGTTGAACACCGTGTAATATCACCGGTCGTAACGACTCTTCCACCTGAATCAATCCTTTGATTCGGAGCAAGTTCACGCCATAAAGTCGTGCCAGCTTCTGAAGAAAATGGGTCACACGCGCCCAAGATAAAGCTTGGTTGGCATATAAACACAGTGTAAAAATATTATGATGCGGTGCGTTATTGAAAGCGTTTTGAGAATTTGTCTGATGTGTAAACCACTGCGTATCAGATAAATTACGTGTTACGGGATACTTTTCACGATCAAAAATCACTAAAGCAACAGCCGCCACATCCGCACCATCAATAATTTCAGCACTCGCATTCAGAGTACGGATGTGCTTGGTAAATGTTGTAAAGGCATGCGACAAATCTGTTTTAGTTAAAATGATTTTATCTGCAACAGCGATTTGACGTAGTCTCTCCGTCCTCTGATGCGGGACATTTAAGGACAATAATGTATCAACCGTAGCAATCACAGTTTGCACACTAAATAAAGTCGCGACACTTTCATCTGCTAGCAAAAGTTTAAGCAAGGGAATCGGGTCAGCCATACCTGTTGTTTCAACAATAACACGGTCAAAAACAGGAATTTCTCCTGCCTCAGCACGACAGTAAAGAAGTTTAAGCGTTTCTGAAAGTTCTGTTTTCATGCTACAACAGACACAACCGCTTTTTAGCAAGACAATGTCATCGTCAAGTCGACCTATCAATAAATGATCTAAGCCAACCTCACCTATTTCATTAATAATCACTGCCGTGTGTGCCATGCGATCATCCGCCAACAAACGATGCAGCAATGTTGTTTTACCACTCCCCAGAAAACCTGTCAGTAAGGTCACAGGAATACGTTTTATTCCGCTCATATATGTCTTCCCTTACGCACATAAACGATAATTTAACCCAGTAGATTAGTTAGCACGCTGAAACACATGCTGACCTTGTAATACTGTGGTGATGACTTGAGTCTCAGCAATTTCTTCAGGGCTTGATTCAAAAATATTACGATCCAAAACAATAAAGGTTGCTTCCTTACCCACTTCTAAACTCCCAGTACGATGGCTATGGCCAACAGCAATTGCGCCGTTCAACGTCATGATCCTGACTGCCACGTCCAAAGGCACACTTTCATCTCCGTGCTGCAAAATACCTGCCAGTGCAGGAAAGAGATTTGGCGTAGGTGGCAAAAGCCAATCTGTACCAATCGTCATGGTTGCACCAGCATCATACAAAGTTCGAAAATCATAGGCTTTGCCAAGCGCTTGCTGATATTCTGGGATATGCCAAATCGCGGGAGACATTTCAGCAATAATGTCTAATTCTGCAAAACGGCTACGATCTTTTGCAGAAACATAATGGGCATGTGCAATATCATGAAATTGTCCTGTTTGACGTTCAACATTGTTGGCATTTTCATAATTGTCTAAACCAATACGCACAGAACCATAACCCGTACAATGTGATTTAACGATCAAACCTTCTTCGGTCCATTCACGAATTTTTTCAGTGAGTTCATTGGAATCGAGAAGTAAATTGTAAGTAATAGGTTCATCTGAAATCGGATCTAAGGGCACATGGCTAAAGGTGGGTGCCATAGATGTACCATCTAGCATCACTTTGATTCCATTCACCATGACACGTTTTGACGCATATTGTGCTCGTTCTGCGATTACCCTTTCATCTTCTTCACGATCACTCAATGACATAATTTCTGCTTTCCAAGGAATATGACAAATCAAATCCAGTGTAAGCTCATCGTCATCATCCAAAGATTTAGCTGCTGTCAGAAATGACCTTGTTGCTGAAGCTTCCTGTGCCGAAGTAATACCATATTGATTACATATACTTGCCGCCATTTTAAGCGCGAACTTATTTTCCTCATCGGTCTCTGTGGGTGCGACCATATATAATTTTACCCATCCACCTTCACGCAAAATTCCAGTAGGTTCACCTGTTATAGGATCTTTTTCAATTTTTGCGCGGGTCGTACTCGGTGTATCACGCGTGATTCCTGCAAGATGTAGTGCTTGGCTGTTCGCCATGACGTTATGAAATGAAAAATCATGAATCACAATAGGTATGTTTGGAATGACTTGATCCAACCATTCTCGTGTCAGTAGCTCAGCAGTAAAAATCAATGGGTTATAGAGCCCGGCAAAAATCCATGTTCGTTTGGAGGCATATTTTTCCCAATATGCTTTGAGTTGCTGTGCCAATTCTTGCAAGGTTTGCGGATCATTTAATTGGCAAGAATATTCCAATCGAAGAAGTGCCGCTTTTAAAAGATGCGTGTGTGCATCATGGATACCAGGTATTACCAATTTCCCTTTTAAATCATATTTCTCAGCATCCGCTGCCAAACTCAGAATTTCATTCTGATCGCCAATCGCTAAAATTTTACCGTCTTTTACCCACATGGCTTCTGCCCAAGGTTGCAGTTGATTCACGGTATGAAATTTTGCATTGTAATAGACGCTATTATTCATCTTGTTATCCCTGTCTATGCCCAATAAATGTTGAATTTAACTTTTAGAATTATTTACACCATGGCTATAAGTTGTTTTCAACTTAAAGCCAATTTCAACAATTTATTTATATACGACATTTTAAAAAATTAAGTAATTCTTAAATAACGATGTAGATCTTTTGAATTATTAAAGTAGTATTTTAATTGAGCTAAAAAATAGGTTATTTATAAAATAATATGTCAATGTGCAGATGCTGTATCAGCTGAATAACAGCAAATATTTAACCCTAATAAAATATGGGAATGTGCCAAATCACTCTTCCCATATCAAAATTAAATTCATTGTATTTGAGTTTTCAAAGATGCTATCGAATCAAAACTCAGCTTCTGGAATAAATCGGGTATCTATACTAAATAAATCTGGATGCTTCGGATTGATCTGAGCATAAAACTCCATGATTTCAGCCATGTCCTGTTCATAATTTCCAGTTGGATAAACAATTTTACCAATCCCAGTTTTCTTGTTTTTATAATCCATATACGCCAGTGCTATAGGTACGCCAGCACTGGTGGCAACATGATAAAAGCCTGTTTTCCACTGTTCTTGCTTTGCACGCGTTCCCTCTGGCGTCACCAGCATCACCAATTTAGGATGGGTCTTAAACAGCTCACTCATCAGTTGAACCATACTTGGACGTTCCTCGCCATCCTGCTTGGGACGGCGATCAATCCCGATTCCACCCATAGCACGCACAAAGGGTCCAAAAGGCAATTTCATATAGCTGTCTTTAATGGTAATACGCACATGAACGCCCAAAGCTTTCAGCGCTAAACGTGCATAGAGTGCATCCCAATTACTGGTATGCGGCGCTGCAATCATGACACATTGGTCGATGTTTAAATCCCAATGGTTATCAATTTGCCATCCCATCCAGCCCAAACTTTGTTCAGCTAATTTTTCAAACACCTAGCACACCAAAACATAAAGAATTCGCGCTGGATTGTAACAACCAATAGATCAGATAAAAATCCACTTTGTATAGAAAACCAGCAATTAATATATAAGTGTATAAAATTAATTCATTGTAAAACTTGTCAGTAAATATTCAGTTTTGATTAAATTTTGCAATGAATTTGCATATATCAATTTTTCGTTTGGTTAAAATAGTTAATCCAATGTAATTCACGACAATGATTATCAAAATGAATTTTTTGTGGCTGAATATTCACATTTGACTGCTGGATGACCTGATATTCAATCCAGCTTTCTAGACAAGACTCCACTTCAAACAACTGATTGTCTTTTTCTATGGTTTGTTTCAATTGCGTGCCATCTGAAAATGTATAAATTTTGGTGGTCTGAGTGATCTCTATATCTTGCTCATAATTTTTTTCGCATTGCAAAATGACATTTTCAATTTTGATTTGATCATTGCTTTTTTGATTGTCGTTTTTTTCATTGTAAATACTAGCAACGTATTCAGCCAAATGAGACATAGATTGGAATACTTATAAATAGGACACTAAGAGAACACCTATAATAGCCTAACTTTTTAACATCGAACTACATTACTCAGCAATTTCTTACATAATTCACATTTTATATCAGAGAGATAATTTATATTCTGGATAAAATTATTCACATATAATTATTTATTCATTTGGGTTATGTTATGAAAAAAACACTCTTCGTCATGTCTATTTTAGCGCTGTCATTAAGCGCTTGTTCTAAACCGACTCATAATGCATCAGAGGATATCAAAGCAACAGCACAAACACAGGCTGCTGCATCGCATGAAGCAGCAAGCCCAACGATTGATTCAGAACATAATGCTCAAAATAGCTTGGATTGGGCTGGTGAATACAAAGGTTTACTTCCGTGTGCTGATTGCTCAGGAATCAAAACCAAACTCATCCTAAAATCAGATCACACGTATGAACTGACTGAAGAATATGAAGGGGTTAAAGGTGAAGGCAAAGAATTTAAAACTCAAGGTCATTTTAGTTTTGATGAATCTGGATCGATTATCGGTCTAGATAAAAATGCAGATAACCGCAAATACTTTGTTGGCGAAAATATCTTAGAGGCACGTAGTTTTGCGACGGGTGAAAAGATTGAAGGTCCAAATGCTGAACTTTATCAATTAACCAAAGACGTGGAATAATTTAAAAATATTTGCGAATAAGAGCATAAAAAACCTGCTTGAAGCAGGTTTTTTAAATTTTGGAGCATGCTTTTTAGCGATGGCCAATCAAATATGCACCAAAGAGCGTAAAGATCCCACCTGAGATACCATCAATCCATCTTGAGGCATTTTGGTAAGCGGCTTTAAAGCTGGGTAATGAAAATACAAAAGCAACAAAGCTAAACCAGATCAGCGTTTCCACGGAAACAATTATAAATAATAATGAATGCACACCATCTAAATGTGGATTGGCTAAAAACACTGAAAATACACTACCGAAATAAATCACCGCTTTCGGGTTTGATAAATTGGTTAAGAAACCTTTAAGAAAAAAACGTAAATTGCTTTGTGGTAATTCAAAATGATGCTGTGATAGATTCTCTTTCTTACTCAAAGCAGATCTAAGCATTTGGTAGCCTAACCAGCACAGATAAATCCCACCAACAACCAACATCACTTGCTTTAACCATGCCATTTTTTCAAAAATGATATTCAACCCAGCCAAAGCTAAAAAAGCCCAAAACATCACCCCTGCGGTAATCCCCAAAACCACAAAAATAGATTGCTTTCTTGAACGGCTAATTGCGGTTTGCGAGACTAGAAAGAAATCAGGGCCTGGTGTGATCAGGGCACAAAAATGAATAAAGATTAAGGTACATAATGCGATCAACATGGACTAGATTCCGTTCAGCGAGACAGATTTATATTAGTGTGAAAATTCATGTTTTTCCATCGATATCTGTACTTCAATAAAATCCTTTAGGCTGAACATCAATGAACCTATATCACAAGTAAAACATCAACGATCTTTTAAAAAGATCGTTTTGATTATTGGAGAAAATAATATTTTATCTTTATAATCAAAAATTAAAACGCGCTTAAAAAATAAATCATGCTTAATTCAGAAAAAGATTCAACCTCACCCATTGAGCAACTCCCACATCATCCTGTGGAAGTGCAGAAGATCATCAGCATCAATAAATTTATGCTCTTATGCTTTTTGACGATGGGTTTATATCTGATTTGGTGGATGTTTAAAGCGTGGCGTTTCTTTATGCAAAAAGACAAATTAGACATCATGCCAGCTTTTCGGGCAGTACTTTATATTTTTTTCCTTTATCCCTTGTTTAAAAAAATAAATAACTATGCCAAGCAACAAGGATATACAGAGAATTTTTCATCAGGCTGGATGTTTATAGGATTTATTGTTTTTTCAGTACTGATTAAACTGCCTGAACCTTATGATCTGATTACCGTATTGAATTTCATTTTTTTTATGCCTGCATTTAAGGCTCTCAATTTTGCTAAACAACAATCCAATCAATTTGTGGTCGTTGAACAAAAGAAATTTAGTAAAGCTCAAATGGTACTTATCGTGTTTTTTTCTATTTTTTGGTGCTTGTATTTACTCACTCTGTTTCTCAATCCTATATGATTACCATGAGCCTAAGCTCATGGTAATCTGTTTAAATTAGACCAAAATATCTCGCTTACCATTCGGTCCTTGTTCGCTGACAATACCCTGCTCCTGCATTTGATCAACAATACGGGCAGCACGGTTATAACCTAAGCTAAACTTACGTTGCAGTGAAGATACAGACACTTTACGTGTTTCTAAGACAAATGAAACACATTGGTCATAGAGTGCATCACGGTTCGGATCTCCATCACCATCTTCAAAACCACGCGTGGTCGGTTCTTCATCGAACGGTGTGAGAATTTCATCGACATAATTCGGTTCACCGCGTTCACGCCATGCGTCACAAATACGGTTGACTTCATCATCGGAAATAAATGCGCCATGTACACGCTCAGGATCAATTTTACCAGGACCGAGGAATAACATATCACCATGGCCCAAGAGATCCTCTGCACCACCACCATCCAAAATAGTACGCGAGTCAATTTTACTGTTTACACGTAATGCCACACGGGTTGGAATATTGGCTTTAATCAAACCAGTAATAACATCTACCGATGGACGTTGTGTTGCTAACAGTAAATGAATTCCTGCTGCACGAGATTTTTGTGCCAGACGGGTAATCATTTCTTCCGCTTTTTTACCCACTTGCATGATCATATCGGCAAATTCATCGGCAACAATCACAATCGAAGGCAATGGTTGCAAACGTGGCGCTCTGTCTTGTGTTGCAGAATCACTGGGTTTCCAAGTTGGATCAATAAGATCCTCACCATTTGCAATGGCTTCTTCCACTTTACGGTTATAGTCGGCTAATTTACGGATCTTTAAAAAAGACATCAGCTTATAACGACGTTCCATCTCATTGACAC
The DNA here is from genome assembly GCF_022343575.1 of Acinetobacter sp. AG3. Lineage (NCBI taxonomy): Bacteria > Pseudomonadati > Pseudomonadota > Gammaproteobacteria > Moraxellales > Moraxellaceae > Acinetobacter > Acinetobacter sp. AG3. Next base: position 912,626 of record NZ_JAKQZD010000001.1, on the reverse strand, counting down.
ACCAATTCAAAGCACTGACAGCATCTTTCATGTCAGTCACAACAGGTGTCAATAAATGAGGAATATCATTGTAGTTCGCTAATTCCAATTGTTTTGGATCGATCAGAATCAAACGCAATTGATCAGGTGTATATTTCAACAACATCGACAAGATCATTGAGTTTACAGCAACCGATTTACCTGAACCTGTTGTCCCCGCAACCAACATATGTGGCGCTTTACCTAAGTCAGTGATCACAGGATTACCCGAAATGTCCTTACCCATTGCCATTGAAAGCAAACCATTTGGATCTTTAAAAACGGGGGTTTCCAACAATTCTATCAGGCGTACCATTTCACGACTGCTATTCGGTACTTCAATCCCGATATAAGGTTTACCGGGAATCACTTCGACTACACGTACAGATGCCATCGACATCGAACGCGCTAAATCTCGGGAAATATTGGTTACTTTAGAGGCTTTTACACCGGGTGCCAAATCTAACTCAAAACGTGTAACCACTGGCCCAGGTTGGGCTTCGATGACTTTGGCTTTGACGTTAAACTCTTGAAGTTTAATTTCTAACAGTTCAGATAAACGTGACAATTGTTCTGCGGTAAAGTTGACTTTTTTATTTGGATCGACTTTATCTAACAGTTCATAACCTGGCAATGTTGGTAAGTCTCGACGCTTATTTGCAACTTGCATTGCACGTGACATCGGACGACCAAATGCATCGGTTAATGGTGCATCCAAGTCGAAATCATCTTCAAGTTCTGCAAACTCACTTTGCAATTCGTCTTGAGGTTTACCCGCAGTTTCTTGCCAAGCATCTCTAAATGCATCTTTATCTGCAGCAATTAAAGACTTTTCTTCTTCACTGACCAAGGTTGATGCATTTAAATTGGTTTGAATATTGGCACGGGTAAATGGCGTAGATTGCGCATAATTACTGGTTGTACGAACATCTACAGATTGCTGATTTTGTTGGTACGCAGTTGGGCTTTCAGTAAGCTCTTCATCTGCAAGCGATGCCAGCTCATCTAATTCATTGGCTAAATTTTGTATTGCCACGCCTGAAGTTGCCGCTACTGCGACACCACTCGCAACGCTTTGCCCACCCTGAACAGCAGTATTTACATAACCAGCTTCAATATGAGTCTGCGCCGTAGGGGTATTAAATGGGCTATGGATATCTGTGGCAGTTTGTCCATTTGGTACAACTGACAACAATTCATCAAACACTTGGTCATCATCCCAATCAAGTGAAGATTTTTTATTGATCTGCACAGGATCAACATCATGTTGATGCGCACGTGGCAAATGATCTGCATATTTATCTTCAGTTTGATCTTCTGACGCTTTGATCAAGGCATCAATATCACGATTATGGTCTTGATCTTGGTGTAAGGCTTTCCATACTTCACCAGATGAAACAGTACGTTGACTGTCTTGTTCTAGACGATGTGCTTTTTCTAAAGTCCGCTCTAATTCCAAATCATCAATATCGTCTTGATCAAATTGAACATGATGTTGAGTTTTATTTTCTTGCTCAATCATGTCATCAAATAAGCGTTCAGCTGTTTGATTGTGTTTCGTATTTTTAACAACCAAATGCTCTTTTACTGGTGCCTGATCATCAGCTTCGACAAATTCAGCTTGAGCTGTTATTGGTTCAGCCTTATGCGTATGCGCATGATTTTTATTTTTCTGCGGAGATGTCAAATCAAAAGCAGATTCACTTTCAGGAACATTTTTATAAAATAAATCTTGTAAATAAGCAGGCGTGGCTTTCAGTGTTGCCCACGTTCTATTCCATTGAATACCAAATGCTAAGGTAAATAGAACAACAAGCAAGAGCAAAATAAATACAACTGCGCCATAAATACTCATCAGTTGAGATAGGCTTTCACCAAGCTCATAACCAATGATTCCGCCAGAAGCATTGGCTAATGTGTCTGCTGGTACATTCCAAAGCAAGTACAATAGGCTTGAGGTCGCAAGCAAAATAAAAAATTGCGCAGCATAACGAAACGGACGACTCACAAAACTTCGTGGCCACCACACTTGCACTGCTTCTATAAAAATAAATACAGGAATGAGTAAACTTGCCCAACCTAAAAAACCAAACAACAAATCAGCAATCCAAGCACCCGCTACACCACTGGCATTTGAAACCTGTTGTGTATCACTCGAAATATGCATCCAGCCTGGATCAAATGGAGTATATGTGACTGTTGCAAGGAACAGATATATCCCAAATGAAATCAAGAATATTGTTGTTAAAAAGCGCTGTGCATAAACATTTGACACCGCAGTCATATACTATCCTGTAACCAATTGTTCAAATTACTCTTTTCTGAAGCTTGATCAGCTTTCTTGAGAGAAGAAATTTTTATATTATGCACCTGTTCTTAAAAAAAAGATGCACTATTATTTACTTGTGTTGTAAAGCATTGTTAGAAATTTAAGCTTTTATTTCGATAAAAATGCCAAACAATATTATTTGATTATTCTATATAGCTCAATTCGATTTAGATGATCAATATTATCGACATTGAAGCCACACAACTTTGATAAAGTTTCACGTATAATTCAAACAATTTCTATATTTTTCATAAAAAAGGATGACTCATGAGCGCTCGTCACTCTCGGTTAATTATTTTAGGTTCTGGTCCTGCTGGTTATAGTGCTGCTGTTTACGCAGCGCGTGCAAATTTAAAACCAACCTTAATTGCAGGTATGCAACTCGGCGGTCAATTAACCACCACGACTGATGTTGAGAACTGGCCTGGCGATGCTGAAGGTTTAACAGGTCCAGCGTTAATGGATCGTATGCAAGCGCATGCTGAACGTTTTGGTACTGAGATTTTATACGATCATATCAATGAAGTTGATCTTCAGGTACGCCCTTTCGTGCTTAAAGGTGATATGGATGAGTACACTTGTGATGCCTTAATTATTGCAACAGGTGCAACAGCACAATATTTAGGGCTTGAGTCTGAACAGGCTTATATGGGTCAAGGTGTAAGTGCTTGCGCAACTTGTGATGGTTTCTTCTATAAAAACCAAAAAGTGATGGTTGTGGGTGGTGGTAACACTGCTGTTGAAGAAGCACTATATCTTTCCAATATCGCTTCACACGTTACCCTTGTTCACCGTCGTGACAAATTACGTTCGGAAAAAATCCTTCAAGACCATCTCAACGAAAAAGTTAAAGAAGGTAAAATTTCGATCATCTGGAACCATCAAGTTGATGAAGTTTTAGGTGACAGCAATTCTGGTGTGACCTCTGTACGTATTAAGTCTACCCAAGATGATTCAACTCAAGACGTTGACGTATCAGGTATGTTTGTGGCAATTGGTCACAAACCAAATACCGCAATGTTTGAAAATCAACTTGAACTGCGCAATGGCTATATTCAAGTACGCAGCGGTACTGCGGGCAATGCCACAGCAACATCTGTAGCGGGTGTATTTGCTGCGGGTGATGTTGCTGATGATGTTTATCGTCAAGCAATCACATCTGCAGGTTCAGGCTGTATGGCTGCACTTGACGCTGACCGCTATTTAGATGGCTTAGAATAATTGATTTATTTTGTGTAAAAACAAACCGCCTACATGGCGGTTTGTCTATTTTTGATTTATAAATAAACAAGAACAATGAGTTTAAATGAATACAAATTATAGGAAAAAACATGACAACAGCGTGGACCGATGGCTACCAGACCGAAGTAAATTACACCTATGGTTACTATAGAGACTTAAGCCCGAATTACCAAAAGTTTTGCTTATTACTCAATGGGGTTGATTGCCCACCTACCAATGAACGTCACAAACATTGTGAACTCGGCTTTGGTCAAGGTGTCAGTCTAAATATTCATGCTGCATCCAGTTTTGGTTTATTTTTTGGTACAGACTTTAACCCTGCTCATGCTGCCCATGCCAATGTCTTGGCTGAACAAAATCAAGTCCCGCATCACTTCTATGATGCAAGTTTTGAAGAGTTACTCAACAAAGACTTACCGATGTTTGACTCGATTAGTTTACATGGGATATGGAGTTGGATTAGCCACGAAAACCAACATATTATTTTGCAATTTATCCGAAAGTTTTTAAGTCCCAATGGGATTGTCTATATCAGCTATAACTGCTTGACCGGTTGGGCTGCCAATATGCCAGTCCGCGAGTTATTTCACAGTCATTTTAAATTTAATAGCACCAGTACCAACCCGCTACAAAAAGTAAATGATTCACTTAACTTTAGTGAAGAGCTGTTAGCGCAAAATCCCCTCTTTGCCCAAAGAAATCCAAATGCACTCAATAAAGTACAAGATTTAAAAAAACAAAATCCCAACTACTTGATCCACGAATACTTAAATCAAGATTGGCAGTGTTTTTCTTTTCAACAAGTGGTACGAATCTTAGAAGAAATTAAACTGACCTATGCGGGTTCAACAGATTTGAATTCGCATCTAGATAACATTAATTTTAGTGAGCAACATCAGCAATTTTTAAACACCATTGAACATCCAGTTTTTAAAGAGCAATGCCGTGATTATTTTGCCAACACACAATTTAGAAAAGACTTATATATCCGCGGGAAGAACACCTTAACTGCATTAGAAATTCAGCATCGCTTGAGAAATACAGCTTTTGTCTTATTAACTGCACCAGAAAAATTACCAAAAACAATTTCAGGATACTTAGGTGAGTTCGATTTAATCCAAGAGATTTATCAACCCCTCGGTGCTTATTTTAAACAATCTGACTATAAACCACAGACGATTGCAGAGCTTGAACAGGCCATCCCTAATATTACCTATTCTAAGCTACTCAATGCCTTGGTGATTTTATGTCACTTAGGTTTGGCACAACCTTGTCAGGCAGCTTCAAATCCAGATATGGTTGAACATGCTCAGAAATTAAATCGTTATTTCCTTGAGCAAGCCAGCTATCATACCAATTATCAAGTTTTGGCCTGCCCACTCACAGGGATTGGTATTCCAGCCGATCAGTTTACCCAACTCTTCTATCGCGCTCACTTTATCGATGGGCTAGACTCTGCCGCACAATTTGCACAATATGTTTGGGACGTGCTGACTCAATTAGGCTGGCTGGTATTGGATCAACAAGGCAATACCGTTTCGGATCCAAAAACCAGCCTTGAAGTCATTCAAGAGAAAGCCCAATTCTTTCTAGATAGTGACAAACTCAAAATTGCAAAACATTTGAAACTTTTTGCATAAGGTCTGTTTAGACATTTAATCACATGATCAGCTAAGATAAAGCTGATCTTTTTTATTGATGAATTCTCGTGAATCAACTCCCCCTTTCACAATTTATTTTTCCAGATCCAATAGAAGCTGATCCAGATGAACAAGGCTTGATTTGTATAGGCGCAGACTTAGCGCCTTCTACATTATTTGAAGCTTATACGCATGGTTTATTTCCATGGTTTTCCGAAGGTGAACCAATTTGTTGGTGGTGTCCAGAGCCCCGTTGCATCATTCGCCCTCAGGATTATCATCCAAGTAAATCACTACTGCGAAATATGAAAAAGTTTGATTATAAAATTACCATCAATCATGCTTTTGAACAGGTCATCCGTTCTTGTTCGCTCCCACGTAGCTATGCGGATGAAACGTGGATTTCTGAGGAGATTATTCACGGTTATTGCCAACTATTTGAAGCTGGTTATGCCTATAGTGTTGAAGTCTGGGATCAAGATAAAATTGTAGGTGGGCTGTATGGTGTGGCGATTGGCCATGGTTGTTTTGGTGAGTCGATGTTTAGCACTCAAACCGATGTTTCCAAAATGGCTTTTTACACACTGATGTTATTGGGCCGAGAAAATAATTTACCGTGGATTGACTGTCAGTTGGTCAATGATCACTTACTCAGCCTCGGTGCTTGTACACTTTCTCGCCATGAATACCTTAAATCGTTACAAGATGTAATAAAACAACCCTCTATAGATTGGAAAAGTTATCAAGAGCGTGTATTTTCAAGTAAAACAATAGCGATTTTATCGCGCTTAATGGAATGAAAATAAAAGGAGGGACATGATTTATGAATTCTTATCATCCTAAGTCCCTATTAAACGACTTACAGTACTATATTACACCACCGCATGATTGCAGTTATCTAGAAAATAAATCTGCCCGTATGGTGTTTCTCGACCCTGTACATCGTATTGATGTTGTCACACTTTCCGAATTATCGCGTGTAGGTTTTAGACGCAGTGGTGATTTTGTTTATCGCCCTGAATGCCATCTTTGCCGCCAATGCTTATCTTGTCGGGTGCCAGTGACTGAATTTAAAATGAGCAGTGCTCAGAAAAAAGCCTGGAAACGCAATCAAGATTTAACCGTTAAAATTATTTCGACCCAAGAGGCCACACAAACGCATTATCATCTGTACGAGCGTTATATTATTGAAAGACACGCCGATGGTGATATGTTCCCACCCAGTTATGACCAATTTGAAAAATTCCTGATTCACAGTTGTACCAACAGTTTTTTCCTTGAACTGTGGAAAGATGATCGTTTAATTAGTGTCTCTACCTGTGATCAATTGGATGATGGTGTTTCTGCGGTCTATACCTTCTTTGATCCAAATGAAAGTAAGCGTTCACTGGGGGTTTTTGCGATTCTCAAACAAATTGAATATGTAAAATCGTTGAATCTAGATTTTGTTTACCTCGGGTATTGGGTTCCACATGCTGAGAAAATGAATTACAAATCTCAATATGCACCATTTGAATTATTATTAGATGGACAATGGCGACGGATCAATCGTCACTTGGAAGCCAAAGAAATTCAAGAGTTAGGCGATATGTTGATGACCACCCTGCCCTCAGAATGGAATGAGCCGATTATCAAATAATCGGCTTTCGCTGTAAGCATTCTATAAATTATTAGAGCTTATTTAAATAACTTTGAAAAATCATCACTACAGGCTTTGACCATAATAATTGCATGTTCACGGCCGCCCTGTTGATTTGGATAATAATTTCTTCTTAAATCAATTTGATGAAAGTTGGCTTTTTCATACAGCGCAATCGCAGCTTTATTTGACTCACGCACTTCCAGAAAGATTTGTACTGGATTATTTTTTAATAATGCAATCGATTCATCTAACAGTTGATAGCCTAATCCTTTACCCTGCTGGCTCGGATGAATGGCCATAAGTAATAAATTGGCTTCATCTAAAACAGGTTGCAGAATACAAAAGCCCACCACTTGATGGTCTTGCTCAATCACCGTACTTAAATAACTTGTTATAGACTCTTCAAATTGACTTTTTTTCCAAGGATGACTTTGTACCAAGTCTTCAATTTGAGAAACAGCGTGCAGATCTGAAGATTGCATTAAACGAATCATCTGCGTTCATCAACTCAATATAAAAAATGAATTATAAGAAATTAAACCAATAAGTCTAATAAAAAAGAGCAACAATTGTTGCTCCTTAACCAAAATACTGACTTTAAGCGTTACAGCCCCAGTTTCGATTTCCATGTCTCAAGCAAACTCACTGTGTCGAGATCATTTGGATGAAAACCTGGCTTAAAGTATGCCAACATTTCTTTGGTCATTCCTGTGATAATGCCTTTAGATGGGCTATAAGCATATTTATAAATAATACCGAGCTCTTTTAGATTGAGCTTGCCATCTTCTTTTAATAAACGCACCACAAAAGAGGATTGCGCCATAAAGATGAGTACCATTGCAAAAACTAAAGCCGTGGTACGTAAGCCATAAGCCTTGATACCTTTACCAAACACTGCTTCATAGACATCATAAGCCACTGCTTTATGTTCATTTTCTTCAACAGCATGCCAATACCACATATACGACATGGTTGGATCAGTCATTAACTTTTGAATATGCCCATTGACCAGCAGTTGCGAAGCAATTGTTGCAGTAAAATGCTCTAATGCAGTGGTCGCAGTTAAATCCACCATTTCTTGAGTCATACCAAAAGGCCTGACTACACGTGCAAACCATTTACGTGCGCCTTGAATTAACACACCTGTTTCACGCTCGTATTTCTCAACATCATGACCAAACTTTTTTGCTGAAGCATTAAAGTTTTCATGCTCTTTGGTGTGCATGGCTTCTTGTCCAATAAAAGCACTGATCTCTTTTTGTAATGCTTCATTGTCCTTAATCGCAGGGTGATAACGTACTGCACGCACAGAATCGATAAAAAGTTTTTCACCATCTGGGAACAATGCTGACAATGCAGTCATGAAATGTGTAATACCCGCTGAACCACTTGCCCAATATTCAGGTACATCGTCAAAATTAAAATCCATACGACGTACAGGGAAAGACGCACCAGCACGGTTTGAAATATTCACTTTTGCATTCATTGCGATTCCTCCTATTAAGTGAGTTTCACTTAAATTCTTTATGTTTGTTTTTCTCTTTCTTTATATTACGTTTTTATGAAAGTTTAATAATTGCAGATTAGGTCACACAAATATCAGTTAAGGACAGCTTTTGATGGGTATTGTCTAACAATTTTTAGACGCTTTATTTTATCCATAAAAAAAGCGCCCCAAAGGAGCGCTCTTTTTACACAATCAGCGATTATGCAGTTACTTTAGCAACTACACCAGCACCAACTGTACGACCACCTTCACGGATCGCAAAACGTAGACCTGGGTCCATTGCGATTGGGTGAATTAGTTCTACTGACATTTCAACGTTGTCACCTGGCATAACCATTTCAACGCCGTCTTGTAATTGGATTGCGCCAGTTACGTCAGTTGTACGGAAGTAGAACTGTGGACGGTAACCGTTAAGGAACGGAGTATGACGACCACCTTCTTCTTTAGAAAGTACATATACTTCTGCGTCGAATTTAGTGTGCGGCTTGATTGTACCTGGTTTAGCAAGTACTTGACCACGTTGTACGTCTTCACGCTTAGTACCACGTAGAAGAACACCACAGTTCTCGCCCGCACGACCTTCGTCAAGAAGTTTACGGAACATTTCTACGCCAGTTACAGTTGTTTTAACTGTATCTTTGATACCAACGATTTCAACTTCTTCGCCGACTTTAACGATACCAGATTCTACACGACCTGTTACCACTGTACCACGACCAGAAATAGAGAATACATCTTCGATTGGCATCAAGAATGCTTTATCGATAGCACGTTCTGGTTCTGGAATATAAGAATCAAGCGCTTCAACAAGTGAAAGTACAGCTGATTCGCCATATTGACCAGCATCACCATTAAGTGCAGCAAGTGCTGAACCACGGATGATAGGTGTGTCATCACCTGGGAAGTCATAAGTAGAAAGAAGTTCACGAACTTCCATTTCTACCAATTCAAGTAATTCTTCGTCATCAACAAGGTCACACTTGTTAAGGAATACAAGAATATAAGGTACACCTACTTGGCGAGAAAGAAGGATGTGTTCACGAGTTTGTGGCATTGGACCATCAGTCGCAGCACATACAAGGATCGCACCGTCCATCTGAGCAGCACCAGTAATCATGTTTTTAACATAATCGGCGTGACCTGGGCAGTCTACGTGAGCGTAGTGACGAATTGGAGAATCGTATTCTACGTGTGAAGTATTAATTGTAATACCACGTGCTTTTTCTTCTGGTGCAGAATCGATTGCTGCGTAGTCTTTAGCTTCACCGCCGTAAGTTTTTGCACAAATTGTTGCAATTGCAGCAGTTAAAGTTGTTTTACCATGGTCGACGTGACCAATTGTACCCACGTTTACGTGTGGCTTATTACGTTCAAACTTAGCCTTAGCCATGAGAGCTTCCTTTTTAAACTACTCATGCAGGGTCACTGCATGAGCACTTGGTTTTTAACTATGAATTAGTTTGGGCTTATAGTAATCGAAAGATTACTCGTCGTCACCTTTTTTACCGCCAGACTGGAATTTAGAAATGATGCCTTCAGCCACGTTACGTGGAGTTTCAGCATATTTAGCAAATTCCATAGAATATGTCGCACGACCTTGAGACATAGAACGCATTTGAGTCGCGTAACCAAACATCTCAGCAAGTGGAACTTCAGCACGAATTGCTTTAGTACCGCCAGGTAAGTCGTCCATACCCTGAACCATACCACGACGACGGTTTAAGTCACCCATGATATCGCCCATGTAGTCTTCTGGAGTTTCTACTTCAACTTTCATGATTGGTTCAAGCAAGATAGGATCTGCTTTCATGAAACCATCACGGAATGCGTAAGAACCTGCCATTTTGAACGATAATTCGTCAGAATCGACATCATGGTAAGAACCATCAAATAATGTCGCTTTGATACCCACAACAGGGTAACCAGCCAATACACCATTCTTCATACGTTCTTGAATACCTTTGTCAACCGCACCGAAGAATTCTTTAGGTACTACACCACCTACAACTTCTTCAGCGAATTGGTATTCTTTACCAGCTTCTTCAACATCCATAGGCTCTAAACGAACATATACATGACCGAATTTACCTTTACCACCTGTTTGACGTACGAATTTACCTTCTTGCTCAACACTCTTTTTGATTGTTTCGCGGTAAGCAACCATTGGTTTACCAATGTTCGCTTCAACGTTAAATTCACGCTTCATACGGTCAACAAGGATGTCAAGGTGAAGCTCACCCATACCCGCAATAATCGTTTGACCAGATTCTTCGTCTGTGCGTACACGGAACGATGGATCTTCTTTAGCCAAACGACCAAGAGCGATAGACATTTTTTCTTGGTCAGCCTTAGTTTTCGGCTCAACAGCAAGAGAAATTACTGGCTCTGGGAATTCCATACGCTCTAGTGTAATGATGTTTTTCTCATCACAAAGCGTATCACCAGTTGTTACGTCTTTAAGACCTACACATGCAGCGATGTCACCAGCGCGAATTTCTTCAACGTCTTGACGATCATTTGCGTGCATTTGTACGATACGGCCAATACGTTCACGTTTAGACTTAACTGGGTTATATACTGGGTCGCCTTGTTTAAGAACACCAGAATAAACACGTACGAAAGTCAAGTTACCTACGAACTTATCGTTCATGATTTTGAACGCTAATGCAGAGAACGGAGCTTCATCAGATGCTTCACGAATCGCTTTAGTTTCAGCTTTGTCGTCAAGAATACCTTCGATAGGCTTAACTTCTGTAGGCGATGGTAAGAATTCAATTACAGCATCCAACATACGTTGAACACCTTTGTTTTTGAATGCTGTACCACAAAGCATTGGTTGGATTTCGCCAGCCAAAGTTTGCGTACGAATACCTGCAACGATGTCTTCTTTAGAAAGATCACCTTCTTCTAGGTATTTGTCCATCAACTCTTCAGATGCTTCTGCAGCAGCTTCAACCATATTGGTGCGCCATTCTTCAGCAGATGCTTGAAGATCAGCAGGAATATCACCATATTCGAACTGCATACCTTGAGAAGCTTCATCCCAAATGATTGCTTTCATTTCGATCAGGTCAACAACACCTTGGAAATTTTCTTCAGCACCAATTGGAATCACTACAGGTACAGGATGAGCACCTAAACGAGTACGCATTTGTTCAACAACACGGAAGAAGTTTGCACCAGTACGGTCCATCTTGTTCACGAATGCTAAACGAGGCACTTTATATTTATTTGCTTGACGCCATACAGTTTCTGACTGAGGTTGAACACCACCTACAGCACAGTAAACCATGCACGCACCGTCAAGAACACGCATAGAACGTTCAACTTCGATTGTGAAGTCTACGTGTCCCGGTGTATCAATTACGTTGATACGGTGTTCAGGGAACTGCTTGCCCATACCAGACCAGAAACAAGTCGTAGCAGCTGAAGTGATTGTAATACCACGTTCTTGCTCTTGTTCCATCCAGTCCATTGTTGCTGCACCGTCATGTACTTCACCAATTTTGTGAGATACACCTGTGTAGAACAAAATACGTTCAGTAGTTGTAGTTTTACCGGCATCAATGTGCGCAGAAATACCAATGTTACGATAACGAGAAATTGGGGTTTGACGAGCCATGATTTCTTGCATTCCTAAATTTTGTTGTTTAAAACAGGACGCATCAATGAAGCATTGATGCGTACGGATACTCGATACGTAATGGGCAACTTAAATACCCGCAAATCCCCCACTTTGGTAGAGGGCGATGTTAAATCGTGCTGCAGTACGCATGAGTATTCTCCTGATTAGGGACTGTTTTAGCCGCTTAGAAGCGGTAGTGAGAGAAGGCTTTGTTAGCTTCAGCCATACGGTGCACATCTTCACGTTTTTTGATCGCTGCGCCTTTACCTTCAGCTGCATCAAGCAACTCACCAGCAAGACGTAACGCCATAGTTTTTTCAGAACGCTTAGCAGCAGCATCTACCAACCAACGCATAGCTAGGGCAGTACGACGGGATGGGCGTACTTCCATAGGTACCTGATAAGTAGCACCACCAACACGGCGTGCTTTTACTTCGACCATAGGACGAACTTTTTCAAGAGTAGTCTCGAAAAATTCAACTGGGTCTACTTTATTTTTTTCTTGAACGCGGTCTAAAGCACCGTAAACGATACTTTCAGCAATAGACTTTTTACCATCTTGCATTACGTGGTTCATGAATTTAGCGATTGTTTGGCTACTGAACTTAGGATCCGGAAGGATTTCACGAGCAGCGACTACGCGACGTCTTGGCATTTTAATCTACCTATAAATATGACACTTCAGGTTTATCCAGCATCAGCACAAAGTGTCGTGTGCTATTCGCTGGCCTTACTACACGTCGCTTGAATTTCACAAAATTAATGCAGAAATCAGACAAGCGAGACGATAAAGGATTGCGGCTCTATATTCTTAAGAAGCTAATCTTTAACAGATTATTTCTTAGGACGTTTAGTACCGTATTTTGAACGAGACTGGTTACGATCTTTAACACCAGCACAGTCCAAAGAACCACGAACGGTATGGTAACGTACACCTGGTAAGTCTTTAACACGACCACCACGGATAAGAACAACACTGTGCTCTTGTAGGTTATGGCCTTCACCACCGATATAGCTAGAAACTTCGAAACCTGAAGTTAAGCGAACACGGCAAACTTTACGCATTGCTGAGTTAGGTTTTTTAGGTGTAGTTGTATAAACACGTGTACAAACACCACGACGTTGTGGACAAGCCTTCAACGCAGGAACTTTTGATTTTTCAATCAAAGTTGTGCGACCCTTACGGATCAACTGATTTGTTGTTGCCATATGGCAATTCTCCCGTTAATAAAAAGCCTCAAAAAATTACCACTTTTTGAGGGCATGCAATTGTAAGCCAAGAAGTAAAAATGGTCAACATTCAACATGGTGTCAAATATTGACCATTTCAAGCTTTGGCTAAATGAATGATTCAACTTACTCAGGCTTACTTTCTGATTTTGTTTCAGTAGCTTCTTGCGTTTTTTCAGACGCTTTTACCGTATTTTCTGTAGTCGCTTTGGCTTTTACCGGGGTACGCTTTTTTGTTACAGTTTTTGCAGTAGTCGATGTTTTCGCCACATCAGTTGCTTTCGCTGTAGTGGTCTCCACTGCTGCGACTTTCTTTTGCGCGGTACGTCGAGGTTTTACGGGTGTCGCTTTGTCTTGCTGTTGACTCGCATGTTTATCTTCAATGTGCGTTTCAGCCAGTTTTTGAATCCCCTGCTCAACTTCTTGCTCAGTATTGGAGACTTCAACAGCTTCACTGGTTTTTTCTTTCACTTCAACATGAGTAATTGCTTCATTTTCAACCTGAGGCTCGACTTTCTCAGCAAGCGTTTCTGCTTTGCTGGCTTCTAAAAGCAACGGATGCGCGTCTGAGATCAATTGACTAAATTTTTCATAAGCATCTAATACATCAATTTTTTCATCAGAATGCTGTAGCAGATATTGCCTTGCACCAGAAAATACGATTTGAGCTTTATCGGTAGCATCATCGACCAGTTTCCAGCTATATGCAGCACTAATGCCCATCGTGGCTAAGGGGGTAAGTCGTGTCAACAGGCTAAAATGTGGAAGATTATTCATCCATGGCAACTTAAATGTACCATCCTCATTTGCCACCCATTTTTTTAACAGCTCTATATCATTGCTTGAACCTAACAGTTGTTGCAATTGGCTCACATTGTGGGTTTGCAACACCCCTGCAAAAGTTCGTATTGCCGCCATCAATGCGTGTTTTTCAGCAACAGAGCCTAGATCAATTTGTTTAAAAATGTATTCAACAACAGCATGATCTTTTGCATTCAACTCAAAACCATGCGCTCGCCCAGTGTGATAAACACTTCGGAGTGCCAAAGCCAGTGAACTAGGTACATCAAGAATTGCGCCTAAGCCGCCAAACGCACCTGTCACTGTACCTTGAATTGCAGCAATAATTTTATTCTGATTCGCCAGCGCAGTACTGATCCGTTGTGAACGTTCAGGATCCTTGGCCAATTCTACCAAGCTTTTTGCACCCACTTCCTTTAGAACAGCTTCTACAGAAGTCAGTTCTGAAACAAACTCATTCAGCTTATCAAAAATAAAATCAGACAATTTATCGTTTAAATCTGGTGAAATAAACGAAGCGACATTATTGATTTTTTTATAATGTTTCCCCAAAAGCTGCCCGGTTACATTGGGGAGATGTTCCCGTAGCATTTGTTGAGGATTTTCATATTGTTTACCTTCAAAAGCACTCTTTTCTTGAGCAGTACCTTGTACAACGGATTCATCTTTAGGACTGTGGCTCAATTTACTCACGGTACCAGGAGCAACATGATTGATCACACTTAAGCCTGTTTCGCTTAACTTTTTGGCCACGCCAAAAGCATTTGAAATAAATCCGCCTGATTGTTTTTTATTAGAATTTGCCATGTGCACCCTCGTAACTGTGGTTTTTCAAACACTAAAGCTTGTATTAAATAGTTTCTCAACGCTTACATTAATGTACTGATTCACGAATCAATACAATCACTATTTCACAAAATTTCAATACAGATCATCATACTATACAATTATAAACAATCTAACCCTAGTTCACTTGCAATTACAGCACTCAATTTACTTAAAAATACTTTTTATAACAAACAGATGTCACAATTTGTCGCGAACAACTTATGTACCAGTGGTCATCTCAGCCTTTGCCAGTTATGATAGATTCATTGGATAAAATATATATAGAATCATTATGAAGCAAAATTTTCAAAATCAAATTAAGCACAGTTCAGAACAAAAATATCAAGCGGAACTAGAACGCTTAAAAGAACAAGATCAACATAGAAAGCCAGCAGGTTGGCAACTTTCTGCTTACGCTGTTCGCTCATTTATCTTGGGTGATGCCAAGCTGGATATTCAAAAAAAGTTTTATGGCGATGATGCTTTAGTTGACCGTGCCTTGGTTACGTTGATGGGCAATCAGGGTTTGATGCTGGTGGGTGAACCAGGTACAGCAAAATCGATGCTTTCAGAGCTATTTAGTGCTGCCATTTCAGCCAATTCTCAGCTCACAATTCAAGGGACAGCAGGGACAACCGAAGACCATATTAAATATTCTTGGAACTACGCACTCCTTTTATCGGAAGGACCAACAGATAAATCACTGATTCCCTCTCCGCTCTTCTATGCCATGAAAAACGGACAAATTGCCCGCTTTGAAGAAATCACCCGTTGTCCACCTGAAATTCAGGATGTGTTGGTGTCTTTACTGTCTGAGAAGCAAATGATGATCCCTGAAATGGGACAAGATTTTAGTTTGCAAGCGACACAAGGATTTAACATCATCGCAACAGCAAACTTGCGTGATCGTGGCGTACATGAAATGTCAGCAGCATTAAAGCGCCGCTTTAACTTTGAAACAGTAAAACCAATTCGTGATCAAAAATTTGAAATCGAACTGGTGGGATTACAACTTAAGAACCAGCTTGCTGATTTATACAGTGAAATCCAAGTTCGCCCAGAAGTTATCGAACTCTTGGTGACCATTTTCAATGAGCTCAGAACAGGACAAAGTCTGCAAGGCGCAACACTTAAAACGCCTGATGCTGTTATGTCTACGGCTGAAGCGGTCAATATTGCCCATGCGGCAGGTCTACAAGCCATTTATCTCAGTGATGGAAAATTAAAAGCAGAACACCTCGCACAACAATTGATTGGAGTTGTGTTTAAAGATAATCCAGATGACGCTAAACGCCTACGTTACTATCTGGATACTGTGGTGAAAGAGCGTGCACGTAAAGATGCCGACTGGAAAAGTTTCTATGACGCCAGTCGAGAGTTTTAATCATGCAGCTGCTGGATCGAAATAGAGATAGAGGTGAAATGCCTGAACGCTTAAAACAGGCATTTCACCTGAAACAGCAAATGGCAAAGCAAAACGTTTTTTTTGCGCCAATCCGTCATCATAGCCCCGCTTGTGCATACGCGCTAAAACAATATATCGATGAGCTGAAGCCCACACACATTTTAATCGAAGCACCAACAAGTTTTGAGTTTTTAATTGAAAGCTTACAGAACCAAGCCACTCAGCCTCCTGTGGCCATATTTGCACAAGCCCAACGCTCTTCAAATAAAACCTCACCCAAAAAAGGCGCTGCAAATAAAGAGAGTGCTGGTGAAGAACATGAAAGTGATGACGCGGTTCAACCAGAAATCTTTTCTGCCTACTTCCCTTTTTGTGAATACTCCCCTGAATGGGTCGCCATCCAACAGGCAAAACACATTCAAGCAGATGTTAAATTTATTGACTTGGATTGGGCAAAACAAAGTGCCTTAAAAACACAACAGTCCGATTTGGACTGGCAACAAAAAAGTTTGCTGTCTGAACGTTATTTTGCGCATAGCCAATATATCCAAAAACTTGCTGAAACCATGCATTGCCGAAATCACGATGAACTTTGGGATCATTTATTCGAGCTGCAAAATGTTGAACAACTGCAACATGCTCAAACTTTTTTTGATGATGTTTTTGCTTGGTGTTCATTGGCACGTTTGGATTATGAGCGTGAGGTACTTTTGCAAGATGCTTCATTACATCGTGAAGATGTGATGTGGAATTGCATCCAAGACAGTATTGATCCCAAGCATAAACTTTTGGTGATCACGGGTGGCTTTCATAGTCTTGCCTTAATTGAAAATCTAGCAGCCCCACAGCAAGCAGAACGTTTTATTGTCCAAGATCAAAAGCAAAACTGGCAAGAGCAAGCTTGGCTGATTCGCTATAGTTTCGATCGTTTAGATGCTTTAAATGGCTATGCTTCAGGTATGCCCTCTCCTGCATATTATCAACAACATTGGCAAAATTTAAAATCTGCAAACAACCCAACGGTTGAACAGACGCAACTGCAATTTTTTCAATATTTAAATGAGTTGTGCCATTTTTTAAACCAAGAAAATGCACTGGATGTAACGCCTTATATCGCACTAAAAAATACCGCTGAACTTGCTTGGCAATTGGCTTGCCTTCGAGGGCATTATCAACCGAGCCGTTATGACCTCCTCGATGCCTTACAATCCGCCTTAATCAAAGGGGAAATGGATGATGGACAACAGCATTTATTTACCCTGATTTTTCAGTTTTTAAGTGGGCAACAGCTTGGTAAGGTTGCTCAAAATCAGCACAGCCCTGCATTATTACAAAATACCTATCAACAGATTAAAGCTTATCGTTTCAATTTAAATGACACCATCTTACGCAATCGAAAACTCGATATTTATCGTAAACCTTTACATCAGGACATTAGCCAATATTTGCATTTACTGGAATTTGTCGGCTGTAATTTTGCTCAACGTATTTCAGGTCCAGATTTTGTACAAGGTGCCAGTCTGGATTTGCTGTTTGAGGAATGGCGTTATGCATGGACACCTAGTGTTGAAGCACGTTTGATTGAACTGGCAGAAATGGGCAATCAACTCGAACAAATTGCACTGCTTAAAATTATTAAACTACAGCAAGAAAATGAAGCAAAAGGTGTCGGGCAATCTGCCTTTGAAACTGCCAAATTGCTGGCTTTGGCGTGTCGCTTAGGATTAAAGCAACATTTAGAATTGCTCCGTCAACAACTCGATACTTTTTTAGAAAGCGATCAAAACCTTGCCTCAGTGATTGGTGCAGCACAGCAATTGTATTATTTGTGGCATGGCCACAAGCTGTTAAATTTACCCGAAACTATCGTGATACAAAGTTTAAGTTTTGCCGTCTATCAGGCCTGTTTTTTACTTGATCAAATTTACGATACCCATGAAGAAAAAATTGAACAAAATCTGAGTAACTTAAAAACCTTGCATGAGCTGATTTTAAATATCAAGCAACGAAATCTTTCACTACAGCATGCAGTTGTAACTGCACAAGATGTAGATTTACTGGAACTGATGTATAGCCAAATTGATCTGGCAAAAATTGATGAATTTCATCTTAGTTCACTCAAAGGTGCGCTGCATACTTTGCAGTTTTTAGACCATCAAATTGAGCAAAATCAGCTTCAACAACAATTACAACTGGCTTTTGCAGTGGGAAGTGATCCTGAAGATGCTGTGCAATACCTACATGGCATGTTTTTTATTGCGCCTGAAATCTTTGTGCAATCCAAGGTTGCAATTGATGCACTTCACCAATTGGTCAGTCATTGGACGGAAGATACCTTTATTCGGATTTTACCTGATTTACGCTATATCTTTAGTCAGCTCACCCCAAAGCAAAGCACCAAAGTATCGAAAATTATCGCAAAAACCACAGGACTTGGCGAGGATGTCATTCTCGATCAGGTACTCAGTCATATTGGGGAACAGGATGTATTCCAAGGCATACAACTTAACCAGCAACTGCAAAAAATATTTGAATATGATCACTTAGATCGCTGGGCAAGCAATCGCTCAAAACAACTCAATCCAGAACAACAAGGAGTGAATGAATGAGTCAATTACCTCCTGAACCAAATCTTGATGAAAACTCAGATACCCCCGCTTCTCTTGATGCAATGGATCAAGCACGCCGTTGGCGCTTGATGCTCGGTCGCTATGCCGACCAGAATTTATCAGCAGCGGCATTGTCAGGCGATCAACTAAAACTTGAGCGCAACCTCGATTATCTCTACCAAAATGAATATAAGCGTCGTGGCATCCAACAAGGGAAAAATCGCCATGGCGGTTTGGAAGCCTCGCAGCTTAACGCGATTAACTGGCTCAACCAAAGTCGAAAACTGTTCCCAAAATCGACCTTTGAACGTATGCAAAAACAAGCCATAGAACGCTATGAGTTAACTGAGTTATTTAAAAACCCAGAGCATGTAAGACAACTTGAACCCAACCCTGCAGTGGCTAAAGCTTTGCTGAGTATGCGTGGTCGTTTAAGCAATGAAATGAAAGATGCGATTCGAGAATTAATTCAAAAAGTCGTGGAAGAACTCTTACAAAAAATCCGCACACAATTTTTAAAAGCGCTACAAGGTCGTCGTAATCGTTTTAAGCGTTCACATCTTAAACAGGCACAAAACTTTGATTGGAAACGGACCATTCAAGCCAATCTCAAGAATTATCAGCCTGATTTACAAAAACTGATTATCCAAACCCCTTATTTTAATGCCCGTGTACAGAAACATTTGCCATGGGAAATTGTACTGTGTGTCGACCAAAGTGGCTCAATGATGGATTCGATCATGTATGCAGCAGTATGTGCCAGTATTTTGGCAGCCCTCCCTGCGGTCAATATGAGTCTGGTCCTGTTTGACACCCAAATTGTTGATTTAAGCCATTTGGCACATGACCCAGTTGAAGTCTTACTGACCATTCAACTCGGTGGCGGAACCAACATTGGTCAAGCTTTGCAATACTGTCAAAAAAAGATTAAACAACCCAATCGCAGTATTTTAGTCTTGATCAGTGACTTTGAAGAAGGTGCATCCGTTCAACAAATGCTCAACACCACCAGTCAACTCAACCAACAAGGCTGCAAACTGCTTGGGCTTGCGGCGCTGGATCAAGCAGCTAATCCTGTTTATGACATCAATATGGCACAAAAACTCCAAGAACGCGGTATGCAAATCGCAGCAATGACCCCTGAACATTTAGCGACATGGTTTGCAGAGGTGATGCAATGAGTTGGCATATTTATACCCAATACGATGAAGACAGCCTAACCATGCATAGCAATGCTGGTCTTCTACGTCGTGCCCGTAAAGCCTTAGATGCTGTTGAACTACTACAACAAGAGCACGATCAACTGGTATTTAAAGTCGAAGAATGTGAGGTTAAACTGCCCTTTGAAGGCATCACCAAAGCACTGTGTAATTGTTCAGCACAAGGCTGTTGTAAACATATTCTCAGCAGTATTTTATGGGTTCAGGAACATGAAACACTACTGGCTACCGCAAATAGCCCAAGTGAAAATAGCCCTAACAATAATCTAGAAAATGCAGTATCACTAACTCAACAGGAAACATCTCAACACGGTAAAATATCTGAGCAAGCCACAACGTCAGCCCTTGAAACTGTTTTAGAATTTGATCCAAGCAAAATCCAAAAACAAGCAGGCAAAGCCAATATTCGTTTGGCCTATGAATTTGTACAAAATTGGTTGCTGCAACCTGAATCCTGTCAAATTGATATTCAAGAACATAAAATCACTTTTCAAACCGATTTAAGTCCCAATCCAGTTGTTCTCTACCCCGCAACAGGGTTTGAAGGCATGTTGTCAGAAATTGCAGACAAACAAAAAGTTGCGGGGCATTTGGCATGTATTGCTTATTTATTTCTGAAAAATGCCCCTGAAAAATGGCAATGGTCAATTGATACAACAGCGCAACATCATCATCCTACACAGCAACTTTCGCCGGATGATCAGGTATTGATCCAAGAACTTAAAATCATTTGTCAAAACTTTATTCAGCAAGGTTTGTCACATCTGGCCAAAGAAATGGTCATGTCACTGCATATTTTAAATATGCAAGCACGCGCACAAAACTTACCACGTTTAGGGAGCTTATTGCGTGCCTTACATGGCTCAATGAAGCAGTTTTTGGAAGCAGATGTACAGGTTGATGAGCAGCAGATTTTTAATCAATTGGCACATTTGTATGCCTATTTGGCTGCACTGTCAGAAATCGAGCATTTAAATCCAGATGTTCAAGCCGAAGCATTGCGACAACTTCGTGGTGCTGTACAACGCGACTATCAACAAGAAAGCATAGCACATCTGATCCCGCTTGGTTGTGAATGGTGGAATACAGAGAGTGGTGCACATGGTCTAACAGTGTGCTTCTGGGATGCAAAAGAGCAACAACTCAAAGAAGTGACTCAGGCACGTGCCAATCATTTAGACCGTACCTTTGATATGCACAGTGCAGCCAATACTGGAATTTGGGGAAGTTCTCTCAGCTTTTTACTCCAACATCAACTTGAACTAACCCATGCAAAATCCAGTTCAGATACACAACTGAGTGCCAGCACAGATACTCGTTTTTTACCAAAAGGCTTGTTGAATGCACTCAGCCAATCTGACTTAGAACAGATGAATATTGGCATTTCAACATGGCAATCTTTACAGCAAATGCTTGTTCCGCATTCAAGCCTAGAACAGCTTAAATCACGTTATGTACTGCTTCGCCATAAAAGTATCACAGCGCCTGAACTCAACGAACTAGAGCAATACTTTGAATACCGTATTACTGACGATGAAAATAGAGCACTCAAGCTGGTCATTCCGATAGAACCAGAATACCGTGCACGAATTAAACATCTCACCCAACTGATTCATAATGAAAAAATTATCGCAACATTGGTGCGTATCGAAGCAACACAGCAACAGATTCAATTCATTCCATGTAGTGTGTTTTTAACAACGCCAAAAGGTTTAAAAATATTCAGTCTGGATTATGATCATCCTGTACAGAAGAAAAGTAGCTTGGTTGAGCTGATTACTGGTCGAATTGAAAAATTGCTCGAACAAAAAAAACAATGGAAACATCAGCAACATTTATCTGCATTAGACCTTTTGATCTTGGAATCACAAGCCTTGTTTGAATTCTATGCAAATACAGGTCGTTCAAAACTGGATATGGATGATCTGGTTAAACTGGATGATTTTGCTGAAAAGTTTGCAGATTTGGGTTTAAACTTTATTCAAAACTCACTCAAATCAGATTCCACACAGCACAATTTAGCCAGTCAGCTTTTAAAATGGCGACATGTTTTATTACAACTACAACGCCTAAATCATAGAATCGCTTTAGAAGGACAAGTTACGTCGTGATAAATTAAGCTTGCTATTTAAATTGATGATATTTTTCTATAATTTTAGTGAACTACCAAGCACAGTATTAAAGCCTAAAGTATTAGCGCCTATAGAAAAGCAACAGCGAGTTGCTCAAAAGGAATACAGATGTTAAATAAACTTTTTTCAAAAATTGAGTCGATGTTTTTAAAGCCTGAGGATAAGGCAGTGAAAACGCAACAAGCAGACTCAACCGCTGATCATGACCACATTCAAAAACATAACGAAGATCTAAAAAATAAAGTTGAAAAACTCTACCATATTTTCCAGCCTTTGGCCGCCATTGAAGACCAACTTGATCAAAATGTGGTTTTGTTTATTTTGGATGGAGAAAATCCAGAAATATTACTTAAATTACAGCAATACCCGAATGAAAAAGCACTGCTTTTACTGGGGAAGCCGGGTACCTATAGCTGGTATTGGCCTCAAAACAATCAATCACTGGATAA
This sequence comes from Acinetobacter sp. AG3, assembly GCF_022343575.1. Lineage (NCBI taxonomy): Bacteria > Pseudomonadati > Pseudomonadota > Gammaproteobacteria > Moraxellales > Moraxellaceae > Acinetobacter > Acinetobacter sp. AG3. The sequence goes on along the minus strand of NZ_JAKQZD010000001.1, from coordinate 889,949 downwards.
AAAAGAAAATAAGCTTGCTGAAGCAGCACTAAAACTACGCCGACGTTATTATGGTGAGATCTTTGAAAAATTAGAATTTGAACAAATCATTCGTTTTGCCAAAGTGCTTGAAGCGGCAACACAACAGAAAAATTTTACCAATATTTATGAAAAAGTGCCCGCTTGGTTTATTTATCTCACGGTAGATACATTTATTACCGCTTTTGATAGTCAGCATTTTAGCGAAGCAGATCCGAATAAATTGTTAAAGCAAAATTGGACTCAACAGAAACTATTTGATTTGCTTGAAAGTGATCAACAGGGTTTAGGCGATGAACTACTGCCTTATTTATTTGAACGCCAAAATATCGACAGTTATCATTCTAGTAAATTAGATAAAATATTATTACTCAAGGACACCCAAGATTTCATTTCAGCCCGATTAGATCAACTCAGAAAACTTATTCCAACACTGAGCATCATTGGACAAGAAAACTTTTTAGACTATATCGCCAAACAAACGACATTGATCAAACAAATCCCTGACTTGATTGTAAAACTTTCGGTAGGGAAATCTAAAACCATTCGTACTAAAGCCACCAGTTTATTGACGAATTTAAATCCAGAAGATAGCCAAAAATATTTAAATCAAAATCTATTGGAAGGTTCAAGTCAGGAACGTGGCTTTTCTGCAGATCTATTGGCACGTTTAGGTGCTGACAATCTAACTGTACTAGAACAAGCTTTTGCACAAGAAAAACAAAAATCTGTACAACAAATCTTACAAATGGCAATTCAGCGCTTAAGATCTGTTGATACTGCTCAATTACAGCAAGATTTTGAAGCACCAACCTTTCAACCGTTTGTTGAACAAAAAATTCCAGCAAGTTTTACCGAGGTTATTTTAGAAAATTATCAAGAAATTTTGGCTAAAGCTGAACAGAATGCTGCCGATGAAATTGAAGAGAATAAAACAGCAAGTTATAAAAGAACTTGGGCTCAAGATCATTTAAAGCAGCTTAAAAAAATCAATCATCAAACTTTAACGTCGATTGTTGACCAGCTGAACGGTGATGCATCTTTTAAAAATGTACACCAAGTTGAAAATATTATTACCCATAAAAATAAATATAAAAAATATCCTGAGTTTTCCATTAATCATGCCATGAGAATCATTGCGATACGCAATCGGAATTGGATTTATTGGCCTAATTTATTTGAAATGCTTAAACCTGAAGAATATGCCAATTATGAACTTCGCCATATCGTTCAGGCCTTAGCTGCGGCTAAATTTAATGATCCAAAACGTAGAGTGGCTCAAGGGATTCTAGCGGGATCATCCTATTATCAAAGTTTACAAGATCATATTTATGAAAAAGATAAAATTTGGCCATTTTTTGCGGAAAATCAAGAATATTTAACTGAAGCGCTGGGGCTTTCTCCATCTTTAGAAAAAAATGAATATCAAAGCTTTAACCCATCCGATGCCATCTTTGTACTTAAATGTTTCCCATCCTTACCAGTACAGTTTATTCCGCGCTTACTCGAATTTGCATTGGGTGAAAATAAGCGTTTGCGTTATGAAGCGCAAGAAACCTTACAGCACCTTCCTGACATTCATCAACGTGCCATCGAAGCCCTAGATTCGGGTAAACAAGACATTCGAATCACAGCAATTGAATGGCTAGCACGTCTACAAAATCAAGATGCAGTAAAACCACTGAATACTTTGCTGAATAAAGAGAAGAAAGAAATCGTTCGAGCTGCTCTTCTAACGGCATTGGAAAAGCTTGGACAGGATATTAGTGCTTATCTCAAACCAGAAGTGTTGCTAAAAGAAGCAGAAGACGGTTTAAAAGGCAAACTTTCAAGCAGTTTTACATGGTTTGATTTTGACACATTACCAAAAGTAAAATGGCAGAATGGTAAAGAGGTTGACCCTAGAATTATTAAATGGTGGGTGATATTGGCTGAAAAACTGAAAGAGCCTAGAGCCAATGCCTTATTACAACGCTATAGTGGCTTACTCGATCAAAAAGATCAGGTACAACTTGCCAATCATTTATTACACAGTTTTATTCATCAAGATACCTTACAAACACCATTGGATGAAGCAACGCAATATGCAACCACAGAAGCGCCTGGCCGTCTGAGTTCTTATCGGGATTCATACAAACGTTATGGTGAAAAATACCCTGAATATTATGCCAAATATGGCACCATCACCTTAGAAGAAGTGATTGAAGAGATTAAACGCGAACGTTTAGGACTTTATCTGGGTTCCGCGATTAAAAGTAAAGGTATGCTTTCACTGACCGCCAATGTACAAGGAAGTTTTGCAGTAAAGCAATTGCAGAACTATATGAAGCAACACTACCCTCGTCGCTCACAAATTGAAGCCATGATTAGTGCATTATCAATCAGTAATGACCCATTAATCATCCAACTGTTGCTTTCACTTTCACGTCGTTACCGTACTGCTTCAGTGCAAACACTTGCAAACACATTGGTTGCTGAGATTGCTGAACGTAATCAATGGACAAGTGATGAGCTGGCTGACCGTACTATTCCAACAGCAGGTTTAGATGAAAATGCTGTGTTACAACTGCAATATGGCTCACGTAACTTTAGCGCCATTGTCGATGATAAAGATAAGTTCATTCTTAAAAATGAAGAAGGTAAAGAAGTTAAAGCACTACCTGCTGCCCGCCAAAATGATGATGAAAGCCTGATCAAAGAAGCCAAAGCACTATTTAGCACCAGTAAAAAAGAGTTTAAACAAGTCGTTGATATGCAAACAGGTCGTTTGTATGAGGCGATGTGTAGCGAACGTCAGTGGAATGTTGCTGAGTGGCAAGAGTATATCTTTGCCCATCCGATTATGAGACGCTTAATCCAAAAGCTGATTTGGCTTGAGATCAAAACCAATGGCGAAAAAATCAGTTTTAGACCAAGTGATGATGGTGCATTACTGAATTTAGATGATGATGAAATCGAGCTGAGCATAGACAGCAAAATTCAAATTTCTCATGCTGTTTTGGTCGGTGAAAAAGAAGCCAAAGATTGGATTGCACACTTTAAAGACTATAAAGTGAAATTCTTATTTGAACAGATGACCCATCACCTGCCGAAGCTTGAAGACGATAATGTCACTGAAATTAAGGATCATAATGGCTGGCTTACAGACACATTTACCCTACGTGGTGTAGTGACAAAATTGGGCTATCAACGCGCCAGCATTGAAGATGGTGGTTCATTTGACCGCTATACCAAGCCGTATAAACAGTTGGGTATTGATGTAGAAATTACATTTAGCGGAAGTTATGTACCAGAGGAAAATATTCCAGCTGTACTTTATGAACTGACCTTTAGCAAAAAAGCCAGCCGCTCTTGGAATAACAATGAACTTCCACTTAAACAGATTCCACCAATTTTACTGGCTGAGAGTTATGCAGATTATTTAAAAGTTGCTGCATCGACATCAGGTTTTGATCCTGAATGGGAAAAGAAAACGCCTTGGTAATTCATAAAGACAAATAAATTTTGTTTAGGCTTGCAATAGGCTATAACAGTTGTATTGCAACCGATATGATTGGTCTTGATGGTCATCATATCGGTTATATGGATAATTCAACTCAGCAGGTAAAGAGAAGCCTTGTTCTACAATAGGGATAAAACACCATGCTTATCCCAGCAATTTAAAATTTATTTCAAAAATTAGTGCTTCAAACCATCTCAGGTAAGCCCTGCTTATGGATGGTTTTGCCTAATTGATGTAAATATCCATCATGAATTCATATTATTATAAAAATAATAAATATATTTATTTTCAGTTATTTAATTAACTTTTAAGCATACAATATATTGTTTTAAATGATGCACAAGAATCAATATCTTTCGCCATTGAACTAAAAAAGTAAACGCGTTTAAATGTAAACATTCATTCTGTATTCTAAAATAAAGGACTTTGCATGAACCGTCGTGTTGTCATCACTGGTATGGGCATTAACTCATGTATCGGTAATACATTGGAAGCTGTTAAGCACTCTTTGGAAAATGGTATTTCAGGGACACGTCATAATTCAACTTACGAAGAACTTAATTTTAAAAGTCATGTCAGTGCCGCAGCAGAACAAGATTTTGATGGTATTGACCGCAAACTCAAGCGCTTCATGGGCGTATGTGCAATGTATGCCTACAATTCAGCGCTTGCAGCCGTTGAACATGCTGGCCTAACACCAGAGCAATTGGGCGGTAATCCTCGTTACGGTATTGCAGGGGGTTCAGGTGGTAACTCAACTGCATCTGTTACAGAGATGGTTAAACTTTTAGAAGAGAAAGGTGCGCGTAAAATTGGCCCATTCTTCGTACCACGTAATATGTCAAACACCATTACTGCCAATGTCGGTGTTGCATTCAAATTACAAGGTGTTGCTCATTCAATCACCAGTGCTTGTGCAACTTCAGCTGATGCAATTGGCTATGCTTACAACCTAATCCAATTGGGTAAACAAGATTTAATGTTGGCAGGTGGCGGTGAAGAAGATCACTGGTCACAAAGCTTATTGTTTGATGCAATGGGCGCACTATGTTCTAAATATAATGATGCTCCAGAAACAGCGTCACGCCCATATTCAGCTGACCGTGACGGTTTTGTGATTGCGGGTGGTGGTGGTTTCGTTGTACTTGAATCACTTGAACATGCTCAAGCACGTGGTGCAAATATTCTTGCAGAAGTGGTTGCTTATGCTGCAAATTCGGATGGTGCAGATATGGTTGCACCATCGGGTGAAGGTGCGACCCGTTGTATTTTAATGGCTTTAGAAGAAGCTAAACAACATGGCGTAGATAAGGTTGACTATGTCAATACCCATGGTACTTCAACACCTGCTGGTGATGTGACTGAACTTCTTGCGATGGGCCGTGCATTTGGTGAAGGTAATGTTCCACCATTAAGCTCAACCAAGTCTATGACAGGTCATAGTCTGGGTGCTGCGGGCGTTCAAGAAGCCATTTATTCTGTATTGATGATGCAAAATGACTTTATCGCGCCAAACATCAATGTCACTGAACTTGATGAAGGCACAAAAGGTTATGACATCGTACTTGAAAAACGCGATACAAAATTGAATACTGTGATGAGTAACAGTTTCGGTTTTGGCGGTGTCAATGCTTGTCTCATTTTTAAAAAATGGGAAGGCTAAACAAAGAATTGTTGATCATTCAAATTTAAAATAAGTTTGGATGATCGACATCTCGCACACTGCCCTTAAAAGGGTAAATTGATGGATGCTCCTTCAGAAGCTTTCCTTTGGGTAAAAGCTTTACATATCATTGCAGTCGTGTGTTGGTTTGCAGCACTGTTTTATCTCCCGCGTTTGTTTGTCTACCATGCCATGAGCGATGACAATCTAAGTCATCAGCGTTTCGAGATCATGGAGCGTAAATTATATCGGGGCATTATGTGGCCTTCAATGATCGCAACATTAATCACTGCACATTTTCTCGTAGACTGGGGTGATGCAACACGTCATTACCATGAAGCTTTATGGTTTTATCTAAAAGTCGGTTTAGTTGGTCTTTTGGTGATTTACCACTTTGTTTGTGGCTATTACCGCAAAAAACTGATTGGCAATGCACATTATAAATCGCATAAGTTTTGGCGGTTTTTCAATGAGATGCCAACCCTGATTTTATTTGCAGTGGTGATTTTAGTGGTCGTTAAACCAACATTTTAACTTGTAGATAGAAACCTCCTAAATGGAGGTTTTTTTATACATCTCGATTGGGTAAAGGCGGATCATAAGCATCACCTAAATATTGAAAATCATCTTGTAACCAATACCAGTATTGCCCTTTATTCATATATAACTGATGTAAAAGCGCAGTAAAGTTCTGGGCAATAATAGGTGAATCACCAATCGTTGCATGGGTTTCAAAAAAGCTATCATAACATTGACCTCGTCTAGCTTGCCCCGTATCAATACTGATGTATTGACTCATTTCATCTACCTTTGCGATTAAAAACCAGTCATGACTGATATCATCATTTTCCAATTCCAAATCGGTTGATTCGTCTGAGAATAAATAAGTATTAATCGGTATAAATTGATGACTCGCGACGATTTCAATTGAATAAGCTTCTTGTGGAAAAAATTTTATTCCATTGGTTTCACGATAAAAGATCTTCACATCATCAGGAATATTTTGTGGCAAATTTTGTGCTAACTGTGCAGGATACACCTCACAGCTTGGATCTTGTTTTATGGTTTCTATTAACTGCAATATTTCCATTTTTATCACCCATTTTTAAGTAAAACTTGGCGTATTTTTCTGTTCATCGGTGTTGAATAATACTTTTCAATGGCCCAACTCAATACAAAAACAGCAATAAAATAAATTGGTAATAGCATTAATTTTTCTACAGCTAAGGTTTCTTTGGGAAAATAAAAAACTTTAAATAAACCCAAGATAATCAAATGAAACAAGTACATTTCATAACTACGTTGTCCAATCCACGCTACACCTTTTGACAATATAGAGCGAGATTCAGTATATGGGTTCTGAGCAAAACAGAAGATCAACATTGCTGACAATAGAGCAAAAATGCTGATTCCCCACGTACTAACCTCTTTGATTGGTGCATATAAATAAACAGCGGCCATAAACACGACAATGATTGGAACCACGATTCTTGAAACCTGTATTTTTTGACTCATCCGCTGAGTCATTAAAGCAGTTAAGCAACCCATCGCAATTCCATCAAAACTTGAGAAGTAATGATAAAGATAAGCCCCGCTTTCCTCGGCAAAATGTAATGAACGGAAATAAGGTGCATAAACGATGATTGCCAATAAAAATATAATAAAGCCTTTACCACGGCCTAATACAACACACAAAATCGGAAATACTAAATAAAAGACTTCCTCAACAGATAAAGACCACAACACGCCAAGTGCATAATTCACCCAGCCATTTTCAATGATCAGGATATTCATCCAAAAGGTAAAAGCAGAAAATACAGTTAAGCCGTAAGAAACTTCAATATCGTTTGGCGCTTGATTGATAAAGGGTTTTAACCCCATTGCACCCAGTGCCGTCACCAGCACCACCAGTAGTACCAAACAAGGCATAATTCGGGCAATACGGCGAATATAGAAATCTTTGAGTTTAATCTGCGCGAGTGTGCCACTTCTTTGTAAAGTATGCTGGGTGATTAAAAAACCTGAAATCACAAAAAATAAGGTCACACCATAATTACCATTGCGGGCAATTAAAGTACTTAAGCTTTCGCCAAAGATTTGTATACCTAGAAATGTGTCATGCAGTTTATAAGGAATATTAAAATGGTGGAGAAGTACCAATAAAATTGAAATTCCACGTAAGAGATCGATCTTGTTATTGCGCATATATGCTGTTGTTTAGCGTAAATGATGCTATTAAACGTGTTTTTTATTTTTATTTCAGTATTTTATTTTGAATAATTTGTTAAATTTTACATTGAATCTATGCAATCAATCACGGGGAAAACCAAAAAGTTAAGTATCTTATATTTAATCTAAGCGTTTAATTTTTAAATTTAATTTATATCAAAATCTTTCATATCATAGTTATTCAGGAGATGATCTAACATCATCTCCTGATCAATTGAATATTCAACATTAATGCTGTTGATTACGCTTTTTCATACGCGGTTTATACATCATTTGATAGGTCACCGCTAAAATAATGACCCACAATGGGCTGATGATTAAAGCTTTTAAAGTATCAGGCTCAAGACTTAAAATCACCAAAGTAAAGGCAAGGAAGATCAAAACAAGATAAGACATCCATACACCACCCGGCATTTTAAAGTTTGATTTCTCATGCAATTCTGGGCGTAATTTACGGTAGCGTATATAACACACCATAATAATACTCCAGATACTAATGAATAAAATCACACATAAAGAACTGGCTAAGGTAAATGCTTCAACGGTATTTGGAACAAAATATTGTAGTGCTGCACCTGCCATAATAAAGCCACAAGAGAACAATAAACCTTTTGCAGGAACGGCGCGTTTAGACAGCTCAGCCAACTTAGTCGGTGCTTGCCCTTCTTTAGCCAATCCAAACAACATACGACTGGTTGAAAATACACCACTGTTCATCGATGACATTACCGAGGATAAAACCACCAAGTTCATAATCACAGCAGCTGCACCAATACCAGCATGTAGGAACAATGTGACAAATGGACTTTGATCCGCAGGAATTTCATTCCAAGGGGTTACCGACATCACGATAAAGAGTGCCAATACATAGAACAAAATAATACGGGTCGGAATCGCATTGACCGCTTTAGGTAAGTTCTTTTCAGGATCTTTGGTTTCTGCCGCCATAGTACCGATCAGCTCGACACCGACAAAAGCAAACAAGGCAATTTGGAAACCTGCTAAAAAGCCACTTGCGCCTTTCGGGAACATGCCACCATGCGACCAGACATTGCTAAAGCTTGCAACTGAACCTGTTGGTGCTTGGAAATGGCTCAACACCATATAGCCACCAATAAGAATCAATCCGACAATGGCTAAAATTTTGATCAAAGCAAACCAAAACTCAATTTCACCAAACAACTTTACCGTGAGGAGATTAATACCCAATACCAAGAGTACGCATCCCGCACTAATTAAGGCTTGTCCCATGGGGGTAAAGGCGGTTCCGTCAGGAAGCCAAAAATTGAGATAATTGATAATTGCAGCCAAATCAGCAATACCCACTAAGATCCAACCGAGCCAGTATGACCAGCCAATATAATAGCCAGCACCCGGACCAATTAAGTCATGTGCCATATCAATAAAGGATTTGTAGTGCAGATTTGAAAGTAAAATTTCACCCAATGCGCGCATCAGGAAAAAGAACATTGCACCAATGATCATATAAATGATCAGAATTGAAGGGCCTGCAAGGGAAATGGTTTTCCCAGAACCCATAAATAAGCCTGTACCAATTGCACCACCAATCGCAATCAATTGTAGGTGACGATTGGATAATTTCCGTTGTAGCTCATTTGGCGACGATGGTACGTCATCTGAATGGCTTGAAGTTGTCATAAAAATATCCTTTTTGACAATTTTTTGGAGGTAAAACCCGCTTGTGGCATAAGAACATTCCCGTTCTATTGTTCTACCTAACGCGAACTGGGCCACATGGTTTACATGTGTCCAGCTTTAATTCGGGGCAAATACTGCTTTAATTATTGACAATAATCAATTCTACTTTATGACAAGAGATTAATTTATGCCTGCGCCGCAATAACTGCGATCTCAATCAACCAATCTGGATTAACCAAATCCGCTTGAATTGTTGCGCGAGATGGTGCAACACAGCCTTCTAACCAATCAATCCAAATTGTGTTAAAAGTTGCAAAATCATCCAAATTTTTGATGTAAACATGAGCAGACAATAAACGTGATTTATCAGTATTTGCCTCAAGCAATAACTGATCAATCGTTGCCAAGATTTCTTGAGTTTGACCAATAATATCCTGTTGGGTATTTTTAGGAACTTGACCAGACAAATAAACCACTTTATTGAAAATGGTGACTGCACTCATCACTTGATTGCTGTTGAGCTTTTGAATATCTGCGTGTTGAACGTTGTTTGACATGTTGATGTCCTTATTTTGAAATTTTAAAATTGACCCGTGCAGTTACACCACACATGAGCTCATAACCTACGGTTCCAGAACTTGCTGCAACTTCATCAATCGGCAGTACAGTTCCATTTGACGACTGTCCCCAAAGTACCACTTCACTTCCAACTCGCGCATCTGGGATATGGGTTAAATCAACCGCTAACATGTCCATGCTGACACGACCAATAGTTTGGGTTCGTACAGAATTAACCAATACGGGTGCATCCATAGAAATACGTTGGTAACCATCTGCATAACCACATGCCACGATTCCGATTTTCATGGCTTGGGTTGCCGTGAATTTAGATCCATACCCTACTGTTTCACTTGGCTGTAAATCTTGAATTGCGATGATTTCACTGCGTAAACTCATGCTTGGTTTAAGATTCCAATCTTGAATTGAATGTGTTGGATAGTCTGGAGAACTGCCGTACAGCATAATCCCGCTACGAATATAATCTGAACGTAAATCTTGTGAATGTCGGAGAATGGCCGCACTATTTGAAACTGAGCGCTCACCATCTAAATCTTGAATGGTTTGTTCAAAAATAGCCTGCTGATAGGCAATCCCAGATTGCCCCAAACGCTCACCATCTGCATCTGAAAAATGCATCATATGCGTGATAGATTTCACCACATCGAATTGCTTTAATCTTTGCCACATTGCCCGATACGCATCAGGTTTAAACCCAAGGCGATTCATTCCTGTATTCATTTTTAAAAATACATCGAATTGCGTCTGTGCTGGATTGTCTTTGAGAGATTGGCTTTGAAATTGTTCTAGCCAATTCACTTGATCTTCATTATGCAAGCTAAAACTTAATTGATACTTTTCACAATCCAATAAATCATCTGTTGAAAAAATGCCTTCTAAGAGCAGAATTGGACCAGTCCATCCCGATGTTCTTAGGCGTTTTGCTTCATCGATATCCAACAAAGCAAAACCATCTGCGGATTTGAATGCATCATAGACACGTTCAATACCGTGTCCATAAGCATTGGCCTTGACCACGGTAAAAACTTTACTTTGTGGCATAAATTGACGGGCGACATTCAGGTTATGCAGCAAAGCATCCTGATGAATGACGGCAGTAATTGGTCTAGGCATTTTATTCATCCCTGAATATGGATTGGCGTTGTAAATTATTTATCGCTAAACAATTTATTTATCACTGTTTTAATAAAGTGGCACTTAAGCAGCGTGTGGATAACGCTGAATAGATAAACCTTCGGTACTAATATCGGTTTGATGATTAAGTACCAAATCACTAATCAATTTTCCTGAACCACATGCCATCGTCCAGCCTAAAGTGCCATGTCCAGTATTGAGGAATAAGTTTTTAAAACGTGTTGCGCCAATAATTGGTGTGCTGTCTGGGGTCATTGGGCGAAGACCGGTCCAAAATGATGCTTGTGCCAAATCACCACCCGGGAATAAATCTTGGGTCACCATTTCCAATGTGCCACGGCGATCCGCATTTAAACCATGATTAAAACCGCTTAATTCTGCCATTCCACCAACACGAATACGTTGATCAAAACGAGTAATCGCGATTTTATAGGTTTCATCCAAAACTGTAGATTGTGGTGCAAATGTTGGATCAACAATTGGAATAGTTAAAGAATAACCCTTCACTGGGTAAACAGGTAAATTCAATTCCAGCGGCTTTAAGAAATCACGTGAATAGCTACCAAAAGCCAATACATAGCGATCAGCAGTTAACACTTCACCATTGACCACAACACCTTTGATTTCATCACCTTCAACCACCAATCTTTCAACATTTTGGTTGAATTTAAACTCGACACCTAAACCTTTGGCTAAATTGGCTAAAGCATTGGTAAATAAATAGCAGTCGCCAGTTTCATCATTTGGAAGATGTAAACCACCGACCAATTTATCTTTTGCATGTTCAAGTGCTGGTTCTACTTTAGCAAGATCATCTTTAAGCAATAACTCATGTGGAACACCACATTCTTTAAGTACAGCAATATCACGCTGAACCATTTCTAATTGAGCTTCATTACGGAAAACTTGCAATGTGCCTTTTGAACGGTTTTCGTATTCAATCCCAGTATCTTTACGTAATTCTCTTAAACAGTCACGACTATATTCTGCAACACGGGTCATACGTTCTTTGTTGATCGCATAACTTTCTGAGTTACAGTTTTTAAGCATTTGCGCCATCCACTGTAACTGCCACATACTGCCATCGATATTAATCGCGAGTGGTGCATGATGTTGAAACATCCACTTAACCGCTTTAAACGGAATACCGGGTGCAGCCCACGGTGTCGAATATCCTGGAGAAATTTGACCTGCATTACCAAAGCTGGTTTCTTCAGCTGGACCTGCTTGACGGTCTAAAACTGTAACTTGTGCTCCTTGCTGCGCGAGGTAATATGCACTTGCTACGCCAATCACACCACTACCTAATACTATTACACGCATTTCTTATCCTTTATGCATTTACTAGTTTATTTCACTAGTATATTTTTGGTTCAATAGTTTATTTCACTATTTTTAATGCTAAAATTTAGGTGTTTTAATTTATTGTCGTGAAAAATGATTAAAAAAAAGGGAATAATTGATGCGTAAATTAGACCGTATAGATCGAATGATTTTAGATATTCTTCAAAATGAGGGTCGAATTGCCATCAGCGAGTTGGCTTCACGGGTCAGTTTATCGACCACACCTTGTTCTGAACGCGTCAAACGTTTAGAGCGAGATGGTATTATTATGGGCTATCATGCACGTCTAAACCCGAAACACCTTGATCGCAACCTATTGGTTTTTCTAGAAATTAGCTTATCTGCAAAGTCTGGTGATGTGTTTGAACAAGTGGCTAAGGACTTAATGGAAATACCAGAAGTACAAGAGTGCCACCTTATTTCGGGAGATTTTGATTATTTAGTCAAAGCCCGATTAAAAGAAATGAGTGCTTATCGACGCTTACTTGGTGATTTACTTAAAAAACTTCCGTCTTCAGCCTCTTCACATAGCTATATTGTGATGGAAGAAATTAAGGAATCATTGTATTTGGATGTGCGTTAATTCCATCATTTTACCTTTAGATGGACTGACATGGGATGCATTGCAGATTTGAATATCTCCCCACCTTAAAGCCAAGCTTTACTGCAAGTGGATCGTAAATTGAGCGGTGATGGGTTTAAGCGTTTAATGCTTCCACATCATGCAATATCTCTATCCGATTGAGTGAATGACATTAAAAGATTACTGGGGATTTAGTCCCTGTTGAAATATGTGATTGCTACTAACTAACTATGTGATTACGCGTAAAATCCCCAACACATCGATAAAATATTCTCGGTTGGGGATGATTAAGGTGAATTGGAATTATCTCAAAAGTCTGAACTAAAAGCAGATTTAGAGCAGGTTTAACAATTCAGAGAACTTTGCAATTCTTGCTTTCGGCGCTGCTTCATCCAACTCTTGTTTTGAGCCATATCCATATTCTACCGCAATGGTTTCAATCGCATTTTTACGCGCACCAAAAATATCATGTTCCCGGTCTCCCACCATCAAACACTCTTCTGGATTTAATTTTTCTTTTTCAAGGATATAAGTGATTAACTCACCTTTATTGGTGCGCTCGCCATTTAACTCACTGCCATAGGGATAATCAAAATATTTTAATAAATCAAAATGATCTAAGATTTGACGTGCATAAACTTCAGGTTTTGCAGTGGCTAAAAACAGTCGATAGCCCTTACTTTTTAAGGCTTGCAAGGTTTGTGCAACATCATCAAAAACATGGTTTTCAAATAGTCCAGTTACAGCAAAACGTTCACGATAACCCAATAAAGCTTGTTCAGCTAAAATATCATTTGCTTCAACATTGAGTAGCTTTGCCAATGATGCCTTTAACGGTGGACCAATAATCCAGTCGATATTTTCACTGTCAGGAATCGGATGCCCAACCTTTGCAAGTCCATAACGTGCAGATGTCGTAATGCCTACTTTTGGGTCGGTTAATGTACCATCGAGATCAATTAAAATATTCTTTATCACCATCCAATCCTTTAAATCTGTGTTTGAAACAATTATCAAATTACTATCGAGTGTTCTCGTAAACTTGCCTATACTAACGTAAATTTGTGAATTAAGGACATCATCGTGCGCCCTACTGTACTTTGTTTTTCAGGTCTAGACCCTTCTGGTGGTGCTGGTATACAGGCTGATATTGAAGCGATTGGTCAAAGTGGCGCACATGCGGCAATTGCTTGTACAGCATTAACCATTCAAAACTCTCAACAAGTTTTTGGTTTTGAAGCCAGCTCCAAAGAACTACTGCTTGCTCAGGCCAATGCAGTTGTCGGTGATTTACCCATTAAAGCCATCAAATCGGGGATGTTAGGGACGACAGATAATATTGCTGCGCTGGCTGAGTTTTTACGTGAACATCCAGATTATCTATATGTACTTGATCCTGTTTTAGTGGCAAATAGTGGTGGCTCACTGGGTAATCAAGAGACCTTGGTTAAAGCCTTTATCGAACTGATTCCTCTGGCAACAATCATTACCCCAAATACTGTGGAATTACGTGCCTTAACAGCAGAACAAGACATAGAAAAAGCCACAGCCAAGCTGTTTGAAATGGGCGCACAAGCTGTTCTGGTAAAAGGTGGGCATGAAGATACCCCAGACTATATTCGCAACGCCTTGTATGTGAATGGTGAAATGATCGCTGAATCTAAATGTCCCCGTTTAGAAGGTGAATACCATGGTTCAGGTTGTTCATTGGCAAGCTTTATTGCAGGACGTTTAGCACTAGGAGATCCGCTTAAAATCGCGGTACAACATGCTGAAACATGGTTATTTGGTGTATTAAAAAATGCCGAAACACCGATTGAAGGTGGCCAAAAAATTCCAAAGCGCTTTTAAATGCTGAACATTGCTCTGCACTTTTGAAAATAGCATCCAAGTTTCACTAAACAGTTGAAACTTGGAAATCCCCTAAAACAATGGGAATGACAACGAGAATAACAATGCATAAAACACTCACGACAATAATGCTATCAAGTTTACTTTTAACCTCATTCGCCGCATTTGCTCAACCACAACAACAAACTGTAAATCACAATATTAACGATGTAGTGAATGGGCAAAAAACCCATTTTATTTTTAAAGATGGCGATGATGAATCAGGTCAACTCATCATTCAAACAGCGGCTAAACAGCAAGCATTTGATCTTGCAGAATTACCATTTGAACGAAAACGACAGATTCATTTTCAAGACTATAATTTTGATGGATATACCGATATTGCTGTGTCTACACCTGATATGGGAATGGGGGTTTATTCTATTTTTGATATTTTTCTCTACCGACCTAAAAGTAAAGATTATCAAGTATTGGACCAAGAAAAAATTGATTTTAGCCATGCACAATGTTCTGGATTGACGGATCTCAAACTGATTCCCCAGAAGAAACAAATGACCAGCTCATGTCGAGGTGGCGCAAGATGGTGGATCGACACTTACCAATTTAAAAATGGGCAATGGAAATGGTTAAAATCTAAAGCTGCGGATGAGTGATTTTTCCCCTCATCCTCTGCTGATCTTAATGCCACAGTTACAGCATACGGATCCAATCATACAAAAAATATAATTTAATCTGGACGATGTTGATTATGAGTAATATGTTCATTTCTCTGTATATTTATCTTTAAGGCTTTGTATATGTTGGCGATTGGTTTTCCACGACTTTTCTAAAATTTCTTTCTCTAGACGATACTGAATACGTTTTAATTTCATTGGAGAAATGTTGATTTGCTTAAATTGTTTGACATAATCTGTCCAACCTGCACCACGAAAGACATTGTTTGGCATTTGGGTTTTAAATTCGCAATCAGGCATAAAAACCACGATTGAATGGATCTGAGTGGAATCAACAATATCTGTAAGCACACTTTCTAAAACTTTTTGGTGCTTATAATTTTGATGTAATGGATTTGGGAACTTATAGCTCTTTTTATAAATCTTTTGTGTCCAAATCTTTTGACGCTCGCCACCAAATATCCAACCTTTATAATTCTTTGTTTCAATGACAAAAATACCACAAGGACTTAATAAAATATGATCTATTTGGGTGGTCTGATTTTGCTCATCAGGCAGCGTACAATCATTCAATAAAATATAATTTTCTTTGTCTAAATAGAGTTTTACATGGGTGCTGACAGCAAATTCACCTATTTTCCCTTTTAAAAAGGGCTTAAATAATTTAACCAGCGTAATCGCAACCAAAAGTAAAACGATCCAACCTAGATTTGATAACAATGGTGCAAAAATTTGTGCAATCATTTTAAATTGTAATGTAATAATGAATAGCGTTGAGTCTATGGCACTTGTTCAATTTTTAAAAGAATATCCTTATTATCCAACCCACCCGCAAAACCCACTAATTTACCATCAGCCCCGACCACACGATGACATGAGGCAATAATAGAGATCGGATTTTTACCATTCGCTGCGCCCACTGCCCGAACCGCTTTGACATTTCCAATCTGTTCTGCGATCTCTTTATAGCTCCGCGTTTCACCAAATGGAATCGTCAATAAAGCTTGCCAAACTTTCTGCTGAAACTCAGTCCCCGTAAAATCTAGCGGTAAATCGAACTGGGTTCTTTTCCCTTGAAAATACTCATTCAATTGTTTCGCCGTCTCCAACAAAACTGGATGTGTATTGTTTTTAATTAATTCAGCCAAACGAACCCGTTTAGGATTTTCATTTTCCCAAAGTACTGCAACCAAGGCATGATCATGGGCGACTAATTTTAATATCCCGACTGGGGAGCTCATTTCCATAAATGAAAGTTGCATGTCCTTATTCTCTTTCCAACTCAGCAACAGCTTAACTTAGCTTGAAGATAATTTCATCAAAATAAGACCTGAAATAATCAATACAGCAGCCAACATTCGCATCGCTGAAGCAGCTTCACCTAAAAATAAAATTCCGACGGCAAAAGAACCAATCGCACCAATCCCTGTCCACACGGTATAAGCTGTTCCAAGTGGTAATGTTTTCATTGCATAAGAAAGTAATGCAAAACTTGCAATCATAAAGATGATGGTCAAGATACTCGGTGTCAGCTTGGTAAACCCATCAGATACCTTCATAAAATATGCCCAAACCACCTCAAGCACACCCGCAACTGCCAATAAAACCCATGCCATTACACATTCACCATTTTCTATTGGGTGTTTCCACTATTGATTACACCATGAACTACACATAAAAAAAGTGCTACCTCCTACAGAAATAGCACTTAAATATTTCAATAAATTAAGACGAAGAAAGTTTCATTAAAACTAAGCCAGAAACAATCAGTACAGCAGCGAACATACGCATTGCTGTTGCAGGTTCGCCCAAAATAAAAATACCAACCAAGAATGAGCCTATCGCTCCAATCCCAGTCCAAATGGTATAAGCAGTTCCCAATGGCAAAGTACGCATCGCATATGCCAATAGACCAAAGCTTAAAATCATGAAAAATAAGGTGACAATACTTGGTGTAAGCTTTGTAAAACCTTCGGACAATTTCATGCTATATGCCCAAACGATTTCAAAGATACCTGCGAAAATAAGAAAAACCCAAGCCATGACCAGCTCCAAATTTAAATTAGAATCAGGCCGTCCTGACGATTTTTCTCAAATTGAGGGAGGTCGTTCCTCCTGAAGAAGCTTAATTATATCAACTCATGTTGAGGAATTTATTAAAATTTACAAAATTTGACCTTTTTTACATTTCGAATAATTTTTTTTCATGAGGCTTACTTTATGATCAAGCATGCTAAATATAAAAATCAGGGATCAAAACCATGAAACATGATTATTGGGGTGATATCCACCCGAGCTGGGCGGGGTTTAGTTCAGAAACATTTTTTTCACATTGTTTTTTTAATCAAAATGCTGATCGGGAGATTTTCTTAGGGGAAGAGTTTGATGAAGATGGCGATGAAATCGAAGAAGCGCCCAATCTTGATCAACTCAACGCTTTTGCAAAAACCTACCAATTATTTATCAATAGTATTGAACAACATATTCAGACCATTCAGCAACATGCTTTTGAACGCTATCAAAAGCTTTATGCACATTATTATGAAAATCCAGAAAAATCAGGTGAGGCTGCATTGAATATTCAGGATGTGGAATCTCATAATCCTTATATACAGACAATGTTAAATTTGCGTGTGAGTGCACCTGATACCTTAACCCTCTCTATTCACTATGATTTAGATACAGAGCATGGAATGGAATTTAAATTTGTAAATAACCAGCTTGAACGTGTTGCTGGCATTGCAGAAACGTAAAAGGTCACTCCCAAAGAAGTGACCTTTTGCTTTATATGAAAAATGAAAGCTTAGAATCTAAAACGCAGACCTGCACCATATAACCAACCTGATTCGGAGTCGGTTGCAGTTTGCCATGCTGTCTCTTTATTACCTTTAGAATATGCATAGGCCACACTTACATAAGGCATCACTTTTTTTGTGATTTCATAACGGGTTTCTAAACCTGTTTTAATACTGTTTAGACCTGTTTTTTGGGCATAGCGTGAATCATCGCTAAAGACCACATTTAAATCTAAATAAGGCTTTAAAATCAGCTTTTGTGTCAATAATAAATCACGTTCAGTTTCTAGGCTAAATGCAACCCGACTGTCCTGTCCGAAATACAGATAAGCATCTGTTTCAAAAAAGTACTGCGCCAAGCCGTGTAAACCCAAAGCTGCATCTACACGTTCCTGATCAGTGGTTCGTTCAGGATTATCACTGTAACGCACACCCGCCTGTACATCCCAAAAATCAGCAATGTTACGGCTATAGAGGGCACTTAGATCATATTCGATTTTGTCTGATTCAGCCTTACTGGAGCTCCCTTTAATGAATAACTTATTTTCATCAGTACCTATGCGTAACTCTAAAGATGAATCCAAAGTACCTTTTCCATCTTCATCCAGCATCCAAGCATTATCAATAGTCACTCGCTGATAAACCTGCGCACCATGTTCTTTACGATGATCATGGGTACTATGTGAAGCTATGCTTTCCTCTCCCGTAGTGGTTGTAAGCGCTTGATGCTGTGTATGATCTACAGCATTGCTTTGCTCATCCAACTGATTCATTTTTGAATGATCCATGCTTGAATGATCAGTCACGACAGCTGGGTCTGTCGCAATACTCGCATCACTTTGCATCTGATGCCCTTCATGGGCCAAAGCCAAACCACTCAGCATAAGTAATGAACTTACCAGAACTGATTTAGAAAAAAGATTAATGATTTGCATGTTCGTCTCCTTTCACTTCAGCCTTTTGAGTGGTATTTGTTGTTTGAACTGGCTGGGTGGACACTTTGCCATCACTCACATTGGCAACAATCAATTTATTCATCATCCCTGCACTCATGTGGTAGAGCAAATGACAATGGATTGCCCATTCACCCAATTCATCAGCGGTTAATAATGCTGTAACTGTTTTTGCAGGTGGTACAACAATGGTGTGTTTATTAGGCATATCCACAGCAGGCTGACCATTTTCCAATTGCATAAACATGCCGTGTAAATGCATTGGATGTGCCATCATACTGTCATTGATAAATTTAATTCGGATACGTTCGCCGTATTTCACTTTGAGTGGTTCAGCATCACTGAATTTTTTACCATTAATCGTCCAAACGTAGCGTTCCATGGTTCCGCCTAAACGAATTACCAATTCACTGGTGGCATCCCGAGTATCAGGTTGTGGGGTTAGTGATTTTAAATCACTGTATTGCAGTGCTTTATCTCCTTGAGGTGTCGATGCATTTGCCCAACCATAAACCACTTGATCATTTTTTTGCGCTGCCGATGAATTGCGATGCTGTGAATGATCCATACCCTGCATATCTTTCGCATTCATTTTTGAATGGTCCATACCTTGCATTTCGTTGGCATTCATTTTGGAATGATCCATACCCTGCATATCATTGGCACTCATTTTCGAGTGATCCATACCTTGCATAGCATCAGTATTCATTTTTGAATGGTCCATACCCTGCATATCATTCGCATTCATTTTTGAATGGTCCATACCTTGCATATCGTTGGCATTCATTTTTGAATGATCCATACCCTGCATATCGTTGGCATTCATTTTTGAATGGTCCATGCCTGACATATCACCCATACTCATCTTGGAGTGATCCATCCCTCCGCCACCATGACCTCCCATATCTTCCATAGTCAGCACAGCACGTGGACGAGCAGCAGGCATATGAATAGCAGCACTTTTTGCTGTTAATTCATTGTGGAGTGTTCCAATCGCAAATCCTGAACGGTCAATAGACTCTGCCTCAATCTGATAATGATTGGTTTTAGGTTCAACAATCACATCATAGGTTTCAGCAGTACCTATACGAAATTCATCCACAGCCACTGGCTTTACAGGCTGCCCATCGGCACTGACCACTGTCATTTTAAGCTGAGGGATACGTACATCAAAGAACGACATTGCCGATGCATTCACAAAGCGCAGTCGAACTTTTTCATTAGGCTTAAACAGACCCGTCCAATTTTGTTCAGGGGTTTTTCCGTTTACAAGAAAGGTATAACCTGTCACATCTGACATATCTGTTTTTAACATACGCATCTGATTCCACATTTTGCGATCAGACCACGTTGCTTTTAGACCATCACGTTGTAACTGTTTCCAAACATCCCCTAATGTTTCACGTCGATTTTGATAATATTCTGCGGAAACCTTTAGATTTTTTTGGATCTGGTCACTGGTTTGCTCATGAAAATCCGACAACATCACCACATAATCACGATCTGTGCGTTCATGCGCTGCCAGCGGTTTTTTATTCTTTGGATAAATCACTAAAGAACCATATAAACCATCCTGTTCTTGGCCTTTCGAATGGGCATGATACCAATAGGTTCCACTCTGACGAACTTTGAACTTATAGACAAATTCTTCGTTGGGTTTGATCCCGTTATAACCATTAAAGCCAGGTACACCATCCATAATGCCGGGCAATAATAGGCCATGCCAATGGATCGATGAATCCTGATTCTTTAAATTATTTTTAACACGAATCACCGCTTCATCACCTTCTTCAAATTCTAAAAGTGGTGCGGGAAACTGGCCATTTACAGTAATTCGTTTTACCGGTTTACCTGTTACATTGACGATTCCTTCATCAATGCTGAGTTGATATTCTTTGATTGCGGCAATTCCCCAAGTTGAGGAGACCAAGCACAATGTCGCAACCAAGCTTTGAGCTAATCGCTTTTGAGATAACTGAATAAACATAACTTAACCTAAATTTTAACAAGCAACTTTGAATAAAAAAGTGTCTAAAATCAGATTAAGCTTTTGGAGGACGTAAGATTTCTTGCCAATGCCCTGCGAGGTGCTGAGCTTGGTAATTGATTTGATAGGCTTGAGTATTGTGCAAATGATCGGGTGCAATCAATTTGGGAATATCAGGATTGAACCAAACCACTGAAGATTGGCATGAGAATGCAGCACAATCTGGGCATTTGCTCTGCTGCGTATCTTGAGATTGAACCTGTTGATTATGGCAATCTTTTAGATTTTGCAGCTGTTGCTCATGATTGAGATGCGAGTTTTGATCATTTTGTTTTTGTTGTATATCTGCACAGTGCTGTTTCATTTCTTGTACATCACTGTTTTTCATCATCGATTGATGTTCATCTAAAAGTGATGAGTTCATCATTTGCTCATGTTGCATCATATTTACAGATGCAATAGACACACTGCTCCAGCCTATGGCAAAAACCATAAGACAAACAAACCAAAACCGTTTGTGCAGTTGTCTAAACAAAACTAAAACCTATGTTTTAATCTATGATGAAGCTAAGAGCATAGCCAATAATGACGAGTTTGGCAAATATCGTGCGGAAAGATTGCCAATATCACTGAATAATTTTGCATCAACTGCACTTTGAATAAAAAATGAATAATTAAATCGATGAATAGCGGATGATTCTTATAACAAAAGAACCCGTTTGGGCTCTTTTTAAACAGAAATTGCATGTATGATAAACGATTGATCACCCTTTGATTAATCTATACCCAGCTTATCCATATGCTTATCAACATGGTTATCCATATAGTTATCATCAAAGTTATCCACAATTCACACAATACATTTGTGGAAAAGTTTAAGCCGAAACTTGCCCCACTTTTGCTAACTCAGCGCGCATTTCGTTAATCACAGCTTGATAATCAGGTTTACTAAAAATCGCCGAACCAGCAACAAACATATCAGCTCCTGCTTCAGCAATTTCACGGATATTTGCTGGGCCAACACCGCCATCAATTTCTAAACGAATGTCACGACCTGAAGCATCAATAATTTTACGCGCCTCACGTAATTTATCCAAAGTGGTAGGAATAAATTTTTGTCCGCCAAAGCCAGGGTTTACACTCATTAAAAGCACTTGATCTACTTTATCTAAAACATAGTCGAGATAATGCAAAGGTGTTGCTGGATTAAACACCAAACCTGCTTTAGCACCACCATCTTTAATCAATTGCAATGAACGGTCGATATGATGCGTTGCTTCAGGATGAAAAGTAATAATATCTGCGCCTGCTTCTAAGAAATCACCAATCATACGATCAACAGGTGAAACCATAAGATGCACATCAATCGGGGCTTTGATCCCATATTTCTTTAATGCCTTACATATACCCGCACCAAAAGTTAGGTTTGGCACATAGTGGTTATCCATGACATCAAAATGGACAACATCTGCACCAGCTGCCAATACATTTTCCACATCTTCACCCAGACGGGCAAAATCAGCAGATAAAATTGAAGGTGCAATCAGATATGGCTTGGACATGAAACAACCTGGCAAAGATAAAAATTTTTCCCATTATAACAAACTTACCCTATTGGGTTGTTTTAAAAAGCAACAGTTTTACTTATCTTGCTCATTTATCAGGTCATAGCAATCATCTGGTTGAATCAACGACTGTCTATTACTTGATGATATGGGTTTTAACGAATAATCTGATCTTTTGAGAACAATACAAAAATAAAGGGCTTCATTAAGCCCTAGATCCAGTCACCGCCACCTTGCACAATCTATAGATAAACATCGCTTATCTATACTGTTTAAGGTTTAGCCTGTTGTTTTTTCTCAAAATCACGAACCATTTTAATGCGTTCTTCAGTTGCAGGATGTGAAGACAAGGCATCAAAAATCTCTAAAGAGCTCTCTTTTTCACTAGACTCATTTTGAGGTTGTTTTTTATTTGGGTCAGCTTTTTTATCAGCTTCAGCCGTTTTGCCTGCCTGCTTTGGTTTTTCTTCCAGTGCAGTTTCATCACTTAAGCGTTGTAAGAAATTCGCAAAATGAGACACTTCAATGCCTTTACGATCCATCAATTTCAGCGCATACATATCCGCCTCAGCTTCAAATTTGCGTGAATAATTTGCACCAATCATCGCGGCAGGTAACGAGGTCAATAGGTCTGAGCTGTCTCCCGTCATGGCAATATACAACACACTCAACCCCAAACTGGTCAAGCCTTGTTGTAAGCTATGCCGTTCCACCAAATGCCCTTGCTCATGTGCCAATACACCTAAAATCTCTTGATCACTATGCGCCATTTCAATCAGTTCATCGGTGATAATAATCGTATTGTTAGGTAAAGCCACTGCATTAGCGCCCAATCGCCCACCTTCACGGAAGACCAATTTTGCTGGTCTGCCTTCAGCGATAGTACTTAGATATTGCTTGGAAATTTGATCTTTTTGACCTTGTGCCAAATGACTAGGATTAGTCCAATTGTTCAATACATATTTTTCTGCTTCATCGCCTAATTTATTCAAACTATTTTCAGGCAGCTGAAAAGCAACATAATGTGATGCTGCTGGAACACCCCATTTCACTAAAGCAAAAACAAAAGCCACCACAAAGATGATACTGAATACAATTAAACTTGGAGAACGTTCTAATTTCCAGATCGAATGCTGAACATTTTTAGTCCCAAAATTAAACCATTCTGGTAAAGCCCCCTGAAACTCAATCCTAGCGTCATCTTTAAGCTCAATCGCAGGATTTAATTGCCCCAGTGCGCCAATTAATTCCATATCGCGATATGCATAACGGCGTTGATGTTCTAAACGTTCACCATACTGAATCAGTACTTCGGACTCAGATTGAGCGGAAAGTTGGGCATGGTGTGGTTTAGACACCACACCATCATAGAAAATGACTTCTATTGGTCGTGACATAAATTATTCAACTCATATCATTATAAAGAAACATCAATGTCGAAGATGTCACTAATTTCTTCAGCTAAAGCACTTTGCTCTTGCTGTGCAAGATTCATCATTTGATCTGGATCATCATGCAAAATTAAACTCATCGAATCAACTTGATATTTGTGAATACGAATTGCCGCCCATGCAGACATTAAACCAATGCTTAGAATTTTAACCAGCCAATTTGATGCCACAATCCATGCATAACGCCATTGATTACAATCTGTTTTAAATTGGCTGCTTCCAACCGTTGTATTGTTCCATGTGGTAATAAAAATACGTGCTGCGATCAATGGATAAATAAACAACCCTGCCACAGCGTACATTGCAAAGACACCAAAGATAAAAAAGTTTGGCGTATACCCTGCAATAAAACCGATAATACCGAAATAAATAATGCCAAATGCCAGCATGATTCCAAAAGACATAAAAATTGGAATGTAAACTGCCGCCATATAAGCTGACCAATCAGCATTCAATTTAAAATCCAACTGCCCTGCATATAAATGATCGATGTAGTACTTCTTATACAACCAGATCGCAACAGGAGCAAATATCCCTAAACTAAAAATATAAATTAAGATACTGAGAAAAAAGACTTTATAGGATTCTTTTGTGGTTCCCGCAAAATAAAAGCGACTGTTTCCGAATTTACTGTTTCTTGCGGTAAAGCGCATTGTTGCCCGAATCAGCCACGGTACTGCTGCATACAGCACCACTAAACCAACCACCGTCGCAATCATGGAATACTGCGAGGAAATTGAAAAGGCAGCATAAATACCCAATGCAATCAAACGTCCAACTAAAATCTTGGTGGGGATACCAGTAAAGTCAAAACGTCTTTTAAAGAATTCAGTATTGCCATAAAAATAACGTAAACGACGTACTTTTGCCCAAGGCGCGTACAAACTTAAGGTAATGATGGTCAATAAGATATTCACAATCCATATACCAAAATATTCCATCGCATCACCGTGAAATTTAAAACGGTGAATTCTTGGATATTGCTGGTCTGCGGGCTGCTGTATTTCTGGTGGTGTAGCGCCTTTTTCCAAACTCAAATGACTCGGAAATGGAGGCGGTATTTGTTCTTGCATATTCTTCTCTTTATTCAAATTATTTGATGACAATCTAAAATGATATGAAATAAAAAACCTCAAAAAGCAGTTTATATTTTTTCTGCGCTGAAAGAAATAGAGTAAAAGCAAACAACGATTTACTTTTACTCAAAATCCAATTTTTGTTAGACGATTCAATTATTTTTGTAGTTGCAAGGCATGAAATTGTAAATGGTCATCAATAAAACTTTGAATGAAATAATAACCGTGATCATAACCTTCATGAAATCTTAATGTGAGTTTTTGCCCAACTTTATGACAGGCTTGTTGGTATTTCTCAGGGTTCAATTGGCTATAAAACTGATCTTTTATACCTTGATCGATAAGTACTTCGTCAAATAACTGACCTTTAGAAAGCAGTAATTGGGTCGCATCATGCTTTGCCCATTCAGACTGATCAGCGCCTAAATAATGTGAAAAGGCTTTTTCACCCCAAGGGCATTCTGTCGGTGCACAAATCGGTGCAAATGCTGATACTGATTTAAAATAATTTGGATATTTCCAAGCCAGTGTTAATGCCCCATGCCCGCCCATACTATGACCAAAGATTCCCACAGCTTCAGATTGAATCGGTAAGCTTTTTATTAGCAATGGATAAAGTTCATCTACAATATAACTTTCCATCTGAAAATGTTCAGCCCAAGGTGCTTGAGTTGCATTGAGATAGAATCCCGCACCCTGCCCCAAATCCCATGAATCGCCTTGTGCAACCTGTTCACCACGAGGTGATGTATCTGGTGCGATCAAAATTAGACCCAGCTGAGATGCTAAGCGCTGTGCATGCGCTTTGATAATAAAGGTTTCTTCCGTACAGGTCAGTCCCGCTAAATAGAATAATGCAGGACATTTCTGCCCTTTTAATGCTTGAGACGGAAGATATGTCGCAAACTTCGTTGCCCCTTTTAAATAATTTGACTGAATTTGATAAATTCTTTGTTCACCATCAAAACAGATATTTTTACTTAAAAGTTCCATCAGCGCATCGCTCCACATTTTGATCTTTAAATTGTTTAGGGCTACCGTCTTATAACATCAACAGATTCAACTCAATATAAATTAAAGCGCTTTTACTTTCGCATTTAAAGCGCCGTTATTTATCATGGCTTTTGTTGTGTATCCAGTTTTACATTTTGAGTTTGCGCAGTAGTAATAACGCCTTGTTGTGGAAATAAATGTTGTTCCAACTGCGGTAACATCATTTCCATATTTTTCCCAATCACCCATTGCGGTTCAGATGGATCAAAGCCTTGTGCATTTTCCCATTTCGCAACTGTTTCAGTCGCTTCTTTAAATGCAGCTTTGAGAGAACCTTGTTCACGCATTGCCTGATCAAAGAAAGCACGGCCAAAATAAGTATAATCAGCTTCATTTGAACAACCAAATGAGGCGCGATCTGCTGCAGAAGCAGTAATAATCAAGGTATCTGGTGATTGGAGTGCTGAAACAAAGCTGCCTGAATAACAGGCTGAAATTACGATCACTTTCCAACGAATACCTGATTTATCGAGGGTTTCTCTTAACCATTTTGGGTCAACATCATCCAAATTAATCGGTTCATTTTCGAGTTCAAAACGATTAGGCAAGCCATGAGAAGTCATATAAAGAAACAGTACATCACTTTCGCGATTCATCTGTTGGCCAATACGGCGTAAAGCCAGATCGATACTGGTTTTAGATGCAATAGGAGTGTCTTTAATACTTTGTGGGTTATTGACCAACTCAACAGAACGTCCAAAGGTTCCAAAACGGGTATCAAATTGTTCTTTAATTCGATCAATTTCAAATTTAAACACGTCTTGATAACTTGCACCAGCAACGCCTAAAAAATACCAATGCGTTTGTGCAAACTCGCCAAACTGCACCTGTTCCAAGGCTTTATTGAGTAAATGACTTTGTGCATAAAAAGCACTTTCGCTAATACTTGGCGGAACGTCTTCTACTTTCCAAATCGGCTGTTCCTTAATCGAAACCTGCCAAGTAAACAAAGTGGCTACAGTCGCAAACATGATCAAGGCACGTTCCCACCATGGCCATTGTAATTCTCTTGAAAATACCCACACTACAGCAAGGCTTTGCCAAATAAACAAAGCAAAAAACAGCAGTGGGATCACATCGTAAGTGAAATAAGGCAGCAGATCTTGATTGCCTAAATATTGCAGCAAACATTGAAACAACATGATGTGCGTATCAAGCACCAGCCATAACAGTGCTGGAACCAACATCAAACGCGGATTATTGGTCCGTTGTGATAGGAAAATCCCCACAATCAAGGCAATAAAAGGCCACAATGCGTAGCTGACTAGACCTTGTCGATTAAAAACACCACCATCACCAGCAACTAACCAGCTAAATAGTGTATTTGCACCTGCACCCAACAGTCCCCAAAAAATCAATTGAAGAATCGATGGACGAACAATTTGTAAAGACTTTCGCGAACCTAAGAATAACCAAATCCCTGCACGTTGGTTACTTTTCAAATCATGCCAAAAGTTAATCGAGGGTTTAAGATCTATCATAAAGATTCTGTTAAGGCAGTGGCTTCAATCAGCCTATCTAGTTTAGGCTTGGCTAAAAAATTATCAATGTTTGATTTAACTATATATCAATAATTCGACTATTATTGAAACAGTTACCAAATTACTCAATAAGATTGCTGTTAAAATAGGCATCAAAACGACAAGCATCACCTTGCCATTGATGATCGGTTGCCTGATCATTTAAAAATACAGCCAGTCTAGGACGTTTTACCACAACTCGCTTGGCAATTTTCCGTGCTAAGACTAAAAGATGATCGCCTAAATCCATTTCACCATCTTCAGGTAAAAGCATGTGTAATAGCTGCATTTGCTTTTTCACTTGTGCCTGTTTTTTAATGGCTTGCTGATTCTGATCCCGCTGCGGAAACATCGGATCTAAATAAACAACATCGACAATTTGATGCGTGATGATCAATTGTTGTAAATATTCAGCTGAATCAGAAAAAACCAAATCAATACGCTCAACAACTTTGGCTAAAAACGGATCGTTTTCCAGCTGTTTTTTTGAATCTTCCAGTAAGGTAAATAAAATTGGATGACGTTCAATCAGGGTTACTTTCGCCCCTAAGTGTGCCATCAATAATGCGTCATGTCCTAGACCAGCAGTTGCATCAATTAAATTGGGTTTTTCTGAAATATTACATGCCCGTGCAATCATTTCAGATTTTAAACTCGCACGTTTTAAACGTGGTATCTCAGCTTTCCAATCAGGCTGCATTTTCATGCCATTGGCACACAGGCTTAACCCTTGTTCATCAACACACAAGGCAAGTTCAGGATTCAGTCTTAAAAACCGTGCATTGAGTTTTTCAATCGTTGTAATGTTTACCACGACACCACGTAAAGAAAGCACAGTTTGGTAGGACTGTGCTTTCTCAAAAAATGTGGATTCAGTAAATAAGCGAATTTCGCTTACCATAATTTCCAACCTGTTAATGCAAACAATAAAATCAACAAACCTGAAGCAATACGATACCAAGCAAAGACCATGAAATCACGCTTAGAAACATAAGCCACCAAAACACGGATCAAAATTAAAGCAGAAACAAAAGAAACAATTAGCCCCACAAAGAATACGGTCCAATCTTGAGTTGTTTCATAAATATGGTAATTTTTAAAAAGATCTAATAAGCCTGCACCAACAATAACAGGTATACCGAGGAAGAACGAAAATTCGGTTGCAGCCTTACGCGATACACCCAGCATCATGCCACCAATAATGGTTGCACCTGAACGTGAAGTCCCTGGAATAAGCGCCAATACCTGAATTAAACCAATATAAATTGCTTCTTTAATCGAGATATTTTCCACTTCAACCGCATTGACTTTTGGTGGATTTTTTTCAACCCACCAAATGATTAAACCACCGACGATTAAACCAATCGCCACAGAAATATCATTAAACAACAACTCTTTTACGATATCACCAAAGGTTAAGCCAACCAGCATAATTGGAATAGAAGCTGCAATAATACTGACTCCAAGATGACGCCCTTTCGGCTCACCTGAAAATAGACCGATTGCTGCGCCCCAAAGCTTGCCCCAGTACTCATAAATCACCGCAGCGATTGCGCCCATTTGAATAGCAACGACAAATAAGTCACTCTTTTCTTTGGTCCAGAAATTCATGAGCTCAGATGCAAGAATTAAATGCCCTGTACTTGAGATAGGTAAGAATTCGGTAATACCTTCAACAATACCCATAATGGCTGCTTTGAGTAGCAGTAAAAGATCCATTGTGAAATCCTAAAAATTAAAGCGAAAAACGATTATGGTTTACCTTGTTCTGGAATTTTCTTCCATGCATTATCACGTAAATATACAGGTAAAGCTTGTTCTGCACTGAACCATTGCTTTTGCAGTGCATTTTGACGCGCAATTGTGGCGATATCATTGGCAGAAGCAGTAATCTGCTGAAACGCGATTGCCTCTACATTCACCAAAGCTGAACCTGAACCGATCAAGGTATATTTTTGATATTCTGCAGCGTGTTGATAGTCTAATAATTTTTCTTCGTCTACAAGTTGCATAATGTTATTTTGGTCAAGCTTAAAACTTGCCATATAAACTTCTTGCATACGTGCATCTAAAACTGCGGTGACTTCAGTCAATTGGGCTTGCTGATAAGCAGCTTGCGCCAACGCTTGCAAGGTTGAAACTGGAATCACAGGAATATCATTTGCCCAGGCTAAAGCTTGAGTCACTGCGGCATTGATACGTACACCACTAAATGAACCTGGCCCACGGCTAAATGCAATTGCAGTCAAGTCTTTACTGGAAATTTGATTTTGCTCAAAACCTTGCTCAATCATCGGCAAAATGGTTTGAGTTTGTGCTTTTGCTCGCGTATCAAGTTGAAAATAGAGTGTTTGAGTTTCATCAACAATCGAAACGGAACACTGCTCATTGGCAGTTTCCAATGCCAGCAATTTCATGCACAACCTTACTGTGTTAAAAATGCTGCCTATGATACTCCACTCATTTCAATAGCGCGAGGGCTTAGAGATAAAGCCTGCTAGATAAAATCCATTAGATCAAAATAATCCATAAAAATGCCAAGACATTGTGCTTGGCATTTAAGTGATAATTTTAAAACCACGACTTTAATCAAATTTAAATTCTTCTAAATCAATAAAATTCTTGTAATGGGCAGCATAGTGCAAGGCACTCATTTTTAATAAATTCTCCGCATTCTCATCCAAAGTTCGCACGACTTTACCCGGTGAACCCACGACCAAGGAATTATCGGGAATAACTTTACCTTCTGGAATCAAACTATTTGCACCGATGATACAATTTTTACCAATCACAGCATGATTTAAAACCACGGCATTAATACCAATTAGACTGTTATCGCCTATCGTACAACCATGCAACATGGCTTGATGCCCAATGGTTACATAATCACCAACGGTTAATTCAATCCCTGTATCTGTATGTAAAACGGCATTTTCTTGAACATTACTAAAATTCCCAATATGAATTTTGGCATTGTCAGCACGAATGACTGCACCAAACCAGACACTGACTTGTTGCCCCAGTTCGACCTGACCAATCACCGTCGCATTATCCGCAATCCAACCATCAAAAGGTGCATGCAACGCTTTTGGCGCAAAACCTTTAAATTTATACATCATGGTATTACATTCCTTTGAGATATTTTAAGAGCATTGGTTTTGATCATAGCTTTTCAGCATTATTTTTTATTGAATATCTGTGATTTAAAAGATGGCGAGTTCAATAAAAACGGCCAGTTTTTTTGATAGTCCAAACCATATTTAAATAACGAAATCAGAATTCTAGCGGTTAGCCCCCAAATGATTTCGTTTTCAATTCTTAGACTGGGAAAATACACCGACTGATGTGCCAAACGCACCTCATAAGGAATAGGCTGTGATTCCATCATTTTTTTAATCGGGGCATAGAATATACGATCAATTTCACTCGGCTGAGCAATCAACTGAATATCTGGAGGAATTAATCCAACTACAGGTTTTACCGTCAATCCACTTTTCGCCCGTTCCATGGGTAAATCACCAATCAGCTTGACATCAAAGGGATTGAGTGCGGTTTCTTCCCACGCTTCTCGCAAAGCCACAACAATATTACTGGTATCATTTGGATCACGTTTTCCACCTGGAAAGGAAACTTCTCCTGCATGATTTGATAAGTAGGCAGAGCGTCTCGTCAGTAAAATTTTAGGATCAGCTTCTTGAGTAATTGCAATCAGTACTGCGGCATTGGCCGGGTAGGTTCTTTTGCCAAAACGTAATCGATTTTGCAACACTTGGGTTAGCTCATCATCCTTCATTGATCTCACTCTATCTTTTTTGTTCTCGTTCTATCATATAGGAAATTTTATCGATAAGGCTATAAATGATGCGAAAGTAGAATTTTTCAGTTATGCTGAGTTATCTCACATTTTTAATGAAGCTTATGAGTTTTTGCAGTGCTTGTGGTCATCCAACCATAGAAAAAATTCCTTTAGGTGATCAAAAAATCCGTAAAGTTTGTACACACTGCGGCACCATTCATTATGTTAACCCTAAAGTGATTTGTGGCGCTTTGGCGATCTGGGAAAATAAAGTTTTACTATGTCGTCGTGCAATAGAACCACGTTATGGACTATGGACCTTACCTGCCGGTTATATGGAACTTTTTGAAACCATGGAACAAGGTGCAGCACGCGAAACACGTGAAGAATCTGAGGCTGAGGTTGAAATTGAACAACTTTACTGCATGTATAATATTCCACGGATTGGGCAAGTTTATGTTTTGTTTAAAACACAAATAAAAGATGGTGTATTTGGTGCTGGTGAAGAAACCATAGAAAGTCGTTTATTTGAAGAACATGAGATTCCTTGGAACGATTTAGCTTTCCCAAGTGTAGAGCGCACGTTAAGACATTATTTTGAAGACCGTAAAACCAATACCTTTCCAATGCATCTTGAAACATTAGGCACCCGATTAGATCAGACAGGATAATCACAAATAGATATTGCTTCGACCAATGGTTGAGCATTAAAAATATGAGCACAAAAAAGCCTCAATTCAAATCACTTGAATTGAGGCTTTTTTAATTAACATAAATTACTTGGTTTTAATGGTATAACACTGCGGTAAGCTTACAGTTAAAGTCCCTGATAAACGCTTTGCTAGCTCTTTTTGCTCAGGAGTGGTCTTGTCCTTATTGGCCTCTATATTGTTATAAACTGACTGATAAAATGCATGCAAATTTACCCATGTTGCAGTAATCGTCTTATCCCCATCCCAACTGGTAATATTGACACCATTGTTTGTATTTTGCTCATTGATTAATCGTTGTAGGTTTAAGCGTATACCGCCAGAGGAAACTGAAGCATTGGCTATTTCTTCTGCAGATGTACCACTGGTTGGTCGAACAACTAATGTTTCATTTAAACCGGCTAATGCACCATCAAGACTACCAAATACAGGATTGGCCAAAATCATACGAAGTGTAATCGACTTTTCAACATTACCATTTATATAAGCTGTACCCGTAGTACCAATACGATATTGTTGTACCCCTGTTTCTTTATCAACATAAGTGTTTGGATCTACATCAGCACATGTATCTGAATTTAACGCACTATTTTTACCTAAATTGGTGCGGATATCTCCATTTTCATCAATCACAATACCGAGTGTTTGGGTATTTGGATTAACTTCTTTGTTATCAAAAGCAAATGTAATATTTGCATACAGTGGGAAATAGTATTTTTCACCAGCTTTTACTGTATTTTTAGTGAGGAAAACTTTTCGATCTAAATAATTGGCAGGATTGGTTTTATAAATATCGATTCCACCAGAAAGCTGATCAGCATTTAAAGTTTGACGCCATTTCCCATATATCGTTGGATCCGCAGGTGCCGTGGTTGCACCCGTTGTTCGCTTATACATATATTCAGTACCAGCGACATTGGTGTTATTCAGCAAAGCGCCCTGAAAAATTTCAAGTTTATCCGTTGAACTTTGATCTTTTTTAAATACAAGTGGAGAGGTAATTTTACGGGTGAGTGGATTGATCCAACCTTGTTGACCATTTACATTGAGTTTTTGTGGAACAACCTGATTGAGCAATAAAAACTTTAACAGTGAATCAGCAATTGTACTGCCTTCTACTTTTTGAGGTACACCAACCCATTGCATTGCATAACCAGAGGTATAACCTTGACGGTCAGTGACTAAATACATATTGGCGATAGATTCATTCTTGGTGCTTAATTCACTTTTACCTGTGAAGCCTTGAATATCAACATTTGCACCACTGAAAATAAGGAAGTTTGTTGAATAAATATTTACCAATGATTGTTGAACCAAGCGTTGCGCAGTCGCGACTGCAGAAGCTTCATCGACCGCTTCAATATTGACCCACGGTTTTAATTTTTCAACATAGCTACCATTGATAAAATCAGCCACCCCAATATCTGCATTGACTGTTGTTAAATTATTTTTAATATTATCTGTTAACTCAAGGGGTTGTACATCGCCAACCTGATTGGCATCCTGCTCCAACCCAATCGCTTGGAAAACGCGAACCAATCCAACCATTACTTTAAATGTCTCATCACTCATGGTCATACTGGTTGGTTCTTTACCTGTCATGGCAGTTGCAATATCAATCAAACCAATTGCAGCAGGTTGACCACGCACTTTTAAAGGGCGTACTTTTGCTAAGTCAACATCACCTAAAACAATTTTTCTTTCTGATTGAGAACCTTTTATATAAAATTTTGCTTTATCGCCAATTAAACAGCCACCAAGTGCCAAACCACCTTCTAGTTTAGTCGCATAATGATTTCTGGTATCTGTACTACAATCAAAATTTAAACCATCCACTGGATAGTCAACATAAAAACCTAAACATTTTTCTGTAGAATCTGCATCACAACCATTTGAATAGGTTGGAATACCTTTATTTGGGTCTTCATTGACTGTTGCACTTTCACCACCGCACCCTGCGAGTGCTAGGCCTAAACTTGTTAAAACTAAAGGGGCGAATAATCTTTTTTTCATATCTTCATCCTTACTGAATTACACTCAGCTTAATTTGTCCATGATTTGTTAATTGCTTATTTTCCACATCTAATGCTGAGGATAATGGTGTTAAAAATAGATATACAGCTTGATCAGGTTTTCTTAAAACGCCTTCCATAGCCGCATATTGTAAATTATTGTCGTGGGATTCTTCATTTTTAAAACCACTTACACCTTCGAGGACACAACCTTGTCCATCTAAAAATACCACCAAAGGCCAATAATAACTTTGAAGCTTTGAAGAAGATGCATAAGATGTTAATAAAATATTTTGCACTTGAGAATCTAATTTCACGACTTCATAAGCAAAAGTCTCTTTGATTGGTGCAACTGGCCACAAGCCAACTTCTTGATTTTTTATGGATAAATCTTTTGCTTTAGTTATTTTTTTACCAGAAAAACACGCTTGTTCTAAATTATGAACAACCTCATCTTTAGGTAAACGAAAGTAGCTTGAAGATAAAACAACTGGTTTTTTTTCTTTCGATTCTGAATTGCCACGAATACTATTTAAAAGGCTCTTACTTAAACCTTTTTGCCGTTCGATGGTTTCATAACGACCATGCACTGCGCCGATCTCAGGCGTCATATAAAATCTTTTTTTACCTTCTAAATTGAATTCACGATCTTCTAAATACTCATTATTGACATATTGTTCACCATCAATAACTGTGAAATGCTGATCTTCTATCGTTTGAGTACTTTTGGGGGCAACTTCTTTATTGGTCTTGACCGCAGTTTGGTCTACTGGCGTTATTTTCTCTAGTTTCTCAACCTTATTGGTTTTTTGAGTAATATCAGCGGGCTGCTGTGGCGGTTTTTCTACAACAAGCTGAGGTACTATCGTCTGTGACGCTGGTGCTAAAGGCTGATCTGGTATCTGAACAGGGCTTTGAATTTTAGCTTTATGCTCCATTAAAGCGGATTGCCGTGCAGGCTGAGCAGTAGTAACCGCTAATGGCGTATTTTTAGGCGCCCTCTCTTTTTGACTTTGTTTAACGATGGCTGGAGCTTCTATTACTGGTACATTAGGCTTGGCAGCTTGAGTCTCTTGTATTTGTTTGACTTCTTGTATTGGTTTAACGTCTTGTACTGGTTTATTTTTTTGCTTTACATCTACTTTTGGAGCTGCTTCAGGTTTCTGAACAATCATCGGATGTCCATCAGGGCCAATAATTGTATAAAAATTGGCAGCATAAGAAATTGATGTGGCTAGACTAAAACTTAAAGCTAGCCACAAAGAAGTTACGACTGTTTTTTTTCCAACATTCAAACGCATTACCATCTCGTTCTGTAGTTAAGCCCTAGAATTGTAACTTTTGTATTGGTCTTTACATTTAAACCAGCATATGGGTTGAGTAACAAGTTATCCACCCCTGTTTTATTGGCCAAACTACTGCTATTTGCTGGAATATTATCTCGGCTACGCAAGAAACCGATCGATAAGTCAATATCACTATCTTCATCAAAACGATAACCTAAACCTAAACCAAATAATTGCGCATTGTTAATCGGCACCATGGTATTCCGTTTATCATCGGGGATCGCACTAGCACGAGGTTCATAACCAGCACGAAGTTTTAGACGATCATTTGCTGAATACTCAATACCAATTCCCCAGCTCCACGGTGATTGAAAGCCGAGTGGAAAAGCCAATGATGTATCTGTGACTTGATTGGATAATAATTTGGCAATTTTTAATGCTGAAATTTGTCGATCAAATTCAAATTGAAACTTTTCCCATGCTTTAAAGTCGGTCCAGCCCACATCAAAATTCACCTGTAAATCAGGTAAAATTTTATATTTTATACCGGTTTGAAAATGAGCAGGATATTCCAAATCCATTGAAATCAAACCTGATTCAGTTGGTGGAATATAGCCTGGAAAACCTAAAATCGCCGCAAGAATCTGACCTGTTGCTGAAGAGTTTAAGCCTTTTATAAGCTCGCGTGGTGCGTTGGCATTGTCGATAAAATATTTACCTTTCATACGCATTTTGGCGGAACTTTGATAGACCATACCAAAACCAAAGTTTTCCGTAGGCTCCCACATCAAACCTAAGTTATAACTTGGGCTTAAACTCTGCTCAAGACTGACCTGCATTTTCCCGAATTGACCAAATGGGTTCATACCCTCATCTGCATTACAAATACCAAATAATATAAGGTCAGTAATTACATTCGAGTTATTTCGGAAAGGCCCACAAACAGACTCATCAATCAATCGTAGAACACCGATCATTTCATTTGGAAATCGTAGATCAGTTTTTAATGCCATTGCGTTATATGACATCCCGATCGAAGCACCAATAGACAATTCATCGCTGACTTGGTATGCAATAGATGGAGACAAATAGGTTATACGCTCAATGGCAACTTGCTGCCCCATATAGTTACCTGGGTTACCATCCTCTGAGCCAAAACCTGCCACCATTGGTGCATATACAGCAGTTGCATAGGTCAATTTTGAACCTGGAGGATTATAAGAAATCCCTCCCGTTGGCGCTAACACTGGCCAGCCAGGTCCCAAATCCACGACTTTTTTTAGAATGGGAATATATAAACTTGCATACTCTACATCGCCACGCACTGAATCTTTATAATCTGTACAAAGCCCCGAAGGATTGTCTGGTGCATCATTACAGATCAATGGGTCATCAGAATAACCAAATACGTTATAACCAGGTGGCGCAGAAAATTCACGTTGTATATCAAAGTTTGCAACAATCCCTTGTACGTCAGTTTGTAAGCCTTTGAGTTTCGTTAATGCTGCGGGGTTAAAATGAATCGCACTAATTCCAGGTGGATCGGCAGTTACTGCATTCCCCATGGTTAGTGAGCGTATATCAACCGATAGGTTAAGTCCTAACGCTGCAAATACTTGAGTTGAACACCCTGTTAATAAAATCGCTGTAACTAATGGGCGCAAACGTATGTTTTTCATACTTTACACTCCTTTAGTTCGCTTTCTTCTTACCAAAGCCTAAAATATCCAATGGGAAAGATAGACCAAGCGAAATATCTGGTGAGTCTTCAGTTAAGCCGATCCCCAATGTACCATTGACAATCGTATCTGGATTGACACGCACCCCTAGAGCAATGGAAAACATCCCGCTAGATTGGTCAGCTGCTTTATATGAATCTGCAAGTCCCGCTGTAGGTCTATACTTAAACGAAGTATTCATATTAAATGATTGTTGGTATGACATGGTCATCGAAACATCATAGTTAAATGAATAAGCAAAACCAAAAGAGAAACCACCGGTCATACCAGGATCAAACTCTTCTAAAACGCGCTGATAGGTCTGATCACCACCTTGACCATTGGCATTGCCCCCACCACGCACTTGATTTAAGCCAGTTTCTTTAAATCCATAATTGGCAGAGACCGATGCAAACAGTACAACAGGATCGATATATTTACGGGTACTTGCGCCAACACCTACAGAATAATAGCCTTTACCCGTTGAAAGGTCTTTTTCTGGGTTTATCTCATATGGACTATCACCAGTCTTAGTAGATAAACTACCAAATAAAATAAGTGGTAAACGCCCTGCTTTCAGCGGGAACGGTTCCCAACGTGCACCAAAGTTAATATCCCCTAGGCCCGCAGCCGTGGCATCTTTTAAGCTATCTGATTTAGCAATAAATGGAATAGATGCGGTAAAGGTTAAATTATCACGTATCCCGTACTGTGCAGTAAAAGTATTACTAATGGTATGACTTGCATCTTCATCAACACGAAGTTGATAAGCTGTGCCTTCGTTAATTCCTAAATTTAATTGCGAATCACGATAGTAAGAATAATCTAAATCATAAAAAGTTGAGAACTCACCCTTTTTAATTAAAGAGTATTGACGTTCATTGGATGTAAAAACTTCTTGTAAATTGGTTTCTTGAGAAGCATCACCTTCTTTCTTCTGCAATGCTTCTGCAGCTTGTGTACCTGGTTTAGGTGCTAAAGATTTTGTTTCATCTTTATTAATTTTGACATCTTCTGTAGCCTGTGCAACATCTGCAACTGGAGCTGTTTGACTGCTGGTTGCAGAACTGGCATTGTCTGTACTCGCAGCCTGATCTGCTACTACATCCGCACTTGCCTCTGTTTCAGCTGCATATAAACTTCCAATTGCAAACTGAATACTCACTGCAAGTAAAGTCCGTTTCATCCATTGATTATTCATATTCTTCCTATTCCAAAAATTCCAATTCAGTTATGTAATTTTTTAATCCATCTTTTACTTACGTTTATAATAGAGTCGCATATAAGATGTAATTGGCTGATTGTATGTTGCAGACTTGGTATCTTGGTCAATCACCTTACGCATTGTCGAAGCCTTATCTGCTAATTTATTGGTATAATCTGTTGAATATTGCGCTTCAACTAAAGCATAACGGTTGATTGTTGCATCATCGACATGACGCATATCTGCATCTTGTAGTGCCAACAAGTTACGTTGTTGATCTTTTGGCGCATTGATCACAAATAAGGTGTTATTTTCCCAAATTTGCTTAAATCGCTCTTGATCAAAACTGATATTCCCCAAGGCTGGATCTGCCACATAAACACGACCATCTTTATAAGCTTTAAACACAACAAAATGTTTAAAACCCGCATAAGAAATTGGCACAATCACCGGTTGATTTTGATTGATTAAATCCGTGAACTCACCTCTATAGCCACCGCTTTCATATCCAATTGCAGCGACAAAACGCTTCATATCCAGCAATGAAAAACTTCGTCGCTCAATAATGCGGTTGTATTCTCCAAACCGTAATAAGCCTTCCATGGTTTGCTGTTCGGTTAAATTTGTCCCAACATAGCCATTTAACAATGTTGTTAACGCAGCAGAACCACAGCTATAGTCATATCCTTGACGTACGATGCCACGGAATTGGTTTTCTAAGGCGGGTTTAACATGCACCATTTCACGATGATTACGTGTAAATGATTTATCTCTGGAATCCGCAAGCTCAGTGTAGTAAATCGCATCCTTTGGCTTGGGCTTCACATCTAAGGCGTGGTTGGCAAAATAATACATTAATGCCGAACCTAAAGTAATTTCTATCATAATTTTAACTATCAAGTGTCGGCAGTATTTTGCCTAAAGTGCTGATTTTATTTTTAGAGTGAACACTCTACGTCCCTGTGATTATGAAGATAACGGTTTTTGAAAAAAAAAACAGTCTTTTTTTCAACTTTTGTCGCTTTTTCTCAGCTTTTTTGTAAAAAAAAGACGCATGCTTTGCATGCGTCTTTTTTAAGATTTTAATTCTAGGCTTAGTGACCAGAAATCGACAGTTTTACACCATTTGCTGTTGCTGAACCGCCATTAAAGAATTTCATGCCTGTAATCGCAACATCACCAATCGAACCCGAACCAGTTCCTGTACCAGCGGTTCCAGGCGTACCTGGAACAAAGCCATTACCACCACCCAATACAACTTTAGTTAGGTAAATATCTGTACCTGTTGTACTTTTCATTGCAGTTACAGCCAAACCTTTCGTTGTAACCGCAACATCAGCATCTAAAGCCAAATTAGCTGAACCACTGTCAGTCACTTTTATGCCACCCAGTACGATATAACCACCACCTGCTCCAGAAGCATCTTTCAAGGCCAAGTTACTGATTGATAAACCACCAATCATCGAACCATTCAGTTTAATCATTGCACCTTGAGGTGTATTACCCAATTGAATATTTGCAGTAGTAGAACCTACATTCACAGTCAAGCCACTTAAAATTTCAGCTGATCCAGCATCAGGTTTATATGCACCTGCTGAACCTGTAACATTATTCACTTCAATTTTGCCTAACTCAATTTTTAATGCATTAATTGCAGCAGCGACATTTAAGAATGGTGTACCAGTAGCACCGGCGGTAGCACTACCATCAGTATCAATAACCAAATCAGCTAAATTACCTGTACCGGTTTTAGTTACAACCACATTATTTAAAGTAATTGCACCTGCTTTGCCTGAACCACCAGAACCAGCAGTAACACCAGGAGTACCTGTAGCAGCTAAACCATCACCATCAAAAACATGTAGTTTTGCAATTTCAATTTTATCTGCATCGATACCAATACTGATACCATCCTGACCAGTCGTAGCACTTAGCGCAGCATCATCCATTGCTTGCATCGCCATTGCGTTTGAACTCATAGCCACTGCGGAAACTAAAGCAAGTTTAGTAAATAATTTCATAATCTGTACTCTCCCAAGAGCATTTTTTTTCATTTTTAACCACTCTCCATAGTTCCCTGTTGTTTTTAGTTGTTTTACAACTTAGAACACCAATCCTTGAGTAGTCCGTTTTGCCCTTTTAAATTAACGGTATGTTACTTTTTGTTCAACTGCTGTTTATCAAAAACCCAATTAAACCGATAAACGGTAAACACTTTTATAAGTGCTATTTTCAGGTAGAATAGTGCCTTACAAACCCTTTTTGCGCTTGAGTTAAACCTCCCTATGTTTCGGAAGTTATTAGATTTTCCATCAAATAGCACTGCAGATTTATTACACCGTCTTGACTCATTATTCGGTTGTATCTATTTAAAAAACGCGGGCGAAGACATTGTTGCTTTTTCACCTGAACAATACTGTATCTCAACCCAGCAACAACTTTATCGTTATACCAGAAATCATTTTACCCATTATCAAAAAGATAAAAGCGATCCTCATTTAAAACACTTCTTTAACTTCACCGCTCAATCAGCCCCGAAACAGCACAGTTTTCAGGGTGGATATATGGGTTTTATTGACTATAACTATGCCAGTCAGCAATATGTTGATGCTCAAAGCAAATCTCAGCCCAATTTTTACATGGGTATTTATAAAACATTTATCAAACAAGAAAATGAGCAATTCTTTTTTTATAGTTTAGAAGCCTGTGCAGAAGAGTTTTTCAACTTTATACAAGATTTATTAACCACACCAGTCACCCAGAATCAAAGCTTTAAACTTTTATCAAACTGTACTGCGACGTGGACAAAGCCACAATATGATCATGCATTTACACAAGTTCAAGAATATATTAAAGCGGGTGACTGCTATCAAATTAATTTAACTCAAGAATTCACTGCAAAAGCACACGGTTTACTTTTAGATACTGCCGAAAAGTTTTGGACACTCACAGATGCCCCCTATTCGGGTTATTTAAAAATCAATGATTTTGAATTACTGAGTTGCTCACCTGAGTTATTTATTGATTTCGAAGCTGAGCGTAAAATTATCACCAAACCCATTAAAGGGACAATGCCGCGTTATGACGATCCAACTTTAGATGAACAATCAAAAAATGCTTTGATTCAGTCTAAAAAAGATCAAGCAGAGAATGTCATGATTGTGGACTTATTACGCAATGATCTCAGTGTCTATGCTGAAACTGGCTCAGTAAAAACCCCAAAATTGTTTAATATTGAATCTTTTAACCAAGTACATCATATGGTGAGTGAGGTGACTGCCACCCTAAAACCAGATGTCAATCCATTTGATGTCTTATTTACAGCATTGCCGGGTGGTTCAATTACTGGTGCACCCAAAATTCGTGCGATGCAAATTATTGAAGAACTCGAAAGTGCACCAAGAGGTGCTTATTGTGGTTCAATGGGCTATTTTAATTTTGATGGAACCGGCTCTTGGAACATTTTGATTCGTTCAATTCAAAAATATCAAGATGAAGTGTCATTGTGGGCAGGCGGTGGAATTACTATTGCTTCAGATTGTGATGCAGAATATCAGGAATGTTTTGATAAAGTTGCTGCCATGCTTGATTTACTCAATACATGGCAGCAACCTCAACATGAATCCTAGACTAAAATCTCATGTTTTAACGTATCAACAAGGCGTTGATTTTGTTCATCTGTACCAATAGTAATACGTAAGAATTGATCAATACGTGGTTTATTAAAGTATCGAACAATAATGCCACGTTCACGCAACGCTTTCGCCAATTCACCAGCATCTTTTGAGGGTAAGCACGCAAAAATAAAGTTGGCTGAAGATGGTAATACTTTAAACCCAAGCGCCGCTAAATCTGCCACCAGTTTGTCACGACTCACAATGACTTTTTGACATTGTGCTACAAAGTATTCTTGATCTTCAAATGATGCGACAGCTGCAGCTATTGCAAAACGATCAATTGGATAGGAGTTAAAACTATTTTTAACAGCTTCCAATGCGGCAATCAAATGTGGCTGTGCAATTGCAAAACCAACGCGTAAACCCGCCAAAGAACGCGATTTTGAAGTCGTTTGGCAAACCACTAAGTTTTCGTACTTTTCAACCAGACTCACAGCTGACTCAGCACCAAAATCCACATATGCTTCATCAATCACAACCACCGAATCAGGATTGGCTTGCAGGACCTGTTCAATTGCCGACAGCCCCAATGCAATACTGGTTGGCGCATTGGGGTTGGTAATGATAATCCCACCATTCGGCTGTTTATAATCAGCCACGTCAATTTCAAAAGCATCATTTAACGGCAAGATTTTAGTTTGGGTTGAAATTCCAAAAAACTGACTATAAACAGGATAAAAGCTATAGGTAATATCTGGGTATAGAATCGGTTTATCTTGAACAAAAAATGCTTTAAAAATGTGGGCTAAAACCTCATCCGAACCATTACCAACAAAGACATTTGCGACATCTACATGTTGTTGTTTCGCAATCGCTTGTTTGAGTGCCGATGCATCTGGATCTGGATAAAGTCGCAATACATCTGCTGAATCTATAAGTACAGACTGAACCGCTGCAACCACTTTTGGCGATGGTGGATAAGGGTTTTCATTGGTATTCAGTTTTAATAAGTTTTGGATTTTAGGCTGCTCACCTGGGACATACGGTTCTAATTCACGTACTTCAGGGCTCCAAAAACGCAT
The DNA here is from genome assembly GCF_022343575.1 of Acinetobacter sp. AG3. Taxonomy (NCBI): domain Bacteria; kingdom Pseudomonadati; phylum Pseudomonadota; class Gammaproteobacteria; order Moraxellales; family Moraxellaceae; genus Acinetobacter; species Acinetobacter sp. AG3. The sequence goes on along the minus strand of NZ_JAKQZD010000001.1, from coordinate 846,888 downwards.
TTGCTCAGGGCTAATATTTGGCATTTTTATCTCGTATTTTTTCTCACTTGACTTACTTTATATAAGCGCTCTCACTATAGGAGAGGGTTTGGGTATTTCAATAGAATCCCCAAACTAAGTCAGTTAAATTTTTACACCCTCATCCACACCCCCTCCCTAAGGGAGAAGGATTTTTTACGGATACTGGGCCATTGGTGAATTACTGATAACGATATCTTGCTGATCGGGCATGCGCATCTAAATTTTCTTGTTGTGCAAGAATATCTGCGGCCTTGGCAAGCGATTTTACCCCTTGCTCAGAACACATAATCAAACTTGAACGTTTTTGAAAATCATAAACACCCAAAGGTGACGAAAAGCGTGCTGTACCAGAAGTAGGTAAGACATGATTAGGTCCTGCACAATAATCACCAATCGCTTCTGGTGTATAGCGCCCCATAAATATTGCACCTGCATGGCGAATACTTTCTGACATCTGCTCAGCGTCATCTAAGCACAATTCCAAATGCTCAGGCGCAACTTGATTAATCAAATCAATGGCTTCTTGGCGATCTTTAACCAAGACCAAAGCACCACGATTTGCTATCGAAGTTCGTGCAATTTCAGCTTTGGGTAGTGCAGCCAAATGTTCCTCAATGGCTTGCTCGACATCATTTAACAGCTGTTCATCTGGTGTAATAAAAATCGCTTGCGCAACCGTATCATGTTCAGCTTGTGACAAAACATCCATCGCTAACCATTTCGGGTCATTATGACCTTCTGCATAAACCAAAATTTCTGAAGGTCCTGCAATCATGTCAATACCGACTTGACCAAAAACAGCACGTTTTGCGGCAGCAACGAAACGGTTACCCGGTCCTGTAATTTTATCTACCGCTGGAATCGTTTCTGTTCCATAAGCCAGTGCGGCAACTGCTTGCGCACCGCCAATCGTAAACACACGACTTACACCTGCTAAATAAGCAGCTGCCAATACCAAAGGATTTAAATCACCATTTGGCGCAGGTACTACCATAATAATTTCTGCTACCCCAGCCACGTGCGCGGGTAAAGCATTCATCAACACAGAGGATGGATAAGAAGCCAAACCACCTGGAACGTAAATACCAACACGGTCTAAAGGGGTAACTTTTTGACCAAGGGTATTTCCTAATTCATCCACATAGGACCAACCGTCTTGTTTTTGAGCCTGATGGAATGAGCGAACCCGATTGGCCGCCATTTCCAAAGCTTCACGCACTTCTGAAGTTAACCCCTCAAATGCAACTTTAAGTTGCTCTTGTGTCAGTTCTAAATCTGAAAATTGATGCGCTGGATGTCGATCGAACTGTTGAGTGAGTTTAAGTACATGTGCATCGCCATGTTGACGCACATCTGCAATAATTTGGTCTACTGTTTTTAAAAGCTCAGGATCACTCACTGTTTCAAAAGCTAACAAGTCAGCAAAGACTTGTTTAAAGTTCTGCTCTTGAGTCGATAAACGTCGCATCAATTTACCCACAAGGTTGTTTAAGAAAGATTTAGTTTACCTTGTTTTGAGTATCTTGTGGGCAACATCACCGCAACATTTCAACTTACTTTAATAGGAAAGTTTGATTGCAAAAAACTTTTGACACAGCAAATTTTTATTTAGGTACTCACATCAGGATGATCCCAGTCACTATCAGCCTGAATCAGCCAGTTCAATGCACCATGCCTTTCCACAACAATAGATGAATTTAAATTTTCAGGTGCATCCTGTTGCTTTAAGCGCGCATTTACACATGCCCAATCATAACGATAGATTAAATCAGCCTGATCTAAAATTTCTTCGCTATCCCGCAACTGGACTTTTGCCATAAATTCAGCAAAGCTATCGCACGACGATACGGCTTGAATGGCAAAATCACAATCAACGATATCTGCTGGATAACTTAATTCATCCACAATCCCCAAAGCCCATAACAATACCCAATAGGCCTCATATTTCCACACCATATTGATGATATCTTGCGCTGAAGCCTCACGATTTAAAATTGCCTGTTCTTTCTCGGTTAAAGCATCTAGCACCTGCATTTTCTTCAAAATATCAAATACAAATAGCTGTGTTTCATCATCATATTGATCATTATTCAGATCACAAGCGACTTGAATCACCCACAAACAAGCAATCGCGCGTTTTGCAATCTGTTCTGCACTGCGCGCTTGCACGTCTTCAGCAGCTTCGATCACAGGTAACCAGTCAATATAAGGAATTGAATACTTTTTAAGTTTTAAAATAGATTGTTCTTTGCGCTGTTGATGTGTTTTCATAAACTCTTTTTTTTAAATCATGGATGGTTATTTTTTAACATAAATTGCATAAAAAAACCGCCTAAAATTAGACGGCATCTTTATAGAACAAACATGAATGAATTAATTGCTCTTTTGACGTTCTTCTACTGCTTTTTCAAGCTGAGTAAGAATTGGATTTAATAATGTTTGCTTACGCTTAAAGCTGGCTTTATTGACAATTAAACGTGAAGATACTTTACAGATTTCTTCCAAAGGCTCTAAGCCATTGGCACGCAAAGTATTCCCTGTATCTACCACATCGACAATATAATCACCCAAACCAACCAATGGGGCTAATTCCATTGAGCCGTAAAGCTTAATCACATCAACTTGCTCACCTAAGCTCGCATAATATTGACGGGTTAAATTTACATACTTGGTGGCAATTTTTAAACGTCCTTTAGGGCGAACCATACCGACTTTACCAGCTGTCATTAATTTACAGTTGGCAATCTTTAAATCCAATGGTTCATAGACATTTTGAGCGCCATGTTCCATCAACACATCTTTACCCGCTACACCAATATCCGCTGCGCCATTTTCCACATAGGTTGGCACATCAGAAGCACGTAAGATTAAAATACGAACGGATTTGTGTGTGGTTGGGAAAATTAACTTACGAGATTTATCAGGATCTTCCAATAAGTTAATTCCAGCAGTTTCAAGTAAAGGCAACGTTTCTTTTAAAATACGTCCTTTACTCAATGCCAAAGTTAAACCATGATCAAAATTGCCCATTACGTCAAAGTTTGGATCATCGTTTCTCATATCGCTCATTAACTTACTCGCTCACTCGCTTAATTTGGGCACCTAGACCTTGTAACTTTGCTTCGATATCTTCATAACCACGATCAATATGATAAATACGATCGATGATGGTTTCCCCTTCAGCAGCTAAAGCAGCCAAAACTAAAGAAAATGAAGCACGTAGGTCAGTTGCCATAACAGGTGCAGCAGATAATTTTTCCACACCTGTAACTACAGCATCATTGCCTTCAACCTGAATATTTGCGCCCATACGTGCTAATTCAGGTACATGCATAAAACGATTTTCAAAAATCGTTTCAGAAATTGTTGCAAAACCACGCCCAATGGCATTTACCGCCATGATCTGTGCTTGCATATCTGTTGGGAATTCTGGATGTGGCAAGGTACGGAAGCTGACAGCTTTCGGACGTTTCCCCAGCATGTCCAATTCGATCCAGTCTTCACCGCGTGTGACTTCTGCACCCATTTCTTCAAATTTATCTAAAACAGATTCAAGAAGATTTGGATCAGTATGTGTGGTTTTGACCTTACCGCCCGTTATAGCCGCCGCTGCTAAATATGAACCAGTTTCAATACGGTCAGCAACCACTGAATATTCACAGCCATGTAGACTTTCAACACCAGTGACCACCAAGGTATCTGTATCTAAACCTTCAATTTTTGCACCCATTTTAATAAGCATTAGTGCAAGGTCTGTAATTTCAGGTTCGCGCGCAGCATTACGGATTGTCGTTACACCCTCTGCCAATACTGCAGCAGTTAAAATATTTTCAGTTCCACCGACAGTCACCATATCAAAGATGACTTCACCACCTTTTAAACGGCCATCCACTTTAGCGTGAACATAACCTGCTTCGACCTCAATTTGTGCACCCAAAGCTTCTAAGGCTTTTAAATGCTGATCAACAGGGCGTGAACCAATTGCACACCCACCAGGAAGTGAAACTTTTGCACTACCATAGCGCGCCAACAGTGGCCCAAGCACCAAAATAGATGCGCGCATGGTTTTAACCAGTTCATAAGGCGCAAATTGATTATCCAGTGTAGAGGTATCTGCGATAACCGTTTCGCCCTCATAACTCATGGTGATACCTAAACCACCAATCAACTTAACTAAAGTGCGAACGTCTTTTAGATCTGGAACATTTTTTAATGTAATCGGTGTATCTGCAAGAATCATTGCAGCCAATAAAGGTAAAGCCGCATTTTTCGCACCAGAAATACGAACTTCACCTTCGAGTTTTACACCACCTTGAATGACAAATTTATCCATTGACGCTTAAGCTCCAAACATACTGGCTTTGCGCCATTCTTCTTTAGTCATTGCACGAATAGTTACCGCATGTACCTCACCACTGGCAATATAAGAATTAAGTGGCGCGTAAACAGCTTGTTGACGAGGAACAGGACGTTTCCCTTCAAACTGATTGTCGACAATACGAAGGTCAAATTTACCTGCTTGTCCACTGACAGCAACTTCAGCATCAGGAAAAGCTGCTTTTAAGATTTCAGTGAGCTGTTCACTATTCATTGCATCGACCTCTTATAGGACTGACAGTGTAAAAACGGGATATTTTACTATAACTCACCGAAATAATTCATTAACTCGTACAAAAAAATATAGATAAAAAAAAGAGGTCTTTTCAACCTCTTTTAAAAATATCAATTTTATGTCGCTAAAACTTCCATTGGTTGATAATCCAACTGCATTTTCCGATGCTTATCTAATTGCCTTTTTAATTTATCTGTCAATTTTGTAATCGCATTATACATATCATCAGCGCTCGCTTGGGCAAAAAGCTCTATCCCCGGCAAACGAACAATTGCCTCAGCAATATGATTTGCACTGCCTTTTTTTGATCTTTTATCCAATTGATGATCTTTACTCAGCTTGACCTGCATACTATTGACCTGATCAATATGCTTGGTCATCTGGGCAAATCGATCTCGAATATTTTCTTCTATTGCTGGTGTAATACTTAAGTGATGTCCACGGATTGTAATTTGCATAGCTTTATCCCTCTCCTTATATAGGAATATGAAAGTCATAACCCAAACGATCTCATGACAGCATTCACCAAGGAAAAAACTGTGCTCAATATCATGCAATCATTTAAGTTACTCCAAAAGACAAAAAGCGATTCATTATTTCGTCATAATGAACAATTAGAATAGCCACACTTTAAAATTTAGATCAACACTTTTCGGTCAGATGAAGACGGAATATGTAACGATTCACGATATTTTGCGACTGTCCGTCGTGCCACATCAATCCCCTCTTCTTTTAATAAATTAGCAATTGTATTGTCTGACAACGGCTTACGTGGGTTTTCATCTGCAACAAGCTTTTTGATTTTTGCTCGGATGGCTGTTGATGATGCTTCTCCTCCAGAAGTTGTTCCCACATGGCTCGAAAAGAAATATTTCAGCTCAAATAGACCACGAGGTGTCAGTAAAAACTTATTGGTGGTGACACGAGAAACTGTTGACTCATGTAATTCCACTTCTTCTGCAACATCTCGCAAAACCAAAGGTTTCATTCCTTCAGCACCGATTTCTAAAAACTCACGTTGATGTTGCACAATGCAACTTGCGACTTTTAATAAAGTTTTATGACGCTCATCGACACTTTTAATAAAGTTTTTCGCTTCAAGCATTTGATTGCGTAAATATTGGTTATCATCACTTTGATCAGCACGTTTAATCATGCCTGAATAAAATGAGTTAATTCGAAGTTTTGGTAAAATATCTGGGTTCAGTTGAACATACCAATGGTCATTTTTCTTGGACACCACCACATCTGGAATTTGATAATCTGATTCTTTTTGCTCAAATTCAGCACCTGGATAAGGTTTAAGGGTTTTCAATAAATCAATTGCTGACTTTAATAACTCAGCATTTAAACCCGTTTGCTTAATCAGTTTATTTAAGTCATTACTGACCAAAAGCTCATAATGTTTCAACAACATTAGCGCTTCTTTCCTAAACAGTGTGGTGGTAGCTAAAGCCTCAATTTGCACAAAAAGACATTCTGCAAGACTACGAGCACCAATACCAATCGGTTCTAAGCGTTGGATATGTTTTAAAACAACCAGAACCTCATCCTCTTCAACCTCAATGTCATAATCCATTTGTTGTAGTAGATGCTGTACTGAGCTGACAATTTCTTCAATATCGGCAGCCAAAAATCCTTTTTCATCTAAAGCATCGACAATGCAATACGCAATTAACTTATCCACTGGAGAAAAATGTAATAAATTGACTTGCCCCAACATATGTTCTTTTAATGAAGCTTCTGAATGACGATTGTCTTCACGATCCTCAAACTCAGGGCGCTCCATTGCAGTTGATTGATGGGTATAGACATCATCCCAATCTGTATCTACAGGCAGCTCATCGGGTAAATGGTTGGCATTTAAAGAATCTGAAAGCTCATATTCTTGTTGTTCTTGTTTTACATTTTCAGGGCTTTCATGTGTCTCTTCTTCAACTTTTTCAAGCAAAGGATTACTATCAAGTTGAATTTGAATTTCTTGTTCAAGCTCCAAACTCGATAATTGCAGTAATCGAATGGCTTGTTGCAGTTGTGGCGTAAGCGACAACGAATTTGCAACTTTTAATCCAACCGATAACTTCATACCCATAATTCCCACACTGTATTATTTCATTTCATCTTATGTGAATAAGCAATGCAAAATTCATGCCTATTGATTTTTTATATCACAGGAAATGGATTAGGACCAGTAAAAAAAATGAATACCTTACATAAAAATGTTTGTTATTTATCAATTAAAGATAAATTTTAATTATGACGTTTTTTTATTCAATTTTTTAAAAACACCTCTGATCCAGATCTGTTGAAATAGTCATCAATTATATAAATAGAGATTTAAAACCTATAAGCAAAAATAAATGGCTTTAGGGCTATTTATTTCAAAATATTTAAATAAAATAGGTTCCACTTTGTGAGACCAGTCACATTTCTACTTTGTGAAATTTATTATTTTTATCCTTTACTTATTGGAATAGTGAGTATAAAAATAATGATATAAAGAAATATGATGAATCGTAGTTTCAAGGAAAAGGTTTGGCACGATAACTGCTTAATTTTAGAAACGAGCGGCTTAAACTGCCAAAAAAATCATGTAATGGAGAACTCAAATGACACTATCTACAAAAACACTATCAAAAAAAGTTTTAACCACAGCGCTTGGTGTACTTATGGCTGGTGGTGCTTTTTCACAGGTTCAAGCAGCAGATACATTAGCAAAGATCAAACAATCAGGGAAAGTGATCATTGGTTACCGAGAGTCATCTGATCCGATTTCCTATGTGGTTGGTGGTAAACCAATGGGATATGCTGTCGATATTTGTAATAACTTTGCCAATGAGCTGAAAAAAACGCTTAAGATGCCAAATCTTAAAGTTGAATATAAAGCGGTTACCTCTTCTACGCGTATTCCAGAAATGCTGGCAGGTAATATTGATATGGAGTGTGGTACAACGACCAACTCTGTTCAACGCCAACAACAAGTGAGCTTCTCAACCAACTATTATGCAACCGAAGTACGCATGGCAGTTAAAGCCAATGCACCAATTAAAACAATTGCAGATTTAAATGGTAAAGCAGTTGTAACCACCCAAGGGACTACATCTGACAAATACATCAAAATGGGTGAGAAAGGCGAAAAAGTCAACGTAAACAACGTTTATGGTAAAGACCACTCAGACTCATTTGCCATGGTCGCTTCTGGCCGTGCTGCAGCATTTGTGATGGATGACAATATTCTTGCAGGGTTAATTGCAAAATCATCAAATCCAAAAGACTTTAAAATTGTAGGTCCAGTACTTTCTTCTGAGCCGTACGGCATTATGTTACCGAAAGGCGATGCAGCATATAAAGCAATCGCGGATAAAACAGTAACAACAATGTGGAAAAATGGTCAAATGGCGGCACTATATAAAAAATGGTTCCAGTCTCCAATCGCACCTAAAAATGTCAATTTAAATATGCCAATGAGCTCATCATATTTAAAGCTTAAAGCCAATCCTACGGATGCTGGTATCAACTAATAACGTAGTTTAAAACAACGGTTTATAGATCAGATTAGGTTTAAAGTCTGGTCTATAAATTTTTATAAAATTAAAAATACAAGGAGCACACATGTCCGTAGGCTCACTTAACTGGACAGCATATTGTCTCCCCTCGAATGAATATAGTCTTGATAAAGCTGCATGGGCTGAATCTGTCTGTAAAGCAATTGGTGGTGAAAGTTATTCCCCTGTTGCAGATGCACCAACCTGGCTACAACTCCTAGGCTCAGGTGTTTGGACTATGGTCTGGACCGCGATTGCTGCATTTTTCATTGCATTTCTTCTTGGTTCTCTGATCGGGATTTTACGTACACTACCCAATAAACCACTTTCATTTATTGGTACTTGTTACGTCGAACTTTTCCGAAATATCCCGCTGATCGTACAACTATTTTTCTGGGCATTCGTATTCCCGCAATTATTACCACTCAGCTTAAGTACTGGTAGTGGAGAGATGGTTAATGGTGGTTGGTGGCAAAATATTCTCAATGATAATCCCGCAGTGGTTGGGGTGTTTGCACTCGGTCTATATACCGCAGCACGTATTGCTGAACAAGTGCGCTCAGGCATTAATACGGTTTCAAATGGACAAAAAAATGCAGCTTTTGCAATTGGTTTAAATCAAAGCCAAAGCTATCGCTATGTCATTCTCCCTGTCGCTTATCGTATTGTCTGGCCAACACTTACCTCTGAAGCAATGAATATTTTCAAAAACTCTGCTGTACTTTATGCGCTGAGTGTTTTGAACTTCTTTGCTTATACCAAAACCATGCGTGAAGAAACATCGCAAGATATTGTTATTCTTATTCTTTCGACACCAGTTTACTTAGTCATTACCTATACCATTAAGTTGATCATGGCTTGGATTGAAAAACGTATGGCTGTTCCTGGTCTAGGCTCGGGGGGTAAATAGTCATGGATTTTAGTATTTTACAAAATCAAGATGTTATTCAAACGCTGATCGCAGGGTTTAAATTTACCGTTACGGTGACGATTTTATCAATTATTGGCGGGATTCTGATTGGCACACCTTTGGCCATGATGCGTTTATCCAACAATAAAGTTGCCAGTAATTTTGCTAAAGTTTATGTCGATTTCTTCCGTGGTGTACCACTGATTCAAGTGATCTTCATTTTCTATTTCTTATTGCCAAAGATTTTTGAGTTTCAGTCAGATACCTATTATGGTCCACTGTTTTCAAGTGTGGTGACCTTTGCAATTTTTGAAGCAGCATTCTTTTCAGAAATTGTCCGTTCAGGGATTCAGTCTGTTTCTAAAGGTCAGGTCAATGCAGGTTATGCACTTGGTTTCACCTATGGACAAACCATGTCCAATGTGGTGTTGCCACAAGCTTTTAGAAACATGCTACCTGTCATTTTGACTCAATCTATCGTACTTTTCCAAGATGTATCATTAGTTTATGTGATTAGTGCGCCAGACTTCTTGGGCAATGCCAATACCTTAGCAAATACCTACGGTGCTGAAACCAAAGCAACTTTCTACCTGATTGTAGCAGTTGTTTACTTCTGTATCTCCTTTGCGCTTTCACGACTTGTGAAGCGTTTACATCAAAAAATAGCAATAATTCGATAATTGGAGAATCAATATGCCAATGATAGAAATACAACATATCTCAAAATGGTATGGAGATTTTCAAGTTCTTACAGATTGCACCACTTCAATTGAAAAAGGTGAAGTTGTGGTGGTGTGTGGACCTTCAGGTTCTGGTAAATCTACACTGATTAAAACTGTAAATGCATTAGAACCGTTCCAAGAAGGCAATATTGTTGTTGATGGAACAGCGTTAAAAGACTCAAAAACTGATCTAGCAAAATTCCGTTCTCGTGTGGGAATGGTATTCCAACACTTTGAATTGTTCCCACATATGACTGTTTTGGATAATTTAACCATTGGGCAACTTAAGGTTTTAAATCGTTCTAAAGCAGAGGCGGAGAAAAAAGCGTTGCAATATTTAGATCGTGTTGGTCTGGCAGCTCACAAAAATAAGTTCCCAGGTCAACTGTCTGGTGGTCAGCAACAGCGTGTTGCGATTGCCCGTGGTCTGTGTATGGATCCAGTGTGCATGTTATTTGATGAACCTACTTCGGCATTAGACCCTGAAATGGTGGGTGAAGTGCTTGAAGTCATGAGTCAATTGGCAAAAGAAGGCATGACCATGATGTGTGTAACTCATGAGATGGGCTTTGCTCGTAAAGTCTCAAGCCGAGTTATTTTCATGGATCAAGGCAAGATTTTGGAAGACTGTGCAACAGATGACTTCTTTAATAAGCCGGATGAGCGTCATGAAAGAACCAAATTCTTCTTAGACAAGATTTCTATGGTGCACTAATCAGCAATATGCTTTAAACATAAAAACCCCAATTTTTAAATTGGGGTTTTTATTTGATGCTCGCAAACAGTACCAGTGCTTAAGGTTTCACCGCATTTTGGCTAAAGTTTGGAGATCGTGGTCCATATAACAGACCTTTTTGCTGATTTAGACTCGGTGAATATAATTGCGAGCTTACAGTACTGGATAAAGTATAGGCTTTGTCTGACAAATGATTGGATATTTGATCAACTAAAGCACCGACCAGCGCGCCAATCAAACCTGCATTGCTATTATCATTGGCTTGCTGAAGTCGCTGCTCACCTTGCCAGAGTAATGTTCCAGTTTGCAAATCTACAAGTTTGGCTTCTACTGAAACTGCAGCTACAGATTGAATCACCTGATATTTAGAACCATACTCTTTAACTTTAATATATAACGCAGCGTCTGCTCCGAAAATCTCTTTTAACTTTTGCGGAGGAATTGCTTGAGCATCAAATCCATTGGTGACCCCATTCTCTTTAAACATGGTGTCAACAACAGAAATTGGAAATACATAATAACCAGCCTCAGCCACAGGCAATGTTACTGTTGACCAATACCCATAGGTTGCACGCGTATCAGGAGACTCATTGATTGGAGGAAGTACCAAAATCGACTTAGGGATATGCTCACGATATGCTGCTAAATCACGATTCTGCTTAGGTGATACCGCACAACCGGTGAAAAGCATCATCAGTAAACCAAGTACCAATAATTGTTTCATATTTTTCATTTGGGATTTACCTCAGTCGATTGAATGGTCATTTTCTTCAATAAACGATCCATCAATACGGTTGACTCAGGATAAATTTGACGCTCTAACTCAAAATATTCAATTGCACGTGGGCCATTTTGAATATTCAGATTTAACAAGCCCAAATGCGCATATAAACCTGGTGGCACTGCGGCATTTTTTGCTTTTGCTTTCTCAACATCTTTTTCAAGCGCTAAAATTTGTTGCTGAGGCGAAGTTTTTTCTGGAACCGCCAGCATTAAATAGGTTTGTTGTGGATATCCGCCCCAGCTATATAAAGACTGTGGTCCAGATGCACACCCAAGCAAAGTTAACGTTGTAAAAAAACTTAAGAATAATAAAACCCGTTTCATTTATTCAAACCTATTGTACGGACCACTTGTTTGTTTGAATATCTGTGACAAGGTGATTAACCGCTTCGCGTACAGCCAGATCTAAAACCTTACCATTTAAGGTTGAGTCATAAGATGCTGTAGAACCAAAACCTAAAATTTCGCGTTCACTGAGCGCGTATTCACCTGCACCCTGCACAGAATGGACAACTTCTGCTGTTTTTACATCAACAACATTAATATTGACTTTTGCATAGGCAATTTGAGTTTTACCACGCCCTAATAGCCCAAACAATTGATGGTCACCCACTTCTTTGCGCCCAAATTCAGATACATCCCCAGTGAGCACATAACGTGCACCCTTAATGGATTGAGCTGCTTTACCAAAACCAGCCTCTTGTTGCAGCTCTGATAAATTGTCTCGATTTAAGACTGAAAAATATCCGGTTTGTTGCAAGTGCGTTTCTAAAATCGTTTTTGCTTGACCGCCTAAACGATCGACATTATCAGAGAAGATACCGCGCATATAACTTGAGCGGTTATCAAACTTACCAATCGAAACTGCTGTTTTCGCACCTGAATATTTTACCGCTGAAGTCACAGCAGCCACTTGAGGTGCTTGGATGGTTTTAGAGCTTTCAGTGGTAGAACAAGCAGTAAGTACCAAGCCATTTAAGGCAGCAATCAATAATATTTTTTTCAAAATTACATCTCTCTAAGGTCTAAACCATTATAATGAATAAATATATAACACAAACTAAACATACTGTTAATTAGTTTTTAACAAACAAGATCTACTGATAAAATCCATGACCATTTTTGCTTTTAAAAACAATCATTTCATACCAAAAATTAGCTTTAAACCAAGTAATGTCATGACACCGCCCGCGACTCGATCGAAGACTTTTTTAAACTTCAAATAAACACGGCGCGGCTTTTCCGCTGAAAGCGCAACAGCAACCAGTGAATACCAGCCTGCATCGATAAAGAAGCACAAGATAGGCAAAACAAAATAAAAATACGTTGGAATGTCTTTGGGTAAAAGCGCAGTAAAAATACTGGCTAAAATAATCGCAATTTTAGGATTACTTAACTGGGTAATTAAACCTAAACGAAACGCTTGTTGATAACTCATCACCGTGGATGAGTCAGATGCCTGCGCCATTGGATCTTTAGCATGCTTAATAATTTTATAAGCCAGCCAAAGTAAATACAGACCACCACAAATTTTTAAAGCTAAATATGCAGAAGGTACAGCCAATAAGATTGCTTGTAATCCCATTACAGCTAAAAAACCAAATAAAGCTGCGCCCGTGCCTGTCCCTAAAGCGGTAAACAAACCATGTTTACGAGAAATCGCAATTGAATTTTTAGCCACATAGACAAATGTAGGACCAGGGCTAATCGCACCTAGCATTAATGCCAATGCAATTGAACCTAAAATCAATAATGATTCCAAGAGACACCCCAACCCAGACTATTTTTAAGAATAGATATTTTACGCTACAACCGATTTTTGAAGATATAAAAATCTTTATTATTTCGCGATTACACTTTTATTCAATGCAAGTTCATCAAAATTTCAATCATAAATTTAAATACACTTGTGTATTATCACCACAAACAGAGCAAAAAATATTTTTAGAGTAAAAACTCAATAAAAAATTTATTTTTCAACATCTTAATTATATCAATAAAATCATCAAGGTATATAAAACATCCTAAAAACCCATAAAATAGACCACATAAATCACAAAAATTAACTTCCATTTTCATGTGTTTATAGGCTATAAAAAACCATAATAAAACTATGGTTTTAAATTATCCAAAATCAATATTTATACTCAGGGGTAAAAAATGCACAACAACAAAACCAACCGTTTAGATGCAAACCAAGCACATTTGTGGATCATTGGCGGTGGAATTGCTGGAATGGCAGCTGCTGCATTTGCTATACGTGATGCCAAAGTACCAGCTAAAAATATTCACATTCTCGAAGAGTTAGATGTCTCAGGTGGTTCAATGGATGGCGGTCACACGCCACATGCTGCACAAGCATGGGTTACCCGTGGTGGGCGGATGCTGACAGATGAAACATATTTATGTCTTTGGGACTTATTTTCGAGTATTCCATCCTTAGAAAATCCTGAAATTTCTGTTCGTGAAGAATGTCGTGAGTTCAATGAGCAAATCAAAACCCATGCACAAGCCCGTTTAATTGATGCGCAGCATGTGATTTCAGATGCCGCTAAACTGGGTTTAAATACACGCCATCGCGCGCAAATGTTACGCTTATTGGCGGCGAAAGAAGAAAAAATTGGCAGCCGCCGTATTGATGAATTTTTCGATGAGACCTTCTTTGAAACGAACTTTTGGCGTATGTGGCGTACGACATTTGCCTTCCAAAAATGGCACAGTGCAGCAGAACTTCGTCGCTATTTCTTACGTTTTATCCAAGAGTTACCACGTATTCATACCCTCGCTGGGGTAAAAAGAACCAAATACAACCAATATGATTCCATGATTTTGCCGCTACAACGTTGGTTGCTTGAACAAGGCGTAGATGTTCGTTTTGGCAATTATGTAACAGATGCAGACTTTCAAACCGATGAAGCAACCCTAGAACGTCGTGCAACACGCTTGTATGTCAACCTTCCTGAAGGTACTGAGCAAATCAACCTTCAAGAAAATGATCTTGCCATATTTACTTTAGGTTCAATTACAGCAGATTCCCGTTATGCTGGGAATGATGATGTTCCAGCGCTTATTCGTGATCGACTTGATCATGGTTGGACATTATGGGAAACCCTTGCGAAAAAAGCACCAGACTTTGGCCGACCAATGACCTTTTACGGCAACATTGATGAACATAAATGGGAGTCTTTTACACTCACCATGACAGATGATGTTCTGTTAAATCGCATCATTGATTACACAGGCAACCAGCCAGGTACTGGGGCACTGATGACTTGGTTTGAATCTGGCTGGCATTTATCGATTGTGGTGCCTGCTCAACCGCATTTTGCAAATTTACCAGAAGGCACCTTTACCCTCTGGGGCTATGGTTTCCAAATTGATCAAACAGGTGATTACATCAAAAAACCGATGTCACAAGCAACAGGCAACGAAATACTCACTGAACTGATTCTACAACTCGGCTTTGATGACATTCTTGAGCATGTTCTAGCAAACACCATTGTAACAACAGCTATGATGCCTTATGCATCGGCTTTATTTGCTTGCCGTAAGCCTGGTGACCGCCCACAGGTTATTCCACAAGGTGCAAAAAACTTCGCATTCTTGGGGCAATTTGTTGAAATTGAAGATGATGTGGTTTTTACTGTTGAATATTCTGTTCGTGGTGCCATGATTGCAATTTATGAGTTCTTTGGCGTAGAACGTGAAATTCCTGAGATCTATAATGGATTACTTGATCCTAAAGTCGGATTAAAAGCTTTAGAAACAGTTTTTCATTAATTCATTTAAAATCAACTGAGTTAAATTGAATTAAAACCAAACGAGTACATCCTCTCTTGATGCACTCGTTTTTATATTTTGAATAAAAATCAGGGTTGTGAATCCACTGAACGAGCACTGAGACGATAATCTTTTTCATACACAGGCATACCTGCGATATGGATTGAACGAACTTCAGTTTTTGTTGGTGTAGGTGGTTTCTTTTCACACCCAGCCAAAAATACTGCAAGTATTACACTCAAACTGATGGATAGCTTTTTCATGGCATCTCCTCCATTTTTTGTTTTATTTATAGTTCGAGCATAACAGTTCTGATTAAAAATACAGCTATTTTTTATTTCAAAAGGTGTCTATCTATAGAAAGTGGCTATACGTCACAAGCATGTATCATTAAAACAGCTTGATCTTCACCACTTTTATTTTTGTAACGGTAGTGAAAGCCACCATTTCCATCAAATTCCATGTCACTAAAATATTGAAAAGCATCTACGCTTACAGACTCAATTTTAGGGTGTTGCTCTGGTTGAAGTTGAATTTTGTTTAAAATTTTCGCGGTAAATACTTTTTGAAAAATAATCGTAGGCACATCTTTTAATTCAAATCGGGCAATACACCCAGTGTTTTCATCCACAGCAACAACGTTGTCTAAAGCCTGAATGATCCCCGCCTTCGAGATGAAAAGACTATGATGAACATTAAAGGTATAGCCATAGCTTAAATGCAAGAAATCCTCGGTTTGGTTTTCAACATTTAAACCACGCTCCCAGTCCATGACCAAGGGCAACTTATAATCATCGCCTTCATAGAGTACAAAATCACAATGATCATTTGCATCTTCATCGCATGTTTGCTGAATAACCGAAAATTGCCCTATCTTGGCCACTGTGCGATGAATCTGCTCGGCATAACCACTACTGGAATAAGCCATCATGCTAAATAATATCGGAACTATTGTATTGATTATTTTTTTTGGCATCAGATTTCTAAATCAAGTTTTACTCAATACCAAATATACAGCTTCACTGGTAAATGTACCATCTTGCTGAATCTGATAATACTGTTGTACTTGATCAGCAGCTTTGGACTGTAAATAGCGAATGGTATGGATACCCTCTACTGGTGTTTGCATACGCTCCACCCAACTTTGAAAATTTAACTGTAAACTTTGCTTTTCAATGGTTTCTACCTTAAAGCCTGCTTGTTCTACGATTTTTACCCATTCCGCCAAACTATAATTTCGAACATGGCTTGGATCACGAATGGTTTCTATGGTCTGAATAAAGGTGTCTAAAATTGGATTAGAATTGCCAATAATATCAAATAGGATCACTTTGCCATCAGCACGTAATACACGATAAATTTCATCAATCGCTTGAGTGATACTTTGCCAATGATGCGCAGAATAACGACTGATCACACAATCAAAATGCTCAACAGGAAAATCCAATTGCTCTGCCGCACCAACCTTCCCTATGACATGATCGAATCCCTTTTGTTGAGATTGCGTGGTCACAAGATTGACCATTTCAGGCGTAATATCATAGGCAATTACTTGCTCAGTGAATGCAGCAATCTGATACGTGACATGCCCACCACCGCAGCCTAGATCCAAAACTCGTTTGAATTGATGCTGTTGGATTAAATTTTGCATTTTTTCAAACTCAATGCCTTGTGCATGTACTTGGCTATTTAAGTATGCTTCTGATTTATTTTGATATTGTGCCTGATTAACTTGCTGTTGAGTGGTCATTGTCGTGTCCTTGTTGTCGAATAAAACGACAATAGACAATTCAATTCAAAAATAAAAATGATGAATTTTAATGAAATTAATAACTTTATTTTATTTATGTTAACTCATAATTACCCGATAATCAGACTGACAAGGGTTTTGAATGATAACATCCTGTACCCCCATCTCGTTTCCGACCTTAATATTATAGTTAAATGAAAAATCACCATTATCCTCAAAATTTGCCGTTGCAGGATAGTTCAGCTTTTTAAATTGCGGCACTTTGTTGTTGAGCACTAAACGTACCCGAAAATCAGGAATGCTATAAAATACCAATGAATTCGGCATATTTTTTAAATTCGATTCAAAAGTTACAAAACAACTTTGCTGCCCATTCATCGCAAGAAAACTGCCATAATCTTTTTGTTGGTTTTTATCATTAATCACAGTGAGATTATACTCACTTCCTGTTACCCCCAACAAAAAACCCATTAAATTTGGATTAAATTGATAAACATTTGCGGTTTTACTCCATTTTTCCATTAATACCTGCTTTTTTCCTTTAGCATCATAGAGTACATAGTCACAACTAGAACCATGCTGAGTGCAAGACTCTTTTTGAATTTTCAGTTTTCCTGCACGCCCCAATACTTCGTATTCAGGGTCAACTTCGACAGCAGCATCAGCTTGCGCAAAAGCAGAATAACTACTGAAAAAAGGCAGAGCAAATAAACAACCCTTTATTATTTTCAACATAAATAACGTTCCCAATATTTCAGCATTTTTTAATATAGATTCAAGTTCAATTCTTGCTCAAAAATACAATTTTAACTTTTTAAACACGGCGAACTTTTCGATTTAAAGTCCTTACCCCAAGTACGATATCCTTGGGTATCAATATGATAGCGATTATTACCATAAACGCCTAAACCCATTTTATAACTTTTGCCTTCCACTTGCCAAAAATGACACATTTTTTTAACTAATAATTCGCGATCTTTTTTAATGGTTTCTTTGGGTGATAGCACATGAAAATCAACTGCATAATTACTTAAATGCTTACTTTTTTCCGCCCCACCTATGCATTTATTTAATTCAGGGGCACGATAGATTGCTGAAATCGTATATGTTTTAAAATATTCATTTCGATTTAACTTTTCCACCAGTTGCAAACTACTCACCACATTTTTCCAAAAGGCTTTAGGTGGAATAGCAAAACGTTTTGAGTAACACTGCTCCGGCATATAGTTTCGGCTGGTTGTCAGCTCCATCAGACTAGGTGGATGTTTTAAATACTGCGACATAAACTGATAATAATCCGCCAATAATTGGGGGTCTTGTTGCGCCTTCCAAAGCTTGAATTGTTGTTCAATCAGTTGATCTGATGATTTTCTTGAAGATGCAGCTTGATCTGCTTTTTTCTCAGATGGCGTACAGGCATTTAACGCCAATACACCGATGCAGCAGATCGAAATAACAATATTTTTAAAAATTTTCACAATTTCAGCACACTTATTGTTTTATTTTAAAGGGTAAATATTTAGAAATCTAAACCTATTTATACGATTTATTAATCATTGACCTAAGTCATTCTAACCAATCTAATCAACTTTAAAGCTGCAATTTACAAAAATCCACAGAGTTAGCAATTTACAACGGACAAAAATGTCCGTTAAATATCAGAATAAAATTTAATGCAATTTCCCCTATGCGTATACGTCAAAAACAAGCGGCACAAAATCGCGAAGATTTGCTTAATGCTGCACTGAAAATATTCCGTAAACAAGGGATTCGTGCGCCATTACAGCTTGTGATTGATGAAGCTGGCGTTGGACGGGCAACCTTTTATCGTAATTTTAAAGATCGCCGTGAGTTGGTCATCGCCTTGATGGAACAAGCATTAACTCGTCTAGATGAACGGGCAAAAAGCTTTTCAGAATATCCTGATGGTTTGATTCGGTTAATTCGCAATCATGTCGAGAATCTACCTTATCTCACCGCCTTGATGGAATATTGGCGTGTGATTGATCGTAATGACCCAAGTATGGTGGATATTTATCAACGGCGTGACGCAATTCTTCAACCGCTGATTGATCAAGCCATTGCCCATCATATTTGCCGACCAGATCTTACCCCAAAAGATTATGCGCTAATTACCGGTATTCTAAGGGCTTCCTTTCAAGGGCTAACCGACGAAGAACAAGTTCAACTGGCCACACGTGCAGTTGACTTACTGATTGATGGCATCAAGGCGTAATTGAGGCACTTATGGATAAATCGCCACGTTTACTTGAACCTGCCCCAGATTGGACACCAGAAGAGCGTCCAACCTTACCAGGCTCGCCTGCGGCTATTGCACATCCAACACATAAAAAGCTGATTTATTTTTTTATTGGCCTGTTTGTTGCGATCTCAGGCAGTTTAAGTAATGGTTTTATTACTGCAAATTTACCACTTATTCAGGGTGAATACTCGCTAACGCCTTCAGAAGCTGCATGGATTCCCGCAGCTTATGTAATGGCAAATATTAGTTCCAACATGATTCTGTTTAAAGCTCGGCAACAATATGGGTTACGGCTTTTTTCTGAAATTGGTTTAGTGCTTTTTATTTGTGTGTTGGTGCTACATATCTTTGTGCATACCTTTGAAATGGCATTGTTTGTCCGTGTGATCAGCGGTTTGGTTGCCGCCCCCCTGAGTTCTTTAGGCATGTACTACATCATGCAGGCCTTTAAACGAGAAAACTTTGGGCGAGGAATTTATCTCGCGCTGGGCTTTCAACAATTGGGTATTCCACTAGCATGGATCATTTCCCCATCTCTGGTTGATGTAAATGACTGGATTGTGCTCTATACCTTTGAGCTGGGTTTAGCGATATGTTGTTTGGCAATGGTGGTTTCTTTAAAACTGCCACGTAGCTTAAGAATCGAAGTCTTTGAAAAACAGGATTTCTTCACTTTTGCCTTACTTGCACCCGGCTTTGCCTTGCTATGTATCGTCCTGACCCAAGGCCCAATCCTTTGGTGGTTTGAAGTCAAATGGTTAGGGTATGCCTTAATTGCTGGCTTCAGTCTTATTGTTATCGGACTGACTTATGAACATTACCGTGTCAATCCACTTATCATTACCCGTTGGCTAGGTTCAGCCACCACACTTAAATTTGTGTTTGGTGCATTGGCGATTCGTTTGCTTATGTCTGAGCAAAGTTACGCAGCCGTTAACTTTTTAAAGACCATGGGCATGGGACCTGATCAGTTCGTTACCTTGTATAGCGTGATTTTTCTTGGCATTGTGCTCGGCACCGTTTTTAGCGCCATGACCTTTAAAAGAGAACGCATCTCATGGCACTTGGTCGGTGCTGTGGTCTTGGTTCTTATTGCCTGCGCTTTAGACTATCACCTCACCAGTGATGTTCGACCTGAGAATTTTTACCGCAGCCAATTTATTGTTGGCTTTGCCAGTGGTATGTTTATCGGACCATTGTTGCTGACAGGGATTATTAATGCCTTACAAAAAGGCCCATCACACATGGTCACTTTTGTGGTGTTGTTCTCTGCAACACAAAGCTTTGGTGGTTTAATTGGAAATTCATTCTTTTCAACCTATCAACAATTACGCACCCAAAATTATCGGGCTGAAATTGTCAGTGACTTATCACCAACTGATCCATTGGTGGTGCAACGACTTGCGGCCTATCAGCAAGCAGCCAATAAATATACTTTAGATGCATCACTTGAACAGAACCAAGCTTATCGCAATTTAAACCAGATTGTGACACGAGAAGCACAAGTGCGTGCCTATAATGATGTGATTGCATTAAATGGAATTTTCGCCATTTTACTGTTGATTTGGAGTAGTTTTAATATTGCATGGACACGCTATCAACTCAAAAAACAGCAACAGGTCCTCAATAGCAGTTAGACAGATCTCAGGCTATTCCGAAATCAGATGATCCATAATGTCACGCTATGTATTAAAAAATATTTGAGAATTCTTATGTCGCAAGATCAAAAACCAACAGAGCAAGCAGCAGTTACACCACCACAAGCACCTGCAACAGCAGCAGCGCCATCACCATCCAGTAAGCTTATTCCAACAGCGAAAAGAACATTGCTGTTGATGCTCTTGGTCTTGTTGGTGGGGATTGCTGTGATTATGCGCGCATGGAAAATTGGCCCTTTTGATAGCAGCATAGAATCCACCGACAATAGTTATATCAAAGGCAGAACCACAGTTTTATCTTCTCAAATCAATGGTTATGTCAAAGATGTATTGGTGACTGATTTTGACCATGTCAAAAAGGGTCAGCCATTAATGCATATTGATACCACAACCTATGATCAGAAAGTGACTCAGGCTGAAGCAGGTGTTGATCAGGCCAATACTACTTTAGCCAATCAAACCCAAGCGATTGAACAACGCAAAGCAGATATTGTGGCTGCACAAGCCAAAGTTGAACAAGCCAAAGCAAGTTATGAACTTTCAACAGCACAACTCAATCGTTATCAACAATTAGGAAATACTGGCGCAACCTCTAAAACAGAACAAGACAAAGCGGCTGCGGATGTAAAAAATAATTTAGCCTTACTCAAACAAGCGGAAGCCAATGTATTGGTTGCTCAAGAAGCGTTAAAAACAGCTCAAGTGGCTCAATCGGGCTTAAAAGCACAAGTCACCAATGCCAAGGCACAATTTGATCAAGCGGTAACGACAAAAGACTATAGCGTGATTGCAGCACCGATGGATGGACAGTTGGGCGAAGTCACTCCTCGTGTGGGACAATATGTTGCAGCTGGCACCCAGTTAATGTATCTAATTCCGCAACAAACCTGGGTGATTGCCAATTTCAAAGAAACACAAATTGCTGATATGCACATCGGGCAAAAAGCAACATTTACGGTAGATGCTATGAAACATCAAAAATTTACTGGCCGTATTGAACAGATTTCACCTGCTGCTGGTGCTGAGTTTAGTGTGCTTAAGCCTGACAACACCACAGGTAATTTTACCAAGGTCGTACAGCGTATTTCTGTGCGGATTGCTATTGATCCCAATCAAAAAGGTTTAGAATTCTTACGACCGGGGATGTCTGTGGTGACTTCCGTCGATACCAGCACTCAATGATCCGCCTAAGTGAAAAGCTTGAGTTAAAACCTAGAAATTTATCCCCAATAATAGACATGAAACTCAATCAAACCTGTCTTGTTTTACAGGTTTGATTAGAATATCTTGAACAGGCTTAATTCAAAGCTACTCACACACACCCATTCAGTTAAAAAATCAGCATGTTTGATCATATTGCCCAAACTATTCCCTACCAAAGTTTAGATTTTGCTGGATCTGTTCAACTTACAGTTAAACGGCTTGATCTAATCCATCCACAAATTTCTGGCAATAAATTTTTTAAACTCAAATATAATTTGATTGAAGCACGTCAGCTTGGCCTAAAACAGATGCTGACTTTCGGTGGTGCGTATTCCAATCATATCGCTGCCACAGCCTATGCAGCACAGTTATTTGGATTTAAAAGCATCGGGATCATTCGGGGCGAGGAGTTAGCGCATAAACCGCTCAACCCTACTCTAACGACAGCACAGCAGTTGGGCATGCAGCTAGTTTTTGTTTCACGTGAAAAATATAGACAAAAAAATAATCATGACTGGATCGATGAATTAACACAACATTATCCAAACACTTATATTATTCCTGAAGGCGGAACCAATGAGCTTGCTATACAAGGTTGTCAGGAAATTTTAACGCCAGAAGATTTAAATTATTATGATGTAATTTGCTGTGCGGTAGGAACAGGTGGCACAATCACTGGGCTGATTAACGCCAGTTCACCACAGCAGGAAATTTTAGGTTTTTCAGCACTTAAAGGTGATTTTTTACAACAAGATGTCAGTCAACTCACCCATAAAAGCAATTGGAAAATACTGGATGATTATTGTTTTGGAGGCTATGCCAAAACCACTGCTGAATTACTTAGCTTTATAAACAACTTTGAGCAGCAATATCGCATTCCGCTTGAACAGATTTATACTGGGAAAATGTTTTATGGGATTTTTGATTTAATTTCAAAAGGTTACTTTAAAGAAAATGCAAAAATCTTGATCCTGCATAGTGGTGGCTTGCAAGGACGTAGCTAAACCCTACCTATTTATAATTGTCCTGAAAATTACTTTAAATTTGTCTATAATCCCCTGCTCAAAGTTTCCATGAGTGTGATATGTCTTCTAACCAATATGATGTGATTGTCCTCGGCGCAGGTGCTTCAGGTTTAATGCTTGCGGCAAAAGCAGCTGCCCGTGGTCGTAAAGTCTTAGTGGTTGAGAAAGCCAATAAAATTGGTAAAAAAATCCTCATGTCAGGTGGTGGTAAATGTAACTTCACCAATCTTTATGTTGAGCCTGAGAATTTTATTTCACATAACCCACATTTTGTCATCTCTGCCCTGACGCGTTATACCAATTGGGACTTTATTGGGATGGTCTGTGAATATGGCATTGACTATGAAGAACGCAAACATGGACAACTGTTTACCTTAAATGGCGCAAAAGAAATCTTAAGCATGCTGCTCAACGAATGTGAAAAAACACATCATGTTGAGATTAAAACCAGTTGTGAAGTCAAAGCGATTAACACGCTTGACGATCAGACTTTTCAAGTTGCCACCAATTTAGGCTATTTTCAGGCTGAATCTGTTGTTGTTGCATCAGGTGGCTTATCTATTCCAACATTGGGTGGCTCTGGCATCGGCTATGAAATTGCCAAACAATTTGGTCACCACATCTATCCTACACGCGCAGGTTTAGTTCCCTTCACTTTTTCAGATCAATTTAAAGAAGTTACCACTCGTTTAAGCGGCAATGCGGTTGAAGCAACACTATCTAACGAACTGATTGCATTTACTGAAGCATTGTTGTTTACACATCGTGGTTTAAGTGGTCCAAGCTCATTACAACTTTCAAATTATTGGAATGCAGGACAAGCATTCCATATTAACTTTTTACCAAGTCTTGAGCTGTTTGATTTTTTAAAGCGCAAAAAGCAAAGCCAGCCCAAGGTGTTAATCAGAACCTTACTGACTGAACTTTTACCGAAAAGTGTGGTGATTGAACTACAAAATCTCATTTGGTCCGAGTGGGCTGAAACGGCGATTGGGCAATTAAGTGATGAAAAACTTGAAACGATTGCCAATAAACTACAGCAATTTGAAGTCAAACCCTCTGGTACTGAAGGCTATCGGACTGCAGAAGTCACTTTAGGCGGTGTTGACACCACTGAAGTTTCATCAAAAACCATGGAAAGTAAAAAACAAAAAGGTTTATTTTTTATAGGTGAGATCTTAGATGTAACTGGTCATTTAGGCGGGTTTAATTTTCAGTGGGCATGGGCTTCAGCACATGCCGCTTCAGAATATGTATAATCTAAACTGATTAATAGATAGAAAGCTTATTCCAGATAATCTGTTTTAAATAAAATAAGTTGATTTTGGATTTGCTGCTTCTGGGTCACACGTTGAATCGCCAAATCCATCGACTTTAGATCATGGTTTTTTGCAAATAACGACTGATGAATTTTGTGTAAAAAATAGATGATCTTCATTTCAATTCCTTTGAAAATGATATTTATCAGATGAGTGAGTTTTATATTGCCTACATATTCACCCATTCAATCTAGACAATAAATCATCTGATGTCTATCTATTTTCTATAAAAAAACCGATAAAATTCATGCTTTGTAAACACAATCACTCTTGAGATTTGTTTTGAGATTCATGTTGTTGCTTAACAATTTCGGACGGTTGCTTTTTCGGTTTTGCAAACACAAATTTATAAGCACTTGCTAAAAAACCCACAGTGATTCCTGCAATCACAATGGGTGCAATGAAATTATTTGGCTTTTTCTTAGACATCTCTATTCCCTCTCACTTTTGACCTAAAAATAAAAAGATCGATCAAGCATCAATCCTGATCGATCTTTAAAAGAATTTAAATGTTAATTCGGGTCATCTTTGTCCTGTTTCAATGAATCAGTAAGTGACTTGTACTCATTTTCAATCGCAGGGGTATCCGCGGTTACTTGCGTAGCGTCTGTACCACTTGGCTGTGATGAATAAGTATTTTCTTGCTTTAATGGATTCGGTTGATTTGCCTCTTTCTTGGCTTTATCGATTAAATCCGTTAAAACGCGTTCTGCAGGTTGACGTCCACCTAGACCAAAGGCCAATGCAAAAGCAACTGCCACAGAACCCAAGGTTAAGCCAAAAGCAAGATTAACGATCGAATCGGCAATTCCCATGGCTTTTAAACCCATTGCAATCACCAGCCCCATGATCAAAACACGAACCAAGTTGCCTAACCATCTTGAACTATTGTACTCACCACGTTGCACCACATTCGCCACGATATTGGCCAACCAGAAACCGATCACCAAAATCACTGCGCCTAACAAAATGTTGGCACCAAAGTAAATAAACATTGAAATCAAATGACTAACTTGTTCAAAGCCCAGTCGATTTGCCGCTTCGGAAACAGCAAATAACATGGTAAAGAAAACAATCAGATAACCAATGATACAAGAAACTTTCGTGTCACCTAAAAAGCGTTGTAAATCTAATTTTGCAGGAATTTCATCAACACCCGTTCCAGCAACAACTTCTGAAACCAAACGCCCCACAAAACGAGACACCACATAGGCCACAATTAAAATTAATCCGGCTGCAATAATATGTGGAATTGCATACATGATTTCACCCAGCATTGCGGTTGCTGGTTGTGAAATAGCTTGTATACCAAGTGCTTCAAAAGCCACAATTAACGCAGTAATCATGACAATGGCAAAAACAAAAGAACCTAAAAACTTCGCTAAACCTTGGTTTGAGTTTTTAAATAGCCCTACTTTTTCAATTTGGGTTTGTAAATTTAGACTGTTGATTAAACCCTCAACAATCCCGCGCAGGATTTTTGCCAAGATATAACCGACAAAAACGATGACACCCGCAATGAAAATATTTGGTATATAAGAGACTGCCTCATTCAGCATGTTCTGCACTGGAAGCAATAAGCCTTGCAAACCTAAAATTGACAATACAATTGGTAAGAACAGCAATAAAATTAGCCAGTACACAATATCAGCGATATTCTGACTGATCGGACTGACCCCAACATCGGCACTTAATTTCTCATCAAGTTGAGTCCGATCCAAGGCTTTTTTCAAGCCGACTTTAACCAGATTTGCCACAATCCAGCCAATAAACCCAATGGCGACGGCAGCCAGTAATTGTGGAATAAACAATAAGAATTGCTGAATCATCAAACTAAATGGGCTGCTTACGCTGGTAAGATTCAGCACATTTAATGCACCAATCACCGCGATCACCATCACCACCCAAAAAACAATTCGAGAAACAATACTTTCAATATTTGAACGATGACCTGTTGCTGAAGACAATTTTGTATTTGTACCTAGTTTTTCTAGGATTTTTTTAATTCCTGCTGCAACAATCAGTGCAATAATCCATCCCACAATAAGGATGGCAACAGCGGCGAGAATCGGGTGAAATTGATCCCAATAATACATGGCATCAAATCTCCCCCTTGTTTGTAAAATTTCATTCATTTTTTATTTCCTCAAGTTATAGATTTATAACAATCTGAGCGTGCTCAAATGACTTTAAGCAACATTCTTTATTTGAATTGGATACTTGATGAATTACTCTTCTACTTTATCTATTGCTTATATAACGAGCAAATTTAACTGCATAAATACAACAAAAGCATGCAAAAATGAAAAACTCCAGCTTTGCAGCTAGAGTTTGTCTGATCAATATAATCTTTATAGATGATTATGGGATTAAACCCAGTCGGCGATCATGTAAACAAGCAAGGAAACAAGAAATAACCCCACAAGAATAAGCATATAAATGGGTAAGCGATTCTTATGCGTTATATCTTCAGTACTTGTTACATAAGATGGTTTATTGAAATCGTGTTTCATGACGTCCACCTCCATCGAATTGATGTATTTTTATACTAACAGGCTATTTATGATCTGTGTGTAAAAATATTTTAAGCAAAAGTAAATTTTAATTCGAGCAGTTCTTGAAAGATAAATGAGCTATAATATGTACCCCATTTTTTGGCTATTGTAGATATGGCTTATCAACGACAAAGTGTCGAGTTGGACTTGGACACTGATGTCACGCATCAATGCTTCACACATACATCAAGAGATGACCATCTCATTGGAATTATTGAATTTAATAAGCCTAGTTATATTCTAAAATGGGGCGATTTAGAGTATTTCCGTCGCCGTACAGATGAATTATCCGTTATGCCTTTCCCAGAATGTATCAATGCGATGATTATTGATATTCGCAATATTGTGCCATTTCTGGATAACGAAGTTCCAATCGTGCCATGGCGCTTACTTGAAGAAGACTGCCCGATACGACTTGTTGTGCCTCAAGATCGTTTAGAACATTATGCAGGGATCTTTGAACCAACGTGGTTAACCACAGACATTGAAATTGCCATTCAAGAATTACGCGAATTTATGGATATGTTCGTACACTAACAGCATATCCATAGCTTAAAAATAAAATTTATTTTTTGCTTATTTGTATTGACGCAGATTTCATCAATGACTTTTATTTCTCAAAGTAAAGTCAACAATTTAAACAGATCATTGACCAAACATTTTAGCCGCCATACGCTGTGCTTGCTTTCCATAAAACCAATAGGTAATTAAATATAAAGGGATTGCCAACATCAGCAACATGATCAATGCAGTGAGCAAAAATTGAGTATTTTGCAGATACATCACAAAAGTTTTCCACACGTCTGGATCATTCTGAGAAAAAAACCAAACACCCGCAAATACCCCAAGTAAATTATAGCCCCAAAATATTGCAGTATAACCAAGGGTCAGTTTTTTACGCTCTTGGTCTGTAGGCGCACGGCGTTGTTGCTTGAGAAAACGATATAACACGATAATCATCGCAATCAAATAAGGTATTGCGGTTAACACGCCAGCAATTTCATTGGGCAATAATGCAGCCAATACACCTGCAACCATGGTCAAGACTAAACAAAGCAGCAAAAACCACAAAAAATATTTGTTTAAAGACACCATGACGACAGCCTAGATTGCATAAAGAACAATATTATAATTTTTTTTCAACTTTTTTTCATTTTCTTGTCAACCAATTTGAAACTGTTGTCGTTATATAAGTATAAGGTCTGCAGCAACCAAATTGATTGCACGGCATCCGCAAAGAGATTTGGAGACCTTCTCTCAGAGAAACTAAAAACTTATGCTTCTTAAGATTCAACTTAGCAGCCTGAATCTTTATAACGAAGTATTTTGGCCGACGATTTACTCATCACTCGAATCGTCGGCTTTTGTTTTTCTGGTATTTGTGTTTTTATCATGTCTGCTTTGACCGCATGTATGAATATCGCGTACTTATTCTAACAATACAATCTCTTAGAACCTGTCAATTTCCTCATACTTGAATAAAAAATACAGATCGTCTTTGATTCGATAAAACAAAGCTCACTTTTGTCTTATAAATCAACAAAACGATCTCATGTTCAGTATCGGTATAAACTTAAATTTGTTTCATCTTGAACTGTTGAGCCACTTTTAAAATTGCCATAAACCCAGCCACAGTAAAAGCCAACATCAAAATTCCCATATTGAATAAATGATTCCATACAAGAAAATTCAATACCACACCGCCCAATAGACCACACGCAAATTGCATACTGCCCATAATTGCACTTGCAGTTCCTGCTCTTGAGCCTTGTTCAGACATCGCCAATGCCATCGCATTCGGTCCAGTAAAACCAATCCCTGAAACAGAGAAAAATAAACCTAACATGACAATCACCAATGGTGCATCAGACATGAAACCTGCGCTGACAATAATTAATGCGCCTGTGACTTGAATCAAACCACCAATTTTCAAGCGCAGGATCACCGAGAGTTTGTTGGCTAAACGCTTATTGATAGAAGACAGTAAAATGATACCAAAAGCATTAAAACCAAAGGCAATAGCAAACTGTTGCTGAGTTAAATGATAACCATCCATCAACACTGCTGCCGCGGAACTGATATAACAAAATAGTGCTGCGCCAGTAAAACAACCTGCCAACATTGGAAAGCGAAAGCTTCGATCTTTAAAAATACAAGCATATAAAATAAACACTTGTTTAAAGTTGAGATGCAGCCTGCGTTCTGGTGCGAGTGTTTCCTTAAATAAAAAGTGTACACAAAACAAGCAGAACAGACCAATCACAAACAAGGCGATAAAGACGCCTTGCCAACTAAAGAATTGTAGAATGGCGGCACCCAAAGTTGGAGCAAGAATCGGGGCAATCCCCATCACAATCATCATACTGGAAAAAGCTTGCGCTGAACCTTGCACATCTAAACGGTCTCGAATTGCAGCTCGTGCCATCACCACCCCCACACAGCCCCCTAAGGCTTGTAAAACACGTGCGGCAATCAACGACCAATGATCAGGTGCTAAAACACACAACAAGCTGGCAAAAGCAAACAAGGTCATACCAAAATAAAGCGGTTTCTTACGCCCGATACGGTCACTGATTGGACCATAAATCAATTGACCAACAGCAAGACCAAAAAAATACGCCGGCAAGGTATTAGCGATCTGCTGGGTTGTCACATTAAAGTCTTGCGCCATTTGTGGCAATGCTGGCAAATACATATCAATGGATAAGGGACCCAAAGAGGTAAATAAAGCCAAAAGCATAATCCAGCCCGTTGAATACTGCTGACCCACGTTTTTTTCAGACATAGATGGTTTATAATTTGATAAGGAATGTTGCAGACAAGTTTACACTGTCCATTGTATGATTTGTCACAAAGATAAGTGAAAAGCCATATAAGCCAAATCGCATTTCCCAAGTACATAACACCCTATTGATTTAACAAGGATTTCCTTTGAACACTTGGCTGTTAAAACTCAGAAAAGCAACCTACAACACAAGTTTCATGTATAACTTGAGAATGATCATTGCCTTTACAGGGACTGCATTTGTACCTTATCTGTTGGGACAGCAGTTAATGACCATTCCACTGACCTTAGGGGTGGTTGCAGCAGGTCTCAGTGATATAGACGATCGCTTCTCTGTACGTATCATGAATTTGATCTATACCTATATCGGATTCTTTATCACCGCTGCCTCAGTGAGCCTGCTCTTTCCATACCCTATTCTGTTTGCCTTAGGTTTGATTGTTTCTTGTATTGGTTGGATTTTATTGGGTTCTTTGGGACGTCGCTATGCCACCATTTCTTATGGCTGTTTGGTGGTCTCTGTGTATTCCATGCTTGGGGTGCATTTATTTGATCAATGGTATATCCAGCCAAGTCTATTGGTGATTGGTGCAATTTGGTATGGGCTTATTTCAACCATCAGTTTTTTACTGTTCCCGGTACGGCAAGTTCAAGACAAATTGTCTCAATGTTTTTCATCATTAGGTAATTTTCTGTTTTCCAAATCTAATTTGTTTGATGTCGATATGACACCGACCAGCTATCAAGACAGTATGATTAGTTTGTCTATGGAAAATGGACAGCTCATCAGCATTTTTAATGATATGCGTACTGCCTTGTTGACACGTTTAAAAGGTGACCGAGGACAACGTGATACGCGTCGTAGTTTACAATATTACTTTGTTGCACAAGATATTCATGAACGAGCCGATTCAGCACATATTGATTATCAAAAGCTGGCCAAAATGTTTGAACATAGCGATGTGTTATTTCGTTTTCAACGCATTTTAGCGCTGCAAGGCAAAGCCTGTAAGGATTTGAGTGATAGCATCTTACACCGCACCACCTACCAGCATAATGTCCGTTTTGAGCATGCTTTTAAAAACCTCAGATACTCGTTGGATAAACTTAAAAAAGAAGAAAATTATGACTTAATTTGGGTCAATTCACTGTTTGCGCTTTATCAAAACTTAAAGTCGATTGATGCCCAATTACAAAATCTCGAAACTGAACGACATATAAAATACGATCAAAGTAAAAATTTCGAAAACCAACTTAAAGATGATGACCTCAAAGGTTGGGATGATATTGTCATTCGAATCAAACAAAATTTAACCCCTGAGTCTGTACTTTTTAGACATGCAATTCGCGTTTCGATTGTTTTATTTATTGGCTATGTTTTTGTGCAACTCACCAATATTGAATACGGTTACTGGATTTTATTAACCGCGCTGTTTGTCAGCCAACCGAACTTTAATGCGACCAAACGACGTTTGAGATTACGGATTATTGGAACCTTAGGCGGCATTATTTTAGGTTATGCAATTTTGTATTTTGTGCCCTCTATTGAAGGACAACTCTTATTACTCGTACTTAGTGGTGTATTGTTTTTTGATTTACGCAGTAAACAATATGCCCAAGCCACTGCCTTTATTACCATCATGGCGCTGATCAATTTTAACTTGGATGGGCTTGGCTATGAGGCAGCGCTACCTCGTATGATTGATACAGTGATTGGCTGTGCCCTCGCCTGGTTCGGTGTCAGCTTTATTTTCCCTGACTGGAAGTTCCGTCGTTTACCCCGCACCATTCAACGTTCACTGGAAGCTCAATGCAATTATTTGGCCAATGTAGTCGCTCAATATCATCAGGGGCGCAATAATAGTTTAGAGTATCGAATTGTTCGTCGTGCTGCACATAATCGAGATGCAGATGTTGCCTCACTGATTTCAACCCTTGCCACTGAACCAGATTTTGACCCAAGTCAAAAAAGCTTAGCTTTTGAGTTCTTATGTTTAAATCATACCTTTCTTAGCTATATCGCAGCACTCGGTGCACATCGCGAGCAAGTGAAAGACCAACAAGTGCTTAATCTATTGGATCAAGCTTTAGATGATATCTCTGGGGCTTTATTACGGGATGAAATGCCTGATTTAACCGCGCATAATATGTTGAAAGCCATTCGTACCCGTTTAAGCCAATCCGAGTCAGAAGACTCTAAATCACTCATTATTCTTCAACAATTGTCATTAATGTTCAGTATTTTAAAGCAACTGAGTAGCTTGAAACAGAATTTAAGCCATGAACGAGATGATCAATCTACTGAATTGGCTTCTTTATAAATCTGCATCAAAATTGCATCGTTATTTGGTACAATAGGTGCACTAAATCTTGAGATTTAGTGCTAAACTCTGACTAGATTTACATACATTACTGACACTATGACTGCCAAGAATATTTACGCTTATACCTTACAACCTGTTCCGTACGAAGTTTCGGAAGCCGAACAACGCGGCGCTCAACTTGCAATTTGGCGTAGTACCAATAAAATTGGGATTAAAGCTTGGGCAATCATGGGTGTAGCAGTCATACTCTCATTACTTGGCATCGCTTTAATTAAAAACTATTCAACCATTATTTTTTGGGTGGTTCTTGCTGCAGTTGCCATCTATCTTTTGGTTCGCAAGTTCGGTCTTGAATGGTATGTAAAACGCAAGATGAATGAATTTCCAGTTCAGGAAATCAAAGGTGTAAAATTAGGTGTACAGCCAAGCGGTATTGTGATGCGTCAACAAATGGGTGTACAAGAAGGTGTTGGAACAGTGGCTTGGAAAGACATTTATGAATGGTACAACACCCCTGAATTCTTACTGGTAAACTTTAAAGTGAAAGGCCAACAAGGCGCATATATTCTACCTAAACGTATGGATAGCAAGAATTTTCCCTTTGAAACACTGCGTAAACATTTAAAAGAAGTTGTTGGTGAACCCAAGACACTTTAATTTAAAATTTTAAAAGGCCTCCATTTTTGGAGGTTTTTTTGTACTTCGCTATTTTAATAAAAATGATAATGAGAATAAATATTATCTGCAAAATTCATTATCTCTCCGATTTATTCAGCTATAATTTGCTATCAAAAATATTCTGCCCTTTGCATTGCCATGTTTAAAAAGACTTTTTTTCAAATTCACTGGTTTCTAGGGATTACAGCTGGTTTAATTCTCTCAATTATGGGAGTGACTGGTGCAATCTATTCTTATGAACAACCTATTCAAAGATGGTTAAACCCAGATAGCTACACGGTAAAAGTTGAAAATCAGGCAAAACTCACGCCTGCTGAAATTTATCAACATTTCCAAACCCAAAACCCTGAAATGAAGATCAACAGTATTACTATTGCGAAAGCTGCTGAAGAAGCTTCAAACATTAATATTGTCAAAGAAGGCGCACGTAGAGGTTATACCATGATGGTAAACCCTTACACGGCCGAAGTTCTTCCTGAAGTGAAAGGCAAAGATTTTTTTCAATTTATACAGCAATTACATCGTAACTTAACTGTGGGTGAAGTCGGTAAACAAATTACTGGTGCCAGTACCTTGATGTTAATTTTCTTTGTACTCAGTGGGCTCTATTTACGCTGGCCGAAAAAGCATTCTTTTAAACAATGGTTTGCCATTAAGCCTAAACTCAAAGGTCGTAATTTCCTTTGGGATCTACATGCTGTTGTCGGAACATGGGTAGTGATCTTTTATTTACTTTTAGCATGTACAGGACTGTATTGGTCGTATGACTGGTGGCGTAATGGTATGTTTAAAGTAATGGGGGTTGAACGACCTCAGCCTGAAATGCAAGCGGCACGCGGTGGAGAAGGTCAAGGACGTCAAGGGGCTTCTGGCAATCATCAACAACAACAACATGGCGAAAAGCAAAATCCAACGGCAGGTCATCAACAACCAGACCGTGAAAATAAGCATGAGAATAAAGAAGGTTTAAAACCAGAACAAATTCAACATATACTTACTCAAACATGGAATGGGTTTAATGCTCAAATTAAACGTGAATATTCGACCCTGACTGTTTCGATTCCTAAAAAGCCAGATGGTAAAGTTGAACTCACCTTTGTTGATGCTATTCCACAACATGAGCGTGCACGAAATAAAGCAACCTATAACTATCAAACTGCACAAATTGAAAAATTAGACTTATACGAAAGCAAACCACTCAATGAAAAAATCATGGGAAGTATGCTCCCTGTGCACCGTGGTAGTTTCTTTGGCCCAGTTTTTCAATTCATCGCAATGCTTGCAGCATTGGCAATGCCATTATTTTTTGTTACTGGATGGATGTTATATTTAAAACGTCGTAAGCAAAAGCGACTTACGCTTGCTGCAAAACAAGCGGGTTCAGCAATTCAAATTGATCCAAACGCAACACCTTGGTTAATTGCTTATGCCTCTCAAACAGGAATGTCTGAGCAATTGGCATGGCGCACCTCAACCAGTCTGCAAGAAGCCCATCAGCCAACAACAGTAAAAGCTGTACAACAACTCTCTGAAGATGATCTCAAGCAAGCCAAACAGATTCTCTTGATTGCAAGTACCTATGGTACAGGTGAAGCACCTGACTTAGCCTCGCACTTTGAGAAAAAGCTCATGGCTACATCATTGGATCTTTCGCATTTAAAATATGCGGTTTTAGCATTGGGTTCACAAGACTATCTTGAGACTTATTGTAGCTTTGGGTATCGCATAGATGCATGGTTAAAACATTCTGGTGCGCAACAATTGTTTGCTACACTTGAAGTCAACAATGGCAATAATGCAGATATCCAACATTGGAATGACGCTTTAGCAAAAGCCACAAAACTCGATCTACAAACAATGTCTATTGATAAAGTTTTTGATCAATGGCGTCTAACAAAACGAGAATTACTCAATCCAAACAGCTTAGGCGCACCCGCATTTAATCTTGAATTACAAGCCAGTTATGATACAGCATGGCAAGCAGGTGATATTGCTGAAATTCAAACGGGAAATAGTCCAGAACGTATTCAATTGTTCTTGGATAAATATCAAGTTCATGCAGAGACAAAAGTGGATTCACTCGAACAAAGCATTCAAGAAGCGCTTTGGAATCGCGATTTAACTGTTGCTATTGAACCTTTTGTCAATATGGAACACTTACTCGAGCAACTCCCTACGCTACCAACTCGTGAGTATTCGATTGCCAGTATTCCAAGTCAGCAAGTGTTGCGTTTGGTGGTTCGTCAGCAACAAAATCCTCAAGGTGAGCTTGGTCTCGGTTCTGGTTGGCTGACAGAACATGTGCAATTGCGTGATAAAATTGCGTTAAGAATTCGTAATAATGAATCTTTCCATTTAATTACCGATAACCGCCCGATTATCTGTATCGGAAATGGTACCGGGATTGCGGGATTAATGAGTTTGATTCATGCCCGTGTTCGTATGGACTATACTGAAAACTGGTTGATTTTTGGTGAACGCCAACAAGCAAACGATTATTTCTTTAAAGATACAATTCAAGCTTGGCAAAATACAGCAATGCTAAAACGTATTGATTTAGCTTTCTCTCGTGATCAAGCTGAAAAAATTTATGTACATCATAAACTGCGTGATCATGCCGAAGAGCTGATAAAATGGGTGGCCAATGATGCGGTGATCTATGTCTGTGGCAGTATCAATGGTATGGCAACTGATGTTGATCTCGCTTTAATTGATATCCTTGGAGAAGACACCGTTGAACAATTACGTTTAGATGGTCGTTATCGTCGTGATGTTTATTAGGGTCTATTGAATAAATTTACCCACCAAAACCGAGCTCAATTGCTCGGTTTTTTTTGATTCATATATAATAAATGCACAGATTTCGTTTAGAATTAGACTAATTTTTAATGATTTGTTTTCACCCATGTATAACAATAAACTCTTCCGCATTGTCTTTTTTTTGCTGGGATTTGTCTTATTCCTCGATGGATTTATTTTAATTTTATATAAAAAAATCCACTTAGGAACAATACTCCCTTTGCTGATTGGCTTAGTCTTTATCACTACAGCGCTATGGAGCCAACACATTCAGCAGTATTTGGCCCAACACTTAAAGTTAAAGAAAATCTGGCGCTTAGGATGGGTTCTATTTACACTTTGGTCAGTCAGCTTAATCGGCTTCTTTGGTTATATCCACTTAAAATCCCAACAAAATACAGCAGAAAATAATCTACAAGCCATTATTGTGTTAGGCAGTGGCATTACCCAAGGAAAAGCCTCACCGACCCTGGCAAAACGTTTAGATCAAGCCGGTGAAATTGCGAAACAACAATCACAAGCTTTGATCATTGTCAGTGGTGGTTTAGATTTTGGTGAAGAAAAACCTGAAGCAGAAATTATGTCGCAATATTTACAAGAGCATATGCAAATCCAAGCCAGTAGAATCCTACAAGAAAATAAAAGTACCAGTACTGACTTAAATCTAAAAAATAGCCAAGCGATTTTAAAAGCGCATGGTTTAACTTTAGACTCTAAAATTGCGATTGTGACCAGTGATTTTCACACCTTACGTGCCGCAGCAATCGCCAGAAAGCAAGGCTATCATAACTTCATTACTGTAGGTGCTGAAACTCCACTCACGACACGCTATAACGCATGGTTAAGAGAGTATTTTGCCTATATCAGCGGTTGGGTGCTCGGTGAATATTAAGACGCAGGACGCCATATCATTGTTTGTACAACGTTACTGATGTAAGCGAATTTTACGTGGTAACGGTAAGCGTTTATTGTTTTGAAATAACTCAGGTTGAGTCGTATACATCTGATATAAATAATTTTTGATATCGAGTAAAAATTTATTTGTCGAAACTAAAATATTTCGCCCTTCAGGGGTTAAATTTATAGAAATTGCGGTATTATTTTGTTTGATAAAAGGAATCATCTGTTCAATAAAAACAATGAGTTCAACTTCTTGTACTTCGTAACGGCTCCAGTTATCTTTAATCAGAAGTTGTGCCAAATTTTTACTTTGCCAAACAGCTAAAGACTGTTGCCCTGTCGGAGATGCGCACAAAGCCCAGCCATCATCATAAAGAACAAAAACCTTGGTTTGTGAAACAACCATTTCGACAAAATGTTTGTATTGGTCTAGGGTTTGGACTGAGTTTTTTTGAGTTGAAGACGCTGCTTTACGTTGATATGGATTTCGCATAGAAAATTTATTTTTAAAATACTTATGCTTATATATTATACAGAAGTTCTAAACAAATAACTAGATTGGAAAATGTGGTGGGCGCTGACGGGATCGAACCGCCGACATTCTGCTTGTAAGGCAGACGCTCTACCAACTGAGCTAAGCGCCCTGAGTGTGGATAAACAAAGTTGTTTACTCTGTTTGAACCTATAAGAAAATCGATGATTTAATCTTAAGTTCTATCCTAAAGATGGGGAGTAAGCGATATGAAGTCTATAATGTTTGATCTTTAAAAATCAAAAACTTCAAATTCTTACCATTCCAAATATCTTGATCTCAGGAAAAAAGATAAATGGCGCAGCGGACGGGACTCGAACCCGCGACCCTCGGCGTGACAGGCCGATATTCTAACCAACTGAACTACCGCTGCGTTGTATATGGTGGGCGCTGACGGGATCGAACCGCCGACATTCTGCTTGTAAGGCAGACGCTCTACCAACTGAGCTAAGCGCCCTGAGTGAGGATCATCACAATATTACTTTATCAGAACATAAAAGAAAACAATATTCCCTTTCAAATTCTTATACATCCAAATATCTTGATCTCAGGAAATAAGATAAATGGCGCAGCGGACGGGACTCGAACCCGCGACCCTCGGCGTGACAGGCCGATATTCTAACCAACTGAACTACCGCTGCATTGTATATGGTGGGCGCTGACGGGATCGAACCGCCGACATTCTGCTTGTAAGGCAGACGCTCTACCAACTGAGCTAAGCGCCCTAAACTAGAATAAATAAAAAACTATTTAGACTCTAATTCAGTATTACATGTCACTGCAAAATCATTCTAAAGTGGCGCAGCGGACGGGACTCGAACCCGCGACCCTCGGCGTGACAGGCCGATATTCTAACCAACTGAACTACCGCTGCACTTTAACAAATGAATTGCTATACACACGATGATTGAATTTAAGTGGCGCAGCGGACGGGACTCGAACCCGCGACCCTCGGCGTGACAGGCCGATATTCTAACCAACTGAACTACCGCTGCACTAAAAATTCAACGTTAAAGCTTGGTGGGCGCTGACGGGATCGAACCGCCGACATTCTGCTTGTAAGGCAGACGCTCTACCAACTGAGCTAAGCGCCCTAACGACTTCATCGTTTGTGAGGTGCATTATAGAGAATCTTTACTGAGTGTCAAACGCTTTTCTCGATGTTTTACCTATTTTAGGTTTGAGTGATTAAAAAATAGATCATTTTAGTTTAAATTGGTGTTTTTTGTTTATTATTTATCTATTTATAAAATATTCAAACCCATATTTTAATTAAATTGAGTAGATCATTTAATCAATATTTTAACACTATTATCTATTTGCTATAAACTTAATAAAATATTCCGCGTTTAATGATCAAAAACATCGAATGAAGGCTATTCGGATTTATCCATTTGATTCAGATCTTTTACAATAGGTTTTGGTTCAGGGCGCAACCAAAGCCAGATAGCCACAATTAACATGGTCACATCGGTAAAAATTTTCACAGCCAGTGGCGCATTGGTGAATAACATAATCACCCCACTGATCAACATCATAATACTGGCGATCCACTTTGCTTTACGTGGCACAGTCCCATTTTCACGCCAAGCACGAAGCGTTGCACCATATTTTGGATGATTGAGTAACCAAGCATCAACCTGTGGCCAACCTTTTGATGCCGCCCAAGCAGCCAAGATGAGGAAAACTGTCGTTGGCATTCCCGGTAATATTGCCCCAATAAACCCGAGTACAATAAAAACAATCACCAATGTTCGCCAAAACAAAACTTTCATAGATTAACTCAATCTGCCCATTCGACTAGTATACCGCCCAAATGATTTTGCCAGTATATTTTAAATCAATTGAAATCATTGTATTTTAAAATCACGGTGTTCATCATTTCCAATACTGCCAAATTGAGCTTGCATGTATATCCACTTATTTGCTTGAATCTCAACACACTAAAGACCTTTTCTTTAAAAATAAACTGAGTGAGTCCTCAGCTTAGGACAGCATACAATGACAGACTACTTTGAGCCTTGGTTAAAGTACAAACACCCGATTGTTCGTCAATTGGC
The DNA here is from genome assembly GCF_022343575.1 of Acinetobacter sp. AG3. NCBI lineage: Bacteria > Pseudomonadati > Pseudomonadota > Gammaproteobacteria > Moraxellales > Moraxellaceae > Acinetobacter > Acinetobacter sp. AG3. Next base: position 807,928 of record NZ_JAKQZD010000001.1, on the reverse strand, counting down.
TTTTTGCATTGCCAGTCCCAATATTATTCAGCATCTGCCTGATGAATTAGAAATTAAAAATCGTTTTGAACTACACGACACGGCGTTTTGGCAACAACAATATATAGATTTTCAAACACGCTTAGATCAACTCGATCACGACCCCACCCCACTCATTGAATTTGTACAACAGCTTAAAAGCACACGTTTAGGTTTACGTTTTGAATATTTATTTTGGTTCTGGTTACAAGATCAAGCCAATCAACACTATCAACTGATTCAGCATAGTATCCAAATCATTGAAGCAAAGAATACATTAGGCGAAATTGATTTCCTTGTTCGTAATCAGGCCACAAAACAGATCGAGCATTGGGAAGTTGCTTTAAAGTACTATTTAGGCGAATCAAACTTACACTTAAAGCATTGGTATGGTCTAAATCGTAGCGACACCCTTTTACGAAAACTAAATCATTTCTCAGAAAAACAATTTCAATTTACCCAGGCTTTAGATCTTAAAATTGAAAAGAAACTGGCTGTGATGAAAGGACAGCTTTATCTGCCTGACAATAAAGACGATGTTGCACCGCCCTCTTGGATCAACACGCAACGTCGATTGGGTCAATGGGGACATCACATTGCAAAAGATTTTTACCGTCTACAACGGCATGAATGGATTTGCCCATATCTAAGACAAAGCTCAGCTGCTGCCCAATTTTGGTGTAATGGTTTATATCATGATAAAAATAGCCTGCAATTTTATATGTACCGCCAAGCTCCTCTGGCGCTTTTCTTTGACATAAATGCTTAATTATTCACGTTTCTTATACATGGATTAACCAATCCACTCATAAAAACATAACGATATATTAACCCGATACTCGTATACTAAAATTCTAATTAACGCGTGAAACACGGAGATAGTAATGAAAAAAATTTTAGCAGTTTCAATGTTATTCGCTTTTGTTTTAGCTGGTTGCAACACATTTAAAGGTGTTGGTAAGGATGTATCTAAAGCGGGGGATGCTGTTACGAATTCTGCAGAAAAAGTTGAAAATAAATTGTAAGTATCAACTTCATTCTACAACATAAGCCTTATCTCAATAGATAAGGCTTTTTTAATGCCAATTTAAATAGTTTTATCCTTTCTCAAGCTTTAAGGTTTTCATTCGGTTTTATCTTCCTCTATTATATTGTTCAATTTACTTACTTGATCAATGTCCATGAATCATTCGGATACCTTAGAACTGAGTTTACAACTTCTTCGCCAGCCTTCTGTGACACCTATAGACCATACCTGCCAAACCATCATGGCAGATCGTCTGTCTGCTATTGGCTTTAATATTGAAAATATGCGTTTTGAGGATGTTGATAATCTTTGGGCAAGACGCGGAACGGCATCTCCAGTTTTCTGTTTTGCAGGTCATACCGATGTTGTGCCTACAGGTCATCTTGATGCATGGGAGTCTGATCCATTCCTTCCTGAAATTCGTGATGGCAAACTCTATGGTCGTGGCAGTGCTGATATGAAAACAGCATTGGCTGCAATGGTGGTTGCATCTGAACGTTTTGTAAAGAATCATCCCAACCATAAAGGTTCTATTGCTTTTTTAATCACATCTGATGAAGAAGGCCCTTCTATCAATGGTACGGTTAAAGTTGTCGAAACCTTAGAAGCACGTAATGAAAAAATGACATGGTGCCTTGTCGGTGAGCCTTCAAGTACAGATACGCTGGGCGATATCGTAAAAAATGGACGTCGTGGTTCATTAAATGCAGTGTTAACAGTAAAAGGGAAACAAGGCCATGTTGCCTACCCACATTTAGCCATCAACCCCATTCATACCGCGTCAAAAGCCTTAGCTGAACTCTGTGATACGGTATGGGACAATGGCAATGAATACTTCCCTGCGACTTCATTCCAAGTTTCCAATATTCAAGCAGGTACAGGCGCAACCAATGTTGTACCAGGCACGATGACCGTTACCTTTAACTTCCGTTACTCAACTGAAGTGACAGCAGATCAACTCAAATTACGTGTTCTTGAGATTTTAGATCGTCATCATGTTGATTATGATATTGAGTGGACCTTATCAGGTTTGCCCTTCTTAACCCCAGTCGGTGAATTGGTTAATGCTGCACGAACTGCAATTAAAAATGTGACAGGAACAGAGACAGAGCTTTCAACCAGTGGTGGAACTTCTGATGGTCGTTTTATTGCACCGACAGGCGCTCAAGTGCTTGAATTAGGTGTTTTAAACGCGACGATTCATCAAATTAATGAGCATGTGAATATTGCTGAATTAGAGCCTTTGGCTGAAATTTACGAACAAATCTTAGTCGAATTACTCGCTTAAGTTGAGCGATTCTCACTGAGTAACTGAGTAAAAAAGGACGCAAATGCGTCCTTTTTTACAGATAAGCTTTGAAAGCATTACAGATCAAGTCTTCTTTATCCCAATCTGTAACTGGATTTGATCCAAATCCGGCACATGATAAGTCTTATCGCCAATTTTCACATATTGTAAAATCGTCTTATCTTTGATGCTATCCTCTGCGTCAACCACCTCTGAAATCCGTAGCCGTATCGAACTTGGCATTTCATTGCACATCAAGGCAAAACGCTCATCTGCATCTTCCCCTTCAATGATCAGTGCGACACCCAAGGTCTTTTTAGGATCACTGACACTAAATGTCGGCAACTTCTTTTCATGCCATTCCACGACATTGACATAGGTTGGACTATTCTGAGCAGAAAGCACCACATTTTGGGGTAATAACATTGGCGCTTTATCATAACAATCAATAATATATGCATCAATAAACCCAGTAGACACCGTAATTAAATGCTGTAATTCCCGTGTGCTAATTTTATCAATTGCAGATTTTTCAATATTCTTTGTCATGAGCGTTCCTATTTAACCGTCAACAAAGCTTCAATATTTTCCAATAAATCAGCTTCTTGGAATGGTTTACCCATATAATTTGTCACACCTAAGCTAAATGCCCGTTCACGATGTTTTTCACCTGTTCGTGACGTAATCATGATGATTGGCAAATCGCGGTGAATTTCGTGATGGCGAACCAAGTTGGTGACTTCAAAACCATCCATTCGTGGCATTTCAATATCCAGCAACATCAAGTCTGGTTTGACATTTTCAAGTTGCTCAATCGCATCCACACCATCTTTCGCAGTAATTACATCAAAACCTTGGCGTTCAAGCAAACGTGAAGTGACCTTACGAACGGTAACTGAGTCATCCACAATCATAATCAAACGGCGTTGATCACGATGACGTTGTTTATCATGTTGAAGATGTTCTGCACTACCACGGGTAGATGCTTGAACTTGTCGTGCAATATTTTGCCCATCCAGAATCAAACACACCTGACCATCACCCAGAATAGTTGCACCCGCAATTGCATTGATGGTAGCAAACTGCTTACCAATCGGTTTAACCACAATTTGTGAACGCGAACCAATTAACTGATCAACCAGAATGGCAATCGATTGCCCCAAGCTTCCCTTGATCAACAACACTGGTAATGAATGTGCAAGCCCATGTAACCGTGGAGTGACTTGATTCGAGGTAAACTCCCCCAAATAACGTAGCTTATAGCTTTGGAAATCGATATCAAAATAGTCATTTTGAGTTTCAAAATATTCTTCCAAAGCGGCTGGGGAAATTCGAACAATACGATCAATTTGCGATAATGGAACTGCAAATTGCTGATCACCCACTTTCACCATCAAGGCATCGCTGACCGCAACTGTTGTAGGTACGGTAATCGTAAAGGTCGAACCATGCCCCAACTCAGAACTGACACTCACTTGACCACCAAGTGATTTAATTTCACTTTGCACAACATCCAAGCCAACACCACGCCCAGAGATTTGTGTCACTTGCTGTGCTGTACTAAAACCGGGATGGAAAATAAACTGTAGGATTTCCTCAGGTTCTAACTGTTGATCCGTTTTGATTAAACCTTTTTCGATTGCTTTATCACGAATAACTTTTGGATCAATTCCTTTACCATCATCTTTAAACGAGACAAGTACATCCGTACCTTGACGACTAATATTCAAATCAATTCGACCAGTCAACGCTTTGCCCGACTTCTGACGCTGTTCCGCATCTTCAATCCCGTGGTCAATCGCATTCCGCAACATATGCTCTAACGGTGAAACTAATTTTTCCAGAATATTACGATCCAACTCTCCTTCAGTATTATTGACTAAAAGCTCAGTGGGTTTATTCACGGTTGAAGAGGTCTGGCGAACCAAGCGCTGTAATCGAGGCAACAGTCTTGAGAATGGTACCAGACGAGTACGCATCAAGCTTTCCTGAATTTCAGCTTGAATACGAGATTGCTGAAGCAATAAACCTTCAGTATCACGAATCTTTTCAGCCAACGTGGTTTTAAAATCAACCAAGTCAGATGCAGATTCAGCCAACGATTTTGATAACTGGTTTAGAGATGAATATTGGTCCATTTCTAAAGGGTCAAAATCAGCATAACGAGCGCTTAAATCGCCATGTTTTGCAATGATTTGGCTTTCTAACTCGCCTTCCATACGGCGTAGCTGATCCGCCAAACGTTGAATAGCCAACTCCATATCAGTCAAAGTATTCCCTAACTGCCCCAAATCCATCTCAATACGTGAACGGTTGATCGCGTTTTCACCAGAAAGGTCGATCATTTTTTCAACCAAATCGGCAGAGATACGAATCATCTCATTGTTGGATTCAGTTTTTTGTGAAAGATCCCATTCACCCAACATTGACGGTGGCTCTGTACCATCCCCCTGAACAAACTCACTGATTGATTGCTCAAAGATTAAATTTGTTCGAGATAGTTTTTCTGGAAGCTGTGCGGATACATCAACATATTCAATACTATGTAAGCTCGATTTTAAGCCTTCAAAATTATCATAGTGATGTTTAAAGATTGCAGCATCTAGCCAGTGAAAGGTTTTTTCCAATAAACCATCATAAACATTCGAGTTAAAATTATGTAAACCAAATTGCTCAAATGCATTTTCTAATTCATATGCAATATCAGCCACTTCTTCCAATTTCACCATTTTTGCACCGCCTTTTAAGCTGTGTGCAATACGTTGTAATTGGAGTAGGAAACTACGGTTGCTACGCTGATCAAACCATTGAGATAAAATGCTCAAACCATCATCAATCAGCTCTCGTGCTTCTTCAATAAAGGTTTCTCGAGCAACAACTTCAACAGGATCTAAACCTGTATCTTGATTTGCATCTATAAATAATTGAGCATCATCAATTGCAGGTCGTTGATCTTGATCCAACGGTTCAGTTTCAAGCAGTTCTGGAGTTTGATCAATCGCTAAAACGATATCATCTACAACATATTCAAGTTCATGCAAATCTACTGCATCATGACTAAATTGTGGCTCAACCGCAGTTGATGCTTGAACAGCTTCAATCGGACCTTGCTGATCAATATTGTGTAAAACACTGAGAATATGAGTAGCTGGATAATCAATTGATTTTTCACGGATCAATTGAATACGATCTGCCACATCATCTTGAATTAAACGAATCGCTTGAATAATGTGTGGTTCTGCTTTGAGTTGACCTTTAATCACGCGTTCATAAATGGTTTCCAACTCATGCGCAATCAAACCAATATGGGTGGCTTGCACCATATTTGCACCACCTTTTAAGGTATGCAAATAACGCATCAAATTGTTTAACGCGGTTGTGTCATCAGGATGGCTTGACCAAGTATTTAAGTCATGGTCCATTCCAACCAACAATTCGTCGGCTTCTTCAATAAAAATGTCGAGAACATCAGCATCAAATTCACGTTGACTATGTTCTGAGTCAATATTCTGTTTATCCAGATTAATTTGCGTCAGTACATAGTTCCCTACTGATTCAACAGGGTTCGCTGCAATTGAGAGTGTATCTGGCTGCTGTTCAGTGTCTAGCGCAGTCCTTGTTTCAACAATTTGACCAGCAACACCAGTGTCTATTTCTTGGTGTAAATAGTCATGTAACTCAGCCAAAATCGCTTGTGTTGATTCATTAAGGCTGACTCTTTGTCCTGAGGCCAAAGTATCGAATAAATGAATAAATTCCTGATGGGCATTAGAAAACATTTCAAAAGCATAATCAGTATTTAATAAATCTGGCTTGCGAATAACTTGTTCATAACCATCTTTTAAAGCAAGACTAAAATCATGAATGCCTTGTGCAGCACGATTATTGGTATGATCTATCAACATCTGCGCTTGTTGAGCCAGTTGTTGGAAATATGCTGGATATTCAACTTGGGCACGCTTATCAAACTCAAACTCGGCATCAAGCAATAGATCGATCTCAAGATCAACCAATTGTGTGACTAAACCCGTTTGCGAATGTTGATATTGGTGTTGGAAATCGTAGCGTTCCCAAGCATCATTAAATTTTTGATAAATGGTTTGTAGCTCAACAGCTTGATTACCTTTCAGCTTTAAAACATAGAGATAATCACTGACAAATTCAGCATAGTAAGTCAGTAGCGCATTTTCATTTTTTGAGGACTCGGTATCTTCTTGAACCAATACTTTAAATAAATGCTCGACCTTACCACTTGCTTCAAAGACCTCATTGACATGCGCCATTGAAGAACTGCCACGCAAAGTATGCAAGGCACGAATCAAGCGATTATATTGATCAGGCGTATGTTCTTCTAAGTGCAAAAATTCTTTAATTGCCGCCAGATGCTCCTCTGACTCTTCAACAAAGATTTCCAAGGTTTCAGAGGTTAAACTATCATCTGCAACAGTCGATTCAACTACCACTTCTTCTTCAGTCGTATCTGTAGAGCCATCAGCAACGAGATCAACCACATGCGGAGTGGTCACAGAGGTTCCTGCTGCTGTTGCAGTATCTTCACCAATCTCCAAACCAGTAATGACATTTTCATTATCCAGTGTATTTGATAATGCCAATAACTCGTCTAAAGCAGGTTCTAAGCTTTGTTTCTGTTGTAGCTGTTGCCCCAAATACACCAAAGGTGCTAAATCTAAATGATGCGGTTTTCGATTTAAAAACTCTGAATAGAGTTTGAACTTATAAATATTAAATACTGCACTTACATAGTGTTGAATCTCGGAAGTAAGTTCCAGATTTTTCGTAATAATACGATTTAATGTATCTTCAACAGTCCAAGCAAGTTCACCAGAACGTTTAGCCCCCACCATACGCCCAGACCCCTTAAGCGTATGAAAATAACGGCGAATATTGACCAATTCGGTATCTTTAAACTCTTCGAGTTGCCATCGATCAAGAGAGGTTTGTAGCTGTTCAAAAATTTCTTCAAGTTCTTCTACAAAAATTTCTAAAATTTCCTCATCCTGACCAAGATACGCATCTTCAGGTAAAGTAACGTGTTCCACTAAATGTTTTAATATTTCTTTCATAGCTCAGGCTTCTATGTTAGTTCCCGTCTTTGGGACTAAAACCTTTCAAAATACAGTCAAGCTGAATGGCTTTAGAAGGCGTTCCATTCTGTGCAATAGCCACTTGTTACAGTCGATATTGCACATATATAAAGTATCAATCGTTTTAGTCAGGCAGTTTAAAGTCTGAAACTGATTGACGTAATGAATCCGCCATACTTGCCAATTCAGAAACCGAACGGGCTGTATCAAATGTTGCACCAGTGGTTTGTGAAGTAATTTCTTGTACGACATTCATCGTATTTGCAATATGACCTGCTGAAGCAGACTGCAATTTCGCCGACTCAGAAATACTTTCAATCAAACCAGCCAAGTTACTTGATACTGTTTGAATCTCACCCAAGGCAACACCCGCATCTTTTGCAAGATTCGCACCACGCACAACTTCCGAGGTGGTTTGTTCCATTGAAATTACGGCTTCGTTGGTATCGGTCTGAATGGTTTTAACCAGTGTTTCAATCTGTTTGGTTGCAGATGCTGAACGTTCAGCAAGACGCTGTACCTCGTCCGCAACCACGGCGAAACCACGACCCGCTTCACCTGCCATAGATGCCTGAATTGCTGCATTTAATGCCAAGATGTTGGTTTGGTCGGCAATATCATTAATCAGCGATACGATGTTACCAATCTCTTGAGAAGATTCACCCAAACGTTTAATACGCTTAGAAGTTTCTTGAATCTGCTCACGAATTGTATCCATACCTTCGATTGAACGGTTTACTACATCTGCACCATTTGATGCAATTTGTACGGAACGCTGTGCTACCTCTGCTGATTCAGCAGCATTTGCAGATACGTGGTCAATCGACTGTGCAATTTCATTAATCGCTGTTGATGCCCCTGCAATCTCTTGCGCCTGATGCTCAGAAGCTTCAGCCAACTGGTTAGTAATCTGTTGGGTATTCTGCGTATATTGTGCAACTTCTTGAGAAGTGTCATTAATTCGAGATACTAGGTCACGTAATTGGTCAATCGCAAAGTTAATCGAATCGGCAATTGCACCAGTGAAGTCTTCCGATACCGTTGCATACGAACTTAAATCACCATCTGCCAAATCAGCAATTTCATCAAGTAAACGTAAAATCGCATTCTGGTTACGGTCATACTCGTCTTGTAAACGTGTTACACGAACTTTATCTGACTCACTACGTAAACCAAGAAGTTTAAATACAGCAAATAAGAATGCGCCGAGCGCAAGAAGTAAAATCAATGCAGGTAAAATCGTACCCACACCAGTATTTACCGAAAGTCGATCCAAACCTTTTAATAAATTATCCGATTGCGCAAAGATGTCTGACGATGCCTGACGTACTTTAAAAATCTGATCAGAGTTCTTTAGTACAGAAGTTGATGCCAATTGCACAATTTCATTGTAATCCGCTTTAATACTTTCTAAAGACTCACGTAGTTCAGGTTTATCAATACGTGTTACACCTAAATCGGCACTCCCATTGAGTTGCGCATTTAAATACGTACCAAATGTTTCAGTATCCGCATTAAAGTCGTCTGCTGAAGCACGGGTATTATCCGAACCACTTAATACTGAACCAATAGAACGTAAAATACGTTCTGCAAGGAATACTTGGTTTTTCGCGATAACAACCTGAGTACTTGACATGTTGTCACGTGCCATTTGATCAACCATTGCGTTATATTCCGCCTGCATGCCCGGGATCACATCCGCAACAGCAATGTTGGTGTCATATAATTGGTTAATGATTTTTTGGTGTGTCGCAATCATGTCGATATCAGCAGAAACTTGTTTCCAAGTTTTTTCAACGCCTTCCACTTGTTTTGAAGACGCATGAATATCTTTGACGACATCTAAGTTTTCTTTAAATTTCTTTTGCGATGCAACTAAAGCATCAATTGAGTCTTTCGAACCCGATGCGGTGGCTTCAGTTGCTTGACGTGATAAGGTCTGTGATAAAAGTTTTAATTCACCCAAGCTACGAGTTAAGTCGTTATTTCGAGGAACTGTATAGAATAGAACCAAAAGCAAAATAATCGCAACGATGATGCTGGCAATTGCCATTTGAATAAATGGCTTTGATTTGTCGCTTTCCCCAAACAACTTAGCAAATTCATCAATTTTTGATTTGGTTTTGGTTAATACGCCTGAACTACTTTTTTGAGCAGTATCCCCTGTATTTTTCTTCTTTAGTTTAAAGCCCATTCAGCTTCTCCCGATTCGCTTAACTCTCATTAGGCGTCAAAGCTAGTTTATAAATTTTTCTGATGCATTCATGTATTGAGGATCATTTAACAAACGACTAAACAAGAATATATTCCAAGCCTGATTATGCTGCTGAAAATATCCCTGACAATAGGTTTGAAGGTTTTCTTCTAATTGATTGTTTTTAGAAAAAAAGCCTTTTTTATTAAAATGTTGAATCCCCAAAACCTGATCTACGATCAGACCAACATAGTGGTCATTATGACTAATACATAAGACTTTTTGAGTAGGTAGAAATTGGCTTCTTTGCCCCGTTAAATAAAAAGCCAAATCAGAAACTGACAATAACCGTCCGCGAATATTCGCTAAACCTCTCACCCATCCCTGAACATTGGGAACGGGTGTGTATTTTGGCGGATAAATAACTTCTGAAACCTCACCCAAAGGCGCAACAAAATATTGCCCCATCATTTCAAATGCAATGCCTGACCATCGGTTTACTTCATTTTCATTGTCAGCGTAATTTTTATTTCCTCGCTTAGACAATCGAAGTAATTCGATAAATCCATTTGCTGCCATACATTATCCTGCTTGTAGATGTTGCTTAATCGTACTGATCAGCTGATTCTCATCAATCGGTTTGGTTAAGTAGTCACAAGCCCCTTGACGTTTTCCCCAAACGCGGTCGGTTTCTTGATCTTTAGTACTTACAATCACAATTGGAATATGCTTGGTGGCTGCACCACGTGCGATCTGACGAGTCGCTTGGAAACCATTTACACCAGGCATAACAACATCCATTAACACAAGATCCGGCAATTCAGCTTGCGCCAGTGTAATACCATCTGCACCATTGGTTGCTTCAATCACTTCAAATCCATGCTTAGCTAGAATTTCTTTAAATCTAAACATTTCTGTTGGTGAATCATCAACTATTAAAATTTTTGTCATTATTTCCCCCAAATTAACCGTTCATTTAAGCAGTCACATGATTGCGAATAGCATTTAATAGTTCATCTTTACTAAATGGTTTTGTTAAATATTCATCTGAACCGACAACACGACCTTTTGCTTGATCAAATAAGCCATCTTTACTGGATAACATGATGACTGGAATATTTTGATAATTTTGGGAGTTTTTAATCAAAGCGCAGGTTTGATAGCCATCCAGACGAGGCATCATAATATCGACAAAAACAATATCTGGATTTGCTTCAGCAATTTTAGATAAGGCTTCAAAACCGTCTACAGCAGTGACAACTTCACAACCTTCTCTTTGTAATAATGTTTCAGCAGTACGACGAATGGTTTTAGAATCATCGATCACCATGACTTTTAGATTTTGAAATTTATCGTCCATTTAATGCCCCTTTCCGTAAGCTTGGAATGAATTGTGCTGTACAGATTTATTTTTACAATTAATCATGTTTTTTTAACATATATTAACTCACTTTATCAATGAACATTTCTTGTCGGAAATCTCACTTCAAACAGTAAAACACAGTAAAGCTCACATAAAAAAAAATATTCTGCTTTTTTTTAGAAGTTAATTGTTTATTAAAATTTTGTAACCACATAAAATGACCAAAGATAGTTTCAAAATCATATAACTTACATTGATTTTTTGGGGATGGTAGACTTTAAATGGATAGAATAATCTATTACCAAAATATAGCGTCAAAAACAAAAAAAATATGCAATACCGCCCTTTCAGTCAGCTTACTCATCTGTACTTTATCGGTCTATGCTGATACGCCTCAGGCTAAAGCGGTATGGTATCGATATTATGATAAAAATGGGGTGGCCAATATCAGCACCTCGGTTACACCAGCACACATAAAAAATGGTTATGAAGCGCTTGATCGCAACATGCAAGTGATCAAACGTAATCATGCTTATAATGTCGAAAAAGATTTACAGCAATCGACGTCACGCGCATCTGAAATGCGTAAATTAGAACAAGATGCGCGCTTAAAGCGTGCCTATGGCAACTCATCTGTCGCTGTCAACAAAAGAAATGAACTTCTAAGCAATATAAAACAACAAATAACACTACAAAACCAAACACTTAAACAACTTCAAAGTGATCGTATTATACTTAAAAGACAAGAAATGGAATACTACCGCAAAGGTAACTCTGTTCCTGTTACACTCAAAGATCGGATCAAATACAATTCTGAAAACATAGATAAAACTAAGAATTATATTGGAAGCCTACAAGACAACTACCGCAAGACACAAACCTACTATGATGATATTATTAACCGCCTTAAAAAACTTGAATAATCACCTTTTAATTCGGAATTCCTTGGCTCTATTATTGATAAAAACTTAACAAAACAATATAAATGATTTAAACAACCTTTCACGATATCGGCTAATTTCAAGTTAAAACCGAGCTCTGATCGTATCGTCAGTATAAGAATATAAAGTTTTCAATTTAAACAATCATTAAAAATGTTCAGCTTATTTTTTTATCGTATTTTTTTATCGTATAATCATTCCTTTAAATCTAAAAATTTTAGGACAGTTTCCATGCGCGCGAGTCGCTTTTTATTTGCAACGTTAAGAGAAACCCCAAACGATGCTGAAGTCATTTCACATCAGCTCATGTTACGTGCTGGGATGATCCGTAAATTGGCTTCAGGTTTATACACTTGGTTGCCGATGGGTGTACGTGTGCTCAATAAAGTTGAAGCGATTGTTCGTGAGGAAATGAATCGTGCAGGTTCTTTGGAAACATTAATGCCCGTGACGCAGCCGGCTTCACTATGGGAAGAATCTGGTCGTTATGTACAATACGGCCCAGAACTGTTGCGTTTTAAAGACCGCCATAGCAATGACTTTGTTCTTGGTCCGACACATGAAGAAGTCATTACGGATTTGGCTCGCAATGAATTAAAAAGTTATAAACAACTTCCAATGAATTTTTATCAAATTCAAACTAAGTTCCGTGATGAAATTCGTCCACGTTTCGGTGTGATGCGTTCGCGTGAATTTATTATGAAAGATGCTTATTCTTTTCATGTCGATCAAGCGTCATTACAAGAAACTTATGATGTTATGTACGACACCTATTGCCGAATTTTCACCCGCTTAGGTTTAAACTTCCGCCCTGTTCAAGCAGATACAGGATCGATTGGTGGTTCAGGTTCACATGAGTTTCACGTACTTGCATCAAGTGGTGAAGACGATATCGCTTTCTCAACTGAATCTGACTATGCGGCCAATGTTGAAATGGCTGAAGCAGTATTGACTGGTGAGCGCGCAGCACCTAGCCAAGATCTAAAAATTGTAGACACACCAAATCAAAAAACCATTGCTGATGTTTCTGCATTTTTAAATACAGATCCAGCGCAATCGGTAAAAGCCTTACTTGTACAAGGTATTGCTGATGAAAAGGGTCATGTTCCTGTAATCGCGTTATTCCTGCGTGGCGACCATGAGCTCAATGAAATTAAAGCTGAAAAGCATCCACTGATTGCCGCACCTTTAACATTTGCAACAGATGTTCAACTCAATGCTCTTGGCTTAACTGCGGGATTCTGTGGACCACAAGGACTGGTTGAGAAAGGCTTAACTGTGATTGTTGACCGTGCAGCCTCTGTGCTTTCAGATTTTGTTGCGGGTGCCAATGAAGTCGATAAGCATGCCACTGGTATCAACTGGGACCGTGATGCAACATTTACAGAAGTTTTTGACTTACGTAATGTGGTTGAAGGTGACCCATCTCCAGATGGTCAAGGCACGATTTTAATTAAACGTGGTATTGAAGTTGGTCATATTTTCCAATTGGGTACCAAATACTCAGAAGCACTCGGCTGTAAAGTTTTGGGTGATGACGGCAAACCATTAGTTGTGACAATGGGCTGTTATGGAATTGGTGTAACCCGTGTAGTTGCTTCCGCGATCGAACAAAACTTTGATGAGAAAGGTATTATTTGGCCATCTGCAATTGCCCCTTTCGAAGTTGCAATTGTACCAATGAATGCGCAAAAATCTCCACGTACGCTTGAAGCAGCTGAAGCACTTTATGCTGAATTACAAGCCGCAGGTTATGATGTATTACTGGATGATCGTAATGAGCGTCCTGGTGTTAAATTCTCTGACTTGGAATTAACAGGTATTCCTCACCGTATTGTCATTGGTGAAAAAGGCTTAGATGCAGGTACTTTTGAATACAAAGGGCGTAGAGATGCCGAATCTGTAAATTTAAGCAAAGATGAGTTATTGGCTAAATTAGTGAAGTAATTTTTCAATCGCATTAAAAAAGCCCTGAAATAAACTAAACCCTATAAGTCACACAACTTATAGGGTTTTTTATGCTTTGGTATTTTATATACCATCATTACAGACCATTAATTTTGACTTTTAAATCTGTAACTGATGTTCCAATTGCCCCAAAGTTCCCCATCGAGCCATTTTGCAGACCATTAAAAGTCCCTGCCGCACTTGCCCCACTCGTTCCCATAATCATCTGATTGATACCCAGATCAAACTTACTCGATTCACCCGTATTACCAAAGACAAAACCTGTTGGTTCAACGCCAGCATAGAAACCGTTTAATGAAAAACCATTAACCTTATCTGTTCCAGTTAATTGGAAGTTAAAATTTGCACCAATATCGCTATCATCAGATAAAAGTGCAATAGCACAGCCTGAGCCCGTACCACAAATCGATTGAATTGCCCCACCAAAAGCAATCATACGCCCTTGAGGTGCATTACCTAACTGTAAATTAATGGTGGGTTTGGCAGCAGCAAAGTTGATATCAAAACCATCATTCAGTTTTAAAAATTTAATGACATCGGATTTTTCACTGGTACCTGTAAAAATAGATTGATATCCAGCAGGCCCTGAAGATGAACTCGCTCCAGCCAAGTAAAGCGCAAATGGTGAAACTTTAATCCCGGTAATATTACTTGCAAAGCTCATTCCGATATTGGCAAAAGGTTTACCACTTGCTCCACCTGTAGCGCCCCCATCGGTATCCATGACTATATTCATCGTTGGGGTATTTGAAGCGCCTAGAAAAGTGATATCAACAGTTTGGTCAGCAAGCGTACCAGCACTTTTACCAGCAAGAACCAGCGATGCTTTATTTGCATCATTCACAGTTGAGCCTAACCCGTCACGATCAATAATTGAAATTTGATTGAGTTGAACTTTACTCAAATTTATACCAACATTTATCCCATCTTGCCCCGTTGTTTGGGAAAGACTTTGATCATCCATAGGTTCCATTGCCAGCGCAATTGGACTCAGTATCAATAATGATATACATCCTAGGTTTCTATTTTTTTTCATTATCCTAATCCTTAGGAAAATTTATATACTGCCTACCACATCACAGTCTAATCAGAAATTCTGTACGATAAAAGCACTAGCCGACCAATAACGCATTAATTCCGAGGAACAATGTTAAATTCACTGGTCAACCGACCTCCTGTCAACGCAATTTCACCTAAGCGTGCACCCGAAACTAAAGCCCCATTCATAGATGGAGGATAGAAGTTTAAATCTCTCGCTCTAAATACACCGCCGACTGACTGTGTTGGATTAAATTGTAAACTTGCATTAAATCCAACCTGACCAGTCCCACTCGTTGAGTTTTTACTGAGCACAATAGCATTGTTAAAGCGAATATCACCCGTCAAGTTATCTAAACCAAGTATAGAACCATTGACAGGATCACTAATCTGGATGGTGTTATTTGTAGCTGCTAATTTTAAATCACCGACCACAGTTAAACGATTGCCTGTACCATCCGCTTTCATTTCACTATTTGGAATAAGTGACAAATCCATATCACCACCAAAGCGAAGTTTTAGACCAAACAACACATCATCACTTTTGGCGAAATTATTGGAATCAGATGCTCCCTTATTGCCACAAGCGACGCTTGCTGTTGCAATACCACCTGCACATGATGCATAGGTTGTTCCAGGTAAATAACCTGCCGCAACTTCAGCCGCCATCACCACCAACATATTTTTTAAACTTAAATTTAAACTTCCGTTTTCCACCCCGATACTGCCATTGCCTTTCAGCAACATATCGATATTTCTTAAACCTAAATAATAGTCTTTAGAGGTACCGGCAATCGGAACACCTGCATCATTTTTTACTTGACCACCATCAATCACCAAAATCGAGGTTGTTTTATTGCCAAGCTTAGTTGTACCACTTTTATCCACCCCCTCTGTACTTAAACCTAAAGAAAAACCGAGTCTAGAGGTTTGCGTACCCGCTGTAGCTGCAACACTGCTTTTCGTACCATCTGCTGAATAATAATAAGCTTTATCAGCATCAACTGTTGTGCCATACATGGCTAAATTGGCATTTAAGTTATAAAAAGGTAAAGCCAACCCCCACTGATTATTTAAACCACTCTCGGTAAATAAATTACCAGCAGCAACACCAGCGGCAGTGGTAAATCGCCCTCGTCTAGAGATGGCTTGGAATTCCCCACCACGAATTGAAGCGACCACAGCATAAGGGCGATTACCCGCTGATAGGGTCGTATAAATATCTTGTTTATAATCACTTAAATTGGTTAAAGCTTGACCATTACCAAAACTTGAATTTTGGAAGGTTGTGTTTACCGGTATCGTAACTTGCTTAGAGTCGGTAAGGTTTAAAAAAACATTTCCTGTGTCAAAAGAAGCACGCGTTCCCTTCTGTAAACCGGTTAAATTACCAAACTCAAAACCGTAACTATTTAATCCAGCACCACCAATTTCCAAAGTTGTTGCATCGCCACCACCAGCAAGCATGGTGTCACCTTCTTTGGTGAAATCCGTCTTCATACGAAATGCGATACCTGAACCACCAACAATATCTTTTCCAGTGTCTGCACCACTCGAATTAACAGCAGAACCAATTAAACTACTGGCATTCTGTACACCACGAAATTGCAATGAACCATTCACCATACGCCCACTGGCACCTACGCGAATCAGCCCTTTAGCACCTGTTGGGGTATTATAACTATCGACATCATAAAGCGATGTAGGATTGATGCCTTTATTATTCACCATAATTTCAAGATTTAAACCCGCATTGGTTGTGGAAGTTCCATTTCCATAACTACCTGTGTTTATAAAACCCGCCTTTAATGAAGCTGGATCAACCACACGGGTTAAATCCACATAACCATAGTTCGTATCTGGTGCCTGATTTGCACCCGCAATATTACTTCCAGAATTCGTTTGTAATTTAAAGCCTTCAGCTGCATCGATAAACGCAAAACCTTTTCCTTTAAAGTTAAAGTTAAAGTTCTTTAAAATCAGTTGATTTAATTGATTTGTAGCACTGCTCTGGCCTAAATAGATGTTGGCATTTTGAAGCCCTAAAGTTAGCTCGACTTGATCTGTTTTACTTAAAAGCCCATTGCTTGTTTTTAATCCAATACTGGTATTTGAAGCCGTCTGCACCGCTAAATTACCCAACTTTGCACTACAACGCGCTCCACTTGGATCACTATCACAAACACGAAATGAATCGACAGTCATCAGCATAGGAGAGAGTGATAAATCTAAATTCACTCCAGTTTTGCCCGCAGCAGTTCCCATATTAAGCTTGATATCTGCTTTTAATGGATCTGTAGAAGTATTGCTCTGTTGTATTTTAACCGTATCTGCTGTTGCAACGAGCGCTTGACTGGTTGCATCTGCTTCTGCGCGACCCGCCTGATCTGTCCAGTATAATGTTTTAATATTGGCTTCTTTTAAACTTGCCTCTATATGTACGCCATCCTGGCCATTTACGTTTCTTAAATCGCTATCATCTAAAGCTTGTAATGCATAAACAGGTGCATGTATAGCCAACAAACTCAAAGCCAATGTATTTAAAATAAATCTTTTTCCATGTTGTTGTTTTTTAATGTTCATCCCTAAACCCTCAGATTTATTTTAGCAACGCTTATTCATTGTAGAATCACAACTAAACATCATCAGCTTGCCCTGCAGCACAAGATTACCGTTCATTTGTACACCCATAAAGCCTGTTTCTCGACCGACATCATAATTATTTGCCGTTGAGCCATTAGCACCCGTTGTTTGAGGTTTTGCTACATATTTATTGGCTTTTAAATAACCATACTGGCCTTCCGTTGCACCCGATGAATTTTCTGTAACTGTTCCATCTGGATTGGTCTTACTGGTGAAATCATCTTTTTCGATAGAAAGAGAGTTGAAGCCAAAATTACGAATTTGAATCGGTTGATTCGCATCAAAAGATAACTGAATTGCGGGCTTGATCATCTGCATAGCAGTGGTATTTTTATAGACCAAATCAACACCATCCAAACCCAATTTCTGAATATTAATTGTCCCTTGTACACCTTTAAAGACCACCCAAAGTTTATTCCCTTCAGTACTACTGGCTAACCCATTTGCATCAACATAGCGATTATTGACAGACAATGCCAAATGGCAAAATTGTAATTTCTCACAAATACCGCCAGTACCATTATCGAACTTATAAGCATTATTTGTGGTGTAATATGAATCACTTGCATTAATTTGATTCAGTACCAATTTTAAAGATAAATCGGCACCTGCTTGCCCTTCAACTTGCTGCATGTCTGAATCAGTTAAAGCCTCCATCGCTGCCAAATGAAAACTCACCAAACTGGTTAAAATAAGAAGTACTGTTTTTTTCATTATATTTCTTCCTATCCTATAGGCCTTTGGTGGTTATTTTCATATGCTGAATCAGCATTCCATCAATCAAGGCAGATCCTAAGTTATTCTGTGCATTTGAACTGGTGGCATTATTTAATTGATTAAATGAAACCCCTACAGCCCCTGCTGATTTATCTGCAAGTAAAGTCTTCCCTGCATCCATACTATAAACAGTCCCTATACTGATACTACTGTGTGTTGCTGAACTGCCTTGATAACCCGCAATTGAACTTGTGCCACAGTTATAAACATTACAAGTAGAGCCTGTATATGAAGTATCCGCCCCTGTATAATCCGTATAGATCTTCTTATAAATTGATTCTTTATTTGGGATCCTAGCCAGCTCTATACTAAAGTTTGTTCCATCAGATCCGAGAATCAAAGGCTGATATAATGAACCTAGCACCAAATTGGTATTCAAATTATAGATATAAATACCTTCTTTATCTGAAAAAGTCGGTGCTGTTCCGCCATTAATTGCTGGAGTCGATAAGATGTCTTGCGCTGCTGGAGTGGTACAACCATTCAAGTTACCAACTCCACATTCTTGAGTGCTAATCCTAAAAACATGGCTCATCAAATTCGCTGGAGCAGTCCATGAGTTTGCTGTAGATGTTCCCAATAATTTTGAACCATCACCACTATTTAATCGTATAACACCAGCCAAACCTAGAGTATTGTTATAAAAAGCACTCATACCACCCGTATTTGTAGCACCACCGAGCGTTTGGAATAATTGAATTTTACTGCCATTTAATCCAAAACCGTTAAAGATACCTTGCAAGCGAATACGATTTGCTCGCCCTGTTGCAGTGGTACTAAATCCCTCACCTAAATTAAATTGATTTGGATCTTTGTCTGCCTTACTTTGATCGCGTACAAAACCATCTGCCCAAAATGCAAGTTTAAGGTTATATGCATCTTCCCCACCGACATCATTAATAAAAGCGCTTGTCGTCACTGTTTTCTTATCGGCAGCAAATGAATATAAATTTTCATACAACGGCGCTTCAAAATTTAAATATGTCACAGAACCCGCACCTGCACCAAAGTCAGGTACATTAAGGTCTGTTTTTACATTGAATATCCAAGGGTTGGTTGCAGTTCCCCAGCTTTTAATCGCAGCATTCGCTACACCATTGGTTGATCCCGCATCCAATCTAAGATTGGCATTATTGCTGGCATTTTTAGACAACGCTAAACCATATAGATATAAATCAGCTTTCCCGACTGAATGGTCACTGGCATTCACAACACCATCTTTATTGGTATCTTGAACGATTGATGACAATGGTCCCACAGGAACATAATAGATATAGCCCGTGTCTAAATTACGATTTGTAAGCACAGTATCTTGAGTTTGGTTTACTCCAGCGCCCTGAAAAACCATATAAGTGTCTCTAGGCAATAAGGCAATACCTTCGCCTGTGGTATCACTTAACTTTTCATCAGACATTTCTTCGAGTGCGAAGCAAGATTGGCTTAAACATAAACCAATGAAACTCACCAAAACGGTTTTATGAAATTTTACCGTATAATTGAGTGTAGTCATCCACGACCTTCCTGTGTTATACGATGCTCCGCACCATATTTTATTTTATTTCTTTAATTTCCGACTTCAAACTGCACAAAAACACATATCCTTGTTTATACAGTTTTGTTATGTCTATCACACTTCATACTATGTAATTTTTTTAATTATGACAAAGTTTTTTTGGTTAAAATCTATCATTTCCGACAAATGAATCTTTTTAAGCAATAAACTCGCCATAAGGTTTAGCATAATTACTGCCAAAACATAATAAGCATTTGATTAACAGAACTTTAATGAGCCATAGCAGTTTGGAGTAAAATCCTGTTTAGCTAACTGTATATTATTTAATGGCATAGTTGCATGAGGCGCATTAATTAAATCAACAGTCCCAACAGGAACGGCTGTCCCTGCGAGGCAGTTCAAAGCCAAAAAACTACCACAATCAACAGGATGATCGGTTAAATACGCACCTACTTGATCCATGATCGCGTTTAATGTCGCTTTTGGAATATCAACCTTATCTGTTGGATCAATTTTACCAATATCAATTGGATTAGACAGCTCTAACCACCAACCCTTTTGAGCAACTGATTTATTTCCTGTCCACTGAATATCTTGCCCTTGCAGAGATAAAGAAGCGGGCGTCCCATTTAAACTGGCTTTATGAAAATAACCCAAATCTTCATTAATTGTTGCATCAACGATTAAGTTATTGATGCTTCCTGAAGTTGATTTATTATTGAGGGGAATGATTGCCAATGCTGTTGCACTAATTGTACCAGATAAATCAATTGTTCTAACATTTGCAGTGGCGTTTAAAATTGCGCTATTGATACGCTTACCAGTGATAACTTGTTGAGGAAGAACTAAGTCACCCTTTAAAATATTACTTCCAGTTGCTTGATCCCTCAAATTAAGGTCATAAGAAGTCGTAGAAAACCCAACTGATGCTCCAAATATAAGACAACAAGCCCTACCATTAATCGCATTATAACCATCAGATTGTCTTAACTGTGTTCTGGCTGCTTCTCCAGCAACATTACTCGTACCAAAACCATTGACCAATGCTGTTCCAGTCGTAGCAGCAACTTGCATATATCCACTTAAGGAGTTAATTCCATTTTTTGTACTACTATTTTCAGTACCAAACGTCAGCAGCCCCACTGCTTTTTCAGAACTTAAATTTATTCCCACGACTTGCCGTGTAGAGGCACTTCCAGGGTTTTTAATTGCAAATTGAATAAATGGATTGGTTAAAACAGCACTTGATCCTACACGAGCAGCTCGGTCAGAAGCACTATCTGTATTAGATGTTGCAGCGTTTCCCACACCACTCAAACCCAAGTTATCAATATCAATGTCGCAGTTCCCTGCGCCATTTACACCACCGCAACCTAACTGTAATTTTTTAATATTAGCATTTAATTCAAGTTCAGCTTCTAAACCTAATTTATAAAATCCAATACTTTTATCTCCACCTGTTCGTTTTGCTTCCATATTTGCTGAATCTGTAGGTGCAACATAAGTCAAACTCATTAAGGCTTGACCTGTCGTTTCAGAGAGTTGCTCATCAGACATACTTTTTAAAGTTGTAGACTGTGCATATACAGCAGACATTGCAAAGACACTGAATGAAAAAAGTGCTACACGCAAAGGCTTTATTTTAAGCATGAACATCTCCTTATCCTTAGATTATGTTCAAAATTGTGAGGCTCTACTGTTCCAATAACCAAACCTAATTTTAGATAAACTTCATAAAATCTAGGTGCTTACAACCATAAATGTATTTTAGTTTTCAATAGAGAAATATAATGTGATTAATCTATCATAATGTTTTTAAATATAGGTTAAATTTCCGACAAAATGACTGTAATTTTTGTTAATAAACCAAGATGCCAAATAGCATCAAAAAACATTAAAAATATTCCATAGCAATTATCAAGAATAAAAAACGATTTAAATTCAAATATAAAAAATCAAAGATAGATATAAAAATAGTTCAAACATTTTAATTAAAATGAATCCACTTAAATCAAGTATTTAAAATTTTTAAACCTTTTTATCGGATATTTTCACATCTATTCCATTTTAACTTTATAGTAAAATCTCAAAATAAAAAGGAATACACCATGAAAAGAATGATATTCGGTTTAATGATAAATTCAATCTGCATAAGCAGTTGGGCTGCATGTAGTTATAATTTTGATGCAACAACTGCTGAAATCCAACAGATGATTGGAAATCCTATTCCGCCTGCAAAAAAATTTCCCCACTTAAACGGAACAACTGCTAGTTTTCTACTTGAGAGCTCAGCATACCAATATCATGCAAGCACGTCTGCATTTGCACAATCTTATAAGAACTATATAAATGGAACAAATAACACAATTCTAGGTGATAAGAATTTATCAAGCACAGGAAAGTATGCAGTTGAGCTAAAGATTGATAACTTTGCAGATATCCCTACAGGATCTTATTCTGGAAATCAAAGTGGCGTATACACATTAGGATATAATTTTTTTGCTATCAAAAATGGAAACCTGAAGTATGGAGGCTTCGTATGGCTTACAAATTCAGATGATACGAAAACAAAAAAAGTCTACGTTAGTTTTTCTGATTTGGGTGCAGGCATTAATTATGAGAAAGAATTTGATATAGCTTACAGCTCTGCAAATAATTATAAAATTGGCCTTTATTTAGATCAAGATTCAAAACAAATTGGAATAAATTTAAATGGTATAGATAAAGGCTATATAAACAATACGCCATTATCAGACTCAGCTACTCAAATCAGTTTCCAAATGTTTGGTCTTGTTGGTGGTTATCCAACATCGCTAATAGGCACTTATCAACCAACAGAAACGCTTATCTTTGAGCGTAGCCAAATGACTTTAAACTATTCCTCCAACACCAAAGACATCTGCGGGAATACAATTTAAGGCATTAAAACCCACTTAGGTAGGTTTTAAAATTTTAAGATAGAAAGTTGATTCATCATTGGTATTAAATCTCTTTATTTTTAAGCCTCTAGAAGCCAATAAAAATTAACAGAATTTCAATGAACCATAGCAGTTGGGTGTGAAATCTTGTTTTTTTAACACTAAATCTTTAAGTGGCATTGAAGCTGCTGGAGCATTTGTTAAATCAACAGTTCCTACAGGAATCGAGCTTCCAAAGAGACAACTTAGTATCCCCCAAGACCCACAATTAATTTCATTTGCTGGTTTCGCCAAAAAGGTGTTAATTTGACCCAATGTTTCTACTAATGTTGGTAATTCAATATTAACTGCTTTACTTGGGGTGATATCACCAATATCGATTGGATTAGAAAACTCTAACCACCATCCTCTTGCTGCAACCGACTTATTTGCTGTCCATTGCAAATCTTGGGATTGAAGTGATAAAGAAGCAGGAGTTCCATTAAGACTAGCTTTATGAAAAAAATTTAAACCCTCATCAATTGTTGCATCTACTTTCAAATTTTTAATTGTCCCTGTCGTTTCTCTATCTAAATTAATAATCAATAAAGCATTAGCGACAATATTTCCAGAAATTGCAATATCATTAACCGTAGCATTTGCTTTTAAGATAGCTGAGCTAATACGTTTACCTGTAATATCTTGCTGAGGTAAATTTAATATACCATTTAATACATTACTTCCCGTAGCTGAATCTCTTAAATTTAAATTATAACTTTTTGTTGTAAAATTTACCCCTGAAGCTTTTCCTTTAATGGCAACGCCTGTATAACTTTGTGTTAAAGCACCTTTTGCAGCCTCTCCAGATACTAAACTGGTTCCAAAACCATTCACCTTAGCAAGACCACTGGTTGCAGCAACAGTCATAAAACCACTTAAAGTATTAATCCCATTTGGCGTATCACTGTTTTCCAAACCAAATGTAATTAAGCCCATGGCTTTTTCTGAACTTAAATTAATTCCTACAACTTCACGCGTGGATGCACTATCTGGATTTTTTATTGCAAACTGAATAAAAGGGTTGGTTAATACCGCACTTGATCCAACCCGGGCAGCTCGATCAGAATCACTACCTGTATTAGAAGATGCCGAATTACCTAAACCGCTCAAACTAATATTGTCGATATCAATATCACAAACCCCACTACGAATAGAATTGTTAACTCCTCCACAGCCTAATTGTAATTTCTTTATATTTACATTTAATTCTAAATCAGCCTCTAGGCCTAACTTGTAAAAGCCTATATTTTTTGCACCACCATCCCGTTTTGATTCTAAATTACTTGCATCTGTTGGTGATGTATAACTCAAACTCATGAGTGCTTGACCCGTCATTTCTGATAATTGTTCATCAGTCAGAGCTTGTAACGTTGCAGCTTGAGCAGTGCTGATCCCTAAACCACTCAGTATCAACAATACAACATTTAAATATTTTATCTGGAACATCCTATGCTTCCATCCTTAGCAAAGCTTGACCTTATTTTTTATACCGATGCTAAAGTACTATTCAAATTCTGAATAAATAAAACGATATAAATCACATTTTTATTTAACATCAACGTAATTTTATTTATACCATAGATTAAAATTCATACCGAATAAATTTTAAATTTTCCGATAAAAAACAATTATTTAAAATAAAATAACATCTCCCATTAGATATACTTAATGATAAGTTTAACGACCGCACTTACTCCAATAAAAATAGTGCCTAAATCATATTGTTACTCATGATAAATACATAAAAAAAGCAAGTGATTTACACTTGCTTCTTTCAGCTCATTTTTAATTTAAGCTTTAGGTAAGGTTACCCCAACCTGACCTTGGTATTTACCACCACGATCTTTATAAGAGGTTTCACAGACTTCATCAGATTCAAAAAACAGCATTTGAGCAACACCTTCACCGGCATAAATACGCGCAGGTAAATTCGTCGTATTTGAAAACTCTAATGTCACATGACCTTCCCACTCAGGTTCAAGTGGCGTTACATTTACAATAATCCCGCAACGTGCATAAGTCGATTTACCTAGGCAGATCGTCAAAACATTACGTGGAATACGGAAATATTCAACAGTACGTGCTAACGCAAATGAGTTTGGAGGGATGATACAAACATCAGATTCAATGTCGATAAAACTACGTTCATCGAAATTTTTAGGGTCGACAATGGCAGAGTGAACATTGGTAAAGACTTTAAACTCACGTGCACAACGTACGTCATAACCATAGCTAGATACGCCATAAGAAATTAGCTTTTCACCATGTTCATCATAACGCACTTGGTTTTCTGCATACGGTTCAATCATACCGTGCTTTTCGCTCATTTCACGAATCCAACGATCAGACTTAATTGCCATTTATCTCTATCCCAAAACTGTGCTATTTACTGCGCTGTACTTTAACTGAAATTGCTTTTGAAAGGAATGTTTATGACGAAATAGAGCAACCCAAGTCTGTAAGTAAACGTACAAACTTAAGTTTAACTATAATCGATTGTTAAAGGCTTAAAAGTGCTGAGTAGCTCAGTGGTACAGTAAAACTCACTAAAACTAAAGACGCAGTTCTTTGCATATTACGCTGATTGAGCCAAGTCACTTTATTACTGCAAATCACAGAACCAATAAATGTCCAAAAAAATGCAATCGGTACGATTAATAATAAAAACACCAACATATGTGAAGTATAAGCAGACGCATTTTGCCATACATGTGTTGGAAAAATTGCAGAAGCAAAGAGAAGTGCTTTCGGGTTTAAAAGGGTTGCAAAAAATAACTCACGCGCCCGAATTGTCGCATGATTAAAGTTTTCATCTCGATTTGCTGTACGCCATAATTTTAAAGCCAGGAATAAAATATAACCTGCGCTAAATAATTTAAGAATAACGGGTACACTTGGAAACTGTTTAGACACAGATCCAATAATTAATCCCCAAATGGTAATGGAGATAAGATAGCCAAGCGCTTCCGCTGGAATTAATGCAAGAGATTTTCGAATTCCAACTTGAATTCCAGAAGATGCTAAAAGCGTATTGGTTGGTCCTGGTGTCAAAAGAATCGTCACCACCAAGCCAATAAAAAACCATGAAATCATTAAATGACCTCATCAATGGATTGATCGCAGATTAAATCTTTTAAATTGAATTGGCAAAAAATTAATTGTAAGAGAACTTATTGAAGAACATTACCCTAAATAAAAATATATTTTATTTTCAATGCTTTGAAAACTTAAAATCAGATAAGAACTGCAAAGTCACTGATCGAAGAAATGCTGTTTTTATGTCCAAAATCAAACTTTAAAATCAATAATAATACCTTTTAAATCAGTAAGTTTATTCCCAAATAGCACACTGATTAGCGGTAAAATACCAAGTAGTTCCGTTAAAGGCCATCTTTGGTACGAATCAAGGACTTTTTAAGTAAATTTTCAGTTTTATTGACTATTCTTTATTCATATTTCTCTCTTACTCATTAGGTTTTTTGTCAGAAAGGTTGTCGTTTTTATCTACATTGATGCACAATAGTTACCTTTCTTGCATTTTCTACTTTTATGGCAAAGCATTTTTTTCAGTCTTGGCTCCCTAGTCCAGAGCGAGTCAACAATTTGAAATTCATGAAGATTTTTGGCGATAAAGCCTTAAGTCCTCAGCTTTGGTATGTCAATCGAAAATCGATTTCTAAAGCAATGTTTATTGGTACCTTTTGGGGCATCCTGCCTATTCCATTCCACACCTTATTGATTATTTTTTCAGTATTATTCTTTGAGGCAAACTTACCGATTGGTCTAATTTTAGCTTGGATCATGAATCCGTTAACCATTGTGCCAATTTTGATTTTTGCCTTTTGGATTGGTTCCAAAATTTATCATGTGCATATGATCAATAAGGAAATGTTGCTCGGTGTTTTCCATCAAATCATTCATTGGATCAAAAACTTTGGACATGGGCATATTGATTTTAGCCTAGCCAAAATTCTTGCAACCGGTTTGTTTATTGAAGCATTTATATTTGCATCACTGCTCTTTATTGTGACACGTATTTACTGGCGTTGGAGCGTGATTAAAAAGTGGAATAACCGTAAAAAACAGCCCAAAACTCTCTAAGCAAACTCCAATTTATTTTGATAAAAAATTACTTTAAAGCGGCTTGTTTAGCTTTCATATATTCAACAACCACATCTAAAACATAATGCTGGCACGCTTCTCCAGTACCTGGGTCATATGCGCCCCCGTTGGTAATATTGTTCGATAAAATACGAACACCAAGGAATGGTACTTTATATTGGCTGGCAATTTGTGCCACAGATGCCGCCTCCATTTCCTCTACAGAAGTGCCATAGTTTTTATGGAAAAATGCAATTCGGTCCAATTCATTGTTCCAAACATCTGCTGAACCAATAGTACCTTCAACCACACGGCCCTTGCTATAATTGGTTTTTGCACGCTGCGCTGCCAATAACAGATCTTTATCTGCTTCAAATTTACGAATCGCAATCGGTTCAGGATCAGACTCATCCGTAGGCAGCACATCAAAAGCTTCTGTCCATTCAAGAGAATTCGAACCCTCTCCAACCGCTTTTTTAGGTGTTCTAAATGCACCAATATTGGTGGTGTAACGACCTAAAACAATATCATAGACATTAAGATCAGGATCATGTCCACCTGATGTTCCTTGGTTAATAATCGCAATGGGTTTATAACGTTCAATCGCAATTGCTGTTGCGGCAGCAGAGTTGCTCATTCCCATTCTTGTTTTAGAGATAATCACTGGATAACCTTGATAGGTTCCTTTCCAAAACGTCCAACCACCGAACGTTTCGACTGTAGAATTGCTTAGTTTTGAGGCCATTTGCTCAGATTCTACAGGTAATGCACCTTGAATGATGATGGGTTGCAATGATTTTTGTGTCGTTGAATTAGAATTGGTTTTATCTGAATCACTATCATTACATGCAGCCAAGAACATCGAACTACAGATTCCCAAAGCACATAAGATTTTTTTTAATAGCATGGTCTACTCAATGGTTTAAATTAGAAATTATACCTAAGCAATGAATATACCAGTTGATCAATTTTCTATATTTTTATACAGATAGTTAAGAGAAGGCGATTTAAATTTTATTTTTTGAGTTGGGAATAACTTTAATTAACTTAACATCGTTTGTGGATCAACATCATTTGTACCATACCCTTCATATTTAGCATTAATTATTTGATTTTTGAGAATACTGAAAATGGGCAGTGCGTATAAAATCTTATTATCGAGTAAGTTTAAATATTTCATTGATCCATTCTCAATTATCCTCTCTTTAATTCAATGGTTAAAATAAAGAGAGGACGCTTGAGAGGTCAATTCTTAGAAAATTCTATGCGGATCTTTTTCGGCTTTAGGTAAAGCTTGTGCAATTTTTTCAGCAATAGCCATATAGTTTTCTGCAGCAACATCTCCTGCTATCACAGAAGGTTTACCAGCATCAGCATTTTCACGAATTTGAACATTTAGAGGCAATCGTCCCAACAACGGAATATTATATTGCTCAGACAATTGATCGCCGCCACCTGTACCAAAAATTTGTTCTTCATGACCACAGTTTGAGCAGATATGCGTCGACATATTTTCCACCACCCCCATAACTGGAATATGTACTTTATTAAACAGTTCAATTCCTTTCACAGCATCCATCAAGGCTACATTCTGAGGTGTTGTCACAATCACAGCGCCTGTTACAGGAATACGCTGGGCAAGGGTTAATTGAATATCACCAGTACCAGGTGGCATATCGATGACTAGAACGTCTAAATCAGGCCATAGCGCTTGATTAAACAGTTGCATTAATGCACCTGTGGCTTTTGCACCACGCCAAGCAACTGGTGTATTTTCTTTTCCAATCAAATGACCGATTGAAAGTACCGCCATACCATAAGCTTCTAATGGTACAAAATTTTCACCTTCTATTTTAGGTGTTTGTCCAGCATTACCCAGCATTGTTGGAATACTTGGACCATAGATATCAGCATCCAAAACCCCGACTTTTAAGCCTAATTTGTGCAAAGCCAATGCGATATTTACTGTGGTGGTTGATTTACCGACCCCACCTTTACCCGATGATATGAGGATCACATTTTGAATTCGAGGGTGTTTCGGAATATCTCGTTGTTGTGGTGCTGCTTTTTGAATTGGTGGATTATTAGGATCTTCTTGTGTATTTGCCATTTTAGCAGAAGCATCGACAACTGGAGGAAGATTAGGATGTTGCTCTTTGGGCTTTGAAGCACAACTATGCCCCGCTTTTCCATGCTGATCACTGCCACAACTCGAATCATGTTGAATTTTTTGTTGAATCACATGCAGATTCAACTCTTGAATACCGCACTTCTCCAATGCATCGGCGAGATCATCATGAATTTTTTGTAAATGATCTGCCTCTTCAGGATAAGTATTAATTGTCAGTTGTAATACTCGGCCTACAACATTCACTTGAGTAATACGATCTTTTAAGACATTTGAATTTGGCAAAATATAGTTTTGCAAAACAGATTGGACTTCTTCCTCTTTCACCTCCTGTGCAGGAGAAAAAACTGATTTAAGCGAAGAAAGCCACGACATAGATTTGCTCCAAATTTGCAAATACAATAAATACTGAGAACAGATAGTTTAACTGTAAAATGACCTGAGGTTAAGCAAACTTCTATTCAGCTTTTTGAATGTCGTTATTAATCCTACTTATTTAGTTGGTTTAGCATCCAAAATAATCCATTCAATCATTTTATCTCATTGTTCAGAATGAACTTTTAGTTTTTGCGATTTAGATTTCTATGACAAACGCCTTCTTAATAATTCCCATACAAATACTGGATAAAAAATAGCTATAGTCAGATTGGGTCAATAGGGTCTGTTGGCAATTCGTCTATGTTTGCGACTACGTGTGTTTTTTAGGCGATACTAGGCGCGAAATACGAAATTTAGTCATTCTAAATGAGTAGTTCGTAACGATGTAGCGGCAAAAAACACGCTAGTCCCGAAGGGTTGTGGTTAAAATTATCTCAGCCTGTGTTATGAAACTCGAAAATAGTCTCGCTATTCTCTTCGTTTCATGCCTTGCCTGCTCAATTTTAACCTACAACGCAAGCCATTTATGAAATGTCTACAGACCCTAACAACTTTGTGTAATTTTTGACAATAATAAGGTAGGTCTATGAAGTCTCTATTATTTTTAGTTTTTACTGTAATCATTTCGAGTTCAGCTTTTGCTGGAACATCTACAACTGCGGTGCGTACATCTTCAGGACAATTGGTTTCTGTAGGTGATAGTTTGACGGAAATGTCGACACGAATTGGTCAATCTCCAATTTCAATGAACACTTATGAACGTAAAGAAGGTAAAACGACGGTTACCGTATCCAACTATATCTATGAGATTGAGAATGTAACTTATACTTTTACGGTAGTGAATAATCAGATTCGTGAAATCGAGTGGATTCGTAAAGAACCTTAAGTAAAAAGTATCACTGAACAGCGTGGCGCTGTTCAGTGATTGTTCAAATTACTTTTCATCATCTTTTTTGTGCTTCAAATCATTTACAGCTTGCTCACCTTTAAGCAGCGTTTCTTTTGCTTTATGTTTGAGGTCATCTGCAACCTTTTCAGCACCTAATTTTGCTTCTTTGGCTTTTAACTTCACATCATCAATTACTTCAGAAGCTTTGTTTTTTAAATCGTCTAAATTTGTCATGATTTTCTTCCTATTTAATTAAGTCTCACCCTAGTTATAACAACTGAAACTCCATAAAATGTAAAAAGATGCATTTCTTTAACAATTCATACACAGTTTGTAGCGATGTGTTTTTTTGTTTCAAAATGAATAAAATAGCCTATTCTGATTGATTAAAAATCATTGAATTAAAACAAACACTGAGTCTTATCGAATGCAACACTTAATGAAAGAAAAAATTATCCGAGTCTGTAATGATAAAATTGCTAAAAAGGGAGATGATGTTGGTTTATCTTTTTATGCATTCTTTGCCAATAAAAATGATAACCCAGAAACCTTAATGCAAGTGGCAGAATGGTGGATTAAAACCCATCAGCTTGATCATTTTGAAAAGGCAATCAAAATTAAGAAAATGATTGAAGATGAATGCTAAATATTCATTTTTTAAACAATTCATCATAATGCTGCATATGGGTAAAAATTCCATCTTGTCTTCTATGTTGATCAATTTGCGGGACTAAATCCTGAAAATGGGAGGATTGAACATGGGCATCTAAAGCAGCTCGATCCACCCATTCCTCAATAAATACAAAATGCCCTGTATTGCATAAATCATGATATAAATCATAGGCAATACAGCCCGCTTCTCGTTTAGTTTGCTCAACTAATTGTTGATATAAAGGTAAAACTAAATCAATTTTATCCACTTGGATAAAGTCTTCGGCAATCAGTTTAAGCATAGGTAATTTCTTATTGATATCGAAGTTCGAACATAACATGAAACGCAAATTTAAACCCAATGATGTACTTGTTTTCTAAACATATTCTGCGCATTAAATTTTCTGCATAAAATGAAGTAAACTGCATTTCCGAGAACTAGACCGATACAAAACGGGAGCAATAGCAGTAAATAAACGAAGATTAAATAACTCAATGCCTCGATAAAGTTAGATAGAGCACCATCTAAACATAAAACTAAGAATAAAAAACTTAGCATCATGATAAAGATCAAAGTTATAGATTTTATAATCTGTGTTGTTTCGATGATTTTTTGAGGTACTTTAAATACTTTAAAAATAACTGTGTAACTAAAAAAACCGACCAGCAGTAAAAATGGAGTTAAATACAATACGACTTCCATGCCTCGGCTTGAAGTTCGTTCAGAAGCTGAAATAAATAAATCGCCCTGATAAAAATATAGAAAAAGACAAAATGGCACAACTAAACTAAGAACAGCCGCTAAACTTGCAAATGCTGAAGCAACAAATACATACCAAGACCGCATGATTTTCTCCTTCTTCGATCTTGGTGTTAGTTTCTAAAATTAAAATGTAGCGTGTTTGATTAGGATGTGAAGTTTAGGTGAAGAATCATCACGATTGGAACTTTATGATCGGACATTTCCCATAAAACTGACTGCCGCAAATAGCCAAATAAACAATACGAAACTGCGACCCTGATTAAAATGATTCAAATCCGTACCATGTAGAATGTTATGCCGTGTCATACTCACCGTTGAACTACTATCCATCTTATAAGCAGCCAACTCTAAAAAATAATGATTCAATTCATTGGCAATTTTAGCTTTATGCCACAAACTTTTAATCTCATGACCTTTTAACCCAGGAACGATTTTATAGACATCAATAAACTTGGTGTCCTGTTGTTTTAAATAACCATTTTGAACTAAAACAGCCGTTAACAAACCTTCCAATTGGGCATAAAGCAATGGAATACATCCCGCATACAACTCTAATTGATAGAGTTTAAAGCTTTGTTCTAACACAGCTTGGTATTGTGACTTCTGCTCACCCAGTGCTAATTGATCAAAAGCTTTAAACATCTCAGACTGAAAAAACGCACTGTTGATCACATCTAAAAGATTAAACTGAGCAATATCTTCAGCTTCGTGTATCAATTGCCAAAAATGCAATAGATTGAGAGCGTCATTGGCAATTTTAGCCCCCACAGGCTGATCCAATTGATTGGCTAAAACTTCAAAATAAGGCTCTTCTTGAGCAAACCCATTGAGTGTTTCAATAAGATACTGATGTTCATCTTCAGAAATATCTGCAAAATAGCGTTCAGCTTGTTTCAGAATATTTTTCTCAATCAGATTTTTACTATTTTGATTTTGTGGAATACGGGTTACAGGCTGGTCATCATCAAAATATTCATCATCAATCATAGATTTATTGCTCTTGGGAAATACACGAATACACCATTCTATAATAATGAATTGGCAGATATAAGAATATGCATAAAAATCTACATTTGAAAAGAATTCACCTATTCTGTTGTGCATCTTCATAGCAATTACGCTAAAATCAATGCCCTTGCATTAACTTTGAGAAAGAGAGTTATATCCGTGCGAAATATTTTAGTCACTAACGCCCTTCCATACGCAAATGGTCCTATTCATATGGGTCACCTACTCGGCTACATCCAAGCAGATATCTGGGTTCGTGCCATGCGTGCAATGGGTCATGACGTGACTTATGTCTGCGCGGATGATGCACACGGTACAGCAATCATGCTCCGTGCAGAAGCAAATGGGATTAGTCCAGAAGCGCAAATTGCCAATGTGCAAAAAGAGCATATCCGTGATTTTGATGGCTTTGGCGTACATTTCGATCACTATGATTCAACCAATAGCGATGAAAATAAAGCCCGTTCTGAGGAAATCTATATTAAAAACCGTGAGGCAGGCAATATTGCGATTCGTCCTGTTACTCAGTTGTTTGATCCTGAAAAAAGCATGTTCTTGTCAGACCGTTTCATTAAAGGCACTTGTCCAAAATGTAAAGCGGAAGATCAGTATGGCGACTCATGCGAAGTATGTGGTACGACCTATAATGCAACAGAGCTATTAAACCCACGCTCAACATTAAGTGGTGCGACACCTGTTGAAAAATCATCAGATCATTATTTCTTTAAACTCCCAAACTTTGCCGAATACTTGCAAAAATGGACGCGTGATGAAGGTCGTTTACCTGTTTCGATCGCAAATAAGTTAGATGAATGGTTTGAAAATGGTCTAAACGATTGGGATATCTCTCGTGATGCACCTTATTTCGGCTTTGAAATTCCAGATGCACCAAATAAATATTTCTATGTTTGGGTTGATGCTCCGATTGGCTATATGTCAAGTTTTGAAAATTACATCAAAACGAAGCGCCCAGAATTAAGCTTTGACGACTATTGGAAAAAAGATTCTAAAAATGAGGTCTATCACTTCATTGGTAAAGACATTGTATATTTCCATGCGTTGTTCTGGCCTGCAATGTTAGAAGGTGCAAATTACCGCACCCCTACAGGCCTATTCGTAAATGGTTTCTTGACTGTAAATGGTCAAAAAATGTCAAAATCGCGTGGCACATTTATTAAAGCTGAAACCTATCTGCAGCACTTAAATCCTGAATATTTACGTTATTACTTTGCTTCTAAACTCTCTGATAAGGTTGAAGATTCTGATTTGAATCTTGATGACTTTGTGCAAAAAGTAAATTCAGATTTAGTAGGAAAAGTTGTGAATATTGCCAGTCGTTGTGCAAAATTCATTAACAGCAATTTTAACAATAGCTTGTCTGCAACATGTGCTGAACCTGAGCTGGTTCAAAGTTTCATTGATGCGGGTGCTTCGATTGCTCAATCTTATGAAGCGCGTGAGTTTTCAACCGCTATACGTGAAATCATGGCACTTGCTGATCGTGCAAATCAGTATATTGATGAGAAAAAACCATGGGCTTTGGCAAAACAAGAAGGTCAGGAACAACAAGTTCATGATGTCTGCTCTGTTGGCATCAACCTATTCCGTCAATTGGCTGTTTACTTGGCACCGGTACTACCAACTTTGGCAACACAGGTTCAAGACTTCTTAAAACTTGAAAGTTTTGATTTTGCTTCAGGAAAAACGGTTTTAGTTGCGCATGAAATTGCTCAATTCCAGCCATTGATGCAACGTGTTGATCCAAAAGCAGTTGCTGCAATGGTTGATGCATCAAAAGAATCTTTAGCTGCTGCAACACCAGCGAAAGCAGAAAAGAAAACTGAAAAAACCAAAGAGAAAAAGCCTGAAGCCAAAGTGGGTGAAGCAGAAATCATTACGATCGATGACTTTATCAAAATCGACTTGCGTGTTGCTGAAGTCTTAGAAGCAGCAACAGTAGAAGGTTCTGATAAACTGCTTCAATTGACTCTAAATGTCGGCGAAGCTGAACCACGTAATGTATTCAGTGGGATCCGTGAGTTCTACAAACCTGAAGACTTAACTGGCAAATTGGTGGTTATGGTTGCAAACCTTGCGCCGCGTAAAATGCGTTTTGGTATTTCAAATGGTATGGTGCTTGCTGCTGGGAATGGTGATGGTGTTTGGGTGATTTCACCTGAATCTGGTGCGAAACCAGGTGATAAAGTTTCTTAATTATTGATTATCTCATCCGAGACGATCATAAATCACTAAAAGGCTTCTTCGAAAGTCTTTTTTTATGCTACTGTTTTACTACATTCACATTATAAAAATGAAAAAAAAGGGGCTCGCCTCAATATGGATATATCAAAGAATAACCAAGGAAAAATATCTGCATTTATCCTCTGTGGTCCACTCATTGGTACATTTATTATCACGATCACATTTCACAGCGGATTATTTTTTTATGATCCAATGCGGTTTTTAAAAGGACTCATTACACCATCTATTATATTTCCAATGATTGCTGCATCCATCTTGATTACTCCAATTGGTTATCTCTTAGGATGCATTCCAGTCATCATTACCAATCTCTTATTTAATCACTTTTTTGCAAGTAAATTAGCGTTAGCCTCTTGGCGTTATAGTTTAATCTATGGGTGTCTTTTAGGCTTTATGCTAGCCCCTTTTATTCTTATCATTGCTATAGTCACGCCTTTCCCTTTATTCACTTTTCTTTACCTCCAGTTTGTCCTTATACTACCAACAGCGCTGATTTGTACTTTTATTGAGTGGAAAAGAGCCAGAAATCGTCAGGATATCAATGAATGACCTCACATAGCTGATTCGATCATTGTGTATATTAATAAAAAATTCGCTTACAAAAGTCGATTTTTTTTCATATATAAAAAGCACCGTGATGAACCAATCCATGTTAAAAAATAATTCGTTAAATTAATTCTGATCAACTCCAATGAAAAAAACTGCCCTATCATTATCAGTCCTTTTATTCGGCTTATTCCCTCTTACATCACAAGCAGAAGTCACCAAAACATTACCGATCATTGAACAACAAGCGCAAGTAGCAGGGTTTTACCAACATCAGTTGGGCAATACACAAATTACCGCCTTGCTAGATGGCACCAACTTTATGTCTCCCACACTATTTAAGGATATTTCACAGGATAAGGTTCAAGAAATTTTAAAGAAATATCATGCAGATCAAGCCAAAGGTGTGCAAACATCGGTGAATGCATTTTTAGTTAACACAGGAAAATCATTGGTTTTGGTGGATAGCGGTACTGCAGATTGTTTCGGTGCGCATCTAGGCTCTGTATTAAAAAATCTCAAAGCTTCAGGTCATCAACCTGAACAAGTCAATACGATTTTACTGACACATTTACATCCTGATCATTCCTGTGGTGTCAGTAAAAATGGCATAGCAAACTACCCAAATGCCACCATCTATGTCTCTGAAGATGAAGCAAATTATTGGCTAAATCCGAAACAAGCTGAAAAAATAGCGCAAGATAAACGTGCCAATTACTTAGCAACTGTCGAAAAGATCAAAGCCGCCCTTGCACCCTATCAAGTTAAAAAACAGTTTAAAACATTTAAACTGGGTGACAACATCAGCGGATTTGAAGTGATCAGTACTGCTGGTCATACCCCAGGGCATTTTAGTTATAAACTAAAAACAACGGGTGAAGATATTATTTTTATTGGAGATATTGTCCACTCTCATACAGTACAATTCGATAAACCAGAAACAGCAATAGAATATGATATTGACCCGAAAACAGCTGTTCAAACCCGATTAAAGCAGTTTGCTGATTATGCAAAACATGGGCAAACCATCGCAGCACCTCATTTACCATTCCCAGGCATTGGACATATTTACTCAGCAGATGGGAAAAGCTATCAATGGATTCCTGTTCATTTTAAAGATTAATGATTTTATTGTTTAAGTAGAATCTTTCTAATGATTTTTAAAAGCTCCTGCTAAGGCTAGAGCTTTTATATTTCCTTTCGCAGTTTTCTTTTCATTTCGCTAATAAACACCACCCATAAAAAAACACCCCGCTCTCGTTAAAGAACGGGGTGTTTTTAGATTTAAAAGCTGGCGATGACTTACTCTCACATGGGTAACCCCACACTACCATCAGCGCTAAGAGGTTTCACTTCTGAGTTCGGGAAGGGATCAGGTGGTTCACTCTTGCTATTGTCGCCAGCAAACTGTTATGGACTTGTTCGGGTCTTATTTAAATGCCTTACTTCGTACCAAATGAGTTTAACAGAACATTTGAGTTGAATAGTTTAACTAGCTTTACAACTAAATCAAGTATGTTTGATCTTTTATGAATCAAATGATGCTTCATATACAACTGCTTGGGTGTTGTATAGTCAAGCCTCACGAGCAATTAGTATTGGTCAGCTTCATGCGTCACCGCACTTCCACATCCAACCTATCAACGTCGTAGTCTTCAACGGCTCTTTAGAGGACATAAAGTCCTAGGGAAATCTTATCTTGAGGTAGGCTTCCCGCTTAGATGCTTTCAGCGGTTATCCCTTCCGAACATAGCTACCCGGCGATGCGACTGGCGTCACAACCGGTACACCAGAGGTTCGTCCACTCTGGTCCTCTCGTACTAGGAGCAGATCCTCTCAAATTTCCAACGCCCACGGTAGATAGGGACCGAACTGTCTCACGACGTTCTAAACCCAGCTCGCGTACCTCTTTAAATGGCGAACAGCCATACCCTTGGGACCTGCTTCAGCCCCAGGATGAGATGAGCCGACATCGAGGTGCCAAACACCGCCGTCGATATGAACTCTTGGGCGGTATCAGCCTGTTATCCCCAGAGTACCTTTTATCCGTTGAGCGATGGCCCTTCCATACAGAACCACCGGATCACTAAGACCTACTTTCGTACCTGCTCGACTTGTGGGTCTCGCAGTTAAGCGCGCTTTTGCCTTTATACTCTACGCGTGATTTCCGACCACGCTGAGCGCACCTTCGTACTCCTCCGTTACTCTTTAGGAGGAGACCGCCCCAGTCAAACTACCCACCAGACATGGTCCTCGTCCCGGATAACGGGACAGAGTTAGAACCTCAATATTACCAGGGTGGTATTTCAAGGATGGCTCCATAGCAACTGGCGTCACTACTTCAAAGCCTCCCACCTATCCTACACAAGTAAGATCAAAGTTCAATGTCAAGCTGCAGTAAAGGTTCACGGGGTCTTTCCGTCTAGCCGCGGGTACACCGCATCTTCACGGCGATTTCGATTTCACTGAGCCTCTGCTGGAGACAGCGCCCCCATCATTATGCCATTCGTGCAGGTCGGAACTTACCCGACAAGGAATTTCGCTACCTTAGGACCGTTATAGTTACGGCCGCCGTTTACTGGGGCTTCGATCAAGAGCTTCGCTTACGCTAACCCCATCAATTAACCTTCCAGCACCGGGCAGGCATCACACCCTATACGTCCACTTTCGTGTTTGCAGAGTGCTATGTTTTTAATAAACAGTTGCAGGGGCCTGGTTTCTGTGGCTGCCAATAGCTCAAGGAGCAAGTCCTATCACCGTCAGCAGCGTACCTTCTCCCGAAGTTACGGTACCATTTTGCCTAGTTCCTTCAGCAGAGTTCTCTCAAGCGCTTTGGTCTACTCGACCTGACCACCTGTGTCGGTTTAGGGTACGATTCCTGTGTAACTGAAGCTTAGAGACTTTTCCTGGAAGCATAGTATCAGCCACTTCGCTAGTAAACTAGCTTGCTATCAGCTCTCAGCATAGAGCACCCCGGATTTGCCTAAGATGCATGCCTACTGCCTTTCACCTGGACAACCAACGCCAGGCTGACTTAACTTTCTCCGTCCTCTCATCGCATTACACAGAAGTATTGGAATATTAACCAATTTCCCATCGACTACGCCTCTCGGCCTCGCCTTAGGGGTCGACTCACCCAGCCCCGATTAACGTTGGACTGGAACCCTTGGTCTTTCAGCGAACGGGTTTTTCACCCGTTTTGTCGTTACTCACGTCAGCATTCGCACTTCTGATACCTCCAGCATACTTCTCAATACACCTTCATCGGCTTACAGAACGCTCCCCTACCACGTGCACATAGTGCACATCCGCAGCTTCGGCATATAGTTTTAGCCCCGTTACATCTTCCGCGCAGGCCGACTCGACTAGTGAGCTATTACGCTTTCTTTAAAGGGTGGCTGCTTCTAAGCCAACCTCCTAGCTGTCTATGCCTTCCCACATCGTTTCCCACTTAACTATAATTTGGGGGCCTTAGCTGGCGGTCTGGATTGTTTTCCTCTTGACTACGGACGTTAGCACCCGCAGTCTGTCTCCCGGATAGTACTCATAGGTATTCGGAGTTTGCATCGGTTTGGTAAGTCGGGATGACCCCCTAGCCGAAACAGTGCTCTACCCCCTATGGTATTCGTCCGAGGCGCTACCTAAATAGCTTTCGGGGAGAACCAGCTATCACCGAGTTTGATTAGCCTTTCACCCCTATCCACAAGTCATCCCCTGGCTTTTCAACGACAGTGGGTTCGGTCCTCCAGTTAGTGTTACCCAACCTTCAACCTGCTCATGGATAGATCACCCGGTTTCGGGTCTATACCCAGCAACTAAACGCCCTATTAAGACTCGATTTCTCTACGGCTCCCCTATACGGTTAACCTTGCTACTGAATATAAGTCGCTGACCCATTAT
The DNA here is from genome assembly GCF_022343575.1 of Acinetobacter sp. AG3. Lineage (NCBI taxonomy): Bacteria > Pseudomonadati > Pseudomonadota > Gammaproteobacteria > Moraxellales > Moraxellaceae > Acinetobacter > Acinetobacter sp. AG3. Next base: position 768,470 of record NZ_JAKQZD010000001.1, on the reverse strand, counting down.
ACAAAAGGTACGCAGTCACCGAACAAGTCGGCTCCCACTGCTTGTATGCATGCGGTTTCAGGATCTATTTCACTCCCCTCACAGGGGTTCTTTTCGCCTTTCCCTCACGGTACTGGTTCACTATCGGTCAGTCAGGAGTATTTAGCCTTGGAGGATGGTCCCCCCATATTCAGACAAGGTTTCACGTGCCTCGCCCTACTCGTCATCATTATATGTGCCCTTTCGTGTACGGGACTATCACCCTCTACGGTAGCACTTCCCAGAGCTTTCCGCTAAAACACATATAACTTAATGGGCTGATCCCCGTTCGCTCGCCGCTACTGAGGGAATCTCAATTGATTTCTTTTCCTAAGGGTACTGAGATGTTTCACTTCCCCTCGTTCGCCTCGCATGACTATGTATTCATCATGCGATACCTACCTTATGGTAAGTGGGTTTCCCCATTCAGAAATCTCCGGATCACAGGATATTTGCCGCCTCCCCGAAGCTTATCGCAGGCTATTACGTCTTTCATCGCCTCTGACTGCCAAGGCATCCACCACATGCACTTAATTACTTGACTATACAACCCCAAACAGTCGTTAATCCCTACAAGGAGGATCAACAATGTGAACTTAATCACTTCTATTTGTTGCCTGTGAATTTAATCACTATACAGCTTCAATTTAATTCATATACCAAAACGCTTGATTCAGTTTTATCGCTAGTGCTCATTTCATTCAACATTAACAATTACTTGCTAACATCAACTAAAACGAGTTTAAACAATTATTTCAACTCAAATATATTCTGTTAATGATTCACTACCGCCTCGTCAGCGAGTAGTTAACTGTGATAAATCACAGAACTTAATAAGCTATCGGCTTACTAAGTTCTGTAATCACTTAGTCTTTAATTAGTGGTGGAGACTAACGGAGTCGAACCGTTGACCTCCTGCGTGCAAAGCAGGCGCTCTACCAACTAAGCTAAGTCCCCAGCTTAAGATCTTAATATATCTGCTCTTCTGTGTTCAGTAGACTTGGTGGGTCTGACAAGACTTGAACTTGTGACCCCACGCTTATCAAGCGTGTGCTCTAACCAACTGAGCTACAGACCCTCAGATACATCAATGAAGAACAACTTGTTGTGGATTCTTACCAATCGTCAATCTTTCGTTAAGGAGGTGATCCAGCCGCAGGTTCCCCTACGGCTACCTTGTTACGACTTCACCCCAGTCATCGGCCACACCGTGGTAAGCGTCCTCCTTACGGTTAGACTACCTACTTCTGGTGCAACAAACTCCCATGGTGTGACGGGCGGTGTGTACAAGGCCCGGGAACGTATTCACCGCGGCATTCTGATCCGCGATTACTAGCGATTCCGACTTCATGGAGTCGAGTTGCAGACTCCAATCCGGACTACGATCGGCTTTTTGAGATTAGCATCCTATCGCTAGGTAGCAACCCTTTGTACCGACCATTGTAGCACGTGTGTAGCCCTGGTCGTAAGGGCCATGATGACTTGACGTCGTCCCCGCCTTCCTCCAGTTTGTCACTGGCAGTATCCTTAAAGTTCCCACCCGAAGTGCTGGCAAATAAGGAAAAGGGTTGCGCTCGTTGCGGGACTTAACCCAACATCTCACGACACGAGCTGACGACAGCCATGCAGCACCTGTATGTAAGTTCCCGAAGGCACCAATCCATCTCTGGAAAGTTCTTACTATGTCAAGACCAGGTAAGGTTCTTCGCGTTGCATCGAATTAAACCACATGCTCCACCGCTTGTGCGGGCCCCCGTCAATTCATTTGAGTTTTAGTCTTGCGACCGTACTCCCCAGGCGGTCTACTTATCGCGTTAGCTGCGCCACTAAAGCCTCAAAGGCCCCAACGGCTAGTAGACATCGTTTACGGCATGGACTACCAGGGTATCTAATCCTGTTTGCTCCCCATGCTTTCGTACCTCAGCGTCAGTATTAGGCCAGATGGCTGCCTTCGCCATCGGTATTCCTCCAGATCTCTACGCATTTCACCGCTACACCTGGAATTCTACCATCCTCTCCCATACTCTAGCTTCCCAGTATCGAATGCAATTCCCAAGTTAAGCTCGGGGATTTCACATCCGACTTAAAAAGCCGCCTACGCACGCTTTACGCCCAGTAAATCCGATTAACGCTCGCACCCTCTGTATTACCGCGGCTGCTGGCACAGAGTTAGCCGGTGCTTATTCTGCGAGTAACGTCCACTCTTCTTGGGTATTAACCAAGAGAGCCTCCTCCTCGCTTAAAGTGCTTTACAACCATAAGGCCTTCTTCACACACGCGGCATGGCTGGATCAGGGTTCCCCCCATTGTCCAATATTCCCCACTGCTGCCTCCCGTAGGAGTCTGGGCCGTGTCTCAGTCCCAGTGTGGCGGATCATCCTCTCAGACCCGCTACAGATCGTCGCCTTGGTAGGCCTTTACCCCACCAACTAGCTAATCCGACTTAGGCTCATCTATTAACGCAAGGTCACAAGTGATCCCCTGCTTTCCCCCGTAGGGCGTATGCGGTATTAGCATCCCTTTCGAGATGTTGTCCCCCATTAATAGGCAGATTCCTAAGTATTACTCACCCGTCCGCCGCTAGGTCAGTTACCGAAGCAACATCCCCCGCTCGACTTGCATGTGTTAAGCCTGCCGCCAGCGTTCAATCTGAGCCATGATCAAACTCTTCAGTTAAAAATCATTAGTGACTTAAGGTCACAATTCTGACTCATCAATGTACTGACAAATTCTCTCAAATAAACTTCGAGTAATTTAAACCAATCAATCAATGATAATATTTCGATCAATCAATCAGTAAAAATCCACACAAGTTGTTCTTCATATTCTCTTAATGATCTTCTCAATGCTTCGTCAGCATCAAGCTAGGTCGGCTATACTACTCTCTATCTCTAAAAAGTCAATCAATAATGTTAATTATTTTTTCTAACAAACCCAACTCTAATCTCACCTTAAAATCTCAATTCGAAATCTTAACAACTTAATCAAGTGCCTGATTTATCAGAAGTTTTATTTAACATCACCGCCGATGGATGTGCATTCTACAGCATTCACTAACCAACACAACCCCTTTTTTTAAACTTTTTTATCAACTGGACATTTTTTCGACCAAAATAGCAAAAAAAGTCCATTTTTAGCTATTTTTTGCACCATTTTTTCTCATACTAATAAAGCAGAACATGTTTTTATTTAAATTTTAAGCTATTTATATTTGTTTTTTTTCTTTAAACTATTTGAAATAATTTTATCATTTAATAAATTAAGTCGAATATGGCCCGTTTTATAAATAGAAGAAGCTTCTGTTTAGGAATTTTGCTCTTTTGCTGCAACTATTCCTCAGCCAATTCGTCACATAATATTTTCATGATGACATTGTCGATATTAAGTTATGCAAAATGGAACACTCCGAATCCAGAATTATGCGTCGTTGATAATGCATCTTATGCAAACCAATTTTCTGCTTATATCAAATCAAATAAGTCTCCTTTTAATATAAGTGCGATACATTCCGCCGATCTAAAAAATCGTCATTGTGATGCGGTATTTTTTTCCAATACTTCAGCACAAACCGAACAGGCCCTTATTGGGAAATCATTAAATTCATCTATTTTATCGTTTAGCTCAAGTAATTCTGAATGTGAAATTGGCAGCGTTTTTTGCTTATCCACCAACAAAACAGGAAATACTATTTTTAAAGTGAATCTTGATAGTTTAGCTCAGTCTAAAATACATGTTGACCCACGTGTTTTATTGCTGGCAAAGAATTCGGATTAAAATAATGATGAATAAATTTTTTAAATCGAGTTCTCTACAAACATTGTTTCGTAAATCTCAATTTACGACCTTTGCAATCACTTTATTTATTAGTACGTCTACTTTTGTCACGATTTCAGTATTTACCGTTGAATCTTATGCGAAACAAAACCTATTATTAATCAGCCGCACCGTGTCTGAACGTGTTCAACCTGCGCTGGTGTTCTCTGATAGAATCGCGATTTCGCAGATTATCAATGAATACACCTTTCAACATTCAGTACGCCTGATTGAGGTTTATGATAATCAAGGTCATAAAGTTGCTGAAAGCTTAAAAAATGTTGAACACTATTCTTATATTCAAAACTTTTTTGATCATATCTTTTTAAAAGATTCCATCAAGTTAAACGTCCAACATCAAGGAAAGCTGGTTGGTCAAGTTGTGCTATATGGAAGTTCCAATGAAATTTTAATGTTTATTTTTAAAATTTTTACCGGCTTAGCGTTTGGCATGCTCTTTATGGTTTTTGCTGTATGGTGGTCAGTAAACTTAACCTATCGCCATATTATGGGTTCTTTTTTACCGATTATACAAATTGCACAACTCTTAAGAAATCAAAAGGCGTATAACTTAAGGTTTCCAAAAAGTGATGTAAAAGAATTTCAAGACTTAAACAGTGTGTTCAACCAACTCTTAGATGAAATTCAATCTTGGCATACCCATCTTCAAAATGAGAATAGTGAACTTTCTTATCAAGTTCAACATGATCATTTAACCGAATTACCTAATCGTAATTATTTTTATCAAGTGTTATGTAATTTATATGAAGACACCAATCAACGTGAAAATTTAGCTTTATTATTTATTGATAATAATAATTTTAAAGCTATTAATGATCAATATGGACATTTGGTCGGTGATGAAGTTTTAAAAGAAATGGCTTCGCGATTAAGACGCCATATTCGCCAAGATGATTTTGTCGCGCGTCTTGCAGGAGATGAGTTTGCAATTATTTTACGTTCCATTTCTAAAATTGAACACCTCATCTCTATTGCGGAAAATCTGATTAAATGTTGTGACGATCCTTTAATCTATAAAGGACAATCGATTTCTTTTAGCTTTAGTATCGGTATTGCTATCTCTAGCCAGGCCTCAAGCCCAGAAGACTTAATTTCTCAAGCAGATCAAGCCATGTACAAAGCAAAATCTTTACAGCATCATTGGTTTATTTACCATTCATAATATTAGGGGGTTTTTATGACTTTAAAAAACGTACAACTTTCTATTCTTGCAATACTCTGCCTAGCACTTACAGGTTGTATGAATCTAGGTGGGTTGAGCTATAAACAAGCTCGTGTACTTAAGAAAGAAGGTTTTGTATTAACGGATGAAGGTTGGAGTCTAGGTCTACCAGAACGTTTATTGTTTGGTTTTAATGAATCGAATATTAATACCGAACGTCAAACTGAATTGGTTCGTTTAGCCACGCAATTAAATAAATATCATCTCGATAAGCTTAAAATTGTAGGTCATACCGATAATATCGGAAATCCTGAATACAATTTAAAATTATCCAAAGAACGTGCTCAAAATGTTTCAAATATATTCATTGAGCAAAAATTTAATCCACAAAATATCCAAGTGATTGGAAAAGGGGCTGACCAGCCACTTAAATCAAATGATTCAGAAGAGAATAAAGCTGAAAACCGTCGTGTTGCAGTGATTATTATTCCTTGATAATCTTCTCTTTATTAAAAAAGATCTCTACGGAGATCTTTTTTTAGATCTATAGAATTTGACGCTTCGTTGACAAACACAAATTTCAGGCATAAAAAAACCGCCTTTAAGCGGATAATTTATATTTAAGCTGATGCTTAAATGGTCGGAGCAGTAGGATTCGAACCTACGACCCCCTGGTCCCAAACCAGGTGCACTACCAGGCTGTGCTATGCTCCGAATTTACAACAAACTTAAGGAATTGGGGTGAATGATGGGGCTCGAACCCAAGATAATTTGATTTCTATTCTCATATAAATTAATGATTTAAGTAATGATCGTTTGATAAAAATAGCTGATATGGGAATTATTTAGACTTATATCATTTCTTATGTTGTTTTATGGCCAAGCAACGACTAATTTCTTTGTTTATTAAAAATTTAGGCAAAATTGACCCAAATGACAAAATCATGTCTATACGCTTATATAGAGTAATGAAGTAATAAATAAAAAAAGTGCCCAATAAATTAGACACTTATATAAAATTTTAAATGTAATGTTTCGAGTAATGTTCAAGTAACCAAAATTACTGTCGTATGTAGTTATTAATCTTGGTCAAGTAGTCTGGAATATCTTCTGCAATCAACTTCCCATAATGCTTATAAATCATCGATGTATCACTATGTCCAAGCTGTTCTGCAATCCACTCTGGTGGAACTTGCCCAGATGATAAAAGCTGACTCGCAAACGTGTGTCGACCGTGGTTGATTCCTCGCCCTCTGACTTTTGCTTTTTTCAAATGCTTGTTCCATCTATATCTTAATTCATGATATTCAAAGGTGCTGTTTTGTTCCTCATTGATCCATACAAAACGCAATTTTTCTTGTTTGTACGTGCGATTGTCACGTTGTAAGACATCGACAACTTTTGGATAGCGATTGCCAGTTATCGCATATTGTTTTCTGAGTGCTGCAATCGCTGGCTCTAGTAACTTGATTTTACGGTTTCTTCTTCTGTTTTTGGTGACTTTATAGAAGCCTTTTACATAATTTCGCTTAATCGTGATGGTACCATTTTCAAGATCTATGTCCTCCCAAGCGATTGGGATCTGTTCTGAAATAGAAAATCCTGTCCAGAATAAGCAGGGCAATAAATTGCCGATGTCATAGTCTGTTTCAGTATTTAGGATCATTGAGATTTCAGTTTTTGTAAATGGATCTGGCTCAGTACCGTCTAATTGTTGAATAACGATTGGTTGAAATGGGTTATACGCAATCCTATTCTCTTGTCGCCATAATTCATGGATTGAAGCAAGTCTAGTGACAATTTCTCGGATGGTTTTTGGCGCAAGCCGGTCTTTGAGTTGGTTTATCCATTTTCGAACGATCGTTGTATCGATGTCTTTTGGATTTACTTTCGCCCAACGTGGGTAAACATGGGTTTTTATATTGCTTTCATAGCCGTCAAACGTGCTTGGGGCAACTTCTCTGCGTATAAGTTCTTTGTATTGTTCGATGTAATATGACATTTGGTTCTTTTTTAAATGCTTAGAGTTAGGGAAATGTTTGACCAAGTTAAATTGATCAAGTTGGATCTCTAACTTGATCAGATCCGCCAGTTTTTGCGCTCTATCGACATTTTCTGGCGTGTATGGCCAGTCTAAAGTTTCTTTTATTGATGCTTCATTTGGTACTGGTTTCATCCAGATCCGCATGCTTTTGCCACGTATTTCGAGTCCTGCAGACATAACTAGACCTACATTTAAGTATTTTAAAGTATTGTGGATATTTTAACGAAATGCACCTCCGATCGGAGGTGCATTAAAGGTGTGCAATTAGATGAAAGGTAATTCTTCGTTTTCGTTTATGCTACTGCGTGACAATAGCTCGTTTTCTAAAGATATACGGAGATAATTGTCGTTAGTCTTATTGAATAACGAATGTAAATCCCAATCGTCTAAATCTTGAATCGCCCACCCTCGATACTTTCCATAAAAAATATGCGTTGGATATCTTGCTTTCTCTGAAAATTCATACAACTCTTCAAAAGATGAAATCCCAGCTTCATGAATAATCGCAATAAGAACGGATATAGTTGTACGGCAATCATTTAAAGCTGAATGAGCGAACCGTAAATCATGTGCTGTCTTACCACGGTTTTTACTCACATAAAGTGCAACTGCAGAAAGGGTATGCGAATCTAAATTTGGCCAGAGAAAACGAGCCATCGCTAAGGTGCAAACTGCTTTGAATTCACCTGTCGCTATCCCTGCTCGATTGACTGCAGCAATATCGTAATCAATATTATGTCCAATCAAATACTTAATATTTAAATTTTTTGGAAATTTAAATGCTGTGTAAGGCAGGCATTTAACCAGATCTTCATCCACAATATGATGTACTGCCATTGCACCAAAACTAATGGGTTCACTTGGCTTATAGCGATCTTCAAATTGAAATGATCTTCCAATTAATAACTCTGGATACACCGTAAAACTTGGCGAAATCTTGGCTCTATCCATAAAGCTTATATCAATTGAAATGCCTGCAGCTTCAATGATATCGCCATGTAATTTATGTGTTTCAGTATCAAAAATTAATGCTGTCATTTTTACTGCCTCAAAATCTTATAGTTGAACCTTTTAACCAACTACTACATACAGCCCCGCTTATTCTTTCACCTTTTGAGTTTGTAGCTGAAAATTTGGTTGCAAAAGTATCGTCTTCAGAGCATGAAAAGAATGCTCGACCATGAGTTTGGATATCTGTATAGCCTGCAGCTTTTAATGCCTTTTCTGCATCTGTTGAAGATGAACAGCCAGAAATTAGTAAAACTGAGATGATTAAAATTTTTTTTCTTTTCATTGGTTTTCTCCAATCAAATAAATAAATGAGCTTATACAAATTGAGGCGATCAGGTTGATGAACATTGCGTTTTTAAAGTTAAAGTTCATGCTGATTGTTCCTGGTCTTCTTGGCGTTTTTCCTGAATGCATTCTTCTAAGTGTTGGATACATTCAGATTTAGAATTGAATGGACCTTGCCAACAGTCACCAAAGTGAATATCCCATTCGTTGAATTCGTTCAAAATCTGTACAGTGCCAAAAAATGGAACATCATGTGCAAACCAATTTTCATTATCGTCTGTACCAAATTTGATTTTAGAGTTTTGAGCGATCGCTTCAGCTTTATAAACACCTTCAGCATGCTTAATCAGGTTGGCTACAGGCGTTCCTTTCATGAACCATGTTTGACCGATCATGCAGTCATTTTGTAAGAGTGGATTAGATAACTCTTTGTTAATTTTTAGTAAATAGTCAATTTGAGCATACAAGTTGTGCCAATATTTTTCAGGATTTTTATCATGATCTTTGAGGACATCTTGAATTAACTTTTCAATATCTTCATCTGTCATAAATTCCTTATCCCCTTGGTCTTTTTGCTCCTGAAGTTGACGGTTTACTTCCGCACTTAACAACTGGAAAACTGAGGGGTGACCAATTTTTTCTCCGATAAGATATTTTAGTCTTTGATTTTCAGACTTTAAATCATTTAGTATTTTTTCTGACATTGTTTATCCCTCCAGTCCTTGTTCTTTTCGTGCTTTTTGTTCTTCATCATCATGAATAGCTTCAGCAATTTTTATGGCTTTTTCGGCAGCATCCACCATGTTTTTGGCTAAAATCCATTGAAGTCTAAAATACCCACCAAGGCTGTTAGATCTGTATTTTCCGTTTTCATCGAATTTGAAGTTATATGGAATTCTAGTTTCGAGTTTGATTAAAAATTCAAATTCACCGCATTGATTAACAATATCGTTCGCAACTTCCCCTGCATAATCTTCGATATGATCATTTTCTTTAATTTCTACCAATGTCGATTCAAGGGTTGGACATTGTTTTTTTAGATCCTCATTTTGCAAGTCTTCATAGGCATCACTCAAAAATTCTTGAAAGCTATCAGATACTCGTGTTGAGCTTGTAGCCAATAAAGTTGGAATATGTAAAATCGTTTCAAAAAATACATTTGAATTCCACATATCCTGAATTAGGTTACGTGGAAACTTTGAAATTTCTGCTTCTGTAGTTTGTACGTTAGAATCATGTTGCATTGTTTAGTCCTCCGACTGGGTGATGTAGCACATACAGAAGCGGCAACTTCTGTATGTGTGCTTGTTTAAATACGTTTTAACTCGGATCGTCTAGTGTTGAGCTGAGCCATCAACAGACAAGTTTCATTTGTTTCACTATTGGCTTTTTTTACATATAGTTTGCTGTAAGTTGCCATGTTGGCTTTGCTCATCAGCATTAGGTTTTCAATACGACAATCGGTTCGATCCATGTTTTTAAACGCAACAACGTAACCTTCAGGAATTTGACCCTTTTCTTTTTCCCAAATAATGCGATGCTTGTGCTTAAAAACACTTGGCTCTGCAGTTTTCACTAATACATAACCATCTTTGGAGCAAATACGTTCATATCCGATCGGTCGTGCATTCCATGTTGGTCTCCCTTTTTTAAAAGAAGTTTTGTTTGCACCGGTTAAGCCTTTGGTTCCTTTATTCGGTGGAATGTTTCCTTTTTCAAAACAACCTGTGCGACCTGTTTTCCACTTATTCCTAGTACAAAGTCCTTTGATCTGATCATAGGAAAAATCTGTCTGAAATTTTGCATTGATTGCCTCGGTTAATTCTTTCCGTGGCAAAGTACAATTTTCCTGAATAAAGACTAATTGCTCAGCCGTATAATTAATTGGCTTGGACATCTTTCATCTCCAAAGAACTGCTCAGTTCTGCTGGCTTTTGATCTCCTAACCCCTTATAAGTCGCGATCAATTTGACTGCTTCTAAATGGGTGTTGTGTGAATCTATAATTTGCTTACTGACATCAGTCATGGCTTTTGAACGATCCATTTCTTCTTTCAGCGCATCACCTTTTAAATTTTTGTCATTTAAGCGGCCTAGTTGCTCAAATAAATGCCGATTTAAATCACCTAGATTTGACATATTTTTTTCCTTAAAAAATGGGATTAGCCCCGTTGTACAGAAATGACTACTTCTGTATATGTGTTAAAAAATTAAAGACATTTAAATAAGTGGTTATAGAAACTATGACCTTTACGATCCAAGCCAAGTTTTTCAAATAATGAAAACAAGTTATCTGAATCGAGTTGATTTAATGCCCATGAGAAAGCTTCAAATTTATTTTCCATGAGAGCCAACCGATTAATTTTGTCTTGAACATATCCTTGATCGTTTGGGAATTTTTCACGTAATACCTCAATAATTTTTTGACTGACATAGTCAAGTTCTTTCTCTTCCATATTTGTATCCTCAGTTGTGGGATTAATCCCGTTGTGATGTTGGTTTTTCAAAGACCCAACAACGTTTTGATTTACCATCGATTTTGCTTGCAACCATTTTGTTGGCTTCAATAAAACGATAGTGAATACTGTGACGAAGTGCGTGTTGCAATTCGTTAAGATCTGGCAATGAATAACGATAATTGGCTGCAAGCTGATAAAGCTGAGCAAAATTAATCGCTACAAATTGCTGTGATTTCGCGTGATGATTGACATTGGATTCTTTATGTTCTGGAAGCTTGATTGCATCTTCCATTTCTTCGACCGTAGCCCAGAAGTTTTGCACGATAATTGGATCTGACTTAAGTACCTTGTCGCGGTTCATCGCCATTTCTAATAATTCGCCATGTACCTTTTTTTGCATATCAATTGAAATCAGGCTTTTGACTGTGCCGTGGGTATCTTTTTCAATAAGCACATGCATACATAACGCATCAAACAAAGACATGATCTGAGCATGGTTATGAATAACACGGGAACTTTTTATGCCGAATTTTTCATGATGTAAAAATTCATCATATTTCTGCATTCCCAAACGATAACTTTCTAATATTGCTTGTTCTTTTTCGACACAAAGTAGAATAAATTGGCTTATTTCTGACTGTTCATATTTTTCTAATCTTCGTGAGGCATAGAGACCTTTTTTAGACATTTGTTCTTTGGTGAATTTGTACTGAACAATACGTCCCATGACCGCTTCGGTCGATACAATTTCTGCGTTTTGGCTGATAACCAATGTGCCCATAAATGGTGGCTCATATGTTTCATTGCCTCCATTTTTTACACCCTTTGCACCCAATGAACCGTTGTCATACAAAGTTTTAAGCGCATTCCAGTCGAACTGTTTAACTACACCCTTATCACCTTCACGATCTGACTCAAGTAATACCATTGGCAAGTTTGATACTTGACGAAATGAACGAAGTAAGCCTGCCATTGAAGACTTCACTGGATCTGTTCCTTCATAGCCTGAACGCCCCAAAAGCTTCCAAAGGAAAACTAAGAGTGTGGACTTCCCTGTTCCTGGTTCTCCAACCAATTCTACAAATGGAAATGATTTGTCCATGCTTCGGATCTGCTGAGCAAATAAACTACCAAAAAATGCAGTCAGAGCTACCATGCCACGAACATCATATGAGTCGAGTAAATCCGTTACCCAAGAATGGCTGTAATCACCTAAATTTGAGTTGATATCCAGTTGGAATGGGGCACGAGCTTTTAAGTTAGTTTTGCGTGGCAGTTCGAAAAAATCTTCTTTGTTAATGTCAAATCGTCTGCCATTTTGAACTGCAACATCGCCTAAAACATAGGTTTTGTGCTCTTTGTGATAACCAACATAATTGATCAATTCAACACGACGGATATCACGTAATTCTCTTTTTAGGAATGCAATGAGTTGTTTACTGTTACCCTCATAAAATACACCGGGTGCAATATGAGTTAAGCGATCTCCAAAAGGTCCTGCCGATGTGATTTGAGATGAAGTAAAGGTATTTTTGATGCTTTGGCCACCGCGTGGGAAGTCAACTTTGAAATAGTATTCGGCTTCGTCGATTTCCTTTTGGTATTGGTAATACAAACCATGCGGACGACACTCCATCATAATTTCGACTGATGATGCATGTTCTAATGCTGAATCACGACGTTCTGCAATAAGTAAGTCTTTTTCTTCTTGTGCCCAGTCATCATTGTCATCTGTGCCATGTAAACCTTTCATATAATCGTCGTATTTGTCCATATCTAGCTTGAACCAATAGACTTGATTATTGAAGTCGAATGGGAATGACTTCACTCCTTTGTGCTTGTAGATAAGTATGCCTTTATCCACAGCATTTTCGGCTGTGATCAGTGCACCATAGTATTTATAGTTTTCAATGTCTGAAAATTTGAGTCGATCTTGTTTGTAGAGATCGTTCCAGTCCTGTTTTTTACGACCAAACGGTGGTAATGCAGCGGTACATTCAAAACCATCTGCCGTAGCTTTTTCAATGTTTTTTAATATGCCTGCATGCCCTGCAGGATCGTTATCTAAAGCCCAAACCAGTTTCGGTAATGGTTTTTCCTGCTCAGCACACTTCTCGGCAATATGGTTTAAGAATATAGATGGATAGTTGCCAGCAGAAAGTTGTGAAAATGAAGTGATATCTGATAACCAAAGTGCAATGGTGTCAAAGATTCCTTCTGTAATAAAAATTTCTTTTGAGTCGATATAGTTCGTGTTTGGTGTCGTCCAAGCATGTCCGCTTGATGACCATTTTTCTTTAAAATATGTTTTATGAAATACGCCTTGTTCGTCTAAAACACGTTCCCACCATCCTTCGTTGCCTTCTTCATCTGTTATGGGAAAGCGTAAAGTAATGGTCGACATTTTAGGATTATATTTGACACGGTTTTCCTGTGAATACAATCCCTTCAATGCTTCCAGTGGAAATCCACGACTTTCTAGTAAATAAGCATTTACGGTACGTAATGGATCTTCTGGAGTAGGTTCAAAGCGTTTTTCCCATTTTTCAAATAGGTCTGGGAATAAGTCACGAACATGGTTTTCATGTCCACATTCGTTTTTACGTGGGCAGAAAACGACCCACGGTTCTTCAGCATGTGCCCAAGCTGACGCTTCTTTATGACCACAGTCTGGACATCTGCCACGTAAAGTAAAACCCTTTGCACTCGGCTTACGTTTAAAGCCATAGACACTTGATAATCTTTCTTCAATTAAGATTTGTGTTTCTGGGAACATCATTTTCAATAAACTGCCTTAAAAATTGTGACGGTGGCTTTTAATTTCTTGTCCTGCAAGTTTTGCAAGTAGTTCCTGTATCCGTTGCTTGGCAAGGTACTCAAGGGTTTCTTCGATACTTTTAAAACCGAGTTCGGTTTGAACTTCCTGTACGATTTCTTTCTCTTTATCGCTTAATGCAATTTGCTGTTTTGGCATTTTTTCAGCTCCGAGAAAGGTGACCTTGTGCGCCTTTGGTTAAGTATTCATCTAGATTAAAATTGTCTATGTCTTCTGCAATGAGTGTTGCTAATGCTTGTTTCATTACAAGCTGACGCAAAATCACACCTGGTGGAAGTCCAGTCAGCTTTGAAACGGCAACGAATAATTGTGATTCGTCATCAGTTAGATTGACATTGAAACGATTGTCACGTTTTTGTTTTAAAGCCATGGGTTAGACCTCTTGTTGTATGTTGTTTTTGCCCAATGCGTAATAACGGGCAATAATGCCTGACTGACTGACACCCGTTTTCTTTCTTTCAGCTTCAATTTGTGCAGCTTCTTCTTTAGAAAGATAAACAACACAACGTACTCTGCCACCGTCTAGCTTTTCAGAACGTGTCGGATTAACAGGTGAATTATTTGTGCTCATACATTATCCTAGCGGTTATAGTGGTATGCTAAGGCACACTATAGCACAAATATTTAACCGTTCAATATTTTTAGGTGAAATTTATGTCCGATAATTTTGACGAGCAGTCAGCCGTCATCGCAGAACGTTTTAAAAATGAAATGTCAAAAAATAAATTTGCTGCGAAAACAACAAGTCGAGAAATAGGCGCGCATGAAAATACGTTGGGCAACTACATTCGTGGAAAAGTACCTGACCAATGGGTTTATTTGGCTAAATTGCATGAAAAAGGGATTGATATTCGTTATGTGATTCTGGGTATAGATCCCGACTATGCAGGTTTAACCAGTGAAGAAAGTTTGTTGTTGAAAGCTTATAGACAGCTTAGTCCTGAAGCTCAAACTGCACTGTTGGGTTTTACCAAAATTGTTGCTAAAGATTTGGAGAAATAATGGTACAGGACGTAAAAAAGCCCACTTTTTACGGTGGGCTTTTGCATTTTATTCTTCCAGTGAATACTGGACCATCTTCAATCTTTCCTCTATATCCATGAGTTTGTAAACTAAGTCATTTTGTTTATAGATGACATCTTTGTTCTCACTGCCTATTTCCAGTGAATTTCTCCAGATACGAATTGAACTTAAAGCCATGTCTAAATTTAATTCGGCATCGTTATCTATATGTTCCATATCTACCCCTTTGGCAATTTGGTTTAATTGAAATTGCCAAACGGTGACTTCCGTTTGATTCCAAATAGGGCTTGTTATGGTGTGTATACCATTGAATTTAGGATAAATTAAATCACTTAGCGAATCTTTTAGGGCGTGAATATCTATAACTTTATCTAAATGATCAGTTTTTGACAATTCAGCAAGTAAATCGTTGATTTGGTTAGGTGCTATGGATAGACAACCGTGTGCTGTGTCGTGGTTGAACATGATTTGTGAACGGACACAATGGTCAATCATGTTAAAAAACTGCTGACAGAGTAATTGGCTTTTGTCGTTAGATGCTTCGACCCGATCTGCGATCGGAACGTATGGGATGATGGATTCATTCATGATCAGACTCCCCATCCAGTTTATCTAATTCGGCAAGATGAGCAGTCCATTCTGCTTGTGTAATAAAGTCTGCCATGCTCATACATGAGATTACACCACGGGCATATGTACGATCGTGACGAGTGGATTTAGAAATCGAATTGTAAAACGCGAAGCAAGCTCTTTTTCTTTCTTCAATCGTTAAGTTCTGGGCTGTCATGGCTTATTCCCCAATAAATAATAATGAGAATGTAAGCACAAATGTACTGAGAATAAAGCTATTGGTCAGTAAGCTTTTGAAGAATTGTTGAGTTTTACGTTGTTTGAGGCGTTTTTCGTAAGCAACGATGTCGTAAATGGGGGTGTGTTCTTTTACTTGAATGATTGGCGCAGTTTTACGGACTTGAATTTGTCTTTTCATGACTAAAATTCCTTGTAGGTTTGGTATTGAACCTACCGCCATTCTTTCCACGGAATGGTGGCAGACCGAACAGGGGTGGAAATACCGTCCTACAAGTACGGCCAGCGCGAAGCTGCCCTGCCCGATCTACCATAACAAGTATAGCTGATCAGACATTTTTGGCACAAAAAAAGTCGCTTAAGCGACGATAATTTATGCGCTTGTAGGATATAAACAGGTTTCCACGCCTGCACTCAGATTTTGCTGAGTAAATACATGTTGCTCTATAGTGTGCTGTTATGTCAATATAGTGAGGTACTATTTTTGATAAATAATTAAAATGATTGAGATTTTATTCATTTGTCTTGTTGTGTGGATTATTTACGCATGGCGAACTGGAAAGTTTAAAAAAGAGTATCAGGATAAAAATAATGCTGAGCTAAAACAGGCTTGGACTGATTTAAAAAGTAGTTTTAAACAGAAAAACGATAAATCAGTTTTTATTTCAGAAAACAAGCGTGAAGATGGTTCGACTGACTTTGCCTTTGAAAAGAGCTTTCGGATAGCGTATAAATCAGCTGGTGATAAAATCACAGTACGTGATATTGATATAGTGGAATTACAGAAAAATAAATTTAATGATGAAACTTTTTATTATTTAGATGCTTATTGCTTTGAGGTCAAAGCGGACAGAAGTTTTCGAGTTGATCGAATTATAGAACTTTATGACTATCAGACTTCTTTTAAGTATTCAAATTATAATGAAATTTTAAAGTTTCTTCGCGGATTTGAAAATCTATGAATTTTACATTATTTATAGTGGTTTTTTATCTTTAACTTCATGAGTAAAAGGATTTATTGTGGCTGAACTATTTGCATTTTTGTTCTTAATTGGCTTAATCATTACCTGTGTTTTTTTGGCAAAGCCGAATCTGTCACAGTTTAAAAATAGACCTGCACTGACTCGTAAACAAATCGCTCTGTATGGTTTTGGCACATGCTTTGTGTTATTTGCATTGATTGGTGTTTTTGCGCCTAAGCCACCTGCTTCTACAACGGAAGTTGCGGAAAATATGAAAAATGAAACAGTTATTGTTGAGCCAAAAGCTGAAGAAAATGTACAAGAAAAAGAATTTGAGACGATTAAAGGTTATGACAAAAAAATTACTGCCGTCAGAACACATGGCGAAAATGTTTTAGAAATCGATTTGCCGGCAACAGACGCGTTTAGTGATGCTGGGTATCTTGATTATACGAGTCGTACTACAAGAGATATTTTGATTAAAATCTTAAATAATCCACCGAAGCAAAAAATTTCGATTATTCGATTTGTAGTTTTTGCTGATTTGACTGACCAATACAATAATAAGAAAAACGAGCCAATTTTTCAGTTGACCTATGATTACACTGAAATTCAAAAGATAAATATCAGTGATGGATATGTAGACCATAGATTGTTTTTGAACTTTGCGAAGTTTGGTCTGCGTAGTCCAGTTGCTCATGAAATGTTTGAGGACTGGTGTAGCAAGGGTGATAATGCGGAACGATCTGGACGTTTTTGTCAATAATCATCTATAATAAAAATTCAACCCGACAAGGCTATGCTTGCATCCTCAAACTGTCGGGTTTTTTATGCATCAATTTCCACTTCACGAATTTTGATTTCATACATATCCTTTGAATAGCCACTTATATTAAATTTCTTCCCGGTCTTTTGCTGAAACTGCTGATCTTTAGCTTCTGATAGTTCTAAAATATGTTCAGTATCTAAATAATAAAAATCCGATTCAGGCTGTAGAGAAATTGCAATTTGTTTGATTTTTTGGGCTTGTATTTGGCATGTCGTTCTATAGAAAGCATGAAAACCTGCTTCATACTGTTCAAAAGTTCCAACTTCATAAATGATTGTTGGTGCCTTGGAAAATTCACGATATGCAGCCAACCACATTTGTGGTACTTCTGCCCAGCTCATCAATTCTCGTGGTTCTTTAATGCCATGATATGCATTCATAAAACGTTCACGCCACCAATTGGATCTATAGCTGCTTCTACACAGTCCAGGCGGGCACATATCATCCCGGACATTTTTATAGAATAGTTCAAATAGTTGATCGGGGTTATGCATCACGCTGAATGATTCCTTTCGGTATAAATTGACCAAACTCTATGGGTTCAGGGTCAGGAAGCTGCAAAAATTGGCAGTGAAACTCCTCTGTAATCCATCTCGAGCAATCATCAAAACCTTGCAGTGATTCATCTTTTTTTAACCATTGAAGTTCATCTTTAATTATTCTAAAACGTGGTAATCGTTTAGGTTTAAATGACTTTTTATACAGTGCAAAGGATTGATAGCAGGCTTTACGGACATGACGCTTTGGAACTTTCGGGATATGTTTTGGGTTAAATGGGAAATCATTATTAATGTCGAAATTAAGTTCAGGAACAAAGTCTTTACATAAATTAAAGATAACGAAATTTCGTCCTGATCTCCGTCCACCCAAAATATACCACCCAGGAAAGTAAAATCTAAAAATGGGAGCTAGATGATTGATGTTTTTCATCTTAAATTAATCCCAACTTGAACTGGAAGATCCACTGTCACAACTGCTCGATGAGCTGTCACTCGAATATGAACTACCAGAGTCGTAAGATGATGAATGATGGGAAGTTGAAGCTGAACTTTCATGATGATGTGAAGAAGTTGCTTCGTTGTATGTAGGTCTACACGTATCATCGCTAGATGAAGTTAAAAATACTTGTTGTTGAAGTAATTGTTGGGCATTCATTTGTTGCTGTTGAAGATCAATTACAGCACTTGAATCCGAATCACGTCGAATAGTCTGATTTGTATTAATATTTGAAACTTGCGTCTTTGGATAAGTATAATTTTTCTTAGTCACCTGTTGTGGTTTACAATCATGATTGGAAAAGAACCAATAACGAGTACCACATAATTTACATTGAGCCATGTTACATCTCCTTAATAAGAGGGATTTATGGTGATAGAGTTGAAATATAAGTACCAGGTAATAACAGGCGGTTTTGTTTTTGATTTTTCTGTACAAAATGCTGTTTTAACTGATCAAGTGTGCTGAGTGTTTTGGACAGTGGAATAAAGCTCAATGTTGCACCCTGCTTATGAACCAATGTTTTGACTGAATAGTCAGGCTCTGATGCGAGATCAATTGATATATCCACGCTGATCGGTGTGCCGATATACTGATCATTTATATATAGAGCCATATTTTTTAATCTATGCATCTGATACTCCATTGAGTTGTTCAAACTCAGTCAACCAATCCAAACGGTTAAAACCGCCTTCGCCTAAATTTGGATAAATCCCTGCAATAAAAAAGCCCTGCTCTGTTTCAGACTTTTTAAATGTATGTGCAATGATGTTGACGTACACACAACGCAGGTTTTTCACCTGCTCATAGGCCTCATGTGCGATCGGATGATCTGGCGTGACGTTGATCATTTCTTATCTGCCTTGGTGACTTTGATAAATATGATCAATGCCAACATAAAACCAACTCCAAATATAAAACCTCGAATAAGCCATTCGAAAAATGCAAACCAATTAATTGAATAGTCAAAAATCATTTTTAAACCCTATAGTCCATAAACAAATTTAAAAAATAGATAACCGTTGATGAGCGTTCCTAGCTCGAAAGAAAATAATAAGAACTCAGCCATCGTTTTGATCTTCCATGTGTTCATCATTGGCAGCTTTCCGTTCTGCATTGATTTGATCTAGTGTTTGGAGCTGGATAATAGGATTGGGCGTAGCACTGGCTGAGATTTGATGTGTGATTTCAAAGTTTCCACCTGCAGAAAAACCACAGCAAAAATTACTACACTGCAAGCCCAAAGCACGAAGTAAAGGATGTTGTTGTCGGCTACTGCGGATATACATAGACGATCCGCAATGAGGGCATTTAAAATTAGGTCTTTTCACGAATCGTCCCATATAGAACAAATTTAAATATCATTATAAATAAAACGGTGAAATATTTGTTCTTTATCTCTAATTTTTATACTATTTGTTTGGTTTTTCTTATGTAGAAAAATTTCATGCAAAATGTGAAATGTAAGTGCTGTTTTAAGCTACTCGCTAAAATAGGCACATTTGATCATATAGAGATCAAATGTCCACGTTGTAAAACGTTAAATAACTTCCAGAGCACCCCGAGTGCCTTACCTGAACGCCAAAATGAGCGTCACATCGAAACAGGTAAGATCGATGAGCAACACTTCTGTAATACCGCAATACAATCCTAAAGGTCACAGTTTTTCTGGTTGGCTAGGTGGAAAATCTCAACTGGCTCGGACCATCATAGACATCATGCCCGAACATAAAACTTATGTTGAAGTGTTTGGTGGTGCAGGATGGGTACTGTTTAAAAAGACTGAATCGCCTGTTGAAGTGATCAATGACATCAATGACGATTTGATTAACTTATATCGTGTACTGAAATATCACTTTGATGCGTTTTTAACTGAGTTTGAAAATACTTTATTTTCACGAACTGTTTTTAATGAAATGCGTAAAAATGACCGTGGCTTGACTGATATCCAACGTGCTGCCAAGTTCTATTATTTATTACGTTCAGCTTTTGGATGTCAGTTGGACGGCTCGTTTAGTTATAGTCGTGACCGTAAAAGCCGTTTGAAACTCGGTGAGGATCTGCGCACACATCTGCAGCCGATTCACACCCGGTTGCAAAATGTGGTGATTGAAAATGCCAGTTATGACTATGTGCTTAAACGTGTTGATGGTCCTGATACATTATTCTACTTAGATCCACCGTACTGGGACTGTGAAAATGTGTATGGCAAAGGGATTTGGTCGAAACAGGACTTTTATGATTTGAAAAATTACCTGGACAAAATACAAGGTAAATTTATTCTCAGTTTGAATGATACCCCTGAAGTTCGGGAGCTGTTTCAAGATTATAAAATCCAACATAAGAAGATCCGTTGGTCTGTGAATAATAAGGCAGCACATGAAGATCATAATGGTAATGAGTTAATTATTACCAATTTTTGATATAAATCTGTTTTACACTGATCCCTCAATATGAGGGATTTTTGATGGCTGAAGAAAAATTAAAAAATGGTTGGGTACGGATAAGACAGAGTGATTCAAGAATGAATGATTTACCCTGCTTAAAAGATAATAAAGATAAGGTTGTCAAAGTATTTGGTTGGGATGGTATTGAGCTTCGCCATAATGCTGAAGCTCGCAGCGTTTTTTACAATAGTCAGTATTGGTACTATTAAAGGTCAGCTTGTCGTATTCTTTTCAGCTTGCATGGCTTTAAATTCTCTCGCTGCTGCAGTCGTTGCTGTCTGTTTGTTTTTATACAAATAGGTTAAACGCTTTGGTGTAGTTTGATCGCCCTGTGTAACCTTACCTGTGTTTTTTCCGTCTTTATAATACGCCAAAATCCCTGTGTAACTGCCTGAGTCGTCGTCCACCAGTTCAGATAAATCATCTGAATCGGGTAAATAGACTTCAAGTTCAACGTCCGTCACAAAACCACTGTCTGCAGATAATGTATGTACAACACGAGAACCGAGCCAAATAATATCGTCTATTTCTGACTTTAGGCCCATAAACTGTACCTGCATTTCAGGAATCAGGTCAGGTTTACCGTAGGCAAGTTTATAACTGAATGTTGCCGACTTAGATTTAATCCGATTGAACTCTGACTGTGCTACACGTTTAGCTGATTTTTCATCTCGTTGAATATTGCGCAGTTCACGGGTATTTTCATCAGACATACCGACTGTGACTTTTTGCCGTTCTGCTTTGTCATTATCATAATAAAAAACGGTGACCCCACTGACATCATCTGCACCATCGGTATCTGACCAACGATGTGAATCCCCCATATTACGTGTGATAAAAAATGTCGGTAAATCCAGTCCTGATATGGTTTTACCCTCACCTTTTGGCATGAATAACAGATAACCATTTTTAACTGTGGCAATCGCATCATGTTCATCAGCAATACGTGTAATGAGGTTTGCATCAGATTCATTTTGGTCAATATGTGCAAGTGTAATCTGTCCTAAACTATCATGAATAATGGCTTTGAGGCTTTGCTCACTTGCAATGGTTTGAATAATATCTGCAATGGTTTTGTTGTCAAAACTGCGCTCTTTTTTCTTTTTAAATGTGGCTTTTAAGTCTGCAGCTGCACCACGAATCGTAAGAACGTCGGGCACACCTGAATGCTCGCGCTCTTTGATCGTGTACTTGCCTTTGTAGATTAAACCTTCATTGCTCCAACCGATCCAAACTTCAATAATTGCGCCTTTGGGTGGGATACCGAGTGCCCCATCGTGATCGGAGAGTTCAATCTCTACGGTATCTGCTTCTATACCACGGTTATCCGTGATGTTCAGGCGCATTAAACGTGTTTGTACCAAATCGCCAATATCTACTCCATTCACCACGATTTTATAGAATGCATGCGGATAGCTGTCATCTAATTTTTTACTGATAAAATTGATAGCAGTACTCGCCATACCAAGCAATGACATTTAAAGAATACTCCCAACGATAGAGCCTAAAACATTGCCAACGAGCACGCCAGCAGTTTGAGTTTTAATTAATGTCAAATTGAAGTCAACTTTGCGCGCTTTACCATCTTTAAAAAAGTGTTCATATTCATCACCTAAACTTTTTAAAGCCCACAAGCCGTAAATCTTGCCAGTACCGTCGATCAATGGAAATGATTTGCCTGTGTCTCCCATTAATCTTAATGCTGTCAAAGATAACTGTGAGCCAAATTCAGGAACAATTGAGCAGTCTAAAGTTATTACATCTTCGCCTTTGCCTGTGAACTGATACGCAGGCATGTCACCAACACGATTATTGCTGACATGATTCCAATCTGTTTGACGTTGCAGTTTTTGGTATGTAGCAGTGGGTATGGAAAATACGAACATGCCATAAATCATCATCATTTTTATTATTCCTGGTCTTTATAACTGCTACGAACTCGTGCCATTTTTTCGCGTTCACGTTTGTTCAGCATGTTTTCGAGCATGCTTTGGATCTGTTGAATGTTTTGTCCGGGTGCGACATGCATTTGGATCGTCACTGTATCGCCTGCAACCTGTATTGCTGAATTTGATTGAGCTCTGACAGGTTGTGAAGTACGAATATTTGGGCGAGCAATATCAGTTTGCACAATTTTTTGATGAGTTTGATCGAGTGCTTTTATTGGTAGATCTGAAGCATTTTTCATACCTAATGCCAAGCCCTGCATGGTGTAATCACCAATACCCATAAACACTCGGCTCGGAGAGTGAATTTCTAGTCGTTTAGCTGCCCAGTCTGGCAACATACCTGTCACCATATTTATTGCTGATTTCAAAGCACCTAAGCTACTGATAATTCCATTTTTTAAACCGTCGATAATCATTCGACCAAATCCAGTAAATTTTGCAGGCAGATCTATGCCAAACCAGCTGAGCACTGATGCAAACGCTGAATAAAAAAGACCGAGTGGTGACCAGTTGACAATTAACGCGCTAATGCCTGCAATCCCACCACTAAATGCTGTTTTAATTTGGTTCCAAATGTTGGTAAAGAAAGTCAGTACTTTACCAAAATTGACCACGATAAAGCCGACAGTATTACCAATCGCTGTACCTACGATGGTAAACAATGCAATACCAAACTCAGTGATTTTAACGATTACTGAAACAAGCGTTGCTATGATAGTACCCAGTGCTATACCGAAACTTTTGCCATAACTTGTAGCATTTGACAGTTGTTGATTAGTCGCTTGAAATGGGCTAAATAACCCTGAAAGTGCTTCTTTAAGCAGATTGAAACCGACAACAACCATATCCCACACGGGTTTCAATGGCATAAGTGTAGTTTTAAGGGTAGCAAAAGTTGAACTCAGCGAAGCAAATAAAGGGGCAAATCCTTCTTTTAAACCGTCCCAAAACCCTACAAAAAATGCTTTGATTGGTGCCCAATATTTCCAAATGACAAATGCGACAGCAGCAATGCCTGCAATAATCCACGTCAATGGGTTGGTGAGTAAAGCAATCGACAGTGTACGTAAGCCTGTAATAAGTAATGGTAGGGCTTGTCGGCTAAGGAAAATAAAAGCTTGTCCTAATAAGCGTACACCTTTTGTGATCAATCCAAAGCGTGTTGGTAAACCGATACCAAATTTGTTGGCAACTTTGGTTGCAATCCACATAAATAATGCAAATTTAGTAATACCTGCAACCATGCTAAAGATGGTACCAAATAGTAAATTCCCTGTGTAACGTACACCCAGCATCGCGACTTTAAACATGAGCAGTTTCATTGCTAAGTTGCCAATCGTACGAACTAATTCAGGATTTGCATCTACCCAGACTTTGATTTTATCTATAAAAGCACCAAGACCTGTGACAAAACCACGAATATCTGTACCCAAAGCATTCAAAACAGAAATACTAAGATCCTGAATACTCCCACCAAGCTGCTCAATGTCGCCAGCCAAGTTATCTTTTAGAATTGCAGCTGCTCGTGCTGCTGCTCCTTCTGAATGTTCTAATTCTTTTGTGAGCTCTTTGATTTTATTTACAGTTTTACCAGAGTTTTTATCAAGTAATGCTGACTGATCAACTAAAACTGCAAATGCGGAAACAGCTTCTTGCCCAGCAATATCTTTAAAAATATCTAAACGCTCACCACTACCCATATTTTTGGTTGCTTTATTGACCTCTGCCAAAATATCGGACATATCTCGTAGGTTGCCGTTGTTATCTTTCGTCTCGATCTTGAGTTTGGCAAATGCTTTTGTGGCTTCTTTCGGAGGTCCTGCAAAACGGGTCATGATACTACGCAGCGATGTACCTGCTTGGGTATCCAAAATATTGTTGTTACCTAACAAACCAGTCATCGCAGTGGCTTGTTCTATGCTTGCTCCATAGGCTTTTGCAATCGGTGCAACATATTTCATAGTTTCACCTAAACCATCAACACTGGTTGCGGTAAGGTTTGTTCCTTTCAAAAATACGTCATTGACACGACCGATTTCGCTTGCAGCCAAACCAAATCCGTTGAGAGTACCTACTGCGATTTGAGCTGCACGTTCTAATTCGACTTTGCCTGCCTCTGCAAGCTGTAGTGTTCCACCAAGTGCTTTATGAATTTGATCTGCATTAAAGCCACCTGAACCTAATGCAAACTGTGCTTGAGCTGCTTCGCCTGGACTAAATGAAGATGCTGCACCCCATTTACGTGCATCTGCTGTCAGCTGCTGCATTGCTTTACTTTGTTTTTCGAGATCCAGAACAGATTGGACACCTGACATTTGCTTTTCAAAATCAACTGCAGGTTTTAGAAACTGATATAAGCCTGCGCCTGCAATTACCGAGTTCATAGCAAGGCTTTTAAACTCTTCGCGCATTTGTGCCCGATTGGCTTTGAGTGTATCTGACCAAGATTGGGTTTTATCACGTACTTTATCTATAACACTGGCAACACGGTCATAGCCATTGTGCATTGTATTTAAAGCACTGCTGTGTTGATTGGCGTCTGCTGATCCGACTTGAAGATTGCGTGAATACTGTTTAAATGAACGTCCACCATTAAGGCTTCGTTCCAGTCGATCGATAGAATGAGTAAGCCGATCGATAGATTGATTGGTGTTTTGTACATTTTGCTGAAACTGCCGTATTGGCTGTGTCGCTTTATCTACAAACTTGACAATAATACTGAGATCTAACTTACTCATGATTTTTTACTCGGTTTCTGTTCTTTTTCTTGCACGGTCTTCCCATGCCATGAGTTCTTCTAAACTAAATGAAGCGCAATCTTGCGGTGTCCAGTGAAAGATCACAGCAAGATTGGCAATAACATCATCTACGCTGTCGGGGAGCTGTTTGTTTTCTCCAAAAAATGAGTAATCCCTTCTGCAATTTTAAGGGTATCCATCAATTCCAATGCATAGACTTCTTGTTCAGTCATGGCAGGTAATGCAATGCGTGTAAGCAATACGGCTAAAGCATCGATTTCAAAATTGAGGACGCTTTTTAAACTTAAACCTCGACAATGACTTGTGTTCGGTTTAATCAAAGTAATTTCTTTGATAGTTGTTCCCTTACGATTAAAACCATCTTCAAGTTCAATGACTTTTGTATTGGCTTTAATTGTTTCTTGGTTTTGTGCTTGTTCTTGAGTTTGCATCGCAAATTCCTTAAATAAAAAGTTGAATTAAAAAAACCTTCTGCAGTACTGAACTACAGAAGGGGAGGAAAACTAGATACCAATGTTTTGACGGTGTTTTTCATACATATCGACACCATCAACTTTGAATACAATGCCTGGAATATCGATTTCAATCACGGCTTTGCCATCGATTGATAATTTGTAATATGACCAGACCGTTTTCATCGAAAGTTCAGTGTCATCACCGGGTTTTGAATTACCAAAGTCAATTTCTTCATGACGGCCACGCACGACCATTTCGAGTGCCGTAGTTTCTCCGGTGTCATCACGCTGATAGGATCCAGCGAAACGTAGACCAATTGCTCCAACAGTTGCAGCACCGTATTGCCCGATCACCAATGGGTCGATACCACCCAGTTTCCAAGCAAATTCGATCATGTCATCTGACATGCCTGCATCCCACTTAATACTGCCGTCCATACCACCGCCACGCCAAGCCTCCAACTTACGTCCGAGTTTTGGCAAAGTGACTTCACCTGTTTGGCCAAGGTATGAATTACCTTCATTAAACAGATTCATCATTTTTAATTTTTTAGGTAAAGCCATGTTGTTTTATCCTTTTTATTCTTCTGTTATGCCGTCATACGAGAAGCGAAATCAGCCAAATAGCGGTCTGTAATACGCTGACGTAAGGTAAGGTCTTCCAGTGGTGGTACTGGCGTAAAGTCATAATCAAGCAATAAACGACCTGATTTGAGTGACTCTTTTGAGTTAACTGAAGGATCGAACCAACATTCACCATCGATGATGTAGCCACCATTTTTTAAATCACGGAATTTGGCATTGATCCCTTCGACAATATCTTTGGCCAAAGATGGATGGAGATCTTTATCCACTGCCCATATGTGCCCTTCTGCCATCGTGTCGGCAAGAATTTGCGCTGTACGTGTATAGTTTTCAAAAGCAAAAAGCGGATCTGCTGAACATGTACGAGAACCCCAAAAACGGAATCCATCTTTTTGGATCAGCGTGGTGATTTCGTTACCATTGAGATAACCAGCATCGGTATCCATAGACTGCAATTGCCAAAAAATATCTTGGGAAATACCTGTGACACCGTTGACTGGAACGTTGGAAAGAGTTTTCTGCCAACCTGTGTCATTGTCGATTTTTGCACGTAGACCTAATGCTCGAGCAGTTGCATCGAATGTTGTAGTTTTTGAAGTCGCTGTGTCCCATCCCAAAAAGTCGGGATAAATCAGCATGGCTTCTCGTGCGCCAATTGCTTCGCGGTATGCAGCTGCTTCTTCTTTTGTTTCACAACCAAAACAAGATAGATAGTTAAATGCACGAAGTTTTTCAGCAATTGAGTTTAAAGCCGTTGCCACAGGTGCAGTATCTAGACCAGGAACACCCAAAATACGTGGACGTACTTTCAGGTTTTGCTCTGCTGCCAATAGGGCTTTCATACCTGTATAACGACCGTTTTCAACACCACCAATAATTGCTGAGTTTTGTTCAGCTTCAGTAGTTTTTTGGTCTACACGTACAATAACTGTGACTGCATTGGTTTGGTCTGCGATGGCTTGTAAAGAACGTGCAAGCGTTCCCTTTTCACCTGCTTTGTCCAAAGCCGTTTTGATATCTGTAGCAAGTACTGGAGTATTGAGTGGTAAAGCTGCTGCATCTGCATCTTCTGCAGTTGCAACCAATCCGATCACAGCAGTTGAAACTGTACGGATTGGTCGAGTGCCTTCATTGAGTTCAAGAACTCTGACACCGTGATGATATGAATCTGTAGCCATATAAAAAGCCTGTGATCTGTTGTTATGTTTTCAGATCACAGGCTTACAAATTGACTATATATTGTCAGTTAAATGCAGTTGTATTAAGGCTTTTTACAACTTAAATAATTAAATTAAATGCATAATCAAGTGAATACCAATCTGCAGCAGATTTTACATAAAGCCAACCATCAGTACCGACATACCCTAATAATTTGGTTGAATATTCTTTATTTGCAATAAAATCTACATATATTGTCGCAATTTCAGTTGGTGCAATTTCATTTTTTGAAATAGTCGAAACAATAATACCTACTTTTCTTTTTTCATCGTCGTCTACATAGCAAAAATAAGGCTGATTCGGGTCGAGTGAATTCGCACTTTGAATAATTAAGCGACTTGATTTTCCGACATAACATAATGCTTTGTATGATGTTGAAATATTTATAATGTGTTGTATTTGTCTGTTGATTTGATTGAATCTTGAATCTACAAATTTAGAAAAAAATGCTTTGTTATTTAGAATACTATGTATTGGCTTTTGATCTGATAGTCCATATTCTTGCTGTGGCAATGCACAACAGTCAAACTCTAAGACAGAAATATCATCTCGTGTGTATAGCTCATAATTTTTTCTTTGTGCAGTTGTCAAACTTGTAGCTGATTCAAGAAAATCGAATGCAACAAATTTAACGATCGAATATGACAAAGAAATTCTATTTACCGTTGCACTTGAATCTACTGCTTTTGCGCGCCAATCTTGTCCACCGATTTGCATTCCATAACTTCCAGAAAATGAGAATGCTTTTCCTCTGTGCCCCTCACTATTAAATTTTCCTGACACCCCTTTACAGTCTACAAATTCATAACAAGTTGCGCCAGATAAACCCTCTGTACCACACCCATCTGCACAACATTTTAGATCTGAATAAATAACTTTACTGAATAAGAACGCTCGACCTTTCGTCGCTGTTGCGTATAGCTGTCCACCACGAAGTGATGTTCCAACATCGAAGATATAGCCCAATGTTCCGCCATGGCACCAAAGTTGTCCAAAATTAGTCATCCAGCAATCATTAAAAATAAAATGAGTGTGGTTATATTCAGCGTATATGTCATCTACATAACCCATTGCTGATCTATGTCTGAGCCAACCTAAACTGTTTACAGCTTCAGTTTTATGTTTTAAAGACAAACCTTTCACTTCTTCTGATATTAAATATGCTGCACCTCCTTCAGGATTATCTGAACGAGGACTTGATACTAATACTGCATCTGCTGTTGAACTTGCTAAATATCCGCTGCCCAATGGATTTGTCGTTGTTTTAATAAGAATTGTTGCTTCACGACCTGCCCCAATGAGTTTGGGCGGAATAATATGTTTTGTTGATGTAATAATTACAGCATTTGATGTATAAAAGTTACCAACACCGATAGTAACTTTTTTAGCTTTAGTCGTTGTTGTTGCTTGAGCTGCAGTAAGTGCTGCATTAATTGCTGCATCATTGTATATATGCGTATCTGAAGGGAATGCCCCAAAAATTTCCGCAGGCACAGTTTCTTTTACATTTACAGCGATATAACAACCGTTACCAGTTGTTGTTTTTGTCTGTAAATATGTAGGTAATGCGCTGAATGATGCAGGAAACACAAGGTCAGGGTCAATAATTGTTCCGCCATTGTGCAAATTTTTAGCAGTGGTTTCACTATAACTATAGCGTAGACCGCCTGTATTTAAGTCTGGCCACCATGATTTTGTCTGAATCATTCGACCATTGATATGTTCAATTTGATTTAAATTACTCAGAGATTCAACTTTTTCAATTTTTGTTTGATCAGCATGTAAAATTGCTGCTTGCTTTGCTTCTTCAACACTTTGAATCGTTGCCATGACAACACTTGCATCAATTTTTAATTCAAAATTAGCAGTATTATCAATCTGTAAAACAATACGAATTGTTTTGATCTGCGCAGTACCTTGATCCGCTGAAGGTTTATATGTTGCAGGATAATTTGCGTATGCAACTAAAATATTTCCAGCATACAATCCTACTTCACGAATATTAAAGCCACCAACAGCACTCGGGATAACACCATCTGCTTCAAGCCAGTTGGCATTTTCTTTTGATGGAGCAAGTCTATTCAGTGGTGTTCGATACACTTCTTTAATAAGTTTTGTAAAGTCTGCATTTGGCGTTGGTACAATACCGTTTCCATCACCATACGCCATATGTGTTATGCCGAGCTTGGTTCCGTTTTGGATAGCTTCACGCAATAGTGCTAAACCTTGCGTTGTAAACAATGAATGATATTGTGCAGCCATATTTTTTATACTCTATTTAGGGTAAATACTTGTAATTTCATGCTCATAAAAAGCAAAGATTGGATAAATGAGGGAATTAGGATCATCCACTTTTGGATATATTGTGATGTCTTCGCCGCTATACATTGCAGCTGCAACATTGGTTTCACCTTCTACATTGATGACATTAATCTCAATGCCTTTTAGTTCACGTGTTAGTGGCTTTGCATCACGTAAAAGCTCGACCAATGTTTTATAAGTACGTTCAGACAATGCACGACCATTTGTTTCTACTGTGATTTGAAATGTTCCTGGTGCGTTCATTGGACTTTCTTGCCACCACTCATGCACAGTGAGTGAATATCCAAAGCTTTCAACGATTGAACGCAATGCGTAATTTGTTCCTTTATGCTGATGGACTTTGATCGAGTTTTTGATCTGTGCACGTTTAACTTCATCTGGCCAGTCGTCTTGCCAGCGATCTACCGAAAACTGCCAAGCCAAAATCGATAAAAAATCACTCGGTGCGTCATCTATACGAATCAAACTCGATAGATCTGCATTGAGTTCAGTCATTTGTGCCGAGGTTTCTACAATTTTATTTTCAAAATCTGTGGCATTTGGAGGAAGTAAGTTCATGTCTCATTCCTCACACTCAGTTTGATTTCAGTACAAAATGCTGCCTGAAAGTTATTGATATGAACTTCTTCAGTTGGGTGAACTAACTCAACACGTTCCACACCAGATACTTTTAATGCTGAATAAATATCTGAGAAGAATACGCCTTTACCAATACGCTTGGGCGTTTTGGCGTAGTTGTTAATGTTGGTAGTCGCAGCGGATAAAACTGAGTCTGTTTCAGGGACATTTTTGGTGACTAAAATCGCTTCAACAATGTAGTTTATAATTTCAGCGGACTGTACTAGAACACGGTCACCTGTTGGACGTTTCTTTTCAGCAGAAACCGAATTTAAAACGATATTATTCAGCTCTGGTGTAGATGCATTATTTGCGGTGTTATGTTGCAAAATGGTCAATAGCGCATGTGCTGGTGATGGTGAACTACATTTGACATCTGCGACACGACCATCGGCTGATAGTGTGTGATATTCATACGAAGATTCAGGTCCTGCTGTACTTAAAGCATCTAACTTTTTCTGAATACGATAACGGAAATTTTCATCGGTTTCATAAACAGCAGGTGCAGGAGGTGTGATTGAATTATCCGCAGGGGTAATAAGCAAACGTGAAACATCAAAATTTGCCCCCCAAACATCTAGATCGGCACCTTCTGCAAATGCCAACTGTGTTGCTAGTGCTTTTTTATTGATATGCGTCCGCAATACCATTTCACGATAGGCATTTTCTTGCAAATACTTGTGCAGAGGATCTGACTCACGTCCCAATAAAATCGTGATCGCTTCTTGTTCTTCTGGTGGGTAGAGCGATATTAAAAAAGCTTTACGTTCCACCAATATCTGTTCGTAATCAATTTCATCGACAAAGTTTGGTTTTGGCAATTGGCTAAAATCTACACTCATGCGCCTGCCCCCATGTTCAATGGAATTCTAAGATTCATTTGTTGACCTGTGATTTGAGAAAAACCTTCGATGTCGAATACTAATCCATTGCCTTTTACGCTCGACATATATATTTGACTGATGCTGATACGGTCTTCCCAGCGAGAAATGGCGGTATAGATTGCGCTGTAGCATTTCAATACCAATGCATCGTTAATCGGTTGATCAAGTAATTCAAAAATAAGCGAACCGTACTCGCGTCGCATAACACGAGATCCAATTGGTGTGGTGATGATGTCTTGTAATGATTGTTGGATAGACTGTTGTTCTGTTTGTAGACTGTGACCTGTATTTTTGTCGATCATGGTACAGGTTCTCCCGAAGTATCTCCACCTGACTTCACTCCAGAGGTTTTATGTGACTTCAATGAGATCGCACCTGCCGTTACATCTGCTTCGGTACTGAAACTGCCAGTTGAATGGCTACTGCCTTGTACCAGTTGACTGCCACCCACCGTATTATTTCCTGTCATGGCTGTACTGCCGTTGACTTGAACATTGCCATTGATGGTGGTATCACCATTGATCGTTGCCCCACCTGAAGTGGCGTTGACTGTTACACCTCCACTAGCATTTACTGTTACACCACCGTTTGCGGTTAAAACAGCAGTACCATTACTCGGCAGAATCACTTCGAGTGCATGAGCGTTAGTGTCATAAGAAATCATGCAACCATCAGAAAACATACGAATATTTTTATTTAAATCTTGAGAGAGCACTTGATTATCAGCATTGTTTAAGCCACCCAATACAATCCCAATTTCTAATACTCCGCATGGACTTAAAACTACGACTTCTTCATCAACCGATGGAGGATCGAAAGTTTTGTCATTGCCTGCACGTAAATTTAGATAACGAAGTGGTGCAGTGGTAATCTCGCCAATTTGGACGGTCACTGTCAGAAAGGGTTTTGTCGGTTCAACTGTCTTGATTTTTCCTAAACGAATTAGGTTTTCAAAACGTCGTAATAGGTCTGCACTCATGACTGCAATCGTGTTGCAGTCATTTTTTTATTGCATGTGGTGGCTGTTGTATTAACGCTTTTTACAAATCATTTTGAAATAAATTTAAATACTTCCGTTTCAATCATATCCATTTCTTCTGCGGTAAATCCTAAAAGTTCACGACTGGCATATTGCACAGTTGGTCCATCTTTTTCGACTTTGTCACGTAAACCGTACTGGTGAACTCGGGCAATAAATGCAACACGACCTGCAAAGCCAATGGCGATGCCTTGTGCTGTTCGCTCGAAACGCATGTATTTTGCATTTTTAATCAGATTGAACATTTTATTTTTGACTTTATTTTTCTTGTTCCGAAGGCGAAACTTTCTTGGAATATAAGCCGAACCATCTGGATTTTGTTGTTTTGTGATTCGGCTTTTTTGTGATGCTCTTAACTTCCGACCAATGTGCATTTCTAATTTACGTCGTTCTTGATCACTGAGTTGATTCAGCATGCTTCCTAAATGTTCGGTGAGTGCTTCAAGCTCTGCCATTAGAAATACTGTTCCTCTGGTTCTGCTGACTGCCACTCTGCCAAAGTTTGTCCTGTTTTACTGTCGATCATTTTAAACAGTTGCGATGGTAATGCTTTGTCATACTGTGACTCATCAGGAAATGAAACATTCAAAGTTCCGTCATCTTTCCGTTTGACAATTACTCGTTCTGTGAGTGGTAGAGTCAATGCTAAATCGACAGTACCGTTGTCTAAGACAACCGTTTCAAACTTAAAGGCATCTTTGCTTTTTTCTAAGTTGACTAATAATTCATGCTGATTGACACGTACCCAGTCGAGTAATGGAATCATGACTGCGTCTAAATCACCTGCGTACTCTGTCAGAATCAAATTCAGATCATAGACATATTCAAATGAAAGCCCGTTGGCCAGAGTACAACGGACGTTGCCTTTTTCGGTAAAAATCAGCATACGTTCAGGATCACGCTGTAATTCTTTAACTGCGTTAAGCATGTAGGTGCGTAGGCTTTCCAATTTTTTCATGGTTGTTCCTGAATTTTTATGACTGCATCTACTTGTGCAGCACAAAGTGAACGTGCCAATTCGGTTTGTTCTAGCGCAAAAACCAAGTCTTGATTGGTATTCAATACAAAAATGGGTTTAGTGCATGGACTGAGCACTGGATAGAGTTTTTGCACCTGGTGTTTTTTGGGTACTGTTGAACATGCCACGGATAGCGTCAGGCACAGGCTGACTAGCCCAATTTTTACTGTCTTGATCATGGGTAAATATCTCGTTCAGCGTAACTTTGCGCTGTTCATAATTACTCTGAAGCTCTGTTTGTATTTTTTGTAATTCTGCAATGGATCGGCTTTGCTCAAGTACTTGGGTACGGATTTTTTCAAGTGTTTGATCTTGGCTTTGCAGCTGCTGTTGTTTTTCTACAAGTTGTTGTTCTAACTGACCAATTTTTTGTTGAACATGGGTGTAATGTTTAAATGCTAAAAACAGCACAAAACATAAAAGCAAAGCCAATATTGGCTTTGCAAATGGACGTAGTACCGTTAAAGCGATCATGATGCTTTTTGCACTCCGTATATAGGTTCAAGATGTGCACGTTCCGCAAGGAATTTGGCTTCATAACCGAGTTTTTTATAGTTAGGACCGTTGTATAAACGGAAGACTGTGTCCCAATCTTCTTTTTGTAAAGCTGTCAGTAAACCCTTTTTGGTCTCAATGAAACGGATAAATGCTTCTAACTGTAAAGATTCACTGGTTTGCATTTGCTCAACAAAATCAAATACAGACTTGTAGCCAAGATCTTGCCAATTCTCTCCCATGATTTGGAACTGCCCCCATGAACATGACATAAGAGCTGCTTCTTCATGGATATTTTTAGCAAGTGACAAACGGGTATATTCAGCTTCATTGCCCTTGTAGCCACCAGTAGCGGTATTGACCAAATTTGGGAACTGTTTCATTTGCTCATTGGCAAAGGCTTTACCTTTGAATTTGACCAAATAGGCGTACATTTTGTGGCGTTCAAATAGAATCTTGGCTTTGCCATTTTTCAGAAAACCAACACCACGTGCTTCTGTTGCACCAAATGCTCGAATATTGAGTTCTGGTACATTGAGACGCAATGCAGCATTTTGGTAGTCAGAACCTTTTAGGAACTTGTCAGTACTGCCACCCATCAAAGCTGTACGGGTTTTATCACCGACTTTTCCATCATCAACTAAACCATGTTTACGTTGAAATTGAATCACGGCATATTCGGTATTTGTACCAAAATCGCCATCTGGATTCAGTATCTTTCCATCGGCTCCTTTATATCCCAGTGCAATGAGTTGTTTTTGGATAATAACAACAGCATCTCCTCGAGCACCAAATTTAATTAAACTCATGATGCACTCCAGATCAGTTTGGCCACATTACCTTTCGCTTTTATGATCAGCACGGCTAAGAGCACTGCAAAAACTGCATCCCATAAGGTCACGGGATCTTTGAAAAATAAAATATGTACGCTTTGCCCGATAAATGAGCCAATCAGAATGGCTGCAAGAATTGAGTAACCTTGGCGATGGCGTAAGCCTTCAGAATTAAAGCAAATGATTCGAAAACCGCAGATCATATATGCGATAAGTGCGACGAATTGAAATAATTGTTCCATCATGATGACCCTCCACCACGAAAAATTTTATTGATGATGTCTGTTAAGTTGGATTGATCGACCCACACCATGATTTTCAAAATGATGGGAAGTGAGAAGATGGCTGCGACCATGCCAGCTGTTGCGTCGTTGGCAATAAATGTTCGAGTTGTAATCTCAGGTGTAAGCAAATAACCAATTCCAGTTGCTAAAAGCATCGTCAGCATGCGTTGCAATGGTTTTAAATCTTTCTTAGTCGTAGCAAATAATGCCGCGCCAAAGACTGCACCCAACAATGCATTGCCGTTGATAAATGGTAAAAGTGATGCTGCACCGACTGTGATTGCGGTAGTAGCTGCTACTGTAGTTGTTGGTTCTGGCATCTTGTTATTAGTCCCATAGGTTTATGGTTTGTTTTGTTTGTTGTGGTGTTTCAATTTCTGGCAATGTGACTTGTGTCCCCATTGGAATAAATGGACCAAATTCAGCAAGTTTGGGATTGGCAGTTAAAACCATTTCGACCACGCCTGAGCTACGACCGTACTCGCGCCAACAGATCGCATCGACCGTGTCGTTCTGTAGAGCTGTGATGGTTTTAGCCATGAACTAATCCTTACAATCCAATACTTCTACAATTCGAATTTCACATTCATACGTCGTTGGATTAATCCCATTATTTTGAGTAAGAACACGTGCCTCAGGTTGAATTGCTTTAGATTGCAAATCCAAACCAAGTTCAGTAGCAATTCTTTCAAGTGCAAGTCGTTCTAACTCTTTCTGAGAAAAACGATAGAAATGAACCCGTTGATGTGTTTCCTTTGATGAAATATTCATTTTCATATCAACTCCACTACGGTGTGGTTTTCACCGAGCAACTGTTGAATTGCCCATTGTCGATTGCGTCGATAATCATCCACAGTACATTCCGCTTGCTCTGCTTTTTTCGCACCTGAATTGGAACTGTCATAATTGCGATAGTTCTCATTGACCTTGGCTGCGACACCATTGGCAATTGCGGAAAGATATAAATAATCGGTATCGGGTTTGCCATCGATGATGGTTTTGGATAAATCGGATAATTTGGCAACATTGGTTTGCAATGAAATAAGCAAACGATTCAGGTCGATGACTTCTTCAATGATGGTTTGTTTAAGTCGTTCGTTGGTGACAGCTCCGTCAATACGGACAATTTCTCGGATATGATCAAGACCAACACTCGGATAAAACGGGTCACTTTCGATGATGATTTGACTTGGTGTTGTATTGCCATTTGCGACGAATCCCATGCTGTCCCCTGCCGTCTGTTTTTGTTGAATTTAGTGCATGGGTGGGAACAATTCTCTAAGTGTGTATTACGATGTAATGACACCTAAATTGTTCGCCCATGCGGTGCGTGGGCACTTATTCAGTCGTTTTAAAAACCAAGGATCCTTGGTCATCTACGACTTGTGAACCATCACTATTCAGTAAAGGTTCAGGCTGTTTTGGTAAGCGATCTGCAAATTTATCAAGAAACTTCTTAGTTGCTTTCATTTCACCTAAAGCACCAGACTTTTCATCTAATTCAAAAGCAGACGTTAAATATGCTTCTGCTGATTGTGCATGTGCCAGATCCGCATCACTTGGTTCATCTTTACTCTGAATTAATTTGACTGTGGCTTTACCCAAAGCTAAATACAATTTGGCTTTGGCTTGGTTCGGCATATCCAATACTTTTGGATCTAGATCAGGATTTAGAATCAATCGTTCAACTTGTTCTAAAACTGAAATATCAACTGCAGCATCGGTTTTCAGTTGCTTTAAAAATGCTTCAGCAATGGTTTCAACCACATAAGTTGCTGTATTGCGCTTAAATGCATCTGGCATGATCATGTTATGACGTAAAGCGAACTCTGCTAATTCCAATGCTCTGGCATAATCACCGACATCGATACACCAAACCAAAATAGTCATAAAGACTTCATCTTGAATAGATTTATCAGCTTCAAAAATGCCTTCGATATATGGTAAATAATTTGGAAGTAAAGCTGTTTTTAAAACAACTTTAGCTGCGGTGGCTTGGATTTGTTTGAGACGTTGACGATCATTATTGAGTTGCACCATCTGCAACTCATAAGCCGTCATGTCTTGCATCGCGCCAAACTCAGCAACCGTTTCGGCTGCTTTTTTGGCTTGATGTTTTTGGAAATGTTGACGTGCTAGGGTCATAATTACACCAATTCGATTTTTTCAGCCATTGCAGCAAGACCCAAATCTTCGATGTAATAATCTTCGTTTGAAGATTCATAGTTTTCGATTTGGTCACGTTTTGGATTGTCGATGACAGTACGACGACGAGCACCTTCTTGAACATAAATTGAAAGGTTGTCAAAAGTTGTCACCAAAATGGCATCTTCTGGGAAGAACGGTACTGCATAAACAGGCAAATTACCCATACGCTTTTGGCTGATGATGATGTCAGCTGCCAATTTTTCCGTGTTTTCTTGTTCTTTGTTCACAATCGGAAAGTACTTATCTGCCAATGTCTTACGATTACACAGTACAACTAAATCTGGATTGTCCTGATGCACTTCATCAATCATTTCATTGGTCAGATCCATCACCAAAGCATCGACATTGTGATAATCACCTGTTGCACCGACGGTAATTTTTCCAACAACTTTACCTGATGACATCACACGTTCAGAATTTTCTTCACGCATCTTCTGCAACCAGCCTTTGTTTACATCTTGCAGTTTTGGATTTGCAATAATGTCAGTGGTCGTCGCAATAGAAGTACCATTGAAGCCAATCATGATACGGTCTAGACCTTGGCGTTTTTGAATTTGACCACTGAAACGAGCATAGAAATCTTTAAATTTTGCCCATTGATCTAGTTTTTGATATTTGATTGCTGTATCAAAATCAGTTTTACGACACATATAAAAACGCTCATCCATCGATGTTGGGTCTTTGGCTTGGCGATCTGTCGTGTCCGTATTTGTACGTGAGGCAATTGGACGTGAAATACCCAATCCAACTGCTGAACCTGACTGTTCTTGAACTAAGAAAATATTGATTTTCTGTAAAAATGCAGAAGATAACTGAATTTTATCTTCTAATTTCTGTTGAATCGTTGGTGCAACATTAAACTTTTCAGATACTTTGCTTACACCATTCAACTTGGCTAATTGAGTCATTGACTCATTGAATTTAAAACGTGTTTCTGGACGCATGTTAGATACTCTTTATATTTATAGTGATGGTTTTAGCAATCAACGGTTTCAGTGAAATTTGAATTTCCTGAAGTTGGACGTGGCTGTTGATCAGGCTCACCATCTAACTTGGTTTTAAACTCATTGAAATCTTTTTTCAGCTGCTCATGTTCTGTGTTTAACGTATTGAAATCATTTTCAAGTTTTGAAACCGTTTGACCTTGATTTGCAGTTTCAGTTGCGATTTCAACAATGGCTTGTTCTTGCTCAGAAAAGGATTCCGCAGACTTCTGTTCTGACTTTTGTTGTTTTGAGAACAGGTCTTTTACTTTTTGTACCAAGCCTGCGGAATATGATTGCTGTGTTTTGACTTCTTCAAATTCGAATTCCGTCTCTACTGCAGCAGTAAACAGATTTTCAGGACGTTGTTTTTTACTTGCCAAAGGATTGGATTTTGCTGTAGCAGCAAATTGCAAATATTCGGTACCCAATGATGCAGGTGAGTCTGTCACAGCCAAACCGATTAAGTATGCGGAACCTTTACCTGCAAAGTTTTCGTCTACCTCAATGGATGTATAGACTTTTTGCTTTTTCTGATTGAGATCAATCAAACTTTGAGTCGGTTCAATTTGGGCAAAAAGTGCGTCTTTTTCTTCACCATTGATTGTGACTCTTTCTGTTTTTAACGCAATGACATCGCCATAAGCACCAAAAACACCGTCAGGGAAGACTGAACGGAAGTGTTCAATATTGATACGAGCACCGTAGGTATTTGGGTCATAATTCTGCGCCATTTGGACGATCCATTCTGGCTGAATTTCACGACCATCTGTGGTATCCCCTGCCACGGCAATACGGAACCACTTCGATTTATATTTCTTATCTTCTTTGCTCATTTGCAAACCTATTCATAAAAAAATGGACGGATAAAAATCACGCTTTTGAATAGGTGCAGAATGGGCAATTATGCTCTAACCAAGCAATTAAACCCTTTTGTATTAAGCCTTTTTACAACTCACATGAACTGATTGTTAGATTTCTTACTGCCAATGTTCGCTTATAGAAAATAAGCAAAACATTGTAATGAATGACCTATCCCCCATCGCAAATCTGCACTTGATCATGGACAACAAGCTGAAAGGAAAGTTCCTTTATTGGCTTGGTTGGAAAATTGTCGATATAGCAGAAGTACTCGAAGAAAAAGAGCGGACAGTTCAGGCATGGAAAACACGGGATGAGTGGGAAAAAGAAAAACCTGAAAACCGTGTTGAATGTGCGCTGACTGTCCGTTTGATGCAACTTATTCTTAAAAACAAAAAAACATCTGGTGATCTTAAAGAAATTGATTTTTTGATGCGTCAATACAAAGAATTTGCGCGTATTGAAAAATATCGCTTGAATGGATCCGAAGCAGATCTCAATCCCAATATTCAACGTCGAAATACTGCTCCTCGTAAAAAAGTACCGAATCATTTTGATGAAGAACAAATCGAAGAAATGGTACTGGCATTTGAAGAACGGTTATTTGAGTACCAATGGACTTGGTACCGTGCAATGGATCAGCGTTCTAGAATGATCCTAAAAAGTCGTCAGATCGGTGCAACATATTATTTTGCATTTGAAGCACTAATCGACGCACTCAAAACAGGTCGAAATCAAATTTTCTTGTCAGCTTCTAAAGCCCAAGCACATATTTTTAAGCATTACATACGAACTTATGCAGAGGAAATCTGTGGTGTTGAACTTACTGGTGATCCTATTGTTTTATCTAATGGTGCTGAACTTCGGTTTTTAGGTACCAACTATAGAACGGCTCAAGGTCATCATGGAAATTTGTATTTTGATGAAATTTTCTGGACTCATGGTTTTGCTGAACTTGAGAAAGTTGCTTCAGCAATGGCAACACATGAGACATGGAGAAAAACTTATTTTTCAACACCGTCAACAATCACACATGAAGCCTATGAGTTTTGGACAGGTACTCGCTTCAATAAAGGTCGGGCTAAAGACCAGCAATTAAAAATTGATGTTAGTCATGATGCTTTAAAAGATGGGCGTGTTTGTGAAGATTTAATGTGGCGTCAGATTGTCACTGTAGAAGATGCAAAGGCAGGCGGATGTGATTTATTTAACATCGAACGACTCAAATTTGAATATGCGCCTGACGATTTTCAAAACTTGTTCATGTGTAAATTTGTCGATGATGGTCAGTCCATGTTTCCGCTTAGCATGTTGCAATGTTGCATGGTGGATACATTTGAAGTTTGGAATGATTTCAAACCACATCATGCAAGAGCTTTTGCAAATAGACCCGTGTGGGTCGGCTATGATCCTGCGAGAACAGGTGATAATGCAGGTTTAGTTGTTGTTGCCCCTCCTCTTGTTCCTGGTGGAAAATTCCGAGTTTTGGAATGTCACCAATTTAAAGGCGATGATTTTGCACAACAAGCAGAACATATCAAAAATATAACCCTACGTTATAACGTGGTTTATATCGGAATTGATACTACTGGTATGGGCTATGGTGTTGCAGAACTTGTACGCCAGTTTTTCCCTGCATTAACTACATTTAATTATTCCCCAGAAGTTAAATCTAATCTTGTTTATAAAACATTAGATGTCGTCAGAAATGGTCGTCTTGAGTATGACTCAGGCAATAAAGATTTAACTCAGTCATTAATGAGCATTAAAAAAACATTAACTGCTTCACAAAAACAAATCACATTTACAGCTGGGCGTTCGGATGATGTTGGTCATGCAGATCTCGCATGGGCACTCATGCATGCAATTTATAACGAACCACTCGCAGGTATTACAGAAACCAATTCTTCAATGATCGAGATTTATTCATGAAACCATTTTCTATTGCAAAAAACATTTTAAACAATGTGCTGGATTTACGACCTCATCCTAATAGACCAATGCATTCAAATCCTAGAACTGAGGCATTTACATTTGGAGATGCAATACCAATAACTGACGGCCATGATTTATCAAATTATATGGAGTGCTGGTTTAATGGCCGTTGGTATGAACCACAAGCCAATTTACATGGTTTATCAAAAACGGTAAAAGGCACACCATATTTAAGTAGTGCAATCAATTTTAAGAAGAATTATTTATCTAATTTATTTATTCCACATCCACATTTGAGTAAAAAAGATTTTGATCAAATCGCTTTGGATATTTTATGGAGTGGTAACTTTTACTTAGAAGATATTCGATCACGTTTGAATAATCGCATTCAGCTTAAAGCTGCTTTGTCGAAATACACACGAGTTGGTGATTTACCTGGTCAATATTTTTATTTGTCCAATGATCACAATGGTTATGTTGAACATGAATTTATGAATGGACGAGTGTTTCATGTTCGTGAAACAGATATTGATCAAGAAATTTATGGTGTGCCTGAATATTTATCAGCTCTGCAAAGTGCTTGGCTCAATGACTCAGCGACATTATTCCGTCGTAAATATTATAATAATGGATCTCATGCAGGATTTATTCTTTATGTGAATGATCCAGCTTCAGATCCAAATGACATTACGGCACTTAGAACAGCATTAAAAGAAAGTAAAGGACCAGGGAATTTTCGTAATTTATTCTACTACAGCCCAAATGGTAAGAAGGATGGTATTCAAGTCATCCCTACCTCAGAGATTGCAGCAAAGGATGATTTCGTAAGTATCAAAGGAACCAGTCGTGATGACATGCTTGCATCGATGCGAGTCTACCCACAGTTGCTTGGTATCATCCCATCGAATGCTGGTGGCTTTGGAGATATCAAGTCTGCATCTGAAGCTTATAATT
Organism: Acinetobacter sp. AG3; assembly: GCF_022343575.1. Taxonomy (NCBI): domain Bacteria; kingdom Pseudomonadati; phylum Pseudomonadota; class Gammaproteobacteria; order Moraxellales; family Moraxellaceae; genus Acinetobacter; species Acinetobacter sp. AG3. The sequence goes on along the minus strand of NZ_JAKQZD010000001.1, from coordinate 726,358 downwards.
TTAACGAGGGTGGACCATTGAAAGCCAAGATGTTACAGCTCAATGAACTGATTGGTGATGAAGTGATTAGGTTTAAAGAATTTGAGCTGATAACCACAAAATAACCATCATTTATGAATAAAGCCTGCGAAATGCAGGCTTTTTTTGTATTTATTGAAAATTCAAAGTTATTGAGAATTACTATCATTTATACTATTTCCATAGGCGCAGCCGCGCAGTTGCCCCACCCCACCTGCCCACTCTAAATGTGTCGAATTTACTACAGGCACAGGTCAAATCAAAAACAATGCCAAAGCACGTTGTTATTAGGATATTTCATTGCTTAGGCTAATTTTTAAATACTGCATTCCACTGCAAAAATTCAATTTAAGATAAATCCATTTGATGCCATCTTTTTTGGACTTCAGCCAGTACTTCTTCATTCGTTAATTTTGAAAATATATATACGAATTTAGATTCATTATTAAATCGGAATTTTTCCAAACGATAACGTTCATCATTACATATAACTGGAGATGTCGGAGGTCTCGGATCAAGACATAATTTTTTAGGCAGTGGCTCTAAAACAGGAATTAAAATATATGAATCAATATATGAAATTAATGTCCCATCATTTTTTCCACCAATACACATAATCATAGAATTACCTACTATTAGCCTTTTTGACAGTCTAACAAATATTTCACCGCAAAATCTTACGAACATTGAAGTTACCGAAAACATTGTAAAAGGTTAAAAATTGAGTCTTTTGGATGACCTAGCAATGATTTGAAGTAATAAAGTAATTTATATAATTAAGTTATTGAAATACAAGTGAAATATTTATTACATTTTTAAGTAATTTTTTGTAATATCTTAAGTAATTTTTTATAAGTATTTGATTTTATTAATACTGATTTAAATAATTTATCACATATTTATACAGTAACTTATTACCTATAAATTACTTAAATATTGCTTTCAAAAAACAAAGTAAGCTATTGAAATAAATAATATATTATTAAAATATTACTTTATTACTAAAAAAATTAGATACCCCAAACTTATTTTTATGTACATCAAAAACTATCAAATTGATGTTTTTTCAAACTGATTCAATTTTAAATCTGGGATTGACTTGGGAATATAAAATAGACATTAACGTTGTTAATTAAGAACACTCAAAATGAGTAATTATCTAATCTTTGCTTCTATAGAAAGATTTGACCATGAATATTGTTATTAAAATCAAGAAAATGGTCGGAGCAGTAGGATTCGAACCTACGACCCCCTGGTCCCAAACCAGGTGCACTACCAGGCTGTGCTATGCTCCGAATTTACAACAAACTCAAGGAATTGGGGTGAATGATGGGGCTCGAACCCACGACAACCGGAATCACAATCCGGGGCTCTACCAACTGAGCTACATCCACCGTCACATTAAGTTTTAGGATCTATAGTATCAAGCAACATATGGTGCGCCTGACAGGATTCGAACCTGTGACCATCCGCTTAGAAGGCGGATGCTCTATCCAACTGAGCTACAGGCGCATGACCAATGATACTAATATCACAGATTAACTTGCCTTGAAGAATTGGTCGGAGCAGTAGGATTCGAACCTACGACCCCCTGGTCCCAAACCAGGTGCACTACCAGGCTGTGCTATGCTCCGTTCATCTCAGCTTTTGTGTATCGCACATCGTGCGGTACGGTGTGCATTCTAGGCGCGACGCCACAAGACGTCAACACCTATCTTGAAAAAAAGTTAAAAAAACACGTCAAATGTATATTAATCAAACATTTCAGATGTTTTTTATACAATTTCTATCGTTTTAATTGAGCACTAAAGTTCAACATACGATCTAAAGGTAATTTAGCACGTTCAGCTAAAGCAGCATCTACGAATATTTCTTGATCGGCCTTTTGCAAAACTGCCAAAATACCATCTAATTCATTCATTGCCATCCACGGGCAATGCGCACAAGAACGACAAGTTGCACCCTCACCTGCTGTAGGTGCTTCAATCAAGGTCTTATGCGGTACAGCTTGTTGCATTTTATAGAAAATACCACGGTCTGTAGCCACAATTAGAGTGTCTTGTGGCAATGTTTGAGCTGCTTTGATCAGTTGTGATGTACTTCCCACCGCATCCGCAATATCAATCACGGATTCTGGTGACTCAGGATGTACCAATACAGCTGCATTCGGATACAGCGCTTTCATCTTTTCAATACCACGGGCACGAAACTCTTCATGCACGATACAAGCACCATCCCAAAGCAACATATCAGCACCGGTTTTCTTTTGAATATAACGGCCTAAATGTTGATCTGGTGCCCAAATAATTTTCTCGCCCAAACTGTCTAAATGTTCAATGATCTCTACAGCACAACTTGAAGTCACCACCCAATCTGCACGTGCTTTAACTGCTGCTGAGGTATTGGCATAGACCACAACAGTATGCTCAGGATGCGCATCACAAAATGCGGTAAACTCATCTACAGGACAACCGAGATCAAGCGAACAGGTTGCTTCCAAAGTTGGCATAAGGACTGTTTTTTCAGGAGAAAGAATTTTTGAGGTTTCTCCCATAAATTTAACCCCAGCGACCACCAGAGTAGATGCCTCATGATCACGTCCAAAACGTGCCATTTCTAAAGAATCAGAAACACAACCACCTGTCGCTTCCGCAAGTTCTTGTACATCTGGATCACAATAATAATGTGCCACCAAAACAGCATTGTTCTTTTGCAACTCAGCTTTAATTTGCGCAAACTTCTGCTGTTTTACCGCTGGACTCAGACTATTGTCCTTAGGTTCACCTAAACGATCTAAATGCGCTTGCACAACCGATTTTGCTTCGTTGGCAATTAAATTATTCGCATCATTCATAAGAGGTCTTCTCTTTCCTTGTCGCTGGCATCATGCTAGCGTTTATACACTTGTGAATTGATTGTACGGTTTAGCGCACATAAATTCACCACGAAAAATGTTTTGTTATAAAAAAGCCTCACGAATGAGGCTCCTTAAAAAATCAGTAGTTAAGAACGATAGTCCGCATTAATTTTCACATAATCATAGGATAGGTCACAGGTATAGACCGTATCTTTGGCCTGCCCTCGACCAAGGTTTACATGAATGGTCATTTCTGTCTGTGACATTACCCGTGCACCAGCTTCTTCGGTATAGTCTTCAGCAGCACCACCATCTTTACAAATTTGCACGTCGTCTAACCAGACTTGAATTTTTTCAACATCCAAATCTTTCACGCCAGCATAACCAATCGCAGCAAGGATACGCCCCCAGTTTGGATCAGACGCAAAAATTGCCGTTTTAACCAATGGTGAATGAGCAATGCTATAAGCAATATCGCAGCATTCTTGTGTGTCTTTTCCACCGTCAACCGTGATAGTAATGAATTTGGTCGCCCCTTCCCCATCACGAATAATCAGTTGCGCCAAACGCTTCATCACACGCGATATAACATCCAAAACCACAGTATAACGTGCATCATCTTCACTGCTAATTTCTACACCACCAGCCATTCCGGTTGCAGCAAAGATGCATGAATCATTGGTAGAAGTATCACCATCCACAGTAATCCGATTAAATGATTGGTCTGCGCTAATTTTTAACATTTTTTGCACAAGATTTCGTGCAATTGGCACATCGGTTGCAACAAAACTCAGCATGGTCGCCATATTGGGGCGAATCATGCCTGCACCTTTAGAAATCCCAGTCATTGTATACGTTATACCATCAAGCTCGAACTGTTCTGAGGCGCCTTTTGGTGTGGTATCCGTGGTCATGATCCCAGTCGCAGCGTCCGGCCATGAAGCGTCATTCAAACTATTTAGTGCAGGCTGTAAACCTTGCGTTAAACGCTCAATCGGCAGTTGTTCGCCAATGACCCCTGTAGAGAATGGCAATACCTCAAATTCTTCTACCTGCGCTAACTCAGCAAGCTTTAAACAGGTCAATTGTGCATTTTGCATACCCAATTTGCCTGTACCCGCATTAGCATTCCCAGTATTGATGACCAAATAGCGTGGATTAGCTTGTGCTAAATGCGCTTTCGACACATGAACTGGCGCTGCGCAAAATGCATTTTGGGTAAATACACCTGCAACATTGGTACCTTGTGCAAATTCAAAAATAACTAAATCTCGTCGATTTGGATAACGGACATACGCCTCAGCAGAGCCAATTTTTACACCTTGTACCACATGCATATGCGGCATAGACACGTCACCAACAGCCATTTTCAAATGTCCACATGAATTAGAATGAAAACACAGCTTATTAGAATTCTCTATAAAAATCGAGCTTATTAAAATGCTTATTTATTTTTACTATAAGAAAAGCTTATTCATTTGAATATAAAATAAAAAAGCCAGTAAATATACTGGCTTTCATTACATCAGCAACGTATTACTGTTGAACAGCAGTCGTGGTATCCGCAGCCAATAATGCTTGCTTTACTTTTTCTTGACTAGATACTGACAATGCTGGATTTGAAGCAACAACGCGATTAACCGTAGCAGGTGTTACCGCTGCAATCGCCGCAGTTTTTAAAATAATTGGGCGTCCGCCTGTATTACCTAAAGTATAACGAATACCAGTACGTGGACTGATTACAGTCGTGGTTTCATTTTTTACTTCTGCTTGGGCTGTCACTGCGCCTGTAGCAGCTTGTACTTTTTCCACTGTCGTCGTTTGTGGTGCCGTATCTGCAAATGCCAATGCTGGAACTGCTAAAGTTGCAACAAATAAAGGTTTTAATAATTTTTTCATTATCTTCCCAAAGATCTTTTCCAATTGAGCAACTTAATACCACTTAATCACATTTCCTGCAATAAAAATTAACGCATGGTAATAACTTGTAAAAAAAGCAGAACAATTGTTCTGCTTTTTTGTAACACTTTCAGGATCTATTCACTCAATTAGATTTTGCCGTGACATTGTTTGTATTTCAAACCTGAACCACAAGGACAAGGTGCATTACGGCTTTCTGGTGCTGCAATCTCATCACTATCCGTGAATTGTGCATCAACAATCTCATTACTGACTGTACCGCTTAGGCCATCCACTTCATCATGTGCGAAGTTAAGACGCATAGATTCAGCTTGAGCCTGTTGTTGAGCTTCCATTTCAGCAAGCTCTTCAGGTGTTGGGATATGCACACGAGAAATATCAGTAACCACGTCAGACTTAATCACACCCAGCATATTGACGAATAAATTGAAGGCTTCCTTCTTATATTCTTGTTCAGGGTTCTTTTGTGCATAACCACGTAAGTGAATCCCTTGACGCAAATAATCCATCGCAGCCAAATGGTCTTTCCAATGACGATCTAAAGACCCCAGCATGAAGTGACGTTCAAGTGTCGCAGCAGTATCATCGCCCATTTGTTCACGACGATTACGGTAACGCGTGACAATCTCATCAGAAATACGTTCAACCAAGGCTTCTTCATCAAGACGACGATCTTCTTCCAACCATTGATTTACAGGAAGATTAATGCCTAAGTCTTCATTCAATGCATTTTCAAGCCCTTGAATATCCCATTGATCATGGATTGATTCAGGTGGAATATAGGTTTCGATTAAGCCTTTTACGACTTCACGATGCATTTCTTCAATATAATCTTGAAGTGAGCTTTCTTCTAAAATTTCATCACGTTGAGAGTAAATAATTTTACGTTGTTCGTTATTTACATCATCGTATTTCAACAAGTTTTTACGAATGTCAAAGTTACGTGCTTCAACTTTGCGTTGTGCATTTTCAATAGAACGCGACACCATTTTATGCTCAATGGCTTCATTCTCTTGTAGTCCCATCGCACGCATCATTGCAACAACGCGATCACCCGCGAAAATACGCATCAAATCATCTTCTAATGACAAGAAGAAACGTGAAACACCTGGGTCACCTTGACGACCAGAACGACCACGCAACTGGTTATCAATACGACGTGATTCATGACGTTCAGAACCGATGATGTGTAAACCACCTGAACTTAACACCATTTCATTGTTTTGTTCCCATTCCGCTTTAAGACGAGCTTCATCTTCCGCAGTATGGTTTTCAATTTTGGCAAGTTTTGCTTTCCAGTTACCACCAAGCAAAATATCGGTACCACGACCTGCCATATTGGTTGCAATGGTCACTGCACGCGGTGAACCCGCTTGGGCAATAATGTCTGCTTCACGCTCATGTTGTTTAGCGTTCAAGACTTCGTGGGTAATACCCGCATCTCGTAACTTATCAGATAAAATTTCTGAAGCCTCAATGGTTGCAGTACCAATCAAGATAGGTGCAACACCTGCTTCATGAATTTTCTGAATTTCTTCAATAATTGCGTTGTATTTACCATTACGGTTTAAATAAATTAAATCGTTTTGGTCATTACGAATCATCGGACGATGGGTTGGAATAAGCACCACATCCAAACCATAAATTTCTTTCATTTCCGCAGCTTCAGTATCAGCAGTACCTGTCATACCTGAAAGCTTTTTGTATAAACGGAAATAGTTCTGGAATGTGGTTGTTGCTAAAGTTTGGTTTTCAGGTTGAACGTCTAACGCTTCTTTGGCTTCAACAGCTTGGTGCAAACCTTCAGACCAACGACGACCTGGCATGGTACGACCAGTATTCTCATCGACAATGATTACTTCACTATCATGTACGATGTAGTGAACATTGCGTTGATAAAGGAAATGTGCACGAATTGCAGCAGACACGTGATGAACCAGGTTTAGATTTGATGGTGAATATAAGCTTTCGCCTTCAGCCAACAAGCCCATTTTAATCAGTTCATCTTCAACAGTTTCATAACCGACTTCAGTCATTTCAACTTGGCGTTGCTTTTCATCAATCCAGAAATGACCGCCATCTGCGACTTTTTCTTCTTTTTGAGCATGCAACTTCGGTGGAATACTATTGATTGCAACATAAAGCTGTGATGAATCATCACTTTGACCCGAAATAATCAACGGTGTACGTGCTTCATCGATCAAGATCGAATCGACCTCATCGATAATCGCATAAATCAAACCACGTTGCTTTTTCTCTGCCATAGAGAAAACCATGTTATCGCGCAGATAATCGAAACCAAATTCATTATTGGTACCGTAAGTAATATCTGAACGATATGCCTCAGCTTTCTCTATTGGTGATTGCATCGAATAGATTACACCAACGCTTAAACCCAAGAACTCATAAAGCGGACGGTTTAATTCAGCATCACGTTGTGCCAAGTAATCGTTGACCGTGATGACATGAACACCTTGTTCACTAATTGCATTTAAATATACAGCCAAAGTACCCATCAGGGTTTTACCTTCACCTGTACGCATTTCTGCAATTTTTCCTTCATGCAAAGTAATACCACCAATGAGCTGCACATCATAATGACGCATACCCATGACACGTTTTGCTGCTTCACGACACACCGCAAACGCTTCTGGCATTAATTTATCTAGGCTTTCACCTTTCTTATATCTTTGTTTGAATTCTTCAGTTTTTGCAGATAAGTCTGCATCGCTGAGTGCAGATGTCGTCGGCTCGAGCGCATTGATCTTATCGACAATTTTACGCATACGTTTTAGTTCGCGCTCGTTTTTAGTACCGAAGATTCCTCCGATCAGACTTGCCAACATATAAACTCTCTAAATCTTTGTGAAATAAATTTTTCTCAGACGATATTATGGTGGTAGAAATTTGAAGTACAAGGGTTTTGCACAAATCCAATCAAAAAAATCTGACGATTAGTTCTAGCACGTATCAGCTAAGGCGCATTAATGTAGCAAATTTAACCGATATTTGCAGTGAGGTAGAGATCAATTCTATGTTTTTTTTCATATGCTTCTTTTATTAATATCTATTTTCTTCATAAAGAAATACAAAAACACTATTTTTAATTATAAAAAAACTGGGTAATAGTAGTTTGGACGAGCCAAATAACAAACAACATTTTTAGATATTGAGGTTTCAAAATGACTTTACGATTAGGTGACATTGCACCAGATTTCACTCAGGAAACTAGTGAAGGTCCAATTAAGTTTTATGATTACTTGGGCGACAGTTGGGGTGTTTTATTCTCACACCCTGCCGATTATACGCCAGTATGTACCACTGAGTTGGGCTATACCGCAAAATTAAAAGATGAGTTTGAACAGCGTGGGGTAAAAGCCATTGCCCTTTCAGTCGATGATGTTGAATCACATAAAGGTTGGATCAACGACATCAATGAAACACAAAATACCACTGTAAACTTTCCAATCATTGCAGACAAAGATCGCAAGGTGTCGACGCTGTATGATTTCATTCATCCAAATGCCAGTGAAACCCTCACCGTACGTTCTTTAGTTATTATTGATCCCCATAAGAAAGTTCGCTTAATCATTACCTACCCTGCATCAACTGGACGTAATTTTAAAGAAATTCTACGTGTGATTGATTCATTACAACTGACTGACAATTATAAAGTTGCCACTCCTGCAAACTGGCAAGATGGTGAAGATGTTGTTATCGTCCCGTCGATTAAAGATGAAGCGGAGCTTAAAGAACGCTTCCCAAAAGGTTATACGGCGGTTAAGCCTTATCTTCGTCTTACCCCACAACCTAATAAATAATATGCAATATTGAATTTTTTAGATTAGAGCTAACTAACTCCAAAAGATCACATCCAAGCTTGATGTGGTCTTTTTTTAAGATCCACTGATTGCAACGAAACACTTTTACCCTTCAAAACACGTCAAATAACAAAATACTAAAATAAAAACAAAATCATTTAAAAATAGAAAAGGCACCGAAGTGCCTTTTATGATCAAAGATCAGCGAACAAATGTTATGCAGGAATACGTAAAACTTGTCCTGGGAAAATATCATCCGCATTTTTTAACAATGGGCGGTTTGCTTCAAAAATTTTATTATATTGGTTGGCATCACCATAAAATTCTTTTGAAATTTTAGACAAATTATCGCCTGATTTAACCGTATAGAACTTACTTTCAGGCTCAGGTGTTGCCACTGTCATTTGATCATCAACTTGCGCCACATGGTCAATATTCCCCACAGCAAGAATGATTTTCTCTTTATCTGCCTGAGTTTGTACCTGACCGTGAATCGTGGCCAAATCAGAAGTACTATTATAACTTACAGAAAGCCCTGTTACTGGCAAGCCTAACGCTTTAATGTGCCCCAACAACTTATTGGCAATTTCTTGTGCAGATGGTTCTGCTGGCGTTGCTGGTGCCGCTTGTGGCTCAGCTGGTGCAGTATTTTTCTTGCCAATTCCTTTAATAAAATCAAAAAGACCCATATGTCGTACTCCATATCATTATTGAAAATTGTTTTACTGAGAATGTATTACTGTGAACTGTTATACAAATTTAAGAACTCTATTTTTATAGCGAAAAAGCATCAGGGTGTGCGTTGTCATTGGTGATAAAAAGGTAACGGTATGTAACCAATGCTTTTGATTTTAAACTTATTTCGTTGCTTTTTAGGTTAAGGCATTGCCAAGCATGCACGCACTCAACACAGCTAAATTCAGGCATAAAAAAACCACCTAAAGGTGGTCTTTTTACGTATAACAACAACGTGCTATACAATCAACACATTAACCAAGTTTTTTAGTTACATAGTCGATAGCTGATTGAACAGTTGTGATTTCGTTAGAATCTTCATCTGGAATAGTGATGTCGAAGTCATTTTCGAAAGACATAACAAGTTCTACTAGGTCTAGAGAATCAGCACCCAAATCATCCATGAAAGATGCTTCGTTTTTGATTTCTTCAGCTTTGATACCTAATTGTTCTGCAACAGCTTGTTTAATGCGTTGTTCGATATCGCTCACAGGAATTCTCCTCATTGCTTGTGGCGGCTTTTAATTGCCTGATAGTTTAATTGAATATTTACTTTTTTCAAAGTTTATACATCGCATTACGCCATGTATAAACCACCATTTACGTGTAATACTGTGCCTGTAATGTAACTGGCTTTGTCAGAAGCCAAAAAACTTACTGCATTTGCAATATCTTCTGGTTGACCAAATCGGTTTAACGCAACTTGATCACTCATTTTTTTACGAATATCTTCACTTAACTGCTCAGTCATTTCTGTTGCGATAAAACCAGGCGCAATACAGTTGACTGTAATCTGACGGCTTCCCATTTCTTTTGCAAGACTGCGACTGAAAGCTTCAATCCCTGCTTTTGCAGCAGAATAGTTGGCTTGTCCTGGGTTAGCAAAATGCGCAACAACAGAACTGATATTGATAATGCGTCCAAAGCGCGCTTTGGTCATGCCTTTCAATACACGTTTAGATAAGCGGAATACAGCTTTAAGATGAATATTGAGAATATCGTCCCAATCATCTTCAGACATACGTAACAATAAATTGTCTTTGGTAATCCCTGCATTATTCACGAGTATCATCACTGAACCATATTTTTGTTCAATGTCAGATACCAATGCATCAATTGCAGCACCATCACGTACATCAAGTAATGCACCTGCACCGTTTTCAGCAAAAACTGTTGAAAGTTTTTCTGCGCCCGCTGCTGATGTTGCCGTACCTACAACAAAATAACCGTCTTGAATCAATTGCTGAGCGATGGCAGCACCAATCCCTCGGCTCGCGCCTGTCACTAATGCGACTTTGCGTTCTTGTGTCATGCAATTTTCCCTTCAGCCACTAAGATAGCATTCAGTGCATCTTCCATACGACTTTGTGTATCGAGTGGAAATGCTTTTTCGATATTTGGTAAACGTTTTGCTAAATTCGCCAATACATTACCTGGACCACATTCAGCAACATACTGAATACCTTGGTCTTGGATGAATTGCATGGTTTTAGTCCACTGTACTGACTGATACAATTGCGCTGTTAACGCTAAGCGTAATTGGCTTGTATCTGTCGCGATTCCAGCATTGACATTTTGTATTACAGGAATGCTTGGTAGCTCAATGGCAGTTTGTTCCAAAGCTTCTGCAAACTGTTCGGCAGCAGGTTTCATTAGAGAACAATGTGATGGTACAGATACAGGTAATGCAATTGCTTTACCGCCGTTTTCTTTGGCAACGGTCATGACAGCTTCGACTAGAGTTTTATCACCAGCGATAACAACTTGGCCTTGTGCATTATAGTTTGCAGCTTCAACAGAACCACGGCCTTGCACATTGGCTTGCTCGCACAGTTCAAGTACTTTCGCGTCATCCAGACCGAGAATAGCCGCCATCGCGCCTTGCCCCTGAGGCACAGCACTTTGCATCAATTTACCGCGTAAATTTACCAACTTGACTGCATCTGCCAAAGTCATCGACTCTGCAGCAACTAAAGCACTGTATTCGCCTAATGAATGACCTGCGATGTATTTTGGCGCAACACCACCAAGATCTAACCATACACGCCATAAAGCAATACTTGCTGTCAATAAAACAGGTTGAGTATTTTCAGTTTGATCTAAACCTTCACCGCTTTGTGCAATGTGCCATAAATCAAAACCGATGGCATCTGATGCTTCAGTAAAGGTTTCTTGTACACCACTAAACTGTTCTGCAAGTTCAGCAAGCATACCCACTTTTTGTGAACCTTGACCTGGAAACAAAAATGCAGTTTTTGTTGCTTGAGCTGCTTGTTCGAGTCGTTTGGCAGACATATAAAAAGTCCCTTATTTAATCTTGATCGTTTCCGATGGCGCAATTTTACATTAAAAAAAAATTTATTTAATTGCGAAATACAACAAAAAACCCAGTCATTGAAAACAAAAAAAGGGAGCTTTCGCTCCCATTTTTTTACTAAGCTTGCGCTTAATAGTTCACCAATTATTCAGCATCAGCTGCTTTAGCGAATAATTGACGACCACGGTAGAAACCATCTTTAGTCACGTGGTGACGACGGTGAGTTTCACCAGTAGTTTGGTCTACAGTTAATGCATTCTCGGTTAAAGCGTCATGTGAACGGCGCATGTCACGGCGAGAGCGACTTTTACGGTTTTGCTGAACGGCCATGATGGCTCCTTACAAATCGAAAAAATGGATCAGAACAAATTCGGTTGTCTTAACTTAACAGTATAACACAAAATTTAGTTAAGTTTACCCTTCAAACCTGCCAAAACTTCAAACGGATTATCCCGTTTTTCTTCAACAGTGTCCTGAACGGCTGGTTGATGCTTATGTTCACAAGCGTCATGCTTAGGAGACAGAGGCATCAACAATAACAATTCATCTTCTAAAAGTGCAAGTAAATCAACAGTCGAAGGAGTATTGGTTAAATAATCCCCTTTAATTGTTGCTTCACTTTCACCTAGTACGATGAAATCAGCATCCTCATCCAAGCGCTCTATCAGTGACTCATCATCTATTAAAGCCAAATGGAAGTCAGAAACTAGTGTAATTTCAACAGAATCCAGACAACGCTGACATTCCATTGGAACTTTAGTATCTACATGACCATCTAGCCAAACAATACGATGATACGCATCCATTGATAGCTTACAGTCTATATTGATCAATTGATCATCAATTGATCCAACAGCTTCACGGGAAATACGAACAAAGCGAGACAATGGCAGGGTACCTGACCATGTAAAGCCTTGTTCAGCCCATTTAAACGGCTCTATCTGTGCCGGAAAGGTATTTGCTGACATAATTAAGGCGGCAATTCTACAAATTCATAGGTACTCTGTCAAAGATTAAGATACAATTTTGTACTTATTTAGACAGATCTCTTGAGTAATACAAGCCATGCATCAGTTGCAGCCGCAACCTGAAGTCACTACTTCATTACAATTCAATACGCATTCAACTTCTAAAAACACATTGCAAGCCGCCGATGTGCAACGCTTATCATGGGCTAACTTACAAACAGAAGTGCAACACGTTGATTGGCTTATCTTACACTTTAATCACTGGTTTTCCCACCTAAATGTGACGCTTGTTCGTGGTGATTTTGAACCAGAGTATTTCCCTGCTAGCGAACACAACCCTGCCCGTATTCAGTTTGCACATGGTTTTTTCAACAGCGCTCTTCATGAAATCAGTCATTGGAGCATTGCCGGAGAACAACGCCGTTTATTGCCTGATCTCGGTTATTGGTATGCACCCGATGGTCGTACAGCTGAACAACAAGCCTTATTTGAGCAGGTTGAAATCAAGCCTCAAGCCATTGAATGGTTATTTTCCAAAGCATTTGGACGAAAATTTCGAGTTTCGCTGGATAATCTGACTGGTGAAGGTGGTGACGGTTCGATATTTAAAGACAGTGTTTATGCACAAGTTCAGGATTTTTTTTCGGGTAAAGCCAAACTTCCACGCGATGCAAAACACTTCATTCAGTGTATTTGTCTATGTACTCGAGGTGGCAAAACATTACAAAGCACTGAATTTAATCGTAACGATCTTGATTAAACCCGTAATTTTTTTAAAACATTGATTGCAACGATTTACTTTCCCAAGTAATAATTGAATTAACAATAAATCAGGAGAATAAATATGCTGCATTTAAGAGTACATCCTGACAATCCTCAACCACGTTTAATCAGCCAAGCAGTCGAAAGAATTCGAGCAGGTGATGTTGTGGTTTACCCAACTGATGCAGCGTATGCAATCGGCTGTCAGATTGGAAATAAAAGTGCAATGGAGCGTATTGCTCAGATCCGCGGTCTAGGGGCAAAGCATCAATACGCGATTATCTGTGCAGATTTATCTGATATTGCAACCTATGCCAAAGTAGACAATGCAATGTATCGCCTACTTAAAGCCAATACCCCAGCCGTAACCACATATATTTTACCCGCAACCAGTGAAGTTCCGCGACGCTTGATGCATCCTAAGAAAAAAACCATCGGCTTACGTGTTCCAAGTAATCCCGTCTGTCAGATGCTATTAAAAGAGTTGGGAGAACCTTTACTGACCAGTACTTTGATTTTACCTGGTCAAGATGCACCAATGGATGATCCCTACGATATTGAACAATTATTGGAAAAACGTATTGATGTGTTTATTGACAGTGGTTTAGGGACCTTAACCACCACCAGTATCGTTGATTTATCAGGAGCGAACCCTGAAATTATCCGTCGTGGTGTAGGTGATGTAAGCGCTTTTGAATAAGCACCGAACTGCATTTAATCATTGATAAGTGATTAAAGAATCAAGGCTTGATAGAAGTAAGATGCGATGGATTTATTCACCACATTATTAAATATTAATAATGTACAAAATGATCAAATTTTATTTGTTGAAAAGCCTTGGACACCGGAATCACAAGTTACTGTGTTACATGTCTCTTTCGTTAAAAATCCCTTAGCAAAAAATTTTCAGTTCTTTTTAGCAGTCAATGAACTAAAACGCTTGGTCTTGCAGTTTGAAACTCGAAATGTTTGTTTAAGAGAGATGTGCTATTTAATTATCGAACATGCCCTTGAAAAAAATAAAATTATTTAACATCTTTAAGACTTAGATTAAAAAGACTTAGATTAAATATGAAAAAAATTCTTTATGTCTTGGTCATTATTCTTGGGCTAGTTATCAGTTATCCCTTTATTAAATCACCTAATGTTCATATTTATCGTGAACAGCATGAAATCATTTTAGAAAACATTTTCTTAGGTGAATATTATTTAGGTTTCAATAAGCTAAAAATTCAATCTATACAAAATCATACCCTTCTTTGTGAAATTGAACACCCCCACATACTTCACCCTGAAGATCGGCAACAGGTTAATACTCATCAAGTAAGCATTCATCAAGCAAATAATAAGCAACAGATCAGGCTCAAAAAAGGGATCAATGATGAACTGAGTATTTGGGGAAGTGCATTCCAACACCCCACAGCAAAACCGTGTTTATTAAAAAATGAAACTTATATTGTTTCAGTTTGGGGAAACAACGGCTCTGGTTTTTCAACACGTAAACGCTTAAAAATCACCATTCCATGAGCTGTGATTTGAGATCTATCAATTACACAACAATTATATTTTTAGATTGGTATTTTTCTCAATTCGGTTTATAAACAAAGCACAATCCTAAAAACAAATGCTTAATTATGATTTATAAGGTACATCATTTACATTGTGGAACCATGTGTCCGATGTGTGCACCACTATACGGACAAAAAGGTTTGTATGGCAAAATGGTGTGCCATTGCCTATTGATTGAAACAGACAAAGGTCTTGTATTGGTCGATACCGGTTTTGGGATGCAAGACTACCTACATCCGCAAACACGTTTAGGTAAAGCTTTTACTAAAATCAGTGGCATACAAGCTGATTTCAATCTCACAGCCATTTCTCAAATTCAACAATTGGGTTTTAAACCATCCGATGTTCAACATATTTTGGTCAGTCATTTAGACTTAGATCATGCAGGTGGTATTTCAGACTTTCCCAATGCCACGGTTCACATCTTATCCAGCGAGTTTAATGCAGCACAAAAACTTTCAGTCATGAATAAATTGCGTTATCGACAACAACAATTTAAAAATCATCGTTACTGGAATTTTCTTGAACCTAAAAAAGGCGAAGCATGGTTTAACTTCCAAAAAGTTCAAGGTTTTAATATTTTCAATGATGAAATTTTATTGATTCCTTTAGTCGGTCATACTGTAGGACATTGCGGTATAGCGATCAAACAACAAGATAGATGGTTATTGTTCTGTGGCGATGCTTATTTTAATCATCTAGAACTCAACCCTAAGAATAAATTACGCGCGCTCGACAAAATTGAATATCTCCTAGCGGAAGATAATACATTGCGCTTAAAAACATTATCACAACTGCAACAGCTTGCACAGAATGAAGCAAAAATTGAAATTATCTGTGCCCACGATCCTGTTGAACTAGACCGATATTTAAAACATGCTTAAATCTCAATTATTACGTTATACCACTATCTTCGCACTCAGCGTACAGCTTTCAGCCTGTATGACAACTGCTGCACTTCCAGATCATGAGCGCCCAAAACAATGGGGAACTATCGTAGCTCCACAGTATAATTTTTATCGGATCAGTGACACCGTTTTTCGTAGTGAACAACCCAGTGCTGAACTTATTCCTGAGTTAAAAACCAATCAAATTGATATGGTAATTAATTTAAGAAGTCGCAATAAAGATAAAACCGTCTTTTCAAAACAAAACTTTCAATTGGTTCATATCCCGATCAATACTTGGGCAATTGATCGTCATGATCTACTCAATGTCATGAAAACAATTCAAATCGCAAAAGCCCACAACCAGAAGGTTTTAATCCATTGCTATCATGGTTCTGATCGTACTGGGGCAAGTGTTGCAATGTACCGAATTATTTTTGAGAACTGGTCTGTGAATGATGCTTTAAATGAAATGAAGCATGGCGGTTATGGCTTTCATCCAATCTGGGGCAATATTGAAAAACTTTTTACCCCTGAAAATATAAAATGGATCCGTGAGCAGCTCGCGAATCCATCTTTAACCACAAATACCTAACTCATAGCGTTTAACGTCGATCTAGAGGTACCCACTCGATTACCCAAGCCGACTTCATGCCTAGACTCGCATCAGAATTGATCTTCTTACGTGCTGAATCCGCAGTCTCTCGATCTTTCGATGGTCCAACCATAATACGAATACCTTTTGAGGTTGGACTCTTAGTCACTTTGTAGCCCTTGGCACGTAGTTTAGCAGCGACAGCATCTGCATTGGCTTCATTGGCGGCAAGCGCAACTTGTACCATCCATTGCTTATCACCATTTTCAAGCAAATCACGTGCTTTTTCAGCTTCCGCTTTTTTCTTTGCTTCTTCTTGTGCTTTGTGTTTTTTATCCGCTTCTGCTTTCTTGTCTTCCGCTTGCTTTTTCTCAGCAGCAGCTTTCTTTTCAGCATCTAGCTTACGTTTTTCATCTGCTTTTTGTTGTTCTTCTAATTTACGTTTCTTTTCTTCAGCGACTTTTTTATCTGCTTCTGCGGTAGCTTGACGCTTCTGCTCAGCTAACTTTTTTTCAGCATCGGCTTTTTGCTTTAATTGAGCATTTTGCTGTTCAAGTTTTTTCTGCTCTGCTGCTTTCTGTTGTGCTTTGGCTTTTTCATCCTGTACCAGCTCAGGAGGAATATCAGCCCCTTCCTGTGCTGCCGCAGCAGCTGCACCACGTCTTGCATTTGCAGCAGCATACTCTTCAGCTGCTTTACGTGCAGCATCTGCTTCAGCCTGTTGTTGCGTCCGTAAAAAATCTGCTGCTTTTGCTTCTTGTTCAGCAACCGCTTTTTCACGGGCACGCTTCTGCTCTTCTAACAGACGTTTTTCAGTCGCAACATCGACAGTCAATGGCTGCAATTGTACAGGCTCACCTGCAGGTGTCGCTTTATTCTGCTGAGCTTGGCTTGTCGGCTGTGTCTCTACTTGGCTTTGGTGGATTTCTTCTTTACCTTTTAGAAGCAATGCCGCCAATAGAACACCACCACTTAATAAAACAACACCACCCATCCAGCGTTGTTTGTTATTCATTGACATTCGTCTAAATACTCCCAGACCGCTTCTAAGGTATGGAATGAACCACACACCAAAATCAGCTGATTATTATTGGTTTCTGCAAGCGCTGATTGAAATGCTGCTTGTACACAATCAAACTGTTCAACTGTCTCATGCTGTAAAGCAGTTTGTAATTGTTCCAATGATGCCGCACGAGGCACAGTTAATGGTGCAATTTTCCACTTTAATACAGTATTTTTCAACAACTTGACCACAGAATCTACATCTTTGTCGGACAACATTGAAAAAACAGAGACAACTTCTGTGTACTGTTTATTGTATTCTAGGAATTTTCGCAATTGCTTTAACAAAAATTCTACACCATGCGGATTGTGTCCCGCATCAAAAATTACTGTTTTATCGTGTATTTTTCTAATTTCAAAGCGCCCTGACAACTGTGCGTTCTGAATACCTTGCGAAATTGCCTGTTGTGAAACCGTTAAACCGCTTACCAAAATTGCAGCAACAGCCGCAGAAATATTTTCCAGTGCCAAGTGTCCCAAAGGAAGTTTTAAAGTCGTTCCTGAGCTTGCAAAATTCCAAGATTGGCCATCTTCTGAGTTATCATAAAAATAATCATGGTTTAACGCATATAGCGCAGCATTGGTTTCTTGTACTTTATGTTGTATCGCTTGTGGTATATCTTGTGCGCCGGCAAAAATGACAGGGATATTTGCTCGGATAATACCGGCTTTTTCAAAAGCTATTTTTTCAATCGTATCGCCAAGCCAATCGGTATGATCTAAACCAATATTGGTAATCACAGCCACATCTGGATCAATCACATTGACCACATCCAAACGACCACCAAGACCGACTTCAAGTACCCAAACATCACATTGTTTTTGTTTAAAAATAACAAATGCAGCCAAAGTCGTGGCTTCAAAAAAAGATAAAGATAAGTTACAAATACGGCGGGCTTGATCAACCGCAACAAAAGCATCAATCAAAGTTTGATCATTAACTTCTTGTCCAGCCAGCTTAACCCGTTCATTAAAACGATAAATATGTGGAGACTGGTATAAACCAACATTCAACCCTTGCGCATTCAAAATCGCAGCGAGAGTTGTTGTGGTTGAACCTTTGCCATTTGTTCCAGCAACGGTAATCACTTTGGCTTTAGGGTTAATCACCCCGAGTTGTTCTGCCACAGGAATCACGCGCTCTAAGCCTAAATCAATCCCTGTAACGTGAACATGGCTCCAATAATCGAGCCATGTTTGTAAATCATCAGTATTTAAAGGTGCTGTTTGGTTGTTCAAGGCAAATTCATCAGTTTCGCTACAATACGATATACAGTATCACGTAATGCGTGACGATGAACAATTTGATCGATTACACCATGATCAAGCAAAAATTCCGCACGTTGGAACGGTTCTTCCAGCTTCTCACGTACTGTTTGTTCAATCACACGTTTACCCGCGAAACCGATCATCGCTTTAGGTTCAGCAATATGTACATCACCTAACATCGCCAATGATGCTGTTACACCACCATACACTGGATGGGTTAATACCACGATATACGGAAGATGTGCATCTTTGATTTTTTGAATCGCCGCAGAGGTACGCGCCATTTGCATCAAAGACAACATGCCTTCCTGCATACGAGCACCACCTGAAGCAGCAAAACAAATCAGTGGTTGCTTGTCTTTAATCGCTTTTTCAGCAGCTTGTACAAAACGGTCACCGACCACAGTACCCATTGATCCAGCCATAAAGTCGAATTCAAATGCGCATGCAACCATTGCAATATTTTTAACTTGACCTTGCATCACCACAAGGGCTTCAGTTTCACCTGTTTTTTCCTGCGCTTCTTTAATACGCTCTGGATAAGGCTTGCTGTCTACAAAATGTAAAGGATCTTTTGCAGCAAATTCTTGACCAAGTTCAGTGGTCACATTATCAAAAAACCAATTTAAACGATCACGTGCTTTCATTTTCAAATGTTCATCACATGATGGACAAACATAAGCATTGAAAGACATTGCAGTACGAGTCACGAGTGCATGACATTCAGGGCACTCAATGGTTGGTTCTGTAAACGTCGCTTTGAGTGTTTGTTGTTGGTCAGGCATATGAATGCCTGGAACTGTACGATCTGTCCACGGCGTTGTTGCGCTGAGGATTTTCCCTGATTTCACTTCTTGATTCATACTAACTCATCGAGCGCGGCTCGAAGCTCCTTGACTTTATTCACTGCTGCTTCAACAGCTTGTTCTGGTGCAAGATTTGCAAATGGTTTGACAAAAGCACTTCCGACAATCACTGCATCAGCAACTTGACCTACTGCTTTTGCAGAAGCGGCATCACTAATCCCAAAACCTACCCCAACTGGAATATCGGTAAAGGTTTTGATTTTTTCAATACGTGCTGCAACTTCCGTTGTATCCAATGTTGCTGCACCCGTTACGCCTTTTAGAGACACATAGTAAATAAAGCCACTTGCTTGTTTCACTACATGCTGAATACGTTCATC
Source organism: Acinetobacter sp. AG3 (assembly GCF_022343575.1). Lineage (NCBI taxonomy): Bacteria > Pseudomonadati > Pseudomonadota > Gammaproteobacteria > Moraxellales > Moraxellaceae > Acinetobacter > Acinetobacter sp. AG3. The sequence continues at coordinate 706,392 of NZ_JAKQZD010000001.1, read as the reverse complement.
GGTAGAGGTTGGTGCAAGCAAGAAGATTTGATCCATATTGTACTTTTGCAATACTTCATCTAAATCTTGTGCTTCTTCAGGTGGTAAATCCACAAGAAGTACGCCATCAACACCACAGTCATTCGCATAAGCCACAAACTTTTCATAACCAATCACTTCAACAGGGTTTAAATACCCCATTAAAACAACTGGCGTTGTTGTGTCTTTTTGGCGAAATTCTTTAACCATATTCAAGGCATCAAAGGTATTGGTACCCGCAGCTAAAGCGCGCTCTGCTGCAAGTGCAATCACTGGACCATCTGCCATAGGATCGGAAAATGGCAATCCAAGTTCAACTACGTCTACGCCTGCTGCAACCATTTGATGTAACAATGGTACGGTTACATGTGGTTGAGGATCACCCGCCATAACATAAGAAACCAAAGCCTTACGCTGTTGAGATTTAAGCTGTGCAAAACGAGCGGCTAAACGTGACATAGGATTGTACATTCCTTGAATTGTTCAAACTTGAGGAGTTTTTAGATCATTAAACACCAGTAAATAAATTCAAAATGGATTTATTTACGGTTTAATCATCCAAATGTATAAATACAAGACACTGCATTGTAACGCTATTTTTTACTCAAAGGATAGAGTCACATAGTCGCTCTCGCGTATCTTGTTTTATATCACAAATAATAAAACAACCCATGGATACATTTAGCGCTATTTTCAAGTTGAGGACAATGATCAAAGCTACCTATTTTCAAGCTTGTAAAAAAATATCATTATGAGTAAAAAATAAAGTTAAATCATCACTCTACAGCCAAACACCCTATCACCTACATCACTTAATTATTTTTCAGAAATTGCAAAAGCTGTTTATACTAGTCAGGATTCTGATTTTTTATCTCCTCTTATGACCACACATTCTCAGGCTAAAGTGCAAGCCAGCGTGCTTGCGCTCTTGCCGCTTATTGTTTTTTTAGCCATTTTTTTAGGCAGTGGTATTTATCACACGATCATTGGTACTGAGTTTGCTTTTTATCAAGTGAAAGCCCCTATTGCTGCTCTTCCTGCAATTATTTTAGCCATCCTGCTGTATAGAGGGAAAATCAATGCCGCTATAGAAACATTTTTGCATGGTGCAAGCCATCCCAATTTAATTTTGATGTTTATGGTCTTTATGCTTGCAGGTGCCTTTGCCAGCGTAACCAGTGCCATCGGTAGTGTGGACTCCACTGTTCAATTTGGTTTATCAATTATTCCATCTGAATTTGTCCTGCCGATGCTTTTCATCATTTCCGCCTTTATTGCCACGGCAATGGGAACATCGATGGGAACCATTGCTGCATGTGCGCCGATTGCTTTTGGTTTTTCTCAAGCAACGGATATTCAGCCCATTTATGCAATTGGTGCTGTGGTCAGTGGGGCAATGTTTGGTGATAACTTATCCATGATTTCAGACACCACCATTGCAGCAACTCGAAGTCTAAATGTAGAACTGCGTGACAAATTTCGAGTGAATATCTGGATTGCACTGCCTGCTGCGATTATCACTATATTGGTTTACATTTTGACCAGTCATCATGCACAAACTATTGAATATAAAAGTTATAACTTATGGCTTATTTTGCCTTATGTAATCGTGTTCTTTTTAGCATTTACACGTTTACATGTACTTGCAGTACTGACCATCGGAATAGTACTTTCGGGTTGTCTTGGCATCATTGAAAATCCTGAATTTACCCTACTTAAATACAATGCCGCTATTTATGATGGCTTTGTGGGTATGTTTGAGGTTGCCTTACTTTCTATGTTCTTAGGTGGTTTATCTGCGATTATGCAAAAAGAAGGCGGTTTAGAATGGTTAATTCAACGTATTTATGCCTTAACTCGTCGATTTAAAATCGGTCAACAACGTGCGGGAGAAATTGGAATTAGTTTCCTTGTGGTTTTCTCAAATGTGTTTGTCGCAAATAATACGGTTGCCATCATCTTATCTGGAGACATGGCACGAGAAGTTGCCAAAGAATATGCTGTTGATCCCAAACGGGCAGCCGCATTTATGGATATTTTCTCTTGTGTGGTTCAGGGCTTGATTCCATACGGTGCACAACTATTACTTGCATGCTCAATTGCCAAACTGTCCCCTGTTGAGCTGATTGGTTCGATTTACTATTGTTGGGTATTGGCAATATTTGCAGTCTTGGCAATCGTATTTAGATTTCCCAAGTTAAAGACAACTTGAAATCATGCTGAATCATGGTTTTAAAAAACCAATTCAACAATCAGATCAACCTGTGTTTTGCACATAAATTAAAAAATCACAATCGTACTAAGCACTTAGATAGCAGCGATACTATCTAAGTGTTTGGTTTTTAAAGTATACTTTCTTTACACTGTTTTTCACTATGACTTCAACTGTTGTTTTTTCTCGAGCAGGGTTTGCCCACTAAAGGCCTTATATGCTCTGGTTAAAGCTGACTGATCTGAATAACCTAACTGCATCGCTATTTCACTGAACGGCATGTGGCTTTCCAATAAAAACTCACAACGCTTCATCCGTTCAATCTCTACAATTTTTTTAAACGATGTCTGTAAGTCACTTAACTGTCGTTGTAAAGTCCGTGTGGATATATGAAGTTCTTGAGTAAGTTCTTCGATTTTTGGGGCGTGTTGTTTTAACTTTAAATATTCTGCCACAATCAAATGTAAGCGTTGAGCAATGGTTTCATAGCGAGGTTTAGACGCAATAGCCTCCTCTGCTTGTTTGACCAAAAGCTGCATTAAGGATGGATCTGCCTGTTGGATTTTTAAATTTAAACCTGCTGAGGCTAAGACAAAACTATATTGCGGTTGATGGAAAGAGACTTCACAGCCGTAGAACTTTTGATAATGATAGATTGCCATCTGTGGTGCATGAGCAAAATGCACCGCATGCAATGGAAATTGATTTGGCGGTACAATTTTACGCGCGAGATGCATCATTAACGCATTGGTAAATTCATTAATAAGAATATATTTTTCATGATGAAAGGGCCAAATTAAATGTACATATTCTCCCTTGAGCTGCATTTGCATTGGAATAACTTCGTCACCATCAATCACCAAACGGCTAAAGCGCATAATATTTTGTAAAGCTTCTGCCACGGTTGTACTTCGTGATGCCATATAGCCCAAAACACCAAAATGCTCAGGTCGCACATATTCTGCCATTTCAAAAACGATCTGAGGGCAATCTAGCGCTTGTTTGGTTTTTTCAATCAGTTGATGAAAGAAGAAATAGGAAGATTGTGTATCAATCGGCTGTGACAAAATTCCAATTAAATGTTTTTTTTCATCCACTTGTAAGAAATCAAGCGTCGCAAGATCAATCCCTCGTTCAGACAGATACATCTGCCAGAGATGAAAATAACCATTTGGGATCTGTAATTCCTGCATCGTCTTGCACTCTTTTTAATCCTTTAACTTAGAAAATTGACATTGCAAATTTTCATTTTGTCGTAAAATGTATAAAAAATGGCAATATCTGTCAAAACAAACTTGCAAAATCCCGACATACTGAAATCATCAACAGTGATGCAAGTAAAATAAAATGAATGCATTAGTTACATATCAGGTCGATCCAGTGGTTCGAACCAAGCTCAACTTTAAACTTGAGGAAGTGCCGCGCTTCTGGTTTGGTGGAGATCCATTCCGCACACGACTATTTGACGCACTCAGTCTGACCTTCCCAGATGGTGAACGCTATTTCATAGAAAGTGTCCGACTCTTCCGTGACAAAATCACCGATCCAGATTTACAACAACGTGTTGCTGATTTTATTCGTCAAGAAGCCCAACATGGTATTGCGCATGACAAAATGAATCAGGTTATGAAAGATCAAGGCATGCCTGTCGATCAATTTATCCAACTTTTAAGTAAGATTTTTAAATTTGAATTGAGCCAACGCTCGCCTCAATACAATATTGCGATGACAGCTGCTGCTGAACATCTCACCGCTTTGATGGCAGAAACATTTTACCGCCATAAAGCAACCTTATCTGAAGCACACCCTTATGTCCGGGCCTTACTGGCGTGGCATTCTATTGAAGAAATGGAACATCGAGATGTGGCCTTTGATGTGATGCAACAAGTCGGTGAGGTCCCTGACAACTTACGTCGATTTGCTTTAGCCTTTACCACCATAATGATGTTCAACTTTACCCTCTACCGTGCCAATATCATGCTTAAACATGATGGATTCAGCCGTATAGAACGTTTAAAAATGGCAACGCAAGGATTGCCTTGGTTCTTCGGTAAAAAAGGGATTTTATCTGCAATGAAAAATGAATATTTAGACTGGTTTAAAAAAGATTTTCATCCGAGCCAACACCCTGTAATTCGACAATATCAAGTTTGGGTCGATACGATGGCTGAAACCAATGATCCTATTCAAGCAGGTGAAGCATTTTGGCAGGCTGGACTATAGCTGTCTTGATATAAACCGATCAGTTCTATCCTGAATAGGGATTTGAACTGAATAATGCGAGAAATAAAACAATGAATGCATATGTAAAACACCAAGTTGATCCTGTGGTTCGCAGCAATTTAGATTTTAGATTGCATGAAGTTCCACGCTTTTGGTTTGATAATGACCCTTTTCGTACCCGTATGTTTGATGCGCTGAGTTTGACCTTTCCTGTAGGGGAAAGATATTTCATTCAAAGTGTTCGGGCACTGCGTGACAAAATCACCGATCCAGATTTACAGCAACGTGTCACGGATTTTATTCGACAGGAAGCACAGCACGGTATTGCACATGACAAAATGAATGAAGAAATGCTGCACCAAGGCATGCCTGTTGATCAGTTTGTAAAATTTATGGGTGCACATTTCGAGCATATACTGAAACATCGTTCCAAACAGTACAACATTGCCATGACTGCCGCAGCAGAACATCTTACCGCATTAATGGCAGAAACTTTTTACAGTAAACAAGAGACTTTAGCAGAGGTTCACCCTTTTGTACGTGCTCTATTTGCTTGGCATTCAATCGAAGAAATGGAACATCGAGATGTCGCTTTTGATGTCATGAAAGAGGTTGGAGAAGTTCCTGAAAACTTGCGTAAATTTGCGCTTGCCTTTGTCACTTTACAAATGTTTGGATTTACCTTTTACCGTGCCAATGTCATGCTCAAATACGATGGATTCAGTCGTTTGCAACGTGTTCAATTTGCACTCAAAGGTATTCCATGGTTTTTTGGCAAACACGGTAAATTATCAGCAATGCGTGAACAATACTTAGATTGGTTTAAGCCTGATTTTCATCCGAGCCAACACCCTGTGATTCGACAATATCAGGTTTGGGTCGATGTTTTGGCCGAAACCAATGATCCGATTCAAGCAGGTGAAGCATTTTGGAAGGCTGCTTTATAAGGTTAAAAAAGCTTTAAATAAGAACAGCCTTACCATTTCGCGTAATGCTGTTCCAACAAGCCATAGGCTTGATCTAACTGAATACACTCACCCACTTCAGATTCGACCGTACCACTAATGCGTGATTGCCATTGGCTAAACTGACTCCCCACCAAACGTAAATTTAAGTTTTCAAATCTCCGCCAGCCGGTTTCTACTGTCAGATTTAATTTCTGGTCTAAAGAGCGAATTGACCACAGGTTTGCATCTAACTTTTCAAACAGTACATCGGCAACTGCATATAGAACACCATTAACCCAAAGACAATTTTCATTGCCAAAACTCTCATTTACACCCGAAGCGAGGTTTAAGCCTATACGGTTTCCTTGCGTATCCCAAAAGTTACACGATAACCAAAACCATGCTGTTTCGGGTCTTAGAAATCCACAGGTATCATCGAGAGATGCCAATGTTTTTTCATTAAAATCTATACGCGCTTTATCTTTATTGATAAAAAAGCCTTCTACAGCCAAGGTGGTTTTCTTTTGCGTATAAGTCCAACCATTAATACCATTGGGACTGCATAAGCTTAAAGGTTCCGTTCCTGCACAAAAAATGCGGGCTTTTAACTGCTCTTCACCATTTCGAGTTGCCCGTATATAACGCACACCATTGGCATGTTGCATTTCAAATTCAAAAGGTGATTTATTAAAGTGACTTTGGCTATACAAAGGCTGCTCATCTAAGCTTGTCCCTCGCCCTAAGATCGTATTGGCATTCCATTCTAAAACTTCATTCGTTGAATGGTCATAGACATAAATAAAGCCGTGCCCAGCCCAACCAATATCGGCAATTGCGATACCGATAGAATAGTGTTCATGCTGGATACCACAAAATTTAAACTTTTTATATTTTAAATGTTTACGCCAACCTGTTAATACTTTGCCATACGGGGTTTTATAGATATATTGATTAACATTAATCTTACTTGGCACATCTTTAAAACGCCCATAACGGGGTTGACCATTGCTTTGTATTAAATCCATGTGAATTCCCAATCCTTTTATAAGGGAAGTATTAGACTTTAGTCGGTCCTTCGATTATTGCTATTTTTTCAAATTTAGCAACACCATCACACACCAAATCAATCCACTTTTATCATGATCTAACCTTTAGCGCATTCGTTCGACAGATAAAATATAACTTTGATTTAATTCATAAAAAATAGGGCGAATGCCCTATTTTTTAATCTGCAAAAATCACTTTGCAGGACCACCCCACTGATTTGTTTCAGGTTTGGTATCTGAAGCTAACCAGTAAATTAAAACAAAAGCGCCAAAAGGAACAAAAGCAATCAAGTACCACCAGCCTGTTCTTCCCGTATCATGTAAACGTCGAGCAGCAGCTGAAATTGAAGGCACGATCAGCGCTAATGCACTAATAAAATACAATACAGATGGTTTCTTAAAAATGATTGAGTCAATAATTGCTGCAATGATCAGCACAGCAAACTGTACCAATACAAAGAACCAATATTCTTTACGGCGAGCACGCCCAGAAAAATTGGCATAATTACTTAAACATTTTTTAAACCAATCAATCGCATTATATTGATCTTCGGTTTTATTTTGTGACATTGCTTTTCTCTCTTTATTTTATAAGTGTTACTGACATTTTTTGTACTAAAGCTGTAGCCAGATATTAACTGGTTTTGCATATTTTTCATACACTTTTATTCTGTAAAAAGCAAAATCTATTCGAAAAAAGAAAGAGGTCCTTGACCTCTTTCTGTACAAATCATTGTCTAATCTATACTTGAGACATTCATCTGCAATTTTTAAAACAATATATAAAAATCAGATAATCTTTCCATGTGGAATTTGATCAATTAACTTTTGCGGTGCTTTAAAACGTTCGCCATATTTTGCTTCAAGCGAGTTCGCTCGAAGCAAAGCTTTTTCTAAACCATACTGATTTAAGAATTGAATCGCACCACCCGTCCACGGTGCAAAGCCAATACCAAAAATTGAACCGATATTGGCATCAATCACAGATTCCAAGACATGTTCTTCATAACAACGTAAGGTATCTAAAGCCTGAACAAATAGGAAACGGTCAATCATTTCTTGTTCAGAAATATCAACATCTTTCTTCCAGTGGCTCAAGCCATCCCAAAGATGCTTTTTGCCACCTTCAGGATACTCATAGAAACCAGCACCCGCAGCCTTGCCTTTACGTTCAAAGGTGTGAATCATGGTTTCAATAACATCATCAGCACCTGAAAGCGGTAAATCCTTACCTTCAGCCTGAAGGGCTTTACGAGTTTCTTTGGCCACATGCTCAGAAAGCGTTAATGCCACTTCATCTTGAATCGCCAATGGGCCAACAGGCATACCTGCTTTTAGTGCTGCCATCTCAATACGTGCAGGATGTACACCCTCGTGCAATAAGCGTAGACCTTCTTGCACAAATGTACCAAACACACGGCTGGTGAAGAAACCACGGCTATCATTAACCACAATTGGTGTTTTGCCAATTTGTTGCACATAGTCATAGGCTTTTGCTAAGGTTTCAGCAGAGGTATTTTTACCTTTGATGATTTCAACCAATTGCATTTTATCGACAGGACTAAAGAAATGTAGACCAATAAAATGCGTATCATCTTTAGAGGCTTTGGCTAAACCCGTGATCGGTAATGTTGATGTATTTGACGCCATGACACCATTATTGGCAAGAAATTGTTCCGCTTCTTGAGTCACTTTGGCTTTTAATTCTTGATTTTCAAATACAGCTTCGATAATCAAATCACAGCCTTTTAAGTCTTCTGCAGATGCTGTTGCGGTAATCAAACTTAAAACTTGATCACGCTTTTCCGCGCTCATACGACCTTGCGAAACACGTTTATCCAATAGTTTTTGACTATAAGCTTTACCCTTTTCAGCATTTTCCACAGAGACATCTTTTAGCACAACTTGAATGCCTTTGATTGCTGTCGAATATGCAATACCTGCGCCCATCATGCCTGCACCAAGTACACCCACTTTGGTCGCTTGCCACTTGGCAATGTTTTTAGGACGACTTGCACCTGCTTTAATTGCATTCAAACCATGCCAGAATGTTCCAATCATATTCTTGGCAACTTGCCCTGTTGCAAGATAAGTGAAGTAACGGCCCTCTATACGGAAAGCGGTATCTACATCAACTTGGGCACCTTCAACCGCAGCAGCCATGATCGCTTCAGGCGCTGGATAACAGCCCTTGGTTTTATCACGCAGCATTGCAGGTGCAATTGCCAGAATCTGAGCAACTGCAGGTGTTTTAGGATCGCCACCCGGAATTTTATAACCTTTCACATCATAAGGCTGTTGAGATTTTGGATTGGCTTTAATCCAAGCAATCGCTTTGTCCAGCATGTCTTGCTCGCTATCCGCAAGCTCATTGACCAAACCTAGAGACTTGGCTTTATCTACCCCAAATTGCTTACCTTCCATAAGGAATGGGAATGCATTTTGTAAACCCAGCAGGCGTACCATACGCACCACACCACCACCACCGGGAAGTAAGCCCAGTGTTACTTCTGGCAAACCTAATTTGGTTTTAGGGTCATTTAAAGCAATACGATAATGACAACTTAAAGCAATTTCCCAACCACCACCTAGCGCTGTGCCATTAATTGCCGCAACCACAGGAACACCTAAGGTATCAATCGTACGAAGATCACCTTTTAGCTTGGTAGTCATATTAAAGAATTCAGTGGCATGTTCTGGCGTTGCCTCAATCAACTCATCCAAATCACCGCCAGCAAAAAAAGTTTTTTTCGCAGAACGATAAATCACACCCTTTAAATCTGTTTCAGATTTAAGTTTAGACACAACATTTTCTAAAGCCACACGAAAATCGGCATTCATGGTATTTGCAGACTGGTTTGGAGAATCCATCGTTAAAATAACAATGCCATCCGCATTTTTTTCATATTGAATTGCACTCATTATTTTTCTCCTTATACCAACTCAATAATGGTCGCAATACCCATGCCACCACCTACACACAATGTTGCTAGACCACGTTTTTTACCCTGACGTTCTAATTCATCAAGCAGCGTACCAAGAATCATTGCCCCTGTTGCGCCCAATGGATGCCCCATTGCAATCGCGCCCCCATTTACATTGACTTTTTCAGCTGGAACTTTAAGTTCAGTCATAAAACGCATCACCACAGATGCAAAGGCTTCATTTACTTCAAAGAGATCAATATCATCTATGCTGAGACCTGCTTTTGCCAGTGCTTTACGCGCAGCAGGTGCAGGACCTGTGAGCATAATGGTTGGATCTGTTCCAACCAATGCTGTTGCTAACACTTTTGCACGAGGTTTTAAACCTTGCTCTTTGACTGCTTTTTCAGAAGCAATGAGTACTACGGCAGCACCATCTACGATGCCTGATGAGTTTCCAGCATGATGTACATGGTTAATTTTTTGTGCTTCTGGATATTGTTGTAATGCAATCGCATCAAAGCCCATTCCACCCATCATTTCAAAACTTGGATTAAGTTTTGCCAAGCCTTCAGCAGTTGTACTTGGTTTAATGAATTCATCTTTTTCAAGAATCGTAACACCAGCTTTATCTTTCACTGCAACCACGGACTGATCAAAGCGTCCCGCTGCCTGTGCAGCAGCAGCTTTACGTTGTGAGTTGGCAGCAAACTCATCCACATCTGTACGACTATAACCGTCGAGCGTAGCAATTAAGTCCGCGCCAATCCCTTGAGGAACAAAATGTGATTTTAAATTTGTTTCAGGATCCAGTGCCCAAGGCCCACCATCAGAACCCATTGGAATACGTGACATAGACTCTACGCCGCCAGCAACAACAATGTCTTCCCAGCCTGAACGTACTTTTTGTGCAGCCATATTGACGGCTTCAAGACCTGAAGCACAGAAACGGTTGATTTGCACACCGGCAACATCATTGTCCCAACCTGCCGCAATTGCAGCAGTTTTAGCAATATCACCGCCTTGATCGGCAATTGGTGTTACACAACCCAGTACGATATCGTCTACTTTTGAAGTATCAAGCTGATGACGATCTTTCAATTCATTGAGCAATGTGGTTAATAATGTAATTGGTTTCACTTCATACAGTGAACCATCTTTTTTTCCTTTTCCGCGTGGTGTGCGAATGGCATCAATGATGTAAGCCTCGCTCATAGCTGTTCCTTCTTATGACTTCTAGGTTGTTATCTGCTTTGAGTGTACGTTATAAAGTTGAGAGTTCAATGACGAGAACGAAATAGTCAGTTGATATTTTTTGTCAATTGGCTGGTTCGTTCTGAATGGGAAAACGAAAACAAATCACGTATTTCAATTAAGTGCCAATCTCATTGCACATCTGCTGTTACGAGAAAAACCACATGCAACTTCATGCTCAAGTTTATGCTCAAGATAGAGAGGCATCTCAAGCGCATTGATCTTTTCAAAGCCTAATTTTTCATAAAATGGTCGATTCCAAATCACATCATGAAAGGTGGTTAAGGTCACAGCATCACAGCCCTCTCCCTGAGCAGTAGCAATCACATATTCAATCAATTGCCGACCAATCCCTTGTTTTTGAAATGCAGCACTCACATCTAACTCGATAATATATAAATCAAGCGCTTGTCTTTCTGCATATAAAAAACCTGTAGCTTGATTCTTTTGATTAATCGCGACAAATGCATAAGCAGAAGAAATCAATTGTAAGTGATCTTGTGCTGACAATACGGGGCTTTCAACCAGCCAAGATAACTCGGGAATACTTGAAAATGCTTGTGTAGCAGATTTTTCTATTTCGATCAGTTGCGCTATATCTGAGGGATCAATTTTTCTAATCAAACATGTCATCTATATATCCAGTCAAAAATATTTTAAATAGCATCTAACGACTTAGCTCAAACCTAAAATAAGCAGGTCCGATATTCTCTTTTTTCACAATCATCACAATCATAGCGAAGATTATTCAATGCGCTATTGAGTGGATAAATCTAAATGATAGAACTGATTGAAATCAGACTCTTGATATTCTGAAAAAGAAGCACCTTTGATAAAGCCAAATTTTTTATACAAGCAAATTGCAGGTTCAAAAGATGAGTGTGTTCCCGTTTCCAAACTCAATTTTTGGTATTCACGTTGTTGTGCAATCAATAAAAGATGTTTCAGCATTTCTGTTGCAGCACCTTTACGTAAATGTTTGGGATGTGTCCGCATAGACTTTAATTCAGCATGTGTAGATGACAACTCTTGAATTGCACCACAAGCTAAAAGTTCATTTTGTTCCCAAAGGGTAAAAAAGCTAATTTCGGGTTGTTGTAACGCAGTTAGATCTAATGCAAAACTATGCTCAATCGGTGAGTTTTCATGCATACCATGTAAATGAATTCTGAGTAAATCTTGTACTTGCACATCATCAAACTCAGCAAGTCTAATCATTTTTTAACACCCTATTCTTGAAAATTCTTTCGCTTTATCGCTTATATCTTACAAGAAATTTTAGCTGAAATGATTAGGCATAAAAAAGCCCAAGTATCACTTGGGCTTAGGATCAGCAAAAATACTTTTAAATTCATCTATGTCGAATTAATGATAACCATGCAATTGACGATAAAGCCCTGGGGTAACCCCTGTCCATTTTTTAAATGCACGATGGAAGGTACTGGTTTCACTAAAGCCCACTTGTTGTGCTACATCTTCCAAGGTTAAATCAGGATTTAACAACAAATGAATTGCAGCATCTCGACGCAAGGCATCTTTAACACCTTGGTAACTTTTACCTTCCGCTGCCAAGCGGCGGCGCAAGGTTTGTGGTGATAAATACAACATTGAAGCCACATCATTTAAGGTTGGCATTTCTTCACCAATTTGACTCTTTAAGACTTCACGAATACGCGAAGTTAAAGAATTGGTATTTTTGAATTTCACCAAAAGCTGAGCAGGCGCAGCTTTTAAAAACTCTTCTAAACTTGCTTCATCCTGACGAATCGGTAAATCCAAATAGTCAGCGGCAAAAGTAATTTCAGTACGTGGCATATCAAATTGCATCACAGGTGCAAAGAACAGCGCATCATACTCATCTGCATGATTTGGACGCGGGTAACCAAAGTGTACCCGTTCTAAAGGAATACGTCGTTCAATTAACCATGAAGCTAAACCATGCCAAATCATCAACATACTTTCAGTAATAAAATGATCAGGATCCATAGTTTTTGGAATCAATGGCACTAAACGCGCTTCATGTTTATCACGTTCAACCGCGACCGACCATTCGTCCCCAAATAATTTATAAAATTGTGATGATAACTCTAAAGCATCACCCAAAGTTTTAGCGTGGATAATCAATTGGCACATGATGGCAAAAGATCCCAAACGACGAGGTTGGATATCAAAGCCAACATGTTCATCTTGGGTCACCATCCACAGCATTTTCACAAAACGTGTATATTGCTCTGGTGAAATACGTGCTTTAGGTTGGCGAAGTAATTCTGCTTCTATGCCAACATGTGAAAGTAAGGTGTCAACGTCCATTCCTAGACGCTTCACACCTGTTAAGGCGGCATTCACAAAATGGATACTGATCGTATCACGACTCATGGTAAATCCTTCACTCTCTTTGATGTTCACTAACAATTGACCTAAATGACGCTAAAAAATGTTTTATTGGCGATTTACAACAGTGCAGATCACCTTTTTACATCATAAATTGCCGAAATGATCAAGGTAAATGGCTGAACATGACATTGTTTTGTTAATTTTATATTTCTATTATGGGTGTAAAATCAAGACAGTATTGGTAAAAACAATTATGACAACAGCTTTAAAGGGATTGAAAGTACTCGATTTTTCCACTTTATTACCCGGTCCATTTGCAACTTTATACCTTGCAGACCTAGGTGCAGAAGTGATCCATATTGAATCGCCAACGCGTCCAGATCTGGTGCGCTTGTTCCCGCCTTATGCCAATGGACAAGCGACTTCACACAGTTATCTCAACCGAAATAAACAATCCGTCACTTTAGATTTAAAAGATCCTGCCAGCATTGAACAAGTTAAACAGAAGATTTCTGAGTTTGATATTGTCGTTGAACAATTTCGTCCGGGGGTAATGCAACGTTTGGGTTTGGATTATCAAACATTGGCTGAAATTAACCCACGTTTAATTTACTGTTCAATTACGGGTTATGGCCAAACAGGCTCATATAAAGATAAAGCTGGACATGATATTAACTATATTGCCCTGTCTGGTATCGCGGGACACTGTGGTCGCCAAGACAGTGGACCACCGCCGATGGGGATTCAAATCGCAGATGTGGCAGGTGGTTCCTTACATGCTGTCATCGGTATTCTTGCTGCTGTAGTTGAACGCCAAAATAGTGGCCTGGGACAATATATTGATATTTCCATGACCGATTGTGTGGTTGGACTCAATAATATGGCAGCCGCAGCCAGTTTGGCTGGTGGTCAACAGCAGCAACGTGAATCAGAACAACTTAATGGCGGGACCTTTTATGATTATTATGAAACGGCCGATGCTCGTTACTTATCTATTGGTAGCTTAGAGCCACAATTTATGACTGGACTGGCAAGCGCGTTAGAATTGCCAATCCTTCTACAAAAAGGTGCTTCTTTCGATACTGAAGATCGTCAAATGGTCAAGCAAGCGATTCGAGATAAAATTAAAAGTAAAAATCTGGCTGAATGGAATCAACTGTTTGAACAACTGGACGTTTGCGTAGAACCGGTACTGAGTTTAGATGAAGCACTGCAATCCCAAATTTCTCAACAACGTAATTGGGTGGTCAATGTGCCATTGAAGCCTAATTCTGATCAAACTGAACCTCAGTTAGCCTGTCCAATTAAGTTTTCAAGATCACAAATGCAATATCACTATATTGGCCAACAACTGGGTGAAGGGACATGGTAATTGCCCATTTAATACAACACAATTCAAGTTAAATAAAATTACAATTCTGTCATCTTCTTTACAATTTGTATAATTTGTAACCTCAGCATCCTGTGTAATCTTAATTCTAAATAGGTTACACAGGTAAGCTGATCTTTTCAGATCAATTTTAATCCATGGTTTTTTAATTAATTTTTAAATAAAATTTAGTGGTTTAAAAACAATAGATTAAATTGACCAAAAACAGCCATAAAGCAAATATTCATTTATTAAAAAATTATCACCATGAGATAAAATACTCACATTAATTACAATTAAAAGTCAAAAATAATAGATTTTTATACAAATATGAGAGTATTATAAATAATTAGTTACAAAGTGTTATCAAGGTCACCAAATATGAATAAATCTAAAGGTCACTTTTATTGGGCTATCAGCTTATTATCTTTATGTAGTTCTTTTCAAAGTGCTCATGCAGCTCAAGCATTTAATGCAGAAAGCCCATGGATGTTTGGTGATTGGAACGGAAAAAGAACCGAGCTCCAACAAAAAGGTTATGACTTCAGCTTCGGCTATACCGGCGAATTAGCCACCTTATTAGATTCAAAAAACCATTCGAGCCATGGCACTGAGTATGCAGATCAGTTTGCGATTGGTAGTCATATAGACTTGGAAAAAGTGCTTGGATGGAAAGACACTGAAGCCCAAATCACCATCACTGAACGTAATGGTCGTTCATTGTCGCAAACCTCTGATGCCCTTGCAGGACAACTCAGTTCAACCCAAGAAGTTTGGGGCCGTGGTCAAACTTGGCGCTTAACTGATTTTTGGATTAAGAAAAAATTCTTTGATCAAAAACTAGATATTAAAGTGGGCCGTTTTGGCGAAGGCGAGGATTTTAACAGCTTTGACTGTGATTTTCAAAACCTTGCACTTTGTGGCTCTCAAGTGGGTAACTGGGTAGGCGACCAATGGTATAACTGGCCTGTTAGCCAATGGGCTGCGCGGGTTAAATATAACATCCAACCTGATTTATATGCTCAAGTCGGTGCTTATGAATACAATCCTGAAAACTTAGAACGTGGCAAGGGGTTTAACTTAAGTACAGACGGTTCACGTGGTGCAATTATTCCTGCGGAAGTGGTTTGGCAACCAAAACTCAGTGCTGCAAAATTACCAGGCGAATATCGTTTGGGCTATTACTACAGTACTGTCGATGCACAACGCATTAAAAATCCGAATGAAACAGATCATAAACAAGGTGGATGGCTGGTTGCCAAGCAGCAACTTACAGCACATCACGGTGATGCACGTCGTGGCTTAACGGGTTTCATTAATTTAACCCTTCATGACTCAGACACAAACACTGTCGACAATATGCAAAATATTGGATTGGTCTATAAAGGTCCTTTCGATGCGCGTCCTCAAGATGATGTCGCCATTGGTTTTTCTCGTATCAGCATCAACAATGATGTGAACAACACTCAAATTCGTCAACAAGATGAAGAGTACAACACTGAAATTTACTACGGTGTACATGCAACAAATTGGCTGACGATCCGTCCAAATGTGCAATATATTCGCCATGTTGGTGCATATAAAGATGGTGAAAATGCATGGGTTGGCGGTATTAAATTCCAAACTGCATTCTAGTGTTATAGATCATAAATATTTCGATGCCATTTTAACCCTTTCTCTCCCCTCGCATCGAAATATTTAAAATCTAAAAATTTAAACAATGTGCTTCATCAATCCTCAATGGAAAGGTAAAGCGTAAAAAATTAATCAAATAGATAGGTGGTCAATATGCAAACTCCATCTTCAGGACTCAGAACCCTAACAGTTGTGATTGCAATTGTTTTCGGTGTAGTTCTATTAGGCGGCGGAGTATGGCTGGCAGTACTGGGTGGGTCTTGGTACTACATCATTGCCGGGATACTTTTCATTGCAACAGCAATCTTATTACGCAAATTAAATAGTTCTGCTTTATACGTTTATGCAGCATTAGTACTCGGCACAGTTGTCTGGGGACTATGGGAAGTCGGTTCAGACTTCTTCGCGCTTGCACCGCGTTTAGATATTTTAGGTGTGTTTGGCTTATGGCTACTCATTCCAGCAGTAACACGTGGTTTCGATGCCAAAGGTGCTAAAATTGCACTTTCAGGTACATTGGCGATCACCATTGCGGTTATGGCTTATTCTATCTTTAATGATCCACAAGAAATTCGTGGGACTTTAACCAGTAAACAGCCAACGCCAGCAGCGATTGACGGTATTGCGGATGCAGACTGGCCGGCTTATGGTCGGACTCAATCCGGTTTACGTTATTCTCCGTTGAACCAAATCAACTCAGAGAACGTTAAAGATCTTAAAGTTGCTTGGACCTATCGTACAGGTGAATTCAAAACTGAAAATGATTCAGGCGAAACAACCAATCAGGTCACACCGATTAAAATCGGGAATAACATGTACCTGTGTACTACCCATCAAAAATTGGTTTCTCTTGATCCTTCTACAGGTAAAGAGAAATGGGTATTTGATCCAAAACTCAAAGCTGATAATACCTTCCAACATTTAACTTGTCGTGGTGTTTCTTATTACGATGCAGATAATACCGTTGGTTTCGCAGCAAGTTTACAAGCGAAAAAATCTTCGTCTACCGAATGCCCGCGTAAAGTTATTTTACCAGTCAATGATGGTCGTATCGTTGCGGTAAATGCTGAAACAGGTAAAGCATGTTCTGACTTCGGTCATAACGGTGAAGTTGATTTACAAAAGGACATGCCATTCCCTTATCCGGGTGGTTATATTCCAACATCACCACCTGTAGTCACAGGCACCACAATTATCATTGGTGGTTCAACGACAGATAACTATTCTACTCAAGAGCCTTCTGGTGTTATCCGTGGTTATGATGTAAATACAGGTGCATTGCTTTGGGTATTTGACACAGGTGCTGAAAATCCAAATCAGATTCCGGGTCCTGGTCAGAAATATGTCCAAAACTCACCGAATGCATGGGCTCCACTTGCATATGATGCAAAACTCGATATCGTTTATGTACCAACAGGTGTAGGTACGCCAGATATTTGGGGGGGTAACCGCACAAAACTGCATGAACGTTATGCAAACTCTATGTTAGCAATCAATGCAACAACGGGTAAATTGATTTGGAACTTCCAAACAACTCACCATGATTTATGGGATATGGATGTACCATCACAACCAACCTTAGCGGATATCAAAGATAAAACTGGGCAAACTGTTCCAGCAATCTATGTATTGACTAAAACAGGTAATGCCTTTGTTTTAGATCGCCGTAACGGTAAAGCTATTGTACCGATTAACGAACGTCCAGTACCACAAAGTGTAAAACGTGGTCCGCAAACTAAAGGTGAATTCTATTCTCCAACACAACCGTTCTCAGACTTTAACTTAGCACCTCAAGAAAAATTAACGGATAAACAAATGTGGGGCGCAACCATGTTTGACCAGTTAATTTGTCGTGTGTCATTCCACAAGTTAAATTATGACGGTATTTATACCCCACCTTCAGAAAACGGAACTTTAGTTTTCCCTGGTAACTTGGGTGTATTTGAATGGGGTGGTTTATCACTTAACCCTGATCGTCAAATCGCAGTTATGAATCCAATTGGCCTACCTTTTGTCAGTCGATTGATTCCTGCTGATCCGAACCGTAAACAAACAGCCAAAGGTGCAGGTACAGAAGCGGGTGTTCAACCTATGTATGGCGTTCCTTACGGTGTTGAAATCAGTGCATTCCTTTCACCATTTGGCTTACCATGTAAACAACCTGCATGGGGTTATGTTGCTGGTGTAGATTTGAAAACGCATGATGTTGCTTGGAAACGTCGTATTGGTACAATTCGTGACAGTATGCCGGGTATTCCATTGCCACCATTTAAAATGGGTGTGCCAATGTTAGGTGGTTCGATCTCAACTGCGGGTAATGTGATGTTCATTGGTGCGACTCAAGATGATTACATCCGAGCAATCAATGTCAGCAATGGTGATGAGCTGTGGAAAGGTCGTCTACCTGCGGGTGGGCAAGCAACACCGATGACCTATGAAAGCAATGGTAAACAATACGTTGTGATCATGGCGGGTGGTCACGGTTCATTTGGTACCAAAATGGGTGACTCAATCGTTGCTTATGCATTACCAGATAAATAATCTTAAATTGAGATAAATAAAAAACAGGTCTTAATGACCTGTTTTTTATTGCTTTATCTAAACCTATACCCTTGTATAAAAGTGCATCTGCTTTTGGATGAGGCGGATATTCTCTTCCCTGTTTGATCGCGATCTCCTTATCGCTACACGATAACCAATCCTTAAAATGCCCTACTCTTTACCTGACCATCAAAATGAAAACAATCTTCAATACGAATTTTTTGCACAGCTGAAAGTTGCTCAAAATCGAACCATCGATACTCAGAATGCTCATCACTTAAATTGATTGGTTGATCGTTCTGCAATGTACACCTAAACATAAATGCGTGGGAATTTACTGCAGAATGATAATAAACCCCTGATAAATATTCGATCAAAACTTCGCAGCCTAATTCTTCTTGGCACTCACGAATCAGCGCCTCATGCACTGTTTCACCTTGATCCAATCCACCACCTGGTAAACCCCATGCACAATCAGCATAAGTCGCTTTCAATAACAGGACTTGTCGATTTTCATTAAAAATCACAGCGTGCGAACTCAAACGATAAAAATCATGAAATCCCATTGCTCAAAACCCACTTAATTGATTATCTTGCCAAATAACATTTTGAAAAAATTAAACGTAGCGCATAAACAATTGCCATAACAAAAACAGCATAACCCACTTGGGTAAAGATCATCGGAATACAGAGTACGATGGCGGCTGTAATTGGATAAAACCATTTCTTAATCCCTGAAAGATGGTGAATTTCCTGTAGTAACCAAAGGCTCGCAGTATAGACAATCAAAGAGATTGCAACAAAATAACTAACGATGTCAGCCGAGATCTCAGCCTTATGCGTCACCACATCCACCGCAGCAGCTAAACCCGCACCAAGGGCAGCAATACTCACGAAAATAAAAAAGTGACCATAGCCCCATGAAAATGCACGTTTACGACTATTGAGTCGTTCAGCCACATCATGATCGAAATATGCCCACCACATGGTAAACATAATCAATAAGCCACCAATGGTCAAAAAGATTAATTCTTGGCTTAACAACTGATTGTTTAATGCATCAGAAATTGCAGCAAAACTTCCAATGATCGATTCACCAAGGACAATGATGGTGAGTAAGGCATAACGCTCAGAAATATGATGTGGATGCCATGGCGTCATGTTATGTGCTTCCGCAAAGATCGGCACACTCAGTTCAGCGATAACCAAGAGTAGAAATAAATAAATGGTGAAATTAATCGGGGTAAAGTGAAAAAGTAACCAGCCAATCTGTACGATGATAATACCAGCCGCATATCTCACCGCTGTTTGTTTACGCTCAGGATCATTTTTGGCAACACGAAACCATTGTGTAACGAGTCCCAAACGCATGATGACATAACCAATAATGATCACGTCAAAATCTTGTTGCTGAAACGCAAACGGGATCCCTGCTGCAATCACAAGTGAACCAATAATCTGCACAAAGGTCATGATTCGATAAAATACATCATCATTGTCATAGGCAGATGCAAACCAGCTAAAGTTCATCCATGCCCACCACAATGCAAAGAACACCATAAAATAAAGTGTTAAGCCATGTGATAAATGATTTTCGATAATACTATGGTGTAATTGTTGTCCTGCGGTCGCAATGGCGACCACAAAAATCAAATCAAATAACAATTCTAATGAGGTTGCGGCGCGATGTGGTTCGTGCGGATTTCGTGGTGCAAGTGGCTTTAACCACCCGTATTTTACAAATAATGAATTTGGCATTATTTTCACATTATTGAGATTATTATCATGATTTTTTCAAAACTCCATCTTTCATTCAAGTAAAAAACTGAGTTCTTTTGACAATTTTGTTAATGATCTAACATCGATCTCGCTAATTTAAAAATGCACAAATAAAAAGCCCAATCAAAGGGCTTAATAACAAACAAATCTAGCTTGCTAAACCACTAATTTCAATTTAGCAATATCCTTGATCACGATCGCTTTACCCGTGCTCATATCAATCGGCATCGAAATATGTTGATGTACGACTAACCATTGATCACCTTTCTTTTTCAGGCACAATGTTGTTCGACACCATGGCATCTGCAGCTTATCTTTAAGCACAGAATTTTCCACTTTTGAATGGCAATGCAATACAGCTAAATCGTTTGACGCATAGATTTTCATATTGCGACGCACAATTTGCACATTCTCACTAAAATATGGACTGAACTTCTCCCATTCTTTCTTGTACGCATCGATACCGTCTAATTGTATACTCACATCAAACATATTGATATCATCCGCACATTGATCTAATAGATGATCAATTTTATTACCAAGAACAGCAGCATCCCATAATTCAATTTGAGATATTATCTCGTCGGCAATTTTCACATTACCATCGATTGCTATTTTCATCATAAAACCTCATTATTCTTATTTGTGATGAATTTAACACTTAATAAGTATTATGTGAAGTGTTTTGTTTATTTTTTCATATCTAATCAATTTAAATCAAAATAATCACTGTTCATTAATCTGATTTAAGCAGTTTATAAAACCAACCGTATTCTGCTTAGATATTAACCAAAACCTTTCACAAAAATAAATCACTCAATAATACAAATAGATATAAAAAATTTGTACTTCAGCATAAAAAGCTTATTCTTAATTTAGTTAATAATTCTTCAATAATTTATTAACCAAATTTAATAATCTTTTTAATTAATGTTGAAGCTGTTATTAAATAATCATTCTCCTTTTATTTAATATTGAAGTTAGCCTAACATATTTAAACTTTAAAAAATCTTTAAAAAAATCATAAATGACTATGAGAAAAAATCATACTACCCTTCCAATATAAGAAGAAACTCAAAACTGAAGATATAAATAGATAATCTAAACTGATATCCAACTCAAGTTTATATATTGCGCTTGGAGTGATTATTCTATACAACTTAATAATATATATTTTTATGGTTTAATTTCTATGTTTTAAAACCCTTTGCAAGCATTCAAATATTAGAATTTTATTACCATAAATAAATACTTATTTTTTATCATTTGTTTTTTAGATTCAAAAAAAAGCATGTCATTGCAATGACATGCTTTTGCTGTTTGCTTTGGATTGTTTTGCTTGATTTAGGCTTGTTCTGTTAAATCTTTTATTTTGTCTGAAGGGCCATTTTTCTTCACAGACTCAATCCCATTATCGCGAGCAGCATCACCTGAATAGAATTGACTTGTTCCGATAATTTGATGATTCGCCGCTTTTAAGTTGAAATAAGGCTTACCATTTTTCGCTTCTAAACGATCATAACGTGCATCATCTGGGCTATTTTTTTGCACAGAGGCAATACCATTTTGTGCAGAAGCTTTTGCTTTATAGAGCTCACTGGTGAGAATAATTTCGCCATTTCCTGCTTTTAATACAAAGCGATATTGACCATCTTTAGCTTGACTAATTTCATACCATCCTGACATGGTTCACCTCTTCATTATTTTCGGTTTATTTTATTTCACAGCGCTTGTTGGACATAAATTACGCTACTGATATGAAATATAAATGACTTTTCATGTTAAAAAAAGATTAATTTGTTATAACTTTATTGTTTATGTAACGCCGCAGAGTGACATCGCTCAAATTAGCACAATGCTTTTATTATTAAGTCACAATAAAGTTTAAAGCCATTAAAAAAAATGACTTTAAATTTAGATTCTGCATTTAGTCACTAACGATCAGCGATCAAAAAAACCTGTGCTGGTATAACCTGGATAGACTGTTTTCATTAAACGCTCAATTTCCGAATCATTGCCACGTAAAAAACTTTCCAAACAATCCCGAAATACCGCAAAAGGAAGGTCATCGTTATCAAAACTGGGCATCTCTTCAGATTTAAACAAACCAAAAAAATGCGATTTTTGTTGTTTTTGATAGAGTTCAGCATGTGCATTAAAGTTATATTGATTGCGACTATAAACCACAAATAGTCCGCCGAACTTACGTCCAGTTTGAATATGTTCAATTTGAAAAAATGGAAAATCACCGTGGTGCTCCTCCATGTATCCCCAGACGACTTGTTGCATCCAATCAATCTGATCAAAACGACTTAAAATTTGCGTTGCTGCATTACTTTCAAAATCAAGAGAAGTTATTTCAAGCTCTTTAAATAACTCAATTCGAATTTTAAAACTCATCAGGATTACCTTTTATACACGTCGCTTATTTAAAGCATTCAGATTTTTTAAAAGCGACAAGAAAACAGCAGGCTCGGAACACTATGAATCAGCTGTTTCAGCACTCAATTCGATGAACAAACTAACAGATTACTGGAATATCAATCCATGCACTGTTCGGAAAATGTTTCACCAAATAATGCTTTAAAAATTCTGCGGTATCTTTTGAAATCAGTTCATCTTGAGATTCATCATTTAAATTATAAGCAAGTGCATAAAGCTCAAGCCCACGACTTTTTAAAGCCTCTAAACTTAAAATCGTATGATTAATACTGCCCAAACGCCCTGAGCTGACTAAAATCACAGGAAGCTTTTTCTGGGCCACATAATCAATTGAAAGTAAGCTGGTGGTTAGGGGTACCATCAATCCACCTGCACCCTCTAACAGAACAACATCATACGTTTCAGCCAGTTGTTGAGTAGCATCTGCAATTTTTTCAAAATCAATCTCACGCCCATCAATTTTGCTGGCTAAATGAGGCGATGCAGGATAGCTAAAGATTTCAGGCATGGTGAGCTTGGTTTCATCCTCTGGAAACCAGCCCATTCCCATAATTTCACGATGTTGTTCGATATCTTCTGAAATATCGGTATTACCCGTTTGGATTAATTTCTGCGTAATGGTTTTTTGACCTTGCTCATTCCATAGTTTGGCTAAATACCCGGTGGTATAGGTTTTGCCAATTCCAGTATCTATTCCACTGATAAAGTAAACTGATCCAGTCATGACATTCTCCGCAAAATACAATAAATAGGATGATAAGTCAGTGAGTAGCGTATATTTCCTGACTGATCAGCCTGTGAAAACTGTTGATAGTGATGATAAAAATCGGCGAGACTCTGCTTTGTCCATCTAAAGCCAGATGCTGTCGCAGTCACTCCTGTGGCTTTTAAATGCTGCAAAATATATTTGGGATGAGAAAAATTGAGATGCTCAATTTGCTCTGAAATATGTAGAATTTCAAAACCATTTCGCTTTAATTGTTGTTGCAGATCGTCAAGGGATAGGTAATTCAGACCTTGCCCTGTTAAGCTTTTAATTTCCTGTAAATTATGCTGTCCAAAAGTTGAAAAACAAAAATACGCATTAGGATTTAAATGATGAAAGGCCTGTTGAAAAATACCATTTAAATCACTCATCCATTGTAAAACGGAACTTGAGCTAATTAAGTCTAAATGTTTTGGAAATTCAAGCTGTTCTATATCGCCAATCCGATATTCAATCGGTTTATCCGCAGGGAAATGCTGCTGAACTTCGGGGTATAGATCATTTAAAATCAAATGTTTAATTTGCAAATTTTGCAGTAAAAGCTCAGTTAAGTTTCCAGAACCACAACCGATTTCAAACACATTTTCATAGTGTGCTGGGCAATATTCGCTTATTAAATTAAACAGTTGTTGTGCAATATTTTTTTGTACGACCGCATGTTCAGTATAGCTCTGCCCTGCCTGAGCAAAACGCAAGGCAATCTGTGATTTATCAATTTCTGGATGTTTCACATTCAACTCACAACAACGGAATTAGCTGATCTAGATCAGCTTGGGTGATTTGAGCAGTTAAACAGATACGTAACCGTGAGCTGTGTTGCGGTACAGTCGGGGGACGTACAGGCATAATATAAAATCCTGCATCTTGTAATGCTTTGGCCTTTTCAACCGTTTTAATCGAGTCACCTACAATGACCGGAACAATATGTGATGTTGATGGGCACTCAAAACCTTTGCTTTGAACAGCCTGTTGTAGATACTGACTTGTAGATTGCAAATATTGGCGGCGCTGATCTAAGCCTAAAACTTTCTGAAAAACAAAGTTTGTCCATGCCATACATATTGGCGGTTGTGCAGTACTGAAAATCAATGGGCGCATCGCATTAATCAAATAATCGCGAATCACCGCATGACAAATTAAATAACCACCAACTGAAGCGATTGCCTTACCAAAAGTCCCAACGAGCAGATCAATATCATCAATCACCGCATATTGTTCAGCACAACCTAAGCCCTGCGCACCACGTACTCCAATTGCATGTGCTTCGTCTACATAGAGCATGACTTTGCAAAACTGTTGCTTAATACTCACCAATGCTGCTAAGTCCGTTTCATCACCATCCATACTAAAAATCGACTCAGTCACGACAATAATGCGCTCGAAAGCCTCATCTGCATGATATTTTTGTAAAAGCTGAGTCAAATGATTTAAATCATTATGACGATAACGTACATATTTGGCTGAGGATAAACGGATCCCATCAATCATACTGGCATGAATCAATTTATCTGCCAGAATCAGCGTTTTACTGTCTGCAAGTGCAGGTAAAATACCAATATTCATATGATAGCCGCTGTTAAATAACAATGCCGCCCGACCATGAAAAGCCTGAGTTAAACTATTTTCAAGCAGTTCATATTCTGGAAAATGTCCAGTCAACAAGCGTGAAGACGAAGAACTCATTCGTCGTTGATCATTGGGTGTTTCATCAAAAAACTGTTCACGTAATGTGAGATCTGATGCCAATCCTAAATAATCATTTGAAGCCAAATTGAGCATTTGATGCTGATCAAGGCGAATATAACGACCTTGTTGAACATTCGAACGAAATTGGCGTAAATTGCCTTGCTGTTTAAGCACGTCAAGCTGCTGTGAAAAATGTTCAAGATGGGTATTGATCAAGCTCATGTGCTTTGCTCCATAGCCTTGACCACCTCAACCAATTGCTCCAGTAAGGTTTTTAATTCTTGTGCTGTGATGATATATGGAGGCATCACATAGACCAATTTACCAAATGGTCGTATCCAGATACCACGACGTACAAACTCCTGCTGTAAGGTTTTCATATCAACATTCACAGTCAATTCAACCACCCCTATCGCACCAAGAACTCGCACATCATGAACATGATTAAGGGACTGTAAGGGCTGTAAAGCATGTCTAAGCTGAGCTTCAATTCGTTGAATATTGCTCTGCCAATCTTGAGAAATTAATAATTGTGTACTTTTGACAGCAACGGCGCATGCCAAGGGATTTGCCATAAAGGTTGGGCCATGCATAAACACACCCGCTTCACCCTGACTTATCATTTCAGCAATATGTGTGGTGGTTAATGTCGCAGAAAGCGTCATATAGCCACCGGTTAAACCTTTACCGATACACATAATGTCAGGCTCAACTTGTGCATGCTCCCATGCAAATAGTTTCCCTGTACGCCCAAAACCCGTAGCGATTTCGTCAAAAATCAGCAAAACATTGTATTTTTCGCAAAGTCGTTTGGCTTGACGCAAATATTCAGGATGGTAAAAACGCATCCCTCCCGCACCTTGTACAATCGGCTCAAGAATTAAACCTGCAATCGTTGCATGCTGTTCAGCCAAGCTTTTCTCAAGTTCAGCAATGTCACTTTGATCCCATTGCTCATAAAATCCGACTTGAGGGGCTGGAACAAATAAGCGATTGGGCAAACTTGAACCAAAAATTTGATGCATGCCCGTTACAGGGTCACAGACAGACATTGCATTCCAAGTATCGCCATGATAGCCAGATCGAGGGGTAACAAAATTAGTTTTCTCTGTATAGCCCTGTGAAGACCAAAACTGTACCGCCATCTTCAATGCCACTTCTACAGCGACAGAACCAGAATCGGCAAAAAACACTTTATCTAAATGAGGCGGGGTCAGTTGAACCAGTAATTTTCCAAGCTGGATCGCTGGATCATGGGTAAATCCACCAAACATGATATGCGACATATTCTGTAGCTGATCTGTCACTGCTTGATTCAACTCTGGATGATTATAACCGTGAATCGCACACCACCATGAAGACATCCCATCTATCAATTGACGACCATCTTCAAGTTCGATGGTCGCAGCATAGGCTTTTTTAACCTTAAA
Organism: Acinetobacter sp. AG3; assembly: GCF_022343575.1. Classification (NCBI taxonomy): domain Bacteria; kingdom Pseudomonadati; phylum Pseudomonadota; class Gammaproteobacteria; order Moraxellales; family Moraxellaceae; genus Acinetobacter; species Acinetobacter sp. AG3. The sequence goes on along the minus strand of NZ_JAKQZD010000001.1, from coordinate 679,786 downwards.
AGTCGGTAAGGGATTGGTCATAGAGGTATATGGATGCCAAATATGTTGCCGATCAAAGTCCAGATCATCTAACTCTGATTGTTCAAGATCAACATCATCAAACCCATTGTTTAAATCGGTCATCCGTTCACTCCATGTGCATTACAATTACAGCAAAAAACAGTTTAGCGATGTTAAACCTGCACGCAATAAAAATAAATTGCGAGATTCACCACTGATCCATAGATTTATTCTATTTTTTGTAAATATTGGCAGATTTTGTCACTTAGACTTAAAAAATCAAAAACTGGAACGCCATGTGAACCATTTACCAGCTCGACATCTAAAAACTTTGCTGTGAAATTTTTAAATTTCTCATAGACTTTGTGACTAACTAAGAAATCCTGTTGAGCAAATATATGATACTGTTTGCCGGCATAGTTATTTAAGATCGCGACATTATTTAATTGCTCAAGACACGCCAGCCCCTGTTTTAATAATTCTAAATTTTGCGGCTGAATCAAACTTTGCAAATGTACAAAATCTTCTCGCGTGGTTGCGGAGCCCTGACAAACCATAAAACCAAATTTCTTTAATGTCGCAATCGCATCATGTTCAAAGGACTGTTTAAAGTTGTGAAAGGTTGTTTGGCTCATTGCCGTTTGCCACTCAGCATTTGCGACGAAACAAGGATTTGAAGCCAGTGTAATCAAGACTTTTTGTTGTTGGTATTGCTGTTTAATTTGCTCGACCAGCAAGCTTGCCAATTGCCCCCCTAAAGACCAACCACAAATCACATCAAAATCTTTGGCTTGCTCCACCTGCTGTTGTAAAACACTTTGATCCAGCGCATTAAAGATATTGATCAATACAACTTCATGGCCTTGTTGTTGTAAAGCCTGTTGTAAAGCATTGAGTAGTTTGGTTCCACCGCCCCAACCTGTGATCAGCAAAATACGTTGATTCAATTTAAGCCACTATAAAACAATAACGATGTTTTATTAGATCATGCTTAAAATTGAACGACAATCGGACTTCTAACTATTTCTGATGGTGTAAATCGACCAATAAGCTGGCTGGAATCACTTTTTGCCAAGTGCGTTTAAATTGCTGATGTACTTGATCAATTGCAAACTGACTTTTTCTCGAAATTTCATGTGCTTTTGCAATATCATCTGCCCGTGTATAAGCAATCAAATAATCTAGTCCATCCAGTTCCACATGGAACCATGATTCAACATGCACACCTTCAGCCTGAAGTGTTTCAATTGCCTCATGCTTACGCCTATTCAATTGATTTTGCCATGCGACAACATCGTCCATCACCGCTACTTTTAGTTGAATCAATACTGCACCAACGTCCATAATTTTACGTTCTATTTATTCTAAACGGTCTTGCATCATAAATGGCATGTGAACAATTGCAAACATTTTACATACCGCCAAAACCTTAAAATTTGCTAAGATCAAATCAGGATCAATTTAGGAAAGTGTTTGTCATGAAACTATCACGACTGTTCAGTATTAGCTTACTTTCCGTTTCAGCTTTATGCATATTGAACACGGCCAGCCATGCGGAAAGCTCTATTCTCTCCAAACTGGATTCCAACCAAAAGCAATGGGTAGGTAAGCCTGCACCAAGTTTTAAACTACAAGATCAAAATTCAAAATGGCACGAACTGAGTCAATATAAAGGTAAATGGGTTGTTCTCTACTTTTACCCAAAAGATGATTCACCTGGCTGTACACAAGAGGCCAATCAATTTAAATCACTCTACCCACAATTTATAAAAAATAATGCGGTGGTGCTTGGTGTCAGTTTGGATGATGTGCAATCACATCAAAAGTTCTCTGAAAAGCTGGGACTAAATTTCCCAATTCTTGCCGATAGCAATCATCAACTCGCAGACCAATTTGGAATCATCCGAAACTTGGGCATTGCTAAAATAGCAAAACGAGAAACTTTTTTGATTGATCCACAAGGAACGATTGTGTATCACTATAGCAGTGTAAATACCCAAACACATGCCGATCAAGTCTTAGCGGATATTCAGAAGTTTTCAAAAAAATAACGACTGAAGCATTAAAAAAGCCTTTAGATGAATGTCTAAAGGCTTTTTTAATCTAAAACATCTCACCTTAAGCAAGACGCTTAGTGTGTCTTACATTTGAGATTGAATATAATTCTGTAAACCAATTAATTCGATCAAACCTAATTGTTTTTCAAGCCAGTAAGTATGATCTTCTTCAGTATCGTTCATTTGTTGACGAAGCATATCACGGGTCACGTAATCGCCTTTTTCTTCACATAGCTTTACGCCTTGCGCCAATTTTTCACGTACATGATATTCCAATGCCAAATCGGCTTTTAAACAGGTTACAACATCTTCACCTGTAACAATATCGTCACGCTTCATGTTCGGCGTACCTTCAAGGAAAAGTACACGGCGAATTAAAGCGTCTGCATGTGAAGCTTCTTCTTGCATTTCATGATCAATACGTTCATAAATTTTGCTTAAGCCCCAATCTTCATACATACGCGAATGAATAAGATACTGATCACGAGCAGCCAGTTCGCCACCGATCAACATATTTAGATAGTCTATGACTTCTGGATTGCCACGCATTTCAATTACTCCACATTCTTTTGCAATAGTATGGACAAATTTTACCAGTTTTGCAAAAGACAAAATGTGTAAGTTTATGATTTTTATAAAATTAAAATGATAAACATACGCATTTGCAATTTGAATAAGTATTTTTTCATATAAAAAATAACCGCTTACAAAATTTCATTGATGGTTTATTGGTGATTTTTCATCAAAATTCAAAATGATTTATTTTGTAACCATTAAAAATGCTTCTTATTCCCCTTCATTATTCCATTTTCTGTTCATTTTCAATGACAGAACCCTCACTTTATCTTCTTGGCTTTTTTTAATGCTAATATTTCAAGACAATTTTAACTTTAATATTTATGATATTGAATATTAACAATTAGCAGGAAAAAATAATGTCTCAGGGAAACACATCAGCGCCTATTCTAGTTACAGGTGCAACAGGCTATATCGCCAGTTGGGTGATTCAAAAATTACTTGAGCAAGGTTATACCGTTCATGCCACTGTACGTGATCTCAATAAGAAACAAAGCTTTGCACATTTAGAGAAAATCGCACAAGCCAGCTCTGGCACACTAAAACTATTTAAAGCCAACCTTTTAGAAAATGGTTCTTTTGATGAAGCCATGCAAGGCTGTGAAGTTGTGTTGCATATGGCTTCACCATTTGTTGTGACCAATTATAAAGATGCCGTTAAAGATATTATTGAACCTGCAATTTTAGGCACGGAAAATGTCTTAAATAGTGTCAATAAAACAGATTCTGTCAAACGAGTCATTGTGACTTCAAGTATCGCGTCTACTTATGGCGATGCAATTGATATTTTAAAAACGCAGCATAATCAGTTTGATGAATCTCATTGGAATACCACCAGTTCAACCACGCACCAACCGTACCCTTATTCGAAAGTTATGGCAGAGCGTAAAGCATGGGAAATGGCAGAAGCACAAAATCGTTGGACGCTGATCTGTGTTAATCCTGCATTGGTACTTGGCCCATCACTGACCGCAAATACACAGTCAGGGAGCGTAGAAGTCTTAGAGCAATTTGCCAACGGCATGACCTTACTCGGTGTCCCACCGATGTGGAATGGTATTGTAGATGTTCGTGATGTTGCTGATGCGCATATTTTGGCAGCATTCAAAGAAAATGCATCTGGACGTTACATTATTAGTGGCGGCTCACTCAGCCTTTTGGAAATGGGTAAAATTTTACGTCAAAATTTTGGACAAAAATTTCCTTTTCCGCGTAACCAAGTCCCGAAAAAAGCATTTAAATTTATTGGACCTGTATTTGGCTATTCGCGTGATTTTATTGAAAAGAATATGGGCTACCCTATCTTTTTTAATGCTGATAAAAGCAAACAGGAACTGGGGATGAGTTATCGTAATATTGAAACCAGTTTAGTCGAGCATTTCCAGCAGCTTCTTGATGACGGTGTGGTGAAGAAATATATTTAAGAACAGCTCAACTAATTCTTAAAGCCAAAAAGCCTTTTTCAAATATGAAAAAGGCTTTTTGGCTTATAGCGTTCAATATCAGCTAAGGCTTAGAAATCAAAAGTCACACCGACTTTATAAGTTCGTGCACCACCGACTAAAGCATAGTTTGAATTAAATACACCTTCCCAATATTTTTTATTGGCAACATTATCAACATTGGCAAGGAATGTGGTATTTACCCCACCAAGTTTGGTTTTATAGCGAGCGCCTAAGTCAACAATCGTATAGTCTGGTAATTCTAGCGTATTCTCTTCATTCAAATATTGCTCACTTACATAACTTACACGGGTATTGACATGCAGCCCCTCAACCTTAGGAATGGCATAATCAAGCCCTAAAGAAGCAGTAAAATCGGGTACACCATACACTTTATTACCTTCGAAAGCGGCCTTCGCTGATTTCACATATTCAGCATCGATATAGGCCAAATTCCCCATCACAGATAAAGTATCTGTAACATTGCCAGAGAATGACCATTCCACCCCACGAGAACGCGTTTCAGCATCATCGTTGACTTTATTACTTATGCTGTCCAGATAAGCCTCAGGCTTTTTAATCTGATAAAGCGCCAGAGTATTTAACCACGAACCCAACTGATATTTTGCACCTAACTCATATTGCTTGGTTTGATAAGGTGCAAGTGTCTCACCTCTATTTGTCGCAGTTGGATAGGTCGTTTCTGAGACAGTAATCCCTTCAGCTAAGCCCTCGACATAGCTTGCATAAAAAGATAAATCCTCACCAAATGGTTTGACAACAATCCCCAAACTTGGTGATAACTTATCTGCACTATAAGTTGATTTTTTGACAAGATTCTTAGTATCGATATCTTGATAACGTCCACCTAAAATCAGTTGTAATTTATCATCCAACATTGAAAGCTGATCCGTTAAGGTATAACTCACATACTCATTATCACCATAAGGAACAATTTCTGGATAGGTTGTTGGCATTGTTCCTGTATTTGATGGATCATATAAATTGGTCGTAAACCCCGAACTGGTTGCGGATTTATGTTGTGAATATTTGCGGGTTAAATAGTCAGTACGCAATCCCAAAGTATGCTTGATCGCACCTGTATCAAATTTTGCTTCAAAGCCTGCATTAGCAGCAGTATTATGTTCTTTTGATCCCACTCGATAATATTGTGAGGTTGCATTTCCATTTAAATTATTGACAATCATACGTGTGCCAAAAAGGTGACCATCATATGATTTTTCTACATATCCAACGCCTGCAAATGCTTTTAAATCAGGGGTAAATTTATATTCACCGGATAAGCCTACAAATTGGCTGTTGGTATTGCCTTCTAAGTTTGAAAAGTAGTTTAAATCCCCTTTAGGTGCTGCAAGTACATAATTAACACTGCCCTTGCCACCCATGGCGACCATTGCAGGTGAACCGCCTTTACGATTTCCTTTGACCGCATAAGCATCTAAATTAATCTTTAGTTTATCCGTGGTGTAATCCGCAGCAATTGCCCCTAGAGCTTGACGATCATTCATTCCATCAATGATATGTTCGCCATCTGCATAAGCGCCATTCACACGTACACCAAACTCTTTGTTCTCACCAAAACGACGAGATACATCAAAGCCTGATTGATAATATCCTTCATCTTGAAACGATGCAGAAACTCGGGTGAGTTCTTGATCTGCCCGTTTAGAATGCCCCATCACAATCCCGCCCACACTGCCTGTAGGAGCAACACCTGCAACCAATGCATTTGGACCTTTAAGCACAGTCACTGACTCTAAAAATTCCGTAGGCATCCGACCATAAGGTGCAACACCATAAAAGCCGTTATAATTTAGATCCTCATGATTGACATCGAAACCACGGATTTTAAAGTTTTCATTTAAATGCCCTTGATTGGTTGTGGTTCGAATACTGGCATCATTTTTTAACACCTCCCCCGCCGTGTTTGCTTGTTGATTTTCAATCAATTGTGCTGAATAAGAGGTGATACTAAACGGCGTATCTATAATTTTCTTATTTCCCAATGGCCCTAAATCTGTATTTTTTTGCAAAGCACCGTTGGCAAATGTTGGTTTTTCTTGTTCTTTTTCAGCAGCGACTTTAATCGTAGGCAAAGCAGTAGTTTCATCATTTGCCCAAATTGTTTGTGTAAGTCCCCCACCAAAAAGCACGATAGAAATAGAATTGACTAGAAATGTTTGAGAAAAATTTTTCATATAAATAATAAGACACTTTTTAAATGATAATGATTATTATATAGACTTTCACTATTGTTAAGAATTGTAATTTCTCATCTAAACTTAAGTTTAATGGAAAATTCTAATAAATAAGAATTATTATCATATAGCGTACTAATGATAGAGCAAGCAATCTTGCGAAATACAATCGCTAAAATACAGTGCGAAAAATTCTATTAAAAAATGACGACTTGTTGATTTGCTATCGCATCAATCTTGAAATGATGATTTTAATTTTTGAAAACTGTAAAGATACAACAACTGTATCTTTACAGTAATTTTAGAGTTAATTTAAACGAATCTATGCCTGTCCATACTCAGCCATTAATGCTAAAAACTCCTGCTCATTCAGTACAGCGACACCCAGTTTCTCTGCTTTTTCAAGCTTAGAACCCGCTTTTTCACCCGCAACCACACATTTGGTTTTGCTCGATACACTGCCACTGACACGCGCACCAAGTGCTTGTAGCATTTGGGTCGCATCATCACGCCCCATGGTTGCCAATGTACCTGTGATCACCCAACTCTCACCATTTAAAGGCTGACGGGTGGGTGCAACTGGTGCATCCCAATGGATCCCAGCTGCAAGCAAACGATCAATCACTTCAAGGTTATGTGGGGCTTGGAAAAAATCAACAATCCACTCAGCGGTAATATCACCAACATCTGGAGTTTTCTTCAATGCTTCAAGATCAGCATGACGAATCGCATCCAGCGTCTGGAAAGTGTTGGCGAGCATACGTGCAGTCGTCTCGCCTACACCACGAATACCCAAGGCATAAATAAATGCAGCAAGTGTGGTTTTCTTACTGTTCTCAATCGCATCCAATAAATTTTGGACAGATTTTTCACCCATTTTTTCAATGGTCAGTAACTGTTCACGATGCTCATGTAAATGGTAAATATCCGCGACATCTTTTAACAGATCAAGATGTAACAGTGACTCTACCCAACGATCACCGAGACCTTCAATATCCATCGCTTTACGTGAAACAAAGTGGCGAATGGCTTCAATACGTTGTGCAGAACAATATAAACCACCCGAACAACGTGCCAAAGCCTCACCTTCTGGCATTACGACAGGAGAAGAACATACTGGACAATTTTCAGGTAAATGTACTTCTGTCACGTCATTTGGACGGAATTCTAACCATACTTTTTCAACTTTGGGAATCACATCACCGCTACGATAGACACTGACCGTATCGCCAATACGAACGTCCAGACGGTGAATTTCACCAATATTGTGCAAAGTCACATTAGAAACCGTTACACCACCCACAGCCACAGGATTTAAGCGTGCTACAGGGGTTAAAGTCCCAGTACGTCCAACTTGCCAATCAATATTTTCAACCGTTGTTAAGGCTGCAACTGCGGGAAACTTATACGCCGTTGCCCAACGCGGTTCACGACTTAAAAAGCCCAGCTTTTGTTGTTGTTGAAGATCATCAACTTTGATCACCATGCCATCAATTTCAACCGCTAAATTCGGGCGCTCTTGGTTGATTTGCTGATATTTTTCTTGTACTTCTTGAATACTTTCACAAATAAAATGACGTTCACCCACAGCAAAGCCAAAGTTAGTCAACCATTCAAGACTCGCTGACATCGACTCAATGCCATGATGCGGCTCACATTGTGCAATACCATAAGCATAGAATGCCAAAGGGCGAGATGCTGCAATACTTGGATCAAGTTGACGTAAACTACCTGCCGCAGCATTTCGAGGATTGGCAAAGGTCTTCTCACCCTTCGCTTCATTTTCAGCATTGAGTCGTTCGAAGCCTGCTTTTGGCATCAATACTTCACCACGAACTTCCAACAAGCGTGGCACTGCCACTTTATCCGAAGACAAGACTTTCGGTAAATTACGAATGGTTTTTACATTTTGCGTAATCACTTCGCCTGTTTCACCATCGCCACGGGTTACGCCACGGGTCAATACACCATTTTCATACCAGAGCGAAATCGCCAATCCGTCAAATTTTAGCTCGACATCATATTGAATCTTTTGATTGGGCAATCGTTCTTCGATACGGCGGGCAAAGGCAAATAACTCGTCCTGATTAAATACATTACCCAAGGACAGCATCGGTACAGTATGGGTAATGGTTTCAAATTTAGACAGCGGTTTTCCGCCTACTTTATTGATTGGACTATCTGCCTGAACCAATTCTGGGTGTTGTTGCTCTAGAGCTTTGAGTTGGTGAAATAACTGATCATATTCACTGTCTTCAATACTCGGCTGATCCATCACATAATAAGCATGATTATGTTTTGCAATGAGTTGAATCAATTGACGCATTTGCGTCACGACAGGATTATTTTCCATAAATTTTTTCACCATAAAAAGGCGGAATACTCCGCCTAAAATTCTGAATACCAATTATAAAGTAAATATGACGTTATGCTAAGCGTCATGCCCTGAGCGATAATCGATCGCTTTATGGCGCCAATGCTCTTTCAGTTGTGGGGTAAATTCAAGATTGTTTTCATCATAGACCGTACCGTCTATTTCACGGGCAATTAAGCCAGCAATACTGACCATGGTATCAAAGCCTTTTTGCACATCTGAATGAGGAAGTGCCAAGAAGAAAGCCAAACCTTGAACTTGTTCAGTCGATAAGGTTTCTAAATCAAAACCATCTGGACCATTGTCGGTGACACGTAATACAGAAAACAGTAAATGGCTTTCTTCCTCTGGATTCTCATAACGATGGAAGCAAGAGAGTTCACCAAAACGTAAACCATATTTGAGCAACATTTTTAAGGTTTTATCCCCAGATAGTGCTTTACGTGGATTCGGATAAACATTCAGCGCAATAATGGTTTCAGCCGTAGACAATACGCTTTCATCATCATATTTTTGTTGCTCATTTAAATGAACATCTAAAATACTACTTTCCTCATCAAACTCTTTGATTTCAGCTGTTTCAACATTGGCATTAAACTGAAACGCGTCCTCTTTGTCCTGACTGACTACGACTTTGGCAGAATCGTTAGTTTGAGTCGTCGGTTCTGTTTGCACATCAAGTGCTTTTACAGACTCTGTTGCGGATTCAGTGCTTGCCACTGTTTCCGTCTTTTCAGTTTGTTGTGTAATTGCGGCATGCTCAAGCTCAATTGACTGAACAACATTCGACTCCGCTGCTACATCCTCAATCTTTTGCTGTTTTTCATCTGCAACTTCGACCGAGTCTAAAGCCGTTAAATTCGGTTCAACACGCACTTGCTCTTGAGACTCACGGTCTGTTCGCAATTGATCTCGTACATGACGAGGAATTACCGGTTGTTTACAGTCTTCATTGATATGCAATTCAGACTCTAAAGAAGGTGCGGCATCATTGGGCTTTCGTAGCACCATCCTTAAACCCACCAGAATGATGATTACTGCAACAACAATTCCAATAATTGTGGTGACTTCCATACTACGACTCCGCGGCTAAACCGTATTCTCTTGCCTCTTCCAAATTCACAGTGACGAGCTTTGATGTGCCCGGTTCAGGCATCGTCACACCCAGCAAATCGGTTGCCATCGTCATTGCAACTTTATTATGTGTAATGTAAATGAATTGGACTTGATCAGAAAGCTCTTTTACTAAATTACAAAAACGACCAACGTTAGCATCGTCTAAAGGTGCATCAACTTCATCCAAAACACAGAAAGGTGCAGGATTCAAACGAAAAATAGCAAATACCAAAGCCAATGCCGTTAATGCTTTTTCACCACCAGATAACAAAGCCAATGAACTATTTTTCTTGCCGGGTGGGCGTGCCATCAACTTCACGCCAGACTGCCAGTCATCTTCAAGACTTAAACTGGCTTCACCACCATTAAAGACTTTTGGAAATAATACTTTTAATTCAGCATTAACCTGATCAAAAGTCCCCATAAATAATTTTTTAGTTTCTTGGTCAATGGTCTTCATGGCATCTTTCAATTGCCCAACCGTATTTTCCAAGTCTTGCATCTGATGGGTTAGATCTTCAAAGCGCTTAGAAACTTCTTCATATTCTGCTGAAGCGGCTAAATTGACCGCGCCTAATTTTTCAAACTGACGCTGTGCTTTCTCAAATTTTTCTTGATGTACAGGTAAATCAATCAACACGCCTTGCTTAACTTCAGCATTCATCTCTTTAAGTTGATCGGAATAATGCTGTAAATCTGATTTTGCCGATTGCCAAGCCAAACGTCGCTCTTCCAGTTTTGTACGCAATTGCTCATCATTTTGCTGATGCAAATGGCGCATTTCTGTCAGTTGTTGCTGTTTGGATTGAATATTATTCAATTCAACTTGCCACTCACTCCAAGTTTTTTGCAGTTTTTCAGTTTGTTGTGCCTGCTCAGCATATTGCGATTCTAGACTCGGCAATTCCAATTGAATTGGATCTACAAACTTCTTGGCTTGCTTCATTTGCGCAATAATTTGTTGATATTGCGTTTTAGAGAAGGATAGGTCTTTGTCTAATAATTCAATTTGCTGTTTATTTTGTTCAGCTAGACGACGTGTAGTTTCAGAATCTTGCTGCTTAAGCTGTAATTGCTGTTGCTGTTCTTCAACCTGCTCATTGAGCTCATCCAACTTGAATTGCAAGGTTTTAAACTCAGGAAGATTTTGTTCAAGCTTGAAGATGACCGAGTGCATATCGATTTCAAGATCATCTTTCTGCATTGCATCTTCTTCAAGTTGCTCATCTAACTGTTGCAATTGACTATTCAGCTGAACTTTCTGCAACTCAAATGCTTGTGAAGCACTTTGCTGCTTAGCAATTTGCACATCAAACTGTTGTAGCTGTTTTTGCAGATGTTTTAGCGTGTCTTGCTCTGTTTGGATCTGTTTTTGCAGGTCCAACAATTGCTGATTTAAACTCGGCAATACAGTTTCAGCTTCAATCAACTGTGGTTGTAGCTGCGCAAGTTGTGTTTCAATTTCTTCAAGGCGAATACGATGACTGAGTGCACCCTGTGCGGCTTGGCTCGACTCATCAAAGAACAGACCAATCACCCAATCTTGACCGATATGATAACCATCCAGCGTCAATATGCTTTGTCCTGCTTTTAACTGTGCTTGTACAGCTAAAGCTTGAGCAAGGTTTTCAATTACAGCGACTTGATTCCACAATGAATACTGTGGAGATTCAATCCAATCTGCTAAACATGCCAATCCATTCAATTGAATTTTATCTTGCGAGCTTGCTGCTTTAAGCTGACGTGCCACACTTTCTGCAAAATCAGCAGCTTGATCAACAATATGGGCTGACAACCATTTGGCTAAAAACTTTTCAACCAGCGGTGCATGTGTTTTGCCTTGTGCATTCAGCGTTAATACCTGCATCAATTGCACCGTATCAGCCTTGCTATTTACAGCACTTTTCGCCATTAATTGGGTGAGGTTTTTCTGTTCAGATTGCAACACTTGTACATCAGATTTTAAAGCTGAAATCTGAGTTTTTTGCTGACTAATGCTTTCCTGTAGTTGTTCAAACTGCTGCTTTGCTTGATTAATTTTTTGTTCTAATTCAACAATCGCAGCTTGGATTGCTATTTTATCTTGCTCAAGTTGTTGAACATCTTCAGTTTGAAATTGACTTTGAACCTGAACGGCTTGGGTTTTTAAGGTGTCTTTTTGCTGTTCAATACGCGCAACATTTTTTGCAAGTTGTTCAATTTGCGCCTGCATTTGTGCTTTTTGCTGCTGTTGCTTTTCAACTTGAACTTTGACCTGTTCATACTGTTGTTGTGCTTGCAATTGCTGCGCTTTTAAATCGGTAAAGGCTTGGCTACGTTGTTGTGTTTCAGACTCAGCATGTTGTAAATGTTCAGTCTGCTGCTCCAATTGACTGTGCAGGGTTTCCAATTGCAATTCCATCAACTGAATCTTTTCTTTGGTTTGAGCTTTTTGCTGTTCAAAATTACCCAAAGCTTCTGAGTTCTGTTGAAATAAACTTTGTTTCTGTTCCAAAGTCATTTTCAACTCAGAGAGTTTTTTCTCAGCTTGTTGCCACTCATTTTGCAAAGGCGTGGACTGTTGAATCAAACGTTGGAACAACTCATTGGTTGAAGTCAGATCATGTTCCAAAGTACTCATGTCAGAGCGCACCAGTTTAAAGTGCTCTCCCAATTCGTTCATTTCAACCGTATATTGTTCTTGCAAACGAGAACTACGATCACACTGGAAAGATAGAATTTCAATCTTTAACGTACGAATTTCAGTTTCTAAAGTCTTATATTGAACCGCAGTTTCAGACTGGCGTTTTAAGGTTTTAAGCTGTGATTTGAGTTCTGAAGCAATATCTTCGAGACGGTCTAAGTTCTGCGTGGTATGTTCTAAGTGTTGTAGTGTTTCACGACGACGAGCCTGATAACGAGAAACCCCAGCAGCCTCTTCAAGAAAGATACGCATTTCTTCAGGTTTGGCATCAACCAAGCGGTTAATCATTCCCTGTTCGATGATTGCGTAGGAACGAGGACCTAAACCTGTACCCAAGAAAATGTCGGTAATATCACGACGTCGGCACTTCGTCCCATTGAGAAAGTATTCAGATTTTCCATCACGATTCACCTGACGGCGAACAGCAAGTTCAGTATACGCGTTATAAGCCCCACCTAATTTTCCATAGGTGTTCTCAAAGCGCAGTTCTACACTTGCCATACCTACAGGTTTACGTTTTGCCGTTCCTGTAAAAATAACATCCTGCATACTGCCACCACGGAGCTGGCGCGCACTGGATTCCCCCATCACCCAACGGATCGCGTCAATCACATTGGATTTACCACAACCATTAGGACCTACCACCGCTGTACGGTTATCTTTGAATTGTAGTGTTGTACTATCGGCAAAAGATTTGAAGCCTGAAAGTTTTAAGCTGCTTAAACGCATAATGTCCTAGTAATTACCGACGCGATCTCCGCGCCCAAGCGAGTTCGATTTGTTTCATCCGTGTCAGAGATTCCAACACCAGATTACGTAAGTGTCGACAAAAATCTTCCATAAATAAAGTAGCTTGTTGTGATTTTCGGATTAAAATTGCGTCAATCACCAACTTAAGCAATTCTAAAGCTTCTTGAAGCTCGCGTCTTGAAGTATTTAAGGTTAAAAAATAACTTCTTCGTAGGGAGGGTAACAACTCTTTATAAAATTTCATCAGGTAGGGATTCCCAACCATGTCCTGTTGTCCTGATAAAAATTGAAATATGCCATCATAAAACTTTTCAGTATTGCCTTGCTTCACCTGCTCAACCAAATGATTCATCATCTGCTGAATCGCTTCAGCTTCATGATTGCGCCATGTTTCACTCATACGTTGCACGATTTGACCTAATAACAATGCGCTAGTATCGAACAATGCACGGACTTGTTGTGCTGACATTTCTGAGACAATTGCACCACGACGAGGATAAATTTCAATCAGATGGGTTCTTTCTAAAAGCAAAAGGGCTTCGCGTACCGAGCCACGACTGACATCCAGTTCTTTGGCAATACGTAGTTCTTGTATTCTTTCCCCTTCAACCAACTCGCCACTAATAATTTGTTCACTAATATGTTTGGCAATCTGTTCTGAAAGGCTATCCACTTCTTCCGAATGCATATAATTCCTATCTTGGTTTATTATTCTTTACTTGGACAATGTCAATTGTCATTATTTTAGTTGTACCTGATTTAATTCAATTGAAACCATGACATTGTCCGACAATTTTAATGTATTTTAAGTCAACTCAGTGTTTAGAAAAAGTACCATTGATCGGAATCTACTTAGTAATACCTTGATAAATAAAATAAAGACCGACCACTGTAAGTAAGCATGCAAAGCATTTTTTCAACATCGCTGGAGAAAGTGCGTGCGCCACCTTTGCGCCAAATTTGGCAGTGATAAAACTCATTACACTGATCCCAATAAAGGCATAGATATGCACATAACCAATTGAATTTTTAATTTCGGTTGGTTCTTGTGCACCAAAGAACATAAAACCGAGCGCACCCGCAATTGCGATCGGTAGACCACAAGCTGCTGATGTTGCAACGGCTTTTTGCATCACCACACCATTTTTGTTGAGATAGGGAACGGTCAGACTTCCGCCACCAATACCAAAAATTGCCGATGCAACTCCAATTCCCCCACCAGCCAGCATTTGCATAGGTGCAGTTGGTAATTGTTTAGATTCATCGACTTTGACATTGGCTCCCTTAAACATTTTAAATGCCACCCAAATTGCAAAAGCACCAATAATCAGCTGTAAATGCTGACCTGATAAAATATCTGCAATGCCAGCACCAATAAATGAGCCAATCACCAAACCTGGGGCTAAGTTTTTAAAAACATTCCAAAGTACTGCACCTTTTTTATGATGCGCTGTTACGGAACTAATTGAAGTTACAATAATTGTTGCAAGTGAAGTTCCCAATGCCATGTGCATAATGACCGAAGGATCATAGCCCATTTTGGTAAAGACCACATAGAGAATTGGTACAATAATTAAGCCACCACCAACACCAAATAGTCCTGCGGCAAATCCTGCGATTGCACCAATACCTAAATATATGATTAACTCCATAAATGTTCCTTCACTCTTCTCAGATTCAACATGGATTTAGAGACTCGTCATCTTAGACAACTTCTTACACAAGCAAATGAACTCCCTGAAGTGCTGCTTTTAAAGCAGACGACAGCATCGACCAATGATGATGTGCGTGAAATTGCGCTCAGCGGCGTCAAGACAGTTTTGGTCTGTAGTGAAACTCAGACTCAAGGACGAGGTCAGCACCAACGGGAATGGGTTTCGCCAATTGGTAACATTTATTTAAGCACATTGCTTGAAACTCGAACAGCCTTAGATGGGCGTTTAGCATTGGAAATTGCTTTAAATATCTTACAAATGCCAACACTTAAGAATTTACCAGCATTACAAATTAAATGGCCCAATGACCTATATAGCCCTCAAGGAAAGTGGGGCGGAATTTTGGTTGAGCCCATTTCACCACATCAAGCCATTGTTGGAATCGGGATCAACTTATTTCCGATCCCCAAAGAAAATGTGACCCAACAAGCCACCTCAGTAATGCAATTAGGCCTACAATTTCCAAATCGAATCCAAATCATTGCAGAAATGTATTTGGCAATTCAACAAGCTGGACAATGGTTTGATCATGGTTGTTATAACCTTGCAGCACGATTTAATCACTATGCTGCCTTTATGGATCAACAGGTTCATTTTGAACAAATTCAAAATTCAATTGAAGGTATTTTCAAAGGAATTTCTGATGATGGCGCACTGAATTTATTGACAGCTCAAGGCTTAGTCAATGTCTATCAAGGGCGTTTACGCTTAGCTGAAGCATAAATAACGATGTGATCTATTGTCTAAAATGAGATGGATTGATCAGATGTATCGTGAAAAAGTGATCGGCAATTATTTAAAACAGGGCTTTTTTCGCTATACATTTCGCTATATATTGCGCAGTAATCGTATTGATCCAAAGATCATAGCAAACAGTTACTAACAGTACGGAACAACGTTCAGCAAAATGAACCGCAGGTTATTTGCCCTATTTGATTGATCAGATTGAGATGTTCTCTAAGTCGTTCAATATTTTCAAATAAAATAATTATGCAGATTGTGTTCAGTTTCAATTAGGCAAAATCATGAAAGCACTTTGGTTAGATATTGGAAATACCCGTCTAAAATATTGGATTACTGAAAATAATCAAATTATCCAAAAGGCAGCAGAATTACATCTCCAATCCCCTGCGGATCTGCTACTGGGTTTAATTCAACATTTCCGTGGTTTAGGCTTAGACAAAATTGGAATTTCCTCAGTCCAAGATAAAAAGAACAACGAACGCATTGTCCAGATTTTAAAATTACTCGATATTCCGGTAACTTTTGCCAAAGTGCATGCTGAATATGCAGGATTACGTTGTGGCTATGACCATATAGAACAACTTGGGATCGATCGTTGGTTACAAGTTTTGGCAGTGGCGAAAGCTGATGATGACTTGTGTGTGATTAGCTGCGGCACAGCTTTAACAATTGATTTAACCCAAGGTTTACAACATTTAGGCGGTTATATTCTGCCTAACCTCTATTTACAACGTGATTCTTTAATTCAAAAAACCAAAGGTATTAAAATTCCAGATGCGGCTTTTTCAGAGCTAAGTCCTGGTCGGAACACCATAGATGCAGTACATCATGGCATTTTCTTGGGGCTGTTAAGCACCATTGAAAAAGTGCTTGAGCAACAACCACGCAAGCTTATTTTAACAGGTGGTGATGCCAATCTATTTGCACAATTTCTAGAGAAATATCAACCAAGAATTGAATCAGATTTATTACTCAAAGGCTTACAGTTCTATATAGATCGACAAACCGCTTAAACCTAAATACAATTTAATGGAAGATCAGCAATCTTCCATTTTTAATAAATAAACACAACCATAAACACGATAAAAGAGCAATCATTATGAAAACGATACCCTTACTGCTTAGTGCCTGTTTAATGAGCTTCACAATGGTGGGTTGTACCAGTTTACAAACCACGCACTCACCTTCAACAACCATGGCAACAACTGAACCCGTTATTGCTTACTTTGCTCCAGATGCAGGTGAAGAAGCCTGTGGGTGCGGCTTAGTCATGGATCAGGGTTATTCACTCACACCTGTAGAAAATGGATATTTCAGAAAATTATTAGGTCGTGATAAAGATGGCCGTTTCTTAGTTCAGGACTTCTATCAAAATAGTCGTAAAAAACAATCTGACCCATTTTGGATTAAAGCCCCTCAAGGCTTAAATAGCTTTGATAGTAAATATGTCGACGGTGAAGTTGTGGGCTATTTTGAAAATGGAAAAGTCAGCTTTAAATCGACCAGCCAAGACCAGAGATCAGTTGGAAAAACTGAAACATACTATTCAAATGGTCAACTTGGGCTACAGGAAGAATATTCAGATGATCAGCCCATCGTTCAAAAGGTATGGTATGAAGATGGCAAACCTGCAGCTGAACTAAAATTAAGCCCAAGTGAAGATTATTCGATTCTGGACAGTAAAGTTTGGGATCAACAAGGCAATTTGATTCAAGATGAGCAACACGCTCAGGAGATTCTTGACGAGCTTTATCAAAAGCTCAATCAATAAAACAGCATCACGATAAAATCGAATATGCAGCCTGAGTACCAGTTTGAGATTCAGGTTGTAATAAAACTGCTAACTTTTCCCAAAGTACAGTTAAGCTGGTATAGCCCTCTGTTGCCATAAAATGCCCTGCACCTTTCACTTCAATCATTTGTGAATTCAGCGAATAACCCAATTGAATACTGACAGGCGCTGGCACAAAAGGATCATTGTTGGAGAAAAAGATAAAGCGATTCAGAATATTCATTCTGAGCAGCGCATCATCGACCCGAGCGTGTTGTAAAAATAAATTAAGTTCAGGTAAAACGGCTAAGTTTTTACTGAATCCCGCAACCAAAAACAAAGCACCTAATTTTCGCCCCAATAATTCACTTGAAAGAAAATCCAGACTGGCAATCCCTCCTAAGCCATGTGCCACAATGATGGTATCGTCATTGAGTGACTTAATTTGCTGCGTAATATTATGCTTCCACAGCTCATATTGGGGCTGCTCTGGATGTTCTAGATCAATCACTTCACATGCATGCCCTGTAGACAATACTTGTTGCTTTAGCCACGGATACCAATGATGTTCAGGGGAGTCTTTATAACCGTGTACGATAAATACTTTTTTCATAAATCAACTTCTTATCAATTATTGTTTAAATCATATTCAAATAATGGGCTCAGAATATCTAAACAGCCAACAAAAGTATGTTATTTTTATTTAACAAAAAAGCGCCCTAAGGCGCTTTTTATAAAAAAAATGAGACTTATTTTTTATCATTATTACCAAACAATGGTCCCATACCGCCACCACCGCCAAACTGTTTTTGCATTCCGCCCAATGAGCGCATCATTTTTGCCATACCCGATGGATTAGCAAACTTCTTCATCATTTTCGCCATTTGCGCATGTTGTTTGATCAGTTTATTGACTTCAACCACATCCATACCACAGCCTGCTGCAATACGCTTTTTACGGCTCGGATTCATTAAGTCTGGGTTACGACGTTCTTTAATGGTCATCGATTGAATAATCGCTTCCATCTTTTTCACTTGCTTTTCAGGATTTGCTTGTGCAATCGCATCTTGAATGCCTGAATTGCTCATGCCAGGCAACTTATCCAAGAAGCCCATCATACCGCCCATTTTGTTCATCTGTTCAAATTGCATCAGCATGTCTTCAAAGTTGAAGCTCCCGCCTTTCTGCAATTTTTTCGCCATTTTTTCGGCTTTTTCTTTGTCGATTTTACGTTCAACTTCTTCGACTAAAGAAAGTACGTCACCCATACCTAAGATACGTTGTGCAACACGCTCAGGATGGAATGGCTCTAAGGCATCGAGTTTTTCACCCATACCCAAGAATTTAATTGGCTTACCGGTAATCGCACGTACCGAAAGCGCCGCACCACCACGTGCATCACCATCGGTTTTGGTGAGGATAACACCCGTTAATGGTAATGCATCATTGAAAGCTTTAGCGGTATTTGCCGCATCCTGACCTGTCATTGCATCAACGACAAATAGGGTTTCTGTTGGGCCAATTGCAGCGTGTAATGCTTTAATTTCGTCCATCATGTCATCATCGACATGCAAACGACCTGCTGTATCGACAATCAAAACATCGTTAAAATTAATTTTGGCTTGACCAATTGCACGTTGTGCAATTTTAATCGGATCTTCAGAAGCGTCCGATTCAATAAAATCAACACCCACTTCAGCAGCAACTGTTTGCAGTTGCTTGATCGCAGCTGGACGGTAAACATCGGCAGAAACCATCGCCACTTTTTTCTTTTGACGTTCTTTTAAGAAACGCCCAAGTTTTGCAGCTGTCGTGGTTTTACCAGCACCTTGTAAACCTGCGAGAAGAATCACAACAGGTGGTTTTGCAGCTAAGTCTAGGCTTTCGTTTGCCTCACCCATCATTTTGGTGAGTTCGTCATACACAATTTTAACGAAAGCTTGACCTGGTGAAAGCTGAGTCATGACTTCTTGACCCAATGCTTCTTCCTTAACTTTCGCAATAAACTCACGAGTTACAGGCAAAGCAACATCGGCTTCAAGAAGTGCCATACGCACTTCACGTAAGGTATCTTTAATATTATCTTCGGTTAGCTGCCCAGAGCCAGTAACATTTCTGAGACTCTGCGTGAGTCGTTCTGTTAAGGTATCAAACATTGCAAAATCCGCTTAAAATAGCTAGTAGCAAAAAAATCTTTCTTAAAATAGAAAATTTATGCTCAAGATGCTATAGGATACTGTAGTTCACATGGAATTTATATCTTATAACATGAATATTCATCATCCTGAAAAAGGTTTGACATGATTAGCCTACCCTTGGTTTATACGATTTTAGCATTAATTGCCTATACCTCTTCATTTTGGTATTTGTTCATGCACTTAATGGCTAAACGTTCCGCAAACCCTTGGTTTATTGGCATCATGTCAGGTTTAGGGCTGATATTACATGCAAGTGTACTGCATAACGACATACTTACACCACTAGGGATTAATTACGACGTCTTTAACTTGATGTCTTTTACCTCTGCGTTAATGTTGGTTCTAAGTATGCTTTATAGTACCTATCGTCCTGTTCTTTCACTAAATTTGATTGGAATTCCTGTTGCCGCCTTTGGTTTGATTCTCGGTTTTTGTTTTAGTAAACCAGATCAATTTATTGAACAGCATTCTATCGGTTTAGACATCCATATCATTCTGTCTTTATCTGCTTATGCCGTTTTACTCATGGCAACCATACAAGCCGTTTTGATTTGGTTTCAAAACCGCGAACTCAAAAAGAAACAAAAAAAACGTATTTGGGTCAACTTCTTACCGTCATATCAAGCCATGGAATCCTTACTTTTTGATATGCTCATTACTGGTTTTGTTTTATTAACTGTCGCCCTATGTTTTGGTTTCTTTACCATTGATGACTTCTTTGCACAGCACCTAGCACATAAGACTGTGTTTAGTATTGTGTCTTGGTTTGTTTACGGTGCGTTGTTAATTGGTCACTATAAGTTTGGCTGGCGTGGTCAAAAAGCCATTCGCTTTACCATGATTGGATTCTTTTTATTGGCAGTTGGCTTTATTGGCTCTAAATTTGTTTTGGAAATGATTTTACATCGCTAAATTATGTACTAATTTTACTGAATGCTTTCTAAATTTATTTGTAATAAGTAACTTGAATAAAATCAGCCTTATTTTCTTTTATTATAAAGAAAATAAGGCATAAGTCTTAAGGAACCATTATTTTAACATCTACACGTTTTTCTTTAGAAACCATTCCTTCTTCAGTTTTTAATGTGATTGTCGTTTTATCCCATTCTTCAATAATTGCAACAATTAGATAGGTATCTTTAATACGCCAATATAAAAAAGTTTTTGGAGGCGTCATTAAATAATCTAACAGTTCATTTGTTAAGGCTTCTGCTTTCATTTTATTTCCCCTCTATTTTTAGCTTAATTTCCTTATTTAACTCATTATCACAATTATTCGGCTGATCTTTATTTTTCTCCGCATCAACTGAACATGTATGATAGTTTTTTGCTATACCAACTAAGCTTACTCCAAGTAAAGATTTTCTATTATTTTCAACAATTTCTGGTCTCAAAACTAAGGCCTGAGTTGCTAACTGATTTGCTTCTGCTGTTGCTTTCTCCTTATCGGCGACCTTATCCACAATATTTAAAATGCCTTTAAAAAATTCTTCCTGAGCAGTAAAAGTACCATTTGCTGAACTTAAACATACTTGATACATTAAATCGCGAGCTAATAACACTGCGGAAGATCGGCCATTCAATTGTAGAACAGCTGTTGATGAATTAATGTTACCTTCTCCTCCTATATCTTGTTTCAATACTCCTCCTGAATCAGCCAGCTTTGCAGTTAGATTTCCTTTTGACCCAAAAGAATCTGATCTAGCGACATCTGGCATAGGCTGGTCACAAGTATAAATTTTTCCGTCTGAAGCTGTAATACTACGTGACAAACGTATATCTATCGGAATACTCATCGTTTTAACATTAGGATTCTTTGTATCAGTTACAACTAAAGCTCTTTTTTGAGTCACTAAGTTAGTACATCCTGTTAGAAAAAAAAATCCACATAAATATATTAAATACTTCATAATAATCCCTTCTTATTACTTCATTATATAAATACGCTTTTAAAAATTATTTTAATTACTGACCTCCTTTTTTATTATTTAATTACATTTTAAAATTTATTTTTTTAAATATAAACATTAAAAATAAAGTTATTTTTAACAAAAAAATTTCAAAAAACTTTACTATTATAGTATTTTCTTATTTATAGCGAACAAGTTCTAAATGTAGAAAAAAATATTTTTCATTAACTTAATCCATTATACTTTAATTAATTTACTAGACATCTAATTAAAAAAACCGTATAACGCTTTTTTTACTTCATCAGGTAACAACTGTGAAACTTATACTCGCCCCAATGGAAGGCTTAACCGACCCTATCATGCGTGACGTTCTCACACATGTCGGTAGCTTTGACTGGTGCGTGACTGAGTTTATCCGTGTAACGGATTCGGTCTTACCTGACCATGTTTATCATAGTTATTGTCCAGAATTAAACAATCAAGGCAAGACAGCTGCTGGCACACCAGTACATGTTCAGTTTTTAGGAAATAATCCTGAAATGCTCGCAGCCAATGCGGTACGCGCTGCTGAATTAGGTGCTCCTGCAATCGATATGAATTTTGGTTGCCCTGCCAAAACAGTAAACCGTCATAGAGGCGGTTCAGTACTTCTCGATGAGCCTGAGGTTGTACATGAGTTGGTCAAGGCTGTACGTGATGCTGTACCCAATCACATCCCTGTATCTGCAAAAATGCGTTTAGGTTATATGGATCGAAATTTTACCCTTGAAAATGCGCATGCCATTGAAGATGCTGGCGCAGCTTGGGTCACAGTCCATGCTCGGACCAAAGCTGATGGGTACACCCCACCAGCATTTTGGGATCAGCTACAGCCGATTCGTGAAGCACTCAAGATCAATGTGATTGCCAATGGTGAAATCTGGACCAATGCTGATGCGAAGCAATGCCAACTTGAATCAGGCTGTCAAGATTTGATGATTGGTCGTGGTGCTGTGACTACACCAGATCTCACACAGTGCATTCGTAAAAATACGGATGAACCACTTATCACTTGGTCTGAACTATTAAATTTACAAATTCGTTTTTTAAATGGCCCATATAAAAAAGAGCTGAACATGGTCGGCCGTTATAAACAATGGATTGGGATGATGTCTAAGCATTACCCTGAAGCCAAAGCCTTATGGGATGAAATCAAACGATTAAAAAAAATTGATGAAGTGCTGGAGAAATTGAATCCTGCACATTTTTAAATTGCTTCATCAATCTCTAAAATTGCTTTAATTTCTTCAGGTTGAAATTCTTTTGATAATTCAGAAGTTGGATTCAATACCAATGTTGCCCCCTGAGTCATTTCAAAAAACTGCCGTGTATTTAAAGTGATATATTCAGCATCGACTCCAATATCATTTTGAATGGTTTCTAGTTCTATGAAGAATGGTATTGCTTGATCACCTTCTGGTGTTTCTAAAATACGGAATTGAATTTTTTTATGCTGATCTTGTGCTCCTAAACAATAAATATCCGATGCTAAAAGCAGATCGATAAAATCAGGGATCAATTCATAGTTTTCTTGAGTGTTGATAAAGAGTTGTTGTAAATTTTGCATGTTGTTGATTGTCTATTTTTTGGTATCATTAATATAGCTTATTCACGGTAGATATGGAATTGACCTGAGTGCTCAATTGGATATCCTAAAGCTTCGAATTTTAAATTATCAAGATTTAAGTTATTGAATTTAAATTATTATAAAAGCTTTAATCTCGTTTAGGAAACTATATTCATAAAGCATCTACTGCTGAGGGGATACGAAATCACCATCACTATTAGTTTTTCTATAATCACCACAGGATGCCAGAAAAGGGACTAAGCAAAAAATCCAAACAAAGAATTTCACAAATTACATTTTTGAGGAATTCCTTTGCTTTGGTAAATATTGAAATAAGTATTATTCTTTGTGAGTTCAGTATTTAATTCTAACCAATAATCCTTAACATTTACTCTCGTCGTCACTAAAAATTCACAATACTCATTCACATTATTTTTTATATTTAAAATATGTTGCTTCATGAGTGAAACATACACCTCTTTTGATTTCCTCTCATCAATCACATTCAAAGCAGAAATAAAACTTGTGGGAACAATCGGATCTGTATTCATTTTTTTAAATCTTTTCCCATTGTATTCAACACTTAACCCTAGACGAATACTTTTGAGTTGATTAAATTTAGAGTTCGCTGCATAAATCTCAGAAAAGAGATCAGGTGTTTGACTGCTATTATTAAAAAAATAAATTTTCTTGGTCGTCAATCCATAGGCTAACACTTCATAGCGTTTACTATTCGAGACTGTATCCCTATTGATATAACCTTTTTTTTCAAGGTTCTTTATTATTTCACCTAAATCTACAGACATTGCTTTTAAATTAAGCTGGTTTACTGGTGCAAATCTTGAATAATTTATTTCAGAAGATAAAGCCGATATTTCTTTATCTTCAAAATTAAAAATTCGATTTTCTACATTCGCTCCAAAGCTATAGGATGTCATAGAAAAACTTATCAGGAATACAGTTTTAAGTTTAATAATATAATGATTTTTCATAATTTTTATCTGCCAATTTTGTATAGCATACAGTATAAGCACAGCTATTGACTTGACCCTTCTCTACAAACCATTCTGGTCAGATTCCAAGATAGCTTAAACAGCAAACATATAGAAAACTAATATATTGATGTTTCATATTTTTTATCCGTTTTCTTTGTAAAATAAATAAAAAAATTCAAACTATTATATTTCCTATTTTTAATTTGTTTTCCATCAGCTTCCAAAACAATGTGCATATCATTTACATTCCATTCTTCCACTTCAGGCTCATTTGAATTACTACATTTTAGTTTTTTTATAAAAGTACTAACTTTACTATTCAAATCTTCCCCACCCACGTTATCACCACTTACCACATAAATCTGATCTTTAACCATAGATACAATTTTTTCTTCTAATTGCTCACTATAAGGAACATAGTTATCACTACTAAAAAATATATGATTACCCTTTAAGTTACTATTAGCTGAAAGACGGGAAATGTAATCAAAATTCTTCTTCACATTATTATTAACAGTACCATCACTAAAACCTTTTTCAGGAGAAAAACTATCTATAACCTTTAACACCATGTAATTGCTATTTAATTTTTTATATCTGTTAATTATTTCTTTTTGATCATAATTTAAAAAAATTCTATTTTCATCTACAAAACTAGAAATATTTTTTCCAACTTTAACATCATAACCATCTTCACTATTTGTTTTTTCATCAGCCTCTACATTACACTTCGTCTTATTAAAGTCAAATGAACAAGCTGATAGATGTATTAAAGCTATCACCAAAATGAAAGATTTCATAACACCACCATCTCTAACAACCTAAAAAATAATCATAACTGATGTCAAAATCATTAAGATTAATGTTTGAATATTGAAAAAAGTGATAATTCCAAATCTTTATATTCATTGTATTTTTTAGTTTTGCAATCGATATCTTTAATTTCCCCACTAGCAACTTTAGCTGCAATAAATTTTTTATTAATTGTAGATACTTCATATACAACTTCATTCTCATCAAAAGAACCTGAATATATACCAGTTCGAGGATTAAATTTACCATCCTTAATATTGTTAATTAAATTACTTAAAACTTTGTCATAGATTAATTCAGAATCGGTATCACTTACTGCAGAAATCACATCTATAAGTGCACTTTTTATAAGTTTCCCTTTAAAAATTTGGGGATCAGATCTAACTTCAAAATTAATATATTTAACATAAGTGCCTGCTGAAATAATTAGAATTTTGCCTACTACATCGTAGTTATCATCAACAATATCGATATAACCTTGATTTTCATATACATTCATATTATTCAAGGAAGTAGATTTTTGAATTTTATTATAAAAATCACTAACCTTTATTCCTAAGTTTTTTTCTATAGGACTCTCCATTGAACTTTCAAATGGTAAATATTTATTTATATCCAAACTAACATTAGGCTCAGGAGTAAGGCAAAATTTATTTATTGCCTCATCAGTTTTACTACGTGAATAAATTAGGTTTTCATCACAGCCAACGATAAAAAATAAAATTAAAGCCAAATGATATTTTTTATAATTAATTTTTATAAATATCATTATTTAAGCTCCTATTTAAATTAAAAATTTTCTACTTCTTGTAAATATGAAATTGACCTTTTTCAGATTTAATATTACATGAAATTTCATAAATAATTCCATTTTCCCCATGCGATGTATTGGTTAAAGAATCTTCATTATTTTTTTTAGTAAAATCAAATTTAAAAAAACTATTTTCTAAATTATTATTTTGAAATATTTTTAATATTTTCCTTATTCTATCTATATCTATTGAGCTGATTGATGAACACATAGAAAAATCATAATCTATTGATTTCACCTTACCATTTGATGGGTTCGGATTAATTGTTAACATGGCTTCATTTTCAAAATCTATATAGTTTGAATTATCTTTATCTTTAAAATTATACTCTTTTAAAACCTCAGAATTTAAAATACCGTTATTTAACAACACGACACCAAAATCTCCATAATTTAAAAATTCTAAATCTCTTAATTTTTCATATGGAATTTTATAGTAGGGTGAATTAAATTCATCTGGTGTACAATCCGCATTAGCGCATGGGTCATTTACTCTGTTTTCACTTGCCTCCATACTCTCAAAATTAATATCAGATTTATTCTTAGAAACATAAAATACAAGAGAAACAAAAAGTAGTACTAAAATTATTTTTTTCATTCCAACCTTTTTTCGTTATTGACTAATGTATTAATCACTAGCATTTACTTTTGGCACACCATTACTCTTATAAATATAAAAGGCAGTATAATTATTTGTTTGATCAGTATTAAACTCAAACCAAAAACCTGAAACTTCAATTCTATTTGTGACTAAAAATTTTCCATACTTATGTACTCTATTCTCAATATCTGTTATGTGCTCTTGCAATAGTTTTTCGTAAACATCCATTAAATTTTTTTCATTCAATTCTAAAATATTTGTAAAGATCATTGGAACTTCTGGGTCCAAATTAATTTTCTTATATCTTCCAGTAACTTCATCATAATCATGACCTAAATAGATTACTATTTTACGTTGAGACTTAAGATTCTCTCCAGTTGAATATATTGTAGATGAGATTTCAGGTAGTTCGTCACCACGACCAAAAAAGAAGATCTTATTTATACCATATGAATTTGGTTCAATTTCATAACGTTTCTTACTCAAGGGAGCATTTTCCTTATGCTCAATGTATCCTGATTTTAAAATTTCATTTTTAATTCTATAAAAATCAATAGAAATAGCTTCCAATTTAAGCTGATTCACAGGGGCATTTTTACTAAAATCCACTTCTGGGGCTATTAGAGGTTCACTATTATTTTTAAAAATATAATATTCCTTACTCCTTTCAATATTTTTCTCTTTTTTTACATTAAAATTTTCAGAACCACTATCACTTCCCAATGATTTTTTATCATTTAAATTATCAACACTAGAGTTACAAGCAACCATAAAACTATTAAAAAGCACAACTATAATAGTAAAAACAATATTATGATTCATATTTTTCTCACCTATTTCTAAATCATACTTTTATCTTGACGCATAATATCCCATTGCCATTTATAGAAAGTAAATGGTCTTTTTATTTTTTTATCATGAAATTTATTTGGCTGACCTGCACCATCACTCCAATAGTCCATAAAATTTTCTGTATATCCTTGATAAAAAGTATGTTTTGCTAAATTACCTGTCTGAAAGGTGTGAGGTAATGAAAAAGAATGACCTAATTCATGAGGATAAGAATGTGCATGATTCAAATTTGACTTAAAAACAACAACCATATCGCCCCATACATAGCCATCTAATGTACAAACACCACCTGAAACTGTTTGCTTTGTAGTAAGAAATACAAATGTTTTTTTGCTATTTGAAGTTCCATTACCGTTAAGGTCTATTCCACCATTGACCTGTATTGGACCATATTTATTATATAATTCTCGCAATGCTCTTGCAAAATCTGATGCTGGTGTCGTATATGTTGAACTCTGGATAATATTAACTAAAGGATCTGATTGATATTTTGTTAAATCAAATATTGTTTCTCTTTTTATTTCTGCACGAATTAAAGCTTGATTAAATGATATACGTTTTATTAAATGTTCATATGCATCAACACGATCTGGTAAAACAGGTTTTCCACCTCTATACTCAGTAACTACTGGTATTAATATGATATCAGCATGCTTTATAAAGAGGTGGTCCCACATGTTTGAACAACTAAAAGCTTATTTATAAGTGATACTCTGCTCTAGTTAAGCTACCTTATTTTGTTGTGGTAGCTGGTCATAGTAAAACTCATCTGGAGTCATTTTGTCCAGACTCGAATGAGGTCGTTTCAAATTATAAAATTCAAAATATGCGTTTAATTGCTTCTTCGCATCCAAAACATTGCTGTAGGCTTTGAGATACACCTCTTCATATTTAACGCTCCGCCATAATCGTTCAACCATCACATTATCAACCCATCGACCTTTACCATCCATGCTGATTTGGATGTCATTTGATTTCAATACATCAATAAATGCATCACTGGTAAACTGACTGCCTTGGTCTGTATTAAATATTTCAGGTCGACCATATTTTTCAATAGCTTCATTTAATGTTTCTATGCAAAATGTAACCTCCATACTAATCGATACTCTATGCGCAAGTACCTTGCGGCTATGCCAATCAATCACAGCACATAAATAAACAAAGCCTTTTGCCATAGGGATATACGTTATATCCGTAGACCACACTTGATTACTGCGCTGAATAGCCAATCCTTTGAGCAGATATGGATATTTGCGGTGAGCTTGATTAGCCTGGCTTAAATTTGGTTTGCAATATAACGCATTAATGCCCATTTTCTTCATTAAAGTACGTGTATGACGTCGTCCTATATGATGTCCTTGACGATTCAACAAATCACGCATCATACGGCTACCTGCAAAAGGGTATTGCATATGTAACTCATCCATACACCGCATCAGCTTCAGATCTGATGCACTCACAGGTTTTGGGCGATAGTAATAACAACCACGGGAGACTTTCAGCAGCTGAGCTTGCTTAGATACTGAAATCTGAAGTGAGTCATCGATTAACTTTTGTGGTTGAAGCGGCCCAGTTTCTTCAACACACCTTCTAAAAAATCAATTTCTAATGCCTGCTCACCGATTTTTGCATGTAGTTTTTTTAGATCGATGGGTGGTTCTGTTGGAGCTTTTGATTGATCGAAAGCTTGCGAGGAAGCTGAAATCAGTTGATTTTTCCAGTCGATAATTTGGTTTTGATGAACATCAAATTCAGCACTCAATTCAGCAAGTGTTTTTTCTGCTTTAATCGCAGCAAGTGCTACCTTAGCTTTAAAATCATTTGAATGATTTCTTCTTGGTCTACGTGCCATAAAATACTCCATATATTGATGTTTATAACATCATTTGGGGAGCAAAATATCACTTATAAGTGTTGTTCAAATTTCCTGATCCACCTCTATAATATCATTCTTATAAAGCATTAACTTTCCAACTTCAAATTTCACGCTTCCTTTCTTTGCAAATACCTTAACCTCTTCGTGATTATTTAACCATCCACCTTCACACTTAATTAAAATACTACGAGCTAAATGATAAAATTGTTTTGTTCCATCCGAATCTAATATTTTTTTTCTTAGTGCATTTACTAGAGGAATATTCTTAGGTGAAATTTGAATAAATTTATTTTCACATTGAAAAATTAACTCAGTTCCATCGTTGCTTAAGGGCTCTATTTCTTCTATGTATAAATCTAATTTTACCCCGTCTTTTGTCATTGTTGAGATATGAGGGCTATTAGAACCATTAATATAAGAGAATAAACTCAACCATGCAGGAAAATACTCTTTCCCATAGGGCGCTATTGGATTCTTAACATCAGTTTTATATTCATTTTTTAACTTGACTATATCAAAACATAGTGCCTTTTTAACATTACCAGCTTTTGCAATATGCTTATTAGCAGTAACATAATCTTCTCTTAACCAATCAAACCCATAATTACCACTATAGTCTTGAGGTCTACGAAAATGAACTAAAAATTTTTTTAAACACGTTGCACATGAAGTGCCCGCTGTAGGACTTGCACCACCAACACCCATCTTAAGCCTCCAAATTAATCAAATTTTTTATAAAAACGTTATGATGAAATTCTTTTCCCAATACATACTCTTTATATGATTGGATATCATTGGAATAATTTTCTTGAAGTGAACTCAATGAATCTTTTTGTTTTAAAAACTCTATTTTTTCTGGATAAATAATTGAAAGGTTTTCTTGAAGATTGGAATGACTAAAACTCTGATTTAACTGGTCTATTGCTTTAAAAACAAATTTAAAATCATGCCCTAAAACCACACTTTTATAGCTTTCCAAAAGTGTATAAAAAGCATCTACATAAGATACTTGCTCCGCAATATTGTAATGCTGCATTTCATTTTGGAGCCAAAGATATTGCGGATCATTTGGATAATCTATTCCCAAATAAACATGGCTCTTCACCATATATTTGAGTGTATAAATTTGATTGATGCCTTTTTCAATATATAGATTGATCAGGCTTTGGACAGGTTCTAATAGCTGATCAAATTGCCCATTCAGTTTAAGGGCTGGGTTTTCTTTTATAATTTCATAGACAAGGTCATATAAAAATTCTTTATTTTGCTCAACATCTAATTCATATAATTTTTCTTGGCTGAGTATGAACATTATGCATTCTCCAATACCATTAATTGATTAGAATCTACATCCTGATAATTTCGAATTGAAATGATCCATTTTGTAATACCCTCAAAAAACTCATCTTCTTGTTGATCTGTCAGTATTTTATGAATTTTTTTAACAATTCTTGGATCAAACCATCTAAATAATTTTTGTGTACCATCAGGAAATTCTACTGTGAGATAGCGTTTCATTTTTTTAACAAACTGAGTCAGATCCAATGAACTGAATACCAGATTTAAAGCCTGTTCATCTTTCCATGTTTGATAAATAAAGCTAAGCCCTTCTTCTTCGAGCACCTCTAAATCATTGATTAAAACAAGTACAGGGGCAACTTCAAAAGGTGCATTGCCCTCCGTTGTTCCTGAGAATAATGAATAAAACTCTAGCCTTGCGTCATTTCGCCATGTATTGATAAAGTGCAAAGTTTGATCTAAAACTTGCGCTGCATCCAAGATTAAATACATGTTCAAATCATGTTGATCATCTTCGATACAGCTTTTTATATTTTTAAATGGAACAATTTTTCTTTTCATTTTATTTATCAACAAATGCCATTCCAAACTTTGCTGCATCCAACAAACAAGGCTTACAAATATTTTCATAGAATGATGGAAGTGAATAATCGACTTTTGCTCCACCAATAAAACTATGTTGCCCTGCCTTCACTTCGAACTTAGCAGCTGTGGTCACAAATACACCTGAACCATTAATTTTTAATTGAGAGCCACCAGATGTGATAATAATTTCTTTGAGACTTTTTAGCTCAATCATCTCCTCAGTTGAAATGATTTGAATACCTTTACGTGCAATCAAATCAGCACCATTGCTTTGTGCTTGGATCTCAACCTTACCTTTTCCAGCAAAAAGTCTTGCACCTTCTTGTGCTGCAAAAAGACTAATCTTTGATTGTGCATGTGCAACTAAATTCTTTTGCGTACTCAGGTTGATACTGTCACCTGCTGTATAACTGATTTGTTTATCCGCAGAAAGATGTAAGTCTTCATTGCTTGCCAATGCGATTGAATTCGGTGCAGCTAAAATCATCAAAGCTTGTTTAAATGCATCCGCTTTGTCTTTTTCACCTTTTTCGATTTGATCAAGAAATTGCTTGAGATTTTCCAATACATCCAGTGGATCAGTTTGCTGATTCTTAGCAACTTCACTTAAGGCTTTAGAATTATTTAGGCTGCTTTCTAACTGACTTTTCGCAGCGGTTGCATCAAGGTGATTGCCTGAAGCTGAATCTTGGCTATAGGTACTCAGCAATAGGCCTTGCCCTGCACGCACTGCACCCCATTGGTCTGTTCTTAGTTCAAAGCCTTCACCTCGTCCCTCACTGGTATCAGTTTCTTTGGGATGACTTAGATTACCAAGGTTAAGTTGACTCGCACCGTGACTGCTTTGTAGCTGGCTGCTGATTTGGTCTGTGGTATCGTCAAATCTAAGCTGGCCATAGCCACTGCCTTTAACTTCTCGACTTTTGATCCCTGCTAGTTTTTTAGTATCAGGCAATTGGCCTTTGTCATCAAATTTCGTTGGGCTACGTTGCGCTTCATGGATACGTCCCACCACAAATGGTCGATCGATATTACCATCAAAGAAATCTATCACGACAATCTCACCAATCCTCGGTAAGAACCGCGCACCATAGCCTTCACCTGCCCACGGGGTCAGTACATCCACCCAAGCGGAATCAGTGTCGTTGTCATTGCTCCCTGCACCACCATCATGACTGTGGTCTTCATTGCGAGTAAATAGGAAGCGAACTTTAATACGTCCCCATTCATCGACATGAATTTCCTCTCCACTTGGCCCAACCACTTTGGCTCGTTGTGGATGGGTACTTGGACGGTGTTGTAGTGGGTGGTATTCCGGAACAGTCGTGATATTACGGCGTTGTAGCACCAATTGATTGGCTTGGCGCTCTGGGTTATTTGAGTCTACATTTGAATTGACCCAATTGCTCTGTTGGAGCAAGCGATTGATTTGTTCGCTCAGGTCTTTGGGTAAGTTGTTCTGGTTATAGAATGTCTTTGACGTGATCAGAAACTCTTTGTCTGAGCCACTGTGTTGGTCTATTTCTGGGTGTTCGTTTAATTCAAACCAGTAACCTACTTGCGCATCACGTACAGTGGAGTTGGCAACAAATTGTTTGGATTGAGCATCATAGTAATGACTGAGGTTTTGGTTAATCTTTTCAATCTGATTGTTATTTGACGCGGTTGCTTGATCTTCACCATTCAGGTCTTGAATCCAAGCTGGACTAATATGCCAAGCCTGTTCTAAACCGAGGCTGGCATTATTCTGGTTTTGACTGTGTTGGTGTTTGCTTTGAACACTACCTGCACCCTCTTCTTGCTCTAAAACATCTGCTTGCCAGCGTTGTACGTGGACAGCGGTGGGTTGTAAACTACGTTGCCCGATAAAGCTGGTGATGCTGTCTTGTTGTTCTGTGGCACTGCTACGATGGAAGCGAATCGTTCTTCGTTCTAGCGCTTTGTATTCGCTATTGTCATCCACCAAGCGCAGTTTTTGCGGCTGAATTTGAGTCGCAGAACTAGGCACAATCAATTGTGCTTCATCAATCAACCAGTTGATCCCTTCACTGCGCATCAAGCGGGTTAAAAATGCATAGTCGCTTTCGTTACTCTGCATAATGAATGGTCGGATATCGTAATCTTTTTTAAGACCACTTTTATCGAGACTTAGACTCGATGCAAAGAGTGGGCTTTTGTCTTGCCATTCTTTAAATAGCGTTTCTATGACTTGCACAACCGACTTATTCATAAACACTCGGCTGTTACGGCGTTTATGCCACAATGAAGTGGCATCTTCGAGTTTGAGTTTATATAGCGTTAGTGCGCCATCACTTTGCCCTTGTGCAGCCTCAGTAATCACCCCTGTGCTACGAAACAGTTGTCCCTGATCTGTGACTTGATCAATCGCCACTTGGCTACCGATAAATTGTTTAAGTGGAATCACAGCCGAAGTGGCAAGGCAAATCAGTTCAATAGACACACCTTGGTTTAGACCATGTTGTCCATCGATACGTTGTAAGAAGACTTGGTTGTTTAAGTCTGTATTGCTAAATTGGATATGCAAAGCTCGTTTTTGTGCGTTTAGTCCAAGCTGATCCAATATTTTATAAATGCTATTTACTAAGCTGTTCATTTTAATAATTTATTCGTTTTAATTGCCTCTATTATAAATTAATTCTAAAATTTTTCTATTTAAAAAAACAATTTCATTACTAAAAACACTTAAATTCAAATAGATTTTTTGATTAATTGTTGAAAAATTAAATAAATAATCTCACTAAAAATGTAGTTTAAATATTCATATATTTCTAATAAATCAACATTATTCATTTCCACAAACATCTAAAATAAAGCTCAAAATAATCTTGTTTATATGCTTGATTTCAATTTTAATCTCAGCCTGCTTGTTATGTCTGATATGTATTCAATACTGATCAATTCATGTTGGGTTTATATACATAAGCCTCATTTAATTTATGTCTTTTATAGCAATGCCAACTTTACAACTGCTTTATGTTATAAAATAGCTACACATTTCATTCTTTTAGGAATTTTCCTATGAACGATGTTAACTCTCCCAAAAAACCGTTGTGGAAATCTAAAGCAGTAATTTTCGCAACAATCTTTAGCTGTTTATTCCTTGTATTCTTCTATATGGCTGTAACCAATGAACCAGATTATATGCCGAGTCAGCAAAATAAGCAGATAGCGACGCCTCAGACGGAGAATACCGATACAGCACCTCCACATGACACACAGCAAATGTCGAATGATGAAATGAAAAACATGCCACACAACTCAGCTCAGCCAGAACATGCAAACTAAACAATCTATGATCAATGATTCACGTAATGCGCTTGTCGTAGAAGGTGGTGGTATGCGTGGGGCTTTTACCTGCGGTGTACTTGACGCTTTCCTACAACAAAATTTTAACCCTTTTGATCTTTTTGTTGGAGTGTCTTCTGGTTCAACAAACCTCGCCAATTACCTTGCTCGACAACAAGGTCGCAATATCGAACTCTATTTAGACCACTCACTTCGACCTGAATTTATTCGTTATGCTCGCTTTTTTAAAGGTGGGGATTTACTGGATATGCAGTGGATGTGGAATATTGTCGAGAAAGAGAATCCTCTAGATCAACAGGCATTATTTAGTCAAAATCCTGACTTTTATATGGTGTTGACTCATGCTCGTACAGGTTATCCTGAATATTTACGTGCTGGGAAAGACAATATTATTGATGGATTACGTGCTTCTAGTTCTATTCCCTATCTAACACGACAGGCTGTAGAAATTTTTGGAGAGCCTTATTTTGATGGCGGTGTCGCAGATGCCCTCCCTGTTCAATGGGCAGCGCAACAAGCAAATATTCAAAATCTCTTGGTGATTCGTACCCGTACACAAAACTACTTTAAAGCTAGCAGTAAAGCCGATCAATTCTTGGCAAAATATTTGCTTAATCAACATACTGGCTTTGCAGATAGTCTTAAAAAGCGTTGTACTCGTTATAACCAAACTGTCGATTTTATCCGCCAAAATACGCAACAAAGCATTTTGGAAGTCTGCCCACCTGACAATAAAAAATTAGCAGGCCGTTTATGTAAAGATAAACGAAAATTGCAATATACCTATGAAGTTGGCTTAGAAAGCGGACAAAAAGCCATAGAAGACTGGAGCAACCTACACAAAGGCTAAAAGCGAAACTCCCAACAGACTAATTTTTTAGCTTGTATTGCGTGACATATCCTTGTTGTGGAAAAGCATCCTGAGTGATGCTTTCTACTTGTACAACTTGCCCTTTGACCAAACTGGTCAAAGGTGGCTGTTCAATCGTAATTCGCATGCGTTGATTGACCAATGATTGACATCCACTATCAGCTCTTCCATTTTTTTCAGCTTTTAATATTTTGATATACATCGTCAATTTACTTTTTTCAAACTCACCTTGTGGCCAATTGATTGCCATCGTCATGGTTGAAGTTTCTTCTAAGACTTTAACCGTTAAGAGACATTTATTGAGATAAGATGCCCAAGTCAAATTGGGTACAATAAGCCCCATCATCAAAAAAATACCGAGTATTGCACGTTTCATTTACTGATCCTTTTTCCAAAACTTCCATGACTTTTCAGGGCAAGTATAAAGCTTGTCAGAAACAGGGATTTGATCATTGGTTTTGAGATCAAATATTTGAAATTGGC
The DNA here is from genome assembly GCF_022343575.1 of Acinetobacter sp. AG3. NCBI lineage: Bacteria > Pseudomonadati > Pseudomonadota > Gammaproteobacteria > Moraxellales > Moraxellaceae > Acinetobacter > Acinetobacter sp. AG3. The sequence continues at coordinate 644,109 of NZ_JAKQZD010000001.1, read as the reverse complement.
ATTGGTTATTTTGATATTTACCTAAAATTTCATAATCGTGTCCAGCCTGTGGTCTGAACGAAGCCACAGCATCCACACATTGATCAATCACTTGTGCTTTTGTCCGAGATGAATCAGTCGCTCCAAATACAAAACCATATAAATTCACAGGTTGGTCGGCATTTAAAATAAACTCTTTATAAGAGATCAGTTGGTAAGTTCGCATAGCATTGCTTTCAGCTTCTTTCTGAATCGCACTACGAGGCATCCCTTCTTCGATATTAAAGGTGATTCTGGCATACGCTTTTAGCGCAGATAATGCACCATTTCCACTTAAGTAATCCCGTATCCCAGCTTTTCTTCCTGCACAATCAAATGAATGTTGAATTAAAGTTTTTGTCGCACCCTTTCGATAGACCCGAATCCGTGACTGTGTCGCTGGATCATAAGTTTTTGGCTTTGTTTCTACCTGCAACTCATAGGCTAACGGTTGTTGTTTATCTGTTTCGGCTTGTGCAAATACACTGAATTGAGATACAACTCCAAATAAAAATAAAACCTGAAACTTTACCATGCCGTGCTTATATAATCTTTTCATTTTATTTTTAAAATACTAAGTATGTCTTGAAAATACTTTACACGATGATCGGCCTGTGTCGATGTTACTTTTTGTTGAGGGTCAAATAAGATCGTTTTCATGCCCAACGCTTTTGCACCGCAAATGTCTGCTACCTCATTGTCGCCAACAAAAATGCAGTGCTGAGGAATAACACCAAGCTGCAGACATGCCAATTGGAAAATTTCTGGATGAGGCTTTCGCAGTCCAACAGCTTCTGACACAATCACACTCGAAAAATACTCATTTAAACCTAAGGCTTTGAAATTATCTTCCTGAAAAGGTGTCTTTCCATTAGAGATTAATCCAAGAGAAAAATTTGCCTTAAACAAGCTATAGATAACCAGATCAACATCGCTAAAGCTCCGACAAAATTTATTAAAGTCTAGAATATAATTCTCTAATAGCGCTTGTGTCGAATAGTTAGATATTTGAAACTCTTGAATAAGTTGAGCATATACCTGATCTTTCCATACAGAACCATTGTTATCCAACTCAATAAAACGCTGAATAAATTGTGGTTTCTGTTGAATCGTAACCAGCTCGAAGAAATTTACCTGCCAATTTAAAAAAGCCTTTAGGGAGGAGGTGCGATCAAGTAAGGTTTGATCTAAATCAAAAAGTACAACTTGAATCATCTCTCCATCCTCTAAATCGAAAAGACTTGCTAAAGGATCAATAGATTATGATCATTAATTGTCTATTCAGTCCGATCTATCCATTGAATGCTTGTAGTGTTTCTAGGGTAATCCCTGCGCCACCACATACAATCACCAAGACCTGATCAGCGGGTTTAAATTGAATCGCCTGATCATAAAGCACTGATAATGTTGCACCACATGCTGGCTCAACCAAAATACGATGATCATCTACAAATTTTAAACAGGCATCTACAGTGTCTTGATCTGAAACCACCAAACTACGAACCTCAAGTTCTTGGCTCACTTCAAATGCATTTTGACAGACTTTTTTTGCTGCAAGTGTTGTTGCTATACCACTCACTTGATCCAATTCAACATGTTGTTTAGCGACAATCGAAGCATGTAAGGATGCTGTACCTTTTGTTTCAACCGCATAAATTGGAATGTGGGCTAAACCATGTTTCTTTAATCCTGCTGCCACACCTGAAAGTAAACTTCCGCCCCCCACAGATAAGACCACCGCATCTGGAGTAACACCTTCTGCAATGACTTCATCAATCATCGGGATAATGCCTTCCCATAACAGTGGATGATCAAAAGGATGAATAAATACATCATGCTGTGTTAATAAGGACTGCGCTAAAGCATTGGCTTCAGTCCATGAAGCGCCATGTACAATAACTTCTGCACCTTGCTGGGCAATTAATTCTCTCGCACGTTGTGCTGTGGTTTCAGGAACAACGACGGTCACAGGAACACCTAGTTGTCGACCTGTATAAGCAACAGCTAAGCCTGCATTGCCACCCGATGAACTGATAAAACGTTGAGCACCTTGTTCAAAATATTTTTGACAGGCATGGCTAATGCCTCGTTGTTTAAATGATGCCGACGGTTGTAAGGCTTCCATTTTTAACCACACATGACATTGATTCAGTTGGCTTAAAACTAAAGATTGAATTAACGGGGTTTTTATACTGAGCATGGGCAAATCGATTCTCTTGGTTTATTTCAATCTTGGTTTATTTCAATGTGGGTTTATTTCAATTCAGTCATTTTTTAAACTTAACCACATATCGATATGTGGAATCTCACAATCTAAATATTCTTCACCCTGTACCTGAAAGCCTAAGTTTTCATAGAAGCGCGTTGCATAGACTTGAGCAGATAATTGAAGAAATGCTCTATTTTGCTGTTTTGCTACTTGAATAATCTGTTGCATAAGCAGTTTACCAATCCCCTCACCTCGATATTGTTGCAACACAGCAACTCGACCAATACTGTTATTTTCCAATAACCGCGCTGTAGCAATGGCTTGATCTTGCGCATATACAACAAAATGTAATGAAATGGCATCCTGCTCATCCCATTCATCTGCTTCACTGATGTGTTGTTCTTCAATAAAAACCATGCTTCGAATCAATTTCGCATCATGTTGAAGCTGACTCCATAGCCCAGATTGAATGACAAATTGGCTCATTATTTAAATCCTAATGGTTGAGAAATTGATCCTTCATTCTTGCAATTATGTTAGGGTCTGCTGACAATTCGTCTACGTTTGCGACTACGTGTGTTTTTTAGGTGATACTAGGCACGAAATACGAAATTTAGTTATTCTAAATGAGTAGTTCGTAACAACGTAGCGGCAAAAAACACGCTAGTCCCCCGCTGCGCCTTGCGCTGCAAACAAAGCAGTGCTTTGTTCTTGCTCAGGGTTGTGGCTAAAATTATCTCAGCCTACGTTATGAAACTCGAAAATAGTCTCGCTATTCTCTTCGTTTCATGCCTTGTCTGCTCAATTTTAACCTACAACGCAAGCCATTTATGAAATGTCAACAGACCCTCATGTAATGCACAGTGACAATGCGTTCACTTTCACCAACTTAACTAAACTTGTAGAATAATTATGTTTCTAAATCATAAATTTAAAGTATTTATTTATAGCGCAATTTTACTGACGACTCAAAGTATTTATGCAAAAACATCCGAGCTAGATCGTGTGAACATTATCTCAAAAAGCATGATTGGATTATTTTCTCAAGACCCAAATCAAGATCAGCTTAATTTAAAAATGAGTGCCGCAATTGCAGGTATCTCAGAAGCTGAAGCTAAAAAAAACCGCGATGAAAGTGGCGAAAAACAAGCCACTGCATCTGAAAAGATGGTGGAAATACTCAAAGAACAATTTAATGCCAGCGATTTTAAAATTGTTGCGCCAGCATTTGAGCGCCAAATGAAAGCTCAAAGTGCTGCATATCAGAGCTGTAAACAGGATGGTAAAATTATTGAAAATAGTCAAAGTTTTCAAGTACCGTTAACCTGTAAAGTCCCTGTGCTTAATTTAGACAATGTTCAAATGCCTGAACGTGGTAACAAAGAAAGTGATGCGCAATTTGCAGCTAAAGCAACAGACTTTCTGACAGAACTACTGATTAAAGCCCCAACAGAAACATTAAAAACCAGTATCTTGATTCATAAAATGGGTGAACAATTGATTCCAGAAATGGATGATCCGCAATATTTCCCAGATACGATTTCTCAAAAAACCACGGGCTCAAGCGAAGCTGAGCTTGATGAAATGAATCAGCAATAAAATAATTTATCTAAATAGTAGCAAGAGAGAAAGCAGTTAAACCTGCGTTCTCTCCTCACAACGCGCTAGCACTTAGCGCCAATGTCTTGCTGGTCCCACTGATCATTCAATAATAATTCTAAGGATTGTTTTTGAATCCCATACATCTCTTTTAAAGCACGAATTTGATCTAAGACTGTTTGATCAGGTGCAGTGAAATCTTTACGCTTGGTTGCCAAAATCATTTTGTTTTTACTCGTATGTTCTAATGCCACAAATTCAAAGACTTTGGTCTCATAACCATACGCTTTCAGCAACAGAGCTCGAATGGTATCTGTCAGCATTTCAGCTTGTTGTCCTGCATGAATACCGAATTGCAACATCGGTTGTAACACTTGTGGACTATTCAATTGTGGGCGTAATTCTTTATGGCAACAAGGTGCACACATAATCATTTGAGCGTTTAAACGAATACCTGTATGTATCGCAAAATCTGTCGCAACATCACACGCATGTAAGGCGATCATAATATCCAAATGGGATGGATGATACGTTCTCACATCACCTTGGAAAAAATCCAATTGAGTAAAATCAGACTTTTGCGCAACCTCTTGGCAAAATTTCACCATTTTGTCATTCAGCTCAACACCCGTTACAAATGGAGTTTGATGTTGTTTTGCCAAATAATCATATAAAGCAAACGTTAAATAGCCTTTTCCTGAACCAAAATCGACAATTTTTAAAGCCTGATCTTTGGTTTTTCCATCATGCGCTAAAGTCTCTGGTTGTTGAATATGCACCAAAGCACCTGAAAAGATTTCAACAAATTTGTTAATCTGCTTCCACTTACGTGCCATGCTTGGAATAATCTGTGCATTGGCATCGGTAATGCCGAGCGGTTGGAGGAAATAACTTTCTTGGTCGACAAAACGATGTTTTGTACGATCATGCCCTTGTTGTTGATTTTTAGCGGTTTTATCCAGCTTATTTTTACTGACGGTCAGCAAGACTTTCTTTTTATTTTTCTTCAGCTGCGTTTCAGCCTCATGGGTAAATAAATTGGCTTGTTTACAATCCTCTGCCAGCCCCTGAATCGTGGTTAACGCATGGGTAAGTGGATAGTTTTTAGTAATATCATTGGTTTTATAACGATATAGACAGCTTAGAACCGTTTCATTCTGTAGCTGAATGACGCGAAAGGTCATTTTCTCTAAATCAACCAATTCTCCTTTATACTGACTTAAAATCAAACGATCTAAGCTTTGATTATCAATAGCTTGCTGTACGCTATCAAAAAATTGTTGTTCCTGAACAGATAAGCTTGCCACATTGGACATAATCAAAACTCGTATTAATTAAGTTACCTATTTTAAGACGTCTTACTTTAAAGGTAAAACTCCATTACTATACAGTTGTATTTTTAGGATAATAAGATCCAATGTCGACAGATAAATTGATTCACATCTATGCACCACAAGAAGAACGTATTAATGCGTTGAGTCATGCATTCGGTGCAATTTTGGCTGCTATAGCGACTGTTTTGATGCTGATTAAAGGCAACTATCTGCATGGATGGCAATTTTTTGGATTGCTTGTCTATGGTCTAAGCATGATTTTACTGTTTTCCAGTTCAGCAATTTATCATTTTTCTGTCGATGAAAAGAAACGCCAATGGTATAAGAAGCTGGATCATACCGCGATTTATTATTTAATTGCGGGAACCTATACGCCCTTTTTGGCAATTGCCATCCCAACAGCAAAAGCACATTATTTATTGATTGCACTTTGGGTCATCGCAGCCATTGGAACACTATTCAAGTTAATATTCATTCATCGTTTTGAAAAAATTTCACTGATTGCTTATTTGGTCATGGGTTGGCTTGCCGTGCTTGTAATGGATGATATGCAACAGTTTTTAAAACCAGAAGCATTAAAATTATTGGTCATTGGTGGTTTAGCATATACAATAGGCGCATTGTTTTATGCCTTAAAAAGAGTAAGATACACTCATGCTATTTGGCATATATTTGTTTTGGTCGGTGCAGGATCACATTTCCTTGCAATCTATCTTTACGTCATTTAATTCATAGACACTCAAAATTCAGTGACCCTGATGGAGTGAATTTGGGTTGATCTCGTTGTTTTTTTAAGAAATTACGCCTTTTTTAAAAAGATTACGCTTTAAAGACTCGTTTTACTTTTAAAAGTGTAAGGTTCACCATGGCGTCATTATCTACTGCTACTCCAGAAATTCAAACAAATTCAAAGACTCGTGTTCTTTTCGCAAGTCTTGTAGGTACAACAATCGAATTCTTCGATTTTTATATCTATGCAACTGCTGCAGTCCTCATTTTTCCACATCTGTTCTTCCCAGCAAGTACAGATCCGATGACGGCAACAATTCAATCACTCGCAACATTTGCCATCGCATTTATTGCCCGCCCTATTGGCGCAGCAATCTTTGGTCACTTAGGTGATCGTATTGGTCGTAAAGCAACTCTCGTCGCGGCTTTATTGACCATGGGTGTTTCAACAGTATGTATTGGTCTACTTCCAACCTATGCACAGATTGGTATCGTTGCACCGCTATTACTTGCACTTTGTCGTTTAGGTCAAGGCTTAGGTCTCGGTGGTGAATGGTCTGGTGCAGTCTTGCTTGCAACTGAAAATGCACCTGAAGGCAAACGTGCTTGGTATGGGATGTTCCCGCAACTGGGCGCACCGATCGGTTTTATCTTGGCAACGGGTTCATTCCTTGGTCTTGGTGCATTGATGTCTGAAGCAGACTTTATGCAATGGGGCTGGCGTATTCCATTCCTTGCAAGTGCTGCATTGGTGATTGTGGGTTTATATATTCGCTTAAAATTGCATGAAACCCCAGCGTTCCAGAAAGTATTAGACAAACAAAAAGAAGTTAATGTTCCATTTAAAGAAGTTGTGACCAAACATTATAAAATGCTCTTCCTCGGCACAATTGCTGCGGTATGTACATTCGTGGTGTTCTATCTCACAACAGTATTTGCACTCAACTGGGGAACCAAACAACTGGGTTACTCACGTGCAGAATTCTTAGAGATGCAACTGGTCGCAACACTGTGTTTTGCTGCTTTTATTCCGCTTTCTGCTGTATTTGCTGAGAAGTTTGGGCGTAAGGCAACCTCTATTGGGGTATGTATTGCCTCTGCACTTTTTGGTTTAGTATTTGCCAGTATGCTTGAGTCTGGCAGTACCGTAATTGTGTTCTTGTTCTTATGTGTAGGTTTAGCATTGATGGGAATGACATATGGTCCAATTGGTACGGTCTTGTCTGAAATTTTCCCGATTGCTGTACGTTATACAGGCTCTGCATTAACCTTTAACTTGGCAGGTATTTTGGGCGCATCTTTTGCACCTCTGATCGCCACTGAACTTGCAACCAAATATGGCTTACAAGCGGTGGGTTACTACTTGACAGCAGCATCCATTCTTTCACTGTTGGCATTCTTGGCCATTCGTGAAACAAAACATGATGATGTTAACAACCAAGTTTAATCCCCTCTCTATGAGCAAAGCCTGCAATTTTGCAGGCTTTTTTGATTTAGCGAAATGCTAAAACTCAGGCTCAGATACAATCTCAACCAGTAAATTATTAAAAGGCTGCATAAAAGATAAATAGCTTGCATGCAATGCCATACGCGCTAAGTCGGTGTTAAACGGCGTAGGATGATAAAGCTTATCGCGCATAATCGGATGCCCAATATATTGCATATGCACCCGTAATTGATGAGAACGTCCTGTAATCGGTGTAAGTAGCACCCGACTTACATCCTTTTCAGCATCATAGCTTACAGATTCAAATAAAGTTTGAGCGGGTTTGCCTAACTCAAAATGCACAATCTGGCGTGGACGATTTTCCCAATCGGTAATCAAAGGTACATCCACACGACCATTGCTATTGATTTGCCCTTGCACCAAAGCAATATAATTTTTTTTAACAGTTCTCGCTTGAAACATTTTACTTGCTGCAACTTCCGCATCACGATGTTTGGCGAACAACAGAATGCCCGAGGTTGCCATATCCAAACGATGGGTAATCTTGGCATTTGGATATATTGCTAATACTCGAAAATAAGCGCTGTCGTGATGTTCAGGCAAACGCCCCGGAACTGAAAGTAACCCTGCGGGTTTATTGATGGCAACAAAGTCATTATCTTCAAAAATAATGTCAAGTGGATCTAAAGGAGGCTGATAAACAAAGCCATCATCAATCGGCATGTGGATCGCATATTGAGAAGAATTGCCGAAAAATAACAATAGACTAAAAAGCTGTCAAGCATGTACATGCTTTATTATTTTCAGCAATCAAAAAAACTCCAATACACAAGAATATTGAAGTTTTTAAGTCCCTATACAATGCGCTTGATCTGATCAATCAAGCCTGAATATTCAATACCAACTGACGTTTCTTTACCTGTTGTCCAACTTGCCCAATAATCTCATTCACGACCCCATCAACATCAGACTTAATCTGTTGCTGAATCTTCATCGCTTCTAAAATCAACAAAGTTTGACCTTTAGTCACGGTATCACCCGCATTTACCAAGATATTGATAATCGCACCATCCATTGGTGCACGAATGTTACCATCGCCTGCGACATCGGAAGTTTCAGGTGCTGCATAGGTGATATTTTCAATGCTGATATTGCCATTTACCGCATCTAAATACAGCTGATTTCCATCTAAGACATAGTCAATCGAACGGCGTACACCATCCACCTCATAAATGAATTTTTCTGCTTGCTGTTCAATAATGCTGATCCCAAGTGTCTGCCCACAAATTTCAACGCTCACTTGGTTTTGATCACGTTTCACTAAAAGCTGTAATAACTGATCATCATGTTTGAGTTTTAAAGGTAAAGATAACGCAATTCCGGTATTCCAACTGCTTTGACTGGAAGCATTGGTCAACAGTGCCGCAGCAACAGCTAGGTGTTCTAAGCCCAAAGCCTGTTTATGTAAACTGGCATCTGTTTGGAAGTGCTCTTGAATAAAGGCAGTATTGGTGTCGCCTTTGACAATAATAGGGTGTCTAAGTAAATTCACTAAAAACTGCTTATTACTATTTACCCCCAACAATACACAATCATCTACAGCACGCGCCAAGAGCCGAATGGCATCCTGACGGGTTTGACCATATGCAATGACTTTTGCCACCATTGGGTCGTAAAATGGACTAATTTCATCCTGTTGCAACAAACCATGATCAATTCGAACATTGGGTAAATCAGCAGCTTGCCAGCGCTGTATTTGACCTGTCTGTGGCAAGAAGTCTTGGCGTGGGTCTTCTGCATATAAGCGAACTTCTATCGCATGCCCTGACAAGGTCAGTTCAGACTGTTGTAAGGGCAAGGTTTCACCATTGGCCACACGCAGTTGCCATTCCACCAGATCTAAACCCGTGATCAGCTCTGTTACTGGATGCTCAACTTGCAAACGTGTATTCATTTCGAGGAAATAAAACTCACCTGATTGATCCAATAAAAACTCAACCGTTCCTGCACCGACATAATCACATGATTTCGCGGCTGCAACTGCAGCCTCACCCATTTGTTGGCGTAAGCTTTCAGTCATCACTGGGCATGGAGCTTCCTCAACCACTTTTTGATGACGACGCTGTATCGAACAATCACGCTCAAATAAATACACATAATTGCCGTGGGTATCGCCAAACACCTGTATCTCAACATGGCGTGGAGCAATCACAGCTTTTTCAAGAATCAGCTCACCTGAACCAAAGGCATTTTCTGCTTCAGAACGCGCTGTTTTTAAGGCTTCAACAATATCAGCAGATTGCTGTACCAGACGCATACCGCGCCCACCACCACCTGCTGAAGCTTTGACCATCAGTGGATAACCAATTTTATTGGCTTGTTGTTCTAAATAATCTATATCTTGCTGATCACCTTCATAGCCCGGCACACATGGTACACCCGCCTGAATCATGGCAATTTTTGACAAGCGTTTACTGCCCATCAATTCAATTGCGGGTGCAGGCGGGCCAATAAAAGTAATTCCATTTTTCACACAAGCAGCTGCAAAATCGGTATTTTCAGAAAGGAAACCATAACCGGGATGAACAGCATCAGCCCCCGTTTTTTTACATGCGTCGATAATATTTTGAATAGATAGATAGGACGCTGAAACTTTTGAAGCACCAATATATACAGCCTCATCTGCATGCTGTACATGACGCGCATAACGATCTGCATCTGAATAGACAGCCACAGTCTGATAGCCCATTGCTTTTGCTGTTTTCATCACGCGAACAGCAATTTCACCACGATTCGCCACCAATATTTTTGAAAATGCCATTCTCGTTTTCCCTATTTTTGGTTTTATATTCACTTGATTATATTGGTTGAATCACACCGATCTCAATCAAGATCAGTGATCCGCATTGTCAGACTTATGCATCAAACCAATTTGGATGACGCTTTTGGATAAAGGCCATTGTGCCTTCTATACCTTCTTCGCCCCCCACAGCATTGGCAAATTGCTGTGCGGCATCATCCAATAAAGGCGTCAAAGCTTCATTTAAAGTACGGTGCAATAAAGCTTTGGTCACACGAGATGCTTGTGGGGCAGTACGTTTAATCTGCTGAATGGTTTCGATCAATAAAACTTCCAGTGCTTTTTCATTCTCAACCACTTCATGTACAACACCAACCTTCAATGCGGTATGCCCCTCAAAACGTGCGCCAAGTAAAGCCAAACGGCGCGCTTGAGTTAAGCCAATTCGCTTTACCACAAATGGGGCAATCTGGGCGGGAATAACCCCCAATCCTGTTTCAGGTAAACCAAATTTGGCATCGGCAAGGCTGATTGCAATATCTGAAACACATGCCAAGCCAAAACCACCACCCAATACCGCACCTTCTAAAACCGCGACAACAGTTTGTGGCGCTTGATCCACTTGCTCCAGCATATGTCCAAATTGACGATTGAAATCAACATAAGGCTGATTAGAACCAACACTGGTTGCCTCACCACGCAGTTGAGCCATATCTTTAATGTCGCCGCCTGCACAAAAATGTCCATCTTTGCCACGTAAAATGACTGCACGAATAGTTATGTCATCTTGAATCATTTTAAACACCTGTTGAATCGCTTTGACCATATTCAAACTCATGGCATTGCGACTCTCAGGTCGATTGAGCCATAGAGTTAAAATGCTGCCCTCTTGCTCAAGCTCAATACTGCGATCAAATTGTTGTGTTGTTAGAGATTGCGAAAGTGCCATATTTATTCTCCTTGTTATTGACGTTTAGATGGAAGGATGTCCATCAACTTACAAATAATTCCAAGCATAATTTCATCTGCACCGCCACCAATCGAACCTAAACGGCCATCACGATACAGCTGAGAAGCGGGGTTATCCCACATAAAACCATTTCCACCCCAGAACTGTAAGCAACTGTCTGCAACTTCTCGCGTCAAACGACCTGCTTTAAGTTTTGCCATAGAGGCAATTTCTGTTGCATTCCCGCCGTCAATGTGGATTTCACAAGCACGATAGGTTAAGGCACGTAAAGCTTCCACTTCGGTCATCAACTCCGCAAAACGAAAATGTACATATTGGTTGTTAATCAACGGTTGTCCAAAGGTGCTTCGTTCTTTGGTATATTGAATCGTTTGTTGAATCACATTTTCCAAACCACCAATTGCATTAGCAGCCGCCCACATTCGTTCTTCTTGGAACTGCATCATTTGCATCATAAAGCCCATACCTTCTGCACCCACCAAGTAGCGTTGTGGTACACGAACATTGTCAAAATAGACTTCTGCTGTCGTGGTTGAACGCATTCCAAGTTTATTAAGGGGTTCAGAGAAAGAGATGCCTGCGGATTTTGCAGGAACAATAATCATGGACTTATTGACATGCGGTTTATCATCAGAGGTATTGGCCAATAAGCAAAAAAAGTCAGCTTGTAGGGAGTTAGTAATCCACATTTTGCTGCCATTAATCACATAATCATCACCCTGTTTTTTTGCGGTGGTTTTGATGGCTGCGACGTCTGAACCTGCATGTACTTCCGATACAGCAATCGAAGCGACATATTCACCCGCAATTGCAGGTGTTAAAAATTCATCCCGTAACTCTTGACTACCAAAGCGTGCCAAGGCTGGTGTTGCCATATCCGTTTGCACACCAATCGCCAAAGGTACACCACCACAGGCGGCTCGCCCTAATTCTTCTGCAACCACAAGGTTATAAGAATAATCTAAACCTAATCCGCCATTTTCTTCAGGCTTACAAATCCCCAGCAAACCTAAATCCGACAGTTTTTTAAACACATCATGAATAGGAAATCGCCCTTCAGCTTCCCATGTCGGAATATAAGGATTGAGTTCAGTCTCAACAAACTGACGTGTGGTACGGCGTAGTGCTTCATGCTCTGTTGTAAATTTCATTGTTTTTTTCCTTAAATTTAATCTTCTCTAACTCGCTTTAATAAAGCGGAGAACACCTCACTTTTAAAAGATGAGGAACGATGAGTTTTGCAAAGGGCGAGGACTTTTAAAGCCTCGATACACCAAATCGTATTGGATTTAGTTTGCGATGTTCTGCTTCATAAATTGTTTCTAGTAAGAAGATCAGGACTTTGCGTGTATCACGCGGATCGATAATGCCATCATCATGCAACATGGCCGTATTAAATAAGGCGGTTGACTGCTGTTCTAATTTTGCTGCTGTACTTTGCTCTAAGAAATCCAGCATCTGCTCGTTAGGCTCCATCCCTGAAGCTTTTTGTTTTCCTTCCGCTACGATACGTAATACCTTGCCTGCCTGAGCTGAACCCATCACTGCCACATGCGAATTTGGCCATGCAAAAATAAATTGCGGTGACAATGGACGTCCACACATCGCGTAATTGCCCGCACCATAAGAACCAGCCACAACGATCGAAATTTTCGGTACAGTGGTATTGGCAACGGCCTGAATCAATTTTGAACCATGCTTAATAATGCCGTTCTGTTCAGCATCAGTTCCGACCATAAAGCCAGTGGTGTTATGTAAAAACAGTAAGGGGCGTTTGGTCTGTTCACAGAGGTGAATGAATTGTGCAGCCTTGGTCGCGCCTTGTGGGGTAATCGGTCCATTGTTGGTGATAATTCCGATATGTAATCCACCAATTTTTGCCCAGCCACACACGGTCAATGCATCATATTCTTGTTTTACTTCAAAAAATTCAGAGTCATCAACAATTCGTGCAATCACATCTTTCATGTCAAAAGGCTGCTTCGGACTTGCAGGAATAATCCCTAACAGCTCCTCGGCAGGATAACGTGGCTCTTTATAGCTTAAGTTTAACTTTTGAGTTTGCTCTTTCCAGTTAAGATGCTCAAAAACATCACGGGCAATACGAATCCCATCGGCATCATTCTCGGCTAAAAATTCTGCTGTTCCAGCAACTTGTGCATGCATTTCTGCACCACCGAGTTCCTCTGCTGTTGCCACTTCTCCGGTTGCCGCCAAAAGTAAAGGTGGCCCTGCGAGTAACATCTCAGTTTGCTTACGAACTGCAATCACATAATCAGATAGACCCGGTTGATACGCTCCACCGGCTGTTGCATTGCCATGTACCACGGAGACTTGGGGTAAACCTGCGGCAGACAGTCGTGCCTGATTGGCAAAGGTCATTCCACCATAAGTAAATACTTCAGCAGCGTAATTTAAGTTGGCCCCCCCACTTTCGGTAAGGGTCAGCATCGGTAATTTCTGTTCAAAAGCAATCGCCTGCAAACGTAAGGTTTTTTGTACCCCCATCGGCGACATTGTTCCGCCTTTGATTGCACTGTTACTTGCTGAAATCAGACAACGAACACCGCTGACAAAACCGATCCCTGAAATAATTCCACCACCTGCATCTGAACCATCTTTATCATCATGCATGGCATAACCCACCAAGCCACACAGTTCTACAAATGGTGAATCAGCATCAAGAGCTAAACGGACACGTTCATGCGGTAAAATTTTACCTTTCTTGTCAAATTTGGGTTTGGCTGCATATGATTTTTCAATATTCTTATTTTGTACTGCACGCACTTCGGCAATTTGAGCAAGTAATGCCTGCTTGTTCTGTTCAAATTGCTCACTGCCAACTGCAATTTCGGATTGGAGAACAGTCATGAATTTTCTCCTGTCTGCTGGTTATTGGTTTGATCACTCAATTGTTGTTTTAATACATCTGGAATAAAGGCACGATGGAAGCCATTAAACGACTCACTATTTGAAGCATCTGCCAATGGATACATTCGAGTGCCTAAGGACGCAGCGCCATCAATACGAATCGTCATGCCAGAAATAAAACCTGCTGCTTCTGAAAGCAAATAGCAGATCGCTGAAGAAATTTCAGACTCTGTCCCCATCCGTTTCAATGGTACATTCCCCGCCAAACTTGGAATGATAAATTTGGCAAAATCACCGGTGTAATTATCCATTCCTGAAGAAACAACCCAACCAGGTGCAACACAGTTAACACGTACCCCAGAACGTCCCCATTCCACCGCTGCTGTTTTGGTTAAATTATCTACCCCAGCACGGGCTGCACCAGAGTGTCCCATCCCCGGCATGCCACCCCACATATCGGCTGCCATATTGACAATACTGCCACCATGTTTTGCCATCCACTGGTTATAGGCTTCTTTCATTAAGTAGAAAGTTGAATGCAGATTGTTCCGTACCACAGCATCAAAACCGTTGGCAGAAATGCCTTCTAAATTTGAGGGAAACTGACCGCCAGCGTTATTGACAAGCCCATCAAGTCTGCCAAATTTTTCAATCACTTCAGCAATCATCTCTTTCACGTTGTGTTCTTCGCGATTATCACAAACGATAAAATGAACTTTGCCACCATCTTCGATGATTTCTTTGCTGACATTTTCCAGCTTTTCAATTTTCCGCCCTGTAATCACCACTTGAGCCCCTAAAGCAGCCAGTTCATGAGCAGTACAGCGTCCTATACCCGAACCACCACCGGTCACAATGATGACTTGGTCCTGAAAAGCATCCGATCTAAATATTGAGTGATAATGCATTTTTATATCCAAATTGTTGTCTTTTAACTTGCTTAAATCCCGCTCCAAGCTCCCTTTTAAAAAGCGAGGAATTCACCCCACGTTCGTAAACAAGGATTAGAAGGACTTTAAACTCGCTGGGATTTTGACTGGCATATCTAAAAGCTGCTGAGCAAAAGCTTTACCTTGTGGATCAATACGTAAACTGGCAATTCCTCCACCACCTAAGGCATTTTCCAGCATAAAATTTAAGGCATTAAACCCTGTGATTTCATAACGAATCACTTTAGACTTTTCAGGGTCTAAAACATGCTGCATATATTCTTTGACCTTTTCCTCAGTCAAATTGGCGCGAATCCAAGGTAGATATTCAGGCTGACGTGCGATCACTCCAATATTGCTGTGATTGCCTTTATCGCCACTCCGAGCATGGGCAATTTCAACTAAAGGAACTACAATCTCCTGACCCGTAAATTGAGCCACCTCACCCACTGCAACAACATCAAAAGATTGATCTGAGCAACCTGATGGAATCGGTATATTTTGACGCTGACCATTGATGTCGATCGCAACACTTAGTTTTGATTTATCCACTAAAAACGAGAACAACTTAATCACAGGGGAAGCTTTGGGACGCCCCCCAACAATTCCAGCCAATGCAGGTGCCATTCCGGTAGATGCTTGGGCAATTTCAGAAGCAAAGAACATACATGCTTCTTTAAGCATGTGCTTTACAGCGATTTTGACAACTACTTCTCGACTATTGATCTGCTGTGCATTTGCGCCATAAGTACTTTCAATACCCAATATTTCAACTGATTTTTCTAAGAATGGCGGAACTGAACGTAATGCTAAAACACGCTCACATTTAGTTAATATTGCATCTGCAATTACTTGGGCTTTTTCAGGAGCTTCGCGTC
Organism: Acinetobacter sp. AG3; assembly: GCF_022343575.1. Classification (NCBI taxonomy): domain Bacteria; kingdom Pseudomonadati; phylum Pseudomonadota; class Gammaproteobacteria; order Moraxellales; family Moraxellaceae; genus Acinetobacter; species Acinetobacter sp. AG3. Next base: position 628,325 of record NZ_JAKQZD010000001.1, on the reverse strand, counting down.
CTGCTATCAGGAAACTCACCAAAACACGATAACCATCGGGATAGGTTGCACTGACTTTATATTGTTGTGTTGGTGCTCTACCTTTTGCGCCAATCACTAAAACTCGATCTTTACCCACCTGTTCTAATTTCACTTGGCTAAAATCTGCTGTGACATCGGGCAGTAAATACGCTTGCGGATTGCCAATTTCATAGACAACTTGTTCAGCAACAGTTGCAACCGAAACCAGTCCACCGGTTCCTTTGGGTTTAGTCACAATAAATGATGCATCTGCTTTCACTTCAACAATTGGAAACCCCATATTGTCAAAGCCTTGTACTAAGCGCCAATCGGTGAAATTGCCACCTGTACATTGTGCACCACACTCAATGATATGCCCTGCTAAAGCGCCTTGGGACAGCTTGTCATAATCCTCTAAGGACCATTGATATTCATGCAACAAAGGTGCAAGCACCACTGCTGAATCCACCACTCGCCCAGTGATGATAATATCTGCACCTTGATCAAGTGCGTCTCGAATTGGAACAGCTCCTAGATATGCATTACAACTGGCTAATTGGCTAGGCAAATCTTCGCCACTAAACATCTCTTTAATATTTTGCGTGTTTAATTCGGCTTGTTGTGGCATTAGGTCATCCCCTAATACCACTGCAATTTTTAAATCCAATCCTTGTGCTTCAAGCACTTTCTGCAAGGCATCACGACATGCCAATGGATTGACACCACCAGCATTGCTAATCACTTTTATTTTTTTATCACTGATTTTTTTAAGCAGCGGTGTCATCACCCGACTGACAAAATCCAAAGCATAACCATGTTCTGGATTGGTCATCATCGCTTTTGCCATGATAGACATGGTGATTTCTGAAAGGTAATCAAAAACCAAATAATTGATGTCAGACAAATGTACCAACTGAAATGCTGCGGTATTGGTGTCCCCCCAGAAACCTGAAGCACATCCAATTTTCACAATACGCTGATCTTCCATTTTCACACCTATCTTGTTTTCATTGTTCTGAATAAAATTTATACATCAATCTACCAAGCAAGCGCTTGGTTTGTAAAGGGCAAAATGTTATCCTGAATTGGCAAATGTGCTAAAACACGTTTTAAACAATGAATAATTTGCTTAACTTTATGGAAAAAATGATCCGATGATTGCTCACTCAATCGATGATATCCAACCAATCGCATGTTTTGATGACAGCCCTAAAGGTCGTTTATTACTTGGTGCTGCTTATTTATTTCATAAGCAAGGTTATGCCAAAACCACAGTTCGTGAGTTAGCAAATTTTATTGGAATTCAATCGGGTAGCTTATTTCATCATTTTAAAAGCAAGGATGATATTCTTGCCAATGTCATGCATGAAACCATTATTTACAATCATGCCCGTATGCTTGATGCAATCCAAAAATCGGATGATGCTGAACAACAGTTAAAACACTTGATCAAAGCTGAGTTAATTTCGATTACTGGAGATACCGGTTCAGCCATGGCTGTTTTAGTTTATGAATGGTTTGCATTGTCGAAACAACGACAAGATGAACTTCTTAAACTACGAAATGATTATGAGGATATCTGGTTCGCTGTGATTGAGAAATTGCGCGACCTCGGTAAAATTCAGCATGATGCTTTTATTTGGCGCCGTTTATTGGGCGGTGCGATTGCTTGGACCGTCACTTGGTATAATCCCAATGGTAAAATGAGCTTAGATGAACTGACTGAAATCGTTTTAGAAATGGCTTTGAAATGAGCGCAATTTATCTTCGCAAGCCTCATATTTCAGATAAAGACTCCTTAAATTGACAATAACCCTAGGCCTCTAGCGCACCTATGGTTATTTTTAGCAGAAACCAGCATTGTAAGTTTTTATTATTCCCAAATGAGTGATCAAAACCCCAACTGCTTACTAATCAAATCTTTCATGATTTCTTCAGCACCGCCACCGATCATATTTACTTTGACTTCACGATAAATACGCTCGGATTTAGTCCCTCGCATAAAGCCCATGCCACCTAGAGTCTGCACTGCTGCATCTGCACAGAACTGCATGGTTTGGGTTGCGATATTCTTTGACATACAAATTTGTGCAATTAAATCACTGCCCTGTAGTTCAGCTTGCCCCATACGATAAGCAGTATCTTCCAATAATGCCCGTGTTGTGGTTAAACGCGTTGCCATATCAACCAACTTATGTCGTACCACTTGATGATCAACTAAGCGTTTTCCAAAAGTCTTCCGCGCTTTAGACCATTCTAAAGCCTCTTGATAACAGACCAAGGCATAACCATAGGCCATAGAAGCCAACCAAAAGCGTTCCATATTGAAGTTTTTCATAATGACCTTAAAGCCAGCATTTTCTTCACCAAGAAGATTTTCTACAGGAACTTTGACTTGGTCAAAATGCAAATGAGCAGTATCCGATGCCCACCAGCCCATTTTCTTTAAAGGTGATTTAGTGATGCCATCACTATGTGCATCAACCAATAACATCGAAATACCACTCGCACCTTTATTTTCAGGATCGGTTCTCACCGCTACCGTATAATAATCTGCGCGCATACCTGAAGTAATAAAGGTTTTTTCACCACTGACCAAATAAAAATCACCTTCGCGGATTGCTTTGGTTTGTAATGCAGCAACATCAGAACCGCCGCTTGGTTCAGTAATCGCAAGTGCAGAAATTTTTTCGCCTGAAATAATTTGTGGCATCACCTTGTCACGAATATGCGGCTGGGCAAAATGATGAATTGGTGGTGTACCAATGGTATGAATCATCAAAGAAATATGTACGCCACCAGAGCCTGCTTTGGCTGTTTCAACTGCGGCTAAGAATACATGAAATGCATCTGCATCTGAGATTCCTCCATGCTCATCATCAAAGCCTAAACCCAATAGACCAATTGCAGCAGCCTTTTGATAAAGCGCACGAGGAAAAGTTTCAGCCTCATCCCATTCATTGACAAAAGGAGAAATCTCTTTTTCAACAAATTTCTTCACACTGTCTGCAAATGCACGATGCTCAGCGGTGTAGTAAATCGGATTATTTAAATGATCCATATCTTGTTGTTCCCTGCTTATTTTTATTGCGATTTATTGTGTACAGTTCTAGTTTAATCCATTCTCGATATTCTAATAGCCCAATTGACGACTCGCGAGGTCTTTCATAATTTCTTCCGCCCCACCACCAATCATATTGACTTTAACATCACGGTAAATCCGTTCAGACTTGGTGCCTCGCATAAAGCCCATGCCCCCTAAAGTTTGTACAGCTGCATCGGCACAAAATTGCATAGTTTGAGTGGCCACATTTTTAAGCATACAGATTTGCGCAATCAACTCATTGCCCTGCATTTCAGGCTTCCCTAAGCGATAAGCAGTATCCTCCAACAAAGCAAGTGTTGTGGTTAAGCGAGTCGCCATATCGACTAATTTATGCCGAACCACTTGATGATCAACTAAACGTTTACCAAAGGTTTTTCGTTCTTGTGCCCATTCCAATGCTTCTTCATAACAGGCTAATGCAAAACCATAACTACTGGCAGCAAGAAAAAACCGCTCCATATTGAAGTTATTCATAATCACAAGGAAACCCATATTTTCTGCCCCCAACAAATTACTTGCAGGAACACGAACTTGATCAAAATGGAGATGAGCTGTATCCGAAGCCCACCATCCCATTTTTGTCGAGTTTTGATTTGCTTATGCCGTCACTATGAGCATCCATCAATAACATCGAGATACCATTCGGGCCTTTGGCATCAGGATCTGTACGTACCGCAACGGTATAATAATCCGCACGAATGCCCGATGTAATAAAGGTTTTTTCTCCACTGACAATATAGTCTTGACCATCCCGTACAGCTTTGGTTTTAAGTGCTGCTACATCAGAACCACCCGTGGGTTCAGTAATCGCCAACGCTGAAATTTTTTCGCCTGCCAAGATTTGAGTCAGTACAGTTTGTTTAATCTCATCTGAAGCAAAATGATTGATCGGAGGTGCGCCAATCGAGTGTGACAATAAGGAAGCACATAAACCACCTGAACCTGTTTTAGCTAACTCAATCGAAGACAACAACACATGAAAAGCATCGGTTTCTGGAATTCCCCCATAGTTTTCGTCAAAACCTATCCCCAATAAGCCGATATCTGCGGCTTTTTTATAAAGTTCTTTTGGAAAGGTCTCTGCCTCTTCCCATTGATTGATATGTGGCATTATTTCTTTTTGAACAAACTTTCGAATGGAATCTGCAAATGCAAAATGCTGATCTGTATAGTAAATTGGATTATGCTTCATCTTGATTTGCTTCCCAGCATTATTTTGAAAAACTTATACTGACAGATTTTATTTAATTTAAAGTTGCAGAAACGATCAATTTGTATTTAAAAACATGTCATTTTTGATCAAAACTCATATATTAATTTCAGATTCATGATCAAAAATCCGTTACACTGTTAGTAATTTCCTTTTAATTTTTAGCTCTATAAATAATGGCGACATTGAATCAATTTTTATCACGTTTTAACCCTGCAACCATTCAAAGAAGCTTGAGTTATGTCAAAAAAATTGATCTAAAATCCTTAGAGGTCTATCCTGATCGGGATAATTTAGTCATCGAAGCACAAATTCAGGGAACGGATTATTATGAAACGGCTGTTATCTATAATCCTTTAACAAATAAAATTGTGGATACCGACTGTAGTTGCCCTGTTGGTTACGATTGTAAGCATTCGGCTGCACTTGCACGTTATTTTTATGATCAACAGCTTTCCAACCCAGCCGCACGTCAAAAACTAAACCCATTAGACCAGGCTCAAACCACAACAAATAGTTCTACCCACACCACGGCAAAAGCTTGGCTCGCTCAATTTAAACAACAATTGGCACAAGTTCAACGCACTGAAACGCCAGTACAGCACCAACTTATTTATATTTTCCAACCAAAAAATAACACCGCCAAATTACAACTTAGTGTTTTTAAAGTTCGTCGTAACAAAGATGGAAAAATTAGAGATACCGCGCTCTATACCAGCTATGACAATGTATTAAATGAACGTCTTAAAGTGAGCAAAGAAGAAAAGAAAATCTTTAGTCATTTGTATTTTTTCGCTAAGCTAAATTTTAGCGATGTTCATTTCTATCCTGCGTCATGGGATATTTCAGGAATCTATCAAGAACATCTAAGAACGGCTATTCAAAGTAGCGCTTGTTACGCACTTGATGTACAAAGATTACCTTTAACATGGTCTGATCAAGCTTATAAAATTGAATTCAACTGGCAAACACGTACAGAACAACAAACAGAGAAACTTAAAGCACAATTTTTTGATGAAAATCATCTAGAAATTCCACCTGACCATGCTGAACAAATTTATATTATTCATTCTCATCCATTAAGTTATCTCGATACCCTTAAAAACCAAGTCGGTGTACTTGAGTCTTTATATTCTAGTGAAATGATCGAAGAATTGCTAAATATGCCACAAATGCCTGTGGAATTAATGGCTGAATTTGAGCAAGTGATTCAACCCTATGCACTTTTTGAAGATTTACCTCAAGCGCCATTTACACAAAGTATAGAAATATTAAAAGGCAAACCCACACCTATTTTACGTTTTGGAACACATCCGCAATATGATCGTCTTGGTCATATGCATCATTATGCAATTGCTGAAATTGAATTTGAATACTCAGCTGGACGAATTAAAGCGGGTTTCCCTGATGACAGTTTCATTATCAATATTGATGAAAAAGCGGTTCGCCAACAACGCGATTTAGTTGCTGAAAAGAAACATATTGATGAATTAATTCATTCAGTTAAATCCATGCAACGGATTAGCAAGCTACCAAAAAGCAAACGCCCCGCTTTTGATGACATCACTGAAAACTCAATTGTTTATGCAGATCCCATGGCTTGGGTTGAGCAGCTGGTTCCTGAAAATAAAATCGAAGGTCTCGGCTGGAAAGTTGAACATACCCTAGATAGTCAGTTCAATTTAAGTGCAACACAAAACCTGCAACTCTCATTAAATGAATCTGAAAAAAAACAAGACTGGTTTAATGTCGGTGCGACGATTCAGGATATGAATGGCAACACCTATAACCTGATTGATCTTCTTGGCTATGCGATACAGCATAATCCACATCTTTTAGAAGATGACTATATTGAAAAAATGGACAGTGACAGCTTCTTAATTGTTCATTTAAAAGAAGCTCAAACACAACTGGCGCTTAGAAAGCAAGAAATTAAGCCCATTCTGATCTATTTAAAAGAAATTTTACGACATCCTGAATCTGCAACATTAGATCAATACGATGCCGCTCAATTCTTAGATTTACAGCATCATTTGGGCATGCCTTGGCGCACCAACGAACGCCTGAAAATATTTGCTGAAAAGCTTCAAAATAGTTATCAAGATCAAATCTGTACACCACAAGGCTTCCAAGGCGAACTACGCCCATATCAACAACAAGGTTTAGCATGGCTACAGTTTTTACGTGAAACTGAACATGGCGGTATCCTTGCCGATGATATGGGACTCGGTAAAACAGCACAAACACTTGCGCATATTCTATTAGAAAAGCAGGCAGGCCGATTAAATCAACGCCCAGCCTTGATTATTGCACCAACCTCTTTAATGCATAACTGGCGTAAAGAAGCTGAGAAATTCACCCCTGAATTAAAAGTTTTGGTCTTACAAGGACATGATCGAGTCGAGCATTTTCAAGAGATTAAAAACGTAGATATTGTGTTGAGTACCTACCCGCTTTTGGGCCGTGATGAAGAATTTTTACTGCCCTATCAATATCATTTATTGATTTTGGATGAAGCGCAAAACATTAAAAACCCTCGGGCCAAAGCCTCTCAAGTGGTACGACAAATCAAAGCAAAACATCGTCTATGCTTAACTGGTACACCGATGGAAAACCATTTGGGTGAGTTATGGTCATTGTTCCATTTCTTGATGCCTGGTTTTTTATATAGTCAGGAATTGTTTAATAAAAAATATCGCAATCCTATCGAGAAACATGCAGATCTTCAGGTTAAAACCAAACTCATTTCTCGTATTAAACCGTTTATGTTGCGTCGTTTAAAAACAGAGGTGGCGAAAGAGCTTCCTGAAAAAACCACGATTGAAGTCAATATTGATATGAACGAACAGCAATCTAAGCTCTACGAAGCTGTTCGTGCAACAATGCAAAAGAATATTCGTGAGTTGATTGCAGCGAAAGGCTTCCATCGTAGCCAGATTCAAATTTTAAGTGCATTACTTAAACTTCGACAAGTTTGCTGCCATCCAAGCCTTTTACAGCTTGATCAAGTCAAAAATCAAAATGTTGAATCAGCAAAATTAGATCATTTATTGGAAATGGTTCAAGATATGGTTGAGGAAGGACGTAAGATTTTAATCTTCTCTCAATTCACCACGATGCTACAACTCATTGAAGAGCATTTAAAAACCTTAAATATCCGAAATGTAAAACTTACTGGACAAACCAAGAAACGTGATGAAGTGATCACCGCATTCCAAGCAGGCGATATTCCTGTTTTCCTCATCAGCTTAAAGGCAGGCGGTGTAGGGCTTAATCTCACTGCTGCTGATACTGTGATTCATTATGATCCTTGGTGGAACCCAGCGGCTGAAGATCAAGCGTCTGATCGTGCATGGCGTATTGGTCAAGATAAACCTGTATTTGTTTATAAGTTGATTACCAACCAAAGTATTGAAGAAAAGATTTTAGCCTTACAGAAAAATAAAGCTGATCTTGCCAAATCTATTCTAAGTATTGATCATGAAAATGAAGTGAAATTGTCTGAAGATGATGTCATGAGTTTATTGGATTGAAACTTTAAAGATAAGGTGTGAAATTTAACAAAAGTTAGATCTAACGCATCAATACAAAGAAACCCCGTCATCTTGATGGGTTTTTGTTTTTTATACCTACATTGTTTTAGAATCTATAGACTTCTAAATACAGCTGCTTCACTTTACTGCATCGTTAGCTTTCCCAACTTAAATGATCCAAATTACCGTGATCATCTGTTTTAACGACGATTAACTGATCAGTTAAGTCTCTATTTGTAGTGTAATCAAAGACAGCAAAATACGATGTATCATACTTTCCATCTGGATAAAGCCCAACTCTTGTTAAATATAATTTGGTTAAAAACTGCTGTGCTTTATCTATTGGATTAGAAATCCCAATTTTTTCTAAGAAATCCTCGCCTAATTCTTCAATATGAAAATCCACATATTCTTTAACAGTCCCTTCCTTTTCATTTTCAAAATCTTGTTGAATATAATCTTGGTTTTTTTGATCAAATTTTTCTATATTTTCAATAAAAGACTTAACTCGTTGAAAAGTTTCTACATCCAAAGTGTTCGCTTCAAAATTTAAATCAACTTGAACGGCTTTGCCATTAAGCTCAAGATCAACTTGGTAATATTCTTCTAGTGATTCTAATTGCAGTGTTCCAAAATGCGGCAAGGTGTATTCTGGCATTTTTTATATTCCTATATTTTTTACATATTAGATAAAGCAATTAATTTATCATTTAATGATAAAAAATTCTTGGTCTAGATTTTATATTTATGTCTTTAAAAATAATAAAACACTTAAAATAATACACATAAAAAAACACCCCGCTCTCGTTAAAGAACGGGGTGTTTTTAGATTTAAAAGCTGGCGATGACTTACTCTCACATGGGTAACCCCACACTACCATCAGCGCTAAGAGGTTTCACTTCTGAGTTCGGGAAGGGATCAGGTGGTTCACTCTTGCTATTGTCGCCAGCAAACTGTTATGGACTTGTTCGGGTCTTATTTAAATGCCTTACTTCGTACCAAATGAGTTTAACAGAACATTTGAGTTGAATAGTTTAACTAGCTTTACAACTAAATCAAGTATGTTTGATCTTTTATGAATCAAATGATGCTTCATATACAACTGCTTGGGTGTTGTATAGTCAAGCCTCACGAGCAATTAGTATTGGTCAGCTTCATGCGTCACCGCACTTCCACATCCAACCTATCAACGTCGTAGTCTTCAACGGCTCTTTAGAGGACATAAAGTCCTAGGGAAATCTTATCTTGAGGTAGGCTTCCCGCTTAGATGCTTTCAGCGGTTATCCCTTCCGAACATAGCTACCCGGCGATGCGACTGGCGTCACAACCGGTACACCAGAGGTTCGTCCACTCTGGTCCTCTCGTACTAGGAGCAGATCCTCTCAAATTTCCAACGCCCACGGTAGATAGGGACCGAACTGTCTCACGACGTTCTAAACCCAGCTCGCGTACCTCTTTAAATGGCGAACAGCCATACCCTTGGGACCTGCTTCAGCCCCAGGATGAGATGAGCCGACATCGAGGTGCCAAACACCGCCGTCGATATGAACTCTTGGGCGGTATCAGCCTGTTATCCCCAGAGTACCTTTTATCCGTTGAGCGATGGCCCTTCCATACAGAACCACCGGATCACTAAGACCTACTTTCGTACCTGCTCGACTTGTGGGTCTCGCAGTTAAGCGCGCTTTTGCCTTTATACTCTACGCGTGATTTCCGACCACGCTGAGCGCACCTTCGTACTCCTCCGTTACTCTTTAGGAGGAGACCGCCCCAGTCAAACTACCCACCAGACATGGTCCTCGTCCCGGATAACGGGACAGAGTTAGAACCTCAATATTACCAGGGTGGTATTTCAAGGATGGCTCCATAGCAACTGGCGTCACTACTTCAAAGCCTCCCACCTATCCTACACAAGTAAGATCAAAGTTCAATGTCAAGCTGCAGTAAAGGTTCACGGGGTCTTTCCGTCTAGCCGCGGGTACACCGCATCTTCACGGCGATTTCGATTTCACTGAGCCTCTGCTGGAGACAGCGCCCCCATCATTATGCCATTCGTGCAGGTCGGAACTTACCCGACAAGGAATTTCGCTACCTTAGGACCGTTATAGTTACGGCCGCCGTTTACTGGGGCTTCGATCAAGAGCTTCGCTTACGCTAACCCCATCAATTAACCTTCCAGCACCGGGCAGGCATCACACCCTATACGTCCACTTTCGTGTTTGCAGAGTGCTATGTTTTTAATAAACAGTTGCAGGGGCCTGGTTTCTGTGGCTGCCAATAGCTCAAGGAGCAAGTCCTATCACCGTCAGCAGCGTACCTTCTCCCGAAGTTACGGTACCATTTTGCCTAGTTCCTTCAGCAGAGTTCTCTCAAGCGCTTTGGTCTACTCGACCTGACCACCTGTGTCGGTTTAGGGTACGATTCCTGTGTAACTGAAGCTTAGAGACTTTTCCTGGAAGCATAGTATCAGCCACTTCGCTAGTAAACTAGCTTGCTATCAGCTCTCAGCATAGAGCACCCCGGATTTGCCTAAGATGCATGCCTACTGCCTTTCACCTGGACAACCAACGCCAGGCTGACTTAACTTTCTCCGTCCTCTCATCGCATTACACAGAAGTATTGGAATATTAACCAATTTCCCATCGACTACGCCTCTCGGCCTCGCCTTAGGGGTCGACTCACCCAGCCCCGATTAACGTTGGACTGGAACCCTTGGTCTTTCAGCGAACGGGTTTTTCACCCGTTTTGTCGTTACTCACGTCAGCATTCGCACTTCTGATACCTCCAGCATACTTCTCAATACACCTTCATCGGCTTACAGAACGCTCCCCTACCACGTGCACATAGTGCACATCCGCAGCTTCGGCATATAGTTTTAGCCCCGTTACATCTTCCGCGCAGGCCGACTCGACTAGTGAGCTATTACGCTTTCTTTAAAGGGTGGCTGCTTCTAAGCCAACCTCCTAGCTGTCTATGCCTTCCCACATCGTTTCCCACTTAACTATAATTTGGGGGCCTTAGCTGGCGGTCTGGATTGTTTTCCTCTTGACTACGGACGTTAGCACCCGCAGTCTGTCTCCCGGATAGTACTCATAGGTATTCGGAGTTTGCATCGGTTTGGTAAGTCGGGATGACCCCCTAGCCGAAACAGTGCTCTACCCCCTATGGTATTCGTCCGAGGCGCTACCTAAATAGCTTTCGGGGAGAACCAGCTATCACCGAGTTTGATTAGCCTTTCACCCCTATCCACAAGTCATCCCCTGGCTTTTCAACGACAGTGGGTTCGGTCCTCCAGTTAGTGTTACCCAACCTTCAACCTGCTCATGGATAGATCACCCGGTTTCGGGTCTATACCCAGCAACTAAACGCCCTATTAAGACTCGATTTCTCTACGGCTCCCCTATACGGTTAACCTTGCTACTGAATATAAGTCGCTGACCCATTATACAAAAGGTACGCAGTCACCGAACAAGTCGGCTCCCACTGCTTGTATGCATGCGGTTTCAGGATCTATTTCACTCCCCTCACAGGGGTTCTTTTCGCCTTTCCCTCACGGTACTGGTTCACTATCGGTCAGTCAGGAGTATTTAGCCTTGGAGGATGGTCCCCCCATATTCAGACAAGGTTTCACGTGCCTCGCCCTACTCGTCATCATTATATGTGCCCTTTCGTGTACGGGACTATCACCCTCTACGGTAGCACTTCCCAGAGCTTTCCGCTAAAACACATATAACTTAATGGGCTGATCCCCGTTCGCTCGCCGCTACTGAGGGAATCTCAATTGATTTCTTTTCCTAAGGGTACTGAGATGTTTCACTTCCCCTCGTTCGCCTCGCATGACTATGTATTCATCATGCGATACCTACCTTATGGTAAGTGGGTTTCCCCATTCAGAAATCTCCGGATCACAGGATATTTGCCGCCTCCCCGAAGCTTATCGCAGGCTATTACGTCTTTCATCGCCTCTGACTGCCAAGGCATCCACCACATGCACTTAATTACTTGACTATACAACCCCAAACAGTCGTTAATCCCTACAAGGAGGATCAACAATGTGAACTTAATCACTTCTATTTGTTGCCTGTGAATTTAATCACTATACAGCTTCAATTTAATTCATATACCAAAACGCTTGATTCAGTTTTATCGCTAGTGCTCATTTCATTCAACATTAACAATTACTTGCTAACATCAACTAAAACGAGTTTAAACAATTATTTCAACTCAAATATATTCTGTTAATGATTCACTACCGCCTCGTCAGCGAGTAGTTAACTGTGATAAATCACAGAACTTAATAAGCTATCGGCTTACTAAGTTCTGTAATCACTTAGTCTTTAATTAGTGGTGGAGACTAACGGAGTCGAACCGTTGACCTCCTGCGTGCAAAGCAGGCGCTCTACCAACTAAGCTAAGTCCCCAGCTTAAGATCTTAATATATCTGCTCTTCTGTGTTCAGTAGACTTGGTGGGTCTGACAAGACTTGAACTTGTGACCCCACGCTTATCAAGCGTGTGCTCTAACCAACTGAGCTACAGACCCTCAGATACATCAATGAAGAACAACTTGTTGTGGATTCTTACCAATCGTCAATCTTTCGTTAAGGAGGTGATCCAGCCGCAGGTTCCCCTACGGCTACCTTGTTACGACTTCACCCCAGTCATCGGCCACACCGTGGTAAGCGTCCTCCTTACGGTTAGACTACCTACTTCTGGTGCAACAAACTCCCATGGTGTGACGGGCGGTGTGTACAAGGCCCGGGAACGTATTCACCGCGGCATTCTGATCCGCGATTACTAGCGATTCCGACTTCATGGAGTCGAGTTGCAGACTCCAATCCGGACTACGATCGGCTTTTTGAGATTAGCATCCTATCGCTAGGTAGCAACCCTTTGTACCGACCATTGTAGCACGTGTGTAGCCCTGGTCGTAAGGGCCATGATGACTTGACGTCGTCCCCGCCTTCCTCCAGTTTGTCACTGGCAGTATCCTTAAAGTTCCCACCCGAAGTGCTGGCAAATAAGGAAAAGGGTTGCGCTCGTTGCGGGACTTAACCCAACATCTCACGACACGAGCTGACGACAGCCATGCAGCACCTGTATGTAAGTTCCCGAAGGCACCAATCCATCTCTGGAAAGTTCTTACTATGTCAAGACCAGGTAAGGTTCTTCGCGTTGCATCGAATTAAACCACATGCTCCACCGCTTGTGCGGGCCCCCGTCAATTCATTTGAGTTTTAGTCTTGCGACCGTACTCCCCAGGCGGTCTACTTATCGCGTTAGCTGCGCCACTAAAGCCTCAAAGGCCCCAACGGCTAGTAGACATCGTTTACGGCATGGACTACCAGGGTATCTAATCCTGTTTGCTCCCCATGCTTTCGTACCTCAGCGTCAGTATTAGGCCAGATGGCTGCCTTCGCCATCGGTATTCCTCCAGATCTCTACGCATTTCACCGCTACACCTGGAATTCTACCATCCTCTCCCATACTCTAGCTTCCCAGTATCGAATGCAATTCCCAAGTTAAGCTCGGGGATTTCACATCCGACTTAAAAAGCCGCCTACGCACGCTTTACGCCCAGTAAATCCGATTAACGCTCGCACCCTCTGTATTACCGCGGCTGCTGGCACAGAGTTAGCCGGTGCTTATTCTGCGAGTAACGTCCACTCTTCTTGGGTATTAACCAAGAGAGCCTCCTCCTCGCTTAAAGTGCTTTACAACCATAAGGCCTTCTTCACACACGCGGCATGGCTGGATCAGGGTTCCCCCCATTGTCCAATATTCCCCACTGCTGCCTCCCGTAGGAGTCTGGGCCGTGTCTCAGTCCCAGTGTGGCGGATCATCCTCTCAGACCCGCTACAGATCGTCGCCTTGGTAGGCCTTTACCCCACCAACTAGCTAATCCGACTTAGGCTCATCTATTAACGCAAGGTCACAAGTGATCCCCTGCTTTCCCCCGTAGGGCGTATGCGGTATTAGCATCCCTTTCGAGATGTTGTCCCCCATTAATAGGCAGATTCCTAAGTATTACTCACCCGTCCGCCGCTAGGTCAGTTACCGAAGCAACATCCCCCGCTCGACTTGCATGTGTTAAGCCTGCCGCCAGCGTTCAATCTGAGCCATGATCAAACTCTTCAGTTAAAAATCATTAGTGACTTAAGGTCACAATTCTGACTCATCAATGTACTGACAAATTCTCTCAAATAAACTTCGAGTAATTTAAACCAATCAATCAATGATAATATTTCGATCAATCAATCAGTAAAAATCCACACAAGTTGTTCTTCATATTCTCTTAATGATCTTCTCAATGCTTCGTCAGCATCAAGCTAGGTCGGCTATACTACTCTCTATCTCTAAAAAGTCAATCAATAATGTTAATTATTTTTTCCAACAAACCCAACTCTAATCTCACCTTAAAATCTCAATTCGAAATCTTAACAACTTAATCAAGTGCCTGATTTATCAGAAGTTTTATTTAACATCACCGCCGATGGATGTGCATTCTACAGCATTCCCAATCCAACACAACCCCTTTTTTTAATTATTTTAATTGTTCGAACAAATAATGTTCGTTTATCATATTTATTCACACTTTTTAATCAAATTTGCTTTAATACATATGCAATAACTACTGTTAGAATACGATTATGAAGTCTTTAATATAGCTATATCGTTATCGACTACTTTTACTTTAAGAATATTTCAAGGAATTCTATGCGTCCTTATCATGTACTTTGGGCTTGTTTACTTAGCATTGGTCTGACTAGCCATGTATTTGCTCAAGACGAATTATCTGCTCAAGAGAATTCGGACAATGCTGTTTCTACAAACTCTGATTCAGATGATAAGTCGTCTCAAGAGAATTCTTCAGCACTAGAAAACGAAGCAGCTTCTAAACACCCAAGAATTGAAGCCCTTAGAGAGCTTAAAAACATCACAAAAAATGACTTAAAAGTGAATGCCAATGCAGCACAACCAGATGCGGTAAAAGATCCACTACAACCATTGAACCGTGAAATTTATGCGTTTAATGATATGATCGACCGTAATGTTGCTCGACCTATTGCTGTTCAGTACAAAGCAAAAGTGCCTGGTGATGTACGTTCTTCATATAGTTTATTTCGTAAAAATCTGAGTGAACCATGGAATGCGGTCAACCAACTTGCTCAAGGGCGTTTTAGTCGTGCAGCCAAGTCTCTAGGTCGTTTTACCATTAACACCGTCAGCTCTTTAGGTTTAGCTGATCCTGCAACTCGCTTAGGTTTAGCAACTGAAGAAGAAAGCTTGGGTACCACATTAGGTTACTACGGTATTCCAAGTGGTCCTTATGTCATGCTGCCTATCTTAGGACCTAGCACACTTCGTCACTCAGTTGATTATGTTGCTGAAGGCTATGCCAATCCGCTTACCTATCCAATGGATAACAACCATCAAACAGGTTTAATCTGGGGTAACCGTGCATTAGGTGGGATTAATACCCGTTCTAAACTTCTAGATGTTGAAAGTGTATTGCAAGGTGATCGTTACTCAGCAATTCGCGATATCTATTTACAACGTTTAGCATTCCAAATTGCTGAGAAAAAAGGTCGTGGACAGGAAGCTGTCGCATTTGTAGATGATGATGAGGACGACAGCAATCATCCTACTGATACAAACGCAGACAAATAACCACAATATTTTGTTAAACTTATTTGCTAGTAATTCATATGGTTTTACTAGCATTGTGGTGTCATCTATAGTAAATCTACTGGATAATGCTTTTATACCGATTAAGGATCATTCATTTCTTCTATGTATTTCATTCAACCCAGTCGCCAAATTTCAAGCTTAGAACAAGTATTAGATACGCTTCCTAGCTTGCAGATGATTACCATTGAAGACATTCATCGTTATGATCCAACAATTATTGCAATTGCAGACGTCCACGATTTTTTACAATACCAATGGGCTTTACCTACCATTGTCATTGCACAAGAAAATGAAGGAAGCGAACTTTCTCAAGCATGGGAACTTGGTGCCCTTGCTGGTTGGATCTGGACCAAGCTTCCAGCCAATCTTGAAGATTCTTTATTAAAAATTGATGCGCAATATAAACGTAATCAAGATAGCCGTGACCTACCTTCTGCCGCAGAACTACAAAAGAAACTTCTTCCAAATCCAATTGAATTGCAAAACTATAAAGTTGAAACGCTTTTCCAGCCTTCTGCGTATTTGTCTGGTGACTGGTATGACTACTGGAAAATCAGTGATAAAGAAATCATGTTCTATTTGGCCGATGTATCGGGTCATGGGGTAACCAGCTCTTTACTGACATCTTGGATGGCTGCCTTTCATGGTCGCTCGAAAACACCAAGAGAATTGATTAAAAAACTCAATGGTATGCTGGTTCAAGAAAACATTGAAAAACACATCACAATGTTAGCTGGCATTCTAAATCTAGAAACGCATGCTTTAAAATGGTCAAGTGCGGGCCATTACCCTCCCCCCATCATTTTTGAACCCAACCAAGCCCCTCGTGTCTTGAATACCAGCAGTTTTCCTTTAGGACTCACAGAAGACTTAGAGGTTGAAGAATTCCAATGTACCTTAACCAAGCATGCGCGGTTCATTATTTGTTCTGATGGTGCCCTTGAACCATTCTCTGGTGGTTTGAATGAACAGTTCTCACAATTGGTCTATCATTTGCAAAATCAATCATTCCGCGCACCAGAACATGTAGCAGATGACATTGCAATCCTCAGTCTCCGCAGAATGAATTAACAATATAATCAAATACATATAATAAATTAGACTAATAACCTATACGCAAACGCTTGAGTATAGACTTGCGCTATGTGATAATTTTCCTATCCTTCTCTGCAAATGGCATTTATATGTCAACAGGTCATGTTGAATATGCAAGCTTGAATGGAACGCATATTTTCAAACTTATTGGTGAAGTGCGAGCCCAATCTTGTATTAGTTTAGACAAACTTTTGGCAAGGATTGAACAACAGAAAAACGTCATTGGCGCAATTGTTGATTTAACCCAAACCACATTTATTGATAGTACAGTTCTTGGAATACTTGCCAAGCTTGGCTTAAAGTTGAAACAAGTACACCACATCCAAGCGGTGATGCTGTCCACAAATCCAGATATTACCACTCTAGCCAATAGCATGGGCTTAGGGCAGGTTTTTGTCATTTTAAATTACTGTGGTGACCCTCAAGTGTGCACCAATGCTTTGATTGACGATAATGTTAATCACAGCACAATGCTGTGTACCGTTCTCGATGCACACAAAACATTAATGAAGCTCAATGAAAACAACCAAAATATGTTCGAGCCATTAGTTAAACAACTTGAAAAGCAGCAAGATACAATGGAATGTGTGTCTTCAAACCAGCAAAACGCTTAATAATTTCAAAATTGCTTTATCAGGGATAGCCCATGACTTTACTTTCCGTTGTTCAAATGAACTCTCAAAATGACATTGAAGCAAACTTCAGTGTGATTGAGTCGTTGATACAACAAAGTAAAGCTGATGGTGCTTCTTTGATTGTGTTTCCTGAAAATTTTGTCTGCTTTGCCGCAGGTAAACAACGGGAAACTGCTGCACGTTTTGAAGAAATTCAAAAGCGTTTAGAAAACTTAGCACATCATTATCAAATATGGATTGTTGCAGGGACCTTACCTTGCCCTTTCCGCCCAGATGGTTCAATTATTGCTGACGGTCGAGTTCGTACTGTCAGCCTATGTATCAGTCCAGAAGGCACTGAAGCACGTTATGACAAAATTCACTTATTTGATGTGCAAGTGGGTGATGCTGTTGGTGGGTATCAAGAATCTCAGTTTTTTGAACCAGGCAGTGATATTGTTGTCGCGAAAACACCTTTTGGACAAATCGGTTTGATGGTTTGCTACGACTTACGCTTTCCAGAACTTGCTCTCACCTTGAGAGCGCAAGGTGCAAATATTTTGACTGCACCAGCTGCATTTACCTATACCACAGGTCAAATGCATTGGCAGTTATTACTTCAAGCACGTGCGATGGACAGCCAATGTCATGTTTTAGGTGCAGCACAACAAGGTTGGCATGGTGAAAAACGTCAAACCTGGGGACATGCTGGTGCAACCAATAGTCGTGGGCAGATTTTAGCGATTACAGATGCAGAAGGCGCGCAATTGATGACGGTTCCTTTTGATTTGAATGAGCAGCGCTCAATTCGTGAATCAATGCCTTTAATGCAACATCGCAAATTGATGTCATTCTAAGCCTGTATTGCCATTAATGACTTTTATTTCCTGAACAAGACAAAACAACGTTATACTTGTGAGGCGTAATATCTTCACGAGACAAGCATGCAACAAGACTATTCAAACTTAAATCTTGATCATCAACTCTGCTTTCTTGTTTACTCTACAAACTTAGCATTAAATCAACTTTATCGTAAATTACTCACACCACTAGGACTGACCTATCCACAGTATTTAGTTATGTTAGTACTTTGGGAAAAAGATGGTCTAACTGTGTCTGAAATTGGTGAAAAACTCTTTTTAGAATCATCTACCTTGACCCCCTTACTCAAAAAATTACAAAGTAATGGTATTGTTAACCGCGAACGTTCTACGAAAGATGAACGTCAAGTGATTATCAGCCTAACAGCTGCAGGTCATGCGCTAAAATTAAAAGCCGTGGATATTCCGTTACAAGTTGCTCAAGCCAGTGCCTGTGATTTAGACAGCATTACTCAATTGAAAGATCTTCTTTCAAATTTACGCGAAAACATTTCAAAATAAAGTTATCAAATTTTACACAAACGCTACTTGTTTAAATATTTATATCGTATACGATATAATTGAACGCAATCAAAAATGGATGATTTCCGATGTCTTTAGAAAAAGTGGTTTATACAGCACATGCAAAAGCAACTGGCGGTCGTGATGGTCGTGCAACATCATCAGACGGAATTTTAGATGTTAAATTAGCAGTGCCTAAAGAAATGGGTGGTGCTGGTGGCGGTACCAATCCTGAACAACTTTTTGCAGCAGGTTATTCTGCTTGCTTCCTTGGTGCGATGAAATTTGTTGCCAACCGTGATCATTTAAAAATTACCCCAGATGTTTATATCGAAGGTGATGTTGGTATTGGTCCAATCGCTACTGGTTTTGGTATTCAAGTGACTTTAAATATTCATTTAGAAGGTTTAGAGCAAGAAGAAGCACAAAAATTAGTAGATGCTGCACATATTGTTTGCCCATATTCAAATGCGACTCGTGGCAATATTGATGTGACATTAAATGTAATTGTTTAATGTTATGATAAAACCTACCTAGAAGTATAAATTTATTTTTAGGTAGGGGTAATTTACAAAGCTATTTAAATCAGTTTGAATTTTCACCCAAGTATATTTATTCGCTAAAAAAATGTTCTGTATAATTTTATGTATCTAAATCTTAGGGTAAACAATGGCACTTAGTATTAAAGATTTATATTTTAAAATATTAGACTTTGAAAAAATATTATACTTTGAAACAATATTAGACTTTAAAGCTGAAGATTTTTTTGAATCTGTAATTAAAAAATGGATTGTTGAAAATGACTATAAGAATTATATTTCGAATATATCCAACAAAATAAGTGGTAGAAAAAATGAATTATTGCAAGAAGATATTTGGGAGCTTTATGCATTATCTCGTGTATTAGACCTACTGACACTTCCTTTTCAAACTGACAATGATGCTGATGATTCTGATTGGAAAGGACCAAGAATTACAGTAGCGGAATACATTGAATTTAATAACCTTCTTGGTCTTGAAATAACTACACCCTTTTCATTCAAACCTTTTAATTGTGAAATAATAGAAGCACAAATAGGAATGAATGATTTCGAAATTATTGAGTGTAACTTTCCTGCTGTAAAACTAAATAATTTAATGATAAAAAAAGCTGGTGTGAAAATTTTACTCAATCCAGATAAATTCAATTTAAACTTAATAAACAAGGCTTCAATTTATTGGGCATTCAGACGTAAAAATAGAAAATACTTTGACTTATCTCAAGGATGGGGAAGTAATTCACAATGGAGAACCGATTTAAGATTAGATATTGAAACAGAAAACTCTTACATCTATAACGTAACAGGGAGATTTAACCTAAACTCCCCAACAATAGAACTCACGGAAGAGTTAAATCAACAAGACTTAGAACTAAATGAGGCAGTGGAGTTAACTGTTTTTAGGCATTTTATGAAATGTACAAAAGATGATTCTGATCTATTTCCATATTATTTTAGATTTGAAGAACAAAAAAGTTAACAGAACAAAGATGATTTTCATTTAGAGATGACGAAAATCCAAACATAAATTTCCATACCCTAAATAAATACTTATCAAAAAAAGCTGCTTTAGCTAAATATCTATTTTGATAAACGATTATTAAGGGCTAGGAAATAACATATAAACTATTAAAGAATCAGGCTTACTCAGCCGCTTCATTGGTTACCCGTAAAACTTCTTCCATTGTGGTTTTACCCGCCAATACTTTACGTAAACCATCATCTCGAATTGAACCTGCATCTTTACGTGCATATTCTTCAAGCTCATATTCTGCTGCATTACCATGAATCAAACGGCGCATCTGCTCATCAATCGGTACAATTTCATAAATCGCAGTACGTCCTGTAAAGCCGGTATGGGAACAAAAATCACAACCATTCGGCACAGGCAGTTTTAAATTCGATTCCAAACTCACAGGTTTAAATACATCTTTTTCAAAGTCATCTGCTTCACGCCATGTATGACAATGAGAACATAATGTCCGAACTAAACGCTGGGCAATTACCCCAATCAATGAACTGGATAATAAGAAGGGTTCAATTCCCATATCTTTTAAACGGGTCACAGCACCAATTGCCGTATTGGTATGTAGTGTAGATAAAACCAAGTGACCTGTTAAAGACGCTTGAACTGCGATTTCAGCCGTTTCCAAATCACGAATCTCACCCACCATCACCACATCTGGATCTTGACGAAGCATGGCTTTTAACGCACGGGCAAAGGTCATATCCACTTTGGTATTCACTTGAGTCTGCCCAATCCCTTCAAGTTGATACTCAATTGGATCTTCAGCAGTGAGGATATTTTTAGAACCATCATTCAAATCAGAAAGCGCGGCATACAAAGTCGTGGTTTTACCGGAACCTGTAGGGCCAGTGACTAGAATAATGCCATGTGGACGATGAACCAATTGGGTTAAACGCTCATAGTCAGGCTTCATTAAACCCAAATGAGTCATGTTGAGTCGACCCGCTTGTTTATCCAACAAACGCATAACGACACGTTCACCATGCGACGATGGCAAGGTCGAAACACGGACATCCACCTCACGTCCTGCAAGACGTAAAGAAATACGACCATCTTGTGGAATACGTTTTTCTGCAATATCGAGTTTTGCCATGACTTTAATACGCGATACCAACAATGGCGCAAGTTCACGACGAGGCTGTACGATTTCACGCAATTGCCCATCTACCCGTAAGCGAACAGATAATTTCTTTTCAAAAGCTTCAATATGAATATCAGAAGCCCCGACTCGAATCGCTTCAGATAATAAAGCATTGATGAGTCGCACGATTGGAGCATCATCTTCCTGATCCATCAAATCTTCAGTTTCAGGAATCTGATCGGCCAGACTCAATAGATCAGGGTGATCTTCAAGACCAGCGGCAACCTGTTGCGATTCGCCCGTTTCACCAGCATAGCTTGAACTGAGCATGTGATTAAACTCAGTTTCATTACATAATTGATGTTGTGCTGTACGACCGAGATAGCGGCGGGCTTCCTGAATCGCAATTTGTGCGGTATCCTGACGGCGAACAATAAAAACTTGATCACCTTCATAACGCAACAGCACTCCATGCCGTTTTGCAAAACTATATGGTATTTGTAATTGTTTGAGAACTTGCATTACAACTTATATTAATGATTTAAATTGCTTTGAGTGTACTCTATGCTCATGACAGCGTGAAGTCTGTTTGTTAAAGATTTGATGATGATTTTATGAATGGGATAAACACATTTGTCTAAGAAGAAAGAACATCTGGAACCAGAACTCCCTGATTTAAAGTGGTGGGGAGAACAACTGTTTGAATTGAACCAATCCAAAGCATGGCAATTTGGTTCTATGATGATGCGCATTACTCGCGGTTTACAAGAATGGCGCTTGGAATATTATCGTCCAAAATTCCAATATGACTATGAGCAGCAATGGCATAAAATCCATGATGTAAACTTTGGTTTTCCTGAACCTGTACATGTTGAACGCTATATGTTTCGCGAGACCCATAAAGCATTTCAACTTATGCCCCGTTTAGCCGATCGCTCTGTGGTGATTCGTCCTGTCGATCCAATTTATATTCCGGCAGGCCAACGCGGCACACTCTATATCAGTACACCACTGTGGATTTCAGGTTTTGTGCAAGCCCAAAAAGAACCCTTATTTGATATTCCTGTAATTTTACCTAAGGATACATGGTTTGGCCCTGATCACCGCACAGGTGAAATGTGTTATGCCACCTCAGTCGATGGTCGTACCGAATTAAATTTATTACGTCCACGTGCCTTTCGTGCAGTAACACCGATTGATTTCCACAATGTCAGTAGTCATCAGCTTCGATTTGACCGTATGAATGTGCCTGTTCCTGCACTGCCTTTATTTTATAGTGAAAGCACAGGACGTTTATGGACATCACAAATCAAGGTTGTTTATGAAGGCAATGATCGCCCTGCCCGTGTAAGAATTGAAAATCGTACACCACCTTTGGCCGGCGAAGTGATTTATGTGCATCCACCACGCTCACCAGGCGGCGCTTTGTTCAATATGTTTGATTCATTTTTCTAAGGGATGAGGTAAAAATGGCTGAATCCAATATTCCCAAAGACATTGCCAATAGCCTAAAAGGCATCTTTACCAATGTAAATGTCGACCGCTTAAGTGAAATTGCTGTTGCTCTGATCCTCTGCTTTGTGGGTTTTGTGCTGGCACGTGTCATTTCCAATACCTTTATCCGTACCATCGGTGCGCGCTTTAATGCGCATCAACGATTGGTTTGGCGTAGAGGTATTTTTTATTTTATTTTCTTACTGTTTGTGATTGCCAGCTTAAAAGAAGCGGGCTTTAAACTCAGCGTATTTTTAGGCGCAGCAGGGATTTTAACTGTTGCATTGGGTTTTGCCTCACAAACTTCTGCATCGAACTTAATTAGTGGTTTATTTTTAATTGGTGAAGGTTCCTTCGAAGTTGGCGATACGATTCAAATCACCCTGATTCGTGGACATACCATTGAAGGTGAAGTGATTTCGATTGACTTACTTTCAGTGAAACTTTTGACCATGGACAATGTCTATGTGCGCCTTCCCAATGAGCAATTGATTCGCGCCCCCGTACATAACCTATCAAAATTCCCGATACGGCGATTGTCGATTACAGTTGCAATTAACTTCAATGAAAATATCAATAAAGTCCGTGAAGTTTTAATTGATGTTGCCAACGATTACCCATTAGTTCTAGCAGATCCTAAACCACGTGTGACTGTTTCAGCCTTTGGAGAATCCTCCATTGAAATTTTATTTGCACTGTGGTGTATGCAAGCAAACTACTTACAAGTTAAAGATGAAATTCATGAGTTAATCCGCAATCGTTTTGTGGAAAATCAGATTGAAATCCCTGTACCAAAAATTGGCTTTGTAGATCGTCCAAATCCAAATGAAGTTCTTCAAAATGAAGATATTGACGGTTACGCCAATAAACAGGATTTAAAATTAGAGCAACAACAAGATAAACAGCTTTAAGCAGATCAAAGCGATAATCTAGAAAACAAGCGTCCCTCATTTATGATTGAGGGATTTTTATTTTCAATTACAAAATATTCATCAAGTTTTAAACCGTGAGCTGATAAATTAATCACTTCAAAACAACAAAATGGACAATCACAATGCAACTCAATCACTATTTAAACTTTGAAGGCCAGACCGAAGCTGCTTTTAATTTTTA
The DNA here is from genome assembly GCF_022343575.1 of Acinetobacter sp. AG3. Taxonomy (NCBI): domain Bacteria; kingdom Pseudomonadati; phylum Pseudomonadota; class Gammaproteobacteria; order Moraxellales; family Moraxellaceae; genus Acinetobacter; species Acinetobacter sp. AG3. Next base: position 604,439 of record NZ_JAKQZD010000001.1, on the reverse strand, counting down.
TAAATCTGTTTTTGGCGGTGAATTTTCATTTTTAAAACGCTATTCCGAACTGCCCGATGTCCAAGTGCCAGACCAAGAGAAAAACTATATTTTACATGTTTCTCTGCCGATTAATGAATTTACTGTATTGATGGGTTCAGACACCAGCGAGCAGTTCTGTGCACCTAATAGTGCGCCATTTAGCAAAGGCACCAACCATTATATTTCGATCAACTTAGAAGCTCACGAAGCGAATGAAGCTCAGCGATTATTTACAGCACTCTCTGCCAATGGTCATATTGAAATGGCACTAGAACCTACATTTTGGGGTGCTTTATATGGTGCTTTCACCGATCAGTTTGGTATTCGCTGGATGGTGAACTGCCAACTGAATGAAGGATAATGAATAGAATATTGCGATAGCCTATTGATTGACAATGATATAGGTTATATTGCTATTACGATAACAACCTCATTTATAACAATATGATCACTGGTCTTACCCATACCCTTCTGATTATTTTAATCACACTTGCGATTTCTTTCATTGCTTGGCAGCAACGCAATGTAATGAATCGTTTGATTTTCAATGTTTCAGCGATTAAGCATGGTCAATATGATCGCTTTTTAACCCATGGTTTTATCCATAAAGATGGTATGCATTTATTTTTCAATATGTTTACCTTGTACTTCTTTGGACGAAATGTTGAATGGTTTTTCCGTGATTACTTAAGTGGTATGGGCTTTGTCTTATTTTATTGTAGCGCCATCATCATTGCTGCGATTCCCAGCTATTTGCATAATCGAACCCTAAATTCATACCGAAGTTTAGGGGCTTCGGGTGCAGTCAATGCAGTGTTATTTAGTGCGATTCTGTTTAACCCTTGGAGCATGATTTATATCTATATTTTACCTGTACCCGCAATTATTTTTGGGACAATTTATTTATGCTATAGCCTGTATGCAATCCGTTCAGGACATTCGCCATTAATCGACCACCGCGCGCATATTACTGGTGCAATCTATGGTTTCTTATTTCCTTTACTATTAGAACCATCATTAGCTACAGCGTTTTTCTATAAATTTATTAATTCACCGTTATTCTAGATAAGGTCTTAATAGAACTATAATGTTTTGATCGTCAAAGATATCTGGATATAACTGTGTAAAATCAGGTAATCGACTACGCATTTCAATTTTTTGTGATTCTGTCCACTGTACGCCATATATTGCATATTTCAAATTTTGTAAATTTTGGCGAACATAAGAACCTAACAGCTGTTGGTCTTCGATTGTTTCAATATAGTCATGTTGTTTAACATACCAATATAGTTGATCCGCAAAATTACTGCCGTTAACCAATTCCAGCCGTTGATGGAAACTGATTCCATCATCGATGAATGACGAATAGTGAATAAGCTCATCTAGACTAGGTTTTTCACTCAAGTATTTTTTTGCTTTTGACAAGTGATAGAAATGTAATTTCCGCCCCATTTTTCGACAAAAACTAAAATATTGATCTATTTCAATATACTTTTGTTTTAATGCTAAAGATAAGATTGAATCTACAATTAAGGGTTGATTGACTTGCTCAATAATCGTATAAAATTCAGTTAGATCACCTTTTAATAACATCCATTGATGTGCACGAATCCTTACCTCAAATGTAGATAACTGCTCAACTGGGTGTGCCTTAAAATACATTTCAAAATTAAAGTTTTTTGATCTTAAAGCAAAATAGGCATAATCCATAATCGTAAGAAATTTACTATGCCAAAATAAGATTAAATCATCTGTAGTGAGTACATCTTTCTGGTATAAAAAATCAAATAAACGATATTGCACATCTCTATTGGAACTCTGCTTCAATTGATACAGAACTTCTTCATCAGTTTTGTGTTGAATCAACTGCTTGAGCCAAAAAGCTCGGATATGTTGATCTTTGGCTAATCCACAGAATTGAAGTAACTCGTATTCTTCTATCCATTGATATTGAAGAATAAATTTTAATAAAATACGAGGAAGTTTACCTTGTTTATTTATTAAAGTTTCTGAGAGGTAAACTCTATTGCTCGCTACTTCCGATAGCAATAACTTTAACGAATCACTATCTGTTCGATCTCGATTTTGCAACATTGAAATTTCAAAAAAATAATTACTACAAAGCTGAGAAAATTCAGGTCGTTGACTCCAACGCACAATATGTTCTGCAGCCAAATGACGATTTACTTCAACATAATCACTAAGGCGATACAATAAATGTGGAAAAAGCTCTGGTTCAAAACATTGTTGAAGCTTTTTCAACATTTTCTGTCTTGTGTAACCATCATAACTTTTTAGTTTTAATAATGAATTTTCAAAGTCTGTAAGCTCTTTTCCATTAAACCTATATGTATAATCATCTATATCTGGACTGCTTTGAGTATTTTGAACAACAGACTGAGTTACCGTATTTACAATAACTTTCTGCTGATTTTCTTCAATTTTTACAGGAGGCAAAGATTGAGACTGTTTAAAAAAAATTTTGAAAAATTGCCACATAAATAATGTATTAAATAATAATTTAAGTTAGTAATAACACAGATTTAAGTACAAATTCCACATAACGCTTTAATATTCAAAAATTAAGTAGTCATCTTAAAAGAATTCTATCTTGAGAGAATAAATATGACTAACTCAATTTCACCAATACTATAAAAGCTGAATCCTTAGACCCAACTTTTATATTCTTAACATTTGAAATTAATGTTGATCAAGTCGAAATGAGGTCATAGTTAATGAACCAGCAACGGCTTGATCATTAAAAATATGTAACTCATCTTTCTCTTCCTGCAAACCTAATGCGTATAACATTGGATAATAATGATCAGGTGTGGGGATCGACAATAAAAACTCAGCACCTTGCTTTTGCCAGTCAATTAAAGCTTGATGATTATGCGTCGCTAAGAAGTTTTTCATCTTTGCATCAGCTTCTAAAGCCCAATCATAACCATAATGGTCATCAAATTTATCAAAGGCAATTTTGCTTAGGTTATGTACGAGATTACCACTGGCAACAATCAATACCCCTTTACGACGTAACTGCGCCAATTGTTTAGCCAAGTCATAATGATATTGAGCACCTTGACTATAGTCGACACTCAATTGAACAACAGGAATATTGGCTTGTGGAAATACATGACATAATACCCCCCATGTTCCGTGATCTAATCCCCAACTATGATCATGATGAACCTCTATACTGTGAATTGCTTCAGTTGTTGTCTCAACCAAAGCTTTATTTCCAGTTGCAGGATATTGCACATCAAACAATGCTTGAGGGAAACGACCAAAATCATGAATGGTTTTCGGTTGTTGCATTGCAGTGACAGCTGTACCACCTTGGGTAAGCCAATGTGCAGAAATACATAAAATTGCTGTCGGTTGTGTGCCCATTTCAGCGCCAATACGATTCCATGAACGAGTAAAATCATTGGTTTGAATTGCATTCATGGGTGAGCCATGACCCAAAAATAGTACAGGCATGACTTCAGTATTGGGTAAAGTTGCGTTCCAGCCTTTGAGTAGAGATAAGTCACCCATTGTTTGATTTAACATTTCATCCACCATGAATCATCTTTATTTGATTATGTGGTGTTTAATGCTGTAGATATATAGACTTTTCCAGCCTACAACATTGCAAAAATGCAACGATGATTTTTTGTAGATACTTTTAAGTAGAGAAAGTTTTACGACCTAATGATGTTATGTTGAATCAATGTTGATTTGGGCACGATACAAATAAAGCCGAATACTGATTTATATCGTTGATATCATATTCACAATAAGCAATGGCTACACCAGCTTTAACTTGAGAACAATAAAAAGCCGAACTTTCGTTCGGCTTTCATTTCAAAATCAGTACTTAAAACAATCAAGCACCTGTTTGATAATGCGCTTTTGGTACAGCTGTAGATGCTTGGTAAGGGTGCGTAAAATCACCTAAACCTGCTGCTGCCTCATGGATATCTTTACCTTCTTTTACAACAAAAGTATCGAAACCAGAGCGCTTCATATAGTTCAAGACATCTTTAAACACATCGCCTGTTGCACGAAGATCGCCTGCGTAGCCTTGGCGACGTAACAACGCAGCAAAGGAATAACCACGACCATCATTAAAACCTGCAAAATCAATAAAGATCGCATCTAACTGATCTAATGGAAACGCATTGGTTTCAGGTGAAGCATCTACGGTAAGAAATAGTGCTTTTTTCCCCGTCACATTCGCAAGCTGGTCCAACTGCTCAACAGTCAACAACACATCACCTTGTGGCAATACACCATCTTCAGCAATGATTTGATAGGTATTGTCTGCAACAGTGCCATCTTTAGAGAGGACTTGAAGTGCGGTATTAAGCATATGCGCGCTCCTTAAAAGGTTGAATACCCACTCGACGATAAGTTTCAATAAATTCTTCACCTTCGTTACGAAGATCAAGATAAGTATTTAAAATTTCATCAATAATGTCAGGTACAGATTCTGCTGCAAATGATGGTCCTAAAATATCACCAATTGAAGCATCATGGTCTGCATTTCCACCTAAGGTAATTTGATAGAATTCAGCACCTTTTTTGTCCACACCCAAAATACCGATGTTGCCGACATGGTGATGACCACAAGCATTCATACAACCTGAAATGTTCAAGTCAATATGGCCTAAGTTATAGACTGTATCTAAATCATCAAAACGGCGTGTAATGGCTTCAGAAATTGGAATAGATTTCGCATTTGCCAATGAACAGAAGTCACCACCTGGGCAGCAAATGATATCAGTAATAAAACCAATATGTGCACGAGCAAGATTATTCTTTTCAAGCGTTTGCCACAATTCAAATAAATCTTTCTGTGGTACATCAACCAATGAAATATTTTGTTCGTGAGTGGTCCGTAATTCACCAAATGTATATTTGTCTGCAAGATCTGCAATCAAATTCATTTCTTCAACAGTCATATCACCTGGTGCAATACCCGCACGTTTCAGTGAAATAGTGACAATACGATAGCCTGCAACTTTATGTGCATTGGTATTGATATTGAACCACTGTTTAAACTTTGGATATTCAGCAAATAAGCCACTGAAATCTTCATCTGCATAATTTTGATAATCAAACGGCATAAACTCTTCGTCTAATTTTTGCAAAATTTCAGGTTGAACTTTCAAGGTTTTAATTGTTTCAGCAAATTCAGCTTCAACTTTTTCAGCAAAAACTTGTGGTGTTAATGCTTTAACCAAAATTTTAATACGAGCTTTATATTTATTGTCACGGCGACCATGCAAGTTATAAACACGCAGAACCGCTTCTAAATAAGCAATTAAATCTTCACGTGGCAACCATTCACGAATCATAGAACCAATGATAGGTGTACGGCCTAGACCACCACCCACTTTGATTTTATAACCCAACTCACCCGCTTCATTACGAGTTAAATACACCCCAATGTCATGGAATGAAGTTGCTGCACGATCAATTTCTTCAAGTGCAGAAACTGCAATTTTGAACTTACGTGGTAAAAATGCAAACTCAGGATGGAATGTAGACCACTGACGAATCAATTCACACGTCGGGCGTGGATCTGCAATTTCCCCAGCAACAACACCAGCGTATTGGTCAGTTGTGGTATTACGGATACAGTTTCCTGAAGTTTGAATCGCATGCATCTGAACAGAAGCTAAACCTTCTAGCATATCAGGCACATTTTCTAGCGCAGGCCAGTTAAACTGAATGTTCTGACGTGTCGAAACGTGTGCATAACCACGGTCATATTCTTTGGCCAACTCTGAAACTTTACGTAATTGTTTAGAGTTCATTAAACCGTAGGGTACAGCAATACGTAGCATTGGCGCATAACGCTGTACGTATAAACCATTTTGTAATCGTAATGGACGATACTCATCTTCAGTGAGTTTTCCAGCTAAATAACGTTCCGTTTGATCACGGAATTGTGCAACACGTTCATTGATCAGTTGCTGATCGAAATCAGTATATAAATACATGGCGTACAGCTAGTAGTTTCATTATAACGATGCACAATATAACGAGTATTGATCTATCAAAGAAATGCTTTTTTTCCATATTTTATAGCGGTTTTATTGATAAGCATTGTGCAAAGATCGAATTGGCAATGCTTTACGGGCAAAGCATGCTTTTATTACGTTATGGATGTTTTTCTTCATTGCTTATCTTTATTTTAGATAATAAAAAAGAGCATATCGAATATGCCCTCTCTTTGATCACAGCTATCATCTCAATACTAAACTTATTCAACCCTGTAGCTTATTTATCTTATACAGGATTGATTAAGATCAATGCCCAAAGCTGGGTTTACCAATTTTGAATTAATCCTCTGGTTTCTGCTGCTCATCACTATTTTCTAGTTTGTCTTCGGCAATTTTTGCGGCTTCATAACCTGCAAATGCGCCAGCTGCTTTTTCTAGAAAGCCAGCATCAGGGTCTAACTTATCGACACTTTGCTCAGCAATCACTGCACCTGCAATTTTACCTAACTCGTCTAATAAACCGCTCATTGATCACACTCCGCAGTGTTTTGTTTGAGTTTTTAATTTATGCAAACTTGTTGAAAACATTGCGAAGATTCTGTTGTTTCAATGACTAGATTATGAGAGAGCAATGCAATGATTGATGTCAATTTTTTAAAATTAAGATCCGCTTAATCTTTTAAGGCTGCAATACAGCGCCCTTTTTAAGCAGATCAAGCGATGACAACTCAGATGGTCAAATAGGTATTCTCCCAAACACTTTGGTCAAGCTCTGTATGAGAATCAGCATTCAAATCTTCTTCAACCAATTGCACATAACGGCCATATACCTGATCTATCGCCAGACAATCATCTACCTCTAAAACTCGATCAGTGTGTGGTTTTTGCCAATGCCCTGCAAAATACTGTTTACCCTTGGCTTTCGCTTCAATCGCATCTTGAGCAACAATCAGGATATAGCGGTGTAACTCACCAAACTCATTTGCATCATAGCCGCCTAAATTAATCAGCCAAAGCTTCTGATCTGATGCATTCGGTTGCGCATCAGTAAAATGTATTTGATATTTCTTATTTTCAAACACTAAAGTATTTAATTTTTGCCATGCGTCGATGTGTAAACCCTGTTGCTCACCAAACCATGCATTTTTTAATTGAGGATAAACCTCTTCAAGCGAATCGCCCACGGCAAGAACTACATCATGAACTTCAACATTGGCACGTGCATGACGACCACCCAACATAACGATAAATAAACTAGACATATTCAGTCACTAAGTTAATGTTTGAACAAGTTTTAATAATAAAATCCCACCCACAGATAATACGGCATTGTTCAAAAAATGAATGAGTAATACATGCCAAATATTGCGTGTCCACAAATAGATCAGGTTTAAAAATAAACCTGCACTCATAAAACTGATTGTTGCAATTAAATTTCCGTCAAAATTATGATAATGGATCAGACCAAATAATATAGAGTTCAATATAATCAGTACAATGCGCCATAACCACGGTTGGATAAATAACTTTTGCAATAAAGTATAGCGAAACACAATATCTTCTAAAAGCGCAGTAAATAGTGGACCCAAGCTAATGATCAACAGACTGAGAAAAGGAATATGTTCAGGATCAATCAGGTCTTTTTCTTGTGTACTCGGCCCGAGGGGTAAAAGCTGACGTGTCAGCGAGATCACCACTTGTAGCACGATTGCACTAACCACCACCAAGACACTTGAGCGCCAAAAGGCCTGTTTATACTTTTGCCAATGCGTAAGCAACATTTCCTTATATAAGTAGCACACTAAAATAAACAGCACGCCTCTTAAAATGGTATCGCCCAGACTAACAGCTATCGAGATTCCAAATACTTTTTCTAAAATAAAGCCATTTAAAATAATTAAAGGGATGATACAAATCGCAAATGTGTCTTTCCATCCCCAGACAATTTTTTCAGGAAAAGGTTCAGCTCGAACCCGTTGTAAAAAATGCATATAAAAAAATTAACCGATTATTTTCATTAAATTTTGGGTAATTTAGCTCATGATTTCCATTTGCTTTTTGTAGAGTTTCCCCATGATCCTGTCTAATCCAGAAATAAAAAAGCCTCTATAAAAGAGGCTTTTTTATTAATCGAGTGAGATGAATTACATCTCAACCATTTCAACACCATCAATACGTGCAACAGTCATTAAATCTTTATCACCACGACCCGATACCGTCGCAATAATAATTTGATCCTTCGACATTGTTGGCGCAAGTTTAGTCACATAGGCCATTGCATGTGAACTTTCCAATGCAGGAATAATCCCTTCAATATGAGTCAAATCACGGAAGCCTTGAAGTGCTTCTGTATCATTAATTGGCACATAATTCACACGATGCATGTCTTTTAGGAAACTATGTTCAGGCCCCACACCAGGATAATCCAAGCCTGCTGAGATTGAATGTGTTTCAATAATCTGGCCTTGCTCATCAGACATTAAATAAGTACGGTTGCCATGTAAAACACCAACATGGCCTGCATTTAATGGTGCTGAATGCTTCCCTGTTTCAATGCCTAAACCTGCGGCTTCAACACCGTACATTTTGACGTCTTGATCATTTAAGAATGGATAGAACAAGCCCATTGCATTTGAACCACCGCCGACACAAGCAACCAAAGCATCTGGTAAACGACCTGCTTGCTCTTGAATTTGTTTACGTGCTTCACGACCAATGATCGATTGGAAATCACGTACCAATTGTGGATATGGGTGCGGACCTGCAACTGTACCAATCACGTAGTAAGTCGAATCTACATTGGTTACCCAATCACGCATCGCTTCGTTCATGGCATCTTTTAATGTTTTAGAACCACTTTCTACAGGTACAACTGTTGCACCAAGCAAGCGCATACGGTAGACATTCATGGCCTGACGTTTTACGTCTTCAGCACCCATGAATACCACACACTCAAGACCTAAACGCGCGGCAATTGTTGCAGTTGCCACACCATGTTGACCTGCACCCGTTTCCGCAATAATACGTTTTTTGCCAGAAAGCTTCGCAAGTAGCGCCTGACCAATGGTGTTATTGACCTTATGTGAGCCTGTATGATTTAAGTCTTCACGTTTAAGATAAATTTGCGCACCACCCAACTCTTTCGACCATCGCTCAGCATAGTAAAGCGGACTAGGACGTCCGACATAATAAGCGAGATCACGGTCGAATTCTGCCAGAAACTGCGCATCATCTTTCATACGGAAATAGAGTTTCTCTAAATCCTCTAAAGCTACCATTAAAGTTTCTGACACAAAACGTCCGCCATGGATACCGAAATGCCCGTTTTGATCTGGGAATTGGGTATAGTCAATCACACTATTTTGTTGATTACTTTGCTGATCCACGTTGGACTCCTTGCATAAATCGTTCTACGAGTTGTTGGTCTTTGATACCTTTTGCGGATTCTACGCCTCCGCTGACATCGACTGCATACGCTTGAGTCGTTTGTATAGCGTCTTCAATATTTTCAGGTTTTAAACCACCTGCCAAAATTAAAGCAATATCGAGTTTAGGGAATTGAGACCAGTCAAAACTGTGTCCAGTCCCTCCTTTCAGTTCAGGATGCCATGCATCTAAAAGCATAGCACTCGCACCAGCCTGTTGGTATTGCTGAATTGTCGTAATAATATCTGAATTTTTTGCATCAGGTTTAATCTGAATCGCTTTGTACCAACGGCGCTTATTATACTGTGCGATCTGCTGACATTGTTGTGCAGTTTCATCACCATGAAACTGAATAATATCCAAAGGCACGTGTTCTAATACTTGTGCAATGTCTTGTGCACTGGCATTAACAAATAATCCAACAATGTTGATATACGGTGGAATAAGTTGTGCCAATTGCTGAGCCAATTCAATCGTGACATAACGTGGACTAGGTTCATAAAACACAAAACCAATCGCATCCACACCTGCTTGTACAGCAGCTTGAATATCCTGTGGTCGTGTAATCCCACAAATTTTGGCACGGGTACGCATAGCTTTGAACTCGAATTTGTTCAGACCAAACTGATTTTTTCAGTATTTTAAGCAAATCATTGTAAAGCAAATTTATTCACTTGCGTTAAAGTTCTATAGGATTATCTGTTTTACATTGTTTATACACTAAACAAACTTTATACTGCACACAAATGCAACAAGTCTAGCTTAAGGCTTTGGGAAGTTGGTGAAAATCCAACACTGCCCCCGCAACGGTAAAATGAAAATATTATTCTTTAATAAGTCAAAAGACTTACACCACTGCAATGTTTTGTGGGAAGGTGGAATAATCTGAATCGCTTTAGGTTCTATATTTAAGTCCGGATACCAGCTTGTTGTGCCCTTAAACTCAATCGTTCACGGGGAGTGAATGTATGGAGCATATCATGTCTGTTATTTTTAAACCTACTGCACTTGTAGGTGCTGTCGCTATTGCGATGGGGTTATCTTCTACTGCTTTTGCAGATACTTCTTCAAATTCAGAAGCAAATTCGAAACTCGATACAATCGTTGTCACAGCATCTCGTACTGAGCAAAAAATCAGTGAAGTTCCTGCTCGAATCAATATTATTGAGCCGAAGACTCTTGAACAATCACCAATTGCATCTTTACCACAACTGTTACAAACAGATGCATCAATCAATATGGTACAAACTGGTGGTTATGGACAAGCTGCATCAATTTTCTTACGTGGTACAGATTCTGACCATACTTTACTTCTAAGAGATGGTGTTCGCTTAAACTCAAATACTGCTGGCTCTGCATCTTTACCTTTTATTGATACAACAGATATTAAACAAATTGAAGTATTGAAAGGACCTGCATCAGTTTTATATGGTGCTGATGCGATTGGTGGTGTAATACAATTGATTTCCAAAACACCTGAAAAAACGGGTGCTTTTGTTACTGGTGAAATGGGTGAAAATAACACCTATAAAGCAGTAATTGGTGCTGATCTTGCTCAAGATGGTTTTTATGCTCAAGTTCGTGGACAACGCCTAGAAACTGATGGTACGCCTGTAACAGATGCAAAAAACAACAAGAAAGCAAGTTTTGATCAAAAAGGCTATAGTGCAAAAGTTGGTGTTGAGAAAGAGCGCTATGCAGCCTCAGTCAATTACAGTGAAAATCAAGGTTATAGTGATTATGACAATTACGGTAATCTCGTTTCTCAAGATTTTAAAAATGAAATCATTAATGTAAAAGGTCGAGTCGATATTTTAGATAATGTCGCACTTCATGCACGACTTTCGCAATTTAAAGACAATATTGAGCAAAATAGTTCTTCAGATTATGTACATAGTACAACCAAAGAAGCTGAGCTCTATACAAAATGGCAAATGACACCTACTCAAAACATTTTATTCGGTTCAACCTTTAAAGATATTAAAGGTGATGTTTATTCGAAAAATTTGTTTGGCGGACAAGATGTTAAATACAAAGAATCTGTAGATACTATTGGCTATTTTGCACAGCATCAATATCAACACAATGGTCTAGAAACTCAAGTTGGTATTCGTGTGGAAGACAACGATAAATTTGGTACACACACAGTTGGTCAAGGTGCTGTCCGTTATCAAGTTTTACCACTTACGAGCATTTATGCAAATGTCGGATCAGCTTTCCGCGCACCAACAACCAACGATTTATATGCAATTTCTTGGGGAGCAAATCCTGATTTAAAACCAGAAGAAAGCTTTTCTTATGAAATCGGCGTTGATCAAAAACTTAATTATAATATTGATTTAGTCTTATCTGTATATCGCAATAAAGTAGACAACCTGATTAATTATCAGGCGGGTAAATTAGTTAACGTAAATAAAGCAACCTTTACTGGCGGTGAAGCTTCATTTAAATGGCAACAAGATGAACTCTTTTTAACTACAACTTATGCTTATGTTCAAGCAAAAGATGATGAAACTAAAAAAGATTTAACTCGCCGACCACGCCAAAGTTTAACTCTAACTACAGGTTGGGATGATGGCGTATATGGTGTTTCTGCATCTGTCGTCGCAAAATCTAATTCAAAAGATTTTGCAGATTACCCATCGACTACACCAACCACAACGCCGGGTTATGTTAGTACTAATGTCAATGCTTACTGGCAAGCAACTCCAATGATTAAACTCTTTACCAATATTGAAAACATTGGTGATGTTAATTATAAGACAGCATACAACGGTAATGGTGTTTACTACATCAACGGTGGTCGTCTTGCATCTGCTGGGGTAACTTTCCGCTACTAAAAGCGACACCCAAAAAAAATATCTAAAACAGCGCAGTTTATGGATAATGTTTTGACCGACATTATCCTTTTTTATTCTTTATCTTTACATTTTTATCTAGGACAAAATTATGGGACATCGTTTAAGTAAAATTTATACCCGTACAGGCGATTCAGGCACCACAGGATTAGGAGATGGTTCTCGCGTAGCGAAAGATGACTTACGTATTAACGCTCTCGGTGATGTAGACGAACTAAATTCTATTGTTGGTGTATTACGTTCACAAATTTCAATGAGTAACATCGTCGATAAAGCCCATTGGGATAAATCACTGAGCTTGATTCAACACTGGCTATTTGATTTAGGTGGTGAAGTCTGTATTCCTAACTACAACTTGCTCCAACCTGTTTGTGTTGAATTTCTTGAAAAGGAAATCGACAAAATGAATGAAGACTTACCAATGCTCAAAGACTTTATTCTACCCTCTGGAACTTTAGCATGTAGTTATGCACATCAAGCACGTGCTGTATGTCGTCGAGCAGAACGCAGCTTAATGACTGTACACAGTCGTGATCAAAATATTCAAGCAACTGCTCTACAATTAATTAACAGATTATCCGACTGGTTTTTTGTTGCTTCACGCACCTTACAACGCGCAGAAGGCGGTAGTGAAGTGCTTTGGCAAAAGAACATCAATGACACGATTTAACGATAAATCACTGTCTAAAAGTAATTTTTTAACAGTATGATAAAATCAAGTTATTGCTAAAAGTAAGACTTAAACGATTACTAGACATATGAAAATGAGTATGTGAGTTCATTATGAGAATTATCGGACATCGTGGCGCGCGTGGTGAAGCACCTGAAAATACCTTAGCTGGATTTCAATATATTCACGATTTAGGTATCCGTGCAGTTGAATTCGATGTTCGACAACTAAAAGATGATGAACTCATTATCATGCATGACGATAATTTTTTAAGAACAACTGGAATAGATCAAGCACTGTATGATTTAAACAGCGCTGAATTAGCGGCCTATAACCAAGCCAATATCTGGATGGATTGGGAAAAACAAATTACCCCAACCTTAAGCCAAAGCCTAAATATTATGCAGGACTTTGAGCATATTGAAGTTGAAGTGAAAGCTGTAGAAACATTGCAACACGCTGAAAAACTCATCATCGAATTACAAAAACAACTGCAAGGTTTTGAAAATGTTGCAGTGATTACCAGTTTTGATTTAAAAATACATCAAGCCTTACAACAGCAAAACTCAAGTTTTAAACGTGGTCTACTGATTGAAGATGACATCCAACAACGTGCGATCGAACAGGCATTACAACTGGGATGCTGCCAGATTGGATGGATGAATCAATTGGCAACAGATGAGCTCATTCAAGCAACTCAGCGTGTAGATTTGGACATCAGTGTTTGGACCGTCAATGATATTGAGCGCGCTAAGCATTTAAGAGATTTGGGGATCAATGGATTAATTACTGATTTCCCCAAAATGATGCAGCTTGCCTTAGCACAAATTCAATAACTCAAACGCCCTTAATAACACAATAAAGTAGAATTTTATTTTGAACTTTAGAGAGTCCCAAAATTAAAATTTAACTTGAGAATCAATTGTCTAACCCCCTAAAAATCAAATTGGATAAGGCAGAAAAATTCTTACACTATTTTGACATTTAAATACGACGTTTTAACCATTCATTTTTTTCGATCAAACCGCTAGAATTCATGTTTTATTCTGTTACTGTTTTATACAATACAGATGTACACTAATACTAGTGAACACATGTTCGCCCATGATAATATCTGTGAAAGTATAGCCTAGAAAAATGCTGAAGCTATGCGTTTAACTTTACCTGATTAAGGTTCTTAGGAGTGCTGTTGGAGATGAATGCTCCCCTACCCAAAGCCCCAATAAATTGGATCGGTGTTTTTGCCTTGGTGTTTTTACCCCTTGTGGCAGTAATTGCGATCCCTTTATATGCCTACCACCATGATTTTAGTGCGGCAGCTTGGATTAGTTTATTCGTTTTACTCGGTCTCAGTAGTTTAGGTATTACTGCAGGTTATCATCGCTTGTGGGCACATCGTGCATACGAAGCGACTTTACCACTTAAAATCATTTTGATGATCATGGGAACTTTTGCTGTTCAAAACAGTATTTTGTTCTGGGCTTCTGGTCACCGCACACATCACCGCCATGTGGATGATGTGGATCAAGATCCGTATTCGATTAACAATGGTTTTTGGTACGCTCATATCGGCTGGATGTTACGTAATTATCCTGCTGCTGAATCAAATTATAAAAATGCACCTGATTTGTTGAATGACAAAGTGGTTATGTTCCAAGACAAGTATTATGTTCCACTTGTGATTGCTGTACATGCTGCGATTTTAGTTCCACTGGGTTGGGCTGTAGGTGACATGTGGGGCGTATTACTCTTAGGTGGTTTGCTCCGTTTAATCATTAGCCATCATGTAACATTCTTCATCAACTCACTCTGCCATATGTGGGGCAAACGTCCTTATACTGACGAAAATACTGCACGTGATAACTTTGTTCTTGCCATTGCAACTTGGGGCGAGGGTTATCATAACTATCACCATATTTTCCAATACGATTATCGTAATGGGGTGAAATGGTGGCAATATGATCCAACAAAATGGTTGATTTGGTCGTGCTCTAAAATCGGTTTAGCCAAGAACCTACGTCGTATCCCAAGCTTCAATATCAAAAAAGCGGAATTGGCGATGAGATTTAAATATGCTGAACAGGATTTAGCGATTTATGGTCATAACGTCAATGCAGATATTATCGCGATGAAACAAAAAGTATCGCAAGAATATGAAGCGTTCACCAATACGTTAAATGATTGGGCTGCGTTAAAAGAACAAGAGCTACAAGCGAAAAAAGCATCTGTTGCTGAAAAGATCCACCAAATGGATGTCAAACTCAAAGTTGATTTCCAATTGGTCGAACAGAAACTTGCTTTCCATCGTGAACGCTTAGAAACATTGATGCGTGGAATCAAAAAGAACGTTGTTTCTTAAATTCTCAATACACATCAAAAGCAAAGCTCCGAAAGGGGCTTTTCTTTTATCCATTTTTACAGACATTCATACTGAGAATATTGAGAGAAAATAATATGCAAATTAATAACATCCCCTTTGGCATTACCAACTGGGCAGAAGTTCCAACAACGCGCCATGAGGGTGAGCAAGGCTTTGCACTTTGGCGCACACAGCAATTTGACAATATTCGAGTGCGAATGGTCGAATATTCTGTCGATTATTTGGCTGACCACTGGTGTTTAAAAGGTCATATCCTGTTTTGCTTGGAAGGTGAATTGCACACTGAACTTGATGATGGGCGTACCTTTACCTTAAAAGCAGGGATGAGTTATCAAGTTGCAGATCAAGCTGAAGCGCATCGTTCTTCTACCGCATTTGGTGCAAAGCTATTTATTGTCGACTAAAACAGTCGACATTATCTCAACAGCTTAAAACTTTGCTATATTGAGAGGGACAAGTGAAACCATTGTGACCGATCGCTATGCAATTTGCCCCACGTTATCCATCTCTCGATTCAAAGCTCTATCATGAGCAAATGCCTAGTCCACTGAAAGGTGCAAAGCCTGGGCATTTTAATGCTGCGCTTGCGGATGAATTACAATGGTCTGAAGATGAAAAAGCCCAATGGGTCGAGATTTGTAGCGGACAAAAAACCTTTGCTGAATTTCATCCCCTTGCCATGGTTTATGCAGGGCATCAATTTGGACAATGGGCAGGTCAATTGGGTGATGGGCGTGGCCTATTGATAGCGCAAATTTTAAATCGACAAGGTCAAACCATTGACCTACATTTAAAAGGTGCAGGCTCAACCCCATACTCTCGTATGGGAGACGGACGTGCTGTATTACGCTCTGTAATTCGTGAATATCTAGCGGGTCACGCACTCAATGCACTGGGGGTTGCTTCAAGCAATTCCGTAGGCTTTACTTCTTCAACCCAAGGCGTACAACGAGAAAAACTTGAACTTGGTGCAATGATGTTACGCACTTCGGATTGCCACATCCGTTTAGGGCATTTTGAATGGATCAATCAATATCAGCCTGAGTTACTCTCTGAATTTACCCAAAAATGTATTGAATGGCACTATCCACAATGTTTGAGTGCTGAACAGCAAAAGTTTGAAGACACTGTTTTAGCATTTGCAACGCAAGTGATCCAAAACACCGCTGTCATGATCGCAAAATGGCAATTGGTAGGTTTTGCGCATGGAGTTATGAATACGGATAATCTCAATATTACAGGTTCTACCCTTGATTTTGGCCCTTATGGTTTTATGGAGCGTTTCCGTCCCAATTGGATCAACAATCATAGTGATTACAATGGCCGTTATACCTACCAAAACCAACCGAGTATTGCACATTGGAACTTATGGAATTGGTTAAACAATTTAATTCCACTGGCACAAGCAGAAAATAAAGAACAATTTAAGCAAGACCTCGTCGAATGTTTAGAGCATTTTGAACCGACCTTTCTAGAACATTATACCCATGGGCTATGCCAAAAACTTGGACTACCTGCCTTCCATAAAGATAGTTTTGATTGTGGTATGGCATTTTTAAGAATTCTACAAAGTGAGCAACTCGACTATACCGACAGTTTTCTTCGCTTACAGAATAAAGAATACGAAGCTATTAAAGATGATTGCCTAGATCGCTTTCAATTTGAAAACTTCTTGACGCAATATCACAGTATTCGTGAGCAGCAAGAGATTGATGTACTTGATGCAGAAATGAAAAAGGCCAATCCAGTCTATATTTTAAGAAATCATATGCTACAAACAGCCATTGAACAGGCTGAACGTGATGATTTTTCTGAGGTTGATCGTCTATTTAAATTGCTTAGTCATCCCTTTACCAAACAAACGGATTTAGAAACAGCCAAAGATTTAGCGCCTTTACCGAGCGACGTTCCTGAAGTGATGGTGAGTTGTTCGTCTTGATCAAATAAATTGCCGAATCACTTTCTTTGATCTGACCCATCATAGTTACCCACAATTTCTGTGGATAAACTTGTGTTTATCCACAGGATAAATCCACAATCACAAATTAACTACAGCTTTTGTCTTTAGAATGAATAAAATTTAGGCAATACAGGGTTTTACAACATTAGTATTCTAAAATGAATAAAAAATACCTCATTCCATGCTTGATTCTTTTGGCTATAGCTATAGCAAGTGTCTGGACTTATCAAAAATATAATCAATTTATTCCAACCGCAAATGCTGCCATACATGTGCAGAATTTATCTGAGCAAGAGATTCAACGTCTTCGTCAAAACACGCCAATCACCGAAGTTAAAGTTTATAAATCGGATCGTATTGTTAAACTCATGCATCATGATCAGGACATACGAACATATCCAATGCGCTTAGGCTTTGATCCTATTGGACATAAAGTTAAAGAAGGTGATGGAAAAACCCCTGAAGGTCGTTATATTCTAGATTGGCGGAATCCCAATAGTGCATTTTATAAATCGCTGCATGTGTCCTATCCAAACCAACAGGATAAATCTAAAGCCAACCAACTTGGTGTTTCTCCTGGTGGCGACATTATGATTCATGGTTCAGCAACACGCTCACAAGTGGAAAAGCTGCCTAGTTTAATGACCTACTTACCTAGAAATGACTGGACATGGGGGTGTATTGCCGTTAGAAATATAGACATGGATGAAATTTGGAAGCTGGTCGATGATGGAACAGTGATTAGCATTTATTCATAAAGAATATTTTAAAAAGAGACAATGATGACTGGTGAAGAAATCCGAACTTTAGCATTTAAGATTGCATCAGATTTACCTAAATCCGAACTTGACTATCCCTTTGGTGAGGATGTTCCTGTTTTTAAAGTGATGGGAAAAATGTTTATGTTAGGCTCTGAACTGCATGGCAAAAAACTGATTAATTTAAAAGTTGAACCTGATCATGGCGAAATGTTGAGAGATCTCTACCCCTCGATTCAGGTGGGCTACCATATGAATAAACGTCATTGGATTTCAATTTATGAGGGCGAGCAAATCAGTGCTGATCTTATTCAAGACTTGGTTGAAGGCTCTTATGAGCTTGTGAGCAAGAGCCTGACCAAAGCCCAAAAGCAGGTATTGGCGGTTTATCAACACATTAAATAATTAGCGGGCTTTGGAACACACATTAGATCAACAGACCTAAGCTCTATCTATCCACAATTCAGTCAAAATCAGAATGTATCAATAAACATAAAGTTATATGTTTATTTTTCAAACATAACTTTTTACATTTATAAACATTTACCCACAATATCTGTGGATAAACCTGTGTTTATCCACAATGATGAACTTAAAATGTCGAAAACTTAATCTTCTGGATATTCAAAACGGTAGCCTACGCCATAAACAGCTTGTACCCATTCATGACGATTTCCGGTTTCCGCTGCTTCAGATATTTTACGGCGTAAGTTCTTGATATGACTATCAATAACACGGTCAGCAACATCAAAACTATCTGGGTTAATATGGTCTAAAAGTTGCGCTCTAGAATAGACTTGTCCCAAATGTTCGAGGAAAAGCTCTAAAAGGCGGAATTCAGTTGGCGTTAAATTCAACGATTTTTGTTGATACCAGATACGTTGTTGTGCTTTATCAATACGAAATAAGTCATTGGCTTCAGGTTCAGCTTTACGTTCTAAACGGCGTAATACCGCTTGTACACGTGCCACCAACTCTTTCGGGCTAAAAGGTTTACAGACATAGTCATCTGCTCCCATATTTAAACCCAAGACACGATCGATTTCTTCAGTTCGTGCAGTCACCATGATAATCGGTAAGTCGGTTTGCTCACGTACTTTACGGCAAATGGTCAAACCATCCATACGCGGGACCATCAAATCCAACACCATTAAACTTGGCTTGCGTTGCAGGAAGCTGTCATAAGCTTCTTGACCATCATGAAACATACTGACTTCAAAGCCTGCTGCTTCTAGATAATCCCGCACCAATTGCGCAAGTTCAACTTCATCCTCTACCAGCATGATATGCTTCATGTTGTACTATTCCTTTTAAACTTTAGTATGTTTTGAAAATGTCAGTTTGCAACGCAAACCACCTAATGGCGAATGATCAAAAGTAAGCTGACCACCGAGTGTTTGTGCAATTTTACCTGATAAAGCCAAGCCCAATCCTGTACCACCCGTACTACGTGTACGTGAATTATCCACACGATAGAAACGTTCGCCCAAGTGTGCAATCTGTTCATCACTCAGACCCAATGGGCTATCATCGACGATCACACTCCAAGAATCTGCATCTTGCTCTGTATGCACTTGGACTTCACCACCTGCCTCAGTATAGCGAATACTATTTCCAAGTAAGTTGACCATAATTTGCTTAAAGCGATCTATATCTAATTGTAATTTCGCTCCCTCACCTGTGGCAGAAATTGTTAAATCAGCCTGTTCAAATTTAGGTTTAAAATTCTCTATTTCTTGTAAAACCACCGACCAAGGATCAATTTCTGCAAAGTAGCATTTTAATTGTTGTGCTTCAGCTTGCGCCAAATCGGCTAAATCCTGTGTCAACTTTTTCAAGCTCGTAACCTGACGTAACATCGCTTCAAAATGTTCAGGCGTCGGCTTGCGAATCCCATCTTGCATGGCTTCAATCTGTGCTTGTAATACTGCTAATGGCGTTTTTAATTCATGTGAAGTATCTGCAACCCACTGACGGCGTGATGTTTCATGCTGGTCAAGAATGACGGCCAACTGATTTAACTCTGTCGACAAGTCTCCTAATTCATCATTGCGGTTAATCAGCACTTGATGCTGGTAGTTACCTTTGGTTAATTCGCGAGTTGCGTTCAATAAACGTTGAATCGGTGTTTTAAAATAAGTCGCCAATAACAATGCGGCAACCAAGCTGGATAAGAAGGTGAAGATATAAATCAGCACTAAATAACGCTTTTGATTACTAAAGAAGTTAATACTCAGCGCATCATCCTGATCTAAAACTGGTTTTAAACCCAAGTAACCGACCACTTCGTCATTGACTAAAATCGGACGATAAGACACCTGATCATCTGACGGTTCACCTAAAATAAACTGTTGTTTTGCATCGTACAAAGAAAGTCGTGAACTCAGCCCCAAACGGTCAGGCAATGACACAAATATCTTTTTGCCATTCTGCGGATTTACCGTTCGCATCGAATCTCGCGTTGGCGCTTCTTTCGCTGCAGAAGCTGGTGCTTCGTGTCCTGCTGAAAGATGACCTTTATCTTTACCTATAGGCGGTTTATTTCCTTTACGATCTGAGGGTCTATATAAGTTTTGATTTGAACTAAGCGGAAATTTCAAACCTTCAAAAGGTTGATAAGCTGAGGGTAAATTTTCTTCGAGAATTTTCAGTTCTTCTTTATCCAGTTGAGACTTATGAACTGCACCGTCCGTTTGTCCCAAAGTCGCCACCATTGTATGTTCTTTAAAGTAGCGTTGCTGTAAAGCGATATCATACTGACGACGTAGCCACCAGCGTGATAATTTATCATAATCATCAGGCGCAGCATCACCTTCAATTTGCAAAATCTGTGCTTGAACCGCGTTACCCCAGTCTTGATAGACCCCATATACATCTGCCAAGTTTTCGATCAGATGATCAAGTTTCTGCATTTCAACATCTGCAACATATCTGGCAAAGTTCTTTTGCATGGTCCAATGTAAGACACCCAAGCTCACTGTGGTAATGACTAAAGTTGTCAATAAAACGGTCAGAAATAAGCGTAATGCAATGGGAACTCGACGTATTTTCAAAACTGGTCTCACGTTTTTCTTCTCATTTCAACATTGTACCCAACAGTTGCTCAAAATTCTCTCCATTGTTTCTACATCATTATTATTTAATCTTTACTGTATCAACAGAACATCAAAATATTCATTGGAGTAGTAACAATGAAAGCAATGACAAAAATCGCACTGGTATCAGCAAGCATTTTAACTGCGGGGGCTTTAACAGCCTGCCAATCCAATCCTGGTCCTAAAGACGGTCCAGATGGCCGCCCAATGATGCATGGTGAACATCATAAAATGTCACCAGAACAACGTGAAGAAATGAAACAGAAGCGTGCTCAACATAAAGCGTTACGCCAACAAATGCAAAAAGCCTGTGATGGCAAAGCAATTGGTCAAACGGTTCAGGTGACAGCAGGTCAGCAAAATATTAATGGTACATGTAATATCGTATTCAAGCCTGATCACAAGGCGATGAAAGAGATGAAACAAGATTTCCGTCGAGATGGAGAACAACGTGGCCATATGATGCGTCATGATGGGCCACGTATGAAAGACATGACCGAAGAACAACGTGCTCAAATTAAGCAAGAATTTGCACAAAAACGTGCAGAACGTAAAGCACAGTGGGATGCGATTCAAAAATCATGTGCAGGCCAAACTGATGGCAAAGCAATCCAAGTAAAAATGGGTGATAAAATCATCGATGGTAAATGTGTTGTTAAATTCCAACCAGAATTTAAAGCAGGCGAAAACATGCCCATGATGCCATCAAAAGTTTAATTCATATCTCGGCTAAATATAAAAAACGACCCAAAAGGGTCGTTTTTTATTTGTCACGATCATTTATTTGAGTTTACTTGGAATTATCCGAAATCAAAGCCACTTGTTGGGCATAATTTAATAACTTAAGTTTAGAAGCCGCTAATTCTTCAGCAGTGGCTTGACGGGTGATATCCCGATGAATGCGCAATACATGCTGACGTAAAGAATGACTTTCTGCAGCATTATAAGATTTACAGAATTCTTTAATTGCAGGATCACGCTGTTCAATCATTCGATCAACCCAACGATCCAATTGCGCCAACTTTTTAATCCCTTGTTTAGGGGTTAAATAAGACAAAATGATAGCTTCATCTTCATTACGCAAAAGCTTACCAATCCGTTGAAATTGACGGCGACGTGCTTCAAAAGATGTGATCAATTGCACATCAAGCAAAGCCTCAATCAACCGATCTTCAACAGGTAAAGATTCAATTTGTTTCTTCGACAACTCTGCGAGTTGTTCACCTAAAGCAGCCATACGTTGTACAGCTTTTTTCTGTTCGGTTTTACTTGCACGCCCTTCTAAAGACTCAAAATCATCTTCAGTAAAACGTTGCGGACGACGTGCCACGATTATTCTGCCTCGTAAAATTTATCTGCGAACAGTGCTTGAACTTCAGACAAAGCTTTTTCTTCATCTGCACCATCAATCACTAGACGCAAGGTGGTTCCTTTACCCGCTCCGAGCATAAGTAAAGAAAGGATATTCTTGGCATCGACTAACTTGTCACCCTTACCAATTTGAATAGAGCATTTAAATTTAGTCGTGACTTCGATTAGTTTTCCAGATGCACGCGCATGTAATCCTAATTTATTAATTACGTCAACAGTTGTGTCAATCATGACCAGTGCTTCATTTCTCTATGTAATACCTGAATAGTCCATTTCGACTCAAGAGCCTTTTTCAACCTATCCACAATATAAACCGAACGATGTTGCCCCCCCGTACAGCCAATTGACACTGTAATATAGTGACGATGACCTTCCGAAAAAGCAGGCAACCACTTATTTAAAAACTGATAGATGTCTTGATACATCTCATTTGCTTGCTCGCTGGCTTCTAAAAATTTACGTACTGGTTCATCTAAACCCGAATATTTACGTAACTCTAAATCCCAATGTGGATTCGGCAAATGCCTTACATCAAAAACAAAATCTGCATCTAATGGAATACCATGTTTATAACCAAAAGATTGCAAAATTAAAATGAGTTTATCGGACTGTCCCAGTTTGGACAATAAGGTATCTTTTAAATCGTGTACACTTTTATCCGTTGTATCGATATGTACTGTTGCTCGCAGTTGAATCGGGAGCAATAAATTTTTTTCTTCTTGAATACATTCATTCAAACTTTGGAAGCGGTTTGACAAAGGATGTGGACGTCGCGATGCGCTAAAACGTGAAATCAACTCCTGATCACGCGTCGTTAAATAAATAACGTCTACGCTGCCATGTTTCTGTAACTGTTGAAAAACCTGATCAAAACCTTGTAAATCTTCTTTGGCACTTCGAACATCGACACCGAGTGCCAATAACTCTAAATTGTTTTCTCTATCCAGCTTTTCAACGATTTCAGGAAGCAATGCCAAAGGCAAATTATCGATACAGTAATAACCCAAATCTTCAAGCACCTGCAAAGCAGATGATTTACCTGAACCAGACTGTCCTGTTACGATAAGTATGCGCTTCATGGCATGGCGATCCTAAAAGCAAAGTTTATGTAAAATGTTTTACTTGTAAATTGTCAATCAGACGAGTCTTGCCTAATTTCGCTGCAACAAACAATACAACATCTTGGTCGAATTGTTCAACTTTTTGCAACGCTGGGCTACGTGCTTCGACATAATCCACAATCAATCCTGCATCATTTAAACTTTCACGAATTTGTGCCAAGACATCTACAAGTGCTTTACCTGCATGTAAATCTTGTTCAGCAGTCGTTAAGCTCTTAAAAATAACAGGAGCTGTTTGACGATCTTGTTCAGATAAGTAACCATTACGAGAACTTAAGGCCAAACCATCTTCAGCACGTGCAATTGGCACACCAATCACTTCAATTGGCATATTCAAATCACGAACAACCTGCTTAATCACAGCCAATTGTTGATAATCTTTCTGTCCAAAAAATGCAAAGTTCGGCTGTACAATATTAAACAATTTGGTAACAACGACAGCGACTCCATCAAAATGACCGGGACGTTGTAAACCGCACAAATCATTGGTAATTTCGCCCACACTAATATTGGTTAAGCGTGGGAATTTACCATACATTTGTTCCACAGAAGGTGCAAAAACAATGTCGCAACCCACTTCAGCAAGTAAATTACTGTCTTGCTCAAGTGTACGAGGATAATTATCAAAATCTTCATTCGGTCCAAATTGGATTGGATTCACGAAAATACTGACCACCACCACATCACATAATTTACGCGCTTCACGAACCAGGTTTAAGTGGCCTTGATGTAGATTTCCCATCGTCGGTACAAAACCAATGATTTTACGTGCCGATCGAGCAGGTTGAAGTGATGCTGTTAATCCTTGAATGGTCGTTTCTGTTTTCATGTTTACAGCTCTACTTGGAAAGTATGTTCTTTGGCAGGGAATGATTGCTCTTGTACAGCAACATGATATGCCTTAAATGCATCCACGATTGCAGTTTCCCCTGCTTGTTCTTTCATAAAATTACGTACAAAACGTGCCACTTTACCAAACGTCAAACCAAGCATATCTTGCACCACAAGTACTTGACCATCGGTATCTGCACCAGCACCAATGCCAATCACAGGAACGTGTGGGAACAATTCAGCAATTTCTTTACCCATCTGTGCCGGAACACATTCAAGCAATAACACAGCGGCACCTGCATCAACTACAGCTTTACAGTCCGCAATCAGTTGATCTGCTGATTCTCGCGTTTTCGCTTGTAATTTATAACCACCAAAAACATGCACCGATTGTGGTGTTAAACCCAAATGTACACAAACAGGAATACCATTTCGTGTCAAAACTTCTACAGTTTCAGCCAGCCACTCACCGCCCTCAATTTTCACCATTTGAGCGCCCGCTTGCATCACGGTTTTTGAATTGAGCAACGCATCATTGAGCGTGGCATAACTCATAAAGGGTAAATCACACAGGACAAACGCATGTTGATTTGCACGACGCACAGCCGCAGTATGATAAGCCATATCTGCAACAGTCACAGGCAAGGTAGAATCATGCCCTTGGATTGTCATCCCTAAAGAGTCACCAATCAAAATGGTGTCAATCTCAGCAACTTCCATACCTTTTGCCATACTTGCATCATAGCAAGTTAAGCATGAAAATTTACGTCCCTGAGTTTTGAATTGTCTTAAATCACTTAGGCTAATCATGACGATATTCCTCTATCAATGAGAGTTCCTCTGCCCATTCAATCCTTTAATCAGCCCATGACTGATCTGCTAAAACACGAAGGGTTGAATGTTGCACGAAATCTAACTTTTGCAATGATTGTCCATTGACTTGGAGCTCAGGATCGAGATCCAACAATGGAATCACCACAAAATCACGCTCTAAAATACCGATATGCGGTACTGTGAGCCGCTCATTTATAATGTTTTTTTCAGCATAAAGCAAAAGATCTAGATCTAAAGTACGCTCACCCCAGCGGCGTAACCGTACTCGACCTGATTCATTTTCAATACGTTGCAGTTCATCCAGCAAGGCCAAAGGCGCTAAATCGGTGTGTAATTCTGCAACTGCATTGTGATAATTTGGCTGATCTTGAGGCCCCATCGGCGGGCTTTGATACAGCTTTGAAACGATAACAACACCTAAGTTTCTGAGTTTTTCTACAGCTTCCCGTAAAATTTGCTCAGAATCACCTAAATTACTGCCTAAACCAATATAGGTTTTAATCATGATTGGGTCGGTCCAAAAATCACACTGCTTAAATCACGTTGTACGCGTCTACGCTTGGTAATTGGATGATCCGCTGTGATCTCGCCTTTGTTTACTGCTGTTCGAGCATCATTTCTACTTCTAAAATCTTGAGATGATGTTGAATTTGGCTTAGTCCGCGAACGACGGCTACGAGATTCTTGTTCTTTCACCAATGGTTCAATTTGCGTGGAAGCTGCTGCTTTTACATCTTCAACAGGGGCAACTTCAGCAAGTTTCTTACGACTCTTAGCACGCTGACGATTATAGCTGCCAATTGCACGCTCTTTCTCATCAGTCGACATGTCTTGGTAAGCTTCCCACCATGCACCCATGCCATTGGTAGAAGCATCACCTGACTTCTCTCTCAACAACAAGAAGTCAAATCCTGCACGGAAACGTGCATGACCCGAAAGCGCTTCAATCTGTTGTGGTTTCGGGTTAAGCAAACGGCTTTGCATTTCCCAGACTTCACGAATAAAGGTTTCGGCAAAACGAGGAATAATGGTTCGTGTCGCTTGACGTTTTAACACATCTAAGCCTGCTTGAGCTCGTGCTTCTGCAGCAACTACACCTTTAGCATGGTAGAAATCACAACGCGCTAAGAAATTATTCCAGAGCAATACCGCATAGAAAAATGCAGGATTAATGGTTTTACCCATTTGAATCCGTTGATCGGTATTTTTCGCTGCACGCTCTATAAATTGGGTAATCTCAGGGCTAATATCAGCAAATAATTGCTTCCAAATACCAAATTCAATCAACATCGGCATCACACGATGCAAATGCCCCATGGTGAATAATTTTTGCGACTCATCATATAAACGATGCGGAGAAACATCACGCAGCAATTGCGTCATTTCTTGGGTAAAAACGTCTAATATTTTAGGATCTATACTAAAATTTAACTTCGCAGCAAAACGTAATGTACGCAACATCCGTACTGGATCTTCTTCAAAACGAAGTGCTGGATCACCCAATAGTCTTAAAGTTTTAGTTTTTATATCATCAATAGCATGACAAAAATCGAGCACTTCCCCTTTTCGAGGTTGGTAATACATGGCATTGATGGAAAAATCACGTCGAGCAAAATCTTGCTCTATTGTTCCCCAATTGTTGTCACGTAAAATCATCCCTTGTGCAGAGGTAATGGCTTTTTTCGGTGGGGCACGGAATGTCGCCACCTCAATCAATTCACGACCTGAGTACACATGTGCCAATTCAAAACGTCGCCCAATAATTCGGCAACGACGACCAAATACCTCTTTCACCTGTGAAGGTGTTGCATTGGTCACAGCATCGTAGTCTTTCGGATTTAAGCCAAGCATTAAATCACGTACACCACCACCGACTATATAAGCTTCATAGCCAGCTTTAGTTAAAGAATCAATAACATCTAAAATGGAGGAAGGTAATTGAGCGGTGGATAACCCACACTTTGACGCACGCAAAGTTTGCAAAAGACACTGTCTCCTACGTCAGGACGTAAAAATCATAATTGTGCTAATGATATCGCTTACACAGCTAAAGGGCAATTTGATTCTCGCAAACTTCACTTGAATTTATGGACTATTGATAATTCGTCGATCTACAGGCTGTTAAACCCATCATAAACTCAGCCGTGCTCTATTCTGCTCGAAAAGTTTCTCGCCAATCCCTTTGACCTTTTTTAAGTCATCGATACTTTTAAATCCGCCATTCTGATTACGATAAGCAATAATCGCCTGTGCTTTCTTTGCCCCCACACCCGTGAGCTGTTGTAATTGTTCAGCATTTGCAGAATTTAAACTGACTTTTAAAGCTGAGCTGTTTGAAGACTGGGCAGATGATGAAGGGCCTTTGTGACTACTGTTCGATGGCGATTTTTGGCTATTCGGTCGTGAAAGATAGTATTGATCGTCGACTTTTTTTAATTGTGCATCATGGGCCTGTTGTTGTGCTTTCCAGTTGAGATAAGCTTGATCAAACTGTTGTGCATACAAGCTCAAGGAGCAACTCAAAAGCACCAATAAAAAAGACGATTTAATTAGTTTTACTACACGATTAAAATAAAAATGCTGATTACTCATTGCTAACCTGTGATTTTAATTGTTGCTTTGCCTGATCCCAAAGAAGATCCATTTCTTCTAAAGACACATCTTCTAATCTTTTATTTTTAAAATTGATTTGATCTTCAATATAAGCAAAGCGAGATTTAAATTTATAAATGGTTCCTAACAGCGCCATCTCACTTGAAATGCCTAGTTTACGCCCTACATTGATTAAAGAAAATAAACAATCACCAAATTCATCCATAATTTCATCAGGTTTTTCCGATTGCAGCGCCTCTTCAAACTCTGCCAGTTCTTCTTTGACTTTATCGTAGGCCTGCGCCACATCAGGAAAATCAAAGCCTACTTTTGCGACATTTTTTTGAATGTTTTCTGCCTGAGATAAAGCGGGACCATGTTTTACCGCATCTAATCGAGATTGAGTTTTGCCCTGTTTTTCTTGTTGTTTAATTTCCTGCCACAACACCGACACTTGTTCAGGCGTTAAATTATCAAATTGTTGTTTTTGGAAAACATGTGGATGGCGTCGGATCAATTTTTGACAAAGTACATCGACAACATCGTTAAAATCAAAAGCCCCCTGCTCACTGTACATCTGTGATTGAAAAACCACTTGTAGCAATAAATCACCTAATTCATTTTTAATTTCATCTATATCACCAGAACGTACTGCTTCTTCTACCTCATATGCTTCTTCAATCGCATAGCGCGTTAAACTTTCAGGTGTCTGTTCACGATCCCAAGGGCATTCTGCACGTAATTGTTTCATGATGGCGAATAGCTGTTGCATTTTATGTCCTTTAAGATCAATAACAAATGACTGCACAACACTTGTTGTTATGCATGTTTTATGTTCAACTCTTTGCAATCAAAATAAACTAAAAAGGATGCTGCAATGAGTCAAAGCATATTCATTAGTGGTGCTGCGCAAGGGATTGGGGCTGCGATTGCACGTCTATTCTACCAACAAGGTTATCAAGTTGGTATTTATGATATCAATGAAGCGCAGGCTCAAATTTTAGCAGATCAATTGGGTGACAATGCCAAAGCGGGCAAATTAGATGTGAGCGATTATGCACAATGGCAAACCGCGCTTAAAGAATTTTCTCAATGGGCAAATGGCCTCAACATTTTAGTCAATAATGCTGGGATTCTTTATTCTGGAGATTTTGAAAAAACTCAGATTAGTGACCATCACCGCACAATCAATATCAATGTCAATGGCGTTTTAAATGGCTGTCATGCCGCACTTCCTTATCTGAAAGAAGCAAAATTTGCGCGTATCATCAATCTTTCCTCAGCATCAGCCATTTATGGACAAGCAGACTTAGTCTCTTATTCTGCCAGTAAATTTGCCGTACGCGGTATTACAGAAGGGCTAGATATCGAATGGCAAAAATACGGCATTCGTGTACTGGATGTGATGCCGCTTTTTGTCCAAACAGCGATGGTGACAGACATGGATGCAGGCGCGATTCAAAACATTGGGGTCAGTCTCACACCCCAAGATGTTGCCGAACAAGTGTTTGGCTTAGTCAAAGCCAAAGGAAGCATCTTAACGGCTACGCATACGCCTGTGGGATTGAAAACCAAAATTATGTTCCAACTCTCTGCAATCAGCCCCCAGTTTGTCAATCGTTTAGCCAATTTACTGCTCACCAAAAAGTAATTTTTGCTCGCCTGTAGGTCATAAAACAATTATGGCTTATAGGCTTAAGTCATTTATATTGATATAAAAATATTTTAGATTTTGATTGTAATGCCGCCTTATGGAAAGCGCCTATTTCGCTTCCTGACAGCTTTGTAATTTTTGTTTTTGTTATTTTAATTTATAGTTTTGTTTCCAATGTGCAAATGGAATAAACAATGAAAAAAACACTCCTAACAATAACCATACTTGTATCAAGCACAATCCTAACTGCTGCCCCACTGAGCACTACTGAACTAAAAAGTATGGACTGTGCCGCGCTTGCTGTTGAAAAAGCCAATGCAAGCCGCGTGCTCTCCACTTCTGAAACCAAGGCAACAGGCAAAACCATTAGTAAATGGGCGGGTCTTGCAAGTAGTGCTTTAAATGCTTTTGGTGGGGGCTCTGATACAGCATCCAAAGCTGGAGGCTTTGCCAATAAGGTCTCGACTGAGTCAGATCCTGGTCAAGTCGATACTCAACTTATGACTGATGCTCAAGCCAACATAGAAAATATCGCCATTTACCAAAACTCAAAAAAATGTAGCGTGTAATTTTTATCGAGTGATTTCAAATCAAAAAACCTGCATTGTGCAGGTTTTTTTGAAATACATGAGGTCAGAACAGCGAACTAATTGCCTTGAACCAAGCGTCGAGCACTTATAATGCCAGGCTGTTGTTCCAATCTTGCCAAGAGGCGAGACAATTGCGCCAAGCCTTTCACTTCAATCAACAATTTCATATTGGCAATACCATCTGCTTCAGAAATCGTATTCACCTGACGGATATTGATCTGATCTGAAAAAATCACTTGGGTCAAATCTTTTAACAAACCACGGCGATCATACGCTTCCACCACAATTTGCACACTTTGCCCACGTGTCGGTTGCATCTCCCAATCCGCTTCAACCGCACGATCAGGTTCTAACTTGATCATGCGCATATAATCTGGGCATGCAACCTTGTGAATACTAACACCACGATTCAATGTGATATATCCAGCAATCGATTCACCATGAACAGGCTGACAACATTGTGCAATATGTAATTCAACATTGTCCAAACCATCAATTAAAATTCCATGCGCCGACAAGGTATGACTTGCGCGTGGATTTAATGTTGGTTTTAAAACCAGCTCTGGTTCATCCTGATCTAAGTGCATGTGGCGATTGACTTGATTGATCAAGGCATGCAGGCTAATTTCCCCACTCACCAATGACACCAAGATGTCATCCCCAGTTTTCACATTGAAATGATTACAATAATCACTTAAATCAATACTTTTCGGATGAATCGCTAAACGTGAAAGTTCTTTATTGAGTAGCTCACGCCCAACTTCCAAATTTTTACTGCGATCTTGTTGTCTAAACCAGTGGCGCAACTTGTCACGCGCACGTGCTGTTTTAATATAACCCAAAGAGTTAACCAACCAATCACGATTGGGTTCACGATCTTTCTTGGTTAAAATCTCAACCTGTTCGCCTGTTTTTAAGGTATAGGTTAACGGCACATAGCGTTGGTTGACCCGTGATGCATAGCACTTATTGCCGACTTCGGTATGCACATGATAAGCAAAATCAAGCACTGTCGATCCGCGTGGTAGTTCTTTAATATCCCCATCACGGCTAAACACATAGATTTTTTCAAAACCTTCAAAATCTTGAATTTGTTCAAAATCTTCTGTTTCATCTTCATTGGGATGCGCACTGGTTTCGGTACGTTCTTGATAATGTTCAAGCACTGCACGTAAAGAATGCAAACGATGATTAAATGAATAGTCGGTGGTTTTCGAGCCTTCTTTATAATTGAAGTGTGAACACACGCCCAACTCGGCTTCTTCATGCATTTCTTTGGTTCGGATCTGGATTTCCAAAGATTTATTTTCTGCAATCACCGCAGTATGCAAAGAGCGATAACCGTTGGCTTTTGGGTTGGTAATATAGTCATCGAACTGATGAGGAATATGACGCCAAATTTGATGCACAATGCCTAAAGCGTGATAACACTCTGCGACAGATTTAACCAAAACCCGTAACGCGCGAATATCATAAAGCTGATCAAAACTTAGATTTTTACTCTTCATTTTGCGGTAGATCGAATAAATATGTTTGACCCGACCTGATATTTCGGCCTCAATATCATGCCCAGCCAGCTCATTCTTGAGTTTATCTACCACAAACTGAATATATTGTTCACGCTCTAGACGCTTTTCATTGAGTAAAGAAGCAATCTCTTTATAACGTTCTGGTGCCAAATAACGGAAAGCAAGATCTTCGAGTTCCCATTTTAATTGGGCAATGCCTAAACGATGCGCCAAAGGCGAATAGATGGTGAGAATTTCTCGTGCAACACGCTCTTGACGTTCTTTTGAAGAATGCGCCAATTCACGTAAAGCAAAGGTCCGTTCAGCCAGTTTAATCAAGACCACACGAACATCTTCTGTCACAGAAATCAACATCTTATAGATGCCTGTCAGATGTTCACGCTGATTATTATTAAAGTGATCTTCTAAACGTTTATTCTTTTCAATCAGTTCAGAAAGTTTACCCATCGCCAAAGTGCCTTTGACAAGGTTGTAAACCTGCTCACCGCATTGCTGCTGTATTTCCTCTAAGGTGGTGAGATCTTCACGCACACTACGATAAAGCACAGCTGCTGCCAGCGTATCTTCATCAACATGTAAATGCGCGAGAATATCGGCCATCCCAATGCCTGTTGCAAAGGTATTGGTTCTGGAATTTACTGTGGTCGCCAATTCTTTTTGTAATACTAATTGCGCGACTTCTTCTAACTGCTTAAGTTCAGCACCGTCTAAAATTCCACGCACTCGATCTAGCCAAGTTGCTAGAGCCTGTTGCGCTTCATCGGCATGTTCTACAGTCGCTTCCTCTGATAGCTCATTGAGCTGATCAGGAAGTTGCTCACGTACTGTGACCATACCCTACTCCTCTAACTCTATATTTCATTATAAATCGTTTATCTCTAATTTCTTTTCAAACAAAGCAATCGATTCTACATGCCCTGTGTGCGTAAACATGTCCATCACACCGGCTTTAGTGAGCTGATAACCATGTTCTACCAAAATTCCAGCATCTCTGGCCAATGTTGCTGGATTACACGACACATAAACGATTCTTTGCGCACCAAATTTGGGCAAATAATGCATAACTTGTTCTGCACCCGCACGAGGAGGGTCAATCAATAATGCATCAAATCCTTGATTTGCCCAAGAATAATGCGAAAAGTCTTTTGTTAAATCTTGTGAATAGAATTTAACATTGCTTATGCGATTGTTCAGTGCATTTTCTGTACCACGCTTCACCATCGCTTCGCTACCTTCAACAGCAATGACTTTTCCTGTAGCACCCACACGTTGAGCGAGCGGCAGAGAAAAATTCCCCAATCCACAAAATAAATCCAAAACAGTTTCACCTGCTTTCAACTCAAGCAAATCACATGCCAAATTAACCATCTGTGGATTTACAGTGGGATTCACTTGGGTAAAATCTGTTGGATTAAACGCAAACTCGATATCAAAATCTTTTAAACGGTAATGCAAATGCATGTCTGCCTGAGCATCATCTAGCCGTTGTACACTTTCCACACCCGCAGGTTGCAAATACAACTGCCACTGTTTCTGTAACGCATATTGTTGCAATAGGTTGACATCATGGGCTTTTAATTTTTCAGTATGGCGAACCAATAATGAAATTTCGCTATCGCCTTTGGCTAATTCTATATGACCAATGCTGCTTTTGCCTTTTAGACTTTCGAGTAATGCCTTGATTTCAGGTAAGGCTTGATCTAATTCAATATCTAAAATTTTACAGGTTTCAATTGCAGTTAAGTGATTGCTCTGTGCTTCACGGAAACCCATCAATAATTTATTTTGTTTAGCTAAATAACGCACCCCTATTCGGGCTTTATGCCGATAGTCGGTACGCGTTGAACGCAATGGCGCTAACCACTGTTCAGGTACTAAGCCTGCAAAGTGGCTGAGATGTGACTTTAAAACATCTTGTTTTAAGCGAATTTGCTCATCTGGATGAATATGTTGCATATTGCATCCACCGCAAGTACCAAAATGTGGGCAGATCGGTTGAATACGATGTGGATTTGGCTCACTGAGTAATTCAATACTGTCCGCTTCTTCAAGTTTGGATACTTGACGCGTCACTTGAGCTTTTACAATTTCACCAGGCAGTGCATAGCGAATAAAAACTTTTTTACCCTGCTTTTCACTTGGATGATTGAGTTCTGTTCCATAATGCGCAATCCCTCGCCCTTCGTGTGACAATCTTTCAACTTTAAAAATATATTGTGGAAGCTGAGATGGTCGAGGTTTGGCTCTATGTTTCAAAGGGATACCTAATCGGGTGTGGAGGAAAAATCTGCTTGAGTAAATTCAGTTCGCTGTGAGGTTTCACGCCAAACATTTAAAAACTCATGTTGTTGAGCTTGTCCTTGCAAATAATGAATCGAGGCTTGAATCCATAAACGGTGATCTTGCAAAGAAATCTGACCTTTAAGCAAAGCCCATCTTAAAAAAATCAACCATGTATTTAAAACATCACCTTCGCAATAGCTGGTGAGTTTCAACCATTGCTGTGTATTCACATATTCGGGAACAAAATAACCTGAAATACCACGTTTACCTGGATAACCCAATAAATGCGCAACATCATCCAATTTCTGGAAATGACGTCCATTAAACATCGCCATGACATCCATTAAGTCGACATGACGGTTGTGGTATCTGTTCTGATAGTTATTATACCTTTTTTGTGTGTCAATCTCACCTTGATCGAACAAACTTGGGGCAGATAGTCCATGATACATGGCACGGAATAAAATCACAGGCAAATCAAACTGTGAGCCATTCCAGCTCACGAGTGTTGGATGTCTTTTATCAAAGATAGATAAAAATTTTTGTAAAATTTCAGTTTCAGTATAGTGCTCTCGACTAAATGAAAACAGTTTCATCACACCATTTTCATCAATCCACAATCCTGAAATACAGACAATTTCATGTAAAGCCAAGCGCTGAAAATCCATCCCCGATTCTTGACGGCGTAGTTTTGCCAACGCCTGTTCTAAATCGTCCTGTGGTAAATCCAAGCCATATAAATGCGCCCCTGACTTAAGATCGGTCAGGGTTTCGATATCAAAAACTAAAACTGGAAGACGCATAAAAGCTTTACTCAATACTCAAGTTTACCATCATGAAGCAATTTATGACTTCGAAGCAACTATTCTTGATCCTCAACAGAGAACAAACCTGTAGAAAGATAACGATCACCTCTGTCACAGACAATACATACAATCACTGCGTCTGGATTTTGTTCAGCAATTTTAACCGATGCCCATACAGCACCACCTGAAGAGGTCCCAGCACTAATGCCTTCTTGACGTGCTAAACGGCGTGCGGTTTTTTCTGCTTCAATTTGCGGAATATCCATGATCTGATCGACACGGCTTGGATCAAAAATAGTCGGTAAGTATTCTTGAGGCCAACGACGAATACCCGCAATATTTGAACCTTCTGAAGGTTGTAATCCGATAATTTGAATATCTGGATTTTGTTCTTTTAAATATTTAGAGATCCCCATGATCGTGCCCGTTGTGCCCATAGAGCTCACGAAATGGGTGATTTTCCCTGCGGTTTGTTGCCAAATTTCAGGACCTGTGGTCAGGTAGTGTGCTTCTACATTGTCTGGGTTGCCAAACTGATTTAATACTAAACCTAGGCCTTCACTTTGCATTTGCAAAGCCATATCACGCGCAACTTCCATATTGGTTGCTTCGATCAATTCAGCACCATAGGCACGCATTGCATCTTTACGTTCTTGGCTAGAGTTCCCCGGCATGATCAATTTCATTTTATAACCACGCATTGCGGCGACCATTGCCAACGCAATCCCAGTATTTCCACTCGTCGCCTCGATCAACGTATCGCCCGGCTTAATTTGACCACGCTGTTCAGCTTTCATGATCATATTATATGCAGGACGATCTTTGACAGAACCAGCAGGATTATTGCCTTCTAGCTTTGCCAATACTGTTGCTTGAGTATGACTTGCCAAACGTTGTAAACGCACCAAAGGAGTTTTTCCTACATAGTGATCTAACAAAAATTCGTCGGCTAAGAAATCAGGTTGTGTGTGACTCATCGGTTGCACCTATATCGAGGTGGGCATATTGTATGAAAAAAAGAAACATACTGCACATCTTTCCGCTTCATTTTGCTTGGAATGATCAAACTAAATTCATATATATCAACACACCCAAGTAGGAGCATGATTTTCTTTATTGAATAAAATTAAATACATATAAAAAAATAAACTTTACTTAGAATTAGAAGTGATAAAGTTATCTATAAAACAGCATAACTCATTTTCAATTCACAAGATTTTTAGTCATATTGTCATGCAGGATGATTAAAGCATGTTAATATCTTTGCCATGGGCAATGAGTTGCTGGAACAATGTCGAATTTCAATAAAAAACTCTTTAAACGCTTAAAACTCAATCACGCTTATGGTCAACTTATTGCGTTAATTTTCGTGCCAATTATGATTTTGGCATGTGTTGGAACAGCACTGGTTCTTTCTGAAACATCAGCTGCGGCCAAGTCTAAACAGCGCTTCCAAGCCATCGCGATATTGAGCCGTTACCAATATACTGCTGAGCAACTCACCGCAGTCATGGAACAAGATCCAATTCAACACGCCAAAGCTGAAAGCATTTTACAAAAAATGTTTAACGAAAAGCATTTACTCAGCGCAGCGATTTTAGATGAAAATAATGTTAATCATTTAAGTGTAGGCTACCAAAATCAACGTGCTTGGCCAAAAATTCCAAAATCAGGCACTTTCTTTGGACCAATTCAAAATAAGTACAACAATATTTATGGGATTAAACTAAACCCCACCAAATCTGCTGAAAATATGTGGTTGGTGATTGAACTTGATAATCAACCTTTAGAAATTTCACATTATCGTGTCATGATCGTATTGATTACGACTGCCTTATTAACGCTCTTGTTGCTTCTATTGTGTCTAAACTTCTATTCAAGACGCTGGATTGCACCGATGTACGAAATTCGGATGCAATTGCAACGCTTAAATGCAGATACGCTTGATCAACATATGGTGATCAACAGTACTGGGGAACTGCGCTTATTACAGCGTGATATTGCCAATGTGGTGAAACGGCTACATTTCAGCTTCCTTGAGCTAAAAGAACATACGGAACAAACAGAAGATGACTTACGTCGTACATTAGACACCTTAGAAGTCCAAAACATTACCTATAAACAAGCCCGTGATCAGGCGATTTCATCCAATCAGGCGAAGTCGGTCTTCCTTGCCAATATCAGTCATGAATTACGTACCCCATTAAATAGTATTGATGGCTTTATTCATTTGATGTTGCGCCAAGACAATTTAAGCAATGATCAAAGTTTATATTTACAGACCATCCGTAAGTCTTCTGCACATTTATTGGCATTGATTAATGATGTACTCGATTTCTCGAAAATTGATGCAGGTAAATTAGAACTCGAAACCGCACCTTTTGATCTTGAAGAAGCAATTTTCGATGTGATGGATATGCTCTCGCCATTGGCAGCGCAAAAGCATATCGAGATGGCATTCTATTTTGCAGACAATGTGCCTAAACATGTCATTGGCGATGCCTTACGCTTTAAACAGGTGCTGACCAATCTTATTTCCAATGCGATTAAATTCACCCCTGATGGTGAAATTATTGTTCGTGCGCGGATGGAACACGATGATATCGGGCAATGTTTGCTGCACTTTAGTGTACAAGACAGTGGTATTGGTTTAAGTGGTACCGATCGTAAACGACTATTTGAATCATTCTCTCAAGGTGATGCTTCTGTCACTCGCCAATTCGGTGGTACAGGACTCGGTTTAGCCATTTCCAAGCAACTTGTACATTTGATGCATGGTCAAATTGGCTTTGAAGATAACCAAGAACGCGCACCCACAGAAAAAGGTTCAACCTTCTGGTTTACCGCTATGTTAACGGTAAATGAAGATGAAGAAATTGTTCATCCATCATTTAAAAACTTAAATGTGGTGTCTTTCTTGGCACACCCTGCAACCGCCAACGTATTGCGTCATTACTTAGAAGACTATCAAGTTCAGCACACCGAAGCACAATCGATTTTAGATCTGTTTAGCCGACTAAATAGCTTAGAAAAAAATACTGAAAATACATGGTTGATCGTTGATCACAGTGGAGATACCGAAGCCTTACTTAAAGAAATTCGTGGTCGTTATCAAGGTCATTTGGCGGTATATGGCTATCAAATGTCACTTGATCCAAATATGTTGACTGAATATAAAGCGCGTCCATTGTATCAACCACTGAGCCGTAGTTCAGTGATTCAACTATTAAGTAATCAGCCTGTTTTTGAACAAGAACATCATAAAGACTTTAAAGGGCAAGATTTACACGTTTTAGCAGTAGATGATCATTTACCGAATTTGATCGTACTAGAAGCGCTATTAGGCGAGCTAAATGTAAAAACCACCAAAGCTCTCAGTGGTCAAGAAGCCTTAACCATTATTCAACAAGGGGTTGAACAAGGCGCAAAACCATTTGATCTTATCTTTATGGATATTCAAATGCCAGTCATGTCTGGGATAGATACCACACGGGCAATTCGCTCGCTGGAATCTACCTTAGATGGTATGCGAATGCCGATTATTGCATTGACAGCTCACGCATTGGCTGATGAGAAGCAAAAACTACTCAAAGTGGGTATGGATGACTATGTAACCAAGCCGATCCAGATTGAACAAATTATTCAAATTCTCACCAATTGGACAAGCGATAAATTTATTCAACATCAACAGCCTATCGAAAATACAGTATATATCGAGGCGCTGGATGCTTATATTCTAGATTGGAAACAAAGCCTTGCTTTAGCAGCCAATAAAGAAGATCTTGCACAAGATTTGTTAAAAATGCTAGTCGACAGCTTCCCAACAGAGCTGGCTGAAATTGAGCAACTCATTGAGCTTGAGGACTTCCCACAATTAGAACATGTCTTACATCGCTTATATGGTGCTACCCGTTATGTCGGTACACCAAAATTGCAACGTATTACAGGTGATTTTGAACAATTCATTTCCATGCTACGTAAAGAGCGTCGCAAAGCAGATGAAGCATTTATCCAAGACGTGATGAAACGCTTTGATGAGCTTCAATTGGCGATTCATGAAGTTGAAACAGCTGCACAGCAGATTTTACCCGTTTCATAAATACAGTGCAGTTCTAGCCGATTCAGCGCTATAAACGCTTTTCTTATCGCGTTTTAAGCTGTTTTTAAATCCGCAGGATAAAACCCAAATTGACTCTAAGTTTTATCCTGCGTATGGTTTCTATTATTTCTTTAAAACAGCATGAATTAGAACAATC
Source organism: Acinetobacter sp. AG3 (assembly GCF_022343575.1). NCBI lineage: Bacteria > Pseudomonadati > Pseudomonadota > Gammaproteobacteria > Moraxellales > Moraxellaceae > Acinetobacter > Acinetobacter sp. AG3. Next base: position 565,408 of record NZ_JAKQZD010000001.1, on the reverse strand, counting down.
ATTTTATTGCAATCATCTTTTTAAAGATCCAATAAAATGATACAAGTCACTATTGCAATCCTGTTTTGGCTTTACTACCCAATTGGCACATCAACACAGTTTCGGTGACTCTACTGTCATGTAACTATTCAATTCACATGCTATGCTGATGACCAAGGAAAAAATGAGTCAAGATCATGGCACTACTACATATAGAAAAAAACAATGGTATCGCAATAGTTTCATTAAATCGTCCAGATAAACGCAATGCCATGAGTTTTGCTTTACTCCGTGAACTGGTAAGCGCCGCACAACAGATTAAAAAAGACCGCAGTATTCGTGTGGTGATTCTGACGGGTGAAGCCAATGTATTTAGTGCAGGTATTGACCTTGCTGACTTAAATAGCCCTAAAAATACAGCTTTTGCTGCTTGGGAACTGATTAAACCCGGTCAAAGCCTATTCCAAAAAGCATTTTTAATCTGGCAAGAACTACCTGTCCCTGTCATTGCAGCAATTGAAGGTTTCTGCTTTGGTGCTGGGATGCAACTTGCATTGGCTGCAGATATTCGTATTGCACACCCAGAGACTAAAATGTCAATCATGGAAAGCCGTTGGGGGCTTGTGCCTGACATGGGCTTAACCCGTTCAATCAAGGGCGTGATTGGTATTGATTTAGCCAAAGAGCTTACCCTCACTGCACGTATTTTTGATGGCAATTATGCCAAAGACATTGGTTTGGTGACGCATGTAGACGACTCACCGTTGGCAAAAGCTCAAGCCATTGCAGAGGAGATGCTACAACGCTCGCCAGATGCGCTGATGGCTGCTAAACGTGTTTTAGATGCGATGGAACATCAACCTCAGAAATCTTTACGTTTAGAGAAGATTTGGCAGTTAAAATTACTCTTGGGTAAAAATAGTCAAATTGCACGTAAAAAGGATAAAAATCCTGAGTTAAAATTTTTACCGCGCCAATATAAATAATCTAAAACTATTATTGAAAGCTTTTTGAGTTATACAATGAATTTTGATCGTAACAGTAAAATTGCATTTTTAGGGATGGGATTAATGGGCAGCCGTATGGCAACCCGATTAATCCAAGCAGGCTTGCATGTTGCTGTCTGGAACAGAACCGCATCTGCTTGTGACGCCCTTATTGATCTAGGCGCTCACCCATTACAGCTTGAGAATATTGCAGAATATCCGATTATTCTCAGCTGCCTTGCTGATGATAACGCTGTACAGCTGGTTTATGAGCACATTGAACCCTATTTACAAGCCAAGCAAGTGATTGTGGATTTCTCCAGTTTATCTGTGGATAAAACCAAGCAACTGGCGGAAAGCGCAACAACAAAACAGGTGATTTGGATTGACTCACCTGTTTCAGGTGGAACAGCAGGCGCTGAAAATGGCACGCTGGTTATTTTTGCTGGGGGCAATGCTGAGGTGATCCAAGCACTGAGCCTTGTTTACAATATCCTGTCACAGCGTGTCACACGTATGGGTGAAACAGGTACTGGACAAGCCACTAAAATCTGTAACCAACTTATCGTTGCTGCCAATAGCACCTTGATCGCGGAAGCTGTTGCGCTTGCCAGTAAAGCAGGTGTAGATACAACCCTATTGGCGCCGGCTTTGGCTGGTGGTTTTGCCGACTCAAAACCTTTCCAAATTTTAGCCCCACGCATGGCAACACATACTTTTGAGCCAGTACAATGGAAAGTACAAACGCTTTCTAAAGACTTAAATAATGCCATTCAACTTGCACAAAAATTTGATTTAGAAATCCCTGTGGCTCAACGTGCACTTGGGCAATTACAAAGCCATCAAAACAACGGATTTGCTGAGTCGGATTTAGCCACAGTCATTCATCAAGTAGAAAATAAATCGGGTTAAAATACACGGAACTACACATAAATAAGTTGAAAAATAATCTATTGCCTACTACATTGAAGATGAGAGTCCCAATATAGCAAGGAGCGTTCTTATGACTAAACTCGCAGTAAACCTATCTTTGATTTTTACTGAAGTGCCGCTCATTGAACGCTTTGCTTTGGCACATCTTCATGGCTTCCACAATGTAGAAATTCAATTTCCGTATGAATTAAGCATTGAAGAGATTCAAGCGCAACTTGAACAATATGACCTCAGCCTTTGCCTGATCAACGTTCCCGCCGGTGACTTGATGCAAGGTGGAAACGGACTTGCTGGTGTGCCTGGTCAAGAACTGGCATTTCATCAAGCCTTGGAACTTGCAATTGAATATGCAGAAGCGCTCAATGTTCCAAACGTCAATATTTTGGCAGGTAAACAACCACAAGATGCCGACTTACTCCCCTGTTTAAACACCTTAGCAAACAATTTAAAACTGGCTTGTCATCTGCTCTCTAATCGTGATATTCAGCCTGTATTTGAAATGATCAATGGTACAGACATGCCACGTTTCTTGGTTCAAAATATTGCACAAGGCCAAGAAATGTTAGAAGCAGTACAGCATCCTGCATTAAAAATGCAATTTGACTGTTACCACATGGCGATGATGGGCGAAGATGTACTGGCAGCCTTACAAGAAAATATTGATTGGATTGGGCATATCCAATTTGCAGACTGCCCTGGACGTCATGAACCAGATACCGCACAAATTGATTATTCTGCAATTTTTTCATGGTTAAAACAAAGCGCCTATACGGGCTTTATTGCAGCAGAATACAAGCCACAATCGCATTCAAATCAGTCATTTGCATGGAAAGAAAAATATTTTTCCAACAACCATAGCTATTAAATAGGTGTTTACTTAGGCAAACGGTTGCATTGTATAATTTGTATTTTTTAGACAAAAGCGCTATATTAGAAGATGAGATATTTTCTGGAAAATATACCTTATATGAATTTAGAACCATCGCCCAGCGCTTCTAATTCTCACGAACTTGCAATGAACACTCAAAATCAAGACGTACAGACTTGTTTAAAAGTCGTACAAGAAGCTCTACTTGATGTAAAAGCCAAAGATATTATTCAACTTGATGTCAGCGCTATTAGCAACGTTTCAGATGCAATTGTCATCGCGAGCGGGACATCAACACGCCATGTTAAAGCACTTGCTGACAATGTCGCTGAAGAAGCACGTAAAGCAGGCTTTCGCCCAATTGGTGTTGAAGGTGAACGAGACGCTGAATGGATCCTTATCGATTTAGGATTTGTAGTCGTACATGTGATGCTACCAACAGCACGTAAATTTTATGATCTGGAAAGTTTATGGCGTGCGACACCTGAAAGTGTTGCCTAACTTTTAATACAGAACTTAAATATGAAAAAAGCGACTTTATGTCGCTTTTTTTAGTGCTTGGCTTTTTTCAAAGCTTTTAAGTACTCAATTTTTTAACGACTTAATTGAGTATGCATTACGCAGTTTACAAATCAGTTTAAATACTAAGAATGCAACGCCAAAACTCCACACAAAATTTACCGCAATCCCAATACTTTGATCGATAACACTGGCTTTGTTGGCTAAATTAATCACGGGGTTATCTGTCAAAGAAACAGCCAGTGTGCCCCATGCTCCACAAATACCATGTACCACAACAACTTCACGAATATGCTTAGAATCAATCCAATAGGTCAATAAACGGGGTAAATAGATTGTGAATAATCCTGAAACCAAACCAATAATCAATGCCGATGACAAATTCACTAAACCACAACTTGCCGTGATCGCCACCAAGCCACCCAAAGCACCTTTAATCATTTCAACCCATGAAATAATTTTATTGTTGAGTACCAAGGAAAAAATCAAAGGTGCAATCATTGCCCCAAAGAGTGCAGCAAAGGCATTGACGACAATGACTCCAATATCCGCATAGAGTGCTGAGATATAAACTACATTTAGACCTGACCATGCCAGCCAAAGAATAAAGCCTGCCAATGCCAAAGATAAGATTTTATAATCTTCAAAGATTAAGTCTTTTTTTAAGATTTCTTGTCGGTCTTGAGGTTTTAAAGTTAAGTAGCCCGCCAAAACAATCCATGCTGCGGTGGAATGCACCACTGTTGAACCCGCGAAATCAATAAATCCTAACTCTTTTAACCAGCCTTTACCGAATAAGATATTTCCCCAAGTCCAGCTACTAAAGAAAGGAAAGATCACACCTGCGATCATTAAACCAGTTATCCAGTTGACAAATAAGGGAACTTTACTCGGAATCACTCGCCCAACCACAGTGGTGATTGTGGTGGCCATTAGGGTATAAAAAAATAATAAATTCCAATGCCAGCCATGCAGCATGCCATTCATATATTTTTCGGAGCTGGCATCTCCTGCAAGAAGAATTTTTGCGCAGAAGAAACCAAAAATAAGCGTTCCTAAAACTGCTGAAACATAATTGACCAATAATGCGGAAATTGACTTATAGGTATTTTCATATCCGCCTTCAACTACAGCAAAACCAGCTTGCATCAGAATGACAAATATTCCACCAAAGAATAAAAGCTCGTAGTTGGTAATGAGATTAAAAGCAGCAAGATCACTTTCTAAACTTGAAGCAAAACTAAAATTTGGATAAAAAAATATGATGCAAATTAAGCTGATGAAGTATTTAAATCGCACTATATAATTAATCCTAACCTATCGCTTTTTCATCGCTTTAAATTCACAATAATTAGTATTTTCGCTACTTAATTATCATTTAATTTATCAAGTATAGAGAATTTCATGGAGAAATAAACTAATTTTTATGTAAAAAATATAGCTTACAAAGTACACACGACGAGCAAGATTGTTTGATCGTGATCGAGTACTATTTATTTTTATTTAAAGATAAGCAGCTTACATTTAACTGGTTTTATTAAACAATGCCGATTTGCAATACAGGTGGCTTGATGTTGAAAATTTCAACACTTAGATGTATAGATGCCACACTCTAATATGGAATAACGTTGTTGCAATTTATGTGTTATGCAGAATGAAAACGTCTATACAATCTTTAATTAACCATGTTGAATAATTTGAATCTGTGGAAATGCAAAGCCCTTACAGGATAATTCAGAACGCCATGCCACCGTCAGCATAACTCGGCTCAGCTGGAGATTTTGATAGGCAAAACTGCCCAATAACGGATGCGTAGAGATCCCACCATCATTCATCATATGCACTCCAGTATTTAGCTCATTTAGACTCAAACGAATCCCTAAGCCTGATGCTTTTAAAATCGCCTCTTTTGTGGTCCACACCTTAAACCAAAAAGTAGGATCAAAGTCTAACGCTTGCCAAGCCTGATATTCTTGGGGATGAAAAGCATGTTTAGCTAAAGCCTCAAAGCGCACCTTTCGATCTAAGTCCTCAACATCCACACCCAAATCTTGGATCTGCTGGCTACTCGCCAAAGCATAATGGTGCTGGCTATGTGAATGATTCACGTGAAACTTTGGATAATCAATTAAATAGGGTTTACCAAAATCTGTTTTTTCAAAAGAGTGGTTACTAATTTCAACTGAAAAAATATCGGACAATAATTGGTTTCTATATTGATAAATCGCCTGTTTCAGTTCTTGGATCTGCCCCTTTCGATCGCTCGAATGGTAACTCGGAAGAATATTTTGAATAGAATTAACATCCAATTGAATAATACGATTCACAATCCATTCCCAAACATTTTTCATTATCTTAAATCAAAAAAACCCAAAGATCACTTTGGGTTTTGGTGTGTTCAACGCTAAATTTAGCTTCTAAATTTCTTTTCAGCCTTTTTAAATTTCTGTACATAACGACGACGACGTGCTGCAACACGCTCATCAATTTGAGATTTACGGCCTTCAAATGGATTTTCAGCTGTTTTAAAGTCAACGCGAACTGGTGTACCTTCAAGGTTATACACTTTACGGAAGACATTTTCTAAATAACGACGATAGTCCGCAGGCGTCTTATCCACCTTATTGCCATGAATCACAATCGTTGGTGGGTTTTGTCCACCCATGTGGGCATAACGCATCTTAATACGTTTACCACTGATCATTGGCGGTTGATGTGCTTCAGTTGCATCATTCAAAATCTGAGTTAATTTTGCAGGTGAAACTTTTAAGTGTGATGAATCATAAGCACGGTGAATGGTTGGATACATCTCACCTACACCTGTTCCATGCAAAGCAGAAATCAAATGTACTTTTGCCCAAGGAATAAAGTCAAAACGACGATCAACATCCAATTTACATTGTTTGCGATCATACTCTGTCATGTTGTCCCATTTGTTAATGGCGATCACCATGGCACGACCAGCTTCAAGTGCATAACCGATCAAATGTAGATCTTGTTCAACCACACCTTCACGTGCATCTAAAACTACCACGATGACATGTGCATCTTTAATCGCTTGTAGCGTTTTAACGATTGAGAATTTCTCAATCATTTCATCAACTTTACCTTTACGACGTACACCAGCAGTGTCGATCAAGGTATATTGACGACCATCACGCTCAAACGGAATATAAATCGAGTCACGGGTTGTACCCGGTTGGTCAAATGCAACAACGCGATCTTCACCTAACAAACGGTTAACCAAAGTAGATTTACCGACATTTGGGCGACCAATAATTGCTAAGCGTAAACCTGTTGCCTTATCGTGTTCTTCTGGGTTTTCATCTTCAGGGACATCCACCAAGATATCCTCAAGCATTTGTTGAACACCACGACCATGACTTGCCGCAACTTGTAAGGGTTCACCCATACCAAGTTTATAAAATTCAACTAATGCAGCTTCAGCATGTACACCATCGACTTTGTTGGCAACCAAGTAAACCTTTTTACCAAGTGTACGCAACTCACGGGCAATCTGCTCATCAGAAGCCAATAGACCAGCACGTGCATCGACAACAAAAACAATGATATCGGCTTCATTAATCGCAGTTTTTGATTGCTCTGCCATATATGAGTCGATACCACCTTCATTTTCACCGATACCCCCAGTATCAACGACAATGAACGATTTATTTTCATAAGTTGCATCACCATATTTACGATCTCGGGTAAGACCAGCAAAATCAGCAACGAGTGCATCACGGCTCTTGGTAATCTGGTTGAATAACGTTGATTTGCCGACGTTTGGACGACCAATGAGCGCAATTACGGGTTTCATAAAATAACCTTTATTCAAGATCAGCCAGTATGACTGGTCTGAACATCAGAAATGTATAGGAAGAAGAATAGGAAAAACCTAAAATAAAAACACGGGGTATTGATTTTCAATCACCCCGTGTATGGAATTCATACGGATTGCTCTATTTTAACACAAGACTAAAAAAATAGAGAATCCTAATCGTGTCTGTTGATTAACTGTTAACGACTTTGCCAGATACTCATTGCACCTTTGCGTGTCGAAACATAAACTTGATTATCAATCACTCTCAACGTACGTACTTCACCACTGGTTTTAGCACGACCTAACGTTGTTCCTGTATTTGGATCAATTTGATGTAAATAACCATCTAAATCACCCACAACAAGATTTGAACCGAGCAATACAGGATTGCTTAAGTTACGGTTGAGCAGTTGCTCATTTTTCCAAAGCTGCTGACCTGTAATCAAGTCATACGCAATAATTTGACCATCGGTTTGCGATACGATGACTTTACCATCGGTCACTTCTGGACGGTTGATACTGCTTGAATTTTCACTCCACAAAACACGTTGTGAAGCCAAATCTAGAACAGTGACTTGACCTTGGAAACTCGTTGTAACCACATATTGTCCTGAAACAACAGGCTCACTGTCCACATCAATCAAACGCTGAATATCAGAACGACCTTCAGATACTGCAACACGACGTTGCAAACGCGGCACACCTGCAAGGCTATCTATTGCAAAAATATAGCCAGTAGAAGTGCCGATAAGCACAGTACGTGGATCTAGACTAACTGGAGTAGCTTGACCTCTTAAGCTAAATGAAGCGCTTGGTAATTTATAAGTCCACGCTTGCTGACCTGTCGCAACATCTAAGGCATAAACCGTACCGTCATTTGCAACCACAATCACACGACCAGATTGAATCAAAGCAGAACTGATAATTGCACCCGACAATTGCGCAGACCATTTGGTCGCACCCGTTGCTTGGTCTAATGCAAAAACATGGCCTTTTTGATTACCAACAATCACCACACCATCTGCTGCTTCAACACCAGAACTTAAGCCGTCTTTAGTAACTTTAGCATTCCATAAGCGCTGTTTGCCTTTATAGGCAGCCACTTCGCCTTTTGGATCTAAGGCAAACACAACACCATTGTCTGTATCTAAACGTAGACGTAATGCATCTTCACTACTGGTCGAAGAGACACTGGTCGAAAATACTTGAACCAAGCTCGAAGCTTGTGCAACTTTAGGCAGTGGATTAGGCTTAATCTTCACTTCTTTCGTCTTATTACTTGAACAGCCGATTAAAGCGATTGATAAGATTGCTAAAGCAAAAGGTATTTTAAAATTTCTATCCATTAAGACTCATCCACTTGTGTTGCTAAGATTGGGCGTTCAAGATCAGGATCTTCTACTAATACGCCAACACTTTCGAGTTTAATTTGTAAAATTTGACGTTCTTGTTTACGCTCAACGACCGCATTCCATGCTGCTTGATACGATTTTTTTGCATTTTCAGTGTCATTTTTTGCCACATAAATATCACCTTTTAACTCATCAGCACTTGCCTGAAAAGCAGGATCATTCACAGCTGACAAGGTTTTCAAGGCTTCATCAAACTTCTTTTGCGCCAATTGTGCATCAGCAAGTTTGATTTTTACAACTTGTAACAAACCAGCGTCTTTAATTTTAGAATTTTCAACTTTTTTCAGTTCACGCTCAGCCAATGCATAGTCATTTTTATCATAGGCAACTTTTGCCATGACAATTTGAGCTTGAATTGCATGAACAGAATCTGGATTGTCTTTGACAATTTTATCTGCTGACGCGACTAAGGCAGCAGTGACTTTAGCATCACCATTGGCTGCTCGCGCCTCATCCATCAATTGCTGAACTTTGGCTGTTTCATTTTGATTTTCAGCCAAAGTTTTCTTTTGCCAATATTCCCAACCGAAAAAGGCAATCAATGCAATGAGGACACCTGTCACCATAGCCGAGCCATATTTCTTAAAAAATGACTTCACACTATCCAGTTGCTCATCATCAGTCATTGCACTCATTTGACTCCCCTTTTCCTTATGATTATCGGCTTATTTTGACGAAAATTTTTCAATGAAAAAAGGCACAATTTCAGTGGCCTTAATTTCATATTGTTCTGCTGTCGCAAGTTCTTTGACTAAAACTTGCTGCGCTACAGCCTCACGCCCACCAAAGATCAAAGCATAGATGGCACCCGATTGGTCTGCCTTCTTCATTTGACTCTTCATTGAACCCTGTGAACCTGTTTTCAAACGAATTGTACTATTTACAGCTTCAAGTTGATCACGAATTTGTTCAGCCAATACCAAAGCCTGACCTTGTGTTGCAGGATCTGACAGCAAGAATAACTCACATTCACGCACAGGTGTATTGTCTTCAACTTGTTCAAGAAGCAATAATAAACGTTCCATGCCCATGGCAAAACCAACTGCTGGTACAGATTGATCAGGCTTACCTTTCAGCTGTCCAACCAAACCATCATAACGACCACCCGCACACACCGTTCCTTGAGAACCTAAATGTGTCGTTGTCCATTCAAAAACAGTTTTGTTGTAATAGTCTAAACCACGGACTAGTTTTTGATTGATGACAAACTCAATACCTGCATCAGTTAGATACTGTTGCAATTGAGCAAAATGATTCAAACTGTCTTCTTTTAAGAAATCATGCAACTTAGGGGCATTTACAAGAATTTGCTGAGTTCGTGCATCTTTCGAATCTAAAATTCGCAATGGATTGGTGGTTAAACGACGTTGCGAATCTTCATCCAAATCAGCGTGATGCGCTGTAAGAAATTCAACCAATGCAGCACGATACTCTGCACGTTCATCAGACTCGCCCAAGGTATTTAGCTCAAGTTGAACTTTATCTGCAACACCCATGCGTTTCCATAAACGCGCAGTCATGAGAATCAGTTCAGCATCTTGATCAGGTGTCGCTACACCAAAAGTTTCTACACCAAATTGGTGAAACTGGCGATAACGACCTTTTTGTGGTTTTTCATAGCGGAACATTGGGCCAACATACCAAACACGTGGATTTGCACCACGGAGTAAGTTATGTTCCAACATTGCACGTACACAACCTGCTGTGCCTTCTGGACGCAAAGTTAAAGATTCAGGTGGATTACCCTTATCAAAGAAAGTGTACATTTCTTTTTCAACGATATCAGTTGCATCACCAATTGAACGCTTAAACAGATTGGTATGTTCAACCACCGGCAAACGGATTTGCTGATAACCGTATGCATCCATAAGCGATGCTAAATGCTGCTCAAGACGTCTCCACGCAGGTGTTTGCGATGGGAGAAAGTCATTAAAACCTTTAATTGCGACAATTGAACTCATGATGAACTACGAATAATCTCTTTAGCTTTAGCTTTTTCAAGCTCTTGAACACGTTGACGAACCATGCTTTCGATTTCATCAACCAACTGATTTGTATCTATTAAGTGACTCTTTTCGCCATTACGATACACGAGTGAGCGCGGACTTGCACCGACTATACCAATATCAGCTTCTTTTGCTTCACCCGGACCGTTGACTTTACAACCAATGACAGACACATCCATTGGTGTACGAATATCTTCTAAACGCTCCTCTAAAGCCTGCATCACTTTGATCACGTTAAATTCCTGACGTGAACAGCTTGGACAAGCAATAAAGTTAATCCCATTTGAACGAAGGCTTAGGGATTTTAAAATATCAAAACCAATTTTTACTTCTTCTTCAGGCTCAGCCGCCAATGAAATACGCATGGTGTCACCAATGCCATCCAACAGCAAACCACCTAAAGCAATCGCAGATTTCACTGAACCCGTACGATAAATCCCTGCTTCGGTTACACCTAAATGTAATGGATTATCAATTTGTGCAGATAATAAACGATAAGCATCCATTGTTAAAAATACATTTGATGCTTTTACTGAAATTTTAAACTCATGGAAGTTTAAACGATCCAATATGTCGATATGACGCATTGCAGATTCAAGTAATGCCTGACCTGTCGGCTCACCATATTTCTTTTGGATATCTTTTTCTAAAGATCCAGCATTGACACCAATACGCATAGAAATATCGTGATGACGTGCAGCAGCAACCACTTCACGAATCTTGGCTTCAGAACCAATATTCCCGGGGTTGATCCGCAAACAGTCTGCACCCATGTCTGCAACTTTCAATGCGATTTTATAATCGAAATGAATATCTGCAACCAATGGTACCGTGACACGTTTACGAATTTCACCAAAAGCTTCAGCAGCTTCCATAGTCGGTACCGATACCCGCATAATGTCCGCACCAACATCTGCACAGCGTTGAATCTGCGCAACTGTTGCATCGACATCACAGGTTTCAGTATTGGTCATACTTTGAATACTGATCGGTGCATCACCACCGACATACACTGAACCTACACGTATTTTACGTGTAGGACGGCGCTTGATTGGATTCTCAATCATGATCTTATCTACTCTTGCCCATTAACGTGACAAACGGAATTCTGCTTTTCCGTTCACTGTATATGGAGACAATGAAATCTGTTCATTATTAAGGCTTAATGACACAGCAGTTGCATCATCGAGACGAATTTGGAATGGTGATTGGCCATTAACGGTTAAAGCAGCCGACTGGCGACCAGTCGCCAAAACTTTTCCTGTACTATCTACAATATGTACAGAAGTTGGATGACTGAAATTCAATACCATTTGATCACCTGAAGTCGCAGTTGCATTGTTTAAATTCAACACTTCTACTTCTGAGGCTTGTGGTTTGGCATCGACATCAGCGCTTTTACCCGATGTCATTTTTTGAATTCCAGCAATCACAGCCCAAATCACCGCAAGCGCAACAATGGCAATTAAAATTCGCTTTAACCATTTTTTATTACGATCACTGTTTGATCCAGGCAATTTCCCCATAATCTTGATTGGGGAGTTGTTCAATGCATGGTTTGGCAAAAGCCCAGTATCATTTTGATAAATTTCATCAAAGCGTTGAATGATTACCGTTGCATCAACACCTAGAAACTTGGCATATGAACGATAATAACCTTTAATAAAGGTTGCTTCTGGCAAAGACTTATATTCATCTTGTTCCAATGCTTGTAAGGTTTTTACAGGCATTTTTAGTTCGTTTGCAACATCTTGAATGTCTAGGTTTTTGGAGACTCGAATTTGACGCAAATACTCACCTGGACGTTGAACATTTCCTAAGCCATTAGATGCTACGTTTGAACCTGTAGGTTGCTGTGAATTAGGATTTACTTCCATACGGCCTCAGTACTGTACTGTAATTGCAGATAACGTTGATATTCTTTACTGTCCGGGAACAATGCACGCAGTTGGTTGACCAACACTTGCATTCCCATCTGATCATTATTGGCACGTGCAATACGTAAACCAATCCAAAGCGCTCTCGCACCCTGTTTGTCCTGACCTACTAAACGAACATATTGCTCATAGAGTTGACTTGCTTGCGCACTTTTTTGTTGCAAATAGAAAATTTCTGATAACTCTACCAAAGAAATAATCGAATCGCGATTGACTTGTAAAGCTTGTTTGAATGCTTTTTCAGCATTTACCACATCACCGATTTTTAAGTAAACCCGACCTAAATTTTCTAAAGCCTTGTAACGTTGATCATAGCCAAGCGCAGCACCAGCTATACTCAATTGTTCAATCGCGTCATTATAGCGCTCAGTAACAAATAAATATGTTCCATAATTATTACGAGCTTGTGCATTTTTTGAGTCACTGGAAATTGCACGCTTAAAATAGCCGTCTGCTTTTTCCATACTAATCTTACTGCCTTCTTGTTGCAGTAAGACACCCATCATCATATTTGCCGCAGAATCACGTGAATCAGTTTCTAAAGCTTGGTCTAGTGCGCGTTTTGCAGCATCTAAATCACCTGTACGAATATATTCAGCAGCAAGCTGAGTACGTACTTTAACGGCTTTTTCAGGATCTTTTTTTATTATTGTGTCTGAATTTGTCGTTTGACAACCCTGTACGACCAATGCAGATAAACCAATTGCCAATATTACAACTGCTTTTTGATACATCGATTTTCTCAAAGTCAGCCCCTGATTATTTGTTGATATAAATGTATGTCTACAAATCTTTAAGCTTATGAACGAATAATCTCACCACGTTCAGCAACTTTCTTTTTCCACTGCTCTGCACGACGGGTACGATCTGCCACTTGCCCGACCAATTGCCCACATGCTGCATCAATATCATCACCACGTGTCTGACGAATCGTACACACAAAACCTGCATCAGACAAAGTTTTTTGGAAAGAAATAATACGATTTCGACTTGAACGGCCATACGGCGCATGCGGAAATGGATTAAATGGAATTAAATTAATTTTACTTGGTAAGTTTTTCAGTAACTTAATCATTTGTTGTGCATGTTCAGGATGATCATTCACCCCTTCCAACATCACATATTCAATAGTGACATGTTTACGAGAGCTTTCATTACCATCTTTGGCAATATAGCGCTGACATGCAGCAATCAATTGTGCTAATGGATATTTTTTATTAATCGGCACCAATTCATTACGTAACTCATCATTTGGCGCATGTAAAGAAATCGCCAAAGCCACATCTATATCTTGTGCCAATTGGTCGATTTTCGGTACAACACCTGATGTTGATAATGTAACACGACGTTTAGACATGCCATAAGCAAAGTCATCTAACATGATATTCATTGAGCTTAATACAGCATCATAGTTGAGTAATGGCTCACCCATTCCCATCATCACCACATTGGTCACCGAGCGCTCACGTTCAGCAACAGGTACTTCTTCCATATAAGAATAGTTGGCCACCCATAACTGTCCAATGATCTCGTCAGGGGTTAAATCACGCTGAAAGCCTTGCTTTCCTGTTGAACAGAATGAGCAATCTAAAGCACAACCCACTTGTGATGAAATACACAGTGTTTTACGTGAACCTGTTTTATCTTCTGCTGGAATCAATACCGTTTCAACCAAAGAGCCCGCACCATCACCCACACGGAATACCCACTTACGGGTTCCATCTTTCGAATAGTTACGATGCACCACTTCTGGTGCTTTGATTTCACAAATTCTTTCTAGTTTTTCACGCAACTTTCCTGAAATATTGGTCATTTCAGCAAAATCAGTGATAAAAAATTGATGCATCCATTTCATTACCTGCCCAGCACGGAATTTTTTCTCGCCGATTTCTTCGAAGAATTTTTCCAATTGCGGACGTGACATGCCAAGTAAATTCACTTTCTGCACATTTGCAGTCTGAATACGATCAGCCTGTGCAGATTTTGATGATGCAGGCTGCTGTTCATCTAGATTTAACGATGAAGCGACAACTTCAGAATTCATGGGGATTACCTAAATCATGCCGTAGTAATAAAACATATTGACCAATATTTAGCCAAATAAAGCAACAAAAATAAAAAAACCAGACAAGTAGTATATCACCTATCTGGTTTCGGGTCTGTTATCAATTCATAAATCGGAGATTTATTCGTGTAGAAAAAGAGACCCTAGATACGTCGAATTAACGAGTACGTGGGCAAACTTCAGTTTGAGCGAAGAAGTAATTTACTTCACGGTCAGCAGATGCAACTGAGTCAGAACCATGCGCAGCATTTTCATCGATGCTTACAGCGAAATCTGCACGGATTGTACCAGGAGCAGCTTCTTTAGGGTTTGTAGCACCAAGAATTTCACGGTGAGCAAGAACTGCGTTTTCACCTTCAAGAACAGATACTACAACTGGACCAGAAGTCATGAATGCAACAAGGTCACCAAAGAAACCACGTTCTTTATGCTCAGCATAGAAACCTTCAGCTTCTGCTTTAGAAAGGTGTTTCATTTTAGTCGCAACGATTTTAAGACCAGCTTTTTCGAAACGAGCAAAGATGTCACCAATGTGGTTTTTAGCAACTGCATCTGGTTTTACGATAGATAAAGTACGTTCAATAGCCATGAGTGGCTCCTTTAGTCAAATTGACACGAAAATTTGGGCGCATTATACCGAATAATGAACAATTTTCTGCTTTTAATCTGTAAAAAATTTGGATTTTTCGATGCGCTGTGACGTTTAGCATCATTCAGCAACATCTCAAGCCATTAATTCGCTTCATCAATCCATGCCATTTGAATGGCTTCTAACAGACCTTCAGTCGATTTGGTTGGATCATCACTAAATTCTGGCAATGCACAAATCCATGCATGCATATCGGTAAAACGCACCCATTGTGGATCCACATCTGGATGCGCTTCACTGAGTTCAATCGCGATATCAATTGTATCTGTCCAACGTAAGCCCATATCAGGTCTTCCTTTGCTCAATTTAATTCTGCTACTGTATCAAATCTCAATTCATTCAGAAATAAATCATTCTAGACATTTACAAGATTCACCACGGATTCAAGCGTTTAATTTACAAAACGGATGAATCAAGCAATTATTCAAAATTAAAACCTTGATGATCAAAATCATCAGATTCTTTAAAAATAAAATTACAGACCAGCAGTAAGTAAACCATCATAACATCACTCCTAAATATGGTGCGCTTAACACAATCAAACTCGCGACACTTGCACCAATCAGTGCGCCAACAATGACATCGCTTGGATAATGCAGGCCTAAAACCATCCGAGATAACGCCACAAGAATGGTAAAAGGCATCATAATGAACAACATAACCGGTTGAATATAGCCAAACACAATTGTGACCATGACCGCATGTAACGTATGACCTGACGGAAAGCTAAAATGATCCAATGGTCGTTCACCCAGAATAATGACTTGATGAACTTGATAAGGTCGTGGTCGCACTGTTTTATGTTTTAAGAACTTATAAATTCCTGTTCCTAAAAGTCCCATAACAACAACATAAAGAAGTTGCAGACCATAGATCCAGCTCTTTTGTAGCCAAATCAGAACCAACATTGCGCACCAGAAAGGACCATCTCCCAAACGGCTCACAGTTTTAAAGAACGTCGCAATACTTTGGGTATGCGATAAATTATTGAGATATAAACAACCTCTAAGGTCGAGATCGAGCATTTTTATTTTGGTATTTTTAAAATTCATTTTCCACTCTCCTCTCATTATTTGAGATGAACTAGGTCAGTCGTTTTGCATACTGCGTTACCTGGTATAGTGCTTCTTCGAATTGTTGTACGGGATGTTGCCATCCGATGCTTTGCACATCATGCATCGCTTGTTGCCCGAAACGTTTGAGTGTGCTGTTATCTGGCATATCTAATACATGTTGAGTGAATTGCTTGATGTCTCCAATTGGACATAACCAGCCATTCTGCGCATGTCTGCCATGAAGTTGAGCGCAGGCATAGTCATAAGCAATAATCGGTAAACCACTCGCCATCGCTTCGATAACGACATTCCCAAAGGTTTCTACCTGACTTGCAAAAACAAAAACATTTGCACTCGCATAGGCTTCAGCAAGTTGTGTGCCAGTTAGACTGCCCATAAAAATCACATGTTCAGCACCCGGCATTTTTTCTAAACGACCACGATCTGGACCATGCCCTACCAGCACCAACTTTACTTTTCGTTGTGCTTGTTGCCGCAGTTCAGAATAGGCATCAATCACCACATTGACTTCTTTTTCAGAAGACAAACGCCCAACATAGATCAAGACTGTGGTGTCTTCATCTGCACCCCACTGTTGTCTCAACTGTTCAGAGTAGCGTTGTGATGAAAAGCGTTCTGTATCAATTCCTCGCCCAACCACAACCAATGGACAGGTCACACCAAACTCACGTAATGCCTGTTCTGTATCACGGCTTGGCACACAAGTCAGTTGCGTTGCGTTATGGAACCATCGCAAATAACTTTGAATCGGTTTGACCAAGAACGCTAAATCAAAAAAGCGGCTAAACTCTTGGAATTGTGAATGAAAACCACTTGATACCGGAATTCGTCGTGTCTTTGCCGCATGCAGCGCAGTAAAGCCTAAAGGCCCTTCAGTCACGATATGTACCACATCAGGTAAAAATGCCGAAATCGCTTGAGAGACTTTTAGAAATTGGGGCCAGCCAAACTTCATGTCTGGATATTTCGGAATTGATTGCCCAGTCACCAAGCACTCTTTATTCGGGCTAAAGTCTTGACATTGGGTCTTTTGTGCAGGGCGAATTAGTAATATTTTATGGCCTTGGTTCTGCAAGCCTTTACACAGTTGCATTAAAGACAAAGCAACACCATTGATTTCTGGTGGCCATGTTTCAGTCACGATTGCAATTTTTAGTCGAGGTCGGGATAAGTCACGAATAAGATGGTCTTTATTCGTATCGATTTTTTTCTTGTTTGGATTAAAATAAAATTTAAAGTTATCGGGAAAATCTTGTTGTTTAAATTGCAAGGTGTTCGCGTACGGTTTATTCATACGATACCTAATCTCTTCATTTTTGAATAGATTAGGCTAAGTTTTTGACATTTTAATGATTATTTAATGACAGTTTTTTGACCATTATCAGTTTTCACCAGAAATACGATTTAACAAACCATTTTGAACTTGATAAAGCTGTCCATTACCAAAATCAATTTGTTGTTTTTCACCATGTAAACTTGGGAAACCAACAATTTTTTCAAGTTGCGGAGAACGTTGAAATTGTTGTGTTTTTGGATTGTACATCCAGTAAATATAGCGTTTATCATCGACTGTACGACCTTGTGACAAGTCCGACACAATGACATCATAATAACCATCAAAATTGATATCCATATAGCCAATACTGTTTGGATAACCAGTAAAACCTGTCAAGCTCTGTACCACTGTATTGTTGGTTTTATTTAACACATCAACACGTTTTAAGGTTTTTCCATAAGGGCTATTGGCATCATCTTGAGCATAAAATTTAAAGATAAAAACGGGTTTATTGCTGACTTTAAAAGCAGGCTCAAACTGTATCGACTGCCAAGCTGTATTTGGTTTCTTTAACAATGATGCTTTAAACACGCCTGTATTTGCATTTAATAGGCCAGTTAATTGATCACTACCATTTGCCAAAGGATCTGATTGAGCAGTGATCGACTTTAAATCCAACTGATCAGCTTTTTGTGTCCCTTTAAAATCTGTTGTTGTGCCGTCCATTAAATCCGTCAGCACACCATGCGGATGGGCAATCCCCGCATAAAGGTTCATAAAGTATCGACCTTCACTCGACTTAAGCATACGTTGCATCGATACGCGTACACCACTCAACGGTTTTAGCGCAGTGTTGCTCGAAGTGGACTGCGTTTCAGCAAAACTAAAGCATGAAATAGACAAAGTCGTCATTGCGATGAGAAGTTTAGATTTCATGCTTGAATACCACGTTTAACCA
Source organism: Acinetobacter sp. AG3 (assembly GCF_022343575.1). Taxonomy (NCBI): domain Bacteria; kingdom Pseudomonadati; phylum Pseudomonadota; class Gammaproteobacteria; order Moraxellales; family Moraxellaceae; genus Acinetobacter; species Acinetobacter sp. AG3. Next base: position 546,921 of record NZ_JAKQZD010000001.1, on the reverse strand, counting down.
GAATCAATAATGTGTAATTTATCACAAAATAAATTTTTATTAGTTAAAAATTGCTACCCTAAAGATGATTTTAAAAAGTGCGATTTAAACGCGACCAATTGGCTGTTTGGCAACATGACCTTTTTTCTTTAACTCCTCAATATACTTTAATTCATTACGCGCTTTTGCGTCCGAGGGATCAACCTTTAAAACCTTATTAAAATATTGAGTAGCTTCATCCAGTTGATTTAATTCAATCAAACTCACCCCTAAACTGCGTCTTACGCTCTGTTGAATCGCCAATCTTTTTTCTTCAGGCTCAAGCAAATACAGATGCTGTTCAGCAGCTTTATAGCTTTGCAATGAGGCTTGCCACTGTTTTTGTGCTTGCTGAATAAAGCCTGCCTCTTTTAAATACACACTATTAAAAGGTGATAGTGTTAAAGCACTTTGTAACATTACTTGAGCATTCTTTAAATCATTCAGTTCAATAAAGGCATAAGCGGCTTGAAAATATAAGTCCGCCCAACAACTTGAAAAAACTCGAATATTTTTTTGCTTTCCTATATCAAGCATCAGGTATAGCAAGGTTTCAGCAGTGCCATTGGCTGCATAGAGAGTATCGTGGCTATTGTTTTGGTATTTTTCAAAATACTGAATTGCAGTCTGTAATGCTGCGATGGCCTGTTGTGGATGCCCCGCATTTAAAGACTGCTTGGCTTTTTCTAAAGCATTGTACGCAATCTTTTCATCGAGTACTTTATTTTGGGTATTTTGAACTTGATCATAATTCTGCCTAGATTTTTGCATAGAATCATCTACGCTCGCATTCTGCGCATATACGGGATATATAGCACTACAGCCAAACATACTAATGCTGACTAAATATGTTTTTAATGTCATGTTATTTTCTGCTTTATTATTAACTTTAGCTAAAATATAACATAAAAAAGCCCACTCAAAAGAGTGGGCTTTGATAAAAACTAAAAATTAGTTCTTTTCTTTATCTACGATTTTGTTGGCTTGAATCCAAGGCATCATCGCGCGTAATTTACCGCCAGTCACTTCAATACCGTGAGCTGCGTTTTGACGGCGACGAGCTGTCATAGATGGATAGTTCAATGCACCCTCTTGGATGAACATTTTCGCATATTCACCTGATTGGATACGTTTAAGTGCATTACGCATCGCTTCACGTGATTGCTCGTTGATCACTTCAACGCCAGTCACATATTCACCGTATTCAGCATTGTTAGATACTGAATAGTTCATGTCCGCAATACCGCCTTCAAACATTAAATCAACGATTAATTTAAGTTCGTGCAAGCATTCGAAATAAGCCATTTCAGGTGCATAACCCGCTTCAACAAGCGTTTCATAACCCATTTTAACCAATTCTACAGCACCACCACAAAGTACTGCTTGCTCACCAAATAAGTCAGTTTCAGTTTCTTCACGGAATGAAGTTTCGATGATACCTGTACGACCACCACCTACACCTGAAGCGTAAGAAAGTGCAACGTTACGTGCATTACCAGAAGCATCTTGATGAATCGCGATAAGATCAGGTACACCTGAACCACGTTGGAATTCTGAACGTACAGTATGACCTGGTGCTTTTGGTGCAACCATGATCACGTCTAAATCTTTACGTGGAACAACTTGGTTATAAAGTACAGCGAAACCATGTGCAAATGCTAAAGTCGCACCTTCTTTGATGTTTGGTTCGATCACGTCACGATAAAGCTGTGATTGAAACTCATCTGGTGTCAAGATCATCACTAAATCAGCTTGAGCAACAGCAGCTGGAACTTCAGCAACTTTAAGGCCTGCATTTTCAGCTTTTTTCCAAGAAGTAGAACCAGCACGTAAACCAACAGTAACGTCTACACCTGAGTCTTGAAGGTTTTGCGCGTGAGCATGACCTTGTGAACCATAACCAATGATCGCTACTTTTTTACCTTGGATGATAGATAAGTCGCAGTCTTTATCATAAAAAATTTGCATTGCTGTCTCCGCTAAAATGCTGTGTTTCCTCTTCCTATCCTGAAGATTATTGTTTTGAATCTTCTAGTCTAAGTCCCTCTCCTATTGCGAGGAGAGGTTATACATGAGGGAATAAAAAATCAAATAATTAATTACTGGTTGAGGTGCAACTAGAGTGAAAGAACCTTTTCACCACGAGCAATACCAGATACACCAGAACGAACAACTTCTAAAATTGTGTTTTCTGCAAGTGCATCAATAAAGCCATCAATTTTTTCAGTTGTACCCGCAATCTGAATGGTATAAGTCGTTGGAGTAACATCAACCACTTGAGCACGAAAGATATCCGCTGTGCGCTTAATTTCAGCACGTGCAGAACCCAATGCTTTGACTTTAATCAGCATCAGTTCACGCTCAATGTGTGCGCCTTCTGACAAATCAACCACTTTAACCACTTCGACCAACTTATTCAGCTGTTTGGTGATTTGCTCAATTTTATGGTCATCACCATAAGTGGTTAATGTCAAACGTGACATGGTTGGATCTTCAGTTGGTGCGACATTTAAAGTTTCAATGTTATAACCACGTTGAGAGAACAACCCCACTAAACGAGAAAGCGCACCAGCTTCGTTTTCAACGAGTACAGAAATAATATGTCTCATTCAGTACGCTCCCCTTTAGACAACCACATATCTTGCATAGATTGACCTGCAATAAGCATCGGATATACATGCTCGGTACGATCAACCATCACGTTAATGAATACACATTTATCGTTAATCGCCATTGCTTCTTTAAGCTTAGATTCAAGCTCATCCGCATGGTCAATCTGGATACCTACATGGCCGTAAGCTTCCATCAATTTTGGAAAATCGGGTAATGACTCAACATAAGAACTTGAATGACGTCCTTCATAGTTCATATCTTGCCATTGTTTTACCATCCCCAAAGCACGGTTGTTCAAGCACAGAATTTTCACATTTAAGCCATATTGCTTACATGTAGAAAGCTCTTGGATACACATCTGAATCGATGCTTCACCTGTGATACACACCACTTGTTGATCTGGGAATGCAAGCTTCGCAGCCATGGCATAAGGTAAACCCACACCCATTGTGCCTAGACCACCTGAGTTGATCCATTGACGTGGACGTTTGTATTTGTAATACATCGCACCAAACATTTGATGCTGACCAACGTCAGAAGTAATGATCGCTTCACCATTGGTTACTTTGTCTAATACTTCAACCACTTGTTGTGGTTTCATCACACCATTTTCACCTGGCGCATAACGCAAACCATGTACTTTGCGCCATTCGTTGATTTGTGACCACCATGCCGAGATATCTTCAGGGTTTGGTTTAGAAACATTCATTTGTTTCAATTGAACCAACATCTCTTGAAGTACTGGCTCTACCGCACCCACAATTGGGATATGCGCCATAATGGTTTTTGAAATCGTCGCTGGGTCGATATCAATATGAATCACTTTCGCGTTGGTACAGAACTTCGCTGGATTATTGGTTACACGGTCATCAAAACGCGCACCGATCGCCAAGATAACATCAGCATTATGCATACTCATATTGGCTTCGTATGTACCATGCATACCCAACATACCCAAGAATTGCTCATCATCGCCTGGGAACGCACCCAAACCCATCAGCGTATTGGTCACTGGGTAATTCAATAAATGCGCCAATTCAGTCAGTAATGCAGAAGCATTGCCTTGAACAACACCACCACCCGTATAAATCACAGGGCGTTTGGCATTAATCAGCTCATCAATGGCTTTACGAATTTGACCTGAATGACCGCGGTGAGGTGGCTGATAAGAGCGCATCTTCACTTTTTCAGGATATTCATAAGCAAACTTGTCGACAGGATTGGTAACATCCTTCGGAATATCAACCACAACAGGACCCGGACGACCTGAAGCAGCAATATAAAATGCTTTTTTAATAACGGCAGGAATTTCACTTGCATGACGCACTTGAAAACTATGTTTTACGATCGGACGAGAAATACCGACCATATCTGTTTCTTGGAATGCATCTTCACCAATAAGATGGCTGGCAACCTGTCCAGACAAAATCACCATTGGGATTGAGTCCATATAGGCTGTAGCGATTGGTGTTACAGTGTTGGTTGCGCCAGGTCCAGAAGTGACCAGCACTACACCTGTTTTACCCGTCACACGTGAGTAAGCATCTGCCATATGACCAGCAGCTTGCTCATGACGTACGAGGTAATGATTGATTTTATCTTGTTTAAATAGCGCATCATAAATATGTAATACTGCGCCGCCTGGATATCCAAAAACATGTTCAACGCCTTCGTCCGCCAATGCACGAACGAGCATTTCACCACCAGATAAAAGTTCCAACGTATTCACCCTAATCTTTATTCCACAGCGCTATGGGAGACACAGGCCGTGTTTCATTCATTGATTGTGCGCTCTGTTATAGCACACATATTTACTAGTTTTTGCAGCAATAAAAAAATAAATCGTCACGCAGCTGTTTGAGCTGTATGAATCACTGAAATATGTTGGGATAAACATGCTTCGGTAGAGTCATTTTCTCGGCTTAGAGAAAATGTTATTGCTTGCTTTGATATTTTTACTCGAAGGGTGATCGAAAAAAACATCTGAAACTAAAGCAAGCATTTTTGTAGTTTTAGCGAACAAAGTCAAGGTTTCTATCAGGCTTTTTATTGTTTATTTACCAAGCGTTTATTTTTAAAACTATTCCTTTTTTTTGGTTGTCTTATAAATAAAATTTTCAAAGACTTATAAGCCAATAAAATTGCAAAAGAATTATTTAAAATTTTATTTTTCTGTATAAAATAAATACGATTTTTAAAATACCCAGATCAAGCGAAAACAATCCGATGTATATTAGATAGCAGAATGATTTTTCGTTTTCATCTGAATAAAAAATGACTCAAAGGTTTTATAAAATGAAACAACGTCAACGCTTTGCACACACGGCTTTTGTATCGACAATTTTTGCCTTATTCTCTGTGGTTGGGGTCAGCGCCAGTCATGCAAAACAGTATTATAAATGGGTAGACAGCAAAGGCTCTACCCATTACACCACCACACCGCCGCCGAAGAATGCGCGTAGCCAAAGCAAGGTGAATACTTATGGCTATCATGGAGATTCGACACCCACCAACCCAACGCCAACAGCTCAGCCGCATACACCACAAAATCAGCCTCAAAATGGGCAACCACAAGGTACTCAACCGGTAACCCCAGCACCAGTGGTTAACCCACCGAATATACAACAGCCCAATGTCGCACCACAAAATGGGCAAAATACACCTATTAGTGTTGCCCCAGTCAATAATTAAATTAAAAGTAAAATCACAAGTTTTTCAGATTTAAAAGCGCGCAAAATTCACTTTTTGATGGATTTTGCGCTATGCTGTGTGCACAGTTTTTTAACCATTATTCTCAAATACATTTATGACTACTCATATTGACCCTGAATATCAAGCAAATGCGATTGAGCCTCAAGTCCAAAAAGACTGGGAAGATCGCAAATCGTTTAAAGTTGCCGACACTGTAGAAGGTCCACGTCGTTATATCCTCTCGATGTTCCCTTACCCAAGCGGCAAACTGCATATGGGTCATGTGCGTAATTATACTATTGGTGATGTGATCAGCCGTTTTCACCGTCTCAAAGGTGAAACTGTGCTACAACCGATGGGTTGGGATGCTTTCGGCTTACCTGCTGAAAATGCAGCGATTGCCCATCAAGTTGCGCCAGCAAAGTGGACCTTTGAAAACATTGCATATATGCGCGATCAATTGAAGAAACTTGGTCTATCTGTCGACTGGGATCGCGAATTTGCCACCTGTACACCAGAGTATTACCACTGGGAACAATGGTTATTTGTACAGCTCTATAAAAAAGGCTTGATCTATCGCAAGCTGTCTACAGTGAACTGGGATCCTGTAGACCAAACTGTTCTTGCAAATGAACAAGTTGAAAATGGACGTGGTTGGCGTTCAGGTGCATTGGTAGAAAAACGTGATATTCCAATGTATTACTTCCGAATTACCGATTATGCACAAGAATTATTAGACGATTTAGATACCTTAAAAGACGGTTGGCCACAACAAGTTTTAACCATGCAACGCAATTGGATTGGTCGTTCAACGGGTATGGACATTACCTTCCCGTCGGCAAATCCTGAAGTTTATGCAGATGGTTTAACGGTTTATACCACACGTGCCGATACCTTGATGGGGGTAACTTATGTTGCGGTTGCAGCTGAACATCCTCTAGCGCTCAAAGCTGCTGCGATTCAATCTGAAGCAGGCAAGCCAGAACTTGCTGCCTTTATTGAAGAATGTCGTATGGGTTCTGTTGCAGAAGCGGATCTTGCGACTGCTGAGAAAAAAGGCATGGCAACAGGTTTATCTGTTAAACACCCTGTTACGGGTCAAGATATCCCTGTTTGGATCGCAAACTATGTATTGATGTCATATGGTTCAGGCGCGGTGATGGCCGTTCCAGCACATGATGAACGTGATTTTGAATTTGCCAATAAATTCAACTTACCAATCAAACAAGTCATTGATGCCAAAGGCTCAGATGATGCTGAATACTCTGCGTCTGAATGGCAGGAATGGTACGGTTCTAAAGAAGGTAAATTGGTCAATTCGTCTGAATTTGACGGTTTAGACTTCCAAGCTGCTTTTGATGCATTCCTAAGCAAATTAGAACCACAAGGTCTTGCCAGCGCTAAAGTTCAATTCCGTTTACGTGACTGGGGGGTTTCTCGTCAACGTTACTGGGGTTGTCCAATTCCGATGATCAACTGTGATAAGTGTGGTCAAGTCACTGTTCCAGAAGATCAACTGCCTGTTGTTCTTCCAACAGATGTGGTTCCAGATGGTTCAGGTAATCCTTTAAATAAAATGCCTGAATTCTATCAAACAAAATGTCCAAGCTGTGGTGGTGATGCACGTCGTGAAACCGATACTTTGGATACCTTTGTAGAATCATCTTGGTATTATGCACGTTATGCTTCTCCTGATTTCACGGGTGGTTTAGTTAAACCTGAAGCTGCAAAATCTTGGTTGCCTGTAAACCAATATATTGGTGGTGTAGAGCATGCCATCCTACATTTACTTTATGCACGTTTCTTCCATAAACTTATGCGTGATGAGGGTGTGGTACAAGGCAATGAACCATTTACCAACTTATTGACTCAAGGTATGGTTTTAGCGGATACCTTCTATCGTGAAGCGGAAAGTGGCAAAAAAACTTGGTTTAATCCTGCGGATATTGAGTTAGAAAAAGACGAGAAAGGTCGTGTACTTTCTGCTAAATATTCAGGTGACGGTCAAGACGTTGTGGTTGGTGGTCAAGAGAAAATGTCGAAATCGAAGAATAACGGTATCGACCCACAAGCGATTATTGACCAGTACGGCGCGGATACCGCACGTGTATTTATGATGTTTGCTGCACCACCAGATCAATCTTTAGAATGGTCTGATGCGGGTGTCGAAGGCGCAAACCGTTTCTTAAAACGTGTATGGCGTTTAGTTGCAGGCTTCCTTGAAAAAGGCAACCATGCAACAGCAATTGATGCTTCGAAACTTTCCACTGAAGCACAAGACCTGCGTCGTAAAACCCATGAAACGATTCAAAAAGTGGGTGATGACATCGAACGTCGTCATGCATTCAATACTGCGATTGCAGCTTTGATGGAATTACTCAATGCCAGCAATAAGTTTGAAGCAAAAGATGACAACGATGTTGCTGTAGCACGTGAAGCGATTACCACTTTATTGACTTTACTTGCACCATTTGCACCACACTTAAGTCAGACCTTATTGACTGAGTTTGATATCGATTTAACTTCGGTACTGTTCCCTACGGTTGATGAGTCTGCATTAACACGTAATACACAAACCATCGTAGTTCAAGTCAATGGTAAGCTTCGTGGCAAATTAGAAGTCTCTGTCGATGCATCGAAAGATGAATTATTGGCATTGGCTAAAGCATTACCTGAGGTTCAGCAATTCTTAACCGGTCCAACCAAGAAAGAAATTGTAGTTCCAAATAAGCTTGTGAATTTGGTGGTTTAAAAAGCTTTTAAGCCTCCCTTTCTAAAAGGGAGGTTTGGAGGGATTTTATGAAAAAAATCTCCCCTAACCCCTCTTTAAAAAGAGGGGGACTAAATGCAATAAACAAAACCCAAACAAAGCCCGTTGTCATTCAACGGGCTTTGATTCTAAAATGGCGTGAATTTATAAAGATTAAATATTCCATATCCAATGGAATTTCATGAGGACAAAGCATGCATTTAGTTCAACGTGTTGCTGCAGTTGTATTAACTTTGGGTCTGAGTGCGGGCTTAGTAGGTTGTGGCTTTCATTTAAAGGGCACCAATGCCCAAGCAACGCCTTTGGTTTACACCAAATTACAACTGGTGTTACCAGCGAATACTGAAGATCTTGAAAAGAAACTCAGTGTTTATTTAACGGCAACAGGTGTCCAACTGAGTAATTCAAGTGACGCTTATGTATTACGAGTATTAGACTATAAACCTGTTCGTCATGAGTTAAATGGTAAATTGGTAGAAACACTACTCCGTCTAAGTGTTACTTTCCAGATTGAAGATAAACAAGGGAATCCGATTACTGAACCTCGGACCTTAAATGCATCTCGTAGTTATCAATATGATGTTGCAACGGTCAACACAGATGATCAACAATATAAATATCTGAGCCAAATTTTGATTGATGACATTGCACAACAAATGTCACGTCAAATTGCAGCCAATCGCTTACCTAAAGCACGTACTCTTTCGACCCAACCTGTAGCGCAATAATTCTATGAAACTTGACTATTTACAAGCCCTTAAACGTGTTGATGAAGCGCGAGGTGTTTGGATTTTACATGGTCAAGAACCACTTCTAGAACAAAACCTACTCGATGCTTTAAGAAAAAGCTGGGCAAAACATGAAGTAGAAAGACAACGCTATGATCTCAATAGCGTTTCCGACTGGAAAAATGTCTTTAATGCTTTGAATAGCTTATCTTTATTTTCTCAAAATCTGGCACTTGAAGTCCATGGTAATATCAAACCCGATGCCAATGGACTCAAACAACTCAAACACTATATTCAGCATAATGAACACAACTTGCTTGTGATCATTATGCCCAAACAAGACTCAAGTAGTCTAAAGTCAAGTTTCTTTCAAACCGTTGAAGCCAATGGTGTTGTGATTGCTTTAACCGCAAATTATCCGCAAGACCGTCAACGAATATTGTCAATCGAAGCAGATCAGCTCGGTGTCCAGTTAAATCAAGATGCCTGGATCTGGCTTGAGCAACATCATGAACATAATCTTTTGGCTGCCAAAAATAGCCTAATGCGTGTTGCCGACACCTTCCCAGATCAAAAGCAGATTTCAATTGAACATTTACAAGAATGTTTACAGGATCAATCACGTTATAGCACCTTTGATTTAAGTGATGCATTGATTGCTGGAAACTTGGCACTTTCGATTAAAATTTTCCAATATCTTGTAGAGTCAGGCGAACCCAACAGTTTAATTTTATGGACAATTAGTAAAGAAATGCGTCTTTTGATGCAATTGTATGAACAACCACAAAATGCCTTACAGCTCGGCATCTGGAAAGCCAAGATTTCGTTGTATCAACAAGCACTTAGACGCTTAAATCCACATTCATTTTTAACTTGGCCACAACTGTTATTGCGTGTAGATGCTGCAATCAAAGGACTCAGCAAAGAAAGTCCAGAACATATCATTCAACAATGTATTGCTGAGTTATGTGGAAAAACTTTATTTATCAATGCTTAGGTAAATATTATACAGAATAATTCTCATTTCCATTTATTTTAAAAAATTCACGCTTTATCCTTATTTAATCATTATAATTTGATCAATTTTTCTCTCAGCCCAATTATCGCTATGCCAAAAATAAAACCAGCCAAAGCCATTCTTATAGCGGTTTGTCTTGCCATCATTGCCGCAATCGCATGGTACGTATTAAAGCCTAAAAATACACAACCGCAGTATATAACCTCAGAAGTCAGACGTGGTGATATTGAAGATGCAGTTCTTGCAACAGGTGATTTAGAAGCAACCAAGATGGTGAGCGTTGGTGCGCAGGTTTCAGGTCAAGTTAAAAAAATGTACGTCAAGCTGGGTGACCAAGTTAAACAAGGTCAACTGATTGCACAAATTGATTCAGTGCGTCAAAGCAACGATTTAAAAACGGCTGAAGCCAATATTAAAAATCAACAGGCTCAGTTGACAACCAAACAGGCGACTTTAGCCAAAGCTGAGGCAGAATATAACCGCCAAAAAAATATGTTTGCACAAGATGCAACCTCTAAAGCAGATTATGACAGTGCCTTAGCCGCATTTAAAACAGCACAAGCTGATATTGCTTCGATGAATGCACAAATTGAACAATCCAAGCTTACACTTGCAACATCACAAGAAAACTTAGGCTATACCCGTATTGTTGCACCTATGGATGGTACCGTGGTAGCCATTGTGACCGAAGAAGGTCAAACGGTAAACGCCAACCAAAGTGCACCAACTATTGTGAAACTTGCAAAATTGGACACCATGACCATCAAGGCACAAGTGTCTGAAGCAGATGTCATGAAAGTTCAAGAAGGTCAAAAAGTTTATTTCACTACACTGGGTGATAGTGAGAAAAAACGCTATGCAACACTGCGTCAAGTAGAGCCAGCACCAGAATCAATTAATACTGAAACATCAAGCAACTCATCTTCATCATCAACAAGTACAGCGATTTATTATAATGCCCTATTCGATGTACCAAACGATGACGGTAAACTCCGAATTGATATGACCGCACAAGTATATATCATTCTGGCTGAAGCCAAAAATGCACTGACTGTTCCTGCTGCGGCATTACAGTCTTCAAACCGCCCACAACGTGCCAATAAATCCGCAAATGGCGCATCTGGTGCAAATTCAACTCGTTCAGCATCTGCACCTCAAGGTCAAGCAAATAAAAATGGACAAAATGCTGCTGATCGCCCAGAACGCCTTGAACTCACCGCAGATGAAAAGACTTTGATTGATCAGGGTAAAGCTTCGGTTTCGATTGTTCGTGTTTTACAGGCAGATGGTAGTGCTCAACGTAAACAAGTTTTAATTGGTTTAAATAACCGTGTAACCGCCCAAGTACTGCGTGGCCTCAATGAAGGTGATCAAGTTGTACTAGCAGATGGTTCAGATACATCCAATGACTCTGCAAAACGAAGCAATAAAAACAGTGGCCCAATGAGACTCTAAGCATGGATCAGAACAATCATCAGATCAAACCTCTACTTGAGGTCAATAATCTGATTCGTGAGTTCCCTGCGGGTGAATCCACTATTCAGATTTTAAAGAGTATTAACCTTAAAATTTACCCCGGCGAACTGGTTGCTATTGTTGGGCAATCTGGTTCGGGTAAATCGACATTGATGAATATCTTGGGCTGTCTTGATCAACCCACATCAGGTAGTTATCAAGTCAATGGACGTGAAACAGGTCAACTTGAACCCGATGAGCTCGCGCAATTACGCCGTGAATATTTTGGCTTTATTTTCCAGCGCTATCACTTATTGGGTGATTTAAATGCCGCAGGAAACGTTGAAGTCCCAGCGATTTATGCTGGTATGGATCCGAGTGTGCGTCAAAAGCGCTCACATGAAATCTTGACTGACTTAGGACTCGGTGAAAAAACTGAAAACCGTCCAAATCAGCTTTCGGGTGGACAACAACAGCGGGTTTCGATTGCCCGTGCTTTGATGAATGGTGGTGATGTCATCCTTGCGGATGAGCCAACTGGTGCACTAGATAAGCACAGTGGTGTTGAGGTTATGCGTATTTTACGTGAGCTCAATGCTAAAGGGCATACCATTATTCTGGTTACCCATGATATGAATGTGGCAAAAAATGCGACACGTATCATTGAAATCAGTGATGGTAACATCATCGCGGATAAGCCAAATGTTCCCGAACATGATGATGAGATTGATGTTGTTGTCGATCCAGAACCTAAGTCGAATCGTAAAAAGTCATCTAAATGGCGTTCTGCATTGGATCGTTTTGCAGAAGCCTTCCGTATGGCCTTGCTGGCAATGAATGCCCACCGTATGCGTACCTTTTTAACCATGCTGGGTATTATTATCGGGATTGCATCTGTGGTCTCGGTGGTGGCTTTGGGCAATGGCTCACAAAAGCAGATTCTTGATAACATCAGCAGTTTAGGCACCAATACCATTACCGTCTTTCAAGGACGTGGCTTTGGTGATAACTCGAAAACAGCACAGTTTAAAACCTTGGTTCCAGCAGATGCTGAAGCACTCTCAGAGCAACCTTATGTCGAAGCAGTCAGTCCAACAGTCAATAGTAGCGTAACAGCACGTTTTAAAGACACCGAAGCTTCTGCAACCGTCAATGGTGTCAGTGCTGATTTCTTCTATGTGCGTGGTATGACCTTTAAATCTGGGCAAGCTTTTGATAAAAACAGTATCACTGGGCGAGCGCAGGATGTGGTGATTGATGCCAATACTGAAAAGACTTTCTTTGCAGATGGCACTAACCCTGTAGGTCAAGTGCTGTTATTGGGGAGTGTTCCAAGCCGAATCATTGGTGTGATTGATGCACAGCAAGGCTTTATGGGCAACTCAGACAGTCTCAATGTTTATCTGCCTTATTCAACTGTCATGAGCCGAATGTTAGGACAATCCAATGTTCGTAGCATCATCGTACGTATTAAAGATGAATATCCAACTGCGGTTGCTGAAAATGCCATTTTAAGTTTGTTGGAACAACGTCATGGCGCACAAGATGTCTTTACTCAAAACTCTGACAGTATTCGTCAAACCATTGAACAGACCACACAAACTATGACTTTATTGGTTTCAGCTATTGCGGTGATTTCACTGGTTGTCGGTGGTATTGGGGTAATGAACATCATGTTGGTGTCGGTGACTGAGCGTACCCAAGAAATCGGTGTGCGTATGGCTGTAGGTGCTCGGCAAAGTGACATTCTGCAACAGTTCCTGATCGAAGCTGTTTTGGTGTGTATTTTGGGCGGTATCTTAGGGGTTCTGCTCTCTTTAGGCATTGGACAGTTGATTGGACATATTGCCAAAGGCAGTTTCCAAATGGCGTATTCAAGCACCTCTATCATTGCGGCATTTGTATGTTCAACCTTGATTGGTGTGGTATTTGGATTTATCCCAGCTCGCAATGCAGCACAGCTCAATCCTGTTGATGCACTTTCGCGTGAATAACCGAAGAATAAGGAAATTATTAATGCAAATGAATTTAAGCAAACTTGCAAGCGCCTTGATTCTTGGGAGTTCATTGGTCGGTTGTGCGGCTGTGGTTAAAACCCCATACGAGGCCCCTGCTGTGCAAATTCCAAATGGTTTTGTTTATGACAATGCAAAATCTAAACACGTTCAGGCAGATTTATATGCAGATCAGTGGTGGACCTTATTTGGTGATGCTCAGTTAAATCAACTGGTCAATCAAGTGATTCAACGCAATGCTGATTTAGCTGTTGCAGGGATTAACTTACAAACAGCCCGTTTAAGAGCTGGCTTAGCGCGAGACCAACAAGGGCCTCGTGTTAATTCTGGAGTATCTACAGGCCATAGCTTTGACCTTCATTCAGGTGATGATGCTGCCAAAGGTCTATCTCTCAGTGCGGGTGTCAGTTATGAAGTGGATTTGTTTGGAAAATTAGCACGTCAAACGGAAGCATCGAAGTGGGAATCTTTAGCCACTGAACAAGACTTACAAGCGACTGGGCAGACCTTAATTGCCACAACCGCAAATTTATATTGGCAATTGGGTTATTTAAATGAACGTTACAGCTCTGCCCAACAAAGCCTAGCTGCTACTCAAAAAACCTTTGAATTGGTGCGTACTCAATATCGCGCTGGCGCTGTTTCAGGACTAGATTTGACCCAAGCTGAGCAATCGGTACAAAGCCAAAAAGCCAGTTTAAGTCAGATTGAACAGCAACGTGTTGAAACACGTACCGCTTTGGCCGTGTTATTACAAATACCTGTGCAACAGTTAAATATTCAAGAACCACAGCAATTACCGCAGATCAGTCTACCCAATATCTCAGCGGGTTTACCGGCAGATATCTTGTCGCGCCGTCCTGATTTAAAAGCAGCCGAATTGCGTTTACGTGAATCTTTGGCGACCAAAGATGCCACCAAAGCCAGCTATTATCCTTCAATCAGTTTGACGGGGAATTTAGGTTCAACCAGCACATCATTGACAAATTTATTGAAAAATCCTGCCCTGACTTTAGGCGCAAGCTTAAGCCTGCCGTTTTTGCAATATAATGATATGCAAAAGAATTTAAAAATCAGTGAACTTGACTATGAAAAAGCCATTGTTCAATATCGCAATACCTTGTACCAAGCTTTTGCAGATACTGAAAATGCATTGTCGAATCGTACTGAGCTAGATAAACAAGTCGCCTTTCAACAAAAGAACTTGGAACTTGCGGAAAAAACAGAACGTTTGACCAATGTACGTTATCGTAATGGTGCAATTGCTTTAAAAAATGTTTTGGATGCCCAAGAAACCACACGTAGTGCTCGTTTGTCTTTAGTCCAAGCCAAGCAAAGCCAATACAATGCTTATGTCACTTTGATGCAAGCTTTGGGTGGCAGTCCGATTAAGCAATTACCTTAAGAATGTGTTGAGATAAGAAAGCCCTGAGGGGCTTTTTTATTTGATTATTTTTCCAAATGTATCAAGTTGGTATGTTGTCGAAGCATCAACAATATAGGGATCTTTAGTATCAACCTGACATTCATTTTCCACATTCTGAGGCCATTTAGGTTGTTTATCCGCACGAATAAATTTGTTCCGAGTATTCCCTAAAATTTTGATCATTGCTCGTGAGTAGAATGATCGAATTTCACTTTGATAATCTAAAGCAACGATTTCCTTACTAGTTTCTAAAGACTCAGGGTGTGCTTCGATATTTAGACAATAACTTAACTTTTCAGCGGGTAGGCGATGAATTACACCTGCTACCTTTTTATTAAAATAAAGTTTCTCAGGTCCATTATTCATATATTCTTTGATAAATTCCCATATCTCCAGTGTCTCTTGTTTTTTATTCTTACTGAGTGCAAAGGCAAAGGTATAAACTATCAAATCTTTGTTATCCTTGATAAACCCTTTGACTTCCCAAAAAGTACCCTCATATCCACCAAGTCGACTATTTAAAATAAAGTCAATTTTATTCCAATCACCTATGAATATTTGGCCACTTACATCATAAACATAGACTTTTTGATTTATTCTGTTGAATCGGATTGGATAATAGTTATAGCCTAATTTTTCATACTTTTTAAAATTCTGAAAGCCTTTATAAAAAACATAAAGAATACAAAAAAATAAAATATGCATTGGAGAAAAAACTACTATAAAAGCTAATAAACTTTCATCATCACGAATTACTGTAATATAAAAAAATATAAGCCAAACAATTAAAATAACCGGAACTGCTACAAAAAAAACACCGAGCAAATTAAAATAAGAATTCCCCTTTAAGAAAAAGCTATTATTCACACATTCCATATAGGTAGAATTCATTTTTATAAAATTATAGCTATGAGAAATATTTGATTTATAAGTGGCTCTTTTGGAAAGAATGTTGTCCTTTTCTTTTGGGGTTAGATGTCTATCATTCTTATAAACTGGGTATTGTAAAGTGCCATTTAGCATAGTTAACCTATTAATATAATTAAAGATAGAAGCGCTTACGCGCTTTATCATTTATCTTTCATCTCAAACATACTAAATTCAAAGTTGTCTTTAAAGCTAATTTCCTCTGGTCGTTCTTTTTCCATTTTATTTTTAAGGATGACCTCTTTATGCCATATAGGTAGAGGCTTTATATTAAGCAATATTCGTCTTGCAATAAAATTACACACGTCAAAAGGATAGGAAAATAAAGCAGGAACCCAGTTATCATGATAAATGATTCGAAATGACTTCCATGTATCTCGATAACTTTCTTTTGCACCAATGACCTGCTGACAAAATGTCAATTGAGTAAAAGGGTCTATCGTTCCATACATCGGATTAGGCTTGGGATACAATTCGTCTGGTCCTTTATGCATAAAATGACAAATAAATGACCATAAGCCTTGGGTATTACCCCAACCAATCATAGGAAAGCCAATGACAAAACTATGTTTTAACAGACCATGTTCAACAATATGCGCTCTCAGTTCTCTTAAGGTAAATCCAGAAAGCCCAAAGCTTGTACCCATCACATAAACAACATCTTTCCAATCTCGTTCTATATACTCAGCATCAGTTAAATAAAAAAATACTTTGCCTGTTTTTCGGTTAAATAAAATCGGTTTACAAATAGATTTTTTATGATCATGCTTAAAGTATGGTCTCAAAAAACCATATAATGTAAAAAACAATAAGAATAAATAAACAGATATAACAAATATATATTTATAAATCCCTTCACTATAAAATGGTTTGATCAACATATACATTAAACAACCAATTAAAAAAAGAACTAAAGGTGATATAAAAACAAACATACTAAGTGATTTACCCAATCTTGCATAAGATTGATCGATCAGTTCAATATAATCATCATTCATTCTTAGAAAAGACCAGTTATGATTGCGTTTAAATTCATCATGAGGATTTAAAAGTACATCACCTTTATCTAATTTTGAAAAAGGTATGTTTTCTTTAAACACATCATAACCAAACACATGTTTTTTAATTTTACTTTTCATCATGCAACCATTTTACTGATGCTTCCAAATATCAAACTCTCAAAAAAATAATTTTCTTTTTAATTCCAAAAAATCAAAGCGCTTGCGCGCTTTATCATTTATCTTTCATCTCAAACATACTAAATTCAAAGTTGTCTTTAAAACTAATTTCCTCTGGACGTTGTTGTTCCATTTTATTTTTAAGGATAACCTCTTTATGCCATACAGGTAGAGGCTTTATATTGAGCAATATTCGTCTTGCAATAAAATTACCAAGATCAAAAGGGAAGGAAAATAAAGCAGGAACCCAGTTATCATGATAAATGATTCGAAATGACTTCCATGTATCTCGATAACTTTCTTTTGCTCCAATGACCTGTTGACAAAACGTTAACTGCGTAAACGGGTCTATTGTTCCATACATTGGGTTAGGCTTTGGATACAATTCTGCTGGTCCTTTATGCATAAAATGGCATATAAATGACCATAAACCTTGGGTACGGAATATACCCATCATTGGGAAGCCAATAACAAAAGTATGTTTTAAAATACCTTCTTCAACGATATGCGCTCTAAGCTCTCTTAAAGGTGCACCTGAAAGACCAAAGCTATTCCCCATCACATAAACAACATCCTTCCAATCTCGCTCGATATACTCAGCATCAGTTAAATAAAAAAATACTTTACCTGTTTTTCGGTTAAACAAGATCGGTTTACATAATGGTTTCTTATAATCATATTTATAAAAAGGACGAAAAAAAACAAAAAAGCAAAACCATATTATAAAAACAACAGAAGTTACAATCAAGAAAGTTATAAATATTGAATCATTACTATCACCACCAAGAGTAAAATATAAGTATAAAAAATATAATGCAATTAACATAAGTGGAATTACAAATATAAATGGGCTTAAGCCTTTTCCAAGTCTTGCATATGACTGATCTATAAGTTCTATATAATCATCATTCATTCTTAGAAAAGACCAGTTATGATTACGTTTAAACTCATCATGAGGATTTAAAAGTACATCACCTTCATCTAATTTGGAAAAAGGTATGTTTTTTTTAAATACATCATAACCAAACACATGTTTTTTAATTTTACTTTTCATAAGAGAGCCATTATAAATTATTTGTTTGCAGGGGGTACAATCGTCTTTAACTGATCTGTTTGCTCGAAGATATCGCTAAATCTTTTCTTTTCAGTATTGGTCGATAGTAGGCATCGTTGAATCCATATTTGAATATTGTTCTCTTTTACAAAATAGGCAATTAAAGAAAGAATAATCCCTACAGCAATTGCTATCCATCCTAATGGATTTAGTAAGAAAATGGCTATAGAACCACCGATAACGAAAACTCCGCTTAAACCCAACACAATTCCAAATGATTTCTCACCATTACTGGCAGCCATATATCCATTATATACGTCAAATCCACCAAAAATTAATCCTGCAAATAATCCAAAACCTCGCCATACCAACCCTTTTACACTGTTTTTATTTGATGTCGTTAATTCAAGAATAAAACTATTCATTGACTTTAACAGCCGAGATTTTGACGTGATTTTATCACTTGAATTCAACAGTGCGCCCACTGCTTCTACAGTCGACATGGTTAGACCAATCACAGCAGCACTTCTGCGACCAACTTTTTCATATTTATTGTCAAAACTTTGACTAAAAACAGTACAAATTGCCCAGCCTTGTAAACCAACAATTGCGACTTTAATCATAAAGAATTTATAATAATCTGAGCTCGGGCTTGGCTCTATAACATCTTCAGCAATAACACTGACATTCATCGTACTTTGTTTTTTTAATAACTCAGCATGCTTTTTTACAGCTTCTCTAAAGTTTTTTGGTAAATTTCTCTCAAACTCAGGATTTACTTCTAAACGTGGCACATCTATATATTTTAGATGTTTGTATTTGTCATATAGATAGTTCCAATCACTATTTTTTATGACATTGCCTAGACCATTATCTTTACCCACAATATTTTGATGTGATCTATAATAATTTCGCATTTTCGTGTTGAAATCGCTTTTGTTCGTAAAAGTAATTCGCTCAGACTTGATTTCAGACAAACTAAACATTGAAATCATTAAAGGCTGGAATGGATGAGCAGCTAAAGCATTCGGGGCAGATAGCCCTGTGATATTTAAAAAGGCTTTGCTGATATTCGTCAACAATGTAAATTTTAATTCTTCCGTTCGAGCTGTACTTAAAAAGCCATGAAAGGAATTAATGAAATCCCCAAAAGGCTGTGTAGCAAAAGCTCCATTTAAATTAGTCAGCGACCATTTATTAATTTGTTCATTTAACTTTTGACGAAGTCCATTTGAA
The DNA here is from genome assembly GCF_022343575.1 of Acinetobacter sp. AG3. Lineage (NCBI taxonomy): Bacteria > Pseudomonadati > Pseudomonadota > Gammaproteobacteria > Moraxellales > Moraxellaceae > Acinetobacter > Acinetobacter sp. AG3. Next base: position 527,792 of record NZ_JAKQZD010000001.1, on the reverse strand, counting down.
TTTAAAGCAAGAAAATTTAAAAAGTAATTGTTAGGATCTCGCGTGTTGTATAAGTATTGCCCCATGTATTTATTCATTTTTGGACATAATTTGCTACTTTCTAAAACTAGATTGACACACATGCCAAGAGAAACACCATCAACTAAATTATCTTTTTCTTGGTTAAAGAAAAAATGATCCGCAATTATGCTTTCTTTAAGAAACTCTTGACCTATTCCATCCAATTCATCCGCATAGGCTGTCTGCTGTTGCTTTTTCTGCTTAAGCGTGGCTAAACCCGCACTAAATCTATTTGAATCAATATATTGAATATATTTTGTATTCCATTCTTTATTTTTTCCTATTTGTTCTGCTGCTTTGTGCGCTCGCTCCTCGGCATTGAGTTCTTCTGTTGATTTTTTCTCATTCCACCTCTCCTCAAGGACCTCACCATAAATTGCTCCAGGACCATTAATCATACGATTAAGCTCTTTAGCTTCTTCTTTTCGTTTTAATTCTTCATTGGTAAAGTAAGGATAATCATTAATCCCAAAGTTATTTTTTAACACTTCTAATGTGTTAACAGTTTTTTCATCATCAGTATAATCTTCGTCACTCATCATTTGATTTGCGACTTGAGCTGAAATATCCATCACTACGCCAACAGGGTCATCAATCGCAAATACAGCTCCAAAAAGTATTCTTGCTTTTGCATCATTTGATAAAGCCTCGGTGAGCTCCTCTTTGCTATGCTCTTTAAGAAATGAATCATTCATATTTGAATCTGCGAATAGCGCATATTCCATGTTATTTAGTTTTACTTGATTAATCTCTCGATTTTCATTCATTATGTATTCAAGTATATCTTTAGGTGTCTTCCCTGACAGATAGGAAAAATACTCTGAATATGAAAATAAATCTTTTGATATATTATTTTTTAATAGACTGTTTTCTAAAATCCCTTCACCTTTTTCACCCGACTTCCATATTGTTATATAATCTGCACAAAAATTCTCAATTCCCGCCTTCATTGGGAATGTGCCTTTTTCGTATTGTCCTGCAATAAATTTTTTTACGTCAAATTTATCCATATATTTTTCGTAAAATTCAGGTGACTTGTTTCTCAGCTTCGTTGCTTTGCTCCATGCGTTTTCAGAATATTTTAAATATACAAAAGAGGCTTCATTGGGTTTGGGTACAACGATCGTTAAAGCATTTGCTCTATGCTTAATATTCATGCAAGGCTCATCACCCTGCTCCATTAAAACTAAGGGTCTAGATGAGTAATCTTGATCATAATTTGATTCATTAATACGCTTTAAAAATCCCTTTTCAGAAATTTTATATTCTTGCCATTGGTTTAAGTGTTTTAGGAAAACATATAAAAAACCTTTTCTTAAAGTACTCCCTTTAAAACCATACTGTTCCATTGATGTTTCAGTTTTGTGTTTAGGATAACTATAACTACCCTTTGTGGCTGTTACCCTAATCGTATTCAGAGACCCAACTGGTGCTTCAAGATTATTTTCTGAATCATGACTAGATGTTTCTAAAGCTGACGTGGCTGTTGAAGCTTGCGGACTAGGTGGCTTATAGGAGTTAATAAAATCAAACTTGGTTTCTTCTAAACCCGATAAATATTCTTTGATATCTGATTTTATATCCTCTATTTCATACAATTCACTTTGATTTTCAGCCATATCAAGTGGAATATTTGTACCTGTTGATGAAAATATATAGCGATTCACAAAAATCTTTAAGCCAATATCTCTTTTACAAAAATCACAACTCTTAGAATCCATACATCACCTTATTTTTTAAATTTTCATCATCAATATTTTGTTTTTTAAAAAAATCATCCCACTCAGACGTTGAAAGCTGTTTGCTTGCCTGTTCATAGCCTTTGGGACTTTCTGTTAAACGTTGAAAAAAGTGGGTTTCAAGAAAGCTTTCACCGATTAAATCTGCATGAAAAATGGATGCTACAGCATCATCCTTGGTCAAAATCCCTTTATTTTTTATTAAGTCTGCATAATTAAAAATCTGACTAACTTTTAAAAAGTATGCTGGCAGGTCGTCAGTCTTGAATTTTAACTTTTCAAATACTCTGTTGTTTACACTGATTTTGTCCAATAAATCATGATCAGGCTGTTGAATAAAATCCCCCTCAGATCCAGCGTCAAAGCACAATGTTTCATTTAAGAAATTAAATTCAATATTTTTAAAATATTTATTGATCCATAAAAAATCCTGACTCTCAAAATAATTGAGTAACATCCAAATTTTCGGATCAAAAAACCGATACAAATACTTCTTAGCGCCTATTTCATAGACTAAATTTTGTTTTAAGTGATCAACAATATCAGGTTCTCGAGTTGGAACACTTTTAAACGTCATTAGAAAAAAAGGTGAAAGCCCCGCTTTGATCTGATTTTGATCATGTTGCTTTATTTCATCGACAAGCGAAGCATCAACTGAATTTAAGCGCAATAAATACGGAAAAACATGCTGTACATTCTTCGCATAATCAGGTGCTAAAGACTTAAGTTGAGCTTCCACATCATAAAAATATTGCGCATTTAGATTCGGGTCAATAATGACGTAATCATACTCAATCACTTCTTTTGGATGTATAGCCTCTAATAACATTATGAAAGCTCCACAGAAGCATCACCTTTTGCCGCAGCACCAGAAACACGCATTTCACAAATAGGAAGTTGAGGAATGTCTGAATTAATCTTCGCACCACTGGTAAACTTCTGTTGCCCTGACTTCACCTGAAACAAACCACCTGTTGTTGAAAATACCCCTGAACCATTAATCTTTAATTCAGAACCATCACCAATCAACTTAATCTCTTTCGGACTGATGATATAAACCGCGTCTTCGGTCGAAATGATTTGAATACCTTTGCGTGCAATCACATCTGCACCACCATCTTGAGCTTGAAGTTCAACTTTGCCTTTTCCAGCAAATAACCTTGCCCCTTCCTGTGCCGCAAAAAGACTGATCTTAGCACTGGCATGCCCAATCAAAGCCTTTTGTGTACTTAGGTTGATACTGTCGCCTGCGGTATGACTGATTTGCCCATCTGCTGAAAGATGAATATCTTCGTTACTGGCAAGCGCAATCGAATTAGGGGAAGCCAACATCATCACCGCAGACTTAAATGCATTTGCTTTTTTCGGATCTTGTTGGTCTAGTGTATTGATAAACCCTTTTATTCTTTCCAACACCTCCAAAGGATCAGTTTGCTGATTCTTGGCAACTTCACTTAAGGCTTTAGAGTTATTTAGGCTGCTTTTTAACTGACTTTTCGCTGCTGTTGCATCGAGATGATTGCCCGAGGCTGAATCTTGAGCATAGGTACTCAGCAATAGACCTTGCCCAGCTCGTAACGCTCCCCATTGGTCTGTTCTTAGTTCAAAGCCTTGGCCTCGTCCTTCACTCTTATCAGTTTCTTTAGGATGACTCAGATTACCTAGGTTAAGTTGACTCGTGCCGTGACTGCTTTGTAGCTGGCTGCTGATTTGGTCTGTGGTATCGTCAAATCTAAGCTGGCCATAGCCACTGCCTTTAACTTCTCGACTTTTGATCCCTGCTAGTTTTTTAGTATCAGGCAATTGGCCTTTGTCATCAAATTTCGTTGGGCTACGTTGCGCTTCATGGATACGTCCCACCACAAATGGTCGATCGATATTACCATCAAAGAAATCTATCACGACAATCTCACCAATCCTCGGTAAGAACCGCGCACCATAGCCTTCACCTGCCCACGGGGTCAGTACATCCACCCAAGCGGAATCAGTGTCGTTGTCATTGCTCCCTGCACCACCATCATGACTGTGGTCTTCATTGCGAGTAAATAGGAAGCGAACTTTAATACGTCCCCATTCATCGACATGAATTTCCTCTCCACTTGGCCCAACCACTTTGGCTCGTTGTGGATGGGTACTTGGACGGTGTTGTAGTGGGTGGTATTCCGGAACAGTCGTGATATTACGGCGTTGTAGCACCAATTGATTGGCTTGGCGCTCTGGGTTATTTGAGTCTACATTTGAATTGACCCAATTGCTCTGTTGGAGCAAGCGATTGATTTGTTCGCTCAGGTCTTTGGGTAAGTTGTTCTGGTTATAGAATGTCTTTGACGTGATCAGAAACTCTTTGTCTGAGCCACTGTGTTGGTCTATTTCTGGGTGTTCGTTTAATTCAAACCAGTAACCTACTTGCGCATCACGTACAGTGGAGTTGGCAACAAATTGTTTGGATTGAGCATCATAGTAATGACTGAGGTTTTGGTTAATCTTTTCAATCTGATTGTTATTTGACGCGGTTGCTTGATCTTCACCATTCAGGTCTTGAATCCAAGCTGGACTAATATGCCAAGCCTGTTCTAAACCGAGGCTGGCATTATTCTGGTTTTGACTGTGTTGGTGTTTGCTTTGAACACTACCTGCACCCTCTTCTTGCTCTAAAACATCTGCTTGCCAGCGTTGTACGTGGACAGCGGTGGGTTGTAAACTACGTTGCCCGATAAAGCTGGTGATGCTGTCTTGTTGTTCTGTGGCACTGCTACGATGGAAGCGAATCGTTCTTCGTTCTAGCGCTTTGTATTCGCTATTGTCATCCACCAAGCGCAGTTTTTGCGGCTGAATTTGAGTCGCAGAACTAGGCACAATCAATTGTGCTTCATCAATCAACCAGTTGATCCCTTCACTGCGCATCAAGCGGGTTAAAAATGCATAGTCGCTTTCGTTACTCTGCATAATGAATGGTCGGATATCGTAATCTTTTTTAAGACCACTTTTATCGAGACTTAGACTCGATGCAAAGAGTGGGCTTTTGTCTTGCCATTCTTTAAATAGCGTTTCTATGACTTGCACAACCGACTTATTCATAAACACTCGGCTGTTACGGCGTTTATGCCACAATGAAGTGGCATCTTCGAGTTTGAGTTTATATAGCGTCAGCGCACCATCACTTTGCCCTTGTGCGGCCTCAGTAATCACCCCTGTGCTACGAAACAGTTGTCCATGATCTGTGACTTGATCGATGGCCACTTGGCTACCGATGAATTGTTTAAGCGGAATCACAGCCGAAGTGGCAAGACAAATCAGTTCAACAGACACACCTTGGTTTAAACCATGTTGTCCATCAATACGTTGTAAGAAGACTTGGTTGTTTAAGTCTGTATTGCTAAATTGGATATGCAAAGCTCGTTTTTGCGCAGTCAATCCAAGGTGTTGCAGAGCCGAAAATATATTGGCAAAATTCATTTTCTTATCAAACTTAAAATAATATTAATATTTATGAATATTTAATCAAAAAAAACGATTGAATCCTAGTTTATTGATCGGTTAATTTTTTAAAATTTGTAAAAAAATCTCAACATTAAATGCTTAATGTTGAGATTTATGCTTTTAATTCAAATTGTTATATAGATTAAATGCTATTCACTGTCCATCATTGACTGGCTCATACCGACCGTATTAAAACCAGCATCAACATATAGAATTTCACCAGTGATCCCATTTGCCCAAGGTGAGCATAGGAATAAGGCTGCATTACCTACGTCTTCAATCGTAACATTACGTTTTAACGGTGCAATTTTTTCATTGGCATCTAACATTTTACGGAAAGATTTAATCCCAGATGCCGCTAAAGTACGGATTGGACCTGCTGAAATTGCATTTACACGGATACCCTCAGCACCTAAGCTTGATGCTAAATAACGTACCCCTGCTTCCAAAGATGCTTTCGCCATACCCATAACATTATAGTTTGGCATAACAGACTCTGAACCTTGGTAAGTTAAAGTCAATAAACAGCCTTGGCGAGCCAACAATAAAGGTTTTGCTGCACGTGCCATAGCAACAAAACTATAAGCGCTGATGTCATGAGCAATTTTAAAACCTTCCCGATCTGTGACGTCCGTGAAATCACCATCAAGTGTATGCGCAGGTGCAAAGCCGATTGAATGTACAACACCATCCAAACCATCCCAATGCTTTGCTAATTCAGCAAATGCATGGTCAATTTCAGCATCCACAGCAACATCACAAGGGAAAACTAAAGTAGAACCGAATTGTTCTGCAAAATCATCTACACGTTTTTTTAGTTTATCGTTTGGATAAGTAAATGCGAGTTCTGCACCTTCACGATGTAATGCCTGAGCAATACCAAATGCAATGGATAATTTACTTGCAATTCCCGCGATTAAAAAGCGTTTACCTGCCAATAGTCCTTGTGCCATGAAATTCTCACCTGATCAATTTTGTAAGCATAATGCCAAGTCTTGACCCATAACTAAATTGCATAATGCATCTTTTTTTAAAAGTTTACTAAAAACATAAAAAAAGCGCACCGAATCGAGTGCGCCTTTTCAAATCTATCAATCTATATAAAGGGAATGATTAATCATCACCTTGCAACAAGCTCAATAAACGTAAGAATGAATAGTACATCCATACCAATGTTGCCAATAAAGCGATACCACATAACCATTCATAAGCTTTCGGTGCACGTTGTGCAGCAGCAGATTCAATCAAATCGAAATCAAGAATCAGGTTCAATGATGCGATCACTGCAACAAATGCAGCAAAACCAATACCTAAAATACTGCTTTCAAATAAGAATGGAATACTTGAACCAAAAGCCAAACGCATAATGAACTGCACTACAAAAACCAATGCAATTGCGATAGATGCTGAAATCACAATAGATTTAAATTTTTCAGTTGCACGAATAATTTGGAACTTATATAAACCAAACATCACTAAAGTTGTGATAAATGTAGCTAAAAGTGCTTGTAATGGTACGCCCGGAAACTTCAGTTGGAAGATCACTGAAACACCACCCAAAAATGCACCTTCAAAGAACGCATAAGGAATAGCTAAAACACGTGCCGTATTCGGCTTAAATGTAGCAACCAATCCCAGAATCAAACCACCAATTGCACCGACCATTGCAGCAGCATAGGCAATTCCAACATTCATTGTGGTAAAGCTATAGAAAAAAATTCCAACACCGAGTATGGCCGCAATAACAGTCAATAAAACTGATTTTTGAATTGCGCCTTGTACGGTCATTGGCTGTTCATAATCTGCATACGTTTCCGCACGCGTTAAAATTGGGTTATTACTTTGCATAGTCAATCTCTTTGTAATAATTCAAATATATATAAGGATATTAAAACGTTTTTTATGCAAACAATTTGAACTGCTTGCTATTTTTTGTAACGAGTTGTCAGAGGACATCAGCTTTAGTATAGCTTAAAAAACCAAAATGCATAGTAAAAAAAGAGGCTAAAAAGCCTCTTGTTTCAATCTGATATGTAATGAGATTTAACCACTCAGATGATTAATCTTGATTGGCAATAAAGAAATACTGACGATAATATTTAAGTTCAGCAATCGAATCGCGGATATCGTCCATTGCCAAATGTGAAGCATTTTTCTTTAAACCGCTCATAATTTCAGGTCTCCAGCGTTTTGCTAACTCTTTCACTGAAGACACGTCCAAATTACGATAATGGAAGAATTGTTCAAGCTCAGGCATTAAACGGTGCATAAAACGGCGATCTTGGCAGATTGAATTACCACACATTGGCGAAGTTTTAGGATTAATCCATTTCTTCAAAAATTCTAAGGTTTGCTGCTCTGCATCTTGCGCTGTGAGTTTACTACGACGTACCCGTTCAATCAGACCTGACTGACCGTGTTGTTTGGTGTTCCACTCATCCATTGCATTGAGGATAACATCTGATTGATGCACTGCGAGCACAGGGCCTTCCGCCAAAATGTTCAAATGATCATCTGTTACAATTGTCGCAATTTCAATGATCTTGTCATTATCTGTATCTAAACCTGTCATCTCTAGGTCGATCCAAATTAAGCGGGTATCCGGAGTGCTGCTCATATAGTGCAATCTTATTAGGCCAATAAAAAATGAATAGTAGCAAATTTCTTGCATCTTCGCTGTAATTCATTCGCCTGTCATGGTATTTTTGCCTTCTCATTTTTAAGGTTTTTAGGATATGAATGGCTTTAATTCGTAAACGTCGTTTAACTGAACAGCAGCAACGCCGCATTCAGAAACAACATAAAACACGTCAAGAAGAAATCGACACGTCCAATGACCTTGAAGGTCTTGTTGTTCAGCATTATGGACGACAACTCGAAGTACAAGCCCTTTCTGTTCCTACTCAACATCCGCAAAAACCCATCGTCAATGAAGGTGATCCAGAACCCTTTTGGAAACCGATTGAATTAGGCAGTGTCTGGCGCTGTCATACACGAACCAATTTAGAGCTGTTAGTGACAGGCGATAAAGTTCAGTGGCAAGCAGATCCAAATACAGGCTTAGGCATCATCACTGCCATTCATCCAAGGACATCGTTGTTAACACGTCCCGATCGTTATCATAAAGTTAAACCTGTCGCAGCCAATATCAGTTTAATCGTCATTGTCTTTGCAACTCTGCCTGAGCCAGCACCCACGCTGATTGATCGCTATTTAGTGGCATGTGCAGATGCGGATATTCCAGTCCTTTTGGTGTTAAACAAATCAGATTTACTCAAAGAAAATGATCCTATTTTAGATCTCATTAAAGAATATCAAGACTTGGGCTATGAAGTACTGATCACTCAGTCTGAAGGTGATATTAGCGAATTAAAGCAACGACTGGACAACGAAACTGTTGCTTTCGTTGGACAATCAGGTGTCGGCAAAAGTACCCTGATTAATGTCATCGTTCCTGATGCAGAACAGAAGACCAATATTATTTCTGAAAACTCGGCACTCGGACAACATACAACCACCTCTACCCGTTTGATTCGTTTTGGTGAAAATGGTGCTTTGATTGACTCGCCCGGCATCCGTGAATTTGGGCTTTGGCATTTGAGCCTAGAAAAGATTGATGCAGGCTTTCCTGAAATCTCTAACTTGATTGGACATTGCCAATATCGTAATTGCACCCACACACATGAGAAACAGTGCGCAATTAAAAAAGCGGTAGAAAATGGTGAAATTCTAGCCAGACGACATGAAAGTTATTTACGTTTAATTGAAGAAATCACTGATGCGCAACAAAAAAATTAAATTTCTTCTTTGAGAACCTTGAAGCGGTGATTTTGATCACCATATATATACGCTATACTCGACGCAATTTTTGATTGTAATTAGGTGACTTGTGGAACGTTGGTTTGAGTTTATGGGGAATCACCCCTTCTTATTTGGTATTTTAGGGGTACTGGCGATCTTGTTCTTTATTTTTGAAGGACAACGCAGTGGTCGTAAGATTTCACCACAATCACTTGGTATTTTAGTGAAGGCTAAAAATGCGATGTTGATTGATTTACGCGATGCTAAAGATTTCCGTGAAGGTCATGTGAGTGGCAGCCGCAACATTCCATACAGTCAAATTGCCAGTCACATTGAAGAGTTAAAAACTGCTGACCGTCCTTTAGTATTTATCTGTAACTTAGGTCAAGTTGCAGGAAGTGCTTTACAACAAGTCGGCCATGCAGACAGCTATCGTCTTGATGGTGGTATCAGTAACTGGAAAGCCCAAGGCTTGCCATTAGTTAAAGCTAAAAAATAAGCTTAAGGAGCTCAACATGACTGCTGAAGTAAAAGTATATTCAACAACTTTTTGCCCATACTGTGTACGTGCGAAATCTCTACTTGAGCGTAAAGGTGTTGCTTTTACCGAAATCAATCTCGATGAAGAAGCACCTGAAGTTAAGACTGAGCTGATCCAGAAAACTCGACACCGTACAGTGCCACAAATTTTTATTAATAATGAATTTATCGGTGGTTTTGACCAGCTTTATGCTTTAGAAAAAGCCGGCAAACTCGATGAGTTACTTGGTTAATCCACAACTTAATTAATGAATCACTTCTTAAAATTTAAGGAATAAAGAATGAGTGAAGAACAACAAGCTCAACCACAACTTGCTTTAGAACGTATTTATACAAAAGACATTTCTTTTGAAGTACCTGGGGCTCAAGTTTTTACCAAAGAATGGCAACCTGAATTAAACATCAACTTGTCTTCTGCTGCTGAAAAAGTGGATGCAACCCACTTTGAAGTGTCTTTAAAAGTTGTTGTGCAAGCGAACAATGCTGGCGATACAGCATTTATCGTCGATGTAACACAATCAGGTATTTTCTTGATTGATGGTATTGAAGAAGACCGTCTTCCATACATCTTAGGTGCTTACTGCCCGAACATTTTGTTCCCATTCTTGCGTGAAGCAGTTAATGATCTTGTAACGAAAGGTAGCTTCCCTCAATTACTTCTTACGCCAATCAATTTTGATGCAGAGTTTGAAGCAAATATGGAACGTGCCCAAGGCGCTGCTGCTGAAGGCCAAGCTTAATTTCTCAATAATTAAGTTTAAAAGACCGCACTATGCGGTCTTTTTTATATTTGATCAGATAAAAATCACCCAAACTTCACAACTGTGGGTGATGCAATTTTTTATAATTTAAACATCACAATAAGCATGAACAATAACAATGCCATTTACTCCCTTACATTTGGGCTTAGGCGCAAGCTGTAAAGCCATTGCAAATAAAAAATTTAGCTTGTTAATTTTCTCTGGTGTTCAGGTTTTGATGGATATAGAACCTCTATTTGGCATCATTCGAGACTGGACCACACTCCATTTATATACCCATAATTTACTTGGTGCTTTGTTGATTGCTTTGCTTGCAGTCCCCATAGGTAAAGTAATGAGTGAGTTTTGCTTACGCAACTTATTCAAACAAGCAAACTGGCAGATCACATGGCAAGTGGCGACAGTCAGTGCTTTGGTCGGGAGTTTTAGTCATGTTTTTTTAGATGCGTTGATGCATGCAGATATGTATCCCTTTTATCCACTAAGTTATTCTCAAGTTTTACTCAACATGATTCCCTACAATTTTATTTTTTATGGAAGTTTAGGGTCTGTTGACATTTCATAAATGGCTTGCGTTGTAGGCTAAAATTGAGCAGGCAAGGCAGGAAACGAAGAGAATAGCGAGACTATTTTCGAGTTTCATAACGTAGGCTGAGATAATTTTAGCCACAACCCTTCGGGACTAGTGTGTTTTTTGCCGCTACTTCGTTACGAACTACTCATTTAGAATGACTAAATTTCGTATTTCGTGCCTAGTATCGTCTAAAAAACACACGTAGTCGCAAACATAGACGAATTGTCAACAGACCCTGGCTTTATTTTTGCCGCAATTGTTTGGCTTATTCGTGAGAAAAAATCATGATTCATCGATTGTTCTAAAGGTTAGATTAATCCGAGCCGTATGCACTTTCTTTGTTGGGGCTAAGCGGTGCAACCAATATGTTTGTGTGGTGTCTTTCATGACCAGCAAACTGCCATTTTCGAGAAAAACCTCAATCTTTTCTTGGCTATTTTTATGTTTAAAGGCAAATTTTCGAACCGCGCCTAGGCTTAAAGATGCAATTGCACCATTCTTTTTTAGATCTGTTTCACCATCACTGTGCCATGCCATACCCTCTTCACCGGTATGGTAAAGATTCAGCAAACAAGAATTAAATGTTTCCCCCGTGATCAATTCAATCTGTTTTTTCAGTTCGAGTAATTCTTCAGTCCATGGCAAGGCATATTTGGAGCTATTTGAATAAGTGTATTCAAAAGCGCGATCTCCATACCAAGCCACTTTCCGTTTGGTGATAATCTTTTTGCCAAAAATAATCGCTTGGTCATTTTGCCATTCAATATGCGTTAGCAATTGCTCAAAATAATCATTGGCGATGGCTTCATCCATGATTTTTCCGAAATAATTCACTGTTCCATCTTGTGGAAGCAAGTTCTCATGGGGATCGGTTAGAAACTCAAGTTGTTGCATTTTTCCATTTCACATAGGTTGATTTCATACAATGTCCACACGGGCGAAATTGCAATGCCAAGGCTTCGGCTTCACTACTAAAGAACACCCGATTGGCTTTTAACATACGCTTGCCCGAACCACAGTTTAAACGTCCATAAATTTTTAGCTTTTGGTTGCCTGCAAATAAAATTTCAGCATTCCTGATTTTTCGATATAACGCCAAACGCTCAATGTCATCATGCTTAATCATCATTTAACTCACAGCATCATGAAAAATAATCCCCAATGTATAACGCTCCCCTGTACGCACCTGACTGACAGCATGCTTCATATTGACTCGATAATAGCCATGAGTGCTTTCCTTCGGTCTAAACTGCGTGGTGAAAATTAACACATCCCCTTGATCAGGTTGTAAAACAATGGCTTTTGACTGTGCTCGTGGTACTTGCTCAGTCAACACCAACTCACCACCGGTAAAATCGCTATTGGCTTGACTAAGAACAAATACCATTTGGATCGGAAAATAGACCTCGCCATATAGATCTTGATGTAAGGTATTAAACCCATCTTGCTGATAGTGCAAAATCAAAACAGTGGCCTTATTTTGACCCGCTTGTTGGCATTGTTGTAAAAATTCAAGATGTGAATCTGGATATTGTCGATCCAACTTTAAAGCATCAGACCAAGCATTGGCGATAGGAACCAGATACGGATAAAACTGAGTTCGAAGCTGTTGAAGCAAGTTTGGTAATGGATAATTAAAATATTTATACTCGCCATATCCAAAACGATGTTGCTGCATATTGACGGTTTTTCGATACAGTTGTTGATGGTTGTAATGACTTTTGATCAATTCACACAATTCATCAGATAAAAAGTCTTTAAGGATTGAGTAGCCTTGCATATGCATCTGAGCACGGATTGACTCCCAATCTAAACCCTCAATTTTATTGAGCAACGCTGTTGCTTGTTGTGAATTAAACACTGGCATGTACTTGTACACCTTCCCAGCCAATCATTGCGGCTTTACGTGTTTTACCCCAATGATATTCACCTAAAACACCTGTCGCTTGAATCACACGATGACATGGAATTAAAAAAGCCACTGGATTATTGCCAATCGCAGTACCGACTGCACGGGAAGCTTTTGGATTTCCAATCTGTTCTGCAAGGTCTGCATAGGTCGCCAATTGTCCCATCGGGATTTTAAGCAAACTTTCCCAAACTTTAAGCTGAAAATCAGTACCTTTTAGATGCAGCTTAATTTGGCTCCATGGTTTTTGTTCAGATGAGAAAATGGCCAAAGCATGTTCATGCAAGGCATCTGCTTGCTGATAAAATCTTGCTTTAGGAAATTTTTCAACGAGTGCGCTATAAGCATCTTGCGCATGCTCCACAAAAGACATAAAGCAAATCCCTTTGGCTGTTGAAGCCACTAAAATCATTCCAAAGCGTGTTTCAGCATACTGGTAGTGGATGGTTAAGTTTTCCCCACCACTTTTGTATTCAGCAGGTGTCATCCCTTCAATTTGTATAAATAGATCATGCAAACGACTGGTGCTCGATAGTCCTGTGTCATAAGTCGCATCAAATATCGAATGCTCTTGGTTTAACAAGTTTTTTGCATGTTCAATACTAATATATTGCAAGAACTTCTTCGGACTGGTTCCAGCCCATTCTGTAAATAAACGTTGAAAATGTGCAGGGCTTAAATGAATATGCGCAGCCACCTCATCTAAATTCGGTTGTGCTTTAAAATTGTGTTTAATGTATTCAATGGCTTTTGCAATACGTTCAAACTGATGGTGCTGTTGCATCGCATTTCTCCTCACTTTTCTCCATCTAACTTAACAGTTGTTATGCAATGAGCAAATCCGAATCATGCTGAGTTTAGTGATTCAATATCGTTTAAAAATCTCCTCACAATAAAAAACCGTTAGTCATTAAAACTAACGGCTTTGTGCTTTCAAATGAATCGATTACTGATAGATCTTATGCCCTTGATCACGTATTTCAGCAATTTTCTTGCCTTCCATTTTGGCATGATCTAAATGACCGCCTTTGACTAGCGCTTGAGTCTTATCAATTTGCGCAATCAATTGATCATATAACTGAGTCGAAGTCGGAGCACTGGCATCACCACGACCTTTAAGTTTGACTTTTTTAGCGTCTGTTGCAGCAGCACGCATATTATCTAAAGCTTTATTTGCTTCAGCAGCATTATTGGTTTGATTAAATGCTTTATAGTTTTTACCTAATGCCTGCATATTTTGTTGTAGCGTTGCAGCAAAAGTCATTGAGCTGAAACCTAAAGCAGAAATCATCATGACGGTGGCTAAAGTTTTTTTGATCATTATGATCTTCCTTAAAACTGTGGCTATTGTTGGGTGTAAAAAAGCCCATTGTGGCTATTGTCCATTTCCAAGATTAAACATAGTTTAAAAGCACAAAAAATAGCAAATAAAAATGCAACGAATTCGTTGCATTTTTATATTCAGAAATAATCAGAGAAAGGCTTAAATTGGTTCAATCTCATGGTGTAAGGCATCGTGGATCGCTTCAACCAATTGTTGTGCAATCTCTTGTTTCGAGGCTTTTTCTAAATCACGCTTTTCCATCTGGTACTGTTCTGCAAAAAACACGGTCATCGCATTTTGATCAGAAGCAAAACCAATATCAGCACGCGAGACATCATTGCAGGCAATCATATCGAGTTTTTTGGCAACCAGTTTTCCTGCTGCATATTCCTCTACATTACGGGTTTCTGCCGCAAAACCCACCATAAATGGGCGCTTTGACTGCTGTGCAATGGTCGCCACAATATCGGGGTTTTTTACCAATGAAACATTCAGCTCATCACCCGCTTTCTTGATCTTATGTTCTGCAACTTCTGCCACACGATAGTCAGCGACAGCCGCAGTTGCAATAAACACGTCACAGCCTTCCTCAAGCTGATGCATGCTTTCATCAAGCATTTTTATTGCAGAAGAAACATTGATACGACGCACACCATTCGGGGTATCTAAACTGACTGGACCAGCCAATAGCGTCACTTTTGCCCCTGCTGAATAACAGGCTGCCGCAATAGCAAAGCCCATTTTCCCTGTACTATGATTGGAAATATAACGTACAGGATCAATCGCTTCACGTGTTGGTCCCGCAGTAATCACCACACGTTTTCCAGCAAGCAAGCCAAACTTCTCAGCAATCGCACGTTGTGCTTGATGGAAGTAATTTTTAACTTGTTCGGCTAAATCTTCAGGTTCAGGCATACGCCCTAAACCGACATCACCACAAGCTTGCGAACCTGCTTCAGGCATAATCACATGTACGCCATCTTCAACTAAGGTATTTAGATTACGTTGTGTCGGCTTAGCTGCCCACATTTGCTGATTCATCGCAGGCGCAACCCAAACAGGTGCTTTGGTTGCCAAATACAAAGTACTGAGCAAGTCGTCAGCCAAACCCGCGGCGAACTTTGCGATGGTGTCACAACTTGCAGGTGCAACTAAAATCAAATCGGCCCAACGCGCCAATTCAATATGCCCCATTCCCGCTTCTGCTTCAGGGTCTAATAACTCAGTATGAACAGGATTGCCGGATAAGGCCTGAAAAGTTAAAGGGGTAATAAATGCCTGTGCACCTTTGGTCATTACCACGCGTACATTAAAGCCATAATCCTTTAAACGACGTACCAGGATTGCACTTTTATAGGCGGCAATACCGCCTGTTACAGCGAGGATAATATTTTTATTAGAAAATACACTGAGATCAAAACTCACTATCAGGCTACCTTTCAGTTGCAGTGGCGCTCACAATATCATTAAATAGTCTATCTCCCAAGTCATTCAAGGGAGAAAAATCAGAAGTAAAATAATTTTAAAATGTGAAAAATAATGAATCATTCAATCAAACAATGGCCTGAACAAGAACGTCCACGTGAAAGATTACTCTTACAAGGGGCGCACAGCTTATCTGATGCAGAATTACTGGCGATTTTTCTACGTTCAGGCTCAAAACAACACTCTGCTGTTGAATTAGCACGCTTACTCATTCAACATTTTGGTCATTTAAATGCTGTATTTGATTCGTCTTTAGATGATTTAAAACAGTTTCATGGCATTGGCGAAAGCAAGTATTCACAACTCATGGCAGTAAAAGAACTGGGACGGCGTTACTTGAAACATCAACTAAACCAAGGTTTAGACTTGAGTCGTTCTGATTTAATCCGAGATTATTTACGTTATGAATTGATCGGAGAATCTCAAGAAGTCTTTGCCGTACTCTGTTTAGACAGCCAGTTACGTAAATTGAGTTTTAAAAAACTATTTTATGGTTCAATCAATTACTGCAATATTTCCATCAATCAATTATTACGATATGTCATACAAAAACATGCGACTTTTATCGTTATTGCTCATAATCACCCTAAAGGTTTTGCCAAGCCTTCACGTGAAGATTACGATTTAACTCAAGAAATATTAAAAGCCTGTCAACTGCTTGAAATAGAATTATTGGATCATATGATCATTGCTGCTGAGCAAAGCTACTCCTTTGCTGAACACGGACTCATCAAACCCAAAACTTTCCCTACAAATGTGATTGACAAGCACCTTTGAAGCGGTGAAGATCACTAAAAAATATAGATTTAAAAGTATGATTGTCCGCGATCAAAACGACACCCTTAAAATATTACTCTCTTGGCGTGGTACAATTTTACCCAAAGTGCTGCCACCGCTTGGTTTTGTGATGCTGATTTCTGCAATTGTGGGTGGCATTGAGTATACCAATTTATATCGTTTTCCTGAATTACCCTTGGTTGGCTTTACCCTGATTGGTGTGGTGCTTTCTATTTTTCTAGGCTTTAAAAATACCGCCTGTTATGACCGTTGGTGGGAAGCGCGTAAACTTTGGGGAATGCTGATCGCCAATGCACGTCACTTTGACCGTGATTGTCGTATATTCCCTCAAGGGCGTCGTGAACGGATCATTCAACATGTGATTGTATTTGCAAACTTATTAAGAGATCGTCTGAGGCATCAAACAGCAAATCCAGATGCGCTGGTGGAAACCAGTGGTATGAGTCAACAGGCACTGACACAGTTGTATCAACAAACCAATGCGCCGCAATACACGCTGAGTTTGATCCAATGGGAATTGATGCAAGCGCTCAAAGAAGGCGAAATTTCCGACATTATCTATACCCAATTAAATGAACATGTAAATGAGCTCAGTTTGGTACAAACCGGTTGTGACCGTATTGCAACCACACCTTTGCCTTTTGCTTATTCAGTTTTATTGAATCGTACAGTCTATTTTTTCTGCTTTATGTTGCCCTTTAGCTTAGGTTCATTACTGGGCTTAGCAACACCTTTGCTGGTGGGTATTTTAGCCTATACTTTTCTGGGGCTAGATGCGTTAAGTACCGAGATAGAAGAACCTTTTGGTACACAAAGTAATGATTTACCTTTAGATTCGATGGTGAGAATGATTGAAATTGAATTATTGGGAACTCTTGGGAAACCAACTCCTCCACCAATTCAAGCCCATGATCACAATTTACTTTAATACATCAGTTTCTGATTTTATTGCCCTTTTTAAAGAGAAGTTAAAGTAACGGCCGAGCACTGAAAATGAAATATGTGGTTATCTTTAAGGCACAGATCAATACGCTTGATCAACAGTATTTTCAAACTGCACAACTTTTACGAGAGAAAGCATTGAGCCAGTTTAACTGTCAAAAATTTGAGTCTCTTTGTGAAAATGATTTTGAAATTGCACTTTCTTATTGGAATACACTTGAAGATATCCAGGCTTGGCATAAAGATGCAGAACATCAAGCAGCTCAACGAATTGGTAAACAACAGTGGTATAAAAAATTTAGTGTTGAGATTTGCCAAATTCAAAAAAGCTATTAACTCTAGATCACTTAAAAATCGGTCTATTTATGAAGGTAGATACTAAAAAATAGAATCAAGATAATCCCATTCAATCTGGTTCAGTTTCTAACGCACTTCAAATTCAGATTCTGCTGGGTCAAAACGCCAAGTGCGTACAATCCGCAGTTCAGAAATATCTTTCATTTTTGAATCAAAACGTCCAAAAGGTGCCCCTTTACGCACTGAGTTTTTGGCAGCTTCATCGAGGATTGAATGGCCTGAGCTTTCAATCAATCGTATAGCACGAATCCCACCCTCATTATTGAGAATGACCATTAAACGGACCTCACCCGAAAGACGCTGCTGTTTGGCAAGATCTGGGTAATATCGGTTTCCGTACATCTCAACTTTTTCACGAAATTTATCTAAATATCCAGCAGATGCATCTTGTTTGGCTTGAATACCATCTAATGTTTTAATTTTTTGTTGTTTACTAAAATTTTGTTGTTTCTGTAAATATTGAGCTTCTAAACTCGCCACCATTGCCGTTTTAGCCTGCATCTGGCTCTGCAACTCTTCCATGGCCTTTTTACGATCGTTTTGTTCGGCCTGCTTTTGCCAGCTAAGAACCGTCATTAATACTTTTTCTTCGAATTTCAATTCTCGTTTTTGCTGTATTTGTTCTAAAGCTTCCAGTTGCTGATCACCCGCACTCTTGTCTTCTGCTTGCGCTGGCATATCACTTGAAATACGATGCTCTTTACGGAATGTTCCAGAACCATGCTGATTTGCTTGCGCTAAAAAATCTGCATCTTTAACTTCATCTTCACTTGGGCGAATACTGATTGCGATTTCTTTTGTGCTGGTATTATTTTCTTGTGGCATTCCAAATTGAACAGATAAAAAAAGTACATGTGCAATGACAGCTGCAGAAACAGCTCCAACAAATAATGCGTCTTGCCACCAATACTCAGAATGCTGTGTATTGGCAAATAATTTTTTTATCATGACATTAATCCGACAAAATTCCCCAATCGCCAAATTTAAAATTTATTAAAATAAGTTTAACTTTACATTATTCACAAACTTTGTGACTTATTTAGTAAAAGTAAAAACGTAATTTTAAAACACTCAAAATGGTGCAATGTTTTTTGTTAAACTGCAATCGTTAGACTTGTATTTTTTTAATAATCGACAAGTTTATCGCCTTAAAAAATGATGATGATTTGGGACAATACTTATGCCGACGCTACTTTCTAACATTGTTAAACGTATTCGACAAGTATACCAAAAAGCAGAAGGTTTTATAGAAGAAGAACGCGAGTTTCCAGTATCACAAGTATTTTTAAATGCGACCTTTAAACGCTTTGTCACCGACAACGTCAAAATTTTAGAAGATTTACATGCCGACCTACATGATGATTGGTTAAAACTTTATGCCACACTCAATGTCAAAGGCATGCATTTGGTTCTTTCTGTGGATCTTAAGTTAGTTCAAATGGAACTCAACAAAGATATGCAGTTGATTGTTTTTGAACAAATCAGCAACACCCAAGTGATCGAAGCCAGCTATCCCAGTGTTTGGTATAAGATGGGCGTAAATACTGCTTTATTCTTCTATCAAAAGGTACTGAAAAAAGATCCTTTAGGAATGATCCTAGAAAAATTTAATGTCATTACCGTAAAAGATGAATTACTTCACTTAGATCTGAATCGTTGGTTAGGAAAAAATCGTTCTATTATGGACACATTAAACAAAGTCCATGTGAACCATGCAGAATTACGTGAAACTGAGTTGGTGGTGATTGGTAATGTAAACCTAACCGCTTTATTGAGTAAATTTAGAGAAGATAAAGACCCAGACTGGGACGAAGATGATTATCTTGAAACTGAAGTTACACCGATTGAGCAAAAGAGTTAAGTCTCAAATTGCAGATTAGACTTCAAGTTATCGCAATCAAAATGTATACATAAATTCACAGGATTAGCAATAAAGTGAATATTTTCTCTTTAATTACACCGCATAATAGGTGTCATATCCAAAAATACTTTTAAATGCATAGGACATTTAATGATGGCAAAAACGTTATTTAAAACATTAAGTATCGCAACTGGTGTTTCAACTGCAATGTTATTGGTTGGATTTTCAAGCAATGCTCTTGCCATGAGTCCGTTCCAAGCAAGCTACCAGTTTGCCTATAATGGTAAAAACTTAGGTACTGCGACCCGTACATTGAGTCAAAGTGGCAATAACTGGACCTATGTATTTGCAGCAAAAGCAGCAGCAATTGCTTCTGCAAGTGAAACAAGCCGTTTTAGCTTTAGCAATGGTCAAATTAACTCAAGTAGTTTTAGTCGTACCAGTAAAGTGTTGGTACATAATGACACCATGACCATTAACTTTAATCCAAACAGCAAAACCATTAACACCAAGAAAAAAGATCAGGCACGTTCTTTCCCATGGAAAGCAGGTGCTTTAGATGAGTTAAATGCTGAATTACAAGTACGTGAAGACTTAAAAGGTGCAGGTCTAAAATCAAGTTATTTGATTGCAGATGCAAAAGGTTTAGATGCGCGTCGCTTTGTTAAACAAGGCACAGAGTCAATTAAAACCTCTGCGGGAACCTATAACACGGTCAAAGTTGTACTCACCCATGACAATGGTGAAAAGAGTTCAATTTTCTGGTTAGCGCCTCAATTAGACTATTTACCCGTGAAAATGTCACATGTTGATGGTAAAACATCTTATAACCTAACCTTGACCAGTTACAAAAAGTAAGACATTTTTCACCTTTTGATCAATTTCAGCTTGCATTTTTTTTAGTGCTTTTTAAAATACGCCTTTGCTTTAAAAAGCACCTTGCCTCTAGAGGATTCTCCCTGTGCACGCACTAGAACAGAAAATCTTAGCTGAAGGTATCGTTCTATCTGATCAAGTTCTGAAAGTCGATTCTTTCTTAAATCACCAAATTGACCCTGTGATGATGCAGCTCATCGGTCAAGAGTTTGCTCGTCTTTTTAAAGATGCCGGCATTACCAAAATCATCACAATTGAAGCATCAGGCATTGCGCCTGCTGTGATGGCTGGTTTGGAACTTGGTGTACCCGTTATTTTTGCACGTAAATATCAGTCTTTAACCCTTAAAGATGATTTATATCGTTCAAAAGTATTCTCTTTTACCAAGCAAATTGAAAGCACCATTGCGATTTCTAAGAAACATATTAGCAAAGGCGATAAAGCTTTGGTTATTGATGATTTCTTAGCCAATGGTCAAGCCGCTTTAGGTCTTGCTGACTTGATTCATCAAGCGGATGCAGAAGTTGTGGGTATTGGGATTGTGATTGAAAAATCTTTCCAACCAGGCCGTCAATTGTTATTAGATAAAGGCTACCGTGTTGAATCTTTGGCACGTGTTGAATCTTTGGCAAACGGTACGGTTAGCTTTGTAGAAGAATAAGCTGGTCTTACTTCAAAAGTTTTCATTAAAAAGAGTGCCTTAGGCGCTCTTTTTTTTTGCTTTTTGATCAGTAGCATCTTTGTTTTGCCTTTTATTTTGATCAAGCCCTCAGCTATATTGTGTAAATAAAGAGATAACTCAGGTAAATAATAAATGAGATCAATCACTCAAAAATTAGTTGATCTACTCGACGTACAACAATTGGATGATGGTCTATTTCAAGGGCAAAACACACGTTTATTTGGATCACACCTTGTCGGTGGGCAATTGGTGGCACAAGCATTGATTGCCGCATCAAAAACCACCAATCGACCAGCACATTCATTACATGCTTATTTTATTCGCAGTGGTCGCACAGATATTCCGATTTCATATAAAGTTGAAAATTTAAGAGATGGCAAAAGTTTTTCGACTCGCCAAGTCCATGCTTGGCAAAACGGCCATATTATATTTTCGGCCATGGTTTCATTTGCCAATATTGAAGAGGGTTTAGAAAATCAGATTGAACCGCCTCTCTACCCTTCGCCAGATGAACTGATCCCAGAACAACAACTTAAACAAATGATTTATGAGGATGTTCCTGAACCTGCACGCGCAATATTTATGCGTCAATTTTTGATCAACATCCATCCTGTACAGCCATTCAATCCATTTAAACCGATAAAATTAGACACAAATTATGCTGAATATTTTCAAACCTTTGAAACGATTCCCACTCAACAAGATACACCCATGATGCACCAAGCCATTGCTGCATATTATTCTGACTATAACCTACTGACGGTTTCACTTAGACCGCATGGTGTCAGCTATGCGAACGGCGGTGTGCGTAGTGCAAGTTTAGACCATAGCATTTATTTTCATACAGATTTTAGAGTAGATGAATGGCTACTTTATGATATGAATGCCACAGTATCTAGCCAATCCAGAGGGCTTAATTTCGGGCGGATGTGGCAAGATGGTCGATTGGTGTGTAGCGTTAATCAGGAAAGTTTAATGCGACTGAAGCAATAACAAAATGTTTCTATAAACTTGTATCAATCATTCTAGCGATTACATTCACACAAAATATAAAGACTGATCACGGTATTCAGTTACAATCAAAATCATGTCATATCCCTGACATGATTGTAACGATAGCGATAAGCATGACAAAAATGCCAGTAGTGAACGTGAATATAACGCTTAACCATAACTTAATGAAGACAAATGGACTTTGTTGAGTGAGTAAAAATCAATGACTGATGAACAAACAGTAAAGTGCCCAAAGTGTGGCGCTACAGACTTAGAACGCCGTGACCATGAACAACTTTTAGGCAAAGCAGGCAGTGTATTATTGACTTCTGCGGGTGCAGCAGCAGGAACTGTAGGTGGCGCTGCCTCTGGTGCTTCTATTGGTGCGGCTATCGGAACGGTTGCAGGTCCTTTAGGCGTTATTGTCGGTGGAACTGTAGGAACCTTCGTAGGCGCAATCAGTGTTGGAATTACAGGTGGATTTCTAGGAAATCGCTTTGGTAAACGAGCTGGCGTGATTGTTGACCAAAATATCTTTTTTGATTACCAATGTAAAAAATGTAACCATCGTTTTAATTTAAAATAACAAAATATAAAATATCAATATGATAAAGAACTTCTCTTTTTATCCATTAGACGCCAGATAAAAGAGAAGTCTTTGAATTATTATCTAGATCTCACAAGAGCATCAAAAATTATGGGTTTAACTTTTTAACCATTTCACCTAGACGTTTGCCCTGTTCTGCACATAAAGCTTTTTCATCGGAACTTAAGTTTTGGTCATGACGTGGTCCACTGACATGACTGACTCCATACGGCGTACCGCCTGATTTGGTATTGGATAAGGCAGGATTGGCATTGGTCAGCCCCATGATCATCATGCCATGATGAAACAATGGCGGTAACATCGTTAATAATGTACTTTCCTGCCCACCATGCATTGACCCTGACGCGGTAAATACACAAGCAGGTTTATCGTGTAATGCACCATTTAGCCAAAGGCTGGTGGTTTGATCCCAAAAGTATTTCATTTCAGATGCCATATTGCCAAAACGTGTTGGTGAACCTAAAGCCAATCCTGCACAATTTTGTAAATCATCCAATGTACAATAAATATCGCCATGTTCTGGAATACTGGCTTCCGCTTCTTTCACTACAGTGGAAAGATTAGGCACAGTGCGAATTTTTACTGCGACACCCGCTGCTTCTACCCCGTTGGCAATCAAGTGTGCCATCTCTTTGGTAGATCCATATTTACTGTAATAGAGTACGAGAACATAAGCTTGCATAGAGATTTCTTGATTTCAACATAAGAAAATAAAACTATACGGTATTTTTCTGCTTTTTTGGGTAAGCTAGACAATGAAAATGCAAGATATGCCGAAAAATAATTGAGATCAAAGATATATATGCTTGAATTACTTAAAAAACTCCCCTTCTATGAAAAAACTTGGTTTCAATTCATTCTTTTTGTACTTGGTCGTTTTGAAGCAGATCGTTGTCGTGAACAAGCGGGATCGCTGACCTATACGACATTATTTGCTGTTGTTCCAATGTTGACTGTTTTCTTGGTTATTATCTCATCAATCAAAGCCTTAGAGCCTGCTAGACAGCAACTCCAGCAAATGATTTATAGTAATTTCTTGCCAAAAACCAGCATTGCTTTTGATAAGGCTTTTAATGTCTTTACAGAGAATTCAAGTAATTTAACTGTTATTGGTGTGCTGTTTTTATTTATTACCACAGTACTGATGCTTACCAGTATTGAAACGGTTTTTAATCGGATTTGGCGTGTTCAAGAAACGCGTAATGGCATCATTGGCTTTATGCGTTATTGGACCATTATTTCTTTAGGCCCGATTTTATTGGGGAGTGCCTTTGTCATTTCATCAACATTGGCCTCTATGAATGTTTTAAGTAATAACTTTGCTGGTTATGAAGTTGATGGTACAGCGTTATTTGGGGTCATTTCGTTTGCACTGACCACTTTAGGCTTTTTCATTCTATATTGGACGATTCCAAATCGTAGTATTCCTGTTAGAGCGGCGGCGATTGCAGGTCTTTTTGGTGCGATTGCATTTGAGCTACTTAAAAACCTATTTGGTTTTGTTATGGCGAATTTCACCAGCTATACCCTTGTTTATGGTGCTTTTGCTGCTGTACCTATTTTCCTATTGTGGATCTTTTTATCGTGGAATATCGTCTTATTGGGTGTGGAAATCAGTTATGCCCTTACCGCATTTCATACAGGTAAAATCCAGACCCGCCATCCTGTGTTGATGATGCTCGATATTCTGGAATTATTTTATAAAAAACAAAAAACGGGTGAAGTGGTAACTGATGCAGAAGCATTAAATATTTTAGGTCGTGGTGAAATTGGACGTTGGCCAGTTTATATCCAACTTCTAGAAAAACAGAATTTGGTTAAATGCACTGACAATAATGAATATGTGCTGGTCAGAAATTTAGATGAAATTGATTTCTGGTCATTCTATACATCATTACCTTATACCCTGCCTCGTCGTCATGATGTTGAACATGTACATGATGATGATGTTTGGATGAAGCATATTGGTCCAACTTTAATTGAATCCGATGAATATTTGGCAGCTAAATTATCGATTCCGCTTTCAACCATTTTGGATGATAAGTAATTTTAACCCAGCTAGATAAACAACCTCCCTTTCCAAGCAGTGCCCATTGGAAAGGGAGGTGATATTGCTTTTTTGATGAATCGTTATAATTTCGCAATAGCCAAAACCACTGCATAAAGCGGATAAAAGACACCTCAATGGTATGAACCTGTCTTTTTTATAGGATATAATTCAAAGTAGACAAAAGATCTTTTATTCAGGCAATCTTTGCATGACGATAACAAAAACCAGCGATAAAAATATACTGACTCAACTCAGTAGCAATGATGAAATTGTTGCACCGCTGTGGCTTATTTTTCGACATGATCCTGCGCTGTCGGTTTATCCTGAACATGGACATGCTTGGGGCGAATTTATTTATGCCTTTAATGGGGTGATGGAAGTCAATATTGATCAAATTAATTATATTACGCCACCTCCATATGGAGTTTGGTTACCGCCAAATACGCAACATAGTGGTTTGAATCGGACTCCTGTTTCCCATGCAACTTTGTATATCCACCAATCGTTATGTAGTGCCTTACCTCAACAAGCAGGGATTCTTTTAACCTCACCCTTGGTTTCAGCGATTTTACAGCACATCAAACAACACCCAATGCAAGCATCTGAGCCTGAATATTTGCGACTATTACAGGTGTTACTTGATCAGTTACAACATGCTGAGTTAATCGGTAGTTATTTACCCCATACCAATCATGCTGCCTTAAAACAAGTTTTGGATTTTTTACATGCCCACCCTGCTGATCACAGCACCCTAGAAGCTTTAGCCCAACGGATTAATATGACTGAACGTACCTTGGCAAGACTGAGTCAAAAAGAGCTGGCTATGTCACTCAATGAATGGCGACAACGGCTTAAAGTCATGAAAGCGATGTCTATGCTCAATGAGGGAAAAACGGTTGAAAGCATTGCACTGGATTTAGGTTATGCCAATGCTTCTGCTTTTATCAATATGTTTAAACGTTGGATGATGCGGACCCCAGATCAGTTTAGAAAATTGTTGCATCACTAAACCTCCTTTTTAAATTTTGAGTAGATGAAGTGGAATGATCTAAATATTGATAATCAATAATCTTCCCGACCAATCTATATGTCGATCTAAAAATGCATGGGCTGAATTTAATTTTAGTTTATGTGGGAATTCACCAAAGTCATCCATTGGTAATTTTATTAAGACGAACCAATTGGCGATTTTAATACGATTCAAACAACAGCTAAAAAAATAGCAATACTGTAAATTTTAACTGGCTGTAAATTTCAACGGATAAATCAAGCAGGATATATCGCAAAAGTTAGCGATAATTGTTGTTGTATAAAACTGTAGATAATAAAAAACCCAATGCGTATTGATTATAAATAAACACTGGGTTGCTTGCATTTTAAGTGCTTATTTTACAAAAGTTTTCCAAACAAAATCTTGGCTTTGACCATGTAGAGTCATAGTCAATTGATCACCAGAAG
The DNA here is from genome assembly GCF_022343575.1 of Acinetobacter sp. AG3. Classification (NCBI taxonomy): domain Bacteria; kingdom Pseudomonadati; phylum Pseudomonadota; class Gammaproteobacteria; order Moraxellales; family Moraxellaceae; genus Acinetobacter; species Acinetobacter sp. AG3. Next base: position 501,495 of record NZ_JAKQZD010000001.1, on the reverse strand, counting down.
CCAATGCTGCAACACCTGCTGGTGTCCCTGTCATCACCACATCCCCTGGTTCTAAAGAGAATACTTGGCAGATGTCTGCAAGTAAGTAAGCAATATCAAAAATCAATAAAGCAGTATCGCCTTTTTGTCGAACTTCATCATTTACCGCAAATTCAAAAGTAACAGCCGACCAATCTTTAATCTCATCCACACTGACCCAATCTGCCAGTACACATGAGCCATCAAAAGCTTTTGAACGCTCCCAAGGCTGGCCTTTGCCCTTTAAGTCATCTTGGAGATCACGTAAAGTTAAATCTAAGCCTAAAGTCACCGCACCAATCGCATCCAATACTTTATCTAAATTGGTTTCGCCCTTAAGTGACTTGTCGATACGTAACGTCAGTTCACACTCATGGTGGCAATTTCCCCACGCCTCATTCCAAGAAATACCGTCTTGCAATGAAATCAAACTACTGGGCGGCTTGATAAATAAGACTGGACGATCTGGAATTGCGTTACCTAATTCTGCTGCATGCGCTGCATAACTACGACCGACACATACAATTTTAGATGGACGTGTACTCATATTGTTCCCTTCTTATTGATCAGCGTTAAAAACTTTATAATTCCAAATTACTTTTTAAAAGTATTGATAAAAATCGTTTGATCTGCGGGTGTCGCAAATGCTCGTTTAGGCACAATCACCACAGTACGATTTTTTAATTCAATCATATAGGTAAGCTTGCCTTCTGCAAATTTATCTACATCTGAATAATGATGAACTTGCTTTGGACGACCACTACTGAATAATTCCATATAGTCTTGAAATAATTCAATACCTTGTTCGCTTTTACCAAATTGATATTTAACGAATTGGCGTTTAAACATCATCGGTAAAAACCAATACCGCATCAGCATTTGCAGAATTAAGAAAAAAGCACCTAAGCAAACATAATATTTACCCACACCCTCTAAACCGAGGTAAATCCCCCAAACCATGATTCCGATGCTGACCAAAGGCGTGAGAAATTGGCTAATTTGCTTTTTACCAAAAGTTGCCAGTTTAAAACCGTCTTGAGATTCTTCTAAATTAAGATAATAACGTGCAGATAATGCAGGCTGGGTGTCTGACATAGTTGCTTCAATACAAATATTTTACGATGCCAAGATATTACACTAGATTTTTCCAGCGAGATGCGGATTTTCATCTTGTTTTACAGAACACCTCTATTTTTTAAAAGTGAATCCTTTTAGGGTCTTTCATACAAATGGTTTTTATAAAAACAAAAGATTGCCACTTATCAAGGCGCAAAAGGAATTGTGATGAAAGTTTTTTATTTAAATATCAGTCTCGTACTCTTAATCGGTATCAGTCAAATCAGTTTCGCGAAATTGGTCACTTGGAGCGATAATATTCCCAGCGCGTTAAAGCCATTTGACAATAATGCCCAGCAAATTGCGGCAATTGCTCAAGACAATATCTTAATTTATGCCCATCCAGCGACCAAGACGTCGCTACCGACATTCAGTAAACAGCCTCAACCTATAGCTAAATTTTCAACAGCAGCCATTGTTGTGCCTGTAAGTAGCCAAGAAGTGGCTAAAACCTTAAGCAATTACACGCAATATGTTGGGTTATTCCCGACTTTAAAATCAGCAAAAGTCATCGAAACAGCAGGACCTGTCAGTCAATTAAAATATCGTATTTCCATCCCGACACCGATACCTGTATTGAATTTTAATGAAGATGTGGTGATGCAACATCAAATTGGACAAAATAGCATTTCAACCATGGTGATTGATGGCCCAATTCCTTATGCATTAGGGAAATTTGAATGGTTCAATTTAGCTGACAACAAAACCTTAGTGACCCTGACACAATGGGGCGATTTAAACCAACCGCAAGGTTTCCTATTTAAGAAAATTTTAAATGCTTTCCCTGAAGTAAAACTGGCGATTCCAAATGGTTCGAGCGCCTTTGTTTTAGAAGCACTCAAAAATAAATATACGACTAAAAAAGTGACGGCATTAAATGCAGGGCAACTACCTAGCCCACAATTAAATACAGCTCAAATCAATAAAATTGTTCAGGTCAGTGCCAACGCGCAACAGCCCGTCAGTATTGTACTTAATCCTGTCACTGTACCTTATACCCATGGTCGTGAAGTTTTACGTTTTACCACAAGCTATCAATATTTAAATGCCACCCCGCAACAATTACAACGTTGGACACAACCCTTATCCTATAAAGAAATTTTTCCAAAACAAATCAAAAGCATTAAAACCACAGCGATCAACACACAAGGACAAGATGCAGACTTTAAAGTCAGTGTCGGATTGGGGGTTATTAGTATCCCTTTTGATTTTAAAATGCGTTTTAGCTATCCCAAAGCCACTGAAAATAACTTCTATGCCAATGGCGGTGATTTACGTTATCTCAAAGGTCAAATTCAATTTTTACCCCAAGGCAATAACACCTTACTCAAAATGACCACCACCATCAAAATTGATGAAAAAGCACCATTCCTACTCAAAGCAGCACGCAGTTTACCCTACCATGAAATGTTACCTGCACTGGGTGCAAATGCAATTTTTGCTCAAAAAGTAAAGTAGTGCTGATTGAACTTTTAAAACTCAATTAATCAGCCAGATGTTTAATTGTTGTACCAATATTAAATAGGAAATATAACGGGATTGCGACCAGATCACCGACTAAAGTGACTGGGGTTAAGGCGATTTTCTGCAACAATGTTTTAGAATGTAGTGAGTATTTGGTTTTTCCTTGTGTATACATTTCAATCGTATAATTTTGACTAAAGTTTTGAAATTTCATATTTTTAATTTCAGCGTTTAAACCCACAACACGCCCAACCAATCCAATTTTTCTTTGATAAAATTCAGAGTTTTCCTGACCATACTCGTACTGACTCAGTCCAAGTCGAGATAACTTATTTTCTTCCAGTCGAGTTAAATTGTTTTTTGCATAATACAGTTCAATATCACCGCTAAATTGAGCTGCTTGTGGATTTTTTTGATCATCGCTTTCAGGCATTAAAGACAAGCTAAAATGCTTGTCACTCGGACGGACAGGTTTGATCCGCCAATACTTGGGGTCTAAATCAGATTGAATGGTCTCTAAAATTTCCTTATTTCCAATATCAATCATATACGCATATTTTTGCCCAACCACGATTAAGGAGCGATCTACATTGTTTCTATCATGGCTATTTTTTGAGGAAGCATTTTCTGTTAAATAGGCAAAACCGACAATTTGATCCTGATCTACAATCACACGATCTGCATGGGTTGAAACCACTTTACCCGTCGCCAACCTGCCAGAATCACTGTTATTCCACAGAATGGCGGTACATCCGATCATTTGACTGATGACCAGCACGATAAACAATGAGAAATATTTATGCATGAAAGATTGGCCTTATTTTTATTATCTCGCTCATTGTGCCATTTTTTAGGCACAAAAAAACCGCAATAAAGCGGTTTTTTTAAATATTTTATCAAGTTGGTGCGCTCAGAGAGATTCGAACTCCCGACCCCTTAGTTCGTAGCCAAGTGCTCTATCCAGCTGAGCTATGAGCGCGACGTCTTGATGGGACGCATTATACGCCTTTTCATTTTTTTGTTAAGGATTATTTCAATAGTTAAACACCAAGTGTTTAGTATTTGGGCTATTTATCTTTAAATCGACAAAAAACCTAGGATTTATGCATTTATTCACTGCTTGCATGGTGTTTCATTTGAAATTGAATTAAATATTTTTCAGTAAACAACCAAAATAAATAGCCAATTACACTCAATAGGATCCCAGCAGCACACACGGCATACCATCCCCAATGTCCATAGAGTGTTGTTGCCAGTAATGATCCCACAGCACTGCCCAATGCATAAAACAACATATAAGCACTAACCAATCGCCCATGTAATCGAATATCCGCTTGGAAGATCAGACTTTGATTAATCACATGGACTGATTGAATGGCTACATCCAATAAAATAATCGCTAAAATAAAAACCCAAATTGAAAAATATAAGCAGGTTAAAATGCCCCAAGCTCCGATCAGTAATAGAAACGCATATTGTGTAACACGCTGCGCATAGCCTCGATCAGCCAACCCACCAACACGGATTGCCATAACTGCACCGATAGCACCAATGATGCCTAAAAAACCAATCAAGCTATGTGAATATTCAAAAGGCTGAACAGATAAAGGAAATACCAACGCATTCCAAAACAGATTTAAATTGACGAAAATGATGAAAGCAAGTACGCCTCTAATCTGTAACACTCTATTTTTAAACAATTGTTCAAACAATGAAAAGATTATCTGGGAATAAGTGAATTGCTGAGTAGGATCTTTTTCGATACGGATAACAGCTAAGTATTTCCATAAAAACACACTGATCATACTCATACATAGTACTGAGAATATATATACCCCTTGCCATCCAAACCAATCCGCTAAACTACCAGACAGTACCCGAGATAAAAGTATGCCAATCAACACACCAGCTTGAACTGTACCCACGATTTTGCCGCGTTCATCAGCAGCTGCCAAAACTGATGCATAAACTATTAAGCCTTGAGTCATCGCTGTGCCCAACATGCCCACAATCAGCATACTCAATAACAACGTGAAAATATGATCTGAAAAAACCAACGAGATTAAAGCGAGACATAAAATGATGGACTGAAACAACATCAAAGATTTTCGTGGTAATAAATCGCCTAAAGGCACAATAAAAATTAATGCAATGATTGATCCCACTTGAGTCAATGAAACAACTAACCCCGCCCACGAATAATCTAATTTAAAATCTTGGGCGATCAGATCCAGCAATGGCTGTGCATAATAAACATTTGCAACACTCAATCCAGCAGCACACGCCAACAGCATCACCAATGCTGGAGAAAGATGGGATCTCTGCTGTTCTCTTGTTTTATTGCGCTGAAGATGAGCTGTTTTATTCATTTTGCACCAATCTGGTTTTAATTTGCAACCAGATTAAATTACGCAATCTTGTTTTAAATTGCAACTAGATTTATAGTCTTATTTTTAAGATGAAAGATGGAACAGCTGATGAATCAAGACACATATGAAGCTTGCCCAGTTGCGCGGTCAGTGCAATTAATTGGAGATCGTTGGGCTTTATTGATCATTCGCGAAGCTTTTGATGGGGTAAAACGATTTAGTGATTTTCAAAAAAATTTAAATGTCGCCAAAAATATTTTATCTGATCGTTTGGCTAAACTTATTGATGCTCAAATTCTAAAGAACCAACCTGCTTCTAATGGCTCAGCCTATTTGGAATATGTGCTCACTGAACAAGGTTATGCACTGTTCCCGATCATCGTGGCATTACGTCAATGGGGTGAGCAATTTTTATTCGCTGAGGATCAACCACATTCTATTTTACTTGAGAAAAATACAGGTGATGAATTGGCACTTATGCAACCTATGACAAAAAAAGGAAAACATCTACTTGCACAAGAGACCTTTGTGAAAAAGATCAATTAAATGCAAATCATGTTTTCCCAGTTAAAGTCGATGATATTTTTTAAAGAGCAAACTTAAGTTTTAAGGGTTTTACTCAACCAATAAATCTTTTGGATTAATGCTATCACCGTAGACAGGTTTTAACGTCTTTTCATAGGCTTGCTGGATAACCCCTGCTTTAGATAATTTTTCTAAGTCTTGATTCAACCAATCCAATAATTCTTTATCGCCTTTTTTGACTGCAGGTGCAATTAAATCATGCTGACCTAAGCTGGTAATACCCACGGTATAATTTGGGTTCTCTTTTGCCCAAGCCAGTACCAATAAATTGTCATGTGCCAAAGCCACACCACGTCCATCTTTCAGCGCATCAAAGGTCTCTGTATTCTGCTCGTACTTTTGTAATTTAATTTCAGGATGTGATTTGCTAAAGAATGAGTCTGCTGTCGTGCCTTTATTGACCAATAAAATTTGATCTTTAAGCTGTGCAATATCTGTAATCGGCTTGGCTTTAGGTGATACAACGCCCAAAGAAACCTTTAAATAAGGCTTGGCAAAATCGACAACTTCCTTACGTTCAGGTGTCACGGTGAAATTGGCAAAAATAATATCCACCTTATTGGCTTTGAGGTACTCCACACGATTGGCAGCTTCCGTTAAAACAAATTGAACTTTGTTTTCATCTCCCAATAGGTCTTTGGCAACATGCTTAGCAATTTCCACATCAAAACCTTGGTTTTTACCTTGTGCGTCTAAGTAACCAAAAGGCGGCTTATCACTAAACACCCCGATACGAACCACACCATTTTTCTTAATTTGCTCGATACTTGAGCTGGTTTTTTCAGGTTCAGTAGCTTTTTCAGTTGTTGGCGCGTTTTTATTACACGCCGCTAACCCTAAGCTAAGCACTGAGGCTGCAAGTAGATGAGTCAGCTGTTTTATTGATATATTCATTTAATTTTCCTCTGATCTATTTTCATATTTAAACGATGATTTCTTTTCGTAGTTAAACGCTTTAATGCAATTTTTATTTCGGTGTCACATCCAAAAAGACTTGAGCATCCACAGTTCCACCGTAGACAGGCTTTAAGGTCTGATCATAAATCTTCTGAATTTCACCTGTTTTTTGTAAGCTTGAAATTTCAGTATTGAGCCAATTTAAAAGTTGGCTATTGCCCTTTTTCACTGCAGGTGCAATAAAGTCTTGATTACCAATTTGTTGAATTCCCGCCGTAAATGTTGGATTCTCAGCTGCCCATGCCAAGGCATAAGTACTGTCTTGAGAAATTGCATCACCACGACCATCTTTCAAGGCATTAAAGGCATCGGTATTTTGTTCAAACTTTAATAAATTAATTTTTGGGTAATTCTTAGTGAAATAAATATCTGATGTCGAGCCTTTATTGACGATCAAGGTTTTGCCTTCAAGCTGCTGAATATCTGTAATCGTCTTGGCTTTAGGCGATACGATGCCTAAAGCGGCCTTTAAATACGGTTGAGCAAAATCAACCACTTGTTTACGTTCAGGAGTGACTGAAAAGCTGGCAAATACCGCATCTGCTTTACCCGATTTTAAAAACTCCACACGGTTAGCAGCTTCAGTCACCACAAATTCAACTTTATTTTCATCCCCAAGCAAATCTTTGGTCACTCTTTTTGCTAAAGCGATATCAAAACCTTGTGGTTTACCTGCACTGTCCACATAACCAAATGGTGGATTATCTGCAAAAACAGCAACACGGAACACGCCCTGCTTTTTAATCTGATCTAAAGATTGATCATTCTGGGTATTTTGCTCCGCTGATGCATTTGGTTCAGTTGGCTGACTACATGCGCTCAACATTCCCATACATAAGGCCATACTCAATGTTCGAACAATGTTGGAAATATTAAAAAAAATCGATGGTTGAGTTAAATAAGATAAAGCCATACATCCTCATTTTTATAGATCATTCTGTGTTGCTATTAGGGTGAATATTGATGTCTAAATTACTGTTAGTAATTCAACATATTTAAAAAGGCTTTTGCCCGTTCAGTCTGTGGATGCTCAAAAAATTGTTCAGGTGTGGCTTGCTCAATAATTTTGCCTTTATCCATAAAAATAATTCGGTCTGCGACTTTTCTGGCAAAAGACATTTCATGAGTCACGATCAACATGGTCATCCCTTCATGCGCAAGTTTTAAAACCACATCTAATACTTCACGGACCATTTCAGGGTCTAAAGCAGCAGTAATTTCATCTAGCAGAATCACTTGAGGCTGCATCACCAATGAACGCACAATTGCGATACGTTGCTTTTGCCCACCAGATAACTGTCGCGGATAATCTCGCTTACGATCGTATAAACCGACACGTTTCAATAATTCGTCTGCGACTTTCTCAGCTTCAGCTCTTGTTCGTTTTTGAACTTTTAAAGGGCCTAATAAAATGTTATCAATCACATTCATATGCCCAAAAAGTTCATAGTTTTGAAACACCATGCCAATTTTTTGACGTACATCCACCCATGCTAAATCTTTGCCCAATACACCTGAGCCAGCTAAATTGATTGTGCCACCCTGAATTTTTTCCAAGCCATTGATACAACGCAACAATGTGCTTTTTCCACATCCCGATGGACCAAGGATCACCACGACTTCACCCTGTTTTACGTCCAAATCTATGCCTTGTAAAATATGACTTTCTGCAAATGATTTCTGTAAATGTTGTATAGATAACAAAGTCATGATTACTCCCAAACTTTTTCTAAATGCGTCGCTAAACGGGATAAGGGATAGCAAATGATGAAATATAAAATAAAGATCAAACCATAAATCCAAAGAGATGCATTCGGAACAATTAACAGCGAATTTTCAATAATTTGCTGTCCAACTTTAATCACTTCGACCACGCCAATCAGCACTGCCAAGGAGCTGGTTTTAATCATACGCGTGAATAAATTGATTGCGCCCGGTGTGACTCTTTTTAAACTCTGCGGGAAAATCACATAGCCCAAAGTTTGCATAGGACTCAGGCCAAGTGCATGTGCAGAATCGCGTTGATGTTGATCTATCGATGTGATGGCAGCACGGACTAAATCGCCTATTTCAGCTGTGCCCCACAATACAAAAACCACAATACATACCAGTACCGCTGAGAGCTGCCAGTTAAACCATGTTGCAAAGCCAAAATAGAAAACAAACAATAAAACCAGAATTGGAATAATCCGAATCGCTTCTAAATACAATCGACACAAACTTTTAATCAGTAAATTTTTTGATGTCATAATGACACCGAAAATCGTGCCAAAAATTGCTGAAAAAAATACTGATATAAAGGCAATTTTTGCAGTAACCCACAGCCCTTCCAGTAATCGTGCAAGGTGGCTGGGTTGAAACAAATAATCAAATTCCATGGCTCACCTTCCGACTGCGGTATTCCAGATAACTGGTGAGAATAGACACAGGCAATAAAATAATCAGATAAGACATGATCAAGAGAAACAATGCTTCTGTGGTTTTATAATCCATACCAATTAAGTCTTTGGTGACAAACAATAGTTCCACCACTGCGATGGCACTCACCACAGAACTTTCTTTAATCAGAAATAAACAATTTGCACCAATTGCAGGAATTGAAATTGCTAGAGCTTGAGGGAAGATCACATATTGAAAAACTTGTAGAGGATTCAGTCCAATACTTTCACCAGAATCAATTTGCCCTTTGGCCACAGCTTGTAAACCCGCACGAAAGGCTTCAGCCATATAGCTTCCACCTAGAAAAGTTAGACCAATGACCCCACAGCTAAATCCATCAATTTTAATCCCCAGTTTTGGTAAACCGTAATAGAGGAAAAATAGCTGAATCAATAAGGGTGTATTGCGTGATAATTCAATGTAAATTTTGGCAATTTTGTCAAAGACCCGTACCCGATAGGTAATGAGAATACTGCAAATTAAACCAACCAATATTGCGAGAATAATACTGATGATTGAGATTTTGAGTGTGGTCACCATTGCCGAAGCAAACTGTGGCATCACACTGTAGATATATTGCCAATTCAAAGAAATCGTCCAAAATAATTATTTTATTGTTACGCTCTAAAGCAGAAAAAATGATTTGGAACTATCTTACAGTGAGAATTTTTTCTAAATAAATATGATTATCAGATAAGCTTTTCTATAAAAATAATGCTGGATAATGCTTACTTTTTGCGGTGAAAAAAATAAGCGTAGTTAAAATTGAACAGTCATCAGCCCGAAGCAATTATTCGGCATTCACCACGTCTAACAATTCCATACATTCAGCACAGAAGATGACAGATTCATTTTCTAAACTTTGGATTTGCAGTTCATAGACAAAACCTGTCAGCGTGCGATTACAGCCATCACACTGTTGCAGGTTGAAATGGCAAATAAAATCAACATGCTGGTAAATATAATATCCATCTGTATATTTCTTCATGTTCTTCTTTCTAAAGCTTCGGCTATTTTATTATTTTAAAGTTTTTAGCTCTAGAATAGATGTTGCAATCCTTACTCTGCGACAAGAATAGACGTGCAAAAAATAATAAAATTCATTTTATTTAAATTCCACATCAATCAATCCTGTACTATTATTTCATAAATATTCCTATAAAAATTCAGATGATAAAAGGAAACAATGGGACATTACTCAACACTTTTAATTTCATCCGATCTCGATAGAACCACGGGTGAAATGGATGAAAATGAAACCTATCAAGAAGTTAAATACTCGATTCCATTATTTTGGTTGGCCTTATTTAAAGTTGAAGACATTACCACTCTTCAAGATCAAGACGGCTTAACTTATTACGTCTTTCGGGCAACGATCTTAAAAAGCTGTGAAACGTTTAAATCCAGACTCAATATATGGTCAGCACTCTATAATGATGAAAAAGTAGCCATTTTAGCGCAATCATTTTTACAATATTTACAACGTACTCCAACATTTTCAGTCGAGCTTAATATTACCGATATTATGGCAATGATGATTGATCCATTTAGCCTAGAAGCTAACAATGAAATGGCGGATATGATCCATTTCATCGAAGAAAAACATCGAGATCCCAAAAGTCCATCACCATCCAAATATTGGCTGCCAAAATCTTTTGAACTTAAAACACCCCAAAATCGATATTTAGATATTGATGGTTTTGGAGAGTCTTTACTGCCCTGTTTTGAGGTGGATAGATGGTTAAATAATCATGAAAAGACACCACAGCCTGTTAAAAATAAACCCAATGCGTCTTTTGATGAGGTCCATTTTTATCGAATGCTGTTGTCCAAAGCTGAAATCTCGCCAAACAGTTCATTTGGCTTTAAACATCGATTTTTATTTCTGACGCAAATTAAAAATAAGGCATTACGCAAATGGCTTTTTCAAGTATTCTTCTTTAATGAAATACTATTTTTCTGTTTATTGTGGCTTAGTCTAAGCTTAATTAGCATCTTTTTTCTTTTTAAAATTAGAACTTTTTCCTATTTAGAGATCACTGGCATTATTATTGGGCTTATTGCATTTAGCTATTTTATTTTTCGAAAAATAGCCAAGAGAATTAATATATTCAACCAACTAAAATCACCGGCCTAAAATCATCGATCTAAATTTCAGGCACAAAAAAACCGCAACGTATGCGGTTAATTCTTCAAGTTGGTGCGCTCAGAGAGATTCGAACTCCCGACCCCTTAGTTCGTAGCCAAGTGCTCTATCCAGCTGAGCTATGAGCGCAATACTTGTGTTGCCAAAAGGCATTCGTTACATCATGATTAACTTATTGGTGCGCTCAGAGAGATTCGAACTCCCGACCCCTTAGTTCGTAGCCAAGTGCTCTATCCAGCTGAGCTATGAGCGCGTCATAAGTAATCGTTGGCGGTGAGAGAGGGATTCGAACCCTCGATACAGTTACCCGTATGCATCCTTAGCAGGGATGTGGTTTCAGCCACTCACCCATCTCACCGTAACGAGCCGCCATAATACAAACTAAAACCCGATTCGGCAAGTGATGACATTAAAAAAAATAGAGAAATTTACTCAATTAAATACTTTTTAAGCGATTTTCATCATTTTGTTGTTTTTTTATGCTGCAAAATAATCACAATCTACAAATACCAAGAAAAATTCTCTAAAAACTAAATTAAAAACACAATATTGCAATCAATTACGTGCAGTATTCCACGCTATGTCTTATGCTAATCATATCTTCTGACTAGAAACCAAATACATCATGAAAAATTGGGTCGATCCTGAAGCCAAAGCTGAAGCTGAGCGTTACGACAATCCCATTCCAAGTCGTACCCTTATCTTAGAAATCATTGAACGAAAACAAGAAGCATTGTCACATGCAGATCTTGTTGAACTGCTTGAAATTGTCGATCAAAAAAGTATAGATGCGCTCAGCCATCGTTTAAGTGCAATGGTCCGTGATGGTCAGTTGATGAAAGATGGTTTTAAATATCAGCTGATGGCAGATCAACCTACCCTAGACGCTACTGTTTATGTCAACGCTAAAGGTTTAGGCGTTGCAAGCTTAGATGGGAAGAAAGATGAATTCCTTCTCCCTGAGCGCGAATTACGTCAAGTCTTCCATGGTGACCGCGTTAAAGTCCAACAAACTTCTGTAGATCGTAAAGGTAAAGCTTGGGGCTATATTACCGAAGTGACTCAACGTCGAGTTAAACAACTGATTGGTAAAGTTGCAGAATTTGAAGGTGAATACTTTATTCAACCTGCACCTCCCAATGCACATCAACCCATAACTTTAGAAAAAGAACTGATTGAACATGCCAAAGCCAAAGTCGGCGATGCATTACGTGTTGAAATTGATGACTATCCAACACGAGATGAATTTGCGACAGGTCATGTGATTCAATCAATGGCGGATAAAGCTGATACTGAAATCATTATCCCACAAACCATTTTAGAATATGGTTTACCTTATGAGTTCCCAGAAGAAGTCATCAAAGAAGCTGAAGCATTTAAAGAACCTTCTGCAAAAGATCGTCAAGGCCGTATAGATTTACGAGATTTGCCTTTAGTCACCATTGATGGTGAAGACGCACGTGACTTCGATGATGCAGTCTATGCGGAAAAACGTCCTGGTGGTGGCTATCGTGTCGTTGTCGCGATTGCAGATGTCAGTCATTATGTCCGTGTTGGTAAACCTTTAGATGATGAAGCGCAAGAACGTGGTACATCAGTGTATTTCCCACACTATGTATTACCAATGTTGCCTGAAGCACTTTCAAATGGCTTATGTTCTTTAAATCCACATGTTGACCGTTTATGTATGGTGTGTGATTTAAATTTAAGTCGTGCTGGTAAAGTGACTAAATTTGAATTTTATCCGTCAGTGATGCATTCAAAAGCACGTTTAACCTATACCCAAGTTGCACAATATTTGGATGGCGACAGCAATGCAATTCCTGAAGATCGTGATGTCCGTAAGTCAGTCAATACGCTCTACCAATTGTATGAAACTTTAAAAGGTTTACGTGCACAACGTCATGCAATGGAATTTGAAACCGTTGAAACCTACATGACTTTTGATGAATTGGGTGGAATTAAAGAAATTTTACCGCGTTCACGTAATGTTGCGCATAAGCTTATTGAAGAATGTATGTTGCTTGCTAACGTTGCAGCAGCGGAATATTGCTTAAAAAATGAAGTTCCAATGTTGTACCGTGTGCATGAAGCACCAGAGTTTTCACGCATTCAAAAAGTAAAAGACTTTGTGAAATTATTGGGCTTTAAATTCCCTGACCAACCGACACAAGCCGATTATCAAACGGTGATTGAAGCAACCAAAGATCGTATTGATGCACCGAGTATTCATGCGGTGTTATTACGTTCAATGATGCAAGCCTACTATGGTCCAAAAAATGTGGGGCACTATGGCTTGGCTTATGAAGCATATACCCATTTCACTTCACCAATTCGTCGCTACCCTGACCTGCTATTACATCGTGCGATTAAAGCCAGTTTAACCAACAAAAAGTATCCACTTTCAGGTGCGGCGTTAGAAGATGCGGGTGAACATTTCTCTGCAACTGAACGTCGTGCAGATGAAGCCTCGCGTTCGGTTACTTCATGGCTGAAATGTCACTATATGCAGCAACATTTAGGCGAAGAATTTGTTGGTGTGATCAGTGCAACCGCTGAATTTGGTTTATTTGTAACCCTAAAAGACTTATATGTGGACGGTATGATTCACGTGAGTCAATTGGGCGATGACTACTTTGTTTATGACCAAGTTAGTCAAAATTTAGTTGGTCAAAATCGTGGTCAAGCCTTTGGCTTGGGTGACGAAGTCAAAATTAAAGTTGCTGGGGTTAACCTAGAAGAACGTAAGATTGATTTTGAATTGTTACAACAACTGTCGCATGCGGGCCGTGTAATCCGTAGTCGTGCACCACGTGTTGCAAAACCCGTTGCCAAAGAAGAAGTTTTTTCTGAACGTCCTGTCAAAGTTAAATCTGAATCTGACAGTGGGAATGCCAGCGAAGATGGGGAACGTCCCATTCGAAAGAAAAAGCCCAAAGGAAAACCCAGCTCTTACAATAAAAAACCTGGAAAAAGTGCTGCAACTCAGCCTGAAACAAAGGCTAAAGATAAAGTGAAGAAAAAGGCTAAAGCAAAAAAGAAAAAGTCGAACGCAAAAGCAAAGACTGAGTAATTTTACTTACCACAAAATCAGAGAGCTTCGGCTCTCTTTTTTATCATTAAAATTTTAAATTTGAATACGTCTAAAAATACTTTTCTTGTACCCTCATAGAGTCTTCCTTGTTTTATAATGCATGCATAACGACTCAAATAACTCTAGAAATAACAGCATGAAAATTAAAAATATACTATCCCTCTCAATACTGCTACTCAGCTGTGTAGCTTCTGCTGAAACCATCACCTTTAAAACCCAAACTATTCCCCCCCAATATACGAATTTTTCAGGAAATATTCCCTTTATCCAAGGCAAAGGTTTTGAAAAAATCAACCAACAGATCAAACACGAACTTTTGGCAGATGATGCTACACGTATCGACTTTAGTTCAGGAAAGATCTATCAGGATCAAAACTATTTAAGTGTTTATACCCATTTAGAAATTGAAGGCGGACAAAGCTATTATCGTGAAAAGTATTATGTGATCGATTTAAAAAATAAACAGTTCGCAACATTGTCCCAAATACTACAAAAATATCAATTGTCTGCAGCACAAATCTCAAATGAAATTGCTCAGCAACTTGACCCATGTATTGAAAATAAAACAGCAACGCTTTCTAAAACGTCTAATGACTGTGATAGCGCAGATCTGCAATACCTATACCGATACTATGCTGAAGATCGAAATTTTATTGCGCTAAAAAATGCAAATGGCTTTTATCTTAAAAAAGATATTTTGGGCATCAGTTTTGATGCGGGCGCATATTCTATCCCTTTTGAATACAACCTCAAAACCAAACAAGTCCATTAACATCTGTGTTAATTTTATTGTCACACCTTGATTTCCCCTGCCAGAAGCCCTACATCTATCTATAACTTAAGAAATGATTTGGCATAAAGCTCATGACACTAGAACAGGCAACGTTGCCAGTACCGCAATTTGATCAAATTAGTTTAGATCAACTCAAACAAAATATTGAAAAAGCCATCCAAGACGGTCAAAACTTTTTAAATGACTTGGTCCAAGTCCCTGAAAGCATTCAACAACAACTTGCAGTGATCGAAAATGTAGATTCACTTGAAAATAACATGAGTGAATCTTGGGGAATTTTGTCACACCTCAACGCAGTGATGAATAACACTGAAACGCGTGAAGTCTATCAAGCCTTATTGCCAGGTCTAAGTGAATACTACACCCAGATCGGTCAACACGTTGCTTTGTTCCAAACTTATCAAAATGTTTATGATCATGCGATTTTTAGCGACTTGCCAACGGCGCAACAAAGTGCAATTAAGCTGGCTTTACGTGATTTTAAACTTTCAGGTGTTGCCCTCGAAGGTGAGGCTAAAAAACGCTATGCAGAAATTTCAGCACGATTATCCCAATTGTCTTCTGATTTTTCTAATCATGTTTTGGATTCAACCCAAGCCTATAGCAAAACTTTAACCACGGATCAGCTTAAAGGTCTACCGCAAGGCAGTATTGAATTACTCAAACAATATGGTCAACAACGCGAACTAGATCAGCCTGTTGCTACCTTAGATATTCCATCTTATTTGGCCATCATGACCTATGCAGAAGATCGCGCGCTCCGTGAAGAAATCTATCACGCTTATGTTACACGCGCCTCAGATCAAGCCAGCGATACGCAATTTGACAATGCACCCGTGATGGTTGAAATCCTCAGCTTACGTCAGGAAATGGCCAAGCTTTTAGGTTTTGACAATTTTGCAGAATACTCACTTGCTTCAAAAATGGCACCCGATGTGGCCACTGTTGATCAATTTCTGGTTGATTTAGCAGAGCATGCACGTACACCTGCATTAAAAGAAATCGAAGAACTCAAAGCCATTGCCAAACAAGATGGCATAGATGAGCTAAAACCTTGGGACAGCGGTTATTATTCTGAAAAACTAAAAGTTCAACAGTTCAACCTTTCTCAGGAAGATTTAAAACCATACTTCCCTGCGCCTAAAGTGATTCAAGGCTTATTTAATGTGGTCAATCGTTTATATGGAATTCAAGTCATTGAACGCCAAGCACCACTTTGGCATACAGATGCTCATTATTATGAACTAGAAGACCAAGGCACTGTGATTGGTGGTTTTTACTTTGACCTCTATGCACGTAACGGTAAACGTGGTGGTGCATGGATGAGTGGTTTCCGCTCGCGTATGCAAACCGAAACGGGGTTACAAAAACCAATCTGCTATATGGTTGGGAACTTTACCCCACCTGTCGGTGATCAGCCTGCCCTATTAACGCATGATGAAGTCAATACCTTATTCCATGAGTTTGGTCATGGCTTACACCATATGTTGACCGAAGTAGACAATATTGCAGTTGCTGGAACACACGGCGTTGCATGGGATGCCGTGGAGTTACCTAGCCAGTTTATGGAATTTTGGACATGGGATACGGAAAGCTTGGCTTTAATCAGTGAACATATTGAATCTAAAGACTCACTTCCTGAGCATCTTTTAAAAGCATTACTCGATGCTCGTTTCTTCCAGTCAGGTATGCAAACTTTACGACAAATTGAGTTTGCACTGTTCGATTTAACCATTCATAAACTTACACCTGCACTAAATGCCGAACAAATCCAAGCAACTTTAGATGATATTCGCCAGAAGTATGCAGTTTTAGCAACAGCACCTTATAACCGCTTCCAAAATGGTTTTAGCCATATTTTTGCGGGCGGTTATGCTGCGGGTTATTATTCTTATAAATGGGCAGAAGTTTTAGCAAGTGATGCTTTTGACCGCTTTGAACATGAAGGTGTGTTTAATACCCAAACTGGACAAGAATTCCGTAAGGCAATCCTTGCAGTTGGCGGAAAAGATACAGCACTTGATGCATTTATCAATTTCCGGGGTCGTGAACCTAAAATAGATGCATTATTACGTCATCAAGGTTGGACGAATAGCTAAAAAAACGCTTAAACTAACGGCCAAAATTGTTTAAAGTGTGGTGGGTGTATGAATATTAGACGTCGTTTCATTGCTGGTGCAAAATGTCCAAAATGTGAAGCGATGGATCGTATTGTTATGCTCACCCAAGGCGATGCTGAATGGATTGAATGCATCGAGTGTGGATATTCTGAAAATCGCCCTACCCATGTAGATGCGCCTGAAGAACCTGCTATACCTGATGAAATTGGGGTCATTCAATTCAAGCCTCGCTCTTCAAAATAGATCGGACCGAATAAAATGCATATAGAACAAAGAAACAATTCAAAATTAATGTGGATTATTGCAGGCGGGTTGGGGGCAGTTATCGTTTTAATTGCTATTTTTTTCTGGTTAAACAACACCTCTGAAAGCACCCAAATCAATGAGCCATTGAATCAGACTACACCTGCTGCGAAGAAAGTGGAAGCAACGGCACCCCCTGTGGCAACGCCTGTTGAACAAAGTGCAGCCTCAGAGACTGCCAATGTAGAGTTGGTCAAAGCATCCATTTTAAAAGATAAAATTCCTGAAAATGCCAGTTTAGCGAAAGAAGAAGTGGCTAAACTAGAAGACATCCAAAAACAACTCGATGATCAGCAACAAAACCTCAAATCACAACATGCTGATGCGGATCAATTGATTAAACTTAAGGAAGAACAAATCAAGCTACTTCAACAGCAAATGGCCGCACAAAATCAATAATTTTTGATCATGTGCAAAAATAACGATCTGCTATTAGAAAGCCTTAACCTCTTTATAAGTTAAGGCTTTTTTCAATTTGAACAATAGTCATTTCAATATTTTAAAGTGAGTCCAATGATTGCTGTGTTGATTTTTTCCATTGGATTGGCTTTTGGATAATTTGCGCCAATAAAATTCCACAGAGTGTTAAACCACCACCAACCAAATGAAAAACTTGTAAATGTTCACCCAAGAGCACCACGGCAATTAAAGCTGTAAACACAGGCAATAAATTCATAAAAATACTATTTTTATTGGGCCCCAAATGTCTTACACCTTCAATCCATAAATAAGACAATAAAATTGATGAGAAAATACTGGCGTACAAAATCAAAGGAATGGTCTGTTGATTCAGTTGCATTTGCGATGCAGGTAAAAAGATAAAAAACGGCAAAACATATAAGATGGCAAAGCTCGACATCACAAAATTCGATTGCCATGCAGGGATCGGCATTTTCCAACGTTTTAACAGCACACCATATAAGGCGTAGCCGATTGCGGCAAGTAACATCAAGCCATCGCCAAGATGCATACCTTGGCTAAAAACTTGAGCAATATGCCCATGACTCAATAAATACAAGATACCATAGAATGATAAGAAGCCTCCGATCACTAAGCCATAGCTAATCTGATCCTTTAAAATCCATGTACTTAAAATAATCGTCAATAATGGAATCAATGCCGTCACAATCGCCATATTGGTCGCTGTTGTGGTTGTCGCTGCTTGATAAGACAAAAATTGGAATAAGGATACAGAAAGAAATCCACCTAAAGCCAAATGTTTCCAATACTGGCGAATAATATGGCGATTTTTCCACGTGGGAATCAATACAAAAGTACTCATCACAGCGAGCGCAAAAACCAAACGATAAAATGTAATCGCCACAGGTGAAATTGCATGACTTGCCATTTTAGACACAATCACATTTCCAGCCCAAAATAAAATGGCAAACAATGGATAGAAATAAGCTTTTTGAAACATGCTGCTCTGCCTATACAGAAAGATTCAACCATGTTAAAAAATAATCATTTTGTATTTGTACGACAAAATGACAATAACTATCGCAAAAAGGACATTATGCTTGAGGACTAAGCCAATTCCACGAATATATGATTGGCAGTGCCGTATTGATTGAGGAGTAAATCGTGGGGAATAATTATGATCATGGATTTTTAGATTATCCAATTTATGCCTTTACTGAAAATTATTCCCATGGGCATATTGAAGATTGGCATAGCCATGAGCGTATCCAACTGATTCATACGCTTTCTGGGGTTATCCGTATTCAAACGACAGAAGGAACATGGGTCACGCCACCGGGACGCGGTGTATGGATTCCAGCATATAAGGCTCATGCCTTACTGATCAGTGGTGATGTGCAAGCTTATGGTGTATTTATTCAGCCAGACGCACGTTTAAAATTAGTCAATGAATGTCGTGTTGTCACGATATCGCCCCTGCTAAAAGAGCTTATTCGCTCCGCGATGCAGATTCAAACCACGATCCATCCTCAAAGTCGTGAAGCACGATTACTTGAACTGATTTTAGATGAGTTGGAGCTTCTCCCTGTTCTACCATTTAACTTACCTGAGCCACAAAATATTAAATTGCAAAAGCTTTGTGCTGAAATCAAACTTGATCTTAGCCATACATGGACACTCGAACACGCAGCCCAATTTTTACATGTTAGTCCGAAAACCCTCACTCGACATTTTCAGAAAGAAACCACTATGCATTTTAGTCATTGGGTACGGCAGGCAAGGCTGATGCAAGCCATGACTGATTTGGCAATGAATAAATCTATTTTCAACGTTGCGCTGGATCTGGGTTATGACAGTGCCAGTGCCTTTAGTGCCATGTTTAAACGTGAAACCAGTTTGACGCCGAGTGAGTACATTCAGCAGTTTCAATTTGAAGATCACTAAATCTATTCAAAATCCACAGACAGAAAAAAAGCGCCCGAAGGCGCTTTTTAGACATTCAATTATTTACTGGCATACCAGTCAAACAGGTTAAACATGTACGGCGCATAGGTCACAATCACCAATGCTGAGAACAGCACCACGATTGGTAAGATCCAACGCTCATAACGATAGTAGAAGCTTGTATATTTGGCTTTTGCCTCTGCATCGGCGGCGGCAACCTCTGCATCACCGACCGAGAGCCTCGTCAGCAAATGGTTGAGCGCAACAGGTGGCGTAACATAACCAAACTCAAATGCAACCAGTACAATCATCCAGAAGTGAATCGGATGAATACCATTTTCAAATGCAACTGGCGCAATCGTTGCAGCAACAAGAATCACCGCACCAAATGGATCTGTTGTCATACCAATTAATGCAAGTAACAATGCCATAAAGCCGAGTGTTACCAAGATACTACCCAGATGCGTTGGAACCATGGTCACGATCTCACTACGTTCAATCAGACCACCAACACTTGCAGACAATGCCATTAAGATAATTAACGCACCAATATGACCAACACTTTCCGATGTTGCAAAACGAATTGCGCTACGGAAGCCACGTTTTGTTTCAGCGGTATCGCCATGCTCACGTAAGTATTCAGAATTTTTTTCATGCTCTAGAGCAAGCGCTTTATTTGGGTTTTCTGGTATCGGTAATTTATTACCAAATAACTTATCAAATAAAATAAATGCCAATAGCATGATTGGAAGAATTACAGGTGCAGTAAATTCATCCATTTTCGTGTCCAGACCAAACTGATAGAAGCCAATCACGACAGCAACAATCAAGATATATGGAAGCACTGGAACGAAAGCACGCAACATACCAGGGACAGCGGTTTTCGGTGAGTTAATACGGAACTTATTCTCAGCAAGGAATAACGACACCCCTAAGAAAATAAATGCGGTTAACCAGAATACATAAATACCATGATTAAATAACTCGTCTGAAGTTACATGACGGCTATCCAGCATTGAAATTAAGATCACCAAGAGACACGGACGTAGTACAACACCCAGCGAACCTGACATTGCTGAAACCGCAAGTGCATATTGACGACGAGCACCTGAATTCCACACTTCTTTATAGATAATTGCACCAGCAGCAACAACGAAGATTCCCGAAGCACCTGTATATGCGGTTGGAATTGCAGCACCAATCAAAATGATCCACGTCAACGTTTCAGGCGCTAAGTTCCAAGGACGAAGAATCGCCAAGAAAAGATCCATCACACGTGTTTGGGTCAATAACATACCCGCCCAAATAAACAGTGCTAAGTTAAGGAAGATATTTGAAAATTCAGTCAACAAGCCAAGGTAAATACCTTGCCCCATTGGGTAGTCCATAAAGAAAGTAAACGCAATACCTGTCACAATTGCCATAAAGGCATATAAAGGTATGCTCAGCAGCGCAAGGCCAAATTTACCGCCTTCTTCAGCATTTTCTGGTGTACGGAATAATTTAAACAGGCTGATGACTGTTAAGACCACAAACAGAATCATCCATAGCCAATAGACTCCAATCGTTTCAAGGGTCGATTCAACACCAGAATTGAGTACTGAACGATATTGGCTAATGACCGAGAAGCTCAGTAAGGCATTCCCCAGTACCATCGCAATGTTATAGACTTTAAAATCAAGCTTAGTACGCGCTGGACGTAGCCCAATATGATGCATCTTCAATGATGCTGTAATTGCAGCAATCACGACCATCAAAATCAGGATGAGTACACGATGTTCAGAGCCCCATTTCAATATCCAGAAGAAACCCGTTTCCATCGAACGATATGAACGAAGGGATGGATGATCTTCCATATGTTTGATCGATTTATCATAGAACGCATATTTCTGTTCACAATCCGTTTGAGCTGAAACGAATGAAGCGCGAACATCTGCTTCTGGTGTTAAACCAAAAAATGCCGCATCAGGATCACTGGCTTCCTGTTGCATTTTTTCTTTAACAAGCTTATCGATATCTACATTGCGGTCACATGAAGGTTTGTTGGGCTCAGCACGTAAAAAGGAATATTGCATTCCTATTTTTTCGTCTCCATATAGGCGTTCACCTAAACGAAGCATTTGCCCATGAATCATATCCCCTGTCCCAATGATCAAGGTCAGGAGAAGCAGAATAAGGATGGAAAAGGTTGAGAACCACTCATTCCAGAGATAACTGAGTAGACCTAATCCCGATCTATTATTTACAGGTTCTTGCATTGTTATTCCAGTTTTTATAACCAGTGTACAATCGCTTGCACAGCTTATCTTTTATTATTAGGTGAGAGGTAAAATCCTTTACCAATACCCATTCCTATCATCACCACTCAAATTTGCCTTAATTTTCCTAAGAAAAACATGACAAAGATTAATTTTTTTGGCGAGCTTTTTGTCAACTCATCTATAGTCTTATCATTAAATGTGAAAAAACAACTCAGTACTTATATTTTTTACAACTAAAATAGATGTAACATTCACATAATTAACCACAAATGAGAATCACTATCCATTCATTACAAAGCATTTATTCAAATTTATTTTTTAAATATTTTTACAATGCTATGTGCTTAACCTCATCAAAATAATGAAATTTTATAAAATAATATTTCATACAAATAATAGCGTTGATTCACTTTCTATTTGGTGACATTAAGTCGAAAAATTAAGCTCAAAATGGCACAAATACTTCCAAAAATCACCCCAAGCAAATGCGCCTGTATTAAAACAGGATGACCTATTAATTGTTCAGTTTGTAGTGCACCAAAAAAATGTTCCCATGTGATTTTGCCGAGGATGCATAACAATACAATAAAGGCAAAATTTCGTTCTGGCTTTTCTTTTAAACTGACGATTGCACAAAATACAAACAGACCATGAAGAATCCCAGACAAACCTGCATAAGCAAAAATATGAGGATAAATCAGATAAAAACAGAGACTGAGTAAAGGCGGTAAAATAAGCAATAAAGCAATAAAAACTTGCTTTTTAATGTTTGGAAATAAAAAGGGTAAACAGGCCAAAGCCACAACATTTAAAACATAATGAATCCATCCCACATGAACCCAATGCCCTGTCCACCAACGCCAAGGCTGGCTTAAAAAAACATCATGCTGATAAATGAAATGATTTTGAAAAAGCTGAAGAATTGCAAAAAAAATGATACAGGTTGCAATAAACAATATATTTTTATCTAACTTGTGTTGTTCCATGCTACACCATAAAAAAAGAAGAGCTGTCGCTCTTCCTCAATTCTAACCAATTCATGCAATTGAATACTATGGATTTGCTGCAGGTTCGTCAGCTGAAGCACTTGGCTCTTCAGTCGGTGCAGGTAAATCATTAAACAATTCATCATCACCCGTAGATGCTTGTTCATCCCAGAATGTGGTCATTCCATCATCTGCTGCACGAACACCAGTATGTTCAGTCCAATAACGATCGGCAATACCTTGAACCATTTGACCGGCCATACCATCTAACAATCTAAATTCAGGGTTTACTGGCTTATCATCTGCACGCGATGCGGCATAGGCTTTTAACGCCGCTCTTAATTTAGCATCGTCACCACTGGCTTGTGCTGCAACAGCATTCATTGCAAATGCTAGACGAACACCTTTCTGTTCTGCGATTTGCATTGATTGTTGTAAGGTCTGGGTTGGATCAGGCTTACCATCTCCTGCACCTGGTAACAATATCCAAATCACTGCACGGGTCGCCATTGGCGCACCCCAGAATTTGTTATTGTCTAGACATGCCATACCACGTTCAACAATCGCAGCAATATCTTTCGGTACATTGACTGCACCACCAGAGTTAATGTCATTGGTCATCGCTTGCAAACCGCTGAGCATACCAATTAAATAGATGGTTTGATCTAAGTCCTTACGCATGGTTGGACAAGAATCACCTAAAGTATATTTATATTTTGCCTGCCAACGTTCTGCAAATAATTGATAACCCGTGTATTGACGTTCTGCGGCAAGGGCTGCCCAACGTTTTTGTTCTATACGAGCATCTTGCGCTTCAGTCACTTTACCGTCTTTTGAAGCACGTAAATATCTGAGTTCTGCATCCAAAGCACGATTTTCTGCACACATCCCCGCAGCTGAATATAACAATACCGCCATACGGGTGGGGTCGGCCCCCATATCTTTTGTTGCCATAATCGCTGGCGTTAATGCATTGCCTGAGTTGCACGCCATATCTGTATCATTGCCCGCCAAAATGGGTGGGACGATATGTTTTTCACTAAAGCCAAGCGCAACATTGGCACCTGATTTTACAACATATGAACAACCTGATAACACAGATGAGGCAACAACAGCGGTCAGCATCAATTGACCAAGCTTGTGGACCTTAGACATACTTCCTGTCCTCTATATAATTGTGTTTATATCCCTTTTAAAATAACAATATCAGATGCAATCTCTGAATAACAGAGTAATAGCTCTAATTTCATCTGAAGAATTTGCCACAATATAGAAAGTATTCAATTGACCTAATCTGGTTTTTATACAAATTTTAAGCAAAAAAAAGTAGCATTGCGACGGTTCAGCACATGCTACTTGTTAAAAGGTAAACTCTTTAAGAGAGTTTATTGGTTTTAAGTCTTTTAAATTTGCTACCGTTAACACTGTTAGCGTTAGCTTTCTCAATCTGTTCCCTCAGCATAGTTCCTAGTCTTCCAAATATAATTGCAAAAACAATTGCAACCACTAAGAACCAAAACGTATGAATTTCACCCATTTGGAAATTCCTCCTCGCTGTTGGTAGTTTTAATTTACATGCAAGATCAGATTTTTACAGAGATAATTGTCCGACAATTTTACAATTGCGCTATTTTGTATATATTTGGTCTAACAATGGATATTAAATAAGCAAAAATACAAATAAGATTTTGTTTTATTTAGATTAAATTTAGATTAGATTTTTTATATTTGTTAGACAATTAACTTAATTTGACCCGAGATTTTAAAGATTTCCACTGTATTTTGCTCACCTGATCTTGCCAAATAATTAAACTTTTATTGTTTTTCTCACAAAAATACACTGCGATATAAAATCGATGATCAATCATTTGCTGAATTTGTACATGATGAATTTGATTGGAATCCTCATATTGTAGGGTCCATTGATCTAAATCAAAATGTTCTAAACTTCGGACTTGTGGACGCATTCTAAATATTTTTAGACTGAAGCATGCCAACAACAGCAGTAATCCACTTATCCATACAGTGATAATCGAGTACAGCACTATAAAAATAATTGTTAAACACAAAAGCTGAAAACCCAGTGCAATACGACTGGGTTTGAATTGATATCGTTGGTGAGTTTTTAACTCATCCGTGGACATAATCTTTAAGTTTATTGATCAAGCTTCTGAGTTCAGGTCGAGGTGGCTCTGAAACTTCCATAAACCAATCCAATAAATCTGGGTCTTCCTGATCAACTAACTCTTTAAACAAGGCTTTTTCCTGCGCACTTGCTGCTAAGTAATATTGTTTTACGTATGGGTCAAAATATACATCAATCTCTTTTAAACCGCGACGAGCACGATAAATCACTTTACGTTCTTCTAAAGTAAGTTCTTCTGACATCATTTTCCCCCAATGGTTAATTCTGACTTAGTTTACCCGATTCCCGATCAATTTCTCGCTAAATTCTTCTAAATGACCAAATTCATCATTTAAAAATGAGTTTTGAGCATTCATCTCATTGCGACAAATAAGCAATTCACATAATTTCAACTCACTAAAACTCATATGGATATTATAAAAATGCAATCAGGTGCTATCCGACCTTTAACCAATATGTTGCCTCGTAAATTGTTTAATTCCGATCACGATGCTTTTCGTGAAACAGTACGTAAATTTTATGAAAAAGAAGTTGTGCCAAATATTGCTAAATATGAACAGCAACAACATGTAGATCGCGATTTATGGAACAAAGCAGGTGAAATGGGTCTACTCTGTGCGACTATGCCTGAAGAATATGGTGGCTATGGCGTAGATCGCCTCTACAGTATGATTCTGATTGAAGAACAAGCCTATGCAATGGATTCTTCTACAGGTTTTTCTTTGCACTCGGATATTGTTGCCAACTACATCAACAACTTTGGTAATGAAGAGCAGAAAAAACATTGGATTGCTAAAATGGCTTCTGGAGAAACCGTCACAGCCATTGCGATGACAGAACCAGGAACAGGCTCAGACCTACAAGGTGTTCGCACCACCGCTGTTTTAGATGGGGATGAATATGTAATCAATGGTTCTAAAATCTTTATTACCAATGGTTATCTATGTGATATGGCAATTGTGGTATGTAAAACAGGCAGTTCAGAGAAAGGTTCTGCCAACCTATCTTTGATTATCGTTGAAGCTGACCGTGCTGGCTTTAGCAAAGGCAAACCACTCAATAAAATTGGTATGAAAGGACAAGATACTTGCGAATTGTTCTTTGAAGATGTTCGTGTACCAAAAGAAAATTTATTGGGTATGGAAGGCATGGGTTTTATCATGCTGATGAAAGAGTTGGCATGGGAACGTATGCTGGTCGCGATTATCTGCCAAGCAGGCGCAGAAGCAGCGTTGGCACACACCGTTCAATATACCAAAGACCGTAAAGCGTTTGGTAAACCGATCGGTGCTTTTCAAAATACACGCTTTAAACTTGCTGAAATGCGCACAGAAATTGATTTCTGCCGTGCTTACCTCGATCGTTGTATGGAATTACAACTTGAAGGCATCTTAGGTGTTGATGCTGCAGCTGCTGCAAAATACAAAATTTCAGAAGTATTCTCTAATGTGGTTGATGAATGCCTTCAATTACATGGTGGTTATGGTTATATGCTGGAATATCCAATTGCACGCGCTTATATCGATAATCGGGCAAATCGTATTTATGCAGGTACAAACGAGATTATGAAAGAACTGATTTCCCGTTCTTTATAATTTATCCAATTAATATTAAAGGAGCTTTGGCTCCTTTTTCTATCACCAAGCATTCTTTTTAAATCAATTTTTATGTCGCAATAAAAAAGGAGCTTACGCTCCTTGTTTATTTCATAGCTTGTTTATTTTGCTATTTCTTAGTTTGGTTGCTTCTAGGTTTGATTAAGAAACCAGTTTAGGCTTTTTTGCGAGTTGTGCTTCACGCTTATGAAATTTTAAAACACCATCTTCAAACTTGGCATTTTTAAGTTCTTTACGATCTGCTAAATAGTTATTCGACACTTTCCAAGGTGCATGCTTACCTTGTTTTGGCATCACATCCGCCGCACGAGCAATATAACCTGAGCTTAAACTGCCCATCACCGTATCTTCCATCAATTCAGTTGCATCACCTTGTGGAATAACTTCGTCATAGCCTTTCTTGTCCATATAGTTTACAAGACGGCAAATATACTCACCTGCAATATCAACTTTTAATGTCCATGATGCGTTGATATAACCAATGATCATTGCCATATTTGGCACATCGCTAACCATCACACCCTGATACAGCATGTGTTGAGACGTATTCATTGGTTTATTATCAATTGTAGCTTTGATACCACCCAAGATTTGGATTTCTAAACCTGTTGCTGAAACGATGATATCCGCATCTAAATGCTTACCAGATTTTAATTGGATACCTGTTGCGGTAATTTTCTCAATTTGATCTGTTTCAACGCTGGCTTTACCAGAACGTAAAATTTTAAATAAGTCACCATCTGGCACAACACATAACCGCTGATCCCACGGATTATATGTTGGGGTAAAGTGTTTCATATCCACTTTACCTTTTAATTGCATTTCAATCGATTTGAGTAAGAACTTACGCAGTAATTTCGGTTGTTTTTGTGCAAGTGCATAGATACCGCGTTGCATACCAATATTGCGTGCACGGGTTAACTTATATGCCACATCTTCAGGTAAAACCTTACGCATTTTGTCATAAACAAAGTCAATAGATGGGATTGAAGCAATATAGGTTGGTGAACGTTGCAACATGGTCACATGCCCTGCTCCACCTTTTGACATCGCAGGCACTAAGGTAATAGCTGTTGCACCACTACCAATAATCACTACTTTTTTACCCGTATAATCTAAGTTTTCAGGCCAAAATTGTGGGTTAATAAATTCGCCTTTAAAATCATTTTTACCTGGATAATCAGGTTGATAACCTTGGTCATAATTATAATAACCCGTACATCCGATTACAAAGTTTGCAACCCACGTATTGAGTTTTTGATTTTCATCTTCAATTTGTACGACCCATTTTTTAATTGATGAATCATAATTTGCAGTACGTACACGCTGATTAAAATGAATTTTATCTTTTAATTTAAATTCATCGACAACTTCAGCAACATAGCCTTTAATCGAAGCGCCATCTGCCAAGACATTGGCTTTTTGCCATGGTTTAAAATTAAACCCAAAAGTAGACATATCTGAATCGGAACGGATACCCGGATATTTAAATAAATCCCAAGTACCACCGAAGCTCTCACGACGCTCAATAATTTCAAATGAACGTTGTGGTGAGTGTTTTGAAAGATGCGCAGCTACACCAATACCAGAGATACCTGCACCAACGATAAGAATATCAACTTGCTTTTCCATGTTGTTTTTATAACCTTTTTAAGAGTACTTTTTTATTAAAGCACAAATCTGACAATACGCAATGTCAAGTTTGCATTTTTCTGACGAAATTTAAGTCAATTTGGGACAAAACCATAAATTGTCCAACAAAAAGGCATAAAAAAAGGCCGGTGAAACACCGACCTTTTTCGAACAACCGATTGTTCTGTGACGTGAGTAATTAGTTTACTTCACGATCCACAAGTTCTACATAAGCCATCGGTGCAGCATCACCTGCACGGAAACCAGCTTTAAGAACACGTAGATAACCGCCGTTACGTTCTTTGTAACGAGGGCCAAGAACGGTAAATAATTTACCAACTGTTGCTGCTGAACGAGTACGAGCAAACGCCAAACGACGGTTTGCTACAGTATCGTTTTTAGCTAAAGTGATTAAAGGCTCAGCTACACGACGTAACTCTTTTGCTTTAGGCACAGTAGTTTTAATTAACTCATGCTCAAACAAAGAATTAGCCATGTTTTGAAACATCGCTTTACGATGGCTGCTGGTACGGCCTAATTTCACACCACTATTACGATGACGCATGGTGATAGTCCTACTTAATTAACGGCTACGATAGGCGAAACGATCGTCCATACGGAGACTAGCTGGTGGCCAGTTCTCTAAACGCATGCCGAGCTGTAAGCCCTTAGAAGCCAGAACATCTTTGATCTCAGTAAGCGATTTTTTACCAAGGTTAGGAGTTTTAAGCAACTCAACCTCAGTACGCTGTACTAGATCACCAATGTAGTAAATATTTTCTGCTTTCAAACAGTTAGCAGAACGAACAGTAAGCTCTAGATCATCAACTGGACGAAGCAAGATTGGATCAACTTCTTCACGTGGCTCTTGAGCAACTGGAGCTTGATCTTTCTGAAGATCAACAAAAATTGCAATTTGTTGTTGCAAGATTGTTGCCGCTTTGCGGATAGCTTCTTCAGGATCTACAGTTCCATTCGTTTCAAGATCAATGACGAGCTTATCAAGGTCAGTACGTTGTTCTACACGAGCATTTTCAACTGTGTAAGACACACGTTTAATCGGGCTATAAGAAGCATCTAACTGTAGACGACCTACAGGACGCGTTTCGCCTTCAGGGAAACGTGAGTCAGAAGTTTCATAACCACGACCTTGAGAAACTTTCAAGCGCATTTTTAATGAGCCTGAAGCACTTAAAGTACCAATCAGATGTTCAGGGTTAACCACTTCAACATTATGTGGTAAACGAAGGTCAGCAGCAGTTACATCGCCAGGACCTTGTTTTTCCAATGTCAAATATGCTTCGTTTTGATCGAACAGCTTAATAGACAATCCTTTTAGGTTCAGCAAGAGCTCGACGATGTCCTGCTGCAAGCCTTCTAAAGTACTGTACTCGTGCTCGACACCCTCTATCTCTACTTCAACCACGGCTGCGCCAGGTAAAGAAGACAAAAGGATGCGACGTAAAGCATTACCAAGAGTATGACCAAAGCCACGCTCTAATGGTTCAAGAATCACTTTTGCCGAGGTCCCGCTTGCCGCTTCGACCTTGATCGCTTGCGGAGTTAGAAACTCGTTTGCAGTACGCGTCATTATTGCTACCTCAAGGATTATTTAGAATACAATTCTACAATCAAGCTTTCGTTGATTTCAGCAGGTAAATCAGAACGATCTGGTGCAGCTTTAAATGTACCTTCAAGTTTTGAATGATCTACTTCAATCCAAGCAGCTGTTCCACGTTGAGCAGCTAATTCAATTGCGTTTTTGATACGTAATTGTTGTTTAGCGCTTTCGTGAACTGCAATCACGTCGCCCGCTTTAACTTGGATAGACGCGATGTTAACACGACGACCATTTAAAGTGATTGAACGGTGAGATACCAGCTGACGAGCTTCTGCACGTGTAGAACCAAAACCCATGCGATAAACAACGTTATCGAGGCGGCTTTCAAGCAATTTCAACAAGTTTTCACCTGTTGCGCCTTTAACACGAGCAGCTTCTTTGTAGTAGTTACTAAATTGACGCTCTAAAACACCGTACATACGACGTACTTTTTGTTTTTCACGTAATTGTAGTGAATACTCTGATTGTTTAGCACGGCTTTGGCCATGTTGACCAGGAGCTTTAGCAGATTTTTTTGTTTTGACGTCAAATGGTTTAACGCCAGATTTTAATTGCAGGTCTGTCCCTTCGCGGCGAGAGAGTTTGCATTTTGGACCAATATAACGAGCCATGAATGTTTCTCCTTACACGCGACGTTTTTTAGGTGGACGGCAACCGTTGTGCGGAATCGGTGTCACATCGGTAATGCTGTTAATTTTATAACCCACTGCACCTAATGCACGAACCGCAGATTCACGACCTGGACCAGGACCTTTTACAAGGACGTCCAAGTTTTTCAAACCGTAATCTAAAGCAGCTTTACCAGCAACTTCAGCAGCTACCTGAGCAGCAAACGGAGTTGATTTACGTGATCCACGGAAGCCTTGTCCACCTGAAGTAGCCCAAGCCAATGCATTACCTTGACGATCAGTAATCGTAACAATGGTGTTATTAAAAGAAGCGTGAATGTGTGCAACACCTTCAGAGACGGTACGAGTGACCTTCTTGCGTGTGCGAGTATCTTTAGCCATCTTTTAGCTTCCAGAAATCTTATTTCTTAATAGGTTTGCGCGGACCTTTACGGGTACGTGCGTTAGTTTTGGTGCGTTGTCCGCGAACAGGCAAGCTGCGACGATGACGAAGACCGCGGTAGCAGCCTAAATCCATTAAACGTTTAATGTTCATGGAAATTTCGCGACGTAAGTCACCTTCGGTCGGAACCTTAGCAACTTCTGCACGAATCGCATCAAGCTGAGCATCATCTAATTCACGAATTTTAGTAGTAGTCGTAATACCTGCAGCAGCTAAAATGTTTTTAGCTGTGTGGCGGCCAATACCAAAAATATACGTGAGAGAGATAACAGCATGCTTGTTATCCGGAATGTTTACACCGGCAATACGAGCCATTCAAATTTCTCCAAAAAGGCAGTAGAGATAATCAACCGCCCCACAAAAATCTTGAGGGGCGGATAATAACCTAATTAGCCTACTGAAATCAACAGGTCTTAATTAAATTAACCTTGACGCTGCTTATGACGAGGTTCTGCGCTGCAAATTACGCGAATAACCCCATTACGACGGATAACTTTACAGCTACCACAAATTTTCTTTACAGAAGCTTGTACTTTCATGATGAAACCTTCTAAGTGCGCTTATCCCTTAGGATGAGCAGTCGTTTTTCTCATTAACGATTGATCGTCATACTGATGTGATGTCAAATGGGCTTGAAGCTGAGCCATAAAGTCCATAACAACAACAACTACGATAAGTAATGAGGTACCACCCAAATGGAATGGAATACCAAAAGAACTTTGTAAAATCATCGGCATTAAACAGATGACTGTAATGTAGATTGCACCAATAAACGTCAAACGATTAAGAATATGATCTAAGTAACGAGCAGTTTGCTCACCTGGGCGAATACCAGGTACATAAGCTCCACTGCGTTTCAAGTTCTCTGATACTTCTTTCGGGCTAAAAACAAGCGCCGTATAGAAATAACAGAAAAAGATAATTAACGCACCGAAGAGCACTAAATACAACGGTTGTCCAGGCGATAATACCAATGCCAAATCTTGTAGGCTACGTTTTACAATTCCTGCATTTGGATCAGCACTGCCTAACCATTGACCTAAACTTGCAGGGAACAACAATAACGAACTTGCGAAAATTGCTGGAATAACCCCTGCCATGTTGATCTTCAATGGCAAATGCGTTTGCTGTGCAGTGAATACACGACGACCTTGCTGTTTTTGAGCATAGTTCACAGGTATACGACGTTGAGCTTTTTCAATAAACACAATCGCTGCTAAAACAGCAACTGATAGCAATCCAAAGATAGCCAAACCAATTAAACTTGATTGGCCATTATCTACCGAAGTAAATGCTTGAATCACTAAGTTTGGTAAACCAGCAACAATACCTGCAAAGATAATCATTGAGATACCGTTACCAACACCACGTTCAGTAATTTGCTCACCTAACCACATTAAGAACATGGTACCTGCAACTAACGATGTTAGCGCTGGAATGTAAAAAGCCAGTCCCGAAGTCAAAGTAATACCTTGACTGATTAGACCAGCACACATCCCGATACCTTGGACTAATGCGAGTAAAAGGGTGCCGTAACGCGTATATTGATTAATCTTACGCTTACCTTGCTCGCCTTCTTTCTTCAATGCTTCTAACGAAGGCACCACGGTCGACATCAACTGCACAATAATAGATGCAGAAATGTACGGCATGATACCTAACGCCAGAATGGACATTCGTTCTAATGCTCCACCCGAGAACATGTTAAACAAACCTAAAAAAGTACCTTCATTAGCTTTGAAAAAACGTTCTAGAGCAACATTATCAATACCTGGCAGCGGAATATGCGCTCCTAGTCGAAAGACTACCAATGCACCAATCA
The DNA here is from genome assembly GCF_022343575.1 of Acinetobacter sp. AG3. Classification (NCBI taxonomy): domain Bacteria; kingdom Pseudomonadati; phylum Pseudomonadota; class Gammaproteobacteria; order Moraxellales; family Moraxellaceae; genus Acinetobacter; species Acinetobacter sp. AG3. Next base: position 468,572 of record NZ_JAKQZD010000001.1, on the reverse strand, counting down.
AGAACATTAATCGGCGAATAATTTCACGATATTTCACATGAAATGGTTGACCTTTCATCATGTTAACATGACCTGAAGAACTAGGAGACATAGTCACTCGCGATTACTCCTCGACTTTACCGCCAGCAGCTTCAAGAGCAGCTTTAGCGCCTTTAGTCAATGCAACACCTTGAACAGTGAATGCACGAGTGATTTCACCAGAAAGAACAACACGAGCACGCAACATATCTTTACGTACAACATTCGCAGCTTTCAAAGTTTCAAGTGAAATAATATCACCTTCAACTTTAGCAAGTTCAGACAAACGTACTTCAGCAGTTTTCAAAGCCAATTGGCTTGTGAAACCGAATTTAGGTAAACGACGATATAACGCAGTTTGACCACCTTCAAAGCCTGGACGAACGCCACCACTTTTACGTGATTTCTGACCTTTGACACCACGGCCACCAGTCTTACCGACACCAGAACCGATACCACGGCCTAAACGACGATTATCACGTTTTGCACCTTCAGCAGGTGCAAGCTCATTTAAACGCAGAGTCATGGCTTATTCCTCTACACTAACCATATAGTAGACTTTGTTGATCATACCACGGTTAGAAGGTGTATCTATTACTTCTACTGTATGACCAATACGACGCAGACCTAAACCTTGTAGGCAAAGTTTGTGATTTTTCAAACGATGCGAAGAAGATTTAGTCTGGGTAACTTTAATCGTTTTCATGATTGATTACCCTAAAATTTGTTCTACTGAAAGACCACGTTTAGCAGCAACTTTCTCAGGAGACGTCATATCACGTAAACCATTAAAAGTTGCATTTACAACGTTAGCCGCGTTAGTAGAACCATAACATTTCGTCAATACGTTACGTACACCAGCAGCTTCTAAAACTGCGCGCATAGAACCACCAGCGATTACGCCAGTACCTTCAGATGCAGGTTGCATGTAAACACGGCTAGCGCCATGACGAGCATGAATAGGATGTTGTACAGTACCATCAACAAGATCAACAGTGATCATGTTGCGGCGTGCAGCTTCAAGTGCTTTAGAAATAGCAGCTGGAACTTCACGCGCTTTACCGCGACCAAAACCTACACGACCATTACCATCACCCACAACAGTTAATGCTGTGAAAGAGAAGATACGACCACCCTTAACAACTTTGGCTACACGATCAACGGCAACCAGCTTTTCAACAAGACCTTCGTTTTGTTCAACTTTAGCCATGATTAGAACTCCAAGCCGTTTTCACGAGCAGCATCAGCCAAGGCTTTGATACGACCATGATATTTAAAACCAGAACGGTCAAATGCAACTTTAGTTACACCAGCAGCCTTTGCACGTTCTGCGATTAAAGCACCTACTTTAGTAGCTGAATCTACATTACCTGTAGTTCCGCTACGTAAAGATGCATCCAAAGTAGAAGCTTGCGCTAATACTTTGCCACCATCTGCAGAAATAACTTGAGCATAGATGTGACGCGGCGTGCGGTTTACACACAAGCGAGTCGCACCCAATGCACGAATGTGCAAGCGTGTGCTTTTCGCACGACGCAAACGGGATTGTTTCTTTTCGTTCATAAGAACCTCGCGCCTTATTTCTTCTTAGCTTCTTTACGAAGAACAACTTCGTCAGAATAGCGAACACCTTTACCTTTATACGGCTCTGGTGGACGATAACCACGGATTTCTGCAGCAACTTGACCTAACAATTGCTTGTTAGCTGATTTCAAAATGATTTCAGTAGCAGTCGGAGTTTCAGCAGTTACACCTTCAGGAAGAGCGTAATCAATCGGGTGAGAATAACCAAGGTTAAGGTTCACAACTGTACCTTTAACCGCAGCTTTATAACCAACACCGATAAGTTGTAACTTACGTTCGAAGCCTTCATTAACACCTTTTACAAGGTTATTAAGAACAGCGCGAGCAGTACCAGCTTGCATCCAAGAATCGCGAGATTCTTTAACTGGAGCAATATGAAGTTGACCTTCTTCCTGTTTAAGCTCGACCAGCGCATGCAGGTTGAAAGACAACGTACCTTTGCTGCCTTTCACTTCGACCTGCCGGCCGTTCTGAGTAACTGCTACACCGTTAGGTACAGTTACTGGGGCTTTAGCCACACGAGACATGAGGAATCACCTATTAAGAAACAAAAGCAATAACTTCACCACCAACGCCTGCAGCACGTGCAGCGCGATCAGTCATGATGCCTTTGCTTGTAGAAACAATTGCAATACCTAAACCTTGCTTAACGCTCGGAAGTGCATCTTTACCGCGATACTGACGTAGACCTGGACGGCTTACGCGTTTCACAGTTTCGATAACTGGTTTGCCTTCAAAATATTTTAAAGTAATTGTCAAAGTAGCTTTGCCTTCAAGATCAGCAACTTCTACATTTGAAATGTAACCTTCTTGTTGAAGTACGTTTGCAATTGCAACTTTCAACTTAGAATTAGGCATAGAAACAGTTTGTTTCTTTGCCATTTGTGCGTTACGAACACGTGTTAGCATGTCGGCAACGGTATCTTGCATACTCATTTATAGTCGCTCCTTACCAGCTTGCCTTAACAACGCCCGGTACATCACCCTGCATTACTGTGTCACGTAATTTGTTACGGCTTAAGCCGAACTTACGGAAGTAACCATGAGGACGACCAGTTAAACCACAACGGTTACGAAGACGTACTGGAGACGCATTACGTGGTAATGCTTGTAACTTCATCATCGCTTCGAAACGTTCTTCATCAGATGCATTTACGTTTGCAATCGTAGCTTTTAATTCAGCACGTTTTGCAGCGTATTTAGCAACTGTAGTTTCGCGTTTCAATTCGCGATTAATCATACTTTTCTTAGCCATATCGACCTCTTATTTGAACGGGAAGCCGAATGCACGGATTAGCGCACGGCCTTCGTCATCAGTACGAGCAGTCGTAGTGATAGTAATATCCATACCACGAATACGATCGATCTTATCAAAATCGATTTCAGGGAACATAATTTGTTCCTTGAGACCCATTGAATAATTACCACGACCATCGAATGATTTCGCAGAAAAACCGCGGAAGTCACGAATACGAGGGATAGCGATAGAGATCAAACGGTCTAAGAATTCGTACATTTGTTCGCCGCGTAAAGTTACTTTACAACCAATCGGCCAACCATCACGGATTTTAAAACCAGCGATTGATTTGCGCGCTAATGTAAGAACTGGTTTTTGACCAGCAATAGCTTGCATATCCGCCAAAGCGCCATCTAACAATTTCTTGTCAGCTGAAGCTGCACCAACACCCATGTTGATGGTGATTTTAGTAATGCGAGGAATTTCCATCACATTGCCCAAACCAAGTTCTTCTTTCAACTTAGCTCGGATTTCGTCGTTATAACGTGTTTTAAGTCTGGCCATAGCCTAGTTCAACCTATTACTTCGCTACCGCCACTGATTCACCATTTGATTTGTAAACGCGAGTTTTCACGCCTTCAATCACTTGGTAACCAACACGGTCAGCCTTTTGGGTTGCAGCATTAAAAACTGCCACGTTTGAAATATGAAGCGAAGCTTCTTGTGTAACAATAGCGCCTTCAGCACCTGTTGCACGGTTCGGCTTTTGATGCTTCTTAACTAAATTAAGGCCTTCAACCTTAACTTGGTCATTTGAAACAGACAAAACAGTACCCTGTTTGCCTTTTTCTTTACCTGCGATCACAATTACTTGATCGCCTTTTCTAATCTTAGCCATGATTGCCTCTATTATAGAACTTCAGGAGCCAATGAAATGATTTTCATGAACTGTTCAGTACGAAGTTCACGAGTCACTGGTCCGAAAATACGAGTGGCAATCGGAGCCTTGTTGTTGTTCAAGATAACTGCAGCATTATCATCGAAACGGATCACAGAACCGTCTGGACGACGAATACCGAATTTAGTACGAACTACAACTGCATTCATCACGTCACCTTTTTTAACACGGCCACGCGGAATTGCTTCTTTTACAGTAACTTTAATAATGTCGCCAACAGAAGCATAACGACGATGTGAACCACCAAGTACTTTAATACATTGTACGCGGCGAGCACCACTGTTGTCTGCTACGTCTAGCATACTTTCGGTCTGAATCATTGCCCTACTCCAAAACCGAGCATCACCGGTCGCAATTTCGAAAGGCTCAAAGAGTACTCGAAATTGACCGATGATGCAACAAGAACGTCTAATTACTCAGCAGCTGCTTCAATAACTTCCACTAAAGTCCAAGCTTTAGTTTTTGAAATTGGGCGGCTTTCTTTAATGGTTACAACATCGCCAGTTTTAGCAGTGTTGTTCTCATCATGAGCGTGTAATTTTGTTGAACGGCGGATTGATTTGCCATACAACGGGTGTTGAACGCGGCGTTCAATAAGTACAACAATAGACTTGTCCATTTTGTCACTTACTACTTTGCCTGTTAACGTGCGAACTGTTTGCTCACTCATTGTGCGTTCCCCTGTTTTTCGGTAAGGAGGGTCTTGATACGAGCAATAGTCTTACGAGTTAACGCAACTTCATGCGATTTACCCAATTGACCAGTTGCTTTCGCCATACGAAGACGGAATTGGTTAAGCTGTTGCTCATCAAGCAAAGCTGCCAACTCTTCTACCGATTTTTCACGTAGATCTTTAGTTTTCATTACATCACCGTCTTAGTAACGATAGTGGTTTTAAATGGAAGCTTAGCAGCTGCAAGCGTAAACGCTTCGCGTGCCAATTCTTCACTAACACCATCCATTTCGTACAAGATCTTACCTGGTTTGATTTGGCAAACCCAGTATTCCACAGAACCTTTACCTTTACCCATACGAACTTCTAATGGTTTTTCAGTAATTGGTTTGTCTGGGAAAACACGGATAAAGATCTTACCACCACGTTTAACACGACGGCTAATTGTACGACGCGCAGCTTCGATTTGACGAGCAGTCATTTGACCACGCTCAACAGATTTAAGTGCGATTGTACCGAAAGATACTGTGCTACCACGATGCGCTAGACCAGTGTTACGGCCTTTTTGCACCTTACGGAATTTAGTACGTTTAGGTTGCAACATGGATTATTCTCCTTTTTCAGCAGAACGATCATTGCGACGACCACGACGCTCTTGACCTTCACCACGACCGCGACCGCGTTTAGCTGGACGTTCTTCAGCAGGAGCAGGGTTCATGACTTGTTTCATGCCACCTAAGATCTCGCCACGGAAAATCCAAACTTTAACACCAATCGTACCGTAAGTAGTTTCAGCGCGCATAGTTGCATAGTCGATGTCAGCACGAAGTGTATGTAAAGGTACACGACCTTCACGATACCATTCAGTACGTGCAATTTCTGCACCACCTAAACGACCAGAAACTTCAACTTTGATACCTTTAGCACCAGCACGCATAGTGTTTTGAACCGCACGCTTCATAGCACGACGGAACATTACACGTTTCTCTAATTGTGAAGCAATTGCTTCAGCAACTAAACGAGCGTCTAAGTCTGGGCGATCGATTTCGTTGATGCTTACTTGCGCTGGAACACCCATAATCTTGGTAAGTTCACGCTGTAATTTCTCAATGTCTTCGCCTTTTTTACCGATAACGATACCTGGACGAGCAGTGCTAATTGTTACTTTAGCAGCGCCTGTAGGACGTTCGATAAGAATATTGCTGATCATCGCGCTTTTAAGTTTTTTAGTTAAAAACTCACGAACTTGAAGATCTTTAAGCAAGTATTCAGCGTATTGTTTCGGACTCGCATACCAGTTGGCGTTATGACGTTTTACAACACCAAGGCGGATACCGATTGGATGAACCTTCTGACCCATATCAAACCCCTACCTTAACGGTAATGTGACAAGTACGCTTAGTAATACGATCTGCACGGCCTTTAGCACGTGGCATAATACGTTTAAGGCTAGTGCCTTCATCAACGTAAATCGTAGTAACCTTAAGGTCGTCTACATCTAAACTGTTATTGTGTTCAGCGTTTGCAATTGCAGATTCCAATGCTTTTTTCACTACAACTGCAGCTTTTTTGTTGCTGAAGTTTAAGATATTAAGCGCGTGAGCAATAGATTTGCCACGGATTAGGTCTGCAACCAAACGAGTTTTTTGTGCCGAGATAGCGGCACCGCGTAATTTAGCAGTAACTTCCATCATAGCACCTTAACGTTTAGACTTCTTGTCAACACCGTGACCACGATAGGTACGAGTTGGCGCGAATTCACCGAGTTTGTGACCAACCATATGTTCAGATACGATCACTGGAACATGGTTACGACCATTATGTACAGAAATTGTTAAACCAACAAAATCCGGGAGGATCATCGAACGACGCGACCAAGTTTTGATCGGCTTACGGTTATTAGCCGCGATAGCCGCTTCAACCTTAGCGAACAAGTGCGCATCGACGAATGGGCCTTTTTTCAGAGAACGAGGCATTGTCAGATTCCTTTACTTGTTACTTAACGCGACGGTCGCGAATGATCATCTTAGTCGTACGCTTATTGGTACGAGTTTTGTACCCTTTAGCTTTTTGACCCCATGGGCTTACAGGTTGAATACCTTTGTTACGCCCTTCACCACCACCATGTGGATGGTCAACTGGGTTCATCGCCATACCACGAACGGTAGGACGAACACCACGCCAGCGTGCAGCACCTGCTTTACCAAGTGAACGAAGGTTGCTTTCTGAGTTAGATACTTCACCTAACACAGCGCGACATTCAACGTGTACTTTACGCATTTCGCCTGAACGAAGACGAATGATTGCGTAAGAACCGTCACGACCCAACAACTGAGCAGAAGTACCAGCAGAACGCACTAATTGTGCACCTTTACCGATTTTAAGCTCAATGTTATGTAATGTAGAACCGATAGGCATATTACGAAGCGGTAAGCAGTTACCTGGACGAATTGGAGCATCGTTACCAGATTGTACTTTATCGCCAGCACGTAAGCCTTTAGCAGCAATAATATAACGACGCTCACCGTCAGCATATTTCAATAAAGCAATATGTGATGTACGGTTAGGATCGTATTCAATACGTTCAACTACAGCAGGGATGCCGTCTTTGTTACGTTTGAAGTCAACGATACGGTAGTTTTGTTTATGACCACCACCAACGTGACGAGTTGTAATGTGACCGTTATTATTACGACCACCAGTACGTTTTTTAGCTTCAACCAACGGTGCATAAGGCGCGCCTTTGTGAAGATGATTATGAACCACCTTCTCTACAAAGCGACGTCCTGGAGACGTTGGCTTACATTTTTGAATTGGCATAATTTTCGTCCTTATTCCGCTGTGCTTTCAGCGGTATCGCCCAAGTCAGCCATTTCAACATCTTGGCCAGCTTTCAGGGTGACGTATGCTTTTTTAACATCAGAACGACGTCCTAATGTTTTACCAAAGCGTTTAGTCTTACCTTTAGTGATAGTCGTGTTAACTTTAACAACTTCTACACCAAATAATTGCTCTACTGCTTTTTTGATTTCAAGTTTGTTTGCATCGATAGCAACTTTAAAAACTTGAACACCAGCAGTTTCGCCTAGAACTTGTGCTTTTTCTGAAAAAACAGGCCCTTTTAGGACTTGATAGATACGTTCGTTGTTCATCCGAGTTCTACCTCAATCTTCTTAGCAGCCGCAACAGACATAACAACTTTATCAAACGCGATCAAGCCAACAGGATCGATCCCAGCAGCATCAACCACATCAACGTGTGGAAGGTTACGAGCAGCTAAATATAGATTTTCATCTACAGCTTCAGTAACGATTAATGCGCGAGTAGCGTTCAAGCCGTTTAGTTTTGCAAGCAATTCTTTAGTTTTTGGAGCTTCAACTGCAAACTCTTCAACCAATACAAGACGATCTTGGCGAACAAGTTCAGCTAAGATACATTGCATTGCACCGCGGTACATTTTGCGGTTTACTTTTTGAGACCAATCTTGTGGACGAGCAGCAAAAGTTTTACCACCACCAACCCAGATTGGGCTACGAATAGAACCAGCACGAGCGCGGCCAGTACCTTTTTGACGGAATGGTTTTTTACCACCGCCAGAAACGTCTGCACGTGACTTCTGAGCTTTAGAGCCTTGACGACCACCAGCTAAATAAGCTGTAACAACTTGGTGTACAAGAGCTTCATTAAATTCACGTCCGAAAGCAACTTCAGACAATTCAACAGCAGAGCCGGAAACAGTTTTTAAATTCACGTTATTTCCCCTCAGGCCTTGATCGTAGGACGAACGATAACGTCGCCACCAGTAGCACCAGGAATCGCACCTTTAACAACAAGAACTGAACGTTCTGCGTCGATAGATACAATTTCAAGACCTTGTACAGTTACGCGATCATCACCTAAGTGACCAGGCATTTTTTTGCCTTTGAACACGCGACCAGGAGTCTGGTTTTGACCTGTAGAACCAATTACACGGTGAGATACTGAGTTACCATGTGTAGCATCTTGCGTACGGAAGTTCCAACGCTTAACACCACCCTGGAAGCCTTTACCTTTTGATTGACCAGTAACGTCAACAACTTGACCTACTGCGAACAAATCAACACCGATAGTGCCACCAACTTCACGACCTTCAAGATCAGCTTCTGCAACGCGGAATTCTTTAACTAAACGACCAGCAGCAACACCAGCTTTCGCAAAGTGACCTTTCTGAGCATTTGTTACGCGAGATTCGCGACGTTCACCAGTAGTGATTTGAATCGCTTGATAACCATCAGTTTCAAGCGTTTTGATTTGAGTGATACGGTTAGGATCAACCTCAATCACTGTTACAGGCACAGAAACACCAGCATCTGTAAAGATACGTGTCATACCGCACTTGCGACCGACTAAACCAATAGCCATGTGCATAAACCTCTAAAAAAGCGGCCTAATTAACTTATAGAGCGTTAATTAACCGAAAGCCTTAACCCAATGCGATCTGAACATCAACACCAGCTGCAAGATCCAACTTCATCAACGCATCTACAGTTTTATCTGTAGGTTGAACGATGTCGATCAAACGTTTATATGTGCGGATTTCATATTGGTCACGCGCATCTTTGTTCACGTGTGGTGATGTTAAAACGTTAAAACGTTCGATGCGAGTAGGCATCGGAATTGGACCACACACTTGTGCGCCAGTACGTTTTGCTGTTTCTACGATCTCTTGAGAAGATTGATCAATTAAACGATGATCAAAAGACTTAAGACGGATACGAATTCTCTGGTTAGACATACCAGTTAACTCCAAGCCAAATATATAAAGAATCACCCTTGACGCATCTCACCCCACTAAATAAGGTAAGTGTCAAAGGCAGTGAAAATCACTAAGGTCGTGATCGATGCCACGACTGTAACGATCTGAATGACTTTCTTCGCCATTCACCCCACCATATCGGAGGGTCGCTCATTATAACGATTGTTTAACACTTAAGCAAACTTATTTGGACATTTTTACCTTTTTTTGAGTAATTAATTATAAATAAAGCGCTTATTATTTAAACACCAGCTTAAACCCTTAAAACGTAGTCAATCGCATGATTGAGCAACTGATTCCCAATCACATAATCCGTTTGTTGCGATTTTTTTAGCTTCAATAATGATTGACTGTGTACTCCACTAAACACCATATCTTCTTCTTCATGCTCAATGAAGATTTTTAGGCTATGCGGGGTGATTTCTGGATGGAACTGAAACCCCAATACATTTTTACCAATCTGATAAAGTTGGTTGGGACATGCTGGATTCTCCGCCAAACGAATTGCGCCTTTAGGAATATCAAAGGTCTCACTATGCCATTGCATGACATTGACCCGCTCAGGCAATTGGAAATAACCTTCTGGCACATGGTTGCTTTTATTGACCAAGGTCCAGCCAATCTCTTGCACAGTATTACGCCGAACATTGGCACCTAGAGCATTGGCTATCAACTGCCCACCCAAACACAACCCGATTGCGGGCTTTTCCGAAGCCAAATAACGGCGAATCCATCGTTTTTCGACCTTTAACCAAGGATAGTTGGCTTCATCATTTACACTCATTTCCCCACCCATAATGATGAGTAAATCCACATCATTGACATGCGGTAAAGCTTCTATTTCTAATTGTGAATCTGTGGGTAAAGCAAAAAATTCTGTTGCAGTAATTTCTGCGCCCATTGCTTTTAAATACTCATAACAGCTACCAAAGCCTTCACCTGCAATATGCTGAAAATAATGCACTTTAAGTTTTTTCATGTTATCACCTATTCTTGTTGTATCAATTACGCTACAAACCACAAAACATAGTTGGATAAATGCAAAAATGAAGCCAATATCAATTTTATTTATTATTTTTCACAATTTATTGCTTTTCGTCACTGAGCGATTATGTTTTGCTTACTTTAGTCCGGCTATTAACAAAAATTGAGTATTCCTGTGAAACAAAAACCAGTTACTGCTTTAATTCATTCTTCTCGTAAAGCACCACAATATATAAATACAATACAGCCTCCCCTATTTCGTGCGTCAACAATTATATTTGAAAATACCGATGCACTATTTAACCGCCATTGGACAGATCGTTATGACTATAGTTACGGCACACATGGCACGCCGACAACGTTTACCCTAGGTGATCACATTGCCCAAATTGAAGGTGGTGAATATTGCTTGCTTGCGCCCAGTGGTTTATCTGCAATTAATCTGGTCAATTCATGTTTTTTGAGTCATGGAGATGAAGTCTGGGTTGCAGACAATATCTATGGTCCCAACATGGAACATCTACGTCATCTTGAAAAAAGTTATGGCATTATCGTTCAAGTTTACAATCCTATCGATGCAGACACATTCCAACCCAATGAAAATGCCAAACTGATTTGGCTAGAAGCCGCAGGTTCAGTCACACTCGAATTTCCTGATTTGGTGAGTTTAGTCAAAAAAGCCAAAGCAAAAAATATCCTCACGGCTTTGGACAATACCTGGGGCGCTGGCCTAGCGTTTAATGCCTTTGATTTTAGTCATGAACATTTAAGTGTAGATATCAGCGTACACGCCTTAACCAAATACCCAAGTGGTGGTGGCGATATGTTAATGGGATCTGTTGTCACTCAAGATAAAGCTTTACATCATAAACTGTTCCGTATGCATGCCATCCAAGGTATCGCGATTTCGGGTGATGATGCCGCACAAGTACAGCGTAGTTTGGCCTCAATGCAAATTCGTTATGAGCATCAGTCTCAAAGTGCTTTAAAGATTTTAAATTGGTTAAAGAATCAAAATGCGTTTGCTCAAGTTTTACATCCTGCGGATTCTGACAATATAAGCCACACCTATTGGAACCAGACCTGTCAAACAGGACAAAGCGCTGGTCTTGTTAGTGTTATTTTTAAACCTGAGTTTGATATCAACAAAATCAGAAAGTTTTGTGATCATTTATCTTTATTTAAACTCGGTTTTAGTTGGGGTGGTCCTGTCAGCTTAGTCATGATTTATAATCTGACTGACATGCGTCATTTAGAACGCGCACATCTAGAGCAAGGTCTATTGGTTCGTTTCTGTATTGGCTTAGAGCATCCAGACGATTTAATCCAAGATATTCAAAACGCACTTCAAGCCATTCAAGCTTAATATTTCAACTCAGCAGGCTTAATACATAATATCTGGGTCTTTGCTATATCAAATGATGGCAAGGGCCTTACACTCACCTCTAAACACGATTAAGCACAGAGGTCATTCAGCGAAAAGTACATTTAGCTTTTACTTATTCCCTGTGCATTTCAAGACATAATCCGCACTCCCCCTACATTCATATTCAACAATAAAAACAGATTTACAACATCATCATTTAATGCAATTTTGTATAACAACAATGATATAAATATTGAGTCAGATGAAGAATATCCAAACTCAAATTAAAGCTATAGGAATAACAATGGGCACACCAATCGTCATCGCAAAAAAAACTTCAGATACAACACAAGATATTGTATTACATTCACAATTTGCTAACCGTCATGGCTTAATTGCAGGCGCCACAGGGACAGGTAAAACCATTACCCTTAAAGTGCTTGCTGAAAGTTTTTCACGGATTGGTGTACCCGTATTTCTTGCCGATGCCAAAGGGGATGTTTCCAGTATAGCCAAAGCAGGTTCAACCAATCCTAAATTTGAAGAACGCATTAAAAGCTTAGGGATAGACAGTGTTCCTTTTGCTGCGTCACCGACTATTTTTTGGGATTTATTTGGTGAGCAAGGACATCCGATCCGTACCACAATCTCTGAAATTGGCCCACTATTACTTTCGCAAATGCTGAATTTGAATGACACTCAAGAAGGTGTGCTTTCAGCGGTGTTCCGTGTTGCAGATGATCAAGGCTTACTGTTAATTGATTTTAAAGATTTAAAAGCCATGCTGACCTATGTCAGTGAAAATGCGGCAGCTTTAAAAGCAGAATACGGCAATCTCTCACCAGCAAGTTTAGGTGCTATTCAGCGCAATCTATTGTCCTTAGGTGATCAGGGCGGTCAACGTTTCTTTGGTGAGCCAAGTCTTGATATTATGGATTTTATCCAAACTGATGCCAATGGACATGGTTATATCAACCTATTGGCTGCGGATAAGCTGATGAACACACCAAAGCTCTATGCAACCTTCCTGCTGTGGATGCTTTCAGAATTATTTGAAAAGCTACCTGAAGTCGGTGACTTAGATAAGCCAAAATTGGTGTTCTTTTTTGATGAAGCGCATTTGCTCTTTGATAATGCCAGCCCAGCTTTACAAGAAAAAATTCAACAAGTGGTCCGTCTAATTCGCTCTAAAGGTGTCGGAATTTATTTCATCTCACAAAGCCCATTAGATATTCCAGAAAATGTTTTAGGACAACTGGGCAACCGTGTACAACATGCCTTACGCGCGTTTACCCCTAAAGATCAAAAAGCAGTAAAAACTGCTGCTGATACTTTCCGCGCTAATCCAGAGTTTAAAGTAGATCAAGCAATTACAGAACTGGCTGTCGGTGAAGCGCTTATTAGTTGCCTAGATGAACAAGGTACACCTCAAGTGGTTGAACGAGCGATGGTGATGCCACCCTACTCATCATTTAGCCCAATTACTTTAGATGAACGAAAAGCCTTGATGGCACAAAGTATTGTTGCGGGTGTTTATGACAATGAAGTGGATCGTGATAGCGCTTATGAAATGCTACAACGTAAAGTTTCTGATAGCTCACAACAACAGGTGGCTTTTGATGCAGTGGCTCAACAAGCCAAGCAATTAGAAGAGCTCACCAAGCAACAACAGACCATCGATAAACAACAAGCCAAAGAGCAAGAACGCTTAGAAAAAGAGGAAGCAAAAGCTGCAGCTGCACGTGCCAAACTGACTCAAGATGTGATCGGAACTTTTGCTAAAAGCGCCGCAAGAACCTTAGGCGGTCCTACAGGGCAAAAACTGGTCCGCGGTTTGTTAGGTTCATTATTTGGTGGGCGTTGATTCGTTTAAACACAAATATGAGGAGCGTTAGCGCTCCTTTTTTATTCTCCATTTTTATAGCTTATCTTCTTACTTATGTTTTTATTCGCTTATCCCGCTTATCAAGCCCGCTAAACATATCTAAAAGTATATCTAAAAACTTATTCAAAAAAATCATCTAAAAAACTTAAAAATAAATTCAAATATTTCAATCAATAAAGCTTAAATTCAAACTAAACCATAATTATTTTATGTGTTTTTCTTAAAGGTGTATTGCAAATACATTTTATAAGGTATATTTTAAATACATCTTATAAATGACAGCCAAGAGAGATCAACAATGACTCCGCAGCAAATTGACCTTGTAAAAGCAACAGTTCCTGTTCTTCGCGAAAATGGTGTAGCACTTACCGGTTATTTTTATAATCGCATGCTCGGCAATAATCCTGAATTAAAAGAAACCTTTAACATGGGGCATCAACGCAGTGGTGCTCAGGCGCAAGCCTTGGCTGGTGCTGTTTTAGCATATGCTGAAAATATTGAAGATCCTTCAGTACTTTTGCCTGTGGTTGAACTGATTGCCCATAAACATGTCAGTCTGAATATTCAAGCACCTGATTACAACATTGTCGGTGAAAACCTATTACATTCAATTAGTGAAGTATTAACTATTTCGATGGAAGATCCATTAATTGACGCATGGGCTGCAGCTTATGGGCAATTGGCCGATCTATTTATCAGTACTGAAAAAGCGATTTATGAACAGCACCAACAAACTCAAGGCAGCTGGTTAGGCTGGCGTAAATTTAAAATCGCTAAAAAAGTGAATGAAAGTGAAGAAATTACCTCTTTCTATCTTGCACCAGTCGATGGTGGCGCATTACCTAAATATGAAGCGGGTCAATATATTTCAGTGCGCGTATTTGTTGAAGCATTAGGCTTAAAACAACCACGTCAATACACGCTATCGACAAGCCCACAAGCAGACTATTTACGTATTTCAGTTAAACGTGAAGATGAAAAAGGTGATTTGGCAAGTGGTTGGGTATCAAATACTTTACATGGCTTAGCTGAAGGTTCAGAAATTGAAGTGTCTGCTCCAACAGGTAACTTCTACCTGATTGATAGTAGCAAACGTAATGTCTTCATTAGTGCGGGTGTAGGTTTAACCCCAATGATTGCAATGCTTAACCAATTGGTGACTTTAGACATGCCTCAACCGGCTAGCTTTATCCATGCATGTCGCAGTAGCCAAGTACATGCGATGAAACAACATATCCAAGAGCAAAAAACTAAATTCCCACGTCTCAGTACATTTACAGCTTATGAGTTCCCACATAGCGGTGATGTTATAGGTGAGGACTATGATGTGGCTGGTCGTTTAGACTTAGCAACGCTTGATACAGCATTACTCCCAGCCCATGCTGATTATTATCTTTGTGGCCCAATACCATTTATGCAACAACAACACCAAGCATTGGTGGCTCGTGGTATTAAACCTGAACAAATTCATAGTGAAGCGTTTGGTACGGGTGGTGCAGGTATCTAAATCTCCATCCGTTCTTTATAAGGCTGGTCTATGATAGACTGGCCTTATTTATTTCAGGATGAGATACATCTTTACCCATAGATGAGCAGCCTACATGCAACTAAATAAATTTACCGACTATGCCCTGCGCATCTTAATGTACATCGCGCCTCCAAAAGATGTGCCTTATACAATTGCCGAAATTGCAGAAGATTTACATGTTTCAGAAAATCACTTGGTCAAAATTGTGCATTTTATGGGAAAACAAGGTTGGTTGATTACCACACGAGGTAAAGGCGGTGGTTTGCGCTTAAACCCAGATATCTTAGAATTTCGCTTAGGATATATTGTACGAATTCTCCAACGTGATGCACAAATTGTAGAGTGCAATACGCCACCTTGTGTACTACGTCCACGCTGCGGCTTAAAGGGTATTTTAGATCAAGCCGTTGAACAGTTTTATCAAAGCCTAGATCACTATACTGTTGCCGATGTTCTCAATGCGCCACCACAACATCCAAAGATCGTAAACTCGCCTATTCCCAATCTCAATGTTTAAGTCACAAAAGCTCATCGCCCAGCATCTCAATAACCAATATCTCAGTTAACACGATCAAAATTCGCTTGAATCACCGACTTCCTTTATAATGCACTTTGTTTATCCGTTTATTGAAGTTGAAATATGCATCGCAGCAGTGGAAAGTCTAAAAATAGTAAGACCTCAAGCGCCCCTAAACAAAAAATCAGTTATGAAAAAAAGGCTGATCCTGCGATTTCAGAATACTCAACTTCATCTTTGAACTGGTTGCGTAAAGCTGAATTTCTGATGAGTGCACCTAAACTGAATCTTTGTGTAGAAGACACCGGTTATGAAGTTGCCTTTGCAGGCCGTTCAAATGCAGGAAAATCAAGTGCTATCAATGCATTGACCAATCAAAAGCAATTGGCCCGCGCGTCGAAAAGACCTGGCCGTACGCAAATGATTAACTTTTTTAGTTTAGGTAATCCAGATCAACGCCTTGTCGATCTACCAGGTTATGGTTATGCAGCTGTACCTGAAGCAATGAAAATTGTCTGGCAAAAAGAACTTGAAAATTATTTGATTCATCGCAAAAGTTTACAAGGTCTGGTTTTGCTCATGGATATTCGCCACCCTTTGCAACACTTCGATGTGATGATGTTGGAATGGGCATATTCACGTCACTTGTTTGTGCATGTACTGTTGACTAAATCCGACAAACTCAACCGTGGCCCTGCCAGTAAAGTATTGTTAGATGTACAACAACAATTGAAGAAAATGAAGTTGAATTTTTCAATACAACTGTTTTCATCACTCAACAAACAAGGTCTAGAAGAACTCGCGTCAATTATGGCAGGTCGCTTAAACTACACCTTAGACAAAACTTTAGATTTTGATATTGATGCAATTCCTGAAGCCACTGAAGATGATTTGGATGATGAGTTCATTGATCAAGACCAAGAATCCGAATTCAATAGTGAAAATATTGATGGAAATGTAGATGAAAATCCGCAGGCATAAATAAAAAAGTCTTGTCTAACAAAATTCATCACATATTGATACTGGAATGTCCTAAATTGCTAATAACTATTTAGGACATTTTTTTATACTTGAATAATAAAGTGTGAAATCACCAAAGAAAAATTAGGACACTGTGATGAAGTTACTCGCTAAATTAAAGAACAGTCGGATTGGATCGTCTATTCAGTACCACATCAAACCACGTAAAGTGAAATTTGAATGGCAAGATACCCCTGTCGATTGGATTCCAAATCAGCCATTTGTCAGCTACTTTATCAATGAAATTAACAATATTCTTCCAGCAGGTGAATTTTGGTTTTGCCGTTTATACAATCGTGTTTTACCCAAAATCACAGATGAAAAATTGGCTGAAGATGTTCGTGCCTTTATCCGCCAAGAAGCGATGCATGCTCAAGCACATGCTTCAGCAAATAAAGAATACTTAACTGTGCGTAATATTGATATTCAACGTAATCTTGAAATTATGGATTTCTTGTTTGGCAAATTACTCGCAGATCAACCACTCGGCTTTAAAGTACCCAAAGTCCTTGATCATCAATGGGATTTGTTCCGTTTAGGTATCGTCGCCACTGTTGAACATATGACTTGTGTCTTGGGTAAATACGCCCTTTACAATAAAAAATGGGCGGAATTGGGTGCAGATCCAAATATGCTTGATTTAGTCAAATGGCATGGTGCCGAAGAGATTGAACACCGTACAGTGGCTTTTGATCTGTATCGTCATTTGGGTGGTGGTTATATTTCTCGTTATTATCAAAGTGTTATCGTGATTGCCGCTGTATTGGGCTTATGGGTTGATGGTGCTGCACATATCATGGGGCAAGACCCACGTTATGCAGATAAAAAACCTGCTTTCTATAAGCCTTGGATTTGGCGTGAATGGGCGAGTATCGCACAATCAGATAATCGCTTAATGCCACATCCATTATGGTTGGTTTCACAGCAATTGGGCTATTTAATGCCTTGGTATGATCCAGTACATGAAGCTAAAACAGAAGATGCAATTGCTTATTTGGATCAATCTCCTGCAGCAAAACGTGCATTGCCTAGAGTTGCAGCATAATAACTGTTAAAACTAATCAATACTGAAATCAAATCAAAAAAGCAGGATTTAGATCCTGCTTTTTTGGGTCAATCTTTTAGAACAAGATCCTAACCATAGACTAAGTTGGACTTTCCATATCTTTGGTGTTTCGGTCAACAACCACACTAATCATCATATCCCCTTGTACATTCACTACAGTACGTACAGTATCGAGAATACGGTCAATTGGCAGAAGAATCGCAATTGCTTCCGCTGGTAATCCCACAGATTGTAGCACCATAATCATGGTGACCATGCCCGCACTTGGAATACCCGGCGCACCCAATGAAGCAATCATCGCAGTCAGACAGACAATTACTTGTTGGGTAATTGATAACTCTAAACCCATTAAATTGGCAATAAAAAGCGCTGCTGCTGCTTCATAAAGTGCTGTTCCATCCATGTTTAACTGAGAACCGAAAGGAATCACAAAACCTGCAATTTGTGGGCGCACGCCTAAATTTTCTTGAGTACACTTTAAACTCAAAGGCATGGTTGCAGAACTTGAACTGGTTGCAAATGCTGTAATTAATGCTGCACGCGTTCCTTTAAAAAAGGTAATCGGATCCATTTTCCCAAAGATCCATAACAACAATGGCAGAACCACAACACCATGAAATATGGTGGTTCCTGTAACAACAATAGCAAACTCAGCAAGACGGCTTAAAATAGAGATGTCTTCTGTTGCAATCAGCTTTGCCATTAATGCAAAAATACCAATTGGCGCAACTTTCATCACCCAACCAACCAACATCATCATGATGTCAAAAAACTGACGTGCCAGTTGTTTGATTGAATTAAAACGCTCTCCACCATGTACCAGTGCCAAACCCAATAACAAAGCAAACAGCACCACTGCCAAAACATTACCATCACTAAATGCTTTAAATGGATTGATGAGGGTATTTTGAATAAAATTGGTTAAAAACGAGCTGGGTGTCAGTGAATCTGGGCTTTTATGTTGATTCATTGCATCTTGAAACATTGCAATGTCCACACCTTGTCCCACATTGAATAGATGTGTCGAGGCTAAACCGAGGATAAGTGCCAATGTCGTTGTGGTTACACAACAAGCCAAGGTTATTTTCCAAACTCGACTGAGTTGACTGCCCGCTTCTAAGTTTGAAACACCCACCAAGATTGAACTAAAAATAAGTGGAACCAAAAGCATTTTTAATAAACCAATAAAAATACTACTGGCGATGCTCAAACCATAAATGCTGGCATCTAAAAATTGAGTATTAGGAAATTGATTTAATAAAAATCCAAATGCCACACCAAGAATGGCTGCAATAAAAATTTGGGTGTTTAAACTCATCTTCGCTGACTATTATAAATATTTACACGTTGAACTATGCCATTGAAGTTATTTAGAATCGAGCATTTTTTTGTCACAAGCTCTGCTAAAAAATAGAAAAGCCATCATAGATGATGGCTGAGTTTCACGATTAGCATATCAATGCAAAAGTATTATTGAGTTTCGATTTCACGTACTCGCATCAAGCCTTCTTGAACGGTACTACACACCAATTCGCCATTTTGCCACATACGACCAAAATTCAGACCACGTGAATTTGCACTGACGGTTGCATCCATATCATAAAGCATCCAATCATCTGCTTTTACTGGTTTATGGAAATAGATCGTATGATCGATACTGGCACATTGTAAACTTGGCGAGAGGTAATTGAGACCATGTGGGCGCAAAGCAGTCATCATCAAGGTATAGTCCGAATAAAACGCAACAATTGCTTGATTTAAGGAGATATCATCCGCCTGCTCTGCGGCTAATGGCTCATGCGTACGCAAGTAATGTGCATAAGACGGTGCTTCAGGTTGTGGTTGAAATGGATTGGTCACATTGATCGGACGAATTTCTACCTGACGTGGACGCATAAACGCAGCGCGAATATTTTCCGGGATAAAACTGATTAAATTTTCTTTAAGCTCTTGCTCTGCTTTTAATTCATCAGGTGCTGGATATTCTGGTTCAGCAATTTGATAATTCAAGCCTTCTTCTGGTGTTGCAAATGATACCATCGCAGAAAAAATGGTACGTCCATGCTGGATTGCACGTACTTGGCGACTTAAGAAGCTTTTGCCATCACGTAACCGATCAACCTCATAAATGATTGGGGCATTGATATCCCCACCATATAGGAAGTACGCATGTAAAGAATGTACGGGGCGATCAGCGGTGTATGATGCTGCCCGCAGTGCTTGTCCTAAAACTTGCCCACCAAAAACACGCTTACCAACTAAATTTCGACTTTGACCACGAAAAATATGTTCTTCAAGTTTTTCAAGGGTTAAAAGCTCTACAAGCTCTTGGGTTAAAGCATTCATAAGTGACCTTTCTATATACTGAATACTGACTTTATTCCAATGGATAGAACAAAGTATCCATATTTTAGAGATTTAACTCTATTTTGCCATAAGTCCTGAGAGAAACATTAAATTTTCATAAACTGTATTGTCACTTCTCTTGTGCTGATGGATTGTTTAAAATACGTTTTTTAACGATAAAATCTGACAAGCGACCCGCAGTTTGTCAGAAAATGACATACTGTTCTGTGCTTTAATTACAGAAAATATTTTTTATCCGCTTTATTGCGTGATTCACCATTGGCTAGGAGTATTTATGTCCAAGAGTGGCTTTGGTCAAATGTATCGTCGACTTTCGAGTAAAATACTTGACCTTGTGGTAACACCACATGTTCTTGGAGAGGTTCCTACAGAAGCTCAACCTTTAGACCCTTCAACTGAAAATTCTGAACTCATTCAGCCCACAACTCAAAAAGTTGTCTGTTATGTTCTACAGAATTACTCACGAAGTAATGCTTTAGTTGTTGATGGTGAAACACGTCGTTTGCAGCTTCCTCCTGCACTTGACCCATTAATGATTGGCAATAGTCGCGAAAAAGCTGCGATTTTATTTTTACAACACCAAGACGAAAACAATTATTTTAATCCGCCTACGCATGCTTATCCGCCGCGTTTAGTTAGACTGATTGAATCACTTGATCAAAATGCTGATTTAGATATTGAATTGATCCCTGTTACAGTACTGTGGGGACGTTCACCAGATAAAGAAGACTCTTGGTTTAAGCTGTTATTTACTGACACTTGGGCAACGCCAAGTAAAGTTAAACAGTTGATGAACATTGGTTTACATGGTCGACAGTCATTCCTTGAATTCCATGAAGCGCAATCACTTAGAGCATTGGTGGATCATGCGAAAATTGCTCATCCCAATATTTCACCAGCCACTTATATTGTCAACCAATTAAATGACTACTTAGATCGTCAGCGTGAGGTCATTCTCGGTCCAGATTTATCTGATCGCCGTAATGTCATGCAATCACTGATTAAAGCCCCTGATGTACAGGATGCAATTCGTAAAGAAAGTATTCGCTCAAAAATCAGCATGATTGATGCTGAACATAAAGCAATTGGTTTTGTAAATGAAATTGCATCCGACTATTCTGCATCGGCTGTACGCTTTGCAGATATGGCATTGACTCGTCTATGGACACAACTTTATGACGGCGTTGAAGTACATAACTTCAATACTGTGCGCGAGTTAGTCAAAGACTATGAAGTGATTTATACGCCTTGTCACCGTAGCCATATCGATTACTTGTTATTGTCTTATGTGATTTATAAACGTGGTTTGATGGTGCCGTATATTGCTGCCGGCGATAACCTTAACATGCCATTTGTCGGTCAATTACTGCGTGGAGGCGGTGCATTCTTTATCCGTCGTTCATTCCGCGGCAATGCACTTTATACATCGGTATTTAAAGAATATTTATTTAGCATCCTGTCTAGAAACACACCTCTTGAATACTTTATTGAAGGTGGTCGTTCTCGAACTGGACGTTTGTTACCACCAAAAACTGGCATGCTCGCAATGACGGTACATGGTCATTTGCGCGGCCGTGCCAAACCGATTGTCTTTATCCCAACCTATGTCGGTTATGAGCGCTTGATGGAAGGCGCAACTTATGTGGGCGAAATGAATGGTAAGCCAAAAGAAGCTGAATCCATTTGGGGAATCTTGCAAACCCTGAAAAAAATTGAGCGTATTTTTGGTAAAGTGCATGTCAATTTTGGTGAACCTGTTTTCTTAGATGACTTACTCAAAGCACATGGCGCTGATCAAATCACCATTGAACATAATGATGATCCAATCCCGCAAGAAGTCTCAGATGCAGTAACCAGCTCGGCAAATGCGATTCTGGAAAATATCAACCGTGCTGTGGTGATCAACCCTGTTTCTTTATTGTCACTGATTTTATTGGCAACTCCAAAACACACACTTGATGAAGAAATCTGCATTAAACAGCTTGATACATATCGCAAGTTATTAACCGCAAATCCTTATGACAGCCGTACTCAGGTCACACCATTGTCAGGCAAAGAAATCATTGCCTATGGTATGAAGCTGAAATTGATTAAACGTGTTCAACACGTCCTTGGCGATATTATTGCCATTGAAGACAATCAAGCCATTTTACTGACTTACTTCCGCAATAACATTTTGCATGCCTTTGTTTTACCGTCGTTGGTTGCGGCATTGGTCGAACATAATGGCAAGATCAGTAAGTCTGATTTACTTAATGTGATTCGTACCCTTTATCCATTCTTAAAAGCAGAGTTGTTCTTAAAATGGAAAGATAGTGAAATCAAGGCTCAAGTGACTGAATATGTCGATGCTTTGGCTCAAGCAAATTTAATTTTTGTCGATGATGAAGATTTTATTTTCAGCCCTGCGCCAAACTCAGAAGACCATAATCAATTGGCTGTTTTGGCTGCTCCAGTACGTCAAAGTCTTGAACGTTATTACATGACACTGGCTTTAATTACTCAACGTGGCTCTGGAAATATCTCGATTCGCCAAGTCGAAGAATTAAGTCACTTGGTTGGGCAACGCTTATCTGTATTGTATGAGTTCAACTCACCTGAGTTCTTTGATAAAGCGTTATTCCAAAGTTTTATGAAAGTCTTGACTGAACAAGGCTATATCAAAACCAATGAAGACCATGCCATTGTTTTTGATGAGCAGTTTAGAAATGTTGCGCAATATGCCAATTTGGTGCTTGATGATGTAACTTTGCAAATGCTGCACCATATCACCTCATTTACAGATGAGGAGTTAAAAGAAGCTTTAGATGCTTTAGCCGCTCAACAAGCCAAGAAGCGTTTAAAACGGAAGAAAAAATAAAAGCTTTAAAGTGCCTTTTTCCTTTGGGAGAAGGTTGGGATGATTACCTCTCCCTAACCCTCTCCTGCAAGGAGAGGGAACTTCTCAAGACCTCTATAATGAACAATACTGAATCAACCCATTTTAATATCTAACAATTTTTAGTTTATTTCCAAACTTATCTAAAACGTAAAATGATCCTTAAAAATAGCTAGTATATTTTAAGGTTTAAATTCTTCTGATAATCAAGATAACAGTTTTGATGTACCCACTTAAATTCTGTTGCAAGCATCCTCTCCGCAAAAATTTGCTTCCCTGTTTGATTGGAACTTTCCAAAACCAAGTGCGATAAATTCAACTGTTGTTGGAACCATAAAATTATTTCATGCAATGGTAGCGGTTGATTATTTGTACAAATATATGATTTTTCTGGATGTTCCACGTGAAGCAAATGTGCTAAGAAATCTGCAAGGTCATCTATATGGATTCGATTTGACCAATGAAGATTGGGATAGCTGTGTGTGGTTTCTGCAAGTTTAACCATACGAGCAACGGATGTACCATAAACCCCAGTTGGGCGCACAATCACACATTTAGATGGATAAGCCTGTTGCCATCGCTGTTCCATTGCCAATAACAATTGACCCTGTCGATCACTTGGAATAGGCACTGACTCATCATCAATACGTTCACCATGGTTTTCCCCATAAACACGTGTCGATGAAACCACAATAACTCTTTTGAGCGGATGGTCTTTTAAAGCCCTCACAATCGGCTGCACCGAGTCGACATAGGTTTGTTGATAATTTTCGATAGCACTTAGCGGAGAATTTCGAGATGGTGCGAGCAATACATACACCACATCGACAGGCTGAATTTGCGCTAAATCGAGTTGTTGAATGTCTTGAATCAAATGTTGTGCGAAATCATCATCTTTCGCACTGCGGCTAACTGTGGTAATTTGGTGATCTTGCTGAAATAATTGTTTGGCAACACGTTGCGATGTTTTACCATAACCAATAAATAGAATATGCATTACACGACCTATTCTTCGAAACCGATTTTCAAAATCAATCAAACTTAAGTTGAGGGGACATGGCTGCCGTCCATCAATTGCAAGGGGTTGGCAATGCCGCCGCTGCTTTACTTGAAAAACTAAATATTTTCACCACAGATGATTTGCTGTTTCATTTGCCACGTGATTATGAAGATCGTAGCACGATCATTCCCATGAACCAATTACAAGTCGGTCGTAGTTATCTCATGGAAGGCGTGGTCAGATCAATCGATATGCCACCCGGTAAACGCAAGTCGATGGCGATTTTATTGCAAGATGATTTTGGCAAAGTTACTTTACGCTTCTATCATATCTATAAAGCCCTCACAGATCGTGCTAAAGCAGGTAATCGTTTAAGAATTTTTGGAGAAGTCCGTGTTGGGGCTCGTGGTCTGGAGCTTTATCATCCTGAGATCCAGTTAATTACCGAACATACAGCGCTCCCTAAAACCCAACTAACAGCAATTTACCCTGCCACCGAAGGCTTAACTCAACCCAAATTACGCGAATATGTTAAGCAAGCTTTAAACCAGCACGCTGATGCTTTACCTGAGTTATTACCTGAAAAATTCACCAATGGTTATGCGCTTAAACAGGCATTGGAGTATATTCATCACCCTCCTGTAAATGCCAATATGCTGCAACTTTCACAAGGTTCTCACCCTGCTCAACAACGTTTAATTTTTGAAGAATTGGTTGCACATCAAATCAGCCTATTAACCCGACGTGCTTATATTCAACAAATTGCAGCGCCAGCATTTTCAACCAGTAAAAAATTTGCAAAAGCCTTATTGGCAAGCTTACCTTTTGAAATGACCAATGCACAAAAACGTGTATCAAACGAAATTGCCAAAGATTTAAAACAAAACAAACCTATGTTGCGACTGGTTCAGGGTGATGTAGGTGCAGGTAAAACATTGGTTGCAGGTGTTGCGGCTTGTCATATTTTGGAAGAAGGTTGGCAAGTGGCGCTGATGGCACCGACTGAAATTTTAGCTGAACAGCACTATATCAATTTTAAGAAATGGTTCGAGCCACTCGGTTTAAATGTGTCATGGCTTTCAGGCAAACAAAAAGGCAAAGCACGCGCTGCGGCTGAACAAACCATTAAAGATGGAACTGCCAATATTGTGGTGGGTACCCATGCTTTATTTCAGGACAATGTTGAATTTTCCAAACTTGGTCTCGTGATTATTGATGAACAACATCGTTTCGGGGTAGATCAACGGCTAGCTTTACGTAATAAAGGCGTGGATAACACCACGCCACACCAACTGGTCATGACGGCAACACCAATCCCTCGTACACTGGCAATGTCTGCATATGGTGACCTAGATACTTCAGTGATTGATGAATTGCCTCCTGGGCGTACTCCCATTCAAACAGTCACGATTCCACTTGATAGACGCGAAGAAGTGTTGAATCGTATCACCACCAACTGTGCTGAGGGTAAACAGGCCTATTGGGTCTGTACTCTGGTCGAACAATCTGAAACTCTCGATGCTCAAGCCGCAGAAGCCACCTATCAAGAGATTAAAGATCGCTTTCCACAGATTAATATTGGCTTAGTCCATGGAAAAATGAAAGCCGATGAGAAGCAACGGGTCATGCAACAATTCAAAGACAATGAATTGCAACTGCTGATTGCAACGACAGTGATTGAAGTCGGGGTCGATGTTCCAAACGCTTCCATTATGGTGATTGAAAATGCTGAACGCTTAGGTCTGTCTCAGTTGCATCAATTACGTGGTCGGGTCGGTCGTGGTGCAACCGCAAGTTTCTGCGCCCTACTCTATAAACATCCTTTATCACAAAATGGCCAAGAACGTTTACGCATCATGCGTGAAACCAATGACGGTTTTATCATTGCAGAAAAAGACTTAGAAATTCGAGGACCGGGTGAATTACTGGGCACAAAGCAAACAGGAGATTTGGGTTTCCGTGTCGCCAAGCTAGAACGAGATGATCATTTACTTAATCAAGCACATTATGTTGCCAGTCAAGTACTAAAAGATGATCCAGAAAATGCTGAAGCTTTATTAAAACGCTGGCTACCAGAAGCACCGAGATATGCCTATGTCTAAACATGTATTTAAAATATCCATGCATAAACATCATAGCTTAGATATTTGATTCATTCAGTTTAACGATGCTTATCAAAATCTATAACCACAAATGATGACATGGAGGTTGTCATAACATGGTGATATGAAGATTAAGCGATATAAAGCTTAATAAAAATCTGCTATTGATCTATTCAGCACACTATGCGAAATTAATCCCAAATAAAAAATAGAACAGAGCATGCTCCAATTTATCAATCAACTTCTCCATAAAAGCGTACAAAGCCTTTCCCCTTGCCTGCTTTGTGGAATAGATCGACAACAACAGCATTCTCTTTGTAACACATGTTGGAACGAACTTCCTTGGTATAAGCAGCATATAGAACGGCATCAACACCAGATTGTTTGTGCTTACCGTTACGACTTCCCAATTGATCGCATCATCCAAGTCTATAAATATGAACAACAACTGCAATATCAGACACTATTGGCACAAAGTTTATTGAATTTAAGCCTACCTAAAATTCAAGCCATTGTTCCTATGCCAATTTCTACTGCTCGTTTAAAAGAACGTGGCTACAATCAAATGCTGATTATCGCCAAAATCATGGCAAGGCAATTAAATATCCCAGTATGGCAACCCGTGATTCGAGAAGCACAACATTCACAAAAAGGTTTAAGTAGAATTGAGCGCTTAGAAAATATTGAATATCAATTTAAAATGATCAAAACAGAAAAAAGAAAATATAAAAAAGTACTGATTATTGATGATGTCGTGACCACAGGCAGTTCAATTCATGCTTTAACCCATGCTTTAGAAAACTTGGGCTGCCAGCAGATTTATAGCGTCTGCATTGCCGCAGCTCAATAAATTTTCATCATCGCTCAGCGATACATACATTGTGAAGCAAACATAGCAAAAATTATGAATGGATTAAATTTGCTTTACACCATGGGATCACGATCTCTTTGGTCAATGGCGCTAAAAGCGTTTGCGCATCATCCAAATCAATCCATTTCATTTCAGCAATTTCTGCATTGATTTTTGGTGTTTGTTCTAGGTCGACTAGATAGAGATAACTCACCAATTGAAAGTCTGCTTCATTGGCCGCTTTTGTTTCAAAACGCCCAATAAACTGAGTAATCTCGGCTTGAACACTAATTTCTTCTAAAATCTCACGCAACATGGTCTGCTCAGGTGGTTCATTGGGTTCTAGCTTTCCACCAACCTGCATAAAAAATTGTGTATTTTGCTTTCTCACCAAAAGCAATTGATTTTTATCATTCAAAATCACAGCTGCCGCGACAGTAATTACATTCATAAGATTTAAAAATAGAATAAAAACACAATATATTGTGACAGCAATAAATTTAAAAACAATATATTGTGTTTTAGTTTTTAACCAAATGTGCGATCTGCTTGATCTAATTTAACCAATTCTTCGCGCTCTTTTACACCCCATTTTGGTTCTGGTGCTTGATAGTGACTAAACTGGGTTAGAATTTCTTCGATCGAAGCAGAATCAATCAACTGATCTGTAAAACGCGCTTTAGAAAAACCTTTGTCTGTCGTGAGTTGAATAAATTTCAATAAATCATCATAAAAACCTTCAACATTTAAAAATGCACAAGGTTTTAAATGAATTCCCAATTGTGCCCACGTCCATTGCTCAAAAATCTCTTCAATGGTTCCTGCACCACCAGGCAATGCAATAAAGCCATCGGAAAGTTCAGACATTTTTGTTTTACGTTCATGCATATTTTTAACAATATACAGCTCAGTCAAATCTGGATGGGCCAATTCACGATCGACCAAACCCTGAGGGATCACACCAATCACTTTGCCTCCTGCTGCCAAAGCACTGTCAGCAACAATGCCCATTAAGCCTGAACGACCACCACCATAGACCAAAGTTTTCCCTTGCTTGGCGATTGTTTCACCAGTCAGCTCTGCTACATCAGCAAAAATTTGATCCGTACCTAACGATGAACCACAAAAAATAGCAATAGAATTCATAAATTTAACCTAACTTTAATTTTGTCATGCTAAAAATGCAGACGGCCAATCAAGATTTTTTTTACAAAACAGCAATGTAATGAGTGTTTTTCCTAAAATCCTTGTCTAAAATACACACATCAAATTGACACCACACTGCGCAAGGGAGAAAAGACATAATGCTTGAAGCCTTTTACGCCACTGAGCGCGGTAGCTTAGAAGATGCAACAATTAATGGTGGATTCGACCTACATCCTGAATTGGTATGGGTTGACCTCATTGCACCTTCACAAGAAGAACAAGAATGGGTTTTAGATGCTTATCAGCAAAATTTACCAACTCTTAAATCTTTAGAAGACATTTCATCCTCTGCACGATTCTACCGTGATGATGATGGGATTCTACATATCAGTACTTATTTTTTAACAAAAAATAAAAATTACCAAGTTGAAGGCGATCCCGAAGATACTTCAAACATGCTTGCCAATGTGCAGACGGTTGCGTTCATTTTGCATAAAGACCGCTTATTTACCTTGCGTGGTGAAAAGCTGGTTGCCTTTCGTGCCTTTCGCGCACGCGCACGCCGTAATGACTATGAAATTGAATACAAAGATCCGACATGGATTCTTTTAGGTTTATTAGAAGCAAAACTGGATGAGCTTGCGGATATCTTGGAAGATATCCACAAAGACTTAGAGTTATATTCCACAGAAGTCCTCAACGTGCGTCATCGTGAAATGATTTTAGACTTAGATGACATGATTACTCGTCTAGCACAAAAGGAAGATATGCTTGGAAAAGCGCAACTCTGTCTGATTGACTTACGTCGTGTTTTGACCTTTTTGTCTCGTCCTCGCGCATTGGGGAGCCATATCTATGATGCTGATATTCGAGAGTTGAGTGAGGATGTACGCTCCCTTGTAGAACATGATGCGTTCTTGTTCCAAAAAGTACGATTCTTGCTTGATACCACCTCTGGATTTATTAACACTGAACAGAACGATACCATTCGTCGCTTCTCCATCTTACCCAGTATGCTTGCGCCACCGATGTTGATTGCCAGTATTTATGGGATGAACACTGAGATTCTGCCTTTTGCCCATGGCCACTGGAGCTTTTATGTGGTGATTAGCATCTTAATTGCTTTCTTTGTGGGGCCTTTGGCTTACTTTAGATGGAAGAAATGGATTTAAATACTCCATTCCCCTTATTGGATTGAGTTGAGATTTAGCACTGCTCAATGCAGAAAGAAAAATGAGTCAATAAAAAAGCACCTTTAGGTGCTTTTTTACATCAATATTGCATATGCTAAATTAATTTCAAGTCATCTTGCAAATGGCAAGCTTGAATAATTTTCATCATCTTTTCAGGCACTGCCTTAAACTGCAGCCCCTGAAGATTTGGTGTTTGACGTAACCACTGCACAAACACAGATAAAGCAAGGGTACTGCCATGTTCAAGCTGTGATAGATTCACAGTTATTGGAAAATTTTTCTCATTTTGAATCACTCTCAAACCATTTAAATAATAGCTTTCAGCATTCTCGTAAGCAATTTTACCGCTAACATATAATTCCTGATTTTTAAATTCAATCACTCGCTTGCACCTATCTATGTTATGAGCTTACTTCTTAACAGCAGCGTCTGCATCAGGCTTGAATGTTGCAATTGCTTTGTCAATATTACCGCCGTTACGTTGCACGTTCGCAGCAAATTGGTTACGGAATTGCAAACCTAGATCGATACCAGACACATTCAAATTACGCACTTTCCATTGGCTACCTGCATCAGACAACTGGAAAGATACAGGGATCTTTTCACCATTGTTATTGAAGTCTAAAGTAACGACAGGAAACTTGCTGTTGGTTGCCTTATACGGACGCATTGAATACGATTGATTTGAATACTTCGCAAATGCGCTACCATAATTCTCAATCAACGTATTACGGAAGTTTTGTTCAAATTGCGCACGTTGAGCAGGGGTACTGCTATTTGCATAAGTTCCCATCACAATACGTGTAAACGCTTGACCATCGACATAAGGATCAAGGTTTTGGCGAACAATCGCTTTAACAGTAGCAGGGTTTTGCAATTTACCTTGATCTGCTTTTAAGCGCGAAATCAGGCCATCAGCAACACGTTTAACAAATACTGGTGGTGCTTCTGCTGGAGCAGCTTGAGCTGCAGTCGCCACCATAGTTGCCAAAATAGTTGCAGTAAAAGTTTGTTTTAACAGCATGTTCATTTTCAATAACTCCTCTAATGCCTATTCAACAAATGAAGTTTGAGCATCAGTTGTTTCAGTGGATGCAGATGCATCTTTAGCTTCCGATGTGCCAGTTGATGATTTTCCTGCACCACCCGTAATAAATTTGGTAATCAAATCTTCTAGATCCATCGTACCTTGGGTGTTTTCAATGCTTTCACCACGTTTAATGTAGTTAATGCCGCCACCTGGTACGATTTTCAAATATTTTTCGCCTAAAAGACCATTGGTTGCGACCATTATGTAAGCATCTTCATCAATATTTGTGATGGATTTCATGTTACCTAACAGTTGCGTTTCCATTTCTTTTTGTTTCTCAGGTGTCGCAGCCTGATAATCAGCACTGTAGTGTAAATCACCTAGCGCATTTTCTTTTACTTTCTTCAACTGTTCTGCATTGAAGGTGGTCAATGAACCATCCAAATCGAATTTAACCGTTGCATGACGTGTCACAGGATCAAGTGTAATTGCATCAACTTGTCCAATTTTAACACCGCTCATGGTCACTTTGGCACGCGGTTTTAAACCATTCACATTGTCGAATGTTGCAGTCATTTCATAACTGTCTTTTAAGTTTGTACCGACCAAACCACTCACTTTCATGGCTAAAAAGAATAGAGCAAGACCAAAAATGATGACAAAAATACCGACGGTCAGCTCACTAGCACGTGATTTCATTAAACACCTCCGAACATGACCGCAGTCAACACGAAATCAAAACCTAAAACACATAACGATGAATACACAACAGTACGTGTCGTAGATGTTGCGATACCTTCAGATGTTGGTTCACAAGCATAACCTTGATACACCGCAATCCAAGTACAAATTAAAGCAAATACTAAACTTTTAATGATGGTCCCGTTAAACACATCTTTCATAAACTGAGTGCTACTCAGAATACCACTCCAGTACGAGCCTTCATCTGCGCCGAGAAAATCTACACCGACCATTTTGCCACCCATAATACCAATCGCAGCAAAGATCAGAGACAGCATCGGCAAACTGACAATACCAGCCCATAAACGTGGAGAAATCACACGCTTTAACGGATCAACACCAATCATTTCCATACTGGATAATTGTTCAGTTGCCTTCATTAGGCCAATTTCAGCAGTCAAAGCAGAGCCAGCACGACCAGCAAAAAGCAAGGCAGCCACAACAGGCGCAAGTTCACGCAACAAGGTTAAAGCCACAGCTGCGCCCAACATGGCTTCACTACCAAAAGTGACCAAGATGTTATACATCTGCAAACCGAGTACTGCACCGATGAACAGCCCAGATACAGCAATGATCAATAAAGACAGTACGCCTACTCGATACATCTGATAAATGAAAAGTTTTACACCAAGTATTGTTGGCAAAGAGAATAAAATGCGCAACAACATGAGCATTGCAACACCAATGCCCTGAACACGTTCTAGAACGCGTCTACCCAATAAGGCAATAGCATTCATGAACTAACCTCATTACTTAAATAGGCTTGATGACTAAATTGATAATCAACAGGACCTTCAACCGAACCTGTTAAGAATTGCTGTACAAATGGAGAAGCGTGTTGTTGCAATTGCTCAGGTGTCCCCTCGCCTTGCACCTTACCTTCAGCCACAACATAAATATAGTCAGCAATTGATAATGTTTCATCAACATCATGTGAAACAATAATTGTTGTTAGATCTAAAGCGTCACGTAATGATCGAATTAATCGAGTCAAAACCCCCATCACGATCGGATCTTGCCCAGCAAAAGGTTCGTCATACATAATCAAGTCTGGGTCAAGCGCAATCGCACGAGCAAGCGCCACGCGTCGATTCATCCCGCCAGAAAGTTCTGCGGGCATCAACTTTTCAGCACCACGCAAACCAACCGACTCTAATTTTAGTGCCACCAACTCAGCAATTAAATTTTCTGGTAATTTTGTATGTGCGCGAATTGGAAAAGCAACATTTTCATAGACGGTCATGTCGGTAAATAACGCACCACTCTGAAATAACATCCCCATACGCGCACGTGCAGCAAAAAGCTCATTACGTGACATCGAAGCAATGTTTTTCCCATCAAGTCGTACTTCACCAGCATCTGGGCTAAGCTGACCACCAATGAGCCGTAACAAGGTTGTTTTACCTGTTCCAGATGGTCCCATGATTGCGGTAATTTGCCCACGACGAATCTGCAAACTCACATTATCGTAGATAACGCGTTCACCTCGGTTAAAACTTAAATTTTTGACTTCAATTAAAGCTTCAGCTTCGGAATGACTGTGTTTATTCATAGCTGAACTTTTTCCTGCATTTATCAGCCCACATACTATACTCTTAAATATCTATATGTTTTGTAATTAAAAGATAATAAAAAATCATAAAGAATATTCATCTTTATAAACAATGTTTGTTGGGCTATTTTTTAGTTTTTTACTTTTAAATTTTATTTAATGAGCAAATAGATTATCTAAAAAGCAGGCTATAAAAAAAGTACCCAACATTTGAGATCAATAAAAGTGAGAACATATATAACATAATTACCTCAAAGAAATCATCAACTTTATTAGATTCAATTTTTCATAAGTTAAGTCTAACTGTTTTATTAAATAAATTGAACTATGTCACACTTTATTCTACCAAATACTTTTCAACTTGCAATAAAAAACCAGCCTGAAGGCTGGTTTTTTATTAAAAATATCTAATTAATCGTTGAATTTGCGACGCGGACGGTCTGCATTGAATTCACGTTTTGGACGATCTTCACCACCAAATTCACGCTTAGGACGATCATCACCGCCAAACGCACGTTTAGGACGATCTGAATTAAATTCACGCTTAGGACGGTCTTCGCCACCGAATGTACGCTTAGGACGATCATCACCGAAAGAACGTTGTGGACGGTCACCGAAACCACCTTCACGACGTGGTGGACGATCACCAAAATCACGCTTAGGACGATCTGCAAAACTGCCTTCACGACGTGGTTTGTAATCTACGCTGTTACCACGGTTGTCATCATTCGAGTTAAAACGAGGTTTATCGTTAAAACCGCCTTCACGACGTGGACGATCAGAGTTGAAATCACGCTTAGGACGATCTTCACCACCGAATGAACGTTGTGGACGGTCACCGAAGCCACCTTCACGACGTGGTGGACGATCACCAAAATCACGCTTAGGACGATCTTCGCCACCGAATGAACGTTGTGGACGATCACCAAAACCACCTTCACGGCGTGGTGGACGATCACCAAAATCACGCTTAGGACGGTCATCACCATAAGATGGACGATCACCACGTGGTTTGTCATCGAAGCTACGGCGTGGACGATCATCACCGCCTTCACGACGTTTGAAGTTTGATTCACCTTCAAAACGACGACCACCGCCGAAACCGCCACGACCGCCTTCACGACGACCGCCACCGTTACTACGACCACGACCGCCACCATCACGACTACCGCGAGCTGGAGGTGGAGATGGCTCTAAACCTTCGATTTCAGAAACACTTAAACGCGCTTCTAAATAATCCTCTAAAGCACGGATTTTACCGCGTTCACGGTAAGTTGCTAAAGTGATTGCTTTACCAGTACGACCCGCACGACCTGTACGACCAATACGATGCACATAATCTTCATTCTTCATTGGAAGACCGAAGTTAATTACGTGAGAGATTGTTGGTACGTCAAGACCACGAGCAGCTACGTCTGTAGCAACAAGAATTTTTGCACGACCTTCACGGATACTGCGTAAACGACGGTTACGTACAGTTTGTGGCATAGCACCATGAAGCGCAACAACTGAAAGACCAGCTTCTGCAAGCTCTTCAGCAAGCATATCTGTATCTTCTTGAGTTGAAGCAAATACAACTGCTTGATCTACGTCTTCTTCATTTAACCAATGGGTAAGCAATTTTTTCTTATGCTCAAAGCCATCAGTCCAATGTAAAGTTTGGGTAATATCAGTATTTGTTGAATGACCTGTTTCAATTGCAATACGTTCAGGTTCGTTCATCATGCGTTCAGCAAGATTAATGATACGTGGTGCAAATGTTGCAGAGAACATTAATGTTTGTTTACGATTTAAAGCTAAATCGCTGATAGCTTCTAGGTCTTCAGAGAAACCTAAGTCAAGCATACGGTCAGCTTCATCGACGATTAAAGCATCAACTAAATCAAGTTTAATTTGACGACGGTTTACAAGATCAAGTAAACGACCTGGAGTCGCAACAACAACTTGTGCACCTTTTAATTGTTGGATTTGCTTACCAAAAGGCATACCACCCATGATTGCTGCAACACGTACACCTTTCATATGGCGTACAAATGCAATCGCATCTTGACATACTTGTTGTGCAAGTTCACGAGTAGGTGAAATCACCAAGATATTTGGTTGAGTTACTGCTTTCATACGATCTTTAAATGGTACAAAAGTATCTTGACCAGCTAAAGCGTTTAACGTAGGGAGTAAGAATGCAGCAGTTTTACCAGAACCAGTTTGGCTTGATACTAGAAGGTCTTTTCCTTCTAAAGCCGCTGGAATAGATAGTTCTTGAACAGGAGTCGGCGTAGTAAAACCAAGACTCTCGAGTGCTTTCTGTAGCGACTCGTCTAATGAAAATTCAGCAAAAGTTTTGCTCATAGAGATATTCACCCTAATGTGGGTGCTCCATTAATATATGGTCTGATGGACATCGGCAAAAAGCGGCACAGCAATAATCGCTGAAAATATAGAATCAGCGGCGATCCGAGAACGACGATGCGTATAACGCACATTTGATAACAGCCGCAACCTGAAGGAATCGCTTAAGCGATTGGGTGGGGCGCGAAATATTGTCCTCTCTTTGGACCGGACGCGCATACACAATATAGAAGAGAAATGTTCAGGTAATGAACGAAATTTAGTGCGTGCGCAGAGTATAGCAGAATTTATAATAATGTCACGAAGTTTTATTGTTTTTTCCTGTATTGTATTAAGTCATTCATTATCTTCAGGAATTAAATAAAAAACTTGATCTACAGCTAAACTTTCATCCTCAAGAATATCTGCTACAGCTCCCCCCTAAACACTCAACGGTAAACTCGCTTAGAATAATCGTATTGGATTGCCAATGATATGTGCTCTTAACTTCCCCAATAAGTTGTATTATTTTTATATCAGTACTATTCGCTAGGTCTTACAATCACCAATGTTCAAACGACGATATTCAGTATTGCTAGTATCGCATTAAATCGCAACGCATAAAAAAGCCCTCATAACGATGAAGGCTTTTTAAAACTCAATCTACACAAGTATAAATTACTTCGCAGCTTCACCCCAAGCAGGAACAACAACTTGCATCAATGGTTTTAACATTTTCATAGAACACGCAATCACTTGACCATTTTCCATAGAATCTGAACCACCACGAGCATCAACGACAGTACCACCCGCTTCTTTCACCATAAGCTCGCCTGCTGCGATATCCCAAGGTTTTAAACCGAGTTCAAAATAACCATCTAAACGACCAGCTGCAACATAAGCCAAGTCCAATGCAGCAGAACCCGCACGACGATATTGTGCGCCAGCTTCAGTTACATTTAATAATGATTCAAAATGGTTTTTTGCATAAGAAACAATCTCACCATTACGTTTAGCGCGGTAAGCATGGCCTACACCCATAAAGGTATTTTCAAGACTGTCTTTAACATTCACACGAATACGACGTTGATTCAACATTGCGCCACGACCACGGCTTGCAGAGAATAGCTCATCTTTCACAGGGTCATAAATAACACCGTGTTGAGTTACACCTTTATGTTGAACTGCAATAGATACACAGAAATGTGGGAAAGCATTGATAAAGTTTAAAGTACCATCAAGAGGATCAATCACCCAACACCAATCGGCATCGTGACCTTTACCTTCTTGTAGTCCAAACTCTTCACCAAGGAAGCTGTGATTTTTATAACTTTTACGAAGCGTATCAATAGTCAACTGCTCGATATAACGATCTACACGAGTCACTGGACCATCAATACCTTTTTCTTCGACTTGTAGATCGAGTTTATGACGATTTTGATGCGCTTTTAAAAGCTCTTGACCAACTAACTGAGCCGCACGCGCAGCCATCACCACCATAGGTTCCATTGAACACCCACTACAAATTTGAAGATACTGATAAAGAATAATGCATAAAAGCGCCGACATTTTAGCAAATATCGGCGCTTTTTGGGAAATTTTGTTGCTAAAATTTTACAACTTTAACTTTTACATGAGCTTAAACGTGTTGTACCAGCTTTAACCAAGCCTGTTCAATTGAGTTTTGAATACCTTTTACATCTAAACCACAGTCTTGGAGCATTTCAGAATGGCTTGCTTGTGCGAGGAATTCATCAGGTAAACCTAGGTTTAAAATTGGCTTCACAATTTGCTCCTGTGCCAAGAACTCATTGACCGCACTACCCGCACCCGCCATCACCGCATGTTCTTCAACAGTTACAAATAAGTGAGTTTTGTCTGCCAAATCACGAATAATTTGTTCATCCAATGGTTTCACAAAACGCATATTGATCACACGAATTGCAATATCCAACTTTGGTGCCAGCTGTTTTGCTGATTCAAGCGCAGGTTGAACACGACTACCAAAGGCCAAAATCGTGATACCTTCTTCGTGTTCAGTATTGAGTTCTAACAATACTTCAGCTTTACCAATTTCCAGCTCAATCAACTGTTGTTGAATTTCTACACCTAAACCGTTACCGCGTGGATAACGTACTGCAGTTGGGCCTTTGTATAGATATGCTGTATGCAGCATTTGACGACATTCGTTTTCATCTTTTGGCGCCATGATCACCATATTGGGTACGGTACGCATATAAGCATAGTCATACGCACCAGCATGCGTAGGGCCGTCTTCGCCGACTAAGCCTGCACGATCAATACCAAAGGTCACATCAAGATTTTGTAAAGCAACATCATGAATCAGCTGGTCATAACCGCGTTGTAGGAAGGTTGAATAAATCGCCACAACTGGCTTCAATCCTTCACACGCCATACCCGCAGCTAATGTCACGGCATGCTGTTCTGCAATGGCAACATCAAAGTAACGCTCTGGAAATTGTTTAGCAAACTGCACCATGCCTGAGCCTTCACACATGGCAGGCGTAATTGCGAGTAATCTGTCGTCTTGTGCAGCTTCATCACAAAGCCATTGCCCAAATACATCTGAATATTTTGGCGCTACATTTTTAGTTGCTGAAGCATTAATTTTGCCAATCGCATGATATTTAATTTGATCCGCTTCAGCAGGTGCAAAACCCTTACCTTTCACGGTATAGACATGGATCAGGCGTGGCCCTTTACGCTTTTTCAGCGCATTAAAGACTTGTACCAGTTGCTCCACATCATGGCCATCAAATGGGCCAAAATAATCAAAACCAATGGCTTTAAATAGATTATCCGCAGCATCAGTCGCAGATTGATGTAAACGAGAGTTGTAGTTCCATTCAGGGCAATCCTGTACAAAAGCTTGCCCTTCTTCATCAATATTGATGAATTGCCCTTGTTCCCAAATTGCAGCTAAATGCTTAGCAAAACCACCCGTGCTACATGAAATCGACATATCATTGTCATTGAGTACCACCATCAAATCAGCATTATGCGCCACTGCATCATTCATGGCTTCAAATGCCATTCCAGCAGTCATCGCACCATCACCAACGATAGCAACAACTTCACAAGGGTCTTTTTGATAACGACGTGCCAAGGCCATACCCAAGCCAGCAGAAATTGCAGTCGATGAATGTCCTACACCAAAGGTATCAAATTCAGATTCATCACGCGCTGGAAAAGCCGCCAATCCATCTTTAGAACGGATGGTCATCAATTGCTCACGGCGTCCTGTAAGGACTTTATGTGGATACGCCTGATGGCCCACATCCCAAACTAAACGATCCCGTGGAGTTTCAAAACAATAGTGTAAGGCAACTGTTAATTCTATAACGCCAAGGTTTGCACCAAAATGCCCGCCACTTTGTCCAGCAGCATACAAAATAAATTGACGCAATTCGTCTGCGACCTGCGGCAATTGGCTTTGCTCAAACTGACGTAATTGTTGAGGATGATTAATTTCATTCAACAAAGGCGTAACAGGACGATGACTAGGTATTTCGGTATACAACATATGTGGCAAAGCCTTCTAAAGCCTGGCAAATCTAGCTAGGTAAACGGGTTAGCATGATTGTGAGAACCAATGATATCACATTCAATCAGCCACATTTATAATGATGCGTCATTGGAACTTCCAAGTCAGCAAGTGTGCTCTTGGTGTCAATTATCATGAATAATCTATCTATATATCAACTATTATCGTGTGCTTTATACAAAAAAGAAATTTTTATAGCAATGTTATCTATAAAAACATGCTTTACAAACCTACCAATGTCCAAGCATTACGCTATACTTTAGCCAATTTCTAAACAAATAGATGGAAGATTCTGTGTCAATAGAGTTTGTTGCCACTTCAAAATTACCCACTGCTTATGGTGATTTTAAAATTTCTGTATTTCAAGATCCACAAACAGGTGAAGAGCATGTTGCTCTTTCTAAGGGTTTAGAAATCGCGCCTACAAACCCCGTTTTAGTTCGTATTCATTCAGAATGTTTAACTGGCGATGCCTTTGGTTCATTAAAATGTGACTGTGGCCCTCAATTGCACAACACCATGAAAATGATGAATGATGCAGGCCAAGGTGTGATTTTATATTTGCGCCAAGAAGGTCGTGGTATTGGTTTGACCAATAAAATCCGTGCTTATGCTTTGCAAGATCAAGGGCATGATACCGTTGATGCAAATTTATTGTTAAACCTACCTGCTGATGCACGTAAATATGATATGTGTAGCATCATGCTCGATCATTTACAGGTTAAACAAGTCAGGCTAATTACCAACAATCCATTAAAATTAAAAGCTTTAACAGATTTAGGTATTGATGTATTAGACCGTGTACCGTTGACAGTGGGCTTAAATAAGTTCAATGAAGATTATTTAAAAACCAAACATGATCGTATGTCACATATGTATGAGAAAGATGATTTTTAAATAATCACTAAGTTAAATAATAGGAGACTGAACTAATGAAATTAAGCTCAACC
This sequence comes from Acinetobacter sp. AG3, assembly GCF_022343575.1. Classification (NCBI taxonomy): domain Bacteria; kingdom Pseudomonadati; phylum Pseudomonadota; class Gammaproteobacteria; order Moraxellales; family Moraxellaceae; genus Acinetobacter; species Acinetobacter sp. AG3. The sequence continues at coordinate 429,239 of NZ_JAKQZD010000001.1, read as the reverse complement.
TTATTTGCAATCAGTCTCCTTTTACTCAGCACATATTGTCAGGCATCTGATTCAAAAACCCAATCTGCAACCATTCAACAATTAAGACAGTTTCAACAACAAGACCATTTCTTGCCCGATAATTTTTTATATACGGGAATCAAAAATCCTCAATTAAAGCAAAAACTCAATCAAAATATAGCCGATACAAGTCAAGCTTTTATTAAACTTTATGAGAGTCATACACCGCCCTCTAAAAAACAATTACTTAAAACTCTTGCTGATGGCATCAATCAAATTGACCCATACAGCCTAGATACAGATGATAGAGAACAAGTTGCTGTTAGCTATGAAAAATTTTTAGATATTATTGGCCTAGAAAGCTCAGATGGTATTTTAAATACTTGGGTATATGGTGAAGTCATTAATAAGTTAATTGAACAAAAGAAATCAGTAAAACCATAACCTCTCTTATTAATTCACTAATTTTTATAAATAAAACATCAAGAAAGGTTTTGCTATCGCGGATGGCGACAGGGATGTCGCCGTTGGGCAAGGGTGACAGGAGTCCCCTTTGCCCAACAAAGGATTTTTGTTTCTTTTCATCCCTGAAAAGAAAGGAATCATCTACACTTCTTCATCTAAATTTTTAAATACAATATTTTGTAAAATATAATCAAATCGTCATCGAGAAAATTTGCGTTTCAGGCTTTCTACGCTTTAAATGCAAATCAAACGCCATACAAATATTACGGACAAAAGGCTTCCCTTGCTCCGTGATCACAATCCGATCCGCTTCAATGTTCAATAAACCATCATGCTGCATTTCAACAAGCTGTTGAATCACATCACCACGCTCAGCAAAATCCATCGTTTGATCTGACCAAGAGGTTTGAAAGGTACACATCAAATTCAAAATATGCTGACGAATCTTTAAATCTTCGACACTTAGCACATGCCCTTTCACCACAGGAATTTCATCATTTTCAAGACAAGTGTAATAGGCATCCAGATTTTTTTCATTCTGTGCAAAGCTATACCAACTGTCACTGATTGAAGATAGGCCCAATCCGATCATGACTTGTGTTTTTGATGAGGTATAGCCCATAAAATTACGATGCAAAGTACCTGCATGAAATGCTTGATACATCTCATCTCGATCTAAAGCAAAATGATCCATCCCAATCTCATGATAACCATGCGCTAAAAGTTGCTTTTTCCCTTCCTCATACAGTGTTCGCTTCATCCCATCTTTAGGTACATCATGATCTTTAAACCCACGCTGGCCATTGCCCTTAATCCAAGGCACATGCGCATAACTATAAAAAGCCAAGCGATCTGGCATTAACATATTAGTCAAATCAATGGTATGCAACACATCTGCTAAATTTTGAAATGGCAAACCAAAAACCAGATCATGTGAAATCGATGTATAACCAATCTCTCTTGCCCATTGCGTCACTCTTTCTACATGTTCAAAAGGTTGCACACGATGAATAGCTTTCTGAACAGTCGCATTATAGTCTTGCACCCCATAGCTGACACGGCGAAAACCAAGCTCATACAAGGCTTGTAAATGATCTCGCGTGGTATTATTGGGATGCCCTTCAAAACTAAATTCATAACCATCTGCAATATTGGCTTTGGCTAAAATACCTTGAATTAATTGTTGTAAATGCTCAACTGAAAAAAATGTTGGTGTCCCGCCACCCAAATGGATTTCTTTAATGATGGGTCTGTCTGCTAACAACTGACAATATAAGTCCCATTCTTTTAAAACGGCTTGAATATAGGGTTGTTCAACATCATGCCGTTTCGTGACTTTTTTATGGCATCCGCAAAATGTACATAGACTTTCACAAAATGGTAAATGAATATAAAGACTGATGCCTTCAACGTGATTAGACTCATCAAAAGAGCGCTTTAAGGTCTGTTTCCATTGTTGCAGCGAAAATGATGCCTCCTCCCAATATGGAACCGTTGGATAACTGGTATAACGGGGTCCAGCAACATTGTATTTTTGAATCAAAGAACAACTCATATTCACTGCTCGATACGCAATTAACATTCAGAATGCAATAAACCCAAAAATTGAATCTATCCTCAATACATTGTGCTGAGCTTAAGGATAGATTTCAACCTAGCGAATTGCTCGGGATTGCCTAGCATGTATCCGTGATACCCACAGATTTTTTAGGCTCATTCGATTCATTCACACCATGTTCAAAACATGTCTTTATAATGACTTGGTTTTGTTTTTTTAGCATTTTATGTTTTGATGTAGAAAATTTTTCAATTCTCCTTCGAGGATGATCATGCAAAACCCGACTTCTGCAGATATTCAACGTGTTCGTGATTTCCTGACAGATTTACAAGCTCGAATCTGCTCTGCCCTAGAGCAACAAGAACAAATAGGCCACGGCACTGCAACATTTGAAATTGATGACTGGCAACGCCCTGAAGGAGGTGGTGGTCGTTCACGTGTTCTACAAAATGGTACTGTGATCGAAAAAGGCGGGGTGATGTTTTCTCACATCAACATTTCCAAACTGCCAGCTTCAGCAACAGAACGCCATCCGGCAATCGCTGGAGCCAAAGCACAAGCTTTGGGAGTTTCTTTGGTCATTCACCCAACAAATCCCAATGTTCCCACATCTCACGCCAATGTACGACTATTTGTTGCAGAACCCGAAGGGCAAGCACCAATTTGGTGGTTTGGTGGGGGTTTTGACCTCACACCTTTTTACCCCAATGATGAAGACGTTTTATCTTGGCACCAAACAGCATTCGACCTGTGCGCACCGTTTGGTGAAGAAATTTATGCTGAACATAAACAATGGTGTGATGATTACTTCTATTTAAAACATCGTGATGAACAACGTGGTATTGGTGGTTTGTTTTTTGATGATTTAAATCAATGGGATTTTGAAAAATGCTTTGAATATATCCAAGCGGTCGCAAATGGTTATTTAAATGCTATTTTGCCTATTTTTCAAAGAAATCAGGATAAACCATTTACACCAGCCCAACGAGACTTCCAATTGTATCGTCGCGGTCGCTATGTTGAATATAATTTGGTTTATGATCGTGGCACCTTATTTGGCTTACAAACTGGTGGTCGAATTGAATCTATTCTGGTCAGTATGCCACCGCTTGCAGCATGGTCTTATCGCCCAGAATGGGATGAAAACAGCCCAGAAAAACGTCTCACTGCTCATTATTTAAAACCTAAAGATTGGTTGTCGATATTAAAATAATCTCTCGCCATTTAGGTTTCATCGTGACCAAGCTATCTTGCATTCAAGATAGCTTTTTAACCTTTACCGATGAATCCTTCTGAGAAGATAGCGCTTGAAAGATTTACTCACAATTAAAATGAGAATAATTCACGATAAGGACACTTTTTTAATTTAATATATGCTCAAACCTGACTAAGATACCAACCTTAAAATTTCCTTAATTTTTTGATAAAGTCTTAGCGTTTAAAGATTATTATAGCGGTAGAAACCAGAGGTAGGTATGAGGAATTTATTAGAAAATCACAAGGTTACACTTTCATTCAGTATTTTATTTTTATTAGCATGTTCCATTTCAACCACCATTATCTCTAACAACCATCTCTCTGACAGCATCTCAATTACTTCTAGTGTTGTTTTATCTGCTGGCTTTCTTGTTGTTTTTGCTATGATTTTTCTTGACTTCTTAGAGTCAGTTTGCAATCCATAAGCATCTTTTTTAAAGCACAACATTTCCCCAAAAACCTTCCTCTTAAAAACCAGCTTTAGCGCGATTAAAAAAGCGCTCTAAATCATCAATTTATTCAAATTTTAGCATAAGCTAAACCGCATATAGTTTGGTTGTATCATCCATTTTCACGTATATTGTCGACATTCTCTAAAAATCAACACAATCAATACTTGGACATTTGGCATGAGTAAACTATTCGCAGTCATTGGAAATCCGATTGAACACTCTCGTTCACCTGAACTACACCATGCCTTTGCAGAAAAGACTGGTATTGATCTCAACTATGTAAAACGTCTTGCCCCACTCGATGGCTTTACTGCAAGTGTAACTGAATTCTTTGCTCACAATGGCGTAGGTATGAATGTTACTGTGCCATTTAAAGAACAAGCTTTTGCCTTATGCCAACAACTGACAGAACGTGCAAAAATCGCCAAGGCGGTCAATACGCTTTGGATGGAAAACGGTGTATTGCATGGTGACAATACAGATGGACAAGGTTTAGTCGATGCGATTAAAGCATTAGACTGGACTTTAGAAAACACAGATATTTTGATTATTGGAGCGGGTGGTGCAACTCGCGGCGTGGTTTACCCTCTGGTAAAAGCGGGGGCTAAAAAAATTGTGATTGCCAACCGTACCCGTTCACGTGCAGAACAATTGGTGGCCGATTTACAAAGCGCTGTTCCTGAAGCAAAACTTTCCGCTTGTAGCCTAGATGAATTAGATGGGCAATTTGATCTTGTTATCAATGCGACTTCGGCAAGCTTAACGGGTGATGCACTGATTCTTCCTGAAACCTTAACCTTTCACCATGCTTATGAAATGGCCTATGGCAAACCTTCAAGTTTTATCGATCAAGCCAAAGCGCGTCAGGTTCCAAGCTCAGAAGGCTTCGGTATGTTGGTTGGGCAAGCCATCGAAGCCTTTTATATTTGGAATGGGGTTCGTCCAAATTTAAAAGATTTTCTTTAATCATGGATGTATCTTTGTTTAAAAAATCCATAAAAAAAGAACCTCAATTGAGGTTCTTTTTAACCAAACCAAGACCAATCACTTTAACTTGGCATCACTCAAGATCTGATAGGTTTGCTTAAATAAATCATAATCAATAAATTCAGTCGCGTCTTGATCTAAGCCAGCAACAACTTGATCGTTAAATTTATTGCGTTTAAACGCAGTATAAGACTTGGCTAAAATCTTCGCTGTTTTGATAAAATCAGCGCGTTGCCCTTTTTCAATCTCATTTTCTGCTTCAAACTTCTGCATATAATATTGCGCAAAAACGGCTTCAGTGGTTTTGTATTTCTTGACTAAATTCTGAATTTCTAAAACACTTTGCTTATCTTTCCAGACTTTAGCCACGATCTCATCAACAGCATTTCCAAGTCCATCATCATATTGGTGGTCATCTTCCAAATGATGCTTTTTCTGTAAAGCTTGGACCTGTTTTAAAGCCTGACCTTTCGGATTGTAAATCTCTTCATCAGAATAAGAATAAGCGTAGACTGCCGCAATTTCCTGTAAATCTTGAGCAGAATATTGTTTGATTAGCTCAGGTTTTTCTGCAGTCAGTTTGGCAATAAATACGGCTTTATAGGTTTTTTCATAAGAACCCGTTTGTGCATACACTTGTTCAGCCAACTGTGCTAAACGCTCGTCTAAAGTTAAATATTTTTGTTCTGAACGACTGCCTGTATCACCTGAAACACCCGCAATACCACCTACAGCTTGCTCCATAATACTGCCTTTAAAGATGTCTTTAAATGGTTTGGCTTGCTGTAAAACACTCTGGTCGATCTTGCTGGCATTTCCATAATTAAGGAATTGCATATCCATCTTAACATTCAGCTTACGATCTAATTTATCAAAATCCACACCCAAATCATAATCTGCTTTTACCGCCCGGCCTTTGTTATCTAAAGACAGATCAACGCTTAAAGGATTACGTTTATTTTTAGGCGGCAAACTGGCTTCAACTTCAGTATGATGTTGATTCCACAATTGTTTAAATTGTTGAGCATCAACCAACTGGTCTTTCGCATAGCCTGTAAAGGTTTTGACAAGCGCTGCATTACTTTGCTGCTGTAAAGCTTTACTGGCTGAAGATGCATCATCCTTTGCTTCAGCACTTAAAACATCAATTTCATAATGATACTGACAATATTCCACATCACCAAAACGTGGATGAGCTTTTGCTTTTGTTAAGTCTTCACATTGTTGTTCAGTTAAAATTTTCTGACGCTCTGCTGATGCTTCTGCAGACTCAGCTTCAACATTGTCATCTTCCTGCTCAGCAGCATCGGAAGCTTGGCTAGTGGCATAGTCTTCATCATCTTCAACTGCTTTTTTAGCCGCGTCTTGTGCATCTGCATAAACAGCGTCCACCTCTTCTTCAGACGCTTCATGAGATTGACGATTGACTGCACTATAAAGTTGATACATGGCGCTAGCGGCATCAGCCACTCCCGCATCATCAGTATTGATCCCCGCTGAGGCTTCTTCTACTGCTTTCATTGCAGCTTGTGCCGCTTCGTTAGCAGCATCACTTGATTGATTTTCTCCAGTAGTATCTAAGAGTTTTGCAATATTTGTAGGACTCAATCCAAGCACTGAATTCATGAAATATTGACGATTCACTGTAGAATACAATTGCCCTTGCAAAAACATTTCTTCAATGCTGGTATTTAAGCGGATTTTTTCAACCACACCCGCTTGCTTCTCAGCTGAACTCACCGCAAGACTTTCAATTTGATTCGGAGAAGCGATCAAATAAGAGGTTGCGCCTGATTGTTTAAGGAACTCAACTAAGGCTTTTCCATTTACTTTGGCAATATCATCTTTGTATTTAGAAAAATCATAATAGGCATATTTATCCTGATCTTGTGAATTGGCCAAATAAGGCATTAAAGAAAAAATATGGGTATAGAATTTATAATTATTCAGATCCAACACTGTAGGAACACGCATTTCCACAGAGAGGTTGGGTTTTTTATACTGTGTCTCTAAGTTAAATGATGCCATTTTCTGACGATAATTTACCGTTCCATCATAACGAATCTGCAAATCATTCACGATATTTTGTACAACATCTGCGCCCATACCAGCAAAGCGACTAAAATACTTTGAGTCCTGTTTAGCAATTGCTTGATAAAGGTCTTTTTTTTGCGCATCGGTTAACTTGATTTTTTGATCTTTCAGGTATTGATTGACCTTTTTTTCAATTGTAGGATCTAATTGCTTTGTATCAGCTGTGTTGGCTTTCTGAACACTATCAAGTCGAACCTTGACTTGTCCACGGTAATCAAAATTTGGATATTCATATAAGGCATTAAAGCCTTGAATTGCACGTTGCGGAGCGTCTTGATCTGCATTTAAAGCATTGCTTTTAATCACATGTGTAGAACATGCTGATAAACTCAAACCCAATAGACACAATGTTAATTTTTTTAAATGCATGATAGATCTACCCACTTGAATATTATAATGACAATAAAAATAACAATGAAACAATAAAAAACAAAGTGTACAAGACTATCAAAAAATCAACAAATTCACATGTGCTTTTTCTACCAAATTCGCATTTCTGACAATTTTTTTAGAGAGTCTTATCAATGTAATTCCCATATGATTATGAATAATGAAGCTATAGATTGAAAATCCAAAACTATTTTTAAATTAGGATTAAACACATGCCAGCATATAAAGCGCCGCTCCGTGACATACGTTTTTTAATGAATGAAGTTTTTGACTATTCTGCACATTATAAAACACTATCAATTGGCGAAAATGCCGATGCTGATACTGTCGATATGATTTTAGAAGGTGCTGCAGATTTTTGTGAAAATGTACTTTCTCCACTGAATCAATCTGGTGACGAAGAAGGTTGTCATTTTAAAGATGGTGAAGTTACGACACCAAAAGGCTTTAAAGAAGCTTATAACCAATTTATTCAAGGTGGCTGGCAAGGTCTGTCTTATCCTGAAGAGTTTGGTGGTCAAGGTTTGCCGATGTCATTAAACCTGATCAAATCTGAAATGATGGGGACTGCAAACTGGTCATTCACCATGTATCCAGGTTTGAGCATGGGATGTATGAATACCATCCTGCAATTTGGTACAGACGAACAAAAAAATACCTATATGCCACACCTGACTGCGGGTACATGGTCAGGAACAATGTGTCTGACTGAACCACAATGTGGTACAGACTTAGGTCAAGTAAAAACTAAGGCTGAACCTAATGCTGATGGTACTTATGCAATTACAGGGACAAAAATCTTCATCTCTGCCGGTGAACATGATTTAACTGAAAACATTATCCATATCGTTCTTGCGCGTCTTCCAGATGCACCAGCAGGTACTAAAGGTATTTCATTGTTTATTGTGCCTAAATTCATCCCTACAACTGAAGGTACAGTGGGTGAACGTAATCCTGTGACTTGTGGTTCTATTGAACACAAAATGGGGATTCGTGCATCTGCAACTGCAGTATTGAACTTTGATGGCGCAACAGGTTATCTGATTGGTGAAGTGAATAAAGGCTTACATGCAATGTTCACCTTCATGAACACAGCACGTATTGGTACTGCTGTACAAGGCCTTGCTCACGCGGAATTATCATTCCAAGGTGCTTTACCATACGCAAAAGACCGTATGTCTATGCGTGCTCTATCTGGTAAAAAAGATCCAGATAAAGTGGCTGATGCAATCATTCACCATGCCGATGTACGTCGTATGCTTTTGACTCAAAAAGCATTTGCAGAAGGCGGTCGTGCCATGATTTATCATGCAGCTCAGCTTGCAGATAAAATGACTGATGCAATGTTACAAGGTGATCAAGCAAAATTTGAAGAATATGATGATAAGCTTGGTTTCTATACCCCGATTCTCAAAGGTTTCTTGACAGAAATGGGACTTGAATCTGCGAATTTGGGTATGCAAGTGTTCGGTGGTCATGGCTATATCAAAGAGCATGGCATGGAACAAATTGCACGTGATGCGCGTATCGCGACTTTGTACGAAGGTACAACAGGTATTCAAGCACTGGATTTAATTGGTCGTAAAGTGCTGCTTTCATCTAAAGGTAAAGTGGTTCGTGAATATACCGCTGAAATCTTGAAATTCTGTGGTCAACATGCACGTAACAAATATATGCGTCGTTTTGCCTGGGATTTAACCAAGATCTGTGCGCAATGGAATGCTTTGACTGTTCGTATCATGCTTGCAGCTCGTAAAGACCGTGAAATCGTATCGTCTGCTTCTGTCGATTTCTTAATGTTCTCTGGTTATGCAATGATGGCTTACTACTGGGCGCAACAAGCAGCAGTCGCTTCTGAAAAATTAGCGTCTGGTAATGGTGCGGAAGTTCCTGAGTTCTATAAAGCAAAAATCAAACTTGCAGATTTCTACTTTGAACAATTATTACCACGTTCACAAGGTCATGCTGAGTCTATGGTGAATCCATCTCGTACCATGATGGCACTTGATGCAGAACATTTTAGTTTTGATTACTAAAATTTAAGATTTCTGAAAAAACAAAGAGCGCTACGGCGCTCTTTGTTTTTAAGATATAACAGTGCAAGCTGCACTACAGTGATATTCATTCACTTTTATCGAAATCACAGTCTTAAAAACCCGTAACTTAAAGATGCCCTTAAGCAATCGCTTTAATGCTTTTAAAAATTGATCTGTTTAAAAGCCAACAGAAAATTCTGTCATCCCCTACTATTGAGTTTTAGATGCAGGTTGAGTAATGGTTTTAAGCAACTTAAATCGTTTTTTTTCGAGCACATAAAAACGTGTAGTCACTTGATCCACTGTATAGTTTTGATCCATATGCTCTTCTTGTGTGACTAAGAGACGGCTGTTTGGACGTGTTGCAATCACATCTTCAGTCCGTTCCTCACCACCAAAACCGTCCGCTAAAAGCTGCCCCGTACGTTTATTGACAAAAGAATAGACTCTACATCCCCCGCCACAACCCCACATGGTGGTGACATATTCACCGGCAAAATCTGGTTTTTGTGTTAATGCTTCTCTCAGTCGAGTGCGGAACATATTGGCACTTGGATCTGAAAGATCAAGTTTCGCGGTCTTGCCTGTATACACAGCCTTCACAGGATAGTCACTAAATTGAGGGACAACGTTTTTTGCATATGCCAGTGATAGGCTTGCCACAGCAAATAACATACTGATTAGAAACTTATTCATTGTGATGACCTTAACTTTTAATAGATTATTGTTTTAAGTCAAATCATAACAAAAGCTAAATTGTTGTGCTGTAGATTTATAGAAACTCTTCCAGCACAGAATTTAAAAATACATGACCTTGCGCTGTACATGCCAACTGTGTGTCATCATTTAACATCAATTTACGCTGTTTTAATGAACCAATCACCTGATCTAAATCAGACAAATTCAATCCTGTACGTTCAGGATACATTTGCGCATGAACACCCTCATTTAAACGTAAAGCATTCATCATAAATTCAAAAGGCATGTCTTGTTTTTCAATACGTTTAAATTGCAAATGTTCAGCCGGCACTTTGGCTAAGTAGTCTTTAGGCAAACGGGTTTTTTGAAAACGGTATACGCCATCCGCTTGGGTAATTTTGCCATGTGCCCCTGCCCCAATCGCTAAATAATCGCCAAATTGCCAATAATTTAAATTATGTGATGACGGTTTTTCTTTCCGCCATGCAGACACTTCATAATTGATAAAGCCATTGGCCTTTAAATATTGCTCACCCTGTTCTTGGATGATTTCCAGAACATCATCTACAGGCAAAATAGGCTGAGTGCGGAAAAAAACCGTATTCGGTTCAATGGTCAATTGATACCATGAAATATGGGTTGCCCCATTTTCGACTGCAAGTTTTAAGTCATATAAGGCTTGTTCTAAAGTCTGTTCTGGCAAACCATGCATCAAATCTACGTTGACGCGTTGAAAACCCGCTTGTTTGGCATGTTGAATGGCGGAAACAGCATCATCATTGGAATGGATACGCCCCAGCTTTGTTAAATGATCAGGATTAAAACTTTGCACCCCAAGCGATAAACGATTAATTCCAACATCTAAATAGTCAGCAAATGGATCATGTTCAACCGTCCCTGGATTGGCTTCCAAAGTAATTTCACAATCCTGCTCAAACGGGACTAAAGCTTTTAGCTGGGTAAAAAGCCACTGATAACCTTGTGCGGAAATCAATGACGGGGTTCCACCGCCAATAAACACACTATGAATTTTACGTCCCTGAGCAAAATCCACTTGGGTTTTAAAATCTTCAACCAGTGCCAATAAATATTCTTGCTCTAAATCTAAAGACAGCTTCCCATCGGGTACAGCATGTGAGTTAAAGTCACAATACGGACACTTACGGACACACCACGGCATATGGATATAAAGCGACAAAGGTATATTTTGAGGTGTTAAATCAGTCAAAGAAGGCTCAGAACAAGTTTAGAGAGTGATTATTTTAACATGACTTCTACCATCCGATTAGAACAAGTCATCAATTTGCTTTAGACTGAACATTAACAATAAAAGTAGATGAAGAAGAATGCTGAAATTATCGAGTCAATTATTGTTCCTTTTACCACTCACCATGGGTATTGGCATTGCCATGACCTTTCAAACCGCCATCAATACTCAATTGCGCGAATATCTGCATTCTCCATTACAAGCTGCCCTTTTGTCCTTTTTAGTTGGTACACTATTGCTCGCTATTTTGGTGATTGTGCAAGCTGAACAAAGAACAACCCTTTCAAGTTTAGCAGTGATACCTTGGTATCTTTGGCTAGGTGGCTGCTTAGGTGTTTATGCAATCAGTATGAGCATTTATACTGCACCAAAACTGGGTTTTTTAACCCTGTCAGGCTTAATTATTTTTGGACAAATTGCAATGTCGATGATCGTTGACCAATTTGGACTACTGGGTACAGATAAAACGCCAGTAAACTGGCAACGTCTTTTAGGTGGCGTGGTGATTTTTATAGGTGTGCTTCTCACTCTACAACGCTAACCAATCTATTTTCTAAGCACATTTAAAACGAGTATTTACTGTGTCTGCATCGATAAAAGCCACAACTACCCGCTTTGAATTAAAGCAACTTTTTAACTTAATGCTCCCAATTTTAATCACTCAGTTTGCTGCAGCAGGCTTTGGATTGATTGATACCATTATGGCTGGGCATATGTCTCCCGAAGATCTTGCCGCAATTGCTGTTGGTGTAGGTTTATGGATTCCAGTTATGCTGCTGTTTAGTGGCATCATGATCGCAACCACGCCTTTAGTGGCAGAAGCCAATGGCGCACGCACCCCAGAAAACATCCCTTCGATTGTTCGTCAGTCTTTATGGGTTGCCTTATTGCTGGGTATTATTGGCATGCTGGTTTTACAGATCATTCCTTTATTGTTGCCTTTGGTTGGTGTGCCTGAATCTTTATTGCCTAAAGCCAGTTTGTTTTTACATGCAATTGCTTTTGGGATGCCTGCTTTTACCATGTATTCAACATTGCGGGGCTATTCAGAAGCTTTAGGCTACCCTCGTCCTGTCACAGTGATTAGCCTTGTTGCGCTTGTGGTACAAATTCCGCTGAACTTTATTTTTATGTATGGAATTGGGCCTATTCCACACTTGGGAAGTGCTGGCTGTGGTTTTGCAACAGCCTTGTTGCAGTGGATCATGTTCATCACGATTAGCATTTATATTTTAAAAGCCAAACGCTACCAAGCCACACAACCCTTAAATATGTTTGAGAAAATAGACCGCGTACTGATTAAACGTATCCTCAAACTGGGGTTACCGATTGGTTTGGCGATTTTCTTTGAGGTCAGTATTTTTAGTACAGGTGCAATTGTACTCAGTCCGCTTGGTGAAGTTACTGTTGCAGCACATCAAATTGCCTTATCTATCACATCGCAATTGTTTATGATTCCGATGTCATTGGCTTTAGCTCTGACCATTCGTACAGGGACTTATTATGGCGAAAAGAATTGGTATGCGATGCGAAAAGTCCAGAAAGTTGGATTAATGACCAGTACCTTATTTGCCTGTATCACAATGTTACTGCTGTTGATTTTACGCCCTCAAATTGTGTCTGTTTATACCAGTGACTATGATGTTTCCCAAGCAGCGATATATTTAATTTTATTTGCAATTGGCTACCAACTTATGGATGCATGGCAAGTCAGTGCTGCGGGTTGTTTACGTGGAATGCAAGATACCAAAGGCCCAATGTGGATCACTATGTTGGCCTACTGGATCATCGCTTTCCCTGTTGGGATTTATTTGGCTCGCCATACCGATATGGGCGCCGCTGGGGTATGGACAGGACTGATCATTGGACTGACCATCGCCTGTGTTTTATTATTAACGCGTCTGTATATGAACAATAAAAGGTTGAGTCAGGCTTAAATTAAAAACGCTTATATTGAATGCGTTTATCTAAAAATAATGCTGTTTAAATACAGCATTATTTTTTATAAGTGTACTTTATTTTATTCAGATTGAAGCTGATAGGCTTGCTGAAACTTTTCAGACATCTCAGATTCATTGCCAACCTCTTTTACGATGGCTTGCCCCACAATGACATCAATTCCATTAAACGTCATCGTTGGAGAACCATATAACTCATAGCCGTCATTTAAAGCTTTACTGACCCGTGCACAGAAATTCACATCATCCTTACCAGTTAAATAACGATAAACTTTCATGATCCAACAACGATTAAAATATTGAAGAATATTTTAATCCAAAAGCACTGAGAAGAAACCGATAGCATGCTGGATATTTTAAGATTTAAAATAGCCAAGTAGAAACAAACGCTTAACAAATTAGAGTAGGCAGTTTAACAATAGTCGCCTATGATCAAAATGAATTAAACGTTTAATCCCAATTAAAAGGATGGTTACGAATGTCGAAAAGTACCAGTACCCCAGGTCGCCGCTTTATGAAACTTGCGAGTATGACTGCAAGTATCGCGACGAAAACGGTATCAAATTCAATTCGTAACTTTAATGCGGATGAAGAACAAAAAAATGAAGCCCGCAGTAAGCTGTTCCAAGATATTGGTGTTCAAATTGCAGATACCTTAGGAGAAATGAAAGGTGCTGTGATGAAAGTTGGTCAAATCGCCTCGCAATATAAAGATATCTTTCCACCTGAAGTCGCACGAGCAATTGCTAAATTGCAACGTCAAGCACCTGCAATGCCATTTGCTGAAATTAAACAACAAGTAGAACGCGAGCTAGGCAAACCGATTGATCAAACCTTTCTGCATTTTGATGAACAACCTTTCGCAGCAGCATCTATTGGTCAAGTCCACAAAGCCATGTTAAAAAATGGCACTGAAGTTGTGGTCAAAGTACAATATCCTGGGGTAGATGAAGCATGTGAAAGTGACTTAAAACAGGTTCGTTTGGCATTACGCTTAATGGGTGTTTTAAAAGTAGATAAAAAATTACAAGATCGTTTATTTAAAGAAATTCAAGACAGCTTACATGAAGAACTCAATTACGAAATTGAGGCACAAAACTTACAAGTTTTTAGAACATTCCATCAAGCTTTGGACACAAAAATTATTATTCCCAAAGTGTTTACAGACTATTCGAGTCGTCGCATCTTAACCCTAAGCCTTGAAAAAGGTGAAAGTATTGAAACTGCAAGTACTTGGGATTTATCTGTGCGCAATGAAATTGGTCGACGCTTAATCTTGGCATTGGGCCAACAGATTTTCTTCTTAAAACGTTTCCATTGTGACCCTCATCCTGGCAACTTTGCTTTCCGTGAAGATGGCAGTGTAATCATTTACGATTTTGGCGGTGTAAAAACCTTATCCAATGAAATCATTACTCATTTTAAAGCCTTGGTCAGAGCTGCACGAAAACAAGATATTGTGACGATTGAAGAGCATTTAACCGTTTTAGATGCACTGGCTGAAAAAGGTAAATTTCCAGTCGAATTGTATGAGGCATGGCTTGAAATTTTATTACGACCGCTGACTACACATTATGATTTTGCTGAAAATTCAGCACATCATGATGGCATCAAACTGGTGAAAAAATCATTGAAGTATTGGGATGTATTTAAACCATCGCCAGATACTTTAATGGTAAATCGTACGATTTCAGGACAATACTGGAATCTGATTCAACTTAAAGTCCATGATAATTTAAAAGATCTCTTTGAAGAGTTGGTGCCTTTACAAGACTAAGTTTTCTTGATGGTTTTTATTGAAGTCGATTGCATCCAGTTCTTTTAAAAGTAACATAATCAATGCATTCATTTTAAAAATTTCGTTATACGCTTCATCTAATTTTAAGGATAGAGCTTTACATTAAACTTATATTTGAAGTCTAAGCCAGATCCTCCTGCTCAGGCTTCTTTTTTTATCTCACTTTTTTCAAATCCGCTAGACAACACGAATACCCATCAAATGAAGTACTTTACAAATTAAATGTAATATTATAACATTACACTATGTTTAAATAATTAGAGGTTAAAACCATGCGCCAAGGTATCCACCCAGAATATCGTCAAGTGTTATTTCATGACACCAATGCCAATGCATACTTTGTTATTGGTAGCACGATCAAGACAACAAATACCAAAGAATATGAAGGCACACAATATCCTTATGTCACACTCGATATATCCAGTGCTTCACATCCTTTCTATACAGGTGAAATTCGTCAGGCAAGCAATGAAGGTCGTATTGCCAACTTCAATAAGCGCTTTGCCCGTTTTAAACGTTAATTGAACTGTATGTTGTGTCTAAGCCTAAGCTTCCCTCAGCTTAGGCTTTTTCATTTTGAATATTGCACATTATTTTGTGGATAAAAGCATTTGAAAAATATAAAAGCCAATCGCTAAACAGATCACACCAATAATCACACTAGAAACGGTATAAGCCAAAGCGATTGGAAACTGTCCCTGCCGAATCAGCTGGAATGTTTCCAGACCAAAACTGGAAAAAGTTGTAAAACCACCGAGGATTCCAACCATTAAAAATAATCGAGTTTCATTCTGTAAAATAGGATAGCGCTGGGTAAAAGCAAAAAAAATCCCAGCCAAGAAACAGCCCAAGATATTGATCGACCATGTTGTCCAAGGGAATAGGCTATGTGGTTTAGAAATAATAAACCCTGCACCATAACGTAAACTTGCACCAATTGCCCCACCGCATGCGACCAATAGCCAATTCATGTTTAGATATCCTTAAAACTTTTTAAAAAACGCATTTACCACCATCCGATTTTTTACAGCTCAGCTTGTTTATAAGCAGCTTGTGTATAAGCGGATAGTTATCCACAGATTAACATGGAGAAGCTTAACGATCTAATTTAAGTGGCAACTCATTTCTGACATAAAAGTCCAAAGTTGGCACAACAAATGCAAATACATCTTGTTCACGAACATCCCATTGTTGTAACAATGGACAAGCAATATTAAGCACTTGCGCAGGCAGAACCTGACTAAAATCAAAAGGCATTTCAATATCCCCTTGTGATAGTTTTTCAGGTTGATCGACCCATTCTACCCATGCATGGTCTTGTTCAGCCAGATATTGAATGGCCTCATCCCATGAAGAGAATAAATTTTGCCACGCTTCAGGCAAGCGCGGATCTGTATTGATTTGAACCGTGCTAGACAATTGATAAACTGGATCAAGTTCAAGCTCTGTTTGAATCAGCTGTTCAGAGACTTGATGAACAAATTTCTTTGCATATTGTGCTGGCATCGCATCACTTGCCAAACGCCCACTCAAAACATAAAGCTGCTGGTCAATCACAACTTGCTCGAAAATCACCGTTTTATCCTGTTGTGTAGGGGCAATATAAAAGCGCCAATTGCTTTGTTTCGGTGATGGCATCAATTTACGTAATGGACCTAAAAAAGAAAAACCAAAATGTTCATGCTGATATGTCAGTATGGTAAAAATCGTTTTCCCTTGCTTTTCCCATAACTGAATAGGCTGTGGATAGCGTGAACGAACTTGATCTATATCCACCAACCACGACAAATACACAATATTCTTGACCTGACTTTGTAGCTGTAGAAAAGGAATAAAACCCATCAAGATACGGCGTAGTTTTAATAATAATGGGCGTTCAGCAAAAAGACCGATCAGGCTCAAAATAAAGTTTGAATCTTTATTTTTAATATTATGACGATTCATACCGACCTATTTTTATGAATTTCGATGCTGTTATTTTAGCAAATATGGTTAAAGAATGGCCCATCTCAAAATATTAAATAGCATTACTGAATTATTTAACCATAGGCTATGATATTGGCACGATTTAACACGGAATTTTCACATCATGGCTCAAGAATTATTGAAACAACTTCAAGCAGGCGATGCAAAATTTGCAGATGTCATCAGTCATATCGAAGCTCGTTATACCCACACCCCGACTGCATTTCAAAATGGTCAACAGCATAATGCTGCCACAGAGAACCAAGGCAGTGCCAAAGTTTTTTCTTTTGCGCAATTAAATGATTTAGATCAACAACAAACACTGAATCTATTTGCAGAGCATTATGCTGCTGTTTTGGCAACGCCTGATGCAACAGACCATCAGAACATTCGCCAGTTTATGCAAAATGGCTGGAATGGCATCAAATTTGAAGACGATGCTTTAACAGCAAAATAACAACAATACAATTAAGTTAGGGATCTATTCGATCCCTTTCTACACGATTATGGACGCTCATCATATTGAGGTAAACCGTCACAAATCGTATCCCACTCTGCTTTATAAGCAGTAAAAATATGCATTGTCGGCTTCTGTTCTAAAGCTGTATCTAAAGTTCCAATTCTTAAACGATAGGTATCTGGTGTCTCTGCTTTAATACTGATGATCGGTGAGCCACATTCTTGGCAGAAACAACGTGTTGTTGTTGCTGTCGATGCAAATTTTTTCAGTAGTTCCTCACCTTTGGTGATTTTAAAATCTGCTTTTTGAATTGGCGCATTGGTCGCAAATGCTGTGCCATTGGCTTTACGACAACGTTGGCAATGACACTCGATCACCGCTCCAATTTCACCATGAATCTCATAGTGAATACCGTCACACAAACAACTTCCTGTATATATTTTTTCAGCAGACATTGAGAAAATCTCCCTATTTCAAAGGCTATTGGCAATAGCATCAAACTAGCATAAAAGTCGCGTTTTTAATCAAAACACCATCATTTTTTTGCCTAATCTCATCTACTGAGATATTGATGTACACCCTCACCTGCAGCACGCCCTGTCGCAAAACATGCCGTCAACAAATATCCTCCTGTCGGGGCATCCCAGTCCAGCATTTCACCACAGCAAAATACAGAGGGATTGGATTTTAGTTGTAAATGCTGTGTTAATACGGCTTGCTTTACACCACCAGCACAGCTGATCGCTTCTTCAATCGGACGAAACCCCTCAAGCTCAATTTTTAAATGCTTCATCTGTTGTGCGAGTTTTTCAGGAATGTTCCATACTGATTTATCTACCAATTCACGAATCAGATTGGCTTTGGCAACATCTAAACCTGCCTTGCGCCAAATATTGGTACTGGATTGCTTTTTGGACGACTGTAATTTCTGAGTAAGCTGTTGAACAGTTTGATCAGGTAACAAGTCCAGATAAATCGACATCGGTTGATTGTGCTGTACCAACTGACGTAATAATCGCCCCTGCTTATAGATGAGACCACTTTCTAGTCCATAATGGGTAATCACAATATCACCTTGTGTCTTTGCAGAATTTTCCACCCAAGCGTCTACACGTTTAAGAGGCTGACCAAAGACTGGTTGCATATAATTCGACCATGCCCGAACCACACCGGCATTACTCGCTTGAAACGCTTCAATTTCAGAAGCAGACAACCACTTTTGCCATGCACCATCACTGCCTAAACGTGACCATGACACAGCACCACAAGCCAGAATAATCGCATCAAAATTCAAAAGCTGTGCTTGATTGTTTCTTAGATCAAAAATTTCGAGTTGTTGCTGCTTTAAATCTATTATTTGATGACGATAATGAAATTGAACGTGCTGCGCTGCCAAATGCTTTAACCAAGCACGTAACAAAGGCGCGGCCTTCATTTCTACAGGAAAAATTCGCCCTGAACTACCCACATAGGATTCAATCCCTAAACCATGCATCCAACTTTGAATCCACGTCGCATCCCACTTTTCAACCCAAGGTCTTAACCATTCCACATGATCATAACGTTGAATAAATTGTTCAAATGCTTCTGCATGGGAAATATTCAGCCCCGTCTTTCCAGCCATCAAAAATTTACGTGCAGCAGAAGGTTTCTGTTCAAAAACATGAACGTCATAATCAGTTGTAGACTGACTTAAAACATCTGCAGCCATTAAACCTGCTGGCCCTGCCCCGATGATGGCAATTTTCTTAATTGGCATCAGACAGCTCTGATAAGTTTTCAACGCTTTGACCCTGACGTGGTCCAACCTCATCAAAACGGGTTTGATAGTGTTCAGGTTTAGCAATAATCAATTGCTGACACAATTCACCACGTTCTAAATATTTAATTTCAAAATGCGTACGTGCTGAATCTGATGCAATCGTTTGTTTTTCATAAGGCAGCTTCCAAATATCTTTTAGTTGCTGTTCTGCTTCAGCAATATATTCAGGAATATTACTGGCTAAAGTGATACTGCCATTTGGAGATAATCTGGAAAGCAAAAATTCAAAAAAAGGCATATTTAACCAGCGTTGCGCAGGATTATGCGGTTCTGGATTTGGATAGAGAATAAAAAACTGTTGTACCTGATTGGGATAAAGTGCATGCACCACCCATGGCAATGCATCAGCATGAATAGGGGTTAAATTTGTTTGACCTTCTAACTGATGCTGTTTTTGCATGGCAATAAATTTTTCACGGGTTCTTTCTATCGCAATCAATTTCAGTTCAGGGTGCTGTTCAGAAAAGAGCAAGGCATGTTTGCCCTTTCCTGCCCCAATTTCTACACAAATTGGGTTATTTTCAATACATTGAAAATCACGAGGAGCATGCATACGCTGTGCTTGAAATTGACGAATCGACATAATCAGATCAAACTAACAAGAAATCGTTCACAAGTTTAACAACTCTTTACGGTTTTTGCTTTTTTAAATGAGGATTTCCAAATGTCTAAAACTTTTCCTTGCCCTCGCTGCGGTGAACCTTCTACATGGGAAGGCAACGAATTTCGTCCATTTTGCTCTGAGCGTTGTAAACTGATCGATTTAGGTGCATGGGCCAATGGAGATTATACCTTACCTACAGAAGATGCCCCGCAAGCTGAGGATTCCTAAGCTTTCCTAGATTTTTATCATTTTACTGGCTGATCTTGAACTTACTTAATTATCACAATACACTAAAGAAACTTTATATTAAAACTTCACAGTAAGCATTCATTTTTCATAAGACTTTGGATCTGCTACCACAGGTTTATTTCATACTTTAAACATAATAAAAGTTTGATTAGTTTTCAGCCATGATAAAACAAGGAGCATTTAAATGTTTATAGGTTTAAAAATATTTATCACTATTTTATTGATTTTATGTGCATTTTTTACTTTTATTGGAGTATATGCACTCGATTTTTCTTTCATCGCAATTGGAATTCTATTTGCAATAGTCATCTTATTAATCAAATTGGAAATGGTAAAGTAGCGGTGATTTAAATCAATTTAACACTATTATTAAACTATTTTATAGATCTCTTTCATAAATCAAAAAATGATCATATTGAGCGAATCATATGGGTATTGAAAGTTCCTTCTCCCTTTGGGAGAAGGCTAGGATGAGGGGGATTTTATGTTGATTTATAGTTTTAAAAAGGACTTATGAAAGAAGTCTAATTTTAATTTTCTCATTCTCCACGCATATTATTTCAATGATGAGATGAATGACTTTTGCAGGAGTTATTTAAAGATGAGCATAAACAGCATTGTTTTATGAACTGTTTTCACTCAGATCATTCACGTTACTATTACAGATTCTTACTAAATGTTGAATCATTAATAAAATATACATTTAAAACAGAAATGGTGAGTAAAACATTGATTACTTCACCATTTTTCATTTCTTATTTTTACTATAAAGCCAGACAGCGAATACTTAACCCGCTTTACTTGCTACAAAAAGATTGTGTTGCTTTTCAAAACCAATGGTACTCATTGGACCATGCCCTGAAATAAATTGAGTTTCATCAGGTAGGGTAAAGCATTCACGCTGAATTGAATCTAAGAGCTGTTGATGGTTGCCTTTTGGAAAGTCAGTACGGCCAATTGAACCTTTAAACAGCACATCTCCTGTCCAAAGCACACCATATTTGGCATTGTAAAAAATGACGTGACCTGGTGTATGTCCTGGTGCAAAACGCACTTCAAACTCTTCATCCCCTAAGCTTAACTTTTCGCCACCCTCTAACCATTGATTGACATGAACAGGCTCAGGAATTGGAAATCCATAACGGGCAGATACGTCTTGAATCATTTCTAACCAAAACAGGTCTTCTTTATGCGGACCAATCACAGGCACATTCCATTCTTTGACCAATGCACCTACTGCACCAGCATGATCCAAATGACCATGTGTTAACCACAATGCTTTGACTGTCAGTCCTAATGCTTCAACTTCTTGTTTTAATTTCTCAGGCTCACCACCAGCATCAATCAATACCGCTTCTTTGGTTTCCGAATCCCAAACAATAGAACAATTTTGGGCGAATGCAGTAACGGGTACAATCTTGACTTGTAACATGATAATTTTCCTAAAAAACCCTATACCTGTAAATGAAACTTGAGTGTATTCAATTGAGTCTGTAAAAGTTGCTCAAATAAGTCAATATGATCCGCACGGCTATTTAATGCAGGAATGTAAGCATAGTGTTGACCACCTGCTTTTAAAAACAATTCAGCATTTTGAATCGCCAGCTCTTCCAAGGTTTCTAAACAATCTGCCGAAAATGCAGGGCTCAGCACTTGAACAGATTCAACACCTTGCGCTGCCCACTCTTGCAATAGTTGATCGGTATACGGTTTTACCCATTCTTGTTTTCCAAAACGGGATTGGAAACTGATCGCCCATTGGTCGTCTTTTAAATCTAATGCCTGTGCTACCTTAAGTGCAGTGATACGACAACGCTCTGCATAAGGATCGCCTTTATCTGCATAAGGCTGTGGGATCCCATGAAAAGACATCAACAGTTTAGCGGCTTGTCCATATTGCTGCTGATAGTCACGCACACTGTTGGCTAAGGCCTGAATATAAAGTGGGTGTTGATAATAATCTCGAATAAAACTTAAACCCGGAATATTGCGTTGCTTTAACAACCATTGTGCAACGGCATCATATAAAGGGGCGGTTGATGTTGCCGAGTACTGTGGAAATAACGGAAAAAGAATAATATGGTCATACTGCTTGTTTTTCGCATCATTCAATACAGCATCGATACCCGGTCGCCCATAGGTCATTGCTGGCACAATCTCTAAATCTAAATCAGCATTGGTACTTATTAATTTTTTTTGTAGTGATTCAACTTGTTCAAATAGAATTTCACGCATCGGTGAATCATTTGACCAGACTTGTGCATAAGCTTCGGCAACACGCTTTGGTCGAAAAGGCAGAACAAATGCATTTAAAATAATTGCCCATAAAATTTTGGGAATTTCGATGACGCGCTGATCTGATAAAAACTGCTTTAAAAAAGCTCGAACAGCTGGAGCTGTAGGCGCATCTGGTGTCCCTAAATTAGCAATAATAATCAGGACTTTAGGTTTAGATAAAGACATTTTCACCCGATTTACAGAATAGTTTATCTCGAATGATCAGCTTAACAGAGTCTTTATCTAAACAAAATTTTTTATCTTAACTCACTCAATTTATTTGATTTAAAAAATTGACGAACGACTGCTAATACGTTGTGAACTTTCAAGCAGTTTCACGCATTTATCCGTCATCTGCCAGAGCATACGCTGACGATCATCACGCCCCACAGGGATGATCCATTCATTTTGACGGACTTGCTGCTTAATCGTATGCAATGAACGCACATTAATCTGCGCTCTAGATACAGCATGAGCACGTGGCATCACCACTTGCGCATCGGTTAAACCCGTATTATTCAAATATTCGTTTAAGACTTTAGAGAAAAAATCCTCAGACGTCGGTTGTCTAAATTCAACTGATAAGATTTTCAATAACTCTGCCCATGTCATCTCACGCGCTGGCGATAACTCTTTAAAATTACCATCTTGATAGGCATGCATTCGATAATCAAAATTAAACACTTCATGTAATGAAACTTTGGGTAAAGTTAAAAATGGATCTGCTTCTTTTTTTCCTTGCTCTACGGAAACATGTGCCAACTTTGCTTTTAAACGATCAATCTCATCTTGTAAGACTTGAATATTCTGAGGTCTGACCCATCCTACAACAGGATAGCGCTCTAGCATTTGTGGCATATATGAACGTACTGCAAGTTCTAAATCGCGTAAAGTTCGATAAGTAACGACTTGCTCAACTTCTTTTTGTAGTTGATGTCTAAATTCATTAAACTTTTCTTTTAGCAGTGTACTTTCTTCTTTTAAATGCGGTTCACGAAATTCAGGACTCTCATGCATAAATACAATAATTGGTTTCTGTTTGGTCACCGCATAAATATATTCAAGATGTAGATAACTCACCCCTGAAACAGATTGTTCACCGTACTGACTCCCCAACAACAATAAAACGTAATCACAGTCATCTATCTGACGACGTGCAAATGCGGTACTTAATGGTGTCCGTTGTTCTAATCCCCAAGAAAAAAACCCCATCCCTATAAGGGTTTGTGACACGACCATCCGTTCTGGCTGCATTTCTTTGCCAGATGTTGTAATAAAAACTTGATACCGTTTATCGAGCATAGGTTAACCCATTCTTGTCACACCCTACTTAAATCCATCCATGAGCTTTAAGTTGGATATGCCCTACACTTATGAAAATATATTAAATCTGTTCAATATTGAAAGAATTAGCCGAGTTTTTCAACAATATTTTCTACAGACCATGTAATTTTTGGTTGTATGAGATGTTTGATGACATTTTCTAATTGTTTTGCATTTCCCCCACTCACAAAACATTGTAAACGCACCCCTTTTTCTTGCAAGCTACTTGATATTAACTCATTTTTTAACAATATACGCGCCGTTTGTCGTGCAACCGCTAATCCAGAATCAATTAAGTTAAGCTGAGGGCCGTATAATTCTTGAATACTTTGTTTTAAGTAAGGGTAATGGGTGCAGCCCAACACCAAATAATCTGAACCTTTGGCAATGACTGGATCTAAAACCTTTTGCAGGCTATGTTTGCATTCCAAACTGTTATAACGTCCAGATTCAATCAAGGGAACCAGTTCAAGATTGGTAATCGTCAGTACTTCAACATTGGCAGGTTCTGCAAAACGCTGCATCACATCTTTGATCAATTTTCCACGAAAAGTGGCAGGTGTAGCCAAAACGGAAACCACTTTAGACTGGGTTTGTAGCACTGCTGGCTTTAAAGCAGGCACCAGCCCAACAATAGGAAAGTTTTCACCATAATGATCACGTAAATAATCAAGACTAAATGCTGAAGCGGTATTACATGCCACAACTGCGATTTTACAACCTTGACGATATAACCACTCGATTGCTTGTGCAGTTAATTCACGAATATTTTGATCCGTCCGTGGGCCATAAGGGACATGTGCAGTATCGGCATAATAAACAATACGTTCATTTGGCAAATAATTGGCAATTTCCTGTGCAATAGAAAGCCCACCGATACCTGAATCAAAAATACCAATCGGGGCATCTGCCAAGGCTTTTGGCATTGGATTTTCTAGAGGAGAGAGAGGAAGAATCGCGCTCATTTGATCCACTATTGGCATACGGTAAAATAATTAACAAGATTAAACCTCAAGTCCCTAATTGCAAGTGAAAATCACCACTTTCTAAAGATAAAATGGTATCTCCTTGTTCATTTTCAAGCAATTTCCCATATTCAATCAGATGAAAAAAAGCAGAACGTTGAATCAAGGCATTTATCCCAAAACGAATATGTACATAAGGTCTTAACTCACCTTGATATTCACGCATAAAAATAGGGTGTTCTGGATCAATCAGTGTAATGTCTTGATTGGTGGTGGTAACTTGTAAATAGACCTGTCCATCGAGATTCACCTGATCAACTTGATTGACCAATAAAGGTTCATCCTCAACTTGAATTTCAATCTGTTCAACTGGGGTTTTTAAATAGAACTTTCCGTCTTCTTTCCAAAGTACTTTTGTAAACAGGTCTAAAAGCGCTTGGCGTTTGATCAATTGACCTTCGTGCCACCATTCTCCATTGGCTTTTACCGTCAAATCCATTTTGCCACAATGCTTTGGCTGCCACTGCTCTAAAGGGGGTATTGACCTTTTGTGACCCGCCTGTACATCTTTTAAGTATTGTGCAATGCTCATTAAGTTTTTATTATCAGAATCTGGCTGATTTTGAGCCGCTGATGTTGAATTATTTTGATTTACCATGGTTTATGCCTTGCTGACTTAAAAATAATACGACTCAGCCAATTGGCTAGATTAGGGTTTCTAACTATACTAGCGCAAAATATATTATTGGTACGAGCGTTAATTCGTATCACGGAATTTTTAGAACACTCATGGCAGCACCGATTTATTAATTCCCAATAAATGCTCACGGTTGCCACCCTTAGAAATATGAGGAGTCCTACATGGAACACATCGAACGCGAATCGATGGAGTTTGACGTAGTGATCGTAGGCGCAGGCCCTGCGGGTCTTTCTGCTGCGATTAAAATTCGTCAATTAGCTCTTGAAAACAATCTTCCAGACCTTTCCGTCTGTGTGGTTGAAAAAGGCTCTGAAGTTGGTGCGCATATCCTTTCTGGTGCTGTACTTGAACCTCGTGCAATCAATGAACTTTTCCCTGACTGGAAAGAACAAGGTGCGCCTTTAAATGTACCTGTGACTGAGGACAAAACTTATTTCCTCATGTCTGCTGAAAAGTCACAAGAAGCACCACATTGGATGGTGCCTAAAACCATGCACAATGATGGTAACTATGTTATTTCATTGGGTAATGTCGTGCGTTGGTTAGGTCAAAAAGCGGAAGAGTTAGAAGTTTCTATCTTCCCTGGCTTTGCTGCCTCAGAAATCCTTTATCATGAAGATGGTTCTGTAAAAGGCATCCAAACTGGTGATATGGGTATTGGTAAAGATGGTGAACCGACGCATAACTTTACCCCTGGCTATGAACTTCATGCAAAATACACAATTTTTGCAGAAGGTTGCCGTGGACACCTTGGTAAACGTCTGATTGCAAAATACAACTTAGATCAAGATGCTGATCCGCAACATTACGGTATCGGGATCAAAGAACTTTGGGAAATTGACCCTGCTAAACATAAACCAGGTTTAGTGATGCATGGTTCAGGCTGGCCTTTGGCAGAAACAGGTTCTTCAGGCGGCTGGTGGTTATATCACGCTGAAAACAACCAAGTGACCTTGGGGATGATTGTCGATTTATCTTATGAAAATCCACACATGTACCCTTTTGCTGAAATGCAACGTTGGAAAACACATCCACTGATCAAGCAATATCTTGAAGGCGGTAAGCGTATTTCTTATGGCGCACGTGCAGTTGTTAAAGGCGGTCTAAACTCTCTACCTAAACTGACCTTCCCAGGCGGTTGCTTAATTGGTGATGATGCAGGTTTCTTAAACTTTGCTAAAATCAAAGGCTCTCATACTGCGATGAAATCGGGTATGTTGTGTGGTGAAGCTGTATTTGAAGCAATTCAAGCAGGTCATGAGAAAGGTGGTGATTTAGCGGTTGCGCGTGTCGCTGAAGGCGAAGATTTCTTTGCTAAAGAATTGACTGCATATACGGACAAATTCAACAACAGTTGGTTAAAAGAAGAGTTACATCGTTCACGTAACTTTGGCCCAGCGATGCATAAATTCGGTTTATGGATGGGTGGTGCATTTAACTTTATCGATCAAAATATCTTTAAAGTGCCATTTACCCTACATGACCTTGCACCTGACTTTAGTGCATTAAAAACTGTAGATGCTGCGACATTTAAACCGACCTATCCAAAGCCAGACGGTAAATTAACCTTTGATCGTTTATCTTCTGTATTTGTATCGAATACCGTACATGAAGAGAATCAGCCAGCTCACTTAAAGCTGACCGATGCTTCTATTCCAGTCAATGTCAACTTACCAAAATGGGATGAGCCTGCTCAACGCTACTGCCCTGCTGGTGTTTACGAGATTATGGAAAATGATGATGGTTCTAAGCGCTTCCAGATTAATGCTGCAAACTGTGTTCACTGTAAGACTTGCGATATTAAAGATCCATCTCAGAACATCACTTGGGTAACTCCTGAGGGTGGCGGTGGTCCAAACTACCCGAATATGTAAATCAACAAACCCGCTTCGGCGGGTTTTTTAATTTAATATCGTTAGAGCGATGTCAAACCTAATAATTTTTAAGTTTGCTTACATAGATGTAGATTATTAAAACGATGATTTATATCTATGTCTTTCTATTTTAAAAAATCCCAAACATTTGGGTTGTGATATTCTTTTTTAATATCATAACCTAGTTTTTCCATTTTAACTTCTGTACTTTGTCTCTCTCTTTCCCACTTATTTAAATCTTTACTCAATAACACTTTCCAATCTTTATCTCTAATTTTCTCATCATATTGATAAAAATAGTGAGAAAAAAAAGTAATAAAATCCAAGTGAATTTTTACTTCATCAATAGATTCGCGAAAATTTATCGTTAATATGACATTATTTTTATAAAATCTAAGAGGCTGGCGTTTTAACGCACTCGAATACTTCTCCCATTTTTCCTCACTATCCAAATAAAACCCATCCAAACTCCCCTGATAGTTAGGTATTTTATTATTGGCTTCAAATGATTGTTTTCCAAACACTCTCGGTTCAGACTCGAAGTAAAAGACTTTCCAACCATTTTTATTTAATTGCTTTACAATTTTCTCATAAGAAAAAAATTATTTTTTTCATTAATTTTTTTAGATTTTATATTACTAATATCAAAACCTATATCTGTAACGTCTTGTTTTGGATAGTTATCATCTGAGAAAAAAACCAAATTTTCTAAATTATTAAAAACTAAAACTGTGTGGTCATATCCATCTTTTAAATTTAATTTTAGTTTACTTTCTTCATTTACATTTAATTTTGGTCGTATAAATCCAACACTTGCACCTAAACTATATTGTGAAAAAAACTTAGCATTACTATTAATTAAATTTTCACTAGGGTTGCCAGCCACAACGCCAATAATATAATCAGATTCATTCATTTCTTGTTCATTTTTACTCATCGTCTCAGATGACGAATTACAAGCTACCAAACTCGATAACAATGTGATTACCAAAAATCGAATAATTTTCTTTAAAATCATCCTGTATCTCGACTTTAATTATTAGATTTTTCAGTCATTTTAGCCTTACTAATACAACTAAATTATTTTCAATACAACCATAGAATTTTCATACAGCATACTAAAAAATATTAATAAATACACATGACGGCTTTATCTTCACTAATTGAATAACTTGGCTTTAGAAAACCATATAAATCAATTGTATACTTAAAAATGTTTCCCTTTATCCAATAATTAATAGTGACTTGATTTAAACAACCATATTAAGATTATTTAAACAAAAATACATTACTTAAAAAACCTACTTAATTTTATTTACTGCAAAACAATCAAATCATATTTTTTTCTAAAATTAATATTACCACCATATGCATTTCTAGTCTGCCCCTCTAATATAATTTCATATTTTCCATTTTTAATGGGGGTCCCTTTAACTTCAATTGTATTATCACTATAAGGAGGCTCTCCAACACCAGTATTTAAAACCAAACCAGAATCATTAGTGATATTGCTATCAACAAATAAGTCATCAACCAATATAACTTTCTCAATTTCAATTTTAACGTTATAAGGTTTTCCTACTGAAGCTTTTGGCAAATTATCAGGTGTTATAGTCGGAGTATTACTACAGCCTAATATAAAAAAAGCTGACAATAAAAGTAAATATATATTTTTCATAAATTTCCTAATTCAATGTCTTTTCAACAACAATAAACCAATATAAATTACTAGAAAAAAAACTCAGTTCTTGATCTTTAATTTTTTGATTACTTCCCCAAGTTGCACAATAAGCTGATACTATTTCACTATGTTGAGTTGAGGAAGTAATTAATTGTCCTTTTTTTGTTTTAATATTATCTGTAAATACAATCCAATGTGAAGGACCTCTAACTTTAAGTTTGCTAAATCGAGGAATTTCTGGCTGCCCTTCTACAATAGCACCCATTGTTAATGCTATCAAATAATGATTTTGCATCGAAAATGCATTTGCTTTTATTAAGCTATCAACACGGCTACTGTAATTTCTTTCAGTATATACTATTTTATAACCAATATTCTTTAACCAACGCTCCATATCTGATGGTAGAGTAAATGCCGTAAAACCATTAAAACTATCACCTACAATATTCTGACTTTCTGCTGTATTATAATCAAAAACTGAATTCTCTGAATCTCTCAAACTCCCCATTGTTATCCAATCTACTGGTGAAATTCTTGGATTTAATGTTATTTTATTATTAACACCTTTATTCTCCTTATAGAAACCATTCACTTTTCTAGCACCATCTAAAGAAGGTTTTATATTAAGATTATTAACCTTTACCTCACCCTTCTCCCATAACTCTTTTACTATTTTAGCATATATTTTCTTATTGCTATTTAAAACGCAATAAAAGAACGCAGCTGGCCCGCACAAATATGTACTGCGTTGATTTGGGTATGGATCTTTAATTCTACTATATAAACTAGTCTCAACACGTTCTTTAGTAAAAGGATCATTTGAATTACCGGGAGGGTATTTTTCTTCAATAAAAACCCTATTCGATGGTAGATTCACTTCCACAATATTTGGATTATTAGGTTGTGTCTGTTTCGTAACATTGTTTGTTTCTTTATATTTAACAATATCTAATTTAACATTATATCTATTTTGAGAGCTAAACTCTTCAATTCTGTTTGCACTCAAATATCTTTTAATAACATGAACTTCAGCACCACTCTTAGATATTCTAAATAAATCAAAAATTAAAATACATTCTTTTAGTTTAGCAGGATCATTGACAACTATTTTTAAAATGTGAGTTCTGAAATTCTTAGTTGACTTAATCAATAAATTTTTTGAATATGGTGATATTTTATTATTACTCTGGTCTAAATAATTAATATTTTTAACAGGATCATAAACTCGCAATGAATATCTCAAATCATTAATATCAACATTAGATTCCAAAGAAACATATGGATAAAAATCGTAATTAGCCATTATCTATCTCATCAATATTTATAAGCTCATCATTTATTAAATGTAAATCCACTTTTTCAGGTTGAATTGTTGTTATTGTTTTAGTATAGCCATTATCATCTGTTATGCCTTCTACCTTACTTCCATTCGCTAAGAAAAAGTAATACTTCATATTTCTCTTAATATTTCCATCATTATCTTTCACCAGCATTTTCAAATCATATGCATTTTTTTCACCTATTTTAGGTAAGCTGATGCTAGAACTAATAACTTTCGCACCACCCAAAAACTTATGTTGTCCAGCTTTGACTTCAAACTTACCCGCAGTGGTCGGTAAAACACCTGCACTACTAATTTCAACTTGAGAACCATCTGCAATCAAAATAATTTTCTTATCCGCTTTAATCTCGATTTTTTCTTCCGTCGAAATAATTTGAATACCTTTACGCGCAATCAAATCAGCACCATCGCCTTGTGCTTGGATTTCAACCTTACCTTTCCCTGCAAATAATCTTGCCCCTTCTTGTGCCGCAAAAAGACTGATCTTTGATTGCGCATGTGCAACTAAATTCTTTTGCGTACTCAGGTTGATACTATCACCCGCAGTTTCATAGATTTGTCGATCGGCAGAAAGATGTAGATCTTCATTAGTAGCAAGCGCAATCGAATTGGGTGAGGCCAATAACATGAGGGCTTGCTTAAAGGTATCTGCTTGATTTTTTGCTTCACTGGATTCGCCTTTTTCCAAATAAGAAATAAACGATTTCAAATGATCTAAATTTTCTAAAGGATCCGTTTGCTGATTCTTAGCAACTTCACTTAAGGCTTTAGAGTTATTTAGACTACTTTCTAACTGACTTTTCGCCGCAGTTGCATCAAGGTGATTGCCTGAAGCTGAATCTTGAGCATAGGTACTGAGTAGTAGACCCTGTCCTGCACGCACTGCACCCCATTGGTCTGTTCTTAGTTCAAAACCTTCGCCTCGTCCTTCACTGGTATCAGTTTCTTTAGGATGACTCAGGTTACCGAGGTTAAGTTGACTCGCACCGTGACTACTTTGTAGCTGGCTGCTGATCTGGTTGGTGGTATCGTCAAATTTCAGTTGGTTATAGCCATTGCCCTGATATTCCTTAGTTTTAATCCCTGCCAATTTCTTGGTATCGGGCAACTTGCCTTTGTCATCAAACTTGCTCAGGCTGCGTTGCGCTTCATGGATCCGCCCCACCACAAATGGTCGATCGATATTGCCATCAAAGAAATCTATCACGACAATCTCACCAATCCTCGGTAAGAACCGCGCACCATAGCCTTCACCTGCCCACGGGGTCAGTACATCCACCCAAGCGGAATCGGTGTCGTTGTCATTGCTCCCTGCACCACCATCATGACTGTGGTCTTCATTGCGGGTAAACAGGAAGCGAACTTTAATACGTCCCCATTCATCGACATGGATTTCTTCTCCACTTGGTCCAACCACTTTGGCACGTTGTGGATGGGTACTTGGACGGTGTTGTAGTGGGTGGTATTCAGGAACAGTGGTGATATTACGGCGTTGTAGCACCAATTGATTGGCTTGGCGTTCATCACTGTTGCTGTTGTCTGCTTTATTTTCGTTTACCCAGTTGCTTTGTTGGAGCAAGCGATTGATTTGTTCGTTCAGATCTTTAGGTAAGTTGTTCTGGTTATAGAATGTCTTTGAGGTGATCAGAAATTCTTTGTCTGAGCCACTGTGTTGATCTATTTCAGGGTGTTCGTTTAACTCAAACCAGTAGCCTACTTGAGCATCACGTACAGTGGAGTTGGCAACAAATTGCTTGGATTGAGCATCGTAATAATGGCTGAGGTTTTGGTTAATCTTTTCAATCTGATTGTTATTTGAAGCGGTTGCTTGGTCTTCACCATTCAAGTCTTGAATCCATGCTGGGCTGATATGCCAAGCCTGTTCTAAACCGAGACTGGCATTGTTTTGATTTTGACTATGTTGGTGTTTACTTTGAACACTGCCTGCGCCCTCTTCTTGTTCTAACACATCTGCTTGCCAGCGTTGTACATGGACAGCAGTGGGTTGTAAGCTACGTTGCCCAATAAAGCTGGTGATGCTGTCTTGTTGTTCTGTGGCACTGCTACGATGGAAGCGGATCTTTCTTCGTTCTAGTGCTTTGTATTCACTGTTATCATCCACCAAACGCAGTTTTTGTGGTTGAATTTGAGTCGCAGAACTAGGCACAATCAATTGCGCTTCATCAATCAGCCAGTTGATCCCTTCACTGCGCATCAAGCGGGTTAAAAATGCATAGTCGCTTTCGTTACTCTGCATAATGAATGGTCGGATATCGTAGTCTTTTTTAAGACCACTTTTATCCAGGCTTAGACTGGAGGCAAAGAGTGGGCTTTTGTCTTGCCATTCTTTAAAGAGGGTTTCTATGACTTGCACAACCGACTTATTCATAAACACTCGGCTGTTACGGCGTTTATACCACAGTGAAGTGGCATCTTCGAGTTTGAGTTTATATAGCGTTAGTGCACCATCACTTTGCCCTTGTGCGGCCTCAGTAATTACGCCTGTGCTACGAAACAGTTGTCCATGATCTGTGACTTGATCAATGGCCACTTGGCTACCAATGAATTGTTTAAGCGGAATCACAGCCGAGGTGGCAAGGCAAATCAGTTCAATAGACACACCTTGGTTTAGACCATGTTGTCCATCGATACGTTGTAAGAAGACTTGGTTGTTTAAGTCTGTATTGCTAAATTGGATATGCAAAGCTCGTTTTTGTGCGTTTAGTCCAAGCTGATCCAATATTTTATAAATGCTATTTACTAAGCTGTTCATTTGAATGAGTTAATTATTATTAAAAAATATGTTTAGATTATAATCATAAGTCAAAATTCTGTCATTTTTAATTTTGTAAAATGATTTAATATCCACAATATAATTATTAAAATTCAACAAATTGCATATAACATAAATTTATTAGCCATTAAAAACAGGCCAAATAAATTTCAATATTTTTAAATCAATAAAAGGGAAATCATTACATATAACATAGACTGATTTCCACCCATCATAATCTTTTAACCTTTCTTCACTAAATAGTGAAATTCCTTATTCCCGGCATCATCTAGTACTTCTTCTTGTAAAATCAACTCATGACCGAGATGCATACAAAATTTAGGAATGTCCCAAGAGGTTGAATTATCAGTTGCAAATACTTCAACGACATCACCTGATTTAGATTTACGAATTGCTTGATGCAACATCATTACAGGCTCAGGACAACGTAGTCCACGCGTGTTTAATTGAATGCTTGCTGTAGGCATCGGTTCAGACATTATCTATTCTCAAAAAGAAGCGAAATCAATCAATAATTTTAACACAAACTCAAATAATGAATAAGGCTTGCAATATATCTATAATATGACACATACATTCATCTATTTACCTTATTTAATAGATAGACATCTGTGTTTTCTTCGGTATGATAAAAAAACATTTACTAGATATTAAGCGTCTTTAGGAAAGATCATGCACGAGGAATCAGGCCCATCGTGGGGAATGCGTGGCTTACGCAAATGGTTAGGAACAGCGCCAGAAACCCGGGATGAACTGCTAAAATTAGTACAAGATTCACGTCGTTTTTTAGAACCCGATACTGTTGCAATGTTAGAAGGCGTATTAGACCTTCCTGCAACAAAAATCCGTGAAGTCATGACTCCGCGCACAGCGATGGTCAGTTTGCAAGAAGATGATCAACTTCTTGATATTTTAGATATTCTTATTGAATCTGCACATTCACGTTTCCCTGTTTTCTCTTCTGATCAGCCTGAAAACGTGGTGGGTATTTTACTTGCTAAAGATCTTTTACCCTTTTTAACTGATCGTTCATCTGTTGTCGATGTGCATGCGTTAATGCGTCAGCCATTATTTGTGCCAGAAAGTGCCCGTTCCGACCAAGTTTTGAGAATGTTAAAAAACACTCAAACCCATATTGCTATTGTGATTGATGAATATGGTTCAACAGCAGGTCTCGTCACTTTAGAAGATATTCTGGAAGAGATTGTTGGCGAAATTGAAGATGAGCATGATAACGTTGACGAAGAAGCGCAATTTATCATTCCAGATACAACCCATACCACAGCCAATACATGGATTGTGCAAGCACTTACACCAATCGAACATTTTAACAATGTTTTAGATGCTGAATTTCCTGACGATGAAGTAGAGACTATGGGCGGATTACTGCTTCAAGAAATTGGTCTAGTGAGTGATCTTCAAGGCCAAGTGGTTGAGCTTGAGGATTGGGAATTTACAATTATTGAAGCAGATGCACGCACTATTCATCTGATTCGAGCTGTACATAAA
Source organism: Acinetobacter sp. AG3 (assembly GCF_022343575.1). Lineage (NCBI taxonomy): Bacteria > Pseudomonadati > Pseudomonadota > Gammaproteobacteria > Moraxellales > Moraxellaceae > Acinetobacter > Acinetobacter sp. AG3. Next base: position 394,713 of record NZ_JAKQZD010000001.1, on the reverse strand, counting down.
TGAGAGCATACTTTGACAAGCTGTTAAATTCATCACAACAACAAAAACAGCTGCCCTTCATTTTCCCATTATTGATTTCGTTAATGTCAGGCGCAGTGTTCAGTTTAGCACTGGCGCCTTATTATTGGTGGTGGTTGGCAATTTTATCGCCTGCCCTGCTATATGCTTGCTTAAAAGGCCGTACACCACGCCAAGCATTTGCGATTGGCTTAAGCTATGGCTTTGGTCTATGGTTTGTTGGCGCATTCTGGCTCTATACATCGATTCATGTGTATGGAGATACCAATGCAGTATTAAGTGTCTTGATGATCGCCATCATGGCCATTGTCATGGGGCTTTTTACCGCAATTCAGACTTGGGTATATCGTAGATTCTTCCCTGAAACACCATTAACTTTCGCTCCTTTGTGGGTTATTTTTGAATGGTCGAAGACTTGGGTCTTTACGGGTTTTCCTTGGTTATTTGCAGGTTACGCATTTACTGAACGACTCTTAGATGGCTATGCTCCATTGTTTGGTGTGTTTGCAGTATCTTTTGTCGTGATTATCCTTGCTTGTGCATTGGTTGAAATTTTAAATAGAAAAGTCTTTTGGATCTTTCCTGCAATCATTTTAATCCTTGGCGCATGGGGCGCATCGTTTATCACTTTCGTACAACCGAAAGCAGAAAAGCCGCTCTCCGTTTCTTTGATTCAAGGCAATATTCCGCAAGATTTAAAATGGTTAACTGAATATCAGGTTAAAACCTTAGAAATTTACGTTAATTTAAGCCGTACTGAATGGGGGCGTGATCTGATTGTTTGGCCAGAATCCTCGATTCCACTGTTCCAAACAGATATTCAACAATTCTTGGATATGATGGATCAACAAGCCAAAAGTTCAGGCACAGCATGGGTAACGGGTATTCCTTATTGGGACTTAAAAGAATCACAGAAAAATGGCTATCCAATGTACTACAACAGTATGATGGCTTCTGGCGCAGATTCTTCAGGCTTATATAAAAAACAACGTCTGGTGCCTTTTGGTGAATATATTCCACTTTCAGGATTGTTGGCTTGGGTATTACCTGCACTACAAAATGATCCATCCATGAGTGGATTTTCCCAAGGTGCATCCAATCAAAAACCTTTTAATATTAAAGGACATGATTTGGCTGCAGCCATTTGTTATGAAGTGGCCTATCCGAATCTCACTCGACGTAATGCGATTAATAGTGACTTTTTAGTGACTGTTTCTAATGATGCGTGGTTCACTGGTACAGCAGGTCCATTACAACATCTTCAAATGGTACAAATGCGTGCTAAGGAAAATGGACGTTGGTTTATTCGTGCCACCAATACAGGTGTTACAGCTTTTATTGACCACAATGGGCATATTGTAAAACAAGCCCCTGTAGATCAAAAAGCTGTGCTTCGTGGTGATTTACCTGCCATGCAAGGTGAAACTTGGTACACCCGCTTTAGTGATTATCCTATTTTATTGCTCTCCCTATTGTTATTAATTTTAGGCTGGATCTATCGACCTAAAGCAGTCGATATTAGCTTTAAATCTAGACGTTAATGCTTGAATCCCTCATCTCTGGTTTAAGGAGATGAGGTCAGCTTCAACAAAGCGCTTGATTCAATGATTAAAGCAACTTTGTTCCCAATGGCACATTTGCATCAGGCACACACAACGTCACATGCCCATCTTGATTATGGAAACCCGTCACTAAACACTCTGATTGAATCGGTCCAATTTGTTTTTTTGGAAAGTTCACAACAGCAACCACAAGCTTCCCAATTAAATCTTCAGGTTGATACAGGTTGGTAATTTGCGCACTCGATTTCTTCACACCGAGTGCTTCGCCAAAATCAACATGCAAAATATAAGCAGGCTTACGCGCTTTCTCAAACACTTCTGCTTGAATAATTTTTCCTACCCGTAACTCTACTTTAAGAAAATCATTCCATTCTATTTGTTGCATTGCTGAGTCCTCGTATTTTTATCAGTTCATCTCAAGAGATAAAATCATTTTAGATAAATTTAAAGCGATCAACCTTATACAAAACAGACAAATGATCCTGTTAAAAAGACAATCATGTTCAATCCAGCCTCAATCCAAACCCTATCAAAACGAAATTGAAAATATTTTCGGCGCATTTTTTATTATATTTTTTTCAAGTTTATGCTAAATTATTTTCGCTGATCATAAAGCCGTAAACGTTTACGTCAATCAACGTGCCAACATATCTCCAACAAGGCTTGGGGCTATTTTTAATCAAAATTTTAATATTTTGGTGCGGCACTGGCGTTTGTTGGTTTACGGAGTAAAAAATGCAAAATTCTAAATCGTCTTATTTTAATTTTAAAAAGATTCCACATCGCTATGCAGCGATTGTTTTACCTTTGTTACTGTCTATTATCATGACATTTATTGTTTCAGGTATCAGTACATTCAGAAGCATGAGTTTTGAGAATTTTTCGCTATACACATGGCTTTCAGCTTGGGGGATTTCTTGGCTGATTGCCTTTCCAGTGTTACTGTTTATCTTACCTATTGTGCGCAAAATCACCATGAGCCTTGTTCAGCCAACTTAGTTGCAAACCTGAATCATTAAATCATCGTGCAAAAAAAAAACCGAGGATTATACCCTCGGTTTTCCATGATATTTCAACTAAAGTTGAGTCACCAAATAAGACATCATTGCAGCTAAAAATAACATTGGCACATAACGATATGAACGTACTAAATATTGTTCTAATAATGATGAGAATTCAGTTTTTAACTGAAATACTGTCAAATTTAAGGCATTATAAAAACTAATAATGGATAATGCACTAAATACGCTAATCGCCATAAAACCAATCATGATCTGGCTATTGGCATCGGCAACTTGCCAAATATTGAGAAAAAACTGGCTAATCGGTAATAGGCTCAAAATTAAAAGAACAGATTTGAGCATAGTCCAATGAAATTGGCTGATTTCATCTGGTAATAATAATGCTTTCATCTCATCCTCCTAAGCAATTCAGATTGCCCTGAGAACTATTATGCAAGCTTTTAATTAAATAAAAAGTCTATTTTTATACACAATTTAACTTTCTTGTAACTATTAAATATGGGAATAATTCTTATTATAACTCTCAAACATCGTTATTTTAAATAGTTGTTATATTTCAATAAATTAAATACACTTTAGCAAACAAGAAAGATTATCACTTCACTCAAGATTTATTAACTCGATTAAATGAAGTGATTAATCCCATAAATATTAACTTAAATAATCTTCAATTAAGGTTGGTAATAAATATCTGCATCATTTCCTTCACCACCTTGTTTACCATCGGCACCAAAAGAATATAAATCAAATTTACGACCTTCAGAACCAGGGATCACATATTGAATATCATTTTCCCAACTGTCTTTCGGATAACCACCTTTAACATAACCACCAGGTAACCAGTTTTTAGCCGTTGCAGGTTGATTTACAAGCGCGTCTAAACCACCATCTTGGCTTGTCGGATAACGCCCATTGTCCAGTTTATACTGGTCTAAAGCACCCGCTACACCTTTTAATGCAATTTTAGTGGTGTCAACTTTGGCTTTTTCACCACGTCCCATCACATTGGGTACGATCAATGCTGCAAGTACGCCTAAAATAACAATCACAACCATCACTTCAATTAAGGTAAAACCTGACTGACGAGTCCTATTCATCTTTCGTTGCATCTGCTTACTCTCTATATATTCTTTATAAAAATAATTGGCTTAAATCATATTGTTCATATTGACGATTGGCAACATGACAGCAATCACAATAACCAAAACAATACCAGCCATAAACACCAACATTAAAGGTTCCAGTAAAGCCAATAATGTTGAAATAAATGAGGATACTTCTCGATCCTGCATATCTGATGCACGGCTTAACATTCGATCTAACTCACCCGAAGCTTCACCGCTTTTAATCATTTGTACCATCATCGGTGGGAAATAACCACAACGCTCCAATTGTGTTGCAAGATTTCCACCTTCTGTGACTTTCTCTGCTGCAATATTAACAGCATCTCGTATCACCCAATTGCTACTCACCGCTGCTCCAATTTTTAAAGCATCGACCAATGGCACGCCTGATTGGGTAAGAATAGATAAGGTACTGGCAAAACGCGCTGCATTTATACCACGAGATAATTTACCAAATAATGGCAATCTGAGTGTTAAACGATCAAAAGCATAGTGCCCCGCAGAAGTTCGCAGGAATCGAATTAATAAAAAGATCCCAACCACACTAAACACCAGCATAAAGGGCCAAGCCTGCCGAATAATCTCACTGGCTTTCATTAAAGCCACAGTGATCCATGGCAAGGCTTGCTTACTTTGGTCAAAGGTTTTAACAATGTCTGGAACAACATACGTCATTAACCCCATCACAATCGCAAAAGACATAAACATCAAGATGATTGGATAGATCATCGCACCTTGAATTTTCTTTTGCATGGCAAAGCGGTTTTCGGTGTAATCAGATAATTGATCTAAAATTAAATCTAAATGTCCTGAACGTTCACCCGCAGCAACGGTCGCAATATACAAATCTGGAAAGCATCCTGTTTGTTGCATCGCTTGAGCCAAAGAGTGCCCTTCAAGCACTTTTGAACGTGCCGAAAGTAACAGATTTTGTACATGCACTTTTTCACTTTGTTTGGCAACTGCTCGTAATGCTTCCTCTAAAGGAATCGCAGCAGCGACCAAAACAGAAAGTTGACGTGTCATTAAGGCCAGATCATAAGCCGAGAATTTACGTTGAAAAAATCCTGAACTTTTATTTTTATCTTTTTGTTCAACAGCATCCACCGTGACAGGAATCAATTCCTTGTCCCGTAGTTGTTGTCGAATCTGGCGTGCGGAATCTCCTTCTAACACGCCTTTTTGCTGCTTTCCTGAAGCATCAATTGCAGTAAATTGATATGCTGGCATTATTATGCTCTAGTTTTCCAAAATTTTTTGATTACGCTGTTGCGTCATACCCTATAAATCATTCATATTCATGTTTATAGATGACTGTTACACTCTAACACAAGCCGAATCTGGACATGAAACAATTTCATCACAGCCTCACTAAATTAATGAGTCACTAAATTAAAAATGTCGAATACCCTTGCTACGCCACAGACGATTTATCGTATTCAAGTTGCTGTTCCAGTCTATTTGAATGACTGCTTTGATTACCAAGTCACCGCTGAACAATATGCGCAAGCTGAAGTCGGTGCGCGTGTTGCAGTGTCTTTTGGCAGACAAAATCTGATTGGTGTTATTGTTAAGAAAGTACCGATTGATGAACCTGTGGATTCTCATTTTAAACTCAAAGCCATTACTGAACTGTTAGATGAACAGGCCATTCTAGACAGTAAAGTTTTAAGTTTATTGACATGGTCATCACAATATTATCAATTTCCTATCGGCGAAGTGATTCAAACGGCGTTACCTACCTTATTACGCCAAGGTAAACCTTATAATTTATTGGCACGTATCTGGAAACTTTTAGACTTACATGCCGAAGACAAAGTTAAGCGTTCTGAAAAACAACAAGAAGCCTATAAAATTTTAAAGCTACACCCGAAAGGGACACAGGAAAATATTCTTAATTTAAGTGGTGTTGAAACAGCCACACTTAAAGTCCTTGAGAAAAAAGACATTGTTCGTTGTGATTTGGAACCACAAAATGTCACGCCAGAACCTGTGCAATTGGCACAGATGCCACTCACGCCAAATGACGATCAGAAGAAAGCCATTCAAGCGATTTTAAAAGCGCAGAAAAAATATCAAGCGTTTCTACTGGATGGTTTAACTGGGAGTGGTAAAACCGAAGTTTATTTGCAAGTGATGCATGAAGTACTTAAACAAGGCAAACAAGTCTTGGTTTTAGTGCCTGAAATCGGCTTAACTCCACAAACCATCAGCCGTTTTCAATCACGTTTTCATTGCAATATTGCCTTACTGCACTCAGGCTTAAATGACACTAAACGTTTACAAGCATGGCAGCATGCGCAAACGGGCAAAGCCTCTATTATTTTAGGCACACGTTCTGCAATTTATACACCTTTGCCACATTTGGGTTTGATTATTTTAGATGAAGAGCATGATCTTTCTTTTAAGCAACAAGAAGGCTTTCGTTATCATGCTCGCGATGTGGCCATGTATCGTGCACATTTAGAAAATTGCCCGATTATCTTAGGTTCTGCCACGCCTAGTATTGACAGTTATTATCTTGCTCGCCAAGAAAAGCTGACACGGATTGAGTTAAATCAACGTGCTGGTGCCGCAATCATGCCGAAAATGCATTTGATTGATTTAAAAGTGGCAAAAAAACAGCATGGCTTAAGTGATGTTTTGATTGCTGAAATCAAAAAACGTTTAGAGAAAAAAGAACAAGTTCTTATTTTTTTAAATCGCCGCGGCTATGCCCCTGTGCTTATCTGTGAAAGCTGTGGTTGGCAGGCCAATTGCCCCAATTGCGATGCTCACTTTACCCTACATTTAAAGCCTTATCAGCATTTACATTGTCATCATTGTGGCACGATTAATCGTATGCCTGATGCTTGCCCTCAATGCAATCAACAACAACAATTAAAGCCAATCGGCATGGGAACTGCCAAAGTTGAAGAAACTTTGAATGAGTTGTTCCCTCATTTTCCCGTTCTACGCGTAGACCGTGACTCAACCAGTCGGGTTGGCAGTTGGCAAAAGATTTATGATCAGATCCAGAAAAGTGAACCGACCATTTTACTTGGCACGCAAATGCTGGCAAAAGGACATCACTTTCCTTATGTCACCTTAGTGGCAATTTTGGATATCGATGCAGGTTTGTTGAGTGTGGATTTCCGCGCCACAGAACGTACTGCGCAATTGATTATTCAAGTTGCAGGCCGTGCGGGTCGTGGTGAAATGAAGGGTGAAGTCTATTTACAAACCCTAAGACCTGATCATCCGTTATTAAACACCTTGATTCATAATGACTATCGGACCTTTGCCAAACAAACCTTAAAAGATCGCCAAGCTGCACTGCTTCCACCTTTTCGTTATACAGCTTTGATTCGTTGTGATTCAAAACATCAGGAAGAAAATTTAAAGTTTTTGACTGAAATGACGCAGCTGCTTAGACAAACTGCCGAAGAGAATTTAATTGATATCTGGGGACCGATTCCAGCGCCAATGGAACGTAAAGCAGGGCGTTACCAAGCCCATGTGGTTTTGCTTTCTCAAGATCGGGCAAAAATGCATTTTTATATTCGTCAATGGTGGCAACAGCTGTTACATAGCAAACCTTCTACGATGAAAGTCACCATAGATGTTGATCCGCAAGAGTTGAGTTAAAGTCTTAATTTAGCTTATTGCTATACAAATCGAGAGAATGAACCGAGTCTCGATTAAACCGCTTCTGCATTTTGCATCGTTTAGCTATGCACAATGTAGGTACTACATGGCGATAAGCATGTCATCGTTAAGTGAGCCTATAGAACCACCCCCTTACCTCTCTCATCACTTTTAAATTTTTATTGGGTAAAAAGACAATTTCTTAATAAATATCTCCAAGTGAATCACAAAATCACGCTACAATTTCTAAAGAAAGAAAAAAACTTAAGGCAAGTGAATGTCACTGTTACTCCAAATCACCATCTTCCTTGGTGCAGCATTAATTCTGGTTCCTTTAGGGAAAAAACTCGGTATCGCCACCGTACTGGGTTACTTATTTACAGGAATACTTCTGGGTCCAAGCGCGTTTAACATCGCCAATGATCCGGAGGAAATCATGCACCTTGCCGAATTTGGGGTGATTTTACTGATGTTCCTGATTGGTTTAGAACTTCGACCACAGCGTTTATGGGAAATGCGCCAATCCATTTTTGTAATGGGAAGTTTACAGGTGGGGGTTACTGGGTTGGTGCTGATGGGAACTATCTATTTAATCTTTCAACAATCACTCCCTGCAAGTTTTGTGATTGGTTTTGCCTTAGCACTTTCTTCAACTGCCTTTGTTTTACAACTTTTAGAAGAAAAACAACAACTCAATACCACTCATGGTCAGCAATCCTTTTCGATTTTACTTTTTCAGGATATTGCTGCGATTCCATTACTTGCCATCATCCCTCTCTTAGCGGGCAGCGAATCGAGTCATCATGGCGTTGCTTACTTTGCTGCGATTATCGCCACGTTCACGGGTTTATTTCTGTTTAGCCGTTATGTGATGCGACCATTTTTCCGCTTTGTGGCAAAAAGTGGTGCAACAGAACTGATCACAGCCGTTGGCCTATTTATCGTGCTGGGTGTGGTGTTATTGATGGATACACTCGGGATCAGCACAACCTTAGGCGCTTTTTTAACAGGTGTACTTCTGGCTGACTCTGAATTCCGTCATGAGCTTGAAGCCAGTATTGCGCCCTTTAAAGGTTTATTGCTTGGTTTATTCTTTATGACGGTAGGAATGACCACACAAATCTCGTTAATTGCAGATATGCCATTACTGATTATTGGTGGCGCAGTCAGTTTAATTCTGATCAAAATGATCGTGATGACAGCCATTGCACGTTATAAAAAAATGAGTTGGACCAACAGTTTAATGGTCGCAACCTGTTTGGCCCAAGGGGGTGAGTTTGCCTTTGTGGTATTAAACGTGGCAAAAAGTGAAAAAGTACTGGCTGAAACAATCATGGAGCCCATCACCTTAATTGTGACCTTATCCATGGTACTGACCCCCATCTTCTTTTGGTTGGTAAGTACGCAAGTATTGCCCTTAATCAATAAAGACAGTGCACCGAAATACGATGAGATTCCCAACGAACACCCTGCTCTTATTGTTGCTGGTTTTGGTCGTGTAGGGCAAATTGTTGCTCGTTTGGCTCGTATCCGTCATTTTACCTTTACCGCCATTGATAATAATTTACAAAAAATTGATTTTGTTCGACGCTATGGTGGTACTTTGTATTATGGCGATGTGACTCAACCCGATTTACTCCGTGCAGCCGGAATTGAACAGGCCAAGGTTTTTGTATTGGCGATTGATAATGTTGAAGATTCAATGAATGTTGCGCGACATATTTTGCTCAATTATCCAAACCTTACCTTATTGGTTCGAGCACGAGATCGTTATCACATGCACCTCCTACGTGATGTCGGAGTTAAACATATTTGGCGTGAAACCTATTTAACCTCCTTGGGTATGGGTTATCGAGCATTGTGTGAACTGGGCATGAGCAAACAAGAGGCTTATGATAGTGTTGAGCTATTTAGAAACTACGATGAAGAACTGTTAACACGTCAACAGCGTATTTATACCGATGAGCAAAAGCTTTTTGAAAGTTATCGGGACTTTATTTCGGAGCTTGAGCACCTGTTTGAAAGCGATGCGCAAGTTGAAAACCACAATCCTGAACAATATAAAGATGTTCCAGATTTGGATGAATCAGGCTTAGAAAGGCCCACAGCAAAAGCTCAAACCACACATGCCAAGCATGATCGTATTAATATTATGCGTGATGACGAAAATTAACTTTAAGATGCAGCGTTTTTCAGGTGAAATAAACTTGTGATTTATAATATCGCCACCATCTAAACAGGGATTTGGAGAATTTTATGTCTGATTTACGTCAACGTTTTTATATTGAAGATAGCCCTGTACGTGGTGAAATTGTACATTTAGATACAGCACTACAAACGATTCTATCGCAGCGTAATTATGCGCCTGCTGTGCGCATTTTATTGGGTGAAATGTTGAGTGCAACAGCATTACTTGCAAGCACATTAAAAATTAAAGGACGTATTAGCTTACAAATTCAAGCACAAGGTACATTCAAATGGGCGATGGCTGAATGCAACCATTTAGGTGATGTACGTGCACTTGCAGATTATGAAGAAGATCCGCATTTTATGTTGAGTGAAGACAGCAGTACTGTGCTCAGCACGTTGCAACAACCTGTGTTATTTATCAATATTGAACCTGAATTTGGTGAGCGTTATCAAGGAATTGTGCCACTTGATCAACCAACGCTTGCGGCTTGTTTAATGCAGTATTATGACCTTTCTGCACAAATCCCAACACGTATTGTCTTGGCAAGTACCCATCACAATGCAGGCGGTTTACTGATTCAGTTATTACCTCGTAATAATGAAGAAGAACAGCAACGTGTAGATGAAGACTTATGGCCACGTTTGATTATGTTGACGCAGACCTTAAAGCCTGAAGAGTTGACGGATTTAACCGCACAAGAAATTCTTTATCGTTTATACAATGAAGAAGAAGTTCGTCTGCCAGACGTTGAACAGCTTCAATTCAACTGCACCTGTTCACGCGATAAATGCAAAAATGCATTGATCCAGATTGGTCTAGATGCAGTCAAAGAGACCCTAGAAATTCAAAATCCAATTGAAATGGATTGCCAATTTTGCAATAAAAAATATCAATTCACTGCAAAAGAAGCTTTGAATCTGTTTGGCGAGCATTTAAGTTAATCTATTAAGATCTGAATGGTTTAAATTTGCAAAAATTTAACTATCGATTTTTACCAAGAAAAGAGCAAATTCAGTTTGCTCTTTTTTTTCAATTAAAATTCAAAGCATAATCAACAAGTTTTATAAATTAAAGGGTTGAATAGCTCTTTGGAATTGTCATTTACTTAACCAAAGCACCAACCCGAACACACAAAGCCCATAGAACATGAAACACCACCTTTATCAGCATAAGCGGGCTTTTGCGCTAGATAAGTTTTGAAACAATAACCACACTAAGTTGCTCTTCCATCTGCAGCCAAAAAGGCATAAAACTAGAATAAAGTTAAACAAAATAATGACCTTAAGTATGGCAAAAAATTATTATGAAGATTTGGGTGTTTCTAGAAATGCGACACCAGACGAAATTAAGAAAGCTTATCGAAAACTCGCACGTAAATATCATCCTGACGTGAGTAAAGAAACCGATGCTGAAGCAAAAATGCAGACCATCAATGTCGCCTACGACACCTTAAGCAATGAAGAAAAGAAAAAGCAATACGATTTTGAACTCGATAACCCCTATGCCAATACAGGTGGATTTGGTGGGCAATCTACAGGTCAAAGTGGTTTTGATGGTAGCCAATTCCATCGTTCGTACAGTAGCAATGGTGGACAAGATTTTAGTGGTTTTGAAGATCTATTTGGACGTTTCGGTGGCGGTTTTGGCGGTGGACATCAACAAGATTTTGGGCAACGCGGCTCTCAGCAACAACGCAGCTATAAAGGTGAAGACCAACATGCCAGTATTGAAATTCCTGTAAGCATTGGTTATGAAGGCGCAACCCAGAGTATCACCTTACAAATCCCAACCTATAATGCCTATGGTGAACCCGAGGTACAACGGAAAACCCTCCAAGTTAAAATCCCCAAAGGCATGAAAGAAGGTCAGCAAATTCGCCTTGCAAAACAAGGGCAAGCTGGAATTAACGGTGGTGAAAATGGCGATCTTTATATTGAGATCCAATACCAAGACACTGACCGTATCCGTGTTGAAGGTGCTGATGTCTATTACACGGTTGATGTCACACCTTGGGAAGCAGCACTTGGTCAAAGTATTGAAATTGATACCCCAGCAGGTAAGGTAAAAGTTACTGTGCCACAAAATGCCAAACCCAATCAGCAACTCCGTTTAAAAGACAAAGGGATACCGCATAAAACCCCAGGTCATCTTTATTTGGTGATCAATATTGTTTATCCCAAAGCAACCACCGAAACACAGCAAAAAGCCTATCAACAATTTGCTGATGCTTTTACTGACTTTAATCCTCGTTCATAATTTTATAGATACCAACATAGCCTTGCTAAAGGAGAGCAATCATGACAACTATTCAATATCGTGAAATTGTCTATGACGGTTTCCATGATGCAGAAATCGTGGATGAAAACCTAAATCTAGATCTCAAGCACTTTGCTGAGGCATGCGGTCAAAGTCCGGATTGGATTTTGCAATTGCTTGAATATGAAATTTTACCTGCACGTCCTGAAGACCGTATTCATCAATTTTTTGGAGAAGATATCTCACGCGCACGTCGTGCCTATCGTTTACAACGTGACTTTGAAGCCAGTTTATCTGCCGTTGCAATGATGATGGATTTACTTGATGAAGTTCAACAATTGCGAAAACAAGTCAAACATCTTCACCTTCATACTCATTAATTCATTTCAAAATGTTAATGCCTAGTGACAGGTTAATATTTAACCTGTCATGATGGAGAACTTGTCTCTCCGTTTTTGTTTTTTCGTTTAGAATTTTCTGACAAAGAGGTTAATGAGCTCTGATGAATTCGAAAGTAATGAATAAAAAGTTGAAACACATGTTCCCAGAACACCGCGATCTCATGTGTAGTTTAAAACAAGAAGATCCGCATTTTGCTAAACTTTTGATTGACCACGATGAACTTGATCGTGAAATCAGTCACCTTGAGCTTGATCCACTCAATCATATTCATGAAAATATTGAGCAGCTCAAGCGCAAAAAATTAAGATTAAAAGATCAACTCTACTTAATTTTACAAAAGACAGCGCAGATAAATCCTCAACTAGAATAATGCTTAATTATTTCAGTTTTGTGATTTTTTCGACTTCTTTCATGGTTTGTTTGATCGGTTCATAATCTAAAAACCAGAGTAAATTGACGTGCTGATTTTTATGTTGTTGTGCCAACATATCAATCACACTTCGTTCACCACGCCCGACCAAATGACGGCGGTAAAAATAGACTAACAACCCAATCGTACAGCCCAACATCACACCCAGCATCACCCAGAAACCTATCGGACTGCGTAGACCTGGAATGAATTCAAAATTCATTCCATACACCCCTGTTAATAAGGTCAATGGCGCAAACACCGCAGTAATAATCGCAAGAATTCGCATATTCTCATTGGTTTGATTGGCGATTGCAGAAAAATGTAAATCAATCGCAGTTTGAATTGCGGTACTTAAACGTACTGTATATTTTTGAATACGCTCAACATGGCTAACCAGATCATCCACGCGAACCAGCATAATGTCCTGCTTCTCAGTGCGTTTTTTACCTTTTAAATGGGCATAATTTTCAACAATTTCATCTCGAAGTTCCTGCAAGGAATCTATTTGTTCTTCGCACAAATTTTCAATTTGCTGAAAAACCAGATTTTCCTGAAACAGTTGATGCCACTTGGTAAAGCGGCGATTGCCTTGCAAAAGTTCTTGTTGCCAAAATTCAACCCGACGAGACAAAGGATTACGTAAATCCAAATAGCCATCAATCATACTATTCAGCAAGCGCAGTGCTAAATCTAAAGGGGTAGTGGGTAATTTACGTGGTTTATTCTGTTCTTCTAAACTCTTATTCATGATATTGAAAATACGGGCAAGATAACTTTCAAAGGCATGGTTGCCCTTTTCATGAATAGTGATTAAAGCTTGTGAAGTAATAATAAAACTGACTGGTGAGGACGCCAAACCAAAAACACGATCATGCTGTTCAAGGGCATCTTCACCACTATCGATCTGATCATCTGGGGTAATTAATTTACGAAAAATCAATAAATCATAATCTTCCATTGCATCAAATGCGCATGGATGTTCGATATTTAAAATATCTCGAATATGGTATTCATTGAGGTGAATTTCAGTCAAATTATAGATTTCTTTTTGCCATAGTTCAGCACGATTGACCACATCTTCACGGGTACAATCCACCCAGACAAATTGCTGCTCTGCATTAAAAACAGGTTCTTTTTGTATACAGGTATAAGGTTCATCTGTGTGTTGAAAAAAATAAAAGCTTTGCATATTCACGATATTTTTGGTCTTTCTTGTTATGCATCATGCCATAAAAAAAGCCCTGAGCAAGCCAAAGTTGTAACTTTGGCGAAGCACAAGGCAGTCTTTTCTGTATTAAATTTTAATCAAACCCTAAAGGATTTAAACCTTGCAAATATTATGCTTGGTCTACATCTTTCATGGTTAATTTAATACGACCACGGTTGTCTACGTCAGCAACTTGAACTTTAACGTCTTGACCTTCAGCCAAGATATCAGTCACGTTTGCAACGCGTTCGTTTGAAATTTGCGAGATGTGAAGTAAACCATCTGTACCTGGCATAATATTTACAAACGCTCCAAATTCAACGATACGAATTACGCGACCAGCATAGATTTTACCTGGTTCAACTTCAGCAGTAAGCGCTTGGATTTTTGCAATCGCAGCTTGAGCAGCCGCTTTGGTTTCACCAAATACACGTACAGTACCGTTATCTTCGATATCAATCGCTGCTTTTGTTTCTTCTGTGATTTGACGGATTGTCGCACCACCTTTACCAATCACATCACGGATCTTATCAGGATTGATATTGATCACTTGGAATGTTGGCGCATGCATAGAAATTTCAGGACGTGCACGTGAAATCACTTGGTTCATTGCATTAAGAATATGCATACGACCTGCATACGCTTGATTCAACGCAACTTCCATAATTTCTTCTGTGATACCTTCGATTTTGATATCCATTTGAAGCGCAGTAATACCGTTTGCAGAACCAGCAACTTTAAAGTCCATATCACCTAAGTGATCTTCATCACCTAAGATGTCAGAAAGAACAGCAAAACGCTCACCTTCTTTTACTAGCCCCATTGCGATACCCGCAACTGGCGCTTTAAGAGGAACACCTGCATCCATAAGTGATAATGAAGCACCACATACAGAAGCCATTGAAGATGAACCATTTGATTCAGTAATGTCAGATACAATACGAATCACATACGGGAAGCGATCAGCTGGTGGAAGAACAGCTTGTACACCACGACGTGCTAAACGACCATGACCAATTTCACGACGCTTAGGACCAGATTCACGACCTGTTTCACCTACAGAATATGCAGGGAAGTTGTAATGCAACATGAAGTTGTCAGTTTTTGTACCAGACAAGGTATCAACCATCAACGCATCACGTGTATTACCCAAAGTCGTTGTAACCAACGCCTGAGTTTCACCACGTGTAAATAATGATGAACCATGAGCACGATCTAACACACCCACTTGTACGTCTAATCCACGAACAGTTTTAGTATCACGACCATCGATACGTGGTTTTCCTGAAAGGATGTTGTCACGCACAGTACGGTATTTAAGATCTTCAAATAATTCGTTTAAGTCATCTGCAATACCAGCTTCGTCATTTTCAGGAACGAATTGAGCAGTTGCTTCAGCTTGAAGGGCATCTAAAGCAGCATAACGGTCATGCTTAACAGCAATGGTATACGCTTCAGAGATTTTAGCTTCAAATGCGTCTTTTAATTTTGCACGAAGATCTTCGTTTTTAACTGGAGCAGTCCAAGTTGATTCTGTTGCACCAGCGGCAGCAGCAAACTCTTTAATGGCTTGGATTGCAATTTGCATTTCGTCATGACCGAAAAGCACAGCGCCTAACATTTGGTCTTCTGAAAGTTCTTTTGCTTCAGACTCAACCATCAATACTGCAGATTCTGTACCTGCAACGACAAGGTCAAGGTCAGATTGAGCAAGTTGTTCTAAATTTGGGTTAAGGACATATTCGCCATTGATCAAACCAACACGCGCACCACCGATTGGACCACGGAAAGGTGTACCTGCGATTGCAAGTGCAGCAGAAGTACCTAACATTGCAGCAATGTCAGCGTCCATAGTTTTGTCTGAAGACACAACTGTTGCAGTAACTTGGATCTCGTTGTAATACCCTTCTGGGAACAACGGACGAATTGGACGGTCAATTAAACGAGAAATTAAAGTTTCTGCTTCTGAAGCACGGCCTTCACGCTTACCATAACCACCTGGGATACGACCCGCAGCATATTGTTTTTCTTGATAGTTAACTGTAAGTGGGAAGAAGTCTTGACCCGCTTTAGCAGTAGGTTGTGCAACAACAGCAACCAGTACTGTTACGCCACCCATTGTAATAAGAACCGTGTTTGCTTGACGAGCAACACGACCTGTTTCTAGTACAACTTGATGTTGACCATATTGAAATTCTTTACGAATAACATTAAACATTGACATGTATTTTTGTTTCCTAATTTTATTCTAGTGGAGACCCCTAAGGTTTGGCATTCACATCAACCGCATAAATGACAAAGCTTAGAAGCCGACCTCACTAGACAATAAATCTTTAGTTAGACTAATTTTAAACACGAAGAAGGAGCGAATATTCGCCCCTTCCCTTTTATCCAGTAAATACTGGATAGACTTTAGTTTTCATCAGTACAGCATTCAGCATGCAATAATCCGAAAATAAAAGTTTAAATCGAATTAACGACGTAAACCTAAAGCAGCAATCAAATCGCTGTAACGAGTAGCATCTTTACCTTTAAGATAGTCAAGAAGCTTACGACGTTGGTTAACCATACGGATCAAACCACGACGGCTATGATGGTCGTGTTTGTGTTCTTTAAAGTGACCTTGCAAATCATTGATTTGAGCAGTCAATAAAGCAACTTGTACTTCAGGTGAACCAGTGTCATTTTCAGCACGAGCGAATTTTGCAACGATCTCTGCGCGATCTGCGTTTGTTAAAGCCATTCGATTTCTCCGAGATGCTTAATTTAAATATTTGATACAAATCAAATTGATTCTTCAAAATCAATTTAACTGCCGTGCATCACTACAGCAGTCGCCTATTTTAAAGGAAGTGGGGTGAGATTGCAAAAATATCGTACAACCATATCCCATAAGGCTTAATTACAAAACTATTGCATTTTTTTTACAAATCGCATGGCAATTGAGACACTGACATTATGCTCAACTCAGTTCACACTGCCGTGGAATAAAAATAATCATGGAAAAAGATTGTGAAATTGTTTTCAACCAATACCTGCTATGTACCCAAGGACTTAAGCAGTATCACGCAGCGCAAAAATGAAGTGTCTCCAGAACTGGGAGGGATGACCCAACAACAAATTGAAAAGATTTGGCAAAGTATTGAAAACCTGTATCAAACAGGCAACCATCCCCTGATCACCATATGCTTAAGACGCAAAGGCGAGATTATTCTCAATCGTAGTCTGGGTTATGCATCTGGTAATTCTGCCGATGGTCTGGCTTCAGATGCAGTACTTGCCAATCCAGACACCCCGATTTGCTTATTTTCAGCATCAAAAATAATTACAGCAATGTTGATTCACATGTTAGATGAAACAGGTGCAATCAATCTATTAGATCCGATCAGTTATTACATTCCTGAATATGCACAAAATGGCAAGCGCCGTGCCACAATTTTCCATTTATTGTCTCACCGTGGTGGAATTCCACGGATAGAAATGGAAGTCACCCCAGAACTGCTTTTTGACAAAGATCAAATTTTACAACACCTCTACGCTGCACAACCCATTTCACCTGCTGGTACACATTTGGCTTATCATGCTGTTACTGCGGGCTATATTTTAGGTGAATTGATTGAACGGGTAACAGGACAAGATATTCGTCAGTTTTTACATGAACATATTGAAAAACCGATGGATATGCAGTTTTTTAACTATGGCTTAAAACCAGAATATAGAGATCAAGTTGCTTTAAATTACCCGACTGGTGTACACCCTAAACTCGGTACAGACTTATATTTAAACCATGTGCTCGGTGGTGGCTTACAGCTTGCTGTCGATGTGACCAATGATCCACGTTTTATGGATACGGTATGCCCTGCGGGCAATATTTACACCAGTGCTGAACAAGCCAATCGCTTCTTTGAGATGTTATTGAATGGCGGTCAATATAATGGCAAGCAAATCATGAGTCCTGAAACGGTATTTCGTGCAACTTTGCCTACATCAACCACCAACATCGACCGAACCTTGCTTGCACCAATGCGCTATGCCTTAGGGCCTATGCTCGGCAGTAACCCAGTGGGTATATTTGGGCCAATGACGGGGCAAGCTTTTGGGCATTTAGGCTTTTCCAACATTCTCTGCTGGGCTGATCCAGAGCGTGATATTAGTGTCAGTATTTTAAATACAGGCAAAGCTGTGGTTGGAACACATATTCCTGCTCTGGCACAAACGCTTTATCAAATTTCTAGCCAGTGTCCTAAGATCCCTAAAACACAACGTCGAGCATTATTTGGTACAGATCGAACAGAAACCGAATTGGTTTAAATTGTCGGTTTAAACAGCGGTTTTGGTTTAAATGCAACAGATAAAATATGAAAAAGCCCTAAGATTACTCTTAGGGCTTTTCCTTTGCGCTGTAGTTTCTTGTTTAGTTATTGTGCTTATCTTATTTATAGTATTTGCTTGCACCCTAAGCAGTTTTTGTTTTTGTACATGACACTTATTTCACAACCATGTGACCAATTATGTCCTTATGTGACTTATTATGCCTGTGACAGACATTGAACAGAAGTCGCATTTACCGCAAGATTATGTGAGAAATAACGTACATAGAGGCAATGGTTGTAGCATTTAAAAAAACCTACTAAATTTAAATAATTTGATTCTCTTTGAAGTAAAAAATTCAGAATTTAATTTCAATAAAAAAGCCCTGTAGTCTCTCCCAAAACTACAAGGCTTAGCGGCTGTAAGTTTCCTCTTATCACTTACTTTCATGTAAGTTCGCAGTCTCACGACTTTAAATTGTTATTATTTTGCGATTTTACTCAACGATCCTTGCTGAGTTCTTTATGGCTTCATCATCTCAAAAAGTAACAAGAAGCTCTATGCGCAAATCTCTCGAATTCATGTAAGCAATTTCGTACATAGAGATAAACTATCAATAAAAACTACAAAATAACTATGCCGTGTTAATCATGCTAACCAATCCACTCATTCTGGTTGTGGCAGTGTCTAAAGCGTGGATAAATGCTTGTCGATCAACCAGTAAACTCACCACTGATTTGGCCCGTGTGATGGCGGTATAAATCAACTCTTGGCTCAACAAACGTGTTGCTGCAACATCCAAAACCACGGCGGTATGGGTGAATTCTGAACCCTGAGACTTATGGATGGTTAAAACAAAAGCGGTTTGCATCGATTTAGGCAAACGCGTTGCAGCAATCCATTTGTCTAAACTGGGGAAATAGACTTCAAATTGATCAGCGTGCTGGCGATGTTTTAGACAAATTCCAATATCTCCATTGGAAAGACCAAGTTGATAATCGTTATAGCTCATCATCACAGGGCGCCCAACATACCAGTCACCATAACGAGCCAATGTTGGAAGATATTCAAATAATGCTTTTTCCATTTCATGGTTTAAGCTATTCAATCCCAATGCACCATGCCGAACAGCCGTTAAAATACGATATAGGTCAAATGCTTGTGTCACCGCTTCAATCTGATGATGAGGCTCTTCGGCCATCAGATAGCTGTTTAAACTTTGAAAATAAGCTTGAAAACCTAAACTGAGTTTTTGGTAATACTGGATTAGATCTGCTGGCAAAATCTTTTCAGGCAGATATTCAAGCTGAATCACATCTTGCATATTTGCTTTGAGTTCAACTGGTTTAAGCGCACTCACCTCAACAATCTCTTGCTCAAAATTCGCCAATAATTCTGCACGGTCTATACTTTGATTTTTCTGTGATTGAATAAACTGTGCCATTTTTCCAATTAAGGCACCATCTTTAAAGCGTTGACTGGTCTGTAGATTGACCCGATTGTGCTGTAATGATTGTACATTCTGTAAATCTGCCAACACCGAACCGACATCCACTGAAGCCAACTGATTGGCATCACCCAAAAGAATTAAACGGCAATGTTCAGGAATCGCCTCAAACAACATCGTGGCTAAATTTAAATCTAGCATTGATGCTTCATCAACCACAACCACATCATAAGGCAATGGCTGTCGTAGATTAAAACGAGGAATATGCTGATTTCCCAAGCCCAATAACCGATGCAAGGTCATGGGATTAAATTGATGTTGGTTCAGTCCAAAACTGTGTAGTTTTGGATCACTCAATGATTTTTGTAATGCTTCCCCCATTCTCTGTGCGGCTTTGCCTGTCGGTGCAGCCATTGCAATACGAATATCAGGAATGGTTTGCTGCAATACTGCAATGATTCTAGCCAAGGTATAGGTTTTACCTGTACCTGGTCCGCCAGTAATAATATTAAAAGCATTGCCTGCCACCATAGTTAAGGCAGCTTTTTGATGTGGGTCGGTGAGAAGCTGATCAAATGCAACAACATCAACATGTTGAATCTTCTGCTGTTTTAACCGTGCCACTTGTATCGCCAAACGACGCTCAAGTTGCCAATAACGGTATAGATAAATCAAGCCATGCTGTTGCACAAATGGTGCAACCACTGTTTCAGCTAAACCATGTTCTACAATATCAGGTTCTTCAATATCATGCGCTACAATCAATGGCTTTAATAAGGCGGTGTTTTGCGCCTCTGCGGAGATACAGCTATCCCCTTGTGTGGTTGCCAATAAAATTTCTTGCACTAATTCAAGTGTCTGTTCATCTAATCCTGAAGCTGTGGAATACTGCGCTAAAATGTATTTACTCCATGTCTCAATCCATTGCGGGACTTGGCTTTCTAAATCCTGTTTATTTTCCACACGGTTATCCTCAGAGTTATCTACAAGGTTTTCAACAGAGTTATCCACAGAATAACTTATTGTTTGCAAAGATGTTCAAGCAACTATTCACACGATTCAACTGGATTTATCCTCAGTAAAATAGCCCAATATGGCATCAAGTCTTAAAATAAATTCCGTCGTGGGTCGCCAGAAGTAGTAACCTTGTCCACTTTGACCATTCATACCACGTAAATACAAATAGGTTGCGCCTCCCAGATCACGATCAATTTGATAATCTTCGAGCTGGATTTTCAAATAACGATGCAATGCCACCAAATACAAAGATGCCTGTAGCCAATAACTGGCATGCGACATGCTGTCCTGAACAGCTTCAAATGAATAACTTTGCTGATCTACACCCAAAAAATTACTTTTATAATCGGCGATATGATATTGCTGACCATCAAAAAACACCAAATCAATTGACCCATTTAAATAACGTGCTGAATTGGCATCTTTAAACTCAGGCATTGCAATGGCATGCTCATCAAACAATTGATGTATACGTTTAATTGCCAAAACTCGATCTGAAAGGGCCAGATAAAATGGAAACTCAGCTAAATGCTCATGTGGTTCAAGTTGCCCCATTTTAAAATGACTGAGAATCGGCGTAGATAAAACATCCTGTAGCCACTCAGCCATCCAATCAATCAGCGTATCTTCTACAGCCTGTTCTGTTTGAGAAACGCCCTCACTCGAATTGTCGTTGAGAAAAGCCTGCTGATATTTTTCCAGTAACTCCGTCCATAAACTTGAATAATCATTTTTAAAGCGACGACGTATTTCCAAACGCCAATAATGCGTATCTTTAAAATCAATATGCTCAAAAATTTCATGTAGGAAATTTCCTGCAATTGTACCCATTGGGAAATTGGCTTTGATCCATGCAAGCGGTTGACTAGGAACCACATCTGTAATGATTTCAACAATGGCTTGTTGAATTTCATCTTCTGCTCGATCCTGTTTTTGTTCAGAAACGGCCAAAGCATCCTGAATTTGTTGCCGAGTTAAATGCTGAGCCAAAGCACTAAAACTGGTTTTACCCCGTGGATAAAAACGTTGAGTAGGAAAGGCTTGTGCAAGTAAAGGCAATTGAACATCGCTCTTAGCCTTTTCTAAACGTGGTGGGCGTTCGGTCAATAAAGCTTGCATGGCAGTTCCAGCATGCTGAAACGTATTTGCGCCTTGACCGCGCCAAAATGCCAGTCCTGTTGTAGATTTTTCCTTTACATCACTCAGCATTGCATACACCCGATAACTGGCACGGGTCAATGCCACATACCACAACCGGTGATGTTCTGCTAAAGCGCGCTCATTGTGCTGCTCAATGTCTTTTTGATCAAGTAGATTGGCATCATTGATCGCCACCACACGCTGTTGTTCATTCTGTCCTGTTCGTACATTCAGCTGTTCAACCGTCGAGAAATTCAGCGTTTTATTGATCTCTTTAAAGTCTTTATCAGCGCCCAATAAAAACACAAACTTAAATTCAAGCCCTTTGGATTGGTGAATGGTCATCAACTGAACCCCTGCTTCATTGGACAGTTTCCGTTCCATCTCCCACTCTCTCTCCATCGGTGAAGTCAGTTGTTTTAAATACCAATGATAAAGATTTTGTGCACCTTGATAGTCTTCACTGTGCTGGCTCAATAACTCTGTTAAATGACGTAAATTCACCACCACACGTTCATTGTCACGACTTTGTTTTTCCACCAATTTTGTCCAGACAGAAAATTGGTTAAGCAGATATTGCCAAGCTGTTAAAAACCCTTGATTGAGCCACATCTCACGAATCTGATCGAACAGTTCAATATAGACACTCAAACCATCAGCATGCTGTTCCAAGGCAATCAATGCTTTTAGATCAAAGCCGATCAGGCGGCTTAACAAAGCTCGTTTTACTTTGGCTTCATGATAAGGATGCAAAATTGCAGCAAGCACAGCCCCAACATCACCTGCAATCTGACTTTCAAAGACACTTTTTTTCGAGGGGCGACTGGTTCGAATCCCTAAAAAATCCAGCGCGGATTGTGCTTTATCTAAGCCATCATGGTTTTTGGAGAGGATGGCGATATCATTTTCGTCTACTGCACGATGCACTGATTTTTCAATAAAATATAAACTGCCTTGAATACCCTGATTCAGTAGCTCGCGAATTTTCCATGCCACTTGTTCAGCTTCTTGATTTTTATCTTCAAGCTTGATCCACCTTAAAGGCTGTGGATTGACATGGCCTTGATCCAGTAAATCGGGATGCGGACGAGGACCAGCTTGTACTGGGGTATACCAGACCTGTTCACCAAAATCCATCTGGCGTTGAAATAAGGCATCAACCACTTCAACCAAAGGCTTGACTGAGCGATGATTAAAAATCAGATTATATTCATGCCCTGCTTTACCAAACACATCCTGATGTGCTTTTAAAAAGGTCAACATGTCCCCACCACGGAAACCATAAATTGCCTGTTTACGGTCTCCGACCATAATCATACAACCCTGTTTGACACGATTGGGATGCCGCCAAATTTGTGCCAACATATCATCTTGATCTTGGTTGGTGTCCTGAAATTCATCGACCAGAATCAGTGGATAACGCGCATGTACAAAGGTCGCAAAACGCTGGCCTTGTTCACCTTGCAAAGCCTCTGCAAGGGTACGAATTTGTTGTGCAAAGGTGGTTTCACCCTTTTGCTGTAACACTTGAGGTAAACGTGTTTTAACTTCTTTTGCCAAATAGTATTTTAAGAATGTATTGGTTCCAAGCAGTTGATTTTCATATATCTCAATCTGCGTATAAATACTGAGTAATTGTTGAATAAGCGTGTGTTGATAAAAATCGGATTGTACATTTTCAGGTGCCGCTTTTTTAAAAATTTGCTGCTCCCGAATCACCTTAATCAAGGTTGCAAAGTCGGACTTTTCAGCACTCAGCTTTGAACTTAAATAATGCTTATAGTCATGCTGTTGTAGGGTTTGAATAATTCGCGGCAAGCTCTTGGCAAAAATACGATTCAATCGATCATTTCTAAATTTTGTCCCATTCGCAAATTTATAAAACTCACCATCCAATAAATAATAACTTTGCAAAGTCTGCAATTGATCCAGTTGAATCTTGGCAAGCTGTTCAATCGCCTGTTGGAATAGCTGAACATCTGCATTGGAAAATTTAGGCTCAATAAAATTTGCCGAGGCAAAATTTAAGCTTTGTTCCACCGTTGCAACATAATAATCGACACCATGTAACTCGCCCGCAAACATCAAGCTATCCACAATATCTTGGGGCTGTTTTTGAATCCATGCACGAAGTACATCATGAATCAATTGCTGACTATAACTTTTCGCATCATCAGTAATTTCAGCCCGCTCAATTTTGCCACTTTCAAAAGCAAACTCACGCAGTAATTTCTGACTAAAACTGTCTAAAGTCCCGACAAAAAGTTCATCCAGTTGATCAATCACCAATTTCAAGCGTTCACAGGCATATGCAATCCGTGAGGCAAACATCTTTAACACTTTAGAAAATAATGGATCTGACTCTTGGGCTGCTTTGGTCAAGACTTGCGCTTCGGTTAATTCACGACATGAGTCAAAATAGCGGTATGTTTCCTGTAATCGTAAGCGAATACGTGTTTTCAATTCTGCCGCAGCTTTACGGGTAAATGTGGTTGCAATGACTTGGCTCGGTAAGTATTTTTCTAAAAAAATCCGCACCATCAAGCTTGAGAGCGTATAGGTTTTACCTGTACCTGCTGAAGCTTCGATCCAGTGCAATCCGGCAAATTGCATATCTTCAATCGGCTGAATCGAAACTTTTTTGGCTGTGCCGTTTTGTGCTGCCGGTAACTGTGAATTTACGGAAGTCATGTTTATTCCTCCGCAACAAATTGATGCTGATAAATCGGCTGATACAACGCATAGCCAAAATGATCACAGGCATGTTTTAACAATGCGGTCGCATCTTGTTCTTGCAAAATAAATTGCCAATCCCGATGCTTTTTACTCCATTCCATTTCAGTCAAATCATAAGGTAGAAACGCATCGCTTTTATTCCATTCATTTAAAAGATCTGCAAAGTTATCGATCAACATACTTTCCACATGATGTTGTGTATCCGCATTTAAACTACGTTCATTTAAACTATGTTCAGCTAAGCCAGCTTCAACCGTCCCGAGTGACCATTGCAACTGCTTATTATTTTCAGCGGGCTTTAATAACAAAGCAGCAGGTAGAACCAAAGGTTCCGATTGGGCATAGGCAAATGCTTTAAACCACGGCAATAAATATGCTTTCGCCTGTTCTGAACATAACCCAGTACTGATGATCGTGACATCACTAAATACCGCAATACGTTGTAGCGTTTTAGACTTTTCAGCATCGACATTTAAATAGCTTAACCAAAGTAAATATTCTAACCAAACTTTGGCACGACGTTTAGCACGACCGCTTGACGCATCCAAACTCACCCAATGCTGCCCTGCTTGCTGAGGTACTGTGATATTCATAACCAAACCAGCGTCAATTCGCCATTGCCGTTGCGTTGTCACCGTCACATCAGCAGCATAACGCTGTAACCGCTCTTTTAAACTGTCTTGCTCCGCCAAACTGATTTGCCATGCGCTGTGCTGGACCTTGCCAATCGGTAATTGATTTTGCAGTAATCCAATCTCTTGAGACCAAGAGTCTTCAGCAGAATGAGCCGATTGTTTCTGCAAGAAATCTCGAATCTGATAACGTGCCAAACCATCCAGAATTAAGGGTTCGTTCATTGCGGGAATATCTTCTGCGCGCAGATTCTCTACGCCTAAAGTTTTTAAATATAACTGTGCTGGGAAAGTGACATCTTGAATCCACTGTCGCGCATCCAAAACAGTGAGCTCATCTTGAACAACAGGATATTGTGTATTTGCCCAAGCCTCACGTTTAGCAAGTATTTCCGCTTGACGGATGTGTTGTGCAACATTGAACCATTGATCTTGAAAACGAAGCGGTGTGGTTGACTCAAAACCATTTGGATCAAAAGGTTGTAAGCTGTGAATATGATATAAAGACTGCAAATGTTCAGGGACTTGAATCCCCTTCAGCTCAATCATCTGATCAACAGGACTGATATCTTTATTGTCCCTAGATAATGCCGTTTCAGATTGGGCAATCAGGGCAATATGGTTGATCAATTCCTGTAACACGCTGGATGGCTCACGAACTTCACCATCACTCACATCAAAGCCATTATAGAATAACCATAGATTTTCCTGCGCCAATAACAAAGCATCGAGGAAAGCCCCTTGATCATCATCAAGACGGGAACGATCCCCCAATTGCGGCTTGAGAATTTGCATTAAATCAAAGGGCAAATGTACATTCCGATCTGGAAATTTACCCCCATCCAAATTTAACAGGACGATCAACTTATAAGGCAAAGGACGAATCTGGCCAATTTGGCTAAAGGTAATCTGACCTGTTGGTAAAGCCTGATCGATTTGGCCTTCTAATAAATTGTGAATTTCATTCAATAGATAAGGTAACGGTAAATAAATATTTTTAAGAATGGGTTGCGCATGTTCATCATAAAAACTGGCTAAAGTCAGCATACGCTCTTGTTTTTTGACAATTTCACGTACGACTTGTAACGACTCAACACCGGCTTGTTCAAACTCAATAATGTCTTGCATCAGCAGTTTTAACCACGCCTCAACATTGCATTTTAACGTGGTATTTTTTCCCAACTCATGCGCAATCATCCAGTCACGGCGCACATCAAAATCTTGATAAATCTGAATCAGTTTAGCCACTAACTCAAAATCACTTTGCAAAATTTGGACATAGCTTAGGGTATTTTCAAAAATCGTATGCTCTGGAATCGCAATACCTAAAGCCAAACGATCAAGAGCAAACTTAAAACTAAAACGGAAATCTTCATCATCCTGACTTAAAGATCGTCGTAAATGTTGTGCATCTAGACCACGTTTAAACCCAGCATTGATCAATAGCTCAATCATTCTTTCTGTATTTGAAATATCCAGAGCGTAACGTAATTGCGTGGCATTTAAACTTAACCAATCTGCAAAATCCTCAACGCTAAAACGACCTTCAACCAATTGAATCCGGCCTAAAACAGCACGCCAAGCATTATTGGCATCCAGTTGCGTTACACCAGCAATCTTCACTGGCAAATAAATACTGTCTTGGTTTGGTGTATGCGGAAATACACTGCGAATAAGCGGTTCAATTTGTTTTAGATCGGGCACTAACACCAAAACATCACTTGGGCGATGTGGTTGTTCAGTAGTGCTTTTCATCAGCCAAGCAACCAACTGGTCTTTTAACACTTCAAGCTGTCGTAAAGACGAATGACACACATGGATTTGAATTGAGTCATCCGTTTTGGCAATTGGATAAGCATGCGGTTCAGGCTCAACCAAATACAGAATATCTGATTGTAATTTGCTTAATAAATGAATCGGCTCTTCATCGACAAAGGCATCCACCCATTGCCCTTCTTCACCTGAAGACAGATTAGACAAGATCGAAAAGTGGTCACGGGCTTGTTTACCAAAACGGGTTAATAATGGATGTCGTGATTCACGAATTTCCGCATTAAAATTCAAAGTAAATTCATCAAAAAACTTTTGAATATCTGCATCGGTCGCTTTGGGATGCTTACTGACAAAACGCGCCTTTACCCGCAAATCATATTGTTTTTTCCAGTTTGGATCGACACTGTCAGCCCAATATTCTTGTGATGGGTTGTAATGTAAAATCACCACATCCAAATATTGTCCCAGTCGTCTTAAAAACTGTAATTGACTTGGTGGTAAATCCAATAAAGTAAAGATAATCAGCTGGCTGGGTAATTTCTTTAAGGCTTGAGAGCGTTGTACATCATCATCCATGATTTGCCAAAAATCATGATCAATACTTTGCATTTCAATAAAATCTTCATGAAATGTATGTTGCCACAACCAACGTTGCCAAGTTTCCAACTCTTGTGCTTGATTTAAAGTAAATGCTGAAATTTGTTGATTGGTTTTAAAGAATTGTTGTTCGAGGTCAAGTGCTTGACCACGTCCCCACTGCCCTAGCCAATTGCTTGGGCAACTACATGCTTGTCCATTGTTCTGTTGGCAACCGCGTTGACAGTCTCCACGATACAGCATGTAGTGACTGAACAATTTTGACACTTGTTCAGAGACCCAATACAACATACTTTGTTTTTTGAGTTGCTTCTCTAAACCTTGTTCCAGTTGCGAGGCTGCATCATAAATACGCTGGATAATGCCATGCAAAGGATGCTCTTGGGCTAAGCTATTTTCATCCTGCTCAATAAAACTTTTCAACGTTTGATAAATTCGCCACTTCATAATCAAACGCGGAATATTGGCTTTACGGACTTTGTCTTTGTCGTCTAAAACTTGCTGATAAGCAAACCACTGAAAACCACGAATACGTTGATGAAATTGACTGTTGGCACTGATGCCTTGTTGTTCAGCAATACGCTGGCTCAACCATTCTTGTACCGCAGGACTTGGGACAATAAAATGTTGTGTTTGCAAGACTGCAAAAGGATTCTTGGATGGCCGAATGGTATTTTGCAAAAGCCCTTGCACCAAAACATCAATGCGTTGGCTTTGAATCACATGAATGGCCATAATTCCTCAACTTTCAATCTTCTATTGTCTACGTTTATGCACAAAACATAAACATTCGCCACTATACAACAACACCATACTATGGCATTTTTAAAACATTATTTGGAAATAACTTCACAATTTCAAGCTTAAACATGCGTTTTCAAAAATATGAAAAAAAGCTTGAAAAAAAGGTAATTGTTTTATGAAAATTGATAAACTTCCAGACGCAATCGATCCAAGCTTAAACCTAGAACAAATTCGTGATGAATGCTTGGAGCAAGTGAAAAAGCGCTCTTATGTCTCTGCTGGTGTCGCAGTGATTCCTGTTCCGTTTTTAGATGTGGTGATTGATGTCGGGATGCTGTCGCTTCTGATTCCTGAAATCAATGCCCGCTTTGGTTTAGCACCAGATCAAATCAGTGTTTATGATCCTGCAACCAAGAAAATTCATTGGAATGAATTACGTAAACGTGGTTTTGAGTTTTCAGGCTTAGTGGTTGCGCGTACAGCGGTAAAGGCATCATTAAATAATATGGCGGCTAAAATCATTACCAAACAAGTGACCAAATTTATCCCACTGGGTGGCTCAATCATTGCAGCAAGTTTAGGCTATATTGTGATGAAAAAAGTTGCTGAAGCGCATGTAGATGAATGTTATAAATTAGCCAAAAATATTCAAAATAAACAAACGCAAAAGTTAGTGAGCTAAGCGCTGCTATACTTTAAGATCTATACTTAGTAAAACAAAGAGATATCATCTGATATCTCTTTGTTTTTTGTTCATTGTAAAAATACAGCAAATTCTTCAAGACTAAGTCGTGAGGGATGAAAAGAATTAATTTTTTCATTCATATCGGCATAGCCTAAAGACATGCCACAGACCAATTGTTCATCATCTGTAGCACCTAAAATTGGCATGATAATCTTGTGATAATCATTCCATGATGCTTGGGGACAGGTGTCTAAGCCCTGCGCTTTTGCAAGCAACATAATATTTTGCATCAACATGGCGATCGCCATTTTTGCGCCCACTTCTAATTGACGATGCGTGGTAAAAAATAAACCAACAGGCGCATCAAAAAACTTAAAATTTCGAAGGTGTTGCTGATGCATTTCCTGCCGTTGCTGTTTGCTAATCCCCAGTACAGCATACATCCCCCAACCATTCTCCTGTCTACGGCTAATATACGGTTCAAACCATTGCTCAGGATAATAAAGATAAGGGGCCGTAAATTCGCGTCTTGAACATTGACCAGAATAAATGGAATCCGCCGCTGCAATCACTTGTTGGCTAATCCTTAATTTGCTATTGCCCTGAACCACATAGACTTTCCACGGTTGTGTATTGGTTCCAGAAGGTGCGTAACTGGCTTTTCGCAGCAGATCCTGAATGATCTCAGGATCTACAGCCTGATTTGTAAATGCACGTACAGAATGTCGATTTAAAATCACTGCTTCGACCAGATTATTGGCTGTCAATTCCATTTATTCCCTCATAGGTCAAGACTAAAAGTTATATCCGACGTTGATATTCCACCTAAATTTCCAGTCATTGCTATAGTCTGAATTCGTCGAGGTATAGCCAGTTGAGTTTTTAGCCCCACCCAACACATTGACATTCTTCCCGACACTTCCGTCCACCCAAATTAAGAAAGGCATTGCATTAAACTGCACTCCAAAGGTGTCCATTTGCGAGCGATCCCAGCCGGCTTTGTCTTTCCATAACACACTATAATCATTATAGAATTTTACAGTTTTTAAATTCGGAAAATACTTGGTTTGCACAGGTTGGGTATAACCGATATTAAACGAACCAATCGTCCCTTCAGCTGCGACAAAATAAGCAGGTGTTATACCATTCGCTTGCATTAAAATTTGATCATTATTTAAACCCTCTGGGTTTTTTGCATCATATTTATAGCGAATCGCTGAAGTTTGCACATTCCATTTTTCGTAATTGTTTAAGCCATGGACTCCAAATGCATAATAATCGCCATTTTTATCCGTCGCTTTATTACGCAATTGTGAATATGCCCCACTCACACCAAACTCCTGTTTACCAAATTCCAAATCCATTTTATGGGCATAACGTAGATTGAGCTGATTTCTTTTTTCATTGAGATATTGCTGTTGGTGAGGCAGCACATTATCCAATTTATCCGCCGAACCTGACTCTGGCGAATAACGAATATTGCCTGGACTCATGATTGGCATATACGCCACGGTAAAATCATGTTTTGGCGAGGTATTTTTCCAACTCAATCCCGGCGCTACACTGTCGGCAAATCCTAAGAAAAATGGGATCGGGAAAGTCCATGCATGCTCTGGGAATGGATAAATTCCAAAAGGCTTATAAATAATTCCGGCCTGAAAATCATTATTGTCATCAGGCTTATACCCGACAAAACCATGTTCAACAGAACGTTTATGATCACTTTGGAAGGCATAACTTACATCCAAATAAAATTGGTCATATTTGCCCTTAATATTTAAACGGGCATTATCAAACAAAAACTTGCCATTATTGGGGCTTTCCCATCGCTCATCGCGATAATTGGTTCGGACAAAACCGCCTAATTTCAATTGTTTTAAACCATCTTCAGTTTCCCATTGGAACGGTGAAGGTTGTGCATTGGCATAGGCTTGAAATGAGATCAAACTCGATACAATTAATCCTAAATATTTAATTTTTAACATGAGAACCTCCTCAGCAATTTGTTCTCCCGAACGCATTGCCATTCAATTTTTTTAATTTATTTGTTTACTAATGTTTTAGGCAAAGACAGCACAATGAAGCAACTCAACAATAAACATGCTGAGAACACGATGAGTGCGCCTTCTGGTTTACCGGTAATCTGAATGGCATAACCCACCAAAGTGTTACTGACTAAGCCGGCAATGTTGGCAATAGAACATGCCAATGCAAACCCTGTCGCCGCCGCAGTTCCTGATAAAAAAGTTGCAGGAAGACTAAAAAACACGGGGATGGTGCCTGTGGTCGCAATCGCAGCAATCGAGAACAAAATCAAGGTCATGACAATATTGCTACTAAACATTGTGGTTAAAAACAGTGCGACTGCACCAAAAATAAATGGTACGACCATATGCCAACGACGCTCTCTATATTTATCTGAGCTCCGCCCAATGACCAACATTGCAATCAAACCAACAATACTTGGAATGGCAACCAGTAATCCGATATTTAATAGGTTGGCAACGCCTGTGGTTTTAATAAATGTCGGCAACCAAAAGCCCATAGAATAGGTACACAGCAACATCGAAAAATTAATTGCACCGAGTTTCAGGATATTGGTATTGAAAAATCCATCTTTAAAACTATGCTTTTGTTTGGCAGAGTCATTGCCTTCTAAATCTTTATTGAGATTTTTTTCAATGATTGATTTTTCAGCATCATTGAGCCATTTGGCTTTGGAAAAGTGATTCGGTAACATTTTAAATGTCAAAATACCCAAGATCACGCTTGGAAGTGCCTCTAAAAAGAACAACCATTGCCAACCTGCCCAGCCATAAACTTGATCAAAGGTCGTCATGATCCAACCTGATAGCGGACTACCAATAATCACCGCCAAAGGTAAACCGATCATAAATAAGGCAATGATCTTAGCGCGATAATATGTTGGGAACCATGTGGTTAAATAATACAAAACCCCGGGTAAAAAGCCTGCTTCCGCAGCACCGAGCAGAAACCGTAGCGCATAAAACTGCATCGGTGTGGTCACAAACATGGTTAAACCAGACAAAATCCCCCATGTAATCATAATCCGCGCAATCCAAATTTTTGCGCCGACCTTTTCCAGAACCAAGTTACTGGGTACTTCAAAAATAATATAGCCAACAAAGAAAAGTCCTGCGCCTAACCCAAACGCAGCCTCACTCAAGTTCACATCATTTAACATGTGTAATTTGGCAATCCCGACATTAATTCGGTCTAAATAGGCTGCGATATAACAGAAACACAGGAATGGAATCAGTTTCCAAATCACTTTTTTATAAACCTGAACCTCTTGTTCAGGGTAAATTTCTTGTGGTTTTACAACACTGGTAGACATATCTAACTCCTTTAGATCACAAACCAAGTGAGTTGTTTTTTTTGTAATACTTAGAACAAAATGAACAAAGCTTTTATGTCACCGATGATCTGCACATTCTCTTTTGTTTTAATGCATCACCAAAAACCATTCTATCCTTGGTTTTTTATTACCCTAACGTCCATAATTTTTAGTTGTATCAATCATCAATTTTTGTTTTGAGTGAAATAATTCAAGACCTCTTGTTTTGATACAACATCTCCATACTTACTATCGATATCAAACAGATTGGCTTCATGGGGTTCATGATGACGATCCCCAACACAGTCACGGATCACAATGGTTCTAAATCCATGTTGCACAGCATCTACGGCTGTTGCGCGAACACACCCACTGGTCGAACAACCCACAATAATCACGGTATCTATCGCCTCAGCGTTTAAAACCGATGACAAACTTGTTGCAAAAAAAGCACTTGCATAATTTTTAGTGATCACCAATTCAGTGTCGAGAGGTTGAACTTGTGGGCAAAATTGAGTGGCTGGATTATCCACCGTCATCGCTGCCATTACGGGTGATTTTTTTACCCACATTCCTCCGTCAATTTGGTTTTTAGCGTGATAAAGAATATTGGTGTGAATTACTAAAATATTCTGTTCACGTGCCAGTGCCAAAACCGCTTCGGTTTCTTGAACTGCAGTAATCACATCAGGCGCATATAAAGGCTCAGATGCCGTAATATAAGACTGGATAAAATCGACCAACAGCAGCACGGGTTTCTTGCCAAAACCAATTCGATTTCCCCACACGCCTTGGTAATTATCATTTAGGGATTGTTGATTCATTTCACACTCCTTATGCATATGCGCCAGAGAGCAATGCACCAGCACCCGGTACAATTGGCTCTAAATCCATTGCTTTAAGCATCTGATAGGTTGTTGCAATTGCTGCTGAAATCACGGGCTTACCCGTAAGTGCCTCAACTTTAGCGACTGCAGGAAGTGACTGCATTTGTACACATGCTGAAAGCACAATCACATCTGCATCTTGGTAATTCAGCTTCTGCACAATGTTGGGCAAATCAGCAGGGTCATGTTGCGCAACAGCAATGTTGTCAGCGATTTCTAAGGCCACATAATCGAGAATTTCAAAACCCTCTTCAGCAATGTAATTCACCACCAATTCGGTTAAGGGTTTCATATAGGGCGTAACAACAACAATTTTTTTCGCCTTCATCAGCTTCAAACAGTCAACCAAAGCCCCCGCACTGGTGACGACAGGTGCTGCTGCAGCATTATCAACCGTGACTTGATGGAGACGTTTTTCTGACTCACGGTGATAACCGATGCCCATGGACATAATCGCAACCAGACAGGCATATCCCAATACATCCACTTTGGCATCTGAAAGTTCTAAAGCACAACGGTCAGACTGTGCATCCATTGCCGCAAGCTCTTCTTTTTTGACATGTTTCATCCGCATACGGCTAGAATGAAAGGTAAATGTTTCAGGACGAATCAGTTGACGTGCTTTCAACATCGCTGGAATTTCAGTTTCCATCGTGGTATTGGAACTGGGTACGATTTGACCAATTTTATAAATTCGTTGCATGAGCATTCCTCCTTAAATAAGCCTCTGTCCTAAAAAATCTGAAAAGCCGGCTAAGAAACCATTTAAGTCATCCCAAGGAATCATATGCCCTGCATTTTCCACACGGCTCACCAAAATCCGTGAATTAAGCAATTGGATTTCTGCAATATCGCCTGCCGAGATCACATCGCCTTTGCCAGCCACCATTAATAAAGTTGGTACTTTGATTTTTGAGATATATTGATGAATATCAACATGATGAAAATCATGAAAAGACTTGATAACGGCTGGTAAATAACAACTATGTAGCCACTCTGCGCGCAATTGTCTTTGCGCTAAAGTCCAAGATGGGCAATATTGCTTCATGTCTTCTGCATTCATACCCTGAATAGATTGCTGAATAGAGTCGACATACCAAGATAATTGGCTCGGGTAAGCACGCCGTCCTGGACCTGAGACAGGAGGATCAATCAGCACAATTTTTTTTAAACCTTTGGGCTCAAACGCAGCACAACGAATCGCAAAACGCGCGCCCATCGAGTGCCCAACCAAATAATAAGATGCCAAGTCCAATTTTTTAACAAAATCTAGAATATCTTGCGCACAGGTATCGGTGTCATATTGCAGATGCTCTCCCGAAGAAGACAGCCCTCGGCCTCGAATATCCAAAACATAGACATCAAAAAATTGTGCTAATTTTTCCGCTACAAATCCCCAGGTAATGGCAGGACTGGTAATCCCGGGGATCAATACCAAAGGATGCCCTTTCCCACCATAACGAAGATAATGTAAACGGACTTGATTGACTGCCACATTTGACCCATACAGGAATTGACTCATACGGCCTCCTCCTCATTTAACGCTTGTGCATATACATCGTATCCATACACCCAAGCTGGATCTTCTTGGCTTTTTAAGAAGGTATTGGCATTGGAAACTTCTTGCACTCGACTGGCACGTTGTTTACGATTTTGTTCATATAATTTGAATGCCTCCTGATAGTGGTCCAAACCTGTTTGCAGCAAACAGCGCGTGAGCATTGCGGCATCTTCAATCGCCATACCTGCGCCTTGTGCCATATGCGGTTTCATGGGATGGCAAGCATCACCAAGCAACACCATACGGCCATTACTCCATATCGGTAACGGATTACGATTGTTTAATGGCCACTTGGTAATATCTTCACTGGCTTCAATCATGGCTAAGATGGTTGGATGAAAATCTTTAAATGTTTCAAATAGTTCTTGTTTTGAACAAGGCACAAAACTTTGCCCTTGGAAATCCCATGCTGGATGAGGCACACCTGTAACAAAGTAGTACTCATCACGTTCTTTGGTGGTGTAATAGGCCATCATATGGCGATCCTCATACCACCATTTGACACAATCGTCTAAATCAAATTGTTGTTTTAATTTCTCTAATTGTTCTCCTTTAATCATGGCACGGTGCGCAACCCAACCACTGTATAAAGGGGCTTCGGGTCCAAGAATGATTTCTCGAATTTTTGAGTTAATCCCATCAGCACCAATCACAATATCAACATCACTTACTGTGCCATCCTCAAAGCTTAGCGTTACTCCATCTAGCTTTTGAGTAACAGCACTTAAGCGCTTGGCAAAATGTAATTTGTCTTGCTGCAATGCTTCGATTTGTCGGGCATGCATATCACCACGATGGATCGTGATATAGGTTGCCCCATATCCAGTCAAACCAACATTGGACATATAGTCTGCAGTATTTCCATCACGGCTGACCCAATGCGTTGGATGACATCCCATGTCTTCCAAATCTTGCTCTAAACCCATTTCTCGAAAGATTTTCATAATGTTTGGGCCAATATGAATACCAGCACCTAAACGAGAAAATTCTGCTGCTTGTTCATAGACATCAACATCAAAACCCGCTCTCTGTAGTAGCAGCCCCATTGAAGCGCCACCAAGACCTGCACCAATCACTGCAATTTTTTTTGCTTTATTCATTGTTTACTCCATCAAACAAATTTTTCTTTTAATAGATATACCCCACGATAATATTAAAGTCTATACACTTTAAATTTACAAACAAATCCCAACCTATAAAATCAATTAAATATTTATTTATTATTAATAATTATTTAAATTACAATGATGTAATAAATGTACAATTTACTTTATCAAAGTGTATACTCTTTAAAAATACAAAAAACAGCGATGAAAAAGGAGCACCATCATGCCTGTAAATAGCACTGAACTGACCCAAATGTTTGAGCATGTTTTAACCTTATCCAAAATCGATGAAACACAAAGTGTGGCGATTTTAAAAAGTCATTATTCACATCAACAAACCGTTCAAGCCGCACTTGATGCAGCATGTCGGTTAAAAGCCAAAGTATTTATTTTAGAATTACCTTCATTTAATCATCCCCAAGCCATGGGGAACGATATGACCGCTTATTGTGGTGATACTGCGTTAACGGGTAATTTTGCTGCACAACAAGCACTTGAATCTGTCGACCTCATCATTGACACCATGATGTTGCTGCACTCACCAGAACAAGAACAGATTTTAAAAACCGGAACACGAATTTTACTGGCCGTGGAACCCCCAGAAATTCTCGCTCGTATGCTGCCCACACAAGAAGACAAACATCGGGTTCAAACTGCTGAAAAATACTTAAAGAAAGCGAAAAGTATGCATGTGACCTCAAAGGCAGGCACAGATTTTTATGCTCCGCTTGGGCAATACCCTGCTGTAACTGAATATGGCTTTGCTGACGAAGTTGGGCGTTGGGATCACTGGCCGAGTGGTTTCTTATTCACTTGGCCCAATGAAAATATGGCAGAAGGCATCTTGGTTTTAGATATTGGTGATATTTTATTACCCTTTAAAACCTATGCCCGTGAAAGAGTCACTTTAGAAATCGAAAAGGGGGTAATTACTCAAATTCATGGTGGATTTGAAGCAGAATATCTCCGTGATTATATGAAATATTTTAATGATCCAGAGGTGTATGGAATTTCACACATTGGTTGGGGCTTACAACCTCGAGCACAATGGACAGCGATGGGTTTGCATGATAAAAATGATGGCATGTGTATGGATGCACGTGCTTTTAATGGTAACTTTTTATTTTCAACGGGACCCAACACAGAAGTAGGTGGTAGCCGTAAGACACCATGTCATATGGATATTCCACTTCGAAATTGCACAGTGAAACTCGATGATTTAGTGGTTGTTGATCAAGGCGTTCCTATAGCGCTCAGCTAACGCGAAGAAACCAACTATTAAAATCAAATGTTTAATACATCCAACCAAAGCATAACGACCAAGTAGCATTATGGTCGTTATTTTTATGCAATCCTTTTATACTGGCCCTGTTAAAGTTTTTAAAAAACTTCAATATTTTAAATCTTCGGGCCTAATTTTCCTCACATGATAAAGAAGTCAAACATGAATGATGAATATGTAATTGAAGAACAAGTGGGATATTTACTTAGACGGACTTACTTTCATCATTTAACGATTTTTCAACAAAGTTTGGATGAAACTCGCCTCACTTCGGTTCAGTTCGCTGTACTTTATGCCATCAATAAATTAAAAGAATGTTCACAAAAAGAACTTGTTGAGGAAACTGGTATCGACCAAGCAACCATTCGTGGCATTATCCAGCGATTAAAAGACAAGCTTTTTATTTCACAAGATCCTGATCAACATGACAAACGCAAGGTGTTGATTCATATTACAGCATCGGGTATTCAAGAGCTTTCACAAGCGATTCCGATTGCTGCAAGCATTAGTGATTTAACCCTCGCTGCATTAAATCCCGCCGAAAAAATTGCTTTAAAATTTTTACTTAAAAAAATTCTGGGGCATCCATTAGATTAGGAGATTTTAAGCAATAGGCTTTCTCCATTAACAAAACATTATTTAAAAATAACCCTTTAAATTACAAATCGGTTTTTGATCCATGCCTCGACTTTTTTACGTTGAATCCCTTTCGTTACAGATAGATATGCAAACTTTTCGAAATTGAATTGTATATTTAAAAATTGCTCTATATGCGTCAAAAACAGGTTTAAATTCAACAAATCCACTGATGGAAATTTCATCTGATCGATATCAATTGTAAATGTACCGCTTTGTTTTAAAATGATCCTTTTTCTCTTTAAAGAAAAATCATTCATTATCTCGACCCTATAAGTATCATTCAATGCTTCAGGCGAATTTAATCTAATTTCTAATATATAACGACGGTTCTTTTCTTCATCAGTAAGTTCTCTTGGTGTCAACCATTCACCATCGGTTGTTAAAATAAATGAAATTGACCAATTGAATAGATCAACTGGATGAATATCTAATCGCTTCAATAATTGATAAGCAGGCAACTCGGGCAAGCGTTGATCATAATACTGTCGAATTTGCTCAACAGAAGGATGAGACGCCTCCAAGAAATTAAAAATTTCAAAAAGATTTGCTAAATACGCAGGCTGATGACGAATATTTTCTAAAATAAAATCATCAAAATATTGAATGACTTCAGGATTTTTAGAGAAACTCAATACAGCCCAGACGGCTCTTAAACTTCCGATATCATGATTGCTTAAATCATAAAGTTCATTGCTCAGTTGATATTTAGCTAAACAATTGAGTAAAAACTTATCTACTTCACTGGTAGAAAGTAGGTGTAATTTATGAACATTTTTACCATCAGGTAAATATGAATCATTGTCTAGTTTTCGAATCAACTGCTGAACTAACTTTTCACTCGGCTGAGTTAAGTGCTGTTTATGATCGAGCAAAATCTTGTGTAATGTTCTCATAGGAACCAACGCCTGATCATGTCTAATCCGCTTTTAACTGCTTTAAAATCGTTTTAAGGATTTGAATACGAGCCGTGTACTTATCATTGGTCGCAACCACATGCCACGGTGCATACTCAGTATCGGTTCGTTCAAACATATCCGCAGCCGCATTTAAATAATCGTCCCAATGTCCACGATTTCGCCAGTCATCAGGGGTAATTTTAAAGCGTTTATGCGGTGTTTGTTCACGTGCTTTAAAACGTGCTTCTTGTTCATCTTTGCTGATTGCCAACCAGAATTTAACTAACACGGTTTGATTATCCGTTAAATCTTTTTCAAAGCGATTAATTTCATCATAGGCACGTTGCCATTCCGCAGGCTTGGCAAAGCCTTCAATACGTTCAACCAATACTCGACCATACCAAGTACGATCAAAAATGCTGATCTTTTCCTCGGGTTGAATCTTGGTCCAAAACCGCCATAAATAGGGTCGACGCAATTCATACTGTTCTGGTGCAGCAATGGTATAAATCTCGTATTCACGTGGATCAAGATTTTTCACAATCCGCTTGATTGCCCCACCTTTACCAGCTGCATCCATGCCTTCAAAGGTTATGATGACATTGCGTGAATCATTGCGTAGCGCTTCCGATACTTTTTTGGTTAATTTTTTTAATTCAGCTTTATATTGGTCTTTATCCAGTTCTGCTGTCGCGGGTTGCAATAACGACTCAGGTACAGTCGCCTGTTTCCACTTGGTTCTCACTGCTGTTTTATGTCGAGGCAACTGCTTTAACGCTTGCAGAATATACTGTGCAAATTGTTGATCTCGGGCAACACAATCTTCGCAATCAATCACATACCAATCATCGGTAAAACGTTGACGTAATTTTTGCACAATATCGTATTGTTTTTTATTCCGCCAATCCAAACCCATTAACTTATGCCAACGCTGTTCAGACGCATCCATTGAATCTAAACGCTTTTGTAAGCTTTTCCACGGCAAATCAAACCAAATTTTGATCACATCAACATGATTATTTTTTAGGTCTTGTTCATAAGCACGCATATTTTCAATATAGGTATCGAACAAGGTTTCATCTAAGGGTTTAGAAACATGCATCGCTGTAGACAATAAGTCACTGTACCAATTGCCAAAAAACAACTGAATTTGCCCTTCTGATGGAATGTGCCGTGCATAAGGCTGCCAAAAACTTTGTTTACTACTAAATAAACTGGCTGGATCTGCTTTAACCCGTAAGTAACGAGGATCAACCCATTCACGTAATTGTTTAACCGCTTCCCCTTTCCCCGCAAGCTCGATACCACTGACTAAAATAACCAAGCTTTTGGCATTATTTTTATCTTTAGAATTCTTTAAGGCATATTGTGCCTCAATTAGATCAACGGATAACTCTTCTTCATCACGCAACGCAAACGCTAATTGTTCTTCAATCATCTGCTTCTCTATGGTCTGAAACTTCAATTGAGTATACCCATTCCCTAAAATAGAGTTATATTATTTTCTGTATAAAATCTTTGATATTGGCTATTTAAAAATCCACTGACCATATTTCTCTATTGTTTTTTAACTTTTGTCATAGTGATACGTGCCAACTGCCTTTATGCTGTTGCTAAACGAAATCTAGAGTTTTTATATGTCAAAACTTGCTGCACTTGATCAGCTTTTAGAACAATATCAACAATTGAGTTATCACACTGACCCAATTCTAGAAAAACGCCTGCATGAAGCGCAGGACTGGTTAAAAATGCGTATTGAAAAGACCCATCATGCGCTATTCAATCAAAAAGAAAATCAATTGATGGCAAAATATTTTATCAACCGCTTATATGGTGGACCTGAATTTGATGATTTGGCGATACAGATTGAACGTTTATTAAAATATGCACATAAAGCAGAAAAAATTCTCCCTGAAAATGCCATTAAGACCGGTTTAAAATCTGTTGGATTGGCGGTACTTGCTATGCAACTCGATGAACAAGTCGCGGCACAATTACTCAAGGATTACCCTGTTGATCAAGTGATTGATGATGAAATGATGCGACTGACCTTGCTGAAATTAGATCAAGCAGAAGCCCGTCAACAACAGCTGGGTTTATTGGATGATTTGGGTGGTGCACTAGACAAATACATGCGTTCATTCATTATGCATACTGCATTTAAAATGTGTAAAGGCACTGCAATAAAATATAAATTTGAATTGATGTATGACTTTATTGGCGAAGGTTTTATTGCGATGAAACCGATGAAATCCGCAGCTGATTTTATCCATGCATTTACCCTAAAAGAACGTAATATTGTCGAAAAAGTGCATGCTGGAGATCCCAATCCATTTCAAGATTAATTTAATTTTTGGCTGTATCAAACCGATCTCTAAGATCGGTTTTTGTATATTATTCATAACAATTTCATGATGAGGACTGCAAAATTATGCAGAATCTGTCATTATGCAGAGCAATATAAAATTTCCCATTTTTGTGTTCAGGAGTGACTCAAATGTCGAATGAAAACCAAAAGCCTATAGCCCCAGCTGAAATGGCAACGAATACAGACAAAGTGAGTCCATTTCTAACAGAACCATTACCGCAAGGTACTCCACAAGGTCAACAACAGTCCTTGCAGCAACAACTGGTAGATACGCCAGTTTCTGGGACTGTGCCAAAATACAACCTCCCCCGTGGTGCTAATACAGGTAATGTTGGCGCAACTACGCATTTCGGCTACAAAACTGTTAATAGTGAAGAAAAAGCGCAAAAAGTCGCTGAAGTCTTCCATTCTGTAGCAAGCAAATACGACATTATGAATGATTTAATGTCATTTGGTATTCATCGCCTCTGGAAACGTTTTGCGATCAATATGTCAGGTGTCCGTCGTGGTCAGCACGTGCTTGATATTGCAGGCGGTACAGGTGACTTAGCCAAAGTTTTCAGCCGTGAAGTTGGTCCAACAGGTCATGTGGTTTTATCCGATATTAACGAGTCCATGTTGAATGTTGGTCGTGATCGTTTGATTGATGCTGGCTGTACCAATGTTGATTTTGTATTGGCCAATGCTGAAACCTTAGAGCCATTTGCAGACAATAGTTTTGACTTGCTCACCATCAGCTTCGGTCTACGTAATGTGACTGATAAAGATGCTGCACTCCAAGCAATGTATCGTGTATTAAAGCCAGGTGGTCGTTTACTGATCCTTGAGTTCTCAAAACCAGTATTTGAACCATTTTCAAAGCTATAT
The DNA here is from genome assembly GCF_022343575.1 of Acinetobacter sp. AG3. Taxonomy (NCBI): domain Bacteria; kingdom Pseudomonadati; phylum Pseudomonadota; class Gammaproteobacteria; order Moraxellales; family Moraxellaceae; genus Acinetobacter; species Acinetobacter sp. AG3. Next base: position 352,846 of record NZ_JAKQZD010000001.1, on the reverse strand, counting down.
GATTTCTATTCATTCACCGCTTTACCATTTATGGGTAAAGTTGTTGCTAATGATGCGGAGAGTTATAAGTATTTGGCTGAATCTATTCGTATGCATCCAGACCAACGTACCTTAAAAGGTATGATGGAAAATGCTGGTTTCCAAAACTGTGATTACCACAATTTAACCGGTGGTATTGTGGCGGTACACCGTGGCTTTAAACTGTAATTTCCCCAAGATATAACAAGCAAGGTTGAATTATGTGGTCAATTCTGGCACTCGGTGCAGTTGAACGATTAATCAATCAGTTTATTAATTTGGATGCAATTACCCGCATCCAATTTAATCAGTTACAAGGCAAACTGTTACGTGTCGTGATGGATACGCCTCAGCTTTCTGTCGATGTTTACTTTGATCAAAATAAAATCCGTCTTGAACCGACTGTGACTGGTAAAAGCGAAACACCTTCAATTTTTGAACAACGTCCTTTTGACAAAAATGTTGCGATTGCAGAAGCCACAGCAATATTACATGTAAAGAATGTTGTTGAATTGGCTAAATTATTTGTTGCGGATGATATTGGCAATATTCCTCTACAAGGTGATTATCACCTGTTACAGGATATTCAAAATATTATCCAACAGCTTGAGCCTGATTTGGCAGCCCAGCTTAGCCCGTGGATTGGTCCTGCACTCGCGCATGAAATTGGCAAAATCCAACTGGCGCCAAAACATCTCAAACGCTCACTGCAAAGTCATTTATTTTTTGTAGAAGACTTTTTAAAAGAAGATACGGGTGTATTGGCTCCGCGTTGGCAAATGGATGATCTGCAACAAGATACCCGTCAACTGAACCAAAATATTGACCGACTTGAAGCAAAAATTCAGCAACTTCAATCTCACTTTACTCAAAATCAAGATCAGGTAATTTAATATATGATTCCGCATATTGCCCGTTTATTCGAACTTTGGCGCATCGCCGCGCACTATAGACTCGACACACTGGTCCCTGCGGAAGAATTACCTGAAAAAGCTCGGCATGCTTTAGCTTTAATTCGCTTACACCCTGCGGCATGGTCAAGCAAAGAACGTAAAAACCCACTCAAGCTTAAAGAAGCATTAGAAGAAATGGGGCCTTTAGCAATTAAGCTGGGGCAATTACTTTCCACGCGTCGTGATTTAATTCCACCTGAAATTTTACAGCAATTGGTTTTATTACAAGATCGGGTTAAACCCTTCGAGGTCAATATTGCAAAAGCGCGTATTGAGCAATCACTGAAAGCCAATATTTCTACAATTTTTGCCCGTTTTGATGAACAACCTTTGGCTGCTGCATCTATTGCACAAGTCCATACTGCTGCGCTCCATGATGGTCGTGAAGTGGTGGTGAAAGTCACTCGTCCAGATATTCGCAGTCAGATTCTACAGGATTTTGAAATTCTGCAATGGCTAGGAGCAAGCTTAGAAAAACGGCTTGAAGCAGCTCGTGCAGTGCATTTGTCTGAAATCATCCAGAATTATCGTCAAGTGATCTTAAATGAACTGGATCTTACACTAGAAGCAGACAATACCCGTCGTATGCGTCATTACTTCACGGGTTCAAGCATGATGTATGTGCCTGAAGTCTATATGGACAGCAAAGATGTTATGGTTGCTGAGCGGATCACAGGCGTTCCTATTTCGGATATTGAAACCTTTGAAAAGCTCGGAATGGATCGTAAAGATCTTGCTGAAAAGGGTTTAACGATTTTCTTTACACAAGTATTTCGTGACAATTTCTTCCATGCCGATATGCATCCCGGCAACGTATTTGTTGAAACATTAAATCCAAGCCACCCTCGTTATATTGCCCTTGACTGTGCAATTATGGGTGAGCTATCTAAACAAGATCAGATGACCGTTGCACGTATGTTGCTTGCGGTCATGAACAGCGACTTCTTACAACTGATTCAAATTGTGCATCAGGCGGGCTGGATTCCACCGGGTACCGATCAAGATGCGCTATCCCGTGAAATGCGTCGCACTGTTGGACCAATGGTTTCCAAACCGATGCATGAATTGGACTTTGCGGGTATCTTGATTCAAGTCATGGACATTGCGCGTCGTTTCCATTTAGAAATTCCACCACAATTGATGTTATTACTCAAAACACTGGTGCATGTGGAAGGTTTAGGTACCGATTTATATCCTGAACTCGACATTTGGAAACTGGCAAAACCGATTCTCACCGAATGGGTAAAAGCACAAATGAATCCTCAGAAAAACTTAAAAGAGTTAGGACAGAAAATTCCTGACTTACTTTTAGGCGCACAGGATTTCCCGACCTTGATGGTTGACAGCTTAAATGGTTTAAAAAATCAATCTGCATGGCATGCAAAACAACTGCATGAGTTGCAAATGATGCGTTTAGAAGTGGAACAGCAACAAAAACGTAGCTGGATTTTCGGCAGTATTATGGCGATTTTGCTCTCTATTGCGATCATTGCACCGTGGTATATTTCAATTGTTTTAATTGTCTTGTCCACTGTTTTAGCAGTTTGGCGGATTGCCAAATAAAGTGATTCAGCCTATTCAATGAATAGGCTTTTTGTCTATGACTGCTAAGTCACCGAGTGACAGCTCTCGCCATTGTTCAATCTATCACGCACTCTAAAATAAAAATATTCGTTTGAGTGAGTGAAATCATGACCCAAATTCTACAAAAACGCCCTGCAGCAATCACCTTACGTGCAGGCTCACTCGCCAAACAACACATACAACAAGAAGGCTTATCTGCACATCAAGTCGATATGATTCCCGGCGCAGCTGGCGGCCCCAAAGGCATTGGTTTAATGGGCTTGGATCAGGCGATTTTCGGTGATTTTCTACAGCGTGCCAAACAACGACGTTTTTTAATTGGTTCATCTGTTGGTGCATGGCGCTTTGCTGGAATTTTAGCGCAGGGTGAACAACTCGGTCCTGAGCGTTTGGCGGAGTTATATATCAACTTGCCCTTTCATAAAAAGATGACCATTGCAGAGATTGAGAAAATATCTCGCGAGATGCTGTACAGCATTTTAGACCAACACAGCCAAAAATTGGTCGAACATCCCGAATATCACCTTACGATTATCGCAGCCAAAGCAGAACATTTATTTCAAAGTGATCAAAAGTTTGCACTGTATAGCTCCTTACTCGGTATTATCGGCAGTAATGCAATTTCAAGAAACCATCTGAATAAATTTATGCAACGAGTCATCTGTCAGCCTGCTCAGTTCCCACAATTTAAAATTCAGGATGACGCTTTTAAAACCCATTATTTAAATTTTAATCAACACAATGTTGCGGATTGGCTGATGGCCTCAGGTTCGATTCCGGCAGTTACACCTGCGGTAAAAAATATTGCCGATGCGCCACAAGGCGCGTATCGAGATGGTGGTTTGATTGACTATCACATCGATTTGCCTTTTGAGAGTAAAGGGATTGTTTTATATCCACATTTTGCCGACAGCATTATCCCGGGCTGGTTTGACAAAATGTTTAAATCTCGCACAGCCAATCCTGCAAACCAAGCACGGACTTTACTGATCTCACCTTCTCAAGACTATTTAAAATCTTTACCTTTAGGACGTTTACCAGATCGTAAAGATTTTGTGATGAAAGGTCTGGATGATCAGAAGCGAAAACAATTGTGGAAGCAGTCTGTGGCAGAAAGTCAGCGACTAGGTGATGAATTTTTAGAAATGCTGGAGAAACAAAATTTTGCTGAAGTGATGCTAGATTTATAATTATTCTCCCCCATTGATCACCTCATCCAGCGATCAATAAATATGATTTTCAATAGCTTAAATACATAACAACAGTTTTCTCGATGACTTGAGATATCAGCCTGAGACATGAGCCAGTCATGGCTCAAGCTTTAAATCATGTATTTTTGTACTGAATTTAATCCGTATCTGGTCTCGCCTATAGGCGTTGATTCTTGGCTAAGATCAATCAGGGAATAAAGAGCTTGATTCAAATTACTGCTTGTTAATTCCCTGCTTTTTGTTAAATTTAAATCATTCAAAGCACTTACTCTAATAATGAATCAAACTAAAACGCCAAAATTTGCCATCGTCGGTGCAGGAACAGCAGGGCTTGCTGCAGCAATTTTACTCGCACAACAAAATATTCAGGTTACTATTTTTGAGAAAGTATCTGAGCTTGAACCTGTCGGTGCTGGCTTATTGCTTCAACCGTCTGGACTTGCAGTTTTTGAGCACTTAGGTGTGCTTGATGATGCGGTTAAACTTGGTGCAATGGTCACAGGCTTAGAGGGACAACTCGCCAATGGCTTTAAACTGGTAGATAGTCATTATGTCCAAGCCCATCCCGATTTTTATGGTTTAGGTATCCATCGAGCAAGCTTATGTCATGTTTTGCAAAATAAATGCCATGAATTTCCTGAACTGATCACTTGGCACATGAATGCCGATATTGAAAAACTTAAAGAATCAGCAGATGAAATCCGAGTTTTGGGTAAGATTAATGGTGAATGTTTTGATGAAGTCTTTGATAGCGTTATTGTTGCCAATGGTGCACGAAGCCAATTAAGACCGATCGAATGGGTTAAAATCGATCAAGCTTACCCTTGGGGCGCGAAATGGACCATTGTGCCTGAATGTTTGCAGCTTGATACTCAAATTTTGCATCAATTTTATGATCGCTCCAAGATCATGATGGGAATCTTACCTACAGGCGCAATTCCCACTCAGCCCAAGCAACGACTTTCCAGTATCTTCTGGAGTCTTCCAACCGATCAGCTTGGAAATTTCTTACCTCATCAACAAGCCCGTACAGAGTGGTTAAAAGCGCTATCCAAACGCTGGAAGCCCGCAGCAGAGTGGTTAGAGCAAGTGATCGCCAATCCTGAAGAAAAGCAACAATGGCTTTCTGCCCATTATCGTGATGTAGTGCTGTCTAAATTTGGGCAAGGACGTATCGGTATCATTGGAGACGCTGCACATGCCATGAGCCCGCAGCTTGGACAAGGTGCAAATATGGCGCTTTTAGATGCATGGGCTTTGGGACAAGCAGTTCAAGTTGCCCGAAACAATCAAACGATCGATTATGCAAAGCTATGGCAGTGCTATCATCAACATCGCAAAAGCTCATCCGCATTTTATCAATTTTTAAGCCGTTTACTCACGCCCCTTTACCAGTCTGATCTTTGGTGGGCAGGCGGTTTACGAGATCTAAGCTTCTCTTGGATGTACCGTATCCCTTATTTTCGTAAAGAAATGGCAATCACTGTGTCGGGATTAAAATCAGGTATGTTTACCCAAATGAAGTATGAAGATATTGCTCGATCATCCTTGGTAAGAGAAAAATAATGTGCACTCAAGTTACCCATTCTGTAATTTTAAAGTGTGAACAAGCGTTTTAATCTCGACTCAATCCATAATCAATATTTTCCTAAAATGCTGGAAATAACGTACACTATACAACCGCTACCATGTCAACGTAGCGCTCTTTCTTTTTATAACTTGGTGAAATCCTATGAACAATCTGCAATGGCTCGATGAAGTAAAATTTAACGAACAAGGACTTATTCCTGCTATTGCACAGCATCATCAAACTGGTCGCATTTTGATGGTGGCATGGATGAACCGTGAAGCATTACAACTGACTGCTGAAAAAATGCAGGGCGTTTATTTTTCTCGCTCACGAAATAAATTATGGTTTAAAGGTGAAGAGTCAGGCCATTTTCAAACCGTTTACGAAATCCGTTTAGACTGTGATGCAGATGTGATCGTCTTACAAATCGAACAGCATGGTGGAATCGCCTGCCATACAGGTCGAGAGTCTTGCTTCTATCGCAAGCTCACTGCAACGGGTTGGGAAATTGTCGATGCACAATTAAAAGATCCAAATGCAATATACGGTGAAAAACCTTCATCGAATCCACATACTATTGCCATGAATAGTTCCAATGCGCAGGCTGAACAGGTCGAAGTCTTGGGTTATTTAGGTAAAATGATGGCTGAACGTAAAGCAGCTGATCCAGATTCTTCTTATGTGGCAAAGCTTTACCATAAAGGTTTAAATAAAATCTTAGAGAAAATTGGTGAAGAAAGTATTGAAACCATCATTGCTGCTAAAGATTTTAAATCTGAAGCGTGTGAAGATCATAAAAATGATCTGATTTATGAAGTTGCAGATCTATGGTTCCATACCATTGTGATGCTTGGTTACTTTGAGTTGGATGTGCAATTGGTACTCAACGAACTTGCTCGTCGTCAAGGGCTTTCTGGCCTAGTTGAAAAAGCCAATCGAGATCATTAATTTGGTATTTATAAAAAAAAGCAGCGAAATATCGCTGCTTTTTTTATTCAAAATCGAAATTAAGAAGATTTTTTCTCAACCGAAGGTGCAATTGGGTCTGCTGTTAAATAGCCCACTGCAGCTGCAAAACGGTCTTTATAATTCGCACGAATCAAAGGATCCAAAGTTGCTTGAACCTTACTATGTAAAGAACCCCAATCCCCTGCATGCTGGAAGTTACTCATAATATAAGTCCAACCATTGATTGAATCGACTGCATGTAAACCTGTAGATTCAGCACCTGCTGGGCAAGAAAGAATACGATCTAATTTCTTGGTGTCTACGTTATACGCCCATAAGTAGTTATTCACATGGTTACCACTGTCTTCACCAATGAATAAGGTACGGAATGTTTCAGAGAACTTTAAGTTATCTGCACTTGCAATCGTATTTGGATCAGAAGTATTGCCGATATTTAACGGATCAGCAGAAGCATCAATATCTTTTCCAATTAAAAGCATGTGTGATTGGTATGGTACCCAGTCACTTTGAATAGCTTTACCAGATTTATCGCTCTTAGAACCTGCCATATCATGTGCAACAATACCACCAGCAGAAATCTTTTTCGCAAATCCTACATTATGTGACTCTAACCAAGCAGCATTACCTTTAATCATTGAATCTTGAATATTGGCAAGGGCTGAATATGCAACTTTGTCTTTAGCATTGACTGTTGTTCCTTCCATTTTGGTAAACGCCATACTACCGCCCATCAACGCTGCGTAGCGATGCGTTTCCAAGAATGCAGCTGCTTTTTCCATACCTGGTTTAACTTTCACCCACACTGTTTTCTTTTGCAGAATGATCTTGGTATAGCTTGCATCTTGTGGATCTTTATCTAAGCTTTCCATGATTTGACTTGGTTGAATATTTTGAACATTCACCAAATCTTCAATTTCTTGACTGGTTGCATGACCCAAGTTAATCCATTGAATTTGTGCAGTTGAGGTTTCATTCAACTCATTTAAATACTTCGCCACATATAATGTTCCAGCAGATAAATCTTTCTCTTTATCCGCAACAAACATAAACAAACCGCCATTGGTATAATCATCACCCATCAATGCAGTGCGATTATCAGGCATCACTTGAATCAACTCATGTGAGATACGACCCAAGCAATAGTGTTTTTTCACTGTGCCTGTACCATCTTTATTTACAGTGACTTCAGGTAAGTGACCATAATTATAAGGTTTTGCTGAAGTTTCATCACCATAGACATTTTTACTATAAGCCTTCATGGTGGTCATATCTGTACCTAAGCCTTGACCAAATGCATCTGGCTCATACTCTTCACTTGAAAGGTGTGTGCCCCAAGGTGATAAACTTGCACCACACGTGATCCATAAACCATGCGCTTTTGACATATCAACATTGTGATATTTCACAAAAGACAAATGACCTGTTTTAGGATCTTGGTCAAGTGAAATCACCCCAATTGGCGATGGCAACTTGCCATACATGTCATTACCCGCCAAATCACGTGTGGTATATTCAAATTGCACCACAGCAAATACAGGATTTCCTTTTACACCATCAATCTTGGCATCTTTAACAGTGAGCAAAGATGTTCCATCTGGACAATCTGAGAAGAATTGACGTGGCGAACCTGTAGAGTTATCCATGATTGGCTTATTATTAATATCATAATAACCACCAGCCAAGATCTTCCCACCTTTTCCATCATTGACCATATCGCCTGTTTGGAAGAAGGTTTTATAAGCAAGTTTGTAGTCAGTCTTGGTATTGTCATCCCAAGTTACAGCTAAACCAGAAGCAACTGTTGTTGTGGCCATTGCTGCTGCATTTGCTAATGTTGGTGCATCCATTGGTGTAAATGTTGCAGATTTTAATTTAGCTGGATTGATCGGTGGTTTAACTGCAGTATTTTTATCATCATCATTACAACCTGCAAGTGTGGCTGAAGTTGCCATTGCCCCAAGTGGAAGAAATGGAATGCTGGCTAACCAAGTAAGCACTTCACGGCGTGTATGTCGGCTGGCTGAATTTGTCATAACTTTATCCGAATATGTTTTAGAATTTTCCCGTGCTCAGTTTAGAAAGCAGTTATGACAATCTAGTTTCACTTTTAAGTCATTTTAAAGACAAAAGCCCCAATACCTCATATTATGATAAAAATGATCAGGATACGCTCCACAGATTCTTAGCACAGTCGTTTAAATAACATCTTGTTAGATTTCACCCTAGTGCTGAGCAATTTTTGCTATACTCTGTCCCATATTGAATTTTCAAGCTAATAAGATTTTATAAATACTGTGCCTTATTCTTTTACACCCACATCTGAGCAAAGCTTTGCAATCGCAGAAGCGAAAAAAGGACAATCATTTAAAGTGATTGCCTATGCTGGCACAGGTAAAACCACGACTTTACAGTTAATCAGTGATGCGATGACGGAGCGCCGTGGGATGTATTTGGCCTTTAATAAGGCAATTGCCACAGAAGCACAGAATAAATTTCATCAAAATGTAGATTGCCGCACCTTCCACTCTTTGGCGTTTCGTAGTGTGTCGCGTGGGGTAACCGATAAATTACGTCTGCCGCGTTTAAGTCCCAGTTTTATTGCCAAAGAATATCGCCTCGAACCGATTACGCTTAGACGTTTAATGGGCGGGCGTTATGAAAAATATGTGCTAATGCCCAGTCGTTTGGCGAGTTTAGTTGCCAATGCTGTAAGCTATTTCTGCTCGACCAGCTCACAATACCCAGCACCACGTCATATCCAAGCACCAAGTTGGCTGCATGCAGATGATATCGAGTCTTTACAAAAACATCTTTACCCTGCAGTAGAAAGACGTTGGTTAGAGTCGATTGATACCAATCATCAAGCAGGCATAGGGCATGATATTTATTTAAAACTCTGGGCATTATCAGATCCATTTATTCCAGCAGATTATGTACTCTTTGATGAAGCACAAGATGCTGATCCATTAATGCTTGGTATTTTATTGCGTCAGCGTAATACCCAAGTGATTTATGTCGGTGATGCCCATCAACAAATTTATGCATGGCGTGGTGCGGTCAATGCCATGCAACAAATGCCACTCCCTGAATCTCGTTTAACCACTTCATTCCGTTTTGGTGATGCGATTGCAGATGTGGCCAATCATTTGCTCGGTGCATTGGATGAAACTGTGCCTTTATTGGGCAATCCTGAAATGAAATCGAGTGTGGTCAATAAACCACATACTAAAATGCGTGATGCGATTTTATGTCGTACCAATGCACGTGCGATGGAGTTGCTTCTTTCTGGTCTCGTGCAAGGCGATAAGGTTGGACTACAAGCCGATCATGCAAAACTCAATCGTTTTGTTGATGCGGCAAGTTTGCTTAAACAAGGCAAACGTGTTGTGGATGTGCCTGAACTGGCTTGGTTTAACTCTTGGCATGATGTACATGAATACTGTGAAACCAATGACGGTAGTGATATCAAACCCTTAGTCAAATTGGTTGACGATCACGGTACGGAACCGCTCAAAAAAGCACTTGCTAAAATAACCCCAATAGAGCAAGCTGATTATGTGATTTCAACTGCACATAAGGCCAAAGGGCTAGAATGGAATCGTGTACATATCGAAGATGATTACCAATTTAAAATAAACGGTTTAGAACATAAAATCAGCGATGAAGAATTAAGACTGTTATATGTTGCCTGTACACGGGCGAAGGTTAGCTTAAATATTCATCACATCTATGATCTCGTGCAACAATTGAAAGTAAAAGCGCCATTTAAAAATAAAGCAACAGCATAAGGGTTTTGAGCAGTTCATCTGTATTAGCGAAAAAATCGCAAGGTGAAAATATCAACAGCTTTTATGCTGTCCGTCAATTTTCAGGTATCCTATGAAACTAGCAGCAATTCATTTTCGCCATACATACCATTTTGCTGATTTAAAAATAGACTTTAATTATAAAAACAAACCAATCAGTTTAATTGTTGGCGAACAAGCCAGTGGAAAAACGGCAATTATTAAAAATATTTACCAAGCTTTGACTTGGTTTCCTGCACGTCTAAAAGATTTGCGCACACCTGGTGTGGTGATGCTCGACCAAGACATTATGTTAGATCGAGTGCAATCCAAAATAGATGTTAAAATCAAATTTCCAATAGAGTTTGGTCAACTCGCAGAAAGCACTGCAACAGCAGAACAAGATCCGCAAACTTGTCATTGGCAATTATATAAAACCTTAAATAGTTCTGGTGTTGGTCTGAGCAAAGTTGACTTAGTACAACTCGAACAATTGGTAGAACGTTATAATCTGGTGCTCAAAAAAGATCCTGTTCAAGGCTTACCATTAATTGCCTACTACCCTGCTGAACGATTTGTAAATGAAGTGAATATTCTCAATAAAAATAATCCTATTATTTTACAAGCGCACAATGCCTATGAATTAGTACCGATTCCATATACCACCTTTGCACGATTTTTCGAATGGTTTCGAGAAATCAGTGATATCGAAAATGCACAAATCGCGCAACTTTTTCAAAGTGTTTTAGCGCAAAAAGAATCTTCAAATCAAAGTGATGAGGATTTTCAAAGTATTTTATTTCAAGCCCGTGCTCAATTACATGCACCCAGCTTAAAAGCCTTAAAGCAAAGCTTGAATATTGTCCTTCCTGAAGTCACAGATCTCTATTTAGAGTATCAGCCCAAATTACAACTGATGGTCACTTATAAAAATCAAAGTCTGACTTACTCACAACTGTCGAATACGGTTAAAAATTGGCTGGCCTTAGTCGGTGATTTGGTGCGTCGTATGTGCATACTCAATCCTTTAAGTCTTTATCCTTGTGAAGAAGGTGAAGGCATCTTACTGATTGATCAAATTGATGTTGATTTAGACCAATTTGGCCTTCAGTTAATTCTCGATCGTTTAAATCAAGCCTTTCCTCGTTTACAGATCATTGCTACAGCCAGTCATGAAGAGCTGCTTGAGCAAGCCGACGAATATCAATGTTTTAAACTGGACAATAAAAAGCTTTATGAAATTCAGAACAATAAAGTATGGCAAGAATACCAAGATATTTATGCAAACTTGCTCAAAGAAGTTCCCAAAAGCGCTGAACAGGATTTGCTTGAACCCGAACCCAATCTACCAGTAAATGTTCAACAGCTTTTTGAGCAGTTTAAACACCTGAGTGAAGAACAAAAGACCGAATTAAAACGTTTAATGCAGTCTGGTGATGACCAAACGTCACATAAGTTCTTATTATAGAAATACCTCAGCCTACACCCGTCAATAGCAGACAGTGAATGATCATCAATCGTATGACACTGTCTTTTATACTCCATTCTCAAATCATGAATATATTCACGTTCATATTCATTGTTCTATAAAATTCCAAACGCTCTAGATTGATGGTTACCGCATGATTTTCAAGCAGCAAAAAGTCACATGAAGCGTATAATTACAAATGTTTGCGTAAAAAACGACAAAATAAATTGATGTTATTCTACTCATGTAATAAGATGAAAAAATCAATTTAAATTAGATTTTTCAATGCAAATTGATTTTCTAATCGCTTTCTCAAGTTGCGCAACACAACTCATTTTTTAATTACTAATTTAATTCGGCTTTCAAGATTTAAGTTATTGGACTGTTCCTTGCATTCCTCAAATCCTTGAAAGATAAGATTCACATAGGTTTCACGACCTATTCACGACAATGGATACGCGTGTGCTTCCGATTATTATTCTTTTACCATTAATACTTGGCACTATCGTTGTTCTGTGGCTGAAGCAATTCTCTCGCGGGGTAACAGCCTTAGGGGCAATCGGGGTCAGTTTAAGCAGTTTTATCCTGCTGCTGACTCAAGCGAAAACAGTATTAAGTGGACAAGCCGTTTTAGAGCAGTGGCAATGGCTACCTCAAATTGGTATTGATTTTAGTTTCCGATTAGATGCTTTAAGTTTAATTTTTTCATTGCTGATCACGGGGATCGGCACACTGATTTATATCTATGCCTATTATTATCTAAACCCGAAAAATTCTCTGAGTAAGCTCTATGCATTGTTGATGCTGTTTATGGCCGCAATGTTGGGTATTTCCTTGTCGAATAACTTAATTATTTTATTGGTTTTTTGGGAACTAACCAGTATTTCATCATTCTTGTTAGTAGGCTATTGGAGTAACTACGACGCCGCGCAACGTGGTGCACGGATGGCGCTGACCATCACTGGTATGGGTGGCTTAGCCATGCTGGGTGGCTTTATTCTGATTGGTCAAATCGCAGGAACCTATCAAATTGACCAACTCACCATGATGGCGAGTACAATTCAAAATAGTGGTTTATTTGTTCCCGCTTTATTGTTGATTTTATTGGGTGCGTTTACTAAAAGTGCGCAATTCCCCTTCCATTTCTGGTTGCCTAATGCCATGGCAGCACCAACCCCTGTCTCAGCCTATCTGCATTCAGCAACTATGGTAAAAGCAGGGATTTTTCTGGTTGCACGCTTACTGCCAATCTTTGTTGGCTCGGCACTGTTCCATAATCTTGTCACCACAATTGGTCTGCTGACCTTATGTATGGCAGCATTTTTTGCCATCTTTAAAGAAGATTTAAAAGGCTTACTGGCTTATTCAACCATCAGTCATTTAGGTCTGATCATGTGCCTTTTGGGTATAGGCTCACCTTTAGCCGTGGCTGCTGCAGTTTTCCATATTATCAATCATGCAACCTTTAAAGCGGCATTATTTATGCTCGCTGGGATTATTGACCATGAATCTGGTACACGGGATTTAAGAAAGTTAAGTGGGCTTTGGCAACTTCTTCCATTTACAGCAACATTAACCATGATTACCGCTGCAAGTATGGCGGGTGTACCTTTGACCAATGGCTTTATCTCGAAAGAAATGTTCTTTACTGAGCTATTGGCAAACTTATCTGGTGGCTATGTTGTGTTGGCAGCAATTGTTGCGACATTGGCAGGTTTATTTGCAGTTGCTTACTCAGTTCGTCTAGTACATGGTGTATTTTTTGATGGTGATGTGGGGCGTGATGTTCCCAATAAAAATGCCCATGAGCCGCCAATCGGTATGCGAATTCCAGCAATCATATTGGCAACTTTATGTATTTTAGTGGGGATCATTCCTGCACTGCTGGTTGAAAACATTGTCAATGCCGGAACACGCGCATCAACACAAATTGCCAGTTTTGAAGGGGTTCATTTAGCCATCTGGCATGGTTTTAATTTACCGTTACTGATGAGTGCAATTGCCTTAATTGGTGGTGTGATTTTTTATTTCGCATTGGCCAAAGGCGGGCGAATTCGTGAAATTGATCTTGATCCACACTTAGGTCGTTTCCAAGGCAAATTATTATTTGAAGATTTCCTTAAAAATCTCCTGCTGATTTCACGCAAAATTAAGAAAAAAACTGAAACTGGCTCATTACAAAATTATTTATTGTGGATTTTGGCCTTAAGTATTGCCGTGGTTGCCACACCATTGATCAACCAAAATTTAACCACAGGAACACGGGAACTCACACATGCACCCTTCACTGCAATCGTGTTATGGCTGTTATTGTTCTCCGCCTGCTGGATGATGCTGTGGTTCCACCATGAACGTATCAAAGCGGTTCTGATTAGTGGTGCAATTGGTTTGGTCGTGACAATGATTTTCATCACGCTCTCTGCGCCAGACTTAGCACTGACACAAATTACTGTGGATGTTGTCACAACAGTTCTATTGTTGATGAGTTTATCACTGCTTCCTCAATTAACCCCTTATGAGTCCAGCCAAACCCGTCGTTGGCGTGATGCAGTCATTGCAATTGGTGGCGGTATTGGTATTGGTTGGATTACTTGGTTAATCATGACACGTGATCATAATTCGATTTCATGGTTCTTTGTTCAGCAGTCAATTCCGTTAGGCGGTGGCTCAAACATCGTCAATGTCATTCTGGTTGATTTCCGTGGTTTCGATACCTTTGGTGAAATAGCCGTATTGGGTATCGCAGCCATTGGTGCGCTGTGCATGATGGATGGGATGCGTGCTCATGGCACCACGATCACTCAAGGTCTGAGCTATCGTTTCAATCCATCGCCGCTGATGTTCCGTATGACGGCTTCATGGGTACTGCCAATCGCACTTGTGGTAAGTCTGTATATTTTCCTGCGAGGACATAATTATCCAGGTGGCGGCTTTATTGCAGGCTTAATTACCTCTATGGCATTGGTGATTCAATATATCGCGATTGGACAAGATCAGGCTGAAAAAATGCTGCGTGCTCAATCTGGTCGTTTATACGAAATCTGGATTGGTTTAGGGCTGATCATTGCTGGGCTTTCAGGTCTGGCTTCATGGTTCTGGGCGCGTCCATTTCTCACCAGTGCACATATTTATGTGGAATCAGGATTGTTTGGCAAATTCCATCTGGCCTCTGCTGCAGGATTTGACCTTGGCGTATATGTCACGGTTGTTGGTGCAGCCATGTTACTCATTTCTGTTTTAGGCGACTCTAGACATTCAAGCATGTCTGGTCCAGTACCCAAGGAGTAATGCATGATCAGTTTAGAATTTTTAATTGCATCTGCGATTGGATTATTGGTTGCCTCAGGAATTTATCTGATTCTTCGTGCACGTACCTTTCCAGTCGTTCTTGGATTAGCCATGATTGGCTATGCAGTCAATATCTTCCTGTTTTCGATGGGAAGAATACAAATCAGTTCACCTGCGATTTTAACCCAAGCCAGCAAAGTCACTGACCCTTTGCCTCAAGCTTTAGTGCTAACCGCAATTGTCATTGGCTTTGCAACGACTGCTTTTATCGTTCAATTGGCATTACGCAGTCGTTATGAGTCTGGGACAGACCATGTAGACACCAAAGAGGAACCGAGTAATTTTGACCCACGTGAGGATGAGCCATAATGACCAGCTTTTTAGATTTTTGGTATGCTCATTCTCCAATCCTGAGTATTTTAATTCCTGCATTTACAGGCTTTATGCTGATTTTATTAGGTAATCCTGGTTCAGGCGCTTTAAAACATGATTGGCGACAACCTTGGCGCCGTGGCATTAGCTTAATCTCGGTTATCCTTGGACTCGCCACTGCGATTGCTTACCTGATTCAAGCCAATACCGGGAAAATTTTTGTTTATCAACTTGCTGAATGGTCTGCACCATTTGGGATTGTCTTGGTACTGGATCGCTTATCGGCGTTAATGCTGGTTCTCACCTACACACTTGCCGCGCCTGTATTGTGGTTTGCCAGCAAAGAATGGGATGAACGTGGGCGTTATTTTCATGCCATGTTCCATCTTCTTTTAATGGGTCTGACTGGTGCATTCTTAACAGGTGACTTATTTAACCTGTTTGTATTCTTTGAAATATTACTGATGGCATCTTATGTCTTGCTGTTACATGGTCAAGGCAAAGCCCGTTTCCAATTAGGTATTCACTACGTCACCATCAACTTACTGGCTTCCGCCCTATTCCTCATCGGTTTAGGTATGATTTATGGCAGTGTGGGCAGTTTGAATATGGCCGATGTCGGTCGTTTATTACCGACCTTGGAACATGATCAACATCGTCTTGCTATAGCAGGTGGTTTGCTTCTATTTGTTGTATTTGGCATCAAAGCAGCCATGTTACCTGTGGGTTTCTGGTTGCCAAAAACCTATGCTGTTGCCGCGACACCTGTTGCTGCTATTTTCACCATCATGACCAAAGTGGGTGTGTATGCAATTTTACGGGTCAATGGTACTGTCTTTAATGATCAGCTTGGACAAACGATCTTTAGCAACTATTTATTGCCAATTGGTTTAATCACATCATTATATGGTGTGATCGGTGCACTGGCAGCTGAACGCTTACGCCGCTTCGTTGGCTTTATGGTGTTATCCTCAGTCGGAACGATTTTAGTTGCCATTGCCATGTTTAACACACCAGCATGGGCTGCTGGGTTGTACTACCTCGTTCACAGTACCATCATAGCCGCTTCGTTCTATTTGCTCTGTGGCTGGATTACCTCACAACGTGGTGCAATGAAAGATCATCTCAAAGTCGCACCAAAGATGAAGCAAGACAAAGTCATTGCCATGACGTTCTTTCTTATCGCTTTGATGATGGCAGGTTTGCCGCCATTTAGTGGTTTTTTAGGCAAAGTCTTAATCTTACAGGCAACTGCAAACTTGGCTGCACAAGGCTGGATTATTGCGATTATCTTGATTGTGAGTTTTTTAAGTATTCTGGCATTTACACGAGTCGGATTTATCCTGTTTTGGCGAGCGACGACACCTGAGGACAACCCGAAAGAAGAGGCTTATACAGCCTATCAGGACTTACCCGAGCAAGCTCCTGCACGCAATGACAAAAGCGTTTACCTGCTATTGGTAGGACTGATTGTCTATGTCGTTTGTGCTGCTCCAATTTTAAATTATGTTGAAAAAACAGCGCTGCAAGTTTCTGATGCATCACTTTATCAACAGCGTATTTTAAAATTGGATGGGCATGGTGAAACTATCAGTGTACAACCTTTCGATCCGCACTATGTACCTGAAACAAAATACAATGGTGAAATGGTTGATCCAAATGCACACTATATTCCCTATATCATTAGCCCAGAAACCCTAAAAGGCGAACATATCTCTGAATTTAAGCAACGCCAAATTCAGGGGCAAGAACAGCAACAACATGTTGAAAATGCTCAACTCAAGCCTATGGAGCAATAAATGCAAAATAAATCATTATTCGCTCGTATTTTACCGCATCCTTTTGTGTCGGTGATTGTGGCAATGAGTTGGCTCATGTTGAACCATAGTGCTGAAAGCTTTGATTTTGTTGTGGCAATCAGTTTGGGATTAATCATTCCTAAACTGATTCAACCCTTTATCATTCATACGCCCAATATTCATTGGAAAAGCGCCATTCAATTATTTTTTGTGGTGCTATGGGACATCGTCATCAGTAATATCAAAGTTGCTAAACAAGTCTTAGGCCCAACCAAAAATCTCACCCCGAAATGGTTTCGAGTTCCTTTGGAAACTGACCATGAACATGTCAATACGTTATTGGCGATGATCATTACCACGACCCCAGGTACAGTCAGTGCTGGGATTGATCAAGAACGTGGTGATATTTTGGTTCATGCACTAAGTTGTGATGATGTAGACGCAGAAATTCAAGCGATTAAAACCCGCTATGAAGTTCCGTTAATCGAAATCTTTGACCTGCAACGAGGAGCACGTTCATGAGTATTTTACCTTATGCACTTGGCATTTGCCTGCTCGCTGTGACCATCTCTATGTTGTTATGTTTGATTCGTTTGGTGATGGGCCCTTCTATCGTAGATCGATTATTGGCACTGGATACATTGTTTTTAAATGCAACCTGCTTAGTTGTCATTCTTGGCATTTATTGGGCAAGTACCTCAATGTTTGAAGGCGCATTATTGGTTGCAATGCTGGGCTTTGTTTCAACTGCTGCACTGGCTCGTTATTTTACAACGGGTCATGTGGTTGATTAAGGAGAAAGTACATGGAAAATAATATGCAAATAGTCATGGAAATCATCGTTTCATTCTTCTTGATTGTTGGTGCGTTTTTTACTTTGGTGGGTGGCATAGGTATGGTCAAATTACCAGACTTATTTATGCGTCTACATGCACCGACCAAATCCAGTACCTTGGGTTTAGGCAGCTTTTTAATCGCGGGAATGATTTACGCAGCATTTAACAGTCGTTTAGGTTTTGCAGAGTTATTGATCACACTGCTTGCCTTTATTACAGCTCCAGTATCGGCAAACTTAATTGCGCAGGCAGCAATTCATTTACGTCTACGTTCAACCTCTGGTGATGTACCTGAAGCGATTAATCGTCCTTTACCATGGCAACGTCAAAAGATCATAAAACAGTTTAAAGATAAGATTTAATTCATTTTCTGACTGATTGTTGATTGGTTGGTTGGTTGGCTAAATTAAATTGGACTGAGTCTAGGTACATACTGACTTAGTCCAATTTAAGCAACAATCAAGCTTAAATCGTCTGAAATACATTATCATCAAACTATAATCAACCTGTTAAAAAACGCATACACAAGAATATAATTTCTCTTGATTAATATTTCTAATTAAATCAATTGTATGGAAAAATAAATTGTTTGATTATAAAAAAGCTTGCAATGCCACACCTTACATTCAAAGTTTAAATACCATTGCGTAGGCGATGCCTCACTTTTCAGAGATGAAAAGATGACAAAAATCTTCTGCTGGGCGAGGGGTACGTCCTGTACCCCCGCCCAACGGCGACATCCATGTCGCCACACGGTAGAACAACCATCTATGATTCAAAAATACAAAAAATGAATTGATAACGAATAGTTTCTAAAGGTTCATGAATAATATAAATTTCTATTAAAATCAAAAATATGAATTAAATAATTTATGTAAAAATAGGTGGTTTGACTATATAAGCAATGATTTAGACTTTTCACTATAAAATAAGCCTGTGCAATCCTTACTACTATATTCATTCTCTTTTAAAAAATCATCTAAGTATGATGTTAGGCTCTTCTATACAACATAAATCTAAAATTCAGCCCTAGTCCTCTTCAATGAAATCTGTACAATAAAAATCAGCTAAATAAAAGAGATCAGCGATGTATACAGGTATCGTTCAAGGCTTAGAAAAAGTTGTAAACATCCAACAAGGTGATAATTTTACAACCCTTTATATTTCCAATGAAAATGGCTTTTTAAATGATGTTTTTATTGGCGCCAGTGTCGCAATCGATGGGACATGCTTAACCGCAACAAGTTTTGATGCTGTTGCAAATACAGCCTCATTTGATGTTTCAGCATTGACCACGTCTCTCACCACATTACAATTTTTAAAAATTGGTGATGAAGTCAATATCGAAAGATCTATCAAAGCTGGCATGGAAAACGGTGGGCATAATATTTTTGGGCATATCGAAGGTATGGCAACCATTAAAGATGTGGTTCATACCGGTGAAACACTACACATAGATATCGTTATTCCAGATGACAATATCAAATACTTCTTTAAAAAAGGCTTTATTGGACTGCAAGGTTGCAGCTTGACGGTCAATCGCGTGGACCGGAAAACCAATGAAATTTCAGTGGATTTAATCCCAGAAACCTTACGTTTGACCACATTTAAACATGTCCAAATTGGTGGCAAACTCAATTATGAAATTGACCAAATGACCCGCACTATGGTCGATACTTTAGAAAGTATCCATCAACGTCAGCAAGAAAACTAAAAGAGCCAATCATATAAATTGGCGCTTTGATCTAAAGCATTGTCTTAACTATATAACGGCAGATGAACTTCTTCTTGGAAACTTTCCATTCCATAATCATCTGCCAGCTTTTCTTTCCAGTACGCCACAATCTTCGAATAATCAATTTCATCAGGATGAAAGTCTGATTTGTAATAAGATAAATATTCAGGAATCAATGAAATCAGCATTTTAGAAATCATATATACCCCAAAGATATTTTGCGGCACTTTAGGTAAACTTTTTCTCCAGTCTTGCATAAACAAACGGGTAGCCGAATAAAACGTTAAACTTGCAAAACCCGTAGTCACATTACGCATCACTGTACGACGCGTACGATCATCTTTATAAATCGCCTGATATACATCAAATGCCACTGCACGATGCTCAATTTCTTCGATTGCATGCCACACCCAAAGTTTCACCGCATCATCATCCAGAGTGCTTAAAACTTCAGGATGACGAAGAATATAGCCACCCAATAAGGCAGTAAAATGCTCAAAAGCTGCGGTAACAGCAAGTTGTAATTTAGGATGTACACTTTTAATCAGTGCATCTCGACGCGCTAACCATGCTTGGAAACTGTCTAAGTTATAATCATCACGGCGCCATGCATCATTGAATTCTGTATGGGCTTTGGAGTGCATGGCTTCTTGACCAATAAATGCTGCAATTTGCGCTTGCAATTTTTCATCCGTGATTTTGTCACGTACATTACGCACACTATGTACAAAAAACTGCTCACCAATCGGAAATGTTGAAGAAAGTGCAGTCAATAAATGTGACATCACAGGAGAATTGGCAAAAAAATGTCTGCGAATTGCTTTGGGGTTAAAGCTTGGTTTACGGACTTTAATACCAATAGCTTTAGGACGATTTAAATATGATTTTTCTGCCGTCGCTTGAACTGTTGACATAAGGATAATCCTACATTTGTCTGAATTTAAGCTATATTGGCACAATCTCAATATTTGTATATTGCAGAATCATCCACACAGTTGACCTAAAATATCATTTTCAAGAAAACACATGGCTCAATTGAAAATCTAAAAAAATTAAAAATATAAGATATTGATAAAATTAAATTTATTAAAAACAAATATATCTCTTATCTTCACAAAAAAGTGCTTTATCGTTTACACAAAGCCTAAAATCGAAATTTATAAGCATGCTTTTATTGACTTAAATGACATTTTTCAATCAGGTTGAGTTGTGTTTTAATTTTTAAAACAATCACATAGGATCCATTCAAAATTAGAACTCAATTTATAAATATTTATGCTCGCAATGTCATCTAAACATTCAACAAAAAAACATGTGTTTTATAGAACCCAAACAAACAGGATTCGTCTAGTAACTTTTTTGTATTAAAAAAACAAACTATTGCTTTAGTGTGATTGGCAAATTTTATTGCTAAATTGCACTTTTCATCGCTTTTCCATAGTCGATTTGAGCATTAAAACTGCATCTTTCAACGCCTTCACTTTGAATCAGTTTTGCTCTGAGAAACCATGTGCCCAAGCAGATAAAGCGTCTAATACAGGAATAAATGTTTGACCAAATGCAGTTAATTCATACACCACTTTGACTGGAGGCTTGTCACCAAATACGGTTCTGGAAATAAAACCATTCTTTTCCAATTGCTTGAGTTGCAAACTTAAAGTCATTTCTGTGATATCTGGCATATCACGCTTAAGTTGATTAAAGCGTTTTGACTCCTCCTTTAGATAATAAAGAATCACGGTTTTCCATTTCCCACCGATTAAATCCATCACCATACTAATCGGGCAATGATAGGTCTTATCGTGAAACGTCACTTCACAAGTGTTTTGCTCAATATTCATTTTTCTGCCAGCTATCAAAATGGATAGTTATTGTACATAAAAACTATAATATTTATATTCACTATAATTTTTATAGTTGGAAAAACCAAGATGGCATTACTGATTTTAGCGCATCCCAGTTTTACTGAATCTGTCGCAAATAAAACCATTGTTGATGAATTATCACGAACTCAAGCTGATTTAGAAATTCGTCATATTCATGATTTATATCCAGATTATCAAATCGATATTGCTGCTGAACAAAGCGCGCTATTAAGACATGAGCTGATCATTTTACAATGCCCTATGTACTGGTTCAGTATACCTGCCATTTTAAAAATTTGGTTTGATCAGGTATTTACCTATCAATTCGCCTATGGTTCCAAAGGAGACAAGCTTAAACATAAAAAGCTTTTGCTGAGTATGACCATTGGCCAACCTGAGCAGAATTTTAGTACGGAACAACAGCATTCATTATTGGAGGGCTTTTTATCTCCAATTCAAAAATCAGCACTTTATACTGGAATGGAATATTTAAAACCCGTGTTCTTATATGATATTTCAACTGTTTTAGGACATACACATGCTGAAATCAGAACTCGAGCAAAACAACATAGCTTGAAGCTAAGTCATTATCTGCAAATGATTGACTCAGATTAATTTTTTGATTTTTTTGCATTAAAAAGCCCGCATGACTGCGGGCTCTTAAATAGATGTTATTTAATGTCTAAAATTAAACATCAAGATAATCCAAAATTCCTTCAGCAGCTTCACGGCCTTCCCAGATTGCAGTCACCACCAAATCAGAACCACGTACCATATCTCCGCCCGCAAAGATTTTTGGGTTAGAGGTTTGGAATTTGAATTGTTGTTTTTCAGCAGCAATGACTCGGCCAGAACCATCTAACCCAATATTTGCACCAGCAAACCATTCAGCTGGGCTGGTACGGAAACCAAAAGCCAGCAATACCGCATCTGCGGGTAAAACTTCTTCAGAGCCTGGAATCGGTTCAGGACTACGACGACCACGGCTATCTGGGTCACCCAGCTGGGTAGTCACAACTTTTACACCCGTCACTTTACCGTTTTCACCGACGATTTCGATTGGCTGACGGTTGAACTGGAAGTCCACCCCTTCTTCACGCGCATTCTTCACTTCACGACGTGAACCTGGCATATTTTCTTCATCACGACGGTAAGCACAGGTTACTGACTCTGCACCCTGACGGATTGAAGTACGGTTACAGTCCATTGCAGTATCACCACCGCCTAAAACGATGACTTTTTTGCCCTGAACACTGATGTATTCAGATGGATCTTTTTCCCAGCCTTGTGTACGGTTAACATTTGCAATCAAGAAATCCAGTGCATCATAAACACCATCAAAATCTTCACCTGCAAAGCCGCCTTTCATATAGGTATAGGTTCCCATACCCATAAATACAGCATCATAGTCAGCAAGCAATTGATCGATAGTGATATCTGTACCAATTTCAGTATTTAAGCGGAATTCAACACCCATACCGGTGAAAATTTCACGGCGGCGTTTCATCACATCTTTTTCCATTTTAAATTCTGGAATACCAAATGTAAGCAATCCACCAATTTCAGGACGCTTGTCAAATACAACAGGTTTTACTCCATTACGGACTAAAATATCTGCACAACCTAAGCCTGCTGGACCTGCACCAATAATGGCAACTTTTTTGTTGGTCCATTTTACCGATGACATATCTGGACGCCAGCCCAAAGCAAAGGCAGTATCGTTGATATATTTTTCGGCATTACCAATGGTCACAGCACCAAAACCATCATTCAGGGTACAAGCACCCTCACATAAACGGTCTTGTGGACATACCCGACCACATACTTCTGGCAAGGTATTAGTTTGATGGCAAAGCTCAGCCGCTTGGAAAATACGTCCTTCTGCAATCAGTTTTAACCAGTTTGGAATATAGTTATGTACAGGACATTTCCATTCACAATATGGGTTACCACAGCCTAAACAACGGTGGGTCTGGTTTGCTGCAACTTCCGCTGTAAAAGGTTTATAAATTTCCACAAACTCTGCTTTGCGGACATTAATATCTTTTTTCTCTGGATCTTGGCGTGCTACATCCAGAAATTGAAAGTCATTATTCAGGCGTTCAGCCATGTCTCTCTCCGTGGGTGAGCGTGGATAACTTCATTCGCTTGTGTATATCTGCGAAGTTATCCACACCTACCTAAAATTTGAGTAGTGGAATTATTGTGGATCTGCTTGAGTTGTTTTCAAAAGCGTTTGTAAATTAGCCGCTTTTGGTTTCACCAGCCAGAATTTACGGCTATAGAAATCAAACTCGTTGCGAATCTTGTACGCCCAAGCACTACCTGTTTCAGCAATGTGTTCATCTAAGATACGAAGTAAGAATTCTTGATGTTCTTCCATCGCTTCTGTAGAAATACGGTTTAATTCAATCAATTCGTGGTTGTAGTAATCAACAAAGTCGTTATCTAAGTCAAGTACATAAGCAAAACCACCGGTCATACCTGCACCAAAGTTGTGTCCAACTTTACCCAGTACAGTCACGATACCGCCTGTCATATATTCACAGCAATGGTCGCCGGCACCTTCAATGACCGCAAACGCGCCAGAGTTACGCACAGCAAAACGCTCGCCCGCAGTACCCGCAGCAAATAATTTACCGCCTGTCGCACCGTACAAACAGGTGTTGCCGATAATTGCTGTTTCTTGAGTTTGGAATGGTGAACCTTTTGGTGGGAAGATCGATACTCGACCACCTGCCATACCTTTACCCACATAGTCATTTGCATCACCTTCAAGGCTAATGTGCAAACCACCCGCATTCCAAACACCCAATGACTGACCCGCAGTTCCTTTTAAATTCACTTTAACAGGATGTGCTTCCATACTGAGGTTGCCATAACGTTTGGCAATTTCACCTGAAAGACGCGCACCAATTGAACGGTCACAGTTACCCACAGTAAAATGGAACTCACCACCAGTACTTGCTTCAATCGCAGGTAACATTTCTGCCACCATTTTCTCAGCAAGAATACCCTTATCAAATGGTTCATTGCCTTGTACTTGGCAATATTGCGCTTTGCCTTCCGCAGATGGGTGTGATTCTAACAATGCACTTAAATCTAAATGCGCATGTTTATCCGTTTCACCCGGCAACATCTCAAGTAGATCAGTACGACCGATCAAATCTTTCAATGATGCAACACCTAAAGCAGCCAACCATTCACGTGTTTCTTCCGCAATAAAGTGGAAGAAATTAATCAGCATTTCTGGCTCGCCAATATAATGCTCTTGACGTAAATGATCTTGCTGAGTTGCCACACCTGTTGCACAGTTATTTAAGTGACAAATACGTAGGTATTTACATCCAAGCGCGATCATTGGGGTAGAACCAAAACCAAAGCTCTCCGCACCTAAAATCGCAGCTTTAACCACATCTAAGCCTGTTTTCAAACCACCATCAGTTTGTACACGTACTTTACCACGCAGGTCATTGACACGAAGTGCTTGATGCGCTTCTGAAAGACCCAATTCCCATGGCGAACCCGCATGATGAATAGAGGATAAAGGTGAAGCCGCTGTACCGCCGTCATATCCAGAAATGGTAATGAAATCCGCATAGGCTTTTGCAACACCCGCTGCAATTGTTCCCACCCCAGGTTCTGAAACTAACTTCACAGACACCATGGCTTGGGGATTGACTTGCTTTAAGTCAAAGATGAGCTGTGATAAATCTTCAATAGAATAAATATCATGGTGTGGTGGTGGTGAAATCAAAGTCACCCCTGGAACCGAGTATCGTAAACGCGCAATTAAGCCATTCACTTTACCGCCCGGTAACTGACCGCCTTCACCTGGTTTTGCACCTTGTGCTACTTTGATCTGTAACACTTCAGCAGATGTTAAATATGCAGGTGTTACACCAAAACGACCTGAAGCAATTTGCTTAATTTTAGAGTTACGAATGGTGCCATAACGTGCAGGATCTTCACCGCCCTCACCCGAGTTCGAACGACCACCGATCGTATTCATTGCGATCGCAATAGCTTCATGTGCCTCTGGTGACAATGCACCTAAAGACATACCAGCAGAGTCAAAACGCGGCAGAATTTCTTCAACTGATTCAACTGCTTCTAATGGAATAGAATGATCAGTTTTGAGTTTTAATAAGTCACGAATCGTCGCAATTGGACGTGTGTTCACCAACTCTGCGTATTCTTTAAAGTCGGCATAATTGCCTGAACGCACTGATTTATGCAACGCATTGATCACATCAGGGTTAAATGCGTGGTATTCCTTATCAAAGACAAACTTGAGCAAACCACCTTGTTCAATTGGCTTACGTGCTTTCCAAGCAATATCTGCTAGTTTTTTTAAGTCATTTTCAAGGTCAATGAATGTTGCACCTTTAATACGGCTTGGCACACCTGTAAAGCACTTACTGACAACTTCTTCAGATAAGCCGACTGCTTCAAATAACTGTCCACCACGATAAGATGCGACTGTTGAAATCCCCATTTTTGAGAGGACTTTGAGTAAACCTTTATCAATACCTTTGCGGAAATTCGCTTGAGCATGAATTGGATCACCCAATAATTCACCTTTTGCAATCAAATCATTGATCACATCATAAGCCAAATAAGGGTAAATCGCAGTTGCACCAAAACCTAAGATCACGGCAAATTGATGCGCATCACGTGCAAGTGCAGTTTCAACAATGATGTTTGCATCGGTACGTAAACCAGCATTAATCAAGAAGTGATGAATTGCACCCGTCACCATTGCTGCATTTGCAGGTAAAAAGCCTTCACGGATTTTACGATCTGAAATGACCAATAAGGTTTTACCATCACGAATCGCCTGCGCTGCTTCTTCACAAATACGTGAAATTGCGGCTTCAAGACCTTCAGCTACAGGATAATTCAAATCGATATCTGCAATTTCGTAACCTTTACGACCAAGGGTACGAATCTGATGCATTTTAGAATTTGAAAGGACTGGGCTCGATACAATTAAACGATCTGCATGCTCTGGACCCTGTTCAAATACATTTTGCTCACGACCAAAGCAGGTTTCCAATGACATAACGATTGATTCACGTAATGGGTCAATCGGTGGATTGGTCACTTGCGCAAATTGTTGACGGAAATAATCTGTCACATGACGTACTTGACGAGACAATACCGCCATTGGTGTATCATCACCCATTGAACCGACAGCTTCCTGTCCACTTTCAGCGATTGGACGAAGCAGTTGATCACGCTCTTCAAATGTCACCATAAACATTTTTTGAGCCGCTTTAAGGTCATCACCTTTTAGGCCTTGATCACACAAATATTCTTCAAGCTCTGGACTACCTTGCAAGCGAACTGAGTTTTCACGTAACCATTCACGGTAAGGACGCATTTTTTTCAGATGATTGCTCACATCTTTGGTATCCAGCAATTTTCCAGTCAAGGTATCAATCACTAGGATTTGACCAGGACCTACACGACCTTTAGAGATCACATCTTCAGGTTCATAACCCCAGACACCAATTTCTGATGCCAAAGTGATATAACCATTCTTAGTGATCACCCAACGTGCAGGACGCAAGCCATTACGGTCTAGCATACAAATCGCATGACGACCATCTTGGATCACCAGACCCGCAGGACCATCCCAAGCCTCCATATGCTTAGAGTTGAATTCATAAAACGCGCGTAAATCCGCATCTAATGTTTCAACGTTTTGCCACGCTGGTGGAACAAGCATGCGTAATGCACGGAATAAATCCATCCCGCCACCCACAAGCAGCTCAAGCATATTGTCCATACTTGATGAGTCTGAGCCTGTACGGTTTACAATTGGACTCAGTTCAGTAATGCCTGGCAATAATGGGTTTTCAAATTTTGGTGTACGTGCCACTGCCCAGTTACGGTTTGCAGTAATGGTGTTAATCTCACCATTATGTGCCAAATAACGGAACGGCTGTGCCAATGGCCAACGGGGTAAAGTATTGGTCGAGAAACGTTGATGGAACACAACAATGTGTGAGTCCAAACGTTCATCAGCAAGGTCTGTATAGAATTCTGCAATATATGCAGGCATCATTAAGCCTTTATAGGTGATCACTGTAGAGCACAGTGTGGTCACATAAAAATAGGGATCAGCTGTTAATTGTTGTTCTGCACGACGACGTGCCATAAGTAACTTACGGTTAAATTCAACCTCAGTCACACCCATTGGACAATTGACAAAAATTTGTTCAAATGCAGGTAAAGACTGCATTGCGATTGAACCCAAGGCATCATTATTGGTTGGAACAACACGCCAACCAATCACACGACAGCCTTCTTCTTCAATTTCATGGGTTAGAATTTGCTTTGCATGGGCCGCAAGTGCTGGATCTAAATTTAAAAATATCGTCCCGACCGCAAAAATTTCACTCAGTGTAATGTCACTGATCTTTTTTGCTTCTTCACGGAAGAATGCTTTAGGCATAGCCAAGAGCAAGCCACAACCATCACCGGTCTTACCATCTGCGGCAATACCACCACGGTGCGTCATACAGCTTAGACTATGAATCGCGGTCTTGACTAAATCATGACTCGCATCACCCTGCATATGGGCAATCAAGCCGAAACCACAGTTATCTTTAAACTCATCCGGTTGGTATAAACCTTGAGCGGGAGCTACAGTGTTAGGCGATGGCATGTGCATAGCGTACCCTTCTTTCTACATAGGCCCATGAAAGGGCGAAAAACATTCGAACACTCAATTACGATTTTTAAGTATTTTCTTAACCCAAGTAAACCACTGAGTCAGAATCGAATACCAGTCTGTTTTTACTTTAATTGCAAGATTGTTTTACAACTTCCGCACTGAAATAAAGCACTCAATCAGACTTAAATCGCACACCAACTGAATCATTTCGCTCCAAAACAGGGACAATCAACTCAATTAGCGCAACAATAAAGCAAAAAATATGCCAAATTTTATTTTTGTTCACCAAATCACTAAAAGATAGTGAAATAAAGATATTCTTTAAAATTCTAAGCGTCTTATAAAGGCATTTATAGCACCATTTTTGTGCAAATTTAAAATTAAATAATTAATTCTGCTTCATTTTAGAGCTAATTTTAATTAAATGGATCACTGACTTCATGCTCAGCTGGCTTTTTATCAGCAGTAGCACTTGTTTCTTTATTGTTGCTTGAAGGCTGTGCACGAGATTGTGACTTTTGTACATCTACCACATTGCCAGATGCATCACGACGGGTAATTGTGGTTTTGGTGGTCTGGTTTGCAGGAGTTGAACCCGTTAAAGATGACAATGCTGATTTTGCTTGAGCCAATAGCGTTTCATCAACTACAGGTAAAGGTGCAGATTTTAATTTTACTTGATAGAGTTTATTTGCACTTGCCATTTCATCTGAGCCCAGATCATTAATTAAAGCACTATATTTTTCAAACTGGATCGCTTGAGGATGAATAGATGCAGGCAATTTTAGATTTAATTGTTGTAACTGGCTCTTGGCCTGATCATCACTTTTAAATAAACCATAGGCTAAAACATATTGCTCAGCTTGATCTTCACCACTTAAACGGAAATAAATAAAATTTTTACGATCCGCTTGTTTCTGTAAAAAGCCCAAGATGACATCTTCATCTGAGGTCTTAAATAGCTCTATGGTCCAAGCTTTCTTATTTTCTTGAAAAAATTTTGTACCACGAAATTCTGCATCATGGCTACCCGCAGTCACAATACGTGTGGTCATTTCAAGTGGACGTACTTCATCCATCAAAGCGCCTAAATGCGATGTTGCGGCAACTTTTTCAGGTTGAATTTGAACTTGGGACTCTTCAATCGGATTGACTACAGTGACCAGATCTTTGGTGTCGGTCACTGCCCAAAAAATCAGTGCCACCAAAAGACAGATTAATCCACCAACCAACCAAATATATTGTCGAATATTTTGCCAATTTGTACGAATTGCTGCCATTTGGAACTAACCTTTTCTATAACTGATTCGCGAGAATCGCTTGTTTCATCAACTCAACATCAAAATCTTTAGTGATGATGGCTTGGCCGAGTTGTTTTATCAATATTAAACGAAGTTGACCATTTAATACTTTTTTATCATGTGACATATATGCCAAAAATTCATCGAGCGGAATTTTAGGACATGCTACAGGTAATTGGGCACGTTGTATGATTTTTTTTGTACGTTCCAAATCATCGGATGAAATCCATCCCATACGCTGAGACAAATCAGCAGCCATCACCATACCCGTTGCAATTGCTTCCCCATGCAACCACACCCCATAACCGAGATACGATTCAATGGCATGACCAAAAGTATGGCCTAAATTCAATAAAGCACGTTCACCTTGCTCTTTCTCATCATTGGCCACAATTCTTGCTTTATGCGCACAAGAACGATAAACAGCTTCAGCCAATAATTCTGGATTTTGGGCAATCAGCCCATCCATATGCTCTTCTAACCATGCTAAAAAGTCAACATCACCCAGTAACGCATATTTAATCACCTCAGCCAAACCTGCTGAAAGCTCACGTTCAGGCAAGGTTTTGAGTTGTGCCATATCAGCCAAAACCACTTGAGGTTGCTGAAATGCACCAATCATATTCTTGCCTAAAGGGTGATTAATTCCGGTTTTCCCACCAACACTCGAATCCACTTGAGACAATAATGTGGTCGGAACTTGGATAAAATACACGCCTCGTTGGAAACAGGCGGAGGCAAAACCTGCCATATCACCAATCACCCCACCACCTAAAGCCAAAACCGTACAATCACGATTAAAACCAGCTTGGAGCAAAGCATCAAAAATCAAATTGAGGTGCTGGATATCTTTATATTTTTCACCATCAGGCAAAACACATGTTGTAACCTGCTTACCCAATTGTTGAATCGCCTCAACATAGTGCGACAAATACAAAGGTTGAACTGTGGTATTTGTAACAATCATCACTTGATGTCCCTGAATATAAGGTTCAAGTAATTCTTGAGGGTTCAAATGACTACCAATAAAGATTGGATAACGACGTTCACCCAGTTCAACATGTAAAGTTTGCATGATTCTGCCAAATAACAATGAATGATAATTTACTGACTAAATAATTTCTTTTGAAACGATCAGTTGCAATATTCTCAGCGCTAAATCTCGCGCAGCACCCTGATTGGTTTCAATAATATAATGTGCAACATCTCTATAAAGTGGATCTCGTGCTTTAAGTAGATCCTTTAACTTTTGCTCAGGATTCTCGACTTGTAATAAAGGACGATTTTTATCTCGATGTGTACGTAATAATTGGATTTCTACAGGGGTATATAAATAAATCACAATACCTCTATGCTTGAGATATTCTCGATTCATGGCTTGAGTGACAGCACCACCACCTGTTGCAACCACTAAATTTTTTTTTGATGTGAGTTCATCAATCACGATTGTTTCTCTTGTACGGAAACCTTGTTCGCCTTCTTTTTCAAAAATCCAAGGAATAGATGCCCCAGTTTTTCTTTCTATTTCATGATCGCTGTCTAAAAACTCACGACTTAACAGTTCCGCTAGATGCCGACCAACTGTTGTTTTTCCTGCTCCCATGGGCCCTACCAAATAAATATTTGGTAGGGTTTCCAACTCTTTGCTTGGCAAGGAGTCACCTATCGAATTGCTTTCATTGAAAGTATATTAATGATTTCTGGTACGACTGTCATTAACAATTCTTGGTGTCACAAAGATTAGTAACTCTCGTTTATTCTCTGTTTTGGCATCTTTACGGAACAATCGTCCTAAATAAGGAATATCGCCTAAAAATGGGACTTTAACTTGGTTCGTGGTATTTTCTTGTTCAAAAATGCCACCTAACACCACAGTTTCACCATTATCAACCAAGACATTGGTATTGATCTCATTTTTATTCAGAATGATTTCACCATTCGGTGCCACCCCACCACGTGCGTCACTGGTAATATTCAACTGCATTTGTACTTTCCCTTCCGGGGTAATACTTGGTGTAACATCCAAACTGAGTAGGGCATCTTTAAATGAGGTTGTCGCTGTAGCAGTACCACCTGCTGTTGAAGTGGTTTGATAAGGAATTTGTTGACCCGAAGCAACTTTGGCTTTTTGTTTATCTGCAGTCATTACTTTTGGCGTTGAAATCACTTCACCATAACCGTCAGATTGTAAAGCTGATAGTTCCAAATCCAACATAAAATCAGAAAGGCTAATTAAACCAAATGCAATTTTACTTGCGCCCGCAGTAGTCACACCAAGGTCTACGTTTAAATTATCAGGGCGAGTAATAGTATATTTACCTTCATCATCTGGATCACGTAAATCCCATAAAGTCTTATCACTACCACCGACCAATAGATCATTATTTCGTGTAATTCCTTGAGATAAAATCCCCCATTTTACCCCCATTTCTTTAGTAAAATCAGTGGTTGCACGGACAATACGCGCTTCAACCATGACTTGTTTTACTGAAATATCCAATAGGTCAATCATTTTTCGAACTTTATCAATATTATTAGCCGTATCGTTAATAATTAATGTATTTGTTCGTATATCTGCAACCGCACTTCCTCTTGAGCTGAGTAGGCTTTCTAAAGCTAAAGAATCTGTATTAGTGGTATTATTTGTCTGCGCACCTTTAGGATTTCTAGAGTCTTCGAGTAACTTTAGAACCTCAGCAACTTTTGCATAACTAAGTTGTATATATTCTGTTTGAATCGGTGCTAATTTTATGCTTTGTGCAATTGCTTTGGCTTCATCTTCTTCAGCTTTAATCAGCTCGGTGACAGGCGCAATCCAAATCACACTCCCATTACGACGCTTATCCAAATTCTTGGTTTTTAAAATGATATCTAAAGCCTGATCCCAAGGTACATCTTTTAAACGTAAAGTGATATTACCTTGAACTGAATCTGCAGCCACCATATTAATACTGGTAAAATCAGCAAGTAGTTGTAGCACACGGCGTACTTCGATATCTTGAAAATCCAGCGAGATTTTCTTACCGGTATAAGACTGACTTGAACTTGGGCGATTTACTTTATTTTCTACAGGACGCTTTAAACTCACGGTTAATTTATTTTCCGCTTGGAAGGCCATATACTCATAGCTACCAGCAGACTGAATGGTGATTACACCATTGGAACCGTCATTATAAGCATCCACAGAAGAAACTGGGGTTGCAAAATCATTGACATTTAAACGACGAATTAAATGTGCTGGAATTTTATTCCCTAAGGTTCGAATAACAACTTTACTGCCCTGTTGTTGTACATCTACTGGTGTATTTGCACCTGACAGATTTACAATAACTTGGCCCTCACCCGCATTGCCACGCTGAAAACCGATATCTGCGATGCCTTGATTTTGCTTATTCAGTATAGATGCAGATGATGCATAAGTCGGTAAAGCAGCAGCTTGATTGGCATTGTTAATCTTTAAAATAAAGGTATTCCCTTCAACACGCGTTGTAAAAGAACCACTATTTTTTAAATTTACTGTTAAGCGTGAACGTTGATCATCGGCCGCAATATCTACAGTCGACGCTTCTTCACTCGCCACAGCAATGGATGATTGATTGATCGTTTGCTTCGCCTGATCAAAGTCTAAAATCAGTCGAGATGGATTATCCAATTGATAGGCTTGAGGCTGTGGCGGTAAGCCATTAAACATCACACGAATTTCTGTACCTTGCCCCGGTATTTTCATCGGTACAATATTGGTCATGGTTGTTTGCGCTGCTGCAACCTGCATAATCGCAATTGACACTGCCGCCATAGTAAATTGACGAAGTTGACTATTCATAAACTTACCATCCCCGTTAAAGATATTTTTCAAACTCTTTTTCATTTTTATTCCTTTATTCCGTTTTAATCTATTGGACCGATTAGGACTAGACTCCGTGGTCTTTCTATATAACCGTCTCGACCATCTGGAACAATTTCCAATAAATCAATACGGGTCGGCGTAATTTCAATAATTCGCCCTTGATTCATACCCATGTAGTTGCCAAGTTGTACCCGCTCAATCTCACCATCAGGTGTTTGAATCAACCCCACTGTTTGCCCAACAGCTCCTTTCATACTTCCTTTCAGTGTTAACGATTCTAAAGGATAGCTTTCAAGCGGCTGTGGTTGTCTTGAAAAATTCGGGTAGACACGCTTGCCTGACATGATTTTCAATTCATTTGCCAATGAGCTTGGCAAAAATGGGCTGCGTAATTGTTGAGCTGAATAATTAAAGCTTGGTACAGGATTAAATACTGGTGCAGGTTCAATCGGCAATGGTTGCTGATTTCTAATATTTGCCATTTCTTGGTTAACGGCATCAATACGAGAATCGCACCCCACCAACAGCATTGCAAAAGAGATTCCACAAACTATTTTACTGAGCTGGTTCATTGTGGCTTCCCTCCTTGCTGAGGTGTCGTTGTCTTCTGTGCTACAGCATTCGCAGATTTATTAATCTTTTGCTCATCAGCACCAATATAACGATAGGTTTTTGCTTTAATTGTATAGTCAATCACTGGCACATCAGACTTATTATCTTGACTAGGTGTTCCTGTAATTGTGAAATCATGCAAAGTGACAATACGTGGTAAAGCAGCCAAACTACTGACAAAACTGCCAAATGAATGATAATCCCCTGTTGCATCAATCGAGATCGGCTGCTCAATAAAGAACTCCTGCTTCACTTCTGGTTCTAATTTGATATTTTTAAATTTCAAACCAGAACTTACCCCTGTCACGTTAATGTCTTCAACTAGACTCGGAATTTCAGTTTCTTTAGGAAGTTGCTCTAATTGCTGATTAAAATTTGCTTCCATTTGTTGCAATTGTGCTTGATATTGCTGCAAGTTTCTTAATTTAGAGTCTTTTTCTTTAAACTCAGTTAATAAATTTTGTTCAACTGTACGTGCTTGATCAATTGCATCTAATTTAGGTCTAATTGCTAAAAAATAGCCAATTGCACACACCAAAAAAAACAAGAATACCCAACAGGTGACTTTAACGGATAAAGGCCAACTGCCATAGTTATTCATATCCAAGGTATTGAACTGTTGAAAAAACTTCTCAACAGTCATCTTGTTCTTTTTTGGAGCATCATTTACAGATGATTCTAATTGCTCAAAATCTTCACGACTCATTTTGCACCCCCAGCAGCTGGAACTTGTCCAGCTTTCGTTGTATCCCCATCTGTAGTCGCTGCTATTTCACCGATATCTACAGTCACAACAAAACTTCCATATGATTCTTCTACACGAGGGATCATCGAAGTCTGCACTTTATTTTTATTTTCATCTGCAGCTAAGAATGAATTCATAAATGCATTTCGATACCATTCAGACGCCTCTAATCCACGCAACAATTCAGCAACTGTATTTGGACTTTCAGCTTTGCCCTCAATGGTAAATTTATCACCCACACGACTAAATTTTGTGATGTACATTTGTGCAGGGACAATTCGAACCAACTCATCAACGAGGCGAACAATCACAGGACGCTGACCTTGTAAGCCTTGGATCAGTTTCATACGTTCAATAATGGCATTACGACGTTCTTGTAAACCATCTAAAGTTTTTAATTGGGTATCTAAATTTTGATTGGTACTGGTCACCAATTGATTGGCTTGCTCCTGATCTTCTAACTTATGATCGAAATAGAACCACGCCAATAACACTGTCACTAAACCAATCAGTGCAACCCCAACACATATCGCAACGAATTGCTTCTTCTTCTGTTCTCTTAGCTCATCACGCCAAGGGAGTAAGTTAATCTTTGCCATTAATCAAAACTCCTCAAAGCCAAACCACATGCAACCATTAAAGAAGGTGCATCATTTTCTATTTTTTTTAAGTCAATTTGTGGTGAAAACCCCATTTGTAAGAAAGGATTTGCAATCGTGACGCGATAACCGAGTTTTTGTTGTAATAATTTTGCCAAACCAGGAATATTGGCATTACCACCCGCCAATAGAATATGGTCGATCTCGTTAAACTGAGAAGATGAAAAGAAGAACTGTAATGAACGAGCAGCTTGTTGTACAACTGCTTCTAAAAACGGCATCAAGACTTCTGTTTCAAAATCATCAGGTAAAGTCCGATCTTTTTTGGCACGACCAGCTTCGTCATAAGACAAACCATAACGGTTCTGTACATCTTGAGTCAGCTGCTTGCCACCAAAAACTTGCTCTCGGGTATAAATGATCTTGCCATTTTGCATCACAGACAAAGTGGTCATGGTATGACCAATATCTAGGATACCCACAAGATTTACACCAATTGGCAAGGTATCGGAAAAGACATCAAAAGCACGCTCAATTGCATAACTTTCTACATCTGCGATTTTAGGTGATAAGCTCGCGATTTCTAAAACTTCAACACGAGAATCGATATTCTCTGCACGTGTTGCAACAAGTAACACATTGACTCGATTTGGATTTGCCAGCTTATCTTTTAACACTTCAAAATCTAGACTGACTTCATCCAGTGGGAAAGGGATATATTGTTCAGCATCCATTCGAATCTGAACTTCTCTTTCCTCATCTGACATATCTGCATCCATTTCGATGATTTTGTGAATCACCATAGATGTAGGTACAGCAACCGCGACATTTTGCGATTGAGGATTGCCAATATTGACTGCTCTTTCCAACGCATCAGCAACTGCTTCAGGATTAAGAATGTTTTTCTCAACAACACTCCCATCCAGCAGTGGACTTAATCCATAACTTTCAACCCAGTAACGACCGTTCTTAACAGAGAGCTCTAAAATCTTTACAGTAGTAGAACTAATATCTACTCCTATTAACCCCTTATTTGGCTTACGATATAGTCTAAGCACGATTGATTTCCTATTATTTTTTTATCCCCAATAAATAACACAAACCGACTGCATTTGGTCTTAATTTTTTACAGATACAATATCCCATCTAACAATCCATCACATGAGAAGCTATACTGAACGCAATTAGTTTGCCATTAGCTATTATTAAAACTTACTTGTTATGAAAAAGCTATCTTGTTCAGGTTATATTCATCCCTTTTTTTTGCTGATTATCATTATTTTAGTCGCAATTCCGATGGGCTTTTATGGAATGTATCTATATATTGCCCCATCACTACCAGAAATGAGCTCTTTAAAAAAGGCGCCATTGCTTAAACCTTTGCAAGTTTATTCAGCAGATAATCAGCTGATCGCTGAATATGGTGGCAAGCTTTCGGTGCCTGTTGAGTACAATCAGATCCCGCCGCATTTCATTCATGCCTTCCTTGCTGCTGAAGATTCATCATTCTTCGAACATAGCGGGATTAGCTTTAAAGGCTTAGGGCGTGCCGTGAGTGAAAGTGTTACTGGGTCAAATGTACAAACAGGCGGCTCAACAATTACCATGCAGGTGGCTAAAAATTATTATCTATCCCCTGAACGAACACTTAAGCGCAAACTTACTGAAGTTTTTTTGGCACGTAAAATAGAACAAAATCTATCGAAAGAAGAAATTTTATCTTTATATGTCAATAAGATCTTTTTGGGTAAAAATGCCTATGGTATTGCTGCTGCTGCAAAAATTTATTATGACAAAAGCTTAGATCAACTCAGTGTCGCACAAATGGCGATGATTGCAGGCTTACCTAAAGCACCGTCAAAATACAATCCTGTAGTGAATCCTGAACGCGCCTTAGAACGCCGTAACTGGATTCTAGGTCGTATGTTACAACTCGGCTATCTTAAACAAGCAGAATACGAAAAAGCTGTCGCTGAACCAATTAACTTGAGTATGCCTGATCGCGGCTTAAGTAATCGATTTCCCTATGTAGGCGAAATGGTCCGCTCTGAACTAGTTGAAAAGTTTGGTGAACAAGCAATTGATTCGGGTTATAAAGTTTATACAACCGTAAACAGCCAACGCCAACAATATGCAGAAGATGCAGTACAAAAAGGCTTGGAAGATTATGATCGTCGTCATGGATGGCGTGGTGCTGAAGCACATGATAAACCTTTAAAACAATTCATCCCTTATGCCAATACCTACCCTGCAGAAGTCATCAAAGTAGGCAGCAATAGTTTTGATGCCAAAATGCAAGATGGTTCAACAGTGACTGTACCTTGGTCAGGTATGTCTTGGGCAAGAAAATATATCAATGCCAATGCCGTTGGTGGTGCACCAAGCCGTGCTTCGCAGATTGTAACTGTTAAAGATATTATCCGTTTACGTCCCAATGAAAATAAAACCGCGTGGTCATTGGTTCAAACCCCGAAAGCACAAGGTCAACTGATTGCAATCAACCCCAATGATGGTTCAATTGAAGCAGTGGTGGGTGGATACAACTTTTACCAATCTAAATTTAACCGCGCAATACAAGGCTGGCGCCAACCAGGTTCAACCATTAAGCCATTCATCTATGCACTGGCGCTTGAACGCGGTATGACTCCATACACCATGGTCAATGACAGTCCAATCACCATTGGTCGTTGGACACCTAAAAACTCTGATGGTCGTTATTTAGGCATGATTCCTTTGCGTCGTGCTTTATATTTATCACGTAATACCGTTTCTGTGCGCTTATTACAAAGCGTAGGTGTAGAACGTGCGCGCCAATTATTGATGGATTTTGGCCTACAAGAAGATCAAATCCCGCGTAATTTCACGATTGCGCTGGGTACCCCACAAGTACTTCCTGTTCAAATGGCAACAGGCTATGCCGCAATTGCCAATGGTGGATATCGCATTCAACCGCATTTCATCAGCCGTATTGAAGATGCTTATGGCAAAACCATTTATGAAGCAGCGCCTGAATATGCGTGTATTCCATGTATCAATCAAAAAGAAACTGTGGCCAATACTGCAACCACCCCTGATGACGAGGCCATTGAAGGTACAAACATTACAGTGGATGAGGTTCAAACCCCTTTAAGTAAAGAAGAACAAAGTAAATATCGTCAAGCACAACGGATTTTAAAATCACAATCTGCTTTTGATATGGCAAATATTCTTCGTGATGTGATTGTGCATGGTACTGGTCGTGCAGCACTTAAAATTGGTCGCGATGACATTGGCGGTAAAACAGGAACAACCAACGATGCGAAAGATGCGTGGTTTGCTGGCTTCAACGGCAAATTAGTTGCGATTGCTTGGGTCGGTTTTGACCAGCCTTCCACTCTCGGCCGTCGTGAATATGGTGGGATCGCAGCACTGCCAGTTTGGACTGGTTTTATGGGTAAAGCCTTAAAAGATACACCATCTGCTTGGGTACATTTTGACAAAAATGCCAAAGCACCAATTTCTCGTGAAGAACGTAATCAAACACAAGTTGAAGGTGCGACTCAAAACGAAGGCTATGGTTCATCACCACCTTTAGCACGTCCAATCTTTAAACCTGCGCCTGTTACACCATCACGTAATTCATCAAATGACTTTGAAGACTTGCCTGATGAAGGTACAGATCAACCGCTCAAACCGAACAAAGTAACACCGCCTGCAATGAATCAAGGCGGTGCGAAACGAGAAAGTGATTCTCTTGAGAATTTGATTAATGAAGTTCAATAATCTAGGGTCTGTTGACATTTCATAAATGGCTTGCGTTGTAGGTTAAAATTGAGCAGGCAAGGCATGAAACGAAGAGAATAGCGAGACTATTTTCGAGTTTCATAACGTAGACTGAGATAATTTTAGCCACAACCCTTCGGGACTAGCGTGTTTTTTGCCGCTACGTCGTTACGAACTACTCATTTAGAATGACTAAATTTCGTATCTCGTGCCTAGTATCGCCTAAAAAACACACGTAGTCGCAAACATAGACGAATTGTCGACAGACCCTTTATTTTATAAAAAATGCCATCAATTGATGGCATTTTTTATGGCTTAAATTTTTATTATTTTTTCTGAAAAATATAAATTTGAAAGGCTGCCTTTAACGTCGTTTTAACTTGTGCTTCCAAAACTAAACGCTTTTCAGGTTTTGCTTTATAAGCATAAAGGGTCATCGCAATCAGATTTTTGAGTTGTGCTTGATCCAACTCAAACGTTGTTTCGATAATCGG
This sequence comes from Acinetobacter sp. AG3, assembly GCF_022343575.1. NCBI lineage: Bacteria > Pseudomonadati > Pseudomonadota > Gammaproteobacteria > Moraxellales > Moraxellaceae > Acinetobacter > Acinetobacter sp. AG3. Next base: position 313,348 of record NZ_JAKQZD010000001.1, on the reverse strand, counting down.
CTGCTCTATTAACTCAAAAGATGCTTGTAATTGCTCGACAAACTTTTGCGGTTCATGGGCTTTGACTTCATCAAACAGCCCCTCACGCATGGCATATAAATGCTCTGGTGCAGGTGTTACCACCATCAAATAGGCCTTTGGCTTAAGTACTCGGAGTATTTCTTCTTCTGGGATCGGGCTAAATAAGCTGGTACACAAATCAATCGAATGATCCAAAACAGGTAGCGTCGCTCCTGTCCCCACAATCCATGTCACATCTTTATTGAGTTTTGCAGCAACCTGAACTGCATTTTTTGCAATATCAACCCCAATACATTGTATCACTTGATGTTGCATTGCATCAGTATAGTAGCCTTCACCACAGCCGATATCCAGCAGGTTTTCAACCCGTAACTCACGAATTTTCTCAACCACGGCTTGCTGTAAAGGTGCATAAAATCCACCACTTAAAAATCCACGGCGTGCTTGTACAGATTCAGGGGTATCCCCTGGATTTTTACTATGCTTATGTTGTACTACATGTAAATTTACATAGCCTTGTTTTGCCACATCATAGCTATGATTATTTACACAGCGCCAAGTCCGATCCGATAGGCTCAATGCCTCACGACATACAGGGCACATCAACAAATTCATTGTATTCTCCAAAAGATATTTTTAGGCCATAAAAAAAGCCGGCAAATGCCGACTTTTCAAATCACTTTGGCTTAGCGTAATTTTAATGTCATTAGACCTAAAACTACCAGCATAATTGTGATAATCCAAAAACGGATCACCACTTGAGTCTCACGCCAGCCTTTTTTCTCATAATGATGATGCAACGGCGCCATAAGAAATACACGTTTATTGCGCATACGTAATGATCCGATTTGCAAGAATACCGAGATTGCTTCTACGACAAAGACCCCGCCCATAATTGCAAAGACGATCTCTTGACGAACCATTACCGCGATAGTGCCCAGCATTGCACCTAATGATAATGCACCAACATCTCCCATAAAGACTTGGGCAGGATGCGCGTTATACCAAAGAAATGCTAAGCCTGCCCCAATCATTGCAGCACAAATAATCACCAGCTCAGAGGTATATTTTACATAGGGAATATGTAAATAATTGGCAAAGCGTATATCACCTGCCAAGTATGCAAAAACACCTAAACCTGCGGCAACCAAAACAATCGGCATGATCGCCAGACCATCTAAACCATCTGTCAAATTCACTGCATTTGACCCACCATTAATTACCAGATAGGTAAAAATAATGAAGCCAATACCCAATGGAATTGAAGACAATGGAATACTCAGATTTTTAAAAAATGGTATCAATAAATCCAGCATATTCGCTGTATGTACAGGGCTGTCTTGCTGAGTTGCAATGATATACAACGCAATACCCGCCCCCAAAGAGCCAACCGAAGTCCAAAAGAATTTCTTCTTGGCAGGTAAACCCGCATTGTCTTTATAACGGACTTTAATCCAATCATCCGCCCAACCTACAGCACCAAAGATCACCATAACAGCCAAGACAATCCACACATAAGGATTGGATAAATCTGCCCAAAGCAAAGTACTGATCCCGATTGAAAGCAGAATTAAAATCCCGCCCATTGTTGGCGTACCCATTTTTTTGGCATGATTTTCAGGTGCATATGAACTGACAGCCTGACCATATTTGAGCGCTTGTAATTTACGGATCATGACTGGTCCCAAGGCCCAACCAATCGCAAGTGCAGTCAGTACACTGAGCAATGCTCGTAACGATAAGTATCGAACAACTTGGAACGCGTTCTCATAACCCGCCAAGTGTTGAAATAACCAATACAGCATTAAACTTTCTCCATCAAATCAGCCATCAACGTTTCCATATGGGTATAGCGAGAACCTTTAAACAGGAAACTCATGGACTGTGGTTGATGTGTTGCAATTAAACTTAACAATAAAGGTAAAGCTTGTTCTTGGCTAAGAAAAGCTTGTAATTTTTTACCATATTGAGTGCTTCGCGCACCTTCTTGTGTAGCAGGAGCAAACTCCCCTACCGCGACAACAAATTGGATTCCATCCACTGAAACTAGATCACGACCCAACATATAGTGTTGCTGCGCAGCAGTATCACCCAGTTCGCCAATATCGCCAATCACCATCACTTTGATCCCTTGCTGTTGCGCAAGTACCTCAGCTGCTGCACGCATTGAAGTTGGGTTGGCATTATAGGTATCATCAATAAATAAGTGCTTGTGCTGATGAATAAAATTCAAACGCCCTTTTGCACCTTGTGCCGACTCCAAGCCGATCACAATATCGTCTAAATCAACACCAATCGCCAAGGCAAATGCAGTCGCTGCTTCTGCATTATGGACATTATGTTCGCCTGCAAAAGGAAGATTGACTGTTCTTGCGCCTTGAGGTGTATTAAGGGTAAAGATTGCAGACTGTGCGTGTAATTGAACATCTGTCGCAAAGACTTCGCCACCCTGACCAAAACTTAACACTTGCTCAGTGTCTATCACTTGACGAATCGTATCGGTAAAATCATCCTGAGCAGGAACAATTGCTGTTCCAGCTTGATCAATATGACGGTAAATTTCAGATTTGGCACGGCAAATTCCATCACGTCCACCAAATTCGCCTAAATGTGCAGTTCCAATATTTAAAATACCGGCAACATGTGGCTGCACAAGATTTGAGGTGTAATCAATTTCACCTTGATGGCTTGCACCAAGTTCCATCACCGCATATTGATGCTCTGAACGCAGCTCCAATAACATCATTGGCACACCAAGATCATTATTTAAATTGCCACGTGTAATCAAGGTCGGGGCTAAACGTGAAAGAATACTCCCCAACATTTCTTTGGTGGTGGTCTTGCCACTACTGCCTGTAAGTGCAATCACTTTTAATTGTGGATGTTGAGCACGACGATACGCGCCTAAATGCCCCAATGCCAAACGTGTATCTGCCACGACAAGTTGACAGATATTTACATCAACAGGATGGCTCACGATGGCAATTTGGCAGCCATTCGCAGCCACTTGAGCAACAAAATCATGTGCATCAAAACGCTCACCTTTGAGCGCCAAAAAAGCATCACCTAATTCAGCATGACGTGAATCAGTCAAAATACGTTTAATTTCACCTTGTGGTGCTTGATCTAAATACCAATAACCTTGAGTTGCTTCAGCAAGTTGTGCTGCTGACCATGGCTCCAAAGGCACAGTACTGGTGGTAGAGGTGTGCATCTCTTATTCCTAATGAGCTGGATAAGCTGAATTGGGTTTATGGTGTTGTGCATCTATTGCCGATTGCACTTCAACGACATCGTCAAACCAATGACGAACACCATCAATTTCTTGATAATTTTCATGCCCTTTTCCGGCAATCACAACAATATCACCTGATTGGGCATGCTTTACTGCATATTTGATTGCTTCACGGCGATCACGAATTTCGTGAACCTCATGCTGGCTAAAATCAATTTCATGCTTCATATCGGCAAAAATTTGCTCAGGATTTTCTGTACGCGGATTATCTGATGTGATCATTACGGGATTGGCTTGTTCCAAAGCTGCTTTGGTCATCAATGGGCGTTTACCGCGATCTCGATCACCACCACAACCAAAGACAGCCCAAAGCTGATTTTCAACATGGCGTTTCAAGGTTTTCAAAACCTGAGTTAAAGCGTCTGGTGTATGTGCATAATCCACTACAAACAGACGATCCTGATCACGAATCACCTGCATACGTCCAGGTGCACCTTTTAAGTTGGGTACAGTTGCGATAAGTTGTTTTAAATCAAAACCTGCTTGTTCAGCAACAATTAAACTGGCCACCAAATTTTCAATATTAAAATGCCCAAGCAATGGGCTATTCACGGTAAATTCAGCTTTGGCTGTTTTGAGATGGAATGTTGCCCCATCTAAGCTATATTTAATCCCAAATACTTGGTAATCAGCCGCTTTAGAGGTTGAATAAGTCAATACTTTTGGGTGTGACAGATTGCTACTTGCCGCATTCATCATTAGATCTGCATGCGCATCGTCTATGTTAATTACTGCAACTTTTAACGCAGCAAATTTAAACAGTAACGCTTTCGCTTCAGCATAGGCTTCAAGCGTCCCATGATAATCCAAATGATCTCGACTTAGATTACTATATGCAGCAATCTCAATATCACAACCATTTAAACGACCTTGTTCCAAACCATGCGAGCTTGCCTCAATTGAAGCGAATTCAGCACCTTGCATAGCAAAATCATGCAGAAGATTTTGTAAATGCAACGCATCTAAAGTGGTATGCGAAGACGCTTCTAGGTTTGGCAAAATCCCGTTCCCCGTAGTTCCCATCACTGCACATTTTTTATTTTGTAATGCCAGTAATTCAGCAACAAGGCGTGAAATTGTGGTTTTACCATTGGTTCCCGTGACTGCAAGAATTCGCGCAGCTTTTACTGGGGATGTCGCTTGTAAATATTGTTTTTGCCATTGTCCCATCAACTGACGCACATCTGGGCAGATCAATGCAGATTCAAAGCCTAAATCTGTTTCACTAATAATGCCCAATGCGCCTTTGTCTAAAGCGATTTGAGCAAATTGTGCGGTTTTTTCTGGTTGCGAATAACTGGTCAAAGCAATAAAAATTTGCCCTTGTTGCACATAACGACTATCTAGAGAAAAGCCATTAAATGACTCAGACATCCAAGCCTTTGTATTATCAACTTTATAAATATCTTGAAAATTAATCATTATAGTTTACCTATGGCTTGGCCTTAGCCGTTTCAAGAGGTTTATCTAAAGGCACATTCATTAAACGTAAAGATTCTTGCATAATTCGAGCAAACACTGGAGCGGCGACCAAACCACCATAGTATTGTCCACGCGGATTTTCGACTACAACAATAACCGCCAAACGAGGATCACTAATCGGCGCCACACCGGCAAATAAAGCACGGTATTCAGTATTCGAATAACCTCTATGGTCAGGGCGCAACTTGTGTGCTGTACCTGTTTTACCACCCACGCGATAACCGGGAATATTGGCTTGTTTTGCAGTACCACCAGGCATCGTAACTTGCTCTAACATCAACAAAACTTCATCAGCAATTTTAGGTGCTAAAACCTGTTTACCTTTGGGCTGATCATTTAATTTATAGAGACTTAAAGGATATTCCACACCATGATTGGCCAACATTGCATAGCCTTGCGCCAACTGTAAAATCGTAGCATTTAGACCATAGCCATAAGCCATTGTACCAATTTGCGAAGAATTTAACTTTTCAGGTGGAAGCACTAAACCTCCACTCTCACCTGGGAATTTAACCGCCGAACGCTGTCCAAAACCGACCTTTCTAAAGAAGCTTGGCAAGGTTTCTTTTGGTAAAGACAAAGCAATTTTTGCCGAACCGACGTTCGAGGATTTAATGATCACACCAGTAACGGTCAACGAACCATAGTTATGCGTATCACGAATGGTATGGGAACCTAAACGCATCGAACCTGGGCTGGTACTAATCACCGAGTTTGGGGTATATTTGCCACTTTCCAAACCCGCTGCAATGGTAAAAGGTTTCATGGTTGAACCAGGTTCAAACATGTCAATTGCACCACGGTTACGCATGGCATCTTTATTACTTAAGCCATTTTTATCGTTGGGGTTATAAGAAGGCCAACTCGCCATAGCCAGAATTTCGCCCGTTTTTACATCCACAGCAATTGCAGAAGCAGAACGTGCATTATTGGCAACACCCACCGCAGTCAACTCACGATACATAATATATTGCAAACGTGAATCGATACTTAAGGTGATGTTCTCCCCTGCTTTCACTTCTTTTACAACTTCAGGGGTGGTAATACGGTTACCATGTTTATCACGAGAAATCTTTTGCTCACCATCTTCACCAGCCAGACGTGAGTTTAACTGCATCTCTAAACCTTCAATCCCCGTCCCTTCACTATTGGTGAGACCAATAATTTGCGCATTGGGTTGCGGCTGAGGATAATAACGTTTATAGGTTTTCTCGGCATAAACGCCAGCAAATTTATGTTGGGTAATAAAATCTGCTTGTGGTGGCGGAACTTCTTTTTTAAGTACCAAATAACGAGAACGTGGACGTTCATTTAAACGTTTTTTTAAGTCTGCACGATCAAGACCGACCGCATCAGCCAATTCATCTAAATTTAAATTCTCATCAGGCAATTGGCGTTTGAGTTTACGACTGTTGGGTGTCTTCTGTAATTCAGCCGTGATGGTATCAAACTGTTTTTTAGTCTCAAAATATTCACGTGGATCAATCACCACTTTCATGATTGGAGAACTGATTGCCAAAGGCACGCCATGACGATCACTAATCACACCACGCATGGCTTTTAATGTTTCAGAACGTAGAATGTTGGCATTGGCTTTATTTTGTAAAAAGTCTTTATTAATCACTTGCACATAAAATGCACGTCCGACCAAGCCGACAAAACATAAAAGCACCACGCCCCACATTAAATAGAAACGCCACATATCTATCGATACAGTACTTTTCTGGGTAATGGATGGCTGCTTTTTACGTGGCTGCCGAGTCGGTTTAGTTTGCTTATCTGCCATACAGATGCCTTACTTCTTCTGCTCTGATTCAGTTGGTAATGAAATGACAACTGTTTGCGCAGCTGGCGGTGAATACATTCTCAATTGTGTTACTGCACGTGTCCCTATTTGTGCAGTTGCACCAAATGTTTGTTGTTCAATGAGCAAACGTCCCCATTCCGCATTGATATCTTCACGTTCACGCATATAACTATTTAAATCACGAAAATCATGACGATAAGCAAAGACTTGCAACACCACCATAAAGGCACTGATCAACACTGCTATAACCAATACGCCATAAACAATCGCTTTTTTTATTGCCAGCTTATGACTTGATTCTTCTATAATTTCTTGTTTCATTCTGCGCCTTTTTGTTCTAAGCGTTCTGCAACTCGAAGCCAAGCACTACGTGAGCGAGGATTGGCTTTGACTTCTTCCTCACTGGCACGAACTCTGTCTACTTTTTTCAGTCGACGCGTATCTTGTACTTTTTGAGGTAATCCCCAGCCATTATCTTCTGGCAACGTTGATTCTTTTTGAATAAATTGTTTAATAATTCGGTCTTCAAGTGAATGGAAACTAATGACGGCCAAACGTGCATTTGATTTTAACAAATCTACAGCTTGAGGTAAAAAGGTATGTACGTCATCGAGTTCTTTATTAATTTCAATACGAATAGCTTGGAATGTCCGTGTCGCAGCATGTTTATTCTTTTCCCACTTAGGATGCGCAACTTTCACAATTTCCGCTAATTTTCCAGTGGTTTCAATATAACCTGCTTGCTTAATCGCACGTGCAATACGACGACTATAACGTTCCTCACCATATTGAAAAATCACATTGGCCAAATGTTCTTCGTCTACATCCACTAGCCAATCTGCGGCTGTTTGTCCTTGAGAATTATCCATACGCATATCAAGTGGTCCATCTTTCATAAAACTAAAACCACGGTCTGCTTGATCTAGCTGTGGTGATGACACCCCTAAATCTGCCATAATCCCATCGACTTGATAAATATCTAATTGATTTAATTCTTGTTGTAAATCTGCAAAACTGGCATGAATAATTTTAAAACGAGGATCTTCTTTTTCTAACTGATATGCCACTTCTAACGCTTGTGGATCTTTATCAAAAGCATAAACTTTTGAATGTTCATCTAATTTAGACAACAATAAACGGGTGTGTCCACCACGTCCAAATGTCCCATCCACGTAAATTCCTGTATTGCGATCTGCAAGTAAAGCATCGACAGTTTCATGTAGTAATACAGAAATATGAGACATAATTATGATTTCAGTTTAAGCAAAAAAAGTAACTGCACATTATTACCTTGTTTTGCCAAAGCTCCAAACGACTTTTTGTAGGGAAATATTACTTTTTATAGAGAAAACCGTTTTAAAATGCTTTTTATAAAAGTTCAGTACAAAAAATAGCTCATCCATCCTGCGACAAAGCGTTATCGTGTCTTGAGCATTTTTACATCACCATTGTCAAAATACGCTGAAACACGCCAACCTTGTCGGAGATAAAATTCAAAAGCACGACTTTTTTGATCGGTTTCCAAGCAAATTTCTTGAAAAGATTCAAATAATAAATCTTCTGCTTTTTTCAAAAGCGCAGTTCCGACACCTTTGGCTTCAAAATCAGGGTGGACAAACATGGCAAATACGCTACCGTCAGTTAAATCTGCGATCGAAAAACCACACACTTGATGCTGCATCTCCGCAAGCCAGACAGTCGAAGTATTTTGAATTAAATCCAATATTACCAACTCAGTGATACCCAGTTCAGTCAGTTGTTGTTTTGACAAATGGTTTTCTTTGACTGACGTTCGTATATCAAAAATAACATCAATATCATCTTTAGTGGCAAGTCTTAGCGTAATATCCATAGTTTAAATTGATTACTCACTTTGATATTAGTCTAACTGATTCATAACCGAATGAAAAAACCTCCTAAAAAGGAGGTTGATTCAATCAAAATAGTGGATGCTTAGCGCTTGCTATTATAAATCTGATCGAAAACACCGCCATTGGCAAAGTGAGTTTGCTGTGCTTTTGCCCAACCACCAAAGACTTCATCAATGGTAAAAGTTTTCAGTTCAGGAAATTGATTGGAATATTTAGCTAAGATTTTTGCATTGCGCGGGCGATAGAAATGACGTGCTGCCATATCTTGACCTATTGGAGAATACAAATAGTTAATATAACCCGTTGCTAACCATTTATTGCCATTCTTCTCTACTGTTTTATCAACAATTGCCACTGACGGTTCAGTCAAAATTGACATCGATGGATAGACTATATCAAATTTATTGCCAGATGCTTTCTTACTCACCATGGCTTCATTTTCCCACGTCAGTAAAACATCACCAATCCCACGTTCAGCAAATGTGGTCATCGATGCACGCGCAGCTGGATCCATAACTTTTACGTTATGGTACATTTTAGAAACAAACTCACGTGCTTTAGCATCATTACCACCCGGTTGTTTAAGTGCATAGCCCCAAGCTGAGAGATAGATCCAGCGTGGTAAACCACCCGTTTTAGGATTAGGGGTAATGATTTGTACACCAGGTTTGGTCAAATCTGTCCAATCCTTGATACCTTTGGGATTACCTTTACGTACTAAAAACACAACGGTAGACGTATACGGTGCTGAGTTATTTGGAAATTCTTTTTCCCAACCTGGGTTAATTTGACCTGATTTCACAATTTCATTGATATCATTGGCCAAAGCTAAGGTCACTACATCACCTTTTAAGCCATCAACCACGGCACGCGCTTGTTTTCCCGAACCACCATGCGATTGTTTAAAATCAACAGTCTTACCTGTACGAGATTTCCAGTAAGCGCCAAATGATTTATTAAACTCATCATAAAACTCACGCGTTGCATCATAAGACACATTTAAAAATTCACGGTCAGCAGCATAACTTGCTGTCGTTGCAACAGTTAATCCCGTCGCAATAACCACAGCACTCATCAGTGCTTTAAAATTAGTTTTCATATTATGAGTGCTAACATCGCTAAAATTATTCTAAATATATGAAATAAGCGAATAAACTTCAATCAAAAAGCGAAATACCCGCAAACTCAGCACAGATCAAAAATCAATCTATGGTTTTAATTGATGAAAGCGCTCAACATCGCTGTGGTTTATATTTTGTCTGTTTTATTTATTTCTTTATCACAAATGCATAAAGCTAAAAAAAGCCCCCTTTGATCAAAGAGGACTTGTTTGTATTTGATTCAAATTACTTTTCAGCCGTAAATTGATCGTAAATCCCCCCATTGGCAAAATGGGTTTTTTGCGCTTTTGCCCAACCGCCAAAAACTTGATCTATGGTAAAGAGTTTAATTTTTGGAAATTTTGCCGCATATTTGGCTGCAGCTTTGGCATTACGCGGACGGAAATTATATTTTGCTGCCAAGTCCTGCCCAACTGGTGAATAAAGATAATTTAAATAGCCTTTTGCTAAATTACGATTACCATCTTTATCAACCACTTTATCGACGATTGCGACTGAAGGCTCAGCTAGGATTGAAATGGATGGATAAATAATTTGATATTTATCTTTATCTGGACCAGACGTCGCCAAAATTGCTTCATTTTCCCAAGACAACAAAACATCGCCAATACCACGATCCGCAAATGTTGTGAGCGAGCCACGTGCGCCTGAATCTAACACTTTGACATTTTTATATATTTGTTTGACTAATTCACGCGCTTTTGCATCATTACCACCCGGTTGTTTTAATGCATAACCCCACGCTGATAAATAAATCCAGCGCGGCGCACCGCCTGTTTTAGGGTTTGGTGTAATAATTTCAACCCCAGGTTTTACCAGATCATTCCAATCTTTAATTGCTTTGGGATTGCCCTTACGCACTAAAAAAACAACGGTAGATGTGTAGGGTGCAGAATTATTTGGAAATTCTTTTTGCCAGCCTTTTTCAATCAAACCCGCATTGACAATTTCATCAATATCATTGGCCAAAGCCAGTGTCACCACATCTGCTTGTAAACCATCTACCACTGAACGTGCTTGCTTACCAGAACCACCATGAGACTGCTTAAATTCAATATCTTGGCCTGTTTTTGATTTCCAAAATTGACCAAAACTCTTGTTATATTCTTGATAAAATTCACGGGTAGGATCGTAAGATACATTTAAAAATTCTTTCGCTGCATAAGCATTCCCCGTGACGATTAAACTGATCGCACTTAAAAGCAGTAGTTTTTTCATTTCTTTCTCGGTTTTTAATGATTTAGAAGCACTATATTTTTATTATTTTAATTTAACAATCAATTACTTATAAATATTTAAACTATCTTATTCATAATTTAAGATATCTAAAAATGTGTATTACTCATGTAAATTATTTGGTATATTTTTTACACAATTTAACCTAAACTTGAATTCTTCACGATTCATCCACATTTATGTGTTATCAATTAAAATATTACATTTCGTTTCAATGATTGTTTTTTAAACATTTTTTGTGTAGTATTATTAAAAAATGTGACGTAGTTATGCTTTTTGTAAGTTGTTTTGCTACAATAACCATGTTCAAGAACAAAAATTTGACCATCAAGGGGAGCCGATGGAATGAATGATTCTTATTTAAAGATCTTGGGCTTAAGTCTAGGACTCGCAGTGATGGCACAGACAGGCCATACTGCTGCAATTAAAGATACGACCAAGCCAATACAATCGTTAATTGTTGTGGTAGATAAACAATCACCGATTGAAAAAGCGCTCAATCAACAAAAGCGTGGCGAGAATAAACTGATCTCAGATAAAGATCAGCTTAAAGTTTTAACGTCGATTAAAACCACAGCCTCACAAAACTTTTTAGCTGAACAACATCAGAAATTTTCTTGTTTTGTACAAGCTTTATTCCAACCGCATACTTTGTAAAAATTTGATTTAGAAAAATAAATTCTACGCTCCTCAAAAGAATTTAGAAGCCCAATCGTTTATTGGTGAATTAACCCTTAAGCAGTTGGGCTTTTTCGTTATAATAGTTTCAATTTACATTCTGAATAATATTTAGTTATGAAAGTCCGTACTCGTATTGCACCCTCTCCAACTGGTTTTCCGCATGTAGGCACTGCCTATATCGCCTTGTTTAATTTATGCTTTGCACAACAACATGGTGGCGAATTTATTCTTCGTATTGAAGATACCGACCAACTCCGCTCAACCCCTGAATCTGAAAAAATGATTTTAGATTCACTACGATGGTTAGGTTTAAATTGGTCAGAAGGGCCTGATATCGGCGGACCTCATGCTCCTTATCGCCAATCTGAGCGAATGGGAATCTATAAACAATATGCTTTAGAACTTGTTGAAAAGGGTCATGCCTTTTACTGTTTCGCAACGGCGGAAGAGCTTGATCAAATGCGTGCTGAACAACAAGCCCGTGGTGAAACCCCTGGTTATGACGGTCGTGGCTTAAAACTTTCCCCAGAAGAGGTACAACAGCGTTTGGCTGCGGGTGAAGCTCATGTGATCCGTATGAAAGTCCCTGAAGAAGGCGTTTGCCAATTCAATGACTTACTTCGTGGCGAAGTGGAGATCCCTTGGGCACAAGTCGACATGCAAATCCTACTCAAAACAGATGGTTTGCCAACTTATCATTTAGCCAATGTAGTCGATGACCATTTAATGGAAATCACCCATGTGATTCGTGGTGAAGAATGGATTCCATCTGCACCAAAACACCAGTTGCTCTACCAATATTTTGGTTGGGACATGCCAACATTGTGCCATATGCCATTGTTACGTAACCCAGACAAGTCAAAATTGTCTAAACGTAAAAATCCAACCTCAATCAACTACTACAAAGACATCGGTGTATTACCTGAAGCCTTACTGAACTATTTAGGCCGTATGGGTTGGTCAATGCCAGATGAAAGAGAAAAATTCTCTTTGGCTGAAATGATTGAACATTTTGATATCCAGCGTGTGTCTTTGGGTGGTCCAATTTTTGATGTTGAAAAACTAAACTGGCTCAATGGACAATGGATTAAAGCCCTCAGCCCTGCTGAACTGTTAAATACACTTTTGGCTTGGAAATCTGATCGCCAAACCCTAGAAGATATTGCTGCGGCCATTCAACCACGTATTAACTTACTGTCTGAAGCGGTAAATTGGGCTGGTTTTTACTTCAATCAATTCCCAACATTGACCAAAGAGCAATTTGTCAGCAAAAAGTTGACTGAAGAGCAAGTTCGTCAAAGCTTGCAATTTGCAATTTGGCGTTTAGAAAGCTTGTTTACTTGGAACAACGATACTGTAAGCCAAACCTTGATGGATTTGGCGAATCAAATGGAAATCAAACTCCGTGATTTCATGCCAGCATTCTTTATCGCAATTGCTGGTTCAACATCATCGACCCCTGTGATGCAATCGATGGTCACCATTGGCCCTGATTTAACCTTTGCCCGTTTACGTCATGCACTTGAAATTGTGGGTGGTCCGAGCAAAAAAGAAGCAAAAGTTTGGGAAAAACTGAACGAAAGCATCAAATTGCCGAAAAATGATGCAGTTGATGAAGCTTAATTAAATTTTCTGTTGACGTGTGAGCGCAATATCCCTAATATTGCGCTCACACAGACTGGGGGTTATAGCTCAGTTGGTAGAGCGCTACAATGGCATTGTAGAGGTCAGGAGTTCGATCCTCCTTGACTCCACCAAATGTTTTACCTGTGTTGCCTCACTTGTCCCTATCGTCTAGAGGCCTAGGACATCGCCCTTTCACGGCGGTAACCGGGGTTCGAATCCCCGTAGGGACGCCATATTCAAGATGGCGACATCTTTGTAAAAAACCCAAGCATAGTGACTTGGGTTTTTTATTGCCTAAATTTTGCTTTTAAGCTGCTATTCAGTCTTTTTTGCATTCTAAAATAGAACGATTAGAATATGCTTAGATTATAAATGTGGAGCCACCATGCAATACCAATGTCCAAAGTGCCAAAGTCGAAAAATCTTGCCCGTTACCCATGGGAATACACCTGCTGTACGTCCTGTTGTTCCAAAAAGCTTGGTATTTTTGATTCCATTACTGTTTATTTTGTTGTTATTGGTTGTCATTAGTATTGTGATGTGGATTTTCAGCAACGGCGCAGGTCAAACATTGCAAATTGCAACCGTCGTGGTCTTCATTGCAGCTGTGATTGCAGGGGTAATGTTTTGGCGTGATCTGCCTGATTTTAAAATCTCAATGCAGTCATTTATGCAAGCCAATAAAAGCTGGAAGTGCCGTGACTGTAATCATGAGTGGCAAATCTAATCCTTCAGCTTTGCCTGATGTTCAAATCAAACCATTCACCTTAATGTGAATGGTTTTTTGCTTCATCTGTATGTGTGCCATCATCAGCATTACTGTGATCATGCCCATCTGATTCATGTGAATGCACCATACACGCATTATCTTCAATTTGTAGCGTCATCTCAGTAATCCCATGTTGATGACTGAGCATTTCCATGACCTGTTGGTACAATTGATTCCGATCCGCTGCTGGTGCAAATAAATGCACTGTCAGATGGACATTTTTAGATGTAATGGCCCAGACCTTAAGTTGATGAATACTTTCCACACCTTCAACCGATAAAAGATCATTACGTAATTTTTCAATATCAATTTCCTCAGGCACACCTTCCAGTAAGATATTGATACTTTGTTTTAGCAAAACCCATGTTCGTGGTAAAACCCAAAAGCCGATGAGTACAGCAATAATCGTATCCACCCACATCCAGCCAGTGAAATAAATAATTGCGCCCCCAATAACCACACCCACTGAACCGAGTGCATCACTCAATACTTCCAGATAAGCACCTTTTATATTGAGACTTTCCTTTGAACTGGAGAATAAAATCTTCATTGAAATAAGGTTAATCACCAACCCAATAACCGCCACAACCATCATACCGACACTCTGAATTTCAGGAGGTTGGCTAAAGCGCTGATACGCCTCATAGAGAATATAAATTGCAACCACAAACAACATCATGGCATTAAACAACGCTGCTAAAATTTCAAAACGCTGATAGCCAAAGGTCCGTTTATCATCTGCGGGTAATTTACCAATTTTGATGGCAACCAATGCAATTGCCAATGCTGCGGCATCAGTAAACATATGTGCGGCATCGGACAATAAAGCCAAGCTTTGCGTCATGAAACCCGCAATCACTTCAACAATTAGAAAGGTACTGGTTAATGCCAATGCAAAGGTTAGTTTTTTTACATTTCCTTCTGTGACGACAGCATGACTATGGTCATGCCCTTGTTGCTCGCTCATGTTGATACCTCTGATTTTGCTTTATCAAAATATTGAATATTTTTTCTATTTATTATTGATAATAATAATTATTATCAATAATAAGGTTTCTTCTATATAATGGCGACTATATTTTCCACAGTTAAAATACCCCTGTTAATGGAATATCGACAATGAAAAAATACCTCTACCTTTCTGTACTTCTTTGCTCTTATAGTTATGCACATGAACCCTATGTTGCACCTCTGGGCTATAACACCACAAATACACAAATCCCAGTGATTGCATCCTATGCTGAAGAAGCACTGAATGCAGAACATGCCATGAAACAAACCGCGCTCAACGTGATTCAACCAGATCAGAGCAAGTTACAAGTTGAAGCTGCAAGCACTTTAAAATCGGCTACAGTGTTTGACTTAGCCTTACCACAAGCAGGCACCTATCACCTGTTCAGTAAAGCATCTTTCCCACTCAAATATGTCCAACATAATAAAGAATGGAAAATGCTTTTTGATGTCCCTGCTGAGAAAGCAGGTAAGATCGCTGAGCGCGAATATGTGATTCCTGCTGACTTTAAGAAACCGCCTGTACCGATCACCATTAACCGAGAATGGTCAATCCAAAGTTATATTTCTAAAGAAAAAACGTCACCTATTCAAAACAACACTGATGCTGCAATACAAGTCGAATTTAAAACCCATCCCAACAGTATTACTGCGCAGCAACCTGTGCAAATCTTGATTAAAAAATCAGGACAAGCACTCAAAAATGCCGAACTGCTCATCCGTGCTCAAGGGCAAACCGATAAACAAGCACAAAAAGTTCCAGTTGCTCAAGATGGTTCAGCAACAGTCACTTTTCCTTATTCAGGGCAATATCTGCTTGAAGTCAGTGAAGCATTTAACAAAACCACTCAACCTGTAAATCAAAATTACACCATCATTAGTTTAGGTGTATTGCCTATCAGTCAATAATAAACTGTCTATACAGTTTCAATGCCTCACCCTTCTTGGCTAAGAACGGTGAGGTTATTTTTAAATTAACGATCAACCATCCGTTTGTGCTTTAACTTTACATTCATTCATCCAACGATAAATCACTGGTAAAATCACCAAAGTCAGTAAGGTGGATGACATAATGCCGCCAATCACCACGGTTGCCAGTGGACGCTGAACTTCCGCACCTGTCCCTGTAGCCAACGCCATCGGCACAAAACCTAACGATGCCACACAAGCCGTCATCAATACGGGTCTTAAACGTAAAATTGCGCCTTGCCATGTGGCCTGATAAACATCGAGTTGTTGACGTAATTCCTTAATAAAGGTCAACATTACCAAACCATTTAATACCGCCACACCTGAGAGCGCGATAAAGCCCACACCTGCAGACATCGACAATGGTATACCGCGAAGCCACAGTGCAATCAAACCACCACACAGCGCAAATGGCACACCAGTAAACACCAGCAAACTTTCCTTAAAGTTATGGAAAACGGCCATCAACAACACAAAAATAGTTATCAGCGCCAGCGGAACGACCAGCTGCATACGTGCCTTCGCAGAGGTTAGGTTTTCAAACTGTCCGCCATAACTCAACCAATAACCCGCAGGCATTTCCTGCTTCGCCAAAGTCGATTGTAATTCGGTGACAAATGAGCCCAAATCGCGCCCTTCGACATTGGCAGTCACGACCACACGACGTTTACCATTTTCACGACTGACCTGATTAATACCGAGGATATTTTCAACTTTAGCCACATCCTGAAGTTGGATTAGACCTCCATTTGGCGTTTGAATAGGTAAAACGGCCAGATGCTCAGGTGTACGTTGAGCATCATCCAGACGAATCACAAAATCGAAACGGCGGTCACCTTGTAGGATTTGCCCAACATTCTGCCCACCAACACTGGTTGCCACCAAGTCTTGAATCGCCCTCACCGACAGACCATATTGCGCTGCCGCTGCTTTGTTCACTTCAACATTTAAAAGTGGTAGGCCGGAAGTCTGTTCCACATTGACGGCAGTTGCGCCAGTAATCCCTTTGATTTGTTGTGCAATCTTAGT
Source organism: Acinetobacter sp. AG3 (assembly GCF_022343575.1). NCBI lineage: Bacteria > Pseudomonadati > Pseudomonadota > Gammaproteobacteria > Moraxellales > Moraxellaceae > Acinetobacter > Acinetobacter sp. AG3. The sequence continues at coordinate 296,430 of NZ_JAKQZD010000001.1, read as the reverse complement.
GGCTTGCTGATTCAACACCTCCATATCATCGCCAAAAATCTTGATCCCCACATCACTTCGCACACCAGAAATTAATTCGTTGAAACGCAGCTCAATCGGTTGAGAAAACTCACTATTATTTCCGGGTAATGTACCAAGAAATGCAATCATACGTTGACGTAGCTCATCAATGGTTTGCTTTGGATTCTTCCATTCATCACGTGGCTTTAACAGCACCACAGCATCGGAAATATTAGGTGGCATGACATCTGTTGCCACTTCTGCCGTCCCTGTACGGGCAAATATAGCTTTGATTTCTGGAAATTCTTTGAGCAATAACTTTTCAGTATTCTCCTGCATACGTAAAGACTGCTCTAGGCCAGTACTTGGCGAACGCATTTGCTGCACTGCAAAATCGCCCTCACTCAAGGTCGGTGCAAACTCACTGCCAATTTGTGTGGCAAGCACGCCCGTTAAAAACAGAATACTCACCGCAAGGGTGACGACTAACATTCTAAAGTTATAGGCTAAATTGAGTAGTTTTTCATATTTTTGCTTTAACCACAGCATCCAGCGACTTTCTGTTTCTTTAACTTCACCATTAACAAATAAGGCCACTGCAGCAGGGACAAAAGTAACTGAAAGAATAATTGCGCCCACCAGTGCCAATACCACCGTCATAGCCATTGGGTGAAAGAGCTTCGCTTCAACACCAGACAGGGCGAAAATAGGTAAGTACACCACCAGAATAATTAATTGACCAAAGATTAAAGGACGACGTGCCTGTTTAGCCGCAAGAAAAACTTCTTTAAACCGTTCTGCTCGTGAGAGTAATCTGCCTTTTGCATGCTGTGCCTCTGCCAGTCGCCGAATACAGTTTTCAACAATAACAACCGCACCATCCACAATGATCCCGAAATCCAGTGCGCCTAAACTCATCAGATTGGCACTAATTTTCTGCTCAGCCATACCCGCCAAAGTAAACAGCATCGATAACGGAATCACACATGCAGTAATTAACGCTGCACGGAAATTACCGAGAAATAGGAACAAAATAACAATAACCAGAATTGCCCCTTCTACAAGGTTTTTCTGCACTGTACTAATCGCACGCTCGACCAAAGCTGTCCGGTCATATACGGTTTGAATCACAATACCTTTCGGTAAAGATTGCTGGACTTCCTTGATTTTGGCATCCACTGATTTCGCCACAGTACGGCTATTTTCACCCATCATCATCATGGCGATACCGAGTACTGTTTCCTCGCCATTGTAAGTTGCACCACCTGTACGTAGATCATGTCCAATCGAAACAGTCGCTACATCTGCAACTCGGATCGGAAAACCATTTTTATTGCCGATACTTACATTTTGAATATCTTCAATATTGTTCAAGGTTCCTGGGACACGTACTGTCAATTGCTGCCCATTGGTTTCAATAAAACCAGCACCACGGTTTTCATTATTTCCAGTTAAAGCGTTTTGTAGATCACTGACAGGGATTTGTAATTGTTGCAAACGATTTAAATCAGGTGTGACCACATAGGTTTTATTAAAGCCACCAATCGAGTTGACCTCTGCAACACCGGGAACCCGTTGTAGCTGTGGTCGTACAATCCAGTCCTGAATTTCACGTAAATCCATTGCGGTATAGGGTGTACCATCAGGTTTTTTCGCATTTGGCTCAGCCTTGATCACCCATTGATAAATCTCACCCAACCCTGTCGATACAGGGGACATTGTCGGTGCAATATCATCTGGCAGTTCGGTTTGGGCTTCTTGTAAGCGTTGATTAATCTGTTGTCGTGCCCAATAAATATCCGTCCCATCTTTAAAAATAATGGTCACTTGCGATAAACCATAACGGGAAATAGAACGAGTCAATTCTAGCTTGGGTAAACCCGCCATCGCAGTTTCGATGGGATAGGTAATCCTTTGTTCAACTTCTAATGCGGTAAAACCAGCCGCTTGGGTATTCACTTGCACTTGGGTATTGGTAATATCGGGTACAGCATCAATCGGTAATTTTTGATAACCGTAAATCCCCACGCCAATCCATGCCACAATAAACAGCATGACCCAAATGGCATTTTTAATCGAAAATTGAATCAGTCGATCAAATAATCCTTCAGGTTGAGGTAATGCTGAATCCGCATCGAGATCTAACTTAGAATCAGAAGAATCATTAATGCCCATGGCTCGCCTCTCCTTTTTCCAATTCAGATTTCAGCAAAAAGCTACCCTGAGCTGCATATTGCTGACCTTGAGTCAGACCAGACTTCACTTCAACCCACTGACCATCACCGGATACCTGACCCAGTACAACAGGCTGTGCAGTAAACTCGATTTTCTTGTCATGCTCACTGGAAACGAAAACAATATCCTTTCCTTCAACTTTCTGTATGGCACTTTTGAGTACACGCAATGCTTGAGCAGTGCCTTGCTGTTGTAACTGAACATTGACCATCAAATTCGGACGCAATTCAGCTGCATTTGACAACACTTTGGCACGCACTTGTAAACGCCCTGTCTGCACATCAGCTTCACTATTTAAACTTTGAATCTGCGCTTTAAAGGTATTCCCCGTTTGCAGCGACTTAAATTCAAGCTGTTGATTGGGTGCAATCGCTGAGAATTCAGAACTTGGTACAATAAATTCAAGCCATAGCTGATCCAGTTGATCAATGATAAATAACTGGCTAGCAAGCTGTACATTTTCACCCATGACCAAGTCTTTTTTACTGATAATGCCTGCAATTGGTGCTGTGAGAACATAACGACCATTACTGCTTGATGAGGCACCAAAAGCAGATAAACGAGATCTGGTGGCTTGTACCTGAATCTGTGCTTGCTTGTAAGCATTGTAAGCCCGTTGATAATCCTGCTTGGCAGAAATACCTTGTGACCATAACTGGCGCTCTCGTTCATAGTCCTGACGTGCCAGCTCTAAGCTTGTTTGTGCAACCTGTAAATTTGCCTGCTGATCAACCAAATCAGGCACCACCAAGGTCGCCAATGCCTGCCCTTTTTGCACACGCTGTCCCAACTCAACATTGACGGCAACCACCTGCCCACTAAATGCAGGTGATACATGTGCTTGACGATCGGTATTGACCATGACTTTTGCAGGATAAGAAGCCGATTTTATAACAGTCCCCATCTCTACTTTAGCAAGTTTGATTCCTTGTTCAGTGATCTGTTGCGCGGTCAAGCTAATGGCTTCAGCATCCTCTTTCTCGCCACCCTCTTCTTCACTGTGCTTCGCTTCTTCAGCACCGTCTTTGGTGGTTCCCTTAGCATTTTCTTCATGTGAATGCCCTTCTTCAGCATGCCCTGCTTCATTTTCACCAGCATCTTTGCTACTTGCTTTTTTAGATGAAAAGAACAAACCCATAGCAATAAGAGCAGTCATCACAATAGTAATGATGATCAGTAGGCGTTGAGAAATTTTGCCTTTCTGAAGTTTAAAAGATTTAAATTGATTCAGCATATTATTTTCCCCCACCCACGATTGGTAAAGCTTGTGTGTCCTGCCATAAACTCTGATTGATCTGTGCTAAAGCGTCTTTTGCCATGATTTGACTTGGTTCAATACCGAGACTCAGACTTTCCGCTTCAATGGCACGTTGCCAGCCATCTTTCAATAATTGCACTTTTCTCAAACGCACTTCTTGCAGCTGTAACGTTGCGAGTTGCACATCGTTAACGGCAAATTTACCGACAGTAAACCCCTGCAAAGTTTTACGTTGAACCTGAGCTGCAAGCGGAATCTGAGACTCATCGACTGCTTTAAACTGTACTTCCAGTCCTTGCAATTCAGTCAACAAGGTTCCCACCTGCAAAGCATTTTGGCGGAGATAAAATTCCTGTTGTCTACTGAGTAAATCCTGCTTTGCTTGCGCAATTTGCACACCATATTGCTGGCGGTTGAAAATATTCAATGGGATGGAAACCCCCACAACTAAAGCATTGTCAGTCGAGGTTTCAGGTGATCGAGTACGATTCACGCCTAAATTCACAGTTGGATTAGGCCGTGCCGAAGCTTTGAGTTGCGCCACTGTCGCTTTTGCTTGCAACACCTGTAACTGACGTGATTTTTCAAAAAGATTGTCCGCGAGATATTCTTGCACCTGTTGGTGTGTCGAAGACGGCCATAAGGATTGCGGATTTAAACCGATACGAATCGATTTATCAGCATCTCCCCAAAGATTGGACAATTGCTGCTTGGCAATTTGCACCTGCAAATCGGCTTGACGATATAAGCGAGCATTTTCTGCATGACTCAGTCTGGCACGATCTACATCAACCTGAGCCACACTCCCCGCTTGATAGCGCTTCTGAATCGCATTCAGATTTTCTTCACTGACGTTGAGCTGCTCTTGGACCACGTTGCGTTCTAACTCAAAAATCGCTAGCTGTGACCATTGGTATTTCACAGCCAATTCAAGTTGAGCCTGATAAATTCGCTGATTTAAGTCACTTTGATCTTTTGAAAGTTGTGCCAACCTCTGTGCTGACTTACGTTCACCAAAAATATCCAATCGTTGAGAAACACCAATTGAAAGCTCTTGATCTTGATTGGAACCAAAACCCGTTTGCGATACGGATAACTCTGGATTTGTCCACAGTTTTGCTTGTTTAATGTTCGCTGTTGCAATTTGCTGCTGCGTTTGCCAAACATTCTGCGTTTGCTGATATTGCTCAGTTTTTGCAATTGCCTGTTGTAAGGTTAATGCTTGAGATGTGTTGTCTGCCCAACTAAGAGATGAGATCACACTCAACATCAGTGCACTAAGCAAAGACGGCCTAAAACCAAATACAGGCTTTTGTACTAAATTACGTATTTCTTTTGACATAAAAATGCCCCACTAAATTAAACCATTAGCGGTGGGCAATCTTTTTGGCTACCCCACCTTATAGCGGGGATGAGAGAGGCGGAGGATTAGGCAAATATAGATCAGGTGACTGGTACAAATTATTCCAGCCAATAAAGCGAGATTCTGGGTAGCCTATAAACTTAGGCTGCGCTGTTTGTTGCTGATCATCAACCACAATAAAATGCGCAAAGGAAGGCAAATGGTCACGATGATCATCATTTATATGATTGAGGAAATCACTGGAACGCACATCATGTTGATGTGCTGATAATTGTTTGAATGCGGACGGATCTGAAATCGGTTTATCTATCCCATACACATCCAATAGCTGCGGATGCTGCTGCTGATCCTGAGTACAATCAGGTGCATTATGGTGTCCAAAATGCTGACTCATCAGGCTTTGCGATGGAAGTGTAGTGCTTTCATGATCACAAAAAGCTGCCGCTACATTCCAAAGACTTTGGAACATAAACAAACTAAGCAAGACTGTGATGAAAACACTTGAGCGTTTCACAGATTCTATCCGAAATCAAAAAACAACCTAAATATAGCAAATTTTCTCAATGTAATAAAATTACAGTGCGTGATTTAATCATTTAAATAAAAATTGTTGGTTTGTTAAATAATGTATTTTTTAACAAATGTGTAAAAATCGCAATTGACAAATTACATTTAACTATTTGCAAAGTGTAAAAAATCAGCTAGATTAATTATATCTAATCATTTTTTTGTGATTAGCAGTCTCTTTTACTTTGTTAATGGATTAGCAAGGAGGTTGTATATGTTGGTACATATTTTTAACCGTTTTTTAGGAGATTCAACATCTCGTCGAGCATTTGAACAGAATGCTTCCGAAGCTGCTCTCGAAAAAGCGCAAGCACATCATTTTGAAGATCAAAATCTAAGTTTAGATGAAATCGCAAATCGTAATGCTATGTGGTGCTATTTAAGAGCTGCTTTGCGTGGAGATCAAGAAGCTCAGTATAAAATGGGACTCAGCTACTTAAATGGACAACTTGGGCTAGACCGAAGTTATAGTCATGCAGAAAAGTGGCTTGAACAAGCTGCACATCAAGGTCATACCCACGCCAAAGAACAATTAAAAAAAGCATATGATGAGCTTGCTTTTTCATAAATCATGATAAAAATATTACATATATCCATCTATAAACAGAGTTGAAATCAACTCTGTTTACTTAAAAATATATTCAAATTTTCAAGTGAATTTATTTGGTTATGTTTTATACAGCAGGATTGATTTTTTGCTTTTAATACTCATTTTTATATGGTAAAAATCACGAAATAAGTAAAAATATAATAGAGTATTTACTCTAAAAATATTTTATAAATTCAGTCACTTAATACTAGTATTTTTATTTTTTTTGTATATTATTGCCTTCCAACAAAAGTGATCATCTTTTAAACAAAGACCCAATCACCCGAAACAAAAAAATACAGCATATATTTATGCCAGTAGAATCAGGAAAATAGCTATGAATCAAAAATTAGAGCAACTTTTTCAAAAAAAGGTTCAAGGTAAAATTGCACTAATCACAGGTGCATCTAGTGGTATCGGTTTAACGGTTGCAAAAAAACTCGCAGCGGCAGGCGCGCATGTACTTTTAGTGTCTCGTACTGAAGAAACATTGAAAGAAGTTCAAGCTGAAATTCAGGCTGAAGGTGGGCAGGCTGATATTTTCCCTTGCGACCTAAACGATATGGATGCTATTGATGAAGTGTCTAAACAAATCATTGCTTCTGTTGATCATATTGATATTTTGATCAATAACGCAGGTCGCTCGATTCGCCGCGCGGTACATGAATCTGTTGATCGTTTCCATGATTTTGAACGTACGATGCAGCTGAATTACTTTGGCGCAGTTCGTTTAGTTTTGAATATTTTACCGCAAATGATGGTTCGTAAAGACGGTCAAATTATCAATATCAGTTCAATTGGTGTGTTGGCAAACGCAACTCGCTTCTCTGCTTATGTTGCATCAAAAGCAGCATTGGATGCATTTAGCCGTTGTTTATCTGCGGAAGTGCATTCACATAAAATTGCAATTACTTCAGTTTATATGCCTTTAGTCCGCACGCCGATGATTGCACCGACTAAAATTTATAAATATGTGCCAACACTTTCACCTGAACAAGCAGCAGATTTAGTGGCTTATGCGATTGTGAAACGTCCGAAGAAAGTTGCGACAAACTTAGGCCGTTTAGCCTCTATTACGTATTCGATTGCACCTGGAATCAATAACAAATTAATGTCAATTGGCTTTAACTTGTTCCCAAGTTCGACTGCATCTGTGGGTGAGCCACAAAAATTAAATCTGATACAAAGAGCGTATGCACGTTTGTTCCCAGGTGAGCATTGGTAATTTAAGCCATTGAACGGATATTCAACTGAGTAGACTATCCGTTCAAATACAGACATTGAAAATCTTGAATAAATAAAATAATATTAGAAAAACTAAGCACTAAGAATAACTTCACGCATTCAATATTAAAGAAAAAATCATTGATTTTAAATTTAACAACACGAAGCTATTCAAATAATCAGAGACATAACCAATTAGAAAATGAGACCACCATGTTAAAAAAACAATTTAACTTAAAGCTTCAACCTGTTACCTATGCCGTTTTGCTTTGTCTAAGTTTAAGCACAAGTACACTCATACCTGTTTATAGTTATGCGGAAACGACCACAACAGAACAAAGCACGACACCTGACCAAAGTACACAAACCCAGCAAGAAAGCCCGTATTCCAAACTGAATTGGCAAATTGGACCCAAAAAGGAAAATCTTGCTGATGTCGCCACCCTAAACACAATTAAAGGTGATGGTTTTCTTGATATTTCAAATTCAGATAAATTTTTAGAGCTTACTGGTAATCTCACTTCAGGCAGTACCAATGTACTCGTCGCAGAGGATGATTCATGGTGGGCGACCTTTGACTTTGAACCGTCAGGCTACGTCAAAGATGATGAGAAAATTGATGCTGATGCATTGTTAAAAGAATTAAAATCTTATGATGAAGCAGCCAATGCTGAACGTGTGCGTTTAGGGCTTGATAAACTTTATACAGATAGTTGGGCTGTCCCTCCAAAATATGATCCTGTATCTAAACATCTTGAATGGGCATTAAAAGTCCGTGGTGAAGATAATATGGAAACCATAAACTATACTGTACGTTTGTTGGGACGCACGGGTGTGATGAGTGCAACCTTGGTATCGGATCCTGAAAATCTAGATAGAAATATTCAAGCCTTTAAAAACTCCATCAAAGGCTTCCAATATAACTCAGGCGAACGTTATACCGAATTCCAAGCAGGCGACAAAGTAGCAGAATATGGTCTAGCCGCTTTAGTGGTAGGTGGTGCTGCCGCAGTTGCGACTAAAAAAGGTTTTTGGGCGGTCATTGCTGCTTTCTTTGCAGCGACTTGGAAGTTTATCCTTGTTGGCGTTGCTGCTTGCATTGGTTTTATCGGGAAGATTTTTAAAAGAAATAAAGAATAATGATCGCATTTGATTATCTTATTATTTTGGGTTTAGTCGGATTTTATCTCTATGATTCGGCTAAACTTTGTTTCTATAATGAATTTTATCTTCTCAACGGTTTTACCGCAAAGTTTAAGTCACAGATGCTGGTCAATCATGTCAGCATCTTCAAAAAATTTCTGATTATTCCTCAGCCATTTTGCCCACATTATTTATGCTTTAAAGTTCGCTGGCAACTGACCCATCATCAAGATCACCAACAAGTTACTGACAACGAGATCGGGGCTATTCTAAATCTACAAAAGATCTTAAAACCGTTGCAGCCGATGATTTATTTAAATACAGTGTTAACACTGGTTTTATTACCTATTGCGTTGATTTATAAAAGCAGTTATCTATATTTAGCAATTTTAATCCTATGCATTTATGCGATTAACCTGATCAATATCACTTGGATTTTTGTTCGACGAAAACAACTATACTTGTCCAACTTAAAATTCAGCTATCTTTTCATCGATGCGCTACTTTGTCCGCCTTTTGCATTAAACCTCCTGCAAAAAATTAGTCTAAATTATGATTTTAAGACAGATGCAATTACCCTCTCTCAACATCTATTACAAGCAGATGATTTTCAAGCCTTGTTGTCTCAAACGATTGCGGATATTGAATTACTCAAAAATAATCATGACTCAGAACAAGTGGTCATTGAACAATTAACACTTAAACAAAACTACCTGACCAATCTATTAAGCCCACCTTGAGTACCGAAACTATTACTCAGCAACAATTTTCACGATTTAAACGACAACAGCTCAGTATGATTCGCAAGCTTCTGTTTCAATAAATTCTCTAACCAATCAATAAAGAATTGAAAATATACGGGTCGATATTTTCTTTCTAAAAAAAGAAAATTAATGGGTATTTTTAAGCATGCTTCTTGCTCAAATATTCGGGTTAATCTTTTGGTCTCGATAAACGGGATTGCATCAAAAGCTGGAATCTGGATAATCCCCAACCCTTGCAAGCCCGCATGTAAATAACTTTCGGTATCCTCAACTGAAAGTTGGTAAGGAAGTTTGATCTGGCTATCTTTAAATACCAGACTTCCAAAATCTGAATCCATATTTTTCATTTGATAACCGATCATAATATGTTGATTTAACGGCGCTGTTTCTAGAATATTCTCCAATGTATTTAAGTATTTTGGAGCAGCCACCGTATATAAATCAACCTCTGTGATGGGTCTCACAATTAGATTTTCATTCATCACATTTCCAACACGAAGCACACAATCTAGTCGTTGTTCAATTAAATCTGAATAATGATCGTGGCTATAAATTGAGACTTTAATATTGGGGTATTTTGCATAAAATTCATGCAGATGAGGGAGAAGATATTGGGTTGCAATTCTTAATGGTAAGCCAATTTTAACTTGCCCCTTATATTGACGGTTTTTTAATTTAAACTTATTCAGCCCTTCAGCCTGAAAAATCAATTGTTGAACTTCTTTAAGAAACTGAACCCCATCATTGGTTAAGTTAACTTTTCGCGTGGTCCGATTAAACAACAATACTTGATATTCTTTTTCTAAGCCTTGTATTGCATAGGTAATTGTTGAACGTGGCAGATCCAGCGCTTTAGCAACTTGGGCAAATGAATGCTTTTCTGCAACTAAACAAAAAATTTTTAGCCGTTCAATTTTATCCATTTATTATTCAATTTTTTCAAACAATCTATTCGATTCTAATCACTATTTAGAATAAAAAATAGCTTTTAGAATTTCAGCATCATTTATCGAAACTGGAAAATAACAATGGCACAGCACAATTTAAAAGACAAAACAGTGATTATTACAGGTGGTGCTAAAAACCTAGGTGGTCTGATCGCACGTAAATTTGCAGAACAAGGTGCAAATCTTGTCATTCACTACAACAGCCTAGAAACCCAAAAAGATGCAGAAGAAACACTCAAAGCCGTTGAACAACTTGGCGTTAATGCAACCTTGATACAAGCAGACCTCTCTAATATTCAAAATATCGAAACATTGTTCATCAAAGCCAAAGAAATCTTTGGTGGTGTCGATATCGCGATTAATACCGTAGGGCGAGTACTCAAAAAACCATTGATTGAAACAACTGAACAAGAGTTTGATTCGATGAATGACATTAACAATAAAATTGCCTATTTCTTCATTCAGTCTGCGGGTAAACATCTTAACAATGGTGGAAAAATTTGTTCTATCGTGACCAGCCTTTTAGCAGCCTATACAGGATTGTATTCAACCTATGAAGGCTTAAAAGCACCTGTGGAGCACTATACACGTGCAGCATCGAAAGAGTACGGCGATCGTGGTATTTCCGTCACTGCTGTTGCACCGGGTCCAATGGATACACCATTTTTCTATGGACAAGAAGCGCCTGAAGCGGTGGCCTATCATAAATCTGCCTCTGCACTGGGTGGTCTAACCAAGATTGAAGATATTGAACCTTTGGTACGCTTTTTAGTGACAGAGGGTTGGTGGATTACAGGTCAGACTATTTTTGCCAATGGTGGTTATACGACACGATAATCATAAATTGCCCATTTATTGAAATGGGCAATTTATTGCTAGATCTGATGATTCTGATCCACCCATTCTACAGTCAGTGCAATGCTCTGTTTAAGATTGGTTTCTGGTATTTGCCATTTCTGATTTAATGTTAAAAATTGATCCATATTTAATTGCTCAGTTCGGATGAAATTCAACATCTCAGCAGATAGATCCAGCTTTTGAGCAAGCCACTTCCATTTTAAAATCACTTTTAAAATGCTCAGCGAGACGAAATATTGCGGTGCTTTTAGATTTAATCTGTGAGCTGCATTATGAATAAGCGCTTGTAAAGAAATCTGAGTAGGATTGGCAATCAATATAGCTTGATGAATTGCAAGTTGATCCTGAGATGCTTTACATATCGCATTGACCAACATTGTCACGGAAACCAAAGGTAAATAATGCTGAGGGGTTGCAGGAATTGCGGTCATTTTACCCTGTTTAAGCTGAGTAATCAGGTGAGCAATTGGCTGGTTTTCTGCAATTTCACCAGAATTTTCATCCCCTACCACTGTTGCAGGATGAATCACTGTCCAGTCAATGTTCAACTGTTGAGCGCATTTCACCCATTCAAAATGAGCTTCAATTTTAGAAGCCTCATAAGCACCCAGTTTTTGGTACACCTGCCTCCAATTCGTACTCTCGATATTTTCTAAACAGACTCCAGCATCCTGTAAGTGCTGAGTGAGTGTCAACATATAGCCAGAAAGATGAATTGCCCGTTTCAATTGGCAATGTTCGTTCACACATTCAAGTAAATTGATTAAGCCCTTAACATTGACTTCCCTTGCCTGTTGTATTGAAAGGTTCCATGCAAATAATGCACTGGTATTAAATAAATAATTTACCTCAGCAAGCCGTTTCCAATCTTCAACTGAAATACCCAAATCAGGCAAGGTAACATCGCCTTGTAGACAGAATAATTTTTGATGGTTTATTCCTTGTTTTTCCAGCCACATTCTCAAACTCGGCTCTTGCTGATCGAGACGACGGCACAAGGCAAAAACTTGGTCATTGCTTTGAAGTAATCGCGCTACAAGAAATTTACCAATAAACCCTGTTGCACCAACCACCAAGGCAACTTTTTCTACACTTTGATTATTTTGCATCACTTTATACACCCTTTATATGCTCGCACTTAAGCTAAAGGATGGAGTACACTCCACAGTCAAGTGTTTCTTGCAAATACATAAAATTTGGAGCAAGTGATGTTAATCGGTGAATTATCAGAGCAATTAAATCTCAGTCGGGATACCATTCGTTTTTATGAAAAGCTTGATCTTATCCGCCCATTGACACGAAATAATGGTTATAAGGATTATTCAAAACAAGACTTACAGCAATTACAACTGATTCAAGTCGCTAAAAATTTAGGTTTTACTTTGGCTGAAATTAAACAGATTTTAGACTTGGTCAACGTCAATGAAATTCCAGCAGAACAATTTCATATGATTTTAAAAGACAAGCTCAGTGTCATTGGTGAAAAAATTCTCCAATTACAGAATATTCAGAATCTACTTGAAAGTCTTGTGGTTGGGGAAGCATGTCCATTTAAAAAAGATTGTGATCTTTCTGCAATTGTCTAATCTATAAAAAAAACCGCCTTACGGCGGTTTCTTTATTGAGAAATTAAGGCTTATTTAGACCCTTTAATCCCTGCTTGTAATAACAACGCACCTAAACCACCAATTTTGTTTTCTTGATGTTTAGCTGCTTGTGGTTTCTTGTCATGACGTGGTGCTTTGTCTTTATTGTCATGGTTTGGACGACCTTGTTGTGGACGTTTACCCTGAGGCTTACGCTCACCACGTTGTTCATTGTTATTGAACTCACGCTTTTGACGTGGTGCTTTAGCTGGTGCTTCCGAACCTTCTGGGCGCATCGATAAATTCACACGATTTCGCTCAGCATCTACAGTCAATACACGTACTTGTACGATTTGCCCTGGTTTCACCACTTTATGTGGATCAGAAACAAATTCATTGGCAAGTTCTGAAATATGTATTAGACCATCTTGATGTACACCAACATCGACGAATGCACCGAAGTTAGTCACATTGGTAATCACACCCTCAAGCTGCATTCCTTCAGTCAATTGACTGACTTCAGTGATATCTTCACGGAATTTTGCTGTACGGAATTCTGGACGAGGGTCACGACCTGGTTTTTCCAACTCGCTTAACACGTCTTGAATTGTGGGTAGACCAAATTTGTCGTCAGCAAAATCTTCTGCTTTCACTTGACGAATAATTTCAGTATTACCAATGATATCTTTCACTGTGGTCGCTTTTGCTTCAACAATTTTGTTGACCAAACCATACGATTCAGGGTGAACAGATGATGCATCTAAAGGTTCTGAACCATCTTGAATACGTAAGAAACCCGCAGCTTGCTCAAAGGTACGCTCGCCTAAACGTGGTACATTTTTCAATGCTTGACGATTGTCAAAACGACCATTTTCTTTACGATAATCTACAATTTGTTGCGCAATGGCTTTATTTAAACCTGCGATATAGCCCAAGATTGCTGGAGAGGCTGTATTTACATCTACACCTACCGCATTCACACAGTCTTCAACCACAGCATCCAATGTTTTTGCCAAATTGGTTTGATTCACATCATGCTGATATTGACCAACACCAATAGATTTAGGATCAATTTTTACCAGTTCAGCCAATGGATCTTGTAAGCGACGTGCAATTGAAACAGCGCCACGAATCGCAACATCAAGCTCAGGCAGTTCAGCAGAAGCCAATTCTGATGCGGAGTAAACAGATGCGCCCGCTTCACTTACTGAAACACGCGTTAATGTAAGATCCGCATTTTCAGCCATCATTTCTGCAACAACAGCTTCAGTTTCACGACTCGCAGTACCATTGCCAATCGCGATTAAATCCACATTAAATTCACGGCAAAGACGTGCAAGTTCAGCAATCGAGCCGGCTTTATCTTCTTTGGGTGCAAATGGATAAATCGTGCTATGTGCAAGCACATCGCCTGAATTTGAAACAACCGCCAGTTTCACCCCTGTACGAATACCAGGGTCAACACCTAAAGTTGTACGTGAACCTGCAGGTGCAGAAAGCAACAAATGACGTAAGTTTTCTGCAAACACGTCCATTGCTTCTGATTCAGCTGCAAGGCGCTTTTCAGTCAACAAAGAATGCTCAATCGTTGGGCGAATTTTACCTAACCAAAACAGCTTTGCGATTTGCTTTAAGAAATCTTGACGTGCTTGTGGTTGCACACTTTCAAGCGCGTATTCAGTTTCAATACGTGCAAGTGGTGCATGATCATCACCATCAACTTTAAGTCCCAATACATTTTCTTGGCGGCCACGTAGCATTGCCAATAAACGATGCGAAGGCACTTTATTTAAATTTTCAGAGAAATCAAAGTAATCACGGAATTTCTTACCAACTTCTTTTTTCTCATCAGACGCCACTAAACTTTTTAACACCGCTGTTTTGGCAAATGTTGATTTAAGTTCTGTGGTTAATGAAATATTTTGTGCCCAGTCATCAATGATGATGTGTTGAATCGCATCTAATTGGCTTTCAACATCTGGGTATTCTTCATGACTAAAACCAGCCAAAGCTTCAGTCGGATCAATTTGCTCTGCGATAATTTTCTCAGCAAATTCCCCTAATCCTGCTTCTCTTGCTTTGAATGATTTACTGGTACGTTTTGGACGGTACGGTGCGTAAAGTTCTTCTAATGCATTTTTTGTTTCAGCGCCATTGACCCGAGCAAGTAAGTCATCAGAGAGCTTATTTTGTTCTTTTAATGATTCGATTACTTTTTCACGGCGTTCAAATAAATCACGTAGATAAACAAGGCGTGTATCAAGTTGGCGTAATTGGATGTCGTCTAAGCCTTGCGTTACTTCTTTACGGTAACGTGCAATAAATGGAACACTAGAGCCTTCATCTATCAGTTTAATGGCAGCTTCTACTTGGTTTGGACGTACGGCAAGTTCACTTGCCAACTGCTGAACTAAGTCAGTCATCGTGTTTAATTCCACAAGGATAAGGACTAAAAGTTAGTGATTATAAAGACCAAGACCATAAAATCCACAATTGTTTTGCAAATTAGCAGTGAAAAAAGTGATAAAAGATCATTTTTCTTGAGTTTTTATAGTGCAATCGGGTATTTCATCCTGCTTTGCTGTATTTAAATTGCTTTGTAAAATAATTTTTCCAACTTTCCACTGTGCACCTTTGCGCTGTCCACCGCCATGAGAATTGAAATATTGCAAATCACACGGCTGATAACCCTGTTTACTTAGACGCTCTTGTACAAATATTGGTGGCGCTTCCATATACATGATTTCTTTCAGCAAAAATGCAGCATAGCGTCGCTCCTTGAGTCGAAAGTTGCCTTGCATATCGGTTTGCGTTTCACCGACTTGGACCTGACCAATCGGTTGGTCAAATTGGTCAATCACTTGTCCTGAGATTTCAGGTCTGGAAAGTCGGCTAATACATGCACTTAAAGCAAAACTTATTGCCAAAATACATAAAACTTTCATTTGCATATGGTATATCTTTTTATTTATAAACATAGAATCATCTCAAATCGTTATAGATGTTGTTTTTTGGTTTCAAAACAGCCTGAAAATTGTATTTTTGAGCAATTTGATACATAGTCTTAACAAGAGCTTAGGCAGTATACTGAGATTGACGAATATTTATAATTTACAACATTAAGGGAGTACATCATGAGTTTGGTTGTACCTGCTGAAAATACAGATATCGTACAAAACGAAACTGACCGTGTCGAACGCATTTTAGTGGTCGATGATGATGTGCGTTTACGTACCCTTTTACAGCGTTTCCTTGAAGATAAAGGCTTTGTGGTAAAAACGGCCCACGACGCAACGCAGATGGATCGCCTATTACAACGTGAGTTATTTTCACTCATCGTTTTAGACTTTATGCTTCCTGTAGAAGATGGTTTAAGTATTTGTAGACGTTTACGCTCATCAAATATAGATACACCTGTCATTATGCTGACCGCACGAGGCAGTGACTCTGACCGTATTGCTGGCTTAGAAGCTGGTGCGGATGATTATTTGCCAAAACCATTTAATCCAAATGAGTTATTAGCACGTATTCGTGCCGTACTGCGTCGTCAGGTTCGTGAAGTTCCAGGTGCACCAAGTCAAAACGTAGAAGTTGTGTCTTTCGGCCCTTGGTCTTTAGATTTATCAACACGTACCCTGACGCGTGAAGGGCAAGTGGTCACATTAACCACAGGTGAGTTTGCGGTCTTGAAGGCATTAGTTCAGCATCCACGTGAACCATTAACACGTGACAAGCTGATGAATCTTGCACGTGGTCGTGAATGGGGTGCTATGGAACGTTCAATCGATGTTCAAGTTTCTCGCTTACGTCGTCTGATTGAAGAAAACCCTGCACGTGCACGTTATATTCAAACAGTTTGGGGCGTAGGTTATGTGTTCGTTCCAGATGGTGCTGAATAAAATAGATCTTGATTCGATAGCATGAATCAGTTTCAAAAGTACTGGTCACATATTTGGTTTTGCATGTGACCAGTTTTTTTTTATCCATATTTATTCATCCAAAACAATAGTCTTGATGGTTTTGCCCTAGAGCGACGCTTTACTGATGATTTCACTGGTATTTTAAATATAAGCATATTTGGCGATTGTACAAAAAAGGTGTGATCTCAATGCCATGCGTCTCTTATTTTGTTGAGTTTAAATATTTTAAATCTGAGTATTTATGACCATAAATAAGTTAAAGCCGAGTAACCTAACATTTTTAATATTGCGATAAATCTGCCATCCTTTAAACTGAAATCCATAGATTAACAATATCGCACAGATTGGAATGCTCCTGTGAAATTAGAACCCATAGACCCACAAGAATTTACCGACTTTGTCAGCTACAAAGAACGCAAACGTACACCTTGGGAACGCTTCCTCGATAAAGTTAAACCGCGTTCGGCAGCAATGCGTACTACGGTATTGGTGGTATTCGTGGTGTTCTTTAGCCTATTTATGTCATTGTGGTTTTTTTGGAAAACACTTTATTTACCTGAAATTCAACAGCATGCACGTTTTTTGGCGGTTGAGCTGGAAATGGTTAATAATCCGCGCTTGCAGATTTACCATGATGAGATCCAACTCGATATTGACGAATGGTTAAAGCAACGGGTTGGGGTCGAATATGTTACAGATCCCAAAGAATACCCAAATGTAAAAGACAAAATTATTGCAGATTTCTTTACCAATCGTATTGAGAATCAGCTTGCAGAAGAATTAAAAATCAAAGATGTGACGGTTTATTTCCAGTTTAAACCCAGTCCGCGCATTTGGGTCCAGACTCCTGAAATGAATGGCAATTGGGTCCGTGAACCTCTGAATACCTATGCCAACTATAGTCCTGAACTCATTTTAGCTTGGTTATTGGGTATTCCACTGATTGCTGCGGCGATCATCCTGACACTGGTCAGACAGCTTAATCGCCCGTTACGTCGCTTACAACATGCTGCGAATAGCTACAGTAAAACAGGGAAAGCACCCTACTTGGAAACCAATCATGGACCACAAGAAATCCGTGAGGTAAACCAAGCTTTTAACCAGATGATCTATACACTTGAACAAACTGAACGTGATCGCCAAATCATGTTGGCAGGTATCTCGCATGATTTAAGAACACCGCTAACACGGATCCGTTTAAGTGCAGAGATGATGTCTGATGATGACTTCTTAAAAGAAGGTTTGATTTATGATGTCGATGATATGGATGCCATTTTAAGCCAGTTTATTTCCTATATGCGTGATGGCTCAGATGAAGAGCTTCAAGACACCAATATCAATGCTTTGCTACAAGAACTGATCATTCAGTTTAAACCCTTAGATATTCAGTTCACGCCGCAAGAATTACCCGTCATTACTGCTCGCTCACTGTCGTTAAAACGTTTGATTGGTAATCTCATCAACAATTCAAAACGCTATGGTGCAGAACCCATTGAACTCAGTGCTTTTGTAGAAGATGAGCATATTAAAATCTGTGTAGCAGACAATGGTGAAGGAATTCCCGAAGACCAAATTGAAG
Organism: Acinetobacter sp. AG3; assembly: GCF_022343575.1. Lineage (NCBI taxonomy): Bacteria > Pseudomonadati > Pseudomonadota > Gammaproteobacteria > Moraxellales > Moraxellaceae > Acinetobacter > Acinetobacter sp. AG3. The sequence goes on along the minus strand of NZ_JAKQZD010000001.1, from coordinate 278,397 downwards.
GACTTATGCAGCCTTTTGTCCGTGGTGATGCTGCACGTACAGTGCAAGGGAGTGGTTTAGGTTTGGCCATTGTCAAACGAATTGTTGATATTCATCAAGGTGAACTGTTGATTTCCAACCGTCCTGAAGGCGGGCTACAAGCCATCATTTCACTACCAACTTCAATAAAAGTTGAGGAAGAACCGACACCTACAAATCCAATTCAAAAAATCAAACAAAGTTTGAGTGATCACTTTTAGTGATTGCTCAATAAACCAACACTTAACTTTGTTTATTTAACAAACAGCTATCATTATTTTATTAATAAATAACAACTTAAAAACCATCACCAGAATTTATACCTGCATTTATTGAAAAAATTAGACCTTAGCATTAGAGGCATGCACAATTCAGTTTGAGGGCGGTACAATCCGTCTAGTTTTGAACAAGAATTGAGCGTAAACCATGTCTTTAGATCGTATTCGTTTAGCATCTCTCCATGACAAAGTCATGAGCGCAGAACAAGCTGCAACTTTTATCCAAGATGGGATGACTGTGGGGATGAGTGGATTTACTCGTGCAGGTGAAGCAAAAGCTGTACCTTTAGCGCTGGTAAAACAAGCCAAAGTGAATCCGTTGAAGATTACTTTAATCACAGGTGCAAGTTTAGGTAATGACCTAGACAAACAATTAACTGAAGCTGGTGTACTTGCGCGTCGTTTACCATTCCAAGTCGATAACACTTTACGTAAAGCCATCAACAACGGTGAAGTGATGTTCATCGATCAGCATTTGTCTGAAACTGTTGAGCAAATGCGTAACCTTCAGTTGAAAAAACCTGATGTTGCGGTGATTGAAGCGATTGCGATTACTGAAGATGGTGGCATCATTCCAACAACATCTGTGGGTAACTCTGCAAGCTTTGCAATTTTTGCTGAAAAAGTGATTGTTGAAATCAACACCAACTTAAGCCCTGCTTTTGAAGGCTTACACGATATTTATATCCCAACTTACCGTCCAACACGTCAAGCAATTCCTTTGACACATGTTGATCAACGTATTGGTACACCTGCAATTAATATTGATCCTGCAAAAATCGTGGGTATCGTAATTAACAACGAATATCATGACTCTCCATCAACAGTGACACTACCAGATGATGAAACTCAAGGTATTGCCAACCACTTAATCGCATTCTTTGAAAAAGAAGTTGAAGAAGGTCGTTTACCTTCGAATCTTGGTCCTTTACAAGCGGGCATCGGTTCGATTGCCAATGCGGTATTAACCGGTCTTAAAGATTCTAACTTTGAAGATTTGGTGATGTATTCAGAAGTACTGCAAGACTGTACTTTCGAATTGATTGATGCGGGTAAAATGAAGTTTGCTTCAGGTTCATCAATTACCCTTTCTGCTAAATATGGCGAAAAAGTATTTAACAACCTAGAACAATACAAAGACAAACTGGTTCTACGTCCACAAGAGATTTCAAACCATCCTGAATTGGTTCGCCGCTTAGGCATCATCGGGATCAATACTGCACTTGAGTTCGATATTTACGGCAACGTCAACTCGACCCATGTCTGCGGTACCAAGATGATGAATGGTATCGGTGGTTCAGGTGATTTCGCACGTAATGCACATTTAGCAATCTTCGTGACCAAATCAATTGCAAAAGGTGGCGACATCTCTTCTGTTGTTCCATTTGCTTCACATATCGACCATGCTGAGCATGATGTTGATATTCTTGTGACTGAACAAGGTCTTGCTGACTTACGTGGTTTAGCGCCTCGTGAACGTGCTCGTGCAGTCATCAATAACTGTGCTCACCCAATGTATCGTGATGCATTGAATGATTACTTTGATCGTGCATGTGAAAAAGGTGGTCAAACACCGCATATTCTTCGCGAAGCACTTTCTTGGCACTATAACTTTGAAGAAACAGGCCATATGCTTGCTTCTTTAGAAGATCAAGCTAAAAAATCTGCATAAGATTTTAAATCTGATGTAAAAAGTAAAAACGCCCTTCAGGGCGTTTTTTTATGGGCTTATTTGGGTTTGAATGCCCACCCACTGATTTTTTAAATATCTAAAGACTCAGATTGCAACACGCACTTTATCTTTCTTTTCAATAAACGCCACACCAGCTTGGTCCTGATTAATCATCTCAACCGCTTTCTCTGCAATCATAATTGCAGGGGCATTGGTATTGCCATTCACCACTTTTGGCATGATTGACGCATCGACCACACGCAGGTTTTGAATACCATAAACGCGTAACCGTGGATCAACCACAGCCATATCGTCTACCCCCATTTTACAACTTCCCACAGGGTGATAAACGGTATCTGAGCGATCTCTTAAAACTTGGCGAATGTCCTCATCTGTTTTTACCGTGGCTGTAAATAAATCTTCTTTAATCATGCTTTTAAAAGCATCAGATTGCATTAATTTCTGAGTAAGTTTAAAGCCTTTAACCATTTCTTCTAAATCAGATTCTTCACCATAAAAATTCGGATCAATCAATAAAGGATCATCGATACTTGACCCACTTATCTTAATCGACCCACGACTGACTGGATTTAAAAGGCAGACATGACAAGAAATACCATGCCCTGTGTGCATGGTTCGTGCATGGTTATCCACCAGTGCAATCACAAAATGTAATTGTAAATTCGGTAGACTTTGCTCATTTGAACTTTTAATAAAGCCGCCACATTCAGCAAAATTCGTAGTCAACAAACCACGGCGTTCTTTACGATAACGTCCAATTTGTTTAAATAAATCAATTGAACCTGGAATAGATAAGCCAAAGGTGCCTTGAATTTCACTGACTTTATAACCAAAAATAAAATCAGGATGATCGTGAAAATTTTTACCCACACCAGGCAAGTGTTGTTTTACCTCAATGCCGTGTTGCGCGAGTTCTTGTTGGTCGCCAACACCTGACAGCATCAGAATCTGTGGCGACTGCATCGCTCCCGCACTCAATAACACTTCTCGACGTGCAAAGATTTGTTTCAGCTGACCAGCCTGTTTGTATTCCACCCCAACAGCCACGCCATTTTCAATCAAGATTCGCTGAGTCTGTGCATGGGTTTCCACCGTTAAATTTTTACGATCTCGATGTGGAAATAAATAAGCCCGCGCGGAACTACAACGCTCCCCATTGATATGGGTCACTTGATAAACACCTAAACCTTCCTGCTCTTCTCCATTGAAGTCATCCAGAATTCGATAACCCTGCTCTTTGGCAGCTGCGATATATTTTTGCTGTAAGGGATTATCACTGCGTAAATCAATAACTGAAAGTGGTCCAGCATTGCCATGATATTGATTTTTAATTCTTTGGTTATTTTCAGACTTAATAAAATAAGGCAAGACCTCATCATATGACCAACCAGTATTGCCTAAGGCTGCCCAATCATCATAATCTTGTCGATGTCCACGGATATACACCATGGCATTAATTGCCGACGAACCACCTAAGCATTTTCCACGAGGCTGATAACCTTTACGACCATTTAAGCCCTTTTGCGGTACAGTTTCAAAGGCCCAGTTATTGATCTTGGTTGGAATGCTAATCACTGCTGCACAAGGAACTTCTACTTTCCAACCCTCTCCTGAGCCCCCAGCTTCAAGCAGACAAACAGAAACTTGCGGGTTTTCTGATAAACGCCCAGCCAACACACAGCCTGAGCTTCCACCACCGATAATAATATAATCAAATTCCTGTTTATTCACGTGAAGTTCCTTTTTTGTTTTAAATTATGCCTCCATTATTATGCACACTTTCAATCAATAAAAAATCACTATTCTCAGCCTATAACGTTTTTATAAGTTAACAAACTCAGCAAAAAGTATTTACGCATTGTCTAAAAAATAAACTTATCAACTGCGGTTTTTTATATTAATCTGCTGTAAAGATTGTTTTAAAAAACAAGAGATAAAAATTCTATGTTTATTATCAGACAGTTTCAGGAAACCGATTTAGACGAAGTCATCGCACTGTGGGAAGTCTGCGATTTAACCCGTCCTTGGAACAACCCAGAAATTGATATCTTCCGTAAAGTCGCACAAAAAGACGGATTGTTTCTATTGGCGGTCAAAGATGATCAATTGATCGCTACGGTTATGGGGGGCTATGATGGGCATCGGGGCTGGGTCAATTATCTTGCTGTCCATCCTCATGATCAACGTAATGGTGTTGCAACGGCATTGATACAACAACTTGAAAAGCGTTTAGTTGCATTAGGTTGCCCCAAACTGCAACTGTTAATCCGTAAGGATAATATTGATGTGCAAAGCTTTTATGAGCAACTCGGCTATGAAGAAATCGAAGTCGTGTGTTTGGGTAAACGTCTTATTTCAGATTAAAAATCTCTCGAATCCATCTGCTTTCATGGCGATTGACAGAAAAACTTAGAATTTATAGCCATACGACAGCCCTAAAATGTCCTGACTCATTTTGAGTTTCGCTTCACCCCCACCAAACGCAGGGGAAATTTTGCCTTTTACTTCATCTTCCAAGGCATGTGTATAGGCAATACTGATTTCTTGATGTTGATCGAGATTCCAAGTTGCACCCACGCTGAGGTGGTCTTGAATTACCCCAGGAGCAAGAATATTTAAAAACACTTCACTGTCTGGAATCGGTTGATCATTATGACTATAACCAGCTCTTAGTGTGAGTTTTGGATGGGCTTGATAAGACACACCCAGTTTATAGATATTGATATCATTCCAGCCAAATCCTGGCCCTTGTGATGTACCAAAAGCATGACCTTGTTGTAATTGTGCAAGATCAAAAGGATTTCCTACCGATTTCACATCCGAATAGTTAATTCGTTGTATATCCGCAGCCACTGTTAATTGAGGTGTGATGTTGACAGCTGCACCCACACCATAACTTTCAGGAACATCAAAGTCACCGCGTTCAGCAAATAACCCACGATATCGATCAAAGCGATCTGCATTAATTTTTGAAGAATAATTTGCGCCTAAGGTTAAACGTTGATCAAAGAATTTTCCAGCCCAACCAATACGTGCACCAATGCCAGTCGCAGAATCCTTACCACGATTGCTTAAATTTGAAGCATCGGCTGAAAATCCGCTAAACCCAGCAATTCCCCGTGCTTCAAAACGTTGATAGAGAATATTGGTTGCAATGCCGATAGATTGATTTTCTGCATATTTCCAAGCAACTGCTGGAGTAATGAAAACCTGGGTTAAATCCACTCCTGCTGTTCCACTGTTGCCAAATGCTGCAAATGGATTATTTTTATACCCCGTATTCATTCCTCCATTCCCATATATTGCTAAACCTAAAGCAACTTGGTCATTGATTTGATGGTTGAATGCAAGCTCTGGGAGTACAAAGTATTTGCGTCCATTGCCATCATATCGACCATTGGCGTTGGGGTAAGCTTGTGGCATTTGATTCGCGGTAATCTCAGCTGAACGATCAGGTGAAAACACGGTTGCACCCACATCTATACGATCACCAATCCAGCTTAAACCTGCTGGGTTATTGGTAATCGTTAATGCATCTTGAAATTGAGCGATTGAAGTCCCTGCATTGCCTTGGGCTTTTACCCCATAGCCATGCATAAAATAGCCTGTCGTTGCAAAAGCGGTAGAACTGAATGCCGATAGCCATACAGCAATGGATAATATTTTAACTGGAGCTTTCATGATTTATCTTACTTTTAAATAATATATAAGTAAGTATATTGTTAGCTATATCTGTTGTAATCGAAGATAAAATGCGATCCTTATTTTATTTGTGCATAAAGCATTTTTTCTTTGATTTTTTAATTTTACCCACTCTTAAAAAAACTGGGAATGTGATGGTCAAATCTGCAAGCTCGCTGGTTAATGCTTCAGCTAGATCAAGTAATGGATGATCCTGATTTCTTTCACAATAGTGTTTAATTGCAGACCAAGTAGATAAATACTTTAACAATTGTGCAGAGGACCACTGATACTGCATCTTAAACTCAGCAACGTTTATTTCATCAAAAGGAAAGGGAATGGTTTTATATTCTTCATCGATATAACGGCGCTCCGCATCCCAATAACCATCTAGTTTTTCAGCATATAAGTTTTGAATCATGGTATTGATGGCTGCATTTTCGACATGAATTAAGCCATAACCGATCACAGCAAGAATACCTTGTGGTTTTAATGTGCGTTCAACTTCTTTATAAAAACCATCAAAATCAAACCAATGAATAGCCTGAGCCACTGAAATCAAATCAAAACTCTGTGCTGTAAATGAAGTCTGTTCAGCAGACTGGACTTGATAGCTGACATTGTCGAAATAAGGCGCAAGGTTTAATTGTTTTTCGCTCATATCCGTTGCAACAACATGATCGAAATAGGGGCTGAGCAATTGAGTAAATTGACCTGAACCCGCACCACAATCCCAAGCAAAACCGCGCTCTGGAACATGATTTAAAATTTCCTGAACCACTTCTTGCGGATAACTCGGTCGAGCTTGCTGATAAAGCTGGCTGCCTGATGAAAATAAATCTTTCATTGTTCTTATAACAATCTATTTCACTTACCAAAGGTTTATCTTACGATATTTATAGTCCATAGCAAGATATTTTGTAAGACAATGGGTTCAATTTACGCATTCAAAATGACATGCTGTTTTAATGATGAACATCAATTTCTGAATTGAAAATAAAAAGCAGGCAATAAAAAACCCCAAACAATGTTTGATGTTTTTCAAATATGGTGGCGAGACCCAGGATCGAACTGGGGACACACGGATTTTCAATCCGTTGCTCTACCTACTGAGCTATCACGCCGATGCGGTGTATTAAGCCGTATCTCAGTTCAATAGTCAATAAAAATCATGACTTTTTTATTCAACCGAATATTTTTTACCCAAAAAAAATCCCTGATGGGATCAGGGATTGAAATCTCAAAGATTTTAAATATGGTGGCGAGACCCAGGATCGAACTGGGGACACACGGATTTTCAATCCGTTGCTCTACCTACTGAGCTATCACGCCGATGGGGCGTATTAAACAATTTAATGGTTTAGTCGTCAAGCGTTGAAATCACTAAAATCATTCAATAGTTTATTTTTACAACAAAAACCACCTATTTATTCTAAATAAGGCTGTTTTTTATACATTTTTCAGCTTTGGAACGCAAATTTTGGCACGCTTAATTTGCTGAGCGAAGGTACTCCTCCTTGCTTTAAGTTTTGCAAACTCGATTTAATTATTCCCCAAAGTGTTTTGCTCGTGACTGCAATATGCTACTGAGATCAGCTTAACTTTATAGTTATGGAAAAATAGCCAAATAAAAAAGCAACCGGATCAGGTTGCTTAAATTGGTCAAAGCTCCAAGATCATCTTAGATTTTACCTAAGTGAGCTAAACAACGATGGATTGCTCCACAGCCCGGCTCAAAGTTTTTAATGCCCTTTTCTTCCTCGATACGACAAACTTCTTCGACCAAACGCTCTGCAACACCACGTCCGCGGTTAGCAGGATGTACCACAATATTTTCCAAAGTCCGACTTTCACCTTGTCCCGTACACCATAACGCACCAATAATCTTTGTATTAAATTCTGCGACATAAAGTAAGGTATAATGAGCCAAGTTTTGCTCAAGTTGTTCTATGGCATCATGACCATCCCCAAACTCGGGACTGGTGTCATATAATCGCTCAAGCTGATCGCGAACTTCTTCATTTTCTAGTGAAGTTTTAGCATGTACGGTAATAGGCATTGATTAACCCTCCTGAGCAATCTAATATGCTGTCACTTTCGTCACAGCGAAATATCTTTACATCAAACTTTTAATTTTTGACGTTTTTTGAGGAACGTGTCTATGGCGCAACGTATCAGTGAAGTGGTAAGAAACACCAACGAAACTAAAATTCGAGTTCGTGTGAATCTTGATGGTACTGGTCAAGGCACGCTCAATACAGGTGTTCCCTTTTTAGACCATATGGTTGATCAAATCAAGCGTCATGGTTTATTTGACATCGATATTCATTGTGATGGCGACTTAGAAATCGATGATCACCATACTGTAGAAGACTGTGGAATCACACTAGGCCAAGCATTTGCGCAAGCACTCGGTGATAAAAAAGGCTTAAAACGTTATGGTCATTTCTATGCACCACTTGATGAAGCTTTAAGCCGTGTCGTGGTTGATTTATCAGGTCGCCCAGGTTTATGGATGGATATCCCATTTACACGCGCCCGTATCGGCAGTTTTGATGTGGATCTATTTTCCGAGTTTTTCCAAGGCTTTGTAAATCACGCTTTAATGACTTTGCACATTGACAATTTAAAAGGCAAAAATAGCCATCACCAAATTGAAAGTGTTTTTAAAGCATTTGCACGTGCGCTTCGCATGGCCTGTGAAGTTGATCCGCGTGCAGAAAATACTGTTGCATCGACGAAAGGAACCTTGTAATGACCCGTATTGCCCTTCTTGACTATGGCATGGGAAATCTTCATTCAGCAGCCAAAGCACTCGAACATGTTGGCGCAACTGTAGATGTCACAAATGATCCAAAATTAATCGCTCAGGCAGATAAAATCGTATTTCCGGGTGTAGGGGCAATGCGTGATTGTATGCAGGGGATGCATGAAGCAGGTATTGATGAGGTTGTGCGCCATGCTGCGTTTAATAAACCGATACTTGCCATTTGTGTTGGCATGCAAGCTTTGCTTGAATCGTCAGAAGAAAATGCAGGCACTCAAGCGCTGGGTATTTTTGAAGGTATGGTAAAACATTTTCCAGATATGGACGGCTTAAAAGTCCCTCATATGGGCTGGAACCAAGTCCATCAGGCAGATCCAAATCATCCAATGTGGAAAGATATTGATCAAGATAGCCGTTTTTACTTTGTACATAGCTATTATGTCGAACCCAAAGACCCGTCTCTTGTTGCTGCAACATGTGATTATGGTTTGCAGTTCTGTACGGCTATTCATAAAGAAAATTTATTTGCGACACAGTTCCATCCTGAAAAGAGCCATACAGCAGGTTTACAGTTACTGAAAAACTTTGTGGAATGGAAAATCTGATTCATTCAGGTCAATTTCATCCCGATTTATATCTCTAAAAATCAAGTCAATTGCAGTTGGCTTGATTTTTTTATTTTATTTGGACTTTATTTTTTATCGTCTGTTTATTATGATTCAACCAAATTGAATAAAAATCCAACAATTGATTTTAAAAATTGATTTAAAAACCTTAATTCATTCTAGGAACATAACAATGTCTTCTAATTTTCAAACCCATGATTCAGCTTTAAGTGCCAGTGGCCGTTTTGGTCGATTATCCTATTTGGGCTGGAATATGCTGTTGGGTCTATCTATGTTTGTACTGGGTATTATCGCTGCACTATTCATCCCAGCTTTAAGTAACTCCCCTTCAAATACGCTCATCTTTATTCTCGGCACAGTTGCGATTATTATTTATATCGCAGTGATCTACTTTAGCTTTATTTTTACAATTCGTCGCTTACATGACAAAAACCAAAGTGGTTGGTTATCTCTTCTTATGCTTTTACCTTTGGTGAATTTATTCTTTTTTGTTTATTTAAGCTGTGCAAAAGGAGATGCTGGGACAAATAACTATGGCGCACCTCGGATTACCCGTGGTTGGGAAAAAGTATTGGCTTGGATTTATATTGTGATCTTGCCAATCAGTATTCTAATCCTTGCAGTTACAGCAATCCCAGCATATCAAAGTTACCTTGACCAAGCGCAACAATTTCAGCAATATCAACAACAAATTAATCAATCTGAATAAATCAGCCGAAATAACCACCCTATTTTTATAAGGTGGTTATTTTACTCTTTGGTGACAAAACCACCTTCTAATGGCTCAACACTAATTTTAATATCCGCTTTTAAATTTAAAGCTGCATAACGGTCTTTAATTTCGTTGATCAACTGTTCCATGGTGACATGGCTTAAATCCAATTCAGACTCAGCATATGCTTTGGCCACCAGATCTGCTTTATCTTGCTGTTTAGATTCCATATTCCAGCGTTCAGTCATCCCAACTAAACGCGCCAATTCAATTAAGCTTTGCGCACTCGACGGTGTTGAGTTTTGCAACCATTTGGTCATGGTTCCTTTTGAAGTTTCCAGTACGTTAACAATATCACTGGCTTTTATATTTTTATCCTGAATTAATTGCTTTAAACGCTTGGCGCCTTCTATAAAAAGATCATCATCTTTTTCAACCATACAATTTATTCCTGTGTTTTTGACCCACAAAACTATCATCTTTTATTCAAAGTTTGTTATAACACAATATGGTTAATATTTTTAATGCTTAAACTGGTCGACTAAAATTTGTGAGCTTAAATTTGTGAATATTCAAACTCAGCAACTTCCTAGTAAAGAACAAATTCAGAGCTTTCCCCGTTTTCAAAATTTGCCTTTGAGTAACATTGTTGTGGTCAATAGCTTGCAACAATGCCAAGCAATTGAAGCAGAATTAAAAACGGCGCACATTTTTGGTTTCGATACCGAGTCAAAACCTACCTTTAATAAAGGTGAAATACAAACTGGCCCACATCTTATTCAACTGGCGACATTTGAAAAAGCCTATTTATTTCAAGTTTCAGCAGATATTTTGGCTTTTCTAGCGCCCTTTTTTGAAAACCCTGATCAGATTAAAGTCGGTTTTGGCTTAAAAAATGATGCACATTTATTTCGTAAAAAAGGCATGCAACTCAACAGTGTCATCGAACTTTCTAAATGCTTTTCGAGTTTTGGCTTCAATAATCCTTTAGGGATTAAAAATGCCATGGCATTGCTATTTCAAGTCAATTTCCCTAAAAGTAAATCAATTAGCACCTCAAATTGGGCACGTAAAATCCTCACAACGCCACAAATTGAATATGCAGCAGCCGATGCCTATGCTGCACTCTTAATTTTCGAAGCCTTACTGGATTTAGACTTAATACCTGACACGATCGCACATACTCAGCTTAAATTGAGCATTCGCGCCAATAAAAGCCTAAACTGACACTTAGAAATTGATCAAGTTTTTGCTAAGATGAAGATCAATAAATTCTTCATTGAGATTAAGCAAGGAGCGAAAGCATGCTGATCATCCCGGCAATTGACCTGAAAGATGGTAAATGTGTTCGTTTAAAACAAGGTCGTATGGAAGACGATACCGTATTTTCTGATGATCCTGTTGCAACAGCACAGCATTGGGTAAATGAAGGCGCTCGTCGTTTGCATTTGGTTGATTTGAATGGGGCTTTTGCTGGAACACCAATTCATAAACCTGTCGTTGAAGCAATTGCAAAAGCACAGCCTGAACTGCCAATCCAAATTGGCGGTGGTATTCGCTCTTTGGAAACAATCGAACATTATTTAGATGCGGGCGTTTCTTTTGTCATCATCGGGACCAAAGCAGTTCAAAATCCTGAATTTGTTGAAGAAGCCTGTAAGAAGTTTGCGGGACACATTATTGTCGGTATTGATGCGATCAATGGTATGGTTGCAACTGATGGCTGGGCAAATGTCACTGATGTAAAAGCCACTGATCTTGCAAAACGTTTTGCAGATGCCGGTGTATCGAGTATTGTTTATACCGATATCGCACGTGACGGTATGATGCAGGGTGTCAATGTTGAACAGACAGTAAATCTCGCACAATACTCAGGTCTTCCAGTGATCGCCTCAGGCGGTGTAACCAATCTGGATGATGTGCGTAATTTAAAAGGTAAGCCGGGTATTTTAGGTGCGATCACAGGTCGTGCAATTTATGAAGGCACACTAAACCTACGTGAAGCGCAGCTGTTATTGGATGAACAAGGCTTTTAAGTTCCCAGCCTAGATTGGATTAAAAAAGAGAACCGAGATGTTCTCTTTTTTATGCGTTAAACAAGGTATTTAAATCACTACATCCAGATTTAAACCAATGTATTTTCAAAATGTTGCATTTCAATTTTACTTGCTAAAAAGGGCTTCATTGCCGTAAACCACTGTTTAAATTCATCTGTTTTCATAAAAACATCTGTATGGGTTTTAAGATCAATCCAGTGAATTTGTAGTATGTATTTTTGATTGTCTTCTATACCACGAATCAATTTAAATTTTTCACAACCTTGGGCATTCCGGAATGTGTCTGATAATTCATAAAATTTCTTTTCAAAAGCCATTTGTTGACCATCAACAATATGAAATAAAGCTTGTTCGATCACCATGATTTATTTCTCTTTATCAAAATTTTAATTCAATATGCTAGCACGACTGCATGACAATTGAGTGATTTAAATACCCGATTACTCAGCTTAACATCTGCACAATACTGTGCTTTCGCGTAAAATAGCCCTGCTCTTCTACATTACTTTATTTTATGTCTTCCTCTGCCCTCGCTTTATTTTTAAAGTCCAGAACGCCTCAAATTGCACTGATTCTGATGACCATGATTTGGGGTGGTACATTTGTCATTGTACATTATGCCCTAAACTATAGTTCCCCTATGTTTTTTGTCGGTTGTCGTTTTGCTGCAGCGACTATTGCTGTTGGATTACTGTCTTATAAATATCTAAAAGGTATCAATTTAAAAGAACTCATCGCTGGTGCACTGATTGGCGGTATGATTGCCGCAGGGTATGGCTCGCAAACTGTCGGTATGCAAACCATCAGCAGCAGTGAGTCTGCCTTTTTAACAGCATTATATGTCCCCCTTGTACCGATTCTTATCTGGGTGATTTTTCGCAAAAGACCACATATCATGACTTGGCTCGGTGTTTTACTGGCATTTATCGGTTTAATTTTTTTGACAGGAAATGGTTTTCATCACATTGATTTAAATACAGGGCAAATCGTTACATTGGTTGGTTCGTTTGCAATTGCTATGGAGATTATTCTCATCGGGCACTTTGCAGGGAAGGTCAATATTCAGCGTGTAACGGTGATTCAGCTTGCCTTTGCTTCATTGATTTCATTTGCCAGTATGCCTTTTGTCGGTGAGCTGCATATTCCACCCTTTTCATGGCAATTGGTGATGCTTGCAGTTGGACTGGGCTTAACCAGTGCTTTATTACAATTGACGATGAATTGGGCACAACGCTCTGTCGATCCTTCTCAAGCGGCCGTGATTTATGCTGGCGAACCAGTTTGGGCAGCTTTATTTGGAAGAATTGCAGGTGAACGCTTGCCTTTGCTGGCTCTTTTTGGTGGTTTACTTGTGGTATTGGGGGTGATCATCAGTGAATGGAGACCCAAATTTTTATACACACGACAGCTTAAAGAAAATTCAGTTGAGATAGAAAAACAGCGTTCTTAATCAGAACGCTGTTTTCACTAAAATTACGCTTTGATCAAGCTGTATTGCTCGGCAACAAGATCCATCAAGCATTATTAATTCAGTTATATTGGTAAGGCTTGATCATCATTCAGCGCAATAATGCCTCGAATGGCGCGATAGACAATCCATATCCAAGAAATAAATAAAGTGGCAGCACAAAAAATCGTAGCACCCACGGCAACACCGGCAAAGGCATTGACATTATCCATGGTGAAAAATAGAAAAATAAACGGAATAAATGCAACTACCGTCCAGACTAAATACCACCAAAAAGTGCGAATTTGCCATCTAAAATGACTTTCGAAAATCGTACCACGGACTGAATTCAATTTTACATAATTGATAATCAATGCAATGATTGCAAGAATTCCCGCAGAAAAAATTGCAACAATATAAAGGATATATAAAATTAAAGTCAGAGATTTACTATTATTTGGATCAACATAATTATTCATTGTAAGCCCTTTTAAATTTGCTAACGCCCGTTTAAATCTTAAACATATTCAAAGGCGAAATTAACCATAAAATCAATAAAATATTAAAGAATATGGTACACAAATAAATCTTTTTAAAGGGTTGTTTTTGTGTTTTATGTCGTAAGCGTTGCTGTGCTAACCAAGCTGCAGGCCAACCACCTAAAAAAGCTAAAATATGCAGGGTATTTTCAGGAACACGACGCTGATTGCTCTGTGCGGCTTCTTTATCTTGTGCATAAAACCAATAGGTCATCACATTGATAATACTGACAAAAAGAATAAACATACCATTGAGCAAACCGCTTATGCTCAAGATTGCCAAAGCAATAATATAAACAGCGCACAGAATTTGCATCGGCTGTAATTTAGCCTGCTTTGTTGCATGCAACTGCTTGGCTTTAGCCGCTTGCTGGCTTGTCACTTTCGCCATTTGTGTGGCTTTTAAATACGTGACTTGTTTTGCTTTATAACGCCCTTGACCATCTAATTGCACCACATATTCAAGGGCACAGCCCACGATTGGGCGTGGCCCTTTTTGTGCAAAATCTTTGATGTGTAAAAATACGCGATCTTTTACACCATCATTTGGTTGAATAAAGCCATAGCCTTTATCATCGAACCATTCAACTAAACGACCTTGATCACGCATTTTATTTCCCACAAAAAACTATTAAGCAGTCACGAACTTTAATCTTTCAATCAACATATTACGCATTTCTTGCGGATTTTTCTGCAAAATATCATCACCTGTGCGTGCTTCAGCGGCATTCATCTGAGCGATTTGTAAACGCATCATCCAAAAGCGACCTGCGGCCATCGCCAAATATAACTCTAAACAAGCTCTTTCATCTTCAGTCAAAGGACGAATCGAAGTATATGCATTTAAGAAAGCCGTTGCTTTGGCTTCATTCAAAGCAACACTCGGATATTCTGTGCAAAAGTCATTTAAGGTAATCGCAATATCAAAAAGTAATTCATCTTGATTCATTTCATAAAAATCAAGAATGCCTTTTAACTCATCGCCTTCAAACAAAGTATTGTCACGGAACAAATCCGAATGAATAAAACCTTTCGGTCGATTTGGATACATCATGGTCAGTGCTTCATATAAACCTAAAAGGTTATTCAGCAAAGCACTATCCGCCACATCCAACGTTGGTTTAATTTGTTGAGCAACGTTATACCAATAGGCATGATCACGCGCCACTTGACGCTGTAATGGGAAGTCTTGTAACGCTACATGCATTTTGGCCTGTGCTACAGCAATTTGCTCAACTTGAGCGAGTGTAGAGGGCATGGGATGTTTACCTGACATCCGTGGCGCAATTTGTGCAGGCTTATCTTTTAAGCTATGAATCGACTGACCGCTATGTTTTAACGGAACAGGAACTGCCAAACCTTGTTGCCCCAAGTGTTCTAAGACAGGAATTAACTCCCCTGCTGCTTGTGCATCCATATTTTCAAATAATGTTAATACAAACTGTGTTCCATCAGCACAAATGATAAAATAGTTGGTATTTTGCACACCGCCTTGAATTGGTTTAAGTTCAACCACCTCTAATCCATAAGGTGCTGCAAAGTGCTGAACTTCTTTTAAACTCAAAGTGGTATAAACCGACATAGAAAACCTGCGAAAAAACTTACATAAGTTTGATAGAATAACCGCTTCGACTATCGAGGTGTAGCACCTAAGTCACGAACTTTCATAATCGCCTGTTATTTTTGGAAAAAATTATGCTCGCTAAACGTATTATTCCTTGCCTGGACGTAGATAATGGTCGTGTGGTGAAAGGTGTCCAGTTTCTGGATATCCGTGATGCAGGAGATCCTGTAGAAGTTGCCCGTCGTTATAATGAGCAAGGTGCAGATGAAATCACCTTTTTAGACATTACCGCAACATCAAATGGCCGAGATACCACTTACCGTACGGTTGAACGTATGGCTGAAAGTGTGTTTGTGCCACTTACAGTCGGTGGTGGTGTTCGTAAAGTTGAAGATATTCGTTTGTTATTAAATGCAGGCGCAGATAAAGTCAGCATCAACTCTGCTGCGGTATTTAATCCTGAGTTCGTTCAAGAAGCGTCTCAGCGCTTTGGTGCACAATGTATTGTTGTGGCAATCGATGCGAAAAGAACGGGTGAAAATAAATGGGAAATTTTCACCCATGGCGGCCGTAAACCGACAGGCATAGATGCGATTGAATGGGCGGTCAAAATGGCAGAATTCGGTGCAGGTGAATTGTTGGTTACCTCTATGGATGCAGATGGGACGAAAGCGGGTTATGACATTGGTCTAATGCGTCAAATCAATGATCGTGTCACCATTCCGACCATTGCATCAGGCGGTGTGGGTAATTTACAACATTTAGCAGATGGTATTTTAAAAGGTGGTGCCGATGCTGTATTGGCAGCCTCGATATTCCATTTTGGTCAATACTCTATTCCTGAAGCGAAACAATACCTTGCTGAACAAGGGATTGAGATGCGTCTTTAATTAATTGTGAGCGCACATATATAGAAGAATGTTATTTTGGCATTCTTTTATATATGCAATTGATTTAGTCTGATTCAAATAGCAAAAATTAAAATACCGAGAATTAAAACACCAAGATAAAACTGATAAACAATCCATATGATTTTAAATAGCTCCTCGTAGCTCATTTTATACAAAGTACCAAGCCTTAAACTCAATAGGCCTACTAGTTCATCAATCAAAAAACGATCATTTAGAGTGAATCATATTGGTATTGAAAGTCCCTTCTCCTTTTGGGAGAAGGCTAGGATGAGGGGGCTGTTTATTGATTTATGGTTTTAAAAAAATTTCAAAGAAGCCTACTGCCATCAAAAATTGAATAAATGATTAATCTCGAATCAGTTTAGCAATACTTTTATATGAAAAAAAATCATGGTTATTGGGATTACTTATTCTGATTATTTGCTTTAATCTTATAAGGGTAATTTCATAAAAATAAGCGTGAATCAATATGGATTTAATAAAAATAATACGGAAGCTCAACCAAATTGTCAGCCATAAATACCATTATTCCAGCCCCTATCATACATTTAAAATGTCTGAATCAATGCATACTTACCATCGCGCAACCAGTTATGAACATCTGGCGCTTAACCAGCGTGACCCTCTTGATTTAGATCAGCTGTTAAATGAAAAAATCCAAAAATATCAACGCAACGCGATTTGGTATTTTTTACATTCAGCACTTAAAGGATATAGCACGGCCCAATATAAATTAGGCATGATTTACCTACAAGGCCAGCTCGGCCTATCGCCAGATAAAAAGAATGCATACAAATGGTTGTTGCTTGCCGCCAATCAAGGTCATCTCGAAGCACAACACCAACTTTATCGGCTTTATTTACAATAAAAAAACCAGCTCGAAAGCTGGTTTTTTTGATCTACAAAATTAGTGACTAACCGCCAATTTTTTTGTATTTGGTACGTTTTTGCACAGCAGCATCACCCAAACGCGCTAAACGATATGCTTCATATTCAGCATAGTTACCTTCGTAGAATTCTGGCTGTTCATTTTCAAATGACAAGATATGTGTAGCAATACGGTCAAGGAACCAACGGTCATGCGATACCACCATGACAGTACCAGGGAATACAAGAATTGCATCCTCTAGCGCACGTAAAGTTTCAATATCCAAGTCGTTTGATGGCTCATCCAGTAAGATTACGTTGGCGCCCATCTGAAGGATCTTCGCAAGTTGTAAACGGTTACGTTCACCACCTGACAATTCACCAACACGTTTTTGCTGATCTTGACCTTTAAAGTTAAAGCGACCGATATAGGCACGAGATGCGATCTCGTATTCGCCAATTCTTAAGATATCTAAACCGCCAGAAACTTCTTCCCAAACTGTTTTATTGTTATCTAAAGTGTCACGAATCTGACCAACATAAGCAACTTTTACAGACTCACCCAATACAACTGTACCAGTATCTGGTTGCTGTTCGCCTGTCATCATACGGAATAAAGTGGTTTTACCCGCACCGTTTGGACCAACGATACCAACAATCGCAGTTGGTGGTACTGTGAACGATAAGTTTTCATAAAGTAGACGGCCATCAAACGATTTGCTGATGCCTTCAACTTCTACAACCTTATTCCCTAGGCGTGGACCAGGTGGAATATAGATTTCAGAGGTTTCATTACGTTGTTGGAACTCACGTGAGTTAAGCTCCTCAAAGCGCTCCATACGTGCTTTGTTTTTCTTTTGCTGACCTTTAGCATTTGAACGAACCCATTCCAATTCTTTTTTCAATGCTTTAGCAAAAGATTCTTCTTGTTTATTTTCCTGCTCTAAACGTGCATTCTTTTGTTCCAACCAAGAAGAATAGTTACCTTGGTAAGGAATACCATGTCCACGGTCAAGCTCAAGAATCCACTCTGCAACGTTATCCAAGAAATAACGATCATGGGTAATCGCAACGATTGTACCAGCAAAGTCTTTTAAGAAACGTTCTAACCAAGATACAGATTCTGCATCCAAATGGTTAGTCGGTTCGTCCAGCAATAACATGTCTGGTTTAGACAATAACAAACGACACAATGCTACACGACGACGTTCACCACCTGAAAGTAAGCTTACGTCAGAATCCCATGCTGGAAGATTCAATGCTGCTGCAGCTTGATCCATTTGGTTGCTAAGGTTGTGTGCATCCCAAGCATGAATAATTGCTTCTAATTTCTCTTGCTCTTTTGCAAGTGCATCAAAGTCAGCATCTTCAGCTGCATATTCAGCAAAAACTTCATCTAAACGTGCCAATGCATCTAATGGTTCACGTAAACCATCTTCAACGTTTCCACGCACATCTTTATTTGGATCTAATGGTGGTTCTTGCTCTAGATAACCGATTTTAATACCTGGTTGCGCACGAGCTTCACCTGAGAAATCTTTATCTACGCCAGCCATAATACGGAGTAGGGTAGATTTACCTGCACCGTTTAAACCAAGTACACCAATTTTTGCACCTGGGAAAAATGATAAAGAGATGTCTTTTAGGATTTCGCGCTTAGGCGGAACCATCTTCGACACACGGTTCATCGTGTAAATATATTGGGCCACGTAGGACTCCTCTATAATGAATAGAAATTCGCAAAATGCGAATAAATAAATACCGTCAATTATACGCTGAATTTATCTATTTTTGTTCAGATTTGTCCAATTGATTGAGATATTTTAAAAGCATCAAGAAAACATTTTTCCACACCGATAAACGTAATCAAATCGCGATCTCACACATGATCACGAACAAAAATCCGGCTGATACTGATATACAAATTGCGTCTTGGTTTGAGTTGAACTTGGTGCATTGTAGTTTGACAATGATTTCAAAGCAGAAAAACTAATAGCAGCACGTTGTACAACCTTATTGGTGTAATTTGCATTTGGGTCTTGGTACTTAAACGAGACTTCAACTACAGCAGGTTTTAATCCTGCATAAGGTGCTTGGGTATACCATAAACTCATATTTACCTCTGCATCAAACTCGCCTAAATCAATGTTGACCCCACGATAACTTCGTTCATAAAGAGTGAGTCCACCTACAGGTGATAACAGCTGATTATCACTGATGGCAAAGGTTTCTTTAAATTTTGGAAAATGCGTATGGATGTCTAAAAACTTATTGATTGTCCGTGTATTTGCCACTGTGGTGGATTTACTGGAACCCACCAAAAATCCTTGTGTTGCTGTTTGCGTGATATCATCTTCAAGCTTGGTTTTGGCTCCCGCAGTCGAGCTACTCAAATCGGCAAAATCAGACAGATAATGATCATAGCTTCTAAATTTAAGCGTTACTTCAGATGCTCCGTTTTCAATCCGTTCTCGAAAGCTATAGCCCATATTATTGAGTAGGCAACTGCTGGGTGAATCATAAAAATGTATTTGGCGTTGCTTGTCTAAGAACATCGTTCCTGAAACTGTACGGTTAATTTGTTGTGCAATAACCGTTTTGGCTTGTTGCATATAGCTATTTACGTTAGCGGACTCATTGGCATAGCTAAATTTGTCTGGCTGTAACAACAATTTATATTCACGCGATGTCACTTGCGGTACAGCCCAAGCAGTTGTAGTGATTAAACTTGTTAGAACGGTGAAAATGGCTATTTTTTTCATTGAGGAACCTATTATTTTTAAATGATGGTTATAGAAAAAGCCGCCTCTTGGGCGGCTGTTGTTATGCAATTATTGGCCTTTTAAATTCAATTTATCCATGATGTATAAGGTATTGATATCAATACGTGTACGTGCCGCATCCAGATACTTTGGCTCCATGCCTTTGGCATTATTCCAAAGCCCCATATCGTCATCATTTAAAATCCCAAGTGTCGTACTATTGATCAACCACAGACCTTCCATTTTATCATGTGGATATTTAACCGCTTTCCCCATATCCAGTACCAATGTTTTAGGTGCTGGAACAATATTAAATGCTTTTAAACCGTCCCAGCCTTTATCCAATTGGTATTCTTCTAAGGTCTTGCCCGCAATAGTTAAACCGAGCTTTTCATCTTGTTTGACATCATTTTGTGTTTGAATATCTTCTAAATTGGTGGCTTTGCTTAAATCAATACGATAGACATTTTTCATCACATTTGGCGTATCTTTATAAAACAATCCATCTCGTTCTAAAACCAGAAATTGTGTTGCACTGAGGGCAATAATGGCAGAGTTTGAATTTTCAGCTATCTCTTGCTGATATAAATATTGTGCGACTTTGCCTGTTTCAAGATTAATCGTCACAATACGCGTCAACATTGATTTATTGACATTTTTATTTGGTAAACTCATGGTCGATTGCATAATCCCAACCAAGGTTTTTTGGTCTGGGCTAATGGTTAAGCCTTCCATCCCTCGATTGGCACGGCGATAGCTAAACTCATTCGGCAAAGTCCAATTGTTGCGTTTATCAGCCTTAAATGGGTTGATACGCCCTATTTCTTTACCATTGGCATCATAATGCACAATATGCGGTCCATATTCATCGCTGACCCAGAACGTACCATCGTTAAGTGCAGTGAGCCCTTCACTATCCAAGCCATAATCATCCAATCGAATTGGATTATTCACCACATCGTATGGTTTGGTTGGATCTACAGTAATCACTTTCCCATTGACATCATACGGTGTTTCCCCTGTGCCGCCTAAAGCAGAAGTGTTGGGTAGTCCTGTGATGTCTTTTCCATTAATATCTTTTAAATTGATGGTTTTAATTAATTTCACAGTACCATTGTCTTGAACTTCAAATAAACCAATTTTCGGCACATAGTCTGGAATGGCGAAAACCTTACCAGCACCATATAATTTATCAGTAAAGTCTGCATTTGGCCCCCGATCGGTCAATGCATAGAATTGCTTTTTATTACTTGGATGTGCAGCAACATCAGAACCAAAACCACCCTGACGAATATCAAACGAGCTATCAATGGTCGTACCATTCGCAGAGTAACGTCCCAGTACGTTAAATGGCAATGCTACACCTTGTGCAAACAAATTGGGCTTACAACTGTTTTCGGTTTTAGTGATTTCACTGGCTTCAAGTTTGCCATTACCATTACGATCTAAACCGCTCTGAATACGTGTTCCCCCCATTACACAGGCTTCATCACCAAATGCCAATGTTATATTTTGGGTTAAGGTCTTCTGTGTTGTTGAATCTTGATCATCATCAGAACATGCGGTCAAACCCAGTAAACTACAGAGGACTAAAGTTAAAGTGCTTTTATGGCGGGTCAGTTTATTTATTGCTACTTTTTTCATTGTGTTTTTAATAACTGAATTTATGGAATTTGTTATGCTAGTTTCAGCAAATGACACCACAATGACAGCTCACAAACTCAGCGATATTCGGTCTATTTTTCCTCGCTGAAACTCAATTTATCTCGGGCTGCATTGTTGGCTTTATCTGTTTTTATGATTTTAAAATATATAAACCCTTGTTTACTTCATATATTTATTTGTTACACTCTATTGAAATTTAATAAAAAGTTGACGGAAGAACATGACATATAAAGACGAAACTCTTGCCATACATGCAGGCTATGAACCAGAAGCAACCACTAAAGCGGTCGCCGTTCCAATTTATCAGACTACCTCTTATGCCTTTGATAATACCCAACATGGTGCGGATTTATTTGACCTCAAAGTTCAGGGTAATATTTATACACGGATCATGAACCCAACGACCGCTGTGCTTGAGCAACGTCTGAGTGCGCTTGAAGGCGGTATTGGTGCTTTAGCATTGGCTTCGGGTATGTCTGCGATCACCTATTCTATCCAGACCATTGCAGAAGCGGGTGACAATATTGCATCGGTTTCAACACTCTATGGTGGAACATATAATTTATTTGCCCACACTTTGCCAAAACAAGGCATTGAAGTACGTTTCTTTGATTACCAAGATCCTGAAGCATTGCGCGGCTTGATTGATGAAAAAACCAAGTTGGTTTTCGTTGAGTCGATTGGCAATCCGCTGGGTAATATTATTGACCTAGATGCTATTGCTAAAATCGCACACGAATATGGTGTACCTGTGATTGTGGATAATACCGTTGCAACACCTGCCCTACTGAAACCTTTTGAACATGGTGCAGATATCGTGGTGCATTCATTGACCAAATATATTGGCGGTCATGGTAATTCGATTGGTGGCGCGATTGTCGATAGCGGTAAATTCCCTTGGGGCAAATATCCCGAGCGCTTCAAAGTCTTAAATACCCCTGATCCAAGTTATCATGGGGTGAACTATGTAGAAGCTTTAGGTGCTGCGGCATATATCGCCCGTGCACGTGTTGTTCCATTAAGAAATACAGGCGCAGCGATCAGCCCGCTCAGCGTATTCTTAATTTTACAAGGCTTAGAAACACTCAATTTGCGTATGGAACGCCATACTGAAAATGCACAAAAAGTTGCTGAATATTTACAGGCACATCCAAAAGTAAAATGGGTCAACTACGCTGGTTTAAAAGATCATCCACAACATGCTTTGGCACAAAAGTATGTCAAAGGTAAACCGTCTGCAATTCTGTCTTTTGGTGTTGAAGATGGTCGTGAAGGTGGCACCCGTTTTATCGATGCATTACAGCTGTTTACGCGTCTAGTGAATATTGGTGATGCAAAAAGTTTAGCCTGTCATCCAGCAACCACCACCCATCGTCAACTGAATGAAACAGAGCTAAAAGCAGCAGGCGTGAGTATTGATATGGTGCGTTTATCTGTGGGGATTGAACATATTGATGACTTGATTGCAGACTTAGAACAAGCACTTGCTCAAGTGTAATTTTCTTTTTGTGATCTTAAGTTTTCCAAATAAAAAGACCTGAATCATCAGGTCTTTTTATTTATAAATTCAATTATTTACCTTGAACTTTTTGTTCAATCTCTTCAACACTGGTATGTCGCGCATCAAAACCTTTTGCCATATAAATCACTTGTTCTGAGATATTACGTGCATGGTCACCAATCCGCTCCAGTGAACGCAATACCCACATCACATTGATGACACGACTAATATGACGTGGATCTTCGATCATGTAAGTCATCAGTGTACGTGTCGCGGATTGATATTCACGGTCAATATCGGCATCGGCCAACAAAACTTTTAATGCTTGTTCTGCATCCACACGCGCAAAAGCATCTAAAGCATCATGAATCATGACACGCACTTGATTGCCAATATGCCGTGTTTCCATATAGCCACGTGGCGATTCACCCTCTTCACATAAAGTCTGTGCAATACGGGCAATTTTTGCAGCTTCATCACCAATACGTTCTAAATCGGTATTGGCTTTACTCATGGCAATCACCATACGTAAGTCGATTGCAGCTGGATGACGACGCGCCAAAATCAAAGTCAGTGCTTCATCAATTTCTCGTTCATAACGATTGACTGTATTGTCTTGAAATTGAACATCAATCGCCATATTGGCATTGGTATCCAATAAAGCATGCACTGCATTTGCGACTTGTTGTTCTACCAAACCGCCCATGGTCATAAATTTGGTATTCACATCCTGTAAGTCCTCATTAAATTGAGAAGATATATGATGGTTTAATACAGGATTACTTGGGCTCAAGGTCAGATGCTCCACACGCAACAAAAACTATTTTTATGGGTTAATATTAAAGCATATTCATTATGAATGTTTTATGACAAGTATTTTTCTTTCAAATGAATTTCTCAATATCGCTCATTTCACTTCTGATCAAAGCAATTTAGAGTAAAGATACTACTACAATTTGCTGAATTTACATATGTCACTTTGCTGTGAGCATCCATTTATCGCAAATTCACGATGCTGTACTCAGGTTAATTTTTGCAGATCTTAAATCAGACACATGACTCAGTTTCTTGCAAAAAGTAACGTTTCATTATCACAAAACTACAAAATATTTCATTTATTTAGCCTCGATTCAGCGACAATGGCATCGAACAAAACTGAGCTTCTTTTAAATGCTGGTCGAATGAAATTTCCTCGCAATACCCTTCATTTTCTCATTTCAGGCATACTCGTTATCTTGAGTTGCATGGTGGTTATCGCGTGTCAAAAACCCACAACCGACATTGTCAAAGAATCCAAAGAAGCGCCACAAAAAGAAAATCCAATTCCTGATTTAACCCAAATTTGCCAAAATCTCAAAAATGAGATGCTGGCAATCAATGCAAAAAGAACCACGCTTGCGATAGAACAAGTCAATCAAGATATTCGTATGTGTTTGCCCTTGATGAAACCTGCGGAACAAATGGAATTGATGCATCAGTCGAAACGTATGTATCAACAATTTTTACAGATTGAGCGCACTTCAGAACAACAGCAAGCATTTGAAAACTATGCTTTAGATCAAGCTGCATACCCCACTATTCAACAGAGTAAATTTGAACAACTTAATCTGCGTGACCAATATTTATTACGTCACAAAGGCCAAGCGTATATTGAGCTGAGCGAACAAACAGATGATAAAATTGTCTATCGAAGAAGCCCGCAATATTTAGCAAAAGTTTTCGCGCCGTATCTGACTGCGCCTGAACAAGTTTTTATCGAAAATCTTGCACAACAAAATACCCAACCACTTTTTAAAAACCATAAACCCGATATTGAGGCTGAAGAAATTGCAAAAAGAGCTAAGTTTTGGCAAGAATATCTGCAAACTTATCCCAATAGCCCTTTTTTACATGATGCGCAGTTCTTAAAAAATGCCTATAGCAGTTTATTGTTTTTAGGCACTGAAGAAGCACCTATATCGAGCAGTTTTGAAAATCAAACTGATATCGATGCAGCCAGCTGGTTGGTGATTGAACGCTTGGCAAAATCCAATGATGGTGAGCTTTCAGCTCAGGCCAAGAAGTTTGTGCATTTTTTAGCGATGAGCAAAGAGCAAAGACAGCAAAAAATTCAAATTAGTGAAAAAGAACGCACTAAACTGGAAAATATCCCTCAATTATTGGCGCTGTCCCAGCTCAATCAATATCTAAATTTAAGCCCGATCGACTTTAAGCATGTTAAAAAAGATTGCTTTAGTGATGCGATTTGTTCTAACAGTTAGATGTTATTTTAGCTCAATTTTTATTATCCTTGTGACATTCAAAAATACACAACAACAGTCATACTATGAAAGCTTTAAAACAACATCTATCACTCACAACACTCTGCCTGTGTACCCTATTCAGCGCTTGCCAAAAGCACGAGAACAATCAAACAATTGAGACAACTAAAGCAGCTTCTAAAGCGACTCAGACCAGTACAGCTGAAATACCAGCACTTCCACAAGACTGTAACGAGATAGATACAAGCATCAAAAAATTAGAAAAAACGGTCATCGTTGAAGATTTAAATGACCTCAATCAATTACTAAAAAAATGCCTCGCATCTGCACCGTTAAAAACACGTTATCAATGGCAAGCAAAAATTGAAAACATTTATCAAAAACTCATTGCCGATGCCTCGCCTGAAGTCTTTCAATATATGACCGATACACTTGCAGACGGTCAGTCTATGACAGCTCAACAAAAACAAGAACTGTATAAAAAGTTAAAACCGCGTGAGAAATATTTAGTTGATCACGCAAAGGACTTATATTTAGCAAAATTTTATATCGGTGAAGGTGAATACACCTTTGTACAGCATCCACAATATGATCTGGATATTTTTGCACCCTATTTAGAAAAATCAGATCAGGTCTACTTTAAACAGATCCGTAAAGAATATACAGGTGCTAACTATATTATGGACGCAGGGCTAGCAATTAGTTTTGATGAAGTGGCCAATCGACTGTTATATTGGGAAAAATTCAATAAAGATTACCCCAACAACCATTTTAAACCTCAAGTCATAGAGAACATTGAACAATACCGTAGTGCACTTTTTCAAGGCGAGGATAACACCCGCACGCTCTGGTTCGATGACGATAAAATTGCAGATGAACAAGCAATCAAAGCGATTGAAAAAATTGCAAAAAGTAAAACTGCAAGTAGCCAAACTGCACAGAAATTTGTGAATTTAATCAACGCAAGTGAAAGGCTTTGGCAACAAATGCCAAAACCATCTAGACAGTATCCTGAAGATAACTCACCTGAACAGCAAGAGATCCGAGCACAACGTGAGGCATTTGAACAAAAAATTAAGAAATCTGTTGAGGAAATTCTGACTCAAAAAAATAATTGAAATTGATATCGGCATGCCAGCATATTTTTAATGAGAACATGCTAAGATTTAAACATCGCTTGACGGAGCGCGAGTAATTCCTCGCTGAGATTTAGTCAGTTTTGCATCTCCTTGCCAAAACTTAAACTAAAGTACCGTTGAACCTGATCAGGTTAAGACCTGCGTAGGAATCAAGCATCTAAAAACTGACAGCCCATAATTTATCTATTTTTTCGCAATAGCGCTTTATTCTGATGATGGATTTAGCAGATAAAATAGACTAAATTTGCCACCGTTTTTGGTCGTGCTTGATTCGTTGATGTCATTCATAAGGATCATTGTAATGAACCAATTAACGAATCTATCCCCTGCTGATCAATTGGCTCAACACGAGCAAGAAGCCAAAGATCTGACTCGAATTTTACCCGCATCTAAAAAAGTTTATATTCAAGGGTCACGCCCAGATATTCAAGTGCCGATGCGTGAAATTGAACTCACGGATACTCCGACAGGCCTTGGTGGTGAAAAAAATCCACCAATTATGGTCTATGATACTTCAGGTGTTTATACCGATCCCAACGTACACATTGATTTGAATAAAGGCTTACCCAATGTCCGTGAAACTTGGATTGAAGAACGTGCCGATACTGAGCATTTAGCCAGCTTAACCTCTAAATTTGGCCAAGAACGTCTAAAAGATATTCGTACTGCTGAAATCCGTTTTGCCCATATTCAAAAACCACGTCGTGCAAAAACAGGCAACAATGTCACACAAATGCATTATGCCAAACAAGGCATCATCACGCCTGAAATGGAATACATTGCGATTCGTGAAAATCAGCGACAGCATGAAGGTGTCGATATGCGCCAGCATGTAGGACAAAATTTTGGTGCACACAACCTCATGGAGATTACCCCTGAATTTGTGCGTAAAGAAGTCGCTGAAGGTCGTGCCATTATTCCAGCCAATATTAACCATCCTGAATGCGAACCCATGATCATTGGGCGTAATTTCTTGGTAAAAATCAATGCCAATATTGGCAACTCAGCTTTGGGTTCATCGATTGATGAAGAAGTGTCGAAAATGACTTGGGCAACCCGTTGGGGTGCTGACACCATCATGGACTTATCGACGGGTAAAAATATCCATGAAACCCGTGAATGGATTATCCGCAACTCACCAGTTCCAATTGGTACGGTACCAATTTATCAAGCACTTGAGAAAGTCGATGGTGTTGCTGAAGACCTGACATGGGAAATCTTTAAAGACACCCTGATTGAACAAGCTGAACAAGGTGTCGATTATTTCACCATTCACGCTGGGGTCTTATTACGTTATGTGCCGATGACAGCCAATCGTTTAACAGGGATTGTATCACGCGGTGGTTCGATCATGGCGCAATGGTGTTTGGCGCATCATGAAGAAAACTTCCTCTATACGCATTTTGATGAAATCTGCGAAATCATGAAAGCCTATGATGTGTCTTTCAGCTTAGGCGATGGTTTACGTCCGGGCTGTATTCAGGATGCCAATGATGAAGCGCAATTTTCCGAATTACGTACTTTAGGTGAACTGACTCATCGGGCATGGAAACATGATGTTCAGGTCATGATCGAAGGGCCAGGCCATGTGCCAATGCATATGGTCAAAGAAAATATGGACTTGCAACTTGAAGTTTGTCAGGAAGCACCTTTCTATACTCTTGGTCCGCTCACCACCGATATTGCTCCGGGCTATGACCATATTACCTCGGCAATTGGTGCAGCGATGATTGGTTGGTACGGCACTGCAATGTTGTGTTATGTGACTCCCAAAGAGCATTTGGGTCTGCCCAATAAGAAAGATGTTAAAGACGGGATTATCACCTATAAAATCGCAGCCCATGCAGCGGATTTAGCCAAAGGTCATCCGGGCGCACAAGTTCGTGACAATGCTTTATCTAAGGCACGCTTTGAGTTCCGTTGGGAAGATCAATTCAATCTCAGCTTAGATCCAGATACTGCTAGATCGATGCATGATGAGACTATGCCTAAAGAAGCACATAAGTCTGCGCACTTCTGTTCAATGTGCGGACCTAAGTTCTGCTCGATGAAAATCACCCAAAACGTGCGAGATTATGCACAAAATCAACAAAATGCAGCCCACCCTGTAAATAGCGAAACGCTTATAGAAGATGGTCTCAAAACCATGAAATCCGTTTATCAGGAACAAGGGCAAAAGTTGTACCATAAAGTGTAAAGATTAAAAAAAACTTTTGTCTTTCACTATTTCTCAGTTAGGATGAAGTGAATATGTTTCATCCTAACTGTGCACATGAACATCATTCAGCAAGCAACCTACACCCATAATGATGTAGAAATACAATCTCGTGAATATGCCTTTAAAGGTTTTGTTCAAGTCGAAAAAGTGAGCTTGCGACACCGATTATTTAATCAAACTGAATATACCTCAGCCATTCAACGTGAATTAATTCGCCGTAAAGAAGCTGCTGGTGTACTGATTTATAATGATCAACAACAAAAATTTGCATTGATTGAACAGTTTCGTGTAGGGGCAATTGATGATGAAATTTCACCTTGGCAACTCGAAATCATTGCAGGCGTACTTGATGGAGATGAATCTCCAGAAAGTTGCATTCGACGGGAAAGCATCGAAGAATCTGGATGTGAATTAAACCAAATCAAACACCTGTTTAGCTTCTATCCATCTGCTGGCGCATGTGATGAAATCTTTCATCTCTATGTAGCACAAGCCGCATTACCTGCTGAAGGTGGTGTGTTTGGTATGCCAGATGAAGGTGAAAATATCCAACTTCATATCATTGATTATTCAGATTTGAGTCTATTATTAAAAAGTAATCGTTTAAAAAATGCACCTGTGATTATGGCTTTGCAATGGCTACAACAGCACTTGCATGCATTTGAAGATGTCTAGGGGAAAGGCATGCAATCAGAGATATTGCCGCAAACAGATAAAGATAGAGTGATTATCCAAATCACAGATACACACCTGATGGATAAACCTGATGCAGAGTTTGTCGGGATTAATCCTGAAGAAAGCTTTCATGCCGTCATGGATGATATTCAGCAACGTTATAAAAATATCGATCTGATTTTACATACTGGTGATTTGGCTCAAGCTGCATTTCCAGAAACTTATGCGCGCTATTTAGAATATATGCAGCGTTTTGGTGTCGATTTTTACCAAATTCCGGGAAATCACGACAATATAAACTTGTTCCCGTTCCATTCGCCAGAACCTATTCCAGCAGTGATTGAGTTAGATCAATGGCGTATCATTTTGTTGAATAGTGCTGTGGGTGGACGTACCGATGGAAACATTCAAACAGAACAATTGGTCCATCTAAAACGGCTATTGGAACAATTGCGTGACAAGTTTATCCTTATCGCCTGTCATCACAATCCTTTTGATATGCATTCCAAATGGCTCGATCAACATAAGCTCAAAAATGCCGATGAATTAAAGGCCGTACTCGAACCCTTTGATAATATCAAAGCTGTGTTACATGGTCATGTCCATCAAGAATCCTATAACTTGTGGAATGGAATACAGTTTATTTCTACTCCTGCAACGTGTGTACAATTTAAACCCCTCAGCCAAGAGTTTTCATTTGATCCGATTGCACCTGGTTACCGTTGCTTACATTTAAAAGCCAATGGTGAATTTGAGACCTCTGTACACCGCTTGGATCACTTCAAAGTTACAATTAATGAAGAAATTTCAGGTTACTAGCTTTTCATTTTGGTTTTTTTCTATTAAGTTATTCGTCCAACGAGATATGCAGAAAGTCGAATTCAGGGTTAGGTGACTTTCATCTTGGTAAAAAAATCTATATGATGACGCCCCCGATAGATTCATTCTGTTGGTAGTGATAAAAATACTTGCATATCACCATATTTTTTGCGTATAGATAATACGTATATGATGAGGAATGCCCTTTATGGCGAATGACAACCAAAATCAAGTCTTGGAAGAACAAACAGCAATTGCAGATGATAAGTCTGTAAAGCGAGTGCGTAAAACCAAGCCGAAGACCAATGAAAACGGTACTACAGCAAGTCTATTCGGTATCGAGCCTTATCAGCCAAAGAAAAATGAAGAATACATGTCTGAGGGGCAACTCGAACATTTTCGTAAAATTTTGCTGGCATGGAAAGCAGAATTGATGTCGGAAGTGGATCGCACCCTAAATACAATGCAAGATGAATCTTCTTCTTTACCTGATGTAAATGACCGTGCGACGCAAGAAGAAGAGTTTGCCATCGAATTACGTACCCGTGACCGTGAACGTAAACTTATTCGTAAAATAGAGCAATCTATTGAAGCGATTAAAAATGATGACTATGGTTTCTGTGAAACTTGCGGTATCGAAATTGGTTTACGCCGTTTAGAAGCACGACCAACTGCAACTTTATGTATCGACTGTAAAACCCTTGCAGAGATCAAAGAGAAGCAAAATAACGGTTAATACTGTGTCAAATTCCTCCCCAACCCTCTCTTTTCCAAAGGGAGGGAGGAAGAGTACCGTATACAAAGGTCGGTTTGCACCCTCACCCACAGGGCCGTTACATTTTGGTTCCTTAGTGACCGCTGTCGCGAGCTATTGCGATGCGAAAGCGCATCATGGGCAATGGATCGTCCGTATCGAAGACACGGATATCCCTCGTATTTACCCAGATAGTGAACAGCATATTTTAAAATGCCTAGATGCTTTTGGCTTCCAATCCGATGCTGAAATCATTTATCAAAGACATCGCTTAGATATTTATCAATCTGTAATCGAACAACTCAAACAAAAACATTGCGTTTATGCCTGTGAATGTACTCGTAAAATATTAGGCTCAAATCATATCTATGCTGGCACCTGCCGAGACAAACAGCTCGACTTTCAAAACCAAGCCATTCGTGTAAAAGTTTCTGATCAAAACATTTGTTTCAATGACCGCTTACAAGGACAACATTGTGCCAACCTACAATACGATTTAGGTGACTTTGTACTGAAGCGTCGTGATGGCATTATCAATTATCAACTGGCAGTCGTTGTCGATGATTATTTACAAGAAATCAGCCATGTCGTGCGTGGTGCGGATTTATTGGACAATACTGAACGTCAAATTTGGCTAGGACAGCTTTTGGGTTATCCAGCTCTTGAATATATGCACTTACCCCTCGCCATGAATCATTTGGGGCAAAAACTCTCTAAACAAAACCTTGCGCAAGCGCTTGATCTCAAACATGCACCTGAATTGCTGTTACAAGCGATTATAGCACTTGGACAAGCTCCAGTAGACCTAGATCAGCCAGATCTCATGTTGGCTCAAGCTGTCGCTCAATGGGATATCTCTCGCATTCCTCAAGGGACAACGCTACAATCCATTTATCAGTAATCCCTGATTAAGCAACAATACCAACATAAGAATACCAACATCATTCAGGATTGAGATGAACCTTTTAAAAAATCTAATAACGCTGAGTTCTCTCATGCTCATGGGCCTTACACAGGTCTATGCGCAAATGGCAATTTTATGTATTTCCCCGATTTCTAAAACTGCTGTTGTTGATGAAATGAGTGGCGCACCACGTGAACAATGGGGTAAACCATTACCAACTTATTCAGTTCAAGTTGATCGCTCTGCAATCATCAAGGTCGATCACAAAACCCCAATCAAACTTAAATTTGCAAATACCCCAGGAAAACATCAGATCAAGATTTATGCCAATGGTGTATTGGAAACTTCGTTTTATTATTCCCCAACAGCGATAGATGTATTAGGACTGAGTGAGTCCGGTTATCAAACTTGGGATTGGGTAAAATTTAAGACCACTCAATCGGCATTAAAATATTGCAATACGCAAAATCCAAAATAAATTATCCATAAAAAAAGCCATTTGTGATCAAATGGCTTGTCTATTTAAGTGCAATAAAAAATTAAAAACTAGACTCTTCTCGCGCTGGATTGGCATCCTTGGTGGTTGCATCAATTTTGAGAATTAAACTGATCATCACCGCACACATAATTAAAGATGAACCACCATAACTAATAAATGGAAGCGTTAGCCCCTTGGTTGGCAACATGCCCATATTCATACCGGCATTCACCAAGATCTGTAATAAGAAAATTATACTGATCCCGTAAGCCAAATAGCCTGCGCGCAAATATTGATGATTGAGCGCACGCTGACCGATACGAATACAGCAAATCAACATCACAAACGAGAGTAGCAAAACGGTCGAAATACCAAAGAAACCGAATTCTTCACCTAAAATTGCCAACATAAAGTCAGTATGTGCTTCAGGCAGATAAGACATTTTTTGAATACTATGTCCTAAGCCCACCCCAAACCATTCACCACGACCAAAGGCCATCAAGGCATTCGACAATTGATAACCTGAGCCTAAAGGATCAGCCCAAGGGTTTGAAAATGACATTAAGCGTTCATAACGATATGGTTCAAACACGATTAAGGATACAAATGCCACCAGAATCGCACCAAATGCAAAGCCGAACTGGATCATGGGTGCGCCAGCCAAGAAGAACACACCCAGCATCGAAACAGCAATCACCACTGTTGCCCCTAAGTCAGGCTCTGCAATAATCAGTCCGACCGTCAGCAACATCACCACACCTAGACGTACCAAGCCCTTAATATTATTACGGACCTCTTCAGCACGACGAACCACATAGTCTGCGGTAAATATGGCCATCATCACCTTGGCGACTTCGGTTGCCTGCAAGGTAAATCCACCTACACGAATCCAACGTGTTGAACCATTGACCTCTGTACCCACCACTAAGACGGCGAGTAATAAAGCAATAGTGATCAACCACAATGGAAAGGTATTTTTAAACCAAAGGTTGAGTGAAACTCGATAGGTAATTGCGGCTGCAACAAAAGCCACCACGATCGAAATTGCATGACGAATCACATAGTGAAATTCGTTTTCATGCATTCGTTCGGCATAAGGCATTGAAGCCGAAGCCACCATCACCGTACCAATACACAACAATGAAATGACGCAAAATATCAGTACATTACGCGGTGTAATCTCTGCCGGCAATTTTGGCATCCAGCGATCATACACTTGGTGAATCTTACTTATAGTCGTCTGAGCTAACCCAGCCATACTTATTTCCTTATGATTCTTTTTAGTTTAGAGCATTTACATATTCAACAAAGCGATGACCACGCTCAGGATAGCCTGTAAACATATCAAAGCTTGCACATGCAGGTGATAATAGCACTACATCTTGCGCATGCGTATGTTGTTGACAAAGTTCTACAGCTTGTTGCAAAGATACTGCATGTAGCAGCGTTGTTGTCCCTGCAATGGCATTTTCAATGATTGAGCGATCTTCACCCATCAGTACCGCAACTTTGGCATATTTTTGCAGAGACTCACGTAGTGCAGTAAAGTCCTGCCCTTTGCCCTGACCACCCAAAATAATTGCAACCTGACCACCTTGGGCTTCAATTGCAGCACCTAAGCCGTCCAATGCTGCTAAAGTTGCACCGATATTGGTGCCTTTAGAATCATTATAATAACGAACACCATTCACTTCTTTAACGAATTCGCAACGGTGCTCTAAACCTTTAAAGGTTTTTAAGGTTTCAAGCATTTTGTCCATTGGTAAACCAATCGCTTCACCCAAAGCTAAACATGCCAAAGCATTGGCAACATTATGTGTTCCTTGGATATACATCTCTGAACTTTTAAGTAAACGCTCACGACCTCGCGCTAACCAAATCGTACCGTTATCTTCTCTTAGAATACCGTATTGTTTTAAATCAGGTGCATTGAGCCCAAAGCTTTGCATTGGTGTGACATCTGGCACCAATGGACGCGTCAATGAATCATCACGGTTATATACGACTTTTTTCACACCTTGGAAAATACGATGTTTTGCCGCATGGTAACCTGCCATATCCCCATGACGGTCCAAGTGATCTTCACTCATGTTCAAGACCACAGCCACTTCTGCATTTAAACTTGAGGTTGCTTCCAATTGAAAGCTGGAAAGTTCAAGGATATAAACGTCTGGATCATCATGGGTTAAATCCAAAGCTGGACGCCCCAAGTTACCCCCTACCGCAACCTTAACCCCTGCGTCTTGTGCCATTAAACCAATCAAAGTGGTCACGGTACTTTTTGCATTTGAACCAGTAATCGCCACAATCGGCTTATCTGTAGCACGGCGGAGAATTTGTATTTCACTGATGACGGGAATACCTTTTGCAATCGCAGCTTGAATTGCTGGCAACTGAGGATCTAACCCCGGGCTAATGACAATTTCTTCAGCTTGTAAAAGTAAATCTTGATCGAGTTGACCAAAGCTGGTTTGAACTGCTGCTGGAATTTGCTCATGTCCTGGTGGAACTTCACGAGAATCTGTGACTGCAACACGGTAGCCATTTTCATGAAGAAAATTTACGGCTGAAACGCCTGAAATTCCAAGCCCAGCCACAACTTTTAACCCACCACGTTGTATTAACATTTTTGCTCACCAGCATTAAGATTTTAAAACTTGCAAAATGTTAGCACTTTGGCGATTTGAAAGCTTTTTCTGTTTGCACTTTCTGGCTATTTTTTTGTGTCAGTGCGTAAAAATAGCAGCAGATTATTTTAATAAATACAGCTAATTTATTAAATAAAACCACTCGCGTTTTTATTCTATTCTCAATATAAATAAGCCGAATGTTGAGGATCAGCATTCGGCTTATTCATCAGGGCGGTTTATGACGGTTTGAATCTGATTAAAATGAATCGAGCAGCAAAGATAATAAATTGCCCGCGCCATAACCCGCACCAAGCAACAACGCAATCCAAATCCATCCGCCTAAAATGTTATACAACATGAATACTGGCATTTTCATATGCCCTGCACCCGCTGCAAAAGGAGCAAAAGAACGAACAAAAGGTACAAAACGGGCAACCAGAATGGTTTTCCCACCATGCTTTTCAAAATAATGGTTGGTCTTTTTAATATATTCAGGCTTAAACCAACGTGAATGCGCGTGGAAAAACTTAAAACCCAGCGCACGTCCCGTATAATAGTTCACCATATACCCCAAAATTGAAGCAATAATCAGCAACACACCCATATAGTGCAAATGCACAGATTCAGCGGTAGAACATAAAGCACCAACAGCGATCAATAAACTATCGCCTGGGAGAAAAAACATAAAGACTGAGCCAGTTTCTGCAAAAATGATTAGAAACAAAATGGCATAAATCCACAGCCCGTAATTTTCTAAAAAAGTGGGCAATAATTGTTCTAAATGCAATAAAAATTCAAGCAATACTCAACTCTCTTACAGAAGAATTCACGATATATTAGCCTAATTTAATCATGTATATATTAAAAGGCCTAAATAAATTAGGCTTTTTTTAATCGGGTTTGGTTTTTATTTACTTTAAAAAACCATTGGCTGCCAGAAATTCCATACTGAGTTTAGACTCTGCTTTTGGCTCAGCAGCTTTATCACCAAGCAACAATCTTTCAATATACCGTGCCAATACATCGACTTCTAAATTGACTTGAGAGCCCACTTTCCACGTTGCAATATTGGTCCGTTCAGCAGTATGTGGAATTAAATTTAAACTTAAGATATTTCCACGTAAATGATTGATGGTGAGGCTAATTCCATCTACAGTCACAGAACCTTTTTCAGCCAAATATTTAGCAATTTCAACAGGTGCAGTGACTTCGAAATACAGTGAGCGAGCATCTGAACGCACTACGGTGATTTCACCCACAGCATCGACATGTCCACTAACGATATGTCCACCGAAGCGTGTTGTTGGCAACATTGCTTTTTCTACATTGACCGCTTGCCCCGCTTTCCAACTCGCTAAAGTCGAACGATTTAAGCTCTCACGGGACACATCAGCAGCGTACCAGTTTTCACCCCAATCGATCACAGTTAAACAAATCCCATTGGTTGCAATAGAGTCGCCCAAATGTACATCAGACATATCCAAGTCTGTCTGAATACGTAAGCGCACATCACCGCCTACATTTTGTAAACTTTCGACTTTACCCAAACTTTCAATGATACCTGTGAACATAATTCTACCTACTGCTGCAGTGAGAGGAACTGATGAAGTTCAATCGTGTTTATTTTGCATTTGCCCATATTTTAAAGGCAAAGGTGCATTCTTACCATAAGGCCAGTTGTGTACTTACACCTGAGGTATCCACACCACCCAATTCTGCAAAATGATAGAGTTGACCTAACAGCTGACGCAATGGTGGTCCAGACTTAGCATGGGTATCGGTGATTACAATAAACTCAAGCACACGTGCGCGTTCAGACTGACGCTGTTTACTGACACGATAACGAGGCACATCCTGAGTCAATAAGGTGACTTTGCCACGTTTCAGATTGGCCGCCAATAAGTCTTTGGCCTCAATATTTCCATCGGTTGAGTAACTGGTGAGAATATAACGCGCATTAATAGTTTCCAACAAATTCTCATAAGCTTCTTGTGCATGCTTAGAAGAATTATAAGGACTTGGACGTTCTTTACGCCACGCACGGTCAATCCCACTTTTAAAACCTTTGGTATCTGGTGTCGGTAAATCAACTTGATCCCACAGTGTTAACGAGTTGAGTACATGATAATTACTACTATAAGCATGTTGGTTATACGGTGGATCTAGATAAGCCACATCAACTTCAAAACCACTCATTTGATTTGCCAAGTGCTGTGCATCTACACACCACACCTCTGCCATTGGGGTTTTCTGCTTATTCTGCCCGACTTCACTAAAGCGGCTCGGTGTAAGCCACAATATAGACTCAATCCGTTCCAACGCAGTTTGGGTTTTACCGCCCCAACCATGATGGAAGCTTTTAAATACACCGCTGGTATTACTGACAAAACTTGCTGAATAGAGCAAAGGTGCCAATAAGGCACTCATTTCTACATCGTCAATTGCACCCTGTGCTTGCCAAGTGGCAATTTGCTGACGAATTGCATCTATACGCATCCCATTACGGCGTTTAAAAAATAAACGGTCTCGTGCGGGGTCATAAATTTCATCATTCCGCGGACAAAGGTTATGCGTAACCCATCCTTTCACTTCAGGTAAACGGTTTAAATAATCGATGGCTTTTTGATACCCACCCAATTCTTTAAATGCAGGTGCATCTGTGCATGCCAAAATGGCATGATTTAATGCATGGCTATACGGTTCCCAATCATTGGCAATCACCCGATAGCCATTTTGACGGGCTAAACGTGAAACCACCCCACTGCCTGCAAAAAAATCGGCAAAAATCGGGGCGCGTTTACCCTTAGGATTCAAAGTACCTGTGATTTCAAGCGCTTCAAGAATCAGATGCAACAAACGACGTTTGTTTCCCAGATAGGGAACCAACTGATGAAAAAGATATTCATCTGTTGTACGCGCAGCATGACGACGTTTATGGTAAACCGATGATGTTGACTCTGGATTCATACTGACTCTTGTGAAGGGATAAGTCTTAAGCGAATGTCATCACCAAACTGATGAACATCTTGTAACTTAAAACGTAATTGTTGTGCCATCGTTTCAAATTCGGCATTGAACATGGCACGTGCTGATTGTCCTAAAAAGGTTGGCGCAACATAACTGATTAATTCATCCACCAGTTTTTCCTGCAAAAATGCAGTAGATAATGTCGCACCAGCCTCAACCAACACATCGTAAATTTGGAAATCTTTTAAAGTCGCAAGCAAATCTTTTAAAGATTGAACTTCTAATTGTACCACGCCCAGCTTGGCAAGTTCTTGACGAAATGGTCCCATGACCATCACTGTTTCAGGCGCGCTAAGAATTTGAGCATTGAGTGGCAAACGCCCTTGTCGGTCTAAAATCACCCGCTTAGGCTGGACAATCGTTGCAATATCAATATCACCCAATGAACGCACATTTAATTGAGGGTCATCTGCCAAAATGGTATCGATCCCGGTAATCACTGCACCTGAAATAGCCCGCCAATGCTGAACATCTTGACGTGATTCAGCCCCAGTGATCCATTTAGACTCACCAGACGCCATTGCTGTACGGCCATCTAAACTTGACGCAACCTTTAACCGTACATAAGGCACACCCGTTGCCATTGCTTTTAAAAAGCCTTGATTGAGTTGAGCCGCTTGTTGCTCACAAACCCCAGTTTCAACCTCAATCCCTGCCTGGCGTAAAATATCCACGCCTTTTCCCGCCACCAAAGGATTTGGATCAGCACATGCAACGACAACTTTGCTGACACCCGCTTCAACCAAGCCTTTAGCACAAGGTGGTGTACGGCCATAATGCGCACAAGGTTCCAAAGTGACATAAGCGGTTGCGCCCTTGGCAGACTCGCCTGCTTGACGCATGGCAAAAACTTCGGCGTGTGGCTGACCAGCTCTAGGATGAAAACCCTCTCCCACCCATTGCCCATCTTTTACAATGACACAACCGACGTTCGGGTTTGGTCGTGTGGAATATTGTCCAAGCTTCGCGAGCTCAATTGCTTTCTGCATCCAAACCTGATCTATGTTTACATAATCTTCGGGTTTAGAATTTGAATCAAACTCAGACATAAAATTCCTAATCAATAACGTTCAAAAATAAAATTAGTGGTCTTGCCCACGATCTTGCATTTGTTCAATTTGATGACGAAACGCATCAATATCTTGGAAATCCTGATACACCGATGCAAAACGCACATAAGCCACATGATCCAATGCAAACAAAGATTTCATGACAATTTCACCAATGGTGCGTGAACGTACATCACGTTCACCGAGGCGGCGAATTTGCAATTGAATATCACTAATGACGGTTTCAATCTGTTCTTGAGTCACCGGTCTTTTTTGTAAGGCGTGCATTAAAGAGCGTCGTAATTTTGCTTCGTCAAACGGTTCATTTTTACCATCTGACTTGGTCACGCGTGGCATGACCACTTCATAACTCTCAAATGTCGTAAAACGTTCGCCACAACTGATACATTCACGACGTCGACGAATCTGGCTACCTTCAGCGGCCAAACGAGAGTCGATTACTTTACTATCTGCAGCGTTGCAAAATGGACAATGCATAGTGGTTTTATTGAACAAAATTCATGATTTCAGCTAGTGTAGCAAAAAAACCTGATTTTGTTGAGCCTTTCGCAAGATATGGAAAAAAAACAGCCCTTACGGACTGTTTTATACTATATATAGTTATTATTCTAATTAGATTGATTATTCGATACGTTCGCCATGTTGGCTTAAATCGAGACCCATACGCTCATCATCAGATTCAACACGGATCCCAATCACAACATCGATAATTTTAAGTAAGATAAAGGTCACAACTGCTGAGTATGCGATTGTTGCTAACACACCTTCAACTTGTACCCATAATTGATGCATGACATCTGTCGGTGCTTTGTCGCCCATAATGAATGAGCTGGCAAATACAGCTGTTAAAATCGCACCAACAATACCGCCTACACCATGTAAACCAAATGCATCCAATGAGTCATCTGCTTTAAGGATACGTTTAAGACCAGAGATCCCCCAGAAGCACACCACACCACCGATTAAGCCCATGATCAACGCACCACTTACCGTCACAAAACCTGCCGCTGGCGTAATCACAACCAGACCAGCAACTGCACCCGATGCTGCACCCAATACTGAACCTTTACCACGAACAATTTTTTCAACCACTAACCAAGCAATTGCTGCCGCTGCGGCTGCGATTTGAGTTGTGACCAAAGCATACGCTGCTGAACCATTGGCACCTAAAGCAGAACCACCATTGAAACCAAACCAACCGACCCATACCAAGCTTGCACCCAATACAGTTAAGGTTAAGTTATGTGGTGCCATAGATTCTTTGCCTAAGCCCATACGTTTACCCAGTAAATACGCAGCAACTAGACCGGCAACACCCGAGTTAATATGAACAACAGTACCACCAGCAAAATCAAGTGCGCCATCATTCATTAACCAGCCACCACCCCATACCCAGTGTGCAATCGGTGCATAAACAATAATGACCCAAATCGTAATGAATGTGATCCAAGCACTAAATTTCATACGATCAGCCACAGAGCCACTGATAATGGCAACGGTAATAATCGCAAAAGTCATTTGGAAAATAACGAAAAGAATTTCTGGAATTGTGCCACTCAGCGCATCTGTTGTAATTCCAGATAACATGATTTTATCGAAACCACCAATAAAAGCGTTACCAGAACCAAATGCAAGTGAATAACCAATGACCACCCATACGATGCTGACCACTGCTGCGGCAGTAAAGCTTTGCGCCATGGTGGCAAGCACATTTTTCTTACGAACCATACCGCCGTAGAACAATGCTAAACCGGGAATTGTCATTAGCAATACAAGTGCTGTAGATACAAGAATCCACGCTGTATCACCTGTATTTAAAGTTGGTTTTTCTGCTTCTGCTGCTGGCGCAGCTGTGGCAGTCACCGTTTCAGGCGCAACGGTTGCCGATGTATCGGCGACTGTTGCAGTCACATCACTTGCCGTTGCAACAGCTGTAGATGCAGGCTCAGCTACGTTTTCTTCTGCCCACGCAACTGATCCGCCAAGAAGTGCGCCAGACAGGCTGAGCGCTAATAGCATTTTTTTCATTCGTATCCCCCAACCTAATTTTGTGAGTTATGTATTGATATACATAACCAGCAATCTTCGTGCCAAATTAAACAGCGTCTGGACCTGTTTCACCTGTACGAATACGAATTACTTGCTCTAAATTAGTCACGAAAATTTTTCCATCACCAATTTTGCCAGTGCTAGCAACGCGTGTAATAGATTCAATCACTGAATCTACCATGTCATCACTGATTGCGATTTCGATTTTCACTTTAGGCAGAAAATCAACAACATACTCAGCGCCACGATAAAGTTCAGTATGCCCCTTTTGACGACCAAAACCTTTAACTTCAGTTACGGTAATCCCTTGAACGCCTATATCAGACAGTGCTTCACGCACGTCATCTAATTTAAACGGTTTTACAATTGCAGTTACGAGCTTCATATTGTTTTCCTTCGGCTTATTTCACCAGTAAGGTTTTATGTTCAATTTTCATGCCAATCTTATTAATGGTTGGGGTGATTAATTCAATCAACATGCATTGCCTTTATAACCTATTGTATATACTTAGGTGAAGTTGCAACTTTAAAAAACACATAATATTGCGTGTTTTTTTAGATTTCATTGCTAAATTATAGGAGACATCATGCTTTACGCATCGGATAAAAAATTACTTAAATAAAATCAATACGCGATGTTACACTAGGCAAAGAACATTACTCATTTGGATTCCTCATGATTGAAACATTATTACAAGCAATTTTGGAACAGGTTGATCAGCCTAAAAAAGATATAGAACATAATTTACGTGCCTTGCTGAATGAAGCCATTTCTAAAATGGATATCGTTTCAAAAGACGAAATTGAACGTCAAAAAACTGCACTAAATAATGCCAATTTACGCTTGACCGATTTACAAGAACAGGTCAAAGCACTTGATGTGTTGATTCAGGATAAAAAATAAACTAAATTTGCACATTATTGGTGCAAAAAATATAATAATGATTAAAAATAAAGCAAAAGTGGAAAACAACAATGTCTTTAGCCAAAATTTATACCCGAGGTTTGCTCGGGCTGCATGCACCTTTAATTGAAGTTGAGGTCCATGTTAGTGCAGGGCTGCCTTCTTTAACAATTGTTGGCTTAGCTGAAGCAGCAGTTCGTGAAAGTAAGGATCGTGTTCGATCTGCCATTATTAATAGTGGTTATCAATTCCCTACCAAGCGCTTAACCATCAATCTCGCACCTGCGGATCTTCCTAAAGATGGCTCTCGTTTAGATCTGCCCATTGCACTCGGTATCTTGATTGCCACAGGGCAACTTCCTGAAAATGTCACAGATCATTTTGAGTTTATTGGTGAATTAGCACTGGATGGACACTTAAGACCAATTACAGGGACCTTAACCATTGCAATGGCATGTCAAATGGCCAAGCATCAATTGATGTTGCCACAGGAAAATGCTGCTGAAGCAGCGCAATTGCCTGAGTTTCAGGTATTTGCTGCACAGCACTTAAAACAAGTCTGTGAGCATTTCTTAAATCTACAAAAAATTGATGCAACTGCTCGGCAAAAAATACCGCAAGACAATACCTACAAATTTGATTTGGCAGATGTCAAAGGGCAATTACGCCCACGACGCGCTTTAGAAATTTCAGCAGCAGGTGGACATTCCCTTTTATTTAAAGGCCCACCGGGTACAGGTAAAACATTGTTAGCATCACGCTTACCGAGTATTTTGCCAGCCTTAAATCCACAAGAAAATCTTGAAGTTGCCAGTATTTATTCAATTGCCAAGACTAAGCACCATTTTGGACAGCGCCCATTTCGTGCCCCGCACCATACCGCGTCTGCAATCGCTCTTGTCGGTGGCGGTTCAAATCCAAAACCCGGAGAAATTACGCTGGCGCACTTAGGGGTGCTATTTTTAGACGAGCTGCCTGAGTTTGACAAAAAAGTGCTCGAAGTTTTAAGGCAACCGCTTGAATCTAAAGAAATCGTTATCTCTAGAGCATCACGCCAAATTACATTTCCCGCCAACTTTCAATTGATTGCAGCAATGAACCCCTGCCCTTGTGGTTATGCATTTAACCAAGACAGTCGCTGCCAATGTTCTGCTGAAGCAATTAAGCGCTATCAAAATCGAATTTCAGGTCCATTATTGGATCGCATTGATTTACATATCGATGTGCCACCATTAAAAGCCCAAGAATTACAGGATCAAACGCCTGTCGAAGATTCAGCAACTGTACGGGAACGGGTAATTGATGCGTGCGATTTTCAAATCCAAAGACAAGGCTATTTAAATCACAACTTATCGCCAAAAGACTTAGAAAAATATGTGATTTTAGATGAAACATCCAAGCAAATGCTGGAAATGGCACAACAACGTTTAAATTTATCCGCGCGGGCGTATCATCGAATTTTACGTGTTTCAAGGACCATTGCAGATTTGGCTCAAAGTAAGCAAATCCAAAGTACCCATTTAACCGAAGCCTTGTCATATCGGGGAACTCAATCTTAGAATCCAAACTATGACGTATAGAAGATAAATGACATGCTAAATTTAACCCTACGCAACGAACATGCAGACGACATTGAAAATATTTTCAATCTCACTCAACTGGCTTTTCTAAATGCAGCGCATACTGACCATACAGAACACTTGATCGTCAATGCACTCAGAGAGGCAAATCAATTAACCATTTCAGTTGTTGCTGAATGGGATCGACAGATTATTGGGCATGTGGCAATTTCACCTGTGGAGATTTCTTCTGGCGCACAACATTGGTATGGTTTAGGTCCAATTTCAGTTGCACCAGAATACCAACACCAAGGTGTGGGTAAGGCGTTAATACAACAGTCCTTACAGCAACTAAAACAACTTGGCGCTGCTGGGTGTGTGGTCCTTGGCGATCCTGCCTATTATTCCAAATTTGGCTTTCAACCGCATGACAGTTTGATCCTTGAAGGTGTGCCTGCTGAATATTTTCAAGCCCTTAGCTTTGACCAAAGCATTCCACAAGGAACGGTAAAATATCATCCAGCATTTGAAGTGAAAGCCTAATTTATTTCCAAATCGCAAAAAATAAAGGTGACTCAAGGTCACCTTTATAGATTTTAATTTGCGCTTAGAACGCTTTAGTTAAAGTAAACACCGCACCTGTTTCAACACCACGTTTCCCAGAATTAGTGAATCCATCAGTATCAATATTGGTTCCGACTGCTGCAAGTTCCGCTGTTACTCCTGGAATAGATTTAACTGCATAGTTCACCCCAACTTTCCAGTCGACATAATTGTCTTT
Source organism: Acinetobacter sp. AG3 (assembly GCF_022343575.1). Taxonomy (NCBI): domain Bacteria; kingdom Pseudomonadati; phylum Pseudomonadota; class Gammaproteobacteria; order Moraxellales; family Moraxellaceae; genus Acinetobacter; species Acinetobacter sp. AG3. The sequence continues at coordinate 234,041 of NZ_JAKQZD010000001.1, read as the reverse complement.
ACCATCAGGTAATGCTTTTTTATCCATTGTGGTATAGCCCACATTGGCAAGCCCACCAAACCCTGTATCACCAAATGGCGCTGAATAACCAACGTTAAAATTCCAACTGTTCCCACCAACTGCTGCCCAGTCATTGGTATAGTTCACATTGGTCAATAAACTACTGCCTTTAACCAAGACATCGGCAAATATTAATTTTGCATAAAACTCAGTCCAGTTAAAATCACTGCTTGCACTTGGATAATTATATTCAACAACACCAACATCCAAAGTCGGTTTAAAGGTTGGAGATAATGCCAATGCTGTTGTATAACCAATAGATGGATCTAATTCTAAATGTGGATCTGCCTCACCAAAATTTACATTTGAACCCCAAAGAGCCGCATATAAACCTGAACTATGCGACAAGGTAAAACCCGCTTGTACTGCTGGATCGTTATAATTTTGAGTCATACCGCGGAAACGATAGTCACTCGTTACGGCAGCACTACCTGAAAAGCTTAAACCTAATTTTGACAGTGCGTTGTCTTCCGCCATTGCCATTGTTGCTGTAGACGATAGAACTGCCAATGTTAGTGCTTTAGTTGAGAATTTCATCTTAAGTGCTCCCCCATCATACGATGTTTATTTGTTATGCTAAAATTTGATGAACTCCCTAAGCAATTAGCAATTGCCATGCCAAGATGAAACTCAAGCTTTTTGTAAAATTCAGAAATACGCAGTAATCTATTGATAATCAATATTTTAAAATTAAAATATTGTGGATAATTTTTTTTATTCTGCAATTGTTGAATACATGCTATTTCAAGCATCACTTGATGAAACTGATTCATACCGACCTACTTTAAACGTGGTTTTAATGCAAAGTAGTATGAAAAATCTAAGCGTAAATTTTCTATAATGTGCTTTATTGTTGTCATAAAAAGCATATAAATATTGCTTTAGGCTTTTTATATAGGATGATTTTAGGAGTGGATATTGTTTTTGCTCAGAAAAAGCACACAGTTTAAAAAATGCCTAAAAAAAGTGCATGTCCAATGTTCAGTCATACACTTAAATAAAATGAGTCAGCCTGAATGACTCACGCATATTCATGTTAAAAACTATAAGCTAAACCAAAGACCAGATTGTCCTTATACGCTTCACCTAAACGATCTTTACCGCCGATCACATAGTCTAATGAAGCAGCAACACCTGTATTGGCAATGGTTTTACTGACTCCCAAGCGCATTTCGCTCAATGCAAAATTCTGTTCGGTTTGCACAATACTGTCATCATGATGACTGTTATATAGAGATGCGCCAATAGAAGTGTTAAAAATAAAATCTTGAACCAAAGCATGACGGTAAGCAATGCTGAGATAAACATCGCCAGCATTGGCAGCGGATGCATCAGCTAACATCACTGAAGCACCCGCAGTTAGATTCTTATAACTTAGCTCAGCAGATAAATCGGTATAGGTGGTTTTACGATGATCAGCTTGATCGGCATAAACAGTACCGCCTTTATGATAAACATATGCAGTGGTTTTTAAGTTATAGCTCCAATTTTGCGCAATTTCCTGAGCATAAGCTAAATAAAAATTATTTTCAAAACCATGATTTTGCCTATCATCTGCGGGGTTATAGCTCAGTGTAGAACCCCAATACCCCACTGTGATGCCACTTTTATGTGCATAACTTAAACCGCCTTGCGCAGCAATATCATCATTTTCAACTCCACCTCGATAGATGTACTTGGATACCAGTCCCACATTTCCAGAGATCGTGCCATTTTTAACCAAGACATTTGATTCGTCAGCAAATGTAGGGCACGACGCGATACAAATAGGCATTGCCCATAACAGTTTAGAAATAAGTGAGTTCATGATGGCAAACAGGTGGGCGTATAAATAAAGGCGAATTTTACTGTGTTTTTAAATTTTTGGTAAAAAACATGGAGATAAATTCAGCATATTTTTTAATTTATTTTACATTTCACATAAAATCATCATTTTAATAAATCCTTAGAACTTTTTCTCATAAGTAAAGAAATTAATATTGCGTAAAAGATTACAGAAATGTAATATTTTTGATCAAAAGAGATTCCCTTTTTATAGATTAAATATACAATTCATCCACAATCTGTTCTGAATTCAATCAGTCAGTGCAATCTATTCTCGTTCACGAGGCAATTCATGTTGAATGCTCCAAAACTTACTTTAGCTGTATTAATTAACGCGGTTCTAATATCCCCTACATTTGCTAGCGAACAAAGTGAAGCAAAAGGGTTCGTTGAAGATGCCAAAGGTTCTGTATTGTTTCGTACAGGTTATATTCTTCGCGATAAAAAACATGGTATTGATGATCAAAGCTCATTTGCACAAACGGCAATTTTTGATTTAGATTCAGGCTTCACTCCAGGTATCGTCGGTTTTGGTGTTGGCGCAGTTGGTGATTTTTCTTTTAAAATCGGTCCAAATACTCATGCTGGCAATAATATGATTGCACTTAAAAATAATGGTGCAAGAGATGCAAATGGTCGAGTTGATCCTTATGATCAATGGACGCGTGGTGGTGCAAACGTAAAAGCTCGTTTCTCAAATACGACTGTACGTTATGGTACGCAAGTTTTAGATTTACCTGTACTGGCAAGTAATACAACACGTCTTGTTCCTGAATATTTTACAGGTACGTTATTAACCAGTCATGAAATTAAAAATTTAGAACTTGTTGCGGGTAAATTCACTAAAGACCAAATGTCTGATCAGATCAGTACTGATGGTAATAAATTAGATGATGCGATTGTTTGGGGTGCTAAATACAAATTTGATGACCAACTGAGTGCGTCTTATTATGGTTTAGATTCTAAAAATGCGTTAGAACGTCATTATATCAATGCAAATTATAAATACCCATTGGCAAATCAAAGTTCTTTAACTTTTGATTTCAGTGGTTATCACACCAAGTTTGATAAAAATGCCAATACCTATTCTGCAACAGGTCCTGTCGATGTGGATTATGCAAGCACAGGTAAAGCAGGCGTAGAAAAAACCAATAATATCTGGGCATTGTCTTCTACTTATAATCAAGGTCCGCACACTGTGATGTTGGCTTATCAACAAAATACAGGTGATGTGGGTTATGACTATGGTCAAAATGCTGACGGTTTCCAAAGTATTTATTTACCAAACTCTTATATGTCTGATTTTATTGGTAACCATGAAAAATCAGCACAAGTTCAATATAACCTAGACTTTAGCAATTATGGTGTTGCTGGCTTAAATTGGACCACAGCATTTGTTTATGGTTGGGATATTAAAGTCCGCAATGTAACTGATGATGCACAAGAACGTGAATTCTTTAATCAGGTGAAATACACCATGCAAAGTGGTTTTGCAAAAGATGCGAGCTTACGTCTACGTCACTCTTACTACCGTGCAAGTGAAGCGTATAATCCTGTCTATATTGGTGATACCAATGAATGGCGTATTTTCTTAGATATTCCTGTGAAATTTTTCTAATTTAGAATAAATCCACAGAAACAAAAAAACCTGCATTGAATGATGCAGGTTTTTTTATGGATTTGAACATTTTTCAATCTTCAAACCACGTTTTAATCAGGCTTATTTTGCAGCTTCGATTGCTTTTAAGACTTCAGCTTTTGCAACTTCTGAACTTTCCCAACCTGTCAATTTAACCCATTTACCAGGCTCTAAATCTTTGTAATGTGCAAAGAAATGTTCAATTTGATTCAATAATAAAGCAGGAAGATCTGAATATTCTTTCACATCTTTATAAAGCGGAGTCAATTTGTCATGTGGAACTGCGATCAGTTTCGCATCGATACCACCATCATCTTCCATGTTTAATTTACCAACAGGACGACAACGAATCACTGAACCATGTACCAATGGGTGTGGAGTTACAACCAATACGTCTAATGGGTCACCATCTTCAGACAATGTATTTGGTACATAACCATAGTTCGCTGGGTAGAACATTGCTGTACCCATGAAACGATCTACAAATAAAGCATCTGAATCTTTATCTACTTCATATTTAATCGGTGCAGCATTTGCTGGGATTTCGATAATTACGTAGATGTCATTTGGTGCGTCTTTACCAGCAGGAATATTGCTATAGCTCATAGGATACTCTTTCAAGTGAGGTCTTATTTAAAATCTTGTCGATTATAACGCTAAATCGCGCAAACAGATGCGGATTATACATTTTGCATCATCAAAATGAATGAATTTCATCAAAACTGTTTAGACGATGCGAATAACCAATAACAATAAAATAATTGGGCAAGCTAAGGACAAAGCCCAAATAATAGTACGTAGCGCTGAAATATTGGCCAGATAGCAAATTCCATAAATAATGCGTAACACGATATAGGCAATCCCTAACATCATAATCAGATGTTGTGATACCACCATATACTCTGCCATTAAAATCGCAGCAATAAATAAAGGTAAGCTCTCAAAACTATTCTGTTGTACTGCATTGGCACGTGCCGCCAAGCCCGTGGTTTTGGCTAAAAATTCACGTGGATTCTGATTATCAGCAGCTTTAAAACCACCAGACGCTTTCGCAATAATGGTAAAAACATAAGGAAGTAAACAGGCAATTAGAATTAAATATATGATGCCATCTATCCCAGACATGATTTTTTCTCATGAAGTGTTAATGCGAGTTATCATAGCATGGCATGAACAGAATATTTTTTGTTAAATGCAGAGTTTTGCAAAATTGTGTAGTGAGGACAATAACGTGCAACCAGATCAAAATGAATTGTTTGAGGTTTTAGAAAAGCAGCGCCATCAACAAGCGGAGATTGATCGTATTCTTAAAATTGTATTGCCAATTTTGGCTTTTCTCTTGTGCGTGATTTGTGCAAATTACAATTGGCAATCCACCTTGGGGACGCTTATTGTTTTGGTGGTGGCTTTTTTTGCCGTTGGTATAAAGCGTATGAATCTATACTTTTGGTTAGCTATTATTGTCGTATACTGTTTAATCGATATTTATTTTAGCTATGGCAGTATTCATCCTTCTGCACTGGGTCGTCAAATGGGCACGATGCTAACTTTTACAGCAATTGTTGGCTTAAGCCGCCCCTATATTGACGGTTGGTATATTCGTTCGCATAAAAAATAAAATCACCACATAAAGCGATCGATTGTTTTACCTCAAGCATAAAAAAGCGCCCTTGTTGGCGCTTTTTTATCTTTAACTTTTCAATTATTTACGTAAATCTTTACGTAGGATTTTACCTACATTTGATTTTGGTAAATCATCCATAAATTCAACATAACGCGGACGTTTATAACCAGTTAAGTTTTCTTTTGCATATTCAAGAACTTCTTCAGTGGTTAAAGACGGATCTTTTTTCACCACAAATAGTTTTGGCACTTCACCAGATTTTTCATCAGGTACACCAATTGCAGCCACTTCAAGCACTTTTGGATGTTGCGCAATCACTTCTTCAATTTCAGAAGGATAGACGTTAAAGCCTGATACTAAAATCATGTCTTTCTTACGATCGACAATTTTGAAATAACCGCGGGTATCCATGATCCCAATATCACCAGTACGGAAATAACCGTCAGCTGTCATGACTTTTGCAGTTTCATCTGGGCGATTCCAATAGCCTTTCATCACTTGAGGACCACGAATCGAGATTTCACCCTGCTCACCTTGTGACAAATGATTGCCATCATCATCTAAGATCGCAACATCAGTCAGTGGTAAAGGAATACCAATTGTACCGCTAAACTCAGTTGTTGCAGGTGGGTTTGCAGTCGCGACTGGAGACGTTTCAGATAAACCATAACCTTCAATAATGATGGTTCCAGTAACTTTTTTCCATTCTTCAGCGGTTGACGGTAACACGGCCATACCACCGCCCATCGCCATTTTTAACTTACTGAAGTCGAGCTGTCTAAATTCTTCATTATGTACCAACGCATTGAACAAAGTATTTACCGCAGGGAAGAAACCCGGTTGGTATTTACGTAATTCTTTAATCACCGCTGGTAAATCACGTGGATTCGGAATCAGAATATTTGCCTGACCTTTATACATACCATACATCGCACACACCATGAATGCGAAGATGTGATAAAGCGGTAAAGCACAGAAGATACGATCGTCTTTCGCGCCATCACCTTGACCAAATTTACTTTGGAAAATGCCATCACATTGCAGCAAGTTTGCCACTAAGTTACGGTGCGTCAGTTCCGCCCCTTTGGAAACACCCGTAGTACCGCCTGTGTACTGAAGTACAGCAGTATCACTGAGGGTCATGGTTGGACGTTTATAATTGCTTGGGCTTACTTTTGCCAATGCTGCATTAAACTTAATATGTCCTGGAATATTCCAGTCTGGAATTTGTTTACGCACTTTACGTAGAACAAAATTCACCAAAGTACCTTTTAAAGTACCCAACATATCGCCAACGGATGCAACAACAACATGTTTTACAGGTGTTTTGCCAATAATCGCTTGATAAACAGTCGCAAAGTTTTCAACAATGACTAAAGCTTCAGCGCCTGAGTCATTAAGTTGGTGTTCTAATTCACGTGCTGTATAAAGTGGATTCACATTCACAAGTACCAAACCTGCACGGAATACACCTAAAGCAACAACGGGATACTGAAGGACGTTAGGCATCATCACTGCGACACGTGAACCTTTTGCCAAACCTAAACTTTGCAAATAAGTCGCAAATTTACGGCTTGCCAATTCAAGGTCACTGAATGACATCACTTTATCCATGAAGATAAAGGCATCACGTGAACCAAATTTTTGGAAATTACGCTCAAAAATATCAATAAGAGAGCTATTTTCCTGTGGCAATTCTACTGTTTCTGGAATTCCAGTTTTTTGATATTCAGCGAACCAAACTTTTTCCATAATGCCATAATCTCCAATCAGTAATCCTTAGTTTTAAACTGTTTTTCTCAATATTGAACATAATTTTTTGGCTTCTTTGTGCTCAATATTGCATCCATTTTCACGAACACTTTGCATATATAACGTATTTCAATCCAAGGATGCTAGTTTTATCTTTGAATCAACAGTTTATTTGCTTTTTGATATCCGCGCGGTAACAACTGACCTTTTGATGCGCGTTTACCGATATATTTCTGTAAATCTTCCCCTTTTAATTTTAATTGTTGCTGCCCTGCAAGCACTTGTATTACTTCATCTAAATTCAAAGTTAACATAAACTGAACAGACTCATTAGTTTCAAGTTGTATCAACTTATTTCCTTTACCTTTATTCAGCGTTGGCAACTCAGATAATTCAATTAAAAGTAGCCGTCCTGCTGAGCTGAGTATAGCCAAATGAGTATGATTTTCAACGACTTCAATTGGCATTGCTGTCGCATTTTCAGCAACTGTCAGGAATGTTTTACCCGCTTTGGCATTGGTATCCAATTGTTTAGCTTGCGATTTAAAGCCATAACCTTTTGAACTTACAGCAACTATTTCTTTTTCTTCATCTTCAATCAGGACTTGCATAAAGCCCACACCATTGGCTGGAGAAAGTTTTGAACTCAACGGTTCTCCTAAACCACGCGCCGATGGCAAACTATTGATGGCCAAAGCATAACTTCGTCCAGTTTCATCTAAAATATATACTTTCTGATTGGACTTGCCTTGTGCTGAACTCAAGTACTGATCACCAGCACGGAAATTTAATTTTTCAACATCAATATCATGACCTTTGGCTGCACGAACCCAGCCTGCTTCAGAAAGGATCACTGTTACCGCTTCAGCTGGCATTAAATCTTGTTCGCTAATGGCTTGTGATTCTTCACGTTGCACAATCGGTGAACGACGATCATCACCAAACTTCTTCGCATCATCTTTAAGTTCTTCGATAATTAAAGATTTTAATGACTCTGGATTTGCAAGTTGTTCACGAATTACCGCTGCTCTGGCCTCGAGTTCCTCTTGCTCACGGCGCATTTCCATTTCTTCAAGTTTTGCCAAATGGCGTAACTTAAGCTCTAAAATTGCTTCTGCCTGAACTTCATCAATATTGAAACGCATCATCAATACGGGTTTAGGTTGATCTTCTTCGCGAATAATTTTGATCACTTCATCAATGTTCAAATACGCAATGATCAAACCACCAAGAATATGTAGGCGCTTTTCAATTTTATTCAGATGATATTGCAGACGACGTGTGACAGTACTCTTACGAATTTCAATCCATTCTAATAAAATGCGACGGATTGATTTAACTTGTGGACGACCATCAGCACCGATCATGTTCATATTGACACGATAGCTCGACTCTAAATCGGTTGTCGCAAACAAATGGCTCATGACTGCATCGGCATCGATACGGTTTGAACGTAATACAATCACCAAACGTGTTGGGTTTTTATGGTCTGATTCATCACGTAAGTCACTGACCAATGGCAGTTTTTTGGCTTGCATTTGATCTGCAATTTGCGTGATGACTTTTGAGCCAGAAACCTGATATGGCAGCTCAGTGATAATAATTTCATTTTTTTCAATGGTATATACGGCACGGGTACGATAGCTACCACGTCCAGTCATTTGAATTTTTAATAATTCATCACGTGGTGTAATAATTTCTGCTTTGGTCGGTAAGTCAGGTGCAGGAATATATTCTGCAATTTTTTCATCTGTTAAGTTTGGATTACGGATTAAAGCAATCGTACCTTTAACCACTTCACGTAAATTGTGTGGCGGAATATCCGTTGCCATTCCCACTGCAATACCAGTGGTACCATTGAGTAAAATATTTGGTACACGCGCTGGTAAATTGACAGGCTCTTTCATTGAACCATCAAAGTTATCTTGCCAATCACAGGTTCCTTGACCTAATTCAGAAAGCAACAAATCACTATAAGGTGAGAGTTTGGCTTCGGTATAACGCATGGCTGCGAATGATTTAGGATCATCAGGCGAACCCCAGTTCCCTTGCCCTTCAATAAATGGGTAACGGTAACTAAATGGCTGTGCCATCAACACCATAGCCTCATAACAGGCTGAGTCACCATGCGGATGGTATTTACCCAATACATCACCGACTGTACGCGCAGACTTTTTCGGCTTACCGCTTGGTTTTAATCCCAATTCGCTCATCGCATAAACGATACGGCGTTGTACAGGTTTTAAACCATCACTAATGTGTGGCAATGCACGATCCATAATCACGTACATGGCATAGTTGAGGTAAGCTTGTTCAGTAAATTCTGCTACGGAACGATTTTCTGTCGCATGATGCGCAAGGCTTGTCATAACAACCTTTTATCCTAAATAAGTGCGTTCTAAATAAATGTTTTGTATCTACGTTCTTATGCTAAGTCGCAGGGTCTGACTACACAAGTGCAAGTGTACCCTACAACGACAAATTGCGTCTTTAGATCTTTCTAATGACGTAAAATTATCCATTTTTTAAGAAATGAGCAACTTTTATTTAAACTGCTATTTTTAAATTGGGGTATGCGCTTTATTTCAAATGAAATTTATAAATGCTGAAACTTATTGAAGTGGTCCATTTCGCGTTTTTATAGAATGAATGCTCGAACTCAACAACCACCCGATCCCATATAGAAACAGTAAAGTAACAGGAACCACAAAACTGTACGCTTGCATCCAAGACAGCCGATCGAATAAAGGACCTAAACCAATTGCATTAAATGCCGACACTTGAAAACCTATCGGTAATTGTAAGAAAACAAAGTTTCCTTTGTTATCCGTCATTGGATCTAACGCGATATAAAGACAAAATGCGGTAAGCAAAAGATAAACAATACAAAAGCTTAATCCTATTTTACTTTTCATTATTTCGCCCTCAATACTGGTCTGATCTATTTGATAATATCGCTATGAATGATTGGTTTTTTTAATTTTAACGTTAGAGAAATTAAAATGGCTGAGAAGCAAGATTAACCCTATATCAGCCATTGTATACTTTTTCTTTGTTATCGTTTTTTAGCGCTATGTTTTTATATATTTCAATAAACCACTATAACCCAATCTCTTCTAAGGTCTTACCTTTGGTTTCTTCACCCAAGACCAAAACCACAGCTGCAACAGCGAAAAGTACAATCGTAAACATCATAAAGACGGAACTAAATCCATCACTTGCCACCATCATATGGGTTACCACCAACGGTGCGACAATTCCCCCCATACGACCGATTGCAGATGCCCAACCTGAGCCAAAAGCACGAATATTGGTTGGGTATTGTTCAGGCGTATAAGTATATAGCACCCCCCATGCACCCAAATTAAAGAACGACATTAAGCATCCCCACAACATAATCATATTGACTGAAGTCGCTTGACCAAAGAAATAAGCAGAAAGCGCACACATAGCAATAAAACCAGCGAGTGTTACTTTACGTCCAAGCTTTTCCACCAACCAAGCCGCAGCCACATAACCGGGTAATTGTGCCAAAATCATCCCGAGCACATATTCAAAAGACTGCACAATGGTATAGCCCTGCTTGACCAGCAAACTTGGTAACCAAGTAAAAATGCCATAATAAGAATAGACGATACCAAACCAAATCAACCACAGCATCAAAGTACGACGGGCAAAAGCACCTGACCAAAGCTGTGAAAATGAAATCGTTTGTTTTGCTGAAACAGGTTTGACTTCAATGGTTTCAATCACTTCTACCCCACACTGCCGTTCCAGTTTCTGTACCAGTGCATGGGCTTCTTCAATTCGTCCACGATTAATCAAATAAGGAACCGATTCAGGCACTTTTTTGAGAATCATAAAAACATAAATTGCAGGTAAACCACCAATCAAAAATGCTATATGCCAACCATAATCAGGAATTACAAAATAAGAAATAAGCGCAGCAACAAGCCAGCCAAGTCCCCAGAAACTTTCTAAAAGTACGATAAATCGACCACGTACTTGAGCAGGAATATATTCACTGACCAAAGTTACAGCCACAGGAAGTTGCCCACCCAGCCCTAATCCGACAATAAAACGGAACAGCAATAACCAAGTCAGATTCGGTGCAAAAGCACATAACGCGGTTGCAATGCTATAGGTCACCAAAGTAATCGCAAAGACTGTTCTACGACCAATTCGATCAGCCAAGCCACCAGAAAATACAGCACCAATTGCCATACCCACAAAGCCAATGGAGACCACCCAGCCTTTTTCAGTAGGGGTCATTTGCCATTCTTCCGCCATTTTGGTGAGAATAAAGGAGATCAGTCCTGTATCCATGGCATCAAACATCCAGCCCAACCCGATCACCCAGAGTAAGGTATAGTGAAATTTACCTATGGGTAAGCGTTGTACACGTGATACTAAATCCATAATGCACTCAACAAATATGTAAAAGCAGAAACAACTTTGGTTCGCTGTTTAATTTTAAAGACTGAACAGCAGAATTTCTCCTGCTAGTCCGTCAAAATCTTTAAACTCTTGAGAATGGAAACCATTGTTTATCAATATTTTTCTTGAAGCTATATTTTCAGGATCAATAATAGCCATGAGATCCTTTAAATATGCTTGTTGTTTTGCATGCTCAATTAAAAATGTAACAACCTGACTGGCAATACCTTTCCCCCAATATTCAGGTAAAAGCATATAACCCAATTCCGCAGTTGTTGCTGTTGGCTGATCCAACTCAAGTTTGGCTAAACCGATAAAGTCATTTGTTTGAGCATCAAGAATTTTATAATTTCCCAAGGCCACATCATAGGTATTCTTGGATAAAATCTTGGCAAATTCCGTATGCGCTTCCTCAAGCGTTAATGCTCGCTCGGTAATCATTTGCATGACTTTAATATTTTTGACCAATTCAAAATACACAGCAAAATCTAGCTCAGTAAATTTTTCAAGTTTAAGATTTTGCTGAATCAGATATGACATACCAAGCTCAAAGTTAAACGTAGCGATTCACAGTCAATAGCTGCTGTGCAAGCATCCATTCTTAGGACTCATCTTTAGAAGATGCCGATTGTTCATCATGATCTTTATAGATAAATTTCGGCATTTCCAAACCAAAATAAATCGCCACACAACGTAATGCAAAACCAAAAACTAAAGTAGAAACCACGGTAATTTCAAGCGATAAACCAAAATCTATACAGAACCAATAGAAAATCACCGCAACAAAGGAAATCGATGCATACAGTTCACGACGGAAGACCAGCGGAACATCATTACACAGAATATCCCGTAGAATACCGCCAGATACCCCTGTTAATACCCCAGCAACCGCGGAAACCACAAAACCATGCCCCATTTGCAAGGCAATTTGACAGCCAATAATGGTAAAACCAATTAAACCTAAAGCATCCAACAATAAGAAAATGGAATGTAAGTGCTTCATCCATTTGGCAATAATAATGGTGACAAAGGCAGCACAGCATGTCAGGACAAGGTATTCAGGATGTTTCACCCAAGTCAGTGGATAATGTCCAAGTAAAACATCTCGCACAGAACCGCCACCGAGTGCAGTGACACAGGCAATCAGTATCACCCCAAACCAGTCCATACTGCGTCGTCCTGCGGACAACGCTCCAGTCATGGCTTCTGCTGTAATGGCTATAATATAAATAATCGTCAGTAACATTGCCCTTCATCCACTGATGGGAAAAGATGCGCGCTATTTTAAGTCAAAAATGAACTAAAAGTTATAAAAATTGTGCGCAACATTGCTTAAATTTTTTGGCGGATCCACAAATACATGGCTGTTTCATGGTAATAGCCTGATCTGTGGTTGGATCTAAGAAATACCATACACCATCATGCTGCACAAAGTGTGAAACTTCATGGTGTATTTGAGCCTGCTGACCATCATGAAAATGTGCTTTAAATTCAACTTGAGCATGATTTTTATCGAGCTTTTCTTGGGCTTGCACCACTTCGAGACTGAGCCATTGATTGGCTTTACTCCAGTCTGAAATCGCTTTAACATCCAAAGCTTGCTGCTGTCCAAGCGCAGTGGTCTGAACAATATAATCAATCTCATGTTTGGCAAAAGCGCTATAACGCGAACGCATCAACTGTGCTGCTGTCTTGGCTTTGTTCTGACCCAAATGCAGCGGCTGACAGCATTCAGCATAAAGCGCTGAACCACATGGGCAGGATAGATTGGACATGAAAATACTCAAAATCTGAATAGGCTCAATGATAATCCAACCCAGCAGGAAATCGAAACCTATTCTTTCTATATGAATGATGTCATCTGGACATCATTTTAACGATATGGTTTAAATCATTATTTTCAAAAACAAAATAAAAAGAAGCCAGTCTTTCGACTGGCTTCATTACAGCAAATCCATTAGGACTCGGCATCTTTAGATTTTGTTAATGCCATAATATGCACCTTCTCAATCTTATGCCCATCCATCGTTACCACTTCAAACTCATAACCATCGACTTGAAGCTTTTGACCATTTTCAGGCAAACGCCCGAGATGGAACAGGATATAACCCGAAAGGGTCGAGTATTGTTCTGACTCATCGACTAAATCACGACCTAACAGCAAAGAAACATGACGAATATCGGTTGAACCTTCAAGGATCAACGAACCATCTTCAAGACTTTCCGCAGCAGCTTCTAGTTCATCTTCATCAGGGAACTCGCCTGCGATTGCTTCAAGCACATCAATCGGCGTTGCAATCCCTTCAATTGACCCATATTCATTTAATACAATCGCCATTTGTAAGGGTGCCTGACGAAGTTGTTCCATCACCATCAACACTTGCGCATTTTCATGCACAATCACAGGCTCGCGTAAGTGTTTTTCAAAATTTAAAACACCCGTTTCGATATAATCATTTAAAACTTTATGGGTTAAAACAATACCCGCGATATTATCCAATTCACCATGCGCCAAAATTAAACGTGAATGTGACATTGCCATCAAATTTTCTTTAATGCTGGCTTCGTCTTCATCCAAATCTAACCATTCTAGTTCAGGGCGCGGTGTCATGACCGATTTTACTGGACGTTCTGATAGTCCTAAGACCCCTTGAACCATAACACTATGGTAAGCGCCATTTTCATCATCAAAAATTTCATCTGCCAATGCTTGTGTTGCGATCACATCATCCGCTTTACCATTTTGACTATCGGCACTTTTGCCACCTAACATTTTCAATACTGCTGAAGCTGTACGGAAACGTAAGTCGGTCGTTGTCACCATTTTCTCTTGGTTTTTACGCATGGTTTGGTTCATAAACTCGATCAGCACCGAGAAACCAATCGCTGCATATAAGTAACCTTTTGGAATGTGATAACCAAAACCTTCAACGATCAATGAGAAACCAATCATCATCAAAAAGCCAAGACATAGAATCACGACTGTTGGGTGCTTATTGACAAAGTCCATCAAGGCTTTTGATGCCCACAGCATAATAGCTACGGCAATCACCACAGCGATCATCATCACTGAAAGTTCTTTCACCATTCCCACAGCGGTGATCACACTGTCTAGGGAGAATACTGCATCTAAAACAACAATTTGGACAATGACCATCCAAAATACAGCATGTACAGGATTTTCTTCTTTAAGATCCTGACCACCTTCAAGGCGTTCATGTAGTTCCATTGTGCCTTTAAACAATAAGAACACACCACCAAACAGCAAGATCAGATCACGCCCAGAAAAAGCATGCTCAAAGAGATGGAATAATGGTTCGGTTAATGTCACCACCCATGCAATGGATGCCAGTAACACCATTCGCATACAGAGGGCAAGTAAAAGCCCAATAATCCTTGCTTTATCACGTTGTTCTGGCGGAAGTTTTTCTGCCAAAATTGCAATAAATACAAGGTTATCAATACCCAAAACGATTTCTAAAACAACTAAAGTTGCAAGACCAACCCATGCAGAAGGATCAGACATCCACTCAAGTATCATTGATCTTGCTCCATTGAAAATGTGCAATAGCTATTTTCAGCATCTGAGAACTGTAAATTTCGGAATTGAGAAGAAAACTTTAGTGTATTTTGAACTATTATTTTGTCTAAAGATTGTGCATTTTCGGAGCGACTACAACCACTACCCATGATGATTCATTTGTTGATAAATAAGCGTTAATTATAGGCAATCCAGATAGGAATTTCATCTCATTTATCAGGATTTTTACTGATTTATCTAAAATTAAATACAAAATCAAAGTGATACAAATCATTGCAAAAGCGCCGATAACACAACATGTTTTTGTCACATTTCTTACTTAAAGTAGTAGAAATGTATAAGAACATGATAAGTTAAGGTGAAAAAATAAATTATGAATAGTGTATTGCCTGTAATGATGAATAAACCTTTCGAATTAGATCAACAACAACATAAAGCCACACAATGTTTAATCGCGCTCTATTGTGGCTCCCGACCTGGAAATAACCCCACCTATCGAGAAAAAGCCATCCAACTTGCCCAAGGCATCGCAGAACAAGGTTTTGGGATCGTCTATGGTGGCGCAAGTATTGGCTTAATGGGACAAGTTGCAGATACGGTCACGGAACATGGCGGTGATGTCGTTGGTGTTATTCCCGAATTTATGTTGGATTATGAAATTGCCCATAACCAATTAACAGAATTACATATTGTACAAAACATGCATGAACGTAAGGCTATGATGGCTGAACGCGCGAGTGCTTTTGTCGCTCTACCTGGTGGTTTTGGTACCTTTGAGGAAATTTTAGAAGTCGCGACATGGGGACAATTGAATCAACATCAAAAACCGATGATGTTATATAACGTCAATGGTTTCTATGACCATTTGATTGCGCAATTAGACCATGCTGTTATTGAAGGCTTTTTACCACCTCAGCATCGGGCAAAACTGATTGTGTGTAATCATGCAGATCAAATTTACAATGCCATTAAGAACCTAGAAAGCCCAAAACAATTTATTGTTTAAACAGCTGATTATTAAAATATATCCCTAAAAAATGAGCCTTGATCAAAGGCTCATTAACTTTACAATCCACTCAAAAGTATTCATTGCAACTCTTTTTATTGATTCAATAAATCATAAAACCGATCCATTCTGAAACAATTGCCATGCATAAATCAAAACAGCAGCAGCCACAATCCAGCATAACGTTGCAATCCCTAAACAAGACCACATCGAAAGCTTAGTTGCCAGTAAATAAACCGTGAACAAATAAATGAAATAAGGTATCAATGACCATAGCCCGAATAAAGCTGTTTGCTTTAAGGCTTCAGCACCTTTTTCCTGCGCCACAATCACATGTGCGATCAATGCAAATGTTGGAAAAAGTGGGACTAAACCTGCAATATAAAATGCCTTACTTTTTGAAAGGATTGAAATCAGCAAAACCACTGCTGCACCCAGAATACATTTCAAAAATAAAGACAACATCTAAAATTACTCAAACACATGATCAGTGCAAGAGTTTACGCCAAGCGTGTAAATTTGAAATCTAAAATATTAGAAATTTAATGCGCTATAAGTTAAAGCTTTAAAAAGCGCGTTTTAATTTGCCACGGTTAATAAACGCAACCAAACCCATGACAATCGCCATCACGATAAAAAAGATAAATTTTAGCTCACTTCTACTCAAGTGCGTCTCAGATTTATTCACCTCAGCTTGAGTAAAATCGGCTGATACTGGAGGCAAAGGAGAGGCATAAGTGGCTTGAATATTTTTAAAATGTAATTCACTGAGTTCAGCAGGCTTTTCACCTTTGCCCACCAAAACATAAGCCGCAACAATGTCAAAATCCAAAGGATTTTGAATGCCAAATTTCACTTTGGTGGGTTCATAAGTGTTGTATTCAGGGATCCAGTCATTCACTTGACTATAAATACGAATGCTATCTGTTTTTTCCAATATCGGATCTGTAATCAGCTGTTGTGAAGTATCTTCAATGAATGTGTTTAAGCCTTTGAATTGCTTAAATGAATATTGATTGGTTTGCATCAAATTTTCTGCAATCAGTGTTTGATATACAGCATGCTCACTGGGATTGGCTTTATTTAACAGGCCTTGATTGTCCATGACAAACTCAACTTTTGCAGTAAGTCCCGGATAATTTTGTCGTCCAACCAAATAAACCGCTGTCCAAATCTGATCCCCCGCTTGTACATCTTCTAATTCTAATTCGTACAATTGATTGGGTTTTAAATTTAACACTTGATCAAATAAAACTTGTGAAGTCTCGCCTGCCAAGACATTGCAAGAAAATGCAAAACAAATAACTGATATAATTTTTCGTATATTCATTTTCGAGCCCTCCACAAGTGCGATAGATATCACACATTTTATAATAAAAACAATGGTTAATCACAGAACCTTTGTCTAACAATTCTCTTTTTTAGATAAGTGGTTATTGATTGCATCACAGGACCAATCTTAAAGCTGATCTGGTTTATTCGTTCTACCCTATGCAATATCGCAATAAGTACTCAGAAATCAACACAGCATCAAAAGCTGACTGCATATCTCATTTTTCTTCAATAACTTATTTTAAATAAATTATAGCTTTGATTTTAAATTAGCTGAATGCGACCCTAAAAATTATTGAAAACTATCATAAATATATGAATATTATTATTTTATTCAAAAACTCAAACTCCATCACAGTTTTAAATGGTCAGTTACATGACACAATTTGTCGTTTAAAAACTATTTTTTACAGCTTGAACAAAATTAAATCGCTATCATATACCCCTTTAATTCGCATAATTTCGAGAAAGCTTTTATGAGTCAAAGTCATATCCGTATTCGAGGCGCACGTACCCATAATTTAAAAAATGTGTCACTCGATATTCCACGTGACAAGTTTGTGGTCATCACAGGACTCTCAGGCTCAGGGAAATCATCTCTGGCTTTCGATACCTTATATGCTGAGGGTCAGCGCCGTTATGTCGAATCTTTATCTGCGTATGCACGTCAGTTCCTTTCACAAATGGAAAAGCCTGAAGTTGATTCAATTGAAGGTTTAAGCCCTGCGATTGCGATTGAACAGAAATCTACCAGCCATAACCCCCGTTCAACCGTGGGAACCATTACTGAAATCTACGACTATTTACGTTTACTGTATGCACGTGTTGGCACACCCTACTGCCCAGAGCACGACTTGCCGATGGTTGCACAGACTGTTTCTGAAATGGTCGATGCAGTGAAAGGACTGGAAGAAGGCACAGCGTTGATGCTCCTTGCACCAGTTGTTCGTGAGCGTAAAGGTGAATACAGCAACCTGTTTGAGCAATTACAGAGCCAAGGTTTTGTCCGCGCGCGTGTGGATGGTGAAGTGATTGATATCGATACACCACCAGAACTCGATAAAAAGAAAAAACACACCATTGAAGTTGTGGTTGACCGTTTTAAAGTCCGTGATGACTTAGGTAACCGAATTGCCGAAAGCTTTGAAACTGCCTTACGTTTAGGCAGTGATCTGGCGATTTTATCGTGGATGGGTGGTGAACATCCTGACCGTGTATTTTCAGCAAAACATTCCTGCCCTGAATGTGACCGTGCTGTTGCTGAACTAGAGCCACGTCTGTTCTCGTTCAATAACCCATTTGGTGCCTGCCCTGTCTGCGACGGTTTAGGTACCCGTAGTCATTTCAGTGCTGAAAAACTGATTCCAAGCCCAGATGTTTCTATCAGCCAAGGTGCAATCCGTGGCTGGGACAGACAACGTCCATACTATTACAGCATGATTCAGAAAGTTGCAGATCATTTTGGGTTTTCGTTAGACACGCCTTGGAATGAACTCGACGCTGATACGAAAAAGAAATTTCTTTACGGTACAGGCAAAGAAAAAGTTGATCTTAGCTATATCGATGAGCGTGGTCGTAAACACAATCGTGTACAACCTTTTGAAGGCATTTTGCCTCATTTAGAACGTCGTTATCGTGAAACTGAATCTAATTATGTCCGTGATGATCTGGCGCAGTATTTATCCAATGCCGCTTGTGATGCTTGTGGCGGCTCACGTTTAAATGAAATTTCACGTCATGTCCGTGTTAAAGACAAAACCATTGCCCAAATTACCAAAATGTCGATTGGTGATGCTGAAAGCTACTATCAGGATTTAAATCTCGAAGGTGCTAAAGGTGAAATTGCCGATAAAATTTTTAAAGAAATTCGCGAGCGTTTGCACTTCCTTGTATCAGTCGGTTTAAATTATTTAAGCCTGTCTCGCTCTGCTGAAACACTCTCAGGTGGTGAAGCACAACGTATCCGCCTAGCCTCACAAATTGGTGCTGGTCTAATGGGGGTGATGTACGTTTTAGATGAGCCATCCATTGGTTTACACCAACGCGATAATGATCGTTTATTGGAAACACTGGTTCGTTTGCGTGATCTAGGTAATACCGTTTTAGTGGTTGAGCATGATGAAGATGCAATCCGTGCAGCCGACCATATTATTGATATCGGTCCGGGTGCTGGTGTGCATGGCGGTCATATCATTGCCGAAGGAACCTATGATGAACTTGCAGCCAATGAGAACTCTCTAACAGGAAAATACCTCTCTGGTAAGTTAAAAATTGCAGTGCCCAAAGAGCGAGTTAAACCGCCTAAGCCTGAAGAACAAATTAAACTGATGGGCGCATCAGGGCATAACTTACAAAATGTTGATTTGACGATTCCTTTAGGTGTAATGACTTGTGTGACAGGTGTTTCAGGTTCAGGTAAATCCACCTTAATTAACCGTACCCTGTTACCACTTGCAGCGACGCAATTAAATGGTGCAACCACCTTAACTGCTGAAAAGTTTGATTCGATTGATGGCTTACAATTCCTTGATAAAGTGGTAGACATTGACCAAAGTCCGATTGGGCGTACTCCACGTTCTAACCCAGCGACATATACTGGTTTGTTTACCCCGATTCGTGAATTGTTTGCGCAAACCCCTGAAGCTAAAGCCCGTGGTTATGCTGCAGGTCGTTTCTCATTTAACGTCAAAGGCGGGCGCTGTGAGGTGTGTGAGGGGGATGGTATGATCAAAGTTGCCATGCACTTCTTACCTGATATGTACGTGCCTTGTGATAACTGTCATGGTCAGCGTTATAACCGTGAAACCTTGGAAGTTGGTTATAAAGGCAAGAATATTTCTGACGTATTGGAAATGACCGTCGAAGATGCGATGCATTTCTTTGACGCAATCCCTGTGATTCACCGTCGTTTGGAAACCTTAAACCAAGTCGGGTTAGGCTATATCCGCTTAGGTCAATCTGCAACAACGCTATCTGGTGGTGAAGCGCAACGGGTCAAACTGGCACGTGAGCTGGCAAAACGTGATACAGGTAAAACCTTGTATGTACTGGATGAGCCAACCACTGGTTTGCATTTCCATGATATTGCCAAACTGCTCGATATTCTTCATGAACTACGCAATAAGGGCAATACCATTGTGGTGATTGAGCATAATCTCGATGTAATTAAGACGGCGGACTGGGTGATTGATTTAGGCCCTGAAGGTGGCGCAGGGGGTGGTCAGATTATTGCGGAAGGTACCCCAGAACAAGTGGTGAAATCTAAAGTTTCACATACAGCGAAGTTCTTAAAACCGTTGTTGAAGTAATTCCCTGCATCTTTCACTCCCTCCTTTAAATAAGGAGGGAGTTTCTCTCTTTATCCCATATGGATTAGGGGTAAATTAATCATCTAAGCTCGAAATTAAATAGTTCATATAATTTTTATAAAACTCAGATTCTCAGCCTTTCTCTTATATATTCCAACAATCATTGGCTTAATTTGAAGATTTGCTGAGCAAATTTTGCATTTCTAATTTAAACAAGGCAAGATCAATGCATAGCACAGGATATTTTCCTTATGAAGCTTCTTTACTTATGCTTTTTAGTCCCAAGTATCTGTTTACTCAGCAGTTGTAGCATAAACATTGCCGGTGGTAATGGCAGACCCGACAATCCTTATTTTATCACCACCCAACCCTTACTAATTAAAAAAATACAGCTTCCTGTTGGTTCTACTTTGACTTACGAAAAACAGGGCTTTAAAACCGGTAGACAAAGTCAGTTAATGAATGAAAGTCAACTGCAAACCATCTCAATGCCGCGTGGACAAACCATCACTTGGGGCGGTGTACCAATCAGTGCAATCAACAAATTCACCAACTCAGAAATGCGCGGCTTTAGCCTTAAAGCAGAATTTAAGCAGCTTGCTGCCAATCAAAACTCTGGCTTCTCCAAACAGTGGCAACGTTGTGGTGATGATCTGGGGATTGGTATTAAAAATACAGAGGATTGGTCTTTTAATCTCAATAATATTGTTGATGTAGAAAGCTGTAGTGTGCTGTATCAACGTCACTTTCAAGACAATGCCGAACAGCAACGATTTTTAAATCAATTGTATGCTGAGTTACGTAAAGTCACTGCAAAATAATTCAATATTCTTATCATTGAATACTGATGATAAATCAATATTTTCAAACCGATTAATCATCATCAAGATTCCAAGTCGATCATCCCACGACTTTATTTCGACCTTGTGCTTTGGCCTTAAATAGCGATGCATCTGCCCGATTAAATAAGGCTTCCCAACTTTCAGCCCCTGTTGCCACGCCAATACTGACAGAAACATTGAGCTGTTCGTTAGACATTGAACTGTTAAAATTTAACCGTGAGACATCAGCCAAAATGCTTTCAGAAATTTGCAACGCCCAATCCCATTGAATACGATCAATCAAAATCAAAAATTCATCGCCACCAAAACGTACAATCAAATCAGATTGCGCAATATTTGCTTTTAAACATCGAGCAATTTCAACAATAACCGAATCACCTAAAATATGCCCAAAGCGATCATTCACATATTTAAAATTATCAATATCCACCATGATCAAGGTCAACTCTTGAAACCGCTCGGTTTGTGTCGCAATATTTTTTAAATAAACATCTAAAGCCAATCGATTTGAAACACCGGTTAAACTGTCAGTGTTGGCACTATTTTGTAATTGAAATTCAAAAGCATCGCGTTGCTTGAGCATTTCTTTTAATTTATCAAGCGCATCAGTTAGGGTATGCACCTCTTTGGTTTGTATCGAAGCATCCCCTAGATAATCACGTTCTTGTACTTGTGACAGTTCCAAAATCATATTTCTTGCATATATTAAGGGTTCAAATAACTTTTTACGTGTATATAACATCGTAAAAACTGCGACCGACAATGACAAAAGAGAAATAAAGAGCGTGATAAAAAATTGACGTTGCTCCGATTCCATTCGATGACGTGCACTTAAGGCATGAGTTTCAAGTAGATATTTTTGTAAATTTACCACCGTGGTAAACTTATCCACGATTGCATCTGTCAGTTGGTTTGCCGTTAAAAAATAAGGCTGCTGATTTCTACTCTCTTGCACCAAACGATTTACGATGGGTAAGCCTTGGTCAATAAATTGAGTTTTCACCTGACCATATAAATAAAGATACTCAGGGGTTTTTAAAGACTCTATTTGCATGGTATCCATCAAACGCCATAAATATTTAACCTGTTCTTGCGTTTGTAATGAGCGTGCTTTGTTATATTCAGGCAGTGGTTCGGAAAAGCTCAGGGGTGCCATGATGTTAGACGCAACTCGTCCAGATTGATCTCGTAAATCAGCCAATATCAGCACAATTGAAGCATAATCCGTCACATCGCTATTATTCTTTTTTGAATGGTTAATTAATTGCTGCAACATGGCTCTACAACTGTCCCACGCCCGAAACATTCCCTGAATCACTTGATCCATTTGCACTGAATTACGTTCTTTTAATGGTAAGGCTAAATAAGCATCGACTTGTTTGCGGGCGATGTTCAAATCATGTCTTAACTGAACATCAACTTGATCCGCCAAACTGGTAAACCCCGCCTTGTTTAAGGTCTCGACGGTTAAATTAATCTGCTGATCTACGTCCTTACGATAGTCCTGCAATTCTTTTATTCTGTCTGGAAAATTTGCTGTCGTGCTCGACATTGCTTTATTTGTTGGCGCTCTTTCCCGTGAAATTTTATTGGATGTTTCAGCAAAAACTTGCAAGGCTTGAATATTGACTAAAGCTCGATTTGCTCGACTATACTCTCGATAATTACTGATGATTTGTGGAACAGCAATTAACAAAACAGACAAAATGATGACTGACATGAGGATAAGCAAACGCGTGCTTATTTGTTCTGATCTGAGTTCATGCACCATCACCATGGTCCTGTGGGAAGTTATATCGCAATAAAGCTAAAGAAATTTTGTTTATATTATAGAATATATACACATAAACTACTCCACATAATCAAGTTTAATCTACAGCGTTCAACGCCTTTATATTATCGTTTTTATAGATGAGTAATATTCAAAATTCACATTTTACATATAAATAGAATTTGCATAAAATTGGACTTAGATAGAAATTCTCATGATTTGAAAATTTACCTTTTTTATTGCCCAGTTTCCCCCAATAAACTGGGCATTTTTTTATCTACTGCATTTATCTCAAATAAAAGAATAAGCCTAATTTATCCAAGATACTTAATGTCAGTTGCTTGCGTTCAGCAGGATCATCCCCTGTCTGCATGTGCATGTTTAAAGCAAAAGCGGTGATCTGACCATTCGGCTGTTCCACCCATCCCGTATACCAACCCACTTGTGGCTCCACATCCATTCCCCATCCACTTTTGGCATAAAGCTTGGAATCACCCCGTCTTTCGACATAGAGCATATCTTTAACTTGTTGCTGTACAGCATCATCAAAAGGCAATGTTTTGTTTGCCAATTGAAAAGCAAATTTAGCTTCTTGCTCTGGGGTAATTTTCAATGGGCCGACTAGCCAGAAATTATCTACCTGTTGACCAATTTGTGTATTGCCAAAACCAACACGCTTGACTTCTTTACTCATCAAATCCAAGCCAATACGTCGTGCCAACTCCTGATATACAGGTACGGCTGAAGCCTGCATTGCTTGTGCCAAGGTCATATCTTTTTCCCATGCAGGAAAAGATCTTTTTTCTCCATTCCACTTAAATACTTCTGTATTCGTCGCTTTCGCATGTTGCAAACCAATTAAGGCATTCAACATTTTAAAAGTAGAGGCTGGAATATAGGCAGTCTTGGCTCTATTTAAATCATTCCCATAACGTTTAAATTGAGTTCCATCATAAGTCACAAAGACGGCTTGAGTTTGCGCATAATTAAACAACTACGGGATTTCACTTGTTCTTTGTGATGACGCTGGATCATGCAAATTGGCATTAGAAACACAACCTGAAAATGCCACACTACTCAGAATGATCAATACACTGCTTTTTATTTTAGATTTAAATCGGTAATTACTCATAAACTTTACTTAGGCATTGACTCAATCTGAAATAGTGTAGATGAGCCCATGAATTATTTTTTAAATTGAATGTAAGAAAATATTTACAGGTGCAATATATTGGTGCATAATGCACTTCATTAGGGCAATTTATTAATATTCCTCAGCAGAATTTATTGATTTGCTCCAGATTTTGGCGAAAAATCCCAGTTTTCTTTGAAAATTGGGATTTTTTTTGGCAAGAATCATGCCAACACAATTCATCTTTTGCTTAATTATGCTACATATTGGTGCAATACTTTTATTGTCTGTTTAATGCGATTTGCTTTGAATTTTTAAATAAAAAAAAGCCCAACCTTGGGGAAAGCTGGGCATATAAACTCAAAATCTCAAAAAAATTCATTTAAAATGAATGAACTTTATTGACTCATTATTCAAAATATCTTTTACTTTGTAAAACCTATTAAATTGATCGGATATAAATAAATTATCGTTTTTATGAATAATTGAGAATAAAACAACAATATTCACATGAAATGATTATACAATCACAAATTAATTCTAAAAATAAGCAGAATTTAATGACATTTTCTTGACATTGATCGCAAAACAACCATCGGTAATATCGATCAAAAAACACAAATAAACAATAAAACAAATGTATTAATTTAACAATTTGATATCTGTTTTATATGAAATAAAACTTTTGTCTGAATTTAGTCTGTTGTTCTAATTAAGTTTTTTTCCAGGTTGACGTAAAGCTATTTAAATGTACGTTTTTTAAACAATGTAAATTTCATGTATCTACTTTGTAAACAGTGGCCTTAAACGTCATTGACTTAATATCTTGTTACAATACAATGCCGTCTGTTTCACCAATTTCTCCTATTGGAAAAGATTATGAAAAAACTCGGTTTAGCCACTGCTTTATTATTAGCCATGACCGGCGCTCAAGCATACCAATTTGAAATTCAAGGTCAATCAGAGTATATCGATACAACTGAAAATGACAAAGATTTCACTGGTGGTTTGCAAGGTACTTACTACTTCAAAAATGTTGACTCTTCAAAAGGTCCATTGGCTGAAGCAGCGTTCTTAAACCAAGCATCAAATGTTTCTTTAGCATATAACTATGGCGAATTAGACGCTGGTGTAGTTGCACATAACTACGGCGCTAAAGCTGAACTTTATGTTCCTACTCCATATGTACCTGCATACGCAAGTGCTTCTTATAGCCACACAATTCTTGACGGTAAAAATGGCTTGCCAAATGATCAAGGCGATCGTTTTGCATTAGAAGTGGGTGCTCTTCCTACTCAAAACTTCTTAGTTGCTGTTGGTTATACTAACGTTGCTGACCAAGTTGCTTTAGATGCATTCA
Organism: Acinetobacter sp. AG3; assembly: GCF_022343575.1. NCBI lineage: Bacteria > Pseudomonadati > Pseudomonadota > Gammaproteobacteria > Moraxellales > Moraxellaceae > Acinetobacter > Acinetobacter sp. AG3. The sequence continues at coordinate 208,413 of NZ_JAKQZD010000001.1, read as the reverse complement.
ATGTTATGGGTAACGGCGTTGCTAAAGCGACTGCTGAAGCTGCAACAATTGGTGAAGACCAAGACGCAATCACTGCACGTGCTAAATACGTTGGCGGTATTGACGGTACAAATATGTCTTTAGCGTTTGAATCAGGCATCATCTATGGTGATGCGACTGCATACCAGTTCAAAACTGATTTCTATTTGAACCCACAATTAAGCGTTGGTGCTTCTTACGCAGCGTCTAGCTACGAAGGTACGCCTGATTCAGCTTGGGGTGCAAACGTAAACTACTTCATCACTCCTGCGATTGCAGTTGGTGCAAGCTACGTAAATGCAAACTACGAAAACAATAAAGGCCAAGCAATTTCGTATGTTGGTGATACGCAAACTGTTGGCTTAAACGCTAAATTCCGTTTCTAAGTTGCTTAGAAATTGAATCAAAAAAAGGACTCATACGAGTCCTTTTTTATTGCCTTTGTTTTTTAAATAAACAACTTAGTTTCTCAGTACATTTAAGAAATGTAGATGGCGTTCATATTGGTCAATGATGTCTTGAATCAAGTCTTCTTGCGTCCACTCCATCACATCATAGTTTTGACCACCTTCTCTTAAAAATATTTCTGCTTGATAAAAATCATCGGTTTCCTGATGTTCTTCATTCATCATAAAGCTTGGCGCAACCATTTTGCGTGCAATGACTTTATAGATAAAATTGAACTCATCATGATGATCCACACTCAGTTGAACACCGTCTTCGGTTTCTTTAATCACCACATTTAAATCACGGCGTTTAAACTCAAAACGAATACTTTCAAAAGCCTTAATCACATCAACCTGAATATAATGTTGTACTTCAGCCAACGTATGCGGATAGTGCATGATTAAGCCCAAACGTTGCTGCCAACTACGTGGGTTTTGCACAGCTCTCGGCGTGATTCTTGCCACTTGTAAAGCCTGCATTTTGGTGACATCTAAGCGCAATGCTTTGACTAAGCCCCAACACAACAACAGCATAATAAAGGTGAATGGTAAGGCACTCATCATGGTGGCCGATTGTAGTGCGCCTAGCCCACCAACCATTAATAGAATGATCGACAAGACCGCCATTAAAACAGTCCAGAACAAGCGTTGCCATATCGGCGAATTTTCTGTTTTCGCAGTGAGATAATCGGTCACCAATGCACCAGAATCTGCGGAGGTAACAAAGAACAACACCACCAGCAGTGTCGCAATAAGACTAAACACACCTGAAAAAGGCAGATGGGTTAAAAATTCAAACAATGCAACTGATGAATCTTTTTGTACCGCAGAAATTAGCCCAACCTGCCCTTGTTCCATGATACTGAACAAGGCAGCATTGCCAATAAAACCCATCCAGATCAAGGTAAAGCCTGTCGGAATAAGCAGTACCCCAACAATAAACTCTCGAATGGTTCGACCTTTTGAAACACGCGCAATAAACATACCAACAAATGGTGACCAAGAAATCCACCATGCCCAATACATGATGGTCCAACCACCAATCCAGCCATTTGATTGATAAGCATATAAATTAAAGGTCATGCTAAACAAATTCGAAATATATTGTCCAGCGTTTTGAATGGTTGCTTGTAGGATATAAATACTGGAACTGGCGAGGAATACAAAGCCTAACAATACCAAAGCTAAAATCAGATTCAGTTCAGAGAGTCGTTTAATTCCTTTGTCTAATCCGAGGAAAACCGACAACGAAGCCAGCGTACTCACCACAATAATCAAAAAGATTTGGGTGCTAATATTACTTTCCCAGCCAAATAAATAATTTAAGCCAGAGTTAATTTGCGTTACCCCAAATCCTAACGTGGTAGCCACACCAAATACCGTACCAATGGTGGCAAAAGTATCGACCGCATCTCCGATTGGGCCATGAATTCGTTGACCAATAATCGGAAACAAACCCGAACGAACTTTGAGTGGCAAGTTATAGCGAAAAGCAAAATAAGCCAGCGTTAAGCCAACAACTGCATAGATAGCCCAAGCATGTAAGCCCCAATGGAAAAAGGTAATTCTCATTGCTTCTTGGGCAGATTCAATGGTTTGTGGATCACCAGCAGGTGGATTGACATAATGCATGACAGGTTCTGCAACACTGAAGAACATTAACCCGATCCCCATACCCGCAGTAAATAGCATGGCAAACCATGACCCATTACTATACTCAGGCTGGCTATGATCAGGTCCAAGCTTGATTTTACCCATGTCAGAAAAGGCAATAAAAATCAGCACAATTAAAAATATTGCGACAGATAAAACATAGAACCAACTAAATGAATCGGTGATCCAGCGATTCATCCTTTGAGTAATCAGTTCAAAGGCATTTGGTGCAAAGACAACAACGGCTAAAAAAAGCGCAATAATTCCAACAGTGCTCAAGAAAACTTTTGGATTGACATTGTCAAACCAAGTGATTTTTTTGGAAGGCATATTTCCCCCAGGTTTTTATACTCAATGGACAGACTTTTTAAAGTCAAAAAAAGGCATTCACAGGTGTGAAAAAAGACGAATCCTGTAGAACAGCGATTGGATTCAGGCCACATTATAATTTAAATTAACATTTTCAACAATTTACTAAATGTAACAAGATCATTAGTTCATGATTTTGGTTTATTTTCAATATATTGCAGGGCAATCATCCGTGAGACGATCAGGGCAAAATACATCACGCCACAGAACATTTGCAACATTGAAATCACCCGTGCAGCAGGCGCAACAGGAATCAAATCGGACAATCCTGTTGCCGATTGCAGACTAAAACTAATGAACAATAAATCCAGCCAAGATTGGTAGTCTGCAACATGATTTGGGTTTTGAAAGCTCTGTGGAACCATCAATTGACAGATACTGTATAAGAAGGCAAATCCCCATGCGATCAGGGTAAATACCGCACCCGCAGCAAACAGTTCATCTTTGGTTAAATAACGATCTGCAAACATATAGCGAATTAGGCCATATGCTGCACAAAAATAAGCAGCTGCTTCAAATGAATGTGCAAAGATTTGCAAGGTAACAGAATGAAAACCGATCAGCATCAGAAAGGACAGTACAAATGCCCCCGTGACAAAGGTTAAGCCCAACAGTGTAAATGTCGGTGTTTGTCGAATCACTTTGGCAATAATCAGTAATGCAGAGACACCGAGTAACCAAGTTAAAATTTGATAACTTCTGCTGGCATTGGTATAGACAGATAAAACTAAAATAAGCAGTTGGACCAACAATAACCATGCTGACGGTAATTGTTTAAAACCTTTCCAAAATTCGATCATTGAACGCATATTTTCTGATTCTGATTGTTCTTTTAAACATTCAAATTAACATATTCATTGGGTTTCTTAAATCCTTTCAATTTTTCGTGATCATTCAACTGATCAATCAGCATAAAACAAGCTTTATATCGCTTAAAAGCTCAAACTGGGATGATGGAGTTCTGGTTTTGCATCACCCATAAAAAAACACCTTCGTGAAGGTGTTTTTTAGGCTGATCTCAAATCACTTAGTGATCTGAAGCACCAGAGATACCAATACCTGTTTGTGAACGTACAAACTGTGCATCAAATGCTTTACGCTCTGCTTCTGCACGTGCAGATTTATCTGTCACAGAGAACAACCAGCAGCAGATGAATGCTAATGGCATAGCAAAGATTGCAGGACCATTGAATGAGTTGATCGGAGTATCAGAGATTTTTAAAGTGTCTACCCAAACTGCTTTAGACAAGATAATTAAAGTCACCGCTGTCACTAGACCGACAACACCACCTACAACAGCACCACGTGTAGTTAATCCTTTCCAGAACATTGAAAGAACCAATACTGGGAAGTTTGCACACGCCGCTACAGAGAATGCTAAACCCACCATGAAGGCAACGTTTTGTTTCTCGAACAAAATACCTAAGATCATCGCAAAGATCGCAAGACCAAGTGTTGCAATCTTCGACATACGTAATTCAGATTCAGGGGTTGTTTGACCTTTTTTCAATACGTTTGCGTACAAGTCATGTGAAATTGCTGAAGCACCTGACAATGTCAAACCTGCAACTACCGCAAGAATCGTTGCGAATGCAACTGCTGAAATAAAGCCCATGAACAGATCGCCACCCACTGCATCTGCAAGGTGTACCGCTGCCATGTTGTTACCGCCAACTAATTCTAGTTTGCCAGTCACAGCCATTTTAGCAACATCAATAAATTGTGGGTTGTTTGATACGAAAAGGATCGCACCGAAACCGATAATGAAGGTTAATAAGTAGAAGTAACCAATGAAGCCTGTTGCAACAACCACAGATTTACGAGCTTCTTTAGCATCTTTAACTGTAAAGAAACGCATAAGAATGTGTGGTAAACCTGCTGTACCAAACATGAGTGCTAAACCAAGTGACAAAGCATCGAGTGGGTTTTTCGCCAAACTGCCTGGTCCCATAATTTTGGTTGCATCATCAAGACTGACATCATGTACTTTTGCAAATACATCAATAGACTGTCTGAACATTTCAGAGAAGCTATAACCGACAGAATGCATCACCATGAACGCCATGAATGTTGCACCTGAAAGTAACATCACTGCTTTAATGATCTGTACCCAAGTTGTTGCCAACATGCCACCGAAGATCACGTAAGCCATCATCAGAAGGCCAACAATCACAACTGCGATGTTATAGTTCAAACCAAATAACAGTTTGATCAGCTGACCTGCACCCACCATTTGAGCAATCAAATAGAAAGCCACAACTACAAGCGAACTGATTGCTGCAAGTGTACGTACTGGTTTTTCTTCTAAACGGAACGAAACCACGTCAGACAGGTTATATTTACCTAAGTTACGTAGGCGCTCAGCAACCAAGAACAATACGATTGGCCAGCCAACCATGAAACCCAGTGAATAAAGCAAGCCATCAAAGCCTGAGCTAAACACCAATGCAGAAATACCCAAGAACGATGCAGCAGACATATAGTCACCTGCAATCGCTAAACCATTTTGGAAACCAGAGATACCACCACCAGCGGTATAGAAGTCTGCAGTATTGGTGGTTTGTTTTGCAGCCCATTTAGTAATAAATAAGGTTAAACCAACAAAAATTGCAAACATAATGATTGCATGCCAGTTGGTCGCTTGCTGCTGAGCTTCACCTAAATCTGGGCCTGCTTGTGCAACAGTAGAAAGCAGTGCAGTAGATGCAAGAGCTGCTTTAGTCTTTAAAGAGTTCCATTTCATCTTAGTGCAGTCCTTTTTCGTGGGCGATTGCTTCGACTTCTTTCATTGCATCTGCATTCAATTGATCCAATTTATTGTTGGCAATATATGAGTACACACCACACAATACGAAAGATAAAACAATAATTCCTAGACCTAAAGGAATTCCCCAAGTGGTGATGCCACCACTAAATGAACTCATTAAAAATTCTTTGTTATAGCCAACTAAAAGCATAAATCCAACATAAACGAACAACATAATTGCAGTTAATGTCCAGCTTAATTTACTTTTTTTAGCAACCATTTCCTTGAATTTTGGATTTTGTAGAATCGCCTCTACCTGTCTCTCATCCATAACCATGCTCCTTGATAAGCGACCAGAACGCTGGTTGCTTTTTTTAGTCTTTTTTTACATGGTCAAAATTAACAATATTGTGGGGTTCTCGTAACTTAGACTTTGGTCGTTAAATTTTGAGCAAAATAAACGAGACAGTTCATGTATGCGCTATTATAGGCATAGCTTTTTATACTGTAGTCCTTATGAACAGTTGGTTAATTATAGGGGTTCTGGCCCTTTACATCCTCATTCTATTCGTTTGCGCCTTCTTTGGTGAGAAGCATGCGAGTCGATTAAGCACGCGCGGCAGGATGCTTCTCTTTAGTCTAACATTGGGCGTATATTGCTCATCTTGGACGTTTTATGGAGCAACAGGTGCTGCAGTACGTGAGGGGATTATTTTCCTGCCGATTTATTTAGGACCTTTATTATTTGTCTGGCTGGGTTATGACATTTGGCGCCGTTTAGGCCGCGTTCGACAACATCATGCGATTTCTTCGATTGCCGACTTTGTCGCAGCACGTTATGGTAAAAGTGGAACATTAGCGTCCTTAGTGACTATCTTAGCTGTAATCGCCATCATTCCTTACTTAGCACTACAATTACGCGCCATTGCGCTTAGCGCTTCCGTCATGCTCGATCACAATACCCAAGTGGTCTCCACCACCACCAATGGTGTGCTTGGTCTTACCGCTGTATTGGCGATCTTGGCCATGATGTTTGGCACAAGACAAATTGCCAATACCGAACAACATGGCGGTTTAATGCTTGCAGTTGCTTTTGAATCATTTGTAAAACTTTTTGCCCTGCTCTGCGTGGCATTTTTCTTTATTTTTGATCATCCACAAAATATTGTACAAATCTCACAGGATGTGCAAAAAACTTTTCATGAAGTACAACTGTTTGGTGTGCCAGATACCTTCTGGGTTCAAACATTACTCGCTTCATTGGCGATTATCTGTTTACCGCGTCAGTTCCATGTGGCCGTGGTTGAATTACGCGATGAAAAACATATTCGTGGCGCAAGACGGTGGTTTGCGGCATATTTGATTCTGACCATTATTGCCATTATTCCAATCGCCAGTTGGGCACTGCATGCAGCACCTAAGTATCTGACCATTCCTGATGTTGCAGTACTCTCTTTACCGATTAGTTATAACCAAGACTGGTTATCTTTACTGGCATTTTTAGGCGGTTTTTCAGCATCAACAGGTATGCTATTAGTCTCTTCTGTGGCACTGTCCATCATGCTCAGTAATGACTTGATTATGCCTTCTCTATGGAAGTTTGGCATTCTTTCTCGTCATGACAAACGCTTACCACAGGTACTTAAATTTACCCGTCGTGTGTGTATTTTAGCGGTAATGTTACTCGGATTTTTATTCTTCCACTTCTTTAATGATATTGACCAATTATCTACCTTCGGACTATTGGCTTTTAGTGCGGTTGCACAATTTTCACCGGCTTTAATTGGTGGTTTATACTGGCGTGGCGGAAGTCGCCAAGGGGTTTATGCAGGCTTGGTTGTAGGCTTTATCCTTTGGTCATATACCTTATTATTGCCAACGATTTTACGTAGCTTACCTGTTGAATATAGCCAGTTTGCACATCAATTTTTGATGTTTGGACCTTTAAATATTGAATGGTTAAGACCAGAAGCCTTATTTGGTTTTGAATCTTTTGCCCCGCTTACCCATGGTGTAATCTGGGCACTTGGTTTAAATATTACCTTATATATTTGGGTCTCTCGTATTTATCGTCCTAGTATTGCTGAACAAATACAGGCAGAAAGCTTTTTCTATTATGAAACCAAGCCCTTACCTGCACAAAATACCTCTACCGATATTAATTATTTACACCATGATGTCGCTAAACTTAAAGTTGGTGATCTGATTGCACTAGCCAAACGGATTACTGGTGAAGGGCCAGCAACCCATGCCTTTCAGCAATTTTGTACCATGAACAATGTGGTGCTCAATGAAAATAGCAGTGCCAATGGGATGTGGTGGCGGTTCACTGAACAATACCTCGCAGGCACAATCGGGGCAGCCTCTGCACGGACATTGCTCACCACGGCTATGGTCAATAATGGCTTGGCATTGGGCCAAGTGGCAAATATTCTCGACCAAGCGTCACAATGGCAACGCTTTAACCAAAATCTTATCATGACCATGATTGACCACATGACCCAAGGCGTGAGTGTGGTTGATGAAAACATGTGTTTGGTCGCGTGGAACAATCAATATTTAAAGCTGTTTGATTATCCAAAAGATTTAGTCTATGTCGGCTGCCCAATTGCCGATTTGATTCGTTATAACGCAGAGCGTGGCGAATGTGGTCCAGGCTCGGTAGAAGAACATGTACGTAAGCGAATTCATTGGATGAAAGTTGGTAGCGCACATGAGTTTGAACGGATTCGTAAAGATGGTCGTGTGATTCAAATGCGTGGTAATCCCATTGAAGGTGGTGGTTTTGTTACGACCTTTGCAGACATTACTGCATTCCGTGAAAATGAAGCGGTACTTGAAGCACGCGTGTCTGATCGTACCCAACAGCTTGCAAATGCCTTATCTGAACAACAACTGGCACGTGAGCAAGCCGACAAAGCCAATATGTCAAAAAGTCGCTTTATTGCAGCAGCCAGTCACGATTTACTTCAACCGATGCATGCAGCACGCTTATTCAGTACTGCTTTAGAACAAAGCGTACAATCGGATGAAGATCGTAAAACCTTACAACAACTTGATCGTGCCTTACATGGTGCCGAAAGCATGTTGTCTGCCCTTTTGGATATTGCACGGCTGGAAGGTGGTTCAATCCAACCGAAACGCCAAGCTTATCCACTGCATGATTTATTAAGTGATTTAGAACTGCAATTTAAATCAATCGCCGCACAACGTAATATCCAATTGCGTGTCCATGATGCTCAATTCTGGATTGATACCGACCCACAATGGATCCGTCGTATCATCCAAAACTTTGTCAGCAATGCCTTACGTTATACTGCTCGTGGACGTGTGATTGTTGGTGTATTACGCGCGTCTAATCGGCCAAATCATATCCGTATCGGTGTCTGGGATACCGGCCCAGGGATTGCAGAAGAACAACGCATTAAGCTGTTTCAAGAATTTGAGCGTTGTGGACATACCTCACCATGGGGTGAGCAAGGTCTAGGACTTGGTCTGGCAATCGTCCAACGTATGACCAGTTTGCTTGATTATCCTGTGCATGTTTACTCCGAACTAGGTAAAGGCTCATGCTTTATGATTGATGTGCCAATGGTAGCAGCACCTAAACTGGTTTCATCACCTGTACAAGCGGTACCATTAAAAGCCAAAGCCTATAAAATCTTGTGTTTGGACAATGATGATACGATTTTGGAGGGTATGGCAACGCTACTGACCAAATGGGGTTATCAAGTCTTTAAAGCCACTGAACCTGAACAAGCTTTGGAAATTATTCAAAAAGAAAATATTCAAGTCTGGTTGGTTGATCAGCATTTAAATCACGGCAAAATTGGCTTAGATTTTATTGTCGAAAACCGTCAGGAAAATGTTCCTTCAGCACTGATTACTGCAGATTCTGATCCTGAATTACCAGAGCGTGTTAAAGACCTCAATGTGGTGTTGTTGAAGAAACCATTGAAGCCCGCTTCTCTACGTACATGGTTATCTGGCTTGAAGATTTCTAAATAATCTTCTACTACGTTCAACCCTTTTCAGTTTATTGATCACGTTCTTCTTTAATGTTTTGAAACATTTACAACCTCTAGACCATTGCGTTCTAGAGGTTTTGTAACGCAATTTTTTAAGTGGAATAGCAATTTTTTTTAAGCTTTGTGCAAAAGCATTCAAAAAAAAGCAAAACTCGAACCCATTTATTGACTAAAAACTTCAAAGCCTTCTTTTCTATGGCAAATAACATCAAAATAGTAAATATACACTTGTATAGTTAGTTACAATTTTCTATTTATATGATTTTAAAAAATAAAAAACTACTTTTCACCCTGTCTACAACTTTAGTCGTATTCCTATTGCATCTCAGATAAATCAAAAATTACTTCAAGACAAAACTACGCTCATGTTTAGGAAAACAAAAACAGCGTTTGAATTCAATTTTAAATAGGATTTTTAACCATGAATATTTCAGAAACTGTTCCACATGGGCTACACCAAGCTCAACAATTTCATCGTCAATATGGTGCAAATGCAATCCTGCCTGAAATTGATTGGCAAGATCTGTTTAAACACAGCAAACTCCACGACACACAAATACAAGCACTCAACACGATTTATCAAGCAGCTGTGCCTTTAGCACTTCAAGTGTTTGAGGAATTAAAATTTGATGTATTTACCCCTGTTGCTTATCATCCTCAAGGCTTAGGTCTGTTTGATAAATTAGCGCAACAAGAAGAAAAACTGGTTCAACGTCTCGAAGATGAATGCGAATGCTTAAATGATGAAGTTCGTCATCAAGTGTGGAGCATGTTACTGCGTGGCGGTGCGGTACTGGTCTTTAAAGCATGGTTAGGTAAAGTAAAAACCGGTGAAAATATCTTAGATATGACCCAATTTGATGAATTATCAGATTTGCTTTTTATCAAAACCTCACCAACAACATTGGCAGCTCGTTTAAAAATCGATGCACATGCGGATTACGACCATGTTTTCCTGATGTATGGCAATGATGTGTTCCTAGACCGTTTTAATAGCTTAGAAGCAGCTGCTTTATTTGTAGATTTAGGTGTTTATGATGCAGCATTCTTAAGCCTACGTGATGACCGAGTTGCAGATTACCTAAAATCTAAAGGCTATGTCACCCATGAACAAATTGAAGATTTAAAATGTGCTTTAAATCCATTGGGCTGCCCTGATCAAGTTTCGAAACAAGACTGTTTAGCTTAATCCTCATGCTTGAATGATGTATAAAGAAAGCCAGTCAATTGACTGGCTTTCTGCGATTTAGCTTAAAGATTACTTCGCACTTTAAAATAATAATATCTGCTCAGCTAATTTAAGGTATGTACTGGTGCTTTACCCTCAATAAAAAGTCAGGTATTTCACTTAATATTGATCAGTTTAAGTTTTAATCCTCCCCAGCCCTCCTTTTAAAAAGGAGGGCGTTTTCCCTTGCTAAGATTAATTTAGCTTCGGGTCGTGGAGGCTAAGCATTTTATCGTGTATTAATACAATGCTTTAGGCAATTTAATCTGAATAATTTCATTATCATCCGCACGCTTTGCATTTCGTCCTGATGAACCTGGAAAGTTATTGTCATTTAAAACAGTTAAGGTATTTTTATTTTCAATAATCACATCTTCAATGGTTTCAAATGGAAAAGCAAAAGTTGTTGCTGTACCAATATCTCCATCTCGCGCTGTCCCATATAAATTATTCGGGTTGGCGATATTCATAAGATCAACTAAGTCAGAACGTTTTACCGCTTTACCAGAATCCCCTAATTCAATTTGAATCAGCTTCTTATAACCATCTAACTTGTTTTGACTCGCATCACGCTCAATGATAATGCCAGACTTATCATCAAACATTTGGAAGTCACCAATATTGGTCGCCTTGGCATTTAAGGTAAAATAATAATATCGCCCAGTATACGCTTTCTTCTTCACATCAAATTGTGAGATAAGCAACTGTTGTGTGGTCTCGCCTTTTAACGGTTTTTCTAACAAAGGATATAAATATTGACCATCCTTAGACAATGCCATTCCTTCAAAGCCACCGCTTTGCTGAACCAAAGGCTCTACATAATTTATGTTGGCTTTATTGAATTGATTTTGCGGAGAACGCAATTCCACACCAGCTTTCAATGGATGAGGTAATGCAATCGGCGCATCAAGCAGTATTCCATCTTTATCAAAATGCAGTAAATATGGTCCAAACTCATCCCCAATCCAATAAGTACCATCCGCAGTACGTTGAATCGATTCAGGATCAAAATCCGCCCCAGTGAGTAAACGATCTGTGCTGTTTTGATTGATGATTGAAAATGGTATTAATTTATTGGGATCACGAAGCTGAATAAAGCTCATCACTTGAACTTTTGCAGATCCTGCCGATTTCGTCCGAAAATCAGGTTTTACTTGATAAACACGGAGTAAAAAGTCAGATGAATTGTCTTGTGTACCAAAGCCATTGTCTGCCATGACCATATAAGTGCCATCACCGTTCTTTACAGCACCCGAAAAGCCTTGAACTGGCTGACCTTTAAAAGGTGGGAATATGCCATTGGCGCCCTTTACAAAGGCACCTGAGTTTGGACCAGCTGCATAAGTTTCGACATCAAGTTTGGCAAATGAAACCAAGGTCGGTACAGTGACAGATGGTTCAAATGAGAAATCATTGTCATCATCATTGCATGCGGTTAAAGCCAATACGCCTAACGCTAAAACAGAATAAGCAATTTTTTTCATAAAGGTCTTTTTTATTGATTTAAATGAGCTTTATTAGAAACCAATAGCATGACATTTTGAGGTCATTTCAATGACAATATTGCGTCAGTTTGATGATACGTAGTATGCTTCACGCAGCATATACTCCACCTTATAAGTGCGCATCAGCTGAATTAACATATTGAATTTAAATAATATTATCAACGGAGTAATCTATTCCATCTACTTTGATTCATATTAGGTTGAGCTAGACTTGAATATCGAAACCCAAATCCACATCACAGGCAGCTTGACCACCACGGATTCCCCAATTTTCAGCGGGAATTTCTCTTAATAAAATTTTGATATGATCTTTGGGAATCCCTAATACAGATAGATTCTCTACAATACTGCGATACAAATTTCGCTTGGTATCCAGTGTACGCCCAGCAAAACAATCAATACGAATCAGGGTAAATTTTTCAGGATAAAGCTTATTCGGTGGACATTGAAAGCGATGTGGTTCATGTACCAATAAACGAATATCACGATCATATTCAGGAATTTTAAAAGCGCTCACCAATGCTTGATGAACTGCATCGATTAAGTCCACTTCTTGTGCTACAGAATATTGATATCTAATTTCAATTGTAGTTGCTGGCATTATTGTTCTCGATTTATATTATTTTAAATCGAGAGAATAGCATAATTTATAGACAATCCTAACAATTCAGCTGCTTCCACATCTTTTCAATAATATAATAATCCATTGAATTAAATTAATTTTTTACTTAGGTAACAATCTTAATAGCCCCGCATTTTTCCCATCCTCCAAAACCCAAATCGAACCATTATGGGCGGGATGGATATCTCGAATGCGTTGCTGCATGTTTAAACGCTGTACCTCACGAACAGGCTTCGATTCAGTATCAACTACAATAATCGCCTCTGAAGATAACCCACCAATCAAGGCTTTATGATTCCATTTCGGGAATAATTCATCTTGATAAAAGACCAAACTGGAGGGTGATATTACTGGTGTCCAACTGATTTCTGGCGCCTTAAATTCAGGACGCGTCGCATGATCTGGAATCGATTTTCCTGAATAATGATCACCATTGGAAACAATCGGATAACCATAATTTTCGCCCTTCTTAATCAGATTTAACTCATCTCCTCCTTTAGGCCCCATTTCAACCACCCACAATTGATCCTTCGCATCAAAAGCCATACCTAATGGGTTACGATGACCCAACGACCACACTTGTTTTGCGATCTCACCTTGTTGAGTAAATGGATGATCTGCAACAACAGTACCATCATCATTCAGTCTTAAAACTTTTCCTAAGTTTGAATTCATATCTTGAGCAGGATCAAATTTTTGGCGTTCACCAGAACTAATCCAGAGCTTGCCATCCTTTGCAAAAATCATTCGATGTGCATAATGCCCTTGCCCTGAAACCTTAGGAACTTGTTCCCATATTCTTTTTATATTGCGGATTTGAGGATTTTTTTCTTGTAGATTTAATTCACCACGAATCACAACCGCACCATATCCCCCTTTTCCTGTTTCGGCATAACTTAAATAAATTTGATGATTGTTTGCAAAATCAGGATGTAGAACAATATCGCCCAAGCCCCCTTGCCCACCATAAGCCACTTCGGGAACTCCTAAAATTTCTATACTTTTTAATGTGGAAGGATCAAACAGTTTTAACTTCCCTTTCCTTTCGCTAATCAGTAAACGACCATCAGCCAACTCAGCCATTGCCCAAGGTTCATCAAATGTCGCTACTTTTTGGATCTGATAGCTCTGGTTAATCAAAGAATTAGCCGTAGTGGTTTGATTATTTTGAGCATTACATGCACTCAACAAGCTACAGCTGAGCAATAGGGGTAAATAGATTAAGCACTGTCGAAAAGCCTTCATTTTAGATTCCCTCAATATTGTTATGACTTATCGATTTATTTTAAACAAAAGTATCCATCTCACCATTTCATATTGGTAACTGAGCGAATTGGGTCTTAATTTTTAATTGGATCATCTTGTAAGCTTTAACCTACAACAATCGCAGTGATTAGCGAATATACTGACTTAGGCATTGCGCTTATGATAGCAAACATAAAGAGACAGGAAGTCTCATTGAGAATAAGAAAACACACAGGACGTGAGATTCGACAGGAGTCAAATCTAACACACCAATACGAAGAAAACCCCATCAGGATGATGGGGTTTTCTTTTTACATCTACAAAAATCTATTTATTTTCAGTTGCTTATGCACTTAAATTCTTCTACAGATTTCTTTTCATTTCGCTAATAAACACCACACATAAAAAAACACCCCGCTCTCGTTAAAGATCGGGGTGTTTTAGATTTAAAAGCTGGCGATGACTTACTCTCACATGGGTAACCCCACACTACCATCAGCGCTAAGAGGTTTCACTTCTGAGTTCGGGAAGGGATCAGGTGGTTCACTCTTGCTATTGTCGCCAGCAAACTGTTATGGACTTGTTCGGGTCTTATTTAAATGCCTTACTTCGTACCAAATGAGTTTAACAGAACATTTGAGTTGATTTTAACATAAAGCATAGCTTTATGTCTTGCGCTCGGACAAACATAATTAATGTTTGTTTATTCCTCGCTCATGTAACTAGCTTTACAACTAAATCAAGTATGTTTGATCTTTTATGAATCAAATGATGCTTCATATACAACTGCTTGGGTGTTGTATAGTCAAGCCTCACGAGCAATTAGTATTGGTCAGCTTCATGCGTCACCGCACTTCCACATCCAACCTATCAACGTCGTAGTCTTCAACGGCTCTTTAGAGGACATAAAGTCCTAGGGAAATCTTATCTTGAGGTAGGCTTCCCGCTTAGATGCTTTCAGCGGTTATCCCTTCCGAACATAGCTACCCGGCGATGCGACTGGCGTCACAACCGGTACACCAGAGGTTCGTCCACTCTGGTCCTCTCGTACTAGGAGCAGATCCTCTCAAATTTCCAACGCCCACGGTAGATAGGGACCGAACTGTCTCACGACGTTCTAAACCCAGCTCGCGTACCTCTTTAAATGGCGAACAGCCATACCCTTGGGACCTGCTTCAGCCCCAGGATGAGATGAGCCGACATCGAGGTGCCAAACACCGCCGTCGATATGAACTCTTGGGCGGTATCAGCCTGTTATCCCCAGAGTACCTTTTATCCGTTGAGCGATGGCCCTTCCATACAGAACCACCGGATCACTAAGACCTACTTTCGTACCTGCTCGACTTGTGGGTCTCGCAGTTAAGCGCGCTTTTGCCTTTATACTCTACGCGTGATTTCCGACCACGCTGAGCGCACCTTCGTACTCCTCCGTTACTCTTTAGGAGGAGACCGCCCCAGTCAAACTACCCACCAGACATGGTCCTCGTCCCGGATAACGGGACAGAGTTAGAACCTCAATATTACCAGGGTGGTATTTCAAGGATGGCTCCATAGCAACTGGCGTCACTACTTCAAAGCCTCCCACCTATCCTACACAAGTAAGATCAAAGTTCAATGTCAAGCTGCAGTAAAGGTTCACGGGGTCTTTCCGTCTAGCCGCGGGTACACCGCATCTTCACGGCGATTTCGATTTCACTGAGCCTCTGCTGGAGACAGCGCCCCCATCATTATGCCATTCGTGCAGGTCGGAACTTACCCGACAAGGAATTTCGCTACCTTAGGACCGTTATAGTTACGGCCGCCGTTTACTGGGGCTTCGATCAAGAGCTTCGCTTACGCTAACCCCATCAATTAACCTTCCAGCACCGGGCAGGCATCACACCCTATACGTCCACTTTCGTGTTTGCAGAGTGCTATGTTTTTAATAAACAGTTGCAGGGGCCTGGTTTCTGTGGCTGCCAATAGCTCAAGGAGCAAGTCCTATCACCGTCAGCAGCGTACCTTCTCCCGAAGTTACGGTACCATTTTGCCTAGTTCCTTCAGCAGAGTTCTCTCAAGCGCTTTGGTCTACTCGACCTGACCACCTGTGTCGGTTTAGGGTACGATTCCTGTGTAACTGAAGCTTAGAGACTTTTCCTGGAAGCATAGTATCAGCCACTTCGCTAGTAAACTAGCTTGCTATCAGCTCTCAGCATAGAGCACCCCGGATTTGCCTAAGATGCATGCCTACTGCCTTTCACCTGGACAACCAACGCCAGGCTGACTTAACTTTCTCCGTCCTCTCATCGCATTACACAGAAGTATTGGAATATTAACCAATTTCCCATCGACTACGCCTCTCGGCCTCGCCTTAGGGGTCGACTCACCCAGCCCCGATTAACGTTGGACTGGAACCCTTGGTCTTTCAGCGAACGGGTTTTTCACCCGTTTTGTCGTTACTCACGTCAGCATTCGCACTTCTGATACCTCCAGCATACTTCTCAATACACCTTCATCGGCTTACAGAACGCTCCCCTACCACGTGCACATAGTGCACATCCGCAGCTTCGGCATATAGTTTTAGCCCCGTTACATCTTCCGCGCAGGCCGACTCGACTAGTGAGCTATTACGCTTTCTTTAAAGGGTGGCTGCTTCTAAGCCAACCTCCTAGCTGTCTATGCCTTCCCACATCGTTTCCCACTTAACTATAATTTGGGGGCCTTAGCTGGCGGTCTGGATTGTTTTCCTCTTGACTACGGACGTTAGCACCCGCAGTCTGTCTCCCGGATAGTACTCATAGGTATTCGGAGTTTGCATCGGTTTGGTAAGTCGGGATGACCCCCTAGCCGAAACAGTGCTCTACCCCCTATGGTATTCGTCCGAGGCGCTACCTAAATAGCTTTCGGGGAGAACCAGCTATCACCGAGTTTGATTAGCCTTTCACCCCTATCCACAAGTCATCCCCTGGCTTTTCAACGACAGTGGGTTCGGTCCTCCAGTTAGTGTTACCCAACCTTCAACCTGCTCATGGATAGATCACCCGGTTTCGGGTCTATACCCAGCAACTAAACGCCCTATTAAGACTCGATTTCTCTACGGCTCCCCTATACGGTTAACCTTGCTACTGAATATAAGTCGCTGACCCATTATACAAAAGGTACGCAGTCACCGAACAAGTCGGCTCCCACTGCTTGTATGCATGCGGTTTCAGGATCTATTTCACTCCCCTCACAGGGGTTCTTTTCGCCTTTCCCTCACGGTACTGGTTCACTATCGGTCAGTCAGGAGTATTTAGCCTTGGAGGATGGTCCCCCCATATTCAGACAAGGTTTCACGTGCCTCGCCCTACTCGTCATCATTATATGTGCCCTTTCGTGTACGGGACTATCACCCTCTACGGTAGCACTTCCCAGAGCTTTCCGCTAAAACACATATAACTTAATGGGCTGATCCCCGTTCGCTCGCCGCTACTGAGGGAATCTCAATTGATTTCTTTTCCTAAGGGTACTGAGATGTTTCACTTCCCCTCGTTCGCCTCGCATGACTATGTATTCATCATGCGATACCTACCTTATGGTAAGTGGGTTTCCCCATTCAGAAATCTCCGGATCACAGGATATTTGCCGCCTCCCCGAAGCTTATCGCAGGCTATTACGTCTTTCATCGCCTCTGACTGCCAAGGCATCCACCACATGCACTTAATTACTTGACTATACAACCCCAAACAGTCGTTAATCCCTACAAGGAGGATCAACAATGTGAACTTAATCACTTCTATTTGTTGCCTGTGAACTTAATCACCATACAGCTTCAATTTAATTCATATACCAAAACGCTTGATTCAGTTTTATCGCTAGTGCTCATTTCATTCAACATTAACAATTACTTGCTAACATCAACTAAAACGAGTTTAAACAATTATTTCAACTCAAATATATTCTGTTAATGATTCACTACCGCCTCGTCAGCGAGTAGTTAACTGTGATAAATCACAGAAGTTAATAAACTCAATGTTCATTAAATTCTATAATCAATCTTATCTTTCAAATGGGTGCCTGCGCGAAGCATAGCTTCTTGCTTAAATTTTCGGACAAAGCGTTGCTTTGTTTTTCCTCAAATTTGGTGGAGACTAACGGAGTCGAACCGTTGACCTCCTGCGTGCAAAGCAGGCGCTCTACCAACTAAGCTAAGTCCCCAGCTTAAGATCTTAATATATCTGCTCTTCTGTGTTCAGTAGACTTGGTGGGTCTGACAAGACTTGAACTTGTGACCCCACGCTTATCAAGCGTGTGCTCTAACCAACTGAGCTACAGACCCTCAGATACATCAATGAAGAACAACTTGTTGTGGATTCTTACCAATCGTCAATCTTTCGTTAAGGAGGTGATCCAGCCGCAGGTTCCCCTACGGCTACCTTGTTACGACTTCACCCCAGTCATCGGCCACACCGTGGTAAGCGTCCTCCTTACGGTTAGACTACCTACTTCTGGTGCAACAAACTCCCATGGTGTGACGGGCGGTGTGTACAAGGCCCGGGAACGTATTCACCGCGGCATTCTGATCCGCGATTACTAGCGATTCCGACTTCATGGAGTCGAGTTGCAGACTCCAATCCGGACTACGATCGGCTTTTTGAGATTAGCATCCTATCGCTAGGTAGCAACCCTTTGTACCGACCATTGTAGCACGTGTGTAGCCCTGGTCGTAAGGGCCATGATGACTTGACGTCGTCCCCGCCTTCCTCCAGTTTGTCACTGGCAGTATCCTTAAAGTTCCCACCCGAAGTGCTGGCAAATAAGGAAAAGGGTTGCGCTCGTTGCGGGACTTAACCCAACATCTCACGACACGAGCTGACGACAGCCATGCAGCACCTGTATGTAAGTTCCCGAAGGCACCAATCCATCTCTGGAAAGTTCTTACTATGTCAAGACCAGGTAAGGTTCTTCGCGTTGCATCGAATTAAACCACATGCTCCACCGCTTGTGCGGGCCCCCGTCAATTCATTTGAGTTTTAGTCTTGCGACCGTACTCCCCAGGCGGTCTACTTATCGCGTTAGCTGCGCCACTAAAGCCTCAAAGGCCCCAACGGCTAGTAGACATCGTTTACGGCATGGACTACCAGGGTATCTAATCCTGTTTGCTCCCCATGCTTTCGTACCTCAGCGTCAGTATTAGGCCAGATGGCTGCCTTCGCCATCGGTATTCCTCCAGATCTCTACGCATTTCACCGCTACACCTGGAATTCTACCATCCTCTCCCATACTCTAGCTTCCCAGTATCGAATGCAATTCCCAAGTTAAGCTCGGGGATTTCACATCCGACTTAAAAAGCCGCCTACGCACGCTTTACGCCCAGTAAATCCGATTAACGCTCGCACCCTCTGTATTACCGCGGCTGCTGGCACAGAGTTAGCCGGTGCTTATTCTGCGAGTAACGTCCACTCTTCTTGGGTATTAACCAAGAGAGCCTCCTCCTCGCTTAAAGTGCTTTACAACCATAAGGCCTTCTTCACACACGCGGCATGGCTGGATCAGGGTTCCCCCCATTGTCCAATATTCCCCACTGCTGCCTCCCGTAGGAGTCTGGGCCGTGTCTCAGTCCCAGTGTGGCGGATCATCCTCTCAGACCCGCTACAGATCGTCGCCTTGGTAGGCCTTTACCCCACCAACTAGCTAATCCGACTTAGGCTCATCTATTAACGCAAGGTCACAAGTGATCCCCTGCTTTCCCCCGTAGGGCGTATGCGGTATTAGCATCCCTTTCGAGATGTTGTCCCCCATTAATAGGCAGATTCCTAAGTATTACTCACCCGTCCGCCGCTAGGTCAGTTACCGAAGCAACATCCCCCGCTCGACTTGCATGTGTTAAGCCTGCCGCCAGCGTTCAATCTGAGCCATGATCAAACTCTTCAGTTAAAAATCATTAGTGACTTAAGGTCACAATTCTGGCTCATCAATGTACTGACAAATTCTCTCAAATAAACTTCGAGTAATTTAAACCAATCAATCAATGATAATATTTCGATCAATCAATCAGTAAAAATCCACACAAGTTGTTCTTCATATTCTCTTAATGATCTTCTCAATGCTTCGTCAGCATCAAGCTAGGTCGGCTATACTACTCTCTATCTCTAAAAAGTCAATCAATAATGTTAATTATTTTTTCTAACAAACCCAACTCAAATCTCATCTTAAAATCTCAATTCGAAATCTTAACAACTTAATCAAGTGCCTGATTTATCAGAAGTTTTATTTAACATCACCGCCGATGGATGTGCATTCTACAGCATTCCTTACCCAACACAACCCCTTTTTTTAATTATTTTTCATTTTATCTATCACTTGCTTATTTATTCTTCTAAAACAGCACTTTTTCTTTAAAAATCTGCTTTTTTGCATAAAAACACAGCAATAAAAAACCAATACCCCCATCATACATTTGCTAAAACAAGTAAAACGGCCTCTTGTATGCCCTTAGCATTGTTATAAATGCAATTTAATAGAGATACGGCGATTAAAATCTATATAAGGAGATAGATCAGTTTTATCATTGAATAGAAGCATCGAACGATTCCCGATAAAGAGATCAATATCTTGTCCTAACTCAAACAATACTTAGACTCGCTAAAACCAACGCTATAAAACTCACTCTATAAAACCAACTCTATAAAATCGGGTTCTATAAAACCAAGCGTTATTTGTATTTGGATGTATGTCTATATCAGTCGAGTACAATCTATGGATCCCTACCACCATTAAAGACTATCTTAAAGCGGATTAGGGCTGGCGCCTTGCTCTAGATAAGCCAAGATCATCAAAGTTAATTCTTTTTTTAGCTGCTGTTCTGAAATTAGAAAATTATTATGACTGACATAACGCATCATGGTAAAAAGCGTACTATTGATAATCACAAAGGATTTATTTTTAAGTACTTCAAAACTCCAATGATTAAAAAAACGGCTAAACACATACAATCCCACTTCATAGAAATGCTTTTCTAGTACTTTTGCCGCTTCTGAGTTGTTATAGCCATGCCAATGTTTAAGCACTTCAATAAAAAAGCCACCATCGGCTTTCATCATGTCAAAACCGAATTGAAGACTAAGTGGAATGATTTCTTCTAAGCTCAATTCTTCTTGGCTAATCGCAATCTGTTTCAACGCAAGCCCCAGCTGCTCACTTTTACGACTTAAAAGCTCCTGAATAATTTCTTCTTTATTGCCAAAATACTGATAGATAGAACCAACACTGACACCTGATTTTTCTGAAATTTTGGGTGTAGTGACGTTGATTAAGCCATATTCAGCAACACATAATTGAGTTGCTTCTAAGATACTATCTACGACATTCCGAGCACGTTGTTGTTGTGGTTGTTTTCTCATCTTGCTGTTCACTCCAAAATGCGAATTGAATGCGAATAATTATTCATATTAGAGTTTGACTAAACAATAATCAGGTCGCGCTCAAAATGCAAACATTAATTAAGCCCCAACGCCTTGCCTCATTTGAGACCATGGCACGAACAAATATGAAGTCTAAGCTTTTTTATTATTTTACAGACCAGCAGTTACAACCCAGTTATGACGAATATCTTTCACTCAATCGTGCCTTACAGACTGGTGATATCGCGATGGACAAAGTTATGGATTGGGTGATGACCAATCCGAGACAAAATAGAAAACTTTTTGAAACAGCCTTGTATCAAGGTTTGGATAAACTTCCCAATGTAATCCCTGAATTAACTGATTTTTTTAAAATGGTTGAACAAGCACCGACTTGGCTCGATCCAGCTAAAATTGAAACTGCGATCAAATTTACCCATCGGTTAGGGACAAATGGTACTTTTATTTTACGCGATGTGGCTTTAATGACGGGTTATCAATACCCTGGTTTTAATCAACCGTTAATTATGACAGGTGCTTTACATAAATACGCGGGAAAACGCTTAGCTGAAACCCACAAATGGTGGCTTGATGTCAATCAACAAGAGAGCTTCTCTCGTTTTAACAATGGTTTTACTTCAACCATTTATGTGCGTTTTATTCATTCGTTGGTACGGCATCAACTCAATAAATCCAAAGACTGGGATAACGATATTTGGGGAGCACCGATCAACCAATACGATCAAGCCATGACCAACATTGCATTTAGTGCGGTGTTACTTCTCGGTGTCAGAGCCATTGGCATTTTTCCAAGCAAGACCGAATCAGAAGCCATCATGCATTTTTGGAAATATACGGGCTGGTTAATGGGAGTAGATGAAAAATGGCTAGTCAGCAAAGAGTCTGACGCATGGAAACTACTGCAATGGATGAATTATGCCCACCCTAAGGCCGACGAAAGTAGCAAAGCTTTAGCCATCAGCTTATCCAAAGAGCCTTTTGAACGACACTACAAACACTTCAATTCTTTTTTGCAGAAAAAAGCCTATCAAAATCACTTGGATATTACCCAGTTTTTTATTGGGCAACGTAAAATGAAAAACCTAGGACTCAAGCCACGTACTTTGGCTTGGTATCCGCTTTATTTAATTGCAAAAAATACCCTGCTCTACCGTAGTGCTAAGCATATCGACAAACTGGATCAATATTTACAACAGAATGGTCGTGCAGAACAAGAATATGCACTTGAGCTTTATCAAAATGCGGGGAAACAATTAGCGAGTATGCATCAGTAAGATCTACTGTCCAAACGTACTTCATCATTAAAAAAAACACAAAAAAATAAAGGGAAGCCAATTGGCCTCCCTTTGTTTTACATTACATGACTTCGCGTCACATTACCCATTGATCAATGAGAATGCTTTGCTTCGGAAGCTGAATGATCCATGTTTGGCATACTTTCATGACTCATCTTAGACATATCATGTTGCTGAGCTGCATTCTGTTTTTGGCTTGGCATATAGTCAGGCTCGTTGGTAATCGCCAAATAGAAGATTCCCATAAAAATACAGCTTAAAATAATTGCGATAATCAGCAATTTCCATCCCCAAAACGATTTTTCAGGTGACAACTTATTACTGTCATTACTCATAGAACATCCTCATATTTCTGTAAAAATTCAGTTTTAAATCAATTAAAATTTCATGCTAATACGAGCCCAATAATTACGCCCTGTATTATTAAATTGTTGAGTACCGACTTGACCATCCGCACCTACACCCAATTTGTTTAAATGCTCGGTATAGGTTTTATCTAAGACATTGTCGACACCAACAGCAAGATTTAGATCTTTTTGAATGTTATATGACGCATTCAATGCCAAGGTGGTAAAGCTTTTACTTTCACCAGTGTCATAACCGACAATATTACCTTGATTTAAGCTAATACGATCTTGTTTCGCCACAGCACGCCATAATAAACCTAAAGAATATTTATCTTGAACATAACGTAAATTCAAACGACCTTCTAAAGGTGCAATTTGCGGTAATGGTTTATGCGTATCGGTATTTTCGCCCCATGCATACATTGCACTTAAATCCGCTTGAATCGCATCAGTAAATTGATAACCGATCCCCGCTTCAGCACCCGCGATAGTTGCATCGACATTTTTTGCCCCAGCACTGAATGAAGAACCGTGATCATGCCCACCCATTCCAGCTTTTGGATGATTATGATAACTCAATAAAATAAAGTCATTAATCAGCCCTGCATATGCTGATGTCCATACACTCAATGCATCATGTTGGTATTGATAACCGAGATCCAACTGTAAAGTTTTTTCAGTGTTTAAATCATTAAACGTCGGTTTAGACATACCAGTATTACCATGTGCAGTACTGAATAGCTCCCAATAATCTGGAACACGTTCCACATAACCTAAACCAATATAAGATTTGGCATTATGCTCAGGATATTGATTTTCTAAACGAATAAATGCACTTGGTAAAGTTTCTTTACGTTGATCATTCAGTTTTAATGCATCAATTTTAACTTGATCAATTCGTGCACCTGTCACCAACTTATAAGCATCATTAAATTGATAGGTCATTTCTCCGAAAGCACCATAAGATTGGAAGCGCATATCCTCTCTAAATGCAACATTCATGGATGGCATGGTGGGTGATGACATACTGCCACCATGTTTGTTCAGCTGAGAATCCACCCCAGTAATTAAACTGAGCTTATCCCATTCACTGGTCATGGCTAAACGACTATTTAAAGTACGGCGTGTCACCTGCATTGCCATTGGATTCGACACCATTTGATGTGTATTCATATCATGTGTCATTGGTGGTGTACGTAAACTAAAGTTATCCATAATATGGTCGTTATAACTATAGTTCACTTGCCCTTCGAGCTTTTTAATCACAGGGCTTAAATTCTTCTTTTCAACACGTAAGCCTAGGCTTTCACGTGCAAATTGAGAACCATCCATGGTTCGGCCTGCGTATTCAGCCTCACCATCGGCTTTACCACCCGTCAGTTCAACCCATGTATCTTCATCGGGTGTCCAGCCTAATGCTAAATCGGTATTCCAGCGCTCCCAAGAAGAAGGCACTTTATTACCATCACCATCCTCATAGCTGTTTGACTCAGAACGATTGGCATTGATACGCATATATTTTTTACTGTCACCTACAGCAGCTTCAATGTTGTGATCCAAACGTCCAAAAGAACCGACTAAAACACTGGCTTGACCTTGATAATTTTTATCATCTGTTAAGGTTGGTTTTTGACGTTCAAAAATCACCGTGGCTGCTGAACCTGTATTGGCATATTGAACCGTCTGAGGTCCCTTTACCACCGAAATACGGTCAAAACTTTCAGGTTGAATATATGACGTAGGTGCATCCATGCGTGCAGGGCATGCACCTAGATTTTCGGTACCATCTGTTAAAATTTTAATCCGTGAACCAAACATGCCGCGGAATGTGACATCTCCATTGGTTCCACCGCTTTTAATCGAATTAAAGCCTGCAATACTTTGCAAATAATCAGCACCATCTGTGGCAGGTACAGGTTGAATCGGTTGTTTTGGATCAGCATGAATAATCAAACCATTGGCATCATTATTTAACTGTGCTGTAACCACGATTGGAGCAAGTTGAGATGTATGTTCCTGATCATGTGCAAACGTCGCTGTAGAATAACAAGCAACACAAACCGCAGCCGCTAAAGGCTGTAAAAAGAATTGAGGTTGAACCATTTTCTTTCTCTTAAATCATAAATTAAACAAGGCTGGAGTCAATGAAGACCCTAAAAATTAAGTTTTTGATTTATGCGAAAAGTGGCGGGGCTCGACCTTGGGGAAGTAAAAACAAACGTTGCAATACAAAATAGACATGTCGAAATGCTTTTTGAAATGCAACCAGTCGCACTTGAATACGATCTAATATTTCTTTGACTTCAAGTTCAGGAGGTAAAACCAGATTGCCATAGACTGTACAGTATTGGCACTGGTGACCCGCATCATGGTGATGTGAACTTGGTTGCTCTGGCGCTGCATGCTCAGCATGGGCCAACAGATGCTCATGACTGGCAGCTTCATGTGCAGAAGATGCAGATTGATGTTGATGATGGGTGCTATGTTGATGATGGGTGCTATGTTGATGCTTTTCGTAGAAATGACTTTGTACTAAAGCTTGAGTAATAGTTTCACAGACCGGCGCAATTTGATATTGCTTCGGTAGCAAAGGCTGTAAAAATACAGCAATCTGTAAAAAAACTGCGGTAAAACCGAGCAGTAAACCTATTCTCAACAAAACGTTCGTCTCAACATTTTTCGAGCCAGAGTATAACAAAGCCCAAACAAAATTGGGCTTTGTATTGCAGGAAAATTTTAAAAGTTTTTAAAATTCAACTAACTCAGATCAACGTTTTGCTGGAACTTTTTGCTTTTCACGCTGACGAACCACTTTTTCCACTTTTTCACGCGCACGTTGACGCTTTAAAGGGGATAAGTAATCCACAAATAATTTACCGTTTAAGTGATCCATTTCATGTTGAATACATACCGCCAATAGATCATCCGCTTCGACTTCAAAAGCTTGACCTTCAAGGTTAATTGCTTCAATTTTAACTCGTGACGGACGCTCAACTTTATCGTATATTTGAGGAACAGAAAGACAGCCTTCCTCATAAGATAAGGTTTCTTCTGTAAGCGGTGTTATTTTGGGGTTAATGAACACCATAGGTTGGTCTTTGTCTTCAGACAGATCCATTACGATAAGCTGAATATGCTGATCGACCTGTGTAGCAGCCAGACCAATACCTGGCGCTTCATACATGGTTTCAAACATGTCTGCTGCTAACTGGCGAATTTCATCAGTTACCACATCGACAGGTTTTGCAATGGTGCGTAAACGGGGATCAGGAAAACTTAAAATAGGTAATAAGGCCATACTGTACCCTCTGTTGCTATGCCATTGATCTTAAAACTAAATGAAGAATATGCTTCATTAAAAAAATGTGTGTAATATGCGTATTATAACGCATATAGAGACATAATTTTAGGAATTATGATAATGAAAAAGGTTTTAACTGGCATAACGAACTTTCATGCCAAGGGGTTCAAGAAACAATTACTTGCTGTCACACTATGTTTAAGTGCAGGATTCACTTACATGGAAATCACACACGCAAGTCCAAACACCAATCCGCCCGCACTTAAATCCAGTGCACCCAATGTCTATGTGGTGAAACGTGGTGATACTTTATGGGATATTGCAGGGAAATTTTTAAGCAAGCCTTGGCGCTGGCCTGAAATCTGGGCAAGCAATAAGCATGTTAAAAATCCACATTGGATTTATCCTGGCGATAAATTATTGTTGTGTACTTTAGATGGTCGCCCACTGATTGGTGTAGATGAAGGTGATGGTTGTGATGGAATTATTCGTCGTCATCAAGGTGGGACATCTTTACGCCCTCAAATACGCGTTGAATCCTTAAATAATGCGATTTCAGTGATTCCATTATCAGATATTCAACCATGGTTAGAACACAGTATTGTGGTCAATCCTGAATCTTTACAGAACATCCCTTATACCATCGGCGCTGCTGATAATCGTGTGATTACGGGTGCAGGACAAACCGTTTATGCGCGTGGAAATGGCTTAGTCGTGGGTCAACGTTATGGGATCTATCGTGAAGGCAAACCTTATACTTTCCTCAATGCTGAAGGCAAAAAGTTTAATGCGGGCATGGAGTTAACTGAGGTTGCTTCTGCAACTGCGGCGGCTGGTGAAAATGATGTCACCACCCTTGAGTTAACCAAAAGTTATAATGCTGAAGTGCGTAAAGGCGACTATGTCCTACCAAGCTATGATGCCGAATTGCCAAGTTTGTTCTATCCAACCACCACCAATGAAGTCACCAATGGCGGTAAAGTGGTTCGTGTACAAGGTTCAATTGGTACAGCAGCGCAATATAGTGTAGTCACCATTGACCGTGGGAGCTTACAAGGTGCTAAACCTGGACAGGTCTTTAGTATTTACCAACAAGGTGAAACAGTCCGTGACCCAAAAACCAAAGAGTCTGTGAAATTACCAAGTCAAAAAATTGGTACGCTGATGATCTTTAAGAGTTTTGATCACCTCAGCTATGCCTATATTTTGGAAAGTAATTTACCAATTAAAATGGGTGCTGAAATTAAACCGCCTGCAATTGCAGATAACTAAGTTTTTCATGATGTGATTTAAATATGTTGAAGCAGATATCCAATGACCAATATGATGCCATCAGACTTTGGTATTTGGTTCAACATTCGCTCAGCGCTTTTCGTAAATTAGAAACACACTTTGGTTCTATCACAAAAGCGCTGCAAGCTGAAAATTTAAACCGCTGGTCTGAAGCCAAAATTCATAAAAACCATCTTGAAAGAGCCAGTGAATTTTTCACTGCGCTTGGGCAATCCAAATTTCAAGTTTGCTTCGATAAAATTCAACAACATACAGATTTTATTCTTTTAGATACCGACCCTCATTATCCTCAACAACTGTTACCTTATCCTAATCATCCGCCAATTCTATTTGGTAAAGGTGCATTTCAGAATCTAAGTCAACCGCAAATCGCCATCGTGGGTAGCCGAAAGCCTAGTCCGCATGGCAAACAAGTGGCTTATGATTTTGCTTACTATTTGAGTGAAAAGGGCTTTTTTATTACCAGTGGCCTAGCACTGGGAATTGATGCCGCTGCACATATGGGTGGGCTAAAACACCATCGAACCATCGCGGTGATCGGCACAGGCTTAGATCTGGTTTATCCTAGTCAAAATAAACAGTTACAAGAACAAATTTTGCAGCATGCAGGAACAATCCTGACTGAATACCTACCAGAAACTCAGCCTATTCAGCGCAATTTCCCCTATCGAAATCGAATAGTCAGTGGTTTGAGCTTAGGTGTTGTTGTCGCAGAAGCCCAACTTGGTAGTGGTTCACTGATTACTGCACAAGCTGCCGCAGAACAAGGTAAAGTGATTTTTGCAATTCCGGGACATATTTATGGAGAGCATCATCAAGGATGTCATCAGCTCATTCGTGAAGGGGCCATTCTGGTTGATCATCCAGAACAGATTGTTGAAGATTTAGCACTTCCCACCCAATGGCATTGCGCACAACAGTCTGAATCACGCTCCCCAATGCCAGAAATTCCCGAACATTTATTTAAGCTATATCAGTTGCTGGATTGGATTGGGCAAGACTTAGATACGCTTGCTCAAAGCGCAAATTTAGACATTGCACAACTCACAAGCGATCTTATGGAATTAGAACTTTTGGGTCACTGTATTCAACAATCTGGGCTGTACTTACGTTGCCGAGTCAGTTATTAAGGTTCACAATAGTAGCTTATTCCACGAAATGGCAAGGTAAACATAGATGATTACAACCTCAGTTGCTGAAGCTGCACAAATTCTTCAACAAGGTAAAGTCTTGGCTTATCCAACAGAGGCAGTATGGGGTTTAGGCTGTGATCCGTTCAATGAACAGGCTTTTTTAGAAATTTTAAGGCTTAAACAACGCCCTATAGAGAAAGGCGTGATTTTATTGGCAGGACAGCTCTCACAAGTTGAGCATCTATTAACAGAAATTGACCCTATTATTCGTGAACAAATCATTCAATCATGGACGCAACGCTCTAGAACAGAACGGGCAACAACTTGGCTACTTCCAGCTGATGATAAAATTCCACAATGGATTAAAGGCCAGCATGCTCAGGTTGCAGTTCGTGTAACCAATCACCCTTTGTGCATTGCCTTATGTAATGCCTTTAATGGTTTTATTGTGTCGACCAGTGCAAATTCGGCAGGTTTAGAACCAGCAAGATCTTTACAACAAGCCAGTCAATATTTTGGTTCGGAATTGAATTATTTAAATGGTGATCTTGGTTTAAGTCGCGAGCCAAGCAAAATCATTGACGCATCTACAGCGCAAGTGATTCGCGCTTAAGCACTTTAAAATATTCACTCAATCATGAACTTAAATATTGCCAATAAAAAAGCAAAAAAAAAACTCAGCCACATATAGGGTTGGCTGAGTATAAAAAAGGATGCGTTAAACACATCCAGAGGGTATGAAAAATTCAGTGTAGAACAATTTAATTAAGAAATTCTTAATTCGCTACGATGAAAATATTATCCTATAAATTTTTTTTGAATACAAATATATTCTTCTGAGCAAGATCTGTTCATTTAAGTGAATTGAAAATAACTGGAATTTCAATAATAAAACTAAGTGTTTAAATTTGTTTTACTATTTGCATTTTTAACAGGTAAATCACTAATTAAAAAACAAATTTTGCTCAGATTTAATACTTTAAAAGGGTAAAAAATAAGTTTTTAAATGAACATTTTTTACCCAAAATACTTTGAATTTTAACTCAATAATGTACTTTTTTTGACACTAAGTGACTTTTTTTGTGCCAATGCAATTCCCACTAAAATAACAATACCACCAATCGTATGCGACATCGTCCAAGCCTCATGCAGCCAGAAGTAGGCAATGATTGCAGTAAATACTGGCATTAAATTCATAAAAATGCTGGTTCGATTTGGACCTAGATATTGTACAGCCATCATCCACAATAAAGGCGCAACAAGAGAAGGTAATATACCCGCATATAAAACGCTGGCAACATTGCCTTGGTTAATCGCATCAATGCCATAATAAAGCACAAATGGTAAATGGTAGACCAAGGTCAACGCAATTTGCACATAGAGGCTCAGCAGTAATGGAACTTTCAATTGCCATTTTTTTAGAAAGACCCCATAAAAAGCATAAAAGAACACGGCCAAGACCATGATCAAATCACCAGAGTGCCCTGCCAATTGAGTCAAGTTGCTAAAATCCCCTCGGCCAATCACATACAGCAAACCAAGAAAAGATAAGATACTGCCGACAACAGCAAAGCGATTGGGAATTTCACGTAAAATAAGAATCGAAACAAAAATGGTAAATACCGGAATAAAGGCGTTGATAATGCCCATATTGGTTGCTGTGGTGTAATGCGCTGCACTATAGGCCAAGCCTTGATACA
Source organism: Acinetobacter sp. AG3 (assembly GCF_022343575.1). Taxonomy (NCBI): domain Bacteria; kingdom Pseudomonadati; phylum Pseudomonadota; class Gammaproteobacteria; order Moraxellales; family Moraxellaceae; genus Acinetobacter; species Acinetobacter sp. AG3. The sequence continues at coordinate 178,102 of NZ_JAKQZD010000001.1, read as the reverse complement.
AGAACATACCAAAAGCACTCAGCACCACAAATTGCATAAAATGTTGTTTAACCAAATGACGTTGCTTCCACACTTGGGGCAACATAAATGGAGTCAAAATAATAAATGCCACTAACCAGCGATAAAAGCTAATACTGACAGGTGAAATATAATCCGAAACATAACGTGTAACTGCAATATTCATTGACCAAATCAATACTGCAATGATCGGTAAACTGATTGCCCACCACATGGGTTTTGAATTGCTATACATAATTTTGACTGTCGAATAGGATCTGGAAATGATTATCGATGAAGTCGGAATAAATTTAAATATGGCATTTCAGACATCTATAGGGCTTTTCAGACAAATGCTATTTTATGCGTTTTTAAACTTAGAATAATTCCCAAGTTTTAATTGCCAAAGTCACCACACTTTGTAATTGTTCAGCACTAACCCCATCACGAGCTTGCATGGTTAAACCTTGAATCACCGTTGAATAATAATCTGTCATCGCTTGAATATTGGCATGTGGATTTAAGTCACCTTCTTTGACACCCTGTTGCAAACGTTGGTAGATATTTTCTTTGACTTGTTGTCTTTTCAGCAAGAGATCATGCTGAATCGGTGCATGTTCTTGTGAACAATTCATGGTTGCGGTAACCAACATACAACCTGTCGGTTTATTCTGTTGAACCAGTTTTTTGAGGTTTTCATACAAATAAATTTCAATGGCGATTTTTGCTGTTTTGGCTTGTTGAAAAATAACTTCCAAAGGACATGCCTCATGCTTTAAGTAGTATTCCAAACAGGCATGAAACAGCTGTGATTTATCACCAAAACTACTGTAGATACTGGGTGCAGTAAGATTTAAGGCTTTGGTTAAATCGCTCATCGATGTGGATTCATAGCCATATTCCCAGAACAACAACATGGCTTTTTGTAGCGCTTGTTGTTCATCAAAACATTTAGGACGACCACGCCCACGCTTAGGTGCTTGTTTTTCAGCGACTAAAGCATGTTTTTCAGAATCAGCCATAACTTTCACATATATTTTTATAACGAACATTATTAAATTAATTGACAACACAAAATTAATCAAATATTTTATTTTTATAACGATCGTTAATGAATTAAAAAATACCTCCATATGCTTTCGCTTTACAGCAGGAATATATCTTCATGAATATGATGCAATCAGAAGTTTCAGAACCACAGTCCTCTGAGATTCCCCCCAGTAGCCAAGGGAGCTGGTTGGCGCTATTAACCGTTGCAATTACTGCTTTTGCTTTGGTCACCAGTGAGTTTCTCCCAATTGGTGTCCTCAACGATATTTCCAGTGATTTGCATGTATCTGTCGGTACAGCAGGTTTGATGATCACCCTCCCAGGAATCATGGCCGCCATAGCAGCACCACTCCTTCCGGTTCTAGTCAAAAATTTAGATCGGCGTTACTTACTTCTGGCATTGTCTGCAACGATGGTGTTTGCCAATGCCATCACTGCAATTGCATCAACTTTTGAAATTTTATTGCTGAGCCGTTTTATTCTTGGATTTGCAATTGGTGGATTCTGGGCGACTGCGATTGCCTTAAGTGGCCGTTTAGCACCAAGCCATTTACCTATTGCGAAAGCAACAGCAACTGTCATGGCTGGGGTAACTTTAGCCACTGTTCTTGGTGTACCGATTGGGACATGGCTAAGTGATGCATATGGCTGGCGAACATCATTTGGAATTACCTCCGCCATCGGCTTCGTTGTTTTACTGTTGGGGATTAAATTTATCCCAAGTTTAAAACCAGAATCTGCCATTCATTTTAAAGACTTACCTGCATTGCTAAGAATCAGTAAAGCCAGACAAGGTTTGATTATTATTTTGTTGATTGGTTTAGCTCATTTTTCATCATATAGCTATCTAACACCTTTCTTTAAAAATTCAGCAGGCTTTGACAGCGCCACTATCAGTTCGCTACTGTTATTATTTGGTATCGCAGGTATCTTTGGTAATGCTTTTGCTGGTTATAGCGGTAATTTGAATGTGCGTTATACCTTTGCATTCGTTGCCATCTGTTTTGCGGTTGTATTCTTTGGCTTTCCTCTATTTGCAATTCATCCATCAGGCGCCTTTATTCTTACAGCGCTTTGGGGCTTTGCATTTGGTGCATTTCCAACCACTGCCAATATTTGGATGTTTTTACACGCCCCTCAAGCTGTAGAAAAAGGCATGCCGTTATTTGTTGGTTTCTTCCAAGTGATGATTGCAACAGGTGCATTAATCGGTGGCTATGTTGTTGACCATTTTAATGCCAACATTTTATTGTATAGTGTACTGAGTTTTATCCTTTTGGCCTTTATTTCAATCTTCACGCTGAGTCGTGGATTAAATAACCCCAAAGCTGAAAATACTGCCATTCAATGTGAGAGTTAAGTCTTTTCAACTATGTATTCAGCGCTGATTTCTGTAGAAGAATTTTTCTACCAAAAGCATGATGTAGTGACACCCCATTCAAATTTATGGGGTGATTTTAATTTGAGTTTAAATGGGACTTTAGAACTCAATGTTGCAGAACAAACCTATCTGTCTCCACCAAGTTATGGTTTGTGGATTCCGCCGCAAACCGAACATTGTTGTACAGCTGTGGATGATCAACTGACGCATTACATCTGTATCCGTATTCATCCTCAGCTTTGTCAAAGCTTATCCCAAAGCACAAAGACTTTAAGTATTCGCCCTTTTTTACGTCATACCATTGAAGAAGTTTTAGAGCAGCAGAAACAAGGGATTCCATCATCTCCCTATTATCAACACTTATTAGAACTGTTGGTCGATCAAATCCAAAATAGTGTGTGTTATGAGCATTATTTACCGCAAACCAACCATCCCATACTCAAGCCTATTCTTGAGCATTTGTCTGATACAACACGCTTCCCCCAAAGCCTTCAGGAAATTCTCGATACTTTTCAAATTACTGAACGGCATGCACTCAGACTGAGCCAAGAGCACCTTAAACTTTCGCTGTCTGAATGGCGTAATCGTGCCAAGATTATTTATGCAATTTCATTGATCCAACAAGGCGTTTCAATTAAAAAAATTAGCTTAGATCTCGGCTATCAACACACGTCTAGCTTCATTGAGTTTTTTAAACGCTATACCCATCAAACCCCAGCCCAAATGCGAAATCTTTAAGATTAGGACATTTTTCAAACAATCTATTTCCACTTTATTGATAAGTTTATATACAAAAATACTATAGAAAATTGCCTTAAAATTGTGCATTTTGCATCTTATGCTCTAGATTAAGCATATAACTTTTTGAATTTGTATATATTACCGTCAAATTCATAAGAATTTTTAATAATGAAGGGTTCGAATAAATGAAAAAATTACTACTAGCTACACTATGTGCTTCAGCGTTTGCTTTAACTGCATGTGATAAAAAACCAGCTGATTCAGCTTCAGGAACTGAGAGCAAACCTGCTGCAGCTGCGGTTTCTTTAAGTACCAACAATACTGCTGATATCAAAAGCGATTTAACTGCACTTCAAACAATGTCTACAGCGAAAGCTAAAGAAGCATTGAATTTCCAAACAGAAGTAATGCAAGCTGCACAAAAGGGTGATAAAGATGCACTGAAAGGTGTTGTCGATAAAATGAAAACTTATGTGGACGGTTTCAACAAAGATCTTGATGGTTTAGCGCTTAAAAGTACTGAAGTTGCATCTGTACGTGACAAAATGAAAGAGTCAAATAACCTAGGCGTTGAAATGTCTGAAGCTGGTTTAGCGACTTCACCAGATCCACAAAAAATCATGGAACTACAAAAGAAAGGTACTGAGTTACAACAAAGCCTGTTAACTGAAATGCAAGCACTTCAAGCCAAAGCAAACGCTGCACCATAATCGATTAAATTTGATGCAGTTTTTAAAAGCAGATCCTATGATCTGCTTTTTTATTACACTTATATACAAATGTAACTTGCTGAAATCTTGGAATATCGCTAAAACATTAGACATATTTCTAATCACTGTCTTTTGATTTTTAAGGATACCCCCTATGAGCAATTCCGTTTATGACATTCCAGTCAATACCATCAAAGGTGAAGCGACGACCTTGAATCAATATCAAGGTAAAGTTCTTTTAATCGTTAACGTTGCATCTAAATGTGGCCTTACTCCACAATATGAAGGTTTAGAAAAACTATATACTGAAAAGAAAGATCAAGGTTTAGAAATCCTCGGCTTTCCTGCAAATAACTTTCTTGCGCAAGAGCCAGGAACAAATGATGAAATCGAGCAATTTTGCTCTTTAACTTACAATGTCGACTTCCCGCTTTTTGCTAAAATTTCAGTTGCTGGTGATGATAAGCATCCACTTTATGACAGCTTAATTCATGCAATCCCTGAACGTATTGGTGAAGGTCCTTGGTGGAAAGACTTAGTCGATTATGGCTTAACACCAAACCCAAAACCTGAAGTCCTTTGGAACTTTGAAAAATTCTTAATCGGTAAAAATGGCGAAATCGTGGCACGTTTTGCACCAGATATCACTGCTGATGATCCACGAATTACATCTGCGATTGAAGCTGAATTAGCAAAATAAATCGAGCATTAAAAGCTCTATGCTTTAAATAAATTTTTATATTTTGCAGTTTTGATCGAAAATTTTATATTTTCGATCAAAACTGCCTCTAGCTTTATTCACAATTTAAAATTTCGACAACCGTCAATAGCGTGCTAAAAATACATTCTTTTTTGCTTTTGTTTGAGTAGAAATGAATCTCTAAAGTTACAGACTGTATGTCCTTTGCAACAATCCTCAATCTCTACACTTTTGCAAATTATAGTGAATTCATAACCGATTAAATTACTTTTGGACAACGATGAAAAAGCTTTTACAAGGTGCGGTTTTGCCTTTTGTTATTTTTATTTCTGGCATGTTACTACTAGGCTGTAATCAAGCAGCTGAACAATCACGTCAACAAGATGACGCTCAAGCGATTGAAACTGCGCAAATGAGTGAGAATACATCCGACTCAAATAATAATAATCAATCAACAGCAAAAAGTACTGAAGATTTAAAACAAGGCAATATGTTTTATATCGCACGTGATGTTGCCAACGTACAGCTGAAAACTGGTGACTATGTTGAAAAATTACAGCAAAGCCAATCTAATTTACAACAAGCGATACAATCACAAAATCAAGCTGAGCTGCAACAATCTGTCAAAACATTGACTCGTGAACTACAAGGCTTTAATACAGCATTGATTTCATTAGATTTAAAAAGCCAAGAGATTGATGGTATCCGCCAACAAGTGCTACAAGCCAATAAGCAAGTGCTTAACTCAGCACTGTTAAACGGTGATTTAGACATTTCAAAAGTTGATTTTAAGAAAATCGAACAACAAATGAATACCATCCAACTAGATATGCTTAAACTGGCAGGCATGATGATTCCTGGATCAAATACAGAGCAAGCCACTGAACAGAGTTAATTAGATTTGAACAGATCAGCCTTGGCTTGGCTTTGCGACATTACATGATCGATCTTGTCCTAGCGCGCGTTTAGCATCTAACTTAAAACGAGCTTGAGCAGACTTATAACTTGCGGGTAAAAATAGCGTTAAACGGGTTTTATTCTTTCCAATGGATTCCACCAAGGTTTTTGATAAATACGCCCCACCCTCTGTACGGGTAAACAAGGTTCCCATTTCTAAATCTCGTTCTAGCCGATTGTCGGTAAAGACAAAATCTTTTTCGCCAGTAAAGGCAACACATTGCCCATAGGCCATTTTCAAATTTTTAAATGCGACAACATAATCGATATCTAATTCTGTTTCTAAACCATTTCCCACTGAATTTGCCACCAAACTTGCTTCAGTGGGTGCATTTGGTGTAGTGACAAATTGACTTTGACATGCTGAAACAGCACTCAGTAGAAGTATTGAAAATAAATACCGACATTGAACTAATTTTTTCATTTTAAGTTTATTGGTTTTCTACAACAATGAATAGATTGTAGCAAAGTTCATGAACATGATTTAATAGCAGATTAAGCGTATTTTTGTAGTGTTTCATGCAACTGATTTTATTCACAGGCGTACAAGCTTCGGGTAAATCTACTTTTTATCAACAGTATTTTTACCATACACATCTACGTATCAATCTCGATATGCTAAAAACACGCCATCGTGAAAAGATACTGTTTGAAGCAGCTATAGCCTCTAAAACCAAAATCGTGATAGATAACACCAACATGAGCAAAGCCGATCGAGCCCGTTATATTCAACTTGCCAAAACTGCTGGCTTCGAGATCATTTCATATTATTTTGAAACGGATCTAGACAGCACTTTACAGCGCAATGCACAACGTGAGGGTAAAGCCAATATTGCTGAAAAAGGCGTCAAAGCCACCTTTTATAAATTAGAAGTCCCAAATCGTTCAGAAGGTTTTGATGCGCTGTTTAAAGTAAATATGATAGAAAATAATGGCTTTTCAATTACTCATAACTGAATAAAAATTTAATGTTGGGCCAACCGCCATGTTTTAAATGCGGTTTGCATCTGTTGTTGTATTTCTTTAGGTACCTTACGAGCTGCTATATTGGAAAAATCTCCACGATAGGTTTCAGCCACAATTGAATTTGCCAAATCTTCGATCGCAATTCGACCTTTGTTGTGATACGCCAGAATTTCTACTTCGGTTAAATAAATATCCCAACATGAAACAACAGAACTCATATCTACGGCAATGCTGAGATAGTAGTCATCTTGCGTTTGATAAAGTTCCCAAAAGTGCGCTTGCTGTTCGATGAGATTCATAAATTTTTATCAATTATTGATTATACATTTACATTATTTAAAGTTCGCTTATAAGTAAATTAAACTTTAGAAAATTTGTATGTTCTTAAGTGCATTTAGATCTTAACCATCTTTAAAAAGCCACTTTTCAGTGGCATATTTATTCTTAAAACTCTAAATCGATTTGATTTGTATTTTTCTTCTTTTTAGGATCACCAAATATTTCATAAAAGTTCCTTTTGAATTCATCAATATTTTTTGACAAACGCATTACAGGTAACATTTGTGTTATATGTTTTTCAAGATGTGGTACTCCTATATCACCTGTCAAAAACTGGTGGTGTCTTCTTGCCCGATTGCCTTTTTCATTTTTTGGATTTTTTATACGTAGTTGTTCTAAAACTCCTTCTGGCATGTAGTCATAAACATATTCATTAGTAAACTTACCCACATATTGTGGTCGTTTCAATGAAAGTGGATTATATTCCCAGCCATAAAGTCTAAAAATTTCTTGATAAAACCTTCTTGGGAATCTAGTTTGCCATTTTAAAAAATCTTCAGAAATATAAGCTTTTAGTAGTTTTTGTAATGCATCAGCTTCTCTATCTAATTGATAACCAGTTGCTTCATCAACTAATGCTGTTATACCAACTTTAGCTAAAGCTCTTATTATAATATGAGATTGTCTAATTATCTTTTCTTGACTATCTATTTCTTTACCTGCATCTTCTAAAGATAAATAAGCATCACAAACCTCTGGAATTAGTAAAGCATTATATCCAGTCTTAATTGCCCCGCTATCCGTATAATAATGGACAGGTTTAGCTAATTCTTTTAAATCATCATTTATATATGGTAATAAATTTTTCGCACCAATAATTGAAGGCAAGCCTTCTTGTCTTTTCTCTCCTTTTCTCGGTCTATCAAAAGCATCAAATAATGCTGTTTGCGTAATAATTCGGTCACCATTACTAAGAACTGCACAACTAATAAGTTTACCTCCTAAATCCAATTCGCCTTTATGAGTACATTCATATATTACTGGCACATTTTCATTATTACTTCCTATATTTTCCATAAAAACCTCAATCGATTAATTACCAAACAATGTCACTATATTGCATATATAAAATAAAACAAGTGACATTGTCACTTTTTTTTATTTTTATTAAAAATAAAGTGATCAAAAAATATAGAAATATAAAAAAACCACCCTCGCGGGTGGTTTTTCAATCTCAAACTGCGTCTTATAGCGCGCGGTTTTTGATTTTGCGGATGGTTTCCAACTGAGCAGCAGTTTCTGCAAGAGCAGCCAAAGCAGCAGCAGAGTCCAAATCGCTTTTTTGATTTGCAAGCAATTGTTCAGCATTTTTACGTGCTTCAAGAATTGCAGCTTCATCTAAGTTGTCAGCACGAACTGCAGTATCTGCAAGTACAGTAACAACATGCGGTTGAACTTCTAGAACACCACCAGATACATAGATTAACTCTTCTGTACCGTTTTCAAGCAGAACGCGAATTGCGCCCGGCTTGAGCAAAGTGACTAACGGAGCGTGACCAGGCATGATACCCAATTCACCGCCAGCACCTTTTGCGATAAGCATTGTCACAGTGCCTGAGTACAAAGACTCTTTAACACTTACAACATCACATTGCATAGTCGACATGTGAATCTCCTAAATTAGAGTTGCTAATTAAAGCTTCTCGGCTTTAGCGATCACTTCGTCAATACCACCAACCATATAGAACGCTTGTTCTGGGATGTGATCGTATTCACCAGCTAGAAGACCTTTAAAGCCACGAATTGTTTCTTTAAGTGGTACAAGTTTACCAGGAGCACCAGTAAACACTTCAGCTACGTGGAACGGTTGAGAGAAGAAACGTTGGATTTTACGCGCACGGTAAACAATCAACTTATCTTCTTCTGCTAACTCGTCCATACCCAAGATTGCGATGATGTCTTTAAGCTCTTTATAACGTTGCAATACGTTCTGTACAGAACGTGCAATTTCATAATGCTCAGCACCAACAACAAGTGGATCTAACTGACGTGAAGTAGAGTCAAGTGGATCGATCGCTGGGTAAATACCAGAAGATGCGATGTCACGGCTCAATACTACAGTTGCATCTAAGTGAGCAAATGTAGTTGCAGGCGATGGATCTGTTAAGTCATCGGCAGGTACATATACCGCTTGGATAGATGTAATCGAACCAGACTTAGTCGATGTAATACGTTCTTGAAGAACACCCATCTCTTCTGCAAGCGTCGGTTGGTAACCTACTGCAGATGGCATACGACCTAAAAGAGCAGATACTTCAGTACCAGCCAATGTGTAACGGTAAATGTTGTCAACGAACAACAATACGTCACGGCCTTTACCGTTTTCATCTTTCTCATCACGGAAGTATTCAGCCATGGTCAAACCAGTTAACGCTACGCGTAAACGGTTACCCGGTGGCTCATTCATCTGACCGTAGACCATTGCTACTTTGTCAAGAACGTTAGAATCTTTCATCTCGTGGTAGAAGTCATTACCTTCACGAGTACGCTCACCAACACCAGCAAACACAGATAAACCTGAGTGAGCTTTTGCGATGTTGTTGATCAATTCCATCATGTTTACAGTTTTACCAACACCGGCACCACCGAATAAACCAACTTTACCACCTTTAGCAAACGGGCAAAGTAAGTCAATGACTTTAATACCAGTTTCTAAAAGGTCAGTAGAAGCAGCTTGTTCAGCATAAGAAGGTGCTTGACGGTGAATCGGCAAACGCGCTTCAGTCGCAACTGGACCAGCTTCGTCGATTGGGCGACCAAGAACGTCCATGATACGACCTAAACATGCAGTACCTACAGGTACAGAAATAGGTGCACCAGTATTAGATACGTTTAGACCACGTTTAAGACCTTCTGTAGATCCCATTGCGATGGTACGAACTACACCATCACCAAGTTGTTGCTGAACTTCTAAAGTAGTTTCAGTACCGTCAACTTGGAGAGCGTCATAGATCTTAGGAACGCTATTGCGTTCAAACTCGACGTCGATAACCGCGCCGATGATCTGAATGATACGACCGCTACTCATTGCTGTCTCCTCAATTCAAAATAATGTTAAACGGCAGCGGCACCACCAACGATCTCAGAAATTTCCTGAGTAATCGCGGCTTGACGCAGCTTGTTATAAATGAGTTGTAGGCTCTTGATAAGATCACCTGCGTTGTCAGTTGCAGCTTTCATTGCAACCATACGAGCAGACTGCTCACATGCGATGTTTTCAATCACACCTTGATAAACCATAGACTCAATGTAACGAACCAATAAACCATTTAAAAGCTCTTCAGCTTCTGGTTCATATAGATAATCCCAACCATATTGGCGGTTAAGATCCTCGTCCGTATCAGCCGCAGCTAATGGAACAAGTTGTTCGATTTTTTGGTTTTGAGTCATGGCATTGACAAAGCCGTTTGACACAAGATAAATACGATCTAACTCGCCTTTATCAAATGCATCTAACATCACCTGTACAGAACCAGTTAACTGTTCAAGACTTGGAGCATCACCTACTTGCGTAGTTGCGCCAAGTACTTTACCGCCGTAGTTTTTAAAAAACGAAACCGCTTTTTGACCAATTAAAGCAAATTGAACTTCAATTGACTGCTCTTGTTGCTGTTGTACGTGTTTTACCACTTTTTTGAACAAGTTAATGTTCAAACCACCAGCAAGACCACGATCTGAAGAAACAATGATATAGCCAACGCGTTTTACAGGGCGTTCAACCATATAGCGATGTTTGTATTCAGGATTCGCTTGGACCAAATGAGCAATTACACGGTGCATATTTTCGGCATACGGACGGCCCTGAGCCATGCGCTCTTGCGCACGACGCATCTTAGAAGCTGCTACCATTTGCATCGCGCGAGTAATCTTTTGCGTGCTCTTGATACTAGCTACTTTGGCGCGAATTTCTTTTAAATTTGCCATACGCTTAACCTAGTATTCGAAAGCCCTTTCGAGCTTCCGAAGGTTGATCCGTGAACCAAACCATAACTAACAACAACATACATTGAAATTAGTAAGTTTGAGTCGCTTTAAAGCTTTCAATACCTGCTTTGATTGCAGCTTCGATGTCTTTGTCGTAGTTACCAGTTTCATCGATGTTTTGCATTAACGCAGCATGTTCTGAACGGAAGTAAGAAATTAACGCAGTATCAAAGTCTACGATTTTCTTCACTTCAACGTCAGCCATATAGCCTTCGTTAGATGCATAAATTGAAACAGCTTGGTCAGCAATTGAATATGGAGCATATTGTTTTTGCTTCATTAATTCAGTTACACGTTGACCATGTTCAAGTTGCTTACGAGTTGCTTCATCAAGGTCAGAAGCGAACTGAGCAAATGCTGCCAATTCACGGTATTGCGCCAAAGCAGTACGGATACCACCAGACAATTTTTTGATGATCTTCGTTTGAGCAGAACCACCAACACGCGATACAGAGATACCCGCGTTCACAGCAGGACGAATACCTGCGTTGAATAATGATGTTTCTAAGAAGATCTGACCATCAGTAATCGAAATTACGTTTGTCGGTACGAATGCAGATACGTCACCCGCTTGAGTTTCAATAATTGGCAATGCAGTTAATGAACCAGTTTGGCCTTTAACTTCACCATTAGTGAATTTCTCAACATAGTCAGCAGATACACGAGAAGCACGTTCAAGTAGACGTGAATGAAGATAGAACACGTCACCTGGGTAAGCTTCACGACCTGGTGGACGACGAAGAAGCAATGAAATTTGACGGTAAGCAACAGCTTGTTTAGACAAGTCATCATAAATGATAAGTGCGTCTTCACCGCGGTCACGGAAGTACTCGCCCATTGTACAACCAGCATATGGAGCAAGATACTGCATTGCTGCAGGATCAGCTGCAGCAGCTGCTACAACAGTTGTGTACGCCATAGCGCCAGTTTCTTCAAGCTTACGTACTACGTTTGCAATTGTTGATTGTTTTTGACCAATCGCAACGTATACACACTTAATGCCTGATTGTTTTTGAGCAATGATCGCATCGATCGCCATTGCTGTTTTACCAGTTTGACGGTCACCGATGATCAACTCACGCTGACCACGACCAACAGGGATCATTGTATCTACTGATTTATAACCAGTTTGTACAGGTTGATCCACTGATTGACGCCAAATTACACCTGGTGCTACTTTTTCAACAGCATCAGTAAGTTTTGCATCAATAGGGCCTTTACCATCAATCGGGTTACCCAAAGCATCTACTACACGGCCTAAAAGTTCTGGACCAACCGGAACTTCTAATACACGACCTGTGCAACGAGCTTTTTGACCTTCTTGAAGGCTTAAGTAGTTACCTAAGACAACGGCACCCACTGAATCCTGTTCTAGGTTCAGTGCCATACCAAATAAGCCGCCGTCGAATTCGATCATTTCACCGTACATTGCATCAGCAAGGCCGTGAATACGCACAATACCGTCGGAAACCATAACAATGGTCCCTTCGTTCTTAGCGGTCGCGCTGGTGTCCAGATCGCCGATACGCTGTTTAATGAGCGCACTGATCTCGGATGGATTCAGTTGTTGCATTGCGCTATACCTCAATCTTTTTAAAGTTCAGTCTTCTTTAAACGTAGTTATTTTTAACAATTACGCTAGAAGACGAGTCCGCATTTTTTCAAGCTTGCTAAGCGCAGAATCATCTATCACTTGGTCGCCTGCACGAATAACAACACCAGCAATCAATGCTGGATTTACTTCAACTGTAACTTTCACAGCGCTGTTCAAGCGTTTTTCTAACGCATGAGCCAACTTCTGTTCTTGTACTGAATCCAATGGAAAAGCGGATTCAATCACAACATCTACAGTGTTGTTATTTTGCGATTTGAGTTGCTCAAATTCTGTGTCAATTTCAGGTAACAATGCTAAACGGCCATTGTCTGCAAGAAGTGTCAAAAAGTTTGACACAGCCGCAGTTTGTTCATTACCTAAAACTTTCGCAAAAAGATCAACCTGCTCTGCAGGTGTCAACTCAGGGCGATTTAAATAAGCGGAGAATGCTTCATCTTGCACCGCAGCACTGAGCAGTTGTAATGCATTTGACCAAGCGTCAGTTGCATTTTGCTCAGATGCATAAGCAAATGCTGCTTTAGCGTATGGGCGTGCCAACGTCAAGAATTCAGCCATATTCGCCTCTCTTAAAGTTTAGCAGCCAGCTGATTCAGCATGGCATTATGAGCTTCTGCGTCAACTTGTTGGTTCAGAATTTTCTCTGCACCAGCAACTGCAAGAGCAGCAACTTGTTGACGTAATTCTTCACGAGCAGAATTGATGTCTTGGTCAACAGCATCTTTCGCTTGTTGACGAATACGCTCACCTTCAGCAGATGCTTGAGTACGCGCTTCTTCGACCAATTGTGCCGCACGACGGTTCGCTTGTTCGATCAATTGAGCCGCTTGTGCTTTCGCCGCATCAATTTCTTGCTTAACTTGTGCTTGTGCATCAGCAAGATCAGCTTTCGCTTTCTCTGCAGCATTTAAGCCATCAGCGATTTTACGCTGACGCTCACTAATCGCATTGATTAGTGGTGGCCATACAAACTTCATGCAGAATGCGACAAATATCGCAAATGCAATCGCTTGGCCAAACAATGTGAGGTTGATATTCATTGCAAATTCCTCAAATAGTGAATTTCGGAATTAAGCTGATTAACCTACAAATGGATTAGCGAAGATGAAGAACAAGCCAATACCAACACCGATCATAGGCACAGCATCAAGAAGACCTGCGATTAAGAACATACGAGTTTGAAGTTGTGGAGCCAATTCTGGTTGACGAGCAACAGCTTCAAGGAAACGGCCGCCTAAAAGACCAAAACCAATCGCAGTACCTAAAGCACCAAAAGCGATCAAGATAGCAGATGCAATTGCAACTAGACCTAAAGTGAGTTCCATGATAATTCCTCAGAGGTTAGGTTTATACCAAATTAAAGTAAAAAAATTATACCTAACCACCGGATGACAGTTAGGCAATACCATTAATGTTTTTCGCTTGCCATGCTCAAGTATACGATTGTTAGCATCATGAAAATGAAGGCTTGCAATGTAATAACAAGAATGTGGAAGATAGCCCAAGGCACAGACAACGCCCACTGGATCCAGAAAGGTAATAACGCGATAAGAATGAAGATTAACTCACCCGCATACATGTTACCGAATAATCGGAGTGCCAATGAAATTGGACGTGCAAGGAATGTTACTAATTCTAGAATTAAGTTCACTGGAATCAATAACGCTTTTGCAACTGGGTTACTTGGATTAAATGGGTTAAGTGCCAATTCACCAACGAAACCGCCGATGCCTTTTTCACGAATACTATAGAACAAGATCAACGCAAATACAGACAAAGACATACCAAGGGTAATGTTAGGGTCTGTAGATGGAACAACCTTGAAGTAAACGTGGTGAGGGTCCATACCAAATACGTTTGCACCAATCAATTGAGCTGTATACGGAATCCAGTCAACAGGAATTAAGTCCATCGCATTCATGAGGAAAATCCACACGAAAATGGTCAAGGCTAAAGGCGCAATTAAACGTGATTTACCATGAAACGTATCACGAACACTTGAGTCAACAAACTCGATAATCATTTCGATTGCAGACTGGAACTTGGTAGGAACACCAGAGTTTGCAGCTTTCGCTACGCACCAGAATATCAAACAGAAAATCACACCAAGGCCAATTGACCAACCCATTGAATCCAAGTGGATAGCAGTGAACCCCATCTGTTGAGCTTCTGCACCACTTTCAGCCAATTTCCAAGTACCATCTGGCATTTTGCCATAGGTCATATTGGTCAAGTGATGCTTGATATACTCGGTCGAAGTCAGGGCATGTTCTTCAGCAGCCATAAATCACACCTGGTCAATGTCAAATAATAAATAGAGTTAACGAATATCGCGTGCTGCATGATATCTCGTTAATCCCCAAAAAAATTTTCAATTTCTGCTGCGCTTATACTCGTTTTTGTTGTCGTGCTACCCAAAAAGGTGCAATCCACGACATCGCTTGAACGAGAATAAAACCACAAAACAATGCCACCGGAGATAACGGTTTGACATTGCATAAAATTAAAATGAAACCAACGATCACAATTGCAAATTTGCCCATTAAGCCTCTATACATGTTCGAAAGAACCTGTTTTGAAGCACGCGCCCCTGCTGCTCGAAACGACTGCCAAGAAAAATAACAACTGGCAAGCCAACATATCAGTGCACCTAACGCTGCACTCAGAGCCGCAGTCGAGTCTTTCAAGACCCACGCTACCAAGGCTGAAACAGGAATCATAAACGCTTGCAAATAGACCAAAGCTTTTGCTAATCGTCGGTCAATCAAGCGACTAGTTTGGCTCATTTTTTATCCACTCACAGCATAAATGCTTGACAAGTTTAGCTGATGATCGTTTTTAATCGCAGGCATTATAGAGTTACACCCCTGAACATGCAATCTTTTCCCGACCTTAGTCGTGTTTTTTTCGATATACAGGTTGCTTTGCATATGAACAATTGTTGATTAATTTTTGCATCATTTCCGTGCATTAAGTACGCAAGCTTGTGTTTGTTGAGCCAAAGTCTGCCATGCAACCACAAAATCTTGTTGTTTAGCCAAAGTTTCGTCTACCGCTTGAAATGAAATTTCACCCAATTTTCGGTACTGACTTGGACTTGCGCTACCTTCTGCCAGCAAGCACATTTTTTTGTAAGGTCTCGTGTCATTTAAAAACTTGATTTGAGTCACAGTCGGCGCAACATGCGGATCATCTGTCATCGCACCTGCAAATTTTAAGTTTAATGAACGCTCTAAATATTGGTAAGCATCATGATAAGCCCAGTATGGACGTGCGCTACCTGCACTGATACTTTTCTGTGAAACGCGCAGCATTTCACTGGCAAACTTCTTCGCATTATTCCAATATGCTGCTTTATTTTCTGGATGTTGTTGTGAACGTAAGGCTGCAATAAAGAAACCGATACGTACAGCATTATTTGGATCTAACCACACATGTGTATCAATCGTATCTTTCAGTGCAACACCTTTTGGACTTCTTAAAGGAAGTGCTTGGATAATGCCTGAATTGAGTATTGAAATCGCTTTCGCATTCTCGCCTAAAACCTTTTCCAAAGGCGCTTCATGTTCTTTTCCCAGCCAAATCACCAATGAAGCGTCCATAATCGTTTTGCGATTATCTGGTGTAAGTTGCACATCATGCCCCGTTTGATTTCCCAAAAGTAAAACAGGTTCTTCTATGCCTTCTGTTATTTCTTTTGCAATCAAATAAATAGGATGAGTTGACACCACTAAAGGCGCTTGAGCCCAAGTGACACTAATAAATAATGCACATAAGCAAAAGGCGATAATGCGATTCATGGGAGTGTATTACCAAAAAAAATTTATGTTATAGTATAACAGAAGTTAAAAAATACCTACGCCATTCGTAAGTTGATAGAGCTTCATGTTAATATTTGCGATTCTCTTCCATTCAAATAACAAGTTTTGAGGTCTGATATGAGCTTATGTTCACACGAGCAGCATGATACTTTGCATGGTGTACACGATCATCTCAATGTAGAAGCTCGTTTATCAGAAGCAGAAAGCCTTTGTGCAACCTCAGGTGCCCGTCTTACCCCTTTGCGTAAAGAAGTACTTGAATTAATTTTGAATGCCTCAGGTCCTGTAGGTGCTTATGATCTTTTAGCTAAGATGAAAGGTGCTGCAGAACGTCCAGCTGCACCACCTACTGTGTATAGAACCTTAGATTTTCTCTTAGAAAAAGGTTTTATTCATCGTTTAACCTCTATTAATGCTTATATCCCTTGTTGTCACCCACGTGAAGGACATCAAGCCGCATTTTTAATTTGCACTGAATGTCATACAGTGAAAGAAGCTTCAGCAAAAGGTTTGATTCAAGAATTAAACCACTTAGCCGCGTCAGATCACTTCAATGCACATCACAGTATTATTGAGATTTCAGGAATATGTCAGCAGTGCTCGAACAAAGCGTAAACTCCCCTCTCGTTCAACTGCAACAAATTAATGTCCGAATTGATGATCGTGACATTCTAAAAAATATAGATTTTTCATTACAAGAAAAAGAAATTGTCACGCTTATTGGCCCCAATGGCGCAGGTAAATCGACCCTGATCAAAGTATTACTGGGTATTTTAAAACCCAATGCGGGCAAAATTATCAGCCCAAAAAAAATTAAACTGGCATATGTACCACAAAAATTTAATCCCTCTCATAGTCTGCCTTTAAGAGTAAAAGATCTACTGGATCTTGAGAAATGTGATAAGGCTATTAAAGCTGAAATCATTCGAGATACAGGCATTGCCAAATTAGAGTATGCCAAAGTACAACAACTTTCAGGTGGTGAGCGTCAGCGGGTTTTATTGGCGCGTGCTTTATTACGCCAACCCGATATTTTAGTTTTAGATGAACCTATGCAAGGTTTAGATATCCAATCTGAAGCTGAACTGTATGAATATGTACGTAGCCTGCCACAACGTTATGGTTGTGCCATTTTAATTGTGTCTCATGATTTACAATGGGTAATGCAAGGCACTCAGCGAGTTGTCTGTTTAAATAAGCACATTTGCTGTAGTGGTTTACCTGACAGTATTCAGCAACATCCAGAGTATCAAGCTTTGTTTGGCGACACTTTTGGAAAATACCACGCTTTTTACCAACACCATCATGACCATTGTGCACATGGTGACTCTGCCAAGACTTGTGAACATGGTCCACACCCACACATTCACCCAGAACCGGAAGCTTAAACCATGATGGAATGGTTAGAATTACTATTACCTGCATGGATTATGGGAACACTTTTAGTGTTTCTAACAGCTCCGCTAGGTTGTTTGATGCTATGGCGTAGAATGTCTTTTTTTGCTGATACGATGGCACATGGTACCTTGCTGGGTGTCGCTTTAGCCGCTGTTTTAACTTTACCGCTTTGGGTCGGTGTTACCTTTACTGCGATCCTCTTAGTGGCGGTACTTTGGGTTCTACATGACCCGCGTTTACCCAACGACGCCTTACTTGCATTATGTGCTGCGACCTTACTTTGTTCTGGTCTATTGTTAATTCAACATTTACCCGCTTTACGTCCTGAATTATTAAGTTATTTATTTGGTGATTTATTAACAATTGAGTGGTCAGACCTACCTATTTTTGCAACTGTGATTATTGTTGCTTTAGCTGTCCTCTACCGTTACTGGCAAGCACAAATTCAAATTGCGATTGATCCTGATATTGCAGTCAGTGAAGGCGTAAACGCCAAATGGCAGCGCTTAATTTTTATGTTGTTATTGGCTTTATTCACCGTACTCGCTTTACGTGCCGTTGGTTCGTTATTGATGGGCGCATTATTGGTTATTCCAGCACTGGCTTCACGTCTTATTTCGCACTCACCGAAACAAATGGTGATAGGGGCGTTTGTAATTGCTCAAATTGGTGTGACTGTGGGGTTATGGTCAAGTGCAGCCCTGAACATCTCTACAGGGCTAAGCATCGTATTAACCATGTCTTTGCTGTTTGCTGTGATTTTCTGTGTAATGAAAGTAAGAAAGATGGCTTGATGGATCAATTCCATCTTTAGCCTCAATCAATATTTAAACCATGCTTTTTAACGAAACATATAATCCATATACAGCAATGACAATCAGAATTAATCCGCAAAGCCCTAATATTTTTGGATAAATTTGACTTTTAGAAAGCTTATTAAACGACAGATAGACCAAAGATAACGTGAGAAAATCTAAAATAATCCATGTCACAACTAAGATAACCAGACTGGTATTTATATCAGCATGAATATGAATAAACTGCGGAAAAAATGATGAAAAGAAAATGATATCTTTAGGATTTGAGATACCCACTAAAAAGCCTTTGCTGAGACCACCATCCACAGGCGACAACATCGTATTGAGTTGATGCTCCTGTTGGGATAACACTTCTTTTAGAATTCCATAACCTAGATAGGCAATATAAAGACATCCTAAAACTTTAATGATCAAGAAAAGGGTTTCATTGACACTAAACATGCCTTTTAAAATTAAAATAGAGGCTGTGATAAGTACCAAAGAAGCCAAATTTGTCCCAATAATGGTCAGTAAAGACTGTCGATAGCCACCTTTTAAACCTGCACTTGCAACCAAGATCATGACTGGACCAGGCGTTGCAATCATGATAATCACACTAATGGCATACAAATAAAATTCTAAATAATTCAAAGCATCCTCGGAACAATGGCTTATTTATATGGTCAAATCTCTAACACATAGCTCATTTAATCGCCTATGTTGTTATTGGTGCACCAAGCTTAATAAGCCAGCGGCACAACTAAACAATACAGCAAAGGTACGGTTCATATATTTTTGTTGTTTTGGTGATTTTAATAGTCTTAACACTTTGGCTGCCAATCCCGTATAACCAGCCATGACTATCAAGTCAATCGTGATCATGGTCACTGCCATAATCACATATTGAATCCATTGTGGTTTAGACAAGTCTAGAAATTGTGGCAAAACAGCAAGTAAAAAGACGATAGCTTTTGGATTACTGATATTGACAATAAAGCCATATAAGATCAGCTTGGGAATAGATTTTGTCGGTTGCTCAGTTGGGATATCTATCGACTGTGTTTTCGTCGTCCATTGTATGTAGGCTAAATACAGTAAATATAAAACCCCAAACCATTTCACCACGAAAAATGCCAGCGGTGTGGTTGCAAACAATACCCCAACCCCTGCTGCGACAATCGCAATTTGAACCAACAATGCCAGTTGTAAACCGATTGCATTCCAATAACCACGGCGAAAACCATAATTTAGACCGCTCGACATAGACGCGATCGCACCCGCACCAGGTGAAATACTGATCACCCAGCACGCCAACATATAGGCAAACCAGACTTGATACGACATAACAAAAGGATAAAAAACTTTTAACACGCTATTATAGCGGTTTTAAAACCATACATTTCGATTAATTTAATTGGTAAAAAATATAAGACTTTACTATTCAGCTGTTGCTTGATCATGCACAATAAGGGGATTGATAAATAAAAATTGAGGAGCCATCACCATATGACAGCCCAATCTGTAATTCTACCTTTACCTTCTAATCATGCTCGTTTCATTGTTTTAAATTTAAAAAATCTGTCTATTGATGGCTTAAAAGAACAACTCAATGCGTTGTTAAGTACACGTGATCGCCTAATCACTCAACATCCTGAAGCCGAAATCAAGACCTCAATCGCTTTTGGTCCTGAACTTTGGGCAAAACTTTATCACACAACTCCTGAAGGGTTTAAGCAGTTAGAACCAATTCAAGGCGCATTTGAGATGCCTGTGGTTCCTGCTGATGTTCTGATTCATATTGCGTCTGCACGTACAGATATTTGCTTTGCGCTTAGCCAATCCTTTTTTGATGGCATCCAAAATCAAGTTGAGGTTCTGGATGAACGGGTGTGCTTTCGTTATCTTGATGGTCGTGACCTGACTGGTTTTATTGATGGTACTGAAAATCCTCAATTCCCTGATGATCGTGCTGAGACTGCGTTATTAGGTGAAGATTCAGGTATTTTTGAAGATGGATCTTTTATTTTTGCACAACGTTATGTACACGAGCTTGAAAAGTGGAAACGTTTAAAAGTTGATGCACAGGAAAATGTGATTGGTCGTTCTAAATTAGAAAGTATAGAAATGGACGATGAACACAAACCTGAAAATGCCCATATTGCTCGTGTTGTCATTGAAGATAATGAAGGTGAAGAATTAGAAATCCTACGCCACTCTCTTCCTTATGGCGATGGTCAAGGCGAGCAAGGTCTATTTTTTATTGCCTATACCAAAGACTTAACCCGTATTGATCGTATGCTAGTCAATATGTTTGGTACTCAAGGCGATGGGATTCATGACCGCTTGCTGCACTTTGTAACACCTATGGATGGTGCTTATTTCTTTGCACCGAATGAAGAAGTGTTGGAAGAGATTTTGGAAGATTGAAAGAAAAGCTGACTTCGGTCAGCTTTTCTAGGTTAAAAAAATAAGAGATTAAGGTAATCTATATTTTAGTAATTATTGATATTTCTATATGTAACAAAATTACCATATAAACAAAGCAAAATTCACTTATAGAAACTATTATATTTTTCCTCTACATCAATTGCATTCACAAAAATTGGGGGAGATCCTTTTTTATAAAATACATATGACCAAGCAGGTATTTTATCTACTTTGATAAAATACTTTTTTGAGAAGTTAATCATTTTCACCTGACTAGAAAGAGTAACATTCTTAATTTTTTTGTTTGATAAAAATTCATCAGCATTTGCTATATAAAAATTAGAGTCATCAGCAACATCATAAAAACTATCACCTAGTTTTTTCTTGAGTGCATTAATTTTTCTATCCGATAATGGTGCATATATTATTATGTCTTTATCAACTAAAAAAGTATCCTTTTTAGTATTTGTATTTGCTGTAACACTAGAACTTAAGAATAAAATAAAACCAAAAAGCAAAATTACTTTTTTAAAACTATTGCTTAATTTCAACATGAAAACACCCATTTTCTACTAAAACTTTTTCTACACTATCATTACTTAATAGTGCATTTTTAAAGTTATTTTGATTGATAATATTACCCAAACTGATATCAAAAGTATTCTTTACCCGTGGGTCAGCTAAATGTTTAGAAACTGTTGATGGGCCTAATTCATTTATTCGTTTCTCCATCAAGCCTATTACTTGTTCTTTCGATAAATTTTTATTCTGATCATATACATCTAATACCCTTTGACCAGGTGCTTTATAAGTGCGCCTTTGTTCCGCCATACCCTTACTGATAATATTTTGATACATAATTCTGGCCTGGTCATAAGGCTTTCTAGCTGTACTTGTTATCATAATCTGTTTATTTGAAGACTTTGATGCTGCCATCTTTAAAATATTAATTGATTTTTGAGAAACAACTCTAGGGTCTGCATTTTTTCCATAACTTATTGTAACACTTGAATTACCTTCTAACTCAATTTCATTACTTTTTTGATCTTGTACAAGTTCCACGGTAAAAGCTTTAAATTCTTCTGAAATTATATGAGTAAAAAGAATATTACCATTAACATCAAAAATACTGACAGTTTTTCCAATAAATCCTTTATGTTTATTAAAGCCATCACCATTTTTCCCACTAGTATGAGCTCTATTTTTATTTTCATATTTAATAACATATGACAATCCGCTTTCTACTCTTCCTGTTTCTTTATTTTTTGTATAAATACCAAATTCCCCATCACGATTGATCATTTTAATTGGATGACCATTGCCCCCACGAATGTCAGCTTGACTAATAGGTGCTGTTTTATCTTCACTCACCTTTTGAGTTCTAGGTTCGGCTTTAGGTTGCTCTTCCGTTGTAGGTGTTGGTTTTTTCGTAGCTGTAAGCACATCTTGACGCTCATATTTTTCTCTTATGAGATAGGTATATTCAAGTATTTGTGAATCAAGCACCTTATCAGGCACCACTACATTCCCTTGAGGGAGAGTTAATTTGATTTTTAAGCCAGCCAGACCTGTCAATGAAATTAAGCCATTCCCATCTGTAACCTTAGGCTTTTGTTGCCCACGATAGTGCGAAATCACACGATAATTAGACATAACTTTAGATTTATCGTGATTAAACAGTTTGATTCGAATTTTGACTAAAGGTAATTTCACCACTTGAGTCTGTTCATTATTGACTACAAATTCAGTAACTTTTTGAGAGAAGTCCCCCTTAGCACTTCTTACAAAAACTTCAAGCTTCTGCCCCCTCTCTGCTGTAATTTTTTCTTCTCCCTGACCATTAAGCGTATGTTCTTTTAGATTATTTTTATAACGAATTGCATATTTTAAATCAGGTACTGCCTTAGAAGAATCTCCTTCAATAATTTTAATTTTAAAGCTTACATCATTACTTTGAGCTGTCGCTGTAGTTGTTGGAGCAGGTGACGGACGACTAGCAACATTCACCTCTTGCTGTTTAACGTTATTTACTGAAGGATTTCCTTGATGTTCTTCAAGTTTATCTGCAATAACAGTGGCACTTTGCTGTACTTTAATATTAATTGTGCCTTTAACCACAGGAATACGAGCAGGCACGATAATATTATTTTTTTTGAAGCTAATATTGCCTTGTGGTTTAACCACCATTCCAACAATCAACCCTTCTTGAGTCGTTTTCTTTTTTAAATAAGTCTCTCCATCTACTGAAATTTCCACTTCTTTATCACGATATTTATCACCATTTTCTTCTAAAATTGCTGCATTGACGATGTTGCAATATCCTTCTGACTCGGCAAGTGCTATCGCTCTACGGAACGTACGACCACGAGGAATTTCCAATAAATTATCAGCATATTTGGGGTTAGTGGCGAATTTTTTTGCTAACGCATATACTTCTTTTTCATGATTTCCTCTAACACCATCACTAAAATATTCTTTATAGAATGATTGATTGAGCAGCCAGACAAAACGATCTTCTAAGGATTCTACATAATCCACATATACACGAAAGTCCGCCTCTTCCATATAAACTTGACCTGTTTTAGCGTTAACTTCAGGTACTGTGAAACGTTTGACGGGCTTACCTTCCCATCCCCCCCCAGCTTTTTTAATATTGAATAAATTATTTGTACCTGGGAGTACTTTTTTCCCCCAACCTGTTTCTTCAATAAGCTGAGCCATTATCGTTTTCCAATGTACGCCATATCGAAACGCAATTTTTCGAACTGGGCAATACAGCTTGGCAGCAAAGTTCAGTTGATCCTCATAGGTATAGGCCATTTTATTTAACCTCGACTTGATATTTTTTCAACTTTTTCTGATCAATAATTAGACCATTATCAAGATTATTTTTTTCTGTGCATGACATATCTATATATTTTTGATGATTCTTAATCAAAAATTTTTGATTAATAGCACAACTCCAATCTTTGTTATAAATTTGATCTTTCAGTTTAGTTCCCTTTTGATCAAAGGTAGTTACATAAATAAGTGACTGTGCTAAAGATTCAACCGATGTAGTGGTTGTCTGAGACAACACATAGAATTTGTTATTACTATATAAACAATCATGAATAATCGTTTCATGAAATAATTTATTGATAAAAAATTCATTAAATTTTTTATCATTTCCAAACTGAATAAATGATTTATCTGCTGGAATTGAGTCATCAAATTTTTGCTTAAATTGACATAAATTACGCTGTTCATCATTTGCTGCAAATGAGTACATAGGTAGAATTAAGAATGGAAATAACAAAAATTTATACGATTTCATCATTCTCATCCTCATCCTCATCAAAACAATCACAACATACATGTTCATGTTCACTTTCATCCAAACTTGCAAATAAATCATCATCAGGTTCACATAGGCTAATGAATAATGTCCCTTGATCATTTTTTTGAGCATCCAGAAATTTAAATTCTATTTGATCAGACTCATCTGAAAATAAACGGTTTGTTCTAAACTCTTCATCAAGTTCACTCACATACTCAAGATTTTTTGTACGATTAATAAACTTATAAGCCAACTCAGTATTTAAAAGATTTTCTGGTATTAAATTTTTAAAATCGATACGTTTACTAAAAATTCCACTCTCAGGCATTTTCGGCAACTGCGCATTCACTGTTGCCCCACTGGTAAACAAATGTTGTCCTGACTTCACTTCAAATTTCCCGCCTGTCTTGATAAAAACACCACTACCATTAACAACCAACTGAGTACCACCCGCTTTTAGATCAATCTCTTTAGAGCTGGTTAACTCAATCTTATCTTCAGTCGCGATCAGTTTAATCACTTTCTTCGCAATGATTTCAATCAAGTCATCCTGTGCCTGAACTTTGATCGGACCCTTTGCAGCAAAAGCACTTAAACCTTTCTGCGCTGCAAACAAGCTGATCTTATCTTGTGCATGACCGACAATATTCTTCTGTGCACTCAAATTAATTGAGCCTTGGGCACTTTCAGCAATATCTTGTGAAGCTTGTAACACGATATCTTCTGGAGTTGTCAGCGCAATCCCATTAGGTGAAGCCAGTAACATCAATGCCTGACGAAAGATCTTACCTTGTTCTTGTTTGGCACTATCACCACTATTTTCTAAGTCTTTTGTATAACTTTCCATAAAGCCCTGTAAGGAGCCTAAAGCCTGCATCGGATTTACATCCAATTTACTGCCTTTATTAAAAGTTCCACAAACACTGGTTAAATCAAAATCCTTAATTTCAACATTGGCAATTACCTTACCCACGTCTTTTAAAGCACTTAATGGTTCTGAATCAAATTTATCTTTTAAACTGGTTAATTTACCTTTTAAAACATCCGAACCATGTTCTTCAATATTTTCGATAAAACTCTTTAAGTTCTCAATCGACTCTTTGGAATCATTAAAAAAGTCTTTAAATTCATCTACAATATTCTTGGTGTCTTTACCAAATTTCTGGATGTCCTCAATAAAATCACCACTGTTTTTCAGTGCTGAAATTGGATCGCTACCTACAGCATTTTTAAATAAACCCACGGTTGCCTGTAAAGCCTGATTTGCACCTTTTAGTTCTAAAGAATTAATCAGTTTCGGCAAACGATTGACAACATTCAAGGCATCTGTTTGTTGTTTGACTGCTATTTCACTCAGCACTTTCATACTTTCTGCACCTTGATTTAACAAGGACTGCGCTTGTGCTGCTTCTAAGTGGTCTGCAATCGCATTTTCTTGGGCATACGTCGTGATAAGCATGCCTTTGCCTGCACGCATGGCACCATAAGCATCGGTTCTTAACTCAAAACCTTCACCACGCCCATTGCTGGTTTCCTTATCTTTCGGATGGCTTAAGTTCCCAAGGTTAAGTTGTGTTGCTGCATGACTACTTTGTAGCTGCGTACTGATTTGGCCTGTTGTATCATCAAAGCGGAGTTGGTTAAAACCTGATCCACCCACTTCCGATGAGCGAATACCACTTAATTTTTTGGTATCAGGCAACTGGCCTTTGATATCAAACATAGTTTGATGACGTTCTGCTTCATGTAAACGTCCCATCACAAATGGACGGTCGACATTGCCATCAAAGAAATCAATAACTACGATTTCACCAATTCGTGGGTGGAATCTTGTGCCATAACCTTCTCCGGCCCAAGAGGTCAATACATCAACCCAAGCTGAGTCTGTATCATTGTCATTCGAGCCTGCACCACCATCATGACTATTGTCATCGGTACGGGTGAAGAGGAAACGAACTTTGATTCGCCCCCATTGATCGACATAAATCGTTTCGCCTTGCGGTCCAACCACTTTGGCACGTTGTGGAAATGCAGAAGGTCTATGCGCTAAAGGATTATACTCAGGAACGATCGGAATTCTACGGCGCACCAATGACAACTCATTGGCTTGACGCTGGTCTTTAATTAAATGGTTCCAGTAATTTAAATTAAGCAGCTTGGATAACTGATCTTGTAACTCTTTAGGTAAGTTATTTTGATTGTAAAAAGTCTTACCTAAGATTAAGAACTCACGATCCGAACCATCATGTTGATCAATTTCAGGATGTTCTCTTAGTTCAAACCAATAGCCAACTTGTGCATCGCGCACTGAACTGGTTGCGGTAAAATATTTGGACTGTAATTCTTGGTATTGTGTTAGTTGGGTATTTAATTTATCAACTTGAGCTGAACTGGAAACTGTGGTTTGGTCTTCGCCATTGAGATCACTGGTCCATGCAGGGCTAATCGTCCAAGCCTGCTCTAAACTTAAAGTTTCATTGTCTTGTTGATCACTATGTTGGTGATTGCTTAACTGACTATCACCTTGATCTTGTAAAAGGCTATCCGCTTGCCAACGCTGTACTTGTATTGCTGTTGATTGAATTGAGCGCTGGGCGATGAGGCTGGTGATCGTGTCAAAGCGTTCTGTTGCATGACTGCGATGGAAACGAATACTTCGTCTAGGCATTGCCTCATATTGCGTATTGTCATCAATCAGACGTAATTTCTGTGCCTGAATCTGCGTTGCCGAAATAGGCACAATGCGTACAGATTCATCAACTAACCAGTTAATACCTTCACTGCGCCACAAGCGAGTTAAAAACTCATAATCTGTTTCATTGGCTTGCATTACAAAAGGACGGATATCGTATTGTTTTTTTAAACCACTACTGTCCAGACTTAAACTGGCAGAAAATAAGGCGCTTTTCGCTTGCCACTCTTTAAATAAGATTTCCGATATTTCCAGAACACTTTTGTTCATAAAAACACGGCTATTACGACGCTTATGCCAAAGACTGGTTGCATCTTCAAGCGTTAATTTATAAACGCTTAACGCCCCATCACTCTGCCCTTGGCTTGCCCCTGTTACAATTCCAGTGGTTCGGTACAATTCACCAAAATCGGTGACTTGATCAACTGCAACCTGACACCCGATAAATTGTTTTAAAGCAATATGCGCATTGGTTGAAAGGCAGAGTAATTCTGCCTTTAAGCCTTGATTAATCTGTTGTTGCCCCTGAATGCATTGCAAGAATACACTGCTATTTAAGGCTTGATTTGAGAATTGAACGTGGATCGCTCGTGTTTGTAGTCCCAAGCCAAAGCTTTCAAGTAAGGTCGTAATATTTTTCAGCATTTTAGTTATTGATATTTAATTACAAGTATCGTCATTTTAATTAAAAATTCAAAAAAAGACACCGATAAATTGTTAAATTTTATTCCACAAGTACAATAAAAAATATTACTTAATTATGTAGAATATAAGGTTAAAATTAAATTTTAAAAGCTAACAGTGATTTTTCCATTTATTTTAGGTATTGCATTTGCATAAAACCTTCAGTGCAATCTAAAATAGAATTCTTCAAATTCTCACATTTTATCTTGTTGTTTTTTAATAACTTAAATTTAAAACCATTGCTCACTTGATGTCCTGATTTAAATCCTTTTGATGAAGCACCCCAAATAGTAGGATTATTCTGTTCATATATAGACTCAACCGTATACAAATTTAAAGAATCATCCCTAATAATTCTTTTTATATAGTTTTGATCTAATAATTTATAATCATATTCACCATTAGTGTTACTAGAGATACTCGTATAATTTAGCCTTACTATTGCAACTTCTTTTGTTACCTTATTAAAAATATAAAATTTCTTTAAGATATAAAAATCACCTCTTAAGATATTTTCTGTATATTGTACAAAGCCTATAAAATTTCGATCAGAAAAATAAGGTGAAATAATATATCGATTTAGCCCTGATAGTTTATTTCCATCTAAGCGATATAACTCATCACCTTTTTTCAAAATAAGACTATACGATTTTTGACCTTTATCCCCCTCACTTGAAGTATTTTCTTCTGTTAAGATCGTATAGTCCTTATCTATCTTTATTGACTGTCCTAATATACTAATACTCTTATAATCTTGATAAAGGTGACGACTAGAGTCATCATAAAGAATGACACTTTTCGCTAATAAAACAGTGGGTGCTAATAATATTAATAGTAAAAATATTCTTCTTAAATACATAGTTTAATCACTTTAAATTTCTTAATTCCAAATTACATTCAACTTAGTATCTCAGTACTGAAGATTTTATTAAAAATAAATAGTGTGAACCTTCTATCAACAATAATTTTCAAATCCTTATTAAGAGCATAGTAAAATCGCTCTGAATGTTATTTTTTAAAATTACATCAAAACTAAATTCGCTTGTACCATTTTATCTTACATAAAAAAAGGGCGTATAGCCCTTTCTTTACAACATCCAAAAAACTCTAGAACGGAACACGTTTGTAATCACGATATTCTGGTTTCCAGAAGTTCTGTTCAATACTTTCTAGCAATTGCTCATCACTGATCATCGGTGCCACACCATCTTGAATAGCGGCTTTAGCAACTTTAAATGCGATAATTTTAGATACTTGCTGCAATTCATTTAAATCAGGCAATAAATCTGCGTGGATATCTTGCAACTTCGGTGAACAATCAGCCAAAGCTGAACTAGAAGCCATCAGCATATTGTCTGTAACACGGGTTGCTTGAACTGCTACCACACCCAAACCAATACCAGGAAAGATATAAGAGTTATTGCACTGTGAAATCTGATAGGTTTCACCATGATAATTCACAGGGGTAAATGGGCTACCTGTCGCAATCAATGCTTTACCATCAGTCCATTGAATAATATCAGCTGGCACGGCTTCAACTCTTGAAGTTGGGTTGGATAAAGGCAATACAATCGGATATTCACAGTTTTCAGCCATCGTTTTAATGATTTCTTCTGTAAATAAACCCGGTTGACCGGATACCCCAATCAATACGGTTGGTTTGGCATTTTTCACAACATCAAGCAGTGAAATGATTTCCTCAGCATTGCCCCAATGTGCAACATCTTCAGGTTTCTGCGCAAGTTTACGTTGGAAATCTAATAAGTTTGGCTGATTTTCAGTGATTAAGCCAAAACGATCCACCATAAATACTTTGGCACGCGCTTCAGCATCCGTCAGGCCTTCAGCAACCATCTGTGCAATAATTTGTTCTGCAATACCACAACCTGCGGAACCAGCCCCTAAGAAAGTAATTTTCTGGTCTTTGAGCTGTTTACCTGCGGCTCTACTCGCAGCAATTAAAGTACCAACGCAGACTGCCGCTGTCCCTTGAATATCGTCATTAAAACAACAAATCTTATCACGGTATTTTTCAAGTAAAGGCATGGCATTTTTTTGTGCAAAATCTTCGAATTGAATCAATGCTTTTGGCCAACGACGTTTAACCGCTGCAATCACTTCATCGACAAATTCATAGTATTCATCCCCACTGACACGAGGTTGCGACCATCCCATATAAATCGGGTCATTCAATAATTGTTGATTATTGGTTCCCACATCTATGGTAATCGGCAATGTATAGGCTGGACTAATACCACCACATGCGGTGTAAAGAGACAGTTTTCCAATTGGAATACCCATGCCGCCAATACCTTGGTCGCCTAAACCAAGAATACGCTCACCATCTGTGATTACAATCACTTTGACGTTTTTACGGTTTACGTTGTGAATGATTTCATCAATGTATTTACGGTCAGGATAGGAAAGAAATACTCCACGATGACGGCGATAAATATCGGAGAAACGCTGACATGCTTCACCCACTGTCGGTGTATAGATAATCGGCATCATCTCACTTAAGTGGTTTTCAATCAGGTGGTAAAACAGCGTTTCATTGGTGTCTTGAATATTTCGTAAATAAATATGCTTATTGATCGCTTCACTGAAAGAACAGAACTGTTGGTATGAACGTTGACTTTGTTCCTCGATACTTTCGATCACATGAGGAATTAAACCGTGTAAGTTAAATTGAGTTCGTTCTTCTTCTGTGAAGGCTGAACCTTTATTTAATAAAGGCAGCTCTAATAAGGCATTACCTGCATAATGAATATATAGAGGATATTTTTTCAGGGTTTCCGTTGGCATTTCCATTCTCATTGAAGCAGACTGCCTGCTTCTATCTTTTGCTAAGCTACGACTTTGGTCTGATACAAGCTTAAGCCTATTTTTGACTAAATGGGTATTTAGATACGTGATAATGATATTCAAAGTATTTTACAGAATGATAAATTATTCTCAGTTTTGCGGATCAAATTCTCTTTTTTAAGCAATTTAATATTTTCCCCTAAAATAATGAGCCATGATCCCGCCATTAAAACTGCATATTTGTACGCAATTTTGACCAATCATTGATTTTTTTTCGGTTTAGATTTATTTTGTTTAAAATACGATGAAGCTAAACCAATAACAATGAACACAAAGATCTCTCTACTCCTTCTTAGCACAGTCATTGCATGTACTGGCTGCCAAACTGCAAAAAAAGTATCTTCTGGTGTTTCTAAAACCACTGAAAAAGTCAAAAATATGGTGGGCTTAGGCGAAACCAAAGTTCCAGAAGTTGATCAACAAGGCGTGGTTGATGTCAGTAAAGCCACCCTTGAAAAACTAGAACAAATGAAGATCAATATGCCCACTGGACAATGGGTCTATATTGAAAATGATCTTCAAGGTATTTACACCTTACAAAACAAATCCAGTGATGGAAACGTCCTATATTTGCGTTTGAATTGTAAGATTCCTTCGCAGAAGTCTGGTTTTACAATTGAAGATAAAGATGGCAAAGAGCTGCTTAAAGCACATGATGCGCAAACGGGTCAAGTTCAATTCTTAATCGACAATAACAACTATGGCAATCCATTTGACTTAGTCAATGCGAAAAAAATGCCGACATTTAAAACGGCACTGAGCAAAGCCAAAGTGATTAAAATCTTTAACAATTCCAAACTTTATACCTTTACAAATGGCCATGCTGAATTGCTTAGCAAGCCTGTCACATGTAAAGAGTAGATCCATTATTTAGGCATATCCACAAATACGGCGGTTAAACGTCGTACTAAGGGTAAAACAATCAGAACCACAGGATATGCCACAGCCCATGATACCATCCATGCAGCAAGCCATTTGACCCAAAATCCGTTAATCAAACCCACATTGATCAACATATTAATCAATGACACCATGCCACTCATTAAACAAGATAAGAACAACGGCATAATCCATGCTGCAAATTTTGCAGGGAGTTTTGGGATATTGCCAATAATTGTGGGAGGAGTATTTGACATATATCGCTCTAAATTTACCAACAGGACACATTTTATTCTTTTAATGGACCTGAAACAATTAATCCTTCCACATAACATCGGCCACATTTTGCCATTTGATTTGATTGGGCAAATTTAAAGGCTGATCATAGAGCTCAGATATCACATTGATTGCATCATCGAGTGAAATAATTGAATTTAAAGGGAGCCATGTGTCATCACCAACATCAAATAACGTTAAGTTCAGATCTTCATTGCAAGACAACCACGACTCACCTTGTTGGACAGTAGGGATATTTTTATCGTAACGCAAAATCAAGTGAGTCGTATCTACCCACCAAAACAATAAAATGATCTGACCTTGTTTTGGCATATCTAGCGCAAGATAACCTGAATTTGAATATTCCAAGTCTGTGGCCTGAATCTTCGCAAACAACTGTATAACTTGTTCTTTTTCTAAAATCTCATGATCGATTTGATCTAAAAAACTCACAAACATATTTTTTATCCTGTGATTAAAGCAGTGTAATCCGTCAAGTCCATTTGAAATCTAAATGCCAATACACAGTGAAATTGAGCATACCGACATTTTTCTTATCGAATAAGTTTTATTCTATACAAATGCATTCACCTAAAAGGCGCAAAATTTGCTATATTTAGCGTTTTTCTGCGACATTTATTTCTCTATAGATTATGAATACGGCCATACAAGCAGCTCTTGATCATGCAGTGCAATCCCTACAAGCTGAAGGGACTCTTCCATCTGACTGGAAAAACACGAGTGTTTTAACGCGAACTAAAGACCGAAGCCACGGTGATTTCGCATCAAACATTGCCATGATGGGCGCTAAAGTTGCTGGTATGAAACCACGTGATCTTGCAGAGAAAATTTTGGCAAATTTACCTGAAGTGGTTGATATTGCCAAAGCTGAAATTGCGGGTCCTGGTTTTATCAACTTCTTTTTAAATGCCGATCAACGCTTTACTGTGTTGGATCAGATCCAAGCACAAAAAGAACAATTTGGTAAAACCCAAGCAAATGCAGCCAAGAAAATTCAGGTTGAATTCGTTTCTGCAAACCCAACCTCTAGCCTGCATGTAGGTCATGGTCGTGGTGCCGCATATGGTATGACTGTTGCAAACTTACTTGAAGCAACAGGTGCCAAAGTTGAACGTGAATATTATGTCAATGATGCTGGCCGTCAAATGGACATCCTCGCCACATCAACTTATTTACGTTATTTAGAATTAAGCGGCCAAACTTTAGTTTTCCCTAAAAATGCTTATCAAGGTGATTACGTTAAGGAAATCGCCCAAGGTATCATCGACAAACATGCTGATGCTTATGTACGTAGTGTGGCTGATGTTTACAAAGATGTTCCAGAAGATGTGCAATATGCTGAAGAGCTTGATGCCGATGGCAATAAAGTGGTTATTTCAGGCGATAAAGAAAAGCACATTGATGGCTTAATTCACAACTCACAAGCTTTAGTGGGTGAAGGTTATCGTGTATTCCATCAAGCAGCTTTACATGCCATTTTAGATGACATTAAAGATGACCTTGGTGAGTTTGGCGTAACGTTTAATCACTGGTTTAGTGAAGCATCTTTGGCTGAAAAAATTGATGAAGCCTTACAAACATTAGACCAACGTGGTTTTCTTTATGAAAAAGATGGCAACATTTGGTTTAAATCAACTGAATTTGGCGATGAAAAAGACCGTGTAGTCAAACGTCGTAATGGACAAACCACGTACTTTGCCTCTGACATTGCCTATCATTTAAATAAATTACAACGTGGCTTTACTGACCTTGTTGATATTTGGGGTTCAGACCACCATGGCTATATTGCACGTGTTAAAGCTGCAATTGACGCGATGGGCTATGACTCATCTAAATTGACGGTACTTTTAGTGCAGTTCGTCAGCTTATGGCGTGGTGGTGAGATGGTCCAAATGTCATCTCGTTCAGGTCAATTCGTGACATTACGTGATCTTCGTAAAGAAGTCGGCAATGATGCAGCACGTTTTTATTATGTGATGCGTAAATCTGAACAGCACATTGATTTCGATTTAGATTTAGCGGTATCTCAAAGCAAAGACAATGCTGTGTATTATATTCAATATGCACATGCTCGTATTTGCCGTATGTTAGAAAAAGCAGCAACAACAAACATTCAATTTGATACTGAAAATGCACGTCAATTTGCTGCAAAATTAGAACTTGATGCTGAAACTGAAATTTTAGCGAAACTCGCGGCTTATCCTGAAGTCCTTATTCGCGCTGCAAATAATTATGAACCACATCAAGTTGGTAATTATTTGAAAGAACTTGCTGCTTTATTCCATGGTTGGTACAACGAAAATAAAGTATTGGGTGATGATGCGGAATTGACTCAAGCCCGTTTATTACTTTCAGCAAATATCAAACAAGTCTTACATAATGGTCTTGAATTATTGGGTGTATCTGCACCTGAAAGTATGTAAGTCAAGAATTGCTTTACATGTTCCCAAGACCAAGGTCTGGCTCAACGTAAGCATTGAAGTGTGTAATAAATCATTACTTTACATCGTGTTCAAGCAAAACTATGCTTGAACACGATCTAAGCAATACATAATAAGAGGGTTCCACGTGTTTGGAAAAACGCAACGCGGTGTTTCAGAAAGGCCAACCAAACCTAAACAACCATTGATTCCTAAATGGTTAGGGATGCTTGTCGTCATTTTAATCGTGTTAAGTTTTGGTGTCGCACTGATGCTCTGGAAACCGTGGGCGCCCGTCCAACCCAAAAACGAAATCACGTCTGAGCATTATCAAGAAGATACCAACAAAGACTATCGTTTTTATGATCTGTTACCACAACAACAGGTTACCCCTATTCCTGAACAAGCTGTTCCTGAAAGCAGAAATCAACAACAACCTGTAATTGTTGAAGCACCGTCTCAGTCTGAAAATGTGGATGTCGGTGTAAATGCTGAACGCACAACACCTGTTCAACCTGAATATATTCTTCAAGTTCGTAGTTATGATGATCCTGATGCTGCCGATGCACGTCGTGCTGAAATTATCTTAAATGGTTTATCTGCCGATGTGGTTCAAAGCACAGAAGCTGGAAAAACTTGGTATCGTGTGATTTCAGGCCCTTATGAATCACAAAATGCAGCAGTAATTGCCCAACAAACCTTACAACATAGCGGTATTGACTCTATTGTAGTTAAACGCTGAGCCAATTTTCAGGCATGGCCTGATCAATCAATCATAAAAACAGGATGCTTTGGCATCCTGTTTTATTCTTCAAAATCGTTTTTTAACCTTACTTAGATATGCGGACAAATTGAATACTTTTTACTCAAAAGAAATATAATTCGATAAAAATTTACCCAAATTGATCAAAATTAGAGTAATCTATTTTCCGCAATACATTACCCATGTCGTTGCCGAGATATCAAAAGTCACCAATACTTTTGATTTGCTGTCCTGTGATTGGCGTGACGATCAAATCCGAAGATTACAGGGCGCTCAGAAATTCACATGGGTAAAAGCCCACACCAATAGGCATTCAGCCAATTTCAAACAATAAAACAGTTCATCTAAACTTCACTGAAAATTCATTCGCCTAAGTATTTCAATTTGAGTACACTCCTATTGAGATCATGAGTTTTTAAATGCAATGAATAATAAAAAACATATTTTATGTGTAGAAGATGATGCTGCTATTCTTATGCCGTTACGTTACGCACTTGAACGAGAAGACTGGCAAGTGACTTGGGCCAACTCAGGTCTGCAAGCCATTGATTTTATTCAACATCAACCCTTTGATTTTATTATTTTAGATGTCGGATTACCTGATTTAAATGGTTTTGATGTCTGTAAAAAAATTCGTCTCTTTAATCACACACCCTTGCTATTTTTAACCGCACGAGATGACGAAATAGATCGTATTGTGGGCTTAGAAATTGGCGCAGATGACTACTGTACCAAGCCATTTAGTTCGCGTGAAATTGTGTCTCGGATTAAAGCCATTTGGCGCAGAATGGAGATACAGAATCAGTTACAGCACACCTCACAGCCAAATACACAGCTTTCTACAACGCCAGCTAAAGTTTGGCAATGCAATGATGAGGCTTTACAAATCCATTACTTAGGCACAATACTTCAGCTGACTCGCTATGAATATCGCTTACTTAAATTATTGATTCAACGCCCTGAACAGGTGTTTAGCCGTCAACAATTGATGGATCATGTATGGGAACACCCTGAACATAGTTTAGAAAGAACTGTCGATACCCATATCAAAAGTATTCGCAATAAACTCAAGCAGATCTCTCCTGAGCAAGACCCAATCGAAACCCATCGAGGTTTTGGCTATAGTTTAAAAAGGCAAGGCTAAACCATGTCCATTTTTATTCGTATTTGGTTCTTCTTTGGATTGATCATCTTGCTGGGTTTATGGT
Source organism: Acinetobacter sp. AG3 (assembly GCF_022343575.1). Taxonomy (NCBI): domain Bacteria; kingdom Pseudomonadati; phylum Pseudomonadota; class Gammaproteobacteria; order Moraxellales; family Moraxellaceae; genus Acinetobacter; species Acinetobacter sp. AG3. The sequence goes on along the minus strand of NZ_JAKQZD010000001.1, from coordinate 142,095 downwards.
TTATGTCTTATACCTTCAATCAACAAGTAAAGCCCAATGTACGACAGGTCGTAGAAGATACTCTTGCGGAAAATGCTAATATTATCGCGATGTTAGTGGCTGAAGATGTCTATGAAAATAAAGTCAGTACCGTTCAGTTTGATGAAAAAATTCAAAAAGCACTGAATCGAAAACTCAATGCCACGATCTGGAAACATAATAAAAATGAGATCAATCAACAAATCTATATTACCGACAACAAAGGTATCGTCATTTATGACTCACAAGGTATCGCCACAGGACAAGATTACTCACGATGGAATGATGTTTACCTAACCTTAAAGGGAAAATACGGGGTTCGCTCTACACGCAGTTATGAAAAGGACAGCAATAGCAGCACCATGTTTATTGCAGCGCCAATCTATTATCAAGTTGGTCAACAACAGCAATTGATTGGCGTTGTCAGCATTGGAAAGCCCAATATTTCAGTACAGCCTTATATTCAGCGCGCTGAAAATCAGCTGATCCGACAAGCCGCTTGGATTACATTACTCAGTCTGTTTCTTGCCAGTTTGGTGGCCTATTGGCTAAAACACAGTATTGACCGTGTGCGTAAATACGCGCAGGCACTTGCCCCTGTCAATCAAACGCCCTATTTTCGTTCAGCAAAAGAACTCAATCAAGTTGCTCAAGCCGTTGAAAATATGCGAGAAAAACTCGAAGATCGTGCTTATGTAGAACACTATGTCAATACACTGACCCATGAACTCAAAAGCCCACTTACCGCAATTCAAGCCAGCGCAGAACTACTCAAAGAAGATTTACCATTAAATGATCAACAACAATTTGCCACGCATATTCATGAACAAAGCCAGCGCTTACGTAGCCTGATTGATCGGATGCTCTTATTGACCCGTCTGGAAAAATCTAAACATCAAATTGAAATGCAAAATTTCAATTTATCTGAACTGATTCAACACACTTTAGACCAGCATGCCAGTCAAATTCAGGCCAAAAAAATCCAGTGTTTACTGGATATTGAAGCCAATTGTATGGTTGGTGCAGATCGATTTTGGATTCAACAAACCCTTGCCAATATTTTAGATAATGCGCTGGACTTTTCTGCAGATTCAGCAAAAATCCTGATTCGGCTTCATCGTCAAACACACCAACAGGTAGAATTACAGGTTTTTAATGAGGGCGAATGGATTCCAGATTATGCACTTACGCAAGTGTTTGATACTTATTTTTCCTTGCCTCGTCCGATTAGCCAGCAACGCAGTTCTGGTATTGGACTGAGCATTGTTAAACAGGTCATTGAACAACACCATGGACAGATTCACATTGGCAATATTCAAGGAAATGAAATCACCATCTTACAACCCCACCAAAAAGGTGTATTGGTAAAAATTCAATTGCCTTAGCACGGCCAAACTTCACTTAAAATTCATATAAAAAACCGATACACCTCAAACAAAGCACATTGCTGTTTCGCACACTCAACACTGACAAAAAACAACGGCGAAGGAAAACAGCGATGCGCTCCAACTTTATTACATTCAAAATTATTGCAATCGCAATTTTAGTTGCCTTATTTTGGATAGGCTTACTCTTTATTACCAGTCTGGTCTCAGAACGACAAGATTATCAACGGGCATTTCTGAAAGAAATTGCACAAAACAATATTAGTCCTCAAACCGTGATTTCACCGTATATCCGTGTGCCCTACAATGAGCAAAAAAACTGCCTCGATGAAAAAAAGGTGGCCTATTTGTGTACTGAGGAACAATGGCTATATATCAGTGCTGACAGCACACAATGGTCATCCAACTTTAATGTTTCGGACAACACTTATAAACGTACCATCTATCGAGCAATTAGCTATACCGCCAATCTCATGGCCAAAGGCGTATTCCAAAAACCAACACTTGAAAAGAAAGATTACCAATGGGACCGAGCTGAAATTATCTTCCCTGTACATGATCCTCGTGGCTTAGATACACAACCGAGCTTAAACATGCTCAATAAAACTTATGCCTTTGAAATGAGTGCTCAAGGGAGTAACAGTTCTGGTTTTGATTTTATGTATATTTCTGCAAAAAAATATCCTGAATTAATCAATGCCATTCAAAATGGTTTTACTTTTGATTTAACCGCCAATATTACGGGTCTGGGGAAATTCACCCTGATCCCAACCAGTCGTAGCGTCACTTATCAGGCCAAAGGCAATTGGGCGGATACCAAATATTCAGGACAAAACTTACCTTTTGCAAAAACCAGTACACCACAACAATTCACCGCACAATGGAAAAATATTGCTCTAGGTCATCAAAACATCAGTAAATTGATTGATTGCGACAACAATGAGTGTATTCGCCAGTTTAGTAATGGCTATTTTACCCAAGAGCCAGCTTATATGGGTGAACCTAGTCAAAGTATTGGTTTATCAACAGAATTCCTAGAATCAGTCAATGTCTATACACAAACAGATCGTGCGATTAAATACGGTATCGTGATTATCATCATCACCTTTGCTTGTTTCTTTCTCTTTGAAGTGCTTAAAAGCTTACGGATTCACCCCATTCAATATTCTTTGGTGGCGATGGCTCAAGTGGTGTTCTTTGTTTTACTGCTTTCGATCAGTGAATACTATGCCTTTGCATGGGCTTATTTCGTTGCTGGAATTGCCTGTGTCGGGCTCATGAGCTGGTACTTATACTATGTGATGAAAGGTTTTAAAGCCGCTGGCCTATTTAGCATCATCCTGAGTTCACTTTATGCCGTGATGTATATGCTGTTGCAATCTTCAGGCAAAACCTTCCTAATTGGCTCTATCATTTCATTTGTTTTACTTGCTGTGGTGATGTTTATTACACGGCATATCGACTGGTATCAAATCAACAATAAGCCTGAACAAAAACTCAAATCCTATACACCTCCGCAAGCTTGATAACGGCACAGTGAATAGCTCAAAGCGATTCACTGGCTTTAAAATAGATTCTAAATGATAGGTATTTCAATGAATATTTCCATACTACAGGAGCAACAAAACTTTAAGCAGTTGCAACAACTTTGTCCTCTGCAATGTTCAATTGCATTTTGTTTAAATCAGTTACGTGGTGCGCAAATTCAATTTTTAAATTTAGGCAATTTCATTATTTGCCCAGAATATAACTGTTTGATTATTTTTAAGTATAAAATTCTCATTCGTATAGATAGATTCACCAACAAGCAACAAAGTTGATTTGCAGATTGTAAATCATGACGTAAAATTTAAAACATAAACAAACTTTGAGAATGATCATGACTGTACAACGTTTGCACGTAGAAAAACGCTTTTCTGAAATCGCAATTTCGGGAAATTTAGTTCACTTGGCGGGTCAATTGGCTACGGATTTAAGTTTGGATATCAAAGGGCAAACTCAACAAACCTTAGATATCATTGATCGTTTTCTTGCAGATGCGGGCACAGATAAAAAGCATATTATGTCTGTGATGATTTTTTTAAAAGATATTGAAAATGATTATGCAGGAATGAACGAAATCTGGGATACATGGTGTTCAGATATGCAAGCTCTGCCGAGAACTTGTGTAGAAGCAAAGCTTTATCGACCTGATGTTTTAGTTGAAATGACGGTTGTTGCGGTCAAACCAGAATAAACTCGTTATTTAATTTTTGGAAAGCGTAAAAAATGCATGTTTAAACATGCATTTTTTTGATTAGCTATATGCGCGATTTGAGTACAGATCAAACTTCCCCAGTACATGTTCCTCCAACATTTGCGAATGGTTCATTTCTGAAAATTCTGTTAAAAAATCTTCTCGCAAATCCTGATATTCTGGAATTCCCATATAACGAATCACGCGATAACCTGCCGACTGTAACAAAGCATCTTCATAGGTATTTTGATTCGAACGCTTAATCGCATTGGTATCATCTAAAGCAATCACAGCTAAAACTTTATAATCTTTGTCCAGCACAACAAAATTTGCAAACATTTGCTGATACTTACGACGTGTATGTAAATATTTTGTCGTTAACAAGGCATCAAAAGATACATGAGCCAAGATATTGGCTTCAGGTAAAATTTCTTTTAAACGCGTAAACGTAATTTGTTCATGTGAGTTAAATACTGCTCTTCTTCGTAAAGCACTATCTGCTTGTTGCTTATTTTTCAATCCTTTATAAGCAGCACCAATCACGACAGCAAGTAATATCAGACTCGCAACGATTATCATGTCCATTTTTCATTTCCTAATTCTTTATTATAATTTGGTCTACGACCAGTTCTTGTGTATCAAAGATACTATTTTTAATCAGTTCAATTTTGTAATATGCCAGACGCATTCTCATATTTGCTTTTTCAAAATAATCAAATAAATCACATTTTTAACTTATTTATTGAACTATTATTTGTTTTATTCACTTGGTATTTCAACCAAATGAATTGAATTGCACCTCATATATAGCGTGTATTGAATGCGAATACAACTGAATTTAATGAATCTTGCGTACTATTGTAGGACAAGGATATTCGAGAATTGTGTGTTTTTAGTACACTAAAGTTTTCAACAGTTTACAGAGAGTTATCCACAGTTGCGTATTTTTATTATTCAATTGCTGATTTAAGAAAGGATGCTTAGGCATCCTCTCTTATTACTATTTCAAACAGCACTTAAGCTCTACTTCTTGACTTAGACTTTGTTTTGCTATTTCCAGCAAATGGTTTTTTATCACCCGTTTCACGCGGCGGTAAACCTGTATGTTGCGTCAATATTTGACCACGTTCAGGGCGCTTTTTGGTATTGGAAGGACGCGATTGCGTTTTCGCCTGTGAGTTACGGCTATCCCCAGTACGCTTTTGCGAATCACCGTCTACAGTCGAGTTTTTCTTACGCGCAGATTGGTATTGTCCTTCTGTTCCTTGCGGTTGATAAGTTGGAATTAGATGATGCTTAGAATTACCAATCAAATCTACCCGGCCCATTTCACGTAATGCATCACGTAGTAATGGCCAGTTGTTTGGATCATGGTAACGTAAGAAGGCTTTGTGTAAACGACGACGCTTTTCACCTTTGACAATATCCACACTTTCGGTATAACGAGCCACTTTGGCCAACGGGTTTTTCCCCGTGTGATACATCGTGGTCGCTGTCGCCATTGGTGATGGATAAAAGGTTTGCACCTGATCGGCACGGAAGCCATTTTTCTTAAGCCAGATCGCAAGATTCATCATGTCATAATCCGTTGTTCCCGGATGCGCAGCGATAAAGTACGGGATTAAATACTGTTCTTTACCCGCTTCCTTACTAAAACGATCAAACATCTGTTTAAAGCGATCATAGGTTCCGATTCCCGGTTTCATCATCTTCGACAATGGACCTTTCTCGGTATGCTCTGGAGCAATTTTTAAATAACCGCCAACATGGTGTTGAACCAGTTCTTTGACATATTCAGGGTTCAATACCGCAAGGTCATAACGTAAGCCTGAACCAATCAGAATCTTTTTGATGCCTTTTAATGAACGTGCTTTGCGATAAAGTTGAGTAAGTGGCGCATGGTCAGTATGTAAATTTTGACATACACCTGGATACACACAAGAAGGTTTACGACAGTTCTTTTCAATCTCAGGATCTTTACACTGCAAGCGATACATGTTTGCAGTTGGGCCACCTAAATCTGAAATGATGCCTGTAAAACCTGGGGCTGTATCACGAATTTTTTCAACTTCACGTAAAATTGATTCTTCTGAACGGTTTTGAATAATACGACCTTCATGTTCGGTAATCGAACAGAATGTACAACCACCAAAACAACCACGCATGATATTTACAGAGAATTTGATCATATCAAATGCAGGGAAACGCGCTTCACCATAAGCTGGATGTGGTAAACGCGCATAAGGCAAGTCAAACACATAATCCATTTCTTCGGTGGTCAATGGAATCGGTGGTGCATTTAACCATACATCACGTTCACCATGCTTTTGTACCAATGCACGAGCATTCCCCGGATTGGTTTCAAGATGCAAGATGCGGTTGGTATGTGCATAAAGTACAGGATCCGTTGCCACTTCTTCAAAAGCAGGCAAACGAATCACAGCCAATTCACGCGGCGGTAATTTATGTTTAATTGCTTTAGATGTCGGCAATAAACGTACAATCTGGGTATTCTCATCCAGTTGATCACCTTCACGAACAACAGGATTTGCCACCAATTCTTTTTGGAAATTTTGATATTGGGTTAAAGAATTTCCTTTGCCTTGTTCAATTTCACAACCATCTAAATCTTCAGTCATTACATATGGATTGATGATTGGGTCAACACGACCAATCGCATCAACATCATTCGATGCAATTTCAACAAACTTGGCTTTAGAAACACGATTAATTTTATTGACGATGAATGCCGTACCACGAACATCGGTGATTTCATGAATTTTTTCGCCTTTGGCAAGACGATGCATAACTTCAACAACAGACCGTTCACCATTGCCATACATCAATAAATCCGCTTTGGAATCCATCAGCACTGAACGACGAACTTTGTCTGACCAGTAATCATAATGTGCAATACGGCGTAATGATGCTTCGATACCGCCCAATAATACGGGTACATCAGGAAATGCTTCACGGCAACGCTGACAATATACAGTTGCTGCACGGTCAGGACGTTTATTGGGTAGATTATCTGGTGAATATGCATCATCAGAACGGATTTTACGGTCAGCCGTATAGCGGTTGATCATAGAATCCATATTACCCGCGGTCACACCCCATGCAATATTCGGTTTGCCTAATACTTTAAATGCTTCGGCAGAAGTCCAATCTGGTTGTGCAATAATCCCGACACGAAAACCCTGTGCTTCAAGCGTTCGGCCAATAATTCCTGAACAGAACGATGGATGATCGATATAAGCGTCACCACATACCAGAATAAAGTCACAACTATCCCAACCGAGTTGATCCATCTCCTCACGTGACATTGGCAAAAATGGTGCTGGTTCAAAGCACGATGCCCAATATTTGTCATAATCAAACAACGCAGTAGGCGCTGTCTGAGCAGTATAAGCGGTCGACATGGTGAGTTTCTCGATTGGCAGTTGGCGATCGGGAGAGATCTAAAATGAAAGTTGATCATTTTACCATGAATTTTACTCATGTTGTTTGATTAAAAAGTAAACATTTCTTCTTATCTTCTATTTAGTCTGTTATTGATAGCTTTTTAAGATGTTAAAGGTATTCGTCATACGTTATAAAAGGAAAATTGACCTATCATGATGGATTGTTTAAAAGCGCAGAGAAATTGAATAGAAAAACTTATTTAACGCTATTTAGATGCAGCCGCTCATACTTTTGCCTGATCTTTATGCTGCGTTTGATTGAGTTTTAAAGCCACCAAGAGCCCGATACAAAGTACACAGGTCATCGTAACCGTTAGGCCAAACCATCCATATTTTTCCCAGACTAAACCACTACTGCTGCCCAAGAAACTTGAACCAAGATAATAACAAAATAGATAAAGCGAAGAGCCGACAGCGCGATACTGTAAGGATTGTACTGATACCCAACTGCTTGATGTGGAATGTGCGGCAAAAAATGAGAAAGTAAAAATCAATAGGCCAATCAAGATCACCCATAATGATGGAATCAGCATCATCCATAAACCCAAAATCATGCTTGAGAACATCACAATCAGCACTTTACCTCGTCCAAATTGACGACTCCAACTGGCTGCACGAGGTGAACTATAAATGCCAGATAAATAGGCAATCGAAATTAAACCAATCCATGTTTGTGACAATTCAAAAGGTTTTTCTAACAGATGATAACTCATGTAATTAAACACGGTCACAAAGCATCCCATCAGAATAAAACCTTCGACAAACAATAATCTGAGCTTTGGGTCAGAAAGATTTTTCTTAAAGGATTCGATAAAACGTGTGAATTGAATAGGATAAGATTTAAAGTGTTTAGAGGCAGGTAAGGCTATGTAAAATGTAATCGCGATCAATAAATTAAGTAGACCAATAATCATCGTCGCAGTTTGCCAAGAGATATAATCCAGCAATACCCCTGCAATCAAACGCCCGCCCATTCCCCCTATTGCTGTCCCTGAAATATACAGTCCCATGGCAAAGCCAACATCTTTTTGTGCAATTTCTTCACCGATATAGGTCATTGCGACAGAAGCAACACCACTGACAGCCAAGCCAATCATCATGCGTGTTGCAAGAAATATTTCCCAATACGGTAAAAACGAACTCAGCAATAACAAGCTTGCTGTGGAGAATAAAGAAATGGCCATGATCTGCTTACGACCATAACGATCTGAAATCAGTCCTGCAAAAAGAAGCCCTAAGGCTAAGGCAATGGTGGAAAATGAAAGCGGGAAACTACTATGGGTTGGCGTAACATGAAAAAAACTTGCCAAAAATGGCATCATCGGCTGAACACAGTACAACGATGAAAATACAGCAAAGCCAGCTAAAAACAATGAAAGTAAAATTGCGATAAAAGGCCGAGTGCCATACTCAATATAAGCTGTAGATTCAGGTGCTTCAGACATAATTATTCCTCATGTCCGTTCAGTATACGCCTATTTTTAACTCTTGATAAAAGCTAAAGTATTATTGCGGACTATGCCTTGATCATTCAAGTCAGATATGAATTTTAAATATTTGATTTAGAATAAAATTACATGAGGAAATGCAGAAATCAGAAAATAAAAAAGAGCGTATTTTTTAATACACTCTTCTCGTAATTTTTCAATATATTGAGGTTAAATTTAACCAGCAAAAATCTTAAACTTTTCGTTCTTCAATATTGAGTGCATTGATTGCGAGTACCGCTTGAGTACGGTTCTGTACACCTAATTTACGGAAAATTGCTGTCACATGCGCTTTAATGGTCGCTTCCGAAACATCAAGTTCATAAGCAATTTGCTTATTCAATAAACCTTCTGCAACCATCATCAATACACGGAACTGTTGAGGTGTTAACGATTGAATACGTTCAGCTAAAGCGGTTTCATCTGCGGCACGCGGATCAAAATTCATATTCGCTGCGGGTAAGTTTGGCGGTAACCAAATATCACCATCCAGCACTTGGCGAATTGCTTCCCCAATATGGCTTGGATGTGCAGATTTAGGAATATAGCCCATTGCGCCATGTGCAATTGCACGTTGAATAATGGACGCATCTTCATGAGCAGAAACCACAATAATAGGAAGTGCAGGATACTGTGCACGAACATGTACCAATGCAGAGAAACCCGATGCGCCTGGCAGATTTAAATCCAACAAGACGAGATCTGGTTCTGGACCATTTTCCAAACGCTCATAAAATTCATTAACAGCCGCAGTTTCACTAATTTGAGCCTGTGGCAAACTATAACGAACCGCCTGAATTAACGCATGGCGAAACAGTGGATGATCATCAACGATTAAAATATTCATAAGCGAAGCGAGAGATCTCTAGCGCAGTTATTTCATTCTAACCGCACTATTGCTATTTAGGATACGTAAATATTAACGAATTTTTGAATAATTTGTCGGCTTTAATTAAAATTCCCTACAATCTTTAGGTCATTTATCGAAATTAAGATTTGAATATCACTTTTAAATATAAAATAAACAGTTAAAAATGAATTACTTATTCATTTTAAGAATATTATTTAACTTCAAATACTTAAAAGACAAAATCGTGCATTATTCCATGTCTTTCCGGTTTATCTTAAAAACAGATAACCAATCTGTTTTTCATTATTTTACAGCGCTTCGTCAAATATAGATTAATGAATGGCATTCCGAGATTCAATTTATTAGGTTGCCAACATGTCTATTTATACTCAACAAAAACCATTAAATATTGTTGCTGTTTCAGGGGGATTAAATAACCCTTCAAAAACCGAAAGTTTAGTTCAAGCGATTTTAGATGAGCTGGGTCAGGCAACACCGATTCATGTTCATTTTATTAAATTCAGTGAAATAGGCCATTTGTTAGGGGGCGCAATTTATCGCAACCAACTGCCACAACGTGTTCAAGATGACTTAGCTGCCGTAGAAGCAGCAGATGCGCTCATCGTGGGAACACCTGTTTATCGTGCATCATTTACTGGTTTATTTAAACATTTCTTTGATTTTGTTGAACAAACAGCGCTAGTCGATGTTCCTGTATTGCTTGCTGCATCGGGTGGTAGTGACCGTCATGCTTTAGTTCTAGAACATCAGTTACGTCCATTATTTAGCTTCTTTCAAGCGCAAACGCTGCCTATTGGTGTCTATGCAACAGATCGTGACTTTACGCCTGAGTACACCATTAAAAGTGAACACATCCAAGACCGTATCACTTTAGCTGTCGCACGTGCATTGCCAATTTTAGAATGGGCGCCTGCAAAAGGTCAGCGAGCAGAAGTGGTGAAAGCCAAAACAGAACAAGCCAATCAAAATTTAGGCATCAACAAACAGATTGAGCAAGATGATGTGCTTCCTTCCGCGGCGATACCAGACTTGGATGCGGCAGAGTCTCGTCTACATGCAAAATCCAAAACACCACAATCACAGGTTGCTTAAGCGCAACCTTGTTATGAATAAATCATAAAAAATTGAGGGTTATGATATGTCACAGTTTTCATCGAATAATGGCCAAGCAATTCGATTTGCCTATTGGGTTCCCAATGTCAGTGGCGGCTTAGTGGTCAGTAATATTGAACAACGGACAGACTGGAGCTATGACTACAATGTCCGTTTGGCACAAGCTGCCGAAAAAAGTGGTTTTGAATATGCCCTCACCCAAATTCGTTTTACCGCAGGGTATGGCGCTGAAAATCAACATGAATCTGTGAGTTTTAGTCATGCACTTTTAGCCAAGACTGAAAAATTAAAAGTGATTGCAGCAATTCTTCCGGGACCATGGAAACCTGTTTTAGCCGCAAAACAGTTGGCGACCATTGACTATCTGACCAATGGGCGTATTGCGATTAACGTGGTAAGTGGTTGGTTCCGTGGCGAGTTTGATGCCATTGGTGAGCCATGGCCTGAACATGATGAACGCTATGTTCGTTCTGAAGAGTTTATTCGTACGTTAAAAGGTATTTGGACAACGGATAATTATAGCTTTGATGGTAAATATTATCAGTTTAAAGACTACACTTTAAAACCAAAGCCTTTGCAGAAACCCCATATTGAAGTATTCCAAGGGGGAAGTTCACGTGCTGCACGTGACATGGCTTCGCGTGTTTCGGATTGGTACTTTACCAATGGCAACACACCTGAGGAACTCAAAAAACAAATCGATGATATTCGTGAAAAAGCCAAGCTAAATAATCACTCAGTCAAAATTGGGGTCAATGCTTTCATCATTGCTCGTGATACTGAAGAAGAAGCAAAAGCGGTGTTGCAAGAGATTATCGACCAAGCCAATGTTGAAGCGGTCAATGCCTTTGGTGATGCAACCCGTGAGGCAGGTGCGGCATCTAAAGAAGGTGAAGGTAACTGGGCAAAATCAACATTTGAAGACTTGGTGCAATATAACGATGGCTTTAAAACTAATCTGATTGGTACACCACAACAAATTGCCGAACGTATTGTTGAGCTCAAAAATGTAGGGGTAGATCTGGTGTTATCTGGCTTTTTACATTTCATCGAAGAAGTTGAATATTTCGGTGAAAAGGTCTTGCCTTTGGTTCGTCAAATTGAAGAAGCGCAAAAAGATCAAATTACTGCAAAATCAGCTTAAGGTTTATCTCTTCATCGATGGTGCTGTGAAAACAACAATAAATAACTAAAACAGCTTTGCAGCTTTCCCTCTTGACTCGGCTTGAGGGATTTTTTTTAGAATAAATAAAAAGTATTTATAAAAATAGAATCGTATAAATCAGTACAATTATCCTTATATAAATTAACCTACTTTTGCTTTTTGTTTTATTGAATCATCGAGTGTATTTGTTCTATACATATACTCAACAACCGCAATCTTGGAAAAAATTTCTTTCAACTTTAAAATACGCCCTTTTTGTAGCATAGATGGAAAAAGTGGGCATGGTAGTTTTAAATAAAACAAAAACGATATTTTGCGTCCTCATCGGCAGTATGAGCTTGACGAGCTATGTAAACGCCAATGAGATACCTGCAACGTCTATAAAGGTTGAAACTGCGATGAATACTGCATTTCAGCCATTAATGAAAACTTATGCAGTGCCTGGTATGGCAATAGGTGTTTTGTATAACGGGAAAAGTTATGAAAAATACTACGGCGTACAATCACTTGCGAATGCGAAAGTCGTAAATAAAAATACCCTTTTTGAACTAGGCTCAGTCAGTAAAATATTTACTGCAACAGCAGGCACTTATACAGAAAATTTAGGCAAAATTTCTCTTCAAGACTATCCTGGTAAATATATACCTGCATTAAAAAACTCAGACATTAATCAAGTCACACTCTTAGAATTGGCCACCTACACCAGTGGTAATCTTCCATTGCAATTTCCTGATCAAATAAAAACAGATGCGCAAACACTTAAATATTTTCAAGATTGGAAAGTCAAAAACCCGATTGGTCAATTTCGACAATACTCTAATCCAAGCATAGGGCTATTCGGTGAAGCGACCGCTAAAGCCATGAACATGCCTTTTAGCGCTTTATTAGAGCAAGTGATTTTCCCCAAACTAGAACTCCAACATACTTATGTCCAAGTTCCTAAAGCACAACAAGGCAACTATGCTTTTGGTTATGATCAAAATAATCACCCGCTTCGGGTCACTGCTGGCGCTTTTGATGCGCAAGCCTATGGGGTGAAATCTAGCCTACCTGACATGCTACATTTTTTAAATTTAAACTTAAATCCAGATCAAGCCAAAGCAGCGATTAAACCTGCAATTCTAGCGACACATACCGGTTACTTTAAAATGGGTGGTATGACCCAAGCCCTTGGCTGGGAATCGTTCAGCTACCCAGCCACATTAAACACACTATTAGAAAGCAATTCTGATCGGGTTGTGATGCAATCTAACCCCGTTGAAAAAACCCTCGTGAAGACTGGTTCAAGAGTCTTTCATAAAACTGGCTCTACCAATGGTTTTGGGACCTATGTGATTTATATTCCACAAGAGAACTTTGGCTTGGTGATGTTAATGAATAAAAAAATTCCCAATGCTGAGCGAATTAAGGCAGCGTATGAAGTGCTCAATAGCTTAAAGCAAAAATCCCATCCTTGATGCTAAAACACGTCAGATCGGGCTAGGCTTTAGCTTTGTACTTTGTGCTTTGTGCTTTGTTAAATCATTCATACTGTATCTATTGCATGGCAACATAATTGTCGCTGTTGGTAGGGGTATAACAGCTACCCCTTATCCAACACAGATTTTTTCAATCTAAGATATGGCAATACCAACGCTAAAGCGCTAGGAATGAACGTCTATAAAATGTCATCGGTCGGCTTAGGTTCAAGCGTAAAAACTTGGATCAGGCACTTTCCCAGTCAATACCCATTCCCCTACTTCCTGATACTTATAATCAATCGGATCATGCAAAGTCTGAGTACGGACATTTCGCCAAAAACGATCTAAATTCAATTTGGCTGTTGTCGCTCTAGCACCCATTACTTGAAAAATATTCTGTGTTATAAACAGTGAGCTATTGGTTGCAGCAATTTTTGCAGTCGCAATGGCAATTGAGACTTCACCACGTTGTTCTGCTGTTAATTGCTCACCAATATTCCAAGCCGTTTGCAATGCTGCAATGGCTTTATCGGCAAGTAAACGTACACTTTCAAGCTGTACATAAAACTCAGCAAAATGCTTCTGGGTAAATGGATCATTCACCGCATTTTCAGCCAAAGACGTTGACCATGCTTTCTGACTTTGTATTGTTTGTCTTGCAAGGTCAAAGGCACCTTCAGCAACGCCTAAAAACAGATGCACAAAAATCAATTGCGCGATCAAAGGTCGTAAACTGGAGTAAGGTGTACTTAATGGTCCTGGATTTAACAATAACTCATCTTTGTGAATTTTGACCTGTTCAAAATGACTGGTTCCACTGTCCGTTTGACGCTGCCCCATATTATTCCAATCGCCTAAAAAACTGACCCCTTCTCGACGTGTTGGGATCACAGCTATCAGTAATTTTCCAGCATCATTAAAGCCCGAACAAAGCAGTATGTCTGAATCTATTGATCCTGAGCAAAAGCTTTTATCACCATGAAAAATAAAGTCGTTCTCAGCGAGTTGTTGTACCTTCGTGCGCTGATCTAAAGGATTTAACGTATTGCCCCAAAACAAGTTATTGCGGGCAGTGTGTTCAAACCATACCGAATATTGTTGAGGTTGAGCAAATAACTGTACGGTGGCGATTAATAAATGATGAAAGCCATATACATGTGCCAAGGAGCTATCGACTTGTGCAATACTTTGAATGGTCTGGAAAATTGTTTTCCAGTTCGCTCCTTGCCCGCCATATTGTTGTGGAATAGACAGTCCCAATAAGCCACTTTGACGAATCAAATCCCGTTCCAGCTTTGGATTACCACCTGCTTTATCACGCTCAGCAGCAGTCTGCGCAAATTGTTCTGCCAATTGCTTTGCCGTTGCTAAAGCAGAAAGGTTTACCTCCTGTTGAGGTGCATTCATCATATTTACTCTTATTCCCAGTGTCTTGAGCTTATCAAATCAAGTAAGATTTCCTTATCTCAATGCCTGCATTACTTATTCTGTAGTTTGAAAATCAATAACAAAAAAATACCGCTAGAATTTCTCTAACGGTATTCAACTTTTGGCTAGCAAAATCAAGAGACTTCAATCATTAAGAATTGGCCTTAACCTCCGTAATTAACTGATCTACCACACCTGGATCAGCCAAAGTAGAAGTATCGCCTAAACTATCTAGCTCATTGGCAGCAATTTTTCTCAAAATGCGTCGCATGATTTTTCCAGAACGGGTTTTTGGCAAAGCAGGTGCCCAATAAATTGCATCAGGTGTTGCCACAGGTCCCAGCACTTTACGTACCCAACTGACCAATTCTTTACGTAATTCTTCAGTTTCAGCTTCACCCGCCTGTAAGGTCACATAGGCCGCTATGCCTTGCCCTTTAATCTCATGTGGCATACCAACAACTGCAGATTCAGCGACTTTTGCATGCGCAACCAAGGCACTTTCAATTTCAGCAGTGCCCAAACGGTGGCCCGAAACATTCAGAACATCATCTACACGGCCTGTAATCCAGTAATAACCATCTTTATCACGACGCGCACCATCACCAGTAAAATAACTGCCTGGATAGGTCGAGAAATACGCTTCAATAAATCGCTCAGGATCGCCCCAAATGGTCCGCATTTGCCCCGGCCAAGAATTCTTAATAATCAAATTGCCTTCTGCTTCACCTTCGAGTTCTTGACCCTCAGCATCAACCAATGCCGGTTGTACGCCAAACAATGGACGAGTGGCCGAACCCGGTTTAAGTGGGGTTGCGCCCGGCAGTGGAGAAATTAAAATACCGCCTGTTTCAGTTTGCCACCATGTATCCACAATTGGACAACGGCTTTCACCCACAACGGTATAGTACCAATTCCATGCTTCTGGATTAATCGGCTCACCCACGGTACCCAATAGACGCAAACTGCTACGGTCACTTTCACGCACAAAAGCGTCACCCTCACGCATCATGGCGCGGATCGCTGTTGGTGCAGTATAGAGAATGGTAATGTTATGCTTATCTACAATATGCCCTGTGCGTGCCCATGTTGGATATTGTGGGATGCCTTCAGACATGACCGTGGTTGTACCATTGGATAATGGTCCATAAAGTACATAAGAATGCCCCGTAATCCAGCCCACATCTGCAGTACACCAAAATACATCATCTTGTTTAATATCAAAAACTTCACGGAAAGTTGAATTGACATAGGTTAAATACCCCCCCGTGGTATGTAACACCCCTTTAGGCTTTCCGGTTGACCCAGACGTATACAAAATAAATAGAGGATCTTCGGCATTCACCGGTTCTGGCGGACAGATATCTGTGACCGTCATAATTTCCATGTGGTACCACAGGTCACGCCCCTCCTGCATTGTTATTGGATGGCCTGTACGATGCACCACAATCATTTTTTCAACCGAAGTGGTTCCATCCAGCGCCAATGCGGCATCTACATTTTCTTTTAACGGAATCGTTTTACCACCACGCATACCTTGGTCAGCGGTAATCACCAATTTGGCTTGACTGTCATCTATCCGACTTGCCAATGAATCTGGAGAGAATCCACCAAATACCACACAATGCACTGCCCCTATTCGGGTACAGGCCAGCATGGCAATCGCCGCTTCAGGGATCATCGGCATATACAAAATGACTCGATCACCTTTCCCGATTCCATTTTTCTTTAAGACATTGGCAAAACGACACACTTCATCATGCAGTTCCTCAAAAGAAATGATTTTATGGCGAGATGGATGATCCCCCTCCCAAATAATTGCAGGTTTCAGTGGGTGCTCTTTTAAATGACGATCTAAACAGTTGGCACTGACATTCAGTTGCCCATCTGCAAACCATTCAATTTTAAAATTATCTTTGTCGTAGCTGGTGTTTTTTACTTGAGTAAATGGCTTAATCCAGTCCAATTTCTTTGCAGCTTCTGCCCAAAACTCATCTGGATGCTCTACTGACTGTTGATAACGATCGAAGTATTCTTGTTCATTGGTCCTTGCTGTTTTAACAAATTGTTCTGGAACTGGATAGATTTCATTCATATTCTGCTTCCTTGATTTGTCACCTCATCACGAGATGTATGCCTACGTTCTTGATTTTATTTGCTGCATGTGTTCAGTATTACGATAGCGCATTTCGGTTAACAATTGTGCTTTGGTCGTAGACACGAGGGTCACTTTAACCATCGGAAAATCTTAAGTCATTTGCCAAAATATTCGAATTTTCAATATCTATGGAGTTTTTTTGATCTTATAATTTGTATTCAGAAGTGCATATGGTTTTTTTCAGAAAAAAACATTTCCTTACCGAACTCATTCAACTGGACGCGATCGTCATGCAAATACAAGAATCGTCGACTTTTTTTTCAAAGCATCAAGTATCACCAGTAGATCATCCCCTTTCTACTCAAGGCCGCTTTAATCGTTTGAGTTATATTGCTTGGTTTGGATTTTTGCATCTCATTTTTACCATTGCATTGCTTGCCCTCGGTCTAGTCTTTGGCATTGTGAATTTACATTCACTGCAATTCAGCCAACATGCGATAAATTCGATTTCAGGATTAGGACAGTTCACTTACCTCGCACTCAGCTGTCTTTATTTATATGGAATGATGGTTGTGATTATTCGCAGGCTGCATGATCGTAATAAATCTGGTTGGTTTATTCTGTTATTGCTGATTCCCATTGTGCAATTCTTGATGCTACTGTATTTACTCTTTGCGCGTGGTTGTAATCTTGCCAATCGTTTTGGTCACCCACGTCCATCGACTTTTATTGAAAAATTAATGGCTTGGCTGATGCTAATCGGCTTTATCATCAGCTTATTGACCTCTGTAAGCGTAGTGTCATTTATGCTGGGAACTGGAGAAATTGAAAATCCAACAACAATCATTGAAAAAGGGACTAAATATTTTTAAGGATAATTGGGGTCTGTTGACAATTCGTCTATGTTTGCGACTACGTGTGTTTTTTAGGCGATACTAGACGCGAAATACGAAATTTAGTCATTCTAAATAAGTAGTTCGTAACGACGTAGCGGCAAAAAACACGCTAGTCCCCCGCTGCGCCTTGCGCTGCAAACAAAGCAGTGCTTTGTTCTTGCTCAGGGTTGTGGCTAAAATTATCTCAGCCTTCGTTATGAAACTCGAAAATAGTCTCGCTATTCTCTTCGTTTCATGCCTTGCCTGCTCAATTTTAACCTACAACGCAAGCCATTTATGAAATGCCTACAGACCCCATTCCTTGATGATGCATTAATATGAGTTGAATATTGATTCACAAATATTATTTTTATTTGTCCGTCATAAGAAAAACTGTAATCAAAGCTTAACTTATTTGAAATTTCAGGCAAAATATGCCAATTATTTTATTGGACATGATTGTGGCTGAAGAAGCAAATGCATTGAGTACCGTTGCGCAAGACACGACTCAATTGATCCATTCTGCAGGCGAAAAAACTGCACAAACAGTGATTCAACATACTGAAAAATATAAAGACGCATACTCAACCATCGACAAGTTTGTCGATGGTTTTTGGGAGCGTATGCCATATTTATGTATTGCGCTGATCGTCATCACTATTTTCTGGTTGCTGTCTAAGCTTTTTAAATTCTTTGTCCGTAGAACACTCGAAAACCGTACCTATACGCGCCAAAATTTAGTTCTGGTACTGAATCGTGTCGGCAGTACCGCAATTATCTTTTTTGGTTTCTTAATTGCCATGGTTATCGCAATTCCAGGCTTTACTCCTGCTCAACTGATGAGTGCTTTGGGGATTGGTTCGGTCGCGATTGGTTTTGCATTTAAAGATATTTTCCAAAATTTACTTTCTGGAATTTTGATTCTTTTGGGTGAACCGTTCAAGATTGGTGATGACATCATCGTCAACAATATGGAAGGTACTGTCGAAGACATTCAAATTCGTGCAACTTTTTTACGTTCCCCTGACGGGCGACGTATCGTGATTCCAAATGCAACTGTGTATACCAGTGCCGTGACGGTAAATACCGCTTACCAACGCCGTCGTTGTGAGTTTGTGGTTGGGATTGGTTATGAAGACGATGTACAGAAAGCCAAAGACATTATTCTTAAATTGCTTGATAAAGATCAACGTATTTTAAGCCAGCCGGGCTTTACTGTGAATGTTTCTGCTTTGGCGGATTTCTCTGTTAATTTAACCGTTCGTTGGTGGGTAGATACCACGCAAGTGGTTACAGCGGCTTCGATCAGTGAAATTCAAGAACGTGTGCTAGAAGCCTTTGCGGATAATAATATTTCGATTCCTTATCCTGTTCAGGAAGTCAAAGTCTACCGCGGTGATCCATCAGCGGATGACATCGAATCAGCTCGTGCTAAATAAGCGCCCCAATACATAAGGGATCGCGGTTTCAGTACGCAAAATACGGTTGCCTAAGCTCACTGCTTGGCAGCCGTTTTTTATCAGTAAATCTACCTCATAAGGTATAAAACCCCCTTCAGGTCCAATGATCACAGTACATGAATGATCGATAGCAAATGGCATTTTCTGTTCAGTATACGGATGCGCCACATAAGCAGGATTTTGTGGCGTAATGAAGCTAGGTAAGACATCTTCAACAAAAGGCTTAAAGCGTTTGTATAGCTCAATTTGGGGCGCGATGGTATCTCCCGCCTGCTCTAATCCCAAGGTGATGTAATGATCAATTTGCTGTAAAAAGGGGCTTTGCCAATAACTTTTATCGACCCGATAACTATGAATCAAAATTAATTTTTCGACCCCCAGTGTCACTGCATCCATAATTAAGCGGCGTAACACTTTGGGGCGAGGTAATGCCACAATTAAAGTCACAGGCAATTTTGCTGGAACAGGCTCTTCTTGAATCGGTCGAAGTAAAATCGTATGTTCTGAGATATCAACAATTTCAGTTAAATAACGACTGGCACCCCGAACACCAACCTTAAGCGTATCTCCGACTTTGGCAGCAAGATGCGTGTGCAAATGTTCAACTTGCCTTTTTGAACTGATTGTCCAAGTTTCAGCTTGTGTTTGACGAGGATCAAGAAGGACGATATTCATAAAAAATTCTAATTCGTTTCACTTTTAGCTGATGGTGTTGCTTCATCAGCAATATATAAATTATAAATACTGATCAATCACTGCAATATGTTTGTATAAAGAACCCTGATTACGCTTTAAGACATCAATCGCATGCTGGCTTAATTGCTGGGCAAAAGTTTGATCTTCCAAACAGCGCACCAACAACTGAACCACCTCATCAACAGTTTGCCCCACTTTTAAGGCATCTGCCTGTAAGAACTCATCCACAATGGCTTGAAAATTAAAATAATGCGGTCCAATCACGGTGGGTACATCTAAAACCATAGCTTCTAAAATATTATGCCCACCACCGGGTTCATTTAACGACCCGCCAACAAAACATGCTTGACTCAATGCATACCACAGCCACATTTCACCCATGCTGTCTGCCAAATAGACTTGGGTCTTTGACTCGATTGCTTGCTCTAAGCTACGGCGCTGTGTGGTTAAATTTAAACTTTGTGCAGCAGCAAAAACCTCATCAAAACGTTCAGGATGGCGCGGGACAACGATCAACAACCAATCTGGATATTGTTCTAAATAGGTTTTAAATGCGAGAAATAATTTTTCTTCTTCAGGTGCATGTGTACTGGCGATGGTAATGATTTTTCGATTTGCTAAGTTCCAGTCCTGCTGCAACTGTTGTGCTTTATGGATAAATTGTTCAGGTGCAGAAATATCAAATTTAATACTTCCAAGTACTTGTGTTTTATCTTGTGGCATACCCAGATCAATAAAGCGTTGCTGCGTTGCAATATCTTGCGCCAATAACTGATCTAATTTCTGTAGCATTGGACGGGTCAGGCTTGGAACTTTGGCATAGCCTTTGGCAGATTTTTCTGAAAGCCGTGCATTCACTAAAATACAAGGCACTTTAAACTGTTGAGCTAGGTCAATAAGATTTGGCCATAGTTCAGTTTCAACCAAAATCAGCAATTTGGGTTGGTATTTCTGATAAAAATCAGCAACTAAATAGCGCTGATCGGCAGGCAAATATACCGCTTGAAATAATGCTTGATAAGGTGCTTTTAAGAATAACGATTTGGCACGTGCTTGACCTGTTTTTGTTGTATTGGTGACTAAAACAGCATGGCCTGCTTTTAAATAATGTTCGATTAAAGGCTGAGCAGCATTGGTTTCTCCGACTGAAACACAATGAAACCAAATGGCATGCTGATTCTTTACATCTTGAAAGGGGCCAAAGCGCTCAAGACATTCTTGTTGGTATTCTGCGTTATCTTTCGCACGTTTTTTGATACGCCATTGATACAAAGGCTTAACGATTTTAAGTGCTGTGTTATACCAAAAAGGAGTAGCCAAACAGAATGTCTCAATATAGATGAATGGGCAAATATAACAGAGCCATATTCAGTTGTTAATGAATAATATTTAACGATTTGTTGTCAGCAAGATAGTCGATCGCATGCTAGAGCAAATCTGATCCATCAACCAGCAACAACGCTAGCAAAACTTGGCTTTACAGGGATGAAAAAACGCTTATTGGTTAAGAGGTCGTGTTGTACGCCTTAACCAATAGCGATATCCATGCCATCGTACAATAGATATGCCTTGTAAGATTCAACGATGCAAAAAGAAAACTGGTTAAATTTATCTGAGTTGTGGATGTGAATGGGTATTCCATTCACATCCAGAGAAAATACAGTCTTTGTTTTATCCCAAAGCAGGATAATCAATATAGCCTTCCGAAGTTTGTGAACCAATCATATTTTCAAACACCAATTCATTTAAAGGTGCGTCTTGAATTAAACGCTCATACAAATCAGGATTGGCAATATAAGCTTTACCGAAAGACACCGCATCTGCTTGACCTGATGCCAAGAGTTTGATGGCATCTTCACGGCTTAAACGCATATTGGCAATATATGGCACACCATTTGAACGTTGTTTCATATATTCGCTGATACTGTCATCGGCTAAATATTCACGTGTAAAGAAGAATGCAATTTTACGTTTACCTAATTGTTCCAAGACATAACCAAAGGTTTCACGTGGATCAGCATCCCCCATATCATGCTCATCGCCACGAGGCGCTAAATGTATGCCCACACGGCCTGCGCCCCATACTTCAATTAAAGCATCCATCACTTCAAGTAAAAGACGTGCGCGGTTTTCAACAGAACCACCATATTCATCTTCACGATGATTAGTTGAGCTTTGTAAGAACTGATCAATCAGGTAGCCATTGGCAGCATGTAATTCAACGCCATCAAAACCAGCCGCCTTGGCTTTAATTGCGGCCTGTTTAAACTGTTCGGTGATGGTATGAATTTCGGAGATTTCCAAAGGGCGTGGCACGACATAGTCACGTTTTGGACGTAATAAGCTGACTTGTCCTGCTTGTTGTATTGCACTTGCAGATACAGGCGTTTCACCATCGAGTAGATCTGGATGTGAGACACGTCCCACATGCCATAACTGCGCCACAATCAAACCACCTTGATCATGAACCGCTTGGGTTACAGACTTCCAACCTTCAACTTGTGCATCAGTAAATAGCCCTGGTGTATTTAAATAACCATTGGCTTGTTCAGAAATCACTGTTGCTTCAGTAATGATTAAACCCGCACTGGCACGCTGTGCATAGTGCTCAGCCATGATCGCTGTGGGTACCCGATCAGCGGTAGCACGGCTACGGGTTAAAGGCGCCATCACGACACGATTTTTTAAATGTAAATCGCCAAGTACAAGGGGAGAGTTAAGTTCAGCCATATTTGCCTCATCACTCGCTTTCTGATTGAAATCAGGCGTTAAAGCGAGTTTTGTAGATAATCAATATATTGCTGAATTAAAGCTTCATTACGCGAGAAATATGACCATTGACCATATTTCTCGGCCTGAATTAATCCTGACTGTTGCAAAACAGACAAATGATTTGACATCGTAGATTGAGAGACATTACCGAGCTTCTCGATATTCCCTGCGCACACACCACGACCAAAGCCACCGCACTGCTCTTCCGACAAATATTGTTGTGGCTTCTTAAGCCATTCCAAAATCTGTCGGCGAGTCGGATTCGCTAATGCTTTAGAAATTAAATCAATATCCATCTTAGACACATTCAATTCAGAGCAAAGCTCCATTCAGCATCTTTGCATCCAATATATCGCATTTTTTCGATTTTAATATCGATTTTTTTAGATATATTGCAAAAATACAGATAAAGCTTTGCTTTTGTTAAAAATTTAAATTAAAGACCTTGCTTTAAGCTGGCTTCAATAAATTTATCTAGATCGCCATCCAATACTGCACCCGTGTTCGAGTTCTCAACACCAGTACGCAAATCTTTAATACGAGAGTCATCCAGTACATATGAACGAATCTGACTGCCCCAGCCAATATCCGATTTTGAATCTTCAAGTGCTTGAGCAGCTTCATTACGTTTACTCATTTCCAATTCGTACAATTTTGCACGTAATTGTTTCCAAGCATGATCACGGTTTGCATGTTGTGAACGCTGGTTCTGACATGCCACCACAATCCCAGTTGGTGCGTGAGTCAAACGTACTGCTGAGTCAGTTTTGTTAATATGCTGACCGCCTGCACCAGATGCACGATATGTATCTGTACGCACGTCAGCAGGATTAATATCAATTTCAATATTATCGTCCACTTCAGGTGATACAAATACTGCCGAGAATGAGGTATGACGGCGATTACCTGAGTCAAATGGTGACTTACGCACTAAACGGTGTACGCCAGATTCGGTACGTAACCAACCATAAGCATACTCGCCTTCAACACGGATTGTTGCAGATTTAATCCCTGCAACATCACCATCTGATTCTTCCATCAATTCTGCTTTAAAGCCATGACGTTCGATCCAACGCATATACATACGTAACAGCATTGAAGCCCAATCTTGTGCTTCAGTACCGCCTGAACCAGCTTGAATTTCCACATAACATGGATTTGGGTCCATTGGATTACTAAACATACGACGGAATTCAAGTTTTGCTAACTCTTCTTCCGCTGCAGTCAATTCCGACTGAACATCTGCCAATAAGCTTTCATCATCTGCTTCAACAGCAAGATCAAGCATGGCTTGTGCATCATCAAGCTGTGTCGCCAAGCCTTCTAAAACGTTGATCACGTTTTCAAGCTCGCCTTTTTCTTTTGCCATCGCCTGAGCACGGCTTTGATCATTCCAGATCGCTGGATCTTCTAACTCGCGGAGAACCTCTTCTAAACGCTCTTTCTTTAGATCGTAGTCAAAGATACCCCCGTAGTGTTAGACCACGGTCATTTAAGTCTTTTAGCTGAACTAGATAAGGATTAATTTCCACGAGTTTTAATCTCACATTTGACGTCTTTTAATTCGCACGCATTCTACCACAGAGTGGAAAAAGTTGAGATATGGCATTTTTTAGACAACACAATTGACTACAGTGTAGTTTTTGTGAACAATGTTGTTGTTTTGTAACAAAGCTCTGACCTTACAACACCACAAAAAAATTTAGGATACTTATGAAACAATCTCTTTTATTTTTCGCTTTAACCGCAATCAGCTGTTCTAGTTTTGCCTACAATGTGCAATTTGATGCTGGGTTTAGATCTTTTGATCATGATAACAATTACATTGATCAAGACTATCAAGCCGATATTAAAGGCAAATACTATTTTGATCCTGTACAAATCAAAAACAACCCATTGAATGAGGCAGCATTTTTAGGCCGTAATAGCAATGTCTATGGTGGTTACGCTTATCGTACTATCGAAAGTCAGGACTACTTAACCTATGATCCTTTATCTACAAGCACATTTTATGAGCTTGCTCGAGCAAAAGATGAAAAAGATCTTCATTACTTTACAGGTGGCTTAGAATATTTTCATGAACAATTCTATCTCAATGGTGAAATTGGGCTTGGCATAGTCAAAATAAAAAGCAACATAGATTCAAATTATGGTTCAGTTCGTTATAAAAATGATTATAACGTCACCACTTATCGCGCATTGGTGGGCTATATGCCGATCAGCAATTTGCTCATTGCAGCAGGTGTCGATGGTTTCAGTGGTGATAAATATCTTGATGATGAAACGGATTTTGCCGCTAAAATTAAATATGTAATGCCAATTGGTCAAAATGGACATTATTTAAATCTTGAAGCGAATGGCGTGTTTGGCGATGAGAATAATGTTATCTTTGCTGCAGATTACTATTTGACCCATGCTTTCAGTATCGGCAGTGCATATAGTTTAAAAGATGATGATGAAAGCAATAATAATTTCCTCTGGTTCCGTAGCAAATACTTTGTGAATGAAAATGTTGCTATTGGTGCCGAAGCAGGTTTTAGCAGTGGTATGAATCTTTATAGTGTGAATGGAACTTTCCGTTTTTAAGTACTTAGAAAGCCAAAAAACTTTGAGGCATTTCATTTCTGAAATGCCTTTTTTATTACAAATTATGTCTAACTCTTACTCAAAGCGTACCAATATCCACACTATCTACACAATTTTAATAAAACAACACATAAGTTTTATGTATTTATTTTCAATAACTTAACCAAATATTGTTACATAAACTCACTAATATTACATTCCAGTTACTATAGCGTGGTTGACGATTTTTATATTTGCCCTAGACTCAAAATTGTAACCAAACATGTATAAATCAATCAATTCTTCATAGGGGCGAATTCCATGAAAAAATTAGCAATCGCATCTGCAATCTTTTCCGTAGCCGCTTTAACTGGCACTGCACATGCTTACCAAGCCGAAGTTGGTGGTTCATATACATATAATGATCCAGATAATTTTGATGCAACTCATAGCTTTGGTGTAGATGGTACTTATTATTTCAAACCAGTACAAACTCGTAATTCACCACTTAATGAGGCTGCATTCTTAGATCGCGCAAGTAATGTAAAAGCCAATGTAAATTATGCTAAAAATGATGGTGTAAAAGACAGCCAATATGGTGCAGGTCTTGAATACTATGTACCTAACTCAGACTTCTATGTAAGTGGTCGTGTAGGTCGTGATGAACTTGAAGTTGATAACACTAACATCGACAATAAAGTAACAACTTATGGCGCTGAAGTGGGTTATTTACCAGCTCCTGGTTTATTACTTGCACTTGGTGTAACGGGTTATGATGTTAAAAATGGTGATGACGGCGCAGACCCAACTGTACGTGCTAAATATGTAACCAAAGTAGGTCAATATGACGCTAACTTTGAAGCTTTTGGTGCATTCGGGGACTTGGATGAGTACAAAGTACGTGGTGACTTGTATTTAGATAAGACTTTAAGTGTAGGTGCTGACTACTACAACAATGATTTAACTGATCGTGATGAATGGGGTATTTCTGCGAAGAAATTCTTTAATCAAAACGTTAGCTTAGAAGGTCGTGTAGGTTTTGGTGAGAACTACAACACTTACGGCGTTCGTGCTGGATACCGTTTCTAAGTTTAAATCCATTTAGCAATCGCTCTTTTGGAGCAAAAAAAGCCAATCAATGCGTTGATTGGCTTTTTTATATGTGTATGCATCATTAATTAAATACGTTTTAATAAATTTGTAGTAAATGTCAGAATATTAAAATTCTTTTAAACACTTCTAAAAATTGTCTTCATCAAACCGATCTTGATCTATCTTATAAATATTAAAGCTTCTTTCAACCTGAACACCTAAACCAAATTCAATCATTAAAGAAGTCAATTTATCTCCATCAATTAAAACAATTCCCGATTTCTTTGCAGATTCAACAGCCTCTTTACTAAAATTTGAGGTCGTAATGAACACCCCTTTTTTAGCGACTTGATCTGCTAAAGCACCTTTAAATTGTTGAATATCTGGTCGTCCAACAGTGTTTTTCCAACGTTTGGCTTGAATATAAATTTTATCTAGACCTAAACGATCTTCACTAATAATTCCATCAATCCCGCCGTCACTTGTTTTACCAATGGCTTGTGCCGCATCTTGATGTGAACCGCCATAGCCCATAGCAACCAGTAAATCGACAACTAATCTTTCAAAAAAATATGGATTTTTTGTCTGAATCAAATTCAATAAATCATCTTTCAAATTGGTAAGTAGTATTTCATTAATTCTTTGTAATGATTCCTCAGGTGTTTCAATATCATCATTTTCTTCAATACAAATAATCTTTTCTTTATTCTGCCTTATTTTTGTTGGAACCTTGAACTCACGAAAACTTTCATAGCGCATTAAAAAATTATTATCTATTTTATCTAATACATTTAAATCTAATTTTTTCGCTTCTTCAGATAATTCACACATCCCCCAATCAGGCTGATTAACTAAACCTGCTTTAACCAAATATGTTTTGGCCCATCCCACACGATCATAAAAAACTGTTCTTTTCCCACTTGGAATCATTTGATTTAATTCATCCGTAGTCATATTTGATTGTTCTGCCAACAATTTACTAACTTGACTAATTTGGATGGCTTGCCCTTGCGTATTGAGGAGTTTCAATAGTGGTAGCATTAATTCCTGATGATTAGGCAAAGACATTCTATTTCTCTTAATATTTTTTGCTTTAAATAATTCAAGTATAAAAGAAAAAGAGCGCCTAAGCGCTCTTTTTAAAAGGAAATTTGGACAGAAATCCCTAACTGCCGCGAGCACAGCTCTTGGGGTAATTCAGGCAAGAAGCTTCATCTCTTAAAACCCTGCTGCCGCGGGCATAGCCCTTGGCGTAAAATCAGCAAAATGCGTTGCATTTTGAATCCCTGCTGCCGCGAGCATAGCTCTTGGCGTAAATTTGGCTAAAAGCTATCGCTTTTAGAAAGCCCAAATTTACTCCCATTCAATTGTTGCTGGTGGTTTAGAAGAAACGTCATACACCACACGAGAAACATCTTTAATTTCATTCATGATACGTGTCGAGATTTTATCCACCAACTCATATGGAAGGTGGGCAAAACGAGCTGTCATAAAGTCAACCGTTTCCACGGCACGAAGTGCAATGACCCATGCATAACGACGACCGTCACCTACGACACCCACCGATTTTACTGGTTGGAATACTGCAAATGCTTGAGCAGTTTTGTCATACCAACCACTTGCACGAAGCTCTTGCATAAAGATGTCATCAGCAAGACGAAGAATATCTGCATATTCTTTTTTCACTTCACCCAAGATACGCACGCCCAAACCTGGACCAGGGAATGGATGACGATAAAGCATTTCATGTGGTAAACCTAAAGTTGTACCTAAACGACGTACTTCATCTTTAAATAAATCACGGATTGGCTCAACCAATTCAAATGCTAAATCTTCAGGTAAACCACCCACGTTATGGTGTGATTTAATCACATGCGCTTTACCATTTTTAGTTGCCGCAGACTCAATCACGTCAGGGTAAATCGTACCTTGCGCAAGGAAGTTTACCCCATCAAGTTTACGCGCTTCTTCAGCAAAAACTTCGATAAATTCACGACCAATGATTTTACGTTTTTTCTCAGGATCAACTTCGCCTGCAAGTGCAGATAAGAAACGTTCTTCTGCATCAGCACGAATCACACGGATCCCCATGTTTTTCGCAAACATGTCCATCACTTGCTCACCTTCGTTTAAACGAAGTAAGCCATTGTCTACAAATACACAAGTCAGTTGGTCACCGATTGCTTTATGCAACAATGCTGCAACCACAGATGAGTCAACACCACCTGAAAGACCTAAAAGAACTTTTTGATCACCAATTTGTTCACGTAATTGTTCAACACGTAAATCAATAATGTTTTCAGAATTCCAAAGATTACGGCAACCACAAATGCTATGAACGAAGTTAGACAGTAACTCTGCGCCTTTGGCAGTATGTGTCACTTCTGGGTGGAATTGCACCCCGTAGAAACGACGCGTTTCATCACTCACTGCAGCAAATGGGCAGCTTGGTGTGCTTGCAGTCACTTTAAAGCCTGCTGGAATCGCAGAAACTTTGTCACCGTGGCTCATCCAAACATTGAGTTTGTCATCACCATCATTTAAATCACCAAGCAATTGATCACGTACTAAAACGTCAACTGCTGCATAACCAAATTCATGTACAGTCCCTGGCTCTACTTTACCGCCAAGTTGTTCTGACATGGTTTGCAGACCATAGCAGATCCCCAATACAGGTACACCCAAGTTGAACACAACTTCTGGCGCACGTGGACTACCTTCCTCATGCACACTTTCAGGACCACCAGATAAGATGATACCGTTCGGATTAAACGCGCGAATGTCTTCTTCAGACATATCAAAAGCATACATTTCAGAATATACACCAGCTTCACGTACACGGCGTGCAATAAGCTGGCTATATTGAGAACCGAAATCCAAGATAAGGATACGATCTTCAGTAATTTGAGTATTGGTAGTCATGAGTCAACAACTATGCAGGCAAACGAATATAAGCGCCATATTCTATCATTTTTATAAGCCATACGCACTCCATTCAATCAAGTTCCTTAGCTTTGTAAAAAATCATTTTAAATAATCAGCTTATAGGTTCATTTTGGCTTTAATGATGCCAATCAGTTCACTGGGGGTCATACAACGATTTAAAAAATCTTCTAAGGAGCCTTCGTCGGTCACTTCTGTAAAAAACACTTCATGATCTGTGCCAAATAATGTTGGATTTTCAGGGTCTGGATCAGACAAGCAGATATAATACCGATCAGGGAAGCTATAACGATAAAACAACTGTAGAAAATCAGGTTTTGGATTTTGGGTCAGCTGAATCACTGCTTTGAGATCAATATCATCCTCTAAAAAATCACGGTTCCATTCATCAAAATCAGCTGTACCAGCTTGATATGGAGTAAAGCGCACAGCTTGCCAAAAGGTTTGTCCACGCCCTTCTTCTGTTAAATGATAATACTCTTGAATCAGTTGATTAAAAAATCCATCTGGATTTAGATCTAGTTCGGCTTGATGTTGATCAATATAATCACCCAAGCCATAAATCGGTTCTTGATCATCGGCTGCCGCCCAAGGTGTATCCTGAGGCCGTTCATATAAAACGGTATTAAAGGTAATAGCGCATAGATCATCAACCCATGACACACCTTTGACTTGATCAATATTACCGCCCAGTGCTTTTATTCTGTCTAGAATTTCTTTTTTCATTGTTAAAACTGAATTGAATATTTTTAGATAGCATAAACCAATTGATCCATTTGAATAAGGCTAAATGAACACACAAAAAAACCAGATACAGATCTGGCTTTTCAAAGCTTTATTTATGTTTAAATTATTTTTCTATTAGATGATCAAGACTCAATTTCCCTGCACCATGCAACATCAAGAAAAACAAACCACCTGCCATTGCGAAGTTTTTCATAAAGTTAATTGCATCTGCTTCACCACCATGAAATAGGAATGCAGTAATCAAACTAAATACGCCCAAACCAAATGCTGCAAAGCGTGCCTGAAAACCAAATAACAATGCCAGACCACCACCGAACTCAACCAGAATGGTTAAAGGTAACATGGCACCTGGTACACCCATTGATTCCATATAACCGACAGTTGCGCTGTAAGCCGTGATTTTGCCCCAACCAGCAACAAGAAAGATATATGCCATAAGAATACGCGCAATCAATGCTATGCTCGCATTGGCGGTGGGTTGATTCACAATATTTTTAACAACAACATTTGGATTAAACATGGTGTGACCTAATTTGTATTTCGTTCTGAAGATGTATATATATTAATCACTAAACATTTCAAGTTAAATACTTAAAAACTAAACTCATCGTTGCAAATTAAGAACAATAATAAGTTTTAAAAAATTACTTTTTAATACTGACTTTCATAACTCACACTGCTAGGATTTGTGCACCAATTCGCATAGTTTCTGCCTTATGGATCTGATTGACTTTATTTTGCACGTAGACGAACACCTGTTTGAATTTATTAGAAATTATGGTATCTGGGTGTATGGAATTTTATTCCTGATTATTTTTGTTGAAACAGGTCTCGTGGTAATGCCATTCCTACCTGGGGATAGCTTACTTTTTGCTGCCGGCGCTTTAGCTGCTTCGACGGGTGCAATGGATCCTGTGGTTTTAATCACTCTGCTATTTATTGCAGCAGTGCTCGGTGATACTCTCAATTATCATATTGGGAAATATGTCGGACCGCGTGTTTTTGAAATTGATTCTAAATTTATCAACAAACAACACTTGCTAAAAACCTCACAGTTTTTTGAAAAGCATGGTGGAAAAACCATTATCTTTGCCCGTTTTATCCCTTTTGCCCGTACCTTTGCACCCTTTGTTGCAGGTGCAGGAAGCATGAATTATAAATATTTCTTAACCTATAATGCAGTCGGTGCAATTTGCTGGGTTGGCTCGTTTATTACCTTGGGTTATTTATTCGGTAATATGCCAATTGTGAAAGATAATTTCACCCATTTGGTTTTCGGTATCATTATTCTCAGTGTGTTACCTGGTGTGATTGGTTATATTCGTCATAAATTTTTTAATAAAAATAAAATGCCCAATAATCAATAAACAACATATTTAAAGATGATAAAAAAAGCCGATTTCTAAAATCGGCTTTTTTATAGGGTAAAACCCGTTATTTTTTAACTTCCTGACGTTTCGGGACGTAAGGGCAGTTCTTAAATTGAGCCGCCTGAGACAAGGCATCTTGCTCACCATACAGTCGGGAAAGCTCAGTATTTTTGGTATTTGAAGATTGCCCTAAGTTTACAGAAATACTTGGACCAATCCCCCACCCCCAGCCACCGCTGCCCCAACCACCACCAACACCTAATCCAACACCCACGCCTGTACGTTTCGCAGGTTGTACGCCATTATTAATGTATTGCTGAATACGATTAAATTCTGTCGTCAATTGCAAACAGTTCATCGCCTGATACTGGGTAGGCGATACATAAGTGGGTTTAACCGTCGTCGTACAAGCAGATACGACAAGCGCCGTTAAGGCAACGACTGATAATTTAACAGAAGTCATTTTCAATGATTTCATCACGATCTCGAAATTATTTTTTATCAATCTCATTGAACAATGATTGATAGGCTTGAGTCAATTTATGATCTGTAGCCAAATGAATTAATGGCAGATTTTTATGATGCGATTCTTTCATTAATACAGAAGGTGGCAACATATTATCTAAAACTGGCAGACCTTCATCTTTAAGCTGTTGTACCACTTCACGCGGTAATTTTGCCTGAGCTTGATATTGATTGACCACAATCCCTTCGATTTCAAGTCGATCATTATGATCATCTTGAGTTTCAATGACATTTTGAATAAGCGTCTGTAATGCACGTTTTGAAAATACATCACAATCAAACGGAATCAGAACACGATCCGCTGAGATCAGTGCCGATAAGGTAAAAAAGTTAAATGCTGGCGGTGTATCAATATAAATACGCTCATATTGACTGGTTAAGGTCTGAATCGCATCACGTAACTTATAAATTTTATGTTTTGATTCTAACGCATGTTCTAACTCGCCTAAGCTCGGGCTGGCGGGTAATACATCCAAATCTTTAAAAGGTGAACGATGAATATATTGCTCAAAACCTTTATTTTTTGTTTTTAAAAGGCTACCAATGGCATTGCCAATCAATCCTTTTTGTTGATGATTCCCAAGTACGTCATTAAAAAAGTTTTCAATATTCGGCTCTAATGCCGTTTTTTCAGCAGAATAGGTGGCGTCATCACCCAAAAGATATTGGCTAGAATTTGCTTGAGGATCTAAATCAATCACCAATGTTTTAAAACCTTGATACGCACTAATCGCAGCAAGATTCACCGTAATACTTGATTTTCCTACACCGCCTTTTTGGTTAAATACCACACGAGTTAGCATACAAGTTCCCTAAGCTATCATTATTTTTAAACTTGTATCTAGTTTAACCTAGACGCTATACAAGTGTGAAATTCATGTCTAACAATCAACTAAAAACTGGTTTAAGCACGACCAAAACTAAAGTTGCAAACAAAGCAATTCCACCAATCACTAAACCTGCTCTGCGTTGTGTTAAAAGAACGGTATCATCCTTTTTATAGGCTTTTATTTGTGAGGAAAGGAAAACCATAAACAAAATAATTTTCGCATAGAACCAAGGCTGCACTTTAAACTCATTCATAATCAATAAAGTTAGCCCTGTAAATATAACCACCGTGAGGGAAAGATGTTGCAAGGCAACAAAAGCCCCCCCCCCTTTAGGATTCGGCTGCTGGTTGTGTGTTCCAATAAATAATGTTGAAGCACGTAAAACAAAAACCAGGATTAATAACCCAACACTGGTCATATGAATGATTTTGATCAGTAAATGTGTATCCATTTTAATTACTCTGCACTTTATACTTTAGGTGCATGAGCGCAGTCTGGACTTGCTGGGGCTTGACCTTGCCACTCACTAGGAAGATAAGCATGGATGGCTAAGGCATGAATTTTTCCAGGGCTGAGTAAGGCCTTGGCTTCTGCGTACACTTTTTGGTGACGTTGTACCAAACGTAACCCTGCAAATTGTTCACTGACAATGATCACTTTAAAATGAGACTCTTTTCCAGGAAAATACCCGCCATGACCAGCAGACTCATTGATCACTTCTAAATGTGATGGCTCAAGTTGATTTAAACTTTCAATCAATTGTTGTTCTAAACTCATACTGATTCCTTAGAGATCGATCAATGGGTGAATGACATAGTATAGCGGATTCTTTGAGCATCGCTGTGTGTTCAGCAAAGCTTTTGCTGTTCGATTTGATTTTTTTAAATTGAATTTTGAAGTTTTTTCATAAAAATGTCTTTATTTTATGCAATTAGTGTTTTCCTTTGCAGAAAAATCTTGACCCTACCATCTGTTGATGTATTATACACCGCATGCGGGAATAGCTCAGTTGGTAGAGCATAACCTTGCCAAGGTTGGGGTCGGGAGTTCGAGTCTCCTTTCCCGCTCAAATTTTTTTATTCAGTTTTTTATTTAAAAAATTGGACAGACTCCGCGGGAATAGCTCAGTTGGTAGAGCATAACCTTGCCAAGGTTGGGGTCGGGAGTTCGAGTCTCCTTTCCCGCTCCAAAATTTTTTTATTCAGTTTTTTATTTAAAAAATTGGACAGACTCCGCGGGAATAGCTCAGTTGGTAGAGCATAACCTTGCCAAGGTTGGGGTCGGGAGTTCGAGTCTCCTTTCCCGCTCCAAATTTAAAAAGCCCTGATCGAAAGATTGGGGCTTTTTTTGCATTATTGGTTTATAAATCATCAAAATATACTTACACACTTTATGCTGTATTCACTCAATCAGCGTGTTGATCACAAAACTGTAAAAGCACAAAAAAAACCAATCCGAAGATTGGTTTTTAAAATAATCATCATATGATGCAATTATCGCTCTCTTAACGCCTCTTTGGCTTTATTAAACGGTTTCAATAAGTATTCAATAATTGTTTTTTGACCAGTACGAATATCTACCGTTGCCACCATACCTGGCGTTATTGAGAAAGATTTCCCTGCCTTATTGGTCAGCTTATCTTTATCTGTCCGAATATAGACTCGATAGTAAAACTGATCTTGTTTAACCTCATCGCGGATGGTATCAGGAGAAATCACCGTTACTTTCCCTTCCAAGCCACCATAAATTGAATAATCATATGCTGTGATTTTTACCAATGCAGGTTGACCCGGATGAATAAACGCAATATCTCGCGGCGAAATACGCGCTTCAATCAATAACTGCTCATCAATCGGTACAATGGTCATCAATTTACCATTCTGTGGAATAACCCCACCAATGGTTGTCACCGCAATTTCTTTTACCACACCACGTACAGGTGCTTTAAAAGTAGAGCGTTTCACCGAATCATTACGACCAGCAACAACTTGCTGTAATGATTGGATATCGGCATTGGCTTTTGCCAATTCTTCACGTGACTTTACATAGTAGTCATTACGCTTGTCGTTAATTTGATTTTCAAAATTA
The DNA here is from genome assembly GCF_022343575.1 of Acinetobacter sp. AG3. Lineage (NCBI taxonomy): Bacteria > Pseudomonadati > Pseudomonadota > Gammaproteobacteria > Moraxellales > Moraxellaceae > Acinetobacter > Acinetobacter sp. AG3. The sequence continues at coordinate 107,407 of NZ_JAKQZD010000001.1, read as the reverse complement.
TTGATATCTCGTTTTAAACGCAACACTTCAACCTCAGAAGCAGCACCTTTCGCCACCAAAGGTTGTGTCATTTGTAATTCATTTTGGACCAAAGACAATGCATGTTTTAAACCAGTAATTGACTCGTCCAAATTTGCGCGACGCGAAGTATATAGTGCAGTTTCCTCTCTCACCAAAGCAGGCACGGCCAAAACCTGTTTTGGAAACTTGATTGCGGTACCATTCACCTCAGCCTCTAAACGTGCTGCCGTAGCCAGTGTCGCAAGTAATTTCATTTGGCTTTCACCGACTTGGGACTCGAATCGAGTAGGGTCTATTTGTGCAAGCGTCTGCCCTTTTTGGATAATATCGCCCTCTTTAACATCCAAACTGGTCAACACACCACCATCTAAAGATTGAATCGTCTGTTCTTTGGATGACGGAACAACTTTACCTGTTCCAGTAGAAACTTCTTCCAATTTGAATAAGCAGGCCCAAATCAAGAAAGCCAGCAAACCGATGGCAACAATCCAAATAATAAATGTGGATTTAGGTAATGGTGGTTCAGAGAACTTTAACGCAGAAGGATTGGTTGGCCGCTGTAAAACATTGGATTCATGATCAACTTGAGCAGGTTCAACCTCTTGAACTGTGATATTTGGGTCATTTTTTTCTTGACTCATGTTGAAGTCCCTCCTGCATTTGCCTGCTGTGCAGGATTTAGAATGGCATCACGCGGCCCATCTTTGATAATCTTCCCTTCATGCACAACGATAATACGATCAACAAGTTGCAAAACAGCAGGACGATGCGTCGCCACCACTAAAGTCCGATGACCTAACCATTCTTTTAAATGCTGTATCAATACTTTTTCAGAAACATCATCAATCGAAGCAGTCGGTTCATCCAACAACACAATATTTGGATTTCGGAGCAATAATCGTGTGAGTAACAGTGCTTGTTTTTGCCCTCCAGAGAATCCTACACCCCCTTCAAGAATAAGATGGTCCAGACCTTCCTTTTTTTGTTCCACGATTTCTAAAGCATTGGTGATTTGTAATGCACGGATAATTTCATCATTGCTTGCCAATGGTGCACCCAAGGTTAAATTTTCACGGATGGTCCCAAAAAACAGATGCGCATTTTGATTCAGTAATGCCATATCACGGCGAATATCGTCGGGATCAAGCAAAGATTGATCGACACCATCCAAACTGATCTTGCCTTGTACTGGCAATTGCATTCCTGAAAGTAATTGTAATAAACTGGATTTTCCTGCGCCATTGCGTCCAAGAATTGCAACTTTTTCACCTGCATGGATTTTTAACTGCGGAATGACTAAAGTTGGGCGTGGATCATCTTCGGTATATTTAAATACCACACCTTTAAAATCATAATCACCGGAGAGGACTTTACGCTGAATCAATTGTGCTCGATCAGGACGGTCTACCGGCTTTTGCATCAGCTCATCTAAACCATTTTTAGCCACTTTGGCTTGCTGCCAACGACCGAGTACCCCAGTAACTTGTGAAATCGGTGCAAGCATACGCGAAGATAAAATCGAACACGCCACCAAAGCCCCTGTGGTCATATCGCCTTTCATCACCGCAAAACAACCCACTAAAACCACAATTGCATAAGTCAGTCCTTGAATTTTTTGTGTCCAAGCATTTAACCATCCCACAATTTTACGTTGCCGCATACTGACATCTGCAGACACTTCATTCATGTGATTCCATTGATTTTGAAATCTAGCTTCAGCACGTAATAACTTAATATCCTCAATACCTTGAACCGCTTCGACCAAAATTGCGTTGCGAATTGCAGACTCTCGCATCCCTTCAGTGGCCAACTGAGCCAATTTTTTCTGCACCAAGAAGCCAGGAATAATCATCAATGGTACAACCAGTAACATCACCCAAAAGATGTTGCCCCCGATAATCCAAAAGATCGCTAAAAACAGGAAGAAAAACGGTAAGTCAGCAATTGCACTGATCGTTGTTGAGGTCACCAATTCACGAACGCCTTCAAGTTCACGAATCTGTGAGATAAACGAACCTGTTGAGCGGGCGCGATCTTTATTACGGATACGCAATGCATGACCAAAGACGCGGTCTGAAATCTTGAGATCTGCACGCTTACCAATAATGTCTGACAAATAAACCCGTGCAATGCGCAACACAAACTCAAAAACAGCTGCAATCAACACCCCACCCGCAAGCACCCACAAGGTTGGAATAGACTGAGAAGGCACAACTCGGTCATAGACTTGCATAGAGAAAATAATGGTCGCCAATGCCAGAATATTGGCAATCATTGAAGCAACCATGATGTCGGTATAACGTTTCCAATCTTTTAAAACGATGTCCCAGAACCAGCTTTTTTCATAAGGTTTGATATATTCATCAACACGTGCATCAGGAATCGATGTTTCTGGTCGAAAAATATAAACGCGACTGGCATTGGCTTGAAGTTCATGCAAATTAAAAGTTTGTGAAAGACCTTGATCACCACTTAACTGTAAGCTTGCATTGCCCTCATTGTCGACTTTCTCGATAACCGCAACTTGACCATTGTTAAATTCAACAACAACGGGCAATCGCCATGGATTCAGTACATCCGTGCTAAAGTCTGCTTTGCGAACATTTAAACCCACTTGACGGGTAATAATGGACAACATGTCGTCAATATTTGTGTATTTATTCCAATCCAGTTGCAGACGAATTTGTTCTTCAGCGGGTTGCATTCGATAATGCTGCGCAACCGTAATGATCGCTTGTAACCAGGGTTGATAATTTAATGTTTTTGTATTCATGGTTGAACTTCAAACCCCTGAATTTGAATGTTATTTAAATGATAAGCATTTCTACTTTTACCGGTTACCTTGATATACACCGCGATCGTGTCATAGATATCAAAGCGTGCCGCTTCCCTTTCTATTCTTGAACTTTGATAGGACTGTTCTGAACTTAATAAATCTAAGATCGAACGCTTGCCTAATTTATATTGTTCTTCATACAGCTCACGGGTTTTTGCTGTTGAGCGTTCCCGATCCAATAAAACCCAAATTTGCTTATCCGTGTTTTCAATACTTTCTCGCGCAATTTGTGTTTGATCCATAATATCTAGGTAAGTTGCATTCAACTTTGCTCGTGCAGCCTGTTCAGCAAAATTTGCAGCCTTGACTTGAGATCCCAGTGCGCCACCTTGATAAAAATTACTCGACATCTGCACGCCAACAGAACCATCGGTATCATTTTCTAAACCGGTATTTGGATTTTGACCATTCAATGCTTTGCTGACTGATCCCACCAATGAAATCGTTGGATAAGCACTCAATTGGGTTTGTTTTTTCTGACTCTGTGCAACATCAATCTCTGCTTTTGCTGCAATCATCGTGGGGATGGTATTCATTTCAGGATCATCATAAAGACCTGATTGTTTTACAAACTCATCAGGAATATTAAAATCCATTTGACTCACATCAAAACCCAATAATGTGCGTAATTTTTGTTCTTGTTGTTTTAAAAAGTTTTGCTGAGTAATTAAGTAAGAACGCGCATACTCAACATAGCTTTGTGCTTGTACAGGATCGGCATTGCTGCTAATTCCCGCATCTGCTCTTAAGCGTGCAATCTCATGTAAACGACTAACCCCATTAAATTGATCTTGCGCTATTTTGATAATATTGCGATAGCGCAGTAAGGATAAAATATCTCGTGCGGTTTGGGTCGATATATCATCAATACTGATTAATACATTGGCTTGTTCAACTGCCAATTTATTTTGTTGCGTGGTGACACTGGATTTTACTTTACCAAAGTCATAAAGCAGTTGATTGGCTTCAACTGAATACAATTGGCGACCTTTATCATTGGAGGTAAAATCACCTGTATTCATACCCGCTTTTAACTGTGGGTAATATTGCGCTTTTGCCACATCAATATTGGCATTTTGTCCTGCCAGTGTTGAAATTGTTTGAGCAATATTGGGGTTTCTTTTTACTGCAATCTGAATCGCATCTTCAAGGCTTAAGATTTTTGCTTGGTTTGAATACGCATGGGCTATTTGTGTTTGCGCTTGTTCTAAATATAAATTATTGAGCGAAGCCTTTTGTCCAGTATATGGCTTTACAACAGGGAGTTGATTCTGATTGCCTATATGGGCATCGGGTTGATATTTAAAATCGGTCAAATCCTTGAGCTGGACGGTTCTAAATGACTGATCATCCTTGGGTTTTATCAACCCTGCCACACCTTCTTTGATATTTTTTAAGTAGCTTGTTTCTTGTGTATAACCATTGTTCTGCAATAGAACCAATAAACTCACAGCACTCAAACTTTTTAACAATATAGTGGGCTTTTTTGCTATTAACATTCGCGAATGGCACCTAGAAAAGCTTTTAATTATCGGTATTGAATTATTTTGAATTATTTCCCTACCTCATTTCTATTCTACACATTATAAAACCTAATCAAATGCTTATTTTTACTTTTTAAAGTTAAATTTCTTTAATAAAATATTTTAAATTCAAATACTAACAGCGAAAAAATGTGAACATTATCACATGAATTATAAAATTCTACATAGATCATCTCAAAAGCTGTAAATCCACAATGTGCAAATTATCATGGATGAACAAACACCTTATTAAAATTGAGGTTTGGCGTAATCGAAACGTATGCAATTGTGTACTTCAAACTAAATTTACATCTTCCAATATAATTTCTTATACACTTTAAGGTTAAAATGATGTTTCACTACCAGCCAACCTTAAACAATATAAAGATGAACATGAATAAACTGACTTGTTTCAAAGCCTATGATATTCGAGGCAAACTTGGCACAGAGCTAAATGAAGAAATCGCTTATAAAGTAGGCCGTGCTTATGGTCAAATCTATCAACCCAAAACTGTTGTCATTGGTTGTGATGTCCGTTTAACCAGCGAAGACTTAAAACAAGCAACGATTCATGGTTTAAATGATGCTGGCGTAGATGTTCTTGATCTTGGCATGACGGGAACAGAAGAAGTTTACTTCGGTGCTTTTCATCTCGATGTTCAGGGCGGTATTGAAATCACAGCGAGCCATAATCCGATGGATTACAATGGTATGAAATTGGTTCGTGAAAATGCTCGACCAATCAGTGCAGATACAGGACTAAAAGATATCCAATCGTTGGCTGAATCGGAACAGTTCATTGAAGTTGAGAAAAAAGGCTCAACCCAAAAATATAATATCCTCCCTGAATTTATTGAACACCTACTCACCTATATTGATCCAAGCAAAATCCGCCCGCTTAAACTGGTGATGAATGCGGGCAATGGTGCAGCGGGTCATGTTGTTGACGCAATCGAAGAAAAATTCAAAGCGCTCAATATCCCAGTAGAATTTATTAAAATCCATAATCATCCAGATGGTACTTTCCCAAATGGTATTCCTAATCCGATCTTAGTGGAAAATCGAGATAGCACCCGCAATGCAGTTTTAATACATCATGCGGATATGGGAATTGCTTGGGATGGTGACTTTGACCGTTGTTTCTTATTTGACGAAAAAGGTCAATTTATTGAAGGCTATTATATAGTCGGATTATTAGCTCAAGCCTTCTTGTTAAAACAAGCCGGTGAAAAAATCGTACATGATCCTCGCTTAGTCTGGAATACACTGGATATCATTGAGCAGTATCAAGGGATTGCTGTTCAATCTAAATCTGGACATGCTTTTATTAAAGATGTGATGCGTGAACACAATGCAGCTTATGGCGGGGAAATGAGTGCACATCACTATTTCCGTGATTTTGCTTACTGTGACAGCGGGATGATCCCTTGGTTATTGGCGATTTTAGTGGTATCAGAAACTCAGCAATCGTTATCAAGTCTGGTCGAAGGGATGATTGAACGTTTCCCTTGCAGTGGTGAAATCAACTTTAAAGTCGAAGATACGCAAAAAACCATTCAAAAAATCTTCGATCATTTTGCTAATTTAAACCCTGCAATTGATCAAACAGACGGTGTTAGCCTTGATTTTGGTGCATGGCGTTTAAATGTGCGTGCATCAAATACCGAGCCATTATTACGCTTAAATATTGAAAGCCGTGCAGATAAAAATCCTAAACCAATGCAAGATTATGTAGATGAGTTAACTCAGTTGATTCAGGGTTAGTTTTAAATGGCGATAAAAAATAGGCGCTTAATGCGCCTATTTTTTACTGTTAAATTTATGCTTGATAGCCTGTTGGATTTTGTTTTTGCCAATTCCAACTGTCTGCCAACATATCTTCCAAAGTATATTTTGGCGTCCAACCTAATTCTTTAATTGCACGTACATTATTTGCAAATGAGGTTGCGACATCCCCCGAACGACGCGGTGCAATTTCATATGCAACAGAAACGCCATTCACCTGTTCGAAAGTGTTCTTCACTTCAAGTACAGATGAACCATTTCCTGTACCAATGTTCCAAGCACGGCAACCTTGAGCAGCTAAACGATTATTTAAAGCACATAAATGCGCATTGGCTAAGTCAACCACATGGATATAATCACGCACCCCTGTACCATCTACAGTGTCGTAATCATCACCATAAATCGAAAGTTTATCACGACGCCCAACAGCAACTTGAGTGACATAAGGCATTAAATTATTTGGAATACCTTGTGGGTCTTCTCCAATACGACCACTCTTATGTGCACCAACAGGATTAAAATAACGCAAGAGTGCAATCGACCAACGCTCATCCGCAATTGATAGCTTTTCCAACAATTGCTCAACGATTAACTTGGTATAACCATAGTTATTTGAAGGCATGCCTGTTGGCATATTTTCATCTAAAGGAGAAATATTCGCTTCATCATATACAGTTGCAGACGAGCTAAAAACTAAATTAAAAACACCCGCTCTTTGCATCGCTTGTGCCAATTGTACAGATCCCGCAATATTATGATCAAAGTAAGTTAGTGGAACTTGTTGACTTTCACCCACTGCTTTTAAACCTGCAAAATGAATCACAGCATCGATTTTATTGCTTGAAAAAACTTGATCTAAATCATTTTGATAACGAATGTCACCTTGAACAAATTTTAGTGTTTTCCCAGTCAGCTCTTGGACACGTTTTAATGATTCTTCTGAGCTATTTGATAGATTATCTAGAACAATAACCTCATGCCCAGCCTCAAGTAACTCCACACAGGTATGTGATCCAATATAACCTGCACCACCTGTTACTAAAATATTTGCCATAAATTTTTCCAGTATATCTACTCTTTACCCAGCAAGATCTTAATTAAACCTTGTGTTGAAGCATCTAGTTGAGACACGTCTTTTTCTTTACCATTGAGGATGGGGAGTAATTGGTTGGCAATTTCTTTGCCTTTTTCAACGCCCCATTGATCAAATGGATTAATATTCCAAATGACCGATTGCACAAACACTTTATGCTCATACAATGCGATCAGCATTCCTAAACTATATGGGCTTAGTTCTTGCAACAATAGCGTCGAGCTTGGTTGATTGCCTTCATACTGTTTATATACAGGTAAGTCTGATAATTCATTGGCATTTAATGCTGTGTTACCAAAAGCCAATAATCGCGACTGCGCCAAGCAATTGGATAAAGCCAAATGATGTTGCTCAATTAAGGATTCTGCACTTTCTGCATAGGTAAATTGATTCGAATTATAACGCTGTACTGGCGCAATAAAATCACAACTGACTGCATGCGTTCCTTGATGCAAGAGCTGATAAAAAGCATGTTGCGCATTTGGACCCACTTCGCCCCAAACAATTGGGCAGGTGTTTAAATCAACTTTTTGATTATTTCTTTGAATCGACTTTCCATTCGATTCCATCTCAAGTTGCTGTAAATAAGAAGCAAAATATTTTAGGCGGCCATCATAAGGCAATACCGCATGGGTCTGAATATTTAAAAAATTATTATTCCAGACTCCAAGTAAACCCATTAATACGGGAATATTTTGTTCAAATGACGCTTTCTGAAAATGCTGATCAATTGCATAAGCACCTGCAAGCAATTGTTTAAATCCATCAACACCAATCTGCAATGCAATCGGTAAACCAATACATGACCACAACGAGTAACGACCACCGACCCAATCCCAAAGTAAGAACTGGTTTTCTGGCGAAATACCCCATTCTGTCATTTTCTCAGGCTTGGTTGAAACCCCAATAAAATGATGTTGGATCACACTGTTTTGCGTACCCAAATCTTTTTCTAACCACTGACGAACTGTTTGAGCATTAGATAAAGTATCAATGGTTCCAAAAGACTTGGACGAAATAATAAATAAGGTGGTTTCAGGGCGTAATTGATGTAGTAAATCAGAAAGCTGACTACCATCCATAGTTGAAACGAAATGTACTTTTAATGGTTTAGCAGTACTGACTTTATAGTCTGATAAGGCATGACTTACCATCAACGGTCCTAAATCAGAACCACCTACACCAATATTGACTACATCTTGAATCACCTCACCTGTCGAACCACGACATTGTCCTGCATGGACTTTGTCAACAAGCTGATACATGCGATCTAATTGTTGATGTACCAATTCAGCCAGTTCAGGGTAATCTTGATCATGTTTCGGTAAGCGCAGTGCCCAATGCATTGCTGCTCGGTCTTCCGTATAATTGATCGATTCTTCAGTAAATAAACGTTTGATCCATTGCGTTAATTGTTTTGAATCTGCAAATTTAAACAGAGCATCACATGTATTTTGGTCAATACGATGTTTACTATAATCAAAACTCAGTTGATTAAAATGTACTGAGAACTTGTCAAAACGCTGTGGGTCTTGTTCAAATAAATCGGTTAAACGCAATTGCTGTTGTTCTGTAGCAAGATTTTGCAATCGTACTAAATGCTGCTCTCTTTGATCATTGCCTAATATAGAATTTTTCATACTCGCCCTACACCCTGATAAGCAAAACCTTGTGCTTTGACGAAATCTGGATCTAACATATTACGACCATCGAGAATCAAAGGATGGGCCATTTTCTGTAAAAGTTGTGAATAATCAGGACTCCAATATTGCTTCCAAGCCGTCAATAAACACAATGCATGTGCATTTTCTACGGCTTGGTATTGATCATGACATAAAATCAAATCAGCACGTTCGCCATAGAAGCTTGCTACTCGCTCTAAGGCTTGTGGATCGTGTAACTGTACAATTGCGCCTTGTGCCCAAAGCGCTGCAAGCATGGCATGAATTGGTGAGTTCTCAATACTCGAGGTATTTTCTTTAAAAGAAGCCCCCCAAATCGCCACAACTTTACCTGTTAACTGCCCTTGATAGTAATTCCAGAGTTTTCTAAATAAAATTTCTTTTTGTTGTTCATTGATATTCCAAACCTGATCCAGCAATTGACTTTTGATCCCTGAACCCGCCACTGTACCGGTTAAGGTTAAAATATCATGGGAGAAATTTTCTCCACCAAAACCAACACCTGCAGATAAATATGATGCCCCAATTCGACTATCAGATGCCAATCCCTGTTTAACATTATGAATATCAATACTTAATTTTTCAGCGACTTGTGCCATATCATTCATATAGCTGATTCGTGTAGCCAACATGCCTGAAATACTCAACTTGGTAAATTCAGCATCTAAAAATGGCATAAACAAATATTGATGTTTTAACTGAAAAAAGGGTCTTAATAATTCTTTGATAATCTGCTGTGTCGCAGATTGATCTACACCCACAATTACTTGCTTTAAGTCAATAAAACTTTGGATCGCATTACCTTCTTGAATGGTGTCTGGCAAATACGCCCAATGATCAGCCACTAAAATTTGTTTCAGTTCTTCAGTACCTTGCAAACCGAATGTAGAACCATTAATCATCAGCCTTGGATGAATAATAGGAAATCGTTTTAGTTCTTCAGCCAAGTGTTTGGCTTGATCAAATTCAGAAGGATTAAAACTAAATAAAAAAACTTCACTTTGTAATTGAAGTTGTTTTAACCCGACCAATTGAATTGAATTGTTCTTAATCTGTTTTTGAATGAGTTGATTTAGATCTTCATCTTGATAGTGTACTGAGGATTGATGATCAGCGCCTACTTGGGGGCACCAATACACGTGGTGCCCATATTCAGCAAACAAGCCAGCGAGTACGCCAGCTTGAAGTGTTGTGCCAAATACACAAATATTCATATCAGATCCAATTATTATAAATTCAATTCTTTGATGAGCAATTTAAATTCTTCACCCAACTTAGGATGCTCCACAGCATAGTGTAATACTGCTTTTAAATAACCAATTTTGCTACCACAGTCAAAGGTCTGACCTTTCATACGATACGCTTCGACATTTTCTAATTTTTGTAAAGCGGCAATGGCATCCGTTAATTGAATTTCATTACCCGCACCTTTAGGTGTCTGTTCTAGTAATTGCATAATTTTAGCAGGAAGCACATAACGTCCCACCACTGATAAATTTGAAGGCGCACTACCGACTGCAGGCTTTTCGACAATCCCTTTCATCACGATACTTTCACCCTCAACAGGTGAAGACGCAACATCTACAATACCATATTGATCCACAAGATCATCAGGAACAGCCTCTACCATAATTTGCGATGCTTTAGATGTATTAAAACGATGAATCATTCGCGCTAAATCATTTTCTGTACTTTTTTCTTTCACTAAAACATCTGGCAATAACACAGCAAAGTCATCATTTCCAATTACTGATTTCGCACATAAAACAGCATGACCTAAACCCAATGGTTGAGGCTGGCGTACACTCACTACACTGACATGTTTAGGTAAAATTTCAGTAATTTCTTTAAGTAGATCAATTTTTTTCTTATTTTCTAAGGTGGTTTCCAATTCAAAATTACGGTCAAAATAATTTTCTATAGATGCTTTAGAAGAATGCGTCACTAAAATGATTTGCTCGATTCCTGCAGCTACAGCTTCTTTAACAACATACTCAATTGCAGGACGATCTACAACAGTCACCATTTCTTTAGGAATTGATTTACTTGCTGGTAAGAAACGTGTCCCTAAACCGGCAACAGGTAAAATGGCTTTTTTGATCATAACTTAAAACTTCAATTTATTAATTTAAGACTTTACTTCATCATTTTTTGCATCTGATTCATTCCCTTTGAAAAGAGAAGGACCAACATGACCAGGCGCATTGATGCCTTCTCGATTTGTCATGACAGAAACTGTTTTAAACATAATTTTAAAATCAACCAATAGGCTTAGGTTATCGACATACCAAACGTCATACTTAAAACGTTCTTCATAGTCCAATTCATTACGACCGCTTATTTGTGCAAGACCCGTCATACCAGGACGGACTTCCAAACGACGTGCTTGTTCAGGTGAATAAAGCTCAACAAATTCTTTCAGCATTGGTCGTGGTCCAACTACACTCATATCACCTTTTAAAACATTGATCAGTTGTGGCATTTCATCCAAACTGGTTGAACGTAATTTTTGCCCAAAAGGCGTGATACGTTGCTCATCAGGTAAGGGATTACCATTCGCATCGTTGGCATCTTTCATTGAACGAAACTTCATCATTTTAAAAAGTTCACCGTTCTTTCCTGGTCGCTCTTGATAGAAGAATATAGGAGACCCTAAATTTTTGCGCACCTTATAAGCAACAAATAAAAAAATAGGCGACAAAATCATTAATGCCGTCAATGATATAACTATATCTACCAATCTTTTCATTACTTAATTTACCACTCTATTTTTTAACTTTTTTCCGCAGAAAAGTATTATAAAATTTTCCTAACAGTGAACTAGGTACCAACCTAAGTGCTGATCTTATTAGAAATAACATGTTAGCATGAATTGGATTTTGTAACTTAAGTTGTTTTTTTAAATTTAGTAATTGCTTTTCACTTTTAATATATTCTAACCCTTTACGACGTGCATGCATACCATTACCTACTCGTGCATAAAGAATGATATCAGACATATTGGCTACTTTATAGCCTGCACCAATAACTCGTAGCCAAAGATTATAGTCTTCCATAAATAAATGATGTTGATATCCACCTAATTCATTTATCACAGTTTTTTTATAAGCCACAGTCATATGATTGAATGGACAACGTTTCTGCGCAAATTGTCGAATTTCATCATTTGATGTTGGTACAGTTTTTAAAACTTGAGAATCACGTGGTTCATTTTCAAACTCTAAAACTTGTCCACCAAATAGCACAACATCTGGATTACACTCAATAAAAGCAACTTGTTTTTCAAAGCGATCTGGCGTACAAATATCATCGGTATCCATACGAAAAACCCATTCATTTGAACAATACTTTAAACCTTCGTTTAAAGCATTTCCAAGACCAATATTTTGTTCTAACGGAATAACTTTTAAATTTTCGCCAATTTTTCTCTGCCAAGATAAAACAATTTGACTTAACTGATCACCAATAGGCCCATCTAATACCAAAACTATTTCATTAGGATGAATTCTTTGATCATTCCATATACTTTGAAAACATTGATCCAATGCGGAAGGGTTTTCTTTATAATAAAGAGATAATAATATTGAAAATGACATCATATTTAATCAATACCTCTCATTTGTAAAAATTTTATAATATCATTAGGCAATACTTTTCTAGAAAACCAATATGATTTATTGTTGTTTTCTTTTAAAGTTTCAAAATTCAGAAAAATTGGACTTGAACCCTTTTGATACTTTTCATCAAAAACAATAAAGCGTTTATTTTCATTTGCCACCTTGTTCTTTAATCCATTTTTTAAAATTAGATATTGAAAAAAATGCTCATCAGGACAAAGTTTATTTTTAAAAAAATTTATTTCCTGATCAATATTAGAAAATATTATTATTTCTAAATCTGATCTAGAAATAGAAAACCATTGACTACCAAAATAGCATTTTTCAGAAGTCAGTAATAGCCTATCTAACAACTTATATAAAATAGTTAATGTTTTCCCAATTATATTTCTTTGAATCCTTGTACCAGCATGCATTGTATTAAAACGTACTCTATAACGATGCCTTGGTGACTCATAGCACTCTATATAGATTTTATTAATATCAAATTTAATTCTATCAAATGACTCAAAAATAACATCATCACCACTAATTAAATGAAAAAAACCATTTTTAGAGTCGTGTTTTAATGCAAATTTCATCAAATTCAATGTTGCTTGAACCATCGAAAAGCTTGCCCAATTCACATCAACTCTATTAGCATCATCAATAAAATAAACATTTTTTAATTCTTTACTTTTAATACAATTAATATCAATTTTTTTATCAACATGAACATAAAAATTACAATTTTTGTAATACTCAGCATAAGTATAAATATGATCAATAGACTTATGTGTTAATATTAAAAAACAGTGTTTATCCAACATATCTAATAACCTTAAAATAATCAGAAAAAACATAATCAAATTGATTGATGACAATTATAATTTGAAAAATCAGATAAATAACAAGTAAAAGCATATATCTTAAATCATTACTTTTCTTAGAAAATATAAAGGCAATCAGAAAAATTTCTGAAAACAGGAAAAATTCTGAAAGCCTAGTACTTAGTATTGCAAAATCATTAAAACCAATTCTAACACCTAATCCAACAGCATAAGAAATTAGTGAAAATAATAAAAAAGAATTAATTAGCTTTGAATTCTCATCATTAATATTAGACTTAAAATATTTTGAATAAAAAAATAAGAAAAATAAAAACAGAAAATAGAAGCGTAAAGAAGTTAATCGAAAAGGGCTTAGTACTTCGGAATAATCACTACCAGCATAAGATGCTAATCTTATAAAATAATTAGGAATAATCAATAAAACAGACTTACAAACTATCGCTACAGAAGAAATTACAACTATATATAATAAAATATTTTTTTTGTATTTTTCAAAAAAAGGTACTACAATATTATAAGCGAGAAAAAAAGCTATAAAAGCAAATGTTGATTGATGAAAAAAACAAGCTATTAAAAATAATAATATACTTAAAAAATACTTTTTATTGAAAAACAATAATGCTCCCAAAAAAACGAGAGCTGTTGCAAATCCTTGTCTAATTTGCATAAATTGTTGCATGAAAAAATAATAACTAAATATATATACTAGAAAAAAAATAAATGTATTAATTTTTAAAGTTATCGATATTTTATATATAGAATATAGAATAGTAAAAGAAATTATAAAAAATGCAATTTTATAATCATTAATAAAAAAAGATAGAATATAACTAAGATAGCCATATCCAATCTCCATCCCCGATTCAAGATAGAAATCACTAATTGAACTTAAGTTTAAATACTCTAAGTGTTCAAACACATATTTGTAATTATAAGTATCTCTCGTTCCACCTCGAAAAGTTACTATTAGTGCAATAGCAAAAAAAGCTATCAATAATATCCTATGCTTACGAATCACCAACATTCAGTCTTCTCAATTCATTTTCATTAAATACTATATCCTTCTAATACTACTTTTTAAATGCAAACACTTCAATATTTTTCTTCCTTTCAAAGTAGTTATGACTGTAATTTTTTAAAAGAATATTCATTTGATCAATGCTCGTTTGATTTGAATAAGTTTTACTTTGTGGTCTATAGCTATGATCTACAGCAATTTCATCAACGATACCTATTTTAAATTTATATTTTTCAGCAATTTTTGGCCAAATGTAATCTAAACCCCATCCCATCTCAGCGCCTACGGGAAACGGTAAAACATGTTGAAATATAGAAGAATGAAATGAGAAAATAGGACCAATTTCTACAAAATTAGTAACCCGTGCAACAGTATTCTTATTTTGTAAAACAATTTTATGAATATTAAAACTATGCCTTGTCCGAGAAGGTTGAGCTATTTTTAGATTATATCTATCTATTCTATCAATATACACATCTAAAAATTGATCGTGAACAACAATATCATCATCAGTGACTAACAAATAATCATAATTCTTTAAATTCATATCCGAAAGTATTTGATTTAAAAGTTTAAACTTAGGTGTTTTGTCTTTTAAATGTAAAATTGTATAGGGTTTCAGTTCTTCTGAAACTTCATTTCCACCTATTGCAATCCATTTTTGATCAACAATATGTTCATTTGATTTAGAAAATTGACCAATTAAATGAATTGCTTGATTTGGATAATCAGTTAAATAAATTCCAATGAGTAAAATTTTCTTTTTTCCTATAGATGGCTCTATAGTAAATTTTTTTGGAACTTCATTTTCCAAGAATTTTTTTTGCTTATTAATCCTATTCAAACTTAAAATAAAATGATGTACCTTATTAAACAACCTTACTGATAAACTCATAAAACCCACCTAACCTCATCTTTTAATATTAAAAAGATGAATTCAAATTATGCCATGATAGAAAAACCCTATACTATCATTTCCAAAAACTAGTATTTAAAAATGTTTTCAAGACATCTTTAAATATTTATCAATCTCTACTTTTAGATCGTAATCATTATTATCAAATATTTTTTGAATTACTTCTAGATTTCTCATGCTTTTTCGTAAAGGTAATTGATTATTTAACTCATTTAACTTGATATATTCATAGCCATAATCCTCAAAATCACCTATTTTTTCTGAAAGCACAATAGGAATGATACCATAGGTCAAATATTCAATAATTTTTGTCGGACAGGCAACTTGGTTCACTAAAATATCATCTCTTAAAACAAACCCATAATGGCTTTTTCGATAATAACTTTCCAATTCATTAGGCTTTACTGATTTTATCAACAATTGGCTAGCATCTATCTGAAAATATTTTACTTTATTTAAAATTTGTTCTGGCTCACCTGTTAATATTGTAAATCTAAATTTATTATCTAAATTATTCTTTATTGCTTCTAGCATAAGATCTATATTCTGCCAAATTTGCGCATTTCCACTATATATTATTTCTACTTTGTCAGATAAGGAATCATTATCATAAATTACTTTTTTCTTTAAATGGCTAGGAAGAATTGCATATACAATATATTGACACCCACTCGATGGATACTTTTTCTTATAATGCATCACCATTTTATTGGTCACAGCAATACACACGTTTACCTTTTTAAACAACATACGTTCTATAAATTCAGCGACTAATGTATGAATCTTCTTATTCTTCATCATTAACTCTTCAGGAACAACACCATGAAGATCTAAAACAAAGAATTTATTAAATATTAAAATAAAAAGAATAGTATATATTGCATTATAAATTGATTGTATATACACAAATGAACACTTATTAAAACAATTTAGTATAAAAAAAAAGTGCAATAGTATATTACAAGAAACTTCCATCCTTAAGTCGCTCTTCGAAACTTCTTTTTTCCAATTATGAAAAAAACTTATATCTAAATAAATTCTCTCATCTCTTTGATAAAACTGATCAATACTTGCTACTCTCTGAAAAAAGCCATCACGATATTCTGCTTCAGTTTGTGGAAATTTACTTAAAAATAATATCATTGTGCTAATCTCATTTACTTAAATCAGTATAGATTTCAACGATTCTAGAACATGAATTACCATCACCATATGGATTATGAGCACGAGCCATTTTTCCATATTCTTCATTATCATGAAGAAGTTTTTGTGCTTCATTCACTAAAGTTACTTTATCACAGCCTACCAATTTAACTGTACCAGCTTCGACTGCTTCTGGACGTTCAGTTGTATCACGCATTACCAGCACTGGTTTTCCAAGTGATGGAGCTTCCTCTTGAATGCCACCGCTATCCGTAATAATAAAATATGCTTGATTCATTAGAAAAATGAACTCTTCATACTGCAATGGTTCTATCAAATAAATATTTTCAATATCAGATAAAATTTTGTTGACAGGTTTTTGCACATTTGGATTTAAATGTACAGGATATACAATATCAACATTAGGGTTTTTCTGAGCTATTTCCTTTAAACCTTCGCATATATCAATAAACCCTTGACCAAAATTTTCACGCCTATGTCCTGTGACTAAAATAATCTTTCGTGTTTCATCTAGTCTGTATTGACTACAAATATTTGATTTAATTTTCTCCTTTAAAGTTGGTTGGTGCTCAATTCTTCGCAAAACATATTTCAAAGCATCAATAACAGTGTTTCCTGTCACATAAATGTTTTCAATTTTTTTTCCTTCTCCTAATAAATTATCTTTACTTTGTTGTGTGGGTGCAAAATGGTAATTTGATAAAACACCTGTAAGTTGACGATTTCCTTCCTCAGGCCATGGAGAATAAATATCAAAAGTTCTTAAACCAGCCTCAATATGGCCAACTTTAATCTTAGAGTAAAAAGCTGCCAAGCTAGCAGAAAATGTGGTAGAAGTATCGCCATGCACAAATACTATATCAGGTTTAAACTCAACCAAAACTCCTCTTATGCCTACTAAAACATTTGCTGTAATATCATATAGATCCTGCCCTGCTTTCATAATATTTAAATCGTACTCTGGAACGATATCAAAAATATCTAAGACTTGATCTAGCATTTGTCTATGCTGAGCAGTTACGCAGACCTTCGTTTCAAAATTATTATTTTTTTTGAACTCTTTAACTAATGGAGCCATTTTAATTGCTTCTGGACGGGTACCAAAAACAATGAGAATCTTTTTCATAATTTAAACCTAAAAATCAGTGCTAACATACAAATAGTTAGAAGTATTTCCCCAACAATCATTGCAACAAGCACACCATTGATCAATAAATGCGGAATTAATACTAAATTTAACAACACTGTAACCAGTCCAGCCACAACGAATGAAAATGTATAAAATTTATCTTTTCTTGAAGCAGATAAATATTGTATGCCAATAATGTTATTGATAACACCAAAAAACAACCATATCATCATAACTGCCAAGATGTAACTATAAGACGGAAAGGCACCACCATAAACAATAGTGATTATTTTTTCGGAAAAAATAGCAACTGTTGTTCCTATAAAAAACGCCATCCCCCCAATAATAAGTGCTATTTTTCTTATATATGATCTTGCTGTTTCTTCATACATAACCTTTCTACAACTTATGGGGTAAAGTGCTTGTGTAATCGGTGCAAATAAACCTACTACCGCTCTAAATAGTCTTTCTGCTGCCGAATAATATCCAACTACTGTATTTGTTGATACAAAAGATAGAATCACCGTTCCAGATGAAGTCAGTAAATTTCCAAGTACTGATGTATAAAATAAATTTGAGCCGCCTTTCAAATAACTAATCAAAATATGTATCTTTTGAATCTTGAATTTTATATCAAACCTTTTATAAACTAAAAATAAAGAGTAAATTCCTGCAAATATTGCTCCCAACGAAGTCAACAATGGGACCAATAAATAATCAGAACTTTGTTTAACTAATACAAAAATAGCAATTGTAAATAAAATTTTAGAAACTATATTAATAATAGTAATATAGCGCATTTGCTCTACACCCTGAAAAAACCATACAGGGAATAGAATTTGTCCAAGCACTGTTCCAAATGTCAAATAGTATAACCAAGGATCACTACTAAACTTTTTAAATAGTATAATTAAAAGAGTAAGTATAAAAAATGAAATGACAAAAAGTAAAAATTTAATGATCATTACTGAACTAAAAATTTCGCTTAACTTATCCTTATCATCACGATGAAGTGTAACTTCTCTTGTTGCAGTAAAGTTGAAACCATAATCTGTTAAAACAATAAAATAGCCTATAATAGCTGTCGCAAAAGCCAATAATCCAAACTTATCTGCACCTAAAACTCGTACAAGATAAGGTAGGCTAAGGAGTGGTAATATATAATTCATCCCCTGCAACATAGCTAAAGAAAAAAAGTTTCCCAAAAATCTTTTTTTCTCTTCGTTATCTATTAGTCTATTAAATTTTGCTAACAACTCTACTACTCACATTAAACTCTTTTACATTTAGAATACTTTAACGAGTAAAAAACTTAGTTTTTAAATATTTTCGCATCATTAAATCTAGGTGCTATAACATCCTTTTCACTTACCAAAACATTTTGAATATCATTTAATGGCCACTCAATTCCAATTGTTGGGTCATTCCACACAATTGCACCTTCACTTTCTTTGTGATAATAGTTCGTTGTCTTATATAAAAATTGAGTATTATCTTCCAGTGCCAAAAATCCGTGTGCAAAACCTTCAGGAATCCAAAATTGTTTATGATTTTGAGGTGAAAGCTCCACCCCAACCCACTGCCCATATGTTTCTGAATCTTCTCTTATATCAACAGCAACATCCCAAGCACGCCCTTGCACAACTCGAACCAACTTACCTTGTGCGAATGGATTTAATTGATAATGTAAGCCGCGCAAGACCCCCTTTTGCGAGTAAGAGTGATTGTCCTGAACAAATTGAGGAATATCTAACCCGCGTTGTAGAAGCGCTTGTTCGAAAGCATTTTGATTAAAACTCTCCATGAACCAACCGCGATCATCACCAAACACTTTAGGTTCAAATATTAAAAGACCTTTAATCTTTGTTTCAATTACATTCATTGGTTATATCTCTTTTTAGATTGCTAAGCTTAATGCAAAAAATTATGCTTTTAAGCTCAACATACTTCAAACATTTGATTTCTTTTGCTGTTCTTGATGCAATTTTAATAAATATTGACCATACCCTGTTTTCTTAAAGAAATTAGCTCTACCAAATAGCTGATCTGTATCAATCCAACCATTATTAAAGGCAATTTCTTCTAAACAAGCAATTTTCAAACCTTGTCGATGTTCAACTATTTGGACAAATTGACTTGCTTCCAATAATGAGTCATGTGTACCTGTATCCAGCCAAGCAAACCCACGACCAAGAAGTTCTACATTAAGCCCTTCTTGTTGCAAATAAACATTATTTACATCCGTAATTTCCAGTTCACCACGGTGTGATGGTTTTATATTTTTTGCAATTTCAATTACTCTATTATCATAAAAATAAAGTCCAGTTACTGCATAATTTGATTTCGGTTGTTCTGGCTTTTCTTCTATACTTATTGCTTTACCAGTTACATCAAAATCTACCACACCAAAACGTTCAGGATCATTGACATAATATCCAAACACAGTTGCACCAGTTTGCCGTTCAGAAGCTCGCTTTAACTGCACTCCAAAACTCTGTCCATAGAAAATATTGTCCCCCAAAATGAGGCATACGTTATCATCTCTAATAAACTCTTCACCTAAAATAAATGCCTGAGCTAGGCCATCAGGTGAAGGTTGTACTTTGTAAGACAGTTTCATCCCCAACTCTGCACCTGTACCTAATAATTTTTCAAAGTTAGGTAAATCTTCAGGGGTAGAAATAATCAAAACTTCATTGATTCCAGCCAACATCAAGACTGATAAAGGATAATAAATCATCGGCTTATCATAAATTGGGAGAAGTTGTTTTGATGTACCCATTGTAATTGGATACAAACGTGTTCCTGACCCACCAGCAAGAATAATACCTTTACGTTTTAATTGGCTCATTGAGTTATTTCCTCTAAAACTTGTGCTACACCCAGCTTCCAATCAGGTAGATGTATTTTAAAATTTGTTTGTAATTTATTGGTATTCAATCGTGAATTTAATGGGCGTTTTGCGGGTGTAGGATATGCTGTTGTTTTAATCGCATTGACTTTTTGAATTGCTAAGTTTTGATCTTTTTGCTTTGCTAACTCGAAAATAAACTGCGCATACTCATACCATGAGCACTCACCTAAAGCGGCAAGGTGATAATGCCCGCATAGTTCTTTTTGTTGTTCTAAAGAGCTAAGTGAATAAAATCTTAAAGCCTGAGAAGTAATATCTGCAATCAATGCAGCCCCTGTTGGCGCACCAATTTGATCATTGATAATACTTAATTCTTCACGATTCGATGCTAATTTCAGCATAGTTTTTATAAAATTATTACCATGTGACCCATAGACCCAACATGTTCTAAAGTTTATATAGGCACAGCGGCTTTGCTCTATTGCAACTTCACCTAATCGTTTAGTATAACCATAAAAATTTACTGGATCAGTCTGATCACTTTCAGACCAAGCTGTCTCACCTTCCCCATTAAATACATAATCTGTTGAATAATGAATAAGTAAACAATTCTGATCATTACAAATTTCTGCTAAATTCTTTACAGCTAAGTGATTAATTAAATCAGCATTTTCTTGATCAGATTCAGCCTTATCAACTGCTGTATATGCAGCGGCATTTACAACAACATTCGGCTTAACAGTTTCGATGAGATATTGAATATGGTCAAAATCGGCTAAATCGCCACTCAAATTATTTTCATTTACAGCACGATCAAGCGCGATAACACTGCCAAGTGGTTGTAAAGCTCGTTGTAATTCCCAACCAACCTGTCCATTTTTTCCAAGTAATAAAATCTTCATCATATTATTCAAAGCTTAAGCTTTTTCGGCTTGATATTGTTGTTGAACCCAATTTTTATATTCACCACTTTGAACGTTTTCAACCCACTCTTGATTGGCTAAATACCATTCCACAGTTTTACGAATCCCTGTATCAAATGTTTCTTCAGGCACCCATCCTAAATCTTTCTTGATCTTACTTGCATCAATCGCATAACGTAAATCATGCCCAGGACGATCTTTAACAAAAGTAATCAGTGTCTCGTAACTCTGCCCATTTAATTGTGGTTTTAACTCATCTAAAATTTTACAAATTGTTTTTACAACTTGTATATTTTGTTTTTCGTTATGCCCACCAATATTGTAAGTTTCGCCTACTACACCTTCCGTAACAACTTTATAAAGTGCGCGTGCATGATCTTCGACAAATAACCAATCACGGATTTGATCGCCTTTTCCATAGATAGGCAAAGGCTTAGCATCTAATGCATTTAAAATCACCAATGGAATTAATTTTTCAGGAAAATGATAAGGACCATAATTATTTGAACAATTGGTCACAATAGTAGGCAAACCATAAGTTCTTTGCCACGCTCGAACTAAATGATCTGAGCTGGCTTTACTTGCTGAATAAGGGGAGCTCGGTGCATAAGCTGTTGTTTCAGTAAACAGATCAGTAGTCCCGTCTAAATCACCATATACTTCATCAGTTGAAATATGGTGAAATCTAAATTGTTGTTTTTGCGGCTCACTGAGCGCTAACCAATATTTTCGAGCTACGTCCAATAAGGTATACGTACCCACAATATTAGTGTTAATAAACTCAGCAGGCCCATCGATTGAGCGATCCACATGTGACTCAGCAGCTAAATGCATCACCACATCAGGTTTAAACTCAGCAAAAATTTGAGTTAATTTTTCAGCATCACAAATGTCAATTTGCTTAAATTGGTAACGTGAATCTGGATCGACTTCTTTTAAAGACTCTAGATTGCCAGCATAAGTCAGCTTATCAATATTTAATACTTCATCCTTTGTATTTTTTATAATATATCGTACCACTGCTGATCCAATAAACCCTGCACCACCAGTAACCAAAACTCTCATACCCTAATCCTACAAATCATTTTTTAATAAATCTAATAGTTAAAATGTTCCAACAACAAGCTCATCAAAACACCAAAATCTTTTTTACATAAGGATAATTTCTATCCATTTTCATACTAAAAGATTATATCCAAACTCAAGCTAAAATTATATATTAAACGGCATCAAACAAAGCCAAATAATTTTGACTTTCATCACTGTTCAAATTCCTAATGAATTACTTTATTCTTTTTAAATTACAAAATCATTGAATAGATACAAGTCAACACACTTCTTTTTCGGTTTTAATACAATTACCCCTTAACAATAAGATACCCAACCTGACTTTTTTAGCTTACAATTCGCTTTCAAGATGAGATTCTAAGCAACAACGCAATATAAAATAAGGGTTTTGAATGTGAAGTATCCGTACACATCACTGTTTACAATTTTAGCGATTTCGATTTCGTTTTCTGGTTGTGCGATCACTTCAGGACTTCAAACCTATGATCTGCCTGAACAAGGTCAATATAGAACTGATCAAGGTGCCGAACTTTCCGTTGTACAACTGAATCAAAATAATATTCCAAATCTAAATACAACTAGCCAATTAAGTTCAAATAATCTTGTATCGTTATTCAATAGCTCACAAAATATTTATCGTTTAAGCGCTGGTGATGTTCTTTCAATTCAGCTTTGGGCGTATCCTGAAATTACCCCACCAATCCAAGATGCAACCAACATTAAAGCTGTTGGTTATCCCATTGATCCAAATGGTAATGTTCAATTACCTTTAGTGGGTTCAGTGCATATTGCAGGTAAAACTTTAGCCGAAACTAATCGTTTTTTACATAATCAATTTGCTAAATATCTAAAGCATCCTGATGTTGTAGTTCGAGTACTGTCTTATGAAGGTCGCCGCTATTTTGTCAATGGCCAAGTCATACGCAGCGGTCAATATACATTAAACGACCAACCGATCAGTATCTACACTGCCTTGGGTCAAGCGGGTGGTATAGACACTAAAACAGGTGATACGACCAACATTCAACTGATTAGAAATGGGCAAACTTATAATCTAAATACCATTCAGCTCGAAAAACAAGGATTCTCCTTACATCAACTATTAATCCAGCCTAATGACACCATTTTCGTTAATACCAAACAAGATCAAAAGCTCTATGTCATGGGTGAATCAAGTCGCAGCCAAGCCCTAACACTTCGCGACCAGGGTATGACCTTAAGTGATGTACTTGGTGAAAGTGAAGGCATCAATCCATATTCAGCAAGTGCTGCACGAATTTATGTGATGCGTACTGACCTTAGCACTAAGCAATCTACAATTTATCATCTTAATTTAAGTAGCTTAGGTAATTTAGCCTTAGCCAATCAATTTGCGATGAAAAAAAATGATATTGTCTATATTGATGCTACTGGTTTGACTCGTTGGCAACGTATTATGAATCAAGTAGTTCCCTTCTCAAGCGCTCTATACAGTTTTGATCAATTGGGTAAATAAGATGCAGATTCAAAACATATTAGTCGTCTGTGTTGGGAATATTTGTCGTAGCCCAATGGCGGAGTTCTTTTTAAAGCAAAGTTATCCCAAATTAAATATAGAATCAGCGGGACTTTCTGCGATGGTTGGGCATTCAGCTGATGATAAAGCAATTGCCTGTATGGATGCTTTAAATATTGATATGCGCTCCCATATTGCGCGACAAATTAATGCTGAATTGATTAAAAAAGCCGATCTGATTCTTGTGATGAGTAAAAATCAATCTCAACATATTGAGCAAAAATGGCCGTTTGCTAAAGGTAAAGTGTTTCGTTTAGGGCATTGGCAAAGTCAAAATGTGCCTGACCCATACCAACATGATCAAGCTTTTTTTGATGAAACGTGTAAAAATATTCAAGTTTATGCCAATGACTGGCAATCACATCTATAAATTTTAATTAGTTGTTTACTTATGAACCAAAATTCAAAAACTAATGATGATACGATTGACTTAAAAGAGTTATTTTTCTCTTTAATCGCTCAATGGAAAGTGATTGCGCTTTGTGTCATTTTAACTTTAATCTGTGCTCTACTTTATTTACGTGTAACATCACCGGTCTATTCTACTGATGCAATGGTTCAGGTAGAGGATGGTAAAAGTGCAGCTTCAGCCGCCCTTATGGGTGAACTCAAAGATGTTGCTGGTGGCTTGGGGCAAAAGTCCCCTGCTGATGCTGAAATTGAGATCTTAAATTCTAGACTTGTGCTTGGAAAAGTGATTAATAATTTGAATTTAAATATTCAAATTCAAGATAATGAAAATACTTTTTTACATAAGTTAATTTCCAAAGAAAAAACTCAGCTCAGTTATAGTGCTAAAGCAGTCGATTTTCGAAAAAATCAGTCTAGTTTTTCTATTTTAAAATTAAATATCCCTGAATATTACTATGATAAAAAGCTCATTTTAAAATTTATAGATAAAAAGCAATTTAGTTTAACTTATAAAGACCAAGTTGTATTTAAAGGTATATTCAACCAGCTCAATCAATCTCAAGATAATAAAGGCTTGTGGTCAGTTGAAATTAATAGCTTAAACCCTTTTCAGCAAGACTTTACCATCACTAAATTTGCACTACCTTCCGCTGTTAAACTCCTACAAGAAAATTATTCAGTTGCTGAAAAAGGCAAAATGACGGGGGTTATTGGTCTCAGTTATAGCGGAAATGATCAACAGCATATTACTCAAGTTCTCAATAATATTTTGAGCGTTTATCATGAACAGAACATTGAACGAAAAACCTTAGAGTCTAAACAAACATTAAATTTTCTTGATCAGCAACTGCCAGAGCTTAAACAGCAACTTGAAGAATCTGAGATTAAATTTAATAAATTCCGTGAACAATACAATACTGTTGATGTCACTCAAGAATCCGAGTTAATGCTAAAGCAAAATGTTGAATTGGAGAAAATGCGGATAGAGTTAAAGCAAAAACAAGCTGAATATTCTGCTAAATATACCCCTGATCATCCATTAATGACAGAGATCAACGCGCAACTCACTGCAATTGATAAAAAATCTACGGAACTTAACCAAGCCATTAGACGCTTACCTGAAACTCAACGCTTATATTTACAACTCTATCGCGATGTTAAAGTCAATACCGAACTCTATACCTCTCTATTAAACAGTTACCAGCAATTAAAAATTGTCAAAGCAGGTGAAATCGGTAATGTTCGTATCATTGATACTGCAGTAGAACCTGTTAAGCCGATTAAGCCAAGAAAATTGATTGTGTTAATTCTTTCCATTTTTCTAGGTGGCTTTATTGGAGTAATGATTGCATTACTCCGTAATATGCTTTCATCAGGGATTAAAGATTCAAGCCGAATTGAAAATGAACTTGATCTACCTGTCTATGCTACTGTGCCTCGCTCTCCGATTCAAGAAAGTCGTGTACAGTTACTGAAAAAGAAAAAGTCAATTCCGATTCTTGCGGCTAAAAATAGTGAAGATATTGCGATTGAAAGCTTGCGTAGTATTCGTACCACCATCCACTTTGCTTTAAATAATGCAAAAAATAATATTATTGCGATTTCAGGACCTGCTCCAGAAATTGGTAAATCTTTTATTTCGACCAATCTTGCCGCAATTTTTGCACAAGGGAATAAGAAAGTTTTGTTGATTGATGCCGATATACGCCGAGGGTATTTACATAAATATTTTAGTCATGACACTTCACCAGGTTTAACTGAGTATTTAGCAGGTCAAAGTTCGCTTGAGCAATGCATTGTTCATTCAAATACTGTAAATCATTTAGATTTTCTGCCACGCGGTAAAAACCATAGTCATGCTGCTGAAATGCTTAGTTCAGATCGTCTTAGCGAATTATTGGAACAGCTTTCCCAGCAATATGATCATATTATTATCGATACACCGCCTATCTTAGCAGTAACTGATGGCATCATCATTTCTCAATTTGCAGGTGTAAATCTTGTGGTTGCACGATATGCAAAAACACAGATGAAAGAACTCGAATTAACCATCAATCGCTTTGAACAGGCGGGAAGCAAAGTGAATGGTATTATTCTCAATGATGTTCAAGCAACTGCTGGAGGTAATTATGGCTATAATTATGCTTATGCCTACACCGTATCAAAAGATGACTGATATCAAATGAGTAGCAGAAAAGCCAGATTAAATCTGGCTTTTTTGTGTCAATTTTTTGATCAATTTAACTGTATATTTTTAGTTGTCGCCATCAGATAACTATATCGTTTATGATGAAGAAGTTATATGCTTGAGCAGATTATGCTAATGATCAAATTAGCCTCTTAAAAGATTAAAATTTGGAAATTTTTATGAGTAAAGCCTTACCCATCGCAATTGCTGTAATCTTAGGTGGTGCTGCACTTGTACCTGTTTATTATGCATCTCAACATCCTGCTGATGTAAACAGTCATTCAATGTCAAAAAATGCTAAACCTGTAGAAAAAATTAGTTATGCACTTGGTTATGAAGTTGCGAGCCAAACCCCACCTGAAGTCGATGTGAATACATTTATCAGCGGTATTCGTGATGGTCATGCTAAAAAACAACGTGCCTATACAGATGAAGAATTACAAGCTGCGTATGTTGACTTCCAAAAAGAAATGCAACAAAAGCAATTACAACAAAGCAAAGAAACAGCTTCATCAAATGACTCATTCTTAGCTGAAAATGCGAAAAAAGAAGGTGTTAAAACAACAGCTTCAGGATTGCAATATAAAATCACCAAAGAAGGTACAGGTAAACAGCCTGCTGCTACTTCACAAGTTACGGTACATTACAAAGGTCAGTTGTTAGATGGCAAGGTATTCGACAGTTCATATGATCGTGGTCAACCGGTTGAGTTCCCTTTAAACCAAGTGATTCCAGGTTGGACTGAAGGTTTACAGCTCATGAAGGAAGGCGGTAAAGCAACCTTATATATCCCTGCAAAATTGGCTTATGGTGAACAAGGTGTTCCTGGCACGATTCCTCCAAACAGCACTTTAATTTTTGATGTTGAACTTGTTAAAGTTAAATAACATTTAAGAAAAGGAGAGATTTACTCTCCTTTTTTGGATTTTAATTATGAAAAAAACACTTATTGTGCTTAGTCTTAGTATGCTGAGTAGCGCAGCTTTCTCAGCACCGATTAACAATAAAAGCTCCCAACAAGATCAACTGGGTTATAGCTATGGTTATGTCATGGGACGTACCAATGCTGACACCTTAAAACAAATTAATTTAAATGCCTTTATCCAAGGCATCAAAGAAGGTTCTACCGGTCAGAAAGCAAGCTTAACTGATGAAGAAATGGCAAAAGCACTTGCACAATATAAACAGCAAACCGAAGCAAAACAAATGCTAGAGTTTAAACAAGCTGCAGATGTAAATGCCAAACAAGGTGAAGCTTTTCTTGTAGAAAATGCGAAGAAAACAGGTGTAATTACTCGCCCAAGCGGTTTGCAGTATAGTGTTTTACAACAAGGTACTGGAAAATCACCCTCTGCAAAATCTAAAGTCTCTGTAAACTATGAAGGTCGTTTATTGGATGGCACTGTATTTGACAGTTCTTTTGCACGAAATGAAGCGGTAGAATTTCAAGTTAGCCAAGTGATTCAAGGTTGGACTGAAGGTTTACAACTGATGAAAGAAGGTGCGAAATATCGTTTCTTTATTCCAGCGAAACTTGCCTACGGCGAGATTGGTGCGGGTGATGCGATTGGCCCAAACAGCACATTAATTTTTGATGTAGAACTATTAAAAGTTTTACCTTAAGTTAAAGGTGAAATAGCTTTTAAAATAAAAACATCGCTCAATCGCGATGTTTTTTATACTCTAATAAAAAATCTTATCGCATTTCATAGACGTAAATTCATCCTTGGTCAAACTTACAGTACTGTATCTATATTTAGAATTTAAACTCTATCCCATACAATGGCGATATCCTTGTCACCATGCGCTAGATACATCACTTATGATTAAATGATGCTCAAAGTAAAAGCTGTCTCATTTATATGCTGTTGATTGGTCTTAATTTTAGTGCTTTAAATGTCTTGGTCTAAAACCTGCTGCAAGTAGAGCGATACCATAAGCCACAATACCGACCAAGCATAACCCAACAACTTCAAGAATTCGAAGCCATTGTGACGCTGTGCCATCATACCAAGTTAAAGCAAACCATAGCGCGCCAATCATCACAATATTGGCTATGGCAAATTGAACAAATAATTTTTTCCAGTGTGCACCAAAACGGAAAATATTTTTCTTATGTAAATAAAAATATAACATCCCAGCATTGACCAAGGCTGAGCCTGAAGAAGCAATGGCTAAGGCCATATGCTCTGCTTGCCAATCAATCAATTTAAAAATACCAATAAAGATAACGTTTAAAATCGCATTGGCTGCAACAGCCATTAAGCCGACGCGTACAGGTGTTTTGGTGTCCTGAATGGCATAAAAACCTGGTGCAAAGACTTTAATCAACATAAATGCCAGTACACCACCACTCATACATTGCAGTGCCATAGCTGTCATTTGCGTATCACGTGCATCAAAAGCACCATGCTGGAAAAGTGCTTGAATGATTGGTGTAGATAACATGAACAAAGCAATGCTGGCTGGCACACCCACCAAGACAATCACGCGTGCAGCCCAATCCAGCATTCTACGGAACTTGGCCTGATCTTGTTCTGCTTTACTCACGGAAAGGGACGGAAGAATCACGGTACCAATCGCAACACCAATCAATCCAAGTGGCAACTCGGTCATGCGTTCAGCACTATATAACCATGACACCGAACCATCTTGCATGAATGATGCCCAGATTGTATTTAACAATAAGTTAATCTGAGTGACTGATACTCCAAATAAAGCGGGCAACATCAGTTTTAGAATTCGATCTACACCCTCATGTTTAAAATCAACTTTAGGTGGAATCAGTAATTTTTTATTCCATAATTCAGGGATTTGAATGGCAAGTTGTAAAACCCCTGCCGCAACCACAGCCCATCCTAAAGCCATGATCGGTTGAGCCATATGCGGGGCTAACCACCAAGCACCAGCAATCATTGCCACGTTGAGTAAGACAGGCGAAAACGCTGGAGAAGCAAAAGACCCATAACTATTCAAAATACTGCTGGCAAATGCAGTCAACGACATAAACATCAGATAGGGAATCGTCAAACGAAACATATCTACAGCCAAATCAAATTTTGCGGGATCGTTATGAAAACCGGGTGCATAGACATACAAGATCACAGGTGCAATGATCATACTGATCAAGGTTAACAGTGACATCACCATTAACAGGCAGCCAAACACACGACTAATGAGAATCTGAACTTCCGCATGCATTTTTGTAGTTTTATATTCGGTGAGTACGGGAATAAAGGCTTGCGAAAAAGCCCCTTCTGCAAATAAACGCCTGAAAAAATTGGGAATACGAAAAGCAACCACAAAGGTGTCAAAATCCTTACCTGCCCCAAACACATTGAGCAAAACCATATCTCTGACTAAGCCCAAGACTCGTGACAACATGGTCATTGCACTGACAATAAAGGTGGATCGCCACAGCGCCATCGTATTCACCTAGTTAAAATAAAGTCGCTATTGTAATTAAATATTCTTAAAATTGCGTTGTTAAATCATAAACAGACGTTTATTTACTTCACTTGTTCTATCTTAATTTTTTTCTGATTCAAACTTTCTCTAAACTTCTGCCATTGAAAATGTGGTCCAGGATCAGTTTTACGTCCTGATGCAATATCAGAATGTCCTGTTAAATGATGATCTGTTTTTGGATAAGCGCGTTGCAAAGTGGCAACCACATCAACCAGTTGTTGATATTGGATCGCTTCAAAATCGCGATCATCACTTCCTTCAAGTTCAATCCCAATTGAATAGTCATTACACTCAACTTTACCCAGATAAGCTGAACGTCCGGCATGCCAAGCCCGATCATTAAAATTAACAAACTGGATAATTTCACCAGTTCTTAAAATCAATAAATGTGCAGAAACCTGCATACCCTCGATGGTTTGAAAATAAGGATGGACTGACCAATCCAGTTGATTTTGAAAAAACTGTTCAATATAACCACCACCAAATTGTGACGGTGGCAAACTAATATTGTGAATCACAATCAGCTGAATCTCTGTATTTTCAGGGCGTTGATTATAATTGGGAGATGGAACTTGTCTTGCGCCAATCAATTGACCATTCACGACCTGAAACTGTGGTGCAGATTGCATATCTTATTCCTACAGAATTTTTCTATTTTCAATAAAGCTGATTTTCAATATTTTAGTGTAGTCTCGGGGCTGTTGACAATTCGTCTATGTTTGCGGCGACGAGTATTTTTTAGGTGATACAAGGCACGAGATACGAAATTTAGTCATTCTAAATGATGAGAAACATCGTTTCGCAAGGTAACATGTAGCACCAAAAAATACTCTAGTCCTCAGCTTCGACTTTCACTGCGAATAAAGTAATGCTTTGTTCTTGTTCAGATTATGACTAAAATTATTTCAGTCTGTATTATGAAACTTAAAAATAGTCTCACTATTCTCATTCATGTTTTACGATGTATACGTCTCGTGCTTAATTTGGACCGACAACGCAAACTATTTATGAAATGTTAACAGATCCTTATCTGTATAAAATAAAAACTTCTTCAAACTTGCAACGACAGTGCTAATATATCGCTCAGTTTTTAAGGGTGACTAAAATAGGGATATCCATGAGCATACCTGAATCTTTGCTTGAACAATCTATTCAAATTAATATTCAACAAGCACTCCAAGAAGATATTGGCGATGCTGATATTACTGCCCTACTTACACCAGAAGATGAGCAAGCGACGGCTACGATCATTTCGCGTGAAGATATGGTCTTGGCGGGACAACCTTGGGTCGATGCACTGATCAAAGCGTATGATCCAAGCGTACAGATTACTTGGCTTAAAAATGATGGTGACTGGGTTAAAGCCAATGAAACCATTTATAAATTGGCAGGTTCTGCGCGTAGCTTGCTGACTGTTGAGCGTCCTGCATTAAACTTTGTGCAAACCCTGTCTGCAGTCGCAACCAAAACGGCTGAATATGTAAAATATCTAGAAGGTACAGCAACCAAATTATTAGATACACGCAAAACTTTGCCGGGTTTACGGATTGCACAAAAGTATGCAGTTGCTGTAGGTGGCGGGCAAAACCATCGCCTAGGTTTATTCGATGCGTTTTTAATTAAAGAAAATCACATCATGGCTGCAGGTGGTATTGCTCAAGCAATTGCCAAAGCGCATCAAATCGCACCAGGCAAGCCTGTTGAAGTCGAAGTTGAAACATGGGATGAACTGAATCAAGCACTTGAAGCCAAAGCCGATATCGTCATGCTAGATAATTTTAGCCAACAACAAATGATTGATGCAGTTAAACATGTTGCAGGGCGTTGTAAATTAGAAGCTTCTGGGAATATAACCCTTGAGAATTTAAGTCAAGTTGCACAAACAGGTGTTGACTATATTTCGATGGGTGTATTGACCAAAGATGTTAAAGCGATTGATTTATCTATGCGTTTTAATGCCTAATCACTCAATCATATTCGGTCATAAAGCAGTATCTATATACTGCTTTTTTTATTACAAAATATAACGATGAGTCAATAAATAATCAGCTAATTTTATGCAAAAGATCTTCTAAATAACAATCAAATTACGTGTACCAACAAAAGAGATAAACAATGAAAAAACATATTTTATATTCATCACTATTCACATTATCTATTCCGATCCTGAGCCATGCAGACACAGTCAATGTGCATGTGTTAAGTGCAACAGTCAAAGATCAAAATATTGCCAATGCTGAAGTAATTTTGCAAAAAAATGGTGAGCGCTCTGCCTCAAGTTCTACCAATACAAGCGGCCGAGCCTCAGTCAATAGTAACACTATAGACAGTTCAGATAATTTACTGATTATCAAAAAATCAGGTTATTCAACACTGGTTGCAAAATGTCCATGTGATGGCATGACCTACGCCTTAAGTCCTGTACTCAAAGATCTCAACAGTATGCGAATTGTACTGAATTGGGGGCAAAACCCTTTAGATCTCGATTCACACTTAAGCTATAAAAATCAGCATGTATATTGGGACAGTAAACAAGGTTTGGCTGCAAATCTGGATGTGGATGACACCGACTCTTATGGTCCAGAAACCGTCACTATCGATAAACGTTTAGAAGGCCAATATTATGTGTATTCAGTACATGACTTTTCTGATCGCACTCAACCAACTACGACCAATTTATCCAATAGCCAAGCCAAAGTCATGGTCTATGCAGGTGAATCACTGATTCGTTCTTATTATATTCCAACTGGTCAAACGGGTAATTTATGGACTGTATTCCGCATTAGCCCTGAAGGTGAAATTCAAGATATCAATCGTATTTCAGGAACCACGGTTAATGCAAGCCAAGTAGGTTCAACAGTATCAAATTATCAAAATCAAACCACTCGGGTAAATATTGTTCCTGTCTCAGCAGATGCGCAAAAACGAGCCAAGACACTTAATTTAAGTGCGGATAAAGCCTATCAAAACAACCAGATTGAACAAGCTGCGATGCTCTATCAACAGTCTATCGACTACAATCCAAATGTTGGCCAAACCTATAGTAATCTTGCTGTTGCTTATCAAAAGCTCAATCGTTCCTCAGAAGCTTTATGGGCAAATCAAAAAGCCATTGCTTTGGCGACCAATAACAATACCAAAGCTTACTCTCACTATAATATGGGTAAAATCTATGAAAATAATCAAGATTATGCCCAAGCTAAGCAACATTACCAATTAGCCAATCAATACAAACCAAGCGCGACTTATGATGAAGCAATACAACGTGTAAGCCAGTAAAAAAATTGCCCAAAGGATATCTACATTCTTTGGGCAAGTTTGATGCTTTAGTTTGCTATTTTTAATTGATTAGTTTTAATTTTGCTTACAAAACAAGCAGTTTTTACATAGAAAAGCCGTCTGAATAAGCCTATAATCTTTGGCTTCCAATACATTCCTGTAATTAGGCCAATGAAGACTTTGAAACAACAAGTTTTGTTTTTACTTGTCGCTTTTTTATCTGTATTTGCTTTTTTCTTATACCAAGAAGATATCACGCGTTTCTTTCAATTACGTGACATCTATCTAAAACCACGTCTGTATAAATATGGTTTTTCAATTCTCTTAAACTACGCCTTTATTAGTTTATTTTATTTAATCTTAAGAAAAACCTTTGCGACCATTTTACTCAGTCAATTTATTATTTTTTTACTGAGCTTTATCAATATTAAGAAAGAGCAATATCTTTCTGCAAGCTTGGTTCCTAGTGATTTTTTATTATTCAAAGAAACCTTTATCGCCTCTCCAATCATGCTCAAAATTGCAGTCTTTGCAGCAATTGCAGTGTTTATTGGACTATTTGTATTTCTCTATAAAAAAGAAAAATTAGGGACGAAGCCTCTTCTCCTGACAAACAGCATTTTATCTTTTGCCATCCTTGGTTTCTTTATCACTGCGAATTTTAAAAATAATTTTAGTGAAGCTTGTGCCAACGCAGCAAAAAACTCAATTTGCCAATATGCAAAATATCTACCCAATACCCGTAGCGACTGGATTGGTGATCATTTAACCATTAAATATTTAAGTTTTTCGACCTTCTTTTTTTCCAAAACGGTTGATGGGTTAAATAATAAAATTTTCCAAACACAAGTCATCCCTGAAGAAAAAGTTGCCGCTTTTTATCAACCGATGGCGTTTGAACATGATGAAAAATCTACATCGAATCTAGCATCAGATGATCCGTCACGACAAAAACAATTGCCAAATATCGTTTTTGTGATGAGCGAATCGCATTGGGATGCCAGAAAATTAGACAAAAGCATTCCACCTAACATCACCCCAACAATTGCTAAAAATCAAGTCTCTAGCTTATTGTCTCCAAGTTTTGGTGGAGGAACTGCTAATGTTGAGTTTGAAGTATTAACCAGTCTAAATACCTATTTAAATCATAATGAACTGGCTTATGTCTCAAAATTAAAACGTCCAACTTATTCATTACCGATGTATTTAAATACATTGGGTTATGAAACAACAGCAATGCATAATAATGGTAAATACTTTTATAACCGCAGCGCAGTTTATCAAAACCTAGGTTTTAACCGTTTTACTTCAATTGAAAATATGATCAACATGGCTGACCGTGCTAAATATATTAATGCTGCGGGTTGGGCTACTGATGATTTAATTTATAACAGCATTGAAAATCAGCTTAAAAATACTGATAAACCGCAATTTATCTATGCGATCAGTGTTGAGAATCATCCAATGTACAGTGATGATCGCTTTGGTAAAGACCATTTTAAAATCACTAAAGATGGTGTGAGTGAGAGGAGTAAACGCGCGCTGAATACTTATTTAACAGGCATGCAACGTGCTGACGATAAATTTAAAACCCTGATTGAGCATGTCAAACAGCTTGATCGCCCAACAATTGTGATTTTCTTTGGTGACCATTTACCCAACTTACAAAGCGTTTACGATGAGTATGGCTTCTTTAAATCAGAGCAAGAAAAAGCTGAGAAAAAAGATGTGCGCTTCTTTGAAACACCGCTTGCAGTTTGGGCAAACTTCCCCATTGATCAAAAGCAATTTAAAGGGCCTTTTGTGGCAGCACATTTCTTAGCACCCAAAGTATTAGAAGCTGCGCATATTCCCCTTTCACCTTACTATGCTTTTGTGAATAAAGTGAGCGCTTGTTATACGACCGTGCATCAGACAGGCACGCAAACGCAAAAATCTTGTGAATTTGATCAAACAGAGATTCTACAACAGTATAAAGACATGAATATGGATGTGTTAAATGGTAAGAATTTCACTTATCAGATGTTAAAATCTAAAGCTGAAAGCTAGTCCTGCCCAAATGATCAAGAAGATTCTCCAGAGTCTTCTTGATCATGCTGCTGTTCAGGATGTTGTTGCGGTTCATTATTTTTTGCGTCAAATTCTTTGCTTTCGAAATCTTCACGGCGTGGATCTCCAGCCATCAAAACAAAGGTAATCACGGCGAATAGAACAATGAGTATTTTCATAAGCCTGCCATTTGCTAAAGTTTGAAATATTCTAAATATCGGTTGATGAAAAGATTTGTAGAGTCTGTATACGAAACAAGGGATTTCAGCTGATTTATGTATCTATTGAAGTAAATAGATGATTGGAATCTTAATCATGTAAGTTTGCGCAAATGATGTGGTCTTCTATCAACTCAAAAATAAGGTGCAAAGCGCACCTTATTTAAATCATAGAAATTCAGCTATTTAAAATTAAGATTCTATAAATCCCATATAAGGGTCAGAAAATGAGTCTTTACCCGTTTCAATACGCCCAGCAAAACGGCGTTTAAAGGTGCTATCGCCCTCTATTGTTACAGTAAAATCATACCAACCACCGAAATCAGACATATTCCAATTCAACTCCTTTTCTGTAGAAGCCGTTTCGATATTCCATGTCTTATTGGGTAGATAAGCATTGGCTTTCACGGTCAATTTTGCTGTTTTCGCAGCGTCATTACGAACTTTTAAATAGAGTTTAGGATCACATTCTTCAACACATACACGCACTTCTGGCAATGCATCTATTTGTGCAGACTTGACTAAATCTCCTACAAAGCCACGATGGAAGCCATTTGGGCCCAACACCCATAAATCATATAGTCCATTTGAAGCTTTCCATACATCGTCCAATTGCTTACCAGCTTCAACCATATAACGACGAGGAATCGCATCTAAATTCAATTTGTCATAAACATGGAAAACTGCGGCGTGTGTTCCTGTATTGGAGAACATTAACTTCACCGTTTTTGTTGCCACATCAACTTTCGCACTACTATGTAAAATATAAGGCAATGCCCGAGACAATCGTGTTCCTAACTCTTGAACAGGATAGACCTGACTTAAAGGAAGGGAAACTGGCGGCAATAATGCTTGCGCATTACGAATCGCATCTGCATCATTCTTGGTTTTTTTACCTATCAAGTCCGAAATAGCGGTGGTATTTGGATTTTTAAAGTCAAAAGCTGTGGTTAAATCACCACATACAGCACGGCGATATGGACTAATATTCGGTTCTTGCACGCCAAAACGTTGCTCTAAGAAACGAATAACAGACGAATGATCAAAAACCTGTGAATTTACCCAACCACCACGGCTCCACGGAGAAATCACATACATAGGTACGCGTATTCCTGGACCATAGACTCCTACACCATTACTGACTTTAGGATCAGTAAAGTTAGGTTGCCCTGCTGAAGCTTTAGGATGCGTAGCGTATTCATATGAGATTTGTTCATCACTCAAAGTGGTTTTACCTTGCATTACACCTGAAGCATCTTTTGAAGGTGCGCTTGGTGATGGAACGTGGTCAAAAAAGCCATCATTTTCATCAAAGTTGACCAATAAAACCGTTTGACTCCAAATCGCAGGGTTTTCCGTTAAAGCGTTTAAAACTTCCTGAATATACCAAGCACCTTGTACAGGGCTTGATGGTCCTGGATGCTCACTATAGGCCGCAGGTGCAACCATCCAACTGACTTGAGGTAATTGACCTTTGGCAATATCATCTTTAAATGAAGCAAGAAATCCACCATCAGGCATCGTATTGGCAATCCCTTTATACAATGGTTGTGTTGCATCAATTGCGGGATCATAAGCAGGACACGTGCTGTCATTGTTTACAGGTTTACCGGATAATTCATTGGCACGGCGATACTGTTTAAAGCCCGCTAAAGGATTGTCGGTAAAGTTATCTGGCATATTTTGATAAACTTTCCACGTCACACCCGCTTGTTGTAGGCGCTCAGGATAGGTTGTCCAATCATAGCCTGTGCTTGATGCACCAATACTGTCCAAGTCATTGACGACACTGGCAACACCCGCAGCTTTAGGACCATTTGAACCTGTCCATAAGAACATACGATTCGAATTGGTTCCTGTATGCATTGCACAATGATATGCATCGCACAGAGTAAAGGCGTTGGCAAGTGAGAACTGAAATTCAACTTCTTTTTGTTTGTAATATCCCATAGATTGGGGTTGTTTATATTGCACCCAATTGCCCATACGGCCATGGTTCCAAGCAAATTGCCCATCTGTCCATGAGTGTGGCGTACCGCTAACACGTTGTGCATTGCCACGCGTGCTGTCTAAATGGTAGGGAAAGATTTTGTTCTTATCTTTATCGTATTGTTCCCAAATCTTACGGTTATCAGATAGCGGAATGGTAAAACGATCACCAAAGCCACGAACTCCTTTTAACGTTCCAAAATAATTATCAAACGAGCGATTTTCTTGCGTCAAAATGATGACATGTTTTACGTCTTTAATCGTGCCTGTTTCGACTTTGGCGTCAATGGCTAAGGCTTTTTGGATGCTGGCTGGAAAGCTGGCTAAAGCGGCTGTACCAAATATTGTTTTTGTTGAATTGACTAAAAAATCACGACGGTTCATCTCTATTTCCTTATTTTTTATTATGGTGCGCAATGTACTTTACAAGCAGCGGGTGGCTGTGGATTCGTCGTTGAGCTTTCATTATCATCATTACAAGCACTGAGTAAGACACTCAGACTGGTCACTAAAATCAGCAAAAAATTTCGCATTGTCCTATCCATGAAATAAAGGTAGGGATAGTCAATACAACTGGTATGACGCTAGAGTGAAGTTTTTATGGCAGTTTGATGAATATTTACTAAAATATGATAAATATCAAATATTTGTTTTAATTTATAAATAGACGACTTAGGTTAAAACCATTTTATGCAATAAAAAACGCATCCGAAGATGCGTTTTTTTTATAAAAATATATCAATATTTTAGAATTACCAACCAAGCGCTTCTTGTTGTTTTTTTACCAATTCCTGAATACCTTTTTCAGCCATTTCAAGCATTGCATTGGATTGAGCGCGGGTAAATGGTTTTTCTTCTGCAGTCCCTTGAATTTCAATAAACTCACCTGCTTGAGTCATCACCACATTCAAGTCAGTTTGACAGTTAGAATCTTCTTCATAACAAAGATCAAGCAATACTTCATCTTGATACATGCCGACAGAAATCGCAGCAACGAGACCTTTTAATGGATCATGCTTAATTTTCTTTTTCTCAAGAAGTACATTCATAGCATCAATTAATGCAACCGCAGCACCCGTAATTGCAGCAGTACGTGTACCACCATCTGCCTGAATCACATCACAGTCGATGGTAATGGTGTTTTCACCCAATTTTTTCAAATCCACCATTGCACGTAAGCTACGACCAATCAAACGTTGAATTTCTTGAGTACGACCAGATTGCTTACCGCGAGCAGCTTCACGGTCGCTACGTGTATGGGTAGAACGTGGCAACATACCGTATTCCGCAGTCACCCAGCCTTGGCCCTGACCTTTTAGGAAACGTGGCACTGAATTGTCAATACTTGCAGTACACAGCACTTTTGTATGACCAAATTCAACCAATACTGAACCTTCCGCATAACGGGTGTAGTTACGGGTAATTTTAACTTCACGTAATTGATCTAATGCACGTTGGTCGATACGCATAGCTTGTCCTTATGGGATTCAAAAAATATTGCGACTTATTATAACAGATCACAGAGCGATGGTTTTGTTACAAGATGGTGGTTTTTGAAATTGCTCGCTAAATCTATATGTGGCGACTTAAATAAACTTCTATACAAACAGATATACAAACCACGTTTTAAAATTTTCGAAATTTAGCTAAACATTTAAATGATGCTTATCAGCGTAAGCAACAACAACTTGTTGATATTTAAAGGCTGTATAAATGCATATATTAAAGGCTATCTTGATTCCAAGTTTTATCTAAGTCTTTTAGGTGGTTATACGCTTGTTCAAACTCAGTAAAACTGAATGTCAGAATGGGGATGGAACAAGGGTTTTCCCAAATAACAGATGTTATAACATCATGTATATATCCCCATGCTAGTCCAAACCGAATCCACTTGACTTCAGTTTGAGTAACGACTTGCTCTACCATGATGACACTACATCCAAGATCTAAATCATCGGGACAAACTAAAAGAGGAAAAACCGTTGAGACAGCACCATATTCAGAAAATTCAGGTTTAAGAAGCTTCCAAGCATTACTTAAGGCTTTATTATCTTCATAATCATATAGCCATCCTTGTGCTGGGACTAAATTATCTGCACGTTCAATGATATTAGTATTTCCGTGTATCCATATATTTAGCGGAATATTGTCAATTGCAAGAATAGGAAATGATTTTGAGTGACCATTTGCATCATGGACGCATCCGCTAATCGGATGTTCGCTTAAAAGGATGGCTGAAATGAAGTGCATATATTGATTAAGTACTTTCAAAAGATTCTAAAATCAACATAGCACAGCTTATACAAAAAATTAAAAATCACTGAATCTAAAAGATAATTTTAAAGACAATAAAAGAACCTTATTTAACTCAATAAGGTTCTTCTAACAATAATTGAGGATCTATTTTAAACAGCTATTACACCAGTTGAATGAAGCGAGATAAACACCTTAGCAACCCCAATCCTTACACATCGCAAAAACTTTATTTAAGCAAAAATACCCTTCAACTTTTGTAAAGACTGAGTAATAGTCATTGTTAAACTATTTGGCAAAGAACATTTGGCTAAACGCACCCATACACTGCCAAACTGTTTCAGGAAATCTGCTTCATTATAGTTAATGCCATATTCTGCACATAAAGCTCTAATTTTTGGAGCAGCTTCTGAATAACGATTGGCTGGCATATCAGGAAACAAATGATGCTCAATCTGATGACTTAAATTCCCACTCAAAATATGCAACCAGTCTGTTCCAGTAAAGTTACTAGAACCACGAATCTGACGTAAATACCACTCAGCACGGGTTTCATTTTCCACATTGTCAGCTTCAAAAGTCTCTGCATCTTCAGTGAAATGACCATTAAAAATCACCGCTGAAGACCACAAACTGCGGATCACATTGGCAATGGCATTCCCAGCTAAAACAGGTAAAGCATTGGGTCCTGCAATCACAGGAAAAAACACATAATCTTTTAGAATTTGACGGCGGGCTTTTTTACGAAATTTTGCCGCATCTGCCCAGACCTGTTTCCAGGTTTTTGTTTTATAGATCAGCGCATCTTCCAAATGTAGATTTTGTAAGCCAACATACCATTCAAAAAACACCATCAATTGAATCGCTAAAGGAATATTAAACAAAAAGCGCGGTTCCCATTTTTGTGATTCACTAACGCGGAGTAAACCATAACCCACATCATGATCTTTACCCACAATATTGGTATAGGTGTGATGTACATAATTATGTGTATATTTCCAATCATCACCTGTTGCCATGGTATCCCAGTCGTAGTTTGCACCATTCAAACTCGGATCATTTAACCAATCGAATTGACCATGCATAACATTATGACCCAGCTCCATATTTTCCACGATTTTGGAAATCCCCAACAATCCCGTGCCCACCACCCAAACAGGTGGAATCCATCCGCCAAACATCAACATAGCACGTGAAGCAATTTCACTATAACGAACAAAATTACGGATTTTATAAATATACTTGGCGTCTTGTTCACCTAAACTGTCCATGATTTCACGACGGATTTCATCAACACGGCGACCAAATTCTGCGGTTTGTTCTGGGTTTAAATGTTTCGATTTACTGTTTGGAAAAGTAACTGACATATTCATTGTCTTGCTCCTCAGCGCTTCATTTTTAGAAGCCTTAGCTGAATTTTGGGTACAACTTCCTACGCCTAGGTTCAACAGACCGAGAAGTTGTTTTAATTTATTGAAATGATTGTTTTAATTTACAGATTAATGACCACAGGGCTTATCGCTTGGCTGATACACAATTTGATCTGTGTATTTGAAGCATGGTCAATTTCACCTGTCAGCATATTTTTGGTCGAACCACTCACTTTGGTACAAGTACAGGTATTACAAATCCCCATACGACAACCATGAGTTGGCTTTAATCCCGCTTGTTCAGCACTTTCAAGTAGGTTTGATTTCGCAGCAAACTCTTGTTGTGAGCGTAAAAAAACAATCGGTTGTGCTTCTAGGCTTTCATCTACCGCAATCTGGAAATACTCTTGTTTCAAACGATCTGTGATATTCAAATCTTGAAAAATTTGATTGATGCTTTGCATCATTGCACGTGCACCACACGCATAGCTTTGACGCTGTTGGAAATCAGGAACCAAACTTTGCAATAACTCGATGGTTAAATGCTGCTTTTGTTGAGCGGTGTGAATATAGTGATAATTTAACAATGCGTGTTGCTGATAAAGCTGCTCTAGATCTGCATGAAAAGCCTCATCACGACTAAAATAAATTAAATCAATTGGACGATTTGAATCTTTAAGTGCTTCAAGCAACAAAGAATGGATTGCGGTAATTCCACTGCCTGACGCAATCAATAACAATGGCGATGCATCTTGAGCTAAAACAAAATCACCTT
This sequence comes from Acinetobacter sp. AG3, assembly GCF_022343575.1. Taxonomy (NCBI): domain Bacteria; kingdom Pseudomonadati; phylum Pseudomonadota; class Gammaproteobacteria; order Moraxellales; family Moraxellaceae; genus Acinetobacter; species Acinetobacter sp. AG3. The sequence continues at coordinate 65,393 of NZ_JAKQZD010000001.1, read as the reverse complement.
GAGCTTGTGACAGTTCTACAATGCTACCAAAAGCCATTTGGCTCAATGCATTGGAGACTTTACCCTGCTGTTTTACAGCAATGATCATATCGCCATTATTCAAAAATTTAACCACAGAATAACTGCGTTGTTGACGTACACCCGCAATTTCAACAGTTACAAGAACAGATTGTCCCGCTTTAAACTGCTGATGCTTAAAATTACGATTTGGACGTAATTGAATTTGATAAAAATCAGGGCTTAATGCACGAGTTTTAATAATCGTGGCTTTTACCTTTTTCCAAGCCCAAACAGGATTGATCTTTTCAGCGATAAAATCGACAAAATCCTCACGAACCCATTCTGGCTGATACTGCATATAGCTACTCATGTGACGTTCCTCTTTGTGCTTGCTATTTATTGAGTGAACAAACGTTCTTTTAGTGAACATATGTACACTATAATCATTTTTTAAATTCAGTCAACAGCTGTACACTGACATTCGTCGTTTAATTTGTTTTTATTTTTGATAGACTCATCACAACAAAAATCTTTGGATATCAGAATGTCGATACGCGATGAACGAAAACAACAAAGCCGTCAGGCTTTACTTGATGCTGCTTTAACCCTAAGCACATCGGGTCGTTCATTTTCGAGTATCAGTTTGCGAGAAGTTGCCCGTGAAGTCGGTTTGGTTCCAACAGCGTTTTATCGCCATTTCCAAGATATGGATGAATTGGGTAAAGAGCTGGTGGATCAAGTTGCGCTGTATTTAAAGAATGTCTTGCATCAATTAGGCAAAGGCCTAGCGCATCCTGAAGCAAAAACCAAAACCAGCATGGCGCTGTTTTTTGAGGCTGTAGACAGCAGTCCGCAACAATGGATTTTTATGATCGCGGAACGTTGGGGTGGTTCAGAGGTGGTGCGTAAAGCCATTGCTCGTGAAATTGACTTCCTAAATGATGATCTTGCCAACGCATTAAAAAAGTTTGAAGTTATCGCAAATTTTCATGATGAAAATGATTTAAAAGTGATCACCAATATTTTGATTAATTTATCTTTTACTTGGGCAATGTCATGGATCAACTTATCTCGCCAATACTCAGGCATCGAACTTGAGTTACAAAAAATGGTGCTTAAAAAACAATCGGTGACGCAAATCCGCTTAATTTTTAAAGGCATCGAAAATTGGGACCGAGATAGAGCTTAATTTATCTCCTAAACTCGTCTGTATATCACCAGCAATAAAAAAACCCGCAATTCAATTGCGGGTTTTAAAAACAGCAAAGCTTATTTGGCTTTACGTTCTTTATTGATCAGATAGTCAACAACTTGCGTCACTTTACCATCTTCACCTTGAACCACATATTTACCATTTACCACAACAGCAGGTACCCCTGAAAGCTGGTACTGTTGTGCCAATTGGTTTGATTCAGCAATTTTTGCAGTGATCGCAAAAGAACTATACATACTGTTAAATTTCGCCTCAGGCACACCGTACTGAGTAAAGAATTTAGCAAAAGCATCTTTTTGTAGAACTTGCTGATTACCTGCATGATTGGTATGGAATAAAGGCAAATGCGTACGTTTACGTACACCCAATGCTTCACTCACATAATATGCACGAGCACCTTGTTCCCATAATGGATTCATTGCTGCAGGTGTACGGATAAAGTTAACATCTTTAGGAATCTTCTTTAACCACGCTTGCATATGCGGTTCTAATGTAAAGCAGTGAGGGCATCCATACCAAAAAAACTCACGTACTTCAATTTTACCTGGAACTGAAACTTTTCCTGGGTTTTGCACCACGGTATAATCTTTACCTGCAACAAAATCGGCAGCCATGGCATTTACAGAAAACGCCATCACCATGGCAGTCATGCCACCTAAAATAAATTTTTTCATTGACTTTATTGTCCTCGTAGTCATCTCGTATAGCTTATGCATTCACTATAAAACAAATATGGGAAAATCGTTTTCCTTCTGTGAAGTTTTTTACACGATTCATCGCTTTTTCTGGATTTATGGTTACACTAGGGTCTGTTGATATTTCATAAATAGACGAAGTGTTAACAAACACTAGCATAACTGAACTTAATTTTTGATTAAAACAATTTACTTAGAGGTGCCCGGCATGTCGCAACTTAATGTTGATCCACAGGAAATTGCTAAATTTGAAGCACTTGCTGCTTTATGGTGGGATCAACACTCTGAGTTCAGACCTTTACATCAAATCAATCCACTGCGTTTAAATTGGGTTGATGAACATGCCAATGGTCTTACAGGCAAAAAAATTCTTGATGTGGGCTGTGGTGGCGGGATTTTGGCTGAAAGTATGGCACGTCGTGGTGCCGATGTTTTAGGTATCGACATGGGTGCAGCGCCATTAAATGTGGCTCGCTTACACGCTGAACAGGAAAATGTTCAAAATATTGAATATCGCCAAGTTCCTGTGGAACAACTCGCAGAAGAACAAGCTGGACAATACGATATTGTTACATGCATGGAAATGTTGGAACACGTTCCTGATCCAGCGTCTATCATCCAAGCGTGTCAAAAGTTAGTTAAACCAAATGGTCATGTGTTTTTCTCAACAATTAACCGTAATCCTAAGTCTTATTTATTCGCAATTATTGGTGCGGAATATGTATTACGTTTATTGAAAAAAGGCACCCATGATTATCATAAATTTATTAAACCGTCTGAACTTGCAGATGACATTCGTAACTCAGGTTTAAAACTTAAAGATATGACTGGCTTACACTACAATCCACTCACAAAGCATTACTGGCTTGCGCCCAATGTTGATGTGAATTACATGGTTTATACTGTGAATGAAGGTGTTTGATGCAAGCTGTTCTTTTTGATTTAGACGGGACACTGATTGATACGGCTGCGGATTTTATCCGTATTATTCAAAATATGTGTCGAGAAGAAGGACGTGCAGTGGTTGATGCGGATTTGATCCGCACTCAGGTGTCTGAAGGCGCTCGTGCAATGGTAAAACTGGTTTATCCAGAACTTGAAGTGGATGATCCAGTCTTTTTAGCGCATCGCCAACGCTTTTTAGATCAGTATGGTGATGACATTGCTGTAGACACAGATCTGTTTGCGGGTATGTATCCACTTTTGGCAGAGTTAGAAAGTCAACAGATCCCTTGGGGTATTGTGACCAATAAACCACGTTGGTTAAGTGAATCATTATTGAACGCATTGAACCTCACACAACGTTGCGCTGTTCTGGTCTGCCCTGAAGATGTCGCTCAGACCAAACCAGATCCTGAGCCAATGTATCTGGCGGCAAAGCAAATTGAGATTGCACCTGAACAATGTATCTATGTGGGTGATCATCCGCGCGATATTGATGCAGGACGTAATGCGCAAATGTATACAATCCTCGCAGCATATGGTTATTTACCATTACAGTACAAAGATAATTTAAATGCTTGGCAAGCTGACTGTATCGTAGAGAATGTCGATGAATTACATCAAGTTATTCGAAAACTTGTGAATAGTTAAAGCCCAAGAAAATCATTCAACTTACCCAACAACATGATAAATAACACTGAAACATCTTGAATATGATGTTTCAATGTTTTTATATAGAAGATAGCGCTGTTGGCACTTCGACTTGCTTTACGAGAAGCAGTACTTTTCTAACAAGGCAAAGTAAGACATATAAAATTTAATCATTCTAAATGATGAGAAACATTGTTTAATCGGGTAACGACATTGCGTCTAAAGCCTAAATGACATCATAACAACTATAGGAGGTCTCCCATGAAGTATTCAGAATATCAACCTCGCCCAGATTTATTGAAGGATAAAATTATCCTCATTACGGGTGCGGGAGACGGTATTGGACGTGCAGCTGCGCTCAGCTACGCCTTACACGGCGCAACAGTCGTGTTACATGGCCGCACGCTCAATAAACTTGAAGTCATTTATGATGAAATTGAATCACTTGGTGCCCCGCAACCTGCCATTCTTCCTTTGCAGCTTTCTACTGCCTCTTCACGTGACTATGAACTGCTCGTCGATACTCTAGAGCAACAATTTGGCCGCTTAGATGGTATTTTGCATAATGCCGGAATCTTAGGCGAGCGTGTTGAGTTGGCACATTATCCAGAAGAAGTCTGGGATGATGTTATGGCGGTGAATTTACGTGCACCCTTTGTGCTCACCCAAGAATTACTGCCTTTACTGGAAAAATCTGAAAATGCATCAGTCGTTTTCGCCAGCTCTGGTGTAGGACGCGAAGCACGTGCGCAATGGGGCGCTTACTCAGTTTCAAAGATTGCGATTGAAGCGGTTAGTAAAATATTTGCCAAAGAAAATACTTATCCAAATATTCGTTATAACTGTATCAACCCAGGTGGGACCCGTACCGCTATGCGTGCCAAAGCTTATCCTGATGAGGATCCAAAGGTTTTACCATCACCTGAAGCCATCATGCCTGCTTATCTCTACCTTATGGGAGATGATAGCCTTGCGTTGAATGGTGAGAGTATCGACGCACAAGATTAGGGTCTATTGACATCTCTCTTTCTCCACACTTTTCGAAGTGTGGAGAAAATCATAAGGGATTCTGTCATTTAAAATATTGGTCATAGAGTCAAAATAAAAATTTAATAAAAGCCCATATAAAAATCGTTTTACCCAATAAAAATGATAATTTTATTCAGTTTCTTAAATAACAACGCTTACTCTATAGTGGTACTCAAGTTAAGCAGATCAATTTGAGGCGTTTTTTTATGAAAGATTTAAAACATAAAGTAGAGATGATTCGTTCTATCGAACAATTACAGCTCCCAAATCAGTTTATTCAGGCCTTAGATGATGCCCATCAAGCTAAAGAGATGATCAAAGCAATCAATTGTTTAAAGCAGATGAATCAGCAGTGGTATTAATCATTCAGGCTCAATTTATAGCGGGGTCATCTCTCTAAGCCTGCATACAAGTTTATTTTCATAAATATTTACATTTTTTAGTCACATATTCCGCTAAAAAAAATTTGCTGCGATGCATTACAGCTCAAAGCTTTGCAATAACCCTTTTCACTTTTACATAAATATGTTTTTATTATGTCTGTCATTTTAAATGAAAAACTGAACTTTCTTCACAGTTTCTCTGCAATTTAGCAGTACAGTAGTGAGGTCAAAATAAACATATTGAATAAGCGAGGACGATTATGAAAAAGATTTTAGCGATCATCGCCATCTCTTTATCAACGCTGTTGACGGCTCAGATCAGCAGTGCAGGTCCTCATTTTGACGATGACAATGGTTTTGATCGTGGCAAAAGTGACCGTGGAGATCGTGGACGCAATCATCGTGATCGTGGTAATGACGATGACAACATTCAAGAACAACGTCGTGAACGTGAAGAACGTGGTGTAAAACGTTTGCAACAGCACAAATGGCAAATGGGTTATGTAATGCCACAGCATTATCGTGGTAATAGTTATAAAGTTGATTATAAAGAAGAAAATCTTCCAAAACCTTCACGTAATCAACAGTGGTATAAGATTAACAATGACTATATCTTGGTCGACTCAGACAATAATAATATTGTGAATATCCGAGGGATGTAGTTTTTAAATATTTTGGTTTCATAGGCTCAAACACCTTTTTGTTTGAGCTTTTTTTTGTCTAAATTTCAGCTTTTACAATCTGTTTTTAAAAAACGATAGAAACCTCCATAAAATTGACAATTAGATGATATTTCTCCATTTTTTATCTTAACTTAAATTGTAATTTGAATGATCGGATAAAGCATCCGTCTGAAAAGGTCGATTCAAATGAGAAAAGTTCTAAGCGCAATCACACTATCACTCAGTGCCTTAGTTGCTACTTCAGCAATGGCTGACTGGGATCATGGTCAAAATCATCGCCCTGTTGCATCACATGAAAAATTTGAATGGCGAGAAGGTGTCATTTTACCTGATCGTTACTATGACAATCGCTATTACGTAAATGATTATCATGCATACAAAAACCTGCATCAACCGGCTAAATTTGAACGCTGGTATAAAGTAGATGGTCATTATGTACTGGTTAATGAGCGCAATCATCATATTATCCGTGTGATTCGATAATATCCAAACTACATATTTACAGCCCAAATTCTTTTTTGGGCTTTTTTATTTATGAAAAGAAAAATCCCAATGGGTCTCTTCATCAAGTCTTCATACATTTCACAATTCACCTAAATCTTGCTCACCGTTTATCTCAAATTATTGAGTAATTTGATTAGATCAAAGGACAAAAGTTCAATTCAGGTGAATCAAATGAAAAATATCTTAACGACACTGGCTTTATCGATGAGTGCGCTGATTGCAACATCTGCGATGGCTGCACCGCATGATTATCATCGAAATGATCACAATCGCTATCAACAAAACCATTGGGATCATAAATATGACAATCGTTGGAATAACAACAACCATTATGGCAACCGGGTAAATTCGAGTCAGCGCTGGCGCTCTGGGCAATACTTCCCGACTCAATTCAATTCGTCGCGTTATCATGTCAATTATAAAAACTACCGCCAGTTACCTAAACCTGGAAGATATCAGCAATGGTATAAAGTAAATGGTGATTATGTGCTGGTAAATGAGCGAAATAATCGTATTATTCGTGTGATTGGTTAATGTCTATATTTTAACTTTTAAACCCAACTCAGCTTGGGTTTTTTCACATTTTGAGAATATGATTAAAATCTAATTGATTGGGCAAATAAATAAACTACATACTTTCATTTATATCTCCATAGTTTCTCTATATTTTACGATTAGATTTAATCTGAACTGGTTAATTATTGAATTAGCTAAAAAGGCAAATATCCTCAGTAAATTGTTCAAAATGAAAAGATTAGATTATGTCATTTCAATGAACAGTAATCCTTAAAATATTTGGTTTTTAACTCAATAATCCAATCTGAATCGCAACACTCATATGACCCTTTTGCACTCGTCCTCCCACGTTCGAGTGCTTTTTTTATTGATTAGGGTCTGTTGACATTTCATAAATGGCTTGCGTTGTAGAATAAAATTGAGCATGAGACGTATACGTCGTAAAGCAGGAAACGAAGGGAATAGCGAGACTATTTTCGAGTTTCATAACGCAGACTGAGATAATTTTAGCTACAATCTGAGCAAGAACAAAGCATTGCTTTGTTTGCAGCGCAAGGCGCAGCAGGGGGACTAGCGTGTTTTTTTGCCGCTACTTCGTTACGATCTACTCATTTAGAATGACTAAATTTCGTATTTCGTGCCTCGTATCACCTAAAAAACCGCATAGTCGCAAACATAGACGAATTGTCAGCAGACCCTATTATTCTTGCACTATTTTTGTTTAGAATCGCTGTATCGCAATCATCAATACTGAGATAGGCATGCAAACCGACAGTTTAGAAACAATACAAAGCACAACGCAAGAATACGTGCATTGGTTTCGTCACTCTGCACCCTATATCAATGCCCATCGTGGTAAAACTTTTGTATTGATGTTTGGTGGTGAAGCTGTTGAACATGAAAATTTTCAGCATATTATTCATGATATTGCGCTACTGCATTCATTGGGCATACGACTCATTTTAGTCCACGGCGCTCGCCCGCAAATTACGGCCAACTTGCTTCACAATAAAATTCAAAGCCCGATCCATATCAATCGTCGTGTCACCACACGTGAATCGCTGCCTTGTGTTATGAGTGCCGTTGGTTCGATTCGTCTACAAATCGAAGCATTATTGTCTATGGGGCTTGCCAATTCACCCATGTTTGGCGCACGCATTGATGTGGTCTCAGGTAATTTTGTCACAGCAAAGCCCTATGGCATTCGTGATGGTGTCGATTTCAAACTCACTGGCGAAGTCCGCACGATTGATACTGAAGCCATTCAAGGCCATTTAGGCAATCAAAATATTGTGTTACTTGGCCCTACAGGGTATTCCACCACGGGTGAAGTATTTAACTTACTTGCAGAAGAAGTTGCGACAAAAACGGCCATTCATATCAAAGCCGATAAATTGATTTTTTTAGGCAATCAACAAGGCTTAATGGATGAATATGGGCAATTGAGACGTGAAATTACCCCGCAGCAACTCGATAAGCATATTGAAAAATACCAAGATTCAAATTTTGAAATCGCTTTGCATTTGTACAATGCAAAAGAAGCCTCACTAAAAGGCGTAAATCGCGTTCATCTGCTTTCCTATAGCGATGATGGTGCATTGATTAAAGAGCTCTTCACCCGTGATGGACATGGCACCATGATCACCGATGCCCATTATGAAGAAGTTCGTATGGCAAATATTGGCGATGTTGGCGGTTTGATTAATCTATTACGCCCTTTGGAAGATGAAGGTATTTTAGTCTATCGCTCACGCGAACGTTTAGAAAATGAAATCGAAAAGTTTGCCGTCATTGAGCGAGATGGAACAATTCTCGCCTGTGCAGCGCTCTACCCGATTCCATCAACAGACAATGAAGTGCAATCGGCCGAAATTGCTTGTGTAGCCGTACACCCAAGCTATCGCAAATCTAATCGTGGTAGCCAAATTTTGCATTTCCTAGAAGAAAATGCACGTCAATTGGGTATTCAACAACTGTTTGTATTAACCACGCGTACCGCACACTGGTTCTTAGAACATGGATTTGAACTGTCCAATGTTGATGATTTACCCGAAGCCCGACAAGCGCTGTATAACTATCAACGTAATTCGATGGTGTTTAAAAAATCAATTGCTTAAAATTGATGAATTTTTTTATTCTCAATCAATTATCACATTTGCTGCTAAGCTTATCGCTATAGATTCCATCAAGCAGAATATTTTCTTATTCTTGAGGGTGGAATCTATATATGGCGATTGAATAATACAAATAACATCATAATTTTCAAATTCTTATAACATTATATTTTTATAGAATATCCACTTTATATTTCTCATTTATAGCTAAGCTTAGCAGTTAATTATTTATCTGTTTTTTTCATTAGCAATCACTAAAAACTTATTTTTTTGAAAATACAAAGCCTTTTAAGCTGATGCTCATGCCTTTTTCTGACTTTATAGGAGCATCGTGACTCATGGCGAGCTTATTTCAACCTTCGTGGAAAAAAATCACCCTTATAAGTGCTAGCCTTGCCACCATCATGATGCTTACTGGATGCTCAAAACCACAAGAAACCACAACCTTAAATATCGGTTTTCAAAAATATGGGGTCTTGCCCATTATCAAAGCACGTGGCGACTTAGATAAAGCCTTAAAGGAAAAAGGGGTAAATGTGAAATGGGTTGAATTCCCTGCTGGTCCTCAACTGCTAGAAGGTTTAAATGTCGGTAGTGTCGCCTTTGGTGAATCTGGGGAAGCACCGCCTATTTTCGCCCAAGCTGCAAACTCAAATCTGGTCTATGTTGCCAATCAACCTGCTGCACCTTTGGCTGAAGCCTTAATTGTGCCGAAAGATTCAGCCATTCAATCAGTCCAAGATTTAAAAGGTAAGCGTGTAGTTTTGAATAAAGGTTCAAATGTACATTATCTTTTACTCAAAGTTTTAGAAGCAAATCATTTAAAACTTGATGATATTCAAGTGGTCTACCTACCACCAGCTGATGCACGTGCTGCTTTTGAAAAAGGTGCTGTAGATGCTTGGGTCATTTGGGATCCGTTCTTTGCTGCTGCTGAAAAACAACTCAATGCCAAAGTCATTGCGACAGGTCAAAACTTGGTCAATAACCACCAATTCTATTTGGCTGATCGTAAGTTTGCTGAACAACATCCCGATGTTTTAAAAATTGTGGTCAATGAACTGAATACGACAACGCAGTGGGTGTCTCAACATCAAACCGATGCGGCAAAACTCTTAGAAAAACCGACAGGCTTACCGCTTGATATTTTGAATACCTCAATTTCTCGTATGGGTTTTGGTGTGACTCCAATTTCTAACGATGTGGTAAAGAAACAGCAAGATGTCGCAAATGCTTTTTATCAAAAAAAACTTATTCCCAATAAAATCAACATTCAAGCAGCTGTTTTAGCGAACTAATTTCGCCAACAGCGCCGTTAAAGAGGACATCAATATGACCCAGCAAATCTCGCAACACAATACAGCATCATGGTTCAATGCAACGACTCATGCCATGACCACGATGTTGATCTGTAGCGCAATGCTGGGTTCAGCCTCTGTATGGGCAATCGATCCAACGGTAAAAGAATTACGTATTGGTTTTCAAAAAAGTTCTATTAATTTTGCAATCGCCAAACAACAAAAGCTGTATGAGAAAGAATTCCCAAATGCCAAAATCACTTGGAATGAATTCCCTGCGGGCCCTCAAATTTTAGAAGCCCTTGCTGTAGGTTCGTTGGATGTTGGTGTCACTGGCGATACTCCACCAGTATATGCTCAAGCTGCGAATAAACCGCTGTACTACATTGCCTATGAAGCAGCCAAGCCGTTGGCTTCGGCAATTTTAGTGCCTAAAGATTCAAAAATCACCAAACTGAATGAGTTGAAAGGTAAACGTATTGCGTTGCAGAAAGGCTCAAGTGCGCATTATTTATTGGTACAAGCTGTCCGTAAAGCTGGTTTGCAATGGTCAGACATTCAACCAATTTGGTTAACCCCTGCTGATGCTCGTGCTGCATTTCAAAAAGGTGCTGTCGACGCTTGGGCGATTTGGGACCCATTCTTTGCTTCTGCTCAAGTCGAAGATCAGGCGCGTATCCTCGCTTCAGGGCAAGGTTTAAGTCCGAATTATACCTTCTATTTGGCATCGCCAGATTTTGTAAAAAAATATCCTCAAGCAGTTAAAGGCATTATCCAGCAAATTAATACTGCTGATAAATGGGTACAAGCCAATCGTGTCGCAACAGCGCAAACCATCGGGCAAAGCACTGGTTTAAAACCGAAAGTTAGTCAAACTTTTATTGAGCGACGCCCAAGACCTTCTGGTGCAGCACCGCTTTCAGCAAAAGTAATTGCAGATCAGCAACAGCTGGCCAATCGTTTTAGCGAACTCAAAATTATTCCAAACAGCATTGATATCAAACAAGCCGTTTGGACGGCGAAATAATATTTTTCTAAGGATGAATGAAATGAAAATCTTCTGGTTTATTCCTACTCACGGTGACAGTCGTTATTTAGGTACAAGCAAAGGCGCTCGCCAAGTTGACCATGCTTATATGAAACAAATTGCTGTAGCTGTGGATAATTTGGGCTATGAAGGTGTACTCATTCCCACGGGACGTTCATGTGAAGATCCATGGATTACTGCTGCGAGCCTGATTGATGCGACTAAAAATTTAAAATTCTTGGTTGCGTTACGTCCAGGCGTAACAACACCAGCGCTTGCAGCACGTATGGCTGCAACTTTTGATCGTCTATCCAATGGGCGGGTTTTACTCAACCTTGTTACAGGTGGTGATGAGCAAGAATTGAAAGGTGATGGCGTATACGAAGACCACGCTTCACGTTATAAAACAGCAGCTGAATACACCACGATTTGGCGTGAAATTTTAAAACGTTCACATACCGGTGAATCATTTACCTTCCATGGCGAACGTTTAAGTGTAGACGATGCCAAACTGCTTTATCCTCCGATTCAAGCACCTTACCCACCACTCTGGTTTGGGGGCTCTTCTGAAGATGCGATTGAATTGGCTGCTGAGCAAGTTGATACCTATTTGACTTGGGGCGAACCACCTGCTGCGGTCAAAGAAAAAATTGCTGTAGTAAAAGCAAAAGCCGATGCCAAAGGTCGTCAACTTAATTATGGTATTCGTTTACATGTTATTGTTCGCGAGACCAATGAGCAAGCATGGCAAGCCGCCAATGAACTGATCCAATATGTAGATGATGCGACGATCGCCGCTGCACAGAAAAAATTTAAGCAAATGGATTCCGTCGGTCAGCGCCGTATGGCTGAACTACATAATGGTGATCGTAGTAAGCTTGAAGTATCACCAAATCTTTGGGCAGGAGTTGGACTCGTTCGTGGTGGTGCAGGTACTGCTTTGGTTGGTGATCCACAGACTGTTGCAGATCGTATCCAAGAATATGCTGATTTAGGCATCAATACCTTTATTTTCTCAGGCTACCCACATTTAGAAGAATCCATTCGCTTTGCTGAACTGGTATTCCCATTACTGCCGTTGGAAACACGCAAGAAACTCACGCAACCTAATTTGACTGGACCATTTGGCGAAATCGTTGCCAATAACTACACCCCTGAAGAAAATAAAAAACCATTACAGGAGCCTGCATGAATGCCTTAATTAACAATGCTACTCCAGCCAAAAGCACTGCCGTTTCACGTGGAACGAAACAAATTGGGCAGCGTTTGCTGCCTTGGATTGTGCCGATTTTACTGATTGTCATTTGGCAAATTGCGTCTAAAACAGGATTGCTTGAAAGCCGTGTTTTACCTGCACCGACAGCGGTAGTCTCTGCATTTTGGACACTTTTAGTCAGCGGTGAGCTTTGGCAGCATGTCAAAGTCAGTGCTGGTCGTGCGCTACTTGGCCTCTTAGTCGGTGGTGGACTTGGCTTATTTTTGGGACTACTCAATGGTTCATCAAAAGTTGCATCCAACTTATTGGATACCACCTTGCAAATGATCCGAAATATTCCAGCATTGGCGCTGATTCCATTGGTTATTTTATGGTTTGGAATTGATGAGTCTGCAAAACTCTTTTTAGTGGCTGTCGGTGTGTTTTTCCCGATCTATATCAATACCTATCATGGGATTCGTTCAGTTGATCCTCAATTGATTGAAATGGGAAAAAGCTATGGGTTAAGCAGATGGCAATTGTATAAAGACATTATTTTACCGGGCGCAATGCCTTCAATTTTAGTGGGTTTACGCTTTTCACTGGGGTTGGTTTGGGTACTGCTGATTGTGGCAGAAACAATTTCCGCACAATCTGGAATTGGTTATATGACCATGAATGCGCGTGAGTTTTTACAAACAGATATCGTGCTAGTGGGTATCTTGCTGTATGCCCTTTTAGGCAAACTTGCCGATGTATTTGCACAATTTTTAGAAAAATACCTATTGCGTTGGCACGCAGGTTATCAAAAATAGGAGTCTGATATGACCGATTTAAGCATTAGCCAATATGCCAATGACTTGGTGGCACCAACCGAGATTGTTGAAGAACAACAAGCAAAAATTGGTGCAGAAATTTCGATCGAACAACTGCATAAATATTATGGCGAAGTTAAAGTTCTTGAGGACTTAGATTTAAACATTGAAGCTGGTGAATTCGTTGCAATTGTGGGACGTAGTGGTTGTGGTAAAAGTACCCTACTGCGTTTAATTGCCGATTTAGAACAACCCAGTTATGGTGAAATCAAATTTAAATCCTTATTAAATTTCCGTGAAGGGATTATTGCAGATGATATTCGGGTGATGTTCCAAGATCCACGCTTATTGCCATGGAAAAGTATTCTAAAAAATGTGCAATTGGGTCTAGCCAAAAACCAATTTTCTAAAGCTGAGCAATTATTAGAAAAGGTCGGATTAAAGGAGAAATCTGGACTTTGGCCATCACAGCTTTCTGGTGGACAACGTCAACGAACGGCGCTTGCTCGTGCTTTGTCACATACACCGCGGGTCTTATTACTGGATGAACCTTTAGGTGCTTTAGATGCATTGACGCGACTAGAAATGCAGAATTTAATTGAAAAGTTATGGTTAGAACAAGGCTTTACCACCATTCTGGTTACCCATGATGTCAGTGAAGCGGTTCAACTCGCCGATCGTATTATTCTTTTGGATAAAGGACATATTGCGCAACAGTTTCAAGTCGATTTACCACGTCCACGTCAAAAAGGTGTAGCATTTGCCGAACTTGAACAACAGGTACTCAGTGCTGTGCTTGCGACATGAACAGCAACAAAAGACCCTTTTGTTGGCAACGCAAGGTATTGTCGAGCAGAATATTTTTGTCTTTACATATTAGGGTTTGCTGACAATTCGTCTATGTTTGCGACTACGTGTATTTTTTAGTCGATACTAGGCGCGAAATACGAAATTTAGTCATTCTAAATGATGAGAAACATCGTTTCGCAAGGTAACGAAGTAGCGGCAAAAAACACACAAGTCCCCCCGCTGCGCCTTGCGCTGCAAACAAAGCAGTGCTTTGTTCTTGCTCAGGGTTGTGGCTAAAATTATCTCAGTCTTCGTTATGAAACTCGAAAATAGTCTCGCTATTCTCTTCGTTTCATGCCTTGCCTGCTCAATTTTAACCTACAACGCAAACCATTTATGAAATGCCAACAAACCCCAACCTTGCGGAACCATGTTGCTGATCTTGAATAATTAAATCGAATATTTTGTCGTTTTGATCGGATAGAAAATGTTCGCTGTCACAAATATGTTTAAGTTTTCAACTGTTTCTATTGATTAAAAATGAGCTGGGTATTTTAAAGCAAGTCAGTTTTCTTAAATGAAAATTAAATCATGTTATTTAAGATTATCTAATTTTTAAATTAACTCAAAAATTAACCTTATACTAAAAAATGTCACAAAATTTAAATATTAAGTCATAACTGACAGAATTTTAAAATAAGATTTGCTCCAGTTTAGTGCAAAATTAGATAATAGGGATCTACGATCGACTTAATAATAAAACTTCATCATTATTTATCAGAAATATACCAAAATAATGCTGCTTTCTGTGCACAAATCAAACATTTTACCGTACAATTTAATAATCAGTTTTTCGATTAAAGATGCGATGGAACAAAAAAAGAGTGCTCAAAAACGCCAGCAGCTGCTCAATGCTGCACTTGACGTATTTTCTGTCTATGGTTTCAACGGCGCAAGTCTAGATGAAATCGCTCAATTAGCAGATATGCATAAATCCAATATTTTCTACTACTATGAAAATAAAGAAGCCTTATATGTTGAAGTGCTAACGACAGTTATGCAGAAATGGTTAGCACCGTTGCAGTCGCTTGAGTCAGAATTGGAACCGACAGAGGCTTTGTCACATTACATCATGACCAAAATTGAAATCTCTAGAACTCAGCCTAAAGCTTCAAAACTTTTTGCATTAGAAGTGATTCAAGGCGCGCCACATATTTTACCGATCCTCAAAGGCCCGCTTAAAAAGCTCTTTAAACGCAAAGCCAAAGTGATTTTAAACTGGCAGGCGCAAGGTAAAATATCAGATCAAATCGATGCTGAATTGCTGATTATTAATATTTGGGCATTGACTCAAAATTATGCAGACTTTAGTACTCAAATCGAAATGGTGACTGGTAAAACTTTGCGTAATAAAAGTATGTGTCAACGCGCAATTGAACATACAATCCATATGACTTTATATGGTGTGTTACCGCGCAATTAATCATCCAATATACTTATTGGTTATTTTGGCAAACGGCCATAGAGTTCTATGGTCGCCAAGACTCAATTTTAAACTTTATATAATACTCAAACAAACTAAGTCTTTAATAAATAGACTGATATAGTTTTAACAACTTTTGCGCACCCAATAATAAATTATCTTCCCAATCTAAATGTGCGGTGTCATTTGCACCATCTGTAATGTATTTAATCGAAATGAAACGCACATCTAATTTTTTACAGACTTTAGCCAGTGCATAGCCTTCCATATCGACCAAGTTACAGCTCACTTTGGGTTGTCCTGTTTCAAAACTATCCCCAGTACCACAAACACCCTGCGCTAAATGTGGAAAATACGATTCTAAATGAATTTCGCCTGGAAAATGCTCATCCATTGGCGTAACGCCCACATCAAAACCGAGTGGGGAAACATCCATATCACGTTGCACAAAGGTTTTTACCTCAATCAACTCATGGGCATCGAAGAAAGAACTTCCTGCACTACCTAAATTCAGTATGGTTTTACAGCCGGTTTTTTGAATAACATCGAATGCCGTATAGGCTGCATTAATCTTGCCAATCCCGCTATAGTGGACAGTGATACCTGCTTCTTCAAATAACCCTTTAGATTCATTGGGTAAAGCCATAATCAGTGCAATGTCGTCTTTCATATCGATTCAGAATTAAAATTTTACTTATTAGAATGGAAATTCAAATCCTGATCAATCTTATTGTTAACTCAAAATTTTAAAATCATATACAAATCACTACTGTACCTATGACCTTGATTGCGCATAATGTTTTAATAGAAAAAATAGAGATGAAAATAAATGAATATCCAAATCATCGTGGGCAGTATTCGAGAAGGTCGTGTTGCCATTAAAGTCGCAGAATGGTTGCTTAAAGAAATCCAAAAACTCGACTTTAGTACCCTCAATGTTGAAATTGTAGATTTAAAAGAATGGGATTTACCTTTCTTTGCCGGGAAAAATTCACCCGCCTCAGGAATCTATGATCAGCCCAAACAGCAAGAATGGGCGAAAAAAGTTGCTTCTGGAGATGCGTTTATTTTCATTACCCCAGAATACAATCACGGCTATAGTCCTGTACTGAAAAATGCCATCGACTTCGTTTATAAAGAATGGCAAAGCAAACCTTCGGCTTTTGTCAGTTATGGCGGTACCAACGGTTCACGTTCAATTGATCAAATCAAACAAGTCTGTGCTTTTATTGGCATGATTGATTCTAATGCTGTCATTGAACTGCGAGATATTGGGCAACGTGGTAAGAGTGAAACCTTTGAGGGAAATGAGTTTGATAATAAAGCAGTCAAGTCTGTGGTAAACAAACTCATCCAATATGCCAATGTCTAAAATCACATTGTACGCTTTAGCTTACATCACTTGCATGCATTGACGGCTAGGGAAGTTGAAGCAAATCCCCTATTCTATAGTCATAGGGAACAGGAAGTTTCCCAGACATAAAACAATAATAATCGGTCTGTACATCAGGAAGTGAGGTAGAACAGGAGTTTACCTAGCGAACCAATACGAAAAAGCCCCGTCAGGATGATGGGGCTTTTTTTATAAGCTGAACTATTTAATTTTGCCCGACGGTTAATGACTGGTCACCAATACATTTACATCCGCAAGATAAAGGTGAATTATGCTGCGCAGCGGGCTTTCCCATCACCAACATATGATTATCACCAGCAACAATGCTGGCGACACATTTATGCTTGGGACAAGTCGCCTTATCGCCTACACATGCAATCGCTTTACCATCGATCAGAAAAGAAGACTGTGCAGAAATAATTTTTCCACCACCTGTCGTGGGTGACCCTAACGTGATATATGGAAGTGCCATAGTGCCTACCTTTTATTGTTTTGTTATGGAATAAAAATTTATAAAACATCGAACTCAATACGGCGGTTCTTTTTACGCCCATCTTCAGTTGCATTATCAGCAACCGGTTTGGTTGAACCCAGACCAGCTGTGCTTAAACGAGTCGGTGCAATGCCTTTCGTAGTTAAATACTGCTTCACCGCTTCAGCACGTTGCAAACTCAAATCCTGATTCTTCTGTGGATTACCTTGGCTGTCAGTATGCCCCACAATTTTAACATTTTTACCTTGGACTTTATTTAATGCAACCACCATCTCGTCTAAGATTTGTGTACCTGTTGCGGTAAGTACAGCTTTGCCAGATTCAAACTCAATAATTCGATTTTTTAGGGCATTATCAATCACAGATTGCTCAGCAGCATTCACTGAAATTTGAGAATTAAATCGATAAGGCGGCTGAACTAAGGATTGGAATAAACTGGTGGTTGGCTGAATATCAGTTTGCACACCCATTTTCCCAACCAATTCAACTTGCGTGCCTCGTACAGAGAGCTTACCTTGGCTAATCTTCTTTAAATCTGGGGTAATCACACGTGTAACCGAATCACTCCAGCCATTTGGTGCGGATACGGCTCGAATTTGGATTTTATCAACAACTTGATCATCGCCATAAACCGCTTTTAATTTCGCCAAGATTGCTTGTTTGGTCATGTCATTCGGCACAGCACCTTCAACCACAATCGGTGCAGCAAACACATTGAATGAACAAAATAAGCTAGAAATAAGCGCAAATTTTTTCAATATTTTGACTTGTTTATTTTTCATATCATTATTCATCTATAAATGTTTGTCTAAAAATTTTCATGCCTTGAACCAGACTCAATTGACGTTCGCATAAAGACTGTTCAAGCGCTGCTAGACCTGCATTCTGTTCCAAATAGGCATCAATCCATAGCGGTTTGACCAAAGATACCCAATGATCATTTTGCATATTTTGAGTGAAAATATTACTTAAAGCCGTGATATCTGCCCCTTGGAATCCAAATAATAAAATTGGAGACTCTTGGTGAAGAATACCAATTAAGATCTCTGTATTACTTTTTTCTAAAAAACGTCCGATTAAGTTGACCCAAAATGCGGCAATTTCATAGCAATAATTATGATTATTAATCGGTAAAATAAGCACCTTAGATAACTTACTGGTACCGTGTTTAAGCACAGGCTGTAGTAATAAGCCCAAACCCAACATACTTTGCGCCAACTCATACGGCGTGATCTTCATCATTTGTGCAAATGAATGCATGGTATGATTTTCAAAAAAGTCCTGCGTTTTTAATTCAGGCAAGACCTGTATTTCATGATCAATTTCACCCAGCTTATTGATCAATACTTCAGGATCACGAATGGTTCGGATGCTTCGATTTTTTTGAAATAAATCAATCAATACCGGTTTATATTTAAACGGCGCATAGAGTAAGTTTTGAAAAGGGTGGTCAACTTCTAATAACTGGCTTAAAACCATTGGAAATTGACGACCAGAACTGTCTTCACTGGTCACCATATTTGCCGCAAGAAACATTCTTTCCTTCGGGTTTGCGATAAAGAAGTCTAAAGGTGCTAATGATTCATAAGCTTGATTAAAATTTTCTTCTCGCATTGCAAGCTCTAAAGCTTCCGTAATCCATTGATCAATCACTTGAATCAATGAATATTGCCCTTTTGTTTTCAGAAAATCACCACGTGCGGGACATTTTCCATAATACAACGGTGTAGACTTTATCGTTTGCATACTTTAATCCCTCGCGTCAAATCGTTCCCTTTAATCATTGAGCCACTCCTTTTCCAGCAGCATTTGCCGCATTGCCAGCAGGTGCCGCAGTTGGGCTTGCTGGTGCAGTTGTCTGAGGCTTAGGTGCAGCTGCTGTCGGTGCAGTCGCACCGCCAAATGGTGAAGCCGCTGGTGAGTTTGCACTTACTGTAACAGGCGCTGCCTGTGCTGCAACAACCAATGGTGCTTTAGGACTTGTGACTCGATCAACCAGTTTTAATCCAACATAGCCACGATTAGAACCAATTGGATTTGAAGCATTACCACTAATTAAACGGAATTGAAGTTTCACAAACAAATCACTGTTTTGTTTGCTTGCCCATGTCATTTCAAAGCTTCCATTCAATGACTTACGTTGTGCACTATCAATTAATTTATTGATGCCGTATTCACCCGGCTCATCAAATATAGTATGGGTTTGCCCATCTAAATCGATTGCCGTAATCCGTGCTCCTGGTATTGCACCAGGATTTGGCCACATGAAATTAACCCATTGTTGGATGCCATTTTCATAAACCAAACGCTGCCCATCAATATCAATGGTATAGGACAATAATTTATTGTTAGGGATTGGATAGAATTGGAAATTTGACTGATTGGCTGCAACTGGAGCACCACCTGCTGCTCCCGCAGAAGCACCATTAATTGGGGTGGTATATTGCTCAAAATTCATCACGAATTCAGGATTTAAACCAATACCCATGTTTTTCCATGTCTTCGAGGACAACGTATAACCACGACGAATAACAAATGGATCAAGAGTTTCTTTTACAAATTTAGAAATGCTGCCGTTATCACCAAAAATTTGACTAATTTCACTACTGGTCGCTTGAATCGTTCCAGATGAGTTAAATGGTACTTTTTGCGAAAGTGTTTGGCTAAACGGTTGGAAAGCCTGCAAAGTCCAAAGTTTATTAATTTCGTCCTGTGCTGGGGTCAACAAACTGTCAAAAGATTGCGTTAATGGACTCACCAACAATTTTTGAACCATTTGCTGATCCAACTCACCCAAACCAACCGTCAATTTTTCATCGACGACTTTTTGAGTGGTGTTGAAAACTGAACTTTGATCATTAATAGTCAGTTTCGCTAAGGCCAAAGCACTTGGACCAAAGTCACCTGCACTGCGTAGATCATTCAGCTTACTTCTGACTTGCGCCATATTCTGTAAATAATCATCCAGCAGTGATTTGTTCTGTAAATCATCACGTTTACGGACCAATTGGTAGAATACTTGGAATTGTTGAGAAATCTGCCCTTGTGCTTGATTAGATGCACGTTGGATATCATCCGTTTTACCTTGACCTAAAACTTTACGCTTAAACCAAGCAATAAAGCCAGTTTGTGGTGCAGCAAGTTCAGCTTGAACAACTGGATTATCCCAACTGGTTTCTTTTGCAACACGGTCAATATAGGTACGGATTGGAGAGTTTTGTGGCTCACCCAACACATCCATGACCTTGGCTTGCTGAACAAAATCAGCACCTTTCGCATAATGGGTAGCATTAATAAACTTCTTCCATTCAGCTATATATTCTTGCTTATACAACTGGGTTAACTGTTTACGAATTTGGTCAGGGCTACCACTAAAAGTTAAATCATCGGACTGGGTACTATTCAACACCCAATCTTTGGTATCTGTTGGCTTATTCGCAGCTTCTTCAATCGCTTTATCGACATATTCATCCCATGCTTTTTGGGTAAATATACCAGGCAATGCATAACCACCGAGCATGACATTACGATTGGTTTCACCGACAATTTGCGCCACCGTCACCGCAGGGAATCGCACAGCCGCACGCATTTTAATTTCATTATAAACGCGATCACGTGCTGGCATTCCACGTACAACAGAGAGCAACACTTGACGGGTTTGATCGACCAATTGCGCATCAGACTCTAACACTGGAAACTTTTTATCATTGGCTAAAGTCATTGAGTAGCTCAATATTTTTTCAGCTTTTTGAATCATTTCTCCACGCGGCATTTGTCCACGATTGGTGTCTAACCATGAACGCCAGAAACGAGTGACTTGGTCACTTAAATGACTCGCATCCATATATTGTGGATTACTCATCATCAAATAGGCTTTTAACGCATTGTAGGCATCTTGTGGATTGGTATCGGAAGGTTCTGATGCAATCTGTGTCGAAGAAGCTTGTTTAATTTCTACATTGACATGATTTTGCTTAAGCGTCTGCTCATTGCCTTTTACACGTTGTAAATATTGCGCAATGTTTTGCTGGCTCGGCGCTAAAACAATCTGTTTCACCCCTTTTAAATATTCGGCTTTTAATTTTTCTTTTAAGTCATTGCCTTGATATAGACCAAACGAAAACTTCAACGGGCGATGCTGATCAAAATCATCCAATTGCTCTAAACGTTGTTGCAAAATCAGTAATGCATCGATTTGGGTTGAAAGCTCTTGACCTGAAGTTTGCTCCATTTGCACAACTTTATTTAAATCGGCCTGAACATCTGCGATCAATTGTTGGTTATTACGATAAGACCATACCCATAGACCCAAAATGATGGAAACACCCAATAATGATGCAATAAATGCCAAATAACGTTTACGTTTTGTGGTCGGGTTAATATGTTGTTTGACTAAGTTTTTATCTTTGAGAATGACTTCTGAAAATAGCCCTTTTAAGAAATAGCCATGATTCTGAGAAATTGAATTTTGTGGAATACCATGTTCGCTGTTGGGGATTTTAGTCAGCTGAAAATCATCAACAATCTGTTCAGTCATCGGGCTTTCTATCACGCCCTCTTGTAAAGCACTGGTAAAGTAAAAGCCACGGAAGACCGGTTTAAATTGATACGGATTTTCTTCAAATAAAGTACCAATAAACGTTTTTAATACAGGTTTTAAGGTCTTAAATTCAAGAGGGAAAGTCATCACACTTGGCGAAATATTTTGCGCATGACGGCGACTTAAATGGGTGGTACTGACCCCTTTTAATCCATCATATAAAATATTGTAGTGCTTCTCGAAATGTTCTACGGCATTCTGTGATGATTCAGAATCATAGGGTAAGGTCGCGCCCCACACTTGATCAAACTCAGCAGATTCATAACATTCAAAAAATTCGGTGAACCCTGCAATCAAATCCATTTTAGAAAAGACCAAATAAACAGGTGCAAAAATTTCTAAACGTTCAGTTAAGTCTTGAATACGCGCTCTTAAACTTTTCGCCAATTTGATCGATTTTTCAGGGCTTTGACTGACCAACTCAGCCACACTAACAATCACAATTAAGCCATTGATCGGTGCTTTAGAACGGTTCTTTTTCAGAATATTTAAAAAGCCTAACCATTCTGAATGGTCTTCAGAATATACAGAGTATCGACCAGCTGTATCCAGCAAGACCCCTTCTGTTGAGAAAAACCAATCGCAGTTTCGGGTACCACTGAGTCCTGAAGACACCACTTTTTGATGGGTCTCTTCAAAGGGAAATTTTAGTCCAGAATGGTAAATTGCCGAGCTTTTTCCCGCAGCAGGGTTACCAATCACCATATACCAAGGCAACTCATAGAGTGCCGCATTACCACTTTTATCACCCAATTTAGACTTACGAATCAATTGGATCGAATCTTTCATCTGCTGATTGATCAGATTTAATTCTTCTTTATCTTTTTGTTTTCCATATTCAGCAGTGGTGTCTTGTTGAATCGCTTCAGCCAATGCTTCACCTTGTTCTGCATGTTTACGGCGCTGGATCAACCAGTAGATGCCGTAAATCACCAATCCAAGAATGTAAGCTGCAACCATCATAAAGAAGTACTGACGCGGCACTACACTATACGAAGAAACGATCGCCACCAGAATCGAAAGCGCAATCACCAGTTTCGGGTTTGTGATGTACTGCCATGCATAGCTTAAAATTGTTTGTATCATTTTCTCTATTTCTTTCTAAATTTATCTGTAAGTTCTATGCAAACTCAGTCCCAACAAGCACTTGGGTTTGCTGATGTTCAGCACTATAAACATAACCGTACAACTCATCTTTAAAGTGCAAACTCAACATAAAACCAAAAACTTTGGCTAAGGGTTGGGTATGGCCTAGGCTATTTTTACTATAAAGATAATGATGCGCTTCAATCGCTGTTTCGGCAAAGTTTTGTTCAAGTTTCTTTAACAGCTTGATCTCTGCTGGGTCGTCTAAGACCAAGACAAAGGGCTGTTCTTGATCAAACTGTTCTGCTTGGTCTAAATTCAACTCTTTTAATGTTTTAGATGCCTGATCAGAATTTAAAGCAATTCGAATATACTTTATTGCTTGTAAATTTTGCAATTCGACCTGGGTATTTGTCATACAACAGGTACTGATATACTCAGATGGAATATATTTTTCAGTCATCCACGTCCGATCATCTATGGTTTCTTGATCAATTTCTGAATCTACTGCAATAAACAGTGATGCCTCAGCATCTAAGAGTTGGGTTCTTTTCAGCAACTTAATCCAATCTTTATATGCGGTTGTCTCACCCCAATAATGATATTCAGTGCCAAATTGCTGATCGAGAATGCCCAGCTCAGTAAGATAGTGGTGAACCAACTCTGAAGCTGAACTTTCATCCCAGCTATGGAATAAGTTTTCTGGCAAAATAACATGGATATTCAAACGATTAAGTCGCGGCACTGCTTCTGCGACCTGTTGTTCTATCGGCTCATCCTCATAGTCACGATGAGGGTCAATCCAAGCAGGATGCATACGATATTCATGTGCAAGTTTGGCATCATAAAAGAGCGCTGAGTTTTTTAGGTGCTCTGCAATTTGATACAACGTTTCAGTATTCTGTTCTAATTGCTGCTGAATTAATGCACTTATACGTTTTTGACGACTGGAAAGACTAGATGCCTCATCCTCTAACGGTTCTTCAATCTCTTGAACACGGAATGAAAGAATCGGTAAGCCATAGCCATTGACCAATTGCGAATCAAGTTCAGGACTTGCCACATCTTGAAGCTGATCAAGCTGTGCTTCATTTTCGCCTAAGGCACTTAAACTTGTCGCTGAATAAACTTTCAAGTCTACCCATTCAATTTTTTCTTCAACTTTAGCTTCAGTGGTTTGTTGTTGTTCTGAACGTTGTTCTGCCTCAATTCTTTGTTGTTCTTTCTTCTCTTGGCGGCTTTGATAAATCTTTTTGATCAACATTGGGCTTAGAATTAACAAAGTAATCGCCGCTGGAATCACCCCAAAGAAAATCAGAAAATCTTGCCCATTTGGGTCATATTTAATATCACGCCAATAAAACACCACGATTACCGAAACCAGTAATATTGTGCTGACTAAAGTTCCTAAAATTATTTTGATCACTTATGACACTCCAATCAGTGCATAACAGGTTTCATCATTGTCACTTTGAGTTTTTGGCATCACAAAAGCACCTTGTGCCAAACCGATTTGTGTTGTTGAGCTCAGTTGTAAAGGCTGGACTTCCTCTTTTGCCAAGACTAAACGTAGATCGACAAGTAAGGTGGGACTACACCAACTTTGCAGAATTTTCTTTAACTTCTTACTCAATTTTTTCTTGGGTAAAAATTCTAAATACTGTGCATGGCTCAATGGTCCAATTTGAATCTCAATTTTCCCATCAATTTGTCGGATCGTTTCTCCACAAAAAGTATTTACACCTAACAAAAAAGGCTGCTTGCCTCCCAAAGTAGTTTTCTGATCATCGCCGAGTTTAAACTTTTCGGTAATATATTCTTTGACTTCAACGTGTTGATTGAACACACAGGTCAGCATTGTCTTGAGTGCATGGGCGGTATTGTTTTGCCCCTGCATCAGCCCAGAAAACTCAGCAAAATAATCGTCTAGATCACTCTGTTGATGCTGTGTCCGAATATAACCATTTAATGCATGCAGGATTTCTAAGTAATTATTTTCTTTTTCAACTTCATAACGTACAGGCAGGTTATAACTTAAACTTGCTTCAACAAATTGAGCTGTAAGCTTATGATTAAATAAGCCTAAAAACTTTTGAACTTCAACACGCTGTTTACGCGGTGCTTGTTTCACTTTATTGGTATAGGTATACGGCATTGCGCCTTGCATACCGGTTAAACCGACAATCAAATTGGTAAGATGAATTTTTTCATCTTGTTGTTCGAGTAATTCAATTTCATGTTTTGGGAAGTTCAAATTTAATGAACTTTCAAAAAGAAAATCGTCAGACCAATTTTTTAAAACAGCGGTATTGGGCGCATGTCTAAATAATCGTGTGGTTTGGATAAATTCAAAAGCTGTAGGGGTTTTAAAAAGCTCATCAATTACAGAAGCTTCTTGCCACCAACGTTCTGTACGCATTGGTATAACTCCTGTTTTGTATTTAAATCTCGAACAAAAACGTCAACAAAACTGTTCATCTGTACTTTTAAGTTAAAGATATGACTGATCAATTCGCTGAAAATATATAAGCTATGCCCTCTAAAGACTTGGACATCCACATCCATTAAAACCTTGACCCCACGGACAAACATTGGAAAGGGTTTGGCTTCAACCAGTTTATTGGTGATTTCAAACTCAATTTTTTTTATTGCATCAATAATTAAATGATTTTCTTTAGATTTTGGTAAGTTATAAAGCTCTAATAATTCTTTAATATGGCTGACAGCATCACCCTTCATTAATGCTAAAGTATTTAATGAAAGATGCGAAATAATACGCCATTGTTCATTCTTATTTTTTTCAAATTGGAACGGTGCAGTAGGTCTTTTTAACACCAATGCACGACGAGCAACGGTACTGTCATTCAAATTCAAGACATTGTTTGACTGCCCCAAAGCTTCGTGCGGTAATTCACGATTGGAACATAACAATTTACAACTGACAAAATCAGACTTAATACTGTGTGGCTCTAATTGTTTAGAAATAATCGAATAACCCGTTTCGACATATTGATTTTGTAAAACGGTTGGATTTAATGCATAAAAAAACTGAATATCGTCACCGTGATAATGACTCATGGCAAAGAAAGGTAAAATTGGATAGACCACTTGATCTTGGTTGCTTTTTTCACGGATCAAATTCATTTCAACGATTGAATACACTTGATAGAACTCAGGATGATGTGCATCCGTCATCAAAGGATATTCTAAGTTTTTATGATTGATTTTTTGTGGCTCAGCTTGTTTCTCAAACAAATTGACGACAGGACTGGTAAATAACTTAAAATTTGCCACATTCAATTCTGAATAATTGCGAATAATGGCTTGGTCATTTAAATTCAGTTTTAAATGGATCTGCACTTCAAAACTTAGATTTTCTTCTTTTAATAATTTTAAAAAATCTAAATTCAAATTTAAATAACTAAATTTTTCAGGAAAACAGAAATATTCGATTAATAATCGATAGGCATGATGGGTATGTTGATCAACCGGCAATAAACTTTCATTTTCATCAAAGCCCATCACTTCAAACGGATTTTTTATCGCCACAACTTTATGATTGATACGCAGACTAAAACTGGTCTCTTTATGAAAAATATGATCCAAGACTTGCAAAGGAAAGTTTGAAATCGCATCCAAATAAATGGGCAGCTTTTCATTTTTCAACCAATTTTTAGCAGGGTTTAATAACTCAAATTTTAAATTTAATGTCGCATTTTGGTTTAAATGAATATGTGCACTAGGATTGGTTTGGAAACTCAGGCTTTCCAGTTGGATCGGCAGCAATTTAACTTCAGCACTGGTATTAAACTCACATTGGACACCTTTGAAACTTCTCGATTTTAAAGTGGTCCCTTTGGGAATAATGTGAACATCTGTCAACTGTTTTTGCTTGTTTAAGTCTTCAAAACTCACAACTGAACACGCCGGAAAATGGCGTAAATATTGAGGAAACATCACCTCAAATAAAGAACGTGTAAAGATGTCGTAACTATCAGCTAACTTTTTATCAATACGTGCGGCAATTAAAGAAAATGCCTGTATCAGGCGTTCAATATGTGGATCATCAATTTGTTCTTGATTTAAAGATAATCGTTGTGCAATTTTTGGGTATTTATCTGCAAAGGCACGCGACTGCTGTCCAAATTCTTGTAATTGCTTTTCATAATACGGTAAAAGTTCTTCTATCACGACATACCTACTTTATTTTAAGATCTGGCAGAAATCACATATTGCTGTGTTGTTGGCTTAAGTAAGGCATCAAAAATTACAGGTTCATAAAGTGGGTGGATATTTAAATAAGCTTGAATGCTTAAGCATAACGAACCAACATTTTGGTCATCTAACTGCATTTCTACTTTAATTTGTTTTAAGCGTGGTTCATGAGCAGCAATCGATTGTTCTATGGACTGGCAGATGGTATCTCGATCAGTTGGATTCGCTGTGGAAAGCCCAACAAAATCAATAATGCCAAATTGTACGATAGACTTTTTTACTAAAGGGAAATCATCGATTTCCAAATCTAGCTTGGCAATGCGTGTATTTAATAAGTCTTCTAAATCATGAGCAACAGACTCTCTTAACTCATGAATCGAAAGCCCTTTGATATAATCATCTTCAACAATTAAACGATCAAATAGTGTAGATCGAAATCCATATGGGTATAGTTGATCTAAATTCATAATGTATATTCTAATAATATGAAACAGATAGGGACCCGAGTCCCTATCTGTTCCAACAAACAATTAAGCAGCGTAAGATGCAGTATTGTTAGAAAGAGACCATTTCTTAGTAACGGCACCTTTAGCAGAACCGTTAATATCTTGTTGATTATAAGTCCACTCAACCGCAGCATATTTAAGACCAAATGCTTCAGTTGGAACACCTTCTTCATTTACCGTAGGCGTTACACTTGAAACAAGTACATGCTTAAGTTTGATTTGAAGGTACTTAATACGTTTGTCACCATTTGCACGGTAGAAGTCAATTTGAACTTCATCAAATGTATAACCCGCAGAACAAGCTTCCCAAAGTTTTGGACTAGTTGCATCCAAATCTTTAACAAAAAGCATATCTGAGTGTTCTACACGTTCAGCAGTATGACCACCAACGCTTGAAGAAGTCGCAGATTTCGGCTGGCGAATATTATGAGACCAAGAATTAACTTCTAGCCAATTTTTGTGCTCAGAATCACGTGACTCGCCATCAACCTTGTACTTGCCTTGAAATTGAACGTATATATCTTTCATTGGATTACCCTTATTTTTTAAAGTTATTATTTAGCCACGCTCTATTTTAATTCGAGGACTGAGGTAACTCAGTGACAAGTCGCAAAGAAACCGACAACTCATCTAGCTGGAAATGCGGTCTTAAGAAGACCACAGACTTGTAGTGCCCTGGCTCTGCAGGATTCTCTACAACTTTTACAGAAGCTTCACGCAATGGATACTGCGCTTTTGCTTCTTGTGAAGCACCATCATCAAGCAATACATATTGTGATAGCCATTCATTTAAAAATGCTTCTACATTACCCGCTGAAGCAAAGCTTCCGACTTTATCTCGCATCATTGCTTTTAAGTAATGTGCAATTCGAGAAACTGCCATGATGTATTGGATCTGGCTCGATAATGACGAGTTCGCATTTGCCGTATCACTGTCATATTTCTTCGGTTTTTGCGTAGACTGTGCACCAAAAAATGCTGCGTAATCTGTATTTTTACAATGAACAAGTGGAATAAAACCTAAGTCACTCAACTCTTTCTCACGACGGTCAGTGATCGCAATTTCAGTTGGGCACTTAAATACAACTTCACCATCATTGGTTTTGAAAGTATGTACTGGTAAGCCTTCGACCATACCACCACCTTCAACACCACGAATCGCAGCACACCAACCATGGAGGTCAAATGCATTGGTCAAACGAGTACCGAACGCATACGCGGCATTCATCCACAAATATTCATCATGGTTTTGCCCTGAAACTTCTTCCACAAAGTTAAAGCCTTCAGTCGCCCAACCTTCTTTTGGATCATAAGGCAAACGGCCTAAAACGCGTGGCATTGTCAACGCAACATAACGAGCGTCATCGCTTTCACGGAAAGAACGCCACTGTACATATTCTGCTGTTTCAAATACTTTTGAAACATCACGAGGACGATCAATATCTGTAAATGATTCAAGGCCTAACATATTACTGCTTGCTGCCGAAATAAACGGAGCATGTGCCGCTGCTGCAACATGTGAAATCTGTTCTAACAGATACATGTCTGAAGGAGTACGGTCAAATTCAAAATCACCGATCAATGTCGCGTAAGGTGCGCCACCGAATGAACCATATTCTTCTTCATAAACTTTTTTAAACAAGGTACTCTGATCGAAATCTGTCGCGCCTTGGAAATCTTTAACCAATTCTTTTTTCGTTGTATTTAACATACGAATTTTGATCAATGGATTTGAAGGTGACTCCTGACAGAAGTAATACAAACCACGCCAAGTCGATTCAATTTTCTGAAACTGCTCATTGTGCATGATTTTACTGAGCTGCTTTGAAATCAACGCATCTATTTCAGCAATACGCTTATCAATCGATAAAGACATATTTTCTGAAACAGTGATTGTTCCTGCCATCACTTCTTTGGCTAATTCACCAATCAAGCTTTTCGCACGGTCATGCTCTTCGTCATTACGTGCAATGCGGCTACGCTCCACAATAGAATCAAGTAAACTTACTTCTTCTACGGCTGCATCTTGCACAGTATTGGTTTGTAAATTACTCATTTTCAGGACCCGCCTCAGCGCTTAATTTACGAATCTGATCAGTATTTTGTAAGACTTCATCAAGTAAATCTTCCAAACGCTCACTATTTGAAATCTTGTTTCTCAAATCCGTTAAGCGTTCACGAGCTTCAACTAATTTTCTCAATGGTTCTACTTGTTGTACCACTTGTTCTGGTCTGAAATCTTCCATCGATTTAAAGGTTAAGTCGACCGACATACGCCCACCCTCTTCAGTCAGCGTATTTTCAACTTGATATGCGGCACGAGGAGACAACGACTCCATCACTTCATCAATGTTCTCTAAGTCGACATTGATAAATTTTTTATCTTTTAATTTGGTTTTTTCTAACTCAGAAGCAGCAGAAAAGTCACCTAAAACACCTACAACAAAAGGTAACTCTTTAATTTCTTTACCATCACCGACTTCAACATCATAAGTCAGTTGAACACGTGGTGGTCGGATTCGCTGTAATTTCTTCTGTACACTTTCACGTTTTGACATTTTTGTTATCCATTAATTTGGGCAATAAATTATGTTGGGAAATTAGGTCTCGCTGCTGGATTCGACGTTGCTGGCTTTGGTTTTGCAGGCGTCGCAGTAGGCTTTGTCGCTGGTTTTGCAGCAGGCGTTGAGCGTGTTGGTGTAGTACGGCTCTTCTGAGGGCGGCTTACCTTCTGAGGACGAGCACGCTCTACAACTGGGGCACTTTCCTGATTTTTTTCAACCAAAACTGCTGCTGGCATTGCTTGTCTAACTGCATCAGTAAAACTTTTCGCAACAGGATAGGTTTTATCCTCGGTCAAATATCTCATTTCACGCGTGCGCATTTTACTCAACGCGTCAGAAGCTAAGCCAATTCCTGCAAGGAATTTGACATCTGTTAATTCATTGCTTTGGATGTTTTGCGTTTCTAAATAATTGACAATTTGGATGGCTTTATCATTTTTCCCAATTTGCTGAAACTTTTCTGCCGCCGAGACCAACAGTTTGTTTTTATTGTCTTTATTTTTCTTATCACACAATTGTGAATAGACCGCCAACAACTCAGGATTGGTTTCTCCCTCGACCATTGGGTAATCTTTTATACAGGATCTTTTTAGTTTGATTTCATCATCCGCGTAGACCAATGTAGTCGCCAATGATGCTCCAAGAACTAAAATATATGGAATAAAATTCTTCAAAATCCAACCTCAATATTTACTTGATTCAGTTATTCAATAGATTTACTTTTGATGTTTTATAAATATGTATAATTAAGCAATTTCGTTAAAGACTTAAAAATAAGACTAAAAAAACGTGCTCTCGTCAAGTTAAATTTCGTATCAATATTTTAACCGTTTGATAAAAATGACTTTTTTAATTGGTTGTATAATATACATAATATCCTGTCTTCACAAAAGTTTTTTTTTATGTAAAATATTTCCAGTGATTTTTAAAAAATTATTAAATATTTGATTTCAATATACTAATTTTAATGCCAAATTTATAGGCTAGAAAATTTAGAATCTATTTGCCTAGAAATAAAGTTTTTTGAGAGAGACAGAAAATGACAGATCTAAAAGTTTTGATTAAAAAGTTATCAGCATCTTCACGTACATCTTTAGAACAATCCGCCAATTTATGTGTAAACCATCAAAATTTTGAAATCGAAATCGAACATTTTTTTGTCAAATTATTAGAACAACAATCCAATGATCTTGAACTTCTACTTAATAAATACAAAATTTCAAAAGATGCACTTTTAACGGATTTATTAGAGTGTATTTCTCAACTTCCTAAAGGAAATACCCGTACACCTATTTTTTCCAAATCAATTGTTAGACTTCTAGAGCAAGCTTGGTTACTTGCTTCGGCTGAACCAGATCCAATGATCCGAAGTGGTCATTTATTGATTGCGCTTTTAACAGCATCTGATCTTTATCAAATTGCCATTCGAGCATCGAGTTTATTTGATCTGTTTCCAATTGATACGATGAAGCATAAATTTTTGGAAATTTGTGTAAACAGCGCCGAAAATATTCCAACAAATTCTCAAGAACAAGAAGCTGAACTTAAGAATCAGCCAACAGACCATTCTGCTTCGAGCAAAAAGACACCTGCATTAGATCAGTTCACCATTAATTTGACTGAAAAAGCCCAAAAAGGTGGGATTGATCCAGTCATTGGTCGTGAATATGAAATCCGTTTAATGCTTGATATCTTAATGCGTCGTCGTCAAAACAACCCTATTTTAACGGGTGAACCTGGTGTGGGTAAAACCGCAGTTGTGGAAGGTCTGGCATTAAAAATTTCACAGAACCAAGTGCCAGATGCGTTAAAAAATGTCCAATTACACTCTTTGGATATGGGGCTGTTACAAGCAGGTGCAAGTGTTAAAGGTGAGTTTGAAAACCGCTTAAAACAAGTGATTCAAGAAGTACAACAGTCTTCTCATCCAATTATTTTGTTTATTGATGAAGCTCACACCATGATTGGTGCGGGCGGCCAAGCTGGGCAAAATGATGCTGCGAACTTATTAAAACCTGCACTTGCGCGCGGTGAATTACGCACAATTGCGGCAACAACTTGGGCTGAATATAAACAGTATTTTGAAAAAGATGCTGCTTTAAGTCGTCGTTTCCAAGTGGTCAAAGTAGAAGAGCCAACGGAAGAAGTCGCGATCGATATGCTACGTGCCATGATTCCAGTGATGGCCAATCACTTTAATTTACGTATTGATGATGAAGCGATTATCACCGCTGTTCATTCTTCACATCGTTATATTAGTGGACGCCAACTCCCGGATAAAGCCATTAGTGTGCTTGACACCGCTGCGGCTCGTGTTGCGCTAACCCAAAATGCTCAACCGGTCAAACTCGATCAACTTAAAGCACAACAACATAATTTAAATCTTGAATTCAATATTATTGAAAATGAACACCGCCACCAGCCAATTCATGAAGAACGTTTAGCTCAGTTAACATCATCATTGGAATTGCTTGATCAAGAAATTCAGCAAACAGAACAACAATGGCAAGCTGAATTGGCACTGATTCAAAAAATTCAAGCATTAGAAACTGCTGAACAGGCTGATTCGAACAAAGATGAGATCTTCAATACACGTACGCAGTTAGCTGAGCTACAAGGTCAGCAGCCATTGGTCTTTGAACGTGTAAATGCCCAAATTATTAATGAAATTATTTCAGACTGGACGGGTATTCCTGTTGGCAAAATGGTCAATGATGAAATTAAGCAAATTCTCAGTCTGGAAGAAAAACTTGAAAAACGAGTAATGGGACAAGATTATGCCCTACATCAGTTGGTTCAAGGTATTAAAACATCAAAAGCACGTTTAGAAGATCCAAATAAACCACAGGGTGTTTTCATGCTTGTTGGTCCAAGTGGTGTAGGTAAAACAGAAACTGCCTTAGCACTTGCCAATGAACTTTATGGTGGTGAGTCACATTTAATCACCATCAATATGTCTGAATACCAAGAGGCGCATACGGTTTCTTCACTTAAAGGCGCACCTCCAGGATATGTCGGGTATGGTCAAGGCGGTGTTTTGACTGAAGCCGTTCGACGTAATCCGTATAGCGTTGTGTTATTAGACGAGATTGAAAAAGCACACAGCGATGTCCAAGAACTGTTCTACCAAGTTTTTGACAAAGGTACGCTCGAAGATGGTGAAGGTCGTGTGATTGATTTTAAAAACACCACGATATTACTGACTTCAAATACGGGCTCAAATGCCATCATGCAGGCATGCCTAAATCAACCTGTCGAGGAATGGCCAAGTGCTGAAGAGCTGACTGAACAACTCAAACCAAGCTTATACAAACAATTTAAGCCGGCATTCTTAGGCCGTATGCGAATTGTCCCTTATTTCCCACTACATGATGATCTGTTAGTCAGAATTATTGAGCATAAACTAGGAAAAATTACAGCACGACTCGAAAAACAGTATGAAACCAAAGTGACATATAGCGATGATTTAATCGAATTAATTCTAAGTCGTTGTACTGAAGTTGATAGTGGCGCTCGTAATGTTGATAACATTTTAAATGCCTCCGTGTTACCTGCTTTGGCCACTGAAATATTGGTGGCTTTGGCTGAACAAAAAATACCAAAAGTCATTCATATTGATACGAAAGATGATGAAATCATTTACCTATTAGATCCACAAGCGAAGCCAGCAAAGAAAAAGTCGAGCAAAAAGTCAAAAGTTGTGGAAGCTTAAATATATACGAGTATAGAAAATGGATATAAATTTAGACGTCTTATTAGAGCCTATTTCTGATGCTCATCCGTGTGGAGAAGATTTATCTTTTTCCAATGAGTTTCACGAAATTAAAAAAGCACGTACCCATGATGATCCTTTATTAGACCAAGGTGATTGGATTTCTGAGCCAAAGCAAGCCGACTGGTCATTTGTTGCAGAAAAATCAATCCAATTACTCACGCAAAAAACCAAAGATATTCGTTTATTAACATGGCTTACTGAAGCTTGGACAAACCTCTATGGCTTTGAAGGTCTAATCAAAGGACTGGAACTGAGTCACCGTGTTTTAGAACAGTTCTGGTTAAAGATTCATCCTGAAATTGAAGATGACGACTTAGATCAACGCCTAGGCTTACTGCAAGGTTTTACCACCCAATTACCGAGCTTGGTAAAGAATGTTCCGCTCATCAACATTCAACCATTTTATTCACTTGCCCAATACGAAAAATTCTTACATTTACAGAATAATCGTCGTAAGCAAGCCGAAGATTCTGACAGTGTAGAAGCGTCCTTAGAATTAGATCAATTCAATCAGGCGCTATTCAACACCTCACGCACTTTTCAATATCAAAATTATCAGCAATTTCAAGAAATTTTGCAGCATTGGAATATTATCAAACAAACATTAGATGCACTGATGGAGTTGGAAGCACCAAGTTTTGCGAGTATCGATTCACAGTTTGAAAATATTCAAATGAATCTGAAAAAAATCTATAAAGCAGACTCATTTGGAAACAACACCAATACAGCTGCAGTTGAAGATACCCCAGCTCAAATGACAATGCCAGTAACAGAAACAACGCATTCAGCGCCAATTCCACAAGCGCAAACATTTCAACCGCAACCACAAAGCCATTTACAAAACCGTGAACAGGCAATGCGGGTTTTACAAGAGATTGCCGATTACTTTCAAACCAATGAGCCGCATAGTCCTGTGAGTTATATGCTGCAAAAAACAATTAAATGGAGCCAAATGCCTTTACATGAATGGTTAACTCAAGTCATTAAAAATGATAATCCCCTTGATTCTATTCAAGAATTATTGGGCGTAAACCAAAATAATGAACCTTCTGAATGGTAATCATCTATGTTTAAAGCAGAAAAAGTTCTTTGGGGTGAAGGTTTATTTTTAAGACCACAACACTTCCAATTACAAGATACGTATCAAGAACAACGACTTAACCACACCATTCGTTCAACGATTCCTTATCCTTATGGAATTAAAAATCTTCGATTTGACGAAACACAGCTGGGCACACATGTGCTTGCTTTAGAGCAAATTGATATGATTTGGCAGGATGGTGAAATTTACCAAGCGCCGGCCAAAGATCTGTTACCACAACCGATTTTATTGGATGAACTGAACTTGCGTGGGGAAATGTTAATCTACTTAGCATTGCCTATTTTACAACCGAATAAGAAGAACATCTCTGATGAACAGGATAAACAACCTGCTCGCTACCATTCATATCTGAATGAAACTCACGATCTTTTTACTGATGCATCCCCTGCTGAAATTACATTTCTTCGACGCCGAACTGAATTTAAACTTTTTGATGTTCAAGCAGATCCAAATCAAGATTTAGATGGTTTTTTATATCTTGCTATCGGAAAAATTCGACGTCATAGTTCAGGGAATTTTGAGATTGATTCAAAATATATCCCACCAATTTTACATATTCAGTCAAATGAAACCTTATTGGCAAATTTGAAGCGAACGTTGAACGTTGTTCGTGCCAAAATTAAAATGATTCAAACCAATAACCGTGAAAATGAACAAAAGCTCATAGAGTTTAGATCGGGTGATATTGTTTCATTCTGGTTGGTCAATGCACTAAATACTGCTCATGCGACCTTGAATCATCTGTTACAAAATCCACAGATTCACCCTGAAAAATTATTTTTTGAACTTTTGCGTTTAACGGGTTCATTGCTAACATTCTCGACCGCATACGAAGTTGAACATTTGCCACAATATCAACATCATAACTTGCAAGATAGCTTTAGCCAGCTTGATAAAATTTTACGCGAATTGCTCGACACGATTATTTCAAGTCGTTATATCAGTATTGCGCTAAAAGAAATTCGCCCATCTTATTGGGTCGGAAGCTTAGAAACAGATAAAATCACTAAAGAATCAAGACTTTATATCGCTGTTTCTAGTAGCATGATGCAAACCCATGAACTGATTCAAATTGTCCCACTGCGTTTCAAAGTCGGGAATACTGTCGATGTTGAACAACGTGTTGTTGCAGCACTTCCTGCAATCCCAATTCATCATTTAGTCCAAATTCCAACTGCTATCCCGGTACGTTCTGGTGTGAATTATTTTGAAATTGAACCACATCATGAAATGTATCAACGTATGCTTGATTCTGAAACCATCTGTATATATGTCCCTGCAGGTTTCCAAGATATCAGTATTGAATTAATTGCAGTGATGAATGGTTAAGCGAGGAGTATGTCATGAGCCAGAATAATATTGCCCCCTCACTGTTTGATGATGGACAAATTGGTGGAGGTTCTTTACCGCAACAATCCAAAATCACACAAGCAACCAATTTAGTCGATCTTCTACATGACGGATTTTATATTGTTTTCTTATTGAAGAATCAGTATGTGCCAGAAAATGCAAACGGCTTTAAAGACAAAATTTTAGATTTGTTGAATCGTTTTGAACACCAAGCAAAAAAACTGCAGTTTTCTCCTGAAGATATTCATGATGCAAAATATGCATATTGTGCCTTAATTGATGAAACCATTGTTACTCAACAAGATCCATCATTCTTTAACTTACAAAATCATTGGTTAATCAGTCCACTCCAATTAACTTTATTTGGTTCACAGCTTGCAGGTTATCGTTTCTTTGAGTTTCTCGAACTGATTCGTGCTCGTGGTAAAGAAAGATTGGCTTCTCTCGAAGTTTTTCATTATTGCTTATTGCTTGGATTCCAAGGTAAGTATCGTATTGAATCAATTGAAAGTTTAAATCATCTTGTGGCACGAGTCGGTGATGAAATCGATTATTTAAAAGGCAAAAAGACGGCCTTTTCTCCTTTTGCGGCTTTACCAGATCAAATCAAAAATATTATTCATAAAGAATTACCCTTTGTTTGGATTTTAATTTTCCTGTTGTTATTTGCTGTACTGGCTTTCGCTGGCCTAAAATTCATGTTGAATAAGACGGAAAATGCTTCTATTGCGAAATTTAATAATGTGATTTCTGCACCTGCTGAACAAGCACATATCACTATTCAATTGCCTTGACAGGTTGAATTATGACACAAGAAAAACAAACATCTATTCGTATATTACAAAGTAAACCCGCTAAAAAAACATTGGGGAAATCATCTGTTTTTCTACTTGGTTTAATTGCTGGGATGGTTATCTCTGCTATTTTCTTTTTTGTTTTTATCAATATCAACCCAACAGAAAATACCAGTACCAATACGGAGTCGGTTGCAACACAAGAACCTGAACTACGCGATGTGCATGCTGAAGAAACAGCAACCAATCATCACGATGAAAATGCTGGTGCATATAAGCAGCATATCAATGAAAAAGATTTCAATCAGATTTTTAAACATGAAAATAAGGTTGCTGCTCAGAAAAATCCAAATCCGAATGCCTCCCCGTTTGAACAAATGCTAAAACCAGAGGCGAAACCAGCAGTGCCACCGCCAGCCGCAACCAGACCACAAGCTGCAATAACCGCAAAACCAAAAGCGAAAGTAGAAGCAAAAGCAGAAACTGCGGCTAAACCTACTGAAAAAGAAGCCGCACCTAAAAAAGAGGAAGCGCAAGAAGCTTCCCCTGAAGGTACCGTGAAAATGACGATAGACCGTAAAGTCATAGAAAACAAACCATGATTTTGTTTGTTGTCATTTGTTTTATCTTTTTGGTGCTTGGTCTAACTTTTCTGATGTCTTATGAAATTAGACATAAAACTTTAGACTACCTTAAAGCACTTTTACCGCAAGGTAAGAGAAAGCTGGCTTCTGCAAAGCACTTTGCAGAACAAATGAATCAAGCAGCCTCAGCCAATCAAACCCAAACCCATTGGCATTTACAGCAATGGTGGATTTTGATTGCGGGTTTCTTTTTACTTTCCAGCATTCTTGTTTTTGCATTTACACGACCAATTGATCCGACAAAGGTTGAAGCAGAATATTTAAGAAAAACTGACCCTCAAATTTATGCGCTATTAAATGGTGAAGTTTTAACCCCTCCTCCAGCAGTGGATGAAAGCTTAATTGATGCTGCGATTGTTCAAGCACAGATATTGGAAAGAGAAAA
This sequence comes from Acinetobacter sp. AG3, assembly GCF_022343575.1. Classification (NCBI taxonomy): domain Bacteria; kingdom Pseudomonadati; phylum Pseudomonadota; class Gammaproteobacteria; order Moraxellales; family Moraxellaceae; genus Acinetobacter; species Acinetobacter sp. AG3. The sequence goes on along the minus strand of NZ_JAKQZD010000001.1, from coordinate 27,149 downwards.
TCCTGTTCCAAATCATCAATTTCCGAGTGTAAATCCATCAGCTATAGATAATGAAGGGATTGGAGATCAACGTAGCAGCTTCGATACAGCAATGGTTGACCGTAAATGGGACAAAATGCATCCAAGTTATAAGCAGCGTTTACTCATGGTCTTTAAAATCATGAAAGAGCGCCATGGTTATGAAATGGTGCTTTTAGAAGGTTATCGTAGTCCAGAGCGTCAAACTCGTTTATCTGGCAACACAGCCACGACTTTAGCCAAAGCCTATCAAAGTTATCATCAATTTGGTTTAGCAGCCGATGTTGCCTTTAAACGAGATGGTAAAGTTGTTATTTCTGAACGAGATCCTTGGGCATGGAAAGGTTATCAATTATATGGGGTTGTTGCTGAATCTGTAGGTTTAACATGGGGTGGGCGTTGGACACGCATTCACGACTATGGTCATACTGAGTTCCGTATGCCAGGACTGCGTAAAAACCGTGAATCTGCTGAACGCTTGATTGCTGAAGCACAAGGCAAAGGACTTATGGCAAATAATATCGATGTAAATTAATTGCCATGTTGTCTGTGTAGGAAAATGCTTACAGCAATCACAGCGATTGTCATCTATACGATCAAAGCAGAGTCTTATATTCTATAGTTATAGGGAACAGGAAGTTTCCCAGACATAAAACAACAATAAAGCGTCTGAGCATCAGGAACGTGAGATTCGACAGGAGTCAGATCTAACACACCAATACGAAGAAAACCCCATCAGGATGATGGGGTTTTCTTTTTATATCTATAGAATATCTGATTCACATCATATTGTTTGAGAATCTATAAACCATTTAAATACGTAATAATCTGTTGATTTTCAGCCATTTCTGCAAGCTCTAATGCGGTAAATTGGCTTTTATAGTCTTTGTTTGCGCCTTTAGAAATCAATAATTTAACGATATCTAAATGATCATTTTCCGCCGCAGCTTGTAGCGCACTATAGCCCTCATCATCAGTTTGATTGACATCAACACATTGTGATAATAGTTGTTCGACCTGTTCAAACTCTCCTAAAGATGCAGCATACACCAGTTCAGGAAGATGTAATTCTTCATCATTATTAGGAAGCGGTGAGAATGAGTTAAGTTTCATAAGAAATACCAAATTTTTGTTCAATTATTATTTAGCTAAAAATTTTAAAGGTCAACAGTTCATTATTCAATGAACTCAGTGATCAATTAGCTTAATATAACTGGATCTGTTTCATTTCGCTAATCAACACCGCGCATAAAAAAACACCCCGCTCTCGTTAAAGAACGGGGTGTTTTAGATTTAAAAGCTGGCGATGACTTACTCTCACATGGGTAACCCCACACTACCATCAGCGCTAAGAGGTTTCACTTCTGAGTTCGGGAAGGGATCAGGTGGTTCACTCTTGCTATTGTCGCCAGCAAACTGTTATGGACTTGTTCGGGTCTTATTTAAATGCCTTACTTCGTACCAAATGAGTTTAACAGAACATTTGAGTTGATTTTAACATAAAGCATAGCTTTATGTCTTGCGCTCGGACAAACATAATTAATGTTTGTTTATTCCTCGCTCATGTAACTAGCTTTATAACTAAATCAAGTATGTTTGATCTTTTATGAATCAAATGATGCTTCATATACAACTGCTTGGGTGTTGTATAGTCAAGCCTCACGAGCAATTAGTATTGGTCAGCTTCATGCGTCACCGCACTTCCACATCCAACCTATCAACGTCGTAGTCTTCAACGGCTCTTTAGAGGACATAAAGTCCTAGGGAAATCTTATCTTGAGGTAGGCTTCCCGCTTAGATGCTTTCAGCGGTTATCCCTTCCGAACATAGCTACCCGGCGATGCGACTGGCGTCACAACCGGTACACCAGAGGTTCGTCCACTCTGGTCCTCTCGTACTAGGAGCAGATCCTCTCAAATTTCCAACGCCCACGGTAGATAGGGACCGAACTGTCTCACGACGTTCTAAACCCAGCTCGCGTACCTCTTTAAATGGCGAACAGCCATACCCTTGGGACCTGCTTCAGCCCCAGGATGAGATGAGCCGACATCGAGGTGCCAAACACCGCCGTCGATATGAACTCTTGGGCGGTATCAGCCTGTTATCCCCAGAGTACCTTTTATCCGTTGAGCGATGGCCCTTCCATACAGAACCACCGGATCACTAAGACCTACTTTCGTACCTGCTCGACTTGTGGGTCTCGCAGTTAAGCGCGCTTTTGCCTTTATACTCTACGCGTGATTTCCGACCACGCTGAGCGCACCTTCGTACTCCTCCGTTACTCTTTAGGAGGAGACCGCCCCAGTCAAACTACCCACCAGACATGGTCCTCGTCCCGGATAACGGGACAGAGTTAGAACCTCAATATTACCAGGGTGGTATTTCAAGGATGGCTCCATAGCAACTGGCGTCACTACTTCAAAGCCTCCCACCTATCCTACACAAGTAAGATCAAAGTTCAATGTCAAGCTGCAGTAAAGGTTCACGGGGTCTTTCCGTCTAGCCGCGGGTACACCGCATCTTCACGGCGATTTCGATTTCACTGAGCCTCTGCTGGAGACAGCGCCCCCATCATTATGCCATTCGTGCAGGTCGGAACTTACCCGACAAGGAATTTCGCTACCTTAGGACCGTTATAGTTACGGCCGCCGTTTACTGGGGCTTCGATCAAGAGCTTCGCTTACGCTAACCCCATCAATTAACCTTCCAGCACCGGGCAGGCATCACACCCTATACGTCCACTTTCGTGTTTGCAGAGTGCTATGTTTTTAATAAACAGTTGCAGGGGCCTGGTTTCTGTGGCTGCCAATAGCTCAAGGAGCAAGTCCTATCACCGTCAGCAGCGTACCTTCTCCCGAAGTTACGGTACCATTTTGCCTAGTTCCTTCAGCAGAGTTCTCTCAAGCGCTTTGGTCTACTCGACCTGACCACCTGTGTCGGTTTAGGGTACGATTCCTGTGTAACTGAAGCTTAGAGACTTTTCCTGGAAGCATAGTATCAGCCACTTCGCTAGTAAACTAGCTTGCTATCAGCTCTCAGCATAGAGCACCCCGGATTTGCCTAAGATGCATGCCTACTGCCTTTCACCTGGACAACCAACGCCAGGCTGACTTAACTTTCTCCGTCCTCTCATCGCATTACACAGAAGTATTGGAATATTAACCAATTTCCCATCGACTACGCCTCTCGGCCTCGCCTTAGGGGTCGACTCACCCAGCCCCGATTAACGTTGGACTGGAACCCTTGGTCTTTCAGCGAACGGGTTTTTCACCCGTTTTGTCGTTACTCACGTCAGCATTCGCACTTCTGATACCTCCAGCATACTTCTCAATACACCTTCATCGGCTTACAGAACGCTCCCCTACCACGTGCACATAGTGCACATCCGCAGCTTCGGCATATAGTTTTAGCCCCGTTACATCTTCCGCGCAGGCCGACTCGACTAGTGAGCTATTACGCTTTCTTTAAAGGGTGGCTGCTTCTAAGCCAACCTCCTAGCTGTCTATGCCTTCCCACATCGTTTCCCACTTAACTATAATTTGGGGGCCTTAGCTGGCGGTCTGGATTGTTTTCCTCTTGACTACGGACGTTAGCACCCGCAGTCTGTCTCCCGGATAGTACTCATAGGTATTCGGAGTTTGCATCGGTTTGGTAAGTCGGGATGACCCCCTAGCCGAAACAGTGCTCTACCCCCTATGGTATTCGTCCGAGGCGCTACCTAAATAGCTTTCGGGGAGAACCAGCTATCACCGAGTTTGATTAGCCTTTCACCCCTATCCACAAGTCATCCCCTGGCTTTTCAACGACAGTGGGTTCGGTCCTCCAGTTAGTGTTACCCAACCTTCAACCTGCTCATGGATAGATCACCCGGTTTCGGGTCTATACCCAGCAACTAAACGCCCTATTAAGACTCGATTTCTCTACGGCTCCCCTATACGGTTAACCTTGCTACTGAATATAAGTCGCTGACCCATTATACAAAAGGTACGCAGTCACCGAACAAGTCGGCTCCCACTGCTTGTATGCATGCGGTTTCAGGATCTATTTCACTCCCCTCACAGGGGTTCTTTTCGCCTTTCCCTCACGGTACTGGTTCACTATCGGTCAGTCAGGAGTATTTAGCCTTGGAGGATGGTCCCCCCATATTCAGACAAGGTTTCACGTGCCTCGCCCTACTCGTCATCATTATATGTGCCCTTTCGTGTACGGGACTATCACCCTCTACGGTAGCACTTCCCAGAGCTTTCCGCTAAAACACATATAACTTAATGGGCTGATCCCCGTTCGCTCGCCGCTACTGAGGGAATCTCAATTGATTTCTTTTCCTAAGGGTACTGAGATGTTTCACTTCCCCTCGTTCGCCTCGCATGACTATGTATTCATCATGCGATACCTACCTTATGGTAAGTGGGTTTCCCCATTCAGAAATCTCCGGATCACAGGATATTTGCCGCCTCCCCGAAGCTTATCGCAGGCTATTACGTCTTTCATCGCCTCTGACTGCCAAGGCATCCACCACATGCACTTAATTACTTGACTATACAACCCCAAACAGTCGTTAATCCCTACAAGGAGGATCAACAATGTGAACTTAATCACTTCTATTTGTTGCCTGTGAATTTAATCACTATACAGCTTCAATTTAATTCATATACCAAAACGCTTGATTCAGTTTTATCGCTAGTGCTCATTTCATTCAACATTAACAATTACTTGCTAACATCAACTAAAACGAGTTTAAACAATTATTTCAACTCAAATATATTCTGTTAATGATTCACTACCGCCTCGTCAGCGAGTAGTTAACTGTGATAAATCACAGAACTTAATAAGCTATCGGCTTACTAAGTTCTGTAATCACTTAGTCTTTAATTAGTGGTGGAGACTAACGGAGTCGAACCGTTGACCTCCTGCGTGCAAAGCAGGCGCTCTACCAACTAAGCTAAGTCCCCAGCTTAAGATCTTAATATATCTGATCTTCTGTAATTTGAACTTCAAATTCATTCAAACTCAATCAGTAGACTTGGTGGGTCTGACAAGACTTGAACTTGTGACCCCACGCTTATCAAGCGTGTGCTCTAACCAACTGAGCTACAGACCCTCAGATACATCAATGAAGAACAACTTGTTGTGGATTCTTACCAATCGTCAATCTTTCGTTAAGGAGGTGATCCAGCCGCAGGTTCCCCTACGGCTACCTTGTTACGACTTCACCCCAGTCATCGGCCACACCGTGGTAAGCGTCCTCCTTACGGTTAGACTACCTACTTCTGGTGCAACAAACTCCCATGGTGTGACGGGCGGTGTGTACAAGGCCCGGGAACGTATTCACCGCGGCATTCTGATCCGCGATTACTAGCGATTCCGACTTCATGGAGTCGAGTTGCAGACTCCAATCCGGACTACGATCGGCTTTTTGAGATTAGCATCCTATCGCTAGGTAGCAACCCTTTGTACCGACCATTGTAGCACGTGTGTAGCCCTGGTCGTAAGGGCCATGATGACTTGACGTCGTCCCCGCCTTCCTCCAGTTTGTCACTGGCAGTATCCTTAAAGTTCCCACCCGAAGTGCTGGCAAATAAGGAAAAGGGTTGCGCTCGTTGCGGGACTTAACCCAACATCTCACGACACGAGCTGACGACAGCCATGCAGCACCTGTATGTAAGTTCCCGAAGGCACCAATCCATCTCTGGAAAGTTCTTACTATGTCAAGACCAGGTAAGGTTCTTCGCGTTGCATCGAATTAAACCACATGCTCCACCGCTTGTGCGGGCCCCCGTCAATTCATTTGAGTTTTAGTCTTGCGACCGTACTCCCCAGGCGGTCTACTTATCGCGTTAGCTGCGCCACTAAAGCCTCAAAGGCCCCAACGGCTAGTAGACATCGTTTACGGCATGGACTACCAGGGTATCTAATCCTGTTTGCTCCCCATGCTTTCGTACCTCAGCGTCAGTATTAGGCCAGATGGCTGCCTTCGCCATCGGTATTCCTCCAGATCTCTACGCATTTCACCGCTACACCTGGAATTCTACCATCCTCTCCCATACTCTAGCTTCCCAGTATCGAATGCAATTCCCAAGTTAAGCTCGGGGATTTCACATCCGACTTAAAAAGCCGCCTACGCACGCTTTACGCCCAGTAAATCCGATTAACGCTCGCACCCTCTGTATTACCGCGGCTGCTGGCACAGAGTTAGCCGGTGCTTATTCTGCGAGTAACGTCCACTCTTCTTGGGTATTAACCAAGAGAGCCTCCTCCTCGCTTAAAGTGCTTTACAACCATAAGGCCTTCTTCACACACGCGGCATGGCTGGATCAGGGTTCCCCCCATTGTCCAATATTCCCCACTGCTGCCTCCCGTAGGAGTCTGGGCCGTGTCTCAGTCCCAGTGTGGCGGATCATCCTCTCAGACCCGCTACAGATCGTCGCCTTGGTAGGCCTTTACCCCACCAACTAGCTAATCCGACTTAGGCTCATCTATTAACGCAAGGTCACAAGTGATCCCCTGCTTTCCCCCGTAGGGCGTATGCGGTATTAGCATCCCTTTCGAGATGTTGTCCCCCATTAATAGGCAGATTCCTAAGTATTACTCACCCGTCCGCCGCTAGGTCAGTTACCGAAGCAACATCCCCCGCTCGACTTGCATGTGTTAAGCCTGCCGCCAGCGTTCAATCTGAGCCATGATCAAACTCTTCAGTTAAAAATCATTAGTGACTTAAGGTCACAATTCTGGCTCATCAATGTACTGACAAATTCTCTCAAATAAACTTCGAGTAATTTAAACCAATCAATCAATGATAATATTTCGATCAATCAATCAGTAAAAATCCACACAAGTTGTTCTTCATATTCTCTTAATGATTAATTTATCACTTCGTCAGTGATAAATAAGACGCAATAAACATTTAACAACTTAACCCTCTAAGCTAAGTTCGTTTGCTGTATCGCGTCGGGATGAGCTCATTATAGGGCAATTTCTTACACACGCAAGTGCTTTTAACTGATTGTTTTATTGAGTGTTGTATTTTTATGCACTGTTTTGGTTCATTTTTAGGCTTTTTGTCGCGTAAGCTTTTAATATTAAAGCAGAAATATGAACAAAATATTTCTGCTTTATTTTTTAACTATTTTTTCACATTTGTTTTTATTGTTTGAATACTGATGATTTTTACAGCTTGTTTAGGTACATCTTGGTGCATACCCACTGTTTGTGTTGGTGTCTGTACGATTTTATCGACGATATCCAGTCCTTGTGTCACCTTACCAAATACGGCGTACCCAGGGTTTCCAGCAGACTTATTTAAAAAGTCGTTATTTGCAACATTAATAAAGAATTGACTGGTTGCAGAGTTTGGCGCATTAGTCCGTGCCATAGCCAAAGTCCCACGAACGTTCTTTAAGCCATTGTTAGATTCATTCTGGATCGCTGGTTGAGTAGCCTTCTCTTTCATGTTGCTATCAAAGCCACCGCCTTGAATCATAAAACCAGGGATAACACGATGGAAAATGGTGCCGTTGTAAAATTGACTATTTACATAGCTCTTAAAATTTTTTACTGATATCGGTGCTTGATCATCATAAAGCTCTATATTGATGTTGCCTAAATTGGTTTTAATTTGCATATCTGTATTGGCGAACGCTTGATTCACTAAAACCACTAAAGCAAGACCGATGCCTATTTTTTTGATCATTCTCTTTTCCTTAAACATTTTAAATTAATAAGCCTCTCATAGTAGTCTGCTTTTATTCTGTTGAAAAATGACATTTAAACACGTTTACCAATACTCAACAGTATTCACGACTATATCTATATAGCTGTCATAAGCCTTATTGGTTGTTGAATATGTTGATGATGCTTTATCAACAAAAGAACTGTATGGATAAATCCGTGTGCTTAGCCTTTATAGAACAATTACTCTTATTTGATTATTTTTTAATCAGTCACTTTTGTTCCACGTGAAACAAAAGTGACTTGTACAAGTGGATATTATGTTATTGCTTATCCCAGAATTTACGGAACTCTTTACTCATCTCTATAACGTACTTTTTAGCTTTACGTGAAACAGGGGTTAAGTTAATAAATCCGTGGGTTTGATCTTCATAATCCTGATAATGAACCTTTACCCCATTTTGACGTAACTTATAAGCATAAATTTTACCTTCATCATGCAAAAGATCATGTCCAGCCGTTACTACAAATGCAGGGGCAAGTTTCTTTAACTGCCCATTGGTCGGTGAAATGATTGGATCATCCAATGCCATATTAAAACGTGTCGCATAATAGTCGGTCACATAATCAATATCTGAGCCTGTCAACACCAAGCCATCTTTATAAGCAAAGAAAGATGGATGTCGACTCTTAAAATCAACGGCAGGATAAATCAAGAACTGGGCTTGAGGCGCAAACACTGTATTGACTGTGCGTTGTGCAACAACAGCGCTAATATTTCCGCCCGCGCTATCTCCTGCAACCGCAATCCGGTTTTTGAGAATTTTAAATTGACGGCGATTTTGATACACCCAAGCCAAAGCATCTTCACAAGATTGAATTAAGTCACGTGGGCCAACCTCAGGTGCGAGTGGATATTCAATACTTAAAACCTGAACTTTTGCATGAGCAGCAATTAAGCGACACACTTCATCATGGGTGTCTACACTACCTACCACAAAACCACCGCCATGATAAAATACAATCATTGGCAATTTTTTATTTGGTGCAGGATGGTAATGGCGTGCATAGACGCTGCCACTTTGTAGCGGAAGACGAATATCTTCAACAAATTGGATATGGGTCGGTTTGTTTATAATAGATTGCATTTGTGATTCAAATTGCTTTCTAGAGCGCTCTACATCTGCGCCAATAAAACCCACTTTGCCCTGTTTAAGTTGAGCTGCCATCAAACATTTGGTGAAACTATCCAATTGAGGAAACTGGTACGGGTAACCCAATAACTTGGTTAATGACTCTTGAGCAAATGTAGGCAAACGATCTAAAGCCCTACCTGCCGAACCCTGCCCTTTTTCGACTAAATCATGAATACTACGTTGAAAAGCAACCATTACGATTCTTCCTTAAATGTTCAAATTCTTCATATTGTCTACATGATCAGGCATCGACTGACTATAATCTTATACAAGTCTCATCATCGATATACAAATATAATTTTTAAATACGCTAATCTGAGTTAAATGACTTGTCATTGACTATTTTGCTATATCTGAATTTTTTTTTGCTATTTTGCTTGTTAAATGGAGACAACTTATGGCTATAAAAGCATTAATTGTTTCATTCATAACATCTATTATTGCTGTTGGTTGTGTTGCATTTCCTGAAGATGGTTATGACTCTCGCGGCTATGGGCAACCCGTATATCGAGATTATGGCTATGGACAACGCTATGATCCAAGATATGACCGAAACAATGATCGCCAACGTTGGGAACGCGAGCGAGCTTATCGTTTACAACAAATGCGCATTGAACAAGAACGGCGCCAAAACAACTGGGATAAACAACGCTGGCAATATGAACAAGCCAAACGTGATCAAATGAAAAAGCAGCAATGGGAACAACATAGAAAAGATTGGAACAATAAATCAAATCGTGACCATCGCTGGGACAATAGACCTGATCAAAAACAGTGGCAACAGCGTGATCGTCAAAATCAACAACAGCAACGTGATAAAAGACGTGATGAGCGTAAAAACAGAGATCAAAACCAAGATTAATCTTCAAGAATCTGGGGCTAACCCAGATTCTTTTGTCTTTTTAGCAAACAATTTATTCATTTATAAAAGCAAAAGTAATGATTTTCCTCAGTAATTAATAGCTTCTGACATTTCTTCTTTGCTGAGGAAATTTTGTCATTTGGGTCATTGCGAACCGACTCATTTCAAGTAATGATTTCAATAACATCAATTCATAATTGAACTCGAACAATTGATTTGGAAAATCGATTGTTCAGAATAGATCATGTTGGGTTTAGCAATAAACGATTTTCTAAACTAGATACATTTTTGATGTCACAAAGTTCTATTGGTCGAAGCTCTTCGATTCAATTGAACATGAATAATATTGATCATGGAAAGGAAAAAAATAATGAAATGGTCTAATGCTCTCATTGCTGCTGCGGGTCTTTTGCTTGCAACATCTGCCACTCAAGCAAAACAAGTCATGTGTGTATTTGATTTAGTAGGCAAAAATGGTGATGTGTTTACCTTAATGAAAGATTATCAACTTGCAGCGAAAAACTGGGGTGCGGATCTGGAATTAAAAGTGAATTCAAATGAATCTGTTATTGCAGAAGATTTTAAAGCGGGTAAATGTGATGCTGTCAGTATCACAGGTATGCGTGGCCGCCAATTTAATAGTTTCACCGGTTCTTTAGATGCAATTGGTGCGATTCCAGATCTCAATCTCGCGGTAAAAGTCATGCAAGGCTTAGCAAATCCAAACTTTGCAAAATACATGACCAGCGGAAAATATGAAGTTGTTGGTGTTATTCCAGTAGGTGATGCTTTCCTGATGGTCAATGACCGCAATATCAATACCGTTGCAAAAGCAGCAGGTAAAAAAATTGCGGTACTCGACTATGACCAAGCACAAAAAATTATGGTTCAACAAATTGGTGCTCAAGCAGTTGCCGCGGATGTTACAAATTTTGGCAGTAAATTCAATAATGGTCAGGTTGATATTATTGGTGCACCTGCAGCGGTATTTAAACCTTTAGAGCTGCATAAGGGTTTAGGAACCAAAGGCGCTATTGTGAATTACCCACTGCTACAAGTCACAGGTAATATCATCATTCGTCCAGATAAATTCCCTGCTGGCTATGGTCAAAAATCTCGTGATTGGATTAAAACGCAATTGCCTCGTGCAAACACCATCATTGGAAAAATGAAAGCAGATATTCCAGCGAAATACTGGATGCAAGTTCCAGATGGTGATAAACCTGGTTATCAAAAACTCATGCGTGAATCTCGTATCAGCTTGACCAAACAAGGCGTTTATAACAAACAAATGATGAAAATCCTTTGGCAATTCCGTTGTAAAAATGATCCGAAAAACTTTGAATGTGCGCTACAAGATGAGAACTACAAATAATTCTAGATTAAATCCGATAAATTTAGTCTGAATTTACTTTAAAGTTCACTCACTGACCATATATTGAGTATGTTATACTGAATATATGGTCTTTTCATTTAAGCCATTTGAAATCTGAGGAACAATATCATGACCGCCCAAGCACTTGAGCTGACTGACAATGCTGCAAATAAAGTTCGCCAACTTCGTGATAGCGAAGGTAATCAAGATCTGATGTTACGTGTCTATGTAACGGGTGGCGGCTGTTCAGGATTTTCTTATGGTTTTAACTTTGCCGAAAGTATGAATGAAGATGATGCTGAATTTATAAATGGTGATGTAAAAATGTTGGTTGACTCGTTGAGTTATCAATATCTCGTCGGTTCTAAAGTTGACTATATTGAAGGCTTAGAAGGCTCACGTTTTATTGTAGAAAACCCGAATGCAACAACAACTTGCGGTTGCGGTTCATCATTCTCCATTTAATTCAAAGCATATTTTGAATCAAATCATGCCCTCTTCTTATGAGGGCATTTTTATGGTTGAGACATCAAGCTTAAATCGTTTCTAAAATATGTTGGCTCAATTGTTTTGCATTCTGCACTGGAATCCAATGCGTCGCATCCATCACAATTTCTTTATAAGCTGCTTTTACATAATGATGATTTAAGGCAACGCTTTTAGAACCGATCGCCGAGTCATGTTTGCCCCAAATAAATAAAGTCGGCACACAAACTGGTTGGGTTAAATTTTTATTTGAACTAAATGGAAGTCCCCGATACCAATTTAATGCAGAACTTAGACGCTTTTCCACCACGATGTCTTGTTGGAAATCTTCGAGTTGTTTTGCGGTCATTCCTGAATCTTTTAATAAACCTAGACCCAACTTCGGTAATTTCTCGAATAATAATTCTGGAATTTTAGGTAACTGGAATAAACCAATATAGTAAGATTTTAACAATTGATTACTGCTGAACATCGAACGCATAAATGCTGCTTTATGCGGTACAGAAATCGTAATCAAATGTTTTATTTTTTCAGGATAGCGTTGAGCAACATCCCAAGCCACTACAGCTCCCCAATCATGTCCAACTAAATAAACCTGTTGTTGAATCATATCGATTAAAGCATTTACATCTTCAACCAAAGTAGAACTTCTATAATCACGGCGGTTTTGCGGTTGTGCGCCTAAACTATAACCACGTTGATTAACAGCAAAAGTACGATAACCGTTTTGATTCAAGATCTCTGCAGTTTCTTGCCAGCTTTTATTGGTTTCAGGAAAACCATGTAACAAGACAAAAGGCTGTCCATCTAAAGGACCCGAATCTATCACATCAAAGCTGAAGCCTTCTCTTTGAAATGATTCTATGCGCTGTTTCTGTATCGCTAAGTTCATTGTGATCTCAGTTTTAATTTTTATTGATAGTGGAAGCTTATGCGCTATTTTTTAACAGCAGTAAAGGACAATCTCAGCGCTAAACAGGTCGATCATTGTTCTACAAAATATCTCAGGCTACTAAGCAAAAAATGAATTCTCTTTTTAAAGAACAATAATCCGTAGTCGTTATATATCAGCAAAATTTATCCCATTCTGGTTGCTTTCATTTGTTTTTACAGCGCTTTTGTTCTTGTGTAAATATTGATTACTAAGGTGTATCACTCACCTTAGCAATCATTTTATTTTTAAACTGCTGTAATCGTGCCTAAGATACGATAGCCTTTTGCCCCCGTAACAGCAGGTAGGTTGCCACTTAACTGTTGGTCAAAGCGCATGGCGAGCCATGCAAATGCAGTTGCCTCTACCCATGTCGGTGCTAAGCCCAATGCAGAAGTCGATTGTACAGACCAATTGTGCTTACGTAGACGCCAACGGAGTTGTTCAAGTAGATGTGAGTTATAAGCACCTCCACCGCAAACATAGACCTCACCCGTATCTAGAGGCGAACGATAAATGGCTTTCTTGATGGCACGTGTCGTGAGTTTCATCAACGTTGCCTGAATATTTTCAGGGGTATCTTCTAATTCATCATATTCTAAATCATTGCGCCAATCTAAAATCTGCTCATCTAACCATTCCAAGTTAAAGTCTTCACGCCCTGTACTTTTTGGAGGTTCTTTAGAGAAGTATTCATTTGATTGAAGGCGATCTAACAATGAACGTATCGGTTGACCATAAGCTGCCCAATTGCCATTTTCGTCATAAGGTTGCCCAGTATAACGATGACACCACGCATCCATAAGAATATTGGCAGGACCTGTATCAAAACCATAAACATTCTGCTCATCACCAGCAGGCAGCATGCTGACATTGGCAATCCCCCCTAAATTGAGAATCACTCGATGAATGGTTGAATGTTGGAATAAAGCTTGATGAAACGCTGGAACTAGAGGAGCACCCTGCCCACCTGCCGCCATATCACGACGACGAAAATCTGAAATCACAGGAATTTGAGTAATTTCCGTAATAATATTTGGATCACCAATTTGTAAAGTAAACCCGTGTTCTGGGCGATGCCGAATAGTTTGTCCATGACAACCAATCGCTTTAATTTGGCTTTTATCTAAATTATTTTCTTGTATAAGTTGGTTAATGCCATTGCCAATCATGGTTGCAAGAGCGACATCAGCCTTACCCATTCGATCGATTTCATTATCATCAGGTAAGGTCAATGCCATCAATTCATCGCGTAAATGAGGATCAAAAGCGACTGTAAGCGTGGCATGGATATGTAAAGGATCAAATGAAGCAGCAACAAAATCGACGCCATCCATGCTGGTTCCAGTCATTACGCCAATATAGATTGTTGTCATGAGATATTCTTCGCCTGCATTATGCTGAAAAAATGTTAGTATATCGCACAAATAGTCTAACTGAAGTATTTGGGTTTTTGTAATGTCAAATTTCCTGCCGGCTGAAGAACAACTTGCCCTCATTCGCCGAGGCACTCATGAAATTATTTCTGAAGAAGATCTTCTGAAGAAACTAAAAGAAAATCGTCCTTTAAAAATTAAAGCAGGATTTGATCCAACTGCCCCAGATTTACATTTGGGTCATACTGTTTTAATTAACAAATTAAAAGCGTTTCAAGATCTTGGTCATGATGTCACATTCTTGATTGGTGATTATACCGCCATGATTGGTGACCCAACAGGTAAGAGTGCGACTCGTCCACCGCTATCGCGTGAACAAGTTTTAGAAAATGCCAAAACATATCAAGAACAAGTGTTTAAAATTCTTGATCCAAATAAAACCAAAGTTCGTTTTAACTCTGAGTGGTTTGCAACAAAAACCGCTGCGGATTTGATTCAATTGGCTTCGCAGCAAACTGTTGCGCGTATGCTAGAACGTGATGACTTCACTAAACGCTATAATAGCCATCAACCGATTGCTATTCATGAGTTTTTATATCCTTTGGTTCAAGGTTACGACTCTATCGCGCTTGAAGCCGATGTTGAGCTTGGTGGTACAGACCAGACCTTTAACTTACTCATGGGGCGTACTCTTCAAGGTCGTTATGATCAAGAAGCGCAAGTATGTATTACCGTACCGATCCTAGAAGGATTGGATGGCGTTAATAAAATGTCGAAGTCTTTAGGCAACTATATTGGTGTATTTGATGCCCCTGGCGCAATGTACCAAAAAGTATTGTCTATGCCTGACAGCTTGATTGAACGCTATTTTGAATTACTCAGCTTTAAGTCTATGGACGAAATTGAAGTTCTTCTCAAAGAAATGGCTGAAGGTCGTAATCCGCAAGACATTAAGAAAATTCTTGCACTTGAGTTGGTTGAACGCTTCCATGGCGCAGAAGCTGCTGAACATGCACATAAAGGTGCGGGTAACTTAATCACAGAAGGCGAGCTACCTGAAGGTACGCCTGAAGTGACTATTTCTCGTGGTGAATACAATGGAGAAATCTCGATTGTGTCTATTCTACGTGCCGCAGGCTTAACCAAGAATTCAGCACAATCTAAAGATGCTGTTTCACGTGGAGC
Source organism: Acinetobacter sp. AG3 (assembly GCF_022343575.1). NCBI lineage: Bacteria > Pseudomonadati > Pseudomonadota > Gammaproteobacteria > Moraxellales > Moraxellaceae > Acinetobacter > Acinetobacter sp. AG3. The sequence goes on along the minus strand of NZ_JAKQZD010000001.1, from coordinate 12,052 downwards.
CGTAAAAGTAGATTGGGAAGTTGTGGATGCAAACTTCACTGTGAAAGAAAATGTCACTCTAGTCATTCAGGCAAGTAAAAAAGCCATTGCAAAAGTGACCTTTACCGATTAATCCCGTCTAAGCCAATAAAACCAGAAAAGCCATCAACATTGATGGCTTTTTTATTGAATAAATTTATTCACCTGCAAGTGAACATTCAAAGTTGGTGCGATCTACCGTACAGCGTGCTTTTTTCAGTACCGACATCATCACAGGATCGTACACCCCTCTTTTTGTTAACTCAATCCGCCCTTCTCGCAATAATTTCTGATAACGGAGTGCATCATCCTTAGATACATTTAATTTATATTTTGCTGGAATTTCAGCTTCCATTTTTTCTATTTTCTTAAATGAACTTGGTAACTGCTTCACAGCCCACTCACGTGACTTAATACCAAAACCTTCTGGAAACTGCTCAGGTTTAATAATTAAATCGGCAGTCACATTCACTACGGGATAAGTAAACATTGCACCATTGCTACCTAAACCTTTATAAATTTCCAATGGTTTATAGGCATAGGCTGGTGAAGCAATCGCATCCACTTCACCATCATTAAATTTTTTCACAAAATTAAAAATATCAGAAGGAACCCCGATTGCGCCTACACGTTCAACGGCAACCTTTTGTGCAAGATCATAATGCAGATAGGCAAACTTTTTACCTTTGCCCTTTTCTAAAGTATTCATTGCGCGATCTTTAACAAAGATATAAGCAATACCAATCGGGGTAATCATTGCCAATTCATATTTGACCCCATTTTTTTCAGAAACCAATCTTTTTGCATTGCGTTTATCCAAGGCATAGTTGATCGCTCTTCTGGCAATTTCATTGTTGGGAATTCCGCCCAAAGCATCAATAGAACCACCAAATTTATTGTATTCACGTGAACGCATCGTGGTCATTGCCGCGGCATCACATTTATTGGTTTTAAAATTTTTATCCACGGCTTCTTCTGACTGATACACGGTTAAATTAATATCAGCACCCCATGCTTTGGCTGCTAAAGCCCATTCTTCCATGAGTTTATAAGATTCACCCGCTTTACCCAGTAAATCAAACACACACACATTTTGTTTTGCCTGTAGCAGAGGTGAAAAAAAAACTGAAAAAACAATCGGTAAATATCCAATTTTATTCATCATCTAACGTCCATATTTTTATAAATAGATTTATCCTTGTAGATGTAAAAGCAATCCGAGTCTTTTACTTTAACTACACATTTTTAGGTGATACTGTGATTAATTCTACATAAATTGGATATTTTGTGTTAGTTTTTTAACCAACTTTTAGATGAAATAAAAAATTCAGGACAAAATTCTGATAAAAATAAGTGGCTGAGCTGATTTGATTGAGCGGTTTTTTTATTGAGTGGTTGTAAAATTAAAATATTCTAATGATTGCTGTTGGTTTGGGAGATATACACATTTTTTATTGAAGCATTCACAATAAAGCATTGTTTGTTTTTTTTGAATTGATCTTATTTACCCAATTTATTGTGCTTTTCACTCAAGAAAAGACATTTTGTCACTTCTTTTATCAAATACATTTTTTGAACTCTACCATTTATCCTTTACTATACCGCATCCGATATTCAATAGTCAGTTTCCTATGATTCAGTTAGACCAACTTTCAATTCGCCGTGGTGGACGCATTTTATTCCAAAAAGCGTCTATGCAACTTCATCCTGGTTGGAAAATTGGTTTAACAGGTGTAAATGGTGCGGGTAAATCCACATTGTTCTCAGCACTTTTGGGTGGAATGGAGTCAGACAGCGGTAGCTTAACCCGTCCAAATATATGGACCGTTGCCCATATGGCTCAGGAAATCAAAGCCTTAGATATGAAAGCTATTGATTTTGTGTTATCTGGCGATGAAGAATATTGGCTCATCCAAGACAAATTAAACCATTCTGAAGATTTGAGTAATGATGAGTTAGCACATTTATATAGCCGTTTTGAAGAAATTCATGGCTATACAGCTGCATCTAAAGCATCTCAACTGATGGCCGGTTTAGGTTTTTTTGAGCATCAATCAGAACTCTTGGTTTCAAGTTTCTCTGGTGGGTGGCGGATGCGTTTAAATCTTGCTCGCACCCTGATGAGTCGCTCAGACTTACTATTACTCGATGAACCAACCAACCATTTAGATTTAGATGCAATTTTATGGCTAGAAGATTGGCTCAAGGCATATGAAGGCACGCTCATTTTAATTTCACATGACCGCGATTTCTTAGATGCAATCACAGATCATATTTTACATATCGAAAATCAAGTACTGACTTTATATACCGGCAACTACTCTACTTTTGAAACCACACGTGCTGAGCGATTAGCACAACAACAACAAGCGTTTGAAAAGCAACAAGAAGCTAAAGCACACTTACAAAAATTTATTGACCGTTTTAAAGCCAAAGCGACTAAAGCACGACAAGCGCAAAGCCGTATTAAACAACTTGAACGTATGCAAGAACTTGCCCCTGCACATGTCGATAATCCATTTACCTTTAGTTTCCGTGAACCAAGCAAAATGAGTTCACCGCTGCTCACACTCGAACATGCAGATATTGGCTATGGCGATAAATTAATTGTCACCAATGTAAATTTACAGATTACACCAAGCAGTCGTATCGGTTTACTGGGAATGAATGGTGCAGGTAAATCGACCCTAATTAAATCTTTAGTCGGTGATTTACCGCTGATTCAAGGTTTACGTAAAGATTCTGAGTTACTCAATATTGGTTATTTTGCCCAGCACCAAATGGATGCTTTAGATGGCAATGCCAGCCCGATGTTACAACTTTCTCGCATCGCTGACCCAAAGATCAGTGAAGCAGCTTTACGCTCCTTTTTAGGAAGTTTTGGCTTTAGTGGTGAACGTATGGACACCCCAAGCGAAAGCTTCTCTGGCGGTGAACGTGCGCGTTTGGCTTTGGCTTTAATCGTCTGGCTGCGTCCAAATGTTTTAATTCTCGACGAACCGACAAACCATTTAGATTTAGATATGCGCCATGCACTTACGATGGCTTTACAGGATTTTGAAGGTGCTGTGGTTTTAGTTTCCCATGAACGTCAGCTGATCGCTTCAGTCTGTGATGAACTTATTTTGGTTCATGCAGGTCAAAGCAAGGAATTTGACGGGGATTTACAAGATTATGCAACGTGGTTACGTCAAGCACGTATCGATATGATCAAGAATGGACAACAGCCTAGCGCACCTGTTCAATCTCAGGTGGTTGAAAAGCCAACTATTTCAAAACTCGATAAAGAAGCACAACGTAAAGAAGCTGCTCGTCAACGTGAACTGAGCCGTCCTATTCGTAAAAATATCGAGAAAATTGAAAGCCAAATTGGAAAAATTCAACCTAGACTTGCAGAAATTGAAGCATTACTTGCAGACTCAGCCCTTTATGAGGCAAACCGTAAAGATGATTTACTCAAACTCATGAATGAACAGACAGAGTTAAAAGTAAAATTAGAACAAGCTGAAGAAAAAATGCTTGAACTGATGATGGAACTAGAAACATTAGAAAGCTCTTTCGATTAAAAGGCGCTTTTAATTAAAAAGTGCTTTTAAAGACAGTAAGCCCCTCAAATTAGCTAGAAATAGGCAAATGCCTTTTCTAGCTTTTTAATAAAATATAATTAAAAATCAATAAGTTAATTAATAAAACTATTTATTTAAAGTTTTAACCGCAATTTCATCGCCTTAACAAAATTTAAAGTTCTATACCTCTTCTCATAAATCATCAGTAATTCAATACATAGCCACGCTATGCAAACACGCTCAGGTATTGTTTCTCATTACTCTATATTCCCCCAGATCAAAAAGAAGGCTTTTTATCACAATAATCCAATAAAAATCATAAGCTTATTTTATTCAACATCCAAACCACATCCAACAGCCGCGTCCAAGCCTAAAAGCATCTTTAAATCGACAAAATACAATCATAACTTTTATTTATAATAGACAATTTCCACCGTGGAACATATTAGCACACCTAAATAATAGCAAAAAAGGCTTTAAAAAAGACAATTCATTTGAATTTAAAAATGTTTTTTATCAATTGCTTGTGGATAAGTTAAAATTTTAAAACAGTTCTTCTGACTCATTCTTTGAGAGCATTTTTTAATGATTTTGAAGTTTTATATGTGATTAAATCAGTCTGTATTGATCGAATTTAGGCTTAATTGCAAAGTTACCCACATACTTATCAACATTATTTTGGTTAATAATAGAACAAAATTCAAGTGCAAAATTTAACCGTTCGTCGCTTTTTATAATGAACATTCATCTAATTTTTTTGATTTCAGCAAAATTATTTAAAATTACATAGATCATGAATTTCGAACAATTTGTAATGAAAAAGCATAACTCAGACTTAAAAAACTGATTTACTTATAAAAAGATTGTCGATGAAATGAGAGTTAAGTCGCTAATTCACAATAATTGTCAAAAAAAAAATAATAAATGGAGTAAATGCTCTATTTTTTTCAAACAAAGCTGATTAATATTGCGCTTATGGAAAAGTTCCTAAAGATGGATAAATAGATAAGGACGAAAATATGAAAAAAATTGCATTCGCTATTGCTGCAACTTCAATCGTTGGATTTAGTTCAGCATCTCAAGCTGCGACAGATGTCTGCGTATTTGACTTATTAGGTAAGTCAGGTGAATCATTTCAAATGGCACAAGAATGGGCATTATCAGCAAAAAGCTGGGGCGCTGATATCAATCTCATTCCAAAACAAGATGAAGCTGTTGCAGATAACGACTTTAAAGCAGGCAAATGCGATGGCGTATTTATGACTGCAATGCGTGCGCGTCAATACAATAAATTTGTGGGTTCAATCGACTCTATTGGTGGTGTGCCAAGTAATGCGATAGCACAAAAAGCCATTACTTTTGCCTTAGATGCACGTAATGCTGCAAAAATGACCACAACCTTGGGTGGTAAAAAATACGAAGTTGCTGGTATTGCACCACTTGGTTCAGCATTTATTTTTGTACGTGATAAAAATATCAACTCGATTGAAAAAGCCGCTGGGAAAAAGTTTGCTGTGTTAAGCTATGACAGCGCTCAAAAAATTCTGGTACAACGTGTTGGTGCACAAGCAGTTCCTTCAGATATCACCAACTTTGTTGCAAAATTCAACAATGGTCAAGTTGATATGGTCGGTGCACCAGCTTATGCCTACAAACCGCTTGAAATTCAAAAAGGTTTAGGCGCAAATGGGGCAATGTTTAACTTCCCTGTATTACAAGTAACTGCTGACTTTGTCATCCGTCCTGAAAAGTTCCCTGCAGGTTTTGGTCAAAAATCTCGTGATTATTTTGTGAAAAACTTGCCAAAAAGCTTTGCTATGATTAATCGCTTAGAAGCGACTATTCCAGCAAAATACAAAATGAATTTAACCGCTGAAGATAAGCTGAAATATCAAAAATTAATGCGTGATGGCCGTTTAGAACTGACTAAACAAGGTATTTATGATGCAGGTATGATGTCTGTATTGAAAAAAGCACGTTGTTCAGTAGATAAAGCCAACTTTGAATGTACGCTAGGTGGTGAATAATACTTTAGCTGAAATAAGCTAAAGTCTACAAAAAAACCAGCTTTGATAAGCTGGTTTTTTTGTTTTAAATAGAAGCAGTCGCACTATCAAAATTAAAATAAGGGCTATAAAAAAGGGAATAAACCGAGGTTTATTCCCTTTTATTGATTAAAATGAGTTTAATTAAGCATCAATATCTGCATTTAATGCATTTTCTTCAATGAACGCACGACGTGGTTCTACATCATCGCCCATTAAACATGCAAACATACGATCGGCTTCAATCGCATCATCAATGGTCACTTGCAGCATATTACGGTTTTCAGGATCCATTGTGGTTTCCCAAAGCTGTTCAGCATTCATCTCACCCAAACCTTTATAACGTTGGATCATCATGCCGCGACGTGAATCTGTCAAAATGTGTTGCCAAACCTGATGGAAAGTCGAAACGTTGATTTTACGTTCGCCTTTTTGCAGATAAGCACCTTCTTCTAACAAGGTGAACCAGCTCTTCGAGTTTTGCAATAAACGCTTATATTCACCCGATGCCAATAAACCCGCATCTAATAAATAGCTATGCGGTAAATTGTGCACATAAATCGTTATACGCGGGAAATAAATCGTCGTTTTAAGCCCATCAGCAGTTTCTTTATCAAACGACTCCAAGCTCAACACTGGACGTAAACTTGGTTGCGTTGTTTCAATCGCAGCACGAAGTTTCTCACCCCATTGTTGTACATAATCTTGGTCATGATTTTGATCAAGTTTAAAATGCTCAAGACTCAATAAACCATCCAGCAAGGTCGCAGGATAACGTACGGTTAAACGCTGCAAACTCTTTTGGGAGGTTTGATAATCAGCAATCACTTTCTCTAATGCTACGCCACGAATTGCAGGCGCTTCAGCATTGACACGTAATTCAAGTTCATCAATCGCATTTGAAATCAAATAAGTTTCTAAAGCATCATTGTCTTTAATGTACTGCTCTTGCTTACCTTTTTTCAGTTTATACAGTGGTGGTTGTGCAATATAAATATAACCACGTTCCACAAGTTCTGGCATTTGACGGAAGAAGAAAGTCAAAAGCAGGGTACGAATGTGTGAACCATCCACGTCAGCATCGGTCATGATAATGATTTTATGATAACGCAACTTGTCTGGGTTATATTCTTCACGGCCAATACCACATCCTAATGCAGTAATCAGCGTACCCACTTCCTGAGATGAAATCATCTTATCGAAGCGTGCACGTTCCACATTCAGGATTTTACCTTTGAGCGGAAGAATGGCTTGCATTTTACGGTTACGGCCTTGTTTTGCAGAACCGCCCGCAGAGTCACCCTCGACTAAGTATAATTCTGAAAGTGCTGGATCTTTTTCCTGACAGTCTGCCAACTTACCTGGAAGACCGGCAATATCAAGCGCACTCTTACGACGTGTCATTTCACGTGCTTTACGCGCAGCATCACGCGCACGTGCAGCATCAATGATCTTGCCTGCAATAGATTTTGCAGCCTGAGGATTTTCTAATAAATACTCAGAAAAGGCTTTGTTCATTGCCTGCTCGACAGCAGGTTTAACTTCACTCGACACCAATTTTTCTTTGGTTTGAGATGAGAATTTAGGATCAGGTACTTTAACTGAAACAATTGCTGTTAAGCCTTCACGCGCATCATCACCAGTAACTGCAACTTTCTCTTTTTTGAGTAAGTTTTCATTTTCCATGTAGCTGTTTAAGCCACGTGTCAACGCTGCACGGAAACCAGCTAAATGCGTTCCACCATCTTTTTGTGGAATATTGTTGGTAAAGCAACGAACATTCTCTTGATAGGTATCATTCCATTGCAAAGCAACTTCAACACCTATGCCATTTTCAGCTTGAGTGGTGAAATGGAAGATTTCATTGAGATGGGTTTTACCTTGGTTAATATATTTTACAAACTCAGATAAACCACCTTCGTAATCGAAGACATGTTCTAAGGCAACACGTTCATCACGTAGGACAATACGAACACCCGCATTCAAGAATGAAAGTTCACGCAAGCGACGTGCCAAAATATCGACATTAAAAATCGTTTGGCTAAACGTTTCAGTACTTGGCCAGAAACGAACAATGGTCCCTGTGGTTTCGACATCACCCACAATTTTTAACGGATAAACCGGATCACCATGTTTATATTCTTGTTGATGAATATGACCAGCACGATGAATCGTAAGTTCAAGTTTGCTTGAAAGTGCATTAACTACAGATACACCTACGCCGTGCAAACCGCCTGAAACTTTATAGCTATTATCATCAAACTTACCACCTGCGTGCAGAATCGTAAGAATTACTTCTGCAGCAGAGACACCTTCTTCTGGGTGAATATCAGTTGGAATACCACGTCCATTATCTGCAACGCTGACTGACTCATCTTCATGAATCGTTACTAAAATTTCATCACAATGACCAGCTAAAGCTTCATCAATCGCGTTATCGACGACCTCAAATACCATATGGTGTAAGCCTGAACCATCATCAGTATCACCAATATACATACCTGGGCGTTTACGAACTGCATCTAGACCACGTAATACTTTGATACTAGAGGAATCATAAGCCTTTTCAATGGTTGGTTCTGTTTGAGAAGCTATTTGATCTTCTGAACTCATGGTTTCTCCCTAGTGAAAAATAGGTCTTTCCAAAATTGGCTAAAATCTAAAATCATGTTGCAACAACACTTACCTGACCTTGGTCAACATTGAATAACTGGTAGGAAATAGACAAATCATGTAAATGTTTTTTTACTGATTCATGGTCTAGTGTGGTAATAAAAACTTGACTACCAAGTTGGCTCAATCGCTCAATTAAACGTTGTTGTGCGCTTAAATCTAATTCTGCTGTCACATCATCTAATAATACCACAGTTTCTTTATTACAGGCATGTAACATGGCAATTTGTGATAGTTTTAAAGCCATTATCAATAACTTTTTCTGCCCTCTAGACAGTACCACATCCGCTTCGCCTAATGGGGTTTTTAATCGGATATCTGCACGATGCGGTCCATACTCGGTATAACGTCGATCAACATCTTTTTGGTGATATTGAATCAGGTCATTGGCCAAACCATGTTCCACATGGAACCCTGCACTATATTCCATTTCAATCTTTAAATCGGGTAGCAACTGCGCCAAATCTTCTTGCAAATATAGCTTCCATTGCTCAACAATCTCGACCCGTTGAGAATGCAACATTTCACCATAATCACTGAGCATTTTGTTCCACGGCTCTAAATCGAGCAAAGTTAGATTACGTTTGGTTTTAAGTAAGCTATTTCTTTGCTTTAAAGCGCGTGAATAATATTGCCACGCATGATAGAAATCTGGTTCCACGTGAAACATGAGCCAATCCAACAATTGGCGACGTGGTTTTGCCCCATGATCAATAATATCGGTACTTAATGGGTCAATCAGTTGCAAAGGTAAGATTTTGGCAAGCTGCCCTTGGGTTGCAACAGTATCACCATTGACTTTAATTAACTGCTCACCACTTTGCAGCTTTTGCATACCAATCTTTTCAGTCAAAGATTGGGCAAAAACAATGGCGTCTGATTGATTATTTTGAATGTAATTTTTAGGGATATGGGTTCGAAAAGATCGACCTGTTGCCAATAAATGAATGGCTTCTAAAATCGAAGTTTTGCCTGAACCATTTTGTCCATAAAAAACATTAAACGGTTGCAACTCATGCAGAGCAACCGTCTTGAGGTTTCGAACACGTTGTATATTTAAACGCGTAATATGCATGGCTATGATTTAAAAATAAATCAATTAAACACGCATCGGCATCACAACATAAGTTTGATTAGATTGGGTTGGATCTTGTACCAATACCGACTGATTCGCTTCCGACATGGTCATTGCGACATCATCACCATCTAAAACGCTTAATACATCTAAAATATATTGCGCATTAAACGACATTTCCATCGGCGCATTGGCATATTGAATAGCTAAATCTTCAATCGCTTCATCTTGCTCAGGGTTATTGGCACGTAATTGCAAAGAATCAGCATTAAAGTTTAAGAATACACCACGTAATTTTTCATTACTTAAAATCGCAACACGTTGTAAGGATTGCTTAAATACATCATGTGGAATATTTACAACTTTGTCACCGCCACGTGGAATCACACGACGATAATCAGGGAATTTCCCATCAATTAATTTTGTTGTGAAACGTACCGTAATATCGCCTTGTTCTTTGTCGCGGCTAGAGGTTTGAATGGTAACATTTAACAATTCACGACCAATTAACAAGGTCAGTTGCTCATCTTCGATACTTAAAAGACGTTGTAACTCACCGACTGCTTTACGTGGAACAATGGCTTGAACCAATTGTGCAGCGGTTGAAGACGCCAATGTTTCACACAATGCTAAACGGTGCCCATCGGTAGTGACTGCGCGTAATTGATTTTCATCAATTTCCAATAATGTACCTGTCAGATAAAAACGTACATCTTGCACAGCCATGGCAAATGAGGTTTTTTCAAATAAACGTTTTAATTCACGCTCAGTGACTTGAACTTGAGTGCCTTGGCTATTTTCATTGGTTAATAATGGATAATCTTCAGCAGGTAAGGTTCCTAAAACAAAGCGGCTGTTTCCAGATTTTAAAATACAGCGTTGATCTTCAGTGATCTGCAAATCAATCAAAGCTGCTGCTGGTAAAGATTTACAAATATCGACCAACTTACGTGCAGGAACTGTGGTTTCCCCTGCTTGTAAACATGCACCTTCAGCTAGAGTTGTACTTGCCACAAGCTCCACTTCCAAATCCGATCCTGTAATCGTAAGGGCTTGATTTGTAGCTTGAATTTTCACGTTTGAAAGAATGTTTAAAGTATGGCGACGTTCAACTGCTCCAACCACATGGGACAAAACATTAAGTAAGCTCTCTTTCGCGATTTTCAAACGCACGGTGGAATTCCTCTAACTAAATATGACAAAAATGTGGGTAATAAATTTTTTTTAATGACGTACTATGCGGCAGTTTATGCCGCATTGCAAGCGCATAATTTGTACAAATTTTAACTTTGTAACAGGCGCATGAGGTTTTTATAATCCTCATTAAAAATTGGATCTTCATCGCGTAAACTTTGCACTTTTTCACAGGCATGCATGACCGTACTGTGGTCACGACCGCCAAAAGCCATCCCAATTTCAGGGAAACTGTCTCCTGTAAGCTCACGCGCAAGCCCCATCGCCAACTGACGTGGTCGTGCGTAAATACGTGTGCGTTTTGGCCCCACCAATTCTTTCAATGGAATACGGAAGTATTCACTCACTACGCGTTGAATATTTTCAGTACTGATGGTACGGGCACGAATCGCCAAAACATCTTTCAATGATTCACGAACCACTTCTAGATCAATTGCAGACCCCTTAAAGCGTGAGATTGCCACAACTTTGTTTAAAGCGCCTTCAAGCTCTCGCACATTGGCAACAACCTGTTGTGCAATAAATAAAGCGCAATTTCGAGGCAGATCGATGCCACTGCTTTCGGCTTTTTTCAGCAAAATTTCGATACGTGTTTCAATATCTGGTGGTTCAACCCCAACCGATAGTCCCCATGAAAAACGCGAGACTAAACGCGGATCCAGTTCAGTTAATTCTTTTGGATAACGGTCAGAGGTCAAAATAATTTGTTTAGATTCATCCAATAAAGCATTGAATGTATAGAAAAATTCAACAAGACTGGCTTCTTTACCTGCCAACAAATGAATATCATCAACCAACAATAAATCTAAAGAACGGCAATTCTTTTTAAATTCTTCAACCTTGCCTTTTTGCAAAGAGCTGACAAAGTCTTGGACAAAGCTTTCCGCAGTCATATACATCACACGCGCATTTGGCTTTGCCTGTAATAAGGCATTCCCAACCGCTTGCATTAAATGCGTTTTACCTAAGCCTGTAGGGCCGTATAAAAAGAGTGGATTATGTTGAGATTCACCGAGTTGTGTTAAAACTTTGCGGCAAGTTTCAGCCGCCATTTGGTTTGAACGACCTTCAACAAATAAAGCAAAGTTAAATAATGGGTTAAGTTGTCGTTTCTTCACATTTTTTGCAGAAACAACTTCATATTCTTTGTCTTTTTTGGCTTTGATATGCTGTGTAGGCATCGGAGAACTTTCAAGTGCCGCCGTTGTGGTAGCAGGCTGTTCAGCAGCAGAAAGAATTGCACCAGGACGCGAGTCAACTAAAATTTCGACTTTACGAATACGACCTTCAGATAATTGTTCTGCCAAAATAGAAATCAGTTCTAAATGATGTTCTTGAATGTAGCGAGTCCAATATGGATTGGGTGCATACAGTTTTAAAGTATCTTCGACTTCTTCTGCAACCAAAGGACGAATCCACATGGCAAAGACATTATCAGAGAGCTCTTGTCGCAAGCGAGTTAAGCAGTCCGTCCAAAGCAT